>CAVOUU010000006.1:0-617796 GCA_963699695.1 uncultured Acidobacteriota bacterium | reverse complement strand
GATGGTGCAGCCGACTTGGTCGCAGCGGCCGCAACTGCCGAGGGCTGCCGCCGATGACGACTGTTGGAGGTTCGATCGATTCAGTGGCAGGCGTCTCTATGGAAGCGGCCGCGCACTACGGCGGCGTCGAGGTGGTCGATCGTTGGGCGGACGAGTGGCGTCGTCTGTGCGTCGAGTCTTCCGACGATCAACCTTTTTATCGGCCCGAATGGATTGCCGCGCACATCCGGGCCTTCACGCCGGGAGCAAAGGTGGTGCTGCTTACCGTGACGTCGGCAGGCAGGTTGTTGTTTGTTCTTCCATTGCTGCGCGAGTGGGCACTCTTCAACGGAATGCCGTTGCGCACGCTGCGAGCTCCGGTAAACAGTCATTCCTGCCGTTTTGATGCCGTCTGCCACGCGAATCCCGAGGGCAGCGCTGCGGTTGCGGTCGCGGCGAGTTATTTGCCAGGCCTGCGCGGTTGGGATTTGCTTGAAGTTTCCGATGCCCCCGAAGGTCGGACGATCTCGGCGCTTGTGGAGGCAGTTCGCAACCGCGGGTTTCGCACCGGGAAGGTTTCGATGCGGCACAATCCCTATGTGCCCGTTCCCACTGACTCCGAAGGCCTAAAAAAGCTGCCAGTAAATGCGCGTCTGAGGGGTAAATTGCGCCACATTCGTCGCGATGTCGATAGCCACGGTGGAGTGAAGTTCTTGCGCGTCGACCGTGCCGATCCTTCTTTTCTCGATCGTTTCTATCAGCTCGAAGCTGCGGGCTGGAAGGGAACTGAGGGCAGCGCCATTGCATGCAATCCAAAGGTTCGCCAGTTCTATGACGAAATCGCACGCGCCGCGGAACAGTACGGATATCTCTGCATGTACTCGCTGGAGTTCAACGGAGAGCTGCTGGCCGCGCATCTGGGTTTGTCGCACAACGGCCGCTACTATTCTCCGAAGATCGCCTATAACGAGAAATTTCCACAGTTCGCTCCCGGCCATCTCATCGTCAGTGAGATCATGCAAGACTGTGCAACCCAGGGCCTGTCCGAATATGACATTACGGGCATTGACGACGAGTGGAAGATGAAATGGACCGCGCAGACTCGAGCCAAATTCATCCACTTCGTTTTCAATAAGAATGTTTCCGGAAGACTGGCATACGCGCTCAGGTTCCAGGCAAGACCGGCGGTGAAGAAGCTGATTCGCGGCTAGAATTGCGGCTCGACAATTCCACCATGATCGAGGTCGAATGATGTCCAGAATTTATAAGCATCTTAAACATTCAACCAGTGTGCTGCTCGGCAAAGTCACTGCGGCGCGGGGATTGACCATCTTTCCCGACGATCGATTCCTCGTGTCGTACCCCAGATCCGGCAGCACCTGGACTCGGTTTCTCATCGGTAATCTGCTGTCCACGACAGAAGTCGTCACCTTTGCCAACATCGAATCGCACATGCCATCGATTTATATATGCACCGATCGCCAGCTTCGTGCGGTGCCTCGTCCGCGCATGCTCACCAGCCACGAAGCGTTCGATCCCGCCTACAAAACCATCATCTATGTCGTTCGGGATCCGCGGGACGTTGCGGTTTCGTTCTACCACTATTCGATCAAGAACCGACACATCCCCGATACCTTTCCCCTCGATCAGTTCGTATCGCGCTACGTTGCCGTCGAGGTTGGCCCTTTATACGATCGCTGGGGCTCATGGGCGGACAATGTAATGAGCTGGGTCGCCATGCGACAGGGGCGCGAAGGATTCCTGCTGCTTCGCTATGAAGATATGGTGGAAAATCCCGAGCGGGAGTTGTTTAAGGTGGCCACTTTGCTGAAGATCGACGCTAGTCCGGAAAGATTAGCCCGAGCCGCAGATCTCAGTTCCGCCGACCGAATGCGCCGCCTCGAGAAGCAGCAACACGAGGCGTGGACGCAAACTGCCAACACACGATCCGATAAGCCCTTTGTCCGAGCTGCGGCTGCCGGCGGCTGGCGCAAGGAGCTGAGCGCTGCCGCAGTTGCAGAAATCGAGTCGGCGTGGGGTAGCGCGATGCAGACCCTCGGTTACGCGCTATCGAAAGATATCAGCGCTCAGGCAGTACGGTAAATCGCCGTCGTGAACCGTAATCGGTACTACAGGACGGCTAGTCTGTTTCCTTTTCTGCGGTGTCGGTCGATCGATTCTCTTTTGCCGATCCCTTGAGTCTCACGTTGATCCCATGCAACGCTTCCCACGCTGGCGCTGGCAGAGTGCGCCGCAACCACGTTTTGCTTTTCGCAACGGAGTATCGGGTGCGAAGGTAAGCTGCTCCTCTGCTGAATGGCGGCGCAAAGCTTAGATTCAGGTAATGCCCCAGTTCCGCTCCCCAGCGCAGCTTCGATTCGTCGGCGCCGCCAAGAAAGTCATAGCGTCGAACGCCGCCGTCAATCGCTCGCTTTATTACCTGGCTGCGTAAGACGTAGCCCACGCTGTCGGGCGCAAACTCTGGATCGAATCCCTCCTGCAGCGAGAAAATGGTCGATCCGTATCGCAATCCAAACTGCGCGGCCGCGATTCTGCCGTTGAGCTCCAGTACCCACAGCTCAAGCTGGCGCCGTGTTAACAACAGCCGTGCCAGTTCGCCATAAAATTGGCGGCGCGCCGGCGAGCGCAGCGTTCCCGGCAAACCCCGCGCCTGCCAGTGCTTTCCGTGCAACTCATAAAGCGCATGCAATAGCGGATCAATCTCGCCTTCTTGCTCACATTTGCGGATTTGAACCTCATACTTCTTTTCCAACCGCCGCGCCCGGAGCCCAACTTTGCCGCGCTCTTTCGAGGAGAGCTGTTTCAAATATTCTTCCCAAGTTGCAGGCAGCGGTATCGCAGACGTCGGAATCTCACTTTCGTTCACGCTCCATTTTTTCCGCTCGATCAGCTTCCGCAAAGCGCTCGCTCCGGGCGAGGCAGGAGGCAGGGTATTCAGCTCGCAGAAGTCCCAGGAATTCCGGTCGCTTTCAAGAAAACGAAAAAGTGCGGCTGCGAAGCTCCTCTCGAATCCCGCTCGCACTGGCAAGTCAAGATTGTCTGAGTCTTTGCTGCCGTCTCCCATCAGCCGCAAAAGCCGAAGCGAAAATATTTTCCCAACTGGAAACGGAGAAATCGAAAGTGGTGCGAGCGCAACCAGCCGCGTATCCGCGAAAAAACCGACAACCAGCAATTTCTGATTCGTTCCAAACGCCCGCCACCAGGGACCCAGCCACTCCAACGTCGAAAAATTAGTCGCGAGAGGGTATTCCCCCAGCAGATCATTCCACATCGGAGCAATCGATTGCAGTTCATCGATGCTGCGGTAGGTCCGCACCTGCAGGCTGTCAGCGTTCATGATTGAACTGTGTTTGAAATCGTTTGCCGTTTCGCCGCAGCTTCGTCCGGACGTTCAGCCGGATAGATGCCGAAAATCACATTCATTCCGAAGCGCTCAATCTCGATCTCCTGCAGGCACTTTCCCTCATCAATATCGTAAAGAGCGATGTGCGCTGGCCGGCTGCTCTTATCTTTAAAGCCGTGCTTGATCCACAGCACATTCTCGGTAAATGTGGTTTTCCGCACCCGCGTAAATCCAACCCAGGTCTTGTTCTGCTCAACCGGCAAAATACCGCGACACCACCCCAGCAGCACTTTTTCCTGATCGCCGACGCGGTGAATCTCATTCAGATCCACAATCCGGTCGACGCTCAAAGTATTGCGGTTCGCAAGCACCACTCTTCCATCGACGGTCGTGAAATAAATTCGATCGCCGCAAACCAGGCCATCGTGTGGGCGTTGGACCTCAATGTTGATGCGCTTCCCCGGCGTGGTCAAACAGATCGCATCTTTGTGCGACAGGCGCGTAACCCAGATCTCGTCGCCGAGTTGAAAAACTCCGTTGGGATGCGCATCGTGCGGCTTGGTGCTCTCCACCTTGCGATAATCCACATCCGGCGAAAATCGCCACCACGGGTCTTTTCCCTGCACATTCCACAGCGCCAGCACTTGTCCTTCGGTCGTGCACTTCACCACCATGTCCAAGCCGGTGCTGGTGACCAGGAGATGCCCATCGTGCGAGAGCGTCACGTGATGAAGATCGTTAAAGCAGGGCAGGGAAACGTAGCCGATGCGCCGGAAGCCGGGCACTTCAAAGATCAAAACTTCCGTGGAAGTGCAGGTGTAAAACTTATTTCCAATCAGTGTTGCCGACTTAAAGACATTGGAAGATTCAGCACTGGCGCGCGCTTCCGGCGGAGTCACGTACTCCATTTCCGTCGTAACGGTTTCGGTCGTCGTGTCCAGGCGCAGAATCAGTGCCGATTCGTAAAGACGCTGCTCCTCTTCGAGCTTGAAGAGTTGTTTGCGTTGCCGTCCGCCGAGAAGATACAGAAAACTCATCGTGCTATCGAGTGTACCGAATTGTGCGCATCAGAATTGACCGGGAATTCGCGGCAAGTTCCCAATCGGTAATCTTGACAGCGCGGATCTGCTCTATTCCGGTTCCTTTTTCGAGTTAGCTGCGCGCGAGCCCGATGGGTATCTAGCGGGTCTCTTGGGCGGCTGCATGCAAGTGCGGCTCGACCAGGGCAAGCAGCGGTTCTTTCAAGTTCGGGCCGCTGGCCAGCAGGCCCGAGAGCAAAGGATCTCGGCGATTCGCCACAAACGTAGTCTTCTCCAGAGTGCTGACAAATCCGCCTGCGCTCAATACCAGCGCCGCTCCGGCCACCACATCCCATTCATTTTTTGGCGTCAGCGTAAAGGTGATATCTGCCAGCCCCGCCGCGACCAAGGCGAGCTTGTAGGCTACCGATCCCATCGGGCGGATTTGGAGTGCCGTGTTTTCGAATGCCTTCCATTCTCCACGCTTCACTTCGCTGCGGCTGGCCAGCACCAGTGCGCCTTCCAGGGTTTTGCGCTGGCTGGGTTGTGTAGGCTTGCCGTTATAAGTAACGCCGGAATCGATCGATCCCAGAAATGTTTGGTCGGTCGCTGGATTGTAAATGCCACCCGCAACCGGACGCCCATCTTCGACAAATCCAATCGAAACGCAAAACTCAGGAATGCCCTTGACGAATTCGCGAGTGCCGTCGAGCGGATCGACCACCCACACTCGCGAGTGCTGCAAGCGGATCGGATCGTCCACGCTCTCTTCCGAAAGCCAGCCTTCGCCCTCGCGCAGCAGTTCCTTGCGCAGCACGGCGTCGAGCGCGCGGTCGGCCTCGGTCACAGGGTCGTGCCCCACTTTGTATTCGGTTTCAATCGCTCCGGGCGTGAAGCGGGCGAAAACCGCCCGCGAAGCCTCCAGCGCCGAATGGATGCGCTGCAAAATGTCTGCGTAGGATTTTGATTTCATAAGGTCCCTAATCACTTCAGTTGTTTCAAAAGGCACTTACTGGCAACTGGCAACCAGCAACTGACAACTGCTTTCAAGCCATCAACATGCGCGCGCCCGTCGCCAGCAGGACCGCGCACAGAATCCGTCGCAGCCACGGAACCGGCACTCGCGTACTCAGGTATGACCCCAGCAGTCCGCCGGGCACGGAACCGATCAGGAGCGCCCCAACCAAGTGGATATCGATATTGTTGTTGATTTTGAAGTGAAGAAAACTGGTTACGCCTGTAAGCAACAACGCATGGACAATGTCGGTCCCCACCATCACCTTCGGCTGAAAGCTGTAGAACAGCAAAAGCATCATCATGATTATGCTGCCCGAACCGACCGAGGTGATGCCCACAAGAAACCCTGCTACAAGTCCAATCAATCCCATCCACGCGAACGACTTCATCGTAGGAGGTTTGGCCGAAGCCCGGTCTTCGATCTTCTTCTGGAAAAACAAAAAAGTCGGAATGCAGATCAGCAAAAAACCCACCGCCACGGTGATGAAGTGGTTCACTCCATCGCCATGCAAACTGCGCAAATGATGGAGAAAGGTAACGCCCAGGAATGATCCCGGCGCGCTGCCGACAATCAGCGCCAAAACCACCTTGCGCCGTACCGTGCCTTTGCGCAGATGGATGGCGCTGGCGCCGATTTTAGTTACGAAATTGAAGAGCGCGTCCGACCCGACCGCACTCATTGCAGGCACGTGCAAACCGAAAATCAGGATCGGGAGCAGCAATACGCCGCCCCCAACCCCGGTCATTCCGATAAGGGTCCCGACAAAAAAACCTACCAGACTCTTGATCAGCAGATCCATATCAAGCAGATCGTGACAATTCCGGTTTCACCATTGGTTCCGTTGGCTCTCCGGAGTTAGACCGATTGCGCGGCCGCTCCGATAAAGCCTTCCCGTTCCAGGTGCAGAATAATTTCCTGCGCCGCCTCTTCGGGGGAAAGTTCGCCGGTGTTGATCGTGACTTCGGCGTCGGGCGGAACTTCATAGGGATCCGAAATGCCCGTGAACTCTTTGAGAATTCCCGCGCGCGCCTTGGCGTACAAGCCTTTGCGGTCGCGTTGTTCGCAAACGTCCACGGATGTTGCGATGTGCACCAGAATGAACCCTCCGTAGGGCTCAATCATCTGCCGCACGTGCTTGCGCGTCGCGTCATAGGGCGCGATGGGCGCACAAATGGCGATGCCGCCGTTCTTCGTGATCTCAGACGCGACATAGCCGATTCGCCGGATGTTAATGTCCCGGTGCTCTTTGGAGAATCCGAGTTCCGAAGAAAGATGCTTGCGAACCAGATCGCCATCAAGAATCGTGACCGGCCGTCCGCCCGCTTCCAGGAATTTCGTCATCAGCACATTGGCAATGGTCGACTTTCCGGAACCAGAGAGTCCGGTGAAGAAAATTGTGACTCCCTGCTTGTGCCGTGGCGGAAAGCTGCGGCGCAACTCCGCAACCACTTCCGGATAGGTGAACCACGCCGGAATCTCGCGGCCTTCGTTCAAGCGCTCGCGCAATTCCGTGCCGGAAATATTGAGCACGCGATCGCCCTTCTTCACCTCGTCATCGGGAACGTACTTATCCTGATCCTCGAGGTAAACCATCATGTTGAAAGGCACCATGGTCACGCCGATATCGGCTTCGTGCTTCTTGAAAACCTCCTGCGCTTCGTAGGGACCGTAGAACGGCTTGCCATCCGTATCTTTTCCCGGACCCGCGTGATCGCGGCCCACAATGAAGTGGCTGCAGCCATGGTTCTTGCGGATCAGTGCGTGCCAGATGGCTTCGCGAGGTCCGCCCATGCGCATGGCCAGAGGCAACAACGAAAGCTTTGCCGTCGACTGCGGAAACTTTGAGAGCAGCAGTTGATAGCAGCGCACGCGGGTGTAGTAATCCACGTCGCCGGGCTTCGTCATACCGACGACCGGATGAATCAGCAGATTGGCCTCAACCTGTTTCGCCGCGCGGAATGCCAGCTCTACGTGAGCGCGGTGCATGGGATTGCGCGTCTGGAAGGCAACCACGCGGCGCCAGCCCAGGTGCGCAAATTCGGCGCGAAGATCGGCGGGAGTAAGCCGCAGATTGCGAAAATCATAGTGCGCGGGAATCTGTAACCCTTCCAGCTTTCCGCCCACATACCACGGGTTCGCCTTATTCATCGCATAGTCGGCGCCCGGATGGGCTGCGCTGGTGCTGTTGAAGACCGCCTTGGCTTCGGCCTTGCGGTCCGGCTGCCACACCTCTTCCACATTCAATACCGCGAGCATTACGCCTTCCGGATCGCGCAGCGCGATCTTGCTCGTGCCCGGCGTAAGCTTCTTGGCAAAATCTTCGGTCACGTCCAGGGTGACGGGCATGGGCCACAGCGTTCCATCGCTCAGGCGCATGTTGTGGCAAACCCCTTCGTAGTCGGCGCGCGTCATGAAGCCGCGCAGCGGAGAAAATCCTCCGGTCAGCAGCAACTCGAGGTCGCACAGCTGGCGGCCCGTCAGATCCCACGACGGCCATTCTTTCGAGTGCGCCTTCAATTCCGCGCTTCCCTCGGGTTGAGCAATCAATTGAACAAGTTCTCCGCCATGCGGCGGAATGAGATGGCTGGTTGCAGCAGTCAAGTGCGAAACCTCCTGGATTGTCATGTCTACCATGTCTATAGTCTTTGACTGGATTAATCCCCAGATTTCATCAGGGCCCGGCGAAACGATTTGCAGGTCTTAGGGAGAGGAAAAACCCTGAAACGTTACCCAACAGAGTAACACTTACAGGCAAAAGTCATAAAGTCCGTTTTTGCTCATGATTAACTCAAGAGGACAGCATTTTCGCGGCCTTCGCGACTGCTGTGGACCCCTGCAAATGAATGAAATCAAAAGAGCTTTAAATGCCCAATTCTCATGTGGATGTAAATCGGTCGCACATGTGAAAAAAAGTGCGGTTATGGCCGCTCATTTACTCTCCCGACAAGGAAAATTGGGAAATTCATTTCGCCAGCTTCGCAGGCTTCCCGTGCCTGAGTTTCCATTCCCGCCCTCGAACGCACACTGCGGCAGCATAGCCCGTTCCGCAGGGAACCTCCTGCAAAAGCCACTCTCGAGCCTCGGAGGCGTCAGGCCGCGTTGCTACCAGTGCGTCCATTGCTCCCGCTTCGAGCGACACGTCGAACTGGCTCAGCGGCAGCGATAACCCATCCCCCGTAGCTTTAATGTAAGACTCTTTCCGCGTCCAGCAGCGGAAAAAAGCTTCAAGCCGCTCCTCTGCGGGCAAAGCAAAAAGTTGGGCTTGCTCATGCGCGGAAAAAAATCTGCGGCCAATCGCCTCCACTTCAATATCTGGCTTGATTTGCTCCACATCTACTCCCACGTCCCGCCCTCGCGAAATCGCAAAAAGCGCTATCCCGCCGGAATGCGAAACGTTGAAGGTAATGCCGCTTCCGGAATAAGGCTGCCCCAGCGAAGGTTTTTCCTTCTTCGAGTAACAGAAGGTCAGAGTCTTCGAATCGGCCGCCAGATAAGCCGCCAGAATCTTTCGCAACACGGCGCGCGCCGCCGAAAAACGTTGACGGTCGCGGTCGAAATGAAAGCGATCGGCCCGCTTCCATTCGTCAGGCGAGAGTAGTTCCCGCCAGCGCGACTCCTCGCCTCGAACGGCGTCCAGATCCGTTCTCCACAGATGCACTTCATTCTCAGGCAAAGCCAATGGAGCTTCGCTCTGAAAATGCTCATCGGTAATGTCGAAATTCTGGCTCATGCCTCCACTTCTGAATCGGAATTCGGTGCCTTTCAACCCCGCCAAGCTGTTAGCGAGGATTTTCTGCGCTTAGTGTATTCTCCCCGCATGCCGGCCCGACGGTAACCGCCCCGGGTTACTTTTTCGAGCAGCATTTGCTCTCAAAACATGCTCTAATTAAAGAGGCCGGAGCGGCATGCCAGCATGGAGATTTCAATTTTATGAAGCATCGGGTAGCTTGGCTTCTCGCCGTCACGTCATCCTTAGCAATAGCCAACGTTCCCGCAACTCTCGGCCAATCCTCTTCTTCATCCCTCGCGACTAGCGCGGCCGGTTCCAAGTCCGGCAAGGATCCCATCAAATCGGCGACGAAGCCGCTGACTCCGAAATCAGCCATGCCGGAGCAGCGCAAGCCGGCCGCGATGGTCCCTCCTGCCACGGGGGCCCATACCTCTTCAGAACTTGGCCGATTGGAGCGAAGTAACGTCAGCGCTTCAAATTCAAAGGCCGCAGGCGCGCCCGCAAAGGCTCCCCCGATCGGCAAGTCTTCTGACACGACTCCCTCGCAATCCATGAACTTCAAATATCAGAAGCCGGTGGGCGGCCTTCAGGCAAGCACGCCGAACGCGAACGCTAAGAATTCCACCGTTCCGCGAGTCAAACCGAACTGAGCAAACCGTTTTCAGGGAGCTACTCTGGAGGCAGTTGGCGCACCGCAGCGCTCGCCGGGAGGGTAGCATCCGCGGACGAAACTGCTTTTGGCCGAGCCAATGCCGGCTCGGTAACGCAATATTTCAACAGGCACCATAAGGCGCGCACTCCGTCCTTCCATTGAATTTTCTTGCCCTCCTCATAGGTCCGCCCCCAATAGCTGATGCCCACTTCATAAATGCGCAGTTTGCGCTTGGCGATCTTCACCGTGATCTCCGGCTCGAATCCAAACCCCTTTTCTTCCAGCGGAATCGATTGGATCACTTCGCGCCGGAACGCCTTGTAGCACGTCTCCATATCGCTAAGATTCACATTGGTCAGCGCGTTCGAAAGCAGGGTCAGAATCCAGTTGCCCACCGAGTGCCAGAAATAGAGTACGCGATGCGGACGGCTGGAAAGAAACCGCGAGCCGTAAACCACATCGGCCCTCCCTTCAATCAGAGGTTCCAGCAGCACAGTGTATTCGGCGGGGTCATATTCCAAATCCGCATCCTGAATCACGACGAAATCTCCCGTCGCCTCGCGGATGCCGCGATGCAGCGCCGCGCCTTTGCCCATATTTTTGGGCTGAAGCAGCACTCGAATCTGCGGGCGCTCGGCCTGCAACTCCTCAAGGATTTCCCGCGAACCATCGGTCGATCCATCATCCACGCAGATCAATTCAATTTCGAGCGGCACGCCCAGCACTCGGTCCACCACCTGCCGCAGTGTGGCCCGCTCGTTATATACCGGCATTACAACTGAAAGTTTCATTGTTTCTTGGTCAGTAGGTTTTGTTCAGTAGTGTAGCGGAAAAAGCGAACCCCGCGAAAAGGTGCCTCGGGCCGTTTCTCCTGGGCCGCAGGCCGCGCTGGCGATTAAGCCCTGGATCGGGCCTCCACCAGGAACATTTCTCCGCCCGAGCTCGGCGCCCGTCCGAATCCAATCTTCACGAAGCCGCCCCGCTCCAGCGCAATCCTCATTCCTCGCTCCGTTTGAAACGATTCGGTGCGTCCGTTCACAAATTTAAGGTTGCGCCCCGTGCAATGGAAGCACACTCCGTTCCCCAAAACATAAATGCGATACACGGTTGCGACTGGCCGTGGAAACGTATGGCACAGTTCGGCCCAGGTAAAGCTCGGCAGGTGCAGGCTCAGCGATAAACTACCGCCCGGAACCAGTATCCGTCGGATCTCCCCAAGCGCCGTCGGAATATCCATGTAAGGCAGAGCCAGCGCAGAGATGACGCGGTCGAAACTGCGATCGGGGAAGGGCAATCGCTCGCCCGCGGCATGTAGATACATGCGGTGCGGAAATCGCTGCCGCGCGACCTTCAGCTTTCGCTCGTCAACATCGACTCCCGTGACCTCATCCGAGGCGCGAACGCCCCAGCGGGCGGGGTCCAATCCGAAACCGCAACCTAAATCCAGAACGCGCATAGATCTTTAATGTTGGCGCGCAACGTCTTGCTCCGCATGCGGGCACATTATCAGGGGCACAGGACAATATGCTTCTTCGCCAGCCGACGTTTCACGCCTTACAAAAGCTGCTCCCGCAGGATCGCAATAATGCGTGATGCCGCCTTTCCATCCCATAACCGAGGTCGAGGGTATTTGCGCTCGGGCTGCCGGAGAACGGCTTGCGCTGCCGCGGCGATCCGCTCTGTGGACGTTCCCACCACCTGATTCGACCCTTGATCCACGGTAACGGGCCGTTCGGTATTGTCCCTCAGAGTCAGGCATGGCACGCCGAGCACAGTGGTTTCCTCCTGCACCCCTCCCGAGTCGGTAAGAACAATCCGCGCCCGGCTGTTGAGTGCGAGAAAATCGAGATAGCCCAGCGGTTCCAGCGGAATAATTCCACTCCCCGCTCCGCTGCCCGGTTCGCTCAGATATTTTTCCAATCCAAAGGTAGCAATGTTTTTTCGCGTCCGAGGGTGCACGGGAAAGAAAATTGGAAGCTCCCGCGCGACCGTGCTGACGGCGCTCAAAATGCCTTGCAAAGTATTGGCATCCTCCACGTTCGAGGGCCGGTGCAGCGTGAGCACTCCATAACGCTCACAGCCGGAACCGTTCGGGCGCACGCCCAGGCGTTCCAGAATTCCTGATTTCAACGCGAGTTCCCGATGCCGCAGCAGGCTGTCAATCATTACATTGCCGACCAGAAAAATTTTATCGGCCGGAACGCCTTCGTTCTTTAGATTCGTGACCCCGCTCTCTTCGGTCACAAAAAGCAGATCGGATATGGCGTCGGTAAGTTTGCGATTAATCTCCTCCGGCATCGTCATATCGAAGCTGCGCAATCCAGCTTCGACGTGCGCTGCGCGAATTCCCAACTTGGCAGCGGTCAGCGCCGCTGCAATCGTGGAATTCACGTCCCCAACCACCAGCACCATATCCGGTTTGTAATCGAGCAGCACCGGTTCGATCCGCTTCATGATCTCCGCAGTCTGCACCGCGTGGCTGCCCGAACCGACCTGAAGGTTCACATCCGGCTTGGGCAAATCCAGATCCGTGAAAAAGCTTCCGGAGAGCAGTTCGTCATAGTGCTGGCCCGAGTGCACCAAACAATGTTCGGCCTCAGGAAAATTTTTCAGCTCATGAACGATGGGCGCGATCTTCATGAAGTTGGGACGCGCCCCTACAACGCTCAGAAGGCGGATCATCCGCACACTCCCGCATCGGATAAAGAGTCGCTCAACATTGTGCTACAGTGTAGAGCAAGATATCGCATTCAGTTCACGCTAGGAAGGGCCCCTGTTTTGCAGTTCGAAACGAACCAGATCCCAATTTTTTCTAGCAACAAAAATTAATTTCCTGTGAAAAATGGCCACGGACGAGCTTTTTGGCTCTGTGGATAAAGCTTCGTATCGGGTAGATCATGTAAATTGTGCAAGGCATAACCGGGAGTGCAGAAATTTTCTCCTAGGGCGTTCACCCGATCCCATTGCCATTATTTCGAAAATCGCTAGAGTCGCGGGATATTTCCAGCCTGATTTTTATCTTTTTCCCGCGTTATCCCTGAGTTTTTGATCCAACGCTGACCACTCCAGCCGGCGCTCAGACTTGGCCTCAACATACAGCCTACCGTGGTTTTATGCGATGCCTAGCGCCTCCAATGGAGTGGGAGGGGTAGTGAGAACGGGCAAAATTGTTCTCGAACTGGCTCGGACCAGGCCTCATCCCGCCGCCATCAATTCTCTGCAAGTGCCTGTGGAAATGAGTGTTCTTTCGTCACAGCCGTTTTTTATGCAAAGTGGCATTGTGGATGCTACACAATTTGGAAATATCCCAGCTGCAAGTTTTCGTAGTACCAAATTTTTTTTATCCCAGGGGGAAGTGATGACGGAGCAGTCCGTACGGCTAGGACCGCGCGAACAGCAAATCGTCGAACTGCTTTTGCAAGGCTGCGACAATGCCGAAATCGCTACACAACTCAAAATGGCCCGCAGGACTGTAAAAGCTCATTTCAACCGGCTGTTTCTTCGATTTGGCATTACCGGCGGAATCAAGCGAGTGAAACTCGCAACCCTGCTCTATAGGAGGCAATTGTGTTTGCAAACGAACGTTACGGAAACCGTATCCCAAGCCAGCGCGAGCACCGCGTCATCGAGCTTGTCGCCCAGGGTCTAAAGAATCGCGACGTAGCTGATGCCATTGGCACCACCGAGCACGTGGTGAAAAATTATTTGCGCGTCATCTACGACAAGCTCGGACTTTGGAACCGGGTGGAACTTGCTCTGTGGTATGAATCGCGCCGGCAGCCCTCTGGCCTGCATTCGGGAGTCGCGTAGGGTATTCGGATACCGGCTCGCGAACCATCCCAAGCGCGCTCACTACACAAGATCGTGGGCGCAAAGGTCGGGCCGCCGGAGTATTCGCGCGGCCCGTACTATTGGCAGCCAAAAGCCTGCAGGTTGCGTAGGCGCAAGCCCGCCGCCGAAGACCCTTTCCGTGCGGCCGCATCCAGCAGCAGCCGCGCCTGATCGCAGCTTTTTGGCACGCCGGCTCCCCTCAGATACAAATCGGAAAGTGTCATCGTGGCGGTCAGATTCCCCTTTGCAACCGCCTTCCATAACCATGGAGCAGCCTCTCTTCCCGCACCGGAGCCGCCGCTTAGATATTTCTCAGCCGTCGCCAGTTCCTCCTGGCCGCTTTGATCCTCAACCGAGGCGGAAGAATTTGGCACCGGAGGAATCGGACGGTGTGACGGCTGCTTTCGAACCTGTGGCACTCCGCGCGATTCCGTTCTGCGTGACCGAGCTGTCGAGCTTAAAGCCTTCGGCGGTGGGCTCACGGGCGAAACCTCCGCCGGGCTATTCGGCTGCGGAGCGGCTTTAGCGGTTACAGCCGGCGCAGTTGAATTCGGAGCTGAGGAACCCTGAGCCGCCGGGTTGGCGCTGGTCGGCAGAACGTCTTCAACTCCATGGGTTGTAGCGGGCGCCACAGCTTCCGGCGCGGGCGCAGCCGGAATGGCTCTTGCAGGCGCCGATTGCAGTCCGCCAGAAAATGCCGTGGTTCCTCGCCACGCCATATACAACAAAACTCCCAGCGTGACGGCCAGCAGCGCGCCAATATACAGCCGGTAGCGATAGGGAACCGACTCAGATTCCACGGCGAAACTTGGAACATCGCCCGGCTCCATCTGCCAAGCCCGATCGTTCTCCTCTTCGCCGCGAAAGAACTCAGAACGACTTACGGTTTCGTTTTTCGGTTCATCTACCGAAGCGGCATGCGAAGAGTAATCTTCCTGCATCGCAGGTGCACCTTCACCCCATGAGTTCGGGGAATCCGATCCGGGCTGCGCTTCCGGTGCGGCCGCCGTGGCTTCGGGAAGCAGCTCTCCGCACATCCCGCAAAATTTCTGCCCCACCGCATTTTCATACGAGCACGCTGCGCAAACCGGAAACGCACCCTCCGCCGCAAAAGAAAATTGCGGGAGTTCCTCTGCAGCGATTTCGCTTTCCGGTTCTCGCAGGCCCGGTTCACTCTCGATTTCCCGTCCTCCGCCGCTCTCTCGATGCGACTCCGCGCCCGACTCGCCCTTCAATTCACGCAACAGCTGGCCCACCGCTTCCTCACGCTTTTCGGGGGGGCTGGTGAAATACACTTCGGCCCAACGTCCCATGTGGGCCGCCAGCAGCGGATTGCTCAGGGGATTCAGATCGGGATCGGGTAATATCTTGGCTTTGGATGGATCCGCAGGTTGCACAGAGTTCTCCCCCGGAAACAGAGATAGATATGATTGCACTACCGGGAAATAAGGTTGTCAATCTTGTTGGCCACGCTGGTTGGCACGGATTTTTACGGCTAGGACTTTTTGATGGAATTTGTATGATCCGTGTATATCCGTGCAAATCCGTGGCCAGTGGTTTTAGGCCGCCACAACCACCTCAGTCGCAGGCCTTCAATTTCGCGGGCTCGAACTGGTCCATTTGCGCCTGTCGCTGGCTGGTGAGTTTTCCCTTCGGCGTCTTTCCGTACAGATCGGCCCCCGGGCAGTAATAGAGTGCGGTCTGCAGGTCAACCCAAACCTGTGTGTCGGGATTGCCTTTGTTGTAATATTCCGGAGCCTCCGGCGCTTCCGCCAGTCCAATGCTGATCAGGAACCGATCGAACAACGAGAGGTCGGCATCGGCGGCGCCACGCTTGCTGCGGGCTGCGCCCGTATTCAAAGCTCCCACCCGCCCGCTGGCTACGGCTGAGCCCTCGGACCAAACGCCCCAGCGCACCACCGCGATCACCAGAAGAATCGCAAACACCATGTAGAAATCGCCGCGGCGCGAACTCCAAAAGCGGGCCAGTGCAGTGGACGCGGGCGGTTCCGCAGCCGGCTCCAGAAACTCCCCAGCGGCCGAACTCCAGACAAGTATGTCGGGCAGCGGTTTCACCAGTGCGGTGTCGTGACTTCCAGTGTCCGCAACTTCATTCGTTTCGGGGGGAACAGCTTCCATAATGCCCTCATCGCCGGCACTCGCCGCGATCTCCTCGAGCTCGGCCGCTTCAAGATTTTCCCCTGGGGAATGGCCAGCAGCGAGTTGTTCTGCAGACCGTGCCACAACTTCCTTGGCGCTCTGCTGCCGCCATGCGGATGCCACTTTGCTCTGCAGGCTGGAAGTGTCGCTCTCACCCACATGCGCCGCGCCGCACTTTCCGCAGAACTGCTCTTCCGGCAGCAAACTATTTCCGCACTTCCAGCAAGGGGTCTTTGCCCCTGCCTGCGCGCCCACTCCGCTATTCGCGGATCGATCCTCCGCCAGCGCCGCCAGATTGGGCTGTAGCCGCTCAATCGCCGCAAGCATCGACGACCGTTCTGCCACCATCGACTTCTTGATCTTCAACTCCGCATCCCGGCCAATCGCTTCGGTGACCAGACCCGCCATCAATTGGCAGGTATGGATATCCTGTTCGGCAAAGCCATTCGCGCGATCGAAATAAAGTTCGAGCGCGCCCACGATGTTGCCATCGTAGTGAATGGGCACTGCTAAAAGAGAAAGGATCCCCCGCGCCCGGCAGGGATCGGGATCGAACAGAAACTCGGTGTTCATATCGGGCGTGCGGATCACCTGTCCGGTGCGCACATTGGCCTGGCATACCGCCTTCTGCAATGGCACTTCCGTTCCCACCGGCAATGCGGATTCTCCGGCTCCGGCCCGGTAGCGCACCTTCCCGTCTTCGACAAGCCCGATCCCGGCGCCGCTTCCCCCGGTAATGCGAGAGACTCTCTCGGCGACCACCGTCATCGCGGGCTCCAATTCCAGATGCCGCATCTGGATCTGGTGCTGCGCCTCCACGATCTCCGCGAGAGTCAGCGTGTAGTCCGCATTCGCGCGACGCCGCTCTTCCGTCTCCGGTTTGGTTCGTTGCAGCCTCTCTTGATTCAGCCGCTCCTGCTCGCGCAGTTGTTCGCTCTGCGCCTCCAGGCTTTGCTCCAGTTCCCGCATCTTGCGGTTGTGCTCCTGCAGCACGTAAGCGGCTTCCAGCAGCTTTTCAAAGGTCTGCTCGTCAAGAGCCGGTCTGTTCTTTTCGTCGGTCACGGATTCCATATCCATCTGCGGGACAGATGGTGTGCGGAGGAGGATGTTTCGAGAGCCAAATCTATTTTAGTGCAATTCCCGTAGCCGAGAACCCATTTGTGCAACGGTAAGGCCACTGCGCTACCGTTCCGCCTCCTCGGGCGCATCGACTTTATACGATTTTGGCGGCAGCAGCCATTGCACGCCAAAATACCCTACGAAGTATGCCTGATTGCTGCGCGAACCTTCCAGGCTCCGCCCCGCCATAAACAACAGGATGGCCGGTCTATGAATCTTGTACCGGCCTCCGAATTCAAGCGTCGGCTGATTCAGCGAGGGATTAAAGGTGCCCTGGTTGTATACCTCCGCGTCGGCTCCAAGCTTCGAGGTGAACTCGTGTCCCACCACGACGCCCGAGAGCCAGCCATTCGGGCCGTTATGCACGAACTGGTAGCCGAACTCGTAATCTACGTCGATGGGGCCAAACTTTCTAGAGAATTCGATCGGCAGCAGGAAAGACTGGCTTGCCGGCGTGATGCCGCGCCGCACCGCGTCGTTCGGGTTATTGAGGAAGAATTGCGGAAACACCGAGATGGAGAACCCGTTTTCGCCCGCGTCATAGAATCGCCACTTCACCCCGGGATTCGATTGGCCCATTCCATACTTCGCTGGCGTACCACCGTTACGGACTCGGAGCCATGCGATTTCGTAGGTAAACTGGATTCGCTTTCCCACGCCGAAGTTGATGTCCACATCCGGCGTGTGCGTGAGCGATTGGCCGTCATGCAAAAAAGGCATGTAGCCCAGATTGATCTCCCAATTCATGTTGCCCGGCGTGCCGGGGTCGTTGGTGTAATACGGAGGGCCGCCCTGCGCGAATGCCGGCTCGACGGCAAGAGACAACATGCCCAGTGCCAAGCTCAGAAGTATGAGATATGAGTAAGCGTGGGATCTTTTTCGTAACTTTCTAGGACGCTCGGATTTTCTCATCATGAATAAAGAGTGCGAGATTCTTCCCTTCGTTTTATGAAGGCCGAGCATCACATAGCCTGACCAATTCTGCCTTGCTAGGTTCTCTCCAAGATTAAGGCCTGTGTAAAACCTTCACCAAATCGGCCTTCGCCCGAAACGAACAGCTGTCTGCTTGCTTAATTTCGTTTTGGGAACTGATGCTTGTCTCCCCGGAGCAACCCAGTTCTCTGATTTCTTGCGCCGCGAGATCGCTCGAATTCGAGGACAGGGAATCGCCCAAAGAGTCTCAGCATAAATGATTTATCGTCCGGGGTATGGAGCGTAAGGGTTTTCGGGCGAACTTCCAAGTGTCCATCGCCAGGCGTCGCCGCAGCCTCGATTCACGCGGCGCGCGATCCTGCGAGTCATTTCCTCTGCCCATTTTGGGAAGACCGGTTTGGCTACGAATGTCCCTTGCCCTTCCGCCCATCCACGGTTCGCGTCCCTAAGTGTAAGCCTGCCCATGCCTTACAAACTCCCTTCCGAAAAAGCAAAGCTTTGGCGAAACAACTGCTTTAGCTCCAGTAGGCCGCGCTCCCAAGATTAAGAAATGCAAGACAGGAGGAACTTCAGTGGTAGACATCGAGAGAATCAAAGTTACCCCGCGCGATCAGCAGGTGCTCGATCTGCTGGTGCAGGGTTGCAGCAACAAAGAAATTGCCGGGCAGCTCAGCATCAGCCCGCGCACCGTCAAACAACATCTGCGCACCCTTTTCCTGCGGGCTGGAATTCGCGAGGGCCGCAAACGCGTCCGCCTGGCAACGGCCGCCTTCCAGAAAACGGAGTTCAAATCATGACCCCGCGCGAACACCTCACCCCGAAAGAAATTCAAGTGGCCACCTTGGTTTGGGAGGGGCTCACCAACCGTGAGATCGGCAAACTCATCGGCACTACCGAGCAGGTGGTCAAGAATCACTTGCGCACCACTTTTGACAAGCTAGGCGTCTGGAGCCGGCTGGAACTGGCGATGTATGTGGCCAGCCACGGGGGGAAGAATTGGGTGGAATCAGGCGCAAGAGTATTTTCTCCCACTGAGCAAGCCACCGCGATCTAGGGAATCGAGGGCGCATCTCTGCAAAAGGTTTCCACTTTGGGAATTCTTGAGCCCTTTCGGCCATGCTGATAAGTACTTTGGTGTAAGGCACTTAGTCCCTGCTTCCCGGTCGGCCTAAAAATTGCTTTCGCAAGCTCGGCCTACCGGGCGGCTATTTTGCAGCAGAGCCGCTCCAAACTCCCTGGGCAGGGCGGCGATGGCGTACAAAGAAACGTTTTGGATGGCGTGTGATTCGACGGAGCAACTGCGGGCAGAGTACGGCCCGTTTCGCTCGCGGGATGAGGCCGAGGCCGAAGCGCGAAAACTCGGCTTTGGCTTCCTGCTTCGCTACGAACATTTTCTCGATAAGAATGAGGAAATCCAGGAAGTCCGCTGCATTTTTCTGGAGCTTCCCGGTGCCAATTTTGTGGCTGATTCTTCCATCAGCCTGCATACCCGCTGCGCCACCTGTGGGGAGTCTTCAACCCACGAAAAAGCATGGCAGGCTGAAGTTTGGGCCGACATCCACGAATTCGAACACTCCCGCCATCGGGTGCGGCTCTTCGAACATGCCCGCGGCCAGGGGCTCAAGGAAATCGGCGGTTGGCGGGCCTAGCTCGCGCCGCGCTTTTTCCAGTCAGGCGGGCGAATTTCCGGACGAAGATAGTTCACTGGCAGCTGCCCGGTCCACAAACCAGATCAACTTCCCATCGCTGGGCCGCACCAGTTTCGAAGGGTACTTTTCCCCCGGAGCTTTCCCTTCGAGCACCTCCCGCAGGACCGTCGCCTTGTCCATGCCGCCCACCAGGAACGCGACGCAGCGGGCTGCGTTGAGCAATGGCAGGGTAAAGGTAATTCGGCTGGCCTTCAGCTTCTCCACCCAATTCGCCACCACCAGCCGGGACTTTTCCTGCAATGCGGCGCTCTCCGGAAACAACGACGCCGTATGCCCATCCGGCCCCATGCCCAGAAGGATCAAATCAAAACGTGGAAACTCTCCCGCGCCAGCATGAAAAAATTTTCTGACCGTCTGTTCATAGCTTTCCGCTACGGCCTGGGCGCCGGAATCTTCGGTGGGGACGCGAAAAATATTAGCCGGAGGAATCGGAACCTTTGAAAGCAAGGTCTCGCGCGCCATCCGGTAATTGCTCTCCGCATCGTCCGGGGGGACGAGGCGCTCGTCGCCCCAGAAGAAAAACATCTTCGCCCACGGCAGAACTGTGGCCGCATTCGCCGCAATCAGCGTATAGAGATTTCTCGGAGTCGATCCGCCGGAAAGCGCAATCGTGAATTGCCCGCGTTGCTTCACCGCTTCGGTCGCGGCGCTGATCACTGCATCAGCAGCGGCCTGGAAGAGCTCCTGCGGCGTGCTCAGCCGGCGAAGGTCGACTGCTGCGCTCATGAAGCACCGTTGCGGCCGTTCCCCGATCGCGTGGCGGCACAGCGGGCCGCGCCCAGCAATCCGGCCTTGTCATTGGTTACGACCTGCACCGAAACGCTCTCCAGTAGCGGCCGCAGTCGTCCCTTATCGAGGAACGAGCGCATAAAAAGCGGACCTTTCAGCCGGGAAAGAATCTTCGGTGAAATGCCGCCGCTCAGGTATACTCCGCCGACCGCCATGGTTTTTAGAGCAAGGTTGCCCGCCTCAGCGCCATACACCGAGATCCAAAGATCGAGAGCCTTCTCCGCCAAAGGATTTGTTCCGTTCAACGCCGCGCGCGAAATTTCTGCCGCCGGATCGGCGCCCGCCAACCGGGAGGCAAATCCCGCAGGCTCGTCCCCGCATCCCTGCGCCCGCAGAAATTCATAAACATTCACCAGCCCGGGGCCGGAGAGAATCCGCTCATAGCTAACGTGACCGTAGCGCGCGGCTAGAAAACGCAGCAATTCGATCTGCAATTCTCCTTGCGGCGCGAAATCGGCGTGTCCACCCTCGCAGGCGAACACCTGGTGCTGGCTGCCGTTCCAGTACATCCCCGCTTCTCCGAGCCCGGTTCCCGGAGCGATCACCGCCTGATTTCCATCCGACGGCACCACGGCGTTCAGCGAAACCAAATCCTGCGATTCCAGCGCGCCAATCCCCCAAGCGTTCGCTTCCAGATCATTGATCAGCAGAGTGCCGGGCAGACGAATCTGTTTTGCCAGCCTCGACTGCTCGATGACCCACGGAAGATTGGAAGTCTCAACCCGCCCGTGGTGAACCGGACCGGCAATTCCGAAACACGCCATCTCGGGCCGAGTCGAATTGCCTTCAAGAAACTTGGAAACGATTTCGCCCAGTTCGCTGTACTCGCGGCTGGGGAAGACCTGCTCGGAAACCAGATTCAAATGGCCGTTCTGAGGCTGAAAATAAGCCAGCCGGGCGTTGGTACCTCCGATATCGCCGGCCAGAATCATTTCTCGAAGTTCCTCCAGCGCCGGCCGTCGCGCTCCAGCAGTTCGTCAGCCTCTTTCGGACCCCAGGTTCCAGAAGCGTAATTCGGAAAGTTGCGCGGCACCAGCGCCTTCCACAGGTCGAGCATGGGATTCACCACGCTCCACCCCGCTTCCACCATATCCGCGCGCTGGAACAGCGTTTGGTCGCCGATCATGCAATCGTGCAGCAGCCGTTCATATCCCGTGCTGGGCTGCTTACCAAAGTATTGCTGATATTCGAAGTCCATGTCTACCGTGCCCAGGCGCATCACCGGCCCCGGCACCTTGGCGGCGAATTGCAGTGAGATGCCTTCCTCCGGCTGAATGTGCAACACCAGTTGATTCGGCATCATATGTTCGACGGTTGTCTCCCGGAAAAGTACAAACGGCGCTCGCCGGAATTGGATCACGATGTGCGTGTTGCGCGCCGGCATGCGCTTGCCGGTGCGCAAATAAAACGGAACCCCCGCCCAGCGCCAGTTGTCGATCAGCAACTTCATAGCGACAAATGTCTCGGTGCGCGAATCCGGCGATACATCGGGTTCAGAACGGTACGCCGGAGCCGGCTTTCCATTCTCCGTTCCTTCCCCGTATTGCCCGCGCACCGTGCGGCTCAAAACCTCCTCATCGCTCATGGGCTGAATGGCGTGCAGAGTCTTGGCTTGTTCGTCCCGCACCGCATTCGCGTCAAACGAAATCGGAGGCTCCATCGCCGTCAGGCTGATCAACTGCATCAGGTGGTTCGGAACCATGTCGCGCAGCGACCCCGCGTGGTCGAAATAACTGCCGCGGCCTTCCACTCCAACGGTCTCCGCCACCGAAATCTGCACATGATCGATATAGCGACGATTCCAGATGGGCTCAAAAATTCCGTTGGCAAAGCGGAACGCCATGATGTTCTGTACGGTTTCTTTGCCCAGATAGTGGTCGATGCGGTAGATCTGTTTTTCGTCGGCCACCTTCAAGAGCTGCTGGTTCAAGGTCTTTGCCGACTCCAGATCGTGGCCGAACGGCTTCTCGATAATCACTCTTCTCCAGTGATCGTTGCCCTGTTCCATCAGCCCGTTCGAGGCGAGTTTTTCTACGATCGGGCCAAAATATTTTGGCGCAGTCGCCAGATAGAAGAAGAAATTCTGCTTGGTTGAATGCTCTTGATCAATTTGAGCGAGCCGGTCCTTGACCTGAGAGAAAAGTTTGTCATCGCCGAAATCGCCCGCGAAGTAATAAAAACGGCGCGAGAAACTTTCCCAGATGGAATCATCGACGCAGTCCCCGCAATATTTCTTGACGTCCTCAAGAATTCTCTTGCGAAAATCTTCGTCCGTCATCTGCGTTCGCGCCACTCCGAGCACGGCGAATTCCTTCGAGAGCAGGTCGGCGCGGGCCAGGTTATACAGCGCAGGCAATAACATGCGAGCCGTCAGATCCCCAGCCGCACCAAAAATCACCATTACGCAAGGATCGCCCTGTTTGCCGACGCGCGGCGCGGTCGCCGTGGGTTGTTCCGCTAATTGAGCCATGGATAATTCCTTAAGGTACGCTGAAATAATTCTTAAAAATTATGCGCGCCCGATTCCGCTATGCGCTCTTTTTTTGAGGAGCCCCGAGTTCTATGTGACCGCCAAATTTCTGCCGCATCGCCGAGAGCATTTTCTCCGCGAAGGTGTGTTGCTGCCGCGAGCGGAAGCGCACAAATAATGCCGCGCTCAGCACATCCACCGGCACCGCTTCTTCCAATGCAGCCTGAATCGTCCACCGCCCCTCGCCGGAATCCTGCACAAACCCTTCGTACTCCGACAAGGTTGGATTTTCCGCCAGCGCCATCGCCGTCAGATCGAGCAGCCACGAACTCACCACGCTGCCGCGCCGCCACACCTCCGCGATATCCGGCAGATTCAGATCGTAGCGAATGTCTTCCGGCAACTCTTTACTGGTTGCGTTCTTGAATATGTCGAAGCCCTCGGCATAGGCCTGCATGATGCCGTACTCAATTCCGTTGTGAACCATCTTCACGAAGTGGCCCGAGCCCGAAGGCCCGCAGTGAATGTAACCCTCTTCAGAAGTCCCGCCGAGTTTTTCGCGACCCGGCGTCCGCGGAATGTCGCCTTGTCCCGGCGCCAGCGTCTTAAAAATCGGGTCGAGCCGCTTCACCGCTTCGTCTGGCCCGCCAATCATCATGCAATAACCGCGCTCCAGGCCCCATACGCCGCCGCTGGTTCCCACATCCAAGTAATGAATGCCTTTGGCTTTAAACTGGCTCGATCGCCGCACGTCATCTTTGAAATAAGAATTTCCGCCATCAATGATTGTGTCGCCCGCCTGCATGAGCTTTGCCAGCGTTTGAACCGTTTGCTCCGTCGCATCACCCGAGGGCACCATTACCCACACCGCACGCGGCGCTTTCAGCTTGCCAACCAAATCCTCCAGCGACGACGACCCGCCAGCGCCCTCGCCTTCAACCTTCTTCACCGCATCCGGACTCCGGTCCGAAACCACAAGTTGATGCCCGCCGCGCATCAGGCGCAGCGTCATGTTCGCGCCCATCTTGCCCAAACCGATCATTCCTAACTGCATCTCTTGCTCCTTCGCTGCCAATCAAAAGTGTAGCGCCGGCTTCTTGCCAAGCCAAACTACACAATCGCCTTCTGCACGGCCGCCGCCAGCGCTGCTAACCCCGATTCCACATCATGCAAATGCACTCGCAACGCGCGCCGCCCGCGCTCCACCAAAACCTGAAAATCCCCGCGCGCCTGCGCCGCCTTCACAATCCCGAACGTATATTTCTGCTCAGGAACCGGCAGGTCGACGGCATCGTCACACGTGATCTGCAATAACACTCCGGAGTTCGGTCCGCCTTTATAAGCCTGGCCGGTCGAGTGCAGAAAGCGAGGTCCAAAGCCCAGGCAGGTGGCAACGCGTTTCTTGTCGCGCACCGCGTGTCGAATCGCCTGCAACGCCTTCTCATGCTCGTCGTTCATCTGGATGTATCCCAGCACCGCAAAATAATCGCCCGCGCCAATGCGGCTGAGGTGCGCCTTCAAATATCCCGCCAGCGATTTGTCCGCACCGGCCGCTCGCGCCAATTCTCCGGCATTCTTTTCATCGGTAAACAACTTTACGCCGTTATCTTCAATTACAGGATTTTCAGCCGGAAGCGATCCGCTCTTTTCATATGCCGAAGTCAAATCCCGGGTCACAACCTTGCTCGCTTCTACGTCCGGCTGGTTGAACGCGTTGATGCCGATAATCGATCCTGCAACCGCAGTCGCAATCTCCCAGCGGAAAAATTCCGCTCCCAGGTCATAAATATCGGCCATTGAAATTCGCACCACTGGATGCCCGGCTTTTTCCAGCGCCGCGATCTTCGCCTCGACAACTACATCGGTTGCGTGTTCGGTGTGCACGTAAGCAAACACGCGGTCGTTTCCATAGATTTCCGGGGCTCCCAACTCCTCGCGGTCCACAGGAATAATGCCTTTGCCAACCTTGCCAGTCGATTCCGCAAGCAACTGCTCGAGCCACGCTCCCAGATCAGAAATATCCGGCGAAGTGATGATCGTAACTTTATCGCGACCGGCTTGCTGCGCCGTCCCTAGAATAATTCCGAGCATCGCCCCGGGATTGCTTTCAATCGGCGCCTCCGGCCCGCACGCCCGCACCATCTCCTCGGTGCGATCGAGAAATTTCTTGGTATCCACCCCAATGACTGCCGCCGGCACCATGCCGAAATTCGACAGCGCAGAATACCGGCCGCCGATGGACGGCCGGCCAAAGAATGTGTGCCGGAACCGTCCTTCCTCCGCCACCTTCTGCATTTTCGACTCCGGATCGGTGATCGCAATAAAGTGGCTTCCGGCTTTATCCGTGCCCACGGCCTGCTTCGTGCGCTCAAAAAAATATTGTTTGAAAATATTGGGTTCGAGAGTGCTGCCCGATTTGCTCGAGACAATGAATAGCGCTCGAGCAATATCGATCTTATTTTCGAACGACTTGACCTGCGCCGGATCTGTGGAATCGAGGACATGCAGATCGGGATATCCCGCGATCTTGCCAAATGTCTTGCGCAAAACCTCGGGACACAGGCTCGACCCTCCCATGCCCAGCAGGAGAACATCTTTAAATCCCGCGCTCCACACTTCTTTCGCGAGATTTCTCAGCTCAACGGGATGGGAGATTTGATACTCAGTGATGTCGAGCCAGCCCAGCCATTTGTCTTCGTCATCGCCCGTCCACAGCGTAGCGTCGCGCTGCCACAGGCGCTGCATCTTCCGCCCTGACTGCCAATCGCTGATGTTGCTTTTTACCGCAGTCGTCAGACTTTCCGGTAACGACGATTTCAATCGGCTCACGCGTTTTTCCCTTTTTGCTGCGTGCTTTGTTCCACTGCGCCCAGCAGTTTATGGAAGGCATCGGCGAACAGCTTCACACCGTCCGTCGTCAGTTTCGTGGTCACTTCTTTGATCGAGATGCCAACCTTCGCCAGATCGTCCATGGTTTTCTGCGCGGCCGGCACGTCTTCGGCAAGGCTGTTTCTCAATCTTCCATGGTCGCGGAACGCATCCACCGTCGCCGGCGGCATGGTGTTAACCGTGTCCGGCCCGATCAGTTCTTCTACATACATCACGTCGCGATACGCAGGATTCTTTGTGCTGGTGCTCGCCCACAACACGCGCTGCGTCTGCGCGCCCTTCGCGGCCAAAGCTTCCCACTGCAGACCGCTGAAAATTTTCTGGTAACGCTGGTAAGTCAGCTTGCCGTTCGCAATCGCCACTTTGCCCTTCAAGCTCATCAGTAGCGCCTGCTGCTGCGGATCGCTCGCGCTTTTCAGCTTGTCATCAATCATCGCATCGACCATCACATCAATGCGGCTGATGAAGAAGCTCGCAACTCCCGCCATCTTCTTGAGATTTCCGCCGCGCTTCGCCAACTCTTCAACTCCGGCGATGTAAGCCTCCGCCACCTTCTCGTAAACTTCCTGCGCGAACAGCAAAGTCACATTGATGTTGATGCCTTCTCCAATCAACTGGCGAATCGCGGGAATCCCTTCCGCCGTGCCGGGAACTTTGATCATCACGTTCTCGCGATTCACCGCCTTCCATAGGCGCCGCGCTTCCTCAATCGTCTCCTGCGTCTTCAGCGCAAGCAGCGGCGAAACTTCCAGACTCACATATCCGTCGCGAAACTTCGATTCCTGGTAGACGGGACGCAAAACGTCAGCCGCGTCCTGAATGTCGCGAATCGCAATCTGCTCATAGCGCCCAGTCGCAGTCAACTCCGGCTTCGATGCCAGCGACTTCAACATATCGTCGTAAAGCGAGCTGTCGCCGATTGCTTTCTCAAAGATCGAGGGATTCGACGTCATCCCGCGCAGACCATCCTCTTCGATCATCTTCTTCAGGCTTCCGCTGGTGATCAGATCGCGCCGGATGTAATCCAGCCACATCGACTGCCCGTAGCCGAGTAACGCCTTCAGAGGATTTGTAGCTTTCGAGGTTTCCAGTACTCCAGTAGGCTGCATGATGATTTCTCCCTGATCAATCGACGGCGGCGGACGTCTGGATAAACTTCTGTGTGTAAGAATCTGATCCCTTTTAACGTGGTTCCTAACTATACGCAAAAGGGAAGTGACCGCTACTTCTCCGCAATCGCCTTACGCGCTTCCGCAACAACTGCGTCGCTTGTGAATCCAAAAAACTTCAGCAAATCTTTTAGCGGAGCTGACGCTCCAAAGCGGTGCATTCCAATCTTCCGGCCCTTCAATCCAACGTACCGCTCCCAGCCAAAGGTCGACGCCATCTCCACCGAAACCCGCGCCGTTATTGAAGAGGGAAGAACGCTTTCTTTGTAAGCCGCATCCTGCCGGTCAAAAATCTCCCAGCACGGCATGCTCACTACTCTGGCGTTAATGCCTTCAGTTTTTAACTTCTCGTAAGCCTCCACACACAACGAAACCTCGCTGCCCGTACCCATCAAAATCACATCGGGCTTTCCGCCGGGCGCGTCGGCCAGAATGTAGGCTCCGCGCGCTGTCCCGGATGCCGCACCGTATTTCGTGCGATCGAACGTAGGCATCGCCTGCCGCGTCAGCACCAGTGCCACAGGCTGATGCTGCAACTGCGCGATGATCTTCCACGCCTCCGTCACCTCATTCGCATCGCCGGGGCGCATCACGATCAAATTCGGCATCGCTCGCAGCGATGCCAATTGCTCCACCGGTTGGTGCGTCGGCCCGTCTTCACCCACGCCAATCGAATCGTGCGTGTAAATAAAAATCGAAGGCGCTTCCATCAGCGCCGCCAGCCGGATGCTGGCCCTCATGTAATCGCTGAAGTTGAAGAACGTCGCGCCGAAGGCGCGAAGTCCGGATACCACCATCCCGTTCACGCTTGCGCCCATCACGTGCTCGCGCACGCCAAAATGAAGGTTGCGCCCCGCGTAGGAGCCCGGTTGAAAATCGCCAGCCCCGTCAAACTTCAACGTGGTCTTATTCGACGTCGCCAAATCGGCCGATCCGCCGATCATCCACGGAATATTCTGTGCCAGCACGTTCAATACTTTTCCAGAACTCTCGCGCGTTGCGATGCCCTTGGCGTCAGCAGGGAACACCGGCAAGTTTTTGTCCCATCCCTGCGGCAGTTCGCGGCGCTGCATCTCATGCAGCCTTTTCGCCAACTCCGGATATTTCTTCGAATACTCCGCGAACATCTTCGCCCACTGCGCTCGCGCCTCGCGCCCTCGCTTTCCAATACCATCCTGAAAATGTTCGAGCACTCCTTCCGGAACAAGAAATTTCGCGTCCTCGGGCCAGCCGTAAAATTTCTTAGTTAGCCGGACTTCCTCTTCACCCAGCGGCTCTCCGTGCGCCGCATTCGAGTCCTGCTTATGCGGCGATCCATAGCCGATGTGGCTGTCCACGATAATCAGCGTCGGCCGATCCGTCGTCTTCTTGAAAGTCTCAAAAGCTCTCGCCAGCATCTCCAGATCGTTGGCGTCGCCGACGCGTGTCACGTTCCAGCCATAACCAATAAATCGCGTCGCCACATCTTCGCTAAACGACCAGTTCGCCGGACCATCCAGCGTGATGTGGTTGTGGTCGTACATCCAGCACAGGTTCGAAAGTTTCAGATGGCCCGCGAGCGATGCCGCCTCGCCGCCGATCCCTTCCATCAAATCGCCATCCGAACAGATGGCGTACACATCGAAATCGAAAACATTGAAATCAGGTCGGTTGAAATTCGCCGCCAGCCACCGGCTCGCAATCGCCATCCCCAGGCTGTTTCCCACGCCTTGTCCCAGCGGCCCGGTCGTAGTCTCCACTCCGGTCGTGACGTGCGACTCCGGATGTCCCGGCGTACGGCTTCCCAATTGCCGGAAGCGCTTAATTTCTTCGAGCGGAACGGCAAGCTCTTTCAGCACTTCGCCGTTCTCTGAAACTTCTCGCACTCCGGTCAGGTACAGCATCGCGTAAAGCAACATCGACGCGTGCCCGTTCGACAACACGAATCGGTCGCGATTGAGCCATTTCGGATCCGCAGGATCGTAGCGCAGAAATTCCTGCCATAACGTGTACGCTACCGGAGCAAGACCCATCGGCGCCCCGGGGTGCCCGCTGTTTGCCTGCTGCACCGCGTCAATGGCGAGGGTGCGAATTGTGTTGATGCAAAGTGTGTCCAGTTGCTTGCCGGTGACTAAAACCTGTTCGCTGGCTACCATGCGGTGCGCTCTCCTCCCACGGGACGATTGGGGTTTTCACTGAGATGTTTCAAAGTCCTCGGTACTTGGTTAGAGTCCTTCTCACTGAAAAGGGTTTCAGTTTCAATTGCTTTCGATACGCCCCGAGTGTATCAATTTCCTACGTAGGCATGTCGCTGAGTCTGTGAAAATCCAAAGAAATGGGCGTAAGCCAGCCGCAGACCAAGGGAAGCCGCGCGAGGATCAATCCCGAAGAAATTCGAAAACTGAAGAACGAAGTGCGAAGAGTGAGAGAAGTGACGTGAGAGAAACGAAGAGAGCGAGGCGAAGGGACGAGGAGAACTTGAAAGGTCGGCTATTTCAACAACCGCATATAGCTTTTTTCGCTATTGGAAAGCCGTGTTGTTTCCTGCACGTACTTGAGGAACTGCCGCAGGTTTTCTTTTTCAGATGCGTCCATGCCCGCAAATCGAACCCGAATACCGGCCGCCGGTGCGCTGCGCGTCACCACTCCGTTCAGCGCCAGCCCCTTCACCCAGATCTTGCCACTCGCGACCCAAAGTCCAATTTCCACTTTGGCCCCCCCGCTGACCGTCGAGGACGTTTCAATCTGGCAGCCGCCCACACTCGTATTGGAAAGATTGCCCCAGATCGGCGCATCGGCCTCGTTCACCCGCAGCTCGACCGCCACAAAACACTTGATGCGCGGATGCCGCCGCCGGTCCTGCCCCCAGTTTGGGCTGAAAATGTCAGGCTCGAACGGAGGAAGATTTGCGCTCCGAACCGGCACGGATGCCGCCTGCGCCACGCCGGTGTTTAAAGCCGGCGACACACTTGTCGTTTTCGACCCCGTGCCCTTAATCTCCCGCATCGCCGCCAGCAGCGCCTGCTCCCGGCTTTCGGGAGGAGCGTCACGGTAGGTCTGCAGCAGCTTTCCCAGATTCCGCGCCAGGCCAGGATCGGCCAGCAATGCCGTCCAGTCTGCGCCGACCGCATTGGATTTCGAACTGCTCATAATCCTGCATGAGCTTCAGCCATGAGTAACCTTCGGGCAAGATGACCGAAGTCACGCGAATAAGCCTATGAAAACTCGCGAAACCGGGCAGGCGCACCAACGGCAGAATCTAGCTGGAGGGTTCCAAGGTTAGTAGATAATCCCGCAGCGGTTCCTGCCGGTCGTGTGCTATAGAGAGGAATTCGAAGCCGTAGTGGTAACCGTGGCGATAACGAACCACGGCACGGAGTTCCCACTCCATGGCTGAGCCGGGAAGCAGAAAATTCAGCCCGACAACATCGCCTACGTTCAACTCGGTTGCCAGAAGAATTCCAATGCCGGCTTGCGATAGGTCCCGGCAATGGCCCTCAATCTTTAGGTAATCGTTTTCCAGGAAACGGCTTACGGTCGCACGGAAGTCGGCGCGATACCGCTCATGCCGTCGGCGGCGGCGGTCAATCGGCTGTCTCGCGGCTTTTGAACTTGTGGAGGACACGGGAGGTCTTGCAATGGATATGGCGGTTGTTATTGAGGCTCGAATACGATCTGCAGAACCTCAATGGTTTCGTTGTCGGCAGCTTCAAACTTCCACTGCTGCGCGGCTTCGCCGGCTGCGTCGAGGAGCACCGGATTCCCCCCCAATACCTTGGTTGATTTCACGCTTCCGTTGCCTCGCACTACAGCCTCCAGCTTTACTACGCCAGAAATATGCATGCGCTTTGCCAGTTCCGGAGTAACCGGTTTGACTCTCTCGACTACCTTTCGCTCAACGTGATCCTTCTTCTGCGCCTGCACAGCCAGGGGAAGCAGACTAGCAGAAACGGCCATCACGAGGATTATGTGGCTTGCTCGGAGCATGGAGATTGCAGTCTCCCAGACACTCTACAAGGAGACTCCATCGAGCGGAACGTGTCTAAGGTAATGGCCCACTTAGGCCATTCTCACCATTTCGAGTCCTTCCGCCCATGCTTGACTGGCGCTCCTGCCTGAAGCCACCCAACATCCCCAGTCCCGCGCGCATCCAAGATTCATTCGCGCACAGGATTTTGCATCGCGAAGTGTCACAGTAGAATCAATAGGATGACATTATGTTATGAATGAGAAAGGCCATCCGGAAGGCGTTCTTTTCAACCAGATTTTCTCCGAATCGAAAATGCCCTGCTTCTTATTCTTCGCAAACCGCCGAAGCCTCGCCCCTGCAACGATCTTGCTGTTCGCAATTACGGGCGCAGTCGCGCAGAGTTCGCTGCCCACTCCTTCTATCTCGCTGCCTGGGTCACAGAGTCCGTATACCGGCAGCGAACCCGACGCCAAACTTACCCCTGAGGTTCTGCAATTGGGATATCAGGAGGCCATCGATCGCGGGCTGCGCACCAACCTTGGCCTGCTGCTCGCCAGCGATCAGACGATCATGGCGCGCGGTGAGCGTTGGAAGGAGCTGAGCAACCTTCTGCCCGATTTTACGGCGCGCATTCAGGAAGACGTCCAAACTCAAAGTCTCATCGCTCTCGGCTTCAGGGGCAATATCTTCCCCTTCCAAGTTCCGCGCGTGATCGGCCCATTTAACTACCTGGACGCGCGCGTGTCGCTCACCCAGTCGATCTTCAACTTTCGCCAGCTCGAACAGGAACGCGCCGCCACTGAGAATTCAAAAGCGGCGCAGCACAGCCTAAAAGACGCCCGCGAACTCGTCGTCCTTGCAGTCGGCAACGCCTACCTGATGGCCATCGCCACTGCCGCCCGCATCGAAACCACGCAGGCCCAGGTCGCCAACGCTCAGGCCTTATACGACAAGGCTGTCGACCAGCAAAAAGCCGGACTCAGTCCCGCCATCGATACCCTGCGCTCGCAAGTCGAACTGCAAACCCGCCAGCAGCAGCTCATCGTCGCGCGCAACGATTATGCGAAGCAAAAACTTTCTTTGGCGCGCATCATCGGCCTCGCGCCCGGCCAGCAATTCGATCTCACCGAAAAAGCTCCGTACCAGGCTCTGACTCCGCTGCCCATCGAAATTTATCTGGAGCGCGCTTACGCCTCCCGCTCCGACTATCAAGCCGCGCAGGCGCAGGTTCGTGCCGCTGAGTTAACCCATCGCGCCGCCGCCGCCGGACGCTATCCCACTGCGGATTTGAGCGCGAACTTCGGGGACATCGGCGTCAATCCCGCCCAGTCCAACGGTACCTGGCAAGTGAATGGCGGCATCAGCATTCCCATTTTCGCGGGAGGAAAAGTTCATAGCGACCTGCTTGAGGCCGATTCTCAGTTGAAGCAGGCGCGTTCTCAACTCGGCGACTTGCGCGGCCGCATCGACTACGAAGTCCGCACCGCTTTGCTCGACCTGAGCGCAGCCGCCGAGCAGGTTGAAGTGGCCCGCAGTTCGGTCGATTTAGCCGAGCAGGCCTTCGCGCAATCGCGGGATCGCTTTTCCGCCGGGGTTACCGATAATCTGGAAGTAGTCCAGGCGCAGGAGGCCGTCGCCAGTGCTCACGAGAGCTACATCGAAAGCCTCTACGCTCACAACCTGGCCAAAGTTGAACTGGCGCGCGCCACCGGCGATGCCGAACAGGGAGTCAAACGATTTTTGAAAGGCGAACACTAAATTCATACCATGGAACAGTCGACGCAAAGCCCGCCCGCTCCGCCGGATCAGTCTCCGTCTCCGCCGGAGAAATCTTCGCCGGAACAATCCGAAGGTCGAAACAAGCCGCTTCCGTCCACGGAACGCGACTTCCGCACGCGTCCGTCTCGTGCCTCAAGTCCCGGCTTCCGGATCGCTCTCATCATCGGCGTAGTCGTTCTGCTGGTCGTCGGTTTCTTCGTCTACCGTTACGTCACCAGCTACGAATCCACCGATGACGCTCAAGTCGATGGCCACATCAATTCAGTGAGTACGCGTATCACCGGTCATGTCACCAAGCTCAACGTCGAAGACAATCAGTATGTGCAAGCCGGTACGGTGCTGGTAGAAATCGATCCCTCCGACTATCAAGTGGCCTACGAACACGCCAAGGCGGATTACCAGAATGCCTTGGCCACAGCCTCCGCGGCCGGAGTCAACGTTCCCATCACTTCGGTCAACACCACCAGCCAGGAATCTGCTTCAGAAGCGGACGTCGCCAGTTCACGCGCCGGAATCTCCGCCGCTAAACAACAGTTTGAATCGGCGAAGGCGCAACTCGCCGAGGCGGAAGCCAACAACGTGAAAGCGCAAAACGACCTTGGCCGTTATAAACAGCTCGTCGATAAAGAGGAAATTTCGCAGCAGCAATACGATCAGGCTGTGGCTGCCGCCAAAGCCAGCGCAGCATCCGTCGAATCGGCTCACGCCTTGGCCGATGCCGCTCAGTCGCAAGTCATCCAGGCTCAAGGCAAGCTGGCGCAATCGGAAGCCAACTGGCGCTACGCCCAAACCGCTCCCAAGCAAATGCAGGTCATACGATCCCGCGCCGCATCGGCGGAAGCCGAAGCCCAGCAGAAAAAAGCCGACCTCGATCAGGCGATGCTCAACCTGCAGTACACCAAAATCGTGGCTCCCGTTGCGGGCGTAGTCAGTGATCGCACGGTCGAGGTCGGTCAAAACGTCGCTCCCGGCCAGGAACTGATGAAGGTTATTCCCCTGAACGATGTCTGGATCACCGCTAACTTCAAAGAAACTCAATTGCGCGAGATGAAAGTCGGCCAGCCCGTTACCTTTGAGTTGGATGCCAACGGAAGAAAGTACAAAGGCAAGGTCAACAGCATTGCCGGAGCCAGTGGCGCGCGCTTCAGTCTGCTGCCTCCTGAAAACGCCACCGGCAATTACGTAAAAGTTGTGCAGCGCATTCCGGTAAAAATCGTGCTCGACCCCGGAGAAAATAAAGATCAGTCGCTGCGCCCCGGTATGTCCGTGGATCCCAAGGTTTGGATTCGACAATGAGCGCTGCCGCTCCTCCGATGGAGAACGCCGAGATCTGGCGTCCCGCGGTCAACCCCTGGATCATCGCGATCACCGTGACATTGGCCACTTTTATGGAGGTGCTCGACACCTCCATCGCCAACGTGGCGTTGCCTCACATCGCAGGCAGCCTCTCCGCCGGCCAGGATGAAAGTACCTGGGTTCTCACTTCTTATCTCGTCTCCAACGCCATCGTTCTCCCGTTGAGCGGTTGGCTCTCTTCCATCGTTGGCCGCAAAAATTTCTACATGGGCTGCGTGGCGCTGTTCACCATCAGCTCATTTTTGTGCGGGCTGGCCCCGAATCTCGCCGTCCTGATCCTCTGCCGAGTTTTGCAAGGCGCGGGTGGAGGCGGTCTCCAGCCCAGCGAACAAGCGATTCTCGCCGACACTTTTCCTCCCGCCAAGCGCGGCATGGCGTTCGCAATCTATGGTATCGCCGTGGTCACGGCCCCAGCGATCGGGCCGACTCTCGGCGGATGGATTACCGACAACTTCACCTGGCGCTGGATTTTCTTCATCAACATTCCAGTTGGAATTATTTCTCTTCTGCTCACTTCGCGTCTCATTCAAGACCCGCCCTATCTCCGTCGCCGCAAGCTCAGCGAAACCAAAATCGACTACATCGGCCTCGGCCTCGTCGCCCTCGGTCTGGGAACTTTGCAGGTTGTCCTCGATAAAGGCCAGCGCGACGACTGGTTTGAATCGCACTTCATTCTCATTCTTTCCGTCATCGCTGCCGTCTCGCTGATTTTCGTAATCTTCTGGGAGTGGCACCACAAAGATCCCATCATCGATCTTCACCTGTTTCGCGATCGAACCTTCGGCATCTCAAATCTCCTGATGTTCATGCTCGGCTTCGCCCTGCTGGGCAGCACTTTACTGCTGCCATTGTTCATGCAGACTCTGCTCGGCTACACCGCGGAAACTTCCGGCCTCGCCCTCATGCCCGGCGGTTTCACCATCATGCTTTTGCTGCCTTTGGTGGGATTCCTCCTCTCGCGCTACAGCCCGCGCTGGCTGTTGGTTTTCGGACTGGTCATGCTTTCCTACTCGCTCTTCCACATGACCGGCTTCGACCTCGGAATCGATTTCCGCACCGCCGCTACAGCTCGCGTTTTTCAAGCCATCGGCATGGCATTTCTCTTCGTACCCATCAACACCGCCGCTTACGCCTATCTGCCGCGAGATAAAAATAACGCCGCTTCCGGCTTGATGAACCTCGCCCGCAACATCGGCGGCAGCGTCGGAATTTCTTTAGTTACCACCCTGCTCGATCGCCGTACGCAATTGCATCTGAACGATCTCTCGCATAATCTCAGCCCGTCCAACCCCGCCTTTCGCGCCATGCTGAATGGCGCAACGCAGGCCATGCAGGCGCACGGCTCCAGCGCGGCCTTTGCCACCCGCCAGGCCTATGCCCTGATTGAGGGCACTGTGCAGCGGCAGGCCACCATGCTCGCCTATATCGATGACTTCCGTCTGCTCGGGTGGGCCATCCTGGCCATGGTCCCTCTGGTCTTCCTCATGAAAAAAGGCAAACCCGGCGGAATGGCAGTACACTAATTCGCGGTACGCTGCTGCGCGAGTGGGTAGTCGATTTGCCATTCCGAGCGGCGCGTTCTCTGCGCCGTGAGGAATCTGGGGCGAGCCGCGCGATGCGTCGCGCTTTTTGCGACGCAATAATTCGCGCATTTGCCTCGCTTCCTTATCAGACTGCACCTTAGCAGCCGAGATTAGCCATGTTTCGCGTAATCACCATCGAACGGGAATACGGCTGCGGTGGCGGCGCCATCGCCGCCCAACTCGCCCAACACCTCGGCTGGTCCCTCTGGGACAAACGCCTCACCGAAGAGATCGCTCGCCTCGCCAACGTTGACCAATCCGCCGTAAAACGCTGCGACGAGCGCATGGATAGCCGCCTCTACCGCCTCGCAAAAACTTTCTGGCGCGGCAGCCACGAGCGCAGCGCGCACCTCACCAATCAGGCCTTCGATACCGACTGCATGATGGAATGGATGGAGCAGATCAGCGCCAGAATTGCCCGGGAAGGGAATTCAGTGGTCGTCGGCCGCGGTGCTCCGTTTTTCCTGCGCGAGAACCCCGAAGCCTTTCACGTCTTCCTTTACGCTCCCCGCGCCGAAAAAGTCCGCCGCCTGCTTCAGGATGGCGCGACCTCGCAGGAAGCCGAAGAGATGGTCGATACCGTCGACCGCGAGCGCATCGCCTTCGTCAGACACTACTTCAACGCCGACTGGCCGACCCGCTCGCTGTACCACGTGATGATCAACACCGCGCTTGGAAACGAAGCGGTCATCGAAACCATTCTTCAGACCATGCGCCTGATCCAGGGCCACCCCAGGGTCACCGACTACGAACCGCCGAAAGTTTCAAGCGCGATTTAACCGGCGTGTGGTCGCGCCGGCCGCTGCGGCGCGGGACAACAGCCCTCTGCACAAACATCCGCCCGCGCACCGAGCGACCCTATCGCCCTCCGCTCCACACTCGGGTCCATCCGCTCCAAAATCAATTCGCGAATCATCCCAATAAATTTCGGATGCACTCCGACCGTCTTCGCCCGCGTCATCGGCAAACCCAGCGAATCACAAAGTTGCTGCGCCTCGATATCCAGGTCATATAGCACTTCCATGTGATCGGAGATAAAGCCGATCGGCGCAATCACCACCGCCGACGCCAGATTCTTTGCCTTCACCTCGCGCAGGTAATCGAGAATGTCCGGCTCCAGCCACGGCTGTCCCGGCGCGCCGCTGCGGCTCTGGTACACGAGAGTATCGTTTTTTTGTCCAATCGCCTCCGAGACTAGCCTCCGTACCTCTTGCAGTTGCGTCACATAGTCGCTAGTGCTGGCCATCGAGAGTGGAACGCTGTGTGCGACATAAACAATCTGCACGTTCTCTCTCGCGTTTGCTGGAAGCGCCCGTAACGCATCCTGCACCCGCTCGGCCATCGCCTCGACAAACCCCGGATGATTGAAGAACGCCCGCAACTTATCCACTTGCGGCGCGGCCGTTCCCACCTCGTTTTGCGCCTGCGCAATATCTTCGCGATACTGCCGGCACCCGGAATACGAACTGTACGCCGAAGTTACAAATCCGATCGCCCGCTTGATCCCATCCTTTTGCATCTGTTGCAAAGTCTCAGGCAGCAGCGGATGCCAGTTTCGATTTCCCCAATACACCGGCAGCTTCGGCCCATGCTGCGTCAACTCCGCCTCCAGCGCGGCAATCAACTCCCGCGTTTGCTGGTTAATCGGACTCTTGCCTTCAAAGTGGTAATAGTGTTCCGCGACCGCGAGCAGGCGTTCCCGCGGGACATTTTTCCCCCGCAGCACGTTTTCCAGGAACGGAATCACCTCTTTCTTCGACTCCGGACCACCGAAAGATACAACCAGAATGGCGTCGTAGCTCATGCTTAGAGGATGAATTGGGATGCGAATTGGAAACTTCCCACCAGGCAATGCTATCCCAAAAATTGGGTTGGGAAGGGCACGGCTTCAGCCGCGCTGTAACTGTACACCGAAAATCTGCCTTTAGGCGCGAGGTGCCCGCTTCAACGGCTGCTACGGCCCCTAATTTCCATGAATACTGATCGCCGAAGCCGTGGTCTCTGCATTCTTCGTCACCGTCAGCGGCCGGTCCAAAGAAATATTCATCTCCGTGAAGCGCGGCAGAACTACATCGCGTCCATGGCGCGACACCATATAAATGCCGGAGATCGCACTCGATATGATCCTCGCCGTTCCCGCCGTCGACGCATCCGTCGCCGTCGAAACAATAGCTTCAATAATCAACTGAGTCGTGTCATCCACTTCCTTCGCCAGTCCCGCGGTCACGCCAATGTTGATCGCCATCCACGCCTTGCCGGGACGCTCCCCGTGAAGTTGCCCCTCGGGATCAATCTTGGTATGCGATTGGCGATCCAATTCCGCACCGGTCAATGAAGCCGACAGCGGAATCAGATTCCCACCCGGCAACGTCACGCCGGTAAATGCCAAATACAGTGATCCCGCCCGACTGCCCCACTTCGGAGGCGTTCTCTTTACTACTTTCCCTTCAAACAACGTACCCGCCGGAAGCGCCACGCGCGAATTTTCCAATACCGGCTCCAGCAGCCGGGCCTGCACCGTATCCCCGATCTTGCTCTTGGACGCACTAACATCGCCGAGCAGAAGAAGGCGGCACGCCGTGCCCGCCGGAAGGGTTTCTAACTCCGCGACATTGCTTCCTTCCGAAGACGAATCCTCTCGCCCCCTACCCGCAGATTCCTTCTCGCCCTGCGGAAATGCTTCTAACACCATCACGGGCGTGGACAGCTTCCCTGACCCGTAAACGCCGCCAGACTTGCTCACTTCCACCGGACCCGACGCATCGGTCTCTGATTTTCCCGATTGATTGCCCTTCTTATTCTTTCGCGCCTGTGCCTGTACTTCGCGCTTTCGGCTGATAGAAAGCACTGAAACCGCCAGTTGGCGTTCGCCGCTCGCCGCAGAAACGCTCGCTCGCGTAAACACCGGGTAGTTTTGATGGCGGGGCGTAAACGCCTTCACCACCCACGGCCAGTGATCGTCCGCAGGCCTGCGTCTTTTTTCCAAATGATCTACCGTCATGCGAACCGGCGCGCCTGCGGAAAACGCTTCGCGGTCCGAAGAATAAACATCGCGAGCCAATTTCCCCTCGACAATATCCCCCGGCTTCAACTTTGAAAGTTTGACCGGATGATCGAGCTGAACTTTCAGGTAAAGGCTCGAATTCGAGGGGTACAGCCCGTCCGCGGAAACTTTCGCTTCTTGCGCCGTGCAGGTTACCACCGATGCCGACGCCATCGCCGCTGCCAATATAACCCTGGTCGTATTCGAGAACCCAATACCCTTCATGATCGCTCCTGAGTCGTCCTAAAAATTCGGGGAGGGAAGCACATTTTAGCATTTCATTTACCTCAGACGGTTCTGGGATCTCGCACATTCACAAAATTAACGTGAGAGCAACAAAACCCGCTCCCGAGCGTCCAATCAACGAGCCGATAAAGTTGCGTGGTACGCTTCTTTAGGGGTAATGGAAGCCAGAGTGATCCGTCGAGTCTTTAAGGCCTTTCAATATCGCGATTTTCGTCTGATGTGGTTCGGCGCCTGCACTTCCAGCATCGGCACCTGGATGCAGATCGTCGCCCAGGGTTGGTTGATCTACCGTCTCAGTCATTCCGCATTCCTGCTGGCGCTCGATCAATTTCTAGCCGGCATTCCCATTTTTCTTTTTTCTCTCATCGGCGGCGTCGTCGCCGATCGCGTGGAGCGCCGCAAGATTCTCCTGGGCTCGCAGTATGCTCAAATGGCGACGGCCTCCATTCTTACCGTTCTGGTCGCGACCGGCACCGTCCACATCTGGCACATTCTGAGTCTTTCGTTTATCTCCGGCCTCGCCCAGGCCTTCGGCGGTCCCGCGTACTCGGCGCTGATTCCCACGCTGGTGGAAAAAGACGACATGCCGAACGCCATCGCGCTGAACTCGATTCAATTCAACGTTGCGGTTATGGTTGGTCCCGCACTCGCCGGGCAGGCGTTGGCCAAGCTAGGGGAAAAATGGTGCTTCGGTTTAAACGCTCTCTCTTTCCTCGCCCCAATCCTTTCGCTGTCGATTATCACCACCCGCTTTCTGCCGGTAAAAACCACCGAGTCCATGTTCAGCAGCTTGAAACAGGGCATCCAGTTCGCCCGTAAGCAGGCTTCCATGGAGGCCCTGATTTTGCTGGCCTTCTGCATGACCGCTCTCGGCATGCCTATGCGCACCTACATTCCAGTTTTCGTCAAAGATATTTTCCATCGCGGCCCTGAAACCTACGGCAACCTGCTCTCGCTGATGGGATTGGGCTCGATTTTCGGTTCGCTAGTCATCGCCAGCGCGGGCAACATGCGCAAGAAAGGTATCGTCGCTCTGGTTGCGCTCATGTGCCTGGGCGCGGGAATCTCCGCCTTCGCTCTTTCCAAGTCCGTGCCGCTCAGCGGCACCATTCTCGTGCTGGTAGGCGCGGCCATGATGGCGGTTTTTGCCACCGTCAACTCGCTGGTGCAATTGATCACCACTAACGAAATGCGCGGCCGCGTCATGAGCGTCTATAACGTCGCCTTCCGCGGCGGCATGCCCATGGGCAATCTCTTGTCCGGATGGCTGGTCCCGATATTTACCGCGCCAGTTGTGCTCGGCGTGAATGGATTGTTGTTGGTCGTCCTTGCCCTGTATTTTTTATTCGTGCAGCGCCGTCTCGCCGCGCTTTAGCCCACAAGGAGGCGCTCCGAATCGATCTTTCACTACGATTGTTCCCGAATATAAAAAGGCCCGCGATGAGCTGCCATCGCGGGCCTTTCCCGAATCGGGAGCCCGCAGCCGAAATCCTGAGCCCGGCGTTTTCGGGCGAAGCATCTGAGAAGTAAGGGGATCTGAAAATGTTAGAGGAAGTTCTGGGAAGAATTCTGGTGCGCCCGGAGAGATTCGAACTCCCGACCTATTGCTCCGGAGGCAATCGCTCTATCCATCTGAGCTACGGGCGCCCGAACTTCAGTTTACATGGGAAACTGCGCAGGCTCAATGACGCCTCCCATTGCGAACCTACTTCGCGCAGAGCAATCCTGTTTTCTCACGCGCAGCCGCCGACGGCGGTGCAGAACAACTTTGCCCGCAGTCGTGAAAAGTCGCCTTCAGGAGTTTGAAACGATTACCAGCGGCCTCCGCCACCACCGCCGCGTCCACCACGATCGCCGCCGCGCCCGCCGCCACGGTCCCCACCACGGCCTCCGCGGTCGCGTCCGCCGCCTCCGGCATGCTCTGTCTTAGGACGAGCCTCGTTCACGTTGAGCGTGCGGCCGCCCACCTGCGAACCGTTCAGTGCCGTAATGGCCTTTTCTCCATCATCATTGCTGGCCATCTCCACAAATCCGAAACCGCGCGATCGCCCGGTATCCCGATCGGTCATAATGCTGACCCGGTCCACTTGCCCGAACGGCTCAAACATCTGCCGCAGCTCATCTTCTGAAGTGTTAAAGCTCAGGTTTCCTACAAAAATGTTCTTCACGAATCGCCCCTTGCATTGAGCTGTCGAAGTGCGAGCTCGATGCGGCGGACTTGGCAGGTCGGAAACACCTTCCTGAAAATCGAGACCGGAGCTGGCGGCAGTTCAAATGCGGGCAAAGTATAGCAGGTTTGTCAAATCCACTCGTCAAATCAGCGGATTCGCGACCTCTCCGGGCGTGTCAATCTTCTAAGCTTGGCGGTCGCGCCAGCGGATCGAAGCGTGCAGAAGGGTTGCCCAGCGCCCCTTCTCAGGATTTTCTCGGTGAGCAAGAACAATTCTTGACCGCCCGCGCCGGCGCGACCGCCCTAGCACCCATCCACCTTCCAATACCCTTCGCGCTGATATCCAACCCGCAACAGCCGGTTCTTAGGATCGTGCCGCTTGCCGCACTTCGGACAGCCCAAATAGCGGCTCCACGCCGTCCCTTGCCGGTCGTAATTTTCCGCGACGGCAAACGTCGTGCCGCAACTGCACGGCACCAGAAACATGCGGAGTTCCTCGTCCCTTGCCCGCTCTGCCTTAGCCTTAACCTTCTTCAACCGTTTCCAATACCCTCTTCTTGCGCTTGTTTGATTGCAAAACCTTCTTCCGCAGCCGCAGCGATTTCGGCGTGATCTCTACAAACTCATCGTCCGCGATGAATTCAATCGCCTGCTCCAGATTCAAATTCCGAAACGGCACCAGCCGGATCGCTTCATCCGCCGTGGAAGCGCGCATGTTCGTCAGCTTCTTTTCGCGCACCGCATTCACGTCGAGATCGTCATCCTTCGCGTTCTCGCCGATGATCATGCCTTCATACAACTCCACGCCCGGCCCAACAAAAAGTTCCCCGCGTTCCTGCAATCCCCACAACGCATACGCCGTCGAAACTCCATTGCGGTCTGCAATCAGCGCTCCCGTCAGCCGGTGCGGAATCTCTCCCTGCCACTCGGTATAACCGTCGAACAAAGAATTCATCACAATCGTGCCACGAGTATCCGTCAGCAACTGGCTGCGCAGCCCGATCAGTCCTCGGCTGGGCACGCGAAACTCGATTCGCACTCGCCCGTAGCCGTGGTTGTGCATGTTTGCAACCTCGGCCTTGCGCGACCCAAGTTGCTCCATCACCACTCCGACAAAGCCTTCCGGCACATCAACCGTAAGATGCTCCACCGGTTCCATCAGCTTTCCATCAATGCGCTTGGTCACAATCTCCGGCTTGCCCACCATCAGCTCATAGCCTTCGCGCCGCATCATCTCGATCGTGATCGAAAGCTGTAATTCGCCGCGCCCCAGAACCTTGAACGAATCCGTCGTACCCGTGTCTTCCACGCGCAACGAAACGTTGGTCAGCAACTCCTTCTGCAGCCGCTCGCGCAAATTCCGCGATGTCACAAACGTTCCTTCGCGCCCCGCAAACGGAGAATTGTTGACCGTAAACATCATCGCGATTGTGGGCTCGTCGATCACAATCGGCGGCAGCGGCGCAGGATTATCGACGTTGGTAATGGTTTCGCCGATCGTGATCCCCTCCACGCCGGCCACAGCAACAATATCCCCGAGCACGGTCTCCGTAATGTCGGTCCGCTTCAGCCCCGAGAACGAAAACAACTTCGTGATTTTCGTCTTGTGCATCGTCCCGTCGAGCTTCGCGATGACGACGTCTTCGCCCGTGAACATCGTGCCGTTGAATACGCGCGCAATGGCCAGTCGGCCCAGATAATCGCTGTAATCCAGGTTCGCCACCAGAATTTGCAGGGGCCCCGCCGGATCGCCCGTAGGCAGCGGAATCGTCTTCAAGATCGCGTCAAACAGCGGCCGCAAATCCTCACCGCCGCCCTTCATGTCGGTTGACGCCGTCCCTTGCTTCGCATTCGTATACAGAACAGGGAAGTCGAGCTGATCTTCCTTCGCGTCGAGATCGATAAACAAATCGTAGATTTCGTTCAGCACTTCCTGCGGCCGCGCGTCCGGCCGGTCGATCTTATTAATCACGACAATCGGCGGCAGCTTCGCCTCCAGCGCCTTGCTGAGCACGTAGCGCGTCTGGGGCAGCGGGCCTTCGCTCGCATCCACCAGCAGCATCACGCCGTCAACCATCTTCAGCGCGCGCTCGACCTCGCCGCCAAAGTCGCTGTGGCCGGGCGTATCCACAATGTTGATCTTTACGTCGTGATAAAAAATCGCCGTGTTCTTGGCGAGAATCGTAATGCCGCGCTCGCGCTCCAGTTCGTTCGAGTCCATGACCCGCTCAACGTGGTGCTCGTTCGACCGGAAGGTGCCGCTCTGTTGCAGCATGGCGTCGACCAGCGTCGTTTTGCCGTGGTCCACGTGCGCGATAATGGCGATGTTGCGAATGCTCAAACTCAAAGTGTGGGTTGTCCTTTATTGAAGGTTCGGCCGGATGGGCAGGTAGAGCGTCTTGGCCTTAATGCCCCATCTATAACTTTACTATGGGTGGGGGCTTTTCAGGAGATTACATCGCACTTACGTGCGATTGCCGGAGAAACGAGCGTCGGGTTGGAGCGTCAGGTTGGACCTGACGCATTTCGGTGTGAGTGTGCGCAGATCTAATCCGCCACTGCCTTCTGCTTCGGCGCCGGCCGTCCAGCCAGCCGCGCTTCCGCTTCCTTAACCGCGCGTTGCGCCGCGTGAATCCCGCCATTCGTTGTCGATACCGGTCCTTCCGAATCTGTATTCGCGAAAAAGATGCGGTCCATCGATTGCCGCGCCACCGGCTGTACCTCGGTGTAAATCCGCGGCGCCGACATGTACATCGGATGTCCGCGCCGGTAAATATGCACTTCAATTGGATCGACGTTCATTGCCGGCATCAGCTTTTGAAAATCGCTCAACACATTCTCCGCAATCTTGCGCGCGCCGCTTTCAGTCAGCAAGTAGCCGCGGTCGTCTTCTTTCATCGGCGTGTAACAAGTGAGAATGTTGAATTTCTGTTTGTACCCCGCCTGCTTTTGAATAACCCAATCGGCCACGATGAAATCGGTAAACGAATTCCCCGGGCACCACGTGTCGTATCCACGATTGAAAACCGCCTTGTTGAAAATGAGATTCACCACCGGATACGGGATGGTGCGAATGTGATGCATCGCATCGCTTTGCTTTTCCGGCAGCCCCTCGACAATCCGCCTCGTAATGAACTTGGGCGTGGCCATGATCACCGCTTTCGCCGCAACCGTCTTTAATTCTCCGCCCACCATGTACGTAACCTGCACTTCGTCTTTCCCGGGCACCACCGCGACGGTTGTCGCGCCTGCCACCATCCGGTCTTTGTGAGTCGCCTCCAAAATTCCGGCCAGTTTTTTCGTGATCGCGCCCAACCCTCCCGGCCAGGTGTAGCGATTATCTGCACGGCTCTCCCCGGCCATTTCTTGTAATGATCCAATCCCCAATGCAGCAGCGGTGTCTTCGCTCGCAGCCCCCCAATTGGAGGGACCATAACCATCCCACCACTGTTTGAGTTCATCTGGATATCCCTTCAGGAAATCGGAAAAGGGTTTGCTAAATAATTCTCTGCCGCGTTTTTCTAAATCGATCGCCAGCATTTCTTTCTTGAACTTCTTAAATCTTTCTCGCACCGACGAAGCGTAGGGCAGCTTGTCTAAACCATCTCCCCATGTGTCGGGAATAAATTCCCCGCGAATAATGCTTCCATCCGGGCTGTTGATCGGCAGCGGCGTCAATCCAATTTCTTTGGCGAAGGGGTACGCATGTTCATCCTTCGTTATGAAGGCCGCCCCCGTTGCATACGTGCTGCCTTCGTACTCCATCACATAGGCGTTTCCGCCCCAGTGCGGTTCTTTCTCCAGCAAAAGAAAATCGCGGTGCTGCAGGCGGTACGCTGCCGCCAGGCCACTCACGCCGCCACCCACAATCACCACATCGTGCCGCGCCGTTGCCGGAGGCCGCGTGAAGAAACTGCTGCCTTTGTCACGCACCTGATGGCAAATCCGGTTGTCCTCGCCGTCCACTTCGGGCTGCCCCTTATGCCCGCTTCCTTCCTGCGCCAGCAACGAGAGATCGATCGGACATCCCGCCGTCACCGCGCCTGCCACCACGAACTTAATAAAGTCTCTGCGATTCGCACTCATGCCGCCTCACTTTCCAGAGTTCCTGCAATCTCCGCCCCCACATCCGCTTTCCCATCGCCGCGCACGCGCAACCGGTACCAGAACACAATCGCCACCAGCGAAAACACAAAAATAATCGTCGACACCGCGTTGATCTCCGGCGTAATGCCCCGCCGTAATCGTCCCCATATTTCCAGCGGCAATGTATTGTCGCGCCCGATCAGAAAAAAACTCACCGCAATCTCATCCATTGACAGCGTAAAAATAAGCAGCGCCGCGCCGATAATCGGCAGCTTCAAATTCGGCACCGTGATGCGCCAGAACGTCTGCCAGTAATTCGCTCCCAGGTCGAGCGATGCCTCTTCCTGAGCGCGATCGAGCTTCTGCAGACCGGCGAAGACCTCAGTCGTCGCCACTGAAATCAACGCCGTCCCGTGCCCTAAAATAATCGTCATCAAACTCAACTTAGTTCCCGCCACGTTGAACAGCATCAGCAGCGAAAGCCCCGTGATAATCCCCGGCAGAATCAGTGGCAATAACACTAATCGCCGGAACAATGCCTTGCCAGGAAACTGCGCCCGTTCGAGCGCCAGCGCCGCGGGAATCCCAAATCCGAGCGCGATTACCATCGCCGCCAGCGCCACTTGCACGCTGTTCACCACCGAATCCCAGATAGGCCCATCCGCAAACAGTATTCGATACCAGTCCAGCGTGAGATGGCGCGGAGGAAATCCCCCCACCCCTTCACGGTTGAACGAATAAAGAATAAGGACTGCGATCGGCAAATAGAGAAATGCAAAGACAGCGATAGCGTGGACGAGCAGCCACCCCGGCCCGGAGCCAAGCCTCTTCTCGCTCATGAGAAGCTCCATTTCTTCTCCAGTCGCTCCGAGAAAAACAACAGGCTCACCACCAGCAGCAGCATGCAGAACGAAATCGCGGCGCCCAGCGGCCAGTTATACGCCGCGCCAAACAAGCTGACCACAATGTTCGAGATCATGATCCCGCTCGGCCCGCCCAGCAGCAGCGGAGCAAGAAAATCTCCCAGGCTCAGCACGAAAGCAAACGTCGCCCCCGCCACAACTCCCGGAATCGAAAGCGGAAAAATTACCTTCCAGAATGTTTGCGCCGGAGTCGCGCCCAGATCGTGCGACGCTTCCACCAGATTTCTTGGAATGTGCTCCAGCGCCGCATAGATCGGCAAGAATGCAAACGGCGTGTAGATGTGCGTCAGCGTCAGCACAACGGCGAACGGGCTGTACAGCAAAAACTCCAGCGGATGCTTCGTCAGATGCGCATACTGCAGCATCGTGTTCAGCACGCCATCCGAGCCCAGAATCGTCTTCCACGCATAAGCCCTCACCAGGTAGCTGACCCACAGCGGAATGATGACGAGCTGATACAGCAAATCTTTTTTCTTCCCGCCATAGAACGAAAGAAAATAAGCCAGGGGATAACCCAGCAACAGCGAGAAAATCGTAACCCGCGCCGCAATCCACATCGAGCGCAACAGAGTCTGCCAGTAAACGTTGACTCGCAACAACTCGCCGTAGTTCTGGAAGCTCCATGAATGGACGATAGTTTGCGTCGACGAAACCGACCAGAAGCTGTAGCAGAACATCAGCGCATACGGCGTCAGCAGAAACACCGCGACCCAGATCAGCGGAGGCAGCGTGACGGCCGTTTTGTACGCTCGCGAAAACATCAGTGTCTTTCCGGAGACTCGCGCACCAGCACCGCATCGGCGGGAGAAAATTCCAACTCGGCATCACCCGCGATTGCCCCACCCGTAACCCGCGCCAGCAGCATCAGTCCATCGCCGCACTCCACGCGCAGCAACTCAGTAGCTCCGTGAAATGCCTGCGCGCGGACTTCGCCGCGAACCCGCACGCTCCCGCTTCGCGGAGTTTTCTCTCCAGCCAGCCGAATATTTTCCGGACGAAGAGAGAGAAGGGCCGGACCGTCAGGTAGCGCAGCCGCCCACGACAAAGATCCGCAGCGAACCATTCCCGACTTCACCACGCACTTCAGCAGGTTGGTGTGCCCAATAAACTGCGCTGCATACGCGGTCGCCGGCCTGCCATAAATTTCTCGCGGCGACGCAACTTGCTCTAGTTCGCCCGATCGCAGCAATGCGATCCGGTCCGACATCACCATCGCTTCTTCCTGATCGTGCGTCACAAAAACAAAAGAGATTCCCACCTCGCGCTGCAGCGATTTCAACTCCACCTGCATCTGCCGCCGTAAATTCGCGTCCAACGCCGAGAGCGGCTCATCCAGCAGCAACAGCCGCGGACGGTTCACCAGCGCCCGTGCCAGCGCCCCCCGCTGCTGCTGCCCCCCGCTGATCTTCGAAGGCTTCGACTTCGCATGCGCCGTCATCTTCACTTTGTCCAGCGCTTCCGCCACGCGCGACGCAATCTCGCCCTCAGGCCTTCCCGCAACCCTCAATCCATACGCCACATTTTCTTCCACGCTCATATGCGGAAACAGCGCATAATTCTGGAACACGGTATTCACGCGCCGGCGGTAAGGTGGCTGGCGATCGAGTCGCTCCTCGCCCATCCAAACTTCGCCAGCGTTCGCGCTCTCAAAGCCGGCGATGATTCTGAGAAGTGTCGTCTTTCCCGACCCGCTCTCACCCAGGATGGTGAGAAATTCTCCCTCCGCCACATCCAGCGAAATATCCCGCAATACCACATTCTTTCCAAAGGCTTTCGCGACGCGGCGAATACGAAGTAGCGGCGTGTTCTCACCCTGCGCCGTACTCTTCGTCGTAATTTCGGAAGTAGCGTTAACAACCATCGCGATGGAAAAATAAATCCGGAGGCCAAAATCTAAAATCTGAAAGCCGGAAGCCGGAAGCCGGAAAGCGGAAGCCGGAGAGCGGAAGCCGCTCTACTGCGCCGCCTTCACTTCGTTCCAAATCTCGTTATACTTGGCCCGGCGCGGCACATTCTGCCAGAAGTAAAGCCGCTTCTGATAATTGTCCACGTCATCCAGATGCAGGCTCTTCACTTCCTGCGGAGTCATCAATTGCCCTGCCTGCGGATTCGCCGGCGTGTATCCCGTCACATCCGTAACCTTTTTCTGCGTCTGCGCCTCGATCATGTACTCCAGAAATTCGTACGCCAGATCTTTATTCTCACTGCCCGAGGTAATCATCAGATGATCGATCCACCCGGTCGTATTTTCTTTTGGAATCGTTTCTCCCACGGGGAAATTGATCTTGCGCAGTTGGTTCGTCATCAGCGGCCATCCCATCGCCGCCACCACTTCATGATTCTGAAAAAGATTGGTCAACTCTCCGCCCGTCGACCACATCTTGCGGATATTCGGTTTCAGCTCCAGCAATTTTTTCTTCACCGCATCAAGCTGCTCATCGCTCAGGTTGTAAACTTGCGACGGGTCTGGCTTGTCATAACCCAAAACTTGCGCCGCCATATAAATGGTCGAGAGATCATCCCACACCGAAATCTTTCCCTTGTACTTCGGATCCCAAAGCACATTCCAGCTATCCGGAGGCTGCGGAAAAACTGTCGTGTCATAGATCAGCGGGTCCGGCCCCCACATGAACGGAACTCCATACACATTTCCTTTTACGCGCACCAACGGCAGGGAAGTGAGCTGTGGAGACAGTTGTCCGTAACTCGGAATCTTCGTTAGGTCAAGCGGAGCCATCAGTCCCGCCGTTGCAATCGAAGTGGCCACGTCGCTCGATGGCGAAATCACATCATAGTTCCCGGCGCTGCCGCCGCGTAGCTTCGCCACCAGTTCGTCGCTCGACCCCATATACGACGCCGACACTTTGCAATGATGCTGCTCCTCGAAAGCCTTGACGAATACGGGATCGGCATAGCCCTCCCACACCAGCAGATTCAGCGTCGGCGTTTTCTTCGCGCATGAACCCGCAAACAATGTCACCGCCAAAACCAGTGCCAGCAAGAAATATTGTCGCGGCCTCATCGTGTCTCCTCGCCACTTCTTAGCAGGATGCGGAAAAACTCGAGATTCGTATCAGGGTATGCCTTCAGGCAGACCGTAAGTCGCCCCATATTGTGAATCGCGCCTTTAGGCGCTGCGAAGCCAAAATCGAGTTTCTCCACATTCATTCAGAACGTCGGCGGAGTATTCACCCACAGAACCCAGGCTTCCGTTCGTCCCGGATTTTTCCAGTGATGCGGCGTCGCACTCTCAAAATAAAAACTGTCTCCGGTCTTCAGCCGGTAGGTTTCACTCTCCAGCGTGATCGTCAATGCACCGCGCAACACGTAGAGAAATTCTTCGCCCTCATGCGTATAAGAGTCGCCGCTGCCCGCCTCCGGCGCCACCCGAAAAAGATGCGGCTCCATCACCGTGTTTCCCCACGCCAGCAACTCCATGCGCACTCCCGGACCAGCCTCCAGCACTTTTCTCTTATCGGGCTGGACCTGCCGGCTGCTCGCTCCTGTCGCGTCAAAAAAATCCAGAATGTTTGTCTTATAGAACCTCGCCAGCTTGCGCAGCGTTCCCACCGACCCGCTCATTTGCGAGCGCTCCAGCGCGCTCAAGAAACCAACCGATATGCCAACGGCGCGCGCCACTTGAGCCAGCGGCATCCGCCGCTTTGCCCGCAACTTCCGCAGATGCGATCCAATCGCCCCCGCGCTTCCATCCCCCGCCGGAGGCGTCCGCTTTTCCCGCCTCAGCAGTTCCACAATCGCCGCCGCATTCAGTCCCCGCACCTTGCGCAGAAATCGCGCCCGCTTCAGCAGTTTCACATCCACCGATGTGTAAAGCCGGTACTTGCTCTCGGTCCGCTGCGGCCGCGTCAGCCCAAGCTTCTCCCATGTCCGGATTACGGACGAAGAAACGCCCACCATCCGCGCCACATCGCCGATTTTCAAGTAAGGTTTGGCGCTGCCTGAACTCATTGCCGGCCAGTCCCATTAAAAATCTCTATAGGAAGGAGTGCGTTTTTGTCCTTGACAGTTCGCACACCCCTTCTCTAACCTTGCGGGATTATAGCAAGGTTGTGTGCGGATACAAGCAGTCGCTTTTCAATCGGAAAACTAACTTCTCATCGAGATGTTTGGAGAAGATGCCTGGAGGTTCCATGCCGTCGCTTCGAACTCGCTGGACTGTGGTTTGCCTTGCCGCCGCTGTTTCCCTCCTCGTTCCCGCAGTACTTTCGGCTCAGGGCACCGGCGGCCGCATCCTCGGCCGCGTTTCTGACCCTAGCGGAGCTGTAGTCGCCGGCGCGAAGGTCTCCGCCATCAATGAAGCGACCGGCGTCAACCGCGACACGCAGTCAAACGCCAGCGGCGACTACGGATTCCCCGACCTCCCGGTCGGCACCTATACCCTCACTTTTGAATTATCGGGATTTAAGAAGGACGTCCGCAAAGGCGTCGCGCTCGACGTCACCCAGGTCATCACCCTGAACATGACCATGCAGTTGGGCGGAACTCAGGAAGTCGTTGACGTGACCTCCGAAGCCCCCTTGGTCGATACCACCAGCACCCAGCTCGGCGCAGTTATGGGGGATCGCGCGGTTTCCAATCTTCCTCTCAATTCGCGCGATACCTACCAGTTGTTGCAGTTGCAGCCCGGCGTAATGTCCACCGTCGGCTCTAGCAATACGATCGTTTACGGCAGCGATCAGCCCGGTGCGGTTTCGGTGAACGGGGGGCGCGGTCGTTCTAATAATTTCAGCGTCAACGGCGGAGATGCCAACGATCTCTTCGCGAATCTCCCCACGGTTCAGCCTTCGCCCGATAGCATTCAGGAATTCCGTGTTCTCACCAACACCTTCGATGCCGAATACGGCCGCAATTCAGGTTCTGTCGTCAACGTCGTCACCAAATCGGGCACCAATCAATGGCATGGCGATCTCTACGAGTTCTTCCGCAACAAGGTTCTTAACGCCAATAATTACTGCCTCACCGGCGTCGACGGCCTCCCCTGCGTCAAGCCGCAGTTCAATCAAAATCAATTTGGCGGTACTTTTGGCGGCCCCATCATCAAGGACCGGACGTTTTTCTTCGTCAGCTATGAGGGCCGGCGCGTTCGCCAGGGCATCCTTTCTCCTGCTGTAACCGTACCGTCGTCGCAGGAGCGTCCTTCGCCGACAAATGTAGTGAACGGGCAAATCGTTTCCGATTTTAGCGATGTGAACGCCCCCGGATCTTTTACTGGGACCCTCAACAATCCATCAGTTCTCAGCAGCCGTCCCGGCTGCCAAACCGCGATAACGGCGATTGGCGGAGGGACTATTGCAACGACGGCTCCATTTTCCTCATACTCCCAGCTCTTCCCCAACAGCCAAATCCCTTTGGCTTGCATGGATCCGACTGCGGTCGATCTTCTCCAATACGTGCCCACGGCGCCGAACGATGGTTCTCTGATTACCACCACTCCGGTGAAGTCAGTTCGCGGCGATCAGTTCACCGTGAAAATCGATCATCGCTTGAGCAACAAGCAGAACCTCAGCTTCTATTACTACTTCGACGACGACAGGAACCTGCAGCCTTTCGCCAACTTCGAGTTGACCGGCGCAGACGTCCCCGGTTTCGGCAGCATTCTGGCGGAACGCATTCAGCAGTGGAACATCACCCACAGTTGGACCATCACCAACAATACGGTCAACGAATTCCGCTTTAACTACAACCGCGAGGGCCAGCAGACCTTTCAGCATCCGGAATTTACCGCGCTCATTCAAAACACCTGCCCCGCAGCCCCATCATGGCTAACGGGCGTCACCGGCCCCGTTCCATGCTTCTACGGAGATGCCTCCGGCAATCCGCTCGGCATCCATCCAAACCTGGGTGCACAGCGCGAAGGTCTTCCCTTCATCGGCATTTCAGGTGGATTTTCCATCGGCAACGATTCCGAGGGCGAGCTGCCTCAGGTCGGCAACTCTTTCCAGTGGAGCGACACCGTAACGAAAGTTAAGGGCACCCATACCCTCAAATTCGGTGCCGATTTCCGCAAGCAGCAATTCAACCAGTTTTACTACTACAACGTGAATGGAACTTTCTCCTACTACGGCGGAGGTCCCAATGACGTTGGGGCAAGCAATCTTTACCCGAATTATTTGCTGGGCCTTCCCGATCAGTTTGGCCAAGGCTCAGGACAGGTCGAATACGTCCGCAACACCGGTCTTTACCTGTTCGCGCAGGACAGTTGGAAGATCAAGCCGAACCTGACCCTCAATTACGGCTTGCGCTGGGAATTGGACACGCCGCTGACCGACAAAGCCCAGCATGTGCAAACCTTCCGCCCCGGCCAGTCCTCTACCGTCTACCCTTGCGGCGGCCCTAACACCGACTGCAGTTCGCAGGACGCAATTGGCCTGGTCGTCCCCGGCGATCCCGGTGTTCCCCCAGGCATGACTCAAACTTATTACAAAGCGTTCGCCCCACGCATCGGCGTCGCCTGGAGCCCGGGCAGCTCTGGCAAGACCAGCTTCCGAGCCGGTTGGGGACTTTTCTATAACCCGATGGAGCAGTTGGTTCTCGCCCAGTTTGGCGCTGAACCTCCTTTCGGCGGCAGCACCTTCGTTTACGAAACCCAATTCAACCAGCCCTTCCTTGGCCAGGACGGAGCTACCACCTATCTCAACCCTTTTACCGGAGTGCTACCGGCGCCCCGCGGAAGTTCCCAGGATTGGGCTGTCTTTGAGCCTCTCCTGTTATTCGGCGATTTCCAGCCCAAGATGCGAACTCAATACTCGGCCCAGTACAACTTCACGGTGCAGCGCGAGCTGACCCGAGATATGAAGCTTGAACTTGGATTCGTGGGCTCGCAGGGCCACCGTTTGCTGGCCACTCACGACATCAATTACTCGAACCCGCAAACCTGCCTCGACATCGACACAATTCTCGGCGGCACGCCTTGCGCCCAGTTTACGGAAGATGCCCAGTTCAACCTCACCGTTCCCGCGAATTTTAATTTCCACATGCCCAATGGTTCCATCGTCACAGGGGCTGCCGGCGGGACCCCATTAACGTTTGTGGGCTTGCGGCCGTACTCGTCCCCCCAATGCAATGCTCTTACAGGCACGGGCTGCCCCAGTGATGGCGTTCCCGTGTTCTCCAGCATCTTCGCTCAGGACACCATCGCTAACTCCGCCTACAATTCATTTCAGGCTTCGCTGGAAAAGCGCTTTGCCCACGGCTTGCAATTCACCGCGGCCTACACCTTCAGCAAGTCGATCGATGAAGCCTCCAGCTTCGAAGGCATTCTGAATCCTTTACCGGGTGCCAGTAACCGGTCTCTTTCACTCTTCGATGCCCGCCATCGCTTTGTGCTCAGCTATTACTGGGACTTGCCTATCCGCAAATACGATGGCATCTCCGGAAAGGTTCTCAACGGCTGGGCGCTTTCCGGCATCACCACTTACCAGACCGGGTTCCCGATCCGCATCACTTCGGCTTCGGATAACGAACTGATGAACAGCTTCGATTTCGAACTCCCCGGAGAGCCCAACCAGGTTGCGCCTTTCCATTGGCAGAGGCCGCAAAGCAACGGCAACTATTACTTCAACAATCCCAACGACCAAAGCTCAATCTTTACCGAAAACGGAGTGTTCGGATACGTTGGCAGCGCCCCCCGCACCATCTGTTGCGGACCCGGCATCAGCGACACCGACATTGTCGTGATCAAGAGCATCCCGTTCACCGAAAGAACTCACGCTGAGTTCCGCGCTGAAGTCTTTAACATTTTCAACCACACGCAGTTCTACAACCCCGATGGAAACAGCACGGACGGCACGCAGTTCGGCCAGATTACCCAGGTCAAGGATCCACGCCTGGCCCAGTTTGCCTTGAAGTTTTATTTCTAGACGGAAGCGTAGAATCGTAAGTATCAACCCGGGCGGTTCGCCGCCCGGCATCCTAATGGCCCGGCCCAAGCCGCTGGCCTGACTTTCTCCGGAGCAACCGATGTACCCCGATTTGCAAAAAGAACTATCGACTTTCGAGCGCCGCACGCCCAAATCCGCGGAAGCGCACAAGAAGAACCTCAAGCGCATCCCGCTCGGCGTTGCCAGCAACTACCGCCACTACGAGCCTTGGCCCATCTTTGTAAAAGATGCGAGCGGCAGCAAGTTCCGCGACCTCGATGGCAACGAGTACATCGACCACAATCTCACCTTCGGCGCGCTCATGGCTGGACACTGCCATCCCGCCGTCATGAAGGCCGTTGAAAAACGCCTCTCCACCGGCACCATGTTCGGCATGCCGCATGACATGGAATGGGAACTCGCCGAAGAGATCTGCAAGCGCTTTCCCATCGAGATGGTCCGCTTCGGCAACAGCGGAACCGAAGCCACCATGCACGCCATTCGCCTGGCCCGCGCCGCGACCGGCCGCGACAAAATCATCAAGTTCGAAGGCGCATACCACGGCCTGCATGACTCCGCTCTGGTCAGCGTGAAGCCTCACGCTCCCGACTTCGGCGACATCGAAAACCCGACGCCCGTCACTGGCGGACTCGGCGTGCCGAAATCCGCAATCGACAATGTCAAGATCGCGACCTTCAACAATCTCGGCAGCGTCGAGCGCCGCTTCAAAGAAAATCCCGGCGAAATCGCCGCGATCATTCTCGAACCCATCTTGATGAATGTCGGCCTCTGCATGCCGGAGCCCGGCTTCCTGAAGGGTCTTCGCGATCTCGCTGATAAATACGGCGCGCTCCTGATTTTCGACGAAGTAAAAACCGGCGCCAAACTCGGCTGGGGTGGTGCTTCCGAATACTTCAACGTGAAGCCCGACATGATCTGCCTCGCCAAGTCCATCGGTGGAGGCCTGCCGCTCGCCGCCTTCGGCGCGAGCAAATCCGTGATGGACTTGATCTCGCAGCACAAAGTTTTCCACGGCGGCACTTACAACACCAATCCAGTTTCAATGGCTGCGGGTCTCGCGACGTTCCGCGACGTCCTCACGCGTGACAATTACGCGCACGTCGACAAGCTCGGCAAGAAACTTGCCGAGGGATATCGCAAGACCATCGCCAAAGTCGGCCTGCAAGCCTACATCGCGCAAGCCGGAGCCAACGGCGCGCTCATGCTGTATCCCAAAGAAATTCGCAACTACCGCGACTGGACCACGGTCGACATCGATCTCTGGCGCCACTACTGGTTCGCCATGGTCAATCGCGGCGTAATGCCTCAGCCCTACTGGTGGGACGAGCAATGGACGATCTCGGTGCAGCACACCGAAGCGGATATCGATAAGCACCTCTCCGCCTTCGACGACATCGCCGCATCGCTCGCCAAAGCCCAGCAGGAACGCGAAGCCCCAGTCGCCGTCGCGCACTAACTTTGCTTGTGTGGGGCGGACACTCCTGTCCGCCCTGCATGCATCGGCAAGAAGGTTGTAGGAAATAAAAACCTTGTCATTCCGAACCGGGCGAAGCCCGGTGAGGAATCTGCTTTTCTCTAGCCAGTAAAGCAACTGTGTCCACTACCGCCCAACCCGCCGCGCCCAAACTCATCCGCGCCCTCGGACGCCGCGATCTCATCCTCCTCTTCGTGGTCGCCGTCTTCAACTTAAACGTCGTCCCGTCCATCGCCGCCAACGGCGGCGTCACTATCTGGCTCTGGATCATTTCCCTCATCCTTTTCTTCTGGCCGCAAGGCATCGCCGTCATCGAACTCGCGCACCGCTATCCCGGCGAGGGAGGAGTCTATCTCTGGGCCAAAGAAGTATTCGGCGACTTCCACGGCTTCCTCTCCGGCTGGTGCTACTGGACCAACAACATGCTCTACGTGCCGACCGTCATGCTCTACTTTGTCGGCGTTTCGGTGTTCGCGCTTGGCCCCAGCCACGCCGCTCTCGCCGATAACAAAACGTTTGCCCTCATCACCTCGCTCGCGCTTCTTACCCTGCTCACGGTTCTCAACATAGTCGGCCTCGGAGTCGGTAAGTGGATCAACAACCTCGGCGCAATCGGAACCTTCATCGCGGCCGCAGTTCTGATCGGTCTCGGCATTCTGATCTGGTCGCGCTTCGGCACCACCATCACCGCCGCCGATTTCAAAATCCCAGCGAACCCGCGCTTTGTGCTGAATTCTTTCGGCGTAATTTGTTTCGGCCTGGTCGGCCTCGAACTCGCTTCCGTCATGGGCGACGAAATTCAGGATCCCGCGCGCACCCTCCCCGGCGCAGTCGCTTGGGGCGGCATTCTCTCGGGCGTGCTCTATGTCGCGGCCACGCTCACCCTATTGGTTGCGGTCGGCAAGAGCGTCAACGTGCTGCAAGGCGTAGTGCAGGCCGTCAGCCACATGGCTGGCAGCGTCGGCGCAACATGGATCATCGTTCCATTCGCGCTCATGCTCAGCCTTTCCATCGCCGGCATCGGCTCCGCCTGGATGGGCGGCTCCGCCCGCATCCCCTTTGTCGCCGGCCTCGATTCCTACATGCCCTCCTGGCTCGGCAAAATTCATCCCCGCTATGCCACGCCCCACGCCGCACTCATCGTGCAGGCGATTGTTTCTGCTCTTCTCGTCATCATGAATTTTTTCGGCGGCGCAGGAGTTCAGGAAACTTTTCAGAAACTCTTATCGCTCGCCGTCGTCTTGCAGCTCGTCCCGTTCCTTTATATGTTCGGTGCGCTCATTCGATTTTCGCTGCGGGAGACCTCGACCCAGGGCCACTATGGCCGCGTCACTTTATTTCTCGCGGGTACAAGCGGCCTGGTCACCACTATTTTAGGAATCGCGCTGGTATTTTTTCCCGCCCAGCAGATCACATCGATCTGGTCGTATGAACTGTGGATGTTCGGCGGCACGCTGTTCTTCGTAGGCCTGGCCGCATTCTTCTTCTTCGTCTACGGCCGCCGCAAATCGCAGCCCGTGCTGATGGCGAAGACTGAAGTAATCGCCGCAGAGTCGGCAGGCCGGTGACAATCACGTAGGGACGGACGCATTCGTCCGTCCAGGTTTAGTCCGCACCGGAGCCAGAACTCAATCGGCTTTAGCCGCTGAGGCGAGCGAAACGCCTCCAGAAAAGATTCGTATCAGGGCACGACTTTAGTCGTGCCGTTACGCAAATGATGATTGGGGCTTTAGTCCCTGAAGGACGCAGAAGGAGGAACAATGCCCGGCGGAATCACAACCGACGTGAAAACCTACCAGATGTATATCAACGGCGAATGGGTCAAAAGCAAGTCGGCGAAAACCTTCCCCGTCTACGATCCCTCCACCGAAGAGATCATCGCCCAGGTCCCCGACGCCGGACCCGACGATGTCAACCGCGCCGTCGCTGCCGCCAAAGCCGCCTTCGAAGACGGCCCCTGGGCAAGCTCCACCGCCCAGGAGCGTGGCCGCGTCCTCTTCCGTCTCTCCGAAAAAATCCGCGCAAACATGCCGGCCCTCGCCGAACTCGAATGCCGTAACACCGGCAAGCCCATCGTAGAAGCCGAATTCGACATCAATGACGCCGCCACCTGCTTCGAATACTACGGCGGCCTCGCCACCAAAGTCGTCGGCTACGTCAATCCCGTTCCCGACAATGCCATGTCGCTCACGCTGAAAGAGGCGGTCGGCATCGCCGGGCAAATCATCCCCTGGAACTATCCGTTGCTCATGGCCGCCTGGAAGCTCGCTCCCGCCATTGCCGCCGGATGCACCTGCGTTCTCAAGCCCGCCGAGCAAACTCCGCTCACCGCGCTCGAATTCGCCAACTACTTCGCCGACTGCGGTCTGCCTCCGGGCGTCGTCAACATAATCACCGGCTTCGGAGAAACCTGCGGCGCTCCACTCGTTCAGCATCCCGACGTCAACAAAATCGCCTTCACCGGCAGCGCCGCCGTCGGAAAAATCATCGTCAAACAAGCCGCCGACACCGTGAAGCGCGTTACCCTCGAACTTGGCGGCAAGTCGCCCAACATCTTCTTCGCCGACGCCGATTTCGAAGCCGCCATCGACGGCGCGCTCTTTGGAGTCTTCATCAATCAAGGCGAAGTCTGCTCCGCCGGAAGCCGAATCCTGGTGCAGAAATCCATCTACAAAAAATTCGTCGAAGCCATGACGGAAAAAGCCAAGAAGATCAAGCTCGGCCCACCGCTCGATCGCGATACCAAGATGGGTCCGCTGGTCAGCAAAGAGCAATACGACCGCGTCAACTCCTACATTGAGATCGGAAAAAAAGAAGCCACGCTGGCCTCCGGCGGTGGACGCCCCGAAAAAATCGGCAAGGGCTACTACGTTCAACCCACTATTTTTTCCGATGTCACCAACTCCGCCCGCATCGCCCGCGAAGAAATCTTCGGCCCCGTCGCCGCCGTCATTCCTTTCGACGACGAAAAAGACGCGCTCAAAATCGCCAACGACTCACCCTACGGCCTGGCCGCTGCCGTCTGGACCCGCGACATCTTTAAAGCCATGCGCGCCGTAAAAGCTCTGCGCGCAGGCATCGTCTGGGTTAACCACATGCAACCAACCTATGTAGAAGCTCCCTGGGGCGGATACAAACAATCCGGCTTCGGCCGCGAACTCGGCCCCTGGGGCATCGAAGAATATCTTGAAACCAAACAGGTCTACATCAACCTGAACGAGCAACCCATCGGCTGGTACTAATGTATCGACCCTCTATGCACCGATCTTTTAAACATTGTCATCCTGAGCGAGGATTGATCTTCGCGCCTCAAGCGCGAAGATCAACCGCAGTCGAAGGACCTGCTGTTGCATGCAGCGCCGCGACTGCCGCAGGGCGTTCTCACGAGAAACGAACATGACCACAATTCATATTCAAACTCCCATCCCCGGCCCGCAATCTCAGGCGCTCTCAGCCCGCCGCGCCAAAGCCGTGCCCCGCGGCCTCTCCCACGGCACGCCCATCTACGTCGCCAAGGCCGAAGACGCGTGGCTCGAAGACGTCGACGGCAATCGCTATATCGATTTCGCCGGAGGCATCGGCTGCGCCAACGCCGGACACCGTCAGCAGCCCGTGATCGATGCCATCAGCGAGCAACTAAATAAATTCCTCCACACCTGCGTCCAGGTCACGCCCTACGAAGGCTACATCGAACTAGCCGAGCGCATAAACCAAGTCACGCCCGGCAAATTCGCCAAGAAAACTCTGTTCGTGAACTCTGGCGCCGAAGCCGTCGAGAACGCCGTCAAGATCGCGCGAGCCTACACCAAGCGTCCCGCGATCATCGCCTTTGAGGACGCTTTCCACGGGCGCACCATGATGACTCTCGCGCTCACCAGCAAGACTCATCCTTATAAAGCCGGATTCGCTCCCTTCCCTGGCGAGGTCTACCGCGTCCCGTTCGCCTACTGCTATCGCTGCTCCTATAACTTGAAGTACCCGTCGTGCGATCTCTACTGCGCGCGCCATCTCGAAGACACGTTCAAGCGCGTCGTCGCCAACGAAGAAGTAGCGGCGGTCATTGCCGAACCCGTGCTGGGCGAAGGCGGATTCGTCGCGCCGCCGCCGGACTACTTCAAAGTTCTCATCGACCTCTGCCACAAGCACGGTGTGCTCTTCATCGCCGACGAAGTGCAATCCGGCTTCGGACGCACCGGCGCTATGTTCGCCAGCGAGCGTTACGGCATCGAGCCTGACCTGATCGTCACGGCGAAATCGTTAGGCGGAGGTCTCCCGCTCGCCGCGGTCACCGGCCGCGCCGAAATCATGGACGCGCCCGGCCCCGGCGGTCTCGGCGGCACCTTCGCCGGCAATCCGCTCTCCTGCGCCGCAGCTCGAGCGACGCTTGATTTGTTCGAGAAAACAAATCTGCTCGCTCGCGCCAACGAACTCGGCGACCGCTTCCAGCGCCGCGCCCGCGAATGGCAACGCCGCTGGCAGATAATTGGCGACGTTCGTGGCCTCGGCGGCATGCAAGCCATCGAACTGGTAAAGTCGCAAGAATCGAAAACTCCAGCAACGGAAGAAACGAAGCAAATCACACAATACTGCTACGAGCACGGCCTGATCACGATCACCGCCGGTTCGTACTCCAACGTCATCCGTGTCCTGGTCCCGCTCGTTGCGACAAACGAACAGATAGATGAAGGCCTTGACGTGCTGGAAACTGGGTTGTCCACAGTGTGCGAGAAAAGGGGGCTAGTCGCAGAGCTGGCGTAGATCTAAGAGGCATAATTGGCCGGAAAGAAGACCCGATGGTAGATGAATGTTGTCGCCGGATATATTCTGAAACTAAATCGTTCTATGAGGAGATGTTCGGGTATGGAAAAGACGACCCTGGATTCCAGATTCTTTATGGGCCCCCGTTTCGACGCGCTCCAGTCTTATTCATAGGCTATCAGCCAGGAAAGGGCACAAAGACACCGCTGGAAGAACAAGAGGACGGGTCGGAGCGCGGGTGGCCAACAAAGTCTGAATTTGTCACGGAAAAATGGCGCCTCGCGACGAATTTGCAGCAAATGTTCAGTGAGGAGTTTCTCTGCAACTGTGTCGGTACGAACGCGACCTTCATACGTGCCGATACGATGAAGGCGTATAAACATCGTGGCCAAGCGATAAGGGATCGCATCGAGGCATTTTGCGTAAATCAGGTGGAGAAAATGGTGAAGGCAATTGAACCAAGATTAATAGTGGCGATAGGATTTGGCACCTTGGCTTTGTTCCATACAGGTGGCAAAGCAGACCTAAAGAACGCTAAGGGACGTGTGTTAGCCAAGAAGGGATCAATCGCAGGACGAAACGTAGTCGGAGTGCTGCACCTGAGCGGCGCACAGATTTCCAACGTAGATCGTCAGTCGATCGCTCGCAAGATCGTCGAATTAAGCGCAGGTAATTTCTCGCAGACACCCGAGGCACTACTATGACCACCATCGCCGCACCACCCGCCATTAAACTGACGAACTTCGTCAACGGCCAATGGACCGACTCCCGCGCGCAAGAATGGCGTGACGTCATCAATCCCGCCACCGGCGAAACGCTCGCCCAAGTCCCACTCGCCGACGCGAATGAAGTCAACACAGCCGTGGAAGCTGCCGCCGCCGCCTTCCCCGAATGGCGCCGGACTCCGCCCGAAGACCGCATCCAGCCGCTTTTCAAGCTGAAGATGCTGCTCGAAGACCACATTGACGACATTGCTCGCATCATCACCCAGGAAAACGGTAAGACCTTTACCGAAGCCAAAGCCGAAATGCGCCGGGCAATCGAAAACGTCGAAGTCGCCTGCGGCATCCCCATGATGATGCAAGGCTACAACCTCGAAGACGTCGCCCGCGGCATCGACGAAATGATGATCCGCCAGCCCATCGGCGTCACCGCCGCCATCGTGCCCTTCAACTTTCCCGGCATGATCGCCTTCTGGTATCTGCCTTACGCCATTGCCACCGGCAACACGTTTATCCTCAAACCGAGCGAGCGCGTCCCGCTCACCATGCGCTACGTCTACGAACTGCTCGAAAAAACTGGATTACCCAAAGGCGTTGTGAGCCTCATCAACGGCGGCAAAGCCGCAGTGGACGCCCTTCTCGACCATCCCAAAGTTCGCGCCATCAGTTTCGTCGGCTCGACTCCAATCGCGAAATACGTTTACTCGCGCGCCGCCGCCAACGGCAAACGCGCGCAGTGCCAGGGCGGAGCCAAGAATCACGTCATCATCCTTCCCGACGCTGACATGCCCATGGCCACGCAAATCATCAGCGACAGCGCCTTCGGATGTGCCGGCCAGCGCTGCCTCGCCGTCTCCGTCGCTGTCACCATAGGCGAAGCGCAGAAAACTTTTCGCGATTCCATCGCCGACGCCGCCTCCAAACTAAAAGTCGGCAACGGCCTCGACAAAGACGTCCAGATGGGTCCCGTGATAACGCCACAAAGTAAAGAGCGCGTCGAATCGCTGATCGCACTCGGTGAAAAGCAAGGCGCAAAAGTCCTCCTCGACGGACGCAATGCCCAAGTCCCGCGCCACGAGAAAGGCAACTTCGTAAATCCCACCATCCTCGACAACGTTCCCGCCACCAGCGATCTTAACGACACAGAAATCTTCGGCCCCGTCCTCAGCCTCGTGCACGCCAACGACATGGACGACGCGCTCGCCTTCCTCGAACGCAGCGCCTATGGCAATCAGGCATCGCTCTTCACCTCCAGCGGATCCGCCGCCCGCCGTTTCCGCTACGAAGCTCCCGCCGGCAACATCGGCGTCAACATCGGAGTCGCCGCGCCCATGGCCTACTTCCCCTTCAGCGGATGGAAGAACAGTTTCTTCGGCGATCTCCACGGCCAGGGCCGGGACGCCATCGAGTTCTACACCGACAAGAAAGTCGTAGTCGAACGCTGGGCGAAGGAGCACAGCCGGAAATTCTAGCCACGGATTTCACGGATTCACACGGATACATCAACTGATTGCTTTATCCGTGATATCTGTGAAAATCCGTGGCAATAAACTTTTCAAGGAATCCATGACCACAACTCTCGCCAATCCGACAATGTCTGGTCCCGAAATCGTCGCTCTCTCCCGCAAGCACACGCTCTACGAATGGTCCGCCCAATCCAAAGTCGATCCCATTCCCGTCGCCAGCGCTAAGGGGATTTATTTCTTCACGCCCGAGGGCAAGCGCTTCATCGATTTCAACAGCCAGCTCATGTCGGTCAACATCGGACACGGCGACCCGCGCGTCATCCAGGCCATCAGCGATCAGGCCGCAACGCTTGCTTACGCCAACCCCTTCATGGCTACCGAAGTTCGCGCGCGCCTCGGCCAGAAGCTCGCCGAAATTTGTCCCGGCGACATCGACACATTCTTCTTCACCAACGGCGGCGCCGAAGCCAACGAAAACGCCATCAAGCTCGCCCGCTTTTTCACCGGACGCCACAAAATCCTCGCCCGCTACCGCTCCTATCACGGCGCGACCGCCGGCGCCATCAGCCTCACCGGCGACCCTCGCAGATGGGCCGCCGAGCCTGGCATTCCCGGCGTCGTCCACGTTCTCGATCCATACCACGGCATCGAGCGCGGATGGGAATCCGCCGAATCCTCCCTCGCCATGCTCGAAGAAACCATTCAGCTCGAAGGCCCGCAAACCATCGCCGGCTTCATCCTCGAGCCGGTTACCGGCACTAACGGTATCCTCATTCCTCCCGCCGGATATCTCGAAGGCGTCCGCAAGCTCTGCGACAAGTACGGCATCCTCATGATCGCCGACGAAGTCATGTCCGGCTTCGGCCGCACCGGCGAGTGGTTCGCCGTCGATCATTGGAAGATTGTCCCCGACCTGCTCTGCATGGCCAAGGGATTAACTTCCAGCTATCTCCCGCTCGGCGCAGTCGGCATGCGCCAGCACATCGCGCAGCACTTTCAAGACAAAGTTTTCTACGGAGGCCTCACCTACAACAGCCATCCCATGGGATGCGCCGCCGCCCTCGCTACCATTCGCGTCTACGAAGAAGACAAGCTGATCGACAACTCGAAAAAAATGGGTGCGATCATGAAAACTCTCTCCGCCGATTTGCAGGCCAAGCATCCCTCCGTCGGCGCAGTCCGCTCCATCGGCCTCTTCGGCATCGTCGAACTCATCCGCAATCGCAAAACGAAACAGCCCATGGCCCCGTTCAACGGCACCTCCGACGAAATGGCCGCCCTCGGCCGCTTCTTCCGCGAACAAGGCCTCTACACCTTCGTCCGCTGGAACACTTTTTTCACCAACCCTCCGCTCTGCATCACCGAACAGCAGCTGCGCGAGGCGTTCGCCATCATCGACCGCGGCTTGGAGATTACGGATAAGGCTGTCATCGACTAGCCTGGAGTTGCCCGCTGTCGGCGCTCAGCCGTCAGCTATCACCTTGTCATCCTGAGCGAGGATTGATCTTCGCGCCTAAGCGCGAAGATCAACCGCAGTCGAAGGATCCCTACATCTCAATCAGTGCCGCCCTGCCGCAGGGAGTTCTCACCCGGCACCTCGCCGCATCGTGGGAATCCGCTGCTCGCATCTCGCACCCCAGCCCCGCAACGCCATCTGTTCGAAGGGTGCTAAAATTACAGGTTTGCCATCCTGGTTTCGAAGGTTTCCTATGCCTGACACGCTGCAAGCCGTCCCTGCGCCCCTGACCACCCTCACCGACGACGAAATCCTCTTCCGCGATAACATCCGCCAGTTCGCCGACGAGCGCGTCCGCCCCCTCGTCAAAGAAATGGACGAGAAAGGCATCTTCGACAAATCTCTCATCCACGAATTTTTCCAGCTCGGCCTCATGGGCATCGAAATCCCCGAGCAATTCGGCGGTAGCGGCGCAAAGTTTTTCGAAGCAATCCTCGCAGTCGAAGAGATGTCACGCGTCGATGCCTCCGCCGGCGTCATCGTTGACGTGCAAAATACATTGGTCAACAATGCGCTGGTGCGCTGGGGCAACGCTGAGCAGAAAAAACGCTACCTGCCGAAGATGGCCGCCGATACCGTTGGCGCCTACGCTCTCAGCGAAGCCGGTTCCGGCTCCGACGCCTTCGCCCTGCAGACCCGCGCCCAGCTCAAAGGCACTGACTACGTCCTCAACGGCCGCAAGCTCTGGATCACCAATGCGAAAGAAGCCGGCCTCTTCGTCCTCTTCGCCACGCTCGACCCCGCCGCCGGATACAAAGGCATCACCGCATTCCTCATCGAAAAAGATTTCCCCGGCTTCAGCGTCGGCAAAAAAGAAGACAAGCTCGGCATCCGCGCCTCGTCCACCTGCGAGCTGATCCTCGAAGACTGCAAAGTCCCCAAAGAAAACGTCATTGGCGAACCCGGCAAGGGCTATAAGATCGCTATCGAAACGCTCAACGAAGGCCGCATTGGCATCGGCGCGCAAATGATCGGACTCGCCCGCGGCGCATGGGAGTTCGCCGCCAAGTACGCCGCCGAGCGCAAGCAATTCGGCAAACCCATCGCCGAGTTCCAGGGCGTCCAGTTCCAGATCGCGCAAATGGCAACCGAAATCGAGGCCGCGCGCCTGATGGTCTACAACGCTGCTCGCATGAAAGATGCCGGCGTAAACTTCGTGAAAGAAGCAGCCATGACCAAGCTCTTCGCCTCGCAGGTCGCCGAGCGCGTCACCTCGCTGGCCATCGAAATCTACGGCGGTTACGGATTCACCAAAGATTATCCGGTGGAAAAATACTGGCGCGATGCCAAGATCGGCAAAATCTACGAAGGCACCTCGAACATGCAGTTGGCCACCATCGCCAAACTGCTCCTCAGCGGAAAGTAATTTCTAGCGTGCCCTGCACCCCGCACGCCGCAATGCGCCCCGGAGGGCCGCATGATAATAGCCCGGCGCGTTCAGCGCCGGGTCGATGACAGGAAGGGAACTGCGTCCCGTAGGGACGCCTGAACCTCCGAACGGACGGCTCCTGCCGTCCCTCACTAAACCTGAACGCGCCCCCAAACCCCGCTCCCCGTACGCCGTCTCACCGCCCTAACCCTTCCAACCGCGCAATCCCCCTTGCTCATAATGTGCATCGAATTGCACTTTAATCCCCAACCTCTGGCTCGAAGAATTCGTCTAACTCAAGCAGATTAAACAGCTTCCGCCGAGTCCCGTTATTGGCTCGCAAGCTGCAATCAGCTCTTCTGCCCGCTTCTGTGGGGCAAGGCCGGGGTGCCACTTGACTACTCTGTTTGGTTACACAGCGGTGATGCCAGTCGCGGTTCCAAAAAAGAAGCGCAGCCTGCTTCCGCTGCTCACAGTGCTGTTCGTCTTCTCCTACGGTTTGATGACCATGCTCATCGTCGAACAAGGTAAGACCATCCAGTCGCAACGCAACATGATTCAGATCCTCATGCCCGAGAGTGGCCAGTTCTGGGCCAACAAAGGCAAAGAGATCGACGCACGGCAAAAGGCGCTCACGCAGAAAAATTCGCAGGCTCTGTCCGGTCAGGCTCAAGCGCAAGCGCCCTCGAACCCGGCTCCGTTGGCTCAGGCCCCTACAAGCCGCAACGGAAAGGTCGCCAAGCCGCAGGCCCAGCGTCCTCCCGCGCCCGCTTCAGATCTCGGAGATGATCGCCGCATGCTTCGCTCAATTTAGCGGCTCGAAGTGGCTGGCGATATGTAGCTGGTTAAACCGTAGTTAGGCAGTAAGCGTCCCACAGACACGTTCGAAAACTTAGCAAGCCATGAAGGTTCTGACCCTAGCCTTGATGTTAAGTCTCTCGGTTGTAAAGCCGGCACAGCCCGAGCGCCGTCCCATCGGACACCTCGAACACCACGTCGACGGCGGACGCTGGTACTTCGCCGCCAACGGCCACGCCGTCTTCTGCTACGGCCCCGTCAAAACCCTGCCCAAAGCCAACGGCAACCTCCAACACGTCGCCACCTTCTGCCGCGACGGCCAAGCCGTGGTTCCGCTTAAAGATTAATCGCCCCTGAGCTTGCGGCCGTCACAACCGTGGAAGAACGGACCATCAAAATGTCAGGCTTTGGCCCCCGGGGATTTAATCCGCCATAAAGAAGCAACGCTTCAGCATCTGAGGGACACCCCTTGTAAACTACCCACATGCCTGAACTCCCCGAGGTCGAAACCATCGCCCGCGGACTCGCCTCCCGCGTCACCGGCGATGTAATCGAATCCATCTGGCTCGGCCGCAAGCCTGAGCCGCTAAAATCTCCCGCCAGCGAAATCGCCGCCACGGTCGAAAATACTCGCATCATTACCGTTCGCCGCGTCGGCAAACACATCGTCTTCGACCTCGAACGTGTAGACCGTGTGGGACGGACACTCCTGTCCGTCAAAAGCCAGGACCCTGAAAAATCGGCGAAAAGATCGGCACAGAATTCGAAACAACCTTGTTCTTCGCTGCCCGCAGAGGCGGACATGAGTCTCCGCCCCACACAACACTGGATCGTCCACCTCGGCATGACCGGTCGCCTGCAAGTCTGCGACGCACAATCAGAAATCCTCAAGCACACTCACGCTATCCTGAAGCTCGCCTCGGGCAGGGAACTGCGCTTCGTCGATCCCCGCCGCTTCGGCCGCCTCAGCGTCGCCCGCGCCGGAGCCTTCGATGCCACCGGCATCGAGCCTCTCGATATCGACCTCGACCGCTTCATCGCTCTCTTCCGTGGCCGCAAGACTCCCATCAAGAGCGCGCTGCTCAACCAGAAACTTCTCCGCGGTGTCGGCAACATCTACGCCGACGAATCTCTCTTCCGCGCCGGAATCCGCCCCCGCCGCCGCGCCTCCGCCATCACTCGCGACCAACTTGCCAAACTCCACGCCACTGTAAAAGAAGTCCTGAAAGAGGCCATCACTCTCGGAGGCTCCTCCATCTCCGACTACGTAGACGCCGACGGCGAAGAAGGCTTCTTCCAACTTCAGCACCGCGTCTACGGCCGCGAATCCGAACCCTGCCTCGTTTGCAAAACCCCAATCAAACGCATCGTAATCGCCGGACGCAGCGCCCACTACTGCCCCAAATGCCAAAAATAGACTTGTCATCCTGAGCGAAGTAAGCGCTTCGCGAAGCGAAGGGCTTACGCAGTCGAAGGATCCCTTTTCCCTCTACACGCTGCGAGCTTCTCCGCAAGGCGTTTCCGCCATGGGCCGGCGTTCTCAGCAATCAGCAATGCACTTCTGTTACTCTGCCCCCATGCCCGACTTCTCCATCGGCGTCGACCTCGGAGGCACCAACCTCCGCATCGCCGCCGTCACCCGCGACGGCCAGCTTCTCGAAAAAATCACCCTCGGCACCAAAGTCATCCTCGGCCGCGACCAGGTGATCACCGAAATGTGTGACGCCATCCAGCGCCTCTCCGCGCAATACAAATCCACGGGAAAGCTCATCGGCGCGGGCATCGGCGTTCCCGGCATCATCGACATGGCGACCGGAACCATGCGCAAGTCTGCCAACCTTCCCGGATGGGAGAACTATCCCGTGCGCGACGAAATCGAACGCCGACTGGGCGCCCGAGTCGTTCTCGACAATGACGCCAACGTTGCCGCCCTCGGCGAGCAGTGGCTCGGCGCTGCCCGCGGCATTCCAAACGTCGGCGTCGTTACGCTCGGCACCGGCATCGGCGGGGGCATCGTTCTCAACGGAAAAATCTGGCACGGCATGAACGGCATGTCCGGAGAATTCGGCCACGTCACCGTCGAGCCCGAGGGGGAACCCTGCGCCTGCGGCAATCGCGGATGCGCCGAAAAATATGCCTCCGCCACCGCCATCCTGCGCATGGCACGCGAAGCCATCGCCACCGGCGACGCCCAACTGCTTGCCGCGGCCGCCTCTTCCGACGCCGAGTTCGGCGCCAAGTCCATCTACAATCTCGCGCTTCAGGGCGACGAGCACGCCCGCCGCATCTTCCACACCTTCGGCCGCTATCTCGGCATCCTGCTCGCCGATCTCACCAACGTTCTGAATCTCGAAATGTTCGTCATCGGCGGCGGCGTCGCCAGCGCCTGGGACGCCTTTGCCCCCACCATGTTCTCCGAACTCCGCCGCCGCTCCCTCGTCTATGCCGCGACCGCGCCGGATGACCATCAGCCGCAGTCAGCGCAACAGAATGTGATGGAAGAGCAGCCGACGGCAGTAAAACAGCCCATGTGGGGACAGCCGCCCTCGGCTGTCCAAGCCGAGCAAAGCTCGGCAGCCGCGCCACAGACCTCAGCGAGTACCGAGAAAAAGACAATAATCACCCGAGCCCTCCTGGGCAGCGACGCCGGCCTCTACGGAGCCGCCCACGCCGCCGAGTTAGCAGGATAAAATACGCTGATTAAAATTCCTGACGAGGACCCATGCCGCAACACAAATTCAAAGTAAAACTCATCGGCGAACCCGGCAAATCCACCGCCGCCCTCAAGCCTCCCTTCGACGTAGTCGAAGTCTTCCACACCAAAGCCCGCGTGCCCGTGAAAGGCACCATCAACGCCTTCCCCTTCCGCAGTTCGCTGATGAACATGGGCGCCGGCCACATGATGGCCGTCAACGCGCAGCTCCGCGCCGGCGCAAACTGCAAGGCCGGAGACACCGTCTCCGTCGTCATGGAACTCGACCAGGACGAACGCAAAGTCGAAGTCCCCGCGCCGCTAAAGAAAATAATCGCCAGCGATCCCAAAGCTAAAGAGTCCTGGTCAAAGCTCTCCTTCACTCATCAAAAAGAATGGATGCGCGCCATCGAAGATGCGAAGAGGCCGGAGACCCGCGAGAAGCGCATCGCGGCGATGATGGTGGCGCTGCGAGAGGGTAAGCCGGGGAAGTAGGCTCGCTGAAAAGTCTACCCATCGACACTCGCTAGTTTGGAATGTAAAATCGGCTGCGAAATGTACAAGATGTCACGCAACTCGCTGGACTGGCTCATAGTTTCCTGCGCGAACCTCACGGTCCCGCTGATGATGGCTTGGAAACGCGGCTCTGGCGAACTGAACACTACCACGGCCATAGTAAGTGGATTCGTCGCCCTTTCCGTCGTAAACCTTGCCGTGATCGTTAGCATCCGAGCGCGAAATAAGCGCCATGGGCAGACCACTTCACGTGCTCTGATCTTCGGTGCAATCGTGCTAGCAGTCGCATCTGCTACACTCACGGCTCTTGCGGTTTCCTCAATTCCCGCGCACAACGAATACGTCGACTTAGCTTTTTCTAACGTCCCTCTTAGCCACATTCATCCGGAACGAAAGGCGCTGGTCGTCGAACTCATACGACGCAAAGCGGCCAACAGCCGCGAATACGATATCGCCGCATCCCAGACAAAGGCGCTGTCTCCGCCGCTATATTCGCCCGAGTCGTTCGCGAGCGAGGATGCAATGGCCGATACCATGGGGCAATTGAAGAGGGCGACGGATTCCGACTTCGCTTACCGGGCTAAGCAGCAGGACGCCGTAGCGGATTTCCGCAAGAGAATGAGCGAGGTCGATTCGCAATTTCTGACTACGTTTGACGGTGATTTAGAGCAAGCCGACGAAGCGTCCATGTCGAAACTAGAGCAGCAGTGGTTCTCTGCCACATCGGCGCTCTATGCGTATGCAGCCGCACACCAAAAAGAAATCGAGGTTCGGAACGGGAAGTTGAAGTTTAATACCACGGCTGTGCAGATCGAGTTCAACCGGCGTCAAGAATTCAGCAAAACGCTCTATGCCAAATTCCTAGAACGAGTTCAGGGAGCACTCCGAGATAAGCAACAGCAACGAGCGCGGATAATCATGCCCTCTGGTCCGTCGACTACATCCCCTTAGTATTCAGGATCAGGAATCATGCCATCGACCTAAGAATCGACGAACCTCTCTTGCCTACCCTCCCCACCGCCTCCAGAAACGCCGCATTCTGCTCCGCCGTCCCAATCGTCACGCGAATGCAATTCGGCGCGCCCCACGCCCCCAGCGGACGCACCGCCACGCCTTCATCCTGCAATCGATTGGCAACCGCCGCGGCATCTTCTCCCAGCTCGCAATACAAAAAGTTCGCCGAGGTCGGCGTCACGCGAAATCCCAGCGCCGCCAATCCCTCGGCCAAAACTCGCGCCTGCAAGGCATTGTTATCGACCACGCGCCGAATATGCGCCTCGTCGTCGATCGCCGCCATGGCCGCCGCCTGCGCCACCGACGCCACCGAAAACGTATTCCGCATGCGCGCGCAATATCCCAGCAGTTCCGCAGGACCCAGCCCATAACCCACGCGCAGCCCCGCCAGCCCATGCGCCTTTGAAAACGTTCGCAGCACCACCACACTCGCGCCCTGCCGCACATAGTCGAGCGAGCGCGAATATTTCACCCGCCGCAGCTCCGCGAAATACGAAGCGAACTCGTAATACGCCTCATCGAGCACCACCACCACATGCCCCGGAAGCCGCTTCACAAAGCGCTCAACAACTTCCGCATCCAGCATCGTCCCCGTCGGATTATTCGGATTCGCCAGGAAAATAATTCGCGTCTCCGCATTCACCGCCGCCAGAATCGCATCCAGATTGTAGCTGTCATCGCGCATCGGAGCTTCTACCAGCCGCGCTCCCGCCGCATGCACCGCCATCGAATACACAATAAACGACCGCTCGCTGGTCACCGCATTCAGCCCCGGCGCAAGCAGCGTCTGGCACAGCAGGCTCAGCAACGCGGTCGATCCCGCCGTCACCAGCACCTGCTCCGGCAAAACCGCGTGATGCCCCGCCAGCTTCACTCGCAGCGCGCTGCAATCGTCATCGGGATAAAAATTCGCCGTAGCCAGCGCTTCGCGCATCGCATCCAACACGCGCTTCGACGGCCCAAAAGGATTTTCGTTGGAATCGAGCTTGATGAGTCTTGCCCGCCGCTCGATGGCAGCGGCCGTCGGCCCAGGAGCGCCCGCGCCCATATCCCGCGCCGGCTTCGAAACTAAATCAAAAAAACGGCTCATGCTTGCCGCATCATGCCACGAAGGGCTTCGTTCGCGCTATCGGTTTATTTGCCGCAGTTCGCAGCCGGTCAACTTCCTGCTCAGTCAGCGTGCGAAATTTTCCCGGAGGAACGTCGAGCGTGAGCGGGCCATACTTCACGCGCTTGATCTTTTCCACATGATGCCCCACCTGCTCAAACATGCGCCGGATCTCGCGATTCCGCCCTTCAATCAACGTCACTTCATACCACGGATTCGTCGCCTCTTTCACCACGCGTATCCCCGCCGGCGCAGTCTTCACCCGCCGCCCGCCGTCGGTCAAGATCGAAACTCCGCTGCGCAGTTTATCGAGCGCCTCTTTACTCGGGACCCCCGCAACCTTGACAACATAAGTCTTCGGCACCTGCGACGCCGCTTTCATCAGCTTGTTCGCCAGCCCGCCGTCGTTGGTCAGCAGCAGCAGCCCTTCACTCGCATAATCCAGTCGCCCCACGGGATACACGCGCTTCTTCACCCCGCGCAGCAACTGCATCACCGTCGGACGCTTCTCCGGATCGCTCACCGTCGTCACGTAACCTTTGGGTTTATTCAGCAGCAAATACACATGCTGCTGCGCCCCCTGCAACAACTTCCCATCCACACGAATGTGGTCGACGTCGGCATCGGCCTTCGTCCCCAACTCAGTCACCACGGTCCCATTCACCTTCACATGCCCCGCGCTGATCAATTCTTCAGCCTTGCGCCGGGAAGCAATCCCCGCCGCGGCAATAATTTTCTGTAATCGTTCAGCCGGCATATGAGTGGGACTACGGTTGATTCTAGGTTCGGATCATCGAAAATTGTTGTATGTGAATTCGAATTGAAAGTGCGCGGCTTCATCGCCGAAAACCTTAAAGCTCCGGCCACTTCACGACCGGGAAGGGCACGAGTTCCACTCGTGCCTTCTAGCCGCTTTATATGTCACTGCGCTTCAGCGCCTGAGGTATGCTCTTCTCGCTATAGAACATCTCTCTACGTTCTACTTCAGGTCAACTATTCTTTCCGCGCCGACTCCGTAACCTCTTCCGCCGCCGCATCCGAATGCGCTTCACTCGCCTGCTCCGAGCCCTCAGACGCCGTCACCAACTCCCCCTGAAACGACTCCGCCACCAGCTTCTCAAACTCTTCCATGCTCGGCAGCTCGTTCACATCCTTCAACCCAAACCGCATCAAAAATTCCTTCGTCGTCTTATACAGAATCGGGCGCCCAATCACCTGCTTGCGCCCCGCCGTCGTAATCAGCTTGCGGTCGAGCAGCGTGGCAATCACGCCACCGGAATCCACGCCGCGAATCTCGTTGATCTCCGGCACCGTCGCGGGCTGCTTGTATGCGATCACCGCCAGCGTCTCCAGCGCGGGCAGCGACAGCCGGATCGGCGGCTTCAAACTCTTGGCAAAGCTGCGGACCACTTCATGCTGATCGGGCTTGGTCGACATCCGGTACCCGCCCGCCACCTGCCGAACTTCAATGCCGTGATCCGCGCTTCCGTAATCGGCAACCAGTTCTTCCAAAGCCGCGCGCACTCGCGACTTTGCTTCTGCATCATCCGACGCGCCACTAGCCATCGCCGATTCTTTCACCAGCTGAAAAATCTGCTCGCTGGTAATCGGCGTTTCGGCCGCATAAATAATCGCTTCGAGTTGAGCCTTTAAACTCATAGATCAGTTGTCAGTACCTAGTTGCCAGTTGCTAGTTAAAATCGGAAACCAAAACGCTCGGAAAGGGCACGGAAGAATAAAAGTTTTCAGCCCCCTGCGAAACTGGCAACCGACAACTGGCAACTGCCTTATCTCCAGTCATCCCTAACCGCCGCCTGCTCCGCCATCACCGCGTCAAACCCAACATGCTTCCTTACCGCAATCTCGCCAAACATTTTTTCTTGCCGCACCTGAATCGCCTGCAACCGCACCATTTCCAACAATGCCAGAAACATGCACACCAGCGCCTGCCGCGATTCCACTCTCATCAACAACTGCTTCAGCCGGATCGGCCTCGATTCCAGCGACAGCCGCCGCCGCAAGTAATCGATCATCTGCCCCACGGTCACCGTCTCTTCGTTCACGTTGATCATCGGACGCGTGCGCACGCGCTCCAGAATCTGCTGAAAAGTTTTCACCAGGTCGATCACATCCGCCGCAATCTCCGGCTCGGTGCCCTCGGCGTCCATAAATTCTTTCAACGAGGGATTCGTCAGCACCGCGTCTTCAATCTGCTGCTTCTGCAAAAGCATCTGCGCCGCCGACTTGAACTTCTCATGCTCCAGCAGCCGGTTCACCAGTTCGGTCCGCGGATCTTCCAACTCCTCCGCCTTCGCCGACGGATCGCGCGGCAGCAGCATCTTCGACTTGATGTGAATCAGCACCGCCGCCATATAAATGAAATCGGCGGCCACATTCACATCCAACTCGCGAATCTTCTCCACGTACGCCAGATACTGCTCCGTAATACGCGCGATCGGAATGTCGTAGATGTCGATATCCTGCTTGCGAATCAAATCGAGCAGCAGATCGAGCGGCCCTTCATAAACATCGGTCACCGAAACCGCAAACGGAGAATCGCTCTCCTCTTTTTCTTTCTTCCCATCCGCGCGATTCGCCCGCACCGCCGCGCCGCCAGCCACCACAAACGGCAGTTGCTCCGGCGCAACCTCCGTCGATCTCGCAACGCTCTCTTTATTTGCCATCGTTATTTCCCATGGTTCACCGCCGGCCCCTCGTACGCAATCGACATCCCCATTGCAGCGCGCACATCGTTCATCGTCTCGCCTGCCGTCTTGCGCGCCCGCTCCGTGCCAGCCTCAAGAATATCCCAAGCCAGCCGCGGATTCTCCTCATATTTCTTGCGCCGCTCCTGCATCGGATTCAGCAACTGCACCAGCCCATCCGCCGCCCATCCCTTGCACTCGATGCATCCAATGCCCGCCGAGCGGCAGCCCGCGTTCACCTTCGCCATCGTTTCTTTGCTGCTGAAAATCTTGTGCAGGTCGCCCACCGGACACACATCCGGATTCCCCGGATCCGACCTTCTCACTCGCGCCGGATCGGTCACCATCGTCTTCAGCTTCTGCCGCACCACCGGCTCCGGGTCGGTCAGCAAAATCGTATTGCCATACGATTTTGACATCTTGCGCCCATCGGTCCCTGGCAGCTTCGGAGCAATCGTCAGCAGGGATTGCGGCTCGGGGAAAACGGTACCTACCACGTAGGCGGTATTAGAAAGAACTTCACCATACCGCGCTGCGCACCATTCTCGTTGAGCCGGGGTTAGTTTTTCGCTTTCAACCGATATTGGGTAGAAATGATTGAACCTGCGCGCAATCTCCCGCGTCAGCTCCACGTGCGCCACCTGATCTTCTCCCACCGGAACCACTTCGCCCTTGTAAATCAAAATATCCGCCGACTGCAGCACTGGATATCCCAAAAACCCATACGTTCCCAGATCCTTATCCTTAATATTCTCCCGCTGCTCTTTATACGTCGGAACCCGCTCCAGCCAGCCCAGCGGCGTGATCATCGAAAACAGCAAATGCAGCTCCGCATGTGCCGGCACATGCGACTGGATAAAAATCACTGACTTCTCCGGATCGAGCCCCGCCGCCAGCCAGTCGAGCACCACCTCCAGCGAATTTTCTTTTACCCGCGCCGTATCGGCATAATCGGTGGTCAGCGCGTGCCAGTCGGCCACTTCAAAAAAACACTGGTACTCATCCTGCATGCGCACCCAGTTATCGAGCGCGCCCACATAATTTCCCAGATGCAATTTTCCAGTTGGCCGCATGCCGCTGAGCACGCGTTTACGCGATTGGTTCGAAGTTGTCATCGGTTCTTGATCGGTTCATGGCAAGGCACAACGGCACTGCGGTATCCAATTAAAGATAGCAGCATCATGCGAGGGTATTGTCGATACTACCATGATCATGTCGGGACAGCCGCCCTGGCTGTCCGGTCGGGCGAAGCCCGACAGGCTCTCCCCTCCCCGATCCACGCGCTAGATCCATCCACAGGTTATCCCGCGCGCCGTCCCGGCGAGTACCGTGAGCGAAGTCGAAGGGACTGCAATTCGACAAAGAGGAAATTGTCGATAGAAAGCTAGCAACAACCTGAGGGGTAAATGAGTGTAATCGGGATGTTACGCCGGTTTTTTGCGAAGCAGGTTAACGATGGTTCCGATCACACCCCCCATTGCCCCGAACACGAGGGCATTTAGAGGAGCGAGAGCGACAATTACCGCTGTCAACGAAGGGTCAACGGTAACCGTGAGCACACATGCGGGACAGATCGAATATACAAGCCCCATAGGAGGCTCGAACGATTGGTGGTGGATGAAGCTCAAGATTATTACCAACAGCAGGCCAGCCGCAGCAGAGGCCAGCAAGAACCCAAACGGAACGGAGCGGCGTCGTGCATTTCCCTCAGCAGGGACGCTGCGAACCCATGCCCTCGGCAGCAGCGCAATGCAAATTGCGGCTACTCCGACAACAAGAAGCACGACAGAAAATCGCGACCAACTGATCGCGTTCGTGGGAGCAAACCGCTGAAGGCTCCAGTAAACGCGACCAATTAAGACAGTCATAACGCCACAGATTAGGAGCGCCGCACATTCTAGCATTTCAGTAGCAGCCGATTCTAACACTCAAAACACTCATACAGATTCCTGTTGAAACCAGGCGATTACACTCATTAGCAACTGCTGGAGGCCATTGGCGGTACCGGTCGGCTCATAAAACATCGCTGCTCTAAAAGCAAAGCATCTCCATCCTTTATAATTCGCCCTCCACTCACTTACCCATGCCCCTCGCCCGCAAACTCCGCCTCACCGATTACTTCACTCTCGGCTGGGGCACCATGGTCGGCGTCGGCTGGCTCGTCGTCATGGACGACTGGCTTCTCCGCGGCGGCGCTCTCGGCGCCCTGCTCGGCTTCGCCATCGGCGGCGCGCTGCTGTTTCCCATCGGATGGGTCTATGGCCGCCTCGTCGCCGCCATGCCCGACGCCGCCGGCGAAGTTGCCTACACCGCCGCCGCTTTCTCACGCCCCATCAGCTTTTCCACCGGATGGATGATGATGCTCGCCTACTTCATCGTCTGCCCCTGGGAGGCCGTCGCGGTTGGCCGCATCGCCGGCTACATTTTCCCCGCGCTCGATTCGCTCGAACTCTACCGCATCGCCGGACGCCCGGTTTATCTTCCCCACCTCGTCATCGGCCTCGCCCTCACCGCGTTGCTCACCACCTTGAACTATCGCGGCGTCCGCCTGAGCGCAACTTTTCAAAACTGGACCGCCTTCGGCACCCTCGCCTTATTCATCCTTTTCGTCGCGCTCGGCGCCAGCAAAGGTTCGCCGCACAACTTCCCTCCGCTTTTCACCCACGCGCCCTTCGTTTCATTTCTCCTCGTCCTTCAAGTCGTACCCTATTTCATGACCGGATTCGAATCCGTGACCAAAGCCGCCGAAGAATCCACATCCGAATTTCAGTCGCAATCGTTTTTCAAAGCCATCGCGATGGCGATTCTCGTCGGCATTCTTTTCTACACAGTAATCATCGCCGCCGTCGCATTCGTAGCCCCGTGGCACGAACTCACCGCAGAAAAATTCATGACCGCCGTAGCCTTCCAGCGCGCCGTCGGCTCGCGCTGGGTAGTGAATATAATTCTTGCGGCCGCGCTGCTCTCGCTGGTCAAATGCTTCAACGGAAACTTCATCGCCGCCAGCCGCATGGTCTTCGCGCTCGGCCGCCGCGGCCTGATCGACCCGCGTGCTGGACAAATTCATCCCCAGCATCAGACGCCGTCCATCGCGGTCCTCTGCATCGGAGCGGCGACCGCCGCCTGCATGCTGCTCGGCGACGCCATCCTCGTCCCCATCACCGAAGTCGGCTCCGTCGCCTGCGCCATCGGATGGGCCGCCACCTGCGCCGCATATATCTCACTCGGCCGCAAGGGAGAACTATCTGCCCAGTTGAAGGTGTCCACGTTAGAATTCTCCGTCGCCGGATTCGGGCTTCTTGTAGCAATCGCAATGCTGCTGATGAAAGTCGTTCCCGCAATCCCCGGCCACTTCACAATGTACGAATGGCTCGCGCTTGTAGGGTGGATCGCAATCGGAGCACTCGCTCGCCGTCGCGCGAACGTGATAACAACATGAACGCATCCAGCGCGTGGATGCATGCAGTACCGTGAAAGAGCGGCGCTTCAGCGCCGTGTGAAGGCTCTTTTTTCACAAGCGGCTTTAGCCGCTGTCCATCAAAGGAAACCGATGAAACTTCACAAACTGAATTTCCTTTTCACAATCATCCTGCTCCTCGCCGCGCACTCCCGCGCCCAATCCGCCTTCGACCTCGTCATCACCAACGGCCACATCATCGACGGCACCGGCTCCCCTTGGTACTCCGGAGATCTCGGCATCCGCGAGGGCAAAGTCGCTGCCATCGGCAATCTCTCCGCCGCCCCTCGCAAGCGCACCATCGACGCCGCCGGCAAAGTTGTCGCCCCCGGATTCATCGACATGCTCGGCCAATCCGAACTCTCCATCCTCGTCGATCCGCGCCTGCCTTCGAAAATCTATCAAGGCATCACCACCGAGATCACCGGCGAAGGCAACTCCATCGCTCCGCTCAACGACGCCATCATTCAATCCGACCTCGCCGGATACGACCACTATCACATCACGCCCGACTGGCGCACCTTCCGGCAATATTTCGCGCGCCTCGAGAAACAAGGCATGGGCATCAATCTCGCCAGCTACGTTGGGGCCACGCAAGTCCGCCGCTTCGTCCTCGGCGATGACAATGTTCAACCCACTCCCGCGCAACTCGACCAGATGAAATCTCTCGTGCGCGACGCCATGAAAGACGGCGCAGTCGGCGTCTCCACCGCGCTCGAATACGCTCCCGCTCCCTACGCGAAAACTGACGAACTGATCGCGCTCGCCGCCGAAGGCGGAAAATTCGGCGGCATTTATTCCACGCACATGCGCAACGAAAGCGACTCCGTCCTCGACGCCATCGACGAAGCCCTGCGCATCGGCCGCGAAGCCCACGTCCCCGTCGAAATCTGGCACATCAAAGTCGCCGGCAAAAATAATTGGGGACGCATGCCCGAAGTCGTCGCCAAAATCAACGCCGCGCGCGCCGCCGGCGCCGACATTACCGCCGACACTTACGCCTACACCGCGTGGTTCAACGATTTCTCCGCCTTCGTTCCGCCTTGGGCACATGATGGGGGTACCGCCAAGCTCGTCGAGCGCCTCAAAGATCCCGCTATGCGCCAGCGCATCCGCAAAGAAATGCTCACGCCCTCCAAAGACTGGGACAACGAATGGCAGGAAATTCCCGGCCCCGAAGCCATCATGATCGGCGTCGTGCAAAATCCAAAAATGCTTCCCCTACAAGGCAAGCGTCTTTCAGAGATTGCAAAGCTCTGGCACAAAGATCCCATCGATGCGCTCCTCGACTTCCTCATCGAAGATCCCAACACCGGAGTCGCCGTCTTCGGCATGTCGCAGCGCGATGTCACGCTCGCTCTCCAGCAACCCTGGGTCGCCATCGACAACGATTCTTCCGGCACTTCGCCTGAAGGCATTCTTGGACAGGAACATCCTCATCCCCGCGCCTACGGAACCTTCCCGCGCATCCTGCGCAAATATGTCCGCGAAGAAAAAGCGCTCACGCTCGAAGACGCCATCCGCAAATTTTCCGCCCTGCCCGCGCAACGCCTTCGCCTCACCGATCGCGGCGTTCTCAAATCCGGCATGTGCGCCGATGTCGTCATCTTCGATCCCGCAACCGTGCGCGACCTCGCCACCTTCGACAATCCCAATCAGCTCTCCGAAGGCATGGATTATGTGCTGGTAAACGGCGTGCCCGTGATCGAGCAGGGAAAGATGACAGGAGCGTTGCCGGGAAAAGTCCTGCGCGGCCCCGGCTATGCGCCGTGAAGGATTTGTTTGTTGCTGGTCTTGTTTGCTGGTGTTTTCGTGCGGTGGCTTTTGGAGCGGCGCACACACTTCATCGCTGCATAAAGCTTCATTTAAGCTTTGTCATTCCGAGTTGGGCCAAAGGCCCGGCGAGGAACCTGCTGTTGACCTTGCTGAACGGCGGAAGCGCTTCAACCCTTGAGGGATTACGGCTTCAGCCGCGCCTGCGTCTCCGCTGTACTCATCTCCACATGCGGCTCCGCCAGCGTCCCAGTAATGCTGTATCCCGCGCCGGCCTTCGTCAACCTCAAATCGAGCGCGCTCCCCAATGAAGCCGTCCCCGTCATTCCATACGTGCCATTAGGAGAGATCAACCTCCCCTGCTCAATCTGAATCTCCCCCGCATGTAACCGCGCCTGCCCGTTCCAGCTCATCACTCGCAGCTCTTCGTCTCTCGCCAACGCAACGTGCGGCAAAGCTCCGTCCCTCACATCAAATTGCATTGTCCCCTCGGCCGCTTGCCAGAACGCCGCGCCATCCGCGCTCGACTCCGTAATCTGATAACTTGCCCCGGCCGTTCCCGAAACCCACTGATCCTGCATCGCATCGGCCATCGTCTCTAGCGAAATCGCACTCAAAGTTCCAGCCCCGGTATACACCGGCGTTGTCCCGGAGAAATCAACCAGCCACTCGCCGCGATGTTTCCCACCCAATAAATCTCCTCGCAAATCGGAAAGCTTCAACTTGCCGTGCTCCAGATCCAGCGCAGCGGAAACTTTTTCGGCCACCACATTATGAATCCGCAGCCGCCCCACGTTCACTTTTCCCGAAGCTCGCAAGCTTCCCAGGAACGAAGGCGCTGCCGCCTTCTCGGCAGCCAAAACCTGATACCACCGCCGTTCGCTCGGCGCAGGACTCAACCAGCTATGCACCGCGCTCAACGAAACGTCGTCGCTATTCAAATTAAATCCGACTACGCAGGCTCCCGCCATTCCACATCCGCGCGGCAACGTCACAGAGCCAGTCCAGCGCGCATCGGCTGCCCGCGCATTTAACTTCTCTACTCGCACTCCATCACGCAAGAGCTTCAACTCCGCCGATGCAATTTCAATCGGGCTTCTTACTCCTCGCACCACAGCTCGAACGTTTCTCAACTGCGCTGTCCCCGTCACCTCCGGCAAAGCGAAGCCCGATTCCGTTCCCACGACATTCCCCGCCCACGATCCCGCAATCTGCAAATCGATCTGCGCCGCGCCCTCTACGCCGGCCTTCATCGCCGGAAGTCCCAGCAAAGTCGCCATCCGCAACGTGTGCGCAATTTCTCCGTCCCCTCGGATCGCCATCTCATAACCCGATCGCCCGAACCATCCACGAGCCTGCGCCGGAACAGGATGCCCCAAACCGGCGGGGAAGGGACCGTACTCCACGCGCAGTCCGTCCGCGGCCTGCGCCCTTCCATCATCATGCGGGCGCACGCTTTTCGCGCCCGCCGCGGAGCCGCGTCCCGAACGCAGCACAAACGGTATGCTCGTGGCGACGAATTCCACTTTCGTCTTCGCCGATCGCAACCGAAGATTCGCAATCTCGCCGTGCCCTGAAAATTCCGCCACGCGCGATTCCGCATCTTCTGTTGCAGAAAAACTTCCTTGTACCGTTCCCGCCGAAATCAAATCCGCGGGAAGGTTTTTCTTGGCCCGGCGCGCCACCTGCGCCAAGGCGTTCGCCGGAACATCTTCAACCTTCAACGCGAGATCGATTCTATGCACACCCGGCAGCCCAGCGTCCCCGCTCAGCGTGATTCTGCCATCGCCCACCGGCGCGCCGCACTCAATGCCCCGTACCATCGCTTCCACCGAGCTGTAACTTCCGTCGCAGTGCGCCGCCAGCCGCAGCCCCGCACTGTCGGCAATGTCATAGCGATGGAAGTCCGCAATCGACAAATCGGCCGCCACTTTCATCGCCGCCGGAATTCCGTTCAGCGCCGCATCCACCCGAACCTCACCGCGCCAGCCTTTATCGTTCCCGAATATCAGCTTCGTCAATTGTCCAAGCTGCGCCCGATCCCACTCCACTCTGAATTGCAGCGGAGTCTCGCGCAAGCTCCCGGCCCGTTGCCACGTTCCATTCATCCGCAGCAAGCCGGTGTCGCTCAAACTCATGTCGGTGCGTAGCGGCTCCGCCTTCAATCGCACTCCCCATTCATTTTCCGATTCCTGCCATAACGCAAAATCCGCATTCAACAGCGCGTAGGGTTTTTTCTCCGCGCCCGCTTTAAAGTTAATCCGCCCCGAACTTGCCTCAATGTAAGGAAAGCCTGGCCGCGTCTCCGACTTCGACTTCGCCGTCGGCGCCAGCGGAGTGCGTGCCGTGCGCTCCAGCAGAGCTTCCCAATTCCATCGTCCATCCGCTCGCCGCACCAGGTTCAAACTTGGCTCGGTCAGCTCCAGCCGCGAAATGTCCAGCCGTCCGCGCAGCAGGGAACTCAGACGCACCGATGCCGTCACTTCCGGCGCGCGCAGCATGGGCTCCGCCCCGAATGCCGGGTCTTCGTAAATGACCACATTCTGGAGATCGAAGCCAGGAGGGAGAAATCGTAGCTGAACCGAGCCGACATCCGCAGGACGCGCCACCGCGCGGCTGATTGAGTTCGTAATGCGCGCTTTCAGTCGCGACACGCCCGGACGCAGAACAAACAGCCCCAGCAGAATCACCACTGCCGCGGCCACAACCCGCCGCTTGGATGAGAAAAACTTCACCGCACTACTTTCAGCGTTCGCCGCCAGCGCGTCTCGTCAAAAAAGTGCAACACCACGTGCGCCAAAAATCCTATGCGATCCCCGAAGTCCGTCTTGCGGTACTGATCGGCTGGTGTCTCGAACGACCAATAAATAAACATGGGCCGCCCAATAATATTTTCCTGCGGAATAAATCCCCAATACCGGCTGTCGAGGCTCACTCCGCGATGGTCACCCATGGCGAAATAATGCCCCGGAGGTACAACCAAATCGTCGCCCTGAACATGAGAAGCCAAATCCACGATCCAGTTCGGATACACTCCGTTCTCATACGACGGCGGTACAGACGGAAAATTGTTGCGGTAAAAATCTTCCGAACTATCCTGATCGTGGTCGATATACGGCTCGTTCAGCGCCTCGCCGTTGCGGTACACCACTCCATTACGCAAATGAATGCGGTCCCCCGGCACGCCCATGATGCGCTTTACCACATATGTTCCCGCATCATGCGGATCAGGGTGCAAAAACACAACAATATCTCCGCGCCGCACTGCGCGGTAGGGAAGCAGCGGCCCAGCCCATCCGGTTTTTGGCGCGAACACAATGCGGTTCACGAACACATGGTCGCCAATCAGCAACGTGTCTTCCATCGAACTCGATGGAATTTCAAAGGCCTGCACCACGAACGTAATGATGAATAATCCCGTTACCAGCACCGCCGCCAGCGATGCCAGAAATTCCACCGTCGTCTCGCGCGGTTTTTCCTCGACGGCATCTTTTTCTTGATTATCTTTTTTCGCCACTATGATCCATCCATCCAATCTCGCTAAAAAAGCTCTAGCTTCTCCACGAAGGGCACGAGTTTACTCGTGCCGCCAAGCCGTTAATGATTCCCCGCGCTTCAGCGCCCGAGGTGCGTTCCGGGCGCTAATAACTGTTGCCGCGTCGCATCATCTGCAATGCCGACCGCTCAATTCACCACTCTTAACGTCCTATTCCACCGGGTGATCTGGAGTATATGCGTCACCGCATACGCAAAGCGATACAGTTTAGCACTCAGTGTCGTCGGCGTAATCGCATCGCCCTCCGGGCTCCGCACCGACCAGTAAATCACCAGCGGACGCCCAATAATATTTCCCTGCGGCACAAATCCCCAATACCGGCTGTCATAGCTATTATCGCGGTTATCGCCCATCACAAAATAATGTCCCTCGGGGACGATCAGATGTCCATCCTCAACCAACTTCCGCAGCATCATCCACCAGTCCGCGGTTTCGCCCGGAGCCACATCCAGCCGCGGAAAACTATCGCGGAATAAATCGTCCGCCGGTCGGCTGTAGCGCACATACGGCTCGCTCACCAGTACTCCGTTCACGTACACGCGCTTATTCACCATCCGAACCCTGTCGCCGGGAACGCCCACTACACGTTTCACAAAATGTTGCGACGGGTTCACCGGATAATGAAATACCACAACGTCGCCGCGCTGAACCCTGCGGTAGGGCATAAACAAATTCCCTACGCCTCCGCCGCCGTAGCACAGCTTATTCACCAACAGATAATCGCCAACCAGCAGCGTGTTTTCCATCGAGGGCGAAGGAATCTGGAACGCCTGCACTATAAAGGTGATCACGAATACCGCGATCACCACGGTTCCCAGCAGCGACTGCAACGATCCAATCGCATCGGTTTCTACCGCATGCACCGCGCTTTGTTGCTCGGGTAACTGAACTTCAGAAAAATTCATTACGAAACCGGTCCACTCTGCCGATCCGTCACTCGCGAATTTCGCGAAAGCCTCGCTCCCGCCGATTGCGGCCGTGACGCCAGATACGCCAGCAGCTGCCGTGCCGCATCCTGCTCCGCCGTCTTCTTGGTCGAGCCCTGTGCCCGCCCCACGAACTCCGGCTTCCCATCGCCGTTCTTAGTGTTCAGACGCACTTCCACGGTAAACGTCTTGCTGTGCTCCGGACCTGCTTCATGCACCAGCACATAAGAAGGTTGCGCCAGCCCCAGCCCCTGCAAAGTTTCCTGCAGCGCCGATTTAAAATCCGTCATCGGCAGCGTTCCGCCATCCCGTTCCATCCGCTCCAGTTCGGGCGAAAGAATCTCGCGCAGAATAAATTCCTTGACGGGCGGCATTCCTCCATCCAGATAAATCGCCGCCAACACCGCTTCCAGAGCATCCACCAGCAGCGCCGTCTTACTGCGCCCGCCGCTTTTTTCTTCCCCGCGCCCCAGCCGCAAATAGTGCCCCAACTCCAACTGCTGCGCTACGCGGATCAAATGCCGCTCGCTCACCACATGCGCCCTCAGCTTCGAAAGCTCGCCCTCGCGAAATTGCGGAAACCGCTGGAATAACTCCTCGCTCGTCACCAGCGCCAGAATCGCATCACCGAGAAATTCCAACTGCTCGTTGTCGCTGACCCTGAACTTACTCTCGCCCGTCTGCTGCGATTCCTGCTCCCGCGCCTGCGAGCTATGCGTCAGCGCCTGCTCAATCACCGCCCGCCTCCGAAAGTGATAGCCCAGCGCGGTTTCGAGCGCCGTGATTTCCCGTTCCTTCATGACGAAATTACAGCTCCTAGCACTTCTTTCTCCGGAGCACAATTCATAGTGGAAAGATTCTTCGGGGCATCGGTTCAGCGATGCCAAAGCGTAAAACAATCGGCTTCCCTTACTTCACCGCCGGCGCCCCTCCCGTCAACTGCGTCAACCGATCCTTTTCCTTCCGCGCCGCGTCCCCCGTCGCCGTTCCTTCTTTCGTCATATCCACCGCCTGGCTCGCATATTTCAGCGCCTCGGGATATTTATTCTCCTGGTCCAGCGCCAGCGACAACCGCAGCACCGCCACCGGATCAATCTGCTGCGGAAACGCCTCAATCGACTTCCTCAAATTTCCCTCCGCATCCGCCCACGCCTTGTTATTGAAGTCGATCGTCCCCAGAATCGCGTACGCGTCCGAGCGCAAAAACCCCTTGAACGCATTCAACTGTTCCGGCGGATAACCCGTGCTCGGCACATCTGTATCCACCGTCACCAGCGCGCGCTGCGCATCTTTTTTCGCTTCGGCATATTTCTGATCTTTGTCCAGGTCGGTGTCATGCGTCCGCTCAGCCAGCACCTGCGCCACGCCCACCAGCGCCTCCGGGTCGTCCGGATCGAAGCTCAACAGCTTCTGCGCCATCTCCATCATCTTGTCGCCATTGTTCGCCTGCTGGTACCCGTGCATCACCGCCTTATACAGTACCGGCCGCAACTCGCTCTCCGGAAACTTCGTCGCAAAATCGTTCGCTGCTTTTTCTTGCGCCGCCGGATCGGTCAAAGCGACCGCCGCCTTGTAAGCGTCAAACTCCGGCTGCGTCTTCGCCTGCGGAGGCCGCTTCCCCGCCGGCGCTGCCTGACCAGCAGTTCCTTGTCCCGCCGCTGGCGTGGCCGCTTGTCCCGCGGGCTTACCATTGCTTTGCGCGTAACCCCAAACCGAAATTCCCAGCACTGCGACCATCATTGCCGCTCGCTTCATGCTCTCTCCTTAAAGTTCCCACCCCTAGAATTCGCTACACCCCTGTGCTCTCTCAGTGCCCTCTGCAGTAAAGATCTTTGCGGACAGCTTCCCGAACTCTACTTCCCAGTATCCTTCACCGGAGCTTTCGCCGGAGGCTCATACGCCGCCTTCAACCCACGCTCCGCCGCAGTCTTGATCTCTGGCAGCGTCCCGCTCGTTTTCAGCGCCGCCTGGTACTCCACCAACGCCGCCTCGCGATCTTCTTTCATATCCAGAATCCTCCCTAAATATACGTGGGACCACCCCAGCACCGTCGGATCCGTCGTCGCCGCAATCGCCTTCTGGAAATTATCCTGCGCTCCATCTCGATTCCTATTCGCTACCGCCACTTCCGCAAGAATGAACAGCGCCCGTCCCTGGTCGCCAATCTTTTTATCCAGCGCCGCCTGCGCCAACTCCTGCGCGCCCTTCGGATCGCCAGCCGCCAGCCGCCTTTCGGCCGTCACCAGCATCCTCCGCTCCTCCGGACGCGACAACCTCACCAGCTCCGGCGTCGCCGAACTCGCAAACTCCACACCAGCCGCTACCGTTTCTTCCTTCTTTAAATTCACATTTTCCAGCAGCGCTGGGTATGCGGCCTGAATTCCCTGCGGATCTTTCTCAAACGCCACGATCGCATCGTAAAAATACTTGGTCAGGATATATCCCTGTTTCACCGCGTCATCCACCGCCTGCGTCCGCAAAGCCTCTGCCGTCTGTTTGTTCCCGCTGGTTCGAATTTCAATCGCCCGTACCAGGCACTCCGTAACCAGCAGTGAGATGTCTGTCTTAAAGCTCTCTTCCATCGGCGCGCGCTGCACTGATCGCAGCAAAGGCTCCAGCCGTTTGATCGCGGTGAAATTTTTATCCGCCAGCGGATCCAGCTCGTAATGCAAAAACGTGTGCCGGATCTGCTCCATCTTCAACGCCGATTCCGTCGCCGGTCCCGAGCCGCTCGGCGTCGGAAACACCACCACGTAATACGCCGTTCCGTAGTTGCGCGCATCGGTCACCCCCGGCGACCCCATAAAGTCCAAATATATGGTGAACGTTCGCCCCAGGTATTGCGACGACGGCCGCTTCAAATAAACTTCAGTGTCGAACACCATCTTCGCCAGCGGCTCATGATACCGCCGCATCGCCGCCGCATAGTCGTTGCGATGCCGCTCCCAGATCGAGTGCAATCCCGCCTTCTCGTAAAAAGTCTCCAGCAGCGGACTAAACCCCGCAACCGTTCCCGCATCCGGCGGCAGTTCTTCCACCTTCATCAGCGGCATAAAATGCGGAGGCCCGTTCATGTACAGCGCCAGCGAAATATATTGCGAAAGGTTCCGATTCGCGTCCTTCGACGACACATGGTTCAAATAAAAATCGCACACCGCTGAGCGCGCCGCCTGCGCCTCTTCCGAGTACTCCAGATTTTTCTGCACCTCAGCCCGCACGTTACTTCGCGTCGCATCTGAAGTGGTCAAATCCCGGTCATACCCGCAGGCGTTCAGCGCCGTCAGCGTCGCAAAAATCGTCTCGCTCCCCTCCAGCGTGATCGGACCCTGACTCGGCGCCGGCAAATTCTGCTGCGCCGTCTTTTGTGGACTCGTGGGCTGCGGAGGATTCGGATCCACCGAGACCGGCTTACCCTGATTCGATTTTTTCTGCTTGGCCTTCGCCCCAGTTGGAGCCGCTTGATTTGCAGGGGCTTGGTTGGGAGAAACTTGGCCCGGAATATTTCGATCAGGCGCAGCCTGGGTCGGAGCGTTCGGATCCGGAGCAGCCTGAGCCGGCACAACTTCACTCGGCGACGCCGGTTCACCGTCCGCCGGCTTCGAATGCGCCGCATCCTCTGCCCCACCCTGCGATCCCTGCGCGCTCGAACTCTGCCCCGCTTGGCTCTGCGCAGTGCCCGCCGCGTTCTGCCCCTGATCCTGCGCCACGCACACCGCCGCCAGCAGCGCCAGCAGGCCCGCAAACCACACTCCTCGCACACGGAAACTCAGGAAACCCTCCACAGGATTGGCAATGCGCCGCGCGGAATTCACCCTCAAGTGTAAGGACTTCCCCGCAGAGGGTCAAACCCCGCTTGGATCTCCGCACGAGAAGCTCACTGGAACGCCCAAGGAGTGTGATTCGCCTCAACCCCAGCCGCTATTTCGCTTGGTTCGCTACCGAACAAAGCCCGACGAAGGTATCGGGTTTACCCACCTCCGGGCTACAGCCAGAACTGTAGTTTTTGCGCCAACTTCCTCTGCTAAACTGTTCGAGTCTAATTGCAACCCTCCGCCGTGCCCAGTCCGGGCGTCGGTCTCTTGTAAAAAGATAATCCGTCGAACAAGGGGCCGCATGAGCCATTTGGCTAAACGTGTCTTGCTAGTGGACGACCACGAGACCGTTCGCAAAGCTCTACGCGACCTCTTTGAACGGGCAGGCTATACCTGCGTTGAGGCAGAGAACGGCGCCCTTGCCGTGGATGCAGCCGAGCAGTTCAATCCTGACCTTATCGTTCTCGATTTCTCCATGCCTGTGATGAACGGCCTCGAGGCAGCGCCGCTGTTCAAGAAGAAATTTCCTCGGACTCCCATCATCATGTTCTCTATGTTCGCGGATGAGGCTTTTTCCAAGGCAGCGGTCGCAGCGGGTGTGAGTGCGGTAGTATCCAAGGAAAACGCTTCGAGCCAGTTGGTTCCCAAAGCCGAATGGCTTTTGAAAGCCGAATAAACCCCTAGCGGGCGCTGCGCTGGGGAACCTTCGGGCGCGATTGCAACTCATTGTGCACTCGGAAGTAGTAACAGTCCTCATGCACTGCTTCGCCGTTGTGGTCGGTCTTGCAGGTTTGCAGATCAACTGGCTTCTTGCAGATAGGGCACACCGGAGTGAGAGGAATCGCGCGTGCTGCCATTGGGAACTCCTTCCCTGACGACGCTGCCGAAATCCCCTGCGGCTGCGGGCGGTTGGGCCGCCGCGACCCTGAGGCCCTTACGCAGCTTGTACTGAACCCACCTTCAAATCTTTCAATCCCTTATCGCACTTGGGGCAAAGCGGAAGCGGCAGCTTCCAACCTCGATCGTTTCCGCACAGAAAGAAGATCGTGTCAATGCGCAGCATCTCGGAGCCGCAATCTTTGCACATGCAAACCAGCGGAGGCTGCGCACACAGACCGTCGAGGAGTGCTTCGATCTCCCCCATGGAGATTTTTGGATCTGTCCGGCCCGAATCCATCCCATAATGCTAGATACGCAAGTCCCGCGAGTCTGTACGCTGGCGCAACTTACTGCAATTCTTTCCTCCAGCTCTCGAGCTGCCGCCGGATCACTCCATAGCATTCGCAACTGGCTTCCTCAAGCGCTTTTCGGTCAAGAATGGTTACGTAGCCTCGCCCCGATTCGATTAATCCCTTTTTCTTCAGAATGGCCGACGCAACCGATACACTGGCCCTCCGCGTTCCCAGCATTTGGGAAAGAAATTCCTGGGTCAGCGGCAGCACCTTTAATCGGATTCGGTCCTGGCTCATCAGCAGCCATCGCGCCAACCGCTGGTCCACCTCGTGCAGCCGGTTACAGGCTGCAATCTGCGTGACCTCCATGGTGGCCTCCTGCGTATAGCGGGTCAGCGCAAGGGTTAGCTGCGGGCACGCGCGAACCGCTTTCCTCATATCGCTGGCGCTGATTCGAAATGCGTTTCCCTCGGCTTGCGTTACCACCCGGCTGGCGCTGGTGCGGTATCCCGCCGTCGTCGGCAAGCCCACAAAACCTTCCCAGCCCGCCAGCCCAACTTCCACGCTCTTGCCATCGGCCATCACGTTGAGCACCGAGGCCATCATGGTATTGGGAAAGTAGCAATACTCAATTTCTTGTCCCGCTTCCTGCATGAGGTGGTGCAGTTCCAGGTCCACGAAAGTCAGCTTGGCGAAAACCGCGTCACACTCCTTGCGCGGAAGTCCAAGCAGGATCTTATTTCTTATCTTTCCGTCGCCGTTCCTGTGGGTTTTTGATTGAAAAAGTGTAGGCGGATGTACAGACGCAGGCTTCTTTGCCATAACGGCTCCTTGCGTAGCATGACTGCTATCAGTTTTCGCAAGGAACCGTCTCCCAGGAATGGGGTACGGCGGAAAGTTGCTAGAAGAGACGCCTCAAGCATACCACCTCCGGGCTCACACCCAATGGCAAAAGTATGACCAAAGCGTCGCTAGCGTTCCTCTTCTTCTTTCTTGGACTCGATGCGAGGGTGCGTCTGTTCCAGTAGATCATTCAGTTGCTTCACTAGTTCGGTGAAGCGGCGAGGATCCTTCTCACTCTGAATGCTCCGGCACAGATGATCCATCTGCTCTCGTTCTTCTTGCGTCATGACGAGGACGGGGAAGAGTAGAGCATTGCAACTTCTCTGTCTGTACGCTTGAGTACCTCCGCGGCTGTCCCGCTGGTAGCATCCGCCGGAAGCGCAGCGCATCCAGCGCTTCGATAAAGCATTCCTTCCCGGCAGGGCCGTAGCCCCATGACGCACCTGCATCGTTTTTCAGCGAGCCCTCCGGCCGTCACCGCGGATGTTCATCTCTAGGGCGCAATCTGAAACACATTTCCCGGATGTTGGTTCCCCATCGTCACCGGAGTCGTTCCATAAAGATTCCCGGCCGCGTCGAGAATTACTCCCAGCGGATGCTCTCCATCCTGTTCATTATCCGGGAATGCAAAGTAAACGTTCTCTTGCCCTTGTGGGTTAATCTGGAATACGGTCCCGCATCCCAGTCCTCCGCACCCGGCGTCCGGGCCAAAGCTGGTTGTGCCGTAGAAATTTCCGTCTGCATCCTGTACTAGAGCCGATAGTGGAAGCCTTCCATTCGTCCCATCGAAATTCACCAGCACCGTTTCTTTTCCCGCAGGACTAATTTTAAAAACCGTTCCATAATTATTCGTGCCGCCCAATGCTGTGGTCCCGTACAAATTTCCCGCCGAATCCAAAGTCAGCGCCGCCACCGGCTCACATCCGTCGCTCGATGATTCCAGGAAGCGGTGCAGCACCGATTCCACCCATTTTGTTCCGTTATAACTCAGCTTGAAAGCCAGTCCGCATCCGTTTCCCGTTCCGCCGCCTCCGGAACTCGTGGTTCCGTACAAGTTTCCGGCAGTGTCCATTACCAAACCGCCCTCGGGATGCCAGCCGCCAAGCGTTCCACCTTCAAAGTTCCACAAGATTTTTTCCACGCCCGCGCCGCTCACTTCGTACACGGTTCCGCAGCCGCCATGGCAACTTCCCCATCCGCCTTCCTGTGTAGTCCCGTAAAGATTTCCCGCCGCATCCAAGATCACGCGAGCCGCTGGAGAATTTCCATCCGAGCCAATATTCGCGCTGAAGTTATGCAGCACCGTTTCTTCACCCGCTGGCGTCAACTTGAATATTGTCCCGCAACCTAGCGTGCATTTTCCCGTCCCGCCATACAATGTCGTTCCGTAGAGATTTCCCTCCGCATCTTCCGCCAGCGCCGCCACCGGATTTACTCCATCCCCCGCCGCTCCAAAACTGTGCAGCACCGACTCCACTCCCACACTGGTGATTTCAAACACCGTTCCCTTTCCCAACTCCCCACCGTATTCTGTCGTCCCGAAGAGATTTCCGGCACGGTCGCGCATCAAGCCCGCCTGCGGCGTCTGCCCGTCGGGGATCGCGCCAAAATTGTGGTACACATAGAGCGTTTGCGACTGCGCCGCCAGGCCTCCCGTCAGAAAGAGGATCGCCAGCGCAATCCTGCCTGTCGGCTCCAATACCCGCTGAATCAACGTGCGCTTCGTCCCCGTGGAGGTTGACAACTCGAGAACTTTACCTGCCGGATCACTTGTGATTGGTGGCATACAGCCCTCCGCTTATAACCGCGCACGCTCGGATGCAATGTGTGCGTGGGGGGTTGAAAAAAAAATCACTGTATCCCGAAAGCTCATTGTCACGCTGCTTTGTTTGGGTAAAGCTTTGCGATGCCTTCAAGAACGGCCGATTCCGGGAATCTTGATGTGCGATCCACCATCCAATGGTGATGACGCTTCTTCCAGCCGAGCGCAAGGCCGGCCGATATGTCAATCCGGTGCCAACCAAAGTGGGCGGACTTTCGCTCATGTTCAAATTGGCCCCGCGTTTCTTCTTTGGAGCAGCGAAAAGGTCGCCCAGGCATACTCCGGGCCCGTTTCACACGGATCCCCGAGTTTACGCAACCAGCCCAAGATCCGGCCTGCGCATTACCTGGCTTGGTCACTCCTCATCCTTGGTTGAAATGGATGGCGTGCGCATTCTCATCGATCCCATTTGGGACGAACGTGCGGGGCCTGTTCAGTGGGCCGGCCCAAAGCGCTTCTTTCCATCCCCTCTCGCGATTGAAGACCTGCCTGCGATCGACGCCGCACTTATCTCGCACGACCACTACGATCATCTCGGAGCCGGCACGCTAAAGCGGCTTGCTGAAATGGAGAGGCTCCGGCAAGCGCGTTGGATCACTCCGCTTGGTGTAGGCGCCATTTTGAAAAGTCTTGGCGTCAATCCAAACCGCTGCACGGAACTGAACTGGACGGAGAATGTAAAGGTTGGATCGGTGAACCTGACTGCCTTGCCGGCACGCCACTTCTCCGGGCGGAGCCTATGGGGCCGTTTTGAAACGCTGTGGGCATCCTTCGCTTTCACCGGCAGTAAGCACCGCGTCTATTACGGCGCCGATTCGGGGGAATGGCATGGATTCCGCGAGATCGGCGAGAGCTTTGGGCCATTCGATCTCACCATGCTCGAAATCGGCGCTTTCGATCCGCTTTGGGCCGATATACACATGGGGCCGGAAGGAGCCGTTCGCAGCTTCCGCGCTTTGGGCGGCCACGGGTTGCTCATGCCTATCCACTGGGGACTGTTTGACCTTGCGCTTCACCCCTGGAAGCAGCCCATCGAGAACGTCTCTTTGGTCGAAGGTCTCAAGCTCTGGTCCCCCGACCCCGGCACTCCCGCTGAGGTTATTCCGGGCCAGGAGATTCGCTCCGAGTGGTGGCGGCAAATCGAACGCGATCCGAACTGAGGCATCCCGAGTTGGCTGGTGTCAGGGCCACGCTCCTTGGTCTCCTCGGGCGGTTGAACACCGGTTCACAACTTACGCGCTTTTCGCGCGTCGGCATTCGTCTAAAGACAAAATAAGTCGCGCCCGATTACACTCTCCGTATCATGACGACGATCAGCCGCCGCCGGTTTCTTTCCTCCGCAGCTCTATCTCTAGCCGCGACCCGCCTTTCCGCGCAACACAGGGCTGGAGCGCACGCCATCTTGAGGATTTCATCCGAAGCCAAAGGCGCGCACATGCCGGCCGATTTCGTCGGATTGTCGTATGAGGTACAGCAACTGGTGGATCCGAGTTTCTTCTCGGAAAGCAATGTGGGGTTGATCCGCCAGTTCAAAAACCTTTCGGCGCAGGGCGTGCTGCGCCTGGGAGGCAACACCAGCGAGTTCGCCTGGTGGAAGCCGACGCCCGATTCTCCCGAGCCCGAGCATCCCGAGACTCGCGTCGTCGAAGGCGAGCCCAAACGCCAGTATTACGCCGTAACGCCGGAAGCGGTGCGGAACTTGGCAGCTTTTCTGAAAGCCACGGGATGGACTTGCCTGTACGGCATCGGCATGGGAACGAATACTCCGGCGCGGGCGGCGGAGGAAGCGGCCTTCGTCGCCAATACTCTTGGCGCGAACTTGCAATACTTCCAGATTGGCAATGAGCCAGACTTGTTTAGCCACCACCTGAGAGATCCTAAAACGTGGTCGGCGAAAGCCTATCTGGAGGAGTGGCTTTCCCTTGCCCGCGCGGTGGCTGCCCGAGTACCCGGCGCGAAGTTCGGCCTGCCCGATGTTGCAGGGGATGTGAGGTGGCTGGAGCAGGTTGCCGATTTGTGGCCAACAGTCGAGAATCCTCCGCATGTGACCACTGTCACGCACCACTATTATTTCGGCGGGCCGGCGACGAATCCAGAAGTCAACATTCCGAACCTGCTGAAGCCGGCTACCATGGCCAAAATTCAAAACACAGCGGATATCGCGACTGCAGCAGCGAATACGATGAGAGCCCGCGTGCGCATGACCGAAGGGAACACCTGTTATCGTGGCGGCAAGCCCGGCGTCTCCGATGTTTTTGCAGCGGCACTCTGGTCGGCGGATTATTCTCTATTGCTCGCCAGCAACAACTATTCTGGAATCAATCTGCACGGCGGCACCGGCAAATCGGTCGCAAATTCCGTAGGAGGTTTTCTTCCCGGCGACATTCTTCTTCAGGATAGCGGCGCCAGCGCCGATCAGATCGCAACTCACCCTCATCCTTTCTATACACCCATCGCGACGTTCGGCGCTGAGTACATGTTGGAGCCGGTCGGGTATGGACTGAAGTTCGCCGGCGAGTTCAGCGGAGCTTCCTTTATTCAGGGTGACTTCAGCGCGACTCTCCAGGCGACAGGAGTGAACGCGACCGCCTACGCGGCGAAACTTCCCAGCGGAGCCGCCAGCGTCATCATTCTCAACAAAGACGCCGAGCAGAATATTGACGTTAGCCTGAACTTCGCAGCGGGAGGCCGAGGCTTAGTCGAAATGACAAGGCTGCACGCTCCAGTGCTGGATAGCCGCGAAGCTCACATCACAGAAGAAGCGGAACGCGGCCGCGTGCAACATGGCGAGTTCAAAGTCACCGTGCCACGCGCGACGGGAGTCCGCGTGACTCTCAGCTAATCAGCGTCGAACCTGCGTATACCTGGGGAAAGTTCCGGGGCCTTGCGGGGATTTTCCGTCCAGCACACTTCCATCTCTCCGAATATCCACATGAAGTCGGCGAATCCTCAAAAGCAGACCTTACGCTGGATATACAGCCCGCACCCGATACTTTGAATGGTCCTGCTTCCCTATAGTTATTGCAAGCCCCCAACTTTGGACTATTTATGAGAATTGCCCAGGTAGCGCCGTTGTATGAAAGCGTCCCCCCCACTTTATACGGAGGGACCGAGCGGGTAGTTTCCTGGCTCACCGAAGAGTTGGTTCGCCTGGGCCATGAAGTAACGCTGTTTGCCAGCGGCGATTCCCTCACGACCGCGCGATTAGTCCCAGGCTGCCAGAGGTCCTTGCGATTGGATCCGCAGTGTGTGGACCAGATGGCCCACCATACCGTGATGCTTGACCGGGTATTTTCCGAGAGCGAGAGTTTTGACCTGATCCACTTTCACGTCGACTATTCGCACTTTCCGATGAGCCGGATGACGGGTGTATGCCAGGTGACGACGCTGCATGGACGGCTCGATCTGCATGATTTGGCGGCTGTCTATCAGCGCTTTCCTGAGATGCCGGTTATTTCCATTTCGGATTCGCAGCGCAAGCCGCTGCCCGACGCAAATTGGCAGGGAACCGTCCATCACGGTTTGCCGCGGCAGGCCTTGTCTTTGGGACGCGGTGACGGTGGATATCTTGCGTTTCTGGGACGCACGTCCCCAGAAAAAGGTTTGGACGATGCCATCGAGATTGCCAAACGTGCGGGCGTTCCACTGAAGATTGCCGCGAAAATCGATCGCGCGGATCGCGAATATTTTGAAGCCGTGATCAAACCATTGCTCGATCATCCGCTCATCGAGTTTATTGGCGAAATTGGATACGCGGAGAAGAACGAATTCCTCGGCAATGCCGCCGGTCTTCTTTTTCCGATCAACTGGCAGGAGCCGTTTGGCTTGGTAATGATTGAAGCGATGGCTTGCGGAACTCCCGTGATCGCTTATCCCCGAGGTTCCGTTCCCGAAGTCATAAAAGAAAATGTGACAGGCTTGATGGTTGCGGGAGTGGAACCGGCCGTAAAAGCTGTAAACCGGCTGGCGGCAATCGACCGGGGCAAATGCCGGGAACACTTTGAAAAGCATTTTGGCGCCGAGCGCATGGCGCGTGAATACATCAAGATCTATGAACGGCTGGCCGGCGTAGAATCACAACCCGCCGCTCTTTCCGATGGAGTTCTCAATTGGATGAAACTCGCGACACCCAGCAATACTACATAGCAACCCGGTCATCACCCGCCGACGATCACGCAAAGGTCCTCAAGTACGGGCAGTTGTTCGCCGTGTTCGGCCGTCTGGGCGACATCGGCACATCCGGACTGGGCGAGCAAGGCCTGTACTTTCAAGGCACGCGCCACCTTTCGGTGCTGCACCTCACCTTGTGGGGCGAACAACCGTTGCTTTTGAGTTCAGCCTTGAAAGAAGATAATTTTCTTTTCACCGCCGACCTTACCAATCTTGATCTCTCATGCAAAGATGCAATCGCCGTTCCGCGTGGAACGATCCACTTGCAGCGATCGAAGTTTCTCGCGCAGCAGGTCTGCTATGAGGAATTGAAGTTCAGCAATTATGGGGCGTCGCGTATTCTTGTCCCCTTCAGTATTGGCTTCAACGCCGATTTTGCCGACATCTTTGAAGTGCGCGGCATGAACCGGGCGCGAAAAGGCCGCCGTTTAGAGGACGATATCAGTGCAAATAGCGTAGCACTGGCGTATGAGGGGCTCGACGGCAAAGTCCGGCGAACTTTTATACGAAGCGATCCGGCGCCGAAAAAAATCTCAACCACCGAATTGCAATTCGAAATCGTTCTTCAGCCGCGGGAGTCGGCATTTTTCCATCTGGAAATTTCCTGTGACCGGAAAAGTGTGCGGCCCTCCGTTGGTTACCGCAGCGCGGCAGCCGAAATCGCCAGCGAACACAGAGTGTTGGCCGCAGCATTTCCCCGCATCGACAGCACCAACTCCCGCCTCAGCGACTGGATCGAACACTCCCTGGCCGATGTGCAGATGATGACGATGGGTAATCCGGAGGTGAATTATCCCTATGCCGGCGTGCCCTGGTTCAGCACGGTCTTTGGCCGCGACGGAATCATAACCGCGCTGCAAACCCTGTGGCTCAACCCTGCGATTGCCCAAGGAGTGCTGGAGCATTTGGCGGCTACGCAAGCCACAGATTTTGACGAGACTACTGAAGCCGAGCCGGGCAAGATCCTGCATGAATCCAGAAACGGCGAAATGGCGGCGCTGAAAGAAATCCCTTTTGGACGCTATTACGGAAGTGTTGACGCGACTCCGCTTTTCATCATCCTGGCTGGAAAATATTTTGAGCGCACCGGAGACAAAGACTTCCTGCGCAAGTTGTGGCCGCACATCCAACTCGCGCTGCGATGGATTGACCAATCTGGAGATGTCGATGGCGACGGCTTCGTCGAATACGCACAGCGTAACAGCAATGGCCTGGTGCAACAGGGCTGGAAGGACTCCAACGATTCCGTATTTCACGCCGACGGAACTTTAGCCGAGGCGCCGATTGCCCTGTGTGAAGTGCAGGGGTACGTATACGCGGCCAAACTGGCGGCTTCAGAACTCAGCTGGGCGCTGGGAAATGAAGTTCTGTGCTCCGCGTTGAACGATCAGGCGGAAGCGCTTCGCAAGAGATTCGAAGACGCGTTCTGGTGCGAAGAACTTTCAACCTATGCACTGGCTCTGGATAAAAACAAGAACCCATGCAGAGTGCGAAGCTCGAACGTGGGGCATTGTCTGTTTACTGGAATTGTCAGCAGCGAAAGAGCGCAGCGCGCAGCCGCTACGCTCATGCATCCCGAGTCCTTCAGCGGCTGGGGAGTTCGCACAGTCGCGTCTGGCCAGTCACGTTACAACCCGCTTTCCTACCATAATGGGTCCATCTGGCCCCACGATAACTCCATTATCGCGGCCGGACTTGCGCGTTACGATCGAAAAGATCTGAGCGGCAAGATTCTTCTGGGCTTGCTCGATGCCAGCCGCTGGGCAGATCTCTATCGCCTGCCGGAATTATTCTGCGGGCTGGAGCGGCGCGCCGGCGAGGGCCCTACGCTTTACCCTGTGGCCTGCTCGCCCCAGGCATGGTCGGCCGGAACCGTCTTTCTGCTGCTTCAGTCGTGCCTGGGGTTGTCGGTGGAAGGGGCTCGCAGCCGCGTCGTATTTGATAAGCCATACTTGCCCGAAGGCATACCCCAGCTTTGGATCAAAGGCTTGCACAGCGGGAGTGCGGTCGTCGATCTCTATTTCGAACGATTTAAGGATGAGGTTCGAGTTGGAGTTACTGATCGGCAGGGAAAAATGGAAGTGTTATCCAGATCCTGAAATTCCATCCTCTGCGGAGCGAATGCACCAGCCCGCGCGACGGTCTGGCGGCTGCTTATTTGGGATGCACGGCGCAGTGGTAAAATTCCCTTATGGCTGCGAAAAAGAAAGCTGCGAAGAAAAAAGCGAAGAAGAAGATTACTGCGAAGAAGACTGGTGCGCGGAAGGTAACTCCAAAGAAGTCGGCGCAAAAGCGAATCTCCCGGAAAAAGAGTGCCGCTAAACGGACTGCCAAGCCAGCCGCAAAAATCGCTAGATCGCCCCAGCAACGTGTCGCCTCGAAAAAGCGGCAGCCTCGTTCCGATTACAGCGGGTCGCGAAAGGTCAACACGACCTCGGCGGATGAAGATTCGCAAGGCCTGTCCAGAGCGGAGAGTGCGGATTCGGAAAGCGTTACTGAACTGCTGGACGAAGGGAATAGCTTCGAAGCGGGGGTTGTGAAAGGCGTGGAAGAAGCCGACGACTCCGACGGAAAAGAAGTTCACACGCGAGAGTTTCCCGAAGACGACGTCCCGGAAGAGTATCTCGACAAGGATTAGGGGCTTTTCGCCGGGGCATGGAAAGGCTCGTTGCTCGAGCAATTCGAGCCGGCTGGCGCGGCAAGCACCTCAAGCCCGATCCAGCGGCAAGGGTACATTTGTCGCGGCAGCGTGCAACCAAGCCCTGTGCGGGCGATATCCAAGTAGAAGGGAACTTCAGTTACCGCGGTGATTCCTTGCATGCTTGCAGGCCCGGAATTTGTATGTTAGAACCCTAGTAGTTTGCAGCCTTCGAGAATGCACAATCCTCGAAATTTCGGGAATTTGCCGCGCAGCCGTTGGTGCGCGCTGATTGTCCTGTTGGCCGTGTGCGCTCTGACCGTCAGCGTGGCCACGCGCTATTGTTCTCCGGAAGGCAGTTCGGCATACCGCGTCAACACCGTGCACCGGCATCATTCGCAAGAGACCAGCCGGCAGCGCCTCACAAAAGACGCCGCCAACTGGATCCCCGAACTGATCTGCTCCGCCGTGCTGCAAACACGACCTTGTTATCCTCGCATTGCCCCCGCAGAACAACCGGTTTTATCTACAAGGTTTGAAAACAGCCTGTACAACCGCCCGCCTCCATCCTTCCCATTGCTCGCGTAGGTTTATCGTCAGTCTGGCCGTCTCTCCGGTTGCACCCGATTTCACAATCGAGTCTTGCCGTTGGTTGTAGAGGAAAATCGAGGGAAACGGCGCTGGCGATTCAATCATCCATCAGGGTACCGTGCTTTTTAAGGCTGGTTCGCTCATGTTGGGGAGCGAATTCTTCGGAGGCGTATGATGAAAACCGCTTTGCCGCCGTTCTTGCGGCAGGCCGCGAAGCCTTCTCGATCTTCGCATGCCAATCGTTTCGCCAGCTTCAACAAGCCGAACGAGGGAACCCTTCAGCCGTTTATGTTCGATGAGTCAAGACGGATTTCCCGAAAGGAATATTCATGGGCTCACAGCACCTGACCGAGGAAGAACTGGACGCGCTGCGCCAGTTTGACACCTGCGTGGTTGCCAACGCAATCGAGAGGTTCAACCTCAGGCTGCGCAATACCGGTTTCACTGGAGCCGGCATTCGATGCGTCTTTCCAGATGCTCCGGTCATGATTGGCTATGCCGTGACGGCGCGGCTGCGATGCGGAGAGCCGCCGATGCGGGGTGGCACTTTCCACGACCGTTCGGATTTATGGAACAGCATTCTTGCGGTTCCCGCGCCTCGCATCGTGGTGCTCGAGGATATGGATGATCCCCCCGGCCAGGGAGCCTTCGTCGGGGGCGTGCACGCCTCCGTTTTGAAGGCCTTGGGGTGTGTCGGATATCTGACCAATGGAGCAGTGCGAGAGCTGCCTTCGGTGCGCACTATGGGAATTCAGCTGTTCGCGGGCAGCCTTACTGTATCGGGCGCCTATGCGCATACTTTCGAGATTGGAGCGGAGATTTCCATCGGAGGCATGGATGTGCACCCGGGGGATCTGTTACACGGAGATCTTCATGGCGTGATCAATGTGCCGCTGCAGGTTGCCGCGCAGATTCCAGGTGTTGCTGCCGAAGTGCAAAGGGACGAACAAAGGGTGATTGATTTTTGCCGCTCTAATTCTTTTTCCGTAGCCAAGCTGAACGATGTTTTGAAGACGACGGACTAATGCCAGGGAAGGCCCATTAAGAGGGACGCGATGACTCAAGTTGCCACTGAATTCAACATCAAGCTGCGCCGCAGTTACGGATGGCTCACTTCCTCTGCTCTCGCCGTCCTTGCGGTCGCAGCCATAATCAATCTGTCTTCCTGCTCAGGCAGCGACGATAAACGTGTGCAGGCGAGCGAGCCTGCGGCCACCGTCGGCGTGACGAAAGTAGTCAAAAAATCTCTGGGCCGCGAAATCACTCTCTCCTCTGAATTGGTGCCATTTCAAGAGATCGATGTCTACGCGAAAGAATCCGGCTACGTAAAAAAGCTGACCGTCGATTATGGTTCGCGCGTAAAGGCAGGACAGGTGATGGCCGTGCTGGAAATTCCTGAACTGGAAGCGCAACTGCAGGAAGACGAAGCGGAAATCAAGAACGCGAATAACCAGGTGACCCGCGCGCAGCATGAATTGTCCCGTTACCAGGCGCAGTACAACGCTCTGCATTTGCAGTACACGCGCCTGAACGGAGTTTTCCAGAGCCAGCCAGGAATCGTGGCGCAGCAGGAAGTGGACGACGCGCAGGGAAAAGACCTGGCGGCCTCCTCGCAGGTGGATGCTGGTCAGGCCGCTCTGGAAGCCGCGCAGAGCCAGCTCGGCGTCACCAAGGCCAAGCTCTCTCACGATCAAAGTCTTTACGACTACGCGAAAATTACCGCGCCGTTCCCCGGCATCGTGACCGAGCGTTATGCGAACCTCGGTACCTTAATGCAGGCAGGAACCGGTTCGAGCACGCAGGCGATCCCGCTGGTGAAGCTCTCGGAGGATGACCTGTTCCGACTCGTCATTCCGGTTCCTGAAGCTTACGTGCAATACATTCGCGTCGGCGATCCGGTAAACGTTCGCGTGCCCTCGCTCAACCGCAGCTTTCCCGGCAAGGTCGCGCGATTCTCAGTGGATGTGCGATCCGATACGCGCACCATGCACACCGAAGTGGATGTACCGAATCCGCAGCGCGTTTTGGTGCCGGGACTTTACGCCGATGCTCAGCTTGAACTCGACCAGACCGCGAATGTGCCGACCGTGCCGGTGCAAGCTGTAAGTCACGCGGGCGACAAGACCAGCGTGATGGTGGTGAACAGCGACGGTGTGCTCGAGCACCGGCCGGTTCAAGTAGGAATGGAAACCAGCACGGACGCGCAGATAGTTTCGGGATTGAACGAAGGCGAGCAAGTCGTGGTCAGCGATCGCGGCGGCCTGATGGCCGGGCAGAAAGTTCGCGCTCAGCCTGTCGCGATGATGGAGTATCACGAAAATAACGCGCAATAAGCAATCGATGTTTTGTGCGCAAAAGTTCGAACTGGAGAGCGGTAACCGCAGTCTAAGAGCAACTGGATAGGCCTTATGCCAGGATTTTCAATTCGCAATCCGTATTTCATTATCGTCATCTGCCTGGCGCTGCTGGTGATTGGCGTTACCAGTGTGGCGCGCATGCCGGTCGATTTGTTTCCGCCGATTAATCTTCCCGAAGTTGTGGTGGCCACGTTTTATTCGGGCATGCCGCCGGAGGATATTGAGACTGACATCACTGACCCGCTCGAGCGCTTCTTCACGCTGGCCTCCGGCGTGGATCACATGGAATCTCGATCGCTGCTGGGCGTCAGCATTATCAAAGTTTATTTCCAGCCCGGAACCAGCCCCGACGCCGATGTGACCGAACTATCGAACCTGGCACTGGCAGACCTGAAGCGCCTGCCGCCGGGTACGCTTCCGCCGGTGGTGTTAAAGTTTGACGCCTCGAGTTTGCCGGTCGCCCTGGTCACCGTAAAAGGCGATGGACTGAACGAGACGCAGCTTCACGATTACGCGCAGTTTCAAATCAGAAACCAGATCGCGGTCGTGCCCGGCGCAGAAATCCCAGGCGTATTCGGCGGCACCTACCGGCAGATCATGGTCTACGTCGATCCTTACAAGTTGTCGTCGCGCCAGCTTAGCCTGATGGATGTAGTGCACGCAGTCAACGATGCGAACCTGATTCTGCCCGCGGGCGACGTCAAGATGGGGCCGTACGACTACTTTGTTTATTCGAATAGCCTGGTCGACAACATGCAGCAGTTGGGCAAATTGCCGCTCAAAGTCGACGGCAAGTCATGGGTAACGGTCGACGATGTTGGAAAAGCTGAAGACGCCCACGGAATTCAAACCAACGTGGTGCGCATCGACGGCCAGCGCTCGGCTTACATTCCCATCATGAAGCAGGGCGGCGACACCAATACGATCGCCGTGGTTGAAGGCGTTCGCCAGCTCATCACCCATCTCTACGACATTCCACACCAGATGGTTACCAGCATCGTCTTCGACCAGTCTGTGTACGTGAAGGAAGCGATCGATACGGTCTTGCACGAAGGGTTCTTGGGACTGATCCTGACCAGCATCATGATTCTGATTTTCCTGGGAAGCTTTCGCGCCACCACAGCCGTTTTGCTTTCGATTCCGCTCTCTGCACTCGCTGCCTTTGTTGTCCTCGCCATGATGGGCGGCACCATCAATACCATGATTCTCGGCGGCATGGCGCTCGCATTCTCTCGCGTCATCGACAACTCCGTGATCTCTCTGGAGAATATTTACCGTCATCTCGAATTGGGCGCTGCGCCCAGAGTCGCCGCGGAGGTTGGCGGCGCGGAAGTGAATCTTGCAGTTCTGGCTGCCACGCTGGTCGATGTGGTTGACTTTTTCCCGGTCGTCTTTCTCTACGGTGTGGCCAAATATTTATTCTCCGCGCTGGCTCTGGCTTTCTGCCTTTCGCTGCTGGCTTCGTTTGTCGTGGCCATGACGGTGATTCCGTTGTTCTGCTCGCGCTTTCTCAAGGCCGTGCCGCACGGAGCGGAAATTGAACATGCGGAATACGAAGTCGGGGGGCAGAGGTTTCCAATAAACCTTGGATGGAAAGATTCAACATCCGCTTCAATCGCATGTTCAATAAGCTCCTGGATTATTACGAATACTGGGTTCGGCGCGCGGTGCAGCGTCCGGGGCTGACGGTCGCAGTTTTGAGCGGAGTATTCCTGGCGAGCCTGGCAATCTACCCGCTGATGGGCCTCGCATTTTTTCCGAAGACCGATGCCGGGCAGTTCACCATCAATATGAAAGTTCCAACCGGAACCCGCATCGAAGTAACCGATCAATACGTCGCCAAAGTCGAAGACCTCATCAAGAGCACGATGGAAGGCAAGGACCTCAGAAGAATCGTCTCGAACATTGGTGTCGTACCCGATTTCTCTGCGCTCTACACGACTAACTCGGGTGCGTACACCGCAACCGTTCAGGTGCAATTGAACGATGACCACCGCGTCAGCAGCTTTGAATACATGGACCGCGTTCAGAAAAAGATAGCCAGCCAGTTTCCCGACATCCGTACGTTTTTCTCCAGCGGCTCCATGGTCGACGCCATCCTGAATACGGGGATGCCCGCGCCCATTGACGTGCAGGTGAGCAGTCCCAATCTCGAAGAGATTCACGGTATCGCAGAAAATCTTGCGGCGGAGATTCGTGAGATTCACGGCGTGGGCCAGGTTTTCATTCCGCAGGATATGAACTATCCCGCGTTGCGCCTGGATGTCGACCGCGTGCACGCCGGCGAGTTGGGACTGAGCCAGAAAGATGTAGTCGATAACGTGATTACCGCTCTCAACTCCAACTACATGATCGCGCCCAACTACTGGGTGGATCGCAAGAGCGGCAACGATTACTACCTCACCGTTCAATTTTTCGAAAAAGGTCCGGCCGCAATTCACAACATGGCGGACCTCGGACAGATTCCTCTGCGCGATCCTGGTGCGGGAGCGGGACTGAATTGCGGACCCGCAGGCGCGCCCCGCCTGGGAAGCGGCCAGCCTGCATGGGCATGCGCCGGCGAGGGAAGGCCGACCACGGTGCTCAACAACGTGGTTAGTGTGAGGCAAGTTCAAACCCCAACCGAAGTCGATCACTATCAGATTCAGCGCGCGGTTGATATTTATGTGACGCCGGCAGGCGAGGATCTCGGCCGCGTGACCGGCGCGATTCGCAAGATTCTCGCCAAGGAAAAAGTTCCCGGCAACGTGCGCGTGAACCTTCGCGGGATGGTGCAGGGAATGGAAGCGTCATTTAAGAGTTTTGCATTCGGTTTCGTGATTTCATTCATTCTTCTGTTCTTGATTCTCACGGCGCAATTCAAGTCGTTCATCGATCCGTTACTGATCATGCTGGCAATTCCCATGGGATTTGTCGGCGTGCTCATCATTCTTCCGCTCACCGGCAGCACATTGAACGTGATGTCTTTGATGGGAGTGCTGATGCTGGTTGGCATCGCGGATTCGAACAGCATTCTGATCGTTGACTTCGCTCACAATCTCGAACGCCAGGGCTTAGCGCCAATGGATGCCATCATTACCGCCTGCCGCGTGCGCCTGCGGCCGATCCTGATGACCTCACTCGCCACCATTATCGGAATGATTCCGATGGCGATGAAGCTGGGCACCGGTGCGGAACAGTATGCGCCGATGGCAAAGGCGATCATCGGAGGGCTGACGTCATCGGTAGTGCTCACGGTTTTTATCGTGCCCGCCGCCTACCTGCTGGTATATGGCAGACGTAAACCCGAAACCTCGACGGTTCTGCCCGCGGAGACAGCGTAATGAAGCAGAAGGCAAGCCCCATCACCAGAGCACGATATTTGCTACTTTGCAGCGTGGTGTTTTCTGCGTGTGCCATCGGATCGCAGTTTGCCCGCGCGCAGACTCCTTCCGCGTCGCAGACCTTACCCTCTGCTCCTGATCCCCAGCCACCGTTAACCCCGCTTGTAACCCCCGAAGCGCACGCCGCGCTCAGCGCGACTTTTCCTTCGACCAGTGGGCTGCAGGCCGCTGCCTCCGCAAACCAGCAATCCGATCAGCCCGTTCTGCTTCCGAACGGCGCAATGCGCTTGACCCGCACTCAGGCCGAGCAGCTCGCCATCAAGAACAATCCACAAATCAGCGTCGGCCGCCTGCTCGGTTTGGCGCAGCACCAGGTTTATCGCGAGGCGCGGGCGGCGGAACTGCCCACCTTCAACGGCGCCATTACTGCGGTCGACGCGAACGAAGGAAGTCGCATCGGCGCCGGTGCGCTCAACGCGCCGCGCCTGCTCGAGCATGCCGGCGCTGGAGTTACGCTCAGCCAACTGATCACCGATTTTGGGCGCACCGCGAATTTGGTCTCTTCGGCAAAGCTCCAAGAGAAGGCGCAGAAGGCGAACTCGCTGGCCACCACCGAAGATATTATTCTCGCCACCGACCAGGCTTTCTACAATGCTCTGCAGGCTCAGGCGCTTCTTAAAGTCGCTCAGCAAACCGTAACCACTCGTCAATCAGTGGAGCATCAAATCGACGAACTCACAAAAAATAAACTGAAATCCGGCCTCGATCTTTCTTTTGCCCAGGTCAATCTTTCTCAAGCCCAGCTTCTGCTGCTGGATGCGCAGAACAATGTCGACTCCACCGTTGCCACGCTCACCGCGGTACTTGGTTTTGATAAGCAAGTGCAGTATGAGTTGACCGAAGAGCAGACCGGGACAATTCCGCCGCCTCCGCCGGATGTGGATGTGCTCATCAACACAGCCATGCAGCAGCGTCCCGATTTGCAATCGCTGAACTACAATCAGCAGGCTGCGGAGAAATTTCACCGCGCCCAGCGCGATCAATTACTGCCTACGATCAGCGCTCTCGGCATTGCCGGAGTCACTCCAGTGCGCCCGGACTGTTTCGGCGGATGCTTCCCCAACTATTTCATCTCCAGTTGGTACGGTGCTATGGGCGTGAATATGAGCGTCCCGATATTTAACGGATTTTTATTCAGCTCCGAAGCTTCTGAAGCAAATTACAAGGCGAAAGCCGCCGCTGAGAGCACGCGCGACCTGCGCGACCGCGTAGTCCGCGACGTACGCACCGCGTGGCTCTCGGCTAAAACCGCGTTTCAGCGGGTCAGCGTTACCGAAGAGCTTTCCAAAGAAGCCGAACTGGGCCTGAATCTCGCTCAGGGCCGTTACCAGCTCGGTCTGGGTTCGATCGTCGAACTGAGCCAGGCGCAACTTCAGCAAACCGACGCCGCCATCGGCTACGTGAATGCTCAATACCAATACCGGCTTTCTCTTTCAACCTTGAACTTCGAGATCGGAGCGCAGCCCTGAACCGACGCAGCTTTGATGTTCATGAAGCGAATTAAGAAGCGCAGAAAACGCTCGTCTTTCACTACCGGTCAGGGATTACTTCTCGCGTTCTCCATCGCGGCTTTCGTTGCCTTCATTTTTGTGCTGGTGTTCTACGTCTATGTCTTGCCCATGAAAAAATCGTTAGAATGATTGCCTTGGTGGACGGGCTTAAATTCAATGTTGCCTTTCATTATTTATTTTGTAAGCGCTATGGTGACCGGGATTCATCTGCTAACGCTGCTGTCGCTGGCGGCGTATGGGGTGACGATCAGCCCGTTCGAGCTTCTTGCTGTACTGGGTTCGTTCTTAATGTTGGTCGCAGCCTACATCAGCCTGTTCCGGCCTTACGCTGCAGCCAGAATTGCGCTACTGGCCGCGATTATCATGTGGTCGTTCTATGGTCCCGCGATCGCCACCTACATACACGCGCGGCTCGCGAAGCGGAGTGTCTTATCCGAAGTTACGTTGCCGGCAGTTCGGCCGGAATTTAGAAAGACTATCGCAGTACAAGAATCGCGCTGAATTCGGATGATTCTCCCTTACCTCGCCACCGTCTTTCTGATTCTGGCCACCCTATATTCCGCTATTGTCAGTTTCCGCCAAAGGCCGGAGGGCGAACGGAGTTTACTTTTTCCCAACGCTGCGAACCGGTGGTCTCGAATCCTGGTGGGCGTCTTCACTTTGGCCGTTATCGTTGGCCTGGCTGCGTGGGTCAATGTTGCGACGCGGAGTTCGCCGCGGCGTTCGTTCCAGTTTCTGATTCCGGAAAATTACACTGGCTGGGTGCGGGTCGAGTTTGGCGTGCCGGGCGCCGAATCGCTTTCTGTGAAGGCTGGAGAAGCCGTAGTCAAGTTTCCGGCTTCCGGCGCACTCACTACATCTTCGCCGGCGCAGTACGGCTGGGCAAAGGACTTCTACTTCTATTATTCCGATGCCGGTTTGCGACCGCTTCCGAGTTCCGGCGCGGGTAGAATGATTTGGGGCAAAATTAACGCTGAAGAATCTGCCGGTTCTGGCAAGCGAGACTACGAAGAGTTTTTCGTGGGCACCGAGCGGCAATTCAAAGATGAAGCGGGAAGCAAGCCGGTTCCAACGCTGCCTCGCTGAAACGAGCCACCGGTCACTCGTTACACTCCGCCGCGCCGCGATTCCAACGTAAAGTAGAATGTTGCGCCCTTTTCCACCGCCGCTTCCGCCCACACTTCTCCGCCATGCCTTTGCACGATGCGGCGCACGGTAGCAAGCCCGATTCCATTGCCGGGAAATTCCGCACTCGAATGCAGCCGCTGAAAGGGTTGAAAGAGGCGGTCGGCAGAGCGCGAATCGAAGCCGCTGCCATCGTCTGCCACAAAATAGATTGTGCGACCATTCTTGACTGTCCTTCCAAATTCGATTCGAGCGCTCTTGTGGTGCGAAGTGTATTTCCAGGCGTTGCGCAACAAATTGTCCATCACAATCCGCAGAAGCCGCGCATCGGCATGGGCTTCAGCATTGGGCGGCGCAATGAACTCGACCTTCCTATCCGGAGCCGTGTGGCAGAGCTCTTCCATGATCGATCGCGCGAACTCGCTTAGGTCCACGGTTTCCCGGTGCATGATGCTGGTGGTCACGCGCGATAAATTGAGCAAATCGTCGATCAGTTCGGACATCCGCTTTGCCGAAGCCCGGATGTTCCGAATCAAATCCCGGCCCGATTCGTCCATTTCTTTCCCGGGACCAGACAGCAGCACATAACTGAAGCCATTGATGGCGTCGAGCGGCCCGCGCAGATCATGCGAGACAGAGTAGGAAAACGCCTCTAACTCCTGATTCGCGGAGACCAAATCCCGTGTGCGGTCCGAGACTCGTTGCTCCAGCAGACTCTGAGCGTTTTGCAGCGCCCGGTCCCGCTGCTGAATCTCTTTCAACATTTCGTTGAACGAATCAATCAGGATTGCCAGTTCGTCGCGCTGGCCGGTGGGGGCGGCTCGCACGGAATAATCCCGGTCCCGGGTAACGCTACGTGCAGTTTCCGCCAATCCTATGATCGGTTGCGCTACCGACCGGCCAAACGCGGAAGAAATCAGCAGCGCGAACAGCAACGAAATCACCAGCACGCCCAACGCAATAAGCAGGTATCGCCACAGCCGCCGGTCGATTTCCCGCAGGTCGGCGCGAATGTAGACGTAACCCACCAGCTTGCCTTCGGAAACAATCTTGCGGACCAGAATTGCGTGCGTGGACCGGAACCAGTATCCTTCGACGCGCTCGTCGGCGAGCGTCGGGATGCCCAGAACATCGTCTTCCACGCTCTGGCTGTACATCGCGAAGGGACGACGGTCTGCGGTTAGAATTCCCGCGGAAGTGATGTTCGGTGAGTTCTTCAACGCCAACAAAGTGTTGGACGCGGCCTGCGGGTCGTTGAATAGCAGGGCCGACACACTATTTGAGCCGATAATCTGGGCTTGTGCCGAGAGCGTGTGAATCAAGCTTTGGCGGACGCTGATCTGGTCATAAATAAAAAAGCCCGCACACGCCAACACCAGAGCGGCGCCGCTCACCAGCATGTTCATGATGATGAGCCGGGTGGAAATCGAGTGCGGGCGCGCGACGCTCATGGCTGGCTCCCCGGCACCTTCTTGTCGATGACCTTGCTGGCCACCTTCAGCAGCTGTGAACTCAGAACCAGATGAGATTGCTCGGCTGCGGCGCGGTTTACCTCAAAGCGGATTCGGTCCTGCTGGCTTACGAATTCGATGATGCCGCCCTGCTCCGCGAAGCGGGGGATATCGCTCACCGTGAGCATGCCAAAACGCTGGGCTGCAGCCAGTATTGCTCCCAACCGCGCCTGTTCCGAGGAGCCCACGAACAGGATGCGGCATTGAGGGGCGTCCTGAATCCGCGTAATTCTTTTTACTGCGATCTTTTTGTTTTCAATGCTCTCGCCGGCGACGGTCTCATCCAGGACCGAGCCGAATGGGTCTTTCCCAAGCAGGCAAATGTCGAGTGAGCCGGAGTTGGCGGCTTGATCCGGTTGCCACGTCACAAATTTCCCGAAGTTATAAAGATAAGCTGCTTTAACCTGGGATTCGCTGGGGTGCTGTTGTGCCGATAGAAGAACTGCTGCAGAGCACGACAGCAGCAAAAGGAGCAGAACGAATCGCGGGGCTTGCGACCGCCTGGAGTTGGCGCGTGAACTTGCTGCCGTTGCCGAAAACAAAGAGCTGCCGGCAACTTCAGGAATGCTTCGATCCGTGCTCACGGCGTCCACGTGATCTGCCCGTATACGGTTCTCTTGATTCCCACCAGAGGCCCGGGATCGACTCCGCCGTATTCGGAATGATGGGGCTGCAGCAAGTTCCGACCAACCGCCGATAATTTGAACTGCCGCCGCAGCTGCCAATCAAACCGGGAATCGACTGTTGAGTACGCCGGAATGCCCGGCGACGGAAGGGAATCGACCAGCGGAAGAGCGCTGACATAACGATAAGTCAGGTCGAAACTGTAAACCTTCGCGAAATCAATCCCCGACAGAAGCGCTAACTGATTTTTCGGGCTGGAACCGTTTACAAATGGGGCGGTACCTATGTCGAGTGATCCGTGAGACTTCTTGATATCCATCTGCAAATAGGAATAAGACGCGCGCAAACGCCAGTACGGTCGTGGCCTCCACTCCGGAGCGAACTCCACTCCTTTAGTAGTCCCCCCGAGTCCGTTGCCAAATTCAGCGGGAAGAAGGATATGAGTGGGTGGAGGATTCGTCTCCACGTCAGGTGCGCCGGTTACGTCTTCGCTGAACAGCCCACTGTAGTGATTGTAAAATGCGGCAATATCGAAGTAGACCGTCTTATCGAGAAGCAAGCGGTAGCCCACCTCATAACCGTTCAGTTCTTCGGATTCGAAATCAGGATTGGGGTTGAAGCGCGCGAAGAAGGGCGATCCATTGACGACCTGCCCCGTGAATCCCAATAACGTAAAGTTTTCTTCGGCATCGGATGGAGTGCGAACGGCGTGCGTGAAGGCAGCCCACACGCTCTGCTTATCGCTTGGAGTCCACAGTATCCGTCCGGTTGGTTGCAGTTGCCACCCGGTAAAATTTGTGCGAAGAAACTTCGTTCCCGCGGTAAAGGTCAGCCGCTTATCGATCAGGGTGATTTCGTCCTGCAAAAAAGCGGTGAGCAGGCGATCGGTTCTAGGATTGGGCTCGAAAGTCAGCCCCGAAACCACCACCGGATTGTTCCCCCGGCTGAAGCGCGCACCCAGCCCCCAGGAGATCTCCTGCCGCCCAGGCAGCCGGAAGCGGTCGAGGAAATCCACGTCGTAGGTATCGCGCAAATCGGCAAAATTTGGCTGATGGCGATTGGTGCGGTCGTAGAACGCTTGCAGTTGAAAGTCGGTTCCTTCGCCGTACACCTTCCGCCAGCGCCCCAGAACATTCCCGCCGGAAAGACGTTCCGTTCCGTAGACAAGCTGCGAGTAAGGCGGTGCATAAGTCGTCGCGGTTACACCAGCCCCAGCGCCTTCGTCATAGAGATCGCCCTGGAAGGTGAGGCTATTGCGAGCGTCTTTCTGCCAGTCCATGCGGAAGCCGCCTTGCGCGGCGCGCCAGCGATCAAAGTTGATTCCATCAGGATGATATTCCGGTCCGCGATCGAAGCCCAGGGCATAGGCGCGATAATCAAAGTTTTTTCCGTTGCCGCCACCGTATCTCGCGCCCACTGTCCCTGAATTCAGATTGCCCGCTTCAGCGCTTACCAGTGCACCATGCGTTTCCTTGGCGGTCTTGGTGATAATGTTGATCACGCCATTCACCGCGTTTGGGCCCCAGATCGTGCCGCCTGGTCCGCGGATCACTTCGATGCGGTCCACATCCTCCATCATTACGTTCTGAACTTCCCAATAGGTGCCAGCCAGCAGGGTGGAATACACCGTGCGCCCATCGATCAGCACCAGCACGTTGCGTGTGAGGTTACTGCCGAAGCCGCGAATGCCGACCGACCAGGTGTGGCTGTCGATTCGCGCCACCTCCACTCCCGGAGCCAGGCGCAGTGCCTCTGGAATCGTTGTGGCACCCGAGCGCTCGATATCTTCCTGAGTGATTACATAAATCGCGGCCGTGGTCTTAACTACGCGTTCCGGTTCCCTGGAGGCGGTTGTAACTTCAATGTTGCCCAATTCTGCCAGGCTCAGGTGCTTCACCGGGTTCTGGTTGTCGCCAGATTCGGCGTCGGAAGGGGCGGAGGCAAAGCCTGCCGCCATGAAAAATAAGATCGCTAGAACGCAAAAAGCAGCCCGGCCCGTCGGTGACGAACATCTTGCGCTTCGCATGTGGATTCAGGAAATGGACGTTTGCTGCAAACCACTTTGAAAACCAATCAGCCGTCGAACTTCATTCACTAGCGCTTCCGGTTCGACCTGTGCTTTCCGCAGCCATGCATCCACTACCGAGCCTTCACCTGGCAACGAAGAAAAACCGGACAACATCACAATCGGAATGCGGGGGTGAAGCCGCTTCATTTCCTCCGCTATCTTGGTGCCGTTGGTTCCCGATAGCCAATAGTCCATCACCACTGCGTCGATACGCCGCGTGCGGAAGATTTCCAGCGCCGTGTTGGCGGAGCGCGCCTGCAGCGCCTGAAATCCGGCGGATTCGAACAGCGCTGCCCTCATTTGCAGCTGCAGCTCCTCATCGTCAACGCAGAGAATAGTAGCCCCGTTCGCCGGCCGCTCGGTCTCGGTCGGGCCGCCGGGGAAGCCCAGCACTTCAGAAATTTTAGCCAGGAGAATCTCCGGGCTCTGTCCCTTTCGAACCCTTCCGTCGACCGCCTGTAAGAGAGCCGGAGGAAGTTCCTCAATCGCCGAAACCGCAATCAGCCGCAACTCCGGATAAAGTTCTCGGAGCTTTATGGCAAGTTCATCCCCGTTCATTGCTCCCATTGAAAAATCGAGCAATACAAGATCGACGGTCGATCCATTACTTAGGAAATCGAGCGCTTCCGCGCCCGATACTGCGGTAAAGACGGTATAGCCAGCCGACTGCAGCAGAAGCTTGCGGGCCTTGAGTGTAGCGGGTTCGTCATCGACGCAAAGGATGCGTCGGGCAATTCCTGGATCAAGACCTTGATTTGATTGCGTTTTGCCACCGCCATAGACCGCTAAGATTAGGAAGGATCATGTCAACTTCGATCAGGGGCGGCTATACTGGAAGTTACTGATAACTAAATAGTAAACAACAATGCGCGACCGTACTGTCCCGCCCGAAGACCGCATCCCTTAACTGCGCGGCGCTCCCGCGGAAATGCGTTGCTCGCGATACTGGCGCGGCGATACTCCAAAATGTTTGCGGAAAGAACGGGAGAAGAAACTGACGCTGTTAAATCCCGCCGAATACGCGGCCTCGGTGACCGACTGGCCTTCCCGAATTGCCCGTGCCGCAACCGCGATCCGCAAGCGGCTTGCATATTGATGCAGCGGCAGGCCCATCATGTAATGAAATACACGATTCAAGTGGAACGGGCTCATCTGCGCCACGTCTGCAAGGTCGGTCAGGCTGTGGCTGCTGGCATATTGCTGCATTAGCAGTTCGCACACTCGCTGGATTCGCACCCGGTACCAGCCAAAGCTTCGTTCCACGGAACTCCAATCGGATCGATTTTTGTCTTGCGGAAGAAATGCCTGCGCGGCAGCCAGCGCTACTCCTTCCGCGCTCATACGGTCTTTCGACCGCACGGCCTCAAAGAGCATTCTCATTTGAAACGCGGAGCGCGAGGAGGCGCCGGCTTTGGCAGCTGGATGCGAGTCAGGCACAGCGCCCAGCGCATCTTCCAGCAGATCTTTCTCGAAGCGGATGCCGACGCACTCGTCCTTTGCGCCATCCGCCGGATGAAACACTCGTTGCGGCATGCCGGGATAGGAGATCAATACATCGCCGGGAGCGAAATCCCATGCGCCCGACTTCCGCACAATGCGAAACTCGCCACTGCGCAAAAAGGTAATTGCATAGGCCGGAGTGATTTCAATCCGGCCATCCACGTGCACCTCGTTCTTTGGATGGTCGAATTGTGCCACTGTTAGTAAAGGCGTTTGCAATAAAGTTTCAGCCCGTGTCATAGCGATTGCACCCTGGCCTGCGCGGCCTACTGTACCTCTGCGATCAGATCGATTTCCACACACGATCCGAACGGCACTTGCGCCACCCCGAACGCGCTGCGAGCGTGCGCGCCAGCATCTGCGAAAACTTCCGCCAGCAATTCTGAAGCGCCGTTGGCGACCAAATGCTGCTCGGTAAAGTCCGGCGTGCCGTTTACCAGAACCATGAGCTTTAAGATGCGGCTAATGGCGTCGAGGTTCCCCGTAGTAGCCGCATGCAGCGTACCAATCAGATCGATCGCAATGCCGCGCGCCGCTTGTTTTCCATCGGCAGTCTGAAGTTCCTTTCCCAGTTTACCGATCAATGGCTTCCCGTCGCGCTTTGCGATGTGGCCGCTCACGAAGATAAGCTGCCCGCTCCTCACATACGGAACGAACGCCGCAACCGGTGCTGGGACTGCCGGAAGCTCGATACCAAGTTGCTTCAGCCTGTCGTATACCGACGTCACGCTTCTCTCCATCAGACGTCCCGGCTTGTGCCAGGTTAGCCCTATCACCATTAGCCGCTATAAAGTGATCGTTCCCTCGATCACCGGCGTCACATTCCCGCCGACCCCGATTCCATCGGCTCCGCCCTCGCCATGAATCTTCACATGGAGAATGCTGCGCCTCCCCATCTTTGTCCCCTGCTCACTGAAAAAAGTCGTACCTGCTTTCGATGAAGCCATTCCGTGCTTCATCATGTAGCTCGCTAGGGCTCCGGTGGAACTTCCCGTCGCCGGGTCTTCCCGAATGCCGTAATCTGGCGCGAACATGCGCGAATACGCCCCATCCGGGGTTGGCGCAAAGGCAAATACGCACAGCGGTCTTGCACGCTCTATCTTGAATCGCGCCCATGCCGAAGTGTCAAACGAAATACAGTCAACGGTTTCGCGATCGACGACCGGAATGAACAGGGTCGGATTCCCGGCGTTCAATACCTGCGGCGAAAAGCCCAGCAGTTGACTGCTTTTTAATCCTAGAAGCTCGGCCGCAGTCTGCCGATCGACCACCGCATCTTCCCGCAGCGGGGGCGTCATGAGCCACAGCCTCGGCGCGGGTCCGGTGTCTACATGAATCGGAATCGCTCCGATGTTTTCTTCCAAAACGAAGTGTTCCGCTCCCTCGGGAACTTTTCGTTCGTCGCGTAGAATAAAGGCCGTTCCGATCGTGGGGTGGCCGGCAAAATCCATTTCCTTTCCCGGAGTGAAGATGCGCAGCCGAGCAACACACTCCAGACGGGAAGAGGGAAGTACGAACACGGTTTCAGAAAGGTTCAACTCCGATGCGATCTTTTGCATCACATCGGACGTTAACCCGGTGGAGTCGGGAAACACGGCCAGAGGATTACCCTGGAGAGGTTCGGTGCTGAAGACGTCTACTACCCGGTACCGGTAAGATCGATGAGCTTTCATTTTGCACCAACGATGGGTGGAATATACATCGTCACTTAGCCAAATGTCTATATGAATATTGCGATTGGATTGCGCGCGGTTTCCAATAAAAACAGGTTGCAGATCCTCGACTGGCTGAAGAATCCCGAGGGGAATTTTCCGCCGCAAGTGGATGGGGATCTCGTAAAAGACGGCGTCTGCGGCTGTTCGATCGCAAGAAAACTTCGCGTGAGCCAGCCCACTGTCAGCGAGCACATGAAGATTCTTGCGCAGGCCGGCCTGGTCGCAGGCAAGCGCATCAAGAAATGGACTTTTTACAAACGCAACGAAAAGCGGATCGACGAACTGAAGAGAGTTTTTTCCGCCAGGTTGTGAGCGCAACATGTTGACGAACACGAAAAATGCGAAACATTATTCCTGGGGCAATGGCTGCGACGGCTGGTACCTTCTGGAATCGCCTGAGATGACCATCATTCAGGAACGCATGCCTGCCGGCGCCGCGGAAAAAATGCATCGCCACACCCGGTCGCGGCAGTTTTTCTACGTTCTTTCCGGCACCGCGACTATGATTCACGACGGCGAGTCCACGACGATTCATGCTCGCGATGGATTAGAGATCGCCCCTGGCATCGCGCATCAGATCTCAAATCACGGCGGTGCCCCTCTTGAAATCATCGTTACCTCCCAACCTCCTAGTCATGGAGACCGAATCGACCTGCCATAAAAACTCGGCTCCCTCGTAATTTGTCCGCCGCCTCTTTCCGCTACAATCATCCCGCCATGCTGCGCTCCGAACTCTACGCCGATCCCGCCAACGTTTTTTTGCACGATGCGATTCTTGCCTCCTGCCAAAAGCACGGAGCAAAAACGGTGCTGGTGGACTCCTCTTGCGGTAAGCGCATCACCTTCGCGGAGTATGGGGAGTTGGTGGAGAATCTGGCTCGCGGCCTGATTGCAGCGGGGTTGAAGCCAGGAGAAGTGATTGCGATTTTCCTGCCCAACTCCTGGGAGTTCTGTGTGGCCTATCACGCCGCCACGCTGGCGGGAGCAATTCCCACGCTGATGAATCCCAGCTACCGCGAGCGCGAAGTCCGGCATCAGTTGTCGAATTCTGGTGCGGCGTTTCTCATTACCGATGGACCGAACATCGATGGCATCAGCCTCGCGGACTTGCCGAACCTCCGCCGCGTTTATTGCACGCGCCAGCAGGGAAGCGGTGCAGAAATGTTTTCCGCTCTGTTGCTTCCGGTAACCGACCCACTGCCCATGCCCGATCAGCCTTCGGAAAGTTTGTTGGCGGCACTGCCTTACTCCAGCGGCACCACCGGCCTGCCCAAGGGCGTCATGCTCACGCACTACAATCTGATTGCGAATGTGTATCAACTACTGGGACCGAATGCGGTCGTGTTCACTGCTGACGACAACATTCTTTGCTTCCTGCCTCTTTATCACATCTATGGGATGAATGTGATTCTGAACCCGGCCTTCATCGTCGGAGCAACCCTTATCCTGATGCCGCGGTTTAGCGTCGCCCAACTGTGCGCGCTGCTCACCGAAGAATCGGTCACTATGATGCCTCTGGTGCCTCCAGCCATGAATGCGCTTTGCCTCGCCGCAGAGGCTGGACAGTTCCCCAAGAGTCACCGCGTGCGCTGGGTGAAGTCCGGAGCCGCGCCGCTGGCGCCCGAACTTCCTCGAAGATTCACTGCGCTCACCGGCATTCTAGTGCGCCAGGGATATGGCATGACTGAAGCTTCGCCGGTCACGCATGTGGGCTTTCTTGAGCCCGAACTGTACAGACCGGATTCGATCGGGCATCCGGTTGCGCGCACGGAGTGCCGCGTTATCGGCACGGAAAATCTGGCTGCAACGCCGGAGAGCGTGATCGATGCACTCGACGGCGAGCCCGGAGAGTTAGTAATGCGCGGCCCGCAATTTATGCGTGGATACCGGAACGAGCCGGAGGCGACCGCCGCGGTTCTGCGCGACGGATGGTATTGGTCTGGGGATGTTGTGACGCGAGATCGCGAAGGCTTCTACCGCGTTGTCGATCGCCGCAAAGAAATGATCAAGTACAAAGGCTTTCCCGTTGCGCCGGCCGAAGTCGAAGGCGTGCTGCTCGAACATCCAGCCGTCCGCGAGTGCGGGGTCGTCGGCCGTCCCGATGGCGCGGCGGGCGAGATTCCGGTGGCATTCATCGCGCTGCGCGAAGGATTTTCGGCCTGCAAGAAAATGGAGGAGGAATTATCCGCCTTTGTCGCCGACCGCCTTACCCGTTACAAGCAGCCCCGCGAAGTGCATTTTGTTGAGGTCGTCCCCAAAACGGCTTCGGGAAAAATTCTGCGCCGCGAGCTGCGACAGTTGATTCGATAACTCGCATGCGAATCCGCTCTAGTCGCGGATCGAGCGCCAGAAGTGACAGCCTTTTGACAATTCCCTGACAATCACTTTTTCTCGCCAATTCACACTGGCTCCTGCAACGCGCCCGTCTCACGCGGCCGCCATGCCTCATCGAAGCTCGCACTCTCAGGAGGAATCCCCATGAAAATGAAACCGTCAATTTCATTCGTCTGCGCCGTCTCAGCGTCGCTTGCGGTGCTCTGTGCAGTACCTGCCTCTGCTCAGGCGAATCACTTCCGCGCTCCCGGCAGCATTTCGGTGGTTGCGTCCACCGTGCCTGCCAATGGAGACGTCAATCCCTACGGACTGGTGCGTGTTCCCGCAAGCGTGGGCTCACTTGTGCAAGGGAACTTGCTGATCAGCAATTTCAATAGCAGCGCCAATCTTCAAGGGACGGGCACTACCATTGTTCAAATTTCGCCTGATGGTACGAATACGTTGTTTGCCCAAATCAATCCCAGCACTTTGCCCGGCCCATGCCCCGGCGGAGTTGGTCTAACCACGGCACTCTCGGTTCTGCGCGCGGGCTGGGTGATTGTCGGCAGTCTGCCCACCACCGACGGCACAGCCGCCACTGCGCAGGCCGGTTGCCTGATCGTGCTAGATAGCAACGGAAACGTGGTCGAAACTTTTTATGGATCGCTGATCAACGGTCCATGGGACATGACAACCTTCGATTCCGGAAGCAGCGCGGATTTATTCGTGACGAATGTTCTGAATGGAACCGTTGCTGCCGGCGGAAGTATCGTTCACGGTGGAACCGTGGTTCGCCTGTCGCTGGCAGTATCGCGCGCAACGATGCCCAGCCTGCAGTCGATCACAGTGATCGCTTCGGATTTTGCCGAGCGCACCGACCCCGCGGCGCTCGTCATCGGCCCGACCGGCTTGGGCTTGAGTCGCAACGGCGATACGCTTTACGTAGCCGACAGTCTCAACAACCGCGTGACGGCAATCCCTGATCCAGTGTTTCGCGTGACTTCCGCCGGTACCGGAGCCACGGTCAGCCAAGGCGGCGATCTAAACGATCCGCTCGGGCTGGTAGTTGGCCTCGACGGAAACATTCTCACCGTCAACGGCAACAACGGTTTCCTGGTCGAAACGACTCCCAACGGCGATCAAGTCAACAAGACTTTGTTGGATAGCACCGGTAATCCCCCAGGCGCCGGCGCACTTTTCGGATTAGTGCCGGTGCTCGGCCAGGGACTCTACTATGTCGACGATGCCACCAACACTTTGAATCTGTTTAAATGACTCGCGATCCCGGGCTCGCTTAGGAGCGCGAGTTCGAATCCGAATCAGGAGCAGCGTCGTCGGGATATGAAGACTCAGGCAGGCCCTGAGTCTCCGTGTTAAATTCTGAACTGGCTCCGTAAATGCCTTTCTCAGATTTTCACGGCAACGCCGAAACCATCCATCGCCTGCGCGACATGCTGTCGCGCGGGCGATTTCCTCATGCCGTCATTCTTTCTGGCGCGCGGGGATCGGGCAAGTACACGCTGGCGCTGATGCTGGCGCAAGCGCTCAATTGCCTGAATCCGACCCAAAGCGACGGCCTGCCCGATTTTTGCGGGGAGTGCGCCAACTGCCGCCGCATCGCGCAGGCCGCCGACCTCGACTCCCGTTTTAGCGAAGCGGTCGAGGCGCGCGAGCCGTTGCGTGAAACCGACAAAAAAGAAACCCGCCTCTTCGTTCAGACTCATCCCGATGTCCTGATCATTCCTCCCGACCCGCCGCAGATGATGATCAAAGTCGACCAGGTCCGCCGCGTGATCGAAACCATTTATTACCGCCCGTCGGAAGCGCGCGAACGAGTCTATATTTTTACCGATTCGGCCTTCATGAAAGAGGCGGCCAATTCTCTGCTGAAAGTCCTCGAAGAGCCACCTGAGTTCGCCACCATCTTCCTTCTGTCGGAGAATGCCGGCGAACTGCTGCCAACGATTCGATCACGATCGATGCTTTTTCGGCTTGAGGCGTTGTCGGTTGACGAAGTTGACAGCTATCTCGCGCAGCATCGCCCGGAGTGGAAGTCGCCCCAGCGAGCGCTCGTTGCAAGGCTCAGCGAAGGTGCTCTCGGCCGGGCTAGAGGTTTCGACCTCGATGGTTATGTCGCGGCCCGCGGCGACGCGCTGGCCGTTCTCAACTCCGCGCTTCTCGGCGGAGAGCACACCCAGCTCTTTAAAATCACCGAAACGTACCGTGCCGGCGCTGAAGGGCGAGACAAGACGGAACAGCTTCTGCGGATGCTTTACTCGCTGCTGCGCGATCTTATGTTCCTTGGGGCAGGGACACCGGAATTGGTTCACAACATCGATATTCAAAGTCAACTCGTGAAACTAGCCGAGAGCGCCGATTTCGAGTGGATCGCCATGGCTTCGGAGCGGTTGGCGGAAGTTGAACGTGGCATGCGGCGCAATCTGCTGCGCTCGCTCTCGCTGGATGCCCTGGGACTGGCCCTGGAAAAGGCTGGATGAGAGTTTCTTGACGAAGCTGGAGGTTTACGCATGTATTATTAATCAGTTACGCAGATTACTCTAGTGGTTCTACACCCTTCAGATGGATTGCCCCGACCCTCCTTCCCGCCTATAATCGAGCTACTCTGGTTTAGCAGTTCTCCGTCAGGTTCCGGGTAGCAATAAGCGAGGGTGAAGTCTGCCTTCGCCAATGAGGATTAAGAACCCGGTAATGCGAAAGCGCCTGCAAATCGCCCTGATGGCCGTCACCGTAGCCGCGACCTCCTTTTCTTTTACCTCACAACTACGCGCGGCCGATGGCACCAATCGGCCGTCCGAAACGATTACCGCCAGCGACGAGCACGGCCGCAAGATTTACGTAAACGATTCGTTTGCACCAGCCCCCGCTCCACATGCTGAACCTCCAGCACCCCGCCGCAGGTTTAGGTATTGGAGCTCCAAAGAAAACCGATGGAAAGCAGTGCCGCCCGCGAATACCGCTTCCATGCGTGCCGCGCGCTCAGCTGCCGCTGAAGTAACCCAATATCTGGGACGGGAGTCAAACCAGTCTGCCAACGCCAAAATTGTCGCGGCAAACTTCCCGGGCGCAGTTTCTTCGCCGCTCGATATAGATGCCGCGATTGAGCAAGCCGCGGCCCGGCATAATGTCGATCCCAACCTGGTCCGCGCGGTGGTAAAAGTGGAATCGAACTTCAATCCCAACGCGGTTTCGCGCAAGGGCGCGATGGGCTTAATGCAATTGATGCCTTCGACCGCCCGCCAGCTGAATGTAAAAAATCCCTTTGACCCGGAACAGAATGTGGATGCCGGCGTGCGACATCTTAAACAACTTCTGGATAGCTATGGCGGCAACATCAAATTGACCCTCGCCGCTTACAACGCTGGCGCGGGCGCGGTGGCGCGCAGCTCTGGCGTTCCGCACTACGCCGAAACCCAGAACTACGTGCGGCGTATTACCAAACTCTACAACTCAGGCTCAAACCTGGGCCCTGTCGCCTTACCCGAGCCGGTTCGGGTTCAACGGGACGCGCGTGGGGTGCTCTACATCAGCAATACCGAATAGGCGGCCAAGAACATAAACTAGTTTTGCCGTGGTAAAACTTTCTCTCTCGTACAGGTTCGATCTGGCACCCAGGGCTTTGCTTCAAACCACCGATCTTAAAAAGCGTGGCCGAAGGCACGGGTTGGTTATCTTGAAGAGCGCATTGCGCCACCGTGGTCCGTGGGGATCGCTGCTTCTGCTCGCCGTATTCGCGGGAGTAGTGGCACCGCTGGCGCATGCCCGCGCGCACCACTCCGACGCCTGGGCCCGCGAACATTATGCCGCCGCTGAGCGCATGCGTGAGACGCTGAACGGAAGGCCCCCAGCCGATCGAACGCGCCACGACTACCAGCGCGTGTTGAACGCCTACCGCAGCATCTATCTCGGCGCGCCAGCCTCGTCCAAAGCTGACCCCTCCGTGGTTGCGGTGGCCGAGACGCTGGTGGAAATGGGTCGTCTTTTCGACGACGACAAAATTCTCGGAAAGGCGATCGATCAATACAAATACCTGCGCCGTGAATATCCCGGCAGCAAGTACCGCTGCGACGGATTGTTCACCATCGGCGAGATCTACAAGGACGATCTTAACGATCCGGAAGCGGCGCGCTCGACTTTCCACGATTTCCTGCACCGCTATCCGCACAATCGTCTAGCGGACGATGCGCGCCAGGCTATTACCGAACTCGACCAGCAGAGCGCCGCTGCGAAATCTTCAGAAGCGAAGAAGGCGGAAGCGCAGAAAGCCGAGGACGGTCCGGGGGAAAAGAAGAGCAAGAATAACGACGTTGGAAAGGATGAGGGCGTTAGAGAGGTCGCGGCAGAAAGCCATGTCCCGCTCGCCGAGGCAGTGAAGACGGAATCGTCGCCAGCGCACTCCGGGCGGCTGCCGCGGGTTACCGGCATCCGGCACTGGTCGACCCCGGATTACACTCGCGTCGCCATCGACGTGGAAAGTGACATTAAATTTTCCTCGCAGCGCATTGCAACTCCGTCGCGCATCTTCTTCGATCTCCGCGATACCAAGCTCGCCTCACCCCTGGTGGGCAAGAGCTTTGATTTGGATGGCGGCTTCCTGAAAAAAATTCGCGTCTCGCAATTTGCTCCGGGTCGCACCCGGGTGGTGCTGGAGGTCAATAACCTCGCCGATTACAACGCTTTTATACTTCCTAATCCCTATCGCCTGATCATCGATATTCACGGCAAGGATATTCGCGCGAAAAACCTGGCGGCGAAGCGTCACGAGGCGGATGAAAGCGCTCTCGCGGAGGCAGACGTAATGTCCCCGCCCACGGCCGGAACTAGCGACGATTCTGGCGGTAATTTGCCGAATGTCCCTGCGGGTCGCGCCGTTCCTAATTCAGTCGACGCATCCGCCCTCGAGGAAGTTGGCGCAAACGCGACTCCGGCGGATGACACGTTCGGGAAAACAACCTCACCCGCGATTGTGAAGAAGATTGTGGAAGCTGACGATAAAGAGCCTGCTGCCCGCGTAAAACGCAGTGCCCTGCACTCGAAAGCGGTTCACAAGAAACCGGTTTTCAACAACTCCGAAATCGATCGCGACCCAGCGGGTTCGAACACTACCGAAGTCAGCGAGAATGTTTTGGACGATTCCCGGTCAGCTGCCGGCTCGCACAAGCCCTCCTCAAACAGACGGCCAGCTGATATGGGGGTGCGCGAAGCAACCCCTACTGCGGCGGGGGACCGCTCGCTGATCCGTGCCTTGGGACTGAAGATCGGCAAGATTGTGATCGATCCCGGTCACGGGGGTCACGATACCGGCACCATCGGCCCCAATGGCCTGGAGGAAAAGGATCTCGTCCTCGAAGTGGGGCGACGCTTGGGCAAACTGCTCGAAACGCGTCTGGGCGCGGAGGTGGTTTACACCCGCAAGGACGACACTTTTATCCCGCTCGAAACCCGCACCGCCATCGCAAACAAGGCGCGCGCCGATCTCTTTGTCTCGATTCATGCAAATTCGAGCCACGACGCGGCCGCTCGCGGAGTCGAAACTTATTACCTGAATTTCACCTCTTCTCCGGAGGCCCTCGAAGTGGCGGCGCGCGAGAACGCGGTTTCAGAGCAATCGATTTACCAGCTACAGGATCTGGTCAAGAAGATCGCGCTTAAAGAAAAGATTGAAGAGTCGCGCGAGTTTGCCTGGGACGTTCAGCAATCGCTGCATAACGGCCTCGCCGTAAAGAGCCCTGCCATTCGCGACCGGGGCGTGAAGAAGGCGCCGTTTATCGTGCTCATCGGCGCGAACATGCCGTCCATCCTCGCCGAGATTTCTTTCGTCAGCAATCCCACCGACGAGCGTCGTCTTGCCACCAGCGAATACCGCCAGCGCATCGCGGAGTCGCTCTACCGCGGCATTGCCAAGTATGTAAACGGGTTAAGCGGAGTGAAAGTGGCCAGCAAGATGGACAAAACCGCAGGGCAATAGGGTCTCGGAATTCCTTCGTGCAACTTCGTGTCCTTCGTGGCTAATGGTTGACAGTCGCTCTTCTTCGATGCCATATGATGGGCAAATCTGGCCTGCCCTGGTTTTGTATTGACTCCTGGCTGGACTGAACTGTACAGTTCATTGAGTTGAAATGGAGAGTCTATGGCCACTCCAAATACAGCAGGCAAGAATGGCGCGATCGTGGTTTCAGCCTTGCACGCACGTTCGAATTTCGGGAAGCTTTTGCGTCGTGTCGACGACGAGCGGCGATCCCTTGTGATCGAGAAGCGTGGTACGCCTCGAGCGGTTCTGCTTAGCGTGCGAGATTACGTCAAACTGGCTGCGCCTGAGCCCGACGTGCTAAGAGCCATTGGCGAGTCCTCGGAGCGCAGAGGAACCAGCGCGCTGACATCGCCTCAAATCGACCGTATTATCAAGTCGTCCCGGGCCCGCAAGCCGAAACGGTGATGCTTCCCCTTCGTTTAGTAATCGATACGAACGTCTTGATCTCCGCTGCGTTGAAACCGGCCGGATTGCAGCGCACTGTTCTTCTGATCGCTCTGACCAAACCGGCGCGACTCTACGTCTCCGTCCCCATCCTGCAGGAATATGACAACTTGCTCGGCAGGCCAGAACTACGAATTCCCAGGGGACTGAGGCGGCAATTCATGCAGTTGATCAAGAACCGCAGCTATACGGTTGCTCCTGCGCGGCGAATTGAAATCGCGGGCGATCCCGATGACAATATCTTTCTCGAATGCGCCGATTCTGCCCGCGCGGATTACCTGGTGACCGGCAATCTCAAGCATTTCCCGCCCTTCTGGAAGAAAACTAAAATCATAACCGCGCGGGAATTCATCAGCCTTGCCGCACCTCATTTGATAAGGTAGTGAGGCCCGCCACGGCCAGCCCACGGTGCAACTTCGTGTCCTTCGTAGTCAATGGTTTAGCCGTGCCGGAAACTTTTTTCCCTCCTCTGTGGTCTAATTACAGAGGGGAATTCTGTGCCTAGTTCTTTACCCAGGCTGCAAATAACCTGTTGCCTCGCCATTCTTGTCTCGACATTCGCCTTCGCTGCGAATCCCAGCCCTGCCACACCGCCCATTCTCCCCAAACAATTCGCGGGATGGCAGGTTCAAGGTACGCCGCAGGCCAGCAAAGATGCCACCGCTGCCGACCCCGCTAATGCCGCTCTGCTCAAGGAATACGGCTTCACCGATGTCGAATCCGCCACCTACAAAAGCGACGACGGACGCACCTTAACAATCCGCGCCGCCCGCTTTGCCGATGCCAGCGGAGCGTTCGGCGCCTACATGTTTTATGTTCAGCCGGAGATGGCTCGAGAAGAGATCGGCGACCAGGGCGCCTCGCTCAACCAACGAGTTGTCTTTTACCGCGGGCACATTCTAGTCGATGCCGTCTTCAGCCAACTTTCAGTCATGTCGGCGGCGAACCTGCGTGAGTTGGCCGGCATACTTCCACATCCCGATGGAAATGCCGGAAGCCTTCCTCCAATTCTCGCTTTCATGCCGCATCACGGCTATCAGTCGAATACCGAAAAATATGCGGAGGGTCCGCTTGGTCTTGCCGCCATCGCTGCGCCACTGCCCGCCGAGTTAGTTGATTTTAGCGCCAGCCCCGAAGTCGTTCTCGGCCAGTACTCAACTCCCGCCGGAGACGCCACGCTGATGCTGATCGAGTACCCCACTCCCGCGTTGGCCGCCGAGCATCTGCGCCGCATCGACGCTGCCCATCACGCCGCTCAGCCCCAACCCGGGGTTACGGCGGTGGAAAACGTGGGCCCATTCTTCGACAAACGCACCGGACCGATCGTCGCCATCGCCGCGGGCCCGCTTTCGCAAAGCGACGCGCAGACGCTTCTGGGCGCGGTGAATTACAACGCCAGCGTTACCTGGAACGAGAACACCTACTTCGACAAGAAAAACAATATCGCCAATCTGCTGGTCAATATCATTCTGCTTTGCATCATCGTGGGTGCGATCTCACTAGCTGTCGGAGTCGCCTTCGGCGGTGCTCGCGTCCTGCTGCGCCGCTATTTTCCCGGGCGCGTTTTCGGCAGCGGCGAGCAAACTGAGTTCATCTCTCTGGACCTGGCCGAGCCGTCTTCTGCGCCCTCGGTAGGGGCCACGGCGGCGCCCATCGAACCGTCGAAGAGGGCCTAAGTGCCTTAGTAATATCGGTTTACGCCGTTCTAAGCTGTCTTTTGTCTCAATTTGAAACGGTTCGCGGCCTTGTTGATTGAATCTGTAAGCCATTGAAAACAAAGACATTTATTTCACAAAAATCGCTTGACACCCCCCTTTTTCGGCTCATAAGATTTTCTCCAGAAAGTTTTGACGGGATTTTTTGCCTCCGTTGGAACTATTCTCCCTTGAAAAGAAAAGGCCACCCTGTTGCCGGGTGGCCTTTTCGTTTGCACTTCACTTTTCTCAGGCGCCATTTCATTCGAGCATTCCATTCTGATCTGCCATAATTTCATTATGTGCGGACGCTACCGCCTCTCGCGAAGAAAACAAATTATCGAGGAACACTTCGATGCCATCTCCGGCGACGAAGACTGGAGCCCGCGCTACAACATTGCCCCGACGCAGCCGATTCCGGTCATCCGCCAGAATTCGAAAGAGCCGGTTCGAGAATTATCGCTGCTGCGCTGGGGATTGATTCCATCCTGGGCGAAGGATTCTTCTGGCTCGGCGAGGATGATCAATGCCAGGTCGGAAAGCGCAAGCACCAAACCGGCCTTCCGCGGTGCGTTGAAGCTCCGCCGGTGCCTGATTCCGGCCGATGGCTTCTATGAGTGGCTGCGGACCTCGAAACCCAGCCAGCCCTATTGCTTTGAAGTGAACAACGGCGAGCTGTTTGCGTTTGCAGGTCTCTGGGATCGCTGGAGGGATGCAAGTGGCACGCCGCTCGAAAGCTGTTCCATTCTAACCACCTCGGCGAATGCTGTGACCTCTCCGATCCACGACCGTATGCCGGTGATTCTCGACCCACACAGCTACGATCTGTGGCTCGATCCGGGCATGAAGGATGTGCAGGCGGCGGCTGATCTGTTGAAGCCCTACAGTGCCGAGCACATGAGTTGCTATCCCGTCAGCGTGCGCATCAACAGTGCGGCGAATGACGACGCCGAATGTTCCGCGCCCGTGGAGCTCGTCGAAACCCAGAGCCGTCTGTTCTAGACGAGAAAGCAACGCAGCCGCGTTTTCTTCCCGGTAGAATGCCTGCAGCATGCACTTGATCCAAAGGCGATCAGATGCGCCTCGCGCTTCTGCCGCGGCATATGTTGCGCTCTACGCTGGATTCGTGGTCGCAGGTGTGGCGACAACCCTGATGGGGCCGCTGTTGCCCATCCTGATCGCGCGCTGGACTTTGAACGACCAGCGCGCCGGATTATTTTTCACTGCCCAGTTCTGCGGATCGATGGCCGGCGTCGCATCGCTTAGCTGGATGTTGAAACGCGGATATCGTTCTACCTTCGTGTGCGGGTTCCTCCTGATTGCCTGTGGAATCGCGGGATTAAACCTCAGCCAATATGCCTTCGCGCTGGCCGCTGCTGCGGTATTCGGCTTTGGCTTAGGACAGTCGTTGTCTGCGACAAACTTGTGGGTTGCGGAAGTCGCCCGCGATCGTGTGGCGGCACTGAGCATTCTGAATTTGATGTGGGGGATCGGAGCGGTTGCATCCGCTCCGCTGGTGATGCTGGCTCAACTGCACGGAACTACTGCGACCCTGCTGTATGCGCTTGCGGCCTGCTCGGCAGTCACGGCTTCAGTTCTAGCGGCTTTGAGCTTGGAGCCGCAGACAACCACGCCAACGCAAGAAGTGGGAGCTGGATCAACCAACAGCATCAGCCTTCGCAGCGCAGTAAGCCTGGCGGCGATTTTCTTCCTGTATATCGGATCGGAAAATTCGGTCGCTGGCTGGGTCGCGTCGCTGACGAAGCGCATGAACTCCGTTTCCGGCGATTCCTGGGCCCTGGCTCCCATGTTTTTCTGGGCAGGATTGTTGGCTGGAAGAGCCCTGGTGCCGCTGATTCCACTGCGCCGGAGCGAACGCAAGCTGCTCGAGGCCGGTTTACTCTTGACCGCCGCAGCTATCTCTCTGCTTCTGGCAGCAACTACCTTTCTTGCAGTTGTGGCGAGTGTGACTGCGGCGGGATTGGGGATGGCCGCAATTTATCCCATCCTGATCGCATGGCTCGTCAAAGCCTTCGGGGAAAGATCGAAACAGGCTGGATCCATCATGTTTGCCCTGGCAAGCATGGGAGGGGCGACGATGCCCTGGGTGGTTGGTGCAACTTCAACCAGGGTCGGCAGCCTGCGCGCAGGATTGCTCATTCCGCTGGCAGGCTGCGCCGCGATGTTTGCCTTGATCGCGATCATGTCCGAACAAGTTTTTCGCGGGACTGACGAACTAAGGGCCCAATTCCCACTGCCTACTTCCAAACAAGCGTAGTCACAGATGCCTCCTTCAGTGGCACGGAGGCGGCCAAGGTTGAAAGCCGAAGCTCTATGCTGCGGGCCGCACCCGGATTGGTAAGGATCAGCACATGCTGACCATCGGGATTTTCGACCGCGACGTGGCGCACATCGTTCGTCCTGCTGCTCGACTCGAAAGCCCGCGCTCCCCGGCGGATCACGCGTGAGAATTGCGCGAAGGCCCAGAACTGCCCGCTGCGAGTAATTTCCCTCGTCTGCGAATCAATAGTCACCATGCCTCCGCACGGGAACGGCCCGATGTTCGGTTTACCGTGCTCATCGAGAGCCAGATTCCACGCAGTGATCGAGCGGCACCAGTTGCTCAACGCATCGGTAAATATTCCGCCCCATTTGCACCAGTCATTCAGGTACCCGGGATCGGTGTAATCGGGGCCGCCTTCCGTCCAGTGCATTTCGACCTCCGGGTACGCGTCCTGTACTTTCATCATCATCTCCGGCTTGCCATAGTAGCCGTGCCAGGCAACGGCATTGCAATACTGCCGAAGCTTTTCGTCTTCGAGCGTGCAGATGGCACGCCCCCACAAGCTGTAGTTGTGGTCGAGAACCCAGATTTTTGTATTCACGCCACTTTTTTCGAGAAGCGGTCCCAGATGCTCGCGCACAAATTCAATTTCATACTCCTGCCCCCAGAGGCAGGCCGGCATTTTGCCGTCCTGGTCGGTATCCACTTCGTTCTGCGAAGTCAGCGCCTGCACAGGTACACCTTCGCTTGCATACCCCTGCAGGAATTTCAAATAGTACTGCGCGTAGACGGGGAAGTAATGATTGCGCATCGATCCGCCCAGCATGGAGTTGTTGAACTTCATCCATCCCGGCGGGCTCCACGGCGTGGAAAACAAAAAGAGCTCGGGATTGGCCTTGCGCGCCTGCCGAAGCATGGGAAGAATATATTCGCGGTCATGATCGATGGAAAAGCGGCTCAGGCTCGGATCGGCTTCGCCGTCATCGTAGCTATAGAGTTTTGTCGAGTAATCGCTGGCTCCAACGCAGACTCGGCCCGTGTTCAGGCCCATCTCCGAAGGATGAAACATTTCATGAAATAGCTGCTCGCGCGAGGCCGGAGCGAGGCGGTTGAAGGTATAGCAAGTCGCATCGGTGAAAGCGCCGCCGAAGCCCAAGATCGACTGGAATTTTCTGGCCGGGTTCAGGCGAATATGATCGGTAGCGGGCGGAGTCGATGCTTCGTTCCAACTAAGTTTAGGAACGGCGGCAAACCTTTCCTGGCCGGAGGTTGTCCAGCCGGATATCTCCGGATTGGCAGGCGCGGCGGGCGGTTCCGCTTCGGTGGCCGCGCTTGCCGATGAAGCTAGACTGCCTGGAACGGCAGCCGCAGCCAAACCTAATGCGGAGATTTCCAGAAAATCGCGCCGCGATGTTGGTCGTTTCATATTTTTCTCCTGAGAAAGGGATTTGCAATATTTCAGCGATGACCGCGTACCTGCACCGCATACAGCGAACTTCGAGCGAGAATAAACAATGTGTTGCCGTCAGGACCGCCAAATAGAAGCTGCGACGGCCGCTCCGGAACGTCAATGGTATCGATCATTTCTCCGGCGGGATTGTAAACATAGACCTGGCCGGCGGCGATGTAGACATTGCCGTTCGTGTCTGCGGCAACGCTTTCCCCGCCTTGTTGGGCGAACAGCTTTAAACTCGAAATTGTGCCATCGTCGCCGACGCTGGCGGCATATGTCTTCTCGCCGGATTCGTCAGTAACGTAGAAGAGGCGGCCGGAAACCACAGGCGCATATCCGAAGGCCCGTAGCGTATTGTTCAGCTTTGATCCGTAGTAGAGCTCTCCGGAGACGAAGTCTTCTCCCGCCGGAAGAAACGTCGTGCCATCGGGAGAAACGAACTGGTATGGCAGTTTGACGGGAATGGTTTCTAGAAAATCATTCTCGTTTCGCCAATAATCGGCGGGCAGAACCGCAGTGAGTCCGGGCCGCGCGGTTGCGGGCTCCGCTTTCAGCAGCGTCACGTCGTCGTTCATGGAATCGGGTTTGAACGCGTAGACCGTTCCGTCGCCGGCGTAAGAGACAACAATCAAATCGCCGGCTTTGTCGAAAAATAGCTGAACCGGATCCAGCGGATTGTCACGAACCTTCGATAACTGATGAGTCGCAACTGTCCAGCGGTAGATGGTCTGCCACTTCGCGTCTACGAAATCAACGTTGCCATCTCGGTCGACCGCTCCACCTGAAATATTGAAAAAGTCGCCTGCCAGCTTTTCGACTTCGACTCCCTCAACCAGAACGGGCGAAGTATGTGCCGCGCGAGCGACTGGGGCCGCGCCGGAGATCGTAAGCCACGAGAATTCACGCTGGCGGATTTCGGAGCCGTGGGTCTGCTCGTAAATCGTGGTGTCGAACGAAGCTTTGCTATCGCTGTAGCAATGCACGTTGCGGAATCGAATGTTCCGGGAGTCCGTAACCGTGACTGCATATTTGAACGGCTGCACCATGCTCACGACGCGGTACATGTGCAGGTTGGCAAACGTAACATTCGTCGAGTTCCGTATATCGAGCGGCAACGCGAAGCCGCCTTCGCCGCGCTCTTCTTCAGTTTGCAGGGCATAGATCTCCCAGTTCGAGGCATGATCGAGGATCATTTCGTTACGAACGTGGTGTTCGCTCGAAAGTTCGTAAATCCTGCCGCCGGCAGAAGAGTTTGAAATGTAAACGCCTGCTTGCGCGAACGTGCTCGGAGTCCAAATATCCACGAAGGTTCCGCCGCCGGTAATCCACAGACTGGGATATTGCCCATCCCAGCGCCGCTTGGGATTGGAATCCGCGCTGTGGGTGTCGTTATAAATCTGCTTCCACGTTCTTGAACTCTCCTCCGCCGTCCAGTTCGGATCGACGGTTCCATGCCCCCCGAGAAAGCGCACATCGTTCATCATGGAATGAGTGCCCGCGCCCCATTTCGCCGCAACCGCGCGCGCATTGATTCCGTTGGTATACAAGCCGATGCCGGTCACAATATTCGTTCCTTCGGCAGGGGTTTCAAGCAAAGGCTTCGGGCTGCCAACTCCCTGAAACGCCGGCGTTGAATCGGCCAGCAAAATCCGCGTCACGCTCGGCTGCAGGCCGATCAAAACGCTGTCTGGCTTTAGCGTGATCGTGTCGGTAACGCGGTATTGCCCGGAAGGGAAGTAGATCGTGCGATGAGCCGCTATCGCACTCTTCAGCGCTTCGGTATCATCGGCAACGCCGTCGCCCACTGCTCCAAGAGACTTGACGTTCGCCCAGGTCTCCATCGGAGGAAGATCTAGAATGTCAGACTGGACCGGATCGGGCAACGCACTCAGCTTCTCTGTGTCGTAGACATCTCGTATAGAAGGTTGCGCGCCCATATCGTCATAGTGAAGCCCATGAGAAAAAGTCTTTATGCGATAAATTTCCGAAGGACCGGCGACCGGTTTCCCGCTTTCGCGATAACTAGCGAAGACAGAAACCTTACTGCAGACCACATTCTCCATATTGATTTCGGTGCGGGCGCTCTTTTCGTTGCTGATCACGACGGCCGGACCGGAAATATTCTCCATCCTTCCATCCTTCATCCACAGCTCGTCGGAGAATTGCGGGTCGATGGAAATGGCGGTAGGAACGTTCTTGAATTCGGGACGAATCAGCGTAAGGCCGGCTTCACGCTCGCGAATCGCAGCTTCGCGCTGGCCTTCAAAGTAAGTGTCAATCAGTGTGAACTGCCATCCCGGTGCAGGCTTGCGGGTCCAGATACCATAGCGACCACCGTAGAAATGCACATCCTGCACCACATTGCCGCCGTCGTGAATTCCCGCCAGCCCCGAGCCGATGTGAAAATCCATGTGCGCCAGAAAACAATGCTGGGCATAGTGGGCGCGCACGCCAACGGCTCCGGGATTTCCATCCCGAATTTCAATATCAAGGTTGCTCAACGCAGAATAAAACGTGCCCGGTGACGCATCCGGCGGCGGCGCGTTTCCGTGGGGACGCCCGCCGGAAAAGAAGAACATGTATGTCGGCCCCTGCTGGTAGCCGGGAGTGTTCGCCCCAAGCATAAATTTCGGACGAGTAGCGCCGAAGCCGATCAAGCGAATTCCCGGCCAAATGTAAATTGTCTTCGTCAGCCGGTACGTGCCGGAGGGGACAAAAAGAATCCCCTGATTCGTCTTCTCGTGAATCGCGTCAATCGCCTGCTGCACCCCGGCGGAATCGTCCGCCACCCCATCGCCTTTCACCGCGAAGGCATCCGGCGTCAAATAAAGCGCCTTTGCATCATCCAGCCGTGCGGGGTAGTAGGAGCCGGCGACAAGCGGCAGGGACGATGCAATCGTCACGAACAGAACCGCAGCCGCGAGGCGTGTCCAAATCATCGCAAGCTTCCTCGAGAAATTCAGTTTCGTAGTTCGCGAGCCGGTTCTACTGCGGATTCTCAGCCTCGCGTTCGTCCGTGCCTTGCTGCTGATGCAGGTCGTGATACACAGAACGCAGCTTCTCTTTCATCTGCTTGTACTTTTGATATTGCTCCAGTTCCGTCTTGGCCTCAGCCGTCCGCCCAGTCTGGCGATACACGGTGCTCAGGCGAAAGTGCGCCAGCGCGCTGGTGGGGTCGAGTTCAATGGCATGCAGCAAAAGCGGCTCCGCTTTTTTCGGCTGGTCCATCGTCATGTAAACCTTCGCCAGGCCCACATCGGCTTCCGCGTCATTGGGCTGGAGTTGCAGCGCCTTGCTGAAGCGCGCGTTCGCTTCCTGAAGATCATCGCGCTGCAAAGCGATGTCGCCCAATCTGGACTCCGCCTGCTCGTCCAACGGATTCGCCTCCAAAGCCGCCTTGTACTCTTTCTCTGCCTCGGTGCGCCCTTCATCGGTTGAAAGAGTGCTCAGCATCTCTGCGAGTTCGAAATGAATTCCCGGGAGTTTCGGATCGAGCTGGATGGCCGCCCGATAGTTCTCGATGGCTCCCGGCGTTTCGCCGCGTTTCGCCAGTTCATGTGCAATCGCCTGATGCATGCGCGCAGAATTAGGATCCACAATCGACAGACTCAACATGGATTCCGCCGCCAGATCGGAGTAGATGCGGTAAGCGGTGTAGAGCAGATTTTCATCGGTAGGGTCCAGCTTGCGAAGGTCAGCGACGACGGCCGCGGCCTTCTCCAGTTCGCCCGCTCCGGAATAGATTTCGACCAACTCCATGCCCGTATCAATCCGAATCTTCTTGTCCTGCACCTTGGGGAAGGCTTTCTCCAAATCCCGGAGGGCCGCTTCGAGGTCGCCCGTCCGCTTTTCGGCGATGCCCAGAAGAGCTTGAATCTTCCACAGCGCCGGCTTCGCCTTTAAAGCCTCGCGCAGCTGCGGAATCGAGTTGGTATAATCCCCCCGGAAAAACAGGAGCACTCCGAGATTGCCGCGGGCATCGACGTTGTTGGGATCCAGTGCAATAATTGCCCGAAACTCGTTTGCCGCCAGATCAGACCGGCTCTGCATCAGGTATTCCGCAGCCTTGCGATTGTGAGACTCTATCGTTTGCTCACGGCTCGCACTCTGAGCGCGGCTCGATATCGCTAGCGAAAGCAGAATCGCGCCAAGCCAACCCACAACAGCTTTTGTGCTCATCTCACGATTGTACTTTGGACTCGTAGCGCTTCTGGTCGCTCACCCAGAGCTAGAAACACGGCGGCAAATCGCCGCCGTGTCTAGATTTCAGAAGCTGTCGGTTGTCAGAACGAGACGCGAGCATTCAGTTGCCATGCCCGAGGCCCGATCGTTGTTGAGGTGATTGCGGACGAGCTCGTCGGTGCTCCGGAGGAGTCGAAGGTCACGCCCGTATTCGGATTTGAGAAGCTCGGATGGTTGAACACGTTGTAACCATCGATTCGAAGTTGCAGCGCAATGCCTTCCTTGATGGGGAAGTTCTTGCCCAGCGAGAAGTCGACTTCTGACAAATCCGGTCCTCGGAGGCTGTTTCGCCGTTCATCACCGAACGTTCCGGCTGCTGGTTGGGCAAAAGCCGCAACGTTATACCAGTTTTGAATGGTGGGACTGCTGAGTTTTGGGTTGCCGATGACATTGGGGTACTGGGAGGCATTAGAGCCGCCATTGTCGGCTTCAGCGTTGTTCGAGCTTGTTACCACGGTGTATGGTTGCCCGCTGTGTACTATCAGGGTTGCCGCAGTTTGCCATCCGCCTATAATCGCGTCGAGATAGGGATTGCTATTCATGAACTGTCTTCCCTTTCCCACCGGCAGGTCGTAAACCACACTCCCCTTCAATGCATTGCGCACATCGAAGTTGGAGTTGCCGTAATTGGCACTTGGATTGTAGGCATTTTGGTAAACCTGGGTACCGCCGCGGCCGCCCCATCCGGCGGAATCCTGATCGTCCAGGAAGTGAGACCAAACGTAGTTTGCGGCGAAAGTCAGGCCGTTCGTAAACCTGCGTTGAATCTGTGCCTGCAAGGAATTGTAGTTGGAGATAGACTCCCCGACGTTCCCCTGGATCGTTCCGAACTGAGGATACGGAGTATTCAACTGGCTGAAGGTTGACTGTAGCCTCGATTCTGGTATCTGGTTGATGTCCGCAGGGAATGCCAAGTGCGAGCCGTGACTCGCGACATAGGCGACCTCGGCCTCCATATTGGTACCCAATTTTCGTTCAACGCTTGCCGTCCATTGATACATCTTGGCGACCGGCAAATCGTATTGGTTGTAGGGCACATTCGTGCCGTTATAGGCGGTGGACGAACGATTCCTGACCACGTAAGTAAGAGGCGCACCAGTTTGAAGGTTATTGCCGGGGCCAGACAGCGTGGTGACTGGGCCAATTCCGCTCGTGGTATCGGACGCGCTACCCGTACTGTTGTTGCCGAAGCCAACACCCTGACCGTAGTCGTCCAGGCTCCAGGTCAGGGCGTAGATTCCAAAGCCCCCGCGAACCACCGTATCGCTATCCATGCTCCAGGCGAAGCCTACTCGGGGTAGCCATACGCTCTTGGGTTCCTGCAGCCTGGTCCGTGAGGTTTCGCCTGCGAACCAGATCGCACCCAGGTTGCCGGTGGTGGCGTTGGGAATAGTGGGATCAAACGATCCCAGGTTGTTCTTCACTTCGCTCCAGCCGGTTTGGTATTCATAGCGAAGCCCAAGGTTAATAGTGAGATTCGGGCGAAGCTTGAAATCGTCCTGAGCAAAAACCTGTGGGCTCTTAAACCGTGCCCCGGATTCGGGCTGATTCGTGGCGCTCCATGTGTTTACGTCGCCCAGGAGGAAGTCCGCGTAAGCGTTCCCAGTGCCGGGAACTGTCGGATTCTGCTGAGTGTAAACTCCGGTGAACGTGAAGTTTCCTGACTGCAAATTTCCCCACGGAGTGTAGTTGCCCTGATAATCGAGGAACTCCCCGCCGAAATGCAGGATATGCTTGCCTTTAATCAAGGTAACAATGTCGGAAGGTTGAAAAGTGTTCTCGATATACACAGCGTTAGTGCCCGGCTGCAAGACAGGGCTGCAGCAGGCGGCCACGTTGCCAGAGCCGCCGCTGCCGGAGGCCGCTTGCGACTGGCTTACGTTGATCGTCGGGAACACATCTCCCTTGGAATACAGCAAGCCTAACTTTGAGGGATATCCTTGCCCGGCAGTGTAGGGAATAAACCAGTTGCCTTGCTTGGTGAAGCCGAACCGGGCTTCGTTGATCACATGTGGGCTGATCTCATACACGTCAGAGATTTGCGTGTTGTATCGGTCCACGTCTCCGGAGAAGCAGTCAATCGGACACACTTGAAAATTGGTGTTGGTGCCCGGATTGTCGCCTTGAGTAATGGAGAAGTTGATTCTGTTCTTCTCCGACTGCGTGTAGTCGATTCGACCAAAGAATTTTTTGAATGGATTTAAATTGGGTGCCGAATAAGCGTAGTTGTTGATCACGACGCCGGGATACGCGGCATTCGGTGTCTGCCCTGGCGTGTTTGGCGCGGGGTAAAAAGCTTCAGCCGCCGCCGCCACAGGGTCGATGGTGGTAATCGTGTTATTCGCAAACGGGGCGCGCGTACAGGTTGCAGCGACACCCGGGGTGGTGCAAGTTGTGGTGGAAGGGTCGTAAATGGTGGGGAAGCCTGCAAAGTTGCCTGCCCTCATGGCTGCTGTGGGTACAGTCGCGGTCTGCAATGCTCCGCCGCCCTTTTCATAAATCTTGTCGATGTTGAAATAGAAGAACAATTTGTTCTTCACGATCGGCCCGCCGATCGCCCCGCCGTAGTCGTCATATCGCAGAAAAGGTTTCGCCTGCGGAGTGCTCGAAAAGTTGTAACTGCTTGCGGTCAGCCAATCTGCGCCGAAATACTCATAAGCCGCGCCGTGGAACCGATTGCTGCCGCTTTTGGTGATCTGATTGAAAACCGCTCCGCCAATGCCGTACTGGGCGGAAAAGGTCGATGTGGTTACCTGCAGTTCCTGTATGGTCTCAAAAGTAGCGATGTCAACATTGGCGCTGATAGGGAGGTTCGTTGAGGCGCCATCCTGAAGGAAGTTGTTGTAGAAGGGCAGGTTGCCATTGATCGAGATTGCAATTCCGGGATCTCCCGAGGGTCCCGCGGCTGTGGGCTGAGAGGGAGCGCCGGAGGCGCCGGGGAGCAGTTGCGCAAAGGGTCCCCAGTTCTGTCCATTAGTGCTCACCTGCGGTAGATTGACGAGCGTTTGGGAGTCAATTGTTGTCGATTGTTCCGCGCTCTCTGTCTTCAACAACGCGATGTCCGAGGTAACTTCGACTACTTGGGTCGACTGGCCAACTTTCAGCTCGGCATTTACCGTGATGATGCCGACCTGCAGCGTGATGGGGCCGCGTATGAATTTATCAAAGCCCTGTTTGGTGAAGGTGACTCGATAGTTTCCCGGCAGAATCGAAGCGGTATCGTAAAGCCCATCGCCGTTTGTCACCAGATCCTTGGTGGCGCCCGTATCGAGGTTCGAGACTGTGACGGCTACTCCAGGCAGGACCGCGCCTGACGCGTCGGTTACCGTACCGCGAATGTCGCCGGAATTCGTGCTTTGTGAAAAGGCTGATCCGGACAGGGCTGCGAAAAGACACAAAGCCAGAGTCCAGCGAACGAAGCTCGTCATGGAGTTCCTCCCGCGCTAGGTTGCGTTTTTTCCGTCGACAGAGACGGTGAAACTAAACTGAAAGCCCCCAGCTGCGCGCCGAACTTCTGCCCAGCTACCCCAAAACTTTGGGGGCACAGGAATATCGTTGTTCTACGAGCAATTCAGCTAGTACTTCTATACTATTCTTAGCTCACGAAGGTTTATCGCTAAACAACTGTTACTGTCAAGAGAAAAATATCGTTATTCTTGCTGAAATCGGCAGGTTTCGAATTTTTTGTCGTGTGGTTTACCGTGGCCTGGGGTACAATCCGACTCCGAACCGCCAGATTTCAAAGTGTTCGGAACGCCGCCCGCGGCGCTTCGATGATCGCCGATGAAGCCGCCGAACAAAAAAGTAACTCGAAACAATAACGGAACGGTGACTCTAAAGTCCGTGGCGGAGCGCGTTGGTCTTACCGCCAGCACGGTTTCCGCCGTCCTGAATAATTCCGCGGCGGCACGCTCAGTTCCAGAGCGGACCAAGAAGCGCATCCTATCCGCCGCCCGCGAACTCAACTACCGGCCAAACTTTCTGGCGCGCTCGCTCCGTGCGAATCGCACGTACACGATTGGCGTAATTCTTGAAGAAATCGGAGACGCCTACGGCTCCGTCGTCATGAGCGGCATCGAGCATTTTCTCCGGCAACACAATTTCTTTTTTCTTACCGTTGCGCACCGCCACGATCAGGCATTGCTCGAAACTTACTCGAACATGCTTCGGCAGCGGGGAGTCGAAGGCTTTATTACCGTGGATACTTTTTTGAGCGACGAGCCGTCTCTTCCTACCGTGGCGGTCGCGGGACATCGCAAAATCAAGGGAGTCACGAACATACTTCTCGACCACCATCATGCGGTCGCGCTGGCCCTGGAGCACCTGGTTGCCCTGGGCCACAGGAAGATCGCTTTTATGAAAGGCGCCAAAGTGAGCTCGGACTCCGATGCCCGCTGGAATGCGATCTGCCAGATTGCCCAGAAATTGGAAATCGAGGTCAGGCCGGAATTGACCGTTCAACTGCAGGGCTCCGACTCTACTCCGAATCTCGGTTACCCGTTTGCGAAGCAATTACTTTCGCGCAAACAGCCGTTCACGGCGTTATTTGCCTACAACGACATTTCCGCGATCGGTTCCATCTTCGCTTTTCAGGAGGCTGGCCTGCGCGTGCCGGAAGATGTTTCGGTCGTGGGCTTCGACGACATCCAGAGCGCCGGTTTTATCACTCCGTCGCTCACCACCGTGAAACAGCCTCTGCACAAAATGGGTGAGATCGCCGCCCGCACATTGCTCGACCGTATTGAGGGACGAATGAACGACATCGCAGAAATTGCGATCGAGCCGGAGTTGGTGGTGCGGAAATCCACAGCGCCTGCCAGGCATTAGTTTCCAGCCAGCGAGGTCCGCCAAATATCAGCGTGCCGGCTTGAAGTCGAAGTAAGCAAGGTTCATGTTCCCCTGGGTAAGAATCCGGATGGTGAGAACGCTTCTGCCTTTGGGCAGCCGCAATGTTACGGCCCGAGGCTGAATGTTCCAATGATGCCATTGCCGCCAGGCAACCGAATCCCTGGCGTCGTACGTGGATACAATTTCAATCGGCGGTGACGCTTCGCGGCCATTGACCTCGACGGATATGCTTCCTCCGCGATTCGATGTGTAAAGAAGGTCCGCAGTGTAAGATCCAGAATGCGCTGCTTGCACAGTGATGTTGAACCACTCTCCCGGCTCGGTCCACCCCACGTAAAGCTGATTTTCCGGGGGCCGGACGCGATCATAAGGGTTGTCGTCGATCTCATCGTGAAACTTGGTATAAGAGGTGTCGACGCCCTCGTTCATCCGAAACTGGTTGAGGTAGGTTCCGTCGGCGGGATTCAGACTGCCGCTTCCGTTATTCTTTGCATCGACATCGTGATATGCGATCCCTTCTCCGCCGGAGTCGTAATAGGCGCACTCGACCTTTCCTGGAATTTTCTGAGCTTGCTCTCGGTGCCGGTCGTCGTGATAGGGGGTGCCCGGGTAATGCTTTGTGAAATGTGACCCGGGCCAGAATGCAAAGTTCGCGAGCAATATCAGCTGAAAAATCATGAAGTATAAGAGAGGACCTTTCTCGCGCACAATTTAAGATGATGGGCTCATCCGAGTCAAGCTGCCGGATTCCAGCGCAAAATTGTCGAACGAGCTTGCGATCGCGCAGCAATTCACGATGCAACGGGGAATGCCCACTTCGCACCAAAGGTTGGTTATTCCTTTGTAAAGCAGCGCCCAGGTTCTAAGATGATGCTGAGGTCGACCGTAGATGATTAGAAAAATTGCCCTGCAGATAGGATTTCCCGCGCTTCTCGTTCTGATTGCCTGGAGCGCGTATCTTGCTGTCGGCCACTTTAAGCGGATGCACACCGCCTCGACGATGACGCTGGAAAGCTCTGCGATTCAGGCAGACCTCTCCGCCATTTTGAAGGACTTAACCGACATGGAGACCGGAGAGCGCGGTTACCTGTTGACCGACGATCCGGCATACTTGCAGCCCTACACTGACTCGAAAACAAAGATAGAATCGGACTTTACTGGCCTGCGAGCAAAGTTTGCCACTCGTACGCAAGAGCAACAATCTCTCGAAGCGAAGTTGGAATCTTTGGCGCAGTCGAAACAAGCCGAGATGGAGCACGCCATTGATTTGCGGCGACGCGGCTTTCGCCTTCGCTCGTTCAAGCTGGTGGCCACGAACGAAGGAAAAGGATACATGGATGAGATTCGCCGCCTTGAGGCTTCGCTCTCCTCCGCCGAAAACAGCAATTTCGTTTCATTGGAGAATGAAAGAAATATCGCGTTCCACCGGGCGTTGCGCGTGACCCTCCTTTCCAGTTGCGGGCTCTTTGTGCTGGCGGCTTGCCTGGTCGGCCTGACTCGACGCCATGTGCGGCTGCTCGCAATGGAAGCCGCGCAGAGCAGGGAAGATCTGGCGCTGCGTGAGGTACGATTGGAGCAAATGACGTTCGCTCTTTCCGGCGAAGCTCGTTCCAATATCGCCGCAATCAATACCACTTCCGAGTTGCTGCTGGAAAAATACGGAGACTTTCTCCCCCGCCAGGGTCAGCAATACGCGGAGCAAATGAAAGATGCGGCGGTTCAAATCGAGCGGCTCCGCCGGGACCTGGTAGGTAGTTCAGACTCCGCAAACGGCGAGAAGGCGGCTTAAGCCCTTATGCAGGAGCCCGTCAAAGACCGAATCATAAAGTTGCGCGAGGAAATCGCGCAAATCAGCGAAGCCAACCGCCAGCACATGGGCAGCGGCAAGAAAATCCCCGGCGCCGCCGGCGACCATGAGCGGCGCCTGCAACGCTTGCAGGAAATCCTCGACGAACTGGCGGCATTAACCGACTGGAAGAAATTGTAGTTGGATTTCGGTAGGGGCCGAGGCCACAGAAAAGAAATGGCTCCTCAGGTAGGATTCGAACCTACAACCCTTCGGTTAACAGCCGAATGCTCTGCCATTGAGCTACTGAGGAGTGTCGCTGCGCACTGTCGCGCGCCTGCTTAATTGCCTTTCATCATAGCATTTACCGTGGCAAGTGAAAACATCCGGTCCCGCATGTGAAATCGGTGGCCCGCGCGAGTTTGCTAATCTAGCGGCAGCAGCGTTCCGAGGATACTGCGCCAGTTGATCGCGTGGGTCATTGCTGCGGAATTCCGTTTCGCCTTTCTTGATGAAGCTTGCTGAAAGGAAGTATGCGAGTGTTGTGGATTTTTGCTTCGTTCGTTCTAGTGGCGGCTGCGATGCACGCAGCGATTGATTCGAAATCAGCCCCCGTAGCCCCGCCGAAAACAGAGAAGCGGCCGCTGAAGGAAGATTTCCACGGCACGAAGATTGTCGACAACTATCGCTGGCTGGAACACTCGGACGACCCCGATGTGCAGAAGTGGGTATCCGCTGAGCAAGCATACACGCGGGGAGTGCTCGATCCTTTGCCCGATCGCGACGCAATCCACAAACGGCTGAGCGAGTTATTGAGCATCGGCAGCATCGGCGCGCCTCAGATCGGCGGGAAATATTACTTCTATACACGCCGCGAGGGGATGCAGAACCAGCCGGTGTTATATGTCCGCGAAGGTATCGATGGCAAGGATCGCATTCTGGTCGATGTGAATCAGCTTTCGCCCGACGGCAACATCTCGCTGGACTGGTTCTTTCCCTCGGAGCACGGAAAGTACGTGGCGTACGGAACCTCGCCCAGCGGTTCGGAGATGAGCACGCTGCACATCATCGAAACCAAAACCGGCACGCTGCTGCCCGACACCATTGATCGAACCCGCGCCGCCAGCATTGCATGGGAGCCCGACAACTCCGGATTTTATTACACGCGTTATCCGAAAAAAGGCGATGTTCCCGACGGGCAGGAGCGCTACAACCGGCATGTCTTCTATCACCTGCTAGGGACCGACCCGGAAACTGATTCGCCGATTTTTGGCGAAGGCCGCGACCCCGAAGATTGGCCGAGCGTAAGCCTCGACAACGATGGCCGCATGCTGCTGCTCACCGTTTCGCAGGGCTGGACCAAGACTGAATTGTTCTTGATGGATTTGCACAAAGGCACTCCGCCCACACGCATCACTACCGGCAAGAATTTTTTCTATAGCGGCACGGTTTATAACGGCAGGCTTTACATCGTTACCAATGAAGACGCTCCGCGCTACCGCCTGTTCATGGCAGAGGCGGGAAATTACGAGCGCGACGACTGGAAGGAAATCGTTCCGCAGACTGGCGGAGTGCTGAAGAGCGCCGACCTGTGGGGCGGAAAGATCTTTGCCCAGTACGAGCAGAACGCGGCTTCGCAGCTCAAGATATTCAATCTTGAAGGCCAGAACGTTCGCGACATTGCTTTGCCCAAGATCGGCACAGTGTTCGCTTCGTCCGGCAAGTGGAATCGCGATGAAATCTTCTTCGGCTTTCAGTCATTTACCTTCGCACCCGAAATCTATCGCTACGACATTCAACACAGCACGACTACGCAGTGGGCGAAGGTCGATGCGCCTTCCATTGATCCTGCGGCGTACGAAGTGCAGCAGGAGTGGTGCAATTCGAAAGATGATACGCGAGTGCCGATGTTCATCGTGCACAAGAAAGGATTGAAAAAAGACGGGCGCAACCCCACGCTGCTGACGGCGTACGGCGGCTTCAACATCAGCCTCACGCCCGCATTCAATCGCGCGGCATATCTATGGCTGGAGCGCGGCGGAGTTTATGCGGTCGCGAACCTGCGCGGCGGTGCGGAGTTTGGCGAAGACTGGCACCGCGCCGGCATGCTCGACAAAAAGCAGAATACGTTTGATGACATGATCGCCGCGGCCGAGCACTTGATCGTCGAAAAATATACCGATACGAATCATCTGGCGATTCAGGGCGGTTCGAATGGCGGGCTACTGATGGGGGCCATGATCACGCAGCGCCCAGATTTATTTCGCGCGGTGGTGTGCCAGGTGCCGCTACTCGACATGCTGCACTATCAGGAATTTCAGATCGCCCGGCTGTGGGTTCCGGAGTATGGCAACCCGGAGAATCCCGAGCAGTTCAAGTGGCTGTACGCCTATTCGCCCTATCACCACGTGAAAGCCGGCGTGGAGTATCCGGCAATTTTATTTACGACCGCGGATACCGATACGCGAGTCGATCCCATGCACGCCAAAAAAATGGCGGCGCTGATGCAGGCCGAAGCGAAGAATGGGACGAGCCGAACGCGTCCGATTTTGCTGCGCATTGAATCGAAGGCAGGGCATGGAGCAGGAAAGCCGGTGACCAAACAGATTGAGGAGTTCACCGATATCTATTCGTTTTTGTTTTGGCAGTTGGGGGTGCGGGAATAGCGACTCCCAAAATGTCAAGGTTGCCTGAGGCCATAGATCGAATACTGATGCGTTCCCCCGATCCTCTTCAGCGCCGCACTCTCACTCAGCACATGCTCCAGCAGCGGATTGTGGTACAGCAAATACACCGGCCGAGGATTTGCACGCAGGCTCTGCTCAAGATTCGAGATGACCCTTCCCAGCCCGGCCTCGGGAAACGGATTGAATAAATACAGCACAGTCGGTTCGGCGGGAAAAACAAACTCGGCAGCATCGGCGCAAATCGATTCCAGCGCGAAGCATTGTTGTGATTCGCTGCGGTAGTGGCGAAGATTTTCTTCGGCAATCTGATGCAGTGCGGGCAGCAGTTCCACGCCCACGACGCGGCGCAAGGGATACGCCGAAGCCATCAGCAGCGTACGCCCCTTACCCGACCCGAGATCGATGAATACAAAGTCGTGAAAATCACAGTGACATTGCTGGCGCAACGCTTCGAGCATTTCGTGAAACAGCGCCGCCTCCGTGGGCTGATAAGGAGAATGGAATGCGCCCAGCAGGCGATCGCGCCAGCTTAAGGCTGCGCTGGATGTGTTAACGCGGTGCTCCCAGTCGAAATCGGCGTCGCCGTAGCGTTGGCGTCGGCGCTCGGGAGTCGATTCCAGAGCAAAATCCCATAGAGCCGCCAGCAAGCAGCGGCTTGCCGCGAAGCGCCCTTCGCGCGCGGCGATGTCATTCCACCAGCGCCAGGCCGAGCGAAACAGGCCGGGTTGCGAAGAATCTGAGGCGTCATCACTCATTCCCCGCCATCATAAGCGATCGTGGCGCGATGAAATTATAGATTGGGCAGGGCCGGGAGCGCCGCTTTCGGTTTGTAGCCCGGCGGCAGGCCTCTTGTAACAAAAGGGAAGTCGTCGGGCGAGCTGATTTCGACGCGCCCCTTCGGGGTCAACTTATAGGCGTGGCCGTCGGGATCGACGGGCATGCCCGGCATGTGCTCTGCGGTTGCGAGTTCTGCCATGCTCGCGGGCAGCCGTCCCGTGCGCTCGCCGAAACGCGTGACCGCTTCCTGAAGATGCTGAACGTCTTCATCCACACGCAGCGCCCGCAGGTGATCGATGGCATTCTGCTTGATCTGATTATCCTGCGTGGTCTGTAATGTAGCCGTCCACAACATGCGGGCGGTCTGATATTCGCCGGCATGCTGCGCCAGTTGTGCCGCCATTATTTTCAAGAACGGGTGCGCGTTCGGCACATGCGATCCCAGCTCAAAAACTTCTGCCGCTTTTTTGTAGTCGCCGAGGTCCATGTAATAGACGAAGCCGAGATCGTAGTAAAGACGCCAGTTGTCCGGGTTTTTCTGAATGCCGAACTCCATCAGCTTGACCGCGCTTTCAGGTTGGCCGGCGCCGTGTGGCGGCGCGGGCGCGAGAAAGCTGCTGCCAAACTCATAGGCGACCATCAGGTGCGGATCGAGGTAGGTGGTAATCTCCAGCAGCGGCGCCAGCGCATTGTAGCTGGAAGCGAAATTATGATGGCGAATTCCAAAATACTGCACCGCCCGCGTCCAATAGATGCAGGCCATCAGCCCGGTATACCCGAGGCTGGCGCGCTCGATCACCTTGGGCGAACTCAGTAAAAGAACTTCATCCGACGGTCCCTGCGGTTGCAACCGGTCGAGTCGGTGAAGAACAAACGAACTCGCCGCCAACGACAAGATGAGGCAGCCGCCCGCCAGCATCGTGATTTTGCGGCGATGCTTCATTTCAAGTCGCGATATTCGAAGATCAGGATGGCCCCGCTCAGTGCCATGGCCGCGTAGAACAGCGCGTACAGCGTGTTCTGCAAGACCAGTTGTCCTGCGACCGGCTGTTCATGCGCAATGGATGAGATCATGTTGAACGCCGAAAAATTCGGCACCAGGTATGCCGCTCCGGTGGCCAGCCATCGCGAGAGTCCATGAGCCATACCCGCAAAGTTTCGCAGGTCCTCGGCAAAACTGCCGATCACGAACAGCGAGAATGCAAAGACTGCGGAGAGCAGCGGCGATGAAAACGACGAGAACAATAACGCCAACGCGCAGATGATCAGGAACTCCAAAACAATGAAATAGAGGGCCACAAGAATCAGAGCGTCGGCGCGAACGAATTTATGGGAGACGTAGAACAATGCGAGGAATACGCCGATCGCCATGAAGAACGTATTCACTACCAGCGTCCCCGCCAGCCCAAAAAATTTGCCGACAATAAACTCCCACCGGCGCACCGGGCGAGAAAGCACTGTGTAGAGCGTTCGTTTCTCGATTTCTTTTGAGACCAACCCAATGCCGATGAAAATCGCGATGACCACGCCGAATAAGGAAACTGCAGTGAGGCCGAGGTTGATGACGACCAGCTTTTCGATTTCGATCGAGATCTGGCCCACAAGAATGGCCGCGCCCGAAAGCAGGAGCGCGAAAGCGATCAGGTTATACAGTACGCGGTCGCGCACGGCTTCACGGAAGGTGTTGGAGGCGATGTATGCGATGCGGGTTCTCATACCGTGCTCCCGGCGGTGGTTTCGGCGCGGCGCAGTTTCTCCACAAAATATGCTTCCAGCGAAGTGCGCACCGGAGTGATGGCAATCAAGCGAAGTCGCTCACGCCTCAGAATGTCGATCGCCGCGTCCTGCTGATTTTCGTTGAGGATGGCGCGCACGCGGTCTCCCGAAACGTGGCACTCCGCTCCCAGCGCCTTCATTGAAGCCGGCACCTGCGAGCCCTGCCACAGCACCTCCACCTTGCCCTGTACCGTCGAAGTCAAATCCTCGATGGCGCCCACGCCGCGGAGTTCTCCCTTGTGCACGATGGCGACGCGGTCGCAGAGAGCCTCGGCGTCGGACAAAATGTGGGTCGAGAAAAATACCGTCTTGCCTTCGTGCTTCAGTTGCGCCATCAGATCGCGCACTTCGCGGCGACCGATGGGATCCAGCCCTGACATGGGCTCATCGAAGAATACGAGCTTGGGGTCGTGTAGAATCGCCTGGCCAATCCCCACCCGTTGCAGCATTCCCTTTGAAAACTTGCGCAACTGCACGCCCTGTACGTCGCGCAGTCCAACTTGCTGTAAAACCTGTTCCACTCGCTTTCTGCGGTCTTTGGCGGCAACGCCGGAGAGCTGGCCGTAGTACTCGAGCAACTCATGAGCCGTGAGATAGTCGTAAAAATATGGCTGCTCGGGAAGAAATCCAATCTGCGCTTTCACCGAGGGATCGGTCCACTCCCGTCCCAGAATGCGCGCCGATCCTCCCGTCGGGAATACCAGTCCCATCAGCAATTTCAAGGTTGTAGTTTTGCCGGCGCCGTTGGGGCCGAGAAATCCAAATGCTTCTCCTTCTTCGACCGTAAGTTGCAGCGGATGGAGCGCGCGCTTCGGGCGCTTCCGCCAGAAGCCCACGCTATAGGTTTTTTCCAATCCCAAGATTTCTATTGCAGGCATAACGGAATTGCAACCATCAGCAGAAAATTGGTGTTTCACCAAAATTATATGCAAATCCAAACGGGAGTAAAGTAGTTGCGCGGAGTCGGGATATTACGGAAGTAAGCGTCGCCAGCCACCCACGAATGCGGTTGGGTCTGGAATTTGCGGCCGAGCCTGAACTACTCTCGCCGCCATGTTCCCGCTCGTGGCCCGAGAGCCGTGGAGCGCATCACTGCGCGGTCAATCCAATACAGGATGCGTAACTGGTAACGGCAACGGTGCTAGTTGAATAGCGGAGCACCCCGTCATCGGCCGCGCAAAAAGACTTGCTGCCCGTAAGGCTTCCAAATGGCGCCGCCGTTGTGTAGTACGTGGGAGGAGTCGTAGCCGTGGCAGCTACGGGGTAAGCGTTAAAGACGTAGCCGCTCTTGGCGTTTGCTCCAGTTGTGGCAAGGGCGAGTGAATTATCAATCAGACAGTTGGCGCTGGTCGTCGGCGTGCACGGGGCAACCCCGCCCAACTGGGCCATGGTGGCATAGCCAATCGTGGGATAGGCAACGTCGTAGCCGGTCTCGCTCGCTATAATGACGTGCTCCGAGCCTGCCGCCGCTGCGTCATTCGCCGACATCCGGGCGCGTATAAGGTTCGGAATTGCGATCGCAGCAATGATCAGGATGATTGCAACCACGATCAGCAGTTCAATCAACGAGAATCCTTTTGCTCTCCGCATTGCCGTTTCCCTCCGATCCCGATTCCTGGTCGGGCTTCGCTTTTTTAGTTATCGTAAAGATATCTAAATCCTTGCATCCCAGGTGCCAAATAGATAGAAACTCTCTCCGCTCCACGACCCCACCGTAACCTCCTATCCCCTTACTTCCTGGAAAGACTCCGCCGCCTAAAGAGTGTCCTGCCTCCGCTCTGGCTGCCTCGATCTTACTGGGGTGTTAAACCAAGGCAACCGGCATAGCTGCCGATGGCAGTGGTGCTCGTCTGCCAGCGCAATACACCGTCATCAGCCGCGCAGTACGACTTGGTGCCGGAGGTGCCCGAATAAGGAGCCGCCGTGGTGTAGAAAGTTGGCGGCGTCGTAGCCGTTTGAGCTGTGGTGGTAACGGCGAAGACGTAGCCGCTTTTAGCCTTCACTCCGCTTGTGGCGGTAGCCAGCGTTTGGTCGATCAGGCAGTTCGCGCTGGTCGTCGGAGTGCACGGCGAAGTGCCGCCCAGGTAGGCCAGCGACGCGTAGCCCAGTGAGGGATACGAGCCAAAGTAGCCGATTTCGCCGGCAATAATGGTGTGCTCGGAACCGGCGGCGGCCGCGTCATTGGCCGACATCTTGGCGCGGATTAGGTTTGGAATCGCGATGGCTGCGATGATCAGAATGATGGCAACCACGATCAGCAACTCAATCAATGAAAATCCTTTAATTCGACGCATTAGATAATTTTCCTCGCTCTGGAGTTCACCCCATCTCTTTTCGCGGGGTTATGAATACCTCAGAGTAGGCTGCATCTCATGGACCAAAAGCAAGATTTCGGCAACAAGCATAAGAACTTCGAGAATCTCCTGCTGCGCACCGAGCTTGATCTGGATAGAACCTCACCACTAGACGCAAAACGTCAAGCAGTTGACAGAAATTGTCGGAGCGGGGAACTCTGAGGCGCATTTCGCTAAAAAAACAAAGGGGCAGCGGATTGAATCCGCTGCCCTTGAGTTGTGCACCGTGAAGCGTGGTGCGTTGCTGTCCCCAAACTTACTGAGGTGTCAGGCCAAGGCAACCAGCGTAGCTGCCGATGGCAGTGGTGCTCGTCTGCCAGCGCAACACACCGTCATCAGCCGCGCAATACGACTTGGTACCCGAGGTGCCCGAATAAGGGGCAGCCGTGGTGTAGAACGTCGGCGGAGTGGTCGCAGTCTGAGCCGTAGTCGTGACGGCGAAAACGTAACCGCTCTTTGCAGTGGCGCCGCCGGTGGCGTTCGCCAGCGTCTGGTCGATCAGGCAGTTCGCGCTGGTCGTCGGGGTGCACGGCGAAGCGCCGCCCAGGTAAGCCAAGGACGCGTAGCCCAGTGAGGGATACGAGCCAAAGTAGCCGATTTCGCCGGCAATAATGGTGTGCTCGGCACCGGCAGCAGCCGCGTCGTTTGCCGACATCTTGGCGCGGATTAGGTTGGGAATTGCGATCGCTGCGATGATCAGGATGATTGCCACCACGATCAGCAGCTCAATCAGTGAGAAACCTTTCTGTTGTTTCCGCATCTCTATGTGTCCTCTCGTTTCTTCTCTTGAATTATTTGCTGGTCATGGGATGACGCAGTCGAGCTAGATATTCGCACTTCCAGGACCAAACCGGCCAGTTACCTTGGTTCCGGTCCGATCCTTCGCAATTCCATTATTTTCAATAGCAGGGCAAACTTCAGGTTTATTGTACCCGCTGGCAGATCTACCTGATTGCCAAAATCTGGCACAACACTGACGCTTCGCGGTGGCTCCTGAAAACGCAAACCTCTTCTGGGAACGTTCCGCGCGTCAGATCTTGCAGCCGAAGATGCCGTCCGCCGAAGGTGACAGAAGTAACTCCCAAGGTCTGTGTCTAACTGGTTTCCCGCAATTTCTCATGCCTATAATCGTTCTGGGAAGAAGAGGGTCGAATCTTTGTCTGCCAGCGCAACCGCAACTGCAATTGAGCCCCAGATCGTGTCTCGTCCGCCGTCTCGCTTGTTCGTCTCACGGGAGAGGCGCAGCACCGTTTTGTGTCTGGTGCTGGTTCTCCTGACCCTGGCTTTCTACAATCGCGTCACTCATAACGGCTTTGTCAACCTTGACGACAAAGGCTATGTCACCAATAACGATCATGTACTCCAGGGCCTGACATGGAAGAACGTGAAGTGGGCGTTTACCACGGGAGAGAACGCCAACTGGCATCCCCTGACCTGGCTCTCGCATGAAACCGATATTCAACTCTTTAAGCTGAATCCCGTTGGCCACCATTATGTAAGCGTGCTGATCCACTCAGCCAACGCCGTCCTATTGTTTCTTTTGCTGGAAGCCGTAACCGGGCTGGCATGGCCGAGTTTCATGGTGGCAGCGCTGTTTGCGATCCATCCTATGAACGTGGAGTCTGTGGCTTGGGCTTCAGAGCGCAAGAACGTGTTGAGTATGTTGTTCTTCCTGCTCACCCTTCACGCCTATGGATGGTATGTTCGCCGCACCAGCATCAAACGGTATGCCGTGGTGGCCGGCGTGTTCGCCTTGGGATTGATGGCGAAACCGGAAATCATAACTCTGCCGTTCGTCCTGCTGCTGTGGGACTACTGGCCGTTGCGAAGAATGTTCGCAGACCCTGCGGTTGCTAGTTCTCAATTCTCGACTCCCGAGGGAAAGTTCGCGGAAGCAGCTCCGGTCCCAAAGTCGTTCTCTTTTCTTGTTCGCGAGAAGATTCCGCTGTTTGTGCTTTCCGCAGCCAGCGGCGTGGTTACCTTTTTTGTGCAGCGTGCCGGTGATGCCGTCCGCGTTGCGCCTCTTCGTTTGCGTTTGGGGAACGCGGTCGTCGCTTACGTCCGCTATATCGGGAAAGCGTTTTGGCCGACTCGGATGGTCGCGCTCTATCCTCATCCCGGCCGCTTTCTGCCGGTTTGGCAAATGGTCGCCTCCGGAGTGCTATTGCTGGCGATCACCGCCGTGGTTCTGCGATTGCACAATCGCCGTTACCTGGCGACGGGCTGGTTCTGGTTCCTGGGGATGATGGTTCCAGTGATCGGCGTGGTGCAGGTTGGGGTGCAGGCAATGGCCGACCGCTATGCCTACTGGCCCTACATCGGATTGTTTATCGCCGTGGTTTGGACGATTACCGACATCGCGCGAGAAAGAAAAATTTCAGCACCGTGGCTGGCCGTCCCTGGGCTTGCGATTCTGCTGGCTTTAGGAGCTGTCACCTATCGCCAAATTGGTTATTGGCACGACAGCGAAACACTCTGGAGACACACCTTAGCCTTCACCGAGAGAAATTATTCGGCGCACAACGCTCTGGCTTACGCGCTGGCCGAGCAGGGACGAAAGAACGAGGCCGTAGTCGAATTCAAGCAGGCCGAAGATTTACACGCCTATTCCGCGCATGACATGTGTTGGATCGGAACCTGGGAAGAAGACCACGGGTTGGTGCAGGATGCGATTCAACAGTATGGACGAGCGCTCGCCGTGGCCACCGATTCACTGGGACGCGCTGAGGTGTTGGGCCACTTGGGCGCAGCTTTTGCCCAAACCGGCGATCTGGTTCGTGCGGACCAGAGCTTCGCTTACGCTCTTCGAGAGAATCCCAATGACGACGTCGCCCTGATAGGCTCAGGTTTGCTGGCCGAACGTGAGGGCAATGTTTCGATGGCAGTGGAGCGCATTACCCGCGCCATGCAGGTGGGCGCCACCGACGTGGGCTATTTGATGCTGGCAAACGCGCTGCGCCGGGACGGTCGTCTCAAAGATGCCGACGATGCCGTGGCCCATGCCCGAAGCATTTCATCGGACTTCCCTATGGCCCAGCAGTATGCCGCCAAGATATTAGCGACCAGCGGAATCGCGACGAACTGATCCTTGCCTCCCAGCTTATTTTTGAAGTGCGTCTCAGTCCTGAGTAGCCTTCACCAGCAGACAAGTTACATCGTCGTGCTGTGGCGTCGCGCCGACAAACAGGTCAAGACTGGCCATGAGCCGGGCCAGCAGTTCCTTCGGCGTGGTTGAAACTCCTGACTCCAGCGCGCTAAGCAAACGCGGCTCATCGAACTCTTCGTCGTGTGCGTTCACTGCTTCCACCAATCCGTCGGTAAAAATAATCAGCCAATCGCCGGGCATGAGCGCCACGCTCGCCGATTCATACTTTCTGTCCGCCAGAATGCCGAGAGGCAATCCCCCGACATCGAGGCGCTCAATCGCTCCATTGCTGCGGCGCAGAATGGGGGTGTTGTGCCCCGCATTGATATAAGTGAAGACGCGCCGTGCCGCATCGTACTCCGCCAGAAAAGCGGTGGTGAAGCGCACTCCCCCCTGGCTGTTGGAGCAGGCATATTTGTTCATGTTCCCAACCAGTTCCGGCAGCGCGACCTGCGCAGTGGAAAGCGTCTTCAAGCTGGCCTGAAAAGTCGCCATGAGCATGGCTGCGGGAATGCTCTTGCCGGCGACGTCGGCTACCGCGAAAATTACGCGACTGTCTTCTGGTGTCTTGCCCGGACGCGGGAAAACGTCGTAGTAATCGCCTGCAACGGTATTTGCGGGGCGCGTCGAATAGGCAATCGAAAGCCCGGGAATCTGCGGTGGAGCGCCGGGCAGCAACCAGGTTTGAATCTCCCGCGCAATCTGCAGATCGCGCTTCATCACCACGCGGTCGGCGATTTCCAGCATCAGCAGCAGAAACAGGAGCAGGCCGCCGAAGAATTGAAAATCAAATTCAACGACGTGCAAGTCATTGCCGGAACCGTGATAGCTGAAGCCGCCGCTGGGAAGCACCAGCAGCACCAGGGCCGCCAGCAGCAGAACGCGGCGCGCGGGAGAAAGTTTTTCCAGCACCGCCCAGAAAAATTCTTTGACCACATGCAAACGATGGCCGCGCCTGGTGAGCCCCTCCGGCGTATTAGCCGCGACATCGCGCGAGTACAACCGATAGCTGGCGCGCGCCTCGGATTCAAATTGCGACCAGAGCTGGGTGAGTTCCATCCCTTCGCTAACCCGCCGCCAGAATTGTTGCATTCGCGCTCGGAACGGAACACGTTCAGCCGATGCGGGAGTGGAAGCTGTCGCCATGGGGAGGAGTTCGATTATAGAGGATAGCGGAGAAATCGCATTTGCGGTTGTCGAATTCCAATTGCCAATTGCAGAACGAATCGACAATTGGAAAATCGCAAATTGAAAAATTCTCTAAAATACCGAGAATCTCTCTAAAACAATGTCAATTGTTCTTCCGGTGTCACCGATTGCGTCGCCGCAGCCGCAGTCTCCCCGCGCGGATCGGCGCGCCGGATTCCATACTTCTGACGAAGCTGTGCCATGAGTTGGGATATTCGTTTCCCGTACGAAGCCGGAAGAAACGAGCGATCGTGGTAGCGCTCGCGGTAGTTTTCCACTAAGTGCGGGAAGTTCTGCTCGACGAAGGGAAGAAAGATAGCCGCCGAGCACGGCTTCAAGAACAGTGGCCCGCCAAAAATGTGCCGGGCCCCAGCCTCGGACGCCGCTTTCACCACCGCTTCCAGATCGGCGGGCGAATCTGTAATGCCGGGAAGCACCGGTGAACAACTTACCCCTACATCAATTCCCGCGTCGCTTAGCTGCCGAACCGCGTCAATGCGCAGATCGGGACGAGGCGCACGTGGCTCCAGAATTCTGGCCAGTTCCGCGTCAAGAGTAGTGACAGTGACATGAATCGTCAGTTTATTTTCCCGTGAAACGTCGCGCAACAAATCAATGTCGCGGACCACGAGATTCGATTTCGTCACAATTCCCAACTGAAACCCGCGATGACGTGCGAACTCTTCGAGAATTCCCCGCGTGATTTCATAGCGGCGCTCGGCAGGCTGGTAAGGATCAGTTGCGGTGCCAAGCGCGATCGGTTCTCCTCGTTTCACCCGCCGCAAATCACGCCGCAATAACTCTGCAGTGTGCTGCTTTACGTAAATCTTTCGCTCGAATTCGACGCCGTCGCGCATCTCCATGAATTCGTGGGTGTAGCGCGCATAGCAATATTTGCAGGCGAATTCGCAACCCCGGTACGGATTAATCGTCCATGTGAAGGGCATCCCGCGGCCGCTCGTGCAGCGGTTCAGCAGTGACTTTGCGGGCAAAGTGAAGTACTCGACATTATGCCCCTCGCGCAACGATTCGCCTTCCGAGGCGAGCCGGGCGATTCCGACGAGGGAGGATGGTTTCTTATCAGCGAACCATGGGAAATGTGACATTATTTCGCCTTTTGTTCGCTAATCATAATCCCGTTTTCGCGGGACAGTCAAGCTCTGATTGCCCCGCAATTGCCGATTACTGAAGGTTACTAATTGGCGATAACCTTCTGCCGATAAGAAATTCGTTGTGTTTCCCATGTGTGCAAGCCTTTTGCTCAATGTGCAGACGCGACGTGCTAAGTGTCCCATTTGCAGTATGAGATTTTGGCGGCTGGACTGCACTAATGAACGATGACGAAAGCGAAATGCTTTCGCATGCGGGCAACGCTTTGGCGGAGCACGAACCTTCTGAAGTTACTGGCCGCTTATCGAACAACCGGAATTGTTGCTTCCGGCTTGGAGGCTGTAATCACATGCGTCGACTTCGTTTTGCAGTACCCGGACTCGTAGTTTTAGCCGCACTGTGCTTGTGCACAGGATCGGCTCTGGCCAACTCCACTGTAACCATGAAGCTCACCAGCGTTGGCGGTAATAACGCCGGCGGAGTTTACACGTACCCTTACAATTTCTCGATCAACGGCGCCGCTCCGGTCGCCCTGATCTGCGACAGTTATGACAACGAAGTCGTCGTGGGGGAGACATGGCAGGCGAAGGTCAGCAACTTGCTGAGCGGGCAAGGTCTCTACGGCAATCAGTTGCTCGATTACAAAGCTGCCGGCTTGATCTTCAAGAGCATCCTGAGCAATACGCTGGGTGCGAATGTTGGAAACTTCGCTATCTGGGGATTGTTCTCCACTAACGCGCAGAACGATTCGTACTTCCAGAGCAGCGGCGCTGCCGCAATCGAAACCGAATATCTGGCGCTGGCCGCGGTCGCGCCCAACAGCGCGTTCAACGGCCTGAAGCTGTATACGCCAATCGCGGGAACGCAAAGCTGGGGCGGTACCGCTCAGGAATACATTGGATACTCTCCAGTGCCTGAACCCACGACTTTGACTCTGTTCGGCACCGGCATCCTATCCCTGGCCGGGATGGCGCGCCGCAAACTCGGCAAAGCCTAACACGTTGGTCCAGCGCAAGTCGAATGCGCGTCGCGGCGAAGAAGCTTTTCACCTTCGCTGCGGCGGTTTTCTTTTTTTAGATTGCTGTTGAAGCTTAGGGTTTTGCCTCCGATTTCTCCGCAGGCTTCTCGAACAACTTCGGATCGACCGTGGGATTCAATTCGATCTTCTGATACTCCGATGTGCTGGAGTCCTGGCCATTCTGCTTGTTGTGCCGCACTAGCGGCAAAGTGAGGCCGGCCATCGGCTTCCAGTCGCTCATATCGGTCTCGCCTTGAACCGGCCCGCTCTGTCCCAGTGTTTGGTAAGTCTCTTTCACAATATGTCCGTTCTGCGGATCGACAAACCAGCGAATGGCTGCCCCCTCCGCATTCACGTCGACAATCTTCGCTTCCACATCGCCAACTTTCTCGCTTCCACCCGATTGAAAGATCACCTTGGGATCTTTCGCATGCGAGGCGATGAACATGGGATCGCGCTTGATCTGCTCCAGCATCTCTGCTTTGCGAGCTTCCGGAAAAGGCTGAACCCCTCCGTTCGGAAGCGCAATGAACGCCGCGTCCGGAGTAGCCACAATGTTCACTGTTCCGTTCGGAGTTTGCATCTCCGCGTGCAGATGATCGGGAAACTCGATCACGGTTTCCATCTGCATTGGCATATCGCCTTGCGCCGTTTTCTGTGTAATCGTCAGTTCCGCCTTCACAGCTTTAATTCCCGCGAGTTTGGCCTCACCGCCCATGGCTTCAACCACTTTCGCCGCTAACGCTTTGCCCTCCGTGTTTGAAGCGGTCGGCTTCTCGATTTTCTCTTCCTTCGTGCCCGGCGGCGGAGGAATCGCGATATCGATCTCCTTCACCGGCCCAAGCGATGACAGCGGCTTATCGAACTGCTTTGTATTGCCCACCACCAGCACGGCAAACTGATCGCGATGCACATACTTCGCCGCCACCCGATTCACGTCCGCCGCCGTTATCTTCTGAATTTCAGCAGGGAATTTGTCGAGCCAATCGGAAGGATATCCATAAAATTCATAAGTGATTCGCTCGGCAAGAACTTTGTCCGGCGAATCGAGGCGGAAGATGAACGCATTCAGAATGGCGTCTTTCGCGTGCTGAATTTCGTCGTCGGTAATCGCTTGCTTGCCCAGATTGGCGATGTCCTCATCCAGTGCTCGAATCGATTCGATCGTGCTCTGGCTCTTGGTTCCGACCGAGAACTGTTCGATCCCAGGATGCCCGAAGTTAGCGCCCACGCCGCCGCCCACGCTGTAGGCCAGCCCACGCTTGGTGCGGATGTCATTGAACAGCCGCGAAGAAAATCCTCCGCCGAAAGCCTCGTTGAATACGACGATCGCGTAGTAATCGGGATTGTTGCGCGTGGTGCCCAGCGTCAGCAGGTGAATGCTGCTCTGGTTCACGTCTTCTTTAGAAATCTGGTAATAGCCCGGCTTCGCGGGATGATACTGAACTTCAACTTTCGGCAACTCTGGACCTTTCTCCCAGGCATCGAAAGCCTTACGCAACTTGGCTTCCATATCGACCTCGTCGAAGTCGCCGCTGATACCTAAAATGATGTGGTTCGGCCGCACATACTTCTTGTGCCAGTCAATCAGATCCTGCCGCGTGACGGCGGCGATGGTGGTGTACTCCGGTTCGCGCGCGTAAGGGTTGTCCGCCCCATAAACCAGTTTGGCCGATTCGCGCGCGGCGATTCCACTGATCTCGTCGTTACGCCGCGAGATGCTGTCGTCCGCCTGCTTCTGCGCCAGATCGAGCTTGTCGGCGCGGAATTCCGGGGTCCGCAGCAAGTCTGCGAACACTTTGAATACGTCGTCAAAATCGCCCTTGAGGCAACTCAACGAAATAGAAGTGGAATCCGGTCCGCCGCCGGTCTCTACCTTGGCGGCGCGTACTTCAAGAAAGTCGTCGAGTTGGTCGCCAGTTTGCGTTGTCGTTCCACCCGTACGCCAGACGTCGCCAAAAAGATCGACCAGGCCCACTTTGCTTGCCGGTTCATCGTGCGATCCGCCTCGAATCCGCGCCGACGCGTCGATCAGCGGCAGTTCATGATCCACCTGAAGAAAAATCACCATCCCATTCGCGAGCTCAATTCGCTTCGGCTGCTGCGGATGAAATGCGGGCAGTGAAGGGACGGGAATCTGCTGCCATGTCGCTTGCCCGAGGGCATTCGGCATCGTTGCCGACATTATTGCCGAGAAGAAAATCGCAAGAACAATCCGCTTTGAGTTCATCGAGCACCTCCCTGATCCGGTGCACCCTGTTCCTCCGGTTCCTGCTCGCTCCCGTGCGCCCCACCCGAGGCCGTTTCGATCACGCCAACAGTTCGGTTCGTGTCGTTGAACGTCTCATTGGCTACGCGCCGGATATCCGCCTTGGTCACCTTGTCGATGCGATCGACCGAGCGGAACAACTCGCGCCAGTCACCATAGCGAGTCTGGTAAATCGCCAGTTGAGTAGCCAGCCCCTCGTTGTCGGCCAGTCCGCGAATCAGGTTTGCCTTGGCGCGGGTCTTGATCATCCTCAATTCGTCGTCGCTGATGTCTTCCTTCTTCAACTTTTCAATCTCAACGTGGATCGCATCCGCAACTTCCTGAGTCGTGTGGCCGGGCAGTGGAAAAGCGTAGAACGCAAACAGATGCGGATATTTCGTGCCCGGCAATCCGCTGAATCCAGCCGAAAATGCCGCGATCTTCTTATCTCGCACCAAAGCACGATAAAGACGTGAGGTTCGCCCCTCCGACATCAGATCGGTAATCGCGTCGTAAACCGCATCATCCTTCGACCGGTAATCCGGCCGGTGGTAGCCCTCGAGATAGAGCGGCTGCGACGTTTCTTTCAGGACCACTTTGCGCTCGGAGTTCTGTGGAGGCTCGGTGGTGACGGTTTCGTCTGGCTTGGAACTCGCGGGCAGGCGTCCGAAATATTTTTCAAGAATCGGAAGAATCTGCGCCGCCTTCACATCCCCCGCCACACCGACCACCATATTTGCGGGCACATAATAACGATCGAAAAAGTGCTTGGCATCCGTGGCCGAAAAAGTATTCAGATCGGAAATCCATCCAATCGTCGGGCGATGATACGGGCTGGCCTCGAACGCCGAGGCCTCGAACTGCTCTTCCAGACGGCCGACCGGATTGCTGTCGGTGCGCATGCGCCGCTCTTCCATCACCACGTTGCGCTCTTTGTAGAACTCGCGCATCACGGGATGAAGAAAACGTTCAGACTCAAGGTAAGCCCAGAGCTCGATCCGGTTCGAAGGCAGCGAGTAGTGGTAGGCGGTCTCATCGTAATCGGTGAAAGCGTTTAAATCCTGGCCCCCGCTCTGTTCAATGATTTTGCCGAACTGGTTGGGTACCACATATTTGTCGGCCTCGGCCGTGGCATCCTTCCATGCTTTTTCCAGTTGCTTCAGCTTGGCCTCATCGCGGCCTACCGTCTTGTCGCGCTCCGCAATATAAGCCGCATACGCGACCTCTACTTTTTCCAGAGCTGGCTTTTCGGCGGCATAGTCCGTCGTGCCGATCGTGTCTGTGCCCTTGAATGCCATGTGCTCGAACATATGAGCCAGACCGGTCTTATCCATCGGATCTTGCGTCGAGCCGGCATCGACCATCGTGAAGAATGAAAACACCGGCGCTTCTGGCCGCTCACAAATAATGATCGTAAGACCGTTCGGCAACTGCTTAACAGTGATGCGCTTCTCGAACGAAGCGACATCCTGGGCCGCGGCCACTGAGGCGAGAAAAAGCATCAGCACGAGTGGCTTAAAGATGTGGGATTTCATTAGACCTCCAAAGACTCGAGCAGAGATTTTTGGCGAATATGTTGGACGGCCATGGTTAGACAAAATGGTTTGACGAATCTGAAGGGCAGAAGTTTGAAATTACGTGGCTGGCATGGGCATTGTCAAACCGTCTTCCGGCACGATCGCGTAAAAAACATAGGGTACAGGCGTGCATCCATCTAGGAGCGCTCGTTCTTCTCTGCGAACTCCGCGGAATTTCTTCGCGGCCTTCGCGGTCAAAAGCTTTTAAAGCTCCCAGCGAGCGAAGTACCGGGACACCTGTATTTTGCGCCCGCCGCAATTTCGTGCACAATGCCTGTTGGAGCGTGTGCACGATGAACTCGACAATTGAGGTTCAGGGCAAGCAACTCAAGCTGTCGAATCTGGATAAAGTTCTGTATCCCGCCACCGGGTTCACCAAACAGCAGGTCATCGACTATTACGTTCGCATCGCACCGGCGATGATCCCGCATCTGGCAGGGCGCGCCCTCACGCGCAAGCGCTACCCCAATGGCGTGGACGAAGAATTTTTCTACGAAAAGAACGCGCCGCAGCACCGTCCCGACTGGGTGAAGACCGCTCCCATCTGGAGCGAGGGAAACCGGCGCACCGTGCATTACATTCTCGCCAATGATTTGCCCACGCTGGTCTGGCTGGCGAATCTGGCCGCAATCGAATTGCATCCATCGCTAGCGCTGGCGAAAGATATTACTTGCCCGACCATGATGGTGTTTGATCTTGATCCCGGTCCGCCCGCAAACATTGTGCAATGCTGCCAGGTGGGGTTGTGGCTGCGAGAAATATTCGAGCATTTTGAGTTGCAGAGCTTCCCAAAAACTTCAGGATCGAAGGGTTTGCAGATTTACGTTCCGCTGAACACTCCAACCAAGTACGAGTTCACCAAGACTTTCTCCCGCGCGCTCGCGCAACTGCTCGAGCAGGAGCATCCGGAAATGGTTGTTTCGGACATGAAGAAGAACCTCCGCACCGGCAAAGTATTCGTTGACTGGAGCCAGAACGACGAGCACAAGACCACCGTCGCGGTTTATTCGTTACGGGCGCGCGAGCGACCCACGGTTTCAACCCCCGTGACTTGGGAAGAAGTAGAGCGCGCCTTCAAGAAAAAAGATGCGAATCTCTTAGTGTTCGAGGCGCAGCAGACGGTGAAACGTGTAGAAAAAATGGGAGATTTATTCAAGCCATTGCTGGAATTGAAACAGCGCTTGCCCGACCTCAAGCAGCTTACTCAACCAGAGGCTCAGCAAGAGCATGAGGCGATTTCTCTTGCCGCTGCTGCCGCGGAGAATCCCGTTAAGATCGCGAGAAAGCGCGCTGCCCCCGCGAAGACATCGAGAAAAAGTGCAAAGCCGACCCCGGCGCGCAAGTCGCGGCGCAAGGTATAATCCCGTTCCGCTGCAAGGTTATTGAGAAATCCAAAGATGCCGCAACTCTTCATCGGAACTTCGGGATGGGCTTACCCAAGTTGGAAACCTGACTTCTATCCAGAGAAGCTCGCCCAGAAAAAATTTCTGAATCACTACGCCACGCAACTCAACACGGTTGAAGTCAACTTCACCTTCCGGCAACTGGTGAAAGAATCAACCATCACAAACTGGATCGAGCAAACTCCTGCAACCTTTCGCTTTGGTATAAAGGCACACCAGGTCATCACGCATATTAAACGACTCAAAGCCACCGAAGACTTCCTGCCACGCTTTCTCGCGACGATCGAACCGCTGGCCAGCAAGGGCAAACTCGGGCCAGTGTTGTTTCAGTTGCCACCGAATTTAAAAGCAGATGTCGCGCTGCTCAAAGATTTTCTTGCGCTGCTGCCGCGCACGTTGCCGGCGGCGTTTGAGTTTCGTCACGAGTCCTGGTTCACCGATTCCACTTGGGACGCGCTAAAGTCTCGCGTTGTCGCGCTGTGCGTGGCGGAAACCGAAGAACGAACTACGCCCGACGTGGTCACTGGTCCGTTCGCTTACTACCGTTTTCGCAAGCCCAGTTACACACAGGATGAGCGCCGCGAGATGGTTGCGCGCATCGCCGAACACATGGCCGCCGGTCGCGACGTCTTCGCCTACTTCAAGCACGAAGAAACGCCCGAGGGAGCGCTGTACGCTGTCGATATGCTGCGAGAAGCATTGAAGACGTAGCGAGCTACTCTCCGCAACGCGGCCGCTCTCGGCACCTTTTTCATCACTTTTCTCAGCGTCCGATAACGGGCATACTCGTATCTCTCCTGTCATGGCCGCCGAAGGCAATTCGCTCCTGATCTCCAGCTTCCTCGATTATTTGCGAATTGAGAAAGGCCTCGCCCCGCTTACGGTCAGCGCCTATACCGGCGACATTTGCCAATTTTCCGAATTCCTGGAGAAACGCAAGCGCCTGTTGCTCACCGCCAAGCACACCGACGTGCGGGACTTCCTGCAACAGCTTTTCTCCCATCAAGTCGACGGCCGAAGTGTGGGCCGCAAGCTCTCCGCCCTCCGCCATCTTTATCGATATCTGCTGCTCGATAAGAAGATAGAGCACGACCCCACGCTGAACATCGAGTCCCCGAAGCAGTGGAAGGTCCTGCCAAAGGCTTTGGCCCGCGATGAAATGGAAGCGACGCTGGCTGCTCCGCTCACGCTGCGCGATTCTTCTCCGCGCAATGCAAAATATGCCGCTGCACTCGCCGCCCGCGATCACGCCATGCTCGAAGTTTTCTATGCAGGGGCGTTGCGAGTTTCAGAAATCGTCAACTCCAAGCTCGAAGATTTAAAGCTGGAATCGGGATACATGCTCGTCCGCGGCAAAGGCGACAAAGAACGCGTGGTGCCGCTTGGCAAGTCGGCGCAACAGGCACTCAGTGGATATCTCGCGCAGGCGCGTCCAGCGCTGGCGGAAGGGAAGCGAAGTCCAAAATCATCTCCAACGATTTCCTCGATCAAGAGTTCGCCCTTACTCTTCATCGCCGCTGGAGGACGCAAACTGACGCGCCAGCGCATCTGGCAAATGGTGCGCACGGCCTCGTCCGCCTCAGGTCGCGCGGCTTCCCCGCACATGTTGCGCCATTCCTGCGCCACTCATATGGTCGAGAACGGCGCCGACCTGCGCACCGTGCAGACAATCCTTGGCCACTCCGATATTTCGACCACACAGATTTATACGCACTTGGCGCTCGATCGCCTGCGTACGGTCTACAAGAACCATCATCCGCGAGCGAAGGTGAAATGAATTCTGAATTGTTATGACTGAGACGAAGCAAGAAAAAACTATCGCTGCCAGAGCCGTTGCCGACTTCATCCGTCACCTGCGCGAAATCAACGCTTCGCAGCACACCATCAAAGCCTACAGCGGTGATCTTTCACTCTTCGCCGCCTACGCTGGTTCACGCGGATGGAAGCAGATCGATCACGTCGCCGTGCGCGGATTTCTCTCGCAACTCTACGAAAAAGGTTTGAGCAAAATATCCGTCGCGCGCGCTCTGGCCGCGGTGCGCTCTCTCTACCGTTGGCTGGCGCGCGAAGGAGTCGTCGAGCAGAATCCTGCCAAGCTGGTTTCCACGCCCAAGCTCCCCAAAAAACTTCCACGTGTGCCGACGATCGAAGAAATGAATTCCGTGATTGACGGCGAGATGCCCGAAGTCGCCGCTTTCCCCGACCGCGACCGGCTCATGCTCGAACTACTCTATGGATGCGGCATCCGCAACTCCGAACTCACCGGCATCAATCTAGAAGACATCGGAATAAGTGCCGAGGCGATCCTGATCCGCGGTAAGGGTAAGAAAGAACGCTACGTGCCCTTCGGCGACGCGGTGAAAGCCGCGCTGTCAGCCTATCTTCCCGAGCGCCATAAACTTCTGGCAACCATCCGCAAGCGCACGACCGCGCTTCTCCTCAACCGTCGCGGCGGCCGCCTGACCACGCGCAGCGTCGGTCGAATCATCAAGAAAATTGCCGTCGCCAAAGGTCTTTCACCGGACGTTCATCCGCACACTCTGCGCCACGCCTTCGGTACGCACATGCTGGAAGAGGGCGCTGACCTGCGCGCTATTCAGGAATTGCTGGGCCATGAGCGCCTTGCCACCACGCAACGCTACACGCAGCTCTCGATGAAGCACGTGCTGCAGGTTTACGATCAGACTCATCCACGCGCCAAGTAGCGCCGCCGCTGGTTTGCGGTGGCACCAGGCAAGATGCCGGAGAGACGCCGACGCTAGACGCTGGCGCGCAACCCTTGCCAAATCTCCACCACCCGCCCCTTCAACTCGGCAGTCAGCTTTTCGTACGCTTCTTCCGACGCTTCACTCTCAGGCGGCGCTTGAATCGGATCGCCGAATACCATCTTCAGCGGTGCGAACTTCTGGAATGATTTATTCCTCGGCCACGCATCGTAGAAGCCCTCAATCGCGATCGGCACAATCGGCACCTGCAAATGGATCGACAGAATCGCCGCGCCTTTCTTGAAAATTCTCGGTGTGCCATCGATTGAACGCTCGCCCTCGGGATACAGCATTAATGGCCGCCCTTGCCTCAGTCCGAACGCTCCGGCGCGCATCGCGGGAACGAGATTCGCGTCCGGATCGACCACCACGACTCGCAGCGAGCGCGCCAGTCGCAGCATCAACCCTCTGCCGAAAATTTCGCTCGTGCCCACGGCAAAAAGTTTGTCGAATACAGGCGGCGGCAAAACGCTCGCCAGGATAAGAGGATCAAGATAGCTCTGATGATTTGACGAAAGAATATAAGCGCCGCTCTTCGGCAGCTTCTCAATTCCGCCCACATGAAGATCAAAACGGTCCGAGGCGATCACCTGAATCAATCGCGAAAACATGTACCAGAACGCGGAGCTAACAGGCTGCGGCCGGACGAGCGCAATCACATCCGCGGGATCCGGTTCTTCGGCAAGAATCGCCTTCCATCCGCCGAAGGCAGGTTTTGATCCGGCCGCTCCCGCGCCGCTGGCCGCGCTTTGCAGAACCGCGTCGACCAAATCGCGCACTGTATAAATCTCGGCGAGCTGCGACTCCGCAACATCGCCGCCGATCTGTTCTTCGATCCGGCTGAGCAATTCCACGCGCTGCATAGAGTCGAGTCCGAGGTCGAGTTCCAAATTGTGAGCCGGCCGTAAAGCTGCCGGCGCGCCTCGCGCCGCCTCACGCACGATCTTCAGCGCCCGCTGCACATCCGCATGGTCGAGCCAGCTAGTCTCGTCGTCAGTCAGCGGGCGCTCCGCAGGCGAACCGGCGTCGCTATCAAGACGATGTCCCTGACTTGACTTCACGCGTTTCTCAACTTCAAAGCGCTTGATCTTCCGCGTGCTGGTGCGCGGCAACTCCTCCTGCCAAATCTCGTAACTGCCAATGCGCTTCGTCGACGCAATCTGCTGCGACAAGCTTTCGATATCAAAGCGAATCACTTCTTTGGCATTCACAATTTTCTTCTGGCGCAACGCATCGAAGTTAGGCACGATCACGGCGTGCAACCGGTCACCCCCTTCGCTCACCTTACCTTCGAGTCCGAGCACCGCCAGTTCCTTGATATAAGACGATTTTAGGTAGTGCCCCTCGACTTCCTCGGGATAAATATTTTTTCCGTTGCTGAGAACGATTACCTCTTTCTTTCGCCCGGTAAGAAACAGATTTCGATCCTCGTCGAAGTACCCGAGATCCCCGGTATAAAACCATCCATCGCGCAGCACTGCCGCTGTCGCGTCCGGACGATTCCAGTAGCCCTTCATCACCACCGTGCCGCGCAATGCGATTTCGCCAACGGGCACACCACCTTCTTCCCGCGGCAGCGGATCGACAATTTTGGCCTCGACGCCTTTCATCGCCTTTCCCACAGAGCCGATCACGTTGTCCCCCGGCAGATTCGCGAAGACGGCTGCGGTGGTTTCGGTCAATCCGTAGGCTTGAAGCACATCGATGCCAAGGTCGTAAAAATCCGTAGCAATCTCAGGATCGAAACGCGAGCCGCCTGTCACCAAATACCGCATGCTCTCCCCAATTGTTTCGTGGACCTTGCTGAACAGAATTGGCCCGGCGTTTATCCCCACGCGCCGCAAGCCGCGATTCACCGCGATGAGAGTCTTGAACACTCGTTGCGTCAGCGCTCCCCGCTTCGCAACTTCTTGAAAGATGCGCTCGTGAATCAAATAAAAAAATTGCGGCACAACGGCAAATGCCGTAATCTCGCGCTCTCGCAGTGCGCGCAGAAGTTCGGTGGTATTCAGCGTTTCCAGATAAACCACGCGCGAGCCATTCACTAACGGCAGAAGCAGATTGGCCATCTGCGCCAGCACATGAAACATCGGCAGCACGCCCAGAAGCGCATCGGATGGGCCCAGCTCAACCCAGTTGAGCACCGCTTCGACTTCTCCCAAAAAGTTAGCGTGCGTCAACATCACGCCCTTGGGATCGGCGGTAGTTCCCGACGTGTAGAGCAGGGAAGCAATATCATCGGCTGCGGAATCCAGCGGTTTGAAATTTCCGGGGCCGGTGTTGAAGATCGCGGGCAAATTTGCCACCCACTCGCCGCCGGCGTTTTTCGCGTGCTCGGGGTCGAACAGGACGATCCCAACGTTTAAGCCGTGAACCGCCTCCCGCGAAAGTTCGGCATGTCGCGCGTCGCAGAACAGAGCCGAGGTCCCGCTATCCTTTAGTAATTTAGTAAGCTGGTCGGCGTGCAACGCCGTATCAAGCGGCACCACGGTGCAGCCCGCTGCGACAATTCCTAAATACGCTGCCACCCATCGCGGATGGTTATCCGCTACTATGGCCAGCCGCGATGCCCTCGCGAATCCGCTTTCAATGATCCAGCGGCCCACCGATTCGGCCATCTGGCGAAGCTCGGCATAGGTGCAACTCTCGACGTGGTCGGGCCGCTGCAACTCCAGCGCAACATTGTTCGGCCAGCGCTCCTCGCACTCGATAAAGCGATCATAAAAAGTGGGCATGAGTCGAGTGGAATATACACGAAAAGTTGCGTACCGCCGAGACCGCCGAGACCTCAAACGGGGCAAAAGGATGATCCTCCTACTGCCCTCGGCGCTCTTAGCCCTCCCGGCGGTGAATGGCTTGTGTCTGTGCTTCTCCCGCCCATCCGCCGCATCTAAATATGCTAGGCTAAAAGGGATACGCTGGGGCAGTTCTCGCCCTCCGAAGGACTTCATCGTTTGATTAACAAACTAATAGGCAAGGTCTTTGGGACCAAGAACGACCGCATGGTGAAGAGCCTGATGCCGCGAGTTGCGGCCATTAGCGCTCTCGAGCAGCAGATTCAGAAGCTCACGGACGCCGAACTGCGCGCCAAAACGGAAGAGTTTCGGCAGCGAATTCAGCAGCGGCTGAGTCGTCTGGCAACTCCGGCCCCGGCTCCCGAGGGCGAAGCTGAAACGCAAAGCGATCCCGACCGCGCCAAGCAGCTTGAAAAAGATCAGTACGACGCGCTCCAGGAAGTGCTTGACGAAATCTTGGTCGAAGCTTTCGCGGTCGTGCGCGAGGCCGGCCGCCGCGTGCTCAACATGCGCCACTTCGATGTGCAGTTGATCGGCGGCATGGTGCAGCACAAGGGCATGATTTCTGAAATGAAGACCGGCGAGGGCAAAACGCTGGTCGCCACGCTTCCGGTTTACCTCAACGCCCTTAGCGGGCGCGGCGTTCACGTGGTCACCGTTAACGACTACCTCGCCAAGCGCGATTCAGAGTGGATGGGCAAGCTCTACCGTTTTCTCGGATTAACTGTGGGCGTAATCGTTCACGACCTCGATGATGAGCAGCGCCGAGCCGCCTACGCCGCAGATGTGACCTACGGCACCAATAACGAATTCGGCTTCGACTACCTGCGCGACAATATGAAGTTCGATCTGAAGGAGTGCGTGCAGCGCGGCCACAACTTTGCCATTGTCGACGAAGTTGACTCCATCCTGATCGACGAAGCCCGCACGCCGCTGATCATTTCCGGCGCCAGCGAGGAATCCACCGACAAGTATTACACCGTGAATCGCATCATCCCCAAGCTCGAAAAAGGCGAAGAGCTTGAGGTTGCTCCGGGCGAGCCTGCACAACTTACCGGCGACTTTGTGGTTGACGAGAAGCACCGCAACATTACAGTGACCGACGAAGGTTGGAACAAAGTCGAAGGCTTGCTTGGAATCGGAAATATCGCTGACCCGGAAAACTGGCCGATCAAACACCACGTGGAAACTGCCGTCAAAGCGCACGCTTTGTATCGCCGCGATGTCGAGTACGTCATCAAAGATGGCGAGGTGATCATCGTCGACGAATTCACTGGGCGCATGATGCCCGGCCGCCGCTGGTCGGATGGACTGCACCAGGCGATCGAGGCCAAAGAAGGCGTTAAGATCGAGCGTGAGAACCAGACCCTCGCCACCATCACCTTCCAGAATTACTTCCGCATGTTCAAAAAGCTTTCCGGCATGACCGGTACGGCGGAAACCGAAGCAACCGAGTTTGACAACATCTACAAGCTCGACGTCATCGTCATTCCCACGAACAAACAGATGTTGCGGGTCGAGAATCCTGACGTCATCTACCGTACCGAACGCGAAAAATATTTCGCGGTCGCGGACGAAATTCAGAAACTCAACGAAACCGGCCAGCCCGTTCTGGTCGGTACCACCTCGATTGAAAAATCCGAACGCCTTTCCGAGTTGCTGAAGAAAAAAGGCCTGAAGCATGTTGTTTTGAACGCCAAGTTCCACGAGCGCGAGGCCGAATTCGTCGCGCAAGCCGGACGCAAGGGCATGGTCACCATCGCCACCAACATGGCGGGCCGCGGCACCGACATTCTGCTGGGCGGCAATCCCGAGTTCATGGCGAAGCAGGAACTGGTGAAGAAGGGAATCGCTCAGCAACTCCGCGTGGCGCAGGGCAAGATCGAAGGCCCGCAAGAAGACGGCATCACGTCAATCTTCTACTACAACGGCAACGAGTACACGGTTCCCACCGACAAGTGGAGCGATACCCTCAATTTCTACAAAGCCCAAACCGACATAGAACATGGCGATGTCATCGCTGCCGGCGGACTGCACATTCTCGGCACCGAACGCCACGAGTCGCGTCGGATCGACAACCAGCTTCGCGGACGCGCTGGCCGCCAGGGCGACCCCGGTTCGTCGCGTTTCTATCTCGCGCTCGAAGACGATCTCATGCGCATCTTCATTCCCAAAGAGTGGTTCTCGAAAGTGCTCGAGCGCCTTGGAATGGAAGAAGGCGTTCCGATCGAATCTAAGATGATGACGCGCCGCATCGAGAACGCGCAGAAAGCCGTGGAAGGCCAGCACTTCGAATCGCGCAAACATCTCCTTGAATACGACGACGTAATGAATAAGCAGCGCGAAGCCGTCTACGGCTTGCGCCGCCGCCTGCTCGAGGGCCTGGAGCAGAAAGATCTGATCCTCGAAGACTACGTTTCTTCCATCCTCGGCGATCTAATGGATGAGTATTGTCCGGCCAAAGGCCACGCCGACGACTGGAACCTGAAAGGCTTGAAGGACGCCGTCTTCACGCGATTCGGCGTGGACTTCATCGCCGAGGGCGTGAAAGCGGAAGCATTGAACCGGCAGGAACTCGGCGACGCAATTTTCGAGAAGCTGAAAGAACGTTACGACGCCAAAGAAAAACTGATCGGCCCCGACGCCATGCGCCACCACGAGCGCATGATCATGCTGAGCGTGCTCGATGCACAGTGGAAAGACCACCTCCTCAGCATGGACCATCTGAAGGAAGGCATTGGCCTGCGCGGTTACGGCCAGCACGATCCGCTGGTCGAGTACAAAAAAGAATCCTTCGAGATGTTTGAGGCCATGCTGCAGCGCTTCCAGGAAGACACGGTCCGCTATCTCTACCTGATGCAGATCATCGAACGCCCGGCTGATCCGGGCGTTGGTGCCGCGCCCGGCGGTGAACCCTCGGGACAAGGACCGGAGTCGGGGGTGTCCGCGCAGCAGGGCGGAAGCGGGAACGGACATCATCCGCCGCGCCTGGTCGCAACTTCCGCCGACGATCTGGAAGAGGCCTTCATGCGCCGCAAGCGACGCGAACTCGAACAGGCGCGCATGGCCGGTGGCGGCGAGGTCGCTCCCGTGCAGCAAGTCGTGCGCGGGCAGGAAAAGGTAGGCCGCAACGATCCTTGCCCCTGCGGCTCAGGAAAGAAATTCAAAAAGTGCCACGGCGCGTAAGAGGCGCACGGAAGGCGTCACGCGCACGGAACATTTAGGGACAGCCCGCCCTCGGCTGTCCAGTCGCGCGGAGACCGACTATTTTCTATTTCCCTTGACCGCTGCGAAAGTCATCTCCACAGCCTTGCTCTCGGTCTGAGCCTTCCACTCCGCAAACAGCCCCGCGTAATTCGTCGTAATGTAATCTCCGTCGCTCACTCCCAACTTCCCCGCCGTTGCATCAATCCACCTCGGCGCGCCCTCGATCTCGCAAAAATTTCCGATCGGAGTCTCATCCACCACAACCTGCCCTTTTCCATCCGCCCACTCGGCGCGAAATTTCTCATAGCGAAACGATGGCGCGTATCCCAGCGCGCGCAGGATCAACTCCATCTGCCTTCCATCGCCCACCGATGTTTCCAGCTCCGTACGGCTGCTATGCCGTCCGATCTTTTTCCCGGACTTATGAGTCAGTGTCCATCTCGCGCCGTACTCGCGCAACCGCAACAACTCCCTGCGCCCTCGCAGAACGGCTCCGGGCAGGTCGTACAGCGTGTTCATCTCGTGGGTGCGAGGCGTGATCAAGCGGAATCCCGCTCCCCGCAGTTCGCGCGCGAGCGCACGCACATCCACAACCCGAAACTTGATTTCGATCTCCTTGCTCATAGTCTCCCTGAAAATTGTATTACGGGACTCGATCGAGAAGGTTTCGCCTGCCGTCTACCCTCAAGGCGCGATCGTTTCCCCCACCCCAAACGACCGGCTCGACCGGCCCCACCACCAGCACCCAATGAATGGCCCCTATCCAGGCAACAATCGAGGTGATCAGGAAAGGCCAATAGAAATGCCCCGTATGCTGAACCAGAAAACCGGTGAGCGCCGGCGCGACCGCGCCAGCTAGATTCCCGACAAAGTTCTGCGCGCCCATCCAGCGTCCAACAGCGTGGGGTCCGGCAAGAGTCTGCGCGACCGCATTCAGGTTTGAACTCACCAAGCCAAACGATGCTCCGGCAAAGAGTAACAGAACAACCAGCAGCCGATCGGGAGCGGCCGCACACCCAACCAGGAAGAGCCCATTGCAGAACATTCCCACGCCCATAAAACTCTTGCGAACTCGTGTAGGCGTGGCGCCCGCCGCTATCCAGCGGTCCGAAAGCCATCCGCAGACTGGAGAGGAAATAGCGGCCAGCAGGAACGTCGCCCCGCCGATTTTCGACATGCGAGCCGTTGAAAAATGCCGCTCTCGCACAAGATAAAACGGCAGCCAAGTCAGCAGAAAATATAAAAAATAATTCGAGCAGAAATGCCCGATCCACGTCCCCCAGGAAGACCGGTGGCGAATCATTTCCGCAAGCGCCGGACCCTGTTTCATGTCCACCGCTCCAGCAGCGGCCGTGCGCGGCATCCAGCGAAACCACGGAGGAAGCCAAAGCAGGCTGGCCGCTCCGAGAACGACAAAGAAAGGTCTCCAGCCAAAACGCGCCACCAGCGCGCCACCGAAAAGAATCCCCAGCGCCGGTCCCAGCGATTGCCCCGCGCCGACAATAGAGTTGGCAAAGCCCCGCTGGCTCTCCACAAAATGGTTGGCAAAGACTTTCGCGTATGCGGGATACGCCACAGATTCACCAATTCCTACCACCACGCGCACGACCAGCAGGGCGGCAAAGGCGTGCAGGGCGCCGGTGCATGCCGTGGCCGCCGACCACACAAAGAATCCGATGGCTAAAACCCACTTCACTTCGAAGCGGTCTACCAGCCATCCCGCGAGAAGCTGCATGCCGGCATAGGTCCAGAAAAAAGCGGACAGGAGAATTCCCAACTGCGCAGCCGATAGGCCCAACTCGTCCTTCAGCAGAGGCGCAGCGACTGAGAGGTTGGCGCGGTCGATGTAGTTGATGAAGACCGAAAGGCCCAGCAGGAACAGCACGCGCTTCATGGCGTTGCTGTAAAGCGCATCGGTTTTAGCATTGTGGAGGGCGGCGTCGCTCATTGTTCAGGGGCCCGGCAATGCTATACCAGTCTCGATGTGTTCGGGATTTGTTTGCCGTAGCCAACTGCCTGAACCCAGCGCTAATTGAACGTCGGCAGCTTCACCAGGTCGTTTGCCGGAACGGTTTCCATCGGCTCTCCCGCCTTGCGCCAGGCGGTCAATCCGCCAACGATCACGAACGTGTTGAATCCTTTTTCCCGCAGCAGGTGCGCCACCCGGGCGCTGGTCGCTTCGCGCGCTCAAGTGCAATAGAGATAAATGTCCTTATCCTTGGAAAGGTTCTTGAGCTCTTCTTCAAGATTATTGGGTTCAATGCGGATCGAGTTCTTGATCCGATCAGCGCCTGCGTCGTAATACCCGTGGCTGCGAACGTCGACGATCTGCACATGGCTTGCATCCTGCGAAGCCAGCCTCGCCGCCAGTTCCTGCACCTGCACGCGCGGGATTACGCGATACACTTTGTGTTTGCTAAACTGCACAACGCGATAGATCGCGTACGCGATCAGGGCGCAAATAATCACAGCCTCGAATGCTCGCCCTGCCGCATGAAATCCCCGCAAGATTACCTTCAGAAAGTCGCGGGAAAGATATCCCACCGCAAGGTAGGTCAACGAATATCCCAGGGCTCCAGCAAGATCCAGGCGAAGAAATTGCCAGAATCTCATCTTCATACTGCCGGCGAGCGGCGCAGCCATAGTGTTTACACCCGGAATGAACTTTGCGATCACCACCGTGATCTTGCCGCGTTTGTAGAACGATTCCGCGGAGCGAAGAATACAAGTTTCAGGATTGATCGATACCCGGCACAGAAATCCCAGCAGCGCCCAGCCCATGTATCGTCCCAGCCAAAACTGAACGGTATCGCCCAGCATAAGAGCCGAGATCGCCGCTATCAAAACGTAGGGCCCCCACAGCGCATGGGCCGCGACCGCGGCCCCAGCGGCCACCAGAGCGAGGGCGGCAGGGAAGGGAAGCCCAAGGGCCTCCGCCAGCAACAGGCCAAACGTCAGGGCGTACCCGTGCCGCGCCATCAATAAGAACAGGTCCATAGGTGATCTTGGATACGGTACATCAAGAAAGGGTTCAAGATAAACCAGGCTCGCCGTCCCAGGTCAGTCTCCCTGCGCGGGGAAGGAATGATTGCAAAGTGCTGGCGCAAAAAAAGCCGGCGGATGTCGATGGCATCCTCCGGCCTTAACAGAAACGATCCTCGAGCCGATCTCCAGAAAAACTACTTGCTCATGGAATCATTGCTCATTGACCCGCCCTTGAGCATCTTTACGCTCATCACGTGAATCGCGTTCTTGTCGGCATAAACATGAGCGCTCAACTCAACGTGGTGGCCTTCATGTCCCTTTAGTTTTTCAGGATTCATCACGCTCCAGCTTTTGCCGTCCTTATCGTTGACGAACATGTAATTGTCGCCATCCGCCTTGACGGTTCCCTTCAGCGTCATCAGCGGCGCCTTTGCGCCAGAATCTGTTTGCGCCTGTGCCATGTTGTGGTCCTGCGACATGTTGTTGTCTTGTTGAGCGAAAGCGGTCAGGCTCATCGCGAAAGCTGCTGCCAGCATCCAAACCAGTTTCTTCATAGGAAATCTCCTTCAAATTTTCTGAAAGTTCGGCCAGATATTTATCGCTATTCTAAGTACGTCCTGAAGGCCGCGATCGGATTGGGCGCCTTTGAATCTCTAGGTTAGTGGGCATTCCCGCTGAAGAGGTTGCCCTGGATCGGAGGCCGGGAGAAAACGATGTCGCAATTGCCGCCGGACTACTTTTCCCGCGCCACGACAAACTCCGGCGCCCACAACAAAGCTCTCTTGATCTCAGAGTCCGGGAAACTGCAAATCGCTTTCTGCGCCGACTCTGCATAACGTGCGGCCCGCGCGCTTGCCGCTTCCAAAGATCCGTAGCGCTGCAATATTTCCATGATGTGCGCGTGGGTTACGCCATTGAACGCGCGCTCGCGCAGAATTGTTTCGATCTTTTCGCGTTCGTCCGGGGTGCAGCGATCCAGCGCGTGGATCACTGCCATCGTCGCCTTGCCCTCGCGCAAATCGCTGGCCACTGGCTTGCCCAGAACATCTTCCGATGCGGTCAGATCCAGTACGTCATCGACAATTTGAAACGCCATTCCCAGGTCGTGACCATATTGCCCAAGGGCTTTTTCCTGCGCCTCGGTGGCCCCGCCTAAAATCGCCCCTAAACGCATGCACACCGAAAACAGGCAAGCCGTCTTGCGGTAGATCAGATCGAAATATTCGTCGAGGCCAATCGACTTGCCCAGCTTTTCCATCTGCAGCAGTTCGCCCTCAACCATCTGCTGCGTCAGTTCAATCAGCGCGTCGAGAATGCGGAAATTGCGCTCCTGCACCGCCACTTTAAAGGCCTGCATGTACAGCCAGTCGCCCGCCAGCACGCACTTTGAATTGCCCCACTGCGTATTGGCCGCGGGACGGCCCCGCCGCGTCTTTGCCTCATCAATAATGTCGTCATGCACCAGCGTCGCGGTATGAATGATCTCGACCACCGCGCCCAGGCGCACTGCGCCATGTCCCTGGTAATCAAATAACTTCGCTGATAGAAACAGCAGCGCAGGCCGGATCCGCTTCCCGCCACCCGCCCGCAGATACTCGCCAATCTCCGTAATCGCTTGCACGCCGGAGACGGTATCCTGCCCAAACTCGCCCTCAAGCGCCGCAAGATCCTCATGCAGCAGATCGAAGACTTCCTTCCCGTTAATAATCGGCGGCGCGCTCACCCCTCTGTGCTCCCCTGTGTCCTCTGTGGTAAAGGTTTTTCTTAGTTCGTTCTGTAATTCGTAAACTGCAAATCAATACCGAAATCGTGCCCACGCAACATAGCCATCACTTCCTGTAGCGTGTCGCGGTCTTTCCCGCTGATCCGCACCAAGTCCCCCTGGATCGAGGCTTGCGCTTTCTTCTTCGAGTCCTTCACCAGCTTCACAATCTCCCGCGCCTTTTCTATGGCGATCCCTTGCTGCATCGTGACTTTGCGCTTCGCCGTCCCGCCTGCCGCCGATTCCACCGGCCCGTAGGTCAATCCCTTCAGCGAGACTCCGCGTTTTACCAGCTTCTGCTGCAGAATGTCGTTGACGGCTTTCAGCTTGTATTCGTCCGCAGAGTGCAGCACGATGGCGTCTTTTTCCAGTTCGATATTCGACCTCGAATCCTTCAGGTCGAAGCGCGTATGCACCTCTTTCAGCGCCTGCTGAATTGCGTTCGAAGCCTCTTGCAGATCGATTTTGCTCACGATGTCAAAACTGTTGTCGGGCATCGGATTTCAATTCTTTCTGAAATGATGGAATCTAACTTCGAGGGTATCAGAAGAAGCCCGCCGGCAGCAGGGCTAAACCGCCGAAACTTTCCTTTCAGCGGTTTCAGATAATTTGAAAAAATTGTAGAAGTTGCGCGTCGTCTGTGCGCCAATGGCCTCTGCCGTCAGTCCGCGCAATTCGCCCAGCTTTCGCGCCGTTTCGGCGACGAATGCCGGCTCATTCCGCTTGCCTCGGTGCGGCACCGGAGCCAGATAGGGCGAGTCGGTCTCAATCAGCATACGGTCGAGCGGAACCTCGAGCGCCGCGTCGCGGATTTGCTGCGCTTTCGGGAATGTAATGTTGCCGGCGAACGAGATCATGAAACCCATATCCAGCGCCCGCTTTGCCTGAGTCCAGTTCCCCGTGAAGCAGTGCAGAATTCCTCCCAACCCCTTGGGCTGCCAGTGTTCGCTCATCAGAGAGAGGCAATCCTCCCACGCATCCTCGTTGCCGTCTGAGGGACGGCAGTGAATCACAATAGGCAGACTCGCGGCCGCCGCTAACTCCATCTGTCGGATGAAAACTTTCTTTTGCACATCGCGCGGCGAATGGTCATAAAAATAATCCAGCCCAATCTCGCCCCACGCAATCACTTTCGGATGCCTCGCCAGCCTCTCCATATTCTGAAACGCAGCTTCATCAGCCAGTCTCGCTTCATGCGGATGAATGCCGAGCGTTGCATAGATGAAATCATATTTCTCGGCCAACCGGATTCCGCAATCCACCTGCTCAGGGCCGTCGCCATTCCCGATGGCGACAATGTTCTGAACTCCAGCCTCGCGCGCCCGCGCAATTACCTGCTCGCGATCGGAGTCGAACCTTTCACCATCAAGATGCGCGTGCGAATCCACAAACATGTCGTTAGCCGTTTGTCCTTGGTCGCTGGCTGAACTTTCAAACGCCAGCTGTTCCGGCCTCGACCGGAACCAGTTGCTGCCCTTAACTGGAGCGTTCACCGCAGTGTCGGGTTGGCCAACGACCAACGACGAACGACCAACGACCTCTTACTTCAGCCTCGTGCCCACCGGCACATCTTCCAAAAAGCTCGCCAGCACGGCCTTGCCGCCTTCCGGCGATGCCGCCACGATCATTCCATTCGATTCCATTCCCCGCAGCTTGCGCGGCGCGAGATTGGCGACGATCACCACTTTTCGTCCAACCAAAGTTTCCGGCGCATACGATTCGGCAATTCCCGCCAGCACCTGCCGCACTTCCGTGCCTATATCAACTTCCAACCGCAACAGCTTGTCAGCCTTGGGAACCCGCTCAGCGACTTTTACCAATCCCACCCGCAACTCGACCTTGGCGAAGTCGTCAATCGAAATCTTGTCGTTCGTCGCGGCAGCCGCCGGCGGTGCCATAGTTGCCGTGATAGCAGGCGCTGGAACTGCTGGCGCCGCGCTCGCCGGAACAACCGTAGGCTCCGCTGCCGGCGTCGATCTCTGCTCCTCTTCCATTTTCTGCATCCTTTCAATTGCACTCTTGTCGGCGCGCGGGAACACAGGTTGCACCTCGCCCAGCTTCGTCCCAAGTGGTAGTTGCCCCCACGACAGTTGATTCAAATCCAGCTTCTTGATGTCTCCCAGCCCCATCTGCGCCCAGATCTTCGCCGTCGCCTCCGGCATCACGGGATGCGCCAGCGCCGTCGCAATCCGCAACGCCTCGGCGGCTGTGTAGAGCACCGTCGCCAGCCGCGAGCGGCTGTCTTCATCCTGTTTTTCACCCAGCGCCCACGGCTCGTTCTCGACAATATATTTATCCACGGCGGCGACCAGCGCCCAAGCACTCTCAAGCGCCCGCGAAAACTGAAACTGATCGAACAGCGCGCCAAATTCGCGAATCGTCTTTAGCGCCGCCTCCGCGATAGCATCGTCCGCCGAAGTCTTCGACGCCGCATGGGACGGATATGGCACCTCACCCCTGAAATAGCGGTTGATCATGGTCAGCGTGCGGCTCGCCAGATTTCCCAGGCCATTCGCCAGATCGGAGTTGTAGCGCTGCACCAGCGCATCGAAAGAAAAAGATCCGTCCTGTCCGAACACCACTTCGCGCAGCAGAAAATAGCGCAGCGCATCTGCGCCCAGCACGTCCAGAATCGTTTCCGTCCGCACAATGTTGCCGCGCGACTTCGACATCTTGTTTTCTTCAAACAGCAGCCAGCCGTGAGCCACAATCGCCTTCGGCATCGCCAATCCTGCCGCCATTAAAAACGCCGGCCAGTACACGCAGTGGAAGCGCACGATTTCTTTGCCGATCATCTGCACATCGGCCGGCCAGAATTTCTTGAACGCCTCCTGCGCTCCCGCGTGCGAAGAACCATAACCGATCGCAGTAATGTAGTTGGCCAGCGCATCCAGCCACACATAAATCACGTGCTTCGGATCGTCGGGCACGGGAATGCCCCAGGTAAACGTCGAGCGGCTGACCGACAGGTCACGCAGCCCCGAGCGCACAAACGAAATCACTTCGTTGCGCCGCGTCTCCGGACGAATAAACTCCGGATTCGCATATAGCGCCAGCAACTTGTCCTGAAACTGCGAGAGCTTGAAGAAATAATTTTCCTCGCTTACAGTTTCCGTGATGCGTCCGCAAGTCGGGCACGGATCGCCCGGTTTCGCCCCGTCGACATAAAGCTCATCCGAGACGCAATACTGCCCGGTGTAGGTGCCCTTATAAATGTAACCATCGTCGCGAAGCTTGCGGAACAGCGCCTGCACCCGCTTCTTATGCCGGCCTTCAGTGGTGCGGATGAAATCGTCGTTCGAAATTCCCATCCGCTTCCACAACTGCCGGAACTCCGCCGAAATCTCATCGGCATACTGCTGCGGAGTTTTTCCCGCCGCCTGCGCCGCGCGCTCAATCTTCTGCCCGTGTTCGTCCGTCCCCGTAAGAAAAAAAGTCTCCGCGCCCAGCATCCGCTGCCGCCGCGCAATGGTATCGCACGCAATCGTGGTGTAAGCGTGCCCAATGTGCGGCCGCGCATTCACGTAATAAATCGGCGTCGTGATGTAAAACTTCTTACTCATTCTCTGTTTTCGAATGTTAAAGCTTTTCGCTGCCGCGAAGACGAGCGTAGGTTTCAACCGCTTCGCTCATAACTTTCTTCAGCGGCACGTGCTGCTCCGCCGCAATTCGCCGGCAATCCTCATACTCCGGGGCGTAATTCGTAACCGTTCCATTCATGCTCGCAATCTTGATCCGCACCTCACCCCACGAAGTCTGCACACTCTCCCACCGCCGTGCCAGCGTCTGCCGCGCTTCCTCGCGCCGCCGCACGCCGAGCGTTGTAGTTTCAATAAAGATGAGTTGCGTCAATTTGCTCGCATCTTCTGGCTTGCACAGCACAGTCAACAGCGTCCCCGGACGGTTCTTCTTCATCTGCACCGGCATCGCGAAGGCATCCAGCGCACCCTCTTCGAACAACCGATCCATCACATAACCAAAAACCTGCGGATTCAAATCGTCAAGATTCGCCTCCAGCACCGTAACCGTATCCGAGGCTGTCTTCGCAGCCAGTCCACTTGCCGCGGTTTCTCCAATCGTCAACCGCACCACGTTAGGATGCCCCGAAAAATCTCGCGATCCCGCACCATACCCCGACTTCTCGATCTTCATCTCGGGAAAGCTGGCAAAGCGCGCAGCCAGCGCCTTCACAATCGCCGCGCCCGTCGGCGTCACCAACTCCGCTTGCACCCCGGAGGAATACACGGGAGCGCCCGCCAACAATTCCACCGTCGCCGGCGCCGGCACCGGAAAAGTTCCGTGCGCGCATTTCACCGTCCCGCCACCAACGTTGAGCGGCGAACAAATAATCTCATCCACTTCCAGCGCCTCGGCGCCCACCGCCGCGCAAACAATATCGACCATCGCATCCACCGCGCCCACTTCGTGGAAGTGCACGTCCTCGATCGAAGTGTTATGAATCTTCGCCTCCGCCGCGCCCAGCGCCTCAAAAATGGCAATGGCAGTTTGCTTCGCGTGGGCGGAGAGTGAAGCCGCGGTAATAATCTTGCGAATCTCGCTCAACCCACGCCCATGCGAATGCTCGTGTGGCGCGGACACTCCCTTCGGCAAGCTCAGGGCAGGCTCTGTCTGCGTCTCACCAGGATGGGAATGCGAATGCCCATGATGCTCATGCTCATGAGAATGCTGGCGGGTAAGTTCATGATCGGAATGCTCCTGAGAGTGTGCATGAGAATGCTGCTCCTGCTTCTCCCAATATTCTTCCCGCGGCAAATCCTTCTCCCCTCCCACCCACACATCCACCTTGGTGGCTGAAATTCCGCTGCGCACCACGCGCGAAATCTCCAGCCCCGCCCCCAGTTTCAGGGCGGCAACCGTTTCCTGAAACATCAGCGGCGGAACTCCGGCATCCACCAGCGCGCCCAAAAACATGTCGCCGCTCATGCCGGAAAAACACTCGAGGTAAGCGATGCGCATAAAGTCAAAATCTCTTATACAAAGACTCAGAGGCTACGAACGAAACGCACAAAATCGTCCTCTGTGCTCCCCCTGTGGCCAATGTGGTAAAGGTTTTTGCCGCCACGACGAGAAACTTTCATCATAGGGAACCCACCATGCTCCGTCAAACCAGCGCCGTTCGCGGACTCTGCTAAAATCACCTTTCTTCAACGACATAGAGGAAAGCTTTGTACCGCCATCTCGAACAACGTTTAGCCGCGCGCCTGCTGGAGTTTCTGCGCACTCGCTATCCCGGCGTCCCTTTGCCTCCCGCTGTGGTCGAACAGCCTCCGAAAGTAGAACTTGGCGATTTTGCCATCCCGGTTTTTCCCTTTGCCAAACCGCTGCGCACTGCTCCACTCAAAATCGCTGAAGCCATTCGCACCGAAGTAGGTCCCATCGAGGGCATCGCCGAGATGCAGGTCGCGCCTCCCGGCTATCTAAACGTGAGAATCGACCGCGCCTCGCTGGCCGCAATTTTGGCCGCCGACCGCAACCCCCCTGCCGACCTAACAACCGGCAAAATTCTGGTCGAGCACACCAGCATCAATCCCAACAAGGCCGCCCACATCGGCCATCTGCGCAACGCCATTCTCGGCGATACGTTTGTGCGATTGCTGCGTTTTGCCGGAAGGGAAGTTGATGTTCAGAATTACATCGACAACACCGGAGTTCAGGTCGCCGATGTCGTCGTCGGCTTCACCCACATCGAGAAAAAATCTCGAGCCGAAATCGAAGCTCTCACCCGTCAGCCGCGCTTCGATTACTACTGCTGGGATCTCTACGCCCGCGTCTCGCAATGGTATGAGCAGAATAAAAATAATCTCGAAGTCCGGCGCGAAACGCTCCACGCCATCGAAAATCCCGCCAGCGAAACCGCAGCAATCGCCGAATTGATCTCAACCGCCGTCCTGCGCCGCCATCTCGAAACCATGGATCGCCTCGACATCGAATACGACTTCCTTCCCCGCGAGAGCGAAATCCTGCACCTGCATTTCTGGGACGCGGCCTTCGCCAAGCTGAAAGAAGCCGGCGTTCTAACCTATGAAGCCGAAGGCAAGAACAAAGGCTGCTGGATCATGCGCCGCGCCGGAACCGGCGCAGACCGTGTGGCTCGGACACTCCTGTCCGAGGACGCTAACAGCGAGAAAACTGACGCAATCTCCGAAGACGACCAAAAAGTAATCGTCCGCTCCAACGGCACCGTGGGTTATGTCGGCAAAGACATCGCCTACCACATGTGGAAGTTTGGTCTGCTCGGCCGCGATTTCGGCTACCGCAAGTTTTACCGGTATCCGAATCATCACGACTGCTGGATCTCCGCCGTCGAAGGAGAAAGAAATCATCCTCATTTCGGCGACGTTGCCGAAATCTACAACGTCATCGATGCCCGCCAGTCCGAAGCGCAGAACGCTGTGATCGAGGCCCTGCGCGCGCTCGGCCACAACGAAGCCGCCGACCACTACACCCATTTTTCTTACGAGATGGTCGCGCTAACGCCGCGCTGTGCCGCCGAACTCGGCTACACGCTCAGCGAAGAAGACAAAACGCGCTCCTACATTGAAGTCAGTGGCCGCAAAGGTTTCGGCGTCAAAGCCGACGACCTGCTCGATCAGCTCATTGTCTCCGCCAAGAACGAAGTCGATTCCCGCCATCCCCAACTCACCGACGCCGAGCGCCTTTCAATCGCCACGCAAATCGCCATCGGCGCGCTGCGTTACTTCATGCTCAAGTTCACCAAGCAGTCGGTAATCGCCTTCGACTTCAAAGAAGCGCTGAGTTTCGAAGGCGAGACCGGACCCTACGCTCAATACGCCGTCGTTCGCGCCACCAGCATCTTCAAGAAAGCCGCGCTCGATCCCGATACTTTCTTAAAAGGCCTTGCAGACAATATTCCTGCAGGCCAGCTCGCAAAATTCCTGACTGAAAACGAATTCTGGGAACTCTGGCTCGCCTCATCAAAGACTTCCTACATCGTGAACCAGTGCATCTCAACCACCGAACCTGCATACCTTGCCAAGCACGCATTTCAGCTAGCGCAACTCTTCAACGCCTTTTATCACCGCCATCCCATCCTCGGCGAATCCGATGAAACCCGAAAACAATTCCTGCTGGCCACAGTCGCCGTAGTTCGCCGTGAACTCATTCGTACGCTGGCTGTGATGGGAATCACCGTACCGCCGGTCATGTAGAAACTCGTGTGGCGCGGACACTCCTGTCCGCGTCTCGCCCGAAGAAAAGAGAATGTCGAACCACTCGAACCCGGCGACGCAATCAAACCGCCAGGCGCTCGTCCCCTCCATTGTGGCCGTCATGGTGGCGGGCGTATTACTCCTGGCAATCGCCGGGCTCATCTACCAATCCACCGCCTCCGCCCGCGACCGCCGCTCGCACCCCATGCCCGGCCAGTTGATCGACGTCGGCGGCTACAAAATGCACATCGACTGCACCGGCCAAACCACAGCGAAGCAAACTCCCACCGTAATTCTCGACTCCGGCCTCGGAGACACTTACACTTCCTGGCGCAAAGTTCAGCCGCAAATCGCGCAATTCGCCCGCGTCTGCTCCTACGACCGCGCCGGACTCGGCTACAGCAACTCCAGCCCGCGCCCCCGCACCAGCCGCAACTTCGCCGAAGAACTGCACACTCTGCTTCACAACGCCGGAATCTCGGGCCCGCTCATCCTCGTTGGCCACTCCCTCGGCGGATTCAACGTTCGCCTCTACGCCAGCATCGATCGCAGCGAAGTCGCCGGCATGGTTCTGGTCGACTCCTCGCATCCCGAGCAGCAGAAGCGCCTTCCGCCCACATTAAACGACATCGACGCCGGATGGATTCGCGAACAGGAGTTCCTCGAATTCGCCATGCCCTTCGGCTTGCCTCGCCTGCTGGGCTTTTGCGGCAGCGATGCCGCCGTCCGCGCCGCCGAATGCAACTTCCGCAACGTCCACGAAAGCATCGCCGAACTAAAAGCGATTTCCGAAAGTGCCACGCAAACCGCCTCCACCGGTTCTCTCGGCGACCTGCCGCTCGCCGTCCTCTCCAGCGATCCCAACACTCCTCAACCCGACATTCCCGAGGATCTGGTCAAGCCCACCAACGACGCCTGGCAACAAATGCAAAACGAATTAGCCCAACTCTCACCCCGCAGCACCCACGTGATCGCCAAAAACAGCGGACACTACATCCAACTCGACCGCCCCGACCTTGTGATCGAAGCCGTTCGCAACATTGTGAACGTCGTGAATGAAGCTCAGCACTAACCGCTGTCATCCTGAGTGCAGCGGGACATTGGCGAAGCCAATGACACGCGTAGTCGAAAGACCCCTAGCACCCTCACCGCGCCCTGCCGCCTCAGGGAGTTCTCTTCCGCGCGCTGGAGCAGTTTCTCGTGACTCCGCCTATATTGAGACCGAATGCGGGTCAACGACTCAGCCGTTTCGAAAACGAAGATCCGTGCCTCCTGAGACCGAAAATCCCCACTTCTCGCAAAGAACGCGAGAAATGGGACACCCACGTGATCGCCAAAAACAGCGGGCACTACATCCAACTCCACCGCCGCGACCTTGTGATCGAAGCCGTTCGCAACATTGTGAACGTCGTGAATGAAGCTCAGCACTAACCGCTGTCATCCTGAGCGCAGCGGGACATTGGCGAAGCCAATGACACGCGCAGTCGAAGGACCCCTAAGCCCTTCACCGCGCCCTGCCGCCTCAGGGAATTCTCTTCCGCGCGTTGGGGAACTACCCGTGAGTGCGCCAACAGCGACGCCAGCCCAGTCCGTGTCAACGACTGGATAGTTTTGAAAATGAAGATTAGCGCCTCCCAAAAAACAAAAATCCCCACTTCTCGCAAAGAACGCGAGAAATGGGGCACCCGACACGTCATCCACGCTCACATCCTTGAAGTAGAGAGGCCTATTCCGGTTTAATGGCCTTGGTGCCCCATGCAATCATCAAGCGTTTTACGCGAATCAGCTACCGGCGGATCAACCGCCAGCACAAATAATGAATACAGCTTCATTCCCGTGGCGACCAATGCCGCGGCGCGAAATGACTTCGCCGAGCGCGGCTTTACTCGCCAGCCACTAAGAGTGGATCTCGACATCGCGCGCGCTCTGGATGAGTTAGCCCATGCAGCCTGGTCGATGCCGCGCGACAAATACTACGCGGGAGGCGACCGCTATCGCTCGCTCAATCGCGTGTGGGCCGAGATTGTCGAGGGCGGTGTGAAGGTTTGGCCGAGCGACGAGAGCACGCCTTACGTCCAGTTGCGAAAATACAATACGACGCTCGGCGGCCAGCCGCGCGAGTACGCTCCGCTGCCGCTGGCGATCGCGGCTTCCATCGGCGTGCGCAAGATGATTGCCCACCATCTGCACTCCCTGCCACTCTCGACCGTCGGCAGAAAATATCTGGTCAACGTCCATCTCATACGATTCACCGCGACGCCGGGCCGACCGTGCGACACCAGCCCTCCGGGCCTGCATAAAGACGGAGAAAAATACATCGCGACGCATCTAGTCAGCCGCTGCGGGGCGGAAGGCGGCGAAGTGGCGATCACCGATAACGACAAACGCGAACTCGACCGCTTCATCATGCGCGAATGCGGCGAGTGTTACGTCTTTGACGATGACCGCGTCTGGCATATGCTGACGCCGGTTGCGGTGATGGAAGGCAACCAGTTCGCCTATCGCGACACGCTGGCATTCGATATGCTGCCCGAGGGCTGGGAGCCGGAGAAGTAATCTACAGAGCAGCCCGAATTTTTTCACTTGTAGTTCGACAACAGCAGGGTCACGCAAATGTGCAGAAACATTAAAACGCTTTTTAACTTTGATCCGCCGGTGAACACCGACGAAGTTCACGCAGCTTCACTGCAGTTCGTCAGAAAGATCACCGGATTCAACAAGCCGTCCAAGGCGAACGAGGCCGCATTCGACAACGCAATCGAAGAAATCGCACTCGTTTCAAGCCGACTGCTGCACTCGCTCGAGACGACAGCTCCGCCGAAGAATCGCGAAGAGGAAGCCGCGAAGGCGAAAGCCCGCGCGGCGGAGCGATTTGGCATATAAGTTCGGCCATGTGAAAGAGAGTTGCTCTGACTTCCGACTAAAGGTCAGAATCTTCGATCATGGCACCCAATTCGCGCGCCCCGTGAACGATGCGCTCGATGCGGAGCGCGCCTTTGTCCACGCGGAAAAGAATCAGATAGTTCCCGTGAACCGCCATCCGGATGCCGGGGAAGATATCCGCACGTTCCGTGAATGCTGTGGGCATCGACGCGATGCTGCGGCATTTGGATTCAAGTTCGTCGAGAAAAGAAAGAGCACGTGAAAGATTATCCCGTGCAATATAATCTCCAATTTCTTCCAGATCCGCCACGGCCCTCGGCGAAAATAAAAGCTTCAAGAGACTATTCCGGCTTGGCGGTGGAATTCGCGGCGTACTTTTTACGTAAGCGTGAGAAGACGGTGGTTGCGCCGATCCCCGGCCCGCTCTCTGCCCCTTGCTTCACCAAACGACGCAGAGCACTCAACTGGAGCGCATCCAGTTTGCGCTTCATCTTCCAGGTGCGAAGCGCGTCGCGTACCACCTCGCTGGCGCTGGAGTACTCCCCGCTCTCGACCGCCTCCCGAAGAAGGCTAACCATCTCGGAAGGCAATGCAACGCTGATCTTTTCGACCGTCGCCATAAATCATTCCCGCCTGTTGCCATGGTAGCAAGAATTGCTACCGCAGAACAATGGAGAAGGCCTCGGGAAACAAAGGCGGAATTGGCTGCAGTCGTGACGACTTGCGCGACTAGCTCTTCCGCCCCGCAATCATTAAACCAGCGCCCACAACCAGAAGCACGACGCTAACCGCGGGAGGAACTTTTTCGTCGTCATGCGTGGTGATGCCAACATGCGCGTCGCCAACACTCACGCCGTGATGTTCCGCGTGAGGAAACGGAACAACGAAAGAGATTACGCCCAGCACCAGCAGGATTACTCCGATCAGCATTAAAGGTTTCATTCAGGCTCCGATTCGACAATTTGCCAGCACGATTTTGTTCCCCCGTCGCGACCAGACCTTGGACGCCATATTTGCGGCTGCCGACGGCTATCCCGCAAAACTTTTCACGAACTCGACCAGGCTGCGTAGCGCGATTCCCGAGGGGCCTTTAGCGATCCACGGCTTTTGATCTTCCATCCACGCGGTACCCGCGATGTCGAGATGGATCCATGGAGTATCTTCGGCGAATTCTTTCAGGAACATGGCCGCGTTGATGGCGCCGCCCCAGCGCCCGCCAGAGTTGACGATATCGGCGATGGTTGACTTGATGTTGTCTTTGTATTCGTCGTCGAGCGGCAGACGCCACATTTTTTCGCCGGCCTCGGCGTTGGCTTTGTGGAAGCGCTCATACATGGCATCGTCGTTGGCCCAGACTCCGGCATTGGCATAGCCGAGCGCCACGACCACCGCGCCGGTGAGCGTGGCTGCGTCGACCAGGTGAGTGCAGCCGAGCTGCCGCGCATAAAAGAGGCCATCGGCCAGAACCAGCCGTCCTTCGGCGTCCGTGTTGATGATCTCAATGGACTTGCCTGACATTGCGATCTGCACGTCGCCGGGTTTCTGCGCTTTGCCTGAAGGCATATTCTCGGTGGCGCAGACAATCCCGATTACTTTGACTTTCGGCTTCAACAGAGCAATCGCGCGCATGACGCCGATCATGGTCGCGCCGCCGGCCATGTCGTACTTCATCTTCTCCATGCCATCGGCGGGCTTGATCGAGATGCCGCCCGTGTCGAAGGTAATTCCTTTTCCTACCAGCCCGAGAACGGGTTTGTCGGGCGCGCCCGCAGGTTCGTAGCGCATGACGATCAGCGCAGGCGGCTCGTCGGAACCCTGCGCCACGCTCCAAAAGGCGCCCATCTTCATTTCCTTGATCTTGTCAGCGCCATAGACTTCGCACTTCAATCCGACTTCGCCGCACATCTTTTTCGCGCGATCGGCAAGGATGGTTGGCGTCATGCGATTCGAAGGCTCGTTGACCAGGTCGCGAGTGAAGTTCTGCGACTCGCCGATGATGAGCGCTTCGTTGGCCGCTTTTTCCAACGCAGCCTGATTTGCATTGCCGCCGACGACGATGGTGATGGCATCGATCTTCTGATCTTTTCGGTCGCTACGGTAATAATCGGGATCGAAATTTCCTACCAGCGCACCTTCAACGATGGCACTCACCGCTTCTTCGGCATTCACACCGGCGGGTGCAACGATTGCGAAGCTGCGAATCCCACGAGCCTTCAGCGTACGCACCGCTGCACCGGCAATGCGGCGCAAATCGTAAGCGCTGAATTTCTTTGCGGCACCGCCGCCAATCAGCAAAAGACGCTTGGCCTTCAGGCCGGCAGGCTTGTGCAGCAGGTTTGTCTCAAACGGCTTGCCTGTGAGTTCGCCGCTGGCCAGCAAGTCGCCGGCGGCGGATGCGACTGCTCCATCCCTGGTTTCCACTTGCAGCTTGGCTTTTGCAGGGCTGGTTGCTTTTGTCGCGCCTTGAGAACCATTGCTCGCCGGTTTCTCGGAGTGGTCCAGAACCACGGCAACTAAGGCTTCACTATCAGTTTGTGCGGGAGTAGAGAGAGAGATTGTAGTTTTCATGATTTCTTGGGGCGGGCTGGCGGAGCGTCGCCGACCATCCAGTATCGATGGCAACCGGGGCGGAACGCAAGGGCAGAACGATCAAAACCTTTCTTGCGACAGGTCTTAAAGTAACTGCGATTTGTGCCGATGGGCTCTGATGGCAGACGGATTTCGTTCCGCGCGAAGAACGCCGGTTTAGGCGGGAAGCGCAACCCGGCGGCGAACCGATAAGGGGATCCATGAATAAATTAACTCTCAAGGCGAAGCTTGGTTTGGGATTCGGCGGTCTCCTGCTGATTCTGATTATCTTGGGAACGGTCGCATACACCTCGGTAGGCCGCTTGGCAGACATCTCCGCGCAAGTCGACACAATCATGGCCAAGAAAGACATGGCATCGCAAATCGAAGGCGGCATCGAGAAACAGAGTACGGCGGTTCGCGGTTTTTTGCTGTCGCCCAAAGAGGACCTGCTGAAGCACGATGAGGATGGCAAGCAGCAATTTGTCGAAAACACCGACAAACTGGAAAAACTCCTTACTTACGCGGAAGCCAGACAGTTGCTGGGGGAAATCCGGAGCAACTATGCGTTGTTTCGAACCAACTGCGACCGCGAAATCGAGTTGCAGCGCACACACAAAACGAAAGAGGCCCTCGCTCTTATATTCAGCCCTCAGATGGGAGAGATCCGAACTCGGCTGCGCAGTCAAATTTCCCAAATGTCCGCGTTCCAGGACAAGCTAAAGCTGGAAGTTCTGAAGGAGCAAAGCGCAATCGAGTCGCGGGTTCGCTGGCTCGTAATCGTGCTAGCCCTTGCCGGCACCATGGTTGGATTGGGAATCGCCACTCTGATTACCCGCTCGATCACCGCAACCATGTCGGAAATGGTCGAACTGATCCATGAGATCGCCGCCAACAACCTGGCGGTGGCCGACATGGAAGTAAAGGTTCAGGACGAAACCGGCAAAGCCGGAGAAGCCCTGAACCGCATGAAAAATAACCTGCGGGGAATCATTCAATCCATTGCCAGCACGGCGGAACACGTGGCGAGCGCGAGCGAAGAAATATCCTCTTCGGCGACGCAGCAGGCGCAGAGCGCAGAGACGCAAAAGGACCAGACTGTTCAGGTTGCCACCGCGATGCAAGAGATGTCCTCGACCGTAACCTCGGTTTCCGACAGTTGCAACAAGGCTGCCGACGCGGCCAGCCAGGCCGCCGAAACCGCGCGCCAGGGTGGTTCGATCGTGGAGGCAACTCTCGCCAAGATGCGCGTGATTGCGGAGTCGGTAGGCGCAACCGCCAAGAAGATGGAAGAACTCGGCAAAAGCTCCGACCAGATCGGACGCATCATCGGCGTAATCGACGATATTGCCGATCAGACCAATTTGCTGGCTCTGAATGCAGCCATTGAAGCCGCACGCGCCGGCGAACAGGGCCGCGGCTTTGCCGTGGTCGCCGATGAAGTTCGCAAGCTTGCCGAGCGCACCACTACTGCGACCAAAGAAATCACTCAGATGATCAAGAACGTCCAGGACGAAACCAAGGTCGCCGTCACCGCCATGGAAAGCGGCACCAAACAGGTGGAAGAAGGTGTTGCGTCGACGGCCAAGGCGGGAGATTCGCTGCGCGCAATCATACAGATGTCCGAACAGGTGGGTGGCATGATCGCCGAGATTGCCACGGCGGCCACCGAGCAAGCCAGCACCACCGAACAAGTCAACGGCAACGTGGACCAGATTTCGCGGCTGGTGAAGGAATCAGCCATCGGCGCGCAGCAGTCGGCAACTGCCTGTCATGATCTCTCGGGCTTGGCGCTCGATCTGCAAACCATGGTGGGCAAGTTCAAACTGGAAGAGGGTTTTGCCGCCCGCACAGCGAAAGTCGTATCGGGCAAGAGTTACCCTTCCTCGGCGACGCGACCCAATGCCTTTGCCGCCGGAGCATCGTATACCGTCTCACGCTAGAACGAGCCCGGGGCCTCCACGGAAAACGATCCCACCCTTCATAATCCTCGCCATCCCGAAATCATCCCATAGCGCCGATAGCTCCTGCCGATCCGTATTCCGGAACTTTCCTTACGATTACGGCGTACCACTCTCAGGCTGCTCCAGATGCGATTGCGCGTCTGCGTGGGGTATCATTCCATACCGACAGCGAAAATCAAAGGACATGCTTGATGAAGATGCGATGGGTGATTGTGTTTTTGCCGGTAGTATCGGTAATTGCGATTTCGATCGCGGTGCACCAACACGCGAATCGCGTGGCTGCCGCCGAGCCGGCTACTCCAATTGCGTCGCAAGCCCAGGCTGCGGCTCCCGCTGCCGAGCCCAGCAACGGCGGTCCACTTTCGATCCCCGACACCACGCTGGCCATCAACTCGCCCACGCCCATGTCGCAGCGTGTGGTGCATTATGAGATCGACGCTCACTATGACGCGGTGACCCACATCGTCAAGGCCACAGAGGTGCTCACCTACCACAACCTGACCGGCCAGGCGCTCGATCACTTTCCATTTCACCTCTATCAGAATGCGTTTCAGCCCAACTCCACATGGGTGCGAGAAGCCAAGGTGCTCGGCAGCCGTGATATGTCCTACGATAAATGGGAGAGCAAAGAATTTGGCTCGGAGGAGATCACCAACCTCGAAGTCGTCGGCCAGGGCGATCTGACCTCCCAGCTCCAGTACATTCAGCCCGACGACGGCAATAAAGACGACAAGACCGTCGCGGACCTGCGGTTGAACAAACCGATCGCGCCCGGCGACTACGTTCAGTTCAAGATCGCGTTTCAGACGAACTTTCCCGAGACACAGGCTCGCTCGGGATGGAAGCGGGATTTCGTGCTGGGCGGACAATGGTTTCCGAAGGTTGGAGTGTGGTGGCACGGAGCCTGGAACTGCCATCAGTATCACGCGATGACAGAATTTTTCGCCGACTTCGGAGTGTATGACGTCAAGTTAACCGTGCCGCAGTTCGAAGTGGTGGGCGCGAGCGGAATCAAAGTCAGCGAGACCAGCAACTCCGACAGCACGAAAACCGTGACTTATCACGGCGACGACATTCACGATTTCGCCTGGACCGCCAGCCCGAGATTCAAAGTGAAAGACGACGGCGTTTATCAAGGGCAAATGGGGCTAGTGAACATGCGCATCCTCATGCAGCCCGCGCATTGGGGACAGGTGGAGCGCCATGAAAAGATTCTGCGCGAATCGCTGCAGCAGTTCGAAAGCCGGTACGGGCCATATCCTTATAAGACGATCACGCTGGTCGATCCCGGCAGCGCGGCGGCCGGCGGTATGGAGTACCCAACGTTTATTACTGGCGATACGGACTGGTTTATGCCGGAAGGTCTCCATCTGCCGGAGTTGGTTGTCGAACACGAGTTTGGTCACCAGTATTGGTACGGAATGGTGGCTACCAACGAATTCGAAGATGCCTGGATGGACGAGGGCATCAACAGTTACAGCGAAGTGAAAGTGCTCGATGCCATCCTGGGGAAGAAAACTTCCATTCTGAATCTGGCGGGTGCAACGGTTGGCGAGCGAGAGATGCAACGCGGCACTTACACAGGCGTAGCGGACCGCGATCCCATTGCTCAGAAGGCGTACGACTATTACAGCAGCGCATCTTACGCCGGTATCACGTATGGCAAGACCGCCAGCGTGCTTCTGACTCTGGAAGGGATCATCGGGGAAGATACGATGGATCGGGCCATGCGCGCCTATTTCATGAAGTACCGGTTTACGCATCCCACCAAGGAAGATTTTCTGAAGACGATCGAAGAAGTTTCCGGAAAGAATTTACGCTGGTACTTCGATCAGGCGATTTACGGTTCTCCGGTGATGGATTACAAAGTGTCGAAGATCGAGTCCTTCCCGGTGACCTGGTACGAAGATAAGAAAGCCGCTAAAAAGGACGACAAAAATACCGTATACCGTTCTTACGTGTGGCTGCAGCGCAAGGGAGCATTCGTCATGCCGGTCGAAGTAGAAATCAAATTCGACAATGGCGAAGCCATTCGGGAGCATTGGGACGGCGCCAGCCGGTGGACGAAGTTCGTCTACGAAAAGAAAGCCAAAGTAGAGTCGGCGGAGTTGGATCCCGATCACAAAATTCAGATCGATCGCAACGATTTCAACAATAGCCATACCGACGACCCGAACGGCAAGGCGGCTCAGAAAATCAATAACTACTGGGTGTTCGCGACGCAATGGTTGGCCCAGGCGCTGGCATGGTGGGCGGTGTAGGTCGACGAGTCATTAGCTCCATTGAGGCACCTTCGGCTGCACAACACTCGAGGACATTAAGGATTGAGGCGCATGACGGAAAACGCATCACTGTTAAGTAACGGATGGCGCCGCATGGCGCATAACAAGCGCTACATCGTATGGTTCTATCTGTTGAATCTGGCGCTGGCGGGGCTCGGAGCGGCGGCGTTTTCCAATCAGGCGCATGATTTTCTTGACCACAGCCTGCTGTCCGATCGCTTGCTGCACGGCTTCGACGTTGGCGTTTTGATCGAGATGTTTTCCCAACCCGATTTTGGCCCGACCCATGCTGCCGGCGTCGCAGGGTTGCACTTTGCCCTGATTTTTCTTGTCGCCGTTGTGCTCTTGTTGCCCGGAGTGCTGCAAGGCTACGCCTCGACCTATCGTCTGCCGCGTGAGGATTTCTTCCGGGCCTGCGGACGAAACCTGTGGCGCTTCATCCGGCTGATGATTGTGGCGGGCATTGTGATGGGCATCGTGGCGGGAGCGCTCTTTGCCCTTCGTGGCGCCCTGTTAACCAAAGCGGACGAGAGCACCAATGAACTGCTCCCATTCTATGTTTCGCTGGGCAGCCTGCTGGTGATTTTCGTCGCGATGACGGTGCTGCGTATCTGGTTCGATCTGGCGCAGACTGACATTGTGCTCAGCGATCAACGTGCAGTTCGGAGATCGATCGGCGCGGGCTTCCGGCACACATGGAGAAACCTCGGGCGTCTCCTAGGCAGTTACATCGTCACTACCATTGTCGCGGCCATCATTCTCCTCGTAGGAATTTTGATTTGGATGAAGTTCGTTCCGCCGGCAAGCGTGTTTGGCGCGATGGTAGTAACTCAGCTGACTCTGCTCTTGTTGTTAATTCCGCGCTTCTGGCAGCGCGGCGTGGCCGTCTCCTATTATTTGCAGAACATGGTGCAACCGGTAGCGGTGCAGTCATTCGCGCCGGAGCCGGTAATTGTGCCCGCGGTCGTTGTTCCGGCCGTAGTTGAGCCGGCCCCACCCCCGATCATTCCAATCCCACCTCCGGAGCCGCAGCAATCGTAATGATGGGCCCGAGGCCAAGATTTAATTACCACGAAGGGCACGAAGGCTCACTAAGGGAGTCCATAACGATCGCCGCTGATTAAAGTAGGACGATCGTGATCCCTCGATTTTTTCGTCCAAGGTCGGAGTCGCTCTTAAGCTCCGCCCTCGATTGCAAAAACTTCCAGGCCAGTTCGTCGGACTTTGACCAGTTCTCGCCGAAGATGCAGCCCCGAATCTGCCCGTGATCGGCCATCTCGCGCAGCCGCTTTTGCACCGCGATGCGAATCTCGCCACCAGCGCCGCTTGAACCGTAACCGTGAACCACTTTCAGCGCGATAACTCTCTCGTGACGCGCAATCGCGAGCTCGCGTTCCAGGCGCTGCAAGGCCTCGCGAACTAGTGGCATGTCTGATTTGAGGTTTACGGTTTTCACAGCCGATCGCGAACCACTCTTCCAGAAGTAAGTGGAGCGCTTCTTATCATAGATGGGTGAGCGTTTCGCCTGGGACGGCTCGCTCCCCTCATCGATTCCTAGCCCGCAAAATGACGGCGTTTCGCTGCACATAAAAATTGAGCTTGACTATATTCCCATATGGGAATATAGTCCGTTCATGCCAAGAGCCGCGACTACCGCCGATGTGTTCAATGCGATTGCGGAGCCTCGGCGGCGCGAGATCATCGCGGTTCTAGTAGACGGCAAGGACCACGCCGTCGGCGACGTCGTCCGAGCGCTGCGCATGCGGCAGCCGGCGGTGTCGAAGCACCTCCGGGTGCTGCTTAAGGTTGGGGTGGTGTCGGTGACCAGGCAGAGCCAGCATCGCCTGTATCGATTGAACGCGCAGGAGTTGAAACCGGTGCACGACTGGGTAAAGACATATGAGCGCTTCTGGACGCACCAGATCGGCCAGATCAAGCAAAGAGCCGAGCGCAAGATGATGGACCAAATCGCTCGCGAGAGCCAGACAAAAAAAACGGAGGAAGGACCATGTTGACAAAATCGCCAGAACAAACCATTCAAACGCTCGAAATTATCAAGGACGAGGAGATCGCAGCGCCCATCGACGTTGTGTTCGAAACGATTCTCGAACAAATCGGGCCGTACAACCAGACCCCCGACGGAACGTCGCTATGCATGAAGCTGGAAGCCTGGCCGGGCGGCCGCTGGTACCGTGATCTGGGCAACAACACCGGGCACTTCTGGGGACACGTCCAGGCCATCAAGCCGCCCTCGCTGCTGGAAATCTCCGGGCCGCTGTTCATGTCGTTCGCAGCCATCTCCAACGTGCAGTACCGGCTGACGGAAGAAAACGGCGTCACCCGCCTGCGCTTCGCACACCGCGCGATGGGGCAAATCCCACCGGAGCTCGAGCAAAACCTGGGGAAAGGATGGACCAGCATCCTAACTAGAATTCAGCAAGCCGCCGAGCGTCAAGGCAGCGCGGCGCGCGGCAACCGCTAGAACATTGCAACTGAAATCAAGAAGGGACACCGAATCATGTCAACCACAACCATGACGCTACAGACAGAAACGCAGCCTATGCCGCTCGCCCAACAATTGCTTGCGGAGTTCGAAGAGCAGGCCCCCATCACTCGCAAATTTCTTGAGCGTTTGCCGGAGGACAAGCTGACCTGGAAGCCGCATGCAAGATCGATGACCGCCGGGCAGCTTGTTTTGCATATCGCCGGAGTGCCCGGAGGCGTGATCCGGGGCGTGCAGAAGAATCCGGCGCAGGCGCCCGATTTTGGCCATATGCCGCAACCCTCCAGCCGGCGCGAGGTCCTCGAGACCTTCGAGCAGAGCGTGGAGACAGTCCGGAGTCTGTTGCCGCGGTTCGACGACGCCAGTATGCAGGAGACCTGGCGTTTGTTCGCGGGCGATAAGCAATTGTCCGCCACACCGCGCGCACAGTTTCTGCGGGACATCATGCTCAACCACTGGTATCAACACAGAGGCCAACTCAGCGTCTACTTGCGCCTGCTGAATGTGCCAGTGCCGGCAAGTTGGGGGCCCAGCGCCGATGAGTCGCCCCTATTTCCGCAGAACCGGCAATCCGCTTAGCGCGCGCGCAGTGGCGTTCCGCAGGACTAGGTCGGCATCCTGGCGGAGGGCCCTCTTCCGCGGCACGGATCTAACTTGCGTGCCCCATTTCTCGCGCTCTATGCGAGAAGTGGGGCTTCTGGCTGGTAGCTTGCGATAACTCAGTTGCAGGGTAGGGTAGCGTCGGCGTCCCGCCGGCAGTCCTTAGGGCCTGCCCTGGACTCGCCGAAGGGCTGTCCTCGCTCTCAGCCCTCGCTTCGGTTTGAAGTCGGAGGCTTTCAAATCGCCGATCAGGCGCTGAAAGTAGACCAACGGGTGTAAACGCCTGTTTTCGGCAACTATCAAGGTAAAATCTCACAATGTTGCTAGTGCCGGACGCGCGTAGTGCGATTCTGCGGACCACTTGTGGTCGCTGCAGTTGCTGTCTTCGAAGCGGGATTGGGTGAACGCGGGCGCCCTCGCTCGCGAAGGCTAAGCGCGGATCGCGCCACCTCTTATGAGGAGTCAGCTTTTCCTTAAGGCACCACGGTTACCGCAACCCGCACTCCCGGGTGCCGCGCATTAAACAGAAAATAACGGCCTTCGACGAAATCGATATAACAGTGGTCGGTGTAGGCCCATCGGGCAGGCCAGGGCTGTCCGATTTCGAACCCGTAGCCGCCATACGCGAAGTGCGGATGGCCTGTCACCCCAGTCACGCGGCCAACGGCAAAGTAGTGCTCACGTCCAAAGTGCGCGTGAAAATGTTCATCTGAAATTCGCCGTAGCTCCACGCGCCTCTCTTCATGTGCAACGCGCTCCTCATGAGCCACGTGCCGCTCTTCTGCATGCCGTTCTTCATGCGCCTCGTGCCTCTGTTCTGCATGGGCTTCGTGACGTTCTTCTTTGCGCACCTCTTTTCCTTCTCGGTGCTCGTCCTGAGCGACAGCAGATACGGCCCCTCCCAACAAAAATGACGCAACAATGGCGACAACGGTTGCGAATCGCTTCATGGTGCCTCGCAGAGAATTTGATTTCGACGCCCGACGCGGTCGAAGGCGCGTGCCTCAGCTCAAGTTAGCAGGATAAGTTTCAAAAGAAAGTTACCGAAGAACAAGGGAATCGTTATACCTTTCGCGCGGCAATCTTGCCGATCGCCTACAATCTCTCGACCTGTATATACGAATCGGCTATCGTGTATATATCAACGAAGAGAGGGCGCTATGGCTGTAACCCTGACCTCAATCCGCCTCGACACGGGCTTGGCCGACGAGGCCGTGAAGCTGCTCAAAGCAAAATCCCGCACTGATGCGATTCACATCGCTCTGCGCGAAATCGTCGGGCTGAAGCGCTTCAAAGCTCTGATGAAGAAGAACTCTGGAAAACTCAAGTTTTCCGGACTCGATGAGTGACGTCGTCATCTTCGACACATCGGTGCTGGTGCACGAGGCTCGCACAGGCCGCCACCGCGAGAAGGATCGAGTCCGTTGAGTGCGGATGTCGTCGGTGGTGCTTGCGGAATTGCTGCGCGGCGTAACCGGACCGGCGGAACAGAAATTCCTCCGCACTCTGGCGAGAAACCACCCGGTCTTAACCCCGACGCAAAAGAATTGGCTGGAGTCTGGCGAAATCCTGGCCGAAATCCGCGCGGATCTAGGTTTCGAGCCACACAAACTGCGCGACTTGCATTTCGATGTTCTCATCGCCCTCACTGCCCGCTCTCACGGCGCGCGTCTCATCACGAGCAACCGGACGGATTTTGAGTTAATCAGTCGGTACCGTCAGATTAAGCTCGAGGGTTGGTGAGGGGCTGTGTGCCTCAAGGCATTTCGGTCGCATCAAAAGCGCAGGGATCACGCATTCAGCGCTTTCATAATTGCTTCCCGCATGGGCGGCAATTCGTCCTTGATTGTGTTCCAAACTATCTGGTCATCGACCTTGTGGTATCCATGCCGCAGAATGTCCCCCATTCGGCAAAACCCGGGCCAGTCTAGCCCGGGACAAAGCGACTGAGCATTATCGCCCAATCTTTTCGCGGCTTCTGTGATTATTTGCAACTGCCGTTCGACCGCCGATTTGGTCTTCAGGTCAGCCTTGTATTTCTCAAAATCCATACCGGCGAGAAAAGCTTCGATATGGTCGATGCCCTCCAAAATGTCCCGCAGATGTGTGGCGTCGCTTCTAAAAGGCAAGGACAGCCTCATGGAGAGCCTTTGAACGGATTGGCTCTTGCATCCATTCCGAAGAGGACAGCTCCACGCGTGCGCCAAGCAGGTCAGTCAACCGACCTTGCAGACTTCCAATTTTGACCAGAGTCAGGCGCTTAGTTCCGTCAAACTCAGCCATCAAATCGACGTCGGAGTGTCCAGACGCCTCTCCACGCGCGACGGAACCAAACAGACGCAGATGCACGATACCCGCGGCTTTCAACTCAGGTTCGTGCGCGCGCAATATCTGAATGACGTGTCGCCTGTTCATCGAAGACTTCCTGACCTCGGGCACTCGTCAGCTTTATTTTATCCAAAAGGCCGTTGTGAGCGCCTCTAAATTCTAGGAACTTGGAACCTCACAGGGAAACTGTGGGATCTCAGCAGCAGTGGCGCGCCCGCGGCGACCTAGGTCTTCCGGCTCCGGCCAATCGCTTCCCTGGCTTCTTTGTCGGCCGTCCGCCGCCGTTCCGTCTCTCGCTTATCCCAAAGTTGCTTGCCTTTGGCCAAGGCCAGTTCAACCTTTACTTTGCCGTTCTTGAAGTACATGCGCACCGGGATCAGCGTCAGGCCCCTCTGTTGCGTCTTACCAGTCAGCTTGCTGATTTCTTCCTTATGCATCAGCAGCTTTCTGGTGCGCAGCGGGGCGTGGTTGTGAATATTACCGTGTTCGTAGAGCCCAATGTGGGCGTTGAGCAGCCAAAGCTCACCATCTTTGACGAGGCCATAGGAATCTTTCAGGTTGGCCAGGCCGCCACGGACGGATTTGGCCTCGGTTCCGGTAAGAACCACGCCACACTCAAATTTTTCCAGCAAGAAATAGTTATGTGAAGCGATCCTATTAACGGCGGCATCGCGCTGGCCTGAGGCAGTGGGTTCGCGCTTCGGCGATTTCTCCGGGTTGGCTTTGGTTTGGTGTGTGGACTGGCGGGGCATGTAGGGTCAGCTTTAATCTTAGCAGCGAACGGGGAGAACCGGCTTCCGCTGTCCGGCTTCCGGAAAGCTAAAGTCGGAAACAATTCGGTGCGAGCCGAACCCCGGAAGCCGGAAAGCGGAAGCCGGTCTCCCCACTAGGACTAAGACTAAAGAGTGTAACTCCCTCATGTGCAATCACATGGGAAGCAACAAAAGCCGATGCTATAATCGCTTCAAAAGCTCCTAATTGTTGCGTTCTGACTCAATCGGTCGAGGAATCGACCCCCTGAGTTCGCTGGTAGCACGGGGCGAGACTGCTTCGCCGGCGAAGACTTTATAGACGAGGATTGACGAATGAGACGTCTGATGCCCGCGGCTGTCACGCTGCTGGTCGTGTTCGCCATACTGCCCGCCATCGCCGACAAGGCAAAGACTGCCTACGAAAAAGGCCAGGACGCCGAGGCGCGGCAAAACTTTGAGCAAGCCTACCAGTTCTTCAAACAGGCCTACGACCTGAAGCCAAAAGACCTGCGCTACCGCTCGTCGTTCGAGCGGCTGCGCTTCAAGGCCGCCGCAACTATTGTGCACCGCGGCCAGGGTCTGCGCGATGAGGGCAAATTGCAGGAGGCGTTGGCCGAGTTCCAAAAGGCGGCGCAGATCGATCCATCACTATTCATCGCCCAGCAGGAGTTGAAGCGCACCCTGCAAATGATCAACGATGCGACCAATCCCCCGCCTCAGGCTGCCGGTCCGCCCACCGGACTCGAAAAGAAAATTCGCGAGGCCGGAGGTCCAATCGAACTCGCGCCCATCTCGAACGTTCCCATCACCGTAAAACTCACCGAAGATTCCAAAGTCATCTATCAGACAATCGGGCAATTGGCTGGCGTCAATGTGCTCTTCGATCCCGATTACACCTCGCGCCGCATCAAAGTTGAACTCAACGGCGTTACGCTGGAAGAGGCTCTCGAAATTACCGCGCTCTCGTCAAAAACCTTCTGGCGTCCGGTTACCGCGAACACGATTTTCGTGGCACAGGATAATCCCGCCAAGCGCAAAGAATTGGAACAAAGCGTTCTCAAGACTTTTTATCTTTCGAATCTTTCCGCCCCTACTGAACTGCAGGATGTAGTGAACGCGATTCGCGCCGTGCTTGACGTTCAGCGCGTGCAGCAATTGCTCTCGCAGAATGCGCTGGTGGTGCGCGGAACTCCCGACCAGATCGCGTTAGCGGAAAAATTGGTCGAGGATTTGGATAAAGCTCGTCCGGAAGTGATCGTCGATATCGCCGTATTGCAGGTGAGCAAAGACAAATCGCGCACGCTGGGATTAAGTCCGCCAACCAGCGCGACAGTGGCTTTGCAAAGCAACATCAACACAACCACCACAACCTCGACGACTGGGACCACAACGACGCCGACCGGTGCAAGTGCCGGCGGGCTGGAACTGAATACCCTCGGCAATCTGAATGCCACCGACTTCCAGGTGACCATTCCTTCCGCGAACTTGTCGGCTGTGATGGGCGACACCGATACGAAGATGTTGCAGAATCCGCAGGTTCGCGCCCTCGACAATCAGAAGGCGACACTTAAGATCGGCGAGCGCGTACCGGTAGCGACCGGATCGTTTCAGCCCGGTATTGGCGGCGTCGGCATCAACCCTCTGGTCAATACCCAGTTTCAATATCTCGACGTCGGCGTGAACATCGACGTCACTCCGCACGTTCACGGAGACCGCGAAATCACTCTGAAGATCACCATGGAAATTTCTTCCGTGGTCGGCCAGTCGAGCATCGGCGGCATCAGCCAGCCCATCATTGGTCAGAAGAAAATCGAGCACGAGATTCGGCTAAAGGACGGCGAATCCAGTCTGATCGGCGGCATCCTCGACGATTCCCAGACCAGGTCACTGGCTGGCATTCCGGGCCTGGCGCAGATTCCGATCCTCGGGTATTTGTTCGGTCAGCGCACGCAGGACCACGCACAGGATGAAACTGTATTTGCCATTACTCCGCACGTAATTCGCGGAACCACGGTTAGCGAACTGAACCAGCGCGCCATCGATATCGGCACCGCGAACACGATCGAACTCCGTCGCATCAGCCATCCCGCTACTCCTCCGGCCCAAGCGCCGGCAATGCCGGCGAATCCAGGCGCGCCGTCAGCTGGCGGAGCACCGGCAACGCAGTCTCAAACTCCCGGTCAGCCGGGCAACTCAGTAGCCAATTTCTTGTTCGATCCCGGCCAGATTACCGCCGTGAAGGGCAACACATTCGCGGTGAACCTGATGATTGCCGGCGCCCAGAACGTGTATTCCGTTCCGGTGCAGATGAATTACGATCCGGCGAAGCTGACGTTGGTTAATGTTTCGAACGGCGGTTTCCTGTCGCAGGATGGACAAGCGGTGGCCCTGGTGCACCGCGAAGACGACACCACCGGAACTTTGCAGATCACCGCCACGCGCCCTCCCGGCTCCGGCGGAGTGTCTGGCCAGGGCACGGTAGTGACGTTAACGTTTCAGGCAAAGGCCAGCGGACAGACTCCCCTGACCATAACTCGCGGAGGAGCGCGCGATCCCAACCTGCAATCCATCACGGTGAATGGAGCGCAAGCGTCGGTGACCGTGCAATAGGATCGAAATGAAATGCCCTCGATCCGAGATTTAGCCATGAACGCAGAAACAATGCAGCGTGGGCGGGGTGCGAGGCCCCAGCGGGGCTTTACGCTCATGGAACTGGTGGTAGCCTCCGCCATCCTTGTAGTTCTCTCGACCATGGCGATTCCGCTGGCGCGGCTCACCATTCAGCGGGAGAAGGAACGGCAGTTGCGCGCCGCCTTGTGGGATATGCGAGACGCCATCGACCGCTACAAAGATGCGGCCGACCGCGGCGGCTTCCAGACCAAGGTCGACAGCCAGAATTATCCGCCTGATCTGGAGACATTGGTGAAAGGGGTCGATGTGCAGGGAAAGAAAGTTCGCTTCCTGCGCAAGATTCCCACCGATCCCATGACGGGTACCACCGAATGGGGATTGCGTTCCATGCAGGACGATGCCGATTCCGATTCGTGGGGCGGACAGAGCGTGTTCGACGTCTACACCAAGTCGCAAGGCGAGGCGTTAGACGGTTCAAAATATAAGGACTGGTAAATGTTGCGAGTGCGAAAGACAAAGCGGAGTGCAGGCTTCACGTTGCTTGAAATGATGATTGTGGTCGTCATCATGGGCATCCTGATGTCCATTGCTCTTCCCATTTACAACCAGTCGCTGCTGCGATCGCGGGAAGCCGTGCTGCGCCAGGATTTATTTACATTGCGCAACCTGATCTCGCAATATACCCTCGACAAGCAAAAAGCTCCGCAGTCGCTCGACGATCTGGTACCGGCCTACCTCAAACAGATTCCCAAAGACCCGATGACCGGGGAAGCGAACTGGGAAGTTGTGCAGGAAGATGTGCTGCTTTCCATCGATCAGCAGGATCCCGGCATCAGCGACGTTAAGTCAGCCTCGAGCATGACCGCTAGTGACGGTACGGCCTACTCGACGTGGTAAGCCCGCTCTTGCCTTGATCGCGTTTTTCTTCCTGCCGAACCGACGTTGAATACTTCCGCGGTCAGCAAGTAACATCTATGCATGCCCGTCGATTCTGACATTCAGGCCCCCACCTCCATTCGCGCGCCGCGCGGCAACTCCATCACATGCAAAGGCTGGCAGCAGGAAGCCGCCATGCGCATGCTCATGAACAATCTTGATGCTGATGTCGCGGAGCGGCCGGGCGATCTTGTGGTATACGGCGGAACGGGGCGCGCAGCGCGCAACTGGGAGGCTTATCACGCCATCATCAATGCGCTGAAAAATCTCGAGAACGATGAAACTTTGCTGGTGCAGTCGGGCAAGCCGGTCGGCGTGTTCAAGACCCACGAGCATGCGCCTCGAGTTCTGCTCGCCAACTCAAACCTGGTCGGCCACTGGTCGAACTGGGAAAAGTTCAACGAGCTAGAACGCGCCGGGCTGATGATGTATGGCCAGATGACCGCCGGCTCGTGGATTTACATCGGCTCGCAGGGAATTGTGCAGGGAACATTTGAAACTTTTTCCTCCGCGGGCGAAAAACATTTCGGCGGAGATCTCGCCGGCAAGTTGATCGTCTCCGGCGGCATGGGCGGAATGGGCGGAGCGCAGCCACTCGCCGCCACCATGACTGGCGCGGCGTTCCTCGGCATCGACGTTGATCCCGAGCGCATCAAAAAGCGGCTCAAGACCGGCTACTGCGACTTCATGGTGACCACGCTCGACGAAGCGCTCCGCATTCTAAAAAATGCCGTGCGCAAGAAAGAAAATGTTTCAGTCGGGCTTGTAGGGAACTGCGCAGATGTAATTCCGGAACTAGCCGCGCGCGGCGTGGTCCCCGACATTCTCACCGACCAGACTTCGGCGCACGATCCACTGAATGGCTATGTGCCCAACGGAATGACCCTGGCCGAAGCTCTAACACTGCGCCAGAACGATCCGAAGGCCTATCAGGAAAAATCTCTGGACGCGATCGCCGCGCATGTCGAAGGCATGTTGGCCTTACAGAAGATGGGCTCGGTCACCTTCGACTACGGCAACAACATTCGTACGTTTGCGTTTCAACGCGGGGTAAAGAATGCCTACGGCTTTCCCGGCTTCGTGCCCGCTTATATACGTCCGCTGTTTTGCGAAGGTCGCGGGCCATTCCGTTGGGTCGCGCTGTCGGGTGAGCCTTCCGACATTCACATAACGGACGATTTGGTTTTAGAGTTGTTTCCCAAAAACCGCATCCTGCGCCGCTGGATTGACCTGGCGCGCAAGCGCATTAAGTTTCAGGGCCTGCCAGCGCGAATCTGTTGGCTGGGTTATGGCGAACGCGCTGAGTTTGGCCTCGCCATGAACCATCTGGTGAAAACAGGAAAGATCAAAGCTCCGATCGTGATCGGGAGAGATCATCTTGACTGCGGTTCGGTGGCATCGCCGTTCCGTGAGACCGAGAGCATGAAAGACGGCTCGGACGCGGTTGCCGACTGGCCGCTGCTGAATGCTTTGCTGAATACCGCTGCGGGCGCGTCTTGGGTGTCGATTCACAATGGTGGCGGCGTGGGGATTGGCTACTCACTGCACGCGGGGCAAGTGACAGTGGCCGACGGAACCGATGAGATGGCCAAGCGTATAGAACGCGTGCTCACCACCGATCCGGGCATGGGTGTGATCCGCCATGTGGATGCGGGATACGATGAGGCAAAAGCATTCGCTAAGAAAAATGGCGTGAAGATTCCGATGGCGGAAAAATGAGTCCCTACACTCCTACGGCCATGTGGTCGGCCATGCGGCGGCGGTTGTAGCGCAGCGCGACGTTCATAAACACGTTGCCCAGGGAAGTTTCAAAGCTGATCATGAGCGCCTCAACGTCTTCGCTGGTTTTATCGCCTTCCTCGGCCGTCACTAACACCGGGGGATGCACGCGGAAATGGAAGCCCTGGTCGTTGAGCGAGCACACGGCGTTGCCCACGACCTGGTTCGCTAGTTCGAAGATCGTCTCTTTAATCAGCCCGTCGGATTCCGGCAGCTCCGCACCCGCATAGTGGCTGGCCACGCGAAGCGCAGTTTGTGGATCGAGGTCCAAAACAATTCGGCCCTCGATGTCGCCGGTGAGCGCGATCATGCCCGCCACACCTTTGCGTTGGTAGGCGCGTTCCTCCATCGAAAGGCCGCCCACTTTGGTGGTGCCTTGCAGGCCTTGCGACAACACGGCGTCCGCCGCATTGATGAAAGGCTGAATCAGCTCCATCTTCATTGGATTAGACCCCCGCGCCGGCTGCGGTTACCACCGCGCCGTCTTCTCCCAGTACGTACTTGATGACTTCGTACAGAACCTCCGGCTTTACCGGCTTCTGCACGAAATGCCGCGCCCCGCGCTGCAATGCGGCCACAATGTTTTCCTGGTAGCCCACCGAAGAGACCATAACCACGCGCGCTTCGGGATGAGCCTGGACAATCTTTTCGGCCGCCTCGATGCCTTCCATCTGCGGCATGGTGATATCCATGAGCACGATGTCAGGATGTGTGCGTTCGAATTCGCTGATGGCGGTTAGACCGTCACCGGCTTCGGCAGCCACCTGCCCGCCAAAACTTTCGATCATGCGGGCCAGGTTCTTGCGCGCGAATACCGAGTCGTCCACGATCAGGTAGCGCACGGCCTGACCGTCCTTACTGCGTTTGACTGCTGCGAACTGCTCCATAACAACCTCCTCTAACAGATTCCATCACGGCGCGTTCCCGCCGCACAGATGACTCCAGTCACGTGACTTTCAGCCGCTTTCCACTAAAACCCGGCGCGCACCGCTTTGCCAGCGCCGTTTTGCCCGCGGTTTTCGCTGCGGGCACAAAGTGTCTGTAATGTGTTTGCAAGAACATCCAGCGCGACGACTCGGGATGCGTACCCGCGCTCGATGGCCGCCTTCGGCATCCCGAAGACCACGCAGGATTCTTCGTTCTGCGCGATGGTCACGCCGCCAGCCTTTTTCACCGCTCCCAAACCTTCGGCGCCGTCGTCGCCCATTCCCGTCATCAGAGCCGCAATCGCACGCGAGCCAAATTCCTCTGCCACGCTATGGAACAGCACGTCGACGCTGGGCCGATGGCCGTTCACCCGTACGTCGTCGTTCAGCACCACGACGTCGCCCTTGGTCATGTGCTTGACTCGAATGTGCCGGCTTCCCGGACAGATCAGCACGCGGCCTGCCTGCAGAATGTCGCCCGACTGCGCTTCTTTCACGCGCAGCGAACAGATTTCATCAAGCCTTCGCGCGAACATCTCGGTAAAACCCTCTGGCATATGCTGCACGACCACAATGGCTCCGGGAAAATCCGGAGGAAGTTGAGCCAGCAAAAATTCCAGCGCCTGTGGCCCACCCGTCGAAATTCCAATGGCGACGAGTTTGGTCGGAGGCGGACCCGATTTTGTGATCGAAATTTTTTCCGCCCGCACCGGCATGCCCATCGGGGCAGGGCGTAGCAGCTTGCCGACCGCCGCCGCTTTGATTTTCGAGATCAGCTCCGACGCACTCTCGGTCATGTGAGCCATGGCGTCGTTGGGCTTGGTGACAAAGTCGAAGGCGCCCAGACCCAGCGCCTTCAGCGTGACCGAAGCGCCCTCGGTGCTGTGCGAACTGACCACGATCACCGGCAGCGGTTGCCGCCGCATGATTTCCTTCAACGTATCGATGCCGTTCATTCCCGGCATCTGCAAATCCAGGGTAACCACATGCGGCTTCAGTTCTTCGATCTTTTTCAGGCAGAACGTTCCGTCCATCGCCGTGCCCACCACTTCAATACCCGGATCGCTTTCCAGCATCTGCGGAATCAGCTTCCGCATCAGCGCGGAGTCATCCACCACCAGCACTCTTATTTTTTCCATTCCCGGGTTCATGCCTGGCCTCCCGCCGCGCCCATTGCCAGCCGGGCTCGATCGGCATGGTTCAGCAAAAGCCCGCTCGTAGCCGCGCCCATTTGCTGCGGACGCGCATGCGCAATGTGCTCGACTACGGCGGGTAAATTCAAGATAAGCACCACTTTTCCATCTCCCAAAATCGAGGCTCCATTCACCAGATCTGTGACGAAGGTCTGGTCATCCAAAGCTTTAATCACCAATTCCTCTTCGCCTTCCAGGGCGTCGACGATCAGCCCGTATTTTCTCTCGCCAACCGTAATGACCAGAACAAACAGCTTGCAATTCTTGCGATCTATCTCGGGAGCGCTGGGCCGGCCCAGCCGCAGCAACGGCAGCACCTGATTGCGTAGTTGCAGAACTTCGTAGTTATCCACCTGATGGACTTCTGATTCCCGGGTGCGCGCAATCTGGCTCACCGCGTTCAACGGGATCGCGTACAGGCGCTGCTCCACCCAGAACATCAGCGCCTTGATGATGGCCAGCGTCAGCGGCAGCTTCAGGCGGAACGTGGTGCCTTTGCCCATGTGCGTTTCGACATGAATGGTAGCCTTCAGCCGTTGCAGCACGGATTGCACAACATCCATTCCTACGCCGCGCCCGGAGACTTCGGTGACTTGTTCGGCGGTGCTGAATCCGGGGCGGAAAATAAAGTCCAGCGCCTCGGCTTCGCTGAAACGCGCGGCTTCTTCCGCCGTGGTCATTCCTAATTCGATAGCTTTTTGGACGATCCTTTGGGCATTGATGCCGCGGCCATCGTCGCTGATCTCGACCACCACCTGATTGCCCTGATGGTAGGCATGCAACCGTATTTTTCCCCGTGGCGATTTGCCCTGGCTCCGGCGCTCTTCCGCGGTTTCAATCCCATGGCTCACCGCGTTTCGCACCAGGTGCGTCAGCGGCTCGGCGATGGCGTCGAGAATTCCTTTGTCCAGGTCGGTCTCCTGGCCGCTCAATTCCAGGTCAACTTCGCGGCCGCACTGCCGCGCCACATCGCGCACGATGCGGGGAAAGCGGCGGAATAATTGATCCACTGGAACCATGCGGATCTTCATCACCGAGCGCTGCAGATCGTTCAACACGCGCGCCTGAAATGCCATGGCATCGGCAAACTTGCCGCGCAGCAATTCTTTGGGATAGCGTTTGCCGAATTCGCTGAGCGCCTGTTGCAGCATCGACTTGCCGATGATGAGCTCGCCCACCAGGTTCAGAACGTTGTCGATTCGCCCGGCCTCTACGCGCAGAATATTTTCGGTAGTGGCCTGCGGAGTGTGCGCCTCGGTTCCCGGGGCTTGCGTCTCGGCCGCCTCTTGTGGCGATGCAGGTTTTTCGGCCGCTTGCGCCGGCACCGCTGAACTCACAATTGCAACCTGGAGCCCGCTGGCGGGTGGCTCATCCACTTTCGCGGGCGCTTGAACCGGCGCCGCAGCGTGAATCTGATTGACGCTGACCTCGCCCGAGATCGTGGGAATATGGCACTTGGCTGCAATCTCCTCTTGCGATTGCGCGCTGGCTAGCACAAACTCTACTTGCTTGGAGGCGGCTGGCGATTTCGCGTCCGGCCGCACCACGATAACCTTGCCACACTCGCCAACCGCGTTCTGAATCAACTGGCGCGCCGCAATCGGCATGGCGCAGTGCAGATCGATCTTCACGACAATCTCATACAGTGCCAGGCCGGAAGCCTTGACATCGTTGGCCGCCCGCTTTTCCGCCGCAGTCCAGTTCTTGCCGGTCTCCGCAATCACCTCGGATTTTTTCTTGCGCCGTGATTTTTTCGCAGCTGGGCTGGCGGTCAGCTCTAGAATTCTTTGCCGCAGCGCTGCGGTATCCGGCAATGTTCCGCCGTCATGATAGGCCGCCAGCATCTCCGCGAAAACGTCGGCTGCGGTGAATGCGATTTCGGCCAGCGCCGCGTGCGCCGCGGCACTCTCCAGCGACAGCGCATCCTCGAACTGGTGCGCCAGTTCGCTCAACTCCCGCAAACCGCATGCCGCAGAGTCGCCTTTGAGTGTGTGCACGGTGCGCCGGATCGAACGCACAATCTCTTCGTCGCCGGGGGTCTTCTCCAGCTTGAGAGACTCTTCGTTCAGCGCCTGCAGCAGCTCCTGCGCGGTCTCAAAAAACAACTCCCGCAGTTCCGCTCCGCGCTCATCGGGAGGCATGCTCACTCGCGCACCTCAATCCGTTGATAAGCGGTTCCGCTGTCGCGGTGCACCATCTGGAATTTATCGGTAAGGCCCAGCAAGCTCTCCGCATGGCCCACGAACAGATAGCCGCCGGGATTCAGGCAGCGGTAAAACTTTTCGATCAAACGCTTCTGCTCCGCTTCATCGAAGTACATCATCACGTTGCGGCAGAAAATCACATCATTGCGCTGCGGCAGGTATTCCGTCTTCAGATTATGGAAGTCGAAATGAACCATTTCCTTCAGGTTTTTTTTAATCGCGTAGCGGTCGCCCACTTTGTCGAAATAGCGCAGCCGGAAGCCGTAATCCACCGTCGCCATCTGGTGATCGTTATAAGCGCCTTCCTGGCCGGTGCGCAGCACCGAGTAGCTGATATCGCTGGCCAGGATCTCAACCCGCCAGGGAGGCGGAATCAAAGGTTTCGGCAATGCCATTTCCAGTGGCAATGGATTGCGCAGGTAGTAGTAGGCCAGCGCATCTACCGACAACATGCCCAGCGTGTAGGCCTCCTGCCCGGTCGAGCAGCCCGCGCTCCACACTCGAATTGAATATTCGCGGTGCGCCTGCTTGCGCTTGAGCATCTCTTCCAGCACGAACTTCTGGTACAAATCCAACTGCGCCTTGTGGCGGAAGAAGCTGGTCTCGTTGACCGTCAGATTTTCCACCAGCTTTGCCAGTTCCGCCTTGCCCTCCTGGCTGATCAGCAAGCGGTAGTAGGCGTAAAAAGAATCGACGTGGCACTCCTTCAGCCGGCGCAACAGCCGGTCTTGCAGGAAGTGCGTGCGGCGCTCGTCGAAGTGCATGCCGCATTCCTGATACACCAGCGCCTGCAACAACTTCAGTTCTGCCTCAGTCAAGACAGGTGCTGGCGCCGCGCCGAATGTGGTCATGCGTTCTCTCGTTCTCCGTGCTGGCGTTTCATTTCGATCATTCGGTTCCCAACTCTTTCGCTGCTGCTAACGTCCCTTGCCGGCCTCCGCCCCGCGCGCTTCCGGTGCTTTAGTTTTTCCTTCCGCGGCGGCGCTCTGCTGCAGCAAGCTGGCCGGAGCCAGCAATTTCGTCATATCGAGTAACACAATCAGGCGGCCTCGTACTTTGCCGAGTCCGGTCACGCAATTCAATCCACCCTCTTGAAACACCGCCGGAGGAGCTTCGACGTCTTCACCCGCAATCTTCAAAACTTCTGAAGCTGAATCCACGATCAATCCGGCGAGTTTGCCCGAATGCTCGACCACCAGAATCCGGTTCTGTTTTTTCAGCGCCGCCTGCTTGTCGCCGAAACGCTTGCGCAAATCCATGACTGAGACGATTTTTCCGCGGAGGTTGATCACACCCTCCAGATAATCAGGCGCGTCCGGGACGGCGGTGATTTCCGGCACGCGTACGATCTCATGCAGAGAAGTGATAGGCACGCCATAGGTCTCGCGCCCCACCTGAAAGCCCACGATATGCAGTTCCCGACTCATAGTTTGGATATGAAAGCCTGATAGTTAAGAGCCGTCTTCAGTAGCGCGACGCTGCCGCTGCGCGCCGTCCAGCCTGCGATTTCTCTTCCTGCGCGGCTTGCCGCGAGCCCTCTTCCAGCGTGAAGCGGTCCATAAAGTCGAGCAGCCCGCGCGACATCTTTGACATCTGCTCAGCCGAAGCCGCCAGTTCGGTCGAACCCGAAGTGGACTGCTGCACCAATTCGCGCATCCGCTCCATGGCTTTGACCACGGCCTGCGCTCCTGAGGCCTGCTCTTCCACCGCCGAATTGATTTCGTGCGTGATTTCGTTCAGCCGCGTAGTGGCGCGCGCGATCTGCGACGAACCATGCGACTGCTCGTTGGTGGCTGCGCCAATCTCCTGAGCGAACTTGTAGACCTCGGTGACTACGTTCGAAATCTTGCGCAATGCACCGTTCAGTTCGCCGCCCAGATCCAGACCCTCGTTCACAATGCCGGTCGAGCGGTCCATGTTTTCCACGGCCTTGCGAGCTTCTTTCTGGATGCTCTGAATCAGCTCGGAAATTTCCTTGGTCGACTGCGCCGACTTTTCCGCCAGCTTGCGGACTTCATCGGCTACCACCGCGAAGCCCAGGCCGTGCTCTCCGGCGCGGGCCGCTTCGATGGCTGCGTTCAGCGCGAGCAGATTGGTCTGCTCCGCGAGATCGTCGATCACTTCGATAATCTTTCCAATGTCATCGGCGCGCTGACCCAGGGCTCCGATGATTTCCCCCGAACTGGTAATGGTTGCGTTGATGCGGTTCAGGCCGTCCGTGGCCTTTTCCATGGTGGTGATGCCGCTGTGAACTTCTTCCCGCGAGCGGTTCGAAATATCCAGCAGCACCTTGGCGGTATCGGCCACGCGCTGAATCGAAGCCACCATCTGGTCGATCGACGCCGAAGTCTCGCTTACGCTTGAAGCCTGCACCTGCGTGCTCTTCACCATGTTCTGCACGTTCACGCTCATCTCGTGCATCGTGCTGGTAACTTCATCAATGGCTGAGGAAGCCTGCAACCCAACCTTGGCCGAATCGTCAGAAGCGTTGGCCACCTGTCCAGAGGCGCTCGCCACCTGCGCGGAAGCATCGCGCACGCTGCGAACCAGTCGTGCCAAACCTTCCACCATCTTGGCAAAAGCATTGCCCAGAGTGTCGTGTGGAGAGCGCGGCTTCACCTCCACCATCAAGTCGCCGCCGGCAATCGATTCTGAAACCGCCGCCATCTCCTTGAGGTAAGTCACCATCTTGGCGAACGTGCGGGCCAGTTCACCAATTTCGTCGTCCCGTTTCACGTCGATGTTGTGTTCCAGATCGCCGGTGTCGCCGATCTGCCGTGAAACTTTCATCAGGTTGATCAGCGGTTCGGTGATAGATTTTGCGGTGGTGAATGCCACCACCACTCCAAGGCCCAAAGCCACCAGCGTGCTGATGATCGACGCGACAATTGTCCAGGTGCTTGCGGTTTCATCCGACTTACGCCGCGCGTCCACTAGTTTGCGGTTTTCGCCGTCGGCCACGTCCAGCGCTTCCGTGGAGTTTTTTACCCACGAAGATGCGTCTTTCTGAAGGTAGTAAATCTGCAATTCGGCGACGGTGGCGTTGCCGGAATCCACGTCCTTGCGCTTTTCAATTAGCGGCTGGGCAAATTCCTTGCCCCAGGCCTGCTCCAGTTGATCCACTTTGGTAAGAGCGGTGCGTTCCTGCTCGGAGTTCGCCAGCGCCTGCCCCTGTTGCAGCTTTCCGGCAAGGGTGCGCAAGCCTTCATTCATGCGCTCTACTTCCCGGGTGTCGCCGCTCAGAAGGTAGTTGCTGAGGTAGAGGCGGTTCTGCATCATCTGGAAGCGCACCTCATTGGTGGCGTCCGTGAGTTCAAGAGAAGCCCGGGCCGCGTCCTTCGCGTCGTGCTCTCGTTTCACCGCCAGCAGGTTCACCAAAAACAGCACCACCACCATGCCAAGGATGATTCCGAAATTGAGATACAGCTTCTTGCCAATCGTCATGCCGTTCCTCCCGGCGCCCTGCACCAGCGATTTGCGGGGATCAAAACTTGAATTCCACCACGCCTGAGCTTTCCATCGTCGCGGGCTCGAAGCGCCACTTCTTTACCGCTTCCAGCGCTGCCCCGGCCAATACTGGGTGACCACCGACCACCTTCGCATCTTTCACTGTTCCGTTCGGGTTCACAGTCACCTCTATCCGCACCGTGCCCGTGATCTTCATTTTTCGCGCAAGGTCGGGATACACCGGCTGCACTTTGCTCTTGGCCCGCCGCACCATTTCGCCCTGAGCGTCCTGACCTTGTAGCTTTGCCGCTCCCGTTCCTGCTGCAACTGCCATGATGGCTAACAGCACTCCCGTCTTTCTGAAAGACACAGTTCCTCCCCGGACAGTAGTCGTGGTGATCCCAAATGGAGCAACGACGTGGCCAAGTGCCGTCTTTTGGAAAAACCAAGGTAACCGTGGGGATGTGATTGAAAAACATTGGGTTAGCATCATCCCGAGAGCTAGTATTGCAGTCCGGCCAACCATTGGGCCTGTCTCATCCACGCCTGTCGCAATCCACAATTCTCACCATGAGATAATCGTCTCGGGATTTCACACTTTGGCACCTCCCAGCCATTTCGCTTGACTCAAATTGAGATAAGAGGATATTTTTCCATTAGATTCAATCACTTGTGGGTAGCTTAAAACCTCTGTGTCAGCGCGCGGTGAAACTCTGAACCAGCTCGAAGGCAATTCGTTGCGACCTGAAGGCCGCGCCCTGTCCCACTTGGAAGATCCCTTCCAGAAACTTCTGCTGCGCATTGCCTCAGCGGCGTCGCACCGCTCCGATACCAGTTCACAAATTCAACTTTTCTGCGCTGCGACCCGGGAATTTTTTCAGGTCACCGGAGTATATTTCTGGCGTCGTCACGCCGGTGACGAGTTGGTTGGCGAGCAGGCCGACGGGAAAATGGCCGATCGATTTCCTGGGATTCGCCTGCTCTCCGCGCACAGCGCGGTTACTGCCGATGCTGTTCGCAGCCGCCGCACTATCTTCGTCAACCGTGTCCAGCCCAGTTCGATTTCTCCTGCGCTTCGCCAGTTCGAGCCCCTTGCTTTGCTGGCCGCCCCGCTGGTGGTCTTTGATGAAGTCATCGGCGCGGTTACGTTTCTGCATGATTCGGATGAGGATTTCTTTAACGAAGATCTCGCCGCCAAAGCCACCATTCTCGCCGGGCAACTCAGCAGCCTGCTCGAAGCTGCCCGCCTGCGTGAGGCCTCGCGCGAAGAGCATCGCCGGGCTGAGATTCTTACCGAAGTTGCCCACGCGCTGCACGGCACGCCCGATGTCAGCGCCGTCATCGAATCGCTCGCCGATCGCCTGCGGCTGTTACTGCGCACGCGTCTGGTGTCGGTGCTTCTCAGGCGCGAAGGCCCGTTTGAACTGCGCGCCGTCTCGGCTGAAACTCCACAACTCGCCAATTCTTTTCGTGCCGCTCATGATCGCCAGACCATCCGTTTCGCCGCCGATCTTGCCCAACGCGCCGTTTCCGCCGGAGAGGTCATCACGGTTTCCATTAGCAGCGACCAGCATTCCCTCGCCCACCTGATTTCCCCAGGTGTGCTGCTCGCCGCGCCTTTCCGCACTGCCCGTACTCAGGGAGCGATTCTGGTTTATCCCCGCAAGGAATCGTCATTCACCGCGGAAGAAAAGTCGCTGGTCAGCGCCATCTCCAGCTTTGGGGCGGTTGCCGTGGCTCACGCCGAAATGTGCGCTACCGCGCAGGGCCAGGCGCAAGAGCTTCACCAGTTGCTCGAAATTTCTTCCGAACTCAGCGCCAGCGGCGATCTCGATCAGTTTTTGCAGGCGTTCGTGGTACGAGGCGCAGATTTTCTGGGATTCGGGCGCTGCTTCATTGCATTGCAGGAAAACCAGCAGTTCCACGTCCGCTACGGCGTCGACCATGGCTCGGCTCACCGCGTCGATAACATTTTCCCTGAGGGTATCGCGACTCGCACACTGCGGGAAAAGGAAGTCTTCTGGTCAGACGATCTCTCGCAAGTGGGGGGAGTCAATCAGCAGGCGATTGCGCAATTTAATGCCCGCCAGATTTTGACGGTTCCTCTGTTAGGCGCACGGGGAGACGTGCTGGGCATGTTCGGCGTGCTTGACCGCCTCGACCACACCGGAATCTCGCAGCAGGATATTCGCCGTGCTCGCGCCCTCGCTGCACAGGTATCGGTCGTCCTCGAATTGGCTAACAACCTTCACCAATCGGAGCGTCATCGCCGCCGCGCTGAGTCCATGATGCAGCTGGCGCGCGAAATCGATGGCGTTCTGCGGCTGCCTGACTTTGCCAACCGCTTTCTGGAGCGAGCCATTGAGTTAGCCGGAGCCCGCGCCGGGGCGGTCGCTCTATTTCAAGATGGGCGCTTTCAATCCGTCGCATTGTCTCCCGCCGCCCGCCTTGACGATCGCATCTTCCACCAGCAGCTTATGCGATGCTTCACCGAATTCGCCGCCAGCCGCAGCGAGGCGGTGGTCAGCGGGTCCGCCGCGGACCTGCTTGGTCCCGAACTGGCGTCGCGTCTCGATTGGACCGATTGCGTCATCGTGCGCCTGCCCGGCTCAAACGGGCAGCTCGGCGGTCTGCTTTGTCTCGCTGGACGCGATCGTCCGCTCGGCGCCGATGATCGCCAACTGCTCGAAGCCATTGCCGGCCACGCCGCCATGGCGCTCGAAAACGCGCGCTTATTTACCCGGATCGATCAGGCCAATCGCCACTGGATCGAAATCTTCGACGCCATCAGCGATTTCATCGTCGTCCACGACGAGACTGACAAAGTGCTGCGCGTCAACCGCTCTCTCGCCGCCATGATCGGGGTTGCTCCCGCGGAACTGGTCGGCGTGAATATGCGCGCCCTGCTCGCGCTTACCAACGAGGGCGCTCTGTATTCCTGCCCGTTTTGCCGCTCTCTGGGAGAAGATTCCGACGAGTTCGTCCATCCCGCCCTTGATCGGACTTACCTGGTTTCCACTTCGCGGGTTCACGGCGCTTCCGGCGAGAGTTTGCAGACGATTCACGTACTCAAAGACATCACCGACCGCCGAGAAGCCGAGCGCAGGTACCGTGAGTTGTTCGATCACATTCAGGAAGGCCTTTTCTTCAGCACTCCGGAAGGACGTTTTATCGAAGTCAACGACGCCCTGGTGACCATGCTCGGCTATTCCAGCCGCGAAGAACTTTTGCAGGTCGATATTCCCACGCAGATTTATTTTTCCGCCGAAGATCGCCAGCGCCAAAGCGATGCCTTGGAAAAGGATGGCCAGGTTCGCAACTTTGAAGTTACACTGCGCCGCAAGAACGGCAATCCAATCTACGTTCTCATCAATGCTTTCGGCATGTACGACCGCGATGGAATGCTGCTGCAAATCCGCGGCCTCATGCTCGACGTTACCGGCTTGCACACGTACCAATCCGAGTTGCAGCGCGAGCGCGATTTCTCCGGCAAGATTCTCAGCAACACGCAAAGCCTCATACTGGTCGCCGACACCGCCGGCCTTGTCAGCTACGCCAACCGCCGCTGGTATGAAGCTGGATTCGAACAGCGTGAACTTCTCGGCCATCCCCTGATCGAACTCGCCGCTCCCGGCTTTGTTCGCCCCCTCGCAGACGCTCTTCAGGCCATTCTGCGCGGAGCCCAGGTCGATAATCTTGAGCTACAGATCATGCGGGGCAACGGCAATCTCGGCCAGTTTTCCGTCAACCTCAGCCCCATGCGCGACGAGCAGGGAAACATCAACAGCATCGTCGTGGTCATGACGGATATTACGGACTCGGCGGAACTCCGCGACAAGCTGGTGCATGCCGAAAAAATGGCGGCCGTGGGCCAGTTGGTTTCTGGCGTCGCCCATGAAGTAAACAATCCTTTGACGGCAATTCTCGGCTTTGCCGATTTGCTGATGGAAAATCCCGAGATCCCGGAAAGCGCCCGCAAAGATCTGCGCGTGATTTTGCAGGAAGCCCAGCGCACCAAACAGATCGTGCAAAATCTGCTGAGCTTCGCCCGCCAGATGCCGCCACAGCGCAATCCTGTGCAAATCAACCTGATTCTTCGCCGCACCATCCAGCTGCGTTCTTACGATTTCAACAGTCACGGCGTGGACGTAGTTGAACACCTTGACGAAGGCCTGCCCGACATCATTGGCGACGCCCACCAGCTTCAGCAGGTTTTCCTGAACATCCTCAACAATGCGTACGATGCGGTGCATGAAGTCGGCCGCCCGGCCCGCATCGAAATCATGACCACCAAAGCGGGAGATGCCGTCGAGGTTTCGTTCTGCGATAACGGCTACGGCATTTCTAATCCGGATCGCATCTTCGATCCCTTCTTCACCACCAAAGAGGTTGGCAAGGGAACCGGCCTCGGCCTCAGCATCTGCTACGGCATCGTAAAGGAGCACGGAGGCGAGATTCTCTGCCACAACAATGCCGACGGGCAGGGCGCCACCTTTATCGTCCGCTTTCCCGCCGCGCCCCACACCGCTACTTTAAGTGTGGCCGCAGGAGTGAATCAGCCATGACCAGTCCAGCCGTCCAACCCACGCTTTTTCCCGTACTTCTCATCGAAGATGAACCCTCGATCATGGCCCTGGTCAGCGCAACCCTCGAGCGCAATGGCTATGGTGTGGTCTGCATCGAATCAGGAGCTGAAGCTCTGCACTTGCTGGAGAAGGGGCAATTTCTCGGCGTCGTCTCCGACATGCGCACGCCCGGGGGCGTCGATGGCGCTCAGGTGCATACCTGGATTTCCGCCAACCGTCCCGACCTGGTTGATAAAGTCGTTATCATTACCGGCGATTATGCCAATGAAGAAACCGTTTCCACCCTGCGCAAGATCGGCGCACTCTATCTGGAGAAGCCTTTTCGCGTGCAGGATCTTATCTCCGCCGTGGAGAAGACCATGGGGAAAGCCCGTTGAACACCGTCTCGACTAAATCGCGCTTAGGAAAAGAAGATCTGCGAGTTCGTCTGCTCATCGTCGATGACGAGCAGACCATCCGCAAACTTTGCGTCACCGTTGGCGAAGCTCTGGGATTTATTTGCCTCGAAGCCGAGAGCGGCGAATCCGCGCTGGCGCTGCTGGAAGAGCAGCCGGTTCACATGGTGCTCAGCGACATGGTGATGCCGCACATGTCGGGTCTTGAATTTCTCGAGAAAGTAAAAAAACTTCTGCCCCGAACTGAAGTCGCGCTCATGACCGGTCACGGCTCGATTGAAACCGCAGTGCAGGCCATGAAGCTCGGAGCCTACGACTACATCACCAAGCCGTTTTCTCCGCTCGAGGAACTGCGGCTGTTTTTGCGCCGCATGGCCGAGAAGGTTCGCCTGGTCGAAGAAAACGAATTCCTGCGCGAGCGCATGGACTCCGAAACGGCCGTGCACGGCATCATCGGGTCATCGGCAAAAATTCAGGAAGTTCTGCGCGTTTCATCTCGCCTCAAAGATACGCGCACCGCCGTTCTGATTTCCGGCGAGAGCGGGACCGGCAAAGAGCTGATCGCACGCGCCATTCACTTCCGCGGAGCCTTCGCCAACCGGCCGTTCGTCGCCGTCGACTGCGGTTCGCTCGTGCCCACGCTGATTGAAAGCGAACTCTTCGGCTACGAAAAAGGTGCGTTCACCGGCGCTCTCAAATCCAAACAGGGGCTTTTTCAATCCGCCGACACGGGCACAATTTTTCTCGATGAGATTGGCGAGCTTCCGCTCGAACTGCAGGCCAAGCTGCTGCGCGTGCTGCAGGAAAAAGAAGTGCGCCCAGTCGGCAGCAACCAGCGCGTCAAAGTTGACGTACGCATCATCGCCGCCACCAATCGCGATCTCGAAGCTGCTTACAAGAATGGAACCTTCCGCAAAGATCTTTACTTTCGCCTGAACGTAGTCACCGTGCACGTACCAGCCTTGCGCGAGAGGCGCAGCGACATTCCTCTGTTGGTGAATTGGTTTTGCGAGCGCTACGCTCCCGGCGCCGATTTGCGCGTCTCGAGCGGCGCCATGAAATCTTTGATGAACTACGACTGGCCCGGCAACGTGCGCGAACTCGAAAACTGCGTCGAGCGCGCCGTCGCGCTCGGCGATGGCACTCTCATTGACCTCGGTGATCTGCCTGCATCCATCGCCGCGCTGAATTCGCGCGAAGCTCGTCCGCCGTCGGGATCGACGCCAGAAGTCTCCGAACTGGAGGCGTCTTCTGAATCAGGCGTAGTCGGCGCGGCGGTCGCTCCTTCAACCACCGACCTGGAAGATATCGAACGCGCCACGATCCAGCGCGTCTTCGAACAAGTCCACGGCGATAAGGCTCTAGCTGGACGTATGCTCGGCATCAGCCGCGCCACACTCTACCGCAAACTCAAACGCTACAACATCAGCGGGACATCGAGTTCCGCAGCGTCCAGCCACACGCTGCAATAAACTGCCACCGACTAATTGTTCGGAGTAGGCAACGCGGGATTAGGCCGCGCGCAATTCGTGCTGCACGCTTTGCATCGGCTTTGGCCGACCAACAGAGTTGTCGACCGGCCCGCGGCAATTAGGATAATTCGGGCAAACCAGATCGGTTGACAATGCCGACAATCTCAAAACGAGACGGGCCTTGCACCGTGGGCATCGATTATAAAGTTGCATTGTCGAATTTTCGGCCAGTCATCGTTCTCGAACAATCGGGGAATGTCTGTAGTTCCGTTGTTGGATTCAAAAACGGCGGGAGTTTTCAGTCACCTCGCAGCCCAAGTTGTAGAATATTTCGATTCAAATCACTTACAGGATGCCGGCGAACAAGGATAGACGCTGGGCTTACCGTATGAAAATTTGGAAGAAGTTTTTTTTATTTTTGATGGTGCTCGCAATCGTTGCCAGCGCCGGCGCGCTGTTATTGATTCGGCGCGGTTTCAAAGCCACCGCGGAGCCGTCTATGCTCGAGATCGCGGCGGCCCGGTTTGTCAGGAACTCCGCCATTCCCCTGCGCGAACGCAACCTGCAAAATCCATTGCAAATTACCCCGCTGATTCTGAGAGAGGCCCGCGACCATTTCATCGCCCGATGCTCCAATTGCCATGGCACCGATGGCCGCGGCCACACGCAAATGGGTCAATCGCTCTACCCGCGAGTTCCTGATCTGCTTTCTCCTCTAAGCCAGAGTCTTAGCGATGGCCAGCTCCATTACATCATCGAAAACGGGGTTCAGTTCACCGGCATGCCTGCTTGGAGCCTTGTTCATCAGGAGACCGAGGACGACAGCTGGAAGCTGGTTATTTTCATTCGCTACCTGCGGCCGCTGAGCGCCAAGCAGAAATCGCAAGAAAGCGAAATCTCAGATTCCGCTCGCTACGTGGGGTCTGCGTCCTGCCAGAAGTGCCATGCGCAAATCTACCAACGCTGGCAAAAGACCGCAATGGCCAACGTCGTTCGCGATCCTCGCCAGCATCCCGAAGCCATCATCCCCGACCTCACGACTGATCCCATCGCCCACTTTACAAAGGATGATGTCGCGCTGGTCTACGGCAGTCTTTGGAAGCAGCGCTATTTCACCAAGATAGGGGATGATTATTTTCCCGAACCTGCTCAGTGGGATATCCCGCACGGCGGCTGGCGCCCCTATTTTGTAGCCAAAGGCACGGATTGGTGGGAGCCGTTTTATCCTCCCGACAACATGCAGCGCCCCACCGGCCCCACCTGTGACGGTTGCCACTCCGTGGACTACAACATTCACACCAAGCAGGTGGCCGAGTGGAATGTGGGTTGCGAAAAGTGCCACGGACCAGGCAGCCAGCACATGGCACACCCTTCACGCGCAAACATCCTGAACCCGGCGCGCATGGATTACGTCGCCGCCAGCGATACTTGTATCCAGTGTCACTCGCAGGGCCGTCCTTTGACCATTCCAATCGAAGGCAAATATTATGACTGGCCTGTGGGCTACCGGGTTGGACTAAGGCTTCAGGACTATTGGAAGTTGGAGGGCCACACGCTGGGCGCAACCAGTTTCACGCACTTCGCCGATGGAACCGGGCACAAGAACCGGATGCAGGGCAATGACTTCGTGCAAAGCATGATGTACCGCCGCGGCGTGACCTGTTTCAGCTGCCACGATGCGCACGGCACGGGTAGCTATGCCCAACTCATAAAACCGGCTGACAAGATTTGCCTGGATTGCCACGGCCCGCTCTCCCCCAACGGCCCCCGCACTGCCACACTTGAAGAGCACACCCATCACAAGCCCGGCAGCGCCGGAAGCCAATGCGTCGCCTGCCACATGCCCCAGATTCAGACGACGATTGCCGACGTCAAAGTTCACGCTCACACCTTCAAATTCATTACTCCCGACATGACCGATCAATACAAAATTCCCAATCCATGCATTTCATGCCATGCCGATAAAACGACGGCGTGGGCGAACGATGCCATGCGACGCTGGCCAGAGCGCTCGCCGTGGAGGCTGCAGTAGGGCCACGATGAGCCGCGCATTAAAAAGCACCCTGAGTAATCCCCAGGGTGCTTTCGCGTTTCAGCTAAAAACCAAACCTACATGCCGTTCGGCTTTTCCTCGCGCTTCTTCTCCTCGGGAGTCTTCGCAGGCTCCTTTTTTGCAGGAGGGGGTGCGGGCTTGGCGGCTGGAGGCCGGTTCTGTTGCGCCGCTGGTGGATGCTGCTGTGGCGGCGGGGCAGCCGGACGCGCTGCGGGCTTGTTTTCCGGTGCAGGCCGATTCTCCGGACGGTTCGGTTGAGCCGCCGGCCTGTTCGGCTGATTCGCCGCCGGCTTGTTCGGTTGCGCCGCCGGATGCGCAGGAGCTTCCGCTGGCCGGTTGCTTTCCGGACGGTTGCTCGGCTGCGCCGCGGGCGGATGGTTCGGCTCGGGCCGGTTATTCGGCTGAGCCGCCGGAGGATGCGCTGGCGCTTCAGTCGGCCGATTCGCTTCAGTCGGACGATTATTCGGCTGTGTCGCAGGTACACGGTTGTTCGGCTGCGCCGCCGCAGGGCGGTTCGATTCCGCAGGCGGGCGGTTCGGTTCCGCCGCAGGCCGGTTTGGCTGCTTGTTCGGTTGCGCGGGCCGGTTTGCTTCCGCTGCCGGAGGACGATTGGCCGGAGCCGCTGCGGCACCGGGACGATTCGGCTCCGGCTGATTGCCCGGACGATTCTCCGGCTGTTTGGCGGGAGCGGCAGGGGCAGGTTGCCCAGGCCGCGCAGCGCCCGCATGCGCAGGAGGATGTCCCGTGGTTGCTGTCGCCGGCTTGCCCGGAGGAGCGACCTTTACCGCTGGACGCGCCATCGCTGCGGGCGGATGCATCGCCGCCACTTCACGCTTGGCCAATGGTTGCCCGGGATGAGCCGCCATCGCCTGTTGGCGTTGGGCAAACGATGGTGGGGCCGGAGGCGGAGTTTTCTTCGCAATCACCTGCCGGTTTGCCACCGCCGCTGGAGGAGCGGTCACATGTCCCGCGCTTGCAGCTTTGGCTCCTAGCACGGCTTGCCGCGTGGGATTCACGGCAACGCGGGCGTTCACCGGCGCGGCCGCAATTTGCTGCGGAGTCACCTTCACTGCGGCTCTCGCCACCGGTTGCGCTCCCGCAAAAGCTCCCTGCGGAACCGCCGTCACGGCGCCGGGAACGGTGCGGTTTGCATAAGTAATGTTGGTGACGCTCGTAGTCTTATTAACAATGGTTGTGTTGTAGACGTTGGTGATCGTGGTGGTGTTCACCGTTGTGCTGCTGATGTTCACCCGATTCACATACGCCCTGCTGACGGGATACGAGGGCACATAGACTTCGCGGGGGCCAAGCGGAAACCATCCGACGTTGCCACCGAAGCCTCCGCCACCGGCGCCGATAAAGACCACCAGGGCTGGAGCATAGACCGGTTCTTCCGCAGGAGGTCCCGCAATCCACCCCCACCGTCCGCCAACGCTTACCCAGCGTCCGTAGTGGAAGGGCGCATAGCCCCACGACGAATCATCCACCCAGGTGTAGCCCCACGGATCAATCCAATCCCAATGACCCTCGTGATATGGCGCCCAGCCGGCATCGACGTGCGGATACCAGACGTGGCCGTAGTTCGAATCGTCGCGCCAGTCGCCGTTGTCGTCGAGGTCGTCGTAGCCGACGACGTCGTGCGAGAGATACTGCGCCGAGCGCGAATCGTCGTGACGGCGCTCGCGGCCGTCGGCCCAGGTATCGAACTGGTCGGGCTCTCCGATCTGTTCGACATCGGCGTTCAACGAGTCAGTTCCGCTGAAGTTCCCCGTTTGACCGGCATGAAGCGTATAGGTTTGGCCGTTGCCGGTGGCTTGCCCTTCTCCCGCCCGCAAAGTGACCGTCGAATAGCTTCCGTCTTCGCTGGCCTGCATGCGGTAATTTCCGGGCTGCGAAAGTGTAAACGCCAGGTTTGGAGTATCGATCTCAAAGTCATCGTCGGGGTGCAGCCTGCGCACCCGGATGCTGATCGATCCCGAGCTGAGCTGAAGCTGAACTGTGTTGTCGTCAAGGTCAAGGAACGAGATGCCAGTATTTTCAGAAAGCCGAATTACTGCCGATCCCAGTTGCAGTTCGGCGCGGGAACCTTTGTCAGCCCAGAGTTTGTCGCCGGTGGTCATGGGCCGATTTTCCACGGCTTGCACCCACTCATCTTCTCCGGCAGGTTGGAACGAGACGGACCCTTCCGTGTATCCCAGGCGCGCGACGCGGCTGGGCGGATCTTCTTGATCGTCTTGCGCGGCCGCCTGCGTAGCTAAAACCGCAGTCGACAGCACGACAGCTAGAACAGAAATCCACAGGCTCAACTTCCTCAGTCGTTTGTCCATAAGTTGTTTTCCCTCAAGCAATTGTCTTCGCGAAACCCGAATTCGCGGCACTCCAAGGCAGAGTTTGATGCATAACATTCAGAGAGCGTCTGTGAGTTTCGGAGCTTTCCGCCGATATTCGGCGACGAACCGGGTGGGTGAGATGTCACGCCCATTCGCATGAGACCAAGTCTCACGATGAGACACGATGGCTTTCGGCTTGGCCAGCAAACGATAGACGGATTCTAAGTCATTGAAAAATAGAGCGCCTAGGTGCTAGTCCTTCCGTTCCGCACTGTGGTATCGCTCTTGCTTCTCCTTTCCGCATAACCGCGTGTTCTGGCTCCCCAAGGCTCTTCCTAACCGGGAAGAGGGGGAGCCCAACCGCACCTTTAAAGAAATTTAAATTTGCCCTGCATCAGACAGGTTCAGGGCGAAGCAAGTCCGGGGCAGGTAGGGGAAAGGGTCACAAACGCTTGGCGCAACAAGCCACAGCTCAATCGCGGGCGGCGCAAACCAGCCCGGTCGCAGATCTGGCCCGTTTTTTCCCCGAGGCCACGCCGGTCCGCATTCCGGTGCAACTCACTCGCAGCAGCGGCACAAATCAAAATCACGCCGGCGCCAGCTTCCAGGAAAGCACGGTCATTGAATTCGGCACGCCGCGAGAAGTTCTGTTTTCCTGCACCACGCCGCTGGAGTTTGGCGACCTCTTGCGCGTGCGCAACTCCGACGATTCGCTGGATACTGAAGCCTCCGTCGTCGCCGTGCAATACCACCCCAAGGCGACGATTGTGGCCGCCCGCTTTGTCAACCCCGTTCCCAACTGGATTGTAAAATCATGACCCCAACCCAACCGGAATCTTCCACTCCAGATCTTGCGGCGCAGTGGTCGAGTGCGCGCCGCCTGCATCCCATTTACGCCGAGTTAGTGCGTGAGTTTGCCATCGACCTGCCTGGGTGCGCCGATCTCGAGAACGGCGTCGACTCGCCGACGCGCGAGTCTGTGGAGCAGGCTCAACAGTGGCTCAGCGATTTGGATGACCGCATCCAGGTGCATCAATTGCGCCAGTTCCTTCAGACCAGTTCGTTGGTCGATCCCGACTCGCTGGTCGCCATGCTGCAACATCTTCTGGCGAAGAAGGCACACACGGACTCTGTGCGCGACAAAATTGATTTCTTGCTGGTGCAATACTTCAGCCAGAACGCGCCGACCGACCTGGACGACAATGGCGCCGACCTAGCCTATGTGGCCAAAGGCTTGGAGCCGGTGCTGGGCGTGGTCGAACTGAAGACACCCGTGTGGCTGAATGCGTTAGACCGCGTTCTGGATGCCGCGCGGCGCTGCCGCTCGCTCGACGAACTGCTCCACGGCGGCATTCTGGAACAGGGACGCAAAGCCAAGGCGCAGGCCGGAGATTTGTTTTACCTGCCCGTCGCTCTGGTCGCGTTCACCCGCTTCGGATATCTCATGCGGCGGGTCTTTTTCCGCCTGATGCTCGCCGACCTCAACAGCATTCTCGATGGCCTCACCGAGTTGGAAGAAAAAGGGGTCGAAGCCATTGACTGCCGGCGCGCGCAGTTCTCGGCCCAGGAGCCGGTGATTCGTCTGCGCATGATCTGCCAGTCGTGGAAGGTGATGTTCCAGGCGGAATATTCTTCCGGCCAGCCCTTGCGCATGTTGGTGGATTTGCGCGCCTCCGTGGAGGCTGCTTTGGGACGGGGCACACCCGAGACAGAGGGGAAAGCGCAGGAAGCGGAATCGCCCGAGCCGCGAGCATCGGCCGCCGCTGCGGGCGCAGGCGCCGATCATAATCAGCTTGCTGGAGACGTCCCGCAGCAATCGCCAGCCGAGTTTGCCGTTGCAAATAGTGACGCACCCGAGTTCGAAATTTCGAGTGCGGCGCCGGAGTGGAATCCGGATGCTTCCGAGAGCAAGTAAAGAATTAAAACGAGAAGCGGCAGTGAAGGAAAAGAAACCCGTAGCAAATTGCTCGAACGAAAAGGGACCCTGCAAGTGGATCATCCGAGCGTTCTGATTATTTCCGACGATGTGGAATTTTCCCGCAGTATTACCGCACGCTGGCAGATGGAGCGCCACGTGCCGACTTTCACGCTGCTGAGCGGGGAACTGTGGCCCTGCGCCGTCGAGAATTTCGCCGTTGCCATTGTTGGCCCGCTGCGCCGCGAACTACTCTCGGTCTTGCTGGAACCTCTTCACTCAACCCAGCAACCTCTGTTTTATGTGAGCCAAGACGCCGCTACCGCAGAACTTGTGCGCAAACGGTGGCCGCGAACCTCGGTTCTGCGCCAAGGCGAGAGCTGGCTTGACGCGCTGATTTTGGCCGCAGGCGAAGCCGTGCTTCGCGCCGGCGCCGAAGCCCGCGCCCGCGCCGCCGAAGAGGCGTGCGCCGTACTCGATCGCCAGGCCACGCTTGGCCGCTACATGTTGGACATGCGCCACGGCCTGAACAATGCCCTCACTTCACTTCTGGGCAATTCGGATCTGCTGCTGCTTGAGCCCGGCAGCCTCACCGCGCAGGCCCGCGCCCAGATCGAAACCATTCGCAACATGACGCTGCGCATTCACGAAGTGATGCAGCGTTTTTCGTCGCTGGAAAAAGAAATGGCCGTAGTCGCGCAGCAGGTGGAGCGGGATTCCGGAAAGTACAACGTGGCGGTGGCAGGAGATTAGAGACTTAAGAAAACAAACGGAACTGTCCTCCCCAGGCGATGAAAAACTATCTCGCCGGCACGAGGCAGTCGGATTTGCGCAGGGGATCAGCAACTATGCATAAGCTAATGGCAACCAGCACCATCCTTGAACACGAGCTCTCGGAGCTGCGCCTGCTGGTGGAGCGCCAGACGGGTATCGTGCTCGAATGCCCCAGCAACGCGCTGGCGGCGCATGTCGTCGATTTCGTCGAGGCGCAAGATTTGGGGTCTGTGGGAGTGCTGCTTGAGCGCATGCGATCGGCTGAGGCCGACCCTGCGAATTTGGCTTCTTTGCTCGACGGCCTGCTCAATAACAATACCGGTTTTTTCCGTCATCCCGGAGCCCTCAATGCTCTGACCCGTCAAGTGGTGCCGCAGATATGTGCCCGCAAATCAGCGGACGGGCCCAGCCCACTGCGCATCTGGAGCGCCGGCTGCTCCAGCGGAGAAGAAACCTACTCGATCGCGATGGCGGTCTGCGACGCGGTAAGTCAGATGGGCGCCACGGCGAATCACAGCAACGGCGGCTCGAACGGAAATGGAAAAAGTTCTCGGGGAGTGATCGTCGACAGCGAGAAGATAGCGGCGGGGCCGGCTAATCCCGCTGCGCTCGCCATCCACATCGTGGGCAGCGATTTGCTGCCGCAAAATATCGAAGCCGCCGATCGCGGAATCTACCGGCAATCGGCTGTCGATGGCCTGCCGCCAGCGACCATTCGAAATTATTTTTCCAAGATCAATTCGCCGGTGGTTCCGCGAGCGGTTGAACAAGAAACGGAACAAGACGAAATCGACTCGAGAAGCAACGGGTCAAGAAGCGCCTCCGCGCGAAATGGATGGTCGCGCGCTCAACTGCCCTCTGCCAATGAAACGCATCTGATGGTAAAGCCCCGTCTGCGCAGCATGGTCACGTTCAACTGCATGAACCTGGCTCGCCCCGGCTACATCGGCCGCTTCGACTGTATCTTCTGCATGGACGTGCTGCCGCACTTCTCCCGCGCCCAGCGCATCGCCCTGATCGAGCGCCTGCATCTTTATCTTGAGCCCGGCGGATATCTCTTCCTCAGCCAGACCGAAAAGCTAATTCCTTCCAACCTGAACTTCCGCTCCGAAACCTTTGATGGCTATACGTTCCACCGCAAGCCTCTGGCCGCGAGCGCGGCCTACGGACGGTAGCTTCAAAATCGCGGTTGCTCATTGGGTCGGCTTACGATAGACTAAACCAAGTTAGTCTAGTCTACCGTAACCCATGAAAACAGTTAATATTCACCAAGCCAAAACCCAACTCTCCAAGCTGGTCGAAGAAGCCTTCGAGGGCGAGCCTTTTGTGATTGCGAAGGCCGGAAAGCCCATGGTGAAAGTCACAGCTCTGGGCGCTCCGGTGGGAAAACAGCTCAAGCGCCTGGGCTTTATGGCTGGGCAAATCTCGGTGCCCGATGACTTCGATCGTATGGGTCAAGAAGAAATTGAGCGCATTTTTTCGAGCGGGAAATGAAGATTCTGCTCGATACTCATCTGCTACTCTGGGCTGCCGGGAAACCAAATCGCCTCCCGGCGGCCGCCAGAAAATTGATCGACAGCCCGGCGAATGAGCTTCTGTTCAGCGCAGCCGTCGTGTGGGAAGTAGCCATCAAGCGTGCACTCGGCCGCAGCGACTTCCAGGCCGATCCGCGCCTCCTCCGCCGCGGGCTGCTGGACAATGGCTATACCGAGTTGCCAATTCTCAGCGATCACGTAGTCGCGCTCGACAGTCTACCGCCGATCCACAAAGACCCTTTCGACCGCTTGCTGGTGGCGCAGGCTACTGTCGAGGGAATCACGCTGCTGACCGCGGATTCTGTCGTGGCGGGATATCCAGGCCTAATCAGGGCAGTGTGAATGAATCATGTAGGGACTGCCGCCTTCGTCCGTCCGGCCGGGCGACGCCCGGCAGCACCTCGTTGAATGCTTGCGGCTTGATAGAAGGCGAAAATTACAGAACCGACTTAGGGTTGTGCAGAAACGGATTCACCACTTCCACTCCATCCAGTTTCTGCCCGTTCTGTAAGTCTTCCGTGAGAAGAAATCCGCAGGCTGCAACCTTTGCTGCCGCAACAATCAGCGAATCCCAGTAGGGAAGCTTATATCGGTCCTGCAGCTTCCAGGCTCTCTCGATCACCGCCGCATCCACGACAACAGGGTTCCACGCCAGCAGATCGCGAACTTCAGATCTAGCCTCGTCGGAGGCAGCAGGTTTGAGCCTCACTACATTGACGTAAAACTCGTTCAGCACCTGAAAGCTGACTCGCCCCAGCCGACTCTTCCATAATTCGTCCCGCCAATCCCTCGCAACCCGCTGTTTGCGCGGGTCGGCGGCGTCCGCCGCGTAAAGGAATACGTTCGAATCAACGAAGACGGGAGCGGTCATGCGCTTCCTCGCGCGTCAGATATCGGCCAGTACTGTGAAGAAAAGCCTTGCGCCCCAGCGCCCGTCGCATAGCGCGATCGTAGTCGTCCCGGGCGTTCATGCGTTCTTTCAAGAGATCTCCCAGCAGGCGCGAAACGCTGGTATCTCTGCGCGCCGCCTCAATCCGCGCCCACCGCGCGACGTCTTCTTCAAGAGTCACGGTTACATTGCGGAGTTGAGATTTAGGTGACACGAAAACAGTGTAACACGGGAATCCTGTATTTCCGAATCCCGGCTTTCAGCCGGGTGAGGAATCTGCTCGGTTCCCCGGCTGGAACTCCGATCAGTCCGATACCATAGGGACATGCGCGACGAATCCTTTATGGATCCCTGCGAACCGCCTCTGACAACCGAAGAGGAACGAATTCGCAGATCGAGAGTTGCAGAGCTAGAAGCCACACTTGATCAAATTGGAGCGGAGGCCCAGGCGCGCGGCCTCACGGAGGAGATTCTGAGCGAAATCCTGAACGAAGAGTTGACCGCTGAAGAGGTAGCTCTGAATCGCAGCCGCGCTCAGGAATTGATGGCTTGGGTCGCCGAAACCGCGAGATTGCCGCGCAGGTAGGCTCGGAGTGGAAAAGGATACGAAGGGCAATTGAGGTTTTTACGCGAACAAAAACTCCTTCGTCCTCAACTCCTTAATCGTATCCCTCAACTTGGCCGCCTTCTCGAACTCAAACTTCTTCGCCGCCTCCCGCATGTCGCTTTCGAGTTTCATAATGTAGGCGTCTAGCTCTTCCTGTGATTTGAACTCCGGCATGCCTTCGCCTTCTCCACCGGTCAGGTCGGCGTAGTCGGCGGCGACGATTCCGGCCAGGGTCATATCCAGAGGACGAATGATCGACTCCGGCGTGATTCCATTCTCTTCGTTATAGGCAGTCTGGATCGCGCGCCGCCGCAAAGTCTCATCCATCGCGCGCTTCATCGAGTCGGTCATGCGGTCGGCGTAGAGAATTGCGCGGCCGTTCAAATGGCGAGCACAGCGGCCGATGGTCTGGATCAATGATCCCTGCGATCGCAGAAATCCTTCTTTATCGGCATCGAGAATCGCGACCAGAGAAACTTCTGGCAAGTCCAGACCTTCCCTCAACAGATTGATGCCAATCAATACATCGAACTCGCCCTTGCGCAGATCGCGGAGAATCTTCACCCGCTCTAGCGTTTCAATTTCCGAGTGCATGTAGCGGCACTTCACGCCCACTTCTCCGTAGTACTCGGCCAGATCCTCAGACATGCGTTTAGTCAAAGTAGTCACCAGCACGCGCTCGCCTTTCGCCACGCGCGCACGAATCTCGTGGAGCAGGTCGTCAATCTGGCCTTTCACCGGACGCACTTCAACCTCCGGATCAATCAATCCCGTCGGCCGAATGATCTGCTCCACGACCACGCCCGCCGACTTGGTCAACTCGTACGGCCCCGGCGTTGCCGAAACGTAGACGAGTTGATTGGTGCGATGCTCAAACTCCGCAAACGTCAGCGGACGGTTATCCAGCGCCGAGGGCATGCGGAAGCCGTACTCCACCAGCGTTTCTTTGCGCGAACGGTCGCCGGCATACATGCCGCGCAACTGCGGAATCGTCTGATGCGATTCATCGATGAACATCAGAAAATCGCGGGGAAAATAATCCAGCAGCGTCGGCGGCGGCTCGCCCGGCATGCGACCCGTAAAGTGCCGCGAATAATTTTCGATGCCGTGGCAGTAGCCCATCACTTTGATCATTTCCAGATCGAACTTCACCCGCTGATGAATTCTCTGCGCTTCCACGACGCGCCCTTGCTTTTCCAACTCCACTTCCCACCACGCCAGCTCCTGCTTGATCGATTCGACCGCGGTCGCGCGCGTCTCATCCTTCATCACATAATGCGTCTTGGGATAAATCGGCAGCCGCATATACTTCTGCTTCACCGTGCCAAAGAGAGGATCGATCTGCGCCAGCGACTCGATCTGATCTCCCCACAGCTCGATGCGATAGGCCATGTCGTCATACGTAGGGAAAACCTCGATGACATCGCCCCGCACGCGAAATGTTCCGCGCTTGAACTCGCCATTGGTGCGCTCGTAGAGAATGTCGACCAGCTTGCGCGTAATGTCTTCGCGCGCGATCTTCTGTCCCTTTTCCAAAAACAGCATCATGCCGTAATACGCTTCCGGCGATCCCAGCCCGTAGATGCAGCTCACCGAAGCCACAATCAGCGCATCGCGGCGCTCGAATAACGACCGCGTCGCCGAAAGGCGCAGCTTGTCGAGTTCGTCGTTGATGGTCGCTTCTTTTTCGATGAATAAATCGGCGGCCGGAACGTAAGCCTCGGGCTGGTAGTAGTCGTAGTACGAAACGAAATATTCGACGGCGTTGTGGGGAAAGAAATTCTTGAACTCGTGATAGAGCTGCGCCGCCAGCGTCTTATTATGCGCCATCACCAGCGCGGGACGGTTCGCCGCCTCAATCACCTTCGCCATCGTGTAAGTCTTGCCCGAGCCAGTAACACCCAGCAAAACCTGATGCTGCTCGCGGTCATAAACGCCGCGCAGCAACGCCTCGATGGCGCGGCCCTGATCCCCTTGCGGCTTGTAATCGGAAACGAGTTTAAAGTCCATGAAAGCTCTTAGTTGTTAGCCTTTAGCTATTGCGGCGCAGTGGCAGCGCCCATGTAGGGACAGCCGCCTCGGCTGTCCATGCCGAACAAAGCTCGGTTCGGTTTCCTTGCCAACGTGAGCGCCGCCGACCACAGGCAGCAATTGTGCCGCGAAGAATTCTTCTATTATAACGGCGAGGAACGGAGCCTCTTCGCCGCCCCTACAACTCCGCCAGCACGCGATGCACTAGATAGATGGAGATCGATCCCTCACCCACCGCTGCGGCCACGCGCTTCACATTTCCGGCGCGAACGTCGCCCACAGCAAACACTCCCGGCAGGCTCGTCTCCAGCATCTGCGGGACGCGCTCCAGCGGCCAGTGGTAGTTTTGAATCACGGGATCGAGATCACGGCCGGTGAGAATGAATCCTTTATTGTCCATCGCAACGCAGTCTTTCAGCCATTCGGTGCGTGGCGACCCTCCCGCCATAATAAAGACGTGCCGGATGTCATGGGTCGAAATCTCGCCGGTATTCTTATCGCGCCAGGTGACGCGTTCCAGTTGCTCATCGCCTTCGAGTCCAACGATCTCCGTGCAGTAGTGCACCTCGATGCCGGGATTTTCTTCGATACGCTGGATGAGATAGCGCGACATCGTGTCGGACAACTGATCGGAACGCACCAGCATGTGAACCTTGCCGGCGTTTTGTGACAAATAAACCGCCGCCTGGCCGGCAGAGTTACCGCCGCCAACGACGATCACATCGTCTTTCCCGCACATCTGAGCCTCGATATACGTAGCCCCGTAAAAAATTCCCTGGCCTTCGAACTTTTTCAAATTTTCAATCTCCGGCTTGTTGTACTGCGCGCCGCTGGCGATGATGACGGTGCGGGCGCGTATGGTCTGGCCGCAGTCCACGCTCAATTCATAGGGACGGCGCTCGCAGTTCAACTTCGTCACGTTGTTCGCGATCAGGACCTTGGCGCCAAATTTCTGCGCCTGCGCCGCGGCCCGTCCTGCCAATTCCTGTCCGGTGATCCCCATCGGGAAGCCCAGATAATTTTCGATCTTCGAACTGGAGCCGGCCTGGCCGCCGGGAGATTCGGCCTCGATTACCAGAACGTCCAATCCCTCGGACGCACCGTAAACCGCGGCTGCCAGGCCCGACGGGCCTGCGCCGACGATCACCAGATCGCGCACTTCCGAAGCTGTGATATGTGCATTGAGTCCCAAACAGCGCGCCAATTCCTGAATCGAGGGCTTGCGCAGGACTGTGCGGTTGTTGCAGATCACCACCGGGACTTCCTCGATGCTGACGTGAAAGTGATCGAGCAAATCCTGATAGGTGGAATCCGTATCGAGGTCCACATACGTGTGCGGATGCCCGTTCCGCGTAAGAAATTCGCGCAGCCGCAGTGTCTGGGCGGAGTGGCGCGAACCCAGCAGAATCACATTGCCCTGGCCGCGGTGGATAAGTTCCAGGCGCCGCAGAATAAAGGCGCGCATAAATATTTCGCTAAGCTCCGCGTCGCGGGCGACCAGCGTACGCAGATCGTGGTTGCTCATTTCGAGGAATTCGCCGTCCGTAGTTACGCGGCCCCGTACCAGGCAGAGACGGCCGGAAATCATGGTGATCTCGCCGGTGAAGCTGCCGGCTCCGTGGGTAACGATCGGTTGTTCGCCGCGACGGTCGGGCTGCACAATCTCCATGCTGCCGGAGAGCAGCACGAAGAAGGGCACCTCGCTGTCGCCCGGCTCAAACAGAATTTCGCCGGCTTTCACTTTTCGCACCTTGCTCAGGGCGCGGACGCGGTCAATCTGGTGCTCATTCAGTATGGGAAAAGCGTCGCCACGCACATCCGTGGCTATCGGCGTCAGTTGCGAAGACATTGGCTTCCCTCGGAACTCTCTAATACAAGTTGAGTTATAGATGATACTCGCGTGGAATGGGTTCAGGCGGGGCTTCGATAAACCGCACGCCCGCTTGGGGAAGGCAACGCTCAACTACTGCTTTTGCGGTTCGCCTTCCTTGACTTCGCCAATGCCGACAATCCGGGTTCTCGAGCGGAACTTCTTGTAATCGCTGAAGGTCTGGTCCGCTTCAAGATTGAAGCCCTTCACCAGCGCCAGGCGGGCATCCACCTTGATCGCGACATGCCTGGGCAGCCAGACTTCATCATTCACTCGCGTCTGTTCCAGGACGACGCGCGAGCCCTTGTGAATGCGCGCCAGGAACCATCCGAAGGAAACTGTGTCGATACACATAAGGTCCAGCTTCGCCAGTTGCAGATCGTCCTTGTCGATCCATACCCGCCCCTGAAATTTGGGCAGGATCTTCGCCTGCCTCATATGAGGCTCATAACCGGGGCGCGGAACAGCATCGATTACCCACGCGTCTCGACCAGCCAAAGATTCCGTCCCGACGAGGCGAAAATTGTAGGCATCCGCGACTTCGTGAGTGAACTTGCGGTCCTCCTCGCGCTCTTTTTCTTCTTTCTCCTTGCGTTTTGCGAGTTCATCCTCAGATTCGTTCTTGTGCTTGTCGATGACTTTCTGGATCTTTTTTTCTTCCTTGGCCGCCTCTTCACTATCCAGGGGCTTGCCGTCTTTCTCGATCAGCCGCTCCACTTGCTCGCCATAAAGTTCCAGCACTTCATAGGTCTTAACCTCAACCGACTTCACATCGCCTTTTCCATCAAGAGTGTGCTGTTCGTCACGTTCAATGTAGGTATAGTCGCGCAGGCGCTTATCGTTCTGCTCATCTTTATCGGCCACCACGCGAAACAACTGCTGCATCTGGTCCTGCGAAAGGTCGCCGTTGGCATCGGGTTTTAGATCGGGCAGGGAAGGGGACGCAGCGTTGGCCGAGGCCGAGGATTCCGCGATCTGGCTATAACCTTCCCTCGAGAGTGCGAGGGAAAGCAGCATCAGAGCCAGAACGAGCTTTCTCGTTGGGAACATTATGCGGGACATTACGTCGTTAGAAGTGTCGGAGTTCCTTTGGGATGCACAGAAATGGATCTCGTGTCACCGGTTGGCCTTGTATGCCTTCCCCAGGCATTCCGCTTGAAACAGCCGTTCGTCGGCCCGATGCAGGCGCTTCGCCATGGCCGGAGTGATCAACGGATAGTGCTTAATTTCGAACAAGTGATAGACGATGAACCACACGGGTTGGTCCGTGGTCATCCACTGCTGGCGATCGAAACGCTTCAGGTTTACCGGGATCGAAAAACGGCGCATGGTGCGCTCGCGCCGCATATTCACGTAAGTATTAAAGTAGCTCAGCGCCAACTCGCGCAGGGTGCGGTGAATCGGCTCTCGCCAGCGGCATCCGGTGTAGTTCGATTTTGCGACCGCGCCCCAGCAGCCGTTTTCGCGAAAAATGGCGATGACGTGGTCGGTGTCGTTCTCAGCTTCAAAATCCAGCAGCAGCGGAGGGTAGCCATTGGCGCGAAGCGCCGCAGCGCCAAAGATTGCGCCTTCCAGGCAGTGCGCGGTCTGCTCGGCCAGTACGCGACGCGGCGACCATGCGGTGTCCGCGAGATGATACGGTGCGTCGTCTAGAAATTTCTGAATGCCGTAGGGATTCTTCATGCCGCGCAGTTTGCGCAGCTCCGACGCCGTGAAACTGGACAGTGGATCGTTCATTGTCGGATGAGTTTACATGAGAGGAAAGCACTCGTGGGCCTGCCCTAAACGGATCGCCCGTCTCTGCGAACTCCGCGGAAGTTCTTTGCGGCCTTTGCGGTAAAAAGCTTTTAACCGCAAAGCCCGCGAAGGAATCGCGCCAAGGACGCCAAGGTAGCCGGTCCGACAGTTACCGAAAAAAGAGTGGACGAGTCTTATGGTCGGCCGAAAACTTCTACCAGTTCCTGAGGCGAATCCACCAGCACATCCGGGTGCGAATCTTGCAGTGTGTGCGGCGCGAAGCCATAACTGACGGCTACGCTCCACATTCCGGCATTTCTGCCGGTCTCAACGTCGACGTGCGAGTCGCCGACAATCACAGCCTGCTCGGGTCGAACCCCAAGTTCTTTCAGTAATTGCCGCGCGCCTTCCGGATCGGGCTTCTTGCTCGGAAAACTGTTCCCGCCGTAGATCTGCGCGAAAAATGACCCCAAGCCGAGCAATTCAACGATGGCTCGCGAAGGCCCGACTGGTTTGTTCGAGAGCACCGCCATCGTGCGCGGCAAACCATTCGATCCACGCTGAATGGCAGCAAGTGATTGATGAATGCCCGCATAAACCGTGGTGTGGTCGAGCTTGTGTTCGCGATAGTAAGATAGAAAAAACTGCAGGCCCCGGCGCACAACTGCCTCATCCACCGCCTCGCCGCCCAATGCTCGCTGAATCAGGATTGGCGCGCCGTCGCCTACGTAGCTGGCGATCACCTCATCCGGCAGAGGATCCCGTCCAATGTGGCGCAGCGCGGCGTTGACCGAGTGCACCAGATCTAGGCGCGAATCGATCAGCGTGCCATCCAGATCGAAGATCACCAACTTGATCGAATGCGGATCGAAAGCACGGCGAGTCTGGATCATGCTCTTCTAAGGATAAATGATGGGTGCCTCTGCCATCAGCCACGCTCTTCCGGCCAGCGTTCCGATCAGGACTTCCTCGGGATGATTTGCCTGTTTTCTAATCGCCCAATTCCCATTTACAATGCAACCTGCGGCGCAAAATGTTGCACCTACTCTTAGGTTCGGCGATCTAATAAAGTATCTTCAGGAAAACGGATGGCGACTACAAAAACCGATCCCAAGCTGTCCGTTCCCGGCAGTAGCGGGCGAAAGTCCCGCAATCTTGAAGGGCTCACTCGCGATCAGCTCATCGAAGCCTACCGCATTATGTATACCTCCCGGCGCATCGACGACCGGGAGATCATGCTCAAGCGCCAGCAAAAAATCTTCTTCCAGATGTCAGGTGCCGGGCATGAAGCCATTGGCGCCGCCGCTGGCATGTCTCTAAAAGCCGGCTACGACTGGTTCTATCCTTATTATCGTGATCGGGCGCTGTGCCTGGCGCTGGGCGTCAAGCCGGTTGAAATGTTTTTGCAGGCGGTGGGTGCGGCGGACGATCCCAGCTCCGGCGGCCGCCAGATGCCCTCACATTGGGGCTACAAGAGCCTGAACATCGTGACGCAGTCTTCGCCCACCGGCTCGCAGATTCTGCAGGCGGTCGGATGCGCTGAGGCGGGTCGGTATTTTTCGCGGCATCCCAAGGCGGCTGAAATTCCACGGCTCGCCGAAAATGCAAAGCAGACAGACAGGCTATCCCCACTTCTCGCAAAGGACGCGAGAAGCGGGGCACCCACTTCTGACACGGGCACCGATTATCGCCAGTTCAAAGATGTTTCCTTTAAGGGCGATGAAGTGACCTACGTTTCCCTGGGCGATGGCACCAGCAGCGAAGGCGAATTCTGGGAGGCGATGAACGCCGCCGCCCTCAGTCGGCTGCCGGTAATTTTTTGTGTTCAGGATAACGGCTACGCCATATCCGTTCCCGTCGAAGTGCAGACCGCTGGCGGCAGCATTTCGCGGCTGGTCTCGGGTTTCCCGAATTTTCATTTTGAAGAGATCGATGGCACCGATCCGGTGGCCAGTTATGCGGCCTTCCAGCGCGCGGCCCAGTACTGCCGTGAAGGTCACGGGCCGGCTTTTGTTCATGCCCATGTGATCCGCCCGTATTCGCATTCGCTCTCTGACGACGAACGCCTCTACCGTCCAGATGCCGAGCGCGAACGCGATGCCGCCCGCGATCCAGTTTCGCGCACGCAAATGTTTCTGCTGCGCGAAGGCATTCTCGACGAGAAGGGCATCAACGAACTGGAGAAGAAAGTTGATGAAGAGCTGCAGGTTGCCGTGGATGAAGCTCTCGCCGCCCTGCCTCCCGCGCCCGAAAGCGTGATGCAGTATGTGTATTCTCCGGACCTCGATCCGGCCTCTTCCGCGTTCGCTACCGAGCCTGTAGTGGGTGCGGACTCAGCGGACGGCAAAAAGCCGGTGGCAAAGACGATGGCCGATCTGATCAACGTAACGCTGCGCGATGAAATGAAGCGCGACGAGCGCATCGTGATCTTCGGAGAAGACGTCGCCGATTGCAGCCGCGAAGAATATCTGAAGCGCAAGCTGGTGAAAGGGAAGGGCGGAGTGTTCAAGCTCACCTTTGGCCTGCAGTGCGAATTCGGCAACGATCGTGTCTTCAACTCTCCTTTAGCTGAGGCCGCAATCGTGGGCCGCGCCACCGGTATGGCGACTCGTGGGCTCAAGCCAGTCGTCGAGATTCAGTTCTTCGACTACATCTGGCCTGCCATGATGCAGATTCGCGACGAGCTCTCGGTAATCCGCTGGCGCTCGAACAATAAGTTTTCATGCCCGGTTCTGATCCGAGTCGCCATTGGCGGATACCTGACCGGCGGCGCAATTTATCACTCGCAATGCGGCGAGAGCGTCTTTACGCATATCCCCGGTCTGCGCGTTGTATTTCCGTCGAATGCGCTCGATGCCGCAGGTCTGCTGCGCACCGCGATTCGCTGCGACGATCCCGTGCTGTTTCTCGAACACAAGCGACTCTACCGCGAGACCTATGGGCGCGCCCCTTATCCCGGACCGGACTTCATGATTCCGTTCGGCAAAGCGAAGATTGTGAATCCCGGCACGGACCTGACTGTAATCACCTACGGTGCGGTCGTTCCGCGCGCTCTGCAAGCGGCGCAAAAACTCGAGCGCGAGCACGGCGTAAAAGTGGAGTTGATCGACCTGCGTTGCCTGAATCCTTTCGATTGGGAGACGATTGCTGCCTCGGTCGCCAAGACCAATCGCGCGCTCGTCGCCTACGAAGACACCCTGAGCTGGGGCTATGGGGCCGAGATCGCCGCACGCATCGCCGACCAGCTCTTCGATCAGCTCGACGCGCCGGTTCGCCGCGTCGCAGCCAAAGATACTTTCGTCGCCTACCAGCCGATTCTCGAAGATGCCATTCTGCCGCAAGCGAATGACTTATTCCTTGCCATGAAGGAACTGGCCGAGTACTGAGGGCCGCCATTCGGCTACGGCACCTTCCCACGTTACGAAGGCTTTCCATCCCTACCGATCGCGATTGCCCGTTCTAGCGGGTGAGTGCTAGGCTGCGATCAGTGAGTTCCATCGATACCAGCCTTTTGCCAGGAATGTCTCGCGTCCGCGCCTCCGCGTGGATGCAATCCGCATCCGCGGAAGTGTGGTTAAAGTTCCTCTTCGCATTGCTTGGGCTAGGAATTGCATTCGGCGCGGCATTGCTTTCCACGGCGTCGGGCGAAGCCGGCCATGTTTGGGCCTCGGTTGTCCTGGCCTCGATTGCCCTATTAATGGCTGCGTTCGTGGGATTAGTCACCGTGCCGTACCTGGCGCGCCGTGTGGCCATCGAGCGCCTGCGTCATACCTTTCACTACGAAGTTACCAAGGCCGGCATTGTATATGTGCTGGTCACGATGGTGATTGGTATCGCCGCCCTGAACACCGGCAACAATCTGCTCTACATTGTTGTCGCGGCCATGCTCTCGGCGATTCTGGTTTCGGGCGTAGCCTCCGCGCTGGTTCTGCGTGGTATTGAGCTCGATGTGCGCCTCCCCGAGCATGTGTTTGCGGGGCGCCCGGTCAAAGGGCAAATCTTGCTACACAACCCGCGGCGATTCTTGCCGGCCTTTTCCATCCGTGTAGTGACGGCGCGGAACACGAAAGGCCAAAAAGTCCGCAGGCAGTGGCGTTGGGAGCGCACTACCTTCACGTTTCCGCTGAATCGTGCTCCGGAAAATCAGTGGGTGCGAATGCGCGACTGGCGCGTCCGCCGGGTCGAGATCAGGCCATCCACCCGCGGAATTTTCGAAGGCATGGTTTATTTCCCGTTCCTGCCGCCGAAAGCAGAATTGGCGGCGGATATCGAGCTTTGCTTTGACCGCCGTGGACGACATTGCGAATCAGGATTCGGCGTCGCCACGCGTTTTCCTTTTTCTTTTCTCACCAAGACGCGCGATGTCGCCCTGCAGCGCGAAATCCTGGTCTATCCCGCAATCGACCCCCCTGATGAAATGTTTGAGATTATTCCCCTGGTTCGCGGGGACTGGGAGAGCTTTGAGCGCGGACGCGGCTCCGATCTTTATCGCATTCGCGAATACATGCCGGAAGATTCGGCACGGCACGTGGACTGGAAGGCGACAGCCAAGTCCGGCTCGTTGAAGGTACGCGAGTTCGCCCGCGAGGATGAGCGCAAGCTTCGCATTGTCTTCGATAATCCTCAGCAGGGAGCCATCTCCGAATCGAGCTACGAGCGCGCAGTAAGCTTGGCGGCTTCGCTGGCGTGGCATTTTTCTTCGCAGGCCGCCGAAATATCGTTTGCCATCCCGGGATCGCGCTATACCGATCCACATGAGTTTCTTGCGCAGCTTGCTGTGATCGAGCCACGGAATGATTCGCAAACCCCGCATAGTCCTCGATTGCGCACGGAAAGCCACAATGTGCTGGCCGAACTCGGGGAGAGCGCCACCAGCGAATACAACATCGTGCTCACCGCTCGGCCTCGCGGCAGCGTTCCTACGGCATTGTGGGATTCCTCATACTTTATCTTTCTCGGCTCCAACCAGCCTGGTACCGGCGCGGACAACCCCGCCTAGTGGAGATCCTTTCGGGCTCAATATCCGCACGGGCTTAATATCCGCACCTCTTTTCTCATATGGCACGAAGGTAACGTTACTTTGGGTTACCTGAGTACATTGAACACTCTCCAGAAAAGGTTTAACTTCGGTTAATAAGTCTGCTGTCCCAATGCACGCATGTCCTTGCGGTATTGGTTCTTGCCATGAGGATGGCAAGCCCTGAAACGGTGCCATGAGCGAAAAGACCAGGATTCTTCTCTACGCCTTATGGATCGCGCATCCCATCGTGCAAACGGTGATTGCCGTTCTTATGCTCCGCCGCGGACAGCACCGCCAGTTCAAATATTTTTTCGCCTACGTAGTTGCTCAGATCCTGACCTTTGCTGTGGTTTTTCCAACCTATTTGTATAACCATTCCGCCTGTTTCTACCTTTCCTGGTTCACAACTGCCGTGAGCGTGGTTTTGGGCTTCAAAGTGATTCACGAGGCGTTTCTCGACGTCTTCCATCCCTTTCACACTCTTCGTGACATGGGCACCGTTCTGTTCCAGTGGGCGGGGTTGGTCATGCTATTGGTGGCGGGCGTCGTCTCAGTATCCACGCGATCGTCGGACACCGTTCCCTGGGTGCAAGCGATCATGACCGCGCAGCGTTGCGTTCGCATTGTTCAGGTCGGGATGGTTCTTTTTCTGCTTTTCTTTGCCCGCTATCTGGGAGTGAGCCGCCGGCAGCATAGCTTCGGCATCGCCCTCGGCTTCGGCGCGTTTGCCTTCGTGGAATTGAGTCTCATCGCTTACTCCGCTGGATATCACGTGACTGAGATTGCGGTAGGTCTGGCCAACATGGTTGCTTACAACTGTGCGCTGATCATCTGGCTCAGCTATACGTTGATGAAGAGTCCCGCTCGCGAAGCCACCTCAACCTTGTTGCGGCCTCAGCGCTGGGAACAGGGCCTCTCTGATATTCAGCATCCGCTGCAGGCTGACTCCCTGATTCCCATGTTTGAAGGAATGGTGGATCGGGCTCTCTCGCGGGCTCAGTTATCGCCCGTAGCCCCTGCGGGGAATGCGCCCAGCGTCGTGGCAGCTCCCCTTCCATTAGCTCCGAATCTGGAATTTTCCGCGCGCGCCGGCTCAAAGAAATAACGATCTGTAACCCCCTCTGCAATCATCTCTGCTATCTCAAGAAATTCCGGATTTCGTAAATTCTAGGCTGTCTCCGACCTCACCTCGCGAGCCTATCTCGCACCCGATTTCAATCGGGGTTGTGGCGCACAAGAACCTGATTTCAAATAAGTTAAGGCTTCGGAGGGGATGAATTTCTTGGCCTCGGAATCGAGGGAATGTGGATGGAGAATTGCGGCCTACAGGGAACTACTTAAAAAACCCTTGACTCGTGCCTTATAATTCTCCTCCGCGCCAGGGATCCCGTGTTTGGGAATCCTAGTCGCGGAAGGAGAAAACCTCATGAAGCACGTTGTCAGGATTGCCGTCCTGATGTTTGCGCTAATGGGTGCTTATGCCTACGCCGCCGTTCCCCAGGGTCCCGCCCCGGATGGTGGAGTAATCATTTTTCACCCGTAACCTCAGGTCGGACCTAGTAAATAGGATCCGGCTAGCGGCCGCAAGGTCACCAAGGTAACCAGCAGTAACTTTTTGGGCCGAACCTGGGCTCGCAATTGTAGGGCTGACGGACTTCATACATACCCCGTCGGCCCTTTTTTTTGCGGCGGTTGTTTTTTATTCTTACTCGCCAGGTTTCTTGAGCGCATCTCCCAGCGCTCGGCTCAACTCTTCCGGATTGGTGATCGGAGGCTGGCAGCTAAATCCCGAACATAAAACTGCGAATGACCCGCCGGAGTTTAACGGCGGTAAGTTTGGAATACTGGCCGCAAGCGAGGGAGGAAGATTTTCCGCGATTGCCTGATTCGATTTCAAACGCAGCACACTCTTGTTAAAAGCGAAAGCCGCCTGTGCGGCCCCGGCGAGGGTGTTGGCCGATTCTTCCGATCCCTCCGCTTCAACGACCACCACTTGAATGGGGCTCTCCAGGAAGTGGGCGACTGCAATACCGTAGGTCGCAACAAAAATGCCAAACTGCTCCGCCACCCCGGCAAACGTCTCCAGCGTTTGTTCTGCCTTGTCGCGATAGGCGGCGTCGCTTGTGTAATGATGCAGGCGCAATAGCGCGACCGCAGCCATGGGATTGCCTGCTGGCGTCGGTGAATCCTGCAATGGCTTGCGGCGAGTCGAGAGCACACCCAGACTCCTGCCGTCGGCCGAAGGCTCGGCATCGAAAAATCCTCCGGAGACGGAATCGAAAAAGCGCGCGATCATCGCATCGCCGATGGCTTGCGCAAACTTGAAGTAGCTGAGGTCGGCGGTTGCTTCATAGGCATCGAGGCAGGCCAGCGTTGCGGCCGCATAATCCTCCAGCAGGCCGAAAACTTCTCGGTGCTCAGCTTGCGGATCGGAATAAGCCACCACATGCAGAAGCCGCCCTGCTTCGGTAGTCGCGGATCGCGTGGACGCTGGCGACTCGCCCGCGCTACTGTCTGCCTTGTTCCAGGCCTCAGCCAGCACCCGGTCCAGCGAACGCAGCGCAAATTGCCGCGCCTCATCTAACCCGAGAACCTTCGCGGCTTCCAGATAAGCCGAAACGCACATCGCATTCCATCCCACGTAAACAGTCTTGTCTACATATGGGGTGGGCCGTTGCAGTCTCGCGGCATACATTTTTTTCTTTGCGGAATCGAGAAGTTCTTGCACGCGCTCCGCGCTCAGGCTCATCCTTCGCGCAATCTCTTCGATCGACGCGCGCACGAACAAAACATTCTTCGCCGGATTATGATGCATCTCGCCAATCTCATTGATGTCGTAACGCAGCGCAGCGACCTGCGCTTCTTCTTCCGTGAGCGCCGCGCGGGCCTCCTCCAACGTCCAGGTGAAATAATCGCCGTCGTCGTCCATGTTGATGTCGGCGTCCTGCGATGCGTAAAATCCGCCGCGCTCGCGATCGCTCAGCCACTCATCCATCCAGCGGATAATGTCCCGCGCCACATCGGCAAAGAATTTCGAACCTGTTGCCTGATAGGCATGTACATAATTTTTCAGCAGCTCCGAGTTGTCGTAGCACATTTTTTCAAAGTGCGGCACCACCCAGCGCTCGTCCACCGAGTAACGGTGAAACCCTCCCGCCAACTGGTCATAGACGCCGCCGTTGGCCATATGCTCAAGCGTAGTGACAATCAAATTCTGAAGATCGGAAGGCGTCGGGTGCCCCATTTCTCGCGCGATCTCTGCGCGAGAAGTGGGGGTGTTGACTCTTCGCGCATACTGCTCAATCAACAAATCCAGCGCTGAAGGATGCGGAAACTTCGGCGCATTCCCAAACCCGCCATTCTGCGGATCGAACATCTTATTCGCAGCTTCCTCAATCACCGTAATTACATTCGCCGACACTCGCGCGCTGCGCCCGGCAAACGACTCCGCTTGCGCAATTGCCCGCTCCACCATCTGCGCCTGCTCCATCACATCGCCATGTTTTTCGTGATACGCATTGGCAATGCTGGCCAGCACTCGCTTAAAACTCGGCCGCCCGTAGCCGTCGTTCGGCGGAAAATACGTGCCGCCATAAAACGGCTTGCCATCGGGAGTAAGAAACGCCGTGAGCGGCCATCCACCCTGCCCGCTGACCGCGCTCACCGCCGCCTGGTAGCGGCTGTCGATGTCCGGGCGCTCGTCGCGATCCACCTTCATTGCGATGAAATGTTCATTCACGATCGCCGCCACGTCGGGATCGTCATACGACTCGCGGTCCATCACATGGCACCAGTGGCACCATACCGCGCCAATATCCAGCAGCATGGGCTTATCCGCCGCCCGCGCCGCCGCAAACGCCTCCTCGCCCCACTCATGCCACCGAATGGGCTGGTGCATGGCAGATCGCAGGTAGGCGGAGGACGCGCGGGCGAGGGAATTCAGAGTGGTGGTGGTCATGATCTTAGTGTACGACGCGATTAGTTCCAGTAACATGACCAGCATCCCGCGCTTCGGGCCTCCCGCCATGGCGGACCGCAGGGGGGTATGGCAGTCCGCATACGAGGCAGCGGTACTCTTCGCACCAGCGCGGCACCCAGCGCCGTTATCAGACCCCCTGCCTCGCCCCGTGCCGGATGTGCAGCACCTGAACCTTCGTCCCCGCAATGCGATAAATCACGCGATAGGTATTATGCCCGCGGCCGTACAACAGATGCCGCAGCTTCTTGTTTTCGGGTGTGACGGCGCAGCGATAGGGAAGGTTTTCCAGGCTGAGAATTTGCTCGTAGAGCCCGAAGTACCACCTCCTCGCGGCCTTTGAGCTCAGAGCGTCGATGTCTTCATAGAGCCGTTCGAGATCGCGTTGGGCGCGAATCGTGAGCTCAACGACGTATTCCATGGCGGGCTTCGAATTCCTGGAAGAACTCCCGCGCGGGCCGCGTTCTCCCTTTCCTGGCATCCTCCAATCCCTGTCGGATGCCCTCCTTCACCTCGGCTCGCGCCGCAATGTCGAGCAGGCGCTGATAGGCCGCCGCATCCTGCACTACCGCCGCAGCTTTGCCCTTTACCGTGAGCACCATTGGACGCTTGCTGTTCTTCAAGGCCTTCATAAAGTCCCCAGATCGACGCCTGAACGTCGTCAAGGACTGAATATCTTTGCCAATATCAAGCACGGATTCCTCGCCAGCACCTTTTTAGGTGCTTATAGAATACATCTCGCAGGCCGCGATGAAAATAGAATTTAACCTGATTCACCGATGCGGCCGAAACTCCTTGGTCTCTGCTCACATTTTTCCAGCGTTCTTTCGTTGATCCGCAGCTTGCGCGTGAACACTGCCCGCGAGCAGAGCAGCTTCTTTCGTGCTTCGCCCAGCAGCTCACTGCCCTTCTTTCTTCTCCGCTTCTTTCGGTACCCCCTTCTCAATCGGCTTCCGCGGCAGCATCTGGTCACGCTGGGCGGCGTCGTAAACAAAGCTCGCCACGATCACCGCGATCTGCTTCAAATCATCCGGTTGCAGGCGATCGTACACATCCATGTTCGAGTGATGCGTGCGGGTTTCGTATTCGATGGGATCCTGAATGAATTGGAATCCCGGAATGCCGACGGCGTCGAACGACAGATGATCAGTGCCGCCGGTATTGCGCATGGAGATCGTATTCATCCCCAGGTCTTTGAATGGAGCCATCCACGCCTGAAAGATAGGCTCGACCGCTTCGTTCTCCTGCAAATAAATCCCGCGAACCTTACCGGTCCCGTTGTCGATGTTGAAGTAGGCGGAAACTTTCGACTGTTCCGGTTTTACGGTGACATCTCCAGCTTCGCGGCGCAGTAATGTGGGCAGGTCTTTCATTCCCGGCTCGTCCATGCGAGGGCGCGCGCCGAAATGGTGTTCGACATATCCCTGCGATCCCAGCAGTCCTTCTTCTTCGCCACTCCACAGGCCGATGCGGATGGTGCGCCGCGGCTTCACGTCGACCGCCTTTAAAATGCGCATCGCTTCCATCATCACAATCGTTCCCGCGCCGTTGTCGGTGGCTCCGGTGCCGGCGTGCCAGGAATCGAGATGCGCGCCCAGCATCACGACTTCATCTTTCTTCTCTTTATCCGTGCCGGGAATTTCGGCGATTGTGTCGTACTGCATCGCGTCATCATCGTAAAAAGTATTGTTGACGTTGAGTTCAAGCGAGACGTCTTTCTTCTGTTGCAGCAGGCGCGCGATCCGCGTCCAGTGCTCAGACGCCATCGTGAGCTGCGGAACAGTGCTGGTTTCGCCCGGCTTGTACGACCCTCCGGATTGCACGAAGACCGTGCCGCCTCCCGAGGTGCCGCGGCTGTGGTCGATCACGGCCAAGACTTTTTCGTCTGCGAAGAATTGATTTAAATCCTTCACGAACTGTTGCCGCTTGATGAAATCGGCAAAGCGAAAGGCCGGACGGTCGGGGGGAATCAGGTAGTCGCTAAGTTTTGCGAGATCCTCGTCACTGTCGCGTTTGTAGGGAGCCTCAGTAATCGGCTTCACTTCCGCGTCCGCACCCAGGATCACGATCATTCCGGCCAGCTTGCCTTTGTACTTCTCGAAATCCTCTTTCTTGTCGAGGGTGGCGCGAATGCACTTGCCCTGAACCACGCCGTTGGTGCCCGGCGTCCACGCCTTCGGATACGCGAGTAGGGTGACCACGTCCGGCGAGGTCATACGAACGTTGACATACTGGTTAGCCCAGCCGCGGCCGAACGGCCCCCATGGCTCGAGGTGCGCGTTCGCGAGGCCCATGGCGGCGAGTTGCTCGCGCGTCCATTCATTGGCGCGCTTCATGTTCGGCGAGCCGGTGAGCCGCTCGCCAATCGAATCCATCAGGCCGGAGGCGTAGTCCATCACCTTCGAATTGTGGAAGCCCTCGTAACGAATGCGAGTGATGGTCTCGAGGTCAACTTTTTCCTGCGACCACAACGGGGTGAAAGAAAGCGTGACTAGAAGAAGGCACAATATGCGTGCTGAGTTTCGCATTTGAATGAGCTCCTGGGAGAAATCAGAATCGCGATTATACAACCAAGAAGAAGCGTGGCTAAATTCTCAACTCCGGAGGGCGCAGAGCAGCGCAGGGGAGAGCCTGATTCATTCTTTCTTGGCCGGTGCCTCGGCAGGGCCTGGCGAGGGTCTTTCTTCGGACTTCTGTCCTTCTGTTTTGTCCGCTGCGTTTCCTGCAGAGGGCTTGCCTTCATCGCCGCTCTTTTCCTTCTCGTCTTTGAAAATATACTGCACGATGATGGAGATTCGCCGGTTGGCAGGATCGAGCGGGCTGTCGGCTTTGCGCAGCCGCTGGTCGGCAAATCCACGGACTTGAGAAACCTGATCGGGCCTAATTCCATCCGCTTGCATCAGGCGGCGCGCGGCGTTCGCGCGATCGGTGGAAAGCTCCCAGTTGGTGTAGCCGCCGGAACCGGCGTAAGGCTTGGAGTCGGTGTGACCCTCGATAGATAGTTTGTTGGGCAGTTTGCCCAGTTCTTGTGCCAGCGTCTCCAGCAGATCACGTCCATCACCGTTGACTTTGGGACTGCCGCTGTTGAAGAACGTTCCGGCGGCAGATTCGGTAAGCTCGATGCGTAGCCCCTCGGAAGTCACTGTCATCTCGACATGACTTTTTAGTTTTTCGAAGTCCTGCATCTGGCGAATTTTCTCCTCCAGCGTCTCTTTCAGCTTGGGCATGTCGTCTTTAGTGAGGACAAAATTCTCGCCTGCGCCCGCGTTGAGGGTTCCTTTCTTGTTGGCTGTGCCACTGGGATCGCGAAAATATCCGCCGACTGCCTCTTGTACGGTCTTGCTGCTGCTAAGAAGCCACAGTACGATAAACAGCGACATCATGGCGGTGACGAAATCGGCATACGCGACCTTCCAGGCGCCGCCATGATGGCCGCCGTGACCACCTTTTTTCTTGAGGATAATGATGGGCCTGGTCTTGTCCATGATTTTTGCCGAGTCTAGGATTCTGCTGGCTTAAGCGGAAGCCGCCGCGGCCGCGCCTCCGCCGCGGCAGGCCGCCTCAAGTTCCTTAAACGATGGCCGCAGGTGGCCAGGCACGGCACGCCGCGCAACTTCGACGGCCATGATCGGCGCCGTCCCTTTTAGAAACGAGACGATCAGAACTCGAAGAACATACAGAAACGCCTGTTCGTCGTCGGCGATCTTCGTCATGTTCGCAGCAATGGGCCCCACCAGCCCGTAACAGAGGAGGATGCCGAGAAATGTTCCAACCAGTGCCGCAGCGACCTTCTTGCCAATCTCTTCCGGAGGGCCGCCCAACGCTCCCATGGTGATCACGATTCCCAAGACAGCAGCGACAATTCCGAGTCCCGGCAGGGAGTCGGCCATGCTACTGAGCGCGGCGGGGGGCAGGGCGGCGCCGTGATGGTGAACTTCCATATCGAGGTCGAGCATCTGGTCCAGATCGAAGGCGTCGACTCCTGTGATGGCCATGCGCAGCGAGTCGCAGACAAAGTCGCGCACATGATGGTTCTTGAAAACCGCCGGCCCTTTGGAGAAAACCGGGCTCTGGTCTGGTTCTTCGACGTCCCCCTCAAGCGCCATCAGTCCATCCTTGCGGGCTTTATTGAGAAGGTCGTACATCATTTTGAGAGAATCGATGTAGGCCTGTTTGCTGTACTTGGATCCGCCGAATACGCCGCCAATGCCGCCGGCGATTGCCTTGAGAATGTGCAGAGGATTTGCGATCAGTACGGTGCCGATAGCGGCTCCGGCAATGGTCACCAGTTCGGCGGGTTGAATCAGCACTTTCAAGTTCCCGTGCTCCATCAGGTAGCCGGCGATCACGCAGCCGAAGACGACGACGATTCCGATAATGGCGAACATGGTTAGCTCGTAAAGCTCAAGTTCTTGACTGTGGAGCGCGCGCGGCCAAACTAGATTCCCCTGCATGGCCTGCGCTCACCTGCTGTTGCGCCCGCAGCATTAGGGAGTCCACGCTGTCGCCCGCAACGGCTCCGGCACATCCGATCGAAACTCTCGCGCTCAACTGTTCGCCCCACCAGGTGATGGTGGCGCTCGACATCATCCGGCGCATTCGCCCGCTAACCGCATGCAGGGCGTCGTCGCCGCATCCGCACAGAATGGCAAGAAATTGATTTTCGCTCCATCGCCCCACGAAGTCCGTGGGCCAAATGGAATTTCTCAGGGTACGGGCCAACACTTGAAGCATGGAGTTCGCGCCCTCCTTCCCGTAGCGGGCGCGCAGTGGATCGAGTTCATGCGCCTGAACCCAGATCACGCCGAAGGGGATATGCAACTCGGCGAACGATCCCAGCGTCTCTCGTAAATGCGAGAGCATCATCGTCTGGTTGGGCAAGCCCGTAGATTCGTCGAGCCACCCACGCTCTTTCATACTTTGGTCGTTCGGATCGGGACCGTTGATGGCGGTCTCTCCCTCGAAGGTTTGAATCACACCAATCATCGAGCCGTGCTCATCGCGCAAGGGTATCGCCCAGGCATGAACCGAAGTACGGTGTCCGGATTTGTGATGAATAAGGCTGACGGCTTCAAAGGGTCGCCCGTTATGAAGGGCGCTGGCGATTGGGCACTTTTCTGAACACATCTCGCAACTGCTCTGATTGCAGGGGAGAAGAATGTTTTCGTTGCAGGAGTGCCCCAGAACGTCAATGCGCGAGTAGCCGGTAATCTGCTCCGCGCCATCGCTCCAGAAGACAATTTTTTTCTGCAGATCGAGCACGCTCACGCCAATCTGCAGCGCGTCGAGGATGTCGCGGTAGATCTCGGGATCTTTAAAAGCCGGCATGGCGTCTCGCAAAGATGCTGAGTCTTACATCGGCAGACTTCGAGTCCGACTTCAGGGCCGGGGGGCTTTGGTCGTAGGTGTTAGGTGTTAGGTCTTAGGTTTTAGGCAAAACAAGTTCTCCCAGGGCCTAACGCCTAAACGCCCAACACCTAACACCTAAGACCTATGACCTAAGACCTGAGCCGGTGGACAGGATGCCCCCGGCACCGTGGCGCTTCCGAGCAGCATACGTAGCACGGGAGTGCCATTTGCAAAAATTGTTCCCGAGTTTATTTTTGCAGGTGAGCAGTTCTGGGGGAGGGCTGCCCGGGCGCCTCGTTCTCGAAAGAGATTCGAGGCGCTCGTTATTTGTGGCAGGCTTTTCTTCGAGGGCAGGTGTTGGGTGTTGGGTCTTAGGTGTTAGGTCGTAGGCCTCGAGGGATTAAGTTGGCGGCCCGTCATCTCGCGCCCAAGACCTAAGGCCTAAGACCTAAGACCTAAGACCAGATCCCCTAATTCGTAGAGATCGTAAAGTTGACCGTGATCTTAGCCTGGGTTTCCACCGCATCGGTGCCTTCGAAATGCGGCTTGAAATGCCATTGCCGGACGGCGTCCTGCGCGGCCGACGCCAGAATATGTGGCCCGCTTACCACGCGCAGATTCTGAATAATCCCATCCTTGCCGATCAAAGCCTGCAGAATCACCGACCCTTGCACCTTCATCTGCCGCGCCAGCAGAGGATAGTTGGGCCTGACCGGGTGCGTCACAATGTCAGAAGCGTTCGCCGACATTTGAATTCGTTCGGCCGCATTGCTTGTCACATTCGCTGCGGTTTCGCTCTCAGCCAGAGTAGCGCTCGGTTCGGCATCTTGCCGCGGCGGCGAACCGGGCTGCAAATCGACTCGCACCGAAGTGCTTCCGGGACGCACCGTGCGGTGCGAATCACCCGCCACCACCTCCACGTCCAAAGGAGGCAGAACCGTACGCGTCGTGGTCGCGGTTGCTGCAGGAGGAGTTGAAGCGGGAACGGCAGGCACCGGAGCCTTCGCTGCGGACGCGATCTGACGTTTTTTCTTCGCGCTGGCAGGCGCAGGCACAGCCGACTTCGCAGTCGGCGCTACCGACTGCGCCGGAGTTGCTTGAGTCTGGGGCACGGTCTCCGCGACCTGATCGGAGTCTGCATCATCAGAGTCGGGAAACCAGAAATCTCGATTGTGGTAGAGAGCGATTCCCAGCGCAACCAGCAGCAGACAGAGCGATCCCAACATCAGCTTGCGCTGCTTCAGGTCTTCGTGCGCAGGCTTTCGCGTGTTCGCCAGGTAGTGGCGATCAATTTTTGGAAGAATCGACTTCAAATCCGACATTCTTGGAACCTAGTTCCTGGGAGAACTTTTGCTCTGCGCTAGTATGCCCTGAAAACCTCCGAAAGGCCAGCAAAACGTAGCCTCCTCACTGAAGATGCAGTATCACAATGAAACCCAGCCGGGGGCGCAACTTTCTGCACTCCCGCGAATCCTATGATGCGGACCACGGAGTAATGTAGTCTGGTCGCAAAACTGTGTGGAAGGTTTGCCGGGTGCGAAGGTTGATTTATGAACGATGACGGTCCTAAGGCCAATGAAACTCCAGAAGAAACGGAACCCGACGCTGAAAAGAGCCCTATAAAGCAGATGGACGAGAAAACATTTAAACGCGTCAGCCGCCGACAATTGCTCAAACTGGCCCCGGTGCTGGCGCTGGGAGCGTTCGCGATTCCAAGCCTCCAGGAAGGCTTGCTGAAAAAAGGTCTGAAGTTCAGCGACCGGGCGTCGGCCGGGCTTTTCCGGCGTGGGCATATGGCTCCGACCTTCGACGACCGCGAGGTAGCCCCGTTCGCGAAGTTTCCCATCAACGGCTATGACGTTGACGATCCCGGAGTGATTTTTGAAAACTGGACGCTGACTGTCAGCGGCGCAGTTCAAAAGCCCGGAGAGTACACGCTTGCGCAAGTACAGTCTTTGCCGCGCATCCGGCAAAATACCCGCCACATCTGCGTGGAAGGCTGGGACGTCATTGGCCGTTTCGGTGGCGCGCGGCTTTCGGACTTCCTGGATAAAGTCGGTGCCGATCCCACGGCTCGCTTCATCACCGTGAATTGCGCCGACGATTATTACGAGTCGCTCGATATGGCCACTGCGCGTCATCCGCAGACGCTGCTTTGCTATGAGATGTACGATCAGCCGCTGACGCGCGAGCACGGCGCTCCGCTGCGCCTGCAGATTCCCACCAAGATTGGATACAAGCAGGCGAAGTATTTAACGGACCTGAAAGTTTCGCACGTCCTCGACAAAGTGGGCTATTGGGAAGATCAAGGCTATTCGTGGTTCTATGGCTTATAAGCGGCGCCGGTCTTGCCGGCAGCGCTGTCGTCTCGCGGCAACGAGTCGGGAAATTGTAGCGCCCGCGTCTCGCTGGCAAGGTTCGTATCAGGTCACGGCTTCAGCCGTGCCGATGCGCCTCGGAAAGAACACGGGCTTTAGCCCTTTCGGAAGGCTTAAATGAGCGGTTCAGTCATCGAAATCATCCAGACGAAGAAAACTGACGAGGAAGAAATTCCCGTCGTCGTCGCTCGCGCCGCCTACGAGCATCCCTACATCGTCCGCCTCTGCCACTGGATTAACACCGTCGCACTCTTCGTCATGGTGGGCAGCGGGCTTCAGATCTTTCGCGCCTTCCCCAGTTTCGGCGCGAAGATTCCCCAAAAAGATTTGCTGCATTGGCCGAAGGCCTTCGCCATCGGCGGATGGCTGGGCGGCGCGCTTCAGTGGCACCTGACCTTCATGTGGATTTACCTCGCCACCGGCGTCATATACGTGGGCTACCAGATTTTCAGCGGAAATTACCGGCAGGTGTTATTCACTCGCCGGGACATTCCCGGAGTTTGGCCGATGGTGAAGCACTATTTTCTCTTTGCTCCAAAGCCTGAGCAGCGCGAAGCCTACAACCCCCTTCAAAAGCAGGCCTACACTACGGCAATTATCCTCGGTGTTTTGTCGGTGCTCACCGGTTTCGCGGTCTGGAAGCCCGTTCAATTTTCCTGGCTCGCATGGATGATGGGCGGCTTTCACTATGCCCGCATCTGGCACTTCGCCGTCATGTGGGCAATTTTATTTTTTGTTCTGGGGCATCTGGTAATGGTCGTTTTGCACGGCTGGAATAATTTTATTTCCATGTTGACGGGATGGAAGAAAGATCCGGAATACTGACGGCAGGTCTTGGGTCTTAGGCGCTAGGCGTCATGGCTCGTGTTTTTCCCAAGACCTGACACCTAAGACCCAAGACCGGAGAACAGCGAATCGCGATGTCCGAGTCAGCAATGGTGACGACCAATCCGCAGCAAGCCGGCACGCGCGAGCAAACTCTCGTCGCCAGCGTGCAGCGCGGGCAGAGCGATCTGTTCTACGAGTTAGTCAAACCCTATGAGCGCCGCGTCTATGCAGCCGCGCTGGCCATTCTCCGCAACGAGCACGACGCTGAAGATGCCGCTCAAGAGGCGATGCTGAAGGCGTTTGCGAATATCAGGCAGTTTCGCGCCGAAGCCCGCTTCAGCACCTGGCTGATCCAGATCACCGTAAATGAGGCTCTGATGCGCCGCCGAAGGGAGCGAACCGTGCCCATGGATCGACTCGACGACCGCGAAGAAGAAAGCGAATATGCACCGCGCGATTTCGCCGACTGGCGCGAAATTCCCTCCGAGGCGCTGGAGCGCAAAGAAGTCCGGCAACGTCTCGCCGAGGCGCTCGCCAAGCTCGACCTTAAGTACCGCGAAGTTTTTATGCTGCGCGATATGGAGCACTTAAACATTCAGGAGACAGCCGAGGCGCTGGGCATCACCGTCGCCTCGGTGAAGACGCGGCTCTTGCGCGCGCGGCTTATGCTGCGCGATCTGCTGGCCGCCGGATGGGAGCAGGGCTGGTTCAGCCGGCTTCCCTTCGAGAAGGGAACCAAACCATGGTAGAGAACATAACGAGCTGCGAGCAGGTGCGGCGTGAGATTTCGAACTACGTCGATGGCGAGATCGACTCGAATTTGCGCGCCTCGCTCGACTTGCATTTTCAAAGCTGCAAACACTGCGCCTCCGTGTTGGCGGGAGTGCGCAACGTCATACAGCTTTACGGCGACGAGCGCATGCTCGAAGTTCCGGCAGGCTTCAGCAGTCGCATGCAGAGACGGCTCGCAAAAAACGCGGCGGAGCAGGGAAGCAGGTGGTCAACCTGGTCGGCATGGCTGGTGCCGCTGGCCGCGATGGTTTTAATTACGGCAACTTTGGTGATGACGGGTTCCTCGCGAAGTCCGCTTCGATCGCAACACGCCGAGCAGGCAAGAGATATTCCTCCAGATATGACGGTCGTGGTTTCATCGGGCGCCAAGCTGTTTCATGTGCCCGGTTGCCCTTTCATTCACGACAAAGCCACCGAGCGCACGCTTACGGCGAAAGCGGCAATGAGCGAGGGATATGTGCCATGTCCGCGATGCTTGCGGCAGTATTTAAAGACGGGGCTGACTCGTGAAACCGGCGACGATGCTACTGCCGAGGCGGAAGAAGAACCTAAGGAAGCGCTTGGCGTAGCCGGGCATTAGCGCCTTCTTTGGGGTGATCTAGATGGACAAGTAATGCGATGCCCGCAAATAATATGTCCCCCGCAAATAATGTGATCCCCGCAAGTAATGTCATCCCGAGCAAAGTGAGGGACCATGGTGTCTGTTTGCATCATCGATACTGCCGCAAACACCAAGGTCCCTCACTTTGCTCGAAATGACAAAGCAGGCGTCGACGATCAGTTCTGCTTCATCTGATCGTTCTTCATCCCGTCGTTTTTCTTCATGTCATCCTGCTTCATGCTGTCATCTTTCTTCATGGCATCCTTCTTCTCCGCCTTAGTCTTCTTCGCCTTCTTGCTGTCGTCCTTCTTCATCGAGTCGTTTTTCATCGAGTCGTCTTTTTTCATGGAATCTTGTTTGGCGCTGTCCTGGCTCATCGAATCCTGCTTCATCGCATCCTGGGCGTAGGCGGACATCGAGGCCGCCAACATGCACGCAAGCGCAAAACTGCCGAAAATATTTTTCATACTTTTCTCCTTCGAGGAAATCTGATTTGAATCTCCGGCAGGTTTCACCTGCTGGCTGAGATGGGATGTGCGGGATTGTGGAAAGTTACAAAGGCAATGCAGGAGATCATGAACCACGAAGGACACAAAGTCCCACAAAGTAAAACCTTCGTGATCCTTTGTGCCCTTTGTGGTTTAAATGATTTACTTCAATCAGCAGGCAAGCTGATCGCGCGAGATCTTCAGCCCGTTCAAATTCCCCAGAGCTGTAACTGCGATTGATTCCGTCTTGAAGAATTCCTGAGCCAGAGCTTGCAAATCCTCGACCTTCACGGCCTCGATCTTCTCGATCAACTCGTCGAGGTCCTGGAAGTGATCAAAGTACATCTCCTGACGCGCCAGGTTCGACATGCGCGCGGTACTAGATTCCAGCGACAACATCAGGCTGCCCTTGAGTTGGTCCTTAGCGCGGCGCAGTTCTTCTTCCGGTACCGGCTTATTCTTAAGATCACGGAACTCGTTCACCACCGACCGCACCACTTTCGCCGCCGAAGCCAGCGACGTTCCAGCGTAGACGGCCATGCAGCCCGTATCGCGGTAGGGGTTGAGGTCGCTATAAATCGAATAGGCCAGCCCTTGCCGCTCGCGGATATTCTGAAACAACCGCGAACTCATGCCTCCGCCGAGCAGCGTGTTGAGAATGTAACCGGCGTGCCGCTTCTCGTGCGCGATGGGATAGGCCGGAACTCCGATGCACAACTGCACCTGTTCCAGCGCCTTCTTGTTGCGCAACACAATGCGCGGAACAATCTTTGGCTCAGCCGAATGAAATCCGTTTGCTGCCGGCTTCAGATGCTCGAAGTGCTTCACCACCAGATCGACGAACTCATCGTGGTTCAAATGCCCGGCGGCCGCAACGATAATGTTGCCGGGCGCGAAGCGGTGCGAATACGTCTCCAGCACGGCCTGTCGTTCGAATTTCTTGACCGTTTCCTTGGTCCCGAGAATCGGCTTTCCGAGCGGGTGATCCTTCCAGAAATTTTGCGTGAAGATTTCGTGCACGAGGTAGTCGGGATTGTCCTCGTCCATCTTGATCTCTTCGAGAATCACTCCGCGTTCGCGCGCAATGTCTTCGGCGGTGAATGTAGGATGGAGAACAAGGTCAGTTAGAATCTCAAGCGCGACCGGAACGTTTTCGTCGAGCACCTTCACGTTAAAGCAGATACATTCTTTCGAGGTGAAGGCGTCCATGTTTCCGCCGATGGAGTCGACTTGCCGGGCAATTTCTTCCGCCGAACGGTGCTTGGTCCCTTTAAAGACCATGTGTTCGATAAAATGGGAGATGCCATTGACTTGCGGCGTCTCATCGCGCGAACCGGTTTCGAGCCAAATTCCAATCGACGCCGATCGGATGTGTTCCATCTGCTCGGTAATGACAGTGAGGCCGTGAGGCAGAACCTGACGGCGGATATTGCGGACTTCTTTTACCATGGTATTAAGTGTTCGGGTCCAGTTTCGAAGGATTAAGGCTAACTATTCGATGCCCGACGGCCCGGGAAGTACCTTACTATTGTGACATATCGCCGGGGGAGCAACTTGATATTCGCTTTTCATGACGGTAAGTGTTTGGTAATCAGTGGTTTGTAGTTAAGTTGTTAAAGCTTATTTGATCGCAAGATCGCGCTCCTTTATGGCAGAGTCTCCAAAGTCGGCCGCGTCACTATCCCAACTTCTGGGGATGGATCGTCAGGAACTTGCGGCCCTGATGGCGGAAGTAGGCGAGCCCGCCTACCGCGCTAAACAGATCGTTGAGGCAATTTATCTCCAACGCGTCGACTCGCTCGATCAGATTTCTACTTTGCCCGCGCAACTGCGCGAAAACCTTGCTGGCAACGGCGTACAGGTAGGATCGGCGCAGATCGAGAGAAAATTTGTTTCGGTAGATGGCACGGTCCGCTATTTAATTAGTTTCGCCGACGGCCAAAGCGTGGAAACCGTCTGGATGCCCGAGGGCGACGGCGGAGAAGCCGGCGACGGCAGCGAGGCAGGTGATTCGGCGGAAGCCGATCTCTCCGGAAAGCTCCCCGCACGAGCATTCGGGCGCTCGACCATCTGCATATCAAGCCAGGTCGGCTGCGCCGTCGACTGCCAGTTTTGCCTCACTGCTCTGCTGGGAGTAAAGCGCAACCTTACCGCGGGAGAGATTGTTGGCCAGGTCTGCGTCGTGCTCAAAGATCAGCAAGTCTCTCCTCCCGAGGATCGCATCAATTTAGTTTTCATGGGCATGGGCGAGCCGTTTTTGAACTACGACAATTTTATAAAGGCGTCCCGCCTCCTGGTGCAGGCCGTTGGCATCGCCGAACGGCGTATGACCGTTTCGACGGCGGGAATCGTTCCCCGCATTCATGATTTTGGGAGCGAGACCATTCGTCCGAAACTGGCGATTTCCCTGAACGCCTCCAACGACGATCTGCGCACCCGGCTGATGCCGCTGAATAAAAAATGGAATCTGGAAATGCTGATCGCGGCCGCGCGTGATTTTCCCCTGCGCACCCGCGAATGGATCACCTTTGAATACGTCCTTCTGGGCGGCGTAAACGACGAAGCGGAACATGCCAAAGAAGTGGCAGAGCTGCTGCGCGGGCTGCGCTGCAAAGTGAATCTGATTGCGCTCAACCCGGGGCCCGGAATTGAATTCTCAACTCCAGCACCGGAGCGCGTCAGCGCCTTCCAGAATATTTTGCGCGCCTCGGGAATTCCTGCCTTTGTCCGGCGTCCGCGGGGAAGGGATATCTACGCTGCCTGCGGCCAGCTTAAGCGAACGGTAGAGGTTGCGCCGCCGCTCGCTCCGCTGCATTTGATTTCTCAGCCGCCGGCGTGAGTAACGGAATTTCAATGCGAACGCTGATCTCGCCGCTGTCTTCCTCCTGCCACAGAATCTTTCCGCGATGCTGCATCAGGATGCCCTGGCACGCGCTCAAGCCCAAGCTGGAGTATGTTGCGGAAGGCTCGGCGCCGCGCCATGAAGTGGCCGAGCCGCCGAGATCTTCTGCGGTGCTCGGTCCTTCAGGCTTAGCCAAAATTTCCTCTGCATTTGCCAGATTCACCTTGAGATTGATCATGGCGAATCCATCTTTACGCTGCGCATCGATTTTCAACAATCGCCCTCCCCGGCGCTCCGCCGCATGCAACGCATCGTTCACGACTTGCACGCACACCTGAAGCAACTGGTTGGAATCGCCCCGAACCTGCAACTGTGACTGCGGCAATTCGCTGCGGACCTCGATGTGCAACGCCTGCCACTGGGGTTGCGAGAGTTTCACCGCGGTGCGCAGCAGCGTATTCAGGTCGACCGAGCCAAGTGCCGCTGGAGTTGGTTTGGCGAAGCTGAGCAGGCTGGCCACAAGAGACTTTGTGCGCCGTGCCTGCTGGCCGATTTTGGCCGCCAGATCGGTCTGTTGGGCAGTGAGCGGTTGCGAAAGCAGCAGCAGATCGGAATATCCCAACATCGCGGTAATGGGATTGTTGAGTTCGTGCGCCGCCCCCCCGACCAGTTGCCCGATCGAGGCGAGTTTTTCCGACTCCGTGATCTGGGATTGCAGGTGTTTCAGATTATCCAGCGAATCGCGCGAGTAGGTGAGCAGGCGCAGCAGTTCCGCGTCCAGAAGCCGTTGGCGTACAAACACCATGATCCCCATCAGGAGCGCGCCCCCCAAAGTCAAGGTCAGGCGGAAAATGCGGATACGCTGCGGAACCGAGCTCTCCATCAAAGACCACGCGGCGAAAAGAGGCAGAGAAAATACGGCGATCATGCCAGTACGCGCCAGCCACACACCGTGCGAGGTGGAAGTGGAGCGCACTCCCGCCTGGGGTTCGCGCTCGCGGGTTCGCAGCGCAATCCAGGTCCACCAGGCCATGGAGACAGCCAGTGGAATATCGTAAAGGCTGCCGCTGTAATAAAGGTGCCGGCTTAGCGCCCAGTTGGCGATATAGGAACTGGCGGAATAGGTAAAAGTCGCGCCGAATAAATTCGCATAGAAAACTTTCCAGCCGCCTTTGCTGCCCTTCCAGGTTGCGAACAAGACTGCGAGAAACGCCAGCTTCTCGATGAGATAGAGCAAGTTCAAGTTGTCGCCGTAGGCCGCCACGTTAGGCACTACATATTGCCAGGGAATTACGATAAGAAGATAAAGATATCCCCACCAAACCATCATCAAGGCAAAATCGAGCCGGCGCAGGCGGGCGGCATATTCGTCCTGCGGCGCATGTGGGCGCAGCGCCACCGCAGCCATGAGCGGCACGAGGTGCAGGAACATAATGACATCGGCCGCGCAAAGATCAGGCACATCGGTCCGCAACCAGATTTCGTAGTAGGTCCAGAACAACTGGTAGGAAAACCAGAACGTGACGCCGGTACCGATCAACATCCAGAACAGGCGTAGTCGGCCATTGGCGCGAGCCACTTGCGGCACCAGCGCCATGCTCCCCGAAAACAGAAGCAGGCACTGCAGGATGTCACTGAGAGCCTTGAGGGCGAAGGAATTCGGCAGAAAAAGCGCGGCCAGGACTTGCACCGCGAAACAGGCGGCCACAAAGCCCATCCATATTTTGGAATATGTGCGCACGAGCGCCCTCGTTGATATTTTAGACTGGGCTTAGAGGTGACTTAGGTTACGTAGGTAACCAGTAAGCTGCGTGGTAAACCTGCGCTGGGGGGATGCGAACTGCTTCGCTAAAGCTAAGGAGGGACGTCATTCCGGTGTTTAAGAGATACGGGCGAAAAGTTTCACTTGCTCCTCTTCTTTATTATCAATAGTATGCGAGTCGATCTTGATTCTTCAGAAGATGTAGCCTTCAGGCCGGAAGTGAGTGCGCTTGTTTGCTGACGCGAAATACCGTTTCTTAGGTCGATCCCAGTCTGCGGACGACCCCAGCGAGGTTCGCCGCATCGAGCGCTGGCTGGCGACGGCTCGCGTCTTTCTTGCGGTTTCGGCCCTGGCCGCCATTTACATGGATCCCACGCAGTTGGGCCATGCTCCGGTAGCCTATGGCCTGCTGGGTTTGTATCTGATTCACGGCGTGCTGGTGATGACGCTGCTGCGAAGAAAAAAGCAGTCGACGGCGGCGTTTCGCATGCTGGTTCATGCTGCCGATATCGTATGGCCGGCCTTCATCTCCATCTTCGCCGAGGGCCCGCGCAGCCCGTTTTTTCTTTTCTTCTTCTTTGTTCTTGCCGCCTCCGCCTACCGCTGGGGGATGTGGGAAACCCTGAGCACCGCGGCCGCCGAAGTGGCTTTGCTCTGGATCGAGAGTTTCGTGTTGCTGCATATTTGGCCGGCACACGGAGCAAGTCTCCCCGGGCATTTCCTCTCCGGCCTGCAAATCAATGTCCTTGAGTTCGAGCCCAAGCGGCTGTTCATGCTTTCGGTCTACCTGCTGGTAATGGGTCTGCTGCTCGGCTATCTGTCGCAGCAGCAAAAACGGCTGCGCGCCGAAAAAGCCCTGGTCACGGGAATGATTTCGAAAGTCCGGGTAGAAGCGGGATTAACCGGAACCCTGCAACAAATTTCGAATCAGGTCGCTGGAATGTACGCGGCGCATCACCTGCTGGTCGCCTCGCAGGAAATTCACAGCCATCGCAGTTTTCTCGGAGAATTGCGCGCTAGCGGTGACGCGCCTTCTGACTTTGTGTGGCTGGATTCGGGGCCGCGCGAGGCCAGGAATTATCTTGAGGAGTTTCCCGGCGAAGTCTGCTATGCCACTCAGTCTGAGAACCGCTGGACCGTGGTCGCCCTTGATCCTGAGGGCAATCCGGTTCCCTCGCCATCGAAAGATTCACTTGTCCGATTAAGTGAGCGGCAGTCGTTTCGCTCGGTGATTGCGATTTCATTTGTTTTTGGAGGAGAGTGGCGCGGCCGAGTTTTTGTTTTCGATCCCAGGCTGCAAGGCGATACCCAGGAAGAACTCCGATTTCTCCTCGATTTATTTCGCCAGGTGGGGCCGGCGATTTATAACGTTTACCTCCTCCACAGGTTGCGGCGCCGGGCAAGCGCGGCCGAGCGCGCGCGCTTTGCCCGCGAGCTGCACGATGGCGCGGTGCAATCGCTGATTGCGGTTGAGATGCAGGTGGATGTTCTCCGCCGCCAGGCCGAGTCCAAGCCATCTGTGGTCGGCAGTGAACTGCAGCGAATCCAGGGCCTGCTGCGCGAGGAAGTCCTAAAGCTGCGCGAGCTCATGCAGCAGATGAAGTCGATCGATGTCGATTCGCGAAGATTCCTGGGCGTGGTGAACGATACAGTCGAGCGTTTTCAGCGCGAAACCGGCATCGCCGCACGCTTCGTGACCGACATTGAGAAACCTGAGATGCCCGGCAAGGTCTGCCGCGAGCTGGTGCGCATTGTGCAAGAGGGACTGGTAAACGTTCGCAAGCACAGCCAAGCCCGGCACGCGCTGGTGCGCCTCAGTGAGAGCCCCACTCAGTGGAGCCTCACCATGGAAGATGATGGAAAGGGCTTTCCGTTCTGCGGCCGCTTGTCGCAAGAGCAGCTCGATCAACTGGGCGAGGGCCCCATGATCATTAAGGAACGGGTTGGTTTGATTGCGGGCGCGCTCACGGTAGAATCAAATCCCGGTACGGGGACCCGCCTGGAAATCAAAGTGCCCAGGAGTGGAGAAGTTTCCGATGAACTTTAAAAAGCAAACCACGGTGCGCATTGTCATCGCCGACGACCATCCGATTTTTCGCGATGGCCTTCGCCGGCTACTGGAAGCCGAGCCCGATCTTAAAGTGATGGGCGAAGCTTCCGATGGCGCGGAAGCGGTGAAACTGGCGCGGCAGCTCAAGCCCGATATTCTCTTGCTCGATCTGGCCATGCCCAAGCACCCCGGATTGGAGGCCTTGCGCGACCTCAGTTCCGGCGGCGCCAGTTCAACTCCGGTGCGTGTGATCCTTCTAACCGCGGCCGCAGAAAAGGGCCAGATTGTCGAAGCTTTGCAGTTAGGAGCCCGCGGAGTAGTTCTAAAGGACTCTGCCACGCAACTGCTTCTGAAGGCGATTCATACCGTCATGTCGGGCGAATATTGGGTGGGGCGCGAGAGCGTTTCAAATCTGGTGCAATATTTGCGAACCTTGGTGCAATCCTCGAGCGACGAAGCCCGCCAGAAGAAATTCGGGCTCACTCCGCGAGAACTGGAAATCGTTGCCGCCGTAGTCGCAGGGTATTCCAATAAAGAGATCGCCGAGTACTTCAAAATCAGCGAGGACACGGTGAAGCACCACCTCAGCAACATTTTCGATAAACTGGGGGTTTCCACCCGCCTCGAACTGGCACTATTTGCGGTAAATCAGTCACTTCCGTTAAAAAGCATTGGCTGACAGCGACTTAGCGGGTTACTCTAAAGCGTTAATGGATAGCACTTCTGGGCCATTGGCGGCCTCGGCCAGGCTCAATATCATTTGCTTACACGACCAGCCTCGGGATAGTAAATGAACCGGTCACAGTTCGCGTGATTTTTTACGCTTTGGTCCAACAGAGGCGTACGGTGGGAATCAGACTTAAGGAGACGGAGCCCGTGGCATATCTACAAAAACTGTGGAACGATGAAGGCGGTCAGGATATCGCGGAATACGCGGTCATGCTGGCTGTCATTTTGGTGATCGTCGTCGGTACCATCCGGCTGATCGGCACCAACGCCAATACAGTGTTCTCGAACGTCGGCAGTTCGATCCAGTAATATCTGGGCAATTCTTGGATGCCAGCGCGCCGCTCGGCGCGCAGTTCCCGAGGCAGAGACAGCCGCCCTCGGCTGTCCGGTCGAGCGAAGGCTCGACTGCTTTTTTCCTTCCAGCGGCAAAATATCCTGATCGATTCCTTACTGCTGCCCAGGCACGCTCAACGCCGCCTTCTCACCGCTGCCCGCTCTGATGCGCGTTAGATAGGGGAAGAATGGCGTGATTTCAAACGGCATCTTTTCCTTTGCCGAAACCAAGGCTACGGGTTTTGCCTTTGCCATTTCCACTTGGTCCGTCCAGGGATCAAGCTTGATGCGCCCCCCAAGCGGAAGCGCCGCGATTTGATCGGTGCGCTTCGGTTCAAGCTGCGGAGCTGAAGCCAGCAGTCCCGACATGCGAATGCTCTTGCCGGCTGCCAGGCTGTTACCCAGGTGTGGCCGGATCAAGTTCGGCAGATCCGGCGCGCGCTCCTGCAACGCTTTCAAAAATAGTCCGGCGCTTCCCAGCTTGTCTTTATAAGGCGAATTTCTCAGCAGTTCGAGCGCTTTCGTATCCGCGGCTTCCTCGTCGGCGGGACGCCGCTTGAAATCCATCTGCTGGAACGACTCTTCATCGGGGAAGAACATGCGGTCGTTGAATGCCAGCTTGGTATCGGAGCTCTGGCCGAGCACGATATGGCTAAGTTCATGCGCCAGAACCATGGCCAGTGAAGCTTCATCTGGCAGCACATCCAGCAGTCCGCGGCTTACAACAATGGTATGGCCCACGGTGAACGACTCGAGGGGGGAAGTCAGCAGCACGCGGCACCGGACATCGCCCGGCACATCAATGTTGTTAGTGACCAGAAGATTGTTCACCACGGTTTGCAGCACTTTATCCACATCGCCCGGCGGTGCCAGCAGCCCGATTTTTTGCATGCGCTCGATCGCGTTATCCTCGGCTTGCCGCTCCCACATGCGCTCGGCGACCACCGGACTTGCATCGGCCGCCACATCACTTTGATCTTTCACCGATTGCGGTGAATCCACCAGAATCTGCGTGAACTCTGAATTCTTGTTCAAACCCTTCAGGTCGTATCCCCACAGCCGCGTCTGCGCGCGGAAGTGCAGGCTCTTGTTCATGCGGTATTTCAACTCCGATTCCTCGCTGTAAATGTAGGCCGGAAGCCACATGCCCGGGCGCAGGTTCAAGCGCCAGCTGTCGAAGTGCAGGTAAAAGCTGGTTTTCGGTTGCGGGTAATAAGTTCCGTTGAAGCGCACCACGTTGTAATCCTGGTCTTCAACCCAGATTCTTCCTTTGAACCGGCCGATTCCGGCATCGGCTCGCGGTTCCACGTCAATCACAAGGCATCGCACCTCGCCCAGGAACTCGCGGCGCACAAAGGTAAAGTTGTAATAGCGCTTCTGGAAGTCGGTATCGAGCACCACCATCTGCGCGAAGCCCAGCGGCAGAAAGCGCATCGAGTACATGCCCGTCAGCCGGTTCAGCATGCGGTGCCCAAAGCCCGGTTGGCCCACGAATGACGTATCTTCCGGCCCCTCGCTCATATCGAGGCGTCCCAGAAAATATTGATCTTTGACCGGCGCCAGGTTTTCGTCTTTGTCGGCCTTCAGATCCTGCAGATAGGTTTCGACCATCGGCCGCAGATGGCGCATCTGCGCAAGGAAGAGATGCTCGTGCTGCACCACGCGGTCGATGACTTCGCCGAAGGAAGCAGGCGGCGGAGATATTGCCGGCGGCCCCTGCAACGGCGGAGCCGCGGTGATCAGGGCAGCCGCTGGCGCGGACGATGCAGCCTCCTGCGGCCACACGGGCAGGCAGCAGAATAGAATCAACGGCAACGAAAGTGAGCGTACCTGGAAACAGCGCATATACACCTTCCGGGGAGCGAATTACGCTAACTGAAAAATTATGTGCAACACGACGGTGGAATCGGCCGGCTGGCCATTCCGCATCGCCGGCTTAAACTGAATTTGCTGCGCGGCACGCACGGCGTTATCGTCGAGGCCGTGACCTAATCCGCGAACCACGCGAACCACGCGAAGATTTCCCGAAGCTCCCAAAACCACTTCCAGCAGCACTTCCCCTTCAATCCGCATGGTGCGGGCTTCCGCCGTATACACCGGCGTAGGTTTCGAAAGGATCTCAGCCGGCACCGCGTTCGCAATGGTCTCCCCGGCCCGGTGCACGGCCACGGCTGCCGGAACCTCAGCATCGGTAAAGCCGGCGGATTGCACCGAAGCCCCGCGCGCACGGCTCACGGAAATTGCAGTCCCGTTGCCAAAGCCCGAGCTGGCCACGACCCCCGGTGTACCCTTTGTCCCACCCGTGCCATTACCGTGGCCCCCACCAGACGGAAGATCGAATGATCCCACCGCCGCTATGTTCACCGCTTTGCCTTGATTCCCCTTTGCCGGAAGCCCATTGGGATCGCCAAATCCTCCGGTCTGTACCTGCGAGGCAGCTCGTGCAATGGTCGGCGTCGCTGAGCTTCCCGTGGAAAATACGTTGGTCTTTACCGCTTCCCTTGGGATCACGGGCGCAACCTTTAACGGCAGGGCATCAATTTTCTTGGACGCGACCCTTACTGCGGGAGCGGTTGGTTCTTCCACCTTTGCTTTGGCAGTAGCTTTCACCTGCGGGGCAGGCAATCGCAGCGCAGCGGCAGGTACCTCCAAACGCGCCACCAAAGCCCGCTTCCGCTGCGGCTGAAGATTCACGGGTACCGGAGTAGCCACCAACTCCACAGAGCGATACGTATGCTCCGGTGCCGAAATGATCGACGGATACAATAACCGGATCCAAATCAGAAACGCCACCGCCGCGGCTTGACCGCCAGTGCTGAAGACGAATTCCGTCCAGGGAGTTCTGGACTTGGGCAGCAGGGCGAAGAGCGGCTCTTGGCTGGCAGAATAGCTCATAGTCCGTTCAACCGTTAGTTGCTCAAAACCCCTGTTAGGGGTGGAAAGTTTCTTGATCATCGAGAATAGTCAGGCTGGGACAGCGGCGGCCGATCCACAATTGACTACTCAGGTTGGAAACAGTTTAACTCCAATCGGCCATTACGCAAGCACGAGAAGGGCCACTGTGTTAACGCATCGGCAACCTATCCTACTTAAGTTTCAGTATCTTAGCGTAGAACGGTATGCGAACCTTTGGTGTAAATAAAAGCTTTAGGCAAGAATTTACACAGTCGCCGGCCGTGGACGCCGGGTCGTTCGGCGAGGGTTTGTCTAGCAGCGTACTACTTTGGGGCTGTTGATCCCTTTGGTGGCATTGCGGGTATCGACGACCAACTGCGCTTCCCCCACAATCTTTCGGTAGTCATAGTCGGAGTGGTCGGTCACGATCAGCACGCAATCATACTGGCCAAGCCGGTCAAGCTCGGTCCTTTTCATCTGCAAGTCATACTTGCGCCCTTTGCCGATGAACGGGAAGTACGGATCGTGGTAGCTCACCTCCGCGCCCTCTTTCTGCAAGAGTTCAATGATCGTGAGCGCCGGCGATTCCCGCAGATCGTCGATATCTCTTTTGTAGGCGACGCCGAGCACCATTACGCGCGATCCGTTCACCGACTTCTTGTGCCCATTCAGCGCCGCTCCCACTGAAGCCATCACGTGATAGGGCATGTTGGTGTTGATCTCTCCCGCCAGTTCGATGAAGCGGGTGCGGAAGTCCCACTCCTTTGCCTTCCATGAAAGATAGAAAGGATCGACTGGAATGCAATGCCCGCCCAACCCCGGCCCGGGATAAAAAGGATGAAAGCCAAACGGCTTGGTGGAAGCCGCTTCAATCACCTCCCAGATGTCGAGCCCCATGCGCAGGCATAGCAGTTTCAATTCGTTCACCAGCGCGATGTTGACGCAGCGGTAGATATTTTCCAGCAGCTTCGTCATCTCCGCGGCTGCGGGCGAAGACACGGGCACAGTGCGATGGAAGATCGAACCATACATTGCTCCGGCCAGCTCCGATGCCTGCGGATTCACTCCGCCCACAACTTTTGGAATGTCTCGCCGCGCCACCGTCGTGTTGCCGGGATCTTCGCGCTCCGGCGAAAACGCCACAAAGAATTCTTTCTCGCCAGTCGAAACTCCGCGCGCCGCCTTCAGCCCGCTCTTATTTTCTTTCTCCAGTATCGGCACCATCACTTCTTCGGTCGTGCCTGGGTAAGTGGTGCTCTCCAGCACAATCAACTGCCCGGCTTGCAGATGCGGTGCGATGGCGTGCGTAGTATCGGTAATGAAGCTGAGGTCGGGTTCGTGATATTGGTTAAGGGGCGTCGGCACGCAGATGATCACCGCATCCATCTCAACCAGCTTGGCGTAATCAGAGGTCGCCGAAAAGCCCTGCTCCTTGGCCGCGCGAATTTCCTCGGCTTCGATGCGGTAGATGTAGGAGCCACCCTGCGTCAGAGTATCGACCTTGCGCCGGTCGATATCGAAGCCAGTCACGGCGAATTTTTGTTCGCTGAACAGCAGGGCGAGCGGCAGACCAACATAGCCCAGGCCGATGATACCGACGCGCGCCTGGCGTTGTTCGATCCGGCTCTTGAGTTGATCGGGAGAGCGATTTGCGGCAGAGTGATTCGTCATCGTCGCGGCGGAAAAATTTCTTGGATTTAGATTTGAGTGATGATGATTGCGGTTCGATTCTAGCATGCGCTAGCGGCTAACCACGGAACGCTTGGGCGCGGGAGTGCCGCTCAGGCCATCCGGTAATGGTGCAGTCTCACCACAAAGTGCGCGAAGGAATCGCCAAGGTCGCAAAGAAAATAAACTGCACCACTTACCGGCCATCCGCGCTGGTTACTGTGAAACGGTGAAGTTATGAATCGTGGGTCGCAATGAATCGTCATTGGTCACTCGGAATAGCGCTGCTGGCATTGTTGGGTATCGGGCTGGGCGCGAAAGCTGGAAGTTTTCTGATTGTCGATATCCCGCAGCCTTCCGACGTGATTCTGGTGCTGGCTGGCGAGACCGACAAACGCCCCCAGCGCGCCCTAGACCTTTTAGGCCAAGGCTACGCTCGCCGAATCCTTCTCGATGTGCCCGCCAATTCGAAGCTCTACGAATTTACCCAGCTTCAGTTGGCGCAGAAATACATTCAAGATCTGCCGCAGGGCGCGGCCATCAGCATCTGCCCCATCAACGGGCTTTCCACCAAAGAAGAGTCCGAAGACGTGCGGCGTTGTATCGAACACGAAGGCGCCAAAAGCATACTCATTGTCACGTCGGACTTCCACACCCGCCGTGCCCTAAATATTTTTCGCTGCGAAATCCCCGGATACACATACTCAGTCGCAGCGGCCCGCGACGACACGCAATTCGGCGCCCGCTGGTGGACCCATCGCCAGTGGGCGAAAACATTCGTCGATGAATGGATGCGCCTGATCTGGTGGAAGCTGGTCGACCAGTGGCGCTAATGGAATCCGCCGAATAAATTGGTGCGCCCCGAAAAGTTTTCCACCGATCATTGCATTTCCAAGCACAAAAAGCATTGACTGCCAAGAACAATGGAGGATACGATGCGTCGCGTTTCGACAAACTGGAGGTCGATCGGTCCCGCACCCAGGCGCGGGGCGAAGGCGGCTACTAAGTCCGCATTTGCCTGAACATCGACGGCCGCGAGCCGCGGGTTCGGTGCGCAAAAAGGATTACGATGCCTTCCGTAGAAAATCGTGCCGATCTTAGCGTGTTTTTCGGCGACCTTATATTGGCGGTCGAGCGGCATGGTTGGAGGTGGCAAAATTCACCGTTGCGAAAAACGACACTGGTCCCGACGGCGCCAACCATAACTGGGATGGAATTCTTTTGATGGCGGAAGGCAAAGATCTGGCGCGCAACCGGGCGCCAGCGCCGTCTCCCGGTGCAGGGCATGCGAGTCTTCGATGTCGCGTACAATTTTGAAGTGGTTTTGAAATTCCTCGATTGCCGGCAATGTATGGTAGGGCATTCGACTGGTTCGCTGGCGTGCCGTTTAAGTGCGAAATTGGGGGAGAATTTGCAGCTCGGGCAGAAATTGCAAGAAAATGATTGAGGCAGACCTGATGAATTGGTCAGAACAAGTAGTTCTGGTGACGGGCGGTACGGGATCCTTCGGAAAGAAGTTCGTCGAGCTTATGCTGCGGGAATATCATCCTCAGCGGCTGGTCATTTTCAGCCGCGACGAACTCAAGCAGCACGATATGCGTACCGATGGCTTCGACCATCCCAGCCTTCGCTATTTCATTGGCGACGTCCGCGACCCAGCACGGTTGCATCGGGCGCTCGGTGGTGTCACGGTAGTCGTCCACGCTGCCGCATTGAAGCAGGTTCCCGCCTGCGAGTACAACCCATTCGAGGCCATCCAGACCAACATCATGGGCGGCCGCAACGTGATCGATGCCGCCATCGATCAGGGGGTGCGGCGCATCCTCGCCCTCAGCACCGACAAAGCTGTGAATCCCATCAACCTTTACGGCGCCACCAAGCTGTGCGCGGAAAAAATGTTTGTGCAGGCCAATGCCTACGCGGGCTCGCAGGAAACGTGCTTCAGCTGCGCACGCTACGGCAATGTGGTCGGCAGCCGGGGTGGCGTCATCTCGGTATTTCAGGAGCAGCGCAAGCATGGCCGCATCACTCTGACAGATCCACGCATGACCCGCTTCTGGCTCACACTCGAACACGGAGTGCGTTTTGTAATTAGCGCCATCGAGCAGATGCACGGCGGCGAAATTTTTGTCCCCAAAATTCCCAGCATGCGGATGGTCGATCTCGCCGAAGCCATCGCGCCCGGATGCGCGGTCGAGTGCATCGGCATTCGCCCCGGAGAAAAACTCCACGAAGTTTTGCTCTCGGAACACGAAACGCGCAATGCCCTGGAGTTGGACGAGATGTATATCATCCAGCCCTCGCACCCCTGGTGGAAGAAGACCAACTGGGCTCACGGCCGCGAGCTGCCGCCGGGCTTTCGCTATACCAGCGACAGCAACGAACACTGGCTCACCAACGAACAGCTTCAGGACTTGATCGAACCCGGTGCGGCGCTACAGGCGCGAATCCCGGCGTAGATATTCATAATGACACCTGTAACCCACGCACCTCTGAATCATGAAGCCGCCATCCGCGAGCCACTGGCTGTAGACGGCGGAACTCCCGTTCGCCCAACTCTTCTGCCTTATGGTCGCCAATCCATCAACGAAAACGACATTCAATCCGTCGTCGATGTCCTCCGATCCGACTGGCTTACGACAGGCCCCAAGGTCGAAGAGTTTGAAGAACAATTCGCAACCCGGGTTGGAGCGAAGCATGCGGTCAGCTTCAGTTCTGGAACCGCTGCCCTGCATGCGGCCGCTTTCGCCGCCGATCTCAAACCCGGCGACGAAGCCATCACTACGCCCATGACCTTCGCCGCGACGGCGAACTGCGTTCTCTATCAGGGGGCAACCCCCGTATTCGCCGACGTCAGCACGGATACTCTCAATATTGATCCAGAAAAAATCGCGCGCCGCATCACTCCTTTCACACGCGCGATTCTTCCCGTAGCCTACGCCGGCCATCCCGCCGAAATGGATGCGATCCTCGACCTCGCTGCGCGCAACGGACTATTAGTTATCGAGGACGCCTGTCACGCTCTCGGCGCGGAATATCGTAGCCGACGCACCGGCAGCATCGCCGATATGGCTGTTTTCAGCTTCCATCCAGTGAAACATCTGACGACCGGCGAAGGCGGCATGGTCACTACCAACCGCGCCGACCTGGCCGAAACCCTTCGCAGATTCCGCAATCACGGAATCTCCAGCGTCGCGCGCCAGCGCCAGTCCGATGGCCAGTGGTTCTACGAAATGGTTCTGCTCGGTTTCAATTACCGCCTCACCGATATCGCAAGCGCGCTCGGCCTCTCGCAACTGAAAACCTTGGACGAGAATTTATCGCGCCGCCGCGAGATCGCCGCGCAATACGCCTCTGCGTTCGCGGGTCTGGCGGGCGTCGTACCGCCTGCGGTTCGAGCCGAGGTAAATCCCGCGTGGCATCTTTATCCCCTCCGCCTCGATCTTGAAAAATTGTCGGCGAGTCGCGCGCAGTTTTTCCGCGCCCTTCGGACGGAAAATATCGGCGTCAACGTTCACTACATTCCTGTGCACCGTCATCCCTATTACCGCGACCGTTTCGGATTCAAAGCCGGCGACTATCCCGTGGCCGAAGACGCTTATGAACGCCTCATCAGCCTGCCCATGTTTCACGCCATGAGCGACCAGGACGTGGAGGACGTAATTCATGCCGTCAACAAAGTAGCGGTTCACTTCAGGAAGTAACCAATGCCGATGAAAGAGACTTTAGCCGCAGCCAGCCCGTTGTCCGATACCGAACAGATTCGCATCTGGAGCGGCGGCTTCGGCCGCGAGTATACCGACCGCAACACTTTTAGTCCGGCCCAAGTTGACGAACTCTATCAGCGCAACTATGGCGTCACGCGCAGCGAGATCAATCGCCGCATTCTGGCCTCGATCCCGCGCGACGCCCGCATTCTCGAAGTCGGCTGCAATGTTGGCAACCAGTTGCTGATGTTGCAGTCGATGGGATTCACGAACCTGTATGGCGTCGAAATCCAGGACTACGCGCTGCAGCGCGCTCATGAGCGGCTTCTTTTAGCCATTTTGAAGCAGGCATCGGCGCTTGCGATTCCCTACACCGACCGGTTCTTCGACCTGGTTTTCACCTCCGAAATTCTCATTCATATCGCTCCCGCCGACTTGCCGGCAGCTCTCGGTGAAATTCGCCGCTGCGCAAAGCATTGGATCTGGGGTTTTGAATACTATGCTCCGCAGATGACCCTAGTTGCCCATCGCAACCATAACGCGCTGCTGTGGAAGACGGATTACGCGGGCCTCTACCTCGAACAGTTTTCCGACTTGGAGTTGGTGCGCGAAGATCGCCTGCGTTATTTGGATAATGACAATGTCGATACCGCGTTCCTGCTGCGGGTCAAAGAATAAAGTAGCGACACGCCGCGAGTCGGCGTTCGTATCCCAAAATTGCATACCACGGAGAACCGTGAAAGTTGTTGCCATCATTCAGGCCCGCATGGGTAGCACTCGGCTGCCGGGAAAAGTCCTGAAAGACCTCGCCGGACAGACCGTGCTCGCGAGAGTCGTCACTCGCACGCGCCGCGCCAAACTTCTGCACGAAATTGTTGTAGCCACTACGCTCAAACCTGCCGATGACGCGATCATCGAAGAATGTGTTCGTCTGCAAGTCCCCTGCTTCCGTGGCGATGAGGCCGAAGTTCTCGATCGTTACTATCGCGCTGCGCAAGAATTCTCCGCCGACGCAATCGTGTGCATCACCTCCGATTGCCCGCTGATCGATCCCGAGTTGGTCGACGAACACGTGCAGCGACTTCTCGATCGATGGACCGCCGTCGACTTCGTCACCGACATGTCCAAGCAGACTTTCCCATTGGGGCTGGCGGTGGAGGCAATGCCGGCGGACGTGCTCACCCGCATGAAGAGGCTTTCGCAAACCGACGAACTCAAAGAGCACGTCACCACGTTGGCGTATTTCGAGCCACAATGGTTTCGCATCGACAATGTTCTCTACCTGCAGGACCTTTCGAGCCTCCGGTGGACAGTCGACACGCTGGAAGATATGGAACTCGTTCGTTTGATTTTTCGGGAATTCGGCAATGACCATTTTTCCTGGAAGGAGCTTTTGCCAGTCCTGGAGCGGCATCCCGGCTGGTCAGAAATTAACCGGGTTATTCCGCAAAAGACGGTCGGATGACATCGGGAAAACCATCCTTGCTCATCCGCGCCGATGCCAGCAACGAGATCGGCGCAGGCCATGTCATGCGATGCCTCGCGCTGGCCAAAGCCTGGCAGAAAACTGGTGGCCGCGTCGTTTGCATGATGGCAGAGAGCATCCTCGCGCTCGAAGAGCGTCTTATCCGCGAAGGGGTGACTGTAAAAAAAATAGCAACTCCACCAGGCTCGAAGACCGATGCCGACCTGACAATTGCCGAAGCGCACCACGCATACTCTGTCTGGGTGGTGGTAGACGGATATCGTTTCGACCCAGCTTATGTAGGTAATCTCAGAGCGTCCGGCTTGCGCACAATGTTCTTGGACGATGACGGACGATTCGACTCCTATCCCGCCGACGTAGTTGTGAACCAGAATATTTCCGCAAGCTCCGCCATGTATGCCAAGCGGGAGGCTTCCACCCAGTTTTTGCTCGGTTCGGAGTATGTGCTCCTGCGTCCTGAGTTCTTGATCGAGCCACGGGCCCGCGAACATGCGGCGATTGCGGGAAGGGTGCTTGTGACCATGGGGGGAAGCGATTCCGAAAACGTGACGGCAAGAGTTCTGACTACTCTGCTCCGGATGGATGCGAACTTCGAAGGCAAAATTGTCGCAGGGGGCGGAAATGCGTGGCAAAACGAATTACAGGTTTTGGCAAACCAACGCCGCGGATTTGAGTTGGAGAGAAATCCGGCGAACATGGCGTTGCTCATGCGTGGGGCCGATCTGGCGATCTCTGGGGCCGGTGGCACCGTTTGGGAACTGGCATATCTGGGGGTTCCGGCCATAGTAATTGCCTTATCCCAGGACCAACGGCAGATTGCCAAAGGGCTGGCCGAAAACGGCGTTGCTGTAAGTCTGGGATGGCATGCTGATTTCTCCGATGATCGCATCGCCGACGCGCTTCGGAGCCTGCTGGCTGACCGCCAACGGCGCCTGGCCATGAGTGAACTGGGCCAAAAGTTGGTGGATGGCCGGGGAGCGGAGCGAGTTGTCACGTTTCTGCAAAGCTTTTTATGAGTGTCGTGCGAATCGGCCAAAAAATTGGTCGGCGAGGGGCAGCCCTGCTTTATGGCTGGCCGAAGTCGGCATCGATCACAATGGCGAAATGGACCTTGCGCACCGCTCGATCGATGCCTTCTTTAATCTGGTGCGAGCCGTTGCTTCTCCTTACCCTGGTGCTTTTACCACGTTGCATGGGGAGAACTCGGGTTGCCTCCGATACTGAATCCGCAACCGAACTGGGCCGCGTGATCGCACTCGATGAGCTCGAGCCGCCGGTGCAGTGCGGGCACGGCACGTTGTTGTTGACCCGGATTGAGACGCGAAGCAGCGCCTTGCGCACCGATTGCCAACTTGGTGCGTAAGAGCGCAAGAGTGTCAGTACTTTGAGTCTAGGATCGCTCCGGCCTGTAGTTCCTTAAATTGAAGTTTTCGCCATCTGGACGATTTCACGGTATATATGTACAAGACTCCAGGACATGATCGTTTCCATCAATCAACCCGCATATCTTCCCTGGCTGGGCTATTTTCATCGTATCGCCGTTTCTGATGCGCACATCGTGCTCGATCACGTTCAATTCGAAAAAAACAGTTTCACCAATCGCAACAAAGTTCGCACACGGGAAGGCTGGTGCTGGCTTACGGTCCCGGTGAAGACCTCCGGCAAGTTCGGCGATCTCTCTATCAATACGGTCGGAATTGCGGGCGAACGGCCTTGGGCGGCCAAGCACTGGGAGACGTTGCGGCTGAATTATTCCAAGGCTCCTTTTTTCTCGGAGCACGCTGATTTGTTCGAAAGAATCTACGCCCGGCCATGGGGAAAACTCTCCGATCTCACCCGCGAGATCACGGCGTATCTGCTGGATGCCTTCAAAATCGAAACGAAAATATATTTCGCGTCACTGATGAACGCCTCGGGAAAGAAGGACGAACTGATGCTGAATCTCTGCCGCGAACTCGGAGCCACCGTTTACCTATCGGGCCCGCTGGGCAGAAACTATCTGCGCGAAGAGTTGTTTCGCGACCACGCCATCGCCGTCCAGTATGACGACTATCATCACCCGACCTATTTTCAGCTGTATCCAGGCTTCGAGCCGTACATGGCGGCAATCGATTTGCTGTTCAACGCGGGCCCAGCAAGCAGGGGAATCTTATTGAAGGAAAAGCACTTGAAAGACCACGAGAGGCTGACAGCATGAGGGTGCTGGTTGTAGCGGCACACCCGGATGACGAAGTATTGGGTTGCGGCGCCACCATGGTCCGCCTGGCGCACGAGGGACACGACGTTCACATCGCAATTATGGGCGAGGGAATGACTTCGCGGCATACCGACAGGCGTGACGCAGATGCGAAGAAGTTGGCGCGATTGCACCTGCAAGCCCAAGCGGCGGCAAATGAAGTAAAAGCCAAAGCTGTCCAGCTTTTCAAATTGCCCGACAATCGCCTCGACACGGTGCCGCTGCTCGATGTGGTAAAGCTCATCGAAGATTTGGTAGAGAAGCTCAAACCTGAAATTATTTATACTCATCATCCCGGAGATCTGAACATCGATCATAGTGTGGTCCATCGCGCGGTGTTAACTGCTACTCGTCCCATGGCCGGACAACCGGTTCGCGACATCTACGCCTTCGAGGTACCTTCCTCTACCGAGTGGGCATTTCAACGTGTCGAACCTTCTTTTCGTCCGAATGTTTTTGTGGATGTCACCTCGACGCTTGAGGCGAAGATTCAGGCGATGGCATGCTACGAGTCGGAAACTCGCAAGTTCCCGCATCCCCGCTCACCCGAAGCCTTGCGCGCCATCGCCGCCCGGTGGGGAAGCGTGGTGGGATTTCAGGCGGCGGAAGCCTTCGAACTGGTGCGTTCAGTTCGCCCCTAAGCGGCTCGCATGAGAATTCTCCTCCTTCATCCCGAAGATTCAGCTAGACACGGCCCGTGAAACAATTCTCGCTGGGATCTGATTGTCGATCTTGGTTTCGCGAGCCCATACACCTATGAGGAATGGACTCGGTGGTCGGGTGCACGCGTTCTTAGCATCTCTCAATTTGCTGGGCAGGGCGAAAGCTATCGCTGGGTCAATCAGCTTCTGGATCACGGGCGCGGCCGCCTCCTTGATCGCATGGGTTTCGATTGGTGGGAGATCCTTGCGGGCTGGAGTTCTCACGATCTCCAGGCCTGATATCTGGCGAAATAATTACTCGGTGGCCAGTGGCCAGAAAAACCCGAGGGAATCTTCGGATATCTGATCACTGGCGGCGGGTACTTTCCCCACGCGCGCCCAATAGTTTTCCACCGTTAGGCCGATTTCTAACCACAAAAGGCATTGACTGACAAGAACTTTGGAGGGTACCATGCCTTAGCAGTCGCCAAATTAGTTATTAACGGAGCGTGGGATGGGCATCTCTGCTTTCCCCAGGATGGTAAGTTGCGTGTTGTGTCTGATTGCGCCTGCTTCGCTCAACCTCATCTCCGAAATGTGGAAGTGCTTGCGATGAGGGCACTATACTTGAAGATTCTGACCTGCATTGTGGCCGTGATTTTTCCTGCTGCCACGTTTGCAGCGGACCGACCGAGTGCCATGCTCTACAGCCATGGAACCGCTCTCCTTAATGGCGGCAGCATCGAGAGGTCGTCGGCTATCTTTTCCGGCGATTTGGTACAGACTAGTGCGGACTCCGTGGCCAATATCAATGCTACAGGTTCAACCGTCCTGGTTCTGAATGACTCGCTGGTTCAGTATGAAGGCAGCGCTGTCAAGTTGGAGCACGGAGGCGTAACCATATCGACCTCGAAATTGCTGGCGACCCGTATTGGCGACGTCACCGTGTCACCGACCGTAAGGGTTTGGACCGAATTTGAAGTCAGAAATGTGGATGGACGGATCCAGATTGCGGCCCGAAAGGGCGACTTGACCATCAACGATGACACCGGTACTGCCATACTGGAACAAGGTCAGCAAACCACTCGAGAGGAATCTCAGTCGCAGGACAACTCACAGTCGCAGAACGACAATAAGAAAAAGAAGAAAAAGGGCGCAGCAGCTGGACCCATTCCTGCCGCCGCATCGGGGGGAGTTCTCAACTCTCCTGTGGCAATCGGAATTGGCGGGGGCGTTGTTCTGGGTGTGACAGCATGGGTATTACTCCAGGGCAGTGCAGCGGCGAGTCCATCGAAGTAGCCCGATCAACCTAGGGTGGGTCCCATGAATTCCTGCAGTGGGTTTGTGTGCTTCCGAATTCGACGATTCCAGGTGCAATTTTCCACTAAAGAAAATCATTCTTAATTGGCCGGACTTCTAAATGGCGTTAGGTGCGAAGCTGTCTTCGTCAACCTCCTGCTGTTGCGAGTACCCCCGTCTTCCGGTTACCACGCGAGTCAATAGCCGGCACGAACTCAGCAGGTTATTCTGGGACAAGCGGTTCGTGAGGATAAGGTGGGACTCTGTTTGCTCGAATGGCGCAAATTCGTTTGCGGCGTGATCATGGTCATCTTGCCGGCATCGCTGATGGCTCAGGACTCAGCTCGGGCGATACTGCACGACGACGGAGGAGTCTGGCTGAATGGGAACCCCGCGCCCAATTCCTCCGCGATTTTCCTGCACGACCTTGTGCAGACCCAGAAGGGCAATTGGGCCAAAATCGACGCTGACGGATCCACGATCACGGTCCACGCTGAAACCATTGTGCAATTCGAGGGAGACGAACTCGTCCTTGAGCATGGCAGTTTGCAAGTGAACACCTCCCGAGGAATGAAAGTGCGCGTGAACTGCATTACCGTCATTCCTCTTACGCAAGATTGGAATCGTTACGACGTTACCGACCTTGAGGGGAGAGTGACAGTGGCGGCGCACCAGAATGATGTCACGATCCACTACCAAGGTGCAGCTGCCCGGCGGTCGAAACTGGCAGCATCCTCGGATGTGACGGTACATCAAGGTGAGCAAGTAAAACGCGAGGAACGATGTGGGGCGCCGGCTAGGCCTGCTGATGCGGTCGGCGCCGCTATGGCCACTCTGGACACTCCTTGGGCCATTGGAATTGGGACCGCCGCGATCGGGGTACTTACTTGCTGGGCTTTATGCCGTGGGGACGAACCCGTCAGTCCTTCCAAATAGCGCCTCGTTCGACCGAGAGCCCCTTCATTAGTAACACCGCGCTGTTGAGGTTCCGGACTGAGGTACAAGTCAGAATGCTAACTCTGCGCCAACGTTTTCAACATGCCGGCGCACGCAACCAAGCAGGCCGCAGAAATCTTTGGAGGTCAAAAAGAGAGTTCGGGCACTGACAACCGGTTCTCCTCGGCCGCCTGGGTTTCGCCATTTCAGAGTCTGCATCCTGACCGCTTTCATGCCTCCTGCCTCCGGTCACGCAAGAATACGACGCGCGCGAGCCGAAGACATCCCGCCCGCTAGTCATTTTGGAAGTAACCAAGCGAGTGTTAGAAAGCACACCTCGGTTCATCTAGAGCGCAGTAGAGACCGGGAGTTTTGATAGTCGTGCGTCATTCGGTCAAAGTCGCGTTCGAGAACGGAACAACCCAAGCCTGAAATCTCCATCGTTGACCGAGGCTACGCACCCTACGACTATCGTTCATGAAGTCTCACTAATTTTCGGAAAGGAGGAACAGAACCTGCCCATAGGCTCAGCGGAGGGATTCACACCGCGGTGCTACATTATTTTCTTCACAACCAACTCGCAGGCTCCGCCTCAAGCCGGCAAGACTTCACTCGATGTCCCTACGCTCTCGCAAACCCTAGCGAGGGATTCCGCGCTCCAAGACTGTGGCCTATACTGCTCGTATTCGCCCTTACCTTGCCGTTGTGCGCTCAGGCGTTCGTTCCCGAGCGCGTCGTGTTTCCAATTACCGATTTCAAGCCCAATATCCGGTATGCTAGCCCTTTCTCGATGACTTTCGGCACGGGGTTTTGCCTAGACCCGGATTGCCGGTTCGTGGGCACCAACTACCACGTGGCTAAAATCATGGGGAAGTACGTCCGCATCAAGGGTGAATTCTCCGCGCACCGCTACCTTGACTCGGACCCAGACGAAGCGGGGGCCCAAGACGTGAGCCTTGTGGGGGGCGCATCAATGAAGTACAACCCGGTTCATGACCTTGCCATCTACGAGATGCGTCATCCCCTCAAGAAATTCCACGGCATCGGCTTCGACGCCGATGATTTGGAGAACGGCCGCGAAGCGGACATCTGCGCCTATCCGTTCAACTGGAACCCGAAGCGCGGGTTGGCTTGCTGGCACGGCGAGTTCGTAGGGAAGACGCCCCAAGGTCTGCTTGCTTTCCGCTACGAGGGAGGACAGGTCCGCGGGGGCGCTAGCGGCGGCATTATCGTCGACAGCAGGACGAAGAAGATCATCGGCATCCTGAGCGGAGTAGGCGAGGGTAAGGACCAAGTAGCGCTCGCGGTTCCTGTCCAGCAGCTTTCAAACTTTGTCATGAGGGCGCAGCCCTACTTGCAAGCGACCCTTTTTCCGAAGACGGTTTTCGTCTCTCCCGTCGCCGCAGATCTGTATCAGCCCTACATCTGGCCCCGCGCCGAAGGTCTCTCGCGGCGCCCTGTTGAGACGCCCGAGGTAGTCAAGCTGCGGGGTGCGGCGCAGCATCTCGCCGACTCGATGCGTAACTTTGCCGCGACCGAGACATTCGCTTGGGGTCGCGACAACCGCGAGCCGGAGGTGGCGGACGCATACGAGACACTCATCCTGGATGGCTGGCAGCGTTGGCGTCGCCAAGGCAAACAGAAGTTCTACGACAACGTCCCGTTCCCGCCGCTGAGCAGTTCCATAGTGTCTGGTCCTGAGTGGTCTGAACTTCCTCGAATGGTCGGGATGGAACTCAACTTGAAAATCCACCAAGCACCGGACGCCGTCATCGGCGGTCGAACCGTCCACGTGTTTCAGTATGCCGCGAACGTCGAGGACGGGGTGTGCTCGTTCCGGTCTGTCGTGAACTACGGCTTTATCCAGCGGAGCATTACGAAGTTCTACGACTGCCACGGTGAAGTTTGGATGGACGAGTCCGGAACCATCCTGCGGATTTCGGAGGCCCTTGACCTTTCGGGACCGTGGTACCGCTGGTGGGGAGTGATGACGTACGGATGGCTGGAGAAGGACGGGAAGAAGTACCTTATCCCGGTCACTATTACAACTCAAGCCGAGCACAATAAAACGTATTGGTGCCGAGGGCTGTTCACGGACTACGAGATGTTCGGTGTAAAGACCCATCTGGTGCTGCCAAACGAGGTGGAGCAGGTGCAATCCGCGCTTGGCGCCCATTGACCTTTGCCGGTGTAACTTCAAATTTACCGCGTGCTTTTTTCGTGACGAGGATGGCCGTGTGCACTTGGCCGCGAAGGGAGCAAGCGCTCAGCCGCCGGGAAGACCGTGCTGATCACGGGTGGTGGGGGTTCTATCGGCAATGTACTCTTTTAGTCGCGCGGAAGAGGGTACGCAGCGCGAGTTGCCGGCAAACCCTGTCCAGATGTTCTCACCGTCCTGCGGGCTCTCCATCATCGCTGTAACTCTTGATTATGAACGAGGCGGCGCGGTTCATTTTTTAGAGGAGTCTCACGGATTTCCTGCGAGTAGTCGCATGCAGTGTGGGGCGAAATCCGGGTATCCGCCTTCGTTCAAAAGTGCCAGACAATGCCCCCACCGGCAAAAAGATTGTATTGGCGGCTCTTGCCCGTGTCCACGTTCAGTTCCGGCACACCGGGCCAGAACTCTCGAGCTTCACCGCGCAGGCTGAAGTTCTTGTAGAGCTTTACATCGACTCCCAACCCCGCCTGCAAAACACCGGTGGTGGTTCCGGTTTTACCCGGGTTTGTGCCCCCAAACACAAGCGTGGAACTTTCAGTGAAATGGCCGAATCCGCCACCAAAACTGACCCAAGGAGAAACTGCCGTACGGGGAAAGATGTTCAACCGTGCTGCGGGAGTCACAAAGTAAGATGAGTATTGATTCGGGACCAGGTTCTGTGCGGTGTGCAGATCTTGGGCGGGGTCCACTACGAACGGGACTTCCAGGGCGAGGGCCAACACTTCGCCGCCCATGACGTGTCGGGCATAATTTATTTCGAAGGTCACTCCCTTGCCGAAACGCAGTTCCGGATCATAAGAGGGGGCGCCCGGGATTCCCTGATTGCTGACGAAGGTACGCCCAATGATCCCCGACAATTCGTTCTTTTGTGCCGCGGCGTGTTCCGCGAAGATGCAAAATGCCACCAGAACTCCGATGGTAAAGCGTTTTAGCGACATTTCTCCTCCTGGAGGTAGTCTGTTCGTTCCGACGAAAGTCTCCGTCAGGTTAGCATGGCCCCTTGTTTCTTCGACGCGTGCTTTGTCGTCAAAGGGGGCCGCTTAACCGTCCAGTACGACCCAAGTCAACAGTGTCTTTCCCAGTAGTTGAGGGAGGATTCAATTGCGTCGCCCCGCCAATGACTTGCCATTGTCGGAGAGAGTGCGACGACTGCCAATTCGTTCATTCCCGATTGCTCCAAGACCTCGGCGGTTCGGATAACTCAGCCAAAGGCCCAGAAGCGGCCAACCCGCAAAGCATATAAAACATTGCCGCATTCGCGGGGATTTGCAAATTAAAGTCCACGAAGCTATGGAACAGAATTCCAGTACACCCCAGCAAAGCCGCGAGGGAGACCGCGCCATCCCATTTGAATTCCCAGCGGCGAGAGGTCGGCAATCCGCGCCGGTACAAACTAATGACGAACCACAGCATCAACGCGAAGCCGAGCAAGCCGGTCTCAACCAGGAGCTGCGCATAGTCGTTGTGCGCTTCGTTTACGAACAGGTTCGTATAGAAGCTGCGGAAACTTGGATAGACCGTAGGGAACGTTCCCAACCCCCAGCCCCAAATCGGCCGCTGGGAAAACATGCGCAAGCTATCTTTGGTGATATTCAGACGAATGCCGGGGCTGAGATCTCCGAGGCGTCCTAGTACCTGCCCCTTACCCAAGAAAATCAGCAGAGCCAAGATAAAAACGCACACTGCCGTCAATCCCAGCGCTATGCGCGGGCTCCGCCTCTTTCCGAGAGTCAGAGCGGCGAACAGCACCATTTCGAGAAGGAAAGCAAGCATTCCTCCGCGCGAGCCGGAAAGAAAGATCGTACTGGCCATCAATACCGCGCAGAACGCAACTAAAACTCGCTGCCCTCCTCTGAGCAGATGCCCCATACTGGCCACAAAGGGAAGGGGCACTAGCATTTCCATCAGGCCGGCGTAGTGGTCGTGGTTGACGTAACTCCCATAGATTGAGCCGCCATGAAAGCGTGGACTATGGAGCCAAAAAATTCTGCCATTGGTAGTCAGCTCTTGAACGAGCGCAAAAAAAGCGTAGCCGGCCCCGAAGAAAATCATTACGAAGGCGAAGATTTTGCGAGCTTCTTCCTTTTTGAGGCATTCCGCTGCAATCAGCAGCACAATTCCGTAGGAGATGTACTTGAGAGCTTCGTATTCAGTAACGTATCCGTAGGCGGACCTGCGCAGCGCAACCTGCGCTAGGATGAGCCCGAAAAAAAGGAGGGCCGGCAGGTACAGGGGATTCTTCGATAGCTTTACATTCCCGGAAACAAACTGCTTTCCCGCCCAAACAAGGAATAACACTGCCGCACCCGCCTCGAAGACGAAAGTCGACCACTCATCGACCGCACCGATCGCCAACACCGCGAAAATTAGAAGGGAGCATAGGCCGAGAACAAGCGCCCATTGTAGGATTTCTGGCTCGCGAGCGTGCCGGCGCGCCCGATGAATAGAATCGGTCGTATCGACAATCGCATACGATGATATTTTCAACATCAGCGGTCCTTCTTCTATTTCTCCACCAGCCTGAGATCGTCGATCCAAAGCTTGCCTCGGATCAGGGGGGCGCCAGGCTGGCGGACAATTCTCAACAAGACTAGATTGGTGTTCGGGCCGGTCTGGAATCGTGCCCGTTGCTGATGCCAAGGATTGCTGCCCAGCAAATCATCGGTGAGAACGTAGGATGCATTGGTGTAAGCATCCATGATCGCAAACCGCGGACCGCTGGCACTCTGGATGTCCTCGGTCCTGGATTCGGCACTGAACTCGTATCCGGTGTGTGGTTTTACCACAACGAACTGAAAGATTCCCGCATCAGCTGGATTTTGCCCATCGAATGTGACGGAGAGCGATCTTGTTCCGTTGTAAAACTCACTTGTGTCTATGGCTAGTGCCGCATGGGCATTCGATTCGTACCGCCAGTCGAAGCCGCCGTTCAGCACATTCTCCTCAAATCCCCCATTTACGATCAGGTTCTCGCGAGAGGGAAGATAGGACTGAACAGAATGATCGACGCCGGCCAGTTGTTGCCATGCGGTTTGCGCTACTGCGACTTCCTGCTTCGCGATGAGAAACCGAAAATAAGGAAATGCAGGTTTCGTCGAAAACTCCTGGTTTAATGCGATCAGATGGTTCCAGACATTTTCCGCAGCGGCCACTTCCTGTTTTAAGATAAGCAAATGTAGAAACGAAAGGTACAGATCCGGTCTTCGCGGCAGCGCATGATCAAGAATCCGATTCGTGTCTTCGGTTGCACGCCAGCAGAGCTGGAGAGCAGAGTCAACCGCCTCCGGATCGTTTGCAAGAACGACGCGAAAATAACGAAAAGCCCTTTCCGTATCACCCTGAACCAGGAAGAAGTTGGCGGCCTCCCAGGCAACGTGCGGTGTTGTTGGGTCCGCTTCCACGGCGTGTTCGACACTCTGTCCCTGCTCGTTGACACGCCCCGCAACCTGGTAAGCCCCAGCTAAATCCAACCAGTACCGCGCTTCGTAAGGATCCAAATGTATGGCTGTCCGATAATCCGAAATCGCTTCGTCCAGACTTGCGCCGGACAGTGCAAGGTTTCGGCCGCGCAGTTCACGATATTCAGCGTTCGACGGTTCCAGCCGAATGGCTTTGTTGAGATTCGATAAGTCCGGAGTCGCTGCCAAGCGGCACGCGAGGTATGCCCGCAGACCCAAGAGCAGATATAACCCTACGAGAATGCAGCAGGCGGCAGCAAACGAAAACTTCCCGACCCCGGAGCGCAAGTCAATCTGCATCTGAGATACACCGCAGTCAGTCTTTGGTTCCGAGCCGGCAGTTCCCCCGTCTGCAAATATCCATTATCGGTGTTAAGAGACTTTGCCCGCGGCCGAAGTCCCGTTCTTGGGGTCGTCATCTTCATAATACCTGCCGTAGTACTTCGAGTCATACTGGTGGTAATAGCTACCGCCAGAGCGAAGATCGAAGGCGTTGACGACGACCCCTGCGATTCTCGCATTTACATGGGTAAGCAAATCCCGGACGCGGCGAAGCGCAGCTTTCGTCGTCTGGCCTGACCTAATAACCAAGAGTACTGAATCAGCTTCGACTGACAGAAGTACTGCATCTGTCACCGAGAGTGCAGGCGGCGTGTCGATGACTATGTGATCGAATTCCCCGCGCATTCGTGCCAAGTAGTCCGTCATGAGAGTCGAACCCAGCAACTCTGCGGGCTGAGGGGGTTGGGGGCCGGCGGGAAGCACGAATAAGTTGGGAATGTCGGTTGACACGATGGCATCTTCAGAATTATCGCCACCTGTCATCAAGGTGCTCAGTCCTAAAGTGTTTCGCAATCCTAGTGCTTTGTGAATACCGGGCCGGCGTAGATCAGCGTCTACCAGTAGGACTCGTCCGCCACGCTGCGCAAGTACTATCGCCGAATTGATGCTTGTCGTTGTCTTGCCTTCTTGCGGCAGAGCACTGGTCACCAGAATTACCTTGGGTGGGGCACCGAGCGACGCAAGCAGAATGGAAGTCCGCAGGGCACGGTAGGATTCCGCCAATTCGGATCTGGGACGAGCAAAACTAACCAGTGCAAGGGAACCGGCGGACTTGGACAACCGCGAACTCAACGACAATCGCGGGTGACCATTATTACCGTTCTTTGCGATCAGTTTCGCGCTCAGTGGGATGACTCCCAGTAAGGGTAAAGCGGAAATGATCTGCGCCTCTTCCGGCGTCCTCACGGTGTTATCGAAGCTCTCCAAAACGAAAGCGAGCCCGACACCCCCCAACAAACCGAGTGCTAAACCGAGTACGATATTCCGCGGGATGTTCGGAGCCGAAGGTAATGTAGGAACACGGGCTACGTCCACGATGCGGATATTGCTCGATCTGAGTCCGGCAGAAACGCCCGCCTCCTTGAGCTTCTGAAGCAAACCTTCGTATAACTGTCGATTGGATTCGGCATCGCGCTTCAAAAGGTTGTACTCAATGGAACTCTCGTTGAGGTGATTGGCTTCTTGCTTCTGGACATCAAGGGCGGTACCCAGCAATTTTTCGCGCTGAAGGGCAGAGAGGTACTCATTCTGCACCCTTGAAGCGATACGCTTATCCTCCGCTTGAATCGACGCTTCCACTTGCTTCAATTGGTTGCCAAGCTGCATCACCTTTGGATACGAAGAACCAAATTGGGTAGTGGCCTCAGCGTATTTCATCCTGAGATCGCTCTCCTGGGTCCTCAGTTGGTTGATGAGACTGCTAGGCTCCGCCTTCGCGAAAATTTCAGGATCTCCCGTAGATGCGAGCTGGTATGCAGATTCTTTCTGCATTCTGTCGGCTTCCGCGGCCGTTAGTTCCTTGTTCAACTCGTCGAGCTTGGAAGTGACTATGTTCTGCTTTTCGTCAATTCCGAGAATGTCGTGCTCTTTCTGATAACGGACAAGCTTTTCCTGCGAAGTTTCGACCTTCATTTCCAAATCGGAAAGCTGGCCCGACAGCCAGTCCGAAGTTTGCATGGTGGATTCAAATTTTGTTTTGAAGTTTTGCTCGATATAGGTGTTAATGAGTGCGTTTACGATCCGTGCTGCAAGTCGCGGATCTGGATGCGAGTAATGGATCTCTATAATCCGGGTCCGGGGGACCATGCTTAGCCTGAGACTACTTCGAAAGCGATCCAGCAACGACGATTCGAAGGGAGCATCCACTTGCAGAGAGTTCAACGCCGGCTCGATAGGCCGCTTGACAGCAACGCCTACAAACGCCGGGTTTTCGTTCAGCTTCAGGTTCTTGATCACCTGAAACGCTATAGCGTCACTCTGCAAGATCCTGACTTGCGTTTCTAGCGTGACGTTATAGTCTTCATAATCCCCGATGCCACTCTGATCCGAGTCTTTGAAACCCAAATTCAGTGAGTTTTCGCGATTGACTTCAATTCTTCCTGTCGCGTCATAAACCGGTGCCATGCGAAGGGTATAGACGGTGGCCAATGTTGCAATGATCAGCCATGTGGCGATGACCACCCACATTCTCTTTTTGAGAATTCTCCCGTATTCACGGAGAGCAAAACCCTCTGCCAGCAGAGGTGCATAGCTTCTGGCAGGATCTGCTGGATACTGGATCTCGGCCGGTCGTTGCTCGAGAATTGGAGGGTCACTACGGCGGCGAACGATCTCTGAATCCATCAACCGTTCCTCCAACAAGTCAGCAAAGCAAACCGCGCACCACCCCGACTACGTTCGAGGTATGGACGAATGTTTCCAATACTTTGCAACGCCATTTTTGCAGATTGTACCATATCTGTTAAATCTGAATCCGGAGTTTAAAATTCACTGGAACACAGCCGCGCCGCGCTCGCTCAGGGCGATGTGGAGGGGCTTTCCCTTGTCAAAGCTGGGGAAATTAGCTAGGCTCAGGTGCCGATGGAAATTTTACTTCTGCTGACTAGTGTCTTCGCCTTGACTGGTGGCGTCCACACCTTTAACCGTGCATTGATCAAGGCCACAGATGATCTTGCGAGCGATTTTGGTTTGGAGGTCATTGTTTTCAGCCTCTTGGATGGGGAGGTTCCTTTTCAAGCGGCGGCTGATTATATGCCCTCAGGGCATACCCGGTACAGAGGCTTCAAAGGCAAGAAAACGGAGTTTGCGGCGGCAACTCTTCTGGAGGGCTGGCGAGCGAACCGCGTTATATTCGGACACGTAAATTTCAGTTCGTTGGCTTGCGGAATGCCGAAGCCGATCAAATCGCTGGTAGTTCATGGAATCGATGTTTGGAGACCATTGCCCGCTCTCCAGAAGTTGGGTATTTCGCAGATGCGCGAGATCCTCTCCGTTAGCGATTACACTCGGGAGGCATTCGTCCATTTCAATGGGATGCCTCCGTTACAGTTCCGCATGCTCCCCAACGCATTAGACCCGTTTTATTCGAGAATGGCGGATGGCGCTCGTCCTGCAACGGAATTGGGGCTTCCACAAGGTCACATGATGCTGGCCGTTACCCGATTACTGAGTACAGAGGATTACAAAGGGATCGACCTCATTATCAAGGCTATGCCCGCGATTGCACGTCACGTCCCAGACGCATTCTGCGTGGTGGTGGGACACGGTGGAGATCGGCCCCGGTTGGAAAAGTTAGCGCAGGAAATGGGTGTAGCCGGCAGAGTGATTTTCACCGGTTTTGTAGCGGACAAGCTTCTGCCCAGTTACTACGATGCCTGCGATCTATTTGTGCTGCCCAGCACTAAAGAGGGGTTTGGAATTGTTTTCCTCGAAGCCATGTATCACGGGAAAGCTTGTGTGGGAGCGATGGCAGGCGGAGTTCCAGAAGTAATCGAGGATGGGCAAACAGGACTCCTCGCGGAGCCCTCCAGCGTGGATAGTTTCGTCCGGTGTGTAGTGAGACTGCTCGGGAACCGTCAGGAACGGGAGGTCATGGGCCGGCGTGGACAAGAAAGGCTGGAGCGGCACTTTTCTTATGAGAAATTTCGAGACCGAGTGGAAATGATGATATGTTGAGCCCTTCCGAAGGTTCGCCCGTCGAGGCAGTGTCGACTGAGCGAACCGCCTATCGTGCGAGGTTTTACAAGCATTACGCTGCTTTTCAGCAACGCACGCAGGTTGAGCAGGTTCGCCGAGACCTTGCGCTTCGGGCGCCGTACTTGAGACGGTTGGTGAAGCGATTTTTTCCCGCCGATCGTGAATCCAAAATTCTCGATCTGGGCTGCGGTTGCGGCGCGCTGATTCTGTTCTTACAGGAGAACGGATATCACAACGTCTTGGGCGTCGAGACCTCTCCCGACCAAGTTCAGTTTGCCCGCCAGCTGGGAGCGGAGCCGGTCGTCGCCGGCGACCTGGTCCCTTTCCTGCGCAATAGCCGCGCTGACGTTTTCGATGTAGTGGTCCTTTTCGACGTGATTGAGCATTTCTGCAAGGATGAAGTCCTCGAGATCATGGATCAGGCATGCCGCGTGCTTCGGCCCGGCGGCAGGCTTATCGTGCACGCACCCAATGCCGAGGGTATCTTCGGGTCCAGAATATTCTGGAGCGACTTTACCCACGAGATGGCTTTCACCCGCGAGAGCTTGCGCCAGCTCGCGCGCGCGAGTGGCTTCGGTTCGGTCGAGTTCAGCGAGGATGTCCCCGCAGTGCACGGTGTGAAGAGCCTGATTCGCCGTGTCCTGTGGTCGGGCTTGCGCAGCATATTCCGCCTGGCATACATGGCAGAAACAGGTGACTCCGGCGCCGGCTTGATCCTTTCTCAGAATGTGCTTGCTGTGGCCAGGAAGTTTAGCTGACCGTACCTTGTGACAGGAGAAAGTTGTCGACCAATGAGTTCTCTTCGAGATCATCTTCGCTTTCTTTATCAGCGGACCTTGGTTTTCCCCAGAATCTCGCGTACCTACAGAGAGCTTTCTACTGCGGAGACTTTTTCGCGCATTTACGCGACTCACGCGTGGGGCACCGATGACAGGCAAGGATTTAGCTCGGGAAATGGCTCCCGCGGAGCTATCGCCGAAGAATATTGCTCCTGGTTGATTGCTTTTATTCGGGAGAAGGGGTTTCGCAGCGTTGCTGACCTCGGGTGCGGTGATTTCTACGTGGGAAGCCGCGTTGTTGAGGAGACGAGCATTGAATATGTTGGCATAGACATTGTCCCTGACGTCATCGCTCACCATGCGCGTTCCTTTGTCCGCAAAGGCATTCGCTTTCAATGTCTGGATATCATCAAAGATCGCCTGCCGAGTGCGGACTTCTGCATGATCCGTCAAGTGTTTCAACATCTTTCCAACGCCGAGATTACTGCTGCCCTGTCCAACCTTTCGCAATATCCATTTGCCCTTATTTCCGAGCATGTTCCCGTCAAGCCGCGATCGTTAAATAGAGACCAGTTACACGGACCGCAAGTGCGCAGCACACACGGCTCTGGAGTTTATCTTGATCGTCCGCCATTTTGTCGCCAAATCCTTGGAGAATGGGAAATTCGCGTCGACGCAGTATCGCTGATACGAAGCGTGCTGATCAGGGGGGGCATGTTCACCAACGATTTGGAGGCCGACGTCTAGACCTCTTCCTCTTAAAACATTGAGCGAATCGTGGCATCTGACATGAGCGTTCGTATTCTATTTCTCGGAGAGAACTGGTTTGGCAGTTGCGCCCGCGCTTGCTGCTATGCGCTCCGCCGCCTGGGATGCGATGTCACTGACATCGACCAGCAAACTATCATCCCCCAGTGGCGGCAGCGCAGCAATCGCGCCATCCGCAGACTGCTAGAGCCTCGCATCCTCCGCGAATACAACCAGCTCATCCTTGACTCCGCGTCCCAGACCAAGCCCGACATTTTGCTGGCTTTCAAAGGTTCATTCGTCGAGCCGCGCACTCTTGAGAGTTTGAGGCGATCGCGGGTCGTCCTTTACAACTACTACCCAGATACATCTCCGTCCGCCCACGGCCGAATGCTTGCGGATTCGATTCGCCGATACGACTGCATTTTTTACACAAAGAAATTCTGGAGCTTGCACCATCCGGAGGCTCTGGCAGGGCGACCTTCTATATTTCTGCCACATGGTTACGACCCTGACGTCCATCAGGCGGTGCCCCTCGATGCCAGGGATGCGGAAGAGTACGGGCACGACGTAACGGTGATTGGTAGTCACACGCTCCAAAAAGAGCAACTGCTTCGTCAGTTGGTCCGCCGGTGTCCAAACCTTGATCTTCACATCTATGGCGGCCGCTGGCTCGAATCATCACGTTCGCCTGAACTCGGCCCTCACATTCGCGGATTTCCTTTGTTTGGTTCCCAGTATGCCCGGGCGCTTCGCGCCGCTCACATCTCGCTGGCTATCATGTCGGGCAGAGTCGAAGGCGTTATCCAAGGGGACGAGACTAGCACGCGTACCTACGAGATCCCAGCCTGTGGCGGTTTCATGCTCCACGAGCGTACTCCGGAATTGCTGGAATTGTACGAAGAGGGTCGCGAAGTGGCGGCGTTTGGCTCAATCGAAGAGCTTGCCTCGAAAATCGAATACTACCTAGCGCATCCCGCGGAACGTGACGCAATTGCCCGTGCGGGGCACCTTCGTTGTGTGCCCGCATATTCGTACGACGAGCGAATGAAAGAAATTCTTCGCTACTATGAGGTGTCCAGCCGGAGTCAGTGCGCAGTCGCCAGCTAGCGCTCGCGATCGACTAAATAGAATTGACGGGAGGCGATGGTAACGTCCTCTCAAATGTTTTGAGGCTCAATTCTAGTTTGTGGCGGACAAATGCTCGTTCCCCTTCGCCGAACCAGCAAACCCATGTACCCAGAACCACGACCGTAACACTAACGCATCCTGAAGCAACCCATCGTGGAAATGTTCCCAGGCCCGGCGCCAGGTGCACCACCCATGTTGCGCAAAGCGCTGAGCCCGCAACCACAGTCAAGCCGAGCCAAAGCTTGCGCGCGAACCTTCCATAGGGCTCGCCGACGATGCGGCATGCGTCGCAAACCACAAAGTGGTAGCAGGCGGCCGATTCCGCCACAATAAAGGCGATAGGAAGGCCCTTCAGACCAAGCCGTGGTAACAGGATGAGTGCCAGCAGAAGCCCCCCGAAGCTGGACGATATATACGACATGGCGAGACCCTTATGCTGATTGGTGTAGGACGGGATTGCGGAGGCCGCGATCCACGGCGATTGCAAAACCAGCCATAAAAGAAACATTCGCAGCAGCCACACGTCCGCTAGCAACTTTCCGCGAGTCCAAATGAAAAAAACGGATGCGCCCTCAAACCAAAGGGAGGCAGCCACAGCTGTGCAGCCGGCCACGGTGGTGAAGACTACCAAACGAAACGCCATACGGAGTTTTTGTTTCTCTTGCAGAGATTCCATCACAATCAAGTTCGTAGACGAAGAGTGAACGAACAGGCCTACTAACTGACGGATGGAGTTGGCGAGCGTGCGGGTTGTCACAAAAACCGCCAGTGCCGCTGTCCCAGCCAAGCCGGCCACGATCAGGTTGGAGCCTTGCAATGTAGCCCCCACCGCCACATCGATCAAGGCGAAGAACACGCTTTGGCTGAGTATGCTTCGCAACAGCGAAAGCTTTGCCTGTGAAAATCCTGGCGCCAGTTGGGGGAAATGCCTGCGAACATCCCACCAGATCACGCCAAGGATCGATACAAAAGCGAGGGCCTGCGCCCCCGCGACCACCACCAGGCGCGGCCAGAAAAGAAGTGCAACCGCGGTGAGAGTGACCGACAAACCGCTGGCAGCGTTTGTGACCCATTGGGTTCTTGCCAGGTTTCCCGTAGTGGCATAGACCGACCAAACCAACGACGCGGGGATGGTCCACAGGAACTGACCTCCCAGCAGAACTACGATGAGAGCAACGCTATGCTGATCGGTTAATGACAGATGGAACCACAAGCGAATGGGAGCCCACCAGCCAAAGGCAATCAATGCCGCGCTTCCTACCAGGGCGAGACAAAAATAAAACGCGAAAGCGGTGTGCTGCACTTGACGGTATTCCTGCAAATCGCTGCGGGCATAGGCTTGGGTCAGCCGGTTGACGGCGTAGGTCTGCACTCCAAGATCAAAGCTCGAGAGATATGCCACCACGGAGTACAGCGCCAACCATTCGCCGTAAAGGGCAGGGGACCAGACGTGCAAATAGAGAGGCACCAGGAGTAAGGCCGCTGCAATCCCAAGCCCTTGCCCGAAAAAAAATGCGACAAAGGCATGGGCGACACGCTTCAACATGGGTGAGTGTTGGCTCGACTATAACTTTCGCCAGAGGCAGTGTCAAAATATCGTACGGCGTAGATTTGGCTCTTAGTTCGAGTTGCGGCGCGAGAATATGAACTCATCTTCGGCAATCGCCGTGGACACATATCCCGCTGAGCGGAGCAGGTCGGAACATTGGCCAGCCAGAGTGGAAGAATGGGTCGCCAGAAAAATAATCGGATTCGCGGCTAAGCACCGCTCCGCGCCATGCAAAACCATGTATTCTGCCCCTTCCACGTCAATCTTGATCACATCGGGCGCGCCGAATTTCGCACATAACGAATCCAGCGTGATTACATCGACCTCTAACGAGCCCGGTGCAAGGTGTCCCGTGGAACGGTTATCTCCGCGATAAAACGACTCCCGCCCACATTCGTGCCCAACCGCCGCCACTACAACTTCGACATTCCGGATTCCGTTCAACGCGATGTGCCGTTCAAGATACCTGACGTTCTCGGCCAACGGTTCTATCGCAATGACGCGACTAGCCTTCCTTGCCGCCACCAAGCTGTAGAGCCCTACATTAGCGCCGATATCCCACACCACGTTCTCCCGCTCGATTGCCGCATGAAAGAGAAGTTGCTTGTGATGCTCGTAGCTACCGAGCCAGCATCCGTGATTGCCGGATCCGGCAATCCACTTCGTCCCCCTCAGAGGGCCTTGAAGTACCGGCAAAACCGCATCCGCGGGGATAAGTCTGAGAGGCAGCCGTAAAGCCCTTCCCCAACTGGACGAGTATGGAACGGCCGAAAAATTCATACCTGCACAGCATAGCGGTATTTCCCTTTATGAATCAAACGCAGTGGGGACGATTTCTCTGCGCAAGGTAGCCCGGGTTCAGCAAAATGACGTTACATGAGAACTATAGAATCGGTTAACATCAACTCAAGCCACGCATACACGCGGCCACCCTGGCACAGTCCGAACTGTATTGCTCGCGGAGGTTGCGGATCGGAGGAAGATTGGGAATTCGCGAGTCGATCGCCGTATCGAGACGAGAGCAGGTTCGGTTCGCGCTACGGTCACTGATGCGCATTTCGGGAAGAAGTTTACCTTATCGCGTCGGACGCTTATTGATGAGTGAAGCCATGTTCGATGTCCCCAACGATCCTGCCTGTAACGGCGAACGCCAGGTGCAGGCAACGATCTTAGGCTATGGCCAGCCTGGTCGGAAAACAGTGGTTTTTGACGTGGGGGCAAATGTTGGAGATTGGACCTGTGCCCTGCTTGAGCAGGCCGCGGATCTCGCGACCTTGGACGTGCATGCTTTTGAGCCTTGTTCCGGAACTTATGATATGTTAGTCAACCGCGTTGGAATGCTTTCGGTAGGCGCTAATGTGGTTCCCGTACGCAAGGGATGTTCCAGTTCGTCAGGCGCCGGGGCCCTCCACGTGGTTGGCGTCGGGGCAGGCACAAATTCTCTGACCTCCGCTGAAACCGCGGATACCATTGAACAGGTCGAGCTCATCTCGATCGACGATTACTGCCTTACCTCCAATCTCGATCACGTTTCGCTCCTCAAAATCGACGCCGAAGGTCACGATATCGAGGTCATAAAAGGCGCAGCCCGCATGCTGAAGCAGCAAAACATCGAAGTGCTACAGTTCGAATATAATCGACGATGGATTTTCAATAGCGCTTTTCTCCGCGATGTGTTCAACGTCCTCAGTCCTTGGGGATATAGGATCGGTAAGGTGACGCCGTACGGCGTCGAGTTCTACGAAAGCTGGGATTGGGAATTGGAAACGTTTCGCGAGGGGAACTACCTCGCCTGCTTGCCATCATGGATCAACCGCTTTACTCGTATCGCTCCGAGTTGGAATTCCAGGCTCTTAGCTGCAAGCAGGAATAGCTGAGGTCATGCCGATCCGCCTAGCCACCATCGTCAGCCATCCGATCCAGTACTTCGCTCCCTGGCATCGCGAAATGGCTAAAGTTCCAAGCATAGATTCCAAGATCTTTTTTTGCTGCGACTGGGGCATCACGGAGTACCTCGATCCAGGATTTAATACGAAGATGGCATGGGATATTCCGTTGTTGGAAGGATACGCTCATGAATTTCTCCCCATTGCTCGTCGTCCGCAGCGCATGAGTTTCTGGGAAATGGACAACCCGGCGGTAAGTGCCGCATTGGATCGCTTTCAGCCCGACGTGGTTACCATTTATGGCTATGCCTACCGCACCAATTGGAGGGTGGCGTTCTGGACCCACCGAAACCGGCGTCCGCTGCTGATGTACTCCGATTCCAATGCGCGATTATCGCCGGCGTGGTGGAAACGCGGCATCAAAGACATTTTCGTGCGTCGTTTTTATCGCTACATCGACGGCGCGCTTTTCATTGGTGAAAATAATCGCCTTTACCACGCTCGCTACGAAATTCCTCCTGACCGCCTCTTTCCCGCCGTCTACCCCATTGAACGGCGAAGGCTAATCCAGGCTGTTCCTGACCGTGGGGGCACCCGCGCTGCACTTCGCGGCGCTCTTGGCATCCCACAGGATGCGTTCGTAGTGCTTTTCTGCGGAAAATACATCGAGCGAAAGCGCCCCGTGGACGTGGTAGTTGCAGCGCACTCGCTGGCCCGCAAAGGGTTGCCGGTGTGGGCGCTGCTCGTGGGCGAAGGAGAGGAGAGGCGCAGCCTGGAAGCTTTCTGTGAGCGAGAACAAGTCAAAAATGCCGTTTTCACTGGATTCGTAAACCAGTCAGAGATTCCCGCGTATTATGCGGCATCGGATGCCATCGCGGTGACATCCAGTTTCGAGGCCTATGGTTTGGTCGCATCGGAAGCCGCTGTCTTTGGATTGCCGATTGTGGTCAGCGACCGCGTGGGCTGCATCGGAGCGCGGGATACGGCACAACCGGGACGGAATGCAATTGTTTTTCCCTGCGGTGATACGCAGCGGCTGTGCGATGCTATTGAACTGCTTTGCAATGATCGGGACCTCTACACAACGATGTCCTCGAATTCGACTCGGATTTCGGAATCGCAGGATGAGCTTGTTGCCACACATCTGATCGCAAGCGCGGTCAGCCGGCTTCATGATATGGGTCCGCGGCGGAAGAGTTCACACGCTCGACGACATTTAAAATCGGAGGCTGCACCCCTATGAGTGTCGCCCCAGCTTTGCTGCAGCAACTTCGTTCTGGCCGGTTTCCGGTACCTCTGAAAGGCACCCGACGCTATATTTGGAAACCCGCCACGTGCCTGCAGATCCATCTCGCTCTGGTGGGCGTTGGTGCGTTACTCCTTTATTTGGTCTCGCCGGCGATTTGCTTAGTGCTGAGCGGGATCCTGATCGGCACCTCAATGTTGATCCTCGGAATTATGGAGGCGCGCCGTGATCCGCTCTGGATTAATCCCTTGTCTGTATTCCTTCTTTTTTTGGGCATGCAAATGGGCCCGGCGACCATTTACGCCGGGACCACCCTTTTGACTGATCGCTCGCTGGACTTCCCGCTGCTTCGAATTCCAGCCCACGACGTGGCGCTCGGATACTTCATTACGCTGGTCGGTACTTTCATGATGCACTTGGGGCTGCGGGCCTTTCAGCCACTCGTTCGGTGGCATGCTACAGGGCCGCTGAATTGGAAACCACATTGGATCGTCTTGCTGTACGCAATTGGGATCGCGGCCATCTACCGTCCCACCAGTTTCACGTTCCTGGGAATGTTTGGAGGAATGCTGCAATGGGGCTGCATGGCGGTTTTGCTGGCCTTTGCGTTCTCCAGCGCAAATGTGCAGAGTTCGTTTGCTATGCGGCTTCTATTTGCCGCCGGAGTGACCGTCTATGTATTGGCGGCCTTTTTTGGTGGCAGCAATTCCAAGTCCTACACCATGCTGGCCTTGTTGCCAGCCATCGTCTTCCTTACCCGCCGCAGACAGTATTACAAATGGATTCCAGCGGTGGTCGTCTTATTATTATTGCTCTACCTCGGGGTTGTCGCTCCTGCGGTGAACACTTCTCGCAACATTCAGGAAGGCGAATATTACGACAGGGTTATGGTGGGTCTGAAGTCGTCGTCTCCTTTCTATACGGGAGAATCGCTCACGCTTTCTCTGGGGGATCAGCTCAACGCTTTGATGGAGCGGTTGTTTGAGATCCCGCAGGTCACCGGCTTCATGGTGGGAGAAGTGAGCAGGTCCGGATTGCAAATGGGCAGCTCGATGAAGGACTTGTACTACGCTTTCATTCCCCGAATCATCTGGCCGGAAAAACCCCCAGTCAGCCGCGGTGCGTGGTTTACGACGTATCTCGGCATGGCCAACAGCGAAGCGGAAGCCACCACCTCCACCGGCATGACGATTGTCGGAGAGTGGTACTGGAATTTTGGCATTGCGGGCGTTGCTGCCGGCATGTTCCTGACCGGACTCCTGCTCAGCGGACTGTGGCGTTTGGCGGGAAGCTATCCTATTCACCACCCGGCAAATATGTTCCTCTACGTGGCAATCATTATGAACGTCCTGAACTTGCCCGACGCTACTTCCCCTATTGTTTCGAATGTTGCTCTCTACTTGTTTTTCGGCGCGATCGCATATCTGCGTACGTTCGGACAGAACCACGCTCCTGCGTTGCATTCAACACCGGTAAGCCGTTGCAGCATCCCCCCCGAACAAGCGCCAGCCGATTCTAAACGCGTTCAAAAGCCTTAGGGCGCACTCTCCTGGATCGTACGCAAATACGAAGGTTGAGTGCGGGAGCAGCGGGCGTTTCAATAACCGTCGGGAATCAAGGCGTAGACAGCCGTTGTGAGCTGTATTAGTCTCGTTGAACGAGAAATTGTCAGGGATCAATGCAGATTTTGTTTCTTCAAGCGGAATTCGGAACTGTCGTACCCGAATCTAGAGGCAAGCCTTGAGGGTACTTCTGAACGCGGTTTCGGCCAAGATGGGCGGAGCGGCGAACTATATACGCAACATCGCTCGGGAACTGCAGGTGCTCGCTCCGAACGATGACTTTATCTGCGTATTACCGGAGGAGCAGGCTGATACGGTTCGTGGTCTGGCCAGCAACTTTAAAGTGATAGGAACCTCAGCGTCAAAGGGCTCCCATCTTCACCGATTGTGGTTCGATCAAATTACGCTGCGACGAATGCTGCAAAGCGAAAGAATAGACGTGGTGTATTCAACAGCTAACCTTGGGATGCTCAGGTGTCCCTGCCGTCAGGTCCTGCTGGTGCGCAATATTCTCCATTTCTCTGCAGCATACGAGGAATTACTCGCCACTGCAGGGTTCAAGGCACGTGTCGAGAATACGCTGCGGCGTTGGCTGGTATGTCTGTCGGTAAAGTCTTCTGACATTGTCCTGACCCCCTCGCGAACGATGTTGGATGCATTAGTCGATCGCTGTCCAGCGGCTCGCGGTAAGGGGGTTGTGAACCATTACGGTGTGAGGCCGCAGCCGGCAGTTGGGAATATCGCTCAACGCACCCACACAAGGCAAGCTCCAGTAACGTTGCTGTATTCTTCACTATATGCAGAACACAAGAATGTGGGAACCCTTCTGGGAGCTTTACAGGAGTTGATCAGAGGCGATGTAGCCTGTCGATTGCTGACGCCAGCCGATCCGGACTGGCAAGGGCCGCGCCGAAGTGCTACCTGGCACCGTGATTCCACGGCGGTGCGTGATCCGGATCTTCGCCGCCGACTGGAATTCACTGGTGTCCTGGACGCTGGGGCGTTGGCGGGACTATATACACGATCTGACGTTTTCGTTTATCCGTCGACTATCGAATCGTTTGGACATCCACTCTTGGAGGCGATGGCGGCCGGCCTCCCTGTGGTCGCCGCTGACGCCCCCATTAACCGTGAGCTCTGCGCCGATTCCGCAATCTATTTTAGCCCTTATGATGCCTTGGACTGCGCCCGACAGATCCGCCGCGTGATTGAGGATGACTGTCTGGCCAACGAGCTCATTCGTAAGGGTGCGGAACGGAGCCGAGGTTTTCAGTGGCGAGAGCATAGCTTTCGCTTGCTCGCCGCGTTAGCCAACGAAGACTCCGCACCCCCCAGTCCGGCTCCCAGGAACTGATACAGTGATTCATCAGCGACAAAAAGATCTGTTATTCCTCTTGATATCCAAAGCGAGCGTGCTGAACCACGGCTATCGGAAGTATGTATCGCCGTGGAAGAGTAGAAACGGCAAGGGAGTACATCTGAACCTAGGCTGCGGCGACAAGTATTGCGATTACTTCGTGAACATCGATGCAAATCCCTTGCGCAAGCTTGACCTGTGGCTTGATATACGCAACGGGTTACCTTTTCCTAACGAGTCCGTTGATTCCGTCTACACAGCTCAAATGCTCGAACACTTTTATCCCAACGAGCTCGTAAAAGTCCTTTCGGAGTGTCACCGCGTCATGAAAGGTTATGCCGGAATGCGCGTTGTTGTCCCTAGTCTCGAGAACGCAATCGCTGCATATTCTGCCCGCAGGCTCGAATGGTTTTCGGACTGGCCGCGTTCTAACCATTCAACGGGAGGTCGCTTTTCCAATTTCATTTTCTGTGACGGGCAACACCGTAATGCTTTCGACTTCGAGTACATGAGCGAGATGCTGTCGAGAGCAGGTTTTGGCAGAATCGAGAAAAGTTGTCCGGGGACGAGCAGTATCTATCCGCCGGAAGTGCTCGCTCTGACAGAAAACGACCTGCAAGACCCCCCGACGTGCCTATATATGGAGGCATTTTGCTGATTCGTGTTGAAGCGGGATGCAGAATTTTCGTCGAGGCCTTCGTATGAGTGAAGTTTGATGCACAATCAGCCCTCCATCCTATGCTCTCGTTTGTCCCTGCTCATCCCCACGTTCAACGAGGAACTCAACCTGCCTGATTGCCTGGCAAGTGTCCGCGGGTGGGCAGAAGAAGTGTGGGTAGTGGATTCGTTCAGCACAGATCGAACGGTGGAGATCGCGCGCGAGGCGGGCGTCAACGTAGTGCAGCACAATTTCGAAGGGTACTCTCGGCAAAAGAATTGGGCCCTTGAGAGCGTGCCATTTCGTGGCGAGTGGGTTCTGATCCTGGACGCCGATGAGCGCGTTTCACCGGAACTGGCGGCCGAGATTGGCGGCATTGTCGAGGCCGACGGGAATGGTTATGACGGTTTTTACCTGAACCGCAAGTTGATTTTCTATGGCAAATGGATACGACATTGCGGTTGGTATCCAAGCTGGAATCTCCGCTTATTTCGGCGTGGTCACGGGCGTTATGAGCGGCGGGAGGTGCACGAACATCTGCTTCTAGATGGTAAAGCAGGTTATTGCCGGTATGATTTGATCCACGAGGACCTGCGTGACATGAGTTTCTGGATCGCGAAGCATAACCGCTATTCCAGCCAGGAGGCGCGAGAATTGGACCGGCTCCGGCGGGGTGTGAGCACTGCGGGGCTTCAGGCGTCCTTCTTCAAGGGCAGCTTGGAGCGCAAGCGCTTTATCAAGGAGCGAATCTGGCCCCATCTGCCGGGCCGCGCCTTTTTGTCGTTCCTCTATTGGTACTTTTTCCGTCTTGGTTTTTTGGACGGCAAACACGGCTTTCTCTTCTGCCAAATGCATGCCGTATTCGAGCAGTTCACCACGGCGAAGCTCTGGGAACTCAAGCACGTCAAGGAGGATCCGCCGGAAGGCGCCCTCAGCGCCACAAAGTTCCGAACCACCACAACAGTAGAAGCCGAACATTCGAAAGAGTAATAGGGGGAAGGCATGTGTGGGATCGTGGGAGCCGTTGGTTCCCCAGACCAGGTTCGGGAAGAATGCTTGCTGCAGGGATTGGCGGGATTGGAGCATCGGGGACCCGACGATTCCGGTTGGCAGGTAATACGCGAAAGCGGCCCGCAGCCAAGCTCGATCTTTCTTGGAAACCGGCGTCTCGCCATTCTTGATCTCTCGCCCGCTGGCCACCAACCGATGCAGGACCGTGAAACCGGAAACTGGATCGTCTATAACGGCGAGATCTACAATTTCCGTGAGGTTCGCTCGGAACTCGGATCATGCGGCGTTGCCTTCCATGGTCACTCGGATACCGAGGTGATCCTTAAAGCGTACGCAAAGTGGGGAAGCCGATCCTTAGACCGTTTTCGCGGCATGTTCGCTTTCGCGATCTGGGATGCACGCACCCGCGCACTGTTTCTGGCGCGAGACAGATTTGGCGAAAAGCCACTCTACTATTTTCATCGCGACGGACTTTTTCTGTTCTCTTCTGAAGTTCGCTCCTTACTGCAGACAGGTCTCATCGCCCGCCAGATTGACGAGGTTGGGCTCATGGAGTTCCTCCGCTATGGGTCGGCATCAAATCCCGATACGCTGATCCGGGGGATTTACTCGCTCCCGCCAGCACACTTTGCTCTTCTTCGAGAGGGCGAACTCACGATTAGGAAATATTGGGACTTGAGCAGCGACCTCGTAGCCCCCGGGGAGGTGCGCCACATCGGTCCGGAAACGATCGCCGAACTGCGAACTCAATTGGAGGATGCGATCCTTCTACGCACGGTCAGCGACGTGCCCGTGGGGGTTTTTCTGTCGGGCGGCATCGACTCCAGTTCCCTGGTCGCGCTACTGAGCCGCAAGTATCCGAGTCTCAGTACGTTTTCTGTTGTTTTCAACGAGTCAGACTACAGCGAGGCCGAGTACTCGCGTTCGATCTCAACGCGCTTTGGCACGGATCACCACGAAATTGCTATCTCCAGCCATGAGGTGATGACATCTTTAGCCAAGATTATCGGCGCCATGGATCAGCCAACCGTGGACGGCGTGAATACCTACATCATTTCGCGAGAAACCAGGCGTATGGGATACAAGGTTGCCATATCCGGCCTCGGTGCCGACGAGATTTTCGCCGGCTATGAAACCTTCAAGGCAGTTCCGCGAATGGAGTGGGTGGCCTGGTGTCTTGGTACCGTCGATCCAAAGTTACGTTCGAAGCTCGCATCCATAATGAGGCTGCCAAACTCAAAGCGCCGCCCCAGGGTGGAAAAGCTGGCGGCCCTGATCGAAGGGAACGGCGGCATTCCGCATCCCTACGCGCTCGCTCGCACACTGTTTATGCCCCGCCAATTGCGGCAGTTGAGTTTAGCCGGCGACGGGAGTAGTGCTGACTCCGCAATGGCGCCGCTCGCCGATATCGTGAAGTGGGCCGCGAGATTTGATCCCGTTAATCGTACCTCTTACCTTGAACTCCGCCACTATATGGCTAACACTCTGCTGCGCGACTCGGACGTGATGAGCATGGCGCATGGCTTGGAGTTGCGCGTACCATTTGTAGATCACAAGCTGGCCGAATTTTTGTTTCGGATTCCGGGTGCTTCCAAGCTCAAACCGGGGCTGCCGAAGTGGTTGTTGATCGAAGCACTGCAAGGTCTGCTGCCTCAACAGGTGGTGCGGCGGCCAAAACGAGGCTTCACTTTTCCGTTTGAGCTTTGGTTGAAGAAAGAGATGCGTCAGGACATGGAGGACGTCTTGCTCGACTCCAGTGCGAACCTGCTGGCAGGCATCGATCGAAAATTCGTTGCGACCGTATGGAAAGATTTCTTGGCTGGAAAAACCACATGGTCACGGCCTTGGTCGCTCTATGTTCTTAAGCAGTGGGTAAACATGTTTCTGGAATCCCGGACTTCAAGTTCGACATTGGACGTTACGGAATTGGGGCACCGGCAAGTCATGGCGCCGAATTGATCCGACCTCCAGAAGAAGAAAGCTGTTGTCTGCGAATTGGGAGTGGTTGACTGAAATGTGTGGTATCAGCGGATTAGTTAATTGCGGAGACCGCGAAACACTCGCACGCATGACTGACGTGCAGGCTCATCGCGGGCCGGACGACGCCGGCTTTTGGGAGCAGCGGTTTCCCGACGGTTCCTACATTGGACTTGGAAGCCGTCGACTTTCCATCATTGACCTTTCCACCAGCGGGCACATGCCCATGTCCAACGAAGACCGAACTATCTGGATCACCTACAACGGTGAGGTCTACAATTTCGCCGAACTGCGCCGCGATCTAGAGATGAAGGGCCATCGATTTGCGTCGGAGACCGACACGGAAGTCATCCTTCACCTCTATGAGCAAGAAGGCCCAGACTGCGTTAAACGCCTAAACGGTATGTTCGCATTCGGCATTTGCGATCTGCGCTCCGGCAAGCCCACTCTGTTTGTGGCACGTGATCATTTCGGAATCAAACCTTTCTACTACGTGCAGCAGGGACGCCGTTTTGCCTTTGCGTCCGAAATCAAGGCCCTGCTGCAGGTTCCCGGGGTTGAAGCGCAGATCGACGAAAAAGCACTCCATCAGTACTTGACTTTCCTTTGGGTTCCCGATCCGAAGACCATGTTCCGCAACGTTTTCAAACTTCCGGCCGGACATTACGCTGTACTACGGAACGGCCAACTCGAAATAACCCAGTACTGGGATCTCAAGTTCCCAAGCGACGGTCTTCCATTCTCTCGTTCGGAAGCTGACTTGAAGGACGAGATTCGGGAGCGTTTCCGCCGTTCTGTCGAAGCACAGATGATCAGCGACGTACCGATTGGCGCGTTTCTTAGCGCTGGACTGGATTCGTCGAGCATTGTGGCCATGATGTCGCAAGCCACTGGCCGGCCGGTGCGGACTTATACTATTACTTTCCCGGACAGCTACCGCGTCGGTGAAACAACGCTGGATGATCCCAATGTCGCGGCGCGGTTCGCGCGCCGTCTCGGGTGCGAGAACCATCGCATCGTGGTGGAACCGGATGTCGCGAATCTTCTGCCTAAACTCATCTGGCACATGGATGAGCCCACGGCCGACCCAGCGATCATTGCGTCGTACCTTGTCTGCCGGGAGGCGCGCAAGCACGCGACAGTCTTACTCTCCGGCGTGGGTGGAGACGAATTATTCGCGGGATATCGGAAGCACTACGCCCATTATTGGGCACAAGGCTATCAGCGTATCCCCTCGGCAGTCCGGAGCTTGATTGATTCGTCACTGTTGAGACTTCCCAGCCTGCGGGGAACCGCAATGAAGGGAAGACTTCGACTGGCAAAAAAGATGGCCCGCAGTTCCTCCTTGCCACCAGTCGAACGGTTCTTGATGAACTGCACGTATCTGGACCAGCGACAGAAAGCTGCGCTCTACACATCTGTACTATCGGACAGAATCTCCGGTGAAGATGCTGCGAACCAACATCGAGCACGGTTCGAACAAGTCAAAGACGCCGACTTTCTCAATCAGATGCTCTACCTAGATACCAAGATTTTTATGACCAGCTTGAACCTGACATACAACGACAAGATGAGCATGGCGTCCTCCGTGGAAGTCCGCGTGCCCTTCCTCGATCGCGAACTCGCTGAGTTTGTCGCCTGGAATGTTCCCCCGAGCATGAAGCTGAAAGGGTTCTTCCGGCCAACCACGAAGTACATCTTCCGACAGGCTATGCAAGACGTTTTGCCGCGCGAAGTGCTAGAGCAGCCGAAAGCCGGTTTTGCTGCTCCGATAGATTACTGGTTGGCGCGTGATCTGAAAGAAATGGTCGACGACCTGTTTTCCGAATCACAGATCCAAAAGCGCGGGTTGTTCCGACCTGAGGCCGTGCGCGCATTCGTTGATGAACACCGTAGCGGAGCACAGGACTGGTCCATGCAGATCTGGCAGCTTTTGACACTTGAGCTTTGGATGCAGGCCTTTCTCGATGGCGGCAGCAAGCATTCGGCGGCAGATTTGATTCACGGGCGGCGGGCCACGGCATGAAACAGATTCTGCAGCAGCCCGGGACGGGCGAGATTAGAGTTTCAGAGGTTCCGGCACCTCAGCTTGTTCCTGGCTGCGTTTTGGTGCGCATTGCTGCGTCCCTGGTCTCTGTCGGAACCGAACGTGCTTCGTCGGAGTTCGCCAGAAAGAACTTACTTCTGAAGGCCCAGGCGCGGCCCGACTTGGTGCGGGAAGTGGTTGGCAAGGTTCGCCGCGAGGGCTTGCTGTCTGCCGTGCAAGCGATCCGCAGCCGTCTGGACCAACCGTTAGCGTTGGGATACAGCAGTGCAGGCAGAGTGGTAGGCATTGGGGAAGGTATAACGGACATCCGCGTCGGCGATCGCGTGGCGTGTGCGGGCGCCGGTTACGCAGTTCACGCGGAACTAGCTTGTGTGCCGCGCCTGCTGATCGCAAAACTTCCAGAGCCCTCGCCCGTTACCTTCGACGAAGCTGCCTTCGCGACTCTTGGCAGCATTGCCCTGCACGGAGTCCGCACAGCGGATGTGAAGCTGGGCGACACTGTTGCGGTGATCGGTCTCGGATTGCTGGGCCAACTCACCGTGCAAATTCTGAAAGCTGCTGGCTGCCATGTACTGGGGATGGACATCGCACCCAACCGCGCCGAACTTGCCTCCCGGTTGGGCGCAGACGCAACTGCTGCCTTGTCTTCGGAGTTCCGTGATTTGTGTTATGAGCGTTCTCGCGGTGCCGGGGTCGATGCGGTACTAATCACAGCCGAAACTCAAAGCAGCGATCCCGTTAATCTCGCAGCAGAAATCGCGCGCGACCGCGGCATCGTGGTCGCGGTGGGTATGGTAGGCATGGACATAGAGCGGAGGCTCTATTACGAAAAGGAGCTCGACTTCCGAGTCTCACGCTCGTATGGTCCGGGGCGCTACGATGCTGCCTACGAGCAGAAGGGACATGACTATCCTATCGGATATGTGCGCTGGACCGAAACACGCAATATGGAAGCGTTCCTTGAGCTCTTGACTGACGGCAAACTCGACCTGAAATCGCTGATTACACACCGCTTCTCGATTGAACGCGCGCTTGGTGCTTACGACTTGATCACCGGAAAGACGGGAGAGCAGTTCCTCGGAGTGCTCATCATTTATCCCGAGCAGCCGAACCAGAGCCAAGTGCTCGAATTAACGCGACGAGGCCGCAGTAGTCGCAGTGCAACACCAGTCACAATTGGGTTGTTGGGCGCTGGCAACTTTGCGGTGAGCACTTTATTGCCTGCCATCAAGCACGTGAGTGGAGTTGAGTTCGTCGGTGTCTGCAACGCCACTGGAATTCGGAGCCGCCATGCCGCGGAGAAATTTGGATTCCAGTATTGCACGACTGACGAGCAGGAAATTCTCAGCGATGCGCGCATCAGCACAGTTGTGATCGCTACACGTCATCACCTGCACGCGCGTCAGGTGGTGAAAGCTTTGAACGCGGGAAAGCACGTGTTCTGTGAGAAGCCGCTTTGCTTGAGCCATGAAGAACTCGCCGACGTTGTTCGTTCCTATCGTAGGTCAGCGCAAACTCAGCAACCCTTTCTAATGGTCGGCTTTAACCGGCGCTTTGCGCCCATGACCCGGAGGATGAAAGCATTTCTATCAGAGATCCACGAACCCCTGGCAATGCACTACCGCGTGAATGCTGGGTACCTTCCACTGGACCACTGGGTGCACGATCCCGAGCAGGGCGGTGGGCGCATTCTCGGGGAGGTGGGCCATTTCATCGATTTCCTAATGTATTTGGCTGGTTCCCCTCTGCTTGAGGTGCAAGCGAACAGCCTGTCCAATTCAGGCCAGTACAGTGGAGAGAATGTGGTCGTCTCTCTGCGGTTCGCCAACGGTTCGCAGGGCACGATTGATTATCTGGCCAACGGTGACAAATCATTTTCGAAAGAGCGAGTCGAGGTATTTGGCGGCGGCGCAGTCGCCGTACTCGAGGATTTCCGGTGCCTCGAACTTGTGCGCCACGGGAAGAAGCAAGCCATGCACGCTCGTTGGCGTCAGGATAAAGGTCATCGCTCCGAATGCGAGGCTCTGGCCACCGCGATTCGGGAAGGTCAACCTGCGCCAATTCCGTTCGACCAGATTGTCGGTGCTACGCTCGCCACTTTGCGCATCCAAGATTCCCTTGCCTTGGGGCACTTGATGTCTGTCGACGTTGCCGCCTTTATTGGCTCCATTTTGAATTGAACGGCTATCAACGAATGATCCCACCGTGGAAAAGAAGACTGCAGTCCAAATCGTGGAATGGTCGACCATGCTTCGAAGAGTGTGAAGCGTTGCTGCGCGGGGCTCGGAGCACCTGCTTCATGCTATAGTTTGACGAACTCACGCAGTTCCCACTCAACATGTCGTTTGCGAACCGCCTTCAGTATTACCGGCGCATCTTCAGCGCTTACCTAGTGCCGGGACGAAGCCAGTTGACTTTCTGGCACGACACGCCGCAGGCGAACCCCAACGCAACCATGGACAAGCTGGGCGAGTACTACATGGACTTCGGGGCCAAGGCAGATTACTGGGGCCATTACGATTCTGATGGGATTCCAATGCTTGACTACCACGGCGAGATCGGCTTGCAGTACAACCCGATCGCTATCGCGCAGTGGGGACTCGGAAACCACGACCTGTTTCACCGCACTAGCAGTTACGAGCGCAAAGAGAAGTTTCTGAACGCAAGTGAATGGTTGTGCAATCACCTGGAGCAGAATCGCAGGGGTATTTGGATCTGGAACCATCATTTCGACTGGGAATATCGTGACACTTTGAAGGCGCCCTGGTATTCGGGGCTAGCACAGGGGCAGGGAATCTCGCTCTTAGTTCGGGCGCATCGAGAAACTGGTACCCCGGAATATCTCCGTGCTGCAGAGAGAGCCTTTACCAGTTTTCTCGTGCCAACTGACGAGGGTGGTGTGACCTTTACAGATGAGCAGGGTAACCTCTGGTTCGAGGAGTACATCGTGTCGCCGCCGACCCATATTCTGAACGGCTTTATCTGGGCGACCTGGGGAGTGCACGACTACTTTCTGGCGACTGCTGATCCAAGCGCCCAGGATCTCTTCCGGCGGGCGGTGAAGACTCTGCTGGAAAATCTGGCACGCTACGATTTGGGATTCTGGTCTCTTTACGAGCAATCTGGAACCCGGCTGAAGATGGTGGCTAGTCCCTTCTATCATCAGTTGCACATCGTGCAGTTGCGGGTCATGCACCGACTGACCCGGGAAGACCAATTTGCGCGCTTTGCCGATTGTTGGGAGATTTACGGCCGCAGCCGAGCAAAACGGACCCGCGCTTTGTGCTACAAGAGTGCTTTCAAGCTCTCTTACTACTGAAGTACATGAAAATCCTCTACGTATCGCAGTATTTTCCGCCGGAAATGGGCGCACCAGCAGCGCGGGCCGCTGAGCTTGCCCAATATTGGGTACAAGACGGCCATGAAGTCACAGTCTTGACTGGGTTCCCCAACCACCCTACTGGCGTTGTGCCGGCCGAGTATCGCAGCAAAATACGGCGATTGGTCATGCGCGAAAATCTAGACGGCGTGAACGTTGTGCGGACCTGGTTGTTTCCGTTTCCAAATCGCAAGGCGTATGAGCGAATTGTAAACTACAGTTCCTTCTGCGCTTCAGCCTCTACCACCGGCATGTTCGTCTCTCGACCGGACGTTCTCATTGCCACTTCACCCCAGCTTTTGGTTGGACTGTCGGGTTGGTGGCTGGCGCGCGCTAAGGGTGTTCCATTTGTGTTTGAAGTACGTGATTTGTGGCCCGAATCCCTTGCCGCCGTGGGAATGGGCAACTCGAATTCGCTGCTGAACCGTTCGTTGGGTTCGGTTGCCCGTTTTCTGTATAAACGCTCGGAGCACATCGTGGTCGTCACACCTGCGTTTAAAGACTATTTGATCCAGAACTGGAGGCTTTCACCCGAAAAGATTTCCATCGTCGAGAACGGAGTGGAATCGGATCTGTTCAGCCCGAGGGTGAACAATGCTGACTTGAGAACGGAACTCGGGGGGGAAGGGAAGTTTGTAGTCGCCTATATCGGAACCATGGGTATGGCGCACGGCCTCGAAACCCTTGTGGCGGCCGCGGCTGAGCTGCAAAGAACCGCACCTCACGTGCTGTTTCTGATGGTTGGCGAGGGCTCGGATAAAGAGCGAGTCATCAATCTCGCTCGCTCCCAAGGCTTGTCCAATATGCGTTTCGTCGGCCAGCAGCCCAGAGAGAAGATCCCGGACTTCATTTCCGTTTCGGATGCATGCCTCGTTTTGCTCAAGAAAAGCGAGCTATTCAAGACTGTAATTCCCACCAAGATGCTGGAATTTATGTCTTGTGCGCGCCCCGTCATCCTGGGCGTGGATGGTCAGGCCAGGAAAATCATGGATCAAGCCGGAGCTGGAATTTACGTAGAGCCGGAGAACGCAGCCGCTCTGATCCAAGTCATCACGCAACTAGCGGCAAACCCCCTCCTGCGAGAAACATTAGGCCGCAACGGGCGACGGCACATTGTTGAGCAATTCTCGAGGCAGCAAACGGCGAAAGCTTACATCGCCGTATTGGAAGGAATTGTCGACCGAGAGCAGCCGGGGATTGCTGCGTAGTCTTTTGGAAGGTAAGGCAGCGCTCCCACGACTAACTTCGGTTTGAGCGACGGCTAAGAACCACGATAATCTCCCCTTTCGTTCTGGCTTCAAATCCCGTTTCAAGTCATGTACCATGGTCACTCTCGGAAAGCGAAAGTGGACTACTTTTTCCCGAGGAGGTAGAGAGGAAAGTAATGAAATTCTTCTTCACGCGCAACAATAAGGGCAAGAATGCTCGAGTACCAGAAAATGGTGGGTTCTTCCCTCTCCTCAGATTTTGCGGGCGCCTCTCCTGCGTGTCTCTCTTCTTAGTCGTTCCGCTCTTCGGCCAGTTCTATTCCATAACTCCTCTCACGCCGTCGAATGATTATGAAAGTCGAGGTTACGCGCTAAATAACAATGCTCAAGTTGTCGGCGCGTTCCGGCAATACTCCCAGGCGTGGCACGCGTTTCTCTTCAACGGAGAATTTTTGGATTTAGGCACACTTGGGGGTTCAGAAAGTGAGAGCCTGGCGATCAACGCGACGGCTGACGTCGTGGGTACTTCCGATATTGGATCGAGTGGAATACGGCATGCCTTCCTCTATCGTTCGGGCGAGCTTGTGGACTTGAATGCTCATATTTCTCCTGCAAGCGGTTGGATCCTCACTTCGGCTGTGTATATCGGTGGTGCGGGTCAAATCATCGCTGTAGGAACGAGTGGTAACGCCAGCCAACTGTTCCTTCTCTCCCCTACTGATCAGGGGGGATGCAATAGCGGCGTTGAAGCGGCAGGATTGGGAACGCCTTCCGGTTCTGAGCGCACTATAGGCTGCTACACGCTTTCGCCGTGGGCCGGGACGTTGCCGGTAGCCAGTTGTGCAAGCTATGTTCTGTCCCCGCAACCGTCACAATCCGGGGCGGGCTTTGTGTCCGATCCCCTCACGCTGGGCAATTCCGGAACTGTGACGCTGGGCTTCAACTCTTCCGGTTTGGCCGTGGGCTACACGAGTCTACCGGCCGGCGATTCACGTGCAGTTTCGTTTACGAATAGGGGCACAACAGACCTCAACACGCAAATCCGGCAAGACTCTGGCTGGACATTGTCAACCGCGACGGCAGTTAACGACTTCGGCCAAATTGCCGGCGCCGGCCTCTATCAAGGCCGTACTCAGGCCTATTTGCTAACACCTTTGCGACTGGCGACAGCGAATGGTGACCGAAGCACGAGTAACACAAGTGCGACACCAGGAACCAACGGAATGGATTCGACACCGGTCGCTGCTGCTGGAGGTGCCGAGAACTTTGCTCCTGTCGCCCAGACCGCAGCGTCTTCCGCTGTTATGGGAAATGCCACCGGCCCGGCTGGAGGAGTTTTGGCGGGCACTTACCCAAATCCACTTTTGGCGGGAATCACAGCAGGTCCAGTGGTATTTGGCAATGGAACTGGAAGGATCCACCAGGATAGTTCGTTTACTTTCAACGCTTCGACGAGGCAGCTAAAACTCGGCGACGCCTCTAACGTTTACGGTTCAAGTACTCTCACTGTGAATAAAGGGGCTGGCTCTTCTTCCACGCTGGATTTGCTCGAAACCGATACAACGGGGAGCATTCTAAGGATACTTCAACCGACCGACCAAACGCACCTGACCCCAACGATATATGTCAACAATGGAGGAGCACTGTACGCGCGTTCCTGGCTGATAGTCTCTGGGACGACAAATGGGGGCACTGGGGACGGATACAGTATCGTGCCGCCCTCCAATGATCCTCTGATGATCGGGGTGTGGGCAGATGTCGGGACAGGTCTGCAGGTGCGCACCGCGAACGCCGCTGGTGCGTACAATTACTCTAACCTTGACCGGTTCGGCGACTACACCATGTCTGTTGAAGAGGATGGAAGCCTGAAGTGGGGTGCGACTACTCGCGCGGCAATGGACACTGGGCTCAGCCGGAATTCCGCTGGCATTCTCGAAGTGAATACAGGAACCAAAGGTGTGTTCGCTGACCTGAAAGTGAGAAACCTGATCGCAACGGGAGCGATCCAATTTCTAAAGTCTTCCAGCGGGAGCGCTGCTGCTTCCCTCGGCAGCAACAGCCCGGCGGCATCGCCGGTCCAGCCGGTCACGTGGATCAGCATTACCTTGCCGGACGGATCAACGGGCTACATTCCTGTTTGGAAATAGCTTGCTTGAAAATAGAATGATCGAATCTCTGACGAGCCGCGCTGCTGACCTAAAAGGGCATGAAATTTGAAACGGCAGATACGGCTAGGTAACACCTGCCGAGCCGTGAGTTTCTATTCGGAGAGACGGGGTCTCGTCCAACTCTTCGCCATCCCCAACAATACTGAGAATTCGCTCTCTGATCTGTCATTAGGATTCGCTTCGAAGGCAGTGGGCTGACGGGTCTCGATGTCATTGTTTCTAATTAATATGTGATTGCTTGCAGGAACTGACTTTTCAATTCGGATGCCTATATCCTGATCGCCAGCAGAACTGTGAATTGTATTGTCCACAATCAAGACTTTGTCGGTCTTATTAGCAATCGATATGGCTGGAGCTCCTGAACGGCAGCACCCGTGATTTCGCTCAATAAGATTGTTTTCGATCAGGACAGGGCCCGAAACATCATCCAACAAGATAGCTCCACCCTGAGTCTCATTCAGGGTTTGATTGTCCCGAATGACGTTGCCTACCACGAGTCCAGATCCATCCAGGCCGGAGCCATGAAGGCCGACGTGAATCAACGATGTGGCCGCAAGAGAAGTATCGACACCGGTGATTTCGTTGATGGCTATCGTGAAGAAACTCGAAACGGCTACATTCACTACATCAGCCCCAATCGGCGCACCGCCAGTGATTTTATTCCGAGCTACCAGCGCGCGTTGCGATACGACAAGAATAGCCGCGCCACTCACTTTTCTGACGACATTGTCCGTAACGGTCACACTGGCCAATGTTGCGCTATTAGTATTCAGAGCGTTTTTCGCGCAATCCTCTACGATGTTCGAAGAAAATATCACCTCACCCGGCTCGAGATTATCCGCGTAAATAGCTTCCCCAGATATGTTTCGCGCCAGAACATCATGCACGTAAAGGCGCTCGAACGAGCCGGTCGCGCAGATGGCTTTTTTCAGTCGAGTCATGGAAGATCCGAATGGAGACAAACCGTAAAGTCCTAGCTTGGAAATTTCAATATCTCCGGAATCGACTGGACTTATAAAACCACAAGGCACAGCAGCGCTCAAAGGCGCAAAACTGTTGCCAATCAGGTTGTCCTGCAGGATCGCTCCGTTACCGGAGCCGAGTATTCTAAGCCGCGATCGCTTAATCGAAAAGCCCGGACTTGTAAAAAGATACGAGCCAGCTGGAAAGTAGACCGTGCCTCCTGAAACGCTAGCATCGAGTGCGGACTGAATAGCTTCTGAGTCGTCATGAGTGATGACTGTATTCTGAACTGAGGTCGATGCTTTTTCTTTAAGCTCGAGCAGGGTGGTTCCCCCTCCTGAAGTGACCGTCGTTACCAAAGCGTCTGCTAAAGCCGCGGTTGGAGGTGTGATCGGGATATCAGGATAGCGGATTCTCTCTTTCACTAAGCCCATATCTTTGAACAAAGAAGTAAATGCAGGTCCTCTCGGTGGTTCGTAATAGCCTTCTGGCGTCAATCCGGAAAGGACGAGTAGAAGACGATTGTTGCGATACAGGGCATAGCCAGACGCGGCGGGAATCGGTTCCCATCGAATCAGGTTGTAGAGACGCGTAGAGACTAAGGAGGGACCATTAGTAACACTGACCGCTGGGCCCGCGGGACCTATACCCCCGTGATCGTCGATCACTGCGAGCCGATAAGTATATGTTGTCGACCCCTGAGAGCCTTTTGCGGTCACCACTGGTTTGGGACCGATTGGACAGCCTAGTCCGTTTAGAGTGCAGGCCGGTCCGGCGTGCTCTACCTTGATGCCCTCTCCGTTCTTGAAGTCGATCGGAGCATCGACCTTAAGTCGGCTTCCTCCACGCGCTATAGTTCCCAAAGTGTTTCGACTACTGCCGCTCGCTCCATGCCGTTTGACGTCGAAAATTGCGGTTGATGTGGCGCCATGATCTTGCTCACGAATGTTCCCTAAGATGCCCGAGCTGGATTGCAGTAGAGCTGAGGATAGCATTGCTATCACCGTCCCGCGATGTAGTGTTGACATGTTTGAAGGGCAAAACCGCGTTTCAGGAGAGGGTTAAGCGAAAACCCAGCGAAAATGTAATTCAATCGGACGGGTGCGTCAATAGTCCACAAGACCGCGGATAGAAGTGACTCTTGATAAGCAGTACGGTCCACTTCGGACCGACATGAACATTTTTGTCGTAAGCGGCACAAAGAATAATAAGGTCTGACTGCCAACTGGCTGCGATGTTGTTGATGATGAACCTCAAGGTTTGAAGTTGCACCGTATGCTTGGCATTTCCCAGCCATCCCAGCGCAGTACCCTTGAGATGCCGCCTCAGTATAATTCAGGATCCAACCGCCAGCGTGGCTGCATGGTCAAGCTATTCACGACTCCTTCGTAGTGACCTGCCGTTGCTCCTCGGCCAGAAATCGAGTCATCGAGAACAACAGCACCTCAGGATCTCCGTGGTCCAAAGCTCGTCCCTTCCCGCCAGGACATCTGCGCAACTCATTTCTAGGCAGCAACCGCGGGACCGTCGCTTCAGAAGCAGAGTCGCATATTCCTCGCCAGCACCTCATTTGTCACTAGCGACAAGCGAGGCCCGGAGCAATCATAGGGTTAGGCGAATCGGAGGTTGCGGGAATCATATATCCGAAAGGAGATTCCGATTTATGGCATACGGTGCTGTCGTTATGCAGAATGGTCGCGTGTGCATCAACATTGGTTGTGGATCAAGTCCCACGCCTGGCTGGCTGAACTATGACGGTTCTCCCAGTATCATACTGGCGCGCTGGCGTTGGCTTTGCGCCATCCTGGATCGCGCTGGCTTTCTCGTAGAAACGCACCGGCGGTTCATTTCTTTTGCGCGGTTGACTTGTATTTATTGGGCGGATGCGACTAAAAATATCCCGCGGAGCAACGCTTCAGTAGACGTGCTCTACAGCTCCCACATGCTTGAACATCTCGACAGGGATGAGGCCAAATGTTTTCTGGCTGAGGCTTATCGCGTTCTCAAGCCGGATGGAATAATCAGGCTAGCCGTTCCCGATCTTCGATTGATGGTTCAGGAATATTGTCAGCATGGCGATGCAAACAGACTGATCGAGAGAACACTGCTCGCGCAGTCACGCCCAATCGGCATTCGGGCTAAGGTGAAGTGGCTCCTCACCACAGCCAGGGGTAGCCACCGCTGGATGTATGATGTCGTTTCACTATCTCAGCTTTTGGCTGACTCGGGTTTCCGCGAAGTCGGCGCGTGGCCAGCTGGCTCGACGTCCATCTCAGGCGAAGTTAGTCTTGATCTCAGAGAACGCGAAGACGAGACCCTTTACATTGAAGCTCGCAAATAATCGCCGAGGCGCTGGTAACAGTTGGCGCCCCCGCTGGACAGCATTCTGTCGTTTGTGATGCCTTTCGCGAGCAAACCCCCAGCGATCGTTCATCGCGAGGACGGCAAGGCTGCTGCTAGGCAGGGTGCGTGAGCTAGTTCCAGAGCTTCGCTATGCAGAACGATGCACATTCTCGTGGCACGCGGCACAGAGCGTAATCAGATTCTGCTCTGAGTCATCTCCAGATTGGCTACGATGTTGTTGATGATGAACCTCAAGGCTCGACGTTGTGCCGCATACTTGGCATCGCCAGTTATCCCTTTGCAACACTTCTTGGCGAAGGTGTTCGTACGGTTCAGGATCCAGCCGCAACCGTGGCTGCTTTGGTCGAATCCGGTTCATGACACCTTAATGCATCGCCTGCTCCAGAAATGCTTGCTGTTGCTCCTCGGGCAAAAACTTGAAGAACCTCTTCATCGAAAACAGCAGCATCTCCGGATCTCCATGGTCCAGGTTGGCGCCGGCCAGGAAGTCTGCACAGATCATTTCGAGGCAGTAACCGCGGGACCGATCACTACCCAGCATCAGAGCCGCCGTTTCGATCGCCCGGTCGATGACCGGCATCTGGCTCTTGTAGAGTTTGAAATAGACGATCTCCCACGGCTCCGTTTCCTTTCCGGTCAGTTCCTTTTCTACCTCCTGCTTGAATTCGTCCTTCGGCAATTGAGCCGCTTTGTGCAGCCAGGTTGCACAATCGAAGTGCTGCCCGTCCCTCCTGGCCAGCTTGGCCAATTCCAGACCCTTCGTCCAGCCCACTTCCTTCAACTGCTTTCTTGCCTGCGGCGGCAGATGTTCGTGGATCGACATCAGGTAGTAGGCCTTCCGCCGGGACCCGGGGAATCGCCTCTCGAGAAACGCGTCGAAGGATTTCAGGGTCTCCAACCGCCAGTACTGTCCCGCCCGCACTTCGCATAAGTAGCGCCCCAGTTCCACGAACTTCGTGTCGCGCTCCGTTTCCTTGCGCTGCTCCCACGCCAGAATCTCGTCGATCTTACCTAATACGAAGAGAGCACGGCGGCGATCGAATTTCGGCGGCATGGGCGGATTGTCAGTAACTAAGCTCGTCAAGCCAATCAAGATTCTCAGCTCCTGGACGCCGCACTAAAGCCGCGTCAGCCATCGCTCGCTTTCCAAGACAAAGTCCCACATAGGGACAGTTGCTGCAGGGGTTCTGGGGAAAGCGGATACCGCTGTGCGGTAGAAAGTCCGCCGACTCAATGCGGTGGATTGTGTCCTCGACAAGATGCCCGAATTCCTCGCGCTGTGCATCGGTGATGGTTGTGCGCAGATACTGAACCTCGACCAGTCGTTTGCGGACAAATACGACCTGAGCAACCTCGGCAATCCCAGTCATCCACGAGTAGCAGACAAGCTGCGGATCCAGAGACAATAGCCCGTCAGGTTCTTCAGGATATCGGCTCGAAGAGGTCTTCCACTCCAGAAGGCAGCGCGTGCCGTCGAGTTTGCCGATGGCATCGATGTAGGCGACGAAATCGTTCTGGCCCGCAACCGTCCTACTGAATTTGATCTGGAGATTCCTTCGAGGTTGTGAGATTTGGATACGATCGTCCTGGCAGAAGCGGGTCAATAACATGAGCCCTTGCCGAAGCATGCGATCCCACGAGTCACTTTTCGAGAAGCGCAAGTCCTGGCTCTGGCAAGCAGACCACTCCGAGAACAAGGCTGCTCCGGGATCTTCCCGGCGGAATAGGGCACCCAGTGCTTGTTCGAAGGCGCGACCGAACAGCATCGCTGCGCGGGTGTCTTTTTCCTTCCAGCCATCGAGGTAGCGATGCCGATAGCGCCGCGGGCAGGTTAGGTATTGGCTGATCTGGGTGTAGCTGTAGGTCATCTCAGGCCACCTGTGGATTGTCCAGATTCGCGGGTGAAAGTTCTTCCCAGCGACCAGCGGGCGCAAAGCCGTCGAGTCGAAGCAGGGAAGCACCGTTGAAGACCATATGGCTGATCTTGACTACGCCCTTCAAACCAACCAGCTGTCTTTCATCAACCTCGTCTCGACCGAGCAACTCAGCGTCATAGCCGAAGTCGCGAAGAAACCAGTTCAGCTTCCACAAGGCCTTCGTGCTGCAATAGAGGCGGCTTGAAAGGATGTGTCCGGAAAATCGACTAGGCTCAAGAACGACCAGAGTGAGCGTGTAATAGGGCTTCTGAGCCTGCCGACGAAACTGGGTGCGTTGTACGCGAGCGAGGAAGACCCCATCGGGAACTTGGTCGGCAGCGCAGCGATCGGCGGCGTGGAGGCCGGTGATCTGGCGTTTCATGCGGCACCTTCTTTCTGGGCGGGATAGCTGTTGAGCTGGCAGAGCAGGGCATTGCGGTCTTTCTCGGCCCAATCGGCCAGATGCGTGACGAAGTTCTCGACCTGCTCGCGGGTCGCATCGCGAAGGGTCTTAACCCCACAGAAATCGGTCGCATAGGACTTGACCAGGTTGGGATCGAGTTGATGCTGCCGAATCAATTGGCAAAGGCGGTCGCGAACCTTTGGGCTGCCGTTGTTTCCATTGCCGTTGGCCGGTTGTGGCGGGAGCTTCTTCGAGTCACGCGAGGACTGTGGCGGCTCAGCGAAAGATCCAATTTCCTCGACCGAGCAGATGCCGATGCCGTATGCCTTGCGTAGGGCCCGGTTAACGGCACGAGTTTCTGCGACACGCATTTCGGCGCCATGAACAAGGAACGAGACATTGGAAGGGTCGGCGTCGCCGTATCCCACGAAGTGTTGCGTTTCCGACTTCGCGACGGTCGCTTTGAAGACCCAGCGCCCCTCTTTGGGATTGGAAACGCCCTCTGCCAATTCTGTTGTTATGCCTGAGCACCGCCGCCTTTGTGCGACCCTGAGCAAGCCGGAATGTGTGACGTACCATGTGGTATCGAGCAACAGCAGATCGCCACTCCGTACTGAAAGGCCGAGCGTGAGGCTCAGTTCTCGAAGAACCAACACTTGCGAATTGGTTACATGAGGATAAAGTCGCTTGACTGCACGCAAATTCTCACGTATTAGCTTTGCCTTAGGCTGAACACTAGAAGCTCGCATACTGACCGACCTCCTGGTTAGATATCGAAACGATATCATATTGATATCATGTTGTCAAGTTTAACGGAGCCAAAGGTGCGCTCAAAGAAAATGCCGGGACGTAGGGTTGCGCTGTTGCTCAGAATCCAGCAGGGGCTCAAGGACCAGCTTACCGACCTAGCAAAACATGAACATCGCTCATTGAATCAGCAGATAGAGTTTCTGCTCGAAGAGGCTCTTTCCGAGGCGGGCAAGAAACCGCAGAGCGACCAGCAAGAAGGCAAGGGCAGTCACGGGATCTAAAGTGCGATAACGAAATCTTCATCGTCGTACCCGATCGGCCAAGTCTCTCACCGGCGACCTTTGGGCTACCACTCGGGTAACACGCCGCTCGCGCCTCTTAGAGACGGCGCCTCATCCGCGGGGTGTCCGCAAACTCAGAACTGGGGAAGCAAACAGCAGTCGCACTGCCGACCAGATTAAGGGAATCTTCTCCAGCCCCTCGGAGAACCCTCGCATGTCCTTAAACGAACCTTCACAGGATTTCTCAACCCGGTCACCAAAACATTCTGCCGGGAAGCGGCCTGTATCGGAACGCCGAATTCAATCGAACCGGCGAAACGCTCTTCGATCGACGGGTCCAACAAACATGGACTCCTCACACGGGAGGTCGTGATTTCAGCCGGCCATGCGGATGAGAGTCTGGAAGAGTTTCACAACCTGGCCGAAAGGCTCTGGGAAAGATACGAACCTCTTGGGATCGTCGAGGAATCGCTTGTACAAACCATCGCCACCTGTTGGTGGAGGAAAGCGCGCGTCCTTCGTGCCGAGAACGGAGAAATACGCAAGCGACTGGACGCGGTAGCGGTGGACCGGGCATTCCGAAATTCAGACAAGGCTAATCTGGTGCTGTCGGAGATGGATTTAGAAGTGTACGGTCCCGAGAACCAGGCTGATCCAGCAGGTCTCAACTAGAGAACGATGGTCTGCCATACAAGAAGACCAGAGTACTTTGCAGGAGCGCGGACTGTTCGCACACTCAGCAACTGAACGACTAGAAGGGCACATGATATATTGCGGCGCTTCCAACCGTGGCAACCAATGCACCAGCGTTCAGCGCGGTCTTGACCGCACTACTGGGGATGAAGAGTATGTCCTGGTCCCGGACGGAAACATCGTGAGCCTTGCCACGTAGAAGCTTCTTCAGATCTATGCCTTGCTCCTGAAACCCGTTCTCACTACGACGAAGCAGTCTGGTCTTTCCGGCAGAGGCGACGTGAGTTGGACCCCCGGCGGCAGCTACGACCTGCAATACTGTAATTCCTCCTGTGGAATTCAGCACGTATCCACCCGGCCGAGTCACCTCACCTAGTACATAGACGATACCCGCTTTCGGAACCACAACGGTGTCACCCGGCTGTAGGTCGACGTTGCTAGCGGCTATTTCCGCCGAATCTTTCGAGATGTAAAGGGTCGTCGCGTCTTCTTGGCCGCGGTGGGTGATCAACACCTTATTGGCAGCCTTATCGGTAGGTCCGCCGGCGGCCTGCAACACATCAAACAACCGGTGCGGGCCAAGAGCGGAATAGAACCCGGGCTTGGCGACCTCGCCGGTCACGGAAATTCCGCTGCTGCCGTATTCCTTAACAGATACTGAGACTTGCGGATCGTTAACAACGTTATTCTGGCGCAATTTCGCCTCGATGGCCCCTTCCGCTTCACTGCTACTGAGGCCGGCCACTCGAAGATAACCGATCAGCGGCATCGAGATATTTCCCTCGGCGCTCACGCGGGAGTGCCCGGAAAGATCAGGCGCCCCATACACCGTGACCTCCACTTCATCCCCCGGACCGAGGACAAGTGCCGAGGAATTGGTTTCAACACGGTTTGCTTTCTCTGGGGCTGCGCCTTGAGGTTGCCCGTCGGGTGCCAGCGGTTCTGTTGTTGTGCGTTGCGGGTGCGCAGTGTCTTGCGGAACGCTGCCGTTTTGTGCCACGCCCACTTGGAGGAAGCCACAGACGGCTGGCACCACTAGCACGCTCAAGAATTGAAAGAGAAGATTCGGGATACGCTGCATGACTCCCCCCGATTCTAATGCCCCGTGGTACAGACGCACAACCCGAATGCATCCAGTACATTTTCATTTCGCGAGCCAGCGCTGAGTGTGTGTGTGCGGAAACCGCTGACGCATCCAGCGCTGATGAGCTTAGTTCGAGGTCAGAGCGGGCGAAGCGACCGCCTGAGCGGGAGCGCCGGGTCGGAAAGTCGATGTTACGCGTCTTCTCGACGCTTTGCAGTTCTGTTTTGCAGCAGCCAGGTTTTCCACAGGAGTATCGAAAAAGTGAATGCAACTCAGGCTTGCAAGTTGTTACAATTCGACCGAACATACCACTTCGCGAAAATCTTGAACTGTAACAGCTGTGCAATCGCAGTTTACCCCAGTTTGCTTGGGGTCTGGGAGTTGGTGTCTTTGACGTGACTCCTGGCCTCTAGGTGGTCGGAGAGTTGAATTGACGGCGTTTCACCTCGTCATCTTCGGAATATCGCTACTCCTCTCGTTCGTCATTACTTGGTGCGTTCGCAATGTCGCCATGGGCCGGGGCTGGGTAGCGCCCCCGATTCAGGAGCGCGACCTGCATGAGACTCCTCTCCCGCGGCTGGGTGGCGTTCCCATATTCCTGTCTTTTCTAATCAGCATTGCGGTTGCATTGTTGGCCGGTCGGCATTTTCCGGCATTGGCCGTTGGTTCCTCGATTCGGATCCTGTTGACCATTCTCGTACCCGGGGCATTGATTTTCCTGCTCGGCATCTACGACGACATCCGTTCCGTCGGTCCATACACGAAGTTTGCGGTTCAAGGTGTTGCCGCCATCATGCTGTTTGCTGGCGGTTTGAGGATTTCCGATTTGCCGTTGTTGTTTGGTGCGCGGCATTTGGCTTGGCCGATCGGACTTCCAATTACAGTTCTGTGGGTGATCGGCATTACGAATGCCTTCAATCTCATCGATGGCTTGGACGGTCTGGCCGCCGGTTCTGCGTTGTTTTCGACGATGGTCGTTTTTGTGGTGGCAATCTTCAACGGTTTGTCACTCGTGTCGCTATTGACCATTGCCCTGGCTGGAGCAATCCTCGGTTTTCTGCGCTTCAACTTCAATCCGGCGACGATCTTTCTGGGTGACTGCGGGAGCTTGTTCATCGGATTTATGCTCAGTGCCTTGGCATTGGCGGGTTCTGAGAAGGCGCCCACTGTGATTGCGGTCGCGATTCCGCTGGTTTCCTTTGGCTTGCCGATACTGGAGACCACGCTTTCGGTGATGCGTCGGTTGATTAGTGGCAGGCCTTTGTTCACCGGTGATCGTGAGCACATTCATCACAAGTTGCTGGAGCTCGGCATGACGCACCGGCAAGTTGTGATCGTGCTTTACGGAGTTTCCGCGATCTTTGCCCTTCTGAGCTTGTTCTTGCTCTGGCCTTCGGGTAGTTCCCTAGGCCTAGTCCTCGCCGTACTTGGGACCGGCGTGTGGGTTGGAGTGCAACACCTTGGCTATCTGGAGTTTGGTGAGTTGGCTCGAGTAGCGCAGCGGACCCTCGGGCAGCGCCAGATCTTCATCAACGATCTCGCCATTCGTCGCGCCACTGAAGACTTGAAAGGCAGTGGCGACTATATTCAAGTATGTCGCATCCTGGAGGCCGCTTTTTCGACCAACGATTTTGACGGGTTCGAATTAAAGGTCCACGCCCAGGCGGAAGAGCCTCCAACCATCGGCGACAAACCCCTGTGGAAGAGACCGGGAGACGGTTTACATTTCGAATGGAGTAAGCCTGGCACTCCGAAGTTCCGCGACGGCTGGGGGGCTTGGAATCTCGGGCTGGAGTTGGTGACCACCTCCAATCGAAGGTGCGGCTCGATAAAAATCTACCGGCTTTATACGGACCGTCCGCTACTCGTGGACACCAATCTTCTGACCTCGGTTTTCCCGCTCGTCCTTGCCGACGCGCTGGATCGCGCTCTCGCCCCGAAAGAGGGCGTGGTCCCCGAATTGACGGCCGGTACGGAATTCATAGCAGCTGAGGCCAGCTAACCGTCTTTCCCGCCAGGTATTGTCGACAAAAGCAAGGTTCACTTACTTGATTCTCATGGGTCCTGTTCCGAACTTTGTGTTTCTTTCTTCGTTGACGTTTGTTATAGGTATAGAAAGGCGAACAAAAGGGGAATCAAAACGATAAAGTTGACAAGCAGTTGCGGAAGCACACTCAATAACAATGGTTCAGATTCAATTTAACCAACTCAAGAAGCGGCTGTCCCGACTCGAACAGCAACTAGAACGACGTCAATTGGCACGCCGGCCTCAACATTTCACTCAGTTCGAGGAAGACGCACTCGCGATATACAGCGCCATGTGCTATCTCGATGCAACCACTTCGCCAAGTTACAGCGACGTTGAGCCGACCGCGGTCTATGCGCGGGGAGAGGAGCTGCGGAATGCCTTCTACGGGCCAATAATTCCCGCACATCAGGATGAACATCTTAAACGATACACGCGAGCCAGCGGAGAATTTGAGCTCGCATTTGGCCGGGAACCAAAGGCCGGGGACATACTACAGTATGGACACTTGGAGTTGACGCACAACTCAGAAACCTACTCGCGTTACTTTGGACGTGTTGTCGAAGCTTGGCAGCGAAATTTGTGCGAGCTTACCTGCCCGCTGAGGTTCGAAGATGGACGTCTGTTCAGACGTTTGAGGCCCGAACGACGTGGGGTGGAGCCGAAATGGAAAGAAGATTTCGGAACCCAGCCAGAGGATCGCTGGCTATCAATACCGGAGGTTCGATCGAACACGGACTTCGACAGGAAGCTTTGCGTTTTAGCAGTCGTGTTTCTTGGAGTGGCCGGCGTTAAACACCGGTGCAGGCCAGCGACCGAGGAGGAGTTACAGGCAGAGGCAGAATTGCCCACCAAGGAACCGACATTCTTCATGTTTGGACAGCAGAAAACTAATGAACTCTTGGTTGAGGTCTTTGGGGCATGAGGTTTGCAACTGTTCCCCCGCATTCGTGGAGATCATCCCCTAAGCGACGGCGTCCACAGATAAGGGGACCACGAGGCGGCTCAGGCGAAATACTTTAATACTTGCCAGCGGTGGGTCAAAAAGACGGGAAGGCAATTGCCCCAACCAAGAAGAGCTTGTGAAACGGCAATGGAAACGAGTGCGCAACATGTCGACTAAGAGCCAAGGGCATCGGTGTAGAGCCAAGACAAAGTCCGGCAAGCCTTGTCAGGCGCCAGCCACTGAGGGCGGTCTGTGTTTTTTTCACGCCAACCCCAACAAAGCCTCTGAGCTCGGTCGAATCGGGGGCAGGAAGAAGCGCTATTCTGCCGCCGAAACTGCCCATCCACTACCCAAATTGGACAATGTGATTTCGGTCCGAGACGCCGTGGCACAGTTGATCGCAGATGTATACACGGGCAGACTTCACCCCAAAATCGGGGCCGGTCTCGCGCCTCTTCTCAATTTGCAGCTGCGTGCGATCGAGATGACGGAAGTGGAGCAGTTGATGCGCCGAGTTGCAGAGTTGGAGAAACAGTTGGCCGAAGAACCGAGCGAAGCCCCTGTTCATGGCAACGGAGACGCATAAGCATAGACGCAGGGGAGCTCAAGCAACCAGGTTGTTCGGCAAGATCCTGAACCATGGAAAGAGCCACTAGGCATATTGCTATCGATATAGCTAAATATCCAATGTTTTATGGCTTTATGCCGCTTAAGCCTTAATAATAAGCGACCGATCATAGTTTGGAGACTATTTAACTCAGAGAGAATAATTTACAAAACACTATATCAACGGGGAGATTACAATTCGGCTGGTCGGGCGGCGCCGTAGGCCTGCCCGAAGTTTTTTTCAGTGGGGTAAATCCGGACGTTCCAATTCAGTCGACGGCCTCGCCGCGTGGACTCTAACCCTCGACCTTGTCAGCTCCACCAGTCGTCGCCGCGGAGCTCTGCGGGTTCACCGCATCTACTCCCAGCGCGACTTGCAACTTGACATCAACCTTCTCACCTCGGCATTTCCCATCGCCCTCGCCGACGCCCTCGACCGCACCCTCCCGCACACCGTCCAAATCATCCCCCGCGCCGACCAAGACGAAGGCCTAATCGCCGCCCAAGCAGGATAAGCATCCGCCCGCGCGAAGCTCCTATCTTGAAGCTCCTGCCCTGAAACCCCTGTCATTTCGACCGGAGTTCGGAGCGCCAGCGACGGCGAGTGGAGAAACCTGCTTTCTGTCTCCATCACCGAGAGTCTGAGTGACTCAGCCGCCCAGGATCATAAGTGTTTGCGAGGAGATACGTACTCTAAGCAATAGAGAACCGAGCCGCGCGCAGAGATTTAGGAAACCCAGTTGCAGGAAGTGGAAAAGCCCCAGACAGTGACGTGGAAGAGCGGCGCTTCCAGCGCCGCGTTCTTGTTCCAAAACATCAGCGCGGCTTTAGCCGCAGTGCGTTCGAAACACGAAGCCCGAAACATTTACCCGCGGGCCAAGCCTCGGTATCGCCCGACCAATCCGTCCCTACGTCCACGCGCCGGCTTCGGAGGCACGTGCTCAATCGACCGCACATTCGTTGCTTCCACGCGGAAGCGCAGCAGCGCGGCGATGTTTCCGACTTTGTCGAACTCGCCATCGTCCTTTACATAAAAAAGCTCGACGTTGCGGCGGATCACCCACGGCAGCAACGCTTCGCCAACATCCACGACTTTGCGTGTAGGCCGCCCGCAAACTGGGCAGGCGATCACCAGATGTGCGTCCAGGTGGCCGCAGCCGGCGCACTCCACCGCCTGCGCGTGATAGTTTTGGCCAACAAACAAGGTCTGCACCTCGCCCATTTCCAGCGCGTTCAAAACCCTCCGCAGTCCGGTAACTCCGCGTCCACCAGCGCGCGCCTGGTTCAGTGTTTCTTCCATCAGCTCGCGGCAGCGCTTTTCCTGCACCTCCGCGAGAATTCGTTCAGCTTGCGTGCGCACTTCTTCCGGGTTGGCGTGTGCCACCTCCGAGTTAAAACGGCCAAGCAACTTCTGCGCTGCGTAAGAATGCAGTTGCGCTTCGAGCGGCGGCCAATTCGCTTCCTGGCAGCCGAGAATCCACTTTTCGAACGTGCCCTTGTCGATCGCCTCCTTGATCGTCTCAGCAACCAATTTAAAGTGATGCAGGGTCTCGTCTTCCACGCGCCGCTCAGCGTGGCCTGCGTCATATCCCATAAAGCCGTCGCCGCGGCCGCGCCGCGTGCGAGGGTGAAACAAATCGAGGCGTTCGCTCAGTTCACTCAGGCGCAGGTCGAACAGGCGCGCCCGGTGACGATCGACCAGTACGATGCCAAGTGTAGGAAGCGCTCCCAGCAGTTGTGCCAGGGGCCTGAGATGGAATCGCCGATTCGCCACAAGTTCCGATCCGCCGAGTCGCGCCGGCAGGTCGTATTCCCGCCAGAAGTTGCTCGCCGCACAGGCGAACACCGCTTTGCCATGCGCTCCATTGCCGCGTAATTCCTGCGACAGGCGCACAATGCGCTCCAGATCGGCTCGCGCCGACTCCGACTTGCCGTTGCCCTCGATTTGGCGCAAAGCCTCCCGCGCCAGATCCTTGGTCACAATCGCCTCTTCTTTGTGGGCTTTATTCCGCGGAGCAGGCGGCTGAAAATAAAAGCTCAGCGCACAGCCCGCCGCATCTTCAAATTCCGCCAGTTCGTTGATTTGTTCTCGAGTAATCATTCCCAGGCCCTGCCTTCTTTTCGGTTGCAGTTGGAGTTATGCGGTGCGGTTCGCCAATCGTGGATTCGCCGGACGATTCTTGAACTGTCGGGCAAATCCGGGAGATTTGCGCAGGTGATCGCGTGCGGCAGAAATTGAACTCAAAACGCGCTCGGGAGCTGCCCCCGTGATCGCGGAAATCTCATCCACGCCAAAGCCTTCGATCGCATGCAGAATAAAAGCTTCGCGATGCACTGGCTTTATATCCTGCAACGCGGTCGCGATCAGGCGCATCATCTCGTCCGATCCCACGATTTCTTCCGGGGTGGCGATGCGACCGTCTGCGATAACATTCTCTTCGGTGATCGATTCGTCCGGCTGATGAAATTGCAATTCCGCCTCGTCGCTGCCTTTCACGTTCCGCTTGCGCGCCGAGTCTTCCAGGTGAACCGCGCCTCCGTTGCTTTCATCGGGGCGTGAAAGTTGATCGAGTGCCTTCATGGCCAGGTGATAGAGCCATGGTTCCAGCGCCAGTTTCTCCGGCTTTTCAACTCCGTCGCCCAGCGCCGCTGCAATGGTCTCGTCAATCACTTCTTCTTTGGTGATGGAGTCCGTCACAACGAAGTCCGATGTCTCGCGAAAATAAATCTCGCGCTCCACGAATCGCTCTAGCCGCGCCAGATTGAAATTGACGTACGAACGTACGTCATCCGGAGAAACGGTTGCCGGAAAAACCGCCGCCAGCGTCTCTTCGAACGGAACCGAACTGTTCCGCCGCGCCGAATCCTCGTTTTGCCGCCGCGGCCATTTGTGGCTCGCACGCAGCAAGTCTTTATGTTTATTGAGTTGCTGCAGCAGGTCGTCGAACGCTCTCTTCACCGCCGCTGCCGCGGTTGCGGCTTCGATCTGCACTGCCATCTGACCCGAGGGCAACCGCAGGTTGAGCGACACGCTGGTGCCCTCGCGCCCTGTTATTTCTTCGATCATTCCTTTTAAGTGAACGAGTTCAGGACGGAAAACTTGCAGACGTTTTCGCAGTTTTTCAATGTGAAGTTGTATTTCTTTTTCGACCGCGGGAGTTTTATGAAGACGGTAACTGATGTGGACGTTCATGAGCACCTCAAGCTTGCCGACGAAGGACGCAAACCAGTGCTTTCTAAGCCGATTGTACACCCGCACACGCGAGGGGAAATCAGCATTCGAAAAATGCATTCGATTGAAAAAACAATTTTGGGAAATTGTCAGAAATGCACGATGTTAGCCGCAGCTTATTTGCAGCTTGCCCAACTCACCGCTATGATTCGGAAACTATGAAGCAGATGGAACTGTCGTTTGCCCTCGTCCTCTTGTTAGTCGTTTCGGCCGTTTCCCAGGTGCAGCCTTCGTCGCCCGCGATCTCCAAGGAGGTGAACGAAGTCTATCCCGAATCGCACGCCCTGTATCTCGATCTGCATCAAAACCCCGAACTGTCCTTTCACGAAACTCAAACCGCCGCGAAGTTATCCGCCCGTTTGCGCACCCTTGGCTATGAAGTCACCGACCATGTAGGAGGCACGGGAATTGTCGCGGTCATGAAGAACGGCGATGGACCTACCGTCCTGCTTCGTACCGAACTCGACGCGCTGCCCGTCGAAGAAAAAACCGGCCTACCCTACGCCAGCAAAATTCATTCTCACGACGATGCCGGCCGCGATGTTCCCGTCATGCACGCCTGCGGACACGATCTGCACATGGCTGCGATTCTGGGCACCGCGGCAATCATGTCCCGCAGCAAAGATTCCTGGCACGGAACTCTCATCCTGATCGGCCAGCCCGCGGAAGAAACGATCGGCGGTGCCAAGGCCATGATCGCCGATGGCCTTCTTACCCGTTTTCCCCGGCCAGACGCAGTTGTCGCCATGCATGTGGGCAACACTCTTCCTGCCGGTCAGGTCGGAATCGTCTCCGGCGTCTACAACACCAACGCCGATTCGCTGAAGATCACAATCTACGGCAAGGGCGGCCACGGCTCCGCGCCGCACACCGCGATTGATCCCATCGTGATCGCCGCCCGCACCATTCTCGCCTTGCAGACGATTACTTCTCGAGAGGTGAAACCGGGAAGCATGGCCGTGGTCACGGTTGGCTACATCCAGGCCGGAACGAAAAACAATATCATTCCCGATCACGCCGAATTGGGGCTGACAGTTCGCACCAATCAGCCGGACATTCGCAAGCAAGTGCTCGCTGCGATAGATCGCATCACCAAGGCTGAAGCTGAAGCCGCCGGCGCGCCGCGTCCGCCTTCCATCGAGCACTATGAAGGCACCGACCTTGTTTATAACGATCCGGCGTTAGCGTCGCGCCTGAAGGGCGCGCTACAGGCCTCGCTCGGCAAAGACAACGTCGTTACGGAAGAGCCCATCACCGCCTCCGAAGATTTTTCCTTCTACACCGCGCAGGGCATTCCTGGCTTCTATTTCAACCTCGGCGGCGCCGATCCCGAGAAACTTGCACAGGCCAAAGCCTCCGGCACAATGCTTCCCTCCAATCACTCTCCGCTCTTCGCTCCCGATGTCGACCCAGCTCTGCGCACCGGCATCGCCGCGGAAGTTGCCGTGCTAAGAAATCTCCTGAGCGCATCGGCGGAGGATTTACGCAAGAGCCTTGCGGTGTCATCCGCACGTTAACATTTGTAAGGTGTAGTGCGCCGTCCGCTCTCCACGGAGCACCGTCCGTTGACGCCCCATTCCCGCCTCCGTAAGATAGGGCGACCCAAACACTCTCCCCATAATGATCGGACAGACCATCTCGCACTACCGGATCATTGAAAAGCTCGGCGGTGGCGGAATGGGTGTCGTATACAAAGCGGAAGATACCCGGCTGCATCGCTTCGTTGCGCTGAAGTTCCTGCCTCCGGAGGTTTCGAGAGATCCGCAGGCGCTGGCCCGCTTTCAGCGCGAAGCGCAAGCTGCATCTGCCCTGAACCATCCCAACATATGCACCATCCACGACGTGGGTGAGCAGGATGGCCAGGCCTTCATCGCCATGGAGTTTCTCGAGGGCATCACCCTCAAGCATCGCATCGCAGGACGTCCCATGGAGGTCGAGCAGATTCTTTCGCTCGGCATCGAGATCGCCGACGCGCTCGACGCTGCACACTCCAAGGGCATCGTTCACCGCGACATTAAGCCCGCGAACATTTTCATCACTGAGCGAGGGCACGCCAAGGTCCTGGATTTTGGTTTGGCGAAAGTGGGCTCCGCGGCCACGGGATCAGTCAGCCCATCCCAGCCCACATTGGACGCCACTTCTGAACACCTCACCAGTCCCGGTACAACTCTCGGCACAGTCGCTTACATGTCGCCGGAGCAGGTCCGAGCCAAAGAGTTGGATTCCCGCACCGATCTGTTTTCCTTCGGCGGCGTCCTCTACGAAATGTCTACCGGCGCTTTACCATTTCGCGGGGAAAGTTCGGGCGTAATTTTCGAATCCATCCTCAACCGCGTCCCGGTGCCTTCGATTCGCCTGAATCCAGACTTGCCCGCGGAACTGGAACGCATCATCAACAAGTGTCTGGAGAAAGACCGTGAAGTTCGTTACCAGTCCGCGGCCGAGCTGCGCGCCGATCTCAAGCGCCTCAGCCGAGATAGCCAGTCCGGGCAGCTCCCGGCTGTCGCGGTCGAGTCGAAGCCGTGGTGGCGCGGTAAAGCTGCGGTAATCGCGATAGTCCTGCTGATCGTAGTTGCGCTGGTGTGGCTCGGCATAGCGTACTTTTCTCCGCGCGCGAAAATCGTTTCGGTCGCCGTCCTGCCATTCCTGAACGCAAGCAAAGATCCTGACGTCGAATATCTCAGCGACGGACTCACTGATGGCCTCATCGACCGCCTTTCCAACCTTCCCAAGCTGAGGGTGATGTCCCATAGCGCCGTTTTTCGCTACAAGGGCGCACAGATCGATCCCCAGGTCGTAGGCCACGATTTGCGCGTCGGCGCCCTGTTGACTGGCCGGGTCATGCAGCATGGCGACGACCTTGAAATCAACGCGGAACTTGTGAACGCCGAAGACAGCAGCCACATCTGGGGCCAGCAATATACAGGAAGTCTGGCCGATGCCCAGTCCATCGAGGCAAGAATCGCCAAAGAAATCTCCGAGCGCCTCGGCCTGCGTCTCGGCGGAGAAGCGAAAAAGCAGCTTGCAAAGCGATATACCGATAACCCCGAGGCCTACCAACTGTATTTGAAGGGTGTCTACTGGTCGAGCAAGTCCACGCGCGAAGGCCTAAGCAAGGGCATGGACTATTTCCGCCAGGCCATCGCCGCCGATCCGAATTACGCGCTCGCTTACACTGGCTTGGCTTACTACTATCACGTCGCCGATGACTGGTTTCTGTCTCCGAAAGATTCCATGCCCCAGGCCAAAGCCGCCGCGCAAAAAGCTCTGGCATTGGATGACTCGCTTCCTCAGGCCCACAGCGAACTCGGTGAGGTCTACGATTTCTATGAGTTCAAATGGACCGAGGCCGAGAACGAATTTCGCCGCGCCATCGAATTAAATCCCGACTACCCTCTCGCCCACACCGATCTGGGCTGGCTGCTGATGAGCACTGGCCGCACCGACGAAGGCATTGCCGAAAACAAGCGCGGCGTGGAATTGGATCCGCTCTCGCTCGACACCAATGTCTATCTGGGGATGAACTTCTATTACACGCGTCACTACCAGGAAGCGATCGTCCAACTCAAGAAAACTTTGGAGATCGCTCCCGATTTCTGGTTCGCGCGTGCCTATCTCGGCCGTACCTACGCGAGAATGGGACGCCTGCCTGAAGCCATCGCCGAATTGCAGAAAGCGGAGCAATTGTCAGGAGGCCTTGCGGAAACCTGGTCCGGCCTCGGGGTTGCGTACGCTGAGCAGGGGGAGAAAAACAAAGCCCGTGAAATTCTGGAAAAGTTGAAGACCCAAACCGACCCTTACGTCCCTCCGCTCAGCATTGCAGTCCTCTACGGCGCTCTCGGCGACAAAGACCGGGCCTTCGAATATCTGGAGCAGGCCTATGAGCAAGGTTCCATCTACGTATCGTTCGCAAAAGTAGACCCCGAACTCGACCCTCTCCGTTCTGACCCTCGCTACACCGCACTGTTACGCAAGATGGGATTGCAGCAATGAGAAGCCTCATCCGTTCGGATTCTTTGTGTGATTTAGAAAGGATTTTCGCATAGCTCGTGAGAGATTACCGATTGGCCAGCGTGGAGATATCGCCTAATCCAAGTAGGCGGCTATTCGCAGTGACCAGCGTCAGTCTCAGCAATTGCGCGGTCGCTGCCAGGAATCGATCTGCGGGGTCGTTGTGCTTCCACGGCAATCGGCGTGCCGCCAGCGCGATCTCGTGCGTTAGCGGAGCCTCAAGAAACTCGGCGGTCGACTGCGCGACCCAAGCGGAAAGATCATCCGGCAGCCGGATTCTCCCCTTTGCGTTCAAAGTCAGAGCTTCCCATGTGCTCACGGGAGAAATCCAACGCTCGTTTTCCGGATTCCTGATTTCTTGCGCCGTCCGCTTTCCGAGACGGTCAGACCCTTGCAAGCTCCACAGCCAAATGTGAGTGTCCAGGAGCAGCTTCAATCGCGCAAGACCTCCCACTCGTCCTCATCATTTGCCGGGGAAATGATATCTCCCAAAATCTCTATCTGCCCCTTCATCGAACCGAACCAATCTTTGTCCGTCCGTTCTGTAGGAGCTGGGGAAACTTGAGCGACCGCCTTGCCGAAGCGCGTCACAAGGATCGGCTTCTTTGTCCTTTGCACTTGTGCCAGAAGCGAAAGGCACTTTGCCTTAAACTCGGAAATCGCAACTTCCTTCATGGTTAATAAATTAAACCATGGTCTAAAGTATTGGTCAACCTCGTCGGCGTGGGTCAGCCCTAATACTGCGTCACCACCGCATCCTCCGGATATCCCGTCATCCCAAACTCGGGAACATCCAGTCCTTCCTCTTCAACTTCCGGCGCCACGCGCATGCTCTTCACTTTGTTCACGCACCAGAAAACGGCATAGGTCATCCCGAAAGCCCAAACCGCATACAACGATGCTCCCAGAAGCTGTATAAGAAACTGCCGCGCATCGCCGTGGATCAGTCCAGTCACACCCTGCCCGGCACGCCCCAAATACGAAGTCACGCCCACGCCATTCCATCCCGCTCCATAAGCGCCGTCGGCAAAAATGCCCACACAGACACCACCCAGCCATCCGCAATAGCCATGTACTGAAATCGCCCCGCAGGGGTCATCGATCTTAAGCACCCGCTCGTTGAACAGAACTCCACCGCACACCAAAAGTCCCGCCAGCGCCCCAATCACCACCGACGAAGTCGGCGACACAAACGCGCATGGCGCCGTGATCGCAACCAGGCCCGCGAGCATCCCGTTGCATGCCATCGTGATATCGGGTTTGCCGAACACGAAGTACCACACCAACATCGCCGCCGCTGAACCCGCAACGGCGGCAAGATTGGTATTCACCGCAACCACAGCGATTCGTAGATCCGTAGCTCCGAGCGTAGATCCAGGATTGAATCCCATCCACCCGAAAAGTAGTAAGAACGTTCCGGTCACGACGTAGACGATGTTGTGAGCTGGAAAGGCGCGGATCTTCCCGCCTGGCCCATATTTCCCAAGTCGAGGCCCCAAAACAATTGCCAGAGCCATAGCCGCGAACCCGCCCACCGCATGTACCACCGTCGAGCCTGCAAAGTCGACATAACCGTGACCGAGATTCAACGTCGACCCGACTTGCGAAAGCCACCCTCCGCCCCACGTCCAGCAGCCCGAGATCGGGTAAAGGATCGCGCCAATAAACAGTTCGCAAAGCAGGAACGCCCAAAACGTAATCCGCTCGCAAATGGCGCCAACAATGATGTACCCGGCCGTCTCCATGAACACCACTTCGAACAGAGCGAAGCAGTTGCTGGCGCTGTCATAGGCCGGACCCACCAGGAAAAACCCTTTGCCGCCCACGAATCCCCACTGCCCGCTCCCGATCAAAAACTTATTCAGCGTCGGGATTCCGCCCAGGTTCGTCGGCGCAGCATTGATAGCAACCGCTCCAAACTGGAACGCATACCCGACCGCGTAATACGCAAGAAATGCGAACACGTACGCGGCAAAGTTCAGCATCATCAGGTGCGCTGCATTTTTCTTCCGCACCAACCCGCAAGTGAGCAATGCAAAGCCCGCCTGCATGAACAGCACCAGGTAGCCGGTATTCAGGGTCCATGCGAAATTGGTCGCAATGCGCACGTGGCCAACGCCATCCGCCAGCTTCGCCGCGAGCGGTTCTTTCGCCACTTGCGCCTGGTACTCATCGAACGCCTTCTTGTTCGCGGCGTAATCGGGAGCAGTCTTATCCGTGGGTTCCGGCACGACAAAAGGATTGCCCGCCGCGTCCACCACGGACGTCTTATCCCCGGTCGCAACCCCCGACGGATCCGGCTTGGGTCCATCGTCGGCAAAGCAGGGCATGGCCACGCAAGCCAGCAACGCGGCAGCAACAAAGAATTTGAGGCCACGCAGCATGACCCTACTCACAATGAACGAGAGGCCTAACCAGTTCCTCTCATCTCGCCTTCTCATAATTTCGTCGCTCCCTTTTCGCTCTCAAGTCAAACAAGATCAACTCATTAGCTAACGATGCTGCGAACTCTCCACAGTGGCAACCGCATGGCTCCGCCTTCGGACAGACCTCTACCTCCCGCGAAATGGGCGGTTTGCTCGACTGGCAGAAAGTAAATGCAGGCGGGAATCAAGTCCAATACATATTTCTTATCGGAACCATCAGAAAATATCGGTAGTGGCCCAGCTCTGAATCTACCTTGGGAAGTCATCCTGAGCGGAGCCGCTCTTCAGGCGAAGCGAAGGATATCCCTCACGTCGTGCGAGACATTATGTTTCCCGAGGAATACGAAAGGGCATTCTATTGCCCGAGAGCGAGCCTAGCCAATCAGCTTCAGAATCTTCTTCGCCTCTGCCGCCGGATCAGCCGCCTCAGTAATGGGCCGTCCCACAACAATATGGCTCGCCCCAGCCGCAATCGCCTCGGCCGGCGTCACCACGCGAGCCTGATCTCCGTGGCTGCCTCCAGGAAGCCGCACTCCCGGAGTCACGATGGCGAAGCCGTCGCCCAGTTCAGCCCGCAGCGCGGAAGCCTCGCTGGCCGATGCCACAATGCCCTGGCTACCGCTCTCCAGCGCCAGCCGCGCCAGACGCACCACCACTTCCAGCACCGTTCCGCGCACCCCGATCTTATCGAGGTCGCTATCGTCCATGCTGGTAAGCACGGTTACGCCCAGCACCATCAACTTCGGATTGCTCTCCCGCGCCGCTTCAACCGCAGCCCGCAGCATCTTCTCGCTTCCGGCCGCATGCACGGTCAGCATGCTCACTCCGAGCTTGGCCGCTTCCTTCACGGCCGAAGCCACGGTGTTAGGAATATCGTGATACTTCAGGTCGAGAAACACCCTCCGCCCCGAAGCCACAAGATCCCGTACCACGCTCGGCCCTTCGGCCGTATAAAGCTGCATGCCGACCTTGAACGTCAACGCTGAGTCTCCCACCGCAGCAACCATCTTTTGCGCTGCTCCAGCGGTCGAAACATCCAGCGCAACGATCAGTCGTTCGCGCGGTTCAAGGCTCTTGTAGTCGGGGGGAGGGGATGTTTTTGACTCGGCAGATGGGATGCGCTGGGTTAAGCTTGCCTGCATCCCCCGAGTCTAATTCCTCTAAGGCAGTTGCGCCAGAGGATGGTTAGCGGCAATCGTCTGTAGGATTGCCCGATGCTGCGACGTTCCGCGTTTCACCACGTCCAGTCGCACCTTCTGCAACCCATGGTCTTTGAACTCTAGAACCTGAGCTGCTCCAAAAGACAGATCGATAATTCGCCCTTGCACGATCGGTCCCCGGTCGTTTACTTTCACCACCACAGCTCGTCCATTGTGCAGGTTGGTCACCTTCACATAGCTCCCCAGAGGAAGCGTAGGATGGGCCGCAGTCATGTCGTACATGTCGTAGTCTTCGCCGCTGGCTGTCGGTTTACCGTCAAAGAACTCGCCATACCATGAAGCTGTCCCAACTTGATACGGTTTGACCTTCGCGGCTTGTTTACGGACTTCAGGTTGAATAGGCCTAGTTGGCGCGGAACTGGCCTCCGAGCTGTTTGGTCCCTGAGCCGCCCGCAGTCCGACGATCGCAAAAAGGATCATCAGTCCATGAGCTATACTTCGTCGCATTCAGTTCTCCTCGCATCTCAAAAGTCTGTTCTAGCTAGTACTTCTCCGTTAACGTCTCTAAATCGTAGGGGCCCGGAGAGAGCTTGTCAATCCGGAAGTTCATGGCCTAGAGTGACCTGGTAGTAATAGATATCTCACGTAACTTGTTGTTAATTATGAGTAATATGAGATATGTTGCTCATAACAATCATGTTAATTGTTTACTAATCTATAAATACCCAGCACCCAGTACAGTGAGAACTTTTTTCATCTCCAATGGATTCAGTGGCTTAGCGGGATTTCCTTTCTAAGTTGTTTATTGTGAGTATTTTAGGTACAAGGTTGCTAGGGATAAAAAAATAATAGTTGGGGCAAGAGAGGCTGTAAGCCCACAGGAGGATCAATCCTCCGCCCCTTAGGGGCGTTCGATAATAGCCCGGCTCATTCAGCGCCGGGGAGATGGGAAAGAGCTCAACCGCGTCCCGGAGGGACGCCTGAAGGCTTGCAAACGGTTAAAACGAAGTCGCCTTAACGACGGTACCCATGCCTGAAAAACCACCCGTAATCCTAACAATCGCAGGCTTCGACCCCTCCTCCGGGGCAGGCGTCACGGCAGATATAAAGACGATAGCCGCCCACGGCTGCTATGGCGTCTCCTGCATCACAGCAATGACCGTCCAATCCACCGCCGGGGTCCGCCGGGTCGACCCAGTCGATCCCGGCCTGGTAACGGCCACGCTGGAGGAACTGGCCGCCGATATCCCCATTGCCGCCGTCCACATCGGCATGCTGGGCGGGGCGAAGGTGGTTAAAGCCGTGGTCGAATTCTTAGCAAGTCGCAGTGGTAAGGCAAAGCTGCCAAACGTAGTTCTCGACCCCATCCTGAAGTCTTCCTCGGGTGCCGACCTCCTTGATGCCGCCGGAACCAAAATTCTGATCGAGAAGCTGATTCCATTAGCCGACGTAATCACCCCTAATATAGATGAGGCCGCCTTTCTCACCGGAGTGAAGGTTTCCGACCTCGAGTCCATGCGGGCAGCCGCAACCAAGCTCCACGAAATGGGCTCCGCCGCGGTGGTCGTCACCGGGGGGCATCTCGATAAAGCAATTGATTTGTTGAGCTTCACCACCAAGGCAGGAGTCGAACACGAAGTCTTTAAAGCCGAGCGCCAGCGCTCAAACTCCACTCACGGTACAGGCTGCGCCTTCGCCACCGCCATGGCCTGTCACCTGGCGCTGGACCGCGGCCTACCCGAAGCCACTCTCCTCGCCAAAACCTACGTCACCGCCGCTATCGCCGCCGGTCATCCTCTTGGCCGCGGCACCAGTCCAGTCCACCATCTCTACCGCATGAACCAGCAGCGGCGAAGCGCCAGCCAGGGAAGCGAATCCTAAAGTTTTCCGGGGAATTGTCTGGCAAACAGGAAAGCGCACAAGCTGCCAGTCGAAATCTAAGGGATGTTAAAGGTGTTCTCCGCGTCCTCCGCGGCAGTTCTTAGCGTCCTTCGCGGTCAAAAGCTTCTAAAAACGCCGACTCCAAATGCCGCGCTACTCGCCCTCAGGTTTCTTGAGCAGAATCCCCGCCACAAACGAAGCCGTAGCCGCCAGCAACCACTCAATGCGCCACATCTGGATCGCCTGAAACTCCGCCAGGTTCGAAGCCTTATAGAACAGGCTCACTCCCACGGCTCCGGCCACGCAGCCCAAGCCAATCATGAACGCAATCATCGCTGCCGTGGGCAAACCGATCAGTCGTTGAATTTCGTGGAAATGCAAATACTGCAACCAGCCCGGGAAGTCAGCCTCCCGCCAGTAGGCCGCTGCCACATCCGCGCCCCGGCGAACCGACGCCGTGCTACGCGCCAAAACCCCGCCCAGAGTCATCCCGTTGCTGGCGGCCGCAGGCTCGGGACGCTCCAATCCGCAAGCATGACAAAATCGCGCACCAATCATGTATTCAGTCCCGCAATCGGCACAAGCCTCTACCGCCCGCTGACTGCTGGCCGCAGCCGCATCGCCCGCCAACGGCTCCGGTATGGTCGGAGACCGCCAAAATTCCTGCTGCGTATTATTGATTACTTCAGCCATAAAATAAAAAGGAGTGCTTACAAGGTGCATGGCAACTCGACGGCCAAATATTGCGCAACCTAGATCTTTTCAATTGAGCGACTTGCATTTTTCCTGCCACCGCCGCCGCGCAATTCTTACCCGCCGTCCCGCGTAAAGTTGCCCCAGTTCCTCCCCGTTCGACCGCAGAACCTGGCAAATTATAGGGTGAACTGCGAAGTTCTCTATGAAATTGTTAAACAATGACCCATGACCGCTTTGGTTCATCCCATGCTGCAGATAGTTACGTTAGACTGAAAGCAGGTTGTACTTCCGAGCCAGCGCTTTTTGCTCAGCGAGGGCCCGTGCAAGCCGCGCCACGTGCCGCGCTTTTCGCGACACATTGATTGGGGGTTCGGCTCGCATCCTTCTTTCAATCTGCTGGCTCTAAGAACTCAAGGATTCCAACCGCAGGATGCAGTCGTCTCCAAGATCGGCGAAGCAAACCTTCCATGCTGGTGTTTTGTTTTGCCTTGCGATCGGCTTCTCCGCGACCCTTGCGGCGCAAGCAACCGGACCTGCGTCGGCAACTCGCCCTGCCACCGTCTCAGCCGCTCACGACGCCTTGACCGACGCCGCCTTCGATCATTTCTACAACATGGATTACGACCGGTCGATTGCGGAATTCCAAAAAGCTCTCGACCGCCGCCCCAACGATCCTTCCGCCGTGAATCATCTGCTTACTGCCGACCTGTTGCGCGAGCTCTACCGCATGGGCGCGATGAATACCGGTGAGTATTCCAACGACAGCTTTATCGGACAATCTCATCGTCCCGCCGATCCCAAAGCGAAAGAGCAGATCAAGCAGCTGGTGGATCGTGCAGAAAATCTGGAAGAAGAGCAGCTCAAGACCAATCCCAACGACGTGGAAGCCCTCTATGCCCGCGGTGTCACGCGCGCCCAGTTTGCCCTCTACACGGCCCTGGTCGAGCGTGCCTGGTTCTCCGCGCTCAGAAACGCGGTCGGCGCGCGCCGCGATCACGAACGCGTCCTCGAACTCGATCCCACTTTTGTCGACGCGAAACTGGTCGTGGGCGCGCACAATTATGTGATGGGCAGTCTGCCGTGGAGCGTCAAAACCGCCGGCTCCCTGGTTGGCTTGAGCGGCTCCAAAGAGAGGGGCTTCGCCTACCTTCGCGAAGTCGCTCAGAGTAGCGGAGAAAATGCCGTCGATGCCAGAGTCGTGCTCAGCCTATTTCTACGCCGCGAGCATCGCTACGACGAAGCCCGCGGATGGATGCACGATCTCACCGATCGCTATCCCAGAAATTATCTCTTCCCTCTGGAAGAAGCCAATCTGCTGCGTTCCGCCGGCCATCTCCAGGAAGCCGCTGCCGGCTACCGGAAGATTTGGCAGAACGGACGGGAAGGGAAATACGGCTCGCTGCACTATGAAATCTCATCTTGGGCTCTGGGAGATTTACTGCGTGGTCAAAAAGACTACTCTGCTGCCGCAGCCGCTTTTGAAATGGTTAGCGAAGCTCCGTCGCCCGATCCCGAAATCTTGCAGCAATCCACTCTTGCCGCCGGCGAAATGTATGACTTGCTGCAAAAGCGCGACCTGGCAATGAAGAAGTATCAAAGCGTCCTCGCCGAAAACGCCAGCACCCCGCCCGCCGAAAAAGCCCGCCAATACATCAGAGAAGCCTACCGCGAATAGTTTGGCGACACAGCGCTAAACCTCGGTGGGATGCATCGCCTTGATGCCATAACGGCTGAAGTCCGTAACATTAAGCGTGAGAACGTGGTGAATGTCATGAACAATCATTGCGGCCGCGAGCCGGGCATCATGCACTTGGACGCCTGCAACGTTGTGCTTGACGATGATTCTTCGCCACTCCAGGGCAGAGTCAATCAGTTTGTATTGAGGGTCGGCTCGCTTAGTGACGCGGAGAAGAATATTCGTGTCCACCAAACAGGAAGAAATAGCCATCTAGTCCTGATCCTGATAGATCCATTCCCGCGAGATCGTTTCAGGTAGCGCCGGGATCCTGTCCGAGAACTGCGCTAAAGAGTCAAGCCATGCGCGAACCTGTTCAGGCGTTCGACGCACCCCACCAGCCTCGGATCCACTCATCCGCTGGGCCAGCAATTCTTCGACGTAGGCTTCCACCGGAACGCCGCGGGCTCTGGCTTGAGAGGCCAGTTCGTCGGGAACGTTTACCCTGATCTCTATGACCAAACTCTACCGCGAAGCAGACACGCCAACCGCTCTTTGCCCTCCGATCCGGCCGCACAAAACTCCTCGGGAACTTTCACGCTACAATTACGTATTGTCTTGTAGAGGTAGAGCCATGTACTGCAACTACTGCGGAAAGATCATTCAAGATGACGCGGCCGTCTGCGCCTATTGCGGGATTCGCGTCGGTGCATCCGTGGCCCGCAAACGCCTCGTCCGTCCGCGCCAGGGACGCAAAATCGCCGGCGTCTGCCTCGGTTTCGCCGAATACTTCGATATCGACGTCACCGTTGTCCGCCTCGTCTGGCTCATCACTTCTTTCATGACAGGCATTGGATTGCTCTCCTATCCCATCGCCTGGATCGTGATGCCGGAAGAGCCGCTGTTGTTAGCCGCGCCAGTCGCAGCCCAGCGCTTTACGACTTCGTAGGCCAGATGAAGCCGCTCGATTCCCATTCCATTCGAAGCGGCGACGCCGACATCGTCTATCGCGTGCTGGGCGAAGGACCGCCTGTCGTCCTCTTGCACCCGCATCCCGTCGACCACGAATTCTGGCTCCCCGCCGCCGATGCTCTCACTCCGCGTTATCGCGTCATTCTTCCCGATCTGCGCGGCCACGGAGACTCCACCGTCGGCGACGGCCCCGCCACCATGGACAAATTTGCCGCCGACCTCGCCCGCATCCTCGACGATGCCGACGTTGGCCGCGCCCCCATGATCGGCGTTTCTATCGGTGGCTACGCTCTCTTCGAATTCTGGCGCAAACATTCCGGCCGCGTCGCTGCCCTCGGCTTGTTCAATACCAAAGCCCCGGTCGATTCTCCCGAAGTCCGTGCCGGGCGCCTCAAGTCAGCCAACGACGTTCTCGAGCGCGGCACCGAGCCCTTCTTCGAAACCACCATCCCCCGCATGTTCTCCCCCATCACACTCCAGGCCCGCCCCGACCTGGTCGAGAACACGCTGCGCATGATGCGCAAAATGTCCCCGCAAGCTCTCGCCCAGATTCAGCGCGGCATGGCCGAGCGCCCCGACTCCGTCGCCACACTGAAGACCGTCAACGTACCCACGCTACTTCTTACCGGCGAAGATGACATTCTCACCGGAGTGAACGAGGCCGAACTCATGCGCCAGCACATCCCGCGTAGCGAGTTGCGCGTAATCCCCAAAGCCGGCCACTACGCCGCCTACGAGCAGTCATACGGAGTCGGCAAACTATTGCGGCATTTCCTGGACGAGATTGGGCGTTAGCGCTAATTGCGCTCTGGAAGCCATACATCGGCCCGTAACTTTGTTTTGAACCCTAAGGCTAGGGCTTCGTGCCAGGGTATGCCTTTAGGCATACCGCAAGCGCCCCATCATCAAATCGCGCCTTTAGGAGCTGCGGCCTGCGCTTCCCTTAGTGCTACAATCCCGCCATGCTCGAAGCATTCCTCGTCCCCGAGAAAACGGTTGTCACCACCAAAGGCGACGGTCCCTCGCTCGAAGTAACTAGCGCCGCTGGTCACACATTCTTGCTCACGCTCTCAGTTACGCAGATCATCGAGCAGGAGTCGCTCGAAATCACCATCTTCGGCTCCCCCGATGGCGCAGCATGGGACGCGAAGCCCATCGTTTCTCTTCCACAGAAATTCTATGGCGGCGACTATCCGATGCTGCTCGATCTCACCGCACATCCCAACGTGAAATTTGTTCGCGCGCACTGGGAAGTCGCGCGCTGGGGACGCGGAACCGAAACCCCCATGTTCGAGTTCAGCCTGCGCATCCAGGAAGTTCCCTCGGAGATCCTGCGCGAAACCCGCACAGAAGCCGCCGTTTAGGAAATTACTGATTGTGGATTTCTGATTGAGCCTACGTTCCGCATTGTTTTCAATCGGCAATCGACAATCGGCAATCGACAATCGGTTTCTCCCCTCCGTTATATTTAATCTTACGAATGAAAACGAACTCCTCCATCCTCGTGCGCCCCGCTCGCAACGTTCGCGGCAGCGTGAGCCTTCCCGGCGATAAATCCATCTCGCACCGCTACGCCATGCTGGCATCAATCGCCGAAGGCCCCTCGCGCCTGGAAAATTATTCCACCGGCGCCGACTGCGCCAGCACCCTCAGCTGCATCCGCTCGCTCGGCGTGAAGTGGGAGCGTAAGAACGAAAACGCATCGGACAACATCATCGAAGTGCAGGGAAGCGGCCCGTCGCTCACCGCGCCCAGCGCCCCGCTCGACTGCGGCAACTCCGGTTCCACCATCCGCATGTTAAGCGGCATCGTCGCCGCACAAAACTTCTCCAGCGAAATGGCGGGCGACGAATCGCTCTCGCGCCGTCCGATGCTGCGCGTCATCACACCGCTCACCGCCATGGGAGCGCAAATCTCCGCTCAGAATGGCCGCCCGCCGCTGCACATAAACGGCGCCAACCTGAGAGCAATTCGCTACAACATGCCGGTCGCCAGCGCGCAGGTCAAAACCTGCCTTCTGTTTGCTGGCCTGCTCGCCGATGGCGAAACCATCGTGGAAGAGCCGCTCCCCACGCGCGATCACGGCGAGGTCGCACTACGCGCCTTCGGAGCGCAACTCGAACGCAACGGAAATGCAGTGCACATTCGCGGAGGTCAGCCCTTGCGCGGCATCGAAGCCCGCATCCCAGGAGACATTTCCAGCGCCGCATTTTTTCTCTGCGCCGCCGCTCTTTTTCCCGACTCGCAACTCACCATTGCTCATCTGCTGATGAATCCCACCCGCGCCCGCCTGCTCGATATCCTCATTCAGATGGGAGTGCGAATTGCCGTGACTCAACTCGAACAGGTTCACGGCGAATTAGTCGGCACGCTGCAAGTGCAAGGCGGCAGCCTCAACGGCGCGACCATCACAGGAGCCGACACCGCCGCTCTGATTGACGAGGTCCCCGTTCTGGCCGCGATCGCTCCCTACACTCAGCAGGGAATCGAAGTCCGTGACGCCAAAGAATTGCGCGTGAAAGAATCCGACCGCATCGCCGCCATCGTCACCAACCTTCGCGCCATGGGTGCGCAGGTGGAAGAACGCGAAGACGGTCTCAAGATTCCCGGCGGGCAAGCGCTTCACGGAGCCGAACTGCAATCCTTCGGCGATCATCGCATCGCCATGGCCTTCGCCATCGCAGCTCTTCGTGCGCAGGGCGAGACACGAATCCACGGCAGCGACTGCGCCGCAATTTCTTATCCCGCATTCTTTTCGACGCTGCAGGAACTCACCGAGCACTAAGATTCGCCTGGTATTCAGCTGAGATTCGGCTCTGGTTCAGCTGAAATTCAGCCGAGATTCGTATCAGGTATGCCTTCAGGCATACCGCTATCAAAGAGGTCAATCGCGCCTTCAGGCGCCGCCGATCGTTCACGTTACTAGGGTTCGATGACCGAGGTCATCTAACTCCGCCTCCCAAAATCGGCAACAATGTCTGCATGCATTCCACCGCACTCATGTTGGCTTCCATTCTGTTGGCCTCAGCCGCCTATGCCGGCGAGCCCAAGGCTTATCAGGGCGGAAAACTGCTCGCGATGGATTCCATTCCTTGTAGCGTCAACCCAGCAAGCGCAAAGCCGTCCGCGGCGCAGCAATCTCGCTGTCAGGAATATCTTCTCGAATCCGATCAAGTCGTCTACCGCATTCGCCCCCGCGATGCAAAGCATCCCGCGCTGCTCCCGGTCGGCGAACTCGCACAATTTCGGTTCAACAAAAACAAGATGCTTCTGCGAGTCGATTACATCGACGGCAAAGAACGCGAATACAACATAATCTCCATTTCCCCTCGCGGAGACAATACCGCCGACGCCGCTCCCGTCCACCTGAACCATCTCCAGTAAAAGCCCGAGGCCCCCACAAAACCACCACCACTAGCCTTTAACTCCTCCGCAACCCGCCTGTGGTAAAGTGTTTTCGCCCGCGAAATGACCGCTGTTGCGCCTCCAGCGCGCCCGGTCGACCAAGGAGTTTCCCCATGTCCACGCTTCGCGACCTCGTGAAAGACCGCAGAGTTTATTCCATCGACGCCGCACGCACCGTCCTCGAAGCCGCCCGCTTCATGCTCGAGCACAACATCGGCGCGTTACCCGTCCTCCGCAACGGAGAACTTGCCGGAATTTTTTCCGAGCGCGATATCATGAATCGCGTCGTCGCCGTCGGCCGCAACCCCGCTTACACTGCGGTCTCTGAAGTCATGACTCCCAACCCGCGCGCTGTTCCCGTCGATGAGACCATGGAAGAATGCGTCTTCCTCATGAATGAATTCGGCTTCCGTCACCTTCCCATCGTCGACGGCAAAACTTTGAAGGGACTGATTTCTCTCCGCGACGTGGTCATGCACCAGGCAGCCGCTCTCGAACGCCACAATCGCCGCGCAGCTTCCTAAAGACAGCTTCCGCTCTCCGGCTTCCGGCATCCGGCCGAGCAAACGCCGGACGCCGATTCCCGCCTACCGTTTCTGCAGCAACAACTCGCCAGGCTCCGGCGGAAGTTTGAAAGGGAACTCGAACATCTTTCCATCCAGCGGCAATCGCAAAACAAACTCTTCCTGCGCCTTCCAACCCCCCAGCCATTTGCTTTTCGTATCGAAGAATACCCATCCTGTCGCCTCAGGAGTGGCGCGGTCCAAATGCGCCGGCCGCAGGCTGCTTCGGCTCAAAAACTCAATCAACTCGTTCGCCGACTTCTGGTATTCCTGCAGCCGCGCATCGCTCGCCTCTTTCTTCTCCGGATGCTTCGCCACCGTCCGCCGCGTCTCGTCGTCAAACGCATCTGCATCGGCCTGCACCTGCCCGATGTAACTATCCGGATCGACCGCCGGCTGCACAACTTTGAAATGCTTCATAAATTGCAGCGTGATTCCGTCCGCGTCTTCCTCCACGCTTCCATCGCCCCGGTAGCGCACCGTCACCAGCACTCCAAACATCGGCTCAAAGCGGTGCCGGATAATCTGCACCTCGCGCGCATCCACCGCAACAATCACGCCCACATCGCCCGACCACAGACCGTAGCGATACTTGCCGTCATCGCCGCGCGCAAACGTGCACCCCGGCTGCTGTTCGCTCCAGCGCACAATTGGCAATTTAGTTTTCTCGTTATTTGGAATTGGAACTTGCGCTGACACTTGCGCCGCACAGATCAGCGGCGTCGGCAGCAATAAAAAAAAGGCCAGCACAGAGCCGGCCACATCCACGCGAGCAACTCTCAGTTCCCGGGAACCCCGCGCGGAACTCAGAAGCTGCCACATCGATCAGGAGCCTGCCTTAGTTCACCGCTACGGTCACAGTTGCCGGGTCGGTGGTGCCGTTGCTGGGCGCATTGCCGGTTTCATCCACCGCCGATAGCGTGAAGGTATACGTGCTATTGGGAGTCGTATTGCCCACGGTATTGCTCGAACCGCACGCCGGGACCAACAACAGCCCGCCGCTCAGTCCCACCAGCAGCAACAATCCCAGAAACTGCTTCCGGCGCGAGCCCGTCGAAACCCATCCCATCAGCCCGAGCCCGGGCGCAAGCAACCACAGCGCATAAAAAATTCGCCGGTTCCAGTTTCGGCTTACGGGATTCGGCCCGATCGTAATAATCGACAGAATCGCCGTCGGTGGAGTTCCCGCCGTAATGCTCACCTGCGTCGGGTTGAACGAACAGATCGGCACCGGCTCCGTCACCGGCGTCACTGAAGAACACGCCAGCGTGATCGTGTGCCCCGAATAGCTGCCGATCGGCGAGATCGTCACCGTCGTGGTTGCCGTGTTCCCCGCCGTCACCGGACTCGGCGTCGCCGTGGTCGGCGAGACCGATAGCGTGTAATCCTCCGTCAGCGTCGACACTCCTAAAATCAGTTGCACCGTCTGCGTGATCGCTCCGCTTACCCCGGTCACGGTGATCTGGTAGCTGCCCGCGGGCGTGTTTGTGGAGGTCGTAACTATGACCGATACCTGCGCGCCCCCGGTCCCCGGATTCGCTGAACTAGGCGTCACCGAACACACTGGAGTGTCGCTGGTCTGCACCGGCGTTACCGTACAGGGAGTCGAACTGAACGAAACCGCACTGTTGAATCCCCCGCTTCCTTGCAGCGAAAGATTTGCCGTCGACGATCCCCCGGGATTCACTGGATTCAATTGCGAAATCGCCATCAAGGTAAAGCTTTGCCCTTGCGCCCGGCCCGCCGACGCCGCGGAGAAGACCGCCACCAACAAGGCCAAAAAGTAGGCGCGTACCAGTTTTCTGGAATTAAACATGCGAGGTTGAGAACTCACTACCTTCGATTCCTCCAGCGGCGCAAAAGCTGCCCGGCCGGCGCAAAACGCCGCCTTCCAATCCTCCGCAATATTAACGTGATACGGATAGACCTTCAGCAGAAGTGCCAAACAGAATCTTAGACTAGACTCCCTCATCGTGCCAATCGCCAGCCATGTTCCACGGAAAATTAAAGGCCGCCTCGGTGAAGAGGCGGCCTGTGAGGATCTTTTGGAAGGGCACAGCTTCAACTGCGCCGCCCACTCTGGTGAATGACCTAGTTGACGGTTAAAGTGAACTGAGCCGTTTGAGTATGGTTCGTTCCGTCGGTGCCAGTGACGGTGACGGTGTACGTTCCGGCCGGTGTCCCAGTGCTCCCGCCGCCTCCACCACCACCTCCGCCCGAGCTACTGCTGCTGCCTCCGCAGGCTGGCATCATGAGCAGCGCAGCTACAATCATCAACCCCATCAGGAACCCCAGCAGTTTTCTGCGCCGCGATCGGCCCGAACCGAAGCTCACACCTACCAACGAGATACCCACAATCGGCATCAACATGGCGTAAAAGAATTTCGTCGGATGCAACAGCGCGCCGCTCGGCCCCGTCGTCGTGACGGTGAGAGTGGTCTGCGCACCGGGGCTTGCCAGCGGAGTAACCGGACTCGCCGGCGAAAAGCTCGATGCGCCGCAAGCCGGCAATGGGGTTCCGCTGCCAGTCACAGTACAGCTAAGGGTGACCCCGGTGGCGTAGCTGTTGTATGAGGTTAGCGTAACCGTTGAAGTCGCCGAGGTTCCAGGAGCCACCGCTGCGGGCGTCGTGGCGCTGATGGAAAAGGCCGGCTGATCATACTTCACCACGAAGGCGTCGATTCCCCCGCCGTTTGTCGGCTGATGAGGCGTGACAACAGGAAAACCTGACGAGTCCGTGTTCCCAGTCACATACATCGTAGCCCCGGGACCATCCACCGCGATGGCGCCAGTCGTGTTTTGATCCTGATCCCCTGATCCCCCGAGATACGTGGAGAAAACCAGCTGCGAACCCGCGGAATTGACCTCGCTTGCGAACGCATCCGATGAGGTTCCCGCCGTCCCCGCGAACGTTGGTTGCGTCGCGTTCGGCAGTGGGAATCCCGCCGATGAAAACGTCTGGCCAGTCACGTAGGCGTTTCCGCCAGCATCCACTGCGATGCCCCGTCCCTCGTCCGTCGCCGTGCCACCCAGATAGCTCGAGTACATCAGCGCCGTTCCTGTCGAATTCAGTTTCGTAACGAATGCGTCAAATGCTCCGCCCCCAAAAGTTGTTTGGAACGCACTCGTGCTAGTGGGGAACGGCTTAGCGGAAGAATTTGTGGACGACGTCTGCCCAGTCACGTAAGCGTTGCCAGAGGCGTCCACGGCAATACCGTTGCCAACTTCATCCAAGGAGCCACCCAGATAGGTGGAATAGAGGTAAGCGCTTCCGTCCGCCTTGATGGCAGTAACGAAGGCATCGGAAAGACCTCCGTTAAAGCTGGTCTGAAACGCCCCAGTTGTGGTGGGAAATGAAGAACCTAAAGCCGCACCCGTCACGTAAGCGTTGCCGGAGGGATCCAGAGCGATAGCATTAGCATAGTCGTTTGGCCCACCCCCAATGTACGTCGAAAATACCAAGTCGCTGGCGCCTCCGCCGGAAGGATTTAATTTCGCAACGAACCCTCCCGCCATCGCCGTTTGCAGCGCACCCTTCAAAGGGAAATTGCTGGATGACGTCTTGCCCGCTAGATACACGGATGTGCCGCTCCCCGACGTGTATAGGGCCATTCCTAGAGCAAGATCGGCGGCACCACCGCCAAGGTACGTGCTATAGGCGAGAGCACCCGTCCCGCTAAGCTTAAGAACGAATGCATTCGTCATGGCCCCGGATCCCAAGGCCGACTGGAAAGGGTTAAGTGTTGGAAAGTCTGACGATTCGGTGCCACCTGCAACGTATGCGTAGCCGTTCGAATCCACAGCGATTCCATTGCCCGAATCTAAGCTGCTGCCTCCGATGACGGTGGAGTAAACAAGCGTCGTTCCATCCGCTGAAAATTCCGTGACGAAAACATCGCCGTTACCCCCCGGAGCCGGATTTGAAGCCGTATTCGGAAACGACGACGAATAGGTCACTCCCGTCACGTACGCGTGATTCGCAACCCCATTCGCAGTATCGAACGCGATGGCGTTACCATCATCCTCCAGAGTCCCTCCCAAATACGTCGAATACGCATAACTCACCGAGGGATCAATCACCAACTCCCGCCCGCGATCATAATTTCCCAGTTCAAACCCAACCTGATTGTTCGCCTTCAACGCAAAGCGCGCATCCACCAGTTGCCGCGCGCCGTTCTGTTCCTGGTAAGCCACCGGCTTGTGCAGTAGAACATCGCCGGCCGCGGAGGCGATTACCAGATTGCCCGCCTCGTCCGTCTTCATGCCCCGGTTGCCGCTGAACGCAAATGCGATCGGACCAGCATCCGCACCCGGAGCCACTACAAAGTCGAATTCCACCTGGCGCTGTGCGCCGTGAAACGCCAGATTCACTCCGGGATACACATCCGCATAAGCCACGCGCGCATAGTGCGCCACGCCCGTCTGCCACTTGCTCGGGTCGTTGCCAATGTAGTAGTTGCTCTTTCCCGGCAACTCTCCGCTGGCCGCGACCTGCGCGCCCGCATTGCCGCCCACCAATTTCATCCGCACCACAGCTCGCGCAGTTTTTTCAGCCCGCCGGGACGAAGAATTCTTTGCCGTCACAAGGGAAGGGCGTCCCATCGCCGCGTCCTTGCCCGCCGCCCGCGAATACAGCGAAAACACCGCGTCGCCCGGCGTCAGGAACAGCGTGTATCCATTGCCTCGCGCCATGTACTTCACCTGCGCATCGCTCTGCCCCTGGTTGCGCTCGAAGGCCAGCGGAAGGGCCGCATAATTTTCCGCAACATGGCTGCGCCGCGCCGCATTCGTCGCGACCGTGGGCGATGCCTTAGCTGCGGACGCCTGACTGCGATGCCTGCCCGGACAAACTCCCAGCCCCACTGCTACGATGGCCAGCGCCGCGACGGCGCCGAACGCACCCATCCATCCTCGAGCCATAATTGGTTTCGACAAGGTAACCCTCCTGAAATTGACGCGGTCACGCCCGGAACAAAGAATACTCGTCACCATCGAGTCGGAAATTATTGTGCGCCCGAGCAGAGCCTGTTTCGCCGCAATAATTTACCCGCTTAGTCGCGAGTATAGGGCAGTTCTCAGCCAACTGAGGATAGCAATTTTGATACGGCCCTCGCCAAGTCACGAAAGTTCCCCAGCGGCGCCGGAAGCCAGACGCCATGACCGAAGACCGAAATCCTAAAACCAATCCCCCAAGATCCGGACGCCGAGTACCCGAAGCCCTAACAGCTGCGGAAAAACTCGAAATTCGTATCAGGATATGCCTTCAGGCATACCGTAAGCGGCGCGCTATCAACCACGCCTTTAGGCGCTGCGAGGCGACAACCGATTTTTTCCGCAGCCTGCTAAACCCCAGAACCCAGAACCCAAGACCCAGAACCCAAGACCCAGAACCCAAGACCCAGAACCCAAGACCCAGAACCCAAGACCCAGAACCCAAGACCCAGAACCCAAGACCCAGAACCCAAGACCCAGAACCCAAGACCCAAGACCCAGAACCCACCCGCCCCTAAGGCTTCTTCAACATCCCGCCCAATCCACCAATCGCATTCTTCGGCGCCTTTGCCCCGCCCATCGCATTCTGCACCAACCCGGTTGCCATCCCTTTCACATCCGGAAGAAACTTCGGATCCGAAGTCGTGCCCTGGATCGTGAACGGAATATTATCGGCCTTCATCTTGAAGTCGAGCGCGTTGGTCGGGCTCACCGTCCCCGCCCCGGTAGCATTGCCCAGCGACGGAACTACCAGGTTAATATTCTTGGCATCCGTTCCCGCCGGCGACATTTTCACATCGGCGCTGAAACTCTGAATCACGGTATCTTTCTGCGCCCCTCCACCCTTGCCCGACAACGCCGAGATCGAAGACAGCTTCGATCCCAAATTAAATCCCGCCAGCGCCGAGTTCTCCAGCTTCACGTTGCCCGCCGTCACCAGCTTATCCACCGGGCCCGTGATCGTAAAATTCGCCATCATCGTGCCGCCCTTCAGTTGCGATCCTGAAGGCAGAATCACGCCCACCGCCGGCAGCGCCGCTTCCAGGTCGTCCACCGGCAATCCCTGCCCATTCAATTTCAAATTAACGGTAGTAGTCGTTCCATGGGCGTCATACGTTCCGGCCAAATGTGCCACCGCTTTGCCGATGGTCAAGTCTCCTTGCGTCAGATCTCCCGTCGATTTCGCTAGATCGTAGGTCACGGCATATTGCAGTTGCACCGGTTTTCCCGCTGGCGCTCCTTGCTTTACCACCTGCAATTTTTGCGCATTGAGTGTCCCGCTCGTCTTCGCTTCGTGCCCATCGGATACGACGGTGCCGTCGAAATCGGCAATGCCCGAAATTCCCGCCGCAGGATCAATGAACCCCGAAGCCGCCAGATTCATCTGCTTCACGCTCACTTTAGCCTGTAGCGGAGTCCGCGCCGCATTATTCGGATCGATCGGCCCAGCGCTGCCATCCAACTTCAAAGTTCCGCCCGCCGGAAGGTTCGCCGTCATCTTGAATGGAAATGAATTGGTGAACGAGAAGTTGCTGCCTTCGATATCTACTTTGTCGTAGACGCGGGGCTGCTCTGAAGACCCCGCACGGCTCACCGTCACCTTCCCGTCGCTCACCTTCAGCTTCGCGATCGAGAGATTCGCAGTGCTACTCGCCGTACTGCTGTTGGCCGAACCGCCACTGGTTGAGTTTCCGCCCGCGGACCTTCCACTGGCCGAGCCACCCGCCGGCGCCGACGCAGGCTTCGCCGAAGCGCTGTTCGCCGCGACGCCGTTACTCGCACCGCCGCTGCTTGCAGCCCCGCCACTCGCCCCGCTGTTCCCCAAACTCGAAAAATTCCACTTCTCCCCATCCTGCGAACGTACCAGGCTGATCTGCGGATCGTTCAGCGTCAACTCGGTCACATGCAACGCCTTCGAAAAAATCAGCGGGATCAGCTCCACTCCCACCTTCAGCGACTTCGCCTGCACAAACGCATTCGTGCTGAACGCCGGATCGTCCGCGATTGAAATGTTGTCCGCCGTCACGCTCCCTGAAAACAGAGACAGCGACAAATTTCCCACCTTTACCGGACGTCCCAGCGCGCTGCTCAAATCCGACTCCAGCGTGGGACGAAAGCTGTTCGCGTCAATGAACAGTGGAATGATGAGCACAATGACCACCAAAACCGCGACTACAATTCCCGCAATTTTCAAACGGCGATTCATAACTGTATCCATGGGAGTTTCCTTGTATGCCAGACCTTGCCGCGGCCTCGGATTCCGCTGGCGGCAGGTCGTTTTGATCCGAGTTTGAGATGCAGTTTTCTCTGAAAGAGATGGCGCTCAGCGAGCGCCGGATCGTCGTTTTACCCGGCGAACGACGACGCGCTCATATCCAGCGCTCCAGTTCGATCGGCACTTACCCAAAAACCGGTAGCGCTTGACACTGGTCTCGCTCTCTGCTGTAGTGTCCGCCAACCTCCGCGCGGAATTTAAGCGCGAGAATGCGCTTCAGAACTCCGCACCTGCGGAACGGCAAAGGCGACGCTTCCATGGTTACGATTCGCGATGTGGCGAAGGAGAGCGGTTTTTCTTCCACCACCGTCTCGATTGTCCTGAACGACGCGCCGCTCGCCCGCTACATCCCTCCCGTCACCAAGAAAAAAATCGAGCGCGCCGCCGAAAAACTCGGCTACCGTCCCAACCAGTTCGCCCGCGCCTTGCGCAGCAAGCGCAGCCACACCGTCGGCGTCATGGTCTTCGACATGACCGACCCCTACTGCACTCTGGTTCTCCGCGGCATTGAGAACACGCTCTACCAGGCGTCGTACTTGCCCATCCTCACCGACGTTCACAACGAGCGCAGCCGCTTCGAGCGCTATCTGGAAATGCTGCTCGACCGCCGCATCGAAGGTCTCATCGTTCTCGCCAACTGGCTCTTCCTCGATATCAACCTGCTCGCCGACCTTGAAAAAAGCAGCATTCCCACCGCGCTCATCGGCTTCGAGCTCAAAGGCGACGCCATGAGTTCGGTCATCGTCGATAACGAAATCGGCGGCAATCTCGCCCTCGAGCATCTTCATTCCCTCGGTCATCGCAAAATCGCCGTCATCCGCGGCCCCAAAACTCTTGGCGACAGTTCCCCCGCTGGCGCGGCATTCGCAACTGCGCCAAAACCTGCGGACTCGAACTCGACTCCCACCTCGTCGTCGATCTTCCCGACTCCCGCGACCCGCTCTCCAGTTTCGAAGCCGGCCAAAAACTAACCGAAGATCTCATCAAGCAGAAGCGTCCTTTCACCGCTCTCCTTGCCTTCGACGACATGACCGCCTTCGGCGCCATCCGTGCCCTCACCGCCGCCGGACTTCGCGTCCCCGAGCATTGCTCGGTGATCGGATTCGACGACGTTGCCGCCTCCGCTCTCTGTACTCCGCCTCTCACCACCGTTCGCCAGCCCATGGCCGCCATGGGCGCCGACGCCGTCGGCATCGTTTTAGAAGGCATCCACTCGGTTCTCGAAAAGCGCGAGGTCGCAGCTCACCATCGCAAAGTTGCCCCGGCACTGATCGTGCGCGATTCCACGCGGAGGCTCTCCTAGATGCTCCGGACTCATTTCCAGCTCCAGCACCGTCACGCGTTCGCCAAAAAATCGAGCCCCTTTTTCGTCCGCGGCACGTTTCTTCTTGACATAACATGCTCAATAAAAGCACTATTCATACGTTTTAATAGAGCATTTGCCGTTGCGCGGTCGGCGCAAATTACACGCCCAGTCGCTGGACCGTTTTCATCGTTTTCGTGAGAGTCTTCGGGCCGTCGAATATCCGGTTGTGACCTTTGCTTGGGAGGCAGTGGATGAAGAGCAGAAATGCAGTCATCAAGATTCTGGGGAGCGTTCTGTCCGTTTCTATTCTTTTCCTCTGTGCGAACTCCATTGCACTCGCCCAGGCCGGCCGCGGCAGCATCAGCGGCCTCGTCACCGATTCCGCCGGCGCTCTGGTTCCCGGCGCCCATGTAGTCCTGCTGGATCACGCTACTGGAACCAGGCAGCACACTGTCACGAGTTCCGCCGGCCTCTATACTTTCATCTCCCTCAACCCCGGCGTCTATGAGGTCACCGTCAGCCAAACAGGCTTCAAGAACGCTGCCGAGGACAAGATTACGGTCACCGTTGATCAAGTCAGCACCGTGAATATCACTCTTCAAGTCGGCGCCATAAGCGAGACCGTGACGGTTGTGGAGACATCCTCTTTGGTCGATACCAGCAACTCCACCGTCGGCCAACTCGTGGATTCAGCCACCATCGACCGCGTCCCCTTGCTCGACCGCAATGTTTACGATCTCGTGCAGTTGAGTGCCGGAGTGACCCCGCCCAACGGCTCGCCCAACTCAAGCGATTCCGTCATCTCGATTCAGAACATCTCCGTCGGCCGTCCCGGTGTCGATATCTCCTCGGCCACCATCAACGGCGCCATCGTTGGCTCGGTCTACTACATGCTTGATGGCAGCCCCATCGGCATCGCTGAAAACAATGCCGCCGCCATTATTCCGGCGTTGAATATTCCAGAGGATGGCGTTGAAGAAGTTCGAGTCGAAACTCAGAACACTCCGGCCTCGTATCAGAGCGGCGCCGCCGGTGTCATCAGCCTGGTCAGCAAGTCAGGTACGAATCAGTTTCACGGCGACGTCTTCGGTGTATTCCGGCCCAACGTTCTCGCTGCCAACGAATACTTCAACAAGCAAACTCAGCTGAGCAGCGGACAAAGCAACACCGCCCCGGATTTCCACCGCTATCAAGAGGGCGCAGCCATCGGCGGCCCCATCAAGAAGGGCAAACTTTTCTTCTTCGCCGATTACGAAGACACGCAGCAGCAGGAGTTCGAAGGTATCGACTATTTCGCCGTTCCCACCAGCGCTGAAAGAACCGGCGATTTTTCGGCCATGGGCTTCACCATCTACGATCCGACCCTGCCCGATAATCCCGATGGCACCCGGCAGCCGTTTCCCGGCAACAAAATTACCAACCCGAATCCTATCGGCTTGCTATATCTCTCGAAAATGCCGAAGTGTAATCTTCCCAGTCCGACCACGTGCGACTCGGCAACCGTCGACAACACCACCAACTACGGTATCCCGGGCATCGATCCCTACACCGCGCACAGATTTGATATCCGCGTGGATTGGAACAAGAGCGACAGGCAGCGCATCTTCACCCGCTTTTCCTATGACAAATTAATCTTCTCCACGGCCAACGTCTTCCCCAGCGGTTGGGATCCTAACTATGCCCAGAACACTACCAATGGCCGCAATATTCTCATTGCCGACGACCTGACACTGAATTCCTCCACCGTCCTGAACCTGCGTTACTCTTTCACCCGCCACCATGAGAATCAGGGAAATCCGGCGTTCAGCAACACCAATATCACCACGCTGGGCTTTCCCGCCTCGCTGGCCTCGCAAGTGGTCTTCAAGCAATTGCCCTTCGTCCTCTTTGATGACGTGGGCGGAGGCGTTGGCGGCACCGCCGACTACAACAACTTCTCCTATGCCAGCGAAAACAGCGACGTGAATGCCACCATCACCAAAGTCCGGGGCAAGCACGAGATATCCGTTGGCTTTGAATGGATGAAGCGCTACCTCAACGTTGGCCAGCCGCCCGCACCCGCCGGCGCCTATGGCTTCGACGTCAGCGCCACCGATCAGACCGTTGCCAATGTCACAGGTGGCAGCGATTATGCCTCTCTCCTCATCGGCATGGGATCGCAGCCCGGCACCGAATCCAATCAGGGCAATTACCCCAGTTTCACCAAAGACATCTTCGCAGCCGAATCCAACCCGTACTACGCGGCCTTTGTCGAAGACACATTCCACGCTTCCAAGGCCCTGACGATCACCGCCGGCCTGCGCTGGGACATCTTCGGCGGACGTAACGAACGCTTCAATCGCCAGGAATATTTCAATCCGGACGTCAACACGACCGCCAATGGCGTGCCCTACACGGGAGCCGAAATCTACGTCAACAGCAACAATCGCTCCCCCTTTACGACGAATCTGCATAACTTCGGTCCTCGCCTGGGTTTCGCCTGGCAGCCTGCTCCCCACCTGGTCGTGCGCGGTGGTGCGGGCTTCTACTACGGGCCCAGCACACACAACGTGGCTAGCGCCGGCCTGAATACGGATGGATTCTCTTCCAGCACCACCTGGAATGCCACCTGCTTTAACGGAGACGGCAACACCGTTTTCAACAGCGATAGCGGAACTTGTGCAGCCGGAGCGCCGGGCAACTTCGTCGGCCCGTATTCCTTGAGCAATCCCTTTCCCGACGGTGTGGTTCCGACCCTCACCAGCCCTCCGTCAGGTCTCGCCAATAACCTCGGGACGACCATCAATACCGTGCTCCACTCCCAGCGCACACCCACCACCTACAACTACAACTTCGCGGTGGAGTACGAACTGCCGCATCAGGTCGTCGTGACCGCTGGTTACGTCGGCAGTCGTGGCCTTTTCCTGCCATTTTCCATGGTCGATCTGAACCAGCTCGACCTCGGCACGATTGCTAAGTACGGCGCTGCTCTTTGTGTGGACCCGTCAAACATGGCGTGCCAGATGGTGCCCAACGTCTGGGCGCCGATTCAGCCCGCGACCAACGCGAACGCCGGAGCCGCCAATGTTCCCTTGTGGGTGGCGCTGCAAAAGTACCCCCAATTCGGCAATGGCAGCTACGGCAGCGGCAATGGCGTTATCGCCCACGGCTATCCCGCCGGAGACTCCGAGTACAACTCTTTGCAAGCCAAAGTGCAGAAGCGGCTCACCGCGCACTTCACCACCCTCGGCACTTTTACTTGGGGAAAAATAATGACCGACGACGGGAATCCTCCCCTCGGTTTCGTAGGCACGCACTTCGGCGCTCCTCAGGATTGGAGAAATCTCGGCTACGAACACTCAGTCAGCCCACAGGATGTGAAGTATCAGTTCACCGGACAAGTCTCCTACGACTTGCCAGTCGGCAAGGGCCGGGCCATTAACTTGAATGGCATTTCGAACGCGGCCTTGGGCGGCTGGACGGTAAATGCAATCGCCTATCTCAGTACCGGCGTTCCCATCGCCTCGCCGACTTCGGGAGTAAGTCCATCCTATTTTAACCAGCGTGCCGACCAGACGTGCAGCACTGCCCCGCACACGGTCACTGTTTGGCTTAGCTATACCTGTTTCACGAATCCGGCCTCCGCTTTTGTACCCGGCAATGCTCCGGCCTATCTTGACCACATTCGCACCCGCGGCGCACGCGACCTCGATCTCTCCATTTACAAGACGTTCAAGATCGGGGAAGCTAAGGCACTCCGCTTTGACGTCTCCTCCTACAACATCACCAACACGCCGCAATACGGATATCCAACGGTTGCCAGCAACGCCGACGTGTATAACGCGATACAACAGGCGATCGCCTCCGGGCTGCCAATCCCATCGAATCCGGCTAACTTCGGAACGATCACCAACACCATCAACACCCCGCGCCAGTTCCAGTTTGGTGCGAGGTTCACTTTCTGAACGATCGCAAGAAAATTCCGCAACAAAAATCCCGGCCCAAACGGCCGGGATTATTTTCCTGCGAAGCCAATATCAAAAGTATCGTAGGGCACCGGAAACCGACCGCCGGAAGCCGGAAGCCGACTTCACCCCACCGTCACCCTCACCGGCGCGCTCACCGCTTCCAGCGCCCGTTCCAAATCCGCAACCAAATCCTTCGCACTTTCAATTCCCACCGAGAGCCGGATCAACTGCTCGGTCACTCCCATCCTCTTGCGCTCTTCCGCCGCAACCATCGCATGCGAAGTCAGCACCGGAATCGACACCAGCGACTCCACGCTGCCTAAACTCGGAGCCAGCGTAAACAGCCGCATTGCTTCGCTCGCCCGCCGCGCATCTTCGCCCGTTCCCTCAACCTCAAAGCTCACCATGCCCCCGCCGCCGCGCATCTGCTCTCGCGCCACGCCATACTGCGGATGGCTCTTCAAGAACGGATAATTCACGCTCCGCACCCTCGCGTGCTCCAACAAAAACTCCGCCACGCGCGCCGCATTTTCATTTTGCCGCGCCACCCGCACCGCCAGCGTCTTCATCCCGCGCAACAGCATCCAGGACGCATGCGGGTCCATGCAATTTCCCAGCGTCGTCCGGGTCTCCCAAATTTTCTCCATCAACTCATGCCGCCCCGCCACCACCCCGCAAATCAAATCCGAATGCCCCGCCAGATATTTCGTCCCCGAGTGCATCACCAGATCGATGCCATACTCCGCCGGGTTCTGGTTAATCGGCGTGCCAAAAGTCGAATCGACCATGCTGAGCAGCTTGTGCGCTTTGGCAATCTCCGCCACTTTGCGGAAGTCGACCACGCGCAACGTCGGATTTGTCGGCGACTCCAAATACAACAACTTCGTATTCGGACGAATCGCCCGCTCATGCTGCGCATAGTCCGTCGTGTCAACAAAAGTCGTCTCAATCCCCATCTTCGGCAGCCACTGCGCCAGAAATTTATTCACGCCGCCATAAATATCGCGCTGCGCCACCACATGGTCGGCGCTCTTCAACAGCGCCATCAGCGTGGTCGTGATCGCCCCCATGCCCGAAGAAAAAGTCAGCGCCGCATCCACGCCTTCCAGTTCCGCAACGGTCTTCTCCGCAGCCGTATTCGTCGGATTGCCATACCGCGTATAAAAATGATCGCTGTGCGTAGAGCGCACCATCTCCTCGTTGTCGGTAACCTCAAAAGTCGAAGTCTGGTAGATCGGCGTAGCCAGCGGCCCGTTCTTCTTCTCCAGGTCGCCCGCGCCGCGCACCGCCTTAGTTTCCGCGTGATCAGATTTCCGTTTCATGATTCCCCTAAGCACAACACTGAACTGCTTTTCTCCGCGTCCTTCGCGATCCCTTAGCGTACTTCGCGGTTAAAAGCTTTCGCCCTTTGCCGCAAGCTTCACGAGTGCTTCGGGATCAATCGCAACTCCTTGCCCTCGCACTTAGACTAAATTGCTCGCGCCCGCCCTCACAAGCGAAGAATTCGCGCCGCACCCTTTATAATTTGGAATCCATGAATTTAGGATTGAAAGACCGCGTCGCCCTAATCGCCGCCTCCAGTCAGGGAATCGGCCTCGCCACCGCCGAAGCCTTCGCCGCCGAAGGCTGCCGCATCGCCATGTGCGCCCGCAACCCGCAAACCTTGCAAGCCGCCGCGGAAAAAATAAAAAAGCAACACAACGTTGAAGTCATCGCCGAACCCTTCGACGTCACCGATGCCGCCGCCGTCACTCGCTTCGTCGCCGCTGTCGCGCAAAAATTCGGCAGCGTCGATATCTGCGTCACCAACGCCGGCGGCCCTCCCGCCAAAGGATTTCTCTCTGCCTCTCTCGACGACTGGCAGCGCGCCCTCGATTCCAACTTCCTCAGCACCGTCTACTTCGCCCGCGAAGTCATTCCCCACATGCAAAAGAAAAAGTGGGGACGCATCATCACCCTCACCTCCATCACCACCAAACAGCCCGTCACCGATCTGGTCCTCTCCAATGCCGTGCGCGCCGCAGTAGTTGGCCTGGTCAAAAGCCTCGCCAACGAGTTCGGCAAAGACGGAATTCTGGTCAACAATGTCGGCCCCGGCTTCACCGCTACAGACCGCCTCAAAGAATTGGCAACCGCCCGCGCCTCCGCCACAGGAAAAAACGAGAACGAAATTTTCGAGGGTTGGGCCGCCGACGCTCCCCTCAAGCGCCTCGGCGAACCCCGCGAAGTGGCCGAGACCATCGTCTGGCTCGCCTCTGAGCGCGCTTCTTACATCACCGGCCAAACCGTCCTCGTCGACGGCGGCATGTATAAAGGTCTATAGAGTTTCGGAGATTTCATGCGATCGTTAGCATCCCGTATGTCCGTCATGACCGGCGAAGGCGCACTCTCAGTCTTTGCGCACGCCAAAGAATTGGAACGCCAGGGCCGCTCCATCATCCACCTCGAACTCGGCGAGCCCGATTTTCATCCCGGCGCATCGGTGATCGAATCTGCCCAGAAAGCCCTCGCCGAGGGCAAAGACCGTTATTGCGCCGTCGCCGGAGTTCCCGCCCTGCGAGACGAAATCGCCGCCTATCTTCAGCGCACCCGCAACATCTCCGTCAGCCCCGCCAACACCGTGATCGCGCCCGGCTGCAAAACAGCTCTGTTTTTCGCCATGATGGCGCTGCTCGAGCCCGGCGACGAAGTCCTCTATCCCGATCCCGGCTTCCCCGGCTATGCCTCGATCGCGCTCGGCCTCGCTGCGGTTCCCGTGCCCTTCGAGCTTTCGTCTCGCAACAACTTTCAGCCCGACCTCGCCGAAGTCGCTTCCAAAATCACTCGCCGCACTCGCATGATCATCACCAATTCGCCGGGCAATCCCACCGGCACGGTTTACACCGACGCCGTACAGCGCGGCCTTGCCGAACTCGCGGTCCAGCACGATCTCTGGGTTCTCTCCGACGAAATCTACGCCCGCATCATCTACGGCGGCGAATATATTTCCATGTTCAGCTATCCCGGAATGCCCGAGCGCACCTTGATCATCGACGGCTTCTCCAAGAGCTTCGCCATGACCGGATGGCGGCTCGGCTACACCGTCGCGCCGCCCGAAGTGGCGGCCGCGCTCGCCATGCTCGCCGTCAACAGCTATACCTGCGTCGCCGAATTCGCCCAATACGCCGCCATCGACGCTCTCCGCGACCGCGAAGAGAATACTCCGCATATGCTCGCCGAGTACGCGCGGCGCCGCGAACAGTTCGTCCGCGACCTGAATGAAATCCCTGGCTTCCGCTGTCAGGCCCCGGAAGGCGCGTTCTATGCCTGGGTCGATATTCGCGGCACCGGTGCCAGCGCTGAAGAAGTCTGCAAAGTCATGCTCGACGACGCCGGAGTAGCCGCCATTGCCGGAGCCGCCTTCGGCCCGGCTGGCAAAGACTTCGTGCGCTTCTCGTTCGCCTCGTCAGTGGCGAATCTGCGCGAAGCCGCCGTCCGCATCGCGAAAGTGTCTTCGGCGTGGCAGTCGACCTTGGTAGCCGGATAAGCGTTGATTCCTGCGCGTTAGCCGCGACTCGGCGAAAGAATGCGGCCCACGGCGCAAGCCGTGGGAAGAAAACAAGAAAGAGAATCAGCCCCGAATGGGGGCGGAAGAAACAACGACTCAGACGCGCGTACTGATTTTGTGGCGTTGCTCGCGTCGCATCTTTAATAACACGATCTACAAAAAAACATGCTCACAAAAAACCTCCTACTCCACGCTGCTGCTGCAATCGCGCTCACATCCCTGGCCGTCGCCCAGGCCCGCCCGTTCCCCGGACCCGACGTTCAACAGATCTACCAGCGCCTGCTCCCTCAGATCGAAAAAATTCCCGCCTTCGATCATCACGCCCACCCCGGTTTCTCCGACGATCCCGACGTCGACGCCATGGCCGCGCCTCCCGATTTCAGCGAAGCCGTTCGCACCCGCGACGACAATCCCGAGCTGGTTGCCGCGTCTAAGGCCCTGTTCGGCTATCCCTACGCCGACTTCTCTCCCGAACATTCCAAGTGGCTGATCGCGAAAAAAGCCGAACTGAAAAAACAATATCCGGGCACCGCCTACTTCAACATGATTCTCGACAAACTCAACACCGAAAGTTCGGTCGCGAACCGCGCCATGATGGCCGACTACCTCGACCCCAACCGCTTTCCCTGGGTCTTCTTCGCCGATTCCTTCATGTGGCCCTTCGATAATCAGCAACAAACCGCGCGCAATCCCGACGAAGGCGTCTACATCCCCCTCCAGGAAAAAATGCTGCACCGCTGGATGCAGCAGGAAAACGTTGCCAAACTTCCCGCCAGCTTCGACGATTACCTGAACTTCATCGAGAAGGTGCTCGAAGAAAATAAGAAGAAGGGCGGCATCGCCATGAAGTTCGAGGTCGCCTACTTCCGTCCCACCACATTCTCCGATCCCACGCGCGAGCAGGCGGAAGAAATTTACCGCCGCTACATCTCCGGCGGCGTTCCCAGCGAAAAAGAGTACCGCATCTTTCAGGATTACATCTTCCGCTACCTCGTCCTCGAAGGCGGCAAGCTCAGTCTTCCCGTCCATATTCACACCGCGGTCGGCATCGGCGACTACTTCAATCTTTCGCAAAGCAACATCATGAATCTGGAAAGTGTCCTGCGCGACCCCCGCTACCGCGCGACAACCTTCGTCATGATTCACGGCGGCTATCCGCTCGAGCGCGAAGCCATCTGGCTCGCCTCCATGAAAAACGTTTACCTCGATTCCTCCTTCGGCGAACTCGCGCAGTATCCCTCCGCCTTCAAAGACACGCTGAAAATGTGGCTGGAAACTTTTCCCGATAAGATCACTTTCGGCACCGACTGTTTCCCGTACAATCAGGTTCTGGGCGCCGAAGAAAGTTACTGGCTGGGAGCGGAATCGTCGCGCACCGCTCTGGCCGCTGCTCTCGCTGAAATGGTTTCAGAAAATGAAATCACCGAAGTCCGGGCGCTCGAACTCGCGCACGCGTACCTGCACGACACTGCTGTAAAACTCTACGGCGGCCGGGTTCACTAATCCGCCGCGCGGAAAATAACGCAAGAAAAACGACAGGATCGACAATGGCAAAAAAGAAACCAGCGAAGAAACAGAAGACCAAAACAGTGGTCAAAAAAGTAGCGAGCAAGAAAACCAAAACCACAAAGTCCCACTCCCGCGCCCAGCGCGCCGTCACTAAACACGCGGTCGCCAAGACCGAACTGCAATATATCCCCTGGCGCACCATCCCTCTCGAAGATATGAACCCGCTGTTGCAGCGCCAGTTCGTGGTCGGCCAGGAAATCATGATAGCCCGTGTGCTGCTGAAAAAAGGCTGCATCGTCCCCGAGCACAGCCATCACAACGAGCAACTCACCTATATTCTCGATGGCGCCCTCAAGTTCTGGATCGACGGCAAAGAAATCACCGTCCACGCCGGCGAAGTCCTCTGCATCCCCGCGCACATGCCGCACAAGGCCGAGGCGCTCGAAGACACCGTCGACCTCGACGTCTTCAATCCTCCCCGCGCCGATTGGATCAACCGCACCGACCAATATCTGCGGGCCTCAAAGTAGCCAAGCCCCTATGCGCCGCGATGCCAACAACCGGAGACAGCGATCCGTTCCATCCGAAGAGTTCGCGGATAAAAATTCTGTTAAAACAATTTGGCTGGAGGAATGCCCGCTGAAAAACTTGGGCTTCGTATCAGGGCATCGCTTCAGCGATACCGTAATCGCTCCAGAATCAGACGGCGGCTTTAGCCGCTGCGGAACGCGGATGACATAAGGATGACAGTTTCCGTGCCCTGCAACCCCACATTCCGGTTCCGCTGCATCGGTTGCGGCTCCATCGCCGATTCCGCCGCCGAAGATTTCCGTTGCTCCGAATGCGGCAACCTGCTTGAAATCACAGATTCCTCCTGGAATTCGCAGAACCCCGTCGCTCTGAAATCCCTTTGGCGCGAACGCCGCACTCTAAACGAACCTCTCGATCTTAGCGGCGTCTGGCGCTTCCGCGAACTCTTGCCCGCGCCCGCAGCCGAACACGTGGTTACGCTCCGCGAGGGCAACACGCCACTGTACGAACTCCCGCAATGTTCTCGCAGCACCGGCGTGCCCCAACTCTTCGCAAAACATCAGGGCATGAATCCTACCGGCTCCTTCAAAGACGCGGGCATGACGGTCGCCGCCACTTTCGCCCGTCAAGCCGGATACCGCTGGGTCGCCTGCGCTTCCACCGGCAACACCTCGGCCTCCATGGCCGCCTACGCCGCGCGCGGCGGCATGCGCAGTCTCGTCCTCGTCCCCGACGGCAAAATTTCTTGGAGCAAACTTTCGCAGGCCCTCGATTACGGTGCGCTCACCTGCCAACTCCGCACCGACTTCGATGGCTGCCTGCGCCTGCTGCAAGAATTAGTAAAGCGTGCCCCCGTCTATCAACTAAACTCAATCAACCCCTTCCGCCTCGAAGGCCAAAAAACTCTCGCCATTGAATTAATAGAGCAACTAGACTGGCAACCGCCCGATCACATCATCGTCCCCGGCGGCAATCTCGGCAACGGCTCGGCGATCGGAAAAGCTTTAATCGAGATGCACGCCCTCGGCCTGATCCCCAGCCTGCCAAAGCTCTCCATCATCCAAGCCGAAGGAGCGAACGCCCTCGTCCGCACGCTGCGCGAAGCCGCTGGCAAGCGCCTGATTCCAGTCCAAGCCGAAACTCGCGCCACCGCCATCCGCATCGGCAATCCCGCTTCCTGGGAAAAAGCTGTGAAGGTTCTCGAAGCCACCGGCGGAGCCTGCGAACAAGTCAGCGAGCTCGAGATCGCTCTGGCCAAAGCCGAAATAGGAGCCGAAGGCATCGGCTGCGAACCCGCCTCCGCCGTCACTCTCGCCGGACTAAAAAAGTTATTGCAACAAAACTTCGTGAAGCCCGACGAATCCGTCGTCCTTATCCTCACCGGAAACTTGTTGAAAGATCCCGACTACACCATGGACTTCCATCGCGGCGAATTATTTTCCAGCGGAATAAATGAAAAGGAAAACGAGGCTCTCAACTCTTTCCGCCATCCTCCGGTCGTGCTCGATGCCACGCTGGAAGCCGTAATCCAAGCCTTGGATCGCGCGGAAAAATCAGCCCCCACTCAATCGCATGCCTAGAAAGAACATGCCGCGAAAGACGAAGACGTACGGAAAAATGCCGCTAGGTAAAAAGGAGCCTCGCCGCCCGTCCCCGCTCCACCTTGCACTCCCAGCCACTTCTGCGAATCTCGGACCGGCCTTCGATGCCGCCGCCTTGGCGATGAACCTCTACATCACCATCGACGCCGTCCCCGCACCCGACTTCTCAATCCGCGCCACCGGACGCGACTCAGAAATCTGCGGCGCCATAAATCAAGACCATCTCATCCTCGCCACCTACCGCGAGATCCTCGAATCGCTCGGCAAGCCCGTCACCCCGCTCGCCCTTCGCATCAAGAACAATATTCCGATCGGCAAAGGCTGTGGTTCATCCGCTGCCGCGCGCCTCGCTGGCATCGCATTGGCGAATCATTTCGGCCGCCTGCGCTGGAACGACTCCCAAGTCATTGCCGAAGCCTCTCGCCGCGAGCACCATCCCGACAACGCCGCCGCCTGCTGGCTCGGCGGCCTCGCAGTTGCTCGGATGTCCGCAAAACCCGCAGCCGGAACCAGCGAAACGAATGAACCCGAAGTCAATGTAATCAGCATTCGCCCGAAAGGGAAGTGGCCACTCCTTCTCGCCATCCCCGACCACGCGCTGTCCACCGAAGAAGCCCGCCGCGTCCTGCCCGCGCAATATTCCCGTGCCGACGCCGTCGCGAACATTCAAAACTCAATGCTGCTGCTTGCCTCTTTCAGCCAGGGACGCCCCGATTTGCTCTCAGCCGCACTCGAAGACCGTATCCATCAACCGTATCGCGCTCCGCTATGTCCGCTGTTTCCAGCGTTGCAGCCGCTCGCAGGCGCTCCGGGAATCCTGGGCGTGGCTCTCAGCGGCGCCGGACCATCCATCCTCATCTTTCTCGACCCTGCCTCCAACCTTCGCGCAGCACAAAAATCGATCGCCGTCCGCCTGACCAAAGCCGGACTTCGCGCCGAACTCCTTCCCACCTCGATCGCCACGCGGGGCGCCCGCGGCTGATTTCCCACTTCTGAGCGTTGCTCCCTCGCGAGAACCTTTCCATATCATCGAAGAACGATCGCGGCACAAAGCGGTTATGATATTTTCCCTCCGGCACGAAACAATTTAAGCCGCCCCGTGTTCATATCAGCACAGTGACTGCGCCCCGCTCCTGCAGGCTCCGAGTTTCGTTTGAGATGAATGATCGCGTAAGGATGAAGCGGAAAATGCCGTCTCATATCCAGCCCGCGGACAAAGTGCCAGCCCGCAATGCGCAGGCTCGGGAAGATATTTTGCACTTCAACGCCGCTGTTGAGTCCTACACCGCCCAGGTGGCGAAAAATCCAGGGCTTACATTTCGAAGTCACCTCGCGACCATCTTGGCGGCGGCCCGCAAAGATCCGAACCAATAGCTCTCTAGCAGGCTCTACCGGCTCGCGGGCGGCACAATCCCATTCATCCGCAAATACTCTACCATCTGCCCGTAGTGATCGAAGCAGTGCGCAGGAACGCTCGTAGCCAGTCCCAGCCTCGACACCGATCCCTCCCCGAACGGACTCTTCACCGGCTCAACTAGATTCTTCTCGTTAATGCTCTGTACTGCTTTGTGCACATAAGCGAAAGACTCGTTCAAATATTTGAGAATGTCAGCCTTGCTGGTGATGGATGCCGGTCCCTCTTCGTCACCAATATCCACCGGAACCTTCTCCTGCAAAATTGCCGCTCCTAATTCGTAATTCACCGCCGCCACATGCTTCACCTGCTTGGCAAAGGTTCTCACGCCCTTGAACTCGCCATTCGTCGGAGCGAAATCGAACTTGTCCTCAGGCATCGCCTCCGCCGCCGGAACGAATTCATGCTCCACATTGGTCACAGCATGGTCGAGCACCTGCGTCACCGTCCGGTGCTCGTCCTTCGCCTTGCCTCCCTGAGCGCCACAAACCGCAACCAGCCCTAATAAGCAAAATGCAGATGTCGCAAACTTCGTCTTCAACTCAACTCCTCGCATCATCCGATCTCCTCTGTGTATTCCTCTGTGTCCCCTGTGGTAAAGGTTTTTCTCAACTAATCCCAACTCCAAACGGCCACTCCCGCCCTCTCCACGCTCGAATCATATAGATTGTCACCCCCGCCACCAAGATTACCGCCGCGTACCGCACTTCCTTGAACGCATTCGCGCGATTGAACAAAATAAACAAAAACCCCGCAACCGCCAGCACAGCCGGAAGCGGATACAGCCACATCCGAAACGGCCGCGGCAATTCCGGCCGTCGAATCCTCAACACAATCACGCCCACCGCCTGCACAATGAATTGCAAAATAATGCGAATCACCACCAGCGCCGCAATCGCATCCCTCAACCGCAAAAAGCAGAACGCCGCCGCAACCGTTCCCAGCGCCAGCAGCGACACATGCGGAAACCGGTGCACCGGATGCAGCTTTGCAAACGCCCGAAAATAATTCCCATCCCGCGCCGCCGCATATGGAACCCTCGAATACCCCAGCGTCAGCGAAAACACCGATGCAAACGCCGTGACGATCACCAGTGCTGTTACCAAACGCGCCGCCCAATCCCCGTAAACCCTCTGCATGAACAACGACACAACATACAGCCCGCTATTGTTCTGCCCTGCCGTCAGCATCTCCCGCCACGGAATCACGGCCAGGATGCACAAGTTCATCAATAGATATAGACACGCCACCAGCCCAATGGAAAGCAGCACCGCCCGCGGAATATTCCGTCCCGGGTCCTCAACCTCGTCGCCGAGAAACGTAATATTGTAGTAGCCCCAATAATCATAGGTTGAAACCAGCAATGCCCCGCCCAATCCAATGAAGAATCCATGCGAGAGCGTAAACGCGCCCGGAGGAAAGTCAAAAGCCAGCTTAGAGTTGAAGTGCGTGAGCCCGGCAAAAATAATCCAACCAATCGTTCCTACCACCCCGAACCATAACAATTTCGAAAGCCGCGCAATCACCGTGATTCGCCGGTAGAGCAGCATCACCGTGAACAAACAAATAATGATCGCAAGCGCCGTCCCCCGCGTCACAATCCAGCTGACTTGCAGCGGCCCAGCGAACGGGATCGGCAAAGCTGCCGTGTGCGTCGCATATACGGTTTCAAGACCCGGCCAGTAATACGCCGCATATCCCACCAAACCCAGGCACCCGGTTGCAATCGAAAGCGGTGCGCTGAACGATAGCTGCCAGATAAACAGAAACGAAATCAGCCGTCCCCATTTTTTCGGCCCATAAATCTCTCGCAAGTAAGCGTACGATCCGCCCGATCCCGGCAATGCTGCTCCGAGTTCAGCCGATACCAATCCGTCACAAACCGCCAGCAGCGCGCCCGCAATCCATCCCAGCATCGCCTGCGGACCGCCCATCGCCGCCAGCACCAGCGGCATAGTGATGAACGGCCCCACGCCAATCATGTCGATCATGTTGAGCGCAGTCGCGCTCCCCAGCCCCATCCCGCGGATCAGCCCCGGCGAGTTCGCTTCGTTTTGAGATGAAGGCTGCAATTTTTTCGGCAAGCTCGGTACCGTCAATGCAGCTACGGAAGAAGCAACATTCTGCCGCTGACCTGCCGCTTCTCAAACGCCTCATGCGCCTGTGCGGCATCCGCCAGTGGATAAGTACGGTCAATCCGGATGCGAAGTTTCCCCTGTTTTACCCATCCAACAAACTGCTCCAGATAACGAGGATACTCCCTGATGTACGGGCTCCCATTCGTCCGCGTCAGAAATACTGACCCTTTTTCCTGCAAGGTCATCAGATCGATTGGAGGCACGTATCCGCTCGACTGCCCGTAGACCACGAGATACCCGCCCGGAGCCAGGCTGTCGAGGCTGGCATCAAATGTATCCTTGCCAACCCCGTCGTAAACCACGTTGACCCCTCGGCCTCCGGTGATCCGTCTCGCCTCCTTCGCGACATCGCTTTGCGTGGAAATAATGACCTCGTCGGCGCCCGCCTCACTCACAAACTTTGCCTTCTCCTCGCTTGACGTAACCCCAATCACCCGTCCATCCCGCATCTTCGCCATCTGACAGAGCAAGAGTCCAATGCCTCCCGCCGCTGCCTGGATCAGACACCAGTCTCCCGCTTTTACCGGATAAGCAAAGTGCGTGAACGCGTAAGCCAGAAATCCCTGGTTCATCCCGGCCGCCGCCTGCTGCGTGCCGATGCCGTCAGGCACGCGGATCAGCCACGCGGCTGGCGCTAGTGCGTGGGTGGCATAGGAATCTCCGACAAAAGCGACGCGTTCTCCAACGCGAACATTCTGAATCTCCGGACCAAGCGCTTCGACCACTCCGACTCCCTGGCTGCCGAGAATCGCCGGAAGGTCAGGCCCGTTAGCGCTGTTCCGGCGATAGAAGGCCTGATGGGCAAGCTCGCCGCGCCGTTTCTGAACATCAAGAAAATTAACGCTTGCAGCTTCCACGCGCACCAGCACCTGCCCCGACCCGGCAACTGGCGTGGGGACATCCTCCCACCGCATGACCTCCGGACCGCCGTAAGAATGAATGCGAATGGCGCGCATAAAGCTGGTTACTCGTCTTTTTTACTGGCAACTGGCAACTGGCAACCGGCAACTGACTACTGTTTTCCCGCGCTCAACAAATTCACATACAGCCGCACCGCTCCGGGCACTCCCGCCGGCAACTGCCGGAAGAAAGCGTATGCCGCATAAATATACGTGCCTTTGCCGTACTGCGCCCGCAGCAGTCCGCCTTTCTGCGCGTCCTCACCCGGATCGTGACAGCTTAGCAAAGGCTTGAAATGATCGTCCCACTTATCCATGAAATAAAGCCCGCGCTCTTGCACCCATCCCTCAAAATCGCGAGCCGTAATTTCATTCGGATAATGAAACACACGATCTTCCGGCGCAAGAATCTCCACCGGAGCCTCTTCCACCGTAACCCGCGCCCGGCTTAGCTCCGCAGAGTACGGAGTAAAGTGGCCCGCGTTAAAATCGCCCACGCCGGTGTTGTACTGCACCACCAGCGTTCCGCCCGCCGAAACAAAATCCAGCAGCTTCTTATTATTCGTCGCAACATCTTTCTGCGTATCGTACGCTCGAATTCCCAGCACGATCGTTCCGTACGCGCTCAAATCTTCACTCGCCAGTTTCTCCGGAGCAAGCAGCGTCACGTTCATCCCGATCTGTTGCAGCACCGTCGGAATATCATCCCCCGCGCCCATGATGTAGCCAACTTTCAAATCATGCGGCACCTTTACATCGACAATGCTGACCTTCTGCACCGCCGGCTGGTAGTAGTAAAAGCTACCCAAATCCTCGCGCGCCACCAGCGTGTAGCCTTCGCTGAATTTCTCACCTTCGTGCGCGGGAAGATTTTCTTGCAACACCGCCCGCAAAGTTGCTCGCCCCTCCTGCAATCCGGCAGGGAAGACCTTGAACTTGAAATCCTTCTTCTCTCCGCGTTTCGCGAACTCCACCGCAAACTGCTCCGGCTCCGCTCGCCATCCCGCAGGCAACTCCAGACGCAGCACGCCGTGCGTCTCGTGGTTAAGATTGCCCGTCACGCCCACTTCCACCATCGAACTCGCACCATTATGCGTTGAGATCACCTGCGTCCCCGGCTCCAGCGCCACCGAAAACGCCGGCACCACGGCCAGCGGACGCGCGCTCACCTTCCCCGCATCGTCCACAAACTCCGTCACCACCGTCGCACCAATCGAGTTTCCTTGCGCCGCACCCGCGCGCCCAACCGAATATTCCGCCCGCGCCCGCATCAGCGGCGGAGGAAAGGGAAGCGTCGCATATTTCTCATCGTCAATATGATTCAAGCTCTCCGTCTCCGGATTGTCCCGATGCCAGTATGGTCGCGTAAACTTCGCATCTCGCGGTACGCTCATCCGAAACACCACTCGCTCGTCACCGCCCGGCTTAATGCCAACCGGCTTCGTTTTATCCGAAGTCGTCGCCCAACCCTTCGGCACTTCCAATTTCAATCGTTCAATGAACACCGCCTCCTTCGATCCGTTATGCAAATCTACTGCCACCAAAAAGTCCTGTCCCGGAGAAACCGTTGTCTGCGCCTCCGCCTCTGCCTTCACCGCTTCCTTCACCGGATCGCCATTCGAACCCACGCGCGAAATCACCGTCGCCTTCAGAGAAACATTCAACGAGTCATTAATCGCAATCTCCGCCTGCTCGCTCTTTTCCTCCAGCCGCATCAGCAAATCAGCTTTGCTCTCAGCTCCCAGCGCGCTCTTGCCAACTTCGCTCCTCGCCCGTTCCAGCTCTTTCCGAATCTCGATCAGCGAAGGCGCCGCCGCAGCCGTATCCGTTCCTTTCGCCGCTCGGCTGGCCGCCGCAACCATGTTCGCAATTTCAGTCAATTCTTTTCGCAACTGCGGAACCTTCGACTCCTCTGCTCCAAGCCTTATCGCCAGACCCGGCAAACTGGTATCGATCCCATCAAAAAAATCTTTTTCATGCCCGTCTTTATCCAGCTTCGCCGGCTCTGCCGAATCCACCAGCTTGTAAAATGTAAACCGATCTCCCGGCTCCACATTCCAGTTCGCCGCTCCCTGCGACAACTGATGCCGCAATCCACGCATCGCGAACTGAATGTATGACCCGCCCAAATCCTCGCCCTGTTGTCCCGTATTCAACTTCAATGTCCAATTCGCATCCGGACACGTCATCGCCCCAAAGCCGCACACATTCCCGATGTAAACCTTTTTCGCCTGCCACGGCCCGAGCCCCTGCGCAATCTGCTCCGGAAATCGCTTCGGGTCCGCCGCCGCGCGGAACGCCTCTACGGTCAAAATGCTCGACGCCTGATGATGCCCATGCCCATCTCTCTCCGTTCCCGAAAACCGCGCCACCAGCACATCCGGACGAAACGTCCGAATCACCCGCACCATATCCCCCAGCGCAATATCGTGCCCGCCCCACTTGGCAAAAGTTTCCTCCGCGCTCTTCGAAAATCCAAAATCCGCCACGCGCGAAAATCGCTCCTGCACTCCGTAGTACTGATCCGCCGCCAGCAATTCCTCCGTCCGCAGCACGCCCAACACATCCGACAAATTGCTGCCAATCTTGTTCTGCCCGCCCTCCCCGCGATTCAGCGTCATCAACAGCACACTGTCTCCGTGTCCCCGCGCCTCCAGCGTCAACATCCCGCCATCTTCGTCATCCGGATGCGCCACCGTCTGCATCAGCCGCGCAGTCGTACCCAAACGCCGCAGCGCTAGTCGCAATCCCGGCGTGCCTAAATCCTGCGGCAATTCCGGAGGAACGCCCTGGTAGGGAAGCGGCGCAAAGGCCGTCGGATCGGGATGATCGTTCTCCACGACAGGCACGGGAGACGGCGCAAGGGTCCGCCCGCTCTGCAGCGGTGCTGCCGCCAACAGCCCGGGAAGGCTAAGCAGCAACAATAAAAACCAGAATCGCACGGATAAGTATTTCGATAAATGGACGTGCCGCGGCTCGCGGTGCCCAGAGAGAAGAATCCGGAAGTTAGTCACCTTACAAGGATGGGGCCAACCCCCGCTCCGACGCAAATTTTTCCTCAATTTAAGCAGCACCACGTATCGCTTCGTGTCCCTTAGTGCCCTTCGTGGTTGACGACTCTTGATTCCATCGCCACGACCCCCGCGAAACGAAACCCCTCACTGCCGCCCGTCCGTAAGCGCCTCCTGGCACTCACTTCCCGCCGTCAACACCTGATTAAACGCCGTCTCCTTCCGCAATTCCTTCAGCAGCGGATCTTCCAACAACGCCGAATAAGCACAATAATTCTGCTGCACTGCCGCCTTCAACATCCGCAACGCAGCATCATTCTGCCCGCAATACGCCATCAGTGCTCCCACGTGGTACCACGATTCCGGGTCCGCCTCCGTCATCGCCGAAGCTTCCGTCTCGCGTACGATACGATCCAAATCCGCCGGTCGCTGCGCCTGGGTGCAAGCCACCATTAACTCCCTGTGATACGCCGCTGCCTTCGGCGTATCCTTCGCGCTAGCCCGCGCCTGCTCCACCTTTCCCGCAGCCAGGTACACATACGGAGTTACCCATGCGGCCCACTCCGACCCCGGATCGAGATTCACAAAATTCATCGCCTGATCCGTCTTCCCCAGCTCCAAAAACGCCCACGCACACGACCGGAAATTAAAATTCCCCGGATCCAGCGACCGCGCCTTCTCGCACTCCTCCGTCGCCTTCTCCTGCATCCCCGCATAACGCAGCACATAGCTCAACGCAAAATGCGCATCGCCGCTCTGCGGACGCCGCTTCACCAAATCCATCGCAGATTCATAAGCCCGCCCCAACTCCCCACGCTCCACGCGATTCGTAATCAGATTGCTCGCCGCTCCCACCAGATTCGGATCCAGCGCCAGCGCCCGCTCATACGCGGCATTCGAGCGCTGAAATATCTCCTCGCCTCCCCCGCCGTACACCGAATCGAAGTAATACCGGTGACCCAGCGCCTCCCAAGCCGGTCCATACCCTGGGTCCACTCCCACTACATGTTCCAGCACCGCAATCGCATCTTTATTCGGTCCCGGATCGTGCGGTAGCGCCAGGCTGTGTAAATACAAGTCGTAAGCCTCCGGGCTCTTCGGACGCGAAGTCGTCGCCAGCGCGCCTCCCGCGCCCAGCGCCGGCAGCAGCCCTTGTTGCACCTGCGTGCTCAACTGCGATTGCAATGCGATCAAATCGTTCACCGAGGCTGTTACCGTCGTCTGCCACAGCAACCGGTCATTGACGGTGTCAATCGCCTCCAGCGTCACATTCAGCTGATCGCCCTGCTTCAAAAAATGCCCGGTCAGCAATCGCCCCACCCGCAGTTCTTGCCCAACCTTATGCGGATCAATATCCGCTCCCACAAACCTCCGCGTTACCGAGGACGGCCGCACCTCGAGCGACCTCGCATAAGTCAGAGCGCTCGTCAGTTCATCCGCCAGCGCGAACCGCAGGTAATCCACCGACAAGTCGCCGTTCATATTCTGCAGCGGCAGCACCGCAACCGAATTCTGCAGCTCCGCGCTCACCATGGCGCGATGCTTCACCCAGTACGCGCCCACCGCCGCCAGCACCGTCACCAGCAACGCCGCCGTCCCACCCAGCAGCCAGAACAGCCACCGCAGATCCTTCCCGGTTCCAAAAGTCTTGCTCGCTACCCGCAGCCGTACCGTATGCAGTCCAGATTTGAGCTGGCCTGATTCCGCCTCGCGCTTCAGCACCTCCAAATCCGCCTTGATCTGCGTCGCGCTCTGGTAGCGATCCTTGCGGTCTTTCTCCATCGCCTTGCCGATGATGCCCTCCAACTCCACCGGCATCTTCGGATTTATCTGTCCCGGAGGAATCGGCTTCTGGTGCAGAACCGAATCCAGCGTCATCAACGAGTTCTTCCCGGTAAACGGCTTCTTCCCCGTCGACATCTCGTACATCACCACGCCAAACGAAAACAGATCGCTGCGGAAGTCAATCTCCTCGCTGCGCGCCTGCTCCGGCGACATATAAACCGCCGTCCCCGGAATCACACCAATCGCCGTCAGCGAATCTTCGTTCGTGCCACCATCGGTGTCCGTTCCCACGTTATGCACCAGCTTGGCCAGCCCAAAGTCGAGCACCTTTACTTGGCCGCCAGGTGTAATAAAGATATTCGCCGGCTTAATGTCGCGATGTACCAGCCCCTTCGCATGCGAAGCCGCCAGCGCCTCCGCAACCTGTGTGCTGATATCGAGCACCCGCTCAGTATCCAGCGCGCGCCCTGCAATGCACTGCTTCAGGCTCTCGCCCTCCAGCTTCTCCATCACAATGAAGGGATGCCCGTTGTTATCTTCAATGGCGTGAATGGTGCAGATGTTGGGATGGTTCAGCAGAGATGCCGCCCGCGCCTCGCGTTCAAAACGCTCCAGCGACTTGGGGTCGCCGACCAGGTTGTCCGGGATAAACTTGAGCGCAACGTGCCGCCCCAGCTTCAGGTCTTCCGCCTCATACACCACGCCCATGCCACCGCCCCCAAGCTTGCCCAGGATGCGGTAGTGGGAAACTGTCTCGCCAATCATGAGAAGACCAAGCCCTCGAACGCGGTAATGTTAGGCCAGCCAACCCCTCCGGTCAACCGCTCGAGCACAAAGCGACGCAATAACATGTAGGGACAGCCGCCGGCGGTAAGAAAACTCATGTAGGGACAGCCGCCCAAGCCTGCCCTGAGCGGAGCCGAAGCGGCTGTCCAGTCGAACGAAGCTCGACAGCCTCTCGCCATGATCGCAGCTCGGTCGATCTCCCCGAACTCTCTAGCCCGTCTTCCCAATCTGACATCCCCCATGCCCTTCTGTGCGTCCCCGCAGGCTGCAACCTACGCAACCGCGACTACTATAAAGATGCAATCTCCAAATTTGAGGCCGCCCGCCATGTGGCAAATCTTCGGCAAGAATTCCGCGCAGGTCCAGGAAGCCATCCGCCTCCGTGCCGCCGAACTCTTTGAGCTCAGTGGCAATCTTGAGGGCCACGACTCCGAAAACTGGTTCCAGGCCGAAGCCGAAATCGTCCGCGAGCTTTCCACCCACTCGGTTCGCCGCGCCGTCGTCGTCAATGTGAAGGGTGTCGTCTACACCGGCGAATACGAACCAACCTCAGCCCAGGGCTACACCCCCGGCGAATGGAGTCCAGGCGAACCCGTCCCAGTCCGCCTCGCCGGCGACCAACTCTACCTCCGCCGCCCCAATGGCAGCGAACTCCAAATCACCATCGTAAAAAGAATCGGCTAAGAAGTCCTGCCCGTAGCTCATCCCTATTTCGTCCTGTCATCCTGAGCGAGGATTGTGCTTCGCGCAGCGAAGCACAACCGCAGTCGAAGGACCCCTTTAACCTTTGCACCGCATCGATCTCCGCAAGGCATTTCCATCACAAGACTCAATCAGCCCCACCCCGTGCTCCTCCGTGACCCCTGTGGTGAAAGATCTTGGCGTTGACCTCCCCGGAAGCTAACCCGCCCACAACCCCGCCGACGCCCCCACCCACTCCATATTCTTATTCTGATCCACACCCATCATCAGCCCTCGCCCCATGCGGATAATCGTCAGCACCGCCTTCAACTCGTCGACCCACACATACATCATCCGCACCTCCGCCTTGGTCCCTCCAAACGGAGTCTCAATCACCGGCTCAAAATGCAGTCGCTCCTGCAAAATGTATTCGCCGCGCTTCTCCTTCGGAATCGCCGCTACATCTTCCTTCGTCGGCGCGATCACCACTCCCAACCCCGCAAACGAATACAACGGCTTCAGCGCATAATTCTGCAAATCCTCCGGAACCCTCTCCAGCCGGTCCAAGAACCACGTCTTCGGCACCGACTCGTGCCGCAAATACGGAATCGAAAATTTACTGATCCGGAAATACCAATTGGGATGCCCCGCCCACTCCACCTTCAAGTCATCGCGCCAATCGAATCCCAGCTTTATTTTCTTACGTTGCAACTCATCCACAATCGCCCGGTTATAAATCCGCTCGATCGGAACCCGCCCCCCATTCCGCTCGTAATAAAGCTGCGACCCCTCTTTCTTGATCGCCTGAATATCCACCGTCCTCACACCCAGCATTCTCTCGGTCAGCAAAAAATCCGGCAGCGTCTTCTGATTTTCGGGATCAACCTCCATCAAAATCACATTCTCCGGATCATGCTTCCCCACAATCGCCGCCCGCAACAATTCCCGATAAGTCCGGTCATCCAGCCCACTCAAGAAATAATTCAAGGGCGCAGTCTCCTCCTCAGCCGGAAGCCCGAAGCCGGAAGCCGGAAGCCGGCCAGCGGAAGCCGGAAGCCGATACACATCCAGATAACTCTGCGCCAGCATCACCTGATACGCATACAAAGAAGGAAAGGCCTGCAACTCCACCAGCTTCGGCCTTAGTTCACCACTGGCAGCCCGCACCAGCCCAAAATCCACCTGCACAAACATAGGATGATCCGGCTCATTCGGAACCCAATACTCCGCCGGAATCGACGCATTCGACCGCTCACGATACTCCGCGCTCACCACCAGTTGCCGGATCAACGCCTTCCCATCCTCCGCCATCCGATCCAGCAAAGACTTTGGAAAAAAGCACGGCGTCTCTGAGATGCGGAACTGCACCTGCGTTCCGCACGCCTCATCAATCCGCCGCAATAATTCTTGATATTTGTCGGGAGTAAAACTGGCGTTAAATCGCTTTCGCTGGGAAGGAATCATCGTAGCGCCGGCATCCCGCCGACAATCACCCTAACGCGTAATTAGCGGACGTACATTACACACTCTGTCATCCTGAGCGGAGCTTGAGGTCCGCGAAGCGGACGTCAGGCGAAGTCGAAGGACCCCTTTACCTCTAGCTTGCCACAGACCAAGCGAGGCATTCTCTGCACACCTTCCTACGCCTCCACCAGAAACTTCCCATCCCGCATAATCTGCTCGTCGTCCACCCAGATATTAAACTTCCGTCCCACCACATCGATGTGCGTCGACGAATCCCACTCCGCGCCCGTATGCGCCCCATACGGATTCCCAAACGCAATGTGCACCCCAGGATATTTTTCATCCTGCAGAATCTGCCCAATCACATCTTTCAAATCGATATTCGTCCCAATGGCAAACTCGCCCACCCGGTCGCTGTTCTCATCGGTGTGCGTGTATTTCCAAAAGTCGTCCTCAAGTTCGCGATTCTCCGAGTGCGCCTCCGTCAGCCGATTCCCCTTCATCTGGATCGTCAGGGGCGTCTCCCGCAAACTCCCAAACTTCGCGCACAAATAATCTCCCACCACGCCGTCGATCACAAACGTTCCATTCACTTCGCCCGGCGTCGTAAAAATCTCCCCGCCCGGCAAGTTCCCCCACTTCTCCGGAGTGATAATCCCGCTGGTCTTGAGCCACTTGTAGTTGTGATTCAAATCCGCAGTCAGATCGGTGCCCGCCGCTGTCTGCGCCCGCACTCGCCGCGCCTTGCGGACCATCGCCACCACCTTCGCGCTCAGCCGGTCGACCTTCTCAAAATCCGCTCGCATCCCCTCCAGCATGATCTGCCGGTTGATGTTCACCATGTGCGCGTGCCGGATCTTCTTCCGGTTCACCACGTCGGTCATCTGCATGCGCGAACGCAACTCGTTTCTCTGCGCCTGCACCGCAAAAATCGAAACCTGGCTGGTCTCCAGATCGTCCAGCACTTCCCGCGGCAAGTCCTTCAGCGGACGCTCCGCCAAATCCTCCAGCACCCACACGTGGTACGGCGCGCCCAATTCATCCAGTTCATGAACAATCGCCGCCGCAATCTCCAGCGTCACCTCATCGGTAATCACGCAAACTTTTTCCGACGGCTGCACGCGCAGGCAAACCTGCACGGCATTCCGCGCCCCCTGCGTATACTCCGGATCTAAAGAACTAGCTTCGCGGCGGGTGCCCCATCCTTCGCGTTCTTTGCGAAGAGCCTGCCCTGAGCCTGCCGAAGGGGTGGGATTCTCTACTGCAGATGCCATAAGCTTCTTCATCCTACTTGTCTCACCGGTTCTGCCTCACCAACTTCCAGTCCGGTTTCCGTCTCCTCAATAATGTAATCGACCACTTTTTTCAAATCGCCAGTCTCCTGGAAAACCTGCAACTGCCGGTCGGCCCCGCTGCCCCGCTCCAGCATGGTATGGATGTAATTCAACTCCTCGCGCGAATCCAGTTCATCCACTACATCGTCCACAAAATCCAGGTATTCGTGGATCAAATCCTTCGCCGGAACTTCCGTCTGCTTGCCGAAGTCGATCAGCTTGCCGCTCATTCCATACCTAGCCGCCCGCCACTTATTCTCCATGAGCAGCGCGCGCCGGTACAATCGAAATCCCTGATTCGACGCATGGAGTTTATACAGCTTGGCCACCGTCGCCTGAATCAGCGCCGCCAGCGCAATCGTCTCATCCGCCCGCATGGGAATGTCGCACACCCGGAACTCGATCGTATTAAAGAACGGGTGCGGCCGTATATCCCACCAAATCTTCTTCGCGTTGTCGATGCAGTTGGTCTTGATCAGCAGCTTGATGAAATTCTCGTACTCACCCCAGCTCGGAAAGTAATCCGGAATATTCGTTCGCGGAAATTTATCGAACACCTTGCACCGGTATGACTTCAGCCCGGTATTCATCCCCAGCCAGAATGGCGAGTTCGTCGACAAAGCCAGCAGATGCGGCAGAAAATACCGCGCGTGATTCATCATGTGGATCGCGGTCTCGCGATCCTCGATCCCAATATGCACGTGCAGCCCGAAAATCAAATTGGCCCGCGCCACCAGTTGCATGTCCTCGACAATATTCTTATACCGCTCGTCGGGATGAATCTCCTGCGTCCGCCAATCCGAAAATGGATGCGTCGCCACCGACGCCACCCGCAACCCGCTCTCCTTCGCCAGTCGGATAATATCTCGCCGCAGCATCTTCACTTCCGCCTTGGCTTCCTTAATATTCTTGCAAACCCCAGTCCCGACCTCCACCACCGACTGGTGCATCTCCGCCTTCACCCGCTCCTGCAAAATGAGCCTGCCCCGCTCAAGAATCTCCGCCTGAATATGCGACCGCAGATCCCGCGTCTCCGGATCAACCGTCTGATATTCCTCTTCAATCCCGATACTGAAAGTAGGCTTCATGTCTCCTGCTAACTACACGTTTGTCATTCCGAGCGAAGCGAGGAACCTTGGTTTTCGCCGGAGGCTTTCACTCTGCGGACGTGCCACCCTTGCGCCGCGCTTTGCGGAGAAAAGCCTAAATCGAGCTTAAACAGTATAAGCCTTGTCATCCTGAGCGAAGTGACCGTTTCGCGAAGCGAAGCGGCCACGCAGTCGAAGGACCCCTTGTACCTAAAAGCACCGTCGGCCCGTCAGGGAATTCTCTTGCGCCCTCACTTCGCCATCTTCCCCCGCTTCCGCTCCGCTACCCACTTCGGCTCCGACTTGCGCGTCTGCTTCACCGGAGCGCCCTGCAAAAAACTCGCCCATCGCAACTCCCGCGCCGGATCTTCTCCCGTCACCGCCATCTTCACCGCCATCTCCGCCACCGCGTTCACAATCCAATCGAAATTCTCCTGCCCCACCGACGTAATCTCCGCATCCGGCGCCGGATTCAGAAAATCAATCGCATACGGCACTCCACCCTCCACCGCAAACTCCACAGTATTCAAATCGTACCCAAGCACGCGGCACAAATTCAGAGCATCCTTCTCAATACGCTCCTTCAGCGCCGGAGTCGACGGCGGCGGATTCCCCTTCACATACCGCTCATGATGCGGCAGCCGCGGATCGTACTTCATGATGTGCACTTTCTCCTGCCCCACCACATAGCAGCGGTAATACTCCTCAAACACCACGCCATGCTGCAGCGTCATGCACAAATCCCCAGTGGCGTTGTAGTGCTGAAAAAATTCCTCCGGCGAGTGCACGTGATACACATGCTTCCATCCCCCACCGGAATACGGCTTCAAGAAAGCAGGGAACTGGACGTAATCAAACAACTCCTGCCAGTTCAGCGGAAAAATCAAATTCCGCATCGACCGGTCCGTCGTCCCCTCGGGATGCTTGTTGTGCGGCAATATCACCGTCGGCGGAATCGCCACGCCCAGCTTATGCGCCAGCGCATAATTAAAAAACTTGTCGTCCGCCGTCCACCAGAACGGATTGTTCACCACAATCGTCCCATGCAGCGCCGCATTTTTCAGATAAGCCCGGTAGAACGGAATATCCTGTGAAATGCGATCGATGATCACCGCATATTTCTGCGGCTCATCCATCCGCACCCCGCCCACCTGCACAAACTCCGCCGAAACATCCTCCACCTTCATCGCGTTGATCTTCTCCACCAACGCCGGCGGAAACGTATTCTCCATCCCAAACAAAACCCCAACCTTCTTCACAGTTTCATCTCCCCCCAAAATTTGTCATTTCCCCCAAAAACTGTGTCATCCTGAGCGAGGATTTTGCTTCGCGAAGCGAAGCAAAACCGCAGTCGAAGGACCCCTGCACTGCCAGACGCTACCTCCGCTGTTGCAAGGCGTTCTCCCTTGAAGCCGGAACTCGGACGCCGGAATCCGACAGAGCCTTACCCCATTGCACTCTTCCCAAACCTCTTCTCCCCCGCCCAATACAAACTCACCTCATGCCCATCCGGATCATCCAGGTAAGCATGCGTCCATCCCCACGGCATCAACTTAGGCATCTTCGAAAACCTCACTCCCGCCGCCAGCAACCGCTCGCAAAACTCTTCCAACTCCTGAACTTCAAAATAAAGCCGGATCCCATCCCCCGCCGGCAACTCCTTGCCTGGTTCCATCGTATGCAGCGCAATCGTCCCGTCGCCCTCGGCGGCCTGCAATCGCGCATACACCATCCGTCCGCCGTGCTCCATCTCCTCAAGCGACTCGAACCCCAGCAGATCGCGATAAAATGCAGTCCCTTGCCCACATCCCGCGAATAAATCATCGCATGATTAAAATTCAACCCCGCCGCGGCCTTCGATGCACTTTGCTTCCGCTCCGCCATAAAGATTCACCCCCCAAAAACTGTGTCATCCTGAGCGAGGATTTTGCTTCGCGAAGCGAAGCAAAACCGCAGTCGAAGGACCCCTGCACTCCCAACCCTCATCCACGACTGCCGCAAGGCATTCTCCCCGGAAGCCGGAAGCCGGAAGCCGGAAGCCGAGTGCCGGAAGCCGGCCCTAAAAATACTTCCCCGCCATATGCAGCCACAGCGGCCAGTCATGCTTCGAATTATCGTTGTAAATATCCCGCCAGTGCGGCACCGCCTTCGCATTCAGCAAAGCGGAAAACTTCACATTCTGATCCAGGCAAATATCCCAATCCGCCGTCCCCAGCACAATCTTCATCTGCCGGTAGCGGCTCAAAAACCATTCGTCATTCTGATTCGGCAAATAATCCGGCGGACAGTTGAAATAACAATCGTCGTCATAATACCCATCCAGAAACTGATGAATATCGAACGCCCCGCTCATGCTCACGCAATGCGTCACCACATCCGGATGCTTCAACGCAAAGTTCACCGCGTGGTACGCCCCAAAACTGCACCCGGTCATCGCCAGCCGCGGCGTCTGATTCTTCCACCGGATGAACGGCACAAACTCGTGCAGAATATAACGCTCGAACTGCAAATGCCGCAGCACTCGCACCTTGGGATGCACGCTCTTGTTGTACCAGCTCTCCGTGTCGACGGCGTCGGTGCAAAAAACCTGCAACTCGCCGCGCTCGATCTTCGGAGCCAGCACGCCAATCATTCCCCGATCCTCATACTCGAAAAATCTTCCCATCGACGTTGGAAAAACCAGCAGCGGCGTGCCCGCATGCCCATACACCAGCGATTCCACGTCCCGATGCAACTCCTGGCTGTACCCCTTGTGATATTCACGATTCATAATTAAGAAATGATCTGGCGAAACGCCCCCGCTCTGGCCGAAGTATCTTACCTGAACCCGCGCCGATTCCGTTCAGCTTTGTGGCCCGGAGAAGCCCGTCTCGTAGCGCCAGCCGTTTCTTCGCGAACTTCGCGGCACTTCTCCGCGCCCTTCGCGGTCAAAAGCTCTAAAGCCTCAGCCATCACTCGCTCGCCTTCTCGCGAAGACCACAGACATAAGATAACCCCCACTCTCACGATCACCATTCAGTCGCGTGATCCTCTCTTTCCCGCGAACCCCCCACCCCATTCCGCCATCAGATGATATCGTGATACGAGATATGTCGAGAAAGCTCCCGAGACTGATTTTCCCCAAACTCCATCTTCCGAAGCTCGTTCCACGCTCCGCACCCATCATCCTTATTATCCTCACCGTGGCCGCCGTCAGCGGATTCGCCGCCGTCAGCCACCTCGTCACCCGCTACAACCTCAACCAGCAGGCCCGCGGCCGCCGCCTTTACCAGCAGGGGCTCGACGCCGCACAGGCCGGCCACTACGCCGACGCCATCGACGCTTACCGCGCCGCCCTCACCTGCGATCCCACCAACTCGCAGTACCAGCTCAGCCTCGCCCGCGCCCTGCGCGACAGCAACGATCCCCGCCGCCTCGACGAAGCCGAATCCTATCTTCTCGCCCTCTGGCAGCGCGCTCCCCAGGATGCCGCCGTCAACCTCGCCCTCGCCCGCGTCGCCGCCCATCGCGGCTCCGTCGAAGACGCCACTCGCTACTATCACAACGCCATGTACGGAGTCTGGAACTCCGATCCCGATGGCAACCGCAACAAAGCCCGTACCGAGCTCATCCAATTTCTTCTCAAGGAGAATGCTCCCGCCAACGCGGAATCCGAACTCATGGCTCTCGCTACCGCATTGCCACCCACTCCGGCCGCGCATCTCCAGGCCGCGCAACTCTTCGCCCAGGCAGGCGATTTCACTGGCGCACTCACGCAATATCGCGACACCCTTCGTCTCGAGCCCGCCGATCCCGCCGCGCTCGTGGGCGCGGGCGAAGCCGCTTATCACGCCGGAAACTACACCGCGGCACAGCGCTATCTTCAGGCCGCTCTCAACCTAAATCCGGACGATGACAACGTCCGCCAGCTTCTCGTCACTACCGAACTCGTTCTGCGCACCAATCCATTTCACAGCCACATCTCTGACGCGGAACGCAACCGCCGCATCACCACCGCCTTCGCTCAATCGGAAGATCGCCTCACCGCCTGCGCCCAGAAAATCGGCGTCAACCTCAGCGCCGCTCCCACCGCGCCCCCTCCGCAAAACCCTGCCGCGCCGAACCAATCTTCAGCGAACCAATCCACGCAGACTCAGCCGTCCACTTCTGCCACGCAACTTTCTGCCCTGCAATCACGCTGGCTTGCCACCAAACCGAATTTGGATCGTCTCCACTCACCCGCGGAAACCGATCTTCCCGACGAAATTATGGACCTCGTTTTTCAAATTGAGCAGCAAACTGCCGCCACTTGCGGTTCGCCGCAAGGCCTTGATCAGGCTCTGTTGTTGATTTCGCAAAAACGCGAGGCCGCCATTCAATGAGCGATCTCGTTACTAAGCCTTCCACAGATTCCACGCCATCGCAGCCCTCCACTGTCGCCCGCGTTCATATTCCGCAGCGCCTGTTCGCTACCCTCGAAGGCGTTTTTCACGAAGAGGTTTTCTTTCTCATCCTCTCCGTCTTTATCGGAATCTTCTCCGGCCTCTCCGTCGTCTGCTTCCGCCTCGCCATCGACTGGACGCATCTCGCGCTTCTCGGTCCCCTCCCGCAAACTCACAGTTTGCGTCTCTTCGCCGTTCCCGCTGTTGTCGGTCTCTTAGTCGCCGTGCTCGTGCTCCATATTTTTCCTGGGATCCGCGGCAGCGGTGTCAACCAGACCAAAGCCGCGCTCTACATCTTCAACGGCTACATTCCGTTTCGCACCGCGGTCGGAAAGTTCATCTGCGCCGCGCTCGCCATCGGCTCCGGCCAATCGCTTGGCCCCGAAGATCCCTCGCTGCAAATCGGTGCCAGCATCGCCTCCGCCCTCGGGCGCCAGCTCGAAATCTCCCGCGAAAAACTTCGCCTCATGGCTCCCGTGGGCGCGGCCGCCGGCCTCGCCGCCGCGTTCAACGCTCCCATCTCCGCGGTCCTTTTTGTCATCGAAGAAGTCATCGGCCGCTGGAGCGCCGGCATCCTCGGCTCTGTCGTGCTCTCCGCCGTTTCCAGCGTGGTCATCGTGCGCTGGTTTCTCGGCAGCGAGCCGCTCTTCCGCATTCCCGTCACCACCTTCAAGCGCCCCAGCGAGCTCATCGCCTACGCCGTCCTCGGCATCGTCGGAGGAATCGCCTCCGTCATCTTCGCCAAAGCCATCGGCTATCTCCGTCCGCGTCTCAAAGCTTTGCCGCGTTCTACGCAATATATCCAGCCCGCTCTCGCCGGACTCTTCGTCGGCCTCATCGGCTACTTCGGCGCTCCGCAAGTCATGGGCGCAGGTTACGATGCCATGGACCAGGCCATGCACGGCCAGTTCACCTGGAAGTTTCTTGCCGTTCTCGCCGTGCTGAAAATTCTCGCCACCACTTTTTCTTTTGTCAGCGGCACTCCGGGCGGCATGTTTGCCCCCACGCTCTTCATCGGAGCCATGCTCGGCGGCGCAGTCGGCGATCTCGAACGCCTCTATTTTCCCCATCTCACGGGTTCCACCGGCACTTACGTTCTCGTCGGCATGGGCGTGCTCTTCGCCGGATTTCTTCGCGTCCCCATGACCTCCGTCTTCATGGTTCTCGAAGTCAGCGGCAACTACGAGATCATTGTCCCCGTCATTGTCGCTAACACTTTTTCCTATCTCGTCTCGCGCGGCCTGCAGCACATCCCAATCTTCGATCTGCTCACCCGCCAGGACGGCCTCATCCTGCCATCGCTCGAAGAAGATCGTGAAGAAGCTATTCTGCGAGTCGAAGACGCCATGCTTCCCGTTCCCGACACGATTCTCGGCGCCTCCGATTACGTTGACGCCAGCGCCCGCCGCGTCCACGACTCCGCTGACTCCACTTTTCTGGTCCGCATGCACCCCAGCGGCTGGAACGTCGTCACCAAAGATCAGTTGCAGCGCCTCTTTCAGGAAGGCAAAGGCGAACTCACCCTCGGCTCCGTCCTTCAATCCCGTTCCGTGCCAAGCCTCTATCCCGATCTTCCACTCGATTCCGCCTTGCGCTACGTGAACGACTACCCTCTCGTTCCCGTCGTCAACCGGGCCAACTCTCTCCACCTCGAAGGCGTCATCTCGCGCGACTCAGTCTTCGCAAAATACGGCCATCACTCCGGCGGAAACTAGATTCTGTAGGTTCAGCCGCGAAGCGGCGCCAGAATGCAGCCCATGGCGCAAGCCATGGGTGAAAACGTGGAATGAGACCAAGCCTCGAAGGGGCGAAAGAATATCGACCACCCTCGCCTCTGAGCGCCCACCTTACTCCTCGTTTCATTCCGAGATGAATAGCCCTCCCCATTGAATTTCAAAACAAAAAAGGCCCGCTCCTCACGGAGCGGGCCACGCGGGGAAGGCCCTTCTACGACCCGTTCTGGCAGACTGACAGCGACTCACCCTGGAAGGTGAACCAGTCATTCACGCTCGTGCTCGGTGGCGCTCCAAAATACGGCAGCGTCACCAGGTCCTGCAGGTTATAAGTAAACCCGTGCAGGACGTAATGGTACCCGCCGTAGTTCGCGTTGCCCTCCAGCGGATCGCCGACTTCCAGAATCCCGCAGGGCGTATTATTTCCGTTGTAGTTGACGGTCAGCGGATCGTCGATCCACTCGCCCACTTCATGCGACAGCGCCGATACATCCTGCGAGAATGCGCCCACATGATCCACATACGTGGCCTCCGCGTACGACTGCGGATTGCTCACGCTGCCCTCCGAACTGTGATATCCGCCGATGCAGCACCCGTTATTCTGCGTCAGATACACATCGTAGGTCAGGAAGATGGGAAACGCGTTGGGCTGAATTCCCAGGTTGCTGATGATGGTGGGAAGCTGCGCGTCGAACCAGTTGATGTCCACTTCGCCAGCCGTGAATCCGAACGGCGACCCTGTCTTGCCGTAGGTTTTCGACGGACTCAGCGTCTGCTCCGCCAGCACCGTCTGCGAGAGGAGTATGTGAGAGTTGGTGTTGTTTTTCACCGTACCCCAGAAGTTGGCACGCTGGAACGCATCCTCGTACTGAGTTGTTCCAACATCCACTCCGCCCTGCGTATAGGTCGTGGTCGAATCGAAAATCGGCGAGTCCACCGTGTTCGTGGTCACCGTATTTCCGTTCGACAGCACGTGCGCTGGATCGAACGTAGTCTTCGACCCGGTCCGCGACGTGATCACGATCTTCACCGGAATGATGTAAACCGGAATCGTGGCGGTGCTGTTGGTCGAGGGTGCCGCCCCCACCATGTTATAGGTATAGTTCGATCCATTGTAGGTAAACGAACCATTCCAGCTCTCGAGCGATACGGCCGGCGGCGCGATGTCGGGATGCAAATGCGCCGGCAGCACCATGTACCTTGCTTTCGGTTTTTCTGCCTGGGTATCATCCTGCGCAAAAGCACTGCCGGCCACGCACGCCAGCAAAGCGGTTGCAACAAGTAAGTGGGGGGAGAGAACACTTTTTCTAATCATCGGATTAGGCTCCTTGAAGTTATTGGCTGTGACGCTTGTGGCGCTAAATCAACTTCAACCGAGTTTGGCTGCTAACCTTCGCCGCGTTGGCAAAGGCGTGAACTGTACGTTCTTAGTATTTGGTGTAATCGAAGTCAACGCCCAAAAGCTCTAAGTCCCCCATCCTGTTCCAATTTTGTAAATCGCCGCGTCAATTTCGGTTTTTGTAATTTTTTCCGCTTTCCACAGGCGTCTCTTTCTACCTGTGATCGTTCTTTTTCTTCATCGTGCCGATCCCTCCCGGTCGCCGCCAATGTTGCGCGCAATAAAAAACCCGCCTCTCGCGAGGCGGGTTTCCTGAAACCGTTTGCTTTAATGGCAAGTCGTGAACTTGAACGATGCCAGGTGAGTGGCGAAGTTAAAGCTGCCGGTAGTTTTGTAATATTCCTGGGCGTACCAGAACGTGCAGTCATCGGCGGGATCGATCTGCATGCTGCTGTAGTCTCCCCAGCGATTCGAACTGTTCTTCTGCACGCCTGTTCCCTTCAGCACCAGATGCAGCGCTTCCATCTTCCCGGCAGGGTCGCTCGGGACGCGTCCGGTGTAAACAATGCTGGGGTCAAGGGTCGAGCTTGACGCGCTATAGCCGAGGGCTATATCGCCGTCTTTATCCATAGCAATGCTTCCCATCCAGAAGGCATTTGTCGATCCAATCGTGCCGGATTGATGCACAACGGGCGAAGCCCCGGGACTGCGGATTTCGTACCACCGCACCGCGGACGCTGTGCTGCCCGAGCCTTTGATGGAGTGGTTGACCACCAGGGATTCGTGACTACCGTAGTTCCGGTAGGCAAGACGATACATGAGCCGGTCCCCGAGGGCATCAAGCACTTCGCCGCCGGAGGGCTGAGGAATGCAAGCGCTGGTGGCGGCACAAGCGTCGGTGTAGGCCGCTACCGTGATCGGCGTCGGGCCAGTGAAGGTTGAATTCAACGGAGTCGTGAAATCCACGTGGAACTGGTATAGGTTCATCGTGGTCGCGGTGGCCAGTTCCAACTCATAGTTGGGCGCGCCCGCGGGCGGGGCGGTGGCGCCATCCAGGTCGGAAGGCATCAACGAAAAGTCGACCGCGCTCCGCTGAAAGCAAACCATCGTCGCAGCGTTACCGGCTAGCATGTTTGTGCGATCCAGGGCGCAGCTCTCTGCTCCGCTGAAGCCGCCACCGCCGGGAAAACTGTTGGTGGTGATGTAATACGCATCCGGCCAAACCCCAACCTTCGGATAGTCAGGAAGCTTGCCTCCATACGAGAAGGAATAGACGTGGAAGGTTCCGGTCGCGTCAGAACTGGTGGAGACCGCGATACACGAATTGTTAACCGTAAAAAAATTGTTGAAGGCGATCATCGTGATCACCCAGCGCCCAGCCGCCTTATCGTAATTCACAATGGGGTCGCTCAGGTTTCCGGTGGCGCACTGGCCGCCCAGCGATTTGTACAGGGTCTGAATGCTCACCGGGGCCATGATCTGCGCCCCCGTGGCTTTGTCGTACACTGCGTAAGCAACGTTAACCGTCTCCACCACCTGAGTGGCGCCAACCGCCGCGTTGGTATCCGGTGGGACAAACCCTCCCCCTTGGGCGTCGTTGATGCCGTCAAAGCTCAGTAGATTGGTGGTGCTCACCGGGGAAAAAACCTCGTTCTGGTATACCGCATCGGGCAGGTTGCTGATGTGCGGGAACGGAGCTCGGTCATGTTCGATCATCACCTTGCTCACGTTGTGCCACGGCTCCGGGGTCATGTCCCGAAACGCCTGCGACGTCGTTAAATGATTGGTGTCATGTACCACGGTGGGATTTCTTTGTACCGGTACTTCCTGGGCGAAAGCGGTGCTGGCCACACCGGCCACCACCAGAAGCCCAGCCGCTAGGCTGAGCGCAGTGAGTCGTTGCTTCATGTGTTGGAATCTCCTTGGAGTCTCTTAAACCGTCTGACGGTCTTTTGGCACACTTTGCATTGCGGTTAATTTTTCCTACGTTTGATTTCCAGAACTACTGGGAAGCAGGAACAACAAGATCGCATGATTCTCCCCACATTCTTGCGCCCTGTCAACCGCGAAAATTCGCATAGAGATAAAAGTCTCCTCGCGCAAAATAAAAACCCGCCCCTTGCGGGACGGGCTTCTCGAAAAACTCAGTTACATGCTATCCACCGTTGCTGCAGAAGGTCAGGTGGAACGGATTATTGTGGAACGTCATCTCCCCACCCACTGAGGTGGTGGTAGGCGCGCCAAAATATTCCAGATAGACCAGGTCCTGCAGGTGATACGTGAAGCCGTTGAACGTGTACGCGAAGTCGCCGTAGCCCGTGTCAACTTCTTCCGGATCTCCAACCTCTAGGATGTCCGACGGATTGTTCGGATCCTGGCCGCACTTTGCGGGAATGATGTTTCCGTTTGAGTTGACGACCAGCGGATCGTCTACGTATTCGCCCAATTCGTGCGACAAGGCCGAGACGTCCTGCGAGAATGCTCCCGGGCTTACCAGTTTGACGTAGGTGAACATCGAATAAGCCTGCAGGCCCGTTGCGCTGTGGTAGCCGCCGACGCAGCAAAATCCGCCCGAGGTCAGATACACATCGTAGGTCATGAAGATCGGCAGCGTGCCGGGTTGAATCTGCGTGAACTTCTTGAGCAGCGGCTGAATGACGGTGGAGTCGAACCAGTTGATGTCCGCCAGTCCTACCCGCACCCCGAACTCACTCGCAATGCTGCCATCCGCCGCAGGAACCACATAGGTCTGCACCGGCGCAACTTTCGGCGCTCCCAATAGCACGTGATATCCGGGAGCTGACGAAACCTGGCCCCAGAAGTTTCCGCGCTGGAAGGCATCTTCGTACTGCGTGGTGCCCAGGTCAGTCACGCCGTCGCCGGCAATCCAGTCCATATCTTTGAAGATTGGTGAGTTCACCGTGTTGGTCACCGCGCTCGCACCGTTGCTCTGTTTGGTCTGCGGAGAAAAGGTCGTGGTGGTCGTGCCGCTCTTATATTGCAGCGCGATTGGAATGATGAATACTGGAACCGTCGTCGACGTTCCTGTCGAGGGTGCCGTTCCTACCATGTTGTACGTGTAAGTCCTGCCGCTATAGACGAACGATCCATTCCATGTGGTCAACGGTGTGGCCGGCGCTTTGGACATATCTCCGGGATGCGGTGCCAAAACTTCAAATCTGGGATGGGCTGGTAAAGTGTCAATTGAGTCCTGGGCGAAAGCGGTGCCGGCCATGCTGGCCGTCACCAGAAGCGCAGCCTTTAGGCTGAGCGCAGTGAATCGTTGCTTCATGTGTTGGAATCTCCTTGGGAGTTTCTAAAACGTTCTGACAATCATTCACACAGTTTGCGTTTCGAGTTAACTTCTACGAGAGGCTTGTTGATTCCAGAGTTGCTGGGAAAGCAGGGGACAACAAGATCGGATGATTCTCTTCACATTTAAACTCGCTGTCAACTGTGAAAATTCCTGCATACTGTATCTTTCCTCCTCGGAACCGCCCATCCCGCGCGGCTTCCTGCAATTCTGCGCACCGCTCATCCCGCCTCTCCCCACTCCCTCCGACCCCAGCCGGTGAGAATCTATTTTCTAGCCGCATACAATAATGAGAGAGAAAGAAAGTCCTCGATTGCAAGATCCCTCCCGCAAGCCTGGAGAAAAAAGAGGTTACCTTCGTGTACCTTGGTGTCCCTCGTGGTTAAAGCCTTTTCCATCCACTCCACTTATGTGCAAAATCTTGCTCACCCCCGCCCTCAACCTCCCCTAACTCGAATCCCTGCGCCACCCGCGTTTGGACCACCGATTGCCCCTCACCCTAATGAAACCCGCGCTGGACGCGGCACACACACAATCTCAACTCCTCCGGAAAAGGATCGACAGATTCTTATGAGCATCAAGGCCACCATCGTCGCTTCATTCGCCCTCCTGGTCTCCGGCGCCGCCTTCGGTCAAAACGGAGCGGTTCTGAGCAACGTCGTTCAACCCTTGCAACTGATCGAGCATCCTCGCCAGGCCACCGAGAATTTCCTGGGTCGCGAAACCAGCCTGTATAGCTCCGCAGGTGTTTACTTTGCCCACGGCGAAGTCCCCCTCGCCGACCTCGGCTCGCCTATCTACCACACCCCGCTCGGCGATATCGCCCGCGCCTATCGCAAAGAGCATGAGGCCGCTCCCAAAGCCGTGATCACCCTGGAGCGCTAAGTTTTCAATTGTCGGGTTTTTTCGCGCGGCCAAGGCAAAAAGCCGCGCCTCAAGCTTCAACGTCCAACTTCCAATTGCCGATCGAACCCCGCCCTTTCAATCGGCAATTGAAATCCAACTCGCAACCGATTTTCTCAGCGCCCTCCGCGGTCAAAAGCTTTTTGCGTCAGCGAGATCGAAACCCGCGTGCAAGCTACCCTGCCGATGTAAACCGCGCTGCATCCGGCAATCGCAAATCGCCACTCGCCAATCCTCGCTCTACTCCCCCGCTCCCATCATCACAATCGGCATCGTCGGCGTCGCCGCCCCCGCCTCATTCTCCACGGTAATCGCAAACGCCTTCGCCTCAACTCCCGCCGGCAGCGGAGGATTCACCACCGTCGCGCTTCCATGCGCATCCGGCTTGAACACTCCCGCCGGAATCGGATTTCCGCTCGTCGGAATCAGCCACAGCTCATACGCCTTCTGCGCCGGCAGCGCCGGCATGTTGTTCGCAAGAAAAACCAAACTGTTCCGCTTCCTCAAATAAAACGCCTTTCCCTGCGGCTGCGCCGGAGCCTTCACCGCCACCAGCGTCACTCGCTGCGCATCCGGCTCCAGAATCGGAGCCGCAATCTTTCGCAGCTCTTCCATTTCCCGCCGGCTCTCCGCCATCTGCGACCCAGCCGAAGCCAGCGTCGCCTTCAGCGCCGCATTCTCTTTCCACAGCGCCGCCGCCATCACCAGCACCGCAGCCGCCGCTGCCCATCCCAACACTCCCCACCGCGATCTCCGCCCCGCACTCTCCACCACTCTCGTCGCGCGCGGTTCCCGCGCCACCGCCTCCAGCAGCCGTTGCCGCGCCCGCTGCGGAGCCCTTGGCCCCGCCGCCGAAAGCGCCAGCAGCGCCGCATCCCCGCGCAGCTGTTCTACTTCCAGCCGGCAAGTCGCGCACGTCGCCAGGTGCTCCTCCACCCGCGCGCGAGCTTCTCCCGTCAGCGCCTCCAGCGCATACAGGGCAAGATCTTCTGCGTATTGTTCGTGCTCGCTCATTGGCTCAGCTTCGCTGTGATCCTAACCTCATCCTTCAAAATTCCGGCAACCGACAGCCCCTCACCGTGCAAAAGCTTTTCTCAATGCAATCAATCCCGAGCGAATCCTCGTCTTCACCGTGCCCAGCGGCTCGCCGGTCTTGTCGGCGATTTCGCTGTGGCTCATCCCTTGCCAGTAAGCCATCTCCAGCGCGCTGCGCTGGGCCGGCATCATCCCGCCCATCACGCCGCGCACTTTCTCCGCCGTGCGCGCCCTCTCCGCCTCTCCCGCAAAATCCGGAGAAACCGACAGCACCACGTCCTCAATATCCGTTTCCGGCTTTCGTTTTCTAAGCGAATCAATCGCGCGGTTGCGCGTGATCACCGCCAGCCAGCTCCCCAGACTTCCTCTCGCCGCATCGAACGCCGCCGGCTTCCGCCACAATTGCAGAAACACTTCCTGCAGCACATCCTCCGCCGCGCCCGTATCTCCCAGCACCCGCAAAGCCACCGCATACACCACGGCCGAATAGCGGTCGTACAGCTCCGCCATTGCCCCCTGGTCGCCGGACTTCAGCCCCATCACCAGGGCCAAATCCGCCGAGATGCCTTGTGGTTGCAAGCTCGACAAACGTTCGATCTCTTCCTATCAGCAGAAGTACGGGAAATCCCACCCCGCCGGATTGCCCCCCAACTGTACGCAACCGCACCCTCCGTGCCAAGGGGATAAGCCTGTATTCTGCGCCGTAGGCTACGGCTCTATAGAAAGCGGCTTCACGCTCACTTAGGGACGACCGCCCTCGGCTATCCATCGCCCTGGAGGGGCGAAAGATAACTGAGTGGCAGTGGCCAGGCAATATTTTGGCTGCTGTTCAAGCTCGATAAAGATGGAAGCGTCCGCGAAATCCTGCTTTACCCCGAGACCAAGTTAGGTTTGCGCGCCCGCGAATCCCTGGTGAAAGACCGTTTCGCAACCCTCCCGCCGCGAACGGGCTATTGGGTCAGTGTCTACATGAAGTTGAGCTGAGCACTCCCCACCGGAGGAGGCAATGAGTGTAATCGCGATTTAGCAACAGTTGACCCGCCGACCTCAAGTATTCTTGCGGAAAACCTTTCGCGTATTCGAGCCGCTTGACGATGTCGTCAACCGACTATTGCACTCGTTTGAGGTCCATGATCCAATCCGTTTCCCACGTTTTGCCACCGTCGGTTGATTCTGCCTGCTCCCAGTGACCTGAGGCATGTGTGATCTCGGACCATAGGAGCCGTGTGCGGACTGGTTTCCCGCCTTCGGTATCGTCGTTCGCATAGAACGTTCCTACACCGTCGTGGAAGCTGCCTCTCACCGGCGGATCTATCGGCCCAAGCGGCGTCCTGCCGTCCAGCCACCAGATCGACCACTGCCCCGTCTTGGCGTCGAACGATCGGGTGGCTACGCCGCGGTAAGTGCCGCCTGGAACTTCGAACACGGTGTCGTCGACATTCGCGTAGCCACCCATCAGTGGCTGGCAGAATAATGTCCCTTCGAATTCGATCCACTCGTGACTGTTGACGAGGCGATGCTTTAGCTTTCGATGATGGATTTGCCAGCGTCCGAATAAAAAATCGAAGTCATGCAGTCCCGGCACCGCACTTTCTGCATGACCTACGTCTGCTCCCGAACCTGGGGAAGACTGCGCCACAGTGCGCCCCGACGACGCCAGGCCTATCCCCAGACACAAGATCACAGCAATGCGCTGACATGTTTCCACGTATGACTCCTCTTCGTACCGAAATACCGCCGGCCCCAGTTTAGCGCATGGCTGAAGCAATCAGGGCGATGTCGCACCGCCCCTAAGGCGAGCGCATAACCATAGCTGTCCCGGCTTTCGCCCAGGATTGAATTGCCCGGCTCGTTCGTAAAAGCAAAGAGCGAGCACCCGTCACCACTGCACCTCTGATGGAAGCCACGTCATTCGGCCCATCGGCGTTGAAATGGAAGAATCGCAGAGCGTAGCGACAGACTTTCGGCGTGATCTCATAATCTCCATCCCATTCTTGCAGACGCGCGAGCATGCGGCACGCAGAACGAGGAAGGCTTTCTTAAACCGCGGCTGGATTCTATGTTGGCTGGGGAGGCCTCTCAACGGCCAAGCTCTGGACTCTTCGCACTCGTACGCAAAGGAACAAAGGATAAATTTCTACTGGCTCAACTTAATCGCCAACTGCCGTTCCGGCTGCGTCATCTGGCTCCATAACTTTTGCAGATCATTCTGCAACGCCTGGTTATCTGGCTGTTTGTGCAGCGCCATCGCAAACCATCGGTACGCCGTCGGCAAATCCCGCGGCGTGCACGTTCCCGTCGTATACAACCCACCCAACGAAATCATCGCCTTCGCATCAGTTTGGTCCGCCTTCAACAACCGTACTCCATGATCGCAATCCTGCGGCACGCCATGCCCGTAGATATACCGCTCCGCTTCCTGTACGCGATCAATCGCTCTCGCGGGCGACGGTTTCGCAGCCGCAGGCTTAGCAGCCGGCTTCGCCGCAGCAGCCTTCGGCGCCGGCGCTTCCGCGTCACTCGATTCCTCATCGGAATCTGAACTCTCCTCAGCAGCCTTCGCCGGAGCCTTCGCCGCCGGGGCAGTGTCGGCCGGCACGCTGGCCGCCGGCGTCCCCGAATCCGGCGCGTTACCATTCGCCGCGACCGGAGCAGCATTCGCGGGTGCAGCGTTCGGTGTCGTCGAACTCTGCGCCGCAGAAGGAGTTTGCGAATTCGGCGCCGTTGCCGCCGCGGTCGAATTCGAATCCGAATTCCCAGCAGCCACCGGATTCGCCGCTGCCGGCGCCGCCGCGCTCGGCTGGGCAGAACTATTACCTTGCGTGGCAGGCGCTCCGTTCTGCCCCGCTGCGCTCGCCCCTCCGCTCTGTGCACTATCAGAAGACGCCGTCGCCGGCTTCTGGATTCCGTTCCTCAGAAATTCGAACCCGCCCTGCTGGTAATGCAGATAACCGAATCCCACTGCGAATCCCAGCGCTACCAGTCCTACCAGCACCTTCACCCACCCTCGCCTCGGCTCTTCCTCTTCCTCCAGCAAATAATCGAGATTGTCCGAGTCGCGGCGACCTGAATAAGAATCGGAATACCGGTCACCAGAATCGCTGTCGCCTCGTCCACTGCCCCGCGCAATCGGCGTATTCAATCCCAAAAACGACGGCCCCGTAATTGAAGACTCAGGTTCCGGTTCAGAATAGCCGCGCTCTCGGTGCGATGCCGATAACTGCTCAACCCTTCGACCAGAGTTCACGCCCGCGGACGCCGCCGGCCGCATCGCACTCGCGCTCGAAGCCGCTCCCAAGGGTGCGTTCTCCGTTTGCGAGGGTTGCGGCCGCGCTGCTGCATTCGGCGTTGTCGCACGCGGCGCCGCGGGCGGGGAAGGCGCTCGCGCAGGCGCGTCAGGTTGTGCAGCGGCAGGCGGCCGCGTCACTGTAACCGGGGTGTTCGCCGTAAGCGGCGCTCCGCACATTCCGCAGAAGCGGTTCCCCTCTTTATTCTCGTTGCCGCAACGTCCGCAGCGCACGCGTCCCCCTCTGGTTCTTTCTTAGCTTAACAAGATTGACGTGTTCCCTGCGAGTACGATGCCGCTTCGGTCATCGGCGCTGCCCTGAATCTGGCTTTCCAACCGTGCAGACCTGGCTTCACTGGGATTGCGCGCCTAGGGGCCCTCGAACCGTTCCCCGGGAAGGGTAGATAGATCATTTAAATCTAAGTCGAGCGGCAACGCCTTCGCAGGACGTAGTCCGCTAAATCCTTATCTTCGCCACGCCACTACACTCTCACTCCTGTTCGCCGCCTTACCCGATCCCTTGCACCCCGACGTCCCCTTAATCCCAAACGCGTACAACCTTCCCTTCGTCGCCACATACACCGTTCCATTCGCAATCGTCGGCGTCGGATAACTCCCAACCGCTCCCACCGAAGCCGAAAACAACTGGCTTCCTAAATTCGTCGCATCGAAGGCGCGCAGTGTCGCCAGCCTCGTCCCCGGCCACGTCACCACCCACATCAGCCCATCGATCGTTCCATTCGAAGAGGTCGAAGGGCTTCCGCTCGAGTTATAGGTCTTCGCCGCATATCCCCCTTCAATCGTCGGACACGCCGCCAGCGGCGCCGTCGCTCCCGGCGTCCACGCATACGACATCAGCGGCCCCGGATTTCCCGAGAAATATAAATTGTTGTTCCAATACGACGGCGCATTCCACCCGCAGGTCCCTTTCAAATCGTAGCACTGCGTAAATGTCACTCCCCCCGTCGAGCACGCGCCCGTCGTCGGATCCACCACATCCTGCACAATCTTGTTCGGCCCCTTCGGCGTGTATCCACCCATGTTGTCGCGGTTGACCACATAAATCTCTTCCGCTTTCCCATACCCCACCAGAATGTGCGGATAGGTCCCCGGTTGGTCCGGCAGCAGCACCACTCCCGTCGAAGCCAGATCGAGATCGCCGGTATACAGCGCGCGATCGTTATACGGCGTGAAATAATTCGCCGAAGTTGCCGGCGCTCCCAGGCTGGGAGTCAACTGCACAATGCTGTCGCCAAAATCTTTCCCCTGCCAGCCTTTCGCATTCAAGTAAAAATTGTTCGCGTCTGCGGTCGTAAAATAAATGTTCCCGCTCGCATCCGCCGCCAACCCGCCGCCCGCCGCCCAGATCCCTCCATTCCCATACGGACCAGTCCCCGCCGGGTTCGCCAGATCGGGCGCAGTATTAAACACCCCCTGCTGCGCAAATCCATTCGCCAGAGAAAACGTGTACGACATCACCCAGCCGTAATTCGGAAACTCCTTGCATCCCACCGATCCAATGCCCACATAAATGATTCCATTCGAAAGCAGCATCGCCGGCCGCGACATCTGAAATTCCGCCGAAAACGTAATCGTCGTCCCCGCATGATTCACCACCGACCCCTGCATCACCACCGGCGATCCGCTCAATTCATTCCCACTCGAAGAATCCACCGCATGCAGCTTTAACGAATGCGTCGTGCCATCAAATTCTTTCGTCACAAAATAAATCGCCGGCGGAGAAATCGACATATCGATCACCGGCGTTCCCACAATCCCCGCCCCGTGGCTCGGATTCTGCGCAAACCCCGTATCGGTGCAGTAACCATTCTGAAACGGCACCGAATCCGGCGGCCCATACGTTACATGCCAATACAGCACTCCCGTGTCGGCATCGAAGGCGTACATACTGTTCGCCAGCGTAGCCATAAACACCACGTTGTGCACCGCACCATCAATTGTGGTCTGAGGTAAATAGAGCGGCTGAGCAACCGACCATCCGTCCAGCAGCGGATGCGTGGCAAACAGCTCGGTCACGCTTCCCAGGTTCGTCGGCGTGAGCACCGTCTCCGCCAGGTTCTGCGCCGTCCGCAAATTGTCGTTGTGATAAGTCGTAACCGCAACGCAGCTCTGGCCCGAAGCCGGAACCAGCAACCCACAGCAGACAGAGAGTGCCCCAACCACCGCGCCACAAATGCGCCGCATACTCCTCCAGGGGGGAGGTGCAGCGATTGTATCCCTCAGCCCGCCCCTGTCCACACTAAAGTTTTGCGGCGTCTGCGGACCTAGGGTCGATACCCGAGCCGAAAGGACTCCACCCGATGTCAACGAATTTGCTAATGAAAAGCGAAGGCGGGCACCTTCGTGAACCTTAGTGTCCTCTGGGGTTAACCGGGTTAAAATCTCGCAAGCGCGCGATCCCCGCCATCAATCCATCGCTGAGATCGACGGATCGGTCAACGCAATCAACTTCCCCAGCGGAAACTCCTCCACCGATAGCGGTGTCTCCGGGGAATTCATAATGGTCAGCACATCTCCGCTATGCACCCCGCGCACCAGCAGCCGGTCCCGCTCAATCCCCACCACGCGGTACTTCTCGTCGAAGATCCTCTGCTTTCCCATGCTCAGTTGGATGCCCGGCGGCACCACTCCGATGCCATCAAAGGTACATCTCTTTAGACGACTCAGCGAACCGAATAATGATCACCTAAACAATTACGATTGGCGCGGATGCTCGGCAGGCGGGCGAATCATCCTTGCATCGTATTCGGCGCGGGGAAAATTATTTTTGGGCCCCTTAGTCGGGGCGTCGAACCATTACCGATCCCTCCTCCGCCCCCCTCCCCGGGGGTCTTGTCGAATCACAGGGTTAGCAGGAAATTCCTTCCAGATACGGCGGTCTGAAAGACTTAGAGGTCAAAAAACGTCGAACAAAAAATTAAGGCCTCCCGCCAGCCGAATTTTTCCGAGGCGCTCCAGATCGATGCACGGCCATTGCTGGACAATCGTGGAATGAATTGCCTGTGCGTCGCAAGGTTGAAGGGGGTGTGAATATTTGCGGGAACATTGTGGAAGTCAGAATGGCTCCCGGGAAATGGTGAACGTCCCCTAGATTGCACTCCATTTCCCGTCCCCGAATGCCTCCGACTTTTCCGAAGCCCCACCCTCCTCCTGGAGGTCGATCGTTAGAGGGCTGTTCGCTTTTCGTAACGGATCGTTTGCATCGCAACGATCCACAGGCAAAGTGGCTAGCATCCGCGATAGCGCTTCCTTCCAAAAATCCGAAACCAGGAGAGATCCATGCAGAGAACAATCGTTCCACCGATTATGCTCCTTGCGCTGGCTATGTTTTCGACATCGCTCACAGCGCTCGCCCAGACCTCCGCTTACGGAAGCTGGGTCAACGACCAGAATAACCTTGCGACTCCGGGCTTTGTTTACAATCCCCCGCCCGCTTTTTTCAACCCCCTCACCGCTTCTGATCTTGAACTGGAGCAGTGGGGATTCCCGCCTCGGCCGGGCGTGAGCGATGTCGCCGCCTACGCACGCTGGGAAAAAATTGTGAGCGTGAAGCGCGTTACGCCGCAATTAACCTTTACCAACATCTATCTGGGCCCGGCGCGAAACGTGAACTTCCCCTCCATCGGCGGCGCCAACGCAACCAGCCAGAACTGGAGCGGCTACGTCCTCGACGGTGCCAATGGCACATTCAAAACAAACGAGACCCAGGTCTCGGCTGATTGGAACATTCCTTCCGTCGCGCAAGCCATCGGAACCTGCAATTCGACCTGGGACTACTCCTTCGAGTGGGTAGGCTTCGATGGCTGGGGCTCAAGCGACGTGTTGCAGGCCGGAAACGAGGCCGATGCCACCTGCTCGTCAACTTTATATTCGTTTTGGTACGAATGGTTTCCGAACGCGGAGACCCGCGTAAGCAGCCCTGTGGCCCAGCCTGGCGACTGGGTATCGGTACAGGTTTGGTACACCACCACGTCGCCCTACGGGCATGCCTACTGGGCGGACTACCGAACCGGGGCCTCGGCTAGCGTTGGATTCAACCCTCCCTCGGGCACAACATATGAAGGAAACAGCGCGGAGTGGATCGTCGAGCGGCCCACTGTAAGCGGATCCCTCTCCGACCTGGCAAACTATGGCGGCATGCAGATTTTGGCCCCTTATGCCCGCATTGGCACCGGGACCTATTACTCTCCAAGCTCGCCACCATCCGGCTCTACGGAGTACGCAGTGAGCATGACCTGCCCGCCGTGGAATCCGAGCTCTGCGTGCACCGCGACCACGACGATCAGCAATCCAAATAATGGGTTCTTCTCGGTCGAGCCCGGTACCGCTCAGGACACGCTGTATTTGTTTGATTCACCGCCGGCATACTGAGCGGGCTGGCTGTAACAAATCCGGCGGCGATAAATCCACATGTCTCCCGATCAGGTCGCCAGAGCGGCTGGAATTCTTTTTCGAAAGCCGCGGATTCAGCCGAGCCCGGTGATGCCCGTCTTGCGTGGTGCTCAGGCTTAGAAAATCAACGAAGCGTGGGGCAATCTCCCTCATGCCGGTATCGGCAAGAATTAGAAGTGCGGCCATCGCCCAACGTGAGTTTTTTACAAATGCCGAACGAATTCAACAAAAAAGTTTCCGGAAACCAGAGAGATGGTAGAAGGAGCCGTTCGATGTGTACGTAAACCGACAAATTCTCTCAGGACAAGGTGTCCCATGAAAAAGCACTATCTTCGCACGATCTTTGTATTCCTGTTCGTAGCTCCCGCTTTCGCCCAGACAATTACAGCTATGGGTGGTTATTGCGACACCGTTTCAGATCCGGGTCAGGCGTTCGTTTTAGATCAACTCGGACAGACTACCTCTAACCAATGCACCTATGGGCCGGGTAGCCCGAATGTCAGCGTGCTTTTGGGAGCGCTGGTAAAGCAGAGTGGTACTCTCGAAGATCTCTATGTGAAGCAATTTACACTCAACAGTGCCGATATGGGGGAACTGTAGCCATCTGGGACAATCCTAAGACAGGCGGCATTCCCATAAACACCGGCGTCACATGCAGCCTTGCCTACGCGGCCAGTGGCATTTACACGTGCCACAATACTTCAAGTACATATTCTGTAGTCGCCGGCGATCGCCTGATTGCTATCGTGACTCCGCCATCTGGGGAAAGCATTAGCCCAGTCACTGCCACAATCAACATTTCTACAACCACTACCGCAACCAGCCCTATATTGGGATATTGCGGGAGCGTTTCCTACGGTACGCCCTTTGTTCTGAGCGGGCTGGGACAGGTGTCTACGACGAATTGCACCTATGGCCCGGGAAATCCCGTGCAGGCATGGATGGGACAGGTTATAACGAAAACCGGATCGCTGGAGAATTTGTACGTGAAACAGCAGCAGCTAAATTCGGCACCGTTTGGTGGTACGGTTAACGTGTGGGTGAATCCCCGCGCTGGAACGTCCGCGATTGAAACGTCCATCGCTTGTACATTGGGACCCAACGGATCACTTTATCTGTGCAGCAACACGTCAGCTACTTATAGCGTCTCGGCAGGTGATCAAGTTATCGTGATAGTAACTCCGCCAGGCGGGGAAACCGTCAGCCCTGTTACTGCAACCATTGACGTGCATTAGGACTCCTTGATTTCTTTGAGGGTCCACCAATACTTGGTGGGCGACCGCGCCTCCGTGAAACCCGTGGGGGCGTTACTATCGTGCACAGCCGGTGGAATCTTGACGTAAGCGAAAGCGGGCACCAAGATCATTAGCGAGGTGGCCCCATGCGAAACCGTCGGTCTGCGATTCTGCTTTTGCTCTTGTCGCTCGCTTGTGCGTGTGGAAATGCACAATCGGCTCCGCCCGTGCAAAATGCGCCGGAGTTGTTTGAAAAAGGAATGAACGCATTGCAAGGCAGCAGTGCTACGCGAAGCATTCCGAATGCCGTCGATTTTTTTCGCCGCTCTGCCGAACTTGGATTCGCTCCCGCCCAGGTTGTCCTGGGATATTTCTACGACACCGGCCACGCGGTTACCTCCGATCCTCGCCAAGCGCTTGAGTTGTACAAAAAAGCCGGTCAGCAGGATGACTCCCTCGCGCAATGGCTTGTGGGACGCATCATCTATGCCGGCCTGGTCCCCCCTCAAGATCTCAATGAGGCTCAAAAGTGGCTGCAGAAATCCAGTGCGCACGGCGATCCATTTGCCGATTATTTTCTCGGCAAGATTGCGCTGGATCGCAGCGACTACGCCCGATCTGAAACTGAATTTCGCCAGGCGGCTGAGCAAGGCTTACCGCAGGCGCAGCGGGCACTCGCTCAGTTGCTTCGTGAGGGACATGGAACGCCTCCGGATTATCCGGAAGCGTATGTTTGGTTGCTGATGAGCTACGACGGGGGTTTACGCGACGCTATGACTGACTTGCAGTCACTCGAAGCCGAACTCAGCAGCACCCAGGTGGAACAGGCGAAGAGCAAAGCACGCGAGCGTGAAGGCACCATGAGCCGCTCTGCGGCGGCCCACGGTTGCACCGGATGGCCGGGGGAGTTCGGCGTCATTCCAAGTCCGCCGCCGCCTGACCTGCAGAGATTTTGCCGGTAAACGTAATCTTCTTCGAAAACTACAGCCAGAGTTAGCCTCGGGCTTTCAGAGCCTGCTGAGCCCGCGTCGAACAACCTCTGTTCACAGCCCTCCGCCTCATCCATGCGACCCAAAGCGCGCGACTTGAAATCCTCTCCCACCGTCTTAAACTGTCAGCAGAAATCCCGCCCGCCGTAGCGTGCGGCTCCAACAGGAGGCGGCAAATGTCCCGGCGCCTGAACGCTCTTGTCGACGACATACTTTCTGAACTCGAATCCGAACTGGAGAGCGAATCCTTTGCCTCCTCCGCTGGCGGCGTCCCGTTCTCCTGCTCCGGCTGGGAGAGCGATCCCCAAAGCTTCAGCATCGTCGCCGCCCGCGCCTTCTGCAAAGACGCCTTCAACGTCGTCGTCTCCAGCGCCAATAGCGCCCTCTGCAACGGCACAACCTGCATCGTAAAGTTTTCCCCTCCCAGCGGCTGGCCCGTCACCACCATCACCGTGGACATGTCCCAGGTCCCCGGCCTCGTCACCTGCTCCGGCACCGCCGACCCTCTGCGCATGCGCCAACAAACCTGCTCCTACACCTACGCCTGCGACATCACCGGCAACATCACCTTCACCCGCTCCGGCGCCTGCCGCACCACGTAGCCCGCGGGCACCGATTCAATATGTCATTCCGAGTCGGGCCGAAGGCCCGGCGAAGAATCTGCTGTTGATTTACTGCAAAATCCATCGGCGGGGACTATCCGAGCACTGCCATCGCTTGCAACGATCGAATGAATTGTGAGTGCGGCGCGAGATTGGATGTCATAAGGTGGCTTGCGATTATTTTTGGGCGCCCCGACATGCCCACCGGAAGCTGTGAAGGCCGGCCACGCGTGAAGCGGTGGGGTCAAAATCCCGAGCGATTCACGGCAGAGGTGCCCAACCGGGCAGAGAACGCAGTGAGTGAATCACCCGCCGGCCCGTGCACAAGCCGCATTTGGCGAATAGAGAGCAAAATAAGTAAAATGCAGTTAGTGGGCGCGGGCCGCAAGCGCGGTGCTGATCGCACCTGGCATCCTAGACGCCCGGAAGCTGGTCTAGTCCGATTGAGCGAGGAGCGCCGCCAACTATTTCCGCGATTTCAAACGCGGTGCGCTGGGGGAAGAAATCATGCGGGAGATGATGCCCGCCGACCCTGCCAAAAGGCGAAATGATGACCCAGATAGTTAGCCAATTGAGCCGTGCTTTCGTGTTGCAGGTCGAGGATCGTCTCGTAACGAAAATCGTTTCTGGACGTACCACCAGATTCGATGCGTTGGCGAACAAGAACGTTATCTATCAAGCGCGGGATGCGATTGTTACGATGGGCTATACCGGCCAAGCGTATGTTAGAAATCTTCCAACTGACGATTGGGTTGCCGCTACACTCACTGGATTGGACGTCTCTGAACGATTCGGAAATCGCACCGGGCCATTACCGCAGTGGTGGGATATCGGTCAGGCAACCGACCTTCTTTTCCGGGAGTTGAAGGCCAGCGAGATCGCCGCACGAAAGGACTTTTTCGAATTAGAGATCGTCGGTTGGCAATGGAAAAAAGGAACGCGCCCACTCGTAGGAGGCAGACAGCCGGCGCCGTTCGGTTGCTCGATACGGAAGGCTTACGGCAAGGATTTTGAAGTGAAACGCCTGCCGCGCCATTGGTACTGGAAAAAATGCGCGCAGTTCGCCGCCTCGCCCGAAGGAGGTTTATCGCTATCCGTTGCAGAACTCCAGCAGTTAGCGGAGAGAATGCACTCGCTGGATGGGAGCCAATACGAGCAGGCGATCGTTGACGCAATTCGCTCAGTTGCCACGAGAAATCCCGACTGTGTGGGGCCGAACTGTATGAGCATACTTATCGCCCCGCCACAGTTCAGCGCACTGGTGCGAGTGACTTTCTTCCCTTTCGAACGCCACGTTGCACATCTCATCAGCTCAAGCTTCATTTCCCCCGAATACTTGGCGGCTTATTCGCCTTGGATTATAGGGAACGGCCTAGTTCACCAACCGTCGGTATTCATAGGCGACGGTTGGGAATTTCACATGGGACCGTTTACTGTTTTATTGAAGGGATTCCCGGCCGGGCCAGGTGTGCTCGCTGGAATGAGCAGCGTTACCCGCCCTGCACGGCCTGCGCGATGATCCTGAAGGGATCGCAAAAAAGGCTGCCGAAGGCGGGTAATTAACAAGCTACTTGCGACTGCAGGGAGACCATACTACGCTTTTCGCCATACGGAGGACGCGCCGCTATGTTCTGCCCAAAGTGTGGAACGGAGTCCACGGATGATTCCCAATTCTGTCGGAAATGTGGCAACGCCATAGCGGCTCCAACACCAGCCGTCGTGACCCCGCCTGCTGATGCCGCTCGCTCCCCCGGCAGATTAGGTCGGTTGCCGTTATTTCTTACCCTGCTGGTCATAGTCGCTCTAGTTGGATGGTATGTTGACCACGCTATGCAAACGCGCGCCACGAGTCCCGCGTATTCTTCCCCTTCCTCGAACGAGGTTGTAAGAGCCCCGCAGCCCCCACAGCCGCTGCTTCACACATTGAACATCGGGCAGGGTGCCCTCAGTGTGGCAGCGATGCACTACAACTTTTACACACTTCCAGTGCCCGAGGGTGCGCGCTCCGTCAAGGTCCAAGGACATTTTCAGGCCACCGGTGGCTCGAATAACGATATCGAGGTTTTCTTGCTTAATGACGAGCAATTTACGAACTGGAAAAACAGGCATGCAGCTCCCACCTATTACAACAGTGGGAAAATCACTGTTGGAGATGTACGGGCCACGTTGCCGGACGGCGCTGGGACTTACTATCTGGTCTTCAATAATAACTTTTCACTTCTGACAGCAAAGGCGGTGATGTTTACTGGCACGATGGCTTACTATCAGTAACCTCTGCTTCCTGGAATCGCGGGCATGCTATGAGCGACCGTTTGAAGGTCACCTGCAGATGCGGAGCAAAACTGGGAAGGGCGAACGGAGTGAACTTTGATTGGCCATCCCACTTCCCGCGTCCTTTGCGAGAAGGTCTGCCTGAGCGGAGTCGAAGGGTGGACCCCCACTGCACCCGCCTTCTCCGCCACCTTCTTCACATCCTCAAACTGATTAATCTCCACCGTCCCCTCGGGGAAGCGGGCGGTGATCTTCAACTCTCCGCCCATCGCTTTCACGAAACTTTGCAGCGTGCTCACGTACATATCCGCGCGGCGGGTAGTGGCTAAGTTTGAACCCTGAATCTCGCAAGGCGTCATCCCGAAGAGCCCGCGTTTTTACCAGCGGGCCGAGGGATCTCCCGTGGCCACACAGTGTTGTAGCGGGAGATCCTTCGCTCCGCCTGAAGAACAGCTGCGCTCAGGATGACGCCATCGACGAGCGAAGAGGTCACCAGAAAATTCGAACTGACCCACTACCGCGCGGCGCTCCGGCCATCGGGGAATTCTTCGGCGAGTTCTCGAAGCACCTGATCGCCCGGAATGGTATTCACTCGGCCGCTGCGAATATCATCCACCCGGCGCTTGATCTCTTCGTCCCACGCTGTCTCGACCGCTTTGTCCGATGTTTCGTCTTCAAGACTTTCCACCAAACGATCGATGAGCATTCCGCGCTCCTGGGTGGAGAGGGTAAGCGCCTTTTGCAGCAATTCTGAAACCTGAGACGTCATCTGTGCCATAGGCACCTCTACCTGTCTTAATCGTGCGCGGCCTGTTCACTCGTTTGAATTTCTACCGGCCTTCTAAATTCTTGAGCCGGTCCGCCAAAGATTCGACCTCGACATCCAGCGCGCGCAAGGCGGCGGCATGGCTCTTCTGACGCAACTCGACCGGTGACGCCCACTTGTGAAACTCAGTCAGTAAAGTGGTCTCAATCTTTTCGAGTTGTGCGCGAATCCACTGCTTGTCTTCATCAGTCAGCACAGGTTGATTATAAGGGAAGCATTTGAAATCGTACCAAGCGAATTTCAGGGCGGGTGGCCCACATCTGGGTGCCCCATTTCTCGCGTCCTTTGCGAGAAAGCCTGTCCTGAGCGGAGTCGAAGGGTGGGAACCACTGCACTCAACTACTCCGCCACCTTCTTCACATCCTCAAACTGATTTATCTCCACCGTCCCCTCGGGGAATCGGGCGGTGATCTTCAACTCTCCGGCGGGTGGCCCACATCCGGGGTGCCCCATTTCTCGCGTCCTTTGCGAGAAGTGGGAACCACTGCACTCAACTACTCCGCCACCTTCTTCCCATCCTCAAACTGATTAACTCCACCGTCCCCTCCGGGAAGCGCGCGGTAATCTTCAACTCTCCGCCCATCGCTTTCACAAAACTCTGCAGCGTGCTCACATACATATCCGCGCGGCGCTCCAGCTTCGACACCGCCGCCTGGTTCACTCCCAGAATTTTCGCCAGATGCATCTGCGTCATCTCCCGAGCCTCGCGTAGTAAATGCAGCGGCATCTCTGCGCGATATTTTTCGGCGAGAACGCGGGAACGTTCCAGCGACTCCGGCGACATCTTGGCTTCGAGTTCTCGAAAATTCCTGGCCATTCGTCTACCCCGCATATCAATGCAGCAAAGGTACACTCACAAATCCTGCGCCCTTAATCCGGTATGCTTCGCGATCCGCGCCAGCATCTTCGGTCCGATCTCCACTCCGTCGTGAAATGCCCACACGAAGTCCGCATACCCGGCTCTCTGTAGTGTGATGTGGGAAGACCCTTTTTGCGCCTTGGCAGACCATCCGATGCGCAACAATGCTCGATACACCCGGCTAGCTTTCGAGCTTGGCCACTTACTCACGCCGTAGCAAAGCTGATTGTTTTCTGGCCGACCTTCTCCGCTTCAATCCGGTCGGCAATCACACGCAGCGCAAGCGCCTCGACGCCCGCCTCGGCTTCGGCCTGAGTTGCCCCGTAGGCCATGACTCCAGGAAGTTCGGCAATCTCGGCAATCCATCGCCCGTCCTCTTCGCGCTCAAACTCAATCTTGAAGTTCACGCTGCCTCCGCGAGCCAAGCCCCAACAAGTCCCATCTTACACCCGCTTGCAAGCTGTCGATCCGGAAACCCCCTTTTCCTTTCAACAACTTACCGCCGTCCAATCCCTCCCATTCCCACTAAACCCCAATTTTGCGCCGTCCGCTGTCATTCAGTGCGCCACTTCCTTTGCTTGCAATAAGATGGTTCCAGTAAAACTCTCAGGGAAAAGTGTACGACTCAGGTTCAACTCCATGGGAGAACCGCAGCCGTAAGGGTTTGAATCGGTTAGAATCCTAGGCGAATCAAAGCCAAAAGACCTAACACCTAAGACCCAACACCTGCAGCAAAGGCCGCGGCCATAAAAGCCCAAGCCCTAAGCCGAACTCAGGAGCCATTAGCTAAAATGCGCAAGCCGATCAAGTACGTAGAGAAAGCAGTTGTCGTCGCCGCCAAAGGCGCGTGGGCAGTCTTCGATCGCCTCAACCGGATCAAGCCCAACGCCTCGCCGACCCCCAAGTGGTCCGATAAGCCGCTGCTCAAGTCCTACGAAAAATCTAAGCCACCCCTCGGCTGGCCCCGCTCCACCGATTCGCTTTGTCCCAAGTGCGTGCCTGAAATTCGCCAGCAGATTCTCGATGGCAAACTTCCGCACGAAGTGCTCATGAACGAAAAGGTCGGCGAGATCAAGGCCACCATCATCGAGCGCGATGGCAAAATCCTGATGGTCAAGGATTGCCCCAAGCACGGCCACTTCGAAGACGTGATGTCGATCGACACCGATTTCTCGAAGCACCTGGAAGACGTTTTCCCCGGCCGCGACATCGTGGCCCACAACGACGAAAAGCTGCACCACCACGGCTCGTCGACCGTGAAGTACGGCCGCGGCTCCGTGCTGACCATCGATCTCACCAACCGCTGCAACATGATGTGCGATCCCTGCTTCATGGACGCGAACCAGGTCGGCTTCGTCCACGAACTGCAATGGGAAGAAATCAAGACCATGCTCGACAACGCGATCACGATTAAGCCGCGTCGTCAGATGAGCGTGCAGTTCTCCGGCGGCGAGCCTACGCTGTCGCCGTACTTCCTTGACGCCGTTCGCTACGCCCGCAAAGTCGGATACAACTCCGTGCAGGCCGCAACCAACGGAATCGAATTCGCCAAGAGCTTTGAATTCTGCCAGCAGGCGGTCGAAGCCGGCATGCGTTACGCCTACCTGCAATTTGATGGCATCGGCAATGCCGCCAACGCGCACCGCATGGTCGGCAACCTGTTCGACGTAAAGTTGAAGGCGATCGAGAACCTGCACAAGGCCGGAGTCGAAATCGTCCCCGTCGTCACCATCGTGAACGGCATTAACAACGAGCAGGTCGGACGCATCATCAAGTTCGCTCTCGACAATCCCAAGACGATCAGCTTCCTCAGCTTCCAGCCCGTCAGCTTCACCGGACGCGACGAAGCCGTCACCGACGATCGCCGCCAGGCCCAGCGCTACACCCTGAGCCACCTGGCCCACGACGTAAAAAATCAAACCGGCCTGGGCGAACCCAGCCGCGACTGGTTCCCGATTTCTTTCATGGGCACCTTCAGCGATTGGGCCGACCTCATGCACGCCAACGACGTCAAAAACGACTGGGGCCAACTCAGTTGCGGTTGTCATCCAAATTGCGGGACGGGGATGGCGGTGATGATTGACAAAGAAACCAAGGAAGCTGTGCCGGTGACGGCGTTCTTAAAGGGCGATCAGCTGGCTAAAGATATTGCCAAGGTCAACGATGCGGCGCGCGGCAAGTTTTTGACCGTCGTCGGCATGGCGCTGTGCCTGATGAAGAACTACGATCCCTACCAGTCGCCGACGCACTTCAAGTTGGTGGATCTGTTGCGGAAGTTCGATAAGAACTTTAACGCGACGGGAAAGAATTACGGCAAAGTTGGTCCCGACCGCAGCGTCGAAGATGTAATGAAGCGGCGGCAGGATCGTTGGAACTTCCTGTTCATCGCAGGCATGTGGTTCCAGGATCTTTTTAATTACGATTTCCGGCGCACCGAGCAGTGCATCATCCCGTATGCCACGCAGGAGGGCGAGATCAGCTTCTGCGCCTACAACACGGGCGTGGGGTGGCGAAACATCATCGAGAAGATGCACATGACGGCCACGCTCACCAAGTGGTACGAAGAGCACGGACGCCACGAAATCTTCGCCGGCGGCAAGAAGGTAAAGATGGACGACGAAGTCCACAACCTGCTGCTGCGCGACGATCTGGTTACCAACGAGCTGCAGCACGATCTGGATAACCTGGGCATCGCCAAGAACTCGCGCGAAGAGAAGAAGCGGGCGCGGGATGCGAAGGCGGCACAGGTCGCAGGTGCTGGGTCTCAGGTCTTAGGCAGCACGGAGACGGAAACTCCGGCTGCGGGACATCGCGGGCCGGTGAAGAACGATGAAGCCTACAACGCGCGCATGGCGTCGCTGTATCGCGAAGTTGTGCTGAAAGAAAAACCCGCCGTCGCCGAAAACGGATTCATTCCGCTGGGCGCGCTGGGCAAGGCAAATGGCGATGGCAACGGGGCAAGCGCGCCGAAGCCGGAAGTTGCCGAGCCGGTGGCGGGGGACTAGCTCTCAGCTGCTAGCTTCTAGCTAACAACGGGCCGCCTGCGGCGTGATACGGAAGATGCTTCGCAGGCGTGTCCTGTATCAGTTTTGCGAGGGCCCTGGATGCTACCAGGGCTTTCGTGCGTTTTGACCTGGCCCCTCTATGCGCGCGTTCGTGGTGCACGTATTTCGTTGCCGATTTAAGTTAGATCAAGAAGCATGGGTCACCGCCAGTTATTCGTACATGCATTTATGATAAGAACTTACTTCGGTGGAGGAAACATCACAAAGAAAACTAAAAAGTAACCGCAGACAATGATGGCAAAAAAGATTCCGATCATTAATGCAACAAGCGGACGGTCCTTGATCAGACGCTCTAGTCCCGTTGGATTCACAAACGCGAACAGAGCTGCACTGAACAAAGCGAGTCGGCTAGCCGAGGCATATGCCTGGTGATTGCGTATGTTCGAAAGGGTTGACCAAAGAGCACCAAGTCCAATGATGAGCGTCGCGACCCTAATGATACTCCGCAAGGACAAATTGCCCCCTAGTCACTTGCACAGCTGGAATTATATTAATTCTCCGACGAGGCAATTTTCTCATTCCTTCCAAGTTGGGCACTTCCTCACCCGATTCGAAAGATTCCCAACACTAGCCTTCCGTACAGTTTTTAGTCACAGTCAGGATCATCGCCGTCGGGATTCGAAGCATCCGTATCATTACAAGTTCCCGTCATGGTCGGTTCGGTTGTGCTCTGGTTGGGTGTCGATAGTGCAGAAAGGTCGACGACTGTACTGCTCAGTATCGTGGCGGATACCGGGTCATAAGCTGACAGATACGTGCTGCTGTATGTCAGATCCGGGCTGTCCAATGGCACGACCAATGAATAATTTCCATTCGCGTCGGCCATGCACTCCAGAAGGTTAGAGTTCGCAGCAGTTCCGGCATCGACGCCAACCAAAGGCGAGAGTGTCGGCCCATTTGAATTTGTAATTATTACCGTGCCGTCGACAAATGCAAATCCGTTGTTCGAAGCAGGAGCCGTCGGAGATGGTGCTTGTCCCAGATTCGCATTCGCGCTGTTAATATCTTGTTCAAATTGGCTCTGGGCGTAAATATTTGCTGTCGTGGTAATTAATCCGCCAAAGCCTAGGGCCACATCGGTGGCTGTGGGTGCAACTATTTGATCCAGTACACTAAACGCAGCAGGAGCCACAGAACCGGTTAAAACTGACTCCACGGCCCCAATACCGACCGCATTCATGACCGTAGAAGCACCATCAGCCAACAAATTTGCGCCTGCGGCCTTTGCGTTCGCATAGTCTAAAGCGTAGGCAGGACTACCCGGCGCGTCGTTAGTCAAAGCGCTTACACTCGTGCCGAGATTGTATATATCATGTCCGACCATCGCCGTACCGATCGCGACACCAGCAAGAGAAGACCAGGCCGCGACGACAATCGCTCCCGCGGCAATCTCAGGAGCTGCCGCAGTCGCCGCAACGATCGTGGCTCCGATGGTAATAACTGAGGCGCCTAACGAAGCGACGGAAAGAAGTTTGTCAGTCGCTGTGCTGTTTTGAGAAACCAATGTTTGTCCGGTGCTCACGACGCTCGCTGCGCCGCCAAGTGTCGTGAGTCCCGTAACGAAGGTACCGATTCCATTAGGTCGCGCCACATCTAAGGTGGATGAGCGCGTCAGGGATTCAGAACTCGTCGGAACTGAATTCAACGCGGACCCTAAAACGGGCGGGACAGCCTCGTTTTTTACAAGTACGGAACGTGGCCCCTCCGCAATGAAAGGCCGAACAGAGAGGTGGCGAACGCGGCTCTTTGCTCTTGCCACGCTCTGCATGGCGAGGCTGACGGCGCTCTGATTCGTTAATGCGGCGAGATATTGCGCGAGTATTCGGTCGAGAAGGCTGACCGAAGCTTGGTTAAACGTTATCGCAGTACCATCATTCGCCGCTCCGACAGACAGAGAATAGGCTGGGTTCGCGACGATATTATCAACGACATTTCGCGCATTGATGATATTGAGAAGCTGTGTTTGCAGGTTGGATAGGAGATTTCCCAGAACTGGACTGGAACCGGGAAGCATCCCAATAGCCTCCTGGGTGTTAATGTTCGCGCCCAGCGACAATGTTTGATATGTGTTAAACGCCTGCGAGAGCTGGCCGGGAGACAAACCGAGATCGGCTAATGAAGGAAGATCGGAAATCACAATTTGCATGGTGTTGGATGTGACTCCGTTTTGGGATATCTGAAGATTCGCCGTAAGTCCTGTTGTTTGGCCACTGCCAGCATCGATAACGAGTGGTATTGGAATTATAACGGTGCCATCTGATTGTGCACGAATGGGGGTGACACTCACCTGGCTCCCGCCACTGTTTATGAGGGAGACGGTAAAAGCTGTTGTGGTATCGAGTCCGGTGGTCTGCACTGAGACCGGAGTCAAAGCCATCGGTGCTGCGTTCGAGACGGAAGTGATAGCTATCGTTGGTGAAGGCGTGACCTGAGGCGAGCCGATGCCACTTCCACTTCCGCCTCCACCTCCACACGAGGTGAGTGATACTGCCGCGCCGATGCCGCCGGAATATAGAGTCGAACGAACGGCCAGCGCAACACTTCCCTTAAGTAAATCTCTACGGGTCGGTGTCATTAAAGCCTCCTTTGGCTTCGATTCTCCGTGACTCGATCACCGAATCGCTTTCGCCGCACAAACCCTATGAAAGTTAGAGTCTTGTTCCGTCTCCGATCAACTGAGGTGAGCGCAAGAAGGATGCGCGTTTGAGAGGTATGACGATCAGCATCCTCCCCGCAGCGCTTGAACACATACTTTCGCCAAGATCCGAATTGAAAAGGCCGTAAGCGAAGGTAGCGCGGGGAAATGTACCATAAGAATGCTGAATGGGGAAGGATTTTTTTCCATGGGCGGCACGCCCTTAGTTGTCTCGTTCTTTCTTTCCCATTTCGAAACTCTGGCTGGGGTGGCTGTGATTTATCAAGACGTTGTACCCGCGAAAGAGGTTCCCTAGCTTTGCTTTCTTTTACAAAGCTGGGCACCACGGACTGAACTTGTCGTCTACTAATTCATCCCGACGGTCCTGACCACAATTCCACAGCCGCCCTGTGATATTCCAACCTTGCGTGCGGCATTCATTCGCTTTCAAGATAGCCCCAAACCATGAAGCGCTTTCATCCAACCGCCGCGCAGCTAAGTGCTTCAGAATCCATAAGAAGAAAGAATTTGCTCGCAAAATTAGCCGGATTAACCTGGCTGGACCACCTCCGCAAGTCATTGAGCCGGGAAATTTTAGCGTTTCGATCCGGAATTTTTTTTAATTAAGATCGAGAAAAAAATTGTGCCGCCGCGGACAGAAGGCAGGTTTCTCCGCTTGCCGTCGCTGCGCTCCGGACTTCGGTCGAAATGACAGTGCGTGGTGGCGGCTGAGGCTGGTGGTCTAGCCACGGGCAATTCTTGGGGCGCGGCTCAAGCCGCGTTCTTTCATAAAGTCGCTTTACGCGGCGCGAAGCGCCGCTCTTCCACGGTGGTGCTTGCGGCGGTGGGAGTTTCGGCAGTTCAAAGTCAAAAGATCAGGTCAACATCAAAGTCAAAGGCGACGGACAGGAGTGTCCGTCCCACACGAGCCGTCGCAGGCGACCCATCGTCACAAAACAGCAGGTTTCTCCGCTTGCCGTCGCTGCGCTCCGGGCTTCGGTCGAAATGACAGAGCGCGGGGGCGGCTGAAGCCGCTGGTCTAGCCACGGGCAATTCTTGCGGCGCGGCTGAAGCCGCGTTCTTTCATAAAGTCGCTTTACGCGGCGCTGAAGCGCCGCTCTTTCACGGTGGTGCGGGCGGCGGGCTCTCTGCAATCAAAGTCAAAAAGCTAAGGTCAACATCAAGGTCAGAGGCGACGGACAGGAGTGTCCGTCCCACACGAGGCGTCGCGCGTGAGCCGTCGTCATGGCGCGGAACAGCAGGTTTCTCCGCTTGCCGTCGCTTCGCTCCGGACTTCGGTCGAAATGACAGTGCGTGAGGGGCGGCTTAAGCCGCGTCCTTTCAAAGACTCGCTTTACGCGGCGCTGAAGCGCCGCTCTTCCACGGTGGTGCTGGCGGCGGTGGAGTTCCTGGCAATCAAAGTCAAAGGCTAAGATCAACATCAAGGTCAAAGGCGACGGACAGGAGTGTCCGTCCCACACGAGGCGTCCCCATGAGCCATTGGCCGGGAAATAGCATGTTTCTCCGCTTGCCGTCGCTGCGCTCCGGACTTCGGTCGAAATGACAGGGAGTGGGGGCGGCTGAAGGCCGGTTCCTTTTTTGTCTGAGCAGTCGGCACGACTAAAGTCGTGCCCTTCCCGAGCATGATTGGCGCATAGCTGGTGTCGGGGCAGTGTTCCTTCAGTCGTGCTTTTCGGCGGGCCGGGCTGTCGTGGAAATGCCTCTCGAAGCAGGAGGTGGCGCGTGAAGGGTAGGGGTCCTTCGACTGCGCGTGACGTCCACTGCGTGGGCGTCATGCTTCGCTCAGGATGACAGGTGGCGCGTGAAGGGTAGGGATCCTTCGACTGCGCGTGACGTCCACTGCGTGGGCGTCATGCTTCGCTCAGGATGACAGGTGGCGCGTGAAGGGTAGGGGTCCTTCGACTGCGCGTGACGTCCACTGCGTGGGCGTCATGCTTCGCTCAGGATGACATTCGTTGTGATGAACATCTGTTGTGATGACATACGTCGTGAGTGATGACCTTTTCCCGGACCATTTTCTTCTGCGTAGTCTTCGTCGATGCTGGCGTGGATGGTTAGGGGAGGGTCGAGGAGGGGCCAGGCTTCGCGGTATATTTCGAGGCGCATTTTTTTGGCTTGGCGGTGAGGGTAGAAGCGGAGCATGGGGCGGGGAGTGCAGACTTCGACGGGGATGATGTACCAGATGTCGAGGGGGACGACGTGGGCGGCGATGAAGTCGATGTCGCGTTTGGTGTAGGGGATGTGGCGTCCGGAGAATTCGTAGGTGGCGCGGGTTTCGTAGGCTCCGGCGCGGAGAGAGTCAGTGCACTTGATCTGGATGCGGAAGAGGTGAACTTCGGGTTGAGGGCGATTGTCGAGGATGAAGTCGTAGCGCTCGCTGTCTCCCCAGGGCTTGCAGATGGCGAAGCGGCGCTGGGTGGCTTGGTAGAGGAAGGCGGCTTCGGAGCGCTCTCCGGTGCGCTTGGTGTTGGGGCGGTTGGGGTTGTCGGGTTGAGACAGATAGTGCTGAGACATGCGTGCTCCTGAAAAAAGAAAAGGCGCAAGCCGAAGCGCGCGCCTTTTCACTCTCTATATTCAGAATAGCAAATTGGGAGGGGGCGTTGGGACAGGAAACACGAATTTATTGTGGGAATGGAATCAGAGGGTTGAGGGGAAATTGGGCGGCAAGGGGGCTTGACAAGATTTTGGGCGGAGGGAAAAACTGGGGCGCTTTCAGAGCGTGGTTGTCGGCTGGTGGCGGCTTTTGTTGAAGCGGCGGGGAACAGCAGGTTTCTCCGCTTGCCGTCGCTGCGCTCCGGACTTCGGTCGAAATGACAGTGTGCGTGGGGCGGCTGAAGCCGCTGTTATTTCAAGGCTTGCTGAAGCGCCGCTCTTCCACGGCGGCGCGGGCGGTGAGCTCTCTGCAATCAAAGTCAAAAAGCTAAGGTCAACATCAAAGTCAAAGGCGACGGACAGGAGTGTCCGTCCCACCACGAGGCGTCGATCCGCGGACGGGGAACAGGCAGGTTTCTCCGCTTGCCGTCGCTGCGCTCCGGGCTTCGGTCGAAATGACAGTGTGCGGTGGGTGCGCTCCTCAAGATGACAACTATGAAGATAGCGAGAGCGAGGGCGGGCCGCAGGCGCAGGTCCCCTGCTTTCTATTCGAATCACTCTTGTTATTTTTGCTCGACGTGAAGATTCAGAAGATTGATTTGGGCTCCATGGGCTGTGTCTGTCTCGTAAGCGATCAATAAGTTGTGGCCGGGTAACACTACGGAGGCGCTATAGGACATTGCATCTGGACCCCAGATGGGGGTGTCGAGAATTAACTTAGATCCGAATGTTACGCCGTTGTCGTAGGAGAAATAGGCAACAAAGGTTTTCGCCAAAAAATCTCTTCCATGCAGAACGATGACCTTGCCGACGCGTTGCAGGTTGGGGTCTTGTATTACTCCTACTTGCGACGTGTAATCGATTTGGGGTGACCAGGTTAATCCCAGATCATTGGAAGTGTGAACGAACGTACTCATGTTTGAAGCGGATCTGGCGATGAGAAGGATAGAAGTCGCTCCGGTCTGTATGGCCACGCTCTCGTTGATCGACTCGTCCCCTGGCTGGCGAACGGTTGAAAGCTTGCTGAAAGAAAGTCCATCATTCTCCGATTTCCACCAACTGGCATCGGTGGTTCCATCATTGAGATAGTAAGATCCGTAACCGACGCCGTATACGTCGGGGCCGAGGTTCAGGTAGTTGGGGACAAAATCGGTGTTACTAACGGGATTATCGAACCACGAAAACGACGACCAGGTGACGCCACTATCCTGTGACAAAGACCATGCTGCGCCCTCGACGGATTGGGCGTTTTTTTTCCCAAACTCAACCAGAAGATTGCTGCCTGGGGTTACCCAAAGAGTGGGGTCTCCGGCAACCGATGCATTCCACATCTGATTTTCTGGCCCCCAGGTGTTGGCTCCGTCGGAGCTGGTGCGCAGGCACTTAATCGATGTGTTGCTGATTTGGTTGTATGCCAGGAGAAAGGCACCGCTCGGGGTTATCGCGAGACCCGGTGTTTCGCCTAACGTGACCATGCGAATATTACTAACTTGTCCGGCTGGTTGAAGAATCGGGCCGGCTACGGCGAGCTCATTGGTTGCTGCAAAGAGGAGCGCCAGAATGACTAATGGTACGGCGATGCTGGTGAGGGATCTGTGGGCCATGTCTCGGGTCCTCTCGGTGAGGCTGCCGCGATTTTTCTCGCGGCGAGCGATCCGTTTGTAACATCAGAGTCGGGCGGGGGACAAGTGCATAGAGAGGCGACGCGACCAAGCTGCAGCGGAAGTTGAAGCAGGTTTCTCCGCTCGCCGTCGCTTCGCTCTGGGCCTCGGTCGAAATGACAGAGCGTGGCGGGCGGCTGAAGCCGCTGTTATTTCAATGGTTCGCTTTACGCGGCGCTGAAGCGCCGCTCTTCCACGGTGGTGCGGACGGCGGTGGACGTTGCGGCTGCGCAGTCAAAGGCGAAGGCAAAGTCAAAGTCAAAGGCTACGGCTAAGTCAAAGGCGACGTCAAAGTCAAAGTCAAAGGCGACGTCAAAGTCAAAGGCGACGTCAAAGTCAAAGGCGACGGACAGGAGTGTCCATCCCACAGGAGCCGTCTCACATGAGCCGTAGTCATGGCGAGAAACAGCAGGTTTCTCCGCTTGCCGTCGCTTCGCTCCGGACTTCGGTCGAAATGACAGTGCGTGGGGGCGACTGAAGCCGCTGTTATTTCAAAGCTTCGCATTACGCGGCGCTGAAGCGCCACTCTTCCACGGTGGGGTGGGCTCGTGGCGAAGATTCGGCTGCCGTCAAAAATGCAGAGGTCCTTCGGGGCGCAAAAGGCGCGCCCCTCAGGATGACAATTCGTGGATGGCGAGAGCGATGGATAGCCGTGGGCGGCTGTCCCTACATGAGCCGTGGTAGTTACTTCGCTGCTGCCGCTTCTTCGGCGACGGCTTTTTTGAAGTAATCCAGCGAGAGGCGGAGGCCTTCTTCCAGTTGAATCTTTGGTTCCCAGCCGAGCAGGGTGCGGGCTTTGGTGATATCTGGCTGGCGCTGTTTGGGGTCGTCTTGCGGGAGGGGTTCGTAGGCGATTTTACTTTTTGATCCGGTGACTTTGAGGACGTACTGGGCGCATTCGAGGATGGTGAACTCGTTGGGATTGCCGATGTTGACGGGCAAATGCTCGTTGGATTTTGCGAGGCGGAGGAAGCCGTCGATTTCGTCGCTGACGTAGCAGAAGCTGCGAGTCTGGTTGCCGTTGCCGTAGACGGTGAGGGGTTCGCCGCGCAGAGCCTGCTTCATGAAGTTGGAGACGACGCGTCCGTCGTTGAGTTGCAGGCGCGGGCCGTAGGTGTTGAAGATGCGGACGATGCGGGTATCGACTTTGTGGTAGCGGTGATAGGCCATGGTGACGGCTTCGGTGAAGCGTTTGGCTTCGTCGTAGACCGAGCGCGGGCCGATGGAGTTCACGTTTCCCCAATAGGTTTCTTTTTGCGGATGCTCGAGCGGATCGCCGTAACACTCAGAAGTGGAAGAGACGAGATACTTCGCGCCGTATTTATGCGCGACGTCGAGGGCGTGAAAAGTTCCGAGCGAACCGACTTGCAAGGTGGCGATGCCGTGGATGGTGTAGTCGACGGGGCTGGCGGGGCTGGCGAAGTGAAAAACAAAATCGACTTTGCCCGGGTCGAAGGGCTGGCAAATGTTCTTGTTTATGAATTCGAATCGCGAATCATTCGAGAGGTGGTTAATGTTTGCCTCACGGCCGGTGAGCAAATTGTCGACGACAACCAAGTTCCAGCCCTCGCCGAGCAGGGCGTCGCAGAGATGGGATCCGAGGAAACCGGCACCGCCGGTGACCAGCGCGCGTTGTGAGCTCATGCTTTGTTTTGGCCGTTCTTAGATGATCCGTTGCGCAGAGCGCCGGCGGGAACGCCATCGGGATGGGAGGCGGCGCGTCCTACGCTGTAATAAGTGAAGCCGTGAGCTGCCATCACTTCAGGATCGTACAGATTGCGGCCGTCGATCACGATGGGATATTTGAGTTCGCGATTGAGGCGGTTGAGATCGAGGTTGGCGAACTCTTCCCACTCGGTGAGGATGAGCAGCGCGTCTGCGCCCGCAGCGGCCTCGTAGGCGGAGTTGGCGTACTTGAGATTTGAGTTCATTACTTCCTGCGTGCGCTCCATGGCGGCGGGATCGTAGGCGGTGATCTTGCAGCCTTCCTGCAAGAGCGCCTGCACGAGGAAGAGCGCGGGCGATTCGCGAATATCGTCAGTGCCGCCTTTGAAAGCGAGGCCGAGAACGCCGAGATGTTTGCCGCGGAGGGTCCAGAGGGCGCTGCGGACTTTGCGCAGAAAGCGGTCGCGCTGATCTTCGTTGATGCGCATGACTTCGTCGAGCAGGCGGAAGTCGTATCCGCATTCGCGGGCGACGGCGCGGAAGGCCATAACATCCTTGGGGAAGCACGATCCGCCGTAGCCGATGCCGGGATTGAGGAAGCGGGAGCCAATGCGGGCGTCGGTGCCGACGCCGTGGCAAACCTGGTTTACGTTGGCGCCGACGGATTCGCAGACCGATGCGACCGCGTTGATGAAAGAAATTTTCATCGCGAGGAATGCGTTCGAGGCGTGCTTGATCAGCTCCGCGCTCTTGGTGCTGGTAACGATGATGGGCGCGGGGATGGAGGTTCGGTCGGGCTGCGGAATCGCGTCAGTGCGCTCGTAGTAGCTGCCGTTGGTGAGTGGCGCGTAAACTTCGCGGAGAACGTCGGCGGCGCGGGCGGTGTCGCAGCCGATCACGATGCGGTCGGGAAAAAGAAAATCGGTGACGGCGGTGCCTTCACGCAAGAACTCAGGATTGGAAGCGACATCGAAGCAATCGGGATCGGCTCCGTTGCGAAGGATGATGCGGCGAACCCACTCGCTAGTGTAGACCGGGACGGTACTTTTTTCGACGATGACTTTGTATTCGCCGAGGGCGCCCGTGATTTCGCGGGCGACGGATTCGACGTAGGAAAGGTCGGCGTCGCCGCGATCAGTGGGCGGGGTGCCGACGGCGACGAAAATGGCGGTGCTGACGCGAACGGCCTCGTGGAGATCGCCGGAAAATTGCAGGCGATGGCCGCGGTGACGCTGCAATAGTTCGGGCAGGAATTTTTCGTGGATGGGGACTTCGCCGTTCTTGAGAGCGGCGAGCTTGCGCTCGTCGTTATCGACCACCACGACGTCATGGCCAAGGTCGGCGAAACAGGCGCCAGCGACCAACCCCACGTATCCAGAACCAACTACAGCAATCCGCATGTTCGAACTCCCTGTATGCAAGGTTGAAATGGCTCTATTTTCAGATGTTTCCGATGAAAAGCCATGGGGAGGAGATGACAGAAACTAGCTTGGAGAAGCATGTCCAGCACGTCCCAAGATTGAGAAAATTCTAACATCGTTTCAATGGGAAAGGGAGGAAACAAAAGACTCTAGCACAGAAGTTCTATAGCGGGGATTTCGTTTTGGGAAAGGGAGATTGAGGAATGGAGAGTTCAGGCGTCGCAACGGAGCGAGGCGTGACTCTCTTTCGCCCCTTCGGGGCTGGTTTTCTTTCCGATTTTCACCCACGGCTTGCGCCGTGGGCTGCATTCTTTCGCCGCTTCGCGGCTGGGAGGCAATAGCGGGGCGGTCTGGTTCCACCTCTCTTCTATCCGATGAATGGCCATTGACAACCCAGGGATTTGGGGCGAAACTCCGCTACAGCCGCAGATTGCATGAAATTGCCCCGGCGCATGGCACACCACTCCATGTTCGAGCCTGATCCCGCCAAGGCGGATTTCTCCGCCCCAGAAAACCACGAGAAAGAAGGAAGTTTGCCGATCGGGGATAGTGGCGGGAAGTCCGATCTGGCGGAGCTGGCGGCAAAGTTTACCGTGCATGGTGGAGGGAAACTCTCCTCGGAGCTTTCGGCGGATTTGGCTTTGGAAGTAGTGCTTAATGAAATTGTCGAGCAGGCTTGCGTAGAGACTGGGGCTTCGGGTGCGGCGATTGTGCTGGAGCGCGGGGGAGAGTGGGTTTGCCGGGCGAGCGCAGGGGAGACCGCTCCGGAGTTGGGATCTCGCCTGGACAGTGAGACTGGACTTTCGGGCGCCTGCGTGAAGACTCGAACCATGCAGCGCTGCGACGATGCGCAGAGCGATCCGCGGGCCGACATCGAGGCGTGCCGGAACCTGGGCGTGCGCTCGGTGATGATCCTTCCGCTGACGATGAACGAACAGCTAGTGGGAGTGTTCGAAGTTTTTTCCTCGGCGGCATCCGCGTTCGGTGTAGATGAGGAGATCGCGCTGGGGACGCTGGCGCAGCGCGCAGTTGAGAATCTGGGGTGGGCTGTGGCGGCGGCGCAGGTTCCGATGCAGCCGGCGCGAAGCGTTTATCCCACAATGGCGGAGTTGATTGTGGAGGATCTCCGCGTCGCGGAGATGAGCGAGGCGAATGCGAGCGCGGAAAACTCTCCTGTAGTGACGGCACAGAAGCCGAGCGAAAGTGCTGGGGCGAAAGCGGAGAGTGGGGATCGAGTACCGACTGAATCTTTTGAAGATTTGGAAGAAGGCACGACCCAGGGGCGAACGATTCGCCTGCTCACATTGGTGCTTGGGGTAATGGTTCTGTCGGCGGCGGTGTTGCTCGCCGTGGCGATGGTGCAGAAATTGAGTGGACGGACAATGACACGCCGGCATGTCCGGACGGCAGTGCGCACGGCTGCGGGGAACGGGCATGAGCAGTCGAATGCGCTGGGAGCGGCCGCACCGGTTGGGACAAAAAGTGTTGGGCCGGTCGCTGTTGGGCCAGTCGCGGTTGGGCCAGCCACCGGTCCGGCTGCGACGTCGAGTGTGACTCACGTTCCGACGCCTCCGGCAGGCGGGTTGGCGGTTTACGAAAAGGGGAAGGAGATTTTTCGGCTGCCGCCGCAGAGGGAATCGGACGTGGGCAGCAGCGGTCCTTTCCCTGCTTCGAGTGACGACAACGTGCTGCATCGCGTGGAGCCGGTGTATCCGGAAGAGGCGCGCGCACAGGGGATTGAGGGCGCGGTGGTGGCGGATGTGTTCATCGACCGCGAGGGAAAAGTTGTGGATGTGAAAACGCTGAGCGGAGCTCCGGTGCTGGCGCAGGCGGTGAGCGATGCGGTGAAACAGTGGGTGTTCAAGCCGCGCGGGGAAGCGATGGAGACGCGGGTGACGTTGAATTTCCGGTTGCCGCATTGAATGCGGTGGCGAGTTTTGCGGTCGCGTGCTGCTTGCGAGTTCTTGACGGCGGACGGAAAGTACGGCCCCTAGGGCTAAAAGCCCAAAGTTGTGCCAAGCTTAACGCGGCGCTGAAGCGCCGCTCTTCCACGGCGGCGTATGCGGTGGTGCGATGGGCGATCTTCTGTGGTGGTGCACGCAGGAAGCAGGTTCCTCGACTTCGCTCGGAATGACAAGGCGTTTTTGAGTCGCAACCTTCTCGACACGCGGCTAACTCCGCGCCTTTTCAATTACGCGGATGCCTGGTTTACATACCGCTCTTGCGTTGCAGTGCGGTGATGCCCGCGGGTTGGGCGGCGGCTTTGGTGGAGAGCAGGCCGTAGACTACGATGTCGCCGCCGTTATTGGTTTTCCCTCCTACATAAACTTTTCCATTCGAGACGGTCGGAGTGACGAAGCGGGCGACGTTGCCCAGCGCGTCGCGGGTCTGGTGCTGCTGGCTGTTGTAGAGCGAAGATAGCGTGACTGGATCGAGCGCGTGCAGCGCGGTCGCCGTGCCTTTGCTCACGACCACCCAGACGATCGCGTTGCTTGAGCCGTTGGCTGAAATCGAGGGGCTGCCGACCAGGCAATTGGTGCCGAAAGTGGCTTCCGCAGTGGGTGAGGTCGAGAGCAGGCCGTTGGTCAACGCGTATTGCAAAACGTCACACGGAAAGCTGAGGCTGGCTGGAGTACTGTTGCCGTCATCAATCATGTAGACGTAGCTGTTGGTGCCGTTGCTGAAAAATGCGGGCGAGCCGTTGCGACAGGTGGAACCGGTGGAGGAGCCGATGGTGGCGGTGAGGCATCCGGTTTGCGAGGACATGGTGGGGATGTCCTGCACGATATTCGAGTTTGAGCCCACGTTGAACTTGCCCATGTTGTCGCGGTTGATGAGATAAATTTCTTCGGTCTTGCCGGTGGCGACGAGAAGGTGCGTCGGGCCGACAGTTTGATCGGGCAGAAGCAGCGGGCCGGCGGAAGACAGATCGAGGTCGTACTTGAGAAGCGTGGATTGATTGTAAGGAGTAAACCAGTCGAGCAGGCCGAGGCCGTTAGCTCCGGTATTAATTTTCAAGACGGTGTCGCCGAAAGAAGTTTTGCCATTGTAGGCGGCATCGGCGGTTTCAAAGTAGATGTTGCCGGTTGCGTCGACGTTCAGGCCGCCGCCGCCCTGCCAGATTCCTCCATTGTTGCTGGTGCCGACGGTGGTGGCGAATTTGCCGTCGTAAGCGCCGGAAGTGGAGCTGAAGGCCATAACGAATCCGTGCTCGTACTTGTAGTTCTGGCATCCAGTGGCACCGAGGCCAACGTAGATGTAAGAGCCGGTGGGATCTTCGGCGAGCGCGGGACGCGACATCTGGATGTGCGGGTTCCAGTCGGAGGTTCCGGGATTGATGGTGGTGGAGGCGACGGTGGTTCCGGTCGAGATGTTGACGGCGTAGAAAGTTAGCGCGTAGGGATTGCCAGTGGCTCCGTTGCCGGTTTTGGTGACGAAGTAGATGTTGCCGAGATTGGCGTCGATGACGGGAGTGGAGACGATGCCGGCTCCGGCGTGCGCAGCGTTTTGAAATTTAGTGTCGGTGCAGATGCCGGCGAAGGGAGTGGGCGCTCCGTAATTTTGCTGCCAGTAGATTGTTGAAGGCGTGTCGGCGTCCATGGCGTAGACGGTGTTGTTCAAAGTTGCGACGTAGAGGACGTTGTGGGTTCCGCCGCCGATGTTCACGCCGGGCATATAAAGAGGTTGTGCAATGACCCAGTCGTCGACTTGATTGGTGAAGAGCTTGCCGAAGTTGGTGGAGACATTCGAGGGCGTGAGACTGGTTTCGCCGAGATTTTGTCCGGTGCGCGAGTTGTCGTTGTGGTAGGTGAGGACGCTGGTTTGTGCCGAAACGGGAAGTGCGCAGATGACGGTTGCGAGCCCGAACAGAATTGTGCGCAGCGGGGAAATCAAAAGCATGGAAGTCCCTCAATAAAGGCGATTGATCGGTGCATGTCCATCCCGGGGGAGTCGAAACGGCGAGCGGAGAGAGCCGTTCGAGGACGATGCGATATTGTATAACGCCTTTCGACGCAGGCGATGAGTTTTTGAAGAGGACTTTCGGCTTAGAGACTTTTGCCCATTGTGCGGCGTGCGCGTGTTCGGATAGCTTATGCAAAAGCTTAGGGCGTTGACGTTACGCTTGCAAGGAAGTTCTGGAATCAAGGTGCGGCCGCGCAACTAAGGCGAGGGCCAAGGGTTTCAGGCGAAGGGCGTGACGGTATCCCAGGGTAACAATCGTCTCGCACCGTCTCGAAAATCCAGGTTCCGATTCTCTTTCTGCCAAGGGGAAGATCGTGCGAATTTCGTCTGCCAGGTCCCGACGAGGGAAACTCGGCTTTATAGTTCTGTGCGCGGCATGGTTGGGCTTGCTCCTGCAAGCGGCCGCCGTATTTGCGCAGGTCGATGTTTCGACTTATCACTACGATACGTTGCGCTCGGGGCAAAACCTGCATGAGACGGTTCTGACGCCTTCTATTGTGAATGTGAACAGCTTCGGCAAGCTTTTCTCGCAGCCGGTGGATGGGCAAGTGTATGGCGAACCTCTGGTGGTTTATAACCTGCAAATCATTGGGCAAGGCACGCACACGGTAGTGTATGTGGCGACGGAAAACGACAGTGTGTTTGCCTTCGATGGCAACAGCAATACTGGAAGCAATGCCGCGCCGCTGTGGCAGGTGAGCTTTATTAATCCGGCGAAGGGGATTACGACGATTCCATCGACCGACCTGGGGACGATCGCGATCAATCCGCAGATTGGAATTACGGGAACGCCAGTGATCGACGTCACCAACGAAACTTTGTATGTGGTGGCGGCTACGAAAGAAAATGGGGCTTATGTTCAGCGGCTGCACGCGCTCGACATTCGAACCGGAGCGGAGAAATTTGGCGGCCCGGTGGTGATTGCGGCGAGGGTGAAGGGCACGGGCAAGCAATCGGTGAAAGGTTACGTTTCGTTCGATGCGCTGCGCTCGAATCAGCGGCCGGCGCTGTTGCTGGTGAAAGGAGTGGTGTACGTTGCGTGGGCTTCGCATGGACTGGAGACGCTGGATCCATATCACGGCTGGGTGATGGGCTACAACGAAACCACGCTCGCGCAAGTGGCGGCGTTCTGCGTTACGCCGAATGGCGACCAGGGCGGGATTTGGCAGGATGGCGATGGGCTGGCGGCCGATACGCTGGGAAACATCTTCTTTATGAGCGGCAACGGGACCTTCGACGCGAACAAGGATGGCGGCGATTATGGCCAGAGTTATGTGCGGCTGTCGACGACGAGCGGGCTGAGTGTGGGCGATTACTTTACTCCGTACAACGCCGTGAAAGAAAGCGCGGCGGATTTGGATTTGGGATCGGGAGGGCCGTTGCTGTTTCCGTATCAGACCGGAGCGGCGAATCCTTATTTGGCGGTGGGAGCGGGGAAAGACGGATCGCTCTATCTTATAAACCGCGACAACATGGGCGGCTTCAACGGGAAGAGCAATAACATTGTGCAGCAGATTACCTCGGCTTTTAACGGGCACAGCGTGTACAGCACTCCGGCCTATTGGCAGGGCAATCTTTATTACTGGGCGACTTACGATACGCTGCGAATTTTCCAGATGAAAAATGGGCTTCTGGGGACGAGCCCGGTTGCGACTTCGACCTATTCGATTCCTTCGCCAGGAGCGACGCCGGTGATTTCCGCGAATGGGAGCACGAACGGCATTGTGTGGGCGCTCGATACCAGCGACGCGCTGACTGCACCGGCCGTGCTTCACGCACTCGACGCGCAAACCGCGGTGGAACTTTATAACACCACGCAGAATGCGACCCGGGATCAGGCAGGAGACGCGGTGAAGTTTACGATTCCGACGGTGGCGAATGGGAAAGTGTATGTGGGGACCGAGACAGAGCTCGACGTGTACGGAGTTTTACCTTAAGCGAGAAGCGGGTGCGCGTGGCAGCGCCTAAAGGCGCGATTCATGACGCGGCATTTACGGTATGCCGGAAGGCATACCCTGATACGAATCTGGACACGGATCTGGATACGAATCTGGACACGGATCTAGATACGAATTTGGATACGGATCCATCCTCGAGAACCGGTTTTTTGTTCGCAACGTGCTAGGGACTTTGGACCCCAAAGTCTTTTTGCCTCTTGCGGTTCGTTAGAAGGACCGTTAGCGTGACAAGAACCGTTTGGGGTAATCCTGTAAAGGCTCAGACGGCAACGTAGTACTCCCCCCGGAATCGACAACCCTAGAGCGAAGAAATCCTGGCAAGAAACTCGCGGGGCGCGAGTGCGACTGGACGAGCCCGAATGATGGGCCGGGCTGAGATGGGGTTCATCGACGACTTTCGAAGAGCACAAGAAGAACCGGTTTGGCATTTGCATTGGGCTAATGGCCGATAGCCAAAATTCTGCGGGAGGATTCGTGAAATCTAATCGTGTAATCCGCAACATCGCGGGCAAGAAAGTATTCGCAGGACTGTGGGCGGCAGCATTTTGCCTGGCTGGGTCGTTGGCAGCGCAGGCCCAAACCTACACTAAAAACTACATCTATACGGTTGCGGGAGGCGGGCCGGTGCCAACGGCTCCCTTGAGCCTTGATCTGCCTGGGCCGACGGCGGCGATTAAAGACGCGAGCGGCAACATTTATTTTGCCGCGCAGGATGCGGCCTATGTATATGAGTTGAGCACGACGGGAACGCTGAGCGTTTTCGCGGGGCTGGGCTACGGCGGTTATAGCGGCGATGGCAAGAAGGCGACCGCGGCTCTGATCGGCGGAGTTACCGGACTGGCGATCGATTCGAAGGGCAACATTTACCTGGCGGATGCCGCGGGTTCGCGCATCCGGAAGGTATCGCCGACGGGGATTATTTCGACGGTGGCCGGAAACGGCACCAAGTGCGACAAAGCGGGAATCTGCGGCGATGGCGGTCCGGCTCTGAAAGCCAATCTGAACTTGCCGGAGTCGGTGGCGCTGGATAGCGCGGGCAACATTTATATCGCGGACATGTCGGACAACCGGGTTCGGGTGGTGAACGTGGGAACGACTGCGATTACGATTGCGGGAGTGACCATTCCCGCAGGCTACATTCAAGCGGTGGCCGGCAATAGCCTGCCTTGCGCGAATGTGCAAGGACCTCCGCCAACCTGCGGCGACGGCGGACCGGCCCATCTGGCGAATCTGACCATGCCGTACGGTATAGCCGTGGATTCGACGGGCAACATTTACATTGCCGACACCAAGGATCAGGAGATTCGTATTGTGGCGGCTGGGCAGGGCGATATCGCTACTTTCGCGGGCAATGGAACCTCCTGCTACAACCAGCACAGCGGTTGCGGTGACGGCGGACCTCCGGCCTCGGCACAGTTATGGGCGCCGAGGGGCGTATTCACGGATGCGGCAGGCGACGTTTATATCGCGGATACCAGTTCGAACCGGATTCGCTCGGTGGTGAAGGGAAGCAATGTAATCAACACGCTGGTTGACAAAGCCGGCGCACTGGGCTTTACGGGCGACGGCGGGGTGGCAACGGCTGCCGAGACCGACGGTCCAGTCGGCATCTTCGCGGATGCGTCAGGAAACCTTCTGATCGCCGATACGGGGAACCAACGGATTCGTTCCGTGACGGCGGGAACTACGCCGACGATCACGACGATTGCCGGTGGCAGCATGGGCGGCGATGGCGGCCTGCCGACGGCGGCAACGCTGGCTAATCCGTGGGATGTGGCTGAGGACGGTTCGGGCAACTTATACATTGTGGATCAGGGCAACAACCGTATCCGCAAGATCACGGCCCCCGGCCTGAACAATGCGGTTATCAGTACTGTGGCCGGAAACGGCAGCGCTGGATATACCGGAGATGGCGGTTTGGCAACGAGCGCGACGTTGAATGCCCCCAGCGGTATTGCCATCGGGAGCAACAACGTGCTGTTCATCGCAGACTCGAACAACCTGGTGATTCGCGCGGTTAACCTGGGGACGAGCAGCATCACGCTGGGAACGGTAGTGATTGCGCCGGGCGACATTGCAACCGTGTTCGGAAACGGCCAATCGTGCAACCCCACGACCGCCTCATGCGGCGATGACGGGCCGGCGCTGGGCGCAAGCTTTGCCTTCCCGCTATTCATCGGGCTTGACCCCTCGAACAACGTGTTTGTGAGCGACTACCAGGCGGCGCGCATTCGCGAGTGGAACGTCTCGGAGAACCGTGTAACCAACCCGGCAGGAACGGGCGCTGCAGGTTACAAGGGCGTCGGCGGGCTGGGGAATGAAGCTCGAATCAACCACCCCGGCGGACTTGGGGTCTACAATGGCACGCTTTATTTTGCCGACCAGTGGGATGACATCGTGCAATCGGTCGTGCTTTCCACGGACATTCTCAACAACTATGCGCTGAACACGCTGGCGAAGTTTGTTGGCGACGGCGGGCCGTGCCTGAAAGCCTCGATGTTCAATCCGCTGGCGCTGCGGGTCAGTTCCGTCGGCGACGTCTACATCTCCGGCGGCAACGATAACCTGGTGCAGCGCTGCGGCGCGGCTACTGGAATTTTCAGCACGGTGGCGGGGGCACCGACGCGATCATATCAGGCCGCGTTCTCAGGCGATAAAGGACCGGCGATCAACGCTCGCATGGCGAACCTTGGCGCGATGGTGGATGGCAACGATAGCTTGTATGTGGCGGACGGCGGCAATAACCGCATTCGCTATGTACCGCTGGCTGCGGATGTCACCTTGAGTACCGCTAAGCTCAACCTGGGTCAGTGGCCGATCGGGACACCCGGAAATGCGGTTCCGTTGACCTTGACCGGCGCGGGAGGCCTTGATTTGACTAAGCCGGCGGTGAGCTTTACCGGAACCAACGCGGCGGACTTCTCGGTAGCGAGTGGGGGGAACGCCTGTCCGGCGCTGCTTTCACCGCAAGTCAACTGCACGATCTCGGTGGTGCTGACTCCAAGCGTGTATGGTGCGGAGACGGCCACCATGGTGCTGGCGGATAACGGGGTAAGCAGCCCGCAGTCGGTAACCCTTAGCGGATTCGGTCCGGATTTTGCGATTGCGGATTCGCCGAATACGATGAGTGTGGCTCCGGGATCGGCGGGAACTTCGACGGTGACGCTGACGCCGCAGGCTAAGTTCGCACAGGCGGTTGCCCTGAGCTGTCCGACAGGGTTGCCAGCGGGAGCGACTTGCAGCTTTAATCCTTCGTCGGTGCAGTTGTATGGCGGGAGCGCGCAGACTTCGACGCTGACCATCCAGACTTCGTCGAGCACTCCGGCGGGAACGTATACGGTGACGACCACGGGAGTGTTTAGCCCGCTGTCGCACTCGACGACCATTGCACTTACTGTTCAGTAACTGCGGGCAGGTTTAGTTAGAGGCTGATCCGGAATTCGGGTCAGCTTTTTTCTTTTTGGGTAGGGTGTGGGAGGGAAGGTCAACGGCTTCAACCACTAAGGACACTAAGGTTCACGAAGGGAAGAACGAGGCTTGTGCTAGATTCTGGGACGAACGCAAGACTATATGGAGGATTCGGGATGCATCGTTCGATTTGGCTGCTGTGTGGGTTTTTAGGGAGCCTGGCGTGGGGGCAGGGAAATCCGGCGGCTGGGGCGATCTCAGGCGCGGCGCGCGGCCAGGAACAGCAGAAGTCTGCGGCGCCGGATGAGGCGGATACGGTTGCGATGGACGCGCCGGTAATGACGATCAAAGGATTTTGTCTGGGGGGGAATACCGCCGCTGGGCTGGAGCGAGCGGGAACATGCGAGACGGTGATTACGCGGGAACAATTTGAGAAAATGGCGGCGGCGATCCGGCCGAACATGACGGCGTCGGTGAAGCAGCAACTGGCGAGTTTGTATCCGCGGCTGTTAGTGATGGCGCATGCGGCGGAAGAGATGGGGCTGGACAAGCAGCCGCCGTACGAGCAGATGATCGAATTCTCGCGCTTGCAGATTCTGACCCAGGGGGTCACGCGCAAACTTCAGCAGATGTCGGGGAAAGTTTCCGATGAGGAGGTTGCGGAGTATTACAGGAAGAATCCTGAGATGTTTGAGGAGTACACGCTGCAACGGTTGATTGTGCCTTTGCGAAAAACGGAGCCTGCGGCCAAAGCAGGAGAGAAAAAAGGAAGTCCGGGTGAGAGTACGAATGGTTCGGAGCAGACGGCGTCGTCGGAGCAGGATCTTGACGAACTGGCCAGGAAGCTGCAAGCGCGGGCGGCGCGGGGCGAGGATTTTGTGAAACTGCAGCGGGAGGCGTTCGAGGCTGCGGGAGTCACAGTGGCATCTGCCACGACCAGCATGGGAAGCGTCCGGCGGAAGGCATTACCGCCGGCGCACAGGGAAATTGTTGGGTTGAAGGTGGGGGGAGTTTCGCCGGTTATTACGGATTCGGCGGGACATTATATATACCTGCTGGAGGCGAAGGATCGGCTGGCGCTGGATCAAGTGAAGGATGAGATTCGGCAGGCGCTGGAAAGTCAGCGGGGGAAAGAGGCGCTGGAGAAGATTCAGGATTCGTACCGCACGGAACTGAACCAGCAGTATTTTGCTGCGCCGGTTGGCAGGTGAGCGGGGCTGAGTTCAAGAGCCTTAACCGCGAAGGGTGCCAAGGGCTCGCGAAGGCCGCAAAGTTAGGTCCGTGGTGCTTTAGACGATCGAGCTGGGGATTCATTCTTCGATAAGTTGCGAAATAACCTTCAGCGAATGATTGCTAAGTGATCTTATATCAGATAGATAGCTTCGTTCCGCAAACCAGAATTTTTGACTAGAGACTTTTGGCACTAAGGCTTTTGACCACTTGCAGTAAATTGCAATCTTCCGTAGTCTGGCTCTACTTTGGTGGCGTTGGCGTCCCGGGAAATCGGGCAGCGAAACCAGCCGATTTGCGGGCCGTTAGAACTGTAGCTCCCCCCAACATTTGATCGCGAATCTAAAAAGTTCGTTTCCCCTTCGTTTCCAAGGGCAACGGGAGATCTGCATTTGGGATGCGTGTCAAATACCGGATGGTCGAGCGAAGCAAGGAACCAGGCGGAGCCGCGATTGACCGAACCGGTTTTCGAGGACGCGAAAAGGGCAGCCGCGGAAGCAACGTCGCCCTTGAAATGGTATGCGGTGCAAACCCGGTCCCGTCACGAGAAAGTGGTAGCGCGCCAGCTCGAGGGCCAGGGCTTTGCAACATTTTTGCCGATCACCACGCAAATTCGGCAGTGGAGCGATCGCCGCAAGATGGTGGAGATGCCGTTGTTTCCGGGGTATACGTTCCTGCGAATGGAGTATCAGCCGGAACAGCGGCTGCGGGTTTTGAACACGGATGGAATTGTGGGTTTCGTGGGGGTGCAGGGACGGGGAACAGCGATTCCCGACCGGCAGATCGAGCACATACAGAATTTGCTTGCGGCGCAGGTGCCGTTTGAGAGCCATCCCTTTTTGAAGGTGGGGCAGCGGGTGCGGATTCGCAGTGGATCGCTGAATGGAACCGAAGGGATTTTAGTGGGCCAGGAAAATGACCGCATGCTGGTGATTTCGGTCGAGCTGATTCAGCGGTCTGTATCCATACGGGTGCAGGGCTACGAAGTGGAAGTGATTGAAGAAGGTGATGGGGCATGAAGGGTAAATATTCAAGAGTGGGCAAGGCAAGTATTCTCTCCCGGAGTTAGCAGACTTAATTCAAAAAGAGCTTCCGGCACGAACGGAAGACACGAGGATGTAGCTATGAGTGACGGACGAGTAAAAGAAATGATCGAGACGGACGGCGGAACGCAAGCCAGTTCCGAAGTTTCGGTGGCTGTGGCGCACGCTGCCCCGGCGCCGTGGGCGGCGCTGCGATCGCTGCGGGCAGAGACGGAAATCCATGCCATCAGCCGGGCGCTGGAAGAATCCGGATGGAACCGGAAGCGGGCGGCGAAGCTGCTGAGCATCAGCTATCGCGGGCTGCTGTATAAGATTCGTCAGTACAACATCACTCCGGCGGCGAGAGCTCCCCTGGCGCAAGCGCCGCGGCCCGAGATCTGAGCGGCCGGGAGGCGGCAGCATGGTCAAGGCCGGAGGCGTGGCATTGACAGCGGGCATCTATTCCCAGAGTCTAGTGACAGCAAAGCTGAGACGCGGGACGCGAAGCGGTAGTGGGGTTCGTAGGGCAGGGGAATCTGGAGAAATAATTCATGAGTCGTAATTTCGAACTATTACAACGAGTCGGGCGCGAGCAGGCGCTTTACACCACCGCTCCGGTGGCGGAGCCCGAGCCGTTTGCCGAACAGCCCGTGGTATTTTCCGGCCCGGTAGCGTCGCCCCTGGCGATCTCGGCGGGCGAACTGGAAGAGTTCACCAAGCTGGTGCAGCGGCTCTTCATTATGCCGGGAAACGAATCCCCGCGCAGCGTGGTGTTTGCGGCGACCGAGGCTGGGAACGGCTGCAGCTGGGTATGCGCGCGCGTGGCGGACGTGCTGGCCAGCCAGGTTTCGGGCTCGGTTTGCATGGTGGACGCCAATCTGCGGCGGCCGGGATTGCATCAGCAATTTTCGGCGGAAAATGGTGTTGGATTGTCGGATGCGTTGTTGCGGCCCGATCCGGTGCGGGGTTTCGCGCGCACGGTGGGGCGGCCGAATCTGTGGCTGGTGAGCGCAGGTTCGAACGCAGCCGAGGGACAGAATCTGCTGGCAACCGACCGTATGCGGCTGCGCATGTCAGAGTTAAAAGCAGAATTTGATTACGTGCTGCTGGACGTTACAGCTCTGGGTGAAGCGAATGATGCCGTGGTGTTGGGAAGCGGGTCGGATGGCATAGTGCTGGTGCTGAAGGCGAACAGTTCGCGGCGCGAGAGCGCACGCAAGGCCACGCAGGATTTGCAGAATGCGAAGGCGCGAGTGCTGGGCGCAGTGCTGAACCAGAGAACATTTCCCATTCCAGAATCCATTTATAAGAAGCTTTAAGCGAGACAGAGGAGTGGTGCAGTTTGATGAGGAAGCGAGCCAAACGCGCGATTTATGTGTCGCAAATAGCGCGATACATCGCGCGGCTCGCCCAGATTCCTCGCCGCGCAAAGAACGCTTGCTCGGAATGACAATTAACTTGCACCACTAGCGAGACAGTCCCGGCGATGGAAGCGGCGAGCCGGATTGGATGACGAGCTAAGGGCCATTTATGTTCGACAATTTACGCGCGGATTTCGAAGCGGCGGCCGGGGACAGAACCCTGGAAAAAGGGCTGTTGCGAATCCTGATGCGATTCGAAACTCCGGCGGTGGTTTGCTACCGGTTCTCGAGCTGGGTAACGAAGCTGCGGATTCCGGTGGTGCGGCAGTTGCTGATGGTGGTTGCACTGTTCTGGCAGAGGTTCAACCAGATGTTTTTTGGAATTTTCATTTCTCCGGATGCGGAGATTGGGCCGGGGTTTGTGATTCATACGCCGTATGGAATCAATGTTGGTCCGGCGAAGATTGGACCGAATTTTACGGTCTGTGGCGGAACGCTGGTGGGGTCGGGTTGCCGCGTGATTGGGGAGAACGTTTATCTGGGTGCGGGCTGCAAAATCGTAGGCGAGGCGAAGATTGGCAACAATGTGGTGGTCGTAGCCAACAGCGTGGTGCTGATCGATGTGCCGGACAATGTGACGATCATGGGAGTTCCGGCGCGGATCAAGCTGCCGGGCGGGCGTCCGAAGCGTTTTGCATGGGGAGCCGCGAAGCCGGCGGAGAAGCCGCAGAGCAGCAATGGCGGTGCGCCGAAAAATGGAAGCTCGAATGGCGCGGGCTCGACGGCGACTCAGGTAGTAGCTCAAGATCGCGCCGAAGAAGAAAAAGTTCAGAACTAGACCGGAAAGGGAACGACCTTTGGATTTTTCGTGGACGGAAGAGCAGGCGGATTTTCGCAAGGAAGTGATCCGATTTGCGAAGCAGGAACTGAACGATGACATTGCGCGCCGCGACCGGGAGGAAGAATTTCCCCGGGAGTTCTGGACCAAGTGCGCGCAGTTTGGCATTCAGGGATTGCCGGTTCCGCAAGAATATGGGGGCGGCGGCGCGGATACGCTGACGACAGCTTGCGCTTTGGAAGCTCTGGGCTACGGATGCAAGGACAACGGATTTTTGTTCTCGCTGAACGCGCATATGTGGACCAGCGAGCTGCCGTTGATGGCGTTTGGTACAGAAGAGCAGAAGCGGCGCTACTTGCCGAAGCTGATCAGCGGGGAGTGGATTGGGCTGCATTGCATGACCGAGCCGATGTCAGGATCGGATGCGTACAGCTTGAAGACGCGGGCGGAGCGCAAGGGCGATCGCTATGTGATCAACGGATCGAAGACGTTTATCACGAATACGACGCATGGCGATTTGTTTGTGGTGTTCGCGAATGTGGATCCGTCGAAGGGCGCGAACGGGGTCACCGGGTTCTTGGTGGAGAAGGGAACTCCGGGACTGGTGCTGGGCAAGAAGCTGCACAAGATGGGGCTGAGGACTTCTCCGATGTCGGAAGTTTCGCTCGAGGATTGCGAGGTTCCGGCGGAAAACATTTTAGGCAAGGAAGGCAGCGGGCAGGCGATCTTTACCCACTCGATGGTGTGGGAGCGGACCTGCATCCTGGCCAGCCATTTGGGGATGATGCAGCGGCTGATTGAAACCTGCGTGAAGTATGCGCGCGAGCGCCAGCAGTTTGGGCAGCCGATTGGAAAGTATTCGGCGGTGTCGAACATGATCGCCGACATGGAAGTTCGCCTGGAGACCGGGCGGCTGCTGATTTACAAGGCAGCGTGGTTGAAGAGCCAGGGACGGAATGCGCTGCGCGAGGCTGCGATTGCAAAGCTGTATGTGAGCGAGGCCACAGTGCAGACGTGCCTGGATGCGATCCAGATTCATGGCGGCTACGGCTACATGAGCGAGTACGAGATGGAGCGAGATTTGCGCGACGCGGTTTCGGGGAAGATTTATTCGGGAACGTCCGAAATTCAGCGCGTGATTATTGCGGGCTTTCAGGGACTTTAGATTTTAGATTTCACTCCCCGACGACCAGAAGCGGTGGAACGGAACAGTTCGAACATGGCATACATTCTTCAGCAACTGTTGCAAAAAAGCGCGGCGCGGTATCCGGAGAAGCTGGCGGTGTGGGCGCGCGGGCGCAGCCTCACGTATCGGGAGCTCGACCAGAAATCGAACCAGCTGGCGCATCTGCTGCGCGAGCGCGGCGTGCGCAAGGGCGACCGGGTAGGAATTTATTTTCCTAAGTGCGTGGAATCGATTGTGGCCATGCTGGGAGTGGTGAAGGCGGGCGGAGTGTACGTGCCGCTCGATCCGCAGGCGCCGGCGGACCGGATCAGCTACATCATTGGAAATTGCGGAATTCGGGCGCTGATTACGCGGGAAGACAAGCGGCGCGGACTGGATGCGGCCACGCTGGAGGCGCTCGAGATCAGCGTGCTGATCGATGAGAATCCGAAGTCGTTGAATGGCGGGAGCGTGCTGCCGTGGACGGTGCTGGCTGGTTATCCGGCGGAGCGCGCGCCGAAAGTGGTATTGACGGAGACTGATCTCGCTTACATCCTTTATACGTCGGGCTCGACGGGCCGGCCGAAGGGCGTGATGATCACGCACCAGAATGCGCTGACGTTTATCGAGTGGTGCGCGGAGATTTTTAAGATCACGAGCGAAGATCGGCTGTCGAATCACGCTCCCCTGCACTTCGATCTCTCGGTGTTCGACGTTTACAACGCGCTCGAAGCCGGCGCTTCGGTGTATCTGGTGACCGAAGACCTGGCGCTGTTTCCGGGGAAGCTCGCCGAATTTATCGAGACGAAGCAGATCACGATCTGGTACTCGGTTCCTTCGGCTCTGACGCTGCTGCTTCTGCATGCGAACCTGGATGCGGAGAAGCTGCATAAGCTGCGCATCATTCTTTTTGCGGGAGAAGTTTTCCCCATGAAGTACTTACAGCAACTGGCGCAGGTGCTCCCGCAGGTGGAGTTGTATAACCTTTACGGTCCGACCGAAACCAACGTTTGCACGTATTACGAAGTGGAGCGCGAGCGGTTGGCGAGCATGGACAAGTTGCCGATCGGCATCGCGTGCGAGAACACAGAGGTGTTCGCAGTCAATGATCAGAATGAAATCGTCACCCAGGCGGGCGGGACGGGCGAGCTGTATGTGCGCGGTCCGGCGGTGACGCACGGGTACTGGGCCGACGTTGAGAAGACGAAGAAGATGGTGCTGCCCAACACCTTCCAGCTGAACTTCGAAGAAAAGATGTACCGCACCGGCGATCTGGTGCAACTGGCGGAAGACGGAAATTATTATTTTCTGGGGCGGCGCGACAGCATGATCAAGAGCCGCGGCTACCGCATTGAGTTAGGCGAGATTGAAAGTGCGCTGTTGAGCCATGCGGCGGTGAAAGAGGCGGTGGCGATTGCGATCCCGGATGAGATTGTGGGCAGCCGGATTAAGGCTGTGGTGGCTTTTCACGACGGATCGGCGATGACTGCGCCCGAGTTGCAGCAGTATTGCGGCACGCGCATTCCGCGCTACATGATTCCGGAGGCGATTGAGTTTCGTCCGCAGTTGCCGAAGACCTCGACAGGGAAGGTGGATCGAGTGCAACTGGCGCAGGAGAGCGCGGTCGCGGCAAACACTTTGGTCGCAACTTAAGAAGCGGCGACTGGAGCCGCCCACGACTGTAACGGCGAATGTTGGCAATTGAAATGACGCGCCGGTTTTAAAGCTGTTGGCAAACATTAGAACTTTCTGAGGAGGAGTGCTTCACAATGTCAGTCACAAACCAAAGTCAACCCGCTCTTAAGGAGCAGATCCGCGAATTCATTCAGGTGCAACTGGCCGAACCCAAGGGCATTACCACGTTCACCGACGACGAATCATTGATGGAATGTGGAGTGGTCGATTCGCTGGGAATTTTCCGGCTGGTGTCTTTTTTGGAAGAGGATTTGCGAGTGCGGGTTGGAGACGATGAGATTAACGCGGACACGCTGAAGAGCGTGAACACGATTGAAGAGTTGGTATTAAGGAAGCGCAATAAGTAGAAGTGCGGGGCGCACGGCCTACCGTCCACGGAAGCGTGCTTCCGTCAGGCCAGGCGCCCCGGGGAACAAGTAAGGGAACAAGTTAAAAGAACCGGGAAAATAATTATTGGTAGCGTCTGTTTCTCCCTCACTGACGCGAGACCAGGCCTTGCCGGATGCGGCGCGGCCGAAAGGACTCACGTGAAACCCGAAGCGCAAGCGGTCGAAGACCAACAACTGAAGATTCCGGCACCCGGCTGGAATCCCTCCTCCGTCCTTCAATGGGTGGAGCACCGCGCGCAGGCGAACCCGGACGCAGCTGCGGTGATGAGCGGCGCGGGAACCATGACCTATGGCGAGATGAACCGCCGGGCCAATCTGCTGGCGCGCCATTTGCGGACGGTGGGTGTGGGTCTGGAAAAGCTGGTCGGAGTTTATATGGAACGGTCGGCGTCGTCGGTGGTGGCGGCACTGGCGACATTTAAGGCGGGCGGAGCGTATCTGCCGCTTGACCCGGCGCTTCCCGAAGAGCGCCTGGCGTTTATGCTGGCGGACGCGAAAGTTACGGCGGTGATTGCGAGCGAAGCATTGAGCGCGCATCTGCCCGAGGGGCCGTGGGCGGTGGTGAACGCCGACGAATTCAATTCCGCGCCGTCTGCATGCGCATGCCAGGAAAGCGAAGTCGAGATTGCGGCGGAGAATCTGGCCTATGTGATCTATACCTCAGGTTCGACGGGACAGCCCAAGGGCGTAGAGATCACGCATGGAAGCCTGATGAATCTGGTGTCGTGGCATGTGCGGGCTTTCGGCGTGAATGCCGCCGACCGCGCGACCTTGCAGGCGGCTGTGGGCTTTGACGCGGCAGTGTGGGAGTTGTGGCCGTATCTGGCTTCGGGAGCGTGTGTGGCGATTCCGGAAGAGAGCGTGAGGAATCAGCCCGAGGCATTGCGCGACTGGCTGGTGGCGAATGAAATCACGATTACGTTTTTACCGACGGCGATGGCCGAGCGCATGTTATCGCTGGCTTGGCCGGCGCGGACTCCGCTAAGAATTTTGCTGACCGGCGCAGAAGCGTTGCGCAAGCGTCCTACGGCGAAGCTGCCGTTTGTGCTGATCAATAATTACGGGCCGACGGAGAGCACGGTGGTGGCGACTTCGGGGACAGTGACGGCCGCCGACGCGGCGGGAACGCTGCCTTCGATTGGACAGGCGATCGATAACACCGAAATTCATATTCTCGATGAGCAGATGCATCCTGTGGCGCAGCGCGACGCGGGAGAGATTTATATTGGCGGGGCGGGCGTGGCTCGCGGCTATCGCAATAATGCGCCGCTGACGGAAGGGCGGTTTGTGCGCAATCCATTCAGCCGCAACGGACACGGTCGGTTATATCGCACCGGGGATCTGGCGCGCTTTCTGCCGAATGGCGAGATCGAATTTCTGGGGCGGGTGGATGAGCAGATCAAGATTCGCGGCTTCCGCGTGGAGCCTGGGGAAATTATCGCCGCGCTGAATGCATATCCGGGAGTCGAGGCCAGCGCGGTTTGCCTGCGCGGAAACGGCGAAAAGCGGTTGACGGCGTACGTGGTGCTGGCGCCCGGTGCACAGGTTACGGTGTCGGGCTTGCGGGAGGCGCTGGCGCGGCGGCTGCCCGAGTACATGCTGCCTTCCGTATTCGGAAAAGTTCAGGCGCTGCCGATGACGGCGAACGGCAAAGTGGATTATGCCGCGCTGCCGGCGCTCAACGAAACGAACACGCTGCCGGAATCGGAATTCGTTGCGCCCCACACCATCGTGGAAAAACGTCTGGCGGCGATTCTGGCTCCCTTGCTCCGTGTGGATCGTGTGAGCGCGAAGGACAATTTCTTTTTGCTGGGCGGGCATTCGCTGCTGGGCACGCAGCTGATCACCAAGATTAAGGAATCGTTTGATGTGGAGCTGAGCCTGCTGAGCCTTTTCGACCATCCCACGCTGGAAGAAATGTCGGTGGAAGTGGAGAACCTGATTCTGGTAAAGATGGGCGCCACCAGCGGAGACGGCAACGGCGCGGGGCTGGCGCGCGCCGCGGTGCAGGAGATTCAGTAGTGCCTTCGGGTGCCCAGCCGCAATCGCGCACCGAAGGCGGCGACTCCGCGCTCAGCTTGTATCATTTGCTCGATCCCAAAGTTCTCGCCAATCCTTATCCTTTATTTCACCGGCTGCGCGACGAAGATCCGGTGCACTGGGATCCGTTTCTGCACGCCTGGGTGGTCACCCGTTACGCCGACGTGCTTGAAGTGCTGCACTCCTACTCGGCGGACCGCACGCCGACTCCCGAACAACTTTCTGCGATGGGGTTGCAGCATCTGAGCCCGATTGCGCAGTTGATGGTGCAGCAGATGCTGTTCATGGACGCCGGCCAGCATACGCGGCTGCGGGGACTGGCCTCGCGGGCATTTACGCCGGCGCGCATCGAAGTGCTGCGCTCGCATATGGGAGAGATTGTCGACCGGCTGCTCGACGGTTTTGAAAGCCGCGGCTCGATGGATGTGATCGAAGAGCTGGGTGAGCCGTTGCCCGCGATTATCACGGCGGAGATGTTGGGCGTCCCGGTGGAGGACCGGCACCGGCTGAAGAAATGGTCAACGAATTTTGCCGAGATGCTGGGGAACTTTCAGCACAATCCGGAGCGCGCGCAAACCATGCTGCGCACGGTGGAAGAGATGACCGCGTACTTCCGGGAGGCGGTGGCGGAGACGCGGCAGCATCCGCGCGAGGGACTGATCGATTCGTTGCTGACGGCCGAAGTGGGCGGCGACCGTCTGAACGAAGAAGAAATTGTCGCGAACGTGATCATCACCATGGTCGGCGGGCAGGAGACGACGACGAATCTGATTGGCAACGGCGTGCTGACTTTGCTGCGGCATCCCGAAGAACTCGCTCGGCTGCGCGCCGATCTGTCGCTGATTCCTTCGGCGGTGGAAGAGATGCTGCGCTTTGAAAGCCCGAGCCAGCATACGGCGCGGCTGGCTCCGGAAGATTGCGAGCTGGGCGGCAGGGAAATTCGCAAGCGGCAGGCGGTGATTGCGGTGATGGCGGCGGCGAACCGCGATCCGGGGAGGTTTCCGGAGCCTGACCGTTTTGATATTGCTCGCGCCGATAACCGGCATCTGGCGTTTGGCTATGCGGCGCATTTTTGTTTTGGCGCGCCGCTGGCGCGGCTGGAAGGACAAGTTGTTTTCGAGTCGCTGCTGCGGCGCTTTCCGAAATTTTATCTGGAGCCGCAGGAGCTGGTGTGGCGCACCAACCTGGGATTGCGCGGGCTCACCTCACTCAAGATTGGATTGGATCGTTCTGGCGGCGCGAAGAAGTCTGCGGCGGAGGCTGAGAGCCCGCCTTCTTCGCCGAAACAGGATGAACGCAATCGGCTTCTCGACCAGTGGAACGATAGCGCTAAGCCTTATCCGGCGGAGAAATGCATTCAGGAACTGATTGAAGAGCGGGTTGCGAAAAATCCGCACGCCATCGCTATTGAAGATGGATCGCAGCAAATTTCGTATGCGGAGTTGAACCGGCGGGCCAACCAGTTGGCGCATTTTCTGCGCAAGAAAAATGTGGGGCCGGAGACGCCGGTTGCGGTTTGCCTGAAACGGTCTGCAGAGTTGCTCATCGCGCTGTTGGGCGTGCTGAAGAGTGGCGGAGCCTGCGTGCCGCTCGATCCCGATTATCCGAGCGAGCGCTTGTCGCATATTTTGCGGGACTCGCGTGCTCCGATTCTGATCACTCAATCGCGGCTGCTCTCAACTGTAGGAGAGACGCAAGCGGAAGTGATCGATCTCGATTCGGTTGCTGCTGCATTGGCCTGCGAGAGCGGCGAAAATCTGCGGGCGGGAACGACTCCCGCGAGTCTGGCTTATTTGATTTACACCTCTGGTTCGACCGGCACGCCGCGCGGAGTGCAGCTTACGCACGGCGGGCTGGTGAATCACGGGGTAGCGTCGGTTGATCTGTACGGGCTGACCGCGGCGGAGCGCATGCTGCAGTTTGCCTCGATCAGCTTCGATATTGCGATTGAAGAGATTCTGCCGACGTGGTTTGCCGGGGGATGCGTAATTCCGCGCGGGGATCAGGTGCCCCTGACTGCGTCCGGCTTTCTTCAGTGGATCGAGGAACACAAGATTTCGGCGCTCGATTTGCCGACCGCGTACTGGCACGAATTGGTTCATGAGCTGGGCGAGAGCGAACATAGCCTGCCGGAGAGTTTGCGGCTGGTGATTGTGGGCGGCGAGAAGGCTTCGTCGTCGGCTTATTCAGCGTGGCTGAAGGCTGGCGGGGCGCGCGTGCGCTGGGTGAATACCTATGGGCCGACGGAAGCGAGCGTGATCGCGTCGTCGTACGAGCCCGATCCGAAGAAGCCTTTTCCCGATAATCTGCCGATCGGGAAGCCGATTGCGAATGTGAGGTTGTATGTTCTTGATTCGCAGCTTGAGCCCGTCCCGGATGGCGAGGCTGGGGAGTTGCATATTAGCGGTGCGGGGCTGGCGCGGGGATATTTGAATCAGCCCGAGCTGACGGCGGCGAAATTTATTCGTCATCCATGTTCGAGCGACGCCAGCGCGCGGCTGTATAAAACCGGCGACATGGTGCGGCGGCTGCCGGATGGGAATTTGGAATTCGTGGGGCGCATCGACTTTCAGGTGAAGATTCGCGGCTTCCGGGTGGAGTTGGGAGAGGTCGAGGCAGTGATCGAGAAGCATCCGGCGGTGGCGCAGGCGGTTGTTGCTGCGCGTGAAGCGGGCAACGGGAAGCAACTGGCGGCGTATGTGATTGCAGCAGGCGGGGACGCGAATGCGGGAGAACTACGCGAGTATTTGAAAAAGCAGCTTCCTGACTACATGGTGCCGGCGGATTTTGTTTTTGTGGAAAGTTTTCCGCTGACGCCGAATGGGAAAGTGGATCGGCGCGCTCTGCCGGAACCGGAGACGATCAGCCTGAATGCCGCGGCGGAGTTTGTTGCGCCGCGCGATGAGTTCGAAGCGAAGATGGCGCGAGTGTGGGCGCAGGTGCTGGGAAGAGAGTCGATTGGAGTGCGCGACAATTTTTTTGAGCTGGGCGGGCATTCGCTGCTGGCGTTACGGCTGACCGGGCGCATTGAAAAAGAATTTGGCAGAAAGCTGACGCTCACCGCTTTGATCCAGGCGCCGACAGTTGAGGAAATGGCGCGGCTGGTGCGCGGGGAAGAGACGGCATGGTCTCCGCTGGTGGCGTTGCAGGCGGAGGGGGACAAGCCGGCGTTTTATTTTGTTCACGGGCTGGGCGGGACGGTGATGCGCTTTCATGAGCTGTCGCGGCATATCACGGATCGTCCGTTCGTATGCTTTCAGGCGCAGGGCATTGATGGAGCGCTTCCGGTGCTCGATCGCGTGGATGCGATGGCAGAGCTTTACTGCGAGCATTTGCGCAAGGCGCAGCCGGATGGTCCTTATTACCTGGGAGGATATTCGTTCGGCGGGCTGGTCGCGGTAGAGATGGCTCGGCGGTTGGCGGATGCGGGACAGGAAGTCGCGCTGCTCGCGCTGGTGGACACGTATTTTGTTAGTCAGCAGGGAAACTCTTCGCTGGTAGGGCGATTCTTTTCGTTATCGCTCGATCAAAAGGTTGCGTACATGAAAAAACGCGCGACGCGGTACGGGCGCGGGATCAAGCGGCGGATTGATGCGTTGTCTTTGCCTGCGGCGGTGAAGGCGGTGCGCGGAGCATGCGCGGTGGCCGAACGTAACTACCGGCCTTCGGAGTTTTCGGTTCCAATGACTTTATTTCGGGCGAGCGAGAAGGCGCTGCGTGGGCTGGATGGTGAGGCGAACGGCTGGGGGAATTTTGCCCTGGGCGGCTTGGAAATTCAGGAAGTGGATGGCGATCACGGAAATATTTTGAACGAGCCGAATGTGCGGCAACTGGCGGAGATGCTGCGGGCGCGGCTGGATCGGGCGGCGAGCGAGCGCGAGGATGCGCGGGTTTCGGTGAGTTCGTAAAAAATCAGTTAACCACTAAGGGCACGAAGGTTCACGAAGTCAGGGAGAATCCGGTGGCAGTTTTGCACGATGAAACGCGGGCGGTGGAAGGGAACAACGCTGAGAGCCAGCGCGTTTCTCCGTTCAGCCGGCGCTTTATTACGGAGAAATTTCTGCCCTGGGCGGGCAAGGGCGGACTGGCGCTGCTCGACTTTGGGCTGTATTCGGGATCGAATTTTCTGCTGGGGATTTTGCTGGCGCGCTGGATGGCTCCGGAGCAGTACGGGGCGTATGCGCTGGTGTTCAGCATTTTTATTCTGGTGACGTTTCTCTATCAGGCGCTGCTGCTCGAGCCTTTGTCGGTATTTTCGGGGACGACGTACAGCAAGAATCTGCGCGGGTATTTGAAGTCCAACTTCTGGCTGCATTGGGGAGTCTCGGCGGTAATTTGTGTGCTGATGGCCGCGACGGCCGTTGCGGCGAAGGTGTGGTGGCACTCACCGGCGTCGGCGATGGCGTTCGCCGGAATGACGGCGGCGACTCCATTTATTTTGATTCACGCGCTGGGACGCAGAAGCTTTTATCTGAAATTGTCGCCGGGTCCGGCGGCGTTTGGGTCGTCTTTTTATTGCGTGCTGGTAGTGTCGGGATCGTTTCTGGTCTACAAGCTGGGATGGCTCTCGGCATTCAGCGCGTTTCTGGTGATGGGATTTGCGGCGCTGGTGGGCGGCGTGATCATGGTGTTCCAGTTGAATGCCAAACTGGAGCCGGCCACGGCCGAGATGCAGTTGAGCGAGACCTGGACGAAGCACTGGGAGTACGGCAAGTGGGCGCTGGGGACGTGCATTGTCGGATGGATTCCGACCTACGTTTACATCCCGCTGGTCAGCAAGTTTTCGGGATTGGCGGTGGCCGCGGAGTTGCGGGCGCTGATGAATCTGGGTGGTCCGGTGCTGCAAACCTATGCGGCGCTCTCCATGCTGTTTCTGCCTTACGCGGCGCGGATTCAGGGAGAAGAAGGGCGGCAAGGATCGACTGCGCTGACTCGCAAATTAACTGCGTTGTTCGTTGCGGGCGCGGTGGCATATTGGATGGTGCTGATTCCGCTGCGGCATCCGTTATTCCAGTTGCTTTACGCGGGGAAATATATTGACGCGAGTTCGCTGCTGCCTTTGTTTGCGGCGGAGACGGTGATCTGGAGCGCGGCGCTGGGTCCGGCGATTGTGTTGCGCGCGATGGAGTATCCGCGGTCGCTATTTTTCGCCAATGGCGCGGCCAGTATTGTGGCGATTGTTTTCGGAATTCCCGCGACGCGGTACTTCGGCCTGCACGGCGTGGTGTGGAGCATGGTGTTGGCGAATGTGCTGTATGTCATCGTCGCCTTCATCCTGCTCGAAAGAAAGCTTTCGACGGTGAAGAGCAGAGAATCCGCGCTGGGGGTTTCCAGTCCTGCGGAAGAGGTTGCGGTCTAAAAAGTCGGCCCCCGGTTTTTCCATGCGAAGTCTCAACATCATCTCGGTGCACAATCGCTACCTGATGGCGGGCGGGGAGGACCAGGTGTTTGAGTCGGAAGCGCGGCTGCTGCGCGAGCGCGGGCACAGGGTAACGCAGATCGAGGAGCAGAACGCGTATCCCGACAGCGTGGTGAAAAAGATTGGGATGGCGGTGGAGTGCGTGTGGTCGCGGAAGTGGCATCGCGAATTTCGCGAGCGGTTGCAGCGGGAGCGGCCGGATGTAGTGCATGTGCATAATTTCTTTCCGCGCATTTCGCCTTCGATTTACTATGCCTGCCGCCGCGAGGGGGTACCGGTGGTGCAGACGCTGCACAATTACCGGCTGCTGTGCGCGGGCGCGGAACTCTACCGCGACGGTAAAGTTTGCGAGGAGTGCCTGGATCATGGAGTGATGCGCGGCGTGCGGTATGGCTGTTACCAGGGGTCGAAGCTGGGAACGGCGGTGCTGACGATCATGGTGGATGTGCACCGGCGGGCGCGGACGTGGACGAATATGGTGGATTGCTACATTGCGCTGACGGAATTTTCGCGCAAAAAGCTGATTGCGGGCGGGCTGCCGGCGGAGCGCATTCGGGTGAAACCGAATTTTGTGTTGCCCGATCCCGGGATGAAAAGCGGCGCTGGAGATTATGCGCTGTTTGTGGGGCGCATGGTGAAGTCGAAGGGCGTGCCTTCGATGCTGGAGGCGTGGGAGAAGTTGAGCGCGGTTCCGCTGCACATTGTGGGCGACGGTCCGTGCAAAGAGCAGATCGAGAGCGGGAAGAATGCCGGGAAACTTTCGTCGGTGACATATCGCGGGCGGCTGCCTCGCGCGGAAACTTTGGCCGCGATGAAGAGCGCGCGCTTCCTGGTTTTCCCGAGCGAATGGTATGAGGGATTTCCGGTGACAATCGCGGAGGCATTTGCGTGCGGAGTTCCGGTAGTGGCTTCGAGGCTGGGAGCGATGCAGGAAATTATTGCGGACGGCGTGACTGGCTTGCACTTCGAAGCCGGCAACGTTGAAGACATGCGACGGAAGGCAGCGTGGGCATGGGAGCATCCGGCGGAGATGCAGGAGATGGGGCGGCGCGGGCGGCGGGAGTTTGAAGGGAAATACATGGCGGAGCAGAACATTCGAATGCTCGAGGAAGCTTATGAATTTGCCATGGTTTCGCGCGGCAAAGCGGTGGCCGTGGCGGAACCGGAGAGCATTACGGTCTAGGTCACAGTTGTCGTTCGGACCAAGCGGCGCGATCGGGAAAAATGGCTGAAGTGATCACAGAGGCCCGGCGGCAGGAACTTCTGGAAAGCTATTTCCGGACGAGGGTGGAGACTGCCCAGGAGGCGGCATGGCAGGGAGCATCGCCGCTGACGATCCGCGCGATCGGTGCGGATATTCCTCTTACCTTCGCGCAGCAGCAGTTGTGGCTGCACGGGCAACTCGCGCCCAATACCGCGCTCTACAACGAACCGCTAACAGTACGGCACCGTGGGCCGCTGGATTCTAGCGTGCTGCGGCGCGTGCTTAACGAAATTGTCCGGCGTCATGAAGCCTGGCGAACGATCTTTCCAGTGATCGATGGCGAGCCGGTGCAGCGGGTGCTGCCTGCGTTTGCTGTGGAGATCCCTGAAGTTGATCTGGGTAAAACTCCCTCTTCTAAGCGAGAAGCAGAAGCGTCACGCCTGGCGATGGCCGATGCGCGTATTCCTTTCGATCTGGCGTCCGGGCCATTATTTCGCGCGAAACTGGTACGGCTGAGCGATGACGAGCAGCGGCTGTACGTAACGCTCCATCATTTGATCTTCGATGGCTTCAGCGGATACCGGGTATTTCTGCCGGAGCTGGTTGCGTTGTATGAGGCCTTTTCGCGGGACGAGCCTTCGCCGCTTGCGGAGCTTCCATTCCAGTTCGGCGATTATGCAGCCGCGCAGCGCGAACGAATGCAAGACGCGACTGTCGCAGCCGACATGCGGTACTGGCGAAAGCAGCTGAGCGGGCCGCTGCCGTCGCTCCATTTGCCACAGGCGAGAACTAGCCCAGCTGTGCAGACGTTTGGCGGGGCCATGCATTCGATGTTGCTGCCACTGGCTCTCAGCGAGCGGATGCGCGAGTTGTGCCGCGCCGAGGGCGTGACGCTGTTTATGGCGTTGCTGGCCGCGTTTGAGGTTCTACTGTGTCGATATAGCGGACAGGAGGACATACTCGTCGGCAGCAACACGGCGGGGCGGCGCTACCCGGGCAGCGAAAAGTTGCTGGGGTATTTTCTGAATACGGTCCCGCTGCGCACCGATCTTTCGGGCGATCCGACTTTTCGTGAACTGCTTGACCGGGTGCGCGGAATGACGCTGGATGCGCTTTCGCACGAAGAGGTGCCGCTCGACCGGCTGGTGGCGGAGTTGCAGCCGGAGCGCGACCCGAAGCGCAATCCGCTGTTTCAGATTTTGTTTTCGCTGGAGCCGCCGCTCTCTCCGGTTTCTCCGGAGTGGGACCTTACCTGCATTGAGGTTGAGACCGGAGCGACCAAATTTGAGCTGTGCATGGTTTTGGACGATCGCGCCGAAGGCCTTTTGTGCCGCTTGATTTACAACACTGCGCTGTTTGACGCCGACACGGTGAGCCGGATGGCGGGACATTGGCAGACGCTGCTGGAAGGGCTTGCGGCTCGTCCGGAAATGCGTATCAGTGAGTTGTCGATTCTGACGGCAGCCGAGCGAGAGCAGCTTCTCGTCGAGTGGAACAATACCGGCTCCGCGCACAGCTTTGAGCCGGTGCAGGAGTTATTCCGCAAGCAGGCCCAGGAAAAAGCTGGCGAGACTGCGGTACGTTGCGCGGGCGAGCAACTGGCTTATGGCGAACTCGACCGGCGGGCCGAAAAATTGGCGAGTGTTTTGCGAACCATGGGCGTCGGCCCGAATGTTCCGGTGGCGCTGTGCCTGGAGCGTTCGGTGGAGATGGTGGTCGCGATTCTCGCGGTGTTGAAGGCGGGAGGGGCATACGTGCCGCTCGATCCGGCGAATCCGAGGGCTCGGCTGGAGGCGATTCTCGAGGATTGCCAGCCGAAGGTTTTGATTGCGCAGCAAAATTCGCTGGGGATGCTGTTGTCGGCGAAGGTGGCGACCGTGTTTATGGACGAACCTTTGCCGGAAGAAAAACCTGTCAATGCGGCGGGCGCATCGGCAGGCCGTCTGCCCTTATCGAAGCCCGAAGATCTCGCTTACATTCTTTACACTTCCGGTTCGACGGGCACGCCGAAAGGGGTGCAGATTACGCACCGCAATTTGTCGAGTTCGACGGCAGCGCGGTTGAGCTATTACAAAGATTCTCCGGAAAGATTTTTGTTGCTTTCGTCTTATGCGTTCGACAGTTCGGTGGCGGGAATTTTTCACACGCTGGCGTCGGGTGGGGGGCTGGTGATTCCTCCGGCAGAGTTTCGCTGGGAGAGCGAACAGCTCAGCGCTTTGATCGCGGAAAATAAAATCACGCACACCCTCACGGTTCCCAGCCTATACAGCGAAATTGCGGATGGGGCGGATCCCGCACGGCTGGCTTCGCTGCGGTCGGTGATTGTGGCGGGCGAAGCGTGCTCGCGGCAACTGGTGAACCGGCACTACGAAATTCTGCCGCATGCCTCTCTGTTCAACGAGTACGGCCCGACCGAGGCGACGGTTTGGAGCACGGTGTTTGAATGCGAGCCGGGAGGGAACGATAGCAGCGTTCCCATTGGACGGCCGATCGCCGGCGCCCGGGCCTATGTGCTCGACCAGCATATGCAGCCGGTGCCGGTGGAAGTTCCGGGAGAACTTTATATCGGTGGCGAAGGAGTGGCGCGGGGATACCTAAATCAGCCGGGGCAGACACAAAAGAATTTCGTGCCCGATATTTTTTCGTCGCAGCCTTCTTCGGAGAGCGGGGAAGCGAAGCTGTATCGCACGGGCGATCTGGCGCGATATTTGGCGGATGGCAATCTGGAATTCCTGGGACGCCGCGATCTGCAAGTAAAGGTTCGCGGGCTGCGGGTGGAAGTGGATGAGGTGGAGGCGGCGCTGGGGCAGCATCCTGCAGTGCGCGAAGCGGCGGTGGTAGTGCGGGCGCAGAAGGTGGGTGAGGCCACGCTGGCGGCTTTCCTGGTGACGCATTCGGGAGAGTCGGCGTCGCCTTCTGAGTTGCGGATCTTCCTGCGGGCGCGGCTTCCCGGGTATATGGTGCCTGCGACGTTCCAGGTTTTAAAGAGTTTGCCGCGTACTTCGAATGGAAAAGTGGACCGGCAGAAACTTGCGACGATGGAAACTGCGGCTTCCGAAACGGCCGCGGGTGACGGAAGGCCGCACAATGAAGTGGAGCGGCGGTTGCTCTCTATCTGGAAAGATGTGTTGAAGAGCGCGAGCGATAATGTCGACCAGGACTTCTTCGAACTGGGCGGTCACTCGCTGTTGGCGGCGAAGTTGCTGATGCGGATCGAGAAAGAATTCGGCGTGTCGCTGACGCTGGCATTTATTTTTCAGTCGCCGACGGTGGCGCAGATGGCGGAGGGACTGAGGGTCGCGGGACAGAGCCTGCGCGAGCGCGCGATTGTTCCCATCCAGCCGAAAGGCGCGCTGCCACCGCTGTTCTGGATTCGCGGCGGGCCGCGCTTCCGCCTCCTGGCGCAGAAACTGGGAGTGAAGCGGCCGTTTCTGGGCGTAGACCTGCCTTATGCCGACGGCATTCAACTGCCCATGCCGCATCGCCTGGAAGATATTGCGGCGTATCTGGTGAAGGCGGTTCGCGAGCAGCAGCCGAGCGGGCCTTACTATTTTGCCGGGCTGTGCGTGAATGCGGTGATCGCCTACGAGATGGCGCAGCAACTGGTGGCGCAGGGCGAACACGTGGAACTGCTGGCGATGATCGATGCGCATAATCATGCGTACTATAAGAATCCCTTGAAGGATGGGCGCTATACGGCGCGAATTAAATACCATATTGCGAATCTGCTGCGCATGGATTCGCAGGAGACAACGACTTACCTGAAAGACCGGCTGGATGAAGCGCGGCGAAAAATTGAGCGGGTCACCTGGCGATTGGCGTCGGACCGGCGCGGCTCGGCGGACGATCGCTTCCGCAACACCGACTCGATCGTTCATCCTGCGTTCAGCTTGTATGAACCGAAGCCTTATCCCGGCAAGATCGTGCTGTTGCAGTCTAGCGAGTGGCCGAAGAGCCCTTACTTCGACTTTAAGCTGGGGTGGGAAGAGCTGGCCCGCGGCATCGACTTTCACCAGATCGCCGGGGATCACGCGTACCTGTTTGATGAGCCGAATGTGGAGGCGGTGGCGCAGGCGCTTGATGGCCACCTGAAAAAGAGTTCCGGTTCGTAAGAGGAGTGAGGCGGTGCTGTCGGCGCGTCCACAGGAAGTGGTCTGAGGACCTGCGCCGGGGGCGAAAATCATCCGAAATGTGCGTTGGGCGACGAACGGTTAACAGGTTACGAATGAGTGAGATGCAGACGTATCTGAAAGTTGTGATCGTGCTCGGTAGAGTCTTTCGCCTCTAAGGCTTTTGACCACTTGCAAGAATGTGCAAGCATCGCTAACCTTGACATCAATTGGGGCAGTCGTAATTGGCAGTCCCTTCGCTGCGGTAAGTAGATTTCCCCCCGACAAAAACTCAGGCAGCACAGACGTCAGGCAAAACCGTTTTTGTAATTCGGTTGGGAGCGGTGTTTTGACTCGCAGTTACTTTAGGTCACAAAGCATGTGACTGAGAGGGCGAAGCTGCAGTTGGAGCGGGAGATTTTTGTTTTGGGAAACTCGCTCCGGCGGTGAAAAGTTTTCGTTTTAGGGCGCACTCCAGGACTTACAATTGGCGTGCTCCTTGGTCATCGAATCGTGGCATCGATGAAGTTTTAATTTAGAGGGGGAGTGGAATGAATCACAGAGTTACATTTGCTTTGGGGCTGGTGTTGCTGGCGGCGCCGGTACTGGCGCAGGATGCGAGTGTTCAGCCGGTGGCCTCGAAGCTGGCCAGTTCCGATGTCCCCGCCAGCCAGACGCAGCAGAATACTCCCCAGCTGCAGCAGCGTGATATGCGCTATCGCCTGGCGGCAGGCGATTCCTTCGATGTTTCCTTCGAACTGAGCCCAGAATTCAACCAGACGGTCGTAGTGCAGCCGGATGGATTTGTCACCCTGAAAGCGGTGGGGGACGTGAAGGTTGTGGGCCAGACCGTTCCCGAGTTAACCCAGACCCTGCGAAGCGCTTACAGCCGGATGCTGAACGATCCGTTGATTGTGGTTGTCTTGAAGGATTTTGAGAAGCCGTATTTCATTGCCGATGGCCAGGTGGGCAAACCCGGCCGTTATGAGATGCGGGGCACCGTGACGCTGACCGAGGCGGTAGCGATTGCGGGCGGGTTCACCGAGAACGCAAAACACTCCCAGGTGCTGCTGTTCCGGAGAGTCAACGACCAGTGGTTGTCGGCAAAAATCTTCAACATCAAAGACATGGAAAAGCGGGGCGACCTGCACGAAGATACAACGCTGAAGCCCGGCGACATGGTGGTTGTACCGAAGAACATGCTGTCTAAGATCAAGCCGTTCATTCCGAATTCCGGCATGGGCGCTTATACCCAGATTCACTAAATCGCCGCAGGTTGCGGCCGCTGCCTCCCCGAAGTCGACGACAGGAGATTTGAGATGAGAGAACACGAATTTACGACGCCAACCGCCAGCGGGTTCAGCTTTACGCTGCGCGATCTTCTGGCCGTCGGGTTCCGGCACAAGCGGTCGTTCCTGCTGTGTTTCTGCGGGATTTTTGCGGGCAGCATCGTGGCCATGTTTTTGGTGCCTCCGACCTACGAGTCGAAGGCCCAGATTCTGGTGAAGCGCGAGCGCGTCGACACCGTGGTCAGCGCCGAGAAGAACAGCCCGGTGCAGATGAAGGAAGACGTGACCGAAGAAGAGATCAACTCGGAAGCCGAGCTGATCACGAGCGAAGACGTGCTGCGCAAGGCGGTGGTCGACTCCGGCCTGGATACGCGCAAATCGACGCTGTCGTTTCTCTCTTACGGGCAGAGCCCGGAAATGAAGATTTCGAAGGCGGTTGAGAAGCTGCGCTCGCACCTGGTTGTCGAGCCCATTAAAAAGACCAACGTGATTCAGTTGACCTACTCGGCGCACGAGCCGAAGCTGGCTGCGATGGTTCTGGGTAAGCTGGTGAGTGCTTACGTTGAAAAGCACGTTACGATTCACCGTCCGGCGGGGCAGTTGGCATTTTTCGACGAGGAGACCAACCGCTATAAGCACGAACTGGATCAGGCTGAAGGACAGCTCAAGGCATTTTCGCAAGAGCAGGGCGGCGTGGCTCCGCAGGTTTCGCGCGACATTACGCTTCAGAAGCTGAACGAATTTGCCGCCTCGCTGGAGTCGATTCGGGCGGAGATGCAGGGAACGGAAAAGAAGATCGCGAATCTCGAGCAGCAGGCGGGAGCAACCCCGGACCGCATGACCACCTCAGTGCGGGAAGCCGACGATGGCGCAGTCCAACAGCAGTTGAAGAGCACGCTGATGACGCTGGAATTGAAGCGTACCGAACTGCTCACGAAGTATCAGCCGGGTTACCGCCTGGTGCAGGAAGTGGATAAGCAGATTGCCGATACCAAGGCGTCGATCACGGCGGAAGAGTCGAAGCCGCTGAAGGAAGAGACCACGGATCGCAACCCGACTTACTCCTGGATTAACGAAGAGCTGGCCAAGGCGAAGTCGGATTACAGCGCGCTGCAGGCGCGAGCCGCTGCGACCCAGGCGATTGTGGCTCTCTACCAGACGAAGGCACAGCAACTGGAAGAGAACGGACTGGTGCAGCAGGATCTGCTGCGCGAAGCCAAGGCCAACGAAGATAACTATCTTTTGTACCTGCACAAGCGCGAAGAAGCCCGCATTGAAGAGGCGCTCGACCGCACCGGCATTCTGAACGTTGGAATGGTGGAACAGCCGACGGTGCCGACCGCGCCAGTGCGCTCCGCCCTGATTTTCGTGGTGGTGGGCTTGCTGCTGGCGATGGCGGTGAGCACGGGTCTGGCTTTCACGCAGGAGTATCTCGACTCTTCGTTCCGCACTCCGGCGGAAGTTTTGTCGGAGTTGAAGATTCCGGTGCTGGCCTCGGTGCCGCTGTATGGCAGCGCGAATGGAAACGGCAACGGGCATCACGGCATGAACGGGAACGGAAATGGCAATGGTGTGGAAAAGATTGCGGTTCCAGTTGCGAGCGATTCTGAAATTGCCTTTGACGAAAACGTGGATTACCGGCAGTAATTTCGGGACCTAGGGGAAAGAGGGCGCAGGAATGTTTCTAAGTTATTACGGACTACGAGAGCAGCCATTTGGGGTGACGCCAGACCCGCGATTTCTCTACCTTAGCCCAGCCCATCGCGAGGCGCTGGCCTCCATGGTATACGGCATTGAAGCCGGCCGCGGCTTCATCAGCCTGATCGCGCCTCCGGGCATGGGCAAGACCACGCTGTTGTTCCACCTGCTGGAGAAGTTCCGTTCCTCGGCGCGCACCGCCTTCCTATTCCAGACGCAATGCAATTCGCGCGAGTTCATGCGCTTTCTGCTGGCCGAGCTGGGTTACGAATCCGGCGATCATGATTTCGTGCACATGCACGAGGAGTTCAACAAGCGCCTGCTGCAGGAAGCGCGCGCCGGAAACCGCTTTATCGTGGTGATTGACGAAGCCCAGAATCTGGAACCTTCGGTGCTTGAGACGGTGCGCCTGCTTTCGGATTTCGAGACGCCGCGAGCCAAGCTGATGCAGATCATTCTTGCGGGACAGCCGGAGCTGGCCGACAAGCTGGCGCGGCCGGGCATGATTCAACTGCGGCAGCGGGTTTCGCTGATGACCGGGCTGAAGCCGCTCTCTTTCGAAGAGATTAATAAATACATTCATCACCGGCTGCATGCGGTCGGTTATTCGGGCGGCGCGATGTTCACTCCGGACGCGCTGGTGCGCGTCGCTGATTTCACCTCCGGCATTCCCCGCAACATCAACAACCTGTGCTTCAACTGCATGTCGATGGGATGCGCGCTACAGAAAAAAGTGATTGACAGCGAAATCGTCGACGAAGTGACCAGCGATCTCGATATCACGCAGCACACCTCGCAGGCCGCGCCCACATCGCTCGGTTACGGGCCAGGCTTGGCGCAGATATTTGCAGAGGATCCGGTGGCAGTAGCGGCCCCGCTGAAGGATGCCTTCGAGCAGGTAGTTACCGCTAACAGCCGGGTCGCCGGCCACAGCGGCAACGGCCAAAAGAAAAACCAGACTCTCAGCCCAGTCGAGGCCAAGGCGTACATGCAGCAGATCGCCGCACAACTACAGGGCTTTGGCCGGGTGGTCGGCGATGTCGCCAACGGACGCAAAACGCCGGACGGCGGCATGGAAAGCTAAGACTTTATTTCGAGATTCCGATTTGTAGGCAGTCGTTTCCCTAATCCTCCCCGCAGTTTCAAAGGTTCCATCCAGCAGACGCAATTCCCAGAAGGAGTTGTCACGTGGGTCATTTTCGGCGGCGGGTTCTGTTGAATTCGATGAAGCTGTTCGACCTGGTCGCGGTGATGTTTGCCTTTGGCCTGGCGGCAGTTGTGGTATCGGAGCAGGCGGCGGTTTCCCTGACTGAATTCTTCGCCATGCGGGTGAAGATTCAGAACTTCATCCTGTTCACGGTTCTGCTGCTGGTGTGGCACCAGATCTTCGTTCTGTTTGGGATGTACGCCTCGCGGCGTCTGGCGGGCAGGTGGGATGAGACCAAGGACGTTTTCAAGGCGACGACGCTCGGGACCCTGGTGATTTTGTTTGCCCGGTTGCTGATGCGGATCGATCTGGTGACTCCGGAATTCCTGCTGGTGTTCTATGCGGCCTCGCTCGCGATCACCAGCGGCGGCCGCCTGGTGATGCGTGCCGTGTTGCGCAACGCGCGGCTGCATGGGCGCAATCTGCGCGACATGCTGATTGTGGGAACCAATCCGCGGGCGGTGCAGTTTGCCACCAGGATGCGCGACAACCAGTTCCTGGGCTACCGCGTGATCGGCTTTGTCGATCAGGAGTGGGCGGGAATCGGCGAGTTCTCCCAGTCCGGATTCAACCTGGCGTGCAACTTTGACGGCCTGCTGAATTATCTGCGGTCGAGCGTGGTGGATGAAGTGGTGGTGGCATTGCCGATGCGTTCGCTGCACTCTCGGGCTTCGGAAGTGGCGGCGATTTGCGAAGAGCAGGGGATTCTGGTCCGCTTCATCTCCAACCTTTTTGACGGGAAGATTTCGCGCCCGCAGGTGGAAGTGATGGAGGGCGATTCGCTGATCAGCCATCACACGGTGCGCCTTGAGGGCTGGCCGGTGGTGGCCAAGCGCGCGGTCGATATTCTGGTTTCGGCTTCCATGAGCCTGTTGCTGTTGCCGGTGTTTTTGCTGACTGCGCTGTTGATTAAGCTGACTTCTCCGGGTCCGGTGTTTTTTGTGCAGAAGCGGCTGGGGTTGAACAAGCGGCACTTCGGCATCTACAAGTTCCGCACCATGGGGATTGACGCGGAGAAGCGCATGAAGGAGATCGAGCACCTCAATGAGGTGAGCGGTCCGGTGTTCAAGATCAAGAACGATCCGCGGATTACGCCGCTGGGTAGATTCCTGCGCAAGACCAGCATCGACGAACTGCCGCAGCTGTTTAACGTGTTGAAGGGCGATATGAGCCTGGTGGGGCCGCGGCCTTTGCCGCTGCGCGACTATGAAGGCTTCAGCGAAGACTGGCAGCGGCGGCGCTTCAGCGTGCGTCCGGGAGTGACCTGCCTGTGGCAGATTGGCGGGCGAAGCTCGATTTCGTTTGAGCAGTGGATGGAGCTGGATCTGCAGTACATCGACAAATGGTCGCTGCTGCTCGATCTCAAGATTTTGCTGAAGACGATTCCGGCGGTGCTGAAGGGTTCGGGCGCGGCCTGAGATTTTGAACGACTGATTTTCCGAAAGACTGATTTCTGCAAGACTTTTCACAAATTCTGAGGAGAACAACATGAAGTGGCTGCGGACGACTAAGAGGAACGTACAGACTGCCGGACAACTGCTGGGTTTCTTCGGCAAACAGAAGCGGTGGTGGCTGCTTCCCATCATCCTGACCATGTTTCTTCTGGGCGCGCTGATCGTGGTGGCGCAGAGCTCGTCGCTGGCGCCGTTTATTTACACGATGTTCTAAGGCTGCGCGAATGTTCCGAGAGTATGCTCTCGGTCTCTCGAAGAAACTGTCATCTCGATAAAAGAGGAAAAGAAGTTCATGGCAAGCGGGGAAAAGAAAAAGGGCGGTTTCTGGCGAAAGCTGGGATGGTTCATTGCGGTCTGCGTGGCCTTTGAGTTGGTGCTGCGGCTGTTTGGCTACGGCAACTACACCATCTACCGTCCGGATGAGCGGATGCTCTGGGTGCCCGAACCCGGACGCACTCTGACCGTCGATAACCACCAGCCCATCACCATCAATCATCAGGGGCTGCGTTATGCGACGGATCTGACGATGAAGCAAAAGGGCCAGTTCCGCGTGATGGTGTTTGGCGACTCGGCGACACAGGGTTGGGGAGTGGACGACAACTCGCACTACGCGGCGATCCTCGAGAAAAAGCTAAATCAGGCGCATTGCCCCGGCGAAAGTTTTCAGGTGGTCTCGGCGGGAGTGAATGCCTATCCCAATGCGCTGGTTGGAGAAAAAATCAAGCAGGTCGAGGAAGACAGCACCTACCAGCCCGATATCGTGGTGCGCGCCTACAGCTTTAACAGCAATTTTGAGAAGCTGCCGAAGTTGCAGGGAGCGGCGCGGGAAAAGTTTTTGCGGCAGGTGGAGTTGAAGTCGATCATCCGGCGCAGCGCGATTTACAACTTCGTGATCGAGGACCTGCTTCGCCGCGTCGCCTACTACAAGATGCGGCATCTGCTAATGGCGGGAACGCTCGACGCGCTCGGCGGCATGGACACGCTGGATGTGAACGCGCTGAATGCCAGCCTGCAGGAAAGCCTGGATGTAAGCCGGGCGCACAATTCGCAACTGGTGCTGCTGGTGCTGGCGAGCAAAGATCAGAGCGATAAAGACCTGCATCCCTTTCAGAAGGCGATGCTCGATTTCGCGCAGGCCAATCATGTTCCGGTGATCAACATGGTGGATTACCTGGAGAAGCATCCCACGGCGAATTTCTATATGGATCCGGTTCACCCCACGGCCACTGGGCACAGCGTGATTGCGGGACAGCTTTACAGCGTGATTCAGGGATTGCCGGTGTACGAGCAGGCGTGCGTGCCTCCGGCGAGCGTGGTCAGCGCGCAGCCGGCGCCGAAAAGCACGGAGGCCCGCTAGAAGATGCGAGCTGAGACTTCATTCCTGAATCCGGGGGCGCCCTCGACCATGCAGCGGCCGAGTGGGCGGCTGGGTTCGATCGTCTGGATCATCATCCTCTCGCTGTTTACCGCCGGCTCACTGGTGGCGTTTTACGAGCTGGCGTCGGATCAGGCGATTTCCATCATGGTGGTGGGAGTCATCTTTTTTATTTTGATGTGGTTCGTGATGTCTTCGGCATCGAGTGCGGAGTTGCGCAGCCGGAATCTGGTATTCGCGCTGTGGTGGGTGCTGCTGGGGTCGGAAGAAGTTTTTTCGTACGTGACGGAAGATGCGGAGAGCGGCAATATTTCCTCGGGCGCTTACTCCGAAGCCATGATGTGGGTGTTCGTGATTTTTATTTTTCTGCTTTACACCTACAAGAACAGCGAATATCTGCGGACGATTTTTACCGGGCCGTATAAGTGGGTTTCTTGGTTTGGAGTGATGTGCCTGCTCTCCTGCGCCTACGCGGAGAAGCCGGGATTTTCGCTGGCCTGGATCATCAAATTGTTTCTGGCGATTCTGCTGCTGGGGGCGTGCAATTACGAGATCAAGAATCGCGAAGATTTGCGCGCGTTTCTCAAGGTCAGCCAGTGGGGATTCGCCTTCCTGGTCTTTCTTCCGATTATGCGTTTGCTGGGCGATCCGCAGGCGATTGCGACTGGACGGTTGTTCGACGTGGGTACGGCGCCGACCATGCTTTCGGTGGATGCGGGCTTGCTGGTGCTGTTTTCGCTGACTCTGGCGGAGCCGGGGAAAAATATCTCGCGCAACATCTTCATGTTCTTCGGACTGATCGTGATGCTGCTGGCCGCCGGCAAGACGGGAATTCTGGGCTGCATTTTCGGGGCGGTGGTCTTCTTCATGCTTCAGGGCAAGTTCAAGGCCGCAGCGCGATTCCTGCTGGTGCTGCTGGTGGTGGGCGGATTCACGCTGGCGTTTACGCCTCTCGGCGCGTACCTGAAGTACTACATCGGCAGCGGGCAGGCGGGAACGGTTACCGGACGCGCGGATGTCTGGGTCGCGGGCTGGCAGTTGATTAAGGCAAAAATAATTCTGGGGCGAGGATTTATGTCATCGAGATTCCTGGCCTACAAAATCAACGTTGCCTGGCAGCCGGGACACTTGCATAACGGCTTCCTCGAGGTGATGTACAACAACGGGATTATCGGGCTGGCAGTGATTCTAATGATCCACGGGTGGATCGTTCGTAACCTTGTAGGCGTGATGCGGGCGGTCGATCATGATCAGCCCCTGCATCAGCTGGCGGTAGGGTGCTTTGCCGTCTATCTCGACATTTTGATCAACGGACTGGTGAGCCGCACCTTTGGCAGCCGGCCGGATGCGACCTTCATGGTGCTGTTTTCGCTGGTGTTTGTGAGCGACCGGCTGCTGGCCGCGGCGAAGAAAAAAGCTGAAGTGAGGGAGATGCCGGCGTGGCAGCTATCTTCGGTTCCGGCGCATTGACGGGGCGGATGTTCATTCTTTAAGAAGCGTAGGCCGGGAAAATTTATCAGGGGTAATCGAGAGACCAATGGCGCATTTAATAAATTTCTTCAGGCACATGTTGACCTTCCTGGCCGTCGTAGCCGCCGTCCTGGCTGTGATCTTCGTCGTGCTTGCCGTTTTCCAGGGAGTCGGCGGGGCGTGGAGCACTTACAAGAAGGCTTGGGCGGTGTGGAAAGATCTGGCCCACAAGATCGGCAACTTTCAGGCGCGCGTCGTTCTTTCGATCTTTTACGCGATTGGAGTACTCCCCTTCGGACTGGCGGCCCGGTTGTTCAGCGATCCGTTGCGCATCAAGAAAAAGCCGACGGAGTGGCTGGACCATCCCGATGAGGCCTATGACCTGGAATGGGCGAGGAAACAATAGGAGCTTATGTACATACTAGGGATCAGTTGTTACTACCACGACGCGGCTGCAGTGCTGCTGAACGACGGCGCGCTGGTAGCCGCGGCGGAAGAAGAGCGCTTTACGCGCAAGAAGCACGACTTCGACTTTCCCAAGCAGGCCATCCAATTCTGCCTTGACCAGGCGGGCATCACCGGCCAGGATTTGGATTACGTTGTCTTCTTCGAGAAGCCGTTCCGCAAGCTCGATCGCATTCTGATGATGACGCTGCAGACCTATCCGCAGTCGTATAAAGTTTTCCGCGAGTCGATGATTACCTGGATGGTGGACAAGCTCTGGGTCGGCACCAAGATCGAAGATGAAATTGGAATCAGCAAAGACAAAATTCTGTTCAGCGAGCATCACTTGTCGCACGCCGCCAGTGCCTATTTCTGCTCGCCGTTCGAAGAGTCGGCGATCCTTACCGTCGACGGCGTCGGCGAGTGGGTGACCTCGACCTACGGCATCGGCAAAGGCAACGACATCAAGATTCAGAAGGAAATCCATTTTCCGCACTCGCTCGGCCTGCTCTACTCCGCGTTCACCGCGTTCCTCGGTTTTGAAGTGAACGAGGGCGAATACAAGGTGATGGGCATGGCTCCGTACGGAGAGCCGAAGTACGTGGACAAAGTGTGGAAGACGATCAACCAGAACAGCGACGGATCGTTCTCGCTGAACATGGATTACTTCAGCTTCCATCACTCGACGGAGCGGACCTACAACCAGAAGTTTGCCGATTTGTTTGGCACGCCGCGTCCGGAAAAGATGCTGTTCTTTACCGAAGAAACCGGCTTCCCGAAATATTTTGGCGCGCCACCCGGAAACATGGCCGAGCTCTCGAAGATGAACAAGCATTATGCCGACATCGCGGCCAGCATCCAGAAGGTGACGGAAGACGTGCTGGTGAACATGGCGAAGAATCTGCACAAGACCACCGGCATGAAGAATCTGTGCATGGCTGGCGGCGTGGCGCTGAACTGCGTGGCCAACACCCGCATCCTGCATGAATCCGGTTTTGAACAGTTGTACGTGCAGCCGGCCGCGGGCGATGGCGGAGGCGCACTGGGAGCCGCGCTGTGGGCTTACAACACTTTGCTCGGCAAGCCGCGCAACTTCCAGATGCAGCATGCGTTCTGGGGACGTTCGAACTCGGATTCGGAAATCGGCGACTTCCTGCGCGCGAACAATATCAAGCACACGCGTTACGACGATGAAGACAAGATGCTCGATGTGGTGGTCAACCACCTCACCAACGCCAGCGTGATCGGATGGGCGCAGGGGCGCTTTGAGTGGGGGCCGCGCGCGTTGGGCAGCCGCTCGATTCTGGCCGACCCGCGCAACCCGAACATGAAGGACATTGTCAACACGAAGATCAAGTTCCGCGAGCCCTATCGCCCGTTTGCGCCGTCGGTGCTGGCGGAGAGCGCGGAAAAATATTTCGACCTGCCGAATGCCATGAAGCATTCCCCGGCGCGCTACATGCAATATGTGGTTCCGGTGAAACCGGAAGCGCAGGCGATTCTGCCCGCCATCACACACGTCGATGGGACGGGACGCATGCAGACGGTGTTCAAAGACCAGAGCCCGCGCTATTACAAGATGATCGAAAAGTTTGGGCAGGCGACCGGCGTGCCAGTGGTGATGAATACTTCGTTCAACCTGAAGGGCGAGCCGATCGTGAACACTCCGGCGAACGCGTTCAATACTTTTTCGAAGAGCGAAATGGACGCGCTGGTGCTGGAAAATTTCATCATCGAGAAGAATTAAGTTTTAGAAACCAAGTTTTCTAGCGAGGGACCACGAACTTGTCGAGCGTTGCCATAGCCGATGCGGAGTTGACGATTCCGAACTACCAGGTACTGGGAGTTCGCGTCGATGCGGTGCAGATTCCGGATGCCATCAAAGTGCTGGAGTCGTGGATCGAAGAACGCGGTCCGGCGCGCTATGTCGCCGTGACCGGAATGCACGGCGTCTCGGTTTCGCGGGAGGATGCGGAGTTCGCCGGCATCCTGGGCGATGCCGGGTTGGTGGTTGCTGACGGTATGCCGCTGGTTTGGCTGGGACGCTGGCAGGGCTTCAGGCACATGCGGCGTCGGGTCTACGGTCCGGAGCTGATGGAAACATTTTGCCGCGAGACCGGATCGCGCTATCGCCACTTCTTTTACGGCGGCGCGCCGGGAGTGGCGGATGCGCTGGCGCAGGCAGAACATGCTCGCTATGGAATTCGAATCGCGGGAACATACTGTCCCCCATTTCGCACCCTCACCGAAGCGGAAGAAAAAGAAGTGCAGAGTCTGATCGAGAAGACTCGCCCCGATGTGCTGTGGGTGGGGTTGAGCACGCCGAAGCAGGAGCGCTGGATGCACGCGCACCGCAATACCTTAAACGTGCCGGTGATGCTGGGCGTAGGCGCGGCGTTTGATCTGAATACTGGACGGTTGAAGCAGGCTCCGGTGTGGATGCGTGAGCACGGTCTGGAGTGGTTGTTTCGTCTGTGCGCGGAGCCCAAGCGGCTTTGGCAGCGCTACATTGTCAATGGATCGAAGTTCGCCTGGGCGGTTTGTATCGAACATTTGTTGCCCCGGATTTTTTGAGAGGCTGGCTGAATCAGGCGGCGATGAAAATCAGCCGGTAAGACTTTAGTTAAAAAAGTTACCCCAGAACGCCCTCAGCCCTCCCTCAGGCTCTGCTCAAGCACAACTCAGGTTGCGGAATTCAGTAAAACAATTCAGGAGATGAAGTCACTATGACCAAACAAAAGCGGATACTCGTAACCGGCGCGGGGGGATTTATCGGCCACCACCTGGTTAAACGTCTCAAGAAGGACGGCCACTGGGTTCGGGGCGCCGACCTCAAGATGCCGGAATATGAAATCAGCGCCGCCGACCAGATGGAAGTTCTCGACCTGCGCAAGATTGAAAACTGCCTGCTGGCCACGCGCGGCGGCATCGATGAGGTATACAACCTTGCGGCCGATATGGGCGGCATCGGCTATATCACGGCCAACCATGCCGACATCAGCCGCAACAACATTCTCATCAACGCGCACATGCTCGATGCCAGCTATAAGAACGGCGTGCAGCGCTTCCTGTTCTCTTCTTCGGCCTGCGTTTACAACCAGGCGAAGCAGAAGGATCCTAACGTAACGGCGCTGACTGAAGAGGACGCCTATCCCGCCGATCCCGAGCCGGGATACGGGTGGGAGAAACTCTTCGCCGAAGAACTTTGCCGCTACTACTATAAAGATTTTGGTTTCGAGACGCGCATCGTGCGCTTCCACAACGTCTACGGGCCGCTTGGCACCTATGACGGCGGAAAAGAAAAAGCTCCGGCAGCGATTTCGCGCAAAGTTGCTCTTTGCGAGGACGGCGGCGACATCGAAGTCTGGGGCGATGGCGAGCAAACGCGCTCGTTCATGTACGTGGACGACTGTGTTGAAGGCCTGATTCGCCTGATGGCCTCCGACCACCGCGACGCGTTGAATCTGGGCACCGACGAGCTGACCACCATCAACAACCTGGTTGACGTGATCTCGCGCATCGCGGGCAAGAAACTGGTGAAGCGCCACAACCTGACCGGGCCGCAAGGCGTGCGTGGTCGCAACAGCGACAACACCCGTCTTCGCAAGGTGCTGGGCTGGGAACCGTCGATCTCACTTGCGGAAGGCCTAAAGCGGACCTATCCGTGGATCAGGTCGCAGGTCACGTCCGACGCGCTTGAACTGGCCGGCGTCGACGGCGACTAGCAGCAGGAGCGGGTAACCGCCCGCTCTTGCACTCATTCCATCTTTTACGAGGAAGCCTGACCAAGTGACGAAGAACGATCGAACTCCGGGACCTATTTTTGTGGTTGGAATGTGGCGTTCCGGAACGTCGCTGCTGTACACACTCCTGAATCAGCATCCGCAGATCGCTCTCACTTACGAGAGCGATCTGTTTTTGCTACGCTCTTTGTTTCGCGGCGGCGGAAGCAAAGCGGACTGGCTGGAGCGCTGGGAGTTTTGGAACAACGGAATCAGCCGGCACCATATCGACACGAGTAAGCTGCCCGCGAAGTTTTCTGATTATCCTGCGGCGGCCACGGAAGTATGGCAGCAGTATGCCGGTGGCGCGCTGTACGGCGACAAGTCGCCGAATTATTTCGATTGCATGCAGGCGCTGGCGAAGGAGTTTCCGAACGCGCGTTTCATCGTGATCTGGCGCGATCTCGCGGATACTTGCCGAAGCATTGTACGCGCAAGTAAGGGATCTTCATTCTTTGCCAAGCGTGGCATTTCGCATCGCGCGTTGATCGGCTATCGCAGGATGAAGCGCGAGTGCGATGCGCTGGTTCGCCGCGGCGTGCCGCTGCACCAGATTCAGTATGAAGAGATGATCCAATCGCCGGAGTCGGTGATGCAGGGCATCTGCTGGTTTCTGGAAGTTCCGTTCGAGGCGCGGATGGCATCGCTCGAGGGCGCGGACCGCTCAGCGATTTACGAGGCTCCGCAGCATGAGGGCGTGAAGAGCGAAAAGATTGGGGTGAAAGCTCCTCGCGCTGAAGTCCTACCCGACGAACTGGGCGAGAAGATTGCGCGCTACGTGGCTTACTGGAAAAAAGAATCGGGCGGCGCGTGGCCGATGTATCCGGGGAGTGCGGGAGATGCGGCGCCCGCTGGATTGGTGGAACGCGCCGGAGACGAGATTTATTTTCGAGCTTTGCGCGCGTTCGATCGCTTCACGGCCTTCGTCTATTGCTACGCGCCCATCGGGATTCTGCGCAAATACCGAGGAACGAAGACTCAGCCGAGTGCCTCTGCCCCACCCGAGACTGCTTTGTCGCAGGCGCCGAACCGAAACTAGATCGCGCCGAAATTAGATCGCACCGAAATTTGTAACGCCCCCGGAAATCAGGATTATGAGCACATCCCGCAAAGTCCGCCACACGCTTTCTAAAACGCCGCTGCGCGCGCCGCTGGTCTGGATGCGGCATCGCGGGTTCCAGCCCACTGACGTATTTGTCGGATCGTATCCGCGCTCGGGGAGCACCTGGCTGCGCTTCATGCTGCTGGAAATTCTCGCCGGGCAGGCCTCGGGTTTCGCGAACACGAATGAGATGCTGCCCGACGTTGGCAAGCACGAGGCGGGCGCGACGGTATTGCCGGGGAACGGCCGTCTGATCAAGACGCACGAACCTTTTCGCGCAGAGTATAAGAAAGCGATTTATTTGGTGCGCGATCCGCGCGACGTGGCACTCTCCGAGTTTGCCTACCAAACCGCGCTGGGCGTGGAGAAGAACGACTTCGATACCTACATCGAGCGCTTTCTGCGAACGGGAGTGAATCCTTTCGGATCGTGGATCGACCATGCGAATTCGTGGATGAACGCAGCCAAGGCGCAGCGCGGCGAGATTCTGCATGTGAACTTTGAGGAACTTAAGCAGAAGCCGCAGGAGCAACTTGGGCGCATCGTCGACTTCCTGCACATGCCGGAAGTGAAGGAGCGCATCGCGGGCGCGATCGAGAATAATTCGCTGGCGCGGATGAAGGAAAAAGAAAAAGAGAATCCGCAGCGCGCATCGGCGAAGGGACGCTTTATCCGCAGCGGTTCGGCGGGTGGATGGCGCGCATCGTTCACGGAGCGGCAGGCTCAACTTGTGCAACAGTATGCCGGAAGCTTGATGGAAAAGCTGGGGTATTCTGCGGTAGAGTCTTTGCAAGGGCAATTCGCATGAGCGACGTAAGCAACAACGAGAAAGCCGGCCGCGCGAGTTTTTCGCAGGCGGCAAAAAAACCTGTAGCCCGCGCTGCGAGCGGGGTTCAGTGCTTGCGATGCAAGCACGAAATCGACAGCTACGTGTTCACCAAGCTGACGTTTCTTCCCTATGGAACGCAGAGCGGGAACGTGATGCTGGAGTGTCCGAAGTGCGGGCATCTTGAATTCTTGTCGCAGAACAGTCCGCTGCTGCAGCGGCTGAAGGCGAATCCGGTTGCGGTTGGCGACGGCGACTAGTTTTCTCGTCTCAGTGAATCACCGCTCCTGAAAGTTCGCGGCATTACTTACTCAGGCTTCAGTTCTCCCCCGAAGATTTAGTTCCTATCCGTTTATTCCAGGGAAACCCTATGCGTATTCTCGGACTCTCATCCTTCGGTCACGATACTTCGGCGGCTCTGCTCGAAGATGGCGTAATCCGCGCCGTTGTTGAAGAGAGCAAGCTTTCGCGCCAGAAAAATGCGCGCGGGCTGCCCGCGGCGGCGATGAAGTTTTGTTTGTCGAAGGCGGCTGCGGGATGGGAGAGCGTGGATTGCGTAGCGCTGACGGCAACTCCGATGCGCGGGTGGATGCGGCGCTCGGCCGCGGGGGCAAGAATTTCTCCGCTGGATCCGATTGCGGCGGGACATGCACAGGTGCGCGAAGTGGGGCGACTGGCGCGGGAACTCGGCTACCTGCGGTTGTTGCGGCATCAGGCCGGCGAGAAGAAAAAGATCACCAACGTTGAGCACCATCTGAGCCATGCGGCCAGCGCGTTCTTTCTTTCGCCATACGACCGGGCGTTGGTGATCACGATGGACGAGGACGGCGACGGCCGCTCGGGCATGATCGCCATTGGCGAAGGCACGCGGCTGCGCAAGCTGCGCGACATTCCGTATCCGCACTCGCTGGCGTGGCTTTACTCGCGAATCACCGAACTGCTTGGCTTCACTCCTCATGCGGATGAGCATAAGACGCAGTGGATGAGCCTCGGCGGCGAGCCTGAGTATCGCCAAGTGTTTCGCGATATGCTGCGCGAGTCGCGCGACGGATCGTTGCGGTTGGATTACAGCTATCTCGATCATGGAGTGGGCGACCGCTTCATCCTGTCGGCGAAGTTCCGGCAGAAAGCTGGTCTTCCGGAAAACTCCGCCGAACTCACCGACGAGCAGCGCCGCGCGCTGGCGGCTTCGGTGCAGCAGGCTTGCGTGGAGCGGGTTGGCGAAATGATCGAGTCGCTTTGCCGCGAACACAATATTCACGACGTTTGCCTTGGCGGCGGATTGTTCAACAACAGCCTGCTGGTTTCCTCTCTCGAACAAAATGTAGGGCTCGATCACGTTTTCGTTCCACCTGCGCCGGGGAACTCCGGAACTGCGCTGGGAGCGGCATTGTATGTGCAACATCATGAGCAGCAGATGGCCCGGAAATCTTATCGCTCGAATTCGTACTGGGGGCCGGGTTATTCGCGGCACGAAATTAAGGATGTGCTCGACAACTGCAAAGCGAAATTTTCTTTCCAGGTGATGCGCGACCGGCAGATGGATCAGGCGGTGCAACTGCTGCTGGGCGGCAAGATCATTGGATGGTTTCAGGGGCCGGCGGAGTTTGGTCCGCGGGCGCTGGGCAACCGCAGTGTGCTGGCTTCGCCGTGGGCTCCGTATGTGAAGGAAAATCTGAACGATTTTATCAAGCACCGCGAGTGGTTCCGTCCGTTTGCGGTGTCGGTGCCGGTGGAAGATGCGCCGCGATATTTCGAATGTTCTGGGCTGTGCGAGAGCATGAATTCGCTGGCGCGGGTTCGCCCCGGCGTTGAGGGATTGCCGGAGGGCTTTGTGCTGCCCGGCGGGCTGGTGCGCCTGCACACAGTGAGCAAAGAGGCGAACCCGGCGCTGTGGGATCTGCTGAAGCGTTTTGGCCTGCAGGCTTCCGCGCCCATGCTGATTAATACCTCGTTCAATCTGTTTGGCGAGCCGCTGGTGGTGAGCCCGCTGGATGCGATCCGCAGCTATGCGTGCTCGGGCATCGACGCGCTGCTGATGGATAACTTTTTGTTGACCAAGGTTCCGATGGCTTCGAACATGGTGCCGGCACGCGAGACGAAGGTGACGGCGGGGCTTTCGAGGATTACGGCGTAGAGTTCGAGCGTCGGCATCGGGCGCGTTGTAAGCGAATCATTCAGGCGTGGCGACCTTTCAGGTGGCCGCGCCTTTTGTTTTTTGGATCTACGATTGACACATGTAAATTTATTTTTCGTCTACGAGCTTGAGCGGTTGCAATAATTACTGGTTGGTAACTCCACCCCCCTCCCCCACCCCCTATTCGAATCATCACCTTAGCAAGAAATTCCTTCCAAATCAGGCGGTTTAAAGGGCTTAGAGGCAAAATACGTCGGATAAAGGAGTTGCGACTTTTTGCCGGCCGAATTTTTGGGAATGCGCTCAAATCGATACACTGCCATTGCTGGGACAATGATGGAATGAATTGTGGGTGCGGCGCAAGGTTGGATATCACAAAGGGAGCTGTGGATATTTCTTATACTCGCGCGGAAGCCGTAAAGTGCGTCTTGCGGCGGGGAGAAGTCAAAATCCCGAGGGCCTCACGATGGAGGAGTGCCCCCCCTTTGCAGAGAGCGCAAAGGACCGGCTACTCGCTTGTTTATTGCATCACGCGAAACGGAACGTTGGTTGTTAACGTTCCGTTCGCCGTGGTGACGGCTACGTAACCGCTGGTCGCGTCTGTCGGGACATTGGCGAAGATCATGGTAGCTGATTTCACCGTGAATGTCGCTGAAACCCCATTGAACGTAACGCTGGTGGTTCCCGTCAGTTTGTTCCCGAGGATTCCAACCTCGGCTCCCACGATTCCAAACCCGGGCAGAGTTTGCACGAACGGCTTCGCCGCTTTAGATAGGACAAAAACTGTGCCACAGCCGGTGTCTATCGTGTTAGTACAATCGCCGTCGGTCCCGCCGAATGCTGTCGTTCCGTACAAGTTTCCATTCGTAGCCAGAACCAAACTCGCAACTGGCAGTTCGCCGTCGCTGCAGTCGGTTTGCGAACAAAAGCTATAGAGACTGGTGAACTGGCCAGACCGAGTGATTTTGAATGCGGTACCACAACCATATCCACCGCATTGCAGGCTAGCTCCGCCGTAAGCCGTCGTCCCGTACAGATTGCCCTTGGCATCCAAAACCGGAGCAGCGCCTGGCCACTCACCGTCACTGCAATTGCTTTGTGAGCAAAAACTGTAGAGCGTGGTGAGTTGACCGGATCGAGTGATCTCGAAAACGGTGCCGCACCCTCGGTAGCATGACGACTCGTTGGCCCCGCCATAATAGGTTGTTCCATACAACTCTCCATTTGGCCCTTGTGCCAGCCCGCCAGCCGGAGTTGCGCCGTCAACACAGTTGGATTCGGAACAGAATCGATGAAGCACTGTCAGCTTGCCGGCTGGCGTGATCCGGAAGACATCACCAAAAGTCCTGCTTCCGTTGTTGCCCGCTGCTGTTCCGTAGAAGTTACCATCCCCACCTAAAACTAGCCCTGAAGGGAAATCACCATCGCTGCAGTTTCGCAGTGAACAGAAGTTATAGATGGTGGTCAGTACGCCAGCCGGAGTGATCTCGAAAATGGTGCCGGCTCCATTAGTCCCGCCAGATATTGTGGTGCCGTAGAGATTTCCGTTGACGCCTACTACCAGTCCAGTTTCCGGGTTCATTCCGTCACTACAGCCAGCATTCTGCGTACAAAAGTTGTGAAGCGTGATCAGATTGCCAGAGGGGGTGATTTTGAAGACGGTTCCAAACGAGGTCACCCCGCCAAAAGTTGTTGTCCCATATAGATTTCCACCAGGACCGACAATCACTGCGGACGGATCCTGGCCATCCGCGCAGCCGCTTTGTGAACAAAAGTTGTAGATCGTGGTCACTTGACCCGCCGCGCTGATTTCGAAGACCGTGCCGCACCCTTGGCTCCAGGGACACAGCGTTGTGGACCCCCCTACGGTGGTAGTTCCATAAAACTTCCCATTGGGTCCTTGGACTAGAGAACTCTGAGGTGATTCACCGTTCGCCTGGTCGAAACTCATTAAACTGGTGAAAGTCTGCGCCGAGTTGGAACTCACCGCCGCAACGCAGAATGCACAAGCCGCGCAGACCATCTTCCATCCATTTAATTTCATCGTTGGAGAACCTCGATGCGGACCTTATCAGTGGTCTCTTCTCACCCGACCGCTGCTCGGCTAATCCTTCATGTGGGGGGGACTTGCGGATTGTCCAGCGCCAACGATTATCTACCTTCGCAAACGTGCGGTCAAAGAGTATTTCGAGGGGCCGGTCCACACACGGCGTTAGAATTTTCATCCGCCACCACAAAGTGGGCTGCCTCACTCGTCGCGGTTTTCGGGACGTTGCACCCGGCTCCGCACGGCGTTCTATGGCGCGTTGATTTTCCGGCATCCAGCGGCGAAAGCCCCACTTCTCGCAAAAGGCGCGGGCACCCTGACTGGCATTGGGTGTATGCGGATTCGCGCCCGATGTGTGTCATCGACGCGGTAGAGCACAATAGTAAGGCGCGGGCTGCGCCCGCGGAACGGACGAATGCGTCCGTTCTCACACGAGCAACATAGCTCCCCGGGTCTGGCGCAGGCGTAGTTCTGCTTTCTGATGTTTGTTGATCAGAACCGATCCTTGCTCTCCCGTGGCGTAGTGGCGATAGCTGCTCCATGGTCTGTGACAAGTGAACAAGACGCTGAGGTCCCCCAGTCCGGGCCACCGCAGGGGCTGAAGCCCGGCATGATTTCGAACCTTTACGCGGCGCTGAAGCGCCGCTCTTGCACGTCACTGCGGGCGTCGTTCTTCCGTGGCGTGGGGGCGCACCGTCCGCTGCAAATCCCCACTTCTCGCAGAGGACGCGAGAAATGGGGCACCCTCGGTGGGGATGGTGCATGCGGGTCAGGGTTCGATGCGTGTTGCGCTGTCGAGGAGCAGCGACTAAAGGCGGGTAGAGTCGATGGGGTTTTTCGGCACGCATGAATGCGTGCCCTGATACGAAGCGAATTTCGGGGCCGTTCCCCGATTCGTTGGCTTTTGCGCGGCGTCCGATAAGCGGGAGATCCCTCGCCCCGCTGGTGAAGACGCGGGGCTTCGGGATGACGCCCTGTGAGGATTCTCTGGAGCGCGGGTTCTGGCCCACACATGGCCTTAGAATTTTTCATGCGCCACCGAGAAATGGGGCACCCTCGGTGGGGATGGTGCATGCGGGTCAGGGTTCGATGCGTGTTGCGCCGTCGAGGGGCGGCGCCTAAAGGCGGGTTGAGTCGATGGGGTTTTTCGGCACGCATGAATGCGTGCCCTGATACGAAGCGAATTTCGGGGCCGTTCCCCGATTCGTTGGCTTTCGCGCGGCGTCCGATAAGCGGGAGATCCCTCGCCCCGCTGGTGAAGACGCGGGGCTTCGGGATGACGCCCTGTGAGGATTCGCTGGAGCGCGGGTTCTGGCCCACACATGGCCTTAGAATTTTTCATGCGCCACCGCGAAATGGGGCATCCTCGGTGGGGATGGTGCATGCGGATCAGGGTTCGATGCGTGTTGCGCCGTCGAGGAGCGGCGCCTAAAGGCGAATCCCCACTTCCCGCAGAGGATGCGAGGAATTGGGGGCACCGCTGGCTATTTACCCGATGCATCGCACCATTGCAGAAACTTGCGGAATGCCGCTCCGCGATGGCTGTGCTCGGATTTCTCTTCTGCGGTCAGCTCGGCGAATGTTTTCTTGATTTGGGGAAAATAAAAGAGGGGATCGTAGCCGAAGCCGTGCTCGCCTTGCGGGGCGTCGAGGATGACTCCTTCGGCTGTGCCGCGGAATGTGGCTAACGTCTTGCCGTCGCGGGCAGCCGCGAGCACGCAGATGAATCGGGCGGTGCGTTGGTGGGAAGGAACGCCCTGCAGTTCGCGGAGGACGCGGGCGTTGTTGGCGCCGTCATCGGTATTCGCGCCGGCTTCGTGCGGTTGCTTATTGAGCAGATCGGGGGCGGCGTAGCGCGCGGAGTGTACGCCGGGAGCGCCGTGGAGCGCGTCGATCTCCAATCCTGAATCGTCAGCGAGCACAATCTCTCCGGGAACGTGCCGGCTATATTCCTCGGCCTTTTTGCGGGCGTTGGCCTCAAATGTGTGTCTGTCTTCGACCACGGGAAGCAGGGAAGAGAAGTTGGGAAGGCCGGCAATCTCGACTCCGTGGGCGAGTGCAGCGCCGGTGAAATCCCGCAGTTTGCCGGCATTGGAAGTTGCAATCAGAATTCTTCGCATAAGAACGTGAAAGTTCAGACCGATGGTTGGCCTTGGGATGCGAGCCTCGGCGATTTTCGCAGGGGAACGATCGCAAGCATTAGCGAGATCAGCGAAATCCACGCGCCGGCGGTGCGATCCCAGGTGCGAGTAAAAGTGATCTCAACGCGATTCTTGCCAGTTTCCACGGGAACCAGCATTTGCCCGGTCGATTCGCGCGAGCGTGGCTGAACCTGCCGTCCGTTCACCTCGACCCGCCACGCAGGATAATTGAAGAGCTTCAGCGCGAGCGCATCGGGAGCGGACATGGAGGCCGTAACAACTTTGCGCTCGGCGTCCCATTCGACAATCTGAATCGCGGCGTGGGCAGGGCCGTCCACCGTGGCGCGGCGAGCGGCTTTGTCCACCTCGGCAGGGTCTGCGCCCAGGGGAGTGTATTCGTCGGTGCCTTCATATCCGGCGCTGGTCGCCATGTTGTCCTGCATCTCGCGGAGGTCGGCAACGGTATCCCACCAAGGGGCCTGAAAGTGATGCCACACAAAAGCCAGCACGCAGAGCGTGGCCAGATACAGCGTGAGCCGCGCACTCCAGCGGCGTATTCCGATTGCCATCAGTAAAGCGAATGGGACGCTCAGGCAGAGCAGCCAGCGCCAGGGGAACTGCATGAAGCGAAGTTTCGGGAGGATATCCCATAGAGGGTTGGTGGGCGACAGCATCATCACGGTACAGGCCGACGCCCAGACCACGAGCAAGAGCCACAGCTCACGATTCCGGCTGCGCCAGCTTCGCGCGAAAAACGCGGCGAGAAGTGTGACGAAAATTTCTGCGCAGGCGATCCAGGAGATCACGCGATTGAAGGCGTCGTGATCGGCGTCGTCGGTGTGGACGAAGAGGAAATTATCCAGCGGGCGCGCGCCCGGCGAGATCGATTGCGCAATGTTGATCCAGCGTTGTTCGTAGATCGCGGGCAGCAAATAGAACGCGGCGAGCGCCGCGCCCAGCGCGACGGCAGCCGCGGCCAGAAGTACCGGTCGCAGAGAGCGCCGTTGCCAAGCCAGGATTATGGTCATGAGTGCGAGGGAATAATGGATCATCACCGCCGCGGGAGCGTTGATCAGCCATGCGGCCGCCAATAGGAAGGCGAGGAGGACCATCGTCCGTACGCGTTTTGCATCGTCCCGCAGCAATAACAGCAGCAGCAACGGAACCAGCGAACTGGCCAGCAGTTCGGCGAAGGCGCTGCGCCAGTAAACAATCGCGAGATGATAGGGATTGACGGTATAGAGCACTGCGGCGAAGGTGGCGTCGCGCGAATCGAGCCATTCCCGTGCCAGCAAAAACATTGAGACGCCGGCGGCGGCGAGTGCGAGCCAGATGTAGATGCAATCCGCAAACCTCCAGGGAAAGATGGCTGCCAGAGCGGCTCCCAGGGTCCATGAGGCCGGAGGATAAAAAATGAAGCGTGGCTCTCCGTAGCCGAAGTGGGCCAAAGAAGCCCAGCGCGGGTAAACAATTCCTTGCTTCCACTGCGCGAGAACTTCCAGCCAGGTATACAAATGAAATTCAACGTCGTGGCCGGATGGGGTGCCGCGAAATAGAAAAGGAACCTCAACCGCGAGTGCGGCGGTGGCGATGGAAAGAAGCGGGGTCCACAGCAATCTCCGGCGGGATGCGGGGCGGGGCGCGCTTTTCAAAGGTGCGGGCTCTTTGGTTGGACCGGAATGTCTAGAAATTGCCAGCGTCGCCTGCCCATCCTCACGTTCAGAATCTGATCGCCCTCAGGGCATACGTTCGCCGTACATGTTCGCACACTGAGGAATTCGATGCACGGCTCAGACTTTACCGGCGGAGGGATTGCAAAACCCAGCCATGCCCAAAACTGTGTATAACTCATTTTCTCTTTAACTCAAATTTAATATTGCTGAAACCATGGCGAAACGGTGACCGACTACCTTGTTCTCATTGGGGTGGAACAGACCACGGAGAGTTGAGGTTTCCGGGCCAGAGACGGGGCGCGGTTCTTCAACTCTCCGGTTTAGCCCGCCAGCCTCTCGCAAATCTGCTGTTTTTCTGCCCGGTTTCCTGCCTAGCGCTTTTTCTCAAGATGTCCTGACCAACTGCCGCGAGAGGCTCGCGCGCAATGATTGGAAGATGATTACGGCAAAGGAACGAACTAGGTGGCAAGGATTTCGCTGGAGCGCTGGCGGCGAAGCTCGGTGAGGAAGTCGTGTTGTGCAAGCTTGTATCCGTGACGCAGCAGGTCGAGCAAAGGATCGTCAACTTCGTCGGAGCCGTCCTCCGCTGGACCGTCGGCGCGCTGGAATTGAGTGAGGTCGGCGGTGAGGGCGCGCGGAGAGACGCTGAGTTCGAGCATGGATTCCGGGCATCCGCGCAGAATGCTGATCAGGTTTCCCACCTGCGCGCGTTGTTCGGCGGTGCGGGAAGGGAACTCGACGCCCATACCGTATCCCGGATGCGCGACCCGCACCATGCCTTCGGTGTGGACGGCCATATCTTCGGTGCGCAGGCAAAGATCGACCATGGCGCGCTCGGGGAATGGAGAATCGCTTTCCAGGTAGCATCCACCCAGGCTGAGATCGGTGAGCTTGCAATGAGGGACAGTTTCTTCTGGTCCGGCAATGCCACTCGCCGCGGCGGTTTGCAGCCACGCGCGAAGTTGAGCGCCGACGGATTCTTCCAGGTCGAGAAAATGAGCTCCGGTCTGTCCGTTGGGATTGGCCCACGCGACCCGCGCCACTGCGTTTACTTCAAAACTCGCACCGGGCAAGCGAAAGCGAGAGGTCAAAACCACTCCGGGAGATTGGGCTTCGGCGGTAAGAACGTCCATGCCAGTCTCGCTCAAATCAATGAGAATGCCCTCGACCTTGCGGCCGTCGGACATGGTGAGGTCCACCGGCGCCTGCACGGGAATGCGCCGGGCACGGCGGCGCTCGCGGCTTAACAAGGCGACTACCGCTTTCAGGCCGGCCCGCGCCCGATCCTCAGAAAGAGGCTTGTAGAGAACGAAGTGGGCTCCATCGTTGAGAATATCGCGAGTCTGCGACAGATCGGCAACCAGGGCCACGGTAATGGGAGGCTTGCCGGAATTCAGTCGACGCGCCTGTTGCAGCACAGTTTCGGCGGCAATGGGATCCTCGAAGTCAACGATGAGGGCGTCAAACCGGAGTTGCTGGAGGCGGTCGACTGCCGTGCTGACGTCGCTGAAACGCTCGACCGCGATCCCGGACGGGGGTAGTACCCGGCCCAGGACCTGGGAAGCGGAATCGTCAGCGGAAACCAGCAATGCCAGAAGGTTCATAACGGGATTACCCGTCTCAGCGGGATGAGATTAAGGCCAACGTGGCGCGGTGGGCTTGGCTGCTTTGGAGGCCGAAGAGCCCGAACCGGCAGCGCCAGCCTTGGCGGACATGGCTTCAGAGAGCGGAGCCTCGTCGCCTTCCATCAAGACGGCGTTGTCTTCATCGTCGCTTTCGGCGAGCAAGGGAGCCACTTCCCGCAGTTTTTCTGCCGCCTGCTGGAGCATCTCGATCTGCTTGCCCAGTTGAGCGTATTTGGTCTGCTTCTGCCGCAACACTTCATGAATATCTTTCATACGACCCCCTGTTGAGAATGTAAGGAGGCTGGAGAGGAGGGTCAACGGTAATCCCGGCTTAAGGGTTACCGGAGTAATTCAAGGCCTCTTCAAGGCCGGAAGAGAGTGAGGGACAAAAGCAAAGCCCCATCCGCGAGGACGGGGCTTTGAGAGAGGCGGATAGAGACGAAGTTACGCCTTCAGCTTTTTGCGGACGATGCCAGCCAAACCGAACAGGCCGGTGCCCAGCAGGCCAAGTGTGCCCGGTTCAGGAACGGTGGTGATAATGGTGTCGCCGCTACCAAGAGTCGACGTTCCCATCCAGCCGTTCTTGCCGGTAAAGATGTAGATTTGCGAAGTGGCGCCGCTTACCGTGGAGCCGTTGTACCAGGTGCCGGAGACCTGACCGGAGAGGAGGTAGGTGTTTCCGCCGGTAGAACTGTTCATCGCTGTCTCCGTAAGAGTGACGGGACCGGTGAAGCTGCCACTAAAGATGACGCCGTTCGGAATGCCGTACGAACCGTTGCCGGAAATCTGAAAGGTGCCACCACCGTTGAATGTCGCGACGGAGCCAACTCCGCTGCCGCTGGTGGAGACATAGGCGCCGGTGCTGAAGTTGACAGATCCGAGAGCGCCGGTGAGTTGGCCCATCCCGTTGAAGCCGTCAACTCCAATGAGTGTCGATCCAGTCAGAACCAAGCCGGACGAGCTGCCCGTCAAGGTGCCGCCTGCGTTGCTAAAATCCACCGCGCCGGCAAATGCTGCCATCGGTAGAGCCAAAGCCAGTAACGCCATTAATACTATCCGCTTCATAGCTACATCCTCCCAAATTCGAAAAACATCAGCTGCCAACAAATCGGAGACTTCAGGTCTCCACTGACGGGAGTTGATCATCCCGCACTGCTCTCAGAGCACCCTTGGTGCCAAAGTAGAACGAATTGTAACACGCTGAGTCAAGGGTAGTTAGCGGTTGTTTGGTAGGGGGTACCCAGTTTGAAACTGCAAAGCAATGCACACTAATACGGTCCTTTTGCGTCCCAGGGCAATTCCTGGCCTCGGCCGCGGAGGCGGGTTTTGGGACAATTTCAAGGCTAACCGGGCTCACCTCAAGGCGCGAGGTTTTGGTTTCCGTCCAAAATCGGCATTTTCCACATAAAAAACGCCGCCGGGGCAGCCCGGCGGCGTAGTGATTGTGCGGCGAGGTTATTTCGCGGCCACTTGCCCCTTTCCAGTCAGCGAAAGGGTTTGCGGATTACCCGGGCTGTTGTCGAACACCTTGTAAGTTGCAGATTCCGTACCGACTTTGGTCGGCAGGAAGTACACCGTCAAGGTGCAGGTGGCGCCGGGTTGAAGCGGCGAACTGGCCGTGTTGTTGCAAGGCGGCCCATCGGTATAGTTGTCAGCGAAGTCCGCGCTGTTGACGCCTACGATTTCCGCGCCGATAAAGCTAACCGGCGTGGTGCCTACGTTGGTGATAGTTACGGTTGAGCTCACCTGCGTCCCGTCATTGACGGTGCCGAAGTTCACCGAGGATGGCGTGAACTTGATGCCCGTTCCGGTACCTTGCAGGGATACCGATTGCGGGCTGGTCACGTCACTGTCGCTGACGCTGATGCTGCCCGAGGCGTACCCGGTCGCAGTCGGTTTGAACTCCGCGCTGATAATGCATGTTCCGGTGCTGGCGATTACCGCGCCGTTGCTGCAGGTTGTGGTATTGGCGCTGGCGAATGGACCGGTGATAGTGAGAGCGGGAGTTCCCAGGGTGATGTTAACCCCGGAGTTGTTGGTAAGCGTGACTTTGGTGACGGCGCTCACCGTCCCCACGGCGGTTGTGACAAAGGTGATGCTGGCGGGACTCAGCGATATGTTGCTGGTTCCCGTGCCGCTGAGGCCGACCAGTTGCGGACTGGAAGGATCGCTATCGGCAATTAAGACTGCGCCCTTCTTTGCCCCGGTCGACGCCGGTTTGAACGTCAGGCCCAGCGCGCAACTGGCGGCGGCATTCAGTTTGGCGCCGGAGGCCGGACAGGTGTTGGAGGAGATGGCGAAATCCGTCGTCTCATCCAGAGTGATGGTCCCCATGGTGATCGCCGCGGTTCCCGTGTTTTTGACGGTGACCGTCTTCACCGCGCTGGTCGTCTTCACCAACTGGTTGCCGAAGATCACCGGCGCCCCAGTGAGCGAGATAGAGCTGCCCAGGCCCGACAGATTGATGGTGTTGAGCGAGTTGAAGTAGCCGTTGCTGTTGATGGTGACGGAGCCATTCAGGGTTCCCGAAGCCGTCGGCACGAAGTAGACATACATTGTGCAGGTGGTGCCATTGGCCATGCTGGCCGGGCAGTCGTCGGTTTCGCTGAAGTTCGCGCTGGCCGTGATGTTGAAGATGCTCACCGGCCCGAGAGCGCTCACCGTGAGGGTTTGTGGAGTGCTGGTCGATCCCACGTTGGTGAGGCCGAATGCCAAGTTGCTGGAAGTGGTATTGACCGCCGGGAAAGCCGAGATCTGGCGCACCCGAAGGTTGTTGTAGTCGGAGACCAGAACGTCGCCGGCGGAGTCGAGCACAATTCCCGCAGGTTCATACATCTCGCCGAGGGTAGCGAGGCCGCCATCCCCGAAGTAGCCCGCGCTGCCGTTACCGGCGATGGTTGTCATGACGCCGCCGGGACTGACCCAGCGCACACGCTCGAAGTAGTCGCCGATAAACAGATTGTCGTTGGCATCCACATAGACGCCTTCCGGATAGCCCACGCCGTTCTCGCTGGCGACGCCATCTCCGGTGAAGCTGCAGGTTCCATTTCCCGCGACCGTGCTGATGATTCCGGTCACGGCGGAAACTTCGCGGACCCGGCAGTTGTCATAATCCGAGATGAAAATATTTCCCGCCGAATCCACCGCCAGGGCGTCAGGCTGGTTCAGCATGGCGCTGGTGGCGAGACCTCCGTCTCCGGAATAACCGCCTCGACCCGGAATGCCGGCAACGGTTGTGATGGTTCCCGCCGAGACCTTCCGGATGATGTCGTTACTAGTGTCGGCGATGTAGACGTTGTTCTTGCTATCGACGGCAACGCCCTCGGGATAGTAAAGCCAGGCGGCGGTCGCAGCTCCTCCGTCGCCGTTGTATCCTGCGCGGTTCGGGACACCGGCGTAAGTGTTAATCGTACCCGCCGAGTTCACCACCCGGATGATGTGGTTGTAGGTGTCGGCAATGTAAACGTTGCCTAGGGTGTCCTTCGCCACGCCGTAGTCATAGGTCATCTCTGCGCTGGTGGCCGGGCCGCCGTCGCCGGTGTAGCCGTAGGTGCCATCACCCGCGAAGAAGGTCACGAGATCGCTGGAGTGAACCAGTTCGCGGACCATGTAGTTGTGACTCTCCGCCACATACACGTCACCCGCAGTGTCTCTCGCCAAGCCGTAGGGATACTGCAAAACTACGCCTTGCGGCGGAATGTTGTTCAGTTGGGTCTCGACGGTCGGGCTGCCGTTGCCGGCGACCGTGTTGATGTTTGCTCCTACGGTGAAGAGGCGCACTCGATAGTTGTTGCTGTCGCCAACGTAGACGGTGCCCGCACTGGTCAGGGCTACGCCTTCGGGATAATACAAGTCTGCGCTGGTGGCCGATCCGCCATCGCCTGTAAACCCTGCGCTTCCGGTTCCGGCAACGGTGTTGATACTTCCTCCCACCGCGAACTGGCGCACGCGCTGGTTGTAATAATCGGCGAAGGTGACGGTGGTTCCCGCGCCGTTCACCGCAAGTTGGTATACCTGATTGAATTCCGCGCTGGTGGCCAAGCCGCCGTCACCGCTGAAGCCGGCGGTGTGATTGCCCGCGATGGTGGTGATGTCGCCGGTGGACTTGGTCACTTTGCGGATGACGTAATTCGTGGTATCCGCGATGTAGAGGTTGCCCGCGGTATCCAGGGCAACGCCATCGGTGCTGGCAAGCTCTGCCGATGTCGCCAGGCCGCTATCTCCCGCGTAGCCGCAGGTTCCGTTGCCGGCGTAGGTGCTGATGATGTTGGTGGAGAGAATCAGCTTGCGCACCCGGCAGTTGCTGTTGTCGGCGATGTAGAGATTGCCGGATCCATCGAGCGCTACGCCCATGGGATAGTACAAGTGAGCGGCGGTTCCAAGGCCGCCATCTCCGCCATAGGTGCACGAACCTGGAGTACCGGCGATGGTGGTGATGGTATTGGCCGTGCTTACCTTGCGCACGATGCAGTTGTATTGATCGGCAATGTAGACGTTGCCGGTGCCGTCCACTGCCACAGCCGTGGGGTGGTACAGGCTGGCATTGCCGGCGCCGCCGACAAGTCCGTCGCCGCTGTATCCCTGGGCGCCGGTGCCGGCTACCACGGTTAGAGTGCCGGCCGGGCTGACTTTAAAAACGCGGTGTTGATTGTAGGCGGCAATGTAGTAGTTGCCGGAAGTATCCACGGCAATTCCGTACGGGTCATAGATGTTGGCGTCAAGGGCGGGTATTCCGTTGGGGCCGCCACCAATGGCGGTCGTAATTACATCCTGGGCCTGGCCCGGCAAAGTGAGCAGGGCGGCGATTACCACAGCGAGCAATATCGCGAAGCGACGCATGCAATCCTCCTGATGTCTATGGGTTCGTGGTTAACGCTCACGGTCGAAATTCGGCCAGATCATTGCACTAAGGGCCGCCGGCTGATCTGCGCGCCGCGCTGCCAGGTATTTCCCTTCGCATCCTGAAACAGGATCACGATGTTGGGCTGCCCGGGAGCAGCCATCCACTCGGCGTACTCGCGCTGGCTCACGGAAAATTGCTGGCTCAGGTTAATGCGCTGCTGGTGCTTCCAAACCTTTACCGGCGCAAAGGTTCCGCGCATCGTCATCGACGGGCTGGAATCGAGCAGAGTCACCAGCACGCTTCTCTCGTCTTCGTTCCCGTGATTGAAAAGTTGCAGGTGAAGCGTGACTTGCATCAGTTCGCCTTGCTTCTGAACGTCACTCACGTCGAAATATCCGGAAAAATCGCGGCCGTTGTTCGCGGTGGCCACAACAGTACTCAGCCCAAGCAAGATCGACAGCGCGGCGCCCACGACGGACGCCCGCATGAAACGGGTGAATCGCATAGTTCCTCCTAGATTGAAAAACGGTAAATCCCCGGGGAAATACAACGGAGCCGCAGCAAACACGGAAGAGTGTCGTCCGCACTCAGACCGGCGGCGATTGAAATCTCGGACGTATTGGACGACGAGGTCGAACTGCAAAGCGGTAAATCCGCATCCGCTGCGAGTTCATACATCGCTGGGGGAAGACCCCGGTGGGAAGCAAATAAAAGCCGCCCACTCAGGCGGCGGCAATTCTGTGCCTGAGAAGGAAAGTTGTCAAGATGAAGTTTTTTGCATAGCGGCGGCCGCGGCGGATTGCGGCTCAATCAGGTCCCGCAGACGGCGCGAAAGGTTGGTCGCCAGGGAACGGTAAAAGCGGGAACCCAAGTGCGGAAAGAGCTCAAATAAACTTTGCAGGGTCGGGCGGTCGAGGTGGTAAGCCTCAATGTCGGTTTCAGCGATTACGTTGGCGCTGGCAGGGGCGTCCTCCAGGTAGGACATTTCGCCGCAGATTTCGCCGGGGCCGAGCTTTCGTCCCGAGCCTTGCGAAGGGATTTGCACTCGCGCGATTCCCTTTACCAGAAGGTAAACTCCGTTCGCTCTTTTGCCCCTTTGGACGAGGAGCTCGCCCTTCTTGAAAAAAGCGCGGGTGGCTTTATCGGCGACCAGCGACCAGTCATTGGCTGTGAGGTATAGCAGCCCGCTTTTCGACGAAGAGAGTACGGAAAGCTCCTGCTCAATCACCTTGACCATGGCGTGCGCGACCCGATTTCTTGCAGCGAGTGACCGAAACAACAGGGTGAACCCAGACTAGCAGAAAAGGGGCGAGAGACTGGTTGACTTGCGGAGTTCCTCACCAAACCTTAGTACTGTTCCTGGAAATTTGATTTCTAACTCCGGTTGGGAGCTTGAAACAAGCACAAGCAGGACAGTGGATCAGACTGGAATGGGCGGGAAGAGCCGCGAACCGACAACGGTGGCGGCGAGCGATCCCAGGATTTGCGCGGCAATGAAGCCAGGAACGTCGGCAGGACGAATGCCGGAGAAGGTATCGGTAAGCGACCGGGCGATGGTGACGGCGGGGTTGGCGAATGAGGTGGAAGAAGTGAACCAGTAGGCCGAAGTAATATAGGCGGCCACGGCGATGGCAATGTTGGCGACGGAACTCTGGGCCCGTAGGCAGCCGAAGATTACAACCAGCAATCCAAAGGTGGCGACGAATTCTGCCACAAGCTGGGGCAAGCCGGCGCGCTGGTGGTGCGATAACGTCACCAGCGGAACCGCGAACATTACGTGAGCCAGCAGGGTTCCCAGGACCGCGCCGCCCAGTTGTGCGGCGATGTAGGCGGAAGCTTCAAGGAAGGGAATCCGGCGGCTGAGCGCCATGCTCAGGCTCACGGCGGGATTGAAGTGCGCTCCTGAAAGCGGCCCGAATGTCAGGATCAGGGCCAGAAGCGCCGCTCCCGTTGCAATGGTATTGGCCAGCAGAGCGAGTGCGATGTTGCCTCCACTAAGGCGCTCGGCCATGATGCCCGAGCCGACGACCGCAGTCACCAGGAGCCCGGTTCCGAGCGCTTCAGCCAGCGCGCGCCTGCCTAATGTATCGGTCATTCGGCCTCTTTCTCTTTCGATTCTGCGTGGTTTTTTTCCTGCGCTAAGTCGCGAGCAGTTCACGCTGGATTCGTCCGATGATTTCGTCGCGCACGCGCCGGAAGACTGCCAGCTTTTCTGCCTGCGTGCCCTGGGCTGCGGCAGGATCGTCGAAACTCCAATGCAAAAGCTTGCCTGCTCCGGGAAAAATCGGGCAGCGTTCTTTGGCGTTGTCACAAACCGTGATGACGCAGGAAATGTGTGTGCCCAGGAAGGAGTCGGCATGCTTCGATTGTTGCGGCGAAATGTCGATGCCGATCTCGCGCATCGCTTCCGCTGCCAGAGGATTGAGGCCCTTGGGCTCAACCCCGGCGCTGAGCGACTCGTAGCGATCGCCCGCCGCATGGCGAAGGTAGCCCTCCGCCATTTGGCTGCGGGCGGAGTTTCCCGTGCAGAGGAAAAGCACTTTGGGTTTCTCCATCACATCACTTCGCTGGAGCGCAACAACCGGGTGCACAGCAGGCGGTCGCTTCGGAGGCAGGTATCTGCGGCAGGTTGTCTTTCAGCACGACGAAGGCCTCCCACTCGTTTCCGTCGGGATCGCGCACCCAGGTCTTATCCTGCGTGGCAAAGCAGCAATCCGTCTGCATCTCGTCGCGGGTAAAGAGTCCGGCATCGGCCCAGGCTTGGCGCATGGCCAGTACGTCGGCGGTTGATTTCAGCTGAATGCCCAGGTGCGAAAGCGCGCCGGCTTCGCCCACCGGAGATTCGTTCAGAGTGAAATTCAACGGGGGATTCTGCACGTCGAATTTCGCGTATCCGGTGCGGACTTTGCTGGGTTCAATGCCGAACAGCTTGCGGTAGAACTCCAGACTGTTATTTACATTTCGAACTTTAATGGCTACGTGGGCTTTCAGGGCGGTAACTTCGGCGGCCGGCATGATCTCCTCCAGTTGCGACTTTATATATCTGCTTATGCAGATGTATTGGCAGCATAAGCGGCGGAAACATATCTGTCAAGGCAAATGTGTAATCTGATATTCTAGCCGGGTGACGAAGCCACGCAAGGCAGTGCCTCTGGAAGTGCTCTTCAACGCCCTGGCGGACCGCACGCGGCTGCGGTTATTAAACCTGATGGCGCGGCAGGAATTGTGTGTTTGTTATTTTGTCGAAGTATTGGGCGCGCCCCAGCCAAAGATTTCGCGTCATCTCGCCTACCTGCGCAAAGCGGGAATCGTTTCCGCGCGGCGCGAAGGGAAGTGGATGCACTACCGGCTGGCCATTCCGGCCGATTCTCACGCCGCCGCCATTCTGCAAACGACGCTCGACGCCTTGCGAAAGAACCGGGAAATCCAGGAAGATTTTGCGCGGCTCAAAAATGCGTGCTGCGGCCCGCAGAGCCTGATGCAGATTCTGGGAGCGCCGCTTCCTGCGAGCGTCTAAAAAGCTTTGGGCTTCGGCAACAATCTGCCGAAGCCCAAAGGCCAAGACCGAAACTCGCGATTAATTAAGGCAGTCGCAGCTCCCCATGTTCGGGAATCACAATTTGGCGCCGCTGTCCCTCATTCCAGTAGAGAACACGCAGGACCTTGTGAGTTCGCGGATCGGGATCAACCCCCAACGTGCGGTTGTCAACGATCACGAATAATCTGCCGTCGTGTTTCATGCTGCGCAGTTGTTCGGTCACGTCGATGAAGTGTCCTTCACCGCCGTAGAACGCGCGCATGATGTGGAATTCGCGGTCGTGCCACTCGTAGCCATGCTCCGGATCGAGGACCAGATTAACGTGCGCGTACTCCGGAAAGCGGAATTCTTCTACGTTTCCATCCCAGTGGCGGATTCGGATGAAAAGTTCCTTCACATGACCGCGGGCAGGATCGACGCCGAAGGTCTGATCGGTGACCTCAAAGCGCAGTACGCCGTCATGCATATAGGAACGCACTTGCTGGGTCACATCCACGCGGTGGCCGCCGGCGCCGAATTCGGCCGCGACCAGTTCGCCGCCTTGCGCGGCGGCGAATCCCGCGAACAGAAACATACTGGCAACGGTTCCAAACAGAGCACACAGAAACTTCTTTTTCATAACGCCCCATTTCTGCCTCAAGTGAGCGGTGAGGCCCCGAAATATTTCTCCCATCCTACCGCAAGAGGCTGTTGGAAAAATTGACGATTGAGGACCGGGCTTTCCGATGTGAGGATTCCTTTGAAAAAAATTATTCTCTCGAGAGTTTGAAAAGCGTCTATCGGACCGCCAATCGCGCCATCGTACAGTTGTTTTTCTTCGCGTCCTTCGCGATGCCTTTGCGCGCTTCGCGGTTAAAGGATCTTGAAGCCTTTGACCGCCAAGAACGCAAAGGGATCGCGCAAAGAGCGCAAAGAAAACCGGATTTGGCTGCGGTAGTGCGCTGCGCCGAGATAGCTACTGCGCAGTGGCCGGAGCGGAGTTCGTAGCGGTCATCTCCGCGACGACGTTGTCGGCAAATTGCGAAGTGCCGGCCAGTCCGCCAACGTCTTTGGTTAGTTTTTCGCGATGGCGGTAGACCTTTTCGAGCGCATTGCGGATTTGCGTTGCGGCTTCGAACTCTCCGAGATGCCGCAGCATCAGCAGCGACGAGCGCAGCAGCGCGGTGGGATTGGCGAGATTTTTTCCCGCGATATCGGGGGCAGAGCCGTGAACCGCTTCGAAGATCGCGCAGTGGTCGCCGAGGTTGGCGCTGGGGACGAAGCCCAATCCGCCGACGAATGCGGCGCACAGGTCCGAAATAATATCGCCGTAAAGATTTTCCATCACCAGCATGTCGTACTGGTACGGGTTCATCACCAGTTGCATGCAGGTGTTGTCGACAATGTGTTCGCCGTAAGTAATTTCAGGAAAATTCTTAGCGACGTTGCGGCAGCAGCGCAGAAATAGGCCATCAGAAAGCTTCATGATATTGGCTTTGTGGATGGCGTGAATTTTCTTGCGCTGATTTTTTCGGGCGTACTCGAAGGCGAATTTGGCGATGCGAGTGGAGGCTTTTTCGGTAATGATCTTCAGGCTCTCGACCACTCCTGGGACCACCTCGTGCTCGAGCCCGGAATAAAGGCTCTCGGTATTTTCGCGCACGATGATGAGATCGACATCGGGATAACGCGTAGGAATATGCGGCAAGTTCCGGATGGGGCGGAAGTTGGCGTAGAGTTCGAACTTCTGGCGCAGCGCTACGTTGATGCTGGAAAAGCCGCCACCCACGGGCGTAGTCACCGGTCCCTTCAGGGCGACGCGGGTGCGCTCAATCGATTCGATGACTTCTTTGGGAATGTATTCTCCATGCTTCTCGAAAGCCTCCGCGCCTACGGCAAAGGGTTCCCATTCGAACTTAACGCCGGTTGCTTCGAGGATGCGGACTGTAGCGTCGGTAACTTCAGGCCCGATGCCGTCGCCGGGGATGAGCGTGATTTTGTGGGGCATATTGTTTGGTGCGATTCTTCGTGAGCTGCTTTGCGGTCGTCAGTACTCCATCGTCATTTCTTCGCTTTAACTTCGACGGCATCTTTCGCATCCTTAGCTTTTACTAAGTCTCGCAGCTCGTCCATGAATTCTTTTACGTCTTTGAAATCGAGATACACCGAGGCAAAGCGCACGTACGCTACTTTGTCATAGCGGCGCAGGCGGTTCATGATGAGCTCGCCCAATTCGCTGGTTTTGCGCTCGCGCTCCTGCGATTCGATGACGAATGACTCGGCCTCATTCACGATCTGTTCGAGCTTGCTAATCGGAACCGGGCGCTTCTCGCAGGCACGCAGCAGGCCGTTCAGAACTTTCTGGCGGTCGAACTTTTCGCGGCGTCCATCTTTTTTGACCACCATGTAGGGAATTTCGTCGATGCGCTCATAGGTGGTGAAGCGCTTTTCGCACTTGAGGCATTCGCGGCGGCGGCGGATCGATTCCGCTTCCTTGCTCTCGCGCGAGTCCACAACTTTATCGTTGGCAAATCCGCAAAAGGGACATTTCATGGCGCTGATAAGTACTTCGGAGTAATGAGGAAATTGTAACAGGCGGATGAGCGCGGCTTGGGCACGGGTATTGACGGAGTTGAATCTTAACCACGAAGGTCACGAAGGTTCACTAAGGAGGGACTTCGCTTAGTGGGGCGCGGGGGAAACACTCTCCGCGGATTGTTCGGCGTGATGGCTTTCCTCCGACAATTTGCGCAGCGACAATCTTTCGCGATGGGCGAGGATAAGGCCGAAGGGGACTACGGCCGCGAAAGTCACGAGCCAAAGCAGAATCCCGCAACTGGCAGCCATTTCGGGCGGGACGTCGAAAACGCTGGAGAGTGTGGCGATGGTTGCCATTTGCGATCCGCCGCCGACCGCGGGCAATTGCAGCATGGACCCCGCCATGCTTGCCCCCATCAGAATCAGGAGCTGCGAGACTGGAATCTCCAGCGCCGCCACGCCATAAGAATGAGTTACTTCCTGATAGGCCAGGGCGGTGACATACCAAATTCCCACCGACAACAGGGCCAGAGACAACAGCGACCACGGCCCGTGAATCGTATTCAATCCCGTGCCGAACTCGCGCACCTTTTGTGCCAGGCGGTGGCCGAATCCGGAAGACAGATGAGAGAAGCGCTTTTCGATCCATTGCGCAATGGCTTCGCCGCTGCGGCTGATCAGCACCGCGCCCGCGGCCGCGACCGAAACTCCCACGATCAGCAACAGCCCTGCATCGCGAAATTGCCGGTAATACTCCGGATGGGGAATCGACTGCAACGCGCTGGGCAGAAAAATTGCCAGCACAATCAGAAAAGCAAATGCACCAATGTCGAAGGTCCGCTCCACCGCCCATACCGCCAACTGCGATGAGAATGGAAGGTTGGTGCGGCGGGCTACCAGATATGGTCGGATGAACTCTCCGGCTCGCCCCAGCAGTGCGAGACCGGTGAAACCAATCACCATCGGCGGCACCAGTTCGATCACCTTAACCTTCGGCCGGACCGGCTTTAGAAAAAGCTTCCAGCGGAGCGCGCGCAGCACGTACGCCGCGTACACCAGAGCTATGCCGTGTAGTACGTGGGTTTTCTTGATGCGATGAATTTGCGCCCAGAACGTGCCCCAGTCGAAGCTTTGCCAGTGGCGGTATTGCAAATAAATCAGAACAGCCAGGATGAGGAACACCACGACACTGGCCAGGATTCGCTTTTTATCCATGAAGGGGGAACAGCTTTGCGCCGCGACCCGCAAAACGCGAATGGGCAACGGCATACTCAAGGTAAATGACGGCGCGGGGACGGTCAAACGCGGCGGGGTAATACTAAAGTCTTTTGCCGGAGTGAATCACCGGCGCGCGGTTTCACATCGAAATATCATGAACCTTGAACTGGAAGGCAAGCGGGCGCTTATTACAGGATCGACGGCGGGCATCGGTTACGCCATCGCGGAAAAATTGGTGGCCGAAGGCGCAAAGGTCGTCGTGAACGGGCGGACGCAGAAGCGTGTGGATGAAGCTCTGGCGAAATTGGGGCAGGTGGTTCGCGGCGCCTCTGTTCAGGGTCTTGCCGCCGATCTGGGCATGGCTGAGGGCGTGCGCCGCGCGGTCGAACAATTTCCCGACGTCGATATCCTGGTGAATAACCTGGGCATCTTCGAGCCAAAGGCGTTCGAGGATATTTCTGATGCCGACTGGCTGCGGTTTTTCGAAGTCAATGTGATGAGCGGGGTGCGGCTGAGCCGGCATTATCTGCCGCGCATGAAGCAGCGCAACTGGGGACGGATCATTTTTATCTCGAGCGAATCGGCGGTGCAGATTCCCGCCGAGATGATTCATTACGGAATGACCAAGACTGCGCAACTGGCCGTCGCGCGGGGCATGGCCGAGACCACTGCCGGGACGAACGTCACCGTGAACAGCGTATTAGTTGGACCGACCGGCTCGGAAGGAGTAATGGGTTTTGTCGATCAGTTGGCAGCGCAGCAGAAAAAAGATCGGAACACGATTGAGGAGGAATTCTTCCAGAGCATGCGGCCCAGCTCTTTGCTGAAGCGTTTCATCGAACCGCAGGAGATCGGCGCATTCGTCGCGTTTCTCAGCAGCCCCCTGGCCTCGGCGGTAAATGGCGCGGCATTACGCGCGGACGGCGGCGTGGTGCGCTCGATTCTGTGATTTCCAAAGAAGCCTGAACGTCTTCTAGTTCTTGTCGCTGGCCGCCGCCGAAGCCACTTTCGCTTCAGCTTGCGGTTTGGGCTTCGCCTTGGAAGGAGACGGCGCGGGTTTTTTCTCCGCATTCTTGCTGGCCGCCGCCTGTGCAGCACTCTTCGCTGCCAGCTTCTTCTTGTTGAAATCCCGCACGATCCGCGCCACGTAGGCTTTCGTCTCGTAATAAGGAGGCACGCCTCCGTATTGTTCAACTCGCTGTGGTCCGGCATTGTAGGCGGCGAGCGCTTTGATCAGATCAAAGTTGTAGCGCTCGAGCAATTCGCGCAGATATCGCGCTCCGCCTTCAACGTTGGCCTGCGGATCGAACGCGTTGCTCACGCCCAGCTGCGTTGCGGTCTGAGGCATGAGCTGCATCAATCCCTGCGCGCCTTTGGGAGAGACCGCGCGCATATTGAATCCGCTTTCAGCGCGGATCACGCTGTTCACCAAGTCGGGATCGAGGCGATACGTGTCGCTGGCGGCGAGTATGACTTCGTTAAGGTCGAGCGGGCGCGCCGCGCTTTGCGGCGCTGCTGCGGCCGGCTTTGCGACCGGAGTGGGTGCGTCGGGAATCGATTCGAAGTGATCAATTTCGGCGGTGGGGATGTCGATAAAACTGGAATCGTCGCCATCGACGTAGAGGCGCGTGATTGTTCCGATGACAGCGCGGCGTTCGTGGCGGATGGAAAATCCGTTGCGCAGAATGGCGGAGTCGGCGGCGAGAGCGGCGGTCGACAGTAAAATCGAGAGCGCGGCGAGTTGGATCGTTTTTTTCACGGCGCAGAGGCTGAAGCCAGTCCCTCTTATCGCTTTACGCGGCGCTGAAGCGCCGCTCTTCCACGCTATTGCGCGAGCGTTCTCACCCGACGACAATTCCTTCCAGTGCGGCCGCGACTCCGCAGCGATCATTGCCGAGAGTCACGTTCCAGCCGCGGGCGCGCAGCTCCTCGCAGGCATTCCCCATGATAACCGGATGTCCGGCGAACTCAAGCATTTCCACGTCGTTGTGGTTGTCACCGATGGCCATGACCTGATCGCGACGGAAGCCGCGATGCGCGGCCCAGCGTTCGAGCGCGTGGCCTTTGGAACAACCTTGATCGAGCACGTCAATCATGGAGAGATCCCGCTCTGGATATTCGGTGCGCAGGACGGTGATCCGGTTGCCAAGTTTGGCGGATTCAAGTGCGGCCAGCGCCTGATTCATGCGCGCCATGGAGCCACAAAACATGGCTTGCACCGGGTCGGCGACCAGCGCAGTTTCGATGGGCACGACGAATTCGATGAACTCCATGTTCTTTTCCAGCCAGCGGCGGATGCTGGCATTGAGGTCGTCGAGATGCTCCAGAACGATTGCGCCTTTGACTTCCTTGTCAAATGTTAGAACGGTGTGGCCGCGAAAATCTTGCATGGCCGCGCAGATGTCGAGGCAGGTCTGGCGCGGCATTAGGTCGCGGTGAAATGTCTCTCCCGCAAGCGATCGCGTCACCGCGCCGTTGGAGCTGATGAGCCAGAGATCGAAGCCGAGTTGCCGGGCGATGGGTAGGGCGAAGGTGTGGCGGCGTCCGGTAACCAGAACTATTTCAATGCCCGTAGCGTGGGCGCGGCGGAGCGCGTCGAGATCGCCGGGCGAAATTTGAAATTGAGGGTTGAGCAGGGTGCCATCGATATCAGAGGCGATAAGGCGGATGGATGGGTTGAGGGGCTTAACCACTCATTATCTTAGCATTCTGGCATGACGTTCGAAGCCGAAGGCCAAGATATAATCCGTGACACATGGGATCGTTATTCTTCTTTTTCGCTTCCTGGTGGGGAATCATTTTACAGGCGGTGGCGATTGTTCATTTTATTCGCCGTCGCCCCGATAGCTACTGGCTATTCATCATTTTGTTCCTGGGATGGCTGGGTGCGCTCGTCTACATCGTCGTCGAAGTCATTCCCGACGCGCAACTCCTGCGCGGATCGTTTCAGGCATTCCCGCGGCGGCGGCGAATTCGGGAGCTGGAGCGGGCAATTCTGGATAACCCTTCGGCAGGAAATTACGAGGAACTGGGACTGCTGTATCTCGACGAGGGCGACTATCAGCGCGCGCGCGCCTGCTATGACAAATCGATCGCGCAGCGGACCGACTCGATCGATCCGTTCTACCGCCGAGGAGTAGCGGAGATCGAGCTTGGAGATTTCGCCGCAGCGGTGCCTGATCTCGAAAGGGCGGTCGGAAAAGATCCGAATTACGACTTTCACCGCGGTATTGGATTGCTCGCGCACGCCTACGCGCAAACTGGACAGGCGGAAAAAGCGGGCAAGCTGTTCGAGCAGGCCACGGCGATCTCTACGAGTTCGGAAACGTATTATAACTATGCGCTATACCTGCAAGGGCAAGGCCGCGTGGAGGACGCACGAAAGTGGGCGCAGAAGATTCTGGATCAGCGAGCGACGATGCCGGGATATCAGCGGCGGCGGGAGCGGGTTTGGTTCAGGAAAGCGTATACGCTGATGGCGCGGTTGCGGCTGTGATGTCGCTGCTCAGTTGAATCGTGGAGTGCATTCAACCGCAATTGTCAGGCTAAATTTGTCATTCCGAGCGCAGCAATATCATTCGCGAAGCGAACCATATTGCGAAGTCGAGGGACCTGCTGTTCTCCCGCTCAATACCGGTCGTTAGTGTCGATGTTGAAGCCAAGGATGGCGTTCACTTCAACCGGCTGCACTCCCCGCATGGCCGGACGAAATTTCCAACTGGGAAGCGCAGCCACAATTTTTGCCGTCATGGAGGCCGGGCCGGGTTCCAGCACCTGCAGGTTGCGCAGGTTGCCCGAGGCATCGAGCGTGCACTTGACCACCACGCGGGCGTGGGGAAGGTCGGCGGGCAAGGTGGTGCGAATGCCTTGCGGGCCGGTCAGCGCTCCAGCTTGGGAGTGGGCTCCGGGATTGACTTCAGCGAATTGCATTACCGCGGTGCCGATCGGCGTATCGACATAGACGGTATAGTTATCGCCGGGCAGCTTGCCGTAGAAATCGAATGCGCCACCCGAGCGCGAAGTGGCGACGATCGTGATCGCAGGACCTTGCTGCTGTCTAACTGACGAGCGTCCGGGAACGCTGGGTGCGCTGCCGCTGTCGGCAAAGCTGGGCAAAGTTACAACTGTGGTCGTACTGCCCCCGCGAACGTCCACGCCTGGGACCGCGGGCGAGCCTGTGGGCACGCTGCCGGCGCCGCCGGGGCCCGGAGTGGGAGATATTCCTCCGCGCGCGTTCAGGTCAGAGCCGCGCCCTGAGCCGGTTTTACCCGCGCCTGAGTTTTCTGCAAGTTTTTCTGGACTGCTTTCCGCGGACTTTTCGGGAGCGAGACCGCTCCCCGTCCCGGTACCGTGACCAATTCCGGTTCCGCCGCCCGATCCTCCGACGCCGGGTTTGTCTCCTCCCGCGGGGGACATGGCTAGCGCGCCCTTGCCTCCGTTGCCAGGCTTCGCCACGCTCGGGCCGGGCTGGGTCGAAAGCACGACTCCGGAACTGTCGGGCGTTCCCGCTGCGGATTTCGGGGGGGCGAGCGCGGAGCCGGCATCGCCGGGACTGCCAAGGCCAGAGCCGCTTCTGCCTGAACCGGAGAATCCTCCACCGGAGCCAATCGAAGGCGGCGGCGGTACGATATGCCCGGCAAGTCCGTCTCCCAAACTCGCCGCACCAGTGGTCCGTGATCCGACCGCGCCGTTCGAAGGTGTTCCACCTACCGTTGGCGGTGGCGGAATTACAGCCGAGTTAAGCGAAGCGCGACGAGACGATCGCGTGTCTGCGCCGCCATCCGAAACATTAGAGGAGGGTGGTGGAGGGACGATGCTGGCGCCGAGCGAGGTACGGCGCGACGTCGCCCCTGTAGCGCCGGAAGCGGCAGGCGGCGGAGGAATGACGTTAGCGGCAAGCGCAGTGCCTGAATTGCGCGAGTTACCCGATGCGCTCGTGGAAGGCGGTGGAGGAACTACATCCTGCGTGCCGAAAAGCTTTCCGATGACGCTGCTCACGAACGACGTATTGCCGGCTTGGGTTGGCGGCGGCGGAACGACTGCCGGATTATTAGCGCCCACGCTGCCGCTTTCGAGGCGGCGCAAATCGCGGGAAGAATCGGCCGACGGCGGCGGAGCGATCACCGATGGCGCAGGCAGATTGAGCTTTGCCGTGCGAGCGGATTCGCGCGCGGGCGCGGAAACTGGCGGCGGAACGACAGCAGCGTTCATCTGCACGCGCGAGGGCGCAACTTCGCGTCCCGTCGCGGAAGGCGCCGGCGGAATCACGCTGCCGTGAAGCGCTGGGGCGGAACGTGATAGCTGGCGAGGGATTTGCGTCGAGGGTGGCGCGATGATCTGCGCATTGAGCGCAGGAGCGGTTAAAGTGCGGTCGCGAGAAACATTGGGAGCGGGAGCGATGATGCTGGTGGTGAGAGTTGGAGCAATCAGGGTGTGATCCGAGCGCACATTCGGTGCTGGAGGAACAATCGCCGAATTCAGGGCCGGGGCACTGCGAGATCGGTCGGCAGAAACATTAGGTGCGGGTGGAACGACGGAATCGAGCTTAATGCCGGTCCGGGAGTGCTCTCGGGGTACGTTTGTTGGCGCAGGTGCGACCACGTCGGCGGGCAGAGTGAGTGGAGTGAGCGAGGAACGCAGACCTTCGGCGGGAGGCGGTCCGGGATCGGACTTGAAGGCCAGCAAGTTGGCAACTGCGGAAGTGGAAGAGGGAAGCTTGAGATTGGGTGCGTCGACGATTTGCTGAGCCAGCGAACTGCCGCGGGCGACGCGAATGGTCTGTGTGCGGTGATGGGCTTCCGTGCCACCGGCGCGCGCGTTCTTTCCCGATTGGGCTCCGCCTAAATCTTCGGTGCGCGGAAGCTCGTCGCCCGAATAATAGATAACCTCGTCGGGTTGAATTCTGGGTGCGGCATACGGACGCAAGCGGTAAAGTTGGCGCGGAAGCACGGCGACAACAAAGAGCAGGAAAGCTTCAAGCAAGATCGAAGCGATCAGCCCACGATACGGAAAGATACCGTGCGGCGCTTCGCCGGCCAGCCGCGGCCCGGAGCGGGCAAAGGCCGGGCCGATAGATGAGACGAATTCGTCCCAACGCGAAGACCACTCCACCAGCAGCCGAGGGGCATCATCAAGCTGGATGATCCTGACTTGGTCGAGTTGAAGAGTTTCGGTCAAGTTAGTTTCGGTCGAAAGATCTTTCAGTTAAAGCCGCGATGTTGGTCGGGGCCGGGGTGGGGATAGAGATTAACTGCCAGACAACTCCTTCAGCTTGATTTCAATTCGATCGCCCACTGCGGTTTCAGTGCTGGCCACGGTGTGGCTGGGAAGTTCCAGAACTGAGGCCGCTTGCATGCGGACGGGGGAGAAGCGCCAGGGTTGGAGGTTGTGCTCAAGGTGCACCACCGTCCCCGCGCGGTCTAGATAGACTACGTCAATTGGGAAGCGCATAGCAAGAGTATGAACGCCCCGGCAGGGACGAATCCACAGGCCGCAGCCGTTACGGAAGTCATCAGGGGAAGTGCCAAGCAGGCCGCGCAAGCGAGACCAGTGCGTTTGTGCTACAGCTAAGCTGGTGGCGAGGTAAAGCTGGCGCGTTTGATTGAAAGCCTGGGATTGTGGGGGCATTTAGGGAAACCCGTTTTCAGGTGTTTCTGGGATTTTAATTCAGTTCCGACGAACGCGTGAGGGCGGAATGGGCCGGATCGAATCGTTGCAGCGAAGGTTGTTACTTACTTTGAAACCAGCGAGTGGTAAGCCTGTATCAGCGCTGGGCCAACGGTGACACAAAGAAACGGCACCAGAATAAAGAGGACGAGCGGCGGGACCATCTTGATGGTGGTCTTGGCGGCCTGCTCTTCTGCACGCTGGCGGCGAGCGGTACGCAACGAGTCGGAGTGAACGCGCAAGGCCTGTGCGATGCTGGTTCCAAAGCGATCGGTCTGAATGAGCGTGGCGACGAGGGCGCGAACGTCGTCGACTCCGGTGCGCTCCACCAGATTCCGCAAAGCTTCCGCGCGGGGCTTGCCGGCGCGCATCTCCAGATTGACGAGATGAAATTCATCGCTCAAGTCGGGATGGGCATGATGCAGGTCCTGCCCGACGCGCATCAGCGCCTGATCGAGTGCGAGCCCCGCTTCGACGCAAATCACGGTGAGATCGAGAGCGTCCGGCAGTGCGATGCGGATGCGTTGCTGGCGGTCTTTAATCATCCGTTTTAGAAAAAAGCGAGGAATGAAAAAACCGAGGGCGGGAACGCACACCAGCAGAGGCAGACTGTCGAAGCCGGAGAAAGCCACGACCCCGGCGAATCCCAGAGTCGCCAGCACCAAGCGCGCCCCGAAGTAGTAGCTGACGTGGCGGGATTCGCGCAATCCGGCCTGAATGAGCCAGACGCGAGTCCGGGTAACGTCGGAGGGAGAAAGCGGGATCGCCTTGCTGAGGGGTTCGAGGGCCTGCTCAAGCCGCTCTTTCACTTTGACAACGGGTTTTTCCGGGGCTTGGGCTGCCTGGCTGCCGAGCGCGCGCAAACGCGCTCCCAGCACGGAAGTCGGCGTGACCGCGGCCGCGCCAAAGGCGAAGACCACCAGCGCGACGGTCACGAAAATTACAACGACAAGGATCAGCAGCGGCATTCTTATACCTGAATCTTAATGATCTTGCGGATCACAAAATATCCGATGGTCTGCAAAGCGATGCTGGCCACGAGCAAACTATGGCCGATGGGATCGTTGAAAAGAGGCCGCACAAAATCGGGGCTGAATAACCAAATGATCGTTACCACCACGGGCGGCATGGCCATCAACAGGACCATGGTGAGGCGGCCCTGCGCGGTGTGAACCCGCACCTGGCGCTGAATCTTGAAGCGCTCGCGGATGACATACGACAAGTTGTCGAGAATCTCAGCCAGGTTTCCGCCGGTTTCGCGCTGCAGCATCACCGCCGTGACAAAAAATTTTATGTCGACCAGCGGAACCCGTTCGGTCAGGTTCATCAGCGCGTCACGCACCGGCATACCGAACTTCTGCTCTTCATAGAGCTTGCGAAACTCGCCGGCCAGGGGCTCGGAGACCTCGTTCGAAATCATCTCCAGCGCGGTGGTGAAGGCGTGGCCGGCACGCACGGCGCGGGCTACGGTGTCGATGGCCTCGGGAAAAAGCTCTTCGATTTTTTCAAAACGCTTTTGCCGCCGGTAGGAAACGAAGGAATAGGGGAGAAACGCGCCGAGGATCAGCGCCACCCATGCAATGGCGGGATTCCGGCTCCAAACCAAGGCGGCGAAAGCGCAGAGAATCCCAGCAATCGCGCACAGGACGAGAAAGTTTCCGGCGCGATATTTCATGCCCGCCTGAGTCAGCGCATCCTGAATGGCGGAGACGCGCGCGGAACGGCGGAGCAGAGTATCGAAGGCGGGAATTTTGCTGAGTTGCTCATCGCGCAGCAGGGCGAGTTCTTCATTGGGCTCGCGCTGAGGAGCCTTTTGCACCGTAGCCAGACGGTCTTTGATGAGGCGAGCCTGGGCGCTGCGCTGATCGAGCAGCGACGCTCCGGCGAAGGTGGCCAGGGCCACCACGAGAAAAACGATCAGTGCGATAAGAAATGCGGACATAGTCGATTCGTTGGTTGCTGCAAGCCGAGATGCACCGTCAAGTTCATCCCCCGCTGAACGGCAATGCGGCGCGGTCCTCGCGAGCCACTATAACGCCCGCGGCCCGTTGCCGGTTCAAGTCTGCCCGCATGCGCCCTTCGCGGGTGCGGTAAAGCTCCAGATTGCGGTACATGTCGCAGCCGGCACAAGTCTTATTCAAGCTGCCCTTCTCGAACTGTTCGCGAATCTGCCGCAGCCGCTCTCCCTGCCAAATATCCAAAAGCGGCGTCTCCAGAATGTTGCCAATGCCGAGGTCGGCCACTGCGTCCATGGAAGCCACGCAACTGCAGGCCATAACCGTGCCGTTGGCCAGCACAATGGGACCATTGTAGAGCGAAACGCAAGCCTGGCGGCGCGAGTGGACCACGCGCAGCTTCATGGTGGCAGGCAGTTCCGCGCGGGTAATGCGGCCGCCGGCGGAGGTGTACGACCAGGTAAAATCCAGCGCCGGATCGTAGGACAGGATCTCCTGAAAGTCAGGGTGCGCCATCACTTCTTCGAGGGGGCGATCGGGCCTGAGGCCGATGGTGACGGGAACAGGATTGCCGCGTATGCGATTTTCCTCGAGCAATGCAAGCACGTTGCGGCGCATACGCTGGTATGAACTGTTGCGGTAGACGCGGCGATACATCTCCTCATCGAATCCGGCGGTGCTGATGGTGATGAAGCTCACGCCGGAATCGAGAACGTTCGCGATGCCGTGCTTATCCAGAAGAATGGCGTTGGTGGTGACCCAGATGCGGTCGATCGCAGGCTGGGAGCGCAGGTAGCGCACTCGATCAAGAAACTTGGGATCAATCAGGGCATCGCCAACAATGGGAGTAAGGCCCACTGAACCGCCGCCGCTGGCGATGTAGTCGCTTACGGCTTTTTTAAAAACCGCGTCGGACATGTACTCGATGTCACGTTCCTGGAATTGATAAGGACAGAAGACGCAGTTCGCGTTGCACAAGTTGGTGAGCTCGAGATGCAGTTCAAAGGGACGGAGGCTCATGGCGGCAAGGGTGGGAGCGATGGGGAAAATGCTTCCCATCGCCGCGTCGGCCTTGCGGGTGAGGACGCGCCCGATCTTCTCCAGCAGGATGCGCTGCAACCAAAGCTCCCTAGACGTCAGTTTTCGCTTCAAACAGCGCGGGCCGCAGCCGCGCGCCTCCGGTCGCCAGACGATCGGCAAATAAAGGGCGGAAGCCGGTGGCCCGGAAGGTTCCGCGAACTTTTCCGTTCTCGTCGATGCCGCGCCGGTCGAAGGTAAAAATATCCTGCATGGTAATGAGTTCCGAATCCAGGCCGGTGACTTCGGAGATGGAAATCACTTTGCGAGTGCCGTCCGATAAGCGGGCGACCTGAACCACGGCGTGAATCGCGGAGGAAATCTGGTGGCGAACGGCTCTCTCGGGGATATTGAGATTGGCCATCGAGACCATATTCTCGATGCGGGCAAGAGCGTCGCGCACGGAGTTAGCGTGGACCGTGGTGAGCGAACCTTCGTGGCCGGTATTCATGGCCTGCAACATATCGAAGGCTTCTTCGCCGCGCACCTCGCCGACCACGATGCGGTCGGGGCGCATACGCAGGCTGTTGATGACCAGTTGCCGCTGCCGCACCGCGCCTTTGCCTTCGATGTTGGGCGCGCGGGTTTCGAGGCGGACCACATGCTCCTGCTTTAACTGAAGTTCGGCGGCATCTTCGATAGTGACGATGCGTTCGACGTTCGGAATGTAACCCGAGAGAACGTTGAGTAAAGTCGTTTTTCCTGCACCCGTTCCGCCGGAAATGAGCAAGTTCAAGCGTCCCTTCACCATGATGGAGAGAAGCTCGAGCATGGCTTCGGTGAGGGTCTGGTTCTCGATCATGTTGCGGGCGGTGACGGGGTCGCGGCCGAAGCGGCGGATGGAGAGACACGCGCCGTCGAGTGCAAGCGGCGGGATGATGGCGTTGACGCGGGAGCCATCGGCGAGGCGCGCGTCGACCATGGGCGAGGACTCATCGACGCGGCGGCCTACGCGGGAAACGATGCGCTCGATGATCTGCATGAGGTGCTGATTGTCTTTAAACGACAGCCCGGTCAATTCCAGCTTGCCCGCGCGCTCGATGTAAACCCGGTCGTAGCGGTTGACGAGAATGTCGGAGATGGTGTGGTCCTTGAGCAGCGGCTCGAGCGGGCCCAGCCCGAAAATTTCGTCTAGAATTTCGCGGGAGAGGCGCTCGCGCTCGGCGAAGCTGAGTGGAACGACCTCGCTGTTCACCGAGTTGCGGATGAGGATGAGAACTTCTTCGCGGGCGGAGTCTCCGGTGGAGCGCCCCAGTTTCTCCAGGTCGAGGCGGTCCAGGATTTTGCGGTGCAGGTCGGCTTTTACCTGCTGATACTCACTGTGTTCGAAAGTTTGAAGATTCGCCATAAACCTTATACGGATTTAAACAACGACCATGCTGCGCGCTTGACGTCGATTTCGTTGCGCGTCAACTCCTGCGCCAGTCCCGAAAAACAACGGGCGATCTCGGTATGGCTCTGTTCCATCACCGGGGCCCCGCGGTCGATCGAGGAAGAGATGGCGAAATATTGATTGGGGACGCGCCACAACAATCTTACGCCTGCGGCATTCTCCGCGTCGGATTCGCTGAATCCGGGAACTTTGCGAAAACGGTTCAGGACCAGGCGGAGGCGCTCGCGATTACCGGTTTCGCCCAGATACTGCTGCACACGGGCGGCACTCCACAACGATGCTACATCGGTGCAGGCGACCAGCAGCACGCACTCGGACAAATTTCCCACCAACCGGCTGACCGCATCGAGGCGCGAGGAATTATCGACCACCACGTACCGGTAGTGGGTGACCAGCATGTCGAAGAGCCGGACAAATTCGGTGGTGGAGGGTTCAATGGCCGCGGGAGCGTTGGTTCCGGCGAGCAGTTGCAGCCCACCGCTGTGCCGCGTCATGAAACTCTCAAGCAGGGAACTATCCATACGGTGAAGATTGCGGGTAGCGTCGGCCAGAGTGAACAACGGTTTCAAATTAAGGTGCAGCGCAGTGTGGCCGAGCGGAGCGAGATCCACCAGGGCGGTACTGCCATAGGCCGATTGCAGCGCCAGAGCCAGATTGACCGCGACCGTCGTTGCCCCGCTCCCACCCTTCGCGTTGACTACGGTAAAGACCTTTCCGCGCGGGCCTTCTTTCTGCACCCGGCGCTGAGAGCTGGTGAGCCGGACGAAGGCTTCCAGGAGATCGGTGGTGGTGGTGGGGCGCTCAATATATTCACGGGCGCCGGCGCGCATGGCGCTGACGATGACTTGCGGCTGGCTCATGCTGCCGATAGCAAAGATGGCGGACTCGGGTAACTCCTGGTGAAGAAGTTCGATGGCACGCATTGCGCCGCCGGGGTTGTCGCCTGGAATATCGACGAGCAAAACCTCCGGTATGGCGGCCTGCACGCGGCGCATGACGGGATCTGCGGCCGCAACAGGGAAACTGGCGCAGCTATGCACCGCGCGGGCCACACTGGTGCCATCGACTAACACCTGGAGCACGGTGCGCTGTTCACTGTCCGTGGCCACAATGACTACTGAAAGCTCAGGCATACCCTAGAAAGTTCTCCGGACGCGGGCGACGCCTTGGGGGGGTGCTTCGGAACTGTTCGCACTCGCTGGCTTCTGATTGCGCTCATTTTCACATCTGAGCACCCACCGCGCCGCTCACGAAAACACAGTTTACTTAACCGCAGGCTTACCGTCGAATTTCCCCTTATCCATGAATGGCTGAGGATTGGCGGGGGTTGGCGGCGGTTCATTGTCCGGGGAGATACGGTGCACGGTGCACAGGACCATCAACTCCGAATTGGTTTTGGAAACGCTCTTGCTTTTGAAAAACGCTCCCAGGATCGGAATATCGCCCAAGCCCGGCACTTTGTTCCAAATATCGGTGGCGCGGTTATCGATAAGCCCGGCGATCACGAAACTTTGGCCGTCGCGCAACTCGAACTCGGTCTCCGCTTTGCGCGTGCTCAAGGCGGGGATGGTAAAGCCGGAAATCGTCAAGGCGTCGGCGAAATCCAAAGTGCTTACCTCGGGCGCGACCGTAAGGTGAATATTCCCGTTGGGCATAATGACGGGAGTAAAGTCGAGTTTTACGCCGAACTCCTTAAAAGAGATGGTGACGGCGGTGAATCCCTGGCCAGGCTGGACGATGGGAAAGGGAAACTGGCCGCCGGCGAGGAAGCTGGCCTTCTTGCCATTGACCGCGATGAGATTTGGTTCTGCAAGGATCTGCAAGAGGTTCTTGGTTTGCAGCGCTTCAATGACGGCCCCGAGGTGAATGTCGGGGCGAAACAGCGAGAGGTTCAAAACATTGCTCAGTGTTTGCGTGGCGGAGAACGGCCCGCTCTGGCCTGTGGTTTGGCTGATGGACGGCGGGGAGAAACCGCCGAATTGGCCGGTGGTGGTGGTGCCGATGGTGTTCCCCGCACCGGTGGAGAAAAGGTTGGCACCCAACTGGGTGACGGCGGAGCGGTCCACCTCGGCGAATTTTACTTCGAGCAGGACCTCCTGCGCGCCCACTGGCCCGAAGGTAAGAACGTTGACCACATTTTTTGAGTAAGCGGCCGCCAGTTCACCGGCCCGCTTGGCCACATCTTCAGTGGTCACGTGCCCAGAGAGCACGATGGCCGCGCGCGATGGCGTGACCGAGATCTGCTCATCGGGAAATACCCGGTGCTCTTCTTCGGCGCAGGCGCTGACGTCGACATCCACTCGAAGATCAAAACTGCGGGAACGCTCCAGTTCATCCCATATAAGAAGCGAAACTTCTCCGGGGGCGCGGCCATGGACCAGAATCTGCGTGGGAGTAATGACGGTGGCGTAGGCCACCGTGGGGTCGGTCACCGAGATGCGCTTCAGCCGCTCGGTGGTGTTGATGAGCAAAGATTTGTCGACCATGACGCGCAGGGGGGCAGCGCCCTGCTGCGAGGACTGCGCCGGCAGAGTGGTCTGCGAGGTTGCCGGTGCGACTGGCTGTGGCGCCGCCTGGGGTGTGGCCTCAGCCTGAGCCAGGGCAGCCGGAGGGAGAGTGGCACTGGCGAAAATAACCGACAGGGCAACCGCTGTAAACAATGTCGTGCGAAGCTTCATCGTGTGATTCCTCTCCACGGGAGGAAACCTGCCGTCGAGCACGCAGGCCGAACTTTCCTTTAAAATACTTTTCTTTCGAATCTCTGTATTCGATTACTTGGGCTCTTCACTATTTTGATCCGGGAACTTTACGACATCCGGCTTCTTGTCGCCCTGATAGACCTCGACGCTGAGCACCGAGGGAGGGGGAGGCGTTGGTTCAATCTTGTGCTGCTTTACCGGGTGGACCACCGGATGGGGCGGGGCGACGATTGCAGTTCCTCCCTGGTAGAGCCCTTTGGCATTGGCTGGATCCACCTGGTTTTGATGAGTATCGACAGGATTGCGCAAGGCGAGCTGGATCTTGCCCTCGGCGCTGGCGAGCGTAAGGCGCTCGGCGTCTTCGGGGGATGTAAGCAGGGTAATGACCGGAGTATTCTGCGCATCCCCGGAGGCATTGCGCTCGAGAGTATGCCCGGAGGCGATAACGGGTACGTTTTGCAAAACTGTAGTGGTCTGGGGCTCAGAGCTGCCGTTGGGAGTTCCGGTCAGCAGAATATCGACACGGGTCCCGGGGCCGACGAATCCGGCGACTGAAACCACTTCGTTCACACGAACTGAAACGGCTCGCATGCCGGGAGGAATGAGGGAAGGAAGGCCGGAGCCGGCATTCTCGGGAGCGAGCTTGCTGGGCAGAATAAACTCACCCTTGGAAATCGGAATGATGACGCCGCGGCCCAGCACCTGGGATCGCTTGGCGTAAGAACCAGGAGGCATACTGGCGGGAGGGAATTTTGCGAGACGCACATCCCGTTCTTCGATTCTTCCGCCAACCTGTATGTCGTCTGCAGCGACCACAACATCGGCGCCCTCGGCATTCGACGGTCCGCGGCCCTGCAGGTTTTTATAAACCAGGAGGCTGACGAACGCTCCTAGAGCTAACGCCAGAACTCCGATCATCAAAAGACGCGTGCGGTTCATAGTGCTCCGTCAAGACGAGCAAACAAGAGTAGCCTCGCCATGATGGGGCGAGAACGAGATTCGGCTGCGCTATGCCGTGCAACCGACTACTGAATTGAGCTAGCCACGTTCGAGAAAACGGTATTCGCATTGGTGCCGATCAGCCGAACCGTGCCCACGACGATGACCAGAATCACGGCCAGCATTACGGCGTATTCCGCGATGTCCTGCCCTTCGTCCTCGTGCCACAATCTCGAAAGATGGTGCATAGTTCCTCGCCTCCTGAGAAAATCTCGAGTTCCTGAACTGCCCGCAAAACGAGCCGAAGGCCGAACGGCCTCTCGGGAATTGTATCCCGTGTTCTATTGCACGCTGCGGGGAGATTTATTCCTACACATCATAACCCGCAAATTGCCCGGCGAGGTGTAATTTCTTGCACACCCAACCTGCCGCTAGTGCACAGAGTCTCCTATAAGCCCGGAAGGGCCGGGATTGGACATAAGTCTTGGAATTATAGCCCGGGCTCTAGTCAAGATAACGGAGTGCTGGTCTTCGTACGATATGTGCCATTCCGGAGAATTGCGGAGGCCGGTGGCGAGAGCAGAATCTGGCGGAACGAGGACGGTGGTGATGTTCCAGTTCCGCAGATTCTGCTGCCAGGCGCCTTTGAAGCGGTAAGTATCGGCGAACTGATCGAGCAGCGGCTGGGCGTAGAGGTCAGCACGGCCGTCGATGAATACAGGAGTCGAAGGGAGTTTCCAGATCAGGTAGCCGCCCCAATCGTAGTGGTTGAAGATGGGGCCGGAAGGCGGATGGGCCTGAAGAAATGCGACCGCGCCGGAAGGGAAGTGATCTTTTTCAGCTTGCGGTTGGCGCTGAATTACCTGGAGAACACGCACCGCCGCGAAGGCGAGCATGGCGATGACGATTGCGGCTTTGAGTGCGGAGCGTATGGCAGACGGGCGAGGATGCGAACGCGAGGAGGGTCTGGGCCAGATCCCGAGGCGCTTCGAAATGATTGGGATTGCGATCAAGAGGAAGAACGGGATCATGCGGACGGAACAAAGCGCAGCGTAGAAGCTCACGACCAACAAAAGAAGCTGGCGCGGACGCACCGGGCTGCGCGACCAGGCTAAGAGAGCGAACGTAGCCAGAACAATCAACAAGAATGGCCAGTATTCGGCACGATGAAAGTTCGGCGAGGCCCATTCGTCGATGTAGTTCTGCATGGCGGCGGAACGAAGGGTTTCGATGGGATAGGAGTAGAGCCGTGCGCCGTTGGGATTCAGGGGAACGATGAGGAGATCGAGAAGGAAGATCAATGCGCTGAAGCGCAGGTGTGAATTTGTTTGCTGCCGGAGGGTGAGGGCGCGCTCGAGGGAATCTCCTGCCAGGGACAGGGCCGAAAGAGCGAGGCCGAGAGCGAAGCCGGCGTGCAGGTTGACCCAGAGAAGGGTAAGGGGAAGAGTCCACCAGAGAAGATTGGGAGACTTTTCGGAACGCTCTATAAGGAGGAGCCAGAGACTGGTTAAAAGAAGAGAGAGAATTTGCGGGCGGACTCCCCAGACCGGCATGGTGGCGCAGGCTCCGGCCAGCGTGGCCATGCCCGCGATATAAGGCGATGGGCCGCACCGCAAATAGAGCAGGAAGAACGCCGCTGAAATAATGGCGGCGAAGATGATGATGAGACCGGGCCATCCCAGAACGCGGTGAAGTTGGTATAGCAGAAGGTCGGTAAGCCATTCGTGAGCCATCCATGGAGAGCCGGCGCGAGTGTAGGAAAACGGATCGGCGTGGGGAACGGCTTTCTGGTTGGAGATGAGCTCGCCGGTTTTGAGATGCCACCAGACGTCTGGATCAACGACGTTGCGAACCGCCATGGAGAACAGGCCAAGGAAAAGTGCTGCGACGAAAATCCCAGACGTGGTGAGAGCAAGCCTCACGGGGAATCCGCCAAGGCCTGGGACGGAGGATTCTTCCGCAGCAGAAGAACGAGGAGCATGGGCAAGTAAAAGAAGAGCACGGAGGCGCGGCCAACCTCATTGAAGTTCAAGGGCGGGTGAAACCATCGCCAGATGCCGGCGCCCCAACTAAAGCCGGCGGTGAGCACGATCTCGCGGCGCGACTTGGGGACGAGCCAAAGGGTGAAGCTGTCGAAGAACCAGCGCTGCGGCATCAGCGACGAAAGCAGCAAAAGCCAGGCGTCGCGGTCGCGGTAACGCAGAAGGGCGAACAAAAGCAGCGGGCCGGGAAAAACCAGGAGGGGAACGAAGTGCTCGTAATGATGGGTTTGCCCGAGCCACAGCAGTGGCCACCGTGGCAACAAGATGAGACTTAAGACGGCTACAAAGAAGCAGGCGAGCAGGCCGCGTCGCGAAAGGCGAGTGAGAAAGACGGGCAATCCAACCTGGGGTTTCATCATCGTCGCAGGCAGGAGGAGCGGGAAGAATGCACTCGCGGTGATGAGCGCTGACCACTGCGCGGTGAGCAGGCCTGCCCAGTAGGGATAGGCCAGGAAAACTCGCAGGCGGACAAAGTTCTTGCGGGTGAGGCCCAAGGCGAGCAAGAACGAACTGATTCCGTAAAACATTCCGGCGGCGGCGTCCGGGGGGAAGCGCAAGAAAGGCAGCGCGGCGAAGGCGGCAGGGAGGGGATATTGCTCGAGTGAAGTATCGTAGGGGTTTTGGCGGGAAATCAACCGCTGAGCGAGGTGGAGGGCCCAGCGGAAATCGTTGGCGTTCCCGGCAACGTGTTGCAGCAGGAACCAACAGAAGAATCCGCTGGCGAGGCCAATCGCCAGTGCAATTGAGAATCGCTTCGCCATGAACTGTTTTTTCCTCCCCAGTTGTAACATGGGACGCACTACGGAATTGGAGCAATTGCGATTCGGGTGGTTCAAACATTGAGCAGGAAAGACGGTCTCGGCGGGCTTTGAGCAAACGTACGCAATCGATGGTTTGTCTGGTGCTGGCCGGGGTTGCGGCAGCGAGCATGTGGTTTTACGTGACCGGAATTTTGCGGGCGCTCCAGATCGCGGATGCGGCGAAGCGGCAGGTGCCGCGCGGCAATCTTTCTGATTTGTATCCGCGATGGTGGGGAACGAGGGAATTATTGTTGCATGGCCGCAATCCGTATAGCCACGAAGTCACGCTGGAGATTCAGGAGGGGTATTACGGGCGAAGGTTGGACCCAGCCCGGGCGAACGATCCGAAGGATCAGCAGGGATTTGCGTATCCGGTATACGTGGTGTTTTTGCTGGCGCCGCTGATGGGGTTGCCGTTCCCTACGATTATGGTGGGGTTTTACTGGATGCTCACGTTGTTGACCGCGGGCAGCGTGTTGCTGTGGCTGAGGGTGTTGAACTGGAAGCCGGGGATCGCGTGGACGCTGGTCTGCGCGACGCTGGTGTTAGGAAGTTTTGCAGCAGTGCAGGGAATCAAGCTGCAGCAACTCAGCCTGGTGGTGGCGGCGCTGCTGGCAAGCGCCGCGGCCTGCGTTAGCGGAGGCTTTTTATTTTGCGGCGGGGCGCTGCTGGCGCTGGCCACCATCAAGCCGCAACTGGCGGGGCTTCCGGCCGCGTGGCTGCTGCTGTGGACGCTCAGCGATTGGCGGGCGCGGCGAAAATTCGCGTATGGGTTCGCGGCGCTAATGGCGCTGTTGCTGATCGGGGCAGAGATCGTGCTGCCCGGCTGGTGGCGAATGTTTGCCGGCGCTCTCGGCCAATATCATCGCTACACCCAGAACGCGTCGGTGTTGGATCAGCTTGTGCCCTGGGGTTTCGCAGGGAAAATTCTGGCGGGAATTGCCGTGCTCGCCTCTGCCGCAGTTCTGTGGAGGCTGCGGAAAACCGCGGCCGGTACCCAGCAATTTGGCCAGGCTACGTCTCTGGTCATGGCGTTGACCGTTCTGGTCGTGCCGATGTACGCGCCCTATAACCAGGTGTTGCTGATACCGGCGGTCCTGGCGCTTCTGCGCGAGTGCAAGTTTCTCAATTCACGTTCTCGCGGATTTCGCCTCGGCTGCCTGGCCGGCGCTTTCGCTCTGGCCTGGCAATGGATGGCGAGCATCACCTTGTGCGTAATTTATCTACTGGCGTCTCGGTCTTCCGCTCTGGATGGCTGGGAGTGGCCCTTTTTTGCCACGTTTGCCTTGCCGGTGTTGATCTTCGCGCTCATGCTGGTGGAAACGCAAAAGACGGCGGGCAGGGCTGCGACGATGCCGGTGTCTATCAATCGAGAATCGCGTTGAATCAGCAAAGCCCTTCCCGCAAAGCGCCAATTCCTGTCATTATTCTAAGTCGGCGCGATTTGAAGAAGTGGATTAGGATGAAATCGCGGCCCGGAGATCGCGCTGTAACCGCTTAAACCATGGTCCTGAATTCAATCAAAACTCCGCAAACCTCCGGCTCCGGCGTTTTTCCCGCGCTGGTGCTGGTGCAGGGCAACGAGCAGAAAAACATCGTCTTGAACCGGACGCCCTTTAGCGTGGGGCGCAAGGTCGACAAGGATCTGGTGATTGCCGATCCCCGCGTCTCGCGCGACCACGCCCTGATCGTGCTGGAAGGGGATGGTTTTTACGTTGTGGACCAGGGCAGCAAGCACGGGACCTTCGTCAATGGAGAACGGATTCAACGCCAGAAACTCGAACGCAACGACCGGCTGGAATTCGGCGCGAGGGATTCGTCGTATGCCATTTTCAACCCGGCGCATGGCACGTCCAACACAGCGCGGCAGTTCCTGAGCCAGATTTCCGGCATTCAACTTTCGCAGGAAGCCAACGATCTGGAGAAGCTGACTTTATTTCTGGAAGCGGCGCGCAAGCTGAATACCGCCGGCGTACTCGACGAGATTTTGATGACCATGCTGGAAGTTACCCTCCGGCTCACGAAGGCCGAGCGGGGATACGTTTTCCTCAAAGACGACGAGGGAAAACTGAGGCTGGCCGCAGGACGCAACAGCAAAGGCGAGGCGCTGCTGGACGACAAAACCATTTCCCACTCCGCCCTGGAGGAGTCGCTGCGATCGAATTCGGAATTTCTGCTCACCGATACCGGCAGCTCGATGGACATGGCGGCGCGACAGAGCATTGTGGCTTACGATTTGCGCACCGTGATCTGCATTCCTTTGCGCAAGCGGCAGGTGCAGCAGACGCGCGACCAGCAGACGCCCGCGCCGAATGCAGCCTCGGAAGTGACGGGAGTTCTGTATGTGGATTCGCGCTTTGCTTCGCGCGAATTTTCGGGAGTCGGTCACGATATCTTGCGGGCGATCGCGACAGAAGCGGCGTCGCTGATTGAAAACGCGCGGCTGGTGCAGGCGGAAGAGGAATCGCGGCGCTATCAGCAAGAGTTGACCATCGCGGCCAGCATTCAACAGCGGCTGATGCAGGTGAAGATCCCCGAAGTTCCTTTTGCCAAATTGCGCGGAAAAAATTTGTCTTGCAAAGAGATTGGCGGGGACTTCTTCGACGCGGTGAATACTAAGGAAGGTCTCGCTGTCGTGCTGGCCGATGTGAGCGGCAAGGGAGTTTCGGCCGCGCTGCTGGCTTCAACGTTGCAGGGAATGATTTATTCGCATTTGAGCTCGGGCATGCCGCTGCTTGATGTGGTCACGGCAGTGAACCGCTTCTTCACCGAAAAACTCGTGGGAGAAAAATATGCCACCGTGCTGCTGGCGCGGCTGCGTCGCGATGGCGAGCTGGAGTATGTGAATTGCGGCCATGTGCAACCCTTGCTGGTGTGTAACGGGGAAGTGATTCGGCCGCCCCACGGCAATGTCCCGGTCGGCCTGCTCGCCGACGCTACGTTCGAGAGCGCGCGCTGCCAGATGAACTCCGGCGACCGTTTTATCCTGGTTACAGACGGCGTGACCGAGGCGGAAAATGCCGGGGGCGATTTCTTTGAAGATTTTCGCCTGGAAGCGGCCGCTGCAAAGGCGCCCACGCTGGAAGGAATTTTTTCGGCAGTATCGGAATTCTGCGCGGGCAATCCCCTGAACGACGATTGCACGGTGGTCGAGATTATTTACGCGACGGCTGCGGAAGCGTAGCTTCAGTTCGTGCGGAAGAAATTCGTTGGTACTGAAGAAACTTGTCAGCGATGAGGTCACCGTGGCTGGCGCTTATCCGGGTTCATCGAAGTTGTTTTTTCTCTCAGCCGTGATCGTCGCTTTTTCCCTCTGCCCCGGAAATATTGCACAGGGCCAAGCCTATTATCCGGATCAAGAGGTTCGGATCGGCGATCTCCCTTCTCTCACCGCAAAGTCGAGAAGCGGCTCCGATGTGTTGGCAGCGTCGGTCGAGATCATTCTTCGCGACCGGCAGATTTGCTGCGGAAAGGATTCCGCGCTAGAAGACAGCATTCAGGCGGCAGATCCAAGGTCCTTGCAGGACATCGCGAAGAGGTTGAAGGGACGGCATGTCTTGAGCGATGGCCGCTCAATTGTGATTGCGGCTGGATACTGGCCGGCGTCATCGGTTAATCCCGATCAGTTGATCAACCTGCTGAGCGGCAAGCGCGCTCTGTTGATGGAGTGGAACTCTCGCTTGTACGTTGTTTATGGAGCGATCTTCAACCAAACCCTGAATCAGGACAGCAGCGTGATGAATGCGATCCACAAGATTCTGTTGCAGGACGCACGGTTTTCCGATGAGCGCCGGGCGGTTTCCTTCGATCGGTTGACCGATGATTGGGGAAAAGTGCAGGGTATGTTGCTGCTCACGGTTGAACCGCAATAGCGTGTCATCGTTTTTGAGCGGCGTTGCACTATTCCACGACCACGCTGTAGTTCGTGCCTTCCCAACGATTTTCGCTCGACCAATAAACCGTAAACGCGGCTTCGCCGCCTACTGGCAGCGACGCGGTGGGCAAGTCGACAATGTAGGTGCCGAGGCCGGTGTTGCGCGCCTCAGTGTCTTGCGCGGTTTTCCAGCCATCCACGCTCCAGTGCACCAACCCCGGATTGAGCAGAGCGATGCGTAATTTCTTATGACGCGGCACGGAGCGGGTTTTGTTGTTGAAGCGCCAGCCAAAAATTTGACGAACCGGTTTTTCGATTAGATAACGCTGCACGGTTTGTGGGGGCTGATCGAAAATTTTGCCGTCGCGCAACGAGCGGCGCAGCTTGATGTATTCCGAATGCGCCCAAACCAGCGGGCACGCCGAGCCGGTGGGCTTGCCGCGAAACAACTCGAGCTGCGGAATATCGTCTTCATCCCACACCTGCTCGGGCAGCAGGCGGCCCTCGCCGCTGGTACAGGCCTCGATCATGGTGAGCAGGGCTTCGGCTTCTTTGGGCCGTGCCGCGGCTAATTCGTAATGCGCCCGCTCGCCGGCCAGAAGCGGCCACGGACGGCCGATTCCGGAGCCATCGAAGGGCGAACCGTCTTTATGCTCGCCATATCCATCGCCGTTGTAGCGATACCAGCAGCGGCCCTGCGGCAGTTGCACGCGCAGCAGCGCATCGATCACGCGAATTGTGTTGAGAATTCGCGGATCGTCGGGAGCGCGCAACCCAAACCGCACCAACGCGAGCGCGTCAGGACTGACGATGTGAGAAGCCCGATCCCCATTGGTCTCGCCGGGAGGGCGGTTCTTGATGGGCACAAATCCCTGCGTCGGCGAAGCCGCTCCATCGCTATCCGGCGGAGCGATGCGAACGTAATATCCCTCAACCCCGAGTTGCTCTGCCAGGTCGCCACCCGTGGCGTAGGTCCAGCGCTCGATGTTGTCGTTCCAGGCGTCGGCGACATCGCGAAGATAACCTGCGATCGTCGGGTTGCCGGTGAGTTCGGCAATTTCAGCCGCGGCGAGAAGAGCCGAAATCTCCGCCGCTAATGTGAACGGTGAATATCCGCCGTCTTCCTCCCAGCGATCCTGCTGCGTGACCGGGCCGTTGCGCACGATAAAACTCGCGGCTTGGCGGACCATCGGCCACCAGCGCTCAAGCTTGCCCAGGCCTGGCGCATTCTGTCGCCGCAAAAGATCGAGCAGGAGGATCGGGAACGAGGTTTCATCCATCTGGACGCCGCTCCAGTAGGGCCGTCCGTCGAGCCACAGGTTCTGCGCCCAGTTGCCCGCGGCTTCCTGGGTGGCCTCCAGATAGTGAAGAACGCGCACCGCCTCGCCGGGAGCGCCCGCAGCGAGCAGCGCACCGGCGGTTTCGACGAGGTCGCGCGGCCAGACCAGGTGATAGCCGCCGAGGTCTTCGTCTCCTTTATTGAATCCCCAGGGAATCGAAAGGCTGGCGATAATGCCGCCGAGAAAATCCTTCGACTCGTGGGTGCGAAGAACGGCGGTCGAAGCGCGGTAAAGGTCATTCTCACGCGGCGGTTCGTCCAGCTTAAGCAGGCCGTGCTGCCAGTGTTGCCAGTGCATAACAAAATGGTGGCGAAGCTCGTCGTAGTCTTCCAAAAGAGTGGAGCGAACCTGCTGGCCGGCTTCGGTCGACATGCCGCCGAAGCCGAGAGCCAGCGTGAACTCTCCGTTGCAGGCGGCAAGGTCGATCTCGCCAGTGCATGCAATGTTGCCATTTTCCGCGCGCTGGTATTCCCACTGCATCTCGAAGTGCGCGGAAAGATCCTGCCAGCCATCGGAGCTTCCGACAAATCCCACCGACATTTTTTTCCAGGGCGCAGAGCTGGCCAGGGCCAGAGCTGTGCCGCCATACTCGGCGAAAAATGCAGGGAGGCCTTTGTAGTCGCCAATCCATCCCGTGTTATGCGAGCCGTAGTTGGCTAAATGCGGTGAGAGCAGGGCGTAAAGGCGATAGTCGGAGAGCTTGCCTTGCAGCGCCTCGAAACGAATTTTCTGGATGACGACGTTCCGGTAGGGATCAGTAAAAATTTCTTTGCGAATGCGGTAGCGTCCGCCGATCTCGGTGTTGATCAGTTCAAACGCGGGAACGCCGGGCTCGAACGGACGATTCTCAAAGGTGCAGTTCCGCTTTTCTTCGGAGAAGTAGGCCTTTCCATCGGTGACCAGAAAGCCGAGATCACGCGTGCAAGCCTGGTCGACGCGGGGGAAATAAACTTCATTGAGAATTCCGTGACTTAAAGTGAACCAGACTTTACTGTGCTGGTTGAGCGCCGTCCCTGCGCCGGTTTTGGCGCTCGAGGTCCAGCGTGGAGGAATCCCCGGCCAGCCGGGGGCAAAACGCGTCGGAGAATCGCTCATGAAATCTTAATCCGATGATCTAACCTGTGACGAGTCATTCTAATTCAGACTTCAGCCGTGGAATTCGTGATGGCTGGTGACCGGGGTAAAAAGTCCGGCGCGCCCTGGCCGTTTACCAGATATTCATCGTATTGTAACCATCCTGTAATATTTCACCGATAGACCTGAAACGTATCTATATCTTAGGAGGACTCATCGAGTGATGCGAAGACTCACCCTGCTTTTATTGTGCGCTCTTGCAGCGCTGCCGCTCGCGGGACAAACAACGTTGAACGGCGCGGGCGCAACATTTCCGTATCCCATGTATTCCAAGTGGTTTAGCGAATACCATAAACTGCATTCCGATATTCAAATCAACTATCAATCGATTGGCAGCGGCGGCGGAATCCGGCAAGTGATCGCCGGGACGGTGGATTTCGGCGCCAGCGATGGCCCTATGACCGACGATCAGTTGAAAGAGGCGAAGATCAAGATTCTTCATATGCCCACGGTGCTGGGAGCGGACGTTCCCGCTTACAACATTCCCGGGGTCACCGCGGAATTGAAATTTACGCCCGAGGCGCTGGCAGGAATCTTCATGGGGCGGGTCACCAAGTGGAACGACAAGGCGCTTGCAGAGGCAAACAGCGGCGTAAATCTTCCCGATAAGGACATTATTGTGGTGCACCGCTCCGATGGCAGCGGCACAACTTATATTTGGACCGACTACCTCTCTAAAGTGAGTTCGGAGTGGCAAAGCCAGGTCGGCAAGGGCACTTCGGTAAAGTGGCCAATCGGACTTGGAGGCAAGGGCAACGAGGGAGTTGCTGGATTAATCCGGCAGTTGCCGGGATCGATTGGCTATGTGGAGTTGATCTATGCCGTGCAAAATAATATTACGTACGGAAGCGTCAAGAACTCCGCGGGAAGCTTTGTAAAGGCATCGCTCGAAAGCGTGACAGCGGCCGCCGCGTCATCGCCCAAGATGCCGCCTGATTTCCGCGTCTCCATCACCAATGCGCCGGGCAAAGACGCATATCCCATCTCCAGCTTCACCTGGCTGCTGATCCCGCAACAATCCAAGGATGCGGCGAAGGGAAAAATTCTGGCTGACTTCCTGAATTGGATGGTGACCGATGGCCAGAAGATGACGTCAGCGTTGAGCTATGCGCCACTGCCTGAGAGCGTGGTGCAGAAGGAGAAAGAAGCGATCAAGCAGGTTCACTAAGGTTCAAAATCGGCAAAGATGGCAATGGCGCGTCGTGCGGCTCACGATGCGCCATTTTATTTTTCGCCGGCAATTATCTTTTTTCAAACGAGGTCGAAATTTGCGACCTCAAACGCATGCAGGTGGGTATCGACTCGGCTGAAGTGCCTCTTTTGATTCGCCGCCGCACGCGTCTGGACAGATGTCTTATACTGGTGAAGGACTGCAGGACGCACCAGAAAGTGTAAGTACCCTCAGGCATGGCTCGCATTTCGCTGGAAAACCCTCAGTATTACCTCAACCGCGACACTTCCTGGATCGCCTTCAACGAACGTGTGCTCGAAGAAGCGCAGGATGCGGGTAATCCCCTGCTGGAACGGCTGAAATTCCTGGCCATCTCGGCGAGCAACCTCGACGAGTTTTTCGAAATTCGCGTCGCCGGGATGATGCAGCAGATTGAAGATGGCTATAACGAGGCCGGCCCTGACGGCCTCAGCCTGTTCGAAAAACGCGATGTTTTAGCGCGGCTGACGCGCGGCTTTGTCGACGATCAGTATGAGTGCTGGAATAGTTTGCGGCCCGCGCTGGCGGAGCAGGGCATCCGGGTGCTCAGCCTTTATGAACTGGATGCGGAGGCGCGCCGTTTCGTCGACGAATATTGCGAAAAGGAACTCGATCCGCTGCTCACTCCGGTCACAGTGGACCCGACGCATCCGTTTCCGAGGGTGATTAACAAGGCGCTGTGTTTGGGCTTTCTGCTGCGTCGCCGGCGGCGATCGGCTCTCACATACACGGGCGTGGTTTCGGTGCCGCGCGCGTTGCCACGCCTGGTACGGTTGCCCTCCGAGAGCACCATCGATTTTATTTTTCTTGCCGATCTGGTGGCGCACCATGCGCAGAACATGTACCACGGCTACGACATCGTTTCTTCCGCGCCGTTTCGCGTAACCCGCAACAGCAATCTTTATCTTCAGGAAGAAGAAGCTCGCAATCTGCTGGAATCGGTGCGCGCCGAGCTGCACAACCGGCGCAAGGGCGACGCGGTTCGCCTGGAGATTGAGGCCGATGCCGATCCCGAAATTATCGAGCGCCTGAGAACGGTTTTTGAACTCGATCCCTGGCAGGTTTTCCCGGTGAATGGACCGGTCAATCTTTCGCGGCTGTTTAACGTGTATGAGCAGGTGCAGCGCCCGGATTTGAAATATCGCAGCTTTGCCCCGCGCGAGCTGCGGCTGACGGCGAAGTCGCAAAACCTGTTTGAGGAACTCCGCCGGCACGATGTGTTGCTCCATCATCCCTTCGATTCCTACGATGCGGTGGTTTCGTTCATCGAGTCGGCGGCGGAAGACGAGCAGGTGCTTTCGATTAAACAGACTCTCTACCGCACCAACGAACATTCCCTGATCGTTCCTTCGCTGATCGATGCGGCGGCGCGGAAGGAAGTTACCGCGGTGGTGGAGTTGAAGGCGCGCTTCGATGAGGCGCATAACATCCGCTGGGCGCGCGAAATGGAAGACGCGGGTGTGCAGGTGTTTCACGGACTAGTCGGCCTGAAGACGCATTGCAAGCTCTCGCTGCTGGTGCGGCGCGATCCCGATGGAATTCGGAGCTACGCGCACATTGGCACCGGAAACTACAATGCGACCACCGCCAGGATTTACACCGATCTGAGCTTGTTCACGGCGAATCCGGAAGTGACGCGCGCGGTGCACGACGTTTTCAGCTTCCTCACCGCCTATGCGGAAAATCCCAGCTATGATCCGCTGCTGGTTGCGCCGCTCGATCTGGCGGAAAAAGTAATCGCTCTCATCGATCGTGAGGCGGAACATGCGCGGCAGGGGCGCGGCGGCCGTATCATCGCGAAAATGAACGCCCTGCTCGATAAGAACATGGTGCAGGCTTTCTACCGGGCATCGCAGGCGGGCGTGGAAATTGATTTGATCGTGCGCGGAATCTGCGCCTTGCGGCCCGGTGTCCGCGGACTCAGCGACCGGATTAAGGTGCGCAGCATTGTGGGAAGATTTCTGGAGCACAGCCGGATCTACTATTTCGGAAACTCCGGCGAAGAAGAAATTTACATGGGCAGCGCCGACTTGATGCCCCGCAATCTTTACGAGCGCGTGGAAGTGCTGGTGCCGTTGCGCGATGAGTTTCTGCGCGAGCGCGTGCGCCGCGAGATTTTAGATGCCTACCTCGCGGATAACCGCAAAGCCCGTATTCTGCTTCGCGACGCGACTTACATTCGAGCGTGGCAGCCGCTGCATGGCAAACGCAATCGCAGGCCTCCGACGGGCGCAGCGGCATTCAGTGCCCAGGATTTTCTGATCGGCGTGGCCGAAGGCAAGGAAACCGGGCTGGTCGGCATTCCGCAGCTTCCGGCGAAACGGCGCAAGGCTCCGGCGGGAAGGGAACGATAATCCGCGATGATTATTTATTTTCTGCGTCACGCCAGCGCCGGCCAACATCTGCTGACTCCCAAGAAAGATGAAAAGCGCGCGCTCGATAAAGACGGCATTGAGCAGTGCGGGTATGTGGGACGCGCATTGGCCGCCATCGAAGCGCAAGTGGATGTAATCATTTCCAGCCCGCTCAAGCGCGCCACGCAAACCGCATCGCTGGTGGGCAACGAAATGGGATACGAGGGCAAGCTTCAGATTGAGGCGGCGCTGCGCCCCGAGGCAACCTTCGCCGATTTCCGCCGCATGCTGGAAAAATATGCGACTCAGGAATCCATTATGGTCGTGGGGCACAATCCCAACCTCAGCCAGTTTCTGGGCATGGCGATCTGCGAATCTGGCTGCGAGGCTTCGGTGGATTTAAAAAAAGGCGCCGTCGCCCGGGTGGAGATGCGGCGCAGCTCGGGCACTCTGCAATGGTGCTGGACTCCCAAGGCGCTGCGAACTCTTTACGCTGCCGCGGTTGAAAGCTCGCGCCCAAATACTTCGCGGAAGTAAGCCGCGTCTTTCTCAATCGCCCACAGTTCCAAATCCACACCCATGCGGCGCCGCGGTACGAGAGTAAGTTTTATATCCGCCGCGCGCTGGCTCACGCGCACTTTCTGCACCGCGCGGCTTCGCCCCAGATTCAACGCGCGCGCCAAACGCAACAACAGAATCGCCTTCTGCACGCCGGCGCGATCTGCGGGGTCCAGATCTTTGATCGGAGCGTCTTCCGGTAGCGGCCGCGACTTTCCCAGATAGCGCGCGATGGCTGCAATCAGGCGGCGCTGCTGCGGCGTGTAACCCAGAATTTCCGAGTTCGAAATAATGTAGTGAGTGTGGCGGTGGTGCCCGTTGCGGTTCACGTAGTCGCCAACCTCATAGAGCATGGCGGCGGCTGAAAGCCATTCGCGGAATTCCGGGGGAAGCTGGTGCACCGGGCGCAGCGCCGAAAAAAGAAACATGGCGGAGTCGCGCACGTCGAGTGCATGCTTCATGTCGACGCCGTAGTGCGCAACCGCGCGCGTGATCGACTCCCATCGCTCCGATTCGATCTGCTTTCCAGAGCGAGTGCTGCGGTCGTGCTCTGCGGCCATCTGCGCGAGTAGCCCATCGCGCAATCCTAGAGGAGAGTAACGAAAGCCCTTGAGATGGCAGCGCTCAAGAAGTTCGTGATAAACGGCGGCGCCAGCCACGATGATTTCAGCCCGCCGCAGCCCGATTCCCTGGATCTGGCGGCGCTGCTCCGCTGGCAGGCGCGAAAGGCGCTTGGCGATGCGCGTCATCTCAGCGCGGCTCACAACCGCACGCTGGCGGCTACCATTCTTGCGCAGATTGCTGGCCGCAGCTGCAAGGGCAGCAGCGGTTCCGGAGGTCGCGATCACATTTTTTACTTTCGCCGCAATGATGCGCCCAGCTACCCGGTTCACTTCGCGCGTGACGAAACCTTGCAGGCGTTTCAGTTCGCCCTTCCGCGGCGGATCGTGCCGCAGAAATTCATCTGTAAGGCGCACCGCGCCCAGCGGCAGGCTTACGGTGTCGCGAATTTGGCCGCGCACGGAAACGGTCAGCTCACAGCTCCCACCTCCCAGGTCAATCATCAGCGTGGGCGCACTGTCGGCGCGGAGATTCGAGATCAGGCCGAGGTGGATGAGGCGCGCTTCTTCCAGTCCGGAGATTATTTCGACCTGCCAACCGGTTGCCGAACGGACCCACTCCAGAAAAGCCTGCGAATTGCGAGCGTCGCGCAGCGCGCTGGTTGCGACCACCCGCACTGGATCGGTGACAACTTGCTGCGTCGCGCGATGAAAACGCCGCAGCACCTTGACGGTTTCGGCCATCGACTCAGGGGTGAGAAAGCCGGAGCGGAAGACGCCTTCGCCAAGGCGCGTGACCTCGCGATCTTCAAGAATCGAGCGCAGGCGTCCGCGCGTGAGGCGCGCAATTTTTAGCCGTACGGAGTTCGAACCGATATCAACTGCGGCGAACGTTGGCATGAGGCAAGGCCAACAGTGTACATGCCGGAGGCTCGCCGGTCACCCTGGAACTACTCGAGCCTCAGCGCAGTTTAGAAGTTGCAGCTCTTCTCTGTGCACTTTGCGGCACTGCTTGGCGAACTTCGCGGTCAAGGGCTTGGGAGGAATTTCGGATGGCGCAGAAGAGCGGCGCTTCCCGCGCCGGGTAAAGATTTCAAAGCCGACTTACGCCGCCGGAATTGCTTGCTGGGGCAGTTTCGCTGTGACACTCGTAGCAATCCGTGGCGGAGCTTGCACAGTCCCACCAAGCTTTGGCCGCATGTGCGAGAGAACTGCCACGGCATGGCGAAACTTGGCTCCGGTCACGTTGTGGAGCTCGGCGACCATTGGCGACTCCCGCACTTCGCCAAGCCGTTCGCTTGCGGTTCGGGTAAGAGTGAGCCAGTCGTGCCAATCGCCCAAAGCGTCCTGGATGCGTTTGAGGCCGGCAATGAACTGCGTAGCCTCGGTAGAAGCATCCGCGAACTCAGCCGCATAGCGCGCGCGCTTCGTGAGTATGCGGTATTGGTGAAGCAGGGCTTCGCTGACCGGTCCGGCTTCGGCGTTAATTTTTCCCAACATGCCCTTGGCTGCGGTCAAAGGATCGCGGCTCGCCTCCGGTTTAAAATCTTTGGCGGCGCGTTTCAATCGCTTGCGCAGCTCGCGGAGGGTTTCTTTGTCGGCGGCCTTCTGAAGTTTTTTCTCCTGGCCGGCGCGAAGTTCGATTAGATTGTTCATGAGCTGGGTCTTGCGGCGAGGCTCACGAGGAATCTTCAAGCTACGCAATGCAGCCAGTTGCACATCCAGGTCTCGCACTTTGCCGGCGCGTTTCCGAAGTGTGCCCAGTGCTTTGAGAAGCTTTTTTTGGTTGCGGTCGATTTCCGGGGATAACTCATCTAAAAGAATTTGCAGGCGACGGGTACCGGTACGCAGACGATGAATATTCTTGGCGAGCGGCTTCGAGGAGAGCTTGGTCAGATCCTGTTCCAGCTTCTGGAAAACCGCGCGGCTGCGTTTGGATGCAATCGGCATAACGGAATCGAATCGGGAGACGAAAATACAGGGTTCTCAGGGAAAAGGCAATCCCAGAGCTTTGGGCATTTTAACATCCTATTAACAGGATTCTGCTAGCTTTGAGGCGGATGGCTATGCCCGCCCCACCACGACCCAATATGCCTCTTCCCCAACCCATTGAAGAGACTAAGCTTAGCCAAGTTCCGGCGAGCCGCAAAACGGGACCCGTTCTTGCCGGGGCAAGCGGTGAAATTGGGGATGGAATCTTTAAATTTGTTATGTTGCTCTGCGGTCTCGCGGTCTTGGGAACGCTGGTGCTGATCGTTTATCAGCTAGTCCTTCGATCCGGACCATCCTGGCACGCCTTTGGGTTCAAGTTTTTTGTCGGCCATGATTGGGATCCAGTCAACGAGCAGTTCGGCGCCTTACCGTTTGTATATGGAACTCTGGTTTCCTCGCTTCTGGCCTTGCTCATCGCCGTTCCGCTCTCCGTTGGCGTCGCGGTATTTACTACGGAGATGTGCCCGGTCGCGCTCCGCGGTCCGCTCTCTTTCTTTGTGGAGCTGCTGGCGGCGATTCCCAGCGTGGTTTACGGGCTGTGGGCAATTTTTGTTCTGGTACCAATCCTGAGCCTCTACGTGGAACCCTTCCTGTCTCGAACTCTGGGCTGGACGGGGTTTTTCGAGGGCGCGCCCTACGGCATCAGTATGCTGGCTGCGGGTATTATTCTGGCGATCATGATCGTCCCCATCATCTCTTCGATCACTCGCGAAGTGTTGATGGTAGTGCCACAGCACCAACGCGAGGCTGCGCTTGCGCTTGGCGCAACCCGCTGGGAGATGATTCGCGTCGGCGTGCTGCGCAACGCGCGCGCGGGAATTATGGGCGGAATTATTCTCGGACTGGGGCGTGCGCTCGGAGAGACGATGGCCGTCACCATGGTCATCGGAAACCGCCCTGAGATTGCGAAGTCGTTGTTTGCCCCGGGTTACACCATGGCCAGCGTGCTGGCCAACGAGTTCAGCGAGGCTACGGGCGATGTTTATCTCTCGGCATTGATTGAAATTGGCCTTGCCCTATTTCTGGTAACGATTGTGGTAAATGCTTTAGCCCGGCTGCTGGTATGGACTGTGACCCGCGGCCAGCCTGCGAGCGCCCGTGCCTGATATCGAAAAGTCAGTAAATCGCCACGTTCCTCCGGTTTCGTTGCGCCGCCGGATTACCGATCATGTAATGACCGGGGTCGCGGTGTTGACTGTGATTCTGGTTCTAGTGCCGCTCTTTGCCATTTTTGCTTATCTGGTTTACCGCGGCGTGGGCTCGATCAACTGGGCATTTCTTACCCAGACTCCAAAGCCGGTGGGTGAAGCGGGCGGCGGCATGGCGAATGCCATTGTAGGCTCCGTCTTTATTCTTGCTCTCGCCAGCGTTTTAGGAGTGCCGATTGGGGTTGGCGCGGGCATCTACCTGGCGGAGTTCGGGCGAAATCGCTTTGGAGACGCCATTCGGTTCACCGCGGATGTGCTGAACGGCGTGCCCTCGATCGTGGTTGGAATCGTGGCCTACTCCATTGTGGTGCTTTCGCAAAAACATTTTTCAGCGCTGGCTGGCGGCGTGGCTCTCGCCATCATGATGATCCCGACCATCACGCGCACCACCGAAGAAATGCTTCTGCTGGTGCCGCAGGCGCTGCGGGAAGCCGCGTATGGCCTGGGAATTCCGCGCTGGCGCACCACGCTTTCGATCACTTTGCGCACCGCGACTTCCGGCGTGATTACCGGAATCATGCTCGCCTTTGCGCGCGTGGCCGGAGAAACCGCTCCGCTGTTGTTTACCGCTTTCGGAAACCAATTCTGGAATCTGCGCGTGAATCAGCCTACTGCCGCGTTGCCGCTGCAAATTTTCAACTACGCCATTTCTCCTTATGATGAATGGCATCGTCAGGCGTGGGCGGGTGCGCTTGTGCTAATCGTTCTTATCGTCACCGCCGTGGCGGCTGTGCGCTTCGCCGTGCGCCGTGGTACCTTCGGAGCCGCATAAGTTATGGGAGTTGGAATCCAGGTCGAAAACCTGAATGCCTGGTACGGCAAGACTCAGGCGCTGTACGAGATTCGTTTGGCGGTGGCGGCCAACCATGCCACGGCGCTGATCGGGCCATCAGGGTGCGGCAAATCGACGTTCATTCGCTGCCTGAATCGCATGCACGAGACGATTCCCGAGGCGCGGGTGACGGGAAGCGTCCGCATCGGCGAAATCGACGCCTACAACGGAACCTCGCCCACGCAATTGCGGCGCCGCGTAGGCATGGTTTTTCAGAAAGCCAATCCCTTCCCCACGATGTCGATCTACGACAACGTGGCCTCCGGCCTGAAGCTGAACGGTTTCCACGACCGGCGCCAGCTCGATGAGATCGTGCAGCGTTCACTCGATGCTGCCGCGTTGTGGGAGGAAGTGAAAGACCAAATCCACAAGAAATCGGGCGCCAGCCTCTCGGGCGGACAGCAGCAGCGCTTGTGTATCGCACGCGCTCTGGCCGTCGAGCCCGAGGTTTTGCTCATGGATGAGCCTTGCTCGGCACTCGATCCCATCTCCACGGGAAAGATTGAAGAGTTGATCTTTCAACTGAAAGAACGGTATACGATAGTGATCGTTACGCATAACATGCAGCAGGCGGCGCGGGTCGCGGAATTTACCGGATTTTTTCTTCTCGGGCGCATGATCGAGTTCGACAAGACGGAAAAAATCTTCACCAAACCGTCCGACAAAAAGACCGAGGATTACATCACGGGCAGATTCGGATAAGTTGATTTTTATAGTGCTGATTTAGATACGGCAGATTAAGACAAGGCAGGTTCGGATGGCGCGCACTCGATTTCAGCAAGGACTCGACGACCTACGGCAGAAGCTGCTTCGCATGGGCGGGCTGGCGGAGCAGGCGGTGGACCGCGCCCGGCAGGCCTATGTGGATCGCGACCTCACCCGCTGCCAGATGGTGCTCGAGGGTGAAAGCCTCATCAATAACTGCGAGCGCGAAATCGACGAGGCCGCCTTCGATCTTCTGGCCATGCAGCAGCCCATGGCGGTGGACCTGCGTTTCATCCTGGCAGTCACCAAGATCAATTCCGATCTGGAGCGGGTGGGCGATCAGGCGGTCAACATCGCCGAGCGTGTGATGGATATGATCGATCTGCCGGCTGTGGACCTTCCGGTCGATATTGCGCGCATGGGAGCGGCGGTGAGCGCCATGGTCCGGCGTGCGCTTGAGTCGTTCATTGAAGGCAAGGTTGAACTGGCTCAGGCCGTTCTGGAAATGGATAACGTGGTGGACCGCATGAAGGACGACGCCTTCATCCAGTTGGTCAAGAGCATGAATCAGCATCCCGAGGTAGTGCGGCAGGCGCTCGATGCCTTGCTGGTGGCGCGTAATCTTGAGCGCGTAGCCGACCACGCCACCAACATTGCGGAAGACGTTATCTTCTGGGTGCAGGGAGCGGATGTGCGGCACAATGCGTCGATCGAGGATCAGAGCGAGTCCGCGCCAAGCCAATCGCAGGGACCGGCGAGGGCCTCAGGAGTCTAGGTCCAGCCGCCTCTGGGGGAGCGTCGCCCTAACGAAAAGCTGCTCATTCGTTTCCTTTCCGTAACTTTAGCGGTAAAAGCGCCTCTTCAACCTGCAAGCCTGGAAGTTCCGGATTGCGTTCCACCTCAATTTCTCAATACTGTTATGGATAACCACCGGGAGGTTCCGTGACTCGATTGCGCGGCATGGCTGTGCTGATTGCGATATTCACCTTTCACAGCCTGTTCGCGCAGGACTCGCGCGACGGCCATTCATCGATCTCGCTGCCCACCAGCAAAATTCTCAGCGCACCGGCGCCGGGACGCATCGCCAGCACTAATAGTTTCCCCTCCACCATTGCGATCAGCCCAGACGGACATTACGCGGCGCTGCTGAATTTCGGCTACGGCACGCAGGAGACTTTAGCGGCTCAGTCGATTGCGGTGCTCGATCTCAAATCCAACCGGCTCGCCGACTATCCCGATAATCGCTTCGGCGATAGAGCTCATCAGAGCTATTTTCTGGGGCTGGTGTTCGGCTCCGACGGAAAGCATCTTTACGCTTCCGTGGGTTCGATCACCGATGCGGCCGGCGAGAAGGCGGGAGATACCGGCAACGGCATCGCGGCTTACAGCTTTTCTGACGGGAAAGTTGCGCCCGAGCGGTTTATCGTGATCGCGCCACAAATATTAACGGCTGGAAAGAAAGTTGCCGTCGATCTGCGGAAGGCTAAGCCGGGAACGGCGATTCCATATCCCGCCGGCCTGGCGCTGGTTTCGAGCAACGGCCACGACGAACTGCTCGTCGCCGACAATCTTTCGGATAACGCAGTGCTGCTCGATGTTGCGAGCGGCAAAGTCGTGCAGCGTTTCGACCTCAGCACCAGCGACCTTGTGCCGTCATCGTTTCCCTACACCTGCGTCGCAACCCGCGACGGCAGAAAAGGCTGGTGCAGCCTGTGGAACGCTTCGCGCGTTGCCGAATTGAACTTGGCCGGTGGGCAAGTGACACATTGGATCAAACTGAAAGAGCCCGACGACGCAACTGCGCCGGGGTCGCATCCCACTGCACTTCTGCTCAGTCCGGACGAGAAATTACTCTACGTGGCATTGTCGAATGCCGATGCGGTGGCCGTGATCTCTACCGTAACTTCAGAGATCGCGGGCTTCTTGAATACGACGGTTCGCAATCAGCACTTTGCCGGCAGTTATCCCGAGTCGCTGGCGCAGTCGGCGGACGGCAAGAAATTATTCGTGGGCGATGCTTCGTCGGATGCGGTCGCGGTCTTCGATACATCAGACCTGATGGCGCGCCGGGGAAATGCAGCTTCGGATAGCGCGAGTGCAAATGCCGCGCTGGGTTTCATCCCCACCGATTGGTACCCGAGCGCGCTCGCGGTGCAGGGCGACGATCTTCTCATTGCCACCGCCAAAGGCCAAGGCACAGAACCGAATAACGGGCTGGGCAAAACCGCGTGGGAGACGAAACACCATGACCATCCCTACATCCCGACCCTGTTGTGCGGATCGATCTCGCGCCTGAAGATTTCTTCGACCATGGGCAAACTCGAAGAACTCACGCGCACCGTGGAGCACGACAATCTGCTGCACAATAATCCCGGAGCGATTCAGTTTGCCGGCGGCAAGAATCCCATCAAGCACGTCATCTACGTGATCAAAGAGAATCGGACTTACGATCAGGTGCTCGGCGATCTAAAGGTGGGCGACGGCGATCCCTCGCTCACCATGTATGGCGCCGAGGTCACTCCCAACGAGCACAAACTCGCTCTCCAGTTCGGAGTGCTCGACAATTTCTACGATAGCGGCGAGGTCTCGGGCGACGGCCATTTGTGGTCAACCGCGGGCATTACCAGCGATTACAACGAGAAAACCTGGCAGATCGCCTACCGCGGCAAAGAGCGGACCTATGACTTTCAGGGTACGGTCGCGGGGGAGTTTCCGTTGGAACACGATCAGCCTGATATCGACGATCCTGCGACCGGATTTCTTTGGGACAACGTAGCCCATCACGGCTTAAGCTATCGGGATTATGGCGAGTATGTGAACGCGCAGTGGTGCAATAAAAGCCGCGCGGCTGCGACTCCGAAAGAGGGAACGCCTTCGCCACTCGAATCCTCTTGCCCCCGCACCGAAGTTCACAAGGGCGAGATGCTGGAGCCGAACGTTGGTGGTGCGCATGGCGCACCTAGTCCGTGGCCCTGGGCTGTGCCTTTGTTCAACGGCGTCAAACCGACCAAGGCAGTTCTGCGCGATCACTTCGATCCGCTGTATCCCGACTTCAATACTGACTATCCCGATCAGCTTCGCGCCGATGAATTTCTCAACGAATTCGCCGCGTATGTGCGAGCGCGGGAGTCGAACCAAAGCCCGGATTTTCAACTGCCGACGTTCGTTCTTCTTTATCTTCCTGACGACCACACGGGAGGCACGCGCCCTGATAAGCCGCGTCCGGCAGCCTCTGTGGCCGATAATGATCTGGCATTGGGCCGTGTCGTTGACGCTGTTTCACACAGTTCCTACTGGGATGACACGGCCATCTTTATACTCGAAGACGACGCGCAAAACGGCGCCGACCACGTTGATGCTCACCGCTCCATCGCGTTTGCGATCAGCAAATATTCTCCCGGAAGCGATGCGCAGCCATACGTCGATCACCGCTTCTACACCACAGTCAATCTAATTCACACCATGGAAATCCTTCTCGGCCTTCCGCCGATGAACCAAAACGACGCCTATGCGCCGGTGATGGGTCCGATGTTTTCCGGGGGCGGGAAGCAGTCCGCATTTCAGGCCGACGACCGCAACCTGAAAAACGGCACGATCTACGAGATCAATAAGCGCGACGCAAAGGGCGCGACCGAATCGGCCAAGATGGATTTTTCGCGTCCGGATGCGGCTGGCGCGGGCTTAAACACCGTATTGTGGCGCGATGCGAAGGGCGACGCGACGCTTCCCAAGGCGAAGCACTCCGTGTTTCCGGAGGAAGGGAATTAAAGGCAAGCTTCCGCCGGCTTGTTAAGAATTCTCCAATCTTAGTCAGCAGATCGCAGCCTTCATGACAACCAGCGAGCTCCTTCACACAACTCGCAGCCGAAGTCTCGCCTAATTTCCCCAACGCCGAATCATCCTCCCAGTGAAGTCCTTTCGCGTCTTGCCGATAGATTTCCCATCAGTACCGTAATGCCTGAGCTGCGCACCCCTGTCATGATCGTGGTAGACGCGTCCTGGCAAGACGAGCGCGGGATCTTGCAAAGCGCGAAGGCGCGCCTGGAGGACAAGTCCGCCGGCGGAGCGTGTGTTCGATTGAAGAGTGCGATTGCGCCAGGAACCAAACTCAGAGTGCAATGGCGGTTCGATCAATTTTCCGGCACGGTGAAATACTGCCGTGGCGATGGGCGCGAGTATCTGGCGGGAATCCAGCGCGATGCCCTGCAGAGCGCGGCTGAGAGTCGCGGCGCGCCGGAAGCGCCAGCGAGAGCTGAGGAAAAATTAAATGCTCTCACGACTAAACCTGCAGACATCGACCGTAAGAGTCCGCCTCCTGCTCCGATCGAAAGCGATCTCGGATCGCGGACTGCCGTATCGGCAAGCGAAAGCCCGCGCCGGGCCCCTTACGAAATCGACAGACGGGCTCAGGTGCAAGTTTCTCAAGTGCTAAAGCAAAATGCTGACCGGCCGAGCGAAATTTCAGCCACACCGCCCGCGAGGCGGAAAACCACCGGCAGCGAAAGGAAACCTATGGCACGTACATGGCGCGGCCTTATGCCTTGGCGCGAAAAGCAAGGCGACTCCGGTACCAATGGCCCCAGCAGTGATCAGAGCCCAAGCGAGAAGGAGATTGTCATGCCCCCAGTGAATCCAGTTTCAGAAAAAACATTGGCGCACGCGCGCGCAGTTCCAGCCTTTGAGGTGGAACTGCTCGCCATGGAAGATATTTACCGCGCGGCTGGCATCCCCGGGCCGCGCAAGGGATACAGCGTGAACAAGGTCGTCGAAATGCTCAACAGCGAACATATCCGCAACCTCTCAAAGGAGATGAATCGGGCGGCGGTGCTGATGGCGCTGGATGCGGCCGGCGTCTCCATCGATCAGGTGCAGCGCGATGCCAAGGCTCGGCAAAGCGCTCTCGACACCTATGAGTCCGAGCAAAAAAAGCAGGCGGAAGCGGAATGGTCGCGCAAGGGCGAAGAAATCACCCAGATTCAAGCCGAACTCGAAAGCATCAAAGCCCACTATATGGGACGCATCACTCGCAATCAGGAGGCCGTCGCCCGCGACAAAGCCCGCTTCAGCAACTGGGTCGCCACAAAGCAGCAGGAGGCCCAGAGCATGACCGAAGCCCTGGATCTGTGCTTGAAATCGCAAGCCGCCGAACCGGTGAGCGCACCTTCAGCAGCGGAGCTCAGCATGGCGGCCAGCGCAGGCTTGGCGGCTGCGCCGGTAAGCGGCAAACCTCAGTAAGAGCGGGCGCGATGGAATTCGCGAAATTGAAATTTGATGTCGGGCTGCTAGCTGTGCACCGGCGCAACTTGGCCTCCGCCGCGCATGGCTTTACACTGAATATGTGAAGATTGCGCTGGGGCAGATCAATCCTACGGTCGGAGATTTCTCCGGCAACGCAGCCAAACACATCGAATTTTCCCGCCGCGCGCAAGCCGCAGGCGCGGAATTGATCCTGTTCCCCGAGCTCTCCGTCTGCGGCTATCCGCCAAGAGATTTGGTCGAGCGCCCTTGGTTTGTCGCGCGCAACCGGGAAACCGCCGAACAAATTGCCGCCTCCACGCGCGGCATCGCCGTCATCTGCGGCATCGTCACTCCCGCGGAATCCGAAACCGGCAAATCCGTGATGAACTCCGCCGCACTGTTGCGCGAAGGCAAAGTCGCCTTCGTGCAATCGAAGATGCTGCTGCCCACTTACGACGTCTTCGATGAGATGCGCAACTTCGCTCCCGCAAGAAAGCAGGAATTATTCTCGCTGGGCGGCGGCCAGGTTGCGCTCACCATTTGCGAAGACGCATGGAACGACAAGCTCTTCTGGCCGAAGCGCCTCTACACCGTCGATCCCATCGAGGCGCTGATTCGCGCCGGCGGAAACCTCGTGCTCAATATTTCCGCATCTCCATTCTGGATCGGCAAGCGCGAACTGCGCCACGCCATGCTCGCCTCCATCGCTCGCCAGCACAAGGTTCCAGTCGCCATGGTGAATCAGGTCGGCGGCAATGACAGCCTTTTGTTTGATGGCTCCAGCATTGTGTTGAACTCGGAAGGCAGGATCGTAGCCCAGGGTAAATCGTTCGAAGAGGATTTGATCTTTTTCGAAACTCCTGAAACCGGACAGGTCGTAGCCGGTGAACTTCACGATCAGATCGAAGGCGAGGAAGCGAGCGTTTACGCTGCTCTGGTGCTGGGCACGCGCGACTACATGCGCAAATGTGGATTCCAAAAAGCCATCATCGGCCTGAGCGGAGGCATCGATTCGGCGCTCACGGCGGTGATTGCATCGGACGCGGTCGGAGCGGAGAACGTGATTGGAGTGGGCATGCCCAGCGAATACTCGTCGCCCGGATCCATTGACGATGCGCGCGCTGTGGCGAAAAATCTTGGTATTCGCTTCGAGTTGCTGCCGATCAATTGCGCGTTCGATGCATACCGCGAGACCTTAAAGAACGTGTTCGCGGGCTACAAAGAAGATGTGACCGAAGAGAATATTCAGTCGCGTGCCCGCGGCACCATGCTGATGGCGCTCTCCAATAAATTCGGCGCCATCGTGCTCTCCACCGGCAACAAGAGCGAGCTTGGCGTGGGCTACTGTACACTTTATGGGGATATGGTCGGCGGCCTGGCGGTCATTTCTGATGTGCCAAAGACGCTGGTTTACCGGCTGAGCCACTACGTGAATTCGCGGCGTCCGGTGATTCCGCAGGCCACTCTGGAGAAGCCGCCTTCGGCGGAGTTGCGGCCGGAACAGAAGGATAGCGACTCGCTTCCTCCGTACGAGATTTTAGACGCGGTGCTTGAAGATTACGTGGAAGATGCCCACTGCGCCGAGCGCATCGCCCGCGAGCGCGGATTCGACATTGATGTGGTGCGGCGTGTGGTGAGGATGGTGGACCGCGCCGAATACAAGCGCCAGCAGGCCGCTCCTGGCATTAAGATTTCTGCGAAGGCCTTCGGCTTTGGGCGGCGTTTCCCGATCGCGGCGAAGAGCGAGGTTTGAAAAAGTTCGTCGCAAGAGCTTGAGATCCGTTTTTATAAATGAGTTTGAAAGGAAACCAATGCGCAGTTCTGTCAATTTGATCGCAATTCTTGTTTTATCCTGTATTCTGAGCGCGGCGCAAACCGCACCGGCCGCAAAGCCTGCCGAGAAGGCTAATGCGTCAGCGACCGTTCTTCCCTCCGAGGCAACGGTAGATGCTTTCATGCAGCAGACCTTTGGCTACGAAACCCAGGTGAGCTGGAAGATTGCCAGCATCAAGCCCGCGCCCGTGCCGGGACTGGCGCAGGTGGACGTGGTTTTGGCTACGCCGCAAGGGCAGCAATCCAGCCGCTTTTACGTGACCGCGGATGGCGAGCACGCGGTGATCGGCGACATCATTCCCTTTGGCGCGAAGCCGTTCGAGCCGGCGAAGAAAATCTTGGAGAAGGGAATCACCGGCCCCTCGCGCGGCCCGAAGAACGCGGCGGTCACCATTGTGGAGTTCGGCGATTTACAGTGTCCGGCGTGCAAAGGCGCGCAGCCCGCAATCGAAAGCCTGATCGCTTCCGAGCCCAATGTGCGTTTCGTCTTTCAGAATTTCCCGCTGGAGATGCACAACTGGGCGGCCAAAGGCGCAGCCTACGCCGATTGCGTAGCCCAGGCTTCCAACGACGCCTTCTGGAAGTTCATCGCCAAAGTGTATGAATCGCAATCCGACATCACCGCCGAGACCGCGGATGCGAAGCTGACCGCGATTGCCGACGGCGCTGGCGTAAAGGGCGCGGATATTGCGACCTGTGCTGGTACTCCCGTGACCAAGGCTCATGTGGATGCGTCGCTGGCGCTGGGAAAAGCCGTAAACGTGACGGGGACGCCGACGTTATTCATCAACGGCCGCAGCATTGGAAATGTGAGCCAGGTTCCTGCTGCTAGTTTGAAGGGGTTGGTCGACTTCTCTGCGAAGCAAGCGGATTAAGCTTCGTATCAGGGCATCGCTTTAGCGATGCTGCTTCAGGCCCAAAGTTAGCGGCTTCAGCCGCTGACTTTGGCCTCCCACAACGGCATGCCGTGATACGAACTCGCTACTTCTCGCTCACCCAGATTTCGTTCGTTGTGTAGCCGTGGTTTGAGAGCACGTGCGGCGTGAGCGTAATCAACAACTCGTCGTCTTCCTTCATCCGATTATTATCGGAAAATACGAAATTCAGCCCGGGGATCGCCGCGACTCCCGGGATTCCCGCGATCGAGCGCTCATCGTTCGTTGTAATCTCTCCCGCGATTACCGCAGGTTCGCCATCGCTCAGCCGAATGCTTCCGTGGTATTCCTCGTTCGAAATCACAGGGACCCCGTTCGCGCTCTGGCCGGTCAGCGAGCGCACCTGCAACTCCAGCGTCATGCTCACTGCCCCATCGCCGTGAATTACGGGTTTGGCTTTCAAGCTCAGGCCAATATCCTCGTAGCTGACGGAAGGGAAAGGCGGAACGTAGCTCTGATTGCCCAGGACAGCGGAAATCTGCGGCGAGTTGTAGATGGGGGCATACGAAGCGTTCAGGATGGGATAGCGTTCGCCAATATGTAAAGTCGCCTCGTTCCCCTGGCTTGCGCGCAACGTCACGTGGCTCAGGCTGCGCGACCACGACTCATTCAGCGAAAGCGCCGCCGAAAGGTGATCGAGACTCACTCCGGAGAACGTAAGGCCGCCGCCGAAGGTAGCCAGCGGCTGGCTGAAGATGGAATTCGCCTGGCTTTGCAGTTGCGCCAAAATCCCGGAAAGCGCGGAGTTTCCGGCGGCGTTGATGCCGCCGGAAGAAATTAACTGGTTGACCAGCGACGTAATACTTTGCCCACCCAGTCCCGCTAATGCTACCGCCGGAATGTTGTATGCCGTAAAAGTATTCGGCACATGCATCCCAATTTCGCGGGTAAAGTTGTGGTCGATCTCGTAAATTCGTATATCCAGGGCCACCTGAGGACGTTCACCGGTAATCTCGTGCAGCAGCTCGCTGCAGGCATGCAGCGTGGCCTGTGGGGCGCGCACTTCCAGCGTCCCGCCCTGACCGGTGCTGATCTTTTGGAAGTCGCAGATATTGCGCAGCGACGTAACCATTTCAGTGGTCTCTTGCGGAGTGCCAGACCCCGGCACCGAAAAAGTTCCCAGCGACATGCGGTCGAATTGCTTGTGATTTTCGGGGGTGCTGGCCGCGATCAAAACCTGATGCGAGTCGAGCGCCGTCCACATGGTTTTGCTGACCCGGCAGGCTAAGTGAAGTGCGGTGAAGAAATCGACGTCGTCCACGAAAAATCGCACGTTCCTGGCGGCGACAGAATCGTCAAACTCGGCTTTCACTCCGTAGGCGGAAGCCAGTTCGGTGAACAATCCGCGAACGTCGCCGCGATAGTGAAATGTGGCATGCTCCGGTTTGGGTTGCACCTCAACTTCCGTGGAATCGGCTATAGTAGCGGTAATCCCCGAGAGTTTTGCGGCCGTGGGGTCGTGCATGGCCTCGGTAAGGCGCTCTTCCAGGTAACTGTTATCCGGATCAAGCTTCAGTGCAGCGCGATATTCGGCCGTGGCCAGTTGGAGTTGGCCAGCCTCAATGAACGCATCGCCGCGCGAAGTGTGTTGAAACACCAGCGCCGCCTTCGTGAACTCGCGGGCCGAAAGAAATTTAGTGTCTTGCGGGACCAGGCGCGAAGCTTCGTCAAATTGTGCGAAAGCTTCTTCGATCCGCTGATGGTTTTGCAGCTTCAGCCCATGGGCGTAGGCGCTGCGGGCTTCTTTCAGATCGTCTTTCGTCGCCGTGCAACTCACTCCGCCAGGCACGCCGTTTCCGCAGGAGATGATCGCCGCGTCCGCGGGGGCGTCGCCGACCGCGAAGGCCGAGACACATAACGCGCCCGCGAGAAAACCTAGCTGGGCAATTGACCACAGACGACTCATTGCTGTCGATTCTAACCCGCCAAAGGCATTCTAAAGAGTGCTATTAGTGCCGGGTACCTTTGGTTCTAACGGGCGTGCCGGCATACCGCTTGGATGGAACGCAAGCACCACAGTTTCTTGCAGGCGAGAAGATCAACTCAACATCAGTCGCTCAATATCGCGCGCCGTGCCGGTTTTCTCGTCGCAATCAATGATCACAGCACACAATCGGACGTCGCCCGTGGCGGGTTCAAATCGTACCGGCATTCCGTTGAGAAATTTGCCCACCACCAATTCCTTTTTCACGCCGATCACGCCGTCGTAAGGCCCCGTCATGCCGACATCTGTCACATAGGCGGTGCCCTTGGGAAGGATGCGTTCATCTGCCGTAGGCACGTGCGTGTGGGTGCCGACCACCGCAGTGACGCGGCCATCGAGGTACCAGCCGAGCGAAATCTTCTCCGACGTAGCTTCAGCGTGGAAGTCGACAAAAATAATCTTGGCGTCGATTTTTTGCAGAAGCTGGTCGGCGGTTCGAAAGGGGTCGTCATTCGAGGCCATGAACACGCGGCCCTGAAGGTTGATTACCGCATACGGAATCTTCGCCTTCTGCCCCTGATACAGGCCCCAGCCCGGCATATCCGAGGGATAGTTGGCGGGACGCAGGATTCGGCGCTGCGGCCCGTGGCCGTTGCCCTCGGCCATCTGGAAGTAATCTACAATCTCGCGCTTATCCCAAACGTGATTGCCGGTGGTAATCACGTCGATGTTGAGTTCGAAGAGTTCTTCCGCAAGCGCGGGGGTGATTCCAAAGCCGGCGGCAGAATTCTCGCCGTTGGCGATGACCAGATCGATGAGGTGATCGCGGACAATGCCGGGTAGCTTGTCCTTGACGATAGTGCGTCCCGGACGCCCGAAGATATCGCCGATGAAGAGAATTCGCATGATTGTGCCGGCAGCGTGCCTGCTTTAAGACGAAGTTCGATGGTACCACGCGAAGATTGCGGCGCTCTTACTGCGCCAGTTGCGCCGTGCGGAGGAAGTCGTAGTTTCCGGCGGGATTTAATTGCAGATTGCGCACCCGCTTGTTGTGAACCAAAACATTATCCAGATACCACAGATCGATGGACGGCAATTCCTCCGCGAGAATCGTCTGCAATTCGGCGTAAAGCCGCTTGCGCACCGCGGGATCCACTTCACGTCGCGCCTGATCGATGAGCGCATCCGCCCTGGGGTTGGAGTAGTAGCCGCGATTCGCCCCGTTCGGCGGAAATTTTGCCGAGTGATATGCGTACTCGAAAATATCGGGATCCTCGTTGCCCCCGATCCAGCGCAAACCGTATAGCTGAAACGCGCCGTGCGTGACATCGGCAAAAAAAGTTGCGAATTCAAAGCTGCGAATATCGAGTGCAATTCCCACCTCGCGCAGTTGTTGCTGCATCACGGCGACCATCAGCCGCGTGTTTTCGTCGGTAGATGTTTTCATGGCGATATGAAAGCGCACGCCGTTCACCGCCGGATAACCCGCCGAGTCGAGCAACTGGCGTGCCTTCTCAGGATCGTGGTTGTATGCAGGCACATTGCCGTTATAGGCCCAGCTTTGTGTGGGAAGAATGCTGCGCGCGGGCCGCGCTTCACCGCGCCAGAGATATTCGATCATTGGCCCGCGATCGAGCGCGTATGCGATGGCCTGGCGTACCCGCACATCCTTCAGAATCGGGTCGCGCAAGTTAAAGCCGAGATAGGCCAGAACAGTACCCGGAGCGCGCTCCACCGCGAGGTCAGGTTCGCGTTGCAATGTGAGAATCGTGTCGGGAGTGAGCGCGTTGATTTCTGCATCGCCGCTGCCCTTGCGCAATTCAAGTGCGCGAGTAGTGGCATCGGGGACGACGGCGAATCGCACCCGTTGCAGTTTGGCCTTCACGCCCCAATAATCTTCGTTGCGCTCAAGATTCACTTCTTTATCGGTCTCGGCGCTGACGAAGCGAAACGGCCCCGACCCCATGGGATGATCGGTGATCTCCTTGCCGCTTCCATAGGGCACAACCCCCACCGCTCCGTCCGAAAGATTCCACAGCAAAGTGGCTGAGGGTTCTTTCATGTGGAAGATGACTGTGAAATCATCAGGTGCATCGATTCGGTCGACAAAGCGGTAGACGGCAGATTTTGTGCTTCTCACCTTGCCTTGCAGCAGCGAATCGAAAGTCCACTTCACATCGCGCGAGGTGAGGGCGCGGCCATCGTGAAACTTAACCCCGTGATGCAAATGAAAAACATAGGTGAGCGGATCGGGAATTTCCCAGCGCTCGGCGAGTCCGGGCGCCACGTCGAGATTGTCGCCGCGCGCGAGCAGATCATCGAAGATCAGATTGTCGATGCGCTCGGATTGCGCATCGACCCCGATCCGCGGATCGAGATTCGTCGGGCTCGATTCGATCAGCATCACCAATGTGTTGGGATCGGGCTTTTGCGAGCACGAGAGCAGAAAAAGCAGTACTGCGAGCATGCACCCAGTTGCAAGACGCGGTCGCGCCATCAGCGGGATTCCTGGCACATCTGGTGCAGGCTGTTAACCGTTCTCCAGTTGCGGGTGGTTGGAACCACCGATAATATGCGGTCGAGCGGCGCTTTCATCAATTTGCTTTCGGCGACGCCCTTGGGCAGGTAAAGATAAACTTCTCTTCCGACGCACCGGCACTGCTCGGGTTCAGCAATCAGAGCTGCGAACTTGCTCAACGCATCTGGCGTCGGCGCCGCCGAGAGAAACATCACATGAAGTTTTTCCTGATCGATACCCTTCGCGGCTACAAACGAATTGTTTCTGATCGTCCCGGCCAGTTCCTCGGCAGTCCTTGTAATCACAGGCACCACGAAGCCAAAATCGTCGAGCAGCCTCTTTTCGATGTTGTTCGATAACGCCGTAGTCGAAGCCTTTCCACTTTTATAAACTACGTTTCCGCTTTGGATAAACGTCTTCACCTGCTCGAAGCCCAAACCTTCAAACGATTGGCGAAGCGCATCCATCTTGATTCGCTTGTTGCCGCCGACGTTAATTCCGCGAAGCAGGGATACGTAGATCGCCACAGACCACCGTTCCTATGGATATGAAATCTTACCAAGTATGGCGTCTCGCTTGGCGCCCGTTGCCGAGGCAATGTTGGAAGGCTTCCTGTGCCACGTCTGATATGCCAGCAGCGCGAACGCAACCGCTTCTTTGGCGGACGCAGGCAAACCGAACTCGTCAGATAGGCGCAGTCGTAATCCCAGGGCGTCAAGTTCGGTGGTAAGCATCTTCACAAGCGTTGCGTTCCTGGCTCCGCCCCCAGACACAACGAATTCCTGAAATTTCGCACCGTCGGCGTTTTGTTTTCGGGCAAGCACATGCAACCTCACCGCGTCGGCAATCGACCGCGCCGTCAATGCCGTCGCGGTCGCCACAATATCCTCCTTGCGACTGCCGTGGCAGCGGCGCAAAATGTCCAGAACAAAGCGTTCGCCGAACTCCTCGCGACCTGCGGTCTTCGGCGGCTTTCTGCGGAAAAAGGCGCCGCGCAAGATTTCACGGATGATCTTGTCGAGCGGCTGGCCGGAAGCGGCAATCTTGCCGTTACGATCAAAAGGCTGGTCAAACAATTTCTCTGTGACGGCGTCGATCACCATATTTCCCGGGCCTGTATCGAACGCGAACACATCGCCTGCCGACGCTCCCGAAGGGATGGCCGTTAGATTTGCGATTCCGCCGATATTCTGCACGATTCTGCCGACGCGTTTATCGCGAAACAGAACGTAGTCGAGGAAGGGAACCAGGGGCGCGCCCTTGCCGCCAGCCGCCATGTCGGCAGGACGAAAGTCTGAAACCACGGGAACGCCAACGCGCGCTGCGATGACAGCGCCTTCACCCGTTTGCCAAGTGGTAGCAATCTTGCGTCCGAGAAAAGGCCGCGGCTCGCCCTGATGGTATAGCGTTTGGCCATGGCAGCCGGCCAACTGCGCCTTGACGCCGAAGTTGCGTTGAGTGGCTAAAATTGCGTCGGCATAAAGTTCGCCTAACAAAAAATTCAGCCGTGCCAGATGAGCTACGCTGGCTTGGGATGCATTCATCGCCGCCAGCACCGCCGCGCGCACAGCCTTGGGATAGGGATATTCCGCGTGCCCAAGCAAATCGAAGGCCGCGGCTGACTTTCGTTGTGGGGCGCGCCGTCCCGGCACACGCACCAGCGCGACATTAATTCCGTCGGCCGAGGTGCCGCTCATCACTCCGGCTACGATCAGTTCTTTCATGCCTGCGGCCGCCGTGGTTTTGGTTTGCGATAATTATTCTTACGATCGCTCGTCGGTCGAGTATTTTCAGTGCGAAGTAATTTCTCCAGCCGCACCTGCTCGCCAAATTCCCATAGCCTGCGCGACAGACTTTCAACGGTAGTGGCGGCTGGCTGAGCCGTCCGCCGAACCATCTTCGCCGACTTCTTTTTAAAAGCGAGCACGCGCTGTACGGCTTCGGCAGCGCGCCGGGCAAACTTCGAATCGCTTTCCGCAGTCGCCTCCAGGTGCTCATAGGCTTCTACGATGTAGTTTTCGCGATGGCAGATGAGGCACAGATCTCCGCCCGCACCAATGAACTTCACCGCAGCCTCGCCGATCGGCGCGGCTGCCAGAACGCCGCCCATCTCAAGGTCATCGGAGATGACCAGATTTCGGTAGCCGATCCGCTTACGCAGGATGTCGGAAATCCAAATCTTCGAGAGCGATGCCGGAGTGCGATCTTTCGTCACGGATGGATAAGCGGCGTGAGAGACCATCACCATCGGTAGTTGCGTGCGGAGCGTTCGGTAGGGGAGCACATCTTCGGCCAAAAGCTTCTTCAGCGGCTTGTCAATCACCGGCAGCTCGTGATGGCTGTCGAGTCTGCCTTCGCCCAGGCCAGGGAAATGCTTGCCGCATCCGATCACACCCGCGCTTTTCAATCCGGCGAGAAACTCGCGGGCATAAGCGGCTGCTTCGCGCGGATCCGCCGAGACTGTTCGCGAAGCCATTACGGAGCGCGAAGCTTCGAACGCCAGATCGAGCACAGGTGCGAAATCGACATTGAATCCAAGCGCGCGGCAATTCTTTCCGATGGTTTCGCCGTGCTTGCGGAAAAGTTTGCGATCGCCGGTTGCAAATACATCCGCCGGAGCTGGCGCAGGGCCCAGCAGATCGCGGAATCGATCGACGCTGCCGCCTTCAAGATCGACGCAGGTGAAGAGAGGGGTCGTGACGCACCTCTGGCAATCCCGCAGCAGACGCCAGGTCTGGCCGCCATTCTTGATGTTGCGGGCGAACAGAATCACTCCCGCAGGCTGAATACGCTTCAGCAGGGAACTGAGGCGCGGCGTCATCTCCGTGCCATCGAAGCCGAGAATCAGAAGCTGGCCGATTCCGGCTGGGCTGCGTTTCTTTTTTTGAGGAGGCATTCGATGCGAATTATGAAACTCTATCGCTGAGTATCTTAGTGTGTCGAATCAGATTTCTTTCTTCAACTCCGCCAGCAAATTCAACGCCTCCAGCGGAGTGAGCCGGTTCAAGTCAACCTCGCGCAGCCTATCAAGCACGGGCTGCGACAGCGGCGTAAAGATAGTTAACTGCGTTGCCGGCGGCGACGCGCCGGGCGAAAGATGGCTTGTGAGTTCGCGTTCGGCCGATTCGTGCTCAGCCAACACCTCGCGCGCCCGGGCGATCACTTCATTGGGCAAGCCCGCAAGTTTGGCGACCTCGATGCCGTAGCTGCGGTCGGCCGCCCCGTGCTCAACCTTGCGCAGAAAGGCGATTCCGCTGCCGGTTTCTTTCACCGAGACATGATAATTCTTCACTCCAGAAAGCTGCTCCGCCAACTCCGTGAGTTCGAAATAATGCGTGGCGAATAAAGTTTTCGCGCGCACGCGTGCGTGCAAGAATTCTACCGCGGCCCACGCAATGGCCAGGCCGTCATAGGTCGAGGTTCCGCGGCCAACTTCATCGAGCAATACCAACGAACGCGGAGTCGCTGTGTGCAGAATCGCGGCGGTCTCAGTCATCTCGACCATAAAGGTCGATCGTCCGCGAGCCAGATTATCGCTGGCGCCAATGCGGGTGAAGACGCGGTCAACCACGCTCAGCCGCGCGGAACGAGCGGGCACGAACGAACCCATCTGCGCCAGGATCACGATCAACGCAGTTTGCCGCAGGTAAGTCGATTTGCCGCCCATGTTCGGGCCGGTAAGAAGCAGAATGGTGTGCGTGGTCGAATTCAGATAGAGATCGTTGGGGACGAAGCGCTCGCTCCCTCCCGCCATCTCTTGCTGTTCAATCACGGGATGGCGGCCTTCGATAATCTCGAGGTCGCCCGTGACCGCCAATTGCGAACCGGATTGCGTCGGCGATGCATTCGGAGATTCAATAAACTGTGGCCGACAGTAATTTCGTAGAGCCGCGATATGAGCGAGCGAAGCCAGTACATCCACTTCGGCCAGTGCAAGCGCGGTTTGGCGGATTCTCTTAGCCTCAGATGCGATTGCCGTGCGAAGCTCGGTAAACAACCTGCGCTCGATCTCGACGATCTTCTCCTGCGCATCGAGAATCTTGCCCTCATACTCTTTCAGTTCCGGCGTGGTAAATCGCTCGGCTCCAACGAGCGTTTGCTTGCGCTCGTAATCCTGCGGAACCAGATGCAGGTTGGGTTTGGAAACTTCAATGTAGTAGCCGAAGATGGAATTAAATTTAACTTTGAGCGAAGCAATACCGGTTCGTCCGCGCTCCCGCTGCTCAATCTGTGCGAGTACCTGCTTGCTGTTGCGCGAGAGCTCACGCAATTCATCGAGGTCGTGGTCGATGGCGGCGGCGATTACGCCGCCATCGGCAAAGCTCAGCGGTGGTTCCGGAACAATTGTTTTTTCGATGCGGGTGCGCAGATCGGCGAGTTCGTCGAGCAAATCGTGAAGCGTCCCCAGGCGCACGCTGGCCAACCGATTCGCGGCGCTCTTGATCGCGGGAATCTTCGCCAAAGATGCGGCCAGCGCAAGCACGTCGCGCGGATTCGCTGTCTCGAGCGTCACGCGGCTTAACAATCGTTCCAGATCGAGCACTCCATCCAGCGCCCGGCGCAGTTCCTCGCGAGCGATGGTGTCTTTCACTCCGGCCTCGACCGCGTCGAGCCGCGCATTGATTTCAGCGAGGTCGAGAGACGGTCTGAGCAACCAAGCCCGCAGAAGGCGCTTGCCCATGGGCGTGACCGCGGCATCAATCGAGCGGAACAACGTTAAGCCAGCCTCTGCCCCGGCAAAAAGCGGCTCGATCAATTCGAGATTGCGGACCGTGACGGCATCGAGCACCAGGCAGTTTTGCCGCTCATACCATCCGATTCGGTCGACGTGGTCAAGCGATCCGCGCTGGGTCGAGCGCACGTAGTAGAGAATCGCTCCCGCCGCTGCTGCCGCGGCGGTGCGGCCGGCAAGGCCGAAGCCCTCAAGCGACAACACTCCAAAATGATTTTCCAGAAGCGGGATCGAATGATCGGGCGCGAAGATCCAGTCATCGAGCGGAGTCTCCGTACAAGTTGCCCCAGAGGTGCGGGGTTGCGGTGTTTGGCTTCGGCTGGTCTTGGCGTCAAACAGCGGAGCGGCCGAACCATAGAGCAACTCTTTCGGCCGAAGTTGCTCCAGCTCCTCCTGCACGCGGCGAAGCGCGTTCTCGCCTGAAAATTCCGTGGCGCGAAATTCCCCCGTGGAAAGATCGAGGGCGGCAAATCCCACGCGTTCTCCAACCTGCGCCAGTGCCGCCAAGAAATTATTTTCGTCCGAGCCCAGCGACGAATCGGCGGCCGTTCCGGGCGTGACCACGCGAGTCACTTCGCGGCGCACCAGTTTCTTGGCCAGCTTCGCGTCTTCCATCTGTTCGCAGATCGCAACTTTAAAACCTTTGCGGATCAGCTTGCCGATATAACCTTCGGCGGCGTGGTGCGGCACTCCGCACATGGGTACGGCAATCCCTTTCTCTTTGTTGCGCGAGGTGAGGGTGATCTGAAGCTCTTTCGCGGCTACAATCGCATCGTCAAAAAAAAGTTCGTAGAAGTCTCCGAGACGGAAAAAGAGCAATGCAGTCGGATGCTCTTTTTTCACGGCGGCATATTGCCGCATCAGCGGAGTAGAGGCTTCGGTCATGAACTGTCAGGAACAGCGGGCTTGGCGCGGATTATAACAAAGCCGTCGCCCACTTCTTTGTGCAACGAATCACGGCGCCATGTGGAAATGGCAGTTGACGCGGCTTCACCCTCGGTGTTTACCTTACACATGGAACTCCGCAAAGATCCGATTACGCGCTCGTGGGTGATGACGGGCGACGATCCCGCTGAGAGTGGGCTGCGTAGCGACCTTCCCTGCCGGTTTTGCCCGGACTCTGCCGTAGCCACGCAGCTGATTTCGGCCGTGCCCAATGCGTCAGGCTGGTCGGCACGCTCCATGGTGCATCCCGCGCCCCTTTACCATATTGAAGGCGAGCCCGCACGGCGCGGAGACGGCATCTACGATCGCATGAGTTCCGTCGGCGCGCACGAAGTTCTGGTGGAAAATCCCCGGCACGATCGCCAGCTCTGGAACGCCAGCGACGAAGAGATCGGCCAGTTCCTTCGCCTCGCTGCCGAACGCATTCTCGATCTCAAGCGCGACTCGCGCGTCAAGTACGTCAGCGTCTTCAAGGACTACGGGCCGAACGCCGGGCAGGAATTCAGTCATCCCACATCGCAGGTTACCGCCACCACGTTTGTGCCACGGCGGGTGCTCTACGAGTTGCGGGCGGGACGGGAATATTTCCAATCGAAGGAGCGCTGCGTTTTCTGCGACATTCTTACGCAAGAGGAACGCCAGGCCTCGCGGGTGATCGAGGCTCGCGGAGACTACGTGGCCATTGGACCTTACGCGCCGCGGGTTCCCTACGAAATCTGGATTCTTCCGCGCAACCACGAAGCGTCTTTCGAGCGTACTGGACTCTCGAAACCCGGACTGCGCACCAATCTTGCCGCGCTCTTGCGCCGAACTCTACAGCGAGTGAGAACCGTGACTGAGGGTTTTCATCTGGTGCTGCACACTTCGCCCAATAGCTTGCATCCCTCGAAAACTCTCGGCTACTGGAAGACCATCGACGACGATTATCACTGGCATATTGAGATCATGCCGGTGATAGCGGCTAAGGCGCGATCGTATACGTTCAAGGAAGTTTATTATTCACCGGTTAGTTCTGAGACGGCCGTGAAGCAGTTGCGCGACGCGAAGATTGATGGGTAGAAGTGAGCAGAATAAAGTCTGCTACGGTCTGCCCCCGGCGCGACGCAGCAGGCGGATGACTTCGCTGTTGTTGCGGGCTTGCGCCCAAGTGAGCGCGGTGTAGCCGGTGCGGCTTCGCAGGTTTACGTCGGCCCCGGCGGCAAGCAGTGCCTTCACTACTCCCGTGTCTGCCTTAGGATTCTGGCAGGCAAGAATGAGAGCGGTTTGCCCGCTTTGATCGAGAGCATTCACATTGCTTTTCGTTTGCGCAGCCAGCAACTGCTGCACCGCTTTCGAGTCTTCGCGTCCCGCAGCCCGCATCAACTCTGTCTCGTCAGGGTCTTCGAGCGTTTCTCCGCCGCTTCCCAGCGCGACCGGCCACGCCACGGGAAGAATTCTTACCACCTTCACGCTTACGCTGCCGTTCATTTTCTGCCAATCGTTCAGCTTGAAGTATGCGAGCAGCAACGGCTGAATCTCGCTCTTCACGGCAAGCTTCCATAAAGGGCTGTCGGCTTCGCGCCAGGCTCCCGCACTGTCATCCCAGGTTTGCAGGCGAAATACTTCGAAGTCGTCGGCAATGTTCCACTCAAAATGAGCATCGACGGTACGGGTGAAACCCGCAAGGCTGACCCACACCACCGCGCAGCCAACCAGCAGAGCCGCTACTAGATATGGCCACGCCCGCCGATTCGCCATCCGCGACACGAGCATCGCGACCAAAGCAATCGCCGCGAGTGCTCCTGCAAAAAGTCCGGCCGCCATGAGCACTTGCGCGGCGACGTTCCACCAATGAACCCGCCAATCCAGAAGCCCGCTCTCGTCAAAATGCCAGAAGGGATTGAGATGCAAGAGAACGAGGCCGGCGAGAAACAGCATCACCGCGCTCTCTAACCCGGTGACTACCCAGCTGGTGCGGCGGTTGTATTTGGTCCTAAGCGGCGCTTGAACGGGCATTCGACTCTTACCAGCAAGAGAGTATAGGGACTATTCCATCGACGGGGGAATATAGACTGGCACAACAGGAATTCCGATGCAAGCGGAGATTAAACGCTAAGCTCTATCGCGCTCCGGCAACTTTTGCAGAGGTGGGAATTTGCTGGCGAAGAAGGCGCTCCGCCTCGGCGGCTTCCACTGGCTGTGAAAATAGGAATCCTTGCCCTTGATCGCATCCCAGCTCTCGCAGCCGCTCGAGTTGTTTTGCGGATTCAATCCCTTCCGCAATCACTTTCAATTTCAACTTGTGCGCCAGAAAGATGACTAACTCCACAATGTCGCTGGCGCTGCGATCCAGCAACAGGGCGTGAATCAGCGAGCGGTCGATTTTCAAAGCCGCCAGCGGAAGCCGGCTCAAGGCAATCAATGACGAATTCCCGATCCCAAAATCATCCAGAACCACGCCTACGCGAAGTTGCCGAAGGTTGGAGAAGACGGCCGCCGTCAGTTTGGGGTCGGCTGCCGCCGTGCTCTCGGTCGTCTCCAGGCGAAGCTGGGAGGGATCGATGCCGCTGTCGTGCAGCGTCTTTTCCAGATCGTGAATGAAGCGCCCGTCAAACCACTGCCGTCCGGAGACATTCACGTTAATCATGACCGATCGATTTGCGGGATGGGTGCTGCTCCATTCCTGGATCTGCTTGCAGACTTCAAAAATCATCCACTGCCCGGTAGATACTAGCAGTCCGGTATTTTCAGCCGTCTCCATAAACTTGCTGGGTGAGATCAGGCCCTGGGTCGGATGCTGCCAGCGGAGCAGCGCTTCAAACCCGGCAATCTGTTTGGAATTCAAATTCATGATCGGCTGGTAATGGATGCGAAACTGCCGCTGCGCAATCGCCTGCCGAAGTTCCGCCTCGAGTTTCAGTTGATTGACGGCGCGCGTGTGCATCGCCTCGTCGAACATCTCGCAGCGCGAACCTCCCAACGCTTTGGCCCGGCGCATGGCCACATCCGCCTCCTGCAGCAGTTCTGCGGCCTGAGTGTGCGCCGGAGTGGTTAAGGCGATTCCCACGCTCGCGGAGATTCGCAACTCGTGACCTTCCACATGAAAGGGCTCGGCAACTGCGGAGAGGATGCGCTGCCCGGCGCGCATGGCATCGTTTGAATCGATTACGCCTTCGAGCAGGATGGTGAATTCGTCCCCTCCCATGCGGGATAGAACCGCCGCCGAAATAGCCGTGGCTTCGTGAGCGCGGGCTACCGTGTCCTCTTCCCGCAGGCAAGCTCCCAAGCGACGGCCCATCTCGGCGATTATCTGGTCTCCCACGCCGGAGCCAGAAGCGTCGTTCAACACCTTGAACTGATCCAGAGCGATGAACAATACCGCATACTGCCGCTCCGGAGTGCGTTGGGCTCGCTCAAGCAAATGCTCCAGCCGATTGAGGAACAGGCGCCGGTTGGGCAGCCCGGTCAAGCCATCGTGAAACGAACTGTGCTCAGCCTGTTCTTCCGCTTTCTTCCGATCCGTTACGTCGCGGTTTACTATGACCAGCTTGGTCACGTCGCCTTTTTCATCTCGGATCGTTCCCGCGATTGATTCCAGCACCCGCCAGGTGCCATCTTTATGGCGGATGCGGTAATCGATCTTCTTGCCCACGCCAGTGCTGCGGGCTTCCCGCCCGGCTTCCAGCACTTTGAAACGATCCTCGGGATGAATCTGCTCAAAAGCGGAGCTGCTGCCTAATTCCGCCGGAGAATACCCTAGAATCCTCTTATACGCTGGGCTGTTATAGAGCCGGTGCCCTTTCACGTCGACCAGGGCGATCATATCGGCTGCATTTTCGGTGACGATTTGAAAAAGCTCGTCGCGCTTTTTCGACTCGCGGCGGATCCAATAGATGCGCAACTCCTGGCCTATTGCCAGGATGCCCAGCGCACCCAGCGCGATCCAGTACCATTGCAGCATCATCGGATCGGACAGCCCATCCCGGAGAATCTATCGGCAGTTTCCCGGTGCACATTGATCGCCTGATCAGCCATATGCAGACTTTCGTGCTGCGATTCCGGGGCTTGGTTCAGTGGCTTTGAGGAAAATGTCGAGGGTAGGACAAACCATCAGAAACCGCTCATAATGTCGCCATGACCGTCCGCCGCATGAAGACCTACGCCGGGGCTCAAGGATTTGTCTATCAGTACTATTTCGTCGGCCAGCGCCCCGCGCTGCCGGACGACCCCGAGGCGCCAGCGGTCGAGTTCGTCTTCGATGTCACATCGGACCGCAAACTGACCTATGCTGTCAGCGTGTTCCTTCCGGAAGAAGCCATGAGCGCATGGAAGAATGCGCACGGGCGCTCTCTCACCGATCCGGAACAATACGCCGCGGCCAAATTACGGCTGTTTCGCGCATTCGACGAACTGGAAGAGATGAAGGCTCAGGGTCGACGCTTGCCGATTTCGCCGCCCATGCTCGAAGAATTGTTGGCTGGGCTGGGCATCGAATAGCCGAATGTGATCCAGATCACAATCCCGAGTGACCTTCTACCTTTCCCTTTCATCTATCGCTGTGGAGAATATAATCTGTGGATACAAAAGGGTTCGTGAGCCGGCGAAACGGTGCAGGATCCCGGCCGCGCGCTTGCATTAAACTCAGCTGACTCTGATACTTAGCTAATCCTATGTCATTGCTCTGGCTACGCTTCGCGCTGGCTTGCTACTTTGTCGGGCTGATTTACGCGTTCTTCGCGCTCAGCCGCACCAGCGAACTTTTCAGCCGCGTTGCGCTGCACGCCGCCACCTTAGGCATGGTCTTTCACTTCGTTTCGCTGGTTGAACTGTTTCTCTCCGGGCATGTGGTTTGGGCCTCGGTGCACAACGGAGAATCGTTATTCGCATTCTTGTCCATGGCGTTTTTCATGCTGGTTTACGCCATCTATCACACGACCTCGCCCGGCGTGGTTGTTTTCCCGATCGTATTCTTCCTCACCTTTGTCGCGGCTGTGGATGAGCAGCCGGTCCTGCTGACCGGATTCGTGCAGCACAAAGGCTGGCTGATCGCGCACATTATTTTGATCTTCACCGGCTACGCCGCACTGCTGCTGAGCTTTGGCACCAGCCTGCTTTATTTGCTGCAGGAGCGCCGATTGAAGGCGAAGAAGCCAAACAGTCTGATTTCTTTTTTGCCTGCGCTGGAAGTCATCGACCAGATTGGTTACCGCTCGCTGTTGCTCGGCTTTCCCTTCATGACGCTCGGCCTGATCACCGGTTCGGTGGTGGCGATGTCCACATACGGTCACGTCGACTTTGCCGACCCTAAAATCTTGCTTTCGATCCTGATGTGGGCCGTGTACATGATCATGGTGGTCACCCGCTGGAACTCAGGCTGGCGCGGCCGCCGCGCCGCGGTGCTGGCGACGTTTGCCTTCGTCGCCGCCGTCGTGGCCTGGGCAGCGAATTATTTCTCAACGATTCACAGGGTCGCGGCCTCGTGAGATATCAGCTCATCGGCGTGAATCACAAGAGCGCTCCGCTCGACGTGCGCGAGCGCCTAGCGATCTCTGACAAGCATCTGCCGGATTTTTGCCGGCATCTCACCGCGCATCCGGGAATTGAAGAGGGCATGATCATTTCCACCTGCAACCGCGTGGAAATGATTACGCACACCAGCAACGGCTCCGCCGACCTGCGCGGTTTTCTGCACGATCAATTTCATCTGACAGCAGACGAACTCGACGCGCATTTATATGAGTTCCGCGAAAAAGATGTTGTGCGTCACGTCTTTCGCGTGGCCGCGAGCCTCGATTCCATGGTTGTCGGCGAGGCGCAGATTCTCGGCCAGGTAAAAGAAGCCTACGCAACCGCTCGTGCCGTCGGTGCGGTACGCGGACAACTCGATCAACTCTTTACCCGCGCCTTTGCCGTGGCCAAGCGCGTGCGCAGCGAAACCGCCGTAGGGTCGTCGTCAGTGTCGATCGCCTCGGTTGCGGTGGAGCTGGCAAAGAAGATTTTTGGATCGCTGCAAGGGAAGAACGTTTTTATCGTCGGCGCCGGCAAGATGAGCGAACTCGCCGCCCGTCATCTGATTGCGCACGGCTGCGAATCGATTTTTGTTTCCAACCGGACCTACGACCGCGCCGTCGGCCTCGCGCATCGCTTCAAAGGCCACGCCATCAAGTTCGACGATTTGTACGAGAACTGCGACAAGGCCGATATCGTCATCACGTCTACAGGCTCGCCGAACGCGATTTTCCGCCGCGAGCACGGCGAACAATTCCTATCCCGCCGCAAGAACAAGCCGATGTTCTTCATCGACATCGCCGTGCCGCGCGATGTTTCGCCTGAGATGGCCAAGCTCGACGGCATCTTCGCCTACGACATCGACGATCTGCAACAGGCCGTCAGCAGCCACGTCGCCGACCGTCACAAAGAAGCCGAGCTGGCTGAAGCCATCATCACCGCTGAAGTCGAGCGCTTCGAAGCCCGCCTGAATACGCTCGATGTGGTCCCCACAATTGTCAGCTTGCAGGATCATCTCGAGACGATTAGGCAGGCGGAAATCGATCGCGTGCGAGGCCGCATGGGCGCGCTGAGTCCCGAACAAGAAATGGCGGTCGAGGCGCTGACGCGCGGCATCATCAACAAAGTCATGCACACACCGATTACGACGCTGAAAACCGCCGCCCGCGAATCCGAGGCGACCACTGTAATCGACGTGGTGCGGCGTCTGTTTAATCTGCACGAAAAAGAAAAAGGCCCGGCATCCCAGGCCAACAGGGAAGCGCCCGGCAAGAACGAAGCAGAGACTCGCCACTGACGCGAGCTACGGGCCACTAACCGCCAACTTCAACCATATTCGGCCCGAATTTGTCGAAGTCCTTTTGCACTTCTTGACGGTATTTAGATGCCGTGGCAAGTTGGAGTTCGGCTAAGTCCATCCATTTGGCTGCGTCAACTTTTCTTGGAGCCTTCACAGCGTGCGGCAGCAGAAACGTTTCTACGTCTCTCAAGTAATCCAGTCCTTGTCGAAGTTTCCACTTTGAAACCGGCACCTTGTCTGACAGTTTGCTATCGAGCGCCGATATCATCGCCGCCTCTGCCTTGGCCTTGGTTCCTATTTCTTGAATCCGGGTATCGTTTTGCATGCTTCAATTGTAACTCTCCCTAAATCGTCGGCCTACCGTTCTTTCCTCGCATTCGGTTCATCGCTTCGAGCGTGTCAAGGTAGTGGTTTTGTACGCCTTCGGGCGCTGCTTCCCTCATTTCTTTGACAGCGTCAAACAGCTTGCGGTCATCTTCTTCTGCCGATGGTGTCACTTGGGCGGGTCGGGGCTCGTGAAGAAAATCCAACTCGGCCTCGGAGTGTTCGTAGGCTTTCACAAGGGGCAGGGCCTTCGAAACCATTTCCACCCGCACCGAAGGGTGGACAAATATCCTCATTCCTTTTCCCCCGCATTGCTCGGCGTTATGGGCGCGCACGACTGCGGTGCCCATGAAGAGCGAACGGGTCACGATTGTAGAATCCGTAAGGTCAGTCGAAAATTTGAATGGATAGAACGTTCCTTTTCCGATACCCATGCGAACGGGAACCTTGCTCAGAATGAAGTCTCTCATTAGTTTCGGGGCCATCATAGCCATCATTACGGGATTGCCAAACTCCAGAAATGCACAGTCTGAAAACAGCATTGCGCGCACTGGGTGATAGTACTGCGATTCTTGAACCACAACATCGAGAACACGTGCAAAGCGGTTGAACTGGTTGGGCGCGTCAGTTGTCCAAGTGTGAAGGAGCCCGGCTTCATCAGGTCCAGAGTCAGCCAGCCGCGTTGGGAACTTTTCAGTTAGCGCTGCGGCACCCAGCATGTCCACGAAGAGCAGCGTTTGCTCAATATCTTCATCTCTCATGAGGTTCAACCGCCCATTCTACCCTGCCGCCCGAAGGCAGCCTTCCCGACCGCGAGGTTCATGCTAATCTTCGGGATTAGAAAACGGGGAATGAGGAAAAATATGAAAACGAGTCTGGCGCTGATTGCCCTTGCCTGTCTACTTCAGGTCGTTCTACTTGCCTCCGCGAACCCACAGGAAAAGTTTAACCTGACCGCAAGCGGAAATGACTTTTTGAGAGTGTGCGAACCGAGGGAAGAAAACTCGACTCCCATTGATGGAGTTTGTTCGGGCTATGTCAACGGGGTAATTGATGGTTACGACTACGCCTTTGCTTCGATGCAGGGGCAGCTCCATGAGCCTATAAAAGGGGCGTTCTGCCCGCCTGATGAAATTAACAGGGCGCAATAATATCGAGTGGCAGTGAAGTTCATGAAGGACCACCCAGAGGAAACCCACAGAATCGCGATGGCCCTCATAGCGGAGGCTATGGTTGCCGCCTTCCCCTGTCCGCAAGCGAAGGCGCCGAGCAAGTGACTCGTTGCACGCCGGGCATTAGAAGTTGCTCAAACATCGAATTGTTTTCGATGAATAGCTCGTCGCATGGTACTTTCAAATTGGTTCTCAAGCGTGGTCCAGCACCATTTCAAGGCGGCCTAACCAGCCGCCTTTCGCTTTTGCCCAATCCTCCTCCGCGAGTTCAAATCCGCGGTTTCCTGGCAATCGCGACTCTATACCTAAGAGGTGCTGGAATATCGAACCAGGATTGGCAGACGATCTCAGAAAGGCGCTGGAAAAGAAGTGCTGGATTTTCCACTGCGAACGTGGAATCATAATGCAGGCAGGCCGCTATGCTGTTGTCCGATCAAATCGACCGGTCTGAATGCCCCTTGGTTGAAGTCAAACCGAACGTGCAAGGTGGAGCCCCCGTCCTGCGCGGCACGAGGCTGCCGGTCAGCGCTATCGTGGACAACTTCGATTACGGCCTTAGTCCCGAAGATATCTCGGAGCAGTTCCAAGTCCCACTCGTCCGCGTCAATGAAATTCTGGAATACGTTGCAGGTCTGCAACTTGCGCATCCTGTTCGATAACACCATACCCGTCCCAGTGCGGAAATCCCTGCCCCAGCATGAAGTCTTAACGATGGTCGAAATGAACTGGCCCCCTCACCTGGAAAACGGTGAACTGCTGAAGGCAGCGGAAGAAGCGGGGTTTGAGCTTCTGATAACGGCGGACCAGAATATCCGGCACCAGCAGAATCTGACGGGGCGCACTCTGTCGCTAGTCGTGCTTGGATCCAACATCTGGCCAATTGTTCGTAGCCGCGGGACAGCAATCTCCGATGCCGTTGATCGGATTAATCTGGGAAGTTACGAATTCATCGAAATGGTGGTTCCACCGAAGAATCGGAACCGTCGATGAAGCAATCCCACGACAGCGGATTACGACCCCCTCTTCGCATCGGCTCTCGCGGCTCCCAACTCGCCCTCTGGCAGGCCAACCGCATCTCCGCTTTTCTCTGCGCAGCACGTTGCCGCGAATGGATCGGAACCGCTAGGACCAAAATGGAACGAATTCTTTTGCGCTTCGACCGAATCCGAAAGATTTGGAGCCGTGACCGTAGTACGCTGGCTTTGCTCAAGTGGGGCTTCGGAGAGTACTACCAGTGTGGGAACTGGGCCGCGCTTGAGAACCTTGGGTCGCGGCTGTTCGCAGCCGCGAGGGGTTCGAATCCCTTACCCTCCGCCGATTTACGCGACCTACGGGAGATTAAGACCCGCTTAGCCGACCAATATTTCTTGACCAGCCTTCCGTCGGATGGTAGCCTTAACCTGGTTCTCAAGCGCGGTACAGCACCAGTTTTTCGAGGCGGCCTAACCAGCCGCCTTTCTCTTTTGTCCGCGATCCCACCTCGGAATTTCCACAATGCCTAAACTTCGCATCGGCTCTCGCGGCTCCCAACTCGCCCTCTGGCAGGCCAACCACATCTCCGCGCTGTTGCGCGCTCGCGGCCACGAAATTGAAATCGAAATCATCCACACCACCGGCGACAAAATCACCGACGTTGCGCTCGCCATGGTCGGCACCAAGGGCATGTTCACCAAAGAGATTGAAGAAGCTCTCGCCGCCGGACGCGTCGATCTCGCCGTGCACTCTTTGAAAGACCTGCCTACCGAACTTCCTGCCGGATTCGAAATCGCCGCAATCACCGAACGGCAAGACCCGCGCGACGCGTTCTGTTCACGCCTCTACGGGAAAGTTGAAGATCTACCTCACGGCGCGCGCGTAGGCACCTCCAGCCTGCGACGGCAGGCGCAACTCAAAGCCATCCGCCCCGACCTTAATATTCATCCTCTGCGCGGCAATGTCGATACCCGACTCCGTAAGCTTGAGCAAGGCGAATACGACGCCATCATTCTGGCTTCAGCCGGATTGAAGCGCCTGGGCAAAACGGAACTGGTCAAACAAGTCATCCCCGCCGAAATCATGTGCCCGGCCGCCGGGCAGGGTGCGCTCGGGATTGAAATCCGCAAGGGCGATTCAGCCACGCGGCAGCATCTCGAATTCCTCAACGATCCTGCGGCCCGCGCCGCCACCACCTGTGAGCGCGCCCTGCTCAACCGCCTCGGCGGGGGCTGCCAAGTCCCCATTGGCGCTTTCGCAAAAATGCACAACGGCAACCTGCACCTCGAAGCCATCGTCGCCGACCCCGATGGTTCAAAACTGCTGCGCGAATCCCGTGACGGCGACCTCAGCGATCCTGAAAAACTGGGCAACGATGTAGGCGATACTTTGCTGCAGCGTGGTGGCGATGAAATACTAGACGCTGTCTATGGCCGCGGGTTGGCCGTGCCTCCGCAGCCGTAAACTCTAAGCGTGTATATCCCCGAACATTTTCGTGCGCGCCATGAATCCGAAACGGTCGCGTTCCTGCGTGCGAACCCCTTCGCCATACTCGTCTCCACCACCGACGAAGGCCCTTTTGCCACCCACCTGCCGCTCTCGGTGCATACCCCAAAAGAAAAAAACGAAAACGGCACTCCGATTGTCCTGCGCGGGCACGTTGCCAAGGCGAATCCGCACTGGCAGTATCTTGAGCAGCAGCCGCACTGTATGACGATTTTTCACGGACCTCATTCCTATATTTCACCGGCAAATTACGTTGCGCGGGAAAGCGTTCCCACGTGGAATTACGGGGCCGTGCATATTTACGGGAGCGCGCGCCTCCTGGCCGCTCCCCAAGAGCTGCAGGAAATGCTGGATGAGCTGATGGAAACCTTTGAGCCTGCATATCGGCGCCAGTGGGAAGAATTAAGCCCCAAGTATCGTGAGAACATGCTGCGGCAGATTGTTGGCTTTGAAATCGTCTCAACCAGGATTGAGTCGAAGTTTAAGTTGAGCCAGAATCGTCCACGTGAGGATCAGGCCAATGTGATCTCCTCGCTGGAAAAGTCGCAGGACTCGGCCGTATCCGGTGTTGCCCAAATGATGAAAGACCGCTGCCTCGGCCGTTCAGTTCAACAGGGAGGCAAATGAGGAAGGGAACTGAGCGCGGCAAGTCGCCGGCGGCTGCGCTTTCGGGCGTACGCGTGCTGGTGGGCCGGGCGCGCCATCAGGCTAGCGCTCTTTCGGCAGACTTGCGCAAGCTCGGCGCAATCGTAATTGAGATTCCATTTATCGAGATTCGCAAGCCGCGAAGCTTCAAGCCTCTGGATTCCGCATTAAAGAATCTGCAGGAATACGACTGGCTCATCCTTACCAGCGTCAACGGCGTGGAGGCCATGTGCAATCGGATCAGCAAGCTGAAGCTCCCGCGCTCTGCCGCAGCCTCGGAACGGCTCGACTTTAGTCGTGCCGAATCGAGCTCTCGGGTAGCGCAGCGCTTCAGCGCTGCGAACCATTCCGCTAACCAGACTCCGGCTTTAGCCGCTGCGGGCACTTGCGTCGCGGCAATCGGTCCCGCCACAAAAAAGGCTCTCGAGCAGCGCGGAATTTATGTCGATGTCGTCCCCAAAGAATATGTCGCCGAGTCTGTAGTTCGCAGTCTGAAGAACAAGGTCAAGGGCAAGCGCGTGTTACTGGTCAGGGCCAAGGTTGCGCGGGACGTGATTCCCAACGAACTTCGGAAAGCTGGCGCCCATGTCGATGTGGTCGAGGCGTATGAAACCGTGGTGCCACAGGCTTCGCGTACCCGGCTGCGGCGCCTTCTGGCGAATCCGCAGCGGCGGCCGCATGTGATTACCTTCACCAGTTCTTCCACCGTGCGGAACTTCGTCGCTCTGTTAGACAAACCCGCGCCATCTCTCGATGGCACTCGCATGGCTTCGATCGGCCCGGTCACTTCCTCCACTTTGCGCGAGCTTGGCCTACGAGTCGATATCGCGGCTAAGGAGTTTACAATCCCGGGCCTGGTCAAGGCCATCCGGCGATCGATTGCCGTCCGTTCCGAGGAGGACGCTTAGGTTGGAACATTTTCCATCAAATTCAAGACGAAGTGCAGACGATTGCTTCGCGGACGTTCTTCGCGGCCTTTGCGGTTAAAGGCTTTCTCAGCCGCCCCAGCGCGCGAGGAGCCTCGCAAAGAAAAGCAAACGGACATTGCTACTCGGTCAGCGAACAACTGCAGTCCGCGGGCGGCACATGCGCCTGCAGAAAATCCGCCACGCGCTGGTAAGCGTCAATCTGATTTTCTACGCGCGCGAAGCCGTGGCCTTCGTTCTCATAAATCTTGTAGTCGACTGTTCCGCCGCGTTTCTTGATCGCATCCACAACCTGCTGCGTCTCCGATTTCGGACAGCGCGGGTCGTGCCCACCGGCGAGTAGCAGCAACGGCGCTTTGATCTGATCGATAAAGTTGATCGGCGAGCGGTCTTCGTAGAGCGCTTTGTTCTTCACCACATCACCCATAGTTGCCAGGTCGGATTGCTGCAGCACCGGATCCTCGTTCTCGATTTCAGTAAACCAGTTTACGAACGGCACGATGGGAACGCCCGCGGCCCAGACATCAGGAGCCTTGGTCACCGCCATCATGCTGAGATAGCCGCCGTAGCTTCCGCCCATGACTGCGATCTTTTTCGGATCGAGATGTCCGGTCTGTTTGATCCAAGCGACGCCGGCGAGAACGTCCTGCAAATCTCCGCCGCCCATATCGAATAAATTCGCCTGCTGAAACTCTTTTCCGTATCCCGTTGACCCGCGGTAATTCGGCGCCAGCACCATGTAGCCTTGATTGGCCGCATACTGCACGAAGCGGTTGAACGAATTCATGGTCTGAGAAGTCGGACCGCCGTGAATGTAAACGATGGCGGCATTCTGCCCGTTGCGCGCCATGTTGAAGGGCACATACAGAAACGCGGAGATTGTCCATTTGCCGTCCCGGCTGGGATAATGGACGAGAATTGGCTCGACCATATCTTCGGACCGAACTCCGGCCACGAGCGAATGCGTCACCTGATGGGTCTTGCCTGTCGCCACCGTGTACACCCAAAGATCGCCGGGGGCAGTCGGCCCGTTGTGATAATAAAGAAGGCGCGAGCCATCTTTGGTGAAGGCAGAATGCCCGCCAGCAGGCTCGTTCACGCCCTTGGGAATCGGCAGCGCATTTGACTTGGCGGTCGCGAGATCGTGCAGATAAATATCTTCGTTACCGTCAACGTTGGCGCTGAACGTAATGTGTTTGCCGTCGGGCGAAAATTCTCCCCCGCGAATTTCCCATTTATCTTTCGTAAGCCATGAAACTTTCTTCGTCGTGACATCGATCAACCCGATATTTTCATATCCGTTCGCAGCGTTCGAAGTGAACAGCACACGCTTACCGTCCGGCGAAATGTCATTGGCTGCGAACTGCTGTTCGCCGTCATGCGACGTAAGCAGCGTGCTGGTCTCCGTTGCAACCTCGGCGATAAAAATATTCGAATCCGTGCCCTTCGCTTGATGTTGCGTATAAACAATGAACTTGCCATCCTTCGACCAGATGGGATGCGAGTTGCCTTTATCCTGCGGCGTATTCGTGGTGAGGTGCTTCACCTCGCGCATCAGCGTGTCGTAAATATCGATCTCATGCGCGGCAGAAGTTTTTGGCTTCACCGTATAAGCAAGATAGCGCCCGTCAGCTGACCAGGTAGGGTCGGTTTCGGCGATCTCGCGCGTGCTGGTGAGGTTTACAACTTTGCCGGTCTTGGGCGAGACCATAAAAATATCCCACTGCTCGTCGCCGTCGTAATCCGATTGATATGCGATCCATTTGCCGTCGGGTGACCATGCCGGGGAAGTCTGCCGTTGGTCGCTCACCGTAAGTTGCACAGGCCATCCGCCCTCGGAGGGAACAAGCCATAGATTGTTGCGCCCGCTCATGTTCGAGATGAAAGCAATGCTCTTGCCGTCGGGCGACCAAGTGGGACGGCCGACCTGGCGCGTCATATAAAGCTTCTCGATGGTCAGGCCACGCGGTTCGACTTGCGCGTTGGGTTTGGAGGCGATCAGCTTGGGATCGGTGATGGCCTGCGGCGTGGGAAGCGTTTGTGCGAAAGCGCTTTCGGCGACAACTGTGCTCATGAGTATGACGATAGCAAAGAGTACAAAAGTGCGCATTGAACGGAGCTCCGACTTGAACTTCGAAGATAGAAACCGCTGGACATATCAACTCTTACGGCGAACACAATCGACGCGTCTGGCTCGCCAGGACTCGAAATCTCGCAGAACGGTTTTCTCTGCAACTCGTTTTTTCTCAAGCTCGCGGCCTACCGAAGCCGCCAATATTGCGAATAACTTACGCTTGAGAACCAGGTCAATCCTGGCAAGGGAATCACGGAAATCGTACAACGTCCTGCTTCTCATATAGCCGCCAGACTCCATTATGACAGCAAGCGTTAAATATTCAGGACGCGGTGACCTGTGAAGATGGTTTCCCTGGCGTCGTAATGGCCCTGTTCATTAACCCTATTCGTCATTTCCCATGTGTGAACGAGCAAACGGGATGGAGTCGCTGTGCCTATAGAGAATTCAATCACTTCGGCGTCATGGAAGCTGGGCCAGTAACCAAACCAATCGTGCAGCTCTTGGGCTCCGGCAACGGATTCAAGTCCCCCGGGTAACGGCACCGTTCGCTCCCTATACTTTCGCGTCCTTATGCATCTCCACCGTGCTCCATGTCTTGTCGCCCGCGTGGCAGATATTTTCCAGTGAACACTCAGCGCACTTGGGCTTGCGAGCAATGCACAGCTTCCGTCCGTGCCAAATGATCTGATGCGAGAACAGAATCCATTTTTCCCGTGGGATGATGCGCATCAGATCCTGCTCGATCTTCTGCGGATCGTTGTTGGTAGTCAGCTCAAGGCGACGCGAGATGCGATGTACGTGAGTATCGACGACCACGCCTTCGGCGATCTTGAACCACGAGCCCAGCACAACGTTCGCGGTCTTGCGCGCCACGCCCGGCAACGTCAGCAGGTCGTTCATATTGTGCGGAACCTGGCCGCCGAAGTCGGCCACGATTTTCTTCGCGGCGCCGACCACCGATTTCGATTTGTTGCGAAAAAATCCAGTCGAGCGAACGTCAGGCTCGAGTTGTTCCGGCGTGAGCGCGGCAAAGGCCTCGACCGTGGGATATTTGCGAAACAGTTCCGGCGTGACACGGTTTACATTCACGTCGGTCGATTGCGCCGACAGAATGGTCGCAACCAGCAGTTCCCATGCGCTGGTATGAGTGAGCGCGCAAGTCACGGCGGGATAGAGTTGGTCCAGGCGCTTCAGAATTTCTGCGATCCGCTCAGGAGCGAGAGGATTGTAGGTCGATTGCTTTTTTCTTGGGGAAACGGACAGAGTTGCGGCTCGGCCTGGGCGGCCAAGGGCGGCCGTCCCTCCATGAGTGTCTTTGCCGCCGCGCGACTTTTTCGGAGCGGAGTTTGCTGGTATTAAGGGCCGGGCCACGCGGTCCTGGCGACCGGAGCGGGCGGGCTGGCGGGGAGTTTTGCCTCGGGGCATGAGGAAAACATGGTAGCAGAGAGCCGGAAGGACTTTCGACGTGCGACTTTCGCTTGCCGATTGGAACGCGCTTTCCAGATTCGCCGAAAACTTCCAGCGCTGCGTTCAGCAATTGCAAGTTCAATCGGCAAGCGAAAGTCGCTACTCGCCAATCCATCATTGTCCCTCAGTAACCATGCAGGCAATTGACTCCCACCAGTCGTCCCGGTACTCTGGATTCACCGCAAACACAATCATGGCCGTCAACTCCATTCAACTCGGGCAGGTGTGGCGCAGTGACGCTGATGGCCAGGATTATCTGGTCACCAAGGTTTATAGCGAAGTTTTTACGCAATATGCCATGCTGCGCCCCGCCGGAATTACCGCTCCGGATGCTCCCACGGTTCGCATCAAGGTGACCAAAACGCCGCAGGGCGCGTCGCTGCCCGGCTATACCTTCACCCAAGACGGTTCCTTCTAATCGCCGCTTCTGCGCACAGAAAATTCTTTCCAACACCTTCGTGTGAAGACGCATCTTTTTTCCATGATTCGAAAACTACAATCCGGAGAGTATCGCCTGTATTCGCGCAAGAAAGATGCGAAGACGGGAAAGCGGAAAAATCTGGGTACGTTTGCGTCGCGGGCCGCGGCTGAGAAGCATGAGCGGGCGGTGCAATATTTCAAGCGCGCGTGAACGCCGAGTTTTGATAGTCGCGGATACCCGATCACCGGGATATATGATTAGGTATCGCCATGCGCCATCCCTTTCCAGCCGCGAAAGACCGCAAGTTGGTTCAAATTGTTGACGCCGCCTTCGCCGACGCAGCGCGGCGCAGCGGCGAGTGGCTGGTCTGCCGCCCCGGATGCACGCAGTGTTGCGTGGGCGTTTTTTCAATCAATCAGCTTGATGCCGCCCGCATGAAGCGCGGGCTAGCGGAACTCGAGCGACGCGAACCGGCACGCGCGAGTCAAGTCCGCGAAAGGGCGCGCGAATCGGTTCGGAGGTTGACGCCGCAGTTTCCCGGCGATCGTGCGACCGGCATTCTGGACGAAGGCGCCGACGGCGAGCCCCGTTTCTCTGAGTTTGCGAATGATGAGGTATGTCCCGCACTCGATCCGGCAACAGGGACGTGCGAGCTGTACGAATCGCGTCCCATGACCTGCCGCGTGTTCGGACCGCCGATCCGCTCAGAAGAGGGATTAGGCGCGTGCGAACTCTGCTATCGCGGCGCTTCCGACGAAGTGATCGCCACCTGCGAGATGAAGCCCGACCCGGATGACATGGAATCAGAACTGCTGGACAAACTCGAAGCAAAGATCGGAGTTCAGGGAAATACGATCATCGCTTTCTGTCTGGCTTCCTGACTTATTGCGTTGTGCTGCTCTGAGTGGTCGCTGCGATTCAGTTTTTCTTTTTCTCCAGGTCGGCCCATCGCGCGTAGAGCTCATCGACTTTGTCCTGCGCCACTTCCAGTTCTCCGTGAGCGCTTAAAAGCCGAGGCCCGTCGCTGGCGATCGCCGGATCTTCCAATTGCTCGCGTTTCGATTGCAGGGCTTCCTCGGCGGCAGCAACGCGCTGCTCAATCGTTTCGTACTCCCGCGCTTCTAGATAAGAAAGTTTCTTTTTCCCGGAAGCCCGGACTGTCTCGGCTCCGGCGCCGGACTGAGTCGGGCGCGCCTCGCTCTTCGAACTCACCTCGCGCTCCTCCAGCCAGGACTCCCATTGCGAATAATCGGCAAACATCCCCGCGCCGCCTGATCCATCGAGCCCTAGCACCGTGGTCGATACGCGGTCGAGCATGTAGCGATCATGCGTAACTAGAACTAGAGACCCGCGAAACTCCAGCAAGCTTTCTTCCAGGATGTCCAGAGTTGGAATATCCAGATCGTTGGTAGGCTCGTCGAGCAGAAGAATGTCGGCAGGTTGCAGCATTAACTGCGCAATCAGCACACGCGCGCGCTCCCCGCCCGATAAGCGCCCTACTGGCTGATTCAACTGTTCTCCCGTGAACAGAAACTTCGCCGCCCATGAAGCCACGTGCACCTGTCGGTCTTGATAAATCACCGAATCGCCCTCCGGCGCAAGGGCGCGGCGCAAAGTTATATCGGGATCAAGTTCGCGTTTCTGGTCGAAATAAACGATGCGCAGCCAGTCGGCGCGATAAATCTCCCCACTGGCCGGGGTTGACTCGCCACGCAACAATCGCAGCAAGCTCGTCTTGCCGCTTCCGTTCGGTCCCACCAGGCCTACACGCATCCCGGCCATGATTACGAAATTCAAGCCGCTAAACAGCGCGCGGTCTCCCACTTCGCAGGTGACATCTTCAAGCTCAATCAAGCGCTTGGTCTTGCGATCCGTAGCAGAAAAATCGATTAGCGCCGTGCCGCTGCGGGTTCTCGAATTCAGGTCCGCGAGTTCGCCCATCAACTCGCCCGCCTTGTCGATGCGAGCCTTCGACTTGCGGGTACGGGCTTTAGCGCCGCGGCGCAGCCACTCGATCTCGCGATGAACCAGGTTTTCCAGCGCTTCCTGGCGCTTTGATTGCGAATGCAGGAATTCTTCTTTCTTCTCCAGGAATCTTGTGTACCCGCCGGAAACCCGCAAAATCCCATCGGGATAAGTACGGTTCAACTCCGCCATTTCGGTGGCAACGCTCTCCAGAAAATAACGGTCGTGGCTCACCACTACGCACGCGAACGACGCCGAAGCCAGCAGATCTTCCAGCCACTCAATGCCCGCGAGATCGAGGTGATTCGTAGGCTCATCGAGCAAAAGGATCTCAGGCGCCCTCACGAGAGCTTCCACAATGGCTAGCCGTTTCTGCCATCCGCCGGAAAGCGAAACCGCCTCAGCTTCAAGATTGTCGAAACCGGCCCGGCCTAACGTTTCGGCGAAGCGGGTACCGCGCTCCGAATCCGGCACGGAAGCCCGTTCCATTGCGTTCTGCGCCACCGCGCGAACCGTCTCGCCCGCTTTGAATGTTGAATCCTGTTCCACGTAGCTGAGCCGGATGCGTTTGCGGAACGCAATATTGCCGCTGTCGGGATTCACATCGCCCGCCAGAATGCGCAGCAGCGTGGATTTGCCCGATCCATTGGGACCGATCAATCCGATCCGGTCGCCTTCTGAAACCGTGAAAGAAACATTCTGAAAGAGGGGATTGGCTCCAAAAGCCTTCGAAATATCCTGTGCATTAATGATGGGCGGCAAAAAACCAAATCTCCTGATGTTCAGTGATGATCAATTCGAGATTATCAGGAAATGCGACGCGTGATCGACGAGCGCGGCCGCAGAAGCGGAAACGCAGTCTGAGGCAGCCCATGTGGCGGCGCTGCGCCTTGCTTGTTCTTGTTCGTCCCCCCTGACCCGGCGAAATCGTCACCAACCTTAAAGCGGACAACTCCCTCTTATGACTGCAAATCATATGACCCAGAGGAGAACTATGAAAAAGATTCAGTCATGCCTGGCAGTGCTGGCGATTGCAGTGATCGGATCTGGATTGGGTTGCACCGCTTCGGAAAAATCTCCCGACGTTGCCGACAGCATTCGCAAAGGACTTGGTCAAGCCGGTTTTAAGAACGTTTCGGTTTCGCAGGATCGCGACAAGGGCGTAGTTACGCTAGGCGGCAATGTGGCGGCCGACGGCGACAAAGCGCAGGCTGAATCCATCGCGAAATCGATGGCGGGCGGTCAGGTGGTCGCCGACCAGATTGCCGTCCTTCCGCCGGGAGCCGAAGGCGACGCCAAAAGCGTGAATGCCGACCTGGATAAGGGCATTGACAAGAATCTGGATGCGGCGCTCATCGAAAATAAGCTCAATCACGGAGTGAGCTATAAAGTGAACCGTGGCGTGGTGACTTTAACCGGCGACGTGAATTCACAGTCGAAGCGGGCGCAGGTTGAGAAGGTTGCCGCAGGCGTTCCCAATGTGCAGCAGGTGGTGAACGAGCTTCAGATCAAGGATCAAAAAGCCAGCTCGATGCGCTAGCCGGCATTGAGCGATGCGAGCGCGCGGGGGAAGTGATTACTGAAGCGACAAATTCATTTCCCCGCGTTTGCCAAATAGAATCCGCAGAGACATTTCTGTCCCGCTGAGGAATTCTCCTTCCACCGTGCCTGTCTGCTCCGGTGGATTGGCGTCCGAAGTTACTTCCACCCGCAGCGAATGTTTTCCCGGGGCAATTTGCACGGCGTGAAATTCATGGCCCTCGACGTGATGAAAAACCGCCAGATGTTTCTTGTCGGTTCCTTCCAGCGGATGCTGATAGGCCAAGCGGTCATCCACCCAAATGACGAGTTTGGCGACGGCGAATTTGTGCTCGACTTCGATCTCGAGCATGGCGGGAAGAGCGGTGGGCAAGGCCGCTGGCTCGGATGACTGGTTGGCTTTCACAGCCGTAACACGCGCGGCTCCGGTGTGGGAGGTTTTGCGCGCCGTTTTAGGAGGCGGTGCGGGGGCTGCAGCGACTGGCGCCCTAACGGGGCCTGAGGCCGTCGCCTGTGGCGGCGCCGCCGCTGCGGAGTTCTCCGCCTGGCGCAGAGTTTGGCCGGGATGATCCCCAGGCGTGATCGCGTTTTTCATGCGCAGGCCAAAGACAAGAAGGCCGACCATAAGGAGCGTTGCAGCCAGCAATTGCCGGCTGCGCATCGCCTCCAATAGCTTCTCCGCTGGGCCTGATTGTCTTGCGGGAGTGCGCTGGCTTGCCGAACGAAGGGTTCGAGCCGTCAGAGGGTACGAAGAACGTCCGGTCCCATTCGTTCCTTCACCGGAGGTTGCTGGGGTTCCCGGCTGTTTTGCTTTGCTCCACGGCTCCCGGCCCTGTTGCAATTCCTGCAGGTCGAGCGCCATTTCCATGCCGCGCTGATAGCGCACGGAAGGATCTTTAGCGATCGCACGCGAGATTATGTAGTCGAGCCCGGGAGGCAGTTCGGTATCCAGGATGGTTGCCGGTATGGGCTCGCGGTTGACCACCTTGAAGGCTACCGTCATGGCGCTGTTGCCCTGGAACGGCCTGTATCCGGTAAGAATGGTATAGAGAACCACGCCCAGAGAAAACAGATCGGAGCGGCCGTCAACGTCCCCGCCGTTCAACTGCTCGGGCGACATGTAAGCCGGTGTTCCAAGAGAGCGTCCCCCCAGCGTAGCATTGGCCAGGTTCAGCTTGGCAATTCCGAAGTCGGCGATTTTGACGTGGCCGTCCTCCGCCACCAGAATGTTGGCCGGCTTCAGATCGCGGTGCACTACGGCTTGGCCGTGTGCGCAATCTAAAGCTTCCGCCAGTTCCAAAGCGATCTGCACCGCGGTTTCCGCCGGCAATTTGCGGTCGCTGCGCGAGAGCAGAAGCTTATCGAGCGATTGCCCGGCGACGAACTCCATCACTATGTATGGCGACCGCGTCGCCGGTTCCTCGCCCACATCAAAAATAGTAACGATGCCGGGATGCGATAACTTGCCGGCGGCTTCGGCCTCTCGCAGGAAGCGCTGGCGATACTCCTGTTCGTCTTCCGGGGGTTGGCCGCTGAGCGAGATGGTCTTTACCGCAACGACGCGGTTGATTTTCGGATCGCGAGCCTTGTAGACGATCCCCATGGCTCCGCGGCCCAGCTCGGAGAGGATTTCGTACCGCCCAAAGCGCTCGTTCTTGCGATCGTCCATAGCAGATCTGGCCCAGGTTTTGTGGACGCCGGTAAACACACGAGGTCCCGGCCCTCCATGCCCGGCGGAGCTTGGAGAGCGCGTCTAAAGGATTGTCACTCCAAGTTTCAATCGCTCAAAGTTACCGTCGTGCGGCCAGACTGTATCAAAATGACCTTTCGCAAATTCGGCGACAGAAAGAAAAAACGGGCACATCTTTCGATGTACCCGTGGCGTTTCTCGCTCCCTCAGCTCCTCATTCGTAGGTGAAGGTCAGCTGATCCAGATAAACGGAATAGGGAGATTGCGAACTGTTCCCGTCCTCCTGGTAGTTGATGGTCACGCCGTACCAGCCAACCGCGGAACCTGGGTTGTAATACTGGTTCACGTAACCGGTCACACCGTTCAGGGTAATCGTCTGAAAAAGCAACTGATTATCTGAGGTACGCTGCACCTGAATCGTAACGTGATTCCAAGCGTTGCTGTTGGGGTGGCAGGCGATTCCAGTGGGTACCCACCGCGCATTAATATTGTCCCACACATCCCATTCATTGCCGCCGGCGATGCGGCATTCATGACCCCAGATGAAGCCCATGTTGTCGAAGAATTCGTTAATGTCAAACTCTACCGCCTGTGAAAGACTCAAGTCGTCTCCCCAGAAGTAAACGTCGTAAGTAAAGTTGTGCAAGGTCGGAACCAGGGTATGGTTCGGATCGAGCATGCCCTGCGAGGAACCGTCGCCGATCAAGTGATTGTTCCAGAAGCCATCGCCATATCCCTGGCTGCCGGCGAGATACATCTGCGTGGACTCCCCGCTAAGAGAGGGAGATTTGACGTTCTGGGTCATCGAGAAAACGATGTTGTCACAAGGTGAGGGCGAGCAGTTGACGAACGTCGGGGCTCGCTGGCCGGCATCGGTCCATCCGCCGCTGTGCTGCACGTTCGAGAATGAGCTGCCGCCACCGCCACTGCCGCCACTTACAGTGATGGTGACCGGCGTGCTGCTGGAACCACCGCAGCCATCCCACTCCTGGACGACCGTGTTGTACTTTCCCGCATTCAGCGCCAGGTTGTAATTCATGCTGGAACCGTTCACCACGTAGGCCAGAACGCCGGGGGCCGTGTAAATGCCCATCGAGGAAACGCCCTTCGAGCACGACGTGGTTGCCGTGGCCTTAAAATTGACAGGAGCACCAACCGTGCTGTTATTGGCAGGAGAACTCACCGAGACGCCGGAGGAACCACCCCCACCGCTCACCGTAATTTTGATCGGCGTCGTAGCCGCTCCACCGCAGTTATCCCACTCTTCGACAACGGTATTGTAGGTTCCCGCAGATAGATTCAGAGTCGTATCCAGGCTGGCGCCACTCGAAACGTAAGCCAATTGTCCCGGAGCCGTATAAATGCCCATCGATCCAATACCTTTGGAACACGACGTGATAGCGGATGCCTTATACAGCACCGATCCTGATACGGTGGAGCCATTGGCCGGGGTGCTTACGGTTACACCCGCAAATGCGGCCGATGAGAAGAGTGCGGACAAGCACACGATCACTGATAGGGGTCTCAGCATGTAAAGCGTCTCCAAATATGAGATTTTTGACTTCCGAACTGCAGAACTGCGTAACATTTCCCCCTGTTACGCGCGAGCGGGCACGTGGAGGGTTCGGAAGAAGTGGCTTGATTGTGGCGCGATTCTAAAACCGGACAACTTTGAGAACCTCAGAACCCCACTGAGCGAATGGGTACAGGGTCTGCGAAAGCGTTCCGTGCAACGTTGTAGAGAGCATACCAAAAACCCTGTAGGCCGCAAAGGCGAAAATTACGGTGAAAATACTCAAAGGTTGCAGTTTCAGATGTCCATAACTAAATGACGCCATGGCCTTTCCTCGATCCGCGCAGTGCCCAACCTCCGCTAGCGTCCAAATTAAACAGACCGGCGGACACGAAACAGGGTAGCAGGCTGTCCCTTGAGTCTGGTACAAGCGAGTGGACTTGAAAAATACCCAGCGATCACGCGCGTTCTCCGGTCGGTGGTCGAAATTCGCCGCAGCGCTACTTTCCATAGTTGTCACATATTGTTTCTGCACGGTATCGCCTGCCGCAGCCATGTCTGGTGCCGGACGCGTATGGGGCAAGGTTCTCGATCCGCAGGGCGCACCGGTCGAGAATGCGCATGTAAAGCTTCTTGACTCTGCCGGAGCGCTAACGAGCGAGAGCACAAGCGACTCATTGGGAAACTTCAGCTTCGAGAGCGTCGAGGTTGGGCAATATCAGATCGTCGGTGAACATCCATCCTTCGTTTCAGTTACCCTCGGCATAGCGATCATAGCGGGGAGGCAGCGAGAGACCGATTTGCAATTTCGCCAACTCGCCGCCGTCGCCGAGGCGATTACGGTTGAGGCGTCTGTCCCGTCATCGCTCACCCCCGATCCCGGGGAAAGCGTAATCATCCACGATCAGGTCCTGGACGCGAACCCCGGCCGCCCCGGCGCTCCAATTTCTTTGCCCGGCCTTCCCATCGAAACCGCATCGGGAGGAATCAAAGCTCCGCAATACTTCGCGCCCGGAGTTGCCGGAGACCATGGCGAACCCATCGCCCAGTTTTTTCAGGTAGGAAATTTCCTTTATCCCAATAATCTTCCCGCCAACGCACACGGCAATGGCTACGCCGACCCCAACTTCCTGATTCCTGGGACGATTGAGGCGGTCAACGTAGATGGCGGCGCCTTCAATGTTCGCGAAGGAAATAACGCGGTTGATCTTGCGGCGAATTATATTCCGCGGCAGCGGCTGGCCAGCGTCCTCGAGTTGACCGGAGATTACCGCGATGCGGATCTGGTGGCAGGCTGGAGCCCGCAGAATCCCACCCAGGATGCATGGCTCAGTTTGGAAGCCTCCTACGGCAATGGTTTTCTCAAGCGGCTGGAACACCGGCAACAATACAAATTGAATGCGCTGCGCGGTTGGCATCTGGGGAGCCACCAGCTAACGCTGTTTGGAATCGCCTACGACGGTTTCTCCTATGTCCCAGGACTGATCCCGATCGCTGTGCCGGTTCCTGACGACACGATTGATCCATTTCAGCTCGATCACACCAACACGATCATTCTTGCAGCGGCTGATACATGGACCCTCTCCGAGCAAAAGCAAGTTTCCTTTGCCGGTTTCTTTCGCGAATATGCTCTTGATCTGCAATCCGACTTCGGCCTGAGCCTGATCAAGCAAAGCGAATCCCGCACGGTCGCAGGCGGCGAGAGCACCTACTTTCAACATTTCAGCCCATGGCTTTCTCTGCTGGCAGGCGTTGACTTGCGCCGCGACGCTCCCCGTAATCTCGATCTTCAGCACGTCGATGCTCAAGGCTTTTTCCAGCCAGTCACCGCCAACAATCTGACTCTTTCGTTCGTGGAACCCTTCTTTTCTCTCGACGGCGCCGCCGGCACGCATCTTCACTACGACGTAGGCGTTCGTCAGGAAGAAATTTGGATGGACAATGAGGATTTAGTAAATCCGCAGAATTCATTCGACAAACTTGCCCCGCTCACCCTGCCCAAGGGAACCATCACTCTTCTTCCGCCCGATCGGCTTTACTTGCCCGCTGTCGCCTTCAGCTATGGAGAAGCCTTCCACACCGAAGATCCCCGCATCGGCACCGGCTCGGGCCAACCCGCCCTGCTCGCGCCTTCCCGCGCCTATCAGCTAGTGATCTCGAAAACCATTGATCAAACGCAATTTCGCCTCACCCTGAAGCGCGTCTCAAACTCGCAAGAGTTGGCCAAGATCGATCCTGATACCGGGCTGCAGGAAGACGTGGGACCTTCGCTCAATCACGTGCTTTCCGTTTCTCTTCAAAGAAACTTTTCGCACGGCGCGTTTTACGCCTCTTACTCGCAGGCCGACGCGCGAGACCTGCTTACCGGTGAGCCTGTCCCCGAAGCCCCCCGAACCATTTGGGATGCGGTCGGGTCGGTGAACCGCCTCCCATGGCACCTTCAGGCGCGAGGTGAATTCGAATACGTAAAGGCCAAGCCTTTGGAGGACGGATTCATCGGCGTGCCGGTGCGCGAAATTCGCGGCGCTGTAATCCGGCCGTTCATGGAAAACCGTATGGCCGCCGGGGTCGATTTCCTTCTGGCCAGTGGCTATACCGGGCAAACCACCGAAACGCTCGCATTGCCGGGTGATCCCGCCCCATTCGAGCGCGTTGTAGGTGTCCCTTTGAAGTCTTATATCTCTCTCAGCCTGACGTATTATTTCCGCAAATAAAAAATGCGCGCCGCCGTTGATGCACCCTCGCTTTTCTTCGCTTCCTTCGCGAAACCTTAGCGATCTCTGCGGTCAAAAGCTGTTGGTGCGGATGATCGCAACTCCGGCCAGCGGCCAGTTCCGCTTACTTATGTTTTAATCAGAAGGGGCGCAAGAGTCCTAGGTGCGATGTGTATCAGGGTATGCCTTTTAGGCATACCGCAAGCGCCGTTGCACGGATGCGCCTTTAGGCGCTGTTCTGGCCTCTTAAGTTTCATCTCGCATTTCGAGCCATTATTTCTTCCTATGACCGGAAAAATTCTTGCCGTCCTGTTTGTGTTTATCAACGCTGTGATTACGACCACCGGATATCCCGGAGTAACGCTGCTCATGGCTATCGAGTCCGCGTGCATTCCTCTGCCTTCGGAATTGATTATGCCCTTCGCCGGATATCTCGCCTTCACCGGGCGCTTTCAGCTGTTCTGGTTAGCGACGGCGGGCGCCATCGGCTGCAACCTGGGGTCGCTCGTGGCTTATGAGATCGGGCGTTTCGGCGGTCGTCCGCTGGTGGAGCGCTACGGGCGCTGGATTCTAATGGGCAAGCGCGAACTCGACTGGGCTGAAAAGTTTTTTGCCCGCTGGGGATATCTCGCCGTCTTCTTCGGCCGCCTGCTGCCCGTGATTCGTACCTTTATCGCGCTCCCCGCTGGAGTGTCGCGCATGCCGCGCGGCCGCTTTCACCTCTACACATTTCTTGGATCGTGGCCGTGGTGTTTAGGCCTGGCGTATCTGGGAATGAAGCTCGGCGAGAACTGGCGCGAGCTGGGCAAGTACTTCCACAAATTCGACGCGGTGATCGGGATCGTGCTCGTGGCTGGCGTTGCGTGGTTCGTGTGGAGTCACTGGCAGAACCGGGTGAAAGATGGCGGCGAGCCGTCAGCCATCGGTCCCCAGTAAAACTCCCAGTGGATTGACTCAGGCCAGTTTTGCCAGTTGCGACGCGAAAATCTGCCACCTTCCCTCGCGCTTCACCACCACATCCATATAGATGTAGCGGGCGCGGAAGCGCTGCCCATCCTGCTCGACTTCGTCCTCTTCCGATCCGTGAACAATCGCCACGTCTTCGTTTAGCACGCGAACGCGTCGCCCAGTCGAAGTCATCGAAAGGTAGCGAACTCCGCCTGAAGTGAGATCGTCGATCATCTCCCGTTTGGTGAAGGCTTTGCCGGTTTCGTCGTATTGAATGTAATCGTCGGCGTAAATGCGCGAGAGTTCGGCGACGTCGGCGGCAATGATGGCGCGGTCGCCATCTTCGAAGAGTTTTACGATTTGCTGCTCGTCGTTTTCTTGCATGCTCGGTTCCCGATTCAAGACGTTTCCACGCGGTTCGGGAAGGGCATGACTTTAGTCGTGCCGATCAGCGCTGAAGATGTATCCGCGCTTTAGCGCCTGAGGTTCGCTTTTGCGTCGCGCGCTTCGGTTCGATTCTCCGCGCTGCAATCCGCAGATGCTTTCTTGCAGCTGTTAGTGTACAAGCTACTTTCCAAGGAGGATTCCATGATTCGAATGTCCCGAACTCTCGCGCTGTTGTTTCTCACCCTGGCCCTGCCCATCGTTTTATCCGCGCAAGCCTCGCCGCCCCCATCGGATAAGCCCTTCGTCGTCGAGTATTACTACAAATCCAAATGGGGTCATGCCGACGAATTCCTCAAGCTATTCAAGAAGAATCACTATCCCGTACTTAAGAAGGAAACAGAGATGGGACGGATCGCCAAAGTCTGGGTGGATCAGCCCCGCTATCACACCACCGAAGATGGCCGCTGGGATTTTCGCGTGACTATCGTCTTCAAGAATGCGACCGTGGCAAACGAACCGTTTGATGAAGCTGCGCTGCAAAAGCAGATGTATCCCGATCAGGAGACCTTTCAGCGCGAAGAGCAACGGCGTTTCGAGATCCTCGACGCGCACTGGGATTTGCCAGTGAAAACGGTGGAACTTGAACCGGTGAGTCATTGACTGACTCATCGGTTTAAACTTTTGTCATCGCTGCCATGCTCCAGCGATGCGAAAGTACTTAAGCGCATGTTAAGAAACCATAAAAATTTCGCAGCAAATCCTTTCTACGCACGATTGAAATTTGGCGTTAGACGCAGGCGAAACCCTCTCGTACTCTTATGATATGGAACCGCTCATATCAGTAGAAGAATCGCAATTTGATCTGTTGCACGAAATCGGCGTCCAGCTAGCCACGGCCGACGGCCTGCATGAAGTTCTGGCCCGCGTTGTGGAGTTCGTGACCGCGCTGGTGAAGTGTGATTCATGCCTGGTCTATGTTCTCGAAGGCGAGGAATTGGTGTTGCGCTCCTCGAAGAATCCGCACCCCGATGTTGTTGACCGGCTCAAGCTGCGCGTAGGGCAGGGAATTACAGGATGGGTGGCCGAGCATCAGGAGCCGGTGGCCATCGCCGAGCGTGCGGCGCTCGACGCTCGCTTTCAGTTTTTTCATGAACTGCAGGAAGACAGCTACGAGGCATTTTTGTCGGTGCCGCTCATGTGCCGAGGGCGCGTTGTCGGCGTCATGAATTTGCAGCACCGCCAGATTCATGTACATCGTCGGCGCGAGATCCGGCTGATCTCGACCGTTGGTTTTCTGGTGGGCGCCGAAATTGAAATGGCGCGGCTGGAAGATGCGAACCTAAACCTCGCTGAACAATTGCAGACCCGCAAGATCGTCGAGCGCGCCAAGGGGATTTTGCAGCGCGATTTGGGATTGAGCGAGGAGCAAGCCTACCTGACCTTGCAGCGCCAGAGCCGCCAGAAGCGCAAAGCCATGCGTGAAATCGCCGAAGCGATTGTGCTGAGCGATGAAGTTAGGGGAAGTTCGGCTTCGTCGAAATTGAGTTGAGCGCCCTGATGAGGGTAGGGATCCTTCGACTGCGCAACCGATTCTCTTCGAGAATCAGTTGCTTCGCTCAGGATGACAAAATCGCACGCAGGGTCGACAAAATCAAGTACAAGCTGATCAGAAGGAAGGCCCGGGAGCAGAGGGGTTCTGCCCCCAGGTTTGGCAGGGCACTCAGCGGGCGGCAGATGCGGAAGTGCTTGCGACCGCTTGCGCCACTTCCCGCGCCTCGGCCGGCACCGCAAAGCGCAGTGTCATTCCGAACTCAGGAAGTTGCATGGTGCTGACAAATCGTTGGCCGGCGCGGGAGACGACCAAAATCCGGCTCGCCTCCGTGCTCGCGGAATCCACCATATCGTTCACCATCAGCATGAACGTCGTTCCGTTCTCTCCCATGCTGCGCAGCGTCAGCATCTCTGCCGGACCGGTGGATCCAATCGTGAAGCGGTAGTTGCCCGCCGGAACAATCGCACTTTGCCAGTGAACTTCGTTCGTCAAAGTGAAGCTGCCGGCGGCGTTCTGTGCTGAAGCGGTGCAGGGTGTGAAGCTGAGCGCGCTCAACATCAGCAGAGCGGCATAGATGTACTTGCGAATCGATTTCATAATGTCTCCTGTTCTTTTTTGTCAGGTCTGAACACACGTCCGGCATGCCGGGCAATGCGATCAGATTGAGTGGAGAACAACGAGGTCAGGAGAATTGCAATGCCGCGGCAGGGCTGGCATGCAAACATCAGCTTCGCGGGCCCGGCTGCTGAGCTGGAGTGCGAAGTGATTCCACTATGAAGGACGCAAGCGATAGAGTCCAACGCAAAGAATCTATCGGAGCTATCAGCTCGTAACGACAACCGCGATCCCGCGCCGAGAAACAACATATGTTTCAAATCACTTCAATGAAGCCTTCTGCCATTGAAGCGGATCGCAAGACAGTTGAGCACCGTGCGGTTGTCAATTTCAGTAAAATGCGAGACTATTAATGCTGTCACATGGTGGCATAAATATGCCACCCACAGGAGGCTGGTCTTGTATCAGAAACGCCCCGGAGTGTTCATGGCCGATTGGTCCGACGTAGATGGTCGTCGTCATCGTAAACAGTTTAAAAATGCGGCAGATGCGAAGAAACATGAGCACCGCGAAAATGCTATGGTGCATGCCCTCCGTGCCAACCAGGAGCTAAAGCTGTCGGGCTCTAGCAGTGGCAAGAAGACTGCCAGATCGGAGACTGTTACTGCCACCGCTAATAAGATCCAACCGGCGAAAGGCAAGCTGGGAGTGATGATCCCCGGCATGGGCGCCGTAGCCACAACATTCGTTGCCGGCGTAGAAGCGATCCGCAAAGGCCTGGCGAAACCGATCGGCTCGCTCACGCAGATGAGCACCATTCGCCTCGGCAAGCGTACCGACGGCCGCTCGCCAAAGATTAAAGAATTCGTGCCGCTGGCCGGGCTCGACGACCTGGTCTTTACCGGCTGGGACATCTTCGAAGACAACATGTTTGAAGCCGCGTCGAACGCGGGCGTGCTCGACCAACGCCTCCTCGACCAGTTGAAGCCGTTTCTTTCCTCGGTGACGCCGCGCTCCGCCGTCTTCGATCACAACTACGTAAAGAAGATCGACGGTCCGAATGTAAAAAAAGGCAAGACGAAAATGGACCTTGCCGAGCAGGTGCGTCAGGACATCCGCGACTTCAAGAAATCCAGCGGCGCGACCCGCTTGGTCACCATGTGGTGCGGATCGACGGAATCTTACATTGCGGCGGGCGAGATGCATCAATCGGTAAAGTCATTTGAGAAGGCGCTGCGCGACAACGATGAAATGATCGCGCCCTCGATGGTCTATGCCTACGCGTCGATGATGGAAGGCGTCCCGTTCGCCAATGGCGCTCCGAACCTGACGGTCGATCTTCCCGTGATGCTCGAACTCTCGCGCAAGAATGAAGCGCCCATCTGCGGCAAAGATTTCAAGACCGGACAAACATTAATGAAGACCGTCCTCGCTCCCGCCTTCAAAGCCCGCATGCTCGGCCTGAATGGATGGTTCTCGACGAACATTCTGGGCAACCGCGACGGCGAAGTGCTTGACGATCCCGGGTCATTCAAAACCAAGGAAGAATCGAAGCTTTCCGTGCTCGAGCACATCCTTCAGCCCGATCTTTATCCCGAACTTTACGGCGATATGTACCACAAAGTTCGCATCAACTATTACCCGCCGCGCGGCGACAATAAAGAAGGTTGGGACAATATCGACATCTTCGGATGGCTCGGCTATCCCATGCAGATCAAAGTCGATTTCCTCTGCCGCGACTCGATTCTGGCCGCGCCGATCGTGCTCGACCTGGTGCTGCTGATGGATCTGGCGAAGCGCAGTTCAGAGCTGCGCGGCCTGGGAATCCAGGAGTGGCTCAGCTTCTACTTCAAATCTCCAATGACAGTGCCCGGCCTGTATCCCGAGCACGACTTGTTCATTCAGTTGATGAAGCTGAAGAACACCCTACGGCATTTGAAGGGCGAGGAACTGATCACGCACCTGGGGCTGGAATACTACGACTAAGATTGCGGGAAGATCGAACTACCACACCGTCCTGAGCAGCGGACTTCTCCGGATTTTCTCATCGTGCGTGATCAGAGTCAGGCCTTCGGCACGGGCCGTGCCGCCGATGATGCGATCGGCTGGGTCGTGGGAGTAGTCCTCAGGAAACAGTACGCCGAGGGCGCAGATTTCGGGGGTAATTGGACGTACAGCAACGTCCTCCAGGAATAGCTGAATCGAGGCTTCCACAGTACCGAAGGCGCGCACTCGCCCCCGAGTCAGGAGAGAGGAAATTTCCCAAATTGTAATTGCGGAGATCGCGAGGCCTCCGCTATGTCGCGCTCGGCGTATGGCTGATGCTGCGGCTTTCGAAAGCTTCTTGGAATCGTCGACCGCCCAAACCAGAGCGTGTGTGTCGATAAGAATCACAATGCGGACTCCCATGACTCGGGCGGATCTGAATCAAGGTCTCCGACAATCTCAATAATCCCTTTGAGCCTGCCGATGAATGGGCGGCCTTCCTTGCCCGCAGGCACCAGCTTCGCCACAGGCTTCCCTCGCTTGGTGATGACTATGATCTCGCGAGTGCTGTTGACATCGTCCATCAGGGTGAGACAGCGCGCTTTGAATTCCGCTGCCGAAATTGTCCTCATGACTATCTCCTGTTAGACATGGTCATTATAACATGGTCACCCAGCTATTTCGGTCAGCCTCTTATCCGCTTGTACTCATCAAACTTCTCCAAAAACCTATCAATCTCCTTCTTCTGCAGGTAATACGGAGTCGACAACCGCAGCTTGTTCGGCTCCGCGCCGCGGATTCGTATCTTGTGCGTCGTCCACATCCAGTTTTCCAGTTCCATGCGCTTCACCGGAGGAACGTTCACCGTCACAATGGCGCAGCGCAGCGCTGCGTCAGGCGAAGTCCAAGATTCGGCGCCGCGCTTCTTTATCTCGTCCAGCATGTAATCGGCAAGCTTGCGATGCCGGCTTTCGATTCGATCGATGCCGATATCGTTCGCCAACTTGATCGATGCTCGCAGCCCCCACAGCGCTGGAACGTTCGAACTCCCGATCCGCTGGAACCGCTCGGCGCGCAGTTTCGGTTCGTCCCATCCTTCGGTCACAATCGTGTTCCACAGCCGGTCGATCACTTCGTCCCTCACATAAAGAAAGCCCGAGCCTTTGGGCGCCTGCAGCCATTTATGCGGGCTGGCGGAATACATGTCGCAGCCGATGTCATGAATGTTCAAGCGCATCATGCCGGGGACGTGCGCGCCGTCGACGGCCGAGAGAATTCCTTTCGAGCGGGCCAGCGCACTGAGTTCTTTCGCGGGCAGCACCACTCCTGAGAAGGTTGTGATATGGCTAAAGAAGATCACGCGAGTGCGCGGAGTAATGGCGTCGTTGAAGAGATTCAAGACCTGGGCGGCGTCTTTCACGGGGCGCGGAAGTGTAACTCTCTTAACCACGATTCCGTATCGCTTGGCCTTCAGGTTCCAGGGATGCTCGCCGCCGGGGTGCTCCTGGTCGGTCATCAGCACTTCGTCCCCCGGCTTCAGGTCGAGCCCGTTGGCGATGTAGCTATTGGCTTCGGTGGCATTACGCAGCAGGGCGATCTCATCGCGGCGGCATCCCACGAACTCGGCCAGAGGATCGCGAAACTCGTTCCATGCGGCATAGCCCCAGATGGGATAGTCTTCGGGATCCTGCTGGTCCATCTTCTCGGTAGTGGTGTAGCCGTCAAACACGGCGCGCAGCACCGGCGCGGGGCTGGAGCCGACGGTGCCGTTGTTTAAGTAGACTTCGTCCTCAGGAATGAGGAACTGCTTGCGCAACTCGGCCCAGTAGGCGTCTTCGTTCGTTTCCAGAAGGGAGTGATCGGGGAGCGGAGGAATTTTTCCCAATTGCGCAAGATGGTGGCTGCGAAGGGCGAGGGACGCGGCAACGCCGGTAGTGGCAGTGGTTAGGAAATGACGGCGGTCAAGCATAATCCTCCTTGCAAACGCCACACAGGACGCGCCATCTTACGACCCGCAGAGCAAATCCTCAAGAGGCTTTACGAGCACCACCGGCTGCGTCGGATAACCCGGAGCCGCCCGCTTGCGTCTAACCCCGCAGGGGTTGCTGTCGGGGATTGTTTCGCGAGCGTATAATTTCCGCAAGAGTACGTTCTGCCGGCGAAGGGGTGTTTTATGAAGTTGCAATGCTTGGCTCTCTCTGTGGCATTGGCGGGTTTCGGCGCAGGTTCTGTTGTGGCGCAAACTCAGGCTCCTACTCAGTATCCCGGTCAGGCGCAGACTCCCTCGAGCCAGCCGCAACCGGGCCAGAATCCAGGTCAAAACCCAACCGATCCTACCCAGCAGCCGACTCCGACCCAAACTCAAACCCCGCATGGCACGCAGCCTCCGAGCCACGACCCGGACAATGGCCAGCCCAAGGCAGCCGATGTGCAGAATGCACCCAAGCAGGCTCCTGCCGCTCTGCCCACGCAGGATGACAGTTCCATCAAACACGACGGTACCAAGACCGACGTAGACGCGGTAGGAAACCGCAACGTCGGTTGCGGCCGCGGCGTTGGCAACTGGTACACGGTGGAAGGCCAGGTGGCGCGGGGTCGCGTCTACGCCCAGCAGATCGAGTCGCAGGTCAAGCTGGTGAATGATCCCGTCGTAACCGAGTATGTGAACCGTATCGGACAAAATCTGGTGCGGAATTCGGATGCGCAGGTGCCTTTCACCATCAAAGTGATCGACTCTGACGTAGTCAACGCCATGGCGCTCCCGGGCGGATTCTTCTATGTGAACTCCGGCCTGATTCTCGCCGCTGACGAAGAAGCTGAAATGGCCGGAGTCATGGCACACGAAATCGCTCATGTGGCCGCCTGCCATTACGGCCGGGAAATGACCCGGGCCAATCTTCTTCAGATGGCGTCGATCCCCTTCATCTTTATGGGTGGTGCAATTGGCTATGCCGGATACGAAGCTGCGGGATTGGCGATTCCTATGACTTTCCTGCGCTTCTCGCGAAGCTTCGAAGCTGAAGCTGATTACCTCGGGGTTGAATACATGTACCGCGCGGGCTACGACCCCTCAGCATTCGTTTCGTTCTTCGAAAAAATTCAGGCCATGGAGAAGAAGAAACCGGGCACACTCTCCAAGGCATTCGATACTCATCCGCAGACGCCGGATCGCATCGAAAAGACGCAGGATGAAATTCGCAAGATATTGCCTTCCAAGCCGCAGTATGTGGTCACCACATCCGAGTTTGATGAAGTGAAGGCGCGGCTGGCCTCGATTGAGAACCGCCACAAGGTCCTGGATCAGAAGGACGCCAATAAGCCCAGCCTGCGGCGAACCTCCGCCAGCAGCACCGACAGCAATTCCGGCGACAAGAGCGATGATGACCGCCCGACACTGAAGCGGCGGGATGATTCGTCGAACTAGCGAAAACTGATTAAGAGTTAAGAGACCGGCGGCCTAGGCCGCCGGTCTCGTGCATTTACAGTGGTATTAAATGTAAGTATATTATATGAAGTGACTTACAGGTTTATAGATATCCATAATCATAGCGGACGGTATGACATCAAAAGCTAGTATTGACATCATCCGATTGCCGGCGTAGGCTAGCTGTTATGAGCCGAGTTCCGTTTACTTTGAGAATCGGGTTGGACGAGCGTTCTGCTTTGCAGCATATGAGCGAGGTGGAGGGACGCCCCATCAATCAATTGTTGAACGAGGCCATTAAGATGTATCTGAGCCGCAAAGGTCAAAAGGAGCAAGCGCTCGAATCTAGCATGGCTAAGCTGCGCGCTTACCGGAAACGGGACCCTGGCTTCGAAAAAGCAATGGCAGCGTTTGTGGAAGCCGAAGCAACCCAGGAAGATCCGATTGAAGGGGAACCGTTTGAAGCGGAGTCTGCAGAAGACCAGTTGAAGGCCGACGGGCCCATTCAAAGTCGAGTCCGCGAGATTCTTGGTGCCTGACTGGGACCAGGACAGTCCCCAGCTGCGAGAGAACCTTCAACTGGTTCTGGAAGACATCGCCATTGCGGCAAAGAACCGCGAACCTCCATCCTTGGAGTGGGCTCGCCGGTGGCAAAGCCTCTTCATGAAATCACTCGATGTACCGGATACGCGTTATGTTGGCGCGTTTCGCGGAGAGGCCGGCCTCGAGAAGGTTCGGGTAAGAGTGGGTTCGAATTATGGCGTGCCCCCGGGCGACGTTGCCTCCGAGCTAAAGAATTTTGAAAATACCCTGAAGAGGCTTGTAGACGAACTGGATAGGCTGGTTCCGGCAGGCCAAGAGCCCAACGCCGATCAACTGGCCGCCATCATCGACTTGTGCGCATGGGCACATGCAGAGTGGGCGCGCATTCATCTTTTTGCGAATGGCAATGGACGCACGGCGCGTCTTTGGGCCAATAGCCTGGCAATGCGCTACGGACTACCGCCCTTTGTGCGGCTGCGACCGAGGCCCAATGCCGGTTATGGGGACGCTGGAGCCAGGGCTATGCACGGCGAATGGAAGCCGACTGCGATCATTTTTCATAAATTATTGAACGATTTCCTGAATGAGATCTAGATTCCAGCTTGGGACCAAGCTGAATCCAGAAAGGTTCAGCGGCAGCCCGCTTTTCTAAGTTTAGTCTTAGCTCGTGAGCCACTTTATCACTGCGTTTCGTGACCATCGTCACAGCGCCCGCTTGTAGAAGTTCGTTACGGTAGGCTACGCTAGGAGTACAGCGCAAGCGGGAGGAACAGGGCTTTCCATGCCAGAAAATACGCTCTCCATTACCGATAACCGGACGGGCAAGCAGTACACGGTTCCCATTGAAGACGGCACCATCCGCGCCATGAACCTCCGCCAGATCAAGACCGATGAAGACGATTTTGGTTTGATGACCTACGATCCCGCGTTCATGAACACGGCTTCGTGCCGCAGCAGCATTACGTACATTGACGGCGACAAAGGCATTCTGCGCTATCGCGGATATCCCATTGAAGTGCTGGCCGAGCGCTGCACGTTTCTGGAAGTGGCCTACCTTTTATTTTTTGGAGAATTGCCGACCGCAAGCGAATTGAAGACCTGGGTGCACGACATCACTCACCACACCATGTTGCACGAAGCCACCAAAAAGTTCATGGAGGGTTTTCGCTACGATTCGCATCCCATGGTGATGTTTGTCAGCACCGTAGCGGCGCTTTCGAGCGTCTATCCGGAAGCTCGGCAAGTCCACGATGCTGAGAACCGCATGCTCCAGATCAAGCGCCTGATCGGCAAAGTGCCTTCGATCGCAGGCATGTCGTACCGCTATAACGTTGGCTTTCCCTACGTGTATCCGGATAACGATCTGAGCTACACCGAAAATTTCATGAACATGCTTTGGAAGATGGTTGAGCCAAAGTATGTCGCGAATCCGGTGATCTCGCGCGCTCTCGACATCCTCTTCATTCTGCATGCCGATCATGAACAGAATTGCGGAACCAACGCCATGCGCGCCGTGGCGAGTTCACAGACGGACCCATATCTGGCGACGGCCTCCGCGGCCTCGGCTCTGGCTGGCCCATTGCACGGCGGGGCTAACGAAGAAGTGCTGAAGATGCTCGATGAAATCGGATCGAAAGACAACGTGCCCGCCTATATCAAGCGTGTCAAAGATGGTCACGGCAAGCTGATGGGATTCGGCCACCGCGTCTACAAAAACTACGATCCTCGCGCGAAGATCATCAAGTGGACGGCGGAGCAGGTGTTTGAGGTGACGGGACGCAATGCCAAGCTCGATATCGCGCTCGAGTTGGAACGCATCGCCCTGGAAGACGAATATTTCGTGAAGCGCAAACTTTATCCCAACGTCGATTTCTATTCCGGAATCATGTACCAGGCGATGGGTTTTCCGGCGGAAATGTTTACCGTTCTATTCGCCATTCCCCGGACGGCGGGCTGGCTGGCGCAGTGGCAGGAGTTGATTACCGACCCCGAACAAAAAATTACGCGCCCTCGCCAGATCTATACGGGATATGAGCAACGGGAATTTGTGCCCATGGAAAAGAGAACCGCGGCAGCAGTCCAGTCGCGCTAAGACCAAGGCAAATCAAACATCAAATATCATCCCTCGACGAAGCAAAACAAACCAACATCTGTCATCCCGAGCGAAGCGAGGGACCTTGGTTTCCTTCCACGCATTCGGCGCCCCAGTCAAATGAGGCAATCGCCGAGATCAGAACAACAATCGCTAAGGGAACCCTACACCGCTTGCTTCGTGGCCAGTGACGCCACATACTCGCGCCGCTCTGAGGGCGAAGTGATCACCCGCATCTCCTGCCAATCGTAGGGAAACTCCTTACCGCAATCCAGGCAAGCTACATAAGTTCCAGTTAACGCGCCTGCCTGAGGACGGTGAGCCGACCCACGCAAAGTTACGGGAAAGCTATAACGCGAATGCCTGCACCCAAAAACCAAGTCCAACAACCTTGCCACCATAAAGCACCTTCCACGCCCCGGCTTTACCTGAGAGACGGCCCGGCGCAGCCGCTACCACTCTACACCTATTACCTTAGATTCACGCTTCAGAAAATTGGTTTCGCTTTTAAAGTGCACCAGGACCGTTACCGAAACCGGCTGCCCTGAAGCGCCTTGCTTGGGCAGCAGCTATTTCTGAAGCGGTTTTGCCTAAGTGCCTCAAAATAAACGCCTACGACCCAGAATCGACTCAGCAAGGGTATTGTCCTTAAACGGGAAAAACGTCGGCTGTGATGGGTATCACCGGAGAGGGCAGAAGTTGCTCAATCGAGGTCAGAGGCTAGCGGATTGGATTGTGTCGGAATGCTAGGAGAGATTCAGTGCCTTCCGTATCGTCCCACGCTCGTTCTGAATCTTCTCCTGGAGCAACGTGATGGCATAGATGAGCTGTTCAGGACGCGGCGGGCACCCCGGAACATAAATATCGACTGGGATTACCTGATTCACGCTTTGCACCAGCGCGTAGTTGTTGAACACGCCTCCGGACGTCGCGCATGCGCCCATCGAAATCACCCACTTCGGCTCGGGCATCTGCTCCCATAGCGTCCGAATCACTGGCGCCATCTTGTTCGAGACGCGGCCGGCAATAATCATCAGATCGCTTTGCCGCGGCGACGGCCGAAAAACTTCCGCGCCGAAGCGCGCGATATCGAAGCGCGACGCTCCCATCGACATCATCTCAATTGCACAACAGGCAAGGCCAAAGGTCATCGGCCAAATCGAGCCCTTGCGCATCCAGTTCACGGCGGAATCGAGCGTGGTCAGCACCACTCCCTCCGGCGTGGGATTGCCGAAGGTCAAATCTTTCACTACCTTCTTGCCGTTCTCCAGATCGACGTAGGGGCCGAAGTTGAGTTCAGGAGCCATGAGTTTATTTTAAACCAGGATTACAAACCCGGCTGCTAACAAATCGCAAAATCTCCCGCTTGACAATGCAATTCCTTCCTGTAATCTAACCGCGTCTTCCCCTCCAGAGTTTCAGGCCCCGTCGTGCATGTGGTAATCGCGTCGCACACGTAATCGCTGCGGCAGAGATCGGGCAGATACTAGGCCAACGGCTCGCGTTCCACAATCATCTAAGGAGGTGTGTCTATGAGTCCCCTTCAATCCCTCACCACCGGAATTGGCGCCGGAAAGCGTCGCAGCCACGTTCCGCCGATTCCCGCAGCCAATTTCCCGGTCCAGGCCTCGCGCGCCGCAATCCAGCTTCCGCACTATCCTTTTCAGCCGCTCCCCAAGCCCAACGGCCTTCCGCCCTATCGCTTCGATTTATCCCAGCTGCTCACAGCCGCCGACATCACAGAAATTAAAAACGCCGGCGTAATGGTTTTCCACACCGTGGGCGACACCGGAGATTATCGCGACTCGGGCCCGCAGGATTTAGTCGCGGCCATCATGACGCAAGACGCCCAAAATTCGCCGGACGGCCGCCAGCCCGCCTTCTACTACCACCTTGGCGACGTTATTTATTTTGCCGGCGACATCGGCAGGTACGGCGCCTATTTTTACGAAACGTACAAAGATTATCCGTGCTTCATCGTCTCCATTCCCGGCAATCATGATTGCCAGCCCGACGATCCTCAGGATGGCCCCGTCGACCCCACCAAGTTTCCCCTGGATGGCTGGATCCAGAACTTCATGTCGAAGAATCCCGCGCAGTTGGGTTCGCTGAAGACCGCGTCGAACCGCACGCAGCTGGATTTACCCAATGTCTATTGGACCTTCACTACTCCATTCGCGACCGTCATCGGATTATTTTCCAACGTCGGCGAAACCGAAGGCGAGATTCATCAGGATCAGATCGACTGGTTCAAAGGCGAACTCACCGCCGCCGATCCGAATCTCGCGCTGATCGTCACGGTGCATCATCCGTCGTACTCCGGCGACGAGGAGCACTCCGGCAGCAGTGCAGTCGATCAGGTTCTCTCCAGCAGCTTTCAGGCGACCAAACGTTATCCCAATCTGGTTTTGTCGGGACACGTTCACAACTACCAGCGATTCACCAACGTCGTGCAGGGGCCGAAGGGCAAACTGCAAATTCCTTACGTTGTAGCGGGCGCAGGAGGCTACACCAAGCTAGGCACGCTGCATACCGTCAACGCCGCGCCTCCCAAGGTACCGCTCGCTCTTGGCAGCCTCACGCTCGAGCAATATGACCAAACAAATTTCGGATTTCTCCGCCTCGAAGTCAGCAAGACCCAAATCGTAGGAATATACCGTTCAGCTCCCTACGTCAGCGGCGGAACTCCTACCGCAAGCGTGCTGGATAGCTTTGTGATCGACCTTGGCAAGAACACGGTGACGACAACGGGTGCAGGGAATCCGGTAAACGTCGTCACCGGCGGAAGCGGAAAAGGAGCGAAGCCGAAGAAGCCGGCGAAGTCTTCGAAAAAGAGACGCTGAGTGTGTCAGGAAAGGCGGTGAGCTGCTACCTCAGCCTTCTGTTTTGCTTTAGGCTAGGAGGGAGCCTCAGTCTTCTTTGCGATCTCGGCGTGCTCGGCGGTAAACACCCTCTTACGGATTCACCACAATCTTCCCAAACATCTGGCTCTCCTCCAGATACTCGTGCGCCGCGCGAAGCTCGTTCAACGCAAACGTACGGTCGACCACCGGCTTCAACCGCCCTGCGAACACATGCTTTAAAACCTCGTGCAACTCTCCCATCGTCCCCATATACGATCCAAGAAGCGATAACTGCCGCGCGAACAAATGCCGCAGATCGATCGAGACATTCGGACCCGTAGTCGCGCCGCAGGTGACCAGCGTGCCGCTGCTCTTCAGCGACTTTAAACTCTCGTCCCAGGTGGCTGCGCCCACATGCTCGATCACGACATCGACGCCTTCTTTATTCGTGATCTTGCGCACCTCATCTGAAATTTTCTGCTGATAGTGATTGATGCCGTAATCGGCGCCCAGCGCGCGCCCTTTCTCCAGCTTCGCTTCGTCGCCCGCGGTTGTGATCACGCGGCACTGAAAAAGCTTTGCGATCTGAATGGCAGCAATCCCCACCCCGGAACTCGCTCCCAGCACCAGCACGGTTTGTCCCGGACGAATTCCCGCGCGCCCCACCAGCATGTGCCACGCCGTCACAAAAACCAGAGGCACACTCGCCGCCTGATTGAAATCAAGCGAGTCAGGAATCGGAATTACATTGGCGGGCAGCGCCGCGATCAGTTCGCAGTTACCCCCATCAACCGCGTTGCCCAGCACGGTGAATTCGCGGCATTGGTTTTGCAGCCCGGCAACGCATTTCTCGCATCGTCCGCAGGAATGCATGGGCGAGAGTAGAACTCGCTGCCCGGTTTTCAAGCCGCTCACGTACTCTCCAACTTCGACAATCTCACCCGCGATATCGCTACCGAGAATATGCGGCAGCTTAACCCCAGGCAGTCCCTTGCGCACCCACACGTCGAGATGATTCAGCGAGCAGGCGCGCACCCGCACCAGCACCTGATCTTTGCGCGGCTGCGGATCGGGAACATCTTCATAAGTCAAAACTTCCGGCCCACCGAATTGATGTATGCGGACGGCTTTCATGTACTATTCCTGAGATTCCCAGAGTGCCAACTGAGCCTGCCGGGAAACGCGGGTGCGAAGCGAGTTGCGCAGCCGGGGATCTTCCGGTAGATATTCGTACGATACATTCAATCCTCGCCTCGGGCCAATCTGAATTCTGGACAAAGGCCGGTGCAGCAGCCGGCAGGATCTGACTGCCTCCGCAGTCAAGCGGTCAAAACAGGTGTACACTGTTCGCGTCATCGTTCGGAATCCTGGATCGTTTGATGGGTCCCGCTCATCCCCCTGCGTCTGGAAGTTTTATGAGGTTGTTTCTTCAAGCCGGGCGATCGAGGAAGCTGACCAACGCTGAGGATTTCTTTCGTCATGTGGGGATCCTGCTGCTTTCTTGTGCGGCCTCCTGCATCTCGATTGTGGTCCCAAATGCGCGCGCACAAAGTGTTGCACCAGCTGTCAGCACACCGATTCCAGCCGCGCAAACAGACAAGAAGCCTGACTCCGCCGAACTCGCCTCCCACGACGAGCCCGCGACCTTCAAAGTAAATGTGAAGCTGGTGGTGGTTCGCGCGGTGGTCCGCGATTCCCAGGGACATGCTATCGGCAATCTGCATCAGGAAGATTTTCAGATCTTCGACAAAGGCAAGCCGCAAACCATTACTCAGTTCGAAGTAGAACAGCCAGGATCGCTTACCGCAAAAGCCCGCCAGACATCCGAGGAAAACGCATCTGAAGCAGAAGCGACAACTTCGGCGGCTAGCAGCGCTTCCCCGGAAAGAAAGAACCCGCCCGTCATGCCCGAGCGGTTTGTGGCCTATCTGTTCGACGACGTGCATCTGGAATTCGGCGATCTGGCACACGTAAGGGAGTCAGCGTTGCGTCATTTCTCCACGTTGCGGCCAACCGATCGTGCCGCCATCTTCACAACCTCGGGGCAAGGCATTCTCGATTACACCGATGATCGCACCAAGTTGCACGATGCCCTGCTTCGCCTGCAACCGCGGCCGATTTCATCGAGTAGTTATAAGCACGATTGCCCCGATATCAGTTATTACCAGGCAGACCTGATTGTAAATAAGGACGATATGGAAGCAACCCAAGTTGCCATCCAGCAGGCTCTTCAGTGCGAGCCTTTGCAGGTGGTGGGACCTGGCCAGCCTGCCGTGCCGTTGGGAAGCTCGAGCGCAATGGTAACCGCCGTCAGTGCGGCTGTATTGAGTGGCGGCGAACACGAGAGCCGAATCTCTCTCGAGGGCTTAAAGAGCGTTGTTCGCAGTGTGTCGCGCATGCCGGGCCAGCGGAGCGTTGTCCTAATTTCTCCCGGATTTATCGTCCCCGATCTGGAATATGAGTTCTATGAGATCGTCGATCGCGCGTTGCGTGCGCAAGTGACCGTGAATACGTTAGACGCTCGTGGATTGTATGTAGTGATGCCGTTCGGAGATGCGAGCACGCAAGCGGCAAGCCCGATGGGCAGCGACCATTCACCCCCGCCGGGCAAAGCGTTGATCGATATTGCAGCGGCTTCGGCTCAGGATGACCTATTGGCGTCGCTGGCGGAGAATACAGGTGGTATTTTTTTCCACAATAACAACGACATGGATGAGGGCTTCCGCCGCGTGGCCCAGTCGCCGGAATATTCCTACGTACTCGCGTTTACCCCTCAAAATCTCAAACTCGATGGCAGCTATCACAACCTTAAGGTCACGCTGAAATCGCCGCAGAAGTTATCGGTGCAGGCGCGCCGTGGCTATTACGCGCCCAAACATCTGGCGGATCCCGGCGAGCAGGCCAAGCAGGAAATCGAGGACGAGATGTTCTCGCAGGAAGAACTGCATAATCTTCCGGTAAGATTGCGGACGCAGTTTTTCAAAGCCAGCGATGACAATGCAAAACTTGTCGTGCTCGCGCACGTGGATGTACAACATTTGCGTTTTCGCAAAGCCGACGGCAGAAACAATAATGTCCTCACTTGCGTTTCGGCTTTATTCAATCGCAACGGCAACTTCATTCAGGGCATGCAGAAAACCGTAACCATGCACTGGAAGGATGAAACCCTGCAAAACAAACTCGCCTCGGGCATCACGCTCAAGACCAGCTTCGACGTGAAGCCCGGCGACTATTTGGTAAGGCTTGTGGTGAGGGACGAAGAAGGACAGTTGATGTCGGCTGAGAACGGAGCGGTTGAGATTCGCTAGAAGTTATCCGGTGAGGTGGATTATGCGCAATCGGCGGCTGAGTTTTCTGGCCACTGTGTTTGTGGCAACCTTTTCTCTACAACTGCTCGGCGTCAAACCGCTTCACGCGCAAGGTGGCGCTGCCGATGAAACTCCGACCATTCATTCGGAATCGCGCCTGGTTCTGGTTGATTCCGTTGTCACCGATAAAAAAGGAAATTACATCCGCGACCTCCAGCAAAAAGATTTTAAGGTGTGGGAGGATGGCAAAGAACAATCGCTGACCAGCTTCTCGTATGAAGAGAACAGCGGTTCGGGCGACAACAAACCGCGCTATATGGTGCTGTTCTTCGATAACTCCACCATGGATTTCGCCGATCAAGCGAAGGCCCGCGACGCGGCGGCAAAGTTTATCGATGCAAATGCCGGCGCTGGCCGCCTGATCGCGATTGCCGAGTTTGGTGGAAGCGTGCGTATCACGCAGAACTTTTCTGCCGATGCCCAGCGTTTAAAACAAGTGGTCGCCGGCATCAAAGGGTCTTTTGTTTCCCCGAATGCGCAGCCGGTAATGACCGCGTCGTTGGCACCACCGCCGACTGCCCCGTCGTTGGTTAGCGCGGAGGCGGACTTCGGCGTGCACTCGGTGCTGCTCGCTCTGCGCGACCTCGCGAAGGGTATGTCAGGCGTTCCCGGCCGCAAGACGCTCGTGCTGCTCACCTCAGGATTTCCCCTCGATTTTGAGACCCGATCGGAAGTCACGGCGGTCATCGACACTTGTAATAAAGCGAACGTTGCCATCTATCCCATCGATGTTCGCGGATTAGTGGCACCCGTGCCAACCGGACCGCAGGGACAGCTTGCGCATCCGGCGGCTCCTTCGGCTCAGGCGATGCTCATTCCAGCCGCTTTCCACGATTCCGATCTTTTCTCCGGAGCTCAACTTCATCTGGCCGCATTCGCCGAGCCCGCGCCCTTCTTGTTGCAACACGCTGGAGGCGGAGGAGGCGGCACTGGCGGCGGTAGCCATGGCGGCGGAGGCCCAGTCGGCGGCGGTGGCACTGGCGGCAGTCACGGCGGCGGCAGTTCCGGCGGCGCCCCTGGCGGCGGCAGCACCGGAGGAAAGAGCGGTGGTACCGGTCCCACCTCTGGCGGCGTGGCAAGTTCTTACAATTCCAATTTATACAGTCCTTACAATCAGCCTCGCCAAATCGTTCCGCAGTTTCCTCCCAGCGCCTCAAACAACCAGCAGGTCATGTATCAGCTTGCCGACGGTACCGGCGGCTTCGTGATTCTCAACACCAACGATCTGGTGGGCGGATTGGACCGGATTGCCAGGGATCAGAACCAATATTATTTGCTTGGCTACAAGCCTGCGGCATCTGCCGACGGAGCTTGCCACAGCCTCAAAGTAAAGGTAGATCGCGGAGGCGCCCAGATCCGCGCCCGCTCTGGTTATTGCAATAGCAGGCCCGTGGATCTCCTCGCGGGAAATCCGGTTGAGAAAGATTTGGAAGCGCGCGCCGGCGGCGAGATGAAAGGTAACGTTGCGGCCACCATGCAGGCGCCGTTCTTCTACACTTCGCCCGATACGGCACAGATTCATCTCGCCGTCGAGATTCCGTCTTCCGCTCTGAAGTTCGAAAAAGTGAAGGGAAAACAGCACGCAACCCTGAACATTCTCGGCATTGCCTACAAACAAGATAATTCGATTGCCGCCCGATTTAGCGACACGGTATCGCTCGATTTCGAAGGCAAGAAAGAAGTGGAAGAGTTTCAGAAGCAGCCGTTTCATTATGAGAACCAGTTCGGCATTGCTTCCGGACAGTACAACCTAAGAGTGGTGTTCAGTTCCGGAAACGACAGCTTTGGCAAACTTGAATCGCAGCTAGCCGTCGATCCCTATCGTGGCCAGGAGTTTAGTATCAGCGGAGTCGCTCTCAGCAATTCGATCCGCCGCGCCGCCGACGTTTCAACCGACCTCGATAGCCAGTTGCTGGAGGATCGTACTCCTCTGGTTGTCCAGGGGCTGCAGATCTCTCCCTCCGCTTCCAATCATTTCAAGAAGACGGATGTGGCCGCTATCTACGCAGAGATTTATGAGCCGCTGCTGAAAAATCCGAAACCGCCCGAGGTCGCCTACGAGTTGATTATCGTCGAGCGCAAAAGCGGCCAGCAGAAGCTTCACATCGGGGATCGTACGCCCAAAGGAAACGCCGGCAATCAGGTCATTCCGCTGGGCCTCAAACTGCCAGTGGCTTCGCTCGATCCCGGCTCCTACCGGCTCGACTTGCGCGCAGTCGATTCGGCGGGGAATTCCAGCAAAACCCGCTCCACCGATTTTGAAGTGGAGTAGGGAACTGCTCGCAGGCCCGTGCTCGCACTCGACCTGCGCAAGGCGATTCGCATATCATTCGAGAATGATTTTAGCGACACTCCTGCGCCAGCATTGCGCGTTTTCATCGTCTTCTGCCGCAACCATTGCGCCTGACACTCGGATTGAGCGTCCGGGGTCCGCTCGATGATCATCACCCGAAGCCCGCTGAGGATCTGCCTCGGCGGCGGCGGCACCGACCTTCCTTCTTATTACCGCCAAAACACTGGCTTCGTCATTTCTGCTGCAATCCAGCGCTACGTCTACATCACCATTAACGAGGCTTTTCGTCCGCGAATTATCGTCAAGTATTCCAAATTCGAAGATGTCGAGCGCGTCGACGAAATTCAGCATCCCATCATTCGCGAAGCTTTGAAATTAACCGGCGTAACCGGACCCTATCTTGAGATCGTCAGCCTGTCTGATATTCCGGCGGGCACTGGGATGGGTTCGTCGGGCAGTTTTACTACCGCATTGTTATCCGCGCTGCATACTCTGAAGCGGGATTTTGTGCGTCCGCGCGAACTCGCGGAGCAGGCTTGCCACATTGAACTAACGCTCCTGAACGAGCCGATTGGTAAACAGGATCAGTACATTGCAGCCTTTGGCGGCATCACCTGCTTCGAATTTCTTCCCGACGATCGCGTCACGGTCGAGCCTCTGAAAATTCCCGCCGAAACCCTCGCGAATCTGGAAGACAACCTCCTATTGTTCTTTACCGGAAGCTCGCGCAACGCTTCCGATATCTTGCGTGATCAGGATTCTCGCACCAAGCAGAACAATCAGGAAATGCTCGACAATCTTCACTTCACCAAGCAACTGGGAATCGAGAGCCGGGACGCACTGCTTGCCAGTGACCTCAATAAATTCGCAGACTTAATGAACGTGCACTGGGAGCACAAAAAGAAGCGTTCTCCCGGGATGAGCAGCGGCGAGATCGATAATCTATACACACTGGCGCGGGCCAACGGCGCGCGCGGCGGCAAGCTGATCGGCGCCGGAGGCGGCGGCTTCCTGATGTTTTACACCGAAGAGAAGACGCGCCTGCGCCACGTGATGCGCGCCGCCGGACTGCGCGAGGTGCGCCTTCAATTCGACTTTGCCGGAACCACGGTCGTGGCGCATTCCTAGGAGCCTTCATTGCTGACAGTTGCCATTCTCGCCGGCGGTCTGGCCACGCGCCTGCGCCCCGTCACAGAAACTGTTCCCAAGTCGCTGCTGGAAGTGAACGGCGAGCCCTTTGTTGTGCATCAACTGCGCTTGCTCCACGCGAAGGGAATTCGCCAGGTGGTGCTGTGCGTCGGCCATTTGGGCGAACTGGTTCAGCAGGCCGTCGGCAACGGCGCGGCCTTCGGCGTTCAGGTAGACTACTCATTCGATGGACCGGTTTTGCTGGGCACGGCGGGAGCCATCAAGAACGCATTGCCCAAGCTGGGCAATTCTTTTTTTGTCATGTACGGCGACTCTTATCTGCCCTGCGACTACGCGGTGATTGCTCGGAGTTTCGAGACCGCCGCAGCTCTGGGCCTGATGACCGTCTTTCGCAACGAAGGCAAGTGGGACACCAGCAACGTCGAATTCGAAGGTGGAAAAATTCTGGCATACAGCAAGACCGAGCGCACGCCGCGAATGCACTACATCGATTACGGACTTGGCGTTTTTCACGCGCAGGCGTTTGACGGATTGCCCGAAGCAAAGCCATACGATCTCGCTGAACTGTACGTTGATTTGCAGCGACGCAAGCAGTTGGCTGCGTTCGAAGTGCGCGAGCGATTTTATGAGATTGGCTCGCCCGCTGGATTCCAGGAAACGGCGGCATTTCTCGCCGCAGAGCAGAAGCCAACACAGTAACCCATGAATGAAGCAAACTCATTCTCGCGGCAGTTTCTGACAGAAGCGAAAGAAGTCATCGACGGCCTGGACGTCGCCAGCATCGAGAAAGCAGCCACTTTACTGGCACAGACTCGCGCGTCCGGCGGTCGCCTCTTCGTCCTCGGCGTCGGAGGCAGCGCGGCCAACGCCTCGCACGCGGTCAACGACTTCCGCAAAATCGCTGGCATTGAAGCTTACGCTCCCACTGACAACGTTTCCGAACTCACTGCACGCACCAACGATGAAGGCTGGCAAACCGTTTTCGAGAGCTGGTTGCGCGTCAGTCGCCTGTGTGCCAACGATCTCGTGATGGTGTTTTCCGTCGGCGGTGGCGATCTCGAAAAAAATGTCAGCCCCAATCTGGTGGCTGCGCTGCAATACGCAAGAACGGTCGGCGCGAAGATTTTTGGCATCGTGGGCCGCGACGGCGGGCACACAGCGAAAGTCGCCGACGTTTGCATCTTTATCCCTACTGTGAACCCCGCGCATATTACTCCGCACGCGGAAGCCTTCCAGGCGGTGGTGTGGCATCTGCTGGTTTCGCATCCCGCCGTAAAGCAGCAGGAAACTAAGTGGGAATCAACCGCGGCCCACGCGCCGAAGCCGGCGGTTTTTCTCGATCGCGATGGAGTGCTGAATCGCGCCTCAGTGCGCGACGGCAAGCCCTACCCGCCAGCCAATCAGACAGAACTCGAAATCCTGCCGGATGTCGCATCCGCCCTCCGCGACTTGAGAGACCAGGGATTCGCTCTCTACGTAATCACCAACCAGCCCGACGTTGCGCGCGGCAATCAGACGCGCGAAGCCATCGATGCTATGAACCACAAGCTGCTCTCGACGCTTCCCATCGACGATATCTTCGTCTGCTATCATGACGACAAAGATCATTGCGATTGCCGGAAACCCAAGCCTGGCCTGCTGTTGCAAGCGCAACGCAAGTACAACGTCGACTTCTCGCGCAGCTATCTGGTAGGCGACCGCTGGCGCGACATCGATGCCGGATACGCTGTGGGCTGCAAGACAATTTTGATCGATTACGATTATCGTGAGCGCAAGGCCGCGCACCCTCCGGACGCCACGGTTCGATCGCTGCGCGAAGCCGCCGACTGGATTTTGCACTCCAGCCTGAAGGAGTCTACGAATGAAGTCCGTGTCTGAGTTAAAAGTCCAGATCTTCGCTGACGGCGCCGACAAAGCCAGCATGCTCGAGCTCTACCGTCAGCCTTACATCAAGGGCTTTACCACCAATCCCACCCTGATGCGGAAAGCCGGCATCACCGACTACGAGCGCTTCGCACGCGAGATTCTCGAACAAATTCGCGACCGCCCAATTTCTTTTGAAGTGTTCGCCGACGATGAAGTTGAAATGGAGCGGCAGGCGCGTAAAATCGCTCGCTGGGCCTCAAATGTTTACGTGAAGATTCCAGTGACGAATACACGCCGCCAGCCCATGGATCAGCTCATCCGCCGCCTCAGTGCCGATGGCATTCAAATCAACGCCACCGCGCTTCTCGCCCTCGATCAGGTGCGCTATATCGCGCAGGCGCTGAAAGGCGGCGCGCCATCTTATATTTCTGTCTTTGCCGGGCGCGTTGCCGATACTGGCCGCGATCCAGTCCCACTCATGAAATCCGCGCTGGAAATCATGGCGCCCGAGCCCAAGTGTCAGCTCGTCTGGGCGAGCCCTCGGGAACTCTTAAATATCATCCAGGCCCACGAAATCGGCTGCCATATTATTACGGTCACCTCTGACGTTCTGAAAAAAACCAATCTGATTGGAAAAGATCTGCTCGAATATTCTTTGGAGACGGTGCAGATGTTTCACAATGATGCAGCCCACTCCGGGTTCAAGCTGGAAGACGCGGCGCAGGAGCGGCCCGTGGGTTCACTGACTTCGTAGAATTTCTGCGAAAGCACTTACCCGGGATATTTCCCCGTAATGTACCCTTCCAGTTCCTCAATCTGATGGGCCTGGTTCGAGACGATCCACTTCACCAGATCGCCCACCGACACCACACCGATCACCCTGCCCTCCGCCGAAAGCACCGGCAGATGCCGAAAATGGTGCTTGGTCATAATCGACATGCAATCGTCTACCGTGTGCTGCGGCGTAACGAAAACCACCGGCGAGCTCATGATCTCCCGAACCTGCGTGTCTTTTGAAGAGTGGCCTTTCAGAATGACTTTGCGCGCATAGTCGCGCTCCGAGAGGATTCCCACCAGTTTGCCGTCAGAGACCACAAGCAGCGCCCCAACGCCCTCGACCGCCATTTTCTCAATTGCCTGGTACACCGATTGATCCGGCGACGCGGATAGAACACGGCTGTTCTCTTTACTCTTCAATACAAGGTTAATCGTATCCGTGAGTTTCATGCGTTCACCCTCTGGCAGGGCAAGATTATACGCCTGCGCCGGAATCGGATGACAGCGGCGCTCCGAAAGCATACGGAGACACATTTGAACGGATCGCCGACGCCTTCACGTAGAGCGTGCTAGGGGACAGCGAGAGTTTCCCGTCCGGCAGGGACGCCCGACAGTAGCATTGGCACGTTCGGCGCCACAGGCTTGACTCTCGCGGCCTCCGAGATCGCCGTTGTGATTGGGTTCAGAGGGTACGTTTAGGGGTTGATAACGCCAAACTCTCCCGTTCCGTAATTGTTCGTTCCAGCGGCAAAAAACAGTTGGTTCGTATTCCCATTCGTCGCCGTGCTGCCGCCGCCAAACAGCAGGGCCCACAATCCCGGAATCGCGATGACCTTGCCGGTTGTGTCTTTCAACTGGCCCACAACCTTTCCCGTGGTCAGATTAATAGCATTGATTTTGCCGTTATTCACATTCCCCACCAGCAGGTCTCCGCTGAACGGGCCAAAGGTACTCGGAGCCAGCGCAACTCCCCAAGGCGCAAGCACAGGGCCGGCACTTCCGTTCTTGGTGATCAGCTTGATCAGTTTTCCGGCGGTGCTGAATAGATCCACCGCCCCGCCACTGCTGCCTTTAAACGTGACGTAGATTTTTCCCTTGATCGCCTGCACTCCGTAGACCGTCAGCCCGGTGAGCGTGGAATCGCCAAACGTTTTCGTCAAATGGAAGGCGCTGTCATACACCTCAATCAGATTCGTCTCCGAGTTGGCCGCGTATAAAAATGTGCTGCCGCTCACGGTGGCAATCGTAAGTCCGGTGTATTTTGCCGTCGCGTGGTTGTTGACCGCGATCACCGCTGTGCTGGCATTGACAGCATCGTTCCAGCCGCTGATGGTCCCGTCCATGGTTGCGAAGATAAAGCTGGCAGCGCCGGAAACTCCATTCTGAGTAACGACGAAGCCTGAGGTCGCATTCGCCACCATTCCCGTTGGACTGCCTTTCGCTCCTGCGGCCGGCGGAATTGTCACCACCAGCGGAATAATGCTTCCGGTCGCGTCGTACACCGTCGACTTGCCGGTGCCGTTGTCGGCGATCCAAAACGGACCGCCGGTCGCATACGCCATGCCCCACCCATTCACCAGATTCGGATCCGCCGATGTGGTCACCAGGCTGGTAAGCGTGTATTGGCAAAAGGCACGATCGGCGAATGAGAGGACAAATCCCACTGAGAACAAAATCACAAGGCTGCAACGCGAGCTGAATCGAGACATAATGAGATGTCCTCCGTTGCTTCTGCCGCAGATTGCGGAAGAGCAGCCGAATACTAGCACCGCCGCAACGCTGCTTTGTCACGATTTTGTCAAGAATGGTAAGTGAGTGCGCATTTGGCTCCGCAGGTGTCTATAATGTGCGACATACTCAGCGGAGCATTTCCCAGATCATCGTCTCCCGCTGCGCCGCCCGACTTGAAAGCAACCGGAACTGAGTGATCAGATTTGCCTGTCGAATTGATGCGCGTGAAACCCGGAGTTGAGGTAGCCGGCCTGACCGACGTTGGCTGCCAACGCGAAAATAATGAGGATTCCTATCTCTATTGGGAGCCGGAAGGAGATCAGGAGTTTCAGCGCAAAGGCCGCCTTGCGATCATTGCCGACGGCATGGGAGGCCATGAAGGCGGACAGGAAGCCAGTCGCCTCGCCGTGGAAACGGTTCGCGAAGTTTACCAACATGACTCGCGCCAGGATGCGCAGGCAGCCCTGGTGCAGTCCTTCGCCGCAGCCCACCATCGCATTCAAGACTACGGCGAGAAGCATCCCTTATTTCAAGGCATGGGCACCACCTGCACGGCTTTCGTTCTTCGCGGGCGGCAGCTTTATTTTGCCCACGTCGGCGACAGCCGGCTCTATCTCCTGCGTGACGAGCGCATTCTTCGCCTTACGCGGGACCATTCTTACGTCGGACGCCTGGTCGAAAGCGGCCTGGTGCGCGCGGAAGATGCGGAACGGCATCCGCAGCGGCATATTCTAACGGCGGCGCTGGGATCGGGAACTGAGGTGGCAGTCGACAGCGCTCAGGACGGCGTTGCGGTGCAAGATGGCGACGACCTGCTGCTGTGCACGGACGGCCTTTGGGGCGTCGTCACCGAAGAAGAGTTGGAGGGCGCGGTGAGAGGAAAGTCCCCCGCCGAATCCTGTGCGGCATTGATCACACTCGCGCGGCAACGCGGCGGGCCGGATAATATTACGGTTCAGGTCATGCACGTTGGGCCGCCGTCCGATCGCTGAGTCAGTTAGTTCTGGCATCACTTTTCCTACAACTTTCAATTGAAAGTGCAATCCGATGCACACCGCACCGCGGACGGATTTTTGCACACCGGCCTAAGCCGCTGATTTCACCCGAAATAAAAAATTCTTCGGCACCTGGGCAAAGGCATTGCGATTGCTATCTGCTAATTGTCGATAAAGTCTACTAAGACAATGGACTTTATGGCATAATTGCCCGCCATGAAAATTTCTCAAAAAGGCCTCTACGCTCTGCAGGCGATGATGATGCTGGCGCGTCATCATCATCAGGGCGCCATCAAGATCCGCGAGATCGCATACGAAGAAGATCTTCCGGAAAAATTTCTGGAGCTCATTCTGCTTGAGCTCAAGAACGCGCGCATGGTCGAAAGCGTCCGCGGAGCCAAGGGCGGCTACCAGTTGCGCCGCGATCCCGCCGAGATTCGCTTAAGCGAGATCATGCGCCTGATCGATGGGCCTCTGGCCCCGTTCGCCGATGCGGAGCAATTGCGCGTGCTCATCGACCGCGACTTGCCGCACCGCGCGCTCTACCAGGTATTTCTCGACGTGCGCGACGCGGTCGCGCGCATTCTGGAAAACACGACGCTGGCGGATTTGATTTCCGGCACCACTCCGCGGCACACAAGAGGGAAGCGGACGGCAAAGAAGAAGGAGCGAGAAAAAGCCGGTGTTCTGCCGATGGTGGTTGGAGGGAAGAAGGGTGAATAGGCGAGTTCTTATCGGGCTGGCGCTGGTTCTTTTCTTTGGCGCGGCGGTTTCGAGTTGGGCGCAGACCACTATTCGCGTGGGTGCCTTTCCCAACATTACGCATGCGCAGGCCATGGTGGGCAAAGCGAATGGCTGGTTCGATAAGGCAATGGGCCCGCAAGTGAAAGTGCAGTGGACCGGCTTTAACGCCGGTCCGGCCGCGATCGAGGCCTTGTTTGGCGGCGCCATCGATATGACTTATGTCGGCCCCAATCCGGCGATAAACGGCTACGTTCGTTCGAACGGCGAGGCGCTGCGGGTGATTTCCGGAGCGGCCAGTGGCGGCGCGTCGCTCATCGTGCGCAACGATAGCGGAATTCAGAAGCCACAGGATTTCCATGGAAAACGCATGGCGTCGCCGCAATTCGGCAACACCCAGGATGTGGCATTGCGCAACTGGCTAAAGAGTAACGGATTGAACAGCAACGATAAGGGCGGAGACGTCCAGATCATTCCCATGGCCAATCCCGACCAGCTCACATTGTTTCTGAAAAAAGATCTTGATGCCGCCTGGACACCCGAACCCTGGGCTACACGGTTGATCCACGAGGGCAATGGGCGGCTCTTTCTCGATGAGCGCAGCCTTTGGCCTCATGGGCAATTCGTTATTGGATTATTGGTGGTCAATACTAAATTTCTCAGGAATCATCCCGATCTTGTTAAAAACTGGATTCGAGCCAACGTTGCGCTCACGGATTGGATCAACGCGCATCCCACCGACGCAAAGAAACTCCTGAACCAGGAGATTCAATCCGAGACCGGAAAGGCCCTCCCCCAATTCGTCCTCGATGAAGCGTTTACCCGCATGGAAGTTACGTACGACCCTTTGCAGGGCGCGATGATGACGGCTGCAAAGCAGGCTTTCGACGATGGCTTTCTCGGTCGGCAGATGCCCGATCTCTCCCGACTCTACGATTTGTCGCTGTTGAATCAGGTTCTCGCGGAAAAAGGAAGGAAGTCCATTCAATGAGTGCGAACGCGCACAACTTTCCGGCCGAGTTGCCGATAACCGGGGAGCCGCTCTCTCCAGTTCGCATCGGCGACATAAGAGGAAAGTCAGGCCGCGCCGTGCGTCCGTTCCCGGGAATGTTACATGGCGTCCCGAAGGTGGGCTTAACCGACATCTGCCTGAGTTACCGTACCCAGAGCGGCGAGCGCTTGCTGGCGCTCGACCACATTAACTTGCAGGTGAAAGCCGGGGAGTTTCTCTGCATCGTCGGTCCTTCCGGCTGCGGCAAGTCAACTCTGCTTCATTTGATCGCGGGCCTGCACCAGCAAACCTCCGGCCAGGTATTGATCGACGGCAAACCGGTCCAAGGGCCGGGAACGGATCGCATCCTGATTTTTCAGGAACTCGGCCTTTTTCCCTGGCTCACCGTCGGCGAGAACGTTGAGTTCGGCATGAAGATGAAAGGGATTGGCAAAGCGGAAAGGGAAGAGAAGACGCGATACTACCTGCGCCTGGTCCATCTCTCGCAATTCAAGGACAGCTATACGCACCAGCTTTCGGGGGGCATGCGGCAGCGCGTCGCTCTGGCTCGCGCGCTTGCAACCGAGCCCGACGTTCTGCTGATGGATGAGCCCTTCGCCGCCCTTGACGCTCAGACTCGCGACTTGCTGCATGATGAGCTAGAACGCATCTGGGCGGAAACTGGACGAACGATTATTTTCGTCACCCACAATGTCCGCGAGGCGATTCGCCTTGGTGACCGTGTCGCAGTGCTTACATTTCGTCCGGGGCGGGTGAAGCGCGAATTCTCCATCGATCTGCCTCGGCCTCGTGTGCTCGAAGACCTCCGGGTGGCGCATGCCGCCAGCGAGATATTGGGCGAGCTGCGCGAAGAAATCAACCGTTCCCTCGAAGTGGAATACAGCGTGGGAATAAAGCCCCACGTGGAACCGGGAGTGGGACAGCAACTATGAAGCGCGCCGCCCGGCTGATTGTTTTCTACGCAGTGCTTTTCGGATTGTGGACGCTGCTCTCCGAATTGAAAATTTGGCCGCCCTACCTCTTTCCCACCCCGTGGGGAGTGGGCGAGGCGCTCTATGCGGGCTTCAAAGATCACAGCTTCGTGATTGCGATCGCTGTCAGCATGCGGCGCGTCTTGATCGGCTATGGAATCTCCGTGATCCTCGGCATGTTCCTTGGCCTCGGGGTAGCCAGCAGCAAGTTTCTCGAAGAGACCATGGGCGGATTGCTAGTGAGTCTGCAGAGCTTGCCGAGCATTTGCTGGTGGCCTCTGGCGCTGCTCTGGTTTGGTTTGAGCCAGAACGCGATCCTTTTCGTAGTGGTCATGGGATCGCTGCTGTCCGTAACGCTTGCCATGGAAGACGGCCGAAAGCAGATGCCCAAAATCTATGGCATGGCGGGGCGCAACTTGGGCGCCAGCGGGTTTAAGCTTTTTTGGCATGTGCTTCTGCCCGCCAGCCTTCCATTCATCGTCTCAGGCTTGAAGCAGGGCTGGGCCTTCGCATGGCGCTCTCTGATCACCGCGGAGATGCTCTATCTCAGTCTGGGGCTAGGCCAGGTTCTGATGATGGGGCGCGACTTGAATGATATGAGCGCCGTGATTGCAGTGATGATCCTGATAATAGCGATCGGTTATGTGGTCGATGGAGTGGTGTTCAAATCCCTAGAGCGGCGTTTGCAGCAAAAGTGGGGCTTGATCGTGTCCACATAGAATTATCCCAGTTTAGAAATACCCTTCCCCGTTTTTTTGCACAGAATAAGTAGGTTGGCCAGGGCAATTTGGTCTGCCTGAAAGTAAGTGAATTTCCCAGAATGACTAGTAAGTCGATGGTGATAATAATCGTACAGCGGTTTGGTAAAGATGCGGGGCCGGCAACCTTGAATAAAAGGACATCGAGAACGCGCAGACCGGCCCACAAAAAGTTTTCCCCGAGATGTGTTTCGACCAAAAACTCAAAAGGAGAGTATTCACTTCCATGAAAGCCACTAAAACTATATTGTTCAAAGCTCTGGTCCTGGCATCTATTTCCGCCGGGGCATGGGCACAAACTGCGGCTCCCGCCGCGCAACCATCTGCAACGTCACCGATCACGGCCGCCGACGTCCAGGCGCTCAAAGATGCGCTCGCCGCTCAACAACGTCAGATCGACCAACTAACCCAGAAATTGCAGCATCAGCAAGATGCACAATCGGCTTCTGGCGCTTCCGGCAAGACCGGCGCCGTTAAGCTCGACGCTGCCCAGGTGCAGTCTGTCTCCCAGCAACAGCCCGCGGAACTGAAAAACGCCATTCTGGTTCAGCAGGATGGCCACGGCCTCAATGTGCAAGATTCGCAGCCGACCTCCAGCTCCAATCCAATGGAAAGCCCAGTCATCTCGATTCACTTCAAAGGCATCACCATCACTCCCGGTGGTTTCGTCGAAGCCGCGTTCGTACGGCGCTCGCGAGCCTTGGGGGCGGACCTGACCACCCCATTCAACTCACTGACCATGCCGGGGGCCTCGCAAAGCACTCTGCCCGAGTTCTTCGGTTCGGCGCGCCAGTCCCGGCCGACAGTCTATATCGACGGACGGCTGAAGAATGTAGAGTTCTCCAGTTACGTGTCGGGTGACTTTCTGTCCGCGGGCGTAACCTCCACAGCCACCCAGACCAATAGCTACACGTTCCGTTTGCGGCAGGCGTGGGGCCAGGCCAAATTCGATAATGGCTGGAGCATTCTTGGCGGCCAGATGTGGAGTCTCGTAACCGAAAACAAGGCTGGCATTGCGCCCAGCGACGATATCGGAAAGACCAACGATGCTCGGCCATCGACCATCGACCCCGGTTACAACGTCGGCTTCACTTTTGCGCGTCAATACGCCGTTCGCGTGACCAAGGCCTTTGGCAGTAAGTTTGCCGTGGCCGCTTCCATTGAGAATGCGCAGGGCACGCTCACCACGCACGGAAATGCTGACAATTTCCTTCTCGGCGAGGCGGGCGCCAGCAATACTTACAACACAACCTCGAACTACACCTTCAATCCCTCGCCGGATGTCATTGTAAAAGCCGCATTTGACCCGGGCTTCGGACATTACGAGATCTTCGGACTTGCAGATCGCTTCACCGATCGAATCTTCCCTTGCGCCGAGGTGGCGACTACCACAACCCTATGTGGTGGAAGCAGTGTTGCCGGCCCTAACGCTCTGGGTGCGTATAACACATCGAAAGAAGGCGGCGGCTTCGGTGCCAACGCCCGATGGAACTTCGATCACAAGCACATCGTTTCCGGCTTGCATGGTTTTGGAGGCAACGGCATCGGCCGTTATGGCGCGGCCCAGCTGTCGGACCTTGCGATCCATGCCAATGGAACTCTGGATCTGATCCGTGGCTACCAGGGGCTGGCCACGCTGGAATGGCACGGCAAAAAGTTGGATGTTTACATGTACACGGGGGCGGAGTATGCAAAACGCAGCTATGACTTCGATTCCCTCACCGGTAAGGAAGTGGGATACGGCGCGCCGAAGTTCAGCAACTCCGGCTGCTACAGCGAGACAGTTCCCTCGACCACAGGTACGGCTGGATTCAACCCGGGATCGCTCTCCAGTTGCACTGCCGATACGCGGGCGGCCATCGAGGGCACGGTCGGCTTCTGGTACCGCTTCTACAACGGTCCGCGAGGCAGGTTCCAGTTCGGTACCCAGTACTCCTATGTAACTCGTCAGACCTGGAGCGGCATCACTCCTACATCTGCTCCGTCCGGATCGCCTGAAGGCTTGGATGGCATGGTCTTTACCTCGCTGCGCTACTACTTGCCGTAACCGAACGGTCCCGCGTCGCATGCGGCGCGGGACTATTGGTTTGGTGGTTCTTTCCACGCCCACAACTTTCTGAGGGGCGACTTCCCTTCGGAAACGCCGGCCCGGTTTTGGCTCACTCTCCTTTTCCGGGCCGGTGGTGTTAACTTTGTTGAGTTAAAATTCTCGTTGCGCGAGAAATTCGTTTCACATCAAAGTAAAGCTATGAAATCCAGACGTGATTTTCTCAGGCAGGCATCCAGTGCGGCGCTCGCCGCCGGCGCGGTTCCATCGCTACTCAATTGGGCGATGGCGCAAGATCAGGCGGTTGCATTTCCCGGCGAAGACGGGATGGTTCTCCGCTCCTATCGCTTCATCGATCTCGAAAGCCCGGTACGCTACTTCAATACCTGGCTCACGCCGGCGGACCATTTTTTTGTGCGCAACCACATGCACGAGCCCAGCGAACTCGACGCTAACGATTGGCGGCTCTCAATCGGCGGAGAAGTCGAGAAGCCGCTCACGCTGAGCCTGAGTGAACTTTCAAAACTCGAAACTCACTCGGTCGTAAACACTCTGGAGTGCGCCGGCAACGGCCGCGGATTGCAGCGCCCGCAGGTCCCCGGCATTCAGTGGGGCAAGGGAGCAGTTGGCACCGCGCGCTTTTCTGGTCCACGCCTGCACGATGTCTTGCAGCGCGCCGGAGTAAAGCCCTCCGGCAAACACATCATGTTCCGCGGCCTCGACGAAGTTCCCGGCAAAGTTCCTCCCTTCATTCGCAGCATTCCCATCGAGAAGGCGCTCGACTCCGACACGCTCATCGCCACTCACATGAACGGATCGCCGCTAGCCAAACATCACGGCTTTCCCGCGCGTGCCCTCGTTCCCGGATGGGTTGGCGCAGCCTCCTGCAAGTGGCTCACGGAAATCAAAATCCTGGAAGCAGAATTCGTCGGCAATTTCATGAACCCTGGATATCGCATGCCCAACCAGCCTGTGAAACCGGGTGAGCCTGTGAAGCCGGAAGATACTCATCCCCTGACGGCGCTGACTGTGAAGTCGGTGATTGCTGCACCCGGGGATGGCGCGACTATAAAAGCCGGAAAGATTGCCATCCACGGAGCCGCGTGGGCTGGCGAAGCCAACGTTGTCAAAGTAGAAGTTTCTACCGACGACGGTGCTACTTGGAATGCCGCGACTTTCGGCCACGAGCAAGCCCACTACGCATGGCGTCTGTGGAGTTACGACTGGAAAGCGGCCAAAGCTGGTGACTACGCGATCCTTTCACGCGCCACCGACAGCCAGGGTCGCACCCAACCCCCCACCCCAATCTGGAATCCCAGCGGATATCTCGTGAACGCAATCGATCAGGTGAAAATTCATGTCGCTTAATATACTTGGCGAAGTTGATTCGTATCAGGGCATGACTTCAGTCATGCCGAAAGTTGTTCTCTGCGCCGCCGCCGCCTTTAGGCGCTGCATTCCCGCCTTTATCCTCGGCGCGCTTCTATCCTCGTCCTTCGCCGCCTTCGCGCAAAAGCCGGCATCGGACAACGTCACCGCCGACCTTCCGCCGGGAGCCATGCAAGCCAAAGCCACGTCCACCTGTACCGAGTGCCACGAGGCCCGCATCATCCTCCAGCAACGCCTCAGCAAAGCCGCATGGACCAAGGAAGTCGACAAAATGACCAAATGGGGCGCTCTCGTCGATCCCGCCGATCGCGACGCTCTGATCGATTACCTGAGTACGAACTTCAGTCCGGATAAACCGGCCTACGATCCGCAGCGCACAGCGGGCGGCAGTACACGGAAGTCAAAATAGGACTGACCTTAGTGGGTAAATGTGTACGCAGGATCCAGCGCGAGAGGAAAAGCAAAGCGCTGCCGACCCAATGTCTGAACTTTCGCCGACATTACGGCAGCGCTGCCAACTACTGAGCCCAAATACCTAGCGGAGAGTCTACGAACCCCGCTGCCCTATTTCTAGTACATGCTAAGGTTCTACGTAATTAGAGGTTGGCGGCGAATAGAAGGTTTACCCTTTTTTATTTTGATCTTGTGATTTTCCTTCCGTATTTTCTTCGCCCTCAGCGTCATCATTCCGGTTCTTTTCCGGACGCAGCAGCGGGAACAGAATCACATCGCGAATGGTTTGCGAATCGGTAAGCAGCATGGCCAAGCGATCCACGCCCACGCCCACACCTCCCGCCGGCGGCATTCCGTACGAGAGCGCACGGATGTAATCCTCATCCATTTGATGCGCCTCATCATCGCCGCGCTCGCGTTCTTCTAGCTGCGCCTCGAACCGCCGCCGCTGGTCTTCCGGGTCGTTGAGCTCGCTGAAGCCATTCGAAATCTCCATCTGTCCAGCATAGATTTCAAATCGCTCCGTCCACCCCGGCTCATCCGGCTTCTGCTTCGAGAGCGGCGAAACCGCGGTGGGGAACTCGTAAATAATCGTCGGCTGCGTCAGATGTTCCTCGGCGACGGCCTCGAATAAAGCCGCAATCGTTTTGCCCAGCGGCTCTTTCGGATCGTAGGCCATGTGCGCATGCGCCTGATTGAATCGCTCGACCAGCCTCTTCACGCCGTCGTGCGAAGCGAAGTCACTCATCTCCGGCTTCCCGCCTGCGGCTTCCGGCCAGTAATGCAAAATTGCCTCGCGCATCGTCAGCCGCTTCCACTGCGCCCAGTCGATCTCCTGCTCGCCCCACTTCGATTTCGTTCCCCCAGTCACATCCTTCGCCGCCTGCGTAATCAATTCCTGCGTTAAATCCATTACACCCTGATGGTCGGTGTAAGCCTGGTAAAACTCCAGCATGGTGAACTCGGGATTGTGCCGGGTGGAAATGCCCTCGTTGCGGAAGTTGCGGTTGATCTCGTACACCCGATCGAATCCACCCACCACCAGCCGCTTCAAATAAAGCTCCGGCGCGATGCGCAGATACAAATCCATAGCGAGCGTATTGTGGTGCGTCACGAACGGACGCGCTACCGCGCCGCCGGCAATGGGCTGCATCATCGGAGTCTCGACCTCGACAAATCCATGCGCTTCCATCGTGCGCCGCAGCGACTGCACCAGCTTACTGCGCTTCAGAAAAACTTCGCGCACCTCGGGATTCATCACCAGATCGACGTAGCGTTGCCGGTAGCGCAACTCGACGTCGGTCAGTCCATGCCATTTTTCAGGCAAGGGGAGTAAGTCTTTGCTGAGGAAGGTAATTTCTTCGACGTGAATCGACAGTTCGCCCGTGCGCGTGCGAAATAAGTATCCGCTGACGCCGATGTGATCGCCGAGATCGAGCAGTTTATACAACTCAAACGCCTGATCGCCGACCGCATCCTTCTTTACATAAATCTGCAGACGCTTGCCATCCTGCTGCAGATGGCAAAATCCCGCCTTGCCCATCAGGCGAATCGCCATAATGCGTCCGGCGACGCGCACGTCGATGCGCGGATTCTCCAGCTGCTCCGCCGTCTTGTCGGAATACTCAGCAAGAATCTGCGGAATCGTATGCGTGAATTCGTACTTGCTGCGGTACGCAATCTGGCCCAGCGCCTCAATCTGCTTCAGCTTCTGGCGCCGCAACTCGTAAATATTCTCGTCGAATGCCAAGAGAGTCCTTCAGTTCGGGATCGCGCCTCGCGGCGCGGATTCAGTGGAAACGGTGAAACGCGATTATAACCAACCGCGGACCAGGCAGCGATTCAGTCCTCCGGTACAAGACTCCCAATTGTGTGTATGTATGTACTGTGGTACAGTGGTACACATGGTCGACGAACAGAAACTCCTGGTGGAGCGCGTCCAAACCGGAGTCCGCATGGAAAAGCGCCTCCTCAAAGTCCTGAAGGCCTTCGCGGAATACCACGACATGACCCTCGGCGATTTGCTGGAAGGCATCGTGCTCCACGCCTTCGACGGAAAAACGCCGTTTAGCCCGGCATCGCTCGAACGCATTCAGGAGCTAAAACGCTTCTACGACTTCGATCTCGACTCCAGCGCCAGTCACCGCCTGCGGGAAATTAAAGCTCACGCGCCGCGCAAACGATCCACCGAAAAATAAAAATTAAAGAGGCGATCGATGACAGACAAAAATCAACGCGTGAAACACTCCATCACAGTCTTGCAGTGGACCCTCGGCCTGGTGATCCTGATCGAAGCAATTCTTTTCGTGATGCCGGATGCCGGGCACGATTTCTCCCGAACTCACCTGCCCAACTTCATTCGGCTGATCCTGGGTTGGGGCGAGATCATCGGCGCGCTGCTGTTGCTCATTCCACCAACGGCCCGTCGCGGCGCGTGGATGCTGATCGCCCTATTCCTTTTCGCCATCGCCATCCACCTGTTGCATGGAATGCCAAATGTCGGAAATCTCGCCATCTACGCGGCGGCGGCATGGGTGGTGGCGACGGCCAAGTCGGCATAGTTTTTTAGGCGCCAACGCACAACTCCCGCGTGTGAATATGACAAATCAGGAATACATTAATCGCTTTGAGAGCAACGCGGTCGGCGATAACTTTCATCACGCCGACCACGTCCGCCTCGCGTTCGCCTATCTGTGCGAATATCCCGCATTGACGGCGCTCGAAAAGTTCTCCTCTGCGCTAAAGTGTTTTGCCGCCGCGCGCGGCAAGCCCAAGCTCTATAACGAAACCATCACCTGCGCCTATTTCTTCCTGATCCGCGAGCGCATGGCGGCCGGCGGATCCAAAACGTGGGAAGACTTCGCCGAGCGCAATCCCGACCTACTCATCTGGAAAGGCGGCATCCTAGCCCGCTACTATCGTGAGCCCACGCTAACCTCAGACCTTGCCCGCAAGGCCTTTATTCTCCCGGATAAAGGTTTGCCGCGCTAATTCGTTCTCTGCTTGGCCCCCAAGCCAATCCCTGATAAAATTCTTGAAATCCACACATTGGAGCGAGAATGCAGGCTATCCTTGCGCTGGAAGACGGGCGAGTCTTCCGAGGCAAAGGCTACGGCGCCAAAGGCGAATGCTACGGCGAAGTCGTTTTTAATACTTCCATCACCGGCTACCAGGAAATTTTCACCGACCCCTCTTACTCAGGACAAATCGTCGTCCTGACCAACCCCCAGATCGGCAACTACGGCACCAATCAGGAAGATAACGAAGCCACCCGTCCGTGGATCGAAGGCCTGATCGTGCGCGAGTTCTCGAAGGTCAGCTCGAACTGGCGCTCGCAGCAGGTCGCCGAAGAATACCTAGAGCAATTTAAAGTACCCGTGCTCTCGGACATCGACACCCGCGCCCTGGTGCGGCATCTGCGTGACAACGGCGTGATGCGGGGCGTGGTTTCGACGCTTGAGAGCGACGCGGAGAAGTTGGTGGCGAAGGCTCGGTCGATTCCGAAGATGGACGGCCTGGACCTTGCCAAAGAAGTAAGCACCAAGCGCCCGTACGTATGGGAGGTCGGCGAGCGCTCGCACGAGCCGGTCGCTCAGGTCGGAGTAAAAGACGAGCCGGAGCGCTTCCACGTGGTCGCCTACGACTTCGGCATCAAGCAAAATATTTTGCGAAAGCTGCGGGGCGAAGGTTGCCGCGTTACTGTAGTACCCGCGCAGACCTTGGCGGAAGATGTCCTCGCACTGAAGCCCGACGGGGTTTTTCTCTCGAATGGTCCCGGAGATCCCGAACCCTGCACCTACGCTGTCGATAGCATTCGCCGGCTCATGGGCCGTCAGCCAATCTTCGGCATCTGCCTTGGACACCAGCTCACCGGCATCGCCCTTGGCGGAAAAACCTTCAAGCTCAAGTTTGGCCACCATGGCGGGAACCATCCGGTAAAGCAGCTGTCGAGTGGAAAGATCGAGATCACGGCGCACAACCATAACTTCGCCGTCGATCCCGATTCGCTGCCTCAGAGCGAAGTCGAATTCACGCACATCGATTTAAACGACCAGACGCTCGAAGGCCTGCGGCACAGAAACCTGCCGCTGTTCACCGTGCAGTATCACCCCGAAGCCGCGCCCGGTCCGCACGACTCGCATTATCTTTTCAAAGATTTCGTGAAGATGATGGAGGAGTGGAAAGGGTGAACTCGATGTCTCGGCCTCTTGGGGTCAGGCCGTATTAGATGGAAGTTAAGAGATATTGTCATCCCGAGCGAAGAAGATCGTCCGCGAAGCGGACGATCTTCGCAGTCGAGGGACCTGCTGTTCGCTTTAAGCACCGATGCTCTGCAAGCGAACAGCAGGTCCCTCCACTCGCCAGTTGACCGGCTTCGCCGTTCAACTGAACTCGGCCGGGATGACAGATCATACGAATACGAATAACCAATGCCCAAACGCACTGATATCTCGAAAATCCTGATCCTCGGCTCCGGCCCCATCGTCATCGGCCAGTCGGCCGAGTTCGATTACTCCGGCACGCAAGCCTGCAAGGCGCTCAAGTCCGAGGGCTACGAAGTCGTGCTGGCGAACTCGAATCCGGCGACCATCATGACCGACCCGGAGATCGCCGACCGCACCTACATCGAGCCGCTCACTCTCGAATATCTCGAAGAGATTATCCGCATCGAGCGCGAACTCACGCCCAGCGCTGGTTTTGCCGTGCTGCCCACTGTTGGCGGACAGACCGCACTCAACCTCGCCATCGAACTTTCCGATGGCGGCGTGCTCGAAAAATACAACGTCAGCCTCATCGGAGCGAACGTTGCCGCGATCAAGAAAGCTGAAGACCGTCTCTTCTTCAAAGACGCGATGCAGAAGATCGGCCTCGACGTGCCCAAGTCGGCGCTGGTGAACAGCACAAAAGATGGCCTTGAATTCGCCGGCAAAATCGGTTTCCCTGTCATCATTCGGCCATCGTTCACGCTAGGCGGCACCGGCGGCGGCATCGCTTTCAATCGCGAAGAGCTGGTCGAAGTTCTCACCCGCGGCCTCGACCTGTCTCCGGTTCACGAAGCTCTCATCGAAGAATCCGTTCTCGGATGGAAGGAATTCGAGCTTGAGGTGATGCGAGACACCAAAGACAACGTCATCATCATCTGCTCGATCGAGAACTTCGATCCCATGGGCGTGCACACTGGCGATTCGATCACGGTTGCTCCGGCGCAAACCCTCACCGACCGCGAATATCAAGCCATGCGCGACGCCTCGATCGCCGTGATCCGCGAAATCGGCGTCGATACCGGCGGATCGAATATTCAGTTCGGAGTAAATCCCGAAACTGGCCGCATGGTCGTGATCGAAATGAACCCGCGCGTCTCGCGCTCTTCGGCGCTGGCGTCAAAAGCCACCGGTTTTCCAATTGCGAAGATTGCAGCAAAACTCGCTGTCGGTTACACGCTCGATGAAATTCCCAACGACATCACGCGCAAAACTCCGGCATGTTTTGAGCCCACTCTCGATTACGTAGTCGTCAAAATTCCCAAATGGCAGTTTGAGAAATTTCCCGGCGCGGACGAGAGCCTTGGCGTGCAAATGAAGTCGGTCGGCGAAGTGATGGCGATCGGACGCACCTTCAAAGAAGCCCTGATGAAGGGTATTCGCTCACTCGACACCGGCAAGCGCGTCGGCGGCGGAAAAATCGAGCCGAAAATTCTGACGCAACGCCTCGTGACGCCGCACCCCGAGCGGTTGGCCTACGTGCAGTACGCTCTGCGCCAGGGTCACACGGTGAAGCAGATTGCGAAGATGACCTCGATGGATCCGTGGTTCCTCTATCAGCTCAAAGAAATTAACGATATGCAGCTTGAGCTGGAGAAGCACCCCATGGAGTCGATTCCCACCGAGGTGCTGCGCGAGGCCAAGCGCATGGGCTTCTCCGACGGACGCCTGGCGAACGTCTGGCGCCTCGAAGGCCAGGAAAAAATTCGCCATCTGCGCAAGAAGCACGGAGTACTGCCGGTCTACAAACGCGTGGACACATGCGCGGCAGAATTCGAAAGCTTCACGCCCTATCTTTACTCCACTTACGAAGACGAAGACGAAGCCGCGCCTACGGACAAAAAGAAGATTATCATCCTCGGCAGCGGCCCCAACCGCATCGGGCAGGGAATCGAGTTCGACTACTGCTGCTGCCACGCGTCGTTCGCGCTGCATGAAGACGGTTACGAGACGATCATGATCAATTGCAATCCCGAGACCGTCTCCACCGACTACGACACCAGTGATCGCCTTTACTTCGAACCGCTCACCTTCGAAGATGTGTGGGCAATTTACCAGCACGAGACTTCCAAGGGCGCGCCCTGCGGCGTAATCGTGCAATTCGGCGGGCAGACACCGCTGAATCTCGCCTTGCCGCTAAAAGCCGCAGGGGTAAACATCATCGGCACCTCACCCGAGTCGATCGATCTGGCCGAAGATCGCAAGCACTTCAACAAGCTCCTCGAAGAACTACAAATTCCGCAAGCCGCCGGAGTAATGGCGACTTCGCTTGAAGAGGCCATCGAGGGTGCGAAGCAAGTCGGGTATCCCGTCGTCGTGCGGCCTTCTTATGTGCTTGGCGGGCGCGCCATGGTCATCGCCTACGACGAAGAATCCGTGATTCGCTACATGAAAGAAGCCGTCGAATATTCGCACGACCGCCCGGTCCTCATCGACCACTTTCTCGAAGACGCAATCGAAGTCGATGTGGACGCGCTCTCCGATGGCGAAGATGCAGTCATCGGCGGCATCATGCAGCACATCGAAGAAGCCGGCATTCACTCCGGCGATTCCTCCTGCGTGCTGCCCGCGGTCGATATTCCGCAACCGCTGCTCGACCGCATGCGCGACTACTCTTTTAGACTCGCGCGCGCACTGAAGGTAATCGGCCTTATGAATATTCAGTTCGCCATTCCGCGCGGCAATGGCGACGGATCGAACGGCTCAGAGGGCGGCAAGGTCTACGTTCTGGAAGTGAATCCACGAGCTTCGCGTACGGTACCGTACGTTTCAAAAGCCACAGGCGTGCCGATGGCGAAGATCGCCGCGCGCCTGATGACCGGCCGCAAGCTACGCGAATTTCTGCCGGAAAATATCAAGCGCCGCTCCGATCTCGATACCGGAAGCTGCTACTACGTAAAGTCGCCAGTCTTCCCGTGGAACAAGTTCCCCGGAGTCGATACCGTGCTGGGGCCGGAGATGAAATCCACCGGCGAAGTCATGGGCATTGGCGACAGCTTCGGCGAAGCTTTTGGAAAGGCACAACTCGCCGCTGGTCAAAAATTACCAACACAAGGCACGGTTTTCCTCAGCGTCACCGAGCACGACAAGCGCTACGTTGCAGAAGTCGCCCGCAAGTTTGTAGACATGGGCTTCAAACTCGTGGCCACCTCCGGCACCGGCGACGTGATCGAAAACGCTGGGATGAAGGTCGAGCGCGTCTACAAGGTAAAAGAAGGACGCCCGAACGTGGTTGACCTGATCAAAGGCCAGCGCATTCACCTCATCGTCAACACTCCGACCGGAATCGAGCCCTGGTTCGATGAGAAAGCGATTCGCCGCGCCGCCGTCATGGCGCGCATTCCCACCATTACCACGCTCTCCGCCGCCCGCGCTGCTGCCGAAGGGATTGCCGCACTGCAGCGCGGCGAAGTCAATATCCGGGCCTTGCAGCAGTTGCATGCGGATCGGGCAGTAAAGCGCTAAACAGACGCCTCCGAGCAGGTCGCCGATGTGTGTTACAATATATGTAAATGAGTAATACACTCACAATCCGGCTCTCTGATGAACTCTTGGATCGCCTCCGGCTGGTCGCCCGCCGCACGGGCCTGCCCGTGGGCAGAGTTGTTCGGGAGTCGTTGGAAACCACGCTCTCCAAAGAAGCCCTGGACAAAGAGCAACCGTGGATGAAGTATGCCGGAACGGTGATCGGGCCGCCCGACCTCTCCTCCCGCAAAGGTTTTTCTCGTAAATGAACGTCATCGCGGATACGGGCTTTCTCGTAGCGCTTGTAGGGACGAGAGATCAGTTTCGCGATTGGGCTCTCGAAGTAGCAAAACGCATTAAGTGGCCCGTCTTAACTTGCGAGGCCGTTTTGGCCGAAACCGCATTTCATTTACAGTCAAGCGAACGCGTTGTCGGAATGTTGCGGGACGGTCTGGTTCGCGTCGCATTCGACTGCGCCAGCCACAGCGAACAACTTTACGATCTCGCCACGCGCTATGCCGATCGAAACCCCGACCTTGCTGATCTCTGCCTCATCCGCATGAGCGAACTTTACCCGCGTCACACCGTGCTCACGGTCGACGAAGATTTCCGCGTCTACCGCCGCAACAAGCGCGAAGCAATTCCACTGCTGTGTCCGCCGCGAAAGTGATAGGCTAATTCGGTTATGCTTCTTCACGGAATCTTTCCTCCCATCACCACCCCGTTCTATCCCGACGGCAACGTGTACTACAAGAAGCTCGAAAGCAACGTCGAGCGCTACTCCCGCACCCCTTGCGCCGGCATCGTCGTTCTCGGCTCGACCGGAGAAGCCATCCTGCTTTCCGATCAGGAACGCCGCGATGTGTTGAAGTTCGCGCGTGAGGCCGCCGCACCAAATAAAGTTCTAGTCGCGGGCACGGGCGCGGAATCCGCGATCGAAACCTTACGTCTCACGGAATACGCCGCACAACTCGGTTATGACGTAGCCATGGTCCGCACCCCGCACTACTACAAGAAGCAGATGCAGCCGCCGAATATCCTGGCCTTTTACCGCACCGTCGCTGACCGTTCTCCACTCCCACTCATGATCTACAACTTTCCTCAGGCCACGGGCTACGACATGCCGGCGGAGCTCGTAATCGAACTGGCCGAGCATTCCAACGTGATCGGCATTAAAGAATCCAGCGGCGCCGTCGAAAAAGTTCGCAAGATGGTGGAAGGCACGCGCCACATCAAGCGCAGCGCTACCGTAACCGAAACCTTCGATGCGGTCACGCCTCGCATGCTTGCGGCCGCAACCACGGGTTCAAACGGAAACGGCGGGGAACTGGTGCAGGTTGGAGCCGTGGATGGTTCATCCTCTGGTAAACCGTCTTCGTCCGCCGTCAGCGTCGTTGGCAAACTAAAAACTCGCGAGAAAGAAGTGGGATTTCAGGTTCTGGTCGGTGCCGCCCAGAAGTTGCATCCTTCGCTCGATGCCGGGGCCGTAGGAGCAATCCTTGCTTTCGCGTGCGTCGCACCCACCGCTTGTTATGAAATTTATGCCGCCTGGAAAGAAGGCGACGCTGCACTTGCGAGCCTCAAACAGGATCGCATTGCGCGCGCCGCCGAACGCATTGTGGGAGAGTTTGGCGTGTCCGGCATCAAACACGGAATGGACCTCAACGGCTACTCCGGCGGACCAGCGCGCCTGCCACTGCTTCCGCTCACCGGCGAAGGGAAGAGCGAAGTAGAAGGGTTGTTGGCGGACATTCGCAACTGATCGAATCCCAAAGTTTGCTTGGTTGCTGCCGTCCCTCACTCCTCGCAAATACTTTAAGTTCCCTCCCGAATCACCAGCCCTTGTGATTCCCATCACATTTCCGTATACTAACTTCGAACGAACGTTCGAATTAGCACGACCGCCCGCATCCATGGCCAGCCCTTCCCCAGCAACGCGCGTGTCATCTCCGCGGCATCGTCGCGCTCCGGCTCCCGTTCCGGCTACGCGCTTTGACCGCCGCCTCGCCGAAATCCTTGCCCACGCCACCGAAGTTTTCTGCAAAAAGGGATACGAAGGCGCATCCATGCGCGACCTCTCGCGCGCCAGTGGAATGTCGCTCGCCGGCCTTTACTACTATTTCGAATCCAAAGAGCGCCTGCTTTTCCTGATCCAGAAACATACTTTCGCCACGGTGGTGCAGAGGCTCAAGACGCGACTGAATGCCGTCACCGATCCCGAGCGGCGCATTCGTATTCTTATAGCCAACCATCTCGAGTATTTCCTGGCGAATCCCGCCAGCATGAAAGTTCTCTCTCACGAAGCCGAGGCGCTGAAAAATGGCTTCGCCTCTGAAGTCGCCGCCATCAAGCGCGAATACTATCGCATCTGCGTGGGTCTGCTGGACGAGCTGAAGAGCGACCGCAAGCTCGAATTCTCAACCCGCATTGCAGTCCTCAGTCTTTTCGGGATGATGAACTGGCTTTATACCTGGCACAATCCTCGCGTCGATGCCGACTCCGAGGCAATCGCGCGCGAAATGGGTGACATCTTTTTGCGCGGGGTCATTGGCGGAGGAACGGCGTTAGTGGAAACTTCAAAAGACACCAGGGTTCCTCGCGTTGCTCGGAATGACATGCGATATAAGGCGAATTGATATTCACGGTTCTAAAAGATATTAAGGAGCTAACAATTATGGCGACCACAATGCAGCCCACCACCGGCGAATCCACCAAGCCGCTCGTCAACTACCGCACCGATGGCGGCGTAGCCATCATTGAGATGTGCGATCCCCCGGCCAATACCTATACCTATGAAATGAATCGCCAGCTCGATGAGGCGATTTTGCGCGCGCGCATGGAGAACGACGCCTACGTCATTCTGCTGACTGGAGCCGGCGACAAGTTTTTCTCCGCCGGCGCCAACATCAAAATGTTGTCGAGCGTTGACCCGACGTTCAAATATTATTTCTGCCTGCATGCCAACGAAATGCTGCTGCGGTTGGAGCACACGCCCAAGCTGGTGATTGCAGCGATCAACGGACACTGCGTCGGAGGCGGACTCGAAATCGCCATGGCTGCCGACATTCGCATTGCCAGAAAAGATTCGGGCAAGATCGGATTGCCGGAAGTGAATCTGGGCGTGCTCCCCGGAACCGGCGGCACACAACGGCTTTCGCGGCTGGTAGGGAAGAGCAAAGCGATCGAGTTGATGGTGACCGGCAACACCTTCTCGTTTGAAGAGGCGCAGGAGCTCGGCATCATCAACGACATCTACGAAAAAGATGGCTTCATGGAAAACATGATCGAATACGCCAAGCAATTCTGTCCGCCAAACAAGGCCGCGAAGGCCGTCGGACGGATCAAGCGCGCGGTGCAGACCGGCTGGGAAATTCCCATGGAGTCCGCGCTGGCCGTCGAGCGCGAGAATCAACAAATACTTTTCCAGAGCGACGATGCAAAAGAAGGCCTGGCCGCCTACGTGGAGAAGCGGCCCGCGGTTTTCAAGGCGAAATAGCGGCCTGCTATAACGGCGTCTCGTAGGGTGTCGTGTGGGCGTTCTCGCCCACCCACTCGCTAACGGCAGAAATGCTTGAAATCCAGAGGAAGACTGAATGCTCGCAGCAAAAGTGAAGATCGAACCCGGTCAGTTGCTGATCGACGGGCAATGGGTTGATGCGGCGAAAAAATTCGACACCATTAACCCCGCCACTGGGGAAGTGTTGACACAAATTGCCGAAGGCTCCTCCACCAATGTCGATCGCGCCATCGAGGCCGCCCGCCGCGCCCTCGAAGACCGCAACGGCCCCTGGCGAAAAATGTCCGCTAGCGAGCGAGGACGCCTCATCTGGAAGCTCGCCGACCTCCTCGAAAAAAATATCGACGAGTTCGCCGAACTCGAAACTCTCGATAATGGCAAGCCGATTTTCGAATCGCGATACGTCGATATGCCGATGGTCGTCGACGTTCTGCGCTACTACGCCGGCCTGGCAACAAAAATTCACGGCGAGACCATCAACACCCTCGAAACCGCATTTACCTATACGCTGCGCGAGCCGGTAGGAGTGGTCGGCCTGATCGTTCCCTGGAACTTCCCGCTGCTGCTGGCCTCGTGGAAGCTCGGCCCCGCGCTCGCCTGCGGCAACACCATCGTATGGAAGCCCGCGAGCCAAACTTCGCTGTCTACGCTGCGCTTCGGCAAGCTGGCGATTGAAGCCGGAGTTCCTGCCGGCGTCATCAACATCATCACCGGCCCCGGAGCCATCGGGCGAGCGATGGTGAAGCATCCCGGCATCGATAAGATCGCATTTACCGGATCAACTTCGGTCGGGCAGGAAATTATGCGCAACGCGGCCGATACCGTGAAGCGCGTAACGCTCGAGCTTGGCGGGAAGTCACCAAACATCGTCTTCGCCGATTCCGACATCGACAACGCCGTGAAGGGCGCGATCACCGGCATCTTCTACGGCAAAGGTGAAGTCTGCAATGCGGGCTCGCGATTATTTCTCGAAAGCAAAGTGAAAGATGAATTCACCGAGAAACTCGCAGCGCGTGCGGCCAAAATGCGCCCCGCCGATCCCCTTGATCCCAAAACGCGCCTCGGCGCAATCGTCAGCCAGGAACAGATGCAGACCGTCCTTGGCTACATCGAGGCTGGCAAAAAAGACGGCGCAAAGCTGGTCGCGGGCGGTAATCGCGTCACCGTCGACGGCGGCAAGGGGTTCTTCATCGAGCCCACGATTTTCGGCGATGTCAAAAACGACATGAAGATCGCGCGCGAAGAAATTTTCGGTCCCGTCTTGTCGGTGCTAACTTTCGACGACATCGACGAAGTCATTGCTCAGGCCAACAACAATCCCTACGGCCTGGCCGCCGCTGTCTGGACCAACGACATCAAGAAAGCGCACAGCGTATCGCGCCGCCTCAAGGCCGGCACGGTCTGGATCAACACCTACGGCCTGATGGACGCGTCGCTGCCTTTTGGCGGCTACAAGAGTTCTGGTTTTGGCCGCGAACTGGGCGCGCATGCCATCGAACACTACACAGAATTAAAAACAGTTTGGCTGAATATGGCTTAGGAGTGGCATCATGCCGGGAAAAGTAGCGAAAATCGGGACCTTTAGCGACTGGATCGGAATGTTTAACGACTGGCGCAAAGATATTGGCGTCAACACCAAAGACATTGAAGACTTCCACTTCGACACGCTCTACGGTGCAATTGACACGGAAGAGATCGAATTCGGCTCCTACAAAGGCCGACGTAAGTGGGAGAACCTGCGCCAGATTCCCACGCAGCAGATGCGTGACGCGTTGATGAACATGATCGTCTACCAGGGCGACACCGAGTTCGCCAGCGTGGAGCAGCAGCGCAATCTTTTGGAGAACGCCCCCACCGACTGGGATCGCCGCGCCATCACCCGCGTGATGATCGAGGAAATGCGGCACGGCTGGCAGATGTGCGCTTTGCTCGTCGACCACTTCGGATATTCGGGCAAAGTAGAAGCGCAGAAAATGCTCGAGCGCCGCGCCTTCGATAACAAACGTTTGCTGGGCGCATTCAACGTTGACGTCGATAACTGGATGGATTTTTTCACCTACACCGACTTCGTCGATCGCGACGGAAAATTCCAGCTTCAGATGTTGAAGTACTCAGCCTTTGCCCCTCTCGGCCGCTCCATGTCATACATGCTGCGCGAAGAAGCCTTTCACATGGGCACTGGCAACGACGGCCTGCGCCGCATTGTCGAAGCCGGTGTGATTCCCGGCTGGCTGATCCAGAAATATCTCAACAAATGGATTTCGAGCTCCTACGATCTGTTCGGCACCGATCACTCCTCCTCCGCGCACTGGGCCTATGTGTGGGGCGTAAAAGGTCGTTACGATGAGCCGAAGAACGACAAGGCGCCAGACCTCGACGACATCAACGACTACAACCGCAATCTTTATCGCGACGAAGTAGCCGGCCTGATTGAGCGCTTCAATGGCTCTCTGAAGGGCAATCAGCCCAAGCTCTACGCTCCGCACATCAAATTCAACCGCGAGATCGGAAAGTGGGCTGGACAGAAGTTCCACGCTCAGACCGGCGAACCGATCGACGATCGGGCTTACGAAGAGCATACGAAAGACTATCTGCCAGGCGCAGCCGACAAAAAGTTGCTGCTTGAGATCATCGAAACCGAAAAGAAGTGGATTGCTGAAAAGACCGGCGCGCGCGATCCGCTGGCCAGCATTGGAGAGGTGAGGAAGTCGGCGATTAATTTGTAATTGACGGCAAAACCCCACTTCTCGCAAAGGGCGCGAGAAATGGGGCACCCGTTCGAGACGGCCGCCCGCTTCGAGACGGCGCATTCGAGAGGACACTTTGACCACCGCTGCGGAAACCAAACTGAATCGGCTCACGCTGAGCATCAGCTCTTCGGTGGCGCAGATCGAGCTATGCCATCCGCCGCTGAACGTCATCGACATTCCGATGATGGAGGAACTGGCGCAGGCGCTCGCGGAAGTCGAAGCGCGCTCAGATATTTCGGTGATCGTGCTGAGTGGGGAAGGGAAATGTTTTTCGGCCGGAGTTGATGTTGCAGCGCATACACCGGAGAAGATCGAAACGATGTTAGGCAAGTTTCATGCGGTGGTTCGAGCGTTAGTGGCCACCAAGAAGGTCACGGTCGCCGCCGTCCACGGACATTGCCTGGGCGGAGGCGCCGAGTTGGCGATGGTTTGCGACATCGTTTATACGGCAGCGACGGCGAGGTGGGGATTTCCTGAGATTCACCTGGGTTGTTATCCGCCAGTCGCCTGCGCGGCGCTGGCCGCACTGATCGGGCAGAAGCGAGCCGCAGAGCTGATACTCACCGGACGAACGTTGAGCGGTGAGGACGCGGCAACCGTTGGATTGGCGACGCATGCGGTTTCGGATGCCGAGCTCGCTGCAGAAGTAGAAAATACCGTGCAGGAACTGCAACGGCTAAGTCCGGCGTCGTTGACTATCACGAAGAAAGCCTTCTACGCCTGGGACGCAATGCACTTCGACAAAGGCCTGGCGCGGGCCGAGAAGATTTATCTGGAAGAGTTGATGAAGTCGGAAGATGCTCAGGAAGGAATTCGCGCTTTCATGGAAAAGCGCGGGCCGAAGTGGGCGGGAAAGTAGGCGTTTCACGTAACGCATGGATTACGAAATCACAGTCGAAGAAGTGAAGCAAAAGCTCGATCAAGGCGAGAAGTTCACGCTGCTTGACGTGCGTGAGCCCTGGGAGTTCGAAACCGCGCATATGGAAGGCGCGAAGCTCTTGCCCATGGGCGACATCCCATCACGCGCGAATCAGGAGTTGGATCCCGACGATCCCATCGTGGTGGTATGCCATCACGGCGTGCGCTCGATGAACGTCACCGCGTGGCTGCGGAATCAAGGATTCGATAAAGCGCAATCGATGCGCGGCGGCATCGACGCATGGTCCCGCGTGGTGGATGCGAATGTGCCGGTGTATTGAGGGCTTTGCTGCGAGCTAAACCGCGATCGCTGTCTGCGGTTCGCTAGAAGCTAGTAGCCCGTAGCTAGAAGCTGCACCTATGACTAAAGAACTCATCGAACTAAAAGTCAACGGCCGCACTCACGAACTGGCCATCGAGCCCAGCGCGCTGCTGCTCGACGTTCTCCGCCAGGACCTCGATCTCACCGGATCGAAGCGCGGCTGCGACGAATCTTCCTGCGGTGCGTGCACCGTCTTAATCGACGGCGTCGCCATGATGTCGTGCACGCTGCTCGCCGCGAGTTGCCAGGGTCAGGAGATCACCACGGTCGAGGGCGTCAGCGAGCACGGCAGCCTGGCTGCGATCCAAAAAGCGTACGGCGACTGGGGCGGCGCGCAGTGCGGATTCTGCACTCCCGGATTCATCATGACGGTGAAGTCGCTGATGGCGGAAAATCCCGATCCTTCGGAAGCGGAAGTCCGCGCAGCGTTGAGCAGCAATCTCTGCCGCTGCACGGGATACAACCAGATGTATGAAGCGATTCGCTCCGCGATTGCGGCGGAGCGGCAGGGAGCATCGAACAGCGAGCTAGTCTCGACGCAAAACGCAAAATGAACAATTTCTCCATCATCGGCAAGCCCACCGCGATGGTCGACGCGGCGGAAAAGACCACCGGCGCCGGAAAATACACCGACGATCTCAGCGTCCCCGGCATGCTCGTCGGCAAAATTCTGCACTCGCCCTACCCCCACGCGCGAATCGTGAGCATCGACACGACCCGCGCCGAACAACTCGACGGCGTTGTCGCCGTAGTCATCGGCAAAGACGCACCCACCCCCTACGGAATCCTTCCCGTCGGTCACGATGAGCACGCGCTGGCTATCGACAAGGTCCGCTATGTCGGAGACAACGTCGCCTGTGTGGTCGCCGTTTCTGAAGCCATCGCCGAAAAAGCTCTCGAACTCATCGACGTAAAGTACGAAGTCCTGCCCGCATACTTCGATCCCGAAGAATCGATGAGGGCCCAGACCGACCTGATCCACGACAACAAACCGGGCAATGTCGAAAAAGATTATCACCATGCATTCGGCGATCCGGATAAGGGTTTTGCCGAGGCGGATCATATCGCCGAAGCCCGCTTCATCGCGAACGAAGTCACGCACGCCGCCATGGAGCCGCATTCCACGCTTGCGTCATTCGAACTCGATCCCCACACCGGCAAAATGGGACGGCTCACGGTGTGGTCGTCCACGCAGGTGCCGTACTACCTGCAGCACAAGCTCTCACTCGTGCTCGAAATGCCGATGCAACAAATTCGTGTGATCAAGCCGCTGGTCGGCGGAGGCTTCGGCGGCAAGAGCGAAGTCATCCCGCTCGAGATCATCGCAGCCGTAGCGGCGCGCAAGGCGCAAGCTCCCGTAAAAATTACCTACACGCGCGAAGAAGTCTTCTGGGCGCATCGCGGCCGCCCACGCACAATCATCGATCTGAAAACCGGAATCACCAACGACGGCCGCATCACGGCCGTAAAAGCCCGCGTAGTGCAGGATGGCGGCGCATACTGCTCCTACGGCGTGGTCACGATCCTCTACTCCGGTGCGCTGCTCGGCGCGCTCTACGACATCCCGCACATTCAATACGACGGATACCGCGTCCTCACCAACAAGCCCGCCTGCGGCGCCATGCGCGGCCATGGAACCGTCAACGTGCGCTTCGCCTTCGAGTCGCAACTCGACGAACTCGCTGAGAAAATTGGAATGGACTCGGCGGAAATCCGTCAGCGCAATCTGCTCAAGCCGCCTTGCATCACCGTAAATGGCTTGCGAGTTCAAAGCTACGGCCTGCCAGAGTGCATCGAGAAAACGGTCGAACGCTCTGGATGGAAGCAGCGTAAAGGCAAACTGCCCAAAGGACGCGGCCTTGGCATCGCCTGCAGCCACTACGTTAGCGGCGCTGCCAATTCGATTATTCGGTCCGACATGCCCCACTCCACCGTGAACATAAAAATCGATCGCGACGGCGGAGTCGTTGTCTACACCGGCGCTTCGGAAATCGGCCAGGGCTCCGACACCATGACGGCGCAGATTGCCGCCGAAGTGCTGGGATGTTCGCTCAGTCGCGTGCGAATTATCGCCGCCGATACCGACTTGACCCCGATCGATATCGGATCGTATTCCAGTCGCGTCACCTTCATGGCCGGCAACGCGACTTTGCGCGCAGCCGATGACGTGAAGAAGCGCATCGCCGCCGCAGCCGCAACGAAGATGAATTGCGCCGCCGACGAAATCGTTTTTCGCGACGATGTCGTGTTCAAGAAGGGAAGCCCCGCTCCCGCTGGAAAAAAAGATCGAATCGAAGAAGCGGAAGTCACGCAGGCAGGAGCTTCGGTCAGTGGCCGCGTCGAAGGCCAGATTCTCCGAGGTTCTCTGCAACAGAAGCGCAAAGAAGAAGGACCGAAGGAGTGGATGACCTTCGAAGAAGCCGTGGTCGCCGCGATCGACTTCCACGGCGCGCTCACCGGCACAGGTTCCTACGCGCCACCGCCAGAAGCTCGCGGCGGCCGCCACAAAGGCGGCGGCGTCGGTCCATCTCCGGCCTATTCGTATTCCGCCCAAGTCGCCGAAGTCAGTGTCGATGAAGAAACCGGCGAGGTGACCGTGCACAAAGTATGGGCGGCGCACGACTGCGGCCGTGCTCTGAATCCCGTCTCGGTGGAAGGCCAGATCATCGGCTCCGTCTGGATGGGCATGGGCCAGGCGCTCACCGAAGAAATGGTTTGGAAGCATGGCATGCTGATGAACGCGGGCATGCTCGAATATCGCAGCCCTTCATCGGCCGAGTCGCCAGACATCGAGCCCATTATCGTCGAGAGCATCGACCCCGAAGGTCCATTCGGCGCAAAGGAGTGCAGCGAGGGATCGCTCGCGGCAACCATCCCTGCAATCTCGAATGCGATCTTCGACGCAGTTGGCGTGCGCCTGCATGAGTCTCCGTTCACCCCCGAGCGTGTTCTCGCCGCCCTGCGCACAAAGAAAAACAAAAAAGCCTTGAACCTGACCGAAGGCATTGACCCGACATCGCCGGCGCGCTTTCGTGAGCACGGCGGCTCTCTTTGCTTCAAAGGCAAGGGCCCGGAGCGGCATGCACTCGATCCGGCACGGCGCGAGACGCCTGCGGCAGTTGGAGGCGCGGATTGAGCCTGCCTCAGTTCAGGTTGCTGCGTCCGCGTGTGCTCGATGAGGCTGTCGAAGCACTTTCAAAACATGCGGGCAATCTGCGTGTGATCGCCGGCGGTACAGACCTGATTCCCTCGATGCGGCAGAAATTATTTGAGCCAGACTATGTGCTCGATGTTCGAGGTCTCTTCGAGTTGCGAGGAATCCGCGTCCAGTCCGACGGAGGGGTCGAGATCGGCGCGTTGACCACTCTGAGCGCGATCGAGCGTTCGGCTTACCTGCGCGAACATTATTCCGTGTTCACAGAGGCGGCGGCGACGGTCGCTTCGCCGGTTCTGCGCAACATGGGCACCCTCGGCGGAAATATCTGCCTCGACACCCGCTGCCTCTGGTACAACCAATCCCTCACCTGGCGCAAGGGCTGCGGCTTTTGCATTAAGAAAGACGGCAACATTTGCCACGTCGCTCCCGGCGGAACAAAATGCTGGGCCGCATTTTCCGCGGATACGCCTCCCGCGCTGCTCTGCCTGAATGCGGAAATTGAAATCGCAAGCCCTACAGGCGCACGCCGCATTCCCTTGAACGATTTCTACACCGGAGACGGCGAGAATTACCGCCGCCTCCAGCCCAATGAACTGGTCACGCGCGTCTTCCTGCCGGCCGCTTCGGCAAACTATCGAGGTATCTATCGCAAACTGCGAGTTCGTGGATCGATCGATTATCCTCTGGCGGGGGTCGCGGTGGTGATGAAGCGATCGAACGGCTACGTGTCCGACGCACGCGTTGCCATGACCGCCGTGAATCCCGCGCCAGTCCTGGTTCAAAAAGCTTCCGAAATGATGACCGGGAAGGCGGTAGACGAAGCCTTGGCCGAAGCCATTGGCGATCTCGCAGCCCGCACCGCCAAGCCTCTTACCACGTCGGCGCTCACTCCCGAGTACCGTCGCGAGATGATTCGCGTTTTCACCAAGCGAGCGGTGCTGGCTGCGGCCGCCAACTGATGGCTCGAGAGATGAAATCCCGCGCATGATCACCGACTGCCACATCCACATCTCGCCACTCGAAATGTTCAAGCCGCAGGCGCTTGAACTCATGAAGAAGAAGCGCCCGAACTTCGATCAGATCGCCGAATTCTGCCGCTCTCCGAAAGCCTTTCTCAAGCACATGGATTCCTGCGGGATCGACCGCGCCGCGCTCATCAACTATGTCGCGCCCGAAGTCATCGGGTTTACAAACGGCATCAATCAATTCATCGCCGACTACGTCAAAGAAGATCCCAAACGGCTTATCTCCTGTGGCAGCCTGCATCCCCGCCACACCACGAACGTCCTCAACGACATGGAGCAGATCCTGCGCCTTGGCATCCGCATGATCAAAATCCATCCTCCGCACCAACTCCTGTTCCCGAACGATTATCTGAACGGCGTTAAGGAATTGGAAATCATCTACCGCGCGGCCGAGGCGAACGGTGTGCCGGTCATGTTTCACACCGGAACCTCGATTTTCCCCGGCGCACGCAACAAGTACGGCGATCCTATTTACGTCGATGATGTTGCGGTCGATTTCCCCAAGCTTAAAATTCTGCTGGCGCATGGTGGCCGCCCGCTCTGGATGGATACCGCCTTCTTTCTGATCCGCCGCCACGCTAATGTGCACTTAGACATCAGCGGCATTCCGCCCAAGACTCTGCTGGAATATTTTCCGCGCATCGGCGAGATCGCGCACAAAACGTTATTTGGCACCGATTGGCCCGGCCCGGGGGTTCCTGACATCAAGAAAAATCTCGACGACTTCCGCGCTCTGCCACTGAATCCAGAAGTGCAGCAGCAGATTTTGAGCAAGACCGCCCTGAGCATTTGGCCGTCATAAATACAGCCTTCAGGTCTCGAAAACCCCCGCCGGATCAAGCTCTATGGAACAGAACTAGTTTTTCGCGTATAAAAGAAAGTTGCACTCCCCGCGCGCTCTCCCCGCACGCGGTTTCCGCAACAATCCTTCTGACTGAGCGATTAATTATGTCCAGCATGACCAGCACTCCTGCCTCAAAAGGGATGGAAGGCATTGTTGCCACCAACTCGAGCATTTGTTATATCGATGGCGAGCGTGGTGTGCTCGCCTATCGCGGCATCGACATTCACGAACTTGCCGATCATTCTAATTTTGAAGAAACCTGCTACCTGTTGTGGTTTGGGCATTTGCCGAATCGCGATGAACTGAAAGACTTGCAGGGGCGCCTCGCGCAGGAGCGTCACCTGCATCCAGGCATCATTCAATTGTTGCGCAACGCCCCCCAGGGCGCTCTGCCCATGAATGTGCTCCGCACGGCGGTATCCGCGCTTGCCTTCTACGATATCGACGAGAAGAGCAACGATCATGAGGCCAACGTTCGCAAGGCGATTCGCCTGACTTCGCAAATCGCGATGATTGTCGCTACCTACGATCGCATTCGAAAAGGCAAGCCGGTTGTCGAGGTCGATCGCTCCCTTTCTCACGCCGCCAACTTCTTGCTACAGTTAAATGGCGAGAAACCTTCCTCCACGGCCGAGCGCGCCCTCGATATCGCTCTCGTTCTGCACGCGGATCATGAGTTGAACGCCTCTACGTTCGCGGCTCGCGTAACCGCGGCGACTTTGGCGGACATGCACTCCGCAATTACTTCGGCGATCGGCGCGCTCAAAGGCCCCCTGCACGGCGGAGCCAACGAAGCTGTCTTCCGTATTCTGCAATCCATCGACAGCAAGAAAGCCGATCCCATCGACCATGTGCGCAACATGCTGGCGCAGAAGAAGAAAGTTCCCGGCTTCGGCCATCGCGTCTATCACACGGAAGATCCGCGAGCCACGCACTTGCGCGCCATGTCGCGGGATCTCGGCAAGTCCAGCGGACAGCCGCAGTGGTATGAAATGTCGGAAGCAATTGAGAAGTTTGTGAAGGCTGAAAAGAAACTCAACGCCAACGTAGATTTTTATTCCGCTTCCACCTATCACGTACTGGGCATCGACGAAGATCAATTTACGCCGGTCTTCGCGGTCTCACGCATCAGCGGATGGGCTGCCCATGTGATCGAGCAACTCGACGATAACCGCCTGATTCGCCCGCGTGCTGAATATCTTGGGCCGGAGTATCCCAATAAGTATGTGCCCATAGAAAAGCGCTAGATTCAGTCAGAACCAACGATCAAGATTGTCCAATGGCGCCCTCGGGCGCCATTTTCCCTTCCGAAGCGATTGCCTGCGATACACCGCAGATTCCGCGTAAAATAGAGGATTATGCTGCACGTCTACCTCGACAACAACGCCACCACCCCGGTGCTCCCGGAGGTGCTCGAAGCCATGCGCCCTTACTTCAGCGAGCACTTCGGCAACGCGTCGTCGATCCATCATCATGGGCAGGAGACTCGCTCCGCCGTCGAGCGTGCGCGGCATTCGGTGGCGTCTTTCTTAGGCTGCACTGCCGCGGAAATTATCTTCACCAGCGGCGGCACCGAAGCCGACAATCTGGCCATCGCTGGGCTGACCGCCCCCGGCGACCACATCATTACGTCGACCGTCGAACATAGTGCAGTGCTGCAAACATGTAGGCATTTCGAGGATTCTGGCTGCGAAGTAACTTACGTTCCCGTCGATGCCAACGGTCAGGTAGATCCAGAAGACGTTCGCCGCGCATTGCGACCAAATACGAGACTCATCTCCGTCATGATGGCGAATAACGAGACCGGAGTTCTACAGCCGGTAGAAGAAATTGGAAAGATCGCCGCCGAAGCCGGGATCTGTTTTCACACCGACGCGGTTCAGGCCGGCGGCAAAATTCCAATCGACGTACAGCAGATCGCCTGCCATGCGCTTTCCATCTCCGGCCATAAGATGCATGCCCCGCAAGGCGTCGGTGCGCTCTATGTGCGCAAGGGAACGAAGCTGCGGCCTCTGTTTTATGGCGGCCGCCACGAGCGCTCGCGCCGCGCCGGAACCGAAAACGTTCCCGGCATTGTTGCTCTCGGTAAAGCCGCGGAAATGGCGATGCAGGGCTTCGAGCGCGGTGATGACAAGAAAACCTCGGAACTTCGCGATCGCCTCCAGCAGGGAATTCTCGCCCAGGTCGAAGAGGCGGCCGTGAACGGAGGCGATGCCGCACGTGTCCCCAACACTTCGAACATTTATTTCGATCACATCGACGGAGAAGCCATGGTCATCGCCCTCGATCTCAAAGGCCTGTCGGTCTCCACTGGTTCGGCGTGTTCATCCGGCGCGATTGAGCCCTCGCACGTGCTCACTGCGATGGGATTGAAGAACGATCGCGCCCGAGCGAGCCTGCGCTTCAGCCTGGGTAAGCAGAATACGGAAGAAGATATCGATCTCGCACTGGCCTTGGTGCCAGAAACCGTCGCGCGGCTGCGCGAGTTGTCTCCGGCATACCGCAAGATGGCGGTAACATAGCACTAGAGAATCAACGCGGATAATTGCATCTCTTGACGATGACAACAAAGAAGACCATCGCGGTAGCCATGTCGGGCGGCGTCGACTCCTCCGCCGTCGCGGCCATGCTCCGCGCCGAGGGGCACAACCTCATCGGCCTCACCATGCAGCTCTGGAACCAGCGCCGCCTCGCCGGACGCGAGGGCATGCCCGAGCAGGTCACCGGCCGCTGTTGCTCGCTCGATGACGTCTACGACGCCCGCCGCGTCGCCGAGCACATCGGCATTCCCTATTACGTCGTCAATCACGAAGAGCGCTTCGAGCGCGATGTCGTTCGCCCATTCGTCGCCGAATATCTCTCCGGACGCACGCCAATCCCGTGCAGCCTCTGTAATAATCACCTCAAATTCGATCAGCTGCTCGTGGTCGCGCAGCAGATCGGCGCCGATTACGTTGCCACCGGCCACTACGCCCGCGTCGCGTACGACGAAGCCCGCGGCCGCTGGCTGCTCAAGCGTCCCGCCGACCGCAGCAAAGATCAGACTTATTTTCTCTTCGGCCTCACCCAGGAACAGCTCAGCCGCACTCTGTTTCCGTTGGGAGAAATGAACAAGCCCGAAGTCCGCGAACTGGCTCGCAAGCATGGCCTCGCGCTCTCCGAAAAGCCCGACTCGCAGGAGATCTGCTTCGTCCCCGGCGGCGACTACAAGCGCTTCATCGACGCCTATCTCGCCGAAAGCGGCGAAGCCCTGCCTGACACCGCAGGTGAATTGGTCACAGCCAGAGGCGAAGTCATCGGCGAGCACAGCGGCATTCACAACTTCACCGTCGGACAACGCAAGGGCCTTGGCGTCGCCACCGGATCGCCGCTCTATGTGATTCAGATTAATGGAGCCGACAAGCAGGTTGTCGTCGGCAGCGATGAGCACCTGTATTCGCGAACCCTGCGCGCCCGGCGCGTAAATCTGATCTCAGTCGGCGATCTCCGCGAGCCCATGCGCGTCTCGGTGAAGATACGCCATCGCCACGAGCCTGCCCTCGCGTTACTTGAAAAAGTAGCTGCCGATGAACTTCTTGTCACCTTCGACCAGCCTCAGCGCGCCATCACGCCCGGCCAGGCCGCGGTATTTTACGATGGCGATCTCGTTGTCGGCGGCGGCTGGATCGTATAAGCCTGAATTATCGAAACGAAAACTTACACATGCATCGGCCACACTTCCGCTACAATCAGCGCCACGGCGATGCCCACGGACACTTCGACGAAGCGGTGCAGAGCTACAATCCACGCTGAGTGCGTATGCGCGACCAATACGATGATGCTAAGGGTAATCGCCGCAAACCGGTAAGCCCCCCGCAGCCGTAGCAGCCAGCACAGCGCCCCGCATAGAAAAACGCCGGCCGCATAAACCAGCGCGGTGGATGGAAAAAATGTGGCGACTGCCGCTCCCAGCACCGCGCCCAGGGCAGTTCCTGCAAAACGCTGCCAGGCCACGGTCCTCGGATCGATGGTCGACTGAATAATCACGATCGCGGAAATCGGCGCCCAGTACGATTCGGGAAGCTTTAATAGGCGGGCCAGCAAGAGCGATGCGGCTGCCGCCAGCGTTGTCCGCGCCGCGTCCAGAATGGTTTCCACGGCCGGTTGACGGGCACTCGCCATAGTGTAACGTTCCAAATAGTTTTCCGAGTTTAGAACGGATGCGCTATCTGCGCCAACTATTAGCAATAAGTGGGATCTAATCTGAGTGTTGAAGAGAATCCAGGAAGGGCGTGCCGGTCGCCTTCAGCTTGCGTTCCAGCCGCTCGGTGCAATCGCAGTCCCCGCAGGCCCAGGTTTCGCTGCCGTTTGCATCCCGGCATTTTCTTCGATCATGGGCATCCTGCACTCGCGTCAAATCGAAATACTCTTCCCAGTAGGGCCGTTCTTCCTGCAGCGGCGTCGGACAGTAGCATACTTCCACCCAGCGCACAGTCGCGTCGTCGCACAAGCGGGCAGATTCCATATTACGCAGGTATTCGCAACCCGCGACCGAGCCTTGTCCTAGAGTTTTATCTTGGATAACACGGAGCAGATCGCCAGATCGGCCGGGTTTTACGCGAGCTCGAACCAGATAGCGCATGACAATTATGAAAGCGCCGCACTAGATAAACATCTCATCCTGCGGCACCGGCCTGCGCGCTTCCCGCGGGTTGTGGCCGTTCTTCCGCCCACGTCCGGCAAACAGAAACTCAATCCCGGTCGTCAGTCCCTGAAAAATTCCCGAAACCTGCCGCACCGGCGAAACCACGGTCTTATGCACTGCTTCGCTCGCCGATTCCACTCGATCGAAAGTGCGAGTCAGCATGTCGTCCGCGCGTATGACTTGCAGCCGCGCCCGATCCACCACGTCGTTCACGGTCGCATCCACCCGCTGAATCTGTGAGCGCAAGGTCGCCGTGGTCTCGGCCACATTTTCCGAAATTGTCTTTACCTGTTCCGCAATCACTTCCACCTTCGGCCGGATGTCCGTGAGCAGCGCCTGAGCTGAGTCAATCGTAGGCAGCGCCCTGGTTTTCACTTCGTCGGCCAGCGCTTCCATCTTCGCTGAGGTTTTGCGCATCGCCAAATACATCGCGGCTAGCAGTCCCGCTTGCAGCAGCACCGCGGCTCCCGTCAGGGCAACAAAAATTGGTAGCAGATTTTCCATAGAAGAGCCTTCCTGGGCAGTGCGCGCGCTCTAACTTCACCTAAACTTCATCTCGTACCCGGCAGCCAGACAGCATACTCTTACAAATTCTTAGGCGAGGTCGCTGCGGCTCCGGTTTCCGAGGTAGCTTCCTGATATGCCTGCCGCCCCGCTTCATAGGCTGAACGGAACTGGTCTTTTTGCTGATTCACGGCTTCGCGGCCGCGATCCACCCATCCCGAAGCCTGTTCCTTCGCTTCCCGAGCCCGGCTCCGCATGTATTCCCGTCCTTCTTCCGCCCGCGCCCGCAACTCTTCCCGGGTTTCGCTGCCAGCCTTCGGCGCATATAGAACGCCTACCAGCGCGCCCACCCCTAATCCCGCCAGGAACCATACAAAGGTGTTGCCATCACGATCTGACATATCGAATCCTCCCGGCTGAATTGCCGATGAATGGATGTTAGCACCCACATAGGCCAAATACAATTACAGCGAAACCCGCAATCTGCGCAGCGAAAGACCGCATTGCCGCTATTTTTTTATGAGTACAAATGGGATCGAATGCCGGGTTAAGAACGCGGCGGGACTAGGGACGAGGGGATGAAAGGCAGTTTGGGAACGGAGAGTGTGAGGAACGCCGCGCCATCGCAGGACGCCGCTGGATTTCCGTTCGCGGCTTCCGTGGTGGTCGGCTATTTCTTAACTGGCGGATTCGCCGGCGCAGGCGCCGCAGGTTGACTTGTGGCCGGAGCCGACTTCACTCCCTGCAAAACCGAGGTAGACCCGCTGTGCTTGATCGCGTAAATCGAAAGAGTGACCGACGTCAGCATAAACAGCACGGCCGAAATCGTCGTAGCTTTCGATAGTGCAGTGGCCGCACCGCGAGGTCCAAAGGCGGCCTGGCTCCCCTGTCCGCCGAAAGCCGCGGAGATGTCTCCAGCTTTGCCGCTCTGCAGCAAAACCACAATAATCAGGAACATGCAAACGATCACGTGAATCACGGTGACAAGAATAATCATGGAGTTGGAGAACCTTAACTTGTTCAGAATGAGTTCGTTGGTGCGGAAGGGGGGATTTGAACCCCCACGCCTTTCGGCGCCACCCCCTCAAGATGGTGTGTCTGCCAGTTCCACCACTTCCGCACGGATGTGAAACAAACACCACAGGGACGGCTTCGATTATAGCAGAAGAAATCCGCTGCCCTGGCGAGAAGCATCAGGTCCGATGCGGCCAGAAAAAACTGCTGCAGCGGTATGGAAGAGCGCCTTCAGCGCCGCGTCAGCACCACAACCAAGCCGGGCAGTAGCCCCGGAGCTTGCACCATCGCCCCGCTCACCGCCACCGCGATTCCGATTACGCCAAACACCATCCCCAGATACCAGAAAATTCTGCGCCCAGAGAGCAGTGTAATCGACGTAATCACCAGCCCGATCTCCAGAAACACCTCGGCCAGGTCGTAACGGTCGGCGCGCTTTCTTTCGGTCGCAACTTCGCTTTCCAGCTTTCGCGCTTCGTTTTGAATTTCGTCCTTCTCGTGCTTGTAGCGCTCGGCTTCCTGCGCGTATTTGTCGCGCACTCCGGCGACTCCGCTATTCGCCGCGACAAACAATTCGTCCTCGTGCCCCCGAATATTCTTCGCCTGGTAGTACGCCCACTGGTCCGAAGCCTTCGCTTGCAGCACCACTTCTTCGGTATGCGCCCGGTGCCCCAATAGCGACGCTACCGCCACCAGCACCGCGAACACCGCCATGGTTAAAGAAACGCCTGCCAGAGATTTATCTTCTCTGGCTCGCTCCGCGCTTTCCCTCAGTTCTTGCGCTTCATCTGCCATTTGATTTTGTGTGCTGCCTCAGAAATAAATTCCAACCACAATCGCGTTCCGGCCAATCAGCATACTACAAGCGTCCACTCTTCCCGACTTGTGCCGTTGCGAAAGAAACTTCAGGCGTGAGAAATGTGAAACGAAACGCCCATCCGAATCACTATTCATACAAAGAAAAAGAAAAGGAAATCCGTCATGGCAGCGAATCCAAAGATTATCTCCGCAATGCACAGCGTACCTAAGGAAGAAGTCCGCTTCGATATAAAGCAGCGCATCCAGAATCTGCTGATCAAAATCTTCCACGGACACGAAGATTTTCTCGGCCGCACTCCCGATTAGAAAGCGCCTCAACTCAACGGAACCGGCAACTGACAACCGGCAACTGCTCTACTCCCCCATCACTTTCACAATCACCCGCTTGTCCCGCTGCCCATCAAACTCGGCGTAGAAAATCCTTTGCCACGTTCCCAAATCCAACTTCCCCGCAGTCACCGGCACAATCACTTCATGATGGATCAGCAGCGCCTTCAAGTGCGAATCCCCATTGTCCTCGCCAGTCTCGTGATGCTTGTAATTCTTGCGAAACGGCGCAAGGTGCTCCAGCCACTCATCAATGTCCTCAATCAACCCGCTCTCGTTATCGTTCACATACACTCCAGCCGTGATATGCATGGCTGAAACCAGCACCATGCCCTCTTTCACCCCACTCTTCCGCACGATCTCTTCCACCTGCGGCGTCATATGGATATAGGCCCGATGCGTCTTCGTATGAAATGTCAAATACTCCGTCAAAACCTTCATTCCGAGCTCCTCGCGTCAGAAAATTCTAATCGAACCATCCCCAAACTTTTGGACGATTACTTCCGTTATCCCATTTCCACAGCCGATCTCTCCATTCCAGCCTCGCATGCTGCATACTCAAATCATCGGGGAGGCTTCAGTGCTGTTCAAGCTCGATTATTTGTCCTGCATTCTTACCGTCGTTTCCACCATCTTGTTAGGCAAGCGCTATTGGGAGGGGTGGATTCTCGCCGCCATCAACAGCGCCGTCGTATGCGTCATCGGTTTCCGTACCGCGCAGTTTGGTTTTATTCCCGCAAATCTGTTCTGCATCGCCCTCTACGCATTCAATCTCCGCTCCTGGCGAAAACCAGAAACCCGCTAGGCAGCTCGTCCAGAGCACGTTTGCCGGTAAAGTTTCGTCACAGAAAATTAAATGGGCGCGACCGGGTGCCCCATATCTCGCGTTTTTTGCGAGATGTGGGGTCTTTCGATTTGAGGGTATCGGAACCTGAACGGTTACAAAGTACGACCGCGCGGCGACGGGTCGCTGGGCGCGCCCACTGCTTCACCCGCTGCTGTTCTTCATC
>CAVOUU010000005.1:0-1227752 GCA_963699695.1 uncultured Acidobacteriota bacterium | reverse complement strand
GGAAGGCTAGAAAGCTACATTCTTAGCTAGAAGTAGGTTGGGAGTGGTTGGAAAGGTGAATAATAAGGTGATAAGCAAGGCACAACTCGAAAGACTCTTAAGAAAGCCACTAGCTATCCATAGGAGAGATCTCCCACCACCACCTATAAAGCATTTGGATTTAGAAAAGCACCTAATAGGGCACTTATTCAAGTAGGTGGAATTAGTGCATCTAAAAAGCTATGAGATAATGAAATCCTAGTGTAACAAGTGCGGTTAGGCTTCACACTTGCCAACTACGCCAAAAGACCACAGTGCTCAGAATAAATTCTGAACACGCCTAACACCATATATATGCCTAAGGCACACCCGTCGGTCGCTTCCGCGCTGCGGTATTACAACTATCCCCTCTCTTAGAGGGCTGCGACCTCGCAGCTTAGAGCGGAGGGCTGCGACCCCGCAGCTTAGAGTACCATCTGGCCGCAATTAGCCTAGCCCCATCTTTGGTGGTCACAATTGTCGACGCCTAAAGCACCATCTGGCTGATCTCGCCTAGCCTCATTCTCGGCTGTCGCAATAATTCAACAATAATTGTCTCTTAAGCATCATATATGTTAAGCCCCCAAGGATAGCTTTCCAGCTAGAGCCTTGTCAGCCCAACGAATGTAGCAGTCCTGAAAAACTAACTACACAGTGGACCAGTGATTCTGAGCACTAATTGTAACAAGTGCGGTTAGGCTTGCACACTTGCCAACTGCGCCAAAAGACCACAGTGCTTAGAATAAATTCTGAACACGCCTAACACCATATATATGCCTAAGGCACACCAGTCGGTCGCTTCCGCGCCGCGGTATTACAACTCAAGGACAAAGCTACTATCAAGAGAACGACACATTACCTAGTAAAATGGGAAGGATGGCCCACAGAGTACAACCAATGGATCCCTAAGGAAGACATAAGCAACGCCCAACAAGCTATACAACGGTACGAAAGGAATAAGAGAAAGAAGGTTCAGAGCTAGTACTGTTACTCTTTTTCCCACTGGGTTTTAATGAGGACAGGAAGGCCAGTTGTTACTCGTGGACGAGTAACCTTAGAAGGGGGATAGTTGTAATAGGGGCTCGCCTGGGAATAGGGGTTCGCTCCCACGCTACGGCCGAAAGCCCTGTATTCGCAAGCCCTGTATTCGCAAGCCCTATATTCGCAAGCCTTATGTTCGCAAGCCCTATATTCGCAAGCCCTATATTCGTAAGCCTTATGCTATGGCTGAAAGCTAGGAATGTACGCTGCAGGAATATGATAAATAGAGAGGTCAGGACCTCTTCTAAGGGGCAAGTTTGAGTTTCTTCGCAACCCCCAATACAGCACTTATAAGAATATACCACTTATCATCTTCCACCCCGCTGCTTCTCCATTGTATTGCAATCCCTCCTGCTGCCCTCCGGCTCGCCAGCTACCCTCCAGCTCGCCAGCTATTACACCTAGCTAGAGATTAGCTTAAGAGACCCACAAATGAAGGGATATAGAGTCCTTGACTGCAAATGGGTATATGTCTACAAGTTCGACAAACACAGCCGCTTCTTGAAAACGAAGGCATGGTTAGTCGTACGAGGCGATTAGCAAGCAAAGTGGCCGTCGTGTTGCTGGCCGCAATGCGGCGGAGTTCCTCCGTATTGTTGCGGAGATATTGCGCGACCTGCTGCGACAGCCATTCGTCGATCTTGGCGCTGAGGAGGCGGCCGCTTTGCACCAGCCAAGCGGGCACCCGGCTATCGAGGTTGGGGATGCCGCCGACCACCCGTAGCGTCGGTGGCAGGCGTTAACTTCGACGATCGACGCCTTGAGCATGTGAGCGGTTCGATCGATCAGCGGCTTGACGAGCCGAAAGGCGGTTGCCGCATTGCGGCTCTTGGCTGAACTCCGCGGCGATGTGCTGGCACAGCCGCTCGCTGAGATAGAGCCAGACGCGCATTTCGCCCTTTTGCAGATTGATCATGAGCTCGGAGTGCGCGCGCCGCGCATGCTGCCGGTGATGCAGGTGATGCCGCGCGTTGGGCGGCTCGACGTAGATAAGCGGCGAACAGCCCCCGGCGGCCAGCGCAGCAGCAACCGCCGCGCCGACAGCGCGCGCCAGTTCTCAGCCGAAGACCGAGGCGAGCGCTGCGCCTCCTTCCGCAAGTGACACAGGCGCTGCCGCCACACAGAGCGCCAGAATTTCGCCGAAAGCACGTCGGCTGGCAAAAGAACTTGGAGTCGATATTGCTGCGGTGGCCGGCACCGGACCGGGCGGCGAGATCCTAGCGTCCGACGTGCAGGCTGCCGCTGCGGCGCCGGCAAATCAGACGGCCGCGTCGTCCGATAAAAAATCTGCTAGCCTCGAAGTGCCCACTACCCTCGGCCGCATCATGGCCGAACGCACCACGCAGAGCTGGACGACCGTCCCTCACTTCTTTGTCACTCGCAACGTGGATGCGGCAGCCCTCAACGAATATCGAGCAGAATTAGTTCCTGAGATCGAGCGCACGCACAATATCAAAATCACGCACACTGACCTGCTGGTTGCGCTGGCCGCGCGCGTGCTACTGAAACATCCGCGCTTGAATTCAAGCTGGACCGCGGATGGCATTCGTCTTCACGATCATGTGAATATGGGTATCGCCATCGCTGTAAATGACGGCGTGGTCGCTGCCGTTATCCCGAATGCTCACAAGGCGAGCCTGCCGGAAATCGCACAGCAGCGCCGCGATGTGGCCGAGCGCGCCAAGGCAGGGAAGTTGCGGCCGACTGACATTGCCGACGCAACTTTCACCATCAGCAACCTCGGCATGTATCAAGTGGATGAGTTCAGTGCGATTATTACTCCGCCGCAGGCCGCGATTCTCGCCGTCGGCGGCATCGCCGACCGTGTGGTCGCAGTCGATGGCAAGCCTGCAGTTCGCCCCATGATGACTTTGACTTTGTCTTCCGACCATCGCGTGGTCGATGGCGCGCGCGCGGCGTTGTTCCTGAACGATCTGGCGGAAGCGCTCGCCCATCCCCGGCAGAGCCTCTGAGAGACGATTCTCGACTGGCCCTCTGCCAACCTCAAACATTTCACTACCAACACCGGAGAGGTGAAACGGCAACTAAGTTCCCGATAGACAAATGCGCCTCCGTTTGAAGGACTACAAGGCGACATTTTAAAGTCTCGCGAAGGAGGCACAATGCTCTGGACAGTTTTTGTAGTTCTCTTGGTGCTGTGGCTGTTGGGATTCAGTTTGCACGTGGCAGGCGGGCTAATCCACATTTTGTTGGTGGTGGCGCTGGTCGTGCTGGTAATCAACCTGTTGAGCGGACGGCGAGCCGTTTAATCGTTGTTCCCATCAACCGAAGGTGAGCGATTTTTTGGCCCGTGTTTCTCCGAATGTTAGGGAGGGACGCGGGCCGTTCATTTGCCATCGCAAGCAGAAGCGATGTCGTCGAACTCAATCGTGCAGCACCACATTCAGCAGTGAGCTGTGTACCTGCAAAGCGCCCTCCGGGCCTCCCGCATAGTCGATAAAACCCATTTTCCGGAAGCGGTTCATAAAAAAACTTACTCGCGACCGCGTGGTTCCAACCATCGCTGCGAGAGTTTCCTGGCTTATTTTTGGGATCACGGTTTCCGGAATGCCCTCTTTGCCGAAGTGCGCCAATAAGATGAGGACGCGAGCCAGCCTTTTCTCGCTGGAGTTGAACAGTTGGTCGACCAGATCCTCTTCGTAGCGGATGTTCCGTGCCAGCAGATAGGCGACGAACATGTCGGAGAGCGCGCTCTCGCGGTGCAGCGCATCCATCATCGCCTTCTTTTCGACTCGCAGGAGTTCGCAATCCGTCATGGCCGCCGCCGAGCCCATACGCAGCAACTGTCCCGCCAGCGAACCCTCGCCAAAAAAACTGCGCTCGCTGACCATTGCGATGGTCGCTTCCTTTCCCGTCTTGGAGACAACCGTCAGCCGCACTTTGCCCTTCTGGATGTAGAAAACCGCATCCGCGGCATCGCCTTGCGAGAAGATTGTTTTTTTCTTGGGGACCGAGACGATCTTTCTTCCATCCCCAATGGTTGCGAGAAAGGTATCGGGGTTGAAGTCCACCACGGCGAGAGGTCTCATCGCCAGACAGTATAGTATGCGCTACCGTACAGTCCCACAAATATCGACACAAGCTACGGCTATTTCTCCAGGGCTGCCAGGCGCCGGTCGCGGTGTGGCGCGGTGCGCGGTAGACCACTGCTAAGTTCGCACTTCTCCCCTGGCTTGGCCCCGCACGTCGGACAACGGATTGCGAGGATGGGATCTTTCACGATCTTCATGGCGGGATCATGCGCCGATGATCGCGCACGAACTGAGCAATTGTGACCACTCTTTGCCGGATGCGAATCGGAATTAGGCACACGGAGAATTTAAACCAGTATTTTGTGAGCTATGTAGCTCAGACCTCCCGCTAAACAGCTGTCATTCTTAGTTCTGTCAAGAGTGAAAAAAGAAGAGGTCGAGACATGCCGTTGATTCAACTCCTTGAAGTTCTGATTGTGGTCGGCGTACTTCTCTGGCTGGTGAACCGTTTCATCCCGATGCAGCGGTCGATTAAGTCGATCCTGAACGGCGTCGTGGTAATCGCTGTGGTTCTCTGGCTCATGAACGTGTTTGGTCTGCTGCATTCGCTTACCCGCATGCGCGTCGGATCGTGAGTTATCACTTCGAAATCGATAGAGCGCAATACCGAGACTTACCGAAGGAGATCTTGTGAAAACAAAAATGTTGTTCGCAATAGGACTAACTCTGAGCTTGAGCGCGTTTGCTCAAACCAACTCTCAAACCAACGGCGACGTCGAGCATATGGACCACATGCCGACCTTCCACGTGACCGTGATCAGCCGTAGCGTGCAGGCCGTCAATTACAAGCACCGCAGCGGATCATCGAAGCTGGATTTTGCCGGCACCAGCCTGATGCCTTCGGCGAATGGCGTCGCGGAAGTAAACAGCAAGCGGGGGTCTATTGCGATCCAGGCCGAGTTTGGCGACCTGCAGAAGCCCACCGTTTTCGGCAATGAGTATCTGACTTATATTTTGTGGGCGATTTCCCCCGAAGGCCGCGCCGTGAATCTGGGCGAAGTGCTGGTCGGCGGCAACCATCGCAGCAAGCTGAATGTCACCACCGACCTTCAGGCGTTTGCTCTGATCGTCACCGCCGAGCCTTATTATGCGGTTCGCCAGCCCAGCAATCTTGTGGTTCTCGAGAATATAGTTCGCGACGATACCAAGGGAACGACCGAAGCGGTGAATGCCAAGTATGAACTGATGGAACGCGGCGGTTACATTCCTACCGGCTACAAATTCGATCCAGTGGTCTTGAGCGCAAACTTGCCTTTGGAGTTTTACGAGGCGCGGAATGCCTTGCGCATCGCTCAATCCGAAGGCGCCGAGCAATATGCCGGCCCGAGCTACAAGCACGCTACGGAGTTGATGAACCACGCCGATGAATATGCCACGCGAAAGCACATCGATAAAAAGCCGTTGATCGCGGTATCCCGCGAGGCCGTGGAAACGGCGGAAGACGCGCGCCAGGTCGCGGTCAAGAAGATGGACGAAGTTCGTCTGGCGAACGAACGCCAGGATTCGGCGGATGCACAAGCCCGGACGCAGGATCAGGCGAACGACGCGATGCGGCAGAAGGAGCAAGCGGAGTCCGACACGGCGAGAGCGCAGGCCGCAACGGCTCAAGCGGAAGCTGACACTACGAATGCCCGCGCCGCCAAGGCTCAGGCAGAATCGGACGCAGACAGTGCGCGTGCAGCGAAGGCCCAGGCGGAATCGGACGCCACAAACGCCCGTAACGATGCCAGCGACGCACAAGCCGCAACCGCCAAAGCGAATGCGGATATGGCAGCCAGCCAGGCTTCGTCGGCAACGGCGCTCTCGGCGGCGCAAGCTGATGCGGAAAAATCTCGACTGGCGGCGCAGCAGTCGGAGTCCAACGCGCAACAGGCGGATACTGACAAGGCCACCATGCGCGCGAAGCTGGCCGAGCAATTGAACTCCATCCTTCAAACTCGGGAGACCGCGAGAGGGTTGATCGTCAGCATGTCCGATGTGTTATTCGATTCCGGTAAGTTCTCCTTGAAGCCGGGTGCACGCGAGAAACTGGCGAAGGTTGCCGGGATTCTGCTTTCCTATCCCGGACTCAACATCGCAGTGGGCGGCTACACCGACAATGTTGGCGGAGATGCCATGAATCAGACCCTCTCGGAGAATCGCGCGGATTCGGTACGCGACTATCTTGTGGAACAGGGAGTGGCCAGCGGTGCGGTTTCCTCCAAGGGCTTTGGCAGCACGCTGCCGGTAGCCACCAACGGGAATTCTGCCGGCCGTCAGCAGAACCGAAGAGTAGAACTTCTGGTCTCCGGCGAAGCTATCGGCACCCCGGTGAACGCCACCACGGGAAGTTTACGTTAGATAACCCGGGCGCGGGCGACGCTGCCCGCGCCCATATTGCATACGTCGTAATGGAGAAAAATACCCATGAAAATATTTTCAGCGATCGGCATTTCCGTACTCACGTTAGCCGTTCTGCTTCCGGCCTACGCGCAGCAAGAGCAGCACGAGCAGAAAGAAGAAGAGAAGGGCAAATCAGCTCAGGAAAGTGAGAAAAAGGAACAGCCCGCCAAGCCAGCAAAGCAGGATGAAAGAAACGCGCAACAGCAACACGAGCAGGCAAAGCCGGTTGAAAGAAACGCGCAGCAGCAACACGCGCAGCCGAAACCTGCGAAAGAAGAGGAAAGAAACGCGCAGCAGCAACATGCGCAGCCGGCGGAGCACCGTGGCGGACGCATTCCCGCTGACCGTTACCAAGCCAACTTTGGAAGGGACCACAGGTTTCGCGTATCCCAGGGCGATTACAGCAACCACCGCTTTCAATACGGCGGATACTCGTTCGGATTCGTTGGCGGATGGCCAAGCAACTGGCTCTACACACAGGATGTTTATGTGGTCGAGATTAACGGCGTGTATTACCTGTGCAACGCAGCGTATCCCGGCGTGAACGTCGAGCTCAGCGTAGCGCTGTAGAGATTCCGGTGGTGGAAGGTGCAGCCTCAAAAAGGCTGCACCGCATACCAATCAAGCTTTCAATTTCTGAATCTATCTCAAAGCTGCCACAGTCTTCATTCGCGCCAGTACCGCCAGTTGCTGCGGTGTTTGCTCGTGGGAGGGCTGAACGCCGGCGCTCTCGTAGTACGCGAGGATGTTCCTCTTTACCCCTTCTGGGATCGTTCGGTCGGGCCTTCTGGTGAGCCGATTTAACAATTCGGCATAGGTATGGTCGGCGAGCGGATAGTCCCCGCGCCTGAGGCGGTCTCCCGTATCCAAATCCAGGTTTGCCAGCGAGGCTGGCGCATTCGAGTTTTGGGCCAGCGTATTCAATTTTGCGCAGAACACATCCACCGTGTGATTCATACTGCGCAGATACCATTCTTCCGTCTCAGGGGTGGGAATCTTTATCGCCAGGTCGGAAGCCGCCCCAACCTTGGGAACAATCCATACAAGAATTGCCAGCAGGTGCGCTCTAACTCCGGGGCGACGCTGAGTATCTTTCCATTTGCGTTCATAATTGGTGCGGTCGACGCGCTGGGCGAAAGCGCGATAGGCATCGCTATCCGGATGGGGAGGGAATTGGCGCCGGTGCAGCACAACTTCCGCCTCGCCGAAGGCAGGAATAAAACTTCGCACCGACGTGCGATAGCTGCGCAGGGCAGGGTGTGCGCGGCCCAGAATCTCATGGACATCAAAGCCGTAGGTTTCAAGAAACGCCCGTTCCAAAAACTTTCGGGGAACCTGCAAACCGATAAAACGCAAATATGCGGGAGGGGCGAAGGCCTCATCGGTCAGCGCCCAAACGTCGAATGCAAACTCGGTTCGAATATGACCGTGAGGGCTTTCGTCATAAGTAACCGAGGCTCCGAATTTGCGCTCAAGATTGGGGAATTCGACTGCCGTGGATGGGTTAATGGCTTCCGAATGTCCGATCGTATCGCCCAGGTAATGCGACAGCGACCCGATCGCAAAGGCATATTCATCGATGGTGCGGGCGTTGCTTAAAAGCCATGCAACAAAATCTCCGCTGCGCACGTAATGGGTGAGGTTGCTGAAGAATTGTTTGCCGAAGGGATAATAACCCATGTCCTGGATGGCCGAGCCGCCATAGGCATACGCGTGCGCTTCGCGTAATTGCGCTTCGGTGGCTTCCGGAAAACGCGCGATCAACAGAGGTTTTAAAGAGGCGTTCCAGGCCAGATCGATCAGTTCTTCGTGAGTCAGTACAGAGTAGGCTGAAGCGCGCAATGCGCCCATCATCAACACAAGGCTCAGAGCAAAGGCTGTGAGAATGCGGGATCGCAGCCCTACCGTTTTTCTAGAACTGAGCTGGTTGATAAGTCTTTTTCGCTCGCTCACTTTCAACACTTTCAGATCCAGGCTTGCAATGCCGGTTCTTTAGGTGCGGGTGTCCGCGAAACCGTTGCGAGAAGCTTTCGCTTGCGGAGAAGAGAAGAATTGGTCGGGGCGCGCGGATTTGAACCGCGGACCCCCTGCGCCCAAGGCAGGTGCGCTACCAGGCTGCGCTACGCCCCGACAATGCCGCTGACTCCAGGGAATCAACGGCTGCTCTGATTATAAACGAGGGAACGCGCTATAATTTTTTACCGGATATGCCGAACCTGCGGTACGCGCTGGTCGCCTACATCAAAAGTCCTGTTGGGGAGTTCGTCGAAAAACTCCGGCGGGAGCTGCATCCCGACCTGCCTCATCTTGACGCGCACATCACTTTTCTGCCGCCGCGGCCCTTGCAGGGAAGTGAAAGTGCCGCACTACAGGTCCTGTCGCGAATCTGCGGCCAAGCCGAGCCCTTTGAAGCGACCCTCGGCGAGATGTCGTCGTTCGCTCCGACTACGCCCACGGTATACATCGGGGTAGCGAATGGTGCGTCGCGCCTGGAAGAGCTGCATCGCCAGCTGAATACGCAGGCGCTGGCTTTCTGCGAAGAGTGGCCGTATGTTCCACACCTCACGATCGGGACCATGGCCACCGAACAAGCGGCAGAGGAGGCGCTTCAGATCGCAAGCCAGCGCTGGAGCGAGTTTTCCGGGAGCCGCCGGCTCCTGCTCGAGCGCCTTACTTTTGTCCGCGAAGACGCTCCCAGCCACTGGGTAGATCTTGCGCCCGTGCAACTCGGCGGCAGCCTGGTTTCGCCGTAATTTCCCGGTAGTCTTAGCGGCGAACACGGCCCAGCCGATTGCCACGCAAGCGTAACCTGGGCGTGGTTACTCGTTCATTACGTTACTCCAATCCGCCCGCCATGGCCTCTGGTACATTTCCCTCCCGTGCATTGCGAAGGCACTCGCGGCACTGTAAATAAAAGACAGGGAATGGTTTGAATCCCGCGCCAGTAGGCCGCTTTGAGCGCGGATTCTGCCAAGCCGGAGGGCACGCAAATGCAGATCGGGGTCTACGGTTCGGGTTATCTGGGAACAGTGATTTCGGCCTGTCTGGCGGATTTTGGAACTCCGGTCTCTTGTTGCCACCCCGACCGCACGCGCATGGTCGAGATGGCCCAGGGCAACATTCCCTTCTTCGAAAAAAATCTGAAAGAGATTATCCGGCGGAATGTGCGAGCCGGGCGGCTGGCCTACTCGACTGATATCGAATCGTTCGCGCGCAAGACGCAGGTTATCTTTCTCGCGGAGGATAGCGCCGAGGGATTGAGCGACGTGGTGATGCGCATCGCGAGGCTTGCCGCGAAACCTCCGGTCTTGACCGTGGTTACGCCTGTGGCAGTGGGTACCGCGGCCGCGCTTGAAAAATCTTTGAAGGATGCAGGCCTGAGCGGAACCATTGTTTCTCAGCCGATGTTCTTTACCGATGGATGCGCGGTCGAAGACTTCAATTGGCCGGATCGGCTGATTCTAGGCTCGACCTCGAACGAAGCGGTGCATGTTCTCAAACAGATTTTCCATCCGCTGGTGATGCGCGGAGTACCGGTAATCGTGACCAACCAGGCGACTGCCGAACTGGTACGCGAATCGGCCACAGCCTTCGTGGCGACCAAAATTTCATTTATTAACGAAGTCGCTACCCTGTGCGAGCGGGTAGGCGCCGATGCCGTAAGTCTGGCTTTGGCCCTGGGCCTCGACAAGAAAATTGCCCCGCGGTGCCTGCAGCCGGGAGCGGGCATGGGCGGCGTATTCGCTGAGTCGGACATGGATTCGCTGGCGCAGCTCGCGCAAAGCAACGGTGTGCCGTTGAAGGTGCTGAGCGCTGCACGCGACGTCAACCACTCTCTGGCCGATCATCTGGTCGACAAGATTGCGCATGCGCTGAATTCGGTGGAGAACAAAGATGTGGGCATCCTGGGCCTCGCATTCAAGCCCAATACGAATTCAGTTGCGGGTTCATCAGCGATTCGGTTGGCGGAAACTCTGGTTGCGAAGGGCGCACGGGTGAGGGCTTACGATCCGGTTGCACTCACAGAGGCGAAAACGAAACTGAATGGTTCGGTGCGCTATTGCGAATCGGCTTATGCGGCGGCGGAAGGGATGGACGCGTTGGTTGTGGGCACGGGCTGGCCCGAATTCCGCGCCCTTGATTTCGACCGCATCAAGCATCTGCTCAAGAAACCGATCATCGTAGATACGAAAAACCTGCTGGATTCGGTACGCCTGCGCGCCATGGGATTTGAATACGTTGGCGTGGGGCGAGGATAACGCAATTGGGTTTGCCGAGATACAGTGGGCAGCTAAGGGTCAGGACAGACAGATTTTCTGTCTCAGGAATAGAACGTGGACCAGGAACCAAGTCATTCCGCGCCGCAGCCCGCACCGGCAGGCGCTAAGCACGAGCCGCTATCAGGCTTTTCCGAGTGGCTTTCCACCACGATCGATAATTGTTCCTTCGTTTTGTTCTGCATATCGTTTTCCAGCCTGGCGCATTTGCTTACTTTCTGGTGGGGCAGACTTTTCGCCGCAGAGTGATCGTTCGCCCAGTCGGTAGAGTACGGCCCGTCGCTGTCCTGAGCGTGGGCGGACAGCAGTTGCTATAATCGAAGACGGCGGTGGGAATAGCTCAACTGGCAGAGCACCGGACTGTGGCTCCGACGGTTGCGGGTTCGATTCCCGTTTCCCACCCCAGATTTTCTCGCGCCACGCGAACTTTTATGCGTCCTTGATTGGGCAAGAAAGTTCCTGCTTGCCAGCAGCAAACCTCAGCGGCTGAAGCCGCGTTCGTTCTGCTGCAGTTCCGGCACGACTGAAGTCGTGCCCTTCCCAAAACCAGCCCTATGACGGAGTTTTTCAGCAGCCTGCTAGAAAATTACCCGTACTCCCAACTGCGCAGCGAAAGGGATGCCCACGGTGGTTCCGGGGCCGAAGAAATCTCCCAATGCGCCGCCGGGCACGCGAAGTTGGTTCAAGCTGGTGATAGGCTGCGTCGCAGTGCAGGCCGCATTGCTGCAGATATCGGTCACATTGCCGGATAGAGCCTCGCCCGCCGGAACCATCGGCAGCGCGCCCACGTTGGTCACATAGTTTGCGCCGGGATTATTCCGGTTGAACAAGTTGAAGAACTCGGCGAAGGGCAAAATCTGCCAGCGCTCTCCGAATTTGATGGGACGGCTCACCCTTAGATCGGCCTGAATGTAAGGTGCGCCACGGAAGATGTCGAGCGGAGTCTTCACGCCATTCACCGAAATTCGATCGCTGTTATCCGCTGTGGTAATGGTAAACGGCCGCGCGCTCTCGGCTTGCGTAAGCGTGGTCACTTCCACTTTGCCCGGCAGATGCAGAGTGCCGGCGAGCACGAAGCGGTCGCGAACATCTTCGCCGGAGGGCCCGTAATCGCCGGGCGCGAATGCGTGCAGAGGGTCGCACACGCCGTTTACATAGTCGAAGAGTTCGCCCAGCACGCAGCCCCAGGTTTGCGCCTTCGACAGCGTGTAGTTGGCAATCAGGCTGAAGCGGCGAGTCATATTGCCTTGCAGATGCAGCATCAGCCCGTTGTAACTTGAGCGGTTGTCCGACCGGAAGACCAGCGCGCTGGCGAATGGATAAGCGCGATACGCGTGATTGCCTTCTTCATGCGTGTAGTCAGCGCTCACCGTCCAGTTGGCATTGAAAGCGTGTTGCACCCCGCCGGTCGCATGCAGCGCGTAAGGCGTTTTGTAATTTGGATCGATCAGCGCTGCGGGAGGATTCGGTCCTCCATTCACCGCTTGAAATGCCGTTGCCCAGCCGTTCTGTGCGAGGTCGTTGTAATACAGGCCGAAACCCGCGCGGATCACGGTATTTGCTTTGCTGCCGGGAGCATACGCAATTCCGAGACGAGGTCCGAATTGCTTGCGGTCGTCGTGAGGCACGCTCAAAGGAAATCCCAACGACGGCAAGAGAGGATACGAAGGATTGTCTGCCTGGGTGCGGCCAGAGGCTGTGAACAAGCCAAAAGTAGTTTCGTAGCGCAGCCCGTAATTTACGGTGAGATGCCGCGTCGCGCGCCACGAATCTTCCGCGTACAGCGCCAACCGTTGTACGTCTTGCGAAAAGTCGCCATCGCGCCCGGGCGTGGAGACTGTGCCGGCAGCCAAATCAGCCATGAACACCGACTGGGGCTGATTCACGTAGTACGTTGGGTCTTGAGGGAACTTGTATAAGGTTTCTGGATTTCCCGCGAACGCCCCGCTCAACACCGGTTCATGAATAAAGTTCACACCGAATTTGAATGCGTGATCGCCGGTCGAGTGACTGACGTCGTAACGGAGCTGATACTTTTCCTGATTGCGCAGCGAGGGAAAGAAAGTGATCGGGGTTGCGAATTGGTTGTCGCCGAAGGTTTCGAAGCCGGACACGGTCAGCGACGTCGAGCTGAACGGAAAAGCCAGCGCAAAGCCCAGAGTCGAGTTGCGGGTTTGCGTCAAGTGCAGTTCGCTGGCGTCGAATACGAACGTCCCCAACCAATCGGGAGTGAAAGTGTAAGTGTTGCTGACGACGGTGTTCCAGTAGCTATTGTGCGTTGTCAGTCCAGTGGAAGGCAGCGTGCCCTGCTGCACCAGCGCATTATGCGTAGTGTAGTTATCTTCTGAAGTTCGCAGAAACCACTGCGACTTGGTCGAGGGCGCCCAATCGAATCGCAGTGAGCCAATGTAATCGCGAAAGGGAATTGGAACATTCGGCGGAACGGCGATCGAGCTTACTCCCGGAATCAATCCCTCGGATGCCAGTTGCGCCAGCGCGTCAAACTGCGCGGCGCTGGCGGGGCTGTAGGCGATGCTGGCGTTTTCGTGCACGTACTCGAATGCGGAGAAGAACCAAATCTTGTCTTTCTTGATCGGCCCCCCGAGCGTGGCGACATAGTTTTGCCGCGAGAACGGCTGCTTGGGATTGGGCGCGGGATTCTCGATGGGGAAGCGCGCATTCAATTGGGCCTCGCGTTCGTAGAAAGCGCCGCCACCATGCCATTCGTTGGTTCCGCGGCGGGTGGTGATCACCACCGATCCCGCGGTTGTGCCACCGGTATCGGCGTCTTCGTTCGCCGTGCGCACAGCAAATTCCTGAATCGCGTCGGGAGAAAAATTCTGCAGGAACCCGCCGATGTAATCGTCGGAATTGTCGCCGCCGTCGACCGACAGTTCGTTATTCAGTCCTGAACTTCCTCCGGTGGAAACGGCGGTGATGCGAGCCTTGGTTGGATCGGACGGCTCAACCGGCTCGGTCCCCGGTACAAGATAAGCAATGTTGGCAAAGGTGCGGGCGGCCAGCGGAAGAGTTTCAAGATCGTGGCCGGATACCACGCCCTGATGAACGGCGCTGGCCAAATCGATGGGCTCGGTTGTGATGGAAGGCGTTTCGGCCTGGACCTTTACCGCCTCTTCCACCGAAAGCGGATGCATCGTTACCGTAACGTCGCGAACCGATGCTATCGCGATGGTGACCGTTGCCTGCGTCTCGGCAAAACCGGCCGCGCTGATGCTGATGCGATAGTTGCCAGGGACCAGATCGTCAAGGCGAAACTCTCCGCGGTCTTCTGTGGTGGCGTGGCGTTCTAACGATGATTCCGGGGATTGCACCACCACTTTGGCGGAAGGAATCCGGGCCCCGGTTTCATCCTGTACCGTGCCGCGCAGCGAGCCGCGCGGGTTTTGCGCATAAAGATTGGCCGTGAGTAGAATTGCGAGCGTTAGAGCGAAGACGCTCCCGCGAGGATTCAATTTCACCCAGTAGACAGAATCGAGACGAAGCTGCAATGTCAGCTACCTTAATCGGACCAGGGCTGCGGTGTGCGGTCCCAACGGTGGTGCCGCAATTCTTTCAGCAATGCAGAATCCAGCGGGCCGGCGTCGCTGGCGGCAACATTCTGGCGGACATGCTCGGCGCTACGCATGCCGACAATCGTTGTACTCACCGCGGGATGCGACAGAATGAACCGCAGCGCCATTTCTGGCAGCGTCATACCCGCGGGTAGAATCTTCTTGAGCTTGTCGACGCGCCGCACCGTGTCGCTCAGATTTTCAGGCCCGAAGTAACCGGATCGCCAATCGTCTTTCGGGAAGCGGGTTTCGAGGGTCAGCTTGCCGCCCAGGCTGCCTTCATCGAGAGGCACGCGTGCAATTACGCCCACGTTCAACTCCTGGCAAAGCGGAAGTAAGTTATCTTCCGGAGCCTGATCGAAGATGTTGTAGATCACCTGCACCACATCGACCAGGCCGGTGTGCAGCGCCTTAATGCCATTGTCCGGTTCCCAGCGATTCAAGCTCAAGCCAAAGTATCGAATCCAGCCGCCTTCTTTCAGCTTCTCGACGGTCGAACGAAACTCGGCATTTTCGGTCCAGCTGTCATCCCACACATGGAACTGCAATACATCAATGGAATCGACGCGAAGCTGCTTGCGGATCAGGTCGGCATACTTCAAGACGTGGTCGGCGGAAAACACATCGTGATACTTGTAAGCTGGAAGCGCGGGCCATTTGTCGTTGGCGGGAGGAATTTTCGAGGCGGCATACAGCCGCTTTCCTGCATTCCGCGCCATGGTCTCGCCGAGCAGGCCATCGCTTTTGCCCTCGCCGTAGGCCCAGGCGGTATCGAAAAAATTGCAGCCGGCATCGACAGAAAGCTGTAAGGAATCGAGGGATTGCTGATCGTTGGAGCCGCTCCAGCCGCTCATACCCCACAACCCATAGGAAATATCGCTGACTTCAAATCCAGTTCGGCCCAGCTTGCGGTATTTCATCGAAGATTCCTTGAGAATGATTTATGAACTTCGAACAGGTGTTTATTAAACAGACATCCTAGCAGTTTTGGCGCAGAGGCATGAAATGCGTGGCCGGGCCCGGCTTTTCTGCGCACCTGAATTTTCGATGCCAGCTATCGATTTTTTGAGGCCCATTCTGTCGGCCAAGGGTGTTCCAATGAACCTAGATCGTCAACTCTGTGGAGGTCCCTAATGAAACACGAATATTCCTCGCCTAACACGCCCTCCTACCGTGAAGAAGAGCTTCGCGCCCCATCGTCCCGACTGCAGGATGAAAAGATTTCGGACGATTCCGGCACGGAGGCGAAAACCAACAGCGCCCTTGCTCCGGCCGGCCTTAAGAATCCTTTCTGGAAGTAATCTCTCTGTAGGGACGTTGTTTGCAACGTCTCTACGGGCGCGGCTGCTAACGCAGGATCGGCAGGCACAAGCACGGGCGCACTGCGAAGGGCAGTGCAGACATCTCGTGCAGCGCGGGCTGCAACTGTTCGTCGCGGCAAGGCTCCAGCGTAATCACGAACGGCAAGGCGTTTTTCTCGAAGCCCGGCTTTTGCAGGACGGCGTCGATATTCAGGCGATGAGCCGAAAGAATCGATGCCAGGCCTGCAATAATGCCGGGCTGATCTTTGACCACCAACCGCAGGTACCAGGGCGTTTCGAAATCGCAGCTAACTTCTGGCGAAGCCAGGTGAAGCGTCCGTTGCGGACGCGGCCCCGCGGCCAGATTTTCCGCCACAAACATTAAATCCGAAACCACCGCGACGGCGGTTGGATCGCCTCCCGCGCCTGCACCCAGGAACGCCACATCGCCCCCGTACTCTCCCGAAGTCATCACCAGATTCAGATTCCGCTGCACGCGGCCGAAGGGCGAAGCAGTGGGAACCAGGCTGGGGCCTATCTCGGCAAACAGAATCTGGCCTTTCAAGTCAGCGCGTGAGATTTGCCGCACCGTACATCCCAGCTCCGCGGCATAGTCGAAATCGATCGCATCGATCGGGCGAATGCTCCGAGCGCGAATATCCGCGGGATTAGCGCGGACTTGCAATCCGGCCAGCGCGAGAATGGAGAGCTTTGCGCGGGCATCACCGCCATCCAGATCTTCACTGGCATCGGCTTCCGCGTACCCGCGGGCCTGCGCTTCTTCCAGCGCCTCACTAAACGGGATGCGATCGTTCTCGATGCGGCTGAGAATGTAGTTGCAGGTCCCGTTCAGAATGCCCGCGATGCCATGCAGGCGATCTCCGCAGAGTCCGGTTCGCAGCGCGGGCAGGACGGGAACGCCACCCGCGACCGAGGCCCCAAACTCAAGCTGGCACCCCGACGCGCTCGCCAGTTGCAGCAGATCTGGGCCATGGCGGGCAACGAGCTGCTTGTTCGCCGTCACAACGGCCTTGCCCGCCTTCAGGGCGCCTCGCACCAGGTCTCCCGCGGGCGTTAATCCACCGATTAGTTCAACGATGATGTCCGCATCGGATTTGAGAATCACCTCAAAGTCGTCGGTCCAAATGACGTCGCTCGGTACCCACGGCTGCTTCTTGCGCTCGAAATTGCGATTGCAGATGTGGGTCAGGCGCAGCAGGCCATCGGTGCGCTCGCTGAGAATCTTGGCTACGGCGCTTCCCACAGTGCCAAAGCCCACGAGGGCAACCCGGCGCGGAGCGGGGCGCTCAACAGCAGCGGGCGCCGATTTGACCGGCTTCGATTGAGGAGTTTTTCGCAAAGTTCGTTCCCAAGGGGAGACTTATTTTTATCACAGGTACCACAATGGGCTTGCCTTGGACTGCGCAGGCAAAGTGATGAGCGAAATAGGGGCGGAGGAAACAACTCTTCTAAGCGAGTTTCAGATCTTGGTGAATCGAGTTCCTGTGGCTCAGTCACGGTGCCCGACCAACGCGCGGCCGGGAAATATGTTGGGAACGATCTTGCCTTCATCGACAACGACGCTTCCAGCCACCAGCAAGTAATGCACTCCTACACTCGGCTCCATCGGCTTCTCGAATGTGGCGCGATCGCTGATGGTCGCGGCATCGAACACAACAATGTCGGCGTCGGCGCCCTCCTGTAGTCTGCCTTTGTGGCGTGCGGCGGGAGTGGAGCGCTCCAGCATCTGCGCCGGCATGAGACTCATTTTTCGTAGCGCATCCATCAGCGAGATCGTCCCTTTTTCCCGCACAAATTGAGCCAGCACGCGAGAATAGGTCCCTGAGTTGCGGGGATGGCCCGGGAGGCCGTCGCTGGCGATCATCACTAACGGGTTCGGAATTACTTTGTCCAGCATCTCCTGAGTATTAGAGAAGATCAGCACAGTCTGGGGATCGCTTGAACTGTGGAGTTCGTCGAAGCGTTCACGCGTAAGGTGCTCGCCCGTGTTGGGCAGAACGAGGTCCCCGTAGCTGATGCCCTGCTTCTCCTGCCAACCGGGATTGAATACCGCGGAGTTGATAAAAGTCATCCCTGCAATGTACGGATAGGCTTCAGTGGTTACATCCAGTCCGCGGGCGCGGGCCCCTTCGATCATTGAGAGGCACTCGAGTGCGTCGCGCAAACAAGAGCTATTGATGTGCACAATGTGCAGAGCTGCGCCCGTGATGGCAGAGGCTCCGATTACTTCACTTATGGACTCGATCGAAGATCCGGGCTCGACCCGGCCCGAACTGCGCACGTGAGTGTAGACCGGTACCCTACGTTCCGCCGCGAGACGGAACATATCAATGACTTCGAGGCGAGTCGCTCCGGGGGTGTACTGAATTCCCATGCCAATGGCCAGTCCGCCTGCATCCAGTTCGGAACGGAGGCGGTCTTCAATCCGCTGGATCTGCTCCGCGGTAGCGGGCTGCTGAGTTGCTGGGCCGCTTTTCGGTAGTATTTCTCCGGGCGGCAGCGGCGTTCCGAACACCAAAGATCGTGCGGCAACATGGCTTGCCGCGGTGCCGTAGTGAATGAGCGAGTGACCTTCTTTCGTTTTCAGGAACTGAGCGACATCGGGCGCGCCGATTTCCAGTTCGAGCGCCGTAGTGACGCCGTCGAGGGCCTTGACGCGCTGGCTGCCTAAATCCTGGCCGTGCTGGTGGAGGTCAATGAATCCGGGAGCGACCACCAGCCCGGCTGCATGGATGACGCGGCGTCCGTTCAGCGCCTCGGATGAAATGCGGGCGATCTTGCCATCGCGAATGCCAACGTTGCGCACGGCATCCAGCCCGGTTTCAGGATCGATGACGCGGCCGCCTTCGAGAACCAGGTCGTACTGTTGAGCCGAAACAATGGTGGCGGATGACGCCAAGAGAAATAGAAAGAAAATCAGCCTGCGCATGGTTTGCACCGTTTGACGGACGATCTTAGCAAAAGAAGTGCTGTTGTGCGTGACGTTCGATTCAGGCAGAGGACGGGCCGACGGAAAGCTCTCCAGCAACGCAAGGCGGCATCTCAGGCAGAGTCCGCATCAAAGTTGGTAATATGATTCGACCCCTTGCGGGGAATGCCAACACCGCCTGCAAGGAACTTCAAGCGGAACCATTTACCAAAGGCGCCTTTCCATGCCGAGCGCTGCGGTCCGCCACTACGCCCGGTTATGGGAGGAGAATGGATGATGGGAAAGTTCGCGACTGCGAGTGCGCTGTTGCTGCTGGTTCTTACAACGTTTTGGAGCGCCCAGGGATTCGCGCAGACCACGCCCGCGCAGCCACCACCAGCCAGCCCCGCCGACCCGAATCCGACGCCCCAAACTCCCGCGGCTCAGATTCCCTCAGCCCAGGCTCCCTCAGCCCAGGCTCCCTCAGCCCAGGCTCCAACTGCACAACAGTCTGGCGAAGAGACCACCGACATCGACGAAATTGCGCGACGTAAAGCGCGCCCCCGCAATTATAAGAAGTGGAATTTTAACGTTGGCGCCGGCGCCAATACGGATAGCGGAGCCACAAGAACATTTGTCAGGGGCGGAGGCGTCGTCGGAGCCTTCGGCGTTGCGCGCAACGTGAATAAATACCTGGGCCTGCGCGGCGATTTTATCTTTGCCGACCTTCCGCTGCGCGACTCTACCTTGGAGTTGGCCCAAGCCACCGGGGCCACGAGCTATGTGCTCGCCTTTACCGTTGACCCTGTCATTAATATTCCGGTCACTGAACACTGGGGCGGGTACATTCTCTTTGGTCCCGGCTACTACCATCGCTCGGGCAGCCTCGATTCCAGCACAACTCCACCGGGCTCGTCCTGCACAGCGTTTTGGACGTGGTGGGGATCCTGCACGACGATCAGCAGCATTTCTCTCAACAACAATTTCGTCAATTCCAGCCAGAATGAATTTGGATACAACGTCGGCGGCGGAATCACGCGCAAGATGCCGAGCGGAGTGGAAATCTACGCCGAGTACCGCTTCGTGCACGGTTCTGCGAACAACACCAACACGGATTTCCGCCCAATCACCATCGGCGTGCGCTGGTGAAGCCCACTTCCAGAAAAATCAAAATCTTTAACCACAGGGAGCACAGAGGAGCACTGGGTGGGCCGCGCAGTGTGCACTCACTCGGGATTCGTGCGGTAACTCCAAAGCTCCGAAGCCCGCTCCTGCAGCTGTACGAACGATGAAGCCGCCACAGGCTGAGAAACTGCGGCACTGGCGTTGGCTTCAACCAATACCGCTTCAATCACGGAATGCGCGGGCGCGAGTGAACATGCGGGATCGGTCGCGGAAGCATCCCCGGTCAGGAGAAGTGCCTGGCAGCGGCAGCCGCCGAAATCGACTGCACGCTGATCGCAACTGCGGCAGGGCTCCGGCATCCAGTCTTCGCCGCGAAAACGCTGGAATGAGGAAGACCTCTGCCAGATTTCATCAAGGCTCTGCTCGCGAACATTTTCGAACGTCATTCCGGGGATCGTCTCTGCCGCGTGGCAGGGAAGAACTTTGCCTGCGGGATTGATGAGCATCAATCTGCGGCCCCATCCTCCCATGCAGGCCTTCGGAAAACGCGCGTAATAATCCGGGACGACGAAATCGATACGAATGCTCCCTGCAAGCCTGTTTTCAGCAGCAGTGACGGCTTCAGTGGCTTTCTCCAGTTGTGCGCGCGTGGGCAGCAGCGAGGCACGATTCTTCAAGGCCCATCCGTAGTATTGAGTGTGAGCAATCTCCATGCGCTCGGGCGCGAGCTGCTCGATGAAGGCAATCATCTCCTGGATGTGGTCGATATTCTGCCGATGCACTACCAGATTTACCGTGAAGGCGAGCTTGTGCCGCCGAATCAGCCGCGACAATTCGACCTTGTGGGCATGAGCCTTGGCGCCGGCAATCCAGTTGGCCGCGCCTTCCCGCGAATCCTGGAAGCTGATTTGGATGTGATCGAGTCCGGCATCGACCTGCGCTTTGAGCCGCGTTTCACTCAGACCCAGGCCGGACGTGATTAAGTTGGTGTAAAGTCCAGCGTTGCGCGCGCCTGCAATCAGTTCCGTCAGGTCGGGCCGCGCCAGCGGTTCGCCGCCGGTAAAGTGCGCGTGCAGCATTCCCAGCTTGCCGCACTGCTGAAAAACATCGAGCCATTCGGCGGTCGAAAGCTCGGAGCTTACCGCCGCCATCTCCAGGGGATTCGAACAATACACGCAGTGCAACGGGCAGCGGTGCGTGATCTCGGCGATGAGGGCTAGAGGGTTGGAAGTCATGCATTAAATCAAATCGACGCAGCCCTTATAGGTTAACATCTAGGCATCTTTAGGAGACTTGCCCTGCCATGGGACCCACGATGATCCAATGGAAGATGCGGAAATGGCGGCCGATGTGCGACATACGATGCGGCAAAGACGCGTCTTGCGAGCGCGAGGACGAACTCATCCCACTTGAAACCGCAGAACCCAGGCTGCGCCGGATGTGAGTTGGGAGCAACTAGCCTGGAGCGTCAGACAGTGGTAGAAAGTTAGGATAAGCGGAGGTAAGAACATGGCAGCTCTCGATTGGTCGCAATGTCCAGCTGTGGAAAGCGTGCCGGGAAGGCTGAGCGGCGCGTGGGTGTTTCGCGATACGCGGATGCCGGTGTCTGCCGTGTTCGAAAACCTCGAAGCTGGGGCCACCGTGGATGAGATTGTCGGGTGGTTTTCCATTTCCAAGGAGCAGGTGATCGAGGTCTTGGAGTTTGCCGCTCGCTGTCTTGCGGCCCCGGTTCCGGTTGAGCCGGTGCCCGCGTCATCCGCCGATGCTCGTTCTTTTTGACCACAGCGTACCGGCTCCGTTGTCTCGTTATCTGATCGGGCACTCGGTCACGGAGGCCAGAACCCGCGGATGGGATCGGCTATCCAACGGCGACCTCCTGGCCGAAGCGGAGCGGGCTGAGTTCGAGGTTTTTCTTACCGCTGACAAAAACATGCGGTACCAGCAGAATCTTTCCGGCCGAAGAATTGCCGTCGTGGTGTCGAGCGCTCCGCGGTGGCCGGTGGTGCGATTGCACACCGCGGAAATTGCGGCGGCGGTAAGTGCGGCTACACCCGGCAGCTACGCCGAAGTGGAGATCCCGTAGCTCTCGCATCCGGCATCTTCTCTTCCCTTAACTCTTCTTGGAGACGAAGGAGCTGATCGGCTAACGATGCCAAAATCGCTCTAGTAATCCACGATTCGCTTGTGCCGAAGTTGCTCCAGAAACTGGCCGATATCCGCACGAATTTTTGCAGGATCGGCGTCGCCGAACTGGGCCTGCAATTCCGCAATGATCTCACCGAAGGTTCGCTGGCCGTCGCAGCGTTCGAGCACCTGGCGGCCCGTGCCTTGCAGCTTGATTGCCCCTTCGGGAAAGAGAACCACGCGGATTTCTCCGTTTTGACTCTCTGCGCCCCAACGGCAGCCGGTTGCGAGGCGCGGCTGGCTGGAATCTTCGGGAGGGGACATGCTAGTGGCATCTCCCGGAGGAACCCGTCACAGATAAACTCCTCACAGATAAACTCAAGCAGCAGTGGAGTCGGAAGCAAAAGCAGGTTCCTCCACTTCGCTCGCTTCGCTCCGCTCCGGTCGGAATGACAAAGCTCGTATTAAAGTTTTGAAGCATGCTATGCGCCCTCGATGCGGAACGCGCCCGGGGGCGGCCATCCCGGCTGCACGTACGCGAAGTAGAGCGCGTCGAGCTGCGCCCACAAAATATCGCATTTATCGCGCAAGGCCTGAATCGCCAGTTCCTGCTCAGCGCGAGTCTTCGCATGGTCATACACATAGTTGACCGCGAACTGCGAATCTTCCGGCGCCTGATAAAGTCTGGCCTCGAAATAATCCAGACCTCCGGCCAGCCATGGATAGTATTGCCGCAATTTTTCGACTCGCAGGGTGATCAGTTTGGTTGAAAACAATTCTGTCAGCGACGAGGCCACCGCTTCCAGCAAAGAGCGGCTGCGGACAATGTTCAGGTATTCGTTGACCGCGAAGCGTGTAGCCGGCAGTATGCCCTTGCCGGCGCGGACGTCGGTCGCATCCAGGCCGGTCGCTTCCGCCAGTTTGATCCAGCGCTTGATGCCGCCCTCGCTGGTCGCGTCGCCATCGTGATCGACCACGCGCTTGCGCCAGGCACGGCGAAATACCGGGTCCGGGCCGCGCGAAAGAATGATCGAATCTTTAATCGGGATAATGCTCTGGTAGTAGTAGCGATTCAGCGCCCATGCCTGCATTTGTCCGCGAGTGAGCTTGCCTTCATGCATCAGCAAATGAAAAGGATGCTTGTGGTGATAGCGCTCTTCTCCCGTTGCCTGCAAGTGCGCGCGCAGTTCTTCCAGCGAGAGCAAGGGGGCGGATTGCGCTGTTTCGGTTCCTACAGATCGAACTGCCATCCATCCTCCGCAACTTCCCAGCCCGCGCTCCGCACCTGGCGATATTCAGGACTCGCCTCGTTCAGCATGGGATTGGTGTTATTGATATGCAGGAATATTTTACGCGGGCGGCGTAGTTCCGCCAACTTCACAAGAGTTTGTTCGACGGGTACGTGACCCATCTGGCGCGCGGTTTGCCCGCTCCCTTGAACGCGAATCAGTTCGTCATCGCTCCAGAATGTGCCGTCGAAAAGGAGAACATCGCAGGCGTCGAGATGTTGCAGCAATTTGTCGTTCACCTCGGGAACTGCCGGCATATAAGCCAGTCGCGGGCCATACTTCGAGTTGCTGTCGCGAGCATCGATAAAGAATCCCAGCGACGCCCCGTCCGGCGACGTTTGCGATCGGCGCTTTTCCGCAACGTATGCGGGATAATGCGCGCTCAACGAGCATGCCTGGCAGCGCAGTCCAGAAACTTCGCCTTGAGCGTTGCAGAGAGGAAATTGCGCTCCCGGTTCAAAATCGCTCCAGATCACCTGCTCGGGAATCCGTTGCAACATGCCGAACATCGAGTTGTCCTCGCGCAAAATCCGCCTCACTGACGACGTCGCATGAACGCGCAACGGTTGCAACTCGCGCATCAGGAGCAGTCCAAGAACATGGTCGAGATCGGCATTGGCCAGTGCCACGCCCGCAATCGGCGATTGGCGCAAGCCTGCGCGCGGATGGAGTTCCGGCGTGGCCTCGATTTGCGCGCGCAGGTCAGGAGATGCCCCGAGCAGGAACCATTTGTCTCCGTCATTGCTGATCGCAACTTGTGTTTGCGTCCGCGGCTTCCCCTGGAAAGTTCCAGCTCTAACTGCGCGACAATTCGCGCAGGCGCAGTTCCATTGCGGAAACGCTCCTCCGGCCGCCGACCCCAAAATCCTCACTCGCATCCCTGCGAGTTTACAGCCTGGGATTTACTGTCGAATGTATTTTTGCGGAAAGGGCTATCTGACTTACCACGAAGGTCAACCCTGAATCACCTAACAATCTCGTGAAGAAGATGAAGAGAAGCGAAGAGCTTGATAGAAACTTGCAACTTCTTTCCGAACTACATGGGGCGAGTATGAAATTCTCTGCAACATCCGGCACAATTCCGGCGCTAGCAGCGCTTTGACCTTGCCTTTACCGCGTTTCCGCTGCATACTGCAACTGGCCCGTCCGACGCGGGTTGCAGCCTTCCCCCGCCCTCCCCGCAGCAAAGAGCCAAGGGCAATTTCACGCTACTGGATTGAGACCGTCGAAGCCTTCTAGCCTTGTCCTACTGCCGCAGCGCAGCGCAGCGGATCCACATCCCAAATTCTTAGGTCAGCGGAAAGATTCTCGATCCCGACTTCGCCCGCCACTGCAGATCCCGGCTTGCCGCACCATACAATGCGGAATTGCGCTTTGGTTCCCTGATACAACACATCGAGCATATCTCCTGGCTTTAATTGGGCGTCCACGCACTGAAGCGTCGCGCCGCGGCCACTGATGCTGCGCAAGCTGGCCGGCTGGGTGAAGGGCCGGGAGAAAGTGTCCATACCCCAAATCTGGACTGGCAGATCAACGAAGACTCGCGATTGGCGACGCCGATCCATGCGATGCTCCTTGCTGTCCGCCAAATCGCGGTCAGGGTCAGAGCATCTTAGGAGCGGGGCCAGAGTAAACAAAGGTAACCGCAGTCACACTCAACCGGTCTCGAAAGTTTGGTGACTAATGGCGGACCGGGGTGAGGAAAGCTAATCCATGTCTCCCAGCGAGCAGGCGCCCGGGCCGCGCGGATCGCCGCAAGAGCCACAGCCGCCACCTGGCATTGGCGCAGGGGAACTCGCCGATCCTTTGGCGGATACGGCGAACACGCTCAGTTGAGGGCTCAATTTCTTGCTCTCGCATTTGGGGCATTTCGCTTTGTCACGGCCAAAGACCAAGGCTTCAAACTCATGCTGGCATTCCTGGCAGATGTATTCAAAAATCGGCATTTCCATCACTCCCGTAGAACTTATGTCTCCTATTAGAATCAATTCAGGCAAACTTCGCAAACGGAGCGGATTATCTGGGCTCGCCAGGTTCAAAGATTGAATTCGAGGGAGGGTCGGTAGAGGAGTCTGCCTTCACGCCGTCAACCTTCCATCCTTATCCCTGGCTGCGCGGCGGCCACTTGCAAACCCTGGCCGCATTTTTCCTCGTGCGCCGGATCGAGTTGCCGCCGGCTGAACATCGTCTCATTGAAGTGGAACCCGGCGTTCCCGTGCTCTGCCACTGCCACTGGCAGAAAGACCGGCGCGCACTCACGCTAATCGTGGTTCATGGCCTTGAGGGATCGAGTGAGTCGCAGTACATGATGGGGATTGCGCGGGGTGGTTTTGCCGCCGGAATGAATGTCGTGCGCATGAACCAGCGCAATTGCGGCGGCATGGATCACTGCGCGCCCACACTTTATAACTCCGGACGCTCTGCCGACGTGGCGGCGGTGGCCCGGAATCTTGTCGACCGCGACAAAATCCCGGGCTTTGTGCTGATTGGGTTTTCCATGGGGGGGAATTTGGTTTTAAAGCTTGCCGGCGAGTGGGGAAGCGATGCTCCGCCGGAGTTTCGCGGGGTCGCTGCGGTTTGCCCGGCGGTGAATCTCGCGGCTGGTGCTGATGCGCTGCACGAACCTTCCAACCGCATCTACGAATATTATTTTCTCGTACAGTTATTTCGCCGCTTTCGCAGGAAGGCAAAATTATTTCCGCAAGCTTTCGATGCATCCCGTCTGCGGGGAATCAAAAGCCTGCGGGAGTTCGACGACCGCATTACCGCCTTCTACTGTGGCTTTACCGGCGCCGATGATTATTACGATCGCGCCGCCGCCAGCCATGTGATCGACCGCATCGCGCGGCCCGCTGTTGTATTTCACGCCGCTAACGATCCATTCGTTCGCATTTTGCCGGAAACGCGGCAAAAGCTTCTCTCGAATCGCAACGTGCGCTACGTTGAAACTGAAGATGGCGGGCACTGTGCGTTCGTCGGCCAGCGCGACGGCAATCTTCGCGATGGCAATCCGTATGACGGCCGCTGGGCCGAGCGCGAAGTGGTCGAGTTTGCCAAGCAGTTTCGCTAGATCCCGCTGCACCACTCATTTCAATTCTTGGTAAACCCCAGCCCCGACCAAACGGGCAGCACGAAAGTCGTAGAGGATTCGGCAGGCATCCGCATGGGCATTCCGATTGCATAAACATCGTGTCGCTGCGCGTCTGTCTGTGGGCAGCCGAAACGAGGGTCGCGTGGAATTCGGGTGGTTTAGCAACCGCAAGATCAGCACTAAGATCTTTTTCGGCTTTGCAATTGCAATGGCAGTGAATGCCGCGGTCGGAAGCGTTTGCCTACAGAAATTTTATGATATGCACGAAAGGGAGCAGGGCTTGACTTCAAGCCAAGTTGCGCCGCTGCAGGCTCTCGCCGACCTTCGCTCCTACTTGAATGAGCACCGTAGTGCTCAAATCGAATGCCTTGCCGCGCGCACCGAGTCTCATCACGAGCAATGTGAAAAACGATTCCGCGAGACTGAACGAGAGATCCATTCGGGGCTGGAAAAATATAGCTCGCTGATTTCCGGGAGCGACCCGCACAACGGGGCCGATGAAATCGAAAATGCGGCGAGCCAATACCTTTCGGACGGCCGCGAGGCTATGGAAATCGCTCGCGTCCCTCAGCACAAAAGCAGAAGCAGGAAAAGATCGAAATCCCTAATTCTGGCCGTCGACCTTCTTGAGGGGCCGGTAGCGAGTGATCTGAACAAGACCTTGGCCGCGATAAAAGTCGCGACCACATTGAATCTGCAGGCCTCCGAACACGCGAGCCAGGCGAATGCGGAACAGAATTCTTCCATGCGACAGTGGGCGGAGTTTGCTTTCGCGTTCAGCACGGCGTTGGGCCTGGGCATTGCGCTGCTCGTTGGCAGGTTCGTGAGCAAGCCACTTCGGCAGGAGATTGCTTTCGCGCAGCGTATCGCCGCCGGCAATTTTACCGAGGAATCCGATGCAGCAGATCGCGCCGACGAGGCCGGCGGCCTAGCCCGCCACCTGAACGAAATTCAGGCGAGAGGGCAAACAACAATCGAGGGAACGAAAAGCTACGCGCAGCGTATCGCCGTGGCCTGCGATTTGATCTCCCGTCCTAGCCGCCAACTGGAGGAAGGCGCTCGCTCGCAGCAGGAACAGTCGGTGCAGATCTTGCTGGTCCTGCAGCAAATGGCGTCCGCGGCGAAGGAAATTTCCGGGCAATCAATCAGCGCCGCCGAAACCGCGCGCCGGACCTCGCAAACGGCGTCCAAAGGTGGAGCGGCAATTGATGGATTGCTTACCCGGATTCGAGCCATTGCTCCCGCCGTCGACGAGATTTCCAGGCGCATCCAAGGCCTGGGGAAATCCGCTGAGCAAATCGGGAAGATGGCCTCAGTGATCGATGACATTGCCGGCCAGACCAATCTTCTGGCCTTGAATGCGGCCATCGAATCCGCCCGCGCCGGTGAGCAAGGCCGGGGCTTTGCCGTTGTCGCTGGTGAGGTTACAAAGCTCGGGGAACGCACAACCAAGGCCACAAGAGAGATCGGACTCGCTATTGGTAAGATTCATCTCGAAACTCAGAGTGCGCTGCTGGCGATGAAAGAGGGGACAAGCCTGGCTGAAGCCAGCGTGGAGTCCACTCGCCAAGCTGGGGAATTGCTGCGCACCATTCTCACGGCGTCGCAATCTCTCGACGGGATGGTGAGCGGAATTGCAAGGGCGGCGGCTGCAGAAATTGGGAAACAGGAACAAATCACAGCGGGCCTGGCAGAAATGTTAAAGATGGCCAGAGAATCCGGCGAAGGCACTGCACAGATAACGGGCGCAACCTCAGAATTGGCGATCATCTCTGCCGAACTGCAAAACATGGAAAGCTGCATTTGGCAGGAGAGCGAAGCGCGCCGCGATGCAAGACCGCGCCGTCTGGAATCCGGCGTTGCTGAAGAGAGACAGAAAATTCGCGACGAGGCGAAAAAGAACGAGCGAGCGCCCCGATTTACCGCGAACGGGCTGGTTTTGACCCCCCGGTCGGAACCGCGCCTGGGGGTGGCGAAGATTCATGCGCGCTTGCTGTCCCCCGAAGAAATGCCAACACCTCAGCCCCGCGCCCCTTCCACCGTGTCCTCAGGAACGCGAGGATAAGCATCGCCAGAAAAATGGTGAGTAAGCCCAAACTCGCAGTGCGGATATTCTGATTGTGTTTGGGCAAGATCGATGCGCGTCCATATACGAAGTCGAGATGCACCCAATACACCAGCAGAGAAGCCTGCCCCAACTGGATCAGCGGGCGGAATCCCCATTGTCCGGCGCCCCAGCGGCACCACGCGTAACTGACGGTGAGAATCAACAACAACATGCCGACCCGAACCAGGAAAAAACTTGGGCTGGTGTGCCAGTAATCGTAGACCGCGTAGAGCCGCTCAGGCTGCGCGTCGATCCAGCGGGAAACGAAAACCAACGCCAACCCGAATATGCCTGCCAAAGAAAAGACAAGTGTCTGCCTTTGCTGTGCTCGCTGGCTTTGCAGGATGAATCCCGCGGCGAGACCGGCAAACGCGAATCCAGTCCACGGAAAAACCGGAAACAGCCACGCCTGCGGTGTACCGAAATTGTGCACGCCGTTGATGTAGGACTCCAATGGCCAGGGCAGCCAATCTGGACGCCAGCTCGTCCACAGCGGCGGCGTAAGAAGTGAGATCAGCAGAGCCGTACCGCAGGAAGCGAGAACCAGCGCCAGGCGCGCGTGCGCTCCGCGGTGAATCGCCAGCGCCAGCCAGCACATCAGGCCCATGAGCATCATCGAGAGGCCGATGGTATTGAGCACATCCACGCGCAATAAATCGCTCAGGGGAGCCCAGCCCCAGGCAATTACATATTCCTGCAGTCGAAACAGCAGGCCGAAAGCGAAGATCTCAGCGCCGCGACGAATTGTGGCGCGGGCAATCTTTGCAGGGGCAAGATTTTTCTGCCATAGCTTTCCAGTGACCAGCGCAAACGAAACTCCGGCCAAGAACAAGAACAGCGGAGCTGGAAAGGTTCCGCCCAGTTGCGAATACATGAAAAACTTACTTTGCCGCGCTGCGGGACTAAGCCACGCGTCGTAACAATGCGTCTGGAACATCAAGACGCAGGCGAGGCCGCGCATCCAGTCGATGTAAGCCAGCCGGGATTGAGGGTTTTGGGCCAATGCGACACCGCATAATACTCCACCCGCGAACCCTCTTGCAGCCGGAATTGGTATTCGTGCGAAAACTCCAACCGAAGCCTAACGATTCAAAGAGGGCGGCCTTGATAAAATAGATGGGACTGGTTGTTACTGAGGGCGCGTAGCTCAACCGGATAGAGCACCGGATTTCTAATCCGGTGGTTGCAGGTTCAAGTCCTGCCGCGCCTACCATTTCAACTGGTCCTACCATTGCATTTGCGCCCGGTTCGAACCAGCGTTGCCATTCGCGCTGCCAGCACGTTAAACTAGTAAGTACACATCTTCTTCCGCTCTTATCCCAAGTAACTTTTTGTGAGTGTGTTGCCGGGGCGAGGCTGTGTGCGACCCCGGGGCTGTAGTCGTCTGCGCGTCTGCGCGAATCTTCCTCACGGAGTGGAAATTGAAAAAAGGCAAGACCGCGGTAATCGTCGGCGCCCAGTGGGGCGACGAGGGCAAGGGCAAGATTGTCGACGTTCTGTCGGAGAACTTCTCTGTCGTCGCGCGCTACGCTGGCGGCCATAACGCCGGACACACCGTCATCATTAACGGCAAGAAGTTCGTTCTGCAACTCGTCCCTTGCGGCGTGTTGCGCGAGGCCTGCCGCAGCGTGATCGGCAACGGCGTAGTGCTCGATCCCATGGCGTTTCTGAAGGAAGTTGGAGCGCTGCGCGATACGGGCGTGAAAGTGGACGGAAACCTTTTCGTTTCCAACCGCGCCCAGGTGATTTTGCCCTACCATCGCATGATCGAACTCGCTGCGGAAAATGCTCCCGGGCGCGTCAAGATCGGCACCACGTCGCGCGGCATCGGCCCAGCCTACGAAGACAAAATGGGACGCCGCGGATTGCGCATCGCCGATCTCCTCGATTTGCAGCTTCTAAAAAAACATATCGAAAATGCCGTGCGGGAAAAAAACATGATCGCGCACGCACTGTTTAATTCCGAACCCCTGGATGCCGACAAGATGTATGGCGACTATGCGGCGGCGGCGGAAAAGATCGCGCCGTTTGTGTGCGATACCGCGGTCCTGCTCAACCAGGCGATTGCCGATGGCGAGTCGGTCTTGTTTGAAGGCGCACAGGGGACGATGCTCGACATTGACCACGGAACCTATCCGTTCGTCACCTCTTCGAGCGCGACCTCCGGTGGCGCGGCGATTGGTACGGGCGTCGCCCCCAACGCGATCCAATCGGTGATCGGCCTGACGAAGGCGTATTGCACGCGAGTGGGCGAAGGGCCGTTTCCCAGCGAGGAAAAGGGCGATGCCGGCGAGCAACTGCGCAAGCGCGGCAACGAGTTCGGCGCGGTCACAGGACGTCCTCGCCGCACCGGTTGGCTCGACTTGCCTCTGCTGCGCTACGCAGGAATGATCAACGGGATTTCATGGCTGGTAGTTACCAAGTTGGACGTCCTGGACGAACTGGCAGAGATTCCGGTCTGCATCGGCTACAAAGTGGATGGCAAGAACACGATGGAGATTCCAGCGCAGGCCAGCGGTTACGACAAAATCGAATGCGTGTACCGCAAGATGCCGGGTTGGCAAACGTCCACTCAAGGGATCACCCAGTTCGATAAGCTGCCCAGGCCGGCCCGCGAATATCTCGGCTTCGTGGAGAAGGAAACCTGCGCCAAGGTCGGCATGGTTTCCACCGGCCCCGACCGCGATCAGATTATCTTTATGGACGAGTTCGCCTCCGCGATGCAGACAAACTCATCTCGGAACGTCTAGAATGTCTACCCATATCTCACCCTTGGTGTTTGTAAGGAGCGCACGATGGTGGTTCTCGCTGTAACCTGGATGGCGAAGGCGGGGCACGATGCCGACGTGATTTCAATTTTTGCGAAGCTGACTGAAGAATCCCGCAAGGAGCCCGGCTGCCAGATGTATCAGGTCCACCGGCACAAGACCGAGCCGCGGCGCTTTTTTATCTACGAACAGTACAAAGACGACGCCGCACTTGAGTCGCACCGGTCCGCGCCGCATTTCTTGCAGTATGCCCGCAAAGAATTACCCAAGGTTGCGGATCGAGTGGAAGGCAATCTGTTCGAACCGGTGGGATAGATTTGAAATGTTTGTCCGGGATCGAATCGCCTGATTTGGAATCCTATGAGCGCGGCGACTGGCCCGCGCTCATTCCACATAATGCCTGTTCGCGGAGAATTTCGCGAGAAAGCGCATGGTGAGCTCTCCGCGGTTGTCCCGCCGAGACGGCGGCGCTACTTCGCCAGTTCGTAGCCTGCGAAAAAGAAGCTAAGCTCAAAGCGCGCCGTATCCTCGGCGTCCGACCCGTGAATCGCGTTGTACTCAATGCTCGAAGCCCACTTCTTGCGGATCGTGCCTTCCTCGGCATTTGCCGGATTGGTCGCTCCCATCAGCTTGCGAAGATCGGCAATGGCGTTTTCCTTTTCCAGCGCCAGCGCGACGATCGGGCCGCTCGACATGAAATCGGTGAGTGAGCTATAGAATGGCCGCGCTGCATGGACGGCGTAGAACTGCTCCGCCTGATGCTTCGAAATCTCGAGCATCTTCATGGCGAGGATGCGGAATCCGTTCTTCTCGAATTGTTCGATGATGTCGCCGACAGCATTTTTGGCGACGGCGTCAGGCTTCACGATGGTTAGGGTACGTTGCAAAGTTTTCATAGTGAGTGGTTCGTCGTTATTCCTTTAGTCGTTTCGTTGTCGAATCCTATTGCGGTTTGTCATCCCGAGCGCAGCGAGGGACCTTGGTGTTTGCCGGCGGCAACCACCGTAGCGCAGAGAAAAACCATGGTCCCTCGCTTCGCTCGGGATGACAAAGTTAGACCTTCACTCCGAGCGCGGCCTGCAGCGTCTCTCCAATTGCAGCTGGGGATTTCGCCACACGAATTCCCGCCGCTTCCATGGCCTTGATCTTCTCCGCTGCCGTGCCCTTGCCGCCGGAGATGATCGCGCCGGCGTGGCCCATCCTTCGCCCTGGGGGCGCGGTTTGTCCGGCGATGAAGCCGACGACCGGCTTCTTCATTTTCGTCTTCACGAACTCTGCTGCGGTTTCTTCGGCGTCGCCGCCTATTTCGCCAATCATGATTACCGCTTCGGTCTCAGGGTCGCGATTGAACAGATCGAGCGCATCCACGAAATTGGTTCCGATGATCGGATCGCCGCCGATGCCGATTGCCGTCGATTGTCCAATGCCGCGCTGCGTGAGTTGATGCACCGCTTCATACGTCAATGTGCCCGAGCGCGAGACGATCCCGACCGATCCTTCTTTGTGAATCGATCCCGGCATGATTCCAATCTTGCATTTTCCCGGCGAAATAATGCCAGGGCAGTTCGGCCCGATCAGCCGCGAGCGCCGGTCTTGCAGGAACTCCCACGCTTTCACCATGTCGAGGGTCGGGATGCCCTCGGTGATGCAGACGATGAGGTCGAGTTTGGCGTCGGCGGCCTCCATGATCGCATCGGCCGCAAACGGCGGCGGAACAAAAATCACGGTGGTATCCGCGCCGGTTTTCTCAACGGCTTCCTGCACAGTATTGAAAATCGGCCAGCCTTCGTGCGTGGTGCCGCCTTTGCCCGGCGTCACTCCGCCAACCACCTGCGTTCCGTAAGCCGCACAAGCCTTGGCGTGAAACGTTCCCTCGCGCCCCGTCAGCCCCTGCACGATCAACCGCGTATTCTTATTAACCAGGATTGCCATAAATAATTCCTCAATGATCTGCCGAACTCACGTGCAATTCAACTCACGTGTCATCCCGAGCGAAGCGAGGGACCATGGTTTCCGTGCCTAAACCAGCGCAGCGTCGATTACCGTGCCGCCGCCACAACTTTATCCGCCGCGTCCTTCATGGTGTCGCACACCACAAAATTAAATCCCGACTCCATCAAAATCTTCTTGCCCTCGACCACATTCGTGCCTTCGAGGCGGAGAACAATGGGAAGTTTGATGTTTGTTTTCTTAGCCGCTTCCACCACGCCAGTCGCCAGCGTATCCACGCGCAGGATGCCGCCAAAAATGTTGATCAGCACTGCCTTCACGCTCTTGTCGCTCAGCAAAATCTCGAACGCATGGGCGACCTGCTCGGCGTTCGCCCCGCCTCCCACATCAAGAAAGTTTGCAGGCATGCCGCCGGCGTATTTGATGATGTCCATGGTCGCCATCGCGAGACCGGCGCCGTTCACCATGCAGCCCACGCTGCCCTCGAGTTTGATGTAGTTCAGGCTGTACTTCGAAGCTTCCACTTCGAGCGGATCTTCTTCAGTTATATCGCGCAGTTCGCGAATATCCGGATGTCGGAAGAGCGCGTTGTCATCGAACGTCAGCTTGGCATCGAGCGCGTAGAGCAGGCCATCGGTGGTCGTGATGAAGGGATTGATCTCAAGCAGAGATGCGTCGGTATCCAGAAACGCCTTGTACAAGTTGGTGAGAAATTGCACCGCCGGATTAATCTGCTTGGCGCTGAGCCCGAGTGCGAAAGCCATCTTGCGAGCCTGAAAAGCTTCGAGGCCCATGCCGGGATCGATATATTGCTTCAAAATCGCGTCGGGATTTTCCTCCGCGACCTGCTCAATTTCCATTCCGCCCGCGGCTGAAGCCATGAAAACCGGCTTGCCTTCCGTGCGGTCGACCAGAATGCCAAGATACAGTTCTTTCTCGATTGGTAGGGTTTCCTCAATCAACAAGCGGCGTACGGTGCGGCCTTCAGGCCCAGTCTGATGAGTCACCAACTTCATGCCTAGCATCTTGCCGGCCAACTCTGCGGCCTCGGCCACGGACTTCGCGATCTTTACGCCTCCGCCTTTGCCGCGGCCACCGGCATGGATTTGCGCCTTGACGACAACGCCCGTGGCTCCGGCGTTGAACAGTTCTCTCGCGGCTGCATCGGCCTCTTCCTGCGAAGTTGCCATCGTTCCGCGCGGCACGGTTACGCCATACTTCTTAAGAATCGCTTTGCCCTGGTACTCATGGATTTTCATAATCGCTCGTCAGCTAAGAATCGGAAGGAACTGCTTGCGGCATTTAACTGCGGGCAGCAAACTCTTAAGTTTATAGAAGGGTATGCGATTTGGGCAAACTGAAGTGCGCGTCTTTTTCTGGCTGGGTTACATCTAACCTCCATTGTGAAACTGATTTCGCTTAACGTCGCGCTGCCCCGGCTGGCGGTCTACAAGGGGATGACGCTGAACACCGGAATTTTCAAGAAGCCGGTTTCCGGGCGTGTGTTGCTGCGCACCTTAAATCTTGATGGCGACCGGCAAGCGGATCTCAGCGTCCATGGCGGGGTCTACAAAGCGGTCTACGCCTATCCTGCCGAACATTATGAATATTGGCGGGAGCAGCTGCCGGGAATCGATTTGCCCTGGGGAGCGTTCGGCGAGAATTTCGCGACCGAGGGATTGATGGAGGCCGAGCTTCATGTGGGCGATCGCCTGAAGATTGGCTCGGCAATAGTCATGGTCCGCCAGCCGCGCATGCCGTGCTACAAGCTGGCTGCAAAATTTCAGCGCGACGATATGATCGAGCGCTTCATGGAGAGTGGTCGCAGCGGATTTTATTTTTCGGTCGAGCAGGAGGGCGAAGCCGGCGAGGGGGACGTGATTGAATTTATATCCCGGAATCCGGATGGCATTACGATCGCCGAAATGAATCGGCTCTTCGTGCGGGAGAAATACAATCGCGACCTTCTGCAGAAGGCGGTCGCTACCGCTGCGCTGCCGGAAAGCTGGCGCGAGTATTTCCTGCCGAGACTGAACGACCCTGCCGCGCAAGGCACCTAGCGGGTACAATTTCGACTAGCTCATGATCCTCGATGCGCTTCAGTGCATTTCGAATCGTACTGCGCTGCCGCTCTCTCACTTCTTCTGTGTGGACGATGTCGACACGCTCAGCGAAAGGGAGTCAATCAGGTACTTGGCTTGGTCGCCATCGACCGCGCCCAGAAAGCAATACAGATCGCTTGCCTCTCCATAGATGATCCGCGCATCGAAGTAATAAACCTGCCCTGCCTCCGCTGTGAAATGCGCAAGCTCCACGGGATGCCCGCGAAAGGACTGCACGTTGGCACACACATGATGTTCTCCCGGCTCGACGGACGCAGCGAAATACGAGCTATTCTTGTTCGCGCCTACCCATGCTCCATCAATCCCGATCTTGGTTGTCACCGCGAAGGAATCTGAACCCTTTTCCTGGATGAAGTAAACCAGCGCCTTCCCTGACTCGGGCTGAGCTAGTGTGTGCTGGTTTTTCTCCAGCTTTACGCCGAAGCCGGCATCCTTGGGACCGCAGGCCAATGTCGTGGCGCTAGATGGTTCCTGGGCGAACGCCGAGGCTAAGAGAAGCAGCGCAGCTATGGCAATTTTCATGATTCTCTCCAAGCCTATTGTGCTTGTCACCCAATCGATTCGGCCCGATCTTCTGACGATGTATACACTCATAGGAACACTGCTCCCCCAGTCGGAGTGGTAAAGAGTTGGTCAGTTCGCGTAAAGTTTTGTCTCGGAAAGGCTCCAAGCTTGACGTTTCTGTACCGGGTAGAATCGCTTTTTAATATTCCACTCGGAATACCTATTACGCCACCATGATCCTCGATGCGCTCCAGTGCATTTCAAATCCCAGCCAGTCGCTGTCGCGCACTCAAGCCTGCGGAGTGATGGCAGAAGTGTTGGCAGGGAATTGCACCGACGCGCAGATTGCCGCGCTGCTCGTGGCTTTACGCATGAAGGGCGAGACGGTCGAAGAGATTGTCGGTTTTGCCGAAGCGATTCGCGCGGCAGCCACACCGCTTCCGATTTCATTGGCTGGCGATGGTTCCTCAGAGTCCGGCCCACTCGATGTAAGCGGCACCGGACGCGATGCGCTGGTCGATACCTGCGGCACCGGAGGCGATGCCAGCGGAACTTTCAATATTTCAACCGCCGCCGCTTTCGTGACCGCCGGCGCGGGCGTGCGCGTTGCCAAACACGGCAATCGCAGCCTGACCTCGAAGTGCGGTTCCGCCGATGTGATGGAAGCCCTCGGGGTAAATATCCAGTTGACTCCGGAGCGCGCAGCGCGATGCCTGCGAGAAGTCGGGATCTGTTTTCTCTACGCGCCTGACCTTCACTCCTCGATGAAGCAAGTGCAGAAGGTGCGCCGGGAGTTGCGCCTGCGCACCATCTTCAATCTGCTTGGGCCGCTCACCAATCCCGCGCATGCTTCAGGGCAAGTCGTGGGCGTCTATGCGCTCGACATGGTTGAAAAGCTCGCCGAGGCGCTCAGCATGTTAGGACTTCACCGCGCTTTGGTCGTGCACGGCCTCGACGGACTCGATGAGATTACCATCACCGGGCCCACGCGCGTGGCCGAAGCCCGTGACGGATCCGTACGCACTTACGAAGTCGATCCGGAAGAGTTCGGTATCCAGCGCGCCACGCTCGAAGACATCTCCGGCGGCGATGCGGCGGAGAATGCCGCGATCGTTCGCGAGATGTTGAGCGGGAAGAAATCTCCGCGCCGCGATGTAGTTGTGTTGAACTCTGCGGCCGCCCTGGTAGCGGCAGGACGCGTCGATCGCATTGCAGATGGAATTCCGCTCGCGGTTCGATCAATTGATTCGGGCGCGGCAGCGGCGAAGGTGAAAGCTCTTGCCGACTTCACCACCAAAGCATTGTCATCCTGAGCGCGATCGTTGCGCGAAGGACCTACGCAGTTCAGCTCGTGTTGCCTGTCAGTGAAGATTTTTGTTTCCAAGCGGAGCCTACTTCGCCACATCTCCCGCCTCGATCTTAAACACATTATTCGTGGTATCACGCTCTGGCACGCTTCCGTCATTGACCACAACTTCTTCTGGCAACTTGGGAACCTCCACGCGAATCACGCCGTTGCTCTTGCCGCGCACGACAAGCCGTCTCACCACCTCGCCCCCTTCAAATTTCACGATGAGCGGAACCTCAGCTCCGGCCGCGCCAGTGTTCGCCACCGTAACGGTGATCATGTAGCCCTCAGGCAATGTCTGGCGGGTGAATGCCGACTCCACTTTAAAATCCGGTAGGCCGCGGTCGCGATAAACCCAGTCGTCAAAGAACCACTCCAGGTCGCGCTGCGTTTGAGATTGAATCAATCGCTGCATATAAGAAGGTTCGTTGTCCTGCTCCGGACGGTAAGCCGCCAGCGCCTTCTTCAGCACCGCAACGCCGAGCATATCGCGCAGCATCCACCACACGCACATCGCTTTGCTGCGATAAAGCTGTTCATCGGCTGTGTTCACTAAAGAGCGGCTCGCTTCATCTTCCGCTCGCAGCGGCGGTGTTGTCTGCTTCTCTTTTTCGCGATCAATTGCGGCAAATGCCGAGCGATGCAGTCCAATGTAGTCGAGCGCCGCCCGTCGTCCTTTTTCGCGTTCGAGATAAAGCGCTTGCGCAAAGTGGGCGAGACCCTCGTTAATCCAGGGCCGCGGCGAAGAAAAGGCCGCATGCGTGAGTTGATGCGCCGCCATTAATGCCGCCAGCTTCGGATCGATCCCTGCCAAGGGGGTGAGCAATAACGATCCACTCTCGAAAGGCGCGGCGCTGGCGTCTTGCAGATCAGCTGTCTCTGCCTTCGATCGCGGCGCTCCAAACCATTCGGTGATGAAGGGAACGACTTTCTGTGCGGCGTCGGCATAATTCGCCGCCGCGATGTTGTGGCCGGGTAAGAAGTGAACTTCGACATCTGGCCGCTTGACCACCTCGTAGTTTGCAATTACAAGCGTCGGCAGAATCGAACCGAGAGCTCTGTAGCTGCAGTCGGCCACGAACTCATGTCCGGCTTCCTGCGCCGTTGGGCACGCCGTCGCATTCACCAGAAGTTCCGGCTTCTCATCTTCCTCACTGCTGGCAACCGCAACCCGTAAATGCATCGTCGTGGCGGCTTCCCGCGCCTTCCAACGCGCCAGAACTTCGAACAACTCGTTGCCTTCGGAAAGACTTGCCGCCTCGGTCGCGATGGGATACCACGCCACATATCCCGCCCCGCGCAGCGCGGTAAAGTTTGCGCCGATCTCGTCCCAGTCCGTGCTGCGGGCCGTATCTTCCGGAGTGCCGATGCGCGTGAGACGCGCTGCATCGAGAGGAATGACGCCCTCGTAGCCGATATCGAGAACGACTGTGCCCTTCGGCGCGACTGTTTGCGGCAAAGTCACGATCGCTTCAGAGAGCGCTCCGGTGTGATCGATGTCGGAGGTGAAGCTTTGCAGAACAAACTGCAGCTTGCCGGCAGCCCGGATCGATCGCCAAGTTAGCGCCGAGGTGATTTGCAGCACCGCAATTTTCTGCGGCGCAGTCGAATCGTTTCTGAGAGTGATTTTGCCGCGGCCTTCCAGTCGCTGCTGAGCAGGATCGATGCGGATATTAAGGTCGTATTTGGTGACGGTGAAAGCTCCGCGGTCCAGAGAAAAACAATTCACCACAGAGGCACAGAGAACGCAGAGAAATGCCAGGCGAATGAAAACAGAATTCATTTCGTACCTGAAGACGCCTGTTCTTCTTGTGCACGAGCTCGCGTGCGCCGCTGCCGCACAATTTCGTACATCACTACCGCGCCGGCTACCGAGACATTCAGCGAAGGCACCTTGCCCAGCATCGGAATCGAAACCAGAAAATCACACTTCCTCTTGACCAAGTCGTGCAGGCCTTTGCCTTCGGCACCGAGAACCAGCGCGCAATCCATGTTGTAATCCATCTGATCGTAGGTCTGTGTTCCGCGCTCATCGAGCCCAACGGTCCAGATATTTCGATCTTTCAGTTCTTCAACGGTGCGCGCGATGTTGGTGACCCTGGCGATTGGTAGATACTCGCTGGCCCCCGCAGAAGTCTTGGTTACAGTGCCCGTGACGGGCGCGGCGCGTCGCTCGGGAATTACTACGCCATCGGCTCCAGCGGCGTCGGCCGTGCGCAACAACGCGCCCAAATTGTGCGGATCTTCCACACCATCGAGCACGATGACGAAAGAATACTGCCCGCGTTTCGCATCCAAGACATCATCGAGATCGCTGTATTGCTTTGCAGACGTGACAGCCACCACCCCTTGATGCGCGGCCCGGCCAGCCATCTGATCGAGCTCGGTGCGGCTGAGAAATTTTACGGGCACGCCGAGCTTGCGGCACTCTTCGATCATCCGCTGCAGGCGGATGTCGTTGCGCTCCTTCGCCATGCCGACCCACTGAAAAGCGCGACCGCGCGCCTTGAGGGCTTCGCCAACCGCGTTGATACCGTAGATGTAATTCATGAGTATTCAGTGTACCGAAAGCGGAGGTGCAGCGCGGGAGCGTCGCCAGTGTGTTTCAATCGCCAGAAAGGTGGGCGATCAGGCGCACGATGTCCTTTGGTTCCGGCCGCTCCGTGTAATCCTCGTTGGCAGAAGCGAAGATCACAGTTCCGTCACGATCGATCACGTACGTCGCCGGAATCGGCAGTTCCCAACTTGCGTCGCCGTTGACGAATGGAAGATTGACGAACGCGCGCTGATAAATAGATTTCTGTTCGTCTGGCACGCGATAGGTCAAGCCGAACTGCCGGGCAACCTTGTTGCCTGCATCGGAAAGCAGCGGGAACCGCAGCCTGTGCTGATCGCGCATGAAGAATGACTGCTGCACGGTCTGCGGAGAAATTGCGACCAGCGTCGCGCCAGCTTGCTCGATCTCCGGCGCAACAAGATTCATCGCTTCCATCTGAGCGACACAAAACGGGCACCAGCGGCCGCGGATGAAACAGAGAACGAGGCGGCCCCTAATGAGCAGTTCGGAAGAGGGGACATTCTTGCCGTCGTGATCTGGAAGCTGAAACTCGGGAACCTTTGCGCCGACAGGGAGAATGTGCGCCGCCAAAGCTGTCTTCTTTAGCTCGGCGATGGCGCGAGCGTGCACCGCCTGTGTCTCAGCAGGAACGTATTTGGCAATCAGTTCTTTACGCTCGGCAGAGATTTCACGCAGTGCTCGCACTTCGGTTTCGGAGATGGATTCTTCGAGGGATCGCCATTTCATAAGAGCAAGTGGCAGTTGTCAGCGGCATGTTGCCAGAAAATCCGTCTTCAGTTCCTGGCTGGCAACTGAGTTCTGGCAACCGGCAACTGATTTCACATTCCCGGCAACTTCATCCCCGCCATTCTTCGCGCGAAGCTGGGCTTGCCCATTTGCTTGAACATTTTTTTCATCTGTGCGTATTGGCGGAGCAGGTTATTCACTTCCTGCACGGTGGTGCCCGAGCCGCGTGAGATGCGCTTGCGCCGGCTGCCGTTGATTACTTCGTGATGATTGCGCTCGTGCATGGTCATCGAGTTGATGATGGCCTCGACGCGGTTGATCTGTTTTTCGTCCACGCTGTCGGCGGCTTTTTGCAATCCTGAGAACGGTCCGATACTCGGCAGCATTCCCATGATGCTCTTCATCGAGCCCATCTTTTTTACTTGGCGCAACTGGTCGCGAAAATCCTCCAGCGAGAAGCCGTCACCGGTGAGCGCCTTGGTGGCCATCTCCTGCGCTTTTTTCTTGTCGATCTGCGATTCCGCGCGCTCGATCAGCGACAGGATGTCGCCCATGCCCAGAATGCGCGACACGATGCGGTCGGGATGGAATGGCTCCAGCGCGTCATACTTTTCGCCCACGCCAATGAACTTGATCGGCTGCCCCGTCACCTGCCGGATGGAAAGCGCCGCGCCACCGCGCGCATCGCCATCCATTTTGGTGAGCACCACCCCGGTGAGCGAAAGCTTCTTGTGGAACTCGTCCGCCGATCGCACCGCGTCCTGCCCCGTCATGGCATCGGCGACGAACAGAATCTCTGAAGGATTCAGCAGCTTCTTCAGCGACTGCATCTCGCTCATCAGTTCGTCGTCGATGTGTAAACGGCCAGCCGTATCGACGATCAGCACGTCGCATCCGGAAACCACGGCCTCGCGCCGCGCTTCCTTTACCAGACGCTCGACCGCCTGTGTAAGCTCGCCGGGTGTATTCGCTTCGCCCACCTGGCCTTCGTAAATCTGCGCCTTCACCGCATCCGCCACAACTTTCAACTGCTGGCGCGCGGCTGGACGATAGACGTCCACCGAAACAAGAAGAGGACGATGCCCGCCCGCCTTAAACCAGTGTGCCAGCTTGCCCGAAGTTGTCGTTTTGCCGGAACCTTGTAAGCCGGCCATGAGTACAACCGTTGGCGGTTGCGAGGCGAACTTCATGCGCGCCGTATCTTTGCCGAGCGTCTCGACCAGTTCGTCGCGCACAATCTTGATGACCTGCTCGCCAGGAGAAAGCGCGGTCAGCACTTCCTGGCCCACGGCTTTGGCCTGGATGCGGTCGATCAGTTCTTTCACGACTTTGAAGTTGACGTCGGCCTCGAGCAGCGCCAGGCGGATTTCACGCAAGGCCTCCGCAATATTTTCTTCGCTGAGCCGGGCCTGGCCGCGTAGGGACTTGAATGCGCGTTGGAGTTTTTCCTGTAGATTCTCGAACATAAAGGTGACTGTTTATTTTAGCAGTCGGCGAGAGATGAGGTGTCTCCCATATCGAGTTGTCATCCTGAGCGAAGTGGTGGTTCGCGAAGCGAAGGACCACGAAGTCGAAGGACCCCTTGTTCCAATGGAGTGCCGCCGGCTTGTCACGGAGTTCTCTTGACAAGCCTCCAGTGAACCTCGGCCATACTAACAAATAGAAGAAAATTCGCCTCGAAGCCGGTTATGCCATCAGGTGAAAGGGATCCTTCGACTCCGAGGATGCTGCGCTTCGCGCAGCGTCCACTCCGCTCAGGATGACACGTGTCTGTGATACACATCCTTCGCCGCGACCACCGTATTGCAGTGAATCTTCACCGTGTCTCCCACATTCTGCGCATATCCGCCCGCGTAAGTGACCATCACAGGAATTTCACGCGCCCGTGCTACACGAAACACCAGTTCATCGCGTCTTCTTAATCCCTCGATGGTCAGCGAAAGCCCGCCTAACTGATCTTCGCGATACGGGTCAGCGCCGGCGAGATAGCAAATTAATTCGGGCTCGAACTGCCGCAGCCCAGAGCTCAACGCATTGTCGAGCCATGCCAGATAGTCGTCGTCGCCGATGCCATCGGGGAGGTCTACGTCGATCGACGACGGCGGCTTCCATAGCGGATAGTTATTGTGCTGATGCAGTGAGATGGTAAATACTTCGCCGGCGTGCACTCCGCGGATTTTTCCCCGCAGCGCCGAATCGCCTGCCGACGAATCGAGAGTGGATGCTCCGGCCGACGGCAAGAGCGCACTCGCGGTGCGTGTTCCAGCAAAAATTGCCGCCGTGCCGTTGCCATGGTGAACATCGCAATCGACCGTCATCGCGGTGCGAATCTTGTCGTCGCGCTGGAGGCACCGGATCGCCACCGCAACATCGTGAATCATGCAGAAGCCTTCGCCATGATCAGCAAAGGCATGATGAAAACCGCCACCAATGTTGAATGCGACACCGTCTTTCAAAGCCTGCTGCGCGGCCAGAATCGATCCGCCCGCGGCCAGCCAAAACGCATCCACCAGTTCATGCGAGTAGGGAATTTCTAATTCCATTTGTTCGCGCTGCGAAAGCGTACCGGTTCTTAGTTTGTGAACGTACTCCGGCGTGTGAACTAAAAGGATGTCCTGATCGGTGGCAGGTTGAGGCTCGATAAAATCGCTGACATCTGCGACACCGTCTGCAATCAGCTTGTCTTGGATTCGTCTGTATTTTTCGGCAGGGAAAATGTGCTCGCCGATGGGGAGGTAATAGCCGTCGCTGTATACCAGCTTGAAGGGAAGCATGAGCGTGACCGTACATGATACCTGCGTGTCGGGAAAGTTCGTGGACCCCGGCGTATTGTCATGCTGAGCGAAGAGAGATGGTTCGCGAAGCGAAGCATCTCACGGAGTCGAAGCATCCCTATATCAAACGGAGCTTTGGTCCGGAATGGCTGTGCGCCGAAGAGCAGCTCAAAGGCCAGATGGTTCATCTACAAAGGTAGAGATCCTTCGACTTCGTAGTCATTTCGCTTCGCGAAATGACTACTGCGCTCAGGATGACAGAAATTAAAATCTGGGGTGCTATCGCTTCTTCACCGTGGGAGCAGTTGCCGTCATCATCGCTCTCCGCACCGGCACAATGGCGCCCTTCGCAGGATCGGCGGCCGCATGGGCGCGCGTGAGCACTTCTTCCTGGATGTATTGCACGAACTCCTGAATCTGCCGCTGCATTTCTTCCATGCGCTCGCGCATTTGCAGGATGATTGCCATGCCGCTGATGTTCACTCCGAGGTCGCGCGCCAGCGAGAGAATAAACTCCAGCCGCTGCAGATCTTCATCGGTGTACAGCCGCGTGTTGCCTTCGGTGCGCGACGGCTTCAGCAAGCCTTCACGTTCATACAGCCTCAGCGTTTGCGGATGAATGCCGTACATTTCGGCTACAGAGGAAATCATGTAGGCGCCCTTCGATTTCCGTTTCGTCATAATTTTATTTTCCTGCGCACATTCTATTGCACAGCCGCTTTTCCTCATAGTGTGATGGCGGAATCTCTCGCCAAACTCTCAAGGAGTAAAGGCATCCAACTAATAGGAGGAAATCATGGACGAAAATAATGCTGTTAGTGTGGTCGAAGCCCTTATTGAAACTTGCAAAGATGGACAGAAGGGTTATCAGGATGCCGCGACTCATGCCAAGCGGCCAGATCTGAAATCGTTCTTCACTGAGCAATCCGGCGAACGCGGACGGTTTGCGCAGGAATTGCAAAGCGAGCTGCCGAAGCTGGGAGAGCCGGGAAAGAAAGTTTCAGGATCGGCCTCGGCCACGATGCACCGCGCCTGGATCGACACCAAAGTCGCGATGGGTGCCGGTGATAAATCAATTCTGGAGTCGGTGGAAGCCGGCGAGGACAATGCCAAAGACGCGTACAAGAAGGCGTTGAGCGGTTCGTTGCCGGCGGGTGTTGCCGAGATTGTTCGGCGCCAGGCCGCGAGCGTGCAGAAGGCGCATGACAAAGTAAAGAGCCTGCGCGATACCGCGGAAGCTGCCGCGTAACCGTTTCAACTAAAAATGAGAGGGCGGAGTTCTCCTTCGCCCTCTTTTTCATTTTCCCAGTTTATTTTCTAAGTGAAGAACCTTAAGCGGTAGGCTGTGGGTTTTCTTTTCGCACCGCCGCCCATCCTGCCGGTTTCAAAAGATGATTGACCGCGTAGGCGACAAATCCCGCCGCGATCAGGATCATGCCGAAGGCGAATGAACTCATATTCCAAACCTGCTCATGCTCGCTGCGGATGATGGAAAATCCCAACAGAAGCATTGGTGCGATGCCGATCGCGATAGCTCCAAACAGTCCGCCGGGAACTCTGAATGGACGCGCCAACTCCGGTTCGCGGAATCTCAGCACCACCAATGCAATAAATTCCAGCAGCAGGCTAAAGCCGTAAAGAAGAATGTCGAGCGTGACCAGCCGGGCAAAACCTAGCCCGAGGCACATCGCCCAACACATCGCCAGCGCAACAATCGCAACCCACGGCGCGCGCGATTTCTTATGTAGCTTTGCAAAAATTCCCGGGAGCATGCCATCCTGCGCCATGGCCAGCGGCAGCCGCGAGTAGCTCATTACCAGGGCGTTGAACATGCCAAAGGCGCTGAGGATTCCTCCCAGCACTACGCCGACCCGCAGCAGCGGTCCACCCAGCAAGCCCGCGATATCGGCCCACGATCCTGTCTCCCACGCGGATGGGGTCAGCCCGGTCATCCACATGGCAGCCGGAGGAAGCACATAGCTTAGCGCCACGATGCCAACCGCAACCAGCATCGCCCGCGGATACGTCCGCTGCGGCCGCTCCACTTCGGCGGCGATGGTCGAAGCGTTGTCCCATCCCATGTAATTCCACATGCAGATCAGCAGGCCGCCGAGAATATCGACCGTCGAGGTCGTCGGCTTGGTCACGGCATTGGCCAGCGCGCCCATCTTGAACGGCGCCAATAGCACAATCGCCACAAACGGCGCCGACAGCGCGAAGAACAGCCACAGCGAAGTCATCGAAACGACTTTCACGCCCGCAATGTTCAGGATCGCGCATGCAATCACCACGGCCAGCGCAACCCACCATCCCCGGCCATTTTCCTGGAACCACGGGAACATGCGCGTGAGGTACGCGACGAACAGAGTGGGATAAATCGCCATATCGAAAATCGACGCCACGAGCGAAAGCCACGCCTCCTGAAATCCCCAGAAATTTCCCATGGCGCGGCGAACCCACGCGTAGTAGCCGCCCTCGTAAGGCAGCGCGCTCGAAAGCTCGCCAATCATGAAGGCCGTGGGAAGGCTCCAGAGCAGCGGGGTGAGCAGCAGAATCAGGATCGCGCGTCCGTAGCCGGCTCCGTGGACAATGTCTTCCGTGCCATAGGTTCCGCCCGACACCATAAAGAAGGTGGCGGCGACCAGAGGCCACAGCGTGAGCCGAACGAGGCCTTTCCTCGAGTTCTTGGCGATCGGGTTCCGGTTGGGGATTACGGCGGGAGGGCGAGGATTTTCGGATTGTTGACGCGGGGCGCTAGCTGTTGCCAATTTCGATGTGTTCCTCCTCAAGCGACTCACTCTCAGCTACTCCGCAGCGGGCTGGTTCCTGCTCGAGCTTTCTGGTTTGGTTAGATTCCAGAAATTCCGCTGGAGTTAGTTCGCAATTGTGAGATTACGGGAAATTTCAGAGGATGCAAGAAAAATGTGAATTTCTTTTAAAGAAATTTCGGTAGAGAGGCCAGCGTCGGAAGTAACGAATTTCGGGGCGCACAAGCGCTGGTTGAAATCGCATCCCAGACAACTTTCTTGCTGCCGGCTCAAGTCCCATTTATTATGCCGCGACCGCTTGGAGGCGGGCTCAATGAAACTACCGTTTCTTCCTATTCTCGTGACTCTCACCCTGACAGCGCTCTTCACGGTGCCTTGTAACGCTCAAAGCGCCGTTACGCCCGAGCAAATAAAATGGGGTCAGCCACCCCCGTTCGTCGCCGCGGGAGCGCAGTTGGCCGTTCTGGAAGGTAACCCTTCAGCATCAACCGGCGATTACACGGTTCGCCTCAAGATGCCTGACGGATACAAAATCGCTCCCCACACTCACCCCACGCGCGAGAACGTCACCGTGATATCGGGCACCTTGAAGGTTGGTATGGGGGATACCTTCGACGGCGACAAGATGATGAGTTTTAAAGCCGGCAGCTTCGCCTACCTGGATCCGAGCGTGCATCATTACGCCGAGGCTTCTGGGGCAACCATCATCCAGATTCACGGGATGTCGCCCCTTCAGGTTAATTACATTAATCCGGCAGACGACCCATCCCAGAAAAAGTAGAGACAGTTGAAAAGGGCTCGGTATTTTCCCGAGCCCTGCTGTTTCTAATTCGCCCCGCGGTGCTCTCGATTCGGTTCTAGACCTTCTTCCACAACTCTTCCCTCGGATCCTCCGGATTCAGCTTGGCCAGTTCCCGTAGTAGCTCTTTCGTCCGCTCGTCCCTGGGCATGGGCACGGAAACCGTAATCTCGACAATCTCGTCGCCGCGCACGCCTTCTTTCGTGGCCGAAGGAACTCCTTTTTCGCGCAGCCGCAGTTTTTGTCCGGGCTGCGTTCCGGGAGGAATTTTCAGCAGTGCGCGCCCATCGATGGTGGGCACTTCAATCTTTGCGCCCAGCGCGGCTTCGGTCGCGCTTACCGGCACAGTCAAATAAATATCGTCGCCATCGCGCCGGAAGAGCGGATGCGGCTCGATACGGATAATCACGTAAAGATCGCCGGCTGCTCCGCCATGTGCGCCGGCATTGCCTTTGCCAGCCAGCCGGATGCGCTGCCCATCGCGTGTGCCGGCCTTGATGCGAACTTCCAGCGGTTCGGTCCGACTGACCGTCCCTTCGCCGTGGCAGGTGGCGCAGCTCGAAAGGTTCTTGCCCGTTCCCTGGCAGCTGGGGCATTGCACATTGAACTTCATGCGCCCGCCCGTTTGCGTAACCTGACCGGTTCCATTGCATTCGGGGCACTTGCCGGGAGCCTCGGTGTAGCCGTTCCCGTGGCAGTTCGCGCAAGCGTCCTGACGCGTGATATTCAGACGCATCACTCCGCCGCGAATCGCTGTCCAGAACGGCACATTGACCTGATACTCCAGATCAGATCCCGGCTCCGGTCCGGTATCGGCCGGTGCCGCTCCGCGCCCGCCACCGAACATGCCGGAAAAAATGTCGCGGAAGCTGCTTCCGCCGCCTCGCCCGCTTTTTCCGGAGCGTGCGGCATCCGCTAGGTCAGAAAAATCGAATCCGCCAAAATCGAAGTGAACGCCGTCGCCAGCAGGCTGCGCTCCACCACCTTGAAAGCCGCCGGGGAAGCCGCCGAAGCCTCCCGCGCCCGTAGCTCCGCCACGCGCGTAAGCCTCGGCCGCCGCCGGGTCGATATTGTCGGAGTAGTAGCCGACCTGATCGTAAATCTTCCGCTTCTTGGGGTCGCTAAGAACTTCGTTGGCCTCGGAGAGCGTCTTAAACTGCTCTTCGGCAGATTTGTCTCCGGGGTTTACATCAGGATGGTATTTTCGCGCGAGCTTGCGGAACGCCTTGCGAATCTCGTCCGCCGAAGCGGACTTCTTCACCCCAAGGACCTCGTAATAATCTTTTTTGGTCGTCGTTGCCATTACACTTTGTCATCCTGAGCGAAGATTCCGTTCGCGAAGCGAACGGATGCGCAGTCGAAGGATCCCTACCGCAATACCTGCGGCCTCAGTTCGGCATCCTGAACCCATCCTCCGGCAGCATGACCAGCGAACCGGTCTTGCCCGCATCCACGTAAACCGGGATCGGCATCACTCCCGAAGGCGTCTCCATCAGAACTTCCCACTGATTTTCTTCGGCAAGATTTATGAAATATGTTTGCTCATGAACCTGGAAATCCATTTCAATCCCCTCCCAACAAAGGTCTCCCGCTAACGCGGCGACGCGGGCAAGAACTGCCCGCGTCCCACGATCAAGCTAGAAGCCACAGCAAATTGCTTAACTTACTTTCTTGTCGTCCACATCCACGTACTCGGCGTCGATCACGCCTTCGTCCTTCTTCTGCCCGCTCGCGCCGTTCGCGCCCGGAGCCGCACCATCCGCTGGACCAGTACCCGGTGCGCCGCCAGCCGGAGCATTCGCCTGCGCCGCCTTATACATCTCTTCGGCCAGCTTGTGCGAAGCCTTAGTCAGCGTCTCGCGCGCCTTATCCATCTGCGCCTTGTCGTTCGATTCCAGCGCCTTCTTGGCGTCGGCTACTGCATTCTCCACCTCGCCGCGATCCGCGCCCGAGATTTTATCTCCGGACTCGCGCAGCATTTTCTCGACGTTGTAGACCATGCTGTCGAGCTGGTTCTTGGCCTCGATCGCTTCACGCTGCGCCTTGTCTTCGGCCGAGTGAGCGTCTGCTTCCTTGGCCATGCGCTCGACTTCCTCTTTCGACAAGCCTGAAGACGACGTGATCGTAATCTTCTGGTCCTTTTGCGTGGCCGTATCTTTCGCGGTCACGTTCAGGATGCCGTTGGCGTCGATATCGAAAGTGACTTCGATCTGTGGAATACCGCGCGGAGCCGTCGGAATTCCGGTCAAGTGGAACTTGCCCAGAGTCCGGTTCTGCGCCGCCATCGGACGCTCGCCTTGCAGCACGTGCACTTCAACCGAGGTCTGATTGTCGGCCGCGGTTGAGAACGTTTCCGTCTTCTTGGTCGGAATCGTCGTGTTCCGCGGAATCATCGGAGTCGCCACGCCGCCCAAAGTTTCGATCGAGAGCGAGAGCGGAGTCACGTCGAGCAGCAACAGATCTTTCACTTCGCCGCCGAGCACGCCGCCCTGAATCGCCGCACCGATCGCTACGACTTCGTCAGGGTTGACTCCCTTGTGGCCTTCCTTGCCGAATAGTTCTTTCACGAGCGCCTGAATGCGCGGCATACGAGTCTGCCCGCCGACCAGCACCACTTCGTTGATCTTGCTGGCATCCACGCCCGCATCTTTTAAGCACTGCTTGCACGGACCCACGGACTTCTGAATGATGTCTTCCACCATGCCTTCAAGCTTGGCCCGCGTCAGCTTCTTCACCAGATGTTTCGGACCGCTTGCATCCGCCGTGATAAACGGCAGATTGATTTCGGTCTCCATCGTGGTCGAAAGCTCAATCTTCGCCCGCTCGGCCGCGTCGCGCAGCCGCTGCAGAGCCATTTCATTGCCTTTGCCGCGCAGGTCGAGTCCTTCATCCTTCTTGAATTCGTCAATCAGCCAGTCGACGATGCGCTGATCCAGGTTGTCCCCGCCCAGGTGCGTGTCGCCGTTGGTGGCCTTCACCTCAATCACGCCCTCGCCAACTTCCAGCACCGAAATGTCGAACGTGCCGCCGCCAAAGTCGTAGACGGCGATCATCTCGTCCTTGGTCTTGTCGAGCCCGTACGCCAGCGCTGCCGCCGTCGGCTCATTGATAATTCTCTTCACTTCGAGGCCGGCAATCTGCCCGGCATCTTTGGTGGCCTGACGCTGGGCGTCGTTAAAGTACGCGGGCACAGTGATCACCGCCTCGGTCACTTTCTCGCCGAGGTAGTCTTCCGCCGCCTTCTTCAACTTCTGCAAAATCAGCGCTGAAACCTGCGGAGGCGTGTACTCCTTGCCCTGCGCCAGCACCGCCACGTGGTCGCCCGACTTCACAACCTTATATGGGACCATCTTTATCTCTTCCTGCACCTCGTCAAAGCGCCGTCCCATGAAGCGCTTGATCGAGTAAATCGTGTTCTCCGGATTGGTGACTGCCTGCCGCTTTGCGACCTGCCCCACCAACCGCTCACCAGTCTTGGTAAAGCCGACCACGGAAGGCGTAGTCCGCCCACCTTCTTCGTTGGCGATCACTTTGGGCTCGCCGCCCTCCATCACCGCCACGCAAGAATTGGTGGTTCCAAGGTCAATTCCAATAATCTTGGCCATAAATTTTCTCCTCTAAACTTTTTGGAGCCGTTCCTCGGCTCTGCGAATCGAATAAGTGCTTTGTAATCAATGCGCTTATGATTGCCAACAGGTCCATGCTAAGACCTGAGTGGATTGCTGTCAAGGTTTAGATGCGGGAGGATGGGAGGAAGTTGCGAAGGATTGCCGCGTGAGAGGAGCCGAAGGGTCCCAGCCTAGCCTATCGCGCTTCAGGCCTCTATTACCCCCGTAACCTTGCCGGTGATCCAAGAGCTCCAACATAATGTCGAGAAGGGAAAGTGTTTAAAGGTAGAGATAACATGGGAAAAAAGCCTCTGATTGTGGTGTTTCTCGCGATCTCCATGTGCGCTGCTAAAGATAGGAGCAGCCAGCGTCCGCCATGTGCGACGACCTATTCTGTTATTACGGTGGACTCTTTGGGCAATACCGACGCAAAGCTTTCCAACCCAAAAATCCTGAAGTGGGCCAGCAAAGATCTCGAGAAGAAGTATCCCGACATATGTTACGAGGACTATGGAGACCCAACAACGGAGCCCAACCCCGTCAAGGCCTTCTTCGTCATCACGGTCACGCCTTCGACGTATCATGGTACGCGCATCGTTACCACTTCTAGCACGACGCCCACGTCGGGATCCGTCATCGACAGCGCGCCTGGCTCCCCGACTTATGGTCAGCAGGTGGGCACCTATGAAGGCAAACAAACCTCCACTTCTTCAACAGCTGTGCCCTACAGCTTCGACTATGGCAGATTCATGCTCACGATTGAAACTCTCGGCAGTGACGGCAACCCAGTTGTGCGGCGAAGGTTCCAGCAGGACGGCATCTACCCTACCATGGCCGGAATCCCGCTAGGCGGGCGCGGGCACCATCCCGGCAAGGCTCTCATCGAGGATGCAGTGAAGTGGATTCATGCCGGAGGCCTGGACAATCCGCTTCCGGAGACTCGATAGTCCTGCGTCGCCGGTCGCGATTCAGAAGTCCTGCCATGTATGCGCCAGCGTCCGGAGAGCCAACGGGGCTGCTCTTCCGGTCCGTTTCCACCCAGGACGCACCGATATCCTCTATACTTCGTTCGTCAAGCCCGCCGGAAACGGAGCCGTCGGGAAGCGTAAAATAGGACGTATGGATGAGCGGGAACTGCAGCACCTAGATGAGAGCGGGTACGAGTGTAGCGGTGAGCTGATTTTCCGCAAAGAGGCCGCCCCGCCAAATGCGCACGCCAGATTTGCCAAGCCGGGCGAATTTCCAAACCTTGAACCAAGGCGTCAAGGGTGGCAATGCGCGACATGCGGCCACTTCGACGAGTTCTCATGCTCCGATACTACGTTGATGGAGCCGTGACGGCGCCGGTCCCCCGCTTCTCGCTTCCTTTGCGAGAAGTGGGATTCCACGGCCCCATCCCTCTGGGGTTTTTCTTGGTTCACTCCACCCCGTCATCCTGAGCGGCGCGGCTGCTTCGCGAATGCGAAGCAGCCGCGCAGTCGAAGGATCCCATACCCGCCGCCAGCGGCATCAGCTCTGAAGGGAGTTTCCATCACTGCTCCCTACTGCGCGGGGAGAACTCCCTGAGGCGTCATCGTCAGTCCCGGCGTGCAAGGGATCCTTCGACTGCGTTGTCGCCCGCTTCGCGTCCGCCAACTCCGCTCAGGATGACAAAGCAATCCTTGGAGGCCAGACTCCGAAAACAACTCCAAGCCACCGGCTCCAGCAGCGTCGAGGAAGTGCTGCTCCGCCTGCTCGAAAGCGCCTCACCTCTGTCATCCTGAGCGAAGCGACTGCTTCGCGAACGCGAAGCGGCCGCGCAGTCGAAGGACCCCATGCCCGCCTGCAGTGACAGGAACTCCGAAAGGAGTTTCCACCGCTACTCCGCCTGCCGGGGAGAACTCCCTGAGACGGTCATTGTTAGTCCCAGCTTGCAAGGGATCCTTCAACTCCGTTGTCGCTCGCTTCGCGACCGCCAACTCCGCTCAGGATGACATGGCATCCAGCGCAGGAGCGCAAGTGTGTGTCCGATGCTTCGCGCCCTTTGTGAAAAGCGGGATTCTACGGCTCCATCCCTCACCCCGCTGTCATCCTGAGCGAAGCGACTGCTTCGCGAATGCGAAGCAGCCGCGAAGTCGAAGGACCCCTATAAGCTTGCAACGCTCTCAGTTCCCGAAAGTGGTTTTTGTCGGTGCCCGACGTTCGTGAAGAGAGCCCTTGAAGCGGCCGACATCGGTCCAGGTCGCAGGGTTCCTTCGAACTACGTTGTCGCTCGCTTCGCGACCGCCAACTCCCCTAGGATGACAGAGCAACGAAGCCGAGCACCAAGAGGGTCGGGGAAAAGTCTCGCCACAGAAGCACGCTTCCGCCGGCGACGAATTAGTTCGATCGTCGGCGTGGAACTAAAGAAACGATGGCTGCCTTAAGCGGTTGCGGCGGTTTTCTTCTGCGTGAAACATTCGCGGCAGAAGATGGGGCGGCCCTGTGTGGGGCGGAAAGGGACGGTTGTGTCCTTACCGCACTGCGAGCAGGTGGCGCGGGTTTCGACGCGCGCGTAGTGATTCCCGTTGCCCGGAGTCACTGGAGCGGAGAGCACGGAGACGCGCTTGGACTTGCAGGCTTTGCAGCGCTTGGGCTGGTTCTTGAATTGTTTGTCGTAGAAAAACAGCTGTTCCCCGGCGGTGAAGATGAAATCCGCGCCGCAATCGATGCAGGTGAGTACTTTGTCCTGAAATTCCATTGAGGATGGCTCCCTTTTCGCTGGGATTGCGCGGGCCACTGCGGGGAAGGCAGTGACGCGGAGCAACCGCCGGCTGTGTACATCCCCCTCTAAACTGCCCCTGGACTCGGCCCGCCACGCGCCTGGAACGGAGCGTGGATGCAGCTATGCACGAACTGAGAATGCCGAATGAATGATGAGTGTTGGAAATGATCCCGGCCGCAAACTCTAACTGGTGGGGGCCAGCAGAGCAGGGCCGCCCCGGGAAGGGGACGACCCTTTATTGCTTGAATTATGAACTCCTTACAAACCGGCAGCCCAAATGTGTCTTGGGCTGCCGACCGCCTTAATCCTGCTCTTTGCGAACCTTCTTGCGCGCGCGCTTGCGAGCCAGCGCGGCCTTTACACGTTTCTTTTCACCGGGTTTCAGGTAAAAGGAGTGGCGTTTTACTTCTTTGATAATGTCTTCCTGCTGCACTTTGCGCTTGAAGCGGCGCAGAGCGTTTTCGAGGGATTCACCCTCTTGCAGTCGAATTTCCGCCAAACAGACACACCCCCAGACCCGTCCGGTAGGACCGAATAGTTATTACAAGGATTGGAAAAGAAGTCAAGGGGGAAGTGGGGAAAAAGGTTAAATTTGCCTCAGGAAGCGATGCGCATCCTCCAACGGACGTGTCGAGCGTGGCGGAGAAATCTCGCCTAAATTTGACAGGTGCAACATCGTTAGAGACAGGGCTATTAGGTCGGAGGAAGTAGCGCGCAAAACAAAACGTCCCAGACTCTTGCGAGTCGTGGGACGCTATGTCGATCAGCCCTCCCCCAAGTGCTGCTCAATCAGGAGACTAAATCCAACCCGCTTCCTGGTAAATGGCCCACCCGAGCCATTACCTCCACGAAGGTAACCGCACCGAGTAACCCGATCGATTCGGCGATCCCGAACGCCAGGCAGGAGCAGGGGTTTTCAGGCCATCTACGCCTGGTCTCATTCCTCCCCGATTGACACCCCGGCCGTGCCTTCCTATACTCCCCGCAGTCACGAATACCTGTGCGGAGAGACTCCAATGCTGCAACGAACCCTCGCCGTTTTTCTTGTGGCCGCCTGCGCTACGATCGCGTTTGGGGCAGAACTTCCAACTCCTCCTCAGCCGAAACTCACGCCGCAGATCAGCGGCACCACGCAGTTGCTCATTGCCGTCAGCCCGGTGAATGAGAATGTAGTCTGGGCCGCGGGTACAGGCGGCACCTTCACGATGACAACCGACGGCGGCAAGACCTGGACTGCCGGCGTCGTACCCGGGGCCGAAGCCGGGCAGTTCCGCGACGTCCATGGCGTAAGCGACAAAATCGCCTACCTGATGTCGATTGGCAACTACACTCACGACTTTCGCATTTACAAAACGATTGACGGCGGTGCGACCTGGCGAGTCGAGTTCGTGAACGACACCGTCAGCGCTTTTTACGATTGCTTCGCCTTCTGGACCCCGGATCGAGGCATCACGCACAGCGACTCCGTTAACGGAGTCTTTCCCGACATTCGCACCACCGATGGACTCACCTGGCAATCGATCGCCTCGAACATGCCGCCAGCATTATCCGGCGAGGCGTCGTTTGCCGCGAGCGGCACCTGCATCACTACGCAAGGCGAGAACAATGCGTGGATCACCACGGGCGGCTCTACGATTTCAAGAATTTTAGCGACCACCGACGGTGGGGACACGTGGAATGCCTACGACACGCCGCTTCCGAGTTCATCTACAGCGGGAGGCATATCGGTAGCGTTTCGCAATTCACAGAACGGAATTGTGGGCGGTGGCGACTTGAACAGCAACACAGCCGCCGATGCAGCTACTTCAAGCGATGGCGGCCAAACCTGGACGCTCACCACCAAACCTCCCGTGGCTGGAGCGATCTTCTGCCTCGCCTATGCGAACGGTTTAAGAAACGGAGACGGAAACAGCTCAGACAATGATGAGTTTGCGCGAACCGTCGTCGTGACCTCAGAAACCGAACCGAACTATAACGAGGGCGAAGCTGCTTACACCGTGGACGAAGGCCAACACTGGTACCGAATCAAGAAAGTCAGCGGATACTGGGCGGTTGCTTTCGCGAATCCGCACGCCGGTTGGTTTGTGGGAAACAACGGGCAAATTCTGAAAATAAGTTTCTAAATTCCAGGGCGGTGCGTGTTTAATACCACGCACCGCCGCTAGGTACTCTGTTTCAAGAATCCTACCCGCGGCCCAAAGACGTCCGAGAAAGTCAGATCACTCGATCTCCGGGCGCCACAATGGCTCTCCTCCAAGCGAGTGATAAAAACCCCAGCTTGCCAGGGCCACAACGCTCAACAGTTCCAGAATCGACGTAGTCATATACCAGGCGGAGAAGTCGGCCGAAAAAGGTACGTTCGCCATCAAGTTGATGGTGAACACCGCGCACGCCAACGGTATAAATCCAAAGCGCAGGACGATCAAGACGGCAATGGAATAAACGATGATCTGCGCCGGGATCTCGACCGCCATGTAGGTGCTGCTTAGGCCGCGTGGCAGCGCGAAGATGGCGACCATAACGATGGCCGCGATCCACTCCCTGCGCAGCAAAACTTTCAGCCCAAACAGCAGAAAAAAGAATGCCAGGGTGGTTTGGATCGCCTGCGGCCATTGATAGAGCCACGCTCCCAGCGCCGTGCGTCCTCCCATCAGCACTTTGGTCGAGAACAGGGCAGGTGCGGCTCCCATGCGCATCATGGGGATGTAGCGGACCTGGAAAACAAGAATCCATACCACTCCCAGAAGCACCCCGAAAAGAACATCCCGGCCCACCAGCGGATCGCGCGCCTGCCCCGAGATCAGCCGGCTCCAGGAAATCATCGTGGTCGGCCAATGGCGCCTCACCCAAGGTTCCACCGCCATGTACAACATCCAGGTCACGGTGGAAAGGAACAGCGCCGTGCTGACAGCAAGAACAAAAAGCCCGATGCTGTCGTCGAGGGAGGAAAAGTGTCCGCGGCACAACCACAACGCGATCTCCAGCAGAAACATCACCGCGGCCAGGCGGAAGGCGCCCGCCCGGTCTCCGCGTCCCTGGCGGTGATTTTTGCGCGCAAGAAACGCCGAGCCGATCAGGACTGAAAACATCACGAGAGGACCGATAATTCCGTTCGCCCTCTTTCCGATCGATTCCTTTTCCGTGCTCTTCATTCTCGCGGGTTTGGTCCAGTCGCCGATCAGGGAGAAGAAGACGGGCTTGCCCTGAAACGCGGCGGCTTCAACCCGCAACGGGCGCGTCGTTCCCGGCCAGGTTCCGGTCCATGCCATGCGCGTGTCGCTGGCCGCAAGCGATGTCCAAGTGGGTTGCGCGAGTTGCAATTTCGAAGCATCCAGGCCGGCCGCAGAGAAAAGAATATTCCAATCAAATGACGCGGCTGCAGCGGCAGGTGCGTTTTGCCCTTCTTGTTTTTGTGGCGGGATCGCCTGGAAGTACGTCAATCGCCCCTGGGGATCGAGCATCAAATTGATCATGCCCGAAAAGACGGTCGGCGGATCGCTCTGGGTGACGATTCCCGGAGTCAACAGATTATCGCGAAAATCGCTGGCGACCAGAGCCGCCGGGCTTTGGCGATACCAGTATTGCAATACGGCCGGTCTAGCGGCCAGCACCGCATCCCAGTGCGGAGGCTTGTCATTTTTCTCCACATAATCCTGGAAATCGCCATCGTCTTCCAGTCCGAAGGCGCTGTCGGCAGGCCGGCCCTCGTAGCCGAGACGCGCGATAATTTCGCGAGACTTCTGCGTGAGAACCTCGGGAGTTTGCTCCAGCCCCATTTTTTCCAGCGCGCTGTAGTGGATGGAGAAATAAGTGACGATCGCCAAGCCCAGTAAGACGGCCGCCATACAGATTGCGGCACTTCGTGGGCGCAATCCAGCAGTCTCGCCAGAGGCGGCAACTAACTGCGGCGAAGGTGTCTCGCCCGCCGCCAGCGCCGCAGCCAATGGATCGCCTCCAGGCAGCGCCGCAGCTACGCTCAGCACCGTCGCCGGCCTCGCGGCAGGTTCCGTTTCCAGGCAGCGCAGTATCACGCGCTCGATCACAGGATTCAGATCCTTGATCACCGTTGAGGGACGGCTTATTTCCCGGCTAGAACCTGCACGAGCCTTGTCGGAACTCTTCTCGGCGAATGCTCGCTTGCCGGTAAAAATCTCGTACAGTACCAGCCCCAGCGAATAAATGTCGCTGCGCGTGCTCACTTCTTTTCCCGCCAACTGCTCTGGCGCCATGTACGCTGGCGTTCCGCTGCGCACTTCGGCTCCCTGAATTTGATCGGCGATTCCCGCCAATCCAAAATCTGTGATCACCGCCTGCCCGCGCCCATCGAGCATGATGTTCGCCGGCTTCAGATCGCGGTGCAGCACGCCCTTGGTGTGGGCGGCCGCCAATCCCGCGCAAATCTGGCGCGCGATATCGAGCGCTTTATCTTCCGGCAGGCGTCCGATGCGGCGCAGCAGCGAGGCCAGGTCTTCACCATCCACATATTCCATGGTGAAGAAGTTGTGGCCTTCGACGTCCCCAACGTCATACACGCGGCAAACGTTAGGGTGCGATACGCGGCGCGCGATGCGCACTTCGTTCTTGAAGCGCTCGAGCAATCCCTGGTCGCGGGCAGCGTCGTCGGGAAGAAATTTCAAAGCCACAGCTTGGCCTAGCGTGAGATCGTCGGCGCGATAAACCTCTCCCATGCCGCCTTTTCCCAGCAGGGCGATGATGCGATAGCGCCCGGCTAGCAACCGGCCGGGAAGAAAACGGCCTTCACTCAAGTAATCGGCCGTGCCGGAAGCGCGCGAGGACGATCGAGATGACGAGGACGAGGGCGGACGAGGCGGCAACGGCGAAGTGGCCGTGGCGAAGTCGAGCGTGGCGAGGTCGTCGGTATTGCTCACAGAAGCGCCACAGGATGAGCAGAAGCGAACATTGACGGGTACGTCAGTACCGCAAGATGAGCAAGTGGACATAATTTCCCAAAACAGTCTATCGCGAGTGAGGCGAATTAAGATTGCCTAGACTTTACCGCAATCGGTCTGCCCGCCTTACCCAGTGTTCCTCGTTGGTCCGACGATTCATCCTCCGCAAAATCGTCCCCATCGGTGTATTACTATCCAAACGATGCTTGTACTCCTCCGTCGTTGGTTGTCTGATCCTATTTTTTTGCTGTGTCTGGCCGCCGGGTTGCTGGCTTTTGTCGTGCAGTCCGGCGAACTTGGCACGGCCGATACCATGCACCGGCTGCAGACCACTCACTGGCTCTGGACCTCCGAGCCGCAGGTTTTTCCCAACGAATATCCTGAGTTCGGCCTGCATGGCCGCGGAGGGCAACTCTATAGCTGGTACGGAATCGGCCAGTCCTTGCTCATGCTGCCCGCCGACCTGGTCGGAACGTGGATCGCCCACTGGCAGATTTTTTCCGGTTACGGCGACGATCCCGCCGTACGCAGCATCGTCGTAAGCTACAGCACCAACATTCTGGTGAATGTTCTCACCGCGCTGGTGAGTTTTCGCCTGCTGCGCCGGTTGCGATTCACCGTAAAAGAAAGCGTACTGGGCGTGCTGGCGCTTATGTTTTGCACCACGCACCTGCACTACACGCAGAACATGATGGAAAACAATTCCATCATGCTGCTCACGCTCACGGGATTTTCTTATCAATACGAATGGCTGCGGACGGGAAGCGCGCGCGCATTGCTTGCAGGTTCAGCGGCTCTCGGACTCAATCTGCTCACCCGCCTCACTACCGGACTCGACCTGATCGCGGGCGGCGTCTTTGTTCTTCTCGTCCTCTGGTTTGAAGGCGTGCGAGGAAGGGAATTCTGGCGCCGTTTAGTGAACTACTGCAAGGTTGCGGCGCCGGTTTATGCATTCTTCCTGATGGTCGATCGTCTCTACCAGTTCTACCGTTTCGGTTCCTTCACCAACACCTACGTCTCGCTGTTCGCGAAAGAGCAGCGCTTGCACGATCCAAACTTGCCGGCAAATTTTCCCTGGAGCACGCCCTTTCATGAAGGCTTCCTCGGCGCGCTGTTTAAGCCGGAGAAATCTATCTTCCTCTTTGATCCGCTGCTGGTCTTGGCAATCGTTCTTTTGATCATTCTTTGGAAGCGGTTGTCGCCCGAAGTCCGCGCTTATGGCGTGACCGCGCTTTTGCTGCTGTTGGCTTACAGCAGCTTCTATGCACGCTATACGTTTTGGGCCGGAGACTTTGCCTGGGGAGATCGTTACGTATCAACTGCGGCCGAGCTTGCAACTCTACTGGCGGTGCCGCTGCTGCTGCGCTATCGGGAAAATTTAGTTCCGTGGATTTGGCGCGGCAGCATCTTGCTCATCGCGGCAAGCCTGATCATTCAACTCGCGTCACTCGCCTTCTGGCTGCCGCTGGAAATCTATCAAATGGAGACCCTCGGCCATCCTACGTTTGTGATCTTGCTGCGCTTCAAAAACATCGTCGCATTCGCTTTGGGAAAGATGGACGCGTGGGGTTTGGATACCGAGGCCATGCACTGGGATTCCTGGGATTACGTTCACATCACCACCTGGAATTTTCTGCCGTTTCTGTTGCGAAGGGTCGGAGCCGCACCGGAGTGGGTGGTGAACGTCGCTTTCGTAACGTGGTATGTCGCAAGCGCAAGCCTTGCGGCTGTTATGTTGCAGCTCAGATCGGCGCTTCGGAATAGCGGTTCGGTGACTGCTTCTGAGACGCGACACGAAATGTGATTCGGTGAGTTGGCGCATTCACGCGGAAGTTGCGCCAGCGATCGGACTTTCGTGATTCTCCATCACGCGACTGATGAAGAGCGCAACCGATTCCAGTTTCTGCAAATCGCCGGGAGTGAAGTCTGGTCCGGCCGCAGCAGGACGCGGCGCCTTGCGGGAGACCTGAATGACGGCAACTACATCCCCACTCCTGGCGAGAATGGGAGCGGACATCAACTTCTGAATCACCTGTTCGTCCAGTCCAGTGTCGCCCAACTTTACCAGTTCGAAAATGCTGAAATGTTTTACCTGCGCAAAGCTATTGAACAGCTCTGCCCGCTTGGAGCGCGCGGTGCAGGCCGCTACCGCCGAACTGGAAAGCGGAATCGCGCCCGCAGTTTTCAACTCAGCGGGATAAACGAAGTTCAGCAAGCTTCCGGCAAGTTTCAAGAGCGCGACTTCCGTTTCTCTAACCCGGAAGATCTTGCCTATGCAGGCGCAAATCGACTCCGGAGTGCCATCCATCGACTCCATGCCCGCGAGCTGTTCCACGGCCAACATACATGGGAGGATGCCAGCAGAGCGGCAGGCTTACAAGTAACTAATGTGCCCCTCTGCTTCGCCGGATAGTTATCACACGGTGGGTTGTTGTTGAGCAGCTCCTAGCTATCGACAGGGGACTTGAACTTAACGCTCGATGAGCCGGGTCAGTTTTTGCCAAGGCTTTGGGCATGGTAGAATGGTAGACAGTACTTGGTAGAAGGTGGAATATGAGTTTGAATATAAAAAATGAGAAAACTCACCGCCTCGCTCGAGAGTTGGCGCGGGTCACCGGCGAAAGCATGACGGCCGCTGTGGAGAAGGCTGTGCGAGAGCGATTGGAGCGGGTGCGTGGTGCCAAGAAGAGTGGACTGGCGGAGCGGCTGCTGCAAATCGGGCGGGAGTGTGCTCCTCTGTGGAAAGAACCCTACAAGTCGATGGATCATGGCGATTTGCTTTATGACGAAAAGGGTTTACCCAAGTGATTGTCGACACATCCGTAATCATCGCGATCTTGAAAGACGAGCAAGACGCAGCTATTGGCGCGGTCTTAAGTCGAGCGCCGGCTTGCCGCATGTCGGCGGTGAGTTACGTTGAGGCGGGCGTTGTCGTAGACAGCAACCGAAATCCTGTCTTAAGCCGACGACTCGATGACCTATTGCGCGATGTGGGAATCAGCATCGAACCGGTAACGGTAGATCAGGCGCGTATTGCGCGCGAGGCCTATCGCGACTTTGGCAAGGGGCGACATCGAGCGGGCCTGAATTTTGGAGATTGCTTCGCCTACGCTCTGGCGAAAGAGAAGGGCGAGCCGTTGCTGTTCCAGGGCGATGACTTCTGCCATACGGATGTCGAGGCTGCCGACACAGAATCGTAAAAGCTTTACTCCACCGTCACCGACTTCGCCAGATTCCTCGGCTGATCCACATCGCATCCCCTGCGCACCGCGATGTGATACGCCAGTAACTGCAACGGAACAATTTCCAGAATCGGCGACAGCTCTTCGGGCGCGGGCGGAACATACACCACATAATCCGCGGCTTCTTTGATCTCTTCGTCGCCTTCCGTTGCCAATGCAATTACCACGCCGGAACGAGCCTTCACTTCCTTCAGGTTCGACATGGTCTTCTCGTAGCGCAACATCGATCCAGGATTCTGCGCGTCGCGGGTGGCGATCACCACCACTGGCAGGTTTTCGTCGATCAAAGCATTCGGGCCGTGCTTCATCTCTCCGGCGGGATATCCCTCGGCGTGAATGTAAGAAATTTCCTTCAGCTTGAGCGCGCCTTCGAGCGCAATAGGATAGTGAATGCCCCGTCCAAGAAAGAGAAAATCCTGCGCGCGCTGGAATCGCTTGGCCAACTCTTCGCACTTTTCATCGTGGGTAAGAATGGTTTCGAGTTTGCCGGGGATGAGCGTGAGTTCCTGTGCCGCGCCGCGAATTTGCTCCGCGGTCATGGTGCCGCGAACCTCAGCGAGATAAAGCGCGAAGAGATAAAGAGCGGTGAGTTGGCAGGTGAATGCTTTGGTCGACGCCACACCAATCTCCGGACCGGCGTGCGTGTAGATGGTGCCAGCGGCTTCGCGCGTAATCATCGATCCCACAACGTTGCAGATTGCCAGCGTCTTTGATCCTTTGGCTTTTGCCTCGCGTTGGGCTGCGATGGTGTCGGCGGTTTCGCCGGACTGCGAGATCACGAGCGTGAGCGTCTCCGGGCCGACGATTGGATCGCGATACCGCCACTCGCTGGCATAGTCCACTTCAACGGGGACGCGAGCGAGACTCTCGATCATGAACTTGCCGGCTTGCCCGGCGTGCCAACTGGTGCCGCACGCGACAATGTTGATCTTTTTCGCGGCGCGGAATTCCTCCGCGCCCAACTGCAATTCATCCAGAAAAATGTGGCCGGTATCCAGCGAGAATCGCCCCAGGGTGGTATCGCGAAGGGCGCGTGGCTGCTCGTAAATTTCCTTGAGCATGAAGTGCTTGAAGCCGCCTTTTTCCGCCATGATGGGATCCCAGGTGACATGCTGCACCTGGCGCTGGACGGGCTTTCCGTCAAAGTCGGTCAGCTCAACCCCGGCAGGAGTTACGACCGCAAGATCGCCATCGGCCAGAAAAAAAATGTCGCGCGTGTGGTAAAGAATCGCGGGAACATCCGAGGCAACAAAGTATTCGTCATTGCCCAGGCCGATCACCAGCGGGGGCCCGTTTCGCGCCGCCACAATTTTGTTGGGCTCGTCTACCGAAATTACCGCCAGCGCAAAGACTCCGGTCAACTGTTTCACCGTGCGCCGAACGGCCTCTTCAAGCGAAGGAGGATGCCCATTGCCACTTTTATAAATGTGCTTTTCGATCAGGTGCGCAATGACTTCCGTGTCCGTTTCAGTCAAAAACTTGTGGCCCTCTTCAATCAACGCCTTCTTGAGGCTGAGATAGTTCTCGACGATGCCATTGTGCACGACTACGATTTTTCCGGTGCAATCGCGATGAGGATGAGCGTTTTCTTCGGTAGGACGCCCATGCGTGGCCCAGCGGGTGTGGCCGATGCCAAAGCTACCGTGGAGAGGTTTGAGCCGGATGGCTTCTTCCAGATTGCGCAGCTTGCCTTCGGCTCGGCGAAGCTGAAGCTTGTCCCCGTTGCCGGCCACGGCGATTCCCGCCGAATCGTAGCCGCGGTACTCGAGCCGCCTCAAGCCCTCGACGATGATCGGGACGACTTCCTTCTTGCCCACATAGCCGACAATTCCACACATGCGCGAATCTCCAAATTCACTCTGCGAGCGAGCAGCGAAACTCTTCGATCACAGGATTGGTAAGCACTTCGCGGGCGATACGCTCGACCTCAGCTTGTGCCTGTTCACGGCTGAGTCCGCCATCGAGCGTGAGCTCGAAATATTTTCCCTGGCGCACTTCCTCCAGGCCCTTGTAACCCATTTTAGTCAGCGCACCGTGGATGGTTTTACCCTGAGGGTCAAGAACGCTTTTCTTGAGCGAGACATAGACGTAGGCTTTCATGAGGATAGGAGAATTATACGGTAGGAAGATTTGGCGCAGGTGCGCGCAGATAACACGGCTTATTACTATTTGTCATCCAGTCGGGCCAACTGTTCCTCAATCGCTGCCAGCGCCTGTTCCAAGCCGGCTCGATAACGCGGGTTTTCGGAGGACTGAATCTGCTCCAGAATGCGGCTGCGGGAAAGCTTCAATCCCTGTTTCCGCGCCTCGGTTTCTCTTTGTTTCTGGGTCAGGCGGTTCCTGGGCTGATTCCCGGAACTGGCGTCTTCCTGCTGCGACTCAACCGATTTACTTTCCCAACCGCGTGCCACACGAAAATTATACTCTCCGCCAACACCATTACCGAGGGGCGCTGCCCGCGGGTACTGTTACAGTTTGAAACTGTAACAGTACCTGCCCGCGAACCGGTTCCCAGGGGTCGCCGCAGCCCCATTCTTTCTCGATGGCCCAAAGCCGTTATTTCATTGCAAAAAGAGGAATTCTAAGGTCGCCGTGAAATTAGATTTGCGCTTCGGGGTATAATGCCGCACAGAATTCGTAGATAGGTCGGCTAGGTTTCTCCTGAGGGGGAAGGAACCACCGGAGTGGTGGATGTCCCCCTTTGTAGCTTTGAAGTTTGAGCCACGGCGACAAACTGTACTGCTGGAAGTCGCCGAATCTGTTTCTCTCCATCACTCTCCTGCTGACCTGTTCCGCGAAGTGGCTCCTCGGCTTCGCAGCGTCGTTTCCTTCGAAGGCGTCAATTTTGCGCTTTACGATCCTTCCCAGAAGAAAATGAAAATGCGCTGGTGGGATGGCACCCATGGGCTGTCTGAGCCCATGGAACTAGGAGTCGACGAATCCATTGTCGGGTCGGTCTGGAGAAATCAGATCGCCACTTGCGCCGATAGCCTGAACCTGGAGAAGCAGTACAGGCCAGAAGCGCAGTGGCTGCAAGAGCGCGGGGTACGTTCTTACTGCGCACTGCCTCTCACCACATTTCGCGAAAAGTTGGGATCTCTCGGTTTTGGGAGCGCAACGTTTGCTGCATTCGCCCTGGAGGATATCAACTTTCTGCGTTACGCGGTCGAGTTGCTCGCTCTCGGCCTCGATCCCAAGTTGCCCGATGCGACCTTGGCCGAAGAAGCCGGTCGGCAACGGTTGCTGCTGGGGATTGCCAATATCGCGGGCGCCAGGATGGACTTGCGCCGGTCGCTGGATTCGATCCTCGCATGCCTGCAGAAATGGTCGCCACTGGATTATGTCGGTATCTATCTTTATGACCCCGCCTCCCAATCCCTTCGCTTGCACATGTCCGACCCGGCACTGGCCGAAAGACTTGCGCCTCCAGGCGGGGCGCCGCTGGAAGGTTCACTCGCGGGACAGTCTCTTCGCAGCCGCCGCACCATGACCCTCGACTCCTCCGGTCTCGCTGGTCTGTCGCTCAGCTCAGTCCTGCGCGGCAGAGAAATGGGAGTGCAGTCTTTGTGCCTGTGTCCTTTGTTTACCGCGCAGGAAAGTGTAGGAGTGCTCAAGGTGGCGCGCCGTACGGAAGGCTCATTTTCTCAGCGGGATATTCAAGCCCTCGAACTGGTAGCGGAGATGGTAGTGCCGATAATAGAACGTGCCAAGACCACGAGCCCACCGAGCGCGGACCCGATTCCAACCCCTCCGGCGAGAGCCCCTCGCGTGGACGGAATCGGGAGTGACAGATCGGGAGGGGCACATTTCGAGAGCTCCGCCCAGCGATCCCGAGTTTCGGTCGAAAACCTTCCGCATTCATTCTTGGCTCCCGAAACAATCATGGAGTCCGAGCCACTCCTCACAGCCTATTTCAAAGCCTCAAAAGTGGGCCTCTGCATTTTAGATACGGAGTCCCGCTACCTTGCCATTAACGATACCCTGGCCGAAATGAATGGCAAGCCGGTGATGATGCATTTGGGCAGGACCGTTCGCGAAGTTCTAGGCGATTTTGCCGAGTTGATCGAGCCTCAATTCCGCCGCGTCGTTGCCACCGGCCTGCCGGTTTCCGACCTGGAGCTGAGTTTCACGCTCGATAACCGGACCAAGCCTGGCCACTGGCTTGAGCACTACATTCCCATCCCAGACTCGACTGGCAAGGTCACGAAGATCGGAATCGTGGTGATTGAGATTACGGAACAAAAAGAGTTGCAGGAATCGCTGCGCGGGGTCTCTGAAAAGTTGCGGCAGGAAAAAAAGAGACAGGAAGTCTTGGCGGAGGTCGGCCGCTTGCTGGCCACCAAGTGGGATATGCGGCGCGAGTTTCCGAAGGTTTCTGCTCTCCTCCGCCGCGTTCTGCGCCAGGAGTATGCCGCGCTTGCTTTACGCGAGGAAGGCAGCGGGCAGTTCGTGCCCCAGGCGATGGATTTCCCTTTGGCCATGAACCCATCCGCGGGCGGCGAAATCGGCGCCGCACGAGGCACGGGAGGCAAGGCCCTGAAAGCGCGTTCCGCGCTCATCTTCGGCGCCGCCGAGATGAGCCAGCTCGATCCGTCGGTAGCAGCCAGCTTAACCTCCGAAGGACTGAAGTCGCTGTGTTGTGTTCCTTTATTGCGCCCCACAGGACCACTTGGAGTTCTAATTCTGGGCAGTACGCGAGCTGAAGCCTTTCACACCGATGACCTGGCTCTTCTGAATCAAGTTTCTGCGCAACTGGCGATTGCCATGGAAAACGCGGCAATCGCGCGTGAGGTCGAACAGCTCAGGCGAAGGCTGGGGGAGGAAAAACGCAACCTCGAGGGGATGCCTCCTAAACCGGCGTGGTTTCCCGACATTATTGGGGAAAGTGCCATCCTCCGGAAGTGTTTGGACCAAGTCCAAATTATCGCCCCCACCCATGCCACCGTCCTCATCCTCGGAGAAACTGGAACGGGCAAGGGGCTCATCGCTCGTGCCATTCACAATGCCAGCGCGCGCAAGAACCAAAGTTTCATAACCCTGAATTGCGCCGCGATTCCGACCGGCCTTCTGGAAAGTGAACTCTTCGGGCACGAAAAGGGAGCCTTCACCGGCGCCGTCACTCAGAAGATCGGGCGCCTTGAACTGGCCGATAAAGGCACGCTGTTCCTGGACGAAATCGGGGAGATCCCACTCGAAGTCCAACCCAAGCTTTTGCGGGTGCTGCAGGATTATGAGTTCGAACGGCTGGGAGGGAACCGCACGATCAAGGTAGATCTTCGCCTCATCACGGCTACGAATCGCGATCTGGTCAAGAGTGTGGCCGCGAAGGAATTTCGCAGTGACCTGTTCTACCGGCTCAACGTGTTTCCTTTACGGCTGCCTTCTTTGCGTGAGCGGCGCGAGGACATTCCCGACTTGGTCCGCTATTTTGTTCGTAAATTTTCCAGTTTGATCGGCCGGAAGATCGAAACCATTCCAAACGAGACGATGGAGGCTATGGTTCGTTTCTCCTGGCCGGGGAACGTCCGGGAGTTGGCAAATTTTGTAGAGCGCTCGGTGATTCTTACCGAAGGAACCGCCTTGACATCCCCACTTGCCGAACTCCAAACAGAGATGGAGAGCGCCCCAGACCATTCACTCCTGGCCAGAGAACGGGAACACATCATTCGCGTATTGCGCGAAACCGGCGGCACACTGGCAGGGCCAAACGGCGCCGCACGGAGGCTCGGCTTGAAGCGAACTACTCTGCAGTCCAGGATGCAGCGTTTGGGAATTACGCCCAGGGATTATCGCGGCCCAAAACCAAACTAAACCTAAAGCTCGCAGCGGCGTTCAACTGCCGATTTATTCACAAGCTGCCGATTAGTCGGCAGTGCCTCTCAAGTCGACGATCTGTACGGTGCCGTACCGTCCTGTCTTTCCGAAGAGTTAGCGGATGTGCGCTACCGTACATTTCTGGTACGAGAATTGCTTGATGGTCGGAATCCGGCGTACAAAAAGGGGCGGGTTTTCCCGAAAGTGGATGAATGAGTTGTAAGGCTCATTAGGATCTGGCCGCATCCCGGATTGAGGGCAAAACCGTGTTGTTATCCAAGAATTACCAGCCGAATAACCTTGTCAACCTGCTGCCGGCATCAAAAGGAGATTCCGGCCTGCTCCCGCCAATCTTGCCGCGCGATCCATGGCGGGGAACCTCTATTCGCAAGGCAACGTGTGGCAATGTCTGGCCGGCAGAGCAGACATATACTCGCGAGCAAGCACACTTCGCTCCAGCCTCCACCGATTCCAGTCCTCCCCTGTCAGACCTTCTTTACGTGTTTGCCCGCCAAATGGAATGGGAGCGCAGCGCGGAACCAGCCGCGGCGTGGGACGTGATCGCCGCCTCCAGCAGTCCGGAAGCCGACACCAGAGCCCACGCCCGCGCTTTGCTTGAGCGCGTTCTGCAGCGCGGAGCGCAGTCTGCAAACCAGGCTCAACAGAATCACTCAAGCCGGCGATATCCCACTACGGAGGCTGCAATGAGAACGCCCTATGGTCTCGAGATCATCGAGAGCTGCGTGGGATGCAAAGCCAGCCGGGAGGGCTTTTTTTGTCGCCTCTCACAGCCCGTTCTACGGTCGGTCGATCTCGCCAGCCGTCACAGCGTAATGCCTCCCGGTGCCCTGCTGTTTGTGGAAGGGCAGACTCCCCGTGGCGTATTTATTCTCTGCTCCGGCAAAGTGAAGCTCTCGACCACCTCGAAAGAGGGCAAGGTTCTGATCCTGAAACAGGTCGAAGCCGGCGATGTGATGGGGCTAAGCGCCGCAATCTCCGGGACGAATTACGAAATGTCCGCCGAGACCGCTACGCCGTGCCAAATCAATTTTATCGGCCGCCGGGATTTTATGAGTTTGATGCAGCGCGAAAGCGAGATTGGAATGCGCGCCGCTCTGTGGCTGAGCCGCGATTTCCAGGGCGCTTACCGGGACCTTCACGATCTGGTGCTGGCGCGCTCTTCTTCGGGAAAACTGGCGAGGTTGTTGCTATCGAATGTTCCAGCCGCGCCCTTGAACCCTGCCGCCGAAATGCGCCTGCCTTCCACCATGACCCACGAAGAAATGGCCCAACGCATCGGTTCCTCTCGGGAGACGGTGACGCGCCTGTTGAGCGAATTGAAGAAAAAACGGCTGATTCGGCTGGAGGGTGCGAGGCTGGTCATCCGCGATCGCAGCGGGCTGGAGGCGCTTGCGATTTAACGATGCCCACAAGGCCGGCGGATCAAGCGGCGTAATCGCTACTCTGCGCCGCCTTGTCGTCCTACCCTGTGTTCGGTGTGCCCTCGGTGGTGAAGATCTTGCGGCGTCCAGCTCCAGCCGAGCTGTAGTCGACAATAACGAACTCAGAGCCCGAACAATTCCCGCAGCCGTTTGGTCTGGGCCCGGCTGACCGGTATCTCGCTCTGCTTCTTATCGTCCATGCGCAGTTGGTACGAGCTCTTGAACCAAGGCACCACCTCGCGAATCCGGTTGATATTGACCAGATAGGAGCGGTGAGCCCGCCAAAACATTCCCGGATCGAGGCTGTCGAGTAATTCCTCCAGAGTTCGGCAATTCGAATGTCCTTCCATGCCAGCATGGCCCGCAGTCACTACCGTAATCACTCCATCTTCGATCGAGGCGTAACAAATTTCTCGCTGATCCACCAGAAACATTCGTCCCACGGCCTTGAGCAGAATCTTCTGAGACTGCGCTTTCGGCGCCTGCAGCATGCGCACCAGGTTGTCGATTTTTTCCGCCGGCAGTTCTTCTGCCTCCTGCTGCGACCGCGCCTTCTGCACCGACTGCTCAACCCGCTTCTTATCAAACGGCTTCAGCAGATAATCGACGGCATTAACCTCGAAGGCCTTCACCGCATATTGATCGAAAGCGGTAGCGAAAACAATCTTCGGCAACGGGATTTTCTTATCGTGCAGCCGCTTGATCACGCCGAAGCCATCGAGGCCCGGCATTTGCACGTCGAGAAATACAAGATCAGGATTATGTTCTTTAATGAGGCTGACCGCCTCCAGCCCATTCTTCCCCTGCGCCACCACATTCACGTCGTCGGAGTTCTTCAGCAGGTAGGCGAGTTCGTCGCGGGCGAGTTGCTCATCGTCGACAATTACCGCGGAAAGAGGCATGGCAATCTCCTGGCGTCCAGCGCTCTTCCAAGTATATAGGGCGCAGCCGCCGCGAGGGTCCTGCGAAGGCCATTCCTTGATAGCTCACGAGTCGGACTAATGCTGCGGCATCGTCATTCCGCCCGGCATCTGCATCTTGGTAAAACCGGCTGGGACTTCGAACAAGCTGGCGGGCTGCGTACCTTCGTCGATGTTCCGCAGCTCTCCATCGCTCGACTTGCTCTGCCATTTCACAGGAAAGCGCAACTTGGGGTCGAGCCAGAAATGGCTAACGTCGCCGTTCGTTTTGGTGGCTTCATATTTCACCGTGTTGCGGCCGCCGACAGTCTCGTTTCCCACCTTATGGCAGGTGCCTTGAGCATTTGTCGCCATCTTTTGCCAATCGCCGCAGGCATTCTCGACGTCACCGGCCCGAAAGAAAGCCGAAGCGAAACTCATTCGCTGCTGCTGCGACTGCACCGGCATTTCCATGTACATGTGTTGCTGGGACATCAGGACGAGCGAAGTCTGCGTGGCGAGATTGATGATCACTGCGCCTCCGCCGCGCGCATTCGAGCCTTGCGTTTCCACCCGCATTTTATCCTTGGCGAAGTAGATTCTCGCCTGCGCCGGAGCGCCCGGTTTCTGTAGATCGACAATGTCAGCCGAAAATTCCGACTGCGCCGCGACGAAGCTGGCAGCCAGTATGAGGACGAAGAAACACCCAGCACCTGCGATCCTTCGAAGCATCTGAGTCTCCTAAGTTTTCGCGTCTTATGGAGCGACGCGGAATGCGCGCTCGCAAACAGCGGTGGAAGCATAGCAGAAGTTGCCCTTGCGCAACAGCGCAGAAAAGGTTCATGTAGGGACAGCCGCCCCTGGCTGTCCAGTCGAGCGAAGCTCGACAGCGCCTTTCCTTGGTGAACCTTAGTGTCCTTATTGGTTAAATCTTTATCTTTAAAATTTCAACTCGAATCCTGCCTGCTGCACACTCTAAACCACACTCTCCAACGCCAGCGCCATCCCCGTCCCGCCGCTCACGCACAGCGTCGCCACTCCGCGCCGCGTGTTGCGCTTCAGCATCTCGTGCACCAGCGTGACCACAATCCGCGTCCCCGTGCACCCGATCGGATGCCCGATCGCGATCGCGCCTCCATTCACATTAAGCCCGTCGCGATTGAAGTTCAACTCCCGGTCGCACGCCAGCACCTGAGCCGCGAAAGCCTCATTCAATTCGACCAGCCCGAACTCATGCAGCCGCAGGTTGTGCTTCTCTTCGAGTTTGCGCAATGCTGGCACCGGCCCAATCCCCATCTCGCGCGGATCCACTCCCGCCGAGGTCACCGCTGAAATCCGCGCCAGCGGTGTCACATTGTTCTTCTTCACGAACTGTTCGCTGGCCACAACCACCGCAGCCGCTCCATCCGTAATGCCCGAAGAATTTCCTGCCGTCACCGTCCCAGTTTTCGAAAATACCGGCGCCAGCTTGCCCAGCTTTTCTATGCTCGCATCCGCGAACGGATGTTCATCGCGGCTGAACGTGGTCGCGCCCTTCTTGCCTTCAATCGTCACGGGAACAAGCTCAGCATCGAAGCGCCCGGCGCTAATCGCCCGCGCCGCGCGGCTTTGTGACAGGAGCGCAAACTCGTCCTGCTCTTCGCGCGAAATCTTGTACTTCTCCGCCAGTATCTCGGCGGTTTCGCCCATCACCATCTGCGCCATTGGACAAAAAAATCCGTCGCGATACATGCCGTCGACCAAATCCTGATTGCCTAGCCGGTAACCCCACCGCGCCTCCAAGTAATAAGGAACCCGCGACATCGACTCCGTCCCGCCCGCCAGAATGCAAGAGGACTCGCCGAGTAGTATCGACTGATATGCCAACGCAATCGACTTCAGTCCCGACGCGCAAGCCTTGTTCACGGTAAACGCGGGAACTTCCTGCGGCACGCCGCTTCGGATGGCAATCTGTCGCGCCACATTCGGCCCGCCTCCCGCCTGCCGCGCATTGCCGAAGATTGTTTCTTCGACCTCATCGGGTTGAATGCCAGCGCGCTCGATCGCAGCCTTGGCCGCGACCACGCCCATATCCGCCGCCGTCAGAGATGCCAGAGATCCGCCAAATTTCCCAATCGGCGTGCGGACTGCGGAGAGAATGTACACTGCCTGCAAAGTGTCGCCTCCAAACGTTTGAGTTTAGCAGGGCTTAAGCAAAGGGATTCTCGACGCGTAATCCGTCAATTCGCCGTCCGTGCTGAAAGTCCTCGCTATAAAGCGTCTCGCAGCGACCCTCCAGAGCTCCCGCAACAATGAGTGAGTCGTACCACTGGATCTTGTGCTTCTCGCAAATCCGCAAAGCTTCGAAATAGACGGCAGGGGATGAATGCACGGCCAGCAGTGGACGCAGGACTGTGATCAAGTATTGTTCTCCTTCAGCTGCGCTCATGGGTTGAGCGAACCGCCGCAGTGCGACGTTGAAGAATTCTTGCACGACTTGGTAGCTGATGATGCCTTCGCCAGTGTCGGCGGCCCGCCGAATCAGTTGCGCGGCTGTTTTCGCCTTGCTGGGTTCTCGTGCGTCGAAGGTATAAACAAACAAGTTCGTATCGAGGAAGAATCTACCGCTCATTCATTTCATCCCGCGTATAGGGGCCTGACGATCGCACATGCCGCAAGCGTCGCATGAGGGCATCTACCGCTGCGCCGCCTCCAGCTTGGGCTGCATACTCCTCCAGCCACTCGCGGAAGGCCGCGTTCAGAGTCTTGTGCTGCGCCCTTGCCACTAGGCGGGCCTGCTCGATTAGGGCTTCTTCAGCACTGAGAGTGATGTTTCTCATACTGTAACAGTGTACACTAATTCAGTGTAGTTTGGGAAGGAGCGCATGCATTACGCGATCATTGCGACCGACCACGACCTTCAGAAGGCTGACTCGGCCCATAGGGGATTGGAGGAGAGGCTCGCGGCCATCATTCGGCAGGGAGGGGTTGTTCTAATCGCAGCGGAGGTGGATGCCAACAAGCATGTTGATACGTTTGGTCGCGACCTGAGCCGGAAGCTGATTGGCGAAAACCGATGGCTATCAATCGACATGACTAACGACCAACGAAAGAATGCGGGAATCTATGAAGAACTTGTCGAGCGAAATGTGCCAGACTTTCGCGAAGTGCCACCCCTCCCCGTCTGCAGGTATTTCCGTCGCGCTGATGGTATCCGAGAGAATTTCTGGCTAGACCGGATCGAGGAAAAGTGTGCGGAGTTGAAGATGACAGACGGTACTGTTGTAATTACCTGTGGCCATATACATGGACACCATTTGTGCGAGAAGGCGAAGGGCCGTGGCTACGTCGTGACCCTAGAAGAATATTTGCCGCCCGATTTTAGCGGCCGCTGCGGAAATCTGATTGTCTGCGACTGACGTGGTGGACCGACGCTCCACTAGTAAGCCAAGCCCGATTCACTTCTCTTTCCCTTTGGTTTCCTTTACGCAATCCAGACCGGCGGTCCCAAACGCATCCTTCGCCACCTTCGTGGAGCACAGGACGCGGAGGGCCGCTTCTGGTCTGCCCAACACCACAAAAAGCCGAGCGGTCTCCCGCTTCTGACATTCTGTAATCGCTTCGGGAAGAGCTCCTGTAAGACCCTCGCAGGGAGTTGTTGGCGCAATGCTCTCGGCATGAGCCACGGCCGGACTGTCCTGCCCGAACGCGATAGAGGAGAGCGTAAGAATTACTAGGGCCACAAAGTGTTTCATGTGATAGGTTCCCTCCGCGGACTGCTCCTGATTCAATCGTCATCGAGCCTGCCTCCAATTCTAGCTGCGATCCCACTGGGCGACGCCGCTTGCCATTCCCCCCAACCTCCTTCATAATTAGTGTTTGTCTTGACCTCGCCGGACTCTTCCGGAACAAGGATATACATCTGTGTTAATGATTCGACTGTCGCGCATGGGTGCGCGTAAACAACCGCATTACCGCATTGTGGTTATCGAGAAGGCCCGCGCGCGCAACGGCCGCCCGGTGGAAGTGGTCGGGACCTACAATCCCCGCACCAACCCCGCCAGCGTCGATTTCAAGCGCGAGCGCGTCGATTACTGGGTTTCGAAGGGCGCGCAAATGTCTGACCGCGTCGGCAAGCTCTATTCCAAGCCTGTGGCTGCTCCCGCGGCGGTAGCGTAAGCCTCCATGCCTGAAAGCACTCCAGATGTTCGCACTCTCATCGAAAAGATTGCGAAGTGGATCGTCGACGCTCCCGATCAAGTCTTTGTCGACCAGCTCGATGACGACGTGATTGAGCTGGAAGTCGCCGAAAATGAAGTGGGCAAAATCATCGGCCGCCAGGGACGCAACGTGCGCGCGCTGCGCACATTACTCAGCGCCGCCGGCGTGCGGGCCCACAAACGCTACACGCTGGAAGTGATCGATTAGGGACGAACCGGCCGCCGGGGCGGGGAACCGGACCATTCGCAATCCTGAAACAAGCAGTGAGTTCATTACGCTGGCCCGCGTGGTGAAAACGCAAGGCCGCCGCGGCGAAGTTGCGGCCGAGGTTCTCAGCGATATTCCCGACAGGTTCGCGGTCGGAATGAAGTTGCTGGCGCTGCCGCGAGCTGCGGAAAGCCAGCGCCGAGAGTTTGAAGTTGAAGAGCTGTGGCCGCACAAAGGCCTGCTGGTTCTGAAGTTTGTGGGCGTGGATTCGATCTCCGACGCGGAAACGCTGATCGGAGCCGAATTGCAGGTGGCGCGCAGCCAGCGGTCGCAGTTGCAGGCCGGATGGAATTACGTGAGCGATCTCGTGGGTTGCTCGGTGTTGGACCACGACCGCGAGATCGGACGCATTGAAGATGTGCAGTTCGGTGCGGGCGAAGCGCCGTTGTTGATCGTACGCAATGAGGCATCAAAACTTTACGAAGTGCCATTCGCCGAAGCATATCTGGACGGAGTAAACATAGAACGAAAGCAGGTTCGCATGAAGTTGCCCGAAGGCCTGCTGGAAGTAAACGCGCCGCTCACGCCGGAAGAAAAGCGCGAGCAGGCGCAGGGAGCACGAAAGCAGCATTAGCTTCTGTGCGACCCCTGTGTCCTCTGTGGTTAAGATTTTGACTTTTGAAGTTTGAAATCCCCGATGAAGGCCGACATAGTAACAATTTTTCCGGACTTCTTTCGCGGACCGTTGCAATACGGCATCACCCGCCGGGCACAAGAGTTGGGCTTGGCGGAAATAAAAGTCCACGATCTGCGGGAATTTACCCACGATCGTCACCGCACCGTGGATGATCGACCGTTTGGCGGCGGCGAAGGCATGGTGCTGAAGCCTGAGCCGTTGTTTGAGTGCCTGGAGTCATTGCAACTTTCCCCGCGTGAAGAGCGATTGGCGCGGCAGGTAAAGCAGTCGGTAATTCTGCTCTCGGCGCAAGGGCAGCGTTTTACGCAGCAGGTTGCGTCAGAGGTGGCCGCGCTCGACCGCATCGTTTTAATCTGCGGACGCTATGAAGGCGTCGATGAGCGTGTAACAGATTTTCTCGCCGACCGGGAAATTTCCATCGGCGACTATGTGTTGAGCGGCGGAGAAATTGCTGCGGCTGTGATCGTGGAAGCGGTGATGCGGTTGCTTCCCGGAGCGGTCGGCAACGAGGCTTCGACCCAGCAGGAATCGTTTACTATGGGTACGAAGCCGAAAAGTGGTCCCACGCCGGGAAATGACGGCGCGGATTCGACCTGCGGCTCCAACGGGTTGCTCGATTATCCGCACTACACGCGGCCCGCCGAGTTTCGCGGGATCCCGGTGCCGGAAGCTTTGATGAGCGGTAACCACGAAGAAATTCGCCGCTGGCGGCGGCAGCGGGCGCTGGAAAAAACGTTTCGCAACCGCCCGGATTTGCTGGAAGGCGCGGAGTTAAGCGAAGAAGATAAAAAGTTTTTGGCTGAGATCAAGAGTGCGGCCGGAGATCGCGGATGAACTCAGCCCGGCGATACGAATTTAGATTTTCAGTTTTGAGAAGGACTAACTGACATGTCGAACTTAATCATCGAAAAACTGCTGGCGAAAACTCAACGCACCGATATTCCCAAGTTCAACTCGGGCGATACCGTTCGCGTTCATGTGAAAATCAAGGAAGGCGATAAAGAGCGGGTGCAGGCCTTCGAAGGCGTCGTTATCAAGCGCGACAACGGACCGCAGGCCAGCTTCACCGTGCGCAAAATCAGCTTTGGCCAGGGCGTGGAACGCATTTTCCCCGTCCACTCCAAAGTGATCGACAAAGTGGATCTGCTGCGCTCCTCGAAGGTTCGTCGCGCCAAGCTGTACTATTTGCGTGGCCTCAAAGGTAAGGCGGCCCGTCTGCGCGACGTAGAACGTCCCGCTTAGCGGCTTGCTGAATTCCGTCCGCTTCGCGCGTGCGCGGAGCGGACAATAATTCTTACTGCGTGACCGCGGTAAGATGCTCGGTGATGACTTCGAGGTCCGCGAAGTCATCGCGGCGCGGCTTTCTCAGTTGCTGCAAAACATACTCCAGCAACGGCCGGTCGCCCTGCCGGATCTCCTGAAACTCCACGCCCATTGCACTGTTTGCGGTATAGCGGACGTGGCCTCGCAGCGCAACACTCACGTCGCACATATTCAAAACCAATCGAAGCGCGGTGCCGGGCGTCGGGACGTCTCCGGCGCTGATCAGGCATCCGCTCTCTGAAATCTGCTCGAGGCGCCCCTCCACGCGAGACCGACCGCCGATCTCGGCCAACTTCGCGTCGCCCTCGACCCTGAATCTTGGTGCCCGCCTCCGGTTCTGCGTCCCCGTATGCAGGGCATTCATCACCGATCTCTTTTTCTGCCTCTCTGGGCCGACGGGCAAATACTGTTCGGTCATCTGCTGCAATTCGTCTTCCCAGGGGGTTCGGCCTTCCACGCACTCCACCGTAAACTGCCCGCGCAGCGCCGACTCCGGATCGGCCGTCCATATCACCTGACACACAGATTTGTTGCGCCCGCGTTCCACCGTCACCAAATCTCCAACCTTCACTTCGCGGGCGCTGAGTAATCGCGCTCCGCGCGGATGAATGTCATAAGTGCAGGCAAATTCCGATCCGCCGCGCTCGCCGTTCTGCATGTGGATGAGGCGAACCGGCAAGGCAAGGTGGATTAATCTTTCGCTTTGCGCTAACTCGAGCGCCGGCTGGGCTGATTCAACACTCACAACTGCTCCTCGCGAGCCAGGATTCTGCTCGAACATAGCAGTACATGTCCTATCGGACAATGTACATTCGTAATCTGAGAGTAATAGTTACTTGCCGGGATTCGTGTCGTGACACGGACTCATGCGTGCCGCAAAATGCGCGGCAGAGCCCGACTTCAGGCGCTGGGACTTCGGGGGATTTTTCATCTGTTTCGATTATCCCGCTTGCGGAAATCCATGATCCCAAGCGAAGATGGTGAACCAATCTCTCTCAATGCCGCGCATCTCCCAATCCTCCACCGAATTGCCGATCTCTCCATCGGCAGCAAAACTCCGTCTACTGAAAAAACTACACTGCACCCTCAGGTACGAAAAAAAGGCTTGGGCTTCGGGGGCAGTGATGGTGGCTGGAGTTGACGAAGTAGGCCGGGGATCGTTATTCGGCCCGGTGGTCGCGGCCGCGGTAATACTCGACCGCAGCTATCGGCTCAGGGGCCTGCGTGATTCGAAGCTTCTGTTGCCAGAACGCCGCGAACTTCTCGCTCCGCGCATTCGCGAACATGCCCTAGCATGGGCAGTTGCTGCGGTCGATGCCGCGCGCATCGATCAAATCAATATTTACCACGCATCGCGGCTTGCCATGCTGCATGCAGTAATCCGCCTTCAGCCCGCCGCAGATCATCTTCTGATCGACGCCATGCGCCTGGACTGCGAACTTCCGCAGCACGCCATTATTCATGGCGATGCGCTATCCGCCTCCATCGCCGCGGCTTCGATTCTGGCCAAGGTGGAGCGCGACCGCATGATGTGCGAATGGGATGCGGTCTTCCCGGAGTATGGTCTTGCGTCGCACAAGGGCTACAGTACGCCCCAACATCTCGCAGCCTTGGAGAAGTACGGCCCCACGCCGCTGCATCGCCAGTCATTCGCTCCGGTGTGGAGCAATCCAATCGAGCAGGAAGTCTTCGAGTTCGACTGATCGAGGACTTTCCTCCCGAGCGAGAGTGTCGTCCCCAGCGAGAGTGTCATCCGGAGCGGAGCGAGGGACCTTGGCGTTTGCTTGCGGCGCATGAAGTGCATGCAGAACCCAGGGTCCCTCGCTGCGCTCGGGATGACACTTATGAACACAGGTTTGTTCTGATTGCAATTTCCTGCATCTTGACACTGCCTCTCCCCTGCGACACACTCGTGGGAACTTCGGCGGCCACCTCGCCGCTAGTAGATTCATCCCCCCAGAGGATTTCATGCGATTCTTCCGTCCGCTTTTGGCTGTGGCCCTGTGCCTCGTGGCGATGGAGTTGAAACAAGCGTCCGCGCAGAATGCTGCCTGGCCGCAGTGGGGGCAAAACCCGCAGCACACCGGCTTTCTCCCAGTCACTGGCCAACTGCTTCAAGGCAAGCTCTCCGATCAAATCTTCGATCCCTTTACCGCGCAGGAGATGGCCGAATCGAACGGCGCGCTGCTCATGCACTACCAGGTCCCGCTGGTCGGCGCCAACAACACCGTTTTCATGATGTTCAAAACCGGCACATATAACTCCTGCGATCCTCCGGGATCGGGCCAGCCGTTTCCCTGCGGACCGAATGACTGGAGCACTGAAATCTGGAACGAAACTGCCTTGCAATGGCAGAACGGCAAGCTTCTCCCGGCCTGGAATTTCGCCACCGACTGGACCCCGATCCCCAACGACTACACACTCGGCGGCTGGGAGCCGCTCTTTCAGCCCGTTCTCGCGCAGACTTATCTCTACGTACCCGGCGCTGGCGGAACGATTTATCAACTCGATGAATCCAGCGGCGTTGTTCTGCAGCGGATCAATCCCTTCGGAGCCAGCGAAGACCCCACGAAATTCGTATCCGGAGGCCTCACTGCTGATGGTCAGGGCAATATTTATTACGACGTAATGCAGGTAGTCGTAGCTTGGCCGTGGGATAGCAACGTCGTCAATTCGTGGATCGTGAAATTTTCACCCGCGGGTTCGGTCGCTACCGCAACTTACACTTCGCTGCTGCCCGGCGCGCCCAGCAAATGTCTTGGAGTTTTTTCTCCCAAGCAGTTGCCCTGGCCGCCGAGCGCGAATGCCGTCCCTGGCAATATCAATTGCGGATCGCAGCGTCCCGGCCTCAACATAGCGCCCGCAATTTCCGCCGACGGTTCTACCCTCTACACCGTGAGCCGCGCACACTTCTGGGGACGCGAGTCCTACCTGCTCGCGCTCAATACCGCCGATCTCAGCCTGCAGTGGTCTACTTCGCTGCTTGGATTATTCGACGATGGCTGTAACGTCCTGCTGCCGCCCGATGGCCAGCCCGGCGGTTGCAGCATCTACGGCGCAACCGGGCTCGATCCCACACAAAATACTCTCGGCGCCGGAATCATCTCCGATCAAGCTTCCGCTTCGCCACTAGTCGCGCCCGACGGCAGCATCCTGCTCGGCGTTAACGATGCTTTCGACTACGGCCGCGGACACCTCGTCAAATTCGACTCCGCCGGAAATTATCAGGCGAACTACAATTTCGGTTGGGATACGACGCCCGCAATCTTTCCCAACAACGGCACTTACTCCGTCATCCTCAAAGACAATCATTACGACAGCGGATCGTATTGTTCGAATCCCACTTACTGCCCGCCCGCGCCTCCGGGACCGTACTATATTACGCAGCTCGATTCCAATCTCGTTCCCCAGTGGCAATTTCAAGACACCACTACCAACAAGCAGCATCCCAACGGATACGAATGGTGCGTGAACGCCGCCGCCGTCGACAGCAACGGCATTGTGTATGCCGATAACGAAGACGGATATCTCTACGCCATCAATCAGCGCGGAGACCTGCAGCAAAGAATTTTTCTTGAGCGTGCCATCAGCGCGGGGTACACTCCTACTTCGATCGGTGGCGACGGCACCATTTACGGCGAAAACGCAGGGCACCTTGTCGCGATCGGAAATCTGTTCTCCAGCACGACCGTGATTACCTCTTCATCGCAGAATCCCTCGACCTACGGGAACCATGTGACCTTCACGGCTGCGGTCTCATCCACGGGCGCTACTCCGACAGGGAAACTTACTTTCAAAGCCGGCAAGGCTATACTCGGCAGCGCCACGCTTAACAGCGGCACCGCCAGCTACACGACGCAGCCCACACAACTGGCCGCCGGAGCCGACTCCATTACCGCCGCCTACAGCGGAGACTCAACCCATGCCGCCAGCACTTCCGCGGTATTCGTACAAAGCGTCAACAAAGCTGCAACCTCTCTCAGTCTGACTTCGTCTCCAAATCCTTCTGGCATAAACCAGGGCGTCACGCTGACGGCTGCCGTCACGCCGCCCCCGGGGCTGCCCGCCGCTACCGGCAAAGTGCAATTCACCAACGGTAAAACCGTGCTCGGCAGCGTCGCTCTCGCAAACGGAACAGCCACACTCGATACCACTTTCACGCAAACCGGCTCGTTCACGCTCAAAGCCAGCTATCAAGGCAGCACCAACTATCTGGCAAGTTCGGGCGCCGTAGTGCAAGTCGTGCAATAGAGGAGCGCTTCACGACGCGCCGCCCAACTGATTTTCATCCCTGCGCAGTCAAGGGGCCTGGGCTTTCGATAGTGCAGTGTTTTCTCCGCGTCCTTGGCGATGCCCTAGCGCGCTTTGCGGTTAAGAGCTTTTAAAGCTTTTGACCGCGAAGGCCGCGAAGAAATTCCGCGAAGGTCGCAAAGATTATGCGACTGTCATTTTCTCCACTATCAGAGCTACTTCACCGTCACCGTCACATACGACGTATGAATCGCCTTATAGCCGTTGTTCGGATTGACATCCAAGATCGCCAGCTTGTAAGTTCCCGGTCCTGGCAGCGTCACGTTCTGATTGATGAACGCGCTATTCACTCCCACGCCGGTTACCGATTCGCCCAGCTTCAGATTCTGCGTCGTGTCCCAGACCTCGATGTGATCGATCAGCGGTGTGCTCGACCCGCTCTGCTCGTAGGCGTAGGCATTGACGGGGATAGTGGTCGTAGGCCAGGTCGAATTATTCGCCGGCGAATTTACATACACGCCCAGCGCACCCGACACGGTTACGCTCACGTTGCTCTCGTGAATGCGTTGGCCTGCGCCACTTACGTCCTGTACCGTCAGCGAGTATTTCCCTGGAGCCAGCGAGTACCACTGGCTGATCGCCGTTCCTTTCGGAGAATCGCCCAGCTTCGTATCTCCATTCCACACTTCGATGTGATCGATGCCCGCACTCGATTCCGAAGCCGCGCTCTCCACTGCGAACGCGCTCAGCGGGAACAGTGTGGCCTGCGTCGAACCGCTCGCCGGAGTATTCACGACGACTCCATAGAGGGTCGACATGTTATAAGTCACGCTTTTGGAATGCAGAGTCAAATAATCGGGAGCGCCCCCAATATCCTTCACCGCTATGGCGTGCGTACCAATTCCGCTCACCGGAAAAGCTTGATTCACGGTGTCGCTGAATACATTCCCCAGCTTGGTGGGCTTGCCGTTGAATGTGTCCCATACCTCGAGGTGATCGATGGTTGCTCCCCATTCGGCGGCCGCGGCACTCACTAGCACCGAAGGTCCCTGGGTTGAACCGGTCGCCGGCGAGTTCACCACCACGCTGCCTGCCTTCGAAGAAAAAAAGTCCGACATATCGGCCACGCTTGCCGACCATCCGGGGTGGGTCTCGATTCCCAGCGCGTCCAGCATGGTTCGCAACGTGTTCTCATGTTTGTATGCAACGTTGGAAACGTAACCCGTCTTCACATTCGGGCCGATCACGCCGGTAAAAACTTGACCCGCGCCATCTCCATTTCCGTTGTCGAAAGTCACAATCAACAGCCCGCTTCCGCCCGGTTGAAAGTCGCTCATGGCCAGCATGGGCGTCAGATTGCTGTTCAGAAAATCGTCGGCTTCCGCCAGCGAGTTGCTGAAGCAGCCATCGTGGTTATCCCAGCATCCATCCGGCACAATAATGGCGAAACGCGGCAAGGTGCCATTCGCCACATCGATTCCGAATTGCTCAAAATCCACAACGTTTCCCTGCGCACCCAGCGTGTTGCTCAGCACCTCGTCGTACCAGACCGCCGCATTGTGGCGTGCGTAATAGTGCGTAAGAGCCGGCTGATTCGCGGAAGTGAAATCCGGAACATTCACCGTACCGCCGGCATTCAGATAATTCTGTACATAAACCTTCCACGAGAGCGGTTGGTTGTCGAGCAACGCAAAAATATTCTCGTCTGTAATCGGGTCTTTCGTAGATGTTCCCTTGCAACTGCTGTCCATATAACAGTCGTTCCCGTTGCAGTAGAAATTGTGTGAGCCTGAGGGCAGACCGCACGAGGGTGCACCACCACACTTGTAATCCGACTGGCAACTACCCGACGCCAGATACAAATAATCCAGCAGCGATCCGCTGAGGTCCGAGTGATAGTTGTTGGCATATCCATACTTTTTCCCCTGGCTCGAGAGCCAGGGCATGCCGATGGGGAATGCGGTGCCGAAAGAAGTGTTCTCCTCGATCACGAGGACGACGTGCTGCGCCAGGGGCACAGCTTGCGCAGATGCGGAGGGCAATGCGCCCATCCCGAACGCGCACGCGAGGGCGAACGAAGATAGAGCGGTAGCGACGAAACGCCTCTTGTACATGCGATGACCTCTCCAAGTTGTTTTTTTTGACCAGATCTTGCGTGGATAATGTGGCGGCTGATCACGAACACACCGCCGCCTCGCCATGCCGGGGGGAGCACAGCCCAAATCACCTGTGAAAATTGTTGGTGAGGACTCCAGTAATATCGTGGATTGGGATTTACGACAAGATACCGCTGGCTTTAAGTCCTATGCAAAGAGCCTAAAATGGGAAAAACCGATGGGAAAGCCCGCGCGAATTAATCAGACTGTAACGCGATGTTCCTGGGAATTTAACACGCGCAAAATGCCCAGGCATTTGTTATTTTCAACGAACGAACCGCATATCCTTCATTGACTTCAATACCTTTTTGATTGAGAGGAAACAATGCCAAAAATTACTCCATTCCTGTGGTTCGATCATCAAGCCGAAGAGGCCATGAATTTTTACGTCTCAGTCTTCAAGAATTCCAAAGCCGGAACTGTCACGCGCTACGGCGACGGGGGGCCCCGCCCTAAAGGCACGGTCATGTCTGTAACCTTCGAACTGGATGGTCAGCAATTCATGGCCCTCAATGGCGGACCGCTGTTTCACTTCACTGAGGCCATCTCTTTATTCGTAAACTGCGAAACCCAGCAGGAAGTGGATGAGCTGTGGGAAAAACTTTCAGCCGGAGGTCAGAAGGGAAGGTGCGGCTGGCTCAAAGACAAATTCGGCCTTTCCTGGCAAATAATTCCTTCGGGATTGATGACCGCGCTTGGCAACAAAGATCCCGAGAAGGCAAAGCGCGCCATGCAAGCCATGCTGCAAATGGACAAAATCGACCTCGAACGCATCCGGCAGGCATAACCCATCGTCCGTGGACTCGCATCGATCCTGCCGGGAAGCTGCGAAACGGCATCATCCCGAAGTCGGCGCTCTCACCGGCCGGCCGGGCGATCCCGCGAGACTCTCAGTTGCTGTGGGAAAGTCCGTGTCCATAATCCCGGCAACATCCATTCCTTCTTCGGACATCGAATAACAAGCAACCAGCTATAAGGACACTTCAATGAAAGCACCTTTCCTCATCGGTCGTATCTTGTTCGGCGGCTTCTTTGTCTACAGCGGCATCAATCATCTGCGACAGGCCAAGTCCATGGCGCCCTACGCCGAATCCAAAGGCATACCTTCACCGGAACTCGCGATCAAGCTGTCGGCAATTCCACTTATCGCCGGAGGCGCGAGTATTCTTCTAGGCGCAAAGCCGAAACTCGGAGCCATGGCCATACTCGGTTTTCTCGCCGGAGTCTCACCAGTGATGCACGACTTCTGGCGGAGTGACGACCCCAATCAGAAGATGAACGACATGATCAACTTCATGAAGAATATGGCGCTGGCCGGAGGGGCATTGGCTCTGATGGGCGTTGAGGAACCGTGGGAGGCTAGCGTTCCCACCGAGCGTGCCACGCTGACGAGCAAAGTCCGCAAGCTCGGCCGCAAATTCGCGGCGTAATTTTGAAAGAGTATGGAAACGAAGTCGCTTGAAAGAAGACGCGGGCGTGAGTCCGCGTCCTCTTATTTGAGTTCATGCGAGCCGAACGCCGCGCTCGCTATTTCACAAACGTCAACCCATGCGGCACCGCGTACTTAAACACATACGCGTACAGCATCACAATAATTCCCACAATCGATCCCAGTGCGATCGAGTGCCATGCCACATAGCGGAAGATAATTCCTTCGTTGCCCACCTGCTCGGTGGCGGCGGTGGCAATCGTGATCGATTGCGCATCCACCATCTTGCCCATCACTCCGCCGCAACTGTTGGCCGCGCACATCAGTATGGGATCGATTCCCAGTTGTTGCGAAGTAATTCTCTGCAAGCTGCCAAACAGCGCATTCGAGGAAGTGTCGCTGCCGGTGAGCGCCACGCCGAGCCATCCCAAAAATGTTCCGAAGAACGGATACAGCCAACCCGTTCGGGTAAACGCCAGGCCCAGTACGGCGTCCAGCCCCGAGTAGCGCGTCACATATCCCAGACCAAGCATGAAGGAGATGGCAATCATTGCCAGCCGCATGCGCACCAGCGTCTTCCAAAAAATCTTCATCAGCTGCACCGGACCTAGTCCCAGCAGCAATCCTGAAACGATGGCCGCGAAAAAGCATCCGGTGCCGGTCGCCGAGAGCCAGTTGAAATCGTAGCGCGCGGCCTCAGGCGTCGGCTTCGGAACCACCGGCGTATTGCGGTACACAGAATTATGCAGGTACGGAACATCCCATCCTGCCGGACCCGGCCTCACTTTCCCATTCGGCAGAATCACTTTAAAAGCCGGAGTGGTGGCCTGATTCATCGCCAGCTTGACCTTAGGCAATCCCCACAGCAACACGAACAGCGAGAGAATCGCGAACGGCATCCATGCTTTCAGGATTTGCCCGGCAGTGTATTTTTTAGCGGCCACGATTCCGTCAAACTTGTCGCCCGCCCACTCTCCGCCCATATCGTCGCTGACGGTCGCCACCGGCTTATGTCCGGCCAGCGGCTGGTCGTCGTAATCGAATCGCCAAATTTTCTTAGGCTTCCAAAATCGCAGGAACGCCAGCACCGCAACCAGCGATACCACGCCGCCCATAATGTCGACCAGATTGCTATCGACGTAATTCGCCCAAAAAAATTGCGTGAGGGCGAAAGAAACCCCGACCACGGCAATCGCGGGAAACACCTCAAACGTCTCCCGCCAGCTCACCATGGTTTTCACCAGCCAGAAGGGGACGATCACCGCAGTGAAGGGAAGTATGCGCCCGATCATGGCGTTCAAATCGGATTCCGGCAGCGCCGTAACCGCCGCCAGCGTGTGCACCGGCGTGCCAATTGCTCCCCACGCCACCGGGGCGGTATTTGCAATTAAGTTCAGCGCTGCGGCGTGGAAAGGCTTGAAGCCCAGGCCGATCATGAATGCCCCTGCAATCGCGACCGGCGCGCCGAATCCTGCCGCGCCCTCGATAAATGCTCCAAAACAAAATGCCACCAGCAAAACCTGCAGGCGCCGATCCGCCGTGATTCCGGCGATTGATTCCTTCATGATTTCAAACTGCCCGGTCTCCACCGAAATATCGTAGAGATACACCGCCGCCAGTACGATCCAGGCGATCTTCAGAATTCCGAATGCCACGCCGTAGCCAAAGCTCAGCGCAGCCAGCATGGCCGGCATCTTGAAGAAAATTATCGCCACCAATACCGCCGTTGTGGCTCCGGCAATGGCGCACCAGTGGGGTCTCACTTTCAATCCAGCCAGCAGAGTGAAAAGAACAATGATAGGAAGCGCGGCCACCAGTGTGGAAAGCCACCAATGACCGAGCGGATCGTAAATCTGCGTCCACTGCATCCGAACCTCCTTGGGATTCGTATCAGGGTATGCCTTCAGGCATGCCGTAAAGCCTCACGCCACTTCCCATTCCTTCGGCACATTCACATAAGACCGATCCAAATCCTGCACCGACTTACATCCCAACAGCCGCAACGTCCGCTCCACATCCACCCGCAAAATCTCGATCGCGCGATCCACTCCCGCTTCTCCCGCGGCTGCCAGGCCGTATGCATAAGCTCGCCCGCACAGCACAACTCGCGCGCCCATAGCGAGGGCCTTAACAATATCAGTGCCGCGCCGAATTCCCCCGTCCATCCATACTTCGATCTGACCTTTCACGGCATTCACTACTTCGGGCAGCGCCCGCAAAGAGGCGGGAACGCCATCCAGTTGCCGCCCTCCGTGATTCGAAACCGAAATGGCCGCCGCTCCTTCATCAATCGAGCGCCGCGCATCGTCGGCCGTCAACACGCCCTTCACCACAATCGGGCCCTTCCACGCCTCGCGAATCCAGAGCAAGTCCGCCCACGTCACCGCCGACTCCGCCAGCGCGGCGTTGATATCCACCAGCGGCATCTGCCCTTTGCCGGGGACAATCACATTCGGCAGTCCCGGCAGGCCTCCATCCATAAAATAGTCAATCAGCCAGCCCGGCCTGGCAAGCATTTGCGGAACGTACGGAATCTTCTCGAAGGGGCTTCCGCTGATCAGCTCTTTCAATCCGTTGCGATAGTCGCGTTCTCGGATCCCCGATACCGGCGTATCGATGGTGACGACGAGCGCGTTAAATCCGGCGGTTCGCGCGCGCTCGATTACAGCCTCGGCAGCGGGCCGGCCGCCCATCAGATAAAGCTGGTAAAAAACCGGTCCCTTCGAAGCGGCCCTCACATTCTCCAGCTTGTGTCCGGAGATCGTGGAAAGAGTGTATCCCGTTCCCGCTTTACCGGCCGCGCGTGCCGCTGCTACTTCGCCACCTGGGTGCATCATCCGGCTATAGCCCACCGGCGCCAGCATGAAAGGCAAGGAAAGATCCAGGCTCAGGGCGCTGGTGCACAAACTGCAGTCAGCAAGCGCGACCGCGTGCCGCGGCCGGAACGTTACATCGTTGAAAATCCGGCAGTTTTCCCGTAGGGTGACTTCGCCCTCGGCTCCTCCATCCAGGTAATCGAAAACCGGCTGGGGAATCCTTCCGCGCGCAATCGGCCGGAAGTCCTCGATGCAAACCACTCGTGGTGACGCAACAGAACGTGCAGCTTTCGTCATGTCAAGCCCAGCGCAAAATCTTGAAGCAGCCCGCTATCCTAACACCGCCGTAAAGGGCACGGCGACCAAAATTTGTATTCCTCGCCGTACGTCGCCGGAACTCCAGTAACCCAAACGCGTTGGTCGCAGGTTACCGCCGCTCAAAATAAACCCCAGGGCGGTTTCTGGCATCTTCATGTACGGGCCGTTTTAGGGCAACCAGGTTAAACTAATAAGATTCCAGGTATTGGCTGGGAGTCGTCCGTCTGGCGATGGCAGTCCTCGAAGACGGCAGGAACGAACATGGCGGAAGCGCAAGGCTACTGGTCTGGCTGGCAAGAGCGCATGTCTGCTCTTCGCAACGTTCCGGCTGTCCTGAAAATTGTCTGGGATTCCGGCCCCGGCGTCGTCGTCTTTGGACTGATCTCCCGCGGTTTTGCCGCGCTGCTTCCGGTTGTCCTCCTCTGGATTACCAAGCTCATCGTCGATCGCATCGTCCATGCCGTTACCGCCCATCAGGTGGTTCAGCCGGGAATATGGTGGCTGGTTGGGGCCGAGTTCGGACTGGCCGTTCTAAACAGCATTCTTCTTCGCAGCATCGACTACTCCGACTCGCTGCTGGCCGATAAATACACACGCTATGTCAGCATCCGGGTCATGGATCACGCCGCCAGCCTGGATCTGATCGCCTATGAAGATCCGGTCTTTTATGACCGCCTAGAGCGCGCACGAGTGCAGGCCACCGATCGGCTGGTAATGATCCAAGCCATCGGGCGGCTGGTGCAGCAGGCCATCACTACGATCACGCTTTCAGTTTCGATCATGTTCTTCTCGCCTTGGCTCATGCTCCTGCTGATTGCGGGAGTATTGCCGGCGTTTTTAGGCGAAAGCCACTTTGCTTTTCTCGGTTACGCCAAGAATTTCCGCCAGACGCCCATGCGCCGGCAACTGGATTATCTCCGTGTCCTCGGTGGGAGCAAAGAAGCCGCAAAAGAATTAAAGCTGTTTGGGCTCAGAAAGTTCCTTTCGGAACGATTCACCAAGCTATCCGACGAAATCTACGATCAGAACGTCACACTGAACCGCCGCAAGTTGATTGGCGGCGCCGCGCTGTCGATGATCGGCACCGCGGGCTATTACTCGGCCTACGTCTTTGTGATTTGGCGCACTGCCAACGGGGCATTGAGCATCGGCTCCATGACGTTCCTTACGCTGGCCATTCAACAGGCGAGCAGCAACATCGAACAGATTTTCTCGACCATAGCCGCCATCGGCGACCAGGCCTTGTTCCTCACCGATTTGCTGGCGTTTTTCGAGATGAAGCCGACCATCCGATCCAAACCGAATGCTCTGCCCGCGCCGCGGCCGATTGTGCGCGGAGTTGAATTCCGTAATGTTTCTTTCAGCTATCCGGGGAATTCGCGCCGTGTTCTCGACAGCATAAACTTCAAACTTCACACCGGAGAGCGGCTGGCGCTGATCGGCGAAAACGGCCAGGGAAAAACCACCATTGTAAAGCTCATCACCCGCCTTTACGACCCGACCGAAGGCCAGATTCTGCTCGACGGCGTCGACCTTCGCGAGTACGACCTGGAAGATCTGCATCGTGAAATCGGCGTCATTTTTCAGGACTTCATGCGTTACGAGATGACGGCTCTTGAAAACATCGCTGTAGGCCGCGTCGAAGCCATGGGCGATTTGGAATCGCTTAAAGCCGCCGCCCGCAAAAGCCTGGCCGACCAGACCATCGAGAGGCTGCCGCTAGGTTACGACCAAATGCTTGGCCGCCGCTTTGACCAGGGAGTCGATCTCTCCGGTGGCGAGTGGCAAAAAGTTGCCCTGGCGCGGGCTTACCTTCGCGATGCGCAGCTCTTGATTCTCGATGAACCCACAGCCGCCCTCGATGCCCGCAGCGAGTTTGAGGTCTTTCACCGATTTGCCGAACTCACCGCCGGCAAGATGGCGCTTTTTATTTCGCATCGCTTCTCAACCGTACGCTCGGCAGACCGCATCCTAGTTCTCGAAAACGGCAGAATCACTGAGGAAGGCACCCACGATCAGTTATCGCGGATGGGTGGCCGTTACGCAGAAATGTTTGAAATGCAGGCATCTAGCTATCGGTAACAATCGCCAACTGTAATTAGAGAGAGAAACGAAATAAACGAAACAGAAACAAACGGGCCAGGAAACACAACAATGATTGAGAGCGGTCATCTGGAGGTTCTCGGTGCGGCATCGGAAAGTCCGCGCCCGGCTGAGGACGAAACGCCGCCGGAAGTATCGAATCTGATTTCCAGTGCAACCAGCCTCGCCCATCTCTTGGCGTGGCTGCCGGGGCAGACCGATGCGAGGCCTTTTCTTGTCCGCTGTGAGAGCTTGTCCCGCGCCTTCAAACCCTTGTTTGCCGCGCTGCGCACACCGCCCGCCGAAAACGTCTCTGAAGATTTAGTTTCACTGCACGACAATTTGCTCCTCCTTCAGTCCGAACTGCAAGACGGTTGCGCCACCTTCCGTGGTCCGCACAAACTTCCCCAGACGCGCACTCCTGAAGGCGAACTCGTTCCCCGCGTTGCGGCCATCGCGGCCGACTATCTCGCCGCCGTTTCCTACCGCTTTACGCCAGAGAGTTTTGCCGAATACATGCAGGCGTTTCAGGACACTGCCGTCCTCGAAAAAGCTGAACTCTGGATGCTGATCCCCGCCCTGAAATTGGTTCTGCTCGACCAGGTAGCACAGCGTGGCCGCCGACTGGTGCAGGATCCCGCCCGCTCCTACGGAGCATCCTATCTGGTGTACAGCCTGCGCCAGATTCGCCAGACCACCTGGAAGCTGATTATCGAACCGTTGATCCGCTTCGATCGCGTTCTGCGCGACGACCCCGCTGGTGCCTATTCGCGCCTCGATTACGAGAGCCGCGAACTCTACCGCAACTGCGTGGTGGAGCTGGCCAGCCGATCCGATTGCAGCGAAATCGAAGTCGCTCAACAAGTGCTCGCCCTCGCCCGTGACGCGCAAAACCATCCCGAGAGCGATCCCCGGCTTACGCTGCGCCGTTCGCACGTCGGCACTTATCTGATCGGCGAGGGAACTCCCCTGATCGAGCAGAGAATCGGTTACCGCCCGCGCTTCGTTGAGCGCATCCCGAAATTCCTGCGCGCCTATCCCGACGAGTTTTATCTCCCAGCCATTGCGGTGCTCACGCTGGGCATCGTTCTCGGCACCGTGCTCCTATTGACCGACGCCTCCACTTCCCTGGGCCTAATCCTCCTCTCCGCACTGGCGGTCTTGCTGCCCGGTTCGCAGAGCGCTGTTCAAGTTGTCAATTACTTCGTGACGGTAATTCTCTCGGCGCAGATTTTGCCCAAGTTGGATTTCTCCCAGGGCATTCCCAGCGATTGCGTAACCATGGTCGCGATTCCCACTTTGTTGCTCGATGAAAAACAGGTTCGAAAACTGGTCGATGACCTCGAAGTGCGCTTCCTTGGCAATCACGACCCGAACCTGCATTTCCTTTTGCTCACCGATCTTCCCGATTCGCCTTCCAAGCCTCCGGCTAGCAACGCTCTTGTCGACCTCTGCTCAGAACTCATTCGTGGATTGAACGAAAAATATCCCGGCGAAGAGAACGGCTCGTTTTTCCTGCTCCATCGCCACGCGGTATATAATCCGCGCGAGCGCCTCTGGATGGGCTGGGAACGCAAGCGTGGCAAGCTGATGGACCTGAACAACCTGCTGCGCGGTCAGTTCGACAGTTTTCCAGTGAAGGTTGGCGATCTGTCGATTCTCTCAACCGTTCGCTTCGTGATAACGCTCGACTCCGACACCGAACTTCCGCGCGGCTCCGCGCGCCGCATGGTCGGAGCTCTCGCGCATCCCATGAATCAGGCGATCATTGACCCCGACCGCGGCATCGTCACCATCGGCTACGGCATCCTCCAGCCGCGCGTCGGCGTCAGCGTGCAGAGTTCCGCGCGCTCCCGCCTTGCCAGCATTTACTCCGGGCAGACCGGCCTCGATATCTACACCCGCGCCGCCTCCGATGTTTATCAGGATCTTTACGGCGAGGGCATCTTCGTCGGCAAAGGCATTTACGAAGTCGACCCGCTGCATCGCGTGCTCGACCGCCGCTTCCCGCGTAATGCGCTGCTCAGCCACGATCTGGTTGAGGGCGCATACGCTCGCGCCGGTTTAGTCAGCGACATCGAAATCATCGAGGATTATCCCTCGCACTACAGCGCACACAATCGCCGCAAGCACCGCTGGCTGCGCGGCGATTGGCAAATTGCGGAGTGGCTCCGGCCGCAGGTTCCCGACGAATCCGGCCAAAAGGTTCACAATCCACTCTCCATGGTTTCGCGCTGGAAGATTTTCGATAACCTGCGCCGCAGCCTGGTGGAGCCGGCGATATTCACGCTGTTCTTGCTCGGCTGGCTATGCCTGCCTGGCAGGCCTGCGGCTTGGACCCTCGCCACCGTTGTCATCGTTTTTCTGCCTGCGCTGGTTCAACTTGCTTTCGAGCTAGCGCGCGCGGTTTTACTGCGCAGGCGTTCGATGATTCTCGATGGCCTGAACTCCTTCGCCAACGCCTCTATCGCGAATTGGCTCACCATCACGTTCCTTGCGCATCAGGCGCTGTTGTCGATCGACGCCATGGTTCGAACCATGGTGCGCCGCATGATCACGCGCCAGCGCTTGCTGCAGTGGGAGACCGCGGCTCAAGCAGAGCTCGCGGGATTCAAGCGCACCATCCTCGATATTTATCTCAACTCCACCCCACTGCTCGCACTCGGCGTATTTGCTTTGATCTGGATGGTGCGCCGAGGCGCCGTAACTTCCGCCTTGCCGATCCTTGCCCTGTGGGCCCTCAGCAAGCCGATCTCAATTTGGCTGAACCGCCCGCCGCGATCGCCCCGCAAACAAGTCGCGCAAAAATATCAATGGCTGCTTCGCCAGTCGGCGCTGCGCACCTGGCGCTATTTCGCGGAATTTTCCAACGAACAGCACAATTGGCTGATTCCCGACAACGTCATCGAAGAAAATACCAAGATCGCTCCGCGCATCTCGCCGACCAATCTTGGATTTCTGCTGAACTCGCGCCAGGTTGCCTGCGACTTCGGCTATCTCACTGTGCCCGAATTCGCGCAACAAACTCTGCGCACCCTCGCGACCGTCTCAAAACTCGAACGCCATCGCGGCCACCTGCTCAACTGGTACGACACCGAAACGCTGGCTCCGTTGCTTCCGTCATTCGTATCGAGCGTGGATAGCGGCAATCTGATTGCTTCTCTCTGGACGCTCGAGCGCGGCGCGCACGAACTCCTCGACCAGCCCCTGCTCCAGCCTGAATTGCCCGAGGGCTTTCTCGACCATCTTTACGTTCTGACAACGCTGCGCGCTCTGCCGCGCCGGAAGTTCTCCGCCATCAAGAACTCGCTAAAAGGGACCGGCTGGCTGCAATATCTGCTGGACGTTCCCGACGCGGCCCTCAAAGACATACATAAACCGTCTGCCGCATCCAAGCACGCAGACGAAGGCCGGTGGTATCAGAGGGAGGCCGAAGAGCGCATCAGCCAGATCGGACGCACGGTCCAGCTTTACGCTCCCTGGCTGCTCCCCGAATTTTCCGCCCTGAAGAACGATCCCGTCATTCACCGCCAGGGACGACCCAATGAACTGCCCGCGCTCAAGCGCATGCCCGCTTTTATTGATAGCCTCATGGCACGCCTCCGTGCCGCCGACGCCGGCGCGTCGGGCGAAACTCACACGCTTTACACCCAGCTCCTCGCCCTTCTGCCTGATGCGAAAGCGCATGTCATGCGCCTCATTGACGATCTCAAAAACATCGCAGACCAATGCAGCTCTCTCGTCGATGAAATGGATTTCGAGTTCCTCCTGAACCGCAACCGCGGCCTGCTTTCGATCGGCTTTAATCTCGACAAGCAAATTGTCGAGCCCGCTTGTTACGATCTGCTGGCCAGCGAGGCGCGCATCGCCTATTTCACCGCGATTGCGAAAGACGACATTCAGCAGGAGGCCTGGTTCCATCTGGGAAGGGTCCAGGCTTTAGAACGCGGCATCAGCAGCCTGCTTTCCTGGACTGGAACTATGTTCGAGTACATGATGCCCGCGCTTTGGATGCGCATCTATCCGAACACCCTCTTGGAGCGCGCTGCGGTAGGGGCAGTGCGCGCGCAGCGTGCCTACGCTGAAGACAAAGGCATTCCGTGGGGGATTTCAGAGTCGTCTTGTTACAAACTCGACGCCGCCGGCAACTACCAGTATCACGCTTTTGGAGTGCCGCAACTTGCCATCCACAAAGTTGATGTCGATGGCCCGGTCGTCTCGCCCTATTCGACGTTCCTGGCGTTGCCCGTCGACTCCGCTGCATCGTTGCGCAACTTGCGCAAGCTGCAGCACAAGCATGCCCTGCAAACTTATGGATTTTACGAAGCCCTCGATTTCAATCCCAAGCGCGCTCGCTCGCATTTTAAGCGCTTCGAGTCCGTCCGCTGCTGGATGGCTCACCACCAGGGCATGAGCCTGCTGGCCATCGCGAACTTTCTGCACGAGGATGTCGTGCAGCGCTGGTTCCACAGCCATCCTCGCGTACAGGCTACAGAATTGTTGTTGCAGGAAAAACCAGCTGGCCGCGCCCGGCTGCCGCTCTCGCGCCCCAGCGCCGCGTAGTCTTGAAAGGGCGCGGCCTCAGCTGCGCCATCGCGACGAGAAGAACTACCTTTGCTCCTTCTTAAACCCAGCGCGTTCCATCCCGCGCTGCGCCTCAGGATTTTTCATAAACGTCTCCCACACAAACCCAGTGCGCGCATTTTCCGCCATCAGCATGGTGATTCCCGTATCAATTCCAACCACGTCGGTATCGTACCAATTCTTCAAGGGATTAAACGCATTCACAAACCCATACTTGCTCATCGCTTTTCCGTAGCGATCTCGAATATTTTTCATGACGCGCATCACCGGCTGCGGTAAGAATGCCAGCGATCCCGCGGATGCGCTCGGAACTACCGTCCCGTCGATCGGCCCCATCATCGGAGGCCCGCCCCAAATCACATACCCCTGTTGCGAATCTGAGGCAGAGATGCCCCACAGGTCGTCGCTATAATCGGGGAACTGTTTCCCCAGCTCCAGGCAAAATAGCCGGTGCGCATCCGTCGCCAGCGCCGAATTCACAAAGTAGTCGGCATAGGCGTCGCGCTTGCCGCGAAAGTCAAACCACGCCTGCGAATACTGGTGCACAAACAAGGGTGCGAATGACCCGATATATCGAATGCCGTCAAACTCAAACTTGGTCCGCTTCCACGCCGTCCACGCCTGCACCGGCAGCGGATGCGTAAACGAGCCCAGCCCCAGCAAGTAAATCATCATCATCTCGCTGTAGTAATCCCAGCGGTAGGGAAGGAAGCCGCCCTCTGGCGTCCAGCCATGCGGCAACACCGAAGTATCTTCGGAGAGCCAGCTCCAATCCACGCGGTTGAAAATCTCATAGGCCAGCAGGCTGATCTCGGAGTGTTCCTCGAAATGCTGCCGGCACATGAGAATTCCGCACAGCAGGATCGCAGTATCCACCGAGGACACTTCCGAATCCCATACTCGCTCGCCGGTATTGATATCGGCGAAGTGAAAAAAGAATCCGCGATGCGTCGGCATCTTCTTCCACAAAAAGCGCAGTGTCACCAGCGCCCGCTCCCGCGCCTCTTCCCGCGGAATAAACCCGCGCCGCTCCGCAATGCACAGCGCCGTCAGGCCAAATCCGGTCGCCGCAATGCTCGCCACCACCGATGTTTCAGTGGTCACCACGTTCGCGCGGTCGCGCACCAATCCATTTACAGGACTGGCCTGCTCCCAAAAAAATTGAAAGTTTCTTTTTTCCAGGTCGTCGAGCAGTTGGTCGTCTTCCAGCAACAGCAGTGGATTTCCCGGCAAAGACTCCAACTGGCTCTGTGCCAGAACTCCGGGCTGCGATTTTCCGGGTACCGCACCAGCCTGCTGCGAGCCGCTTTGCTGAGGTGCAACTGGCTCTGCGCCGCCTTTTTCCTGCGCCAGCAGCGAGACGATCTTCGACTGGCCCAGCGCACCACAGACGCCCAACCCGCCCAGCCGCAACAGTAGATCCCGTCGCGACCAGCGGCTCGTCCACGAATTATTTTTCTCATTCTCGTTCATTATCGAGCTAGCAAGCTATCTTAAATAAACGCGATCTCCATCCGCCAATCCTTAGATGCCAGAATCCCTTCGTGTTACTTAGTGCCCTTGGTGGTTATAAGGGGTAATTTTCCTTGAACGAGCCCTCAAAATGCCTCACCTTCGAATTTTCCCACAACTTCCCCCTCCCACCCCTACATCCTAGTATCTTAAACAAAGAGTCGATGACGAAACGCCGCAAGATACTCATCTGGACCATTTCCCTGGGCTCGCTCCTAACCGTGCTGGCGATCGTGCTTTTGCACCGGCGACCGCCCGTCACCTTGAAGGGTGCCGTCCTGCGCGATGACCGCGATCCCAACAAGCAACTGCCTCTCTCCGACGTTCAGATCACCGCCATCAATGCTTTGGGCAGCGGTCACGCCCAATCCGACGCGAAAGGCTTCTTCAGCCTTACCCTGCCCAAGGGCCTGCGCCGCCGTCAGGCGGTTCTTTTGCAATTTCGCCGCAAAGACTACAAGCCCCTCGACTGGAACGATTTTATCGCCGACAAAATATACGTCGCTCGCATGATCCCGCTTCATCAGGAGACCGTCGCCGAATCCCACACCGATACCGCCGTCTCGAATCCCCGCATTCGCTACTCCGTGAAAGCCACTACCGAGGCCAACATCGGCAGCACCGTTAAGACTTTTCAGGTGGCCAATGTTGGCAACGTACCGTGCAACAATCGTCCACCCTGCGCGCCCGGCGGCGGCAAGTGGAAGGCCTCCGTGGGTTCGATCTCTCTGGACGCCGGCGAGGGCCACGAATTTCGCAACGCTCGCGTCTCCTGCATCGCCGGCCCTTGCCCCTTCACCAAAATCGAAGTCGAAGTTTTTTCGCCCGACCGCCGCCGCTTCAACATCTCGGTGCGCAACTGGTCCGATACGGCAACGTTTCTTGTCGAAGCCGAAGTCGTCCATCCCATGACCAGCGACCTCGTCCGCGAAACCTATCCCGTCATCTTCGGACGCGCCATGAACTTCAGCTTGCCTCCCTCCGCCGAAGGCCCCAGCATCGAAGCCGAAGTTGGCGGCGAAGCCATCGTCTTTCCCCTCGGCCCCGATCTGTTCCTGAGTTGGGCCGAGTGCCAGGTCTCCAGCGATCGCGACCAATCCCGCAACTACCGCTGCGAATTGAAACGGGGATATCAATTCAAATGAGGGATTTGAAAAAAAAGGTGCGACCTCAAGTCGCGCCGTAAGCTGCTCGCCTTAGCTTCGCAGGGGAAGAGCAAACGAACGGGAAGGGCACGAGTGCATCGTGCCGTCCAGCGGCCTAAGACCTCCGCGCTTTAGCGCCTGAGGTGCGCAACCGGCAACCGGCCACTGATTTGGTAAACTAAACAGGCAATCCAAAGCCGACGTAGCTCAGTTGGTAGAGCAGCCGATTCGTAATCGGCAGGTCAGCGGTTCAAGTCCGCTCGTCGGCTCCATTCTCTTTCTCGTGTTATTCGAGGAACGTCCAAGTTCGGGAAAATACTTACGAGGCCTTCTTGCCGACCTGCAAGCGCGATTTGTGCTCTTCTTTCCTCTGTTCCATGGAGAGAACTTTTTGCCCAAGGTTGGCAATTTGGGCGAGCTCCTGCCGGATTGCTTCCAGCCGTTCGTGTCGGCGCCCATGATCCACCTGCGCCTCGGTGTCAGGGTGCGATTGGCGCCGATACTGGGTGTTTAGCTGTTGAAGGTCCGCGATCTCGGCGCGAAGCCCGGCAATTTTTTCACGAAGCACTGCGAGATGATCCATGCCTCTAGGATATCTCATCCGGGCGTTCGGGGGCAGTGGCTTAATTTGCGATTCCGGCGATGTCGAAGCCAGATCGTCACCATGAGGGGGCGGATTCCGTATAGGTGATTCTCAAGCCCGCCCCGCAAATTCCCGCGTCTCGGTCGAAACTTTTACCTTCTCGCCCTCTTTAATAAAAAGCGGCACGCGAATCTCCACCCCGGTTTCGAGCGTGGCCGGCTTGGTCACGTTGCCGCCCGAAGAATCTCCGCGCGCACCCGGCTCGGTGCTGGAAACTGTCAGCTCCACATGAGTCGGCATCTGCAACCCGATCGGGTTGCCGTTGTACTTATGGATCTGAATGATGACTCCCTCGGCAATCAGCTCCGCTGCGTCGCCAATCATTTCTTTCGACAGCGTGAGAGTCTCAAAGCTCTCCTGATCCATGAAATAGAAACCATCCGCGTCGCTGTACAAAAACGACGCCGGAACCATTTCCAAATCCGGCTCGCTGAACTTGTCGCTGGCCTTGAACGTCTTATCAAAGACGGCCCGCGTCAGCAGATTGCGCATCTTCAGCCGGACCAGAGTCTGCGCTCCTCGCGCCGTCGGCGTCGAGACCTCCGCCTCCAGGCAATGAAACGGTGTGTTTTCGAATTCAAAAAACATTTTGCGTTTTACGTTGATTGCATCGATGAGTGCTGCCATAAATTCCTCGGAGGTTTGGCTGCGCACCGAAGAGAGAAATTATCCAAATCCTAGCGTCACGCAGCCAAGTAGACACTCCTAGAATAGCAGCGAGTTCTGGTTTCTCACTTCTCTACAATTCCTTTTCCCTCCACCACCGTAAAGATCCGATCCAGCTCCGGAATCTCAACTTGCTCCTTCACTCCGTCCGGCCAGAGGATCTCAACCTTGTCCACTTTCCTCGCCGCGCCCAGGCCAAAGTGCAGCCGCTGGTCGGAACTGGAAGCGTAGCTGCCTCCGCTGAAAACATCTCCGCGCTGGCGAATCGTTCCAGTCGTGACAAACAGTTTCGTCCCAATCGCATCCCGCGGGCTTTTTCCGCTGCCTACCAACTTCAGTGTCAGCCAGTGATTCGAATTCTTCACCACATTGCGCAGCAGCACCGGCGTGGAATCCATCACGTTCATCACCACGTCGATGCGGCCGTCGTTGAACAGATCGCCAAACGCCGCGCCCCGCGCAGAGACCACCACAGCCAGCCCGCTTCCCGTAGCCGCCGGAACTTCGCTGAACTTTTTCCCATCCAGATTGCGAAATAACAGCAGACGCTGGGCCCAGGTCGTGCCCCAATCCTGTTTATCCACGCCCGGATACACATGCCCGTTGGCAAAAAAAAGATCGAGCAGCCCATCGTTGTCATAATCCAGAAATCCCGTGCCCCAGCCGAGGAAGGGAATCGTCGCGTTGGCGATTCCCGCCGCGTGGCTCACATCGGTAAAACTCGCGTCGCCATCGTTACGATAGAGCGTGTTGTAATCATCGGAAAAATTCGTGATGGAGAAATCCACTTTTCCATCACGGTTATAATCGCCCACTGCAATTCCCATCGAGGCCTGCTCGCGACCTTCGTCATTCAACGCAAATCCCGAAATGTAGCTGATGTCTTCAAATGTTCCGTCATGCTTGTTGCGGTAAAGATATTTCGGCACCGAATCGTTCGCCACCAGCAAATCGAGCCAGCCATCGTCATCCACATCCACAAACACCGAGGCCAGCCCGTAGTATCCGTTCGCATCGGCCACTCCCGACTTCGCGCTCACATCGGTAAATGTTCCATCACCATTGTTGTGAAAAAGATGATCGCTCTCGCCCGGCAGCCCGCGCGGCCCGCACATCACCGGCACTCCGCGAAACTGGCAGTAGCCTGCGGGCAAATTTCCTTTACCGGCAATCGGAGGATTTTCCGGATCGAACTTTACATAGCCCGGCACGAACAGATCGAGAAATCCATCGTGATCGTAATCGCCCCAGGTCGCGCCCGTGGACCATCCGCCCAGCGTCACGCCCGCCTTTTCCGCGACGTCGGTAAAAGTTCCGTCATGATTATTGTGGTAGAGCCGGTTCTTGCCGAAATTCGAAACATAAATGTCGGGCCAGCCGTCATTGTCGTAATCACCGACCACCACGCCAAAGCCCCAGCGCTCATTGGCTACTCCAGCCTTGTCGGTCACGTCGGTGAAGGTTCCGTCGTGATTATTATGAAACAGCATGGCCCGGGGTGCAGCTTCTTTTCCCTTGAGCGCCGCGAAGGTCGATCCATTCAGCAGATAAATATCGAGCCAACCGTCGTTGTCGTAATCGAGCAGCGCCACGCCCGATCCTGGCGTCTCAAGAATCGTGCTCTTCTCCGAACCGCCCGATTTATGACGAAACTTTTCCAGCCCCGCCGCGCGGGTGATGTCGGCAAAAACCACCGGCGCACCATCAACAAATCCTCCAGCCGTAATCGGACGGTGCAGCGCATCCTTCACCGGCGCATGCGCACCGCCAGTGCTCATTCCACTTTGTTGCGTGCGAGAATCGGATGGGGAAGCTTTTTGGCAAAACCCGGCGGGATGAAGAAGGATGAATAACGCCAGAATAGAAAGCAATCGCGCGCTGAGTGCAACAAAACTCGGCTTAGAAAGCGAGAATCCCATCCGTAGCGAATCCTCTCATAAAGAGAAGATCAGTCCAATGCCTTTCGCCGTTTATCTGCAAGATCGCGAGCTGAAGCGATCCCGCTTTTCACTTTATCCTCTTTTCTGATACTGTTTTGAATCCCCAGCGGGGCCATTGAGCTTGATTGTGACAGGCGTCACAGTCGATTCCGCTCCACTTTCGGTACGATTCACTGGTACGGACTGTAGGTTCTGGGCATCTATTTTACAGGGAAAGGACCACTGCGTGATCGTTGGAGTTCCCAAAGAAATTTATCCCGGAGAGCGCCGGGTTGCGCTCGTTCCTGCGGTTATTCCCGCGCTTGCCAAAGCTGGGCTCGAGGTTGTAATCGAGGCCGGAGCCGGCGCGCAAGCCGGCTATCTCGACTCCGCCTACGCCGAAAAAGGCGCGAAAGTTCTGCCCAACCGTGCCGCCGTCTTCAGCACCGCCGAAATTATCGTTCAGGTTCTCTGCTACGGCTCCAACGACGTCAACGGCAAGGATGACATTCCCCTGCTTCGCCGCGATCAGGTGCTCATCGGCTTTTTGCGCCCGCTTGGCGCCCAGGATGTGGTTCAGCAGATCGCCGGCGCGGGCGTCACTTCTTTTTCTGTGGAACTCATGCCCCGTACAACGCGCGCCCAAAGCATGGACGCACTTTCTTCGATGGGCACGATCAGCGGATACAAAGCCGTCATTATCGCTGCCGAAACTTCTCCCAAGCTTTTTCCCATGATGACAACCGCCGCCGGCACCATCACTCCCGCGCGTGTTTTCATCATCGGCGCCGGAGTTGCCGGCCTGCAAGCCATCTCTACCGCGCGCCGCCTCGGTGCTGTGGCCTCGGCCTATGACATGCGCGCTGCTTCCAAAGAGCAAGTGCAAAGCCTGGGCGGCCGCTTCGTTGAACTTCCGGTTGAGGCCAAAGACGCGCAGGATGCCCGCGGCTACGGCACCGCCCAGGATGAAACTTTCTATGCCCGCCAGCGCGAGCTGCTCACCCGCGTCGTGGCCGAAAGCGACGTCGTCATCACGTCAGCCGTAATTCCCGGCAAAAAGTCGCCCGTGCTTATTACTGCCGACATGGTCAAAGGCATGGCCCCGGGCTCCGTCATCGTTGATCTTGCGTCGGAGCGCGGCGGCAATTGCGAACTCACTCGCGTCGGCGAAACCATTGATGTGAATGGAGTCACAATCATCGGCGCTCGCAACCTGGCCGGCACCGTCCCTTACCACGCCAGCCAAATGTACGCCCGCAACATCACCACGTTCCTGACGTACATGGTGAAGGAAGGCAAGCTTCCATTGAACACGCAGGACGAAATCACTCGCGAGACCATGGTCACGCGCGGCGGCGAAATCGTGAACCAGAGAGTGAGAGAGTTTTTCAAACTGCCCGCGTTAACGGCTCAGTAATTCTCTCTGAGCATATGAACCATAATGCGTGCGAGAACGCGCAATTAAGAGGCGTAGTAGAGCTGCCGCAGTACCGTGGAAGAGCGGCGCTTCAGCGCCGCGTAAGTGAATATATAGAGCAGAGGGCTTTAGCCCCCGAGGAAACAAATGAGCACGAATCTGATCGACTTGCTGTTCATCTTCATGCTGGCCTGCTTCATCGGCTTTGAAGTCATCCGCCACGTCTCGCCCTTGCTGCACACGCCGCTGATGTCGCTCACCAATGCGCTCGACGCCATTGCCGTCGTCGGCGCGATCGTGATGGTCGGCGAGCGCAAGAGCGAGTTCGCCACTGTGCTTGGCGTCATTGCAATCGTCGCCGCCACCAGCAACGTGGTCGGAGGCTTCTTCATCACCGACCGCATGTTGAAGATGTTCAAGAGCAGCCGTCCGAACAAATAGCCGCCGAGTAAAGCAATAAATCAGCGAAATTCCATCGAGTCTTTTTGAACGAATCGATTGCAAATAACCATGACCGAATTCGCCGGAAGTCAGCACCTTATCGAGATCATCTACCTCATCGCCAGCGCGCTGTTCATCTTCTCGCTGAAGTGGATGAGTTCGCCCGCGACCGCCCGCCACGGCATTTGGGCTGGCGAACTCGGCATGGTCCTTGCCATCGCCGGCACTCTGCTGCACCACGGCATCGTCGATTGGAAGTGGATCGTCATCGGCCTCGTGCTCGGCAGCGGCATCGGCATTCCGCTCGGCATGGTGCAGATGACCGCCGTCCCGCAGCGGACCGCGCTCAGCCACGCTTTTGGCGCTCTTTGCGTCACCCTCGTCGGCACCGCCGAATTTTATCTGGGAACACAAGTCGCCTCAAAGTTCGGCATGTCCGTGCTTTGCATGGAAGTAATTCTTGGCGGCCTCACCTTTACCGGCAGTCTGATGGCCGCGGGAAAATTGCAGGAAATCCTGCCGCAACGCCCCATCACTTATAAAGGACAAAACCTCGTCAACTTCGTGTTGCTCGCCGTCGCCATCGGCAGCGCGGTTTTCCTGGTTCTGCATCCTGACGCAAGGCAATTTTTCCCGCTCATCGTCGGCATCTCGCTGGTATTCGGAGTTTTCCTCATCATCCCCATCGGCGGAGCTGACATGCCCACTGTCATCTCGCTGCTGAATGGATACGCCGGCCTCTCCGCCGCTGCCATGGGGTTTGTTCTCCAGAACAAACTACTCATCATCGCGGGCGCGCTCGACGGATCTTCCGGCTTGATCCTTTCGGTCATCATGTCGAAGGCGATGAACCGGTCCTTCACCAACGTCTTATTCGGCGCATTCGGCCAGGTGCAGGTCGCGGCCGCCGGTGCGCAAGAAGCCAAGCCAGTTCACAGCGCCACTCCCGAAGAGTCTGCCGCAATTCTTTCCGCCGCGAACAGGGTCGTCATCGTCCCCGGCTACGGCATGGCGGTTGCGCAGGCGCAGCACAAAGTCCGCGAACTGTACGACGTTCTCAGCAAGAAGGGAATCGATGTCCGCTTCGCCATCCACCCGGTCGCCGGTCGCATGCCCGGCCACATGAACGTCCTGCTCGCCGAAGCTGACATTCCCTACGACCGCCTCATCGAAATGGATGAGATCAACGGCGACTTCCCGCAAACCGACGTGGCCCTCGTCATCGGCGCCAACGACGTCACCAACCCCGCCGCCCGTAACGACCAATCCAGCCCCATCTTCGGCATGCCGATTCTCGACGTCGATAAAGCGCAGACCGTCATGGTCATCAAACGCAGCATGAACCCCGGCTTCGCCGGCATCGACAACCCGCTCTACTACCTGCCAAACACCCTGATGCTCTTCGGCGATGCGAAGCAGTTTGTGGGCGCAATCGTGCGGGAGTTGAGCGGCGGCCACTAAACCTAACTTCCGCCACCGTAACTTTCCGCACACTATCCGCACTTGTCATCCTGAGCGAAGTGAACCGATTCGCAACGCGAATCGGTTCGCGCAGTCGAAGGATCCCTGCAGTCCTGCGGATTCTTGTGCTGCGGCTGGGAATTCTCACGGTGCACTCGTTCGAGTTAATCCGGATTAAAAAATCGCACAAGGGGGGTGGAAGCAGAAAACAGGTTCCCCCACTCGCCATCGCTATCGCTCCGGACTTCGGTCGGAATTACAAGGAGTAGTGCCGGCGATGAGAGAACTCTCTGCGGGGCTTGCAGAGGCGGATGAGAGTGCAGGGGTCCTTCAGGCGCGCAAAGGGCGCGCTCCTTCAGGGATGACAACGGGTGAGGGATTGACCTCGGCCCTCAGTAGTGATATCATGATATCACTATGGCGCAACTGGTGGTTCGCAACATCGAAAACGAGGTCAAAGCTCGCCTCCAGCGCCGCGCCCGCCGCAACGGCCGCAGCATGGAAGAAGAGGTTCGCGATATTCTGCGCGCCGCGGTGCACAAGAAAGAAAAGAAATCCGAATTCGGGCTAGGGACGGAGCTGGCGGCCTTATTTCCAAAGACCGGCCCGGATTTCGTAATCGAAGAATTTCACGGGGATGATATTGAGCCCATGAAGTTTGACGAATGATCGTCCTCGATAGCAATGTGCTCTCCGAACTAATGCGCCCCAGTCCGGAGCCGAGAGTAATCGCGTGGCTTGATCGCCAGTCTCCCGCCTCGATCTGGACCACGTCCGTCACAGTCTTTGAAATCCGCTTTGGACTGCACCTTATGCCGGCCGGGAAGCGCCGCGCGCTGTACTCCCAAGGCTTCGAAAAACTGCTCGAAGGGATCGACCATCGAGTTGCTCCCTTCGACACAGAAGCGGCTGAACATGCGAGCGCTCTAATGGCCTCTCGAAAATTGCAGGGCCGCCCTCGCGAACTGCGTGACACGATGATCGCCGGAATCGTCCTCTCTCGGCGCTTCATCCTGGCGACTCGAAATGTTGCTCACTTCCAGGATGTCTCCGCAACGCTCGTGGATCCTTGGACCGCGACCGTCTGATCGCCTCACAAGAAGAGCGCATGATATTCTACTAACTCCAGCTGCGTACCGTTTTGGCGGAAATTCCCCGCAGTTTTAAATGAACGCTTCCTGAGCACTTCCCGGTAGAAGCGCAGAAAAAGAGAACTCAAGACCATGCTTTCCGTCAGTAATGTTTCCATGCGCTTCGGCGCCAAAATTTTGTTCGATGAAGTCTCCGTGGCGTTCACGCCCGGCAAGCGCTACGGCCTTACCGGCCCCAACGGCGCGGGCAAATCCACGTTCATGAAGTTGCTGAGCGGCGAGATTGATCCGCAAAAGGGCACCGTCGTGCGCCCGCGCAAAGTCGGAGTCCTCAGCCAGGACCAGTTCGCCTTCGACGCCTTCACCGCCATCGACACCGTCATAATGGGCAACAAGCGCCTCTGGGCCGCCATGCAGGAGCGCGACACCATCTACTCCAAAGCCGAGATGACCGACGAAGACGGCATGAAGCTCGGCGAGCTCGAAGGCATTGTCGGCGAAGAAGACGGCTACACTGCCGAGGCCGACGCCGCCATTCTGCTCGACGGTCTCGATATTCCTGAAGAGATTCACTCCCGCAAAATGTCCGAACTCCAGGGTGGACAAAAAGTTCGTGTCCTCCTGGCGCAGGCTCTCTTCGGCCATCCGCAAGCCCTGCTGCTCGACGAACCTACCAACAACCTCGATCTCGATTCGATCCACTGGCTGCAGGGATTTCTCAACACTTACGATGGCGTCGTCATCGCCATCTCGCACGATCGCCACTTCCTCAACAGCATCTGCACGCACATTGCCGATATCGATTACGAAACCATCATCACCTACACCGGCTCTTACGACGAGATGGTGCTGGCGAAGACTCAAGTCCGTTCGCAGATCGAATCGCAGAACGCGCAGCGCGAAAAGAAAATCTCGCAGTTGAACGAGTTCATCGCGCGTTTCTCCGCCGGAACTCGTTCTAGCCAGGTGCAATCGCGCCGCAAAGAAGTCGAGCGCTTGCAGGTTACAGAACTGGCGAAGTCGAATATCGCGCGTCCCTATATCAAGTTCGAGCAGAAGCGGCCTTCCGGGAAACACATTCTCGAAGTCGAACGCCTCAGCAAAGCCTACGGCGATAACAACGTCATCGGCGACTTCACCGCCAGCATTACTCGTGGCGAACGCGTCGCCCTCATGGGCCGCAACGGAGCCGGCAAGACCACGCTGGTTAACGCTCTTCTCGCGAACTCTCCTACCACGCCCGAAGCCGAACTGCGCAAGACCAGCGGCTACGACGGCCCCTTCGTCGACTCGGGAAAAGTTATCTGGGGACACGAAGCCTCCATCGGATACTTCGCACAAGACCATCGCAGCCTGATCGAAGGCGGCATGACGGTGCTCGACTGGCTGCATCAGTGGAATCCCGCCGCGGTCGGCGAAGAAATCCGTGGCCTGCTCGGCCAAATGCTCTTCCAGCGCGACGAAGCCACAAAATCTACCAACGTGCTTTCCGGAGGCGAGGCTGCCCGTCTGCTCTTCTGCAAGCTCATGCTGCAAAAGCCAAACGTCCTCATCCTCGACGAACCGACGAACCACCTCGATCTCGAAGCCATCAATGCCTTGAATATTTCGTTGCAGCGCTACCAGGGAACCGTCTTTCTCGTCAGCCACGATCACGACCTGATCGACGAAGTCGCCACCCGCATCTGGCACTTCGAAAGCGACCACAAAATCACCGACTTCAAAGGAACGTACGAGGAATACCAAGCCGCCGTGGTGGTGTAAGCGAAACCAGGGTTCCTCGCTCCGCTCGGAATGATAAGATGCTTTTGCCGGATACTTCTCTTCATAAAGTTTGTCTTTCCGAGCGCAGCGAGGAATCCTGGTGTTTGCACCATTTCCACTGCATGTAAATCATCCTGATTCTCCACAGATATCCACAACTGTTTCCTGTTGCGTTTCTATCTGCAACTTACGCATAATGGCGGCGGGGACGTAACTTGCGGGATCGCGCGCCGCAAAGGAAATGCATAGCCGTCGTGTACAGTCGAGCTGATTTACTTAGAATTCTGCATCTCACACCGCGCCAGTTGGCGAACTGGGAGCGCGCCGGGCTAATTTCGGCCGCTACGACCTACTGCTTCTCCGACCTGCTGAAAGTAAAAAAAGTTCGCGACCTCTGCGCCATGCGCGTCCGCCCCGCCGTGATTCGCGAATCGCTTGAGGCCATGCAGAAGCAGGCCTCGGGCATGAACAATCCCCTGGTCGACGCCGGAGCCTCCTTCACCAACAAGCATCGCGTCGCCTTCCGCCATGAGGGACGCCTGTTCGAGCCGATCGCCGGCCAGTTCGTCATGGATTTCACCTCGCGCGAAAAAGTCGTGACCAGCACGCCGATTCCCACCTCCGATCCCGGCACGCAGGATAACGAAGCTGCCGTGTGGTTCGCGCGCGGCATCGCGCTTGAAGAAGATCCCGCTACGCATCTCGAAGCGCTGGCCGCCTACAATAAAGTTCTCGAATTCGACCCCAACCACGCCGCCGCGCACATCAACCTTGGCACACTGCACTACAATCGCCAGGATTTCGCGCTCGCCGAAAAACACTACCGCGCCGCACTCACTTCCGACCCGCGCTACGCCCTCGCCTACTTCGACCTGGGCAACGTCCTCGACGAAACCGGACGCGTGCAGGAAGCGATCCAGACCTACAAGACGGCGATCCAACTCGCCCCCACCTACGCCGACGCCCACTACAACCTCGCCCTCGCCTTCGAAAAAACCCGCGAGCCGCGCAAGGCCCTCAAACACTGGCAGGCCTACATCAAGCTCGATACCACGGGCCCATGGTCGGTGCACGCGCGTAACCAGATTCAGCGCATCCTGCAAGCCGACACGCTCAAGCTGGTACATAACCGCAAGAAGTAGCAACGTCCTTGTAGGGACGCGGCCGTCCGCCGTTCGCCGGCAATCACCACCACTCTGTCATCCTGAGCGAAGCGGGACATTGGCGAAGCCAATGGCACGCGCAGTCGAAGGACCCCTGTAGCCTTGGCAGCTCTCGCGCTGCTTCAGGGAATTCTCACTGTGCGCATTCGGCATCGTGAGAATGCCTTGACGGGCCTCGGGTACCGCCTGCGTAAAAGGGGTCCTTCGACTCCACATCACCTTCGCATTCGCGAAGCTGATGCTCCGCTCAGGATGACAGTTTGTTGAGTGACTGGTTCGCAAACAACATCTCCGCTCCCCACTTCTCTGCCAGATCCGCCCATCTAGGGTTCTTCGATTCGATGAGCGCGATCTTCTTCGCTCGTCTCCAGCCCTTCAATTGCTTCTCGCGTCCGATTGCCTTGTGAACGTCGTCGAAGCTTTCGTAGTACACCAGCCGGTCGCAATGTTATTCCCTGCTAAACCCTTCAATCTCGCCGCCCTTATGCTGGAGCGCACGCCGGTAGATGCTGTTCGTCATCCCGATATAAAGCGTTCCCGAGCCGCTGCACATGATGTAAACGAAATACTCGTGATCCGTCATATCGGCCGTCGAATTATCATCCTGAGCGAGGATTGATCTTCGCGCCCAAGCGCGAAGGTCAACCGCAGTCGAAGGACCCCTTGTCGCTCTTGGGCGCCTGCGGCCCTGTAAGGAGTTCTCACCGCGCACCCTGCGCCCTGAGAATGCCCTGTCGGGACCCATACACTACCGGCTCGAACCGGCTCCTTCGACTGCGCATCAGCTTCGCATTTGCGAAGCTGATACTCCGCCCAGGATGACAAGCGTTGAGCGCGGACTGCTGCGCGGAAGCATACTGATACCAGTCTAGCCAGGGTGGAAGGTTCGATGTCACAAGGGGAGCGACGCGGGTGTGGATAACGAGGCTTTTGGTTCGTCCATAGCGAACAATTTACGAAACTCCATCTTCCGGATTACAATATCCGGATGCAGTCCCTTCCTGTCTCACTGGCCTGGGCCCATCCCTTAGTTGCGGAGTGGTTTGTCAACCGCTTTGGCACGCCGACCGAGCCGCAGGAGCAGGGCTGGCCGCACATTCTGGCCGGGCGGACGACGCTGATTTCCGCGCCCACCGGGTCGGGAAAAACCCTGGCTGCGTTTCTCGCCTGCATTGACCGGCTGGTGCGCAAGGCGCTGGCGGGCGAGCTGGCCGATCGCACGGAAGTTCTTTATGTCTCGCCGCTGAAGGCGCTGGGCAACGACATCCAAAAAAATCTGGAAGTGCCGCTGGGGGAGATTCTCGCTCTGGCCGGCGAGCGCGGGCTGTTGATGCCGGAAATTCGCACCGCAGTTCGCACCGGCGACACGCTGATGCCCGAGCGGCGGGCGATGCTGAAGCGGCCTCCGCACATTCTGGTGACCACGCCGGAATCGCTCTACATTCTGCTCACCGCCGATAAGAGCCGCGCGATTCTGCGCGATATCGAAACGGTGATCGTCGACGAGATTCACGCCGTTGCCGATGACAAGCGCGGAGCGCATTTGACGCTGTCGCTGGAGCGGCTGGAGGCGCTGACGTACAAGCGTCCGGTGCGGATTGGGCTATCGGCGACCCAGAAGCCGATTGAGGAAGTCGCGCATTTCCTCACGGGCAGTTCCGATTCTGCTGAAGCGCGGCCTGATCCGGTGATCGTCGATATCGGGCACAAGCGGAAACTCGACATGGCGGTGGAAGTTCCGCCGATGCCGCTCGGGCCAGTGGCTTCGAACGAGATGTGGGACGAGGTCTACAACCGGCTGGTAACGCTGGTGGAGCAGCACCGCTCGACGCTGGTGTTTGTGAATACGCGGCGCATGGCGGAGCGCGTGGCGCACAACCTGGGCGAGCGCATTGGCGAAGAGAATGTTGCGGCACATCACGGCAGCTTGTCGCGCAAGCTGCGGCTGGCGGCGGAAAAGAAGCTGAAAGAAGGCCAGGTGCGAGTGCTGGTGGCGACGGCGTCGCTGGAGTTGGGAATTGATATAGGCACCGTGGATTTAGTGGTGCAGATCAATTCACCGCGGGCGATTGCGGTGACGCTGCAGCGCGTGGGCCGCTCGGGACACTGGCGGGGCGCGATTCCAAAAGGAAGACTGTTTGCAACCACACGCGACGATCTGCTGGAGTGTGCAGCACTGGTGCGGGCGATCCGGCAGGGAGATTTGGATCGGCTGATTATTCCGGAAGCTCCGGTCGATGTGCTGGCGCAGCAGATTGTGGCGGCTTGCGCGGCGGAGGAGTGGGATGAAGAAGCGATGTTCGCGCTGGTGCGGAGAGCGTATCCGTACCGGAATTTGACGAGAGCAGTTTTTGATTCGATTTTGGAAATGTTGTCGGAGGGGATTGCGGCGCGGCGCGGGCGTTATGGGGCGTACATTCATCGCGATCGAGTGAACGGAAAATTGCGACCGCGGCGCGGCGCGCGGCTGGCGGCGATCACGAGTGGAGGAGCGATTCCAGATAATTCTTTGTATGCGGTGGTCGCGGAGCCTGATGGCCTGGTGGTGGGAACGGTGGACGAAGATTTTGCTGTGGAGAGCAATCGCGGCGACATCATGTTGCTGGGAAATACTTCGTGGATGATCCGGCGGGTTGAAACCAATTCCGGGCGCGTGCTGGTACAGGATGCGCATGGAGCGCCGCCGAGCGTGCCGTTCTGGCGGGGCGAAGCTCCGGCGCGGACGGAGGAACTTTCCGAACACATTGGAACGTTGCGGCAGAGCGTGAGCGAGATGCTGCCGAACACTTCGCCGGTGGGATTTTCTGCGACGCAGCCTGACGTGGCCGCCGCGGTGTGTTGGATGAAGGAAGAGTGCGGAGTCGACGATTCGGGCGCGGAGCAGGCCATCGAATACATTCTGCAAGGTCGGGCTGTGCTGGGAGCGGTGCCCACGCAGAAGACGGTGATTGCAGAAAGATTTTTCGACGAAGGCGGCGGGATGCAGTTGATAATCCACGCCCCGTTCGGCGGGAGAATCAACAAGGCGTGGGGACTGGCTCTGCGCAAGCGCTTCTGCGTGGGCTTTAATTTTGAACTGCAGGCGGCGGCCACCGACAACGGATTGAATATCGCACTGGCCGAGCAGCATAGTTTTCCTCTGGGCGATGTATTCAACTTCTTGAATGCGGCAACGGTGCAGCCGATTCTGGAGCAGGCGTCGCTGGACTCTCCGATATTTGCCACGCGCTGGCGCTGGGATGCGAACCGCGCGCTGGCTCTGCTGCGCTTTCAGAATGGAAAGAAGGTTCCCCCGCAGATTCAGAGAATGCGATCGGACGATCTGCTGGCGTCGGTCTTTCCCGATGCCGCGGCGTGCTTTGAAAATATCGAGGGCGAGCGGAAGATTCCAGATCATCCGTTGGTCGCTGAGGTGATGAAGGATGTGCTCACCGAGGCAATGGATGTTGAGGGATTAAAGAATTTGCTGCGCGGACTGGCGGATGGAAGTATCCGCTGCATTGCCGTGGATACGCCGGTGCCGTCACAGTTTTCGCACGAGATTCTGAATGCGAATCCGTACGCTTATCTGGATGACGCGCCACTGGAGGAGCGGCGTGCGCGCGCGGTGCAGATGCGGCGGATGCTGCCGGAGTCGGTGCTCGAGGAAGTGGGCGGGCTGGATCAGTCGGCGATTGCGAAGGTGCGGGAAGAAGCGTGGCCGGATGTGCGTGATGCGGACGAGTTGCATGATGTGCTGCATACGCTTGTGGCGTTGCCGGAGAGCGCGGTCGAGTTTGGCAACGGGCAGTGGAAGTTTTACTTTGAGCGGTTGATTGCGGAAGGACGGGCTTCAACGGCGGTTGCTGGCGGCAGGAGCTATTGGGTTGCCGCGGAGCGTGCGAAGACATTTTCGGTGTTGTTTCCGGAGACGCGGTTTGAGCCGGCGTTGACAGAAGTTGCGGATGCAATTCCTTCCCGCGAAGATGCTTTGCTGACGGTGGTGACGGGGTGGATGTCACACTCGGGTCCGCTGACGGCTAGTGGGCTGGGCGACACGCTCGGTCTTCCCGCGGGTGACATTTTGAATGGACTATTGCGGATGGAAGGCAGCGGGACTGTGTTGCGGGGAAACTTTACGGGCGCTGCCTCGCGGACAGGAGTGTCCGCGCCACACGATTCTTCGCCGCACGAACCAGAACCAGAGTGGTGCGAGCGGCGGTTGCTGGCGCGGATTCACCGGTTAACCGTGGCCTCGCTGCGTAAGCAGATTGAACCGGTCACTAAGGCGCAGTTTATGCAGTGGCTGTTGCAGTGGCAGCACGTCGCTCCGGGGACGCAGGTTGTGGGTGAGCGCGGAACGATGGAGGTGTTGCGGCAGTTGCAGGGATTCGAAATTCCAGCGAACGCGTGGGAGCGGCAGGTGCTGGCGCGGCGCGTGGTGGATTACGATCCCAAGTGGCTCGACCAACTTTGCCTGACCGGTGCAGTGGGCTGGGGAAGGTTGTCGCCGCATCCGGCGACACTGGATTCGATTCAGCCGGCGAATGGCAATGGGGCTGAATCCGGCCCGGCGCCACGGCAGCGGCGGGTGATTCCGACCAGCGTTGCTCCGATCACGTTTTTCGTTCGCGAAGATGCGGACTGGATGACGCCGCGGCATCCTGGTGCGGAGCTTTCTGAAAATAACGGGCTGAGCCATGGGGCGCAGATTGTTCTCGATTTTCTGCGGCAGCGTGGGGCATCGTTTTTTGCTGATATCGTTCGCGGCACGGAGAAGCTGAAAGCGGAGATCGAGACCGCGCTGTGGGAGTTGGTCGCAGCTGGTTTGGTGACAGCGGATGGCTTCGACAATCTGCGTTCGTTGATCGATCCCAAGCGGCGTGCGGGGCAGGGAAGCGGGAAGATGACGCGTCCGCGGCACAGCGCCGGGCGGTGGGCGCTGTTGCATGCAGAAGAGGTTGTCGAGCGGCCGCGCGCGGTAGAGGCGGCGTGCTGGATGTTGTTGCGGCGTTATGGCATCGTGGTTCGCGATGTCCTGGCGCGAGAGGCGAACTTGCCTCCATGGCGCGAGCTGCTGATGGCGTTTCGCCGGCTCGAAGATCGCGGCGAGATCCGTGGCGGACGTTTTATCGATGGCTTCCTCGGCGAGCAGTTCGCGCTGCCGGTGGCAATAGATTCGGTGCGAGCGCTGCGCAAGCTCGATGCGGCGCAAGGGACCGTGACACTGTCGGCGGCCGATCCGCTGAACCTGGTTGGAATTCTGGTTCCGGGAGATCGGGTGCCTGCGATTTCTGGGAACAGCGTTACGTATCGGGATGGGGAGGCGGTGAGTGTGCCGGTGGTGGGGGCCGTCGCGAAGGAAGTGGCGGCCGGGTGAGCAGATTCCTCACGCCGGAAAGAACGCGCCATTCGAAATGACAACGCCTCCTGCGGAAGAAGGAAAAAATCAAGGATCCGACGAGGGGGCCCTTCGGATCCTTGATTGCGCGGGATCGGCAGAAATCATTACAAAAAGCGCTTCCCCCATCGCTTTTTGCCAAGCCTGGGCGCAATTCGGAAGAGTGCACGCCGCGTGCCAGAGGAAGCAACGCTGCCGATTTTTCTCGTGGAGTTACAAGTAGTTGAGATTAAAGATAGTTAACTTATGGAAGGCGAGGCGCTCGATGGCGCAAGGCGAGTGCAGCGGTGTGGGTATGCTATCCGAACGGATAGCACTGCCTATCTGTTCGGATATCGTAACAGAATCAGTTTGGGAATTAGATGCGGCCTAAAACTGTGATATGACAGCCAAGAGGTGGATTGCTTGCGTCCGCGATTGCTCGTGCTGTCCGGCCCCTTGAAAGACTCGACGATCCCCCTTTCCGACGGCGAAATTACCATTGGGCGGGATTCTTCGAATGGAATCTCGATTATTGACCCATCGGTTTCGCGAAAACATTGCCGCATTGTCGGCGAAGCCGGAAGGTTCCGCGTGCAGGACCTCGATAGCCGCAATGGCACGCTGGTGAACCGCGCCCCCGTGGCAGAGCAGGCGCTGCAACATGGCGACGAGATCGCGGCGGGCGACTCGAGTTTGCTGTTTCTGATCGAGCAGGAACAGGACTTCGTTCCATCTGCAGGTCGGGTGGAGTTCGACGAAGCGGATTTCACGGCAGAGACAACCATTATCCATCCCAGGGACGCGGTGTACCTGCAACCGGAGCGGTTGCTGCGGGAGCTGCCGGCAACTTCGCGCGTGGCGCGCAACCTGAACGCTCTGCTGAAAATCAGCCGCATCGTACACGCGATTCGCGACCTTGATGAATTGCAGGGGCAGTTGCTGGAGCAGATTTTTGAGGTTGCTCCGGCGGGACGCGGGGCGATCTTGCTGGCGGATAGCGAGAGCCATCAGTTTAACTCGCTCTTTGCGCGCTCGCGGCAGGCGGGGAAGGCTCCGCTCGTGAAGGTGAGCCGCACCATTGCCCGCCAGGTACTGGAGCAGGGGATTGCAATTCTGGGCAGCGACGTGGCTGCCAGTGAGGATCTGCGACAGGTTGAGAGTTTGAGGTTATCGCAGGTGCGCTCGCTTTTGTGCGTCCCGTTGACTGTGTTCCAGCGTGTGATTGGGTGCATTTACCTGGATAGCGACGATCTGAGCAGTCCGCTGCGGGAAGAACATCTGCAACTGGTTACCGCGATCGCGGGAATCTCCGCGGTCGCTCTCGAGAACGCCCGGCGCTTGCACTGGCTGGAGCAGGAAAATGAGCGGCTCACGGTGGAGATCAGCCAGGAGCGCAGCCTGGTGGGCGAGGGCGAGCGCATGAAGGAGGTTTATCAGTTCCTGAAGCGCGTGGCGCCCACCGATTCGACCGTGTTGATCGAGGGGGAAAGCGGGACCGGCAAGGAGCTGGCCGCGCGGGCGCTGCATCGAAATAGTCCGCGTTCGAGCAAGCCGTTTGTAGCGATCAATTGCGCCGCGATTCCAGAGACGCTGTTGGAAAGCGATTTGTTCGGCTACGAGCGCGGAGCCTTTACCGGAGCAGTTGCCCAGAAAAAAGGCCGGCTGGAGGTTGCCGACGAGGGAGTCGTGTTTCTGGATGAGATCGGCGAGCTGCCGCTCTCGCTGCAGGTGAAGTTGCTGCGGGTGCTGCAGGAGAGAGAGTTCGAACGCGTGGGCGGAAATTATCCGGTGAAGGTGGATATCCGTTTGATTGCCGCAACCAACTGCAATCTGGAGCAGGCGGTGCGGGAGGGGAAGTTTCGGCAGGATCTGTATTACCGGCTGGCGGTGTTGAAGGTCACCATGCCGGCGTTGCGCGAGCGCCGCGAAGATATCCCGATGCTGGCGCGGCATTTTGTGCAGAAGTATGCCAAGCGCTGCAAGGTGAAGCCGCGTCCGGTTTCGCGCGAGGCGCTTTCGTGCCTGGTGAATTACGAGTGGCCGGGCAACGTTCGCGAGCTGGAAAATGCGATTGAGCACGCGCTGGTGCTGGGCTCGACGGATATGGTTTTGCCGGAAGATCTGCCCGAGTCGTTGCTGGAGCGGGCTCCGGCACCCGAGATGATTGAGGCGAAGTATCACGCGGCGCTGAAAGGCTTGAAAAAGCAACTGATTCTGGATGCGGTGGAGCAGACGCAGGGCAGTTATGCCGATGCGGCGCGGTTGCTGGGCGTGCATCCGAATTATTTGCACCGGCTGATTCGCAACCTGGAGTTGAAGGAAAGCTTGCGCGACGCGATTCGAGAGATGCAGGCGCGCGGATTTAGCGGGATTTCGGGCGGGAACGCGTAAATCAACTGCAATTGGCGATCGTCAATTGCTGATTACGGCGATCATCACGGCAGCTTCAGCCGCATCAGGATTGTCGGATCAAGATAGGTTCCCTGCCAGCGCACAGCAGCGTGAAGGTGCGGGCCGGTGGCGCGTCCGGTGCCGCCGCTTAAGCCGATTTCTTCGCCACGCTTTACGCGGTCGCCCTCCTTCACTTTGAATTCCGAAAGATGCAGGTACAGGGTGAGCAGTCCCTGGCCGTGATCGATCACGATGAAATTCCCCTCGAAATAGAGCGGACGCGCCAGCAGAACCGTGCCATCGTTCATGGCGGCCACCGTGGTCCCAGTGGGAACGCGAAAATCCAGGCCAAGATGCGGGCTTGAGGTTTTGCCGTTGAATATGCGCTCGGAGCCAAAGACGTCGGAGATGGCGGCTTCGGCGGGGGCGGTGAATGGCCCTGACCATTCGCGCTCGGGCGTGACCGTATTCAGAAATTGCTTCTTCACTTCCTGAGCTTCGGCGATTTCTCTTTGCTGCTCGGGAGTGGGTTCGGTGAACTTGCCCTCGACGCTGAGCTTGGCTGTGATTTTCGGATACTTTCCACGGCCGACGGCGAGCCTGCGCGAAAACGTCAGTTTCTCAGAATCGTGCTTGCCGGCAATCGTTTCTCCGGCTAGTTCGAGGGGGTAGCTTCCTGGAGTGGTTTCTAGACTGACTCCGGCCAGGGCAAACCAGATTTTTTTGTGAGCGTCGAAACTAAAGGAAATTTGATGGCCAAGCCAGGTCGCGGAGAGCGACTTTAATCGAACTCCGGGGTTCACCTCAAACAGGACCGGTGTGCCGTTGACCAGCTTGGCGGGCTGCGTCTTAACGCTCCAACCTGCGGCCGATGCCGAACGCGCGGCTAGTAAGGCTGAGCAAGCCAGTAGCACGGTACAGGTTCGGAGAAGATATGGCCGGTGCCGGATCACGCTCTAGACTAGCATTCCCTGAATTGTCGATGCGAAGCGAATTCGAGGTAGACGCAGCGCCAACCGTTTTACCGGGAGTGGCTACTAACCGCCAAGTTCCCAAAACTGCCGGGTGCCCGGATAGTCGAAGGTGCAGGGTTTGTGGAAATCGGAATGGGCATTGCAGTGGCCCCGTACAATGCCGATAGAGTCACTCTCTGAAAGAGAACCGAATTGATATGAAAGCCGATCGATTCTTTCGAAAGCTGTGGTTAAGCTTAAGTTTTGCCGGCCTGGCGCTGGTGCCCGGCTGTGGCGGAGGATCTGGAAGAACCCCCACGCCTGTGCCTGCGGCTTTGAGTTGTTCGCTGCAAGTGGAGGCCTTCGCTCCGCCCGCGCCTGGCGACGGCGATTGGAACGCCTTCCACAACTATATCCTTCCTAATCCTGCGATCCATGGCGTGGACCTTGTCGTCCCGTGGAACACGGTGGAGACAGCGCAGGGGCAATATGCCAGCGGACTGTCCGCACTGGATGCGCTGATCGGGAATTACTCCGGCAAGACGATCAATCTGATTTTTCAGCCGATCAGCTATAGCAACATCAATAATGCGCCGGGCGGCGTGAATTCGATGACCCCGTCGTATGTGTTTACTCCGCAGTGGGCAACCACAGCCGGGGCGAACTCGCCCCAGGATGTGGTGTATTGCAGTGATTATCCGGGAAGCACCGGGTTTACCGGGGCTTATGCCAACGCGAACACCACTGGCTTCGATCCCACAGGTTATCCCGTGGTATATGAAGCCCCGTTTGCGGTCGCGTATCAAAACTTTATCAGCGCGGTTCTGCAGCACTACAAGGGCAACTCGAATATCGGTTACATGCGCTTTGGGCTTTCGGTAGGAAACGAGACGTCGGCATACTGCGAGGGTGAGCTGCAACAGCTTCCGGCTCCCAATACCTTTGTCGTTCCGAGTACCTGGAAAACCTGGATCTCAAAAATGGATAAGTTCGAGAAAAGCGCAGAACCCTCACCGTCGATTCAGCTCATGCAATCGCTGAATGAATTGGGCGGAGACGGCAACACCGATATGCCGGATTTCGAGGCGGCCACAGCGGTGTCGGAGGGATTCGGTTTTGGCAACAACGGCCTGCAGAAGAGCGATATCGCTGCCTCGGCCTCGAACCAACCTTGCACCGGAAACTGGTGCGCGCTGTTCGACCAGTATGCCGGGCAGGTGCCGTTAGAACTGCAGGAGGCCGATCCAAGCGATCCCAGCGGAGCTGATCCAAGCAACGCTACAGGAAATCTCGCGCAGCTGATTCCGCTGGCGGTCGCTCATCATGCCACGATTCTGGAAGTGTTAATGGATGATTTGTATCTGGCGTACGACCCGAACTACACGCCGAAATATCCATCTGACGCGTCGTATTCCTCGGCGTATCAGGCGGCGTTGAATAGCCCGTGCACGGCGTCGCAGTAATCAGCGCGACGCCGTGCATTCCTTGTGCCTCACGTGCCCAGCGCAAAACATTCATAGCCCAAACAACCTGGCATCGCTTTCGTGCGGTCCCGAAGTCAATGGATCAGAGCGATGGCTACGGGATTATTTCCACTTTGAGTCGTCCCTGCGGGAGTCAGAACTCCGCTCGTACTGATTTTGTAGATCGATACTGAGCTGTCATCCTGATTTCCTACATAAGCAAAGGTGCCGGCAGCATTGACCGCGATGGAATAAGGCCAGGATCCTGCCTGAACCGTGGCCGGCGTATTCGGAACCAGAGTGCCAGTGTTCGCGTCGATCGTATACATGGACAGGGTGCCGTCATAACGGTTGACCACGTATGCGAACTTGCCCGAAGGATGAACGGCCATGTAGGAAGGCTGGTTTCCGGCCGGAACGGAAATTGCGGGATTCTGGGTCAGCGTTCCAGTTGTGGCATCCACTGAGTACATATAAACAACGCCGATATCCTCATCCGGAACGTATGCGTAATCGCCTGCGGGATCGAAGGTTACTTTCCAGGGATATGGGCCGGCGATGACGCCAGCGGGATCCGTCGGGGTCAAGGCGCCGGTTGTCGAATTTATGGAAAACGTCGAAATCGAACCGTTGCCCGCGTCGCTAACATAAAGGAACTTGCCGGAGGGGCCAACGGTGATAAAGCCCGGACTGGAGAACGAAGAACGTGACGAAAAAAGCGGAGGCACAACGGTTTCAGAAGGCGACAAGGGTGTCAACAGGCCGCTGCCCGAATTGATGGTAAACATGGAAACCGAATTGTCATCGCTGTTCGCGGTATAGACGAAGTTGGCGGAGGCGCCAATTCCCTGGGGAAAGAAGCCGGTCGGGACCTGCGACGGAGCGGTCGCCGTCAGGATTCCCGTATTGGGGTTAACGGTGAACATGGAAATGGTAGCGGCATCGGTAGCATTGGACCCGAGGTTCGCAACGTAAAGGAATTTGCCCTTGGGATCGATCGCCATGGACTCGGCATTGAAACCATTATCGACTCCGGTGGGAACCGTCGCTGGATTCATCGGCTCAAGAGTGCCGGTGCACGAATCTGCATTGTACATGGAAATCGTGGCATCTGAGTCATTCAGTACGTACGCGAATTCGGGGTGGGCCGAGGGTACGCAGTTAGGAATTGGGGTGGATGTGCTGGTGGGGCTGGTCGCCATTTGTCCGCAACCGGTGGCAATTATGACGGGCAGAAGCAGCAAAACAATTCGGGGAAAAGCGGTGCGCATGGTCCCTCCGAACGTCTCTTTGTCTGCTCAAGAGTTTATTAGTAAGGGCTAACTATAGCCACATAGAAAATATAACTTTACAAATTACAGTTTTGGACTAACGGTAGGAGAGCTACTTGGAAGGAGACCGGAGCCTTCACCGGGGACTGAGCCGAAGCGGGCGGAAGCATTCTGCCGAAAAGCTCATCGGAGCGATGTGCGGCTGGTGTGCCAGGCGGACCGGAAGAGATGTCCGAGGATTTTGGTGGACCTGGTCGGGATCGAACCGACGACCTCTTCCATGCCATGGAAGCGCGCTCCCAGCTGCGCCACAGGCCCACGATTTGGGACAAAAAGCCGAAGCCCGAAATGTTTCGGGTTCGAGGGAAGTGCTCAGTCATTTTCGCCCACATCTGCGGGATAGTCAACGCAAGCTGATTTTCAAAACCGCCCACTACCTGATTCTCCTATTTATTTCCACAGTCGGTTCTGCCATAATTGATCGTGCACCCCACCTGCACCATTTTTCAAACACAATTTAGAGCGAGGAAGAGATGCCAGCAAAGTACATCTTTGTGACGGGCGGAGTTGTGTCTTCTCTGGGCAAGGGACTGGCTGCGGCTTCGATCGGTTGCCTGCTGGAGAGCCGCGGACTGAAGGTCAACCTGATGAAGTTCGATCCGTATCTCAACGTCGATCCGGGGACGATGTCGCCGTTTCAGCACGGCGAAGTTTTTGTTACCGACGACGGCGCGGAGACCGACCTCGATCTCGGCCACTACGAACGCTTCACCCACGCCAAACTTTCTCGCGACAACAATTGGACCACCGGGCGGCTGTATGAGCAGATTATCGCCAAGGAGCGGCGCGGCGATTATCTGGGAAAAACGGTGCAGGTGATTCCGCACGTCACCAACGAAATTAAAGCCGCGATGAAAAAAGTTGCGCAGGATGTAGACGTTGCGATCGTGGAAATTGGCGGCACGGTCGGCGACATTGAATCACTGCCGTTCATGGAAGCGATTCGCCAGATGCGGCAGGAACTGGGGCGTGAAGACACCTTATTTGTGCACGTCACGCTGGTGCCGTTCATCGCGGCGGCGCAGGAATTGAAGACCAAACCGACGCAGCACTCGGTGAAAGAGTTGTTGAGCATTGGAATTCAGCCGGACATTTTGCTGTGCCGCACGGATCGTTTTTTGGCGAAAGACTTGAAATCGAAAATTGCGCTCTTCTGCAACGTGCAGGAAGAGGCGGTAATCACGGCCAAAGATGTGGCTTCGGTGTACGAAGTGCCGCTGGTGTTTGCGAACGAGGGTGTGGATACGCTGGTCCTGAAATATTTGAGGATGGAGGCGAAGGACCGCGATCTTTCGAAGTGGGAAGACATTGTGCATCGCGTGTACAACCCGAAAGACACGGTGACGATTGGGATCGTCGGCAAGTATGTGGAGTACGAGGATTCGTACAAATCGCTGAAAGAGGCGCTGATTCACGGGGCGCTGGCACACAATCTGAAATTGCAGTTGAACTGGATTGAGGCGGAGGGATTGGAAGGCGCAGACCCGGCCAGCGTGGAATCGCAGTTGGAAGGCTATGACGGTCTTCTGGTCCCGGGCGGATTTGGCAAACGCGGCATTGAAGGAATGCTGATTGCGATCCGCTATGCGCGCGAAAATAAAGTTCCGTACTTTGGAATTTGCCTGGGCATGCAGACCGCCTGCGTCGAATTCGCGCGCAATGTGGTTGGGCTGGCGGAGGCGAATTCGAGCGAGTTCGACCCCGCTACACCACATCGAGTGATTTACAAACTGCGCGAGTTGCGCGGCGTGGAAGAATTAGGCGGCACGATGCGGCTCGGCGCGTGGCCTTGCAAGATCGAACCGGGAACACTGGCGCACAAAATTTACGGCAAGCTGGAAATCAGCGAGCGCCACCGCCATCGCTACGAATTCAATCGCGAGTACGAAGAGCCGATGGTGGCGGCGGGACTGAAAATTTCCGGATCGACTCCGGATGGAACGTACGTGGAGATGGTGGAACTGCCAGACCATCCGCATTTTATCGGCTGCCAGTTTCACCCCGAGTTCAAGTCCAAGCCGCTGGAGCCCCATCCTTTATTCAGCACATTCGTGGCGGCGGCGTATGAGCACGGAACGAAACGGCGGGCGCAGAGAGAAAGCGCGGCGGTCGAGATGTTTCATCGCCCGGAAAAAGTAACGCGAAAGTAAAAGACGCTTACCGCCGAGATCGCAGAGGGCGCAGAGAATTCTAACGCTCGGGCGAAGTTCGGATCTGGATCCAAGTTATTGGTTTTAGTTCGTTTTCTCTCGGCGCTCTCTGCGCGCTCGGCGGTAAAAGCTTTCGATTTTGATTTCTTCCTTCCAAATCGGCGATGTGCGCATCGGGTCGGGCAAGCTGTTTCTGATCGCCGGGCCGTGCGTGATCGAGAGCGAAGAGCATGCCATCCGCATGGCCGAGATTATCAAAGGCGTGACCAAGGCGCTCGGTTTCCCGTTCATCTTCAAAGCCAGCTACGACAAAGCTAACCGCACTTCCATTCGCAGCTTTCGCGGGCCGGGATTGAAAGAAGGCCTGCGCATTCTCAGGAAAATTAAGAACGAGTTGCAGGTTCCAGTTCTGACGGACGTGCATCAAGCATCCGACGTAGGCGCGGTTGCCGAAGTGGTGGACGTGATTCAAATTCCCGCATTCCTGTGCCGCCAAACCGATCTTGTCGTGGCGGCGGCGCTGAGTGGGCGCGCGGTGAACATTAAGAAGGGACAATTTGTTTCTCCGTGGGACATGCGGCATGCGGTGGAGAAATGCCGCGAAGCCGGGAACTCGCAGGTTTTTCTGACCGAGCGCGGCAGCAGTTTTGGCTATAACAATTTGGTGGTCGATATGCGATCGCTCGCCATCATGCGAAAGTTTGCGCCGGTGGTTTTCGATGCGACACATTCGGTGCAACTGCCTTCGGCGCAGGCTGACGATCATTCGCCCGCGGTGAGCGGCGGGCAGCCCGAGTTTATTCCGGTGCTGGCGCGCGCGGCGGTTGCGGCCGGTGTGGATGGAGTTTTCCTGGAAGTGCATGACAATCCGAAGGTGGCGAAATCCGATGGCGCGAACGCGCTGGAGTCACTCAAGCTGCGTGAGTTGTTGAAGGAGTTGCAGGCGCTGAGACAGGCGCTGGACACGGCTAGGGCGACGCCGTAGATAACCAAAAGCCTTAACCACAAAGGGCACGAAGGACCACGAAGGAAATCGTAAAGATGGCTTCGTGTACCTTCGTGCCCTTTGTGGTGGATAAATCTCCACCTGCCTCCATGATAGATTTGAAGTTCCCGTGAAAGAGACTGCCAACTGGGCTTTGAACGTTGCCACCATGCGAGGCGCGAGCTATGCGGACGCCCGCATCGTGAGCCAGCGGGGCCGCGCGCTGACCACGAAGAATGGCAAAGTTGGCAGCGCGTCTGATGCGGAGTCGTTGGGAATGAGTGTGCGCGTGATTGCCGATGGCGCGTGGGGATTTGCCGCGTCGGAAGATTTATCGCGTGACGGAGTGGAATCGACCGCGGCGCGTGCCGTTGAAATTGCCCGCGCGTCGGCGCGAGTGAAGCGCGAGGATATTCGGCTGGCTGCGGAAAAGCCAGTGACTGCCGAGTGGACTATGCCGCATAAAGTCGATCCATTCTCGGTTTCTGTCGAGCAAAATATTGCGCTGCTGCTCAAGATCGATTCCGAACTGCGATCGGTCGACGGAGTGACGCTTGCCGAAGCTAATTTGAATTTCAATCGCGAGGAGCAATGGTTTCTGTCGTCGGAAGGAAGTGATATCCATCAGACGAAATATTCCGCAGGCGCGGGTTACACGGCCTATGCGTTTGCCGGGAATGAAATTCAGAAACGTTCGTATCCCAATTCTTACGGCGGGCAGTGGCAGAACAAAGGGTATGAGCTGATTGAAGAACTGAATCTGGTAGAGAACGCGCGCCGCATCGCAGAAGAGGCAGTTGCGCTGCATCATGCGGATCAGTGCCCCGAGGGCACATTCGACATTATTCTAGATAGCTCTCAGCTGGGCTTGCAGATTCACGAGTCGGTCGGGCATCCCATTGAACTCGATCGCGTGCTGGGGATGGAAGCAAATTTTGCGGGCACGTCGTTTCTTACACTCGACAAGTTACGTACGCTGCGCTATGGCAGCGAAATGGTGAATGTGGTTGCGGACGCCCGCCAGGAGCACGGCCCGGGGCTTGGAACTTTCGCTTACGACGACGAGGGCGTTGCGGCGCAATGCACGCCCATCATTACCAAAGGATTGTTTACCGGCTATTTGAGTTCGCGCGAGACGGCGCACACCATTGGCGAAACGCGATCGGGAGGTACGCTGCGAGCTGAGGGCTGGAATCGCCTGCCCATGATTCGCATGACCAACATCAGTTTGCTTCCGGGCGAAAAACAGCTGACGCTTGAGCAACTGATTGCTTCCACCGATCACGGCATCCTGATGCAGACGAACCGGTCGTGGTCGATCGATGACCGTCGATATAACTTTCAATTCGGATGCGAGATTGGATGGGAGATCAAGAATGGCAAGCGAGTGCGCATGGTGAAAAACCCCTCGTATTCGGGAATTACAACCGAGTTCTGGAATTTGCTGGATGCGATCTGTTCGCGCGATGAGTGGACATTGTGGGGAACGCCGAATTGCGGCAAAGGCCAACCGCAGCAGGTGATGGGCACGGGGCACGGCGCGGCACCGTCGCGCTTTCGGAGAGTCAAGGTGGGGAGCGCGTATAAGGGAAGCTGATTCACCACAGAGAGACACAGAGAAAACCCAAAATCAACCCGAACTTGTATGCTCACCCGCGACCAAGCCGCCGACATATTCAATCGCATCACGAAAGCTTCGTCCGCGGACGAAGTGGAAGTGCTTTTTTCCGGCGGAAGGTTTGCTCTGACGCGCTTTGCCAACAACACGATTCACCAGAATGTAGAAGACGAGAATCACGTTGTTTCGGTGCGCACAGCGTTCGGAGGACGTACGGCGCGTGCCACGACGAACAAGTTTGACGACGACAGTCTGCGGCGTGTGGTCGAATCTTCTGAAGCTCTGGCGAAGGTTCAGCATCCTGACCCGGATCTGCTACCCATGCCGGATTCACGGGAGGCCGCGGGCGAGCCGTCTGCCTCTACACAGCCGGCCCCTTCGCGGTATTTCGAGCAGACTGCCGCGATCACTCCTCAGCTTCGTGCTGACGGCGTGAAGCAGATTGTGGACGTTGCGCAAAAACGCAAGCTCACGACCGCCGGAATATTTTCCAGCGCTGACTCTGTTGAGGGAATCTTCAATTCGCGCGGGCTGAGCAAGTGGCATACGCAGACACTCGCGGAAATTTCGATTACGATGCTCGGCGCGAATTCTTCCGGATGGCAGAAAGCGAATTCGCCCGACGTCGCGAATCTCGATCCTTTGCGCATGGCGGAGATCGCTGCTCAGAAGGCGATTGATTCGGCGCAGCCGGCGGAAATTCCGGCAGGGAAGTATACGGTGATCCTTGAGCCATCCGCCGCGCTCGATATTGTCGGCTCCATGTTTTGGGATTACTCGGGCATGGCGATTCTCGACCAGCGATCGTTTTTGAACGGGCGCATTGGAAGCCAACTGTTTGGCGAGAACATAACGTTTTGGGATGACGTTACGCACCCCCTGCAAGCTGGTTCGCCGTTCGACGGAGAGGGCATGCGGCGGCAGCGAGTGCCGCTGGTGGAGAATGGTGTGGTTAAGCGCGTGGTTTATGCGCGAGCGACCGCCGCGCGAATGCGGCGCTCGGAATATAAAGATAAGGTTGGGCCGATCGAGGCCACGGGCCACGGATTTCCGCTGCCTAACGAGATGGGCGAGATGCCGGTCAATATTGTTTTTGCGACGTCGCAGAATCCGCAGACCCTGGCGCAGATGATTTCCTCAACCGAGCGCGGCGTACTGGTTACGCGGCTCTGGTATATCCGCGAAGTCGATCCCTATGAAAAAATCGTTACGGGCATGACCCGCGACGGCACATTCCTCATCGAAAACGGAAGAGTAAAGCAGGGCGTGCGCAACTTTCGCTTCAACCAGAGCCTGATTCAGATGCTTTCGAACGTGGAAGCCATGAGCATGCCCGTGCGCTCCTGCGGAGAAGAATCTTTCGACATGGTAGCTCCGGCGATGAAGATTCGCGATTTTAATTTCACCGAAGTGACCAAGTTTTAGCAAAAAGCGGCGCGAACCTATGCGCTCGCCTAGGTCTGTCCCAAACTTCTATCTTCCCGTCCTGAATGCCCTCTAATGCTCTCATCTGCAAGCAGTTAGCACCCGTCCGTTCCATGACTTCAGTAACTTTGCATGCCTGATTCCTGGGTGTACGCTGCCTCTGAGTCCGGAAAATTCGAAGAGAGGTTCAATCGACTCGTGGCATCTGAGGCAGAGCAGGAAGTAACGAATCCGCAGAAGGCGAACGGCAAGCACTATGCCTCGATGCAGAGTGCGCCCCGGTTTCCTTTACATCTGCCGGTCGAAGTGATGTCGCAGGGCGGGAGCTGCACGGCAGAGACTCAAAATATTTCGGCCAACGGCGTTCTGTTCGCAATGGATCGCGATGTCGCTGTTGGTTCGATGGTGGATTTCACCATCATGCTGCCGGGAGACGTGGTCGGTTCCCGCAGCGATATACAGATTGATTGTCACGGCCGCGTGGTTCGCAGTTTTGAAGATAAGGGACGGCGCGGGGTCGGGGTAGTGATCGACGAATATCACTTCGAACGGGCATAGGTCACAACTGATGGCGGGCACTTCAGTAGGGGTTGGCGAAAATCACGGGGTTCGCGAGACGAGTGGAACAAGTCCACTCATTCGCGTGATTCTGGCCGATACGCAGGCCATTTTCCGCGCCGGACTGCGCAAGATTTTCGCGCTCGAAGACGATATCCGCGTGGTCGGCCAGGCCGAAACTTTGGCCCAGACACAATCCGCAGTGACGAAGTTTTCCGCAGACGTTTTAATTCTTGAGTCGGCGCTGGCGCCGAATCCGGTAGAAGCTGTGACAGAACTCCTGCGCCAGGCGCCGCAATTGAAGATTGTAGTGGTCACGCCAGCGTCGGATGAACAACTCACACTCGATCTGTTCCGCCGAGGCGCGCACGGAATTTTATCGCGAGAAGTCGAGCCGGAGTTGCTGGTCGATTGCCTGCGCAAAGTTGCCGCCGGCGAGCCCTGGCTGGAAAACCAGGCGGTTCACTGGGTGATGGAAGCGTATCGCGGCCATAGCCTGCGTCCCTCGGGAGCGCGGCCCAAAGTTCAACTCACGCCCAAAGAAACCCTGATCGTTTCCTGCGTGACGCAGGGGATGAAGAATAAAGAGATTGCGATCCGCGTCGGCACCACCGAACAAGTAGTAAAAAACTACTTGCGAAAAGTTTACGACAAGCTGGGCGTGGCCGACCGCCTTGAACTCGCGCTCTATTGCCTAAGCCATCACGTGGTCGATGGCGTCAAGCCGCCACCGGTTCCGGTCGCTCCTGAAAACGCGGATGCAGCGAAAGTTGCGGCTGCGAGTGCAGGGAACGGCGGCGGTGCGAGCGCACCTACGAACACTGATCGAGTCAGCGTTCCGAACGGCGAAGATGGGTCCACTCCATTTCCTCCGCAGAAATTTTCCTAGCGAGATACGTCTCCACCAAAACCTAACCACGCGTGCCCTTGCGAGAAAGCAGGCGACCATGCAAACCATACGGCCCTCCGTGCCCGCAGCTAACATTTGCGTGGATGAGCGCGCGCCCATAGAATGAATGAAGCCAAGTCGGCGCAAGCCAGCGCCGGCTCGACACGATAGCGTTTCAGAAGCTGTCGTCCTTCCCAGCAGCACGCCGGAGAGATGGCCGAGTGGCTGAAGGCGCACGCTTGGAAAGCGTGTTTACTCGAAAGGGTAACGTGGGTTCGAATCCCACTCTCTCCGCCAATTTATAATATAACTTATTTATTTTCAATAAGTTACGTAAAAAACTATAAGGCTCAAAAGCAGATGCATAGAGGGAAAAGGCGATTAGGATTCATTGCTTCACTCTAGCTCGGTTCCTCACTCAATTCCATGACATGGCCCAGAATTCGGATTGGTTGGAGCCTTCGGCAATCAATTGTTCCCATGGAAGAGTTCTGGGTAGTTTGCAACCATCCGGGCATTCAAGATCAAAATGATCAAATCATCGAAGCCAAGGGCCGTGCCCTGCCTGGCTGTCACTGGAAAGGTCGGGGCTTCCATCACATCGCTTCCGCGGATTGAGTCCGTAGGATTCTGACGACTCAAATTGCAAAGGCCAAATCGCAACAGAACGAAATTCCCGGTTTCGGCTTGCTACCTTCAGGAGGTTGAGCTTTGGGCGGAGCGCCGAAGAAAGTCCCGCCTGCCAACAGCGCATCGATCGCTTGTACGAGATCGCGAGCCGCTTGCGATTTTAGGACGTATCCTTGAGCCCCGGCTTTGCGAACTTCTGTCTCGAGTCTTTCCGATTGATGCGTCGTGAAAATCAAATGCGGAGTCTGCAGTCCCAGTTTTCGCATCCGAGAGGATGCTGCGAGTCCGCTCATCCGAGGCATCGTGATGTCGAGGATCACAAGGTCCGGCTTTAATTCTCGGACTTGCTGGATTGCTTGTTCTCCATCTGTGGCTTCCCCACAAATCTCCCAATCCGGTCGGGACTTTGCGAGAAGAGATCTAAGCCCTTCTCGGAGGACTTCATGGTCGTCAACAATTAGAATTCGTGCGCTCATAGAACACCTGGGGATATTCAATGTGGACACCGACTCTGATTGCAATCAGGGAGAATCAGTAGCAATGCCTGAGGGCTCCGTAAAAGGGACGGTTGCGTGCACCATGGTTCCACTCTCACCAGAAGATATGTCTAACGTCCCCCCGATTTGGCGCAGCCGTTCACTCATACCCCGCAAGCCGACTCCAAGCGATCCCATCCAGTCCTGGGCGGCCTGTTCTAGCATCGCGTTCGGAAGCCCTTTCCCGTGGTCTATCACTTCCAGAGCTACTCCGCCACCTGCGTGAGAAATGTGGATATCCGCGCTATTGCTTCCCGAATGCCTCTGGACATTGGTCAAGCTTTCCTGCAGGACGCGAAATAGCACCAATTCGGCATCTCGGGACAAACGCCCAAGGTCTTCGGGGACCTGGAAGCTAGTCTTGATCCCACTTCTCTTCGAAAATCCTTCCAGGTACCAGGGAATCGCGGACGCAAGCCCCATCTCTTCGAGCATGGGAGGGTACAAGAGGTAGGAGATTGTCCGAACTTCCTTGACACACTCTTCCACCAGATTTGCGCACTCTGCACTTTCCTCCGCTGTGGCCGGAGAAGAACCCATCGAGTCCAGCTTCATCTTTAGGACCGAGAGGTATTGGCCTAAGCTGTCGTGAATCTCTCGTCCGATTCGGCGACGTTCTTCATCTTGCGTCCGGAGCAAATGGAGCGACAGATCCCGGAGTGATCTTTCAGATTCCTGCAATTTCAGTCGCGATTCTGCTAACGATCTTTCCGCGAGCATCCGTTCTGTGAAATCCCGGGTGACTTTCGTGAATCCCAGTAAGTCTCCGCTGTTGTCCCTTACCGGGGTGATGATTACATTGCCCCAGAATCTCGATCCATCCTTTCGGATGCGCCAACCTTCGTCCTCAAATCGCCCTTCCTTCGTAGCAACTTTTAATTCCCACGCAGGCTTGCCCGCGCGCACATCTTCTTCGGGATAGAAGCGGGAGAAATGCTGGCCGATAATCTCTGATGCCTTATAGCCTTTGATGCGTTCGGCCCCGGTGTTCCAAGTGGCGACGCAGCCCTCGGGGTCCAACATGAAAATCGCGTAGTCCTGTACAGCCTCCACAAACAAACGAGACCGCTCTTCACTTCTACGGAGAGCCAGTTCGATACGCCGACGCTCTGTGAGATCGCGGGTCACCTTTCCAAAGCCGATCAGTTTGCCATTTGAATCTCTGATTGCGGTGATGGTGACGCTAGCCCAGAACTTCGAGCCGTCCTTGCGCACTCGCCATCCTTCATCCTCGACCCAGCCCTCTTTTGCAGCCAAGTCTAGGAGACTCTGAGGTCTGCCTGCTCGAACATCTTCCTCCGGATAGAAGACGGAAAAATGTCGCCCAATAATTTCCGACGCTCGGTATCCTTTGGCGCGTTCAGCTCCCCAATTCCATGTAGAAATCCGACCCTCGGTATCCAGCATGAAAATCGCATAGTCCTGAAGACTTTCTATGAACAATCGGAAGGGTTCCTGTCTGTCATACCGCTCGATGTCCGTGGGAGGAGCGAGGTTCCCTTTCGAAGTCTCATGTTGAGGAAGATGCGCGTCTCGACCAAAAATTGCGTCGGATGATTCGTCCCGAACGATACCCGTATGTTCTGCGCAGATTTTCAAAAGAGATTCTGCCATGTCCTGACGGGAAAATCCCTGTATGGGATATGCACAACGGAGAGAAAAGGAGTAGGTCTTCGCCAATTCATTCCACAGTTTTTCAAGCTCAATCGCAGCCTCGGATTGTCCTTCGGCCCACAACAGAGCGACCATCTCTCCAAAAGCGACAACACGATGTTTTTCATCCCGAGAGGCAGAAGCCGCACGCGCGATGATCTCACCCATAGTCCGGGAAAAACGCCCACGATCAGGTCGCCTGTCAACCATAAACTTTGTTAGAACCTCGCTAGCATGCAAGGCGACGTATCTCCCCTCTGCTTCAGCCTTGGAAGGATCAATACCTCGGCTTTTCAATTTATAAGCAAGACCGTCAATATGACCGGCTGTGGCAATGACGATTGCCGAGCTGCCTTCAGCCAGGGCGGTGCCGATATGACCATTTAGCTCGTGCAGCAGCACACCATCATCACCATAGAACTGCACCGTGTGAAGATGGTCGCGCGGTCTCGAATTCGAACTATCCGCCGTGCTCAAGTCGTTGCTCCCAAGACGATTCAGAAAGACCTTACTGTTTAATTTTACTAGCCATGGCAAAATGAATACAAAATTTCAGTGTCGAGAATGCGGCAATCGGTCTCAGTCGCATATACAGAGAACACTGTACCTGCGTTGCGAACCGATCTAGTTAGAATGAGCGCCTTCCAAGGCTGATGGCGAATAGAGGATGTCAATGAACTGGAGAACCAAGTTGATCCACTCAGAGCGCAAGGTTCCGGATGGGTTCCGGTCTCTCGCGACTCCCGTTTTCCGGGCTTCAACAACGCTATTCCACCAAGCCTCAGCGATTGTCGACACATGGAATCACGACGACGTTTCCTATAGTTACGGTTCCTACGGCACTCCAACGACGTTGGAACTCGCGGCGCGCATCACCGAACTGGAAGGCGGCTACAGATCCTTTGTGACACCCGGCGGCCAGTCAGCACTCATTCTTATTTACATGGCCTGTTTGTCTGCCGGCGACCATGTTCTCATTCCCGACAGCATATATGGTCCAAGCCGAGCGTTCGCCGACCAAGTCCTCCGTCGCTACGGGGTAGAGGTGGAGTACTACCCGCCGCTCGAAGGTCCAGGTCTAAGTAAACGGATCCGCAATAACACTCGCCTCGTTTGGTGCGAGAGTCCGGGGTCGATCACGATGGAAATACAAGACGTCCCCGCCATCATAGCTGCGGCGCATGCACGCGTGTACCGGTCGCGCTCGACAACACCTGGGGGGCGGGTGTGCTGTTCGACGGCTTCCGGCACGAGATAGATTTCTCTGCGCAAGCTATTACCAAATACATCGGCGGCCACAGTGATCTTCTGCTGGGGTCAGTTACCGTGCGGGACGAGGCTCTCTACAAGCGGATAGGAGGCGCGTTTCAGCAGCTTGGGATGGTGGCATCGCCCGAAGACTGTTTCCTGGCCCTGCGGGTCTGCAGACGCAGCATGTGCGATTAAAAGCAATCGAGGAGTCGGCACTGCTAGTCGCGAGATGGTTGGCTGGACGCCCAGAGGTGGAAACAGTACTCCATCCCGCTTTGCCATCTTGCCCCGGACATGAAATTTGGAAAAGGGATTTTACGGGCTCGTCCCGTTTGTTCTCGGTTGTGTATCGCCAACCTCTCACTCGCGAGGATCTTCATCGTTGCATGGACCGCCTCCGACTCTTCCAGATGGGCTATAGCTGGGGAGGGGTAGCGAGTTTGATCGTAACCCCCGATCTGGAGGAAGCGCCGAACGCGCGCGCCTATGGCGATCTTCTCATTCGCCTCTATGTAGGTCTGGAAGATCCTCAGGATCTTATCGCCGACATCAAGCAGGCTTTTCGCATCTAGAGGGATACAATCTGTACATGGGACGATCCGGGATCGCCGACCTTCCGCTGCATGGCGGCAGTGTTCCCAGATGGCTAGCGGACCGGATGACTCTGCTGGGCACCGCAATCGCCGAGAACATTGTTCATCATTACGGCGTTTCAGCGCTCCTGTCCCGTCTCGCCGATCCATTCTGGTTTCAGGCGCTCGGTTCGGTCATGGGAATGGACTGGCATTCGTCAGGCATCACCACCTCCGTTTTGGGAGCGCTCAAAAGAGGGTTGAATCCTCGGGCTCGCGAGCTCGGAGTTCATGTTTGCGGCGGCCGCGGCCGCCACTCACGCCAGACGCCTAGCGAGCTATTGCAATACGCAGACGGAATCGGTTTGAACGGAGATTCGTTGGTGCGCTCAAGTCGGCTTGCGGCGCGCGTCGACAACAACGCAATCGCCGACGGCTTTCAACTTTATCTTCACGGTTTCATTGTTGCCGCAAGTGGTGAATGGACGATTGTTCAACAAGGAATGAATGGCGCCAGCGGAATGGCACGCCGATATCATTGGCATTCGGCATCGGTGAAAGACTTTGTCCAGGAGCCGCATACGGGCATTGTCGGCGAGCATCAGGGCACAATTATGAATCTGGTCGCGGCTGCGGCAGCGCCGGCCCACCAATCTCTATTGAAGGTCGTCCAGCCCCGCCCGGAAGCCACCTTAACTGAGATTCGGAAATTGACAATGCCGATACATCATGATGTTCGAGCATCGAATGTGGATCTCAAACGCTTGGGCGCAGTCCTGGCCGTAGCGTACCAACGCGAGTTTCATGATTTCGCATCGTTGCTGCTGTTAGAGAAGCTTGGTCCTAGAACTCTTCAATCGCTGGCCCTGGTCGCCGAGGTAGTCCACGGAACACCAACGCGCTTTTCTGACCCGGCACGTTTTTCTTTTGCTCTCGGCGGCAAAGACGGTCACCCATTTCCCGTTCCTCTCAAAACCTACGATGAAACGATATATTTGCTGAGACGCTCGTTGGAGGCAGCCAAGGTCGGAAATACAGACAGGACGGATGGACTTCGACGGCTTGATCGGTTCGTGCAGGCGGTAGGACGGTCGAAGGCTCCCGACGCCAATTTTGCCGAAACGATCGCTCGCGAACGTCAGATCTCCAGTTCGTTGGACGGCATGACCGCTGGCCCTCGACCAGCAAGGTCAAAGCCTACGGTTCAACAATTATCGCTTTTCTAGATTTTTGTATTGGACGCCATCGTCGCAATTCTCATCCAAAGATTGGGCAGCTTTCAGCGCGATATTTCTCGCAAGTCTGCCCTTGCCAATGCGACATCAGCTTAATCGAAAGGATTTATTATGAAACTGTTTTCAGCACACATTGAAGATTTGCGAACGCTCTATGTTAGCAGTCTGAAGAAGACTCTGGACATGGAGCAGAAAATCACGAAAGCCCTACCCGACCTCATCGAAAACTCAAGCGATCCGGAGTTGGCGCAGGCTTTCCGCAACCACCTGGAAGAGACAAAGGGTCATGTCAGCAAGATCCAAGGCCTTTTGCGAAGCAACCAGGGAGACGATTCTACGGAAACCTGCAAGGTCATCGACGGCCTGACCACTGAAGCTTCCGACACGATTAAGGATGTGACAGACCCGACTGTGCGCGATATCGCGCTCATTGGAGCGGCACAGCAGGTCGAGCATCACGAGATTGCCGTGTACGGTACGTTGCGGCGCTGGGCGGAGATCATCGGGAGGGCGTCGGATGCCTCCATTCTCAAAAGCATACAAGCGGAAGAAGAAAAAGCTGATGAGCTTCTTACACGCATCGCCGGAACAGTGAACATGCAGGCAGCCGCGTGATTTGCAGGCATTCTCTGGCAGCTTTTTCCGGCGGAGAATGCCTGCCCTTCAAGAGATACCTTGACTTGCTTCCGAATTGAATTGTTACCGTTCTCGCTATCTCGAAGCTGACTCTTTGGGGAAAGGCGATCCAATATCGGTCGGAACCCAGCCGAACAATAATCCATGGAGGGCGGATCAAATGGCATCAACCAAGCAAAGAAACGCGGCAAAGAAAAACATAAAGAAGGCAGCATCGGCGGCAAAGAAAAAACGCACAATCGCACATTTGCCGAAATCGGTACGCACCGCGCTTGGCAAGCGAGCCGCATCCATAGCCAAAAAGAAGAGAAGGTCTCGCAAAAAAGCCTAGAAACGTGCGTACCTTTCATGACCTGTGAGATTCGTATCGGCACATCCGGATACCATTACAAGCACTGGCAAGGTCCTTTCTATTCGAAGAAAATATCTCCAGATGAAATGCTCGACTTTTATTCGCAACACTTCGATACAGTCGAGTTGAACAACAGCTTTTATCGTCTTCCGACAGAAGCCGCCTTTGACAATTGGCGAGAATCGACTCCGGCAGATTTCGTTTTTGCGGTGAAAGCCAGCCGCTTTCTGACGCATCAGAAAAAGCTCAAGGATCCAGAAGGCGCTTTGGAGAACTTCCTTCCGCGAGCAGCTCGGCTATCTACCAAACTAGGCCCGATTCTTTTTCAACTGCCGCCGAAGTGGCAGGTGAACCCAGGCCGCCTCGAATCTTTACTGGAGGCACTGCCCCGCGACCATCGATATGCCTTCGAATTTCGGGACCTGACCTGGATTCGACCGGAAATAAATCAACTCCTGGCAAAATCTCGCGCCGCATTTTGTATTTACGAACTCGCTGGATACCATTCCCCTCTAACAATAACCTCCGATTTTGCGTACGTGCGTTTGCATGGGCCGGTCCTGGAGAAATATCAAGGGAGCTACAGCACCGGTCGCCTTCACCGCTGGGCTCAACAGGTAGCGGAGTGGGCCAAGTATCTGGCCGCGATTTACATCTATTTTGATAACGATCAAGCGGGCTATGCGGCCCGGAATGCCTTAACCCTCAAGCGAATGGTTTCTCCCGACAAACGAAGTCGCGTTGATTTGCTGTCTACTCCTCGTACTCGTCCGATCCAAGCACCCAGATAAACGATTGGACATCGATCAAATCTCGAGGACGAAGGTCGTGGAGTTCGTCTTCGATTTCCTGCGCGAACTCGAGAAGGCTCGCATATGTGTCCCACGACGGCCCGGAGCGGTAGCGAAAGTCGAAACCGTATTCTTCGGCGGCCAAGCGGGTTACGGTCGGTTTTAGGAAGATATGAGTTTCAGGCTGCGCAATGAATCCGAATACGGTTGCCACTGGCCAAGTAAGCACTCGACTCTGCTTGCGAGGGAGTGATGCGACAACCTCGCACCACTGAGCGAATTTACGTTGTAGGGTACCAGAGCCGTAGAGCAGCGCATATAGACCTTGGGCGAAATCGCGCGCTCCTCGTTCGGACTTTAGGGTGTCCCGAATGGCCATCTTTTCAAACGAAAAAAGAAGATTCGTGCGCGACTCAATTTTGATAGCCTCGGTCCCGATCTCAAGAAATCGTCCTTGCAACAATTTCGACCTGTACGCCTCACGATTCAGTGCTGATTGCCATTCTTGATGTGCCCGCCACTTGTATCCGCGTTCCCACTCCAGGTAGGTCTCATCGCGAAAGCCGCCAGGGAAAAACCCTAGAAACTTGCGTTTGCAGCGCGCGACTCTGGATCGCGCTGCAGCGGAGGCAGATCGGAAATACCCGGCATTGGCAGGACTAGCGCCCATTGCACGTGTTTTGATTCATCTATTGCGAAAGGGTTTGGTCGCTCATTGGTTTTAGTTGCCAGAAATCCTCTTGATCGAAATCGGAAGACAAACGTCCAATATCCGAGACTGTGCCTTTGCCACCACTAACGGTGAGGGCCAGTGGGATGGGTCTGATTTAACTTGTTGATAATCTCTTCACTCGGGTTGCCGCCCTTACATGCTGGATGTCCGAAACCACTGCTGCTTACGCCATTCTGAATATCGAAAATGAGATTGTCGCTTGCGCCGGGCGCGACCCCCATTGGCACGGCATTGAGTCCTAAGGCTTGGCGGGTTTTCCAGGCGACTACGTGATCGGCACAAGATGTGTCTCCACTCACTCCCAGGCCGCCGACAATTTTTCCATTCTTGTCATACAACGCTAGCCCTCCGCCGAAAACGATCACGCCTCCAAGCGCTTTTCCCACGAGCGGGTCATCCGGCTGACCGAACTTTTGTGGATCCCCAGCAAAGGCGGTATTTGGATTTGGACCAGTCACAATGCTGTAAAGAGAGTTCCCCGGCTGAGCTGCGGAATAGACGTTTCCGCTTGAAAGCGCAAAATTGTCGGTGCTGAAGGCATTCGCCGTATTCGCTTTCTCCGCGGAGATCAGCCGACTTCCTGGCCATTCAGCGCCCCGATTTGGGCCGGTAAACACCACGGCACAAACTATGCCATCGCGGTTCACTACCGTCCCCCATTCCTGATTCCCGAGTCCGCCGTTCGCCCCCTTGCCCTCTTTTACAGCACTCGTTAAAGCCGTCTTGAGCTTGTTATAGTCCGGAAGCTTCGAACAATCTTGCGGGTTCTGAGCAACAGCGGAAAATGAGCTTATGAATACCAAAAATGCAACTGCTGCACGCGAGGATATTAATAAGGGCATAACTGTCTCCTGTTTGGTTTCATCGTATGGTGTACAAGTACGCCGCAATATCACGGCTATCCTGGTCGGTGACTCCCATTTCCGGCATTGCAGTATGAGGTTCTACTTGTCGGGGATGCTGAATCCACAGTATTAGATTGCCTGGAGTATTCGGAAGTTCGCCGGCAATGTAATAGCGTTCGCCAATGCCGTCCAGGCTCGGACCGATCAAACCCCGCGCTCCGGCAACGCCAGAAATTTCGTGGCATGTATTGCAGCCATACTTTCGAATTTCGGTTTTCCCCGATCGAGCATTGCCGCCGCTGGTGAGGGTTGCGGCCCTCTCGACTTCAGTGCGACTCGGGCGTTCACACGCGTTCGACATCGATAGGAGAACCGCGGAGAGCAGAATCGGTATTGTTCTCACTCGACGCCTCCCTCCGACAAGCGACCGAGTTCCGCCATACGTGTGTATTGCCATCTTGCCTGCGACTCGTTCATCCACTTGACGAGCAAGCCGAGGGCAACAATCAGCAACAGCGTCCCGGCTGGAATCCACATGATCAATCCACCGATCTGTTGATCTTCTAGGGCGCTAAGATGCCACGCGGGAGCTGTCAGCACGTAGGACGAATACCAGGGCCGCGGTGCGAACGTGAGCAACGCCCCCAGTAAGCTGGTATGCAGGATCGTCGTGAAGACGTAAACCAAGCCTCCGCCATAACCCAGAGAGTGAGGTCGATTTACCAAAGGCCACCAAAAGATCAGTGCCGTCACCAGGAAAGTCGTGTGTTGGGCGGCGTGAATCCAGTCGCTGCGCAATGTTTGGTCAAACAAGAAAGGAATATGCCAGATCCACAGCGCAAGTGCTGAGACCAACCATGCCCACAGCGGGGCCGAAATGAAGGCCCAGAGTCTCTTAAAGGTCACTGAGCGACCGAGGCTGGCGGCCGACTCGCGCCAGCTTGACGGCATGGCCCACAAGAATGCGATTTGCGGTCGTCCGAGTACGAGCAGCGGGGCCGAGATCAGCATCAGAATCTCGTGCTGCGTCATGTGCACCCAAAACAGTTGCTCGCCAAGTTCATGGAGTGGCGAATCCAGAGCGATGACCAGGGAAATCCATCCGAGGGCAAACCAGAATATCGGCCAAAGTAACGATCGTCGACGGGTGGTCCGTCGTAACATTTTAGTGATGCCGATGCCGTAAGAAACAGCCGTCAGCATCAAGGGAATCCAAACGAAAGACGGCCATGTCCAGTTAGTTGCCAACGCGCGACCAGTTTCTGTTAGCGACCAAGCCGGCACCGCCCAGAGGACCGCCATCATCCCTACCGCTGCGACTTGGATTCGCTTCACTGACATTTCATCAACACGGACCAAGAAGCCAGCGCGGCACCGAGCCCGCGATCACCACCAAAGCGAAAGAAAGACTGAATGCCATGCCCAGAAGCGCCTGAAAGTGCGCCCGATCAAAATGGCTGCCACCTTCCTCGGATGTGGTACCGGGAAAGCGTCTGAATTCGACCAGACCGGTCCCGAAGCCGGACAGCGCAATTACGAAGCAGATAGCGCTAATCAGATGCAGCACGCTACCATCACCGGTAGAACAGGTATGCCGTTCAAGCACATAGCTGCAACCGAGATCCAAACCCCAGGCAGCAAAACCTGCTGCCAGACTCCACCACAAGCCCGCTGGAGTTCGTCCCGCCTCGATTTGTTGTTCAGACTTCGCCATTCTTTTCCTTACAACAATCGAGTGGTCCCGTAGATCAACAAATCCACAATCAAACCCGTGACCACCACGAAATACCAATAGTCGGAATTGATCGCGGCATCGGCGAGGCGCGTTCCTTCCATCTTTGGAGTACACGAAATGGCCAGCAGAACTATCGTTTCGATCAACTCCGTCACCAGATGCCCCGAGTGCATTCCGATCAGAACCCACACGGTGGATGAGTAGGCGTCGTCGGTCCATCGACAGTTCAGGGCACTAAATTCGAAGACGCGGAGAACTGTGGCCGCGAGCGCAAACAAGACGAGAACGAGCAGACCATTTCTGACTGCGCGGCGATTACCTTCCGGAGCACGTTTCCTTACTAGCCAAGCCGGAATGATGCTCAGGAGGAAGATGACGGCGTTGGCTGCTCCATATTTCAAAGCTGGCGGTAAGTGCCCGGGAGGCCAGTCCGTGGAGCGCGTGCGCAGATAAAAATAGGTCGCGAACATCAGGGCAAACATCATGCCCTCGATCGCCATATAGAAGACATTCGCAAGCCATGTCGTATTGCGGTGGCCAAATGCGACGCTAGGCAAACTCGAAACGTCCAGCGTCAGCGGCCTTCGGATTGGCTCGTTTAACGCACTCATGATTCACCAGTTGGTCGAGGCGTAGGGGACTGTCCGCGAGGCCAGAGCCATCCGATTAGCGTGGCTATGACCGGCGGCGCTCCGATAGGAATAGCCCACGGCGTAAAGATTGATCCCACGAATGCGGCTGAAACGGTAACCGCACTCAAGAATGGCCAGATGCTTGGACCGGGATCCTCGTCTTTATGTTGCGGGTCCGCATCGAGACTGTGAGTGACCAGCGTCTCGCGGATGTCGTCGCGCAGCCCCACTACAATAGGTTGGTTCGGCGGATCTTCCCATAGAGGATCCCGCCCGCTCACGGTCGGAATATGAAGAAAGTTGTAGGGCGGCGGCGGAGACGACATCGACCATTCCAGCCCGGCATCTCCCCACGGATTGTTCCCGGCGAATTCTCCAACTCGCGCGCTACGGAACACGTTGACCAGGAAGACTAGCAACCCCGCCGTCATAAAAACCACACCGCTCGACGCCACCATGTTCAAGCCCTGCCAATGCATATCCGGTCCGTAGGTATACACACGGCGGGGCATGCCTCGGAGTCCAAGAAAATGCAGCGTAAAAAATGTGATGTTGAAGCCGATGAAGAAGAGCCAGAAATGCCATTTTCCCAATGCCACGTTGGCCAACCGTCCCGTCATTTTCGGAAACCAAAAGTAGATGCCGGCGAACATAGGAAAAAGAGCGCCACCAATCAGGACATAGTGAAAGTGCGCGACGACAAAGTAAGTATCGTGGACCTGCAAGTCGATGGGGACCGAAGCCAGCATGACTCCCGACAGTCCACCGATAAGGAAAACGAAGAAAAAGCCGAAGCACCATAGCATCGGCAGTCGAAGTTGAAGCCTTCCATACCATATTGTTGCAACCCAGCACAAGAATTGTGTGCCGGTGGGAATTACGATCATCAGGCTCGCAGCGGTAAAAAAGCTTTCGCTTAATTGAGGCAAACCCGTGGCAAACATGTGATGGACCCAAACGCTGAAGCCAAGAAATCCCGTAGCTACGACCGAAACGACGATCGGCGTGTATCCGACAATGCGGCGTCGCGAGAAGCATTCAACCAGAGTTGAAATAATCGCGGCTCCAGGAAGAAAGATGATGTAAACCTCAGGATGCCCGAAGAACCAGAACAAATGCTGGTAAAGAAGAACGTCTCCCCCTTCCGCAGGATTGAAAAAGTGCGTGCCCACCAACCGGTCAAGCAGAAGCAAACCGCTCGCGATCATCACCGCCGGCATGGCAAAGATGATGGCGATCGAGATGACCAGCTTTTCCCAGAGCATGATGGGCATGCGATTTAAAGTCATTCCGGGAGCGCGATGCCGCAAGATTGTGGTAGCGATGCAGATGGCGACACCGAGAGCGGAAACCTCGGTGAAGGTGATCATCTGTGACCAGATATCCGCGCGATGTCCAGGGGAATAAGCAGGCCCAGAGAGCGGCACGTACGCGAACCAACCCACATCGGGTCCGGTATTCGTCAGGAACCCACCCCAGAGAACGAGAGCTCCGCCGACATAAAGGTAATAGCTGAAGGCATTCAAGCGCGGAAAGGCGATGTTGCGAGCACCGCACATCAGAGGAACAATGTAGACACCGAACCCTTGAAACATCATGGGCACGGCAAACAAGAAAATCATGGTGCTGCCGTGCATGGTGAAGATCTGGTTGTAAAGGTCGGGTCCGATCAAGGAATTTTCCGAACGAATAAGTTGTAGCCGGATGAGCGCTGCCAACACACCGCCGAGGAGCAGGAAAATAAAGGCGGTCACCATGAAACGAATACCGATATCGGTGTGATGAGTATTACAGAACCATCCCCAGACGCCCCTCGGCTGACTCCATGTGCGAGCGAGACGCTGAGCGAGCTCCGACTGCCCAGTGTCTTGATCATTCGCGAGGATGGGTTCTGCAACTGCCAAGTCTCGCTCCTCAATGAAGGGACTGTAAATATGCCACTACGGCCTGAAGGTCGTCCGGAGCCAGCGGATTCGGCGCCATTTGCGTTCCCGGCTTAATGCGTTGCGGATCGACAACCCAACCTGCCAGCGCACCCGCCGTATTAGGGAGTGTCTCGGCGGCAATCATGTTGCGGCTCGCGACATGAGTCAGGTCGGGACCTAAATGCGAACCCGCATCCGTCCCACGGATCGTGTGACACATCAGACAGGCATGAGTGAGAAAGACTTCCCGACCGCGAATCGCTTCAGAAGTTGCGGGTTCCGCAGCGGCCTTCAGTTGTTGCTGCTGCCACGCCTCAAATTTATCGACAGTCTCCGCAATAATCGAAAATCCCATATGCGCATGCTGCAAGCCGCAGAACTCGGCGCACTGGCCGTGATAGATTCCTGCCTTATCTATCTCGAACGAGAAAGCTGACGAATATCCCGGCAGCAAATCGCGTTTCCCGGTAATGCTCGGCGCCCAAAAACTATGGATCACGTCCTGTGAACTGGTCAAAATGACGATCGGAGTCCCCACCGGGACGTGAATCTCATTGGCGGTTGTCACCGTCCGGTCCGCCTGCGAATTCGGATAAGTAACTTCCCACCACCATTGATGCCCGGTGATCTGAATGGTGAGGGCATTCACCGATGTCGCCCCTTCGACACGTTTGCCGGTGATCACGCTGACGACAAGAATGACAAATAATGCGATCACGGTGATGGCGATGGCCGTTCCAACAGCCCAGCCCGCGCGGCGGTCTCCTTTTTCATCTTTTTCGATGACGGGAAGCGGATGGCTGGAGACGACGCGGGCCTTCGCGCCAGCCCTGGTAAAGGCGGCGATCATCAGAACAAAAACCGCGAAAAGAATCCAGAAGGTGAACCAGTACAACCATTCAATGTGGCCGGCCTGCCGGGCTGCTGGGTGTAACACGTTGTGACGACCGGGATCGAGAAGCTTAGCCTGCACCACCAGATAGGCGGCAAGATGGCGTGCGGAGTTCACTTGGGTTGCTCCGGGACGCCGGTAATTCCGGTCGGGACTTGTTCAGGAGTGGAGGACTCCGCGGGCTTTATATTCATCTGGTCGGTACGGTTTGGAGACACGCCCTTGGGAAGTAAACCTGCCATAGACCGGACGTAAGCCGCGATTTCCCAAGCCTGGTATTCGGGGATGCGATTCCGGAAGGACGGCATACCGTTCGGCCTTCCTTGCATGATGGTGGCAAAAATGTTTCCCGGTTCACTGCCATAGATCCAGTTTCGATCCATGAGAGGAGGACCGATTCCTCCACCGCCGTGCGCGTGACAACCGACGCAGTTATAGGCCTCGTAAAGTTTTTGGCCCTCGGAAACGGCGTAGGCACTCTCCTGATACATGTTGGAATTCGGGGGAGTTGGAATTAAATTTGCTCCGGGATTCAAGCCGCTAATTTGTACTGTGTTGAGCGTGTCATTTGCGGGCGGAGGTTGGCGCAAGATCCTATCCTCGCGGCTGCACGAGGAGAGCGCAGCTGTTCCTCCAAGGAGAATCACGATCGATAAATAGCGATGTTTCAATTTGCGACTCCGTTAGAGTCTGCGGGAGAAGCAAGTGGCAATTGCGGAACTCCATATTCATCGAGAATGGCACGGATGTCGGTGGCATGGTCTGAGAGGAGTTTTTCCAATTGATCTCGCAGAGCGAGATTGCCTTTTCGGACTCCCATCGAAATTGCAAACGTTAAGGGAATGCCAGGCGGATCGACTTCAGGTTCGACCGGAGTAATTCGAAGCTGCTCGCCCACTTTCTTGGAGAAGTATCCCGCTAGCGGTCCCCAGACAATGGCGAGGTCCACTTTGTGGTCGACAACCGCTCGAACAATCGAGTCAGCGCCATCACCGGTCGTGTCGAAGCCCACAATCGCGCCTTGCAATCCCCGCCGCGCGAGCGCCTCTCCCGGAGGTGTGTATTCTTCCTCCAGGACTTGCACTCCGATTTTCAAACCATGTAGTGCGGAAGAATCGAGTGAAGGGATAGCAGGTTCGGCGGGCGTAGCGACAAAAACATACGTCGACCGGTAATACGGGCTCGTTGTGAGAACAGGCCGATAGTTTGTGGGGATTCCGATTAATAAGTCACATTGGCCCTTGTCGAGGTACTCTCGAACGAATCCTCGCCCCATTCGTTGCCAAACGAATGTGAGATGAGCATTTAGATCGCGTGCCACGAGCGCAGCGATGCGATTTTCAAAACCCGTTTGATCCCGGCTGGAAAATGGCATGTTGTTGGGATCTGCGCAGACGTGCAACTCGCGAGTCTGGGCATTCACTCTCAGTGCAAGCGAAGTCAGCAATAAGAAACCCACGAATTTAAGGCAGGGCGAATACATAAAGCATTCCCCCTTTGTTCGTGTAATGCGGAAGGTCTTTCATCGCTGCCGCGAATCCCAAAGCTGCCGATTCATCGCGAGCATCCAGTCCGCCGGCCACGATCTCTCCCGCCCAACCGCCGACTCCCGACAAGATGGCGATGTATTGTTTCCCATCCGGCCCTTTGTAGGTTGTCGGTTGGCCGATAATTCCGGAGCCGGTCTTGAATTGCCAGAGCAGCGTTCCGCTATGGGCGTCCACTGCTTTGAACCATCCGTCAAGTGTCCCGTAAAACACGACATCTCCCGCAGTGGCGAGTGCCCCGCTCCACACTGGAAAATGATCGGGAATCGTCCACACGACTTTGCCCTCGACCGGGTCCCAGGCGGTAAATTCTCCTCCGTAGCCACCGGGCGCGTCATACATGCGGACATTCGCTCCCACATACGGCGTGCCGGCGATGTAGTTTGGAGTGAGATCCTCTTCATCCATGCAGAGATGATTGTGGGGGATGTATAGCAAGCCAGTTCGCGGAGAAAAGGCCGAAGGCTGCCAATCCTTTGCTCCGGGTGATGCGGGACACAAACTTCGTACTACTTTTCCGGTGACAGGCCTGTTCTCCGCGGCGTACTGGAGCTGACCTGTCTTCAGATCCACGCCACGGCTAGTCGTGATGGGAGCGAAGACGCTGGCCGAGAGCACCTCTCCGGTGACGCGATCCAAAACGTAGACATAGCCGTTACGATCGGGATGTACCAGAACCTTCCGTGTTTGTCCGCGGATGGGAAGATCGAGAAGGATGTTCTCATTTACAGCGTCGTAGTCGTAAAGATCGTGAGGGCTGAACTGATAAAACCACACCGCTTCGCCCGTGTCGGGATCGCGCGCGAAGATGCCGGCGGTAAATTTGTTATCTCCAGGGCGAGCCTCGGCATCCCAAGGCCCTGGGTTCGCGGTGCCGTAATAAATCAGGTTGAGTTGCGGGTCATAGGAAATCCAGCCCCACACGCCACCACCGCCAATTTTCCAGGCGTCGGGCGGCCAACTCTTCACTCCTAAATCTTGGCCTCGATCCTGCGGGTAAAACGGCTTGAAGCGCGGCCCGATCAGAACATCTTTATCCGGACCCGCAGTATAGGCTCTCCAAGCAATCTTGCCCGTCTTTGCATCGAGCGCTGTCAGCCAACCCCGAATTCCGAATTCACCGCCACTATTTCCAACGAGGACTTTCCCTTTGACGACAAGGGGAGCCATAGTCATGCTCTCGCCCTTGTTGATGTCGCCAACGCGCGTTTTCCATACTTCCTGACCCGTTTTGGCGTTTACGGCAACGGTCTGGTTGTCCAGCGTGTTGTAATAAATTCTGCCGTCGTCATAGGTAGCACCTCGGTTGACGACGTCACAGCATGCCACTCCTTGCGATGCGGGTGTGGGCAATGGCTCGTACACCCATTTCATCGGAGCGCCTGGCTTTGTGAGGTCGAGGGCGTACAGATTGTTAGGAAAGGGCGTGACGATGTACATCGTATTGTTCACGACCAGGGGAGCAGCCTCATGCCCGTGAGTCATGCCAGTGGAAAATGTGAAAGTCAGCTTCAGGTCCTTCGCATTCTTGGCATCGATTTGATCAAGCGAGCTGTATCGGGTACTAGAGTAATCTTTTGCAGGGCGAGTCCACTGTCCGTCGTCGGCTTCGAGCTGTCCCTGATAGGAGCGAGGCTGATAGTTTTGTTCAAGCGTAGGCTGTTGCATCGAACCGGTTTGCGTGAATGCCCTCTGGGAGGCGGGACAGAAAAGCTGGACAATTAGGAAAACTATGATAGATGGACGAGACCCTTGCCAGATCGAGAACCACGGTTTGTAGGTCCCTCTCATTATCTACCCACTACCTAAATCGTTATAACGGCTCTGTGATGCCATACCTTCTGCAAGAGTTGGCGGTGCACAGGTGGTTGCACACAGCATGCCAACTCACAGCGTTATTTCCTAACCAAGCTCATCTCAGCTACCAACTTTTACTAACAGTGAGGGGTCGATAGCCACTTCAACCGTTATGCCTCGTCGATTCTGTATCTGTTGTAGATTTTTCATCGCTGGTGCCTCTGCGGAAGACGGATTCAGCACAGGCTAGCCGTCGTTCTTCTACCCTTTGATGTTGGTTTTCGGCGCGGGCGATGAGTTCCCCGAAGTCAAAGCCCTGCAAGCGCGAATCCTTCGAGGCAACCGCCGCCATTGCCCGCCACAGCGCCCGTTTTCCGTGAATCCCTACAACTAGAAATTCAAGCGCCTCTAATGTCCCGAGTCCATGGGCAGCGCCATGTTTTAGCTTTAGGCGGCTAACCTTTTCTGTGAGCCAGGCGGCCCACTCTTTCATGCCGCCGACAGTGCCGCCCACACATTCCGTCAAGCTTGCAAGCACCTCGCGATCGGCTTCAACCGCCGCGAGCACTTCGCCTGCAAATGTCCCGAGCGGTTCTCCGGCAAAATGGGCGTGCATGGCCTTGAGGAGTTCGATTGCATGTAGCGCACCGGCCAGGTGATCCTGTAGATAGGTTGTGAGGGCGTCGTTGTTCATTGCTAAATCTTCCGACGAACTAATTTGACCTTGCTTCCTCGAACGCCCGTCTCTGCCTACCCAATCTTTGACAGCAGAGAATGTATTCGGGCCTCATTCTTCGACCCGAAGATTGTTGGTTACTGAAAATACATTTGGTACGCTCTTTGCTTGCATTTCCGCCACCTGTTTGTCCATCTGTTTAGCCACCACGCCCTCCAAAGTGACATGTCCCTGATTAACAATGATGTGAATAGGAGGCACCGCTCTCAGCTGATACGGGCTCAAAACGCTGTTTCCATAGATGGCTCGATAAGTGGCGACACGAATCCGATCGTCCATCGGAGAAGTAGGCAGGACTTGGATCTGGTTGTCGACTCGTTCAACGCCCTCGATGTGTTTTATTGCATTTTCTGCATCCGACTTTAAAGTTGGACGAGCCACTTGTCCCATCAGGACGACAGTTCCATCCGAAGACACCCGGTAAGCCAGATTGTCAAAAACGCCGTAGTAAGGAAGCAAAACTAGTTCGTGGTGCACTTCCTTCACGATTCTTTCACTTGATTGGCTCAGCGGTTGAGTTCGATTGTCTTGCGGAATTCCTGACGCTGAAGCTTGGTTGGCTTGGGCCTGCGTCAGCCCGGCCATCAAAAGGATCGCTGCTAGTATGAATCGCATCGTAATTTCCTCACTTTCAGATATGAAAAACCGCTGCCCGTGATCTCGATCTGCCGGTGCTGACACTGGTCTCCATAGACCAGCACACTTAACCACCTCCCCAAAGGACTCGCGAGCCCGCTTCAGCGTGATGGCTGCGGGGCGGGGACACGGGACGGTGGCACTGATGTATATTCCGCAAGGCTTCGAGGGCACGCATGGCGCCAGTCAAGGCTTGCTTCTCTCGAGCGTGATCCCCACCGGAGTACCACAACTCGCGATCCCGAAGACCAAGCGCGTGCTCGGCTTCCGCAATTCGTTCCGGCAATCTGGCTGAGTCCGCCTCGAAGAGGGCAGCGAGATATAAGTCCCGCCACGTTCTTTCTGACGTTGGTGTCGAGTCTCTCTGCATGGCTTTATGACTTTGCCCTTAACGACAACGTTATAACGCTTCCATATCAGGGTGGATCAATCGGGTTTTTGCTGTACTCAACAATTCCGTTGCTTTTCCATCGTGCGCACACTAGCGGGGTGACGGGGTTCGGTCTAAGATGCTTTTGACGGGGCGCGATATCATGACTGATCCCACGCCAAGAAAGCATAAGAGTCTCACCGAATGGTCACGGGCAATCGAAAAGTTGCGACGCTCCTTGAAGCTTAGCCAAGCGGAGCTGGGTAAAAGACTGGAAACTTCTGCTATGGCTGTTTCACGATGGGAACGTGGAGAGGCTCAACCTCCCGCCGATGGGTATATTCGGTTGGGGAAGTTAGCGGGCGATCCGCTGTGTTGGTTTTTTTGGGGCCGAGCCGGACTGAACACTTCTGATGTGATCCGCGTTTTGCCCAAGGCCCGGCGTCGTTTTCTTGACGATCGAAGCACTGACTTGCAAGTGGTGCATGCTGGTGCCAGAAAAGACCGATCGCCCGAGAATGAGGCTTTTGTGGCAATTCCCCTCCTTCCGGTTTCCGCGGCGACTCCAGGACATCGAGGTGATAAGGTCTCTGATCTTGACCAACTGAAGCCCGAGGCAATGTTGGCCGCACCGACGGAATGGTGCCCCAACCCCAGTTCGACCATCTCGCTCCGGGTTAGAGGAAACTCAATGTCGCCATTGATTCTAGATGGATACATCATTGCGGTCGACACCTCCTCGGATGTCGTTGACGACCTATTGGGTCAGATCGTAGTTGCGTCGAACATCGAAAAAGGACTTCTTGTTTCTCGGCTAATCAGGTTCGATCATACGAACGTCCTGGTGTCGGACCATCGGGAATTCGATTCTGTCTCGTTAATCGGACCTTCGGGATGGCGAATCATCGGTAGAGTCTTATGGTGGACGGGTAAAGCGAGATAAAAGCGCGGGCTCAGAACATTCGACTAGTACGTCGACGTTCTTTGATGAGTGAGATCATCAGCTCGGACCTGGACTCGTGCAAGCCCTGAGCTAATGAAACCAGCGATTCTGTGCGCACCGTTTGCTGGACGAGCGCAGCGGTTCGTGGCTATCGCCGGAAAAGCCGCTGAAGCTTGTTCCCGGGAAAGCTATTAAGAACGTCTGCTTTTCGCAGACCAGCCCGCCGAGCCTGATCGAGTCCGCACTGGATAAGATCGAGTTCTCCCGTACTGTGAGAATCGGTTGAGACGGCGATCATCACTCCCGCCGCAGCCGTCCTGCGTGCGTTGTCCGCGGACAGGTCAAGGCGGTCCGGACTGGAATTAATTTCGAAGAAACAGCCGTTTTGCCGCGCCTGATCGATTACGCGCTCAATCTCGATCTCATATCCAGGGCGCTTGAGCAGGAGGCGCCCCGTAGCGTGTCCGAGAATGTTGAAATACCGATTGTCCATCGCGCGCAGCAGGCGCTCGGTCTGCGCTTTCTTGTCCAGCGCGAACCGGGAATGAATCGAGCACACAGTGTAATCAAGCTCTTTCAGCAAATCATCGGGATAGTCGAGAGACCCGTCCGCCAGGATATCCACTTCGCTGGATTTGAGTATGCGAAAGCCGCGCAATTTGCCGTTGAGCTTGTCAATATAGCGAATTTGTTGCCAAAGATCGTCCACGGGAACACCGCTCGCGATCTTCAGGCTCTGGGAGTGATCCGTGATGCCGATATATTCGTAGCCGCGTTCGCGAGCGGCTTCCGCCATGTCTTCGATGGAATCAACGCCGTCGCTCGACAAAGAGTGTGCGTGCAATTCGCCGCGAATATCCTTCGCCGTTACGAGACGGGGCAGGGTACCTGCCTTCGCCCTCTCGACTTCGTCATTGCCTTCGCGCAGCTCGGGTTCCATGTACTGGAGGCCGAAGTGTCGGTACAGCGACTTCTCCGAGGCAAAACCCTCACGCTTCAGATCGCGCAACGGTTCCGTTACAGCCACCAACTTCTTTAGATGTGCTTTCGATCCGGTGCACTCCGCCATATGGAAGCCCCAGTCTTTATCCGCCGCCAGCTGCAGGCGCAGCAAGATTCCAGAGGAGAGAGCGAAGGACGCATGGTCCGCGCTATCCTCAACCAGTGGTGTTCGTCCACCATAGCGTTGCATTCGTTGAACGACGCATGGAAAATCGTCAGTTTCGACGACAAAGACCAATGTCTCGATCACCTCGACGCGCCGCCGATAATCACCGCTGCTTCTGCGCGGCTTACGTGACAGGCGCGCAGAAGGTACTCCTCAATCAGTTCGCGTAGATCATCTGCCCGATACAGCAGCATGGCGTGCGTGTCGGTTAGTCCTTGCTGAATGTGCTGCGCCATGCGGCTTCCGAATGCTTTCTCAATTTCTCCGTTCTCGGTGCGTTGCCGCAACTCGCTCAAGGAACTGATGTTCAATTTCTTATAGACGCGCAGGATGCGCCTGGGATCCAATCTTGGATGCGCGCTCAATTCGGCGATGGCGGGCGTGGCCTCGCCGCGCAGGCTTTCCAGCTTTGTGAGGGTTCCCGTGTTAACAATTTCCCGGATCGCGCTTGCGATCGCCGCGCCGATGCCTGGAAACTGGGTTAGATCTTCCTCGCGGCGCACCATGTCATCTAGACTTTCCGGTAGGTTCCGGATATGTGCGGCCGCCCGACGATAAGCCTTCACTTTGTAAGGATTTTCTTTTTGTGTAGACAGGAGCTGTCCAAGGCTTGCTAGGCGGTCAGCGATTTCGGCATTGCTGAGAACTGCGGTGTCTTCCGGTGTCGGGTCAATGAGCTCTTCCATGGCCACCCTTGTTCGTTCTGATGCGAAGCGACGATAGTGTCACGATCCGGGCACCTGCCATCTCCCGGATATTGTCGATCGCTTCGTTGTGCTCCCGCGATGAACGCGCGGCGCAACAGTCGGCAACCACTGTTACCTTGAAATCACGCATTCTCGCATCATGCGCCGTGCACAAAATGCAACTGTTCGTGGCAATCCCTGCGAGGATGAGGGATGAGGTCCCTAGATGTCGTAGCAGTAGCTCCAGTGGCGTCTGAAAAAATGCGGAGTGCATGGGCTTGAGAACACAGTAATCCTGCTCGTCGGGTTGAATTGCCTCAACGAAGGGTTTTCCGACGCAATCGGTGCGCAGGCAGTGCGCCAGCAATTTGCCGGCGTCCGATTTCCACTGTCCGAAATTGTCATTCACGTAAACTACAGGGATATTTGAGGCGCGCGCACGCTTCTTGAGGTGTGACAGACGCGGGGCGATTTGCAGCGCGTTCTTGAGAATTGCGTCTCCGTCGGGAAACTCGAAATGATTAACGACATCCACCAGCAGTAATACCGCGGTCGACCGGTGGCGAACAATTTTGTTTCCCATACGTCAGCTGAAGTATTTCAAAATCGATATCCATGTCTAGAACGACAACAGCGTCGTTCAGTTTCTCACCATATTTATGATTCCTGTTTAAGGCATCCACGCTTTACCAGTGAAAAATCGTGACTCAACTGCATCTTCCAGCAAGCAAGGAGGTATCAACTTTTCCCCGAAGGAGGAGTCACATCGACCGTCTCGGGCTTGCCGTGGGGCTGTTTTCTTATCTGCTGGCGCAAGCTTGGCCGTCTCTTCTTATCGAAGGGGGGCAGCTTAATGGTTCGTCCCGATTTAATTGCCTTGTAGATGCCCTCGATTACGCGGATGTCAGCCAGGCCTTCCTCACCTGACGGTTCTGGCTCGCGATTCTTAAGAATGCATTCTGAGAAGTAGCTGATTTCTGCCGCAAACTGATCGCGCTTAGGATATTGTCTTTTTTCGGTTTTCTCGCCCACCTTTATCTGAAACTTCAATCCTTCGGCATACTCATAGCCCGGATCGGCGGTCAGTACGCCTTTCGTCCCGACTAGGCTGTACCGTCCGACATCCGCCGAGCCAAAACTTGCTGTGAACGTCGCCAGGCGCTCTTCGGGAAATCTCATGGTCACAGCGGTCATCTCTTCCGCATTACGAAAGCGCGTTTCCCCGGTTGATGCACTTGTTGCCCAAACTTCTGTCGGCTCCGCACGGAACAAATACCGGGCGGCGTTGATGCAATAAATGCCCATGTCGAAAACCGGTCCGCCTCCCTTACGGCTCGGTTCCGTGAGACGCACATTCGATCCCAGGATTTGTTGGCCGAAATCAGAGCTGAAGAAGCGCAACTTTCCCAGTTTGCTTCTCTGTCCTAGTGCAATCGATTCGAGGTTTCCTTTTTCGAAGTGCAGGCGATAGGCGACCATCAGTTTGCTCCCAGCTTTCCGCGTCGGAGCGATCATCTCTCGGCACTCCGAGACGCTGACTGCCATCGGCTTTTCACAGAGGACGTGAACACCGGCATTTGCGGCACGCACAGTGAATTCGCAGTGCAGGTGGTTGGGCAGGACAATGTACACCGCGTCAATGTTGTTCGCCAGGCACTGTTCATACTGGCTATAGTCATAAACATCCCTCACTTGGTATCGTCTGGCAAGAACTGTCGCTTTTCGTTTGTCACCTGTGACAAGCGCAGCGATCTCGGCATTTTGAAGGTGCGAAAATGCCGGCAGGACCGCGACCTGGGCCAAATGACCCAAGCCTACGATCGCATAGCGAATCTTCCGAGGGTTGCGAGTCTTATCTTTCATTTCGTCTCCGGAGATGTCTGACAAAGAGGGCTGTCATCATCGCTCAAGTCCCTTGATACTGTTGTAGGTAAGCGCCGTTCCCACGCCATAGATTAAGTGCGACACAAATTCTGCGATCTGTTCCGGGATCGGTTCCTTGAGTGGATTCGAAGAAAGCTTCAGTGCGGGCACGACAATTTCGTGTGCAGCCACAAAAACGGCGGCGCCGTAAGCCGCCCCCGTCAACAGAGGATTTAGTCGACGCACTCCCTCCGGCTTCATTTCTGTAGCCACTCCAAAGAAGGCGCCGACGGATGTGCCAAACGCGTAATGAGAGAGGCGTCCAATTTCTTTGGATATCCTGCCCGCCGCCTTCATAGTCGAGTCTTCTTTAGGTGCTTTTTTCTTCTCTTGCGCGCGTTTGTCCTCCTCCTGAGCCTTCGGTTTCTGCATTTCTTCGGAAACCTTGTTCCAAACATTTTGGAACTGCGTCATCACGACCGTTCCTGCCAAGCCGCTGATCGCTCCCACGATCAAACCCGTCACTGGATGCCGTTTCAGATATCGACGTCGCATATGTTTCTCCGCGACTTTGATGCCCGCCTTGGGCTCTCCGGATGTGAGTGAATGTCACTTACCTCGCGAATGTCGTCGGAGACGAAACCTTACGCCAAAGTAACTGGGCTATCTTGGCGGATCGGCGAGTTCAGAAATTGAAATGATTTACCGGGGGCCGATCGCGACTTGTTGCTATCCGGATGAAGAGCAGGAGGATTCAGTCGACACTCCAATCGCAGACTTACAATGAAACTATTCGCGGAATCCTCACCGCTCAAGCCCAAGGATCGATCACGATCTTCGTGACCTTTTCTTTCTTGTCCCGCCAGACTTTGTACATCTCGGGAGCTTGGTCCAGTGTGATGCGGTGCGAAATTATGTAGCTCGGATCGATCTGGCCTTTCTCGATACGGTCCAACAGGGGCTTCATGTAGTTGTGCATGTTGGTCTGACCCATCTTCATAGTGATGCCCTTGCCGAACGCGGCTCCGAAGGGAACCTTATCGAGCAGACCTCCATACACTCCTGGTATCGAGACGGTGCCTCCCTTTCGCACCGATTGGATGGCTTTTCGCAGAACGCTGGGCCTGTCGGTTTCGAGCATCAACGCCGTTTTCACTTTGTCGTAAATTCCCTGAAGTTGCGCCGAATGAGCTTCGAGGCCAACAGCATCGATGCAGGAATCTGGCCCGATTCCGCCCGTCAGGTCCCTCAGGGCTGTGAGGACGCTTACATCTTCCTCGGAGTAATCCACCGTAACTGCCCCAATCGATCGAGCCATTTCCAGGCGTTCGGGAAGTCGGTCAATGGCAATCACGCGAGCGGCGCCAAGCATGAATGCGCTGGCGATTGCGAACTGTCCAACGGGACCGCAACCCCATACCGCGACCGTATCGTTCTCCTGAATTTGCGCATTCTCGGCAGCCATATATCCGGTCGGAAAAATGTCGGAAAGGAAGAGCACCTTCTCATCTGGGAGGTCGCTCTCGATTTTCAGCGGACCAACGTTTGCAAATGGGACCCTCACATACTGTGCCTGCCCGCCAGCATAGCCACCCATCATGTGCGAATAGCCAAACAGACCTGAACCCGAATATCCGTACGCCGCTTCCATCAAGTGAGCGTTTGGATTCGTGTTGTCGCAAGCGGACCATATCTTTTTCTTACAAAACTCGCAGTTGCCGCAGGCGATTGTGAAGGGAACAACCACTCGATCGCCCCTCCGAAGGTTGGCCACATCTTTCCCGGTTTCCTCAACAATTCCCATGAATTCGTGGCCTAAAATATCGCCCTCTTCCATGGTGGGGATGAAGCCGTCAAAGAGATGCAGGTCCGATCCGCAAATGGCTGTGCGTGTGATTTTGATAATGGCATCGTGCGGATTCAGGATTGCCGGATCGTCGACGGTGTGCACCTCTACCTTGCTGCTTCCCATCCAACAGAGTGCTTTCATAACTGAACTCCCAATTTTCCAAAAAGATCGAAAACTATTTTGGTTTAGCTCGCCTTGCGATTCAAGCGGGGCGGCGTAGTCGTATCCTCGCCGTACATCGATTTTTTGACCTTCGCAATCGTCCCCCGCGGCCCGTGAGGCTGGCCTTGGGTTCGCGGAATCTCCCCCGTCTCCGCGAGGGCCTTGAAATGGCGAAGATTTTCGATGACAGCCTGTTTCGGATTCCGGCCCGTGATCGTTTCCCAGGCACTGGCCAACTTGCCCATTCGAAACTCTTGCAGGACGGTGACCATAGTTCCTCGTCCGCCAGGAGAGGCTTCGAAGACGACCTCACCCGCGTTATCTGACTCGCCGCCAATGGACCGCCATGCGATGCGATGGCCGGATTCGTCTCTCAAAATCTCGGAATCCCATTCGATGGTTTTGTCTTTATCTTTGTCTTTATCTTTGGTTCTCGATCGCATCACCCAGTGGGAAGTTGTCTCACCGGTGCGAGTCACCTTTTCGATCTGCTCTTGCCAAAAGGGTGCAGCTTCAACATCGCGCCACATCTTGTAGAGTTCTAGGGCATCGGCATGGACCAGGGCGCTCGTTCTTATCCAAATCTTTCCGTCTTTGTCTTCGGGCGGCGGCAAATAGCGTCCGTTAAGAATGACGCCTGCGGTCGCGACAACAGGCAACGTTTCTGCATTCGGCTTTTCATTCAATGCTTTCGACATTCCCGACTCCTGTGGGCTGTGTTTCGTCCGCATGTCGCATCTAGGACGAGCGCTAACTGGCTTTGGGTTTGGCCATCTTCTCATGCATAGCGCCCTTCACGCTGCCGGGCGTGACGTTGGCTAGCATGCCTTCCACTTTCGTCTTGGTCGATGCCGCGTAAACGTGGTCTTTGCCCGACAGGAGTGCTTCGATACCTTGCCGTGCCACGTCATCGGGTTGACTTTCATTCTTACCTTCCGATCCAACTTCCGTATTGTCCATGCCGGCGCGGTGGAAAAAATCCGTGTTTGTGGGTCCTGGCTGGAGAGCGGTCACCGAGATCCCTGTGTCGCGCAACTCATAGCGAAGACTGTGTGCGAAAGACAACCCAAAGGCTTTCGTGGCAGCGTAGACCGCCTCCCGCGGTGCGACCATCTCTCCGGCGATGGAAGCGGTGAATAGGATTCTCCCCTCATTGCGCAAGAGCATATTTTGAACCACGTATTTGGCAAGTTGCACGGTACCCGCGCAGTTCAAATACACCATATTCAATTCGGCGTCCAAATCTGTTTCTGCGAAAAGGCCACCGACACCAACGCCTGCATTGAGACAGGCAACATCTATGCTTCGGTCCAGCGACTGTACATGATCCCAGAATTGCTTTACGCCGCCCTGGGTAGCTAGATCCGCCTGAATGTCGGTCACCTGAACTCCGTGCGGGCGCAATTGTTCCGCAGCGGCTGGCAACCTCCCTCCTGATGAGCAAATCGCCAGATCGTAGCCGCGCGCCGCGAGCTCTTTTGCGAGTGAAAGTCCGATACCGCTCGATGCCCCTGTCACAATTGCGAATTTTTCTGCCATCCTACCCTCTTCTCGCCGTCGACCACTTGCGGCAACTTGAATGCCCCCGATACCGGCCTCACCTTAGCCGAGAAATGCATTAACGAAGCACCGAACTCGGGGTCCACTATGATGCATTAGGCTGCGGGTAGGATGGTTGGCGAGAACGAACGACGAAATGAGTTTATATCCAACCTGTGAGGCGCCGTTTTAGACGGTGCCGTAAGAACGTTACAACAATGAGTCCCATATATGCATCAGACAGACTCGCTTCTGAGGACTCCAGATGAACGCACAAACAAACCCCATCCCGGACGCCCGAATCCGCGTCGTGGTCGCTGACGATCACCCTGTCATCCGAGGTTTGGTACGTTCGGCCCTACAACAGCACCCGAGGTTTGAGGTCTGTGGAGAAGCTGAGAACGGAGCCGAAGCAATAGAAGAAGTGAGGCGAGTAAGGCCAGATGTGGTGATTCTGAACGTAACTATGCCTCTGGTCAATGGCTTTCAGGCGGCGCGTGAGATCAAGAAGCAGATTCCGGAAACTGCAATAGTTATTCTGTCATCGCACGCCGATAAGCACTTTATTGAGGAAGCCAAAAAGATTGGTGTGCGAGCCTACGTCCCGAAATCCAAAGTAGGCCAAGCGCTCGTGAAAGCGTTAGAAGCAGCGGTGGCAGGGGAAGATTTTATTATTTTGGAGTAGGGGACACTCCATGAGGTTCCCGAGCTTAAAGAGGGCGTTGAAAACCTTGAGGCATCGCACGGCGAAGCGAATTCTGGGCGTGGCAGGAAACAGCGGGCAACTTCGACGGAGCCCAAAACTCGAGAATCAGCATAAAGTATCTCACTATCGACCCAGCCATAGGGAGGCGGAGTCTTTTTTAGTCTGCCGAGCGTGTTATCCGAATTCAGATTTTCACGCCCGCCAAAAATAAAACGCCGTTCCTGGCGCAATTGCTGGGAACGGCGTTCTTATAGAAACACGTTAGACCTTGAACTTACGCCGCGTTGCGAGACTTTTTCTTTGTCATCGGCGTGTCTTCTTCGCCTACTTCCTCGCCCTGGTTTGCCTGCGCATTGATGTCGCCGGCGAGTCCGGTGAGTTTCTCGTCCGTTTCCTTTTCCTCTTCGAGCGTTTGCTTGAAAAGCGAAACATGCTTCGATTCGCCGAGTTCCTCCGCGAAGGCGATCACCGTTCCGTAACCTGCGATTTCGTAATGCTCGACCCGTTGCGCGGCTCCGATAAGCGCAGCGTCAAGCACCGCGCCATCATGCTCCTCAATGGCTTCAGAGCCTTCCTCGATCAAGCCTTCCATGCCTTTGCACTTCTTACCTTTCGGACTTTCGCCGAGCTGTCGAAAGATAGTCTCAAGGCGCTGAACATGGCCTTTCGTCTGTTCGAGGTGCTCCTCAAACCCAGCGCGCAGATCCTCTGAAGTCGCCGCTTTCGCCATTTTCGGCAACGCCTTCACCAGTTGGTTTTCGGCGCTGTACAAGTCCTTGAGTTCATCTATATAAAGTTCTTTTAATCCCTCGTCCGCCATAAGTATCTCCTCCAGAGTTCAAGATTTGTTCAGGTCTATGATGCAGTCGAGAACGTAAAGGACTATGGGCTCGGCGGAATCCCCTTCCAAATCCATGGGGGCTTCTGGCCTTCTGTAAAGCGCCGCACATGGGCTAATCGGCGTCCCCGCAACGACAAGGGCTCGTAGGTCCGTTGTTTGAAAGGCGGTCATGACAATAAGAGCCTGCAAATTTGCCAGAAACGAGTCGATTCCTCTCATCCCATTTTTGACGCCAAGGTCGTTGTGACATTGAGGATGCTATCGAGCGAGCGTAAATTGTCCACATGACCTTTCTTGAAAGCCGGTCCCGAAAGGCCAACGTGGGTTAATGACAATGCGCTCGGCATCTTCCACAAGGGTAATTTATGTTGCGATCGCTTCGAATCTCGCAATCGCAGCTTGCAAATATGTGGCAGCTAGCGTCACCGGAAGCGCCGCCATGTGGGCGGAAGCATTCCACTCCACCGCGGATTCGGGGAATGAGTTGCTCCTCCTTTGGGGGATACGGCGCAGTGCGCGCCCGCCCGATTCACTGCATCCGTTTGGACACGGGAAAGTGCTCTACTTCTATTCGCTGCTCGTGGCCGTTTACATCTTCGGTATTGGCGGCGTGTTGGCCGTGCGGCAGGGCGTTGTTCGTTTCCGGCAGCCGGAGCAATTTACGCATGTCGGCTGGGACTACATCGTTCTGGCCACCGCATTTGCCCTCGACTTCTATTCATGGCGCATCTCGTATAAGGAACTTCTCGCAAGAAAAGATCCTGACGAAAGCACTTGGCAGGAAATTATCGGCAGCAAAGACCCGACGGTGTTCACCGTTTTTCTGGAAGACTCCGCCGGCATGGCTGGCACGGCTCTGGCATTCCTTGGCATTTTCTTCGCGCATGTGCTCGGTCATCCTTCTTTCGATGCTTTGGCTTCGATCTTCATCGGGATCTTGCTTGCCGGCGTCGCGGCCCTATTGGGACGCGAAAGCGGAGCCCTTCTGGTGGGGGAGCGGACCAATCGTTCAAGAATCCGTCGTATACGGGCCATCATTTGTGCCGATGATTCAGTTGACAACGTCGGAGACCTCTTAACCATGCAGTTGGGGCCGGATCAGGTGCTCCTGAACGTGGATATCCGGTTCAACCGCGGCTTGGGCGTACAGGAACTGGAATTGGCGATCGATCGCATCGAGAAGAACATTCGCCAGTCTGATTCGACCGTCCAGCGGATATTCATCGAAGTGGACTCACTCAGAACGGCCTCGTCACGAACGCTTCCGGCGGCGGAACCACAGGCATCATCCAACCGCGGGGGAGCGAATAGCAACTAACAGGCACACTGGACAATTCCGCGACATTGACGGCTGGTTAGTTGTTCTGAGTGCATGCAAAGGGGAACTCTGGCCGCCAACTCAAAATCCGCTCTTCCCCGATCGGGTCGGCGGAACGGGAGCAATCGCACTTCTGAAAGCATCCTCAAAAGCTTTTTTCAAAAGCTGGGCCCAGGGCTAATAACCGGTGCGTCCGACGACGATCCCAGCGGAATCGGAACCTATTCTCAAGTGGGAGCGCAGTTCGGCTATGCCCTGCTCTGGACGATGATATTGACATATCCGCTGATGGCTGCCATTCAGGAGATCAGCGCCCGCATCGGCAGAGTCACCGGTGTTGGCATCGCAGCGAACTTACGAAAAAATTATCCCTGGCCCCTTCTGTACAGCGTCCTCTTCGTGGTCTCGGTTGCGAATGTGTTCAATCTCGGAGCCGATATTGGGGCGATGGGTTCCGCGGCCCAACTGGTTCTACCCGGAAAGAGCGGGCTCTATATCGTGATATTTGGCACTGGTTCGCTTGCCGGAGTTTTGCTGGTTCCATATTCCACCTATGCGAAATACCTGAAATGGCTCATCCTGTCTCTATTCGCATATGTGGGCGTCGTCTTCTTTGCCCACGTGCACTGGGCCGCCGTCGTCCGCTCCACGCTTTTGCCGCACATCGAGTTCACCAAAGATTACTTGACTGCCCTGGTTGCCGTTCTCGGCACAACCATCAGTCCCTATCTCTTTTTCTGGCAGGCCTCGCAGGAAGTCGAGGAGGTGACGCAGAATCAAGGAGAGAAACCACTGAAAGCGGCGCCCTCGCAAGCTCCGAAGCAGCTGGATCGCATCCGCATCGATACGTATGTCGGTATGGCCTTCTCCAACATCGTCGCCTTCTTCATCATTCTGACGGCTGCTGCGACGTTACATGCCAGCGGGATCAGTGAAATTTCAACTTCGGCACAAGCTGCCAAGGCGCTAGAGCCGTTGGCCGGACGCTTTGCCTTTCTCCTTTTTGTATGCGGCATCGTTGGCACCGGCCTGCTGGCGGTTCCGGTCTTGGCGGCATCCGCCTGCTATGGCATCGGTGAAGCGTGCCGCTGGAGAACCAGCCTTGAGCGTAAACCCCGACAAGCGATCCGATTCTACGCAGCCATTACAGTAGCGACCTTGATCGGCCTGTCGTTGAACTTCCTGCATATCGATCCTGTAAAGGCGCTTTTCTGGGCCGCGATTCTCAACGGCTTAGTCGCTGCTCCCTTAATGGTAGTGATCATGTTTATGGCCTCCAACAGAAAAGTCATGGGGCCGCTGGTCATACCGCAATATCTCAGAGTGGTGGGTTGGCTTGCCACGACAGTGATGCTGTGTGCGTCGATCGGTGTGTTTGCTACATGGAAATGGAAATGAAGAGTTGAACGAGCCTGCGTGATTTGTCGTGATGATGCGGTACCAGGTCTTCGGCGGAATCATTTTTTCGAATCGTCCGAGGGTTTATGCCCGCGCCCCGGCGCTTCCGTTTTGAGGAGAGGGTTGCGGGCTTTAATCCTGCCTTGACCTCCACGGCACCGCACTACGGACTACGCTACGGTTTTGCTTCGGCTACCGGAGATTTCCAACGACTTAGAGGTCGTCCGCCTCTTGTAAATCCTTTAAAGTCGTGTATCGGCCGTTCTTTAGCGGGCGGTAACCGGGGTTCAAAAACTGTTGCGCGAACGCCAAATCAGGGGTTGAGGTTGTCTCATGGCCTACAAGCAAACCTTTCTAAGGGGAATGGCTCTCCAAAGGACGTGCGTGGACAAAGTGCGGCTATGCCCCGTTTCGAAAAAAGCGAGGCTAGCAGCAAGCCCCGATTTCGATCACCGCTTTGCGTCTCGAAAGCCATGGTTTCTAATTCCTGAAACACAGTCGGAATTAACTCTGCGACTGTGATGGATGTGAAGTGACTTCCTTTCGTTGAGACACGGCAACCGTCGCAGTCAGTATGTAACGTACGGGTTCATCTCGGCTGACTCCTAAGGTGAGGGTGCCAGAATCTCCTCTGCGCGACCCCGCCTACGAGCACCCTCATGAATTCCCGTGTTTTGTATCCGCATTTCACGAGTTCGCTCGTCGTGTTCCCAATGAGTCAAAAAGATGCTTGCTGCCCTCTAGTCGGTGATACCAGTGATACCTAAAAATACGAAAAATGGGGATTCAGGAGCAACGAATGCAACAAAAATTAAGGGATGCAAATGTGTAATAAAGCTTGTCCTTAGAATAGTTTACCGTTGATGTTCCTCAAATCACGCGAGATAGCAAAGTTGGCGATTAACCGGCGTTCACCGAACAAACGTAAGAAATAAAGTGAGGACGTCGTCCAGTCTGTTAGACGCTGCCTTGTCGCAACAGAGACCTCGGCACCGTGTTCAAAAGAATGGAGGATTTGGAGGGGTTCCATCTCCCCACCAAATGTTTTCGGAATTTCCGAGGAGTTCTAAAGCGATTAACAGTTAGAGGCGATGTGGTGTTCAAGCGCGAGCCGCGCATGTTCTGACTCCAGACGGGCTTCATTTGCCGCGCGATTGAGACTTTCGTATTCCTGCTTGGCGGATACGCCGATTTTGCGACGAAGTTCGGTGACGGCGACGGAAAATCTATCCGTCGCGGCTTCGTAAACCTTTGCTAATCGCGCTTTGTCTTCACATGTCATGATCACTTGGAGCTCGACGGAACTTCCGGTGCCTTCGCAACGCTCTCGCACTATAGGTTTTGAGAGCAGTCGTGAACCCACAATTCTACACTTTGCAACTGCCCCAAAATGTGTTGTGGCTGCGCGCTTGACTGGGAACCTCTGAGCTAGAAGTTATCTTTTCCTCTCGCCACTTTCTGAACGGCAATTGGTTTCGCTGTGTATTGACCGTTCCGGGACTGTGTTGTGGAGTTCGTGCGATTTTCATCGCTGACCCAAAACTGTAGTCAGCGTACGATATAGTGAACTGCAACAGCCGAAGGACTTCCGTAAAGAGTCTTTCTGGCTTCAGTGCCAGCACGTTCGATACGGAACATCGTGGATGAGAAAATTAACATCCTGATGGTAGACGACCAGCCGGGCAAACTGCTCAGCTACGAAGCCATGCTGGGCGAGAACCTGATCAAGGCTCATTCCGGAATGGAAGCGCTCGAGCACCTGCTGAAAAACGACATTGCCCTGGTGCTTATGGACGTGAGCATGCCGGGAATGGATGGTTTTGAAACGGCGCAGATGATTCACGAGCACCCCCGCTTTCAAAACACACCGATTGTCTTCGTCTCTGGGATTCATGTTTCAGACCTGGACCGGCTCAAGGGATATCAACACGGAGCGGTCGATTACGTGTCCGTTCCTGTAGTTCCGGAACTGCTGCGGGCAAAAGTGAAGGTATTTGCGGAATTGCATCGCAAGACGCAACAACTGGAAGTACTCAATGCCCAGATGACCCGGTTGCAGGACGAAGAGCGCAGACGCATTGCGCGCGAGTTGCACGACAGTGTGGGACAATTGTTCGCCGCAATCAGTATGAACAGTGTTGTGGTAGCAGCGGAATCTGACAAACTAAGCACTGACGCGGCAAAACGTATTTCTGAAAACGCCGCGATGGTCGAGGAGGCTACCCGGCAGATCCGAACCATATCCCACCTGTTGCACCCTCCCTTGCTCGATGAAGCGGGGCTGGCATCTGCGCTGCAGTGGTATGTCGAGGGATTCTCCGCACGCAGCAAGGTCGACGTCAAGCTCGATTGTCCCGAGAGCTTTGACGGTTTGTCCAAAGAGATGGAGCTTTCTGTCTTCCGCGTGGTTCAGGAGTGTCTCACCAATATTCATCGCCATGCTGGAAGTTCGACGGCTGGAATTCGCATCACGCAAGATGAGGCCTCCCTGCGCCTTGAGATCGAAGATGCCGGGAAAGGGATTCCGCTCGCAAACCAGTCCGGGTTCGGGCGGTCGGCCAACGCCGGCGTCGGTGTCCGCGGGATGAGGGAGCGCATGCGGTTGCTAGGTGGCACGCTGTATATCCATTCAAATGACCACGGAACACGCGTAACTGCCATTTTACCCGTGGTGCGCGCCACTGCGCCTACGGCTCGAGAGGTCAACAGCGGGTCGCTCTGACCGGAGAGCCTCGGCAGGAAACCGTGTCGGACCGTGCGAATACCGTAAGGCGATCTCGCGAAGGTACGACGAGCCACGGCTAAGTTCGCCATCGGAGTTCGGCTGTTTTGAAAGACGGTTTCTCTACTCCGGCGCGCTTGTTGATCAATGGCACCCGGCCACACTACGTCAATTCCTTGATGGTCGCCAGCAAGTCCGTGGCGAGACGCCCCTTGTCCAGGCAAGCGTCCTCGCCTGCCTCCATTACCCGAGCCCGGAGATGGGCTGGATCATGCTGGCTCATAACGATGATCTTCGCATTCGGCAGTTCTCGCCGCAGTGCCGGGCGACTTCCAAGCCGCCGATACCGGGCCTGCTGATGTCGAGAAGAATGAGGTCGGGTTGCAGTTGCTGTGCTTTTTTCAGTGCTCCGTGCCGTCCGGGGCTTCGCCGCAGACCTGCCACTTCGGCTCGGATGACAAGAGCGCAGCCACTCCCGAGACGTACCCTCTCGTTATCATCGGCAATGAGAATACGCAAGAACGTCAGCCTGCAGTGCCCGCCACATTGCTATCCGGCAATGCCAGACGCCTGGTCCTGAAATAGATTTTCTTCCTCTTGAATCTCGGTTGCCGGAATCGGCAGCATGACTGATATTTTCGTGGCTGTTCCCTTCGAAAAAATATTCATCGTACCTTTAAAATGACACACGCGCTCTCGCATGCCGGCAATCCCAACGCCGGAACGCTGCAGGTGAATCCCGTTCAGCTTGTCGGACGGCATTCCTCTGACCGCATCCTGAATTTCCAGGACAACGCCATCGCTATTACGGAATAGGCGAATCGTCGCCGTCTTACTACCCGAGTGGCGATGAACGTTGGTGAGACACTCCTGCACGACCCGAAACACCGGCCATTTCCATCTCGCCAGGAAGTCTGCCGAAGTCTTCAGGGATGTTCAGGTCTACAAGTAGATCGCTACGGTCCGGAGCGGGCCATCTTCAGCCTTCGCCGTCAGTCAGGATGGCCTGCCGCCCTCAGGTTTGCAAATGCTGGTTCTTGTTTTCATATGGGAGACCTAAACGCCTTTCAAGGTCAGGGTGGCATGTCGTACTTTTAATAGATCTTCAGATCGACCACGGCCCGTCAGCTTGCCACGTATTGTTGAACGCGCTACCAGTTGCCGCTGCGGACAAGGGTGGACCGGCGAACTCCCTGACGACCGAAATAGTTTCATGAAGTCGGGCGGGGGCTGAGTTCAGCCGGGAGCGGCGGAGAAAGGCAGTCCACTGCGTCGATTTTGTTCTGTCGTTCGCAAATTCGTCTTCCAAGCCAACAGGCCGCGCTTCGATCACTGTTCCGCGATGATCAAACGTAGCCTTGATGGCCTTGAGCAGAATCGGTCCATCAAAACCGTACATGCGCGAGAGCGCCCACAGATCGAAGAAATCTTTCATTCGACTGTTCAACATCTCCAGTGCGGTCAACGCCTCCAACTTTTCGGCAACGACTGTCTCCTTGGGATAAGCGCGCAGCACGGGAGGTGAGAATTCAAGAAGCGTAGGATATGCGATTTCGATCACTCCTGGATTTACCACGTCGCCGAAACCAATATCGATTTGCATGGAGATCTGAGCGCGAGCAAGGACTGCGAGGAAATGAACCCGAACTCCTTCGTAGTCAGCGTCCTCTTTGATTCTCGCGACCTTCACGGACTTCGCATCGAACTCGATACCGTCGGGTTCGGACTCGATCTCGCACAACTGGACGAAGAGAGATCGAATGTGCTCAAGCTCATTGCTGGTTCGGCCAAGCAGATCGATGTCCCTGGTGGCGCGTGACAGGGGGGCTCGCCAGGCAGCCAGCAAGAGCGCGCCCTTGAGAATGAATGTTTCCGCATGGCGAGACTTCGAAAGGCGATACAGGAAACGCTCCATGGCGTAATACTGGAGCAATTCCTGGAAGGGCCTTTCTTGAGCGCGCGCCTGATTGAGCAAACGCTGCCGCACCGACGCCCCAAGATCGGCAGTCATAGCACGGCCTCCAGATAAGGACGCATCACTTTTTCAACCCGGCAGATGCGAGCGTATTCCAGCAGCTTGTTGACGGGTAGTCTTCGGACTTTTTCCCGATATGTTCGGAGCGCCTCGACGGCGACATCCATTCCGATCTTATTGCGATATTTGAAGCAGTCGGCAATCGTCTTTTCCATGGAATAAATTTTGACCGGAACCCGATCGATGGTGATCACATCGACTCCCGCATCGAAGGCCCCGTTCGCAAACCAGAAGACTCGAATGGGTATGCCTTGGATCTTGGGAACTTGAGCATGACTGGGGAGCGCAATGTCCACGTTGTGCGGTATCTGCGTGGTGAGCCCGTGATGTGCAAGGGCAGAGATCAGACAGATCACGGCCCGCGGAATGCGGGAAGCCACGGTCACCCACTCCGGATGAGTGAGAGGAGGAGCTTTGGCTAGGCGGTAGAGTCCCCGGCCGACAGACAGAAGTTCTCCGGAATCGCGCAGTTCGTAGAGCGTGCGAGGATGGACCCCGAGGCGCACGGCTTCGCTGGTGCGAAGCATTCCACCATGACGCTGAAAAAGAGATCGTGTTTTCGCGAGATTGCGGGATGGCTCGGACATAGAGAGATGATGGATAGAATACTCGGACATTATACGTCGTTTCCGATGATATTATCCGAATAAAAATTGCTCGGCCGACAGGTATTCGGTATATCTTTTGCGTGCGCTTTGCAGGTTTACGGCCCGCACCGACGCGGGTAATTTGGCGAGGGTTCTAATCTCCAAGGGGGTGATACCAGTGATACCGAAACCCAGAAAAACTGGCTTTCAGGAGCAACGCCTGCAACAGCGGTTAAGAGCCGCAACATGCCGTAAACTATTGCAATGGTTTTGGTTCCTGGCGATGTGCTTGAGATAGTGAGACATAGCAGGTTCCGTAATAGACGAATCCCACTCTCTCCGCCAGTAAGTCTTAAGTGCAGAGAAATTCCGCCGCCTTTTCCCTCGAAATACGCGAAAGATGCCCATTTTCCGCGATAGTTCTTCAGCAAACCGGAATGCAGAGAACGGACTGCTCGGGTGAGGTCGGGGCCACTGTCCAGGCTTTTCTCTGGAGGGCACATGCGCAGTCCGGTTTCACGGAGTCCGTTAGGCGAATGCAATGCGATCAAAAGCTCCGGATTCGGCGATAGCGAGTTGACTTTCGACCCGAACGTCTTCCCGCAGGCCCGTTTCTGGACAGTTTCCGGTTTGCCGACTATCCGGAAGCCATCACCTAGCGGACCGAACGCGATAAGCGGCTACAGCCATTTCCACGTGTAACTGTTCTCATTTCTTTATCTGGCTTTGATCAACAATTTGTCGATTGGGCGATTGAAGGCACCTCTGGGAGGGAGCAAGCATAGCTCGAATCGTGAATGCAGTGAATTACAATACATCCATTGAGCCTTGCGTCGCAGTCTTACTTGCAGGAGGATGATACGGACGACGGGGTTTCGCGAAAGGCTCGTCAGATCCGAGCTTCCGTTTGAGATCCGTTGACCACAGTCAGTGCACGTTGTTCCCAACCCTTATGCCTTCCCCGTACTTTCGGATATTCGCCCTGGCCGCGATATTCTTCCTGCTGCTGGTGGGAGCAGGCAGTGGGCAAAATACGATGCTGATCAGTCTTGATCAGGCCATTGAGCTGGCGCTGGCGCACAACCATTCCATAAAAGCCACGCGAACTCTGATACTTCAGAATCAGGCGCAGGAGATTACCGCGAACTTGCGCCCTAATCCGACTCTTGGGGCGGATAGCCAGTTCGTTCCATTTTTCAGTCCACAAGATTTTTCTGGGGAAAATCTGGACGAGACTCAGCAGTTCGATATCGGGATCGGTTATTTGTTCGAACGTGGGCACAAGCGGCACCGGCGTCTGCAAGCCGCTCGCGATCAAACAGCCGTCACTCGCGCTCAAGTCACCGATGCCGAACGAACCTTGGCGTTCAACGTGGGGCAGCAGTTCGTCAGTGTTTTGCTGGCGGAATCCACGCTTCAGTTCGCTCTCCAAGACCTAAAGGGCTTCCAGCAGACGGTCGATATCAGCGAAGCACAACTCAAAGCGGGCTACATTGGGGAAGGCGACTATCTTAAGATCAAGCTGCAGCTTCTTCAGTTTGAGACCGACGTATCCTCTGCCCGCCTGGCGAAGATCCAGGCGCTGGTGGGCCTGCGTGAGTTCCTGGGGTACAACGCAGTGCCGGCTGATTATGACGTGATCGGCGATCTTGCGTATCAGGCGCTCAAGGCGAACCTGGAAGACTTGCAGACGAAAGCATTGCGCGAACGCCCCGACTTCCGTGCCGCGGAATTGGGGATAACCGCGGCACAAAGCCAAATTTCGCTGGCCAAAGCGAACGCCAAGGTGGACGTAAATGGCACGTACGACTTTACGCATGTTTCCGGTGAGAACACTGCTTCGCTCTTTGTAAATTTTGAGTTGCCGATCTTCAACCGCAACCAAGGAGAAATCGCGCGCACCGGTTATGCGTTCACGCAGGCGCAGGAGCAGCAGCAAGCGGCTAGCGATACTGTTCTCTCGGATGTTGCAAATGCCTATGAGGCTGTGAGGAGCAATGACGAAGTGGTGCAACTCTATACTTCCGGGTACCTCAAGCAGGCGCAGGATTCGCGTGACATCAGCGAATATGCGTATAAACGCGGTGCCGCCAGCTTGTTGGATTTTCTCGACGCCGAGCGCAGCTACCGCTCGGTTCAATTGGCTTATCGCCAGGCCCTGGCCTCTTATATGACAGCTGTGGAGCAACTGAAGGAAGCAGTGGGAACGAGAAACCTGCCATGAACACCCCCGAAAATCGTGGGCAGCGATTGACTCCTGCACTGGCCCTATCGATCATCATGGTGATGCTTGCCGGCTGCCAGGGGTCGGGATCAAATGCCTCGGCTAAGCGCGGAGCGAACGACGCAAGCAACCCAGAGCTGTTCACGGTTCCGCAGGACCAGATGTCCCACGTGCAGGTTCTGACCGTGCAGCCTGCGGCACTGACCCGATCCCTCCGGCTGACGGGAGCCGTGGCTTACAACAGTTTTCGCACGACACCGGTCATCACACAGGTGAGCGGACCGGTCAGCAGAGTTGTGGTGGTTCCTGGACAGAAAGTAATTCAGGGCGAGCCCATGTTGTACGTGGCGAGTCCGGATTACTCGCAGCTCCGCACCAACTATTTGAAGGCCAAGGATGCCTATGCTCTAGCCCAAAAGGCCAACGCCCGAGCCCAGGATTTGTACCAACATCATGCGATTGCCGAACAGAATGTGGAGCAGGCACAATCGGCCGAGGTGCAGGCGAGCGGCGACCTGGTAGCGGCTCAAGCCGCATTAAAAGTCATGGGAGTCAGTGATCCTGACGCGCTTGTAAAGGCGCCGCCTTCTTTTGAAGTTCCCGTAAAAGCGCCAATTGGCGGCCTGGTGGTAGAGCAGGATGTTTCTGCGGGACAACTTATTCAACCCGGCACCACCCAATGTTTCATGATTTCCGACGTTAGCACCGTCTGGGTGCTGGTTAATGTCTATCAGAAGGATTTGCCTTACGTGCGCGTAGGAGATCGAGTCACAATTCAGACGGATACTTATCCCGAAGCGTTCTATGGGCGCATTGCGTATGTGGCAGCTTCGCTGGATCCGAACACCCGCACCCTGCAGGCGCGCATCGAGACCAACAATCCCGGCGAAAAACTAAAGAAAGACATGTACGTGGTTGCGACTGTAAACGCGGGCACGATCCAAAATGCCATTGCGCTCCCGGATGCGGCTGTACTGCGCGATTCCGAGAACCAGCCTTTTGTTTATGCCGCGGCATCTGCGAACCAGTTTGGCAGACGCTCGGTTACGCTCGGAGAAAGCCTGAACGGAACGACGGAAATTATCAGCGGGCTGAAACCGGGTGACCAAGTCGTCGGAAATGGCAGCCTGTTCCTGCAGTTTGCGAACTCGCTGCAGCGTTAACCGGATCGGGCGGGCTTTGAGAAGCGGTTCAAAACTCTGGTAAGGATAGTGTCCACCACATCTGAATGATCCACCGAATAGTCCAAGCGGCGCTGCGGCAAAGGTTCCTGGTGCTGATGTTGACCGCTTTCATCACGGTCGGCGGGATCTTATCGTTCCAGCGAATGCCCGTGGACGCGTATCCCGATCTCTCGCCCCCGCAGGTTGAAATCATCACTCAGTGGCCGGACCACGCCTCCGAAGAAGTCGAACGGTTGGTCACCCTACCTCTTGAGCTTGAGATGAACGGGGTCCCGCACATGGTGGTGATGCGCTCGATCTCACTGTATGGGCTGTCCGATCTCATCCTGACCTTCGAGGAGAGCACTAACGATTACTTTGCGCGACAGATTGTCTTTGAGCGGCTCGCACAAGCCACGCTGCCGACAGGCGTAACCCCGAGTCTTGCACCGCTGTTCAGTCCGAGTGGACTGGTCTATCGCTATGTGTTGGAGAGTCCCGACCGCAGCCCTCAGGAACTGAAAACGATTGAAGACTGGGTGATTGAGAGAGCTTATCGTTCGGTCCACGGTGTAGCCGACGACTCGGGCTTTGGCGGAACGGTGATGCAATATCAGGTATTGCTCGATCCGGCGCGCATCTATGGGTACCACCTGACCATCCCTCAAGTAACTGCGGCTCTGGCGGCCAACAACTCCAACGCCGGCGGCGGCTTCTATTCTCAGGGCGGACAGTTCTACTACGTTCGAGGAATAGGGCTGGTAAAGAACACAGAAGACATCGGCAACATTGTTGTAGGCGCCAACAAAGGCGTGCCCATCCGAGTACGTGATGTTGGAGATGTGACGATCGGACACGCACCGCGCCTGGGCGAATTCGGCTTCCAAAAGAATGATGATGCGGTTGAGGGCGTCATTCTGATGCTACGGGGGGAACAGACTCAGAACGTGCTCAAGGGAGTTGAGGCAAAGACGGAGGAATTGAATCGCCAGATCCTGCCGCCGGACGTCAAGATTCATCCTTATTATGACCGCAGCGAATTAGTAGATCTGACCACCGACACGGTGGAGGCGAACTTGCTTCGCGGCATGGTTCTGGTTTTGGTGGTGCTGATTTTCTTTCTGGTCAGCTTCCGCGCCGCGGTCATCGTTGCCCTCACGATTCCGCTTTCGCTTCTGTTTGCCTTCATCGTGCTCCATGCGCACGACGTTGCTGCGAACTTGCTTTCTATCGGAGCCATTGATTTCGGAATTGTCATCGACGGCACCGTAGTGATGATTGAAAACATTTATCGCGAACTGGCCTTGCGGGAGGGACAGAAGTACAACCTGAACGAAGTTATTCTGGCAGCTGCGAACGATGTGGATCGGCCGATCTTCTACTCGGTTGCAGTCATTCTCGCGGGGTATCTGCCGATTTATGCGCTCAGTGGGCCGTCGGGAAAGCTGTTCCACCCCATGGCCGAGACCATGTCGTTTGCACTGGTTGGCGCTCTCATCCTGACCCTCACGCTGATTCCTGTCCTCGCCTCCTACTGGTTCAGGAAGGGCGTGCGGGAGAAACCGAATCGGGCATTCGAATGGATGAAGAGGAAGTATGCAGGTCAGTTGGATTGGGCACTCGACCGGCCCAAGACCACAATGGTGGTCGCGACCCTGATTTTCGGGGCGGCCTTGCTGCTTGTACCTTTCATCGGCGGCGAGTTCATGCCTCATCTTGATGAGGGTGCCCTCTGGGTGCGAGCTACGATGCCCTACACCATTTCTTTTGAGGAGGCCAGCAGTATCGCTCCTCAGATACGCGACATTCTGATGTCTTATCCGCAGGTCACGGTGGTGGGTTCAGAGTTAGGGCGGCCCGACGATGGCACGGATCCCACTGGTTTTTTCAACTGCGAATTCTACGTTGGCCTGAAGCCCTACAAGGACAAAGCATGGACCGGTGCGATCAGCGACAAACAACAGCTCATCGAATCGATCAACAAGAAACTCACCGCGTACCCCGGAATCATTTTCAACTATACGCAGCCCGCCGAAGATGCCGTGGACGAGGCACTGACCGGTCTCAAAAGCTCTTTGGCCGTCAAAGTGTATGGCGACGATCTGAACGTACTGCAAGACAAAGCTATACAGATCAAGAACACACTCGCCACTGTGCCCGGTTTCACGGATCTCACGGTTGTGCGCGAACTTGGTCAGCCCAGCCTGCTTGTCGATGTCGATAGGGACAAGATCGCACGGTATGGGATCAACGTTGCGGATGTGGAAGCCGTGATCTCGGCCGCAGTGGGCGGGCAGGCGGTCACCCAGGTCATTCAAGGGGAGAAGCTATTCGATCTGGTTGTGCGCATGCAGCCCCAATTTCGAAGCAGCGCACATGAGATCGGAAACTTGTTGGTGGGCACGCCCGATGGACAACAGATTCCGCTCAGCCAGCTCGCCAAGATCACTCAGGGAAACGGTGCGTCCTTTATTTATCGCGAAAACAACTCCCGCTACATCGGCGTGCAGTACAGCGTCGAGGCGCGCGATTTGGAGCGGGCGGTGCGAGACGGCCAGGCCGCAGTGAAGAAGGTGGTGACACTGCCGCAAGGCTACCGAATGGAATGGGGCGGCGAATACAGCCAGTTTCTGGAAGCCAGATCGCAGATGTACTTTATCGGTCCCCTCGCCGTAGTGCTGATTTTCATGATTCTGTTTGCGCTCTACGGAAATTTCAAATTCCCCGTGACCATTGCCCTAGGTGTGATCATGACTGAGCCGGTGGGTGCGCTGGTTGCACTGAAACTCACGCACACTCCCTTCAGCGTTTCGTCAGTCTTGGGCCTTTTGGCATTGCTCGGGGTTTCCGTGGAAACTGCCGTCATTCTCGTCTCCTACATCAACAAGTTGCGCCGGGAAGGAATGGAGATTCGCCCGGCCACCAGGGAAGCTTCGCTCTTGCGACTCCGTCCGATCATGATGACGGCCCTGGTTGCATGCCTTGGGTTGCTGCCAGCGGCCCTTTCCACCGGCATCGGATCGGATACTCAAAGACCCTTCGCTATTGTTATCGTGGCCGGTCTCATCTCTCGACTCTTCATCGGATTCTTCGTCAATCCTGTGTTGTACGAGATGGTTGCTGGGGAGGGCGATGTGCTCCAGGTCTGACGAAAACCCTCGTAAGGCTGGAAGGCCCATCGAATGTGTCGAGCTAGCCACCGACGGTCGCAGAAGGCATCCAAATCCACGACTTGGGACCAAACATCAAAGGCGTCGTTGACGTTGGCGAATCCGAAGTAAGCACCCGCTTCACTGATTCCGGGATTTCATTCGCGTGCGCGAGCAGTTGGCTAACCTGCCATAGCTGTGTATCGGATAGCTTGGTCTTGAAGGATGGCATCCCCGAAAGACGGATTCCGTTTGCTGCCTTCCAGTAAGTCTCCGATGCCGGATCGTCGGTCACACCCTTACCACGGAACAATTGTGGCGGCTTCGGAAACATCGTTGTCGCGTAGTCAATGAGTGGCTGCCCCGGCAGTCCGTGACACAAGGCACAGTGCTGTTTGTATACGCTCGCGCCGGCAAGAAAATTAGATTCGTCCGCGGGCACGGAAGATGGAGGAATGTGTTGCTTCTCAATATGCGCGTCCAAAGCCATATTCGCGAACTTCTTCTCAAACGGCATAGGTGGGTCGGCCGTTGCGACTGGCGCCATCCCAGAAGAAAAATAGAGGAAAACACAACCCACTGAAATCGCAATGGCCAGAATGAACCCAATCACGATGCCTTTGATCACTTTTGCGCTCCTGTTCTTTATCAGAAATTGAAACGATACCCCAGAATCATCTTGGCAATCAGGTGGTCAGTTGCGCCCGTGAGCCCCACCCCGAGTCCGAAATTAATCTCCCACTGCGGTGCGATATTCAAATCAACCGCGGGGAAAATTTGGTGCTGTTGCTGCGAGACCGCATCGAATCCCGTCGCCGGGCCGACTGAACCGTAATACTCCAGACCTCCGGCAACCTTCGGCGTGAAATCGTAGCTAAATTTGAAGTTTGGCGAAAAGACAACGCCCTGGTTCACGCTCTCGCCGTGAAAAGACCGGTCAAGCGTAGGGTTCAAGGACCAATACCATCGGCCAACTTTTTGGTCCACGATGGGGCGGATCTCCCACGTCCAGGTGTCCACCGAATATTGCCGCCTCTGGTAGCCAATTTCGTTTGAGATGCTCACGCCTACAGGCCAGTGCCATTTCTTAGGAACGGCAACGCGCGGCCGGATGTGATCACCCACCCACTGCCAGCTCTGTCCCTCGCTTATCGAAGTGAAGATGTAAAAGCCGCACTCGAACCAGTCATTGAAGCCGTGGGTGATCTCCACGGTCTCGTGCTCGGCGTGATTAGTGGGGTAAACGCCGTCGACGATTGTCTTCGATCCATCGATCGTGAAGTTGCTATGGAGTTCCACCATGGTGTGTCGGGGATCGACCAGGTCAGACCCGTATACCTGGATTTCGTAATTGTCTTGAGCACGGCTGAGCGATGCAGCAGAGATGAGGATTAGAAATACAATGGCCAGTTGTCGGTAACGCACCGTGCGATCACATTCACGAGATCCCATGAGGAAGATTATCAGCTACAGGATGAATTCATCGTGGCGAACAAATGACAAGTTGTTCATGTTGCCTCGCGAGACGCTCTAACGTGCATCAACATTAGTATGAGGAGGTTGCCGTCATCTTCGTTTGTTCCTATGGTCTGGCGAGTGCTGGTTTCCGCTAACTTGCTGGTCGGAGGAGTTGTGGCGATTGGACAGGAACCGTCAAGGCTGCCAGATGCGCCAAGCGTAAGCCAGACTCAGTCGTCCATCCAGCGCGTTGCGCAGACCGTACCGCAGCATGAACCGAGCAAAAGTCATACCTTCTGGATAATCCCCAACTATCGCTCGGACGAAAACGCAGCAGAGATCAAACTGTTGACGCCTGCAGAGAAGATGAAAGTTGCATTGGACGACTCTTTTGATCCTCAGCGCCATGACGCCAATGATCGCCAAAGCGTATCGCATCTCCGATGCCATTCGCGCCTGTACGAACCTGTCGCGGTACCAGATGTCGCCAGAGAAGTGAACGCATAACGCGCCTGGGCACTTCTCATCCGTAGTTTCTTGATTGAGGGATTCTTGAAGACTGCCAGAAATGCGGGTGCTTATGACGCTTGCAGCACGCTCGCCGGTAGCGACAACGCTATAACGGCTCCGCCTCCAGGACGATCGGAGACCCGTGCTCCGCCCCCATGCGCCTGGGCAACTGCATCCACAAAGGCAAGTCCGAGACCATGACCGGGAGAATTCTTTCCCTTCACGAATCGTTTGAAAACCCGGCCGCCGATATCCGGCGAGAATCCCGGACCATTATCTTCAATTACTAGTTCTGCCGACCCTTGCTGCGAACGGAGCCGAATGTTCACTCGGCATCCTGCAGGCAAATGAGTTAATTCGTTTTCAAGCAAATTACTGACCACACGATTCAGCAGGGTCGCGTCCGCGTCCACCACCACGCGCTCTTCGAGGTCAGTGGTCACTTCGTGATGATGTTCAGACATCGCCGGTTGGTAAATGTCGACCAGTTGTCGGACGACATCGGAGAAGTCAACTGGGCGGCGATCGATGTGAAGAGCACCCGCTTCCGCCTCCGCAAGGTCCAGCGTGGTATTCAGCAACTGCAAGAGCCTGTCCAGGTCTTCGATGGCCTCGCCAACCGAGTTGCGCCACGTATCATTTCCTTCATTGCACAGCGCGGATTCCAGCGTTCCACGAATCAAGGTGACCGGGCTTTTGAGGTCGTGCGCGATACTGCCAGTGACAGTACGAAGCTGATTCACTGAAGCTTGAAGCCGGTCCAACATGTTGTTGAAAGTCTTAGCCAATCGCGAAATCTCATCTGAATTCACCGGTTCAGGCAATCGTTCCTTTAAGTCTTCGGTTCCAATTCGCGCGACGGTTTCCGTGATTCGTTCGACACGATGCAGCGTACGACGCGCGCTAAAGTAGGAGATGACAAAACCGAGCAGAAACATGCCGCCCCAAACCATCAGAAAACGACGGGCTAATGTGTGCAGCACATGCTGGGCGCCATGATCCGATAGTCCGAGATAAACAGTTTTTCCGCTTTGTGCCTTCTCAACCACTCGAAACGTTTGTCGATAGCCTTCCACAGTTATGGACTTCGGAGGTCCCGGAACCAGGTTCGACCGTCGGATCGCCGTAACAAAAGCGTCTTGAGAACTGGGCCCTACCCACAAGGGAGAACCGCTGTTGATCGGATCTGTGACCAGGAAGAATACAGAATTCAGTCTCTCACCCCGAGCGTTGCGCTCATCCGGTACCTCCTGGGTCGCAAGCTCAGCCACTTCTCGCACGATCCTCGTGTAAAGACGATCGCCTGGAGTATCAGCTGAAACCTGAGCCAGAACCTCTGCCTCGCCGCTAATCCAGGTGTCACTGCGCTCCCGAATGCCCTGAGCGACAAGGAAATAAACTATGGAGAAAGCCGCAGCTGTCCCCAGCGCGAACGCCAGAGTTGTCCAAATCGAAATCCGCCAAGCGGCGGTAGAGCGCAAATTCCTAGGCATGTTTGAGAACGTAGCCAACACCACGAATTGTGTGAATCAGTGGTCGCGGGGTGTCGTGATCCACTTTGCTGCGCAGACGATAAATGTGAACATCGACGACATTGGTTGCGGGATCAATCCTCATCTTCCAGACATGGTCCAGAATCATGGTCCGGGTCACCACTCGACCTTCGTTGCGGCAAAGATATTCCAGCAAAGAAAACTCCTGTGGGGTCAATTGCAGTAAGTGTTCGCCCCGTCGCGCTTCGCGACGAACCAGATCAAGCTGCAAGTCGGCAGCTTGCAGACGCACGGATTCATTTTGTGGAACTGCGGACCTGCGTAGAAGGTTTCGCAGTCTTGCCAGCAGTTCCGGCAGTGCAAATGGCTTAGTGAGGTAGTCGTCTCCGCCTTGCTCCAGTCCCCGGACCCGCTCGTCGACAGAACGGCGGGCTGACAAAATTAAAACCGGCGCGGCATTACCGTGGGTTCGGCAACGCGCAATCAAGTCCAACCCATCCAGGTCTGGAAGTCCAAGATCGATAATGAAGGCATCGTGAATGCCCTCCAAGGCCATCGTTTCGCCAGCCTGTGCTGTACTGGCTGTATCCACCTGATATCCGGCTTCCACTAGCGCTCGCTTGAGGAACTGCTGAATCGGTATGTCGTCTTCTACCACCAACAATCGCATGGGAGACACCTGCCCACCTGCCCGTCCAAAACTTTACACCTCCAGATGGGATGCAGGAAACAGGATCTCCTGGAAACTTACCGAAGCCATCAAATCCAGCATTTACTGGAGACGCCAGGTCATGTCCACCCGCACCGGGATGTCGTTCTTGACAGGGATCGTCAGGAGCGAGGGCGGGTCGATCTTGAAATCCATTAGCGTAGCCGGAATTGTCCCCGTAATGTGAGTCTCACCGCCCTGCGTTTCCACTTTGAAAGGAACCTTTTTGTACTGGGCAGTATGGCCGGCGAACTGAATCTCCAGATCGGCATCGATGGTCGCCGATGAGGCAGCCGATTCGGGCAGGCGCGTGCGTACGGTGACTATAGGAAACTCCGCGCCGCGCGTAACTTGAACCATATGAAGGTCGCGGTTGCTGTCCCCCGAATCAAACGACTTGACGGCTACCGCAATCAAAAAATCGCACTGTCCGTCGTGGCAAACGCCCTTGCCTCGCGCCGCATGGCTCACACCCTCGGACTCATGCAGTGTGTGCGACACATGGTAGGTCAGTGTGCTCTGTTTGAGTACCCATTGGCTGTCGGCAGCAAACGTGGGGAGGGTGACGAGCAAGAACCCGATCAATATTTTATTATTCATAAACTTTGCTCAGAACTTCACCGAAACCGAAAGAAGAGCAGCCCCAAACGCCCCCGCGGTAACGATTGCTACCGGGCCGTGCGCTTGAGCGATCCCATGGACTTTTTCTCCATTGTTCTTCTGACTGAACGCCATTGCCCCAAGAATGGGGGTGAGGATCATGCCCGGCCCGTGAATCCAAGCCATCGCCTCGTGAAACTTTATTGGACCGCGCTTTTTGGTTCCGGGAATTCTGGGAGCGCGAATGGCGTAATAAGCGGTGATACCGTATAGGTCGCCGGTGAGCGCACCCAGAGCAACGTGCAAATCGCGAGTAGCCGTGCCTTCACTTTTGCCGCCGGCGCCAGGACCGAGGATCACCGTCGCAATGAGCGGTATCGTCGTGATCAGACCCATCCGTTGATGGATCTTCAGCATGTGCGTCCGTTTATCCAGCAGCGCCTGCTCCCGCGGGTTTCCTTGAGTCTGTTCTGGAGTAAGGCCCAAATCCGAAAGAGAAGGCGCCGTACTGCTGGATGGGGCGTTCGGCAAATTATCCGGTTGCTCTAGCGTTGGTTTGATCGGGGTTGGCGCACTGACCTGCAATCTCTCGTCCACAACTGATGGCTTAGTTCCATCGACAGTCATGGACGGAATCTCCAAAGTCTGGAAACCTGCGGCCTCAAGTTTCATCCGATAACTCCCCAGCGGCAGATCGTCGAATCTATAAGAGCCATCCGTCCCCGTCGAGGCGCTTCGTGCGTGGCCGTTGTCCACGCTCGTCACCGTTACAGTGGCGTTCGCTACCGGATTACCGGACGAATCCACGATCCTGCCCGTCAGCACACCCATTCCGGCCGTCTGAGCGATCAGTGAAGGTACAAGCTGAAGGAACAAACAAATAACTAGGACACAAGGGAGAGCATCAGGCCGATTACCAAACCTATTCCTCGACATCAGTCACCTCGCGCTTTCTAGAAATAGAGACTGTCGGGAAAAGCGCGTTCGCATGACCGCTGATGGAGCGTCTCCGGCAACTGCTGCGAGGCGGCCAATGTCGATTGCAAAATACTCGCCAATCGCAACATCAACGGGCGGCCCCAACCCTTATCGAACACGCACAAGGACATGTTAAAGCCGAGTTCAGAGTGACGCTGGCGTGGCACACCACGACCGGCAGCCCACTTTTACGATACGACCGAAACATTACCGCTCCCTTTCGAGAAGATGACAGTTTGTTCATCCTGGACCATTTTCCCCCTTCCACTCCCGTCCTACGCTTACGATTTCCTCGATAGTACCGTCGGAGTTGCAACCATTCTCCGTCTTTGGAGCTTCATAGTAGACACGGTTCTTTCGATTCTCTTGTCATCTGGCATTCCCAATCGTCTGCGGTTCACGCAGCCTTTGAAGCACTGTCTCTTTCCAGCGCAGAACAATCGGGAGTTACTTACAATGCGACGAATTGTATTCGGGATGACAGTGCTGACGGCTGGGTTGTGTAGCGCCATGAGTGTCGCGCAGACGTTGAAGCAGCGGCCTCCAGCGCCAACACAGCAGCGGAACGAGGATATGCCTGCCTCGCAGAAGCTGTCGGAGAGCTTGGGCGCTACGCCGATGCCAATATCGATGAGCGTTGAGGTTGGCACTCCGATCAAGGTGGCGATTGACTCAGACGTACGGGTGCGGAAAGTGGGGCAGGCGATCCAATGCAGGACAACGGAGCCAGTGTATGCGTTTGACAAGCTGTTGATTCCGGTGGGAACGGTAATGAACGGGAGAGTTTCGGCGATCGATGCGGTACCGAAGATGGTGCGAACGATGCAGGCGGCAAATGGGAATTTCTCTCCAGCGCGGAAGGTGCATGTGCAGTTCGATGAGCTGGTCATGGGTGATGGGCGGCGGGTGCCCCTGCAAACGGTGGCTTCGCCGGCTCCGGATGGAGTGCTGCGGTTTGTGTCGGCGAAGGAAAAGCCTGAACTGAAAAACAAGGTGCAGGATGCGGCTTCCAAACAGGTGAGTGCAACGCGCCAGGCGATTCACACGAAGTGGAACGATTTACAGAACCAGATTCACGAGCCGGGAAAGATGCACAAGGTAAAGAGAATCGTGCTGGCGCAGTTGCCCGTGCATCCGCAATACATTGATGCGGGGACGAGCTTCAATGCGGATTTGTTGCAACCTCTGGATTTTGGGACCGAGGCGGTGAAACCGGCGAGGCTTACGGACATTGGTTCGCCGCCCCCTAACGGGAGCGTGGTGCATGCGAGGCTGGTGACGGCTCTGAGTTCGTCGACCGCAAAACAGGGAGACCTGGTAGAGGCGCTTATCACCGAGCCGCTGGTCGTCTCGGATCACCTGATTCTTCCTGAAGGGAGCGTGATTAAGGGCTCGGTGCTACAGGCGCAGCCAGCGCGGCGAATGGGACGCAACGGACAGTTACGAATTTTGTTTCACGAGGTTGCACCACCGAATGGAATCGAGCAGAAAGTTGAGACAACTTTGGAGGGCGTGGCCGTCGCCAAGGGGGAACACTTAAAGCTCGACGATGAGGGTGGTGCGCAGGTGACCACTCCGCGAACGAGATATCTGACCACAGGAATTCAAGTTATGCTGGCGGCCTCGCAAGCTTCTCCGGATCGCGATGCAGGACAGGGGGGCCAGAGCGTGGGCGAAGCGGGGGGCGGTGCGGTAAGTGGTGCATCGGGATTTAAGCTGGTGGGGATGGTTGTGGGAATTGCTGCACATTCCCGCGTTGTGTCGGCCGGGTTTGGATCGTATGGAGCGGCATTGTCGATCTATTATCATTTCCTAGCGCGAGGACGCGATGTGGTCTACCCGAAGGACATGCCGATGTTGATAGGGCTAGGGACTCGCGACGGCAAATCGGCGAATGCCGCGGAACCTTCGGCGAAATTAGCACGATGATTGACCCGTCGTTCTGCTCCCTAATCAAATGACGAGAGATAGCAGAGTCCCGATTACCACCTCGAACCTGTTGGCAGGACATGTTGGAAAAACTCAAGGCCGTGGCGTATCGCGGGAAACTGAATTGCAAACATTGCGTTGTAGGTAATCGCAGGGACATGTAGCGAGCAATATTCCGTGGCGAGATCTTTGCCGAGTTGGCAACATTGCTTCCGCTAGTTGCAAGTTCGATTATGCAGAACCGAGAGATAATAGTTGACTGTCCAGACGCTTATCTATAGCATTAACTCATGTCGAGGCCGAAGAGCGACGAGAAGCGAAGCGCGATTCTCAAGGCGGCGACCCGGATTATCGTTACGCAGGGCCTGAGCGCGCCGACAGCGGGCATCGCGAAACAGGCTGGCGTTGCGAATGGATCGCTTTTCACTTACTTCGAAACCAAAACAGACCTCTTCAATCAGCTCTATCTTGAACTGAAAATTGAGATGGCGTCTGCCGCTACGAAAAACCTTCCCACAGGCGCAGAACCTCGCGAGCAGCTTTGGAACTTGTGGCAACACTGGATGAGCTGGGCAGTGTCCTACCCCGAGAAGAGACGCGCGCTGGCACAACTCAGCGTCTCTGACGAGATCATGCCGGAGACCCGCGCGGCGGGCCACAAGACAATGGCAGGCGTCGCAGGATTGCTGGAACACATTCGCGCCAGCGGGCCGATGCGTAAGGTTCCGATGGGTTTCGTTGTCGCGATCATGAACTCGGTCGCGGAGGCGACGATAGATTTCATGACTCAGGATTCAGCCCATGCAAAGAAACACTGCAAAGAGGGCTTCGAGGCTCTGTGGCGCGTGGTAGCTTGATTTTTTTAGAACTCACTGAACTCGAATCGGACGGAAAATGAGGCACCCCGCGATGTAGAAGGAGGTCGGGAACGCAATGATCTTTCATTCGGAGCGGACTAGAGTCACGAGCGCGCGAATTAACCTAGTTCAACCACAATCACAACGATGGAGAATCTAGATGAAATACAACCGGCTTGATACCCGGGAAGCTAAGATTGCCACGCGAGTCAAATCACACCATGGTCTTGGTGACTGTCGAGTCGCGCTTTTGACGAAATGAAGAAAAGCACACGGGAGGGCCTGCTGATTGGGGTGAGTGAAGGCTCAAGACGCAACTGACTCTCTATAGACAAAGATCCTGCAACCGCTACCGTGCGTTGGCGGTTGAACCCTGTGTCTCGACCAGCGTGGAATTCTTCCGAGCTTGCCTAATCCCGGCATGCAATCCCTTGTTCACTATTCTTTGATAGGCGGCTGAATCGAGTGATGCGATCACCGCAGCGGCGGTGCCGCCGGGCGTTGCGGCTTCTTGCAGTAGATGATCCAGCGACAGCTTGCCGGCCCGCCAAGAGGCAATTCCATCGCAAAGCGCGTGTGCAGCCGCCAGGCGGGCGATCTTACGATCCAGTCCATGAACCTCCGCGGCCTCGATGAGAGCCGCAAGTGCGTGATAGCCGTGACTGCTGGAGAAAGTGACGGTAAAGGCGTCGAATTGCTTCTCGGGAATCTCGACCACCGTGCCGACCAGCGCGAACAAGGTGCGCACTTCGGTGCGTGCCGAGGGGGAAAGGCCGCGGGCAAAGCTCAGGGCGGTCAGACCCCGGCGACTGCGGCACACAGGGCTGGGCATGGCCCGCACCCATTTCACGGGCGGCCCCAGTGCGGTGCGCAGCGTGACAAGAGGAATTCCGGCTGCCAGACTCACTACCGTCAGCGGGCGAATATCGTAGGTGTGAATTTCTTTCAGCAACCCGGGGACGGAATCTGGCCGCACCGCGAGGATTAAGATACGTGCTGCTTCCACTGCCCGGCCGAGATCGGGCTCTGCGATCACTCCATATTGCCGTTTGAGATCCCGCAGCTTCCTGGAATGCCGGTCGTGCACAACGATGGGACGGTCATAGCCTGCGAGGCGCAAACCTGCTACTAGCGCGCTGGTGATACGTCCACCACCCAGAAAGACTGTGGCTTTCACGACAGCCCCGAACAAGCTTGATCCGCGGCTGCCAGCAACTGTCTCACGTCGGCGTCTGTATGCGCCGTTGAAATGATCCAGTGCAAGCCGTTGGAAGGCGTCATATAAATTCCCTGGTCGAGCAGACGATGCACAAAACGCGAGTATAGCTGCGTATCCGCGTAGGTGCAGTAGTCGCGGTAGTCGCGAATGGTATCGCGTTCGGTGAAATAGATTTGAAACATCGGCCCGAACCCTTGCACCACAGCTTTCACCTGGCGCCGACGAAACACTTCCCGCAAACCGGCGATCGCTGCATCGCCCACCGCGTGCAGCTTGCGATAGGTGTCTGCGGAGGAAAGAAGGTCCAAATTGGCCGCAATCACTTTCATGGTGAGACGATGTCCGTTGAAGGTGCCATAGTGAAGGACCATGTGTTCGCTCCAACGCATGCGATCGAGAATGGAGCGTGGTCCGGCGACGGCTCCGATGGGAAAACCCGCGCCCAGAGCCTTGCCAAACGTGCTGAGATCGGGTTTGATTCCGAAATATTCCTGGCAGCCGCCGGGAGCATAGCGAAATCCGGTTACCACCTCGTCGAAAATCAGCAATGCGCCACAGGCTTTGGTGAGCTCTCGCAAGCGTTGCAGATATCCATCCCGTGGCAAGATGCAGCCCATATTGGCCATAATGGGTTCCGTAATCACCGCCGCCAGTTCCGATCCGTGCCGCCGCAGCACATCGTCCAGCGCATCTTCGTTGTTCCACGGCGCGAGGACAACGTCATCGAAAGTTGAAGCCGGAATGCCCTCGGAATCTGGAATTCGCGCCGGATTCTCAACCGTGCCCAATTGGTCCGGTGGATGGCTGTGTGCGTTCAACAGGTAGGGATCGTACCAACCGTGATAGTGTCCTTCGAATTTCAGAAATTTGCGGCGGCCTGTATGGGCGCGGGCCAGCCGCAAAGCGAGCATGGTCGCTTCGCTGCCGCTGTTGGTGAAGCGCACCACTTCGGCGGATGGCACCATCCGGCAGAGGCGCTCGGCAGCCTCGACCTCCGCCGACGTTGCCGCCGCGAAGTGCGAGCCTTGCGCCATCGCCTCACAGACCGTCTTCACCAGGGTTGGATGAGCGTGCCCCTGGATAAGGGCACCAAAGGACATCAGGAAATCGATGTACTCATTTCCATCCGCATCCCACACGTGCGAGCCCTGGCCACGCTCCAGCACAATGGGTCCCCCCGCGTAGACGGCGGAACCGCGCGAGGGCGAGTTCACTCCTTCCACCAGGGATCGTTGGGCGCGTGTAAACCACTCTTGTGAATGTGCGCGTTTCTGCGTTTCGCTTGCTTGTTCCATAAGTGAATAGGATGTAAGGGTATTCAGATTCGCTGCAACTTCAATCGGCAATGCCGCCGCCATCCACTACGAGCGCGGCGCCGGTCATGAACGAAGAGTCATCGGAAGCCAGGAAGAGAGCAGCCTTGGCGATTTCTTCCGTCGTGCCGATCCGGCCCAGAGGACGCCGGGCGCATCCAGCCAGATAGTCCTCCCACTTCAAGCCGCGCCGTTGTGCATCTGCGGGGAGCATCGGGGTGTCAACGTCGCCGGGGCAAATGCAATTGACACGGACGCCCTGCGGGCCGTGATCGATGGCCATGGCTTTGGTCAGCAGGACAACTCCGCCCTTCGACGCGCAATAGGCTACCGCAGCGTCGCCTCCCGCTATTCCCCATCCTGAACTGTTGTTAACAATCACGCCGCTGTGTTGCTGAATCATGAAAGGCAAAGCCGCCTTCGACATGAGAAAAGTGCCTTTCAGGTTGGTGTCGAGCTGAAGATCCCATTCTTCTTCAGTGCAATCAACGACAGTATGGGGATAGAAAACTCCAGCATTGTTGAACAGAATATCGAGCCGTTTGAAGGCGCCGAGCGTCTGTTCCACCGCGCCGCGGCACTCTGCCGTGCTGCGTACATCGGCCCCTACAAAGATCGCCTCGCCCCCATTCTTCGCGATGCGTTCGGCAACTGCGTGGCCGCGTTCCTGATGCCGGCCCGTGATGGTCACTTTCGCGCCTTCGGCGGCAAAAAGTGCTGCGGTCGCCTCCCCGATGCCGGAAGTGCCCCCTGTGATCAGAGCGACTTTATTTTTCAATCGCATATTTATCCCGATCCCGCCAGTCCGCCGCCATCGACCACCAGCGCCGTCCCAGTCACAAATGAGGCAGCTTCGCCGGCGAGAAAAAGCGCCGCCTGAGCGATTTCTTCCGGTCGGCCGATACGGCCCAGCGGACGACTGGCAGAAGCGGAGAGAAATCGAGTCTCCTCTTCGCCGAGCTGCCGTGCTTCGCTGCGCAGCATCGGAGTGTCGGTATCGCCGGGGCAGAGACAGTTTACGCGAATATGCTGCGGTCCATGATCGAGTGCCATGGCCTTGGTCATCAAAACGACCGCCCCCTTCGAAGCACAATAAGCCGCGGCTCTTTCGCCTCCAGCCAGGCCCCAGCCTGAGGCCATATTGATGATGGAGCCGCCTTGCGCGCGCGCCATGACTGGAATGACCTCGCGGCACATGAGGAAAATGGATTTTACATTGACTGCGAACACCGCGTCCCATTCCGGCTCGCTGGTTTCAATCACCGGCGCTCGCCGGATAACACCTGCGTTGTTAAAGAGGATGTGAACTCCGCCGAATTCCTGCACAGTGCGCTGCACCACGCGTTGGCAATCAGCCGCGCTGGTCACGTTGGCGCATACAAACAACGCGCGTCCGCCTGCGTCGTTGATTTCGCGGGCAAGCTTCTCGCCTTCAGGACTCAAGTCGACGATGCTCACTGCCGCCCCCTCTCGGGAGAAGAGCCGGGCGGCGGAGCGGCCGATGCCGCCTGCGCCTCCGGTGATGATGGCTGCCTTGCCGCTGAGTTGCATGCCAGTCGGGTTCTCCTGCGTTCTATTTTGCATCATCGTGGGTTGTTCGAAAGGCTCTTGTGACCATGGCGATCCGGGCTCTGCAGGAAGTGTTGTTGACGGTCGCTGCAGCAGGCTCCCGCTATAATGCCCGCATGTACACCCCTCAGGCTGGAATCTTTGCTCTCGGAACATCCTCTCATGCGTACCTGGAGTTCGACATTCTTGACGCGAAGAAGTACCAGGAATTCGCTTCCGCAATCTGCGCGATTCGAGAGCCACGGACCACCACAGGAGGAGTGAACTTCGTCATCGGCTTTCGGCCTGAGCTCTGGCGCAATATTGTTCCGGATGACGCACCTCCGGGCGTGGAGGGCTTTAACCAAGACATCCGGGGCACCGAAGGATTTGTTATGCCGGCCACGCAGCATGATGCGGTGGTGTGGCTCTCCGGAAGCGCTTACGATGTTCTCTTCGATATGGCGCGGACGATCATCCATGACCTGGCGGGCCAGGCCTTACTGGTGGAAGAGACCTCGAGTTGGTCTTACCGGCATGATCGCGATCTAACCGGCTTCATCGATGGATCGGAAAATCCCACTCTTCTCGACGCGCCCCTCGCGGCACTTTTGCCGGAAGGAGTTCCGGGTGCTGCCGGTTCCGTTCTATTGCTTCAAAAGTGGAAGCACGAGACCGCGGAGTGGGAAGCTCTCCCGGTCGAGCAGCAGGAACGCATCATGGGACGCACCAAACCCGACAGCATCGAGCTGGAAAATAAGCCGGCGGACTCGCACGTGGTGCGCACGGATCAAGATGAGTTCGGAAAGATCTTTCGCCGCAACATGCCTTACGGGAAGGTTGACGACCATGGCACCGTATTCGTTGGATTCAGCGCCGACCAGACGCGGCTTTCCAGAATGCTCGAGAGCATGGCGGGCCTGATCAACGGCGCGCGCGATGCACTTACGCGCTTTACCGTGCCTTTTACCGGCTCTTATTATTTCGTGCCTTCGGTCGAGAGTCTCCGGCGCCTGCGGTAATCCGAGCGCTGTGAATTAGGGAGCTTCCGGCGGCAGCTTGGCAATCTGGCGAGCCGATCCGGTTAGCCGCAGTATGGAAAGACCGGTATTGGCCCGATCCACGATGTAGATGTAACCCCGGTCGTCCACCTCAACGTTGTTGGTCTGGATCACGATTTTACAGTGCTGATCCGCGCCGGTGCCTACGCAGCGCTTGTCGGTTTTGTCGTTGATCGCAGGAATGTAAAAGGCGGCTTCCTTCGGGTGAAATGGATCGCGCACATCGACGGCTCGCACACCCGCATTGAAGCTGGCGAAGAACATCAGGCGGTTGTAGTAAGCCGGAGTAAAGCTTTCGTTTGACGAGTGTGTGCCAAAGCGTCCTCCGCGGCTGCAGAAATTTCCGCTGGATTCGGGAACGGTCCAAGTGGAGACGCCGAGCGGTTTCGCCTCGTCGGTGATATCGAAGATGTGAACCATCTGCCGGGATTCCTGACATTCATTGGCTAATGATTCGCCGGGAACGACGAGAAAATCTCCCACCTTGCCGGTTTTCTGTTTCGCAAATTCTGGAATATCAACACCGCGCAACGGAAAAGCGGTGTGAGCGCCTACGCTCGCGGGGAGATCTACCCGTGCGATTTGCGGGTAGAGTAAGTTCTGGTCGGTGGGATCCTTGGGACCATTCAGGAGCTTTTCGCGGTCCACGATTTGCAGAATTCCGTTGCTACCTGGACCGTAGGCAAAGTAAATGCGATTCCGTTGCGGGCCAAGCGAGATGGGTCCGTGAACATCGCTGGGCTTGGGACCGGAGGAACCGGGCTGCTGACCGGGCAAGCCAAAGTCACGGATAAACACTGGCTTTTCCGGATTGCTCAAATCATAAATCTTGGTCATGCGGCGGGCGCGCCATTTCGGATCGCCGGAGACAAGGTAGGCGATGCCGGTATCGCACTCCCACCAGCTCTTGTGCGTATCGCGCAGCCCGTCCACTACGACGGTGAGGCGATTCGGTTTTTCCGGAGTGGTGACATCCCAGATTTCGTGGGCGGAATTTCCAAAGGTGCGCAGCAGATAAAACTTGCTCTTATCGGCATGGGGCAGAGTATTGCCGTCGCAGACTCGAGTCATCTGTGCGCCGCCAGCTTCCGGCTTTCCGGGCGTGGGAGCTTCACCGGGAATATGGACAAGGTATTTGGGATGGGCAGGGTCGGTAACGTCGACGATTGAAGTGCCGTTGTTCTCGACCTGACCCGTCAGCGGGTTCAAAGCAGAACCCCCGAGATGGCCGATGTAAGCGATCCATCGGTCGCCCTGTTTGTGAATCGTGGGCTGGTAAGCGCTTCGGGATTGAAGATCATTCGAGCCAACCAGCGACATGTTGCTGGACTCAGGCTGTTCCTGGGCTGGATCTCTCACCGGAGATGTACTCGTCTGTGCGAATCCCACGAAAGGCACGAGAATACACACCGCGCCAAGTAAAGCTGCTAGCAATGTTTTTAACACACTTATTTCGATCTTTGATGACATTGATTTTTTCTCTCGGATACGCGCGTTGGAAAGCATTCGTTGTCGTTATGAAGAAGGAGTGCGAACAATATTTTAACCCGGGAGGGCGCACCCGCACCGGTGACGAGCTGTCGTGCGGGTCAAAACGCGAAGTGCGGCGCCAGTTCGATCGCCGGTGTCGGTTCTGCGCACCCGCGTTATCTGCCCGGGATATGACGACTTCTGCAGCTCTCCCATCTGCGAGACGGGATGGAAAGTCTAACTTCATCAGAGCTAAGATGGATCGGGCAGCGTGAATGATCATCATCGTGATGGGGGTAGTGGGCGCCGGCAAGACTACCGTCGGCAAGTTGCTGGCCGCGCAACTTGAGTGGGAGTTTGCCGATGCCGATAATTACCATCCGCCGTCGAATATCGAAAAGATGCGCCAAGGAATTTCGCTGGATGATGGCGACCGCCTTCCCTGGCTGCGACAGCTTCGTGCGGTACTTGCCAATTGGCGGTCGCAGAGGCGCAATGGCGTGCTGGCCTGCTCGGCTTTGAAAAAAAGCTATCGCGATGAACTCACAATCGGAGATGAAGTTCAGTTTGTGCACTTGCGCGGGAGCGCCGAGCTCATCGCAACCCGTCTGCGTTTGCGGAAAGGCCACTTTGCCAACGACCAGATACTTGCCAGCCAGTTCGCAGATCTGGAAGAACCGGAATCAGCGATAAGCGTCGATATTGCCCGACCTGCTGAACAGATTGTTGCCGAGATTCGCAAGAAGCTGGGCCTGGCGTAACGCGAGAGAATTATTGATTCACTCCACTGGCCAGAAAACCTCCGTCGACCACCAGCGTTTGCCCGGTGACGAAAGAAGCGGCATCGGAAGCGAGATAAACGGCAGCGCCTACGAGATCCTCGGGCTGGCCGAAGCGTTGCATCGGAGTGCGCATCAGGAGTTCTTGGCCTCGCGGGGTATTGTCGAGCAGATTCTCATTCAGGGCGGTCCGGACTATGCCGGGCGCGATGGCGTTGACGGTAACGCCTCTCTTTGACCACTCCACCGCAAGCGAGCGCGTAAGCGAAACTATGCCCGCCTTGCTGGCGGCGTAGGCCGCAACTTCATTCAGCGCAACAAAGCTGTTGAGAGACGCGATATTAATGATGCGTCCGTAACCGCGCTGCAACATTGGCGGGCCAAAGACCTGGCAGGCGCGTAGCGTACCGGTCAGATTTGTGTCTAGAATATCGGCCCATTCTTCTTCGGTGATGTTGAGCGTAGGCGCACGCATGATTTTCCCGGCACAATTGACGAGAATATCGACCTTGCCGAAAGTGCCGAGCGTCGCTGCCAGAAGTTTTTCGAGGGAAGCACGATTGTGAACATCGGAGCTGATTCGCAAAGTCCGGCGTCCACGGCGTTCGATCTCAGCGGCGGTTGCATCGACCTGTTCCTGGCGGCGCGACGAGGCGATAGCGTCGGCACCCGCGTCGGCAAGGCCAAAGCTTATCGCGCGACCGATGCCCGACGTGCCACCGATTACGACGGCGGTTTTTCCCTCGAGGTTGAATATGTTGGGCATAAGCTAACGGCTCTGAGCGGCGCTCGTGCGCTCTCGGTCTTGCCGGTCTTTCGGCCGGCCGCGATAAGCCCACAAGCCTAATCCCGGATTCGCAATGAAAAAGATTTCTTCGCCATCCACGCGGTTATAACCCTGGCGGAGATTCCTGGGATCATATCGCGTAAGCATCTCAGCTAATTGGCCGTATCGATATCCGACGCCTTCCACTTCTTCGCGAGTGAGATGTCCGGGACACCAGCGGATTGTGAAGCGTCCCTCGGAAGAGCCGTGAATGAGATGGGCGGCCGCGCCGAGGTCATCGGCAAGATCGGCATTCGCGTCAACCGCTTCAAGTGTCGCCGGAGTTCCGCGATAACCATATTTGCGGATCAACGCATCGATGGCTGCATCTTCGCCGAATTTGCTGACGCCGGGAGCGAGGACGATCAACTCTGCGTCGTCGGCTAGCGCCATCCGCGTGCGGTAGATCGCTTTATTTCCGAGCCAGGTGCTGTGAAATTCCTGCGGATCGAGATAAACCACAGCCTTACGAATGGGCGAGTCGAGCGTTTCGAAATTAACCCTGAGGCTCAGTTCAGCCGCGCGATGAAAACATTCGGTATCGTCACCGATGAAAAGCCCACGCACGACCAGACGCTCGTCGGCCGTGCGTCCAATTACAGTGAGCGCATAGACAATCGGGAGATGCCGCAGGAAGCGATCAGCGGCGAAGTTGAGAACATTGCGTACCGGGTTTTCGGCACGGCCCATGATGCGCTCGATGCCATACACCGCTCCCAGATAGTGACTGCGATTGATGGCATCGCGGCCTCCGGTGCCGATAAGAATATTTTTGTTGTAATTCGCCATGCCGATTACTTCGTGAGGGACGACCTGGCCAAGGGAAAGAATCAAATCGAAGCCGCCACGTGTAATCAGCCGATTCACCTGCGCGGGCCACGCATAGTTCAGCTTGCCTTCCGATTGCTCGTGGATGAACTCTGCCGGAACTTCACCCAGCGTCTCGACATCGGTTCGCCAGTTGTGAACGCGGAAAAGATCCAGCGGAACTGCTCCAAACATTCGCTGGATTTGGTCGGGCTGCATGGGAGCATGTGTGCCCAGCGCCGGCAAAACAGCGCGAAGTCGGTCGCCATAAAATTCCCACGCATAGCGAGTGAGATCGCCCGATCGAGAGTGCACACGGCTCTGATCCGGGGGAACAGCAAGAACGCGTTTTCGTTCTCCCAGCTTCGCCAGGCCTTTGAGAAACAGGTCGCGCAGCTCCGGGGAAGACAATTCGGTGTCAACGCCGCCGGTGGCGCAGCAGAGGCTCATGGGATTATCTCTACCGATTTCAGCCCGGGAGCGAGTAGATGGAGAATGGCCAGACCGAGCAGGTAAGCGCTGGCCGCGATCCCGAACAGACTGGTGTAGCTATGCGTAAGCTGCAAAACATGGCCTGCGAAAAATGCAAAAAGGGCGCTGCCCAGCGCTCCCGCCATACTGCCGATGCCGACGACCGAGCTGACCACGCTTTGAGGGAACATGTCAGAAGATGTGGTGAAAAGATTGGCCGACCATCCCTGATGCGCGCCTGCGGCAACGCTCAGCAGCGCAATGGCGATCCATATTGATTTAACACTATTGATTGCCCCGATGGGAACCACCAGAAGCGCGCAGCAGAACATGGCGGCGAGGCGCGCAGTTGCGGTCGAAAGTCCCGCGCGCCGGAACAGTACCGGCAACCAGCCGCCTCCGATGCTACCGATGGTGGACACGCTATAAACAATGATAAGCGGAAGCGCGAGATGTGAAAGATTCAAGCCGAAACGGGCGCTGAAGTAGGAGGGCAGCCAGAACAAGTAAAAATACCAGATAGGATCGGTAAGGAATTTTGCGGCTGTAAATGCCCAAGTCTGGCGGTAACCGAACAATCGCCGCCAGGTGAGGCGATCTCGAATCGCATCTGAATTCTTCTGATCTATTTTCGGCACGCTATGTTCTGCGAGCGGGGAACGACTGGGTCGTCGATAGTGGCGAAGCCACCACAAAATCCAGAGGGCGCTGAGCGCGCCCGTTGTTAGAAATGCCGCGTGCCAGCCATAGCGAAGTGTGACCCAGGGCACGATGAGCGGGGCGAGGATCGCACCCACATTCGCGCCTGAGTTAAGAATTCCGGTTGCGAGCGAACGCTCATGCTGCGGGAACCATTCCGCCACGGTCTTGATTGCCGCCGGGAAATTTCCGGACTCTCCGAGGCCGAGAAAAAAACGGGCAAACGCGAACTCCGATACAGTGCTGGCCAGAGCATGGCCCATGGCAGACAAACTCCATACCGCCATTACGATTGAATAGCCAATGCGCGTGCCAACCCTGTCAATCATCCGGCCTGCGATGAGCAAGCCAATCGCGTAGGCGATCTGGAACGCATCCACGATGTAGCCGTAATTTACTTCGGTCATGCCGATGGCATGCTCGAGAGTTGGTTTGAGAATCGCGATTACCTGACGGTCGACGTAATTGATGGTGGTAGCGGCAAACAGCATAGCGCAGACGCGCCAGCGCACGCGATCAAACTGAAACGCAGGCGATGCGTCGAGTTGCGTTTCTATTGGGAGAGTAGTCAGTTTTTTCATAACGCGCTGTTACAGCCGATACGCTCTCTTCACCAAACCGTAGGAGAGATCGTGCGCCACTTGCAATGCTTCTGCTTCCTCTAAGCGGTGTTCGGCGACCAACCTTGCCAGAAAGTTGCAGTCGATACGGCGTGCCATGTCGTGCCGTCCCGGAATTGAAACGAACGATCGCGTGTCATCGTTGAAGCCAGCAGTGTTGTAGAACCCCGCCGTCCCGGTTACTTGCTCGCGGAAGCGCATCAGCCCTTCCGGGCTGTCGTGAAACCACCACGGCGGCCCCAGCAACAGACAGGGATAATGCCCGGCCAGAGGGGCCAACTCCCGGCTGTAGGTCGACTCGTCGAGCGTAAATAGAATGATCCTCAAGTTGGGTTCATTGCCGAACTGATCCAGCAAAGGACGAAGCGCCTCTACAAAATTTGTCGGAGTCGGAATGTCGGCGCCGACATCGCGTCCATAACGTTGAAAGAGTTGCCGATTGTGATTCCGTGCGCTGCCCGCGTGAAGCTGCATGACGAGGCCGTCATCCAAACTCATGCGCGCCATTTCGGTGAGCATCTGCGCGCAGAAAAGCTCTTGCTGCCGGGGATCTGCCTCGCCGGATAGAACCTTCTGAAAGAGGTCTTGAGCCTCTGCCCTGGGCAAATTTGCGCTTCTCGCGGTGGGATGCCCGTGGTCGGTTGCGGTGCAGCCGAGCTCGCGGAACCGTGCGCGCGATAGCTTTAGCGCATTCAGATATCCAGCCCAGTTTGAAGTGTCTTCTCCCGTCTGGCCGGCCAGCTTTCCGATGTTTTCGGAGAATCCTGCGAATTCTGGATCGACTACTGGGTCTGGCCGGAATGTGGGTAATATCTTCGCATCCCACTTCGATTCCAGAATTTTCTTGTGATCAATGAGTGAATCTAGAGGCGAATCGGTCGTTGCTAACACTTCCAGATTGAAGCGCTCATAGAGCGCTCGCGGGCGAAAGTCCGGTGTCTGCAGTTTTTCTGAAATCGTGTCGAAGTAGAAGTCCGCAGTTTCTTTCGACAGCCGTTTCTGCAGTCCGAAAACTTCCTGGAAAGCGAAATCGAGCCACATCCGCGTTGGCGTTCCCCGGAACAGGTAATAATGATCGGCGAAGATGCGCCAGACCCTCCGGGCGTCCTCTGGTTTCCCCTGCCCGATCTCGAGATCTTCCAGAGAAATGCCCTGGCTGTAGAGCATACGAAAGACGTAATGATCGGACTGGACAAAGAGCTGCGCTGGATCCGGGAAAGATTCGTTTGCCGCAAACCAGGCCGCCTGCGTATGTCCATGAGGGCTCACGATCGGCAGGGTTCGCACGTGCTCGTACAAGGTCCTGGCCAGTTTTCGAGTGCCGGGCTGGGGAGAAAATAGACGGTCTGGATGAATCAGCATTGCGCGACTTTCCAATCGGACTTCGCACGAAAGCGTAGCAGCAGGGCTACGAGTGCGCGCCATTATAGCGTGAGCAATACGCCGCAGAGTCGACAGTGCGCGTGGCGGCAAATCAGCAACCATCCCGTTTACAAGCTTTCGGCATCTTAGGTTGCTTGAATTGCCGTGGCGCAAATGTAATGTTTTGTATAGATTAGTGGCGCTACATCTAGCGCGCGATTAGGTACACTAACCCATGCACCAGCAAGCACCGCCTCCTCCGATCCCCCCTGATCATCAACTTCCCATGCACGAAGATGCCGCCCACGGCAAAAGAAGGTATTGGATATGGGGCATCGTTCTGCTTCTTCTCATCCTGATTGTTTATTTCATTTTTCGCCATCACGATGAGCAGAAGAGCGCGGCCCCGGCAGGTGGCGCCGGCGGACGACATGCTGCGACTGGCCCGGTCACTCTGACCACATCAACCGCGACCAAGGGCGACATTGGCGTTTACCTCGATGCGATCGGAACGGTAACCGCGTTGTATACCGATGCCATCACCGCTCAGGTCACCGGCGTGATTACGGCCGTTCACTATAAAGAAGGGCAGCAGGTGAAAAAGGGCGATGCTCTGATCGACATTGATGCCCGGCCTTACGAGGCGCAGGTCTTGCAGGCGCAAGGCGCGTTGGAGAGGGATCAAAATTTACTGGCACAAGCGGAAATGGATTTGAAGCGCTACCAGGATGCGTGGGCTAAGAACGCAATTCAACGGCAGACGCTCGAAGACCAGGAAAAGATCGTCTTGCAGGATCAGGGGACGGTAAAAAACGATCAGGGCACTTTACGCTACGACGAGGTGCAAGTGGCTTATTGCCACATTAAAGCGCCCATCAGCGGGCGCGTTGGCCTGCGGCTGGTTGACCCGGGAAATCTGGTGACTGCGAATGCGACGACCACCCTGGTTGTCATTACGGAAGTGCAGCCGATCACGGTGGTCGCAACGATTTCAGAAGACAATATTACGGAAGTGATGGCGCAGCCGCACCAGGGAATCAGCCTCCCGCTGGACGCATGGGACCGCGCGAACGAGAAAAAAATTGCCAGCGGCAAAGTGATTTCGTTCGACAACCAGATCGACACCACTACCGGAACCATCAAAGTGCGCGCCCTTTACGACAACAAGAAGGGGGAAATGTATCCCAATGAGTTTGTGAATGTTCGGCTGCTGGTGAAGACGCTGCATGACCAGATTTTGCTGCCGGATTCCGCGATACAACACAACGGAAGCGCCGCTTTTGTGTATGTGATCCAGAATGGCCAGGCGAACATGCGCACGATCAAGACTGGCGTCTCCGATGGCGGTAAGACGGCAGTGCAGGGAGTGAACGAGGGCGAAGCAGTCGCCGACAGCAGCTTTGAAAAATTGCAAAACGGATCCAAAGTTACGATCTCGCAAAAGCCTTTGCCCAGCTCTTCCAGCCCAGAGGGGAATGCCCCGTGAGTCCGTCCACTCCGTTTATTTTGCGGCCGGTCGCCACGATTCTGCTGATGACGGCCATTCTGCTGGTGGGGTTGGTGTCGTATTTCCAACTGCCGATCTCCGCCTTGCCGGAAGTCGATTACCCCACCATCCAGGTGCTTACTTTCTATCCCGGAGCGAGCCCTGATGTGATGGCAACCACCGTCACCGCGCCGCTGGAGCGGCAATTTGGCGAAATGCAAGGGCTAAGCCAGATGACGTCCACGAGCGCTGGAAACGTGTCAGTGATCGTGCTGCAATTCGCTCTCTCGCTTGATATCGATGTCGCTGAAGAAGAAGTGCAATCGGCGATCAACGCGTCGCAGAGTTATTTGCCGGCCAATCTTCCCACGCCTCCGGTTTACAACAAGACCAATCCGGCGGATGCGCCGGTGCTCACACTGGGAATTTCATCGGGCAGCATGCCTTTGTCGCAGGTGGAGGATCTGGTCGATACGCGGCTTGCGCCGAAACTCTCTCAGCTGAGCGGAGTTGGACTGGTGAGCATCAGCGGTGGCCAAAAGCCAGCGGTGCGCATTCAGGTAAATCCCACCAAGCTCTCTTCTTACGGAATCAACCTTGAAGATGTACGAACCGCGCTGACGCAAACCAGCGTGAATTCCGCCAAGGGCAATTTCGATGGGCCGCGGCAGGATTATCAAATCGACGCCAACGACCAGATCACCGAGGCGAATGGCTATCACAACGTAGTCATCGCTTATCGCAATGGCGCTCCGGTTTTTCTTAAAGACGTCGCCAGCGTGGTGGATGGCGTAGAGAATACGCAACTCGCGGCGTGGATGAACTCGACTCCTGCGATCGTGCTGAATATTCAGAGGCAGCCTGGCGCGAACACGATCAGCGTGGTAAAGAGCATCAAAAAACTTCTGCCGCAGCTCGAAGCGAATCTGCCGGCGGCTGTGCAGATTACTGAGCTTACCGATCTCACCACCAGCATTCAGGCTTCAGTCGACGATGTGGAATTTGAATTGATGCTGACCATCGGTCTGGTGGTGATGGTCATCTTTTTATTCTTGCGCAGTATTCGCGCAACCATTATTCCAAGCGTGGCTGTACCGCTCTCGCTGGTGGGCACGTTCGGTGTGATGTATGTGCTTGGCTACAGCCTGGACAATCTTTCGCTGATGGCGCTGACCATCTCCACCGGATTTGTGGTGGACGATGCCATCGTGATGATCGAAAACATCTCGCGCTATCTGGAGGAAGGCGAAGCACCGATGGAAGCGGCGCTGAAAGGCGCGGGCCAGATCGGCTTCACCATTGTGTCGTTGACGGTTTCGCTGATTGCGGTGCTTATTCCACTGCTCTTTATGCGCGACGTTGTAGGCCGATTGTTTCGCGAGTTCGCCGTAACTCTGGCGGTCACGATCGTGCTTTCGGCGGTGGTGTCGTTGACCTTGACCCCGATGATGGCGTCGCGCATTTTAAGGCATAACCCCGAGGCGCAGCAGAGCCGCTGGTATCGAGCATCCGAGCGCGCATTCGAGCGGCTGATCGCATTTTACGGGCGCACCCTCAAGGTAGTTCTGCAATACCAGACGATAACGCTGCTGGTAGCGGTGGGCACGCTGGTGCTCACGGTCTTTCTCTACATCGTGATTCCCAAGGGCTTTTTCCCGGTGCAGGACACCGGCGTGATTCAAGGCATTTCGCAAGCGCCGCAGTCAATCTCGTTTTCTGCTATGGCTGAGAAGCAGCAGCAGTTGGCATCGATCATTTTGAAAGATCCGGCGGTTCAGAGCTTGTCTTCCTTTATCGGCGCCGATGGCACGAACACCACGCTCAACAGCGGGCGTATGGCGATCAATCTCAAACCGATTGGCGACCGCGATTTGAATGCTTCTGATGTCATCCGGCGGTTGCAGAGAAGCCTTGCTGACGTGCAGGGCATTCAGCTTTATATGCAGCCCGTGCAGGACATTACGGTGGATGATCGAGTGACCCGCACCCAGTACCAATACACGCTGGAAGACCCCGACATTAATGAACTGAACTCGTGGACGGATAAGTTTGGAGCGGAGTTAAAAAAGCTGCCGAGCCTGGAGGATGTGGCCACCGACCAGCAAACCGGAGCTCAAGCCATTGCGGTAAATATTGATCGCATAACCGCGTCCCGCTTAGGAATCGCGCCTGCCACCGTCGATAACACGCTGTACGATGCGTACGGGCAGCGGCAGATCAATACTCTATACACGCAACTGAACCAGTATCACGTCATCCTGGAGGCGCAACCGGAATGGCAGCAGGATCCCGGCAAGCTCGGGAGTCTTTACTTGCAGGCGAACGCCTCTTCGAGCGCGACGGGCGCTGCGGCTTCCACTTCGTTTTCGTCTTCCGGATCAAGTTCGGCCGGCTCCAACGCAACCACGACTTCGGTGCTCTACACGCCATCGGCTGCCAGTCTTCAACCAACCGGCAGCGTACTTTCTTCGAGCAGTTCGAATACGAGCAGTTCGCTCAACGGAGGAACCTATGCAGGAGCCACGCCGAATACGACCACGTCGTCTTCCGGCGCGAATGCCGTTCCCCTCAGCGCTTTCGTTCACGTCTCCAATATCACCGAGGCGCTGTCGATCAATCATCAGGGGCAATTTCCTTCGGTAACGATTTCTTTCAATCTTGCGTCGAATGCGGCGCTGGGCACGGCGATCAGCGACATCAACAAAGCGGCGGAGAAAATAAAATTTCCTGCCAGCCTGCAAGCTCAATTTCAGGGAACGGCCGCATCGTTTGAGAATTCGCTTTCCAACGAAGCGATTCTGATTTTAGCCGCGCTCGTGACCGTGTATATCGTGCTCGGTGTGCTGTATGAAAGTTTCATTCATCCGATCACCATTCTTTCTACCTTGCCATCGGCCGGCGTGGGGGCGCTACTGGCACTAATCCTGTTTCGCCAGGATCTGAGCGTGGTCGCGATTATCGGGATCATCCTGCTGATTGGCATCGTGAAGAAAAATGGCATCATGATTGTCGATTTCGCACTTGAGGCCGAGCGCGAGCACGGGAAAAGTTCGACCGATGCGATCTACGAGGCCAGCCTGCTGCGTTTCCGCCCGATCATGATGACGACGATGGCCGCGCTGTTAGGCGGCATTCCGCTGGCTCTGGGGCGCGGCTACGGATCGGAGTTGCGGCGCCCTCTGGGCATTGCAATGGTGGGCGGGCTTCTGGTGAGCCAGGTGTTAACGCTCTACACCACGCCCGTAATTTACATCTTCTTCGACCGGTTGGCGCAGCGCTTTAGCGGCCACAAACCCGATTCGCAAGCGGGCACGAATGATGCGGAAGCGCACCCGGAGCAGGCATGAGCATTTCTGAACCATTTATTCGCCGCCCAGTTGCCACCACGCTGCTTACATTGGCGATCGCGATGGCGGGTGCGGTTGGGTTTACCGTTCTGCCGGTTTCGCCCTTGCCGCAGGTTGATTTTCCGACGATTTCGGTCTCTTCAAGTTTGCCGGGCGCGAGCGCCGAAATTATGGCGTCGTCGGTTGCCACGCCTCTGGAAAGGCAGTTCGGCCACATTGCCGGCATTACGGAGATGACCTCTGCGAGTTCGCTAGGCAGCACTTCAGTCACTCTGCAATTCGACTTATCAAGGAATATTGACGGCGCTGCCCGCGACGTCGAAGCTGCGATCAACTCGGCGCGCACCTATTTGCCGGTGAACCTTCCCGCGAATCCGACTTACCGAAAAGTGAATCCCGCCGACGCGCCCATCATGATTATGGGACTCACCTCCGATAAATATGATTCGCCCAAGCTTTACGACGAGGCTTCGACCGTCATCGAACAGAAGCTCTCGCAGATTCAAGGCGTGGGGCAGGTCGTAGTCGGCGGCGGCGCACTGCCGTCGGTGCGGGTGGAAGTGAATCCTACGCTTCTTGAAAGCCGCGGGCTGACCATCAGTAATATTCAGAATGCTCTGAGCTTGCAGAATTCCGACACGGCGCGCGGGCGTTTTGCCAACGGTTCGTTCACCGCGGACATCATCACCAACGACCAGATTTCAGACGCGGAGCAATACAAGCCGCTGGTTATCGGCTATCACAACGGCGCGGCTATCCATCTTTCGGATGTCGCTGAAGTCCGCAACGCCACGCAAAATTTGCGCACCGCGGGATACCTCAACGGCACCCCCTCGATTACTGTCATTATTTTCCGGCAGCCGGGGGCGAATATTATTCAGACGGTCGAGCGCATTCGCGCGCAACTGCCGTTTCTGCAGGCGGTGCTGCCACAGGGCATCAACGCGACCATCGTGCTCGACCGCACCACGACGATTCGCGCCTCGGTGAGCGACGTCGAACGGACGCTCGTGATCTCGGTGATTCTGGTCGTACTCGTGGTGTTTTTCTTTCTGCGGAATCCGCGGGCCACAATTATCCCAAGCGTCGCGGTTCCGGTTTCGCTGATCGGAACGTTTGCAGTGATGTATCTGGTTGGTTTCAGCATCGACAATCTGTCGCTGATGGCTCTGACAATTTCGACGGGTTTTGTTATTGACGATGCGATTGTGGTGATGGAAAACATTTCGCGCTACCTCGAGCAGGGCATGGAGCCATTGGAGGCGGCGCTGCTGGGTGCAAAGGAGATCGGCTTCACGGTATTTTCCATCAGCATCTCACTGGTCGCGGTGTTTATTCCGATTCTGCTGATGGCGGGCATCGTTGGCCGGCTCTTTCGCGAATTTGCCGTGACGCTAGCCACGGCGATTATCGTGTCGATGATCATCTCGCTCACCACAACCCCCATGATGTGCGCTCATCTGCTGAAGCCGGAGAAACCGGAGGAGCACGGGCGGCTTTACCAATGGAGCGAGAAGTTTTTTTCGGGCATGCTCTCGGTGTACCGCATTTCGCTCGAGTGGGTGCTCGACAACCCACTCTTCACTCTGGGCGTTTTAGCGCTGACCATCGCGTTGAACTTTTTCCTGATCGTGCGCATCCCAAAAGGATTTTTTCCGCAACAGGATACGGGTGCGCTGGTTGGGGCCGTGCAAGGACCGCAAGACGCGTCTTTTCCGTTCATGAATTCTTCCGTGCTCGCACTGGTCAATGTCATCAAGGCCGATCCTGCGGTTGCGAACGTCAATGCCTATACGGGCGGCAACGGAGCCAGCAACGGAGGATTCATCTACATCGCGTTGAAGCCGCTGAACGAGCGCAAGGTGGCCGCAGCGGATATTATCAATCGCATCCGTCCCAAGCTGAATCGCCTGCCCGTCGCGTCCGCATTTCTACAAGCCGTGCAAGATCTGCGAATCGGGGGGCGTTCGAGCGCTGCGCTTTATCAGTACACCATTCAGTCCGACACCATTGCGGACCTGGTGCATTGGGGTCCGATTATGCTCGCCAATATCAAGAAGCTCCCGGGGTTGCAGGATGTAAACAGCGATCAGCAAAATGGCGGCTTGCAGCGATTGCTGAATTATGACCGGGTCACGGCTGCGCGACTGGGACAGACATCGAGTTCACTCGACAAGGCGCTCTATTCGGCCTTTGGCCAGTCGGAAGTGTCGGTGATCTATACCCAGATGAATCAATATTACGTCGTGCTGGAAGTCGCGCCTAAGTATTGGCAGTCGCCGAAAGACATGGATTACATCTATATCAAAAGCAATCCAAACAGGACGAACGCGGCCGCGATGACGCCGATCTCCTCGTTTGCCAAGGCGCAAACCAACACGACTGCGCTGCAAGTGAATCATACCGGCCTTTTTCCCTCGGTCACGGTTTCGTTCAATCTCGCCCCGGGTGTTTCTCTCAGCCAGGCAACGAAAGAAATTCAGCAAATGGAACAGCGGCTGGGAACGCCTTCGACCATGACAGGATTCTTCGCAGGCACGCTGCAGGCGTATCAGCAATCACTGTCGACGGAGCCTATCCTGATTACCACTGCGCTGCTGGCGGTGTATATCGTGCTCGGAATTTTGTACGAAAGCTTCGTTCATCCCCTCACGATTATTTCCACGCTGCCTTCGGCGAGCGTAGGCGCAATGCTGGCGCTCATGGTGTTTCACATGGACCTGAACGTAATCTCGATCATCGGCATCGTATTGCTGATTGGCATCGTGAAAAAGAACGCCATCATGATGATCGACTTCGCGCTGATGGCGGAACGCGAGGGCAAAAGCACGCGGGATTCTATTTTTGAGGCGTGCATGCTTCGCTTCCGACCCATTCTGATGACTACCATGGCCGCATTATTTGGCGCACTACCGCTGGCATTTGGGACAGGAACGGGATCGGAACTCCGCCGGCCTTTGGGCATCACGATCGTCGGAGGATTGCTGTTGAGCCAGCTGATTACGCTGTATACGACTCCGGTCGTGTACCTGGAGTTGGATCGTCTGAGGCTGAGGCTGTCACGCAAGACGCACGATCAATTGCCGGGAACACAAAACGGCGGACTGTCGGAAACCGTATGAGCAAAATTTATAAATCTCGCGTGCGACGCGTTTGCGCGTTGTTTGCCGTCGTATGGCTAGCTGCGCTGACTGCGTGTACGCCGGGGCCGAAATATCATACCCCGACCCCTGCTGCACCTGCCGCGCCTAACTATAAGGAGTCGAACGTCAACTTCCAGGATGCGCCCGGCTGGAAAGTGGCTAATCCGCAGGAGGCCATGCTGCGCGGAAAATGGTGGGAAATTTTCAACGATGCGGATTTGAATGCGCTGGAAGATCAGGTCAACGTCAACAACCAGAACATCAAGCAGTATTTCGAGAACCTGATGACGGCGCGCGCCCAGATCCGCGAAGCGCGCGCGCAATATTGGCCAACGGTTACAGCGAATCCTTCGTTCCAGCGGTCGAGAGCATCGGCCAACCTGTCGAACAGTTTTAATTCGAGCGCCCCTACATCTTCCACCGGCCAAACCACCAGCACCGGCCAGCAGAGCACTCTATGGGCGTTTCCCATCGATGTTTCCTGGGTTCCCGACCTGTTCGGCAAGATTCGCAATGAAGTACGGCAAGCGCAATATGCCGCGCAGGTGAGCGCGGCCGACCTGGAAAACGAACGGCTTACCGAGCAAGCCAGCCTGGCGGAATATTATTTCGAAATTCGTGGACAGGATGCGCTGCAAAAGATTCTCGACGAAACCGTCGAAGCAGATAAGAAAGCTGTGAGCGTGACTAAGGCTGCCTACGATACAGGAATCGGCGACTATATTTCGGTGGTCGAGTCCGAGGCCACTCTGGAGGCTGCGGAATCCCAGGCCATCAACGTAAAGGTGGCGCGCGCGCAGTACGAACATGCAATGGCCGTGCTGGTGGGTAAAGTGGCTTCGGATTTCGCAATCCCGGTGCGGCCGGAGCTGACCTCACCACCTCCGATTCCGGTTGGCGTGCCCGCTGAACTCGTACAGCGGCGTCCGGACGTGGCTGCGGCGGAGCGCACCCTGGCCGAGGCAAATGCCACCATCGGAATCGGCTACGGAGCATTTTTCCCCAACGTTACGCTTGCGGCCTCTGGCGGCTTCGAAAGCTCCGCGGTCGCAAACTGGTTTACCTGGCCCAGCCGGTTCTGGTCGATCGGCCCTTCGGTATCGCAGACGATATTCAATGGGGGCTTGTACCGCGCTGAGTTGAACCAATATTCGGCGACCTACAATGCCGATCTCGCAGCGTATCGCCAGACGGTTTTAACTGCGTTCCAGCAGGTCGAAGATAACCTCGCCGCGGTTCGGCTCTATTCGCAACAGGTGGAACGCCAGCAGGCTGCCGTGGGACACGCGCAAGAATTTCTCAACCTGGAGATGGGACGCTATCAGACGGGAATCGATCCTTACGTCAACGTGCTGACGGCGCAGACTACATTGTTGGCGGATCAGCAAACATTAGCGAACATCCAGGTTCAGGAAATGACCGCGTCGGTGGCCTTGATTGAAGCGCTGGGCGGCGGGTGGGACAAATCGCAGTTGCCGTCCCCGTCTCAACTCACATCGAAACCTCCGAAAGGCGACTACACGCTGCAAAAATAGCGGCTCGGCCAACGGAGGCTCGGGCGCAGTGCAACGTTGCTAACAACTCTCATTGTTTGGCCGAGGCCTGGTGGCTCAAACTCCACACGTATGCCGCAACCGCTAACACGTCTTCAGGAGTTAGCTGTGCACCACCCATCGGCGGCATGGGACTGCGGTATTGCTTCGGCTGCGGCACACCTTCGGTGATCGTTTTCGTAATTCCAGGATAGCTGCCATCGCTCCACAACCATTTCTTGCCCCGAAGGCTTGGACCCAGCGGAGTACCCTAGCCGCTATCGCCGTGACAACCCGTACACGCAGCCCCGCCTACTTGACCACGGTAGACGCGCTCACCGAGCAGAACCATTTGCCGTGTCGCGCCTTTTGGAACCGCAAGATTCTTATTTGCGGCTGCGCCGGCATCAGGATGGGTGCCCTCTGGTGGCTGAGCAGCTACCGCAGCGGGATTGCCGGCCGGAGCCGCGGCACTTGGACAAGGCGTGACACTTGCGGCGTCGAAGGATGCACCTCCGCGATAATCGATTTTGTAGATCCGTCCGCGTACATCGTCAGAAACATAGAGTGAACCGTCGGGTCCGACGGCCAAACCTGTGGGACGATGTTCCGCCTGGGCTGGCGATTTCACCGCGCCGGCAAAACCATCCGCAAATATTTCGCACTGGCCGGATGCATGGTCGCCGTCAAGCTCCTGAAAGACTACGTTGTAACCACCTTGCGCATAGGGCGCGCGATCCCATGATCCGTGGAAGGCGATGAAAACGCCGCCGCGGTAATGCTCCGGAAATTCTTTCTGATCGTAGCGCACCATTGCATTGGGCGCCCAATGGGCGGGATACTCTGCAATCGCACCAATCTTTGAGCCACATACGCCGACGGTTTTGCCGTCGCCTCCATATTCCGGGGACAGCACCAGCTTTTTCACGAACGGGTCGTCGTAACACTCGGGCCAGCCGTAGTCTGCTTTTGCCTTTAAGAGCAGCAGAGTCTCAGAGGGCAGAGTCGCCTCCTGCTCGGGTTTATAGAATTCGGGCCAGTTCGCGTGAAGCTGATCGCGTCCATGTTGGGTTACAAAGATTCGCCCGCTCGAGTCGATGGCGAAGCCTTCAGCATTGCGGATGCCCGTAGCGAAGCGCTCCTCAGGAGAAAAAATCTGGTTGGTTTTGTTGGCGTCATAGAGCCAGATGCCGCCCCGGGTTTCAAGTTCGGTGCATGGTTTCAAGCCGGGCGATTTCGGAGTTCGATTCTTTGCCTGGCAAGAATTGGTTGCGGTGGCGACATCGACGTACATCTTTCCATCGGAGTCGATAATGAAGGGGTGCATCGGATGGTCGCCACTCAGAGGCAACCCGGATAGAATCGTCTCGGCGGAGTCACTGGGCACGATCGAGCCCGCGGGCAATGAATATCGCGCGATTCGATCGTTGATCTCGGCGTAGATTGATCCCTTATATATGCCGATGCCCGTGCCGCCTGCTCCGCCGGTTTGCACGGTTTCTCCGAATCGCTCAATCACGCCGGCTTTTCCCGTTCCGCTCTTATCTTGCAGGGCTACAAGGAATCCGCCCGCATGCGGGGTGTCGTTGCCGTAATAACGGCCCGACCAGGTGTTGACGTAAAGAACTCCGTTCGATCCAACTACCATGTGCCGGGCGTGACCGATGCCTTCTGCAAACACCGTCGCACAAAACCCGGAGGGAAGCTTCAGACCGCTATCGTTACTGGGGCACGCTTGGCTCCCTGATCCCGCACCGGCATTGGATTGCTTTTCCGCTCGCATCTTTTCTGCTCGCACTAGGGAAACACCGACGCCGATTGTGGCGAGCACTACGAGTGCATAGGAGAGAATCCTCCACACCATTTGATTCTGCATTTGCCGTGTCCCTCCTGAAGCAGACTGCAACTTGAGTTCCACTGGTTCGCGAGCGCGAATCGATGATGACTAAACATCCGTCGTCGTTATGGTCGAACGGCTCTTACGATGGGGGCGGTCGTCGGGCCCCGCGATTGCCTGTCAACAAATCGAATCGAAATTCGACATTCGCGTCGAAGGCCGGACACTCAGGCGAACATGAGAGTTCTAGTCGCAACGAATTCACCGTTTGCCAATGGTTTCATCTGGAACTGAACCTGCACTGGAGATGAAAGCGCTCAAAGCCACTCTGCCAGGAAAAGGTTGCAATGCGAAGATTTGTTCTCCTGGTTCTCCTGATTGTTTCGTGCCTGGTGCGGCAGCGTGTCAAGGCTCAAACAGGTCCTGAATCCAATGCGGATTCCCGGTCGAGCGCCAATTCGGCCGCCCCAGCCGCAGACGATGATTCCATGGACTGGCTGTTTCCCGTCCACAAGCTGAACCGGTCTTTGCCCAAGTGGATCCGCATTGGCGGAGAATTCCGGATTCGTCTCGAGGGCCCAACAGGAATCGGGTTCACGGACACAGACGATTTCTATTCCGTGGACCGCTTGCGCGTGAAGCTGGGTATTAAGCCCAAGGACTGGCTGCTGTTCTATGGCGAAGTGCAGGATTCCCAAATCTTCTTCAATCACCACATCGGCAACGCCAATCCCTACGAGAATAAGTGGACGCTCTGGCAAGCCTTTCCGCAGGTTGGTAGCACGGAGACCGGTTGGGCTGATGCCTTGGCTGGCCGTCAAGTTCTGCGTTTCGGTGACGAACGCGTCATTGGCCCTTCCGAATGGCTTAACGTCGGCCGAACTTTCAACGTGGCGCGGGTTGACCTTCATCATCCCGGCTACATGGTGAGCGTATTCGCTTCTTCGGTGGTACCCGGCGACAACAGCGATTTACACAATGGGCTTCCGGGTAACAACCTGTACGGAATCTACGGCAGCTTTCAGAACATCGTTCCCAAGGCTGACTTCGAGCCCTACGTTCTATGGCGTGTCGCGCCATCGAACGCTGAGCTTCCGGAAACGCTGAACCGTGGCCATCTCAATGAAGTCACCATCGGCCTCCACTGGAAGGGCGATCTGCCCGACGATTTCAATTACGACACCGAGTTCGACGGACAGACGGGATCGCTGGGTTCGTCGTCGATTTCCGCGTGGGCGGGCTATGCCAGCGTGGGCAAGACTTTTCGCGAAGTCGCCACCACGCCGCACATTTTTCTCGAAGGGAATTACGCCTCTGGAACGAAAAATCCCAACGGCCACGAGTGGAATACTTTTGACGAACTCTATCCTTCGAACCACGACAAGCTTGGCTTTGACGATCTGGTTGGCCGCCGGAACCTTGTGCAATTCCGGATTGGAGTGGAAGAAGAGCCCACGAAAAAATGGAAGCTTAAACAGCAGTTTGAACCCTTCTGGTTGGCCACTTCAAACGATAACTACTATTCAAGCAGCGGGGCGATTGCGGTTGCGGCCCACCCCGGAGCGAGCCGGCACATCGGCAATGAATTCGATATGGTTGCCGAATACGTGGTGAATAAAGGGCTGAACTTTGGTTTTGGTTATGGCCGCATGTTCGCGGGACAATTTCTTGATACCACAACGCGAGGTCACGATTACGGCTATCCTTTCGCGTATTTCGAATATAACTTTTCCAAGACCGGCTTTCACTTTCCGGTTACGCCAAACACACGGAATTAGTTTCCTGGAGGGTAACGATTCGGAATCAGCTTTGGATTTGCGACCAAGCTTTTTTGGAGTAAAGCTTAACGAGCGCTTGAATTTTGGGTACGTCGGTGGAGATGGAAGAGCGGCGGCGGATCGCGTGAGGAGACTCGTTGGGCCGCGATCCAGGCGAGAGGTGTACAGCCTGCGGAACTTGGCTCACGTCACCCAGTTACCGGATTCGAAGAAACCGCTTCGAACCCCGCCACTTCTTCCATCCGGCGCAGCACTGCAGAGAAATCTTTTTCATCGTCTCCGGCTAGTTCTTCGGAGTTTACGTAGAACGCAGCTTGTGTAGCTGGCATGGAAACATGTTCTCGTGCTGCCGCATTCAAAATCAATGTAAAGTCTTTGTTCATCAGGCGGAGCGCAAACTGCGGCGAATAATCGTGGGCCGCCACTCTCGCCAGTTTTCCCACATGCGCCGGCGCGATCACGGCGGTCTTGGATAGGACATCGAGCAGTCTTTCGCGATCAAGGCCGGCTTTCTCGCCCAAGACCACAGCCTCAGCAATGGCCTGCATGCCGACTCCCAGCAGCGTGTTGACGACCAGCTTCATCGCCACTCCAGAACCGGACTCGCCCAGCAAAAAGTACTGTTTCGCAATGGCCTGAAAAATCGGTTTCGCGGCGCGGAACAGTTCGCGGTTGCCGCCCGCCAGCAGAGTTAGAATGCCTTGTTCCGCGGCCGGAGTGCTGCCGGAGATGGCGACATCCAGTACTTCAATGCCGCGCCGCGCGCCAAGACTGTGCACTTCTCGCGAGGTCTCTGGAGCGATGGTGCTCATTTCGAGCACGACGGTTCCGGGGCGTGCGCTGGCAAAGACTCCGTCTTCCGCCGTATACACGCTGCGAACTGCATCATCGTTGGTCAGGCAAGAGACGATCACATCGACCGTGCTAGCCAGCTCGAAAATGCTCTTCGCGGCCGTGCCGCCCGACCCGGCGAGGGCTTCCGCCTTCGCTGGATCCGAATCGTAGGCGGAGAGTTGGTATTCGTGATCCAAAAGCCGCAGTGCGATGCGGCTCCCCATATTTCCCAAACCAATAAACCCGATTTTTGTCCGGTCTGCCGTGAGAAGTTTCATAAGGCTCCTGATTTGATTACCGAGATCCCACCAGTTCTGAAACCTCGTAGAGATCTTCGAATTCCTGTTGATTCAGCTGCAGCGATGCTGCCGCGACATTCTGTTCGAGATGTTCCACGGAAGAGGTTCCGGGGATGGGCAACATGATGGGCGACCGCCGCAACAGCCAAGCCAGAGCTGTCTGAGTAGGGCTTGCCTGGTGCGCTTGCGCAATCCGGATCAGAACTTCCCCCGCAACCTTGCCGGCGGCCAGAGGGAACCACGGAATGAAAGCGATCTGATTCCGCCGGCAATATTCCACCACGTAGTCCCATTCGCGGTCGGCGAAGCTGTAGCGATTCTGGACGGAGGCGATCGGGACGATCTTGCGGGCCCGCTCAACGTGTTCCTGCGTGACGTTGGACAATCCAATCTCACGAATCTTCCCCTCGCTGCGCAACCCGGCCAGTGTTTCCACCGACGCTTCGAAAGAGATGACTGGATCGGGCATGTGTAACTGGTAGAGGTCGATGCGGTCCAGCCGCAGTCGCTTTAAGCTGCCCTCGATCGCTTTCCGAAGGTGGAAAGGAGATGCATCGTGAGTCCACTGATTGGGCCCTGGGCGATTCCAGCCGCCCTTGGTCGCAATCACCAGATCGCTGGGATAGGGAAATAGCGCCTCCGCGATTAATTCCTCGCTCACATTGGGTCCGTAAGAATCGGCAGTGTCGATGAAATTTACGTCGAGTTCCACGGCGCGGCGCAGAACCGCCAGCGCGGCCTTGCGATCTTTCGGTGGTCCCCAAATGCCTTCCCCGGTTAGGCGCATGGCTCCAAAGCCAAGACGGTTGACAGAAAGTTTTCCGCCCAACGAAACCTGGCCAGCCAGGCTTGCAGAAATATTGTTTTTATTCATAATTGACCTCGAATAAATTCGCGTTGAAAAGTTTGCTCCCTATAGATGCGAAACCGCGTGCCTATGAGCCATGAGAATTGCCGAGCGACTTCACATAGGAGACGAGCTGCCAGCGTTGCCGCTGCGACAGGGAGCTCCACGACGGCATTCCCTTGTCGGGCGCTCCGTTGGTGATGAACCAGAAGACCGCGCCATCCGGCGCCGATTGCGTAGGTCCTTCCGCGACGGCAGGCATGGTTCCGTTCCCCTGCCCATGACTGCCATGGCAAGAGCTGCAGTTGGTTGCGTACAGCCTCGCGCCTGCAGCGGTGGCCGTCTGCTGCCCCGCATAGGGATTCTTCGAATGCGCGCTGGACGCAGGTGCGCCATTAAACGGCGAGTCCTGCGCCGACAACCGCATTACCGGACCTACCAAAAGACTGGCACAGATCATTGCTGCGAAAAAAAAGAAAAAGCGATTCAACGTCAAAGTGAACCTCCGGCGATAGACGCGCCTTTCCCAACGAGAATAAAATGAGCGTCACCGTCTTTGAAGTAAAAGCAAGTTCCCTGCCACTCAGGACGCGCATAGGGGTAATGAAATCAGCGGCGATCTGGGCGACGGTGACCGCTGCCCAACACCGTGTCGAAATAGTGACACCGCCTGGGATAGGGAGTATCTTTCCAAATCAAATAGGGCTGGTAGTGCCGGGTAGCCGCCAGTGGGCGTGGCAAGCGGAATGCTGGGCCACTCACGGAGAGGATGATTCTCATGGCGAAACTTAAGGTGAATGGGGTAGATCGAAGCTTCGACGGCGATCCAAATATGCCCCTGCTCTGGTATGTACGCGACATTCTGGGGTTGACGGGAACAAAGTTTGGTTGCGGCATCGCTCTTTGCGGGGCATGCACGGTGCATAAGAACGGCGAAGCAATCCGGTCGTGCGTGACGCCCATGAGCGCGGCGGCTGGCAGCGAAATTCGTACGATCGAAGATCTCGGCGCAAACGGGCTCCATCCCGTGCAGCAAGCCTGGATGCAGTTGAATGTTCCGCAATGCGGGTATTGCCAGTCGGGACAGATCATGCAGGCCGTCTCGCTTTTGAAGGGCACTCCCCATCCCACCGACCAGCAAATTGACGACGCCATGGCGGGCAACATCTGCCGCTGCGGCACCTACCAGAGAATTCGTCAGGCAATCAAAGTTGCCGCGGAGAAAAGCGCATGAGCAACATCGAGAATGTAAGCCGCCGTAGATTTCTCACGGGAGTGTTTGGAACGGGAGCCTTCATCCTCGCGGTGCGGTACATCCCTCCGGTTTTCGCGCAGGGACCGACCGGTGGCGGTCAAACCGATGCCGACCGAGCCGCCTTGCACCCGAATGTGTTTGTTGGAATTCAGCCAGATGGAACCGTCTACATTGTGGCCCACCGGTCAGAGATGGGAACGGTGATCCGGACGTCGTTGCCGTTTGTGGTTGCCGACGAGCTCGACGCCGACTGGAAGCGGGTGAAGATCGATCAGGCGATCGGCGATAAGCGGTACGGAGACCAGAACACAGATGGCTCGCAATCGGTGCGGCGATTCTATGACACGATGCGGCAATGCGGCGCGGCGGCGCGAGCCATGCTGATTCAAGCGGCGGCGCAGCAGTGGAATGTGCCTGCATCGGAGTGTTCCACGGAACTGCATGTGGTGGTTCACAAGGCGACGGGAAAGCGTGCCGGTTATGGGGAACTGGCATCGGCAGCGGCCAAGCTCGCGGTACCGGCGAAAGAACAGCTTCAACTGAAAAAGCCCTCGGAATGGCGCTACATCGGAAAGGGAATGACCAGCGTCGACCTGGAGAAGCTTTGCACCGGCAAAGCAATGTATGGGATGGACGCGCGAATGGATGGGATGGTGTACGCGTCGGTCGAACATCCTCCGGTGTACGGCGGGAAAATAAATACTCTCGACGATTCAGAAGCTTTGAAAGTTGCGGGAGTGCATCAGACGGTGCGCATCGATCCGTTTAAACCTCCGGCGGCCTTTCAACCGCTGGGAGGTGTTGCTGTGATTGCCGACAACACCTGGGCGGCATTCCAGGGGCGCAAGAAGTTGAAGATCACCTGGGACAACGGGCCGAACGAAACTTATGACTCGGTGGAATACAAGAAAGAACTACAGGAAACCGCGCACAAGCCGGGGAAACTCATCCGCAGCGTGGGCGATACTGACCAGGCTTTTCCAACAAGCAACGTGGTCGAGGCCGATTACTACGTTCCGCTACTGGCGCACGCGCCGATGGAACCGATGGTGGCGCTGGCGGAATTCAAAGACGGCAAAGTCACGGCATGGGCGCCGACGCAGAATCCTCAGGCAGTGCAGGCGATTGTGGCGTCAGAACTTGGAATTGCGAAAGAAGACGTGATTTGCCACGTCACGCTGCTCGGCGGAGGCTTCGGAAGAAAATCGAAACCCGATTATGTCGCCGAGGCCGCGGTTTTGTCGAAGAAGGTGGGCCGTCCGGTGAAAGTTGTGTGGTCGCGGGAAGACGACATCAAGTTCGATTATTACAACGCCGTCGCTGCGATGTATATGAAGGCTGCCGTCGATGCCAAGGGCAAGCCGACAACGTGGCTGCAGCGATCGGTTTTTCCGCCGATCACGTCGATCTTCGACGTGAATGCAGTCTATGGCGATCCGCCGCACCTGGCGCAAGGCTGGACGGATCTTCCCTACGACTTGCCGAACATACGCATCGAGAACGGCCCCGCGCAGGCTCATGTGAGAATCGGCTGGCTACGATCCGTGGCCAACATCTATCATGCTTTCGCGATCCAGTGCTTCACCGATGAACTTGCACATCGCGCGAATCGTGATCCCGTAGAGTACATGCTCGATCTGATCGGGCCGCCGCGCACGCTGGACTTCACCGGCGTGCAATATCCCAACTACGGTGCGGATTACAAGACGTATCCCTGGGAAACGGGGCGCTTGCGAAACGTGATCGAAATTGTCGCTGACAAATCCGGCTGGGCCAAGAAGAAGAGCACCAAGGGCCACGGGTTTGGATTCTCCGCGCATCGCAGCTTCCTCACTTACGTGGCCAGCGTGGTTGAGGTTGAGGTGACGGACGACGGCGAAATCAACATTTCCCGCGTAGACATGGCGCTGGATGCGGGGATGGTCATAAACCCAATCGCAACCCGCGCGCAATTCGAAGGCGCCGCAGTTTTCGGTACGAGCATCGTGCGCAGCGGCGAGATCACTGCGAAGAACGGGGTAATTCAGCAATCGAATTTCAACGACTATCCGGTGGCCCGGATCAACGAAGTTCCGGCGCAAACCAACGTCTACATTACGGAAAGCTCGGCGCCGCCCGGGGGAGTGGGGGAGCCGGGCGTACCTCCGTTTGTGGCGGCGTTCTGCAACGCTATTTTCGCGGCTACGGGAAAGCGCGTCCGCGATTTGCCGCTTTCGAGCAACAGCCTTTTCGCTTAAGAAGTACGATGCAATCACATGCTGAGGTTCTCGAATGAGTCTGAATTGGGATGGCCTGAATCCGTCTTCTTCCGATTCTTCCGATCGGTCCGCGCAGCCGGATGAAGAGAATCGGAACTCCCCTTTCAACCGGAGAGAATTTCTCGGCATGACTGCCGCATCTCTCTTGATGGCCGGAACCCTAGGTGGGTCCACAGCGCAGGATCGCAAGAATGGGATTCCCTATCGCCCGCTGGGCCGCACCGGCGAAAAGGTTTCACTGATTGGGCTCGGCGGTTATCACCTGGCTCGGCAGAGCGATACGCAAGAGAGTATTCGAATCATTCGCACAGGGATCGATGAAGGGCTCAACTTTCTGGATAACTGCTGGGACTATAACGAAGGAGAAAGCGAAATTCGCATGGGCAAAGCCCTACGCGATGGTTATCGCGAAAAGACTTTTCTGATGACCAAGATCGACGGTCGAACCAAAAGTGCCGCGTCCGCCCAGCTCAATGAATCGCTGCGAAGGTTGCAGACCGATCGCGTCGACTTACTCCAGTTCCACGAAGTGATTCGAGATACCGATCCGGACCGAGTGTTTGCCAAGAGTGGCGCATTGGAAGCGGTGCTCGAAGCTCAGAAAGCGGGCAAAGTCCGTTTTGTTGGGTTTACAGGGCACAAAAGCCCAGACATTCATTTAAAGATGCTGGCCGCCGCCTCAAAGCACGGATTCAGGTTCGACACCGTACAGATGCCGTTGAACGTGATGGACGCTCACTTCAACAGTTTTGAAAAGCGGGTTCTTCCCGTTCTAACCGCGAGCGGCATCGGCGTGCTTGGCATGAAAACCTTCGGCGATCACGCGATCCTTGAGAGCAAGACCGTCACACCCATCGAGTGCCTTCATTACTCGATGAATCTACCGACCAGCGTTGTGATCACCGGCTGTGATTCAATGCCGATCCTGCAGCAGGCTCTCGACGCCGCGCGGAGTTTTCAGCCGATGGGTTCCGCGCAGGTTGCCGCTGTTCTCGGCAAGACTGCAAAGGTTGCGCAGGCTGGCCAGTTCGAACTGTACAAGACTACCCACCACTTTGACGGCACCTATGCCAACCCGCAATGGCTTGGCTAAGATGAAGTTTAGTTCTCAGTTCTCCAGTGCGGCGCGTACATGTTCGAGCAATACATCGTCATTCAAAGGCTTGGTCAAGAACTCCACAGCGCCTGCTCTTAACGCCTGCATTCGCATCTTCTCGTCGCCCTGTCCCGTAATAAAGATGATGGGAATCCTCTTGCCACTTGCGTTTAGCCTGGATTGAAGTTCCAGGCCCGAGAGTCCCGGCATGCGAATGTCGATAATCAGACATGCGGTGCGCTCCAGTTCTCCGGAGTTCAGGAATTCTTCCGCAGACGCGAACGCCAGAGCTGAGAAACCAGCTTCCTTCAACAATCCGCTCAGTGCGTCCCGGATCAACTCGTCGTCATCAACAATTACCACAAACTTCTGCTTTCTCTCAGCGGCCATGTTTCTTGCAAAACCTCAGCTTAGCGGTCTGGTGCTCATAGGAAGGGGCCCGAATACCGTGCCACATCGAATGTGGAAAGCGTCGACATCGGTGTTATTCCAGTTGCGGCGCCTGCTCCGCCGGTGACATCCTATCAGGGATTTGCGGAGAAGAGCGGGTAATTCCCGGCTTCCCCATCTTGTGGATCAGGGTGGTGAGGTTCAAGCCAAGTTTGGCGGTCGCGCCCCTCGGTCCGCCGATTACCCAGCGGAGGCCTTCCAGCGTTCGCAGAATCAAAGAGCGTTCGAATTCCTTCAGATGAGTTCTGGTGCTGCCCAGCCGCTTGAACCCCTGTCCCTGCAAAACGCGCAACGGTTTGGGCTGTAGCGCCGGCGGAATGTCGCCAACCTCATCGCGGAAGAGCGTTCCTTTGTCATCGACGATCGCCTCGAAGTTCTCCATTGTCTGAATAACCAGTGTCAAAAGGCTAGCAGCGGCGGTATGCCCGCACAATCATACTTTGGTATGTCTGTACTTTCTCGACATCGCTAATGAGCCACTGGCAATTAGTCGCCAGGGGGGCCTCATCTTTGGAGAGCGAAGTGCAACTCAAGGTTGCCACCGAAAACGCGGCCGGCGGCGTCGCGTCTGGTCACCGGAAATCCTGAGGAGTGGAAAGTGTTAATGCGAAAGGCGGATGAAGGAGGATTCACGCGCACCTTCTGGCGCTGCGCGACGAACTTGCTTGCGCTGGGCGTTTTCACAACTTACGCCTCAGCCCAGAGCGGTCCGATGCCTGAGCCGCCGCAGGTGCGGGCCAAGGATCATGTTGTATCCCTCACCCTGGATGCGGTGAATGAAAATGGCCGGGATGCCTTCGCTTTCGAGGGAGTGAGCGTAGCGCCAGTCATCCGTGCTTCGCCGGGCGACACGCTCAAAATCACTTTTGTAAATAAGCTGCCCGTCGAATCCGCGGAGACCTGTGCTCCGAACCCCTGCAAGGACCTGACGAACCTGCATTTTCATGGGCTAAGCGTTTCGCCGGATGCCCCGCAAGACGACGTGCTTACCATGCTGGCTAAGCCGGGAGAAGCGCTTCACTATACCGTTAAGATTCCCCGCGATCACGAGCCGGGGTTGTTCTGGTACCACACGCATCCGCATGGCGAAAGCGAGCGCCAGGTGCGGGATGGGATGTCAGGCGCTATTGTCATCGAGGGGATGGAACGCTATGTTCCTGAGGTTCGGGGCCTTCGCGAGCGGGTGATGGTAGTGCGCGGCCGCTCGATTAAGCATGATCCAAAGGCGGAGGAACTCAAGAAATATGTTGAGATGCCGTCGCAGTCATGCGGCGGAGAAGCCGAGGCGCCGGAAGAAATTTTCACCATAAACGGAGCTCTTCGCCCGCAAATCGAAATCTCGCAGGGAGAGCGGCAATTCTGGCGCGTGGTGAATGCCTCGGCGGACCGATACGTGGATCTGCAACTGGACGGAGGACTATTCGAAATTGTGGCGCTGGACGGAATGCCGCTTGCTTTTCACGATCCGCAACACCCAACGAGATCTGCGAATCACGTGCTCCTGTCTCCCGCCGGGCGAGTTGAAGCGATCGTCACCGGCCCAGCGGCGGGCGTGCATGCTGCGCTGCGTACGCTGTGCGTAAATACGGGACCAACGGGGGATCCCAATCCCGCGATGGTGCTGGCGGATTTGACCCAATCCAGTTCCGATCCGGCGAGACCAGATCAGCACAACGGAGAGCCACGCCCTGAGCCAGGGCACACAGCGGAAACCCGGCCGCCACTCTATAGGCCGGTCAACGTGGAAGGTCTGAAAAAGCGTGCGCCGAGCTTTACGACTATCTTCACGGAAGACCAGAACGGCTTCTACATCAATGGTAAGAAATTCGCGATGGACGCACCACCGATGACAACGGTTCGTGTCGGCACCTATCAGCACTGGCGCATCGTGAATCGGACCGCCGAACTCCACCCATTCCACATACATCAGGTCCACTTTCTAGCCTATGCGGAAAACGGAGTTCCGCTCGCTCATCCGGCGTGGCTGGATACCGTGAATGTTCCGGTTGCGGGCACGGTCGATGTCATCCTCGACTTCACCGACCCCGTAATCAAAGGCATGTCGGTGTTCCATTGTCATCTGCTGAATCACGAGGACAAGGGAATGATGGCCAAGGTTCTGCTTAAGTGATCTGCCAGCCCTACGAGCCGAGTCCTCGATCGTCCGGCACGCAAGACTCGCAAAGAGTTTCGCAGCGACCCGGGTTAACAAAACAGATGTCGGCAGTTGGTCACGGTGTCCACCCTTCGTCACAACCTCATCAGAACGTGAGCCACTTAAGCCGGTCAGCGAACATCCTGCGCATCCTCGTCCCAGATAGGGCGCTTGCAACCTACTGAAACGAGAGCTGAGCGAAGGAAGTCGAGCGATTTCGATCCTGCGCGGTCATGGAATTCCGTTTGGCAGACCGCGTGCATTTTCAGAGGTCGCAGTGTTAGAAAATGGGGAGATTTGCGTCTTGGCACCGGGAGAACTTCCAACGTGGGGAATAGAAACTCTCTGAAAGGGAGGTAGCAATGCTAAAACAGACCGCGGTATTCGCAGGAGCTGTGATTCTTTCGCTGGGTGTTCTTGGATTGGATGTTCCCGATAAAAGTGCCCCCACGTCAGGAGCATGGCTTGTAGACAGTCGACATTCCGATGCCAAAATTGTCACCAATGCGACCACGGATTATGGAAAAACCAAAATCGACGTCGCTCTGGGCTTTGGCAGGGTCAGCGGCGCAATGAAGTTGGACGACAGTGATCTATCCAAGTCCAAAGTTGATTTCGAAATCTATCCGGCTACGTCGATGACCCCGGTCATCGCCGAGGATGGAAAATTTGTGACTCACTGGCTCGAGAACATGTCGAACCACACGCTGGTGTGTTTCCATTCCAAAAACATTGTCCGCACGCCCGATGGTCGCCTGCAGGCCACAGGCGAGCTGGCCGTGACCCGTGTTGATCGCAACGTCGAATTGACGCCGACCGAAGCCTATGCTGGTCCGGTATACGGACCTCCCATGGTTCATCGCGTTTCCCGCGAAGCGACATTCATTTTCGACATGCCCGCTTCCAACGGGAAGGCACAAAAAGCAGGCTCGATCCAGGCGTCGGCTTCTACCAGCATGTTCCGCGAGGATTTTCCCCAGTTGGTGAGCGCGGTGGTAAATACCTACTGGCCACCGCTGGTTCAAGATGAAAACTGTCAACAGCCGCCAGCGAGCGAGGCCTATGGCGGCTCGCAATGCACGGGAACATATTTGTCGGCTCCCGGCCTTCCCGCAGCGCCCCACGCCGCCAACGGCGAGGACGTCGGAACCCGGCAGAACTTCAACAGCCTGGTTGGAAATCATCTTACCTTTCTCGTCGACCTTCGTTTTGCTCCACAGGCCACCGGGGAACAAACCGCGGCTCTGAACTAAGTGATGCCCGCTTATCGCGCATCGCAGCCGCGTGATGTCGGCCTACCGACGTGGTGTCAATCGCCGGACGGTTCCGACCGCTCCGTGGGACTCACTGAGGGGCCCTCGCGTATTGCAGCTCATCGATCTCTTTGAAAATACGCAATTCGTTCCACGGCAGCCAATTGGAGAGCAGCGTGCTTTTCTCCTTCCGTTGAAGGAGAGGAAAACATGCAGGCGACAGAGGCTGTCCGAAGCGAAGCGCACATCGATCTCAGTATTCGCGAAAACCGGAGCCGTGAAATGCAGGATGTTGTTTCGCGCTATCTGCCGCGTTTCTACAGGAGCGCCTATCGACAACTCGGAAATACAGCGGACGCCGAGGATGCGGTGCAGGATGCGCTCCTCTCGGCTCACAAGTGCCTGGACCAATTCAGAGGAGAGGCCCAAATGTCGACCTGGCTGGCCACCATTGTTATCAATTGCGCGCGGATGCAATTGCGCAGACGGTCCCGTCACCCGCACGTCTCTCTCGACGAACCAACAGGGGACGGGCAGGAATATTACTGGCTCGAACGTTTGGCGTGGTCCGGACCGAGTCCCGAAGATGAGTGCCGGAAGTCGGAACTGCACATGCGTCTGATGGAATGCGTAGAGCAGCTTTCGCCGTCCCTGCGCAGGGCGTTCCAATTGTCGGACTTCGAGGGACTGGCTCTGCGAGAAGTCGCTCACACTTTGGGTGTGGCGGAAGGAACTGTAAAGGCCCAGGTCTCGCGGGCGCGTGCGAAGTTGAGCCGGTTGATGGTCCGATCGCTCCGCGGCAAATCTCGCTCGCTTTTGTCTCGCAATGCTTTGCCAAGCCGAGGGCGAAGCAAGCAATCGAGGCAGAATCCCGCCTCCGGCGGACGCTGCGCAAGCTCAGGATGACGAAGCGGGCAGGAGTGGGGTTAAGCAATATCCCGCAAGGTAGACGGATGCGGCGGGCATGATGAAGCGCGATAGCAAATTGAAGATCCCGATCCTACAGACGAGAAACACATTTTATGTGGATTGTTCGACTGGCATTACGGCGGCCTTACACCTTTGTAGTGATGGGCATCCTCATCGTGATCATGGGGGGGCTCGCGATCGTTCGCACTCCCACCGATATTTTTCCGAACATTAATATTCCCGTCGTTAGCATCATCTGGAACTACAACGGCCTCATCCCGGAGGATATGAGCGACCGCATCGTGAGCGTCACCGAGCGCGCGCTTACTACCACGGTCGATAACATCGAGCACATCGAATCGCAATCGCTGTATGGAATCGCCGTGGTAAAGGTGTTCTTGCAGCCGACGGCGAATCTTCAACAGGGGATTGCGCAGATTACGGCCATCTCCCAGACCCAGTTGCACCAGTTGCCTCCGGGCACGACTCCGCCTCTCATTCTCGCCTACAGCGCATCGAGCGTGCCCGTACTGCAATTGGCTCTTTCCGGGCAAAATCTGTCGGAGCAAGAACTCAACGACTATGGCCTGAATTTCATCCGCACCCAACTGATCACCGTGCCGGGCGCCTCCGTGCCTTATCCCTACGGCGGCAAACAACGCCAAGTGCAAGTAGATCTCAACACCACGGCCCTGCAATCGAAGGGTTTGTCGGCGCTGGACGTGGTGAATGCGGTCACGCTGCAAAATCTGATCCTACCCACCGGAACCGCGAAGATCGGCTCCAAGGAATACGACGTTTCCATTCCGAACGCAGCTCCGCAGACGATCGCGGATTTGAACCGCATCCCGGTCAAGACGATCGGCAGCACCACGATCTACATAAAAGACGTAGCCTGGGTGCGCGATGGTTTTCCTCCACAGACCAACATTGTGAAGGTCGACGGTCAGCGCTCGGTGTTGCTGACGATTCAAAAAGCAGGAAATGCCTCTACCCTCGACGTGATTGCGGGCATCAAGCGCCTTCTGCCGCAAATCGCAGCGACCGTTCCACCGCAGCTGAAAATGACGCCGCTGGCCGACCAGTCGATTTTTGTCCGTGGCGCGATCAGTGGAGTGGTCCGCGAAACATTGATTGCCGCTTGCCTGACTGCGTTCATGATTCTTACGTTTCTGGGCAGTTGGCGAAGCACGTTGATTATTGCGACCTCGATTCCGTTGGCCATTCTGACCTCGATCATTGCGTTCAGCGCGATTGGGGAAACCATCAATATTATGACGCTGGGCGGACTTGCCTTAGCCGTCGGCATTCTTGTGGACGACGCCACGGTCGAAGTGGAGAACATCAATCGCAATCGCGAGGCCGAGCCCGACAAGGACATGGATGAAGTGGTTCTCGACAGCGCGGCGCAAATCGCGACCCCCGCGTTCGTGGCTACGCTCTCGATCTGCATTGTGTTTGCGCCGATGTTCCTGCTCTCCGGCGTGGCACGATATTTGTTTGTGCCGCTCGCCGAAGCGGTTGTGTTCGCCATGTTGGCCTCGTATTTTCTTTCGCGAACCATCGTGCCGACCATGGCCAAATATTTGTTGCGGGGCGAAAAAGGGCACGACGAAAACGCACCCAGCCGCAATCCGCTCGTAAGAATGCAGAAGCGTTTTGATGCAGCTTTCGAAAGATTTCGTCACAGCTATCGCAGCCTCCTCGAAAGTTGCCTGCATCACCGGCTTGCTTTCCTCACCGTGTTCTTCGTGTTTTGCCTCGGCTCTCTGGCAATCATCATTCCCTGGCTGGGCCGGGATTTTTTCCCGGCCGTCGATAGCGGCACATTCAAGCTGCACATGCGCGCGCCCACCGGAATGCGCATTGAAGAAACCGCCAACCTTTGCGATCTGGTTGAACGGGTGATTCGCCGCGAGATTCCCGCAGCGGAGGTACAGAGCGTCATCGACAACATAGGCCTGCCCTATAGCGGCATCAATCTCTCCTATAGCAATTCGGCCCCGGTTGGCACCTCGGACGCCGACATTCTGGTCACTCTTTCCGCCGATCATCACCCTACGGACGACTACATCCACCAGCTTCGTCTGACGCTGCCGAAAGAGTTTCCCGGTGTGACGTTCGCGTTTCTGCCCGCCGACATGGTCGGGCAAATTCTCAATTTTGGATTGCCCGCCCCTATCGATGTTCAGATCGTCGGCAACAACCGGGAGGGAAATCGCGCCTACGCAGACGAAGTGCTGGCGAAAATGCGGTACGTCTCCGGAGCTACCGATCTGCGCATTCAGCAGCCCTTCAATGAGCCGTACTTGCGCATGAGGGTGGAACGAACCAAGGCTGAACAACTTGGCTTTACGGCTCACGACATTGCGCAGAATCTTCTGGTGTCGTTGAGCGGCAGCTTCCAGACTTCACCGACGTTTTGGGTCGACCCCAAAAATCATGTCAGCTATCAGATCGCAACCCAGACGCCGCAATACCGCGAAAATACTTTGCAGGATCTGGAGAATGTTCCGATCACGGGAACAGACCCGAACGCTCCTCCTTCGCTGATGGCGAGCCTGGTATCGACGCAGCGGGGAGTGGGCATGGCTGTCGTCTCCGATTACAACGTGGCACAAGTGATTGACATCTTCGGATCCGTCGCCGGACGCGACCTCGGCGGGGTAGCGGGTGACATCACCAAGATTCTTGATGCCACGCGCCAGCAATTACCGCGCGGATCGCGAGTCGTGGTCCGCGGCCAGGTTCAGACCATGCGCGCCTCCTATGTTGGCCTTCTGAGCGGACTTGTGTTCTCGATCATCCTTGTGTATCTGCTGATCGTGGTCAACTTCCAGTCCTGGCTCGATCCTTTCATCATGATTTCCGCGTTACCCGCCGCGCTCGCCGGCATCGCCTGGTTTCTCTTTATCACGCATACGACTCTGAGCGTGCCTGCCTTGATGGGAGCCATTATGTGCATGGGCGTCGCAACCTCAAACAGCATCCTGGTGGTGAGTTTCGCTACAGAAAAAATAGACGAAGGAATGGATTCCCTCGGCGCCGCGCTGGAAGCTGGATTTACGCGTTTTCGCCCGGTGCTGATGACAGCGCTGGCCATGATCATCGGCATGGTGCCCATGGCTCTCGGACTGGGGGACGGCGGCGAACAGAATGCTCCTTTAGGTCGAGCGGTAATCGGCGGATTAATTTTCGCGACAGTTTCGACGCTGTTTTTCGTGCCGGCTTTCTTTAGCGTCCTGCAAGGCTCGCGCAGTCATTCAGCTCAAAAAGAAGCTCGGTAGGGAGCAAGCGATGGGGAGTTACTTTATGTTGCCTCAAACTGAAGATAGCCAACAGGGCATCGATGGCCAACAAGACGTCGAGCAGGGTCCCCGCTTGAACGAAGTGAGGGCAGGGAAGCGTTCCCGCAAAGGGTGGATTGTCATCGCTGTGGCCGTGATTGCGGTTGCCGGCCTCTTGATCTCCGGGATCTGGTCGCGCGTGAAAGCTGGTTCGGCTCTGCATGCGGAAACCGTGCAATCGGCCATCACCGCGGTGTCGATTGTGTCGCCCAAGCAAACCTCACCAACCGACGAAATCATCCTGCCCGGTAACGTGCAGCCATTTATTACTTCCCCCATCTATGCCCGGACTAATGGGTATCTGAAAAAGTGGTATTTCGATATTGGGGCACGCGTGAAGCAGGGAGATTTGCTTGCGATTATCGAAACGCCGGAAGTTGATCAGCAACTGCAGCAGGCCCGCAGCAACCTGCTCACCGCGCAAGCAAATCTTGAATTGGCTTCCATCACCAAAACGCGCTATCAGGGGCTGTTGAAAAGTAATGCTGTCTCTCAGCAGGACGTCGACAACGCGGTGGGTACCTACAACGCGAATGCGGCCATCGTCGAAGCCGACAAGGCTGCGGTGCAGCAGTACTCCGCGCTGGTCTCTTTCGAAAAAGTCTACGCGCCCTTCGATGGAGTGATCACCGCGCGCAACACGGATATCGGCGATCTTATCAATTCCGGAAACAGCAGCAATGTGAAAACCGATTTGTTTCACATTGCCCAGCCTGGAGTGCTCCGTGTTTATGTAAACGTCCCCGAGGAGTACTCGCGGGGAGTCAAAGTTGGCATGACTGCGGATCTCAGTCTGGCGGAATTTCCGGATCGTAAATTTCAGGGCAGGCTGGTTCGCACCGCTGACGACATCAACCTTACTACACGCACTCTGCTGATCGAAATTGACGTGCAGAATCCCACGGGCACACTGCTCACGGGATCCTATGCAGAGGTTCACCTGGCAGTCCCGACACAGTCCTCCACTTTCCTGATTCCAGTCAACACTCTCCTGTTCCGCACCGAAGGCCTGCGCGTAGGGGTTGTAAAAGATGGGAAAGTTGTTCTAACTCAGGTAACGGCCGGGCACGATTTTGGAAATGAAATCGAGATCGTTTCTGGCCTCAAGGCCAACGATCAGGTCATCATTAACCCACCTGACTCGATTATTTCCGGTCAGCAAGTCCAGATTGTTCAGGCAACACTGCCGGGAGATAGCAAGTGAAGCGATCTCGACTTTCGATTCTCTGCGTGTGCAGCAAATCGGCCAAAACGGTTTTGATCGCAATTGCAGCGCTGCAGTTGACCGGATGCGTCGTTGGGCCAAAGTATCATGTGCCGGCGGCGCCAGCTCCTCCCGCCTATAAAGAATTAGGTGACTGGAAGCCCGCCCAACCGAATGATCAGAATCTTGGCGGCTCGTGGTGGACCGTATTTCAGGATTCTCAACTAAACGACCTGGAACAGCAGATCAATGTATCCAATCAAAATCTTAAGGCGGCAGCGGCGCAGTTCCAGCAATCGCGTGCCCTCCTGCGCTATTATCGGGCCGACTATTACCCGACCGTCACGGTTAACCCGACCGCGACTCGCGAACGGATCTCCTCCCGGCGCCCGCCTCCGAGTTCGATCTTCGACGGCATTACCTACAACGATTATGTCCTGCCGGTCGATGTCTCCTATCAGGCTGACGTCTGGGGGCGGGTTCGAAAAAACGTGGAGTCTTATCGCGAGCAATCGCAGGCCAGCGCCGCAGATCTGGCTACGGTCAATCTGAGCATGCACGCGGACCTTGCCCTCGATTACTTTCAAGCACGCAGCCTGGATGCCGAGGAACAACTGCTGAACTCCACTGTGAAGGATTACGAGCAAGCTCTGGAATTAAATGAAAATCGCTTCCAGGGAGGCATCGCCTCGGAAGTGGAAGTCGAGCAGGCAAAGACTCAACTGCAGACCACGCGGGCGCAGGCGATTGATGTGGGCGTAGCGCGCGCGCAATACGAACATGCGGTCGCCATTCTGATTGGAAAGCCTCCTGCCGAGTTCAGCCTTCCCCCGCTGCCGCTTACCTCGCCGCCTCCTCACGTCCCGGTCAGCGTGCCCTCGCAGTTGCTGGAAAGACGCCCGGACATTGCGGCATCCGAGAGACTTGTGGCATCCGCTAACGCGCAGATTGGGGTCGCGAAGTCGGCTTACTATCCGCTGATCAACCTGGCCGCATCGGGAGGCTTTGAAAGTTCCGCAATCACAACCCTCATCAACGGTCCGAGCGGCCTCTGGTCGATTGGACTATCTGCGGCCGAAACCATCTTCGATGCGGGCCGACGCCGCTCTGTTACCGACCAGGCGCGAGCCGCGTATGACTTTCAAGTCGCAACCTACCGGCAGAATGTGCTGAACGGTTTCCAGCAGGTAGAAGACAATCTCGCGGCGGTACGAATTCTGGAGAACGAGGCGCAAGTGCAGGATGAAGCCGTGGTAGCCGCTCAGCGTTCGCTCGATCTCTCCGTCACGCGCTACAAAGGTGGAGTTACAAGTTATCTCGAAGTGATTACCGCGCAAAGCGCCGCGCTCGCGGATGAAGTTACGGCAGTGAATATTTTAGGACGTCGTATGGCGAATACAGTGCTCCTGATTCAGGCTCTCGGCGGCGGGTGGGATCGATCGAGCCTTCCAGAGCGTCCCGAATGCTGTGGCAGGCTGGCCAGCTCTGCACCAAATTGATAGTAAGGGCACTCGAAGGTTTGCGCCCTTACTAATTGGGCATGATGGCCGCAAGTAAATTCTAGTAGTTGTTCTCTACTTAGCCTTAAAGCTGAAATCGGCAGCTCCGGGCTTTCCGGCGGCAACTGTCACTTTCTGAGTTTGCGTACCGTAGTCTTCCTGCCACGCAGTGACCGTATAGCTTCCAGGCGGAACGTTGTCGATTGTGTAGCTGCCTTTATCGTCGGTGGTCGCGTAGGGCCCTTTGACGACAGCGAACCAGCCGTGCATCCAGGGATGAATGTTGCACTGCACCGGAATCATTTCCGGGGCTTTCCAGCTCTTCACGATCGCGGGAGATCCCGGCGGCTGCGACAGATTCCACGGGATGTTACCCGTCATCGGGTTGGGGTTGGGATGAATATTGTGAGCCGTTTGATCGCTAGTCGACACCTTGAACGTCTCGCCTGCATCCACCGCCAATACGTGCGGCGTATACATGCAATTCTTCTGGTCAAATACCGGCACTGCCTTCGGCACTGCGGCCAGCGCGCTGGCGGGCAGGCCTTCGGAGATGTAAAGAACCACATTCTCCAATCCGCTGCCCTGGCCGACCACTACGTTTTCCATGTGGGCGGGAGAGCTCGCGTTGGCCTTGGAGCAGAAAGGGTCTTTCGACATGTCAATGCCCCTCATGTGCGGAGCAGTGCCGGCGAGGGTGACGGTTCCGCTAATCTTGCCTTCTCCAGCGGCGTTAACTTTTGGTGCCAGGGTTAAGGCGGCACAGCACAATAGAGCTAATGCAAACAGTGCGGCCGCGAAGTTGTATCGATTTGTCATAGAGGAGTCTCTCCTTAATAGAGCCTTCGATGTTGAGCGTTTGAACCGCTCACGTCCCTTAATACACGCACGGACCATGCCAAAGTCATGTCGACTTCAGGCGCTGCACACTTATCTCGCGTTGGGGTCTTGTTCCTTCGCCCAGGCACAGACTGAGTTCTTATCCGCCGCGGTAAGTGTCGCTTCTGGATGCATCGCAGAGTAGAGCCGAGGCGGCATCCTGCCGGTCGTTATGAGTCCGCAGACCGATTCCGATTTTTCGCGCTTTTGTTTCGCCGAATATTTTTGCCATCTTGAAAAGTCCAGTTTTTTCCGGCCTTCGCGCACGTCGCGCGCGATCCACCAGGAAATTGGCGCAACCTGGCTGTACCAGGGCCACTCAGTGTGATTGGAATGGCAGTTTCCGCAAGCCCGAGCCAGCACTCGCGTGGGCCCTGGGTACGACGAGAGGGGCTCGCCAGCTTTTGTTATTTCGACGGCAGCATGGTGCTCGCCTCCCGCTTCTCTAACAATTACAGTCACGGCTAACAACACAAGAAGTACTTTGAGTGTCTTCATCGTTGAGTTATGTCTGGCGAAGTCAAACAAGTTCGTTCTCGCAATTGTGAGACCGAGCGGAGCGCAAGCTCAGCGAAGTGGATAAAGTGTGCGCGCGGTTAACGAGCGTCCTTATATCGACACTTCTGTCAATCGAGTCGATGTGCGGACAAGAGTGTCTCACTTCTTACTGCTGACAAATTACGGCGAACACCTGATAAAGTCTCGTGGCCGTAAAAATGCTCGGCGCGTACAGAGGAGTCGAACCCGATGGAATCTAGAATTACGAATCGCGCCATCATCACGATCCGACTTATTAGTCACCTCGCGATCATCGTGACAATGGGAATGATATTAACGGTCATTGGGGCGAGTATCTATGGCATGATCGGCGCCACGCACTAAATCACATCTTCGCAAATCAGGGCGAAAGCACCAGGAGAAAACATTTCTCATGGACTGGAAGAAGAACGGGGTCAAAATTGTGCATGCTGGCGAATTGGATAGGAACACTCCACAGACGCCGGGAATGACGCGGGCGGCCGCGATAACTCACGCGAAGGCCGGAGCGGCGACTCTGTGGGCTGGAACCGTGGTCGTCCAACCTGATGCAAAGACAGGCCCGCACCATCATGGAGAGCTGGAGACCGTGCTGTATGTGGTGAAAGGGCGAGTGCGGATGCGCTGGGGCGATCACCTGGAACTTAGTGACGAAGCTGTGGCCGGAGATTTTATTTACGTTCCTCCCTATGTGCCGCACCAGGAGATAAATGCTGATCCGGAAAATCCGTGCGAGGCTGTAGTGGTGAGGAATGGCCAAGAACCGATCGTCGTGAATCTCGACTTACACACGCCAGAGCCGGCCAGCGCCGGGCATCCCGGCATGCCGTTTCATCCCGGTCGATGAAGGGCTTACAAAATAACTCTCTCTCCTCATAGGACGGTAGCTCTCCGTCCCACGTGGTTGTCATCTCGGTATGGACAAAGTTCCTTCAGAAAGCCGGCGCGAGACACTCTGGTACGAAACTTGCTGAAAGGGTAGCACCGCGAAGCACCGCGGACCCTGATGTTAGTAGGAGGGACCTGTGAGACGCATGAACTCTTCGAAAAGAGAGTTGTTGGTCTTTACTGCGTGCCTAACTCCGCCACCCGCCACTGAATTGTCAACTTCCATCCGATTACGCCATCCCATCAGCAGGTGTGGATTCTCAGCTACTTTGAGATCTTCGACCTGAACCTGTCCGTAAGACAAAAGCATCGCCGGCACTTTCTGGGCGTGAGCCTAGCAACGTGTCCGCGGTCGGCGCTCTGAAATCCAAAGCCTATGAACGGATTCGAGTGCGCCGCCCACCTCATCCACACCGATGTTCAAACCTATCAAAGGAGTAACCATGATTCGCCAACGGTTTACGATCGCATCAATAGCTGTGCTTTGCATGATCTTGGTGGCCGGAAGCAACATGTCGGCCCAGAATCCCGCTCCGCCTCCGGCACCAGTTTACAACCCATATCCGCCAGGGATCCTTCCCGCCGATTTGCCTTCGGAATTAGCCAGGGTCCTGCGCGAAGTGGATGGTATCGAAGCAGAAGCCATTACGCAGTGGAAAGCCATACCGCCTGCGGTGGTGACAGGTCAACCGCCCATACTTCAAAACAGCGGCATTCCCTTAGTCGAAATACTCGGCAAGCTTATGAATTATGACAAGACAATCTCGCCCAACGAGAATGAGGCGTGCGCATCTTGCCATATGCCCTACGCCGGTTTCAGTGGGCCGATTCCAACGGTAAATCTTTTGGAGATCGCATATCCCTCATCGACTCGCTATCGGGCGGCCAAGCGAACCGCGCAGAGGTATACGTATTCCAGCTACTTCCCTCCACTCCAGTACGACGCGGAGCAAGGCCTCTTCTTTGGCGGCAATTTCTGGGATTCGCGCGCCACCGGATATCTAACCAGGGTTCCTGACGCCGACCAGGCACAGTTTCCTCCAGTCGACCCTGACGAGATGGACAACCCCGACACGGCGTGCATAGCGTACAAGCTTTCCAAGGCGCCGTACGCATCCCTCTTTGAGGAAATTTGGGGCGCCGGGTCATTGAGTAGCATCACCTGGCCCTCCAATGTCGCCCAGATCTGCGCTCTTCCGGAAGGAGATTCCGTGTTCGGCTCGAACAGCGAGCCACTCACTTTGAGTCCGGGCGACCGTACCCTCGCAACTAACGATTACCTTCACTGGGGAGCATCTCTCAGCGCCTTCGAGCACAGCCTGTCGATCAGTCCCTTTACTTCGAAGTTCGACGCCTTCCTCAAGGGCAACTACACCTTGACCTCAGATGAAGCTGCCGGCTACGCTTTGTTCAACGGCAAAGGCAATTGCAACTCCTGCCATCTCGACGGACGGGGCACCACCCTCAGCCCGACTCAAACCGATACGAGCACGGCCGCCGATGTGACTCCTGTCTTTACCTGCTTTGGTTCGGCCAACGAAGGGCTGCCGAAGAATCCCAGAGTTGCTTTCTATTATGAGATGACTCCGGATTCCTTTGGATTTACCCCCAATCCGGGCGGCTTTACCTACACCGATTACGGACTAGGGACTTTCCTCCGGAGCGGCTTCGGTTCCGCGCCCAACCCCAACTCAAGTTGGACGCAGTATGCAGCAACGGTCGACGGCCAAATGCAAGTGGCGACGGCACGCGATGTGGGCATGGCACCCCCACAGTGCCCTACCACCGAGGCGCCGGGTCCCTACTTCCAGAAGGAGTTCTTCCACAATGGCTACATCAAGAGCCTGAAGCAGCTTGTCCACTTCTACAACACGCGCGACGTATACCCGTATGCGGTTGAGTCCGGAGAATGCCCAACCGGAACAGTGGAAAGGGTGAGCTGCTGGCCGGAGCCCGAAGTCCCGCAAAATGTCGACATGACGACTGGCAAACTCGGCCTAACGGATACCGAGGAGAATCAAGTCGTCGCCTTTCTCCAAACCCTCACCGATGGTTACACCACTTCTTACCCTGACATCAATACCTACACAGGAACTTGTATGTCAGGGGGTACCGCAGCAACCCAGGGAAACAGCACTCTGATTCCCACCAAGCTGCTCGAAAGCATGGTGAAGAAGCCCTAGGTGATAACACAAGGCGCATGGAGTTACCTCCATGTGCCTTGATTCATAACCGCACGAAAGTTTCAATTCTCCAGCGAGGTATAGATATGAATGGAATGCACGCGAAGTTATTGATGATTGCCGCGGCAGGTAGCCTCCTTTTCTCAAGCTCAGTGGCTGCTCAAGTGAACCCTTACAGTCCCAAGCCGATAGCTCCACCGGAGCCGAGGGTCGCACACGTACAAATCAGCCAAGGGCCGGAGCTGGAATTGGCAAGAACTAACTTGGCGATTATTACTTGGACCACCAACAATCCAGGCGGCACGGACGTGCATTACGGAATCGTGCACTTCGGCATCGATCCGAAGGAGCTGAACCAGACTGCGAAAAATCCCATTCATTTAAACCGCAGCCATCCCGATACGGTTTTTCGCGTGCGTGTCGATGGGCTTAGCCCCGGAACGAGGTACTACTACACCGTCGAATCGACGGGGGCCACGGGAATAAACGACGGAGTAAAGAGCGACGTCAAGCAATTCATTACGCAGTGACGACCCTCGGTTGTGCGTATACCACCATTACCGGCGTGCCCCTGCGCCGAGACACAGGCTGAACGCGAAAAGACAGAGCGCCTCGGTCGACGATTAGGAGGATGATGATGGCGGAAGTCGGGAGCTTCGCGCTTTTGTTCGCATTAGCGTGCAGTGCATTCTCTTTTATCGCGGGAGCCGTGGCGCTCGCCAGCAAAGGGCGTTTTGCGGCGCCTCTGGGCGAAAGCGCACGGCGCGCCGGCATCGTAACCTTTGTACTGATTTTTCTGGCTGCTCTGCTGTTAGTGGTGGCTGCTTTCAAGAATGACTTCTCCATCGCCTACATTCTTCATCACAGTAATCGCGATCTTCCAGGTCCTTATAAGTTCGCGGTGCTGTGGTCTGGGCAGGAGGGTTCGCTTCTTTTCTGGTCGCTGCTGCTTGCGGCCTACGGCTTTGTCTTGCGGCTGCGACACAAAACCGATCCTCGACTCTTTGCCTACGCCTCGGTCGTTCTCTCGGCCGTGCAGATTTTCTTTCTTCTGTTGCTGAATTTTGCAGCCCATCCCTTTGCGATTGTGAAAGGCACGATTCCCGCCGATGGAAACGGGCTGAATCCGCTTCTGCAATATCCCGAGATGGTGATTCATCCGCCCATGCTTTATCTCGGCTACGTCGGCTTTACTATTCCGTTTGCATTCGCCTTGGGCGCGCTGATCATGAAATATCCCGGCGAAAAATGGATTCACATCACTCGCCGCTGGACGATGGTTACCTGGGGATTTCTCACTTGCGGAATCTTTCTTGGCGCGCACTGGGCGTACTCTGTGCTCGGATGGGGCGGCTATTGGGGATGGGATCCCGTAGAAAATGCGTCGCTCATGCCCTGGCTCACCGGCACCGCATTTCTGCATTCGGTGATGATGCAGGAAAAGCGCGGCATGCTGAAGATGTGGAACATCTGGCTGGTCTTTGCTACATTCTGGCTCGCGATCCTGGGAACGTTTCTCACGCGCAGCGGCATCATCAGCTCCGTTCATGCCTTCGCGCAGTCTTCCATCGGAGACTGGTTTGCATGGTTCCTCGGCATCACACTGGTCGCACTCCTGTTTTTCTTTTTCAAGAATAAAGGAGAACTGCGCAGCGAGCACAAACTCGAATCGCTGGTTTCGCGCGAATCGAGCTTCTTATTCAACAATCTGCTGTTCGTTCTGCTTTGCTTCACGGTGCTGTGGGGTACATGGTTTCCGAAGATTTCTGAATTGGTTCAAGGCAACAAGGTCACCGTCGGCGCTCCTTTCTACAACCGCGTGGCAATTCCCGTGGCTTTGCTGCTTCTGATACTCACGGCCGTGGGACCTCTGCTGGCCTGGCGCAAGACTTCACTCGAAAGCCTACGCCGCAACTTCATGTGGCCGGCGATCGGCGCGGTTGCGGTCGCGGTTTTTCTGATGATCACGCCACAGAGTTGGGGATCGCCCTTTGGCCTCAGGCCCTGGCAGGACATCTCTTACTTCTATTCGCTGATGGCCGTGGCACTTTCAGTGCTGGTAATGCTCACCGTCGCCAGCGAGTTCTATCGCGGCGGCCGTGTCATTTCGCAGCACACCGGGCAGAGCATGTTCGCCTCCATGGTTCACCTGACGCACCGCAATACCCGGCGCTACGGCGGGTACATCGTTCACTTGGGAGTGGTCGTCATCATCATCGGCTTCGCGGGCGCGGCGTTCAATCAGGACCAGGAGCGGGAAATGGCTTACGGCGACAAGATGACGCTCGGCCCGTACACGCTCGTCTGCCGCTCCTACACCGACGACGACGCGCCCAACTATGCCAGCCAGTGGGCCGTGCTCGATGTTTACAAGAAGGGAAAGCTGATCGACACCATGACCCCGGTGCGCCGTTTTTACAAGGCGAGCCGCCAGACTTCAACCATGCCCGACATTCGCTCCACTCTGGATGAAGACCTTTATCTGGTGTTCGAAGGAGTGAATCCGGCGAACGGTCACCCTATTTTGAGAGCGCATCTGAACGCGCTGGTGATGTGGATCTGGATCGGGGTGTGGATCATGCTGATCGGAACCGGACTGGCCTTGATTCCAAATGCGCCCGCACTGGCACGCGTTTCCGCTCGCGCGCGTATAGGCCCCGCACGGGTTGCGCCCGTGGCGACAGGGGATTGAGTTTTGTGGATGAGTGCTGAAGTTGGGTCTTAGGTGCTAGGTCTTAGGTGTGGATCTCAGGTCTTAGATGATAGGTGATAGGACGAGCTGATTCCTAATCTTTGTTCTAAGACCTAGGACCTAAGACCTGACACCCAACACCCAAGACCTAAAACCGAACGCCGAGACCAGAGCAAACATAAATGACGCTTTCAAATCCAATTCGCAAAGCCGCTGTCACCGCGCTGTTGAGCACCGCCGTCATCGTTCTCCTGGGCGCGGGCGATCCGGCGACCCGCTTCTCCGAAATTGGCCACCAGATGATGTGCATCTGCGGATGCAGTCAGATTCTTCTCGAATGCAACCACGTCGGTTGTCCTTCTTCGGACGGCATGCGCAACGAACTGATGGCGTCGCTGAAGCGCGGAGACAGCGACAGTCTTGTCGAGCAAGGCTTCGTCCAAAAATATGGTCCGACAGTTCTGGCCGCACCCACGACAAAAGGCTTCGATCAAGCCGCCTACATCACGCCCTTTGCCGCCTTAATACTGGGCTTCGCGCTGGTCGTTCTGATGATTCGCTCTTGGAGAAACCGACCCGCGCCCGCCATCGCCGGCGGCCTGCAACCCGTACGCGGCCCGAGGTTGGAACAGTTCCGCGATAAGGCTCGCATGGAGACCGACCTATGATCTCGCTCACCGGATGCCTGATGCTGACAGTCGCATCTCTGTTTTGGATTTTCTATCTGCCCGGAGAATTCGTTGCTGGCCCGGCGAAAACTCGCGCGGAATATCTGCGCGAGCGCAAGGATGCCGTCTACGAAAACCTGCGCGACCTCAACTTTGAGTACAAGGCCGGCAAAGTTCCTGACGTTGACTACGCGTCGCTGAAAACTTCTTTGCAGGACGAAGCTGCCACCATACTGGCCGAAGTCGCCCGCCTGGCATCTGTTCCCGCCATAACGGCCCGGAAAAACAAATTCAGAAAGGATTAAAGGCCTTGAAAACTCAGATGAATGTGATTGCGAGTGAAAGCACCAGTTGCGCAAAAGTCGGTTCCGGAAGACTAACAGCAGCGATCGCTTCGCGAACAAAGGCAAGCACGCACCGTTGCCAGGCGATCCCCGTCGCTCTCCTCTTCCTCATGCTTGCTTCCATGGCGGCAGCGCAAACCCTCAGCGGCACGGTGAAAAATTCCACGACCGGCAAGCCCGCTGCCGGAGACGAAATTGTATTGTTCAAACTTGGCCAGGGCATGCAGGAAGCGGCCCGCACAAAAACCGATGCCCAGGGCCGGTTCACTTTCAAATTGGACGAGGCGCAGACAGCGCACCTGATTCGCGCTATCCATCAGGGCGTCACCTATCACGAAATGGCGCCTCCAGGAAAAACGTCGGTTGCCATTGCGGTTTACGACGCAGCGGAAAAAGTGACTGGTGTTGGAGTGATTGCGGACATCATGCGCATTGAGGCCATTCACGGACAAATCGTAGTGACGCGTGACTTTGGAGTGCGGAACATCTCCAAGCCGCCGCGCACCCAACTCGATGATCGCAATCTGGAGTTCTACATCCCCGATGGCGCGAAGATCGTCGACAATTCCGGCGCGGCCATCACCGACAACGGGTATCCGGTAAAGTCCGCGCCCGCAGCGGAAGGCGAAAAGAATCGCTACTCGTTCAACTTTCCCCTGCGACCGGGGTTGACGCGTTTCGAAGTGAGCTATCAGATTCCGTACAGTGGTAGCGCGAATCTTGATCCCAGGTCGATTTATCCTCTGGAAGACTTCATGGTCATCGTGCCGAAGCAGATGCGGTTCAAGGCCGCCCCTGGCTCGGCCGGTTTCAAAGCGGTTCGTTTTCCGAAAGCGCCTGACACGACCGTTCAGATAGCGTCAAACACAGTCGCCGGACAAAAACTCGCCTTTAGTCTTTCCGGCGAAGGACTCCTTGCAGATCTCCACCAAAACGGCGCTCCAAGAAATACGCAGAGTGAAAAACCCTCCAGTGCAGTTGCCCCGCCCGCGGAAGCGAGTGTCCGACCCGGCGGCGGTTTGGGTGCGCCAATCGACGCGCCCGATCCGCTGCAAAAATATCGGTGGTGGATTCTAGGCGGCTGTGCGGGGGCTCTGATCATCGCTGCTGTCTGGATTGCATGGCGGCAACAGTCCACGAAACGTGCGTCGGGGCGCCCAATGAGCAGCGTGTCTTTGATAACTTCCATGCAAGATCCGAATGTCTATCAACTCACCGAAGCCAGTGTCTTGAAAGCAGGCGGCGCTTACGAGGCCGCGAGATCTTCATCAACATTGATGGATGGAATCAAGGAGGAACTTTTCCAGATCGAGGTGGAACGCAAGCAGGGCCAACTCTCGCAAGCCGAATACCTGGAAGCCAAGGCCGGTTTAGACCAAACGCTGGCGCGCGCGTTGAAGCGCGAAGCGCAAGGCGCAAGGGTGTAGTCACTCGCCCACTAGAAGGCTCAACTACGAGGGGACTCGCAGTTCCATCGATCGCAGGTACTCGCGATAACAACTAAGGATGGCAGTGTCCGGAGGATCGCCGTCCTTCTCGGTCGCTTTCAAAGTTTCTCTAGAGAATGACACCAATGTCTTCACCGCATGAGATGCGAGAGGATACCAGTGGTTGATCCAGAGCTGAATCGTGTCGATGTTGCGAACGTTATCTTCGATCGCCATTTTAATCAGCGACTCGCTCCACTGCCGGTGCCACTGGCAGTCCTCATTTAGCGAATAGAAGATCCGTCCGAGCAGGTAGTCGTCTTCGCGAAGAGCCAATTCGCTAAAACACTTCATGAATAACTCGTCGATGAGCGGCTTGACCACGAGATTGAGGGCGACAAAAGATTCCGCCCAATCATATGCGATGAGTAGTTTCTCAACGACTTGGCGAAGGGGTTGCCACATCGGGTCCGATTGCCACAAAGTTCTGCTGTCGGATGCAAAGCCGGGATAAATCTTTTGAAGTTGCCGGATGCGGTAGGCGATCCGCTGGATGCGCCGCATCTCGTCCGCCGACTGAAATGCCGCCGTGATCGTGATGCGTCCGCTGGGCGCCATTTGGCCGATGTAGGACGCGATCATTTGGAAACCGTGTCCTGGATAGCGGAAAGGGGCAATCACCCTTGCGAGAACGTGCAGCCATGTGGGACGAAGATGGGCGTCGTATCCCGTAGTGTCAATTTCTTCCAGGATGCCGTCGACGAAGATCTCTTTTTCCCTCTGCAGGCCCGTGTACTTCGTGTAGCTCGTTTCTCGCGGATCGTAAAACTTCTCCCATGAGGTGCATACCAGTGGAGATTCTTCCTGGTATCGTCGGTACCAATCCTTCAGCGGAACATCGAGCTCGAATCGCTTTCCGGTGAAGCCCTCGCCCGTGTAACAGAGCAGTTTTGAAGAGACGATTTCGTATTCAGTCGGCATGCGCCTCTGCTGCAAAAGATGCCAGTAGGTTTTTTGTTGAGGCATAGAGATTCCCGGAAAAACGCCAACCCTATTCTTAAGCTGAATTACGATTGCGCGCCACTCGCCACTCCGCATCGTCCTGATTCAGCTGAATCGTGCCCTTGAATGCCGACATTACAATTTCCAGTTCGCCGGGGAAACGAAACGAGCGTCCCAGGTGCTTTTCGATCGCCGCGCGCGTTACGACGCAGCATTGCGGAACCAGAACTCTCACATACGCGCCGCGGTCCAAGACCAAAACATCCTGGTTCAGGTCCTTGATCGCCGCGACAATGGCATTGGCCACAGGTCCGGACTGCAGAACCGGGCCAACTCGGTCATAGGCCACCGCAGCCTCTCCGCTCATTATTTGTTTTCTCCGTTCGCCTGCTCAGGCGCACAGTCATTCAGCTCAATCAGAATGTCGCCACCATCCAGTCGGACGGAAAAACTTTTCAAACACGTGTTCTGAGGATTGATTCCATCTCCGGTGAAGGCATCGAACTCCCAGTGATGCCTTGCGCAGCGGATCATGTTCTTCTCCAAAGTCCCTTCGCTCAAACGACTCTTCTGGTGAGGACAAAGATTGGAGTATGCATAAATGTGATCATCCACATTGACCAGCAGAATATCTTTTCCGTCTAACTCCAAACCGATCATTTCACCGCTCCAGAGATCTTCGAATGCGGCAATTTTTCGAAAGCTCATCGGGGCTCGCCTGCAATCACATCAAAGCGATCCAAGGCTTGCAATCCTGCTTGCGCGACCGTAATCGCCGGATCAATTACCTTGCTGTTAAAGACCACATCAACCTTGTCACGGCCTGCGACCCGAAGGCTTGCCGCGTCCTGTAGCTTGTTTGCCAGAGTGCGGATCGTGTCGACGTCTTCAGCCAGAATGAGTAGACCGACTACATCACCCTGCAAAAAACCATAGAGAGGAATGGGCATAAACGTCCCTTCAAAGAGTTATGCGGCGGGGTTCTTTCGGGTTCCCAGCCAATCGTAGTTGCCGCTGTAAACATCTTTGCCCCAAGTATCAGGAGTAAGCCTGAAGTAATCGGTTAGCAAACTCGGAAGGTCAGCAGGAGCTTCTCCCGAGAGGACGCGTTTCACTAAATCCTTATGATTGGCATATCTTTCCGGCTCCCGCAAAAAAATCCACTGGCATGGCTCGGAGCAGAAAATGTATTTACGCTCGCCGTGGACAAGGGTCCTCGCTGTATTGTTTTGCGGTGTACCCGCGCTGAGCGGCAACTGGCACAAATCGCAAAAAGTCGGCAGCACAGTCCCATGCACCGCCAATTCATTTGCAGAGCCGGGACCTGCCGTTCGCCAACGCTCGCTGATTTGCTCCCAAACCGCATCCATGCCGTCCCAATGCTTAGGATATTTCTGGCGCAGCCACTTCCTCTCTGCCGGGCTCGGTATGACAAAGTTGAACCACAAAGTCGCACGATAGCTGTAAGCGCTGGCGTAGATCATGTGATGGTAAGTATCGAGTTCGCTCATCAGAATGTCCCAATACCATGGCTTCTTCAGCCCGAACTCGTCCAAGGTATGCAGAAACTGATCGATGATCCACTCTTCCATGAACTCCTTGAACGAATAGGGACGCTGATCCAACGCGGTTAGATAATCGATGGAGACTCCCGTCAAAATCGAAAACATGCGCCAGTTTCGCCAAAACCATTTGTCCAGCAGGTACTGCACATACTCGGGATCGTGTTTCATCACGGTTTCGAGAACCGGATGCCCAATCTGTGCATGCCGGGCCTCGTCGGTCTGGATGCTCGTGACCATCCTTTCAAACATGTGATCGCTGGACTCGCGTGCGAGCGAAGCCAGTCCGACAAACTGCAGATTGGTAAAGCCGGTTTCCAGAATGAAATTCGTAGCGATGTGGAATTCGATTGCGTTTTGGCCAATCATCAACTCGTCGAAGAAGTGTCGCGCTGCGATCGCAAACCAATTGTTGGTGTGGTAGAACTTGTGCGCCCAATCGAATTGCACATCCCATCGCACTAACGGATGAAAGAGGAGCAGCGGGATTTGAGTGTGCCGATATTCATCCAGGGCTCCAAAGGTTGCCATGGTTCGCCAGGCGCTGTCGCGCCCAAACCTCGCGCCTCTCAAATTGCCGATGACGCCGGCGAACTCAGCCAGCGGTAACGCGGCCGCGTGTATCTTTAGACTATTCATCCAGGGCGCGGCCAGCTTCTGAACATTTTCCACGCGGCCCACCGCGTCGCGCACCGCGTAGACGGCCATATCTTTTTCGTATTGGTTGTCGACATATTCTCGATAGGAGGTTTTAAAGGATTCTTCCCAGTCCTTCCATTCGGAATGGGGCAACCACGGACGCCCGCTGATCACCTCTGGAAAGACGTCCTCTTCGCGCACGTAGGAGAAGTCCCAATCCAATTTGCGCGCGAGCGGCAACCATTCTTCCCGGTTCAGCATGTCTCCTCCTGACCCCCCCCACAGCGAGTCGGCCATCAGTGGCCACGATTCGGCAGTTGACTCCTTGGAACCTTCGACAGAAGTGAGGTGAATAAAGAAAAATCCGGCTATTAGCGCGGGATTTTACGCCCAGCTCGCCGACCCGTCAATACGGTGACCGACATACAGACAGCACCGCCATTTCTTTTACAATGTCTTTACTCGTTTCTTATACAATCCTTTCACTCGTTTGTCTCTGCCTCAAAAGGTAGGTGCCACTTCACCGCAAACAGGGGCGCAGTCGATGCAACATTCACAATCCAGCGTTCATAAGATTTCCGGTCGCACCGATGACCGGCGCGATGAGCGGTCACTCGCTAAAGTTCCTGACGAGAAGGAGCGGCGCGAACTCCCTTTGCATGGCGTGATGGATGCGATTCCGGGACTGGTGTGGAGCGCTCTGCCAAATGGCGACGTCGAATTCTGCAACCAAAGATGGCTTGAATACACGGGGATGTCTTTCCATCAGATCAAAGGGTGGGGATGGGCCGCGGCAATTCATCCTGAAGACATAGCCGATTTGCGAGAGCGATGGCAAGCCGCTTTGACACAATCGGTCCCCTTTGAAGCCGAAGCGCGCATGCGGAGCGCTGACGGGTCCCATCGCTGGTTCTTGTTTCAGGCTGTGCCTTTGCGTGATTCCGGTGGACGGATTATTCGCTGGTACGGGACCAACACCGACATCGAAGAGCTAAAAGTGGCACAGGAGGAATTGCAGAAGCAGACCCGTCGTTTAGACGAGTTGTTTGAACAGGCTCCGGAGGGAGTTGCAATCCTGGACATGGAGGATCGCATCGTTCGCGCCAACAAGGAATTCACACGCATGTTTGGCTACGAGCAGCACGAACTGGTGGGACGCAGCATTCAGGAGGTGATCGTTCCGGATGCTCTTCTCGATGAATCCCGGGAATATGTGCGCCAAGTGAAGAGCGGCCGGCTGGAAGTCGAAACCATCCGCAGACGAAAGGATGGGAGTTACGTTCAGGTGTCGCTTCTCGCCGTTCCGGTGATCACGAGTTTGGGTGAGCAGGTCGCGAACTACGCCATATATCGCGACATCACCGAACGGAAGCGGGCGGAGGAACGTTTGCGGGAGAGCGAGGCTCGATTCCAGGCCATGGCCGACACCGCGCCGGTGATGATCTGGATGACCGGAACGGACGGTCTCTGCAATTATTTCAGCAAGCCTTGGCTCGACTTTACCGGCCGCACCATGGAGCAGGAAGTAGGAACCGGGTGGATAGAAGGCGTGCATCCCGACGATGTGAAAGGGTGCTTTGATTGCTTTCTGCCTGCCTTCGAAGCCCGAAAGCCATTTGGTATGGAATACCGGTTGAGGCGGGCGGATGGGGAATACCGCTGGGTGATTGAGAGCGGCATCCCGAGATACACGCCAGGAGGAGAATTTGCCGGCTACATCGGCTCAAACATCGACATCACCGAGCGTAAGCGCGCAGAAGAAGAGCGCGAGAGGCTACGCCAGGCACAAGCGGAGCTCGCGCATATAACGCGGGTGACCACGATGGGCGAGCTAACTGCTTCTTTAGCTCACGAGATCAAACAGCCGATCTCCGCGGCGGTTACAGACGCGCGGACCTGCCTGAAATGGCTGGCGCGCGATCAGCCTGAGATCGATGAGGCTCGCGCCGCTGTGTCGAGAATTATCAAGGATGTGACCCGCGCATCTGAAATCACCGGTCGGATTCACTCACTGTTCAAGAAGGAGGAACCGCAACGGGAGTTGGTCGACGTAAACGAAATCATTCGCGAAATGGTCGCCCTTCTGCATGGCGAGATTGTCCGATATTCGATTTCAATCCGTACCGAACTGGCGAGCGACTTGCCCAACATCAGAGGGGACCGGGTGCAATTGCAGCAAGTCTTCATGAACCTGATGCTCAATGCCATCGACGCCATGAACGAGACGCATGATGCAAAGGAACTGACGATCAAGTCGCAACGGAATCCCGAGGGCCAGCTCCTTATCTCGGTCAGCGATAACGGCGCCGGGCTGCCGCCCCAGCATGGGGATAAAATCTTCGAGGCATTTTTCACCACCAAGGCCCAGGGAACAGGCATGGGGCTGTCGATCAGCCGATCCATTGTTGAGTCGCACGGGGGCCGCTTATGGGCCGCGGCCAATGCCGAGCGGGGAACTGTTTTCCATTTCACCGTGCCGAGCGAATCGCTGGCTGCGTGAACTTACATTTCCAGAGCCCGGTCGAGCTTCCCGCTAATGCTTGGATCTACTTCGAACCGCGATCAGCGAAACCTGCTCTAAGTCAGGATATTGTTCATCTTTGTCGGGGCTGCGATCCGCGGGCGCAATCTGCTGGAGGGTCGTTTGCGCGGGTAGCTTTCCTGGAAAGTATTGCGCGTACACCCGGTCAAACTCAGACGCGTCCGCCATGTTATCGAGGTAAACAACTGTGGATACAACCTGAGAGAAATCTATATCGGCTTCTTCAAGATTATCCATCTGATTGCGCATCGTCTGGCGGAGTTGGAGCGGCGTAGTGGAAGTGTAGGTTCCTTCGTTCGGCCCAGGGATAAATCCGCTCTTCGCCGAACAATACAATGTATCGCCGGCAAAGACGCAGGGGCTCGCCGTAGGGCTGGGTGGCATGTTCTTGGGACGCACGGACCGCCGTTGCTTCAGATCGCGAACAGCAACGCCGGTGTATTCGATTTGTGCGCCGTCGGGCAGGCTTGTGACTTCGATGGTAGCCCGCGCCGGAGTATTGCCGAACTCAAATCGCTGCGCATAATGCTGGTTCATCACATGCATTGGGATTTGCGCGGTCAAGTACGGATTGACGAAAACCATATGGCTCAGCTTTAGCCCAGCCGCTTCCACTACGGCTTTCATTTGGTCAAGCGCGAAGTCTACCTGAGCCGCAGGATCATCGGAAGCCTTGCCACCAGATGCGGCAGTTCCAGGCATTGCAGAAACGAACAAGCGATCATGAGTAAGAATGCCTGGCGAAAAAGGCTCGTCCGATTTGTAGTTCGGCGGGGAGACGGCGCGCTTGTCCGCTAAATTGCGCACCGCAACTGCGTTGATTTGAATTGATGGCTCCGGAAGACTGGCAACGCCGAGCACGGCTCGCGCCGGCGGAATCTTCCCAAAGACCTCACCGAAGGCACGGTTCATTTCCTCATACTGGCTCATGTCGGTGAGGTAGACGGTGGTGTAGACCACGTGATCCATGGTTAGGCCTGCAGCCTCGACAACCGACTTCAAGTTGTTGAAGACCTGCCGCGCCTGCGCCGCGAAAGTTGCCGGTAACGCACCATCCGCGCCCCGCGGTCCCTGGCCGGAAATGTAGACGTAGCCCCCCGCCTCAACGCTGGGCGAGGCAACGCGGTGAATCTTGGGAGATTCCTGAGACGGTGCTGCTGCGCCCCCCTGTGTTTGCGCAACAACCGAAGAACAAAATAGCAGTCCAACGAGGAATGATTTCATTCGAGCCTTTCCCACACATTGAAATGCTGCGCAAACTGCGCAATTCTAACTGGTCCGGCTTTTCTTCTGCGCCGCTCCCAGCACGCCGCGCAATCGTTGTCCCACGATGACTTCTTCGCCGGGTTGAATGGTCATCGAAACCAGCTCGATGTGGTCGGCCTGCGGCCGCTCTTTATTGCTCGTGGGGCTGGTCGGGGGCCTGCCCTCGCGCACCGCCGTAACCAGGCTGGGATTATCCGCGCCGAGCACTTCGATGACGGGATCGCCCGCACGCAGAGCGCTCACGCAGTCATCGATGGTAAATCCCCACGCCTTCTGATCCCACGAAACGTTCAGTGTGGGATAGCGGTTTCCATCATCTGGAATGTAAATCTTCGTCTTCACTCCCGGCACTGTTTCCACCAGCTTCCTGATGCTATCCACACGATCGTTCCACTCGCGGTACAGTTTCTTGTCGTCAATCTTGAGCCAGGTTTCAAGAGCGGTAAGGCAGCCGATCATTTCTTCTTTTCCAACCTTCATGGGACGGCACACTGCTCCTTCTCGCGGGCTGGAATTCATCACCGCTGCTTCAATCAGATCCTTTCGCCCCAGTAGCACTCCACTGCACTGCGGCCCGCGCAGTCCTTTCCCGCCGGAAAAGGTGTAGAGGTCGATTCCCATGCGGGCGTACAATTTCGCATTTTCCGCCGGAGGGATGCCGGCTGCATCGTCCAGCAACAGCGGTACCTTATGCGCTTTCGCAATCGCGAGTTCCTTTTGTAACTCGTCACCCAAACTCGTCGTGTAGATCAGCACGGTCTTTTGGTTGATGGCATTGGCAATTTCGTCCGGCGAATAGGCGAGCGCCAGTTTCGCGCCGGTGAGTCGAATCGCGCTGTCAAAAGCGCTACGTCCGCCGGACATGACCACTTCATTCTTCAGGCCGGTGGTATCGGGGAGTTGCCAAATCAGCTTGTCATCGGTACCGGCCATGCATCCTGCGGTTGCGACCGCTAGCGCGCCCGCGGCGCCTGAGGTGATCATTCCAGACTCGGCGCCGGTGAGTTCTGCCAACCGCCGCCCAATCGCTCGCTGCAAATCCAGCACATTTACAAAATATTGCCCCGCTTCAATCTGGGCTTCGCGAACTTCAGGAAACTCCAGAGACCCGCTCAGGTAGGTCCACGTGCCTCGGCAATTGATGACCGTCTTTACTCCCAGGCGGCTGTAACAATTCTGTCGGGGATCTTTGCCTACCGCCATTGCGGCCTTCGCGTAAAGGTCGGCGATAGCAATCTGACTGAGCAACGGAGCCGCCGTTGCCCATTTCATGAACGAGCGCCGACTGGAATTTAGAACCTGCATAGCAACTACCTCCTGGGATTACTACCAATTCTTCATCTTCGTACTGTGGGATGCGATCTCGAACCGCGCGTCACACTGCCGAGCCCTGCTTCAATCCTGAGCATGACCCTCCGCGGAGGGGAATGCGGACGGGACGGTTGCGCCGGCCTCACGCAGAATGTAGCTGACCACATCATCAAGCTCGCCGTTACTGAGCCGCTGTCCATAGTCGACGGGCATCGCGTCCAGGTTTTTTCGCTGGACCTTGACCAGCCTGGATTTCATGAGCAGAACAAACCGGCCGTCACCATCCTGCAGCTGGAGAGATGCGTTATCTTCATTGCGAATCGTGCCGGAAAACTTCTGGCCATCCCGAGCAACCGCAGTTACTGTCTCCGGGGCGCCTCCAGCCGGCCTTAGAATCGTATCGCGTATTTCGTCCGCCGGATGATCGCGTGCAAACCCTGCGAGATCTCCAGCGACAAACTGTTCCCCGCGTCCAATCTGGTGGCAGCCTGAACATCCGGCCTTTCCAAAAAAAAGTTCATTGCCCCGGGCTGGGTCGCCGGCCACCGGGCTCGCGCTGGATCTGCCTTGCATAAATCGCAGGTAAGCAACCAGAGCTTTAGCGTCTTCATCCGCCAGGCTGGGAAACCCCGGCATTCCTGCTTCGGTAATTCCCTCGTGGATCAGATCGAGAAGCGCATCGTTTGAGAGCGCCTTCACGGCAGCCCGGCGAACGATGTCGGGCGCATGTTCGCCACCGCGTCCGTCGAGTCCGTGACAAGTTGCGCACTTCCCCTCAAAAACGCTCTTCCCTCTGGGTTGGTTCGGGTTCTGAGCAAAGACGATTCCGACCGCACCGATAGAAATCAGCACCAACCAAAGCTTGAAAAGGATTCTCCGAGTCACGTCGCGCTTCTCGAATTTCACGCGTCCGCTGGGGACGCGCCGGCCAATTCGCGGCATTCCACTCAGTGAAAACAGCTTCTTAAGAATCGGTGACATCAGACGGTGAACCTGATATACCACAGAATCTGCTTGACGCAAATTCAATTGTTTCGTTTCATTGGGTTTTGTTTCGCCCAGTGAAAGTGTGTCACCATCGAGTCGCTGCCTGGAAACTGCCGATGCACGGATTTCTGAATCCGGTCATTCATGGCAAGAAAAATCGGCGCAGCGCGATTGAGAAAGAGGGAACGATGTGGCGCTACGCAGTGGCTTTGCTGATTTGTTGCGGCCTGAATGTGTCATCGGCTCAGTCTAAAGTTGTGCCGGGCCAGCCGGTTTCGTCGTGCCGCATCGAGGCCACGAATTACAAGGGTTGGAGCGCACAACAGATTTCCAATCGCTGGCTCAAACTCGTAGTCGTACCGCAAAATGGCGGACGCCTGATGCAAGTTATTTTCGCCGGCCATCCTTACCTTTTCGTCAATCCCAAGTACGAGGGAAAATATCTGCCTCCCGACCCATCCCAGTGGTTCAACTATGGCGGCGACAAGCTCTGGCTTTTGCCCGAGGGAAACGACGATGAACAACATTGGGTGGGCAATTCCGATTTGATCGACGATGGCCCCTACGCCTTTCGAAAGATTTCGGAAGGAAAGGATTGTGAGATCGAACTGACAGGCCCTGCTGATCCGCAGACCGGGATTCAGATCCGGCGCACGATTCGCGTGGATGCTGACTCTCCGCGAATCCATTTTCATGCAACCATGCAGAACACGAGCGGGCACGTTGTCGAGTGGTCAATGCAATCCGTTTCGCAATACGATACCGCCGACCACTCCGCTCCCTCGCCAGCCAGCCACAATTTCTGGACGTTCACCCCAGCAAATCCAACCAGCGCCTACCTCAACCGCTATCACGTTCGATTCGGCCCGGCGGAAAATCCGGCGGTCGCAGTGAGGGACGACGGCCTCTTCGCGCTGCACTATGTGCACTTCGCCGCCGAACTGTGGCTGGATTCAACGCCAGGTTGGCTGGCCGTGGTGGATGGCGACAGCCAGTATGCCATGGTGGAGCGCTTCCGTTACGAAAAGAACGAAGTGTATCCCGGAAAGGCATCGGTTATTTTTTGGATGAATGGCCCCGAGACGAGATTGAATTCCGACGGCGAGCCCTCACTGACCAAGGGAGGCGATGGGTCTCCTTATTATCTGGAAGCTGAGATCAATAGCCCGCTCGTCCAGTTGCGGCCAGGAGAGAGCCGCGATCTCGACACGGAATGGTTTCCCACGCGCTCAGGCGGTGAATTTCACGGAGTCGAAGATGCAGGGATCGTCGTGCGTCCTCTTCAGGCTACTCGTTTGCAGACCGGCCACATACGCCTCTCGGGTTCCTTCGGAGTCTTTTTCGCGGGACGTTTAGTTGCGCACCTTTACGATGAACACGGCGCGAGTGTGGGGACCATGCCTTTGACGCAGGTGGACCCGAAGGATCTCGCCGTACTGGAGACAGAGTTGACGCCTCCTGCAAAACCGTCACGCGTCGCGCTTCATCTTGAAGACACAAGCGGGCTGGACTGCGGTTCTCTCCAGGAAGTTCGAGTCGGCGAAGCTCAAGCCGGCGCGGCCGAAAGCCACTGAGATGAAATCATTCAGACAAGATTTCGCCAGGATTCTGCTAGCCATCACAACTCTGTTCGTGCTCTCGGCAACAGGACAACAGGGGCAAGCTCCCGTGGTTGCCGACGCGAATGTCAGTGCGGACGACTTGCTCGTGCAACCCGCTGGCGCCAACTGGATTTCCTATAACGGCGATTACACCGGGCGCCGTTACAGCGCGTTGCACGAAATTACTGCGGCAAATGTCGCGCATCTTCGCGCCGCATGGATCTTCCATCCTTCGAATTCCGAGAAACTGGAAGTGACGCCTGTGGTCGTCAACGGCGTAATGTATGTGACCTCGGCCAACAACGCATTCGCGCTGGATGCACGAACGGGACGGATGATTTGGCATCACGAGCGGCCGGTTAGCACTGGTTTGCTCGATGATGCTGCGGGTCACATCAACCGCGGCGTCGCAGTCTGGCGAAACTCTGTCTACATGGAAACCGATGACGCCCACTTGCTTTGCCTCGACGCTCGCTCCGGTCACCTGCTGTGGGATGTGGCTTACGCCGACAAAGTAAAACATTATGGCTCAACCAGCGCCCCGCTCATTGTGAAAGACGACGTTGTCGTGGGCACATCCGGCGGCGATTCCGGCGTGCGCGGCTTCGTGGCGGCTTACGACGCCGTCACCGGCAAGCTGAAATGGCGCTTCTGGACGATTCCCGGGCCCGGCGAGTTCGGCTCCTCCAGTTGGCCCGGAGATTCCTACCTTCACGGCGGCGGAACAACCTGGATGCCCGGTACGTACGACGCGAAGCTGGATACTTTGTATTGGACGACCAGCAACGCCTCGCCCGACTTCGTAGGAGACTCCCGCCCGGGCGACGATCTATATACCGCCTGCGTGCTGGCGCTGAACCCAAATACCGGCGTGTTGAAATGGTATTTTCAGTTCACTCCGCACGATTTGTACGACTACGACGCCAATGAAACGCCAGTGCTGCTGAGTGCAAAAGTAGGCGGCCAAATGCGTGACCTGCTGGTGCAGGCGAACCGTAACGGATTTCTTTATGTCCTCGACCGCGCCGATGGAAAGTTCCTCAAGGCGACTCCATTTGTCGACAAGCTGAACTGGGCTAAAGGAATTGACTCTGCGGGCCGCCCCATACTTTCTGGACGAATTCCAAGCGCGGACGGCACGGAGATTTGCCCTGGCATCGACGGCGCCACCAATTGGTTTTCGCCGTCGTACAATCCTGGCACTGGTTTCTTCTACGTGATGACGCTGGAAAGTTGCAACCTGTATTTCGCTCACCCGCAAACATTTGCCCAAGGCCAGACCTTCTACGCCACTGGCACAAAACTTGCGCCTGACGATCACCCTCAAAAAATCCTGCTGGCATATTCCGTGCCTGAGGGGAAAATCGTTTGGCGCTATCCCCAGGTCGGACGAGGCAATTCGTGGAGCGGCACAATGACTACGGCTGGCGGCTTAGTATTCTTCGGCAACGATGCAGGAGCATTGGAAGCGGTCGCAGCGCGCACCGGCCGCTCTCTTTGGCAATTCGACACCGGCCAGCACATGCACGCTTCACCGATGAGCTATGCGGTCGACGGAGTGCAATACGTGGCGATCGCCGCCGGAGGCGATGTGATCAGCTTCTCGCTTCCTCATTAAGCCCTGAATTATGTAGCTCTCCGGTGCGCTCGATCAAAGGGCACGAAGCCTTGCTCCCTCATCTCCATGCCATCGGCCGAGTTAGTTTGGAAGCATCGACGAAATACGGCTTAGAACAGAAACTTCCACTTAGAACAGGAACTTCAACGCGAGCTGCATGATGCGTGCGGCTCGCGCCGAAGTTACAAACCCGAATTGCGGGTCGTTGATGTTTCCGGTTGGGTTGTTGAACTGCGCGTGATTAAAGACATTGAACGCTTCCGCCCGGAACTGCGCCTGCACTCGTTCAGTTATCGGCGTATCTTTCAACAAGGCCACGTCGAAGTTATAGATGCCCGGCCCGCTGAAGTACCGGCGCATGACGTTTCCAACCGTCCCAAGGGGCTCTTGCATAAAGTAATTTGGGTTGAAATAGGCTTGCCCAGCCGAATTGCGCGGATTTTTATTCAAGAACAGAGGGCCGGGATTATTGGTGTTATAACTGGGCTTATCGATAGTGTCAGCGAATGTTCCACTGAGTGAGTTGTCGTCAGTTTCGGTCAACTGAACGGGCTCACCTTTGGCCAGTGTCATGATCCCGGAGAGCGCCCACCCTCCAGTAAGTCTCTGCCAGGAGCGCCCAGTCAACTTGTCAAATGGCATCTGGACCGTGTAGCTCACCGTCAAGTCTTGCGGGACGTCGAATACCGACAAGGCGCGGTCTTGCCTGGGGTCAAGCGGGTTGGTTGCATCGAACGATGACGAGCCGTTGTCGATTGATTTTTCATAGGTGTAGGCGACCAGGAAGTTGGCGTATTTTTCGGTGTGCTTCACGCTCACTTGCAGGGAGTTAAAGCTCGAGCTGACGGCTGTGATCATGTACGGGTTACTGATGAAGTTATCCGTGTTCGGTGTACTTAGTCCCGTGATCAGGCGGGTCGTGGCGAACGAAGTTCCTGCGGCGTAACCAGGATAGGACACTGTGGGAGCAAGCTGTATGGGCGAACCTGACCCCGGATCCTCGTTCCCTGGACCGCAGGTCGGACTATTGGGTGCAAGATTCGCAGAATTATTCAAGAACAAGCAGAGCGCTTGATTACTAGGGTTCGACTCTTCGAACGTTAAGAGGTGACGGCCAACCGACCCTACATAGCTCACCGTCGCTACCGTAGACGAGCCCAGCTGGCGCTGCAAAGAGAACTCGAACTGCTGCACCTGCGGTATTTTGTCGTGAGGGTACAAGTAGTCGGAGCCGGAAAGCGGCGTGGCTTGCGGCCAGTTAAAGGAGGTATCGGGATTCTTGGGCGAGGAGTTCACTGGAGGAAAGGTGAACGGAAACTTCTGGGTTTCGACGGTTCCGTTGGCACGAGCAACAAATGGGGTCGACAGCAGGGTGGAGTTGGCGGAATAGTACAAACCATAGGGTGCGTCGCCAACCTCAACAAAGCCACTGGCGTCCTCAATTGCGCTGTAGAAGATCCCGTAGCCGGCACGAATACTGCTCTTGCCGGGGCCACCGAAAATCTTACCGAGCAGGCCTTCCGTGTTGTCCGGGGAATACGCGAATCCGATTCTGGGAGCGAAGTTGTGGTACTGAATGGGGGCCAAGGTCCGCGGCACGCCCGGATCTCCCGGAACCAGCAATCCTTGTGGCGCAGTCGGGAAAACCTGGGACTGTTCGCCGGGAATGACGGTCTCCAGTTTGTTCTGAGTATCGTACCAGGGCGTCATAATCTCATAGCGCAGGCCGTAATTGATGGTTAACGTAGGCCGCGCGCGCCAGCTGTCCTGCGCATAAACTCCGAAGTATTTGTCGCGTGAGTCGAGGAGTTGCTGGCTGGCCTGCGTAAAGCTCTGCGGAGCGCCAATCAGGTAGTCGGCAAAATCGACGCCGGTCTCTTGACCGCTAAAGACATACGCTCCATTAGCGTCGTCGTAGTTGCGCTCGTTGATCTGATCATAATGAAAATCTGCACCGAACTGCAGGGTGTGGGTGCCTACAATTTTCGTGAAATTATCGATGATCTGGTAGGTGTTGTTGTATTGCTTCAGAGCATCCTGGGGAAGTCCAAATTCATAGTTATTGAAGGCGAAAGAAGGAACTCCCTCCAGCGCTGGATTAATGGGAGCGATGCCTCCGTTGAAACTAGGGCCCGAACCTGCAGGAGCCGTGAAGCCTAAAGACGTGAGTGGAACGCCTGTGCCGCCGCCCGGAATTCCTCCGAAATAACGGTCGCGCAGATATACCAGGCGAACATCGTTGACGGTGGAGTTATTGATGGTTGTGGTCAGGCCGAGGTTGATCATCTCCGCGCGCCCAAGCACACTACTATCAAAGCCGGGGACACTGATGCCTTGAGCGTACGGAGTGGTCACCGAGAATTGATCGAAAAAGTAATATCCGAACAAAGCACCGTAGTGCGTATTCGTATCCAGCCGAACTCCGAATTTGTCGTCCCTTAAGTGCTGGTTATAAGCCGAGGTCGCGTAGAAAGGTTGGCCGCCCAGAGTCCCCGTCTGCTGTGGAATGTATTTCAGAGTATCCTGCGCGACCGGAGACCAGGCCGTCATCGGAATGACGCCGTTGGGGAAGACGCAGGCGGTATTGCTCGTGCATCCAGGCGTATAGTACGGCTCGCCGTTTGGAAATTGCGTGCTACCGGGCGCGTACACCGGGTACCCGAGTTCGCTCGATAGGATCCCGGCCCAAGAGGTGCCCTGTACCGTACTGACGGAGCCACTGGCCGTCGCCTGGCTGAACAAGTCGTTTAGATTTCCACCTCGATCCAACGTGGATGGAACCGTGAAGCTTTGCGGTTGGCCCAGGATTTGCCGGTTTCCCTGATAGTCGACAAAAAAGAACGCCTTGTCCTTCTTGATCGGTCCGCCGAAAATCCCACCGAACTGATTTTGGATAAAGTCCCCACGCCCAACGAAGTACTGTGACGCATCAAAGTCCGTATTGCGCAGAAATTCGAACGCGTCTCCATGAAATTGATTGGCGCCCGACTTGGTGACGACGTTTATCTGCCCGCCGCTGAAGTTTCCATATTCGGCGTTGAAGTTGTTGGTAATGATGCGAAACTCGGAGATAGAGTCAAGATTGGGAAGAATTGCCGCTCCGTTGTGAACGCCCTCTTGCGCGTCTGCTCCATTCACCATGAAACCGTTCGAACCAAGCCGGCCACCGTTTACGGACTGAGTTCCGTTCGTTTGGTCGCCGGATACCGATGTCTCATCTGCGCCGACTCCGTTCGTTGAGTCATTGCAATTGCTGGACGTGCATTGATAAGGCGAAACGCCCGGCTGTAGAGACAACAGATCAATAAAATTGCGACCGTTCAGAGGCACGGAGGTCATCTTGGTGCCCTCGATGACTTCTCCCATTTGCGTGCTCTGGGTTTCCACTTGCGCCGCTTCGGTACTTACTTCGATCTTCTCGTTGATCGAACCGATGGCCAGACTGGCATCGACTCGAAGCGCAGAGTTGGCATCGATCACGATTCCGGTTTGCAGATAGGTTTTGAATCCGACCTGCTTGATTTCCAGGTTGTAGCTGCCCACTGCCAGGGTTGGGAGATTGTAAAAACCCTTGGCATCGGTCTTTTGGGTGGTCTGAACGCCGGTCAGGACGTCGGTGGCAGTCACCGACGCCCCGGAAACGACCGCGCCAGACTTGTCCGTAACCACTCCCGAGATGCTGCCGGTGATGCTGGCAGACGCAAGCGCCAGCGCGAAAAGCACAAACGCAAGAACTGCGATAACAGCACACCGACGGTTGCTCATAGCTGATCTCCTGCCCAAGAGGCCCCTGCCCGATTTTCAAAGCCGTTCTTAATGCACTTTCATCCAGTGAAATCTGTCATTGCGTTGTGAAAAGTCGATTGCACGATGGATGACGGTGTATCTCAAGCGCGGTAGCACTGTCAAACTCTTTTTTTATATTCCGCAGATCATGACCAACCGAAAGTTCCCCTCCGGCGGCACAGCTCGAGGAGGCCGATTCGCTTGCGAACGAGTTACTTCTGTTTCACCGCTATCGCAGAAATCTCAATTCGGGCATTGTTCACCAGCGCTGCAGCTTGGATCGTAGCGCGAGCTGGCTTGGGGTCTGGCAGGACGCCCTTATAAACTTTGTTCATGTCAGGGAACTCATGAATGTCAGCGAGGTAAACGGTCACGCTCACTACATCCTTCAGCTCGAAGCCGGCAGCCTTCAGAACTTTCTGGATGTTTTCAAGAGCCGCGGTAGTCTCGGGGCCGATCCCTCCGGCTACCAACTTGTCGGATGCGTCGGTGCCCTCCTGGCCCGCGATGTAGAGAGTATTACCGGCTACGACTCCATCGCTGAAAGGAAGTCCGCGGGCGGGAGACAGGTTCACGGATTTTCGCTCCTGGCCATGGCTCGGCTGTGCCGAAACGCCAATGGCTAGCACGATCGCGAACATCCAAAAAAACAAGCGGGCAATTCTGGTTGGCATTTTCATTTCCCTTCGGATAAATGGATTGGCTCTTCCACCGAACGGCAAACAGTGTTAGAGTCCGCGCACATATATACAACGAGGAGAAGGAAATGAACAAGTTCCGTAGATTTGTAAAATCTCACAGAATCGCGGCATCGCTATTATCCATCGGCCTTTTGTCTTCTATATCGCTTGGAACAAGATTCCTGCGGGCACAATCAACTGCCGGAGCAAATGCGCCACTAACCGACAGCGCATTGATCGCCGATTTTCGCCGTGTGGAAGTGGCCTCGGTCTCCGACGCCCTGGAACAGTTGACCGGCAAGCGGATGTACATGAGTCACCGCATGCATCCCATCCTGACGGCAAAGTTTGCCGGCTTTGCGCGCACGGTTCTTCTGAAGAAGGACGAAGGGAACAGCGATCCCGCTGCTTTGAACGGAATGCTTGCGGCCATCGATGCAGGCTCTGCCGACTCCGTTTACGTGATGGTGGTCGAGGACGGCGAGGACATCGCGGGCATGGGCGGACTGATGGGCACCGCCATGGCGGCGCGCGGCTACTCCGGAGCGGTGATCGATGGAGGTGTGCGCGATGTGGCCTATCTACGCAAGATTGGATTTCCGGTGTATGCGACCGGAATTGTGCCATCCACGTCGGTGCACCATTACCGCTTCGGAGGATCGCAGATTCCCGTGAAGTGCGATGGGGTAACGGTAAATGCTGGCGATATTGTCGCCGCCGACAGTGACGGCGTGGTGGTTGTGCCCAGGGCAAAGGCTCAGGAAGTTTTAACTCTCGCCCAGCAAATGGACTTCAAAGAGCATTCGATGTATGCCGTGATCGAGCAGATGAAGTCGATTGTGGAGGCGGTGAAGAAATTTGGAAGATTATAGGGGAGAAAAGACGGGACAAAGATATCGGTTGCACAAAATCGATTTTCATCAGATAATTCGCACTTTCATTTTGTAATCGTTCAATGTTGAGCGGTTTTCATGTCCAACACTCCAAAGCGAAGCTACAACATCACGGCGTTGCAGCGCGGGTTGTCGCTTCTGCACATTTTCAGCGAGTCGCCGCACGGGCTCACGGCAAAGCAGGTGGCGCAACGCTCCCGGCTTCCGGTGAGTACGGTGCACCGTTTTCTGGCTAACCTGGAAGGCGCGGGATTTTTGAACTGCACCGGTGACGGGGTCTATCACCTGGGAATTGCCTGCTTCGCGATCGGACAGGCGGCTTTGGGCCAGCTCGATATCCGTAGAGTGAGCTTGCCCTACCTTCAGGAGTTAAACCGCCAGACGCGCGAAACCGTTCACCTGACAGTGCGGCATGGGCTGTCCGCGGTTTATGTCGAGAAGCTGGATTCGCCCGAGCAGTTGCGCATTCACTCCCGCATCGGAGCCACCGTTCCGTTGTACTGCACGGCCGTGGGCAAAATCATGCTGGCGTACATGCCAGAGGATGAGCGCAAACAAGCGCTCCCGCACTTGGGATTGCAGCGCTTCACCCCCAACACTGTAGGCAACCTTCAGGAGCTCGAAGCGGAACTTTATCGAGTCCGAAAGAATGGTTACGCCTGCGATCTGGAGGAGCATGAGCTTCATATACGATGCGTCGCAACCCCCATCTGGGACCACGCCGGTAGCGTGAATGCCAGCCTGAGCGTTACGGCGCCGGCCGTGCGTATGACGGTCACACGTTTGCGTCAACTCGCGCCCTTGATTCAAACAGCGGGATTGCAAATCTCACAGGATTTGGGATATCAGAGTGCCCGCTACAACTCGCGTCCGCGAAAACCGGGCGCCGTGGAGGTAGGTCTTGCGAAACCTCTCTAGACAGCGAACTGACATCGGGGCATCGACCTCGATCACCCAATTTGAAGGAGAACGAAGATGAATTTGACTTTCACTCGTAGAGCGTTTGCGGCGCGCTTTGCTTCCGTGCTTTCAGCGTTGGGAGTTACCGCCGCCATTTTGCCGAACCGTGCAGTCGCTCAAGGCACTGCCACTCAGGATGGCAGCATCCGCAAGCTCGATAGCGACGGCAAACCCGGCAGCGCGAAAGACGCCATTATGCCGGTCATTGTTCACCGCGGTTTGATTTATGTCTCGGGGCAGGGAGCCCACGATACCCGCGACTCCAAGGAATGGACGATCGAATCCCACACCAGCATGGTCATGGACAAGATCAAGAAGCACGTGGAAATTGGCGGGGGAACCATGGACAGCATTCTGCAACTGAATGTTTTTCTGGTGAAGATTGAACACTGGGATGGAATGCATAAAGTTTTCTCCACGTATTTTCCCCACGGCGGCCCGGCTCGCACCACGGTTGCGGTGGCCGCGCTCCCAGGGGACTCGCTGGTGGAAATCAACTGCATTGCTGCGGTCACCAGCAAGTAAGCGGCAAGGGAGCTTCATTCATGCGACTGAACTCAAAGTGGAACCGGCGCGGTTTTCTCGGCAGCGTGGGAGTGATTGCGGGGGCAATCCTGGCGCCACGCAAATTGTTTTCCTTGAATCGCCCGGCGGCGGGCGCAACCGCGCGGGTCAGCGGTTTCGGGCAAACCGGCAATCCCTATGAAGAGCTTGGCGTCGCAACGGTCATTAATGCGAATGGGACTATGACCGTACTAGGTGGTTCTCTTCCTCATCCCGAACTCGAAGCCGTCATGACCATGGCGGGACGTCATTTTGTGAGCGTTCCTGAGCTCGAAGTGGCTGCCGGCAATCGCATCGCCGAGATGCTCAAGTTGCCGGAGGGTTACACGGCACTTGTGACTTCGGGCGCCGCGGCCGCGATTCAATCGGGACTGGCGGGCATTTTGACTGGAGGCAAAGAGGAATTTATCCGGCAACTGCCGGACCTGACCGGCATGAAGTCGGAAGTGATTATTCAGAAATCGCATCGCAATCCGTTTGATCACCAGTTGCGCTCCACGGGAATCAAGCTGGTCGTGATCGAAACCGTCGATCAACTGCATGCCGCGGTGAATGAGCGCACTGCGATGATGCACTTCTCCAACTTCGCCAACGCCTCGGGAAAGATCAAAGTAGACGAGTGGGTCAAGCTGGCGAAGCAATACAACATCCCCTGCATGAACGATGCCGCGGCCGATACGCCGCCGGTGTCGCATCTGTGGGACTACACAAACATGGGGTACGACCTGGTGACTTTCAGCGGCGGCAAAGCCATCCGCGGGCCGCAGTGTGCCGGCCTGCTGATCGGCCGCAAGGATATGGTAGCGAACGCGCTGCTCAACAACAGCCCGCACGAGGACACGCTGGGCCGCAGCCAGAAGGTGGGCAAAGAAGAAATCGTGGGCATGGTGAAAGCGCTCGAACTTTTTCTCTCTGAAGACCATGACGCTCTGGCCAAGGAATGGCAGGCTCGGCTGGAATTGATTTCACGAGAAGTCACGAAAGTTCCGGGAGTGGGCACATCCTATTTTGTTCCGGACATTGCCAATCATTTCCCGCACATGAGCATCACCTGGGACGCGTCGAGAATTACGTTAACGCCGCAGCAGGCGTCAAAGCTGTTGCGCAGCTCGAAGCCGTCCATTGTGTTGGAACCCGGCGAAGAGCGACCGGGACTGGCCATGAACTCGTTCATGCTGCAACCGGGCGAAGACCAAATCGTCGCCGAGCAACTTTCGCGTCTTCTCCGCGAACACGTGGCATAAATAAGGAAAGCTTTGCGATGAACAGTGCGAGAACGAGCCATGTCCGCTGGTTGCTAGTGTTCTGGCTGTTCATCCTCAGCGCTGTCTCGTATCTCGACCGGGTCAACATTTCGATCGCCGGCGGCTCCATCGCCGAAGCCTACCATCTCAGCGATGTACAGCTAGGCCAGGTTTTCAGCGCGATGCTGGTCGGATATGCACTCTTCCAGACCGTTGGGGGAAGACTGGCGGATCGCTTTGGACCGCGCCGCGTGCTGGCGGCGGGCGTCGCGTGGTGGGGAATCTTCACTGCCCTGACCGCAATGGTTCCGGCGAACATTACAGGCGCGCTGCTCATCTTCGTTGCGGTCCGGTTTCTTCTCGGCGCTGGGGAAGCTGTTATTTATCCCTCCGCCAATCAATTTATCGCACGCTGGATCCCAACCACGGAACGCGGTATTGCAAGCGGCTGGATCTTCGCCGGAGTGGGAGCGGGCGCCGGCCTTACGCCATTGATCGTCACTTACATCATGGTCCATTACGGCTGGCGATCATCGTTTTGGGTTTGCTCCATCATCGGATTCGCTGTTGGCGCGATGTGGTTTGTGATTGCTCGCGACGCGCCTGCGGAGCATCCAAAGGTTTCTGCTTCGGAGCTGGCGTTGATTCGTTCCGGGCTGACGCAACCGGAATCAAAGTCAGAGTCAAAGCCCGAATTAAGTAATGATCCGAGAGCGCTCGTGCCCTGGTCGCGCGTCATTCAAAGCAAAGAAGTGTTAGCGATCACGCTCAGCTATTTCTGCTATGGCTATGTTGCATGGATTTTCTTCAGCTGGTTCTATCGCTATCTCGCCAAAGTGCGGGGACTGGATTTGAAAGCGAGCGCTTTCTATACCATGCTGCCGTTTCTCGCGATGTTGGTGTGCTGCCTTCTGGGAGGAAGCATTAACGACTGGCTCACGAAGCGCCTCGGCCCCCGCGTCGGGCGCTGTGGCCTCGCGGCATTTTCGATTTCGCTGGCAGGAATATTTATCGCATTCGGATCTCAAGTTCAAAGCGCGCGCCTGGCCAGCGTTGTGCTCGCGGGAGGAGCGGGTGCGCTCTATTTGTCGCAGAGTTCTTTCTGGTCGGTGACGGCCGACCTCGCCGGCGCGTCTGCGGGCTCGGTGTCGGGCTTCATGAATATGGGAAACCAGATTGGCGCCGCGCTCACGGCTTCGCTCACTCCCTGGATCGCCGCCCGCTTCGGTTGGACGACCTCATTTCTAGTGGCGGCTGCGTTGTGCCTGGTGGGGGCCGTGAGCTGGCTGTTCGTGGATCCATCGCGACAACTCAGAGTTTCTCTGGCTGATGCTGGCGCGGTCCAGATTCAAAGTTCCAAATATCTGGCTGATCAGCCGGTCAACCGATCGCCCGTGGCGCGCGCGACAGTTGAAGACCTCGTCTAAGATCGTCATTTTTTAAGCTATGGCAAAACTGAACATCAAAACGAAAAGCGGTTGCATGTGGGACCTGGTCAGTCTCGGCGAGGTCATGCTGCGCCTCGATCCCGGAGATGAACGCATCTCCACGACACGCCATTTTCGCGCCTGGGAGGGTGGCGGAGAATACAACGTGGCCCGCGGCCTAAGGCGCTGCTTTGGCATGGACACGGCGGTCGTTACCGCCCTCGCAGATAATCCCGTTGGACGTCTCGTCGAAGACCTGATGCTACAAGGAGGCGTTAGCCAGAAATATGTGCGCTGGGTTCCATATGACGGCGTGGGGCGGACGGTGCGTAATGGTTTGAATTTTACCGAGAGAGGCTTTGGCCTGCGCCCGGCCCTTGGATGTTCGGATCGTGGCCACACCGCAGTCTCTCAATTGAAGCCCGGCGAAATCGATTGGGAGCAGATCTTCCGCAAGGACGGGGCACGCTGGTTCCACGCCGGCGGAATATTTTGTGCGCTTTCAGAAACCGCGCCACTGGTCGCCGAAGAAGCTATGGACGCGGCGAAGCGGGCAGGCGCCATCGTTTCCTACGATCTGAACTATCGAGCGTCACTGTGGAAGTCGATTGGGGGAAAACCCGAAGCACAACGAATCAACCGGCGGCTGGCGCCGCTTGTCGATGTGATGCTGGGCAATGAAGAAGACTTTACCGCCGCTTTGGGCTTCGAGGTGAAAGGTCTCGACGAACACCACTCCCACCTGGACCCGGCTGGATTCAAAGGCATGATCGAAAAAGTCGTAGAGGATTTTCCTAATCTTGCCGTCATCGCTACCACTCTGAGGCATGCCAAGACCGCGACCCTGAATGACTGGGGCGCGATATGCTACTACGACGGCGACGTCCACCACGCGCGCGTGCGCGAAAATCTTGAGATCTACGACCGCGTCGGTGGGGGCGACTCTTTTGCCTCGGGGTTGATTTATGGATTTCTATCGGGCAAAGAGCCGCAGTGGTCGGTCGATTGTGGCGCGGCCCACGGCGCGCTTGCAATGACTACGCCTGGCGACACATCAATGGCTACGTTGGAAGAAGTTATGCAGGCGATGAAGGCACAAACCGCGCGCATTGCGCGGTGACGAGCTAGAGGGAATTTCCACGCTAGATAAGGTACGCGAGAGGACAGGAGTCATCCTGCAACGAGACCAAATATTATGACGATCGACGAGGTGATTCGCAGGATCGGCGAGATTGGGATCGTACCCGTGGTGCGGGCTGCAACCGTCGAAGACGCAACCCGGGCCGTGGAGGCCATCTGTGCCGGCGGAATTCCGATCCTCGAAATCACCATGACGATTCCCAACGCAGTCTCCGTAATCAGCCACGTTGTGCGGGAGCACGGGCGAACAGCGCTGATCGGCGCAGGCACGGTTACGACGAGCGAGCAAGCGGAGCAATGTATTCGCGCCGGCGCTGAATTTCTGGTGAGTCCGGGACTCTCGACTCACGTGCTGGCGGTTGCTCATTCCTGCGCCAAGTTGGCAATCCCCGGTGCGCTGACTCCAACAGAACTGATGCATGCCCAGGACCTGGGTGCGAGCTTGATCAAGATTTTTCCTTGCGGCAACCTGGGCGGCCCCAAGTATTTGCAGTCCTTGAGCGGTCCATTCCCCAACGCTGCCCTGATCCCGACCGGCGGGGTGACTGTTTCAAACGCTGGCAACTACATTGCGGCCGGAGCTTTTGCGCTGGGAGTGGGCGGCGATCTGGTGAGCGCGGCTGCTCTGCGTGAGGGCAATCTGGCGAAGATCACGCAAGCGGCTCGCGAACTGGTGCAGGCAGTTCGTGCAGCGCGCGAAGTTCAGGCCAGCTGACCGGGTTTTTGCGAATCGTGATTTTTCGGGACGCACTGGCGACAGACGGTTTCGATTGGCATCGACCAATAATTTCCGCAAATCTTTTCGCAGGATCGACGCGCACCTACCCGCAGTAGCGAAGAAAGAAGCAGCAGCAAAGAAAGAAAAAGAGGAGCGCCGCAAACTGATCGGTTGGGGTTTAGAATCTGCCCTATGCGAGAGGGAATGTGCGCACGATGGTTCCATGGCATCCCGGTAATAGGGCTTCTGATCTCGCTTTGTGCAATGGCCCAAACAGGAGCGCAGCCCGCCGCAACGGCTCCGATTAGCGAAGAAACGCAGTTGCACGCATACCTTCAACGCGCCGCCGAATCGATGCACAAGGGCGACAACGAGGCTGCCGAGACCGAGTTGCGGGGCGCTTTGAAGATCGACCCACATTCCCTCGCGGCGTTAAACAATCTGGGCATCGTGCTGGCCCGAATGGGAAAACCTGCCGAAGCGATTCCGTTGTATGAAGACGCGCTGAAATTCCATCCTGGCGACGACGCCACAAAACGAAATCTGGCTATCGCATACTTCAAGAGCCAGCGCTACGAGCCGGCTTGGCGCTTGCTTCGAACCATGGCCGACATCCATCCCACTGATTTCCAGATTCTGGATTTGGCCGGCCTGTCGCTTTTCGCTCTCGATCGGTATCAGAAGGCCGCTCAATATCTGGAGCGCGCCAACCAGGCGCAGCCTTCGGATTTAGAGACGCTCGACATGCTCGGCAAGGCGTATTTGCGGATGAAGGATTACAAAGGGCTGACCGGCGTGTTCGCGCGCATTATGCAGGTTAATCCGAACTCGGCCTCGGCGCACGTGATGATGGGCACGGCGTATGACCAGATGTCGAACCGGCCGGAGGCCGTCAAGGAATATCAAGCGGCGATCCAGTCCGACCCCAACTTCATGGGCGCGCACTCCGGCCTGGGATTTCAGTATTGGCGCGAGGGCGAGAACGAGCTCGCCGAGAAGGAGTTTCGCGCAGAGCTGCAGCGTTTTCCAAGCGATCCTGTCTCGAATTGTATTCTGGGGCAGATCCTTCTGGAGAAATCCCAGCCTGCCGAGGCCCAGCCTCTTTTTCGCGCAGCCTTGGCAGTGAATCCGCGCTATGCAGAGGCTCTGTTCGGCTTAGGGAAGTCGGAGATGGCTCTGCAACATCCCAGAGCCGCGCTAGAGCCGCTGCGCAAAGCGATTGAGATTGATCCCAATTATTTTGAAGCGCACTTTGTTCTCGGCACGGCGCTGCGGCAGGTGGGCGAGACCGCCGAGGCCGCGAACGAACAGAAGATTGCACTTGCCATCCAGGAGAAGCACAGGGCGGAGGCGATTAAGAAGAACGAGAGCCAGTGAGCAGCGCAGCTTCCTAATCTTAATGTCCCCGTACAGAGGAAAAATAAAAGCGCACGCCGGGGCGTGCGCTTTTTGATAATTAGCCAGCCGTTGGTTAGAAGTTAAACTTTCCGCCGATTTGCACGTTGCGGGGAATGTGATAGTTCGTGACCTTGCCGAAGGCTGACGTACCTACTTCGCAAGTGCCGTTGCAAAGCTGGGATGGGCTGCCATGATTGAATGTGTTGAACGTCTCCAAGCGAAGTTGGAAGCTGGCGCGTTCACCGAACTTTATATTCTTGAACAGCGACGTGTCCCAGCGCTGGAAGCCCGGCCCCAACAGCGATCCCGGTGCTGAGTTGCCGAACGCTCCCACCGATTGTGAAAAAGCTGCAGTATTGAAGAACTCGTTGACGGTCTTTGGCCCGTCAGCGCTGCCACTCTGGTTCGCCCGATTCGTCGCGTCACCTTGCAGAAAGCCTATTCCTCGGTTCCCAGCGCCTGGGGCGCCTGGATTGCCGGTGCCTGGATCGAATGGGTCGAGCGGCTGCGTCACTGTGAGTGACTGCCCACTCTGGAAGTTAACAATACCTGAGATCTCCCAACCTCCTAACAACCATCCAGCCCCACGCTGGTTCTTAAAGAAAGGTTCTTGGTACACATAGCTAACGACTAAAATCTGCGGCGTATTTAGCGTCGATAGTCCATAGCCTTGTTTTAAGTCGTAGGTATCGGTTGCGCCAAAACCTCGGTCTACAGGGTTAGTGGTAAGCAGTTTGGACCAGGTGTAGGCGACCCCAAGTGTCAGCCCATGGCTCATCCGCCGATTCAGTGATGCCTGGAGCGAATTGTAACTGCTGGTGAATACGGGCGATCGATCGGCCATGGCTCCATAGCCGGGAAACGGGCGTATGGCGTTTACGTCGACGAGTTCGTTCGCTGTACGCGCCGCCACCGTTGGCTGATTGAGATCGATGTCGCCGAGGAGGTGCGTCCCTTTCGTGCCCACATAGCCAATTTCGAACACTGTGTTCGGCATGACTTCACTTTGCACCGAGAAGTTGTAGTCCTGGTAACTGGGAGCTTTGAAGGCTAGCGAGCCGTTCGCCGTCGGAGTTCCGGTGATAACCGGATTGATGGGTGTGAGCGATGGACCTGGAGGCGTCCCCGCAGAGGAGTTGTCAAACAGGTTCGCATTCTCCGCGGGGTTATTGGTTGCGGCTGTCTGGACGAGGGGAGGATCGGCATTAAACGGATAGGTTCCGAACTCATTTTGTTCCCAGATGCCATTGAGCGTCCTGTCATAAAACAAGCCATATCCGGCGCGAACGGCCAACTTGCCGTTGCCTCGGGGATCCCAGGCCAAACCGAACCTCGGACCCCAGTTATTATTCGAGCTGGCGTTCACTCGGCTACCGTATGGGGAGCAAGTTGCCGCAGCGTAAATTGCTTGCGCCGCGGAGCAAGTCGCTCCGGTGGGGAAGATCATGCCGTTGGCGTAAGTTGCCGCATTCGCCGCCGCGCCCGGATTCATGTTTCCGGAAGGGGCAATCGTAACTACATTGGGCACGAACTTGGCGGGGTCGAAATTGACCAGGAAATGGTTGGCATCCCAAGGCGACGGGAAATAGCTATAGCGGACGCCGAGATTCAACGTGAGGCGCCGGGTTACCTTCCAATCGTCCTGCACATAGGCTTCAAAGTTCACATAGTGGAGATCTGGAATCGTATCCTTGTCTGCTTGCGAATAGCTGGCCGCCTGTCCCAACAGGAAATTCGCAAAAGGATCGTTTCCATTCGCACCGTCGAAGTTGAATTGAGCCAGACCGGAGGATGCGTTTTCCGTCTTGGTCATCCACATGGCAGTGGCTCCGAGGCGGATGGTGTTGTTACCGTGTTGGATGGACAGATTGTCAAATAAGTTCTTATCGATGTTCCTTTCAAAATAAGGAGCATTTCCATTAGTTAGGCCCGTATAACCGACGATGCTGGCATTCGGAGCACGCCCATACGGATCCTGGTACGCGGTGTTGCCAGTGAGTTTACTTGTGAATGAGGGTGAGTTTTCGTAGCCGCTAAGCGTCGCGTTGATCGCTCCCCAAGAATCGGCGAATTCGACTTCATTCACCACTCTCGGTGAGATGTTCACGGTAGCATTCACCACTAGATTGCGGCCCGGAGCATTGAGCGAGACCGCGTCGGCTCCAGGATAGTTTGCTGTGCCCCAGAGCCCGAAGGGAAAGTTCTCAGGTACGCTGTCCTGCATGTAACGGCCAAATAGCCGGACCCTGTCGCCCACGTTCTGGTCGAGACGGATGATGTCCTGACGAAAGTTGTTCAACGAACTGTAGCTCTCAACCAACTGGTTGCTCCCCGAGTTAGCTGGGTTAGGCACCATGAACGTCTGCAGATAGGCCCCGGCGTTTTGGCTGTAACAGGTGGGATTGATGGTCCAGGTTTCATTCGCTCCCGTCCCTGCCGTTGTCACGCACCCGGCCGGGGCTACTGGAACTGGACTCGTTTGGCCGGTTTGGATTTGGGCTGCGGTGAACACGCCCCCAAGCTGCGCCGTGGTGGGCACAGGGATTTCCGCGCTCCCCGGAACACTCGAGTGTCGCCACTCCTCCGACCAGAAGAAGTAAGTCTTGTTTTTCACCGGATGATAAAGCTTTGGGATTTCGATGAAACCGCCGATAGTAAAGCCCCAGTCGTTGTAACGCTCAATCGGGGTTGGATTGGCTGCGGCTGCGGCAGAAGGGGAAGCGCCCCCAGCTATCGCCGTGTCGATCGACTGCCGGTTCTCAAACGTATTCGCGTTGTAAAAATTGTTGCGATTGAACTCGTAGGCGCTGCCATGAAATTGGTTGGTTCCAGACCGGGTAGCGACTACGATCTGGCCGCCGCCGCTGCGCCCGAAGGATGCGTCATAGTTGCTGCGCTCAAGCGTGAATTCCTGAATGGCGTCGATGCTCGGGGTGTTCAACAGAGTCCCGTTCGACCCGCTATCATTGATGTCGGCGCCGTCCACGGTCCAGTTGTTTGCGCCCTCGCGCGCGCCGTTGATCGAAATTACCGTGTTGCTGCTCAGGCCGAATCCGGGTTCGTCTCCCAGTTGATTCGATACGCCGGGTTGCAGCAGGACGAGTTGCTCGAAATTGCGATTGTTCAGCGCCAGGCCGCGCACTTGCTCGCCGGTGACCGTGCCAGATTCTTCCGCCGTCGTGGTTTGGATCGGCGTGTTTTCCGCCGTCACTTCCACGGTCACGCTCGCCTTACCGGTCTGCAATCGCACGTCGAGCGTATGCTTCTCGGCGACGTTGAGGATGACGTCTTTCGCCACGAAAGTCTCAAAGCCGTTGCTGGTGACGGTTACTGTGTACCGCCCCGCAGGTAGGTTGGTGATGTTGAAATTTCCACTGTCGGTGGTGGGCACTGAGCGGATATCCGTGCCTTTGTCTTCGCTGTGAACCCGGACCATCGCACCGGCGACGACGGCTTGGCTGGAATCTGTGACGGTGCCGGTGAGCGTACCCGTCAACTCTTGTGCGAAACCCGCCGCCGACAGAGTGAGGATTACGGCGCAGACCGCTAAAAGGGAGGCGTGCTGTCGTGCAAATCCGCGTTTCACCCCGGTTGTGTTTCGATGTCTTCGCCACGTCAATTTCGTCATTGCACGCCTCCTCGAATTTGTCCCCAAACTGGGGAGACAAAACGGCCTACTAATGTAAACGCACTATGCTATATAGCACGCGCCATTTCATAGTCAAGAAAAAAGTATTGGACCAAGGAAAATTATTCGATCCGGCCCGCCCAGCGCATGTTGCCTGACTCATGGGACGATCGACTACGGAGGGAGACGTAAAGCTGAAGGCGATTCCGATTCCGGAAATTACGTAGATTTGCTGTGATTCCTGGGTGTCCAGCTAAATGGGAACCCCTCGAGATTCCCGATTTCTGAACGGCAGGCGTTTTTCATGACCGTACGCTGCCTTGAGGAACCGGCTATGCCATTCTTTTCACGAATTGAGCTTTACATCAAACTCTCAATAAGCTATATAGCATGAAGCTCTGCACGTGGCTGCATTGGGGTTTGACGTGTCCGCAGGCCCTTCCTGGCGGGGCTCGCCCCAAGAGATTCTGGAACCGATAAAATATGTCTGGAAATCATCGCAACAGAACCCCCGCCTATAAACGGATCCAGAACCAGATCCGGGACCGAATTGCGTCCGCGGCTCTGAAGCCGGGGGATGCGGTCGCGTCGGAGCGTGAGCTGGCCAAAACCCACAAGGTGAGCCTGATGACGGCGCGCCACGCCCTGGCCGGCCTGGAACACGAAGGAATCGTCGAACGCCGCTTGGGAGCTGGCACCTTCGTTGCCGTCCCCAAAATTCACTTTAACAAGTTGATGAGCTACACCGAGCAGATGTCGAGCCGGGGACTGGCCCCGCGTTCGCGGGTGTTGGTGGCGAAAGTGATTGAGGGCGAAACCGAAGTGGCTGCCAGGCTTGGGTTGCCGGAAGCCAGCCGGGTGTTGAAAATCCAGCGTCTGCGCCTTACCGGGGAAGAACCGTTCGCTCTCGAAACCTGCTACTTGCCCGCGGCCGATTTTTCAGAGCTGGCTGATGCCCCGCTCGGAAGAAGCTCCCTATTTGCGATTCTCGAGAATGACTTCGCGACTAAGTTGGCGTACGCGGATGAAGAAGTGGACGCCACATCAGCGGATGCCAGCATCGCGGAGATGCTTGGCGTTCCCATGGGCGCCTCGCTTCTGCGCATTCGCCAGACCATCTATTCGGTGAGAGGAAAAGCTACGATTTACGGAGTCGGTTTTTACCGGTCCGAACGGCATACTCTGTTTATCCGGCGCCTGCGCTAACAACTGCACAACCGAGAAAACTTAAAGGGCAGGCCTGATTTTTCAATCCAGCCTGCCCCGGTGGTTCGTTCCAGTTATAGTTCTGAATTGCTACCGGCCTAGACCCGCCGCCATGGTCTTCACCATAGTCCCATTGGCATCGTCATCTTTTAGCGCCCACACGTAGGCGCCGCCGAGACCGCCAGGCACTTTCAGGTTCACATAAATCATCTTCAGCAGCGCTGTCGCCGGATCGTCGTAGGTGTAAAAAGTTCCGGCGGACGAATCGTATAGCGATACTGCAACTCTTCGCGGATCGAAGTAGTTGCTGTAGCCATTGGCGGTGAGCGTCGAGAGCGTCGAATAAGTGAGCAGTCCGGGAGTTAGCAGAGTGTCGCATCCCGGAGTATTGCCGCTGATATCTGGACACAAACCGGTTCCATTAGCCCAGAGAACTGGAGAAGGTCCGGTTGAGTTCTGATATAAGCCATGGTTCACGTTGGGCACGCCCGTCCAGCCGGCGCCGTATAAAGGCAGTCCCATGGTGTACTTCGAAGCCGGCACGCCTGCCTTCAGATAGGCGTTTACGGTGTCGTTGATGTCGAGTTGCTGGCCATACAGCGGGTCCTGACGTGAATCGAACAGTGGCGACGCATCGTTGGTCTGCGTGACCCATGAGCCGGAATAGTTATAGCCGTCGATCGTTATGAAATCCACTTGCGCGGCCGCTTTCTTGAGATCGATGTTCACATAGTTCTGCGAGCCCGCCGGCCCATCGAACGATAAGGTGTATTGCTCTCCTGTGGTTTTGCTCAAAGCGTTCAGTTGACTGCGGAACTCGGCTAGCAGGGCTGTAAAGTTCTTCGTGTCAGTTGCGGTGGGAAATTCCCAATCGATGTTGAAACCGTCAAACAAGCCGGGAGCGGTGATGCCCGGCGCGATGTTGCCCTCGACAAACATGTTGATGCAGGAAGCGGCAAGGGCCTGGCGTCCTGAAGCTGTGCTCGCAGCGCTGACGAAGGCTTCGGTGTTGGTCGCAGAGGCGCCGCCCAAAGACATCAGCACTTTCAGGTTGGGATGGAGTCCTTTGAGTTGTTGGATGGCCGCAAAATTCCCATACAACGGCCCGGGGTAAGGGGAACCGTTTACGCTGGGCAGGTATGGGGACTGGTAGTCCGCCCAGCCATCCGCGATGGCGCAAGCCGGCGCCGGAGTCGTCGTTACATTGCCGAAGGCGTAGAGCAGGTGGGTCAGTTTATCGGCGACACCATTCTGTTGTAGGTTGGCAATGTTATAGCCCGCGTAATAAATACTCCACTCTTCGAAGTATCCTCCGAGAATCTTGCCATGATTTTGGTGTTGTGCGAATGAGGGAGAGATGCATGCAGCGAAATACAGGAGCGTCGGCAAAGCTACTCGCAGCAGGCGCGGAAGGGAATTGGTAGACATGGGGAATACCTCCAGAACTCGAAAAGTACGAACCGGCGGAGTATAGAGCTATATAGCGGAACTTGCAATGCCATATTTTTAGTGCAGTGCCTCACACCGCCAAAAATCAAAGGCAGGCTGAGTGATCAGCCTGCCCTTGGTTAATCTGGCGTGAATCTCTACGGGTTGAGATCTCCAGCCAGGGATTTGGTCAGGTCTCCGTTCGGGTCGTCATCTTTGACCGCCCAAACGTAACCGCCGCCCAATCCGTACTGTTTGATGTAGTTCACTTTGCACTGCACCGATTCAGCATTGTCATAGCTGAAGGCGGTGCTGGTGGTTGCGTTGAACATGCGGGCCACGCAGCGCGTGGAGTCGTAGCTGGAGGTGAAGCCGTTGTTCAACAGATTTACGATGGAGCGGTAAGTGGCCAGGCCGTCCACCAGCAGGAAGTCGCATCCCGCAGCTGGACTTGACTGGTTCTGACCCGTCGGGCAATTTCCCACACCGTTGATGTTAGGAACCGGAGCGGTTCCGTTTGGCGTTTGAGTTCCCGATCCGTCCAAAACTCCGGTTGAGTTCTGGTACATGCCGCCGTTCGCCGAGGTCAGACCTCCAGCCCAACCCGCACCATAGAGTGGGAAGCCCATGGTGTACTTGGCCGGAGTTGCGCCGTGCGCCAGGTAGTACTGTACGGTCGCATCGATCGTGTCGCCTTTTCCGTACAGCGGACTGGCAGCCTCGTCGTACAGCGGAGACGCGTCATTGGTGGCATTCGACCAGTCTCCGGCATAGTTATAGCCGTCGACGTTCATGTAATCCAACACTGCGTTCAGACCCGAGATGTTGATCGTGTCATATCCACCATCGTTGCCCGAGTCCTGCGCCGCGCCCGGAGTAGACGGACCCGCAGCCAGATCGGCCACCACCTGATACGTCCTGCCGGTCGTCCCCGACAACGTAGTTAGCTCGTTGCGGAACTCCGTCATCAACGCCGTGAAGTTGGCCGTATCGTTTGCGTTGGGGAACTCCCAATCGATATCGAAGCCATCGAAGAGAGTGCCCGTAGAAACACCCGAGGCGATATTGCCCTGGATGAACATGTTGATGCACGAACCGACAAACGCTTGCCGTTCGGCCTGCGTGCTGGCTGCGAGATCGAAGAGCTGGTTGTAGGTTGGAGGGTTCCATCCGCCAATCGAAATCAACACCTTCATATTGGGATGGAGTTGCTTGAGTTGCACGAGCGCGCCAAAGTTCCCTTGCAGCGGGGCCGTGGCCGGAGTTGCGCCAGGAACCTGCGAGACTACCTTCTGGTAATCGGCATAGGTGTCGGCGAGTTCGCAATTCACGTTGCTGCCGTTCGCGACCGGTTTGGCAAAGGCGTAAATAAGGTGCGTGAGGACGCTGGCTACGCCATTGTTTTGCAGGTCCGCAACGTTCGCGTTGGCGTAGTAAGTTCCCCACTCCTCGTACCACCCGCCCACAAAGAGAGTGCTGAGGGCGGTCGTGGTCACGTTCACGGCCGAACTCGCGCTCGAGGTTCCGGCATAGTCAGTCGCTTCAACCGTAAAGCTGTAACTGGTCGAAGGCGAAAGATTGGCCGGAGTGTAGGTCGTTCCGGTCGCAGTTCCGATCGCACTTCCATTCTTCAGCACAGTGTAGCTGGTGATGGTGCAGCCGCTCGGAGGAGTAACCGCGTTCCAACTTAGATTGGTGCTGGAATCGGTTGTGCCTGAAGCCGCCAATCCTGTGGGAGCGCTGGGTTTGGTGGTGCACGAGCTCGCGAGAGTCGTCACATTCACCGCCGGACTTGCGGCGGATGTGCCGGCTGCGTCCGTTGCCTCGACCGTAAAGCTGTAAGTTGTCGAAGGCGTAAGACCAGTCACCGCATCGGAGGTTGTGGTTGGCGTCGCGATCGACGCTCCGTTCTGCAGGACTTTATAGCTGACGCTGCATCCTGCAGGTGGGGTCACCGCATTCCAGTTCAGGTTTGTGCTCGATTGCGTTGTTCCGGAAGCGGCTAATCCAGTGGGAACAGCGGGCGCGGAGGAGCAAGTCGAACAAGCTCCAGTCGCAGTCCATGGTTCGCCAGTGCCGGCGCCGCCGTTGTTGGTTGTTGGATTCTGGTTCTGTGTCCAGAAATTGGCGACGTAGTTTTCTCCGCCTACGCTCGCCGTCATGCCTGCGGTGTAGACCGCAGTGGCGCTCCACGCCGTGGCGCAGCTGCCGCCACCACCGGAGAGCGTTGTTACACTCGCGGCGCCGCTTGCGGGAGAAGTTCCCGCCGCATCCGTCGCTTCCACCGTGAAGCTATAAGTGGTCGAAGCTGCAAGTCCGCTCACACCGAATGACGTTCCGGTTGCAGTTCCAATCGAAGTTCCGTTCTGCAACACGGTATAGCTGCTGATGGTGCAGCCCGAGGGCGGCGTATCCGCCGTCCAACTCAAATTTGTGCCGGAGCTGGTTGTGCCGGAGGCAGTCAATCCAGTCGGAGCGCTTGGTTTGGTGGTGCACGAGTTCGCCAGCGTGGTCACGTTCACGGCTGAGCTTGGGCCGGAAGTTCCATTGGCGTCCGTCGCCTCAACCGTGAAGCTATAAGAGGTCGATGCCGCAAGTCCGCTGACGGTAAAGGTTGTTCCGGTTGCGGTTCCAATCGAGGCTCCATTCTGCAATATGGTGTAGCTGCTGATGGTGCAGTTCGCGGGAGGAGTATCTGCTGTCCAGCTCAGGTTTGTACCGGAGCTGGTTGTGCCTGAGGCCGCCAATCCGGTTGGCGCGCTCGGTGTGGTTGTGCAACTTGCTCCGCTTCCGCCGGTTCCGCTGAGAGCGGATGTCTGCGTGCCACTGTCGGTTACGGTCAGCGTGCCGCTGGCCGCGCCTGACGCGGTCGGATAGAAATACACGTAGATTGGACACGAGCCGTTGGCGGCCACCGACGATCCGCAATTGCTGGAGAGAACGAACGGGCCGCTGACCGTGACGCTACTGATGCTCACAGCAGAGCTGCCGCTGTTGGCCAGTGTAAACGTTTCCCACGCGGTGCCTGTGCCGACCGCGGTGCTGCCAAAGTTGTAGCTCGACGGGCTGAGGGTGACAGTCGCTTGCGCCAACAGCGAAATCGACATAATGACGCCAAGCAGGGGGGAGAAAAGCAATGCTCGCTTCATTGTGGCTCCTTGATTCGGGGGACGTGCCTGAGTGTTCCGCCCGGGGTTGAGTGTGATTGAGAAAGAGTCCGGCTGTGGTGGCATCGAACTCCGCGTTGTGAGAGTTCGCTGAATTCGACGATCGTTTTTCAGCGCTCACGGAAGTTTCAAAACTTCCGAACTGCTCTATAGCACTAATGCGAGGGAGGTTACTCCGGGTTAGCAGGGAGTGGTCAAGGAACTTTTTTTCTGTTCCGCAATCCGAACTGCAACTTAGTCAGTGAAGAGCTAACCGCTAGAAGGCGCGGGGCGTGTGAACGAGGCGCAGGCTTTTTATCGGAGTGTGGAAAAAGGCGATTGAGGACCGAACTTGTTACGAAAACCGAACTTGATGCTGACGGTGGTGGGCGTACCAGGGGTTAGGAATCTTTACTTCAGGCCAGCAGCAATCCCCTTCGTCAGCGACGCCCCGGCATCGTCATCATTCAGCGCCCACACGTACGCGCCCCCAAGCTTATGCTTCTTGATGTAGGCCGTCTTCGCCTCCGCCGAGGCAGGATTATCGTAGGTATAAAAAGTTCCGGTGGCCGGGTTGTAAAGCGTAGCTCCAACTCTGGCCGAGTCGTACCAGGCGACATACCCATACTTATTCGTGAGATTCTCGATGGTCGAATAGGTCGCAAAGCCCGCAGTCAAGATGGTGTCGCAGCCGGGAGAGGGATTGGTCTTATCCGGTTTCGCGCAAAGTCCTGATCCGTCAGCCAAGAGAACTGGAGCAGGACCGGATGCGTTCTGATACAAGCCATGATTCGCGCTCGGGGCGCCCTTCCAGCCGACCGCATACAACGGCAAGCCCATGGTGTACTTCGCCGCCGGCACCCCAGCCTTCAGATAGGCCTTTACCGTCGCATCAATATAGCGGTCTTCGGCATACACAGGGTCTGCGGGCGTGTCATACAAAGAAGACGACTCGTTAGTTTGCTTTTCATCTGCCGCGGAATAGTCGTAACCGTCGATGGTGAGGAAGTCCACTTGCGCGGCAGCCGCTTTCAGATCGATGTTGACATACTTCTTCGGATTGGCCGGTGAGTCGAAGGTCAACACATACTTCTTGCCAGTGGCTTTCGACAAAGCGTTGAGCTGCGTGCGGAATTCTTTTAGCAGTGCAGTGAAGTTATCTTTGTCTGCCGCGCTGGGAAACTCCCAGTCAATATTGAACCCGTCGAACAAGCCGGGAGCGGTAACGCCCGCAGCGATATTGCCCTTCACGAACATGTCGATGCACGAAGCGGCGAGCGCGACGCGCCCCTCCGCGGTGGCTGAGCCGTTCACGAAGCCCGCAACGTTGCCGGCCTGGCCTCCGAGCGAGATCAACACTTTCAGATTGGGATGAAGCTGCTTGAGCTGTTGGATCGCGCCAAAATTTCCATAGAGCGGCGCGGTGTAAGGTTTGCCGCTCACGCTGGGAAGGGAAGGATTTTGATATGCGGCCACGGGATCGTTAATGGCACACGCTGCTGGAGAAGTCGGCGTAACATTACCGAAGGCGTAAATCAGATGCGTAAGTTCATCGGCCACGCCACTTTTTTGAACGTCTGCAATGTTATAACCAGCATAAGTGATGCCCCATTCTTCGAAATAACCTCCGAAGATCTTGTGATGATGGCGCGCTTGCGCGGCGGATTGAGATACACATGCGGCCGCCAATAAACTCGACAGAAGCAGGCGGAATATGAAAAGTCTAGACATGGCAAAACGTCTCCGGATTTATTCGGAATCGACTGCCAGAGTATAGACCGATTGTTTACCGAGGTCGCGTGCGAGAACTGTAGGCTGTTGCTGATCTGCAGCAAATGATGCGGATCGAGGGCACGCCTTCAGGCGTACCCTCATCGAAGCAGAAAGTCAGTTAGGCGGTTACTTGGACGGAAACCAGCACCGGGTTGCAGCGGGAATTCTGAAGGGATAGGACAGCGTCTTCGGCGGTGAAACGGCCCATGGCCAGCGCCAGCTTGCGGTTCGTGGTGGTCTGAATAGGGGTGCGGTCCATGCGTTGAACGTATTCGGGAGCGTGGGCACCGGAGCGGTTCACTTTCACAAGAAACTTGGTATTTTGCATTGGTTGACTCCTTGAGATGGACTGAACCGCGCGAGTGAACTCATCACATATCGTCCGCTCGAAGTTGCGCGTCTTGAATGTTGAAATCGTCCGAACGACTTACAAGAGACTTAATTCGGAGAAACCGAAACAGAAAGAGAGGAAACTCGCTCAATTACGAGAATAGGCTTCTATGCGGGCATTGTCAAATCAGCGCGGGGTGAAACTGTGTGTCCCGCGCAGTACTTCTCGCAACATTCGCCTGCTCTTTCCTCTGCTCTTTCCTCGTTGAATGTAGATTTCGACGAAGGGAATTTGTTATTAGAGAGAATGGATTTCATTCATCATTACCGAGATTGTCCTGAAAAGTGAGGCCATGCCGATGAGAAATATATTCAAAAACGGTGCGCAGTCCCCGGCTGTCGGGCGAGCAACAATTCTGATCCGTTTAATGGTGGGATGGGTGTTCCTGTCGGAAGGGATTCAAAAGTTTCTATATCCCGCCGCGCTGGGCGTGGGACGATTCGTAAAAATCGGCATTCCCGCGGCGCAGTTTTTCGCTCCCTTCGTAGGCATAGTTGAAATTGTGTGCGGAGTCCTGTTGATTGTGGGATTCCTCACCCGCCTGGCTGCAATATCGCTGCTCATCGATATTGCGGTCGCCATCGCGACGACGAAGGTTCCAATGCTATCGAAGGCCGGCTTCTGGGGCACCATGCACGAGGCTCGTACTGACTTTTGTATGTTGCTGGGTCTGATATTCCTCATGATCGCGGGTTCGGGTAGGCTTTCTCTCGATGAACGATTTGAGAAGCGGTGGTAGCGCTCCCCTCGGTCCGCGCTCGCAGCCACTTGAAAATCGAACCGCTCAAGAGGTTTCCCTCGCAGAGTTGTCGCTTGTCTTTCTGAAGCTGGGGACGATCGCCTTTGGCGGCCCGGCGGCGCACATCGCCATGATGGAGCAGGAATTTGTCCGCCGGGGGAACTGGCTGACGGAATCGGAGTTTCTGGACCTGCTGGGGATGGCGAATCTGATCCCCGGGCCGAGTTCGACGGAACTCGCAATTTTTATTGGTTACACCAAGCGCGGATGGAAAGGACTGCTGGTGGCGGGATGTTGCTTCATTCTTCCGGCGGCGATTCTGGTGGCGGCGATTGCCGCGGTGTATGTGCGCTTTGGAGCATTGCCGCAGGTCAGCGGAATTTTGTACGGCATCAAACCGGCGGTGATCGCGATAATTTTGCAGGCCTTGTGGAACCTGAGTCGGACGGCAGTGAAGAGTTGGTGGCTGGCCGCGATTGGAGCAATTGCGATCGCGATGAGCGGGGCAGGAGTATCTCCGCTGACGGTGCTGGCGCTCGCGGGGATCGCATCGAGCGCGGCATTGTGGGCCAAGCCTCGGGGTGAAAGCGCGCTGGCCGGAGTTCCATTTTACCGAGGATGGGGATTGTTGTTAGGCAGCGCAGCGGCAGTGGCGGCGGCCCCTGTGAGTTTGCTTCGATTGTTTCTCTCGTTCTTGAAGATTGGATCGGTGGTAGTTGGCAGCGGGTACGTCCTGCTGGCGTTCTTGCGGACGGAGTTTATTCAGCATCTGCACTGGCTGACGGAAAAACAGTTGATCGATGCGGTCGCGGTGGGGCAGTTTACGCCGGGGCCGGTGTTCACGACGGCGACGTTCATCGGATACCTGGTGGCCGGAATTCCGGGCGCAGTTGTGGCGACCGTGGGAATTTTTATTCCGGGATTTCTGCTGGTTGCTCTGAGCGGCCCGTTGATACCGAAGCTGCGGCGATCGGCCCTGGCTGTGAAGGTGCTGGATGGCGTGGTGGTGGGATCGCTGGCTCTGATGGCTGTGGTGGCGTGGCAGTTGGGGCGGGCGGCGATTGTGGATTGGATCACGCTGGGGATATTGCTGGTGAGCGCGGGATTGCTGTTCCAGTTCCGGATTAATTCCGCGTGGATTATTTGCGGGGCGGCAGTTGTAGGATGGTTGGCGCGCGGGTAGAGGGGGAAAAATCTTCACCACAGAGGGCATAGAGGGGTACCGGGGACGGGATCGAGCTTCGTAGGAACTGACGGCATCGATGCGACTGCGAAGACGTAGAGCCGACGCAGCGTCAAGAACAGCGGGTCCCTCCACTTCGCTTTGCTTTTCCCTCTGGGAAAAGCGAAGCTCCGGTCGGGATGACAAAGTGAGGGAGATCGCCAGCTATCGCATCGGTGGAATGTATGGCAGGTAGCGGGCGAAGAGCCAGCAGAGAAAGAAAACCACGGGAATGTGAACCATGAGTTGCAGCACTCCGTAGCCGACAATGTCGCGCGCCTTCAGTTTCAAGATCCCGAGCAAGGGGAGCATCCAGAACGGGTTGACCAAGTTCGGAAGAGCTTCCGAGGCGTTGTAGATTTGCACGACCCATCCCAGATGGACTTGATGCAGGTTGGCGGCTTGCAGCACGTACGGGGCTTCGATCACCCACTTACTGCCTCCAGAAGGGATGAAGACTCCGAGGACAGCAGAGTAGATCGCGACCAGGAGCGGATACGTATTGTGCGTGCTGATGGATGCGAAGAGTTTTGACAGCGCGTCGGCAATGCCGGTGCCGACGATCATGCCGAAGATCACCGCATAAAAAGGGAACTGGATGATGACGCCGCCGGTGGCGGGAATGCACTCTGAGACGGCGCGCATAAAGCGTTTGGGTCGCCAGTGCAACAACAGACCGACGGTGATGAACATCAAGTTGTAGGTGTTGAGGTCAAGTGCTGCGAGCGCGCCCTGCGGTGAAGTACGGAAGACGTCAACCAAGTACCAGCAGAGCAATGCGGCGACGAGGATGTTGAGGAGCGGGCTGTATTCAAGCCATTCGCCTGGTTTGGTTTGAACTTCGAGGCTCGATCGAATTGGCTCGTACTGAATGCCGTAGGATTCGGCGGTGCGGGCGTTCTCGGCTGAGGGTGTTGAGAGATAGGCAATCACAACCGAGATCACAATAAGGATTGCAGTTGTCGCGAAGCTCTGCCACAGGAAAAGAGTTTGTGTCAGCGGAATGAGGCCACTGATCGCGAAAAGCGTTGGCGGCATGGCGGATTTCGTGGCCATCAGCATGGCAGCGGAAGATGAAAGTCCCATGGCCCAGACGGCTCCCAGGCCAAGATAAGCGGCAGCGCCGGCGGCGCGATAGTCCATTCCTTTGACGCGGTGGGCGAGTTCGCGCACGAAGAGCCCGCTGAAGATGAGGCTGAGTCCCCAGGAGATGAGCGAGGTCAGCATCGAGAACAACGCGACCAGCGCAATAGCCTGGCGCGGCGTTTTTGGTATTGCGGCGAGGGCCTGGATGGCGCGATAGACCAGCGGAGTTGAAGCAACGACATAACCGCCCACAATAATCATCACCATCTGCATGGTGAAGGGGACGAGCGTCCAGAAGCTTTTGCCGCCTTGAATCGCGAGCTTGGATGCCGGCTGATGGAGCGCGAGTCCGACAAGAAACACTACAACGATCCCCAGCAGAGCGAAGACGAGAGGATCCGGAAACCAGCGCTCGCTCCAGTTAGCGAGACCCAGGCCGAAGCGGACGAGGCCTTGTTCCTGAGTGGGCGGCTGCTTCTCGCGCGGCATGTGCATGCTCAGTCCTTTCGGCCAGCAGTTGGTGCCCGCATTGTAGCGCGAGTTCTAATAGAAGCAAGTGATTGTGCGGGAATCCGCTATGGGTGTAGGATGCCTTCGATCAGCCCCGGCAGAACAGCCACGACCGCCGGGCTTGGAGCCTCGATGAATACCTTCCCGGTGATGTTGGGAGCATTGTGTGTCTACGCGATTGCCTACCGTTATTACAGCGCGTTTATTGCCGCAAAAGCATTGGCGCTTGACGACCGGCGAATTACGCCGGCCCATGCTTATCCCGATGGACATAATTATGTGGCCTCACCCAAGTGGGTACTGTTTGGGCACCACTTTGCGGCGATTGCGGGCGCGGGGCCGCTGATCGGGCCCACGCTGGCGGCACAGTTCGGCTTCGCTCCGGGATTTTTGTGGATTCTGATCGGCGCTGTGATCTGCGGCTGCGTACAGGATTTCACCGTGATGGTCGCTTCGGTACGGCACAAAGGGCGCTCGATCGCCGACGTGGCGCGGACCGAGATCAGCCCGTTCGCCGGCCTGGTCACCATGATTGCCGTGCTTTTTATTCTCTTGGTGACGCTGGCAGGATTGGGCTTGGTAGTAGTGAATGCGCTGTCGAATAGTCCCTGGGGAGTGTTCACCATCGGGATGACGATTCCGATCGCCGTGATCATGGGCTGGTGGATGTTCAAGAGCCACGCCGGGCAAATTACGGTGACGGGGCCAAGTATTTTTGGCGTCGTGCTTCTGCTGGCCAGCGTGGTTGCCGGCCACTGGGTAGCGCAGACTTCGTGGGCCGGGGCGCTGACGTTTACCCCGCACCAGATCACGATCATGATGGGAATTTATGGCCTGATCGCATCGGTGCTGCCGGTGTGGCTGGTGCTCGAGCCCAGAGATTATCTTTCCACCTATGTGAAGCTGGGGACGATTGCGGTGCTGGTGATCGGCGTTTTCGTGGTGCATCCCAATATTCAGTTCCCGAATTTCACGGCGTTCGCTCACGGCGGCGGGCCCATCATCAAAGGGCCGCTCTTCCCTTTCTTGTTTGTGACGATTGCGTGCGGGGCAATCTCGGGCTTTCACTCTCTGGTGTCGTCGGGCACAACGCCGAAGATGCTGGATAAGGAAACTGATGCGAGATTTATTGGGTATGGCGCGATGCTGTGTGAATCTCTGGTGGGTGTGCTGGCGCTGATTGCGGCGTGCTCGCTGGCCCCCGGAGATTATTTCGCCATCAATACCACTCCGGCGGTTTTCAGCCATCTGGGATTGAGCACGGTGAATCTTGATATGTTCTCGCGCGAAGTAGGCGAGCATTTAGCGGGACGCACGGGAGGCGCAGTTTCACTGGCCATCGGCATGGCGCAGATTTTCAAGGGGCTGCCGGGCATGGCGACGCTCATGGGTTATTGGTATCACTACGCGATCATGTTCGAAGCCCTGTTCATTTTGACAACCGTGGATACGGGCACCCGCGTGGCGCGCTATGTTTTGCAGGAACTGATGGGGAAGATACACAAGCCGTTTGGGAACAGCTCGTGGATGCCAGGGAACTTGATTACAAGTTTTGTGGTGGTGATGGGCTGGGGATACTTAATTTACACGGGAAATATTTCCACGATATGGCCGCTGTTTGGAACAGGGAACCAGTTGCTGGCAACGATCGCGCTGGCGGTGGTGACTACGTTCCTGATTAACATGGGCAAGCAAAAATACGCGTGGATCACGGCGGTGCCAATGTGCTTTGTGGGGGTGATCACGCTCACGGCGGGAGTGATGTCGATCAAAAATATTTTCTGGCCGCTTACTTCGAAGCCGGGACAGATTTTCACTGGATACCTGGATACCGTGTTGATGTGCATCTTTATTGCGGGCGTGGTTCTGGTGATGTTTGACGCGGTGCGGCGGTGGATTGCGGTGATGAATGGGGCTCCGGCGCCAAAGGAAGCATTTGGACCGCCGGTGACGGCAGCAGGAGAAGTGAAGATGGGGTGCTGTTAGGGTCTGCCTTGAAGTGTGGCGCGCCGCTACTCTTTGTCGACTTTTTTTGTCTTTAGCTTCTTCGCGGCAGAGAGCTTTCGCGCGCGATGTGCTTCCGTACGCGGGCCGCCCGAATGCAACTCACATACTTCGCCCCGGGCTGCGCCGCAAGTTGTACAACCTACGGCCAGCACCTGTTGCGCAGTAAGGTCCTTGCTCTGCATGGCTGCAGGATGCACCTTTCCAAGCCGCAAGAATGTCCCAAATTGCTCACCCCTGGTTGCTCATTCCTTTCATTCGCTTAGCCTGCCGAAGTTCCTGGGATGCCCGCTCTGCGCCCATTGTGAGCAATAATGAACATCTTCTTGAGTTGCGTTTCTGGCATGATCCTATGGAGTGTATCGCTCCCGCCCCGGAGCAATCCTATGGTTCGAACCAACTCAGCCACGAAGAAGCGCGAGTTCGATCCGCAGCAATTCCTCGCCACCATTGGTAAGGGCAGGAAGGCCGTGTCGTTTCCCAAGAAGCAAACCATCTTCACGCAGGGCGAGGCGGCGGACGCGGTCTTCTACATCCAAACCGGCAGGGTTCGCCTCACCGTCGTTTCCAAGGCCGGCAAGGAAGCGACTCTGGGCATCCTGGGCGCCGGAGAATTCTTCGGAGAAGGCACCCTTGCGGGGCAGTCCTTGCGAATGGGTTCTTCCAGCGCCATGACGGATTGCGAATTGCTGCGCATCGATAAAAAAGCCATGATGCTCGCGCTCCACCGCGAACAAACTTTCTCCGAGCTGTTTGTGGCTTACCTGCTGGCGCGAAACGTCCGTTACGAAGAGGATCTGGTCGATCAGCTCTTCAACTCCAGCGAAAAGAGGCTGGCTCGCATTCTGTTGCTGCTGGCGCACTTTGGCAAAGAGAGCGCCCCGCAGGCAGTGATTCCTAGAATCAGCCAGGAGACTCTGGCTGAGATGATTGGCACCACCCGTTCGCGGGTAAGTTTCTTCATGAACCGGTTTCGAAAATTGGGCTTCCTGGATTATGGTGGCGACGGCCTGCAGGTTAACAGTTCGCTCCTCAATATAGTTCTCCACGACTAGGGCTTCCACCACGGCCACGACTCCGACGCTAGTCGGAAGCGGAAGACGAGTCAGCCTCCACGCAATTTCCAGATCGAGCCTCCGGAGCGGGTCGCGCCATCGCCGGAAGCGGAATTGTTGCCCGGATGCAGGTCCCGCGCTTATCGGAAGTGATTTCAAGCTTGCCGTTCAGTTCATTCATGCGTTCGCGCATTCCCGCTAATCCTACGCCGGTATCTGCGCTGGCCTCGCGCAGCCGCAGCAACCGCTCGACCGGAATCCCGCACCCGAAATCGCGTATTTCGAGAATCGCCATTTGTGAGTGGCGATGAAAATAAACGCTGGCCTGCTTGGCTTTCGAGTGGCGATGCACATTGGTTAAGCTTTCCTGCAACACGCGGAAAAGCGCGATCTCCATGGGCATGGGTAATCGCACGCGGTCGGTCGCCAGGTCCAGCTTTACCTTGATCCCGCTGCGTTTGGCGAAGCCCTCCACATACCATTCGGCCGCGCAGGGAAAGCCAACTTCATCCAACAGCGGGGGATGCAGCAGGTACGACATGGTGCGAATTTCTTCGGCCGCCTGGTCAGTCAAGCCGATCACTTCAGCCAGGCGCTCCATCGTGGTCGAATCCTTCCTGCAAACTTCCTGCAGGAACGAAACGCTGATTTTCAGCGCAGCCAGAGTCTGTCCAGTGCTGTCGTGCAGATCGCGAGCAAGCTTGCGCCTTTCCTCATCCTGCACCTTCAAAAGCCGCTGCGTAAGAATCTGCAACTCTGCGGTTCGCTCCAGTATTACCGATTCCAACTGAGCGTGCGAAAGTGCCAGTTGCCTGGATTGTTTTGAAATCCACATAACGTCCTCCTCGGGAGCGGTGGGGAGACGCGAACCTTATTGCGTCCAGAGTGTGAATTTTCCCATTCTGAGCACCCTCAAATCTGTGCAAAATTGCACATCGTCGAGGTCAGAGCTCTTTTCAGGGGACTGCTTGCCTTTCCCGCACGACGAGCTGTTTTCGGCCCCTCAGGAAAATTAGGCCTGACCGATATCGATCCCAGCCGCCGGAAATAGAAAACTCCTGCGCAGCCCGATGGCGGCGCAGGAGTTTTTGTTGTGCGACGAGTTAAAAGGTGAATACCGGGCCAAACTCGTTGCGCCAATTGTGAGCCTGCCGAGTTAGGGTGGGGCCAAACTGGAGGTATTCGGGCTTGATCACGCCGCCGGCCTCGTGGTTGTTGGCGGTGAAAGTGACAATGTAGCTGGCCTCGTGCACGAACGTGACCCACTTATTCAGACGGTACGTGAGCGACACGGTGTCGAGGTCCGTGCGGCCAAGGTGGTTACCGTGGGCCGCATCCGCGTAATTGGCGCGGTCAGTGCCCCACATTATGTGGAGTATCCATCCGGCATTTTTGCCTTCAGGATTGGCATTGAAGAGACGCGAGAGCGGGAAGCTTAGTTCGGCAAGTCCGCCCGATCCGCCAACCGGTTGAAGTTTGGCGGGAAGTACGGCGGAGCCGTTGCAATCCAAGGTTGGGGCAGTCGCAGTGCCGCCGGCGACGCCGCCCGCGCATCCGAACAATATGGCGCGTCCGGCTTCGGAAACGCCGTTCCCTGCTTCGGTCATGCCCAGCAGGTTGGAGTAGACGTCGTTGAGTTGGCCGCCGAAGAAGAATCGCAGGTTGCCGCCGCGGTAGAACTTGGCGTCAAAAGTTACCCACGGAGTGGGCAACTGAATTTCAGCATCGTATATGTTCTGGGGACTGCCTACATTGACACCGGTCGGGAATAGCTGCTCCAGGGTACAAGTGCCCGAAGCTTCGGCGCAATTGGAAGCTCCGGTGATGGGGGTGGTGGTGGTGAAACCGATGTTAGGCACGGAAGGGTTGTTGAAAACCGTGACCGGGCAAGGAAGCAGTAGACAGGTAGGAGAGGTTTCGTTAATCACCTGCGCTGCGTGCGGAATGAGTTCACTCATGCGGGAGTGGTGGCCGGCGATGATCAGTTGCGCGGGCGCGACACCCCTCCAGCTCTTGTTGAGCGGGAATTGGAAAACCACTCGGCTTTCCACTCCCGGTTGATCGGACTCCGCGCCCACGGAGTCACCGAAGCGCAGATGCTGGTCGGTGGTGAGGCCGGAAGTGCCGCCGACAGAAAGGACCATGGCAACCTCTGGTTGAATTTTCAGATCGCCGGCATGGAACTGTACTCCGGTCTTGAACTGAGGCACGCGTTCATAGAATCCGCCCATGCCTACGCCCAGTCCGGTGGTCTCGAAGAGAGAGGGCAGGGTGGAGGAACCAAGCAGAGACCAGTCCTGGCCGAACTCGACGAACCAGGGAAGGCCGCCGAGCGTGTGGTCGAGGCGCATCCATGCGAGGCGAAGAGTGAACTCGTTGGAGCGGACGCTGCTGATGTTGCGGTTGCTGACGTCGGTGTAGTCGCCTTCAAAGTCGCCTTCGACGCGACCGGTGATGGTGAAGCCCGAGTTTTTGGGCACCCATTCGGTCTGCATGCCCATGCGGAAGCTGCGGGCCTTGAGATGCACTTGCGGATTTGTAGTAGGGGTTGCGGCAGCCGTATCGCCCAGCAGGAGTGGTAGCGGCCAGTCCTGGCTGCCAAAGGTGGCGCCCCCGCTGCCGGCTGTATCGGAAATAGCGCTGGCCTTATAGAAGCCGTAGAGCTTTACATTGGCGCCGCTGCCGAGGTGAATGTCGGGAATCATTCCTCCCTGTTTGGGAATGTCGATGGGCAACACTCTGACCGGGGCTACGGCTGGGATAATCCCCGGCTCGGAGTGCGTGGGTGGAAAGCCTGCTGGCGACTGGCCCGTCTTCGGCGGGTTCTGCGATTGCATGACGGCGTTGGAGAGATGCGCGGTGGATGGCACTGTGCTGACCGGCGTGACCGCAGCCGCAGCCGCGGGTGTGCTCCCCGTTGCGACCGTGGCAGTGTATTCCTGCGAACTAATCAGTCCTTTTTTGACCAGTAGTTGGGCGAGGCGTGAGTTGGCTTCTTCAGCAGTTGCTGCCTGATTGATCATGGCGGCTTCGCTGGGAGAGAGAATTCCCTTCGACTCAAGCAGGGCCGCAAGCGGGTTGGGAGTTGGAGCCTGAGCGGACTGCTGTTGAGCGAGGGCGGGTAACGCCATCGCGAGCGCAGCCGACAACAAAAGTAAACGCGAGACAGTTCGTTTCATTGACACGGCCTCCGGTCATTAAGTTCCGGCTATGGGTCAGGAGGTACAAAAAAGAGATACATTGGGGCGCCAGTTTTTGACCTCGTATCCGGATGCCGACCTAGATACTGTTAACAGGCAAGCAATGTCAAGCTATTTCACTCGCAGAAGGCGGTTTTATTAGGGTTAGTACCAATCTGAATAAGGGCGTGGCCGGCTCTCAGGCTGCGGGATCCGACCGATTACGGAGGTGAGCACGGTGTGAAAGATGTTTACTGCCTCCCGTAGCCGGCGTCACCTCCAGCCGCTCCTTGAAACCCGGCGGCGAAGAATCCAAATGGGGTGATGGCAAAGGCTAGCGGTTGGGGGTGGGAGTGACCGGGGTATTCGATGCAAGCCCGGCGGAGTTGAAGGTGTAACTCCTGACTTGTCCTTCAAGCCCTTGCGAGGGGATCTCTTTGCCATTAAGCAGGAAGCTGACGCCCGCTGCATTTCCCGCCTTTACTACGATCTGGCTGGTAGCGCGTACCGAGGTGTGGGCCGGAGCGATCAGAGTTTCGCGAGCCACCGGATTGCCGTCAGAAGAGATCGAGACCCACGTGGTCTTCTCGGCCCGGATCGTAAGGGTGAATGTCGCGGGAGCCTTAGCGGCAAAATGGCGCGAGGGTACGGAGGCTGGCGGCGTTCCGGTGCTGGCCGGCTTGGAAGCCAGACTTGGCGAACTGGGTGCGGGCGAAGGTTTTGGCGAAGTGAAATCAGATTTTCCAGTTGCAGCCGGAGCAGTGGAGTGGCTTGTGATTTTCGGAGAACCTGTGGATGGCGCGGCCAGCGGCGCCGGAGGTGCCGTGCGAGCGGAGGTAGCCGGCGTGGAGGCATTTGCTGTCACGGCTGCCGGTGTGGAGGGAGCCATAGCGGAAGTGGATTCTCGAGATTCGGAGTGTTGGTACGCAATCCACCCGACCAGGCCAGCGCTAAGCAGCAGGACAGCCGCGCCCAGCTTTCTGCGGCCAGAGATCGCCGGAGCAGGAGCAGAATTTTCTACGGGGATTTCGCGACGATCCGGAACGGCGGCGAAGGTTGACACGGAAAAACCCGGATCTGGAACCGCATCGGCCTGCTCGGCGTGGCGATGCGAAGCGTCGCGGCGATCTACTCGCCTGCGTTCGCGCCGCCGGCGATCGGATAGATCATCGAGAAAGCGGTTGCCGGGATTGCTGTTGGTTTCACTGTCATAGGTCTCGTCGACCGCACCGTATCCTGCGGAATTTGACGGTGCGTGCGCCGGCTCAGAGGCAGCGGTAGGAGCAGCCTGTCCGGATTTGCGGAAGTCGGGAAGAATCGGTTGCGACTGCACCTGAGTTTCGCGCAAAGCGCCGAGATAATCGTTGAGCGTTTCTTCCTCGGAGAGGCCGAGCTGGCGGGCATAGGCGCGGACGAAACCTTTATTGAACACTCCGCCAGGAAGCTGATCGAAGCGCTCTTCTTCCAGGGCAAGAAGCATGCGCGGACTGATCTTGGTCGTGTTCGAAATGGCCTCGATCGTAAGGCCGCGCTGCTCGCGCCGTCGCCGAAGTTTTTCCCCGAAGGCTCCCACAGTAGCTCCGGCGGGATGCGGATGGATGCCACCCCGCTTGCAAGACATCCACATAATAGGCGAAGACCGGCGGAGTATGCCAGAAGAGTTGCGAATACAGATCGACGAAAGGGCTGGGCCAGCGGTGCGGACTCGAAATGGGCCTGATTTACGGCGTGATTTCGAATATGGCGCCGACGCCATATTTGCCGCCGGCCATATCGGCACCATAAAGAGTTCCCGAAGAATCGGAGACCATGCCGCCATAAGGAGTGGTCCCGTCGTGAGTTGTGGAGTTGAAAGAATGGAGCACGGTTTCCTGCCACACGCCGGAGTTTAGCGCCAGCTTGAACGCTACCCCATATTTGAAAGCGCCGCCTTCGCCGGTTACGCAATAAAGGTTTCCCGCGGAGTCGAGAACCGGAGTTCCAGAAGGATAAAAGCCGTATTGCTGGTGCTTGTCGGAAAAAGCGTGCAGCCCGGTAAACTTCCAGGGGCCGTGGGTGGTAGGAGAAAGTTCGAAAACCGTCCCGCAACCTTCGCCGTCGCATCCGGCGTTTTCGCCGCCGGTAGCGGCAGTGCCATAGAGATTGCCAACGGAGTCGAAGGCGACGCCTCCTTCGGGCATGGAACCGTCGGGCCCAGTGAAAGTATGGAGGACAGTTTCTTTCCACAGGCCTTCAGCGGGCGAAAGCTTGAAGACGATGCCGCACCCGGCGCTTTCACATTGCGGAACGATGCCGCCCTGAAGGGTGGTTCCGTAAAGATTCCCCGAGGCGTCGAACGTCAGGGTGCCGAAGGGCTGCCAGCCGTTGGTGCCACTGAAGGCCTGGAGAACGGTTTCCTTCCAAACGCCCGAGGTCTGCGAGAGCTCAAAGACGACGCCGCAGCCGTAAGGGGCGCAAGGTGTCACGGTGAGATTGCCTCCGGAGGCGGCAGTGCCGTAAAGATTGCCGGTTGAGTCGATGGTGAGCGAGGTCCGGGGTACGGCGCCGTCGCGCTCCCCATCGAAGGTGTGCAGCACGGTTTCGGTCCAGCCGCCGCTGGAGTTGGGCGAGAACTCGAAAACCACTCCGCAGCCGTACGGAACGCAGGCGCTGGCGCTGAGGTTTCCGCCGCGGCTGGCGGTGCCATAGAGATTGCCGGAAGAATCGGCGACGAGGCTGCCATACGGATTGCCGCCGTCGCTGCCCCCGGTGAAACTGTGGAGGATGATTTCGGTCCATCCGCCGCCGGAAGCGGGAGAAAACTTGAGAGCCGCGCCGCAGCCGTTTGGGCACCCGCTGGAACCGCCGCCGTATTCGGTGGTGGCATAAAGATTGCCGGAAGCGTCGGAGGTGAGGCCGCTACGCGGGTTCGTCCCGTCGGCACCGCCCAGGATATTGAAGAGGACGGTTTCAGTTTGCGCCTGGGCGCTCGATAGTAATGTGAGGGCGACAGCTGCGAGGGCTAGGGTTGCGATCAGAGTACGGAAGATCTCTGGCTGGGCAGAACCTTGCGAGATGGCATGAGATTTCTCCCTGGATTTTCTTCAAATCGAGATTCGGATCGACATTCGTTTTTCCTGCTTCGATCATGACTAATTCGCCGCCGGCATTTTTGTGCTCCGACAGTCAGCGAAACTGCACCGGTTCGGCACCTGGGCGGAGAATTGACTTCGCGCAAGAAATAGAAAGCTGAAACCGGAGGGGGGAGGAACGGACGCGGGAAACTATATCACAGGCCGCAGGTTTTGGAGGGAAATCGCCGCCCGGGAAACGACTACTGCGAATTTTGCAGCAGCGCGGTGGTGAAATTTGCTTTGCAGGTTTTTGAGGGATCGTCAAAAGCCGAGCCGGCGCGATTGCCTTCGGAGGCCTGGAAGAAAAGTCCGCGCTTGGTGACGGAGGGAAGGCCGATGAAACGCGCTTTACCGGCGGAGTTGGTTCCGACTTGCATATCGAGTTTGTGAGAGTTGAGAAATCCGTAGGCGATGTGAACGCGGATGGTGGCGGCGTAGATGGGCGATCCGTTGGAATCGGTGATGGTGAAGTCGGCGGAGCAGGGGCCAAGCCCGGCATCGACCTCGGCGACCGTCTTTGAGTCAGGCGGAGGCGGCGTGGTTTGGGCGTAGAGGGCTGATTGCGCGAGCAGCGCCAGGGCAAACAGAGTGGAGAGCGGAAGGGTGCGGCGAGGTATGATTCGCATGATTAAATTATAAGGATACGCCGACCCGGCACGGCTAAGCCACTCAGACCTCTAAGATCGGCAACGGATCAAGAAAACAAAACTGCATGATCCCATTGGCTTTAGGGGTTCTGGTTACTAACGTTTATTGCCCGGATTACGGCGCATCCATATACTTTTTTCAAGGGTTACTCCGTCCAGCTGAAAATCAGGGAATGAGGTCAGGAAGCAGGCGATGTCCGAGGGCACCGGCACCCAACTAACCCGCCATAGCCAGGAGTTGACGATATTTCACGATGTGGCCAAGGCGCTCACGTCATCGCTAGATCTCGACTCAATTCTGCAGACCATCATGGAAAAGATGGCGGAGTATTTCCGTCCGGATACGTGGTCGCTGCTGATGGTCGATGAGGTGCACGACGAGTTGTACTTTGCCATTGCGGTGGGCGATGCGGCCGAGGCGCTGAAGAATGTTCGCCTGAAAGTGGGCGAAGGCATTGCGGGATGGGTGGCGAAGCACGGCGAGCAGGTGATTTCGGCGGACGTGGAGCACGATCCGCGCTTTGCCAAAAGAATTGACGAAGCCACGCAATGGGAGACGCGGTCTGTAATTTGCGTGCCGCTGCGTTCGAGGCTGCGCGTGCTGGGCGTGATCCAGTTGGTCAACGTGGATTTGTCGCAGTTCGCGGAGCAGGAAATATTCTTTCTGCAGGCGCTCTGCGATTACGCTGCGATCGCGATCGAGAACGCGCGCTGGGTGGAAAAAATCCAGGAGCTGACGATCACCGACGATTGCACAGGCCTATACAATGCGCGCCATCTTTATAAGACTCTTGATACTGAGGTCTACCGCTCTTCGCGCTTTGGCTATGAGTTCAGCGTGCTGTTCATCGATCTCGATCATTTCAAGTCGGTGAACGATACGCACGGGCATTTGGTCGGCAGCAAGCTGCTTGCGGAAATTGGATATCTGGTGAAGGCGCAGTTACGGCTGATCGATTACGCCTTTCGCTACGGCGGCGATGAATTTGTGGTGCTGCTGCCCCAGACGGGCAAAGATCAGGCGCTGGTGGTGGCCAAGCGTTTGCGCGACGGATTGCGCGCCAGCAGTTTCTGCCGCGAAGAAGGATTGAACCTGAATGTGCGGGCGTCGATTGGCTTGGCGACGTATCCGCATGACGCGAGAGATACACATGACATCATCCGCCAGGCCGACGAGATGATGTATCTGGTGAAGAACACGTCGCGGGATAATATCGGGATCGCGCAACGCGGAGTGATGAAGTAGTGTGGCTTTTTGCTGTCAACCGGCTAAGCGTGCAGTTCCTTGATAGCGCCGGACCTTGATTTTGCTCTCCTCTTTTCGGGCCTGCGCGAGGTCGTAGGCAAGCTGCATTCTCAGCCAGGTTTCCGGCGTGCTGCCGAATGCCTTCGAGAGGCGGATCGCCATCTGCGGGCTGATCCCCGACTTTCCATTCAGAACGTTGTTAAGCGTTTGACGGGTAACCCCGAGAACTTCCGCGCCCGCAGTGACGGAGAGGCCCAGGGGAAGAAGACACGCGGTGCGGATGCTGCGTCCGGGATGAGGAGGGTTTTTCATCGGCATAATGTGTTCCTCTTGAGTCAGCGCGTCCAGTGATAATCGGTCAGCTCAATGTCACAAACATCCGTGCCATCAAAGCGGAAAATAATACGCCAGTTCGCGCGAACCGTGACCGACCAGAAGCTCTTCAGTTCGCCCTTCAGGGGATGTAATCGATATCCTGGAAGGTTCATAGCCTCCGGCGTCTCGGCTTCGTCGAGTCGGGCGAGAATATCTTCCACCGTGTCGCGCAAGTCAGGCCGGATCCCGCTACGGTCTCCGTGCTCAGAGATTCGTTTGAGGCCGCGATGCTTGAAGCTCCGAATCATCGGGACGCAGAATTCAGTGTATAGTGTACATTGTCACTTGTCAATCATCGAGAGCTAAAAGACGAAAGCGGTTTAAATATCTCCCTTTGGCTTCGGCGCCTCCACTGGCTTCACTTCCGGCTTCCACGGATTCGCATTGGCCGCCCCTTTAGGATCGACTGAAAAGTCCCACACGTAGAGATTCATCCCTTCGCTTCCTTTCATCTCGACCACGACGTATTCGCCGGGGGCGAGGTCTTCGATGGGAGTGAGCTTGAGCCAGCCGCCGTTTACGCGATCAATGGTGGTCTTGATCGTACTTTGATCCTGGCTGACCTTGCCGGTGACGCTACGTTTAAGGTCGCCCACTATGCGCTTGCCGTTTTTTACTCTCGTCCTCACGATGCGGAAGCGGTCGAAGGGAACGACGGCCTGCTCAGGTTGCTGTGGCTGCTCGCGCTTTTGCTGAGTGGGATCTTGCTCGGGACGGGGCGCATCGAGGTTGGGCTGATTTAATTTGGCCGAATCGGTTTCGCCCTTGTGCGCTTCGGGAGCTTCGTCCTCAACATTGATGTAAATCGACGGAACGGCGGCGTGGGCGCGTACCGTTGCATGTTCACCATCGAGTTCGATGGTTTGCTTGGCGCTGGCAACGGGATTAAGCGCTCCGCGAAAAATGTTGCCTTTGGTGTCGCGGTTAATGTCGCCCTCGGCTTGCTGCAACTCGACGAGTTGAGGCTGCCCCTTAAATGTGTCGAGCAGGAAGACGCCGGAATCTTCGGGAAGGCGCAGTCCGGGTGCGACTTCCGGCAGGCGGGATTGTTCGGCCTCGCGTTCGGCGTCGGTTTCTTTGTCAATCGCGGCTGCTTCGGGCACGGCCGAAGTCGAGCGGTCTTTCTCGTATTTTTCAGTGGCTGGCCAATCGATCAATGTAGAGGGAAGTTCCTCCCACTCATTGCGCTCGGCGCTCAGGTAACGCACGCGATCGCCTTTGACTTCATACTTGGTGACGAGCTGGTAGGAGCCGTCTTTTAGGATGAGTCGGCGAGCGGCGTCCTGGGCGGGAGACCGGAGCGCGAGCACGAGACTGAATATGCCTACGGCAATGGCAAAAATGTAACGGCGGCGTAAGAGTGATGAGGTTGCAGTTGCGTGAGGCATTTGTTTAGTTGGATGCGTCCGGTTGGAACTCTTCGAACTATTATCATCCCGCTTGGGGTGCGTTCGCCATCGGAAGATGAACTTTTTGAACGGCGTAGCTGGTACGCCTCTCTCACTCCGCGGCAGGTCCTATCCTCTTTGCCTCTTCGCAGATCCGCTCCCAAGCCCTCTCGACATGCCGCGCCTGCGTGTGGGTTTGGCCAACGCACATGCGCAGCGTCAGCTTCCCATTCAGCTTTGTATGGGTTAGAAAAATACCGCCGCTTTGGTTGAGACGATCCATGATGGTTTGATTTGCCGCGTCGCCGCTTGTGTGACGAAAGCAGACCAGGTTCAAGGGCGCGGGTGCGGCCACTTCGAAGCGATCGTCATTTTGAATCCACCCCGCGAACTGCTGCGCCAGTTTTACATGCTCGCGAATGTGATACTGCAAGCCCTCCACACCGTAGTGGCGAATCACGAACCACAACTTCAGCGAGCGGAAGCGGCGCCCAAGCTGAATATGCCAGTCCCGGTAGTCGATGACCGCACCCGACTCCGTAGCCTGGTTGCGCAGATACTCTGGCAGGATACTTAACGTCTGAATCAGCGCCTTGCGATCTGCAACCCAGAAGCAGTTGCAGTCGAAGTTGGTGAACATCCATTTGTGCGGATTGAAGGAATAACTGTCGGCGAGTTCGACGCCGTTTTGCAAGTGGCGAAATTCCGGGCAAAGCGCCGCTGTTCCAGACATTGCTGCATCAACGTGCAGCCATAGATTGTGCCGCTGGGCGACGCGCGCGATTTCAGCGATGGGGTCCATCGCGTTCGAAGAAGTCGTACCAACCGTGGCGCAAACAAAGCAGGGAACCAGGCCGGCACGCTTATCGATTTCAATTTGGCCGGCGAGCGCATCGGAACGCATAGCGAAGTTTTCGTCCACTTCGATGCGGCGAAGATTATCTGTGCCAATGCCCGCAATCATCGCGGCTTTTTCTAGCGACGAATGAGTCTGGCTCGAAACATAGGCGACAATACGTCCGTCGCATCCCTTTTGATTGCTGCTGTAGTTGGTGGCGCGCTCGCGCGCGGCCAGCAAGGCGCATAACGCCGAACTCGACGCCGTATCCTGAATCACCCCGCCGCCGGTGCTCGATGACAGGAACTTTTCAGGCAATCCGAGCATAGGCACCAGCCAATCGAGGACATGAGTTTCCAGTTCTGTGCAAGCCGGACTGGTGGACCACAACATCCCCTGAACGCCCAGGCCGGAAGAAAGGAGGTCGCCGAGAATCCCTGGCCCGGATGCGTTGCATGGAAAATAGGCAAAGAAATTCGGCGACTGCCAGTGGGTGATGCCAGGAAGAATCAGCCGCTCGACATCTTTCATCAGCGCGGCGAACGGCTCGCCCTGCGCCGGAGCTTGCGCCGGCAGCGAAGCCCGAAGCTGTCCCGGCTTCACCGGCGAGAGCACGGGAAACGATTCGACGCGCGACTGATAGTCGGCGATCCAGTCGACGACGGCATGGCCGTAGCGGCGAAATTCGTCGGGCGTCATATGAAAAGATTTCTCGTTAGACACGATACCTCCAGTTGCAAAGCGGTTGCCTGTCCACTTCCGGATTAAAGCATTGGATTGGAATGGCCGATCTTTTCTTTGTAGCACAGCGCGATATCGAAGCACGCGAGATCGAGGCGTCAACATCATGCACGGGAGCATTTTCTGGGTGTTTCGCGACTATGCCGAAGCCACGCACGGCACCGGAACCTGGCTCAAGCTACTGAAGGACGCGGGCCTCACGGAGAAGGTCTATCTGCGGCAAGTGTATTCCGATACGGAAATGGTTTCGCTCATCACGGCGGCATCAGCCCTTTCGGGCAAGGCCATCCCCGTTCTTCTGGAGGACTTCGGCGAATTCCTGGCCCCTTCTCTCATCAGCATGTACGGTCACCTGATGAAGCGAGGGTGGCGCACTCTGGACATAATTGAACACACCGAAGCCACGGCTCATAGCGCCGTTCGCAGGGCCGAGGCCGGAGCCGCTCCCCCATTCCTGCGCACGAAACGATCTGGCCAGGAAGAGCTGACGCTGATCTACAGCTCACCGCGAAAACTTTGCTCGCTGGCGGTGGGAGTGGCGAAGGGTTTGGGAAAGCACTTTAAGGAAGAGGTCACGATACAGCATTCGGTGTGCATGCTGCGCGGCGACGCCGCGTGCGAAATCGTGATTCAAGCCCACGCCGTGAAGCCGCTGCGATCCAAGGCGCACCATCCGAACTAGATCTCAACTAACTCGGGCCATATATACCCGCGTCTTGTATTCGAAGCAGACGCGCCCGCCGGTTGCATCGGCTTCGAAGATTCGCCGCAGTTCGCGCAGCATAGACGCGTGCTTAGGGTGCTCAGGCCCCGGCGCATACGATGAGGAGAGCAAACGCCCCTCCACTCCCGCATAATCAAATTCTTGGCGCATCTCAAATACTCGCTGCTCAAAAAGTGCAGGATCGTAAAACTCGTTTACCGCGTCGGTAGTGCGCTCGTGCCGGACGTCTTCGTAGTCTGTTCCATAAGTTAAAAGTAGCTGCTCGTAATCACGAAGGAATTTTGTCGAATCCGTAATCCGCTCGTTCCACAAAAGTACGAGCCAGCCACCGGGTTTCAGGATGCGGACGAACTCCCGGCTAGCCTTCTCGCGGTCGAACCAGTGCGCGGCCTGCGCCGCAGTCACGAAATCCACACCGCGGTGGGGCAGCGTTGTCGCCTCGGCAGTTCCCGCAACGCTCGTGAAGGTCGCAAATCCTGCCAGCGAGCTTTCCCCGGCGGTACGCATTTCGGCATTGGGCTCAACCCCCCATACGCGATTGCCATTTTCCAGCAGCGTGCGAGTCCACAGTCCGGTGCCGTAAGCAATGTCGGCGATCACGTGGCTAGGCAGCAGACCGCATTCCGCCTGCAAGGCCGCCAGCGCCTCTGGCGGATATCCCGGGCGGTAACGTACATAATTTTCTACCCGATCGGAGAACCGGCTGGTTGCATTTGCAGCGGGCATAGGGGTCTTTGGACTGGCACTTTTTTCCTCTTGCCAGAACCTCATTTTAATTGGAGGATAAGGGTATTGTCCTCCACGCACGGCTTCCCATCCCTCGCCCTGGGCGGTCCAGCAAGCAATAGACGTCGGTAATCCTCCCCGAACGAATTGCGATACCATTCAAGCAAGCGATAGGAGCACGTTAACCGAGCATGAGAGTCGTCATAAAAGTGGGAACCAGCCTGATCGCTCCCGGCGGCCAGATCGACGCCAACCTGCTGCGTGCCGTGGTCGATCAATTTGATCTCAGCCGAAACGAGTACCTCATCGTCACCTCCGGCGCGATCGCCGCAGGCATGTCCGGCCTGAGCATGCGCAAGCGGCCCAGCGGTGTGCCCGGCATGCAGGCCTGCGCGGCCGTGGGACAAAGCAAGCTCATGCACACCTACGAGCGCCTGTTCTTTGGCAAGAAAGTTGTGGCGCAACTCTTGCTTTCGAGCGACGACTTTACCTCTCCGGTGCGCTACCGAAATTTGCAGAATGCTTTGGCAGAGCTGCTTTCGCTGGGCGTAGTTCCTATTGTGAATGAGAATGACAGCGTCTCGGTGCGCGAACTGGTCGGCGCCTTCGGCGACAACGACGAACTCAGCTCTCTGCTTGCGACCGCGGTGAAAGCCGACTGGCTTCTTTTGCTCACCGACGTCGATGGATTCTATATGCCAAACGGACGCAAGAAGCCGAAATTGGTGCGGGTGGTGCGTAAGCTCACTCCTGCACTGGAGGCGCAGTGCAATGGCAAGAGTACGCTGGGGCGCGGTGGAATGATTTCGAAGCTTCGCGCCGCGAAGCTGGCGAGCGAAGCCGGCGTACATGTGGCGATCGTAAATGGACGGCATCCGCAAGGGATCACGATGGCGATGGAGCGCAAGACTGGAACCTACTTCCCACCTCCGAAGGAGAAAAGCTAGATGGCGACCACGCTGACCAATTCCGCTTCCACGCAAGAGAAATTGCTGCGTGCGCGTGAAGCCTCCGCCAAGCTGGCAGCGTTCTGCACCGATGAGAAGAATGGATTGCTGCAGGCCATTGCCGCCGCAATTGAAGCGAACGCCGAATCGATTCTGGCTGCGAATCGCGAGGATGTGGAAAGCTCCGGCCTGGAAGGCGCGATGCGCGACCGCTTGCTGTTGACGCCGCGGCGAATCAAAGAAATGGCGCAGGGTGTGCGGGATGTAGCAACTCTGGCCGATCCAATCGGCGAAACTCTCGCCGAGTGGACGCGCCCGAACGGCCTGCACATCCGCAAGGTGCGCGTGCCGCTAGGCGTCGTGGGAATCATTTACGAATCGCGGCCGAATGTAACCGTCGATACCGCCGTGCTCGCGCTGAAAACCGGCAACGCCATCGTGTTGCGCGGTGGCAAAGAAGCGGCGCGCAGCAACCAGCGATTAGTCGAAATCCTCGCCGCTGTTCCCGGGGTGCCTGATGGAGCGATCGAACTGCTTGACGCAAGCACGCGGCAATCGGTTCAAGAACTAATCAAGGCGCGAGGCTTGGTCGATGTGATCATTCCGCGCGGCGGAGCAGGTCTGATCGCATTTGTAACCGAAAATTCCGCTGTGCCCGTGATCGAAACCGGTGCGGGGAACTGCCACATCTTCGTTGACGAATCCTCCGACTTCGACATGGCCGATCGAATTGTGATCAACGCCAAGACGCAGCGTCCTTCGGTATGCAACGCCGCAGAGAAGCTGCTGGTGCATGAGCGCGTGGCGGCAGAGTACGTTCCGCGCATCGTGCAGAAGCTGATCGATGCCGGCGTGGAGGTGCGCGGCGACGAAAGATCGCGCAGGCTTGCCGCTGCGATCATTGGCGCTGCCTCAGAGCAGGATTGGGGCGAAGAGTATTTGCGTTTGTGCATGGCAGTAAAGGTAGTAGCGGGCGTGGACGAAGCGATCGGCCACATCAATCGCTATTCCACCAAGCACTCCGATTCGATCGTCACGCGCGACGAAGAGAACGCCCGGAAATTTCTGCGTGGCGTGGATTCGGCGGCGGTTTACTGGAACGCCTCGACGCGCTTTACCGACGGCGCCGAGTTCGGATTCGGCGCGGAGATGGGCATCAGCACCCAGAAGCTCCACTGCCGCGGACCGTTCGCTCTGGCCGAACTGACTTCTTCAAAGTACGAGATCGTGGGTACGGGGCAGGTGCGTTGAAGGCCGTTCTTCGATGGGCCACGAAATCCCTCTTCAACGCCAAACCGGAACGCGCATCACATCAAAGTGGTGATCGTACGTCCAAACCTCAACTTTCAGGCGTGTGGCCAATGCCGCTACCGTCGCGTCAACCAAGCTGATGTCTTGATCGGACAATGCGCGCACGATCGCGCAAGCAACCGAATAATCCTCGGGCGTTGGATTTAACAAGGAAGCTTCGACCGCATTGCCCAGCCAGAGTAAAGCGGCTTGGGGGCCAAAGCGCTTCAAGATCAAGCTGTACGATTCCAGAAGAATCGGATACGGAATTAATACCGCCCAACCCTCTCGGTCCAACTCATCCATCTGGCGGAGCGCCCGTCCATGTTCCGCGTCGTCTTCGTCCGCGGCGGCGAACAACGGGCCAGTATCCGCCAATACAGCTCGCATCATTTCTTGGTACCGGCGAGGTAGGCGTCATGTTCTCGACTGATGTCGCTATGGCCGCTCCTCCCCACCGGCGTGATTCTCAAGGGGCGGTGGCTTGCAAGAAACCCCCTTTGCCTGAGGTAGTCGCGCAGTGCGGTCTGAACGACCGTTGTAAGCGATGGGGGCGCCTCTTGGGCCTGCCGATAGCTCTCGACGGCTTCGGCTAGGTCGTCGGGAAACGTCATAGTGGCTCGCTTCATGACTCTGAGTATAGCACCAACTGGTGAAGTTGGTGCAGCCAGCAATGTATGATACTTTTTTAACTTCCTGACTTTAACTAAAAGACTGCATGAGACCACTTCTTGCCCTCTTCCTGTTGCTAGGCATCTCTTCAAGCGCTCTGAGTCCGGACGGCGGGCACAAGGCCGAGACCTCGAGCACTCCCCAACCCATCTTCGGCTTCCGCGACTCCGCCTCTGAAACTGCCGCAGAAGCCCGTTTTCTCGCCGTGCCCGATCCCAAACTTGCGGAAGAACACCTCCGTACTCTCACCCAAGCCCCCCATATGGCCGGCACGCCCGAGGACAAAGCCACAGCAGATTACGTTGCGCAAAAGTTTCGCGAGGCAGGGCTCGACACCGAGATCGTCGAATACAAAGCGTGGTTCAACTATCCCGAGGAAATAAATGTCGACCTCACCGCCCCTGCGGGAGCGGAAATGCACGGTCCCACGCGCGAACACGTTGAAGGAGATCCTTACGACAACGATCCTCGCGTGGTCATGCCGTTCAACAGCATGTCGCCATCGGGAGACGTTGAGGCCGACGTGGTTTATGCCAACTACGGCACGCCCGAAGATTTCGAAAGGCTCGATAAATTAAAGATCGATGTGCGCGGCAAGATCGTGCTGGTGCGCTACGGGCAGAACTTTCGCGGCGTGAAAGCATTCATCGCGCAGCAGCGCGGCGCTGCCGGCATGATCATTTATTCCGATCCATTCGACGATGGCTGGCGTCGCGGAGACGCATATCCTGCCGGTCCATGGCGGCCCGCAACCGGGGTGCAGCGCGGTTCGATCGGCTACATGTTTGAATTTCCCGGCGATCCCACCACGCCCGGCTTTGCTTCTTTGTCTTCTTTGCCCGATAGCAAACGTATGTCTCCCGAGCAGTCGGCGCAGATGCCGAAGATTCCGGTCACGCCGCTTTCTTATCACGATGCTTGGCCGATCCTGCAGCATCTCGCTGGAGCTGAATCGCCGCGGGAGTGGCAAGGTGCGCTGCCTTTTACCTACCACCTGGGCCCGGGACCGGCGCGCGTAAAGATGCACCTTAAACAGGATTATCAGTTTCGAACCTTGTGGGATGTGATTGGCCGCGTGCCCGGCAGCGACTCGCCCGCGGAATGGGTAATTGCGGGCAATCATCGCGATGCCTGGGTTTACGGCGCCGTGGATCCCAATAGTGGCACTGCGGCGATGCTTGAAACCGTGCACGGCGTCGGCGAGCTATTGAAGTCCGGATGGAAGCCGAAGCGCACCATGATTTTCGCCAGTTGGGATGGCGAAGAAGAAGGCCTGATGGGATCGACCGAGTGGGCCGAGCAGCACGAGGCCGAACTCGCCAACGCCGCCGCCTATTTCAACATGGACGCGGCAGTCTCCGGCCAGAAATTTGGCGGGTCGTCGGCACCGAGCCTGAAGCAATTCCTGCGCGATGTGACGAAGGCCGTGCCCGCTCCCAAGGGAGGGACGGTCTACAGAACCTGGCAGAAGATTGATCAGCCCGGGCTCTCGTCTTCACCTGCGTCGGGAAGTGTCAGCGAAAACCACCGCATGCCCGCCGCCACCGTCACCGCCGACGTTCCAGTCGGTGACCTCGGCAGTGGCTCCGATTACAGCGCCTTTCAGCAACATTTAGGCGTGCCTTCCACCGATGTCAGCTCCAGCGGTCCCTACGGTGTTTATCACTCGGTATTCGATGATTTTGCCTGGTTCAAGAAGTTCGGCGATCCGGATTTCGTCTACGAACAGGAAATGGCGCGAGTGTTCGGCATTGAAACTTTGCGCATGGCCGATGCCGACGTGCTGCCCTACAACGACGAAGAATATGGCAAGGAAATCTCTGCTTACCTTGAGACCGCAAGCCGGCGGGCCGAAGATAAGCTAGGGAAGCGCGTGCTTGATTTCAGCGCGGCCATGGCGGCGGCAAAGAAGTTTCAAGACGCTGGGGCGAAGATGCTTTCAAAGCAGAGGAATTCTCCACGGGATTCGGCGCGAATGAACCAGGCTCTGCGCAACGCTGAGCGCGCGTTTCTGGCACCGGAAGGCCTGCCGAATCGTCCCTGGTTCCGGCACGTGATTTACGCCCCCGGCGAATATACCGGGTATGCTGCGGTAGTCATCCCAGGGGTGAATGAAGCCCTCGACAAAGGCGACGTAGCGCGGGCGAGGCAGCAGTTGGCGGTGTTGACTGCGGCACTCGATCGCGCGGCCAGGGCGCTGGAGGCGTACAGATAGTCCGATTGACTAGTTATCTAACTAGTCATACTATAAGAGTGAGGTGGATCCTTGAATTCCTGGCAGCTCCAAGAAGCGAAGTCCCGGTTCAGCGAGTTCCTTGATGCTGCACTCACAAAAGGTCCCCAAGTGGTGACGCGCCGCGGCGTTGAGGCTGCAGTCCTCGTACCCATCGATGAATGGCGCCGGCTGCAGCAATCCAGCCGCCCCAATATTAAAGAGTTGCTGCTCGGTCCGGGACCTCGCTTCAGCCTGGTTCTTCCCAAGCGAAGCAGGTGGAAGCGCCGGCCTCCGATCGACTTCAGCCATCCGGACTTCAAGTGACCCGCTACCTGCTCGACACCAATGTAATCTCTGAAATGCGCAAGCTCAGGCCGCACGGAGGAGTGGTGGCGTGGTTGGAGACTCTGCGCGTGGAACAGATATTCCTTTCGGCGGTAACGATAGGAGAGCTGCAGGCGGGCGTCGAACTCACACGCCGGCACGATCCCGCCAAGGCCGGCGAAATCGAATCCTGGTTGACTTCCGTGGAAATGTCATTCGCTTTCATCCCGATGGATCCGGCCTGTTTTCGCGAGTGGTCACGTCTGATGGCGGGAAAGCACGACGCCTTGCGCGAGGACGCCATGATTGCCGCGACCGCGAGGGTCCACGGGTTTACGGTCGCTACTCGTGACGAAAAAGACTTTAAGAATCTTGGCGTAGAGATCATCAATCCATTCAAGTTCCACTGACCCTATGCATACCACTCACACTCTCGGCCAGTTCCTGCGCACTTTGCCGCATTCGGCGGCGGCGACCTTTCTTGCGCTGTTCCCCATTGTCGATCCGTTTGGCGGCATCCCTATTTTTTTCTCGATGACATCTTCCTGGACGGCTCACGATCGCCGGCGGACCGCCTTAAAAACCGGCATCTGGGTGTTTGTCATTCTGGTCACGTTTCTCTTCTTTGGACGCTTCGTCTTGCATTTTTTCGGCATCTCGCTGCCCGTGCTCAAGATCGCCGGCGGCTTGATCGTGGCCAACACGGCCTGGGGCATGGTCACTTCGCACTCGCGCATTACGCCAGAAGAAAGCCACGAGGCCGAGGACAAAGAAGACATTTCGCTCACGCCGCTGGCGATGCCGTTGATGTCCGGTCCCGGCGCGATCGGCGTGGTCATGGCGCTGGCCGCTAACGTCGATACCGCCTCATCGTACCTGGGCATGGTCATCGGCATTGGCGCGGTCGCTCTCAGCGTTGTTCTGTTCTTCTTTTTGGGAGGGCCGCTGGTGCGGCGCCTCGGCCCGAGCGCGGTCGGAGCAATCAATAAGATTTTCGGTTTTCTCATTCTTGCCATTGCTGTCCAACTGGTATGGGATGGTGTAGCCGACTTCAACAGCTAGATTCGCATCCTTTGCGGGCCAGATCTTCCGGGAACTTCCGAGCCATCCCAGACGTACCACAGACAGGCATTCATCCGCGTTGGAGGCCTCCATGTCTGGAAGATATTTTCTCCCTTTGTATGCGCTGCGGAACATCCTGATTTGCTGCCTCTGTCTGGCTCCCGCCGCAGCAGCGTCGGATCACTGGGTCGTCTGGAGCGACTGGAACTACGAGGAGACTCACGATCAGGTTCGCGACTTCGGCGCCGGGGGCATGGTGCACCTGCGCATGAGCGTGGGTGACCTGCACGTTCGGCGCGGCGGCTCCGACAAGATTCGCGTGCACTATACCGTCAAGTCGCGCAGCCAGAGCCGGTTGAAGGAAGCGCACATCGATTTCGACATCCGTGACCGTGACGCCAGCATTGAGTTCCATGCGCCCTCCAGCGGCAACACCCAGTTCGATGTGGAACTCGAAGTCCCGCAGAACACCAACCTTGATGTACATGAAAAAGTCGGCGACCTTACAATCGAGGATGTTGATGGCGACAAAGATCTGGAACTCGGCGTGGGCGACATTCGCGTGCAGGCTGCGCGCGCGGGCTATCACCTGGTGCGGGCCAGCACCAGCATCGGCGACGCGGATGGCGAAGGCTACGGCGAAACCAGCGGCTGGCTGGGCAAAACTCTAAAGTACAGCGGCGACGGCAAGTACGAACTGCACGCTCACGTGGGCGTGGGCGACGTCAGGCTGGAAGAGAAGTAGTCGCATGTGTCCACCGCGATCGGACAACTGCCCATATATAATTCCGAAAGCAGCGGACTAGCCGCCTAAGGTCAGCCGCTTACGCACTTCTTAGGCAGCCGCCTCGTAAAACAGCAGTTCAGTTTAGTTCCGTTCCGTGGCAAACCATGAATCCAGATCCGAAGGTACGCTGATTATGCCTCCTTGCGTTGCTTCGCCAGAGCTTGCATTGAATCCATAAATTTCGATTTCCAGCGCCCCGTTTACGTCGTTCACTCCATAAGCGATGCTGCCGTCGGGGCTGAATTCCTGGACCTCATAGGGAATGGAACCGGTCTGCACAATCTGTTTCGTGCTCAAATTGACTTTGCCGATGTTCGTGGTATTCGTGGAGTCAAACAGGAAAACGTACTGGCCAGAAGGATGTGCAAGGGAATATTGGAAATTGCCACAAACTGCCGACATGGACGAAGTGCAATTGATCAGCGGCGTGCTGACGTTCGGCTGCACGCGATACACGTTAACGGAATCGCCCGAAAACATAGTTTGGGCAAAGTCGAACATAAGATTGTTTCGGAACCGAACATTCTCGTAATCGCTGCCGGCATACGTATTCCAGGTGTAGACCTGTTTGTCGGGACCGAGGGCGCCGGTTTGCAGATCTACCTCGCGCTCGTAGTAGGTTGACGTGCCGCTGCCATGCGGGCCAGAGCAAAGAATGGCGTCATACATAGTGGTTCCGGCGTGATTGAATCCAAGGATTGCAAGATAGCAATCATTTCCACTTGATTCCGTATCCAGCACGTACTTCGCTTCGGTGGCAGAGGCGCCTAGCCGGCCATTGCTCTGATCGATGAGGTTGCGAACAATCGCGAAAGGAGAGGTTTGCCCGTTCGAAGGCCCCATCTCGACCGAGTACAAAAACTTCCCATCGGGATGCGCCACCAATCCAATCAGCGGCTTGATGCTGATTTGCTGAACGGGCGTACCATTCGGCACGCCGGACGCGTTGGTGTCGTAGACATAGAGTTCGTGATTGTCCTGCGAATAGTCCTTGTAAGCGGTGTAGTAAATGAAGTGACCGTTCTGGGACGTGATCAACCCGGGGTAAATCGATTCAAGCAGTGGAGTGGTCCCTACCGGCGCGGCTTGCAGGGTCTCAGGATCGACGTTGTAGGTGGTCAGAGTGGAGCCATCAATCGTGTAGACGATTTGCACCGCAGATGAGGGCGCGGAGCCCTGGCTCTCGGTGTTAGAAGTTTGTGCGAAAGCGAAAGAAGAGAAACACAGCAGCAGACAAAGCAGGCGGGACATATAACCTCCAAAGCGGACGAGGGATAGGATTAACGACGGCGGAGAATAGGTTGCCGCATACGGAATAGACCCGAGAAGAGATCTTGGTGGGATCGGTATTGACGTCCGCAGCCTAAGCAATCCGTCGCGATGCAAGTTTTTTCCGCACTTCATCGTTTTGCAGAGTCGGGCGTGGGTAATGTGAAGGCCCGCAAAAGGGCGGGACCAACTCCGGTTGCGCATGGGTGATTACCGCCTCTTCTTCGTCTGCCCGGATGCCGACACCATCGAGATTGGCCGCGTCCGTCATCGCGGCGAGGCCTACCTTTGAGATGGTCTGGAGGCGGTAACCCAGCTTGAGCGGTGGGCTGGGTTCGGCTACGCTTGAGTATGGTAGTTGCCTTCTTGTTCAACGGAAGTGAGGCCCGCGCTAGCGACTTTGACGTAATATGCGAGGCGATCTTCGAAGCGGTGCTGAATGACAGCCCCGAAGCGGCTTTCGACGTACGCTCCGGCGGCGTCCTATTGTGGCGGTTCAGTGAGAGGACCATGGCAGTTCATAGAACGATGGTCGCTAAGCGACTCAGCGATGGCTATACCATCAGCGACAATAAGGATGTTCGCAAGAAGTTGGCCGTTGCGCTCGCTGATTCTGTCAGCTCTCAATATCACCACTTGGAACCAGAGGTACTGCCCTGGACCCTGCTGAGGCATTCCGTCGAGTGCGTAACTGTATCCGAGCTCACTCACACGTGCGCCGATGCCATCCACATCGAGTTGAAACAAAACGTTGCAGGTTATATGGGCTGCTTCGAAGTCGACCGAGGCGATCCGCTCGCGTTAGAACTAGCTGCTAACGGCTTGATTCCTTTCTGCCGCTACCTTCGTGGCATTTTGCAATGGATTGTTCCTTTTGATCATGACCCCAAGCTTAAGCCGGATATTTCGTGGGCTCAAAACCTCCCCTTCTCGTCCATCGAACTGACCATGAATGATCCAGAGCGGATTCCTGCAGCGCCGCTCTCGGCTGTTGGAAAAAGGAACGCGCACCTTCTGGAAACTCAAGCACTCCCAGATCACGCGGAAGAGGTGTTGGAGTCGCTCCGCGACAGCATGGAAAAGAGCAAGGACGCGACAGAGTTCATGATTGAATTTGGCAAGGAAGAGTTTGACAGGCCGCGCGCAGATGTTCGCAAGCTGCGAGGCTACTGTCTCAATGAGCAGCACACCAAGAAAGATGGTACGCCTGGTGATGGACGAGGTAAGGCTTTTCTGTTCCGACACCTTCTCGGAATCACAAGAAATGATTGGCTCTTTCTCGGAGAGCAGTTGGTGGCGGGCCTCGAGAAAGTTCTGCCAAATAAGACCAGGAAGAGCGAGCACGGAGTTCAGTATGACGTGACGATTCCTGTTACGGGCAGGAACGGACAGACCAAGCTGGTGAAATGCGGGTGGATCATCCGCGCCGATGAATCGCCTTCGCTAACAACCGCTTACATCGCCGATCATGCCGACACAACGGAGCAAGGATCCCTGTCCCACTTGATCGTCGAAGCGGCTCAAGGCGCAGACCTCTGGCAGAAGCTATATGATGTTGCCCACCAATACGCATCAAAGGCCGCGGGTGACTGGATTCCTACCCCAATGTGGATTGAAGGAGAGACTGCCGCTATTCCGGAAGGCGCGTGCGGCTTCGCCTGGGTCCACCTTCCGGATTCGCGATCAGGGTTTGCCCGGTGGCTCAAGAAACAAGGTCTGGGCTCGACAGGATACTCTTCCGGTTGTTCCATATTCGCGAAAACTTCGTCACAGTCGTTAGAAAGGGCACAGAAGTATTCCGAGGCGTTCGCTCGGGTGTTGCGCCTGAATGGCATCGAGTGTAAGGTCGGCTGGCGATACCACTAGCTAGCCCTTTTCCGAATCGGGCTACCTACTTAATCGAAACCAGCCGCTCCACCAGCTCCGAATAATCCTTCTTGCCGATTCGACGCACCTGCTTTTGTTGTACTCGTCCACCTTCGACGAATAATTCATCGAGCAGAATTTGCGGCTCACCCAGCACTATTTCTCTTTGACCTTCTCCGCCAATTCGCGAAACTCCTTGGATTGCCTGTGGCTCGCCTTGATCTGCACCTGTGCGAGCTGTCGAGAGTTCTCAGTCGTCAGGATCGGCACTAAAGCCTCCAGCTCTGTCGCCACTTCGCGGGCGTGATCGGCCTCTTTCAACATTAAATGCTCAAATTTCCGGACTGCCTCGTGGTGATCCATAGACCTCGCTTTGGGTAGATCGAAGTGCGTGTTACTTCAGCGTTACCAGTCGCTCCACCAGCTCCGAATAATCCTTCTTCTCGATGCCGTGCACCTGCTTGTTGTACTCGTCCACCTTCGACGAATAATTCATCGAGCAGAACTTCGGTCCGCACATGGAGCAGAAGGCTGCTTCTTTGTAAGACTCATCGGGCAGGGTTTCGTCGTGCATCGAGCGGGCAGTCTCGGGGTCTAACGACAAAGCAAACTGTTTTTCCCAGTCGAACTTGTAGCGCGCGAAGCTCAGCGCGTCGTCGCGGTCTCGGGCGCCGGGGCGTCCGCGGGCGATGTCAGCGGCGTGGGCGGAAATCTTGTAGGCGATGATTCCATCTTTTACATCTTTCTCGTTCGGCAGGCCTAGATGCTCTTTCGGCGTGACGTAGCACAGCATGGCCGCGCCGTACCATCCAATCATGGCCGCGCCAATGGCTGATGTGATGTGGTCGTAGCCGGGGGCGATGTCGGTAACCAGCGGGCCGAGCGTGTAGAACGGAGCTTCGTAGCAGAGCTCCATTTCTTTTTCCACCTGCTCCTTGATCTTGTCCATGGAGACGTGGCCGGGGCCTTCGATCATGACCTGCACGTCGTGCTGCCATGCGATCTTGGTCAGCTCGCCCAGAGTTTTTAGTTCGGCAAACTGGGCTTCGTCGCTGGCGTCGGCGACGCAGCCGGGGCGCAGGCCGTCTCCCAGAGAGAAGCTGACGTCATACTTCTTCAAAATTTTGCAGATGTCGTCGAAGCGCTCGTACAAGAAATTCTGCTTGTGGTTGTGGGCCATCCACTGGGCGAGAATTGCTCCGCCGCGGCTGACGATTCCGGTGATGCGCTTCGAAACCAGCGGCAGATACTGGATCAGCACGCCCGCGTGAATTGTCATGTAATCGACGCCCTGCGCAGCCTGCTCCTCGATCACCTCGAGCATGACTTCGGCGTTTAAATCTTCAACTCGCTTCACGCGCGAGATCGCTTCGTAAATCGGTACGGTGCCGATGGGTACGGGCGAGTGGCGCAGAATGGCTTCGCGAATCTCATGAATGTTGCCGCCGGTCGAGAGATCCATCACCGTATCGGCGCCGTAATGCACGGCGGTGTGCAGCTTTTTCAACTCTTCTTTGATCTCGGACGTGACCGCCGAGTTTCCGATGTTGGCGTTGATCTTGCACAGCGATGCCACGCCGATCGCCATCGGCTCCAGTTCCGGATGATTAATGTTCGCGGGAATGATCATGCGGCCGCGGGCAACTTCGTCGCGCACCAGTTCCGGCGAGAGCTTTTCTTTGTGGGCAATGTAGCCCATTTCTTCGGTAATTGCGCCTTGGCGCGCGTAATGCATCTGCGAGAAATTGCCGTCGCTATTTTCCTGCTTGCGCTTGGCGATCCACTCTGCGCGCGGCTTTGGGACGTGCGCCCCGTTTCCATTACCGCTGCCGTTTCCATTGCCGTTGCCCGAACTGCCGTTCGAAGAAGTCATATCAGAGCCCACTTTCCCTCAGGAATCTATTGGCCCTGATTATAACCGGATGCGCGGGAGGAGTGTTATGCCCGGAAGGTTGGCGAGGTTTTCCGTAAAATGCTGGAAGAGCTTTTAACCGCAAAGTACACAAAGATATCGCAAAGGGCGCAAAGACAAACTAACCGTGCAAGACCCACGGGTGCAGACTTGTTCTGATCTGCCCGGAAAGCTTAGAATTCGTGGTTCTAATTTTGAGAATTTGCCCCCCCACAGGAGATCGCGCTATGCGCCGTTGCTGTTCGCAATTTTTCCTATTGATTTGCGTTGTCGTTGGAACCGTTGGGGTCAGGGCTCAGACCGCATCGAGCGCCAAGCCGGCTCCCGGATTCAGCATCGACAACGTGGATAAAACCCTCGACCCCTGTGTGGATTTCTATGAGTACGCGTGCGGCAATTGGATCAAGAACTCCGAGATTCCCGCCGACCAATCCCGCTGGGGTAGTTTCAACGAGCTTGCGGAGCGGAATCTGGACATCGAGCGAGGCATCCTCGAGAAAGCTGCGGCCGGCGGCAGCAGCCGCAATCCCATCGACCAGCGCATTGGCGACCTTTACGGCTCTTGCATGGATGAGAAAGCCGTAAACGCGAAGGGCATTAGCCCGCTAAAGCCGAATCTCGACCGCATCGCCGCCGCCTCCGACAAGAAAGCGCTCATCGACGAGCTCGCCCATCTCGACATGATCGGCGAAGGTTCACTGTTTAGTTTTTATTCCTCTTCCGATCTTCACAACGCCGGGCAGGTGATCGCCTATATCGACCAGGGCGGCCTTACGCTTCCCGATCGCGATTACTACCTGAAAGATGACGCCAAGATGAAAGACATGCGCCAGCACCTGATCGACTACATGACGCAGGTGTTCACCCTGGCCGGGCAAACGCCGCAGCAGGCAGGCGATTCCGCGCAGAGCGTGTTGCGCATTGAAACTGCTCTAGCGAAGGCCTCAATGGACCGCACCGCGCGCCGCGACCCCAAGAACCGGGACCATAAAATGACTCGGGCCGATGCCGTGGCGCTCGGCCCGGATTTTTATCTCAACCGTTATTTCACCGAAGTCGGTGCACCAGATTTTTCACAGATTAACGTTGTCAATCCCGATTTCTTCAAGCAAGTGAACGCAGTGCTCGAGTCCGAGCCGCTCGACGCGCTAAAAACCTACGTGAGCTGGCATGCGCTGAATGCGGCCGCACCTTGGCTGTCGCAGCCTTTTGTCGATGCCAACTTCAAGTATCAGCAGGCTCTTACCGGACAAAAAGAAATTCAGGCGCGCTGGAAGCGCTGCGTCAACCTTACTGACCGCGAGCTGGGCGAGGCCCTGGGGCAGCGCTACGTCGATGTGACCTTCGGTCCCGATGGCAAGCAGCGCATGCTCAAGATGGTGGACGCCCTCGAAAAGTCGCTCTCTGAAGACATCCACAATCTTTCGTGGATGAGCGATGAAACCAAGAAGCAGGCTCAAGTAAAGCTGGAGGCGATTCGCAACAAAATCGGTTTTCCCGATACTTATCGCGATTACAGCTCGGTTCAAATCAAGCCTGACGATCTACTGGGCAACATCGACCGCGCCAATACTTTCGAATCGAAGCGTGACATCGCGAAGATCGACAAGCCACTCGACCGCAAAGAGTGGGGCATGACTCCGCCGACGGTGAACGCCTATTACAGCGGTTCGTTGAACGAAATTGTTTTTCCCGCGGGAATCTTGCAGCCGCCGTTCTTCGATAAGTCGATGGACGATGCGGTCAACTTCGGCGGCATCGGTCTGGTCATCGGCCACGAGCTCACCCACGGCTTCGACGATCAGGGGCGCAAGTATGATCCGCAGGGCAACCTGCATGATTGGTGGACTGAGCAGGACGGAAAGGAATTCGAGAAGCGCGTGAGTTGCGTCGCCGATGAATATTCGAACTTTGTGGCCGTCGACGACCTGAAGCTGAACGGCCGGCTCACGCTCGGCGAGAACACCGCCGATAACGGCGGCGCGCGCATCGCGCTAATGGCGCTCGAGCAGATGATTGCCGACGACAAGACCGGAAAACAAGCCCAGAAGATTGACGGCTACACGCCCGAGCAGCGGTTCTTCCTGGGATTCGGACGCGTCTGGTGCGAGAAGCGCCGGCCTGAGACCGCACGCATGCGCGTGCTCACCGATCCGCATTCGCCGGGAAAATACCGAGTGGATGGCGTGGTGCAGAACATGCCCGAGTTCCAAAAAGCCTGGGGCTGCAAAGCCGGACAGCCGATGGTGGCGGAGAACGCTTGCCACGTCTGGTAGTTGAAAGAATGTAGGGACAGCCGCCTCCGGCTGTCCCTTCCGCTACCCTCGCGGATTGATTCGGTTTTGAAAGGGTGCGGGCCTCAAGCCGCGCCAGTTCCGCTCGATCCGCCAATTTTCATTTCGTTTCCGCGGATGGGTGTTGAGCCAATTTCATTTCAATGCCTTCCGGTGACACAACTGTGCCAGCTTGCGTCGCACTTTGTTGAGTCGTGAGCAGAGTCACACTCGCGATGCCTGTCGCATGCGCAGCATCGACCACCTTCACCACGCTAGCGTAGGGCGATCTGGCGTCGGCCTTGATATAAAGATTTTGCGTGCGCCCAGCTAAACCGCTCTTGAGCTTCTCTGCCAGCGAAGCGGGCGTAACCGGATCGAGTCCAACATAGAGTTTGCCGCTTTCGGTCACCGTGATTATCAATGCGTCCTGGCCGTCGGCATTCGGTACCGGCACGGCGCTGCTGGTGGGCACGAGTTGCACGCTGATCCCTTTTTGCATCGCTTGTGCAGCGCTGCGCTGAGTTGTTGTCATGGCACTTACAAGCACCACGAGCGCTGCGATCCACATACGGGCGTTTGCTCTTGCGAGATTATTTGCTTTGATCCAAGTCATATACTTTTCTCCTTTCACAGCCGTTTCGGGCGGTTCTTGTTACTGAGCCTTCGCTCCACCGAGTGACGCGGTGGCCAGGGTTCCACCCAGCCCCATCGTCTCCACGGCGGACGACGGCACAATCACCATCGACCCTTTTTCTTTGATCGCTTCATACAGCATGTTCATGGCGCGCAGATGCAAGGCCACGGGATTTTCCGCGTAAGCCGCCGCGGCCTGCACAAAGCTATTCGAAATCTCAGTTTCCGCCTGACCCAGAATGATTCGCGCCTGCCGCTCGCGCTCAGCCTGCGCTTGCCGAGACATCGCATCTTCCAAGCCCTGCGGAATTCTTACATCGCGAATCTCGACCGACTGCACCGTAATGCCCCAGGGATTGGTCTTCTCGTCCAGAATGCGTTGCAGTTCGCGACCCAGGGTCTCTCGCTCGGTGATCATTTGTGCCAGCTCGTGGCGCCCAATCGATTCGCGCAGCGCAGTTTGCGCGCTCATGTTGATGGCTTCGATAAAACTCTCAACTTCTAGAATGCATTTCTCAGCGTTCCACACCATCCAGAAGACGATTGCGTCGACGTTCACCGGCACGGTGTCGCGCGTGAGCGTCGATTCGGCGGAGACGTTCGCGACGCGTACCCGCTGATCCACGTACGCACTGAGGGTCTCAACGATCGGCACAATGTGGAAGAGACCTGGCCCGCGCAAGCCGACATAACGGCCCAAGCGCAGTACTGCGACCTTCTCCCACTGCTGTACCACCTTAAGCGCAAACATGAGATACAAGCCGGCTATGGCTCCCGCAATGATCCCCGCCGGATAGTGAGTAACCGCGGTGACGATCGAGCCCGCCAACATGCAAATGACAAACATGGACTTTCCGACGCCGCTGATCTGTCCGATTTCGATTCTCGTCATGATGCCTATCTCCTTTGCTTCGACTGAGGCGCTAGCCCGCGCAAGCGTTCGAGAAGCTCGTCAACCGTAAATCCGGCGGCGCCGGCCCGGGCTGCGACCTCCTGTGCCAATTGCATTAGTTGACGCTCCCGCTCCGCATTGTTCTTGGCAATTTTTCTGTTGCTGATAAAAGTGCCAGTGCCCTGGTGGGTTTCGACCAAGCCGCTTAGTTCAAGCTCGCGATACGCGCGCATCACCGTGTTGGGATTGATGGCAAGGTCTACCGCCATCTGGCGTACGGTAGGTAGTTGGTCACCCGCCATTAGTGTTCCGAAAGCGACGCCGCTCCTGGCTTGATCGATAAGCTGGCGATAAACGGGTACGCCGCTACGCATGTCCAGCGCAAACCGGAAGGGGTGCCGCCGGGGCGAATTGGTTGTAGCGGTCATTGAATATACTAGTGTATTAGTATAGTAATACATTATTGTCAAGTAGAAAAAGAGGGCGAGGGCGATCTCCGGCTCAGCGGCAAAACCTTTGACATTCCCATGACCACAAAATGACTCACTCCTGACGCGAACATGACAACGTCGGTTTGAACACTGCGTACTCTCCAATCATCGAGAGAGAGTCCCCCTGCCAACTGAATAAGTGAGCGACCGCAAAAAACCGCAGCGGTCATGCCGAGGCGCTGCCCTGTCCAGGCATCGGTTGGTTGCTGCCACAAATTCAAGGAGGATCTATGACCAGATCATTTACCTACGCTGCAATTCTTGTCGGCTTGAGCGCCAGCGCAACGCTGGCCATCAACAACCGCACGCAAAAAGCAATCGTGAGTACAGAAGCGCGCTTTGCTTCTGACGGTGCGTTCCGCGATGGACTTTACCTCGGCGCACTGGCTGCCGAAGGCGGTCAGCAGGCGAGCGCTCCCGTTGGACGGTGGTCTTCAGAGCAAGACCGCTCCAGTTTTGCAGCAGGGTATCGCCAGGGGTTCGATCAAAGCAAGAATTCGGGATCGAGGTGAGCTGCCATGCGTGAAAAAAGATTTATGCCCACAACCGCTCTCGCTCTTTTGACATGTCTGGTCCTCTCAATTTGTATGTCGAAGCCGGACGCGGCCAAGGCTGGTGGCCCTGCACCAAGCGTAAACGGCGCTGCCAGGGTGAAGGGCATCGTCAAGTTCGAAGGAACAGCACCCAAGCCCAGGCTCATCAGCATGTCTGCCGATCCAAGCTGCGCGAAACAACATCCTTCACCGGTATTTAGTCAGGAAGTTGTGACTGATTCGAAAGGCGATCTGGAGAACGTGATCGTGTTCGTGTCCGAGGGCCTGGGCGACCGGACGTTCGAAGCGCCCACCCAGCCCGTAGTCGTGGAACAGAAAGGATGCATGTACCAGCCGCACGTGCTGGCGGTGCGCGCCAATCAACCCTTGCACGTGGTCAACGACGATCCCACGTCGCACAACATCCACCCCACGCCGGCGAACAACCGCGAGTGGAATAAGGCGGAGCCGCCGGGCGCAACTGTGGACGAAACCTTTGCGCGAGAAGAGATCGCGATTCCGGTGAAGTGTAATTTGCATCCGTGGATGCACGGGTACATTGCAGTATTCAAACATCCATATTTCAGCGTGACCGGCAAGGATGGCAGCTTCGGCCTGAGCAGCCTGCCTGCCGGCACGTACACGATCAAAGCGTGGCATGAGAAGCTGGGCACGTCCACGCAGACTGTCACGATTGGAGCAGACGAAACCAGAGAAATCAGTTTCGTATTCAAAGGGATGTAATTTATTGGGTTTTCGCTGCGCCTGAAGGCGCGATCAAGTTAGGGCCGTGACGGTCTGCCTGAAGGCATACCCTGATACGAGGCTCGAGACTTTCACGATTCGCATCAGGACGCGGCTTTAGCCGCGCCGTCAAGGGCCAACAAACACGCAGGCTTTAGCCCTTAATGCTTCGCCGGCCCAAAGCCCTTGCGCCGTTGCTCGCTATACCGGTGCAGCGCGTCGAGGATGATGGGGAACGCTTCCTTGGCGGGCTGAATTTCATCGACTTCAACAGCCTTGCCCTCGAGCTGCTTGTAATCTTGAAAGAAGCGTCGCAGCATAAGCATGCGGTGCGGGGGCATCTCCGCGGCCTCGTGGTAGGAGTTGAACTCCGGATCCTGCGTGGCGATGGCAATGATCTTGTGGTCCTGCTTGCCGGCGTCAATCATGGTCATCAGGCCGATGGTGCGGGCGTGGATGATGGTGAGCGGCACCACGGTTTCCTGGCAGAGCACCAGCACGTCGAGCGGGTCGTCGTCTTCCGCCAGCGTCTGCGGGATGAAGCCATAATTTGCCGGATAATAGACGGCGGAATAAAGAATGCGGTCGAGCTTGATCAGGCCGCTCGCTTTGTCGAGTTCATACTTCACGCTCGATCCGAAGGGGATCTCGATCACGCAGTCAAATTCCTGCGGAAGCTTGTCGCCGGGAGTTACGTCGTGCCAGGGATGAATCATAGGATTACCGGATGATTTCTATTCTACCGGATGAATGGTTTTGTTCCGCCTTGCAGTCTTCTACTTTTCGGCGCGCAGGAGTAATTGTTCGGATGTTACTTTGCGGCGGTGGCACTCTCGCTGGTTAGGCTAGAGTTCAGGTCGTTCACAAGTTTCGTGTTCTTAATCAGCGCTTGCCGCAGAATTTCCGCTTGCTGTTGGGCCGTGGGCCAATCCTGTTTTTCGACGGCTTCGGTTAATCCCGGCAGTTCGAGATGTGCGTAGGTGAAGCGCGCGCCGTAGAGAATGTGTTTGAACCACGGGCGGCCAGGGATGCCGTCAGGGTTCAGCCAGTTGCGCTCGACCTGCATCGCACCGTGATTGATGGAGTCTGCAAGATTGGGATCGATTGCGCCCGAGGCCAAGGCGCGGGCAGCCGACTCGTCGAGGCGCTTTCCAGCGGCTTCGAAGTCGTCGATGGCGGCGAGGATGGGCTTGAGATCCAGTTGATCCGTATCTTTATCTTTTCTCGCAGACATGCCCTTGGATAATTCATTCACGAACTCGCGAATGTTGGCGGCGTAGCTGGCGAAGTCGAAGGGAAGCAGGTCGGCGTTGGCGAGGCGCAGCGCGAGCACTCCCCACAACTGCGACATCAGCGTGTGGTAGCGGTAGCCGGGATCGCCGAAGTGGTTCATCCAGAAGAAATCGTCGTAGGCGGAGTGGTAGACGCCGTAAGGACCGTCAAACTCCAGACCAAGTACGGGCATGCCGACGAAGTTGAGAAACACAGTATGGTCGGAGCCGCTGCCGATGCGCGTGTCGGCGAGATTTGCGTCGGTGACCTTCGCAGCCGAAGAACCCTCCGGTTGTTTCGCTTCGCTCCGTTCGCGCGCGGATGATTCCTTCCACGCCTCGTACAAGCTTTTGCCGGAAGGATCGCGTAACGTGCGCGAAGTTTCGACGAGCATGGGCGCAAGCGACGCCACGGCCTGCCCGTGAAAATTCGGACCGGAGGTAGCCTCGTCGACGTTGATGTAAGCTACAGCTTTCTTGCGCAACTCGTCGGCGAACTGTTCGCCCCATTCGGTTGAGCCGGTAAGGCCGACTTCTTCGCCATCCCAACTACAGACGACCAGCGTGCGCTTGGGACGCATCCCAGCCTTGGCCAGTTTTCCCAGCGCGCGGGTCAGTTCCATCATGGCCGCGGTTCCGCTGCTGGGGTCGACGCCGCCAAAAACCCATGCGTCGCGGTGATTGCCGAGAACCACCCACTCGTCGGGCAACTGCGAGCCGCGAATCCGGCCCTCGACCACGTAGTAGGGCTGCGTGGAATTATCCATCTCAATTTTCACGTGTACGCGCACGCGATTGCCGCCGAGATGGTATTTGATGGGCAAACCGCCTTGCCAGTCGTCCGGAGCGATGGGGCCATCCATGTTGGCGAGCAGCGGCTTGGCATCGTGCGAGGAAAGCGGCAGCGCCATGATCTTAGGGATGGAAACAGCTTCTTCAACCGGAGTGCGCTTCGCTCCGGGAACTGAAGCCCATCCCGGAGTGAGCGGATCGCCCGGAACCATAAAGTCGTAAGTGATGGCACCGCGCTGAATGTGATACTCGGGACCCCAGGGCCCATTGGGATCGACGTTGCCTTTCTTGTATCCATCTTCAGCGGGATCGCTATAGATGAGGATTGCCGCCGCACCTTCGCGCTGCGCTGTGAGCGCTTTGAATCCCCGATAGCTATAAGGATTCGAATAACGCACCAGAACAACCTTGCCCTTAACGTCGATGCCCTGCTTGCGCAGCAGGTCGTAGTCTTCAGGATTGCCGCTATGCGCATAAACCAGCGGCGCAGTCACTTCGCCGGAAGCCGACATACCGCTCCACGCCGAACTTATGCTTTTATTTTTGGAACTGGGATCGCCGGGGATGGGCAGTTCGCGCAGGCCGGCGCGGTAGTGCACCGGCGCAATCATCTCCAGCGAAGTGAATTTGGGATTCGATCCGTAAACGTCATAGCGGCGAATGATGACGTCTTCCAGACCCTCCTGCCGCCATTCATCGGCGATGTAGCGGGCCAGTTCGTTATTGCGCGGCGATCCGGCCACGTGCGGCTCCGCGGTAAAAATGTGATGCTGGCGCTGTTCTTCGTCGGGGGAGGGAATTGCCTTGTAGCGGTTTTCAACCTCGGATTCGCGAATGGCGCTGGAAGGTGTGAAGCCCAGAACGGAAGTCTGAGCTTGGGAGTTGCTAGCTTGGAAAAAGAAGACGGGCGCGGCGAAGATCAGCGCTGCGCCGGAACGTCTCACGCCGTACCAAGACAGCTTGCGCCGAGTAAAACTCATGAACGGCATCTCCTCGCAAAACGAGTGAATGCATTGTGCCCAGTACGGCGACAGCAGCTTATTTCGCCTTATAAATCTCCGTCAGCAGGTCCGGCCTCGAATCATCGCGCACCAGGTGCGGATATCGTTCCCCGCCGTGGTAGTCAAGTTTGTAGCTCTTGTAGTAATCGGTGTTTTCGACCAGAAGTTCCAGCGGAGCGGTGCTGCTCTTGCTGGCTTTGAGCGCATCGCGCAATACGTCGGGAGAGTATTTGCGTCCGTTGACGGCGATCAACTTCATGCCCGGGCCGATTCCCGCGAGCGCAGAAGGCATGCCCTCGATGGTGTCGCTGATGATTCCGTCTTCCCGCAGATCGAGGCCGATCGAATAAGCGACATCTACCATGTGGTAGGCCGTCTCTGCGCCACGATCCATTTCCGATTGGGTTTCGTCGTAAACCAGCTTCCATCCGCTGCCTTCGATTCCGCCCAGCGGCGCGCCGGGACCGTGGTTCGTTAGCCGCTCTGTCCAGAAGCCGCGCCAGTCATAGGGCACAACCTGGTTCAGCGCGTTGATCACATCGTCGAATGTATAAGTCTTTAGCAATGGCCCGCTGCTGGGCGCGCCGTGAAACAAGTGGCAAAAATCGTCGATGCTTTTCTTGCCCTTACTCTGTTGGCGAATGATGGTATCGACCCACAGCCAATTCAATGTGTCTTCATCATAGAAATCGGTTCCGCGGCGCCACGAGTGCCAAGCCTGCGGCGAAAAATAAAGTTCGGGAGCGGCATCGGCGGTGTCCTGCAAATTTCGCCATGTGCGCCCCGGAGTATGATCCAGCGCTGCGGCGGTGCGCGCCAGGTCGTCACGCTCTTGCTCGGGAGTGAGCAATCCACTGCGCGCGGTCAGCACCGTGCCCAGATAGTTGGTTAAACCTTCATACACCCAGAGCAGATCGTCCTGCATGGGCTGCTGGTAATCGGGAGTCGCAAGGTCGGCGGGACGGCGATATTTTCCATTCCACGAATGCACGTATTCATGCGGTAGGAGGCTGGCGTCCATCTTGCGCGCGGTTTCATCGACTAACCCGCGCTCCTCGACTCGGCTGTCATCGGATTCGTGGTGCTCCAGTCCGAAGTGCGCGACGTGATCGCTCAAGCTGTACAGAAAGTGATAATCGCGATAGTGATGCGCGCCGAAAAGTTTGTTCGTCTGCTCCACCAGATTCTTGTAGTGGTCCCAGACTTCCTGCGGAGGCTCGAGCGCAGCGGCGCTATCGGCGGCGATATCCATCTCAGTGGGCGGATCGTCGGCGAGTTTAACGACTTTGAGGAATTCACCGGTGATGATGGGGGAATCGACCAGCGTGGTGAGCGAAGCGGGCTGAAACTTGAGTTCGGTTTCACCTTTCTCGCCGCTGGTAGATGCAATTGGTAGTGCGGTGCCGAATTTCCATCCGGCAGGAAGTTTCAAGCTGGCTACATAGGTGAGGTCATCGGAAGGCCAGCCTTTGGGGTAAAGCAGAACCTGGTTCCAACTGATCACGGCCATCTTATCGGTAGCGGAAGAACCAGCGGAGAAACCGCCTTCGAAAGTCGCGGGGGAAAGAAAATCAAGTTCCGCGTTCACTTCAGTTACTCCGGCGGGAACGTCTACGTGGATGGTGAAGCCATCGAGCAGATCGCGGCGCCACTTCAGCGTCTTGCCGCCGGCAGAGAACTTGAGCCCGGCGAGATCGATCACAGGCCCGTCCGGCGCGTGTTCTCCGGGAATCCACTTCGGATAATAAAGCGTGAGATCCCCTGCGCTCGCAGGAATCTTCAGCTTGGCATGAAAGATTTTTCGCGGTGCGCTCGTGGCATCGACAAAAATCGTGATTGTAGGCCCTGTGGCCGACCAACCGGAAAGAGAGGAAAAGACGAGCAGGCAAACCACTCCCAAAACTCTGGAGAGTTTCATTTTCATGGCCCCCATAAGACCGAACAGCTGCATTGCGTTACGGATTTATAAACTATAACAGTCGGGCCGATCGACGGTACAGGGACGCACCCGCGCTGCTATTATTTCACGATGTCGCGGCGCGGAAAATTTATCACCTTCGAAGGACTCGACGGTACCGGCAAGAGCACGCAACTGCGCAAACTGGCTGAAGCGCTGCGTGAAGCGGGGCATAAGGTCGTCGAAACCCGCGAGCCCGGCGGCACCGGGACCGGAGAAAAAATCCGCCACGTGCTATTGGATTCGGCGACCCAAAATCTTTCGCCAATGGCCGAGATGGCCTTGATGTTCGCCTCCCGCGCACAACACATCGCCGAAGTGATTCTGCCCGGGCTCGATCATGGTCAGATTGTTCTGTGCGATCGCTTCACCGACTCGACTGAGGCGTACCAGGGCAGCGGCCGAAAACTTGGCAGCGAAGCGGTGCGCGAGTTGCACCGCGTGCTGTGTGGAAACTTGCAACCCGATTTGACGATCCTGCTCGATTCCGACCCCGCATTCTGTGTGAGCCGAGCCCGGCTGCGCAATCAGATTGCTCGCGAGATTGCGAAACCGAATGGGAAGCGGGCCTCCGGCAAGCCTCATGCCGACGAGAACCGCTTCGAGCAGCAGAACCGCGCATTTTTCGCGCGTGTTCATCAGGGTTATTTGGCGATTGCTGCCAGAGAGACGCAGCGCGTAGTCGTAGTCGACGCACGCGGCACACCGACCCAAACCTATCAGCGGATCGTCGAGGAAGTCGGGCGTAAATTGAAGTTGCTCCCCGCCGCCAGGCAAACTTCGAGCAAGCCGAGCGGCTAGTAGTTTCTTGCCGTTCAAATCCAATAAACCGATTCACGTCATCGATTTTTTCGTGTGCGCTAAAGCCGTTGTTCCGCCAGAGCTGTTCCTGTAATATCGCTGCCTCGTGTTCCGCATCGTTCTATTGTTCTTGCGCCGCCTATGGCTGCCGCTGGTTTTCTTTGCCGGCTTCAGCCTGATGTGTGTGCTGGTCTACCGGCGCTTGGAAGGCGTGAGCTGGCAGGATGCGCTTTTCTGGATGATCCATCCCCACGCCATCGAAGCCCGGCGCGTGCGCAACGCGACCAAACTATTTGCCATCTTCGTCTACGTCGGCGTATTCGGCTTTCAGCTCTGGGTGGCAGAGCGGGTTGCGGTCACTATTTTCAAGCGCCAGGGTGTGGAGGCCTGGAGAACCATGGTCAACGACATCACCATCGAAAAAATTAAAGATCACTTCATCATCTGCGGCTACGGCCAGGTCGGCCGCACCGTGGTGGATCAACTCAATCGCCTGAAAATTCCTTTTGTTTTAATCGAGACCAACGAAGACTTGTGTCGCGAGTTGCTGAAAGAAAAAGTGCTTGTGATACAGGGCGACTCCAAGCGGCACGATATTTTGCAATCCGCTGGAATCGAGCGGGCGCGCGGCGTCTGCATCGTGATCGATAACGACGCCGACAATCTCTACATCACGGTGACCGCAAAGGCCCTCAATCCGAAGGCGCGCATCATTACGCGCGCCGGGCAATCCCGCTACGCGCAGGCCATGCGCAACTCGGGTGCGGATGAAGTGATCATCCCCGAATACGAGGGCGGATTGATGACCGGGCGAATGATTGCCAAGTTCTATCCCGACGCGCACTCGAATCTGGAATGATGGAATCCGGTTCTGTGCTCGGCCGAAATCTGGAACTTTTCCGATTTCACTTGCGTAGCTCTTTATGACAGGGCGCTGCGGTAGAACGGCGCAGAACTTTAAGGAGGCGCAAATGGACAGCAACTTCGTAGGCTTGGCGGCAGTAGTGATGAGTTTAGGAATCCCGATGGCGGCGATGTATACGTTCTTCCGCGTGCGCAGGCTGCGCAGCGAGGAGCGCCTTGCGGCGATCGCCCGCGGCGTCGATGTGCCCATGCAACCGGAACTCTCAGAGGCGGCGCGCTCCCGGCGCTCCGGCATTCTGCTGGTGGCTGGCGCGATCGGTTATATCATCACCTTCGTCCTGATCGGCCGCACCGAACCGGATGCGATAACTGCGGCAACTTTTGGTGTAATCCCCTTGGCGGTTGGCTTGGGCTTCTTCGTCGACCACGCGCTAATTCGCCGTGACGCGAGAGCGCATTAACTCGCAAGCGGACTGATTGGCGAAAAGACAAACTCTCGAACGGGCACGATGCGAAGTCGTGCCCGTTACTCGAAACTTTCGCTTTTTGTATCTCAGGTCCTGCCTGTATAAAGATTTTCCCAGTTCATGTCGAAATTGCATCCCCTGGAGCGCCTTCAGGTTTATTCCCTAGCGACCCTCCAAGCCGCTTAATCCGCGAGAGATAGAGCCGCTTTCCGCCATGGCCCTAACCTTGCACCTTCCTGCCCGTGGCTTGATCGATGGCCATACTCGTCCCTTCAGGAGGTACATACACGTTTATGAAACGCGCAAATCATCTTGTGCATTACGGCTTTATCGTGGTGACGGCGGGCGCACTGGTCTTAGGTGCAGCGCCGACACGCGCACAATCGCAATCGCCGATGGCCGCGCAAACACAGGATCGCGACGATGCGACCCGACGGCAACTTGCCGGCTTTGACAAATTTCTGGACTCGCATCCCGAAGTCGCCGAGCAACTGCGCAAAGATCCGTCGCTGGTGAACAATGCAGAGTTCGTAGAGAAGCACGCGGAACTGCAGCAGTATTTGCAGCAGCATCCCGAGGTGCGTGAAGAGCTCGGCCAGAACCCGAACGCTTTCATGCATCAGGAGCGGCAGTATGACCGCCGCGAAGACCAGGCGAGCAATCGCGACATAACGCGCACCGAGCTGGCGAATATGGACCGCTTCATGGACAGCCATCCGGAAATCGCTGAACAGCTCCGCAAGGATCCGTCGCTCGTGGACGATAAGAAGTTTGTCGCCAGCCATGCGGCATTGCAGCAATTTCTTGCCGAACATCCGGGAGTGCGCGAGGAGTACAAAGAAAATCCGGACGCATTCATGCACCGGGAGCAGCGCTCAGACTCCGATGTTACGCGCAGAGAATTGGCCAATATGGACCGGTTCATGGACGCCCATCCGGAAATCGCCGAGCAATTGCGCAAGGATCCATCGCTGGTGGATGACAAGAAATTTGTCGCCAGCCATGCGGCATTGCAGCAGTTCCTTGCCGACCATCCGGGAGTGCGCGAGGAGTACAAAGAAAATCCAAACGCCTTCATGCACGATGAGCAGCGCTATGACCGGCGCGAAGATCGGGCGAGCGGCCGCGATGTGACGCGTACCGAACTGGCGAATATGGACCGGTTCATGGACGCCCATCCGGAAATCGCCGAGCAATTGCGCAAGGATCCATCGCTGGTGGATGACAAGAAATTTGTCGCCAGCCACACGGCGTTGCAGCAGTTCCTTGCCGACCATCCGGGAGTGCGCGAGGAGTACAAGGAAAATCCGAACGCCTTCATGCACGAAGAGCAGCACTATGACCAGCGCGGGAACTCATATGCGGGCCACGACCGGGATGTTACCGGAGCAGAGCGCGCAAGCTTCAACGAGTTTCTGGAAGGTCACAACAACATCGCCGGCGAACTCTCGAAGAATCCTTCGCTCGCCAATAACAAGGAATATATCGAGGGCCACCCGGCGCTTGGGGAGTATCTGAATTCGCATCCGCAGGTGCATGAAGAACTGGGCGAAAACCCGCAGGCTTTTCTGCAGCCTACACAACAGTTCGACGCGCACAGCACGGCTAAGGCGGCCGGCGAATCCAAGCCCAAATAATGCAGGAATCTATCGGTAAGAGAGGGGCCGCCGGGCGGCCCTTCTCTTAATTTCAATCTTTTCTGGAGATCAGACTGCAGGCAAAGATCGAGAATTTTTCAACGGAGGACTTGTATGAATCGCAAGGTGCCACTGCTGGCTACGCTTACTGTACTTCTCACCCTCCCAGCTTTTGCAGGCAACGCCAAGAAACATCCTAATCGCGTCATGATTGAGCGAATGGAGGCCGTGCCTTGCGGAGCTAACGAGCACGGCTTAACGGGCCTGGGCAGCTTGTGGGGGTCGGTCGGCGTTACGCACGTGAACTCGGACGAAAAGCTTTGCCCACAATACATGCTGCGCACCGACGATATGGAATACCATGTCCGGCCGCTCGATCATAAGCATCCCGTCCTGCTGCCCGTAGGCCAGGAGGGCGAATTCAAACTCAATAAGCAGGGGATGGATATGCGCATGGTCGATGGTGACCACAAGATGCGTCATTACCAGGTGGTTGCGATGAAGCCGATCGACCATTCCGACGCCGTAGCGCCTGCAAGCTACAAATACGATACGTCGCGCAAGGACTACACGGATAAGTCGATCGCCGATAAGAACTATGCCAACGCGCCCAAGCCGACGGATAGTCATCCTCAATAAAATTTAAGATTGTGGTTTCGAGGAGGGAATTATTTTTGGAGCCGAGAGAATCCGCCAGAAAAGGCTGGCGGATTTCTCCACGGCGAAAGTTATTTTCGATAGCTATAGCTATTGATCCGTGAGTCGCTTGTATTGCGCTTCAGTAAGCGGTACCACGCTCAACCGTCCCTGCCGCACCAGTGGAGAATCGGCGAACAATTTGTTCGACTTCATCTCGGCCAGCGTCACCGGCTTGGGGAGCGGCTGGCCGGCTTTGATCTTTACTTGCGGAGTCTTCGGATCGCTGTCATCGACCGAAACCACCGTCGCCGTGCCCACGGCACTCTTCTCGTCTCCGGTGTGATAGATGACGAGCCGCTCTCCGGCTTTCATCCCGCGCAGGTTTTTCACCGCCGCAGGATTAGTCACCCCATCCCAGATGGCAGTGCCTTCGCGTTGAAGGTTAGAGAACGAATAGACGGTGGGTTCGGTTTTGAGCAGATAATTCATTCGCGATTCTCGTTCTGCAGGTGTAAGTCTTGACTGGCAGCTAGGTACCAGGTGCTGAGTACTGCAACCCTACTGCGGCTTCGCATTGGGATCAGGAGCCGGCGCCTTTTCATCTTTCTTTTCCGCAGGCTGCGTCCCGTAAATCGAAAACTGGCTTTGCGGACGTTTCAGCTTGACGGTGAAATTCATCTTCGCCTTGTTTACTTCGTAGTCTTCGCCAAAAGTCTGAAAGCCCGGAGCCAGCACCTGCACCCGCAATTTTCCGTACGGGATGCCGTCAAAGCCGGTCTTGCCGTCCGCGTCGGTCTTCAGTTCAAGGCCCCCGCGTTCCTGGTTTCCGCCCTTGTTCACGGGATGCAGGATCACCGCGGCGCTGCGAATCGGTTTCCCGCTATCCTCTTTCACCACGATGAAATTCAATGCAGCCGTCGGCTCGTTGTCCTGATCCTTCTGGGCGAAGGCGGTTCCAGCCAGCGCGAGTATTCCGAGCAAGGCTGTGATCGTCCAGAGCGCTCTGCGCATTTTCGCGGTTTGCATAGGAGGATTCTAGCTGAACATTCTAGCTACAGTGAAGCTTGTAACGAAAGTATGAATCGAGCGGGGTCACTTTTTCCCTGCGGACTGGCTCTTGCGTTCTATGCCCGCTAGTTGGACCAGGTCACTAGCCACGCGCGCCGTATTGTGACGCGCAACTCCATCTTCCTCCAAATAATCTCCCAGCACCGGAATCACGCCCAGCGCTTCAATCGAGTCCAGATCGGCAACGATCTGGCAAGCGCCCTCCAGCGCGTACTTCGCCTTCATCTGGTTTGAAATCGGCGTGCGGTTTATGAGCGCGTAGTCGAACAATTGCTGCCGCGCGTGACGATTCAGAGCTTGGATGTGGTCCGCCGCAGTCAAACCTAGGCTCTCGTTGGCCTGCGTCATCAAATTGCAGATGTAAACCTTGGTGGCGGGCGAACTCTCAATCGCCTCGGCGATGCCATGCACCAGCAAATTCGGAATCAGGCTGGTGAACAAAGATCCGGGACCGATGCTGATGATATCGGCGCGGGCGATGGCATCCAGCGTTTGCGGCAACGGCTCAACATTCGGCGGAACAAGAAATAGCTCCTGAATGCGCACCTTGCTCGCGGTGATTTTGGTTTCGCCGCGCACCCGCGTGCCGTCCTCCATTAGCGCTTCGAGTTCAATGTTCGACGTGGTGGCGGGATGAATATGCCCCCGCGTCACCAGAATTTCTGAAGACAGCCGCACCGCCTCAGAAAAGTCCTTGGTGATGTCGGTAAGCGCCGCCAGGAAAAGATTGCCGAAGCTGTGACCTTCCAGCCCCGAGCCTTTGTCAAAACGATGCTGAAAGAGCTGAGAGAGCAGGGCTTCATCCTCACTCAGCGCGACAATGCAGTTGCGAATGTCCCCGGGAGGAAGCATGTTGAGCTCTTTGCGCAGGCGTCCGCTGGAGCCGCCATCGTCGCTGACTGTAACCACGGCGCAAAGATCTCGAATAATGGGCGAGCCGGGAGTTGTTCCCGCCATTTCCGTGGGCGCGAGGACGAATTGTTTAAGCCCCTTGAGAAGAGTGGAGAGGCCGGTGCCGCCGCCGATGGCGACCACGCGCACACCACGCTCGCGCGTGGTTCGTTCCGAAGAGAGCAGATCGGCGGTTTTGGTTTCCATACGAGAATCTCGTATGCCGGCTAATACGATTCGTCTTCGCGGAAGGAGCCCTGCGGCTCGGAAAGATCGGCGCCCGGATCCGGATACAACAACTCGGTGAAGCGCGGATCCTCCGCCAGATTATGGAAGTCGGAGTCGTTGCGCGCCTGGAAGCGCAGATTAGGGTTCAGGCGAAGCGCTTCATCCAGATGCTTGAGCGAGTCCTCCACGTGGCTGGTCAGGCAATCCAGCGCGGCCAGGCCATAGATGACAAAGTCGGTTTTCGGGGCCTGCTTCAGCAGCTTGTCGATGTGTTCGCGCGCCGTCACATAGTCGCCCACGTTCATCAGCGATACGGCATAGTCATAATGCTCTTCCACGCTTTTGAACTGCGTAGCGGCCGAACGCTCCAGGTGCTGGTTGCAGATGTTCAGGTGTATGGTCGCCCGGTCGATCAGCTCTCTGCTGGGTCCGGCAAGCACCTTCTGGAACAACGGTTTCGCCTTTTCGAACTTATGCTCTTGCAAGGCACGCAGTCCGGCCTCGTAATTCTGCATGGCCTGCGTGACGCGCGGATCCTCGGGAGTGGAGGTTTTCTTTGGGGTAGCTTTTTGAGCCATGTGAAGAATTTTTCCTGTGCTCGTCGTAATAAGACTCCTTGAGCTCTGACTCGCAGAGCCGACTCCCAAGTATCACCCAAACAGCGTCGATTGGGCAATTGTCAGGCGAAACACGCCCCGGTTGCGCGTGCCGGGCAGGTAGGCCCTACAGGGTCGATTCAGCGCTCGATATCGGAACAACTGCGTTCGGATTCTGCTGTACGAGTGCCGATCACTATCAACGAAATCGCTAAGCCAGCCTCCCAAAATGGAACGCTATTTTCAACAATGCGTCCATTTGTGTGAGCCAAAACCTTGTACTTGCCCCTGCATTGGGACTAAGTTGCGAAAAACAGCAAGTAATCGCGGCAGCAGCCGAGAGGAAAACAAGGATGAGCGTCATGCGCAAATATCGCAATTGCAAAATCTGGTTCACCGCATTCGTATTGCTTATTTTCGGCGTGGGATGTGCCGACTATGACAAGTCCGGATCGAACCTTACCGTCCTGCCGCCGACAGTAACTTCCGTATTGCCTCTCAGCGCTGCTACCGGTATATGCCCCAGCTCAGTAGTGACGGCCACCTTCAGCGTGGCGATGAATCCCGCAACCATCAATGGTACGACTTTTACTTTGACAGGTCCGGGCGCCGTGGCAGTGACGGCAATCGTCACTTACGATGCGTCAAGTAACACGGCAATCCTCACGCCCTCAGCTCCTCTCGCCTTGAGCACTGCATATACGGCCACAATTACCACCGGCGCCACAGATGTGTATGGCATTGCACTGGCGGCCAACGATGTGTGGAGCTTCACCACCGGCGCTAACCCGTGCGCCGCGCCCACGGTCATTTCTGAAACTCCTGTGAACGGCGTGGCTGGTATTTGTCCCAATACCGTGGTAACCGCCACTTTCAGCGAAGCGATGAACCCGGCCACGATCAATACAACAACGTTTACTGTAACGGGCCCGGGCGTCACGCCCGTCGCCGGAGTAGTCACTTACGCAGCGTCAACCGCAACCTTCACCCCATCCACCGCTCTTGCACTGAACACGCTATATACCGCAACCATTACCACCGGCGCCACCGACGTGTTTGGCAATGCGTTAGCCGCTAACTTCGTGTGGAGCTTCACCACCAGCACCATCGCCTGCGCTGCGCCCACCGTAATTTCAGTAGCTCCTCCCAACGGGGCGACCGCTATCTGTCCCAACACCCTGGTGACTGCCACCTTCAGCGAGGCAATGAAGTCTTCGACGATCAATACCGCAACGTTTACCTTGACTGGTCCGGGCGTTACGCCCGTGGCCGGAACAGTGACTTATGTCGCATCAAGCGATGTCGCTACCTTCACACCCACCAATCCTCTAGCCCTAAGCACCACTTATACCGCCACGATCACGACGGGGGCTCAGGATCTCGGTGGCGATCCACTCGGAAGCAATTACGTGTGGAGCTTCACTACGGCCAGCGCTCCATGTCAGGCCACCGTTCCATTGGGGACGTCCTGTATGTTCGGAATTTTGGCAGGATCGACGGTTACGAGCCTCGGGCCCTCCGACGTTACCGGGGATGTCGGCGTCTGGCCCGGGAGTGCGATCACCGGATTCCCGCCCGCCACACTGACGGGTACGGAATACGCGGACGATGCGGTTGCGCAGACAGCGCAGGGTGACTTAACTACGGCCTATAACTACGCAGCGGCAGCCGCCGGAGGCGCCGTTCTGCCCGCCGATATCGGTGGCGAGACACTCGCTCCTGGAGTTTACAAAACCACCAGCGCCCAGCCGTCTTTAGGCATAACCGGGAACCTTACGTTAGCCGGCAATGGAGTCTACATCTTCCAGATTGTGTCCACTCTGACGACGGCCGCCACCAACAGCGATGTCATCCTCAGCGGCGGCGCGACCGCGCAAGACGTGTTCTGGCAGGTTGGCAGCTCCGCGACGCTTGGAACCGGCACAACTTTCGCGGGAACCATTATGGCGCAGGCGTCCGTCTCGCTCGATACTGGCGCAACCCTGAATGGACGAGCCTTGGCCCGGACCGGGGCAGTCACATTGTTAAGCAATCCGGTGAATGTGCCGCCATGCCCAGGCCCATGACGTATTCGATAGTGGGCAGTGCGCAAGGCCGGCCTGTTCGCGGGCCGCTTGGAAAACATGATTTCACGTTATTGAAGTTCGGAGGAATATTCGCATGTCATCTCAATCAAAACATCACGCTGGCCAGATACTGGCAATGTACTCGGCGGTGATTGCTGCTCTATGTATGTTCGCCACGCTTTCGGCTGCTCAGGATCAGCCCTCGCCCAAATGGGAGCTTTACGGCGGATATTCCTTCCTCTATCCAAACGCTGACGTGCATGCGATGCTTCCCGGAGGCGTGCTTCCGGTAAGCAGTCCCTTGGAGTCGAATCCGCGGGGCTTCGGGGCCAGCCTGACCTATGACTTCAATCGCTGGTTCGGCCTGACGCTCGATGGCAGCGAGCATTGGCATAGCAACGAAACTGCGCTCGAAAAAACCATCGACGACACCGCCTTCTCTAACATTTCCTTCGGACCAAAGTTTACCTACCGTCGCCCGCAAGTCGCTCCATTTGTTGAGGCGCTGGTCGGCGTGCACATGCTTTCCCCTGACGCCTTTCACGATATCGACAAACTCGGGCTCATGATCGGCGGCGGCCTCGATTTCAAGTTAAGAAAGCATTGGGCATTGCGTCTGCCAAGAGTCGACTATGTAATGTCCAGCTACCGCTACGGTCCCTCTGCCACGACAGGCACCACCGATCTCCAGGGCCTTAGACTTCAGGCAGGCCTGGTGTTTACGTGGGGCGGCGAGCACGCCGTTACGCCGCCGGGGGCTGCCTGCTCGATACAACCAGGAGAAGTTTTTGCTGGAGAACCCTTAACTGCGACCGTGGAAGCGTCGAATTTCAACCCCAGGCGTACAGTGACCTATAACTGGAGCGGCTCTGGAGTAAAACCCGGCGAGGCGGGAACGTCCACACAGATTGATACCAGGAATTTGGCGCCTGGCTCATACCAGGTGACTGCCAGCTTGAGCGATGGCAGCGCGACCGGTACCGCTTCCTGTAGTGCCAGGTTCACCGTGAAAGAGGCGCAACCACCCACGATTTCGTGTTCATCAGACCCGGCGAGCGTTGCCATGGGTGGCAGCTCAACCATTACTTCAACCGCCAGCAGCCCCGACGGCCGCGGGCTGACCTACAGCTATACAACCAGCGCGGGCAATGTTACCGGCAACACATCGACTGCCACGCTCAACACGGCAGGCGCGCAGCCGGGACAAATTGTCGTGACTTGCAACGTGGCCGACGATCGCACCCTACCGCTTATCGCTTCGGCGTCGACCATGGTGGATTTGCAAGCTCCTCCACCTCCGCCTCCGGTGCCAGACGTAGCCATTATTGAAAAGAGACTGGCACTTCACAGCGTTTACTTCGCCACGGCGAAGCCTCGACTTGAGGCTCCAGATACCGGGTTGCTGGGCAGCCAAGAGAAAACTCTCACTACGCTCGCCAGTGATTTTCTGATCTATCTCCAGCTCAAGCCGGACGCCCGTCTGACCCTCGAAGGCCATGCCGATCCGCGCGGCTCTGTGGAATACAATCAGGCGCTCTCCCAACGGCGAGTCGACCGTGTGAAAGGCTTCCTTACCGCACTCGGTGTTCCCGCCGCGAATATCCAAACCGAGGCGTTCGGCGAACAGGAAAACCTTACCGACAGCCAGGTGAAATCCGCGATTGAGCGCAACCCTGAATTAAACGCTGAGGATCGCCAGAAGCTGCTCGCAAACATGCGAACGATTATCCTGGCAAGTAATCGCCGGGTGGACATCACTCTGAGCAATACAGGCCAGGCGGCGCAAGAGTCCAAGCGCGAATATCCATTCAACGCTGCGGACTCCCTGACGCTGCTGCAGGAGGAAGGAACCAAAAGCGCGTCTACACCGCGATCCAGGAAAAAGGTAAAGAAAACTCAACCATAGCGGGGTGGATCGAGGTAGCGCAAACCTAGGCGGCTTGCGCTACCGGTTCGCACCTACAAGCGGATCGTATTAGCGGATCGTATTAATTGATAGCCGTGGCCGATTGCAGATCGATGGCCTTCCACTCACCCTTAATGATGCCGGCGCGAATCTGGGTCGCAGTCTTGCCCTTCTGGTGCTGCTGGTAGGAGTAGTACAGTTCCTTCAGGCAAGTAGCGCAACGGGCGCCGTGCGTGCTTTCAAAGCAGCTGTGCAGGCTGTTATGACCCATGCGGTCGCAATAGCAATAGCATGGCTGTTGGTGGAGCACGGCAGGAATTTTCGCGGCCAGGTCGTAAGCGTGGGTCTGGTAAGGATGTTGACCGTCCGCTCCCCATAGCTCTGACTTGCTCATAATGGCTGGCAACTTTGTGCCTTTTGGCGGCGGTCCTGCGTTATAAGCGGGAATCCCTGAGCCTTCTTCATCCCCAGATGAGGTCCATTGTGCCGACACGGACAAGGTCACAGTGAACAAAAAAACCAGCGTAAGGGCGCGATGAGCGTTCCTGCTGCGGAGCAACCTGCTCAACTTCATAATTCCTCCCGAACGGCTATTCTAACCCGCTTTCAGCGCGCCAGGTGAGGCCCGGACCGTGGCGGAAGGCGATGCTCTGCACAAACCGCCGCTGACTCCTCCCGTTCTGTATACAATAAAGACGCGCAATGTCCGACGGATCGAACCTCGAATCACCAAATAAGCCTGCGCCTCCGCTTCCCCGGAATATCCCTCCGGAGTCCGGTGTGCGCATCAGCCCCGTTCTCGGCGTCTGGCTGCGCGACCTGATCGTCTCCCTCGCCATCTCGGCGTTCATTATCGTTTTCATTTACCAGCCGGTCAAAGTCGAAGGCACCAGCATGATGCCCTCTCTCGCCGATCAAGAGCGCATCTTCGTCAATAAGTTCGTCTACCGACTGGAGCCGATCTCGCGCGGCGACATCGTCGTCTTCCGCTATCCCCGCGATCCTTCAAAAAGCTACATCAAGCGCGTGATCGGCATTGCCGGGGACCGCATCCGCATCGATAGCGGCCAGGTCTATGTGAACGGCGAGGCGCTCTACGAAGACTACGTTCCTCCCGCCTACGCCGACTCGCGCTCTTATCCCGAAACCGTAGTGCCGCCAGACTCCTACCTCGTGCTGGGAGATCATCGTTCCATGTCGAACGACAGCCGCGACTTCGGTCCCGTGAACCAAAGCTATATCTATGGCAAAGCAGTTTTCGGCTATTGGCCGATGGATAAACTCGGCCGCGTGCGCTGATCCGCGTTTTCCTTAGTGAACCTTCGTGCCCTTAGTGGTTAAATGTTTTTCCGTTTTTTGACTTGCCCCGCATTCTCCGATAGCCTGTCCTTCCCGCCATGAATTCCTCTTCACCGGCCATCTCTGTTCACGGACTCAAAAAGTCCTACGGTGACGTCCATGCCGTGAAGGGAATTGATTTCGAAATCCAGCCGGGAGAAGTTTTCGGCCTGCTCGGCCCGAATGGCGCGGGAAAAACGACTACCGTCGAGATTCTCGAAGGCTTGCGCCCACGCAGCGGTGGAGAAGTTTCTGTCCTCGGCTTCGATCCCGATAGGCAGCGCCTGCAATTGAAAGATCGCATCGGAGTCTGCCTTCAGGCAACCAACCTGCCCGAGAAAATTCGCGTACGCGAAGCCATGCACTTATTCGCATCCTTCTATAGCCGCAACGCCGACGCGAATAAATTGCTCGACCGCCTGCAGCTCCAGGAAAAGCGCGACGCGTATTATGGCACGCTCTCCGGCGGCCAAAAGCAGCGTCTCGCCCTTGCGCTCGCTCTGATTAACGACCCACAACTGATTTTTCTCGACGAACCGACCACCGGCCTCGATCCCCAGGTTCGCGTGGAAATTCATTCCTTGCTTGAAGAGTTGAAGAGCGAGCATCGCACCATTCTGATGACCACGCACTACATCGAAGAAGCGGAACGCCTCTGCGACCGCGTGGCCATCGTCGATGAAGGCCGCATCATCGCGCTCGACACTCCCGCGCGCCTGCAGCAGCAGAGCCGCAACGCCTCGAGCATCGTGGTGACCTGTGCAACTCCACTTCCTGAGAATCGTCCCGCATGGGCGGAGGCGATCCAGAGCGCTCTCGACCCCACCGGACGGACTCTCACCGTAAATTCGCGCCGCACCGCGGCCACGCTCGTCGATCTGGTGAAATGGATCGACCAGCAAGGACTCGAACTGACTGACGTCAGCCTCAAGCAGCCCAGCCTGGAAGATGTTTTCATCGAACTCACCGGAAAGAGCCTGCGCGAATGAAAGCCTTTAAAGCCCTCATCGCGATCGACCTGAAGTTGGCTCTGCGCCAGCGTTCGGTCATTTTCTTCAACTACCTCTTCCCGCTGATTTTCTTTTTTATTTTCGGGCAGGCGATGCACGCCGAACGCGGCGCAGCCATGACCATCGTTATCTCGATGGTCCTCATCATCGGCATCCTCGGCAATGGCCTGTTCGGCGCGGGAATTCGTGCCGTGCAGGAGCGCGAAGCCAACATTCTGCGCCGCTATAAAGTCACCCCTATCACGCCCGCGCCGCTGCTCATCGCCTCGGTCGTGACCGGATGGATCCTCTACATGCCCAACGTGATCCTCATCTTCACGCTGTCGCATTACTTGTACGGCATGCCGTGGCCGCAGTCGATGGGCTCGATCCTGATTTTTATCACGATTGCGATTGCCGGCTTCCGCTCCATCGGCCTCATCCTGGCTTCGGTAGTCAATTCCATGCAGGAGAGCCAACTGCTGGTTCAGTTGATCTATCTCCCCATGTTGTTTTTGAGCGGCGCAACTTTTCCACTGTCACTGTTTCCGCCGTGGCTGCTGGCGATCACACAGTTCGTTCCGGCGACTTATATGGTCGTCGGAATTCAGGGCATGCTGCTGCGGAACGAAGGCATCGCGGCAAACATTCAGCCCACGCTCGCCCTCATTCTTACCGCCTTTGTAGGCTTATTTATCTCCTACAAGCTTTTTCGCTGGGAAAAAGAAGAAAAGATTCGGGCTTCAGCCAAGCTTTGGCTCGCGGCCGTTTTGATGCCATTCCTGGTGCTTGGCGCCTGGCAAGTCCATGCCCGTACCGGCATCGCGAAGACCAAGATCCTGAACCGTCAACTCGCTCGCGGCGATACATTTCTAATTCGCGGAGCGCGAATCTTCGTCGGCGACGGCAAGGTCATTGAAAACGGATCGGTGCTGGTGCGTGGTGGAAAGATTGCCGAGGTCTATGAAGGCGAGGCTCCCGACCCAAAAACGCTGAAGGCAGAAACCGTAGAGGCCGCCGGCAAGACTATTCTTCCCGGACTGATCGATGTCCACATTCATCTCGGTGCGCCGGGCGGTTTCTATCCTGACATGAGCAAGTACGATGCCGAGAAGAGTATGAAGCGCAACCTGGCCGCCTATCTCTATAGCGGTGTCACAACTGTCAGAAGCGTAGGCGACGGTTTGGATGCCGCACTAAGAGTTCGCGCCGAGGCAAACAGCGGAGAGATTCTCGGTGCTGATTTCTATACCTGCGGACCCATGTTCACGGCGCCCGGCGGCCACGGAACCGAATACTTCAAAGATCTCCCTCCGGCCGTCCGCTCCAATCTCGAAAAACAAATCGTACGCACTCCCGCCTCCAGCGCCGAGGCGCGGCAACAAGTCGATGATTTGAAAACCCGCGGCGTCGATTGCATCAAGGCAATTCTTGAAGCAGGCGCAGGCGGACGAGTTTTCAACCGCTTCGATACCGCATTGTTTGACGCTGTCGCGCAGCAGGCTCATGCGGACTCATTGCCGCTGGCCGTCCACACCGGCGATGCCCGCGATGTCTCCGATGCCGTGCAGGCCAAGGCCAGCTCGGTCGAGCACGGATCGTTTCGAGAAAAAATTCCCGATGCGGTCTTTGATCAGATGGCGAAGCAGGGAACTTTCTACGATCCAACCTTAAGCGTTGGAGAAGCTTTCAAAGATTTCGCCGCAGGCAAAACCGCATTATTAAAACGCTCGCTGGTTCAGCAAGTGGGTCCGCCGGATCTTCTAAGCGGAACCGAGTCTGCCCTGAATTCTTCCGACACGGAATCGATGCGTAAGAAACTGGGCCAATATCCTATCGATATGGCGATTGCGATCGATAATCTCAAACGAGCTCAGCGGCATGGAGTTTCGCTGGTCACTGGCAGCGACGCGGGCAATTTCCTGGTAATCCACGGCCCCACCGTGCAGCACGAAATCCAACTCTGGGTGCAAGCTGGCATCGCTCCGTCGGCAGCGCTGCAGGCGGCAACGTCGAATGCGGCGCGCCTGCTCGGGGAAGAAAATAAATTCGGATCCATTCGTCCCGGCGCAGACGCCGATCTTCTCATTGTTGATGGCAATCCTCTCGAAGACATCACCGCCACCGAACGCATCTCGATGGTGATCTTCAAAGGCGAGCGCCTCGACCGAACGACCTTGTTCGATCAGCATTGATCGAGTGCGACAAGCAAAAGGCCGCCAATGGCAGCCTTTTTGCTCGTAGGAAAAACTCCACAATACTTCACTTCTATTTAAAGTTGATCACTCCGAAGTAGCCGTCGGTATCCTTCGGTCCGGCCGTGAAGAATAGCTGATTCTTGTTGCCGTTCGAGGACGAGCCGCCACCGAACTCAATTCCCCAGAGTCCCGGAATCTTCACCGGTGTCCCCGCGGAATTTTTCAACGCCCCCAACGGTTTCCCTGTGGTCAGGTTGTAACCGACCACAGTGCCGGCAGTAGCGTTGTTGGAAACCAGCAACGCGTTGCTGAATGGGCCAAACGTTGCCGGCGCAATGGCAAATCCCCACGGCTGATTCAAAGGTGCGCCATGAGCAAAATGTTTCACCAGCGTTCCGCTCTCGCTGAAGATGTCAACGTAACCGCCCGTGCCGCCGGACGAACTGGCGAACGATACATAAAGCTTCCCGGCGATATCCTGAATTCCGAAGACCGAGAAGCCTGCGGGAATACTCGGGTCGGTGAATGAATTGACCAGGCTGAAGGTTCCGTTGTACACGTCGATTCTGTTATTGGCAGTGTCGGCTGCGTACAGCATATTGCCCGAAGCGTGGTTGGTGATGGCCAATCCGGTATAGACCGCACCCGGGGTAGTGACAGCAATCAGGGTCGATCCTGGATTGAAATCCGACCACCCTTGAATCGTTCCATCGAGCGTGGCGAACAGAAACAGCGAAGTCCAGCTGTCGATCGCGAATTCCGACGAACCGTTGTAAACAATTCCGGTGGGCGATCCCGATCCTGAACCTCCTGCGGCGGGAACCACTACCTGTAGGCTTTGTGGATTACCCTGGCCGTCATACAAAGTGGACCACCCATCCGCTTCATCACTCACCCAAAAGGGCGCGCTCGGGCTGTAAGCCAGTCCCCAGGCGTTTTTCAGTAGCGAATCGGTGTGCTTTGCCTTACCCGATAAATCCGAAGTGAGAAAAGTTGGTTGATATTGCGCCAAAGCCGAACTGGAAACGAAAGCGAACAAGAGCCCGGCCAGGGCAGGTAAAACGTAAGCGCGACGCGGCATGGGAGGTCTCCTTGAGGACTGGATTGCGAAGTTTGGGATGGATCTTGTGATTGGCGGCCGCCGAATCTTCGGCCCGCGAATCGTCGCAATCCTAGGCTGCGCGCTGGAGGCGATTGTCAGAGGAATGTCACCAGTTTGTACAATTTCGCGCTGGCCTCGCCAGCCAGTTCCGCTGCCGCTCGATTCACCCCCGAAGAAAAATGGCGTCCCGGTTTGACCGGGACGCCACGATTTCAGGATTGGGTGAGTGTTTGAGATCGCAGCCGCGTGAGTTCAGCGCGGCTGCGACCTGTGATTTATGCTCCTGCCGTCGCCGTCTTCGCCATTCCTGTGGAGCGCGAAGCTTCCACAGTCTCGGCAAAATAACGGCGGTACGACAGGTAAATCGCGAACATGACCGGGAAGGCCACCAGAGCTGTCTGCCAGCCAAAGTGACGGCTCACCGTGTTCATCATCGAGGTCATTCCCGCGCTCACTACGAAGTACGGAAACGACAACTGCACGATGCTGAGCCAAACCTTCCGCAGAGCCGCACCCTCAGCCAGCTTAATGATGCCGGCCACTGGCGCCGTCTGTCCCAGGAAGAACGCGGCGGTTGCCGAAGCCAACATCAGCGGCTCCGACGCCCATGCCCCCCGTCCCAGCCAGCCCGCATTCCAGATCAGGTTTGCCATGCTGGTGGCGAAGGCCATCATGCTCACGTTGAACACTATCTGCTCCGGCCTGAATTTGCTGCCCGGCTTCGGTAAGCACTGCACCACCGTCGCCACGCATGCAATCACCACTGCTTCCAGAGCACTCAGGTTCACCACCGCCATCAGAAGGAACGGCAGGTTTACTGACATATTGCCGTCGATCCCCGGCAGTTTCACTTTCATCCTAGACGTCGCGGCTGCCAGTACCAGTAATGCGGCAGCGTAGGACGCGTGCAGTGTGTGGCTGGCCAGTCCGGCGTATGCCGTGCTTGCGATTGCCGCCACTGCCATTACCGCGATGAACGTTTGCGTTAGCCGTATGTTCTGCTTCATAAAATCCTCCTCTCTGTGTATTGCAGTTGTTACGGCTATTGCTCGTCGTCGCCCGCGTCGGAGAATGCTGCGTCGGTATTGCCAACAGATGCGCCCCAGACAACGCTGGTGGCATTCGTCGTACCTGTGCTCGCTCCCCATACCACGCTGAATGCGCTCAACAAGTTGTTATTCCACGGAAGCGAGCTGCCCCAGACCACAGACAGACCGTTCACCGTGGCTCCCCACACTACTGAACTTCCCCATACCACCGAGCTTCCCCAAACCACTGAGCTGCTGCTGACGGAAGAATTTCCGTACACCAGCGTGACCTTTCCGTTCTGGTTAACAACCACCGTCGGCGAAAGCGCTGCGCCAACCGTGCTCGGCGCCAGGTCGTTGTTGTTGATGGCGGACTGTACGTTCAGCAATCCCGATCCCACCGAGAACAGATCGTAGAAATCGGTGAACGTCTGCAGAAGATGCGGCACGTAAGCTGAGGTTGAAGTCAATCCCATCTTGTATGCCGTCTTCATTAGCCGCGCCTTCACCTGGTCAGGGGTGAGGTTGCCATTCTCCTGCAAGAGCAGAGCGACCGCGCCAACTACCGCCGGGGTCGCCATACTGGTGCCGCTCAGCGTGAAATAATCCGCATTGCCGTCGGTGCCGTTCACCAGCTCCGAAGGATATTCGGCTTCCAAAGTAGCGCCCGGAGCCGACAAGGAAACGATGTCGTTGCCCGGCGCCATAATGTCAGGCTTCACGACGTGATCGTAAGTCGTTGGGCCCTTCGAGCTGTAGCTCGCTTTGGTCTCAGCGGAGGGGCTTGAAGAGCCGTTGCTCTTGGTCGCGCCCACAGTGAGAACATAAGGATCGTTGCCCGGCGCCGTAACCGTTCCGAAGCCGTTGCTTCCGTTAAAGCTCAGGCGGCCGTAGTTGCCGGCAGCCACCACCACCACGATCCCGCTCTGCCATGCTGATTCAACTGCCTGGCACAAAGGATCCTGCGTGTAGCTGACTGGAATACCGCGTCCCAATGAAAGATTGATCACGCGGATGTTGTAGGTGCTCTTCAGCGCAATCGCCTGCTGAATAGCAGCGATCACCGTGCTGTCGCTGCCGGCGCCATTCGCATCCAGAGCGCGAAGGTCGACCAGGCTCACGCCCGGGGCTACGCCTTCGTATTGTCCACCCGAAAGGTGGCCGTTGCCGCCGATGATTCCGGCGACGTGCGTGCCGTGACCGTACAGGTCATACTGCGCGCCGTTGGAGTTGCTGGTCGGAGTTCCAGTGAAGTCCTGGTGGTAGACCACGCGCGAAGAAGTCTGCGTCGAATTCCACAGGTCCGGATGGCTGTCGTTGATGCCGCTATCGATTACGGCAACTCCGATGCCTGCGCCGTTGTAACCAGCGCTCCAAGCTGAGGCCACGCCCATCGCGGCATCGGTCGTATCGTCCATGACGTTCATGGGGTGATCGATACTTACCGAGACGATTTCAGGATCGGCTTCGAGCAGCGGTAACGCGCTCACTGGAATCTTGAAAGCCGCACTGCGAAGCATGTGCAACTTCGCGTTCAGGTGGCCGCCGCGCCCTAGCATGGTGGCGTAGTGTGCGGCTGTCGGCACCTGCCGATACTGCACAATTACGTTGACCGTTTCGGCAGCGGAGGCTTTGCCAGAGCGTGCCGCGAACGGAGCCAGGTCGACGGCGAACTTGCCCACTACCGGCCGCCCTGCTTCGGCACCGAACGCGGAGTGGGCGACCAAGAGCATTAAGACCACGCTCAGCCGCTTTCCCCACGCCGCGCTGTGGCGTTCGCCACGGCCTCGGCTTTTTGGTTTTAGTTGCTGCATATGTCTCACCCTTCCTGTAGACAAAAGCGAATGTGGAACGAACTCGTGCTTGTACCCACCAGGCATGGTGCACGGCCAGGGCCAACTGCTGGGTCGTAAGTTGTTGATAAAGCGAGATATATATGGGAGATTGAGGATGTGGTTTGGGCCACTCTGTCCTCAGATCAAGGGCGCGGGACACTTTGTCCCAGAATCTCTGCTGCCGTTACTTCGGTTTCGCGGAGGGATTACCCTCGTCGAGAGAAGGCATTCGAAAACCAATTTGGATCGTGCTCGGAGGATGAGAGGTGTGCGGAAGAAGGCTTCTACTGCGCCGTTGCAGCTTCGCTTTTCATTGAGGGCACGTTCGCCGGAGCTATTTTCGGCAATGCCGCCATCAGTCGCTGCGTATATTCGTGCTGTGGGTGCGCGAATATCTGTTCGGTTGTGCCGCACTCGACGATTGCTCCCTGATGCAGAATCGCGATGCGGTCGCAAATTCCCGCTACTGAGGCGAGATCGTGCGAAATGTAGAGAATCGCCATGCCGGTCGATCGATTCAGTTCGCGGAACAGATTTAGAATTTCCGATTGTGTGATCACATCGAGCGCACTGGTCGCTTCGTCGGCGATCAGCAACGCCGGACGATGCATCACCGCCATCGCGATCAGAACCCTCTGCGCCTGCCCAATGCTCATCTGCGAAGGATATTTGCGAAGAAATTCCTCGTCTGAGGGCAGGGAGACGCTCCGCAGCGAAGCTCGAATCGCGTCTGTGCATTCCGGGGTCGTGCCCGAAGCATGCGCTCGCCACGCCTCCTTCAACTGCGTGCGAATCTTAAGTGCCGGGTTCAATGAAGAAAGTGGACTTTGCAGAACCAGCGCGATCGATTTTCCGCGGTGCGCGCGCAGCTCGCGTTCCCGCAATTTCACTAGATCACAATTCTGAAATTCGATCGCCCCCTCGACCTGTGCCCGCTTCTTCTCAAGCAGCCCAAGAATCGCCATGGCCAACGTGCTCTTGCCGGAACCGCTTTGCCCCACCAGTCCCAACACTTCACCCTTTTGTATTTCCAACCGAACATCGCGCAGGACGAGCTTTTCCGCGTAGCGCACGGAAACTCGCGCCGAAAGCAGAATCGAATTATCAGAGCTCGAGGAAGCCATTTTTATTCTCTTGATTCTGTTTTTAAATCCGTGAGAATCCGTGCAAATCCGTGGCAAAAAGCTGTTCTACTTCGAAACCGTCAACCGCTCCGCATTCCAAAACGTCTGCGGCGACAAAATCACGGGTGTCGCGCCATGCACCGTGGGCGCAACCGCCGATAGCGAATTCTTGTTGATCAGGAAAATGAACGGCTCCTGCTCAACCGCGATTGCCTGCACGCGGTCGAACGCTTCTTTTCGTTTCTTGGCGTCGCTTGCCGATGCTTGCGCTCGCATCATCTGGTCGATCTCCGCCTCCCATGCCGTTTCCGGCGCCTTCTGCTGCGGATTCCACTGATGAGTTTCCGATGAGCTCAGCCACACGTTCATCTCGCCATTGGGATCCAGGTCAACATTGGTCAATCCCAGCAGAATCGCCTCATAATCAAAACTCTGCGTCATGCGCTCGATCAGAGAAGGGAAGTCAAGCGTCACCACATTCACGTGAACGCCGATCTTTTGCAGATCGTCCTGGATCAGCACCGCCATGCGCTCGCGCGCTTTGTTGCCTGCATTCGTAATCATGGAAAACACCACGGCATTGCCGTCCTTATCCTTGAGCGTCCCGGTCTCCATGCGAAAGCCTTCGGATTGCAGCGCTTTCAAAGCCGCTTCCGGGCTATAGATTGGAGGCTTAAGCGAAGCATTGAACCAGAATTTGTTCGCCGGCGAGAAGGGTCCAAGCGCCGGCTGCGCATGCCCGTGATACACCACGCGGCTCAAGTCCTCGCGATTGATCGCCTCAGATATCGCGCGCCTGAAATTTGCCGAACGAAACCAAGTTTTCTTATAAGCCGGAATCGGCGCCTTCATTACCTCGTTGAACCAAAATTGCTCGCTATCGAGCGACGGGCCCGCGTCGTGCACCAGTTGCGGCGAAGTCGCCGCTAATTTATCGAAATAGTCGCTATCAAGCGTATTGATCAGGTCAAGCTCTCCGCGCTTGAAGCGCAGCATCTCGACGTCCCGGTTGGTCTGAATATCCATGCGGATGGAATCAAGGTACGGCAACTTGCGTCCCTGCTCATCCCTCTTCCAGTAATTCGGATTTCGCTTCAGCAGAACCGAAGAGCCCGCCTTATACTCCACCACCATGAACGGTCCCAGTACCGCCATTTCTTTCTTCGGCGAATGCGCCGACAGAATTGCTACCTGATCGAATAACCGGTCCAAACCCGAAACCTGCGCCGGAAACCGAATCGAAATCTCGGTTGGAGAAATTACTTTCGTCTCCACGTTCCCGGTTCCCGAACGGAAAGCGTCGCCCGTCGCCGAATGCAGACCCGGGTCCATCAATTGCTGCATCGTATAAGCCACATCCTCTGCGCTGAAACTGGTTCCATCGGAAAATAAAATCCCGCTGCGCAAGTGAAACAAAATTTCTCGTCCGTCCTTTGAAACCTTCCACGAAGTCGCGAGCCCCGGCTCCAATTCCTGCGTCGATCGATTCACGCGGACCAGCACTCCTCCGGTCAGATATCGAATCTGTGACGATGCATCGTCCTCCACTTTGAGGGGATCGAATGTCTTCGGCTCATTGTGCAAGCAGAAGCGCAACTCTCCGCCGCCTTGGGCCACTGCGCCAGCGGCAAGAGCCAGCAGCCAGATCGCCGCAGCCAGAACCACTTTGGTGCAGTCGCTAATTAATTGTGTAACGTTTTTCTCGTGACGCTTCATGCGGCTACTTCCTCCTGCCTCGACAGCACAAGGTGAAACGACGTGACGACAACCACCAGCAAAATCAGCGGCACAAATTTCCAGGGTTCCTCGCGCACGGAAATCATCCCTTCCAACTCCCGCAGTAAACTTCCCCACGAAGGCATCGGTTCCGCTACGCCCAGCCCGAGAATGCCAAGGTTGGCCTCGCTCAAAATGAAGACCGGAATCGAAATCCAAAACTGCGCATAGAGCACCGGCTTCAAGTTCGGAGCAACGTGCACCCAGAACAATCGTGCCGGTGATACCCCCCCCGCTCGCGCCTGCTTCACAAAATCTGAATTGCGCAACGACCCCGCGCTGGCGCATAGCACCCGAGCCGCCGTCGTCCAGCCCAACAGTCCCAACAACAGGAACGTCACCAGAACCGAAACCACAGGAGACACATTCAGCGGCATCAGAGCCCGCGCGATAATCAGCAGAAACAGCCACGGCAATGACATGAATAAATCGGTCGCCGCCATCGCCATCCGCGCCCAAATGCCGCCCAAGTAGCCGGCTAAGCCTCCAATCAATGCAGCCATTAACGTCGAGAGCAACGCCGCTGCCGGGGCCAGTAATAACGAAATTCGAGTTCCATACAGAACCCGCGCAAAGCGATCCCGTCCAATGTCATCGGTGCCCAGCCAGTGCGTGCGCGATGGCGCTGCATCAGCCACATCGCGATACTGCTTCGCATATCCCGCCGGTGCAATCCAGTTAGCCGCCATGGACGCGGTCAGCACCAGCAGCAAAACGACGCACGCTAAGTTTCGCCAGAACTTCATGCTTCCTGCCCCCGCGCAATCTGTCCGATCACATCGGCGGCGGAATTCGCCAGCAGCGTAACCAAGGTCACCAGAATCGTGATGTTCACCAGCAGCGGCAAATCACGCGCCAGTGCTGCCTGCCATGCCAGTTGCCCAATTCCCGGCAGGCCGCACAACGCTTCCACTGGAATCGTTGCGCCGATGGCAATGCTGACGGAAACTCCTGCCACAGCCATCAGTTGCGGCATCGCAATCGGCGCTACATGCCAAAAAAGAATGTGCGCCTCGCCTAAGCCCTTCGCCCGCGCGGCTACGATGTGAGGCCGTGAATATGCCTTTACCAGCAGATTTCTTGCATAACGAAAACTGTGGGGAAACACGATCATGGCAATCGCCAAAGATCCTGGAACATTCCACAGCACTGAAAGCAACGCCAGCACCGCCGCCGGAATGCACAGCAGCGTCCCGCCTGCCATTGTTGCCAGGGTGTCGTAAATGGAAAACCGCAGCCAGGCCGCGCTCAGCGAAAGAGCGAGTGCGAGTATCCATGCGAGTCCCAGCCCTGCAGAAAGCAAACGCAGCGTGAGCGGAATGCGATCGTGCAGCAGCTTGCGCACCGGCTGCCCTAACGCGAGCGACGTCCCCAAATCTCCGTGCGCTGCCCGCTTCATGTAAGCCATATAAAACCGGAAAATATTGCGATCTGGCCTGCGTTCGTACCGTAATGCCTGCAAACTCTGCGCATTCAAATGCGGATCAAGCTCGCGCTCATCTGCATCAAAGCCCGGCGCAAGCCGCACTAGCATTGCGGAAATAAAGCCGCCCAGAAGAACCGCCGCTACCAGAGACACCGCATGCCCGGCAATTTTCCATCGCAGGCCTTTCATTTGTTCCCCGCCGCGCCTTGAGACAGCAGATCCTGGCTGGCCGCCGTTTGCGCGTGATGGATCTGCTTCACCGAATACATGCGCCGGTCCGCTTCCCCGAGCAGCGTCTCAACGTCGTATCCGTCCTCCGGACAAAACGCCGTTCCTACGCTCAGTCCGATCACCTGCCGTCCGCACGTGTGGCGACCCGCCTCGACAGCCGCCTGGCTCATGCGGCCGATCTTTTCTTCAACGTCTGCAACCGTGAGTCCCGGAGCTGTCACCACAAATTCGTCTCCGCCCATTCGCGCCACGTAGTCGTAACCGCGGCAGGCTTCTTTCAACCGTAAGCTGAACTCTCGCAGCAACTTGTCGCCCTCAAGATGCCCGAACGAGTCGTTGATCTTTTTCAAGCCGTCGATATCGCAAACCATGACCGCCAGCGAAGTCTTCATGCGGCGGCAGCGGGTTACTTCCTGCGCCAGATGTACAAACAACGAGCGCGCATTCGGCAGGCCGGTCAGGAAGTCCGTGGTCGCTGAGCTTTCCGCCTGCTGGTACTTCAATGCGTTCTCCACCGAGAGCGCCACTTTCGAAGCTACCGCCAGCAAAATTCGCAAGTGGTCCGGCGTAAATGCATCCTGCGCGGAGTGGTACATCGCCAGCACGCCCACTACACCGTTCAATCCCTGCAGCGGAACCACCAGCGCCGATAACATGGGCGCGGTCTTGGTATCGGCGACATAGCCTTCTTCCACCTGCGGGTTGCCATTGATGATGGGCTTGCAATTCTCCGCCACCCAACCGCACAAACCTTCCCCCACACGAATTTTCAAGGACGAGAGAACCCGAAAGTTTTCTCCGCTCACCAGTTCGGGCAAGAGCCATCCATTGCGGTTTACGAAAACCGCGATCGAATCGTAGGGAATCAGCTTGCGCAGCCGCATCGACAGCACCGAAAGGGTTTCGCTCAGGCTCAGCGAATTTCCCAGATCCTGGCTCAGATCGAACATAGCCTGCGCCTCCTGCCGCGCCGATGCGATCGAGGTAAGAAAGTCGTTCTCATTCTGCGAACTTTCCATGGACCGTTCAAATCCGGCCGCGGGCGCAAGACCACGCTCGACTCGCAGATTTTTCGCAAACCCGCTCGGCACAAAACCGTCCTGCTGATCTTGCGCCATATGTTCCAGATCCACATGGCGGCGAACCAGCACCTCCACCACCTTGGGATCGAACCATGTGCCGGCGCGTTCTTTCACGGTTTGCATCGCCCGGTCCAGCGGGATTGCGGGCCGATACTGCCGGTCGGTTGCCAGGGCATCGAGGCAATCGACCACCGTCAAAATCCTTGCGCCGATCGGAATCTCTTCGCCTGCAAGCCCTGCGGGATAACCCGATCCATCCCAGCGTTCGTGGTGCGCCCGCACGATCGGGGCCACGGGATAAGGGAACGCCACTCGCTCCAGAATCTCCGCGCCCACAATCGGGTGCACCTTCATCTTTTCGAACTCTTCCGGCGTCAGCTTGCCCGGCTTGTTGATGATGTGCTCGGGCACGGCGAGCTTGCCGATGTCGTGCAGCAGCGCCGCCGCGCGCAAGGCTTCGATTTCATCCGCGGATAATCCAAGCTCTTTTGCAATTTCTACCGCATAGGTACGCACCCGCTGCAAGTGAGTATGGGTCGTGTGATCTTTTGCCTCAATGGCGAGCGCCAGAGCCTCAATCGTCCGCATGTTCAGGGAAGCGATCTGCTCGACGTGGCGCTTTTCCACCTCCACGCGTTCCTTCTCGGCTTCCAATCGCCCCAGATACAGCCGGTACGAGCGGTACACCAGGTAAATCAACGGCAGCACCAGCAGCGAGGTCTGCCAACCCGCACGCCGGTTGACGATTCCCACCAGGCCCACGGCGGCCGCACCCACCAGGTAATAGGGAAACGACCAGAAGTAGCACTCCGACCAAACTTTACGGCTGGTCTTGTTTTCCGTGAGCGCGATTACCAGCGATACCGGCAGAGTGTTTGCCAGAAAAAATACCAGCGCCGCCAGCAATAGGAGAATCGGTTTATTGTTGCCAACTCTGGCGTCGAACAAGTGGTAGCTCTCATACGAGAGCGCACTGGCATTCGCCATCATCCCGAAAACATTGAACAACACCTTCACCGGATCGGGCCGGTTGTGCACTTGCCAGAGGCTCTGCACCAGCGTGGCCGCACAGCCGATGACGAGTGTCTCCGGCAGGCTCAGTTCCATCACTCCCAGAAGAATAAAAAGAAAGTTCACAGACATCGTGCCGTCGATGCCGGGCAGTTGCACCTTCAGCCCCGAGGCCAAAACCGCAACTGCCAGGTAGCAGAGGAAGCGCGTCAAATCCGCCGACTGCCAGTGCCAGAGGGCAGAGCACAGCACTACGATCCCAATCGAGACCGCAATCCCGACAAATAGTTTCGTCCGTGTCGACATTTGTTATTTCTGTCTTTGGGGGAGAAGGCGACAGACTATGCCCAATGCACGGGGGAACGATCCCACGCGCACTTCAGCCATTTTGTTCAGTTGAATCTTATGGTTGTCGTCCGGCTTTAAGTAGCTTACCGACGTAATGCCGAGGCAAATTTTCCCTGCTCGGCATCGATCTGGCTGTACGCTGCGGCCCTCCATACCCGCCGGTAACCAGCAGGTAACCAATTACCTTGGTTACCGCATTGCCTCGCATAGTTCCTGAAGTTATCGAACCATGTGGCAAGATCGAATCCAAACGCAAGTGCAATCGATCAACCTCAATTCGCAGTCGCAAGCGCCGCCGGTTGGCGTCAAAGCCGTGCCCGATGCTGCTCGTCCGGAAGCGGCGTTCGGAGGGGCGGCCAAGTTCTTCGCAGCCTTATCTGCTGATTTGCAGGGCAAGATCGTTGGCTGTAATGATGCAGCCCTGGCGCTCTTTGGATATTCCTACGACCAACTTCTCGGCCGCAGGCTCGATGCTTTTATCTCTTTTGCAGACGAGACGGAAAAGACCCAATGGCTGCGTACGATGCTGGCCGTGGTTCAGAAAGATGGCCTCTATCAATCCTCGCAACAATTTCAGCCGGCGAAGAGCAAAGAATTCACTGCGGATTTTACTGTCACGCCGCTGCGCGAAGGTGGTGCTGCGCAAGCAGGATTGATTGTCATTATCTCGGGGACGAATCAGAAATCGAAGGCCGTTCCGGCTTCCGGCGACTCCACCACCGAAGACGATTCTGTAGGCGCGGTTACCCGTGATATCGGTGGCACGAACCTCATCCTTGCCAGTCCCCTCATGCATCGCTTCATGCACATGGTCGATCGCGTCGCCGGCCATACCGAGAGCGTCCTCATCACCGGCGAAACTGGAACTGGAAAAGAATTAATCGCGCATGCGATCCATCAATCTTCGAACCGGCGAAGCCGCCCTTCGGTCGACATCAATTGCGCAGCGCTACCGGAAAATCTGGTCGAAAGCGAATTGTTCGGATACGAGAAAGGCGCGTTTACCGGAGCCGATTCTTCCAAGCCCGGACTCTTCGAACTCGCCGATAAGGGCACGCTCTTCCTCGATGAAATCGCAGAACTGCAACTTCAAACACAGGTGAAGCTGCTGCGGGTTTTGGACGGTTACCCTTTCTACCGGCTCGGCGGACACCGCAAAATCACAGTCGATGTGCGCATCGTTGCCGCGACAAACCAAGATCTCGATGCCGCCGTTCTCGCTGGGCGCTTCCGTCAGGATCTCTTTCATCGCCTTGGCCAGTTCCAGTTGCGCGTGCCTCCGCTGCGCGAACGTCCCGAAGACATCGTTGCTCTCGCCGAACATTTTCTCGCGCTCAAAAGCCCCGGCGGTTCCTTCGCGCCGGAGGCCATTACAGCCTTGCTCTCGCACTCCTGGCCTGGAAACGTACGCGAGTTGCGCAATCTGATCGCTCGTGTCGCGGTCGAGTCGCGGCAACCGGAAATCGGCAAATCGCAAATCATCGCGGCGATGTCCGGCAATCCCGTTGCCCAGCGCCAATCGGCATCCATGCCCGTCGGCAATCTCGATAGCATGGAAGAGCAAATGATTATTCGCGCGCTCGAGCGCAGCGGCGGACATCGCAGCCAGGCGGCGGAGCAGCTCGGCATCTCACGCCGCACCCTCAGCCGCAAGCTCAAGGAATACAACATCAACGTCAACCCGGCGGAGAGCGCCAACCTGCTGGGTTCGATCAGCGTAGAGCAGCAAAAGTTTTTCCGCGCCCGTGTCCAGCTCTCCGTGACATTGAAAAATCAGCACGGCGAAGAGACGCAAGTGCAGGGAGTGAACCTAAGTACAGGTGGCCTGGGTCTGGATGGCTTGAAAGAACCCATGCGCTTCACTGGACTGCTCGATGTCAGCTTTCCGCTCCCCGAAAGCGAATCAGTATTCCAGGCGAAGGCCCGCATCGTCTGGTTCGGGGGCGAAGGCCGCGTTGGGCTTCGCTTCGCGGTCATCGATCCCGCACTCTTCGAACAGCTCCAGCAGTGGACGAACAAGAAGATGAAAAACGAAGGCTGGGAACTTCCCGCCTGATTTCGTCCCTTGGCAAAAGAAAATTGGCCAAGCCCTAGTGCGCGGGCGCAGGCTGCGGAGTCGCTTGCGGAGCCGCTGCCGGGTTGGAGAAATTCACTTTGGGCACTTCGCGCGATGCCGGAGTCGCCTCGAAATAAGCTTCGTTCGGCTTAAATCCCGCAATGCCCGCGAAAAAGCTGTTCGGGAACTGCTGCACGTAAGTGTTGTAATCGCGCAGCGTATCGTTGTAACGCTTGCGCTCTACGGCAATACGGTTCTCGGTTCCAGCCAGCTCATCCTGCAGGCGTAGGAAATTTTCGTTCGACTTCAGTTGAGGGTAGTTCTCAACTATCAGCAGCAGCCGGCCGAGCGCGCCGTCAAGTTGCCCGTTGGCCGCGATCTTCTGTTGCGGCGTTCCTGCGGAAAGCAGCGCCGAACGTGCCTTGGCAATGTCGCCGAAAACTGTTTGCTCCTGTTGGGCATAGCCCTTCACGGTCTCAACCAGGTTGGGGATCAGATCGGCTCTCCGTTGCAGCACAATATCCACCTGCGACCACGCCGCCTTGACCGCCTCGTTCTTGCTGACCAGCGCATTCTTCACGCCCACGTATTGGCCAAACCCAAAAAGCACAAGCAGCACCACAATTGCCACAATCACAAGTACCGCGATCAGCGCCTTGTTCATTCCATTCTCCTCAAAATCAATCCACCAAACTCTCAGGCTTTGGCACTTGCGTCCGGCATCTGTTCGAGCGAGCCTGTCACCTTCTCGACCGCCGCAAGGTAGCGAGCAAAAACTTCTGCCACATCGAACTGCTTGCGGCTTGCCTTGCGCTCTCTCACATCCATCACCTGGAAAAATCCAGTCGCGTCAAACCCAATCTTCCCCGCCAAAGCTTGCACGGACGCACGTTTGCCCACCGGCGTTTCATCGCCCAGCACGATCAATACATGCCGGAAGAGCGTGGCGAACGACGAAACCGATCGTAACAGCAGTTCCCACAAACGTGAATCGTTTCCTAACGCCAGCAGAAGATGCTGCCGCAGCAACATCAGCTTTTCCCGCAACTCGTATTCCACTTGGTCGCGGTGCAGGTTCGGCGGAATCGAGAGCTTCTGCACAATATCTTCGCCAAACAAAACCCGGTGATGCTGCTGCATGTCGAGCATTTCAATTGTGAACACGTCCGCCGACCGCTCAACTTCCCCGCGAGTCATAAAAAGCGGCGGAGGCTGTTTCTGCGAATCCCACCATTTCACCGTGGGCGCAACGGCCTGCAGCGCCGCGTACGAACTTTCGCGCAGCACGCAAAGTAAATTCACATTGGAATATTCTGGATGAAAGTCCCCAGCGACCGCCGATCCAAACAGAATCACACCCTGCAGATTATCTTTAGCCGCATCCCGCAGTTTCGCCACAAACTCGGCAATCTGCTTTTCATTCACCGTTTGTTCAGAAGCCATTTTGCGTCCTCACTCGCTACCAGCTGCTGCTGGCGCCGCCCCCACCGGAACTTCCTCCGCCAAAACCACCGAACCCCCCACCCCCGCCAAAGCCGCCGCCACCACCGCCAAACCCGCCGCCTCGCCCTCCGCCGCCAAACATTCCAGAAAACAAGATCCAGAACAGGACGCTGCGCAGCGGCGTGAAAAGAACAATCAGAATAATTACGGCGATCAACGCGAGACCGCCTAACGACATTCCTTTGCTCGGCGCCTCTCGTTCCGCCGCTTCCGGAACTTCCGCCTGAGCATTCGTGAGCTGGATTCCAGCATCAGCGGCAATTACGCCAGCCACTCGCGACGTAACCAGCAATAAAGCTTTGCTATCCTGGCCGGCCCGCATAAACGGGATAGCCTCTCGCTGAAAACCTCCCACTTTACCATCCGGCAAAATCGGTTCCAGCCCGTAGCCCACTTCGATCCGTGCGCGGCGATCATCAATCGCGTACAGAATCAGCACGCCGCGGTTCGTCGACTTACTGCCCACTCCCCACTTCTGAAAAAGATCAACCGCGTAACTCTCAATGTCCGAGCCATCGAGTGAATGGATCGTCACCACCGCAATCTGCGCGTGCGCCTTCTCGTCGATCTGCCGGCAGATGTTGTCCATTTGCGCGATCGTGTTTTGGTCGAGAACGTGAGCGAAGTCGTTGACGTAATCCGTTGGCTTGAGCTGGGCAATCGGCTCCGCCTGTGCCGCAAGGGCCGGCAGCAGAAGCACGGCTACGACCAGCCATTTTTTGCACGATCGCATGGAAACAAAATTGTACAGCAGCGGCCGCGCAAATCTTTCGGCGATGCGGCTGCAATCGCCGCCAACCACGCACCGGAGTTCGGCATCAGAAGTTCATGCGGATATTGTCAAAACAATTCATCGGATACTCCGTCGCAGCTGTTCTGATCGCGGCGTTTACGGCATGCACCAACAACGGCGACAATCCCGACGACATCCGCCGCCGCACCGCCGAGGCCACCGAAACCGTGCGCCGCGACACCAAGGCCATCGCCGAAGGCGTGAAAGAGGGGATGGGCCACGGCAAGGCTGTAAACATTAACAAGGGATCCAGAGAAGATTTATTGTCGCTTCCCGGCATCACCGAACACGAAGCCGACCACATCATCGCCTCCCGTCCCTATGACAACGCAGACGACCTGGTGAGCCGCCACATCATCCCGCAATCCGAATACGACAAAATCCGCGACCAGGTAATTGCAGGGCACTGAAGGGGAGTGGTGGAGGTAATTCTCTTTGCGTCCTCGGCGAAGCCTTTGCGCGCTTGGCGGTTAAGAGCTTTAAAGCTTTTTACCGAAGAGGCGGCAAAAAAACTTCGCAAACTCGACAAAACGAGCACTCCTAAACTCCACCTCCACTCGCTGAAGTTCGTCTGTGACTTCGACACTCCTCCTGCGCTATCATCTAAAAGATGTCTGTCACACTGCGGCACCATCCATTCCAGACCGACGATCCGGGCCTCGCGCCCATCCATGCCAAAGTGCTCGGCGGCGAGCGCCTCAATCCCGAGGACGCCGTCGCTCTCTACCGCACTGGAGACATCCTCGCCGTCGGCTGGATGGCCAACCATGTTCGCGAGCGCATGCATGGCGATAAAACCTATTTCAACGTCAATCGCCACATCAACCCCACCAATGTCTGCGTTGCCGCGTGTCGCCTCTGCGCCTTCGGCCGCAAAAAAGATTCGCCCGGCGCCTACACCATGGCGCTCGAAGAAGCCTTTGAAACCGCCGCTTCCGGATACAGCGAGGCGGTCACCGAGTTTCACATCGTCGGCGGATTGCACCCCGACCTGCCCTTCCAGTATTTCCTCGATCTCTGCTCCGGCTTGAAGCAGCGCTTTCCGCAAGTGCACCTCAAGGCTTTCACCATGGTCGAGGTCGCGTATCTTTCCAAGCGCGCGAAACTTTCGATTCGCGAGACCCTCGAACAACTCAAAGCCGCCGGCGTGGATTCTCTTCCCGGCGGCGGAGCGGAAATTTTTGCCGACCGCATCCGCCACATTATTTGCGACCACAAAATCGATGGCGATCAGTGGCTCGACACCGCCAAACTCGCCCACCAGATCGGGCTCAAATCCAACGCGACCATGCTCTATGGCCACGTAGAAAATGACGAAGACCGTGTCGATCACCTGCTGAAACTGCGCGCACTGCAGGATGAAACCCACGGCTTTCAAACTTTTATCCCGCTGGCCTTTCATCCTGAGAACACCGCGCTTCAGCATCTTCCGAAAACTACCGGGATGCTTGACATCAAGCAGATCGCGGTCAGCCGGCTGGTTCTCGATAATTTTCCGCACATCAAGTCGTATTGGCAGATGATGACCGCCAAGATTGCGCAGATTTCCTTACGCTTCGGCGCCGACGATATGGATGGAACTGTGATCGAAGAGAAGATTTACCACGACGCGGGCGCGACCACTCCGCAAGGCATGCGCCGCGAAGAATTAGAACGCCTCATCCGCGCCGCTGGCCGCGAACCCATCGAGCGGGATACTTTGTACCGGGCGGTGACGCGAACGGAAACATCGGTTACAGTAGCCGTATAGTGCTGCTACGCTCGAGCCCGCCTCGATTTTTGCCGCCGTTGCGGCGTTGCTTTCTCCGCTGCTGCGCTGGCCATCGCATGTCTCAACAGCAAATTAACCCGGGTCTGATAGCCCTTGCCGTACCCCTTGAGCCATTCCAGAACGTCTCCGTCCAACCGCATGGTCACGGATTTTTTCGGCGGGCGGTAAAACTTCCCCATCTCGGCCCCGCTCCAGTCGAGGACCTCCGGCATGTCCGACAGATCAATGTCTTCGTCTCGCATCGCGGAAATCGCGGCGATGTCTCGTTTTTGCTCCGCGCTCAGCTTCCTCATAGGTTTTCCTCTCCCGCGGTGTCGCCCTGCGAGCCGAAATAATTCTTGTGCCTTCTCGCCATCCTCTTCAAACCCGGTGTGAACGATAAAGAGCACAGCATCCGGACTGACGGATCCAAGCGTGATCCAGCGTTCTTCCTCGGTTACGTACTCATCACGCCGAGTCAAAGCGAACGGATCGTCGAAGGCCAGAACCGCAGTTTGAAAGCTGATGGGGTACTTAGAAGGTTGGTACGATTCTTCGCTTCGTCAAATTCAAAGCGCATGACCGGGGTCCGGCATCGCAACCAGCTTAGGCGGGAAACCGCTCGTGTGTCAATACGAATGTATGTACAGCGAATTGGTCTCCGGGAAGGTGAATAGTTCCTGTTACTGGAAGAACTCCACCATATCCGGCGCGCCCGCCGCAGCCCCGGGAAGGTCTGTCACGCCCAGCGCTTCCATCATCAGCCGCAGCGTGCTCTCATGCTGGTACACCGTGGTCGACTGATATCCCGCCTTCACCATCGATCCCACCAGAACGGCCGGTACATGGCCGCCGCCGTTCTGTGTATCCGAATCCTCGGCTTCGTCGAAAACTATGATCAGCAGCGAATTCTGGAACGCCGTACTCGCCAGCAAGGGAGCAATATTGGTAGAGAGCCACTGATCTGCCGCGGCCAGCTGTTGGTCGCTGGTGCAAGTGCTCATCCCGGCCGGGCAGTTGTGGGCGTCGTCGTTGACGTTGGGAACAATGAACCCATACTCGGGCAGGCTGTTGTTTGCTATGTCGCTTGCCAGCTGCGTGAAAGGCACGACGTTCGCCGCCTGGCTCGAACTATTTTGCACATCCGAAAAATATACAACGGGGTTGTGATGTTGCAGGTAAGCGCCGCTATCGCCTCCCAAATACCCGGGCGAAGGCAGCGACTCCGCATAACTTTTCCAGGTTTTCCCCGCGACGGTAAGCGCGCGCACAACGTTGTCGTCGGTCACAATGCCGCTATAAGCGTCGCCTTCGGTGCCAGTGATCGAAGTCCCTCCGCCGACAGTCAGTTCAAAGTAGTTCGGCAGCGATGGATGCGCATCGGCATAGTACTGCGTGGCCAAGCCGTTGGCGGACGCCAGGCTGTTCAGGTACGGCATGCTCGCGGTATTCCCAATCACATCGCTGTAACTGTGATTTTCTTCCAGCACAATGAACACATGGGCCACTTGGGGCACGCTCGATCCACCAGTAGTCCCGCCGCCATTGCTTCCACCACCGCCGCCGCTTCCTCCACCACCGCCGTTACCGCCGCCAGTAGAAGGACTGCTGGCTGCGTTGCTCCCGCCTCCGCAGGCGCATGCCATCGCAACCGCAGCCAGAAGACAAGCTAGAAGCGCGCCTCGCCTTTTCATTTGCATGCTCAATTTCGAATCTCCGGCAGGAACCTGCAATCGCCCGCAGCTCTTGTGATGACTTTCGGGCGCATTTTGGATGTCGAATTTCACCCCGGAGTTGCTGGCTTTAGCCTGGCGAGCCGCCGGGAGCCGGGGGCAGAAACCCTGTCGAGCTTCGCTCGACAGGACAGCCGAGGGCGGCTGTCCCTACACGATTCGTACATCGCGAGCCGCAAAATTAGAACGCGTCGATTCCCGTCACGCTCTGGCCGATGATCAGCGAGTGCACGTCGTGGGTGCCTTCGTAAGTTTTGACGGATTCCAGGTTCATCATATGGCGCATGATGGGATAGTCGTCGGCTATGCCGTTGGCGCCGAGGATGTCCCGAGAGAGGCGAGCGCATTCGAGGGCCATCCAAACGTTGTTGCGCTTGGCCATGGAGATGTGCTGGTGCTCAACCTTGCCCGCATCTTTCAAGCGGCCGACTTGCAGGGCGAGAAGCTGGGCTTTGGTGATCTCGGAGATCATCCAGGTGAGTTTGTCTTGCACGAGTTGGTGCGAGGCGATGGGCTGGTCGCGCCATTGCTTGCGTAGGATTGAGTATTGCAGTGCGCAGTCGTAGCAGGACATGGCTGCGCCGATGGCTCCCCAGGCGATGCCGTAGCGGGCTTGGTTCAAGCACATCAGCGGAGACTTGAGACCGTCGCTTTTCGGCAGAAGGTTCGACTCGGGGATGTGAACGTCTTGCAGCGAGAGGCCTGATGTAACGGAGGCGCGGAGCGACCACTTGCCGTGAACGTCGTCGGCTTTGAAGCCGGGGCGGTTGGTTTCGACGAGAAAGCCGCGAATCTTGTTGTCTTCGTTTTCGACTTTGGCCCAGATCACGGCGACATCGGCGATGCTGCCGGAGGTGATCCACATCTTTTCGCCGTTGAGAATGTATTCGTTGCCCACTTTGCGGGCGCGGGTGAGCATGCCTCCGGGGTTGGAGCCGAAGCCGGGTTCAGTGAGGCCGAAGCAGCCAAGCTTCTCGCCTTTTTGCATGGCTGGCAGCCAGGCCTGCTTTTGTTCTTCGCTGCCGAAGGTATGAATCGGGTACATCACTAACGCTGATTGCACGCTGACGAAGCTGCGCACGCCGGAGTCGCCGCGCTCGAGTTCCTGGGTCATCAGTCCGTACTCGACGTTGCCCATGCCGGCGCAGCCGTAGCCTTTGAGCGACGCGCCGAAGAAGCCGAGTTCGCCCATGGGTTTGACCAGTTCGCGAGGGAAGCGGCCGGCGCGATTGCACTCTTCGATGATGGGGATGAGATTGTCTTCGATGAACTGGCGGGTGGTATCGCGCACCAGACGCTCTTCTTCGGTGAGCAGCGAATCGTATTGGATAAAATCGACACCGCGAAATTTTATGGCTGGCATGATGGATCTCCCTGAGATCAGCCGCTGAAGTGCGGACGCGTCTGCCGCCACTTGTTACAGCGCGTGCTGAGGGGCAAACATATGACGGTAGCAGGGGCGAGGGAACTGGGTCAACGGCAGCGCAAGACACGGTGGAGGTGCTTTATTTCTTTTTAAGCTTTTGACCGCGAAGGCCGCAAAGAAATTCCGCAGAGTTCACAAAGAGCTACTGGCGGCCTGGCACTGCTCCGCTGCCGCAAGACACCAGACGTAACTTTACGGTAAAATCGAAAGCGGCGGAAGAGCACACAGGCGCAGCCAAGAGTCTTCCCCGGTGGAATCGTAGTTCTCGGGTTGAGCTTTCCTAACATCCCATCCACAATTATCCTCGCGACGAATCGGGCGGGGCGCTGCGTAATCGAGATCAGGAGAAACGAACCATGGCGGTAGGCGCAAAGATTGCAAAGACAGCGGACCGGAAAAAGGTCATGGATACGAGCAAGAGCACGGATTGTCCGAAGTGCGGCAAGACGACGCGTATCGTCAAGCGCATGAAAGACCGCGAACGCGGAACCCCGGGCGGGATCTATATTTCCTGTTCGGCTTGCGAGTTCTTCGAAAAGCTGTAAACGATTTGCACGTTCGAGGTTAGAGTTTACGGAGGCCGGAGCGGGGGCAAGTTCGCCGCTCCGGCCTTTATTTTTTTGGATCCAACTCCTCGATGTGTCAATTCGAATCCCCTCGCGAGGGCTCTTCTTGCGCGGATGTTAGCCCTCACACGCAGGCGTCAGGTCAGGCCGTCGGCTTCTCCTTCGGCGGTTCCACCGCCATAAATTCCTCCGCGAATCGCTGGCTATAATTCTCCAGCAACCCCTGCACCCTCCGCTGATCCGTCGATCGCAGCACCATCCCCGCATGGTGGTGCCTCTTGATCCGCAAGCACACCTCCGGGTCGTCATACTCCGAAGTGTCCGGATCCTCCTGCCGCGCCAGCGACAGAATCACTCCCGCATACTCTTCCCGCACGGCAGGCAGCCCGTAGCTTCCATTTCCTCCCGCAACTTCAATGCGCGCCCATTCCCGCCAAAGGTTAATCCCGGTCGCTGCCTCGACCATCTCATTGATGTAAGCCCCGCCCACCCGCGCCGCGCACTCCAGAAAATAAAATTCTCCATCCTCGTGCGCCCGGATAAATTCCGCATGAGTCACGCCGCGCAGCAGTCCCAGCGCCGCAATTAAATCGCGATTGATCTGCCGCAAACAGCAATCTTCCTCACCTCCGCGCGCAACCGTGTAAGTGGTGAAAACCCCACCGCCTTGCGCTACATTCATCGGAGGTTTTCCATACTTGCTCACATTGGCGAAAACGACTTCGCATTCCGAGATCACCGAATCCACGTGATACACGTCACCCGGAACAAACTTCTCCAGCAAATAAGAGGACTGCTTGTCGCCCAGCTGTTCCACCAGCGGCCACAATTCTTCGCCGCCATGAATCTTCTTAATCCCAATCGCAGACGCCTCCTGCCTTGGCTTCAACACCCACGGCCCGGAAGTGTGGTCAAGGTAATACTGGACGTCCTCATGATTCACGATTGGCACAAAATCGGGGACGCGCACGCCATTGTCCAGCGCCTTCATTCGCATGGCCAGCTTGTCGCGAAAATACCGCATCGTCGTCAGCCCCATGCCGGGCACGCGCAGGTGTTCGCGCAGCGTAGCTGCCGTTTCCATGTCGTATTCGTCGAGCGCGACAATGCGGTCGATCTTCTGATTCCGCGCCAAATGTGTAACCGCCTTCACAATGTCGGCCAGAGGGATTTCTTCAGGAAGGTAGAACGTTTCGTCCAGGCTCTCGCGCGGCCAGTTGGCATCGCGCAGTTTTTCCGCTGTCAGCAGGATCACGCGGCATCCCTGCCGCTTGCACTCCCGCATGAATTCCTGCCCCTTCTCATAAGTCGTGATGCACAAGAGTGTCAGCGGGCGCGATTCGGGCATAAGCATCTCAGTTGCAGGTTGCAGAGAATATCACGATAGCGGCAAACCGAGTATCGGATATTTCCATGGGGTCCTCCGTTTCTTTCAATCCGTCCGCGATTCGGTTATATTTTTACGCCGGCCTATAAACGGCCGCATCATAAGCTTGGCTCGGAGACTCTTATGGCTACGCAAGTTCATCCCGAAGGCAAGGCCCGCAGTTTCGGCGAAAATATTGAGAGCGACCTCGCGTCGCGATTTCTGCGCGTTGTGGAAGTGGCCGCTATCGCTTCTGCGCGCACCATGGGCCAGGGCGAGCGCAAACTTTCCGATCAGGTAGCCACCGAGGCCATGCGCCACACCATGGATTCCATTCCCATGCGCGGTACCATCGTCATCGGCGAGGGCGAACGCGACGAAGCGCCCATGCTCTATATCGGCGAAAAAGTCGGCGCCGAATTTCCCGACGGCCGCGAAGTCCCCGATGTCGATATCGCCGTTGATCCCCTCGAAGGCACCAACCTCTGCGCCACCGGCGCGCCTGGGTCGATCACCGTCCTAGCCGCGGCCGAGCGCGGAGGCCTGCTCAACGCTCCCGACTGCTACATGGATAAAATTGTCGTCGGCCCTTCCTGCAAAAATGCCGTCGAACTCGACGCGCCCGTCGCCGACAATCTGAAAAACATTGCCAAGCGCCTCGATCGCGACGTCGAAGATCTCGTCGTGATCGTGCTCGACCGTCCGCGCCACGAGAAACTGATCTCTGATATTCGCGCCGCTGGCGCACGCATCCGGCTGATCGGAGATGGTGACCTTTCCGCCGGCATCGCCGCCGCGGTCATCGGTACCGGCGTTCATGCCGTCATGGGCTCGGGTGGCGCGCCGGAAGGCGTCATCACCGCCGCAGCCATACGCTGCCTTAATGGCTACATGCTCGGCCGCCTCGTCGTGAAGCCCGACCAGGAAGAGCGCCTTGCGCGCATGGGCATCAAAGACAAAAATAAAATCTACGAAGCCGAAGATCTCGCTCCCGGCAAGCAACTCATCTTCGCCGCCACCGGCGTGACCGATGGCGCTCTGCTCAAAGGCGTCCGCTTCTTCGGCGAAGGCACACGCACCTCGTCCGTGATTCTCACCCTGCAAACCGGCAAGGTTCGCTTCATCGAAAGCATTCATCTGGAGAAGGGTCCGGATATCAAGGTAAGGTTCGCTTGAGCTCTAATTGACCTGTCCTGGTCATTCATCTAGACTAATCATCTAGGTGATAGATGAAAACAATCGGGCTGTTCGAGGCCAAACAGAAGCTTTCTGAGCTCGTCGAACGCGCCAGCACGGGCGAGCAGATCGGCATTACGCGCCGCGGCAAACTCGCCGCCATGATCGTCCCCGTCCGTCCGCAAAAAAACTTGGACGAAATTTGGGCAGATATCGAGGACATTCGAAAACGCGTCGACCGCTCCAAGTTCTCTACCATCAAAGAATTGATCGAGGAGGGCCGTCGTTGAATCGTTTTGTGCTTGATACCTCGGTGAGTCTGGCGTGGTTTCTGGATCGTCCGGTGTCACGTTTGGCAGTTCAGGTCTGGCACAGTCTCCAAGAGGGATCGCGCGCCGTTGTTCCTCACCTCTGGGTTCTCGAGATGGCCAACGGGTTTGTCACCGCGGAGCGTCGGAGTGTCCTCACGAGCTCTGACGTCGATCGGTGTATGACAGATATCGACGTATTACTAGCCTCTTCGATCGACTACAGTACAACTGTGATTTCGCTCCGGCAGGCGTTTGCCGGAGCCCGCGGATTCCGCCTAACGGCTTACGACGCTGTATATCTTGAGACGGCGCGGGCCGAGCATTTGCCCATCGCCACGTTGGATCGGGCCCTGGCCGATGCTGCGCGAAAGGCCGGGGTGCGCCTTTTCGTTTAATAGATCCCCTTCCGACTTCTACTTCAGATATTCTTCGCGCACTCCCTCCGGCACCGTCGGCTCGGGCGGAAAGTCCTGCGAAAATCCCTTGTACAGGCTCGTGGTCACTTCCGCGCGCCGGGTTCCGTCGTGCACCGCAATCTTGTGCGGACGCCCCGGCGAATATCCCTCCCACAGCGAGACGCCCGCATACGCGCCATCTTTCCGCAGAATGTAATAGGTCATATCGACGAAGCGCAGTTTATTCATGTCGCCGTTGTAGTTGCGCACGATCCGCTTCAACACCTCCATGCCCGCTTCCTGCGGAGACATTCCATGGCGCATGTTCTCCACAATCGTGTGTGCGCCCGCGACTTTGATGTTTTCTTCACCACTGCCAGTCGCGCCCGCCGATCCCACATCCTGATCTGTATAGCAGCCCGCGCCAATAATCGGTGAATCGCCGACCCGGCCAGCCAGCTTAAAGCCCAATCCGCTGGTCGTGGTGCAGCCTGAGATTTCGCCTTTCTCGTTCAGCGCCGAGCAGTGAATCGTCCCCGTCGGCGGAAACAAAACTTTATGCACCGCTTCCCAGCGGCGCTCCGGCTCAATGCCAAGCTCCGCCGCCCGCGCGTGCAGATTTTCAATTCGCTCCTGCCACAACTCCGCCTGCGGGTTGCTGCCCGGCTTCGCATCGGGAGCCTGCCAGTGCGGATCGGCCAGTCCCGGCCCCCACCAGTCTTCGCTCGAATGGAATTCCTTCCACAGCAGCCAGACTTTTCGCGAGTGGTCGGTCAGCAGATTCTCCCGCGGAAATCCCATCGCCACGGCAAATCGCTCCGCACCATCGCCCACCAGCATCACGTGCCCGGTGTGGTTCATCACCGCCTTCGACACCAGCGACACATTCTTGATATTGCGCACGGCGCCCACCGACCCGGCGCGCCGCGTCGGTCCATGCATGCAGCAGGCGTCGAGCTCCACCACGCCTTCTTCGTTGGGAATTCCCCCCAGCCCCACGCTGGTGTCATTGGGATCGTCCTCCGGCCCCTTGACCACGCGCAACGCCGCGTCCAGCGTGTCTCCGCCGCCCTTCAGGAAGGCGAAGGCATCCTCGAGATAATTGAACCCATTGTTGGCGCAAACCATGATCGGCCGCTTGCCCGCTCCCGCCGCTTTATCTGAAGGTTGACCGCCCTGAGACTGACCTTCGCGAGAACGGCTGTCGCGAAATTCGCCGCCCTCGTGTGTCCCCGAATTCGCATCCGCACCCTGGGCGTGCGTCCCAACTCCGGCGGCTACCGCACCCAGAACCGAAGTCTTTACAAAATCACGGCGTGAAAATGACATCGCAACCTCCATCGTTTCGAAACCGGGAGCATATCACGCGTCGCGATTCACATTCCACGCACTGATCGATTTAGTGCTAAGTCAGTTCGAATTGTTCTAGGGGCGCCATCCCGAAACCTGGCGGAAGTTCAGGAGGATGAGGGCTCTCCCGGCCACAACACATGTGGGCAACAGCTTTCGTGAGGGAGATGCTTAGCCCGCGTGAAAGGCGGCTTCGCGGAGGGTGGTGTCGGCGGCGTGGTTTCGCAATCGGCTGAATGAGATTAATGCGGTGCTTCCTGTCTGTATCCCTTGCTCAGCTGCCGCCTATGCTGGATGGGACCGACCCACTCAAGCCAAAAGGCAGGCTTGAGTGGGCCACCCGAGGTGCGCGCCCTAATTTAAGCAGTAGGATTTTTCAGTACCTCTGCCAGGGCGTGCATGCGTTGTGAGTCAGCTGGGGTCTTGGCGGTTTCTGCACTCTTTTCCAAGGCCGGAACCATGCTCTTCAGTTTCGCAGCGTTGCTCTTGTTCAGGTGCGATTTTTCGGCTCTGCTGATCGCTTTCTGCAAGTCTGCGATCTCAGTTGCGGGCAGGGCCTCCGAACGCGAGAGTTGATCGATGTAGGCCTTCGCGACAACGAGCTTTGCGGGCCACTCGATCTTCTGCTGGTTCTGGACGTTCAGTTCGCTCACGCGAACGGTTTTGGCGGCGTCGATTTCGTTCTGGGTGAGGAATTTCGTCGGCTTTAGTTGGAAGACATCGAGGCCGCGAGCGATTTCCGAAGCGTAGACGTAGCCGTTGTACCAGTAGGCGGACCAATCGCCGCCGAGGATTAACTGTTTGGGATCGATGGGGCCGCGATCAAAGTAGGCGATCTCGAATGGATTCGCGGGATCGGTGAAGTCCATGATGGAGATTCCGCCCTGGTACCAGGCCTGCACTTCGATGTCGCGGCCGGGAACTGGAACGAGAGAGCCGTTGTGGGCGACACAGTTTTCCGTGTCCCCTTGCGCGGCGGGAAGTTTGTAGTAGTTGGCGAAGGTCAGCTTGTCGTCGTGCAGGCGGAAGATGGCGTCTGCGCCCCACTTGTTGGGGTCGTTCGGACGGCAACGTGCGCCGAGGCCTCCACCCCACTCGTCAGTGAAGACGACTTTGCTGCCGTCGTTCGAGAACGATGCGGAATGCCAGTAGGAATAGTTGGGATCGTTGACGGCATCAACGCGCTTGGGATGCACGGGATCTTTGATGTCGAGCAGGATTCCGTTTCCGGAGCACGCGCCGGCGGCGAGGCCGATGGCGGAGTAGACGGTGATGTCGTGGCATTGGTCGGTGTCGGCTGGTTTCTCGGGACCTTTCTTGCCGTGAGTGCCACCGTTGTTCAGCCCGTTGATCGCGCCGGTGCGAGGATCGATAAAGACACGCGGACTGGATACGATTTTTGCTTCCTGCGGAGCGGCGACGGGAACTTTGATTACGTCGATGCGGAAGAGCGCGGTGTTGGGATCTTTGTCGGGTTTTTCACCGGAGCAGCCTTCCAGCTCTTCGGGCTGGCGAACGAACGAGGTTCCGGAGACATAAATGTAGACGTTGTCTTTGTCGTTGGGATCGACGACGAGGGTGTGGGTGTGTGATCCGCGGCAGGTTTGTACGGCTGCGACCTGTTTGGGATTCTTGATGTCGGAGATGTCGAAGATTCGCACGCCGCGGAAGCGGTCTTTTTGCGCGACGGGGATGTGGCGTTTCCGTTCCGGCTGTTTGTCTTTGTCTTTATCTTTATCGGCGGCGTCTTTGCCGTCTTTGTCTTTGCTCGAGGCGTCGGCGGTGCTTTGGTCTTTATCGGGCGCGTTTGCCTTGTCTTTAGTGTCGTCCTTCGCCTGATCTTTATCTTTATCTTTGTCTTCATCGGCGGGAGGGGGTTCGGGAGGGAATCCCTGAGAGCCGCAGTCGAGGCGTCCGTTGGGCATTTCGACCGACATGAAGAGAAGATTTTTGTAGACGGAGACGTCGCCCTGGCCGCCGGGGCAGACGAGAGATGTGAGCAACTGGGCTTTTGCGGGATGAGTGATGTCGAAGATGCTGACGCCGTAGAAATTTCCCTGGAATAAATGATTGCCCTGGAATGCGAGATCGGAGTTGGCGAAGGCAAGTTGCGCGATCAGCAGGTGCGCTGACTTGGGAAGCTTTTTGTTGTTGCCCATGCCGAGCTGGCCAAGAATCTTATCGACCTTAGGATCGTCGGGATCGGTTGCGCCGAGTTGAAAAGCGTCGGGCTTTTTGAGCAGCAGGAGGTGCTCGATGCCCATGGAGGTTTCCCCAGCGTCATAGAGTCCGGGTGTGAGGCTATAGCGGGGATCGTTCACGTTCGATCCGGTCATGCCCGGAGGGAGTGGGGGAGATGGCTCGGGAGCGAAGAAATCGGCTTCGTCGTCGCCCTTTTTTTTCGCGTCTTTATTTGCCGCTGCGTCTTTGTCGGTGGGTGGGGCCGCGGGCGGCTGTGCCTGATTCTGAGCGGGCGCTGCGGGCGCCGTCTCTTGCGCCTGCGTTTGGCTCACAGTGAATCCGGCGATAAGCGCGATCAATATCGCGCCCTGGGCAAGTCTGGGATATGGCTTCATTGTTTCGGTTTCTCCTCTGGAGTTTCTTTCTTGAGCATGGCTTCCATGATGCGAATTTCGGCGCGTTGAGTGTTGTCGGCGTCGGTAGCGAAGTTGAAGAGTTCGGCGTCCTGGCCGGCGCCGGCGGTGTTGAAAAGATCTTTCACCATGGTCAGCGCGCCGTTGTGATGTTGAATCATTCCGACTAAGAACAGGTGGTCGAAGGCCGCGCCCTTCGCGTTGCGCAGGGCTTCCATTTGCTGCGGGGTGAGCATGCCGGGCATGAGTTTCATGGAGGCGCCGGGCATGTCCATGCCGGGCATCGGGGCCATTGGCTTGGGAACGGATTCGCCGCGGTGAGCCAGCCAGCGCTGCATGAATTTAATTTCGTCGGTCTGGGAGCTGCTGATGCGCGCGCCGAGAAAACGCAATTCTTTGTTCTGAGTATGCGAGGGAATCATCGCCGTCATGTCTACGGCCTGGGAGTGGTGATGGATCATGCCTTGCATGAAGGCGACGTCCGCGGAAGTCCAGGGCGGCAGAGTTGCGTGGGTCGAAGAAGGAAGAGTCTTACTGGGTGCGCCCGGAGCACCGGGCTGCACGACCGCAGGTTTTGAGGAATCGGATTGCTGAGAGCGAGCCAGCGGAGAAAAGTAGGCTGCAGAAACGGCAGCGGCGACGAGTATACGCGTCGCAACGAGCGGGCCTGAACGCACTTTAGGTGTGCGCTCGGAGCGAAACCTGACTTGCCTCCAGCGCTGCGTGAGAGGGAAGAGCTTCATTGGCACGAAGCACCAATCTTTTCACGAAATGGGGAATTTTCATAGAGGGGCTTAACGCGTTCCTTCATTGGCGGGGTTGGCGGCGGGAACAGTGATTTTCAAAGTATCGGGCTGCGACCATACCTGCTTGCCACCGTTTAATTCGAGGCGGTTCATGGTGACCTTCAACTGCTGGTGATCGACCTCGACGAGAAGGTAGTGATAGTTGATTTCCTTGCTCTGGAAAGGATCGTCGCGTCCCCGCTCGATGGGATAGGCGTGGGCTCCGCCTCCGCCGGAAACGAAATAGGTGACGCCGCCGTGCTTGAAGCGCTCGTAGTTATGGACGTGGCCGGAGAACACGATGAATTGGGCGCGGACGTGAGTTTGCCGTTCCTCCAATAGTTTCGCCAAATGTTGCTCGGTGGAGCGGGCAGAGTGGCCTCCTCCGAACACCTTCGCGTCAGACGAACTCGTGTACGGCGGGTGGTGGAACATCAGGAAGACAAAATCCACGTCAGGCGGGATGCTGTCCAATTTCTTGAGCAGCCATTGTTCCTGCGGTCCTCCGGCTTCGTCCAGCGAACTGTCGAGGACGAGGATGAGCGAGTTCGCTGCTCGTACAGAGTAGTAGCGGCTGCCCTTGAGTTCAGGGAAGCGCTGAAAGTAGTTGCCGAGGGCGGTCTTTTCGGATCCGTGCAGATCGTGATTGCCAAGAGCGGGATAGATCGGAATTTTCTTGTCGCGCCAGATGGCGGTCTCGTCATCCCAAACTTTCCAGTCGTTGGCGTCGTTGCCGTTGTAGACAATATCTCCGGTGAAGCAGATGAAGGAGGGATTTACCTGAGCGATGGCTTGCACCAGGGCGACCCGCACTGCCGGATTCGCCGGTGCAGTATCCTTGGGATCATGAAAGCGAGTGTCGCCATAGGCCACGAAGCGGAAGGGAGTGCTTACATTCACCTGCAAATCAACCGACGTTTGCGCGACCGACTTCTTCGTGCAACTGACCAGTCCCAGGACTGCGGCGGCCAAGGAAAACAGCGACAACATGCGCAAAAACGATCTGCGTGATGAAAGCATAGTAAAACCCTACACTCCTAAGTAATGGAACCGCTAGTTGCCCGCTATTTGCCCATGACCAGCACTTCGAACTGGTTCGATTCCGCTGTGGAGAGGAAAAGCTGGTGAGTCTTCGGATCCAGAGCCATGGTCTTGGCTTTGGGCACGGTCTTCACGGTTTCGACGACCGAATATTTATCCGGGCTATCCTGACGAATCACAGTGATGGTGCCTTCGCCATTGGAATTAAAGATCAGCTTGGTCTGGGGATCGTAGGCCGTCGCATCTACATGATCGCCGATCGGAAGCGTGGTAATGACCTTGCCGGTATCGGCGTTCATGACGGCCATGACTTTGCTGCGGCACCCGACGAACAGGCGGCGATTGGCGCGGTCTATCGCCATGCTGCTGGGCGAAGCGCAGGGGGCAGTGGGCCAGCGTTGCTCCACCGTAAGTTTGCGCGAATCGATCTTGAGAACCAGGCTTTCGTCTTCAAGATTGTTGTAGACGAAGCCATTGCCATCGGCGGCGGCATATTCCGGTCCGCCGCCAAGATCGACGGTGCCGGCAACCTTGCCAGTGGCGGCGTCGATCGCGGTGGCACTGTTGCTATCGCCGTTGAAGGCGAAGACGCGAGAAGTGGCGGGGTCGAAAATAATCGCGTCGGGCTTCTTGCCGACAGGAACGTCGGCAATGGGCTTCAGCGTCTTCAGGTCGAACATCGTGACGGTCGAAGCTTTCCCGTTGCTGGCAAAGCCACGTCCAAGTTCAGGCGCGACCGCGATTCCGTGCACACCTTGCGTGTTCGGAATGCTTCCGACGATGGATCCCGAATCGACATCGAGCACTTCCACTTGGGTCGCATGAGAAACGTACAGACGGCGGGCGGCTTCATCGACGATGAGATAGTCCCAGCTGCCCTGGCCGGGGATAGGAATCTTCTTGACGATGGAATAGCCATTGGCCGGCGGCGCGGCCACCGCCGCTGGAACAAAACTCAATACTCCGACCGTTGCGGCCGTCAGGACTGTTCGCAACCAAGGAACGCTTCCGTTTCTCATCTCTAGATTCCTTTCAGCAAGACCTCTCGGGGTTGGACGCCCGAGAGAACTTTATCCCATCAACCTGAAGCGAACCTGAAGTAGTGCGGTTTATTTCTGCTTCTCGTCTGTAATTCGCAATTAGAACTCGAACCGAATCATGAATTGAATTTGGCGCGGCAAGCCTGTGCCAGTATTGGGTGACGAGGCGTTGTCGTTATTGTTGTTGAAGTTATTAGTGGTGTTGATCAGGCCAAGGCTGCCGGCTGGCTGGAGAATCCAGTTGTTGAGGATTGGATTTCCCAGACTATCGGTCGCCTGGGTGTAATTGAATGCCAGGTTGTTAAGATTTGGATCGCCGAACTGAACGTGGTTGAAGATATTGAACACCTGGACACCAAACTTCATTGCGACACGCTCGGTTAATTTGGTCTCCTTGGTCAGCGCCATGTCGATCTGCCAAACGTTGAGTGCTCGAATTAGGCCGTTCGGGGCATTGCCAAACCGGCTTACAAGGCCGCAGGAATTGATGCAAGTGCCAGTGGAGTCGGCGATGCCCGTTGGATCGAGCGGAGGCGGGGCGAAGGCGGCGGGATTGATGGGAAGCGTGTGGTCACGCACGCCTCCCGCCAGAAAGATTGGAACTCCCGGAACCAGGTCGGGCCGCTGCGTGGTTTGATCGTTCCCATCCGGCAACTGGGTGGGAGAAATATTCATCGTGATCGTGAGGGGATGACCGGTATGCCAAATGCCGATGCCGCTCAAGCTCCATCCGCCGACGATTTTGCCTAGCATCCCCGGTTCGTTGAGGAAGGATTTACCGGGGCCGAAAGGCAGATCGTAGACAGAATTGACCGTTACGTTGTTACGGACATCGAAAATGCTTGGGCCTTTGTCGCAGGGCAGGCAGTTCACATTTTCCGGGCCATTGGATTCGCCGCCGCCCACCGAACCATCGTTGAGGGAATGCGCCCAGGTGTAACGGCTTTGAAACAGCAGTCCCTTGGTAAATCGGCGCTCCAGGCTGAGCATAAGAGCGTTATAGGTACTGGAACCGATGTCGGATTTGTAATCAACCGAGCCGTAAGGGTCGCCACCGGGATAATACTGATCGAGGGTGCGAGCGCAGTTCCCGTTGACGTCCGGCTTGGTGATGCAGAAGTTGACTCCCCCGCGAGAGAACAAACGCACTCCCCGCGAGCCCAGGTACTGTGCCGAGGCAAGAAAGTTGGCCGGCAATTCATGGTCGATGGTCAGACCCCAGGTTTCGACATACAGGTCGCGTCGCCCGTGCCGCTGCAAGGCACGGGGCTGTTGCAGAACCGAAAAGGGGACGTTGGGATTGTTCTCCAATCCACTCAAATCCGGGTTGACCTGCTGATATACCGGCAGGAGAGGCGTGCCTAGTCCGGTCGGATCAAGATGCACATACGCGGTCTGCCTGTCGCTCTCGAGCCCGGCGTTTAAATCGTCGTTCTGAGCGGCGCCGTGATAGATTCCAAACCCCGATCGGATGACTGTCTTTCCATGAAACATTTCCGGCGCCCAGGCGAAGCTGACGCGAGGGTCGAAGTTCCTATAGTTCGGGTTGTAAAGAGCCGGATTCGCTGGGCACGCCGGCGTGTTGATGGGAGTGGGAAATGGTCCATTGCTCGAGCCCGACCCTACGCAGACTCCGTGGAATTCGCTGACGTCGAAGACGGTCGTGCGATTGTCGGCTTCGTGCGCTACACCGTAGTATTCCCAGCGTAAGCCGAGGTTCAGAGTGAGCGTGGGGCTAACCTTCCACTCATCCTGGAAATAAGGCATATAGAAGGTGCGCCGCAGCTTGTGGCAGCACCAGGTGGATGTATAGGAGATTCCGTATAGCGCGCCGTTTTCGAAGCCGGTATCGGAGGGACCGCTGCTATCCTGAAACGAAAGAGTGTTCCCAGCGGTTAAGCCTTGATTCAGCCGAACCCGGCGAATCTCCATTCCAGTCTTGAACGTATTGCGACCGTGGACGAAGGTTAGGTTGTCGACCACACCATACGTGGTGCCAACTTCGTGATCCGCCTGATTGTTGTTGATCGTGACCCAATTGTTGGTCAGGACGGAATAGGGCAGCGGCGGGACCTGGGGATTGATGAATGGGGCCCGGTTTACGTAAACCTTTACTTCATTCAGTACTCGAGGCGAAAACGTTTCCTGGAGCGCGACATAGTATCCGGCGGGATGATTGACGGTCTGAATAAGGTCATAGGGAAGAGATCCGCTGCCGTTCGTGCCACTCACCAGGCTGATGTCCCGGTGCGCGCTTCCATACAACATCGTCTTCTCGTTAATCTTATAGTCCATCCGAACCAGCCAGGTATCCTCATGAACGGTGGTCGCTGCTGGTGCGGTCAGCAGATCGGAGTCCGGGAAGCCGTTGCCGGTCTGATCCGCAAATGCGCCGTCGGGATAGATATGCAATGGATCACAGCCTCCGATGGGCCCCGTGGATGCCCGCCATGCATAGGCCTGCAGAATGGAGCACATTTGCGGTGACGCGGTCAGAGTTGCCAGTTGCGTGGCGGGATTGGGTACGAGCACCTGGTTGGTAGTCGCCCCGTATTGGCGGAGACCCTCGTAGTTGATGAAGAAGAACAGCTTATCCTTGACGACTGGGCCACCCAGCGACATTCCATACTGGCCGTAGCGAAAGGGCGGAATAGCAGGATTGCCGTTTACGTCAAAGTCGTTGAAGTTTCGCGAATCGAGGACGGAATTCCTGAGATATCCAAACACCGAGCCATGAATATCGTTGGTGCCGTGCTTGGTCTCGACGTCGATCTGGCCGCCAGCCTGGGTGCCGTACTCGGCATCGTATAAAGCGCTGTTGACGCGGTATTCCTGGATTGCGTCCTGCGAGATTTGCAGGCGGGTTTGCGATTTTTGCGCCTGCTCCTGAATGCCGCCGGCATCCACGCCGTCGATCTGAAAGTTATTGTCGTCGCGGGCGCGGCCGGCAAAGCGGATGGTGCGCTGATCGCCGCCGCCGTCATCTTGCGCGAAGGGAGCGAGCAGGGTGAAGCTGGCCCAGTCGCGCCCGTTGTTGGGAAGATCGGCGATTTGCTCGGCGTCAATTACGGTCGAGGCTTCGGCGGAACTGCGTTCGGTGGGAGCGGCGGATGCATTCACCTCGATTTTTTCCGTAATCGCGCCCACGGCAAGCGTGGCGTCAAGCGTGCGTGTTTGACCGATCCGCAGGATCACCTCATCGACGACCTTGGTTTTGAATCCGCGACCAGAAAAAGTGACCGAGTAGCGGCCAACCGCCAAACCGGGAAAGCGATAGTAGCCCTTTGGATTGGCCTGTTGTTCCTGAGCAAGGCCGGTGTCTACAGCTACGATTTTTACTGCGACTGCAGAGATCGTCGCTCCGCTGGCATCGCTGACGGTTCCTTCGAGGACGGCGCGATCCACCTGGGCGAACGATGCGGTCACGAGGAGAAAAACCAGGAGGGAACTGGCGGCGAGCTTCACGCTGTAATCCAAGCGCGGGACAGGAACACATCGGTTCATAAATATTTCTCCGTTATTTCTCCGCAACAGAAACAGAAATGCTGAAACGTTGGGGGGATCGCAACCAAATCCAAATGCAATTCAGTGCCGAAACACTCCCCTGCCGCGTAGAAGCTTTTAGTTAAAGATGAGCGAGAATCCTAAGGACGCTTTGTTACAGGCGGGTGAAGAGAAAGTTAATATTTCTTCAAATTGGACAATATCGAGTGTTTAAAACTCGGAACTCGGCGGCGGACCAAATGATTCTGGGTTCAGTGTGAGCAGGAGTTGCCCAGTAAGGCGTCGCGAGCGGACTAGAGGGTAGAGAAAATGACGATTTGGCGGATACAGATTGCGATGTTAAAGATTATTTCCGCATAGGTCGATATGGCCCTTGAATGGCAGGAGCTGGAAAGGTTCCTTGTCAGATCAATCGACTTCTGAGGAGACGCTAATGTCGACATCAGCCGTTAACAGTGCATCGATCAACCAGCAACTGCAGCAGTATTTTCAAACCCGGCAGAGCGATCTGCGGCAACTAGGACAAGCGCTGAGCTCGGGCAACCTGACCGCGGCGCAGAACCAGTTCAATAACATTACGGCGCTCGGGGAAAGCGGCCCGTTTGCGGGCGGCAACGCGTTTAAGATTACCGGGCGGCAGGCTGATTTCACTGCTCTGGGGCAGGCGCTGCAATCGGGCGACCTGGCTGGGGCGCAACAGGCGTTCGGGGCGCTGGCCAGCACTTTCAAACATGGGGGGCCGCAGACTGATCCCCCGGGCGCAACGGCGGCGTCGGCCTCGAGCGCGGGTCCGGAGATCGTGTTGAATTTAAGCAACACTGGCAGCAGCAGTAATCCGGAGCAGATCACGATTAACATTGCGAATGCCGCGAGTGGCGGGGGCGAGCAGGTCTCGCTGAGCGTTGGCAACCAGGGGTCGAACCCGCAGCAGGTCACGTTTAATCTGGCTGCGAACAGCAACGAGCAGATTGTTCTGAACCTGCTGAGCGCGTCGAGCGCAGGCTCGGCCAGCAGTCCGTCAACTTCTGGCGGAGCGCTCAGCGTTACGGCCTGAATTGCGTTGAAGCGGGCCGGTGCAGTGGGCAGTAACTCAGCCCTCCCCGCTGCTATGCTGCATCGGCCGGTTCGATTTATTTTTGGCGTACCGCGGTGAAATTGCGCTCACTGCACGGGCGCGTTCAAGGCGGCCACCAGTTCCAAAAAATTGGTGGCGTTCACCGCTTGCTCGACCGCTTCTTTGCGGGAGAATAATTCGCTGGCATCGGCCAGCAGGTCCTGCTGAGACTGATTGTCGCCGGTGAGGATCATGATGATGAGGCGTGCGGGTTTGCCGTCGCGCGCGTCGAAGTCGATTCCGTTTGTTTTTGCCGCGACCACCATGGGATGGGTCAATCCGTTCACGCGGGCAGAAGCGACGGCCAATTCATTTTCCCATCCGCTGGGCAGGAACCGCTCTCTCTCCGAAATCAGGCGAAACAGGCGCTCTGGGGCGTTGCTTGCTGCCTCGGCGGCGAGTTCGCACATTTCGCGCAGAGCTCCTAATCTGGTTTCCGCTTTAAGATTCGGAATAAACAATTTGGCGGTGACAGTTTCTTTCAGAGTTAACGTTCGCTTCCGGCGAATGAGGAAGTGGATGGCGGGGGCGGAGATTAACGATGTGAACAATGCCATGATCACCATGGCTACAAACATGTTTTCGCGGATCAATCCTGCCTGAAGGGCGAGAATTCCCAGAATAATTTCCATGGCGCCGCGGGCATTCATGGCGAGGCCCACAGCCAGGGAAGAAGTTTTATCCATGCCGCCGAGGCGAGCGCCCCAGCCGGCTCCCAGCAATTTGCCCACACACGCTACGCCGATCACGGTTGCGGTCAGACCCAAATGAAAGTTGGAGACGAAGTTGGTTCGCAGGCCGATGCTGGCGAAAAAAAACGGGGCGAAGACGTTGGTCACAATCTCATGAATGTGTTCGGAGGTTCTTTTGCGCAGGTGACCGGATTCGCCGACGGCGATGCCGATCACGAATGCTCCGAATACGGCGTGGATGCCAGCGTACTCGGTGAAGGCCGCGCCCGCCATGGTGAGGGTAAAGATGAAGCCGAGCACTCCGCCGGGCCACGTGGTGTGGGCCTGCAGGACCGGAAGGATTTTATCGATCAGCCAGCGGCCCAGAGTTAAAGTGAGTCCGACGAACAGCAGAACCAGAATGATGGTGTGCTTTACGCCGGCTGAAACGCTCGAGCCAGCCGCTGGATGCAGCATCCCCAGAACGAAAGAGAAGAGGATCCATCCCACCAGATCGTCGAACATGGCCGACGAAATAATTACCGTGCCCATCTCGGTGCGCAGAAGGTTGAGGTCCATCAATATTTTTGCGATCACGGGCAGCGCTGAGATGGATAGAGCCGTGCCGACGAAGAGGGCGAAGATTCGAATGTTGACGCCTTCGACTGCGCCCATCTCATTGGGGAAAATTGTTGCTGCAAGAAATCCTGCGCCGAAGGGAAAGGCGACGCCGAACATGCTGACGAGGAGTGCGCTTTTGCCTTGCCGGAAAATGCTGCGCAGGTCGATCTCGAGGCCGGCGGTGAGCAGAAAGAAGACGACGCCCAGAGTCGTTACCGTATCGAGGACGATCGGCAAGGGGCCGGTGGTGGGAAACAGAGTTTCGTAAATGTGCGGACGATAGTGGCCGAGGACGGTGGGGCCGAGAAAAATTCCGACCGAAATCTCGCCGATAATCCCTGGCTGGCCGATCTTCTGCATCAACTCGGCGGCCAGTTTGGCGCAGCCCAAGAGTGTGGCGAGGGCCAGAAACATCGTCATCACATCATGTGGGCTTAAATGCTGCACCGCGCCTCTTTTCTGCAACCGATGGGATCGGGTACGAGTCTAACTGGGCGTGCCATTTGCGAACTAGGGAAAACACTGTATTTCTTTCGTCAGAGCAGGCAACGATCTTTTGACTCGTCGGTACCATTGGCTGAGGAGAAAGTATGAACAGAAGATTCTTGGTCGGAGTTGGGTCGCTGCTTTTGGCAGTAAGTCTGGGATTGGCGCAGGACCGCGGCCAGCCTACGGCGCGATCGCAGGAGCGGATTACGAAGGAAGTGCGGCATGAACTGCTGATGCTGCCCTACTTCGGAGTGTTCGATAACATCGCGTACAAAGTGGATGGCGGCACGGTAACGCTGTTGGGACAGGTGGCGCGGCCTTCGCTTAAGTCCGATGCGGAAAATGCCGTGAAACACATTGAGGGCGTGGACCGGGTGGATAACCAGATTGAGGTGCTTCCGACGTCGCCGATGGATGACGGACTGCGGCGGAGGTTGTACCGCGCGATCTATGGATATCCGGCGCTGGAGAAGTATGCGATGGGCGTGCAGAAGCCGATCCGCATTATTGTAAAGAATGGGCACGTCACGCTTGAGGGAGTGGTAGACAACGAGGGCGACAAGAATTTCGCCGGCATGCGGGCGAATGGGGTGCCGGGGATATTTTCGGTGACCAATAATTTGCGCGTGGAGTCGGGGAAGTAATGTGGCGCGATTATGGTTTTGCGAAGGGATCTTCGAGCGATGGGCTTTGCGGGGTGAATAGTTCCGCGCCGTTCTCGGTGACGTGCATGTCGTCTTCGAGGCGGATGCCGAATTCGCCGGGGATGTAGATGCCGGGCTCGTCGCTGGTTGTGATGTTTGCCTGGAGTTTGGTTTTGTTGCCGCGGACGAGGTAAGGCCACTCGTGTCCGTCCATGCCCAGGCCATGGCCGAGGCGGTGGGTGAAGTATTTGTAGTCGGGGCCGTAGCCGGAGTCGGTGATCACTTTGCGCGCTACGGCATCGATTGTGCCGCATTCGACTCCGGGATATGCTGTCGCCACCGCCGTGGCTTGCGCGCGGTGAACGATGTCGAAAACTTCCCTCATTTTGTTGCGGGAGTTTTCAGGAATCTTGCCGAGAACGAAGGTGCGGGTGATGTCGGATTGATAGCCTTCGACAGTGCAGCCGTCATCGATCATGATGATCGAACCTTCGTGGATTATTTGCGGCGTCGCGGAGCCGTGAGGCAGAGCGGTGTATTCGTCGACCTGCACGCTGCCTTCGCCGGGGAAGCCTAATTTGTCGTAGGCTGCCGCGATCAGATCTTCGACTTGCTGCTGCGTCATGCCTTCGCGTAGCGCGTGGTAGACGGCTTCGTATGCTGCGAGCGTGATCTGGCTGGCGAGGCGCATCAGGGCAATCTCGTGCGCGCTCTTGATCATGCGGCAGCCAGCGGTCACAGGCGTGGCGCTGGCGATTGTGGCTTGGGGCGCGGCTTTCGCGATTCCGTCGGAAAACAGGAAGCGAATGGTTTCTTCCATCCCAAGGCGGCCAGTGGCGATGCCGCGATCTTTTAATCCTTGCGCGACGAGTTGGTATGGATTTTCGTCCTCTTGCCAGGTGCGCAGGTCGGGATTATTGCGGTTGGGAGCGTTGGCGATCTGTTCGTGGGCGCGGCCTTCTTCGAAGTATGGGCACACATAAAAGGCTGCGCCTTTTGCCGGCAGGACTAGCGCGAACAGGCGCTCGCCGCCCCACCAGCGAATTCCGGTGAAGTATTTCAGCGATGTGCCTTCCATGAGAATGATTGCGTCGAGGGCGCTTTCGCTCATGAGTTGGCGGGCACGTTGCTGGCGGGCTTGGCGCTCTTCGCGCGTAATCGGAGTGGCTTCGCTTTTGCGGGATTTCAGGCTGGCGATAGAGGGCGGCTGCGGGGTCTCTTGCGCTTGTGCCGCGTTGGCCGCGAGCAGAGGATTGGAAGCGGCGGCAGCCCCACCAAGTCCACTGAGTTCCAGGAATCGGCGACGCGAGATCATGCAATCCTCCACGAGTGAATTTGGAATCGTGATTATAGGGCAGCGGGATTTCGGGAGTGGGGCGGTTTGACTCTTTGATGAGCAACTGCAAAAGCTTTTCACCGCGAAGGGCGCTGAGGGATCGCAAAGAACGCAAAGAAAAGCGGGCGCAATGGAACTGCGATTTTTCGGCGCTTTTGGCCCGAGGAGGGAGAACCGAGCTGCGAGATATTCGGAGATAATTGCGGGATGGAAGCTGGTTTTCAGTGTGCAGGATGCGGCGAGTGGAATGTGACGAGCGTCGATGAGTTTGCGGGACGGCGGCAGAGTTATGTGGAAGATTGTCAGGTTTGCTGCAAGCCGAATGTGCTGCGGGTTGAGTATGACGCGTCGGCGCAGGAGTTTTCCATCAGGGCGGAATTGGAGTGAAGCGAGGCGATTTTCAATTGTCGACTTCCAATTGCCGATTGCAGGGCGCGGCTGCGTGGGCATTTCAACGGTTAACATTCGGCAATTGAAAATCGGCAATGGCAATCGGAAATCCCGCCGGTTCGCGCTATAGTTAGCTGCGCCGCAGTCGGCCGCGGAGATGATTCCAGAAGGAGCAGCGATGGGAAGCACCTACACAGGCGGTGGGCGGATGGTTGCGCACAACATGGTAACCACACAGTTCGAGCTGGATGGTTTTCGCGTGACGCGAACTCTGGGAGTGGTGCGCGGGATCGTGGTGCGGTCGCGGTCGATCTTCGGGACCATCGGCGCGGGACTGCAGACGCTGGTGGGCGGAAACATTACGCTGCTGACGAAGTTGTGCGAGAAGACGCGGGCGGAGGCGTTTGATCTGATGCTGGTGCACGCGGCCGAACTGGGTGGGAATGCCGTGGTGGGGGCGCGCTATGATGCGACCGAAGTGATGCAGGGCGTGACCGAGGTGCTGGCTTATGGGACGGCGGTTTTCGTTGAGCCGATTAAGTAAAAATCACCTCAGCAGATCAGGCAGCGCTTTCTGCCGCTGCGCGAACATGGTCCGCATCTTCGGCTCGATAAAAAAAGAGTTCACCAAAGCTTCGAGCGGTCCCAGTCCAAATTCGTATTCAATCACATCGCGCACCAGCGTCCCGCGAATGCCCAGACGCGTCTCTTCCAAGAACTCGTGGCGATGCTGCCACCGCTTGAACGGTCCTTTCTGCTGGATGTCGGCAAAGTGATGATTCCATTCGAACTCGGTGATGCGGGCGATCCACGGCGCGCGTAAGGGCAGGAAAGGGAAGATCCGAAAGGACGTTTCGATTACCGTGCCGACGCCGGCGGCTTGCGGATTCGTGGAAGAATGCTCTGGAAGCGGGGGCAGAACGAGATGAAGCCGGTCGATTCTGGTTTGCGTAGCGGCGGGCATGATGCGGGGGAGATTCTGCGGGTTTGAGAAGAAAGCGAAGACGAGCGGGAGAGAAAAGGGAACCCACTCGGCGAACTGAAGTTGCGTGCTCACGCATTCGAGACGCCTTTTGCACAGGAAATCGCGCTTGCAGCGCGGAGTGCAAGAAAAATCGAAGCGAATAAATAGCGAATGAATCTAGAGGGTAAACCCAAGCCCTTGTGGTCGTATTTCTCGTAAACCACAATGCCTCGTAGTTTGTGACAGCGCTCCTATAGTGGGAGACCTACCTTTAAGTTTCCTCTTGACAATCAACAACTTACGGCTAAACTGTGGTACAAAGTGGTAGATAGTGGTAAACAAGGTTGGGTAGTGGGAACGGGAAGCTGAAAACGAGGAGCCGGTGGGAAACCGACCCAAAAGCACGGTAAACAGTCCGAACCACCAGAGATTGAGCGGATTTTGCGTGATTTTTGCCTCCTTCGGGGCAGCGGTCGTGGTTAAGAGATCCTTCGGCGATAAAGAACATCGCCTCAGGATGACAAGCGTTAGAGGTGAACGTCGCCTCAGGATGACAAGCCGAGGTGAAGGTCGCCTCGGGGCAAGCCTAAGAGAACTTTATGTTTCGCGGCAATCACCCAACCCGGGTCGACGAAAAAGGACGGTTGAAGGTCCCGGCCGAGTTCAAGCGGGTGATCGACGAGAAGTACGGACAGCAATACTACATCACAAGTCTCGATGGGAAGGTTGCTCAAGTGTATCCCTTCGAGGAGTGGGAGCGGATCGAGCAGAAGTTGGCGGGGCTCTCCACGTTCAACCCTACGAAGAAAAAGTTTCTGGACCGGGTGAACTATTACGGGCAGATGGTGGAAATGGATGGGCAGGGGCGGCTGCTGATTCCGCAACTGTTGCGCGAGGCGGCGCAGATCAAAGGCGAGGTTGCGGTTACCGGCAACTTGACGCACTTGATCGTGCGCAACATGGAAGCGTACCGCAAGCAGGTCGAGGAAGAAAAGTTTACGCCTGACGATGAGAAGACGCTCGACGAATTGGGCATCTAGTGGGCGAGGGATCAACAGACACCCCTCAGGGGGTTGGGCATGGTGGTGGAAGGGAAGCGAGGCAGCTTCCACCAAATCATGTTCCGGTTCTTTTAAAAGAAGCGATCGACTTTTTAAACGTGCGGCGTGGCGGGACGTATATCGACGCTACGGTGGGCCTGGGCGGGCACAGTTACGAAATCGCAAAACGCCTCGGCGCACCGGGACATTTGATTGGGCTCGATAAGGATCCGGCGGCGCTGGAGAGAGCGAAGGCGGTCTTAGGTGTTGGGTCTTCGGTCGTAGGCGAGTCCGATAGTGAATCGCCCAAGACCTATGACCTAAGACCCGATTGGCCGAAGGTTACGCTGCTGCATCGGTCATTCGCAGAGATTGCGAATGGGCAGAGGCCGGCGACGATCGACGGGATTTTGGCCGACATCGGCGTGAGCAGCTTGCAGCTTAACGATGCCGCACGGGGATTCAGTTTTCAGGCGGATGGACCGCTCGACATGCGGATGGACCCGCAGAGTGAGCGAACCGCCGAACAAGTGGTAAACCACCTCGACGAGCGCGAGCTTGCCGATGTGATTTACGAATTCGGAGAGGAAAGGAGGTCGCGGAGAATCGCCAGAGCCATTTGCCGGTCGCGGCCGATACGATCTACCGCACATCTTGCGGATGTCATATCAGCCGCGGCCCGGCCAATGAATCAAGCGGAAAGGCGAATTCATCCAGCGACCAGAAGCTTTCAGGCTCTTCGAATCTTCGTAAACCGCGAACTGGACGATCTGAAGGCGCTGCTGGAAGCGGCGCCGCGGATTCTGAAACCAGGAGGACGCGTGGTGGTGATTAGTTTTCATTCATTAGAAGATCGCATCGTAAAGGATGCCTTCCGCGAGGGCGCGATGAAGGACATGTACTACCGAATTTTGACCAAGAAACCGGTGGTTGCATCCGAAGAAGAGCAAGAGCGGAATCCGCGGGCGCGCAGTGCGAAGATGCGGGTGGCAGAGAGGATTTAGAAGCGGCGTCCGGCGTCCGCTATCCGGCTTCCGGAAGCCGGGCACCGGAAAGCGGAAGCCGGTTTAAAAAGTTTAGATTCCGGAAAACCTGCCGGAGTCCCCGGCACAGCTGTAATGGCGTGCCGGGAGTTCAGGTTCTGAAGAAAGCGGACAGGAATAAAGATCCGCGAGAGTGAATTCCGAGGGCCAGAAGCCGGCCGCCGGAAGCCGAATACGGGTTCCGTGGTAGGAATCCAAAGGCTGAGGTTGGGAAATGTACACAGGAACATTGATCAAGGACTTGATGGCGACGGTGGAGCGGGCCGAACGGGGCGCGTTTCAGAAGCGCGTCCTCGACGAAATGGAGCTGCAGAAGATGTTCGATCTGCAGGTCGCGCAGATGCACAGTGAACCGGTATACGCGGGAGCGGCATAAATGGCAGCAGCAGCGGCATTCGGCAGTGCGATTCCGGCGGCGCGGCGGAATACTTTTTTCACCGGGACGCCGGAGATTTATTTCTCGAAGGCAATCGACAACTCGCGCCTGGTGAAGGTGGAAGACCCGGGGCGCAATCGCGAGATGAAGCAATTCGGCACGGCACTGGGCTGCCTGTTTCTGCTGGTGTTTACGTATGCGTGGCAGCACTTCCGCGCGATTGAATACGGCTACCAGATTGAATCGTCGAAGCGCGAGCTGAGCAACCTTACTGAGATGAATCGCGCCCTGCGGCTGGAAGATGCGTCGCTGCGCGATCCGGAGAGAATTGATGTGATGGCGCGGCGCATGGGATTAGTGCCACCGGAGCCGGGGCAGGTGATCCGCATGGATGTGGCGCCGGCGGAAGCGAGCGGTCCAGTTGTGGCTAGCGCAGAGCCCATAATGCTGACGGCGGGGCAGTAGAGCTCCGGCATAGTCCATCTGCGTGTGAGTTTTTGGCGGTCCGCCTGATGGGTGGTCCGCCATGTTTGTCTAAACTGAACAGAGACCGGTTGAAAATGCCTTTCAGCGCCTCACGCAACGCTACGATGCAAGGGATCCTTCGACTGCGCATGCCGATTCGCTTCGCTCATCGGCATACTTCGCTCAGGATGACAGAGTTTGATTCGCGCGCTTATCTGACCAAGAAGCAGCGGCGGTGTCATCATGGCGAGTAGCTCCAGCCTCGGCAAGAATTCGCGCTTGTACGTTCTGGGCGGGATGCTCCTGTTCTGGTGCGTCCTGATTTGCGGCCGGTTGGTTGATTTGCAGATCTTCCACTATGGAGGATTCGTGAAGCAGGCCGAGCACCAGCAGCAGCGCGAGATTCCGCTCTCGGCTAAGCGAGGAGTGATTTACGACCGGGCCGGGCACGAGCTGGCGATGTCGGTCCTGGTGGATTCGGCTTTCGCAGTTCCGACCGAAGTAAAAGATTTGCCCACCGCGGTATCTCTGATTACCCGCATTACCGGCGACGATCGTAATGTGGTGCTTGCCGATTGCCGCAATCACAAAACTTTTTGCTGGGTGGCGCGCAAAGCGGATGACGAGACCATTGAGCGCATCAAGTCGCTGAACCTGCAAGGCATTCATTTTCAGAAAGAGCCGAAGCGTTTTTATCCGGCGCGCGACTTAGCGGCGCAGGTGGTGGGAACGGTCGGCATGGAAGATGGCGGGCAGAGCGGCATTGAGCACGCCTTTGACGACGAGCTTCGCGGCCGTGCGGGCAAGATGCTGATCTCGGTGGATGCGCGGCGGCAGTGGTTCTCTGATGTGGAGAAGCAGCCGGAGCCGGGCGAGAGCCTGGTTTTAACTATAGATAAGAATATTCAGTACATCGCCGAGAAAGAGCTCGATCAGGCGATTCACGATACGCAGGCGATCGCGGGCACGGTGATCGTGGAGAATCCGCACACCGGAGAAATTCTGGCGCTGGCCAACCGGCCAACTTTTAATCCGAACCTGCGCAAGGAGATTACGCCGAATACGCTGACGAACCGCGCGGTGAGTTATGTGTACGAGCCGGGGTCGACCTTTAAGCTGGTTACGATTTCGGCGGCGCTGGAAGAGAAGTTGACGAATCCCAACGAAATTTTCGATTGCCAGATGGGATCGATTGTCTACAACGGCATGCGCATTCGCGATTCGAAGCCGCACGGATTATTGCCGGTGTGGGGCGTGCTGGCGGAGTCGAGCGACGTGGGCGCGATTAAGATTGCGTTGCGGCTGGGCGAAGACCGCTTCTACAAATACATTCGTGCGTACGGATTTGGACAGCAGACGGGAATCGAGTTGCCCGGCGAGACGCGTGGGCTGACCAAGCCGGTGAGCCGCTGGTCGAAAGTTTCGATTGCCGCAATTTCGATGGGGCAGGAGATTGGAATCTCGGCGATTCAACTCGCGGCGCTGATTTCGACTTTTGCGAACGACGGCGTGAGGATTGCGCCGCGCATTGTTGCGGGATCGGTTGAGCCGCAAGGGTCACCGAAGACAGTGGCGTTTCATCCGGCGGAGTCGCATCGCGTGATTTCCAGTTATACGGCCGCGGAGATGCGGGCGATGATGCAGAAGGTGGTGCTGGAAGGCACGGGGCGCAAGGCGATTCTGGAAGGATACACATCGGCGGGAAAAACGGGGACGGCGCAGAAAGTGGATCCGGCGACCGGGGCGTACTCGAAGACAAAATATGTGGGATCGTTTGCGGGATTTGCGCCGGTGAATAATCCGCAGATTGTGGTGGCGGTGATTTTGGATTCCGCTGTGGGACTGCATCAGGGCGGGCAGGTTTCCGCGCCCGTGTTTAAGCGGGTATCGCAGCAGGTGCTGGAATACCTGCACACGCCGCATGATTTGCCGCTGGCGCCGAAGCATCAGTTGCTGATGGCGGCTAAGACTAAAGATAAGGATCTGGAAGAGGGGACGCCGGATCATCCGGGTGAGCCGCTGGAGACCGCTGAGGTGAGTGGGAGCGCGGCGGACGCGGCGAGTGCCAGCGTGTCGAGGGCGCCAACGCCTGCGACGGCTGGCGGAAGCGGGAACGTTGTTCAGGCTGCAATGCGTGAGAGTGAGCCGATGGTCGCGGCGGAGAAGCAGACGACTCAGCCGGCGAGGATTCCGGATTCAGTTGCCGCTCAACCGAAGTTGCCGACGACTGGAACCGTTGTGTTGGATGTTGAGCAGGGCGGGATCGAAGTGCCGTCGTTCGTCGGCAAGACCGTGCGCGGGGCGCTGGAATCGGCGCAGGACGCGGGCTTGGAGCTGGAAGCGGTGGGCAGCGGAGTGGCGCGGCAACAATCGCCGCTGGCTGGAACTCACTTGGCCGCCGGGTCGCATGTGACGGTGCAGTTCGGGCGCTAAGGCTACCTCGCCAGCGACCTGAATGTATCAGCGTACTTCTTCATAAACTCCCTGCCCTTCGCAAGCTGGCTCTGCAGTTCACGATCCTTCGGCTTGTCGGGCGCTTTTGTGCTCCTCGCGCTCTTTTTAGATGATCGCTTCATCAGCCCTCTCTGAAATAACTTTAACTCAGGTTCCCCGGGTTTGACCCGCCGAAAAAGCGCGTGATACGGTAAACAGTCGCAGCATCTTACAGACCAGCGCTGCTTTCTGATCGAGGTTTGGATTTGTCTTCTGTGGAAGCCACGCCCGCCAGCCCTACTCCCGCCGTTCGAAAGACCGCGCTGAACGCCGTCCATCGCCAGATGGGCGCGAAGATGGTCGAGTTCAACGGCTGGGACATGCCGGTTGAGTATCCCGCGTCGATTGGCTGCGGCGTAATTAATGAGCATATGGCGGTGCGCACCGGCGTGGGAATTTTTGACGTCAGCCACATGGGCGATATTCGCCTGGCTGGTCCGCAGGCTTTGGCGGCGGTGCAGCATATTTCGATGAATGGCGCGTCGAAGCTGGCGATTGGGCAGGCGCAATATTCGGCGCTGCTTTATCCGCAAGGGACTTTTGTCGACGATGTGATTGTGCACCGGTTGGGTGAGGATGAGTACTTGTTGGTAATCAACGCGGGCACACGCGAGAAAGATTTCAACTGGGTGCGCGACAACACGCGGCAGTTTGATTGCGTGGTAGAAAATCTGTCGGATGATTTTACGCAGATTGCCATCCAGGGGCCGAAAGGCGTGGATGTGCTGCAGAAGCTGACCGACGCGGATTTGAGCGCGGTAAAGTTTTATTGGGTGACGCGTGGCACGGTTTGCGGGTTAGAAAATATCTTAATTGCGCGCACCGGATACACCGCTGAAGACGGTTTTGAGATTTATATTCCCGCGGATGAGGCCACCAGCGCGCAGGTTTGGAACGAGATTCTGAAAGCGGGCAAAGAATTTAATCTTGTTCCGTGCGGATTGGGCGCTCGCAACACGCTACGTCTGGAAGGCAAACTTCCGCTCTACGGGCATGAGATTTCCGATACGATCAATGTTTGGGAAGCGGGGCTCGACCGCTTCATCAAAATGGAGAAGCCCGAGTTCGTGGGCCGCGCCGCGCTGGAGACGGCCAAGGCCGAAGCCGTGAAGCGGACGCTGGTCGGCTTAGAGATGACGGGGCGCGGAATAGCGCGAGATGGATACAAGGTTCTCGACTCCGCAGGGCGAGAGATTGGATATGTGACCAGCGGATCGCCTGCGCCATTTCTGAAGAAAAATATTGCGCTGGCTTATGTGCCGCCGGAGTTTGCCGCGGTGGGAACTTCGGTGAAAGTTGAAATTCGAGGGCAGGGTGTGGGGGCGCAAATCGTTCCGACGCCGTTTTATAAGCGTCCGAAAAAATCTTAACCACAGAGGACGCAGAGGAACACAGGGTACAACGCTGAGGTCGGGAGCTAGAAGCGATTATGGGTTATCCAACGGATCGGAAGTACACCAAGCAGCATGAGTGGGTTCAGGCAAACGGCGATACCGCCGCTGTAGGCATTACCGACTACGCGCAGAACTCGTTGGGGGACATTGTGTTTGTCGAATTGCCGAAGGTTGGCGCGGAGCTGGCTGCGGGCAAGCCGTTGGGCACGGTGGAATCGGTGAAGGCGGTGTCCGATATTTACTCTCCCGCTTCGGGTAGCGTGACGGAAGTGAATGGCGAGCTTGCTACTTCCCCCGAGGCAGTGAATAAGGATGCACACAGCGCCTGGCTGCTGAAGCTGAAATTGAAGAACCCGGCAGAGTTGGATGCGCTTCTTTCTGCGGCGGATTATGAGAAATTTGTCGCGGAAGAGGGCGGACACTGAAGCAGTGACGATTTCCGATTTTCAATTGCCGGTTTTTCAGGCACTTCGGTCACGGTCGTTCAATCGAAAATTGGAAGTTGGCAATTGAAAATCTGCGGTTTCGGGCTGTGCGGCCATAGCATGGCATCCACAATCGAATCGACCTCGACTTACATCTAATTAATTTCCTATGCGATATCTACCAAAATCTCCTGCTGACCGCGAAGCCATGCTGAAGGCGATTGGACTGCGATCGGTTGACGAACTGTTTGCTCCCATCCCGGCCGAATACCGTTTGAGCCGCGACCTGAAAGTTCCCCGGCAGATGGCGGAATCGGAAATTGTGGACTACTTTCGCCAGCGCTCGCGTGAAAATGGCGAGGGCTATACCAGCTTTCTGGGGGCGGGCGCGTATGCGCACTACCGGCCCATCATTATTGATTCGCTGATTTCACGCGGCGAATTTCTTACGGCTTATACGCCGTATCAGGCGGAGATTTCGCAGGGGACGCTGCAATCGATTTTCGAATTCCAGACGATGATCTGCGAACTCACCGGCATGGAGGTGGCGAACGCTTCGATGTATGACGGCTCAACCGCCGCGGCCGAGGGCGTGATGATGGCGGTTCGGCTTACCGGGCGACGGTCGGTGGTGGTGGCGCGGAGTCTGCATCCGGAGTACCGCGAGGTGCTCGCGACCTACGCGACGCACCAGGGGATGCCGCTTTCTATCGCAGGCTTTAGCGATGACGGGCGCGTGAATTTGAAGGAACTGGAGAAGGCGATTACGCCGGAGACCGCGTGCGTGCTGATCCAGTCGCCGAATTTCTTTGGAACGATTGAAGATGTGGCGGCGATTGCCGAAATCGCGCACAAGAACGGGGCGGTGCTGGTGGTGTCGATTGCGGAAGCGGTGTCGCTGGGAATTGTGGAGCCTCCGAGAGAAGCCGACGTGATTGCCATGGAAGCGCAATCGTTCGGCGTGCCGTTGGGATTCGGCGGTCCCTATTGTGGCGTGATTGCCACGCGGGAAAAATTTGTGCGGCAGATGCCGGGCCGGTTGGTTGGGCAGACTGTGGACAAGCAGGGCAGGCGCGGATTTGTGCTGACTCTGGCTACGCGCGAACAGCACATCCGGCGGGAGAAGGCGACCTCAAATATTTGCACGAATCAGGCTTTGGTTGCGTTGATGGTGAATATTTTCATGACGGTGTACGGCAAGGTTGGCTTGAAGGAGCTGGCCAAGCAGAATTTGGCAAAGACGGCCTACGCGGCGGGTCAGTTGGCGAAGCATGGCAAGATTTTGTTTGGTGGAGCACCGCGGTTTAACGAGTTCGTGGTGGAGACTAAGGAAGATCCGTTTGTCATCAACGGACGGCTGCTTGGGGAAAAGATTGTGGGCGGACTGCCGCTGAAAAAGTTTTATCCCGAACTTGGGAACGCGGCGCTCTGGTGCTGCACGGAGCTGACGACAAAAGGCGCGATAGACGCGGCTGCGGGGCTTGTGGGCGGAGGCGAGGCGCCGAAGCGAGCGGCGAGAGAAGAAGCTGGGGTTGTGGAGGTGGCGCGATGAAAGACATGATTCGCAAAGCCACGCGCCACGTTAATCAGAACGAAGGACTGATCTTCGAGAAATCGTCCGCAGGCAAAGCCGCGTGGAAGCTTCCACCGCTCGATGTGCCAGATGTGGACACTTCGAAACTGCTCGGTTCGTCGGAGCGAAAAGATCTGGGCAATATGCCCGAGGTGAGCGAGATCGAAATCATTCGCCACTTCACGCGGCTCTCCACGTGGAATTACGCGATCGATCTGGGGATGTATCCGCTGGGCTCTTGCACCATGAAGTACAACCCGCGCGTGAATGAAGCTGTGGCGCGGGTGGAGGGAATTGCCAACGGCCATCCGTACCAGCCGGAGAATATTTCGCAGGGCGCGCTGCAAATTTTGAAAACGCTGAGTGAGTGCCTGCTCGATATCACGGGCATGGATGCGATCACGCTGCAACCCGCGGCGGGAGCGCACGGCGAGATGACCGGGCTGCTGATGGTGAGGGCGTACCACCATTCGAAGGGGCGGCCGCGAAAAAAGATTCTGATTCCAGATTCCGCGCACGGAACGAATCCGGCGACCGCAGCGATGGTCGATTATGCGGTGGAAAATTTGAAGTCGGATTCGCGCGGAATGGTCGATATTGCCGCGCTCGAAGCGCAGATGAACGAAGACGTAGCTGCGCTGATGCTGACCAATCCCAACACGCTGGGAGTGTTCGAACAGCAGATTCATAAGATCGCTGACATTCTGCACGCCAGGGGCGGCTTGCTGTACATGGATGGCGCGAACATGAATGCGCTGGTGGGTAAGGTGCGCCCCGGAGATTTTGGCGTCGATGTGATGCACTTGAATTTGCACAAGACGTTTTCCACGCCGCACGGCGGCGGCGGTCCGGGATCGGGACCGGTGGCGATCAAGAAAATCCTGGAGCTGTTTTTGCCGACGCCTGTGGTGGTGACGAAGGCTGATGGCACGCTTGGGTTTAATTACGACCGTCCGGAGTCGGTGGGGCGAGTTCGTGCTTTCTACGGCAACTTTGGAATGTTCGTGCGCGCGCTGGCGTACATCCAGGCGAATGGGCCGGATGGATTGCGGCAGACTACGGAAGATGCCGTTTTGAATGCGAACTATATTCGCAAGGGACTGGAAGGCACGTACGATTTGCCGTATTCCACGCCGACCATGCACGAGGTTGTTTTCAGCGACAAGCTGCAGGCAAAAAAGGGCGTGCGCACGATGGATATTGCCAAGCGGCTGATCGACTACGGATTCCATCCTTATACGACGGCGTTTCCGCTGATCGTTCCGGGCGCGCTGATGATTGAGCCGACGGAAAGTGAGTCGAAGGAAGAGATGGATTTATTTGTCGACGCCATGAAGTCGATTGCGGAGGAAGTGGAAGAAAATCCGCAGATGGTGCTCGACGCGCCGCATACGACCCGGGTTTCTCGATTGGATGAGACCGCGGCCGCGCGGAAGCCGGTGCTGCGCTGGAAGCCGGGCGCGTAGCTCGCAGACTTTTCCCTGCGATCATCTTTCCATCGGTCATCGGCCGATCGGTCACCGGCCGATCATCGGCGAGTTTCAGCCACGTACCTTGGGCGTTTCCTCCTCTGTGTTTCCACGCCACGCGTGTGGTTAAATTCATTGATTGGCTTCATCCCAGAAAACGTCCGCTGCTCCTGCAGTCGCCGGAGTTTTTAGTTCTCCGGAGAAACGCGACGTTGTGCTCGGCCTACTACTGGCGGTGATTACGCTGGCGCTCTACAACCCTGTGAGCCGGCATCCATTCATCAATTATGACGATGACCGCTATGTGTCGGAGAACGCGCATGTGCGGGCGGGGCTGACGTGGGACTCGGTGACTTGGGCGCTCGTTTCGACGGAGGAGGGCAACTGGCATCCGCTGGCGTGGATTTCGCATGAGCTTGATGTCTCGATGTTTCGGCTCAATCCGGCGGGGCATCATTTCACGAGCGTTCTGCTGCATACCCTGGATGCGATTCTGCTTTTTCTGCTCCTCGTGCGGGCGACTGGGCGAGCGGGGCCGAGTTTGTTTGTCGCTGCCTTGTTTGCCGTGCATCCGATCAATGTGGAATCGGTGGCCTGGATAGCCGAGCGCAAGAACGTGTTGTGCGCTTTCTTTTTTCTGCTTACGCTCATCGCTTATGGCTGGTACGCGCGAAAGCCGTGCTGGCAGCGGTATGTGGTTGTGCTGGCGACCTTTGCGGCTGCGCTGGCGTCAAAGCCGATGGCGGTTACTCTGCCGTTTGTCCTGCTCCTGTGGGACTACTGGCCGCTGGGAAGACCGCGTGGCGCTGATTCCAACTCCGCAACTTTGCCGTCACATTCGTGGGCACGGCTAGTGATCGAGAAAATTCCATTGTTCGTGCTTTCGGCCGCGAGCGCCGTGATTACGGTGTATGCGCAGCGAGCAGGGGGCGCGGTGCGGTCGATCGCGCAGTTTTCTTTTGGCGTGCGGGTTGAGAATGCGATCTGCGCGTATGGGATGTATTTGTGGAAGGTGATATGGCCGACGCGGTTGGCACTGGTGTATCCGCATCCGGGAGCTTCGCTCGCGGCTTGGCGCGTGGCTGTGGTTTTTCTGGTGCTGATCGCGATTACAACGGCCGTCTGTCGATTGCGGGAGCGGCGCTATTTGCTTGTAGGCTGGCTGTGGTTTCTCGGGACGCTGGTTCCAGTGATCGGGATCGTGCAAGTTGGCGATGCGGCGATGGCGGACCGTTACGCCTACATTCCGCTGATTGGAATCTTCATCATGATTGCGTTCGGCGTAGCGGACTTTGCGGCGGCGCGAAATATTGGTGGGGTTTGGCAGGTGGCGCCGTCAGTTGCGGTAGTGGTGTTTCTCGCATTGCTCTGTCATCGGCAGATCGGATATTGGGAGAGCAGCGAGAGCGTATGGGCGCATGCTCTTGCGATCACGCAGAATAATTTTATCGCCGAAGATAATCTGGGCGGAGCGCTAGTGATGGCGGGCAATGCAGAGCAGGCCTTTCCGCATTTCGAAGCCGCGTCGCGTATCAATCCGCAGGACCCGATGAGCCGAATGAATATTGGAGCGTATCTGCAAACCCATGGCCGTCTCGAAGCCGCGATTGCGCAATACAATGGCGCGATTGAATTGACTTCTGATGCGGGCCTGCGGTCGCAGGCGTATGCGAACCTGGGCGGGGCGCAGCGCGCACTCGGAGAAGACGAAGCTGCGCGACAGAGTTTTGATGAAGCGCTGCAAATGAATCCGAGCCAGGCCAGCGCATGGGTTGGCAGAGGACTGCTGGCGCAAAAGCAGGGCCGGCTTGATGAAGCGATCGCCGATCTCTCTCGCGGGGTTGCGCTGCAGCCGACGGGCGCACACTATCTCGATCTGGGACGATGCTTGCAGCAAGCGAGGCGCCTGCCTGAGGCTGCAGAGGCTTATCGAAGAGCGCTTAAGCTTTCGCCGAACCTGGCAGAAGCGCAACAAGCTCTGGACGAACTAAGCGTGCGGCAGCCTTAGAGTGGTCGCACGCGTCAGCCCGCCCGCTCATTCCTTTCTAGTTACTTTGCCGAGATGTTGACCGAGGCGCGAGTGGTTTCCCAATCGATGCGCAGGGTGCAGCCGCTTCCAGATTTGTCATAGGCAATCGTGAAGTCCTCGACGGGCGAGGGCAGCTTTGAAACCTTCATGTCGATGCGGGCGAGTTCGTCGCTTTCGTATTTGTAAGGGATGCCCCACTCGCCGGTTTTCTTGTTAATGATGAGCTTCCAGCCGCTGGCATCGGGCACGGTGAAGAGGGTGTAGCTGCCCGCGGGAACTGTGGTGCCTCCGACGGCGACGTCGGAGCTCGCCACAAACGTTGTTGCATCATTGGCTCCGGTGCGCCAGACCTGGCCGAAGGGCACGAGGTCGCCATAAATCTTGCGGCCTTTCATGCGCGGGCTGGAGTAATCCGTCTTGACGGTTTTGCCGCTGCCGAGATCGCACGTGGCTGAGGCGGGAGGGCTGGGTCGGCCGCCGCCCATCTGGGCGAATGCAGCGGTGGTGAGCAGGATGGCGGAGACGGCGAGGAGGGCGATTCGTTTTTGCATGAGTTCTCCTGAAAAAGCGTTTTCGATGCTACTGTTCGACGTATGAGCCGAGTGATCGAAAGCAATTATGCACTCGCGAACGCCCACGTTACAATCGACGCATGCCGGTATTCAACGAGAAGCAGGAAGAATTAGAGCACTACGAGACGATGATGGGCGTGCCGCGTGGGCGGCTGGCGGTGACGATGGACACGATCACCGACGCCATGGCGCTGGTGGGGCAGCATGGTGTTTATTGCCAGAGCCAGCGCTGGCCGGGCAAGCCCGTGATGGATATCCAGATCATCATGAAGAATCTCACCGACGCGAAGGAGTTGATTCAGAGCGTGATGGAAGAGCTGAAGAAGCGCGATTGAGGCCGTTCTCACTCGCTTCCTTCGGCCTATTCCGCGCTGTCTAAGCCAACGTGTATTTGCCACGTTCGATCGCCTTCTGCGCAATTTGCTGACGAAGTTCGATGGTGTTGAAGGGCTCGTATTTTGCGAGACGGCGCAGAATTGCGAGCTGCGTGCGCAGCATGTCGCCATCGGCCACGGCGGCAATTACTTTCTTCGCTGCCGACTCTACTTTTTCCATTGCCTGCGTAATATAAACGCGCGCCATCGCAATGGGCAGAGCGGCGGCCGCTTCGCCTTTGCTCTCGGCAATTTTTTGTGCGCGGAGGACGGCCGATTCCATGGCGTACGTCTCGATGGTCATGTCGGCGATGGCGCCCATAATTTCCTGCTGGTCCTGAATCGCCTGCATATATTTCTGTGTGGCGGCGCCGGCGGCGAAGAGGCCGAGTTTCTTGGCTTGCCCAACCACTTTGCGCTCTTCTGCTAGCGGGCCTTCGAGCTCATCGCCCATGGAGGGGCCAGAGAGAACTTCGTCCATTAATTTCTTGATCGCGGGCATGAGTGGCAACTGGCCGCTCATGGCGCGCTTCAGCAAAAAGCCGGTAATGATGAGGCGGTTGATTTCGTTGGTGCCTTCGAAGATGCGGTTGATGCGGGCGTCGCGATAGGCGCGCTCGGCGGGATACTCTTCGACAAAGCCGTAGCCGCCGTAAATTTGCAAAGTCTCGTCGACGATGTAGTTGACCATCTCCGAGGCCCAGACTTTGATGATGGAGCACTCGACGGCATACTCTTCGATGGCTTTGCGGGTTTCTTTGTTCGCGTCCGCGCCGGATTTGTCGACTTCGCTGAGGGCGGCATCCATCATTCCGACGGTGCGGTAGACCAGCGATTCGCCGACATAGAGCAGCGTCGACATGTTGGCGATTTTCTCGCGCACCAGGCCGAACTCGGAGATTGATTTGTTGAACGCCTTGCGCTGCTTGGCGTAGGAAATGGCGCTTGCGAGTGAGACGCGGCCTCCGCCAACGCACATTGCGCCCAGCTTGAAGCGGCCGATGTTCAGAATGTTGAAGGCGATGATGTGGCCTTTGCCGATATCGCCGAGAAGATTTTCCGCGGGCACTTTGCAGTCGTTGAGAATGATGGGACAGGTGGAGGAGCCGCGAATGCCGAGTTTGTGCTCTTCGCCGCCGATGGAGAATCCGGGGAATGTGCGTTCGACGAGGAATGCGGTGAACTTTTCGCCATCGATTTTGGCGAAGACAGTGAACAGGTCGGCGAAGCCGGCGTTGGTGATCCACATCTTTTCGCCGTTGAGGATGTAGTGCTTGCCGTCGGGAGTGAGTTGCGCGCGGGCGCGGCAGTTCAGGGCGTCAGAGCCGGAGGAGGCTTCAGAGAGCGCGTATGCGCCAACGATTTCACCGGCAGCCAGGCGCGGGAGATATTTTTGTTTTTGCTCTTCGGTGCCAAAGTAAACCAGAGGCAAGAGTCCGATGCCGCTGTGCGCGCCCCAGGTCGTGGCAAAGCCAGCGTACTGTGCAATGTGGTCGGCGATGACGGCGGCGGTGACTTTATCCATTTCGAGGCCGCCGTAGGCTTCGGGCACTTCAACGCCCGCAAGGCCCAGTTCGCCAGCTTTTTTGATCAGCGCGCGCGAGATGGAGAAATCTTTGTGCTCCATCTTTTCGGCGTTGGGCAGGATTTCGTTGACCGTGAATTCCTCCGCAGTTTGCCCGATTAATTGCTGCTGTTCATTGAAATCTTCGGGAGTGAATACTTCGTCGGTGCGGCGGGATTCGAGCAGGAAGCTGCCGCCGAGAATGCGGGTGTTGGGGAGTGCGGTGGTGGTGGACATTTAAAGCCTTTAAACCTTTCAACCACGAAGGGCACTAAAGTGCACGAAGGAAAATCTGACATTCAATCGTTCGTGCAACTTCGTGTTCTTTGTGGTTATCGCTCTCTTTATTTCCAGCCGGTGCCGTTCACGAAGCGCTGGATGCCGTCTTTGAGATGGACAACATTGAAGTTTATAAGCAATCCGAGGGATTTGCCACTGAGCTTGAGGTACGAAAGGATTTGGGCCTGATGGACGGGTGAGACAGCTTCGACCGACTTGATTTCGACTATGACAAGGTCTTCGGCGAGCAGATCGATGCGGTAACCGAGTTCTAGCTTTACTCCCGAGTAGACGACGGGCAGGCCGACTTGCGTGGCGGATCGGACTCCTGCCCTGGCGAGTTCGTGTTGCAGGCAGGCGGTGTAGGTGCTTTCTAAAAGGCCTGGCCCAAGTTCGGTGTGAACCTTCATGCCAGCGGTGACGATGGTGTGGCTCACGTGTTGGGCCGTCCATTTTGGGATTGATGCGGTGGCCATGGGAACCTCCAGACGCAGCGGTACAGGAATGGGGCTGTGGAAGTCCAGGTCATTTGTCACATTGGGCAGAAAATCATTAACCACGAAGGACGCTAAGGTTCACAAAGGGAATCCTTTGTCGTCGAGATTTCCTTCGTGTACCTTCGTGTCCTTTGTCGTTAACTCAGGTTTTCGAAGATGCCTGCGGCGCCCATGCCACCGCCTACGCACATGGTCACCATGCCGTAGCGGGCGTTGCGGCGCTTGAGTTCGCGGATTACGGTTGCCGTGAGCTTGGCTCCGGTGCATCCCAGGGGATGGCCTAATGCGATTGCTCCGCCGTTGGAATTCACTTTTTCAGGATCGAGGCCAGCTTCTTTTATCACGGCGAGCGATTGCGCGGCAAAGGCTTCGTTCAGTTCGATGACGTCGATGTCGGAGAGTTTGAGGCCCGCCATCTTCAGAGCTTTTGGAATTGCGAACACGGGGCCGAGTCCCATTTCCTCGGGCTTGTATCCGGCGGTGGCGAACGAGATGTAGCGAGCGAGAGGCTTAATGCCGAGGGCTTTCGCGCGCTCGGCGGACATGACGACGGCTGCCGCGGCGCCGTCGGACATTTGCGAAGAATTTCCAGCGGTTACAGTGCCTCTGACGTGGAATGCGGGTTTCAACGACAGCAAGGCTTGGAGGGAAGTGTCGGCGCGCGGGCCCTCGTCCATTTTGAAAACAATCTCCTGCCGCTTGGGTTTCGAGCCGTTCGGAGTGGTAAAGCTCACCGGAACTGGAACGAGTTCATCGTCGAATTTGCCGGCCTGAATTGCAGCAAGGGCTTTCTGATGGCTGCGCAGGGAGAATTCATCCGCAGCCTCGCGGGTGATGCCGAAGCGCTGCGCGACCCGCTCGGCGGTGAGGCCCATGTTGAGATAGGCGTCGGGATAGTGGTCGACGAGCCAGGGATTGGGCGAAACTTTGTGGCCGCCCATGGGAATCATCGTCATGGACTCGGTGCCGCCAGCGACGATTGCCTCGGCGCCGCCGCTCATGATGCGCTCGGCGGCCATGGCGATGGCTTGCAATCCCGAGGAGCAGAAGCGATTGATGGTGAGCGCCGAAACCTCGACCGGCAGCCCGGCGCGCAGCGAGGCGATACGGGCCACGTTCATGCCTTGTTCCGCTTCGGGCATGGCGCAGCCGAGGATTACGTCTTCGATTTCTTTGGGGTCGAGTTGCGGCACGCGGTCCAGCGCGCCTTTAATTGCAACGGCAGCCAGTTCGTCGGGACGAGTGGCGCGGAGCGTGCCTTTATAGGCGCGTCCCACAGGGGTTCGAACAGATGAGGCAATGATAACTTCGCGCATGGCAATTCTTGGTTTCGACTTAGACTGACTTCAATTCACTTTATTCGATGCTGTAGGTCCGTCCCCCGCTTCACTTGGCCGGAATGTAAAAATAATAATCCGCGCTGTAGCTGCTTTTGGTTTCTGTGCCGGAGTGGGATGCGTCACAGCCCTGAGCGGGCGGCTGGCCGCCGTGAGTGCGGACGCGCTGAATGGTGGTGACGTGGGCGAGCGCGCCTTTTCCGGAATTGCTGACGACCTTCACCAGCAGCCAGGGGACCGATTCCTGGTCGAGGGAATCCACTTTGGCGGCCGCTTTTCCTGTGACCTCGCTGCCATCTTTCAGCTTCCACGTGGGGCCGGCGGTGTGCTGGCCGATCACTTTATCTTTGCGGTCGTGGAGATCGGCTTCGGGTGCTTTGAGCGTCCAGCCAAATTTGCCGTCGGCCGCGGCCTGGCACGTGTAGATTTGCGATCCGGTGGCATGCGCAAGCAGCACGACCTCTTCGCCGGCGGGAGCGGCGATTAAGTCGGGCACGTCAGGTGCGGATTCTTTTACCGCCACGTCGGTTTGTTTATTGGTTTGCGCGAATGAATGGAAACCAGCGATCAGTAACAGCGCCAGAACCGATGCGGCAGGCAGAAGTCTTCGCATGTTGGCGATTGTAGCAAAACAGCAATGTTACGAATGCTTCGCCCAGTCCTGCCAAGAGAGCCCTTTGACACGCGAGAACTCGGAGACGTTAGCGGTAACCAGCGTGAGTTGGCGCGCCATGGCCTGACCGGCGGTCAGGTAATCGTATGCGCCAATGGGTTTACCGGCAGTTTCCAATGCGGCTCGGACGGAGCCCACCGCACGGGAATCCTCATTGTCGAATGGAAGCACGACCCGTACGCTCCGTTCAGGGTTTTTCCCAGCGGCTTGAGCTGTATTGCTTGGGGTCAAAAACTGCGGCGTCGAGCTTGGCATTGCACAGGATGTCGGAATACTCTTCGCTGAAAACATTCTTTCCGTCGTCGTAAACTTCAACGCGCGCTGCAACCCAGCCACCCGCCATCTCGCGGTAGTCTTCGAAGCGGATGTCTTGAAGTTTGTTGGCATCGGTTCGGGCTGGCTCGAAGATTCGGACAAACAGCAAACGGTTTTTATCGACCCAGAATTGTTTCGACTTCAAATCGCCCTTGTCGGCGCCGACCACGTAGACCGGTTGTCCCTCCCAGGTTTCTTCGTGGATTTTTTTTAGGTCGTAGCCCTCGCCGGTTATCACTTGGGCCGTCGTCTCGGGCGCTTGGCGATAGACGTCAAATCCCAGCACCAGAAGCATATTAATCAGGGGGCGCGTGCCGGCTTCTTTGCCTTGCTTGAACACCGTGAGTGTTCCATCGACCAGCAAGTATCCATTGCCATCGCTGGGATTGCCGATGTCGATGCGCAGCTTTGCGGGAACCGAAGCCGCTTCATGCCAGAGCTCCGATTTGCTGGTGCCGTCGGGATTGTAGGTCGTGCTCTTCTGCGCGAAGGTCAATGTTTGGTACCAGGTCTTGGCGTAGCGATCGTGCATGGCGCGCAAAAGGTCTTCGCCGCTGCGGATGTCCTGGGCGTGGGCCAGCGAGCAGGCAAGAAGAACGAGGAAGCATGGCAATAATCGCGTGAGATTCCAATGCATCTTTCGAGGCGCCTTTAACATTTTTTCTCCTTCGTGGATGGCCAGCCGCGGATCGTTTCATTTTGGACGGAGCAGCTTATTAAAGGTTATGTTTCGAGCCGGGGGGGGAATTAATTCCTCAGCGTCTTACCCGTCTTCAGCGTGTACTGAATTCTCTCCTGCGTTTTCCTCTCGCCGCAGAGCGACTTGAATCCTTCACGCTCGAGATCGAGGATGTACTGCTCGCTTACGGGCGTACCGGGAGTGACGTTGCCGCCGCAGAGCACTTCGGCGATTTTTGTGCCGAGTTTCACTTCGTAGTCGGTGATGTAGTCGCCCTGGCGCATAAGGTGGACTCCCATGCGGAGGGTCGCGAGAAGGCTTTCGCCGGGGGCGGGAATGTCGGTGCGCGGGATTGGCGGTTCGTATCCGGCGCGGAAAAGTTCCAGGGCGCGAGCTTTGGAGTCAGAGAGAACGCGTTCGCGGTTCATGGTGATGCGGTCGCTGTCGTGGAGAAATCCGAAGGCGCGCGCTTCGTGCGCGGAGGTGGCGACCTTGGCTGTGGCGATGGTTTCAAAAGCCCGCTTCAGGGCTTCGAGCATTTCGATGGATCCGGCGAGTGCGTCGTTGGAACCTTTGCCACCGCGGGCCGCGGTTGCTCCATCGACGGCGCGGAGAAGCATTTCTTTGCAGCCTCCGCCTCCGGGAAGCAGGCCGACGCCGATTTCAACCAGGCCCGTATAGAGCTCCGCGTGTGGTTGGCGGGCAGCGGCGTGAAGGGAAATTTCTGTACCACCGCCCAGGCACAAGCCGAAGGGCGCGGAGACCACCGGCTTCGGCGAAAACTTGATGGCCTGGGTCATCCCCTGAAATTGGCGGATGGCAAGATCGACGTCGTCCCACTCTTCTTCCTGCACGCTCATGAGCAGCAGCATCAGGTTGGCGCCGACGGAAAAATTGGTTGCGTCGTTGGTGATGACGAAGGCGTCGAAGTTGTCGCCAGGGCCGCCCGGCTTGAGAGTTTGCAGAATCAGGCCGATGATGTCGGCGCCGAGCGAGTTCATCTTGCTGTGGAACTCGATGCAGCCCACGCCGTCACCCAGATCGACCAGTGACGCGCCAGAATTTTTCTTGACCACTCCGTTCGACTTTTTTGCGACCGCGACCGACCACACACCGGCTGCAACATCGACCGGCTTGTAATCGTTGGCTGTGAGATCGAAGTAAACGCGGCCGGAAGAGGATTTTGGGTCGTCCAGATACCAGGATTTCTTGCCCGATGCGATTAACTGCTCGACCTTCTGCGCGATCGGCTTGTTCTCTTTTTTCATGCGCTCGACTGTGGCTTCGACGCCGGCGGCGTCCCAAAGTTCGAAGGGGCCAAGTTCCCAATTGAAGCCGAGCCGCATAGCGCGGTCGATTTCGACGATGGAGTCGGAAATTTCAGGGATGCGGTCGGCACAATAGGTCCACAGCTCGGAGAGCGACGCCCAGAGGAAGGCTCCGGCTTTGTCGTTTTTCTGCGGTGCGCTGCCGTCCATGCCGAGCAACATGCGCAGGCGCGCGCCGGTGTCTTCGATGTTCTTCGCCATATCCAGGGCGGCGAATTTTGGCTTCTGCCGGGGATGGTACTCCAGCGTCTTCCAGTCGAGGGCCATGCGCTCGTCTTCTTTTCCTGCGCCGCTTTTTACTTTTTTGTAGAAGCCGCCTTTGGTTTTGTCTCCCAGCCATTTGCGTTCGAGCATTTGGGCGAAGAACTCGGGCAGGCGCAGGTCGCTGCGCTCGTCGTGGACGTTCGTGGTCATGTTGCCGACGACGTGGCCGAGAATGTCGAGGCCGACGAGATCGATGGTTCTGAATGTCGCGGACTTGGGCCAGCCGACAGCTTGTCCGGTGAGCGCGTCGATTTCTTCGATGGTGAGATCCATATCCTGCATCAGGCGCATGACGTTCAACACGGAAAACGTTCCGATGCGGTTGCCGATGAAGTTTGGCGTGTCTTTGGCCATGACGACGCCTTTGCCGAGGCACACATCGCCGAAATGCGAGATGGCGGCAATGGCAGCGGGATCGGCTTCGGGCGTGGAAATGAGCTCGAGCAGGCGCATGTAGCGTGGCGGATTAAAAAAGTGGGTACCGAACCAGGAGCGGCGGAAATCGTCGGAGAAGTCTTCGGCGATTTTGCCGACCGGCAAGCCGCTGGTGTTGGTGGTGATGATGGTGCCGGGCTTGCGGATGGCTTCGACTTTGCGAAGCAGGGCGCGTTTGATCTCAAGATTTTCGACGACGGCTTCGATGATCCAATCGACCTCGGCGAGCTTTTTCAGGTCGTCGTCAAAGTTGCCGACGGTGACGAGACGCGCGAGGGAAGGTTCCATGAAAGCGGCGGGCTTCGATTTTTTCGCGGCATCGAAGCCGGTGGCTGCGATTTTATTTCTCTCGGCTGCACTGCTGCCTGACCCGACGTCGCCGGGGACGATATCGAGCAGGTAGCTGGGGACGCCGGCGTTGGCGAAATGAGCGGCGATGCGCGCGCCCATGGTTCCGGCGCCGAGGATGGCAACTTTATTAATGCGTCGTGTCATTGGGCCTCTTAAGCAAAATCTTTACCACGGGGGACACAGAGGAAAGCACAGAGTAAGGCAATCCTCGCCTAGGGCAGTTTATCCACCGCCCAGTCATTCTTGCCAGTGTTCACAATCACAATGGTTGAGAAGCGGCGGCGAATGCGGGGATTTTTTGTGCTGGTGACCAGGACGACCGGGAATTGATAGCGTCCGCGCTTTAGCAATGTGCCGCGATCAATTTCGTAGCCGGAGGGATCGGGGTTGGAAAAAAATCGATCCAGATCGTCGCGGCTGACGGATTCCTTGGCATGGGTGGTCAGCAGGACTGTTCCGCTTTCAATATCGCCGGATTGCCAGGCCTGTAAGAAATGATTGGCTGTGGCCAAGGCTGGAACGTAGCTGGGGTCTAGGGCCGGAGTAGTCCTCGGTTTGGAGGCAGCCAGGGCCGGGGAAAGCAGCGCCCACATCATAAACAAGAGAGGCAGCCAGCGAGGTATTCGACGCAGGGAGTGTGGCGCAAGCATGGCGTCCATTATGCGGGAAGAGCGGCGAATCGGTGAATTTCGAGAAATGTACCGGCTAGAATTCGGGGTTTGCATTTACGTATTCCAGCGCTTGTTTCGCCATCTGCTTCTCGCCGCCGTAGGCCAGGATTGCGGGAGCATCTTCAAGCCTCACCCAGCGGGCACGAGCTACTTCAATTCGCATGGCGGGATCAATGTCGTCGATCTTTCCGGAGCGGTACCGCATTAAATAGAAGCTAACAATCTTGAAAACCCGGCCGCCATCGCCCCAGGTGCGGGTGTAAACGTACTTGATGTCGGCTAGCTTGGCGATTACTTCGCCCGTGATTCCGGTCTCCTCGAAAACCTCTCGGACAGCGGTTTCGATCGGCTTTTCGCCGGGATCGACCAGGCCCTTGGGGAGGGCCAGCACTGGTTTTGACCGCCTTTTCGCACCCGATGCGGATGCCGGGTTCCTTTCTGAATCGTACGGCAGCTCGATAGCCGCCACCCACCAACTGTCGGTGCGCTTGCGAAGCACGACCCCCCCGGCTGAGATTTCTCTTACCATATAACGTAAGTTAGCAGCGTTGCTGGAGTTAGTCATCTTTACCAAAAGGGAAGTAACCATGCCGTAACCGCTGTAGAAGCCGTACGTAACGCATGTAGCACCAAAGTGAAATGTACATTTTTGGATTCCGTGGCATCCTAGATATTGTGAGTAGGTAGAAACGGTGGGGTTCTGATGAAGAGCCTGGGCAAGATCATCCGGTCGGTGCAAGCCTTCGGGCGAGAGCTTTCTCGCAAACCGGGGACCGGCGAGGCCAGGCAGCCTCTACCTGCAATCGGTGTTGCGCTTGGCGGCGGCTTCGCCCGCGGTATGGCGCACATCGGGGTTCTGAAGGTTCTGGAAGAAGAAAACATTCCCATTCATTTGGTTACTGGTACCAGCGTCGGAGCTCTAATTGGCGCTGCCTATTGCAGTGGGCTGTCCATTGAGGAATTGGAGAAGCTCGCGCGGTCGGTTCGATTTACGACTTTTGCGCGCTGGACGGTCTCGCGTTACGGCTTTGCCAGCAATGACCGCATGATTGCCTTTTTGGCGCGCACTTTGAAGGTGAAAACTTTCGAGGAGTTGCGGATTCCTCTGGGCGTTACCGCGACTGACTTTAACAGTGGAGAAGGTATTGTGTTTCATTCCGGATCGATCGTAGATCCGGTGCGGGCGAGCTGCGCTTATCCTGGAATGTTTTTGCCGGTGAATATTCGCGGACGCTGGCTGGTGGATGGCATGTTGTCGCATCCGGTGCCCACGCGGCCGCTGCGCGATATGGGCGCGGAGCGGGTGCTGGCGGTGCATTTGAAAGGGCAGTGGTCGAAGAACGGCGCGCCGCGGCATCTTTTCGACGTGATCGGGCAATCGTTTGCGATCGCGCAGGACATGATGGGCCAGGTCTGGCGAAGCGCGGCGGATGTGGTGGTCGAGCCAGAGGTGGGCGGCTTTGCCTATGACGACTTCAAGCGCGCCGGTGAACTGATTCGCAGCGGGGAAGCGGCGATGCGTGCGGCGATGCCGCAAGTGCGGAGGTGGCTGGAGACGGAAGAGGCAGCCCCGGCCCTCGCTGCGTCGCGGCCCTTGATGGCGCGTCCCGCGCCCATGCCCGCGGACTGAACCGCTTCCCTTGTTTCGAAACCGCTTCCAGCATACCTTTTCTGATTTTCTTTTCCAGGGACTTCTCCTGGCTTCAGATCCTGCGTGCGAGGCAAGCAATTGGCGTTTTGTAGTATGCTCGATTGGTTAATATTCTGATCGAATGCATCGCGCCAGCGAATCCACAATCCATGATGCTAAAACTCTCCCCCTCATCTTTATTACTTTGTTTGCCACTGTTGAGCGCAAGCGCATTGTGCCAGGGGCCTTCGGAAGCCGGGGCGCAGCATTCGACGCAAAACACTGTGGCATCTTCGACAATGCCCGCGCAGGGCGCGGTATCCTACGCATCGGTCTCGCAGATGAATGGGCTGTTGAGCCAACTGGAGACGACGGCAAAGGCCGCGCAGGACGACCTGTCGAAGCTGCGCATCGAGAAGTGGAAGACGGACGGCAATACCAAGAAGCAGGCGCTGAATAATGTGGATTCGATCCAGCGAAATTTACAGAGCGCGCTGCCGGAAATTATTGGGCAGCTGCGCAACTCGCCGGAAGACATGCCCGCAACGTTTAAACTGTACCGCAACCTGGACGCGCTCTACGATGTGCTGGGAAGCGTGGCGGAATCGGCGGGAGCGTTTGGGCCGAAGGACGACTTTCAATCGGTATCGAACGACTTGAACAGCTTTGAGGGCACCCGCCGGCAACTGGCGGAACGGCTGGCGAACCTGGCTTCGTCGAAGGAGCAGGAGATTGCCCGGCTGCGCGCCGAATTGAAGACGGCGCAGGCGGCAATTCCGGCTGCTCCCGCGAAGAAAGTTGTGGTGGACGACAATGAGCCAGCGAAGAAGCCTGTGAAGAAAAAACCGGCGGCGAAGAAGCCGGCGGCTACGACGAAAACTGCTCCAGCGCAGACTCCGCCGGCACAGCCTAAACCGCAGTAGCGGCGTCCGGCTTCCGCTAACCGGCGTCCGGCTTCCGGAAGATCCTACGAGTGCCGTCTTTGATCGGCACCCTCGAATGTTGAGCCGGAAGCCGAGAGCCGGACGCCGGATAGCGAATCTGTTACCCTTCCTTCCGCATCAGATTGCAAACGAGAATTCCACTATGAGCGGACACGCGAGCATTCCCGCGATCGTTGCCGGCGTCGTCATTATCGTCGTGGTGTTGCTCGATGCGTTTGAGACGGTGGTGCTGCCACGGCGGGTAACGCGGCAATTCAAACTGACAGCGTGGTTTTACCGGAGGACGTGGATTCCGTGGAAAAGACTTGCGGCAGCGATTAAGACGCCGTCGCGGCAGCAGAGTTTTCTGGGGTATTTCGGCCCCTTGCTGCTGTTCATGCTGCTGGCCTTCTGGGCCACAGGGCTGATCGTCGGCTTCGCGCTGCTGCAATACGGGATTGGCGGTCATGAACAGTTGGGAAACGAGCCGCTTACGTTCGGACGGATTCTCTATCATAGCGGCGAAACATTCTTCACGCTCGGTTACGGCGATATTGTGCCGACAACGCCAGGAGCGCGCTTTCTGTCGGTGTTTGAGGCGGGGATGGGCTTCGGATTTCTGGGCGTGGTGATCGGATACCTGCCGGTGGTATACGGATCGTTTTCGCGGCGGGAAATTCAGATTTCGATGCTCGATGCGCGGGCGGGATCGCCGCCGACTGCGACGGAATTACTGGTGAGGCTGGCGGGGAGTTCGGAGAATCCGGCGATTGAGCAGACGGTGTTGGATGAAGTGCTGCGCGACTGGGAGCGCTGGGCGGGGGAGTTGCTGGAGAGCGGGATTTCGTATCCGGTGCTGAGTTTTTTTCGTTCGCAGCACAGCAACCAGTCGTGGCTGGGAGCGTTGATGACGATGCTGGATGTCACTTCGCTGGTGATCACGGGGATTGATGGGATCCATCCCGGGCAGGCGCGGCTGACCTTTGCCATGGCGCGGCACGCGGCAGTGGATCTGGCGCAGGTGGTGAATGCGCGCTACGACCCCTCAGCGCCGGATCGCTTGCCGGACGCGGACTACAGCTCCTTGCGGGAAAAGCTGGCAGAGGCGGGATTGAAACTGCGCAGCACGGACGAGGCGCGGCAGAAGTTAAATCGATTGCGGTCGATGTACGAACCTTACTTGCATTCGACGGCGAAAAATCTGATGGTGTCCCTGCCGCCGTGGAAGCATCCCACGAAGATGCGGGATAACTGGCAGGCGGGACCGTGGGATCGAGCGATCCAGGCCAAGGGGTTGGCGGTGCTGGGGCAGAAGCCGGTAGTGCCGCAGAGCAGCGACGATCACTTTTAAGGAATTGAGTGACTGAGTGATCGGGTGATTGAGCGATTGAAAACCAGAATTAGAATGAAGAGCATTGGCGAAAATGTGGTGCGCATTGAGGCGGAAGCGCTGCGTGCGCTGGCGGATCGCATTAGCGGTCCGATGGCGGAGGATTTTCTGCGCGCGGTGGAGTTGATGTTTGGCTGCGCGGGGCGCGTAGTTGTTACCGGAATGGGGAAGAGCGGGCTGATCGCCCGCAAGATTGCGGCGACCCTGAGCTCGACAGGGACTCCGGCGCTGTATTTGCATCCGGTGGAGGCGCTGCACGGGGATTTGGGCATGGTGGTGCGCGGCGATGTGGTGCTGGCGCTTTCGGCTTCGGGTGAAACGGAGGAGATATTAGCGTTGCTGGCGACGATCAAGCGGCTGAGAGTGCCGCTGATTGCGATGACGGGGGATGAGATTTGCGCAGCGTCTGCGTGGGATGAAGAAAAGTCAAAGGCAGCGGACAGGAGTGTCCGATCCACACAAGCATCGACGCTGGCGGCGGCCGCGGATGTGGCGCTGGATTGTTCGATTGCCGAGGAAGCTTGCTCTCTGGGGCTGGCGCCGACGGCCTCCACCACGACCATGCTGGCGCTGGGAGACGCACTAGCGGTGACGCTCAGCGAGAAGCGCGGATTTAAGGAAGAGGATTTTGCGAATCTGCATCCCGGCGGCAAGCTGGGGAAGAGGCTGGCGCGAGTGGAAGCGTTGATGCATACGGGCGAAGCGCTGCCCTGCGTGGGTCCGCAGACGAAAATGCCGGATGTGATTTACGAAATGTCGCGCAAGAAGCTGGGCGTGACCGCTGTGGTGGAAGGCGGGAAGCTGGTGGGAATCATCAGCGATGGAGATTTGCGGCGGCTGCTCGAAAAGCGCGGAAAAGATGTAATGGATTTGACGGCGGGCGAGGCGATGACGAAGAATCCGCGGACGATTGGGGCTGGGGAGTTTGCGGCGACCGCGCTGGCGCTGATGGAAGAGAAGAAGATTACGTCTTTAATGGTGGTGGACAACCAGAGTCGACTTCTTGGAATTGTTCATCTGCATGCCTTGTGGAGTACCGAATTAGTTTAGGAATTGAAGAGGCAGCCATGTATCACTACGATCCCAATACGGCGCTTGAAGAATTGACGGAAGATGCGACTTTGCCGAATCCCGTGCATGTGCGCGACATGATGCTGCGCAAGCATCTCTCGGCGGAAAAATCGCTGGAACTGAACCGGCTGTTTGTGGAGTACCAGAAGTTTTTCGGGGAGACGCAGAAGCTGGGGAAAGAGATATTGCGGCAGTTGGTGGGTTAGTGATGAGTCGCCAGTAGGTGCCCGCCGAACCCCAACAAAGCTATCTACCAGCTAGGAAGTTGATCAATTCTTCGCGGGTAAATCCTGCTTCCCTCAACAATGACATGAGGGTGCCTTTCGGCAGGTCGCGGTTGTGTCGAGGAACGACCGCACGCCGGCGCGATGCTAGATGATAGTAGAGGAAGTGACTGCCCGAAGTATGGTCCAAAACGAAGCCATATTGCTCCAGAAGGGACGACCTGTCGCGGTTTGACGGAAGGTAGTTTAGGCACCCTACCCTTATATCAATTACAAAACCTATAAAACCAGCAGTAACAGTAGGGGCGAAGAAGTTGGAACTTTTGGCAATGCATCCATTCGCGGACAGCTACGACGTGCTGCGGAGAATAAGGTCGGAGCGTCAGCGCGAATATTCCAAATCCAGAGAGGCCACTAGGGTAGCGTCGTCGGTGGGGACGGGATCTTTGTGCTTGCGCAGGCTGGCGATGTAGGCGGAGATGGCATCGCGGGCCATTTCACGCGCTTCGTCGATGGTGCGCCCATAAGTGACGCAGCCGGGGAGTGCGGGGACCAGGGCAGTGTAGCCGCCTTCCGCTTCGGGCCGGAGCATGATGTTGTAGTGGTAGCGAGCCTTTGCCATAGTGTTGCCGTCATTCTAACAGGGGTTGGAGTCCGATCTAAACGCCTCGTGTTCGATCGAAAACGGTCTGCTGCAAGGCCCACCGTCGTTCGACTAGACAGCCGACGGCGGCTGTCCCAATACGAGCATTTCAGATCCCGGCAGTCCCTTTCAGCTAATCATTTACAATAGCGAATTCCACATTCACAGGAATCATTCTCTATGCATCGATGGTCAGAGCTGTTTATTCCTACATTGCGCGAGGCGCCGGCGGATGCTGAAGTGGCCAGCCACAAGTTTCTGGTACGGGCTGGGTATATTCGGCAGCTGGCGGCGGGGATTTATTCGTATTTGTTCCTCGGCAACCGGTCGTTCAACAAGATCATGAAGATTGTCCGTGAGGAGATGGACAGGATTGGGCAGGAGTTTTATTTGCCGATTTTGCATCCGCGAGAGCTTTGGGAGGCGAGCGGGCGCTGGGATCTGATGGGCGACAATTTGTTTCGCTTGAAGGATCGCAAGGGCGCCCACATGTGCCTGGGCATGACCGAAGAAGAGGTGATGACTTCGATTGCCATAAAGGAGCTGCGCAGCTACAAGCAGTTGCCGCAGATCTGGTACCAGATCGCTCCCAAGTTTCGTGATGAGCCGCGGCCGAAGTCGGGGCTGCTGCGCGTGCGCCAGTTCATGATGAAAGATGCGTACTCGTTCGATATTGATGCGGCCGGGCTGGATGTTTCGTACAAGAAACTCTACGAAACCTATTGCCGGATTTTTGACCGCTGCGGTTTGAAGTACATGGTGGTGGAAGCGGATTCGGGAGCGATGGGCGGGAAAGAATCGCACGAGTTCATGGTTCGCACGACGGCGGGCGAAGACCAGATTGTGAGCTGCGATGGATGTGATTACGCGGCGAACGTGGAGAAAGCTAAGTCAAAGCTGGAGGCGGTAGAAGATTTGCAGGCGGAGGGCGATGGCAAGCCGCTCGAGGTTCACACTCCGAGGCAGAAGACGATTGAAGAGGTGGCGCGGTTCTTGGGAGTGTCGCCGAAGAACAAGATCAAAACGCTGGCGTTGATGACCGACGAGAAAGACGAAAAGACGGGCAAGGTGAAGTCGCGCGGGGTTGTGGTGCTGATGCGCGGCGATCACCAGTTGAACGAGCCGAAGCTGAATGGCGCGGTTGGCGCGGCGACGCGGCCCATGGAGGAAGGCGAGATCAGGGCGCTGTTCAAATCTCCGGCGGGATATTTGGGGCCGCTGGGGATTGATTGGGCGAAGGATCTCGACGATGTAGCCAAGCCTTATCTCTTCGTCGATAAGGCGCTGGAAGGGCGCGCGAATCTGATTGCGGGAGCGAATCGCGAGGATTATCACGTGAAGAATCTGACGCCGGGGAAAGATTTTCATCCCACGGCGTATGCCGATCTGCGGGCAGTGAAGGCGGGAGAATCGTGTCCGACTTGCGGGAAGGCGCTCCGCATTGATACGGCGGTGGAGATTGGGCACATCTTTAAACTGGGGTACCGTTACACCGAGGCGATGGGTGCGCGGGTGCTCGATAAGAATGGGAAAGAAGTGATGCCGATCATGGGATGTTACGGCATCGGGATCGAACGCATTCTGACGGCGGCGATCGAGCAGAGCAACGATGAGAATGGATTCTGGCTGCCGACCTCGATTGCGCCGTTTGAGATTGTGGTCTCGGCAACGAATACAAAAGATGAAGCGATCAGGAACGCGGCCGAGGACATTGCCAAGCGGCTCGAAGGCGCCGGCTTCGATGTGATTCTTGACGATCGCGACGAACGGCCGGGGGTGAAGTTCAAGGACGCCGATCTGGTGGGTATCCCCTATAGAGTTACCGTCGGAAAGAAGGTTACCGAAGGTACTGTCGAGGTGGTTCTACGCTCGACCCGAGATGTGCGCGATGTTACGATCGCGACAGTAGTGGAATATTTTGAAGGAATGCCGCGAAGCCAGGCCTGAAAGTTGCGCCGGCTGAGCGGCGCAGTTTCAGACTATGGGAACCATTAAACTATTGGTGGGGTTTCTCGTGATTCTGGGTGTGGTGCTGAGCCTTTTTCAGGTTGCGCCGCCGCTCATGGCCAACCTCAGTTTTCAGGACGATCTGAAAACGATCGCTCTGGTCGACAGCAACTCGATCCAGAAGACCGACGATGACATCCGCAGCGATGTGATGCGCAAGGTGCGGGAGCACGAGCTGCCGATCGATGCCAAGCAGGTAGTCGTGCAGCATCTGACCTCGCCGGGTCTAGCGGCTGTGTATATTGTGGTGGACTATACCGTGCCCATTAAGTTGCCGGGTTACTCCTTCGACATGCACTTCAACCCGGACAGTGGAAACAAGTAAGAGCGGTTGTCAGCGGCCAGTCGCCGGATCCCACTAGAACAAGCTGCGGCTCTTCTGGGGTAAACGGAGTCCACTCGGAAGATTTCCCATTCCTCACTTCTTCTCCGTAATCCCTGTGATCTCTGCGATGTCCAATTGTTGGACCGCGTGCAAGCGCTCGGTCAAGGTAAGTTGGGATACCTAGGGAAAGGCTCCGTTTTTTCGGGACGTGCGAGTCTCAGCAAGCCTCCCTGCGAAGTTAGAGAAATAACCCAACCTTTCGTCCCTTCAGACTGGCTCCCAACTTCAGTATCTATCGGTGGCGTGCGCGGCGCCTTAATCCTTAGCCGTTTCGCGCCGGCAGGGCTGATCTGATCTGCCCACCTCGTTCCTGCATGGCCGGTGCGACCGATTCGGGACGAAGATGCGCCGCAAGGTTGTCGTAGCGAGGGCAGAGGTCAGAAGAAGGATTGGATCTGAAGCAGGGAAAGGTGGGGCGAACGTGGCGCCGGGCGTGCGCGCAGAGGCGTCTCTGCAGAACAGCGCCAACGCAGCGGCTACAGCGGGCGACTTTGAAACCCAGGATTAGTCTGCTGGGGGAGCAGACGTAATGGATGCCGGGGTCGCCAGAACCTAAGCAGGACCGCAGGAGCCGTCGGGAGCGTTGCCCGTTTCCGAGCCTACGCCGATCGCTACCGGCTGCGAGGCCATGCCCTTGTAAGTCGCTACTACCTGGTAGTATCCGGTGTAAACCCAATTGTATTTCGGCGGCGTGGGCAGCACTGGGGGAGATCCGGAAGCAAGATCTTCCCAGGTGCACAAGGAAGCTACCGCTGTCATCAAACCGGTCGAATCGATCGGGACCGAATTCGGGCCATAGGCCGGCAGTGGGTTGTGAAGGTTCGCGTCGATGCCGAACGTCGTAACCGTGTAGGTCACGGAATTCGTCACGGGAACGCTCTTGCCACTGTGGTAGAGCGCATTGGCGTTCAACTGAAGAGTTCCATCAATGCCGACGAGGTTGTAAAAGCCACCAGTGCTTGTGCCCGTAGAGGTGAGCTGGACTGACTGGACGTAGTCAGAGGTACCGCATCCGGTTGCGATGAGCGCCAGGGCAATCAGTACTGCGGCCAGAATGTTTGTTCGTTTCACGTGAAATCCTCCGAAAAAAATCCCTTCGCTGAACTCAGATCGAATGTTGTCAGTTTCTAATAGTGGAGGCAAGAGAAATGTGTGGTTACTATGCAATCGAGTGGTCACGTCCAATAGTTACAAGGATCAAATTCAGGAGTTATACGAGTGAGTAAGTGCTCGATGGAAACGCGGCAATTGTTACTCATCGGAGTTGATGCACGGAAGATGCTCTTTGATGGATTCGTGAATCACGAAGATTGAGAGTTGTTGGTTAAGAAGGTTCCTGCCATCCTCTGCTGCTGGGCCAGTGACATTCGTAACGTTGCCAGTACGTTACCGTCCACCTAGTATCGCAATTAGATTAGGAGTTCTTTACGAGCGTCGCGAACTGCTCATCCTCGGGTCTGTCCGGCAGAGCTGCGGGGGAACGGTGGAAGCGATGCGAAAGTCTTAAGTTCGCGAATGGTTTCCTGAGGCGTTCTCAATCAGGGGTCCGCAAGCAGTGAAGCTTAGGCGGAGGCAGGTCATGACAGTAACAGTTCGTACGCTCATCGGTTCGTTGCTCGTCGCATGTGTAACGATAATCCTAACCGGCTGCAGTTCTTATTCCTGCCATGCCACGTTCGGCGCTTCGACCTGCACGCCTTCGGGATCGGGAGTTGGCGGGGGCGGAGGAGGCAATGGAGGTACTGGTGGCGGAGGCGGCGGAGGCACTGCTCCGACTGTGCTTGCCTACAATATCGTACAGACGGGTACGGTCAACGGCATTGCATTTACCGCCGGCACCACTCCGACGCTGACCAACATCAGCGGTTACACCGCGCCCATGGTACAGGTGGGGGACCCCAGGGCAGAGTTGGTAATCGCACAAAAACAGTATCTTTACGGGATTTTTCCCGCCGCCCAATTATTGTACGAATGGTCGATCAATGCGACTACCGGAGCGCTGACTGGCCTGACGAACAGTCCGCTCACGATTGCAAGTTTAGGAGGCATGATTCTGGGCTCCGCCGGAGTCAACCTGAGTGGAGTCGTGACCAATCCCAGCGGGACTTTTCTATTTATTGCGGATGATGCTGGCGACCAGATCCTTACCTACCAGATAGGGGCGGGCGGTGTTCTCACCGCAGGACCAACGGTCTCGACCACAGGTGCGGTGCAGCCTTGGAACCTGGCGATTGACGGACTGGGGAAATATCTTTACGTCACGACCGGGCCTGAGGGTGTCGGCGCACAGGTCGCGGTCTATGCAATCAACGCGAGTACCGGAGCGTTGACGTTGGTGGGGTCGCCGCTGGCACTCAATATCTGGCAGTTGCAAGGGGAGCCGACCGGCCAATTCATGATCGGGATCAGTGGCAATTCGTCCACCACTACCGGCACTATCGACGATCACATTCATGTGTTCAGCATTATGCCGAGCGGCGCAACTGCTGGAACGCTGTCCGAAGTGGCGAATTCGCCGTTCCTCACACAGTTCTCGCCGGCCAATATTGCGGTTCAGCCCAATACGAACAACGGCAGCTACATATATTCGTTCAGCAGCGAAGCGCTGTCCTATAACCCGATCGAAGGCTATGCGCTGGACACTACCACTGGCGGTTTGACGGCTCTTAGCACCTCGCCCTTCACGGGTGTGACTCCTGGGCCCTGGGGGCAGTTTGACCAGAGCGGGAATTATTTGTTCGTGTATGGCGATCTTGCAGGGAGCGCCCCGGGGCTGACCGTTCTTAACGTTGCCACGGGCACGGGGCTACTGACTCAAACGGTCTCGACGTTGCCACTCGCCACGGGAGGCTACTTCGCGGTGACCGATCCGCAGTGACATTGCACCTGCCATCGCCGCGCCGCTGAACAGCCGGGAGAGGTGGCTGGGTTGACCGATTAGAGACCCGCATGAACTGCGGGTCTCTTTTTCTTTGCAAGGTGAGCGGTACAATGGAATCACCGCCACTGATAGTGATGTTTTGAAAGCGCGGACTGCGGACAGCCGGCGAGGGAGCTGCGAGTCAAACCTTTTTGAGGGTTGCGACGTCTGAGCAACAGGCATTGCGACCGCAAGCGTCTAATCATCTGGCGCTTTGTTCCGGTGGGTGCACGAGTTCAATTTTGGCCATAAAGATCAAGATTCCGAAAAACGGCAAGGGGGGCGTGGGATGGCGCGGCTTTCCGCGCGACCCAGTGATCCGCGCCGCGCTCGTGGTTTTTCTGGTGGCGGCGATCGCGATCGGCGGGGCGTTCAGCTACTTCTACATTAAGTACGACCGCATTATCACGCAGCGCTTCCGCACTCCGGTATTCAGCAATTCGGCCAAAATCTACGCGCTGCCCCGTACCCTGCATGACGGGGACAAGGCCGACGCCAAGGAGATCGCCGTGCTGCTGCGGAGGGCGGGATATTCCGACGCCGGCCATGAAAAAGACGGGCAGGCATCGCCGCTGGGAAGTTATCACGTGGTCAGGGATGGGATTGAGATCACGCCAGGACCAGAGAGCTACCACAGCCCGGAAGCAGCCCATATTTCGATTTCAGACGGGCAAGTCGAGAAAATCAGCAGCAAAGGCAACGAGCTTTCGGCCTATGAGTTGGAGCCACAACTGGTGACGGCGCTGTTTGACGCCGAGCAGCGCTCGAAGCGGCAGGTGGTGAAGTATAACGACATTCCGAAGGTGATGGTCGACGCGGTTCTGGCGATCGAGGACCGCAGGTTTTTCGAGCACAGCGGGGTGAATTTTATCCGCATGGCCGAGGCGGGATGGATCGACATTACCCGGCAAAGGCACGATCAGGGCGGGTCGACGATCACCATGCAGCTGTCGCGCGGATTTTTTCTGACTCCCGAAAAAACTATCCGGCGCAAGCTGACCGAGATGTTGATCGCCGAGGAACTGGAGCAGAAGTTCTCGAAGCAGCAGATTTTTGAGTTCTACGGAAACTGGGTGAACCTGGGGCAGCGAGGATCGTTTGCCATCAGCGGATTTGGCGAGGCTTGCCGGACTTATTTTAATAAAGATCTGAAGGACATTACGCTGCCCGAGGCGGCACTGCTGGCTGGGATTATTCAGGGGCCGAGCCGGCTATCGCCCTACCGGCATCCAGAGCGGGCGCTGGAGCGGCGGAATCTGGTGCTGGATTCGATGGTTGAAACTCACGCCATCACACGCGAGCAGGCGGATAAGGCCAAGGCAACGCCGCTGAAGCTGGCGCCTCCGAACGTGGAGGCGAGCGATGCGCCGTATTTTGTGGACATGGTGCGAGACTCGCTGATCAACAAATTCAGCGAGCACGATTTGAACGACGAGGCTTATCGCATTTATACAACGCTCGATCCGGACTTGCAGAAGGCCGCGGCGCAGGCGGTCGAGGCGGGCATGAAGCTGGTGGATGAGCAAGTCACCAAGATGCGGACCAAGCGGGTGAAGGTCGGAAAGAAATTTGAAACGCACGTGGTGCCCGGACCGCAGGCGCAGGTGGCGCTGGTGGCAATGGATCCGCATACCGGCGCGGTGCTGGCGCTGGTGGGTGGGCGCGATTACGGATTCAGCCAGTTGAATCATGCGCTGTCGAAGCGCCCCACGGGATCGATCTTTAAGCCGTTTGTGTATGCAACGGCGATGAATTCTGCGATCGACGGATCGCAAACGGTGATTACTCCGGCCTCGACGGTGACGGATGCGCCGACGAGCTTTGCCTATGGCGACCAGATTTACGAGCCCCGAAACTATAAAGAGGAATACAAAGGCGACGTGACGCTGCGCTATGCGCTGGCGATGTCGTTGAACAACGCGACGGTGAAGGTGGCGGAGGAAGTGGGCTACGACAAAGTTGCCGACCTGGCGAAGCTGGCGGGCATCACGTCGGTGAAGGCGACTCCGGCGATGGCGCTCGGATCGTATGAAGCGGCGCCGCTCGAGATGGGTGGAGCGTACACTTCGTTCGCGAATGGCGGGACGCGGTTGTCGCCGATCCTGGTGAACTCGGTGCGAAATGCCAAAGGCGACGTAGTGGCGAACTTTAAGACCGACCAGCGGCAGGTGCTCGATCCGCGCATTGCCTACATCATGACCAGCATGATGGAGAGCGTTATCAATAACGGTTTGGGATATACGGCGGTGCGCTTGCGGGGATTTACCGCTCCGGCGGCGGGGAAGACGGGAAGTTCGCACGACGGATGGTTTGCGGGTTACACGTCGAATTTATTGTGCGTGGTTTGGGTGGGTTATGACGATTACAGCGACTTGCGGTTGACCGGCGCGCAGACCTCTGGGCCGATCTGGACCGAGTTCATGAAGAAGGCGGCGGCGTTGCCGCAGTACTCCGACATGAAGAGCTTTACGCAGCCCACGGGCGTGATTGACGTGCAACTGGATAAGGCGACGAACCGGCTGGCGACTCCGACGTGCCCGGACGATTACACCGCGGCGTTTGTGGCCGGAACCGAGCCGCGGGAGACTTGCGACCAACCCGGCGCGGTGGCGGGATTCTTCAACCGGATATTTGGTGGAGGCAAGCCGCAGGCTCCTACGCTGGCGGCGGAAGATCCGCAGGATCCGAAGAAAAAGAAGGGATTGTTCGGCAAGATTGCGGGAATTTTCAAGGACGACAAAGCGTCCACCCCGCCGCCGAAACCTGCGGATAACAGCCAGCCTTTGCCGCACTGATTGCAACTCATAAACGTAACTCCGCAAGACCGCTGACCTGAACGAACTCCGAAATTATTACCGATGGAAGCGATGAGGAATTTTCGAAAGCGAATGGCGAATAATTGTTATTTCTCCCTCTTGAAGTCGATTCGCGGCAGTGTGAGTTCGCGCCTGGCGAAAGCCGCGGCGATGTGTGCGATGGGCGCTCTGATGCTGGCCGCGCAAACGGCAAAGGCTCCGGAGCCGCAGAAAACTCCGGCGCCCTCGAATGCGCCGACGCCGGCAAGAGTTTTGCCGCCGTTGCAGATTGATGGGCAGGCCACGCTGCATCATCTGAATCAGATCATCAATTGGTACCGGCATTGCACCACCGGACTGCAGCCGGTGGGCATGCCGAGCGACGCCGTGTATGAGGACAACACCGTGGGCCTGGGGCAGCAGGCGGTGCGGCTGGCGTTTCAATCGGCAAGGGCAGAGGCCGCGCTCGTGACAGCGCAACAGAAGTCGAACGGCGCGAATCCGGCTGGTGAGACGACGCAGCAGCAGAATCTGGCGCAGATGGAAGCGAAGACCTCTGCGCAGATTGAGCAACTGCAATCGCAGGTCGAGGCTTTGAACGGAAAGATTGCGCAAGCTCCGGCGAAGCAGCGGGAGAGCCTGACCTCGCAGCGGGATGCGCTGCAGGGGCAGTTGGATTTGCAGAGGGCGCTGCTCGACGCGGTGCAAAAGATGTCGGTGTTCGTGGAGACGAACGGTGAAATCGCCGGAGGGCTCGATGGCGGGATCAACCAGCTGGCAAGGTCGATTCCGGAAGTTTTGGGTACGGGCACTCCCGGAGACAAGAAAACGATTGCGCCGCCTGCGCCCGCGCCGGCGAAGCCGACGCTCGCGAACTCGGGAGGGCTGATCAGCGAGGCCATCACGCTCTATGACTACGTGAGCGCGGTGCGGCAGATCGACACCCTGATTAAAGAAACCAGTTCTACGCGTGACGCGGCGGACCGGGTGCGGACTCCGTTGCGCGACGCGTTGCGGGCCACAATTCAGCAGAGCCAGAAGATGGCGCAAGAGCCGCCGGCGACCGATCCCGCGCAACTGCAGGCGGAGCGGCAGGGGTTTCAGGAGCTGACCGCGCGCTTCAAGCAACTGTCAGGCGCGCTGCTGCCGCTGAGCCAGGAAATCATCGTCCTCGATGACAGCAAGACGAATTTTGAGGAGTGGCGCAACTCGATTGAGCGCGAATCCAGGCAAACCTTGCGCGCGGTGCTATTTCGCGTGGGAGGGATTCTGCTGGCGCTGGCGGTGATTCTGGTTCTGTCGGAAGTTTGGCGGCGAATCACCTTCCGCTACATCGCGGAGCCGCGGCGACGGCGGCAGTTCCTGGTAATGCGCCGTGTGGTGATGGGCTTCCTGATCGCGATTGTGCTGACGCTGGGTTTTGTCAGCGAGTTCAGTTCGCTCGCGACTTTCGCTGGATTTATCACGGCAGGCATTGCGGTGGGATTGCAGGCCGTGCTGCTGTCGGTGGCGGCGTATTTCTTCATCATTGGCCGATATGGAATACGAGTCGGCGACCGCATCAGCGTAGCGGGCATTACCGGCGATGTGGTCGATATTGGGCTGGTGCGGTTGTATCTGGTGGAGCTGGCGGGAACGGGGCTGGATTTTTATCCCACGGGGCGAATTGTGGTGATCTCGAATGCGGTGCTGTTCCAGACGGGGACGCCGCTGTTCAAGCAGATTCCCGGGACGGAGTACGCGTGGCACGAAGTGGTGGTGACGATTGTGCCCAACGGAAATCATAAAGGAGTGCAGGAGAAGTTGATGGCCGCGGTGAACAGCGTGTACGAAAAGTACCGGCAGGAGATCGACCGGCAGCACGCCAATATCGAGCGGCGCGTCGACATTCAAATTGCCGCGCCCAAGCCGGAGGCGCGGTTGCAGTTTGCCGATGCGGGGCTGGAGTTGTTGGTGCGGTATCCGGTGGAGATTCGCAAGGCTCCTGATATCGATGAGGAGATGACGCGAAAGGTGCTGCAACTGGTGGAAGGCGATGAGGCGCTAAAGGCCGCGGTCTCAGGGACGCCGAAGATTCGGTCGGCGGTGAAGGGGTAGGGAGGCGGCTATGAATTCTCGTCCGTCGCAAAAACCGCAACGGATTCAGCCACGCACGAGAAGGCGGGCAGGAAATCTCTATTTTAAAAATGTCATCCTGAGCGCAGCGGGACATTGGCGAAGCCAATGGCACGCGCAGTCGAAGGACCCCTGCACCCTTCACGATCTCCGGTCGCCTCAGGGAATTCTCCCCGCTTACTCGCAGCCTGATGGAGAATTCCCTGACTCGGCTCGCGTACCGCCTGCACAAAAGGGGATCCTTCGACTGCGCCAGCCTTCGCTTCGCGAACGCCAGCTTCGCTCAGGATGACAGAGCGTCAAGCACTTGGTTTGGTCAACATCCGGTCAATTCGTGCCAAGTCGCTCTTGATAGATTTTTTGTTCACGCCGGTTTCCGTTACAGGTTGGATTGTAGTCCGGCTTGTAGTTACGGGCAAAAGGCAGTGCGACCAGCGGGAAGCCGCGTGCAGCGGGAGATCCCTCGTCCCGCTGGTGAAAACGCGGGACTTCGGGATGCGCTGGGAAGTTCGAGGGCTTCAAGGTAAGGTTACCTCGATCCGAAGAAAAGCGGCGCTAGACATATTTCTGCGCCGCCCAGCCAAAACTGTGGCAGAATGGCCCCAGAAGTGGTTCGCCTGGGGGTGTGTCATGTCCTACGGGAAAGCCTGCCTGATCTTCCTGCTGATTTCTTCCACCGCGCTTTTTTCCCAAGTCGCACATTCGGAGCAAGTGCAGATTGCGCCGCCGCTGCTTCGGGGGGTGGATCCTCCGGCGCAGGATGCGACCGCGGCCGCTTTAGAGCTGCAAGCTGATCAATTGCGCTCGGAAAAACTCTATCTGGATGCGCTCGATTATTACCGCGCTGCTTTGCACAAGGGCGCGAACGACGCGCGGCTGCTGAATAAGATCGGCATTGTCGAGTTGCTGATGCAGCGTTACAAGGAGGCGCGGAAATCGTTTGAGCACTCGATCAAGGCCGACCACACCTATGCCGACGCGTACAACAATCTCGGCGTGATTTTCTATGAAACGAAAAAGTATGGCGGAGCGGTGAAGGAGTATGAGAAGGCGATTGCACGCGACGGCAATTCGGCATCGTTCTTCAGCAACCTGGGCGCGGCGTATTTTTCGAAGAAGGAATTTGACCGCGCGGTAGACGCCTACCAGCATGCGCTCGAACTGGATGCGGATGTATTCATGCGAACGTCGAGGGATGGCGTGCAGGCGCAATTGCCCAGTCCTGAGGACCGCGCGCGCTACGACTACACGGTGGCGAAACTTTATGCCAGGATGGGGCTTTCAGAGCAATCGCTGGAATATTTGAAGCGGGCGATGGAGGCAGGCTATAAAGATCTGAAGAACGTATACAAGGACCAGGAGTTTGCGGAGCTGAGAAAAAGTCCGCGCTTCACGGAATTGATGGCATCGAAGACGCCGGCGATCCCGGATTAAGAAGCGAGCCAAACGCGCCCTTCGGTCGCTTCGCTCTCTCAGGGCAGGCTCCGTGAAGCGCGCGGCTCGCCCAGATTCCTCGCTGGGCAAAGAACGCTTCCTCAGCATGACAGCCAGAGCGGACGTTGCAAAAGCTGGCAAAAGAATTACAAAGTTTTACAAAATTAGACGGAACTTGATCGGTATCTGAGGTTTAATCGTTTTAATAACTCCTGAAAACAACAGGGTGAGTAAGGAGAAACGGTAGCCCATCGGATGCTGACCCGAGCACGCCCCAAGCAAGCATCCGATGGGCGTTTTTATTAGCTTTCAGCTCTCAGCTGTTAGCCGTCGGCTTAAGCCCTTCAGACGCTGAGATCCTGCTTTCCCTGGTCACTGATGAGGCGGGTTGGTTATTGCGAGCCTTGCTTCGTGCCGTTCCCACGGATGTACTCTTCGACCACTCGCTTAAAACTGCCCTGGGCTTTCAGGATGAACTCGACGGCGTCGCGCAAGCCGCCATCGCCTCCGGCGTGAGGGGTGGTGTAGTGGGCTTCGCGCTTGACCTCGGCGCGAGCGTTCTTGACGGCGATGGCGAGTCCGGCGGCGCGCATCGGCGGGAGATCGATCACGTCGTCGCCGACGAAGGCGGCTTGTTCCGGCTTGAGTCCAGCTTTCTGCACGATTTGATCGAAGCAGGCACGCTTGTCGTCGACGCCCTGGTAAACATATTCGAGTTTCAGGTCGCGGGCGCGGGCGGCAACGCTTTCCGAACTGCGCTTCGTAATGAGGCCGGTGCGAACGCCGCCGAGGCGCGCGAGCGAGATGGATGCTCCGTCGTGCGCGTGAAAACCCTTGAACTCGAACATGCTGGGGCTGGAGCGAGTTGAATCGGGTTGCGAAGTTGTGGCCGAGGGGATAAAGAACAGTTTGCCGTCGGTGAGGACGCCATCGACGTCGAATAGAAGAAGCTTGATTTTGCGGGCGCGTGCGGCGGGGGAAAGTTTGGGCATCGGCAAAATTCTAGCATCCGGGGTGGAGCGGGTCATCGACGAAGAAACGGAAGCTGACGCTATTACGCTCGATCGAGCATCAAAAACACATGACAAATCTGCAAAAACGCAAACTCGGAAAAAGCAATCTTGAAGTTTCTGCTCTCGGACTGGGCTGCATGGGAATGAGTTTTTCCTATGGGCCTCCGAAAGATAAAAAAGAGATGACTGATGTTCTGCATGCGGCAGTGGACAATGGCATAACTTTCTTTGACACCGCCGAGGTGTATGGACCGTATATCAACGAAGAACTGGTGGGGGAAGCGTTTGCGCCGTTTCGTGGCAAGGTGACTATTGCCACCAAGTTTGGCTTTGACCTTGGGGGCAGCGATAACCGCCCGGGAGTGGCAGGTGTGAACAGCCGGCCCGAGCACATCAAGGAGGCAGTCGCGGGGTCGCTGAAGCGGTTGAAGGTGGATACCATCGACCTGCTCTACCAGCACCGGGTTGACCCGAACGTGCCCATCGAGGATGTCGCAGGAACGGTGAAGGAATTGATCCAAGCTGGCAAAGTCAGGTACTTCGGACTCTCCGAGGCCGGGGCAAAAACGATTCGCCGCGCGCATGCGGTGCAGCCGGTCACCGCGCTGCAAAGCGAGTACTCATTGTGGTGGAGGAGGCCGGAGCAGGAAATTATCCCCACATTGGAAGAACTTGGAATTGGGCTTGTGCCTTATAGCCCGCTCGGCAAAGGATTTCTGACGGGAAAGATCGACGAAAATGCGAAGTTCGACAGTACCGACTTTCGCAGCACCCTGCCTCGCTTTACGCCGGAGGCGCTCAAGGCGAATCAGGCGTTGATTGACCTGCTGGGCAGCATTGCAAAGCGCAAGAAGGCCACACCAGCGCAGATTGCCCTGGCCTGGCTGCTGGCGCAGAAACCGTGGATCGTTCCAATTCCCGGCACGACGAAATTGAATCGCCTGGAAGAAAATATCGGGGCGGTGTCGATTGAGCTGACGGTCGAAGACCTCCGAGATATTGATGCTGCGGCGTCGAAGGTGACGATCGAAGGCGGCCGCTACCCCGAGCGGTTGGAGAAGATGACGGGTTTATAAGGATAGGGAGTCCTAGAAACCAGAGGAGACTAGCTGCGATAAACGTGCTGCTGGGCGTCGAGCGAGGAGAACATCACGGGCTCGTGGTGGACTTTGGTGGCGTGTTGGTTGATGGCGGTGGCGGCCTGGGTGCGGAGGTTGCCGTCGCGCGGGTCGAAGTCGAGCGTGCTGACATGGTGGGCGCAATGGGAGCAGGTGAACCTCATGCCTCCCTTGACGCGGGCGATGGTGTAGAGACGCTTCACAGTTTTGAGTGTAGTCTTCTGGCGGCGAATGAAAAGGCACGAGGGGTGAGCGGCGAAGGTAACGATGGGGAAGTTCTAATCTCGCGATGCGAGTCGATCTTCGGTGAAACTCCCGGTCAAGCCGCCGACCGTGCAATGCTGCAAGGGATCCCCTTCGACTCCGCTCAGGGCAGGCTTTCGACTGCCTCGCTCAGGATGACAGAGAGAATCTCGCAGTGAACCGGCGACGGGCATAGAAAAGCAGGTTCCTCCACTCGCCCTCGCTGTCGCTCGGGACTTCGGTCGGAATGACAAGATTTGTTAAGGTTGTGAGCCTCGGCGATACACGCTACTTCGCCAGGCGGTTGTATTTTTTCAGGACTTCGCGGAGTTTGTCGTGGGGCAGGGCGATGACTTCGTGGTCGTCGATGCCTTTCATGGTTTCGGCGGCGACCATGGCGTTGACCACGGCTTCTTCAGTGGCCTGAACCGTGGCGAGAAAGAGAGGATCGAGTGAGTCGTTGGGCAGCATGGTGAGCGGGTGCGTGTTGTTCGGCTGATCGCTTTTGGGGCTCACGGCGCCGGGGTTGGCGGTGGAGAAGGCGAGGAAGATGTCTCCCGAGCCGTCGCCGGAGTAGCTGCCGTCGCGGCCGAGGCCGAGGGAAACTTTTTTGGCGATGCGCTTGAGCTGCGTGGGGATGAGCGGGGCGTCGGTGGCGACGATGACGATGATGGAACCGACGTCATTGCCGTGGCGGCGGTCGTTGCTTGATTCGTAGGCGGGATGTTCGGGAATTTCTTTGCCGACGGGAACGCCGGCGATGCGCAGTTGATCGCGGCGTCCATAGTTGCATTGCACGAGCACGCCGACGGTATAGCCGCCCTCTTTGGCGTTGAGCACGCGCGATGAAGTTCCGATGCCGCCCTTGAATTCGTTGCAGATCATCCCGGTTCCCCCACCGACGTTGCCTTCTTCAACCAGGCCGGAGTGCCCGGTGTCGAGGGCGTGCCATGCGTCTTCGGGATGAACGTGGAATCCGTTGATGTCGTTGAGCCAACCATCCCAGGTTTCGGCGACGACGGGGAGCGACCACCAGTAGCCTTCCATGTCGGGCTCGCCGCGCTTGACCTTCCATGCGATGACCGCGTCGCGGACTACGCCGACGCTGTGCGTGTTGGTGATCATGACCGGGCCGTTGAGAAAGCCGGAGTCGTCGACCCAGGTGGTGCCGGTCATTTCGCCGTTGCCGTTGAGCGTGAACCACGCGGCGAAGACGGCGTCGTTGAAATTCTTTCCGCGGGGGTGAATGGCGGTGACGCCGGTGCGGACGGGGCCCTTGCCGACCACGAGCTTGCCTTCGCCCGAGATGAGCGTGGTGTGGCCGACTTCGACTCCTTTGACGTCAGTGATGGCATTGTTGGGGCCGGGAGTGCCGTCAAAGGGAACGCCGAGGTCGCGGGCGCGGGGCTTTTGGGCGTGGGCGGCGAGGGTTAGGGCGAGGAAAGCTAGGGGAAAGAGTTTGTTGATTGAGGGCTTGAACATTGGGTCTCCGGGGAACGAGGAAGTATAAAGGATTGGCTGCGGAGTTCGTTGAGGAGTCGACGAACAGCGGGTTTCTCCACTCGCCGTCGCTTCGCTCCGGACTTCGGTCGAAATGACAAGTATAGGAATGCACCAACGGGACGGTCCAGATTGTGTTCGAGGAGAACGAATGGGTTTGGCACCAACGCGGCGCGAGAAATCGGCATCGGAAGTAGGGATTGTTATCATTCAGAAACGGCGGGAGTAAAATCGCATGAAAAATATATTTGGCAGGAGAGATATGGACGGATGGAAGAAGGCGTTGGTGGCGGGATCGATTACCGCGGCGACGGTTTTCTTTTTGAAGAAGAGATATCCGGCGGGCGTGCTGGCGACGGGGATTGGGTTGGCGGTGCTGGCGGCGGAGTATCCGGAGAAGTTTGATAAGGTGCGGCGGGCGCTGCCGGATTATTTCGATCGCGGCTTGCGCGTGATGGACATGGCGGGGAGGGCGGGACAGCGAATTTCCGACCGCGGCTTTGATTGGGGCGAGTTGGGAGTGTAGTAGGGAGAGCGCCTCCCGCTTTCCGGCGCTCGGCTTCCGAAGGCAAGCCTCTCAGCAGAATTCCTGTCCGATCACTGCCGTTGCTTACCGGCCGGATGGCGGACGCCGGAAGCCGGATGCCGATTCTTACTCGATGCCGAGCTGTTTGCGGGCGTCGGGGCTGAGGCGCTCGGGGGTCCAGGCGGGGTTCCACACTACGTTCACGGTGGCGTTGCGGATGCCGGGGAGCTGCTCCAGGCGCGACTTGACCTGGGCGCTGATGTTGACGTGCTCGGGGCAGCCGGGCGAGGTGAGCGTCATGTCGATGCCGACGTCCTGCTTCTCTTCAGCGGGTTCGGCGGGCGTAAAGTTTACTTTGTAGATTAGGCCGAGGTCGACGATGTTGACGGGGATCTCGGGGTCGTAACAGCTGCGCAGGGCGCTTAGGACGTCTTGTTCGGTGACTGTGGGCATTCTTCAATTAGTTTACCGCAGTGGAGGAGGTTTTCGGGTGCCGAGTGATCGAATTGACCGATTGCTACACACGCATCACGATAAAGCGTCTGAGAGGAGCGATTACGGCACTGACGGCAGTTTCATCGCCTCCTGAACGCTGGCACGCAGCTTGTCATCGACTACGATGAGTTTGTTGTCACGCTTCAGGAAATACTGACGATGAGCCGTGCCGAAGTCGAATTGATCCTCATGCAGCACGCGCGGGGTGCCAGAGAATTTATAGATGTAGCCTCTGTCTTTGCGACGTTCGGCGATTTTGAAATTGGCGAACGTTTGTGATTTAGGTAGGAATACAACGCCGATATCGCCGCGATCGGTTCGGAAGCAAGCCTCGCCTTCGACGGTGCTTTGGAGAGTGCCGTGATTGTCGACCATGAATACGCTGCCGAATTTTGTGGGAAAGATGCAGTTGACGGCGAAGTTGTGAATTTCCAGAATGCGGGCTAGTTCCATGGCGTCGGCGTAGGCAGGGTCGCTTGACGAAAGCAAGGCAGCGCCCGTTGGGCAGGGAACTGACTGGGCGAATAGCGGTGAGGAGCAAACTGTCAGGAACAAGCTGAGGACGAGACGAGTAGGAAGACTTTTGAACACGGTCGCCTCCTAAGAGTCTGGACGCAGGATTTTAGCATTTCGAGAGGATGGCAGGTAGCTCAAAGGAGTCACAGGCAAGTCAAGAAAGTTTCGGGCGGATGAGATGTCCGTTCTTAAAGTTCTTGGTCAGAGAGGGCATAGGTTCACAGGGTAAGACAGCGATGATGAGTGAAGAGGCTAAGAAGAGAATTCAGATTGCGTTGGCGCTGGCACTCGTGGTCGCCGGGGTGCGCGCAGGGTACATTCTTTACCAGCGGCACGAAGACTACCTGGCGGCTCAGAAGCAGAAGCAGGCGCGGGAGGCCGGATACTCGAATGCCGATTATTATGTGACGCCGAAGAAGCTGCATCCCTACGATTTGCAATCGGCGCAGATGTTGACGCAGCAGCCGGTTTGGGTGAAGGAAGGTTATCGCTATACCTACTACCGATTTGTGCCGGTGGTGAAGACGGTGGATTTTGCGCGTGACGCGGGATTGCTGGAACCGATCGAGCGCGTGGAGATAAAAGATGTGATGGCGGTTCCCGCGCCGGGCGGGCGTCGGCAGGTGGTGGCGACGTTTGAAAAAGATGGCCACAGCTTCGCGGTGCCGATTGGATTCGAGAGCGACGGGCAGTACAAGATTTATTCCGACGAGATGTTTTATGTGGAAGATCCGCATGATCTGTACAAGCATTGGCCGGCGGAGGTTTGGCAGGCGGTGCAACAGCATGAAGTGAAACCGGGGATGAATGAACTGCAAGCGGATTTCGCGGTCGGGATGGGCGTGCCCATGCGGGGGCGTCGTCGAATGATAAGACGGTGCGGTATCCGAATGGGGGGAGGCCGCTGGTGGTGACTTATAGCGGGGGGAAGGCGACGGAGGTTAGGGCGGGAGGGTAGAGAGGTCGCTCTCACAGGAACTTGCTCTGATTGGATAACTACCAGGTCAAAGTCCCCACTTCTCGCAAAAGGCGCGAGAAATGGGGCACCCTCGTTCTCGTTTGATTCCAACTATTTCGTACTCGCTGCTGACGAGGCCACTGGGATAGGACTTTGTCGCGATGTGGCGGAGGCGGATGTCGTGCGGGAGCGAAGCGAAAAGCGGTATGCCTTCGCCGATGAGGACGGGTACGCGGGTGATCGTGATGTATTGAATAAGGCCGGCGCGCAGGAAGCGTTGGATGGTGATGCCTCCGTCGATGTAGGCGTGGTGGGCGCCGGTGGCGGAGAGTCTGGCGACGATCTCTTCGGGTGAGCCGGACATTTGTTCGGCTTTTCCTTCGCGGACTGGGGAGAAGTCGATGGGGCTGCTGCTGAGGACCACGACGCGCTTGTCGGCGTAGGGCCAGGGAGTCATGGCGAGGACGGTTTCGAAGGTTTTGCGGCCTATGACGATGGCGTCGACGGTGGCGATGAATTCGTCGTAGCCGTGCGATTCTCCGCCGCCCTCGGGGAGGAAGTCGAGAGAGCCGTCGGGGCGGGCGATGAAGCCATCGAGGCTGGTGCCGATGAAGACGGAGAGTTTCATGGATCCCCTCAGGGGCTAAAGCACGAATCCTTTTGCGAGCTGACGCGGCGCTGAAGCGCCGCTCTCCACGTTACTCCCCGCCCTTGTTATTTTTCGTCTACTTCACTCCTGCGAGGGCCTTTGCGACTTCGTCGATGTCGGGGACGACGGGGATATCGTAATTTTTGTGCCAGGCCAGGTTGCCCTCGCGGTCGATGATGGAGATGGCGCGGCCCGTGATGCCTTTATCTTCGAGATAGACGCCGTACTTGGCGGCGACGGCGCCGCGGGGGTGGAAGTCGGCGAGCAGCGGGTAATGGATTCCCATTTTGTCGGCGTAGGCTTTGTGCGACCACACGCTGTCGACGCTCAGGCCGAGGACTTGGGCGTCGAGCTGCTCAAATTGTTTCTTGTCGTTGACCATGCAGGCGTGTTCTTTGGTGCAGGTCGGGCTCCAGTCGAGCGGGTAGAAGACGAGGACGACTTTTTTCTTGCCTTTGTAGTCGCTGAGTTTGATTTCTTTTTGATCTTGGTCTTTCAGGGTGAACTCGGGGGCGGGTGCGCCGATGGTGGGGGGCATGTTTTCTCCTCTTTTCTTTCCTAGGATGATTTCTGTTTTCAATCATAACTGAGTTGGGATGCGAGTGGCAGGATGCGATCGTGGTGGAAATGCCTCGCCAAGCTGCAGGATGTGTCGGCGATGTAAGGGGTCCTTCGACTGCGGTTGTCCTTCGCGCTCGCGGCGCGAAGGACAATCCTCGCTCAGGATGACAGGGTGTGTAGAGAAATTACTTGATCACTTCGGATTTGGCGTCGGCGGGCTTTTCTTCGTCGGCGTGGATTTTGTAGTCGTCCTCGGCGTAGAAGGAGCGGTGGGTGGCGTCGAGTTGTTTGGGCGTCATGGTGAGGACGAAGCTGTCTTTCTTGCCGTGGAAGGTGACGGTATAGTCTCCGCGGTCGGGGTTGACCATGCGCTTGGTGAAGGTGCCGGAGTGGACGAGATCAGTGAGTGATGTGGCGAAGTGTCCATACTGCTTGTTGAATTGGCGCTGGGCGCGGAGCACGACGCGCATGTAGCCGAGCGCGGCCGCTTCGGAGTCGGAACGGGCGGGATCGCCCTTGAATTTGGGCTGGTAACTGGAAGCAGGGGTTTGGGCGGCCTGAGCGGGAGTAACCGCAAAGGACACGGAAAGCGCAAATCCTAAAGTTGAAATGACGGCAAGTGAGCGAATGAAACCTTTTGACATTTATCTCTCCGCGACGGCGAAACCGAGCATGCCCACGCCAATATCGCCGTTCGAAGGGCTCTTTTAGCCGCGCCTGTTCATGTTACTCCCGTAATTTCACTTCAGTCATCTCTGTTTGCACAAAAGGAGATTACCGCTATTCTTTTTCTACGTAACTACGCTTACAGGGAAACCTATGAAAGCAGCAGTGGCCAGAAAACCGATTATTAAAATTGCCGTGGTGGAGAGCGACCCACTCAGGTTTGTGGGATTTCGCGCCTTGTTCGATACCGAACCTGAGTTCGAACTAATCTCCGCCGGCCTGCCGGAAATCTCCACGTTGCAGGATGTGGATTTGATTCTGCTGGGCAACCGCTCCGGGCAAAATTTGTTTGATGTAATGGCGAGCCTGAAGGCGACGCGCCCTGATCTGCGAATTATCGTGACGGGGTCGGGAGTTGATGAAGAGACCATTCTGAAAGCGATCGCGTCGGGGGCTAAGGGCTATGTGGATGAGGCAGCCTCGCCGGCGGAGTTTGCGCAGGCCATCCGCATTGTGAGCCAGGGTTCGGTGTGGGCTCCGCGGAAGGTGCTTTCGATGTTTATTGAGCGGGTTTCGTCGGCCCCGGGACGGATTTTTCCGGCAGGCCGCGTGACCTTCACGGACCGCGAAAAAGAAGTGCTGGAAATGCTGGTGGCGGGCCGCTCGAACAAGGAAATTGGCGCACAGTTGGGAATTGAAGAGCGCACGGTGAAAGCGCACGTAGCCAAGTTGATGCGCAAGGTGGGCGTGCAGAACCGGATTGCACTGTCGGTGCATGCCATTACGCATTCGCTGGTGGCAGCGAAATAGGGAAGGAAGGTCTTAGGTCTTGGGTAGCAGGTCTTAGGACATCGCCCAAGACCCAAGACCCAAGACCCAAGACCCAAGACCTGATATCCGTTACTTCAGGACACTGACCTCGGTAATCTTGTAGGAATTGAGGGTGGGACTCATACTCGCCTCACCTACCACAGAACCTGGGAGACGGGGCTGGGAGTGGCGATTAGGGTCACCACTTTCCGGCCCCGATTTTTTTGTTTTCGGCTTCCTTCGGTTTGCTCTTACCTTCCAGTCGTTTACAATCCTAATCACGACATCCCAGAAATTTTCTGTGCGAGGACCCATGAAAAAGTTCTTGTTCTTGACGCTTGCTGTGTGTGTAAGCTCTTTCTGTTTTGCTGCGAATGATGAAACCCGGGAGAGCAAGGCTGTGGATCGCGTGCAGGCCGCGGCTAATGTTCTGAATGAAATCCAGGGAGCGCCGGATAAGGGCATTCCGCAGGAAGTGTTGGGGTCGGCGGAGTGCGTGGCGGTGGTGCCCTCGATGTTGAAGGGTGGATTTATCGTGGGGGCGAAGTACGGGCGCGGGCTGGCGAGTTGCCGCACTGAAAAGGGATGGAGCGCACCGGCGTTTTTTGTAGTGACCGGGGGCAGCATCGGATGGCAGATCGGCGGGCAGGCAGTGGACCTGGTGATGCTGATCATGAATAAAGACGGGATGAAGCATTTGCTCTCGAGCGAGTTCGCGCTGGGGGCGGATGCGTCGGTGGCGGCGGGTCCGGTGGGGCGGCATGCCGAAGGCAACACGGATTGGAAGATGCGCTCGGAGGTGCTGACGTATTCTCGTGCGCGCGGGCTATTTGCGGGAGTGAGCTTGAATGGCGCGGCGGTCAAGCAGGATAAGGACAGCACGCGTGAGTTTTACGGGCGCATGGTGCCGTTCCGGACATCGCTGACGGGGGAGATTGATCCGCCAGCGGGTGCGAATGCGTTTTTGACTGCGTTGTCGCAGTGGGCGCAGGCGGCGGCGAAGTAAGGACGCGGTTGCGCAGAAGGCACCAAAATCTTTACCACAGAGGACGCTGGGGTCACAGGCTAAGGCGGCCCCTTCGTCAGTTTTTTGAATTTTAGAGATTTCCAATTTGAAGCCACTTTGGCGATTTAGCGTTCCGCTTCCCTAAATGCGGCAGCGACTTGAGTACGCGGCAGCCTGGCCGTTCATAAAACTCTTCGGCGTCTTGCCGCGACCGCTGGCACGGGCGGTGGGCATTGGCCTCTCTTACGTCATCTATCTTTTGCATGTGCGATTACGGCAGGTGGGCATGCGCAATCTGGCGCTGGCGTTTCCCGAAAAAGCTGAAAGTGAGCGGGCGCGGATTCTGCGGGCCGAGTTTTCCTCGCTCGGACGCCAACTGGCCGAGGTCTGCCACTTTCCAGACTACACACTCGATAACATTAACGACGTTGTAGTGTTTGAGGGCTTCGAGAATTACGAGCGGGCGCACGCGCGCGGCAAGGGCGTGCTCTTGTTCGCGGGGCATTTTGGCGGCTGGGAGCTTTCTTCGTTTGTGCTTTCGATGCGCGGACACTGGATGCACGTGATCATGCGCGGGATGGACAACCAGTATCTCGGCAGGCTGATCGAGCGCTACCGTACGATGCACGGAAATAAGGCGGTGGATAAGGATGACTTTGTGCGCGGGTTGCTTTCGGCGATGAAGGCGGGCGAAGTGGTGGGAATGCTGGTGGATACGAATATGACTCCGCCGCAGGGAATCTTTGTGGATTTCTTTGGGGTTCCGGCGTGCACGGCGAGCGGGCTGGCGCGGATTGCGTTGCGAACCGATGCGGCGGTGGTGCCCACATTTACAATTTGGGATGAAGAACTGGGGAAATACCGGCTGCGCTTCGATCCGGCGGTGGAACTTGTGCGGTCCGGCGATTTGGAGGCGGACATCCGGGCCAATACCCAGAGATTTACTTCGATTATCGAAGACTATGTGAGGAAGTATCCGGAGCAGTGGCTGTGGGTGCATCGACGGTGGAAGACGCGGCCGCCGGGGGAGACGCCGCTGTACTGAGATAGAAAACATGTTCCCGGGACTACCCTCAGCCTTTCAAAACCTTACCCTTGAATCATAAGAGTCCCCCTCTCTCACCTGTAACCGAATTCGGATTGCAATCATCCCACGCGCAGTAGGAGCCTTGCGATAGAAGCTGCTCGAAGGTAGGTAGGAGCAACCTCTAAGCCGTAAACGGTAACCAATCTGCTGCGAATGGGTGTCGAGTTTTTGTTAAAGAGCTTCTTGTTGCGGGATGCTGGACAGGGGGAAGGTTGCCGAATCGCAAGGAACGCCGCAATTGGAAGTGTCGAACTGGGGTATCGATAGCGGTTTTGCTGGTGTGCGTAGGCGCATTTTTGCTGACGCAGAATGGGTGCGCCGGGAATGGGCCGCCGCTGCGCACCTCCATCCAGCACGTTGTGATTATCTTCCAGGAGAACCGCACGCCGGATAATTTGTTTCAGGACCCGGTGCTGATCGCGCGCGGGGCGGACATTGCGAGCAGCGGAATCAACTCTCAGGGGCAGAGGGTGCCACTGAGCAAGATCGACTTGGGCACGAACGGAAAGGCTCCGAATAACTACGATTTAAGTCACGCCCATAGCGCATTCCTCCAGCAATGTGATCCGAATCCGAGCACAGGCGTATGTGCCATGGATGGCGCGGACTTGGTGCCAATCACCTGCATCAAGGGATTGACTTGTTCCCTCCCGCACCCCCAGTTCATGTACGTCAATCCGGCTGACGTGCAGCCGTACTTCAAAATTGCCGAGCAATATACCTTCGCCGATCGCATGTTCCAGACCAATCAGGGACCCAGTTTTCCCGCGCATCAATATATTATTTCCGGGACATCTGCGCCCAGCCCGACCAGCACATCGTTTGCAGCAGAAAACCCAGTCTTAAATTTGGCCGGTTGTGCGGCGCCGCCACATGCCACGGTTGCGATGATTGATTCGACGGGGCAGGAGTCGAGCGTTCAGTACCCCTGTTTCGAGCATGCGACATTGACCGACCTGCTCAATGAGGCGGGAGTTAGTTGGAAATACTACAGCCCGCTGCCGGGATGGATTTGGACGGCCCCAAATGCGATTCAACATATGTGCGGACCGAATGCGCCGCCGCCGAATGCGACAGCCTGCGTCGGGCCGGACTGGGTGAATAACGTTGTGCTGTCCACGAAAGAAAATCCCGCTCCCGTGCTGACCGATATAGCCAACGGGAGGCTTCCCAGCGTCAGTTGGGTCATGCCCAGTGGATTGGAGTCGGATCACGCTCTGATGAATGATGGGTCGGGCCCGTCCTGGGTTGCGGCGATTGTGAACGCTATCGGGAACAGTGAGTACTGGTCGAATACTGCGATCATCATTACCTGGGACGACTGGGGAGGATGGTACGATCACGTGCCTCCGCCGCAGATGCGGAACGCCTACGAGTACGGATTTCGCGTGCCAATGATGGTCGTCTCACCCTATGCTAAACCCGCTTACATTTCGCACCAGACACACGATTTCGGCAGCATTTTGAGATTCGTGGAAGAGACTTTTGGCGTGCGCAGCCTAGGGTATGCCGATGCTCGGGCCGACAATCTCTCCGACTGTTTTAACTTCAGCCAGCAGCCGACGGAGTTCCATACCATCGCGGCACCGCTTTCGGCGCAATACTTCCTGAATGACCGGCGGCCGCCTACTGATCCGGACGATGATTAGCGGGGACGCGTCCCATCCGGCGTCTTTCTTTTATCGATCTCCCGTCGGAATGATTCCGGCATTTTCTACCATCAGAATCACTGTGCGCTTTGGCGCGCGGGTGCGGTGCAGCACGCCTTTCGAGACCACGAATCCCTGGCGTGGCGAGAGTTCGACAGTGCGGCCTTCCAGATCGATCAGCAACTGGCCTTCGACAACGTAAAAGAATTCGTCGTCGTTGTCGTGCTTGTGCCAGTGATACTCGCCCTCGATCACTCCCAGGCGCACGACGGAAGCGTTCACCTGGCAGAGCGTTTGGTTGTACCAGTGGTGAGGTGCGGCCGCGGTAAGAGCTTTCTCGTCGATGAGTTCGAGATGATTGTGCAGGATGTTGAGGCGCGTGTCGTAGGGATATGAACTTGCGGTGGTCATGGGGAACTCCTGGCAGTGTTTATCCTAAACGGACTTGAGATGGGTTGGAAATGGTTCGCTCTCAGTGTCCGGTTAAGAAACTGGAAAACCTACCGCCTGTGCTCGGCTTTTTGCCCTCGGCATTGAAACGCACGGCTACTGTCGCACTTCCGCCGTACGCGCTTCTGCCCATCTTTGCACCGCTCGTCTTCCGTTACAATCTAATCTTCCTATGAAAACTTTCGAACAAATTGCAGACCTTGAGAAGCGGTATTTACTGGGGACTTACAACCGGTATCCCGTTGTGTTGACGCGGGGGAAGGGCGTGTTTGTTTACGACCTGGAGGACCGGCGTTATCTCGATTTTGTTTCGGGGCTGGGAGTGAATGCCCTGGGGCATGCGCATCCGCGGATTGTGAAGACGATTCGGGAGCAGGCGGCGAAGCTGATTCACGTCTCCAACCTTTATTACCACGAGTATCAGGGAGCGCTGGCGGAGAAGTTGTGCACGCTCGCCGGCGGAGCTTCTGGAGACGGATCTACCGGGGAAACGTTTCGCGCGTTTTTTCAGAACAGCGGGACTGAGGCGATTGAGGGGTCGATCAAGCTGGCGCGGCTGGCGGGACATCGCGAGGGCGGCGAGGCGAAGTCGCGCCTGGTGGCGCTGCAGGGGTCTTATCATGGTCGAACTTTTGGAGCACTCTCGCTGACCGGACAGGACAAGCATCGCAAAGGATTTGAGCCGCTGCTTGAGGATGTGACATTCGTTGCGCAGAACGATATTGAAGGATTGCGGGCGGCGGTGAATGACACCACTTGTGCGATTGTGCTGGAGCCGATTTTTGGCGAGGGCGGAATCTATGAGTGTTCGGTGGAGTTTTTGCGCGAGTGCCGCGTAGTGGCGGATCGGCACAAGGCGGCGCTGATTTTTGATGAGATCCAGTGCGGCCTTGGGCGGACGGGGACGATGTTTGCGTTCCAGAGTTTTGGAGTTACTCCGGATATTGTGGCGATTGCCAAGCCGATTGCGGCGGGGCTGCCGTTGGGCGCGTTTCTGGCGAAGGAAGAATTTGCGTCGGCGATTTCGCCGGGGCAGCATGGGACTACGTTTGGAGGCGGGCCTTTAGCGTGCCGCGTGGCGCTGGAATTTTTGGCGATTGTGGAAGATGAAAAACTCTTAGACAACGTGAATAAAGTTGGCGCGTATTTGCAGCAGGAATTGCAGACGATTGTCGAGAAGAGCGCGGCGGCAAAGGAAGTGCGCGGGCGCGGCTTTATTCAGGGAATCAATCTGGAAATTGCGGCGCGTCCGATTGTGGATGAGGCTCTGGCCGAGGGGGTGCTGTTTAATTCGACGCAGGATACGGTGGTGAGATTTCTGCCTCCGTTTTTATTGGAGGAGAAGCATGTGGATAAGGGAATTCGGGTGCTGAAAAAGTTGTTGAGGAAGAAGCGGAAGGTGGCGGCGTAGGGGTGGGTCTCGGGTCTTAGGTCATAGGGGTTAGAGAGATCTGGATCGAGCGGGTAGTTTTGAAAATGCCTTGCGGAGCCTGTGGGCGTATATGCGTGAAAGGGATCCTTCGACTTCGCATGAGGATCACTTCGTGATCCTCATGCTTCGCTCAGGATGACATTTCTTAAGATGCGATGCCGATCGCCGGAAGCCGGAAGCCGGGTGCCGGATCAAAAAACGGGGAGCCGAAGCTCCCCAAGTGAAGTGAACAGAGGCGATGTTCTCTTAAATAGAATCGGGCGGAGGGGAAAGAGTTGTCCTCGGCGGAAGGAATTCAACGGAAATTAATTGTGACCGAGTCTGATTTGGAGACAACCCCGAAACTGGCGTTGGGCACGGGCGTGGAAGAGTGCTGGATGGATTTTGAGGGGGCGCGCATGCGGTATTTGCGGGCGGGCTCGGGCTCTCCGGTGATTTTGCTGCATGGATTGCTGGGATATTCGTTTTCGTGGCGATTTACGATTCCGGCGCTTGCTCCCTATGCAACGGTTTATGCGCTCGACATGATGGGAGCGGGATTTTCGGATCGTCCTTGCGGGATTGACCATTCGATGCGTGGCACGGCGCAGAGGGTTTTGCAGTTCGTGGCGCGGTTGGGAATTTCGTCGTTCGATCTACTGGGTACATCGCACGGGGGCGCGGTCGCGATGATGGTGGCTGCGGAGTGCGCGCGCGCGACCGCAGGGCCGCGGTTGCGGCGACTGGTGCTGGTGGCGCCGGTGAATCCGTATTCGGCGCATGGGCGAAGGTTGGCGCCCGCGGTGGGCAGTCCTTTCGGGAGTGCCGTATTTCGGGCGCTGCTTCGACATATGCGGGCGCTGTATCCGTACTGGCATGCGCGGATGTATGGCGACCACGCGAATATTCCGGCCGATGCTTTTGAAGGTTATCTTGCTCCGCTAGCAAAGCCGGGTTTATTCGAACATGCATTAAGCATTGTGCGGAGTTGGACGAAAGACCTGCGCGAATTGGAATCGATTCTGCCAGAGTTGTCGAATGTGCCAACGCTTTTGTTGTGGGGGAGTAAAGATCCGGCGGTATATGCGTCGTCTGCGGTGCTGTTGCAGAGACATTTTGCGAATTCGAGGTTGACGGTGTTTCCTGGCGTCGGGCATCTGCCTTATGAGGAGTGTCCGGAGGAATTCAATCGGGAGGTGATTGAGTTCTTGATTGCTGCGGATGCCGGATTGACCGCCGGCTTAAAACCGGTCCACCACTAAGGGCACTAAGGTTCACGAAGTTGGATTCGCGATGCTGTCAGCGATATCGATCGCCTTCACAATGGCCATCTTCGTAATGAAAATCCTGGAGTCATGAATCACCACATTCTCGAGATCTTGCGCGCCGCTCTTGTGCATTACGGGTATTGGGCTGTGGCTGTGGTGTTGCTGCTGGAGAATGCGGGATTGCCGGTGCCGGGCGAAACCGTGCTGCTGCTGGCGAGTTTTCTCGCCTACTCGGAGCGCGATCTTCGCCTGGCGTGGATCGTGGCGATGGGAACGATTGCGGCGACGATTGGCGATAACCTGGGTTACGCAATTGGACAGTATGAAGGGCGGAAATTACTGGAGCACTACCGACGAAGCTTTGTGGTGAGCGATGCGGCGGTGGAGCGAGGCGAGGCATTGTTCGCGCGCTATGGGGCGGCGACAATTTTATTTGCTCGCTTCGTTTTCGGAATGCGGGTGATCGCCGGTCCATTAGCGGGAGCGCTGCGCATGCCGTGGAAGAAGTTTGCGGTATTTAATTTTCTGGGCGCCGCGCTTTGGGTGACTGTGATCTCGGGCGTGGGATATGAGTTTGGCAGCCGGTGGGGTGCGTTGATGCACTTCATGAAGCGATTTGATCTGATTCTTGCGGCAGCGTTTGTTCTCATAATGGGCGCGGTGTGGTGGCGACGGCGGGGGCTGGAAAATTTACCACGAAGGAGACGAGGGTTCACGAAGGAGAGATAAATCAATTTGGAACTCGGGCTGGAGTGGGAACCTTAAGAGCCAACTTATATGCAACTGAATTTTGGCTTGACGCGGCTATACTGTGCGGGTGTCGTGGGCGGCCGCTTGGCGGTGCTCGCAGCCATTGATTTTGCCGGCGGCGTCCGCGCCGGAATTCGGACGAGGAGGAAGATATGAAGAATGTTGTTCTCTTGACGCTATTGCTCTCCGCCACATTGCTAATCACCGTTGCGTTCCCGGCAGCGGCCGCCGGCCCGAAGGCGCCAGTAGCGCCAGTCCCGGCCGCGGTGGCGGCCCCGGCGCCCGCCCCGGCAGCAGTTGCGCCGGAACGGCATCCCCACATCGACGAAGCTTTGGAATCGATGCGCGCTGCCAAGCACCACCTGGAATCTGCGGACCATGATTTCGACGGCCATCGCGTGAAGGCCATTGAACATCTGGATCGCGCGATCCACGAAGCGGAAATTTGCATGTCGATGCGATAGTACCGAGCCTTACTGGCGAAAGTACTCAGATTTATGAGAAACGAGAGAGGCGGCGTCCGTTGACGCTGCCTTTTTATTTTGGGCTGCAAGGCAGGTCAAGACCCGGCAGGGAGAAAAGGCCTAGTCATAGCTCTGAAAATGCCACGCCAGCCAAGAACAGGTTTTTCACGAGATCGCGAGGGCAAATCCCTGCAACTTATTTCGGCCCGAAGGTGTAGCCGATGGAAGCGCCGACCCGGAAGACGTTGTTGGAGGAGAACTGGAAATTGTTTTGGATGTGGTAGTAGTGAACTTCTGGGCGGACGAAGAAACGGCGCCACACGCGGTAACGAATGCCCGCGCCCAAGTCCTCCATAAAGTGTTCGCTGGTGGTGTAGAACGTACAGCCGGCGGTTGGAGTGCAGGAGTTGCCAGGCGAAATCTCAAAGCGTGTGGTGGCGATGCCAACTCCAGCGAAGAGATCGGCGCCCAGCTTCTTGCTTAGCCGTGGCTGGAAGAGAACATTGGCATCAGTAAGGATTGGCCGGTAGGTTTCACCGTTATAAGGATAGTTGGCCTGACCGCGGCGCCATGCGGTTTCTACGTTGAAGCCGAGCCGGGGCCTTTTAATGCCGACGATATCGAAGCTGAAGCCCTCGTACAGGCCATTCCTTTCCTGTGGCTGGTGAAAGTTGACGGAGTCATTGACGTCGGCGGGGGCCTCAAGAAAGCTGCCGCCGACCATGAGATCCACTTGTTTTTGAGCGGCCGCGAGATGGGGAAACAGTGCGAACGCGCACGCAGAAACGAATAGCGCGAATTTTCTCAATATAGTTACCTTTGTCCGTTCAAACGGCAGTGCGGAATGGGCTCGCCGAGTGGCAGCCCGGCGAACCGGCCGCGATTGCTCGCGGCCAGTGGGATCGTCCGGGCTTTCGAAATCGGCAGCTTCAGAATACCAAACCTGCGAGGATTCGCGGGCGAGGCCTAGTCTTTATTGCCAAAGGCGTAGCCAATGGAAGCGCCAACGCGGAAAAGGTTGTCGGTGTTGAAATATCCGTTGTTGTTGATGTTGCTGTTATTTTGGATGTGATAGTAGTGAACTTCGGGCCGGATAAACATATGCTGCCAAAAATAGTAGCGGACACCTGCACCAAGTTGCTGCATGAAGTGATCGGTACTGACGTAGTTGGGGTAACCCGGGGTGGAAGCTCCAGGTTGGTAAAACCGCGTGTCGGCAGCGCCAATACCGGCGGTAAGATCGAGGCCCAATTTATTACCCAGGCGCGGCTGGTAGAGCAGGTTGAAGTCGGTCAGGATCGGGCGGTAGTTTAATCCGGTTGCGTAGAAGCCCTGACTTGCCCTCCATGCGGTCTCAACATTAATTCCGAGGCGATGCCGGAGAAATACCGCGTCTCCGCCAAGGCCGATGTAGGTTCCGCCTTTTTCTGAAGGCAGGCCATTGTTGTTGTTTGAGGACGACATCAGCGTGCTGCCGCTGAGAAAGAAATCGACCTGCTGATCCGATGCAAGCTGGGCAGCGGCGAAGTGAGCACAGAACAAAATAGCCAAGACGGGGGCGAACAGAACTAGCTTTCTCAAGAGAACCTCCAATCAAATTCATCACAACGGCAATATGCCGTTCAAATTTCTAAGATGCAGGAAAGTTTGCTGCTACTCATCATAATTACGGACGTATCCAACATTCAACCGCGAGCGATGGATACTGCATGTAAAGAAGTGTAACGGCGAAGCGGCGAGCTTGTTCGCCACGACGAAAGATTCAACACCCCGCGGCATAAATAGTTGCGGAATATTTAAGCTGCGGGAGCGCAAGGAAATCCTCCGCCGTGTCGATTGCGGCGGCGGGAGTGGGCGGAAGTGCGATTGAGGTTCCCGGGGAAAGATTATCGAGCTGCGCTCGATAGGACAGCCGAGGGCGGCTGTCCCTAGACGGCTCGTGGTGGTGCAGGCGAACAGCAGGTCCCTTCGGCTTCGCTCAGGGCAGGCTCCCCGCTCGCCGTCGCTTCGCTCCGGACTTCGGTCGGAATGACGAGAGTGAGGAGTCGTTCACTCCGGACCGCGGTCCGAATCACAGGAGTGAGCCGGTTACTTGAATCTTCCGCCGCCACCGGCTGCGCGGATATGGTCGAAGGCGATGGGGCCGGCTCCAAAAAAAATCAGGGCGAAGGCGAGAGCGGCGAGGGCGAGAGGGAATTGGTATCCGTGCTCGCTCAAAAGACCGTTGTGAAAGTGAACCCTGGCGATGGCGACGCACAGGTCGAAGCAGACGACGAAACTGGCGATGCGGGTGAAGAGTCCGATAAGAATGAGCAGGCCGCCGAAAAACTCGCCGAAAGCTGAGAGATAGGCGGACCAGGCGGGCAATCCCAGGCTAACGACGAACTGCACATGGTGATGAAGGCCGCCGAAAACTTTCTGATATCCGTGACCGAGCATAACGGCGCCCAGAGCGAGGCGCATGACGAAGAGTGCGACGGGTTGCAAACGATCGAGGTAGTGCAAGGAAAATCCTCCGGCAGAGTAGATTACAGCAGCGGGAGCGGGGATGGAAGCGCGGGCGAGGTTCGACTTCGCTCCGGGCAAGCTTGGGCGGCTGTCCCGACAGGAGACGTGGTGGTGCAAGCGAACAGCAGGTTCCCTTCGACTTCCCTCAGGGCAGGCTCTCGAGTCGCCGGCGCTACGCTCCGGACTCGGTCGTAATGACAAAGAGAAAGATCGCGTCGCTTTGGAGTTTCGTCGGAATGACAAGATCTTAATGTTGTAGTCTGCCCAGAGGACCGGTCGCGATGTAGCCAGAGAGTCATTGCGCAAGCACGTTAGTTCTGATAACGTTTTTGCGCCTCCCATTGCGGATGGTGGGGATGCATTCGGCGCGCAAAATAAATCGTGTGCCTGCAGGACTTTCTTCCATTCTTTGGGTTTGATCCAGCGTCGAGTCAGTTTGCTTCCGTGGACGGAAGATCGGGCGATCAGAAAAAGTTTGTGGAATTCAAGTGAGAAGTTTCAATGGCCAGGAGGCCGCGATGAATCGTAATTCGAAAAATGGAAAGGCTCTGCGAAAGAGCGGAATCCTTCTGCTGATGATGGCAGTTCCCAGCCTGATGCTGGGGCAGCACAAGAATGAATCAAAGCCGAGCGCTCCGGCCAAGAGCGCACCATCGCATGCAGCGCCGTCGCATGCAGCGCCGTCGCATGCAGCGCCATCGCATGCTGCACCGTCGCATAGCTCTGCGCCGTCGCATGGGTCTACGGCGTCGCACTCAACGACTCCATCGCACGGCACGACAACGAGTCACTCGGCGACAACGAGCCACACGACGACGGCTGGCCATACCACCACGCCGAGCCGCGCAGGAACGACCAGTCATACGGCAACCACGAACCGGTCGGCAACCACCAGCCACACGACTCCAGCGGGCCACACCGCGACAACCACTCACACCACGACGGCCAGCCGGACCACGACTGCGAGCCATACGGCCCCGGGAAGAACAGTTTCTTTAAAGGGTGGAGGGTCGGCGAGCGTCCGTCCGAATGGACAGATTCGTTCGATCAACCGCGGAGGAATGCACATTGAGCATGGTGTCCGTGGCGGACGCACCGTAGTGAGTGAGCACAACGGAGCCCGCGTTGTGACCCGAGGGCATGGCGGCTATGTGCAGCGCGCCTACGTGACCCGCGGCGGGCGTGCTTACTATTCGCGAACCTTCTACTCCGGCGGGCGCTACCATGTTGGGCTTTATCGCGGCTATGGATGGCGCGGGCATACTTATTACGGCTACTACCCAGGCGTCTGGTATCACCCAGGATTCTATGGGTGGGGCTGGCATCCCTGGGGAGCGCCGGTTGCGTGGGGAATTGGCGCATGGGGTTGGGGAGGCGCGCCATGGTGGGGATTCTATGGCGGATGGTGGAATCCTTATCCAGTCTATGCAGCTCCGTATTATTGGCTGACGGACTATCTGATCTCGCAGCAGTTGCAGGCGGCGTATGCCGCGCGGGCTGATGCCAATGCGGATGCGATGGCTGCCGATGCGGGGGCTAGTGGTGGTGGCGGAGATCCAGGGCCGGCGGCGTCCTCCGGGCAAGCGCCACTGACTCCCGAAGTGAAAGAGGCCATTGCTCAAGAAGTAAAGGCTCAATTGGCGGCGCAGCAGTCGCAGGCCGGCCAGGATTCGGGCGGGCAAGCTTCAGCGGCTCCGGCAGCAGCCACCGGCGATCAAGCGCCGCCGGCGTTGGATCCAGCACAGCGCACTTTTGTGGTGGATACCGATGTCACGGTGGTGGCCAACGGTCAGGAATGCGCCTTGTCTTCGGGAGATGTGATTACGCGCCTCTCGGATACTCCCGATGCGGACGACACCGTGACCGCCAGCGTATCGGCGACCAAGAAAGGCGACTGCGGGTCGGGACAAACCGTTGCCGTGAAAGTGGATGACTTGCAGGAGATGTACAACCACTTCCAGGAAAACATCACCAACGGCATGGGCGAACTGTCCAAGAAGCAGGGGACTGGCGGTATGCCGGCGGCGCCTGATACAGGCACGCAGGCTGGCGCAGTTCCACCTCCGCAACCGGATACCACCGCGGCAAAGGCTCTGCAGGATCAGCAGGCCGCTGCCGACCAGACCGAGGCGCAAGTGAAGCAAGAAACGGCTTCGGGTGGTGGAACGCAGTAAGAACCGATCATCGGGGTGACGAGGGAGCGCCGGATCACGGCGCTCCCTTTTTTGCATTTGTGCAGGACAGAATAATTTTTTAGCGGTGGGTATTAGCGAATTTCCCCAAACGCGCTATTATTGCGTCGCAAAGAATGTCGGTGGGTAAAGCAGATTCCTCCGGCGCAAAGAGCGCGCCGTTGGGAATGACAGTTTTGGAGCATAGTCTTTGCCGGGAGTCTTGCGGTTTCTCGATTTTCTAAAAACTGACGCGGAGGGTTTTACGATGTCGAAAAGAATTTACCGTCTGATTCCGCTACTCGCGTTGATCGCCGCCGCAATATTCGCGGTATCAGCCGCGGCGCAAGCTCCTACGTTGGATGAACAACTGGCCGCGCAGTACAAGCTGGTGAAGATGGGATCGGACACCGGCGGATATTCCGTAATTGACAAGGGCACGGTGCTGGCGATTCAGAAGGGCGGAATTCTTGGAGTGCCTTATTCCGATCAGAGTGTTCTTTCGACCCGCTATGAGAATGGAACGGTGAAGACACCCAACACTTTGCTCTCGAAGGGCATTGGGCTGGGGATGAAGCGATTCGGCAAAGAGCAGACGACGCATCTGTTCGCCAGCGGAGACAAAGTCTATCCGTCAAAAATTGAAGTGAATGTAAGTAAGGACACGGTGACGATTGGCGTCGTGGCCTGCGACACCTGCAATAAGACCGATCCTCCGACTTACAACAAAGCGAATGTGGTCTTCCAGTTTCCAAGGGGAGCGCTGGCGAAGGCGAGCGCGGGCGAAGTGGAAGATGTGATCGGGCAGTTGCTGGCGATCAGCAACGACGACGCAGGCGGCGGGCAGCAGGCTGGTGGCGATCAAGGAGCGCAGCAGCCGCAAGGTGGAGATCAGGGTGGACAGCAACCGGCCGCAGCGGCCCAGCAACCGGCTGTGCAGGATCAGCCCGAGCCGCAGAGCATTGAGAAGGGCATGACTCCGGATCAGGTGGAAGCCGCGATGGGCAAGCCGGAGAAAAAAGTGAATCTGGGTCCGAAGCAGATTTATGTGTACAAGGATTTGAAGGTGACGTTTTTGAATGGGAAGGTGAGTGATGTGCAGTAGAACGGATCGATGAGTTTGTCTCGGAATTCATGCGTCCCTCCGGGGCGCGGCTGTTTTTTTCACTCTTACCCGGCGATGAACGCGCGGGGCTATTGTCAGCCGCTCCTGCCGAGGCGGGTTGCAGCGTGCAGCATGTGCGGCGGAGGCTGCTAACGATGCTTCTGCAAGGCGCGATGCTAACCACCGCGCTTCCAATGAGTTGAGCCGCCGATATAGTACTTCCGTACCGTCTGTAGTACTTCAGTTACCGGCCTCGGCACCGTCCGGTGTCCTTCGCGGCGCGACCACTTCTAATTGTGCTTTCCAAACACACATGCCCCATATATAGATTCCATCCCAAATCGGCCCACCGGTCGATTCCAGAAAAACGGCATAAAACCCAGTAAAACGCGCAAATTCGCTTGGAGCCGGGGCTTTACGAGGCTGAGATATGCTCGGAACACCAAGCGCCCCCGGATATTCATGGAGGGTGCGATTCGCGGGCCGGAGAATTCCGGCGCGAAAAAAGATTCTGTGGAACGGCAAGGATCAGGCAAGGAACTGGCTAAGGACTATGGCCGACTCGCGGGAAGTGATGAATATTCGCCAGGCGTCGCAGTATCTGGGAGTGAGTCCGGACACGCTTTACAAGTACGTGGGCGAGCAGAAGATTCCGGCGTTCAAGCTGGGCAACCGCTGGCGCTTCAAAAAATCGAAGCTGGACCAGTGGATGGAAGAGAAGTCAGTTCAGATTGAGTCGGTGTCGAGAACGAAACAGAAGGCGGCGACGAAGGCCGCTGGATCGCAGTAGGAGTTAAACCGGCGCTGGTTTTACCGGCGCTATAAACGGACGCGGGCAAGAGTGCCCGCGCCACACGAGCAAAGGCGGACACACATGTTTGGAATGGGATCGAAGACGATCGTGGGACTGGATGTGGGTTCTTCGAGCATTAAAGCGGTGGAGTTGAAGAAGAAGGGTGGGCAGATCGAAGTGGCGCACCTGGGACTTGAACCGCTGTCTTCCGACATCGTGGTGGATTCGATGATCGTAGATTCGGGAACGGTATCGAGCGCGATTTCGAAACTGTTCGCCGATTGCCTGATCAAGACGAAAGCAGTGGCAACGGCGGTAAGCGGCCACTCGGTGATCGTGAAAAAGATTTCGCTGCCTTCGATGAGCGATCAGGAACTGGCTGAAACGATCGAGAAGGAAGCGGCGCAGCATATTCCCTTCGACCTGGCCGACGTGAGCCTGGATTACCAGATTCTGTCGGAGGAGGCGGGCAGCGCGCAGATGGACGTGCTGCTGGTGGCCGTGAAGAAGGACAAGATTTTGAACTACACCAACGTACTCTCGATGTCGGGACGCACGCCTTCTATTGTGGACATCGATGCCCTGGCGCTGCAGAACTGCTACGAGTACAACTACCAGCCGGCGCCCGGCCAGGTGGTGGCGCTGTTGAACCTGGGCGCCAGCGTAATGAACATCAACATTGTGAAGGGCACGACGCCGCTGTTTCCCCGCGACGTCAGCGTAGGCGGGCACCAGTACACGGACTCGCTGCAAAAGGAACTCGACCTGAACTTCGAAGATGCCGAGAAGTTGAAGCTGGGCGAGAAGGTGGGAACGGTGAGCGAGGATGCGAAGGCGCCGATCCTGCAACAGGTGACTGAAATCATTGTGCTCGAAATTCAGAAGACGTTCGATTTCTTCCGCGCCAGCGCGGCGGGCGAGCACATCGAGAAGATTTACCTGGCGGGAGGATCCGCCAAGGTGCCGGGTTTGATGGAAGCGTTGCGGCAGGAATTTTCGATGCCAGTGGAATTGCTGAATCCGTTCCAGCGCGTGGTGCCGCCGACTGACGGCCCCGGAGCCGAGCTGGTGGAGCAGAATCCGGGCCAGCTCGCAGTAGCGGTGGGCTTGGCTTTGAGGAGCTTTGAATCCCTATGATCCGAATTAACCTGCTCGAAAGCTCGAAGACAAAAAACAAGCGCGCGGGCGGCAGCAGCGCCCCCACGATGCCCGCGATGGAAATGGGCGACATGGGTTCGCCCAAGTTGAAGGTGTTGGTGATGGTGCTGATAGCCGGAGCGTTGAATTTTGGCTACTGGTACCGGCTGGACCGGCAGTCGAAGTCGATTGCGGAACAGATGACGGCGGCCGAGAAAAAAAATCGCGAACTCAGCGATGTGAAGGCCCGTTTTATGGAGCGGCAGAAACAGGCCGATAACTACAAACGGCGCGTGGATGTCATCGATTCGCTGCGCGCGGGGCAGGCAGGGCCCGTCAATCTGCTGGCCATGCTGGGCGAAACCGTGAATGGGACGGAAGCCGTCTGGCTAAAGAAGATGGATGACACCGGCCCCAGCCTGAGCCTGGAAGGTACGGCGCTGGGCGCGGATGCGGTCGCCAACCTGATGTCGAATTTAGAGAAGACCGGATATTTCAAGACGGTCGAGATCAAAGAAACCTATCAAGACGAAAGCATCAAGGACATGCAGGCTTTTCAGTTCACGCTGACCTGCGAGAAGGGGAAGTCGTAGAGGCTGACCTATGGCATCGATGAATTTCAACGAACTGTCGGGCATCAAGCAATGGGGCGCGGTGATAGTCGCAGGATCGCTGGTAACCGCGGCACTTTACTTCACCGTATTCAAGACGCAGAGCGATAAGAACGCGAGCGCGGAGCATGCGGTGCAGGTCAAGGTTCATGAGAACAACGAACTGGAATCCTATCGCCCCAAGCTGAAAGACATGGAGCGGCAGGTAACCAACCTGAAGCAGCAACTGGAGATCGAGCGGCGCATTGTCCCCGACGACAAACAGGTGGACACGTTCATCGAGACGATGAACGGCGAAGCCCAGAAGGCGGGAGTGGAATTGCGCCGCTATGTCGCCAAGCCGGTGACCACGAAAGAGTATTACGCGGAGATGCCCTTCGATATCGAGATGGACGGCCCGTATTACTCGGTGCTGAATTTCTTCGACCGCGTCGGCAAGCTGGAGCGGATTGTAAACGTAAGCCACTTGCAGGTAGCCACGACGAAGAGCCCTACGCTCGCCGGCGTAAAGCACACCTATCAGTACGCGCCAAACGAGAGCGTGGCGGCCAGCTTTACCGCAACCACATTCTTCAGTCACGACCTGGAAGCGCCGACAGTGGCTCCGGGAGCCAAGACCGCAGGCAAATAGGATTCGCTTATGAAGCTGATAACAAGCATTCTGGCAGTGGCCCTGATGACGGGCGGAGCAGCGGCACAGAATCCGAACGTCATCAACAACGTGCAGAACAAAGTGGACGCGGCGCAGCCGAAGAGCGCCAGTTCCATGGTTCCGGCGAAATCGCCGGCTGCGCAATCCAGCAAGCCCGGTGCGGGAGCACCCGCGCCTGCGGTGAAACCGGCGCAGATTCCGGGGGCAAAGCCGGTGGCGGCTACGAAGCCCGCGGCGGAGGCTTCGACCACCAACAAGCTGGAGCGGGTGAATGTGGTCTCGCATCCGGATGAGGTTCAGATCGAGATCAGCTCACAGCAGGCGGTGACGCCGAAAGTTACGAGGTTGAGCTCGCCGGAGCGGCTGCTGATCGAACTTCCGGCGACGGCGGATGCGACTCCGAAAAGCAAGATTGCCGTGGGCAGCGCCGGAGTAAAAGGCGTGCGCATTGGCATGGATGGCAAGACGCCTCCGACCACGAGTGTGGTCATCGATCTGGAACAGGCGCATGAGTATGACATGACGCCGGGTCCAGCGACGAAATTGGTTTTGACGCTGCATGGGCAGAATGTGGCGGCGAAGAATGTTGCTGTGCCGGCGCCTGCCGCTAAGACTGCTCCTGCAGTTGCAAAGAGCGCGCCGACCGTCGCGAAGGCCGTTGTAGCCGCTTCGACGAATAAATCTGTGCCCATGCCGAAACAGCAAACGGCAACTGCGAAACCGACGATGGGTCCGGGGGTGATCGCTCCCAAGGTCGCGGTGGCGCAAGCGTCCGTTCCTGTGCAATCGAAAGCCGGAGCGAAGCCGGTAATTGCTGCTGCGCCCGTCGCTAAGACGGTGATCGCTGCCAAGACCGACGTGAGGCCCGCTACTCCCGCTGCGAAGATTGCAGCTCCAGAGAAACCGGCGGCAAAGATTGCTGAACTTCCGAAGCCTCCGAAGCCGGAAGAAAAAAAGTGGGCGATGACGGGGAAACGCGATCCCTTCTTCAGCCCGGTGGTGCAGGATAACTCGGGCTCGGGATGCTCCACCGGAAAGAAATGCCTGGAGATTGGGCAGATCAATGTGCGCGGCGTGGTCAAGTCGGACGCGGGCTATATCGCCGTCGTGACCAACAGCCAGGACAAAGCTTATTTTCTGCACGAGAACGACCCGGTGTTCAACGGCTACGTGTTGAAGATTACTGGGGATTCGGTGGTTTTCCAGGAGACGGTGCAGGACAAGCTGGGCAAGCCATTTCTGCGGGAAGTCACCAAGAAACTTACTACGCCGGCGGTGTAGTGGCTGGCGGCACGACCGGCAATCCGGGAGCGCCGAAAATCGAGTTCAAGAAGGACACGCGGGCTGAGCTCACGTGTTAGGGAGAAGCGAAATGCGAAAGCAACTGCTGAGTGCAATTCTACCGTTGCTGGTACTGGGGCTGGCAGCTTCAGCCGCTGAGACACCGGCATCACAACCGGCGAGCCAGAAGAACGAACTGCAACGAGTGAATGTAGTTCGCGGCACGGATCAGGTCCGGGTCGAGATGAGCGCTCGCGGCCCGGTGACGCCCAAGGTGAGCACCATGGATTCACCGGCGCGCCTGGTGGTGGAGTTGCCCGATACCGTCATGGCCAGCGGGCAGAGCCATATCGCGGGCGATGGCGCGGAAGTGAAAGGTGTGCGCATCGGCATGGACGGGCTCAAGCCTCCGACGACTCGCATAGTCGTTGATCTGGATCATGCCTGCCGTTACGAATTGAATCCCTCGGCGAATGGAAAGCTGGTGCTGACGTTGTTTACGGCGTCGGCCACCGGAGCGGTAATCGCTCCGAAGGTGGAATCGGCGAGCGTACCCGCGGCACAGAATGTTTCGGCGATCACGCCGCGAGTTGTTGAAGCGAAGGAAGTTGCGCCGACGCCTACTGCTGACGCAAAGACACCAGCTACCTCAAGCGATTTCGTTTTCGTCGAGCCGACATATCAGGCCAGGCCGGCTACGGCGGATAAAACGACTGCCGATAAGGCCGAAGATCCGGATGGACGATCGCAGGATGCGGCGGCGAAGTTTGCCGATAAGACGGTTCCCGAGCTGCTGCCTGCAAGCTTCCACGCGGCGCAGGCACCGGGAGCAACTTCGACCCCCGCCATTCAGCCGGCAGTGAATCTAGCGGCTGAGCAGAAAGCGCAGGCGGGACAACAGCCAGCTGTAATGGGCCCGAAGTATACGGGCGAACCGATTTCGGTGAATTTGAAAGATGTGGACTTGAAAGACTTCTTCCGCCTGATTCACGAGATCAGCGGACTCAATGTGGTTCTCGACCCCAACGTGCACGGAACCCTGACGATTGTGCTCGATGATGTGCCGTGGGATCAGGCGCTGGACATCGTCCTCAAGAACAACGACCTGGCGCGGGAACTGGAAGGCAATGTTCTGCGCATCGCGACCGTGGACACGCTGAAGAAAGAAGCCGATGGACGGCGCGCCCAGGTGGAAGCCGAAGCGCTGGCCGTGGAAAAAGTTTCGGTCACGCGATTCCTTAGCTACGCACACGCGAAGGATGTGATCCTGACCGTAAAGAAGTTCCTCTCGGTTCGCGGCGACGTAGTTGCCGATGAACGCACCAATGCCGTAATCGTCAACGACATTCCCAAGGTGATTCCGGTAATCGACCGCCTGCTGACGCAGCTCGACCGCAAGACGCAGGAAGTGGAGATTGAAGCGCGAGTGGTCGCGGCAACGCGAACCTTCGCCCGCGACATCGGTACCCAGCTTGGCTTTGGCTGGGGCGACGGCCACAGCGCGATTGGCGGTGCCCAGGCTGTGGGCGCCTCGCCAACCACAGTCGGGAACTTAACGCCGGGTTACATCACGGTGCCAGGATCAGGATCGACCACGGGAAGTTCAATTCCATTGTTCTCGAACCTGGGCTCGACCGCACCGACCAGCGGGTTAACGTTCCTGAACGCCAGCAATACGGTGCGAATCGACGCGGTGCTTTCACTGGCCGAATCGCGCGGATTGCTGAAAGTTCTTTCCCGGCCTCGAGTGGTGACGCAGAACAATATTCAGGCTCTGGTGAAACAGGGCGTGCGCGTTCCCATCGTGACTCAGGCGCAGTTGGGCGGCCCTCCGACTGTGACCTACGTAGATGCTTTCCTGCGCTTGACCGTGACTCCGCAGATCACTTCGGAGAACACGATCTTCCTGAACGTCGACGTGGAAAACACCACGCCGAACTTCGGAACCGAAGTGCAGGGCAACCCGGAATTGATCACGCAGCAGGCTACCACGCAAGTGCTGGTGACGGACGGCGGGACGGTGGTGATCGGCGGCGTCATCCAGACGCAGAACTCGATCACCGTCGACCAGGTGCCGTTGCTCGGAAATATTCCGGTGCTGGGCAACCTGTTCAAGCACGTACAAGTTCAGACTTCCAACCAGGAGCTGATCTTCTTCATCACGCCGCGAATCATTCAGACGTAAATCGCGTCAGGGATAGCAGCAGTTGAAGATTTGAAACCGCCGGCCTGAAGAAACTGTCAGAGCCGGCGGTTTTGCGTTTGCAGTACTCGGTACCTAGTACCCGGGTCCAGTGATTAAAAGTGAATGGAGATGTGCTGGGCCATGGGTGCCAGGTACTTTCTTGCTAAACTCAGCAAGCGATGAATTTTCCTGCCCGGCAAAAGAAGCTGCGCGAGTATCTCGCCAGCTCGCGCTTCGATGGACTTCTGATCAGCCATCTTCCGAACATTCAATATCTTTGCGGCTTTACTGGCAGCGCAGGTTTGTTGCTGGTGCAGGAAACGGGCTGCGTGTTTTTTACCGATGTCCGTTACGACACGCAGGCACGCGAGCAGGTGAAGGGCGCAAAGGTGGTGGTTGGGCGCAAAGCGTTGCTGACCACATGCGCGGAGTGGATTAGCGAGCGGCGAAAGCGCGCCAAGGGATGGACCATCGGCGTGGAGGCCGATTACCTTCCGGTGGCGGAGAAGAAAAGGATTCGCGGACTGCTGCCTTCGGGAGTTCGATTGCAGGATGCGCCAGCGATTGTGGAGCGATCCCGCATGGTGAAAGATGAGGATGAGTTGGAGTTGATCCGGGCGGCGGTGCGGCTGGGCGCGAAGTTGTTTGAGCGCGCGCTGGAGGTTTTGAAGGCTGGTGTGACGGAAGTTGGATTGACCGAAGTGGAGGTCGCGGCGGAGATGGAATATGCGGCGCGGCGGGCGGGTGCGGAAGCAATGTCGTTCCCGACCATCATCGCTTCGGGAGCGAGGTCGGCGCTGCCGCACGGGCGTGCAACTCAGCAGAGGGTCCCTGCCGGAGCGTTCGTGGTCTGCGATTTCGGTGTTATACTCGATGGTTATTGCTCAGACCAGACGCGCACTGTGTGGGTGGGCGACGCTTCGGACGCAAAAGGAAAAGAAGCTCACCGGGCCTACGATTCGGTAAGTCAAGCGCAAGAGGCGGCGATTGCGGCGGTGCGACCGGGCGTGAGCGTTGCCGAAGTGGATGCGGCGGCCCGGGAAGTGTTGCGCGAGGCTGGGCTGGCGAAGTATTTTACTCACTCGACCGGGCATGGAGTTGGGCTGGAGATCCACGAAGCACCCCGCGTGGCTGCCGGACAGAAAGAAGTGCTGCGGCCGGGCATGGTAATCACCATTGAGCCGGGGGTATACTTCCCCGGGAAATGGGGCATCAGAATCGAAGACATGGTGGCCGTCACGGAAGGCGGCTGTGAAGTGTTGACTCCCACCAGCAAGGATTTTTTGGCAGTCTAGTAGGGCGGGTCTTAGGGGATAGGTCTTGGGTCTTAGGGATTTAGTTCTTGAGTTTTGTGGCAACCGGCCATCATAGCTCGAATTGGAAAGCGCCTCTAGACATGGATACCTAACACTTAATGCCTAGCACTTAATGCCTAGCACCTAAGACCTAAAGCAGTACCCACCGTAAACGCATGAATCAAAAAGAGCTGAAGGAACTCATCGAGTTCTTAATCGAGAAAGACATTGCCGAGTTCGAGCTGGAACGAGGCGATGTCAAAGTAAAGATCAAGCGCGCCGGCGAGCAGACCGTGGTCCATGCGCGCGCGGAAATGCCCTACATCGCCGTGCCAGCGCCGCCGGTTGCGCAGGCTTCAGGGTCGGTGGCTGCCGCTGCTCCGCCGGCGACTTCCACACCGGTAGTAGCCGCACCCGTTCCAGAAGAGAATTTGCACATTGTGAAGTCTCCTATTGTGGGTACGCTTTATGAGGCGCCGTCGCCGGGCGCGCCGCCGTTCGTTAAAGTCGGCGACTCGGTCGAGGTTGGCCAGGTTTTGTGCATAGTTGAGGCGATGAAGCTGCTGAATGAGATTGAGTCGGACGTGGCCGGCGAGATCGTGAAAAAGTTGGGATCGAACGGCCAGCCGATCGAATACGGGCAGGAACTGTTCGCCATCCGGGCAAAAAAGTGATGGAGATGGGTAATTTGGTAATCGGGTAATTTCGTAATTTGAAACCCGAATGCCTTCAATTTCCAAATTAGGTAGTGGTGCAGTTCGGGGTGCTGGCCGTTCTTCGCGAACTTTGCGGAAATTCTTTGCGGCCTTCGCGGTCAAAAGCTTTAAAAGCTCTTAACCGCAAAGCGCGCAAAGGTCTCGCCAAGGGCGCGAAGAAATTCAGTACCCATTACAAACTCACGAGATGGCCTCGTCATCTATCCTAAATTAATCTGAAATGTTCAAGAAAATTCTGATTGCTAATCGCGGAGAAATTGCCCTGCGCATCATTTGCGCGTGCAAGGAGTTGGGTATCCGCACCGTTGCCATTTACAGCGAGGCCGACCGGCATTCGCTGCCGGTGCGCTTTGCGGACGAAGCTATCTGCATCGGGCCGCCGCAACTGGCGCAAAGCTACCTGAATATTCCGGCGGTGATCAGCGCGGCCGAGATCGCGAACGTGGATGCGATCCATCCCGGTTACGGCTTGCTGGCAGAGAACGCCAACTTTGCGGAAGTGTGCGAGGCCAGCAGCATCAAGTTTATCGGCCCGCAGCCGGATGTGATGCGGCTGATGGGCGAAAAAGAGAAAGCCCGCGCCGCGATGAAGAGTGCGGGCGTGCCGATTCTGCCGGGCTCGGATGGAATCATCGCGTCTGACGGCGAAGCCGTGGAGTGGGCGCGGCAGGTTGGATTTCCGGTGATTCTGAAAGCCTCTGCGGGCGGCGGCGGGCGCGGCATGCGCATTGTGCGTAACGCGGAAGAATTGCCGGGATTGTTCAGAGCGGCGCAGTCTGAGGCTGCGGGCGCTTTCGGCAACGGCGATCTTTACATGGAGAAGTATGTCGAGCATCCGCGGCATATTGAATTTCAGGTGCTGGCGGATGAGCACGGCCATGTGGTGAGCCTGGGCGAGCGCGAGTGTTCGATCCAGCGGCGGCATCAGAAGTTGCTGGAAGAGTCGCCCTCGACGCAGGTGTCGCCGGAGCTGCGCGATCAGATTGGCGGAGTGCTTTGCAAGTCGCTGACGGCGATCGGATATACGAACGCCGGAACGATTGAGTTTCTGATGGATCAGGATCGGAAGCTGCACTTCATCGAGATGAATACGCGCATTCAGGTGGAGCATCCGGTGACGGAGATGGTGACGGATGTGGACCTGGTGAAGAGCCAGATTATGATTGCTGCGGGCGCGCGCATGAGCGACGTACTCCAGGGTCCGATTGTGCACCGTGGGCACGCGATCGAGTGCCGCATCAACGCGGAGCATCCGGAAAAGTTCACGCCGTCGGCGGGAAAGATTACGACTTTTAATCCGCCTGGCGGCACCGGCGTACGCGTGGATACGGCAGCTTACGCGGAGGGCACGATTCCTCCATATTATGATTCGCTGATCGCCAAGCTGATTGTGCGCGGCAAAGATCGCAATGAGGCGATCTCGCGCATGTCGCGCGCGCTGGAGATGTTTATCGTCGAGGGCGTGTACACCACGATTCCGCTCCACAGGAAGATTCTGGCGGACGAGGATTTCCGATCCGGAAAGTTCGATACGGGGTTTATCGAGAGATTCCTGGCGAAGAACGGGAAGTAATTGGGCCACTGTTCTATCATGGGTGCCATGCGACGAACCCTCCTTCCACGATTTGTTATTCCCACTATTTTGCTGGTCCTGGCACTGCCCTACCTCTTTGCGCAATCTCCCGCTCATAGTGAGCAGAATGGCTCGGTGCAGAAGCTGAAAATCACGGTTCTGTCGACCATGCTTTCCGACGACGGGATCGGGGAATGGGGATTTGCCGCGCTGGTTGAGGCCGACGGCCACCGGATTCTGGTCGATACGGGAGCTAAGCCCGACACCGTTCTGCTGAACGCACGCGAATTGAATCTGGATCTGAGCGACGTGCGCGAGGTGGTCCTTACTCACAATCATGACGACCACGTCGGTGGCCTTCTGACGCTGAGGCGCGAACTCATGAAGAGGAATCCGGCGGCGCTTTCGATCGCGCATGCCGGCAAGGGAATCTTTTACAGCCGTCCGAAAGATGGGCGAGAAGAAAACGTTATGCTGGCCTTGCGCAAGGAATATGAAGCAACCGGTGGCAAGTTCGTGGAGCATGATGCGCCTGCGGAGTTGTTCCCCGGTGCGTGGCTCAGCGGCCCGGTTCCGCGGCAATATGCTGAGCGCAACTGGTCGGTCACGGGCAGAGTGCAGACGCCTTCAGGACTGGTCGAAGACAACATTCCGGAGGACCAGTCGCTGGTTCTCAACACGAACAAAGGATTGGTGGTGGTTTCCGGATGCGGACACGCGGGCATTGTGAACACGCTGACCTTTGCGGAGAAACAATTTCCTTCGACGCCGGTGTATGCGCTGGTTGGGGGATTTCATCTCTTCGCAGCTACCGATGAGCAGCTCGATTGGACGGCGGACAAACTGAAAGGGTTCGGGGTTTCGTACCTGATCGGGGCACATTGCACCGGAATCGAGGCTGTCTACCGCATACGCCAGAAACTGGACCTGCCGCGACAATCAGCGGTTGTGGGCGCGGTAGGCGCGAGCTTCGTGTTGGGAGAGGGGATCCACGCGGGCAAGCTTGCGCAGTGAAACTGTCCGCGGCGTTGCCGCTAACCAAAGCGGCTCTTGCGTGTCTCATCACTCTAAAGGAAGACTCGCGATGAAATCCAAAATTGCCTTGATCCTCCCGATCCTCGTTCTCGGCGTTATGCTCGCCGCACCCCTTTGTGCACAAACCTCGGCGGATCCCGCGGACCTGCCGCAGCGCGATGGCTCGCATGATTTTGACTTCCTCATCGGCGACTGGAAGGCGCACGTCCGGCGGCTTCCGGATCGCCTGAACAAATCCAATGTTTGGGTCCTGTACGACGGAATCTCGAACCACCACAAGCTGCTCGACAGCAACGCGAACTTTGAAGAGTTCGATGTGACCAGCACCGACAAGAAGCTTCGCATTAAGGCGCAGACGCTGCGCATGTACAATCCCACTTCGCGGCAGTGGAGCATCTATCTGGTTGATCTCGACAACGGGACGCTGGATGCGCCTCCCGTGGTCGGGGGCTTTACTGGAAAGCGTGGCGAGTTTTTCCACCAAGAACAGTTAAAAGGCCGTACGATTCTTGTGCGCTACGTCTGGCTCGACCTCACTCCCAAGTCGGCGCGGATGGAGCAGTCTTACTCGCCGGATGGCGGCAAGACCTGGGAGGTCAATTGGGTTTGCGAGCTTTCGCGATGAGCGTAGATTAAACACGCATGATCGTTCTTCCGCGCTTTTATCCCATCCTTGACGCTGGTTGTTTTCCCGACGGTCTCGCCTTGATTGCTGCGGCGGAGGAGTTGGCATCTGCCGGTGTGGCCCTGATTCAATACCGAAATAAATCTGGGATTACGCGGGTGATGTTGGATCAGGCGCGGGAATTGAAAAGACGTCTCTCGGATATCGAGAGTCAAAATTCCCATGTCTCGCAAAAGATGCGAGACATGGGGCACCCTGAGGTTGGCAAACCCATCCGGCTCATCATGAACGATCGCGCTGACCTGGCTTTGGTGGCCGAGTTTGACGGCGTGCATGTGGGGCAGGATGATCTGCTGCCGGAGTCGGTGCGAAGGATCATTGGGCCGGACCGTTGGCTCGGAGTTTCCACACACAATCCTGAGCAGGTTGCCGAAGCGGATGGGACTTCGGCCGATTATCTGGCCATTGGGCCTGTGTTTTCGACTTCCAGTAAAGAAAAGCCTGATCCGGTGGTGGGGTTGGAAGGGGTGCGCCGGGCAAGGTCGCTGACGCGCAGGCCCCTGGTCGCTATAGGCGGGATTACTCGCGGCAATGCGGCGTCGGTGATCGAGGCCGGGGCGGACTCCGTGGCGGTGATATCTGATTTGATACGGGAGCCGGGCAAATCAGCAGAGGAATTTTTCCGCATCTTGAGGTAAAGTCGTGGGGCTATCGAAATGCCGGTGAGACTGGAGCGTGGCTTACGCGCCGGGCCGGTTAAGCGGGAGATCCTTCGCTTCGCCTGAAAGGCGGCTACGCTCAGGATGACACCGCATAGGGTGGAGGCATTCTGAGTACACCGACGACGCGGCCGCCTGCGGGCAGCGACTGGGAAATTCATAGCCGCCAGGATAACGAACTGGTAAAGGGCCTCGGCCTGACCAGCGCGACCATGCTGGTGATGGGGTCGATGATTGGCTCCGGCATCTTTATTGTGTCGGCGGAGATTGCCCGCGAAGTCGATTCGCCCGCGCTACTGATTGGCGCGTGGGCCGTGGCCGGGTTCATGACCATCGTGGCCGCGCTAAGCTATGGCGAACTCGCCGCGATGATGCCGCGCGCTGGCGGGCAATATGTTTACCTGCGCGAAGCGCTCGGGCCGCTGTGGGGATTTCTCTACGGCTGGACTTTGTTTCTGGTGATCCAGACCGGGACGATTGCCGCGGTGGGCGTGGCTTTCGGCAAATTCCTCGGAGTTTTCTTTCCAGCAATTTCCTCCTCGCATTGGATCGTGCATCTTTGGAAAGTCCCGCCGATTCGCATCGGGCCAATGGTTCTGGGCAACATGGATGTGGGCATCAACACGCAGAATCTGGTGGCGATGCTGCTGGTGATTTTTCTTTCTGTGGTCAATATTTTTGGCGTCAAAACCGGGGCGCTCATCCAGAACGTGTTTACCGCGGCCAAAGTTTCAGCGCTACTGGGGCTGGCCGTGTTTGGAATTTTGCTGGGACGAAATCCGCACGCTCTGGCCTCAAACTTCGGGGCAAACTTCTGGCATAACGCTGGATTGGGCGCGCAGCACGCGGTTCAGGTGGGCGTGGGCGGCCCGATTGTGATGGTGGGGACGCTGACGATTCTCGCCGTGGCGCAGGTGGGATCGCTGTTTTCCGCCGATGCCTGGAACAATGTGACGTTTACGGCGGGGGAAGTGAAAAATCCCAGCCGCAATTTGCCGTTGTCGCTGGCGCTGGGTACTGGAGTTGTAATCGCGCTCTACGTATCCTGCAATTTTATTTATCTGAACGCCCTGCCGCTGGATGGCAGCGCCAGCGCCGCCGATATTTTAGGGCGCGGAATTAAGTATGCCTCCGAAGACCGCGTAGGCACTGCTGTGATGACACAGATGTTTGGCGCGGTGGGCGGCTTCCTGATGGCGGGCGCGATTCTGATCTCCGCCTTCGGCTGCAATAACGGACTGATCCTTTCGGGCGCGCGCGTTTATTACGCCATGGCGAAGGATGGGCTGTTTTTCCGCAGCGTGGCGAAGTTGCATCCTACCTACAAGACGCCGGCGGTTTCGCTGATGGTGCAGATGGTGTGGGCGTGCCTGCTGTGCGTTTCGGGCAGCTACGGGCAGCTTCTCGACTACATTATTTTCGCGGTGCTGGTCTTCTACATTCTGACGATTGTGGGATTGTTCGTGTTGCGGCGAACGCGTCCGGATGCGCCGCGGCCGTATAAAGCGGTGGGTTATCCGGTGCTGCCGGCGATTTATATTGTGATGGCTTTGTTTATCGATGTCGTACTATTGCGCTACAAGCCGCAGTTCACGTGGCCGGGGCTGATTGTGGTGTTGCTGGGCATCCCGGTATATTACGCGTGGTCCAGAAGCGCGGAGACAAAATGAGCACCACTTTGAGTAGCCAAGGAGAGACCAAACGAATGGCGAACCTGTTCGCGACAAAAGACCTTACTACATTGATGAAAGAGGCAGTCGAAGTTGAGGGCGAACAAAGCTTGCGCCGGGCCCTGGGGCCGATCAACCTGCTGACGCTCGGAATTGGCGCGATTATCGGGGCGGGCATTTTTGTAATCACCGGGCAGGCGGCGGCGCAATTTGCCGGTCCGGCCATTGTGATCTCGTTTGTACTTGCCGGTATCGCCTGCGCATTCGCGGGTCTTTGTTACGCCGAATTTGCCTCCATGATCCCGATCGCGGGGAGCGCATACACCTACTCTTACGCTACCTTGGGAGAGCTGGTCGCATGGATTATCGGTTGGGATTTGATTCTTGAGTATGCATTTGGCGCGGCAACCGTGGCGGTAGGTTGGAGCGGCCATCTGCGAGCGTTCCTGCACGATATTGGATGGAACCTGCCGGCGTTCCCCACTTCTGATTTCGTGCTGTTCGGAATGCCGATTCATCTAAAGTATGACTACGTCGGTTTTCTCGTCATCATGGTGATTACCACCATCCTGGTGATTGGCATCAAGGAGTCAGCCAACTTTACAACCGCCGTCGTAATTATGAAGGTTGCGGTGGTGATTATGTTCATCGTTCTCGCCACGACATTTTTGATGTCTCATGCATGGAAGCCGAACTACTGGCACCCATTTATTCCGGCGAATACCGGCGAGTGGGGACATTTCGGATGGTCGGGCATTCTGCGCGGAGCCGGGGTGGTTTTCTTCGCTTATATCGGGTTCGATGCAGTATCGACCGCGGCGCAAGAAGCGAAGAATCCAAAAAAAGATATGCCCCTGGGAATTCTGGGTTCGCTTGTGATCTGCACCGTTCTATACATTTTGGTTTCGGGCCTTCTGACTCACATTGTTCCCTACCAGCAATTGAATGTTCCGGATCCGGTCGTGATCGGTGTTCGGGTTGCCGGCCAGCAATGGGCAACGTTCCTGGTGGAAATTGGCGCATTGGGCGGATTAGCGACGGTGATGCTGGTGATGTTGCTGGGGCAGTCGCGAGTCTTTTATTCCATGTCGCGCGATGGGTTGCTGTGGCCCTGGGCGGGAAAAATTCATCCACGTTTCCGCACGCCTTACCTCAGTTCGATTGTCGTGGGTATTTTCGTAGCGATTCTGGCGACGATCATTCCGCTGAATGTTCTGGATGAGATGACGAGCGTTGGAACGCTGCTCGCCTTTGTCCTGGTCAGCGCGGGCGTGTGGGTGATGCGCCGGACGCATCCCGAGGTCAACCGGCCATTTAGAACTCCGCTGGTGCCGCTGGTTCCGATTTTGTCGATCTTATTCTCGGGGGCGCTCATCATTTTCCTCTCCCCGGCCACTCAAATCCGTCTGGTGGTTTGGCTGATCATTGGGCTGGTGATTTATTTCACGTACGGCGCCAAGCACAGCAAAGTGCAAGCCATGCGATCGGCTGGGTCCAAGACGACGCCTTAGTCATTTTTAAGAATCTGAATGAGAGGCCCTCCGCCTGCGCGGAGGGCCTTTTTGTTTTATAGTCAGCTCACATGAAAATTGTTTCCGCTGAAGAGATGCGTGCCATCGATCGCGCCAGCAGCGAGCGCTATGGCGTCCCATCGCTCGCTCTCATGGAGAATGCGGGCGCGGCGGTGGCCGAGTTCGTGCAAACCCGTTACCCCGCGGCGAAACGGATCGCGGTTCTGTGCGGCAAGGGAAATAACGGCGGCGATGGATTTGTGGCGGCGCGGCGGCTGCATGAGCGGGGCAAAGACGTGCAGGTTCTATTGTTAGCCGATGCTGGTGACCCCGCAGGCGATGCGGCGGTGATGTTCAGAAAATTGCCGATGCCGGCAACTCGCGTGCGGTCCGGGGAAGAGTTGAAGAGCGGACGGATTCGGCCTCTGTTGAATGCGGACTTATATATCGATGCGCTGCTGGGAACGGGTTTCAAGCCTCCGGTGAAGGGACTCTATGCTCACGCGATCGCGATGATGAATGCGAGCAGCGTTCCGGTGATTACAGTCGACATTCCTTCCGGCGCAGATGCCAATGCGATGGATCCGCAAGATGGCACGATTGCGCGGGCCGATGCAGTTGTTACGTTTACCGCGCCGCGTCCAGCGCATGTGTTCGGCATGCTGACGGCGGGGCCGACTGTTGTCGCTGACATTGGATCGCCCCAGGAGGCGATTGTTTCGACGCTGCAACTCAATGTGATCACCGCGCGCGATATTGCGCCGCGGATTGGGTCGCGTCCGGCGGAGTCGAATAAGGGCAGTTACGGTCACGTGCTTGTCGTAGGCGGCTCGCTCGGAAAGGCCGGATCGGCGGCAATGGCTGGCATGTCGGTGCTCCGCGCGGGTGCGGGGCTTTCGACCGTAGCGACGGCGAAATCGGTGCTGGCGACGGTGGCTGGCTTTCATCCGGAGTTGATGACCGAGCCGTTGGCGGAGACGGATGCGGGGACGATTTCGAGCGAGGCACATGATCGGATTGTCGAGTTGGCGAAGGGGAAGAGCGTAGTCGCGATTGGGCCGGGAATCTCGCGGGATTCGCAGACTTCGGAGTTGGTGCGAAATCTGATTGAGAGGGTTGGAGAGCCTATCGTTCTCGATGCCGATGGGCTGAATGCGTTTGAAGGGCGCGCCGGCGAGTTGCAGGGTAAGGGGCGCACGCTGGTGATTACGCCGCATCCGGGGGAGATGGCGCGACTGGTAGGAAGCAGCACCGCCGATGTGCAGAAAGACCGGCTGGGCGTGGCGCGCAAGTTTGCGCATGAGCATGAAGTGATTGTGGTGCTCAAGGGACATCGAACGCTGGTCGTCAAACCCGACGGCGAGGCGTGGGTGAATACGACAGGAAACCCCGGCATGGCTACTGGCGGGACCGGGGATATTCTGACCGGCATGGTGGCAGGGATGTTGGCGCAGCATCCGAAGCAGGCGTTTGAGGCTGTGCTCGCGGCGGTGCATCTGCACGGGCTGTCCGGCGATGTGATGCGCGAATCAGTCGGGGAGCATTCGCTGGTTGCGACCGATCTTCTAATTGGGCTTCCGGAAGCGTTTCGGCGAACGCAGATTGCGGCGCAGGAGAAATTGGTTCGGTTGTAAGTTGTGGGCCTTATCGCGGATGAATCAAGTTCGACTGTCCCTTGGTACAGTAATGATCTGGTAAACATCCGCAAGTGCTTGACTGCGCACCAGTTGAATCCCCAAAACCCGCGCCCAGCGCGGGAATCCGGACATCCGCTTCCGTAACCTGTGACTCTATCCGGCGACGTGCGATAGTGCATTCACGTTATGACCCACTTTCCCCAACCGCATCCTTCGCGGCGCGCGGCCCGGGTCCAGCTTGGCGAGTCTGTCCTGGCTGCGATCCGTTTAGAAGATGGCCGGCACGCAAAAGCAAAACTCCAAACCATTTCCATTACGGGGGGCCTGCTGCAAGTTCCGAATTCGCTGAGCCAGGGCGATTTTGTTGAAGTCGCGTTTCAGACTCAGTCGGGTCCGGTGCGCGGCATGGCCGAAGTGCTCAGCCCTATGCGCACGACGAACGGCGGCGTGCTGCAACCATTTCGGTTTGTGGCGCTTGAAGATGACGATCATCGCCGGCTGCGGACGTCGCTCGATCATGTGGCGGATCGCAGTTTGCTAGGGCTGAAATCGGCTGTGCTCAACGTGCAGAGGACGATTTAGTTTTTTGATCTCGCCCGCGGGAAAGTCCGTTGGACGCACGAGAAAGGCGCTCCTCAGGCGCTGAAGCGCAATGTTTTTTCGACGGCCATTGGCACGAGTGAAACTCGTGCCCTTCCCGATCGTCCCCTGGCAAGAGTTCTTCGGCGATCCCCTTCTCGTTATACTGGTCGTGGTCCGTGGGGCGCGGGCTACGACTCGATGACGCGAGAGATCACCACACATTCGGCGGAGGAGACGATTGCCTTCGGGCGCACGCTGGCGGAGTTGCTGGCGCCGCCGAAGCTCGTTCTGCTGCGCGGCGATCTGGGCGCGGGAAAAACCACGCTCGTCAAGGGAATTGCGGCGGCCTTCGAGGCGGCGGAGGAAGAAGACGTCACCAGTCCTACGTTCACGCTGGTGCATGAGTATCGCGGGCCGCGGGCGAATCTTTACCACATCGATCTGTACCGCATCGACACGCAGCGTGAATTGGAAACGCTGGGGCTCGACGATCTGCGGACGGAGAACAGTATTCTGCTGATTGAGTGGGGAGAAAAGTTTCCGCGATTTGTGAGCGAGCGGGATGTGGAGATTTCGCTGGAACGGGATGGGGAGAGCGGGCGGAGGATCAAGGTTAGCGATCGGACGTAACCCTGGCATCGACCGATCGGCCCCCGGCCCGATGAGCGAAATCGCCTGGTTACGACAGTGACATGGTGCGACTGGAAAGCTAGGTTTTGAATTTTTCCCACCAGGTTAACGGCCTAACAAAAATAATTACCTCTCCAGGCATCTGTGAGGCTGTGGCCTTCCCGCAAGCATTTGGCGTAACAATGCCCTGCCCAACCACTTGCTTTGTCGAGATGTGCCTGATGGCCAACCACGAGTAGTCGGGAGTACCGGGTTGGCAGAGCACGTAAGGGGCATTGATCTCCAAATCGTCGTCGTATTTGACGACAGGGTTGACTACTACGTGTGATCCATAGCCGTCCACACGTGGAACATTTACTTCTCCTTCCTTGTCAGTGAGGACTAGAGACGCAACGCCGTCTTTATCCGTTAGAATTACCATTGCCCATTTGCGTTCTTTCCCCACCCATACGTTTACGTGCGTACCCGCTATAGGGCGGCCATTTCGGCCATTGATAAGTTTTATCTGGATGCTCTGAGCTTGAGCGCCTTTACCGAATAAAGCGGCGAATAGAAGCAGACAAAAAACGGCATGACGACTGAAGTGAAAGGAGGCAACATCAGGTCTCATGGCGACTCGATTCTAATCCCTAGCCAGTTGATCGGCAAAAAATCCCGATTACGCTCATCGACACAACAAAAAGATCCCGTCAGTCTGTTGCTGCTCGGCTCTGCGCTGAGCATGCCTGTTCCAGCAGCAAAAGCTTTTTCTAGAATCCCATGATGTTATATCCGCAATCCACGAAGATGACTTCGCCGGTGATGCCGCTGCTGGCGTCCGAGGCGAGGAATACTCCGGTTGAGCCGACCTCTTCTACTTCCACGCGGCGGCCGAGCGGGGCGCGCTCTTCGTGGCTTTTGAGCATGTCGCCGAAGCCGGCGATGCCGCGGGCGGCGAGGGTTTTGATGGGTCCGGCGGAGATGGCATTGACGCGAATCTTTTTCTTACCCAGTTCGTAGGCGAGATAACGTACCGAGCATTCGAGTCCGGCCTTGGCGACGGCCATTACGTTGTAGCGGGGAACAACTTTTTCGGAGGCGTAGTAAGTCATCGTCATGATCGATCCGCCGTCTTCCATGAGCGGGGCGGCGGCGCGGGAGACGGCGATCAGCGAGTAGACGCTTACATCCAGCGCGACGCGAAAGCCTTCGCGGGTGGTGTTGATGAAGTCGCCCTTCAGTTCGTCGGCCGGGGCGTAGGCGACGGAGTGCACCAGGGTGTGCAGTTTGCCGTGGCGCTCTTTGAGAGTGGCGAAGAGGCGGGCGATTTCTTCGTCTTTGCTGACGTCGCACATGTAGGCTTCGGCGCCGGGCAGCGAGAGGATGAGGTCTTTGGCTTCCTGCTCCAGGCGCTCGTTCTGGTAGGTGATGGCCAGCTTCATGCCGGCAGCGTGCAGCCCGGTGGCGATCGACCAGGCGATCGAGCGCTTGTTGGCGACTCCGAAGACGACGGCGTTGCGGCCTTGCAGATCAGAGAACATGAGGGCTCCTTGGAATGGGAAAGAATATCAGCCGGGGGCTGGGATTTACCACAAGGCGCAGGCGTGTTCATGGTGCTGACATGGAACATTCTGCGGCTCGGCAGACTTGCTGGCGTGGCTGACGCTCCGCGATCGTGCCCGTGGAGATACCTCCGCGCGCGAAGCAGAACGCGCGCTGTCGGGATGACATCGCGATGGACTGTCTGCATTTGTCTGGAGAGTCGTTCTTCAATCAACTGCGCCCACTTCTTCTACCGCTGTCCCTGTTTCTACCGGTACGCTGGCGGCGATGAATGAAAATCCGTACACGCAGGCCAGGATGGCAAAGGCCGCGACCAGGCTGACATTGTGGGCGACGGCGCCGACGACGAGGGCCAGCGCGAGTTGCAGGAACGTTCCCCAAAAATAAAATGTGTTCTGCACGCGTCCCATTAGATGTTTTGGGACCATCTCCATCAGACTGGTGTTCATAGCGATGCCGCCTACTCCGCGGCCCGAACCCATAAGCGCATATAGAAGTATCGCGAGAACAAACCAGTGGGAGACCGGTGCGCAAACGACGCAGACGGCTAGCAACGCCATGGAGAAAGCCACGGAGCGGCGGCCGCCGATTGCGGCGATTAACGCCGGGGCGTAGGCGGCGCTGAGGAATGCGCCGGTGCCCCAGCCGGCATTGAGCCATCCGTAGCCGGCGGCGCCGGCGTGGAAGACGCGCTCGCTGAGGGAGGGTGTGACCACGACGCCCATGGTCATGGCGCCGAGAAATAATGCCCAACTGACGCCGAGAAGAACGACGGCGCGATGGTTGCGGAGAAAGAGCAGGCCTTCGCGCATTTCGCGCCAGAAGCGCTGGAACTGAGTTTCGGCGGCAAGAAGATCGGCGCGCAATTCCTGCGGGCGCAAGACAACGTGGCGGCCCTTGCGCACCGCGAGATAGCAGGAGAATGAGACGACGTAAGTGGAAACGTCGATTAATAGCACGCCGCCGAGTCCGATATGGTTGTAGAGGAATCCGACGAGCGAGCCGGCGATGAGCCAGCCTCCCTGCACACCTGCAAGCAGAAAAGTATTCGACTGCACGAACTGGCCTTCGGGCGTGAGTTCCTGGATGAGTGCAGTGATGGTTGGCCAAAACATCCAGAAGCCGGCGGCGACGAGAGTGTTCATCAGGTAAAGCTGCCAGACTTGCACGCGGTGGCGAAAGGCGAGGATAGCCACAGTGACGATGATTACTGCGCGTACGCCGTCAAGCCACATCACCAGCACACGGCGGTCTTCGCGGTCGATGATGACGCCGGTGAAAGGCAGCATGAGCATGGCCGGGATGGTTTGGAGGACGGCGAAGGTGCCGAGCGCCATTTCCGAGTGTGTGGCCTGGAGGATGTACCAGGCGACGGCCGCGGAGTTCATCCCGCTGCCAAGCATGGAGATGACGTTGGCGGCAAAGACGAAGCGTAGCGGACGTTGGCCGAGAATGGCGCGCATGGATTTACTTTAGCTGAAAAATTTCGCTGCGCAGATGAACTTCGGTCGATGTGCTACTGGAACGGAGCGAATTGTGAGTTTTCAATCTCCAAGTGTCGAGTTGAAAGACTCTGTCTCGATTTCCGCGCTTGCGTAGCGGAACTTTCAGCGCTAGGATTTGCCCGCTGTTTTGTGTTGAGGTGAAAGTTTCATCTACGGCGGAGGTGACCTATGAAACGTTGCACAGGGCCGCTGGTGTTTTTCGTTTTTGTTGGCTGCTTCCTAATGGCGGCGCGGGCCGGCGCTCAGATCGATAGAATTGCGATTCCCGCAGGCACGCCGGAAGACCGCGATCTGAACGCGATTTCAAATGAGCAAGATTCGACGAAGAAACTTGCCATGTATCAGGACTTCGTGCAGAAATATTCGGCCAACCCATCGGCGGTGGCGTATGGCGATTGGCAGATTTCGCAGGCGTACCAGGCATCCGGCGACTTGAGTAAGGCGCTCGATTATGGCGATAAGGCGCTGGCGGGCGCTCCGCGAAATCTGGACATCCTGGTCACGGAAACGAGCGTTGCGCAGCAAGCCAAGAACAATGCGAAGTTGATGAGCTATGCGGCTAAGGGAGGGGAGGTCTGTACTTCTCTCGGCAAGCAGGCGAAGCCCGAAGGTATGAGCGATGACGAATTCAACCGCCGAGTGGAGGACGATAAAAACTCATCGAAGAACAACTGCGATTTTCTCGAGTCAGCGGGATTTAACGCAATCGCGAGCGAGATTGAGGCGAAGAATCGCATGGCAGAGATTGAGAGTTTTTCGGCGGCATTTCCTGATTCGAAATTTCAAAACGATGTGGCAAATTATGCGATGTATACGCTTGGGCCCGGGCAGTTGAATGATCATGCGCGGCTGTTTGCCTATGGAGAAAAGACGCTGGCTGCCAATCCGAACTCTCTGCCTGCGCTGTTGCTCCTGGCGGGGGCATACGTGGACGATCCCAAGCCGGGCGGCGTGGCGAAGGCGGTGACTTACTCGCAGAAAGCGATTGTAGTGGCCAAAGCCGATCAACCGGATGCCGACAAATCGCGCAAGCTCTCGGGAGGGATCGCGCATTCGGTTCTGGGATATGCCTACATCAAGCAGGACAAGAGTGCGGCAGCGATTCCAGAACTGAAGTCTGCGGTCGTGCTGCTGAAGGGACAAGATGATCAGCAATACGCGATCGCGCTTTACCGGCTCGGCTTCGTGTACGCGAAGCTGAACCGAGTGACCGAATCCCGCGATGTGTTGACGGAGGCGGTGAAGATCTCCGGGCCGGTGCAGGCGATGTCGCAGGATTTGCTGGCCAAGGTGAATGCGGCGCGGGCGAAAGGGAAGTAGTTTACGGCTTCAGTAGGTCTTCGGAAAGCAGGTGCGCTTTCTCCGCGAGATTGTGGCCGCGCTCGGGATCTCCTGCGGCAATCGCTGATTTGGATTGCTCCATGAACTGTTTGATTTGAGTCACCATATCCTGCTGGGTGGCGGTGAGCTGGCGTCCCGCGAGCTGCTTAAGATTTCCTTCGGTTGCAGCGGTGAGTTGTTCCGTTGATCGCTGCTGCATGGCCTGCTCGCCCGCGGTGCCTCCGCTGAGTTGAATGGAGGGTTCTTTCGATCCGCCGTTGCGAATGACTTTCTTGGGAGCGGGACAGGGCGTCTGGCTGGCGCTAGCCGGGGCAGCATCGGTAGCTCCGTTGTTGGGCTTAGTAGGATCGCTCGACGCGGCGGTTTTTTTGTTGGGAGCAGCGGGCACGCAATTGGAAGATGGAGTTTTCTTGTGATGCCTGGGGCGATTGGAGGATGGTTTGGTTTGGGTAGAAGTTGGAGGCGGTGCGGTTTGCGAGGGAGAAGGTGGTGCGGGTGCCAGGGCCTGGGCGGGTGCCTGGGATGCTGCGCCGTTCTGGTCCTGAAGAGCGTAGGCGCCCAACGCAATCCCTAGATTCGCCGACAGGATAAAGCAAATGCGTGCGATGGAGGCCAGATTCATTCTTAATGTATAAAAGCTTTTAAGGCTATTGACCGCTAAATGCGATAAGGCATCGCGAGGGCGCAAGGAAAAACGAGCTGCGCCATTGCCTAATCTTACGCCGCGAACTGATTTGAATCATCAAGTTTTGATGACGTTGTTACGGGTTTGAATGCGCAGCGGTTTCCGTCTCGGCGTCTAGACTGGATGCGACGCGCGGCAGGCGGAAGCGGAAGATGGTGCCAATGCCTTCCGTCGATTCAAATTCCACCGAACCGTAGTGCCACTGGAGAATCTGGTAAGTCTGCGCCAGACCGATGCCGTTTCCTTCCTTCTTGGTGGTGAAATACAGTTCGAAAATTTTGTCTTGCACGTCCTGCGGAATTCCGGTGCCGCGGTCACCGATCTCTGCGATTACGGCATTCTCCTCGCGGCGGGCGGCAATGGTGAGCTTCCCTCCCTGTGGCATGGCTTGAATGCCGTTGAGCACCACGTTGAGCAGGGCTTGTTTCATCAGGTCGAGGTCGGCTTTTACCGGCAAGGATTGTTCAGACCACTCGTGAATGATGACTACCCCATGCTGCTCGGCATCGGGAGCGGCGAGCAGGGCAACATCTTCGAGCAGGCGGCGAAGATCGATTTCGACCAGATGCAGTTCGCGGGCGCGCATGAAATCGACGAGAGTCTGTACGACGCGGTCGAGGCGGTGAATTTCGCTGCCGATGATATCCATATGGCGCCGGGTATCGGGATCGAGTTGCGCGAGCTTGTTTTGCAAGAGTTGCAGGTGCAGGACGATGGCGTTGATGGGGTTTTTGACTTCATGAGCGACGCCGCCGGTGACGCGTCCGCTGGCGGAGAGGCGGCGCGACATTTCGATTTCATCGCCGATGCGCTGCACCGATTCGGCGTCGCGCATGATGAGGAGAGCGCCGATCTGCGTGCTCTGTTCCTGAACGAAATCCATAGAAACCTGCACGCGACGGCCTGCAGCCGCGGTGAATTCGCGCTGCGAGAGCGGGCGTCTTCGCTCAAAGGCGTCGAGCACCAAGGCGCCGAGCTGAGAGTCACGGGTAAAAATTTCGCGGGCGGTGCGGCCGAGCAGTTCGGCGCGAGGGCGGCCGAGGAAACGCTCGACCGGGGCGCTGACCAGCACGACGCGGGAGTCGCGGGTGAACAGCATCAAGCCATCCTGCAATTTGGACATGAGCTGATCGACATTGTCTTTCAGTGCGGAAAAGATTTCGCGGCTGTCGCGGATCTGCCGGCCAAGGTTTGCAATCTTCAGGCTGACCAGCCCGAATTCGTCGTGCTCCGATTCGTTGCCGGAGAATTCTTCGCCGGAGCCGGAAGTGACGCTATCGAGGTTGCGGCTGATTTCGCGCAGCGGACCGAGCGCGATGTTGGAAATGCCCACGGCAAGAATGAGCGAAACGAAAATCGACGCGATCGAAAAAAAGACGGCGTGCATCAGCCGAGGCGTGATTTCACTTTGCAGAAAAACCGTGGAGACTCCGATGTGGATGGTGCCGAAAGGCGCCCCGTTTAACTGAAGAGGGAAGCTGACGTCGTAGACCGCGGCGGGACGGTAGACGAGGCGAAGCTGCTGCCAGAAGCGGGCATTGAGAACAGAGCGAAAGTCCGGACGAGGCGTGATGGGCTTGCCGACCATTTGCGGATTGGTGTGGAGCAAGGATTTGCCGTTGGCGTCGACGATCGAAGCGTCGTAGATATAGGGCCAGAGCGCGACCTCGGATTCCAGGTTGTTCAAGATGTTGGTATCCATGGGGAGGTATTCGGCGAGGGCGCGGCGAACGGCGGCGGGATCGTTGGTGTCGATCTTCGTGCTGCTGAGGTCGGGAAGATCGTTGCCCGCGAAGTAGGCGAGTTGCTGGGTGAGGCGGCTGGTGCTTTCGTAGGCGCTGTTGATGCGCTGGCGGAGAATTTGCGAGATATAGAGATAAGAAAACGCAGTCACCATCACGGTCACCATGATGGCGATGGCGGTCACGATAATGGCTTTACGTCGCATGAGAAACAGTTGCCAGTTGCCGGTTGTCAGTTGCCAGTTAAGCGGAGATGTATCTTAGCGCCAAAGCGCGTATGGTGCTGAATGCGCCGGGCTACTATCAGTCGCCCCGCTGGGGCGATCGCGGACTCGATGTTTGTCCGCAAGGAGCCCCGGAGCTGATCGCCAACAATAGAACTGATAACTGACAACTAGCAACTGCTCTTAAGCTTCCTCTTTGTCCGGATCTTTTTCCTGGGCCGCATCGGAAGAGTTGCTGCCGTATTCCTTGAGCTTATTATGCAGGGTCTTCAGGCTGATTCCGAGGATTTCGGCGGCACGGGTTTTGTTGTTGCTGGTGGATTCCAGCGTCTTCAGGATCAGCATCTTCTCGGCCTCGCCCACGGTGGTGCCCACGCCAAGGCGCACCGAATCCGGATCACTGCCGGCGGCGCGCAGCGGGGCGTTGCCAAAGCCGGGAGGAAGGTGCTTGGTCTCGATCATTCCGCTGTCGCATACGATGATCGCGCGTTCGATGGTGTTGCGCAATTCGCGCACGTTCCCCGGCCATGAATAGCTGGTGAACTGGTTCATCACAGCCTCGCTGACCGCGGCAACTTTGCGCGAATGTTTGGAGTTCATCTCGGCAATAAGCAAGTTGACCAGGTCGGGAACGTCTTCTTTGTGGTCGCGCAGCGGGGGCATGTGAATGTTGAAGACGTTAAGCCGGTAATAGAGGTCGCTGCGCAACTCACCGCTGGCGACGGCCTCGTCAGGAACTTTATTAGTAGCGGCGAGCACGCGTACATCCACTGAGGTCTCGACTTTGCTGCCGAGGCGGCGCAGCTTGTGATCTTCCAGCACGCGCAACAGCTTGGCCTGGGTACCAACCGGCATTTCACCGATTTCGTCGAGCAGGATGGTGCCACCTTCGGCGAGTTCGAAGCATCCGGTGCGGCGTTCGAGGGCTCCGGTGAATGCGCCCTTTTCGTGGCCGAAGATCTCGCTCTCAATCAACGTCTCGGGAATGGCGGCGCAGTTGATGGCGACGAAAGGGCGCTCGCGGCGGGGGCTGAGTTGATGAATGGTGCGCGCGACCAGTTCTTTGCCGGTGCCGCTGGCGCCGGTAATCAACACGGAAGCGGTGCTGGGTGCGACCATCTCGATGAGGCGGAAAATTTCCTGCATTTTGCGCGACGATCCGCGCAGGCTGCCGAGCGAGCCTGAGTCGCGGAGCTTACGGCGGGCGCTCTCCAGTTCGGCGCGCGTGCCCACCAGCGCGGACGCGTTTTGCAGCATGGTGCGCAGGCGGTTGGTATCGATGGGCTTGGTGATGTAGTCGTAGGCGCCCATACGCATGGCTTGTACGGCGCTGTCGATGGTGCCTTGAGCCGTTACCACGATCACGGCCATGGCTTCGGACTTCTCGGACAGCCGCTCCAATAATTCAATGCCACCCATTCTCGGCATCTTCATATCCGTTACCACAATGGAAGGATTCCACTGCGTGGCTTTTTCCAGGCCGGCGACTCCATCCTGTGCGGTTTCGGCGCGGTATCCCCATGAGGACACTAATTCGGCCAGACCGGTGCGTTCGTTTTCTTCGTCTTCAACAATCAGTACTTTTTCTTGGCTCATTCCTTGCAGTGGCCCATTCTTTCAGTCTCTCTCCGGGCAGCGAGCCTGCCGGACATACAACGATACGCGGCCCTATCTTGCGGAGCAAGCGCGGGCGAGCGCCCTAGCGGATGAGGCTCGCTTCTAAAACATGAACCACCAAGGCCACAAGGTCACGAAGGCAAAACGAGACTAAGAGGCCATATCAGTTTGAGATTTATTTTGCGTGGATTCCGGGCTATTAACCGACTTTGGTATCCCCTGCGAAGAAGTCTTTCGCGAAGGCTTGTCATACGTTAGAATTGGCGCTCCCCGGGGAACTGAATCATAACCCTACTCCGGGCAGCGCTACCTTCGACGCGGCGTGCGAATTCATCGCAGGCGAATCGCGTATTCCTGTGGAGGACCTAATGTCATCTTGTTCCGGTTTAAGCAAGACCGTTGCTGTGACGGGCTTGCTCATGGTTGTGGTGGCTTCTATCCTGTCGGCTCCGGCATTTGCGCAGAGCGATTCCAACCCCAAGTGGGATCTTTTCGTGGGCTACCAGTGGACGCATCCTGGCGGGCGCGTGCCCGCGCCCTTCGGCGATCCTTCGAATCCGACTTCGTTTGTAGTTCCTGATATGGCAAAAGGATTTGGCAGCGCCTTGACGTATAACTTCGATCCCCATTGGGGAGCGGAGGTTGACCTCGGCCAAAACTGGGGCAATGGCAATTACGAGACGACGGCTTCTATTGGACCGCGGTTTATCGTCCGCACCGATGATGCCAACTATTTTCTACACGCTTTGGTAAGCCTGAATCGGCTAAATGTGAGCGGGCTTTCTCCAAATAACGGAATTGGCGCGATCATGGGCGGCGGCATGGATTTGCCGTTCAGCAAGCATGTGGCGTGGCGGTTGTTTGAGGCCGACTATGTGTGGTCACGGCACAACTATGCTGACTTCGCCGACCCGCAGTTTCCCAATCTCAGGCGGCCGAGTTTTGAGGGCGTGCGGCTGCGCACAGGCCTGGTATTCAGTTGGGGAGGCACGCCGGCGGTAACGCCGACCGCCGCTTGTTCGGTTCAGCCTACGGAAGTCATGGTGGGCGAGCCTATTACTGCTACCGTTACGGCGAGCAACTTCAACCCCAAACATCCTCTCACTTATGCGTGGAGCGGCAACGGAGGGCGTGTAACCGGCAAAGATACTACGGCTCAAATCGATACCAACAATGCCGCGCCGGGAAGTTATGTGGTCACCGCTCATGTGACCGACGCCAAAGAAAAGAAGACCCTAGAAACTAGCTGCACGGCGAATTACACGATTAAGCCGCTGCCGCCGAAGAATCCGCCGACGATCACGATTTCGGCCAGCCCAACCAGCGTTCCGGTGGGCGGAGCGGTCAACCTGTCTGCCAACTGCATCAGCCCCGACAGTGTTTCAGTTTCGGTAGCTACGTGGACGGCCACCAGCGGAACGGTATCTGGAAGCGGGTCTTCCGCGACCCTGAATACCACGGGCGCGACGCCGGGTTCTGTCACGGTGGGCGCCACCTGCACTGACACGCGTGGCCTAAGCGCTCAAGGCTCGACCCAGGTGATGGTGGTGAATCCGCCGCCGAATCCTGAGATTGTTGAGTTGGAATCGCGGCTGGCGCTGCACAGCATTTACTTCCCGACGGCGATGCCACCGGTGAAGAACCCCAATGCCGGACTGCTGGCGAGCCAGCAGCGGACTCTAACCGCGCTTGCTGCGGACTTCAAGAAATACCTGCAAAGCAAGCCGGAAGCCCACTTGATTCTGGGAGGTCACGCGGATCATCGCGGCAGTGAAGCCTATAACGAGGCTCTCACCCAGCGCCGTGTCGATCGCGTAAAAGCCTTCCTGATCGAGCAGGGAGTTCCCGAGGGCGACTTCGAGACCAAGGCATTTGGCAAGTCAGACAACATGACTTCGGACCAGGTGCGGGATACGATCAACAATAACCCGAACCTTACGACTGAAGAGCGGGAGCGAGCTCTGAGGAACATCGACGTGGTGCGGATGGCGAGCAACCGCCGCGTGGATGTCACTTTGAGCACCACCGGCCAGTCGTCAGTGCGGCAGTTCCCCTTCAATTCCGCGGATGCGCTCACGCTCATCGGTGGCAGGGAAGGCGAGGCCAAGAAGAAGACAACCAGGCCAGCCCGAAAGAAAGGTGCAGCCAAGCCGGCGCCTAAGAATCACTAGGAGCTGTGGCAAACTTATCGCGGAGGGCGCTTTTGCGTCCTCCGCGATTTTTTTTTGGCAGCGGGGGCAAGGCTAGCCAATACCATGCCGGCACAAAGATGCTTGTTGAGCGGGTCAGCTAATCCGTTTCTCCCGTAGGCTCCCAGCTCCGCGTAAATCTCCTTCGTCGAGCAAGTTCTACACGGGCGTTATGGGACCCGCAGCCTAACTTCTTGATTCCGTTAGTATCGTTCTGGAACTTAACTTGCCACTTATCCGGCAGCGCTACTGCGGAAGACCATGCGGAGTATGGCAAAGCTGGAGAGAGGCAAAGGCGTTCTTGTCCTCGTCGCGGGCATTCTGGCCCTCGCTCCAGGGCAGGCTTGCGTGCGCGCGGAGCCTGCGGGGCCGAATGGAATGGGCGCCGCCAGCGCTGGTCCACAGAACCTTCCTTTTCATGCGGAAAGCGGGCAGGCCCCCTCGGACCTGGGCCTCAATTCCGCTTCGGCGCAACCCCCCAGTGTACCTTTCAAGGCTTCTTCTCATTCACGAGTGCTGCCCTCCGGGACGCTGTTGACGGTCGATCTGTCAGGCTCGCTGTCAACGGCCAGGGTCCATGCCGGTGACCGATTTACGGCGACCGTGGCCGCGCCCTTAGTGGTGGACGGAGAAACGCTGATTCCAACGGGGGCGCCAGTCACAGGGCGAGTCGAATCCGCGCAGGATGACCGTTCCGGTGCGGTTCCCGCTTCGGGCTATTTCGAGTTGAGCTTGAGTACGATTGCCGTCGACGGCAAGACCCTGGTGCTGCAGACTTCGAGCTTGTTCGCTCGGGGAAACGCGCTGCATTCGCGCATGGTTTCAAGCACTGCTTCCATACCGCCGCGCTCTGACGGGGTCAGGGTTCAAAAAGGGCGCGTCTTGACTTTCCGGCTGACTGCGCCCGTCACGCTGGATGGGCCCAGGAACATTGCTAATCCGAATTCTTCGGGCCGAACCGGCGAATAAGCAGCCTAAATCCGCTTCTCATTTCCTTCGAACCCATCTGTGAAGTTGATTGTTCCCGCTAAAGGAATTCTCACGTCTCAACAGGTGCGCCCCACTGATGTGGATCGAACGCTCGAAGTTTTCCACAGGCTTTTCCTCGTTTGACGTGACATCTGCCCTTCTTAGTTTCAGAACGACTTTCCTATAGTGGCAATTGAATTGGAGCTAAGAGAAAGGGATCTTTTCGGCAAATCGCCAGGACCGCACGCTCCCATTTCAGGAAAACCAAAGTATCAGGTAGCCCATGCCGGGCTTCCTTCCGGGAATCGTTCCGGGCCAAAGTATCAAGTATGAACTCTGCCCCATTTGCGGCCTTCAAGGTTGCTGTCCCAGAGACGGAAACCACGTTCCGTGCCATTTTCGAACACGCTCCCCTTGCGATGGCCCGTTGCAACCGGCAAGGAGTCATTCTCGAGAGAAACGGGGCATTTGAACGGACCCTGGACGTCGACATTTCCCCGGAGCACCCACTGGCGCTATGCGATTTGGTTCCCGCGCATGCCCGCGATAAGGCGGCATTGCTTCTGCGCGAACTCCTCGATGCAAAACGGGACAGCTTCACGATCGAAACTCGGAGAGTAGGGAATGAGTCACGCAGTGCGGTGTTGACGGCATGGCTTCGGTCCGGTTGCGGAGATGAACCGCATCACGTTTTGCTCATGGCAGACATGCCTGCGGAGAGGATCTCCGTGGAAGAGAGCCTGATTCAAACCCAAAGATGGGAGGCGATCGGGCGGCTGACCGGGGGAGTGGCGCATGACTTCAACAATCTGCTGACCGGGGTGATGCTGTACTGCGACCTGCTGCTCGCGAGCCTGGATTCTCGCGACTGCCGGCGGCGTTATGCCGATGAAATCCGCTCGGCGATCATGCAGGCCAGCGGCCTGGTGCAGCAGTTGCTGGTTTTTGCTCGGCCCCGATCTACGCAGGTCCACACTCTCAACCTGAACGAAGTTGCGAAGGCGATGCACGGATTGCTGACGCGGCTGATTGGGGAAAACATTGCGCTGGAGCTGCTGCTTGATCCGGAGTTGGGCGGAGTGAAGATCGATCAGGCGCAGGCGCAACAAATACTGCTGAACCTGGTGCTGAATGCTCGCGACGCGCTGCCCGGCGGCGGCCGCATCACGGTAGAAACCAGCAACTGCAAATTTCAGCCCATGGCTGGAACAACCGGGCCGATAAGTTTCTCGGGCCTGCCCTGCGTTCTATTGGTGGTTGCGGATAACGGTGAAGGGATGAGCGCCGATACCCGCAAACGCCTGTTCGATCCTTTTTTTTCGACCAAAAGCGCGGGGAAAGGCACCGGCCTCGGTTTGACCACTGTCCGCAGCATCGTGACCACGAATCGAGGTCTGATCCACTTTGAAAGTGAGCCTGGGCGTGGCACCCGCGTGATGATTCTGCTGCCGCGCGCTGTTGAATCCGCCGGCTGGCCTGCGGAGACATTCCAAACGAATTTTGAAGCACCCTCGGGAACACCACTTCAGGAAACCAAGAAGGACATACACCTATGACCTCTGTTGCTGTAAGCCCTGCGATTCTGCCCCCACAACTGCTGGCCGCGAACTTTTTGAACCTGCTTATTGTCGATGACGAACGCTCCATCCGCGACGCATGCCGGGAAGTGGCGATGTCGCTGGGCTTTACCACGCATGTTGCTGACTCCGCCGAGCACGCCTACCGGCTGCTGCAAACCCAAAGCATCGATGCGGTTCTGCTCGATCTGCGGCTGCCGGGGGCGGGCGGCCTCGAAGCCCTGCGCCAGATCAAGGCCCAGCGCCCTGAAGCCCTGGTTGTAGTGGTGACGGGATACGGAACGGTGCAGTCGGCGGTGCAGGCAATGAAGAATGGCTCTTACGATTATGTGACCAAGCCCTTCAGCCTCGACGAGCTCAAGATGCTGCTGGAGCGGGTAGCCAATCATCTGAAGCTGAAGACGGAGAACCGGATGCTGCGGGAGAAGCTGAAGTCCAAGCAAGGCTATGGCGGGATCGTCGGCCGTGCGCCGGAGATGGAAAAGCTTTACCGCATCATTGCCAAGGCGGCCAATAGCTCGCATCCGGTGTTGATTCTGGGCGAGAGCGGAACCGGCAAGGAGATGGTGGCGCGGTCGATCCATTACTCCGGGCCGTTTCACGATAAACCGTTCATTCCCGTCGATTGCGGCTCGCTGGTGCCCACATTGATTGAAAGTGAACTGTTCGGCTACGTGAAGGGCGCGTTCACGGGAGCGAGCCAGGCGAAGGACGGCCTGCTCGCCATTGCCGAGGGCGGAACGGTTTTTCTGGATGAAGTCGGCGAGTTGCCGATCGACTTGCAGGCGAAGCTTCTACGTGCGATCCAGGAGAAGGAAATTCGGCCGGTAGGCAGCACACGGCGCATCTCGATCAATGTGAGGATTCTGGCGGCGACCAACCGTGTCCTCGAACAGGCGGTGACTGAAGGCTCTTTCCGCCGCGATTTGTATTTCCGGCTCAATGTTCTCAGCTTGCGGATCCCTGCTCTGCGCGAGCGGCGCGAGGATATCCCATTGTTGGTGGCCCACTTTATGGAGCGGGCGACTCGTGCATCCGGACAGGAGAAAATCTTGACCGACGATGCCCTGAAGCTGATGCTGGCGTATGACTGGCCGGGCAATGTGCGCGAGCTGGAAAACTGCCTGGAGCGAACTTGCGCGTTTACCAGCGGGCCGCTCATCCATGTGGCCGATCTGCCGCCGGCCATCGCCGGAGTACAGATCGCGGCGCCCTCGAACGGGAATGGGCACGGCCAGAACAAGATCGTTCCCATGGCGGAGTTGGAACGGCAGACGATTCTTAATGCCATTGCTGAACTCCATGGCGACAAGCTGCAAGCGGCGAGGTTACTGGGTATTGGCAAGACGACGTTGTACCGCAAGCTAAAGGATTACGCGACCCAGGTTAATCTGTGAGCTACTTCAGTCCATCGCACCGGTCCGTTTATGGAATCTGTTTGAGCGAATCGGTTCTGTAAAGGGAAGGATTAGATAGAAGTGGCCGTGTAACCCTCACGTTTTCAATACCGTCGCATGTGGTGGCTCGCGTGCATTGCAGAAGGGCATGATTCTACTGATCACACCTTCAGCCCGCGGCATGGAGTGTGCCAACACTCTGAAAGATGCCACGGGCCGCGAGACCCATTGGGCGGAAACCTTGCAGCGGGCACTTGCCCGGCTGCGTGAGCAACCTTACTCGGCAGTGGTCATCGATCAGTTCCTTGTTGAAAGCGAACCGGCGGAGAGCGATCAGTTGCTCGAGCATCTGGGCACTGCGTTCCCGGTATACCTGAGCTTCGCAGTCAGTGGCATGGAACGCCTGCTGCGCGAGGTGCGCTCGGCATTGCACCGCCGCCAGCGCGAAGAGATCCAGGCGCGGCGGTCGGTGGAAGAGCAGATTCGGGGCGAAATGTTCGAATCGCTCACCGCCATGCTGCTCTCCTGCGATCTGGCCATGGCGGTTCCGGGCGTGCCTGCGCCTGCGGCGGAGAAGATCCGGGTAATCGATCACCTCGCCCGCGACATGCGGGAGCGGCTGGGGGCGAACTAGGGGGGCCGCGGTCGATTTCGCGCACGCGCCTCGCGAAAAAAGTTTCCACATCCAGCCGATTCGCACTAGAATAGTCCAGCGTTTAACGCTGAGTCCCGCCTCCAACGCGGCATTCGGCAGCTCCTGGAGGCTCTGTGCACGTTCTGGTCACGGCCGATACCATGTCTGGCGCCTGGACGTACACTCGCGAGTTGGTGACCGGCCTGGTCACGCGAGGAATCCGGGTGACGCTGGTGAGCTTCGGCGAGATTCCTTTACCTGAGCAGACCGCGTGGATGGATCTTCTCCACGGCCTCGAGTACCGGCCGACCGCCTTCCGCCTGGAATGGATGGACGAGGCTCCGCAGGATTTGCACGAGTCGTCGCAGTTCCTGACCAGTGTAGTGCGCGAGGTGCGGCCCGATATTCTTCACCTGCACCAGTTTTGCCATGCCGACCTTGCAGTCGATCTGCCACGCGTGGTGATGGCTCACGGCGATATCGTCACCTGGACTCACGCCGTGCAAGGACACGCCCCGCGCGCAACGCGATGGTTAAAGTGGTACCGCGACATGATCGTTGGCGGCATTGAGGCCGCCGATGCTGTGGTGGCCCCATCGACGTGGATGCTGGAAAACTTGCGCTCTACCTACGCGCAGCCGAGGCGCGAGGCGGTGATCTATCCCGGCCGCAATCCTATTTTTTTCAATCCTTACGTCAGTAAAGACGATTCGGTTCTCTCCGTCGGGCGCTTGCTTGACCCTGGCAAGCAGGTTTTTCTTTTGACGCAGCATACGCAGCCGTTTTCGGTGTGCATTGTGGGCGCAGAGCAAACCGTGCCGCTGCCGCAGATTCCCATCCGCGCCGACGTAAAAGTTGCAACCGATCAAAGCTGCGTGGCCATTCGAGGTCCGCAGACCGAGTCCCAACTGCGGGCTCTTTACAGCCGGGCAGCGGTGTACGCGGCGACCGCCCGCTACGAACCCCTTGGCATGGCCGCGCTTGACGGAGCTTTTTCGCGCTGCGCCCTCGTCGCCAACGATATTCCCGCTTTCCGCGAGGTCTGGGGAGACGCAGCCCTATACTTCCGCACGAACGATGCCGCCAGCCTGGCCGAAACCCTTCGCCAGCTTGACTCCGATCGTAATCTTCGCCACGCCTACGCGGATCGCGCCTACAATCGCGCTCGCGAGCGCTTCACCACCAAGCGCATGATTGACGAGTACCTCACGCTCTATCGCAGCCTGCTATCCGTCGGCTCCGTTGCCGCGTAACTAATCCCTTACATTTTCTTGTAAACGTTCGCCTCCAGCGGCGCATCTGAGACATTCTGCGTAATTTTCGGATTCTTAGAGAGTGACGAGGTAAATCCATGCCGCAGGCTTCGACCGGAACCATCCCCCTCAGAAAATTCGGACGATCCGACGCCAAAATTTCCGCGCTGGGTTTTGGAGGCCATCACCTTGGCGATGCTCCCGACGAAAAAACTGCGGTGGAGATCGTGCATCGCGCCGTGGATGGGGGAATTACTTTTTTCGATAATTGCTGGGAGTACCGCCGCGGAAAAACCGAAGTCTGGATGGGCGCGGGGCTGAAGGGACGGCGCGACAAAGTTTTCCTGATGACCAAAACTTGCCCGCATGGTCGCGATGCCAGCCTGGCGTTGCAGATGCTTGAAGAGTCTTTGCAGCGGCTGCAAACCGATCATCTCGATCTTTGGCAGTGTCACGGGATGGTTTTCGACAACGATGCCGAATTGTTTATCCGGCCGAACGGCGCGGCCGAAGCTCTGGCCAAGGCGAAGAAAGACGGTAAGGTCAGGTTTGTGGGTTTTACGGGCCACCAGAACCCGAAGGTTCATCTCGCCATGCTCGCTACGGGATTTCCCTTCGACTCGGTGCAGATGCCGCTGAATGCCTTCGACGCAAATTTTCGCAGCTTCGAACAACAGGTCTTGCCGGAACTGAATAAGCGCGGAATTGCGGCCTTGGGCATGAAGCCGTTGAACGGGCACGGCGAAGCCATCAAGAACGGCGTGGTTACCGCGGAAGAAGCCCTGCGTTACGCCATGAGTTTGCCGGTGGCCACCACGATCACCGGAATCGACAGCCTGGAAGTGCTGGAACAGAATTTGAAGATCGCGCAGAACTTTACCCCGATGACTGAAGCCGAGATGAACGCGCTGCGCGAGCGCTGCAAGCCCGATGCCGCCGATGGACGCTACGAGGTTTATAAGCTCTCGCTGAGATTCGACAATCCTGAAGCGCGCCTTGCACACGGCTTCCCGCTCGACACGACGCAGTCGGAAGTGAAAGACATGCTGGGAAGCGAGATGAATACCGGGCATCCTTTTAACGAAAAACAATTCTGATAGCAAGACGGTAGAAAAGAGCACAGGAGAATTACGCATGCCTTCAGAAATGGAATGGAATCGCCGCAGTTTTATCAAGGGGGCGGCAGTGCTGGGAACGATACCGTTGATTCGCGGAGGAAGTATGGCGCAAGGCGAACAGGAGCAGAGTCCGGTTCCATCGGGCACAGTGCCAAAGAAGCCGCTGGGTCGAACGGGAGTGCAAGTCTCCGCGATGGGAGTGGGCGGCTACCATTTGGGATCGGCGAAGACCGATCAGGCGGCGAACGAAATTGTGGCGAAGGCGCTCGACCACGGCGTGGACTTTTTCGATAACGCCTGGGAGTATCACGACGGCCTTAGCGAAGAGCGGCTGGGCAAGGCGCTGAAAGGCAAGCGGGGCCGGGCTTTCGTAATGACGAAGGTGTGCACCCACGGGCGCGACAAAAAAGTTGCGATGAGAATGTTGGAAGAATCATTGCGCCGCCTGCAGACCGATCATCTTGATTTATGGCAGATTCACGAAGTGGTTTATGACAACGATCCTGATTTAATTTTCGCGCCCAACGGCGCGGCCGAGGCGCTCGCCGAAGCGAAAAAGCAGGGCAGAGTTCGTTTCATCGGGTTTACCGGGCATAAAGATCCTGAAATCCATTTGAAAATGCTCTCCCACGATTTTCCGTTTGACACGGTGCAGATGCCGCTCAACTGTTGCGATGCGACGTTCCGCAGTTTTGAGACGCACGTGCTGCTGGAAGCGACGCGGCGGGGTATCGCAGCGCTGGGCATGAAGAGCCTGGGAGGCAGCGGCGAACTCGTGCGCCACGGGGTGGTGACTCCCGAGCAGGGTTTGCGCTATGCCATGAGCTTGCCGGTGGCCACCACAATCAGCGGCATCGACAGCATGGAAGTGCTCGACCAGAATCTGAAAGTTGCAGTGAACTTTGAAGCGTTGGACGCGAAGGCAATGCAGTCGCTACGCGACCAGTGCCGCCTTTTGGCGGCCGACGGCCGCAATGAACTCTTTAAGATGACGACGAAATACGACGGCAAGATCGGGCGAGAACAGCATCATTTTCCGACGACGAAAGAGCTGCCGCTGTAGCTAAGACAGTTTGTAGCTCGCGCCGATTTCTCGCCGAAGACGTTCGGACAATCCGCCACGCGACACCCACCCCTGCCTGATGATATCTTTTAGCCTTACTAGAAACCCGTAAGGTTGGAGGAATCAAACATGGCTCAAGTGAAAATAACCATTCGTCCCAATGGACCCTTTCGCGTGGAAGCGGCCGAGGGCGCGGTTGAATTGGTGGATGCAAACGGAACCGCTTACGATCTGACCGGCAAGCCGGCATTTTCTCTCTGCCGCTGCGGCGGTTCGGTCAACAAGCCGTTCTGTGACGGTACCCACAGCCGAATCGGCTTCCAGGGCGCAGAACTCGCCGTGAAAAAAGCCGAAGGCCAAAGCTAGTCGCAAGCCCAAAACCAAGTCCGAAGCTCACAACCGATCAATGAGCGACTTTACCGACCGCGAACTGGGAATGAACCGCCGCATTACGCGCCGTGATTTTCTCAACGGCGCGGCGGTCACCGCTGGTGCTGCTCTCATACCGAGCCGACTTTTCGCCGCGGGAGATGATCCTGAGAAAGCTGCCGGATATTATCCGCCGGCGTTGACTGGTTTGCGCGGGAGCCATCCTGGCTCATTCGATAGTGCGCACGCTTTGCGTGACGGGACCTTCTGGGACTCTGCCGGCACTCCGCAAGATACCGGCGAGACTTATGACTTGATCGTCGTGGGCGGCGGTATTAGTGGGCTTTCTGCTGCGCACTTCTATCGCAAATCCGCTGGGGGCAACGCTCGCGTTCTCATTCTCGAGAATCACGACGACTTCGGCGGCCACGCCAAGCGCAACGAGTTTCGCGTGGGTGATCGAACAATTCTGGGCTATGGCGGCTCTTACGCGATTGAAAGCCCTGAGCCATATAGTGAAGTAGCCCGAAATCTAGTTGAGCATTTGGGAATCGAAGTTTCGAGCTTCCCAAAGTATCTCGACCGTAATCTGTATCGTTCGGGAAGAGTGCCGAAGATTTTCTTCGACAAAGAAACTTTCGGCAGCGACGTGCTGGTCGATGACCCCTATCCTTTTCCCGGAGGCGAGACCTATGACTTGGCGGTTCCAGCAGTCGATGCGTGGGCTCACTTCATGGCTGAGGCGCCGATTGCCGAACAGGCACGCAAAGACTTTTCCCGATTGTGCCGCGAGAAAAAAAATTATCTACCCGGCCTGAATTCAGATCAACAAAAGGCGCGACTGGCGCGCATCAGCTATGCCCAGTTTCTCGCCGAGAATGCAGGCATGCATGGCGACGTGATCCGCCTGTACCAGACCGCTTCTCAGCCTCTTTTCGGCGTAGGAATCGATGCTATACCGGCGCTGGATGCGGCGGAAACCGGCTATCCCGGCTTCTCTGGAATGAGCGTTCGGCCAGAGGGGCTCGAACAGGAGCGGAAATATTTTTTTCATTTTCCGGACGGCAATGCGACGATCGCGCGGCTTCTCGTACGCAGTCTGGTTTCCGGGGCCATGCCTGGCCATTCGGCGACTGATGTCGTGACCGCGAAGGCCAACTACGGAAAGCTCGACGAGAAAAGCTCGCCGGTTCGGATCCGTCTGAGTAGCACGGCGGTGAGCGTAAAACATTTGGGCTCGGCCGCAGGGAGTTCGGCGAAGAGCAGCCAGGTAGAAGTCGCTTATGCGCGTGGCGGCAAGGTATATACGGCGAAGGCGAAATACGTCGTCTTAGCGTGCTGGAATGCGATGATCCCCTACATTTGTCCGGAATTGCCGGATGCGCAGAAGGAAGCTCTGGCGTTTGCGACGAAAGTGCCGTTGCTATACACGAATGTGATGTTACGCAACTGGATGGCTTTTCAAAATCTCGGCGCGAATTCGATTTATGCGCCGGGGGGATACCACACGAACGTCAATCTCGATTTGCCGGTCAGCATCGGAGGGTACAAGTGTCCGCGCTCGCCCGAAGAAGCGACCGTAATCCATATGAGCAAGTCGCCCTGCCTTGCAGGCCGTCCGGCGCGCGAGCAGAACATCGCGGGCCGCTTTGAGCTCTATGGCACTACTTTTGAAACCATGGAGCGCAAGATCCGCGAGCAGCTTGCCAGAACCCTTAGCGCGGGGGGATTCGATCCAGCTCGCGACATTCTGGCGATTACCGTGAACCGCTGGCCGCACGGCTATGCTTACGAATACAGCAGTTTGTGGGATAAATTTGTTCTCGAGGGCGGCGTGACTCCCTGTGAAATCGCGCGGAAAACGTTTGGCCGAATCGCCATCGCCAACTCTGATGCCGGGGCCAGCGCCTATGTGAACGAGGCCATTAGCCAGGCTTGGCGGGCCGTGGGAGATTTGAAGAGCTAGACGCGATTTGCTTCGATCTGCCGATTAATTTTCCGGTTGCGCGAAGTGAATTCTCTGCAAGCGCAGCGGGACATGGTAATGATGCGCGACCTGCATTGCACCGCCGGCCAGCGCAACCAGCACAACTCCAAACACCAGCGCACGGCGTGGAGCGTCCTCATGACGCGGGGCGATGAAGGCAATGAGCGCGCCTACGATTAATCCTGTGACCAGGCCGCCGATATGGGCCGCGTTGTCGATGCCGGGAAGCGCGAATCCGAAGATAAGGTTGTAGAAAACGAATGCGCCCAGGCTGCGCAAAGTTCCAGACAATGCCGCGCGGGGCACCGAGAACTCTCCTAACTTGAAAGCTGCAATCAGCGCTCCCGCCAGGCCGAAGATGGCTCCCGAAGCTCCGACGCTGGGCACATAAGGATGCCATCCTGCGCTGCATAAACTCGCGCCGAGGCCGCAGATTAAGTAGATGGTGGCGTAGGTCCAACGTCCGTAGAGCGATTCAGCGAGCTGCCCCAGATTCCACAGGCACCACATATTGAAGGCGATGTGGATGATTCCGCCGTGAATAAAGATGTTGGTAAGCAGCCGCCACCATTCGCCCGAGATTGTAAGCGCGCCAACATTTCCGCCCCAGCGAACCAATTCCGCAGGAGGGAAGTCGAGAATGCTGGAGGCTGCAAGCGCCATCCCCAGAAATACGGCGGCGTTGATGCCGAAAATAATCTGGGTGAGGCTGATCGTCGATTCGCCGCGGCGGACCCAGGGGGTGGCCATTACGGGCTGGCGGGCGTTCTCCACCACTTCGCCGCGCTGCTCCGCTTCATGCTGCTTGCACCAGGGGCAGATTTTCTTGCCCAGGGTAAAGCCGGACAGCTGACGCCCGCATCGAATGCAGTTTGCCATGGGTGTTAAAAGAGTATCAGCAGTTTGCCTTAACGGGCGAGGGCGGGCGCGTTATTAAGCCCCGGCGGAATCAGTGCACAGCGCTTACATTACAGGCTACGAGTCAGCGAATCGAACTCCTCAGGCGGCAGTTGCACAAAAGCCGCAGTGGCGGCTGTTTTTAAAGCACTGTAAGTTTCAAGGCCATTGATTTCGCCGGTGGTCCGCAGGCGGGATAGGTCGGGCATTATGACTACGATGTCGGAACGCAGCAGCAGCCAGAAGCGGACCTTGATCCCAGTCAGCAGGGCGTAGAGCCGCACTTCGATTGCCTTTTCCTGCAGAGCCACAGCCAACTGGGCGCGCCGCGGATCGGGATGATTTTTCTCCGCATCGGCGTACTCCACCAGCACGCGCGAGTTGTGCGCCATGCGCCGGGTCAGCTCCAGATATAAGCGCATGCGCTTGCGCTGGGCTTCGCGAAACTGTTGCCGGCTCAACTTCCATCGGCACTCGAATCCGGTCGCCGGATCGAGGATCGATTCGGCCAATGAAACATCCACCGGGTAAAGAAAGGGAATTACATCGTCGGCATCGACATCGACATCGCGCTTGGGAAACCGCATCCAGGCGCATCGCAGCATGTAGATGCAAGAAACGGCGCCCCACGCAACGATCAGCCAGGTAAGAATTATGGGGAACATAGGCTAGCGCATCCTCCGTAACGCATCTTTGTATTGCTTTAGATCACCGGGGGAAGGGGCCGACAACTCGGGCTTCGGGGATTCGACTTTCTGCGGCGTACTAAAAAACCATATCCAGATGAGCACGGCAAGAGAGTATGCCACAAGTGAGACAGCATTGAACAAAAACATGAATCTTGTTCCAAAATCCGAAAGTTTGGCCGTAATGAGGAGGGAGACGGTGGCATACAGGCCGAATCCGGCGGCGATGCCGAACGGGTATTGTCGCCAGCGGAGGCCTAGGAGGGGGGCTAGGCTTACTAATCCAGCGAAGATGAATACCTGAACGAACCGGACGGCGATTTCGCCAGTCAGGATGTAGAACGCTAAGCGGCGAGTGAACTGGCTAGGGGCAGCGTGAGTGCGGGCGAAGCTAAGAAGAACTCCTGCGACCAGGATCACCGGGAATATGATACGAGCCCATGAGTCTCGAGCGAGTCCTCCAAGGACCGTACGGAGCACCTCGTACATTACGGCGATTCCTAGCACGTCATAGCCAGCTTCTGAAATCCAGTAGGCCGCGTAGTAAAGCTCGGGATATTTGTGCGATGCGAATCTTGTGAGGCTTACGACAAGTCCGTAAACCGAATACGCAAAAAACCAGGGGCACACTTCATACGCGCGGGCTCTAAGCAATGCAAAAAGCAAAAGCGCCAGAAGCCCAACCGGGATGTACCATTCGAGCAGAGTCATAGTCCGGGAGCAGAATTATCGCATCTGCCCCCGGTTTTTTCGATCAAATTGCGCTAAGCCACCTAACAACCCTTTGCAGGCGGAGGCGCGCCACCTGCTCCGTCAGCTAGCAAAACATTGGGCGTTCCATTGCTGGGCGGCGGGGCGCCACCTGCTCCATCAGTTAGCAAGACATTGAGGGTTCCATCGCTGGGCGGCGGGGCGCCACCCGCTCCGTCAGCTAGCAAAACATTGGGCGTTCCATTGCTGGGCGGCGGGGCGCCACCTGCTCCGTCAGCTAGCAAAACATTGAGGGTTCCATCGCTGGGCGGCGGGGCGCCACCTGCTCCATCAGTTAGCAAGACATTGAGGGTTCCATCGCTGGGCGGCGGGGCGCCACCCGCTCCGTCAGCTAGCAAAACATTGGGCGTTCCATTGCTGGGCGGCGGGGCGCCACCTGCTCCGTCAGCTAGCAAAACATTGAGCGTTCCATTGCTGGGCGGAGGCGCTCCACCTGCTCCGTCAGCCATCAAGACCTTGGGCGTTCCATTACTGGGTGGCGGTGCCCCACCCGAGCCATCAGCCAGAGCAGTTAAAGTGAACGATACGAGCAACAACGCTAATGCGAGGATCCGGTTCATGTTTTTCTCCTATCAATAGGGGAGTTCCCCAGGCAAACAGTGTAGTCGCAGACGCAAGTATGCGGGCTTTAGGCGAAGGAAAGGCGCAAGGCGTGGAGTATCTGGAATCAGGGTGACTTAGTTGCGAGAGCTTAGTGAATGGTTTTGGTCTTACGTGACATATAGTCCATCAATAAGTACTGCCCGAGCGTGTAGGGAGTCGTGAAGTAAGCTTTGCCGCGGCACATTTCGGTAACTTTCTGGACGAATTGCACCAATCCGTAATCAGAAGCCAGCATAAAGGTATTGATCAGCACGCCGGCGCGCTTGCACTTCGACACTTCTTCGAGGGTCTGGCTCACTACCAGCGGGTCGAGGCCGAAGGCGTTTTTGTAGATGCGTCCGTCTTCAAGGGTGAGCGCGGAAGGTTTGCCGTCAGTAATCATGACGATCTGCTTCATGTCCTTGCGCTGGCGCTGCAGAATGCGCTGAGCCATGCGCAGGCCTTCGCGCGTGTTGGTGTAATAGGGGCCGACCTTGACGCGCGCGAGTTGCGAAAGCGGAACCTCTTCCGCCGAATCGTGGAACAGCACCAGCGAAAGCGAGTCGCCCGGGTACTGCGTACGAATCAGGTGCGAGAGCGCCATGGCAACTTTTTTCGCGGGAGTGAAGCGGTCTTCTCCGTAGAGAATCATCGAGTGCGAGCAGTCGAGCATCAGCACCGTGGCGCAGGAGGATTGATATTCACACTGGTGCACTTGCAGGTCGGCGTATTCGATGTTGAGCGGCACGCTCAGACCTTCGCGCTGGATCGCATTTGACAGCGTGGCGGTGATGTCGAGATTTAGGGTGTCGCCGAATTCATAGGTGCGGGACGCGCCACTGGATTCGATGCCGGTGGCGAAGTCGCGCGTGTCGTGGCGGCCAAAGCTGGATTTGCCGAGCGAACCGAGAAGGTTGCGCAACGATTTGAAGCCAAGAAAATCCAGGCTCTTATCGGTAATCTCAAATTTTGCCTGCGGCGCGCTTTCTCCAACCTGGCCGCCAACGCCGGACGGCCGCGATGGGTCGGGAGGCTGGTCGATTGATATGTAATCTTCCTGCTGCATGCGCTGGATGAGCTTTTCGATGAGTTCGTCAAGTTCGCCATCGGCTGCCATCTGCTGCAGGCGTTCGCGCATGTCTTCGTCGAACTGGTCGCCCTCCATCAACGCCTGCTCGATGGCGCGGCGCAGATCGTCGAGCGTTTGCTCGCCCTCAGGCATCTCGTACCACATGTCGCTCTGGAAGCCGCTTTGCAGCAGGTAGTCCGAGAGGGCGCTGAGCAGATCTTCCATGCTCATTTCGCCCGCGGGATCGGGAACGTATTTGGAGTAGCGGATGCGTTTCATGAATCGGCTTCCGGCCTCCGGCGTTCGGCTCTGACCTCCAAAACCGGAAGCCGGATGCCGGGAGCCGGACAGCTAATTAAACTGCCTTCTCTGGCGGAACGGGCGCTCGTCGGCGTCGAATGCCTTCTCCCGCTGCGGTTCCGCCTTTTTTTCTCCGGCTTTGAATACGCGCTCTTCGTTACGGCCGATGCGTTTGTGCGCATGCAGGCCTTCGAGAATAAATTCGGCGGCCGAGACCTGCTGCTCGGGACTTTCTTTCTGCGAAATGCCGAGCGGTCCGAGCTTGTCAGTTAATCCCTGAATTTCTTTCAGGTTTTCGAGCGCCTCGCTGGCTGCAACAGAATCAGACAGCTGAATCTCACCGCCAAGATCGAACCACTGCACGATCTGCTGCACGTTTGCGCCGGTGAAATATTCGTCGTAGGTTTTGGCGATGGCGGCGCGAATCAGTTCGCGGCCCACGAAATCCGCGCCCTTCATCTCACCTTCGTATTCGAGTTCGAGTTTTCCGGTGATAGCGGGGAGCGCGGCGTAGACGTCGCTGATGCGTGGAACGACCAGTTTTTCGTCGTTGCGCAGGGCGCGGCGCTCAGCGTTCGAAATCACATTCTCCATTGCGGAAATCGGTAGCCGCTGGCTGACGCCGGAGCGCTTGTCGATTTTCTTATCTTCGCGGGCAGCGAAGGCGATGCGCTCGATCACCTGCTGAATGTAGACCGGCAGGTGCATGGCATGACCATTGCGGCGGGTCCACGCCTCCTGCGCGGTGATGGCGATGCCTTCATCCACGGTGGCGGGATAGTGGGTGCGGATTTCGGAGCCGATGCGATCTTTCAGCGGCGTGATAATTTTTCCGCGCGCAGTGTAATCTTCCGGATTCGCGCTGAAGACAATGGCAAGATCAAGCGGCAGGCGGATTGGGTAGCCCTTAATCTGCACGTCGCCTTCCTGCATGATATTGAAAAGTCCCACCTGAATTTTTCCGGCGAGATCGGGAAGTTCGTTGATGGCGAAGATGCCGCGGTTGGCGCGGGGAAGCAGTCCGTAGTGTACGGTGAATTCGCTGGCAAGCTCGTGACCGCCGCGCGCGGCTTTGATGGGATCGATATCGCCGATCAGGTCGGCGATGGTGACATCGGGCGTGGCCAGCTTCTCAACGTAACGGTCGTCGGGAGTGAGATAGGAAATCGGCGTTGCATCATTAAGGCGCGCTACCTCTTCGCGACAGCGCCGGCAGATCGGGGCGTAGGGATTGTCGCGAATCTCGCAGCCCGTAATGTAAGGCATATGAGAGTCGAGCAGCGTTGTCAAAGCGCGCAGGATGCGGCTTTTGGCCTGGCCGCGAAGTCCGAGCAGAATAAAATTGTGCCGCGACAGCACGGCGTTTACGATCTGCGGGACTACGGTGTCATCGTAACCGACGATGCCGGGGAAGATGCTTTCATCGTCGCGCTGGCGCAGGCGCGCAATCAGGTTATCGCGGAGCTCGTCTTTCACGCGGCGGTTGCGCAAACGCTCTTCGGAAAATTCACTGCGTCGCAATTCGCCAAGCGTGCGCGGAAGACTCATGAGGAACCCCCAGAGAAGAATGCTTTCATGGATTATACGCGGGAAGCGCGGGACGCGGATTGTGCGCTGGGCTCTTTGGCGATGAGGCTCAGGAGGAGTTTCAATCCGACTCTAGTAGACGTGGCCGTTGCCGCCGGCCCTTTGGCGGGCCGTCGCAGCGCGCTGAAGATTCGGCAGGATTGTTTCGAAGTAAGAAGTGAGTAAGCTAAGGCGCTCCGGTTCGGACCGCAGCGCAAGCAGTTTCTGTTTGAAATCCAGATCGAGAGGCAGAGAGGCGGCAAGATAAAAAGAGAGCAGCGAGGGATCGGCGCCTGAGAGATCCTGTGTTGCCCCCGCGATGGCCAGTACCTGGGAGTGCAATTCAACGGCGCGCTCGGTTTCTTCCTGCGAGGGAGCGCCGGGTTCGTCGCCGATCAGCAGAATTTCAGCTCGGAGGAATGAACGTTCCTGATTGATGCGCACGAGTTCAAAACGCTTTCGTCCTTCAGTAACAAGGTCAAGTCGCCCATCCGGATACTCTTTGACTACAGTGACGATCTCCGCTGTGCATCCCACTTCGGCCACGCCTTGCTCAACAGCACGCACCACGCCGAAGGTGCGATTCTGCGCCAGACACTCGGCGATCATTTCTTTATAGCGCGGCTCGAAAATGTGCAGCGGCAAAGGCGTGCCCGGGAAGAGAACGACATCGAGAGGGAACAGGGGAATGAGAACGTCCAAGAAGGTCTCCAGCGGGCTCGCGGCTCCGATTGTACTCTAGGCAAGGACCGAGGCGAAGCACTGACCGGATTTGTTTGACTTCGTGGATCGAGGAGAATAAAAGCAGGGCATGGAACTCGCGGGAAAGGTCGTGGTGGTTACGGGCGCTTCCATGGGCATTGGAGAAGCGATCGCGAAGATTTTCGCCGATCAGGGCGCTAGCGTGGTGATGCTGTCGCGCGACGCCGGACGAGTAGAAGAGGCTCGCAGGCGCGTGGGACATAGCGAACGAACGCTGGCGATGGCGTGCGACGTACGCCATCGGGAGGATATCGATCGCGCGATTGGACTGACGCTGCATCACTTCCAGCGGATTGATGTGTGGGTGAATAATGCGGGGCACGGCCTGCTGGATTCTGTCGCGCAGATGGAAATGGCGGCGTTCCGCGAAATGTTCGAAACCAATTTGTTTGGCGCGGTAGGGGCAATGCAGGCGGTTATCCCGGTCATGCGGCAGCAGAGCGGCGGGACGATTATTAACATTTCGAGTGTGGCTGGGCATATTCCACTGCCGTTTCATGCGGGTTACAGCGCTACCAAGTTTGCATTGAATGCCATGGGTAAGGCGGCGCGAGTGGAATTGAAAAAAGACGGAATCCATGTGCTGACAGTTTGCCCAGGGTACGTGCGCACGAATTTCAGCAAGAATGTAGTGTTGGGGAATGAGCGGAAGAAGGTGCGTCCTGATTCGGTGCGAGGCATTACCGCGGAGCGCGTGGCGCGAGCTACGCTGCAGGGATATTTAAAGAAAAAGCGCGAAGTGATTGTGCCCTGGGCGATGTACGTTCCTCAGAAGATTTATCAGCTATTTCCGGGATTGGTGGAGTTGGCTATGGCGAGGATGGCGAAGTGAGAACTACCCCAGTTCCGCGAGCATCGCTTCCATCTCACCCAGCGCATGCAAGTTTCCAGTGCGGCGAGCGGAGGCGATGCCATTCGTCAGCATGGTCTTCGCCTCGCCGGTGCGATCGGCGCGAGCCAGGGATTGCGCGGCCATGAAATAGCCAGGAGTGTAATCGGGGTTCAAGCTGAGCAAAATAGAAAATTCTGCCAGCGCACGCTCCAAGTCGCCCTGATTGGAATACTCCATGGCTAGGCCGTAGCGGGCGAATGAGTCGTTGGGATTGAGCGTAAGAACGTCGTTGAGGGCAGCGATGCGATCCATATGAATCTCGTTTTAAGACTGAGATGAGATTACTACAAGTTTTATGTTGCATCGCATTGGCTTACTTCGCCACGATGGGTAGAATGAGCAATCCTTAATATTTTCAGCGAGGAGAAGTAAGTGGCGTGTCCGTTTTTTATGCCGATGGAGAAGTTTGAGAATGGCCAGTGGCCGCATGTGGCGCGGTTGCCGCTGGGTTGCGGATGGAGCGGACACTGTACCGCGCCGGGTCACGAGAACGAGGCTCCGTCGCAGGAGGAATTGCGCGACTTCTGCAATCTTGGCTACGCCGAAAAATGCTCGCGGCTTCCGCAGGAGCGCATGTGGGATTCAGTTCGGTTTTCAGCGCGTACCCTGGGTGCCGGCAGCAATGGGAGCGGTGATCGAATTCAAGTGCGCTACGTATGCGAGCGGGCGCATCTTCCGGCGGAGCATGGCTTTTTGGAGTGCGATGCAGTCGGTGGCCTATGGCCGAAGCGGCACGAAGATGGCCGGATTCAGCGGATGGCGGAGTGTTTTCTGGCTGCCTATCTTGAAAAGCGCAGAACTGGATTGCAGCGGGCCGCGAGCTAGGGCGGGAAATGTCTCTCGAACGCGAATGCTGTGGCGCAGAAAAAATCAGTAACCAATGAAACGGCAATCAGCATCAATGGTTCAATAGGGCCATTGCAACAGAAAGAGGAACGACCAAGATGGCCGAAGAAATGTTGAACCCGCGTCCGGTGCGAGATTCGCAATCGGAGATGGCGGAAATTGTTCTGCCCAATGACGCTAATCCGCTGGGCGCGCTGCTGGGCGGGCGCCTGATGCACTGGATCGATCTTGCGGGCGCGATGGCGGCGCATCGCCACGCCCGCAGTTATGTAGTGACGGCCTCCGTGGATCACATTGATTTTCTGGTTCCCGTCCGGGTCGGAGACCTGATCATTCTGCGATCGTCGGTGAACCGCGTTTTTCATTCCTCCATGGAAGTTGGAGTGAAAGTATTTGTAGAAAATTATCTTGCCGACACAGCGCACCATGTGGCGTCCGCATATCTGACGTTTGTGGCAGTGGATGCCAAAGGGAACCGCCTGAAGGTATCGGCGGTCGTTCCGGAGACGGATGAGCAAAGACGCCGCTACGGCGATGCCGGCCGGCGCCGCGAGAGTCGAAGGACTGAGTTTGCCCGGCGGCGGCAGTTGCATAGGTGACGGGGCGTACAAAATGATCGCCCGGCGGTTGTGAGCAGGCATCACATCGCTGGCCGCGCTGTATCAATCGACTACTCGTTTTACTACGGGTCTTTATGGATAGCGCTCTTCTGGTTCATCGCATTCATTTCGCCTTCACGATTACCTTCCACTATCTATTTCCGCAACTGACCATGGGCCTTGCGCCGCTGATCTTGGTCCTTAAGACGATCGGTATGCGGCGCAACGACGAGATGTATCACCAGGCCGCGCAATTCTGGGCAAAGATCTTCGGCATTAATTTTCTTTTCGGCGTAGTCACCGGCATTCCCATGGAATTTCAATTCGGCACCAACTGGTCGCATTTTTCGCGCTTTGCCGGCGGCGTGATCGGCCAAACTCTGGCCATGGAAGGCATGTTCGCATTCTTTTTGGAATCGGCATTTCTCGGACTTTTTCTTTATGGAGAAAAACGGTTAGGTCCGCGCGGACACTGGTGGGCGGGGGTTGCGGTTTTTCTTGGATCGTGGCTGTCGGGATTTTTTATCATCGTCACCGATGCGTGGATGCAGCATCCCGTCGGCTATTTCAAAGCCGCTGACGGATCGTTGCAACTCTCGAGCTTCTGGCAATTGGTGCTCAATCCCTGGGCGTGGTGGCAATACGCTCACAACATGAGCGGCGCGGTAATTACCGGCTCGATCGTGATGACATCCGTGGGTGCCTTTTATTTACTGTGGGGAAAGTTTGAAGCCCATGGCCGGATTTTTGTGCGCGTAGGCGTGATCGCCGGATTGATCTTCAGCTTCCTCCAATTGTTCCCGACCGGTGATGGGCAAGGCAAGATGATCGCCATGAATCAGCCGGCCACGCTGGCCGCGATGGAGGCGCTGTTCGTAGGCCAGCAGGGCGCGCCGCTGGTGCTCATTGGCCAGCCGAATGTGGAGGAGCGCAAGATCGATAATCCCATCCAGGTTCCGAATGTGCTGAGCTTTTTGACCTACCGCGCATGGACGGCAAACGTGCGGGGGCTCGATTCATTCCCGCCAGACCTTTGGCCGCAAAATATCGCTTTGCTGTATTACGCCTACCACATCATGGTTGGGCTGGGCACGATTTTCATCGCCATCATGACTGTGGCGGCATTCCTCTTGTGGCGAGGCAAATTATTTTCCGCGCGCTGGATGCTCTGGATTCTGCTGCTTGCCTTGCCCTTCCCTTATATCGCCAATACTGCAGGATGGTTGACGGCTGAGCTCGGGCGCCAGCCCTGGCTGGTTTACGGCTTGATGCGCACGGCGGACGGATATTCGAAGCTGGTCTCGGCAGGTAATGCCATGTTCACGCTGCTCGGTTTTCTTGGCATGTATACAGTGCTGGGCATCCTGTTTTTGTTCTTAGTCAGGCGCGAAATCGAGCTCGGTCCGGCAGCGGGCGAGATCGTGCCGCACTAACGGATTTTTCCGAGGAGAGACGCGAAAAGAGTTGCAGAGAGCGATTCGTATCAGTGATTCGTACCAGTGATTCGTATCAGGGTATCGCTTCAGCGATACCGTCCGACCGCGGTTTGATCGCCCCTTTAGGGGCAGGACCCGAGAAGGAGCGTAATGGAAACGCTTTGGTTCATGATTGTTGCCATGATGCTGACGGCCTACGTGGTGCTCGATGGATTCGACCTGGGCGCGGGCGCGATTTATCTGGCCGTCGCGCGAACCAGAGACGATCGGCGAAGAATCCTGCGCGCCATTGGCCCGGTATGGGATGGGAATGAAGTATGGCTGGTGGCCGCCGGCGGTACGCTCTACTTCGCTTTTCCCTTGCTTTATGCGTCAAGCTTCAGCGGCTTCTATCTACCGCTGATAATGGTTCTGTGGCTTCTGATGCTGCGCGGCATGGGAATCGAGTTGGGCGCGCACATGGAAAATCCCGTGTGGGTGGGATTCTTCGAGTTGATCTTCTGTGTGTCGAGCATCCTGCTGGGGATTTTTCTTGGGGCGGCGCTGGGCAATGTGGTTCGGGGAGTGCCCCTGGGCGCGGATGGTTACTTCTTCGAACCGCTCTGGACGAACTTTCGCGCCAGCGGTCAGACGGGGATTCTCGATTGGTACACCGTGCTTACCGGCGTGATTGCTCTTGTAACTCTGACCACACACGGTTCGTTGTACGTGGCCGTGAAAACTGAGGGTGAATTGAATCAGCGCACGCGCCGGGTCGCGCTGTTGGCGTGGCCGCTGCAGCTTATCTTAACGATCGCCGGTGTGGTTGCGACCCTCGTCGTTCAGCCGAACGTTCTCGATAACTACAGGAGCCACGCCATCGGGTATGCGATTCCTTTGATTGTGTTTGGCAGTTTGGCAGTCATGATTTACGCGATCCGCAAGAGCGAAGACAAACTGGCCTTCGTTGCGTCGGCGTTCTACATTGTGGGGATGCTGGTGGGCGCGGCTTTCGCGCTTTATCCAACCGTGCTGCCGGCGAGCACAAATCCCGCTTACAGTCTCACCATTTACAACGCCGCCGCCGCGCATCACGGCCTCACCGTCGGGCTAACCTGGTGGGGCGTCAGCCTGGTTCTCGCTTTAGGATATTTCACGTATTTATTTCGAATGTTTCGCGGGAAGGTGCGGCTGGAAGGGGAAGGCTACTAGGAGTTTGAAATGACCGGATCGATTCATTGCGCCGGACATGAGTCGGTCGAAGCCCCGTTCATCCCTGTATAATCAACTGTTCGATCCATCCTGATTTCATTCCTGGAGTGTGATCCCTTGAACGCACATATGCCGCACCAACCCGGCCAGCCAGCGCCGGGGCCGCAACCGCTGCCCGGAGTCGATGCCATCATCGCCGTAGGTTCCGGCAAGGGCGGCGTGGGCAAGACGACGCTGTCGGTGAACCTGGCCGTTGCTCTCGCCAAGATGGGTCACAAGGTTGGCCTGCTTGACGCCGATGTTTACGGCCCTAACGTTCCGCTGATGCTGGGCGTAAGCGCGCAGCCGAAGATGGTGGGAGAGAATCGCATCGAGCCGATTGAAGCCTTTGGCCTGAAAGTAATTTCTGTCGGATTCCTCAATCCCGGCGACAAGCCCATCATCTGGCGCGGGCCCATGCTGCACCAGATTGTGAAGCAGTTTCTCGGCATGGTCGAGTGGGGACATCTCGATTACATGATCGTCGATCTGCCGCCGGGAACCGGCGACATCGCGCTATCGCTGGTGCAGTCGGTGCCGCTGACGGGTGCGGTGGTGGTTTCCACGCCCTCCGATGTTTCGCTGCAGGATGCGCGTAAAGCCATCGAGATGTTTAAGCAGATGAAGGTTGACATCGTGGGCGTGGTCGAAAATATGAGCTTCTTTACCTGCCCGCATTGCAATCACGAGATCGATATATTTTCGCGAGGCGGAGCCGAGAATATGGCCGCACAATTCAAAGTGCCGTTTCTTGGCAGCATCGAGCTTGACCCTGAAGTTCGCAAGTCAGGGGATGGCGGGAAGCCTGTAGTTCTCGAAGGTGAACACTCACCGCATGCCAAGTCGATCTTCGCGTTTGCGCGGAAGGTCGCGGAGCGGGTGGTTGAGATCAAGGCCGCCGAGCCGGCTAGTGTGATTCAGATTCAGTAAGGGAGATATTCACTCCTGAAAAAATCTTTACCACAAGGGGCACAGGGGTTCACAGAGCAAGGCCTCTGTGTTCCCCTATGACCTCTGTGGTTAAGCTTTTTCTTTCGAAAACCGCGACAGACCCCAGACTTCCCGAGGTTCGTCGTCTCCCAAGATCAGATCAGGCATCATCTCACCGAGCGCCGGCCCGTGCTTGAATCCGTGTCCCGAGCCGCCGCCCAAAAACCAGACATTGCTCATCTCTGGATGTCGATCGACAACAAAATTACCGTCGGAAGTTTGCTCATACTGGCACACGCGAGTCTCGACTAGCGGCGCATCTTTCATGGCAGGAAAGCGAAAAGCGATGTATTGGCGGACCCGCTTTAGTGTCGCTTGGCTGGCGACTCGCTCGCCGTCGGTGGGATCGAACGGCGAACCGCGCGTGTCATCGGCGACTTTAAATCCACGCCGGTCGCTGCCGGGAATGCCATAAAAAAATCGCTCGCAGTGATCTCCCCACACGGGCAGATTCGGATCGCTGAAGCGAAAATCTCCGGCGGGCGGTCCGAAGAAAAAAATGTCCTGCTTGGTCCGGAGAATCACCTTGCCCAAAGGTTTGGGAAACAGCTTACCCAACCACGGCCCGCATGCAAATACATACTTATCGGCTTTCACCCGCGAGCCATCCGATAATCTGAGACCTCGAAGCGGAGGATCTTCGAGACCTTCGGTCCGCACCTCAGCTTGCCGGTATTCGCCGCCGGCGGCCACAAAGTTTTCGACCACCGTCTGGCAACTCGAGCGAGCCTCAAGGTACCCGCACTCCGGTTCGAAAATGCCCCAATGCACATCGCTAAAGTTGATTTGCGGCCAGCGGCGCTTCATCTCAGCGGTGGAGAACTCGCGAAACTTCACCCGTTCCTGCCGAAGCACAGGCAATGAGCCGCGCTCGAATGTGTCGTCGCGGCTGCTGACCATCCATAAAACGCCGGTGCGATGCAGGAACTCCGTTTTCCATCTCCGCCCGTACTTGCCCCAAAGCTGAAGGGAGCGGGCTGCGAGCTGCGTATAAGGTTGATCGGGCCCGTAGGTGCAGCGCATGATGCGAGTCTCGCCGCCTGAGGACGCGCGAGAATTGCCCGGCCCCCACGCGTCGATAAGAGTGACCCGCGCTCCGCGCTCGAGCAGGTGCAGGGCGGTCCAGCTGCCGAAGGCTCCCGCGCCTACGACGGCAATGTGAGGTTTGGATTTCATTGCGAATGTTTCGTAGTTCGGTGTACGAGAATACTATGAGGCGATGCTGCAACCGGGCCTTGTGCAAGAATGCGCCTCTTGTGTATACAGCGGTCGGCGCCGATCGCTACACTTTCCTCTCCTTGACAGGAAGGTAGGCCGTTCCTAGAATCCAAGCAGGGCGCGGCGGATGCGTCGTTCGGCTAAGCTTTTGCATCTAAGATAGTTAGCCGTAGAGCGGAGGGTCAGGTCGAATCCGCGATAGGATCTGACACTGCCCGCCTGCGAATCTGGGAACTATTCATTACCAATGCCATCGGATCCCAATATCGGCAAGCGCGAACGCGAAGTCCTCACCGCGATTGTGGAAACGTTTATTTCCACGGGTGAGCCGGTCGGTTCGCGCACACTCTCGCGATCCAATCGCGAGGGCCTAAGCCCTGCGACGATTCGCAATGTGATGGCCGATCTGTCGGATGCCGGATTTCTGGAGCAGCGCCACACGTCCTCGGGGCGCGTGCCCACAACCGACGCCTATAGATACTACGTGGAGCAGATTTCGGGAAGCGCGCAGCTGGCTCCGCAAGACGAGAACATGATTTCCGATTCGCTGGCCGGCATCACCGATGTGCAGGAGTTTATGGAGCGCACCTCGCGGGTGCTGTCGCTGATTTCGCGCAACGTGGGCGTTACTGTCGCGACCACCGGGGCAAAGAACGCGCTAGAGCATGTGTATTTTTCGCGTCTCGGCGATCAGAAAGTGCTGGCGGTTTTGGTGACGCGCGCGGGGCTGGTGCGCGACCGCGTGTTAAGGCTCGATCTTTCGCAGGGGGAGCTCGATCTTGCCTCGCGTTACATCAACGAGAATTTTCGCGGCTGGACCATGGAGTCGTTGCGGACTGAACTGGCGCGCCGTATCGAACAGGAGCGCAGCGAGTACGATCGGCTGATGAATTCGATTGAGCAGCTCTACAAGCAGGGGGCACTTGAGGGCGAAAAGCAGTCGCAAGTAGTTTTTGTGGAAGGCGCAGCCAACCTGGTGGCGGGTGAAGAAGACCGCAAGCGCCTGCAGGAAATGCTGAAGATGTTGGAAGAGAAAGAAAAAATCGCCAAGCTGCTGGGCGCATATCTTGACGTAAAGCAGGAAGCCGTGCGCGTGGTGATTGGGCTCGATGACACGCTACCTTCCATGCAGAACTTTGTGCTGATTGGCGCGCCCGCGCGCTCCGGGGCCGATATGTTCGGCTCCCTAGCCGTGATTGGACCGACGCGCATGGATTATCAGAACACGATCACGGCGGTTTCTTACATCGCGCGCCTCTTCGACAAAATATTGAATGAATCGGAGTAATCATAATTTTTATGAGTAAAGCCAACGGAAGGTCAGAGGCAGAAAAGTCGGCGCTGGACTTGGAGCATGAGTTGCCAGCGGCTCGGGATGGGGAAGAAGTGGATGCAGCGGCTACGGAGTCGTCATCGCAGGAATCGGAATTAAGGAACCTGCGGGTCGAGCGGGATTCGCTGCTGGATCGGCTGGCGCGTGCGCAAGCCGAGTTTGAAAACGCGCGCCGCCGGGTGAGCAAAGAACAGCAGGAATATAAGGACTACGCCACTGCCGATGCGATCAAAACGTTCTTGCCAGTGGTCGACAGCCTGGAGCTCGCACTGCGGGTAAAGTCGGACGCAGCAGAGTTCCGCAGCGGCGTGGAACTCATTTACAAGCAGCTGCAATCCGCGCTGAACAAGCTTTCAGTGAATGCGATCGAATCCAAGGGCGAGTCGTTCAATCCGCATTATCACGAAGCGATTGAGATGGTGGAGACCAGCGAGGTTCCCGATCATCAGGTGATCGAAGAATTGCAGCGGGGTTATAAATTCAAAGACCGGCTGCTGCGGCCTGCGATGGTGAAGGTGGCGAAAAATCCTGAAAAGTAGTTGTGCAGTTCATTTCGTTGTTTCGTTTCATCTAACGAGATCTTCTCAAAGAAAAAGAAAGGCATTCGATTCTGGCCACACACGCAAAACGCGATTACTACGAGGTATTGTCGGTAACCCGCACCGTCACTGAACAGGAACTGAAGAGCGCGTATCGCAAGCTTGCCATGCAGTGGCATCCTGATCGCAATCCAAATAATCCTGACGCGGAGGAGCGCTTCAAAGAAGTTACCGAGGCCTACACGGTGTTAGCTGATTCTGAGAAGCGGTCCCTCTACGATCGCTTTGGGCACGCTGGGGTGGGAAGCGCAGCGGCTTCAGGCGTCGGCTTCGATCCGTCGAACTTCCAGGATTTGGGCGACATCTTCGGAGAGTTCTTTGGTTTCGGAGACGCTTTCGGAACCGGCGGCCGCCGGCGCAGCCGGGTGCAGCGAGGCGCCGATTTGCGCGAGGATTTGACCATCGAGTTCGAAGAAGCCGCCTTCGGCACCGAGACAAGCGTCACGGTGCGACGCCACGAAGGGTGCGAAGAGTGTCACGGATCAGGCGCTGCCACGGGAAAGGCTGCGAGCACCTGCCGATCATGCCAGGGGCGCGGCCAGGTTCGCTACCAGCAGGGATTTTTCAGCATTGCGCGCACGTGCCCGGCTTGCCAGGGAACTGGCAGCGTGATTACCGATCCCTGCACGAAGTGCAGAGGCCAGGGCCGCGTTCTGCGCCAGCGCACGATCGACGCTAAAATTCCGGCGGGCGTGGAAGACGGTACGCGCATTCGCTTTACCGGCGGAGGCGAAGCCGGACCATTCGGCGGCCCGGCCGGCGATCTCTACCTTGTACTGCATGTGAAGGAGCATCCGTTCTTTGTGCGCGAGGGCAACGACCTGCATTGCGTGGTCCCGCTCTCGGTGACGCAGGCGGCGACTGGCGCAGAGATTCGCGTGCCCACGCTGGACGGCGAGCACACGCTGAAAATTCCCGACGGCACGCAGCCGGGGACGACATTTCGCATCCGCAACAAAGGCGTGCCTGTGTTGAGCGGACACGGCAAGGGCGATCTTTATGTGGAGGTGCGCGTGCAAATCCCCACCAAGCTGAACAAGCGCCAGAAGGAACTGCTGCAGGAACTGGAAACCACTGCGAAAGTCGATAATCAGCCGATGATGCGGGCGCTGCTGGGCAAAGTGAAGGAAATCTTCGGGTAGCAGTTGTCGGTTGCAAGTTGCCAGTCCTAGCGAACAAAACTGCATCGGGTTTGCTGAATTTCAATTTGGTCGTGAGTCTACCTGAGTTCTTACTGAGAACTGACAACTGCCCTATGACTCGCCGCCGTTTCATCGCCGACGAATTCTCAGCCGATCGCGCCGCCCTGGTCGGCGAACATGCCGATCATCTCGTGCGTGTGCTTCGCGTTCGCGTCGGACAGCAATTCGACATCGCCACTGATTCAACCGTTCGCCGCGGGAAAATTGTTTCGGTCGATGGCGGGCGCGTTGAATTCGACTTAGGCGAAGAAGTGTCTTCTCAGGCGTTGGCCGAAATCACGCTCGCTCTTTCCATCTTTAAGTTTGACCGCATGGAATGGGCGATTGAAAAATGCACTGAACTCGGCGTGTCGCGCATTATTCCACTCATTGCGCGACGCACAGATGCACATCTCGCCGCTGCATCAGCCAAGCGAGTCGAGCGCTGGCAACGCATTGCTCTCCAGGCTTCAGAGCAATCGCGCCGTACCGTGCCGCCGCAGATCGCTGCGCCGGTCAAGCTGGCGGAGATACTCAACCTGCAGGCTGGCCTGCGGATCGTATTGTCGGAGTCAGAAGATCGAACCCTGCTTCGCGACGCTGTGAAATCGAATCCAGCGGACGGAGTGCTTCTTGCCATCGGCCCCGAGGGCGGCTGGGCTGACGATGAGTTGCAATCGTTTCAGCAAGCCGGTTGGACTTCGGCCTCGCTCGGCAACACGATTCTGCGCGCCGAAACCGCCGCCATTGCAACCACGGCGATCGTCTCTTCGGCGCTTGCTTCGGTATAACTCGACGGCTCTGCTGGGTGAATTCTAATACCGCCCATGATGATATTCTGACCGCGATGTCTGCCTCTAAATCCAAGTCAGTTCTATTTATCCCCGACGATCGGCAGCGTGAAGCGATCGAACATGTTCACGGCCCCATGCTGGTGGTTGCGGGAGCGGGCACGGGCAAGACGTCCGTTCTGATTCACCGGGTAGCGCGACTGATCGAGCAGGGGCACGCGCAGCCAGATGAAGTGCGCGCCCTCACCTACACTGTGGCCGCAGCAGCGGAAATGCGCGAGCGCGTGGGCGCACGCTTCGGCAAAATTCACTCCACCACCTTTCACGACTACTGCCTCGACCTGCTCAAGCGCGCTGGCAAAGACTTCGGCGTGCTCGACGATAAAGACCTGTGGATTTACCTGCGCAAGCGACTCCACGAGCTTGGTCTTGAGCATTATGTTCGAGCCGCGAATGTAGCGAAGTTTCTGAACGATCTTTTGGACTTTCTCAGCCGCTGCCACGACGAACTGGTCACTCCGGAAAGGTATGCGAAATATGTCACCCGACTCGAGCGCGGCGAGTTGCCAGTTCCGCGGGTCGCAAAATCGAAAGAAGAGTTGAGCGACGCAGAAGTGATCGCACGCTGCCGGGAAATTTCCCGCGTCTTCTCCACAACCGAGCGTTGGCTGCGCGAAGAAAATCTAGGCACGTTCGGTCACATGATGACCCGCGCTTACGATTTGCTCACAAGCGATCAGACTCTACTGGCCGCCGAGCAAGCCCGCGCCCGTTTTTTGCTGGTCGATGAATTTCAGGACGCCAACTTTGCCCAGATCAAGATTCTCGCGTTGTTGGCCGGCAAAGATGGAAATATTTTTGGAGTGGGCGATCCCGATCAGTCGATCTACCGCTTTCGTGGAGCCTCCAGTGCGGCTTTTCATCTGTTTCGCCGGCATTTTCCGCAGACTAAACTTGTAGTGCTGGGCAAGAACCGGCGCTCAACCACGCCCATTCTTCAGTGCGCCTTCGCCGTTGTCGACAAAAATCCTCCGGTCTTCGGTGCAGATGAAGCTGGTCCGCTTGCTTACCGCCGCGCCCCATTGCAGTCGGCACGCGAAGAAGATGCGACACGGGAAGGAAAGCCTCTGCCGGATTTTCCTGTGGAAGCGGTGTCTTTCAGCGGCAAGACATCGGAAGCTCCCGACGTGGTCACGATTATCGAAGAAACCAGGCGCGGCGCGCGCTGCAAGTGGAAGGATTTCGGCATTCTTTATCGTTCGCACTCACACCGTGATGAAGTTGCCCAGGAGTTGGCCGAGCGCAATATTCCTTTTTCCATTGAAAACATGGATGTGAGCGATACGCCTGAGGTGCGCGACTTGTTTGCCTGCGTGGCCGTGGTGGTGGATATGGGATCGGACGCCAGCTTGTTTCGGGTTGCGGCGCTGTCCCGGTTTGAGGTCGATCCCGAGCAGCTTCGTACCGCGCTGCGCAGCATCGCAAAGGAGTCAAAGGAAGGAACCGTAGTCCCGCTGGCATCCGTGCTTGACTCGGTTACAGGTGGGCGAGCGGTCCTCGATTGCGTGCGCCGGGCGCGGGAAGAAGTCACACGCAAGAGTGCCAAGACGCGTGCCGCGCTAGAGTTGATCGGAAGACAATTTCAACTCGATCTCAACACGTCGGCGTTGCAGGCCGCGCTGAAGTTCGCCGCAGATTGGGAGACTAAGGCCACCACAAAGACCAAAGATCTAGGCGAATGGATCGAGTATCTCGAATTATTCCGCGAGGCTGGTGGATGGATTCCGCTGGCGGCCAATCCAGATGAAGACACGGTCCGGCTAATGACCGCGCATGGCGCGAAAGGACTGGAGTTCTCGCATGTCTTTCTGCTGCGCGCTACGAAAGGCTCGTTTCCGACCGGCTATCGTGAAACTCTGGTCGAGTTCCCCAGTGAGTTGCGCGATCCCGATTCTGCCACGGTCGCGGACGACAAAACTCTTCACGATCAGGAAGAGCGCCGTCTTTTTTACGTTGCCATGACACGGGCCAAGAATTCTCTGCACATTTATGGCAAGCAAGGAATTGGCCGCGATAAGACTCCGGTGGGCTTCATGCGCGAACTGATTTCGAATGCAACGCTGCAAACCTGGCTTCGTTCGCGCGCGGCGCTGCCTTCGCAGCCTGAGTTGCTTGAGATTGCCGCTGCAGCCGATGGAGTTCAATCTGGGGCCTCTCGTTTGCCCGCATGGCTCGCACTTCCGGCAATCGACGGACTGGGAGCTCGCCTTAGCGCCTCGGCGATTGAAACCTATGAAACCTGTCCGTTGCAATTTAAGTTCGAGCGCGAATGGAAACTCTCGCGCCAACTGCATGCTGCGCTTCAATACGGCGCGGCGATGCACCGCGTGCTTCGCACCTACTTCGATTCGGTGCGCATGGGGAGAACGAAAGCCGACGAGGAACTGATCCAGCTATTTCGAGACGATCTGGCTGCTTGTGGCATTGAGGATGCATACCAGCGCGGGCTCTACTTGAAGCAGGGATTGGAGCAGTTGGAAAAGTTCCTGGATGAAGCGCATTCGACGGCTGCTCCTGAGGTTGCGCACACCGAGGAATGGTTTGACATTCAGGTTGCGGGAATTAAGATCGCCGGGCGAATCGACAGAATGGATCGAGCCGCTGATGGAAGCGTGAACATCATCGACTACAAGACCGGCAAAGCGCGTTCGCAGGAGGATGCGGACGAGAGCTTGCAACTTTCCATCTACGCCATGGCCGCGCATGAGAAGTGGGGATATCGCGTGGGCGAGTTAATCTTTCAAAATCTCGAAGGCAATGTTGCGGTCACGTCGAAGCGCACCGACTTTCAATTGGAAGAGGCGCGGGAACGGGTACGTGGGGTAGCGCGGAATATTGCCGACGGGAACTTCGAAGCGAAAGTCGGCTTCCACTGCAGCTTTTGTGCCTTTCGCGGATTGTGCCCCGCCCGTGAGAAGCGCCTTCCATCTGTAGTGCAGAACTCCTGATCAGTGAGGATGAACTGGAAGTGCGCGAGTGAGCGCTGAGTGGAAAAGGTTCGTACAAAAACTTAGGGGACGCTTGCGGCGTCCCCTTTTGTTTCTTGCGTTACCGACTGCTTAATGCTTCTTTTTCTTCTTTGCCTTTTTCTTGGTTGCCATTGTTTCTATTCTCCCTTCCATTTTCATGGAAAAATCTGCAACGCATGTTTTGTTGCAACTTATTGATTGTATAGAGTCAATGAAAAACGAAGTCAAGAAAAAAATGAATGCGATGTAGCGTGCGGTGTTGTACCAAAGTCACACGCAGAGCAATCGTCAAGAAGAAAATGCAATCGCGGTGAAGAAAAAGTTTCCGGTGAGCGAGTGATTTGCGATCGACCGCGCCACGTCCGCCCTCCGCGGATCGCCTCTTCGCTCATCCGCGCGACCGGCAACGCGCTCGCTCGGCGCTCCGAGGAAGTTCATCGTTTTCGCTCGCGGCGCATCTATAATGAAGTTGCGAAATATTCGCGGGAGCATGATCAATGGCGGCTTTCGATGATGTTGTCATCATTTCAGGGTGTCGTACAGCGGTGGGAAAATTCCAGGGAAGCCTGAGCGAAATGAGCGCTCCGCGGCTAGGCGCGGTTGTGGTTCGCGAGGCGGTGAAGCGCGCCGGATTGAACTCCGATCAAGTCGATGAGTGCATCATGGGCAACGTGCTGCCCGCCGGACTCGGACAAAATCCCGCGCGGCAGGCTGCAATCTACGCGGGATTGTCGCCGGCGACAGGTGCCATGACAATCAACAAAGTTTGCGGCTCGGGATTGAAAGCGGTGGCTCTCGCAGCGCAAGCGATACAGACGGGGAACAGTTCGATCGTCGTCGCCGGAGGCATGGAGTCGATGACGAACGCTCCTTATTTGCTGCCGCAGGCGCGCAAAGGATACCGGCTCGGCAACGGGCAGCTGATCGATTCCATGGTGCACGATGGCTTGTGGGATATCTACAACGACTACCACATGGGCGTTACCGGCGAGAACGTCGCCGAAAAATACGGCATCACTCGCGCTGAGCAGGATGAGTACGCGGTGAACTCGCATCGCAAAGCGATCGCAGCGTGGAAAGAATGCCGCTTCAAGTCTCAGATCGTTCCGGTGGAAATTCCCGCCAAGAAAAAGGGCGAGCCATCTGTGTTGTTCGAGCGAGATGAGTCGCCGCGCGAAGATACCAGCATTGAAACTCTGCGTGCTTTGAAGCCAGCCTTCAAGAAAGATGGGACCGTGACCGCCGGAAATGCTCCTGGGGTAAACGACGGAGCCGCGGCCGTGGTGGTGACCAGCGCCAAATGCGCCGCTGAACTCGGCGCCAAGCCCATGGTCCGGATCGTCGCGCAGGCCACTAGCGGAGTCGAACCCAAATGGGTAATGATGGCTCCCGTGGATGCGGTGCGAAAAATCTGGGAAAAGACCGGATGGAAGAACGACGACGTTGATCTTTACGAACTCAACGAGGCGTTTTCAGTACAGGCGCTCGGGGTGACGCGCGAACTTGGGCTCGATCTCAACAAAGTAAATGTGAACGGCGGCGCGGTTGCGATTGGACATCCGATTGGAGCCAGCGGCGCGCGGGTGCTGGTCACGTTGATTTACGAGATGAACCGCCGCAACGTGAAGCGGGGAATCGCCGCGCTGTGCCTTGGCGGAGGAAATGCGGTAGCGATGGCTGTGGAACGAGACTAGAGAATCGGCTTCCGCTATCCGGCTTCCGGCGGTCGGCTTCCCGCTCGAGCCAAAGTTATGGTATGGGCCAGCTTGAGATTTTCCGGAAGCCGGGAGCCGGACAGCGGTCAGCTTAACGCGGTGGATGCCGTTTTCAGCGTCACAGTGAATACCGCGCCCCCGCCGGGAGCGTTGGCGGCTTCAATGGTTCCGTTGTGTTCCTTCATCACTGACTTGCAAATGCTCAGGCCAAGTCCGGTTCCGCGCCCCGGACGCTTGGTCGTATAGAACGGGTCGAAAATGTTCGTCAGAATGTCTGACGGGATTCCTGGCCCATCATCCTGAAAGCTGGCTGAAACCGTCCCCCCGCTGTTGCTCAGCCGGATGCGCAAGGTTCCACGGTCGCGCACTTCGCGAATCGCCTGCTCCGCGTTCAAAATCAGATTCAGGAAAACCTGCATCAACTGGTGCGGATCTCCCTCGGCGTATGGCACCGCCGGCTCGCGCAAAAAATCGACTGTAATGCTGTTCTTGCGCAGCGAATAGGAGTGCAGGTTGAGAGTGCGCTCGAGAATTTCTCCAAGATTGACGCGAGTTTTGCCGGTGGCCGGCGGTCTGGAGAAATAGGTCAGGTTGTGAACAATCTCTGCCGCGCGCCGTGCCTGTTGTTGCAGGATGCCGATTTGCTTGCGTGCAGCGTCGGTGGTCTGCGAATCCTGCAGCAGTTCGCTCACCCCCAAAATACTGGTGAGCGGATTGTTGAGTTCGTGGGCGACTCCGCCGATCATGGCTCCCATCGCTGCCAGGCGTTCGCTCTGCACCACCTGCTGCTCAAGCTTTCTTTCGGTGGTGATGTCGCGGACGGAAATAATCACGCCCCCGGGCTTGGAATCGGCGTCGCAGAGCTGGCTGGCCGAGGCGCGCATGGTGCGCCAGCTTCCGTCGCGATGCCGTGCGCTGTACTCGGCCGAGCCAAAACTCTGGCTGCCGGAGACGACATCGTGGTACAAAGCCGCCAGCTCCAGAGAGTGATCCTGCGTTTCGGAAATCTTCTTGCCCAGCATCTCCTCCGATTCATAGCCCAGCAAATCGCGAGCCCGCGAGTTCACGAAGGTGTAGCGCTCTTGCAGGTCGACCACCAGGATGAGATCTGGGAAGCTTTCGAGCAAATGCCGGCGGAACTCCTCCTGCTGCAGTACCTGGCGCTCGAGCTTCCGCCTCTCTGTTACATCCACCAGCGTGCCCTGGTAGCGTATCAGCTTCCCCGACTCGTCCCACATCGCGCGCGAGGATTCCAGAAAGGTCGCAGGACTCCCATCCTTCTTTCGCAGCGTGATTTCTCTGGCGCGTACGCCGCCGCGATCTTCCGGCATGCGCCCCAGCATCGGAGCTTCCCTCGTATCCATATTCAGGGCGTTGGCCTCGAGCGCCAGCAATTCCTCTTTAGACGCATAGCCCAGAATGCTCACCAGCGCCGGATTGGCGTCGAGCAGCCTGCCCTCTGGCGTGCTGAAATATGCGCCTTCCTGCAGCGTCTCAAACAGCTCGGTAAAGCGCAGTTCTTTTTCGCGCTGATCGGTTACATTCCGTCCGAGGATACTGACGCCAACCACCTCGTCGCTCTTGACGATCGCGTTCAGAACGCAGTCGAAGTACAAGGGGCGCGAATTATTTTTCAGCCGCACGCGCACGATGCCGGTCCAGTGCCGCTTTTCCAGAAAACGCGCCAGTCCAGCTTCCACTCTCGCCCGCGAAGGCTCTTCCAAAAAATCGAAAACCTTTTGCCCCACAATCGCTGTATAGGGCAGCGCAAAGATTTGGCTCAGGCTTTTATTGACAGTGCGAAAAGTGCCGTCCAGAGAGATGGCGCATGCCGCATCCTCGAAGGAGTCAATCAGTTCCTTAAAACTACGCTGCGAGCGCGCGATCAGTTCGTTGAGTTGATCGAGTTGATCCTCCGAGGGGGCCGCGCCCACATGCTGCTGCAAATCCTGCAGTAGAACTTTGAGTTCGCCTACTTCTTTTCGGCGCCCGTACGCGTAAACGGCCAGAAGTACCGACAACACCAGTACTCCAAGAGCCAGCCCTCCCAGATGGTAAGGAAGGCTTTCCAGCCGCTCCCACGCCAGCGCGGCGAAGCCGGCGGCAAGCAGAATCATGAATAGGAGAATCCACCGCCAAAGCTGCGACTCCTCCCGCTCCAGGTTTTGCGGAGGACGGGAGCGCCGGGGAACATCAGGGGAGGCCTGGTTCATATTGCACTCACAGGGGTCTCGGATTGGCCGGGAGGTACCCGTCAAAACTCAAAGTCATCGTACCCTATTCTACAGACGGTCGCGACATCGCTCATGGTTTGAGAGTTTGGTACGTGCTCTGGTGGCCTTCTTGAATTCCTGAACCTTCGAACACCGAGGTGCAGAGGGGCTGCCCTGTGGTTCAAGATCCGGGCCGCCCGATTCGGGCACGATTCTAGGGTTTTCCTCACTTTCTGAGGAAAACCTGTGACATCCGTCACAGCCACCATCGGTTGACCACGCATAGGCTTGGCAGATTCCGGAATCGGGCCTTCGTGTGCCGACTGCGGCACCAAGGATATCGTCCGCGCGTCCCTCATGCTCTACAAGACCCTCAGCGCCGCAGTGTACGGAATCGATGCCAACATTATTCAGGTGGAGGTCGATTGCTCGGGCATCAAGACCGATCAGGACCACTTCCATACCGTCGGCCTGCCCGACGCTGCGGTACGCGAAAGCCGCGACCGCGTCCGAGCCGCGCTGAAAAACTGTGGCTATGACATTCCGCCGACTCATATCACCATCAACCTGGCTCCAGCCGATATAAAGAAGGAAGGCTCCGGCTTCGACCTGCCCATGGCGCTCGGCATCGTTGGTGCCTATGGCGGGCTTACGAAGAAAGATATCCCCGACTGTCTGTTCTTGGGAGAGTTATCGCTCGACGGCGGCGTGCGCGGCATTCGAGGTACGCTGCCGATTGCATTGGAAGCGCGCAGCCGCAAGATTTCGCGCCTGGTTGTTCCAGAAGCCAACGCACGCGAAGCGGCGATGGTTGGCGGCGTGGATGTTTACCCGGTGAAGTCGCTGCTGGATGTGATTCACTTCGTAAACTCCGGCAACGGAATCGCCCCGCTCAAAGCGGATGGTGACGCTTTGCTGCGCGAGTCGCAGGAGTTCTTCGTCGACTTCAAAGATGTGCGTGGCCAGCAGACGGCGAAGCGTGCCATTGAAATCTCTTGCGCCGGGGGACACAACATTCTGATGATCGGTCCGCCGGGCTCCGGCAAAACCATGCTCGCCAAACGCATGCCGACGATCCTGCCGCCGCTAACCTTCGAAGAGGCCCTTGAGACTACCAAGATTCACAGCGTCGCGGGCGTGCTCGACCCCGGCAGCGGGCTGGTGGGCAAACGCCCATATCGCTCTCCGCACCATACGATTTCCGACGCCGGGCTGATCGGCGGCGGCATCATTCCCCGTCCCGGCGAGGTCTCGCTCTCGCACAACGGTCTGCTTTTTCTGGACGAGCTTCCCGAGTTTCCACGTAACGTCTTGGAAGTTCTCCGTCAGCCGCTCGAAGATGGCTGCGTCACCATCGCCCGTGCCGCTATGGCGCTCACTTTTCCGGCACGCTTCATGCTGGCTGCCGCGATGAACCCGTGTCCCTGCGGTTTTCGCAATGATCGCACTCGCGAGTGCCAGTGCACTACGCCCATGATTCAGCGCTATATCTCAAAAATATCCGGTCCGCTGATGGATCGCATCGACATTCACATTGATGTCCCGGCGGTGAATTACAAAGAAATGCGATCGACCACGGAACCCGAGAGTTCCGCCAAGATTCGCGAGCGCGTCATGCGCACGCGCAAGAAGCAACTCGATCGCTTTGCTTCGTCGCGGGAAAAGCTCTACTGCAACGCGCAGATGTCATCGCGCCACATTCGCACTTTCTGCGAACTCTCGGCCGACTGTGAGCGCCTGCTCGAGCGCGCCATGACCCAGCAGGGATTGAGCGCCCGAGCCCACGATCGCATCCTCAAGGTTGCACGCACCATCGCCGACATCGAAGACACGGCTGCCATTGAGCCCAAGCACATTGCCGAAGCGATACAGTATCGATCGCTGGATCGGACGTATTGGACGTGACGGGGATTCGTATCCGGGCCGCTTAACCGCGAAGAGCGCGATTTTGTGCTCTGCAGAGGCGTGAGCTTCGTATCGGGGCACGCCTTCAGGCGTGCCGAAAGGTGGGCAAAAAAGAATACGGCTTTAGCCGCTGCCCGTGACGATTCCAAGTCGTCAGATCGATTCAGCGTCAGAGGCTGAAGGCAGTCCCGCCGAGGAGCGGATCGGCACGGCTGAAAGCCGTGCCCTGATACGAATCTTCTCGGCATCTAAGGTCAGACAAAATCCCAAACAAAAAAAGGCCGGGGATCGCTCCCCGGCCTCTGTGAAGCCACAAAGAACTACTCTGCCGATCCCATCAAGCCGTACGACAGAGCGTCGCACTGCGTAGGACGGAGTCCCAGGGACGAATCGCACCAGTTGGCCCAGGTGAACCCGAAGTACGACGAGTTCAGGTACATCTGGTAGTTTGCCTGTGCGCCACCGAATACGTTGTTGGTGCGCTGCGTGGTGTTGGAAGTGAAGAAACGTCCAACGCTGCAGCTGCCGTCTTGCGCGCCGTTGGTGCAAGTCGGCGTCACGTTGAACCAGTACTCCCCAGGTCCCAGCAGGAGCGGCGTGGTCAAGGTTACGGCTACCGAGTATTCGTTCAGGCCCAGGAAGTTGCGGCCAGTCGCTGCGATCGTGGCCGACACGTTGCCCGAAGCCAGGCTGGTGCCGCCGTTGCCTTCTGTGACGCCACTGCGCACGTCATAGCTGGCGGTTAGAGGGTCGAAGTTCGCGTCGGCCTGGACGTTAAACAGAATTCCAGTGACGGTTACGCTCGAGCCTGAAAATACGTTGAAACTGGCATAGGTGGAGCTGCCCGGAATGAGAAGGGTATTCTCATCCGAGAATCCAGTCGCATTCAGATCGCTGGTATTCAGGTCGCCACCGTAGAAGATGCAGGGGGTGCACAGAGCTGGCGGAACGCCCGATGGCGCCATTTTCGGCGTCTCGTTGTTTCCAGCCAGATGTTGCGACGCTTGCGGCTTCTGAGCCGCCGCTGCAGAGAGAGTTAACGCTACAACAAAGGTTGCTGCGAAAAGCGTGGTTTTCACTCGATTCCTCCTGTTCGATTTTTTTCGCTGTCTTTATTTACGGCCAGCAGATTCGTTGGATCTGCTCTTTGCGATGTCCAGGCACAACTGAAATCAAACTATTGTTGCGTTCCGCGCAGGCCGAACGACATGCCGGCGCACTGGTGGGCGTTGAAACCCAAGCTCGAATCGCACCAGTTGGCCCAGGTGAACCCGAAGAACGAGGAGTTCAAGTACATTTCGTGAATCGGCTGCCAGGCGCCGCGCACGTTATTGGTGAGCGAGGTGGTGTTCGACACGAACTGCCGGAAAGCGAAGCAGCTTCCGTCCAGCGTGTTCGTGCAATTCGGAGTGGCGTTGAACCAGTAAGTTCCAGCAGTCAGGGTTACAGGCGTGGACCACGAAACCGAAACCGTGTACTCGTTGAGGCCCAGGAAGTTGCGGCCGGTCGCCGTCACCACTGCCGGGCCAGTGCCCGAAGTGAGACTCGTTCCGCCGTTGCCTTCGCTGACGCCACTGCGCACGTCATAGCTGGCAGTAAGAGGATCGAATGCGGCATCGGCCTGCACGTTGAACAGAATTCCGTACACGCTGGCCGTGACCCCCGTTGGAATGGTAACTGCGGCGTAGGTCGAGCTTCCGCCTACGATGAGAAGAGTATTCTCGTCCGACATTCCAGCAGCGTTGATGTCGCCTGTGTTGATGTCGCCACCGTAGAACAAGCACGGATGGCAAGCGGATGGCGGGGTTGGGTTTGCCGTGTTGTTGAAGATCCACTCTGCGTTCGGGTTGCCCGCCTTGTGTTGCGACGCCGCGGGTTTGTTGGAGTTCGCTGCAACCGCTGAGAGGCTGAGCGCTACCACTAACGCGACTGCGAAAAGCGTTGTTTTCACTATATTCCTCCTCTGGGTTTTTCCCTGCCGAGACAAGAAACCAATTTTGCTGCTAGCAAAATGGCCCGCTGAGTGTAGACCGGTGACTAAGGTAATGCAATGGAGAATAAAGTACCTAGCGGCCCAAATTCAGCGCTGCTCAAGGCTTTTGCGCACACTTACAGCGGAGTAGAAAGGTAAGAGTGATGGATTTGATTCACGCGGATCGAAAATATTTTTTGTTGCGCACGAATGTTGCAAGAACCTGCATAGCCGAATTCGCCGTGCGCACCTCCACGACAGATGAGCGCCGCAGCTCTCTGATTCGCCAGAGAGCAAAGTAATTTGAGGTGAGGGTGCAAATTCGGCTCCTACCCACTCCTCCGATTGACCCTTTCCTTCCAACATGTTATAAATGCCCGTTTTGCACTCGCACGTCCGGAGAAGAGTCTCATCTTCTTCGAGCGCGCGGAAGCAAACTCCGACGCGGCCAAGCTCCAACACTCCGTTTTCAGGTTTGCGGTGGAAGCGTGTTCGGAATTCCGGCGGATCGATCCGTTTTTTGCTGCCTCATCGTGCTCTGAGGGCGGCTGGAACTATGGATGATCCACGGAAGGCGAAAGCCTAAACACGTTTGTAATTCCTGAAATCTGACTTCATTTGGAGGACTATTTATGCGCACCTGGCTCGCCACTGCTGCGTTCCAAGGACGCCGTGTGGTATCTGGTTTCCTGAAGAAAACTTTTACCGTAGCCTCGCTGCTTACCGTCGGCGCGGTCACCGCCTTCGCTCAACCCGCCGCTTCCGAAGCCGGCGGCGAAGCTTCGCTCAAACTTCCAGACCTGTCGCAGGTCAGCTTCCTCAACGGCGCAATCGACGGCCATCGCCTGTTGATGATCGGCATTCTGTTCTGCATCTTCGGACTCGGCTTCGGCATGGTCATCTATATGCGCCTGAAAAATCTTCCGGTGCATCGCTCCATGCGCGAAATCTCCGAGCTCATTTACGAGACCTGCAAAACCTATCTCGTTACTCAGGGCAAATTCATTCTGCTGCTGTGGGCGTTTATCGCCGTCATCATCGTTCTCTACTTCGGCATGCTCGAGCACATGGAGGCGATGCGCGTTGCCATCATCCTGGCCTTCAGCCTGGTCGGCATCGCCGGAAGTTACGGCGTCGCGTGGTTCGGCATTCGCGTAAATACCTTCGCCAACTCTCGCACCGCCTTCGCCTCGCTTCCCGGAAAGCCGTTTCCGGTTTACCAGATTCCGCTCGAAGCTGGCATGAGCATCGGCATGATGCTGATCAGCGTTGAATTGCTGATCATGCTCATCATTCTTCTGTTCATCCCCGGCGATTATGCCGGGCCGTGTTTCATTGGATTCGCGATCGGCGAATCGCTGGGCGCGGCTGCGCTGCGCATCGCAGGCGGCATCTTCACCAAGATCGCCGACATCGGCTCCGACTTGATGAAAATCGTCTTCAAGATTAAAGAAGACGATGCCCGCAACCCCGGCGTCATTGCCGATTGCACCGGAGACAACGCAGGCGATTCCGTTGGACCCTCCGCCGATGGATTTGAAACCTACGGTGTCACCGGCGTCGCGCTCATCACCTTCATTCTCCTCGGCGTGAAGCGCACCGATGTGCAGGTGCAATTGCTGGTGTGGATCTTCGTGATGCGCGTCATGATGCTAGTGGCCAGCTCGCTTTCATATTTCATCAATGCCGCCATCGCCAAAGGCCGCTACGGCAACGCCGATGAAATGAATTTCGAAACTCCGCTCACCTCACTGGTTTGGCTGACTTCGATTATCTCCATCGGCCTGACTTTCCTGGTCTCCTACTTCATCATCCCCGACCTGGGCGGCGATGCCTCGCAATGGTGGAAGCTCGCCGTAATCATCTCCTGCGGAACGCTCGCGGGCGCGCTGATTCCTGAACTGGTGAAGTCGTTCACTTCAACTGAATCGAGGCACGTGAAGGAAGTTGTGACCTCCGCAGAAGAGGGCGGAGCGTCGCTCGGCATCCTCAGCGGATTCGTGGCCGGAAACTTCTCCGGTTACTATCTTGGCCTCTCGATGGTTCTGCTGATGTCGGTCGCGTATTACTTCAGCACCATGGGACTGGCGGCGGCGGCGACCATGCTCGCTCCCGCGGTCTTCGCCTTCGGACTCGTTGCCTTCGGCTTTCTCGGTATGGGACCGGTGACCATCGCAGTCGATTCCTACGGCCCAGTCACTGATAACGCGCAATCCGTTTACGAGCTTTCGTTGATCGAACAGGTGCCAAACATCGAAGCGGAACTCAAGAAAGATTTCAACTACTCCATCAACTTCGAACGCGCCAAACATCTGCTCGAAGCCAATGACGGCGCGGGCAACACGTTCAAAGCCACAGCGAAGCCGGTGCTCATCGGCACGGCCGTGGTTGGTGCAACCACCATGATTTTCTCCATCATCATGGCGCTCACCAGCGGCCTCACCGAAAACGTGGATAAGCTTTCGCTGCTCCACGCTCCATTCTTCCTTGGACTGATTACCGGCGGCGCCATGATTTACTGGTTTACCGGCGCATCCACGCAGGCCGTCACTACTGGCGCATATCGCGCGGTCGAGTTCATCAAAGCCAACATCAAGCTCGATGGCGTGGTGAAAGCCTCGGTGGCCGATAGCAAGAAGGTGGTGGAGATATGCACGAAGTATGCGCAGAAGGGCATGCTGAATATTTTCATTGCAGTATTCTTCGGCACGCTCGCCTTCGCTTTCGTCGAGCCATTCTTCTTCGTCGGCTATCTGATTTCAATCGCGATCTTCGGTCTTTACCAGGCTATCTTCATGGCCAATGCCGGCGCGGCCTGGGACAACGCCAAGAAAATCGTCGAAGTCGAGATGAAGCAGAAGGGAACTCCGCTTCACGATGCCACCGTCATCGGCGACACCGTCGGCGATCCCTTCAAGGACACGTCGTCCGTGGCGCTGAACCCGGTCATCAAATTCACCACGCTGTTTGGGTTGCTCGCGGTGGAGTTGGCCGTTACTCTCACTCGCGATCAGGGCCCGATGATCACGAATGTGCTGGCGCTGGCCTTCTTCGCCGTTTCCTTCTTCTTCGTATACCGATCGTTCTACGGCATGCGGATTCGGAGCGGGAACTAGACGCGTTCTTTATATCGCCACAGAAAACGCCATCCGAGAACGTCGGATGGCGTTTTTCATTCCGCAATAATATTATTTAAGCGCTTTCAGCCACCGGATGGCCCAACCATTCGAACCCTTAGTTCTGCCCCTTCATTTTCTCTTTCACGCTGTGCGCCAGTTTTTCGATTTCGTCCGCCTTCTTCAGCACATCGACCGATAGAACATTCTCATTCGACTTGTCCACGTACGCTTTGAGTTCCGCACTCAGCTTCACCAATTTCTCGGTATCGCTCTTCAATGTGGCCTGGCGCTCGAGGTTGGCCTTCTTTGCCATTTCGCGGGCGAGGCGTTGCTGAGTGTCGTCGGGCTCGGCGGTCACTGGAGCTTGACCCCTAAGAGGAGGAAGCGGCGGGTGCGTTTGTTGCGCAAGGCAGACGCATGATAATAAAAAGCCAGCAGGCAATATCCATTTGAGTGATCGGATGCGCACGATGTCCTCGAAGGCGGACGCAGAAATGCGCGCCCGCTATGGAAAGTATGACACTTCAGCAGCGGTTGAGAACGCAAAATATTTGGGAACGAAACGTAATGTGTTACTACTCTCCCCAGGTCCACGATGCCGCTATCTATCGCGAGACCAAGTCCTCTACTTCCTGTTCGATCTCCGCGATCGAGATTGGAGCAATTTTCGCCTCGGTCAGCTTCTGGTTGAGCGCCGGCAACTTTCTTTGTTTGAACAGCGTCCACTCGGCGGTTCGCGCTTTTATTTGCTCGCTCGATTGTTTATAGAGTTCAACCGCCTGCGCGGGCGCGGCACGCTCTCCGCTCTCAACCGCCCTGAGCGCCGATGTAAGGCCAATAAAGGCAAACTGCAAACCGGTCTGCTCTGAGCCAGTTTTATTCGTAAGGATTTTTTCGATCTCCGACTGTGCTCCTGATAGCGCCGCCTTCATGCCGGGATTTTGTTCGCCAAGCTTCTGCTGAGCATCAGCGATCTTCTTCTGCATCGAACTGATCTCAGCCAGCACACGGCGCGCTCTGAGAGTATCGGTGTAGATGGTTTGCGCCAGATCGAACTGCTGCTGAAGGATTTCAGCAGTCGCAGCCGAACGCGGATCCATGACGAGTCGAAGCGCCTGAGTTTGATTCTGGCCGTCGACGGTGAGGCGGACCGAATACGCTCCCGGCACGGCTTTGGGTCCGCTGGGATTGCGGTATTCCGTCTCGTCGTCCACGCTCGGCCCGCCGGAATTGCGCCAGGTCAGGTTCCAGACAAAGCGATGCATTCCTGCGGTTTTCTCAAGCGTCTCTGGTTTCGAGAACCACCGATCGGCCACAGGCAGCGACGGATGCGTAGGCATTGGATCGTCCGAAGAAAATTTACGTACAACATTTTGTTGAGCATCGAGAATTTCAAGCTGTACTTTGTCGGCGGAAGACTTCAGGAAATAATCAATCACTGCGCCGCTGGGGGGATTCTCGGCGGTCGGTTCTTCCGGAGGAATCGGCGTGCCCTGGAAGGAGTCGTTGTCAACGCGATATGCCGTAGCGGGTTGATAAAGCCAGAAAGCCTTGGCACCTGCCGCGTCCGCCACTTCGCGCAGCGGAGTGATGTCGTCGAGAATCCAAAAGGACCGTCCGTGCGTGGCCACGATGAGATCGTCGCCATGCACGGTGAGATCGCGAATCGAAGTCACCGGCAGGTTGAGTTGCAAGGGCTGCCAGTGGTCGCCATCGTCGAAAGAAACGTAGACTCCAAGCTCGGTTCCGGCGAAGAGCAGGCCTTTGCGTTTCCGGTCTTCGCGAACGACGCGAACGAAGGCGGTGGGCGCAATGCGGTTCGTGATGGGTTGCCATGTGGCGCCAAAGTCTCGCGTGCGGAAAATGTAGGGGGCCTGATCGTCGAGGCGGCTGCGGTCTACGGCCGCATACGCGACCGCTTGATCCGCATGAGAAGCTTCAATCAGCGAGATCTTGCTCCAGCCTGTGAGCCCTTTCGGCGTAACGTCTTTCCAGTTTTTTCCGCCATCGCGAGTGAGGTGAATCAACCCCGTGTCGCTGCCGGCCCAAATGATGTCGCGTGCCAGCGGCGAAGGCGCAATGGTGAACACAACGCCATAGCCTCGCTGTTTCGCATTCTCAACCGTGGGCGGGCCGTCTGGCGTTTTCTCTCCCGGTCGCTGCGTGGCTCCAGTAAGGTCGGGACTGATGGTCTCCCAGTGCAGCCCGCCGTCCGCGGTCTTCATCACATATTGCGTCCCCAGATAAAGCGTGTTCCCCGCAATTCGCGAGAAGACCAGCACTGGAGTCCAGGGCGCGCGATACTTGCGCTGGTCGATTTCGCTGCCGAAAGCAAATCCCGGCCACGGAGAAACATCCTGGCTGAATCCTGTTCGCAGGTTATAGCGGTCAACGGTGCCGTAAGTGCCGCTCGAATAAATGATGTTCGGGTCATTCGGGTCGGGAGCCATGTAGCCGCTTTCGCTTGCGCCTGCGGGAAACCAGTCGCGCGGCGTGATCTGCCCGTGATCGGTGCGGCTCAAGACTGCTGCGCTTCCGCTATCCTGCTGCGCGCCGTAAACCACGTAGGGAAACTGATCGTCGGTAATTACGTGATAAAGCTGCGCTGTGGGCTGGTTGTACCAAGTGCTCCAGGTCTCGCCACGATCAAGGCTGATCGTCGTTCCCTGGTCGGTTCCGAGAACCATGCTGGAAGAATTCCTGGGATCGATCCAGAGCTGGTGATAGTCATCTCCGCCCGGAGCGCCACGCACGATGGAAATCGTCTTGCCCGCGTCTTCCGACCGGTAGAGCGCTACGTTCGGCATGTAGATTACATCTGGATGCTGCGCATCGATGGTGATGCGATTGAAGTACCAGGCGCGGCTGGTGAGGCGTGGATCGGCATTCGCGAGCGTCCAGGTGTCGCCGCCGTCATCGGAACGATATAGCCCAGATTTTTTTGCCTGGATCAGCGCGTAGACGCGCTTGCCGTCAGGCGCAACATCGAGTCCAATGCGTCCCCAATCGCCGTCGGGCAGGCCGCTGCCGCTCAGGCGCGACCAGGTTTTTCCTGCATCCTGAGAACGATAGAGCCCGCCGCCCGGACCATCGATGGGTGCATAGGTACTCCACGGCGGGCGATGGGTATGCCACGTGCCGGCAAATAAAATTTGCGGACTGCCGGAACTGATCGCAAGATCCGAAACTCCGATTTCGGGGCCAGCGTCCAGAACCTTCGCCCAATGGCTTCCGCCGTCTTCCGATTTGTAAACCCCGCGATCCTGGTTGGGTCCATAGGCATGGCCCAAGGCGCCCACGTAAACGACATTCGCATTACGCGGATCGACGACGATGCGGCTGATTTGGCGGGTCTCGTCTAGGCCGATGTGAATCCAAGTGGCACCGGCGTCGGTCGACTTATAAATCCCGTTGCCGGAGGAAAGATCGGATCGAATGTCGGACTCGCCGGTTCCCACGTAAATCGTCTTCGGGTCAGAGGGAGCGACGGTGATCGCGCCGATCGAAGCTACGGGCTGCTTATCGAAAATTGGCACCCATACCGTGCCGGCGTCGGTGGTCTTCCAGACGCCGCCGTTGACTCCGCCAAAATAGAAAGTGGTGCAGTCGCCGGCAACACCTGCTACGGCGATGACGCGCCCTCCGCGGAACGGGCCAATCAGTCGCCACTTGAGCGCGTTGAAAAGCTCCGGAGAAGCTGTTTGGGCAATCGCCGAAGCGGCGAGAATGGAAGCGACGAGGAGAACGAGAGAAAGTCCGCCGATACTGCGGCGCAGACGCGATCTGAGCTTGAGCAAAGTGGCAGTCCTCTGAGTTGGAGTACCAGTTTACAAGATTCCGCACCACTGAAAATCAAAAGCCCCGCTCCTGGCTCCAAAACTGGAGGCAGGAACGGGGCGACAGGCTGGAATTTTACAGAGCGCTCATATTCGATAAGAATTCGCCGTTGGCCTTGGTCTTGCTGAGTTTGTCGATCAGCAATTCCATCGCTTCGACTGGTGAGAGCGGGTTCAGCACTTTGCGCAGCACCCAGATTCGCGACAAATCTTCACGTGGGATCAGCAGCTCTTCTTTACGCGTGCCCGAACGTTGAATGTCGATTGCTGGGAACACGCGCTTGTCGACGAGTTTGCGCTCCAGAATAATTTCCGAATTGCCGGTGCCTTTGAACTCTTCAAAGATCACATCGTCCATGCGCGAGCCGGTATCGATCAGCGCGGTCGCGATAATCGTCAGCGAGCCGCCTTCTTCGATGTTTCGCGCCGAGCCAAAGAAGCGCTTCGGCCGTTGCAGCGCATTCGAATCCACACCGCCGGAGAGCACTTTGCCCGAAGGCGGAACGATGGTGTTATAAGCGCGCGCCAGGCGCGTAATCGAATCCAGCAGGATGACGACATCGCGCTTATGCTCGACCAACCTCTTCGCCTTTTCGATTACCATCTCGGCGACCTGCACGTGGCGCGCGGCAGGCTCGTCAAACGTCGAAGAAATAACTTCACCCTTCACCGACCGCTGCATATCCGTAACTTCTTCCGGACGCTCATCGATCAACAACACCATTAGTACAACTTCGGGATGATTCGTGGTAATCGAGTTCGCCACATTCTGCAACAGCATGGTCTTGCCGGCGCGTGGAGGCGAAACGATCAATCCGCGCTGGCCCTTGCCGAGCGGGGTCAGAAGATCCATCACTCGCGCGCTGGCATTTTCGCGCGTCGTTTCGAGCTTCAGCCGCTCCTGCGGATACAGCGGCGTTAGGTTATCGAACAGAATCTTGTTGCGCGCTTCGTCGGGAGACTCGAAGTTCACCGCTTCGATCTTCACCAGCGCAAAATACTTTTCTCCCTCGTGCGGAGGCCGCACCTGCCCGCTGATGGTGTCGCCCGTCTTCAGATCGAACTTGCGAATCTGCGATGGGGAGACATAAATGTCATCCGGGCCCGGCAGGTAGTTGTAATCGGGCGAGCGCAAAAATCCGTAGCCGTCGGGCAGAATTTCGAGTACGCCTTCGGCGAAAATGTGGCCTTCTTTTTCGCTTTGCGCCTGCAGGATTTTGAAGATGAGATCCTGCTTGCGCAGTCCGCTGGCCCCGGGCAGTTCCAAGGTCCTGGCGATCTTGGTCAGCTCGGTAATGTTTTTTTCTTTGAGTTCAGCAATGGTCATGATTCACCTAAACCCGATCACTTAAACGTGTCCGTTTCAGCGTTGTCGGGAGATTTTCAAAAAAGGAGGGTATTCTGGGAAGACAAAACACTCAAAACACTTGCGAGGCAGGCGGACAGGGCTGCTTAAGCAGCCCGTCGTTGTGCTTCTGCAAAATTCTCCGGCTCCGACAGGATTTCCTGCCGCTCCGCGCCTGCGATCCGGTCCAATACACCGTTCATCGTTTCCTGGATTCTGGTGCTGGGCCGGTGGAACTTCCTCGTGGCCTTGGAGGCGAGCTGACATAGCATATAACGGTTCCTCAAAGTCTGTAAAGCGTCAAACACACGATCAGAGCGCATGTTGTCCTGCTCCTTCCTTTATTAAGTATGAACGTATCGCCTTGCCCTTGATTTCCGTCGCCATGGCCTGGCTACCCACAAATGAACCTAAGCCACTGATTCCACTAAGGATTTTAAGGATTTAGCGCTTTTCCTACACAGAATAGATGCTTAATCGGACTCCGAAGATGCTCATTTTTCCTGGTTTGGGCTCACAGATCGAGGCAGCTGACGGCAGGTCTGGAGGCTCCGGATGTCCTTGGAACAACACAATGTATCGGGAAAGCGCATGGACGTCAATACATTTCTTCAGGGTGCACCAGCGGTAATATCCATTGTGGGTCGGCCCGTTAATTCGGTATCCCTACTGCGCGTGTGCCCCGTTGCCATCTCTGCTTTCTTTGCGGGAACCAGGCGCGGATTTTGCTCTCAACGCGTTGCAAAGGTTCGGCGCGCTCTGCCCCTCCGCAATCCCGTCAATCGCAACCGGAAAAGTCGGTTCCTTTAATCTCCGATTCCGGTCAGCAGCACGCTCTGCGGACTTGCTCCCCCGTTATCCGTGATACTAACCGCTCCACTTAATGCTCCGGTTGCCTTCGGTGCAAACGTGACTTTGATGGTGCAGCTTCCGCCGCCAGCAACGCCGGCACCGCAGTCGTTCGTTTGCGAAAAATCTGCCGCGCCGGCTCCCGTGATCGAAATCTGGCTGATTGAAAGCGGACCTGTCCCCTCATTGCTTAGCGTGATCGGAATTGCACCGCTTGTCGTACCAACCTTCTGATCCCCGAAGTTCACCCCGGTGGCTGATAGCTGGACGACAGTCCCAGTGCCGGAAAGCCTGACACCTTGCGGGCTGCCCGTGGCGTTGTCGGTGACCAGCAACTTCCCGTAGTCAACTCCCCGGCCGGTGGGGTTGAACTGAATTTGAATTTGGCAGAAATACCCTTCGATCAAACTGGATGGGCAATTGTTGGTTTCTGAGAAATCCCCAGTGGTCGCAATGCTGGTAATGTTTACGGTCAGCGTCCCGGTGTTGGTGAGCGTTACAGTCTGTGCCAGACTCGCCGTCCCGCTCAGTTGCGTCGGGAAGGTAAGGATCGCCGGAGTCAACGAAACTGTCGGCGGATTCACACCGGTTCCATCGAGCGCGACAATCGCTGGACTTCCCAATCCTTGATACTTCACAATCATCCGTCCCACCTTAAGTCCCTTCGCAGTGGGCGAAAACGTAACCATAATTGAGCAACTGAAACCGGCCGCCACGCCGCCACCACAGTTATCTGTTTCGGCGAAGTTGGTACTTCCCGTAAAACCAATACTCTGAATATTCAATGTACTGGTGCCCACGTTCGTTACAGTGACGGCCAGCGGCGCGCTGGTCGTGCCCGTCCCTTGATCGCCAAAAGCAAGGCTATCGGGAGTTATACTTGCCGAATTCTGCAGCAGCAGCATGGTGCTCCCAGAGCCGCCAAAAATCAGGTCCAGCTTTCCATCTCCGTTGAAGTCTCCCATACCCACGCTCGTCAGGTAGCTGCCACCGGCCGGGAACCCCATCGGTGCGCCGAATGTGCCGTCGCCATTTCCCAGCAAGAGCAATACGTTCACAGAGTTGTAGGGGCTCGTCACCGCCGAAATCGCTGCGTCCAGTTTGCCGTCGCCGTTAAAATCCCCGAGACTGATCGTGTATGTCTGTCCTCCAAGGTTGACCCCTCCATCGGCCGTGAAGGTCCCATCGCCATTTCCAAGCAGTACCGAGAGTCCATCAGTGATCAGGTCGAGCTTTCCATCGCCATTTATGTCTGCAGCTGTAATCATGCTTCCTCGGTATGGAACCTGATAGCTAACGAGATTTTGGAAAGTTCCGTCGCCGTTGCCTAAAACCACGTACACACCGGGGAACGCCAAATCGAGTTTGCCGTCCCCGTTAAAATCGCCGACGGCAGCTATGCCGCGAGGAGCATTCTCGTATGTACCAATAGTTCCAGACTGGGTGAATCCACCATTGCCGTCACCGAGATAGACGACGGAGTAACCTAAGTCGTAGTAGTCCGAGATGACGATGTCGAGCTTGCCATCTCCGTTCCAGTCTCCGACCGCTTGCAAGACGCCGGAGATATAGGTACTTTGCTGGGTCAGGGTTCCATCCCCATTGCCAAACAAAATGGTCGTGAAGGTGTTACCGTTCTCATCCGGGTAATCCGAGACCAGCAAGTCGAGTTTCCCGTCGCCGTTTATGTCGGCTGCTGTCAGCACGTCAGGGAAAAACGTCAAGCTGGTCACGACCGGGGCAGAGAATGTGCCGTTCCCTCTTCCCAGATAGATCAAAATACTCTCGGTGTTGTTGTTGTAATTGATTTGACCGATCGCTAGATCGAGAATGCCGTCATTGTTAAAATCCCCTGTCACCACAGAACCGGGAGCCAGCTCAGGCCTCACCGCGAACGCGACCGTTGAAGCAGATGTGCGGACAGGGAAGAATACGACGTTCGAAGCTCCTCCACCCGGCGCCGGGTTCACCACACTGACCGAAGCCGTTCCTGCCTGTGCAACATCCTGAGAAGTAATGATCGCCTGCAGGCTGCTGCCGGAATTAATGATTGTGGTTCGTGCGGAACCGTTCCAGTAAAGAATTGCGTCCGGCGCAAACCCTGCTCCGCTTACTGTCAGAAGAAATCCGCCGCTGCCGGGCGCGGCGCTGGCTGGAACCAAAGGTTGATTCACAAGGGGAACCGGATTCGACTGCGCTAATAAAGTTGTGCTGACGAGGATCGCGAACAGCAAAGTTCGGCGAAACGATTTCATGATTTTTCTCCGGGTTCGGATCGGTGAGGGGGAAGGCTCGCAGCCGAGACCAGCCATTGTCGCCGCAGCCTCGCGCCCCGTCAATGTGAAATATCCTGCAGCTTTCCGGACCGCCCTTGCGCTCCACGAGCGCATTCCTCCGCCTTCCAGCGCGCCAGCGCCTCCACCTGTGACATGATGAAAGCATGGTAAAACGATCAACCAGGCTGGCGAAGCGAAACGAATATTTGGACGTCGAACAGAAGGTCAAAGAGGCCTTAGGATCGCGCAAGCATTCGGCGGCAGCGGCAGCGGACCGCCAAGCAGAGCGGAAAACGGCAGACGCAGGAAGCTCGGCGGAGAGCAAGCCAGAGAGCAAAAAAGAATAGCGACTGCATGCCGTGGCGAGCAAACGAAAAACGGTCCTGTCATGCTGAGCGGAGCGGGACGGTTCGCAAAGCGAAGCGGCCCGCGCAGTCGAAGCACCCCGTAACTGCGGATGCGAAGATGAACTTATCGAGGAGTTCTCACCGTGCTGCTCGCGGCGGCGAGAAGTTTTTGCCGCGTGCTTTTCAAACGGCGACTCAGCTTTCACCCACAGGATTTCCAAATTCCTGAATGTGACATCTGACCTTGTCTTCCACAGCCCCGCCGCCCCATCCTGAATACGCGGCAAGCTGCGGCGAACAGCAATTTCGCTGCGGCCAAGCTCTTTGCAATCTAGATTTTGACCCTTAACTCCAATAGACCTTCGGATCTGGCGGGAATTTCCCGCTAACGCGAACATTCCAAGACACCGAGGGGGAGGGGGGAGGGGGGTGGGGTAACCAGAAAGTAATTTCGGCACCCGTTGCCATCGATCCTTGATTCTGCGCTTCGGTAAGGTTAGAGTCATAGAAGTGGGTTCTGTGGGGTGGTGGTTTATGTCGAGTCAAGCTAAAACCTATCTCAAATTCGGCGGCGCAACGGCTGTGATTCTGGTGCTGCTCGGCTATCTCGCGTACACCGGCGTGCAGGACAGCAAGAGCTATTACGTCACCATCAGCGAGCTGCACAAGATGGGCAACGGAGCTTACTCGAAGCGCCTGCGCGTGGCTGGCAATGTGCAACCGGGCTCGATCAAGCGCACCGGCACGCACGTGCAATTTGTGTTGATGGAGCAAAATCAGTTGCTGAACGTGGATTACAGTGGTACGGAAGCGCCTCCCGATACTTTTAAAGACGACTCGCAGGCCTTGGCCGACGGAAGCTTCGGCCACGATGGCGTCTTCCACGCTAAAGGATTGCAGGCGAAGTGCGCTTCGAAGTACGCGCCGCAACAGCCCGGCAATCAGATGCAAGCCGCGCCCACCGGCGATCCCGCCAAGAGCATCACCAAGGCGGAACCGGCCGCTGCTGGCACAATGCCGAACTAATTGTTTTCAGCCTGACCGGCTGCTCGATTCCCAAATCGGTACAGAAAAAACTTCAATTGACTTCTCGTCATTGACCCTCCTCCAGGCCCGTGGTAACGTTTCCGACCGAGCCGTATCCTCCCGACTCTGGGCCCCTGCAAGTCTTCAAAAATCCTAAGGAGAATTCCATTCGTTCGCACGGCGCACCAGCGCGTCTGCGACCAGAGGAGAAAGAAAACTATGACGATCCAGAGAGCTGTCTTATCAGCGGCCTCGCTGATCTTGTTTGCCGCAGCAGGCCAAAACTTATTTGCAGTTACCAACACAACCGTCGGCTTTTGCCCTGGCCCCGGATTTCACTACACAACCATCACTGCCGCCTTGCAGCACACTTCGGTCGGCGGCACGGTGGAGGTTTGCCCCGGTACTTATCCCGAACAGGTGCTGATTACGGCGGCCGTTACATTGAAGGGCGTTGCAGCCGCCGGGAACGATGCGGTTATCATTCTTCCGCCAACCAGTGGATTGGTGCAGAACACCACCGACGTGGACAGCGGTAACCCGATTGCTGCGCAGGTGCTGGTGCAGGGCGCCACTTCGGTTTCCATCAGCAATATCACGGTCGACGGCACGGGCAACGGGATTGCCGCCTGCTCGCCGGATGTGCAGGGCATCCTGTTTCAGAATGCGTCGGGCACGATCAACCATGTTGCCGTGCGCAACCAGACTCTTCCTCCAGCCGATAGCGGCTGCCAGAGTGGAGAAGGAATTTATGTGCAGACCGCGGCGGGGTTCGCTTCGTCTCTGACGGTTGAGAACAGCTCAGTACACAACTACAACAAGAACGGAATTACCGGAAACGATCCTGCAACCACGCTCATCGCCACCGGAAATTACGTGCAGGGCTCGGGAGTCGTTCCGGTGCCAGGCGCGGCGCAGAACGGAATTCAACTGGGTTTCGGCGCCACTGGAAAAATCAATAGCAATACTGTGATCGACAATATTTACGGCGATGCCACCATAGCCGCCTCGGCCGATATTTTGCTGTACGACACCGCGGAAAACAGCGGCATCACCGTCTCTTCGAATACAGTCGGGAACAGCCAGCTTCCAATTGCGCTGTACACCGACTTCGCCTATGGCAGCACTGAGTACGGCGACGGCGTCTCGGTCACCGGCAATAAGGTTCTGGGCACTTCTGTCTATGACGCCATCGACGTCTGCACCAACAACAACACGGTGACCACTAACACCATCTTCAACAGCTCAGAATCTGGAATTCACCTGGACGCTTCGTGCGGCACCTTTTACGGCGGCCCGCCCACCGGCAACGGAAATAATGCGATTAACAACACCATTGTCGAGAGCGCCTGCGCCGGCATTCTGGCCGACAGTGGTACAACCGGCAATACCACTTCGCCCAACACCTACTTCACAGTTCCGTTCACGATTACGAATTCGTGCTCGGCCGCTCCACGTGGCAAGACCGGACATAAGTTCAGTCCGGCTCGATAAACTTGCTGAAGAAAAAATAACGCCGGGAATCCTCAAATTGGATTCCCGGCGTTCCTATCTCCGGCAAGTGACCGCAGCGGCGCTCAATTCCCCGCGAACCTTTGCAAAAATTGGCGAAAGTCCATAGATTCTTGTTGTGGCCGCCAGATCGCCCAGCATCCAATCCTTGTGAACGACCCGCACTCAGCACTCCCGGTCATCGCCGTAAAGGCGCTGGTCAAGCAGTTCGGCCGCTTCGCCGCATTGCGTGGCGTGGATGCGGAGTTCCACGCCGGCAAGTTCCACGTCATCCTCGGCGACAACGGAGCAGGGAAGACCACTCTGCTGCGCGCGCTCGCTGGACTGGCGCAGCCCACGCGCGGGACGATTTCCATCCTCGGCAAAAGTCCGCATGAAGCTTGCCGCAGCCTTGGCTACATGGCGCATCCCTCGCTACTTTACGACGAGATGAGCGGCATGGAGAACCTGCGCTACTTCGCCCGCCTCTACGACATAGCCGGCGACGGCCGTTGCCAGGAAGTGATTCGCGCCGTCGGGCTTGATCCTGAGTTGGGGCGTCCGGTGGGCCAGTATTCGCAGGGGATGCGGCAGCGCATGTCGCTGGCGCGCGCCATTCTGCACGATCCCGGAATTCTGTTGCTCGATGAGCCGTTCTCGAACGTGGATGTGCATTCCGCAGGCGAGATGGTTCGATTGCTGGCAGCCATGCGCGACGCGGGCAAGACTATTTTTGTGGTCACGCATCAGGCCGCGTTGCTGGAAGGTGCAGCCGACGAATTTGTGTGGATGCAAGCCGGAAAGATTATCGACCGCACTCCTTCTTTAGCCCCGGGCGTTACAGGGGCTGACATTACGCGGGCGGTCGAGCAATGAAGTCGTTCTGGCCGATCACGCTCACCACGCTGGCGAAAGACATCCGCCTGGAGTGGCGCTCCAAGGACGCCCTCAATGCCATGCTGTTCTTCTCGCTGCTGGTGGTTGTGATCTTCGTTTTTTCCTTCGATCCCCTGGCCGAAGAATCACGCCACATCGTCGGTGGTCTGGTGTGGGTGGCGTTTTTATTTGCCGCTGTCGTGGCACTGAACCAGACGTGGGCGCGAGAACTGCGCAACCAGGTGCTCGACGCCTATCGAGTGTCTCCGGCACCGGCAACGGCGCTGTTTCTGGCCAAAGCCTTGGGCAACTTTATTCTGGTCACGTTGCTGGAAGCGCTGATGGCTCCGCTCTTCGTGGTCTTTTATAACCTGCGCGTGCTGGGTGCAGCGTGGCAGTTGATTCCCGTGGCGTTGCTCGGAACCTGGGCGCTGGTGGTGAACGGAACGTTCTTTGCCGCAATGTCGGTGCGCACCCGCAGCCGCGAACTTATGCTGCCTTTGCTTCTATTTCCAATTTCGATTCCGGCGGTGCTCGGCATGGTTGCGGCCACCACCAGCATTCTCACCGGGGAGAACCCCGCGCACTTCTACATCGTATTGCTTCTCACCTACGATGTGGTGTTTACTACAGCGTGTATCGGCCTGTTTGAAACAGTTTTGCAAGCGGAATAAGCTTAAAGAGGAAATGAAAAAAGCTTTCCCCATCCTCGCGGTGTTCACGGCGCTTTTCCTGGCCTACGCTTTTTATCAGGCCATGTTTGTCGCGCCCACGGATGCGTTGCAGGGCGACGTTTACCGGATCATCTATTACCATGTGCCTTCGGCGTGGACAGCTTTCCTGCTTTTCTTCATCAACTTCATCGCCTCGGTGCAATATCTTGCGAGTTCGAAACCTTCCTCGCAGCGAGCCGCAAAGTGGATTGTGATTGCGATAGGAATTGTTGGTTTCATCGCGCCTTTTATTCCGCAGGTAAAGCAGCAGCTGCCGACCGGAATGTATCCAAGTTCGGTCGCGACGACGGCGTTGATCCTGGTCGGCCTCTACTTTCTGATCGGAAAGTATTTCCCCGGACCAGAGATCGATGTCCTCGCAGTGACTGCCGCTGAAGTAGGAGTGGTTTTCTGCACCATCGTTCTGATTACCGGCCCCATATGGGCGCGGCCGGTGTGGGGCATCTGGTGGGCGCCGGGAGACATTCGCCTCACCTCGACCCTGGTCTTGTGGCTGATTTATGTGAGCTATCTCGTGCTGCGGCGATTCTCCGACAGCTCGCAGACGCAGAAACTGGCCGCGGTGCTTGCAGTCTTTGGAGCGCTCGACGTGCCTCTGGTTTATTTTTCCATCTGGTTTTTCCGCACGCAGCACCCGCAGCCTGTGATCGGGGGCGGTGGGTCAATGGATCCGCGCATGCTGCACGTGCTGCTGATCAATTGGATGGCGTTCTTGTGCTTCGCTTTTCTGGTGTGCTGGTCTCGGTTCGGGCTGGAGAAACTGCGCCGCGAAGTGGAGGAAGCCGAGTCTCTCGAATCCTTGTGGGGCGCCGACCGCGAAGGCGCACAGAGTTCTAAAGCCAAAGTTCCTTTGAGCCGGAGTCCACAATGAATTCCGCGAATTCCATCAAATTTCTTTACGCCGCTTACATCGCCACCTGGGCGATCCACAGCATTTATATCGTCACGCTGGTGCGCCGCTACAGCCGTCTACGGCAACAGAGAAAAGATCTCGGTAAGTAGTCCTTCGACAGAAAGCTCCCATTTGCAACTTCCGGAAAGCGGACGCCGGAAAGCGGGCGCCGATCTTCTAGTTCAGCGCCTTCCACTCTCGCTGCAGCGCACTCAGGAAATCGCCGCTGCCGGCGGCGCGCAGAAATTCGTAGTCTTCGATCATCGCCGCAGTCCCAATCCGCAAAGAAGGGAGTGGCGACTCCACCCGGATCACCCGCGCGGTAAAACGCACGCGCACCGCGTCGGTCAGCGTGATGTGTGGCGGAAAGGTCAATGTCACTTCGCAGGGGGTTCCGGCCGGCAGCGGGCGGTCGAGGTAGAAAAAAACTCCGCGCGCGCTCACGTTCTGCGTTTCGGTGACGAATTCGTTTTCGGTGTCAAGGCGAACCAGCGCAGGCAGCCGCATGTCGAAGCGCCGCATCATCCGCCGTTCCTGAGAGTCCGGTTGCATCCGTCCTGTAAATTCTGAAAGCATTCTTCTCAACGAGACCGATAAAGAAGACTGTTAAAGAATACCGATTCAGGGCTCTACGGATCACTTCAGGCTGGGAGTGCCAACGCCCATCGCCCCCGACAGGCCATTGACTGGTATCCAATGTATAGAATTGCCGGCGCTTTGCAAGAGCAAAAAGGCTCTGGAACAGATTGGGTAAACGGTTTCGGGACGATTAAGCTTCATGCAGCGATCGAAACCATAAGTTTTTGTTTGCGGCAGCACTCCTCGTTGCAACTTCCTTCATCCCACTTTTGTGCCGCTACGCGGCATCTTTCTCTAGCATTGGCCGCATCTGACGACGCGTAGGGTCGGCTTCGCTTGACTTGGCTATCCGTCAGATGTTTAAGTAGTTGTTTGTTTTCCGCCAGTCCTTAATGTCACGTCAGCAGCGGGCGGTTTCGCCGGCGCCAGGGTCGTGCCTTGTGCGCCGTTTCTAACACTCTCCAAAAGACCGGTGTGATTCGGAGGAATTAAGTAATGGGAAATGGCCGTAAGTCGGGAAAAAGCTTGCGAAGCAGTGCAGCATTGAGAGGCTTGCTGGTGGCGGTCTTCACACTGCTGGTGGCGGGTTCCGTGTTGCTCGGATTGAGTTTCCGCCATGCCCAGAAGGTGAGCGCTTCGCGTGCGGCTGCGCCGCTGCTGGGTTCTTCCCGTCCGGCTTCGGCAGCCCATTCCGCGCTGCAATCGCAATCTGTTCTCGGCCAGTTGCCGCTGATGTTCGAGCCCAACCTTGGGCAGGCCGCTCCCCAGGTGAAATTTCTAGCGCGAGGATCCGGATATACGTTATCGCTCGATTCCACGAGCGCAACCCTTGGGATGCAGACCCGTTCTGGCGACTCGAATTCGGGGCACTCGAATAAGACGAGCGAACGCTTCGTCCGCATGAAGATGGTCGGCGCCAACCCGGCGGCCACCACCACTGGAGCCGGCTTGCTGCCGGGCAAGAGCAACTATTTCATCGGCAACGATAAGAGCAAGTGGCGCAGCGGCATCCCGCAATTTTCCCGAGTTCAATACAAGAGCGTTTATCCCGGCATTGATTTAGTTTTCTACGGCAAGCAAGGCCGATTGGAATACGATTTCCAGGTTGCCCCCGGCGCCAATCCCACGCAAGCCGAATTGCAATTTGACGGCGCAACTAAGCTCGAACTGCAAAATGGAGATTTGATCCTCACCAGCGCGGAAGAAGGCGGCATGCGCTTGCAAGCGCCGCAAATGTACCAGCGCGATGGAGACCGCCGGCAGCCGGTCGCCGGCCGCTTCATTCTGCGCGGCCACGACCGCGTCGGCTTCGAGATTGGCGCATACGACCGCAGGCGCGAATTGGTCATTGATCCAATCCTCGAATTCGCCTCTTACTTTGGCGGCACCGGCTCGCAAACTTCGCCCTCGGTCGCGGTCAACGGCAATGGGAACATCTATCTGGCTGGCTCGACCACAGGTTCGACCGGCTTTCCTCCGGCCGGGACGCTGACGCTCCTGCCGGGGTCCACCCTCCCCAACATCTTTGTCGCCGAGATCACGCCGTCAAGCCCGCCGGTCCTCGTGTATCTGACATTTCTTGGTGGCAGCGGCTCCGATACCAGCGTGGGCCTCGCGATGGATGGCGGCGGAGATGCCTACATTGTGGGCAACACCAGTTCCACAGATTTCCCCACGGCTGGATTTCCCTATCAAACCACCCCGAAGGCCAAGACGCAATGCACGCTCTCGCCCTCCTGCACCTCTGTATTCGTGAGCGAACTCAACCCAGTAGGCACGGCTCTGATTTATTCATCGTATCTCTCGGGAACCGGCAGCGACCAGGCTACCGGAATGGCGATTGACACGAACCGAGATGTCTTCGTTACCGGCACCACAAGTTCCACCACTCCCGCCGACGCGGCTACGCAGACCAATGAATTTCCCGTGACCTACCTCCCCACGCCACTTCAAACGACGGCGTTGTCTCCTACCGTGTTCTTTGTGACCAAGGTCAATACCGCTGCTCCTGGGCCTTCCGGCATTGCGTATTCCACATACTTCGGCGGCGGACCCGTTTCGGGCGGGACAGTCGTGACTGGCGGCGGCGTCGCGGTCGACGCCCCCGGAAACATCTACTTCAGTGGCACCACGAATTTCTTCAACAGCGGCCTGGGCCAGTATGGCAACAGCACGCAGTCGTCAGATTTTCCGATCCTGAATTCGTACCAGCCCTGCCTGGATACGCCGATTCTGACCAACACGCAGAACGCGGTAACTTGCGTGGCCCCGCTCACTACGCCATATCCGACGGATGCGTTTGTGGCCAAGCTGAACCCCAACAACGCGCAGACGGGCGCCTTCCAGTTGCTGTTTTCCACCTATCTCGGCGGCACCGCGAACGATTCGAGCACCGGGGTCGCCGTCGATCCGAGCGCGGCGAACGTTTATCTCACCGGCTCAACCAACTCTCCGGACTTTTTACTGCCAACCTTGGCGGGTGTCTTCCAGCCCTGCCTGGATCAACCGCCCCCGACCACGACCTGCGCGCCGCCAACCGCACCTGCGCCCACCGACGCCTACGTTGCGCGCATAAGCATTCCTGTGACCAGCACCACCGGAACTCAAAACAACGCGACTCTCGGATATTTTTCGTTTCTGGGAGGATCTGGAAACGATAGCGGCGCGGCCATCGCGGCCGATGGCTCCGGGGATGCCTTCGTAACCGGTTCAACTTCGTCAGGAACGATCGGCTTGGCAGATCCAAACGGCTTTCCGGTTACCACTGGAGCGATTGAGAGCGTGCTGAATGGCCCGCAGAACGCCTTTTTTGCCCGCCTCAATACCAACACCGGTACGGGCCAGAGTACGCTCGGATCTTATTCCACATATTTCGGCGGCACTGGCACCGACAGTGGAACCAGCGTGGCGCTCGATCCGGTAACCTTCAGCACATTCTACTTCGCAGGCGATACCACATCCCCGCCCGCCTCGCCAACCTTGGCAGGATTTCCTGTGCCGGATGCCTTGCAACCCACTCTGACCGGAACTGAGAACGCATTCGTCGCGCAGTTGACTCCGGTTGCGGCCGTCTCGGTGACGCCAACCGTTTTAACCACTGGAACTCCGGGTATCGGCAACCAGGTTACGATCTCCTTCACCGTGACCAACAATGGTCCCGATCTAGCAACTGGCGTTTACGTAAACGGCACAGTTTCCTCCACCAATGTGACCTTTGTCAGCGCTACGGCGGGCGGCGGCAGTTGCAGCGCGGCGGTCAACAACTCCGTGGTCTGCACCATTCCCACGCTGCAAGTCGGTACTCCCTCCACCGTAACCTTCCTGGTAACGCCCAACCAGCCCGGTTCCTTTTCGGCGACGGCGCAGGTGGCGAAGGTCAACAACACCAACACGAATGTGATCGCGAACGCCTCCTTCACGGCTGGCAGTTTTACCATGTCCGTCAGCCCCGCCAGCGTGACCGTTGCGGCGGGACAAACCGCGCCCTATAGCGTGCTGCTGAGCCCGATCGGCGCGTTTGGAAATAACGTTTCGCTGGCTTGCAGCGGTGCGCCTTCGGGTGCAACCTGCAATTTTTCGTCGACCAGCGTTTCCTTCAGTCAGGGCACAGGCAGCGCCTCAGCGGCTCTGAATATCAGCACCACTCCGCAACCCGTTCCTATCGCCGGCTCAGGCCCACGTCGCGGCTCGCTGTATGCGCTGGCCTTGCTGCTTCCAGGGATGGCGTTCTTCGGTGTGGGCGTGGGCGGCAAGCACAGGCGTGCGCGCTGGCTGGGATTGCTGATGCTCTCGGTAGTGTTCACGCTGGTCGCACTGCAGCCAGCCTGCAGCAGCAACAAGCAGCAGCCGCAGGTGAGCGGAACGCCTTCTGGAACTTATACGATGACCGTTACGGCAACCTCCGGCACCTTCAGCCAGAGCAAGACCTTCCAGTTGACGGTTACGCCCTAAAGCGCGAACCCATTCGCTCGCAGAAGTTTGTGCGGCAATGCTGCGCGTGCGGCAACGCTGCGGTCGGGTAACGCGCCGGGTGCAATAACGTGGCGGGTGCGGTAACGTGGAAGAGCGGCGCTTCAGCGCCACGTAAAGATCCCACTCGAGTCGGGCTTCAGCCCTGGTGCGGGAAATGTAAGGAGTGTCAGGCCCCGGCAGAGAGCTTATGGTGGCTCTTGGCCGCCTCGGCAATGCCATATTGCCGAATCTTATAGAGCAGCGCCTTATAGCTGATTTGTAAAAGCGCTGCAGCCTGCTTGCGATTCCAGTTGGTCTGTTCGAGCGCCTGCCGGATGGCTTCGCCTTCCGCCTCGTCTTTCGCGCTACGCGCCAGCGACTTCAGTCCGCCCGTGTCGCCGCCCTTTGCCGCGGAGCTTCCTGTCGTTCCGCCGCCATTCCCGTCATCGCGCGGCTGCAACTCCGCGACAGCCAGATTTTCGTCCGCCAGAATCAGGTAGCGCTTCAGGAAGTTATTCAGCTCGCGCAAATTTCCCGGCCAGGAATAGGCCTGGCAAGCTTCAAGCATCGCCGGAGAGAGAGGCAGCGGAGGGCGCGCATAACGCTCCGCCATACGCGTCATGAAATGCTTCAGCAGTACCGGTATTTCTTCCTTGCGGTCGCGCAGTGGCGGAAGCTGAAGCGTGAAAGCATTCAGCCGATAGTAAAGATCTTCACGCAGCCGCTTGGCAGCCAGTGCTTGCGGAATGTCAATGTTGGTCGCCGCCAGAATGCGCACGTCCACCTTGATGACCGACCGGCTGCCCAGCCGCGAGAAACTTTGATCCTGCAGCACATGCAGCAGCTTTGCCTGCAAGGCCGGCGGCATCTCGCCAATCTCATCCAGCAGGATCGTTCCTTTATTGCAGAGTTCGAACTTGCCCGGCTTGGCGTGCGTAGCCCCGGTAAATGCGCCGGGCTCGTATCCGAATAGTTCGCTTTCCAGCAGATCAGCGGGAACAGCTGCGCAATTCACCTTCAAAAATGTGCGATGAGCGCGCTTGGATAGTTTATGAATCAGCCGCGCCAAAACTTCTTTGCCGGTGCCGCTCTCGCCCAGCAGCAGCACGGGAATATCCACATGCGCAACCAGCGCGGCTTGCGAGCGAATCTTCCGCATCGCGGGGCTGGCGGCGATAAAGAAAATATCGTCACCAACATCCTCCGCTTCTCCGCCTACCTGCACCTTGCCTTTGCCCAGGCACTGGTCGATGACGTTATCCAACTCCGCTTTTTGAAAGGGTTTGGTGAGGTAGTCGTGCGCTCCGAGCCGCATCGCCTGCACAACTTTCTTCGTATCGTTCACGCAGGAGAGCATTACAACTTTTACGCCGGGCCGCTTGCGGCGAAGCTGCTCTAACGTCTCCAGTCCATCGATTCCCGGCATCAGCACATCGAGCAGCACCAGATCCGGCTCCATGCCGGCATCTACGCGCTGCAAAGCTTCTTCGCCGGTCGAAGCGGTTTCCACCTTGTAGTCGTCGACCTCGAGCAAAGTCCGGATGTACCGGAGCATCGCCGGTTCGTCATCTACCAGCAGAATCTTCGCGTTGTCGCTCATCGACTCTTTCCTTTGCCGGCAGAATGTGGGACGGGCTTGAAGGGAATCAGGAAAGAGAACTTACAGCCCGCACCGGGATCGCTCTCCACCCAAACCTTGCCACCCATGCCCTGTACCAGGCGGCGCACAATCGACAGGCCTAATCCCATGCCCTCAGCATTTTCATTCCCTGGCATGCGGAAGAAATCGTCAAACACTTCCTGATGAAACTCCGCTGGAATTCCCGGTCCGGTGTCGGAAACACTCACCTTGACTGAATTCGGCTGCAGGCTCTCCTGCCGCCGTCTCTCGCCACCCGACGCCGGCTGTGACGCTGCACGCCGCTCCCACATGTAAGGCTCGGCATGCAACCAGACCGTTCCCCCCGGGGGAACAAATTTAAACGAATTCTCCAGTAGATTCGAAATCACGCGTTGCAGCTTGGCAGAATCCAGAGGAAACACCGGCAGCTTTTCGTTCGGCAAAAAGTAAAGCGCCAATCCCTTTTCGTGGAAGCGGTTCGACCACAAACGGCAGACATCAGAGAGGCAGTCATTCAGATTGCCAGTCTCGAAGTGCATCTTGAGCCCGCCGGTTTCGAGCGCGCTATAAGTCAGAAAATCCTGGATGAACTGTTGCAGCCGTTTGCCGCTGGACTGCATATCTTCCAGAACTTCTTGCTGACGCACATTAAGCGGACCCAGCTTCTCGCTCTGCAGCAATTCAACATACCCGTTCAGAATCGCCAGCGGAGTTTTTAGATCGTGCGCCGCAGAACCCAGTGCATTCGTGGTGCGCTGAAATCTCTCCTGCATTTCCGCATAGGCTTGGGGAAGATCAGCCTGGCTGGGTATTCCCTCCGCGGAAGCCGCGGATGCCACTGCGGGTCCCTGGCTTTCGCCAGTCTCGGAGACACACGTATTCTTTCGACCTGTAGCCATAAGGGGGCGCGAATATCCTACTCAAAGGGGGGACGCACTCGACTGTCCAGGAAGAATGCTGTAACAAAATCGTAAGCCAGCGCACTTTTCATTGTCAACGAAAAATGCAACCTGATTACCCAAGTGTAGCAAAACCTTGCACTCTTCCGAAGGTTCTAGCTCATCTAGCTATTGACAACCCGGTTCAATGCTAGGTGACCGAAAGCCTTTAAATGCCCCGGGTTGGCCGATTTACTACTGGAATTACCGGGAATTCCCCAGCTTCCTTTGGCTTTGAGCTGGCTTTCCCATGGGGACTTGTCTCTTACGCAGAGCTTTGGCCCCCCAGATGCTCGAAGTTAAGCTAACGACTTGTGGAAGGGGTGCGCGTGAAGGGTCAAATTCGGTCGGAGGAGCGGCGGCGATGGCCGCGCCTGCCTTTGGCCATCCCAGTTTTTGTCCGGGGTCGAGCGGAGACCGATAAGGAGTTCCTGGAGTTCGCTACCGCCCTGAATGTCTCAGCCGGCGGCATGCTGGTTGCTGTGAGGCGCTCAATTCCGGCCGCTGCGCATCTGCTGCTTGAGATTCCCAGCGCACCGCTGGCTGCGCTGGCATCTCTACCCAGCGTTGCCCGGAACCTGCGTGCCAGAGTTCTGCGCATGTCGCACGCCGAAGGCTTTAACATGGTGGCGGTTAAGTTCGCTCGCCCCCTGCTCGAAGCGCCGAGCTCGCAAGTCTCCCTGGCAAGACGAAGGAAATTAGTTTCTTCGGTGTGAAGGCTTTTGCCTGGTTCGCGAACAATGCTTAAATACCAACTTTGCCGGCCCGTTACCTGCAAGCTTTCCTCTCAATCTTTAGTAAGTTGCTTTTCCTCAATCAGATAAACTAGCCTTGTACGGATACGCGTCCGTTCCCCCTAGGGTCTGGCTCTCCGGGTGCACAGCGGAAGTCGCCCTGCGCTGCGGAAGCCGGGAACATTTATGAGCACTTCGTCGAATCCAGTTAGCGCGCTCATCCAGCCCCTGGGCGAGATGCCCCCCGAATCCGTTATTTTTGGTTCTTCCGACGCCATGCGAGCTTTGCGCGATCGGCTGGACAAGATCGCCGGAGCCAACGTTCCGGTTTTGATTCAGGGCGAGAGCGGCACCGGCAAAGATATTATCGCGCGCATGATTCACGCGGCTTCGCCGTGGAAGGCCGGTCCGTGGGTCAAGGTCAATTGTCCGGCGATTCCCGGCACGCTGCTGGAAAGCGAATTGTTCGGCTACGAAAAAGGAGCCTTCACCGGCGCCTACGGCACCAAGCCCGGCCGCGTCGAGATGGCGCACCGTGGCACGCTTTTTCTCGATGAGATTTCAGAGCTCGACATGGCCTTGCAGTCAAAGCTGCTGCAACTTCTGCAGGACGGCCAGTTCTGCCGCATCGGCGCGCAGGAAGACAAAAAAGTGGAAGTGCGCGTAGTCTGCGCCACTAACAGAAAGCTCGAGGAAGAGATTGCCGCTGGCACTTTTCGCGCCGATCTGTTTTACCGCATCAACGTGGTGAACCTGCACATGCCTTCGCTGCGCGAGCGCGCAGCCGATGTCCCTCAATTGGTGAGTTATTTTCTGGAATATTACAACCGGAAATTCAACGCCCGTGCGACAGCGCCATCCGCCGATTTGATGAATGCGCTGAAAAAATATCATTGGCCGGGCAACGTGCGTGAGCTGGAAAACCTGATGAAGCGCTACGTGATCCTGGGCAACGAAGAATCGATCTCCGGCGATCTGCGCCCGCAAGAGCAGGACTTTTTCAGCGCCGACATTTCCGTTGACGCGCCCATCTCGCTGAAGAAAATCACTCGGCTCGCGGTGCGTGAACTGGAACGCAAGATCATTTTGAAAGTCCTGCAGCATCACCACTGGAATCGCAAGAGCGCAGCCCGCGCCTTGAACATCAGCTACCGGGCGCTGCTGTACAAAATTCGCGACGCCGGCCTACCCTCCAATCGCGCGCCGCGGCGGCCACAACCAGATGCCGGCGCCAGCCCGCCGATTGCCGCGGACTGAACAGCACAGCGGCTCTGCTACAATCCGGCGCATGCCGATGGCTCTCCGATCCGGCCCCTATCGATTTTATTTCTATAGCCACAGAGCCGAATGAGCCTCCTCATATTCACATTGACCGCGACGACTGCACCGCCAAATTCCGGATCGCCCCAGTCCAATTGGCGGCAAACTCTGGCTTTCGTGCACACGAGCTCCGCGAGATACAATTATTTTTGACCGAACACAGCGATCGGTTTCTGGAGGACTGGAATGAGTTTTTTGGCGTCGGCAGCTGATGAGCGCGTGTCGGGCGTAGAGTTCACTGCAGACGCATTGAGCGTGACCTTGCGTGACGGCCGCGTAATTGCTGTCCCGCTGGCGTGGTACCCGGCTGCTTAATGCTACTGTCGCGCAGCGCAAGAATTGGAAAGTGTCAGGCGGTGGCTATGGTCTGCATTGGCCCGAACTCGACGAAGATCTCAGTACTGAAGGCTTATTGAGAGGCGCACCCGCGCCGAGAGTGCAGAGTCCCGTTTCACAAGCGAAAGCTCCCATAACTCGCTCGAAAATTAGAACAGCCGGCCGTTCCGGTAATCGCACGAGGGCTGCTAGATAAGAAAGATCGCGGATAACTGCCGCTCTGTAAGACATGATGCTTCTCCCTCCGGCAGCACAGCTCCCTGCGTTATAATCGCGATTCCACGGAGACAAGTATCAGTGAATCCCCCTAATCTTCTGGTGGACCGGCCTGCGATTTCAACCTCGATTGCTGGTACTACACAGAAGCCCGAGCCCACACTTGCGAGATCATCGCCCTCTGGTCTCTCACCTGCGTGATCTTCGTTAGCTGCGTGGCCGCGCTCCGCAACTATCTCGCTCTGGTCGACGACTCCGGAGACGATTCCGCCTACATGGCCGTAGCCGCCGCTATTCGCCATTGGAATTTTCACGGCCTAATGGTCAAGCAATTCTGGGGGCTGCCCTACGTGATGGCAGCCATCTCCCGCCTGACGGGCGCAAGCGATCGCACCGCGCTCATGCTGGTCTGCTTTACCTCGTCGCTCGCGGCCGTTGTGATCGCGTATCGCCTCTGGGGAGGCTGGATCGCCGGCTTCTTCGCAATCCTCAATTTCGATTGGATGCAGCGCTCGTTCCTTGGCGGCTCCGAACCTTTATTCGTTGCCCTGCTCTTTGCATCATTCCTCGCAGTCCGCAAAGAGCGCTGGTGGCTCGCCGCGCTGCTGGCGTCTTTCGCCACCATAGTCAGGCCGCTGGGATTTTTCGCCTTACTCGGCATCGGACTGGTTCCGCTCTGGAAGCGTGACTATCGCCGTCTCGTGCCCGCGGTAGCCATCGGACTTCTGGTTGGCGTGCTCTACGCTATCCCGCTCGCAAAATTTACCGGAGATCCCCTGGCGACCGTTCACAGTTATCACAATCCAGAGTGGCAGGGCGGCTGGCTCTTCGGGTTTCCCTTCTACGCGATCTTCAAAGGCACATTCACCGAACACTCGCCCTGGACTAATCTGGTGTTGAGCTTTGGATGGATATTTATAGTCCTGATCGCTGTCGTCGTTATGCTCCGCAGCAAAGACTTTCGTGATCTCGCCCGCGCCCATCCGGTGCAAGTGCTGTTTCTAGCTCCGTATATTCTGTCGTTGTATACCTACAACTATCCGCACTGGGCGCGCGGCAATTTCCAGCGCTTCTCAATTCCCATCCTGCCTTTCGTGCTGATCGCGCTCTACCGCTGGATTCCAAAAGACCGGCGCGTTCTCTGGGCGTTGGGCGCGGTGATGTCGGTTTTGGCTGCCGCTTCGGCGCTTGGAGTTGCCAACGTCCCCGGCCTCATCCGCCGGGCGATTGGATAACCAGCTTGCTGGAATTCCTGAAAAGCTTCCGTTATGTTGTTCGCTCCATTTGGAACGATCCATCCAACCACGGAAGGCGTGGCCAGCGCGTTCTGATGTTTGCGGGATGGCAATTGTGGAAGCGGACCGTTCATCTGCCCATCGTGCTCGCGACCGACAACGGCTTTCGATTGATCGCCTACCCCGAGTCCGATGTGTCGGCCGGATTTATTTACTATCGCATTCCCGACGCGGACGACATTGCCTTTCTGCGCGCCCACATAAAGGGCGGCGTCCTTCTCGATATTGGCGCCAACGTAGGTTCGGTCAGCCTTTTGCTTGCGGATAATGTCGACACTGCGATTTTATTTGAGCCCAATCCTGTGGCGGCCGCACGCGCGCAAGAAAACATTGCGCTCAATCGCCTGCCGTTTGAAGTTCATGAACTCGCCGTTTCCGATGTTGAAGGCACGGTTGAATTCGAGGATGCAGGCGGCGCTGCCCCTTGCAACCGTGCGGTCGTGGGCTTTGTGAGCCAAGTCCCCACGCGAACCGTCCAGCGCGTTACCATCGACAAATTTCTGGAGGCGCATCCCGAAATCGAGGTTACGGCGGTCAAGATCGACGTGGAAGGCCACGAGAATGCGGTATTGCGCGGCATGAAACAACTGCTTCAGCAAAAACGGCCGAGGCTCATCATGTTCGAGTATTTGGAGCGCACAAATCTTTCGGAAGCGCTGGCTTTGTTCGAAGCGGTTAGCTACAAGGCACTCGAGCTCACCGCCGCCGGCCCTGCGGAAATCCGGGGCTCGGTTCGGCCGCCCCAGAATCTGTTCGCATGTCCGCAAGAGATTTTCCCGGCAATGCTAAAGCGACCCTGCTAATCCGCCGACGTAGCCGCGCTGAAGTACCGCGCTGGCGTGGTATTCAGCACTTTTCTAAACATGGAAATGAATGAACTGGGTGTGCTGTAGCCTGACTCCAGGGCAGCGTTCGTAACCGTCGCTCCTTGCGCCAGAAGCTGCAACGCATACATAAGACGGCTCTGTTGTCGCCATCTGCCCAAACTCATTCCCACATCCTTCAAAAACAGCCTTTCCATGTTTCTTTTGCTCGCTCCGGCGAGTCGGCAGAAATGCTCGAGCCGCCTCCGGTTGCCAGGGGCGGCAAGTAATAACTGCGCCATGCGCTGCGCTCTTCCATCGGAAGGATTAGGAAGCCGCAAGGGAACTGTCTGGATCGCCTCCAGTTGATCCACGAGGATGTCGATTACGTGCCGCTCCCGCGGGATGCTTCTGCTCAACGATTGCAGCTCGCACGCATGCAGGATGAGATCCTTAAGCAGAGGCGGCACATTGACCACGCAACACTCTCCACCAAGCGTCCTCGCCATCCCCGGTCGCAGGTATAACGTCCTCATCGCCACCGCACCCGCCATCGCAATCCGGTGCGGCTTTCGCGCTGGAATCCAGACCGCCCGCAGCGGCGGCACGATCCAGGTGCCATCACTCGTGCTCACGGTCATCACCCCGCGTGCGGCGTAAACCAGTTGATCCCGATCGTGAGAATGGGTGGAGATCCGATCTCGCGTCCCGTAGTCGCGGCTGTGGGACGTCACCTGCGAACGGCGGTCGCTTCGTCTCTTCGACAATGCAGATTGTCGTGATTTCGACATTAATTGTCAAAATAGCGAAAGCCTGCAATCAATGCAATTCTTAAAATCGAATCAGGTCTTGGAGATCATTAATAAAAGGAGATTGTTCATGACGCAGAATCTATGGATCTGCCGGTTCCGGAGCAACATTCTGCCGCTGGTTCTGGGAATATGCATTTGTCTTTCCGCCTCTGTCGCTCGCAGTGCGACCGCGTGTTCAGAAAACATCGCAGCGCGTCAACTGGATTTCTGGGTGGGCAGCTGGACGGTCACGTATCCCGGGATGCCAGGAAGCGCGAACAGCAAGGTTCAACTCAGCCTGGACAAATGTCTTATCACCGAAAGTTGGGACGGCGGCAAGGGCCATAGCGGCGAGAATTTCTTCGCTTACAGCGCAGACGACAAAAAATGGCACGGACTGTTCGCCGACAACGAAGGCCGCGTGCATGTGTTTGAAGGCGAAGTTACGGCGGGCTCGGCGGACTTCACAGGCACCAGTCGCGGCGACGACGGGGGCACGGTCCTGAATCGAATCAAAATAGTAAAGAAAACCGCAACCGAGTGCGAGCAGTCGTGGGAGAAATCAACCGACAACGGCGCAACCTGGACGATGGTCTTTCATGGCGATTACGCCCGCCGCCCGTGAAAGCTATCCCCGCAGCTCCGACAACGCCTTTTTCGCGTCCGCGTAATTCGGGCTGATCTTCAACGCCCGCTCCAGTTGCTGGCGCGCTTCCGCCGGTTGGTTCGACTTCTGATAAGCCAGAGCCAAATGGTAGTGAACCGATGGGTCCTCAGGAGCGCCCTTCTTTTCGTTCAACCGCAGCGCCTCTTTATACATGTCGATCGCCGAGCCATACACGCCCTTCTGGTAATAAGCGTAACCCAGCGTGTCGGCGGCGTTGGGAGAATCCGGCATGCCACGGCGCGCCGTCTGCGCCATCGCCAGCGCAACATCCACGTTGCCACCCTGCTGCAAAATCACATACGCAAGATTGTTCGAGGCCAGCGGGTTATCGTGCTGAATGTTCAGCGCCTGTTGATACATGTCCTTGGCATGATCCCAGTCGCTTTGCGACTCATACAACATGCCGGCAAGAATGCGGAACGAAATATCGCCGGGATGTTCTTTGATCGACCGCTGGTAGGTGGCCAGCGCTTCCTTTACCGATCCTTCTGCCGCCTGCGTCTGCGCCAGCTTTAAGAGCGCGTCAGAATTATTCCCATCGAGTTCGATGGCCTTGTGCAGAGCCCCATCCGCGCCGCTGTAGTCTTTTTTCTGATACAGCGCCGTCCCCAGCAGATCGTAAAAAGCGCTGCTGTTGGGCACTTTTGCAATTTGCGCCCGCGCCGCCGCAATGGCGGTGTCAAGCTGTTTTTCCGCAATGTAAGTGTTCATCACGCCTTGCAAGCCGTCGGTCGAGGCCTGATCTTTTTCCAGCGCCTGTTGATAAAGCTTGATCGCTTCGGGATACTGCTTCTGCGCCAGATGCAGGTTTCCCATCTGCACATAAGGCGCCGGGCTTCGCGGAGCCAGCTCCGCCGCCTTGCGCATGTCTTTTTCCGATTCGGAATACTGCTTCCGGTTCATCTCCGCCAGCGCGCGCGTCAGGTAGCCGTCGGGCGCGTTCGGCGCCGCAGCGATAATCAGTTGCGCGGTCTGCAGCAGGCCGTCGAAATCTCCCCGTCGCAGTTGCAAGCCGGCCAGCGCGCGTTGCGCATCGGTTAAGTCAGGACGCGCCGTGATCGCCGCGCGAAACTCCGACTCCGCCTGCGCTTCGTTATGCTGCATGTCATACGCCAGCCCCAATTGATAGTGAGCAACGCCATTGTTGGCATCGTTCCTCAACGCGGCCTGCAGTGAATCCACCGCGCCCGCGGCATCATTCCTGCGCAATTGCACCTGCGCGCGATACACCAGCGCATCACTGTCGCGCGGAGTCGTCTTCAAAATCTCGTCATTCAGCTTGCTCGCTTCATCCAGCCGGTTTTTCAGAATCAGCAGCTGGATGTAATTCTTCTTGGCCTGCAAATCTTTGGGATGGCTGTTATAGATCGCGCTGTATTCCGCGACGGCGCCGTCGAGATCGCCATTGGCGAAGTAGAAATCGCCCAGCATGCGGTAGCCTTCGGAGTTATCCGGAAAGTTCGCCTTGGTCTGCTTTAGAAACGCTTCCGCATCAGACTTTTTTCCTTCGCTCATCAGCAGGCTGGCATACGCCGCGTACGCCGACGGTTCTTTCGGGGCTATGTCGATGGCGTGCTTGAACTGCTGCTCGGCCTCGGGTAGCCGGCCTCGCGACTGGTAAAAGCCTCCCAGCGATAGCTGCGCAGTCAGGTTCTTCGGACCAAGCTCCACCGCCTTCTTGAAGCTCGCTTCTGCCTGGTCGGGCAGGTTCGCCGCCATCTGCATCAAAGCCAGCCGCAGGTATGAATCCACGCGGCTCGGGTCTGCTGCAATGGCTTTCTGCATCTCCTGCAATGCTGTTCCCAGATTTCCCTGCGCGGCATAAAAGTTGGCCCAGGTAAGGTGGGTGTCAGCATTGTCGGGCTGCTGTTCGCGAAGCGCGTCAAGATGCGGCTGCGCCGGCTTCAACTCCCGCGCCGAGATCAGCATGTTCGCCAGATCCACGTGCGCCTGGTAATTATCGGGCGCCAGTTCGGACGCGCGCGAAAGCTCCGCGTAGGCGCGGTTGTAATCCTTGAGCTTGAAGTAAGTTTCGCCCAGTTGAAAGTGCGCCTCGGCAAAACGCGTATCCACCTGCACTGCGTTGGCATACTGGATCGCCGCCTCGCGCAGCTTGCCCTGGTCGCGATAGCGGTTGCCGCTTTCGAGAAACTTATGCTTGCGCACATTCGGATCGCGCGTGCATCCAGTGAACAGGGCAGTGACGACAAACCCAATCAGAAACAAACGGGCAGAAACAGAGCGGCTCATAGCTTCTCCGAAAACGCGCGCACGCGCGGACTAACGTACTGGGGGTCTATACACCAAGGTACTGCAACGGAAGGAGAAGTTAAAGTTACTGCCGTCATACCGGGGCAGGATGGCGCTGGAAAGGGGTACGCCGCCTGCGCTTCTCTCGGCGGGTGGCCCATCCTTTGCGTCCTTTGCAAAGGGTGGGATTCCCAATTCTGAATCGCTTGAGATTTTGGCTTGAAATTTCCCGGCGGGTGGCCCGGCCTTTGATCTCGCCGCCATCACTAACGCAGTGGGTGCCCCGTTCTTCGCGCACTTTGCGAAGGGCGGGTACCACGAACTCTTGAATCTGCGCAGCTACGCCGCGCGATCCCGAAATGAAATCTTCCCCCATCCCTCATTCACTCGCACCGGGCCGTCCTCATCGAGAAGATAGAAACGATAACTGCTCCACCGCCACTGCTCTGGCGCTTCCACCAGTCCCCGCACCACCGGATTGCGATGCATATACCTCAGCTTCTCCACTCGCTTCTTCGTCGTCCATACGTTGAAGTCGTAGAAGCGGGTCTGCCAGAACGCTCTGGGCTGCGGCTCGCCGCCGAATAAATTACGCTGCCGCGGGCTGCTGCGCCTGCGTTTCGGCAACAGTGTGCGGGCCGTGCGCTGCTTCAGCACCTGCATCACGGTTGAGGGAGTTCCGACTTCGGGTTCGGTCACAAGCAGATGAACGTGTTCCGGCATCACGACATACCCGACGACCACGAAGCGGTATTTCTGTCGTGTCTGTTCGAGAATCGAGAGGAAGCGGTCGCGGCAGCGGGCGGTATCGAGAAAGGGCAATCGCCGGTAGCACGAGCAAGTGATAAAGTGCAGGTGATGCGCGCCGTACGTACGATGCAGTCCGCTGGGCATTGCAAACCCATGGTAGCCGCAGCATCGTACCCGCCCTTGCAAAAAACGCAAGGACGGGGCACCCACAGTTCTGGAATGGGAAAGAGAGAGACAGAAGGATGGGCCACCCGCCCGCGACGAGGGATATGACACGGCGGATTTCGTGGCCGAGTGCAGAAACCTAAAGGTCACCCCGCACGTGGCCCAGAACCTGGAGCGGCCCGGTGGGAGTGCCATTGATGCTCGTACCACGCACCACGCCGGATATGCCATCAGTCAGAGGAAGAGGAAACGCGTGGAAGAGTGCTTCGGCTGGCTGAAGACGATTCGCGCTGTTGCGGAAAGTTCGGCATCGCGGAATCTTCAAGGTGGGATGGGTCTTCACCTTCGCGGCCGCGCAGTCTACAACTTGGTCCGCATAAGGAATCTGGCCATGCAAGCGACGTAAGCTAAGCTTGCAGTGTGCTCCCAAGAACCGATCTTCGGGGCACCAGCCCGCAGTCAGAACCACTCCGGAATCACAAAGTCACTGAGTCTGGAGAAAACCAAAGTCACGGAGTTCATTTTTCCGCAGCCTGCTCGGGGCTTGTGCGCGTATCCTTAGCTGTCACGAATCGATTGAAAGGAACTCAGTCACGTTCAGTTGGTCCCCGTGCCGCTCAGCGCAACCAATTGAGGACTGTTGGTCGCGTTGTCACCGAAAGTCAGTTGGCCCTTTCTCGTTCCCGTTCCGGTTGGAGTGAATGTCACACTAACGCTGCAAGTCGCGCGGACCGCTAAAGTCGAACCACAATTACTAGTCTCAGCGAAATCCCCTTTTGTGTGAATACCCGAAATTCTTATCGGCATCTCCCCGGTATTGCTCAACTGTACTTGCTGCGGAGCGCTAGTCGTTCCCACCTTTTGGGCAGCGAAACTCAGGCTCGCAGGACTCACCGCGACCGCGAGAGGAGTTTGCAAGTAAAGACTGGTCGATCCGAAAGCTGAACCTAGCGCAAAGTCAAGCCAACCGTCACCGTTAAAGTCGCCCGCAACCAACACGTTAGACTCGGAAACCGATGTGCTCAAATTCATGACCGATTTAAATCCACCTTTGGCATTGCCCAAAAGGATCGAGATTGTGTTCGCCTGAGTGCTGGGGTTGTAGGTTGGCACGGCGACGTCAAGGATCCCATCGCCATTGAAATCGCCAACGGCAAGCCCGCCCATCGACTGTGTCGGCATTTTATACCCTACCGGAGGCGCAAACGAACCGTCACCATTACCCGAAAGTACGTTAACCTTTGAAGACCGGCCCCCGACAACCAAATCCAAGTTTCCATCAAGGTTGAAATCAGCGGCCGCTAATGATTCAGGGCCCTCAACCGTGATCGCTGGCAGCACCTGAAAGGTTCCATCGCCATTACTTAGCAGCATCGAAACAGCACTTGAAGCTGTACTGGCTACTGCAAGGTCAAGCTGGCTGTCGTTGTTGAAGTCGCCCACCGTGAGAAACATTCCCTGGTCGGCCGTCGTTCCTAGAGGGTAGGTGGTTATCGCCGATTGAAACGTTCCGTCGCCATTTCCGAAGACGATTGAGAGTTGGGCCGCATACGTGCTAAGGCTGTCCGTGTTCGCCACGGCCAAGTCTAAGTTGCCGTCATGATTGAAATCGCCAACCGCGACACCGAAAACCTCCTCAATTCCCGGCAAGGAAACGCTCATCGGAGTTCCGAAGGTGCCGTCGCCATTGCCGAGCAAGACAGTCACTCCGCCGCATCCCTGTGCGAGGTCAAGGATTCCGTCGCCGTTGAAATCCGCCGCCACTACATTCCCAGTACTGCACGCGCCATTCGTCTGAACAAATTGGAGTGTATTGAATGTTCCGTCGCCGTTGCCCAGAAATATTTCAATGTCAGAACCACCTGCGGCTACGGTTGCAAGGTCGAGATGACCGTCACGGTTAAAATCACCGACAGCCCCAGCCGACAGAGAATTGCTGACTGGCGATTGTACAGCCAATACGATCGTTTGTACGCGGCTCAGAATTGGAAAGAAAACTATGTTCGATGTGCCCCCTCCTGGAGACTGGGTTCACAACACTCACCAATGCCGTTCCGTCTTTGGCCACGTCTGAGCTCAGAATGGTAGCCGTCAGTCGGGTGCTACTCACGAATGTGGTAACCCTCGGATTGCCGTTCCAGTTCACTACCGATCCGGCGACGAAACCTGATCCGTTTACGGTCAGCGCAAATCCAGCACTGCGAGGCTGGGAGCTCGTCGGAACGAGTGGAGCATCGACATAAGGAACAGCATTGGCACCCGTGCCGGCAAAAGCCACGCCGCACAGGGATAGAGCGAGCACCAGGAGAACGGGACGTCGAAGAACACAGATCGTATTGGCAGACATCACCCACCTCTTCAGCACAGTAGGGTACCACGCCGAAGGCGGGTGGCCCAGGCTTTTGATCCCGCTGGCACCGCCAACACAGGGGGTGCCCCGCTCCTTCGCGTATTTTGCGAAGGGACGGGTACCACAGAGGCTTGCAGTGACCGTCTCATGCTGCCACGAACTCCGACCGCTGCGCAGCTACGCCCCGCAGAGACGTTTCTTTCTCCGACTCTTCCACAGCCTCCCTGTGACATCCGACCTTGCGCACAGCCCGCACTTTCTTCCATCATTGTCCCAGCAGATGCGAGTACGCACCGCGAGTGGCCAAAAACGCCGAAAAAGCTAACTCCTTTGTTCGACGTATTTTGCCTCTAAGCTCTTTAGACAACCTATTTTGCAGAAAATCCGCCCTCTAACTCGCTGATTCCACACAGGAGGGGGGGTAGGGGTATAGGGGTACTTGTTATCAATAAGTAAACATACCCTCAGACAGCGCAATCTGGGCCCGCGCCGCAGCGCGGGGGCCGGCGAATTATTACACGGATTTGCGTGCCCGCCCCACTCGCTTCCAATACAAGTACCCCGGCACGCCCACCAGCACAATCGCCGTGCCCCAGAACGCCTCGGTAGGCCGCGTGATGATCGTGTTCAGCGTCCAGGCCGCGCCCACCAGCACATAAATCGCCGGCAGCCACGGATATCCCGTGCACCGGTACGGACGCGGAATCTCCGGCCGCTTCCAGCGCAGCAGAAACATTCCAATCACGGTCAGTGTGTAAGAGAGCACCATGCCGTAGATCACATAGGTGTAAAGCTGATCATAGCGCCCGCTCACGGTGAGCAGCGCCGCCCACACGCCCTGCCCAATCAGGCTGAACGCCGGCGTGCGCCACTTGGGATGAATCACCGCCATGCGCTTAAAAAAAACTCCATCCTGCGCCATGGCCAGATAAACCCGCGCGCCTGAGAGCGTGCAGGTGGCCGCGGCGCTGAAGCATGAAACCGCAATCATCAGCGAGAGCCACACCGCCGCGCGAGGAGAGAACAGCACCGCGGCGGCTGCGTGTGCGATGGTCTCGTGCTGCGCAATCTCGTTGAGCGGCAGCGCGTAAAGGTAAGTCACGTTCATCGCCATGTAGATCGCGCCCACCACGATCACGCCGAGAACCATAGCCCGCGGCACGTTGCGCCGCGGCTCTTTCACCTCGCCCGCAACCCATGTGATGTACACCCATCCGTCGTAGGCCCAGAAGACGGCGATCATGGCCACGCCCATCGCCGATATCAACTGCGTAGGATGAAGCCCCATCGTGAGGCCCACGCCGTGCGAGCGGAAGTGCGACCAGTCGCCTTTGCCGAGAGCGAAGCCGAGAATCACGAACGCGGCCATCGCGATGAACTTGGTCCACGTGGAAAGATTCTGCAGCAGCGTTCCCCAGCGCAGGCCGACGACATTGACGTAGGTGAGCAGAGCAATCAAAACGAGGCCGAAGAGATGTGCGCGGGTGATCGTGATTCCAATGATCGAGATCACGACGTGCTGTTCAGAAATAATAGGAAAGACCTGTCCCGAATAAACGGCGGCAGCTACCGACAGCGCTGCGATCGAGCCGCCGTTCGCGACGGCGAAGAGCATCCATCCGTAGAGAAAGGCGACTAGGTCGCCGTAGGCTTCGCGCAGATAAACATACTGCCCACCGGACTCCGGAAACATGGAGCCGAGTTCGGCAAACGCGACACAGCCGAAAAGAGAGATCACGCCGCCGATCACCCACACCAGCAAGAACAGCATGGGCTGTGGCAGCGGTACGGCAATATCTCTGGCGGTGAGAAAAATCGACGAACCGATAATGCCGCTCACCAGCAGCAACACAGAATCGAGCAGGCTGAGGCCGCGCACCAGAGTGGGTTGAGTTGAACTGGAATCTGTGGCTAACGCGGGCGCTTCGGTGACCGTGGGCGAGGGGTCCATCTATCCGATTCCGAGTTCGTCCGAAGATTCCAGCGGCGTGCCGCAGCGCCGGCAGATTACAGCCGAACAATCGCCGCAGGTCAGGGGATCATTCACTTCCTTGGCGCAAGTCGGGCAATACCACGAGCCGCGATCGGGCTCCGGTGGAGGATTCTGAGGGCGTGTTGCCATGGGATGAAAAACTGTACCACAGCCACCAGCGGATCATTTTGTCTTTTGCAATTTCGGATCGTTCGCCGGATCGACGTATCGAGTGCCCGTCGGCCCATAGCCCGAAACGAGCACCACCACAGCGTCCCCGCTCGTCTGCGCGAAGTGATTATCTCCGCCGGGCTCCGAGTAGACGCTTCCGGGCGCCAGCGTCTTCAACGATTTCGCATCGAACTGTTTGCCGTAGCCAAAGTGCCACTCGCCAGAAACCACGGTCGCCATGCGATCGTCGCGGTGCGAGTGCGCCTGAATCGTCGTGTGTGGGGGCACGAAGAGCAGGATCGAATAGAAGCCAGCTTTTGAGGGATCTCCAAAGACTACCTTGGTATGAACCCCCGGCACGTTGGAACTGCCAATCTGATTGCTGTCGAGCGAACTCGCCCGGATTTCTTCCGGCGTCATGCGCATCTCAGGGAGCGACTGGGCGAAAGCGGCAGAAAATGGTACGAGGAGCGAAGCGGCGACAACGATGAATTTGATCAGATTCCTGGCGAACACAAGAGTCTTCCTTTCGTTTTCCTAGTGGCGTAATCGGCGCGGTGTTCGCTGTTCTTTGCGAACTTTGCGGTATTTCTTTGCGGTCTTTGCGGTCAAAAGCTTTAAAGCCCTTAACCGCAAAGAGCGCAAAGGTATCCGCCAAGGGCGCGAAGAAAATAAACTGCACCACTACCTTTCGACGATTCATTTTATCCGCGACATTGCGGATTGTGAATGACGAGTCCTGTGACCGCGAACCTCAGAGGAACTTTAGCAGGGCATCGGTGGTTTCCTTGGGCCGCTCCTCAAGTATCCAATGCCCGGTGTCTTTCAGGACCACGACGGTCGCGTCCGTCGCGACCAGCCTGGCCTGCTGTCCCAGCGCCACTCCCAACGACTTGTCGCCGCCGATGGCCAGCACCGGCACGGTCAACTTAGTCTGAGAAAGTTCCGCGAAATCTTTGGCGGCCTGTAAGAACGAAACGAAGTAAGCCCAGCCCGCGTGCATGCGTCCCGGCCGAGCGTAGGCTGCTGCGTACGCCTTGCGAGCCGCTTCCGGAATCGAATGAGTTTTGTCGGCCGCGAAATCGTTCCAGAAATAATCAAAGTAAATGCGCTCGCGGCCGCGCACCAACGCTTCAGGTGTGGGACCGTTGAAGCGGAAATGCCAAATGTTCGGATTGTTGTACACCGCCTCCCAGCCCGGTACGCCGGGAAGAAAGGCGTCCATCAAAACCAACTTCGTCACCTCGGAGGAAAACTGCGCGGCGTAGGCGTACGCGACCATCAGGCCAATGTCGTGCCCAACAACCTCGGCCTTCTCCACGCCGAGCGACTTCGCAAGGTCGTGAATGCGAATAGCCGCATTCTTCATGTCGAGGCCGCCAGCGGGAATTTCCGAATCCCCAATGCCCGGCAGGTCAGGAGCGATTACGGTAAAGCGCTCGGCCAGAACTGGAATGATCGGCTTCCACATCAGCGACGTCTCGGCATAGCCGTGCAACAGAATGAGCGCCGGCCCGTGACCCGCGGTCATGTAGTGCAGTTTGGCTCCGTCGATCGCAACGTCGCGTGAGGATATGGTTTCGCTCGTGGCGATGGCGTTTGTGATCATCGCTGCAGGAAACAAGAACAGTCCGGCGCTTAGGGCCAGCCTGAAGGCGCACTTCATGAATTCACCCATGTTGTAAGATGGACCGGAATATACCGTTTAAAATCAGTACATGCCAGAAAAATCCCCCACCCCCGACGAGATTCTGCAACAGGAGTTCAATAGCTGGGCCGCGGCCGGCGAAGGCCTCAAGATGGAGAACCACCATCTCGATATCACTGCCAAGACGATTCGCCGGATGAATCTGCGGCCGGGCGAGCGCGTGCTCGATCTGGGATGCGGCTCGGGATGGGCGACTCGGCTGCTGGCTCGCCTGGTGGGCGAAGGGCCGGATGGATTTGGCCAGGTGGTTGGACTCGATGTTTCCGACGAGATGATTCGCGAAGCCCGTGCAGCTTCGAAAGATTTCGAAAACATTCTGTATGTCTGGGGATCGGCGCAGCAAATTCCCTGGGAAGAAAATTTCTTCGACAAGGTGCTGTCGGTCGAGTCGTTCTACTATTACGCCGATCAGGACCGGGCGCTGATGGAGTTGTTTCGCGTGATGGCGCCGCGAGGGAAGTTGTTCATCTTGATCAATCTGTACAAAGACAATCAGTATTCGCTGCAATGGGTCGACAAGCTAAAAGTTCCGGTGCGTGTGCGCTCGGCAGCGGAATACGTCGAGCTGTTAAAAAAACATGCTTTCGAAAGTGTCGATGCGATCCGCGTTCCCGATGACACGCCCACTCCGGATGACTATAAGACCAAGTCGTTTCACAGCCTCGACGATCTCAAAGCCTTTAAGCGCGAAGGTGCGTTATTGCTGATGGCTACAAAGCCGGATCTGCGCACCCCCGCTCCCGGGTACACGATATATTAAGACCCCCACTTCTAGCGTGTGCGGAGTTCGCCGACCTCAGCGGCTGAAGCCGGAATCCTTGCGGCGCTTAGCGGCACGACTGAAGTCGTGCCCTTCCCAATCTCGCTTTTCGATCTCGCGATGTTTAGGGTTTTTGCGCATCGACGGCGCTAAATCTCGCTGTCGTCATCGTCGTCTTTATCGCGATGATTTAGGTCCTTGACCGGGCTCAGAGCTTTTCCGTCGGAGGCGTGGCGGATCTCGATCCGGCCATTCACATCCTCTAACTTGATCTGCGCGCCGCCGCTGCCCAGTTCGCCGCGCAAGTCGTGTCCCACAAAGCGATGATGATTCACATGCAGCCCAAAGTCATTCTCGATCCCTCCGGAAACTGTGCTGGCTTCAATCTCCGCTTTCGAATCTGACGGGATCGTCAACTCGACAGACCCATTCACCGATTTCAATTCGATCGGCAAACCCACAAGCTGATCGAATCCGGCATCGAGGCGGCCGTTGATGGTGGAAAGCTCAGCTCGTCCCGAAAGGTTGCGCGCTTCCAGCCTGCCATTGATGCACTCGGCGCGCACCTCACCCGCCACGCCCTTTATGTCGAGGGAGCCATTGATCAACTTGATTTCATCCAGCCGGACGCCGCGCGGCACGGTCAGCGTGTACTCCACGCCCGCTGGATTCGAATTAAATCCCCAATGGTCGTGATCGTGCTCAGGATACTTGGTGCGAATCGAAACATAATCCTTGCCGGAATCAATTTCGATCTTCGCTTCATCGAGACGCTCTTTCGAGTTGGCATATTTCACCGCGTCCACTTTCACTTGATTCTGATCCCAAGTGGAGATGTGGACCGCGCCGTTGATGTTGTCGAGTTCTACCCGTCCGTCCGCGGAGATGGCATAGGTCTGATGAAATTCTTCGGTGTACGCGCCCCGGTCGGAAGCCTGCGCTCCGAGGGAAAGAACGAATAGGACGCTCAGGGCTCCGACGATGGCGCCCGGCACAAGATCGTCTCGATGTTGCCGGTTCATATGGTTCCTCCGTTTGAGGGTTAGACGCAGGTCGCTGCGATTGGTGAGAATCAGAATCTGAAAAACCGTATGCTTTTTTGGATACGGAGATGGGCTTCTCGATGTTTCCTGGATTTTGCCGGCGAGACTATCGGGAAGCGCTGCCTGCGAGGGGTTCCAGCCGCGGCGGCGATGAATCGGCATGCACCATCCAGAAATGCCGGTTTCGAAAATATTCAAAAAGTTCCTGGTTCTTCTCCGCGCCCATGTCCCGGGCCCATACGATTTTTGATCCATCAATATCGCTGCGGTTATATACCCACTCGCGGTTCGGGTCAAAGTCCGGAGAATAATTCACAAGAATCACGTGCTGCCCCGGCAACACTTTTAGCTGCTGCACAATGGATGCCCGCTGCAAATCTCCGTTTTGCCACTCATGCTCGGGATGAATGTGGGTGACCGCCAGGCCCACTCGCAGAACAACGGTTCCGATATAAATCACAGCAATCGCTCGCACCAATGCCAACCCAATCGGTTGCTCGCGCCAGCGAAAAAGCCGCAGGTGCCGCATGCACTGCAGCAGAATCAGAAATACTAACGCCGTGACCGGCGCCGAATAATGCGGGAGGAACCAGGTCTCAACCGCTGCGCCCATCAGGAAGATCACGGCGATCATCCAGGGCACGCGCAGTTTGCGGTCGCGAACCGCGCATGGCAGCGCGATGAGGACGAAGGGCAACGGCAGCTCGAGGTAAACTCGCCAGAAATCCCGCAGCTTGCTCCAGCCTCGTCCGAAAAATCCGGCGAAGGTCTGGTTCTCCTGTGTTTCGTGAGCCTCACGGTCGTAGAGTTCTTTCATCTTGGCGTGGTCGTAAGTTTTCTCGGGCCATCGCGATTGCCAGATGAAATACCGCCCGGTGCCGTAAGTTGCGCGATTTATTTCGTAAGTCATCCGAAACGGATTTCCGGTAACCCGGTAATAGTAGAAGCTGGTCCATGCGGCAAGAGGAGCAAGGGTCAGCGCCAGCGGAAGAATAAAATTAACGAGCAAACGCCGCAGTGGAGGAGCGCTGGGGCCAAAGACCCATGCCAACAGCGCGATGATCAATCCCGTTGCCAGCAGAAATCCTTCGTAGGGACGGGTGTTGGCCAAAAGAAATAATCCGGCGGCCATGATGATGCTGTCACGCCTGCGGCAAGAACGCTTGATCCTGGGCAAGGCGCCCAGCACAAGAGCACCTCCCAGGGCCGGCAGGCAAGCGGACCAATATCCGTTGGTCCAGTAACTCAGCAATCCAAGGCGAGGCAGAGTGAGCAAACCGCCCAGCAGTGCCCACTGCGGAGGGAGCCAGGCTTGCAGCATCCAGCAAATGGCTGCGCACATCAGCGCTGCGATCAGCAATTGTCCAATCCACGCACATCCTAAAATCTGCCCAGCGGCCAGAATCAAACCCTCGCCCGGCGGATACATCGACATGTAGGTCGGGTGCCAGATGACATGGAAAGTTTCAAAATGCATCCACATCGGGTGGGTTGGATTGGTGAGGCGGCCGTGCGCGAACGTGTCGGCCGCCAGCAGGTAACTGAACTCGTCGTGGTAGTGAGGGAGAGGAATGCCTGAGACAGGAATCACGGCGGATCGAATCGCCAGCAGCGAGAGGGCGATCAGGAATACGCAGAGAGTGCGCCTCGTCGCCAGCCTCTTGCCAAAACGTTCCAGCCGGGCAAGACCGAGCGATCCAACCCATGGGCGCGGAAACTTGATCTGCAAATACGTCAGGATTGCAACTGCAATAGTGGGCTTTAAGAAACGAACCACGGCGGGAAGCACCCATCGAGCAACGACCACAGTGCACATCGGAAGGTGGACGATATCGGCCAAACTTATTCGCACCGCTTCCTTTAGTCGCTCACGCTACCGTTCGCCGCTTTCTTCTTACCGGCTTCGGTCAACAGGTAAACCCCCAGGATCGTCATCATCGGCTCGATCGGATGCCGATAGCGCTGTCCGGGAAAAACGACGTAGTAAATCGCAGGGTAGAGCAAGATCAGCCAAAACAGCAGCCAAGCACCGGGTTTGCGCTTGCGTAAGGCGCGCCCCAAGCCCCAAAACATCAGCACCGACGAAGCTAGAAAAAGCGAATTCTTCACCGGCGCCAGCCACCATATTTTCGCCAGGCGCGGCGGCCCCGCCCAGTAATAAATGAAGCGCTTGACGCAGAGCACGGCAAATCGTCCGTAATCCGCTTTGATGTAATCGACCGCCTGCCGCTTGCGCATTTCGATGTACGCTAACTCGCCCATCGAGGTGTATTGGCGCATCGCGTAAATATCCTGCGTGGGATGCAGGTATTGCATCCAGGTGCCGTCTGCGCCGTCGCCGTTACCGAGGCGCAACTCCGCACCCAGATTGTCGCGGACAAAAATAAATTTTCCAAATGTCTGATAATTGCGGACCGTCCAGGGCGCGACGCATGCAATGAAAAGAGCCGATGCCAGCACGATGCCTCCGATAGACGGCTTGCTCTTCTTCGCGCGGTGGTACCACGCCCACAATCCTGAGACTGGCAGGAACGCCAGCAGAACCGTGCTGTTCAGCGCGACGATGCCCCAGAGCAGGCCAAACCAAGCCCAAGGCTTCAATCCGTCGCGCTCTTCCATAGTTAGCGTCAGCCAGAAAATCACAGCCAACAAGAACGCAGACAGGCTTGTTTCCCAAACCCAGCGCGTGCACCAATACATCACGTAGGGAAGCAACGCCCAGGTCCACGCCGCGCCGACGCCAACTTTTTCCGAGAAGATTCGCCGGCCGATCAAAAATATTGGAATGCAGGTCAGCGCCGAAAATACGCTGTTGATACTAAGCAGCACGAACGCCGACGCGTGCGAATAAATTCCGAACAACTGAAAAACTCCGGCTGTCAGATAAGGATAAAGCGGAGGCTCCCACGCGGTCGGGCCGGTGGGCGCGTTGAATGGGTCGCTAAAGCCTCGCCCGGAGGCGATGGCCGCGCCGATGCGTCCCATCTCCCAGCCAAAGCCAAAATTATTCTCTGCGCTCTTGAATTTGTAAGTATGGCCGACGATGATCCACGCCACGCGCAGGAACAAGGCGATGGCGACCATCCAGAATTGCGAGGTGCGGATGCGAGCCCATAGAAGCATGAGCTTGGAAACGGTGCGTTCGCTGATCGCGGACACGGCGGGCTTCGATTCCATGGATGATTCTATTGTTAGCCGAGAGCAGGCAAACCGGCAACTCGAACCGCAACGTGGTTGACTGTCATTCCGAGCAAGCGCTCTTTGCGCCGCGAGGAATCTGGGCGAGCCGCGCGAAGCGTCGCGTCCTTTGCGACGCAATAATCGCGCGGTTGGCGAGCTTCCTTTTCAAGCTGCACACCTACCAACTGCTTTTCCGCCGCGTCTGGCCTATAATGAAGCCGCCGAGGACACCCATGGGCTGGCTGCAAAATAAATTCGAAAAGAATTTCATGATCACTACGGTGGACTACGTCTTTAACTGGGCGCGCAAGTCCGCCGTATGGCCGATGACGTTTGGCCTGGCCTGCTGCGCGATCGAGATGATCGCGTCATCGACCGCACGCTTCGATATCGCGCGCTTCGGTTCAGAAGTCTTCCGTCCCAGCCCGAGACAGAGCGATTTGATGATCGTCGCCGGCACCGTCACTTTGAAAATGGCTCCCGTGCTCAAGCGCATCTATGACCAGATGCCCGACCCGAAGTGGGTGATCTCCATGGGCGCGTGCTCGTCGGTGGGCGGCCCGTTCAATACCTACGCGGTGCTTCAGGGCGTCGACAAGATCGTGCCCACCGATGTTTACGTCACCGGCTGTCCGCCACGCCCCGAAAATCTCTTTTATGCCCTGCTCAAGCTGCAAGACAAGATCGACACGATGACGCTAGCTAAGAAGCCGACCGAAGTGCGTCTCGATCCGAACATGATGGAAAACTTCAAGCGCCAGGTCATGATCGCGCAAACGCTGCAGCCAAAATAGCTGTCAGCTATCAGCTATCAGCCGTCAGCAAAAAATATGTAAGGACAGCCGCCCCTTCGGCTCCGCTCAGGGCAGGCTCTCGGCTGTCCAGCCGAGCGAAGCTCGGCAGGCTTCTCTTTCCGATACAATCAAATCCTCCTATGCCAAACTTCATCAAACTCACCGTCCAATCCGATCTCCCCGCCACCGACGAAGCCAAAGAATTCCCCTGCGGCGACAAAACCATCTGCGTCGCGAACGTCAACGGCTCCTACAGCGCCATGGACAACGTCTGCCCGCATCGCGGCGGCCCGCTGGGGCAGGGAATGATCGAGGGCAGCAAAGTTGTATGCCCGTGGCACGGCTGGGCCTGGGATGTGAGGACGGGAGCCGCGGATCAAGATCCAAAGACGAAAGTCGCCGTGTATCCGCTGAAGATTGAAAACGGCGATGTGTTGATTGAGGTCTAGCCGTTTCCGATACTCGTTTCGAGTGAAATTAGTATCCGTGAGGGTTCGTATCAGGGCACGCATTCATGGGTGCCGCAGCGGCTAATCATAGACTCGCCTTTAGGCGCTGGCCCCTATCCCATCACCCGCAGAAACTTTCCCGGCTGATTCTCGTACCCCGGAAACACCGTCGCCAAATTCTTACTCCCCATGTGCCGCAAGACGGCCTCGCCCAGCACCTGCCGAAAGTCCGTAGTCAGCGCCAGATCGCGCCCTTCATAAAGCTGCGATTGATCCAGTCCCGGCCATCGGCCGTAAACTTTGCCGCCTTTCACTGGCCCGCCGAGAACGAACATGACATTGGCGTGGCCGTGGTCGGTGCCGCGATTTCCGTTTTCGCGCGCCGTCCGCCCAAACTCCGACATGGTCACAACCACCGTGTCTTCGCCAAGATCGCCGAGGTCGGTCCAAAAAGCCGCGATTGATTGCGAGAAGTCGCGCAGCACGTTGGCAATCTGTCCGTCGGTGGAACCCTCGTTCACGTGATGGTCCCACCCGCCCACGTCGGCGAATGCTACTTGCACGCCTAAATTCGCTTTGATCAGTTGTGCCAACTGCCGCAAGCTGTCGCCAAATCGTCCGCGAGGATAATCTGCACCCGGAGCTGGCTTGTACTTCGAGGGATCGGCCGACTTCAACATCTTCACCGCGTCAAATGTTTCCTCGCCTGTACCGTGCAGGACGGTATCGACCGAGTGGTCATACATGGCTTCGAAGGTGCTTGCTACCGGCGAAACTTTCGCGTTGCGACCGCCGACCGAAAAATCGTTGATGTTGTTCAGCGCGATCACAGGCTCAAGTCCGCTCAAGATGCGCGGGATCGACGGCCCCATGGCAATCGCTTCAAACGGTGACTTCTGCGCCGGATGCGGCAGATTGCGCAACGTCCGGTTCATCCATCCATCTTCCGTAGCCTTAACGCCGGGAGTTCCGGCTTCCATGAAATCCTGCGCATCGAAGTGAGAGCGGCTGGGGTCGGGCGATCCGGCGGCATGAACAATTGCAAGTTGCTTCTGATTCCACAACGGCTGAAACGGCGCGAGCGATGGATGCAAACCGAAGAATCCGTCTAGATCAATTACCGATTTTCGCGGAATGTTGATGCTGGGCCGCATCGCGTAATATTGCGGCTCGGCGTACGGCACTACGATGTTGAGGCCATCGGCCGCGCCGCGCTGGAAGATGACGACAAGGCGCTTGGTGCGGGCTGTTGGCTCGGTCGCGCCCCATGCAGCGCGCGCCAGAAAGCTGGGCACAGCCGCCGTGCCGACGACGACCAAACCGCTATTGCGAAGAAATACTCGACGTGTAATGGACATAAAAAGTTTCCGCTATCGTCTCTGAAACTCTGGAGAACCCAATAGCAACCCGGCCATCGTGTTTACTTCCGGGCGCCGCGGCTGCCTGTTGCCCTCCACGGGCGCTTCAATCTGGGCGGCGATCGAATCGTGTGTCTGCTTCGACACTCCTCCAGCCATCAAACATCCCTCCAGCGTCGATAGCGTCGTCGCTGCGTCCTGGCCGGCAGCTCCGCCCGCCAGTTGGTCAGCATCCACGGTCACGCCGCGTATTCTGCCGTTCATCAGAGCCAATGAAAAATTCATGCGGTTCAGCAACGCCGATGAGCTCACCCAAGTCTCCGCTTTCATGGAGTAGCCCGTAGGGGGCTGCGCGCCGTAGAGCGGCATCCCCATATTGTTGAGCTGCCGGGTCAGCGGCAATGCATCGCCCACTTCCGCGCCGGTGGCGCGTACCGCTGAAACGACGAATTCGAAAGGAGTCTTTACCTTGGACCGGTACGTAGAATCATCCCAAAATTCAGACGAATGGAACAGTGTCAGCAGCACTTCCCGAATGTCCCCCTTTTTCTTCAAGAAAGTTTTCGCCATGCGATCGACCAACGCCGGCGGAGGATCGTCCGACACAAAGCGTTGCGCCAGCTTCAGCGAAATAAAGTGCGCGGTGCGCGGGCTTGTGGCCAGACGATGCAATACTTCCAGTCCCTCGTCCTCGCCGCGGTCCTTGATCTTACGGCCTAGCACGAACTTGGTCCCGGTTTCGTGCATGCGCGGCTCGAACTTGAATCCGCCGCCAAACGCAGGTTTGTCGATGGTCCATCCCGTAAAAACTTTGGCGACTTCGGTTACGTCGCGCTGCGAATATCCGCCATTCACGCTGAGAGTATGCAACTCCAGCAATTCGCGCCCATAATTTTCGTTCAGCCCGCTCGGGCGCTTGCCCTGATTCGGCCTCGGACGCATGCCATAGGGCCCTCGTCCGCGCGGTGGGATGCCCAGCGCCTGCGCCGAGTTCGGGCCCACGCTCAGCCAATTATCCAGATAAAACAACATCGCCGGGCTCTTGGCGGTGGCCACTAGCAAATCTTCAAACTTGCCGAGCGCGTGCGGACGTATCACGTCGCGCTCGTAGCTGGTAATCATCAGCCGGTCAAGCCCTTTATCCATGAAGATGTTGAAGTGGTTGACCCAGAAGTCGGTCATCACTTCTTCGAACTGCCTCTGGCTGTAGATGGCGCGCAGAATTTTTGCCTGGGCCAGTTCGCTGGTGACCACGCCGCCGGGATTGTTCATGGCAAGCAACGTTTCTTTCTGCCGGGGCGCAAGCCCCACCAGGAACTCCTGCCTCTTGCCTCCGCGCATGGAATCGGCGAAGGAGATTTGCCCGGAGACCGGCATCGCCAGAATTTTCCGAAAGCGCTCCTCCGGCGGAAGATTCAACAACTGCTGCAAATCTAAATCCGCGTAGAGCTGTTCTTCGTGCCGCCGCGCCTGCTCTTCATCATCGGCGCTGGGCTTGGCTGCCCCTGCCGAGGAGGCCATTTCATTCTCGCGATCAGGTGGATTCTGCACGCCCGTGGTCGCGTCATTTCTCGCGGCGCTATTCATTTCGCCGCTGGTGCCATTCATCGCCGCCATATCAACAGGCCCGTTGTCCGCCTTGCCCACAGCGGCCGCGGCAACCGCATTCTTGTTTACTTCTTCCTTGCGATCCCTTCGATCCTGCAGCCGCGCCAGTTGCACTTCATAGATCAGCCGGCGCGCTGGATCGGATGGCATCGGCCTCCTGCCATTCATTACCTGATTGATTTCCTGCGGGTCGGGAAAATCTTCGGTAATTTCCCGTGAGCTCATGCGCAGTGTGCGCAGCGGCTCCAGGCGAGCACTCAGCGCGCTGTCGTCAATTCTCTCAGGATGCAGTTGCAGATCGACCCACTTATCCACGCCGATGGCTAGAACCTGATCCACATCGCCGGCACGCGGGCCGAAGGTCAGGCGGTTCAGCGCGTGCAGTGCACGCCGCCGATCTTCCGCAGTCGAAGGAGCCGCTTCGTCTTTCTTCTTCGCCAGAAGATGTGGCACGTTGCACACCAACCCGAGGCCCAGCACAAAAGCGGCGAATTTCACGCGGTTCAGGCGCATGAGGACTCCCCAAAGGAAGGACGGCAAAACTCTTCTTATTATCAACCCGCGTGGACGGAAAAAGTTGCCTCGGCTGATTACCAAAGCACGCCGCGGGAAGGGTAACGGTACAAGCCACGAGCGAGTTGCACGAAGCCGAAAGCTCCCTAAGTCAAATACAATTTCCCGCGCGATACTTTATGTTGCAACGTCGCGGCCAGTTGATCGACATCCCCGGGCGCGATGTTGACCGCCATATGGTCGGCCAGCAACGGCGTTCGATTGCTGCCCACCGCGTCGCGCCGCACCTGGATCAGCAGCGCCTGCACCACGTTGGGATCGTATTTTTGCGGGCTCATGCGCACCAGATCGCTCAACGCGCTACCCAGCGAAAGCGATTCGCGATAAGGGCGTACGCTCGTCATGGCGTCAAAGGTATCGGCCAGCGCCATGATGCGCACCGGCACAGGCAATTCCTCGCCCACCAGCGCGTCAGGATAACCCGAACCATCGCTGCGCTCATGATGCCAGCGCACAGCCTCGTGAATCTTCGGCCAGGGAAACTCGACGCTGCTTACAATCTGATGGCCCACCACCGTATGATCCGCCATCTCGCGAAATTCCTCTGGATTCAACGCTCCGGGTTTACTGAAAAGCCGGCGGTCGACCGCCACTTTTCCAATATCATGCAGATAACCTGCGCTGCGTAATGCCGCTACTTCACCGGCATCCGAGCCCATGGCCTCGCCAATCGCGGCGGCATAACGACCCACGCGCAGCGAATGGCCGTGAATATTCACATGCTTCACGTCGATAGCCGTAGCGAATGCTTCGAGCGCGGTATCGTAAAAACCATGCAGCGAAGCCATCAGCCGCAAATTCTCGGTGACGCGCTGCGCCAGCGTCTGCGACAGAGAGTGATTCTGCACCGCGAGCCCAATATAGCTGCACAGCAAATCCATGGCATCGAGTTCAGCGGATTCATAGGGCGCGTCTTCCGGTCGCCGTCCCAGCGCGACGACTCCCGCTAGTTTGCCGGCCGCTTTCAGCGGCGCCAGGCATTTAAAAAGCTCGGGAGCTACATTGCCGTTGGAGCTGAGGAATACAGAATACGTTGAGGCGTTGAGCACGATCGGTCCGCGCGCTGCGGCCAGAGCATGCGCGTGCTTGGGCAACAAAGGAATGAATGCCGGCTCAGGAAGCATGGAGAAACCGCTCGCTGCCACCGAATTGAGCATGGTAGGTTTTTCGTGGAATACAAAGAGTGCGCCCTCGCGGGCGCCGGCCGCTTCCATCACCGCAGTGAGCATGCGCCGCGCCGTATCGGAAAATTCGCGCTCCGCCGTAAGCTCCGGCCCCAACTCGGAGAGAGCTTCCACGGTGCGTAACAGCCGGCGGAAATTGTTGGTCTCCACGGTCACGGTGAGCGGCGCGATAGCGAACCAAAATGAGCGTACCATGCGCCAACTTGCGCGACGAGGCTGCCTGTTGGTTAGTTTGGTGCAGTATTGGCGCGGGTTAACTAGAAGTGGTCGGGCGCGATTTTTTCCGATTGCCAGGGCTTCCGCAACCGAGAGGAACATCAGAGCTGAAAGCAGATCAGCGGCATCGCTTCGGCAGAAAGATCAGCGGCAGGAAAATCAGGAGCAGAAAAATCAGCGGCATGCATTGCCGTGAAAGCGCGGCGCTTTAGCGCCGCGTAAAGCCCGCCTGAGAATGGGCTTTAGCCCACGCAACTAAAAATGCTCGCGCAACTCTGCGAAGCGCCCCACAATCAGCAACTTCTGCTGCGGCGGCGCCGCGTTCAACTCTTCATGCTCCAGAATCCATGTGTCGCCGTGTGGAATGAACACCGCGTTCAATCCTGCGGCCAGCGCCGGGTTGATGTCAGACTTCGGGCTGTTTCCGATCATCCACGTCGATGCATGCGTAAGCCGGTGCCTTTCGATCAACGCCGCATAACACGCGGGATTTTTTTCCGGCACGATCTCGGTGTCCGCAAAGTGCTCTTGCAATCCCGAACGCTCGACCTTTCCCGACTGCTCTGGCACCGCGCCCTTGGTCACTAAAATCAGCTGATGTCGCGACGAAAGATACGCCAGCGTCTCAGAAACTTCGGGCAGGAGTTCGATGGGTTGCTCGGCAATTGAGTGCGCAAAACTACGAATCTGCGCATGCAACTCGGGCGTGACCGTATTCACGCTGAGCCGCTCAAACGTTTCCACCAGCGCATGCGCGAAACTGCGCAGGCCGTAACCATGCTTCACAATACATTCGCGCTCCACGTCGTTGAGCACCTCGCGCACCCGTCCGGCAGAAAACTCGTGGTGATTGAGAAACGAGATAAAGCGAGCGATGGCCCGCTCGAAGTAAACGTTGTTCTCCCAGAGCGTATCGTCGGCGTCGATGAGAAGGGTTTGGGGGAACACGCTTCCAGCTCCTAGCTAAGCAGAACCTATTTTATGTTGGAAGGAAATGGCTGGTTAAGATTCTACCGAGTCCGTCCTCGGCCCTGCAAAAGCCGTACGCTCTCGTCATACTTCGCTACCGGCACCAAAATGTCTCCGTTCTGTAAATAGACCAGTGGCACAAGAGCATCGCCCACCCATACTTTGTCGTCGCGAGTTCTTCCCGAGTCTGTCTTCAACCCACCCGGCGGAATCAGGCGCTTCTCCCGGTACTCGGTAAACTCGCCCCTGTACTCGAACGTTCCGTCAATGTTGTTGAGTTGGCACAGAATGTGTTGGCCTTCCTCCCAGCAGCTAAGCCAACTGCCGCGGCGTGGCGCCGGTAAACCCACAGCCGGAGCCCACAAGAACACTGCGTCGGAGTGCACTACATCCGGACGGCTTGGCACCCTGGAGGTCCACCAAGAAGCGCCGACAAATCCGATCACCATTAGTAGAATGATCCCAGAAATCAGGTAGATCGATTTTTCCAGAAGGGTCATCTTCCGGACCTCCCGCATTCTTCGCGGTAGTCAGGAGCTAGAAGCTTCTTCCTAAACCCAATCCACTCTCGCTTCCGGCCCAATGATCCCAGCCTTATGCCCCATGTCGAGCAATCGCGCAACTCCCTCGCGGCCTTCGGGACCGTAATCGAGCGTGCGCTCGTTCACATACATCCCAACGAAGCGATCTGCGGTTTGCGAATCGAGGTCGCGGGCGAACTGCATGGCATAGGACAATGCTTCTTCCCGATGATCAAGCGCGTACTGAATGCTGTCGCGCAGCGCGTTGGTCACGGCCAAACTCAAGTCCGGTCCGAGAGCACGACGAATCGCGTTTCCGCCCAGCGGCAACGGCAGTCCTGTCATCTTCTGCCACCATCTGCCGAGATCGACTATACGGTGCAATCCGGCCTTGTCGTAGGTCAACTGGCCTTCGTGAATAATCAGCCCGGCTTCGTATTTGCCTTCGAGCACCTGCGGGATGATCTGGTCAAAGGGAACGACCTCTGTCTGCACTCCCGGAGCAAAAAGCTGCAACGCAAGATATGCGGTGGTCAGCATGCCGGGAACGGCAATAACCTTTTCCTTAATTTCACTCTGCGTAAACGGACGCGGCGAAACCACCATCGGCCCATAACCCTCGCCCACGCTGCCGCCGCACGACATCAGCGCGTACAAATCCTGTATATAAGGATAGGCGTGAAACGAAATTGCGGTAACGTCGTAAACCCCCTCCTTCGCCTTCTGGTTGAGGGTTTCGATATCGCACAGCGTGTGCGTAAAACGCAGTCCCGCGACGCGAACCTTGTTCGTCGCCAGCCCGTAAAACATGAAGGCATCGTCGGAATCCGGGCTGTGCGCAATTGAAATTTCACGCACATCGACCGACGAATGGCCCTGCTTTATTTCCTGATCCGAAATTACAGTCATCCCTGAACTCCCCGCGAAACGAACTCGCAACTAAACTTTCAACAACTGCTTCTAGTTTTGCTTCGTGCGCGAACGAAGCTGCCACCGCGCCGCAATCCCAGCAGCCATCATTATTTTGATCACTTCCGCGAACAAAAACCAGTAGAGGCCCCAGCGGAAGGCTTGCGCCACAGAATGCGTCAGAACCGCGAGCCACGCCAGTCCGCTCGTGAAAAGTATGACTTCGCCCAACAGGCCTGCGATGGTGGCCCGCGCAAAACTCTTGCGCCCATGCTCCATCAGGTATCCAGCAACCCACGCAACCAAGGGATAGGCCAGCAAAAATCCTCCGGTGGGACCGAGCAAATGCGCGAGTCCTGCCGGACCAATCGGACTGAACACGGGCAAGCCCATCGCACCTTCCGCCAGATAAAGCGCGAGCGCCGCAAAACCGCGTCGGCTGCCGAGCATCAGCCCGACCAGCAACACGCCGAAATTCTGCACGGTGAGCGGCACTGGTGTGAAGGGCAAGGGAATCGTGATATGCGCGCACACCGCCACAAACAAGCTGGCACCCACCACGAGCGCGACTTGCCGCGCCCTTTCAGAAACAACAATGCCTTCGCGCGCGCTAGTTAATGTTTGAATTGCAGGTTTTGTCATGAAAGTCTCCGAATCATGGAATGCTGAGCGGCACTATTCGATTCCGCCCGACTGACGCTCCCGCTCCGTTTCGTTAGGCGCGCTTTCGTGGGCTGCATGCGCAGCTTGCAAGTGGCGCCGCAACCGCATGAACAACGCGATGGCCACGCACACTACGACCAGCGTGCTGATACCCAGGATCAGGAACCACCAGATCATCCGCACAACGGGCTAGGATAACAGAAGTGTATGCACGCCGGACGGCCAACCCTCGCCATTTAGAGGGCTAGTTCCAAACGATGTCATTCCGAAGCGCAGTTCTATCGCGCGAGGAATCTGCTGTTGCTTGCGCAAATTCCTAACTCGTTTTGGCGCCAGCCATTTTCTCGCGCATCGTTTCCACGCGTTTCAGCATGAACTTAAGCCGCTCCCGGCTGGACTTCGAACTCATGATCACTTTCTCGATCACGCTGAACAAGTGCGGGTCGCCGGATTTCTCGCGCAGCTCTTTCAGGAAAGGTTGAATCTTGGCGAAGACGATAAACATTTCACCGCTGACCGCAGGTTGAAGAAACAACTCTGCATTCAGAGCTCCGTGCAGCACAAACGATGCAGCCATGCTCCAGTATCCCGAAACCTGGCGTAGCCAATTATTTTCCTTCGTACCAGGCGTAAATGCGATCTTCATGAAGTCTTCGGCGTTCTTTGGCCAAAAGCCGGTGAACCACCATGCCCGCGCCTTGCGCATCTCGGCTTCGCGGCGCAGGTCGTAAAGTTGCATGATCAATTGAGCATCAGCAGCGGTTGGCTTTTTTGCCATAAATCACCTCGAGAAATTCGTAAATTGTAGAATTGAAACTCGTCTTTTTTGTCGAGTTCGGTGGGTGCTTGATTTTCAATGGCCCGATGACTCAATCACCCGATGGCTCAATGACTAGGCTCCCGCTACCGCAGCCGCCAGTTCCGGCGCTGGACGCTCGTAATCGCATTCTTTGTTCGGGCACGCGATCACGGGTCCATCTTTCAAAAATTTCTGCACCAGGTACTCGTTGCCGCAACTCGTACATTTTTCCGGAATCGGCCGGTGCGCCGAAGTGAACTTGCACTTCGGATAATTTCCGCACCCGTAGAAAGTGTTTCCTTTACGCGCGCGTTTCTCCACCAGTTCGCCGTCTTTGCACTCAGGACACTTCACCCCGATGAAGTTCTGCTTCACGTACTTGCACTCGGGGTATCCGCTGCATGCCGTGAACTCGCCAAAACGCCCGTGGCGGATCATCATATTGCGTCCGCACTTCGGGCACGGCTCATCCAGCGGAATATCCGGAACCTTCTTGCCCTGGTCGAGCCTGCGCGTCGTCTTGCAATCGGGATACCCGGTGCACGCCATGAACTGCCCAAAGCGCCCGCGCTTCAGCACCATTACGCGGCCGCAATTCTCGCAATATTCTTCCTGCGTGGTCTCCTGCACGTCGGCCGAATCGAGATCCGGCAGGTTGATGGGATTTTCTTTCGTAAACTTGCAGGTGTTCGGATCATCCTTATCGTAGGTGCTGCAGGCGTAAAACGATCCGTGCTTGCCCCACTTGATCACCAGCGGCGCGCCACAGTTCTCGCACTTCTCGTCTGTGGGCTTTTCCATCCGCTTGATGTTCTCCATATGCTTTTCGGCATATTTCAAATCTTTCGTGAACTTCTTGTAGAACTCGGCAAGCGTGTCGGTCCACTTCTCTTTGCCTTCTTCAATCTCGTCGAGCTCTTCTTCCAGCCGCGCCGTGTAAGCCACATCGAAAATATCGCGGAAGTTTTCCACCAGCAGATCGGTAACGACCAATCCAATCTCAGTCGGAGAAAACTTGCCGCCAACTTTCTGCACGTACTGCCGCTCTTGAATGGTCGACAGAATCGCCGAATAGGTTGATGGACGCCCAATCCCGCGCTCTTCCAATTCTTTCACCAGCGACGCTTCGTTGTAGCGCGGCGGCGGCTCGGTGAAGTGCTGCTCCGGCTTCAACTCCTTCAGCGTCAGCTTTTGCCCAGCGTCCAGCGCCGGAAGCTTGTGCTTCAGTTCCTCGTCTTCTTCGTCTTTGCCTTCTTTCGATTCTTCATACACACGCAGAAAGCCATCGAACTTCAGCACCGATCCGGTAACGCGGAACCAGTACACATCGTCATTCTTCGACTTCGCGTCGATATCGACGGTCGTCTGGTCAAAGACCGCCGGCATAATCTGCGACGCCACAAAGCGCTGCCAGATCAGCTTGTAAACCTTGAATTCATCTTCCTTTAGGTACTGCTTGACCTGGTCGGGATGCCGCATCGCCGAGGTCGGACGAATCGCTTCGTGCGCCGCCTGGGCTTCTTTCTTCTCTTTATATGTATTGGGCGTTTCGGGCAGGTAGGTCGGCCCGTATTCTTTGCCCACATATTCGCGTACTTCCTGAATCGCCTCAGGCGCCACGCGGGTCGAATCGGTACGCATGTAGGTGATCAGTCCAACCTGGCCTTCTTCGCCCCCGAGTTCCACGCCTTCATAGAGGCGCTGCGCAATCATCATGGTGCGCTTCACGCTAAAGCGCAGCTTGCGCGAAGAATCCTGCTGCAATTTGCTGGTAGTAAAAGGAGGCGCGGCATTGCGGCGTCGCTCTTTCTTGTCGACGGACCGTACCAGCCAGTCGGCGTGCTCAATCGCCGCGCGAATCTTTTCAGCGTCCTCGCCATTGGTGACTTCAATCTTCTCTTCGCCCTTGCCCAGAAACCGGGCGTCGAACGCGGGAGGCTTGCTGGCGGCCAGGTGTGCATCAATCGTCCAATATTCTTTTTTCTCGAACGCTTTGATTTCGCGTTCGCGCTCCACAATCAATCGCAGAGCCACAGTCTGCACGCGTCCCGCGGAAAGCCCGCGGCGGACCTTATCCCACAAGAGAGGTGAAACCTGATAGCCCACCAGTCGATCGAGCACGCGCCGCGCCTGCTGCGCATCCACCAGATTCTGATCGATCGCCCGCGGATGTTCGAATGCCGCCTGCACTGCCCGCTTGGTGATTTCGTTGAACGTCACCCGCTGAATTCGCGGCGGCGCGTCGCCATCTTCTTTCTTCTTCTTTTTACCCTTCTTGCTGTGGCCATTCCCATCCAGTTCACCCGCCAAATGCGCGGCGATGGCTTCGCCTTCACGGTCCGGGTCAGGCGCCAGAAAGATTGCATCCATCCCCGCCGCCATCTTCTTTAGCTTGGCTAGAACCTTTTCTTTGCCGGGGATGACGACATAGTCGGTCGCGAACTCGTCCTCGGTATCCACGCCGAGCGTGCTCTTCGGCAGATCCTTCACATGGCCCAGCGACGCTTCGACGGAGAATCCCTTCCCCAAATATTTTTGGATGGTCTTCGCCTTCGCCGGCGATTCGACAATAACTAAACTCTTGGTCAACGGAACCTCAGTTCTTAGGATTTCGCTTTGAACCTAGCACGAATGGGACGAAAGCAACAAGTTACGGGCTGAGAGCTGCGAGCCCCGAGCTTCGGGTAACGGGCTAAAATCAGTCCGCTTCAAGGGTCTCACGTACGGGCAGTTTCTTGGCGATCACCAGTGGTCGAACCCGTTGCACAAGCGACGTCAACATTCGCTGGATTTCGTCGATGTCGCGCTCGAGCTGGTGATACGAGTCTTCTTCCAACATGTGAAGGTCGTGTGCCAGCAGTAAGTGATACTCGACCTCAGCCGCTGAACCATAGGCGATGTGGAGGAAGCGACAATCTCTCCATCGGACCGGCGGCCGCAGCCCTCCGCAATGTTAGCTCCGATCGATGCCGAAGCACGCCGGAGTTGGCTTGTAAGCCCGTATAGTTCCTCCTTCGGGAAAGCCCGAGTGGCGGAAATAAATCGCCAAGGTGATCGCATGCGCCTTTCGCCAAACGATCAGTTCTTTGAAGTCTTTCATTCGGTGCCCTCGCTACCCGCAAATGCCCGATGGCTCGCGGCTAGTAGCTCGCAGCTCACAGCTAAAAGCTCTTCACAAAATTCTTCCCCGCCATCTGCCGCACCTTGCCGCTTAACTCGAGTTCGAAAAGCGCTGCGAAGATTTCCGAGGAGGACATTTCGTTCTCCAGTTTTTCCACCAGTTCGTCAATATGCGTCGACTCGTCCGCCTTCAGCAAACTCAGTATTTTCTTTTCGTGCGGCGGAAGCCCTTCGTCCGGGAATAGAGATGCGGAAGTCGACCCGCCGGATTCAGGCGAGGGTGGCGGGGTTAGCGCCAGTTTCACCTCCGGAGGCAAATCTTCCCACACATCTTCCCAGGTCGCGACAAGCTTTGCGCCCTGCTTTATCAACGTGTTCGGTCCCCATGAATTCTTGTTCGTAACGTTTCCTGGCACAGCGAATACGTCACGATTTTGCTCAAGGGCGCAGCGCGCCGTGATTCGAGTTCCCGAATACTCCGCCGCCTCGACGACCAACACGCCCACCGACATGCCGCTCAAAATTCGATTGCGAATCGGAAAGTTCTGCGGCGCGGCAAAAGTGCCCAAGGCGAACTCCGAGATCAGCGCGCCACCCAGCGCGAGTATCTGTTCGGACAATCTTGAGTTTTCCTTCGGATAAATCACGTCAACACCCGTGCCGAACACCGCGATCGTCTTGCCTTTCGCAGAGATGGCTCCGCGGTGGCTCGCCGTGTCCACCCCGCGCGCCATGCCACTAATAATGACTAACCCTTGCCCCGCCAAATCGCACGCCAGCCGCTCTGCCATGCCCGAACCGTAGGGGGTCGGATGCCGCGTCCCGACCATGGCAATCCCGGGCTGCATCAGCACCTCGGGATTGCCGCGCACATACAGCACCAGCGGCGGATCATAAATTTCCTTGAGCCGCTTGGGATAGCAATGGTCTTCTTCTGAGATTACCGTTACGTCGGTCTCGGCGGCGCGCGCAATCTCTTCCCGCGCCAGTTCCGCCGACTTGCCAGTGGCAATCGACTGCGCCGAAACTGCCTGAATTCCGGTACCTTCCAGCTCCGTCAGCGACGCATGAAATACCGCTTCCGGCCCGCCAAAATGCCCCACCAACTTACGCGCCCTTGTCGGCCCCAAGCCCGGCGTGAGTGAGATGGCCAGCCATTCCAGAATGTGAGTTGCAGGTGCGGCGATAGCATTCGGCACTTGATCGCTCCTCATTAATAAGTCCGCATATTCGGATGGGCGGACTCTAACCATTAGCCGAAGGCATCGTCAAGGGAAGCCATCACAACCGGCTGTCAAAATCACTCTGCTAGAATCAAAACAGGAATGAGACGTCTGCGCATCTCTGCGATTTCCTACCTCAACACCGCTCCCCTAATGTGGGATTTCGAACACGGCTCCGCCGGCCGCGATTTCGACATTTCGTATACGCTGCCCTCGTCCTGCGCGCGCGCTCTGCAGGAGGGAGCCGCCGACATAGGCATCATCCCCGCTGCCGCGTATACCCAAATCCCGGACTTGTTGGTACTTCCCGGAGTGGCAATCGCTTCGCGCCGGCCCGTGCGCTCGATTCTGCTGGTAAGCAAAGTTCCGCTCGAAGAAATTCGTACCGTCGCGCTCGATACGTCTTCCATGACCTCGGTGGCGCTGACAAAAGTGATCTTCGAAAAGTGGCTGGGCGGCGGCCGAACTTTTTCGCCGATGGGACCGAACCTCGAACAAATGCTCGGCGCGCACGATGCCGCCCTCGTCATCGGAGACCCCGCGCTCCAGATCAACCGCTCGCGCTACTTTACGCTCGACCTCGCCGAAGAATGGATTCGCTTCACGGGCAAGCCGTTCGTCTTCGCTTTCTGGGCGGTCCGCCAGCAAGCGCTCTGCGAAGCTGCGTCGTCGCAAGACCTGGCCACAATCTTCCAGCAGTCTCGCGATCATGGCCTCGAACCCGCCAGCCTCGATCACATCACGCGTGAATGGTCTCCTCGCCTCGGCCTCAGCGAAAAAGACGTCCGCTCCTACCTCGCCGAAAATATTTACTACCACCTCGACCCCGCCTGCCTCGAAGGCCTGCAACTTTTCTACCGCTACGCGGCCGAAATCGGCGCGCTCCCGCCTGCGCCGGAAATCCGATTCCTGAGCCCCGTTCACCAAAGCCTGTCTAGCGCCATCTAGCGCGCAACCTGTACACTCCATCAACCGCATGTCTTTTCACTTCAATCTGCTGCTTGCCGTGCCCATCTGGCATCGCCTTCGTAGCATGGGTGGCCCCGGCCTGGTGCTGCTCGGCATCGCCGATAATTCCGTCATCCCGCTCACCGGCAGCATGGACGTGCTCACCATCTGGCTCGCCGCCCGCCATCACGAGCCCTGGCCCTACTACGCGCTCATGGCCACAGTTGGCGCGGTCATCGGCGGCTACATTACTTATGCGCTCGCACACAAGGGCGGCAAAGAGGCCATGGAGCGCAGGCTCTCGAAGAAACGCGCGGCACAGGTCGCTGACAAATTCGAACGCTGGGGATTCTTCGCTGTCGCCATCCCGGCCATCCTGCCGCCGCCGTTCCCATTTGTGCCGTTCCTCATCGCCGCCGGCGCGGCGCAATATCCGCGAAAAAAATTCCTCGGATCGCTGGTGCTAGGGCGCGGCCTCCGCTATGCCATCGAGTCATTCCTCGGCTTCCACTACGGCCGCCACATCCTGCGCTTCTTCAACCACTACTACAAACCGGCTCTGGCAATCCTGATCGGCCTCGCGGTCGTCGGCGCCATCCTGTCTCTAATCCAATACCTGCGGATGAAAAAGAAGTAATCTTAGAAGACTATTTGACGCTTATTAGCCGTGAGCGAAAAAGCGGCGTCGTCCCGAGCGCAGCCGTTCTTCAGGCGGAGCGAGGGATCTCCCGCTCCCGCACACTCGCCCCCTTCAAAATTCCTTCGTGAAACTTCGTGCCCTTAGTGGTTAAACGCTTGGCCCCACCCACCCACCTCCGCTAAAATGAATTAGCCCATGTCCCTCACCAAATCCCAAGCCCTCGAGCTCTTCCACTCCGACGACCTCATCGGCATCGGCATGGAGGCCGACGCCCTTCGCCGCCAGCTTCATCCCGAAGGCACCGTCACCTACATCATCGACCGCAACATTAATTACACGAACTTCTGCACCGAGTACTGCACTTTCTGCGCCTTCTACCGCCCGCTGAAAGGCCCCGCCGCCAAGGAAGGTTATATTCTCGAATTCGACACCATCTACGAAAAAATCCGCGAGACCGTCGAACTCGGAGGCACCGGCGTGCTAATGCAGGGAGGCCTGCATCCCGACCTCAAGATCGACTGGCACGAAAAAATGCTGCGCGGAATCAAAGACCGCTTTCCGCAGATCCATCTGCACTGCTACTCCGCCTCTGAAATTATCGCCATCGCCGAGTACAGCAGCCTCAGCATTCGCGACACCATCCTCCGCCTGCGCGACGCCGGACTCGATTCCATCCCCGGCGGCGGCGCAGAAATTCTCGACGACGAAGTCCGCTACAAAATCGCCCGCCTCAAGTGCCTCACCAATGACTGGATCAACGTCCACCGCACCGCCCACCAGCTCGGCATGCGCACCACCGCGACCATGATGTTCGGCGTTGGCGAGAACTACGAACACCGCATCAACCACCTTCAGGAGCTTTATAACCTTCAGGAAGAAACCGGCGGCTTCACCGCCTTCATCCCCTGGAGCTTCCAGCCGCAACACACCGCCCTCGGCGGCCGCCACTGGGATGAAGCCACCGCCGTCGATTACCTCAAAGTGCTCGCCATCTCGCGCCTCTATCTCTCCAACTTCCTCAACGTGCAATCGAGCTGGGTCACGCAAGGATTAAAAGTCTGCCAAATGGGCCTCCGCTTCGGCGGCAACGACGTCGGCTCGGTGATGCTGGAAGAGAACGTAGTCCGCGCAGCCGGCGTGACCAACTGCACCACAGAAGAAGAGCTACGCAGGATTATTCGCGACGCGGGATTCCGGCCTGCGCAGAGGGATACGCTATACCGGCAGTATTTTTTGAATTAAATTCCTATTGCGCGCACTGAAACTAGATCCCTCGTGACTCGATCTTTTCCAAAGCCTTTGTTAGCCTGGTGAGTGACTGCTTCGGATTAACAAAATCCAACTGAACCTGTCCCACTCCAGTGAGATCGAAAGTGAAACTCTCCGACCCATAGGCTGACAGCGCTTTATCATAGGTCACAAAATCTAGTTTGCGACGCCGCGAGTATGTTTCGAAGATACAGTAGCCGGCGATCAAATCCGTCACGGTCCGGCGCTTCTCGCAGCATTTCTCTATCAGGTGGTTCAAGAACCTTGAGCCGGCGAGACGTACAAAGTCAGTTTGGAGGCGCCCGGTTACCCGCATCCGGTCGGAGCTAACGACGTCCAAGGTTCGCCCGCTTTTTGAAAAGTAGTTGATGATCGCGGTTGCGATACGATCCATGTCGAAGCTCGGACAGTTGCTAAGGATTTCCGCCACCGCTGGGAGACCGTCGTGACAGCTCAAGGCTGATTCCAAGATCGATGTGGCGTCCGGTATCCGGCACGCAGCGTAAGCGGTACGGGAGTTCCACTCGTGGCTGATCACCTTGGCGAACTCACCTGTTTCAACCCAGTATTGCGCGGCCAGAAAATCATGAAGCGTCCTATGCACGAACTCCCACCCATCATCCGATGGCACGAAGATTCCGTAAAACTGCGCGGTTTCCATCAGGACCTGTCGCGTGTCAACTTTATCGAATGTGAGCAGATCAATCTGCTTTCGCGCAAGCTCTTCAGCGCGCGCCTGCGGCAAGTGGCCCGTCTTAGCTACATAAGCGATGCGCTTGAGTACTTGGATGCGGTCCTTGCCATCGAGAGGAGTTAAGCGATGCCGATCAATCCCTTTGTGTTCATCGAGTCTGTAGCACAGCACGTCTAACGCCCGCTCCAGCAGTCGGAGAGCGCTTCGCGGCTGAACGCTTGAAGGGCTAGTCTTAACGATACAGGCCAGCGCCAACAGCAACGGGTGCGAAAGAAACTCGGAAAAGCCGCGGGATTCAAAGTCGTTTACGACGTCGTCAGGGTTAAGCGGCGAATTAAATGAAGCCAGGAACGTTCGCACAAACCGGCGCTTATCCTCGAGGCTAAAGCCGCCGATCCGAACCTGAGGCACCGGCAACTGATATACGTCGTAGTATTCGCGGCACGTGAGATAGAACCCTCCGATGCCCAACGCCTGATAGCGAAGAAGCGCCTCGGAGACTCTTTTGCGCGGTTCGATGGTTAATTCGTCGTACCCGTCGACAAGAAGAAGCGCCCTGCTCTTGTGGTGCTTCCTCTGTATCTTTGAGCCCACTTCGACGAACCTTTCGAGGTCTTCGAGCGCTGTCGGTCGTCTCAGGGTGATGAGAATGGGCAAGACATCCTCGCTCCTAACAAAACGCCGGAAAATGTGGTGGAGAAAAGTCGTCTTGCCCCACCCCGGCCCCGCAAAGATGATGCCGTCTCCGCCCTGCAGGAGGAACTGCTCTACGGTCACCGAGCGCTCTTCAAGGGCTTTCCCGATGAGAATGGAGCGGCTAGCGCGGTCCTCATAGGCGTATGACTCACCACCCGTGGCGCGCTCGTGCCCCCTAGTCATTCTCAACATGGTCGGCTGGTAGATGCTGTCAAAAGGCAGTGGCGACTGCATGCCGACACAATGGACGTGGGCAGCCAACGTCATTCCGGTTGTTTGTAGAGCTTTGAACCAGGCGGCCGTATCAAGGCTCTCTTGGTCCTTGCCAAAGATTTGCAAGAATCGTTGCTCGAAGTACGGCAGGCAGTCCGCGATACTGATGTTGACGCTTGCATCTCCCATGTGGCTAATTCTATATCGTGCCGGTGCGCCACTTCTCACTTCTTTTGCGAGAAGTAGGATAGGCGTGAAAGCCACCTCGATTTCGCCGCCATCCGAAAATGCAAACGGCCCCGGAAGCTCCGGAGCCGTTCGCGAGAACCGATAAATCGGCACCCCGCCAAGGTAACACCACATTATCGACAAAATCCAGCAAGAAATCAAGTTACTTTAAGGAGGGCCGCACCCCTGCCCAGCGAACCCTCCACTTGTCCTTGAGAGACAATCTTCCCGAAGGAAGGTGGACCTGGAGGGATTCGAACCCTCACCGTTACCTTGGCAGGGTCCGTGCTGCCATTACACCACAGGCCCACGATCCGAGAGCTTACTGCACTTGAAGCGGGGCCTCTCGTGCCCGATGCTGAAATTTTGTCGAATTACAGTTTCGTCTCGGGAAAAGCCGAGGCCGCGCAAAAGCCCGTCCGCGATTCGGCTCGCCCGAAAATGCAAACGGCCCCGGAAATCTCCGGAGCCGTTCGCGAGAACCGATAAATCGATACCCCGTCAAGGTCATCCTTATTATCGAGACAACGCAGCCGGAAATCAAGTTACTTCAAGGAGGGTCGCACCCCGTCTTGCGACCACTTGTCCCTGAGCGACATCTTCCCGAAGGAAGGTGGACCCGGAGGGAAGGCCACGGCCGCATGATTCGAGGGGAGTGGAAGCGGGCCAATATCCCGTTCGAGGCTCTAAATTACCGCTTCATCATCCCCACCCAATTCAACACCACTTCCTGCGGATGCGACTGCCCACCGCTCAGTGCCTTCAACGCCGGAAATTTCTCTCCTGGCGCAACCGGCCCCAGTGCAGCAAATTCATTCACGTGCAGGGGCAAAGCCTCGGGCGTTCCAAACTGAAAGGTGTCGACATTCTGGATCGCCACGCTCATCAGCTTATCGCCGTTGGTGTAGTAGAGTTGCTTGCCGTCGGCACTCCACGAAGGCGCACCGCCGCCGCCATTCGAAAGCTGCCACTTTCCGCCGGGCCCGGGAAACGCCGTCACATACACCTCGGCCCTTCCCGACTCATCTGAAAAATAGGCCAGCCATTTCCCGTTCGGAGACAGAGCTGCACCCATATCATTCGCCGGCGATTGGATAAACGGCGTCAATTTTTTGTCACCCTTTAAATCAACGTAGTAAATGTCCTGCCGCGTGGCATTGTTCTGCACCATCAAAAAAAGATACCGGCCATCCGCCGACCAGCTGTTCACAGTGGCAAAACTCCTCGGCGTTTCCAGCTTCTCCTGCCCGCCCGAACCGCCCAGCGGCTGAATCCAGATTCCGCCTGAGACCGCGCCCGCAACCGTACCGATCGCAATCTGCTTTGCATCGGGAGAAAGCGCATACGTAATAGCTGACGCGTCCACGAACGAACTGCGCGACATTGTGTTCCTTGCGGTGTCGACCACCCACACGTCTCCCTTGCGTGTGTCTGGATCAGGCCGCACCAATGCCACCAGGGATCCGTCGCGCGACGCCTTCGGCAACTGGTACAAGCCGGGCTCGCCAAACTTCCCAACTTCCTTACCGGTGCGGTCTACCCACAAGGCTTGCGCCTTCTGCAATGATCCGTGGCGATACACCAGCGTGCCGTTCGCCGCCGTAAACGCCGCCAGATCGCGAGCGTTCCAGTAATCGAGCTTCTCCGCGACCGGTGCGGGATCGCTGCTGAACTTGAACGACTTCGGATCGAAGCGCCGTGCTACCAGAACATTATCGTGCAGGTATAACAAGTATCCTTCGGAGTACTGAACGTTAGAAGCCAGCTCCAGCACCTGCTGCGGCTTCTCGCCCGAGAGCGACGCGCCGAACAACGATCCTCCGGCGCCAGTGTTGCCGACGGCTTCGCGCGAGGTAAAAAGAAAGTGATCACCATCGGGCAAAAAATACGGATTGCGGTTCGTGAATCCGGGCTTGATTTCGGTAATCTTCTCCGGAACGCCGCCGCCCTCGGCCACCTTATACAGCGGCTCAAAAATATTAGGCGTAAAAATTATCACGCCCTTCGGGCTCCACGACGCCCCGCGGCCTTCCGGTGCGTCGCACAAAATCTGCACCGGACCACCGGCCAGCGCCACTTTTTTCATCTTGCCTGCCGAGAAAAAGCCAATATATTTTCCGTCGGGAGACCAGAAGGGAAACGTCGGCCTCTCCGCTTCGATCTTGCGAACTGCGCCTGTGCCTACATCGCGCACCCACAGCTCGGTCTCGAAGCCCTGGCCAGTCAAAAACGCCAGCTGCGAACCATCCGGAGAAAGCGTTAGCGCTCCCACCGTCACCGCTGCAAACTCCGTATCCGGCGGCGGCATCCATGAAGCGGTCACCGGCCGACGCGATTCTGCCAGCTGCGCGCGGCCCCATAAGAAAAACACAAGCGCCGCCATCGCCAACGCCCAGCCCACTGCCGCCGCAATTACCAACGTCCGCTTCTGCACCGCCCGCCGCGCCCGCACTTTCGCCGGCTGTGCCAGTTGGCTCGAAGATGCTTCCGCGATCCAGCGCAACTGCAATTTCAAATCGTGGACGCTCTGAAAACGATCTTCCGGATCTTTCGCCAGGCAAGTCTTGATCACCTGCTCCAGTGCCGGCGGAGACATCGGCTGCACCGTCGAAATCGCCGGAGGCTCCGAAGCCAGAATCGCCGCAACTAAACTCGCCTGGCTCTTTCCCGAGAACGCGCGCTTGCCCGTCGTCATCTCATACAGCACCGCGCCCAGCGCAAAAATATCGGAGCGCGCATCCGCCTCTTTTCCCTCCGTCTGCTCCGGGGACATGTATTGAAATGTCCCCACGATCATTCCGTGCGCCGTTAGAGGCAAATCGGCTGAAGGCCCCGGCCCGGTCATGGTCAAACTCGAAGCCAGCGTCGCGCCCGAGGGCGCGGCCTTCGCCAGCCCGAAATCCATCAGCTTAGCGACCTGTTTGGTCAGCATGATGTTGCCCGGCTTCAGATCGCGATGCACTACGCCGCTTTTGTGCGCCCGCTCCAGCCCTTCGCAAATCTCAATTCCATATTTCAGAACGAGTTCTGTGCTCAGCGGACCTTTCCTGAGCCGGTCAGCCAAAGTTTCGCCCTCAAGAAACTCCATCACCAGAAAGTCGACTCCATCCTGATGGCCGACATCATGCAAAGTGCAAATGTTGGGATGGTTCAGCGACGAGATAGCCCGAGCCTCGCGGTCAAAGCGCTGCTTCGCCTCAGGATTATCGGAAAGATGGTTGGGCAAAATCTTGACCGCCACGGTGCGATCGAGCCGGGTATCCTTCGCCCGATACACTTCGCCCATCCCGCCCGCGCCCAGCGGCGATAGAATTTCATACGGCCCAAGCTTGGTGCCAGAGGTCAATCCCATAGGTGCGCGCAATTATATGCCTAAGCCTGGATCGAGCCTCGACTCATGAAGGGCAGGCCCTCGGCTGCCCTGCCGGGCAAACCGGCACGAATGCAACTAACTCAAACCTGTATGCTGTTGATCCCCAAGGATTGACATTCGCGAACCGGACGGAGTCCGGTGAGGCATCCTGCTTTGCCAGCAGCGACGCAGTGAGCAGAAGCTGACACTCCGCATTCGGCTGGGCTCGGGCAGGCTCTGTCCGTTGCCTTTGACTTTGATGTTGACTTTGGACTCTTCCCGCTCCACCGCATCTCTCGTTGATCCCGACCGGGAAGGGCATGACGTTCACCGGGTACCGCATGCGCACTGAGTTTTGAAAGCGGCTCAGCGCTGCGGCGGCCATCGAGTTGCGCTGTTTGTTCCGGCCGTCTGCCGACGAATTTCAATAGGGTACGGCTTGAAATTCATTCAACCGTATAAACAGGAGTAATATGACTCTTGGGCACTTGAAACGAGACTGCAATTCGATGGACTGTCTACTCAGGCGATCCGATCACGTTTGTAACCATGAACGACGATCAGTGAAACGGAGCACATATGCTCGACATCATTGGCACTACGACATTCCTGGGACGTTCAGTTTGTTTTGTGATTACTGGATACATAATTACGACCTTCGTTGCGATGCATGAATGGCGATTGGCGATTGGCCTGGAAATGTACTTCTCATCCGAAGGGCATTTACGGATCTTCCGCAGTCGCATCGGTTTGTCTTCGGGATCTTCACCATTCTGTATCCTGGACGATCAGATGGACGTGAGGTAGCCAAGTCGCCGCCGCTTGAGCAGCCCACGAGTGACTCATATGGACCTGAAGCAAGCTCCGGTTTTCGACCGATCTCGGCACAGAGATGAGGAGCAACGTTTTCTCCTGTGGATACCAGCTTTCCTAGCCTTAATAAATGGTAACCGAATGCACCTTATGAGCGCAATCGCTGACGGGCGTTTTTATTTTACTCGATTACGTCTGGGTCGAGCTTTATGCCTTCAATGTCCCCCATTACGCGCTTAGCTGGAAGTCTTCGGCATACTAGCAGCGCACGCTATAACTTGGCGATCTGGGAATGTCGGCTGAAGATTTTCTGCACAGCGCCCTTCGTGATCCGACAAACCGTTAGCGACCTAATGTCTAGCGGGAATGTTTTCATTCCTTGGCTTCCGGCAATGGCTGAGGCGAGAACAGGTTCATGCTCTTCGTTCTTCGCCCGTTCTCGACTGCTGCCTGGCTGGGCTTGTGCTCAACGGGATCGAGACACCTTATCGGGCCGTGAATTGGACGCCGGTCGCATGGCTGGGAAAAATCAGCAATAGCCTCACCTTGGCAGGAAATTTTCTTCAAAACGACCTCAATCCACATGGGGTACGTCCTGATTTTACCCGCCTTGCATGCGCATGCGTTTCCTACTACTGCATCGAATAACCGAGGCTGGGAATTCGTGACTTGTGGCACGCTAAGCAGATACTTCATCCTGCATCACCGGACGCGCGACAATTCCCGCGTCACGCCCATTGGTTAGGCAAATCCGGCAGCATAGTCGTGTGTTCGAGGTTGTTAGAGTGAATAGCTTTGCATCGTGGTCTCAGAGAGGAACGGGCTCTTGCCCTTCTACGAACATTATTTCTGAGCGCTGTGACATCCAACCTTGCCTTCCACAGCCCCCCAGACGAATCATTATCAAGTCGCAAACCGCAAAGCCGGCTCGCTTCACCTCGATCTTTGAAAAATGACAGCCTCAAGATTAACTCCCGCAAACGCGCGTCGCGCCTAACTCCTTTGAACCTGTTATTTTGCGGACAAATTCTTTAGATCCAGGGATTTGGCCGGATTTGAAAGTGGTCTAGACCGCGCAACCCATTGATTCCAGCTATTTTACAAATTCGATCTGAAAAGTTTTTTAATCTGGATCAACCCTCCGCTCGCGGCTAAAATAGCTTGGCCGGGTCGCCCTCACGGCCCATGAAATTCCCGCCTACCCTAAGAATGAAGTTCTTTGCCGCAGTCCTGTTGTGGATCACAGTCGCCGGTTCCGCCGCGTCCTTGGCTCAGAGCGCAGCCGACAACGCGCCCGCCCGCACCACGCTTAGCGGAGTCGTCACCAAAGAGCCCGGCAGCGAGTCCGTGAAGAAAGCTCTGATTGAGCTGATCGCCGAGAGCCAGGGCGACGGCAGCAACTACACCGCGCTCACCGGCCCGGATGGCGGCTTCCACATCGAAAACATCGCGCCCGGCCGCTATCGCCTGTTCGCCGAGCGCACTGGATATCAGGAGGTCGACAAGCACCATCACCGCGCCGATGGCCGATTGCTCACGCTCGGCGTGGGACAGGAGATAAAAGATCTCGCCATTCATTTACAGGCTGCGGCGGTCATTACCGGCCGCATCACCGACGAAGACGGCGATCCCATGTGTGAGGCGCAAGTCGCAGTGCTGCGGCAGACATTTGCTTCCGGCCGCAGCCGTTGGGAGCAAGTGGGTGCAGAACGTACCAACGATCTTGGCGAGTACCGCATCGCGGCTCTTGCCGCCGGCAATTATTTTGTCGCGGTAACCCCGCCGCCGGATTTCAGAAGCCTGATCGAAACCTCGGGCAACTCCGCAGCAGCAGCTTCCAGCCCAGCGGCCAACAAACCTCCGCCCGCCGTGTATCAGACAACGTTCTACCCCGGCACGCGCGACCGCGGCCAGGCGCAGGCTGTTCAGTTGCACGCTGGCGATGAGTTCCCAATGAACTTCTCGCTCACGCCCGCCCCAAGCCTAAGCATTCGCGGCACGGTGGTGAATCTGCCGCAAGGTGCGACCGCAGCGATCATGCTGCAATCCAAAGATTTTAATGGCATGCTCAACGGCGCAGAGATGCACAAGGACGGCAGCTTCGAAGTTCGTGACATTTCTCCTGGGTCCTACACCATTCTGGCCACAATCGAGAACGCGCCCGTGCCCATGATTGCCCGCCAGATGATCGACGTCAGTTCGGCCAACCTGGAAGGCATCCGCCTTATGCCGCAGCCCGGAGGCACCATCCGCGGCCGTTTGCGCGTGGAGGCTCCGGCCAACCCACAGATCAAAGCCGACGCCGGAATGATGTTTCTGATGTTGCGCTCCGCCGACAACGATGACGATAGCGGAAGCACGTTCAACGTCGGGAACGGATTTTCTCCGCTCACTCAGGTCAATGCCGACGGCAGCTTTGAATGGAAGAATGTGCCGGCGGGAAATTATTTCGTCCAACTTTCCGAGGCGAGCGCGCGACCAGGATACTTTCTGAAGTCCGCTCTCGCCTCTGGCCGCGACATAAGCGAAACAGGAATCACCGTCAGCGGGGGGACACTCGCGCTTGATTTGCTGGCCAGCCCGAATGGAGCGAGTGTAGACGGCGCGGTGATGAACGAAAAGAACGAACCGGTAGTGGACGCGGTGCTTGTCGCCGTTCCCGAGCCGCGCTTTCGCCGCCATCCCGATCGCTTTCACAAAGTCTCAACCGACCAACAAGGCCACTTCAGGCTGGGCAGCCTTCCGCCCGGCGATTACACTCTGCTCGCTTGGGAAGACATGGAAGACGATGCGTATTTGAATCCGGAATTTCTTAAAAAATATGAAGGGCAGGGCAAAGTATTGCACACCCGCGAGTTAGATCATCTCAATATTCAACTTCCGGTAATTGTGAATCTTCACGATCCGGAATAAACCCTACGTGACCGAAATTTTTACACGAAGCAAAGTGGAATCGGTTCGGTGTTCGCTGCCGAACAAACCTTATCGGACTTTTCATCGCTTTAAGAGACGACGCAGGATTCTGAAAACAAAATACTTCCGTCTCCTGTGGATCGAGGTCCCATCATGGCAAGCGGATTGCACCTTACTAAACTGCACTGCTTAGAAACAGCGCATACAGGAGGTTGCCTATGTCCGCTCTAGGTGATAAGGAATTCCTGCGGTTGCTCAGGGAAGACATTGAATACTACGAGCGTGCCGTCGAGCGCTTCGAAGATCTGATACCGCGTGTAAGCTCGACCCTCCAGGATCAATGGAGATTGCAGGCCCAGGCGCGCCGCGACTTTGCCATGGACTTGGAAATTCTTTGCACAAAAGCGCAAGGCGTCTGCCGGCACCAGTTGAATTAAGAGAAAGTATCGGTTCGCAGACCACTTGTCGAGTTCGACCCACAGGCAGGAAAAGACCCGATCGAAATCCGGTAGAATAGAGGTTTCGATCGGATCCCTTGCTCCACTCCTATCTCATCCTGTCTTCGTTGCTGGCCGCATGGACTGGCCCCAAGGGAATTGGGCCCTATCTCCGTCAGCACCTGCTGGATAAAACATTTCAGGGTCTCTACCACACCGACGCATTCGATCGCGCGCTGCTGGTGCCCTACTTCATCGTTCTGGTTTTGCTCGCTGGCTACGGGATGCACCGCTACATCCTGGTTTACCTCTATTACAAACATAAGAAGAACCGCACCACGGAGCCCGCAGCGTATTTCGAAGATCTGCCGCGAGTAACGGTACAACTACCGATGTTCAACGAGCAGTACGTGGTCGAGCGGTTGCTGGAGTCGATTTGCAAGCTGAAGTATCCTCTGGAGAAGCTCGACATTCAGGTGCTCGACGATTCCACCGACGAAACGGTTGGAGTGGCGCGCAATTTGGTGGATCGCTATGCTGCCCTGGGCCATCCGATCAGCTACCACCACCGCACGAATCGTGAAGGCTTTAAGGCGGGGGCGTTGGCGGAGGGGCTGAAGACGGCCAAAGGTGACTTCGTTGCCATCTTCGACGCCGACTTCACTCCGCCGGACGATTTTCTGTTGCGCACCATTCATCACTTTACCGATCCCAAGATCGGCATGGTGCAGACGCGCTGGACGCACATCAATCGCGATTATTCTTTTCTCACAAATGTCGAGGCTATTCTGCTGGACGGCCACTTTGTACTCGAGCATTCTGGGCGAGCGCGCAGCGGAGTATTTTTTAATTTCAATGGAACCGCAGGAGCTTGGCGGCGAGCGGCGATTGATGAAGCCGGTGGCTGGCAGCACGACACTCTGACCGAAGATACCGATCTTTCCTACCGTGCCCAACTCAAGGGATGGAAATTTATTTACCTGCAGGACGTCGAGTGTCCCGCAGAATTGCCGGTGGAAATGACGGCATTCAAAACTCAGCAGGCGCGCTGGGCCAAGGGATTGATCCAAACCGGAAAGAAAATTCTGCCGCGCGTGATGCGCAGCGACGCCCCGCTGCACACGAAGATTGAAGCCTGGTATCACCTGACGGCGAACCTCAGCTATCCGCTGATGATCGTTCTCTCGGTGCTGATGCTGCCGGCAATGATCATCCGCTTCTACCAGGGATGGTTCCAGATGCTGTTTATCGATCTTCCTCTGTTCATGGCGTCGACTTTTTCGATTTCCAGTTTCTATCTGGTTTCGCAGCGCGAGCTTTTTCCCAAGAGTTGGCCACGCGCGCTGTTGTATCTGCCGTTTCTGATGGCGCTGGGCATTGGGCTTACAATCACGAACACGAAGGCTGTGATCGAAGCGCTGATCGGCAAGGAAAGCGCCTTTGCGCGGACGCCCAAATATCACGTCGAATCTAAGAAAGACAAGGTCGGCAAGAAAAAATATCGCAAGCGCCTGGGTTGGGTGCCGTGGATCGAACTGCTGATTGGCGGCTACTTCGCGCTCACCGTGCTCTATGCCGTCGAGAATGAAAACTTTGTCACAGTACCATTCCTGCTGTTGTTCGTTCTCGGTTATTGGTACACGGGATTGATGTCGTTGCTGCAGGGCCGTTTTACGGGCGTGGCGTTGAGTGCTGAAACTCATACCAAGCCGTTTCCTGTGGGAGTGTAGAATCTGTAACGCTTGCTGACTTTCCGGTGAGTGTGCCGGACGGGTGGCAGCGCCTGACCTGCGAATCTCGGACTGGAAGGGAAGAATCACGATGAGTTGGATAGTGCGAACTGCTTTGAGATTCCCGATTGCGCTTGCATGCGTCTCTTTTCTGTTTGCTGGAGAGTCGAGTTTCGCGATCGAGCGCCAGCCCAACGCTGACTATCACGCACGCCGCGAGGCTCTCGCCAAGAAAGTGTCAGGCGTGGTCGTCCTGTTCGCGGCCACTGAGAACGATGGCCCCAACGATATTTACGGTTTTCGCCAGAACGATAATTTCTATTACCTCTCTGGCATGAGCGAACCCGGCGCGGCATTGCTAATCGCATCGGCTGCCGAGGCTAAGGGCGATACGGCCGCACGAATTTACACTGAAATTCTTTTTCTGCCTTCCCGCAATCTGACTCAGGAAAAATGGACCGGTCCCAAACTCGGAGCGGAGAATCCCGAAGCCCCGAAGCTTACCGGCTTCGATCATGTCGAAGATATGACACAGCTTCCCGGCGAAGTTTCGCGATACGTTACGGGCGCGAGGCCGGCAATCTACACCGACTTGGGAACGTCGGACGATCCTTCTCCTTCGACGCGGCCCTTGGCTTTTATGAAGCGGTTGAATGCATATCTAAATTTTCAAGATGTGAAGCCGATGATCTCGTCGCTGCGCACCGCCAAAGATGCGGGAGAAGTCGCGCTCATCCGCAAAGCAGTCGATGCCTCAGTCGCCGCGCATTTTGCGGCGTTCAAAGCGGTAAAGCCAAATGTGAACGAGCGGGAAATTTCCGCGCTGATGCAATACGAGTGGGGCAAGCGCGGTTGCGAGCGCGTCGCCTACGCCCCCATCGTGGGCTCAGGCTACTACTCCACCGTGCTGCACTATTCGGATGACGACCACGTTATGAAATCCGGCGACGTGGTGGTGATCGACGCGGCGGGCGAGTATTCGATGTACGCCTCCGATATCACGCGCACGCTCCCGGTCAACGGACATTTCACCGCACGCCAGCGCGAAGTCTATGACATCGTTCTTGGTGCACAGGAGGCTGCCGCTGCCGCGTTCAAGTCCGGTAAATCGAGCTTGAGGCGCGACGATCCCGAATCGCTCTATAAAGTTGCCTTCGATTACATCAATACTCATGGCAAGGACCTGCATGGCGAGCCGCTCGGCAAATATTTCATTCACGGCCTGGGCCACTCAGTCGGACTCAACGTGCACGACGCCACCGACTACACTGTGCCGCTCGGGCCGGGCCAGGTATTTACCATCGAGCCTGGGATTTATATTCCAGAAGAAAATCTCGGAGTGCGCATCGAAGACGATTATTACGTCGATCCGGAGGGCAAACTGATTAAGCTGAGTGGAGCGTTGCCCTCGAAAGCGGAAGATGTGGAAAAGCTGATGGCCGGGCAGATTAAGAATTGAGCGTTCGCTCAATCGGTTTAGCTCCTAGGAAATATACTCGCGAATATATTCATCCTGGGTTTCCGACAATTGCAGCAGATCTCCATCGAAGATAACTTTGCCCTCGCGCAAAATCAGAAAACTCAACGGAACTTCGCAGTGTTGTCCGCTGGGCAGCGCAACCATCCGATTCGTCTTCTGATCCCACTGATGCGTAGCCATGGAAAACGCATCCTGCAAGCGGTGAGTCACCATCAGGGCGCTGGTCTTGTTCACGTCGCGCTGCTTGACGATCAGTTCGATGATCGTATTTGAGGTGACCGGATCGAGACCTCCAGTCGGCGAGTCGTAGAGCAGCAGTTCGGGATGCGTAATTAACGCGCGCGCGATGGCGACGCGGCGCCTCATGCCTCCCGATAGTTCAGCGGGATTAAGGTCAACGGTGCGCTCTAATTCCACGAAGCGCAGCACCTCGCGGACTCTGGCATCAATCTCTGCGTCGTATACTCCATGCTCCTCCATCAGCCGGTATGCCACGTTTTCGGCAACGGACAAGGAATCGAAGAGCGCGCTCTCCTGAAACACCATCCCGACCTTAGAGCGCAATTCGAACAGGTCTTCTTCGCGCATCCGGGTCACGTCTTCGCCCAGGACGAAAATGCTTCCAGAGTCGGGTCGAATCAGGCCCATCGCCAGCTTCAGAATCAGGCTCTTGCCCGAGCCGGCTACGCCGAACACAGCTTTGGTTTCGCCGCGGGCGAGTTTGAAAGAAACGCCGCGCAGAACTTCGTTGTCTCCAAACGAAAGGACCACATCTTCGAATACAACAGCCAGCGCGGAGTCGTCCTTGAAAGTGTGGGTTGCGGAATCGAGCGGCAAGGTCGGCGCAGACATACGATTAGTGGTAAGACAGGAATGCCATCAGCAGCCGGGTCACAAAAAAGTCCAGGACCAGAATGACTACCGAAGAGGCCACCATGGCTTGCGTGGTGGCGCGACCAACGCCCTGAGTCCCTCCGCGGGCGTTCATTCCGTAGAAGCATCCGATTGTGGCGATGATAAACCCGAACAGAACCGGCTTGATCAGTCCCATGAATACATCTTGAAACACCAGGCTCTGCCAGGCATAAGACCAATATTGCCGGGAATCAAGATGCAGAAGAATTCTCGCGACCAATCCACCGCCGGCCAGGCCGACGAGATCGGAAATAATCGCTAGAAAAAATAACATGAAGACGGTTGCCACCACGCGGGGCGTCACCAGTTTCTTCATCGGATCGGTGCCCAGCGCACGCATGGCGTCGATCTGCTCGGTCACCACCATCGATCCCAGTTCGCTGGCCATGCCCGAGGAGTTTCGCCCCGCTACCATCAAACTGGTCAGGACAGGGCCAAGTTCGCGGACCATCGACGTTGAAACCAACTGCCCAACCAGGGAGAGCGAACCGAAACGTTCCAGCGTATTTGAAGCCTGCAGCGCGAGCACCGCGCCAGTGAAGAATCCGGTAAGGACCACGATGGGCAGCGATCCCACACCGATGGCGTCGGCTTGCTGCATCATGTCGGCGAAATAATGAGGCTTGCGAAAAAGATTCGCAATCGCCTGCGCGCAGAACAGCACGTAATCCTGAACCGTCTGGATTTTTTCTTTAGCGAAATAGGTGGGCGACGTGAGTTCCATGCGGTTCGAAAGAGCTCGCGGCCGATCGCAAGCTTTCCCGAAACTATAGCAGAGAAAACGCAGGGAATCGCGGACCCCGTAGCCTGGGCCTTACGCGACCGGCCTTCTTCGGAAACGCATGGGGAAGTTAGCGAGCTTGTCGGCAGCCAGTTGTCGGAGCCGGGAATTATGCTCGCGCAGGGCGGTTTGCAGTTCCGAAATAAGCGGTTCCAACTCAGCCCCACTGGCGGACAAGACACGGGCGCATAATTCGCGGATTCGGTCCTCAAGCCGGCGGGAGGGCACACTTGATCGTACCTCGGCCTCAAGGGCTGCTCTATAGGGCGTTTTCTGTAGGACCCTACGAACGGGGATAGACGTCATTTGCGTTGCGGTTTCCACCTTCAGATCCGTCCGATGTAAGCCTTTTCTTTCGCGCATCGAGCTGGCGGTTGATTTCGCTTACCAGTTCCAGAAGCCGCTTCGGGTCCTTTTCAACCGCAGCCTGCGCACAGAGAGTGATCCAGCTTTCCGCAACTGGAGTTGAGGCGTTCGTTGCGCTTGGCCGACGGAAGATCGATTCTTTCTTTCCGGCTTCGGCGTCAGTTCCGTCGACAGACTTGGGGCTCTTGAACAAATCTCCAGGGTCAGAAGTCATGGCGATAAGATGCTCGAGACAATCTGGCGAGGATGCAGCCGATTCTGTAAATGAAATGCTGATAACCCTACGGGAAGTCGCGGGAGGCTTTAAGTGGATGCAGGTATCACGGGCTTAGGTATTTGCCTGATAAGTGATGAATGAAGTACCCGGCAGTCACGGGAGCCATTTTCAACTCCGGCTCTTCTTCTTGATCTCGATATTCAGCCGGCGAATTTTCTGGTTGAGTGTGGAAAGCGGAACTTTGAAGTGCTCGGCGGCTTCGGTCTGGTTCCAGTTGCACTTTTCCAGCATCTCGGTGATGATGCGCCGCTCGACGTCTTCAACAATTTCAAACAACGAAGCGTCTGCCGGAGGATCGTGCAGCGTAAATGCCGAACCGCGCCCCAGCAGGTGGTCGGGCAGCAACTCTGGCCCGATTGCCGTTCCGGATGAAAGCACGACGGCGCGTTCGATTACATTTTCCAGTTCGCGGACATTCCCCGGCCAGGAATAAGACAGAAGCGGACGCAATGCCTCAGGCGCGAGATGGCGCGCAGGGCGATCGTTTTCCTCGGCATATTTTTTCAGGAAAAAATCGACCAGCAACGGAATATCTTCCTTGCGCATGCGCAGCGGCGGTAGTTCGATGGTGATCACGTTCAGGCGATAGAACAAATCCTCACGGAAGCGGCCCTCGCGTACGGCGTGCCGCAGATCGATGTTGGTGGCGGCGATGATGCGCACGTCGACCTGAATTTCTTGCACTCCGCCGAGGTGCATGAACCGGCGGTCTTGCAGAACCCGCAAAATCTTGGCCTGGGTATCAAGGCCCATGGTGGCGATTTCGTCGAGGAAAAGAGTGCCCCGGTCCGCCATTTCGAACAGGCCCTTCTTCGACGCAATGGCGCTGGTAAATGCTCCCTTGACGTGACCGAAGAGAGTCGATTCGAGCAAATCCGCCGGCATCGAGCCGGTGTTCACCGGCACAAAAGGCCGGTCGTGCCGCGGAGAATTCAGATGCAAAGCTTTGGCGATAACTTCTTTGCCCGTTCCGCTCTCGCCTTGCAGCAGAACGGTTGAGCGGCTGTTGGCGACCTGCGCCACGAGATCGAAAATCTTCAGCATCGGCTCGCTCTTACCGACGATGTTTTCGAAGTTATAACGCTGCTTGAGCGCGCGCTTGAGTTGAACGTTCTCTTCTTCAGCCCGGCGCCAGCCCACGGCGGCGCGTATATCGGCCAGAAGTTTTTCATTGTCCCACGGCTTCTGGACAAAATTGGCGGCGCCTGACTGCATGGCGCGCACCGCATTTTCCACCGTGCCGTAGGCCGTAATCATGATCACCGGCAGCCGAGTCTCGTGGGCTCGAATCTCCGCCAGGATTTCCATGCCATCGCGGCCAGGAAGCGCGAGATCCAGCAGGATGAGATCGAAAGGATGTTCGCCAATCCGCTGCAGCCCGGCCTCGCCGGTGACGGCTGTTTCTACGGCGAAGCCTTCCATCTCCAGCAATGTTTGCAGAGATTCGCGAATCTCCGCTTCGTCGTCAATAATGAGCACCGCGCCGGCCAGGCCCGAATTCCCATTGTGCAGCGCGTGCGAGATGACGACCGAATCAGACATATTCCGCCTTCGAGTGAACGCCCTTCCTACTTAGAGGGAAGTCGAGCGTGAAGGTTGTCCCGGCGCCAGGATGACTTTCCACGCGAATTTTCCCCGCATGTTCCTGGATGATGCCGTAGGTGACCGAAAGCCCCAGGCCGGTGCCGCGAGGCTGGCCTTCCCGCGGAGAATTTTTCGTCGTAAAGAACGGATCGTAAATGCGTTGAATATTCTCCGGTGCAATCCCCGATCCGGTGTCCGAGACCGAAACGCTGACGCTTTCGCCGTTAAGTGTAGAAACCCGCAGGCTGCCGCCGCCCGGCATGGCGTCTTTTGCATTCAGGAACAAGTTGAGGAACACCTGCTGCAGCCTTCCCGGATTTCCCTGGATTGGCGGTAGCTTAGGCTCAAGCTCGCGCTGCACCTCAATCTTTGCCACTTTGAATTGGTGCTCAAGCAGCGCCAGCGTATCGGCGATTACTTTATTCACATCCACATCGCCAATTTCGCTGCCGCTGGTGCGCGAGAAATTCAGCAGGTTGTTCACGATCTCAGAGGCGCGGAAGGTTTGCCGCGTGATTTTTTCCAGCAGACCTGACTTCTGCGTGTCGCTCTGCAATTGCTTGGCGAGCATCTGCGTGTAGGAAGAAATCACAGCCAGCGGCGTGTTGACCTCATGTGCCACTCCGGCTGCCAGCAATCCAATCGAGGAAAGTTTATCGGCCTGGGAAAGCTGGGCTTCGAGTTCCATGCGCTCGGTAATGTCGTCCACGATGATGAGGCGGCCGATGACTTCGAATTTTCTCGTCACCAGCGGCGCCAAAGCCACATTCACGGTGCGCACTTCCCCAGCCGGCGTTTTCAAGCGAAACTTGTACAGGTTGCGAATGCCGGGTTCGCGCCGCATGCGGTCGAATTCTTCCACGAACTCCGCAGGGAAGATGGCTTGCAGAGGCTGGGTCAGAGTCTGCCAGCGCGGCACGGCGTACATCACTTCCATCTGCGCATTCCAGCTCTCGATGCGGTCTTGCATATCGAGCGCCATCACACCAACGTTGATGGATTCCACGATATTTTCGTTGAAGTCCTTCAGCCGCTCGTACTCCGCCGCCTTCTGCTGCAACGATGCATACAGTCGCGAGTTCTGAATGGCAATGCCCAGATAGCCGCCCAAGGTTTCCAGCAGCTCAATATCTTCGCTGGAAAGAAAATCCCCTTGCATGGTTTTGCCCAGGCCCAGCACGGCAATGGTTTTCTGCTGCGCGTGGCACGGAATGTAATAGTTCAAATCCAGTCGGGCGATGGCTTGTTGCGCTTCCGGAGTCTCGCGCGGAACCTGGTGCGTATTCTCGAAGAAAAGATGCCCGGCTGGTTCGGGGCGTGGCTCGCTGAGAAAGGCGAGATTCACGTGGCCGGAAGCCGAGAGCCCAAACGATTTTGCCAGCACAAATTGCCTGGCTTCTTCACCGGCAAGAAAGACCGCCATGCGGTCTACCGCCAGAGTGCGTGACAGCCGGTCGACCAGCGAAGAGAGCAGGGTATTCAGATTCGTCTCCGACCCTAATTCACGTCCGAACTCGAGCAGAGTACGGCGGTAGTCGTAGCGCGTGCGGTAGAAGAACTGATCGACGCGATCCTGAATCCACTTCCGTACCGGGTCGAACAAAAGCGCAGTCACGACTACAGCCAGAATCAGTCCTACAGGGCCAGAGCTCGGCTGCCAGTTGTGAACCAGCAAGGCGACGCCAGCGACCAAAGCAAAATACATCCCCACCACAATCGCCGCCGCCAGCGTGTAGACCACGCCGCGCTTAAAGATCAGGTCAACATCCATCAGGCGATAGCGGAAGATGGCGTAGCCAAAAGTCAGCGGCAGCAACCCGAGAGAGAGCACCGAGATCTTCATGGCGGCTTGCGGCAGCCATCCCATGGCGTGCGGGAATACATACGGCAGAACGTAAAGAGCCGTGTAGGGCGCAATCGCCAGGATGGTGCCGCGCGTCACCCACTTCAACTGCTGCCGCAGGATCGTCGTGCTGGCGCGCTGGTAGCTGTACCACAGCACAGTTGCTGCAGCTACGAAAAACACGGCGCCGTAGGAGATATCGAGCCGGTCCATGCTACGGCTCAATCGCCCAGTAGCCTCCAGCCAGCGCATCGCCGCCAGGCGCGTTCCGAGCAGCAGCAGACCCGGCAGATATACCAGCGAAAGCAGCCACGGGTAGCGGCGCACAAACTGCCGCTTCTCCGGGAAGGTCAAAACAAAGTGCACAAAGAGCGCCGGCTGCAGCACCCAGGCGATGATGTTGCCCCAGTAAATCGTCCAATCAAAGTCGTTGAGCTTGCCGGTGTACTTGAACGAATACGCGATGAACGACACCAGGCAGAAAATGTAGAAATGAGTTGACCCCGGCGCGGTCCAGCGCCGCAGCAGCACATAGACGCCGATTCCCAGATAAATCAGAGCGATCAGCCGCAGCCAGTTATTCAGAGATCGATCCGCCGGCGCCAGAATCACCGTCGAATCGAGCGCCACAGAGTGCCGGATGAGGGAATAAGTGGCCTTGGACCACACTCCCGTCCGAAACATCTGGCGCTCCAGGCCAGCCATGTCGCGGACCTCCTGCCCATTTACGGCGCTCAGCCGGTCGCCCGGCTTAATGCCGCTTTTGGCAGCCGGGCCATTCACTTCTAACCTCTCGGCCACCAACTGGCCGCCATCCTCAACCCAGGAGACGCCATCGTCCGGAGCCGAAAACTGATTTTCTTTACGGAAATTAAACCCGGCAAAAACTACCGCAGCCACGGTCAGCAGAAACAGGAGGACGGCGACGGAGCGGACTTGGCTTTCGCGGTTCATGGATTTCAGCGGCTCTTCTGCGGAATGGCCGAGCCGCGGACCAACACCCGACTCCTCCACAATGAGCAACTTCGCTGCCATGTCGTTTCCACCTTCGATGTCTGCTAAGTGCAGCATCTAAAGGAACTTCCAAGATTATAGATGGATTTTTGGACAGGCTGTACGTTTTTCTGGAGATTGGTGTGGGATTCTGTATCTGGCTGGGCAGGCATGAGTTAGGTGGCAAGCGCCGAAGAGCGGACGAGCGTCTAGGCCGTACTAGAGTAGGGCGAGCTCCTGCGAACCCACCCGCCAGCAGTCTAGTTCCGTCGAAAATCCTCGCCCCTAACTTCGCTCTAACTGGTCCCTGACTATGCACCCAATTCTAAGAGGGCCAGGGCGCAGGCTGAGCTGAAGCGCCAAGGTTCACCCGAATCACATTCAGCAATTCGTCATTGTCGGCAGGTTTTTGAAAGAACGCGGCAGCGCCGGCCTTCAAGGCGCGTTCCTCGTTCATCTGAGGATCGCGCGCGCTCAGCACGATCACCGGAACTCCGGCCAGAGCGTCGATGTTTTGCAGCCGGTCGAGGACGACAAAACCATCTCCCACGGGCAAACCCAGATCCAGAATAATCAGCGCTGGGCGATCTTTTTGAGCCGAAGCAATGGCGGAATATCCGTCGGTTGCGGTGGTCACTTCATAATTATTGGCCCGCAGGCGCAGCCGCAGGGCTCGCACCAGATCGGGATCGTCATCCACTACTAGAATTTTCGCTCTTGGCATTCTGTTTCTCCTTGATTTTTTTTCGTTGGTTGCTCATTGGTTCCGGATCAATTTGATCCGGGCGCTTTCACCCCAGACAGCGGTTTTCGGTCGATCGCTTTCATAATCATCTGCGTGACCCGGTCGGCCACCGCCTCGATCTGCTCTTCAAGGGGTTTTGCCCGAATTGCCGCATCAAGGTCAACGGCCACGGTAGAGATGGTGACGGTACATTTAGTTTTCAGATCGGCCACGCGATCCAATTGCTCGCGGATTCGTGTGGTCATAATTCCTGAGCGCTCAAGGTCGGTCGAGGCCACTACGAAGAAAGTTTCGGATGAGCCAGACGTCCCCATCGGTGGCAGCACCAGGTCTTTATCGAGATAGACGCAGCGCTGCACCACCTCCATGCACTGTTGCCAGGTTTCCTTCCAGTTGCCGCGCGGTGGGTTGGAGAGCGGCGTCAACTCCACCCGTGCCAGAACGAACGCCTCTCGCAAACGCTTCTCATGCGCAATTACGGGCGCCAGCAGCTTAGCCAGCGAATAAACCGGAAGCGTAAAAGTGAATGTGCTGCCTTGCCCGGGCTCGCTTGAAACCCAAATGCGTCCGCCGTGCAGACGCACGATCTCCCGGCAGATGAAGAGTCCCAGCCCCAGGCCGGAACGGTTATTGTCGATCGAGTCGGGATCCTGATACAGACGTTCGAAAATCAGGGCTTTTGCCTCGGGAGAGATGCCGCGGCCGGTATCGCTCACCGCAATGTAAACCGAACCAGGGTCGGCATCCACCATGCTGGCCTGTAGCATGACCGCGCCTTCCGCCGAGGTAAATTTGATCGCATTATCCAGCAGATTGATGATGACCTCGAGCACGCGATCGGGATCGGCCTGCACCAGCGGCAGCCGCTGGTCGAGTCCAATCTCCAAGCCAATGCGTTTTTCGTCGGCGGTAGGTTTGAGCATGGCAATGGCCTGGCGCACCAGCTCGCCCAGGGCGACGCAGCGCGGCTCGACGCGCATCTTGCCGCTCTCGGCGCGCGTGGCCTCCAGCAGATCGCGGATCATGGCGTGCAACTGGTTCACGCTCTTCAGTACGGTTTTCAGATGATCCGATTGGTCGGGCGCTACCGGTCCGGCAAGTCCATCGAGCAACAGCGTGACGTACTGGTGAATGCAGGTCAGCGGCGTCCGCAGTTCGTGTGAAACGTGAGAAAGAAACTGATTCTTAAACTCCAGTTGCTGCTTTTGCGTGATTTCGAGGGCGCGCACCAGCGCCTGCCGCTCTACCGCATAGCGAATGGCTCTCTCCAGATGCTTGCTCGAGATATTGCCTTTAATCAGGTAATCCTGCACCCCTTGGTGCATCGCTTTCATGGCCAGCGCTTCGTCATCCTGGCCTGAAAGCACCACCACGGGAACGTTCGGGGAATGCTCCATCACGCGGCGAAAGGTCTCCGCTCCCTTGCTATCGGGCAAGTTCAAGTCGAGCAGCACTACAGACGGCGTTTCAACCGCGAGTGAAGCGAGCCCATCGGAAAGCCGGTTGACGCAGTTCACCCTTACCGGCGATTGCCCTTCCACCAGGCGCAGGCGCACCAGATCCGCGTCGCCCGGGTTGTCTTCAATCAGCAGCACGTTCGTGGTTTGATGATCCATTCTTTTTTATTCTCCTCGGGGTGGCAGGCTCACCGAGCCAAACCAGAAATCTTCGATCGACTTCATCATGGAAAAAAATTCAGTTAAGTTTCCCGGCTTGCCGACGTAGCAATTCGCGCCCAACTCGTAACTGCGCGCAATGTCTTTCTCTAGCTGCGAAGTGCTGAAGATCACCACTGGAATGCGGCGCAGGTCGGGAGAAGCCTTCATCGCCGCCAGCACGGCCAGTCCATCCCGCTTGGGCAAGTTCAGGTCGAGCAGAACCAGATCGGGTTTGGGAGCATTCGAAAAGTTGCCGCGGCGGCCCAGAAACGCCAGAGCCTCCACGCCGTCGCCCACGCTGTTGATGGTTCCTTTGTATGCGCAGGTTTTCAGCGCTTCCCGCGCTAACGACACATCGGCGGGATTGTCATCCACGATCAGCAACTGATGTCCCGCGCTCATTTTCCCGCCTCTTTTTCGGGAGTTGAAGCCGGAATGGGCACAGTGAATTTAAAAGTGGATCCGCTGCCGGCCTGGGACTCTACCCAAATCCTTCCGCCGCCACGTTCGACGATTTTTTTACAGATCGCGAGCCCAATCCCGTTGCCCGGATATTCCGTGCGGGCATGCAGCCGCTGAAAGACCACGAAAATATTCTCGGCAAACTCGGGCGCGATCCCAATGCCGTTATCGGTCACACTGAACAGCCAGTGGTCGTCCTCTTTTTCCGCCTGGATGGAGATAACCGGCGTCTTCTCTCCGCGGAACTTGATCCCATTGCCGATCAGGTTCTGAAAAAGCTGCGCCATCTGCGTGCGATCCCCCCACACGGAGGGAAGATTCGCAGAGGTCACTGTCGCGCCGCACTCCTGCATCGCCGCCTCCAGAGTCTGCCGCACCTCTTTCAGCGCATCGTTGCAATCGATTTCAGTGGATGCGCTCTCCTTCCGGCCCACGCGGGAAAATGCCAGCAAATCCTGAATCAGCACCTGCATGCGCAGAGCGCCCTCACGGGCATAGCCGATAAATTTGTCGGCATCTCCATCGAGTTTTCCCTGGTAGCGCTCGGAAAGCAGTTGGGTGTATGCCGCCACCATGCGCAGCGGCTCCTGCAAGTCGTGCGAGGCCACGTATGCAAACTGCTCGAGGTCGGCATTGGAGCGCGCCAGTTCGTCGGCTTTGTTGGCCAGATCTTTTTCCGCCTGATGGCGGAGTCCGCGCTCGCGCTTCTCGCGCAAAGCGCGGCGCACCACTTCAGGCAGCCGCGCCAGGCCGTCTTTCAGAACGTAATCGGTAGCGCCCTGCTTGATGCATTCCACCGCAGTCACATCACCGAGTGCGCCTGAGACTACGATTAAAGGAATATCCAATCCCTGGCGTCGGATCACGTTGAGCGCTTCCATTCCCTTCCACTCCGGCAGGTTGTAATCCGCCAGCACGACTTCCGGGCGATGGGCGACCAGCGCTTTCTGGAAGGCAGCCTCATCCTGCACGATGACGGCGCTGACTTCAAAATCGTTCTTGCGCAGCGCGCGCAGCACCAGTTCGGCATCGAGTTGGTTGTCTTCGACGAGCAACGCCCGCAGTTGCGGCTTACTCCCGGGGGAGACTTGCTTTCCGACTTGGGTTGCCGCGCCGCTCATTTCACCTGCCCTGCCACATGGAATTTGGCGGCGAGCGGCGGTTGGTTCGTGACCAGCCAATAGAGCCCAGCCAGTTTCACCATTTTTCGGAAGTCACCGAAATCCACCGGCTTCTGCAGGTAACTATTCACCCCGAGGGTATATCCGCTGATCCGGTCTCTTTCTTCCTTAGAAGAGGTCATCAGCACCACAGGAATGTGCTTGGTTCGTTCATCCCCCTTGATCTTCTCCAGCACTTCCATCCCGTCAACTTTAGGCAGCTTCAGATCGAGCAGCACGAGCTTCGGAGGATGATCGAAGGAGCGCTCGGCGTGCGGGCCCGAGCAGAACAGAAAATCCAGCGCTTCTTCGCCGTCGCGGGCCACGAAGACATGGTTCGCCAGATTCTCCGAGCGCAGTGCGTGCAGCGTCAGGTCCACATCGTTCTGGCTGTCATCGACTAAAAGGATATCGACTTCATTGGTATTCATCGGGCGACTCCTGCGGCCGTAGTTCTACCCTTATCTTCGGACGTTTCGGCTTCCGACTTGACCTGCGGCGGCCGGACCGCAACTGGTTCGGCGGCGGCCAGCGTGAAATAGAAGGTTGCGCCCTTGTCCAATTCCGATTCCGCCCACGCCCGGCCTCCGTGCTTGTGGACGATGCGTTGCACGGTCGCCAGGCCAATGCCGGTGCCTTCGAAATCCTCCGCGCGGTGCAATCGCTGGAAGACTCCAAACAATTTGTCCCGGTACTTCATGGAGAAGCCAACCCCGTTGTCGCGGACAAAGAGCACCTGCTCTTCTGCCTCCTGCCGGCAGCCGATTTCGATCACTGCGGGATTGCGGGGACGGCTGAATTTGAGGGCGTTGGCAATCAGATTCTGAAACACCTGTTTGACCAGCACGGGATCGCACGCCATGGCTGGAAGCTTTTCGATGTTCCACGTAACGGCGCGGTCCCCAATTTCCGGCTGCAGCATCGACACCACATCCTCGACAACTGCGTTCGTCTCGATGGTTTGCAGTTTCAAGGTGTGCCGCCCTACCCGCGCCAGGTTGAGCAGTTCATCCACCAGCAACCCCATGCGGTGAACTCCATCTTCAATGCGCTGCAGGTGAACTTTGGCCTCCGGTTCCATGGTGGCGCCAAAATCCTCCATCAGAATTCGAGAAAAGCCGCCGATATGCCGCAGCGGCGCGCGCAGATCATGAGAAACCGAGTAGGTAAAAGCCTCGAGTTCCTGATTGGCAGTCGCCAGTTGCGCGGTGCGCTGAATCACCTTGCTTTCGAGATCTTCATTTAATTCACGAATCTTGCGCTCGTCCACTTTTCGTTGCGTGATGTCGCGAAACGCGACCACGCCACCGCGCAGCTTGCCGTCTTTGTCCTTCAGCGGGCTGGCGGTGGATTCGATCCAAACGCCCTCGGCAATCCCCGGATTGCGCAGGAACATCTCTTCGCTGCAAACTTCTCCCCGAATGGCGCGGTACAAAGGATTTTTCTCCGGCGGGAACGGAGTGATGGTGTCGGGCAGGAAGACTCCGTAATGGTTGTTCCACTCGCGGCTTGCGACTTGAGCAGGCCCCATGCCGACGATCCGCGCCGCCGCCGGATTCCACAGCATGAATTTTCCATGCTCATCCGCGGCCACCAAGCCCTCCACCATGCTATCGAGCACGGATTGCAGCGTGATTTGCTGCTCTTCCAAAGCCCGTTGCGAGCGCAACAATTCCTCTGCTTGCCGGGAGAGCTCTTCGGCTTGAGAGGCCAGCCGCTCTTCCGCTTGTTTGCGCTCGGTAATGTCGCGGGCAATTTTCGATACGCCCATGATCGCGCCGCTGCCGTCTTTGATCGGCGAAATCGTGGCGGAAATATCAATTCTCCGGCCATCTTTCCGCACCCGGACCGTTTCGAAATGTTCCACGCCCTCGCCGCGGCGGATGCGCGCCAGTATGTCGGATTCTTCATGCGACCGTTCCTCTGGGACGAGAATCAGCATGGGTTTGCCCACGACTTCCGCCGCCGAGTAGCCGTAAACTTTCTCGGCTCCTCGATTCCAGGTGGTAATCACCCCGTCCAGGGTTTTGCTCATGATGGCGTCATCGGAGGAATCGACCACAGCGGCCAGCCTTTCGCGCACACCCTCCGCCGCCTTGCGCTCCGTGATATCTGCGCGGATCGCCATGTACTGCCGGGGCTTGCCGTGGGCGTCGAGAAACGGAACGATGGTGGTGTCGACCCAGTACAGCGAACCATCTTTGGCCCGATTGCAGACCTCCTCTCGCCACACTTGCCCGTTCGCGATGGTGCGGTACATCTGCTGGAAGAACTCTTTCGCGTGGTACCCGGAGTTGAGGATGCGGTGGTTTTGCCCGAGCAGTTCGTCGCGCGAATACTTGCTGATGGCGCAAAACTTGTCGTTGACGTAGGTGATCGTGCCCTGCACATCGGTGGTGGCGACGATGGCGTGCTGGTCGAGGGCGAACTTTTGATCGGCCAGTTCCTTAAGTGCGACTTTGCTGGTTGCGAGACTTTCCCGCAGCGCCTCCTCGGCCCGCTTGCGCTCGGTAATGTCGGCGCGGATGGCGACATACTGACGCGGCTTACCATCCGAGCCGGCGAAGGGAACGATGGTGGTATCCACCCAGTAAAGCGATCCGTCCTTGGCGCGATTGCAGATTTCGTCCCGCCACGCTTGCCCGTTGGCAATGGTGCGGTACATCTGCTGGAAGAACTCTTTCGAGTGGTGGCCGGAGTTAAGGATGCGGTGGTTTTGGCCCAGCAGTTCGTCGCGCGAGTACTTGCTGATAGCGCAAAACTTGTCGTTCACATAAGTGATCGTTCCCTGCACATCGGTGGTGGCGACGATGGCGTGCTGGTCCAAGGCGAACTTCTGATCGGCAGCCTCCTTCAAAGCCTCTTCGCGCGCCGCCAAGCTCTCCTTAACGGATTTCTCAACCCGCACGCGCTCTGCGATCTCGGACTGCAGCGCCGCCGTGCGCTGCGCCACGCGCCCCTCCAGTTCGGCGTTCAGAGCATTGACCTGGGCGCGCGCTCGTGCACTGATGCCAATCTCGCGATTCACGGCTAGGCGGGCGAGCGACCACAGGCCTGCAAGGAGAAAAGCGCCGGCGACAGCGATGGCTCTCGCCAGCCGCTGTCCCGTCCGGATTCGTGGAGCGCGCTCGTCGAGCAGACGGGTTTCCTCGGCGTACATGTCGAGGGTGGTTGCGCGTACCAGTTCGATGAGCCTTTCGGTCTCGAGTGCGTCTGCAGTTCCCGGATAGACTTGCTGCAGCCGGCGCTTGGCGATGATGTTCTCAGCGAACTCGAGCCCGGCGCGCACCTTCGGCTCGAGCGCGTCCAGTCGTTGCCGCTGGCTGGCATTGTCCGCCGTCAAGCGACGCAAGGCTGCCTCGTCCTGCTGAATGCCGTCCTGCGCCGTCTGGTAGCGCGCCAACAACTGCTCCTGCCCAGTCAATGAGAACGCCCGAGCGCTGGTTTCCGCTTCCACCACATGTCTGGACGTGCGCTGGATCGTCTCCATCACCTCATGGGTGTGGGATACCCAGTAAGCATCCTGCTCTGCCCGCTGCGCACCTTGCCAGGACGAAACGCTGATGAAAACCGTCAGCAGCACGGCAACGATGAATCCGATGGTGACTTTATGGCGTAGCGGGGCATCGATCGGAACGTCGAACCGCTTGCGCTCGGCAATCTCGGCTTCCAGTGTCCGATTCATCTCCACCAGATGAATCCGTTCCGGCACTGAAATTACCTTGGGAACCAGCGGTACCAGCATCGCCGCCGTCAGCACCGAGATTCCTGCCGTAAACGCCTTGATCATCCCTGCCAGAGCGTAGCTGCCGTGCCAGACGTTCCAGATCTCCATCACGTGAGTGGTGCCGCAGGCGAGGATGAAGCCCCCAAACATCCAGAAAATTCGATTGAAAGGCAGATCGCGATTCTTGCGAATGAAATAGATCAGAATGACGGGTATGGCGTAGTAGGAGATTGCGATCAATCCATCCGAGGCTACGTGCAACCAGACGATGGCAGGGTTCCACATGTAGCAGTAGCCATGGGGCATATAGTCCGCGGAGTGAGCCGCCCATCCGGCAACAGTCTTGCGCCCCAGCCAGAGCGAAGCTATGGCGAGAACCACAACGCCCGCGATATTAATTGGGCGAGATGAGGCAGTGCGCTTCACGAGCTCGATTGGCTCCTCCAGCCTGATTTTCTTGAGAAGGGAATAGAACGAGCGTCTGCAAATACCGCGTCAGCACGCAGCCTCGTCAATGAATGTATCGGCGGCCGGGGAAATGATCTTTACGCTGGATTAGAGGTTCCCGGGGGCGGCAGTGCTACGCCTTTAGGGTGATGCGAGGCGGTGTAATCCTTGCAAGGTTGGCGAACCAAATGGAAGGAAAGCTCTAAGAATTCTTCTAAAGTTGTTACCAAACGACTCTTTTTAGCCAGCTTTCCGTTTTTCGTCGGTGGTTTCTGGGCTATCTTCATCCTCATCCCACTCGAACGAGAGGGCCCGAGCCGTAGTTTCGATGGGCGCGAGTTCCGGAATATCTTCGGCCACCGACGCGCCCAGTTCGGAAAACTTGCGTGCCGAAACCAGCACCCGGCTTTCGAGCGATCCCACAGCTTTGTTGTAAGACTCCACCGCGCGGTCCAGTCCTGTACCTACCGAGGTGATATGTCCGGCGAGAAGCCGCAGCCGGTCGTGCAATTCTTTGCCGAGCGCGCTGATTTGCTGCGCATTGCGCGCCAGCTTTTCCTGATTCCATCCGTAGGCCACGGCTTTCAGCAGCGCGATCAGCGTGGTCGGCGAGGCGGGAATCACCCGGCTCAAGACTCCGTGCTCGATCAAGCCGGAATCTTGCTCAAGCGCGGCGCTGAAAAAGGTTTCGCCGGGAAGAAACATTACGACAAACTCAGGCGTGGCCTCGAACTGCTCCCAATATTTCTTTCCGCTCAGCGTATTCATGTGGTCGCGAACCTGCCGCGCATGGTTGGCGAGGCAGGCGCGGCGCGTGTCTTCGTCGGTAGTCTCGAAGGCCTCAAGAAAAGCTTGCAGCGGAGTTTTCGCGTCGACGACAACCTGTTTGCCGCCGGGAAGTTTCACCACCAGATCAGGACGCAACCTGCCGGTCTCGGTCGTGACGGTTTCCTGCTCGGCAAAATCGCAGTAGGAAAGCATGCCGGCGATCTCGACCACGCGCCGCAGCTGAATTTCTCCCCAGCGTCCGCGAACATTGGGAGTTCTCAGCGCCCGTACTAAATTGCCGGTCTGCGATTGCAACTCTTTCTGTGTGGAGATTAAGGATTGCACCTGAGCGCGAAGCTCGCCGTAGGCATCGCCGCGAGCCACTTCCATCTGCTGAATCTGTGCATCCACTTTATTCAGCGAATCGCGCACCGGCGCCACCATATCGGCGACGGCTTTCTGCCGGGCGTCCAGGTCCCCCCGCGCCTGGCTCTGGAAGCGCTTCAGCGTTTCTTCGGCAATCACAAGAAAGGATGAATTGTTGCTCTTCAGCGCGTCCGACGCCATGGCTTTGAAGGCGTTGCGCAGTTCTTCGCTCGCGCGCGTGACTAACTCGATCTTTTCGTTGCTGGTCTTTCGTTCGTTTTCCAGATCTGATTCAAGCCTTGCCGTGGCCGTCATCGACTCGGTGTAATCCTGCTGAAGCCGCTCCAGACGGCCCTTTTCAGCCGCTAATTCCTTTTCCGTCAAGGACAAACGAGCGCTCAGTCCGGCGGTGCGCGACCGCAGCGCCAGCCATGCAATTACGCCTCCAAACAACAGGCCAATGACCCCACTAATGCCAGGTTCCATAGCGAAGGTAACTATTCTCTCCGGATTTCCGATTCTAGCGTAGCACCAGCAGCAAGTTTGAGCCTGAGTTTGGAACCCTCCCAGGGTCGAGATGAGTAGGCGAAGCTGATGCCAAGAGCCCTCAAGACGAGAAGTAAGGCTGCTAACCGTGAGGTTGCGAGCCCCGCGGTTGCGAGCGGACGGTGCTTTCTGGCGCTGCTATTCCTGCTCGGCACCGCGTTATTCCGGCCATCGTCCCACGCGCTGGCCTCATCCGATGGAAGTGATGGGGCTGGAAAATCCTCGCAGTCCGCGACCTTGAAATCGGCTTCGGCAACCTCCCCCGACATTCCCTTTGCTAATTATGATTCCGAGGCCGAGCGCACGCTGCTCGCCCTTGCAAACCACGCGCGCAAACAAGCCGGAAAACCGCTGCTGGCGCTTGATGCCGGTTTATGCGCCGCGGCCCGCGAGCACGCACGCGCAATGGTCACAGCTCGTCAGCTTTCTCATCAGTTCGATGGCGAGCCCTCTCTTCCTCAGCGTCTGGCGGCCGCAACCCGCATCCAGCTGGATCAAGAGGGAGAGAACGTCGCGCTCGATTTCAATGCCGAAGATGGGCATCAACATCTCATGGAGTCACCTCCGCACCGTGCCAACCTGCTCAACGCGCAATATAACGTGGTCGGGCTGGGCGTGATACGCAGCGGAGATAGCTTGTACATTGTGCAAGAGTTCGGCCATGCCCTCCCCAATTATTCTGCGGACGATGTCAAAGAGCAGATCGCGGCGACAGTGGCACAAGCGCGGCGGCGAGCGAAACAGTCCGTCCTGGCCCGTCGAGATTTGCCCACTGCGGACAATGCCGCATGCTCGATGGCGCAGGCAGATAAGCTCGGCACCTCCACCATTCATCAAATCGCGCAACACTACAGTGTGCTCACCTACACCACGCTGCATCCGGAGGCTCTGCCCGCGAGCGCAGGCCCTGTGCTCTCCAATCGCAAGCTGCGCGCCTTCTCTCTCGGGGCATGTTACGCGCGCACAGAGACTTATCCAGCGGGCGCGTATTGGGTTGTACTGTCGCTGGAATGACCTTGGCACGCACGAGGCGCAACAACGGTAACAAGCTGATAAACTGCCTGTAGCGTGAAATTTCCCCGAAAAGCAAATAAGGGACTCCCACCTGCGCTTCTGCTGGCGAATATTGGTCAGCTTCTCACGCTCAACCTTTCTCCCTCCAGCGATTCTTCGGACAAGCCCGGCCCTCGCCGCGGCGCCGATCTCCAAGAACTCGGCATGATCGAAGATGGCGCAGTCTTGTGCGTTGGCGGAAAAATCGTTTCCGTGGGAAAAACGAAAGACGCCCTCCGCGATTCCTGGCTGAAAAAAAATCGCAAGAAAATTCTGGAAATCGACTGCGCCGGCCAAGTCGTCCTTCCCGGATTTGTCGACTCCCACACCCACCCAGTCTTCGTCAGCCCGCGGCTGGTGGATTTCGAAAAACGCACCCAAGGCGCTTCTTACGAAGAAATCTCTACGGCTGGAGGTGGCATCCGTTCGAGCGTCGAAGGCGTCCGCGGGGCAGGGAAGCGGCTTCTGGCGGAAAAAGTTCTCGCCGTATTTCGCGATATAGCCGCACACGGCACAACCACCGCTGAGGCCAAGTCAGGTTACGGGCTGACGGTCGAATCAGAAATCAAGTCTCTTGAGGCGATCCGCGAAGCTGCTTCACGCTGGCCAGGAACCGTGATCTCAACCCTGCTCGGGGCGCATGTCGTCCCTAAAGAATTTCAGGGCTGCTCACAAAAATACGTTGAGCTCGTCTGTAAGGAGATGGTCCCGCAGGCGGCGAGGCGGAAGCTCGCACAATTCGTCGACGTTTTCTGCGATCGGGGAGCCTTTACGGCGGCGGAGACCGAACAGATTTTTGAAGCGGCGGCCCGGCACGGCCTAAGCGTGCGGGCCCATATGGGTCAGCTTTCCGAAACGTCGTTGCAGCCGTTTTTACGCTTCAATCCAGCGTCCTTCGATCATATGGACCATGTGAGCGACGACGACATCGTGCAACTCTCGAAGCATGACACGGTTGCCACGCTGGTGCCGGGAGCGAATTATTTTCTGGGGCTCAAGGATTATCCCGAAGCGCGCAAGCTGATTGCTGCAGGCGTGCCGGTCGCTTTGGCAACCGACTACAACCCCGGAACCTCGCCCACTTTGAGCATGCCCATGGCAATGTCCCTGGCTTGCACTCATATGAAGATGTCGCCTGCGGAGTCCATTGCCGCTGCCACAATCAACGGCGCATGGGCGCTAAAGGTCGCAGATCGCAAAGGCACTATCGAACCGGGGAAAGATGCCGATTTGGCAGTGTTTGATGTCAACGATTATCCCGAGATTCCCTACTGGTTTGGCGCTAATCGCTGCTCGATGACCGTTATGAACGGTAGGATCGCGGGGCGCTTGTGAACTTTCAGCGTGACCCTTGCGTATAAAACTTTGTGGCTTGGTGTGTGCGTCGAAATATGCCGGAGGGTTTTGATCGCAAGTTTTGATTTGCAAGCCTCCGCGAGAGGCAGTTCTCGAATCCGAGAGATCTCATTATTTAAGAAAAAGGACTTTATGAAACGAATCCTCGCATCCCTCGTGTTTGTACTGGCGACTTTCTCAATGGCCATTGCGCAACGCCTGCCCGACGTGGCCACTCCAGAAAATTACAAACTCACCTTCAGCCCCGACCTGGAAAAAGCCACATTCAACGGCGATGAAACGATTTCCATCCGCGTGCTGAAGTCAACTTCGCAGATCACGCTGAATGCCGCCGACATCGACTTCCACGAAGTCTCGATCACCTCCGGCAGAGCAACCCAAAAAGCGACGGCCACGCCCGACAAAGATAAAGAGATGGTGGTGCTATCAGTAGATAAGCCTCTCTCCGCGGGCGCAGCCACCATCCACATTACTTACTCCGGAATCCTCAACTCGGAAATGCGCGGCCTCTACATCGGTAAAGACGATCACGGCCGCAAGTACGCCGCTTCGCAGTTCGAGTCCACCGATGCCCGTCGCGCGTTCCCTTCCTTCGACGAACCCGATTACAAGGCAACTTTCGATATCACAGCCGTGGCCGACAAAGGGCTTGTCGCGATCTCGAATTCCAAAGTGCTTTCCGATACCGCCGGACCCGGCGACAAGCACACAGTAAAGTTCGCCACCAGCCCGAAGATGTCTTCCTATCTGGCCGCGCTGGTTGTCGGTAACTTCGAATACATTGAAGGCGAGGCCGATGGAATTCCGATCCGCGTCTACAGCACGCCCGGCAAAAAAGAAATGGGCAAGTTCGCTCTGGAAACAGCCGAGCACGTCCTCAGCTACTACGATAAATATTTCAGCATCAAGTATCCCTACGGCAAGCTCGATCTCATCGGCATTCCAGATTTTTCGGCCGGCGCAATGGAGAACACCGGCTGCATCACCTTCCGCGAAGTTATTCTTCTGATCGATGAGCAGCACGGCTCAGTCGGTCTGAAAAAAGAAATCGCTTCCGTCATCGCCCACGAGATGGCTCACCAGTGGTTCGGCGATCTCGTGACCATGAAGTGGTGGGACGACATCTGGCTGAACGAAGGTTTCGCCACCTGGATGTCGAGCAAGCCGATCGAAGCATGGAAGCCGGAGTGGAATTTTAATCTCGACGACGTCAGCGATACCGATCGAACCTTGAACACCGATTCACTGGCCAATACGCGGCCCATTCATCAGGCTGCCGAAACACCGGCACAGATTCAAGAGTTGTTTGACGGGATTGCCTACGGCAAAGCCGCGGCAGTCTTACGCATGCTGGAAGCCTACCTGGGTGAGCAGACGTTCCGCGCGGGTGTGAACGCTTACATTCAGAAACATCAATATGCCAACGCAACCGCCGACGATTTCTGGGATGCGCAAGCCAAGACTTCGAAGAAGCCGGTGGACCAGATCATGCCGACTTTTGTGAAGCAGGCCGGCGTCCCGGTTGTCGATGTGAAGTCGCAGTGCTCCGGTTCGTCAACCACGGTCACAATGGATCAGCGCCGTTATTTCTACGACCGCGAAAAATTCAACGCGCCCAATGACGAACTTTGGCAGGTGCCGTTGTGCATGAAATCATCGACCGGCGCACACGGCTGTGAGCTGCTCTCCAAAAAAGAGCAAAGCCTTACCCTGAAGGGCTGCTCTACCTGGGTTCTGGCGAATGCCGGAGCCACCGGCTACTATCGCGTTGGCTATCAGCCCGATGCGGTGAAAGCGCTCGCCAGCGACGCCGAAAGCAAACTTACTCCCGCCGAGCGCATTGCCCTCCAATCCGACATCTGGGCCTCAGTTCGCGTAGGCCGCGAGCCGGTCGGCGATTATCTGGCTTTCGCGCGCGGCTTGCAATCAGACCGCGACCGTGCAGTTCTCCAAGATGTCCTCGATCGCCTGAACTTCATTGGCAATTATCTGGTCACCGATAGCGATCGCGACTCCTATCGCTTGTGGCTTCGTCAATACCTGAATCCCATGCTCAAAGACGTAGGATGGGAGCCAAAGCCGGGCGAGAGCGATGAACAGAAAGCCCTTCGCTCCCGTCTTTACGGCGCGCTGGGGTTCGACGCTCGTGATCCCGAAGTTATGGCACAAGCTCAAAAGGTCGCCGATAAGGCTTTAGCGAATCCCGACTCAGTGGACCGCGAACTCGCCTTCGGCGCCTTCGGCGTCGCCGCTCTGAATGGCGACCAGGCCTTCTATGACAAGCTGATGGCCGCGTTGAAGAATCCGAAATCGCCGGAAGAGTATTACCTGTACCTTTTCACGCTGGGTCAATTTGGCAATCCCGCGCTCTTAACGCGGACGCTGGACTATGCCGTATCTCCTGACGTTCGTTCGCAAGACGCCCTCGGACTAATCGCCCGTGTAATGCATAACCCGGCCGGACAAAAACTGGCTTGGGACTTTATCCTTGCGCATTGGGATGCGGTTCAAAAAGCGGGCGGCCCCTTCGCCAGCGCGGAAATTGTTGGCGCGACGCAGTCGTTCTGCGATGCGCACATGCGCGACCAGGTGACGGACTTCTTTTCCGCCCACAAGATCGCTGCAGCCGAACGAACCTTCCGCCAGTCGATTGAACGCATCAATAACTGCGTCGACCTGAAGTCGCAACAGGAACCGCAATTGTCGTCGTGGCTTGGGCAGCACGGCTCTTCCGCGAGTGGACAATAGATCATCCTTCTCCTGCGGGACGCGCGGCTGGGCTGTGATTTCAGGGCCCAGCGCGCGGCGCGGAGTCCGCAATCGTGTTGCCCTAGAAAATCAGCTCGTACCTTGCGAGCGCATTAAGTTTTCCTTCTGCATCTCGATTGGGACATGCGCACACATTGAGCGAACTCGCCGACATTGCTATAATCAACAACGTTCCATAGTCAGTTTCATTCGGTTGGCAATCCTTCGGCAATCGGCGTGAAGCGAACCATCCTCGCAGCCCGCGCTCCTCATGCAGGGTTTCGAAATGTGGCCAGGTAGCTCAGGTGGTAGAGCGCAGCCCTGAAAAGGCTGGCGTCGGCGGTTCAACTCCGTCCCTGGCCACCACATTTCAAAGCAGTTAGATCGAATCAGCAAAATCGCTTCAGTCCGCACTCAGTCCGTTCTCAGCGGGCTTACTGCCAAGAATGGCCTGCAGAACTTCCCCTTGGGCCGTCATCCGATCCGCGCTAACGCTGTGTGCATAGAGCTGCAGCGTCGTCTTCACGTCCGAATGCCGCAAGAGCGCCTGCACCGTCTTTGGATCGGTCTTTGAGCGAACCAGAAACGACGCCAGCGAATGCCGGAGATTATGGAAACCGAACCGGCAAGGATCGTCGGCGGCGATCACTCCTGCTTTGACCGCTGCTGGCCGGAGATAGTCTTCCACCAGCATGTTTGCTGCCCGTGGCTTTCTACCGTCTAGTCTGAGGCTGGGGAATACCCAGTCTTCAGGTTGTGGGTAGGGCGTGCGGATTTGCCACGCCCGCATGAATTCTGCTAGCAGAAGATGCATCGGAACCGGAGCTTGTGACGCCTTGCTCTTAGGTTGTCCGACCTTTCCCCAGGTCCAAGTACGCCGCACATGGATGAGCGATCCGTCGAAGTTCACATCCAGCCATTGCAAGCCCAAGCACTCGGAGATGCGTAGGCCCGTACTGGCAGCGAGCAGCGTCAGGGTTCTTTCCGGTTCCGGCAGATCAACCAAAACTGCGAAGGCCTGCTCCGGACTCAGAATCACCGCTTCGTAGTTGCTGATGGTCTTGCAGCGGACAAAGCGCAGCGGGTTGCACTCTTCCCGGCGCGGAATGAGTCCGTAGCGCTGTCCGTGCTTGTACACCAGCGACATGACCCTCCTCATCTTGTCGAGGGTCGGGTTCTCTAGCTTGTGGTCTTCCTTCACTGCAGAGAGCCACTCTTCCACTTCAAGCGGCTGAATGCTAAGCGCGAAATGCTTGCCCCATCTTGGCAGCAGACGATTTCGTAGCACCCGTTTGTATCCTGCAATGGTTGTGTGGGCTTTCGGATCAATAATCGCGCTTCGCCGCTCGCCTAGCTCGTGCTCCTGATAGTGCTGCGCTAAGTCTGCAAACGTGACGCGTTTCCGAAAGTCCGGTTTATTGATATGGATCTGCTGTCGCTCCACTTCCGCCCAGGCCGAAGCTTTGGTTGGGAAGTCGTGAACCGTTCCAACGGAAATCTTTTGCTCGACTCGCTTGCCGTCGGATTCCCGAGTTGTGCGGAAAAACAGCATCCAAGTTTCGCCGTCTTTGCGTCGTTCTTTTTTCAACCAACCACGTTGATGTCTCTGTGCCATTTCAGATTTCTCCTCAAGGCACGTGAGACTGCCGCCTGCATTGTACCCTGCCTGCGAGCAGAGACGAGCAAGTTCTGAAAGACGGAATCGCCACAGGTGGCGAGGGCCACTGCCAAGTGGATAACCGGGAAGAACGCCACGCCGTGCTAACTCAAGGATGCGACGCGGACTCACCTGTAGAAACTCAGCCGCCGCATCAGCGTCAGCAAGCGGCTCCATTTCGCCGCCGATGGTGAATTGATAGCTGCTTTGGTGGGAAGACGGGTTAGAAGTGGGAGGCTGGGATTGGGAACACATGTTGACTCCGGCGGGATGAAGGCTGTGACATTTCGATTTTCTTCTTTCGCTTCCATAGTGGCGGGGTGGCTTGGAACTGCGAAGGTTCAGTCAAGGGCGACCGGAGGGAGCCGCGCCAGCGGGCCTGCCCCTTGACGGGTTCTTCGCAGTTCCGGTTGCGTTCATGTGGAAGCGAAAGAAGACGTTGGATGCGTGGAATGTTGTTTGTGTGCTTCATTGTGTCGTCCGATCCTTCGATGTGGACTTCTTTTGAATCGTGCGGGCGGGGTGACTTGTGGTGGTGCTACGCGCTGCTGCCTCGGGGTTAGATGGAACCACAACAGTGTTCGGGGTTGGTTCCGGTGACGCTGAATTGATCCAGCGGTAGTACAGGGTTCCCAGCGCAAATCCCACGGCCAGAGCCACACTGCACAAAACGAGGACCGACCACTTGTATTCGCGGAGGAAAGTGTGCGTTAGATCGTGTGCTGCTTGCTTCGCGGTGGCCGTGGCATACTCGATGCTTCCGCGTATCTCATCGAGCGCCCTGCGTGCTTCGCTGGCAGCGCCTCGATAGGAATCGGTCAGTTGCTTGGACGAGCGGTCAAACTCTCCCGCGACTTGCTTCGTTTGTTTCGAGATGACGGCTAGAGCTTGCGCTGTTTCGGGAATGCCACTTGCCACAAACTGTTGGCGCAGACTCTCGGTGAGTTTCGCGGCAATAGCTGCGGGACTGATGCCCTCGGAGATTTCTGCTGGCAATAGCGCCAGCCGCTCTTCGAGCTGCCGATGCAAAGCGACTGTATCTTGTCGGGCGGACTGAACGGCCTTGATGCTGTGGTCCAAGATCGTGGCAAGCTTTTCTCGCTCCGTGGCGATCTGCGCGGGAGTTTGCCGCGTCACCAATGCCAGAAAGCCCATTGCGCGGGCAATCCGTAGCATCTCGTCATCGGCGGGCAAGCGGCGCAGGTGCGCCATGTCACGATACCAAAGCGGACGCTGTTCGGCAGGCAGCAGTTCGGCGATGTCGTCGATGAAATCGGACTCAGCAGATTGTTCTTCCACGAGTTTGGGCTGGGGGTTCACGGCAAGAGCAACCCCTTGGCTTTGTCAATTTCCTCAAAGAGCCGCCTTCGATAGCTCTGAGCGCGGATGACCAATGAGGCTCTCTGCAGCTCCGGGAGTTTAAGCCGGCGTTCGGCGATCTGGCCGAGTGTGACGCCGTGTTGTCGGGCGGGGTTTTCGAGTTGCGGCAGACGAAACTCCATCGTGAGGACAACTGGCTGGAAGACCGTGCGAAATTGTTTAGCTTGCTCGCTGTCCCGCCAGTAGGAGAAATCAGCTTGATGTGTCATGGCGTTCTCAACCACAACGTAGTTCACTCTGTCTTGCAGACGGGCAGCCCAGCTCAGAATGCTTTCCACGCTCGCCGGGTCGGGAGTGACGATGCCGATGGCCGTGAACGCCACACCGGTCGCTGCTACATCCTCAAACATGCTGTCGAACCACTCGTGAGTCACTTGCCCGGAACTCGCGCCCATGTCTGCGAGGATGATGGGAGCACCGTCTGCCAAGTGGTCAACAAAAGCATCAAGGCCCGCTGCGGTGTGAATGTTCACTTTGGTCACCGTGCCGTCGAAGTAGTGCTTCAAGCTTCCGCGAGATTTGTTTTCGGTGTCCAGGTCGAGAAGCGTTACCGGAATCTCATGGCTCTGGAACCATTCGGCGAGGGCCAGCATAAAGCTAGTTTTTCCGACTCCTCCTTTTCCTCCCATGGTGAGAATCACGCGCTTGGATGGGGCGGTGGACGAGACGACAGAAGATGAATTGGAATTCTTCCGTTCGGCTGTTGCAGGAATGTTGGAGTCGTACATATATGGCTACTCCTTCGTTCTTTGATTACGATGAAGCCGCAACGGTTCGTCTGGGTTGTATTCAAATAAAAGTTTTTTCGCCCGCGTTTTCAGCGGTCGGTCTTTCAATTCCTTAATCGTCTTTGCAGTGCCTTCCACTTCCTTCTGAGGCCTTCCAGTGCTCTTGTGATCCTCTGTGTTCTTATAAGTACCTGTAAGTCCTTCCAGGTTCTTCTTAGTCGCTATTGTTCTCGAAATCGAGGACGACGGCTTCGGTCTTGATTTTGCGCGCGCAAGTACAAAGTCGTTTACCGTGCTCGTGCCTACCTTGAAGCCACAGGATTTCTTGAGTACTTGTGCAATTTCACGATAGGTGCGGCCTCGCTTTCGCATCTCAGTAATTAGCTCACTGTACGGTTCCAAACGTGAGTGGGGTTCTTTGGCAGGCAGGCTGTTGAGTATCACTTCAAATTTTGTGTCCACGATTTCCTCCGATGGACCTGGCCGGATGAAATCTGGCCGGTACTGATACAGACGCCGACCCGAGGTCAAAGGGATGGCCGGACAGTCACCGGATACTTAATGGATATACACCGGACAGATGCCGGATGCACAGCGCACGGAATTCAGGTCGAGTACGTGACACCATCCCTAACGCGAAGCGTTAGGGATGGTGTCTTCTTGCAAATGAGACGCTAAGGGTCTTCAACCATGCTCACCATTCGCGCCATGTCCAACGGAGCAGGCTACTCCGCACGCCATTTGCAGCACAGTGACTATTACGCCGAAGGGGAGCGTGCAACGGGTCAATGGCAAGGCCGGGGAGCGGAGATGCTCGGCTTGGCAGGGGAAGTTCAGTCGGAACAATTCGAGGCGCTGCGCCAGGGCGTCGATCCGCAGAGTGGTGAATTCCTCCGGCAACGCCACAGCGCCGACCGCACAGCCGCTGATGGCAGCACCCAAAGCCGAGGTAGAAATCTGTACGACTTCACCATCTCGGCTCCCAAGTCGGTTTCAATCATGGCCCAACCAGGTGGGGACGCACGACTTGTGGAAGCTCACAAGAAGGCCGTTGGAGAAACGCTGACAGAATTGGAGCATCGCGCAGCAAGCCGCGTCCGAAGGGACCAGGCGAATGATAACCGCACCACGGGTAATCTTGTATTGTCTGTGTACCATCACGACACGAGCCGCGAACTTGATCCCCAGCTTCACACCCACGCGGTTGCCGCTAATCTGACCTACGACGGCGCTGAGGGCCGCTGGAAGGCGCTGCAAGCCTCCGATATCTACGAGCAGCGGGCGTACCTGACTGAAGTCTACCGGAACGCGCTTGCCCGCGAAGTCCGGTCTCTGGGCTATGAGATCGAGGACCGACGCAGCTCCAAGGGCAAGAACCTGGGTTTTGAGATCAAGGGTGTCTCCGATGAATTGCTCGAAAAATACAGTCAGCGTAGCGAGCAGCGTGACCGCGCCATTGCCGAGTTTGTCGAGACTAAGGGTCACCAGCCCAGCGACAACGAAATCGCCGTTCTGGTTCGTGAGTCGCGGGCCGATAAGCTGGTTGAGATTTCAACTTCCGAAGTGCATTTGCGGCAAACGGCTCGATTGACCCCACAGGAGTGCCTAACCCTTGAACAAATCCGCGAAACAGTCCTGGAGAGATCCCAAACGCAGCGACTAGAACTAGAGAGTGCAGTTCCTTCCCTCGACTACGCAAAGCAACACGTCTTTGAGCGCGTCTCCGTGGCGCTCGACCATGAACTGTTGACTGAAGCACTCCGTCATGGCCGGGGCCGCATCGACTTGGCGGACCTTAAAGGTGAGTTTTCACTGGAAGAAAACACCGGCAGAATCCTCCAGGCTGGGAAGGAAGTCGCCACACGCGAGAGTCTTGACCGTGAGCGCGACATGATCGAGCGGATCAATCGTGGAATCGGTCAGTTTGAGCGGTTAGGTGGGCAGCATGAATTCGCTGATTCCGCCTTCCTCCGCCCCGAGCAGAAACAGGCAATCGAATTTGTTCTCGATTCCCGTGATCTGGCCGTTAACATTCGTGGGGCGGCAGGCACCGGGAAAACCGCCACGCTGCGAGAGCTGCAACGCGGCCTTGAAGAGAGCGGTCGCCAGGTGTTGGCGGTCGCTCCCACGATGAGCGCCGTTGAAGAACTGCAGAAAGTCGGCTTCTCGGATGCCATCACGGTGGAACGGTTGTTACAGGGTCAGAGTGCGCAAAGGGATTTGTTCGGAAAGGCTCTGATGGTGGATGAAGCGGGCATTGGTTTCCGGTCGTCAAATGTCCGAACTTCTAGAGGTGGCTGACCAGCAATCAGCGCGAATCATTTTCAGCGGTGACACTAAGCAGATTCGAAGTGTCGAGGCCATCGATGCGCTTCGTGTGCTGGAAAGAGAATCCCACTTGAAGAGTGTTTCGCTTAGCGAAGTGCAGCGGCAAACTACTCAAGAGTATCGCGAGGCGATTCAGGAATTGCGCCGTGATCCTGAGCGCGGTTTCGAGAAGCTGGAACAAATTGGTGCTGTGCGTGAGGTTCCCTGGCCCGACCGTGCGCAGGAGGTTCAACGAGCCTACTCAGAAGCTCAAAGTCAAGTCAATGCGAAAGGGGAACCACGCAGTGTGCTGGTTGTCGCGGCCACACACGAAGAGATTGGCCACATCACCGATGCTATCCGCGCTGAGCGCGCGCGCACCGGGGAGCTGGGACAGAGTGCGCACCAGCAGCACCACGTACCACTGAACTGGAGCAGTGCGGAGAAAAGCGACGTGCGGAACTATGCTGAAGGCCAGGTGCTGGAATTTCATCGGGCGGTCAAGGGCGTTGTTAGGCATGAATCGTTGGAAGTGAGTGGAGTGGAAAATGGCAAGGTCGTTGCCCGCAACGCACGCGGCGAAGAACGCGAGTTCACGGCAAAGCAGGCGAAATGCTTTGATGTCTATGAGCGCCGCCCCATCGAAATTGCTCCCAACGACAAGTTACTGCTGACGGCAAATCGGCGGGAGCCGGGCTTTCGCGCTACCAACGGCGAACTGGTGACGGTTTCCCGCATTGACGAGCAAGGCCGCATTCATCTGCGGGACGGTCGCGCTCTGCCCGAGAACTACAAGCAATTCACACACGGCTACGCTGTCACCGCCCATCGCAGTCAGGGGAAGTCTGTCGATGCGGTTGTCATCTGCGCTGATGGGATGCGAAGAGAGCTGTTCTACGTAGCTGCTTCGCGGGGCCGGGATAGCATCACGGTTGTGACCAGCGATGAAGAGGTCCTCCGGGAGACGATGGCGCAGTCAGTTGCCCGGCAATCCGCTTCTGAGTTGTCGCGCAAGGCGCAAGGATCTACATTCACAGAGGAAAGGCTTAAGCCGTCCTTACGTGAGCGGGAACGCCATGAACTGCCGGTTTCTCGCGAACAAGGGTGCGATAAGGTACTCGAAGAAAGGGTACCACTTAGAAAAGCGCCCACTCCCGAAACAGTGCAGACCATCGACGTGGATAAACCAAGTAACGAGCAAAAGCAGGAGCACGGCTTCGAACTAGGTCACTACTATGGCATCAGCCGGTAAACCAGGCAGCTTGTTTGCAGAAGGGGTAGCCGAATCACCAGCCACGGAATGGATTCGTGTTCACCAGGCGAATTCTTGGCTACCGATGACGAAGAGGAGAATGTCCTTAGTTGGCTGTATTCCCGCCGCAGATCGTTTCAAGAATGGCAACATAGCCCTCAATCGCCTCGCATAATGCGCCTGCTTGTTCTTGGCTGACGTCCTTCTTGAAAGCGTCACTGCGGTTACGCATTTGATCACGCGGTCCAATCCAAAACCGATATTCTTCGGGAACCGAATTGCCCAAGAAGACTTGCATGGTTCCGTTAGACTCCGCGAGGGAGGCTTCCACGAGCAATGCGAGCCGCAATTGCTGAACCCTCTCTGCAACAGCACACAGATCATTCAAAGACCTTTTCTCGCGCCAGCTACGAGGCCACGACGAAGGCTTTGTAAGTTGCCATTCATGAGGGTGCGACGCGGTATTTAGCACATGCTGAATCTCGCCCCGCCATACTTGTCGAAGCTCGAACAACTCGTATCTGAGCTGCTCCAGCCGTCGAAGGGATGACTGTGTGATCGGCGGTCCAAGTAGAGTCCTCGCTTCCTCGTACACGCGCATTAATTTCGCATCTTGATCCACTTTTCTGCCGGCTACCAATATTGACAACTTCCGATCAACTGCTTCAAGTCTTCTCACCACGTCAAGACTGGCGACGATGTGCGCAGCCGACACGATTAGCGCGGTTGCCTGAGCAAGGCGGACTGTAGCGATACTTGCCTCCTTCGCTTGCTCAATGATGATGCCGTTGCGGTCCATCAGCCAAGGCAGTCGTCGACCCGATGCCTGGTGGACCGGGATCACAGCTTTGCCACTGTCATAGAGCCGCTTAGCCTCATCCGAAAAGGAGTACACCAACTCCAGCTTGTCGCCAGTCATGGCAATTGACTGGACAGCTGCATTCAAGCCGTCGCCGCTCATTAGAGTGCCAATTGCCGAGCGGTAGTAGCTATCGACGTGCGTTGTCAGCGCATGCGTATGAAGAGCGTCGTGGAATGACACCCTGGTGATCGGTGAAGGAGGTAGTCGATTAAGGTGATCCAGTTGTGATTGTGGTGACGTAGGTGTAACGAGTTGGCTAGGATGTGCGTGAAGACCGAACAGACGCCCCACAGACTTTCGAAACAAGAGCAAAAAGACTAAACATACGAGCAGACCTAGGACGATGATCAGCGAGGTGTTCACCAAGTTGGGAAGCTTCTGTGACGTGGCTCAATTTTCTCATCCATAGGGCTGCCGTGGGGTCGCTCGCCGTGGTACTCCCTGAAATCACCACCCTGATTTCCGTAGTGATGAAGGCGTGCTTCGGCGACACCATCCTGAGTGTCTGACATCATTGACATAGCTGGCAAAACTAGATATACGGGCTACAGCCGCCCTCGAAATATTGAAAAATTGCGGCGGTCGAGATTGCGGTTTCCGAGGCCAGACCCAAAATGGACGAATATTTCAGCAGAGACTTGTCGCAATTAGCAGCGAATGGCAGGCTCGGTCCTTTTTGCGGTCGCGGCAAAATCATTGATCAGGCGATTGCCGTGCTTTCCCAAGACGGTAAAGCCAACCTTGTTTTGACGGGCGAGCCTGGCGTCGGCAAGACCGCTATCGTCGAAGCTATCGCGCTAAGGCTGTCGCAAGACAACTCTCCTGCTGGACTTCGAGCTATCCACATCAAGGAACTCGATACAAATGCGCTAGCTTCAGGCACCATGTATGCTGGGTCGTTCGAAGCAAAGTTGAAAGTCCTCGTTGATTACCTCCGCGCGCACCGCGACGTTGTTGTCTTCGTAGATGAGATACACGCGCTGCTGGGCGTTCTTTCCGATGAGAACAGGCCCAGCCCTTTTGCAAATTTCCTGAAGCCTTACCTCGCACGCGGCGAAATTCGGATGATCGGTGCGACAACGAATCATGAATTTGAAGTCATGAATAGAAAAGACGCTGCGCTGACGAGGCGTTTTGTTCGGATTGATGTCCCGGAACCGAAGCGCGAAGAGGCCATCGGTATTCTGCGTCAGCTCGGGGTTCAGCGTTCAGCCAACTCCGGAATTGCGCTGGATGCGGGAGTCATTGAAGCAGTCGTGGATGCGGGCATTCGGTACGTACATGATCGTCGGCTTCCTGATAAGGCCATCGATCTGCTCACTGCTTGTATGGCGAAGAAGTCTGCGCCGGGTAGGACCACGAAATCCGTAGCCGCTGATCGGACGTTCGCCACAATGATTGAGGCGGTTGAGGCTGAAATCCGTTTAATTGAGCAAGGAGATTGGAAGGGTGCCGCTCGGATGGCCGACGACTGGTTTGAAAAGAAGAGCGGGTCGGCAGTAAGCGTCACAGTCGCCGACGTACAGGCGGTTGTGCACGAGCGGTTTGGCGGAGTCGATGCGCGGGATCGCTCAGCAGTTCAGAAGATACTTGGGCTTGAGCAGAAACTCCAAGCTAGTCTTGTCGGCCAACAGCGCGCGATCAGTGCTGTGTGCGCTGCTCTGAAACGTATGCTTGCACTTGGTCAATCGGTGCGTCCGATTGGATCATTTCTTTTTTTAGGTCCTACGGGCGTGGGCAAGACGGAGCTGTGCAGGATTGTGGCGGACCGGCTTTGGGGTAATGGGTCTTTACTCCAATACAACATGAGCGAGTACATGGAGCTCTACGAGGCAACGAAGCTGATTGGATCGTCACCAGGGTACATCGGCTGTGAAGAGGGCGGGCGTTTGGTACGCGACGTTGCTGGCAAGCCATCTAGCGTGGTGCTTTTCGATGAGATAGAGAAGGCCCACCCAGATATCCACAACCTTCTCCTACAGATTTTGGAGGAAGGCAAGTTGCAGGACGGTATGGGCAAGACGTGCTTCTTTTCGCAATCCCTAGTCATGCTTACCAGCAACGTCTGCGCTGAATTCATCGGCAAACTCGATCCCGGCGATATAGCCAATCGCTATGAAGACGTCCGGGGGGAAGTGACGGAATTGCTGAAGAAGTCATTCCGGCCAGAAATCATTAACCGGATTGATGAGATTGTCATCTTCTCGCCTCTGACGCGAGATGAACTCGAACGGATACTTGATTTGCTAATAGCCGCCGAAAATGTGCGACTAAGGGAGAATGATCGACCAGCGATAGAGCTAACTGCTGCTGCACGGGGAGCTGTCCTGGAGCGTGGATTCGATCCGACAATGGGTGCACGTCCCCTGCGCCGGTCTTTGCAGCAGCTTGTCCTTACGAAGTTGGCCGACTTCATATTGCAGCAGACCCTACATGGCTCGCTTTCTTCGACCTCGACGGTAGTTGCCGATTGGGATGGACATGAAATCATGGTTGCTGCGAAGGAGGCGCGGCCTGCGTGAAAAATGCGCTAAATGTCGAAAGGCTCATCGCGTTGTTGGACGAAATAACCGCGGGCTTCGCCGCAGTTGGTCTACCGAATGAAAAATGTCAGGCTGAGGAGTTAAAAGCTCGCCTCGGGCACGATCAACAGGCGAAGGTGGTTGTGATTGGTGAGTTTAATGCGGGCAAATCGACACTCGTAAACGCATTGTGCGGTACAGCATTATTACCCGTGGGAGTTATTCCAACGACGGCGACCATTAACGTCGTTTCATATTCAGCGCGGCCGCGGATTTTGGTTGTTCACTGGGATGGCCGGGAAACCGAGCTGCCGTTCGATGCAGACGTACTGCAGAGATTCACCGCCAAGAATGGCGATCAAAGTGATATTCGAGAAGTCCGCATTCAGACGCCCACGGCACCCAAGGGATTGGTTCTTGTGGATACGCCTGGCGTAAATGACATCAACCAAACCCGTGCTGAGATTGTGTACGAGACGATTCCCCAAGCGCACGCGCTTGTTTTCGTCATGGATATTCAGCAACCGCTTAAGCGAAGTGAGGTTGAATTTCTGCGGGAGCGTGTTCTGGGGAGCAGCCTTGTCAAAACGTTGTACGTGCTCAACCATACGGATCGCGTAGCAAACGCCGCCGAGATCGATGCCGCTGTTAAGTATGTTCGCGACGGCGTTGCCGCGATATATCAAGAAGTTGCGTCGCGTTTCTCCGATTCTGGCGCGACGGCTATGGCTGAGATCGTAAACAGCCATGCGCAGCATATTCCGGTTTTTCCAGTGTCGGCAAAAATGAAGCTCCGATCTGTAGATGGTGAGGCGTCTGGAAAGTATCAAAGTGAGTTTTGGAACGAGGTGATTCGTTTTGGCGAACCATCTGAGCGAAATGCAGCGGTCGTAGACGGTGTTCGTGCTCACGCTGCAGTCCTCTTGCTTCGGCTTCGACAGGCAGTATCTGATCGAATTGTGGTGCAGAGTGCCGCTCGGGATCGCTTGCGGGAAATGGCCCTGCGCGATGCGCAAGTCCTGCGTAAGTCCACAGAGGCCTGCCAGTCGACGCTCGCAAAACTGAAAATCACTCGCACTCGGCTAATGAGCGAAACCGAAGGTTCCTTTGATCAGATTTTTGAGAATGCTGCCGTATCGTTCGATGTAAGGGCCAGTCAACATGGGTTCGAGCGTGCTCTTGAACTAACTCAGCAAGAAGTTGGACGCAACACGGAGGCACGAATCGAACTGCTGAACCAATCTATTCAGCAGGTTGCGAAGGCGTGTAGCGCAGAAGCGTCTGCGTACCTTTCTCTTGCCCACGAAAAGCCCACCATCAATGTTGGCTCTGACGAGCCCACTCCTGCAAAAGACCGGGATTTGCTTGCGAATCTGTTAAGCGATCCCGTGAATCAGGTCGGCTTTATGGTGTTGGCACCGGTGGCAGCGTTTGTGTTCGGGTGGGTTGGCTTTGCTGTGGTTGCGTTTCCATTTGTTGCTCGCTTATTTGGTGGATCCCAACCGAAACCGACTACAAACGTTCAGGCGGCACTGCACGACACCGGCAATCAGCTCAAGAATCGAGTGACGACCGCTCTCTCAGAACGTCTTGATGCCATCGCATTCGCGATTACGGACGTCTTGGACGAGCCTCAACACCGCATACGGTCCGCATGCAAAGCCCTCAGCGGCGATGACGGAGGGTCTCGGCTCGATGGACAATGGCAGAAACGTGTCGATATCCTGATTGCCGATTGCGCCGCACTGAGGCAGTCTGCCGCAACTGGGGGACTTCTAAAGACCGCCCCCGCAACTGGCAAAACAGTTTGATCGTGTGAATCAAGACCCGCGCGGCGTTGGGGTGGCTCCACAAAGTTTCTTGATGGCTCCGACAATGACTGGCCTCACTCAACAACCCGCTCTCCGCGTCAAGAGCTTTATCGATGACGCCATCGGCAGGTTGCTGGAAAGTTGTTCACGGTACCAACTTGATTCCGATTCAGAACTGGCCAGGCGGCTTGAAGAACTGAAAAAGCGCGCTGCATCGAACGAGATTGTCCTGACAGTATTGGGCGAATTCAGCGCTGGAAAAACAACGTTCATCAATAAGCTTCTCGGCATCGATATCCTGCAGACCGGCCTTCTGCCAACAACATCAGTATGTACTTACATTCGCTACGGCAAGCCAGCCGCTTGCGAAGTGTCTCTGAAATCCGGCAGGGTTCTGGCATTGTCACCTGAGCAGGTATCACAGTATTCGACGGACGGGGAGCACACGTCGCAAGTCACATCTGTTCACGTGACGCTTCCAGCTTCTTTGTTGGCCGATGGATTGGTCGTAGTTGACACGCCAGGGATAAATGTCAATATTGCCGCGCACGAGGCAATCACAGAACAGGCAATCAGTGAGGCGAATGCGTGTTTGTTTTTGATGGATGCGCGGCAGCCAGGAAAGAAGACTACGACTGATTTCCTCCGCAGCATAAACAACCGTATTGACAAATTCTTTTTTGTCCTTAACCGGGCCGACATTCTCGATCCCGGCGAGCAGCAGGAGGCACTTGAGTATTTGTCGAATGTGCTCACGCAAGAGTGTGGGATTCCCAATCCACGGGTTTTGCTCCTGTCGTCCGCGTTCAAAGAAGACAACCTGGAATGGGGAGAGCGTTTCACCAGTTTCGAGCACGACCTGCGGAATTTCATGAAGGCCGAACGCGATCTGGTTATTTGCGCCGAACTCGCTCGGTCCCTTGATGGGGCAATTGCGCAAGCCGAAGGCCTCCTGGTGTCACAACATCGACTAGCGGAAGAGGAACTCGCGATTCTCTACAAGACTAGACTGCCCGATTCGGAGCAACTCATCGAGACCCTAGCGCGCGCACTTGGGGTAGCAGTGGAAGAAACGAGACGCCACTTATTAGATGGCTATCCTGCCTTTCATGAGAACAAATGCGCAGAACTTCAAGCGCGGCTACGCAACTGTATTGAAGCAGCGAACGATAAGGAATCACTGTTGCAACACGTGCCGTCGCAGCTTCGAACCGAATTTAGCGCGTCAGCAGAAGGCTTGAATTTGTACTTTAGTGACCCGCTGAACGCCTGCTTTCGCAACTGCCAAGAAATGATGGTGTCCAAAGTACAGGAACTGTTTCATGGAATTCGTTTCGTCGAAGAAAAGCGCTTCCTCAGGCGAACAACTACATGGTTTGCCTTGGGGCTGGGCGCCGGTGCAGTCGCGTGGGCAACAACGACTGCCTTGTCGCTTGAGTTCGGCGCCGCGATCGGTTGTGTGGCTGCTTTTGCTTGGCTCTGGTTCGAGTGGGTTTACTTCAAACGTATCAACGAATCCAGATTCGCGGTGCCACCTCTGTTGACTTTGCCCGAGGCATTGGCGCGCTATGACCAGATTGCGACTGGTGCTCAGTTGCAGCAGTACGGGCGGCTGCAGGAGTTATCGAGCCTCGAACAAAAACTACCAGAATACGGAGCAACTGTTGGTCGAGGCTCGGTTCAGATCGCCAGGGGAGGTTTCTCGCTGGGGCACCCAGCCTTCGCCATCGCCACGTTAGGCGTTGGTCTCGCGATCACCGCTATTGGCAACGTAGGTAGCTGGTTTGTTGGCACCTGGCGGAAGATTCGGGAATTCTTCGGCCCGTCACTAGAAGAATTGAAGAATGAAATGCTCAATAAGGCACTGGAGATATACCACGAGTTTAAGCGCAATTCTCGCGAGGCCGGCGCTGAAGCGATTGAGATGACATCAGATGCAATTTCAAGCGCGCTTGCCTCTAATCTAAAAGAGGTCGTGCAACGCTACAAGTTCACGCTCGACAAATTATTGCAAAGACAAAGGAGCCTGCTTCAGCACCTTGACCGGAAGCGACGCGAACTAAGGAGTGAGATCGCTGGACTCAACGCTCTGCGTGGAAAAACAGCCGATAGTGTTCAAATGCTGCGAGCGGCGATGGGCAACGCGGCATCCTTCTCGGCTTCACCTGCGGCTCAAATGCGGAGTTTGGAGCAATCGGCATTGCCTAACAATGAGCAGACGGCTGTTCCAGGGCCGAGGTTGCCGATGGAGCAAGCCCCGATTGCATCGCGCCCAAAGCGTAGATTGTACCTTGGACCTCATGTGTGGGTTGCGACAGCCCTCATAATAATCATGGCCGCTTGGACCTGGCAGCCTGCGTTTTTTGCGACCGTATTGCGACAGGCCGATGACCACGCAACTCCAGAGGCGAGCCTTCCGCCGAAGTTCGATTCTAACCAAACGGCAAGAGTCCTCACGCCTCCAGCGGAAACGCCGAAGCCGTCGATGACAGATGCCATTATGGCACCATGGCTAAAGTCAATCACCGAGATTCTGAAGCGGAAAACCTCGCTGCCCGAAGTGCAAATATCTGATCAATATTGGAGGGACATTGGTGTTGTACCGACGCCAGAGGAGAGAGCAATAACGACGGCCAGGATTCTGAGACTCAGCAATGCTCGGGCTCCAGAGCTGTTGGTAGAGGATTCCAATCCGGATTTTTGCGGTTCGGGCAGTGGTTGCCCATGGAGTATTTATGGACTACGGAGTGAAGTCACCAAGGATGGCATAGTCTCGCTTAAATATAAGTCCTTGCTGGACAGCCAGGGTGGCGTTTACGTTCTCGGGACCGTAACGAACGGCTATAGGGATCTGTTGATTGACGGCGGCTATGGTGGGGATGTCTTGAAATTCGATGGCACATTCTACAAGGTAACTGAATGCTTCTCTCACGACTATAAGAAGCTTGACGACATTCATCCAAGCGACTGCCAGTCGGTGGGTTCCCCGAACGCGCAACCTGCTCGGAATGATGTCCAAGTATCAAATCCTGTTCTGTCACCCGCACCTCAGACACCAGTTACAAGCTCTGACCAGCAATCAGAACCGAATCGCGAGGCTGCTGTACGTGCGCTGCTCGCCGAATGGGTTTCGTCTTTCAAAGCAAAGGATCTTCAGCAGCAGGTGAATTGCTACGCTTCGGAGTTGGAGATTTATTATCGTAAGCGGAACGCCCCGCAATCATTCGTCGCGAATAACAAGGCACACGCGTTTGGTGCGATCGCTACGATTCGGCAATTTGACTTGACTGACATTAATATCAGCTTCCTCGACCCTGCTGACGCTCTTGTGACATTCACCAAGTCCTGGGACACTACCCTTGCGTCCGGCAAGCCATACGCAGGATCTGAAACTCAGCGCCTTAAACTCACCCTACTGGATGGAGAGTGGCGCATTAAGAGCGAAGAAGAACTTCAGGTTCTGTGGGTCCGACGCTGGATGCAGATTTGGACACGACCGTTTTCGACGAGACGTACATGAAAGGACAATTGGCCGATGGCGGTTCCGCTGCGCGATCCACGATCCGCCACGGACAGTCGACAAACCGGAAATGGAATTTGACCGATAGCTTCAGTGTGGCCCGTGAGCACGGCCCCGCACTCCCCACTTGAGGATCAAAAGTGTTGAGCGGAAACCTGTTACTTGTAGCTCGCCAAGCTTCGGCTAGGCAAACCACTAGTTCTCAGGGCGTAGGAGAGCTGTTTTTCGATGGGTGATTAAATCGCGAGCCTGAAGCGAACGGCACCGTAACCGACCCCCAGCTTTTCCGCAATCTGGCGAAAGCTTGCCCCCTCAGACCGCAACCGCCGCATCTCGTCCTGATTCACGGCCCGGCGCGGAGGCCCCAATTGCTTGTTAAGCGTACGGATTGTCAGGAGCCTGTAAATGATTGATAATAAAATTGTTACTACCATTGGATAGCGCAACCGGAAAGTCGAGGAGGTTTGATCTCCATGGTATACTTAAATGATGTCAACCGCAGCAGCACCTAGGTCAATTGCGGTTTCCGAGAGTCTTCACCGTCGCGAAGCGGTGGAAAACGCTGTCGCGGACCTCCGCTTGGAGGGCCTTGCTCCCACCTTCGACGCGCGACTCCTGTTTGAACAGTTTGTCCAAGGCGAGCTGACCGAAGAACAGTTGGTGAATGCTATCCTCGCTCGATGAGCGATCCCTACCTCGATCCTCAGTCTGGGATTCTGACAAACAAGTTTGGCCTGACCGATCAAGAATCGCTTGACCGGGCGGAGTCTAACTCGGTCTCGGTCCGCTCAATCCTATTGCAGCTCAATCCCCTGAAGGGGAACTTCGATTCCGAACATCTCAAAGCGATCCATTCGTATCTTTTTCGTGACGTTTACGAATGGGCCGGGCAATTCCGGACGATCCCGCTAGCCAAAGCTGAGGATGTTCGGGGCGGAAGAATCATCAGGTTCACGCCTCCCGATTCGATCGAACAAGAATTGAAACACGTATTCGACGAGCTGGCCAACGAGCATTTTCTCGAGGGCTTGCCACGAAGAGAGTTTGCTCGCAGGGTTGCTGGTCTGTTTTCCGAGATAAATCGAATCCATCCGTTTAGAGAGGGCAATGGCCGAGCGCAGCGGCAATTCGTACGTCAATTGGCCGACAGCTTGGGATTCAAACTGCATTTTGAGGTTGTCAGCAAAGAGCGCCTCATCCAGGCCAGCATCCTGTCGGCGAACGGGGATGTCGCGATGATGGAGCGTTTATTCGACGAAATCACGGACACAGAGCGGATTCAATCGCTGACAAAAGTGATCGCGCACTTTGAGAGAAGTCGCTTTGCCTGGAACGATATTTATGTAGCAACCACCACTTCCGGACAGAGCTATGCCGGCACATTCGCCGGTAGTGACGGAGCGAACTTTTTCTTTCGCGACGATGAGAACCGAATCCTTGTGGGGAATCTCAAAGACCTAAAGAGGGCGGCGGAACCGGGAGAGAAAATCGGCTTCACTGCTTCGTAAGTTTTGCAACCCACGTTGCGTCTGTGCTCCTCTCCGGCTCTCTTAGCTGGCCAACTTTAGCCGCAAGTGTACCCACGCGTCGAGATCGGATGCGCGGAAGCGCCACAATTTCCCGATCCGCATAGCGCGTATCTCGCCCTTGCGAGCGAGGCGTTGAAGTGTTTTCGGGTGGATCTGCAGCAAGGCTGCCGCCTCGCGCGAATCGAGGAACCTCTCGAAATGAGAGAAGGGCTGGCTCACTGATGTTGCTTCGTGCATCTCGCTCATAAAACCCCCTACAGCGAGAGTCGAGACCGGGCTGAAATCACCGCGCCGTCTGAAGGTCGGCTGTGGCGTCCGATTTCGTTCGACAGATTTCGAGCCCCATTCACTACTCGGCTGGCGTTAGTCTTCGCGTCATGGGCGGACGAGAACATTATTCGTATAGAAACCGTACAAGACGCATTTGTTGCTTTCCTTCAAAGAATCTTTTTTCTTTTTGACTTCGAACAAACTTCTCAACAAGTGCTTAAAGTCTCTAAAGTGCCTAGAAGTGCTTTTAAGTACGTTTAGGGAATCCAATGGAATAGAACAATGGCCGCACACAAACCGCCCGCCTCTTTACCGAGGCGGTTCCATTGGATCTGCCGCGAAATTTCCCCCTCTATGTATAAAAGGAACCTGCGGCATGAGAAATATGTCGAAAATATTTCGAACCCGGCCCGAACGGAACTGCACAGAATGGGATTGGAAAGAAGAAGTGCGATCCCCTGGCCTGCGGAAGAAACTGAACTATCAATCACTCCTGCAAAGAGTTGCTTTCTTATGCACGATCCCCGATTACTGGTCCGCAGTTCCAGTCCGCACTCAACGCGTCTTGCAGCTACTTACAAGTACTTGGCAGTCCCACGTGTCCTTGTAAGTTCTTAAAAACACTGGTTATCCACACTCTGAAAAGGCTGGCGTCGGCGGTTCAACTCCGTCCCTGGCCACCATCATTCCATAGCACTTGGGCGTTTTCGCCCACTTTTTCCAGCCCAAGGTTCAGCCCAAGATGCCTCACTGGATCGTCTCCGTGAGTAGGTGGGCCTTGTCTCCGAGCAGAACTTCCAAGAACTTGCCCTGAGCTTCGAGCTTCGATTCTTGGTCGGACTGTGCATACAGTTGCATCGTCGTTCTGACGTCTTCGTGACGCAGAATGCCCTGCACCGTTTTCGGATCACACTTCAGCTTCACCAGCGAGGAAGCCAGCGAATGCCGGAAGTTGTGGAAGCCGAAGCGAACTCGCTCGTCTTCTTTGATGACGCCAGCCTTGACGGCAGCAGGGCGCAGATACTTTTGCACCATGATTGAAGCCGATAGTGGCTTCTTGCCTTTGAGCCGGAAGCTCGGGAAGACGTAATCGTCATCCTTCGCATATGGAGTTCTCTCCCTCCACGCCATCAGAAAACCGGCAAGCACCGGGTGCATCGGTACGGGTGCCTTTGAGGCCTTTGACTTGGGCACTTTGAATTGCGCCCAGACGTATGCGCGCTTCACTTCGATGACCTGATCCGCAAAGTCCAGATCCATCCACATCAGCCCGAGAATCTCCGATACCCGCAGAGCCGTCGCCGCGTCTGTAAGAACTAGGGTGCGCCGTGGCTCTGGGATGTTCAGCAAAATCTCGAAAGCTTGCCGTGGATTCATGATCACTGCCGTGTAGCCGCTTGTCGTCTTCTGACGAACCCAATTCATGGGATTAGCCGACTCGTCGCGAGGGATAAGCCCATAACGTTGCCCGTGTTTATAGACCAAATTCATCACCCGCCGAATTTTGTCCAGAGTGGGGTTCTCCAGACTCTGCGCCTTTTTCACTTCCCTCAACCACTTCTCGACTTCTAGCGGCTCGATTGCCAACGGTGACTTCCTGCCGAAGCGAGGAATCACTCTCTTGTTCAGAATCCGCTTGTAAGTCTCTGCAGTCGTGTATGCCTTCTCGATGGTTGCCTCTGACTGATCTTCCTGCAGCTCGTTTTGAATGTAATGCTGACAGAGCTGCCCGTACGTCGTTGGGTTCCCACGGAAGGGCTGATATTGGTTAGCGTTTTCCCTGAGACGTTGCCGATCTACTTCCTGCCACGCATCCTTCTCGCTGGGGCCGACATCTCGCACGAGACTGAGCACCTTCTTGTGTTCGACCCTCTTTCCGTCGGATCGCGTTACCTGAAAGCGATAGACCCACGTTGGGCCATCCGATCTCTGTTCGATACGAACCGAGCCATTCTGATACCTGGCCATCAAATCCTCCTATTTGCTGGCTCAGGTGGCTGCAGAACGGAGTTTATAGCAGAGCAAAGATAGCGGTCTAGCTCTGAGAGTTTGAATCGCCATTCCTTTTTTTTCGCGCCACGATCCAGAGGGTACCCAGGAATTTTCCCGGCCCTCACTTTTTGAAGCAAAGCGCGACGCGTGATGCCGACAAAGGCTGCGGCTGTATCAGGATCAACGAACGGCTCGGGTTGGCGGACAGCTGGTAGTGCTGAGACAAGAACTGGATGGGCTGGCATAGCGGCTCCAAAATTCCTTGACAATATCGCACCTGTACACATAAAGTCAATACGTAACGTTACATTTTTATTGACTGTAGCCTCCCAAGAAAGGACTACATGGTAGAGAAGGAAGCGATACCGCAGCAGCCAGTGATCTCCATTCGCATCTCCGATGCTCTGCGCTTGAGGCTTGAGACCTTGAGGAAAATCATATCCCTCAAGAGTGGCCAGAATGTCTCGACATCGGAGGCGGCGAAGCAGCTTCTTGAGTCTGCCCGAGACGACCGTCTTGAATTGGTAGACCTGCTCAGTGAGCCGACAAGTTCCCTGCTGAAAATTCGTGGGAAGGCGGACTCAGGACTCCCGCTTTCGCTGGCGGAATGGACCCTGGTTGCCCATTACTGTGCGGTGGGAGCAGAGTCATTTATGAATACCGCGCAAGGCCAGATCTCATACGAGTCCCTGGCCGAAATACTGGAGGCATTTCTTGCGGCTTACACCATCGCACGCAGACCGAAGAAGTCGATGCGGGATTTTGTGTATCTGCGGACGCTTCCATGGGACAAACAGGTCGAGGCCAAGGAAGTTGAGGAGATTGGAAGCGACGATTTGCGCCGGGTGGTGACGCGCACCATTCAGATGCTGAGGAACCCGGCTCAAAAGCGACGAAAACCGCTACTTGCAGTTCGCAATCTCTACACACTTCTCGATGAGGAAAAGTTCTCAAATATCGAGAAGCTCAATGAGGTGCTTTGGCCGCACTGGTCAGCCCTGTGGCGGGTGTGCGCGCGCGGCCACTATTCCGCTCACCGCAAGCCCCTGCGAGAGAAGGTGCCTTCGGAGAAGGATGACGAGGACTTTGAGCTTGCGGTTCAGCCAGCATTGCCCTCGTTGGAAGAGGGCGAATACCGCCTTGATCTGGTGCGGGAAGAGGGGAATGAATTCTCCCCTCGTTTGCAGTTTCCCGGAACCCTTACCCCGCGGTATCCGGTGGTTGGATACCCGAGGATTGCGGAGTTCCGAAGGCTGCTGGAGGAGCTCGATTTGGAGCGGGACCTTTGCCAATGGCAAGGCTACTACTTCTACGCGCACACGGCGATCGTGGAAAAAGAGCAGAGGGGTGTGTTCTTCTTTGCGCGGGAGAACGGAATCGCTTTCCGATTCCCGATGGAGCACTGGCAGTCGATTCGGAATCTGTTTCGCCGCGCATGGCAGGCCCCCGAAGTGATCCATACGTGGGAGGCTCAGATGCTGGAATACGGCGAGCTGTAAGAACGGCGGTGCTTCGCACCGGAAGAATGGTGGACACGTCACCCCCAAATTGGGAACTGCGGAACGCCAGATGAAACTTTGGCGTTTACGCAGGTTAACTTTCGCTGCGTCAACAAATTCGTCTCCGCTGGGTGATTGCGATATCGAACGATGAGGTTTGTTTGAGACAGGTGGCCCCAGAGCGTCGAATCGCGTAAACGCGTTGAAGCGCAGGAGCTTCCTGTGAACTAGCAATCACGCAGTTTGAGCGCAGCGGAATCAAGTGCAGTAGTGCAACAAGGCGGTTCGTCCAATGAGTAGTCCTCGCGCTCAAGCCAATCCACAGTCCAGTTTGCCATTCGGCGAGGAGCCGAAGCCGGGCTTCCGCACCAAGACCGCGGCCACGAGACTGACTCCCCAAGAACTAGGAGAGATAGAAGCTGCCGCCGAAAGCGCGGGACAGGCTCTCTCCGAGTGGCTGCGCGGGACCGCTCTGTGCGCTGCGCGACAGCGGCCCGCCGATCCCGCCGAACTGGTGTTGGCCGAAGTCTGGGCGTTGCGTTACGCGCTCTTGAATCTCTTCCATGCAGCCTCTCAAGCGGCATCGGAAGGCAGACAATTGTCGCCTGATTCCGTCCTCAAAATTCGCGACCAGGCAGATGCACGAAAGCTTCAGCAGGCGCGCAAACTGCTTGATGACTTCTTCGCCCGCGGGCGAAAGGAAAGAGCTCGTATGCCATGAGTGCCATGCCTTTTCCCGGAAGCGTTTCGCTCTTAACGCCGTTGCTTTGGCTAGCCGCGATGTTCCTTTTGCTACTGGCTGTGCGCAGTATGTTGCAGAACCGGTCCTCACGTAAATGGAGGGATCGGGAGGCGATCGAATGGGGCCGACCTAGGCCAAGTTTGATCCAGAGATGGAGGATAAAGATGGACAGAATCCGATTCAGACTGCCGAGATTTTCGCGGCGGCAGATGCCAGAGAGCGCGCCGAAACCAGCGCCATCAGTGCTCGCGAATTCTCCCGCCGATCCGCTGAAGAAGCCTACCCAGCCGATGCTCGGGCTCTTTGGTTCGACCGTCAATGGTTCGACCATCGGTGCGCCCGAGACCAAACCCAAAGAGGCGTTCGCCTGGGAGAGAGCAAAGGGAATCGAATGAGGGACAAATTGCCCAGAACAGTACTTCACGCTTGAGGAACGCTCGGTATGCTCACGATCTCCAAACCGCTGTCAGCCAGCCAGGCGCAGACCTACCATGTGCGGGAGTTTGCCTCGCGGGAACAGAACTACTGGAGCCGCGATCAGCAGGGCCACAGTGAGTGGCAGGGCAGACTCGCCGAGCAATGGGGGTTGCAAGGTGGCGTTGGTTCCGAACACTTTGCACGACTGAGTGAAGGCCAACATCCGCACACCGAAGAGCAACTCGTGCGGCATCAAGTTGCGAGAACCTATGAAGGCAAATTTGGCAGAGAGGTGACGAGCACCGAGCATCGCGCCGGGTGGGACGCCACATTCTCGGCGCCGAAGTCGGTATCGCTTACGGCGCTCGTGGGCGGCGATGATCGGGTGCGGGAAGCCCATCGGGAGAGTGTACGCGCGGCACTTCAGGAGCTTGAACGATACACGCAGGCGCGGATCGGCAATGTCCATGCCCCGGAGACGAGCGGAAAATTCATCGCTGCCACCTTCGAGCACGACACCGCGCGGCCCGTCGATGGCTATGCTGCACCCCAGCTTCATACTCATGCCGTCATCTTCAACGTGACCCAGCGCGAGAACGGTCTCGAAAATGGGAAACAGATGCGTGCTTTGCAGCCACACGAGATGTTCGTGTCGCAACGTTACGTCACGGCGGTCTACCGATCCGAGTTGGCACTGCGTCTGGAAAAGCTGGGCTACGAACTGGAGCGCGGCAAACATGGGCAGCCGGAAATAAAAGGCTACACGAAGGAATATCTGGATGCTTCCAGTCCGAGGCGTGAACAGATCAAAGACCATCTCCGGGAACAAGGAATCGACGGAGCGGCGGCAGCGCAGATCGCGGCCCACCATACTCGCGACCGTAAGGAACTACTGTCGCCTGGAGGAGTCTTACAGCGGCACCGGGAGTTGGCCGCACAGTATGGCCATCAGGCGGAGCGTGTCGTCGCACAGGCGCGCCAACATGGGCAATACCAGATACCAGAGCCAGAGGTTCGGGCGAAGCAGGCCGTGACATGGGCGCGCGATCATGTGTTCGAGAGATCGGCAGTGCAGGATCGCCGCGCGATCCTCGAAACAGCGCTGGTGCGCGGCATGGGACAAACCACCTATGCCCAAGTCCGACAGGAGTTCGAGCGCCGGATCGTGGCCGGGGAGTTCCGCGAGGTCTCGCACGTTGGTGCTGGCAGACAGTACACAACCGCCGCGATGGTTCGCATGGAGCGGGAAATCGTTGGCCGGATGCAGGAAGGCAATCGGCGCGACTACAGCGATCCCATGCTGGTCTCGCCGCACGTGCGCATCGCAACGGAGGACCGCCACCCGGAGTTGAATGCGTCGCAGCGCCAAGCAGTAGACGAAATCTTTCTGTCGCGGGAGAAGGTTGTCGGTTTAGATGGCATCGCAGGCGCGGGCAAGACGACGACTCTGTCCGTGATCCGAGAAGGCGCGGAGGCCGAGGGATTCAGGGTGGAAGGTTTCGCGCCGACCTCCCGCGCGGCGCAGAAGCTCGGGGAAGCAGGCATGGAGACATCCACTCTACAGAAGCATCTGGTCCGTGGACAACAGCCGGATACCGGCGAGAAACGGCTCTATGTGCTCGACGAATCCTCTCTGGCGTCGACCAGGCAGGTGCATGACTTTGTGAACCGGCTCCATCCGAATGACCGTGTGTTGCTCGTCGGCGACCGGCGGCAGCATGAGGCGGTTGAGGCCGGGAGGCCCTTCGCGCAGCTCCAGGACGCGGGCATGAAAACCGTGAAGCTCGAAGAGATCGTGCGCCAGAAAGACCCAGAACTGAAACAGGTAGTCGAGCAGCTTGCCCAAGGTGAAGTAGAAGAAGCAATACAAAATCTTGACCGGCAGGGCCGAGTCCATGAGATTCAAGGCCACGACGAGCGCATCGCCGCTATCGCGAAGGAGTACGCACAATTGCCGGAGAACACGCTGGTGATTTCTCCCGATAATCGCTCTCGCGTGGAGATCAACGAGCGCGTCCATGCGGAATTGCAGCGGAGCGGCCTCGTCAGCAACGAGGAGCATCGCATCAGGACGCTAGTGCCGCGTCAAGACCTCACCGGAGCGGACCGCACATGGGCCGAGCGCTATCAGGTGGGGGACGTCCTGCGCTACTCGCGCGCCTCGAAGGAAACCGGCATCGGGAAAGGCGAGTACGCACAGGTGAAGAACATCGACGCTCCGAGAAACCGGCTGACAGTCGAGCTGCAGAATGGCACGCACCGCACTTACGATCCACGCCGACAGCAGGGCGTTTCCGTCTTCCGCGAGGAGATGCGGAGTTTCTCAGTGGGCGACCGCATCCAATTTACTGCGCCGGCCAACAACCTCAGAGTTGCAAACCGCGAGTTGGCCACCATCGGGAGCATTCACGAAAACGGGCGGCTGCGCTTGAAAATGGACAGTGGCCGCACCGTTGAACTCCACCCGCCAAAGCATCCACATCTCGACCACGGTTATGCCATGACTAGCCACTCCAGCCAAGGGCAGACTGCCGACCGTGTCCTCATTCATGTGGACACCGAGTTGGGCGCTAAGGATTTGCTCAACAGCCGCATGGCCTACGTCTCTGTCTCGCGTGGACGCTATGACGCGCAGATTTATACGAACAACGCACAGACGCTCGGGCAAGAACTCAGCCGCGACGTGTCCCATTCTCCTGCCATTCATCAAGAGCCAGGAGCGCACAAGATAGAACCACAAACCACGCACACGAGTCAGATCAGTCAGGGTTTCGGTCTAGGTCTGTGATGCGGGATTCCCAAATGACATGCCCCGGATAGCCAGAGCATAGCCGAGGCCCGGCCAGTGTCAAGGCCGCGCTTCGCGCGCCGCGTTCGCGGTCCAAGAGCCTTGACACTGGCCTTTGCGCCTCGGCTTATTCTCAGCTATTCGGGGAATGTTAGATGTTCCTGCAACGCGTCTCCGATTTGTTCGGTCTTCTCAACAGCACAAATTCATCTGAGTTCGGCACAAGAAGAGCGCCAAAATCCAAATCAAGATTTACGGGTATCGCGGGTAGTCCCGTCCACGCCCTACACGGGCCGTGCGCAGTCCGTGTCTTTCCGAAGACACTTACGCGAAAACTCTCTTTTAATTTTGCCTTGCTTGGATCTCCAAGTTGAGAGGCCATTGGCTAAGAGCCATGTTCGGGCTATTGACATAACAATTTGCAACATTTATGGTTTCCCGCAATCAGCGATGAGAGTCTCAGGAGCGTCCCAGGATTCGTGCAGCTCGTTGTGATTCTTTTCACTGCTTCCCCTTGAGGTCTGGAACAGAAGCGTGATGTGCTGTCATCGCGCCAGTGCGGTCGTGTTCAAGAAGCGTGGGTGAGCCGAACCTTAATATTTCAGGCTCCGAGAGGGAAAAATGCGTGTGTCGGCTGGCTTGTTCGCTTTCGTTGCTTATTACTCTTTCCTCCGCTGGATAGATGTTTTTACTCGCAACAACTCTTCTTTTGCCAGCGCCAAACGGACGCCAACCTTTCTCCGACAGGCCGGTTTTACCAGCACGTTCCTACTGCTCGCGAGCACGCTGCTGACGGCCCAAAGTGTCACAGTCTCGCCCACGAGTTTGTCGTTCGGCAATCAAGCGGTGTCCACGACAAGCAGCGCAAAAACCGTGACGCTAAAGAATGGGCAGAGTGTAGCGATAACAATTTCGTCGATCGCTACGTCTGGCGATTTTGCGCAGACAAACACCTGCGGCGCATCGCTGGCCGCTGGTGCGAAATGCACGATCAGCGTCACCTTTACGCCGACGGTCACTGGTTCTCGCAGTGGCACGCTCACGATCACCGACAGTGGCAGTAATAGTCCACAGACAGCGTCATTGGCTGGAACCGGCATTGCTCAGGCCACGGTATCTCCCGCGACCTTGTCCTTTGGTAACCAAGCAATCGATACGCCGAGCCCCGCCAAAACGGCTACTCTTACGAACAATTTACCGACTGCTCTGGCCGTATCGTCAATCACTGCTTCCGGGAATTACACGCAGACAAATACCTGCGCTACTTCGGTAGCGGCGGGAGGAACCTGCACCATTAGCGTCACGTTTACCCCGACTGCCACAGGATCGAGCACGGGCACACTTACGATTACCGACGCAGCCAGCAACAGCCCACAAAGTGTGTCGCTGACGGGGAGCGGTGTCGTGCAGGCTTCGGCATCGCCCGCCAGCCTGTCGTTTGGCAACCAAGTCGTGGGCTTTGCAAGCGCCGTCAAGACGGTCACGCTGACGAACAATCTCGAAACGGCGCTGAGTATTTCGTCGATTGCGGTTTCGGGCGACTATTCGCAAACGAACACGTGTGGAACTTTGCTGGCTTCCGAAACCACTTGTACGGTGAGTGTAACCTTCACGCCGACCACAACCGGCAGTCGTACGGGGACGTTGACGATCAGTGACGGTGCCAATAACAGTCCCCAGACCGTCTCATTGACGGGAAATGGCGTCGTGCCCGTGACGGTGAGTCCCGCAACTCTTGCCTTTGGGAATGAGGCGGTAACGACGACGAGCGCAGCGAAGACGGTAACGGTCACCAACAAACAACCTACCGCAGTAAGCATTACATCCGTTACAACGCCAGCCGCCTACGCCCAGACGAACACGTGTGGAACCCTGCTCGCGGCAGAGGGAACCTGCACAGTGAGTGTGACGTTCAACCCGACGGCCACAGGCTCTCAGCCTGGAACGCTGACGATCACGGACAACGCCAGCAATAGCCCACAGACCGTGAACCTAACAGGCACCGGCACAGCACTGCCAACCATCACCAAGCTCTCGGTGACATCTGGGCTAGTGGGAACTTCGGTGACCATTACAGGAACCGGGTTCGCTGGGTCTCAGGGCGCGAGCACGGTGACGTTTAACGGTGCGCCTGCGACGGCGACGAGTTGGAGTTCCAAATCAATTGTTGCGACTGTACCGAATTCGGCGACGACAGGGAATGTAGTTGTGACCGTGAATAACGGGCCGAGCAATGGAGTTTTGTTTACCGTGGTGCCCAACATCACAAGCCTGTCGTCTACTTCTGGCATCGCAGGCACCGCAGTGACGATCGGCGGAAGCGGGTTTGGCACGTTGCAGGGAACAAGCTCCGTGACATTTAATGCTGCAACTGGCTCGCCAACGAGTTGGAGCAGTACTTCCATCACAGTGCCCGTGCCAAATGCAGCAACCGGAGGCGCGGGACCAGTAATCGTGACGGTCGATTCAGTCACGAGCAACTCAAGTCCTTTTACGGTAGTGCCGAATATTTTGAGTCTTTCAGCGACATCTGGAGCGATTGGGGCGCCTATAACGATCACAGGCACGGGTTTCGGCTCAACCCAGGCAAACAGCATGGTTGCCTTCAACGGCATCAATGCGACGGCGAGTAGCTGGAGTCAAGGGGCGATCACGGCAACGGTACCTAGTGGCGCGACGACTGGGAACGTGGTTGTATCAGTCGGCGGAATCCCGAGCAGCGGAGTTAGCTTCGCGGTGCAGAACGGTTCCTTTATTGCGACCAGCGGGCAAATGGTCTCGCCAGAATACGGGCAAACGGCGACACAGCTAGCGAACGGCCAAATCCTGTTAGCTGGAGGAGTAAGTAATTCAGGAGTGTTGAGTGGTGCGCAGCTTTACTCGTTATCGGCGCAGACTTTTACTGCCGCCAGCCCAATGAACGTGGCGCGGTGGCTACATACAGCTACTCTTCTAAACGACGGGACTGTGCTGATTACCGGAGGATCAAGCCTCTCGAACGAAACGACGTTGAACTCCGCCGAAATCTATAACTCCACCACTGGCACTTTCACATTGCTGCCAAATACTCTCAACACCGCCCGCGTGGGCCACACAGCTACCCTTTTGAGCAGCGGCCAAGTTCTGATCGTAGGAGGTTACGATCCGAACACGGGAATAATTTCGGATTCGGAACTGTATGATCCGACGGCCCAAGTGTTCATTGACTTGGGGAATACGAATACTCCTCGATTCCATCACACGGCGACCTTGCTGCAAACAGGCCAAGTGCTGATTGCAGGAGGCGAAACCGATCCCGTTCCTGATGGGTCCTACAACAGCGCGGAGATTTTCAGCCCGGCAAGCTGGACGTTCACGTCTTTATCGGCCCCGATGGTTTCGGCGCGCGAGGGTCACGCCGCCACACTTCTCAACGATGGAACTGTCCTGATCACGGGTGGCGATCTTCCGCCTAACGGATCGCTGAACAGCGCTGAAATCTTCAATCCCTCTTCCAATACGTTCAGTGCGATTTCAGCGACCATGACGAGCCCGAGAATCTTCCATGACTCCGTGTTGCTGAACGGAGGCCAGGTTCTACTCTCGGGCGGAGAGAACGACCCAAACGGAAGCAATGCTACCCTGAACACAGCAGAGATCTACAATCCCACGGCGCGAACGTTCACGGCGACACCAGGCAATATGGTCAGTCTCCGTGAGCATCAGACAGCCACACTATTGAACGACGGAACGGTTCTTGAAGCGGGGGGAACGGACGGCACGAACATTCTCAATACCGCTGAGATTTACACAATAAGTCAACTGACAGGCTTGACAAGCATATCGATTTCGCCCACAACGCCGTCTGTTCCACTTGGAAGCCAGCAGCTTCTGACCGCTACGGGCACATTCAGCGGCGGAAGCACGCAGGTTTTGTCGTCCGTCCTGTGGAGTTCCTCTTCCACCGCTGTATCGACTGTGAGCGGCGACGCAAGCGATAGCGGTTATGTGACCACCATTGCTCTGGGAAATGCGACCATTACAGCCACTGCTGCTGGTATCACCGGCTCAACGATTGTTACCGTTCCTGCACCTGCACTCGTTTCCATCACGCTGAGCCCGCAAACCCCAGCAATGCCTCTAGGCACCGCTCAGCAGTTCGACGCAGTGGGGACGTATTCCGATGGAAGCACTCAGGACTTAACTTCCACGGCGACGTGGACTTCTTCATCTACTTCAGCAACAGTGAACAGCACAGGATTTGTTACCGCAGTCGCTCTTGGAACTAGCACGATACAAGCCAGTTCGGGTTCGCAAAGCAGTTCGACGACTGTGACCGTCGGATCGCCAGGGTTGGTTTCGTTGGCAGTGACTCCCGCGACGGCTGTGCTTGCTGCTGGCCAGAGCGAGCAGTTCCAGGCTATTGGTACGTACACCGACAACAGCACACAAAACCTGACAAGTTCGGCGAGTTGGTTTTCAGTTCCGCAGACTTCGGCGTCCGTAAATTCTTCGGGGCTGGTGACGGCGACCGCGCCAGGGAACGTGAATATTACTGCCGTCTATGGAACATTCTCAGGAGTTTCCATTTTAACTGTTGGTTCGGCGCCTTTGGTTTCGATTTCTGTTTCGCCTTCGTCGGCTAGCATCCCTGTAGGTGCCAATCAGCAATTCGTTGCAGTGGGCAACTATTCCAACGGCAGCACGCAGGACATCACTGCGACGGCCACTTGGAGTTCGTCAAGTGGAACCGCATCCAGCGTCACTTCGACGGGGCTAGCCACAGCTTTGGCAGGAGGAACGACTACAATCTCGGCCTCCTCGGGTTCGGTAACCGGATCGGCCACATTGACGATTTCAACCGGAACATTATCTCTCAACACCAGTCGCTATCAGCACAATGCGACGTTGTTGGACAACGCCTCAGTCTTGTTTGCTGGGGGTGTCAACTGTCTTTCGGCGGGCTCCTGCACGTACCTGAGCAGCGCTGAATTGTACAACCCAAGTTCGGGAACTATCACGAACACGGGCAGCATGGCAACGGCGCGCAGCGCCCCTGCGGTGCTCTTGGGTAACGGCAAGGTCTTAGTAGCTGGCGGCTACAGCTGCGACTCGAATGGAAACTGTGCGTCTTTGAGTAGCGCCGAAATTTATGATCCAGTTGCCGGCACGTTCAGCGGTGCGGGCAATATGACAGCCGCACGGGACAGCCAGACAATGACGCTGCTCAATAATGGGCAAGTCCTGATCGTAGGAGGCGAGACATGCAGTTCTTCAAGCCTCTGTACCACCTTGAATAGTGCTGAACTGTACAACCCGGTGGCTGCAACGTTTACTGCCACAGGCAGTTTGAACAATGCCAGATTCAATGCAAGTGCGGCTGCTTTGGCGTCCGGCAAGGTCTTGATTGCGGGCGGATTTGACGGGACCCATTTTCCCGCTACAGCCGAGCTATTCAGTCCCAGCAACGGAACGTTTACCACAACCGGCAGCCTCAATACCCCGAGAGAGAATGCCACCGCAACCTTGCTCAATAATGGCCAAGTAATGATCGCAGGGGGATCGACCTGTAGTTCTCCCGGATGCCCCACTGCGATTACAGAGATGTTCTACAGTTCCTACTTCTACTACCCGACATACCCCAGCGGGAACATGACTGTTCCGCGCTCGAACGAAACGGCGACCATCCTCACAAACGGACAGATCCTCTTTGCCGGAGGTTACGATTCGTGCTCAACGAGCTGCAATTCTGATGCGACCGCCGAACTTTTCGACCCGGTTGCGTTCACTTTCACGTCTACGCAAGGTCTATCGACCGGACGCTCCGGTCAAACAGCTACTCTGCTTACCGACGGGAGTGTGCTGATCGCAGGCGGGATCAACAACGGAACCACCCTGTCGAGCACCGATTCCTACGAACCTGTGAGTTTGGCGCTACCGCAATTGGCGTCGATCACACTTACGCCTTCTTCAGAAACGCCAGTTGCCCAAGGTGCAACACTTTCTTTGACCGCGACCGGGAATTCCAGTTATGGGTCACTCTACGGCTCATCGGCACCCTCGCTCCAATCGGTGATTTGGACCTCCAGTTCACCTTCCGTGGCGACGGTAAGCAATGCAGTGGGCAGCTCGGGTATCGTAAATGCACTGACGTCTGGCACAGCCACGATCACAGCAAGCAACAGTACGATCACGACTTCGATGCAAGTCACAGTAACCGCGCCGCTCGTTTCAATCACCATCTCCCCATTGAATCCGACGATTTCAGTGGGATCTGGCCAGCCGCTTCAGCTCACAGCGACCGGGACCTTTGCAGACAACAGCACGGAAAACCTGACGTCGAACGTAACATGGGCATCATCGAACACTTCGGTTGCAGTTTTGTCCGTGGTTACAGGAAACCCACCAATCGTGGTTCCGGTTTCATCGGGAAATGCGAACGTCACCGCAACCTTCTCCGGTATTAGCGGAAGCACTACGGTCACCGTCAATGCGCCATTGCCCCCCGTGCCTCCGAACATCACTGGAGTGTCACCAGCCAGCGGAGCGGCTGGAACACCGGTCACCGTTACCGGCTCGGGTTTCGGAGCGACCCAAGGCAGCGGCAATATTTGGTTGGGCACAACCCTCGGCTCGGTCGTGAGTTGGAGCGACGGCCAAATCGTTGCTGTCGTCTCGACCGGGTCTAATTCGGGCGTGGCACAGGTACAGCAGATCAACGGAGCATCCAACTCTGTGCCGTTTGCAGTAAACACGGCGACGATTACCAATGTCTCGCCGAACAATGGGCTGCCCGGAACGCAGGTCACGATCACTGGATCGGGCTTCGGAGCCACGCAAGGAAATGGAAATGTCTGGCTGGGAACGCTTCCGGCAATTGTGAATAGCTGGAGCGATGGTCAAGTTGTCGCGACGGTCTCAACGGGTGCAATGTCCGGGAACGCTGTCATTCTGCAGAACGGCGTGATGAGCAACGCAGCCCCCTTCACAATTAACTTGCCACAAATCACCGGAATTTCCCCGAATAGTGGTAACGCCGGTACCGCTGTAACGGTTACCGGTAGTGGTTTCGGAGCGACTCAAGGAAGTGGTAATGTCTGGATTGGAAGTACTTATGGGACCGTGATCGGCTGGAGCGATACGCAAATTGTGGCTTCCGTTGCAGCTAACGCCCTGAGCGGCATCGTGAAAGTCCAGCAGAACGGCGTATGGAGCAACGCGGTCACCTTTACTGTTTCAACGAGCCTTGGCGGGGGTGGCGGTACCTCCGTGACTCTGGTTCCAAATCTCATGAATCTTTCGGTCGGCGGAACGCAGCAAATGGAAGCGTTAAATTCCGGCGGCCAGTCGGTTACAGGGCTCACCTGGTCTTCCAGCAACACCGCCGTGGCAACGCTCTCGACCGACGATCCTCCCATCGTTACGGCGGTCGGTCCGGGCACTGCCACAATTACCGCCGGCAATGCGTCAGCGGACGTTACCGTCTGGAGTGGATCAACACTGCCAATCGGTACCGTGATTTGGTCGAACCCGGGAGACGGTTCCGGTGTCTCTAGTATTGTGCCGGCAGTTCCCAGTTCGACTGGAGTAGCGGATGTCTTCGCTGCAAATGCTGACGGCAGCGTCCAAGCCATCACTGCGAGCGGCCAAACGGCCTGGACCACCCCGAATGTGTCCGGAAGTCTGATTCCCGACTTTCAAGGTGGCACAACGGTATATACGGGAAGTGGGATCTACAGACTGGATGGTATGACCGGAATTCCATCTACTTGGACCTATACGTCCGCATCCGGCAACAATCTGACGACTCCTGTGGTCCACACCAGTGGCACCATCTTCACCATTGACGGCAATATGGTGGTGGGGATCAATCCAACCACTGGGCAGACCTTCAGCGTGCAGATGGAGAATTCGTCCTCGACCGAAAGCGGGGGTTGTACGAATTTTTGCACCAGTCCGCTCCCGCCGAGCGGCGCCGGATCGACAACTACGCCACCCGTCATCGGGAGCTTGATGATCGCGGGCGACAGCTACGCCTACGTTCCGTATGCGTATACGATTTCGGCCGGGAGTTCAGCCAATAGCGGTTGTGGTTGTGGCTGTACCAGTTCGGGTGCGAGCACGCAGTTCCTGCGTCTGCTGCGGGTCGGCCCCACCGGGGACTCTTCCGAAATCTCGCTTGGCGAGTTCTCTTCGGCTGAGTCTGGTTGTGAGTGCAACTACCAGGGCTGCGGTGGTGGAGGATATAGCGCGAGCGCCACTCTGCCCACTCTGATTACAAATGCAGATCAGGGCGTGCTCGCCAGCTACTCCGTCAACTACAGCAACTCCTCTACGTCCTCCTATTACCTGGCCACAACGTCCGGCGCGAGCCTCGCCTCTAATTCGCAGGTGGCGATGGTTCTTGAGCAAACGAGCCCGGTGCTACCCACGCTGCAGCGGGGCGACGGGTCGTTCGTCGGCACCGTTTCCTCGACAGTCGGGAACTTCATGATCGCGTTCACTCCATCAGGTGGAACACTGTTTACGGTGCCCAACGACACCCCGCAAATCGCAACCCAGGGTGGAGGCATCATCGGCGCCTCCGGCAATACCTACGACCAAAACGGCAACGTGACGGGACAGCTCGCTGCCATGCCGACGTATTCTTGGAAAGGAGCGTATCAGGTAGGCTCCATCGAGTCACTGGTGCCAGGTTTCGATGCGGCTAATATAGCGACGACGTTTGCTGCTGTCCCTGCCGGTAATCTCACCGGAAACGGTTTCTCATTGGCCCACCATACGTTTGGGCTGGTTTTCTGCAGCAGCGATACGGGGGCCGATGCGAGCTCTTGTCCCAACGCCGTCAACATGTCCTTCTCATATATACCGAACCCGGACTACTCTAACTACAAGGGTGCCTGTGATTTCAGCCAGAGCTCCCCATGCGACTCCAACACAGCCCACCCGGAATGGGTCAACGCGATCAAAATTCAAGCCCTCAATAGCTACATGGCCGCGTTCGCCGGTCTTCCCGCCATCGTGGCGCGCAAATATACCCCAACAATGGAGTACGGTGGATCGAATAATCAGCCGTTTGAACACGTGGTCTACATCGACGGGACGTGGTTTGCTGACGGTCCCGTTGTCGGGTGCCCGGCAGGCGGACTCACTACTGCGAACACTTGGAGCAGGGTGTTTTACCTATCGTCGATGTGCGGCGCACAGCCGGTGCTGGGACCATACGGGAAGTCTCCAGATTTTACTCCGCCATTTACTGATGCTGCCAGCTTTTTGAAATTAGTGACAGCCATAGGTATGGGTATAGGAACAACCGCGGCCCATGAGACAGGTCATCAATTGAGTTTCGTAATACCTTCAAACAAATATCCTGTTGTGGGGATGGATTGTGGTGATCCTCAGAATTCCTCAAATCCCTGTCAAAACGGCGTAGATTCGGTATATGAGTTCTACAAGGCTGATGATTGGAATTTCGTGAACTGGAATCCCCCGATTCACTGGCAACCCGCCAATCAGTGCAATTTGGCGAAGTATTTGCTAGACACTAATAGTTGTCAATAATTGGTGCACGCGGAGGATCACGTAGGCTCATGACTAATAAGAAGCAAGACAATGCGACAACGCAATCTGTGCCACTTTGGATTGCGTACCTGCTTTCATTGAACATTGCATGGATTGTTATATGGCACGCCAGAGTGAGTAGCCATGCATTGTTCTCTTGGATTCAGGCTCCGCTCTATTTGGAGGGGTTGTCTCGACGTCTACGCATAAGCGAGCCGCCAACTGTTCTTGAGCAATTGGTATGGTCCCTTGGTCTCAGCGTAGTTGTTCTTGCCCTGCTTCTCTTGCCCAAGCTTTTTTTGCCATTACGGAACCCTGTCTATTTTGCCGTCGGAGTTTTTGCCGTGGCTGGATTCCCTTTGCTTGCTCTTTGTTTTCCAGACGATTTGTTCTACCCAACACGCATCAGATCGTACAGTTTGCTGCTGTTCGTTGAGACGGCCGCGGTCCTCATACTGGGCTTGCTTTATTACTTTCGAAAATGGTCCGTCCCGTGGGCTCCGAGCACTGCACTGCTCATTTCCCACTTTGGCATTTGGTCATGGGTCACGGGGAGCTGGGTCAGTCCACTCCAGGAGATAGGAGTCTATGGACTTCTAAGCTCAGGTATCTGGATTTCGATGGCGTTTCATTGGGGGCTTCCATTACTCGGCTTCTTTTCTAGTTTCGCCGCAGGCCGATACATAATCGGCTGGCGTACTGATGTACTTCGGCTAGCAACTCAGTAATGAAACCTGCGCGGTCGTAGGCTCGCGGCAATCGTGTGCCACCTCCTCAACGATGTCAGTCGGGCGATCAAGGAGATCCTTGCAGAGAACCTTTAGCGTTTTGCTCCTGTTTTTTATCGCGACCACGTGCGCATCGGCGCAGGAGAATGACAGTCCTAAACTGAGGGTCGATCTACGTCCTCCTATTACCTGGCCACAACGTCCGGCGCGAGCCTCGCCTCTAATTCGCAGGTGGCGATGGTTCTTGAGCAAACGAGCCCGGTGCTACCCACGCTGCAGCGGGCCGACGGGTCGTTCGTCGGCACCGTTTCCTCGACAGTCGGGAACTTCATGGTTGGGTTCACGGGGGCCGGAAGCACGCTGTTTACCGTTCCCAACGACACGCCGCAGATTGCGACCTCCAATGGTGGCGTGATCGGTGCCTCTGGTACCACCTATGACCAGAACGGGAATGTGGACGGCCAGATCGGCACCCCGCTGACGCAGTCGTGGAGCGGAAACTCCTACAAACTTGGCTCTGTCGATCAGGTGGCGGCAATGCCGATCCAACCGGCGGGTAGTTTCTGGCCTTTCCAGTCAGCAAATGTGTCAGCGAACTCGACTGCGGGCCTCAAGGAAACACTGTACGTGCGGTCCTTCGCGCCTTGGCTTTGGTTTGGAATCGAGCCTTATCCATTTCCGTGCGCGTACAATTGCTTCAGAGGAGATAACCGCTCGTTTACAACTAGCCTCAGCGCCACATCGAGAGTCATCGGAACGATCTCATTCCTGCTCCCGGGGATGACAAATTTCGATGCCAATGCCTATTCGAACCCAAGTTATGATGTTTACGGCAGAACAGCAACCGGTCACCCAACCTACCAAGCTTGGACACTAAATGGCACTTTGCACCTGGGATTTTCTGGATCCAATCCCCTTGTGCCTGGTTCTCCGGACATCGACACGAATGTAAACTTTACCGCGGTATTGAACTCGGGCCAAGTCTGCTACTCGGGAAGTCTTTATGGTGATGAGTTCCCGGATGCTGAGGTTTTCGCGCTCAATTCCACAAATCAGGCGACAATGTTGCTCACGTTTACAACGCCAGGTGGCCCGAACTCTGGCCCTGTAATATATTTACCCGGAGATGGAACCAGCAATATGGGTACATTCTCTAACGTATGCGGACCGAAGTAGAATGACGGGCAGTACAGGAGGCCATCTGCAAACCAAAGACTTCGAAGATAGAAGTAATGGGATTCTTGCGAGGAGAGCGCGTTGGCTCGCCATCGTGGTTGGGTTGTTCGTCGGAATTGCCGGTGTCCTTGGTTTAGGCCTCGGTTTCGCGATTATGCCCAGTATCTTGGTCTTGGGCGCTATCATTCAACCGCGCCTCCCACGCGCTGGGAGGGGACTAATTTGCGCTGGCGCTGTTTTGCTCAGCTTTTGGGTTTTTGATATTGGCATCTTCATGCTACTTGAGAGCCGCCCCAGCGATAAAGTTGGTCGCATTGGCCTCGCCCTTGCTTCGATTTTGCTCGTTGCTTTGTGCGACGTGGCCATAGTGATCGAGGAAATAAAGCTGAGGGGCATCCAGCGCAGACGTCTCCAATGCCCAGATGAACGTCCTTAATTTGCAGGCGCGTGTGCAACCTGCGCTGCAGCGTCAGGATGGCAATTTCATCGGCACGATTTCCACCTTGCTGGGAACTTCCATGATCGCCTTCACCGCGTCCGGCAACACGGTATATACAGGAAGTGCGATCTACAGACTGGATGGTATGACCGGAATTCCATCTACTTGGACCTATACGTCCGCATCGGGCAACTCTTTGACGACTCCCGTAGTCGGGAACTTCATGATCGCGTTCACTCAATCGGGTGGAACGCTATTTACGGTGCCGAACGACACCCCGCAGATCGTGACCCTAGGAGGCGGTGTCATAGGCACATCCGGCACCACCTACGACCAAAACGGCAATGTTACGGGCCTGATCGCTAATATGCCGACTCAGTCGTGGCTTGGTCTCGCCTATCAGCTCGGGTCGATCGAGCAAACATCCTTCGAGCCGGTGCCTGAAGACTTGAGCTTCTGGTCATCTCTCGGCGGTAATCCATCTATTGTGAATCCTGTTGCTGTCAAACTCCAACACGCACGAGTATTTATCCCCTATGGCCTTTATAATCAACCAACAGTCCCATGCACTGCAACCGAAACTACGACTACCTGTGTGATTTCGGCACCAGTCATAAACCCTCAAGATTCTGATTTTCGGAAGCAGGCTCTCGATGCAGTCTCGGCATGGAAATGCGTCATGGATATACGCATACCAGCCTCCGGTAGCGCCACAATCGGCAATTACTTACCGTTTGCCACAGCAGCGCCCACTGACACCACCAAGCAAACCAACGATATCGTCGCCTATATTGGTCACGGCATAGGGCAGCCAAACTCTCCCCAGAACGGCTCCTATGGCTCCATTTCAATGGGACTAGTATTTCCCGCCTCTCAGTGCCTGTGGTTCAATAACTTGCAACCGCCACCGCTCCCACCACCTAGTTCAGGATGGGTCTTTGGATGCCAAAACGCAGCGGTGAATAGCGTCACTCAGAAGCCACGAATTATTTTCGTGGGCATATGTGGATTCACAAGCCAAATGCTCAACGATTGGACGGTGGACAGCAATACGCAGGTGATCATTTACCCCGTCTACAATTCGAGCAACACCGCCAACGATCTTGACATCGCTCTTGCTGGAAATGAATTCCTGACATTCATTCAGTTCTTGGTTCGAGGGAACACTGTGCAGGCCGCTCTGTCTCAGATGAACGCCCGAACTCAAACTGACATCGCTCAGCACAAGACAACATTGGCACCTACCGAACGTTGGTCATGGACATCCTATGGGAACACGAATCTCACATTCACGACGCCGTAAAATTCGAACATGCCTTCTTCTTGCGTTGGTGTTCGCGGGCGTCAGCCATGAGAGCCGTGGCCAGGCCGGCCCAGGAGCGGCGAAACAAGCTCAACCACCGGCTGCTCAGATCGCTGAGTGGGAAGACGATGTGTCGGGAGCCATTCACTTCCTTCACGAACTGTTCCCGGACATAAACCCGGCGTCCAAATCGATCATCGTGAACAACCGAGACTGGAGATTGTCTCCTGGTGGCGTAGGGTCATTCACAATTGACATTTGTGAACCAGATTTTCCCAGCCGCAATGAAGAGTTGCAGCGCGATTTCTTCACCCGTCACGACATTCAGTGCTCCGTTCTGACTACGAGGGCCACCTTCCTCATGACTGGCTCCCAACTCGGCCCTGTGCCTGCGCAAATCTTCGTCGGGCGGTCCGATATCGAGAAGCGCTGGAGTGAACTGGCAGCCCTTCTTCTTGCACACCCAAACTGGTCGGAAGAGCAAGTCGAGGAAGCCATGAAGGCATCCGGAGTGAAGTACGGTGCGGGTGGTCATAACGATGTAGTTGGTCTGCTTCATGACGTGTGGCCGAAATTGGAGATTTTCTTCGGGAAATTGAAACTTGACTCAATGGAGTACTTTCCTCCGCTTCTAACCGACCCCAAGCAACCGGTAGGTCCTTCGTGGATTATCAAGGCACATCCCTCCGAGCAAGATTCCACTAAGCTGCGGAATTCCTATACTCTGGTGTTTAACTCGTTTGACGGCGCGTTCGAATCGCAAATGATCGGCCCCGCGGCCGGACCATCCGAGAAGCATTGAGCGGAGTGCGGTACAACTCACAACCACGCTGCCAATGCCCAAGCATTGGCTGAAGTGCGAGGAGAACCGGACGGTGTCCCCAGCTTCAGTTAGGAGTAATTGTTTCAGCGTGTTTTGGGGCTGCAGGATGCTCGTTTTCCCGAGAATTGCAGCAAATCGACCGCAACAAGGTCATAAAAATGAGAGGTGAGTGCTCGGGAACCCGCGATTTTATTGGCTGTGACACGCTAAACAATTACAGTTGGGACACCGTCTTCGCAATGTTATGGATAAGCGCGGAAATCGTTACATTCTGTTCTTGCTACCTTTCGTTACCGCACTCGCGTTAGCGCAGGCGAATGACAGTGCGAAATTGAGCGTCGAAGACAGGGCCCTTACGGCGTCGAAAGTGGATTCCCTGGCGCAGGGATACTTCTTCTCAGTGAAAGACCTGCCGACATCGGGATTGGATGCCTCCTATAAACCCTACCTGCGAACGGCGCTTGCGTTCGACGACCGCCGCCAATTCGACATGGCGACCATAGAATTCGTAGCGCAATTGCACAACGGACATACTTTTTTCTGGGACTCAGAGCTAGACAAGATCAATCAACCACTCGGCTTCTATGCCGCACCCTTGGATGGATATTGGGTTGTCCAAAGCAGCTATGTACCGACCCTCAAGCCCGGCGATATCATCGCCAGCATTGACACCACGCCGACCGAAGCTTTTTTTCAGCAAAAACAGCGCTACATTTCTGCATCCAGCATTGCTGCGCAGCGCAATAATTTATTTCTTTTCCCGTATCTGTTTCCCGAGCAATTCACATTGACCTTGGATGGCGGTCGTAAGGTAGCGATTGATCGGGAAAGGTTCAAAGATCCCGGACAAAAGACCGATGGCCGTTGGCTAAAACCGGGCGCAACGGCCTACATTCGCATTCCTGCCTTTAACAATCCACGGTTCGAACAGGGTGCCATCGACTTTATAAGGCAGTTTCGCAGGGCCAAGGCCGTGATTATCGATGTGAGAAGCAATTCCGGGGGTGTCGCTCCCACCCGGCTTATTCAGGCGCTAATGGATCGGCCCTACCGTGGATGGAAAGAATCCACTTCCGTGCGAACGGCTTTGGCCGAATGTGATCAGAAGAAAGAGAAGACCAATAAGTCGACAACCATGCCTGCATTCCTGCAGAATTGCGAGCGCTCGAGGGGCGATGTCGTCTGCAGTGCGTCCGTGACGTGGGGTGGAGAGACTGTCGAACCGAGTTTGAATGCTTTTCATGGCCGCGTAATTCTCCTTGCCGACGGCGGCTGCGTTTCCGCTTGCGAAGACTTCGTAGAGCCGTTCAAGGACAGCGGTCGGGGTACTATTGTCGGCGAGACGACCCAAGGCAGCTCAGGACAGCCGTATTTCTACGATTTTAAGAACGGCATGAGCCTCAAGATCGCCATCAAGCGCCTGTATTTCCCCGACGGCTCCGAGTTTGAAGGCGTGGGCATTAAGCCCGACGTGGAAATCCACCCGACGATTGAATCCCTCAAATCCGGTCACGATGTAATTCAGCAAAAGGCCCTCGACTTAGCCGAAAAACCGTGACAGCCCTACGCGGGGTGTGCCTAAGTGTGCCGTCCGCTTCGATCTAATATGCGCCGAATCAAGCCCAATTCATCTGCGACGTTCGACAAAAGTTTGCCGGACGCTATCCACCGCCGGCCCAAGATCCCGGCCCAACCTAACCGTGTCCCCAAAGACTTCTCAAGCACTTACGCAGCCACCTAAGACCTGTTAAGTCGTTGTAAATATTTATCAACGCCACTCTGAAAAGGCTGGCGTCGGCGGTTCAACTCCGTGCCTGGCCACCATCTCCTGATCCGCGAGCGGCACCAGCAATTCCGTGTGGCCCAGGATTACGCTCAACAGATTGTTGAAGTCGTGAGCGACGCCACCGGCTAATCGTCCGATCGCCTCCATTTTTTGTGCCTGTCGAAGCTGCTCCTCCAGCGTGAGCCGATCGGTGATTTCTTCCACCACCGCTTCCAGAAGGTTCCCCTCGTTTTGATTTCCACTGACCTTCCGGCCGGTGATCCGCACCTTAATGGGGGTTGCATCCGAGCGTTTCCAATCGGCGACTACTTCAAACGGCGGAATTTGCCGTACTGGCTTTCAGATTGATGGTGAATGATGGACATTCAGGATCGCGAGTTTACTCCCCACAAAGTACGCCGCCAGAACGCTGAGCACCGTGGTAAAGGAAATCGTCGCGACATGCGACGCCCAGATGGTGATGTGGGGATAGAAGAATTGCTTGGCCAGCTCGAAAAGAAACATTCCCGCGGCCGCAGCCACGCCGGCAGCGGCCAGCGATGCCGCCATCCTGGCCAGGGAACGTTTCAACCGAGTCTCCTCCTGATACAAAAGCGGCAGATTAGCCGTGGGTTGGCAGCTTACCACACCAGCGGGATATGCCGCCGACACGCGAACTCAGCAGTGGCGCCGCGGGCTCCGAACTAGGCTCGGGCTGCTTACTTCTGAGCTGATGCATTCGGGTGATCGATCATCACCTGGCACCCAGAAGGTACCGGAAGCCATCACATAGGGCATCGCGGAGCTAACTTGTCCTTCTTCAGGCAAGCCGATTTCCCCTGCTGGGTTGTAGGAAAAGTGAACCCACTGCTTTCAGAGGCGGATCTGCCCAAGAGTAGTTCCGGCAAGGTGCTCAAGAAAAATCTGCGCGAGCGTTTCTGGACGCATCAGCAACGCGCCGTGAGCTGACGCAAAGCCCCATTCCCTCAGGATCGTCGACCAAGCCATCTTCAGCATCTCCGATCCCTTCGCCTGTTCAGATGCGAACGTTGGCGAAAGCGAAGCGGTATCTCATGCAACCAAAGGCGAAGACTCCGTCGCGTGGATCGGCAAAGAAAAACAGAAGGTGGCGCCTCGTCCGTCATTGGCGCTTGCCCATAACCGGCCGCCATGCGATTCCACAATAGAGCGGCTGATCGCCAGTCCCATGCCGCTGCCCTGCGGCTTGGTGGTAAAAAACGCGGAAAAGATTTGATCTATCTTTTCCATGGGCAAGCCCACGCCTGTGTCGCTAACCGCGAACTGGAGTTTGCCTTCCTGCAGTTCCGACTTCACCGTGAGCTCTCCGCCCTCGTCCCGCATAGCTTCGATGGCGTTGAGCATGAGGTTCATGAACACCTGCTGCAACTGCACACGATCCACCATGATTTTAGGAAGTTCGGCAGAAAGCTCCGTGCGCGTGGCAATAGAGAATCGCGTAGCCTCGCCTTTCAGCAGCGTAAATATTTCCTCGATAATTCCGTTTACGTCGACAGACTCACGTTGAGGGGGAGATTTTTTGTAGAACGATCGTATGCGGTCGATGATCTCGGCCGCGCGATTCCCATACTTATCGATTCTGGCCGCTGCCATGCGGGCACGATCCAGATTGGGCGGTTCGTGCGCCAGCCATTCAATGCACGTGTTGGCGCTGGTGATGGCGGCAGCGATGGGCTGCTTGATTTCATGGGCCAGAGACGCAGCCATTTCCCCCAACGTGCTCACGCGATTGATATGTGCCAGATCAGCTTCGAGTTGCCGCAGTTTTTCGCGCTCTTGCTCGGCAGATTTGCGTTCCGTGACGTCGGTCGAGCTGCCTGCAAATCCCTCCAAACCTCCGGCGTTGGAAAGGACGGGATGGCCAACCGTGTGGATCCACTTCAACATTCCATTCGGCAAAAGGATACGGAACTCCTGATCGTAATCGGCTTTTTCCACGACGGCCCGTTCGATGATGTCCTTCAACCTAAGGCGATCTTCCGGGTGGATGCGTTCGAAATATTCTTCCCATCTCGGCGCTCTCTCGGCTGGATCGAAGCCGTAAATCCGGTACCACTCCTCCGAGAGGTGCACGGCCTTCCGATCCGCTACCTCCCAGGCCCAGCTGCCCGTATGGGTCAGCCTCTGCGCCTCGGCAAGATGACCTTCACTCCGGCGCAGCGAATCCTCGATTCGTTTCCGTTCGGTTACGTCCATGGTTGTGCCGATGACTTCAATGATTTGGCCCGAGGCATCCTTCACCGGGTGCGCGGTGGTATGAAGGTACTTTATCCTCCCGTCCGCAAGAACGATTCGCAGGTCAGCCTCTGAGTCAGTCCATCCCGTTTGCGTGAACTCCATTTTCTTTCGCTGATCGAGGCTTGCACGGTCGTCGGGATGAACGCGATCGCGAATAAGCGACCAAGCGGGCTTCAGTTTTGGGTCGAGCTCATAGATGCGGAATATCTCCTCCGACCAGAAGTGCTCGTCGGTACGAATGTTAATCGTCCAACTGCCCATGTGCGTGAGTTTCTGCGCTTCGGCGAGGTGTGCTTGCCGGCGCTCCAACTCCCGAGTCAGCAATTCCTGTTCAGTAATATCGATCGCAGTGCCGAGAAACCCTTTAAGGGCTTCGCCCTCAACAACGGGAATTCCGACGCAGCGAATGTAGCGTTGCTCGCCATTGGGGCAAATAATTCGTTTGGTTACGTCGCAGCCAGAATGTTCCGCAATCATTCTTCTTATGGCGCCAGCCATCGAGTCTCGGTCTTGGGGGTGAATGGTGGCCAGATAATCTTCGAGTGTTGGGGCTCCCTTCTGCGGATCCAGACCGTAAATCCTGAACAACTCCTGAGACCAGTACTCAAAAAAACCGGAAGGGTTAAAGGTCCAACTTCCCATATTGGCCAGGCGCTGGCCTTCGCTCAGATACCGCTCACTCAACTGCAATTCTCCCGTTAGCCGCTCTTGCTCGGTAACATCCATCCCGGTCCCGAGGAAGCCCTGGAAAATCCCCCCTTGCATCACCGGAACACCCACGCAGCGCACACTGCGAATCTCTCCGTCAGGCCGCACAATTCGTTTTGTGAAGTCGAACGGGCGACGGTCGGCCAACATGTTCGCGATTCCTTGTTTCATGAACGCGTGATCTTCCGGATGCACAAGAGCTAAATATTCTTCTACTGCTGGCGGCTTGCCACTCGCATCAAGACCATGAATCCGAAACAGTTCGGAAGACCAGTATTCGAAGCCAGTTGCGTTGAAGGCCCAGCTTCCCAAACGGGCAACGCGCTGCCCTTCATTGATATAAAACTGGCTGCGCTGGAGCGCTTCCTCGGCGTGCTTGCGATCTTCAATGTCGGTGAGAGTTCCATACCATCTGGCAATGCTTCCATGTCGATCGCGAAGTGGAACGCCGCGCACCAGAAACCATCGGTATTCCCCATCCGCGGCGCGGCGGAACCGGGCCTCGTCTTCGAAAAGCTGTCCCGTCGCAACGGAGCCACGCCACTTCTCGGCATTGCGTACTAAATCTTCGGCGTGGATCGCACTTTGCCAGCCGATCCCTGAACTCTGCTCAACCGAAAGCCCGGTGTATTCGGTCCAGCGCTTATTCACAAATGTGGCGGAGCCGTTCGACAACGTGGTGAAGGTCATCGCCGGAATGGTTTCCACAACATCCCGCAGATGCTTTCCTGACTGGTGAGCTGGTGAACACGCCAGCGGTGCAGCGCCCAGAGCAGCGCAATGAAGGCTGCGACACAAAAAAATCGAAACCAATTCGTCTGGTAATAGGCAGGAGCGATGAAGAAATCGAAGGACGCGCCGGCTTCGTTCCACACGCCGCTGTTATTGCAGGCAATTACCCGGAAGGAGTAACCGCGTGGCGGGAGGTTGCTGTAGAAAGCTTGCCTGCGAGTTCCGGCATCCTGCCAATCGCGATCATAGCCTTCCAGCTTGTACTTGAAATGTACCTTTTGCGGAACCACAAAGCTCAGAGCCGTATAGTCAATCTCGAGATCACGCGTAAGGGCGGGAAGGCGAAGGGCGCTCCCAGGCGAATATGCCTTCCGATCAGCCAGCACATCTTCGATATGCACGGGCGGTGGGATGGGGTTTCTGAGCGGGCCATCCGGATCAATCATTTGAGCGACGGTGTCATTTGCGAACCATAGGCGTCCGTCGCTTGATCGGGTTGCAATCGGGCGAAAAGGAGGGAGATAGGGCTGGGCGCCGTCGAAGGCATCGAAGAGATCGAACTTTACCTTTTGATCGGGATGATCACGCCATCGTTGCAGGTCGGCAGACTTGATCTTAATCAGTCCACACTCTGCATAGAGCCAAAGATCGGAGTGCCTATCCAAAACCAGCGCGTAGATTCGGTTACATGGCAAGCCATTGTTGCCGTCGAGGGTATGCTGACTATCACCTTGCCGCTCCACAAGACCGCTGTTGGTTGCAGCCAGCACCGAACCGTCAGAATCTGCCAGTACTTGATTAACCCGTGCGGTTGTGTCCTCGAGAGGAAAGATTCGCATTTGATCGTTTCGATATCGAGCCAAGCCGCCTTGAATCAAGCCCAACCAGAAACCGCCATGCGGATCGGCTGCCAAAGAAACGACATCTAGCCTTCGGTCGGAGATCTCTTTGATGAATCTGCCATCTCGAAAACAAACCAACCTTGTGGGGCGTCCGGGTGGATTTCGGATTACCGAGGCCCAAACATTCTGGTCGGTGTCCTCGGTCATCGCCAATACAATGCCAACCAGCCCGCCGTCGGGACGGAGGACCGGCGTAAACCTGCCATGCTCGTACACCAGGAGTCCATTGTCCAGTCCCACCCAAAGCCGGCCAGTGTGTTCTTCGAACAGCGACGTCACACGATTGCCGCGAAGCCCTTGCTTTAGGCCGAGGGATGAAACAACGCTCCCACGCATAAAATCCAACTGTTCGTTGTTCCCGATCCAGACGGTCCCGTCACGAGCGCCCAGGATGGAGCCGACCTCGCCTGCGCCGAGTCCCTCATGTACAGAGAAGCTGACAACTGGAATGTTGCGGAAACAATCGACACCCTCGGCCGTGATCAGCCACAAGTTACCTTCTTTGTCTTCCAAAAAGCCCGCGGTAGAATCGCTCGACAGGCCATCTGCGGCGGTAAAATGATCCACGCCGCCTTTCTGAATCCGGTAGACGCCGTTTCTGTCAGTCGCAATCCACAACGCGTGATTACGGTCGAACCGCAGGCTGGTCACAGCCCACCTGCTTTTGTCGGGAGTCGGCATGGTGAAAGTTTTCCAGGAACCATTTACCAAGTGCTCCAGGCCCACGCCATGGCCGGGGTTCCAGATGCCCGCCCAAACCGAACCGTCGGGTGCGAGGGCGAGGTCCGATATGCCAGCCAACCCTGCATTTAGCTTCAGCTCAGGCAACTCGTATGAGGTGGAAGAGCCTGGTCTCCACCGGATGATCCCAGTAGCATGTCCGATCAGAAAAAATCCAAGATTGTCTTTGATCAAGACCTGGGCATTGGGCGGCACTCCATCTTTCGGCGTATAACACGTCGCCACCGACGCGGCGATCTTGCAGACACCTCCAGCATCAGTCCGTGAACGTGTTATCCAAATCGTGCCGTCTTTTTCCTCATAAATCGAGTTCACGCGGCCCGCTATCTCCGGGAATTTAACTAATTCTCCATTCTTCCACCGTGCCATGCCGGCGGCTGTTCCTATCCACAGGCTCCCATCCGTCGCACCCAGCAGTGAGATCACGGCGGGATTGGGAAGCTGTTTTCCATCCGGCGGAACAAAGGGCAGAAAGCGCACACCGTCGAAGCGCCATAGTCCAGCAAGGGTCCCGATCCAGACGTATCCGTCGTTGGTTTGGGTGATCGCGGTGGGTGCTCCGGCGAAGGCGCCGTCGCGCATGCGCCAGGCCGAGTGGGCGTACTGAGAAATCCGTCGATCCGGTTCGAGAGCTAGCGCAGTGGGAAGCGCTACGAGCAAGAGACTCGCCAACAAAGTGCCCAACGCGAAAACGCTTCGCGCCTGTATACGGGCGCGTGGTTCCTTGCCCCACGTTGTTTGTAGAACCGTCATCAGACCCCTATTCCCAGGCGATTCAACCCGCTTGCCCAGTAACTTTATTCCATGTGCGGCTGACAGTTCTACTCTCAAATCTCGTCATGTTCTCGCCAGACTCCGGGAACGTAGGCTCCTGCCTGAGCAGGGCGCGAGATAGTTATTCGCCGCATCTGAGCCAGCACTGAGGTCCCGTTTCAGCCCGAGCGTCTCGGCTATGACGCGCGGTGCACTGGCAAGCGAATCGTCAACTCTGGTTTCAGCCCGATTGCGGATTTTTTTACGCCGGGAGATTTGTTAAGCAGGGCCGTACGGTTATGCCGATTTGCGCCTCGCAAAAAACGCCGTGAATGCTTGCATTCTTTTTTGCCGGGCGATTTAACTGAATGCTCAAGATGTTCCCAGCGCGCTCAGTAACAATGTCACTCAAAATCGGCCTCCAGTGCGTAGATTCGCGTACGGCCAACGACCTCCCCGGTCTGGGACGTACCCATACGCGCCAGATCGATCAAGCATTCCGCGCTGGTGCTTGCATGTAGCCTTCCACCACAACGCTCGCTGAAGTGGCGCATTAATATCGGTTTGCCCGGCGAGGAATTGATAGTTCTTGAACAGCCAGCGAATTGCGGCGCCGTGGAGGCTACTGCGAACCCGCACACTCTGCTGGGGACTGCTTATTCAACGATTCTTGCAGCGCCCGGCAGCCCGGCTCCAGCCAGACCGTTCTTGCCGTTGGCAACACAAGTGCTTTCCATAGGTCGTGTACATCATCACTGACAGTCACGTCGATTGCACCGCCGCGCGGAGGAACACCGAAGTAGCGGTTCTGGTGTCAACGGTTATGACGTATCTGTCACCGTGCCACAACTTTGTGGCGCTCTATACGAACTCAGAGAGACGGGGGCAACCATGATTAGGCTAGCGATTGTGTTTGGTATCTTGTTGACGATGTTTTCGGCTCTTGGCCAGTCCACTTCGAAGTATCAGGTGGGAACGATTGTTGAGGTTAAGGCTCATCAGGATGCCGGGAGCGCCGCAGGCGCGGCCAGCTATGACGTTTCGGTCAAAGTGGGCGATATCATTTATGTTGTGCTCTATACGCCGCCCTTGGGCCAGGAGACCGTGAAGTACGCTGGGGGGCGTGAACTGCTCGTTCTGGTGGGGAAAAACTCTATTCGCTACAACGATATCCTGGGTCAATCGTTTGAGGCGCCCATCGAAAGCCAAAAATCTGCCGCGAAACCTAAAGAGGCAAAGCCTGCCTCGGCCACGAGCAAGTGACGCTTGGCTTTGTTGAATACGGCCGCGAAGGGCGTCATAGATGCACGTTTGAAAGGCGCAGCTTCCTCCCTAAACCCTCGGAGCTATTTTTTGCATCCTGCGCGAGCGGTGGCCGCAACATGCACTTTACCCGAGCGAAGCAGAGCCTTTCAGCGCTGCCTTCCAATCAGTCCTCGAAGCTTCTGGCGCCGCCTTTCATCCGGTTCTTGACCAGGTTTGTCCACACGAACTTGATCACGCGTGCGTCGTTGTAGCAGTAGGCGAGATTGTGATTTAGCGTCGAGAAGCAATGCTGCTGGCAGGTTTTCTTCATGCTCGCGAGTTGGCCATCCTCGAAGTTGTGCTTGTCGATATTTCCCCAATTGTAGGTTGAGGCGTACATCGGGAAACACGGCGCGACCGTCCCATCGGTTCGAATGATGACGTTGTTCTGGCCGGCGCGACAATTCCATTCGGCAAAGCGCAGTTCGCCGTTGGCATCCTGAACAATTCCCGGCGTTTCGCCTAGCCGCTTTGCAACGTTGCCGTTCGTTCCCGTCCCGTCGCCGTTCCAGCCCAATCGCTTGAGATCGGCGCCGCTCGCCATTCGGATGAAGGCCTTAATCTCCTGCAGGCGCTGCACCGAGTTCACCATCTGGTAGCCCGCTTTATTTTTCTCGATCAGCCAATCCACCAGCGAATCGATCTCCGGCCAGTCCTCCGGACGGATGTAGGTCGGATTGTCGCTGAGGTGTTTGAAATGTTCGTCCTGCTCGAGCATGGGAGTTTCGTTGATGTGGTAGTCGGTGGCAATGCGATGGTCGCGGGCATAGTCGGTGAGGGTTCGAATATCTTCCGTGTTATTGCGGCAAATGTTCATGTTGAAAAACACCATGTAGCCATATACGTGCTGTTTCTTCAGCAGGTGCTCCAGGTGCTTGCGGACGGGCACAACAGCCTTCGGCAGGCTTGGCTTCTCGTCCCACGAATCGACGGCGAAGTTAAAGACAGACGCACCGGCGTCACCCAGACGGTCGGCAACATCGGGTCGCAACAGACGGCCGTTGGTGCCGATGTAGATCCAGAACCCTTTCTTCGCGGCGTAGTTCACCACCTTGTGAGCAAATTGCGGACGCAGTAACGGCTCTCCACCCATCAGCGCGAGCACGCGGCAGCCGTGGTCGTGAAGCCAGTCGATCGAGCGCCGCGCCACATCCTCGGTCATGCCCTTCACCTTGTTGTTGTAGGCCCAGCAGTACCAGCAATCGAGATTGCATTTGTACTCGACAAACAAGTAGGCAGTGATGGGATGGAATTCGCCGGGCAACACGCGCGACCGTATGTAAGGAAAAAGCCATCCCCGCATGGCGCGATAGGCGTACGCCGCGCTCCAGTCGCGTTTTTCGGGAGGCGTGTCGGGGCCGGGATCGGCCAACTTTTCCGGATACTGCGGAAACACAGGTTCGGGCAGCGTGAGACCCTTCGCGGCCGCGGGCTTGGCTGGCTGCCGCGATGAATCCATCAGCAGATTGTGAATGTCAACATCAATGCGAAACTTCGGAACGGTTGCCATAAAGGGTCTATCCTCCAGTCCTCGATTGCAGAATTGTTCGAACTGCTGTCGATCACCCAACGGGCAATCGGTATTACTTGCCGCTGCGCTACTTCATGTGACCACCCCTTCGGGTGAACCTGCCGACAAGAAATTCCTGGGCCAGGCTCGCGCCAACCCGCTCAGCCGTGCCGATTGCAAAATTGCCGAAGACCAGCCCGGCGCCGCGATCGGCCTGGGGGTAGTAAAGGTTTGAGAGAGCCGATGCCGCCAGGTCACCGCCCAAACTCGAATAGTTCGGCTGCCACTTCCCGTTATCTCCTCGGGCGACAAATGGGTTGGACATGGCGTGGCGGATGCGCGAGCCGGTCGTACCCCTTCCCTGATAGAAGTAGCGTGGATCCTGGTGCAACAGAGATGGCAATATTGCGCCACCAATCATGATGTCGGAAAAACCATCGGCGGCCACTGCGCCCAGGCGCTTTCCATACGCTCCCCAGCCTTGGCCATAGTCCGGAGTACCTCCAGCCTGCCGGGCAGCGGCCACGAAGAGAACTCCGGCAGCGGTGACTGGATCTACGGAGACTTTTAGAGCCAGCTTGAACTTCCTACCGGCAGTCAGGGGCGCCGGGTCGGTGTCATAAGAAACATAAAAGTTCGGAATGATTCCGAATACGCGTTGCTTTTCCTCCGCCTTGAACTGCTCGGTTGCGACCTCAACCGGATCGTAATGAACGTCAACCTTCGTAGCCGCAGTTGCAATTCGCAGTTGGACGCCGCTCACAATTTTGAACTGAGTGGGACTGATGACGATCGGGGGAGACGCCCAGTCTGCAAAACCTTTGGCGCTGACGCTGAGCTGATACGGAATGCCAGGTTCCACATCGCGAAACTCGAAAAGCCCGTTTTGGGTTGTCACGATGGTGCGAGAGATATTGCTGTCAACTTCCTTGAGGAGAACGGTGGCATTCGGGATCGCATCGCCGTTCACGTCGATGGCGGTACCCAGGATGGTCCCCGTCCGCGGGGGCGCCTGATTGTTCTGGCTCCAGAGTGGCGTGGAAAAGGCAAGCGCCATGCCGAGCGCAGCAACGAGATCGAAGTAGAAACGTTTCAATCGATCCTCTCCAGGGACAGAGAACAGCAACGCGCTTGCCAAACCGAAAAGTCCGCAACTGCTGATGATCAGTCTCCGACGGGGCCTGTGGATGTCGAGAGTGTTGATACTGTCAAAGACATTCCGACATCAAGCCCGAGGTTCAAGACCTGACATTACAGATGCGAATTTGAGAGCGTTTGGAACATTCCAACGAATGTTCCGCGATCCCGTGCCTCTAAGCGAACTCAAAACTACCGGTGTGGCCGCTGCAGGCTGCGGGAACTTGGTGCAAGCGCCGGTCGCAGGTGCCTCGCAATCTTTCCTCTCGCGCGCGCCAGTTGGGCCTTTACCGTTCCAGGCGGCAATCCCAAAATTCGAGCGGTCTCAAAGATCGAGAGACCCATCAAGACACGCAGCTGGAATGTTTTCCGCAGAGCAGGCGGCAAGCGCACGGCGTATTTTTGCAGCCGCGTACTCAGTTCCAAGTGGCGGCACTCTTCCTCGGGGGTGGGACGCGTGTCCGCGATTGTTTCCCAGACGAAACATTTGTCGCCCGTTTCCATCTGCTCATCCAAAGGCAAATGGATCTGTCGGTGCCGTTTACGCAATTGCATCAGTGCACAGTTGCGGACAATCGTAGTCAGCCATGTGGCCATCTGCGCCTGCCCTCTGAACTGATCGATATGCAGATGCGCGGCCAACAGAGCTTCCTGCACCGCGTCCTCTGCATCGGCTGCGTTGCCCAGAACCCGGAAAGCGCACCGGTAAAAAGACGGCAGGCGGAGCGCTAGAACTTCGTTCATTTCAAGAATCGCCCTCTGGCGGCCGGGCGCCTCCATACAGCGATCACAGTAGGTAGTTTGGGTTTGCATTTCACATTTCCATTCGTATCGCATCACAGCAAAATGCACGTCGTCTGCCAAACGGCGGCTCGCCTCGAGAGACACTTCAACATTTCTTGCGTTTCGAAACCCGTGAGCCTGGTTTTGAAATCCTGCACAAGCTGACCGCAGCAATTACGAAGAACTGAATGAAATTACATATTCCTGTTATTGCAAAGCATCCCGCTACACTCGGCTACGGTCGGCACTCTCCGAGCGAAATAGCCTGGAGATAAAGGCACCTTCACTCCGTTCCGGAGCACAGATTATGGGATCGGATGCTACGAGTCTTGCTTGTTCTGCTCGCGTTTGGCTGAAATGGCTTTCGAGTTCAAACTGCGAGGACACGGACTTTGATCGGATACGAGCCTCATACGCGAATGTGGATGGTTGAAAGTTTCGTCAATCGACCGCTCACTAAAAATCGACGTGTTATCGACACTGACGAAGTTCATCCCTTCGCGCTGGATGCCGGGAGGGTATTTTCGGCATCCAGCACGACCATCCGGACGCGGGCGTGAACTTAAACCATGCCGCGAAGGTTGTCCTTGACGAGCTCAAGTACCTGGTCGCCGCGATGGTCCAGGACCATCTTCGTCATCGCCAATGCGAATCCACGCGCCTCCTCGTAGGTTGCTTTTGGCGGAGCCGACAGGGCGTCTGGATCGGTGGTCACGTCCACCAGAGCCGGTCCGGGATGCGCAAATGCGCGCTCGATTGCCGGGGCCACGTCAGCTTTTTTCTCCACCCGTTCCGCGTGGAATCCAATGGCTCTTGCGACGGCGCTGAAATCCGGGTTGTGCATTTCGGTTCCCCAGAAGGGATAACCGCCAACCATCTGCTCCAGTCGAACCATTCCCAGCGTTGAGTTATTGAAGACAATAATTTTGATTGGCAGTTTTTGAGTGACGATCGTCAACAGATCGCCCAGAAGCATCGAGAGACCGCCGTCGCCGCAAAAAGTAATGACCTGGCGGTTTGGAAAAGCCATTTGCGCGCCGATGGAGTCGGGCATGGCGTTCGCCATGGTTCCGTGATTGAACGACGTCATTACTCTTTGGCCGCGACGCAGCCGTAGGAATTGTGCGGCCCAAACGACGCACATGCCGGTATCCGCGATGATGATTGAATCGGGCGAGCAGAGGCGGCTAACAGCATCTCCCACGTGCTCGGGGCGAAGCTTTCCATCCACTCCACCATGTTCGACAAAGGTCTGCATGTGTTGCGTCGCGGTTTTGTGAGCGGCGAGCACATCATCCAGAAATCCCCTGTCGCCGCCGCGCGGTTCGATGCGCGGAAGCAGCGCATCGAGCGTCTCGGCGACGTGGCCGCAGAGTCCCAGTTCGAGCGGGATGCGGCGCCCCAAGTGCGTAGGATCGCTATCGATCTGTACGATCTTCGGCTGCTTGGGAATGAAATCGACGTAGGGAAAATCCGTCCCCAACATGATCAAGACGTCGCATTGGTCGAATCCTTTCTGTAAGCCGCCCCAACCCAGCAGGCCGGTCATTCCCACCGCGTTGGGATTGTCCGCCTCCAGCACGTCTTTTCCGCGGTAGGAAAATCCGATCGGAGCATTGAGTTTCTGTGCAAGCGCCAAAACCTGATCGCGGGCGCCGCGACACCCTTCCCCACCGAAAATCAACGGCCGCTTTGCAGAGTTGAGAATTTCGGCCAGCCTATCGAGATCATCGTCGGTCGGACGAATGCGCGGGGGATTGGTAAAAAATGGATGCGTGGGCAAATCGATTGCGGCGGGCTGCGCCAGCGTATCTCCGGGAATGCAAACCATGCCGACGCCGCGCTTCGTAATTGCAGACTGAATCGCCAGACGGCTCATGGTGGCGGCCTGGACTGCGGTGTAGGCCGCTTCGCAATAATGCGTGCAGTCGCGGAAGATTCTTTCGGGATGCGTTTCCTGAAAGTATTCCGTGCCAAGAAAACGGGTTGGCACCTGTCCGGCGATCGCAAACACTGGCGCGCGGTTGCGATGCGAATTGTATAGTCCCTGGATAAGATGCAGGTTGCCGGGACCGCACGATCCGGCGCACGCCGCGATCTGCCCGGTTAAAAGAGCATCCGCACCGGCCGCGAACGCGCCGACTTCCTCATTTCGGCAGTGCACCCAGCGAAGTTTTCCATCGGACCTGCGTATCGCGTCGACGATGGGATTGATGGAATCACCAACCACTCCATAGACGCGCTGAATGCCGGCATCGATCATCATTTCCGCGACCTGATCTGCTGCTGTTTTTGACATGAAGCTCTCCTTTTTTAAATGAAAGTTTCGGGGAACAGCGCGACAACACATGCTGCCACTTTTACCTTCTCAAATCCTTCAGCGTTTTTAGATCGTCGACAACGTAAGCCATCGAAGCCCGTATGCCCTTACCGCAACGGATCGGCGCCAGATCTGATAGTTCTTCGTTTTTGCATACGGGAAGTGTCAGAGAACCTTCACCTACCCATGCTTGTTCAATCTTCAAATCGCGCGGTACATTCTCGACCAATTCATGAACGGCCGGCTGGTCTTGCTTATCGGCGGCGAGACGCGGCGTGTGGAGAAGATTGATGACAGGATTCTGCTTCAACACTGTCATGTCAGTTACCGGTTGTCTCAGCGTAACCACGGCCTCAGCAAGCCTTTGTCCGGCCGAAGTAAGGGATCCAGCGAACCTCGAACCCGCTGCGAGTGCGGGACCTGCCTTTCCTGTCGCGGCGTAATACCTCGTTTGAAAAACCTGGCCGAGACGCTTCGGATAACCTTGCGTCCATCCGCGAGCCAGTGCCGCGTCATTGTCCACAAAAATATACGGACAGTAAGCGACCGGCTTGCCCTGGTACAGCGCATCAACGAGGATGAAGAACTCGCGATACTGATAACGGGCCGGATCAAGATATTCGTCGTCATTGCCCGTGAACTGCCAATCGTAGAAAAGAGCGTTGGCGTGTCCATTTGCGGAGCGGTCGGCATCGAGACCCTGAGGCAGCAGCGCCGCCACGGCAGACGGCTCCGACCAGAATTCGATGTTGAGAAAGTCGGAAGAGTAGTACCAGGGCGGACGTGGATTCAGCGTCGATTTGCCTTTTGGAGTAAGCGGATAATTAAAGCCCTTAAGCATTTCAGATCTCCATACTGAAAGTCATGCCATCCCCGATGTATGCAAGCTCACTACCATCGCGAAGCACTGGTGCCTGAGCCATCGCACGGAATGAAACTGCAGACCGAGACTCGTATTTGCGCGGCAATCACCTCGATCGAGTGAGGCTTGAGCAGTCAAGTGCAGCAGGAAACGTCCGGTGTCAATGACGGTGACGCGGAAGCCAAGTCACTGAAATGACGTTGTGGCGCCGATGTTGGTTGTGACGTTCGGTGCCACGAGCCAGATTTCGAACCCTAGTCTGTCGTGATAACGGTTGAGTTAGAGGGAGCTGAAATGTATGCGGAGGAGTATCGGCGGAGAGCCAGCCAGCGATCGCCGCAGTGACAATCGCGCAACAGGCAGCTAGCGCACATTACGTCCCGCATTCCAGCACTGGGTCGGTTGGGGCAATCATCCCAGTACCTTACTTCACCTCGTCCGCCGTTTTCGTTGCCGCTTTCTTTGTGTCTTTAGCAGCGGCTTCTGTGCCCTTTCCGATCTCCTTGCCGGTTTTGCTGCCAGCCCGCCCAGTCGCGTCCGCCGTCTTTTCTGAGGCGCTCTTGGTGCCTTTGACCGTCGAAGTGGCGGCTTTGTCGGTGCCGTGGGCCACGGCTTTTGTCGCCGACTTCGTGCCTTTTACAACGCCCTTAGCGGCAGTCTCTGTGGCCTTGCCCGCGTCTTTTGCTCCCTTGCCTACGTCGCTGGCAACGTCTTGCGCCACCGCAACTACTCCAACGCCGATCATAAGAAACAGAACCAGTGCTCTTGCCTGCATGCTCACATTCCTCCTTTGTTTTTGTGTTTCGCGCAAGAGCCGTTATTGCGGCCTGAGCGCCATCCAGCGTGTCATTCACTTTGACAGAAGCGTCATCGCTCGTGACATTGGAGCGACTGTCACTTTCCAAATCATTCTGTCGACGACAGCAAGTGCTCCCATGCGTGTAAAGCACTTGTGTTGCCAACCGCTGCGACGACTGCGCCCGCACTCAATTGGCCGCTGGTAGGAGAAAAGCGAGTTCCCGATCTGCTACCTCTTTGCGGCCATGATTGTGGAAGGCCGCATGCAAGCACCTGAGTGTGAATGGCACAGGCCTTCATCACGATCGTGCATTCAAATCGCAGGAAACAGACTAGGAGAGACGGTGGCGCGCATCGCAATTCCGTCGAGCACCAGCCTCCAGATCTCAGTCGATCAAGTGGGGAAGGATGCCGCGGTCCGGCTGACCGGCCGAATCGACGTCGACTCCTCGCCCGATCTTCGCGATCGCCTGCGCACCCTTCTGTCGGAGCAAGCACTGCCCCAGGCCATCATCGTTGACCTCACCGGCGTCTCCTACATTGAGACATCCGGGGTCGCCACCTTGATTGAGGCGCTGAGAATCGCCCGCCATCACCAGATCAGTTTCCGCTTGCAGGGGCTCAGTGGCGCCACGCTACGGCTCTTTGAAGTCACCGGAGTGCTGGCCCTGTTCGAGGCGAACGATCCGCGACAGAACGATCCGCGACAGAACGATCCGCGACAGAACGATCCGCGACAGAACGATCCGCGAGAAAACGATCCGCGAGAAAACGATTCGCGCCAAAGTATTTCGGGAGAAAAGGTGTCTTGATGGCGAATATTCTCGAAAGCGTCGGCGAAAACACGATCGAACACCTCGACTACGTCGGGAGTCTGAACATACAGTGGTGGGCCACGATGCGGGCGATGGGACAGGCCCTGCCCTTTGTAGGCAACCCTTATCGCTGGCAGGCCACCGTCAGACAGATGTTGGAAATCGGCGTCGATGCGATGCCCATGGTTTCCCTCATGTCGATCTGCTCGGGATTCATTCTCGCGATGCAAGGGGCCTCCGAACTCCGCCGTTTCGGAGCTTTGCACTATGTGATTGAACTGGTCGCGGTTGGCTTTACGCGTGAGCTTGGTCCTCTGCTCACCGCAATCGCGGTAAGCGGGCGCTCCGGGTCGGCTTTCGCGGCTGAGATTGGAACGATGAAAGTGACTGAGGAACTCGATTCCCTCCGCGTCATGGCGCTCGAGCCAATCGAGTTTGTCCTCGCGCCCAAGTATCTGGCCGCTTTGATTTGCGTTCCTTGCCTCAGCGTGATTGCGAATTTCTTCGGCATGCTGGCCGGTGGGCTATTCATGTTCTTCAGCACTCGCCTGTCGCCGGCGCTGTACCTGCATTATGTTTTGACTACCATTACGTTGCGCGACGTAATCACGGGACTCATCAAGAGCGTAGTGTTCGCAACCATCATTGCTCACGTTGGATGCCTGGAAGGCTTCCGCGTCCACGGAGGCCCCGATTCCGTAGGCCGCTCCACTACCGGTGCGGTGGTGAAGTCGACTTTCCTCGTCATTGTTGCCGACGCGGTGTTTACCGCGATTTTTTATTTCACGGTGAAAGTCTGATGCCCATCATCTCCGTCCGCGATCTGGTGGTTGAGTACGCCGGCCGCCGCGTGCTGAATGGGCTGAATCTCGACATCGAGCATGGGGAAACCATGGTGTTGCTGGGTGGAAGCGGTTCCGGAAAAAGCACGTTGTTGCGCCAGATCATCGGGCTGGAACGGCCTAAATCGGGCAGCGTCCACGTGAAGGGAACCGACATTACCCGTTGCTCAAAGCCCGAACTCAAACAGGTTCTCCGCTCGATTGGCGTGGCTTTCCAAAGCGCGGCGTTATTCAATTCGCTGACGGTGGAAGAAAACATCGCCTTACCACTGCATGAACACACGCGGCTCGCGCCCTCCATCGTCGATCTTATGGTTTGGATGAAGCTGGCTGCGGTTGGTCTGGCCGACTTCGGCAAGTTGCTTCCCCAGGAACTCTCCGGCGGGATGAAGAAGCGTGCGGCCGTAGCCCGTGCGCTCGCGCTCGGCCCCGAGATTCTTGTGCTCGATGAGCCTTCCGCGGGCCTCGATCCCATTGTCGCCGCGGAGCTCGATGAACTGATCTTGCTGGTCAAGGAGGCAATGCAGATGACGGTCATCGTCGTGACCCACGAACTGCCGAGCGCGTTCCGCATCGCAGACCGCATCGCCATGCTCTATCAGGGCTCATTCAGTTCGGTCGGCACGAAAGACGAGATCAAGGCGAGCCAGAATCCGCGCGTTCGGCAATTTCTGGATCGCGTACCGGAAAACATGGCGAAGATGCCCGGCGTGTCGGCTTACTTCGAAAAATACATGCGGTCCGAGGAGGTCTACCGGTGACCACGGAAGCGAAAGTCGGAGCGTTCGTCCTGGGATGCTTCTCGGTCCTGGCCTTTGCGCTGATCTACCTGATCAACGCTCAGCTTGGCGGACACATGGTTCCCTACCACACCTATCTGCGTTACGCCGGCGGACTGGAACCGGGAGCGTCAGTCTTGTTCGGCGGAATCGATGTAGGGAAGGTGAAGGCGGTGCGGCCCGCAGTCTCGGATCCAACGAAGATTGAAATCATGCTGGACGTGAAGGACAACACCCCGTTGAACGAAAAATCCGTGGCCAAGCTGGGACTGATCAGCGTGATGAGCCCCGCGGCACTCTCCATCACCACCGGCAGCAACGATGCGAAGCGTCTGCTCCCAGGGTCCACAATTCCATCGCAGGAGGCTCTGAGCCTTGACGAGATCACCGGCAAGATGGCGGGCGTTGCCGACAACGCCAACGGATTGATCACCGAAGTGCGAGGCGAGCTGCATGGAATCAGCGGAGACGCCCGCACGCTGCTGGCAAACCTGAACACCGTAACCGGCCCGCCCAATCAACGGAAGATACGGGAGGTGCTCGATAACGTGAACGCAATGCTGGCGACGGAGCGGCCCAAAATTGACCGCCTGACCGACCAGCTGAATACGCTCAGCCAGCACGCCGACGAAACCATTCAAAACGTGAATGGTACCGTCAGCGAAGTGCGGGAACCCATCCGCAAAGACGTGGTGGAACTGCAGAATACTTTGCTCGAAGCCAAACGTCTGCTGGCTGATATGCAGGTGCTGGTGAAAGCGAACGATTACAAGATTGACGACACCATCGAAAACCTGCGGACCGCAACCGAAAATTTGGATGACTTGACCGAATCGGTGAAACAGCGTCCGTGGAGCATGATCCGGATTCGACAGCCTGAAGATCGGAAGGTGCCGAAATGATGCGTACCAAACCGAAAAAAGCGAAATCGAGCCTGTTCCTTTACCGGTCACCGGCGGATCTAATTATGAGAAAAAACGCGACGAGGATCGTCTTCTGTCTCGCAGCCTTGGTGATCCTGACCGGCTGTGGAAAAGCGAGATACCCAAACTACTACACCCTCAACCTGCCCGCGCCGCCGGATCCACCCGTTCCGGAGAAGGCGCATGCCACTCTCGCGATTCGTGAATTTCGCGCGTCCCCTTACCTGCGTCAGGGAGCGATTGCCTATAAAACGTCTCCGGAGCAAATCGGCTTCTATGCCTATGATCGCTGGGCAATGAACCCTCGTGATTTCGTGACCGATGCAATCACGGAACGCCTGCGTGCCAGCGGAGTCTTTGCCCGTGTGCAGGCCTACGACGGAAGCCGCGACGTCGACTACGTTCTCAGCGGACGCCTGGAGAAGCTCGAAGAAATCGACTACCAGGGCGGCGTGAAAGTCCAGGTTGCTCTCTCCGCCGAGATAACCAGCATCGCCACTGGAGCCATTGTCTGGAGCAACGCGGTTTCGGAGATTGGAGACGTCAACAAGCGTGATGTGCCCGCAGTGGTCTCGGAAATGAACCGCACGATGGAACGAGCGATTGAGAAGCTGTTGAGTTCGATGCCTGCGGATGTGGCGGCTGGCCCCAGGGCAGCTGAGCGCAACTAAGCATTCGATAGATCGACAGGCTTGTCCTGCGAATCGACCATTGGAAGCATTGTGCTTCCAGCCATTCGCCAGAGTCCGTAGGCCCCACCTCTGTTTGTTCCACGTTGTCTTTATCGCATGCGGGAGTCTGTAGCGAATTGGCGCTAAGGTCGGGCTTCTGCTGGCGACTGGCCCTCGTTTCCGATCAGCCGCGTCGCAATCGCGAATAGCGCACTTACGGAAAGTCCACACATCAATACACCCATGATCGCCTCTACCGGCCCGAGCACGCGCCATACCGGCGGAAGGACGATATCGCCGTACCCCACGGTGGAATAGCTGGTCGCCGAGAAATAGAAACACGATTCCCATGATCGAAAGCAGCGCAGGCGATAAAAAGCCGCCCACAGCAAGATCTCCGTAAGGTGCAGGAGAATTGTCAGGCTCGTGAACCGAATTATGAGCACGGCGGTATGGAAAAGACTTTGGGTCTTGAGGCGGCGCGCAAAATAGGCCCGCACCCAGTGGATGAGGACAGCCATTCCTGCGCACTCGATGGCAAGCGTCAGGGCGCTGAGCATGGTGGCCGCAAGAGCTTGGCTAACAAATTCCACAGGCCTTGGCAGTTCGCCCTCAGAACAGCGTCAATCACTGATTAATGAGCGGGACTTGGATCAGCTGCACGTCGATCGCGAGACTCAGCCGCCAGTCGATCTGATAGAACAAAGCGGTTTCCCTGCCTGAAAGCACTTTGCGAAACGCTGGGATGTATTTCAGTCGCAGCTGCATAATCTGCTGTTCCACCCCAGCCCGTTTGCGGATGTAGCTTTCGGCCTGTTCACCCGTCATGCTGCTGTAGTTATTGGCATAGTCCTTCAGCAACGCGAGTTTCCCGTCGTAAATCTTTGAGAGTTCAGCCGCGTATTGATCGTAGACGGGCCAAAACTTTTCGGCCTCAGCGTCGCTCAACTGCATATTCTCGGCAATGATCTGTTTCTTCTGCGATCGTATGTCTTTGCGCAAGAGTTCAACGAAGTCGTCGGAGCTGGCTTGAGATGGATCATTTGAAGCGGAAGTCGGGCCAGTTTCCTTTTTGGACAATGCCGGATTCTGAGCAAAACTGGAACCCGCTGACCCGAGCATGACTAACGTGAGCATGATTCCCAGAAAATTCTTTCCGTTCATGATCTTCCTTTCATCCCGGCAGAACTGAGTGTGGCGCGACTTTCCGCGCGCGGTTACGACAAGCCTCTTCAGCAAGCAGGATTCCATTCAGCAACACAAGCGATGCCCTCAGGCGGTGCCCGCTCCGTGGCCACTTATCTCTCTTGATTGAGATCTCAAGCGGACGCTTTCGTGGTCGCAGCCCGCGCGAACAACGGTGTCAAGTGTCACGTGTCATGTGACATGGCGGCCATAAAGCTCATCAGCTCCATCAGCCTTCTCGGAAATATGCGTATTTGTTCCGATTGCCCAAGCGAAGCCTGCGATTGCAGCCATTAATCCTCGGCACGCGATTGGAACCGCACTTGCTTTAGCTCCCTCTTGAAATCTTCCGCTGCGGAATCTCGTAACCCTCAAGGAGCAAACTTGATGTCTACTTCGCCAGTATCTTCGGGATCCGCAGGGCCGGTCGCGAAATCGGTGTCGCCCAAAAGCGACTCCGATGAGGCGACTCCCAGCCAAAGCGCGCGATGGCGGAACTATGTGGCGCCGGTGGCTGTGTTGTTGCTCGCGTTAGCGGTCTTGATCACCATCACCCGCAACTGGAATGCGTGGGAAGGCGGCAAGGTCGAACAGGTCACCGATGATGCTTACGTTCGCGGCGACCTTACTCCTCTTAGTACGAAGATAGCGGGCATCGTGCGCGCCGTCGACGTAGCGGACTATCAGCAGGTGCATAAAGGCGATCTCCTCGTCGAATTGCAGGATGATGACTTTCAGGCACAGGTGGATCAGGCCAAAGCGGCGGTTGAGGCGGCGCGCGCTGGTATTGAGGAGAATCTTCGCCAGCGCCAGCTGCAGGATACGCGCATCGCCAAAGCGCTGGCGGGCATTGATCAGGCAAAGGCACAGATTGCAGCCGCCGAGGCTGGCAAGGATGCGGTTCAGGCTGAGTTAACTCGCGCTCGCTCCGAGCGTAAACGCCAGGAAGGGTTGTACCAATCTCACTCGACCACCGAGCAGAATCTTGAAACCGCCGTAGCCGCGGAAGGAAGCCTCTCGGCCCAATTAGCCAGCCGTGATGCCGATCTCAATCAGGCGCAAACCATGCTGCGTAGCAGCGAGCTCGCTGCCGAAGTCGAGCGGCGCAGCAAGATCGTTCTCGAATCGCAGAATGCGCAACTTCAGGCCGATCTGCACGCCAGGCAGGCTAGCTTGGCTGCAGTTCAGGTGAACCTCGGCTACACCAAAATCTACGCACCCGACGACGGCACGGTGGGCGAACGGCAAGTTCGGCCTGGTCAACTCGTCTCACCGGGCACGCAGGTCATCTCGTTTGTCGCTCTCACCAAGTGGGTGCAAGCGAACTATCGCGAGACCCAGTTGACCAACGTGAAAATTGGCGACACTGCTGAACTCCGTATTGACGAATATCCCGGACAACTCATTCGCGGCAAAGTGGTCGAGATCGCGCCGGCCAGCGGTTCGCAATTCGCCCTGCTGCCGCCCGACAACGCCACCGGCAACTTCACGAAAGTTGTGCAGCGCATTCCCGTCAAGATCGCGCTGGACGATCCTGCGATGGCGACGACTCTGCGTCCCGGACTCTCTGTAGTAGCGACGGTCCGCACCAGACGATAACCCTATGGCAGCTTCGACCATCACAATTCGCCCGTCTGCGCTGGAGATCGCGCGTGGTACCGCCGCGGCTATTCCGTCAGAAGTATCAACGCGCCCTCTTATCGGCATTCTGGGAGTGGTCACTGGCGCCGGACTTGTCACCCTCGCCGGCCGCCTGCTCAGTCTCGGCCTTGCCGATTTGAAAGGCCACGTTGGCATAGGCTTCGACGACGGCGCCTGGCTCGATAGTGCTTTCAATGCATCGCTCATGTTTATCGGCCCGTTCACGGTTTACCTCGGAGGGCTGCTCGGGCCGCGTCGGGTTCTGCTATTTGCCGCAGGACTTTTCGCCGCAACTTCTCTCTATCTCCCGTTCATCCATAGCTACAGTCTTCTGGTCGCTGCATTGATCGTCGCCGGGCTGGCCTCTGGCACTTTCTATCCCCTCACGCTGACCTTCGCGCTTCGCAACATTCCGTTGCGATATCTTCCTTTCACCATCGCTCTCTACGCGGTCTTTGTGGACGGAGCGGTGAACATCGCGCCTTCGCTCTATGGTTTCTACCGGGATCATCTTTCATGGCAGTGGATGTTCTGGAATTCTGCGGTGATCGCGCCGGTGATGATGATCTGCATCTACTTAGGGATTCCACCACAGCCACCGCGAAAAAAAGGCGCGGCCGCGCCGAGCTTCGCCGGCTTCCTTTATCTGAGTGCGGGATTGGCCTTAACTTTTGCGGCTCTTCAGCAAGGCCAGCGACTCGACTGGTGGCGCTCCGGCGTGTTCAATGCCTTGTTCTGGTCTGGATCTTTCTTTCTACTGTGTTCACTGGTTCGCAGACTACGCGGTCCTAATCCTCTGGTGGCGCTGCCGTTTCTGCTGAAGTGGAACACCATTCTTCTCGGCTGCCTGCTCTTCTGGTTCCGCTTCACGCTCTGTACAACCATCATCCTCATTCCGCAGGCTCTGGCCATTCGCGGTTTTGAAGCTGACCAGATTGCTCCCGCGATCATCTGGAGCGCCCTTCCACTTATTCCGATTGCCTTCATCGCCGCGCTCTTGCTCTTGCGCAAAGTCGATCCGCGCTTACTGTTCGCCGCGGGCCTCGCTTGTACCGCGTTCGCTGCATGGATGTGCTCGCAGTACACCACGGTGTGGGCGGCGGAAAACTTTTACCGTACTGAGTTGCTCGTGGGCGTGGGACAAGCGTTTGCCTTCATCGGGCTGGTCGGCTGCATTGTGCTGCAGGCAATCTTTGCGGGGGCTTTGGCTAAAGCTGAGTGGGTGCTGACCTTATCGGCCTACTTCCACGTCGTTCGCATATTTGGCGGCACAGCAGGCGCGATTTACATGGGCCACTTCATCGCTCAGAAGGAGAAGCTGCACTCGAACCTGTTGGGACTTCACGTCAGCAGCGGCAGCTGGATTACAGACCAGAACATTCGTGCCATGACGGCGGGCCTCTACGCGAAATCCTCTGGGATTGCCGCCGCAAGTGCGCGCGCCATTGATCTGATTGGAGCCCGGTTGCGCCTTCAGGCATATAGCTTGAGTCTCATTGACGGATTTCTGCTCATAGCCTGGAGTTGTTTTTGCGCCTTGATCCTCGTCGCGTTGCTGCGCAAATCGCCTTTGAACTACGGCGATCTCAGCGCCATGCAACAGATCCCCGCCGCTCATAAGGAGTTCAAGCAATGAAAAAAAATGCGGCATTATTCGTGTTAACTTCTGCGGCCTTATTCGCCTGCATTGCCGCGGCCCAGGAAATAAACAATACGGCGGCGGCGCCGCGCCACGTCACCTTGCAGCAAGCGGTTCAGTTAGCGCTCCAGCACAACCACGATATTCGCATCGCCGGCTACACGGTCGAGGAAAAACAGCACGCGAAAGAAGTCGCCAAAAGTACATATTTTCCGTCGATCCGTAATGACAGCGGCTTTATGCATGCGACGGATACTCAGCTGATTGAGATTCGGAAAGGCAGTCTCGGAGCCGCCGGCGGACCTGCGATTCCACCCGGGAATGCGATCATCAGCCAGGGCGGTAAAGACTTCATCACCAGCGGAACCCAGCTCACCCAGCCGTTGACGACCCTGCTCAAGATCAGACAGGAAAACGATCTGGCCCAGGCCGAGTTAAAAGCATCGCGTTCGAAGGCGCAGCTTACCCGGAATGACGTAGCGCTCGCGGTCCATCAGGTCTTCTACCAGATCCTGATTGCCCAGGCGCACCGTAGCGCCACCGAAGCGCGAATCAAGGCCTCCGGAGCCCTTCAAAGCGAGCGCGTCGAGCAAGTAAAATTCGGCAGCTCGCTGGAAGAAAACCTGATCGATAGCCGTGCCCAGCAGTTGCAAGCCAAGCAGGAACTGCTGACGACCGACTTCCAGTTGACCGATCTGAAACTGAAACTCAACGACTTGATTGGCCTGCCCCTGGCCACCGCTCTGGATCTGGATCCAGGGGTTCCCGACTTTCAGGAGACTTGCCAGCCTAAAGATTGTGTTACCACTGCCGAGGCCTCCCATCCGGAAATCCTTGCCGCTCGTGCTCAGGTAGAAGCGGCACTGGCCGCCACACGTTTGGCCAAGACTGATATCTGGGTCCCCGATGTGAATGCCTTCGCCCGTTACAGCTACCAGGAAAATGTCCCGTTCCTGGCGCGCAACTTCGGAACCTTTGGGGTTCACTTCGGCTACGATCTGTTCGATGGTGGGCGTAAGCACGCCTTGCTGCGGGAGCGTCAGGCGCAGTTGGCTCAGGCGAAGGAGAACCTGGCGAAACTGGCGGATGCGGTCGACCTGTCGGTCGAGACGGCGTACAACAAGTTGCAAAGGACGCAGCAGATGTTGAAAGTTTCGGAAGAAGTGCTGGCGCTACGCACTGAATCGAGTCGTGTCCGTCAGCAGGAACTGATACGGGGGGCCGCGCTGAACTCGCAGGCGACCGCCGCAACCGCTCAGGAATACGATGCCAAGGCGCTCCTGCTGCGGTCACAAATGGACTACCTGCAGGCCCATGACGAACTCCTGGATGCGATAGGCAGCGCGCCTGAGTAAATCGTTTTCACCGTCCGTAAAGGAAAGCCGCGTTCAAGAGTGAGAAAACAACCTCACGGGATTTCATGAGGCGCGAGCGCTGCATTGCGAAATCGCAAAGTGCGGCGAGCCGGCGCGATGCGTCTGGCGATCGAGGGTGGATCGCAAAAGTTTAAGCAACTGCTGATGATCAAACGGCTTCGCGAGAAACTCGACCGCTCCTGCGTTCATGGCTTCAGCCCGCAGTTCTGCGTCGCAGAACGCTGTAAGAAAGATGATGGGAACATTCCACCGCTCTTGTTTCAGCCTGGCCTGCAACTCCAGACCCGACATCTTCGGGATGCGGATGTCAACAATCAAGCAGCCCGCCCTGCCATACAAATCGGATTCAAGGAACGCTTTTGCGGATCCAAAGCATCTTGCCTCAAACCCCCCTGACTCGATCAGGTCGCACAGCGAGTCCCGCATCGCCTCGTTGTCATCGATGATGGCAATCAACTTGGAGGTCTGGTCCCGTGGCATGCCGCGAATCCAATATCGTTGGTTCAAGTGAAGCCTATGTTCGCCTGTTTACTGCTTGGCCGCAGGCGTGTAAATGGAGCAGAGGTGACTTTGCGATGAAATGGGAGTGAAATCAGAAAGGCGTTTATTGTTAATGAGATAGCTGAGAGGGATTGAGGTGCTCTAAGCTCTGTTTCGACAATTCTGAGCCCCGTTGGTAGAGCTTTTTGCTCTATATTCTGTATGCGTTTCCTATGGATACCCTTCCCTCACAGCGCGTTCGCTTCGGAGCTTTTGAGCTCGACCTCAGCACTGGCGAACTGCGGTCGACCGAGGCGCCGGATCCTAACAACCCGGATCCTAATAATAAGGTTCTGCTCCGGGAACAGGTATTTCTGGTTTTGCGGTTGCTGATTGAACGTGAGGGCAAGATCGTCACCCGCGAGGAAATCAAAGGCAGGCTGTGGGCGAATGATACGGTCGTCGACTTCGACCACAGCATCAACGCGACGATCAAGAGCCTGCGCCGCGCCCTGGGGGATTCCGCCGATGCTCCTCGATACATCGAGACTTTGGCTCGGCGCGGCTATCGGTTGATGCTCCCGATCCAGTACTTGGAGTCGGGGCCAGAAACCGCACACGAAGACGCCACCGCACACGCCCGTTCAACAAGAGGGCGTTGGCGGTTGGTTTTGGCCACGGTCCCGCTGCTCGCAGTTGGTGCGCTTAGTGTCTGGCGCTACGAAGTGTACCGCCATCGCATCGCTCTCGCTCCCACCGACACAATCCTTCTCGCTGACGTCGACAATCGAACCAGCGACCCTGTTTTCGACGATGCTTTGAACACGGCATTGCGCTATGAAATGGAGCAGACACCCTACTTGAACTTGCTGGGATTGGATAAAACATACGCCAGCATGGAACAACTGAAACTTGCGCCCAATACAAAGATCACCCCGGAGATCGCGCGCGAGATTTGTAGCAGGACCAATAGCAGGATGGTGATCTCTGATTCAATCGCCGATGCCGGGAACCGTTATCGACTGGAGATGAGGGCACTCGACTGCGGCTCGGGAGCAACCCTGGCCGAGGAGCAAGACGACTTCGATAGCAGGAATGGACTCATCCACGAGCTGGGCCTTACCGCGTTGCGCCTTCGCTCGAAGCTCGGAGAACCCGCAGATTCGCTGGCGCGCTTCAATCGACCGCTGGAAAATGCGCTCAGCCCTTCGCTCGAGGCTCTACAGGCCGCCGCTCAAGGAGGCAAACTCTACCTCGCCGGCGACGCTGCGGGAGCGCTCAAACACTATCAGCGAGCTGTCGAACTGGATCCGAACCTCGCGGTAGGATATTGGCGCATGGGCGCGGCCTACCTTTTCCTGGGCAAGGCTGAGTTGTCGGCGGCTTCCTACACGCGTGCGTACCAACTCCGCGACCGATTGCCCGACCGAGACCGGTTGATTATCGAAATCGACTATTACGGCCGGGTGACCGGCGACTGGGACAAAGAATATTCCTCGGTGCTTCGTTTCTTGCAATTATTTCCTCGGGATGTGCTCGGCCATGCCAACCTTCGGGCTGCATTTGTGTATCTCGGCCAGCCCGGCCGCGCGGCCGACGAAGCCGCTGAGGTAGCACGCTTGCAGCCCAGCGCGTATTATTTCGGCGCCGCGATACAGTCCATACGGCTCGCCAGCCGATTCAGCGAGGCAAAGTCATGGCTCGCCAAAGCCAACGCGCTTAAACTCGACAGCTCACTCATCCGGCGCGAGAAACTAATTGTGGCATTCGCTACAGGCGACCGGGATCAAGTCGAAAAGATACTCAGCGAAGAGGAGCAAGGCAGCTATCGAGAAGACTTCCTGCATGAACACTCCTTGATTGAGATTCAGCGGGGTCGCTTTCACGCCGCCGAACGCCTGCGGCAGCAAGCTTTGGCGCAGACCTCGGGACAAGCCTCGAAGCCTGGCAGTACCGACTGGTGGGTGGCGCTGTCGGCGCTGGAGGATGCCGAAGCCGGAAAGGACGCGCAAGCTCGACGCTATGAAAGCAACGTATCCGAAAGACTGCTCGATCGCAATAACAAGATCGCGCTGGCGCTCGCGTTCGCACGATCAGGGCGAACATCTGAGGCTGGCGAGATCGCAGACCAGATCAGCACAGAACGGCCCGAGGACACCCTGGTCCAGCATTACTTCATTCCCACCATCCGGGCCGCGATCAAGTTGCAGCAACACGACCCGGCGGCAGCCATCGATCTTCTACGCGACACTTCCAGGTACGATCTGGCGTTTACGCCATCATTCGACTATGTGTACCCCGCCTACATCCGCGGACTCGCATACCTGCAACTCGGCGACGGCCAATCGGCCGCGGCTCAGTTCCAAATGCTCATCGACAATCCCGGATTTAGCGTAAGACATGTCATCGGCCCCCTGGCCCGACTACAGCTCGGCCGAGCGCAGAAGATGATGGGCGATAATGCTGCCGCCCGGAAATCTTACGAAGAATTCCTTAACATTTGGAAAGACGCCGACCCGGACATTCCCATCTATCGACAAGCCCAAGCCGAGTACGCCCAGCTCAAAAAGATAGGTAACTAGACGCCATGACTACGTCACCTCGGTTGGCAAATTGAAATGAAAGGGGTTCAAACCTGAATATCCCCCTCTGCACGGTCGAGAACATCTGTGCTTTCCTGAGTGCTAGGTCGTAGAACTCCTAGTCTTCTCATCTTGGCCAGCAGCGTGGTTCGCTTGAGCCCCAGTTTGGCGGCTGCGCCGCGGGGGCCACCTACGATCCATCCGGTCTGCTCAAGCGTTTCCACCACGAGAGCACGGTCGGAGCCTTCCCAGTTCATCGACGATAGTGAAGACTGTGTGTTGGTGCTGAGAGTAGTGGCGCTTGTTTGCCTTTTCTGCAGAGGGTTTGGAAGCACGCCATCGCGTGAAAGGATGACCGCACGTTCAACCAGGTTCTGCAACTCGCGTATATTGCCAGGCCATGAATGCCACTGGAAGGCCATCATCATTTCTGAAGGAATGCTTTCGATTTGTTTCCCCATGCGGCGGCTGAAGATCTTGACGAAGTGGGCGACGAGCGCAGGAATGTCTTCCCGGCGTTCGCGCAACGCCGGCAACAAGATGGGGAAGACGTTCAGACGATAATAAAGATCGCTGCGGAACTGGCCGCGCGCCACCATCTTCAGCAGATTCCGATTCGTTGCGGCAAGAAGCCGAACATCTACTTTGTGCGTGCGGCCGCTCCCTAAGCGCTCGAACTCCTGCTCCTGCAGCACACGCAGCAACTTCGGCTGCAGCGCGGGAGGAATGTCTCCCACTTCGTCCAGGAAGAGCGTGCCCTTGTCAGCCATTTCGAAGCGCCCGATTTTCTGCGCGATCGCTCCCGTGAAGGCGCCCTTTTCGTGACCGAACAATTCGCTTTCCAGAAGATCGAGCGGGATAGCCGCGCAATTGAGTTTGATAAAAGCGCGCCCGCAGCGCTGACTCGCATTGTGAAGGGCATGCGCAATGAGCTCTTTTCCCGTGCCGGTTTCGCCTTCGATAAGGACCGTCGAGTCCGTGGGAGCAACCTGTTCCACTTGATCGAGAACAGATTCAAGGGCGGCGCTATCGCCGATGATCCGCTCGAATGTTCGCTCGGTCTGATCGGTCACACGGTCCGTGATGGTGGCATGATCTCCCACAGAAACCTCTACGCTTAAGGCTTGCACCACTGCGATGGTGCAAGGGTTTCACATACTCAAAGCGGAACGAACTCTCTTGAGCAACACCTGATGATCGAAGGGTTTCGCAAGAAACTCGACTGCACCCCGTCGCATGGCTTCAATCCGCATTCGCGCATCTCCATGAGCGGTAATGAAGATGATGGGAGCGTTGCATTCCTCTTCTTTCAGTGTGGCCTGCAATTCCAGACCGGACATCTTCGGCATGCGAACGTCAACAATCAGACACGCAGCCTTGCGATGCAAATCGGATTTCAGGAACTCCTCCGCGGACCCGAAGCAACGTGCCGCAAGCCCCGCCGCCTCCAGAAGGTCGCGCAGGGAATCTTGCATTGCTTCATCATCGTCGATGATTGCAATCAATTTGGAGGCTTCGTCCACCGGCATGCCCCGAGGGTAGCGTGATGATGCGTTGTGAAGCAATCTAACTTTGGGCGGAGAAACCTAGACCTTAGTAGCTTGGATCGCCACTTTCGATGGATGCGACACGGTAACTTCGGGACCGACTCAACAGCGATCAGGGCTTAAGCTTGTCCGCCATCCGGACAAGCTCAGGCAAGGATTTAGCCTGCATCTTTTTCATGACTTGGCTGCGATGCATTTTGATGGTCGCTTCGCTGGCGCCCAGTTCCGCTGCAGTTTGCTTGTTGAGCATTCCGGAGACAACCAGCTTCATCACCTCGCGCTCGCGAATGCTCAGTCCTTCATGACGATGCCGCAATTCTTCTAACTCCCGTTCCTTCTCACGCAGGACGCGAGCTCGCGCGAGAGATCGCTGCACCGCGTCGAGAAGATCCTGCTGCCGGAATGGCTTGGTTAGAAACTCAACCGCTCCAGACTTCATGGCTTTGACCGACATTGGAACGTCTGCGTGAGCGGTGAGAAAAATAACGGGAAGGCTCATTTTCCCTTTTCTTAGTTCGTGCTGAAGATCCAGACCGCTGATGCCAGGAAGTCTCACATCCAAGATCAGGCAACTGAGGCCATTACCGCGCCCCGCCGCTAAGAAATCATGGGCCGTTCCAAATGACTGGGAGTGCAGGCCGACCGACTCGAAGAGCTCCTGAAGAGACTCACGCACATCGGCATCATCATCAACAATGAATACGGTCGGTACGTCTTGCGCACTCATTCCGCCATGCCCCTGTCAAAAGTACGATGAAAACACTATGCCACAAGCTTCAGCTTTCTGTGCATGCGGCTATATCGCATCGATCGCATTGGGTGATGCAGATGGAGAGCCCGTCCGGTGTTCGCTCATAGCTTTCGTCCTAGACGCGCCTCGGTGTATATCGGCTCGTTGCTACCAGGATGGGTTCGGTCATGCCCGGCAGATTCCTTCTAAGCGCCCAGGCCGTCTCCGGCGATTCCGTAGCAGGGTTTGACTCCAGCCTTCGCTAGAATTCCCACAATCCGCCTGTAACTTTTTTCGCCGTAAGAACCTCTCTAAGTCTATGTAGACCCCGGTGGCTGTGTCGGGCAATTTGCTCCGCCCTTTAGCTGTTGGGCGGAAGCCCGTCTGCCGCCGGGTCCATGCAATTTCACTTCCATGAGATTTGCGATCGCAAAAGCACGCCCTGATTTGTATCGATCAGGCTCGTCGCTGAAATTTCGTGACAACCCAGATGACACTTGACGCAAGAGGCACCGGAATGACACACCAAGCCCAGCATGTGCGAGTCGCCTCCATTGACCTGCGGGATTGTGCAAGGGGTCTTCCCCACGGTTGCGCTGCGGCGATTGCCGGTGGCTAGGCCTTTGGTAGCACACTTGCTCTCCACTTAATCGAATGCTGGGGCGCTGGGAATTGTGGGCTCTTGCATTCGCACCCGGAGAAAGTCCGCAGTCTACTGATATCGCATACTTCGGAGTTGAAGAACGGAAGAAGAGAAGCGTCGATGTTGAAAATAAAATTACCGGCGGCTCGGTTCATCGCGCAGACGATGCTTCTTCTCTTCTGGTGCGCCATGACGGTGTGTGCGAGCCAGGCAAAAGAGCCGTTTGCTCACGGCACAAACATCTTCGCTCCCGCCTCAACCCCAGCAAAGTCCATCGCTGACTTGTCCATCTTTGTGCTCGTTATCACCGGAATCATTTTTGTTATTGTCTTTGCGCTGCTGGCCTATGCGGTCGTTAAGTTCCGTGGGCGTGCAGTCGATGCCGGCCGCGAACCCGCTCAGGTATACGGAAGCACGCAGATTGAGCTGGCCTGGACGGTCATTCCAATCCTGATTGTCGTTGTCCTATTCCTGGCGACCGCCCGAGTCATCCACGCCGTTGAGGATGCTCCAGAACCCGTGGGCGCACTGGATGTGATCGCGATTGGACATCAATACTGGTGGGAGTTTCGATATCCAAAGCTGGGAATCGTCACCGCCAACGAACTGCACATCCCGGTCAGCGATCCTGCTCATCCGACGCCAACGTTTCTGCAGCTGCTATCGGTCGATACCGACCACAGCTTCTGGGTTCCGGAGTTGGCAGGGAAGACGGACCTTATTCCCAACCACCCCAACCGAATGTGGATGGACCCGCAGCGCGCCGGAGTCTTCGTTGGCCAGTGTGCACAGTACTGCGGAGTGCAGCACGCCAAGATGTTGCTCCGCGTTTCCGTGGATGCGCCCGAGGATTTTGCCGCCTGGGTTCAAGCCCAACAAAAACCCGCAGTCGAAAACGCGGCCGCAATCGCGGGCAGGCGAGTGTTCGAACAGAATGCCTGTATGAACTGCCATACGGTGGGCGGAACGCCAGGGGACGGACGCTTTGGCCCGGACCTGACCCATTTGATGAGCCGCGCCACCATTGCCGCGGGCGCCGCAGAAAACACCCGCGACAACCTCCGCCTCTGGATCCAAAACCCCGGCGCCATCAAACCCGGCTCGCTCATGCCCGCCATGAAGCTAAGCGACGCGGATCTGGATGCGGTGGTGAGTTACATGGAAACGCTCCACTAGAACGCCTGGAAAACTGACAAATGTCATCCAACGTGATCACCGCTGCCGTCGGCCAAACCGAAGCCAGGCCTTGGGTTGACGAGCTTCATCAGTGGCTGGCCACGGTCGATCACAAACGGCTGGGCATTCTCTACATTCTCTCGGCTCTGTTGTTCCTCGTGATCGGTGGAGTCGAGGCTCTCATCATTCGCATTCAGCTGATGCATTCGCATAACAACTTCGTTTCGCCGGAAGTTTTCAACCAGATGTTCACCATGCATGGCACCACCATGATTTTTTTTGTGGTCATGCCGTTCCTGTTTGGATTTGCAAACTATCTTGTGCCGTTGATGATCGGTGCGCGAGACATGGCGTTTCCGCGCCTCAATGCCTTCAGTTTCTGGCTATCGTTTCTGGGCGGACTTCTTCTCTATTTCAGCTTTATCGGAGGAAGCGGGTTGTACGGCGCCGGAAGCGCACCGGACGTCGGTTGGTGGTCTTATGCGCCCTTAGGCGCCCGAGCTTTTTCGCCCGGTCACAGCTCCGACTATTGGACTCTCGCCCTGCTCGTCTCCGGGTTCGGAAGCATCGGAACCGCCATCAACATCATTGCGACAATCCTGTGCCTGCGTTGCCCAGGGATGAAGCTGAGTCGCATGCCACTATTGGCGTGGCTGAATCTCGTGATGGCAGGAATGGTTTTGCTTGCGATTACACCGTTGTCGGCTGCTCAAATCATGCTGCTCATCGATCGTTACCTGGGCGGCCATTTCTTCGATACGCAAGCTGGAGGGTCGGCGGTCCTCTGGATGCACTTCTTTTGGATCTTTGGACACCCCGAAGTCTACATTCTGATCATTCCCTGCTTTGCGTTCATGTCTGAAATCATTCCCGTATTTTCCCGTAAACCGATTTTCGGTTATCCGGTGATGGTCGCCGCAACCGTGTGCATTGCGTTCGTGAGCATGAGCGTTTGGGCGCACCACATGTTCACCATCGGAATGAACTCCTACGCCAACAGCTTTTTCACCCTCACTACGATGATTGTCGGCATCCCGACCGGAATTAAAATCTTCAACTGGATCGGCACCATGTGGGGCGGCAAGATTCAATTCAAAACGCCGATGCTGTTCAGCATCGCATTTCTGTTCCAATTCCTCATTGCGGGCCTTACCGGCATTATGATGGCCGCCGCGCCTTTCGATTGGCAGCTTAGCCTCTCCTATTTTGTTGTGGCGCACTTTCACTATGTGATCGTAGGCGGAATCCTGTTCGCGCTCTTCGCAGCGTTCTATTACTGGTATCCGAAAATGACTGGCCGAATGCTGAGTGAACGCCTCGGCAAATGGCATTTCTGGCTGTTCTTGATTGGCTTCCACATGACGTTCGACGTGATGCACATCCCAGGACTGCTTGGGATGCCACGGCGGATCTACACCTACGAGCCCGGTCGTGGTTGGGACACGTTGAACCTCATCATTACTATTGGGGCGTTTATCCAGGCCCTCGCGATTCTCGTGTTCGTTGCCAACCTCATCATTTCTTATTTCAAGGGAGTCAGAGCCGGTAACGATCCCTGGGATGCATGGACGCTGGAATGGTCCACGTCTTCGCCGCCGCCAGCTTATAACTTTGCGACGGTTCCGACAGTCGCGAGCCGCCGTCCTTTATGGGACCTGAAACATCCCGAAGACCCCGATAGCCGCTATGAGTGAGCGAACCATATGAGCGCAGTTACAACTTCATTTCCGAATCCAGCGGCTGCCTGGCATCTGCCATCTCGCGGAAAGGTCGCGATGGCCGGTCTCATTATTGCCGAGTCGGCAATCTTTACCATCTTCGTCGTTGCCTATCTTTTTTATCTGGGGAAGAGCATTACGGGGCCGACGCCGCGAGAAGTTCTCGAGACGCCAATCTTCTACACGATTTGCTTGCTATCGAGCAGCCTGACCATTCACTTTGCGGCAAAGGCACTGGAGCGGGATTACAGACGATTATTCCTCGGCCTCTGGTTGCTGACCATTGCCTTGGGCAGCTTGTTCCTCTACGGCACGGCCATGGAATGGCACCGGTTGATCTATGAACACGGACTCACAATCTCGACGAACTTGTTTGGAACAACCTATTACTCGCTCGTCGGCCTGCATGCCTTTCACGTCACCGCGGGCCTGATCATGCTTTCGCTGGTCGCGATATTCGGATTTGCCGGACGCATTGGAGCGAGCCAGTCAGGCCGCATCGCGGTGCTCTCAATGTACTGGCATTTCGTCGACGCCGTGTGGGTTGTGGTCTTCACGGTAGTTTACGTTCTGGGACGCTGAGGAGCTTATGGCAACACCATCCACGACAGGGCAACGGAACGAGAGTCCTCGTGCAGCGCGCGAAATCGAAGTGCCGGCGCCGACAGCGTGGCCATTCATTTTGGCGCTGGGCACGGCGCTGCTGTTCGCCGGCCTGGTGACGAGCCCCTCTGTCAGCGTTCTCGGTTCCGTGCTTGCGCTGTCAGGTTGTGTCGGCTGGTTCCGTGAAGTCTTTCCGCACGAGCATGAAGAGGTTGTACCAATTCTCCCCCAGGACATTCGCATCACCACGAATCGCCGGGCCGTGGATCGTCTCCCGGTTTTTCCGGACCAGCTACGCGCCTGGCTCCCCGTTCACACCTATCCGATCTCGGCAGGCGTGAAAGGCGGATTGGCGGGCAGCGTCGCAATGGCAGTATTAGCGTGTGCCTACGGCGTGCTGAAGGCTCGCAGCATCTGGTACCCCATCAATCTGCTTGCCGCGGTATTTTATCGCGAGTCTTTAAGGCTCGAGCCCGCACAGTTGTATTCATTTCATGGGGATGCTTTCGCGATCGCGTTTGTTCTGCACGGCCTTGTCTCCATTTTTGTTGGCATGCTCTACGGCGCCATGCTGCCCATGTTTCCCCGCCGTCCAATTGTGCTTGGAGGGTTGATCGCCCCCGCGCTGTGGTCGGGGCTCCTGTACACAATCCTGGGACTGCTCAATCCCCTGCTCGCGAGTCGCATTGATTGGCCCTGGTTCATCGCTTCGCAAGTGGCTTTCGGGATCGTCGCTGGACTCGTGGTCGTCCGCCAGCCGAGTTTTCCAACCCGCGAGAATGTCTCGTTTGTTCTACGGGCAGGAATCGAGGCGCCGGGAACGATTCCACCGCGAGACAGCAGGGAGAACCGCTGATGGAGGTGAAGCGAATCAGAATTCTCTCCGCGCCGGTGATTGTCAGCCTGATGATGCTCGCTGCTTGCAGCACTCGAGAGAGTGCGCCGCGAACAGATCCGGAACCAATCGCCCCGGACCAGATCTCCGATTTTGCGACTCTCTACACGCAGAACTGCGCGGCCTGTCACGGAGCGGAAGGCCGTGGAGGGGCGTCGATCGCTCTTGCCAATCCCGTGTATCTGGCCATCGTCGATGAACCCACAATGCGCAAGGTTGTCGCCAACGGCATCCGCGGAACCTCGATGCCCGCGTTCGCGCAATCTGCCGGAGGAATGTTAACGGACGAGCAGATTAGCGCGATTGCGAGCGGAATCTTTTCGCATTGGCAACGCAAGGGAATTCTCGACGGCACAAATCCGCCCCCGTTTATGGCAAAAACTACCGCGAATGTCGATCGCGGCCAGCTCGCGTTTGGAACCTATTGCGCATCCTGCCATGGTCCTCAAGGCGGAGGGACGCAGAAGGGAAGCGCCATCACCAACGATTCATTTCTGGCGCTGGTCAGCGATCAGGCACTACGCACAATCGTGATCACTGGCAGGCCGGAACTGGGCGCACCCGACTGGCGCGGCGATCTGCCCGGACGTGCAATGACCGATCAGGAGATCACAGACGTAGTTGCCTGGCTGGCATCGCGGCGAGTCCAGAATCCGGGGCAGCCTTACGCTTCAAACTACGCGCAACAGTCTCAGGCGCAACACTCGGAGAAATAATATGTCGACGAACACTGTGACGACCTCGGCCGCCGACGCTAGCCTTTCCCGGCGCGGATTCTTAATGAAGCTGGGAATCTTGTTCAACGGATTCGCTGCCATCGTAGTTGCGCTTCCCGTCGCGGGTTTTATTTTTTCTTCCCTCACCCGCAGCCGCGGGAACGGCTATCTTTCGTGGGTGCCGCTGGGTGACGTCAGCAACTTTCCCGAGGGAGAGACGCGGATGGCAACTTTTCGCAATCCCCTGGTCATGCCGACCGACGGAAAAACTGTAGACACAGCGTGCTGGGTGCGCCGCATCGCCGGCAATCAATTTCAAGTGTTCGCCATCAACTGCGCCCATCTCGGGTGTCCCGTCCGCTGGTTCGCGCAATCTGGACTTTTCATGTGTCCCTGCCACGGCGGCGCGTACTACCGCGATGGCTCGCGTGCGTCCGGACCGCCTGAGCGTGGGCTTTTCGTATATCCCTACAAGGTCGAAAACGGAGTGCTCACGATCGATGCCGGACAACTCCCCACTCCCGGCAATCCCGTGGCAACTCTGACTTCGGAGAAACCGCCATGCGCGTGATCAGAAAAATTGGCGCATGGTTCGATCACCGTTTGCAACTCGCAGCGCCCATTCGCGAGGCAGCGGAACATCCTGTGCCGCGAAGCTCATCGAGCTGGTTCTATGTCTTTGGCAGCGCGGCGCTCACCATATTTCTTCTGCAAGTCGTCACCGGAATACTGTTGGCTCTTATTTATGTGCCCTCGGCCGGCGAAGCATGGACCAGCCTCCAGGCTCTGAATCATCAGGTGACGCTTGGCTGGTTCATCCGCGCGATGCACGGATGGGGCTCCAACTTCATGGTCGCGATTGTTCTGATTCATATGGTGCAGGTGTTTCTCTTTGGAGCTCACAAATTCCCTCGCGAGCTCACCTGGGTGATCGGCATATTTCTTCTCTTGATGACTCTTGGCATGGCCTTTACCGGTCAAGTCCTGCGCTTCGATCAGGACGCTTACTGGGGGCTGGGAATCGGAGCGTCGATTGCCAGCCGCGTTCCCATCCTCGGTCCTTTTGCGGTGAAACTAATGCTCGGTGGGCCAATCATCGCAGGCGCAACTCTCTCCCGTTTTTTTGCTCTGCACGTATTCGTGATACCAGGATTGCTGATCGGATTCGTCAGCCTCCATGTCTTGATGGTGTTGAAGCTGGGCATCAACGAATGGCCCATGCCGGGACGCATCGTCAGGCGAGCGACCTATGAGGCCGAGTATCACGCCTTAACCAAGAAAGATGGAGAGCCGTTTGTCCCGTATGCGATCTGGAAAGACATGTTCTTCGCCGGATTCATCGTTCTTACGATCGCCACATGTGCCTTCTATTTTGGCCCTTTCGGGCCCACAGGCTACCCTGATCCGACCATCATCCAAACTGCGCCCAAGCCCGATTACTTTTTTCTTTGGCTCTATGCGCTGCTCTCACTTCTTCCTCCAGCGCTGGAGACACCATTTCTTCTCATCTGCCCGCCTTTAGTAATTCTTGGCTTGATCCTTCTACCGTTTCTTTCAGGAGAAGGAGAAAAAAGCTGGAAGCGTCGCCCGATCGCGGTCGTTACTGTTCTTCTGATCGCGATCACGCTCGGCACGTTTACCCGCATGGCCCAGTTCACGCCCTGGAGTCCGCACATGAACGCCTGGAGCGGCGATCCAGTCCCGGACTTGTACATTCGCGGAACGACTGCGCTCGAACGTCAGGGTGCGCTCGTCTTTCAAGTCAAGCAGTGCCGCAACTGCCACTCTCTCGGCAACACAGGTGGAGAAAGGGGCCCAGCCCTCGACAGCGTTGCCGTGCGGCTCACCCAGGACCAACTTATCCGGCAGGTGATTCAAGGCGGCGGCAATATGCCTGCGTATGGGAACAACCTGAGTCCGGCAGAAACTACGGCGCTCGTTGCTTTCCTCGAGACGTTGCATCCGCCAACCCAGAATTCGGCCCGCGATGCGGCACACGAACTGGTGCTTAGCAACGGCCAACTGAAATCTAGCGGGACTGAACCATAGGCTGCAGATGACTCCACATATCCATCCCCATCAACCTGCTTTCGAGTCATTCTGGATCTCGGGTACCTTAATCGTTGCTGCTCTCGTTTATCTGCTGGGATGGCTCCGCCTTCGCAGACATGACCACAACGTTGAGGGCTGGCGCGCCGGCAGTTTCGTGGCAGGTCTCTTGTTCATCTGGATCGCAGCCGCTTCACCTCTCGCTGCACTCGACCACAACATGCTGACGGCGCACATGGTTCAACATCTTCTCCTCATGACGCTCGCGCCTCCGTTGCTGTTGCTTGGCATGCCTCGAAAACCGCCAGCGCATCCTTCGCTAAGCGTGGTAGTCCATCCCGCACTTTGCTGGGTTGCAGCGGCAGCCACATTAGTTGTGTGGCATATTCCTTCGGTGTTTATGCTCGGCATGCGGTCGCCACTGTTGCATGGGATCGAGCAAGCATCCTTCCTCGCAAGCGGACTTCTGTTCTGGTGGCCAGTAGCCCGTCCTATGCCACGGGAATCAAAATGGCCAGAAGCGTCCATACTCTTGTATCTGTTTCTGGCCACGCTGCCGTGCGATATTCTTTCCGGATTTCTAGTGTTCTGCGATCGCGTGGTTTACCCGGTATTTTTGTCGTCTCCTCACTCCTTTGGCCTATCCGCTTTAGAAGACCAGCAATGCGCCGGTGCGCTGATGTGGACTTGCGTTACGGTCGTCTACTTAATCGCCGGGACAGTCTTCACCGCGCGTCTACTCTCGCCCTTTCGATCGGAGCGGTTCGAGGTTCCGGAATTCGACCCGCGACTCATTGCCGTCCGGCACACCGATCCGCACCGGACGGAGGCGGTCTGAGATGTCCCACCGTTCCGCACTTACCGAGTTTTCTTCTACGGCTGTGCAAGATCGCCATTCTGTGCGGCTCACGCTGCTCTCAGACTACTGGGCGCTCACCAAGCCAGAAGTGAACTTCTTGATCTTGATTACAACGTTGGTAGGCTTTTATCTGGGTTCAGACAGGGATGGGCTGTTTTCGTACACGGGGCTGTTCAACACCTTGCTGGGAACGTTACTTGTGGCCAGTGGGACCGCATCGCTAAACCAATACGTCGAACGGGAGTTTGACGCCCAAATGCGTCGAACCGCCCGGCGTCCAGCGGCCGCCGGCCGTATCAAACCCTCCGCCGCCCTGCTCTTTGGAATCGCACTGGCAGCGGCAGGAAGCATGTATCTCGCCTTTGCCGTCAATCCGCTCGCCAGCGCCCTCGCAGTTCTAACGCTGTTCACCTATCTGTTCGTGTATACGCCACTAAAACGAGAAACCCCGTTGTGCGTTCTCGTCGGTGCTTTTCCGGGTGCCATGCCACCGCTCATCGGTTGGGCCGCGGCCGGCGGCCGATTGACTGTCGGGGCGGGAATTCTGTATGCCATGCTCTTCCTCTGGCAGTTCCCACATTTCATGGCCATTGCATGGATGTACCGGGAGGACTACGACCGCGCTGGCTACTTGGTTCTGCCCAAGGGCGAAGCGAGAGTTCCTTCCGCGATTTTGCAAACTCTATTTCCGCTCCTTGCTCTCGTCGTTATCAGCCTCATGCATTCTCCAACACGGCACGCCATGATCTTTTACTGCGCCGCCGTGCTCCTGGATGCAGCGCTCCTGTACTGTGGATGGGAATTCGTTGTTCAGCGGTCCAGGACCACCGCACGCCGGCTGCTTGCGGCCTCAATTGTCTATCTTCCACTCTTGTTCGGGCTAACCGCCGCGTTATGCAGCCGGACCCGCTAATCCGATTCGGTGCCAGAAGATTTATGGAATTCACAAGTCTCTCATTCCCCGATCCCGCCTCGATCGGGAATCGCCTGATGCTTGAAATCCATGTCCGCGCTGGACTCGGAAGTCATCGATAATGCTATCGAGCGTCTCACTCTGAAGTTTCAGGATATTGCATGAAGAAAATTGGATTCCTCTCATTCGGTCATTGGGCACATTCACCGCAATCGCATACGCAGTCGGCGGCGGACGCCCTCTTGCAGTCGATTGACCTCGCCGTGGAGGCTGAGCGCCTTGGAATGGACGGCGCCTACTTCAGGGTTCATCACTTCGCGCAGCAATTGGCGTCCCCGTTTCCTTTGCTCGCAGCCGTGGGTGCTAAAACGCGAAAGCTTGAAATTGGCACCGCCGTAATCGACATGCGATATGAGAACCCGCATTACATGGTGGAGGATGCTGGTGCGGCAGATGTTATCTCTGGCGGCCGATTGCAGTTGGGAATCAGCCGCGGTTCGCCCGAGCAGGTCATCGATGGATGGCGCTATTTTGGCTACCGTCCGCTGAAAGGCGAGGACGACGCAGAAATGGGCCGTCACCATGCCGAGGATTTTTTTGAATTGCTGCGCGGCAAGGGATTCGCTCAGCCAAACCCGCGCCCTATGTTTCCGAATCCCCCGGGACTGCTACGTCTTGAGCCATACTCGGCGGGGTTGCGTGACCGAATCTGGTGGGGTTCCGCTTCCAACGCGACCGCGGCTTGGGCCGCGAAGCTGGGAATGAATATGCAAACTTCAACTCTCAAATTTGATGAGAGCGGCGAGCCGCTCCACATCCAACAAGCCGCTCAGATTCGCGCCTTTCGCGCGGCGTGGAACGAAGCCGGTCACACCCGCACTCCGCGCATTTCCGTCAGCCGCAGTATTTTTGCGTTGATCGATGATCGCGATCGTGGCTATTTCGGGCGAGGCTCCGAAGACGAAGCGGACAAAATCGGATTCCTCGACGAAAACACCCGGGCGGTCTTCGGCCGCAGCTACGCTGCCGAGCCAGATACTCTGATCGCTCAACTTAGGAAAGACGAGGCGATTGCGGAGGCCGACACGCTTTTGCTGACCATTCCAAATCAACTCGGCGTCGCCTACAATACCCATGTCATGGAAGCAATTCTGACTTTGGTCGCTCCAGCCCTCGGTTGGCGCTAAAATCGCCTGTCAGTCTTTCTCTTGTTCTTTCGCGATCCAGTCCAGATCGCGCGATGGGGAAGGGAAGTTCTAAAGGGCTGGAGACGGCGCATTACAATGCCGCGCCTTCCGGAGGACTGACATTCCGCACCTCATGGCCCTCAACGCGACCGAATCGACAGGATTTGAAGTGGTACTTATATTGCTGATAGTAATAGATGCCGGCACAAATCAGCATGACCAGTGAACATCAAAAGCCCGCGGCCTACGGCGGTCAAATGGCGAAGTATTTTCGTTTGGGGCAAGCTCCCAGCCTCCTCATCTCTCCCTCATCCAAACCGCAGATTGCGATCACCCGGTTAACTTCCCAGGGTGGCCTCCCCGATCAGACAGCATCGATTCCACGCGAAAAAGCCTTCGTAGTATCCCTGCATCTGACACCCGCATGCGGCTACGGCTGCGAAATCTGGGTGGATGAACGCTACTCCCTGATCAAGACATGGCCGGCTGGAGGGGTTGGAATTTATGACCTGGAGGCTAACCCTCGCGTCCGCAATCGGGGCCCGGTTGACTGGGTCCACTACCATGTTCCGCGCGCGACGCTCGATGGGTTTACCGATGATGCCGAGATCGACAGCGTTGCGTATCTCCGATGCCAGCACGGAAGCGTCGATCCAGTGCTTCATCAGATGACGCAGATGCTGCTCCCGTCCCTGGCGGCCCCACAAGCCTTTAGTGAGCTCTTCCTCGATTATTTCCGTCTTCTGTTTTGTGCTCACATCACACAACGGTATGCTCCCTCACTCGGTGCAATGAAGACCTATCGCGGTGGGCTCGCGCCTTGGCAAAAGCGTCGCGTCGCTGAGCTGCTACAAGAAAATTTGGACGGGCAGATCGCACTCGCCGATCTAGCCCATGAATGCGGATTTTCCGTCAGCCACTTCGCGCGATCGTTCCGGCGATCATTTGGAACTTCGGCACACCGTTATCTGATTCTTCAGCGAATCGAAAAGGCAAAATCGTTACTTTCTAACTCCATAATGGCTCTGTCTGACGTGGCACTGCAGGCGGGCTTTTCTGACCAGGCATCCTTTAGCCGATCCTTCTGCGCTGTCGTCGGAATCCCTCCCGGTCAATGGAGGAGAAGATCCCGCAACGCACCCGCCTCTCCTTCTTTGCGCAAACCTGTTTCCGTGTACCCTGGACCGCAATAAACGCCAAAAACAGCCGGAACCGGCAAGAAACCATCTCTCCTCATCGTTTAAGTTCACTCGGCGGAGCAGGTCGGGTAACGGTCCTTAGTCCACGACCGCTCCCCATAGTCTCGTGTGGAATCCCGCTGACCCCTGGAAGGAAAGATATGAACGATTACACACACGAGACTGCCCCGACACAATTCGTTGCGGCCGATGGCATTCGTTACGCGTACCAGCGTTTCGGAATTCTGAGCGGGAGGACAAGTCAGCGGCACACTCCAGTAGGACTTACCATCACAACGACTGTTTACGCGTTCGAGAGACGAAGCATCCAAAAAGCGTATATTATGCCGGATTGGCTCTGCGGATGAAAAATCCAGGAGGTTTTGTGATCTCTTCAGGAGGCTCGATACGTCTTCTGTGTGCGACAGCCTTGATTGCCGGAGCGATAGTTTCTTACGCCCAAACTTATTCTGGTTCTGTTTCAGGTACTCCGCAAAATTCTCCGGCGGACAGTGGATCGAATTTTTCAGGCAGCGTTCCCACAAAGCTGGTTCCGGGGCGGATGCCACTGTCGCTGCAAGATGCGATCGATCTCGGGCTCAAGCACAATCTGGGCTTGCTGCTATCGCAAGCCGACACGCGCGCAGCCCGCGGCCAACGCTGGCAGGAATTGAGTGCGTTGCTGCCGCAGGTAACCGCCGCGCCGTACGCAGCAGAGTCCAAGATCAATATTGACGAACTCGGTTTCTCCGGGCTCGCCGCGTCGTTACACCTCTCTCCATCGATAGGGCCGTATTCATATTTCGACGCTCGCGCGGCTGTGAGCCAAACCTTATTCGACTGGAAATCGATTAATACCGCCCGCGCCGCCAGCCAGAATGTGAAATCGGCTGACTACTCGCTGGTGGACGCTCGCGATCTCGTCATCCTGACCGTGGGATACGTTTACTTCCTGGCGGTTGCCGATGAAGCTCGCATTGCCACGGACCAGGCGCAGGTTGAGGCGGCACAGGCGCTCTTTAATCAAGCGACCGACCAGGTCACAGCGGGGACGGCCGCCGATATTGACGCATTGCGCACCAAGGTCGAAATGCAGACTCGGCAACAGCAGTTGATCCAGGCGAAGAACGACTTTGCGATCCAGAAAATCAATGTCGCACGCGCGGTCGGTCTGGCTACCAGTCAGGATTTCGATCTGACCGACAAGTCGCCGTATCAGCAACTTGATGGCTTGACGGCCGACGAGATGTTAGCGCGCGCCTACGCTTCGCGCTCCGATTATCGCGCCGCCGAAAGCTCAGTTCGAGCCGCGGAGTTATCGCGGAAGGCGGCGGTCGGCGGATATTTCCCATCGCTGTCGTTCGGGGCAGATTATGGAAACGGTGGTGCTCACCCTTCAGATTCCACTCGCGTGTACGATGTGCGCGGAACCTTGTCGATTCCGATTTTTACCGGCAACAGTGTTCATGGCGACATTCAGCAAGCCGATGCACGGCTTGAACAGAGCCGCGAGCGGATGGAAAACCTGCGGGCACAAATTGAAGCGGACGTACGCACCGCGCTCTTGAATTTGCAGTCTTCCGAAGACTTGGTAAAGGTTGCGCAGAGCAACATTGAGTTGGCCGACCAGACGCTCGCGCAATCCCGCGATCGCTTCACTTCAGGCGTCACCGACTCGGTAGAGGTCGTGCAATCGCAAGAGGCGGTTGCCAGCGCGCACGAGCAATACATTTCCAGTTTGTACAGCTATAATTTTGCGAAAATTTCGCTCATTCGAGCCCTGGGCGCAGGTGCTCAGGGCGTAAAGGAATATTTTCCAGGAAAATAAGATGGCAGACGAAAACGCCTCTCCTTCGCCCCGAACTGAAGCTTCCGCGCCGGCATCGCCGGAGAATAAGTATTCACCGGATGCGCGCCGGAAGCGTCGAAGAATCCTCATCCTTGCCATCACCGTGGTCTTGGCAATCGTTGCAGGCGTGCTCCTGTGGCGTTATTTCAGCAGCTATGAATCCACCGATGACGCTCAGGCCGACGTTCATCTTTCTCCAGTCAGTGCGCGTATTTCCGGTTACGTGATTCGCGTGAACGTTGGCGACAATCAATGGGTCAATCGGGGCGATGTTCTGGTTGAAATTGATCCCACCGATTATCAGGTTGCGCTCGCTCAGGCGCAGGCAAACCTGTCCAATGCTGAAGCCACGGCGCGATCGCTCAACATCACGGTACCAATCACGTCCGTGAACTCGTCCAGCCAACTTCAGTTCACCGCTTCTGGCGTAGAGGATGCGAACGCCGCGGTCAGCGCTGCTCAAAAGCAGTTGGCCGCCGCTCATCAACAGGTGGAAGCCGCGCAGGCGAACGATGTAAAGGCTCAAGATGACCTTCGCAGATACAAGCAGCTGGTCGATAAGCGCGAAGTGTCGCAGCAAATCTACGATCAGGCTCTGGCAACAGCGAAATCCAGCACCGCCAATGTAGCTGCCGCACAGGCCAACGAATCGGCCGCTCAACAAGTGGTTCAACAAACGCAGAGCCGCGTAACGCAGGCAGTCGCCAATCAGGCCTACGCGCGGACCGGCCCCCAGCAAGTGTCATCCACGAAAGAAAGAGTGCAGGCTGCGATTGCGGACGTCCAGCAAAAGCGGGCGCTGCTTCAGCAGGCGGAGTTGAACCTGCAGTACACAAAGGTTGTTGCCCCGGTCGCCGGCGAGGTAAACAAGACTGTCGTGGTTGGACTAAATGTCGAGCCGGGACAGCAGTTGCTGACGGTTGTCCCTCTGGATGAAGTCTGGATCACCGCCAATTTCAAAGAAACCCAACTGAGGCACATGCGGGTCGGGCAGAAAGCCGACATTCACGTGGATTCGAGTGGGAGAACTTTGCACGGCCATGTTGACAGCATCGCCGGCGCGACCGGCCCGCTGTTCAGTTTTCTTCCTCCCGAAAATGCCACCGGAAACTACGTGAAGATTGTGCAGCGCATCCCGGTAAAAATTGTGCTCGAACCCGGCGAAAATCGCGACCGGGCCCTTCGCCCCGGCATGAATGTCGTTCCCGACGTTTATCTGAGATGAGCACCGCCGCACTCACCCTCGACCAGGAGACCTGGCGGCCGCGGTACAACCCGTGGCTGGTCGCCGTTGTTGTGGCTCTCGCGGCCTTCATGGAAGTGCTCGACACCAGCATTGCCAATGTCGCGCTTCCGTATATGGCTGGAAATTTGGGCGCCAGCAACGATCAGAGCACATGGGTCTTGACTTCTTATCTGGTCTCGAACGCCATCATTCTTCCCATGACCGGCTTTCTTGCCGGAGCGGTTGGCCGCAAACGGTTCTTCATGAGCTGCCTTGCGGTCTTTACCATCAGTTCATTACTCTGCGGCTTTGCCCCGAGTCTGGGCATGCTTCTTCTTTTCCGAGTTTTGCAAGGTGCCGGCGGCGGCGGGTTGCAACCGATGGCGCAGGCAATTCTTGCGGACACCTTTCCTCCGGAAAAGCGCGGCCTCGCATTCGCTCTGTATGGAATCACGGCCATCATGGCGCCGACGATCGGCCCGACTCTGGGAGGATGGATCACCTTCAACTACTCCTGGCGATGGATCTTCTTCATCAACATTCCGGTGGGCATCATGACCTGGCTTTTGGTGCGCCGTTTTGTGGAAGATCCTCCCTACCTTCAAAAGCTGAAGAAAGCGGGAGTGACCTTGGATTACGTGGGCATCGCCCTCTTGACTCTGGGAGTTGGTGCCTTGCAGATTCTGCTCGATAAAGGTCAGGAAGACGACTGGTTTGGATCGCGCTTCATCACCACGCTCATCATCATTTCCGCCGTCTCCCTGATCTCTCTGGTGGTGTGGGAGTGGTTCGCGAAAACCCCGATCATCGATGTCAAGATGTTCAAGAGTTTTAACTTTGCCGGCGCGAGCCTCATGATGTTCATGCTCGGCATCCTGCTCTTCAGCAGCCTGGTTCTGATGCCGCAATTCCTCCAGACGCTCCTGGGCTACACCTCGGAACTTGCCGGACTCGCGCTTTCCGCCGGAGGACTGGTCTTGCTGTTGGAAATGCCCATCATGGGCCAGTTGACGACCAAGGTTCAGGCGCGGCGTTTGATCGCTTTCGGCTGGCTCGCCTTATCGATTTCAATGTTTTATTCCACCAAGCAGATCGACCTGCAGATTAGCTTCAGCGCCGCCACCTGGCTCCGCATCACGCAGGTCATCGGCTTGGGCTTCCTGTTCGTTCCCATCACCTTGGTTGCCTACGTTGGCATTGCGCCGGAGAAAAACAATTCTGTGGCCGGCATCGTGAACTTCATGCGCAACATGGGCAGCAGCGTGGGCACTTCACTGGTTACCACGGTGATCGCACGGCGTTCGCAATTCCACCAGCTCAGGCTGGTGGAAAAAGCCAGAATCGATAATCCAAATTTTGTGAACTCGGTGCAGGGATTAACGCATCAGTTTGGTGCATTGGGAAAGCACGAAGCTCTCGCAACTGCATATGCCCGGATTTATCAGACAGTGCAAAACCAGGCAGCGTCTTTGGCATACATCGATACGTTCATGGTTCTTTGCGTCGCCGCGGCTATCATGTTCTTTCTGAGTTTTCTTCTCGCCAAAAACGACCCCGGAGGCGGTGGCGCCCACGTAGCCGAATAATTGTTATGCAAGTGAAATCCATCTTGTGCCCGATCGATTTTTCGGATTTCTCCACGGCCGCATATCGGTATGCTTTGTCGCTGGCCGAGTACTACAAAGCGCGGCTGGTTGCGCTGCACGTTGTCGAGCTTTGGAAGTATCCGTTTGCCGATTACGCTGCCCAGGAAGCTGACTACTCGCGATTCTCCAAAGCGCTGAATGAGGGAGGCGAGGTAAAGTTGCAGCAGTTTGTGCAACAGCATTCAGCCGGCCGCCTCACTCCGGAGCTCGTTGTTCGTCAAGGAAATGCTGCGAATTCCATCCTGTCATTCGCTCAGGATAGCAACATGGAAGTGATCGTCATGGGAACCCACGGCCGAAGAGGATTTGACCGCGTGGTGCTGGGTTCGACCACCGACAGAGTCATGCGCAAAGCGGCATGCCCAGTGCTGATAGCTTCCGACCCTTCTCATAAAGCCTTGGCCACGGGACCCGACGGGCGCCATCGTTTGAGCCGGATCATTTACTGCACCGATTTTTCGCACAACTCTGAGAGAGCTCGGGGGTACGCCATCTCGTTGGCCGCGGAGTATGGCGCTGAGCTCACTTTATTGCATGTCGCGGAACGAGTCTCCAACCCAGCGGAGGCGGAGTCAGTTCTTGCCGCGCGCAGGCAGCAACTCGACAGCATAATTTCAGACGCGGAACGCAAGAATCTCAATGTGAGGCTGGAGGTAAGGTTCGGAATGCCTTACGAGCAGATCGTTCAACACGCAGCCGAGGCGCAAGCCAGCCTCATCATCATGACGTCGCGCGGAGGCGAAGCCGTGGATCGAGCTGTTTTCGGTTCGACAACCTATCGAGTGATCCAGTTGGGGCCGTGCCCGGTACTGGCGGTCCATTCCTAACCATATATAACCGGGGAATCGTGGAGATCATGATTAACATCATTACCATTGAACGCGAGTACGGATGCGGCGGGGGCGACATCGCTAAGTTGGTCGCCGACCAGCTCGCCTGGAAGCTCTGGGACCAGCGATTAACCGAGGAGATCGCGAGGCTTGCGAACTGCCCCCAAAAAGTGGTCGAAGCTCGCGAGGAGCGAAATGATCCACTGTACTACCGCCTTTTCAAATCCTTCCTGCGTGGAAGTTATGAGGGCAGCATCAATGCGCCGAAGCTCAATCTCGTCGATAGCGAGACGATTCTCAAGACTACGAGGCGTGTAGTCGAACACGCTGCCGAGCGCGGCAACTGCGTGATTGTGGGCAGAGGTTCGCAACATTTTCTTAAAGACCGGCCGGATACTTTGCGGGTGTTTCTCTATGCCCCAAGAGGAAACAAAGTGCGCCGGCTATTAGCCCGCGGCAAAAGCGAGAAGGAGGCCGAAGAGCTTGTGGATAGCGTCGACCGGGATCGCGCCGATTTCATTAAGAAATATTTCAATGTCGAATGGCCAGATCGCGCAATTTACCACTCGATGATAAACACCGCAATCGGAGACGAAGCCGTCGCTCAGATGATTCTGGGCTTCAAGGACGCTTACCGGGGAAGAGCAACGGCATGATATCTCTCTAGCCCCTTCAATGTGAAATCGGCGACCGCTCAAAAATCGCGCTCAACCTAGGCAGCTGCCGGCCGCGCATGGAAGTACGTCCCCCCGCTAATCAACTCTTCCACCGCCTTCAAAATCGAACCGACATCTGACTTTGCCACCAGTCCTTTAATCCCAGCTTTTTTGGCTTCATCTTCAAGTTGAGGTGAAGGATCAATCGTCACCATCAACACCGGCGATTCCGGATGCTGCGCCGAAATGGTTCGTCCCGCTTCCAGTCCATCCATGCGCGGCATCACAAAGTCCATAACAGTTACGTTCGGCGTGTGGTCATTCCAGGTCTCAAGCGCGCGCCTGCCATCTTCGGCCACCCCAACCACCTTCCAATCACTCGGCTTCTCCAGCACCGCTCGCAGGTACGATCGCATCATTTCGTTGTCTTCTACTAAAAATATTCGGACCACGGATCTCCTTTCGGCGATGCGAAAATCCGGCGGGAGCGAACCCTCCGGTTCATAGGAAGCCAGCGCTAAACACACCTTAGTCCTTTTGGCTTAACTACCACCATCGGGTTGCGACCCTACCATGCCCAAAAATCCACGCCAGATCCCTACAGCTTATTCACCTTAACTCCTACTCGCAGTATGAGATAAGCGATTCCTCAGGAAACCCATCTATTTGGCGTGGCCTTGGATTTGGGGCCGCAGCGCTTCAGTTGCTGCGATAAGCGACCTGTTTTTCTGAACCGGCTTTAAGCCGCTGAGGGTTGGAAGAGTGTCTCGGGAACCATTTTGCGCCCAGCCCGCAAACTTATTCGAGGCGAAAATCCGGAAACTGCTCTACCCCCGAACGCTAACCCGCGAGAACGACAACACCGCGCGCGACGATATCGGCCTTCCCATTGACATGGCTGGCCGGAAGGTCGTGAAGATCAACATCCTCTTCACCTGCGGCAACAATTCCTGCGATTCCTTCGCATCGGAAAGAATTCTGTAATCCTGCACGCGCCCGTTCTGATCCACGTACGCTTCAATCACCAACGAGTCGGTATTCATCGAACTCAGCGACGTACCGAACACGCTCTGCTGCAACTCCGGACCAGTATTCAACACCAGCGGCACATCCTGATTATTGGCCTGCAACTGTCCCGGCATCGCCAGAATTGCGGTTACCAATCCAAAGATCAATACCGCGCACACCAGCCCAGCCGTCGCCGGAACCATGAACGCCTGGAAAACATCTTCCAAACGCCCTTGCAACACCTCATACCTCGGCCGCCGCGATGCCGCCGCTTCGTGCGAAATTGCCAGCCGCAGCTTCAATCCCAAATCCGCGGGCTCCTTAATCCGGCCCATGCTCGTCAGCAATTGCTGCGTCTGCCGCAGCTCTTTATATTCCCGCATGCACGCCGCGCATCCATCCAGATGTTCCTGCAAGGCGCGCATCTCTTTCCCGGATACAACTCCATCCAGGTACGGAGACAGCAATCCCTCCGCTCTCGCGCAACTCATCGCATTCCACTTGATGGCCAGATATTTCATGGCGTAACCTCGGCTGTTCTTCCCCCTCGAACAACCCCACTTTTTCCTAACGCCGCCTGCAAACTTACTCCCTGTTCCAGCTCCTGCAATCCAAGCTCTCCGCCTACTTCTCGCACATACGGCGCTAACCGCTTTTTCAACTCTTGCCGCCCCCGCGTAATTCTCGACTTCACCGTCCCCAGCGAAATCTGCAGGATCTCCGCAATCTCCTCATACGCCATTTCTTCCAGGTCGCGCAGAATCAGCGCCGTCCGGTAAGGCTCGTTCACTCTCCGCAACTCGGCATCCACTCTCTGCTGCACCTCGCGATGCGCCACGCTATCAAACGGAGAGTCATTCCGATCCGTCAGCGCATTCTGCAGCGCCGCATCGCAGCCCGCGTCCGCTTCCCCAGGCTCAATCGAAGTCTCATGCGCCTTGTGCCGGAACCACCACCGCTTCCGGTTCGCCGCCTCATGCACCGCAATGCGGTAGATCCACGTCTTTAAACTCGATTCGCCATGAAAGTGCTTCATCCCGCGAAACACCTTCAGGAACACATCCTGCGTTGTATCCGCCGCGTCCGCCGGATCGCTTACCATCCGGTACACCAGCCCGTACACCGGCCGCTGAAACTCCCCAATTAACCACGCATAGGCCTCTTCCGAGCCGGCCTTCAGCTCCGCGACAATCGTCGCCTCCTGTACTCGTGCTCCAATCGCGCTCGCCAAATCTCCCAAGGATGCACTCCCACCCAGCTACGGGTCGTCCGCACTAACTCCCACAATTATAGGTTTTCCCGAGTCATCCTGAACCGAAAAATCGCCTCCCGCCCCAAATTGCCGTACTAACCATAGACTCCACCCGGCAGCCCCAGGTTCCCGCCGGACGAGCATTTTTGTTAGGAAAGTAACTCCCGAGGGTTACGAAGGAGATTGGAACCAGCCACTAGGTGGCCGCGCGGAGAGGCTCGATTCCTCATCCCATTTCGGGTGGCGCCGCGCTTCGGGCGTTGCGATCAATGGTTTGTTTTAGGAACTGGCTTTTTGCCACTGCGGAATCTCGACGCAGAAGCCTCCTTTCCCGCAATCTTTTCAGCTCGCGCTTCTAGCTGGCAGCTTCTCCACAATCTCCCGCACCGCCGTCAACAGTCGTTCCGATCCCTTGTCCAGCTCCAGCGACGATTTTTCCAGGAACCCCGCCGCCCCATCCTGTCGCAGACGCTCCGCATTTTTCTGTGCCATTCCCGTAATCACCACCACCGGGATCGCCTTCGTCACCGGATTCTTCTTCAATTCCTTCAACACATCCAGCCCGCTCATCTTCGGCAACAACATATCCAGCAGAATCAAGTCCGGCAGCTTCACCGGAGCCACGCGCAACGCCTCATCGCCATCGCATGCGCTGCTCACCTCATACCCCGCCCGCGCCAGCGCCCGCTCCGTCGCCAGCCGCAGAAACTTGCTGTCCTCCACCAACAGAATTTTGATCATCGTTCGCCGCTTCAGGCGCCTCCCTGACTCCTATGGGCAAAGACGCCCGATCACAAGAGAGACTATCGGCAGAATCCACGGAAACCGCACCGGTTCCCTCAAAACATGAAAGCACTCTAAGAATGGGTGGCCCTCGTATTGACGACAATCGCATTTATGCCGCTAACGCTTGTCATCCTGAGGCGCTCCTTTAGCGCCGAAGGACCCTCGCCCCTGGTCCTCCTTCCAACAGCCTCAGGGAGTTCTCCCCAACACCCCGCAAGGTTCGCTCCCCAAATAGAAACGCGGCCATCTCTGGCCTCGCCTTCTATTCTCGGAACCTACTCCACTCTCACATGCCAATGCGACATCTGGGTAGACTACTTACGTAGAGCGCCACAAAAGTAGACGCCCTCACCGAATCCCCAGCAGCACTCCCAAATATCCGCGCACCTTGGCGAGCAGCGCGCCATCAGCCCTGGAGTGAAACTTCACCTTGCGTGCCGCCCAATCCATGCTCTTGATATGATCCACCAGCACCGCTCCCTGCACCTCATCAACGCTCGCCGGCAGCGCAAACGGATACGGCTTGCGCACGCTCGTCAAAGGACAAACAACCACCAGTCCGCTGGCCCGGTTGTAGCTCTGCTCAGTCACCACCAGCGCCGGCCTGCGCTTAGCCTGCTCCCGCCCCGCCTGCGGATCGAAATCGAGCCACACGATATCGCCGGCCTCCGGCACATAACCCTTCGCAGCGAAAGTTGCCAAGCGCCTCACCACTCCACTCCCTCTTTCCCGCGCTCCGCCCCAGTCGCCGTTTCCTCATATCGATTTTCCGCCGTAATCTGCGCCACCAGTTCCTTCAAGGTAGGAATCTTTCGCTTCCGCCGCAGACTAATCGCCCCTGCCTCCGCCTCAATCACAATCGGATCGCCCTCCCGCACCCCAGCCTCCTCGGCTACGGGCTTCGGAATCCGCACCGCCAAACTATTACCCCACTTCACAATCTGCGCCGTCGGCATGGGCACCCTTTCTTTCATTAGATACGACGTATCTACTTAAGTAGATACAAAGTATACACCATATCCGCATTCGGTGACCTTGTCATCCTGAGCGAGGAATGTGCTTTGCGAAGCAAAGCAAATCCGCAGTCGAAAAGCCTGCCCTGAGCGAAGCCGAAGGGGATCCCTGCACTCCCATCCGAAGCCAGCCATCTCAGGGAGTCCTCCCGGAATCGCCGGCCATCGGGAAAGCAAGATCGGGAAGGGCACGAGTTTCACTCGTGCCGCATACGCGCCGTACAAAGAAACGCGGCTTCAGCCGCTGAGGTATGCCGCCTTATCTGCTGCGCTGAAGCGATTGAGAAATCCAGAGCGGCACAGCAGAAACCCACCCGCGCAAAATAAAAACGGGGCAGCAAACGCCGCCCCGTCAAACCTAAGACCTAACACCTAACACCTAACACCCACCCTACGTCCCTTCATTCCACCCCGCCAAGTACTCCTCCTGCTCCGGAGACAGCCGGTCAATCTTGATCCCCATCGACTCCAGCTTCAGCTTGGCGACGCGCTTATCCAGATCGTCAGGCACTTTATAAACTTTCTTTTCCAGCGTCTTGAAATTCTTCACCATAAACTCCACCGACAGCGCCTGGTCGGCAAAGCTCATATCCATCACCGACGCCGGATGCCCCTCCGCCGCCGCCAGATTAATCAGCCGTCCTTCGCCCAGCAGATTGATCTTCCGCCCATCCTTCAACGAATATTCGTCGACGAACGTCCGCGTCGTCCGCTTCGAGGACGACATCTTATCCAGCGCAGGAATATCGATCTCCACATTGAAGTGCCCGGAGTTCGAAATAATCGCGCCATCTTTCATCAGGTCGAAATGTTCTTTCGCCAGCACGCTCTTGTTGCCCGTCACCGTGCAGAACACATCGCCCAGCTTCGCCGCCTCAGTCATCGACATCACGCGGAAGCCATCCATCACCGCTTCCAGCGCCTTCGTCGGATCGATCTCCGTCACAATCACTTCCGCGCCCGCGCCGCGCGCGCGGCTGGCCAGCCCGCGTCCGCACCAGCCATAACCTGCCACCACAAACTTCGACCCCGCCAGTAAAAAGTTGGTCGCGCGAATAATGCCGTCAATCGTTGACTGTCCGGTCCCGTAGCGATTGTCAAACAAGTGCTTGGTGTCGGCGTCATTCACCGCGACAATGGGAAACTTCAGCACGCCTTCCTTCGCCATCGCCCGCAGCCGGATCACGCCGGTCGTGGTCTCTTCCGTCCCGCCAATCACGGTTTCCAGCACATCGGTCCGCTTGGTGTGCAGAATTCCCACCAGGTCCGCGCCATCGTCCATCGTGATCTGCGGCTTGTGGTCGATCGCCGCCATAATATGGTTGTAATAGGTATCGTTATCCTCGCCCTTGATCGCGTACACCGGAATCCCCTGATCGCGCACCAGGCTGGCTGCCACATCGTCCTGCGTCGAGAGCGGATTCGACGCGCACAGCACCACATCCGCGCCGCCATCGCGCAGGCAAATCGCCAGGTTCGCCGTCTCCGCCGTCACGTGCAGGCACGCCGAAATGCGAATGCCCTTCAGCGGCTGATTCTTAATAAATTCTTTCCGGATAATCTGCAGCACCTTCATGGACTGGTTCGCCCACTCGATGCGCTTCTTGCCCAAATCGGCCAGTTCCAGGCTTTTGATATCGCTGTTTATCTGCGTTGCTGCTGTTGACATACGCCTCCTATGGCGCTTGCTGCTCAGAAATTTTGTTGGTGCCCCGCGGTTGACAAATGCAGACTTAATTTTAATGGCTTGTTACGTCTTTAGGATACACGATTCCGCACTCCCGCCGGACCCCCAAATTCACTTTTCTCCCCGTCAAAATACTCTTTAGGGAATGTGCCTTCGTCCGATTCGCTTTCACCTTCGATTGCAAAAATGAGGAAACAATAGAGATTGGCACCGCTCGATGCCCCCAATCCATTACGCCAAAAAGCAAGCGCACCCTCCGCCGTTTTTCGAAGGGTGCGTTCCGCTTTGCGTTCTTCGCGAATTCCTTTGCGCTCTTCGTGGTTAAAAGCTTGCGGCAAGCTGTCTTTTGCGAACCTTGCGGCTCTGCTTTGCGAACTTTGCGGTGAAACGCAATCATCATCCGAGCGCGCTAGTTCACCGTAAAATCCGTCGAACTGGTCACGCTCCCGCCCTTGGTCGTTACCCTGATCTTTCCCGTCGTCGCGCCTGTAGGCACAGTCGCCGTAATCTCGGTGTCCGAGACCACCGTGAAGCTGGCAGCTTTCCCGTTGAATGCCACTCTCATGGTCTGCATAAGTCCCGTCCCATTGATCGTCACCAACGTCCCCACCGGACCGCTCGTCGGCGAAAACGAAAGCATCGTCGGGGTCACGTCAAACGGCCGCGAGCTGGTCAGAGTCGTCGAACCAGTCGTTACCGTCACGGCTCCCGTCAGCGCTCCCGCGGGTACAGCAGCGCTCAGAAAGCCCGTGCCTCCCGGCGTCACCGCTGTGGCCTGCGTGCCCCCAAACTTCACCACCGACCGGGCATTAAATCCCTGTCCGAAGATGCCGATCCTCGCGCCTTCTTTGCCTGAAGTGCTCTCCAGGCGGGCGAACGCTCCGGCCCCAATGTCAAAGCTGTACAGCACTCCGCAGCCGGCTCCCTGGCAGACGCTGGTATCGCCGCCATGCACGGTAAAGCCATAGAGATTGCCGTTGGTATCTTGCATCAACGGAGTACTCGGCCCCTCGCCATCGGTGCAATTCGCATCCTGGCAAAACGCGTGGAGCAGGGTGAACGTCCCGCTGGTCGTCAGACTAAAAATCCATCCCGGTTGGGAAGCGTTCCCTTGCCCTATGATCCCGTACAGATTCCCATCCGTGGCCTGTACCAGGCTGCTGTTCACCTGAGGATAGGTGCCCGGCAAGTCGTACAGCACGGTGTAGGTACCGCTGTTGGTGAGTTTGAAGAAAACACCCTCGTTGTCCGTTCCGCCATACTGGGTCACGCCGTACAGATTCCCATCGCTGCCCAGGAACAGCCCGCGCTCCACATCAGCCCCATCCGTCCCTACGAAGTTGTGCAGCACGGTGTAGGTGCCACCGAGGGTAATTTTGAAAAGCACTCCATCGTTGTTCGATCCGCCCAGCCTTGTTCCGCCGTAAAGGTTTCCATCGCTGCCTACAACTAAAGGTGCAACCGGAACGTTTCCGGTCGCCGGAACAAAGGTGTAGACCAGGGCTACGGTTCCGCTCGTGGTGATGGAATAGATGGTTCCGGGGCCGCCGCTCGGAACCTCCGATGCGGGTCCGTAAAACAGGCCGTTAGCCGCCTGCACAGGTGAAACCGTCGGGCCATTTCCATCGTTTCCGCAAATGGTATTCAACTCGCTGGCGGCTCCCAGCGGCGTCGTCTTCCAAACCTCTCCACACCCGATCCGGTCGAAATATTGCGCCGTGTATAAGTTCCCGTCGCTTCCCAGGGTCACACCATTTCCGAACGGCTGCGCAACCTCGGCAAAGGTTCCCGTAGTGGTAGCGCTCAAAAGTCCGCCCTGGGCGTCGGAGATCGTATAAATCTCCCCATTCCTGCCTTGGACAACCGCTTGCGCCGCCGGGTTGGTAATCGGCCCGATGTTCGAGGGAAGAATCCCCACCACGCTATAGGTTTGGGCTCGCGCCGGCAGAGTCGCGCCAGCCGCAAGAATAAGAACGGCAACCCACGCCGCCATATAGAACCTCTTCGCTACCTGCTGAAAACAATTCATACATCGTCTCCTGGGATTTCTATTTTTCGGATTCTGATTCTTATTCGATCTTTTGAAAAAATGGCCCACATCATTGCCGAACCGTCACCGGCGTTTCACCGCTTCCATCCCCCGGCCTGGCTTGGCTGGACTTCGGGGGCAGCACAATCGCGCTCACAATCAGCACCGCAATCGTCGCCGCCAGCACCACCAATGCCCGCCCCAGTGGGCTTCTCCGAAATCGAGCCATATCTCTTCTCGGCCAGGCGTCCCGCTGAACCGCCGCTCTGCCGCCCCGCATGGCACGAATTGGCGATTTCGCAGGTTGCCGCATAGCCGTTATACTTGCCCGTCTCTCTTCCCAGGGCAAGGGACACGACCGGACACAATCGGACATTAGCGGGCTTTCGTCCTTACGTTTCGCGCGCGGCGGGGTATTCCGTGTTATCACCGTTGACCAAACCATCGACTAATCCCACAGATCGTCGTCTGGATTCGTGGAAGGAGATTGCTGCCTTCTTCGGCCGCGACGAGAGGACCGTCCGGCGATGGGAAAAAGAAAGCGGCCTGCCGGTGCATCGGGTTCCTGGGGGATCCAAGGGACGGGTATTTGCCTACGCCAGCGAACTGGATCTTTGGCTCAGCACTCCGCAGGCAGTGCAGAGCGCGTTAGCACCGGAACCGCAAATAATCCCAGTACAAACGACTCCCGATCAAACCAGCGCTGACGAAGCAAGTGAACAACCGCAGGTTCCGCGCACTCCTTGGCACTCTCCACGCCTAGCCATGTGGGTAGGAACTCTAGCGCTCTGCGCAGCACTCGCCGCCGGAATCTGGCTTTACCGTAAGAACCATCGCTTCGCAGCCTACGCGTCAGCCCCAACCGCATCTGCAATAGGCACTGGCCTGCCGCCAAGCAGTCTCCACCGGACTGCCACCGGCGCATTCGATCCTCTCCTCGGCCCCGATTCCGTCGCCGTCCTTCCTTTTACCAACGTTCGCGGAGATGCCAGCAGCAACTACCTGAGCGACGGCATCACCGAATCCTTGATCGGCAGCCTCGCCCACTTGCCGCAGCTAAAGGTCCGTTCCCGCGACTCGGTTTTCCGCTTCAAGGGAAAAGACATCGACGTGCAAACGGTCGGTAACAACCTTGGCGTATCGGTCCTGGTGAGCGGCCGCGTCATGGTGCAGCGCGACACCATCGAAATCAGCGCCGAGCTTACCAAGGTTCGCGACAATACCGAAATCTGGGGACACCGTTACACCGGCAAGCGAGCCGACCTCATCTTCTTGCAGCAGCAAATGGCGGGTGACATTGCCGGAGAGTTACGCTCCAGCCTCAGCCCGGCTGACAAACAGCAGGTCGCCAATCAGGGCACACAGGACCCCGCTGCTTACGCCCTCTATCTAAAAGGCCGTTACGCCTGGAACACCCGGACGCTTGGCAACCTTCAGAAAGCAATTTCCTATTTCAATCAGGCCATCGAAAAAGATCCCGAATATGCTCTGGCGTATTCCGGCCTGGCCGATGTCTATTCGGTGTTGCCGAACTATGGCGGCAATCAAAGCGAAGACTTTCCCAAGTCAAACGCCGCCGCCCGCAAAGCCCTGGACTTAGACCCTACGCTGGCTCATCCTCACGCAGTTCTGGGCAGCAACCAGATGCAGTACGACTGGGATTTCGCCGGCGGAGAAGCGGAGTTCAAGAAGTCTTTCGAACTCGACCCGAACGATGCCACCGCGCATCAGTGGTACGCCGACGACATTGGCATGATCGGCGGTAGAGAGCAGGAAGCCCTCGCGGAAATCAATCTTGCCCACGAACTCGATCCCCAGTCGCTCGTCATCACCCGCGTCGCCGGAGGCATTCACGTCTGGGCGCGGCAATTCGACGAGGCCATCTCGATTTGCCAGAACCTGGCGAATCAGAACCCGGAATTCATCATCGCGCATGATTGCCTGGCCTACGCCTATTGGGGCAAACGCATGTACCCGCAAGTTGTGGAAGAGTGGAAGACCTATGGCGAACTCTCCGAATTCCCCGGCGATAAGGGACTAGGCGCCTCCATGGAGGAAGGATTTCGCTCCGCGGGCTGGACCGGGGCCGTTACCAAGACCATCCAATTGCGACAAAGCGAACGTAAGACCGGCTACTTTTCAGCGTTGATCATCGCCAGCTTCTACGCCGACCAGGGCGACAAAGAGCACGCCTTTCAATGGCTCGACACCGCCTACCGCGAACACGACTGGCTGCTGATCGGTTTAAACACCTTCTTCCAATTCGATCCCATCCGCTCCGACCCCAGGTTCGCCGACTTGGTCCGCAAAGTCGGCCTGCCCCACTAAATTCGAAGCAAAGTCGCAGGGTGCCCCGCTTCTCGCTGGGTTTGCGAGAAGTGGGATTCGCGTCCCGCGCCACCCCACGCTTGTCATCCTGAGGACCGCGCCCTTTGTGGTCCGAAGGACCTATGCGTTCGCTTGCCGCGCGAAAATTATCTCCGATGCCCGATGACGAGACTTTCATGAAAAGGCTTCCAACAGCTCGCGAGGCGAGAGAATTCGAATTTCTTCAAAGCTACCCAACCGCAGAAGATGACGGTCCCCTGAAATGATCGCGTCTGCGGCAGCGGCAAGCGCGCACTCGATAATGCGATTGTCGTCGGGATCGTCCTGAACCGCTCTCACGCGCCGCTGGGGCGTCACCTGTTCACCCAGATTCCATAAAGCCGGCAAATAACGGTCAAGCCTGTCTTTATCCCATCCAAATTTGTCGCGTAATACTCGCCGGGTTTCACTCTCAATCTCGGCTGAATAAAAGAAATGGCAATGCCCAGCTTCAATCAGTTCGAACATGCGGCGAGGCACCCCGCCGAAGACCAGCGCAGACACGATCACGTTCGTGTCCACCACAATATTCATTTATTCTTCGCGGTTTTCCTGCCGCTGCGGCGAGACTCATGGACCAGCCGAGCCACGTCGCCCTCGCCAATCCCACGCTCCCCGGCACGCTGGCGGCCGTAGGCATTAACCTCATCCCACCAAGCCCGCCGATCATAGTGGCGAAGCGCTTCGCGGATCAGTTCGCTCATGGTACGGCTCTCCCGCTTGGCAAGGGACTGAGCCCGCTTCAACATCTCAGGCGGCAATGTCACGGATAATGTGCGAGTGCTCCTCATGCTAAGTATTGTAAAGCATGATTTAGCGGTACTCAGTAAGAATCAAGTGACCTGGCCCAAGCTATGAAAGTTTTTCTCCGTGGCCCCCTGTGGTTAAAGACTTCGAAGATACACCCCAAAATAAAACGGGGCAGCCAAAGCCGCCCCGCAATTCGAAAATACTAACTCTTACTTCCGCGCTCCCGCCGGCTCCCGCACTCCCGCATCGCTCGCCAGCTTGGCCGCCTTGTCCGTCGCTTCCCACGTGAAGTCCGGATCGTTGCGTCCGAAGTGCCCATAAGCCGCCGTCTTCTTATAGATCGGACGCCGCAAATCCAGCGACTCGATAATCCCGCGCGGCGTCAGCTTGAAGTTCGCCCGAATCAAATCCGGAAGAATCTCGGGATCCACTTTCTCCGTGCCAAAGGTATCCACGCGCACGCTCACTGGCTCGGCCACGCCGATCGCATAGGCGAGCTGCACTTCGCAGCGCTCCGCCAGCTTTGCCGCCACAATGTTCTTGGCGATATAGCGCGCCATATAGGCCGCCGAACGGTCCACCTTCGTCGGATCTTTTCCGCTGAACGCTCCGCCGCCGTGCCGTCCCATACCGCCATACGTATCGACGATGATCTTGCGCCCCGTCAGCCCCGTATCGCCCATGGGCCCGCCAATCACAAATCGCCCCGTCGGATTGATGTGGTACTTCGTATCTTCATCCAGCAGGTGCGCCGGAATCACCGCCTGGATCACATGCTTCAAAATCCCCGCGCGCAGCTCATCATTGGCCACAGTCTCCGCATGTTGCGTGGAAATTACCACCGCATCCACCCGCAGCACCTTGCCCTTGGCGTCATACTCAACCGTAACTTGGGATTTTCCATCGGGACGAAGAAAAGGGAGGGTTCCATCTTTGCGCACCTTCGACAACCGCTGCGTCAGCTTGTGCGCCAGCGAAATCGGAGTCGGCATCAACTCCTCATTCTCATCACAAGCATACCCAAACATCATTCCCTGGTCGCCGGCGCCGCCGGTGTCAACGCCCATGGCGATGTCGCCAGACTGTTTGTTGATGCTGGAGATGACGGCGCAGGTGTTGCAGTCAAAGCCGTGAAGGGCGTTGTCGTATCCGATCGACTGAACGGTGCCGCGCACGACCTGCTGGAAGTCGACGTATGCCTTGGTGGTAATTTCTCCGGCGATCACGACCAAGCCAGTGGCGGTGAGGGTTTCGCAGGCGACGCGGCTGGAGGGGTCGTCGGCCAGGCAGGCATCGAGAATGGCGTCGGAAATCTGGTCGGCGATCTTATCAGGATGGCCTTCGGTGACCGATTCGGAAGTGAACAGAATACGATTTTTGGTGGACAAGATTTATGTTCTCCTTAAAAAAAACTACTTCGGGACCGTCATTCTTGGCGAGAACCAAGGTCGCAGGGTCCTGCTTCAAAATTATTTCAAAGCTATAAACACCGAACACCGCGATTGCTCAAAAGTCTCTTTAAACCACTCATGTGCCCTGGGGTTGCTGCAACCTGACTCCACGAAAAGCATGGTTGGCCTGACCTTAAAAGGCTAACAGAGCGCCAAGGGCGGTGCAACGCTTTTAGCCCTAAGTGCCAGAGGGTGAATCCAGTTGCAGAATTGTGGTGGTGGATGGCGCGAATGGGGTGGTTAACGACAGAGAAGAATTTTTAATGGACCCCGCAAATTATGGGTTGTCATTCCGACCGAAGTCCGGAGCGAAGCGACGGCGAGTGGAGGAACCTGCTTTTTGCCGCCATCACCACAATTCGTAAGAGGGCTGTCATCCTGAGCGAAGCCGGGACGGTCGCGAAGCGAACGTCTTGGCGCAGTCGAAGGACCCCTTGCACCTTCGCACCGCCTGAGGCACCGCAAGGAGTTCAAACAACATTTTTGTCATTCCGACCGAAGGTCCGGAGCGAAGCGACGGCGAGTGTAGAGCCTGCCCTGAGCGGAGCGGAAGGGAACCTGCTTCTCGCTGGACGCTAGGCCACACATGGTCGGGCCCGTCTCGGACGTCACCACGAAAGCGGCTGCCCCACGCTTCGCGATTTTCGAAGGGTGGGCACCTCGGACAATGGTATTAGGGATTTTTCTCGATGCGTTCTTCGCTGCGAAAGAAGTCTGGAACTACGGACGGTGCGTGAACACACGCATACCATGCGTGTGTTCGGAAGGGAAAAGCAGGGAGGGCTTACGGGTTACAGTTTCGCGCTGACGTAAGAGTTGATCTCACAGTTCAGGCAAACTTCTTCGAATGCGGGTGCGGTCCACTGCATGATGAATTTTCTCCCAATCGTTCAAGACTTTCTGCCTCGAACGTAGCCTGATTCTATTCGCCACCAGCGCCGAAATCAATAGCCCATGCGAGGAAAATTCTGCAGAGAACAAAGCAAATCCCTATATCAATTCAGCCAGTTGCAACTTCCTTCATACTCACCAAAGTCCCTGTTTTCCACACGCGGAACCATTTCGGACACTGCCTAACCGCGCCATTCCCCGTTACCTTATTGTTCTCTCAACTGCGGACTAGGATGTGTGCGTATGCTTGGCAAGTCGATTTACGGCGAACAGTTTAAAGACGTCAATTTTGTTCCTCTTTCGGGCGCTACATTTTGCGTCCAGTGTGAACTGATCAGCACCAACAGCCGCACCTATTGCCTGGCCTGCGGCAGCACGTCGATGCTTAGCCTGTCGCGCGTGCTTGGCGGATCGCTGCGCCATCAACAGCAGGCGCATCTCATCACCGACTCCGAACTCGACAGCCTGGTGCGCGACCTGCTCCGCACCGTGCCCGACCCGGAAGTGCTGCACGTGCCCGACTACCAAACGCGCGTGCCTTCGACCGCGCTGCGCAGCCAGCTGCGCGTCGCCAACGCCGCGCATCCCGTCTCTGGATTCCGCGCCGTGCATCCGGGCGAAGAAGTCGACATTCACACCGTCGAACTGGATCTTGAACCTGCAATCAGCGCCATCACCGAGCGCGCCCAGCATCTGACCGGCGCCACCGGCGCCGCGATCGCGCTCCGCGCCGGAGACGAAATTGTTTGCCGCGCCCGCGCCGGACGCACCGCTCCCGATCTCGGCGTGCGCCTGCAAACTGAATCCGGCATTTCCGCCGAAGCCGTGCGCACCGGAGAGGTCATGCTCTGCCACGACGCCGAACGCAATCCGCGCGTGGACCTGGCAAGCTGCCGCCGTCTCGGCGTGCGCTCAATCCTGGTTTCGCCGCTGCGCTATTATCGCCGCACGTTAGGTGTGTTCGAAGTTCTCTCGTCGAGCCCCAGCGCCTTCGACGAACGCGACGTCGCCACCATGCAGTTGCTCTCCAGCATGATGGTCGCCGCCATCTCGCGCATCTCCAGCATTCATCACGCGCGCCTGTCGCGACTTGCAGGATAAAAGTTCTAGCTCTGGGCCGGACCGGCTCGTGTGCGTTGCTCGTGTGGGTCGGACACTCTTGTCCGACGCCTTTGACTCTGATTTTGATGTTGCTTGATTCCTACCCCGGCCCGTCAGTATGCCCAATACGGCGTCGTCCCGCCCGGAGCCGTCGCTCCGTAAATTGACACAAACACGTTCCGTCCAAAGAAGAAGGGAAGTCCCCAATCAAAATAAGCCGCGGGCGCAGAACCCCCGGTGATTACGGTCCCGCCCAATTCGCTCAGTGCATTTCCGCTCAATGAGTCCGAGTTGCCTATGGTGAAGTCCACGGTCCCGCTGCCTGTACCGGCGCCCTGATAAGAAGTTCCCTGATTCGTCGCCGTAAGGTTGACAGGAGTCGCCGGGCAATAAAAATCCGGATTGTCGGAGCAGCGCGGAATACTGTTGTCTTGAAAATAGTATCCATTCGAGCCGGTATCGAGAAAGCTCTCGTCTGTATAGGCCGTGCTATCAAACATCGTCGTGAAGTTTCCCGTCGTAAAGTCGATCGAGTAGACCGTAGCCGACCCCAGCGCATTATTCGATTGCGTACCTATGCCAAACACGAGCGCGCCGGTCGCGCTCGATTGCCCGTTTGCCGCAACCGAAGGCAGCTCAACAATCACGCCGTTATTGTCAGTCGCAAACAGCGCTACTGGATTGGTTACTTGCTGGGCCGTCGCCTGATCAATGCCCACGCAATTGGTCGTCGAAAGACATTCGAAATACCAATTCGCTGACGCAGGGCAAGAAACAGTGCCGCTGCTGCAATCCTGCGCATACGATCCCACTCCCAAAATTCCATTCGCGCCCAACGCGTTCAAACTATTGGCGGAACCCCCACTCCCGGAAGGACCGGTGCAGCTACCCGGCGCGGTATAATCCGTGTCGCTCAATACTTGGATCGGCACCGAGCTCGCCGTCTCCCCCGAAATCTGGACGTCTCCCGTTTGCACCGGACCCCATGTATACGAGTCCAAAAACTGCAAGCATTCCACCACCGGATTTCCATCATTCGCCTTCTGCTGGGTCAAGCTCACAGTCAGCAGCGATGACAGAATTCTCAACCCCACCGACCCGGTATCCACCAGAATATTGGAAACCGGCGTGCAGGTAGTCGTCCCCGGTGTGCACACCGTCACCGTGATAAACGCGGCATCGGCATAATTGCCCAGCGGACCGCCGTTCACCGCAATCGCCGCCACATTTGGGCCGCTGGTCGCAATCGTGTTCGAGGAAGATGAATTCGAACTGCTGCTATTGCTGCTGCTCCCTCCGCCGCACCCCACAGAGAACGCGCAACTCACGCCCACCACGCTGAGAAACAAAAGTCGCTTCTTCATCATTGAATATCCTCGACTCGCATTCCCGCCGGCACACTCCCGGGAACGAAGGCCCTCCCCGCAAAGGCCCGCGGGTGCCCCACAATCTGCACATTCAATCCCGGATCATCCACCACAACCGGCCGCCGCGCCCGGCGCATCTTAGGATTCTGCGCCGCCTGCGCCTGCCTCGCCGCTGCATACTGCGGAAAATAATCGCCCAGCAGTTGCCTCATGTCCGGAAAGTATGGTCCCTTGAAAGCCACCGCAAAGACCTTGCCATCGGCTCCCAGATACTCCCGCACCACTTCGCCGGAAGCGGCTTGAATCTCATGCACGGTATAGGCCGGCTTGGCTGTGGTCTGCCGCGTGCCTTGCAACTTAACCTGATCGGCTTGAATCGACCCCACATCACCGCCCAGCGAGGCCTTCGCCGGGCGCACCACCGCCAAGCCGATCAGCGCGATTGCCGCCGCTTGAACGATCCACTTCAGACAACTCGCTCGCCGCCTGTCCATGAGCACCTCGAAAGGCTTCCTTGAACTCGATTCCAGCTTAGATGCCCGACGGTGGGCCGACGGGTTGCTAGACCCTCTGCCGGTTGATAATTCCTTTAACCCGCCCGTAAACATCAAGTTGCACGGGGATGCCATATTTAACCGGAATCCGGAATCCGGAAGCCAGAATCCGGAAGCCGGAAACCGGGTTCCGGAGGGCCTTCGCAACTCTGTCCTCCTTATTTTTCTTCTGCTTCCATTTCCCCAAACTCAGGGTAATATGTTGACACCAGATTTAAGCCCGGGTCCCAAACCATGTCCGCCGCCCCCAATGCCGCTCGGCCTTCCCTGAACCGCCGCCGCCGTGTGCGCCAAAAAGTTCACGCTCCGGCATATGCAACCTTCCCTGGTGGCGCGCAGAGCGAAATGATTGCGCTTAATGAAGTTCTCGACATCAGTGAAATCGGCGCTTCGGTGCAATGCGCGGCGCCCATGGAAGTAGACAGCCAGGTGGAACTCTGCCTTGATCTCGCCGAAGTCAGCGGACAAATTTCTACTACCGCGCGGGTTGTCTGGTCACATTCATCCGGGCGCGTCGGCCTTGGATTTCTGCCTCTGAAAAGTTCCGCGCTCGATCACATGCGGCAGTGGTTGTTTCTGAATGCCATGGCCGCCGCCGCCAACGCCCACGCTTCCCCGCGGGCCAACGATTCCGCAGCTCCGCCGCCGAAACCGAAAATTAAAGAAAGTTCCGCCCATCGCCCTAACTACACCGACACTCTTACCGCCGTCGCCGCCGTGCAGCGTGAAGCCGAGTCTTTCGGTGACGATCTTGAAGCCGTTCTTTCTTTGATCGCGGTGCGCTCCCGATCGCTGCTGCGCGCTTCCGGCGCCGCAATTGCGCTGGCGGCAAAAGTTCCCGGAGCCATGATTTGCCGCGCCAGCGCGGGCGCAAGTTCTCCGCCCATCGGCGTCACCTTTCAAGTAGGCTCGGGATTCTCCGGCGAATGCGTTCTCACCGGAAAAACCCTGCGCTGCGATGACGCTGAAACCGACTCCCGCGTTGACGCCCAGACGTGCCGCGCTCTCGGCATTCGCTCGCGCCTCGCCGCGCCCGTACGCTCCGGCGAACGAGTGGTTGGATTGATCGAAGTTTTTTCCGCGCAGCCTTGCGCCTTCAGCGAGGACGACGGAGTTGTTCTTCAACGCTTTGCGGAAACCGTTCTTGCCGCGGTCAGGCGCGCTGAGGCAGACGATGTTTCCATCTCACCGCCGCCTGCTGCAAAGCCTTTTGTGGCCGCGCCCGGCAGCGTTCTTTTTGCTCACGAGCCGGAAGAAAAATCTGAGCCCAAGTCCTTAACCTCAGATCGCGATCAAGTGGGTGGCATTCGCCTTCCCCGCGCGCATCTTTATTTATTAACCGCGACCGCAGCCGTCATCGCTCTCGTGCTTGGATTTATCCTCGCTCCCTGGATTCAGGAAAAACTACAGGCCCGCGACCGCAGCGGCGAACACACCGTTCTCGCCTCATCGCGGCCGCCGGCAGATTTATCCAAGGCGCTAACCGTACCGTCGGTCGACTCCGCGAACGTCGATCAACTTCGCGAGCTTGCGGATCGCGGCAACGCTTCCGCCGAAAATGCTTTGGGCTTGCTCTACGCGCAGGGCGACGACAAACAGGGCGTGCACCCCGATGAATCCGAAGCGGCGCGCTGGTTCGCCAAAGCCGCCGAAGACGGCAGCGTCCCCGCCCAATACAAATTAGGCTTGCTTTATTGGGGCGGCCATGGCGTTGCGAAAGACACCAACAAAGCCTACTTCTGGGCTGTCCTCGCACGCGCCGGAGGCCAGGAAGGCAGCAAAGACCTCGCCAAGGTACTGGCCAACGGCATGACCCGCCCCCAGTCCTCCGCCATCGAACAGCAAGCCGAAATCTGGTACCAGCAGCACGAATCCCACTCCAAACCCACCGCCGCCCGCTAGCTCCACTCGCTACGATTCATTGCCGCACTCTGTCATCCTGAGCGAGGATTGTGCCTCGCGAAGCGAGACACAACCGCAGTCGAAGGATCCCTACCCGCCCCAAACGCCGGAACCCGGAGAGCGGAAGCCAGGAGCCGGAAGCCGGAAAGCGGAAGCCGCCCCTCCAGCGCTAAAATAACAACAGGCCCAGATGTCCACCCTCCGCACCATCCTCGACTCACAAGTCCGCGAAGCCGATCCCCATCTCTACGAAAAGCTCCCCAACAACCGCCTGCGCTGCTTCGCCTGCGGACACTGTTGCCCCATCCCCGAAGGCCAGCCCGGCGTCTGCAAAGTCCGCTACAACCGCGGCGGCAAGCTCTTCGTCCCCTGGGGATACACCGCCGGAACCCAGTGCGATCCCGTCGAGAAGAAACCATTCTTCCATGCGCACCCCGGCGCTCTCGCTTACAGCTTCGGCATGATGGGCTGCGATCTTCACTGCTCGTATTGTCAAAACTGGGTAACGTCGCAAGCTCTGCGCGATCCCAGCGCGATCTCGCCTCCGCACGAAGCGTCGCCGGAAAACATGGTGCAAGACGCGCTCGCGCAAGGCGCAAAAATTCTAGTCAGCACCTACAACGAGCCGCTCATCACCAGCGAGTGGGCCGTCGCCGTTTTCAAAGAAGCCAAGGCCGCCGGCCTTCTCACCGGATTCGTCTCCAACGGCAACGCCACTCCGCAGGTGCTCGAATACCTGCGCCCCTGGCTCGATCTGTACAAAGTCGATCTCAAAAGTTTCGACGACCGCCACTATCACGAACTCGGAGGCCGCATCGGCCCCATCCTCGACAGCATTCGCCGCATCCACGCCATGGGCCTGTGGCTTGAAATCGTTACGCTCCTCATCCCCGGCTTCAACGACTCCCCCGACGAACTCCGCCGCCTCACCGAATTTCTCGCCGGAATTTCTCCCGACATCCCCTGGCACGTCACCGCCTTTCACGGCGACTACAAAATGACAGACCCGAGGGACACGACCGTTGATGATCTTCTGCGTGCCGTCGAAATCGGACGCGCCGCAGGCCTCCGCTACATCTACGCCGGAAATCTCCCTGGCCGAGTCGGCGAATGGGAAGACACTCGCTGCCCGCACTGCTCCGAAACGTTGATCGAACGTTACGGCTACCTGATCAAAAATTATCGCCTCACGGCAGATGGCCGGTGCCCGAAATGCGCAACCGAAATTCCCGGCCGCTGGCCCACCCACTTCGAAGGCCAAATCGCCTCGCATCCATTTCTCCCGCGCAATCGCTCGCAGTTGTTTACAATCCGGTAGCATTTAATTTCGGCTTAGATAAAAGGTTGTCATTCCGAACGGCGCGCACTTTGCGCCGGAGGAATCTGTTTTTGCGTGCATCCACCACTTAAGATTGGGGATCGCCAAAACGCTTGTCATCCTGAGGCGGGCGCATTTAGCCCGCCGAAGGACCTATGCAATCCGCGTCAGAGCTGTACTCATTGTGGCGCGTGAATCTCGCGTCCGGCTCGCTTCGTTACTGAGTCAGCGTGGGATTGTTTAATTGTCATTCCGAACGGCGCGCCCTTTGCGCCGGAGGAATCTATTTTTGCGTGCATCCACCACTTAAGATTGGGGATCGCCAAAACGCTTGTCATCCTGAGGCGGGCGCATTTAGCCCGCCGAAGGACCTATGCAATCCGCGCCAGAAGTTGTGCTCATTGTGCCGCGTGAATCTCGCGTCTGGCTCGCTTCGTTACTGAGTCAGCGTGGGATTGTTTAATTGTCATTCCGAACGGCGCGCCCTTTGCGCCGGAGGAATCTGTTTTTGCGTGCATCCACCACTTAAGATTGGGGATCGCCAAAACGCTTGTCATCCTGAGGCGGGCGCATTTAGCCCGCCGAAGGACCTATGCAATCCGCGTCAGAGCTGTACTCATTGTGGCGCGTGAATCTCGCGTCCGGCTCGCTTCGTTACTGAGTCAGCGTGGGATTGTTTAATTGTCATTCCGAACGGCGCGCCCTTTGCGCCGTGAGGAATCTTGGTTCGGCTCGCATCCTTATTTCATGCGGAAACTATCCATCGTCGCCATCTGTCTCACTAGCGTTCTTCTCTCCTGCTCACCCCGCGACTTCCTCACCCGCCGCCTCGCCGCCGATCTCATCGCCGCCTCGCCCACCTTCCGCTCCACGCAGCAATTTCAACTCCGCACCGGTGTCCTCTCCAACGACGTCTACCTTTCCCCCGACTACCTCGCCCTCCAGCATCACGGATGGATCTCCGCCACCAACGTGCGCTGTCCCGCCGGGCTCACTCCACCTCCATGCTGGGACGTAACTCTCACGCCCTACGGCGTCGACACCTTTCAAAGTCTCATCGCTCCCGGCGACGCCGAAAAGCAATCCTTCGCCATCCCCGCCGCGCGCCGCGAACTCACCGCCATCACCGGCATCGCCAAACAAGACACCACCGCCGACGCCGAATTCACCTGGCGATGGATGCCCCTCAACGAAGTCGGCGCAGCACTCTACTCCAGCGATGCCCATCACACCTCGACTGCAATCTTCCGCCGCTACGACGACGGCTGGCGCGTAGTCGAATCCTCCTCGCACCACGCTGAGCCTCTCGACGACGCCCTAAAAAACTCCGAACCGTCGAAGTAGCGTGCGCCCTACCCTGTGCGCCTCTGTGCCCCCTGTGGTAAAGATTTTGACTTCCGCGCATCGAAGTTGCCTCCAACAAGCCAACGTTGTATAACCCTTAATTCACTCAACCCCCATGAAAATCGCCAAACTCGCCCTTCTGTTTGCCGTCTTCGCAACGCTAGCCTCGGCCCAATCCAAACCCAAACTCACGCTCGACGATTTCTTCAACTCCGTCAGCTTTCCCCACATCGCGATTTCTCCCGACGGCAGCTCCGTCGCCATCGTCGCCGAGCGCGCCGACTGGGATCAGCAAATCTTCCGCGCCGATCTCTGGCTCTACCGCGACAATCCTCAAGGCGGATCGCTGATCCAACTCACCCAATCCGGTCACGACAACGAGCCGGAATGGTCTCCCGACGGCCGCTGGATCGCCTTCCTCTCCGAACGCAAGGCCCCTTCGAACGACCCCGACTCCGATGACGACGACAAGTCGAAGCGCCGCGACAAAAGCAACGAAAAAAGCAGCGCCGACAAAAGCGACAAAGGCGAGACCGCGCAGATCTATCTCATCTCTCCCAACGGCGGCGAAGCCATTCCAATCACGCAAGGCGCCGAAGAAGTCCACGCCTTCTCCTGGTCCGCAGATTCGCACACGCTCTACTACGCCACGCGCAACCCTTGGACCAAATCCCAAAAAGACGATTACAAAAAACACTGGAAAGATGTCGTCCAATACCGCACCGCCGAACGCGGCGACACCATCTTTGCCCTCGACCTCACCGCCGCCCTCGCCCACCACGCCGCCGCTCCCGCCAGAGAAGCTCCCGAGGCGGAAATAGATTCCGACCTCACTCTCGGCGCTCGCACCCTCACAACCACGCAGCTACGCGTCGATGACCTCGTCACCTCCCCCGACGGCACCAAGCTCGCCTTCCTCACCAACTCCATCAACCAGCGCCAGGAAAAATTCGAAGACGTCGATCTCTACGAAGTAGCGCTGGCGTCCCCGCCGGCAGCCGCGGGAAGCGAAAAAAATCCAGCCCAACAACCCCGCCGCCTAACCCACAATCAAGCCGTCGAAACCAATCCTCGCTGGTCCCAGGACAGTCGCCATCTTCTCTTCACCGTCGAGGTCGGAGACGTCTCTGGCCCCTACCGCGATCTGCAGCCGCATCTCTATTCCGTCGACGCCGAGAACCCCGAGAATTCCACCGAACAGTGGGCCAAAGATTTCATCGGCCCGGTCGACCATTTCGCCGTCGCCGGAAACTCCATCCTCGCCTCCGCTCGCATCGGAACCGAAGTCGCAGCCTACTCGATCTCTCAGCCGAATCAGTCGCTCCACAAACTAAACTCCTGGCCCGGCTCTTACGAAACTCTCTCCGCCACGCAGCATTCTCCGCGCATCGCCTTCGTCTACTCCTCACTCGGCAAGCCCGCAGAAATCTACCTCGCCGACTCCGCCGCCACCCTCGACCAAGCCCGCCCCATCACCACCTTCAACAAATCTCTCGCCGAAAAAGCTCTCCCTCAAGGCAAGCCCTATCGCTGGAAGGCCGACGACGGCACCACCGTCGAAGGCATGCTCATCTATCCTCCCGGCATCGACCCTGCAGATCCCGCCGCCAAAAATCTCCCCACCTTCACCTTCATCCACGGAGGCCCCGCCGACGCCGACGGCAACCACTTCGAGGCCGACTGGTATGAGTGGTCCGCACTCGCCGCCACCAACGGATGGCTCGTCTTCGAGCCCAACTACCGCGGCTCGACCGGATACGGCGACAAATTCCTCCAGCAAATCGTTCCCGTCATCGTCTCCCGCCCAGGCAAAGATATTCTTGAAGGCGTCGACGCCCTCGTCAAAGACGGCATCGCCGACCCCGCGCGCCTCGCCGTCGGCGGCTACAGCTACGGCGGATACATGACCAACTGGCTCATCACCCAAACCACCCGCTTCAAAGCCGCCGTCACCGGCGCCGGAGCCGTCGAGCACCTCGCCAACTGGGGCAACGACGACACCACCTACGACGACGCCTACTTCCTCGGCGGACGCCCCTGGGAAGCTCCCAAGCAATATCACGACGAAGCCGCCATCTTCCAAATCGATAAAGTCCGCACCCCCACGCACATGGTCGCCGGAGCCGACGACATCCGCGTCGCCGTTCTCGAAGACTACCTGCTCGAGCATGCCCTCTACTCGCTCGGCATTCCCAACAAGCTGCTTATCTTCCCCGGCGAAGGCCACAGCCTCGCCAAAAATCCCTGGCACGGAAAAATCAAAGTCCGCGAAGAACTCCTCTGGCTGCAAAAATACGCCGGCGTGCCGGCGAACTGATTCGATCGAATTCACCGTGGGTGCCCCATCTTTCGCGTCCTTTGCGAAAGGTGGGAATTCCGGCAGCATCCGCCTTTGGATTTTGACGTCCCCTGTCTCGTGTGGATCTTGCGTCGAAATAAATGTGGGTGGCGCGGTTCAAGCAGGAGGGATTAGCCGAGATCGATCTCGTGGGAAAGATGCACCCACCCCACCCAACTGCAGCCCCGAAGGGGAGGCATATCTCAGCCCCGGACGTGAGTCCGGAGTAAGGCCAAAAACAGGAACCGAGTCCCGCAGGGACGGTAGTTAGCGCCCCGCACTAAAAGTTTGTCATCCTGAGGAGGCGTTCTTTGCCGACGAAGGATCCCTGCAATCCCCGCGCGTGCCTGCGAATTCTGCGTGGAAATAAAGTGGCGGGATCGACCCGCCGAAACCGCATCTATTGAGAAGGAGCAGTCCGCTAGGAATAACGCTTTGCTGCTTGGCGTGCCTGGTGGCATTTTGCGTGAACCAGTTCGGTGTTATCTGGAGTGTACCCATCCGCAGCATTCTTTCGGTCAAGTTCCGAATATTTCAAAGGCAACGGATCGGCGCACTCGGGACACCTGCCATTCTGCTCAACCAACTTTAGTGTTTTCAGTCTGGAGCGTGCTCGCGGTTTGCTGCGCTCATCGTACCCAAGCTCCTTCGCGATCTTCCTGCGAAAGGCGAACAGCAGGAGCGGGTCGCCACCAGCCAAACTGCTCAGACGTACGCGAATATCACTTAGCAGCTCATTGGCGAGCTTTAGTTCAGCCGTGCTGAGATTTCTGTTGGGCATATACTTCAGTTTCGCGCGTTAGATCCGGCCAAACACCTCTTCTAAGAACCGCCTCACAACCGAGCCCCTCACGATTTGCTCAACAGCCCCGTCCTTATAGCACGACGTACAGACGCCCGCGAACACCAGATTCGGCCTCCATACCTTCTGTGGTTGATCGCTCTCCCACCAGGCTGCTGCGCCGCTGAAGCCTTCGGGGTGCTTGCTGTCATGGTGCTCGTATGGCACCAGGTAGTGCCGGTCGGCATTATAGTCATTTGTTAAGAAGGTTGGCCCAGAAAGGACTTCTCCGCTGAACACAGTCGGGCGGAGCGCAATATCGTGCTCCTCTTTGGTCCCCACCATGCGGCTTCCAATGTGCACGTGTTTATCAATCGGAAAGCCGCAGCAATGCACCAGTTCGCCTTTGATCGGATCAACCCAGCTTTTTCCGATATCGAAAAACTCTGTGTGCTGCCCCGCCTCCGACGGGTCTAACGTTATGATCGCTAGATCTTCCCATGCGCACCGGTGGATCACCGAATTTGGGTCACGTACAGGAACTGCGTCGACGATGTCCTTAGGCGTCAGATCGGAGTCGCCTATCCGCTCTACACCCCCTGTGGGCCGCCAAAAGATCCGGAGGTCTGCCGGACGGGCGCCCGAATGGGGCACATGACCCGCCGTAAGAACGAAGTGGTGATCGCCCCAACGCGCTGCGCAACCAGTGCCCGCTTCCTCCCCATCGGCTGGCCGTTTGGTTTTAGGGTCATGCCCAATAGTGCGTATCGTATTAACGATTGCAACTGTGCTTGCACATAGCCGAGCGTGGAAAGCATCGCTCGCCTGATTGCTTATGTCAGCTATGTTAACCATTTTCCTTGTCTATATTGTAGGCCGCCAAACTCCAATCCCCAATCCAAATTGCACCGCCTCCACTCCCTTTTTCCACACCCTCCCCTTGTGACATCCGCCCTTCCCTTCCACAGCCTCACCCTCCAATCATCACAGAGGCCGACAGTCCAAAGATTTCCAAAAACTGCCCGGCCCGAAATCTTTGATTGCAAAGATTTTGATATCTAACTGCTTTGGCCAGCGGATTTTGCGGAGATTTCCTGCTAACCCGATGATTCCAGAGATTCGTGGTGGGTAGGGGTATACCCGAGCAATCCGGCGTGCCAAAGCCAGGGGTGAAGGGAAGCGAAACATGAGTCTTGAGAACGTTCCACGATGTCAGCACATAAAGGTTAACGGGGTCCAGTGCGGATCTCCGGCGCTGCGGCGACGAAAGCATTGTTACTTTCACAATCGCATGCTCGATCGCAAGCGGCGGTTTACAGGGGCGCCAAAGCGGCGTCCACTCCAGCTGTTTTCAATGGCTCTCCTCGAAGATGCCAACTCCGTGCAGGTGGCTCTGATGCAGGTTCTGTATCTGCTGGGATGCGGGCAAATCGAGCACAAGGAAGCTGGCCTGATGCTCTACGGCTTGCAGATCGCCAGCTCGAATCTGAAGAATACGAAGTTCGAGCCGGAAAAGCCCACCGACGTAGTCATCGACCGCAAGACCGTCGACCGTACCTGCATCGCAGGCCCGCAGTGGTTCCATCGCGAGTTTCAAGAGCCGGCTGCCGAGCCCGAGAAGATTGCACCGGAAAAGATCAGCCCAGAAAAGATCAGCCCGGAGAAGATTGAACGAGAAAAGGTCGCAGTCGCGGCGGCGGCGGACGAAGAAGAGTCGGCTGGGGGGCACCGCACCAGGCTGCGAGCGCAGAAACGCAAGACTCCGGACCCCGCAGAAAGCGAGACCCCGGGAGAGGCCGAGATGCATGACTTCCTCTGCACTCTGATCCCCAACTATGACGCGGTCAAGGCCAGAAGAATGCGCGAGGAGGCGGATCGAGAAGAACACCGATGTTGAAGCCTAACTAGGTACTGAGTACTGGCTACTGCTTCAGGCTGGCAACTTTCACGCTGCGCGCAGCCGCGTAGCGTGCGATGCCTTTGTAGAGCGCTTCGGCGATCTGCTCGCGGTATCCGTCGCTGCGCAGCTTTTGCTCGTCGGTCGGACTGCTGACGAACGAAACTTCGGCCAGGATACCGGGCATGGCGGTCTCCGTTAGCACAACGTACGACGCTTCTTTCACGCCGCGATCGCGCAGTCCGGGATTCTGCGTGGACAGCGTTCCGTAAAGCGAACGCTGTACGCTGGCCGCCAGTCGCCGCGACTGCTCGATCTTGTCGTGCAGTTCCGATGGCGAAAGCGCGGCGGGAACGGGCGTAGGCGCAGGTGCGCTGCCTGTGGATGCAGCCCGAGTCTCCAGGTCTTTGGCGCTGGGCGCGGAAAAGAAGTTGGTGTAGTACGTTTCGACGCCGCGCGCCGAGGGCAGGTCGCTATAGTTCGCGTGCACTGAGACGAAGAGGTCGGCCTGAGCCTGGTTCGCCATGCCGGCGCGCTCGTCGAGCGGAATGTAGTTGTCGTCGTTGCGGGTGAGAATCACGTCTGCGCCCAGGCGAGTTTCAAGCAGCTTGCCGAGGCGCTGCGCGATCTCAAGCACCAGATCTTTTTCGAGCAGGCCGCGGCGGCCGACGGTGCCAAGGTCCCAGCCCCCGTGCCCGGCATCGACCACAATGCGCAGCTTGGAAATGTGCGCGCGCAGTTGCAAATCTTCTTTGGTCGGAGGAGGGACTACAATTGCGAGCTTCGCGGGTGCTTCGGAACCGGGGAAAAGATTGATCTGCGATTTGGAGTCGGCTCCAGGCTTTCGCACCTGCACGACGAGCCGGTAAGGATTCGGTTCGAGGCTGACCGAATAATTCGGGTTGCCTTTGGTTTCGAGCACAATGCGGGATAGTCCCGAGACTGGCTGCTCGACGCGAACCCGCGCCAGCAATCCGTCGCCAATGTCGATAGTCTTGCCGACGAGATCGGGGGAGAGTGATGTGTCGTGCAAGTCGAAATAAATGCGGTCAGGATTTGCGAGACGATGCGCCTCGTATTGCACCTGGTCCTGGAGATCGAGGACGACCGTGCTCGAATCCGCGGATGACCAGTGCCGGATGCCAGTGATGCGCGGCATCTTCGACAGCTCCTGCGAAGTGGGAGCTGTGCTGCTTTGTGCATCGGGAGAGTCGTCGGCAATTTGGTCGGCCGAGGAGCCACTGCGATCGGAAGTTGTGTTGGGTGCAGGTAGTGACGATGAGGCGGCGGTCGGCGACGGAAGTGTGGTCGGAGCCGCCGACTGGTTCGCTGCCACTTCCAGCTTCGAAGACATTTCCTCATTAGGCTTGAGGCTGCCCAGTTGCGCATTGTTTAGTTTCCACCAGAGCGCCCCGCCTAACAGCGCCGCGAGCACCACCAGGACCATAACCAGAATGATTCCTGGATGGCCATTGCTGGAAAGCAAAACTTCCGGAGTGGATTGGACGTCTTCGGGTTCGGGGAACGCTTGCGTCGCGGGCGAGAGTTCGAGTGCGGTTAAGGTTTCGCGGATCAGAGGCTCAGCGGAGTGAAGCTCGCGAGAAAAATTCCCTGACGTTTCTGTGCTGAAAGCCGGAGATAACGGGCCCTTCGACTTCACGTCTGCCTCGCTTCGCGAAGCAGGCGCTGCGCTCAGGATGACAGGCGGCGCGGGTTCAGGAGTTGTCTCTAACTGTTTTTCGGCGGCTTGCGCGGATTCGGCGAAGCGGTCCTCGTCCTCGGGCTTGAGAGCTCCGACGATTAATTCGGCAAGAAGTTCAAGGCTGACGACGTCGCTGTCGTTAAAGCCGAAGGGATCTGCCGAGAAGGCTTCAAGCAAGCCGATGACGCGGCGGCGGCCGCACAGCGGCACCGCGACCATGGACCGTGCGCCAAGCTGACGGCAGGCATAGAGATTGACGCGATCGTCGGTTTCGGTGTCGTCACAGCGGATAATTTGTGCGGTGCGGAAGCAGGCGCCCGAAAAAGCGGAATCGCGCTGGATGCGCGCGCCCACGTCTGGCTTGATGGTTCCTGCTGAAGCGCGCAGAACAATCTCCTTGTTCTCGGCGAGAGCGATGCCTAAACCGTCGGCTCCGGTAATGGCGATGGCGCGATCTGCGACGAGCTGCAGAACTTCATCGAGAACGAATTGTTCGTTGACTTCGAATTCGGCCTCGCCCTCGTTTTTGAGCCCAGTTGAATTCGCCGCATCAAAGTTCTTGCTGCGGGCCGCGAGAGCACGGCGCTGGCGGACCTGTTGATGCAGCGCAGAAAATGCAAGAAGCGCCTGCAGAGCGTCGGCGCCAAAGGGGCGCAATTCGCGGGGTTGGGTTTCGTTCGCTGAAAAGGCTGCTCCTTTGCTTGAAGCCGGCGGCCATGAGGGCACGGGCACGCGAACCAGGACTGTGCGTTCTCCAATGCTCGGTTTGGTGGGCGTGGTCACCATTGGCTGCTGGGCGAAAGCTTCTTAGTTGCGAGTCTCTTTGCCGTGTTTAACTGTGTCAATTGTCTAGTTGGCTTAGGGCATCGAAGCCGGCTCTGCGGGCCGGGTCGCGATCCGTTTCAATTCTGTTTTTCATCGGTTTACAACTAAGTTAGCGGGGTTTTCTCCGGGTTGCAATGCTTCGGGAGTGTCCCATTGGGCATGGCCTTTCGTAAGGAAGGGTTATTCACTTCGCCAACGGGCTGGAGCTGAGTCAACCTTTAAAGCAATTAACCACGAAGGGCACTAAGGATCACTAAGGAAAATGGGACGTGGGTGCGCGAGAGGGGTCTGAGGAATCAATTGAGTTACTGCGGGAAGCAAAGTCGGAAAATTAGAATGTAACGATTGAGTTCCTGTCCGCATATGTCCCGGCGGTGAAGTATGAATGCAGTATCGGTTTCCGCGCGGCAAGCACGCTCCCACTATCGCCATGAACTCCGCACGCTGGCGTACGTCACGCTCGATGACGGCAATGGCGGAATCATCCGCAACCTCAGCCATGAAGGATTATCGGTGCAGGCTGTGGCGCGCTTGCGGCCAGAACAGCAAGTTCGGCTGCGATTTGAGTTGCGATCTCCGCGGTTGCGGGTGGAAGCGCACGGGCAGGTGAGCTGGTCCACTGCGTCGGGACAGTGCGGCATCCGCTTTGCGGACCTTCCGGCGCGCACGGCTTATCAGATCGATGAGTGGATCTTCGCCAACCTGCTGGATGCGTTGGCGCGGGGGGCGGCTAATTCGCGTTCGATATTTGGGACTACGGTCGTTTCGATTGCGGGCGATGAAGAGGACGGGTTGGTTGTGTCGGCTGTGCCCAGAGCGGCGATCCGGCTGGAGCCGAGTGTGGCCGAAGTCGAGGCTGCTGAATTTCAGCCAGAAGCCAATTCGGTTGATGACCTGCGGCCGCTGGCGGAGGAATTGAACTGGCTCTCGCGTCCGCTTTCGGGGCGTGCCATTGCGCGAATGGTCGATGGGCTAGTGCTGATTGCAGCCGTGCTGTTGTTTTCACTGACTTTTCTTTCCATCGCGCACGAGCTGCCACCATGGCAGATCACCTTGTGCGCAGCTTTTACGGCGAGCATGCTTATCGCTGGAGCGTACTGGTTTCTATTTTGCTTTTTTGGAAGAGCGAGCTTGGGCGCTAGGTTGGCCAGAGTTGTGTCGAGTGATGGAAAGAAAGGTTAGAGCAGTCGTCGTTTTTTCGGGTCACCAATTCCCGTGAGGCGATCACATCCAGCGCAGGTACGAGACAGTGCACGCCGCCGCTATCGAGCCGCGCTCGATCCGACAGTCCCTTCCCCCACGCTGAGGGCAGGCTAAGGCGGCTGCCCCTACATGAGCAACTAGTTGGCGAAATATTGCTGGGCCAGCCAGGTGCGCAAGGTCTGCTGAACTTGCGGCGCCATTTTCACAAAGTGGATTCCCAGGTTGCCACGATTGTCGGACCAGGCGACTTCCACCTGCGCATTCACCGCATACGTCGTGCCGGGGAGCGCGAAAGAAATTCGCGCCGCTTCGCTGGGGTTGAAGCCATCGTCGACGCGAACCTGTAATCCCCCCTGGCTTAAGTTGATCAACTGACCGGCGGTTTTCTTGTGGCGGAGACCTTGCAGCGTAACCGGCACATCGAGTCCGGCGCGATGGTAGCGGAGGCGGCCGTCGAGAATCATGTTGCGCGCGGCGGAGAGCGTGTGCACGGCCTGTTCTACCGAGATGGGCTTGTCAAAGGAAAACATTGCGCCGCTGTCTTCCATGTTGCGATGGCTCTGCGTGCCACCCATGATCACGAGCGGAACCGTGCTGGCGCGGGGAACTTCGCGTTGCAGCTCACGGAAAAACTGGCCGGAGCCATTGAGATCGCAATCGACAATCAGAGCGTCGACTTTTGATTTGGCGAGGCGGGAAAGCGCCTGCTGGGGTTCGCTCTCGACGGCCACATCGATGTGAAGGCTGCCGAGAATGCATTCCAGAACGCTGATTTCCTGCCAGTCGCGCGAGACAACCATCGAAGAAAGTGTCATGCACTCTACTTTACTCACCGCGGTAATCGGGACGTAGATCACTAACGTAATCTCGGCTTCCGACTTCCGGCTTCCGGATGCCGGCTTCCGGCATCCGGCGTCGAAACGCTTTGTCATCCCGAGCGGAGCGAGGGAACTTGGTTCTTATCCTGCACGGCGTGATTGCCACGGCAGGCAAACACCAAGGTCCCTCGCGTTGCTCGGGATGACAGGTCTTATGGGGTTACGGGCGTGGGGTGCGGTACCAGTCGACGGTGCGGCGGAGGCCGTCTTCAAAATTTACCGTGGGTTTGTAACCGAGATTTTGTTCGGCGAGGGAGATATCGGCAAGCGAGTGTTTAATGTCTCCTCCGCGCTCGGCGGAGAAAGCTGGCGATCCCGAGTACGAGGTGAGGTTTTGCAGAAGCTGGAAGGTTTCGTTGAGGGTGACGCGGCGGCCGGTGGCAACGTTGAATACTTTTCCGGCGACTTGCGCCGCAGGAGCTCTGCAGGCCAGCAGATTGGCGTTGACGGCGTTGTCGATGTAGGTGAAATCCCGGCTCTGTTCGCCATCGCCGAATATTGTGGGCTGCTCGCCTTTGAGCATGAGGGTAATGAATTTTGCCAGCACGCCGGAGTAGGGCGAGGATGGGTCCTGATGTGGTCCGAAAATGTTGAAGTAGCGGAGGGCGACGGTTTCAAGTCCGTAACAGCGGTAGAACGAAGTGAGATAGTGCTCGCTGGCCAGCTTGGCGACTGCGTAGGGAGAAATTGGATCGGGCGTCATGCGCTCGTGCTTGGGAAGCGTAGGGGTGTCGCCATAAGCGGACGATGACGCGGCGTAGACCACCCGCTTGACCTTGGCGTCGCGCGCGGCGACGAGAATATTTACGGTGCCATCGATATTGGCGCGATTGCTGCCGATGGGATCGAGCACGGACTTGGGGACCGACGGAATCGCCGCCTGGTGGAGAACGTAGTCCGCACCGGTGCAGGCTTGCTTCATGGCTTCAAGATTGAGCAGGTCGGCTTCGCGAAAATCGATTTTGCTCAGAATGGGCGCGATATTGTCGCGCTTTCCGGTGGAGAGATTATCGATTCCGCGAACCTGCTCGCCGCGCTGCAAGAGTTCGTGCGCCAGCGACGATCCAATAAATCCGGCGATGCCGGTGATTAAATAAAGCGACATGTCTTCATCATAGCGAATCGTAGGAAGGGTTTGGATCGGCGGTAGAGGTAACAAAAAACCAAGGTAACGGATGCGTCGGCTGGAGCTGAGCTGATATTCCCTGTAGTGACTCGGGGGGCGAGCTACCGGTGATTCTGCAGAATGCGTAGAAATTCTTCGCGGCCCATCATGTGCCGGCCTTCGAAGAATTTCTGTATCGCCTGCAGTGCCTCGCCGGGGTTTGCGATAGGAAGGAGTGATTCAAGCGGAGGTGGCGAGGTTTGCATGGTAAAGCGTGGGGCCCCGATGATGGGATTTTGCGAAATCGATTCGATCAGCTTGCGCAATTGGAGGCTATTTAGATCCGATAATCCGGTGAAGGAAATGCCCATGCCAAGGCCAGGGTAGGCGGCGCGAACTTGCCCGGAGGTTTCAAAGCGGATGCCTTTGACCTCGATGGCGAGGGTGAGGTTGGCTCCAACCCCGTAGCTGGCGCTGGCCTCGACGTAGCAGCCGTGGAAGCTGATATCGGTAAGAGAGGCCCAGGTGGCGACCTTGCTGGCGGCTTCGCGCAGGTGCACGCTGCCCTGGCAACGGAATCGCGGGCTCTTACGTTTTTCGTTGTTCTTGGGAATCGCACCGCCGGAAGTTAGTTCGCCAGGCCCGGAAGATGGGGGAATTGGCGCGGGTTTGGCGGCGGCGGCCTGGGGCGTGCGGGATTGCCGTAAGGAAGGTAGATAGGACGCTCCGGCGCCGGTTTCTTGGGACATAGTAATCGAGTCGGGCATCCGCGGCGTGCAGGGGCCGTAACTCCTGCGGAGTCGAATTGCCGCGCGGCTCCCTTCTCCAGTTAACTCTACGAAGCTCTCGGAAAGAATGCTTTAAGGAAGTGATCACGGAGGTGACGAGTGGCTCGGGCTTTGATCGCAATGGGAAAAGTTCAAGATTGAAACTGAGCGGAAGAGAATGCGGCTGCTGACTGCCGAATTTTATTCCACACCTCGTCCTGGCCAGTTCGGGTTTTCGCGGAAAACGGAATTACCGTGGCGGTGGGGTAGGCCTCGGACAGAGTTTTTATGGCGTTGCGGAGCTGGTTGTTCGAGAGCCGGTCGCTCTTGGTGGCGATGAGGAGAAAATCGCGGCCGGATGCATTAAGAAAATCCAAGAGATGGCGGTCACTGTCTTGCGGGGGGACATTCACATCGACCAGGGCGAGACAGAGGGCGAGGGTGGGACGGTCGTTGAGATAGGGCTCGATGAACTTGGGCCACTCCGCCGAAATCTCGCGAGAGAGTTTGGCATAGCCGTAGCCGGGAAGGTCGGCGAAGATGACTTCGGGATTGGGCTTGCCGGGCCAGCGGACTTCGAAGAAATTGATGCTGCGGGTGCGGCCGGGAGTGGAACTGGTGCGGGCGATCTTGCTTCCGATGAGGGTATTAATGACGCTGGATTTGCCGACGTTGGAGCGGCCGAGGAAGGCGACCTCGGGCAGGGTGGGAGCAGGGAAGTGGGCGGCGTCGGTAGCGGCGGCGAGGAATCGAGCGAGCACCCTCATGATCTAGTGTGCTATGGGGTGGTGGGGATTGGCAAGCGGAGCAAAACCTTTTTGGGCCGATTCCGAGATGGAAGCTCCCCGCGAGTTTCGGGCCCGTTAAGTTTACAGAGATCCCCTTCGGCTTCGCTCAGGGCAGGCTTTCGACTGCGCTGCGGTGCGCTATCGCGCACCGCAACTTCGCTCAGGATGACAAGGGTCTTACTGGTGGGTTGCAGGGCTTTCGTCGGTGCCGGAGGTCAGAGGCGCGATGGGCTGCGCGATTACGTCCTCGCCGATGGAGGGCAGCGGGGATTCCAGGGCAATTTGCAAAACCTGGTCCATGGTATCGACGAAGTGCATCTTCATCGCGCTGCGCAGATTTTCGGGGACTTCGGCTAGATCTTTTTCGTTGTCGCGCGGGAGGATTACCTCGAAGAGTCCGGCGCGATGGGCCGCGAGGAGTTTTTCTTTGAGGCCGCCGATGGGAAGAACCTTGCCGCGCAGCGTAATTTCGCCGGTCATGGCGAGATCGCGGCGCACGGGGATTTTGCTGAGCGCACTGGCGATGGCGGTGGCGATGGTGATGCCGGCGGAGGGACCATCTTTCGGGATCGCGCCTTCGGGAACGTGCACGTGGAGATCGAGGGTGCGATAGAAATCCCGAGTCAGGCCAAGGCGATGGGCGCGGGAGCGGATGTAGGAAAGCGCGGCTTGCGCGGATTCCTGCATGACGTCGCCGAGCTTGCCGGTGAGCGTGAGTTTGCCTTTGCCATCGACGACCGTGGCTTCTGTGCTGAGGATGGAGCCGCCGACTTCAGTCCAAGCGAGGCCGGTGACCAGGCCCACTTCGCTCTTCTCGTGGGCCAGTGTGTCGCGGAATTTCGTGACGCCAAGGAAGTCGGTGACGTTTTCGCCGGTGACGGCGACGGTGTAATTCTCGCCTTCTTTGACGACCTTGCGGGCTACCTTGCGGCAGACGTTGCCGATTTCGCGCTCGAGATTGCGAACGCCGGCTTCGCGCGTGTAGGAGCGGATGAGCGTGGTGATGGCATCGTCGGAGAACTTCACGTTCTTTTCCGACAGGCCAGCCTGAAGCATTTGCTTCCTTACCAGGAACTGTTTTGCGATCTCGACTTTTTCCTGCTCAGTGTAGCCGTGCAGGCGCAGCACTTCCATGCGATCCTGCAGCGCAGGCGGGATGGTGTGCATGACGTTGGCGGTGGCTACGAAGAACACCTGCGAGAGATCGTATTCAACGTCGAGGTAGTGATCGACGAACATGAAATTCTGCTCGGGATCGAGCACTTCGAGCAGGGCGGCGGATGGATCGCCGCGGAAGTCCATGGACATCTTGTCGACTTCGTCGAGCATGAAGACTGGATTCTTGGTGCCGGCCTTCTTCATCATCTGAATGATCTGGCCGGGCAGTGCGCCGATGTAGGTGCGGCGATGGCCGCGAATTTCGGCTTCATCGCGCACTCCGCCGAGGGACATGCGGACGAATTTGCGTCCGGTGGCCTTGGCGATCGACATGCCGAGCGAAGTCTTGCCGACGCCCGGAGGCCCGACGAAGCAGAGAATCGATCCCTTAGGATTTTTTACGAGCTGGCGGACGGCGAGAAACTCGAGGATGCGCTCTTTGATTTTCTCGAGTCCGTAGTGATCTTCGTTGAGAACTTTTTCGGCGCGCGAGATGTTGCGGATTTCCTTGGAACGCTTCTTCCAGGGCACGGCCAGCAGCCAATCGAGATAGTTGCGCGAAACGGTGGACTCGGCGGACATAGGCGGCATGGCTTCGAGCTTTTTGAGTTCCTGCAACGCCTTGTCCTTTACTTCTTTCGGCATTCCGGCGGCTTCGACTTTTTTCTTCAGCTCGTCGAATTCGCTCTTTTCGCCGCGGCCCAGTTCCTTCTGGATGGCCTTGATCTTTTCGTTGAGGTAATACTCTTTCTGCGCCTTCTCCATTTGCCGCTTCACGCGCGACTGGATGGTGCGGTCGACGTTGAGCTTTTCGATTTCCACGTCGAGCACGTCGGCGATGCGGTTCAGGCGCTCGGCGGGATCGAAGATCTCGAGCAATTCCTGCTTCTCTTCGATGGAGAGCTGGAGATTTGCGGCAATGATATCGGTAAGCTTGGCCGGGTCTTCCATGCGCACGGCCGAGATCATGGTCTCGTAGTTCAGCGCCTGGCAGAGTTTTACGTACTGCTCGAAGAGCGTGGTGACGCGCTGCATGCTGGCTTCGATCTGCGCGTTCATCTCGGCAGGATAACGAGCGACACGAACGTTGGCCTGCATGTATCCATCGGCGTCGGTGGCCTGCAGCAGGCGGCCGCGCTCAATGCCTTCCACCAGAACTTTGATATTGCCATCGGGCAGCTTGAGGCTCTGCACGATGTTGACGATGGTTCCGACCTGATAAATTTCGTTCGACTTGGGTTCGTCGATGGAGGCGTCGTGCTGAGTAGCCAGGAAAATTTTCTTATCCGCCGCCAGCGCCTCTTCCAAGGCGCGAACGCTGGACTCGCGGCCCACTACGAACGGAGTCATCATAAAAGGAAAGATGACCACGTCGCGGATGGGCATCATGGGCAGCTTTTTGGTTTCGAATTTTTCCTTGGATGTGGTCAACTCAATCTCCCCAGGGTCGTGCGGAATGACAAGCGTGGCGCGCTTTCGAAATTGGTGCGGTTTCCATCTTCTCATTGTTCTTAGCGATTTTTGAGCCGCTTCCTAAAAGCGCGAAAAGCCTTTAACCGCAAAGCGCGCCAAGGTTGCGCAAAGGACGCTAAGGAAAACAAACTGCCCCACTGCCGGGCTTCCACCATACATCGCACACTACCAGTTTACTCCTGTTTCGACTACCCGGCTTTTTCTAATGTAGCCACGGTGGCGCTGCGTTTTTCGACCATCTCTCGCGTCACCTCAAACTCTTTCAACTTCTTCTGGCTGGGCAGGTGGAACATGAGGTCGAGCATGAGTTCTTCGAGAATCATGCGCAGGCCGCGGGCGCCCACTTTGCGGGCCATGGCCTGGCGGGCAACGGCGCGTAAGGCGTCGTCACTGAATTTGAGACGGACGTTTTCGAACTCGAAGAGACGCTGATATTGCTTGACGATGGCGTTCTTGGGGCGCGTGAGAATCTCGATGAGCGCTGCCTCGTCCAGGTCTTCAAGCATCCCGACGACAGGGAGGCGTCCGACAAATTCAGGAATCAGGCCGAATTTTATGAGATCTTCGGGCTGAATCTCACTGAGTAATTCGAAATTGCGCTTCTTGGAAACCGCGAGATCTTCTTTTTCGGCCTCTTCGCCGCCGCGGAAGCCGAGAGACTTCTTGCCAACACGCCGGCCGATAATTTTCTCCAAGCCGACAAATGCTCCGCCGCATATAAAGAGGATGTTCGTAGTGTCGACGGGAGTGAATTCCTGGTGGGGATGCTTGCGTCCACCCTGGGGCGGAACGTTGGCGATGGTACCTTCGAGAATCTTGAGCAGGGCTTGCTGAACGCCCTCGCCGGAAACATCGCGAGTGATGGAGGGATTTTCGTCTTTACGGCCGATCTTATCGATTTCGTCGATGTAGATCATGCCGGTCTGGGCGCGACTGACATCGCCGTCGGCGGCCTGCAAGAGCTTAAGGATGATATTTTCGACATCTTCGCCGACATACCCGGCTTCAGTCAGCGTGGTGGCATCAACAATGGCGAAGGGAACGTCCAGCATGCGTGCCAGCGTTTGAGCGAGCAGGGTCTTGCCGCTTCCGGTGGGACCGATGAGCATGATGTTCGACTTGCTCAGTTCGATGCCATCGTTGGTCTTCTGGCGATTCATGAAGATGCGCTTGTAGTGGTTATAGACGGCGACCGCGAGCTTTTTCTTGGTCTGCTCCTGGCCGATGACGTATTCGTCGAGGAAGGTTTTGACTTCCTGCGGCTTGGGCAGTTGGTTCGGCGGAGCGGCTGCAGGAGTTGCCGTGCGATCGTCTTCGAGGATGGAATTGCACACCGCGACGCATTCATCGCAAATGTAGGCGCGGGGATAGTCGCTGGGCGACGAGATGAGCTTGGCTACGGCATCCTGCGATTTGTGGCAGAACGAACACCGCAAAATCTCGTCAGACGACTTGGTTTTCACTCGGCTCTACTCCTTTGCATGGTGCGGCTTGCGCCGCTCGATTCCATCCACCCTCTACCGCTTCGCGTCCGTCTGGTGTCCCGGTTTCAGGCGCGAAGGCAGATCATACCGCTTTTCCGGTCTTGTAGATGATATCGTCGATGATTCCGTACTCCTTCGCCTGCTGGGCGTTCATGATGAAATCGCGCTCCACGTCCTTTTCCACTTTATCCAGCTTTTGCGTGGTGTGCTTGGAGAGTAACTGATTAGTTATCTCGCGCATGCGCAGAATTTCGCGGGCATGGATGTCAATGTCGGTAGCCTGACCGGACAATCCGCCCATGGACGGCTGATGTATAAGGATGCGCGAATTCGGCAGGGCGAGGCGCTTCTTGGGTTCGCCCGCCGCGAGCAGCAGGGCGGCCATGGAGGCGGCCTGGCCGACGCACAGCGTCATCACGTCATTCTTCACGTACTGCATGGTGTCGTAAATGGCCATGCCTGCGGTGATGGAGCCTCCCGGAGAGTTGACGTAAAGCTGGATGTCTTTCTCGGGATCTTCCTGTGCCAGAAAGAGCATTTGGGCGATCACCAGATTGGCGATGTTGTCGTCGATCGGCGTGCCGATAAAGATGATGTTATCGCGAAGCAACCGGGAGTAAATATCGTAGGCGCGTTCGCCCCGCCCGGTCTGCTCGATGACCATTGGAACCAACATCATTTGTGGATCGTTCGGCTTCATTTTTAACCTGACCTATCGTCCTCTGACCGTCGTCGGCCTGCCACACTCCGCCCCGAACCAGCGCTATCGCAAATTCGGGGAAAATCGAAAGTGGTCCGCGTGGCTTTGGATCGAACGAACTACGCGGACTGGTGATAAAGAAAATCGAGGGTCTTCTCGCTGCGGATTCTCATCCGGATTCTATCGAGGCCTCCATCCTGTGTCAAACGAGCGCGCACCGCTTCTGACGTCTGTTTTGATTGTAGTGCGAGGGCGTCGATCTCGTGGTTGACTTCCTGGTCACTGACCTCGATTTTTTCGAGATCGGCGATGCGTTCCAGCAATAAAGAGGACTTCACGTCGGCCACGGCCTGATCGTGCTGACCGGCACGAAGGCGGGGAAGGTCCATTTTTTTCAGGTCTTCCATTTTCATGCCCTGGGCGGCAAGGGCCCGCAGGCCGCGCTCCAGGCGCAGATCGATCTGGCGGTCGACTAACGACTCGGGAACTTCGAAATCGTTGCGCTTCACCAGTTCGGCGACGAGCTTATCTTTGGCCTCGCGCTCGGCGTCGTGGGTGCGCTCGGCCTGCATGTTGTCGCGAATCTGTTTGCGGACCTGCTCGAGGGTGGTGAACTCGCCGAGTTCTTTGGCGAAGTCGTCATTGAGTTCGGGCAGAGTTTTTTGCTTGATGCCGTTGACCTTCACGGTATAGACAAAAGTCTTTCCGGCGAGGCGCTTGTCGGAAATGTCATCGGGATAGGCCACGTCGAAGGTGCGCTCGTCGCCGGCGGATGTGCCAGTGAGGTGCTGCGTGAATTCTGGAACCGTGTTCTTGCCGCCGATTTCGATGAGGACGTCATCCATGTGGACGGGGTTGGCTTTGGCCTCGGCGACGTCTTGACCGTCTTTGGGCTTGCCGTCCATGGAAGCCTGGGCGAAGTCGCCTTCAGCGAGGGCGCGGCCTTCGACGGTGGTGTAGGTGGCGTGCTGCTCGCGGACGCTGTTGAGCGCCTGCTCGACTTCGTCGTCGGTGACGGTGATCTCGGGCTTCTCGGCGCGCAGTTCTTTGTAGCCTTCCACTTGAATTTCAGGCAGGACTTCGAAGCTGGCCTTGAAGCGGATCGGTTCGCCGTCGTGCATGTGGAGATCGGTGACGCGGGGCTGCGAAACGGGGATCAAGCCCTGCTTTTCGGCCTCGCGGCGGAAGAATTTCGGGATCAGAGCCTCGGCGACATCGCTCTTCAGGCCTTCGCCAAAACGCTGTTTGATGATGGAGGCGGGCACGTGTCCGGCGCGGAAGCCAGGCAGGCGGGCGCTCTTCTGGTAGCGCTGAATCTGGAGATCGGTTTCGCGGGCGACGTCGGCGGCCGGAATCTCAACCGAAATCTCGCGCTTGTAATCCTTCTTATTAGTATCGGGCTTTACCGCGTCGGTGGTTTCTGTGGGGCTCACGTTTTACCTTTCACTGCGCGCCGGATTCAGCGGTCCCGTGGGAGGCGGGACGGCGGGGATCATAGGCGTTAGGTTGAGTGTAAAGAGGGGAGGGGAGTAGCGTCAAACGGGCAGCCCGCATAAAGTCCGGTGGTTTATTAGGAGTTAGAGGCGCGGCCGCGGCCGCGCCAATTCAAAGCCCTTTGAGCGTGGCAAATTCTGAGCCCGCGGACATTGCGCGGGGAAATCCCGCGTTCAGCCAAAGACGCGAAAATGCCTGTGTGATAGCGATTACCTGTTCTTCTCTTCTTTCTTCATCTCTTCTTTCTTCATCTCCGAAGATGAACTGCAGGTTTGCAGGCCGCCTCCGCCGGGGACTTGTGGGCAGGCCAGGCCGAGGGACCACACGAAGTCTCGCGCAATCCATCCCGTGGCGGGATTGAATTCTGGGCCGACTGGGGGGATGGGCATTCCTGCCAGCGTAACGATACCATCGCCGCCAGTGTTCTTGATTGTGGAAACCGAGTGGCAGGTGATACACGAGGCCTGCTTCAGGTTCATGCCGACGTTGTAGCCTTCGATGACTGAGTTGCCCAGCAGCGTAGGGTTGGAGGCGGTGCCGAACTCGGTTTGGACGCCATCGAGGCGATAGTTGAACCACTCTGGCGCCAGACGGGCCTGAGTCATCAAGGCCTTCAGAGCGGGAGTCTGATTAGTGTTTGCGCCGTTGCTGGTGGCTGGGATGGATCCCCAGGGATCATTGCATCCGAGCACGACGCAGCGATTGATGTTGGTGATATTGCTTTGGGGTTCAAAGGTGGCCCATACCCAGTTGGGAAGCAGTTTGGATGAAATGTGAATACCCGCCAAGGCGTAGCAAGCGCCGTCGATGGTCTCAACGTGAACGCCCGACGGCGGGGCGGCACAGGTGAAGGGAGGAGTGAAATCGGTGGCTGGAATCCAGTCTGCTTTTACTTCGATGGCCGGCCAGGGGAACTGAATATCTGCGCCCTTCTGGGCGGCTTTGGTTTGGCCTGGCCGGATCTGATATCCGTTGCTTGCGACGAAGGCGCGGGCTTCGGGGTTGAGATGCGCTTCTTCGCAAATGGTGGCGTTGGGGATGACATTCTTGGGCGGGCCGTTCATGATGTTGCATTGGGAGTCTGGCGCGAGTGCGGGTAACTTTTCTCCTCTGGCCTGGGCCAAATTTGCGGCCACCGCGTGAGTTAGAGGACTTCCGTGCAAGCGCTTGTGAGGCACGGCCTGCTTGGCCCCAGATTTTCCGCTGGCCGGGTACATGTTCAATTGCTCGATCCAGTTCTCCCATACAACTTGATTTTTATTAGTGGGGCAAGTTGCGGCAACGAAGAGCTGCCAGGCGGTTTGTTCCGGTGTGGCAGCCATGCGATTGGGGAAGGTGCATGCCGGCGAGGGAGCAGCGCTCGCGGTGGCAATCAGCCCGTGCGCTGGAGCGCCGCCACCAGTGTGGAAGGATGGGCTGATGGCGATGAGAGAAAGGACGGCTAGCGCGTACATCAAACGTTTCATGATTCACTCCTTAGAGATTTTGTGTGGTTCCTGGCCCTCCTGCTCGTTCCCTGGGGAAAAATCGCGACTCCGACGTAGTGCTTGGCCGATGTTTCGGGGGAAGGTTTTCCAGGCTGCGCCCCCAGACTGTGAGTCTGGGATGCCTGGACGATTTAGGTTTAGGGCTGATAACCGCCTGCCATCCATGCCTGAAATAGTTGAATGTTCGCCGGTGACCACGGCGAAGCGGGAGGAGGGGGCATGACTGGCGTGCTTGTGCCATTCAAGCGGTTGAGCACATTCTGCGCGTTGGCCGGCTGTGACATGTAGTCGTATTTTGCCAACATGCAGCCGTAATTGGCCATGTGCTTGATGTCGGTCTGGGTGAAGAGCGGGAGAATTTGCGAGGCGAACGATACTGGCGCCATAGGATCCCTCGTGGTCACAAAAATTCAGACGATGAAGCCGATTAGAATAATTAAGGATGGCTTCGAGAACCTCGCATCCCCACGGGGCGGGATTCTACGGCAAAGTTGTGAAGGGATGGAGGGGGAAGCGATTTCTGTTACGAAATCCGAACGGATGTAAGTAGCGGCTGAGTTGCTGCCGCCATTATGCCTTCTTAGCAGGAACCGGAAGCCGCGCCTGTTTCGAAACGAGGCGCCGTCGTTGACTTGGCTCTCTCGCGCACGCTAACATTCGCGCCAGTGATCGGCCAAACCATCTCGCACTACCGGATGATTGAGAAACTCGGTGGCGGGGGCATGGGCGTGGTGTACAAGGCCGAAGATATCAAGCTGCACCGCTTTGTTGCTTTGAAGTTTCTGCCCGACGAAGTGGCCAAAGATCCGCAGGCGCTGGCGCGTTTTCAACGCGAGGCACAGGCGGCATCTGCTTTGAACCATCCCAACATCTGCACTATTTACGAAATTGACGAGCACAGCGGCCAGGCATTTATTGCCATGGAGTTTCTGGATGGGCTCACGCTGAAACATGCTATCGGCTCGAAGTCGCTCGATACCGATACCTTGCTGCGGCTGGCCATTGAGATTGCGGATGCCCTGGATGCAGCGCACGCCGAAGGCATTGTGCATCGCGACATCAAGCCGGCCAATATTTTTGTGACCAAGCGCGGCCATGCCAAGATTCTCGACTTTGGGCTGGCGAAGGTGATGGCTGGCGGTTCGTCCAATAAAACGATGGGCGCGACCCAGAGCATGGATGCGGCGCATTTGACGAGTCCGGGGACCATGTTGGGGACGGTGGCTTACATGTCGCCCGAGCAGGTGCGAGGCAGGGAACTCGACGCGCGTTCTGATCTGTTTTCGTTTGGCGCGGTGCTGTATGAGATGGCGACCGGCGATGTGCCGTTCCATGGCGAGAGTTCGGCGGTGATTTGCGAAGCGATTATGAATCGCGCGCCGGTCGCGGTGGTGCGGCTGAACCATGAAGCTCCGGCCAAGCTGGAAGACATTATTAATAAGGCGCTGGAAAAAGACATCAATCTGCGTTACCAACATGCTTCAGAAATGCGGGGCGATTTGCAGCGGCTGAAGCGCGATACGGAATCGGGGCGGATGGCGCTGCCGGCGGTGGAAGCGTCGGGGTCGGCTGCGAGCGAGCGAAGCGGCGTAGCCGGAGTGCAGAGTTCTAGCCATGGCAACTCGGCGCAAGGCAGCGCAGTCAGTTCTAGCTTCGGCACGCAAGCGCCGCCAGAAAAGAAATCCTCCTACAAAATGATTGGCGGGGTTGCTGCCGCAGTTGTGATTGCGGCACTTTCGGGCGGGTTGTGGCTTTTCAAGCAGCGTACCGTGCCGGCTGCTATCGCCAGCCAGAAGACGGTTGCAGTGTTGCCGCTGCAGAATCTGGGCGCCGATAAAGATATTGATTTTCTACGGCTGGCGCTGGCCGATGAAATCGCAACGTCGCTCAGCTACGTGCGCTCGCTGACCATCCGTCCGTTTGCCACCACCAGCAAGTATGATTCGCCCACGCAGGACTTACAGGAAGCCGGCCGAGCCATGCACGTGACCGACGTGATCACGGGACACTATCTGAAAGAAGGCTCGCAGCTGCAGATCACGCTGGAAGCAATCGACGTAGAGAATAACCGCACGCTATGGCGCGACACGATGACCGTTGCCGCGCCCGACATGATCGCGATGCGCGGCCAAATTACGGCGAAAGTGCGTCAAGGGTTGGTGCCTGCACTCGGCGCGGGAGCCGATTCCTCAGAATCCGCCACGCGCCCCAAGAACGAAGAGGCTTACGATCTCTATCTCCGCAGCATCGCGGTGCCGCACGATCCTCAACCCAACAAAGACGCCATCGCCATGCTCGAGCGCGCCGTTGGGCTGGACCCCACATACGCGCCCGCGTGGAACGCGTTGGGGTTTCGCTACTACTACGATGCGCAATATGCTGGCGGCGGCGAGGCGATGTTTGAGCGCTCGAGATCCGCGCTGGAAAAATCCGTGGCTCTCGATCCCAACGTAGTGAGCGCGGAGGGGCAACTGATCGACATGCGGGTCGAACGAGGCGACTTGATAAGGGCCTATCAGGAAGCGAAGGTGCTGGTGGAACGGCATCCGGAGAGTGCGGCGGCCCATTTTTCGATGGCGTATGTTTTACGCTACGGCGGAGCGCTCGACGAATCAGCGCACGAGTGCGATACCGCGCTCTCCCTTGATCCGGGCAACTATCAGTTACGCTCGTGTGCAGTCACTTTTGAGGAAATGGGAAACTACGCCCGGGTCATGGATTTTCTTCAGCTCGATAGCGGGTCCATATGGGTCACGGGCAACCTGGTAAGCCACTATGTTCGCACCGGCAATTTGACGCAGGCGCGGGAGATGGCCGAGAAATTGGGCGACGTTGCCCGCCTCTGGGAGCTCGTGGCGTATCTCAAGCAAGCGCCCCCCGCGGAGGTGGAGAGAATTGCCAAAGAGGCTGCACCGAAAATTTTGGCCAATCCCGATGCCGAGAACAGATTCACCGCGGCAGCCGGCTTCGCCTTCAGTGGGCAGAATGATTTCGCTCTGCGTCTGCTCAAGAGCGGCGTCGAAGGAAATTATTGCGGGTATACCGCGATGCAGAATGATCCGATGCTGGCCAGCGTGCGAGGCACGCCGGAGTTTAACGAGATACTCGCCGAGGCCAAGAAATGCCGCGATGATTTTCTGGCGCATCGATCGCAAGCGGTCCACTAGTCGTGGCGAAAATTCCTCACTGGCTGAGCGTTCTCAATCATGAAGTTGTGGAGTGCACGCGCTGTCCGCGGCTGGTGGAGTATCGCGAGCGGGTGGCGCGAGAAAAACGGCGGGCTTACCGCGATTGCGAATACTGGGGCAAGCCGGTGCCGGGGTTTGGCGATCCGCAGGCGCGGGTGCTGGTGATGGGGCTGGCTCCGGGAGCACATGGCTCGAACCGCACGGGACGGCCGTTTACAGGCGATGCTTCGGGGAAGTTTATGTATCCGGTGCTGTATGAGACGGGATTCGCGAACCAGCCGAATGCGACGGATCGCAACGACGGATTGGAGCTGACCGACCTTTATATTACGGCGGCGGTGAGATGCGCTCCGCCGGATAATAAGCCGACACCGCAGGAACTGGCCGAGTGTTCGTTTTTTCTGGACCGCGAGATTGCGGGATTAGAAAAAGTCAAAGTCGTGGTGGCGCTGGGGAAGATTGGATTTGATGCGTATCTCAACTACTTGAAACGCTTGGCTCACTCTTCTGCAAAGAACGCGGAACAATGGAGCACCCAGTTCAGCAAAAAGGATTACCTCTTTAAACATGGCGCCAGTTACCGGTTACCCGACGGTAAGGTGTTACTAGCGTCTTACCATCCTTCGAACCAGAATACGCAAACGGGCAAGCTGACGCGGCAGATGTTTGTGGAGATATTTAAAGAGGCGGCAAGACTTGCCGATGAATAAGCCAAGGCGCCGCCAGAGCCGGATCGTTGCACCCTGCCCATCTAAATGGGTCACAGTGAAAAGCCGGGGTCACGAACTGGGGCGGCGCCGGTTTACAGCGGCTAAAGCCGGCATCGGGCGAGGGCGCGCTGACGGCATCGCTGAAGCGATGCCCTGATACGAATCGTAAGACCATCCAACTCTCAGAAGCCGACCATAACCGGCTCTGGTTCGAGAGAGATTCCCCAGATTTCTTCCACGCGCTGCTGAATCTGATCTTTCAAGGCAACGATTTCGGCAGCTGTAGCGCCGCCGCGATTCACGATGGCGAGAGCGTGCTTGCTTGAGATGCTGACATGATCCCATGCGAATCCCTTGGAAAAACCAGAATGCTCAACCAGCCAGGCGGCGGAGATTTTCTGGCGGCTGTCGAGCGCGGGATAGCTGGGGACTTGTAGGCCGCGGGCGGCGGCACGTTGTTTCAAATCTGCGTGCTGGGTGTCGGAGAGGACAGGATTTTTGAAGAACGATCCGGCGCTCTGGCAGTCGGGATCTTCCGGAGTGATTAACATGCCTTTGCGAGCGCGGATGTGACGGACCGCTTCGCGCGTCTCGGCGAGATTGGGTAGACTTTCGCGGCCTTCGAAGTGCCGCTTGAGATCGGCATAGGCGATGTAGGGCTTGCCATCCGGCGTGAGCGCGTAGCTGACGCGGAGAACGACGAAGCGCCCGCTCTCGGTAGTGTTGAAGATGCTGGAGCGGTACGCGAAGCCACAGGCCTCGCGGCAGAGCTCGCGCACCTGGCCATCTTTCAGGTCGAGTACCTGGACCGTACGAATGGTGTCAGAAACTTCCTGGCCGTAGGCGCCGACATTCTGCACCGGCGTGCCGCCCACGCTGCCGGGAATTCCGCTGAGGCATTCGACGCCCGCGCAGTGGGCTTGCACTGCGTGCGAGACAAATTTATCCCAGGATTCGCCTGCGCCGGCGGAGAAGAGAATTTTTCCTTCTTCATCGTAGCCACTTTCCCGGTCGATGCCGGGGATTGCGACTTTCAGCACCAACCCCGGCCAACCGTTATCGGAAATGACAACGTTACTGCCCCCGCCCAGAATGAACAGCGGCAGACCGCGCGAGCGTGCGAAGGCAACCGCTTCTTGTACTTCGCCGGCGCTCGCGGCTCCGACGAAATACTTTGCCGGGCCACCGATCTTAAGCGTGGTCAGCGGTGCGAGCGGAATGTTTTCGAGCAAGCGCACAAATCATTTTCAATATACACACCGAGAAAAAGAAGCGCATCGTGACGGAGGATCAGGGAGTGGTGCGGTTTATTTTCTTTGCCGTTGGCGATACCTTTGCGTGCTTTGCGGTTACGAGCTTTTAAAGCTTTTGACCGCAAAGGGCGCAAAGAATTTCCGCGAAGTTCGCGAAGAACAAAGAGTACTGTGAAACTGCACCGGTAACGGATTACGAGAGGCCTATTCCGGAAAGGCCGGGTTCTGATTCGCGAGGCGGGTCGGCAAACCCGCATGTCAGGCCGAGCGCCTGAGGGGCCCGTAAATGGCCGGGAGCGCCAGGGAATCGGTGGTACAATTCCGTGCTGGGCGCGGGAAGCGATGCGCGCTCACTGCGGGCGAACCGCTTATTGCGGAGGTCCGCAAGCATGTTCTTCGTGGTCTGAATCGGAAGGAAAACGATATGAAAAACTGCCTGTTGGTTACGCTGCTGTGCTCTGCCGTGCTGGTGTCTGCCGCCTTCGCGCAGCAAACTACCTTAAGTTCGAACGATCGGCCGGCCTCGGCTTCACAACAGGCATCCAGCCAGGATTTCTGGGATGGCGAACAGCCCAGCCTGGGAGCGCTAATTTTTCATCCTATGGCGACCAAGGAATACGTAAGACGGCATGTGCAGCCGATTCGGGACCGGATCAACGAGCTCGACGAGATCACGATCAACGACGCCAGGACGATCCGCGAAGTGGATGCGCGCGCCCAGCAGGGCATTCAACTGGCTTCGGCGAAGGCGAACGCCGCGGATGAACATGCCACCGATGCGGACAACAAGGCCCAGGCCGCGCATCAGACTTTGAGCGCGCTTGATCCGCGGATCGCGAAAGTGGAAACGGTTGTGGGAAGTCTTGATCAATACAAGACGGGGCAGCAGACGGAGATTCGCTTCCGTCCCGGGCAGACCGTGTTGAGCAAACAGGCTAAGGATGCGCTGGACGAAATGACTGGCCAACTGAAAGGCCAACGCGGATACATTCTGGAAGTGCAGGGATACGCATCGGGCAACGGGCAGGCTGCCATCGCCACCTCGCGTAAGGTGGCCGACTCGGTGGTGCGTTATCTGGTGTTGAATCATGAGATCCCGGAGTACCGCATTTATGTGCTGGGCATGGGCAATGCGCCGACTGATTCGAATGCACATGGTATCCGTGTGGAAGTGAGCCTGCTCAAGAACGAACTGGAGCAGACCGCTCAAAAATAGCAGGCGCCAGCCGCACTTTGGATTCGGCTTCATCGAGCAGGCCTGAATGCAGACTCGACTGCGCATTCCGCTTTTTCAGGGGACCAAACAAGCGAGTGGAATAACTCCTGTCGGGACCCTTTCGGGGTTCATGTTTTTCTTCTTCCCTCCATTCAAATATTGATCGAGCAGGGTTAAAAATTAACCTATAATGTGCAGCTTAAGCTTGCGCGTCGAACCTTGGCGCAGGTGGGAGCTGACATGGCCTGGCAGGGACTCCGCTCCGACGGAACCCAATACTCGATCGCGATCATCTCCGACGAAGAGTCTGTCTTCCCGGAGATCTGCCGCTTTCTCGCCGACACCTTCAGCACGGCCCTGGCCGAGAACGAAGAACGGATTCAGGCTCTGGTCAGCAACCCGCAAGTGGACGGCATCGTACTGGATCTCGACAGCATCGGGGACGGCGCCGCCGATGGCCTGGATGTACTGCAGGAGTTGCGGCAGGTGCGGGAGGACATCGTGCTGGTGGCGATGACCCGCTCCACCGACCGCCGGGTGCCGCTGAAGGCGAGTCAAGCCGGCGCCGACGAGTTCTTCCAGGTTCCGGTGAACCTGCCGGAGCTGCAAGTGGTGCTGGCGCGCGCGATCGAAAAACGCAGCCTGCTGCAGGAAGGGCGCCGATTGCGCGAGCAGGTGGAAAGCAAGTCCGCCTTCTGCGGCATGATCGGATGTAGCGTGCCCATGCAGCGGGTTTACCAAGCGGTGCAGGCGGTCGCTGACAGCAACGCTTCGGTTCTGGTGCGCGGAGAAAGCGGCACCGGCAAAGAACTGGTGGCGCAAGCCACCTTCGCCAATCGTCTGCAGGATCTCGTAGCGCCCGCCCAGCAGCATTCCGGGAAGTATGGCCGGAAGCTGCCAAACCGAACTGGAGGCTTTGGGTGTGGATGAACCGCCCGGCGTGCGAAGATCGTGAAGCGTAGGAGCATCCGAGGCATGCGTGTGGCTAGCCGGCGAAATTTTGCCGGCATCGAAAACGCCCGCTGTGCCTGCGCCCCCATCGAGCATGGTTAGCGCTTCGGATGAGTCCGGCCACGCAGGGGCAGGGCTCAGCTTAGTACTCCCCTCGGGGACTAGAGTGGGGCTATCCGAATCGGATGTGTTCGGAACCTTGGGATCACTCATAGCCTGTCGCAACCCCTGGGAAAAACGGTGTACTTCACTTTGATTTAAGCGAGCATCTTGCATCAAACGCGAGCGTTATGCATGACTGCGCCGGGAAAGCACGGTTGCCACAGTTTTGCGCCGGTTGGTTCCTGCGAGCGGTGGCCGCAATGGTCGCTACCCGATGTTCTTTGTTCATTCATCTTCATTTATCGACTTCATTCATCCACTTCGGCACAGATTCCGCTCATATGAACGGGTGCCTTGGCCGGACGCTCACGAACGACCGATTATTTCTATCCGGGATGCTGAAAAAAATGAACTGATTGGGGGGAGCCGCACTGCCGTTCCAGGGTAGGCTCCGCGGCAAGCCCGGTGGAGAACCCACTCCTGCAAAATCTATTGTACGAAATTAAAATGTGTTAGTAAATTAGATCGCCAGTTTCAGCGTCGAATGTGCCATTGGTTGTATTAGGCTCTTGCTGCCACGGCGCCCTTTGGGATGAAAACATCAGCGGGAAGTTTGAATCGAGTGCTCAATTTTCGCACTTGTTCGATGATGAGATTGAGTTGCCCCAAGAACATCGAAACCGCGCTCTCCGACCCGAATCGAGGAATCAGGCCACGTTACAGCAGGCAAGTCACAGATTTTCATGAACTGTCGCAACGGCCGAGAAGGCCCATTTTCCGATCTCACAGATTCGACGAGATGGATGGGAATAGATTTGGCTGGGACCTTGGATAACGCATGAGTGTGGATCGCGATCCTTGACGTCCTCTGGATTTTGCGGACTCGTTGTGCCTCATGCGCTAGACTTGTTAATCGATTAAACTGCGGCCCGAGAACCAGATGAGCGTGCATGCGTCCATTTCGCAGCAGACGGACGGCCGACGATATGAGGCAGTGCTTCGGCTTAGCGAAGCGCTTTCTCTGTGCCAAGAGCCCGAGGATCTGACGAAGATCCTCTCAGAACGGTTGCGCGAATTCCTCGACTTCTTACAGTTTTACATCGTTGTCTACAAGGAGAACTCCACTGAAGTCGAATGGGCTGTGGTCGGGCGCGAGAAGAGTCTTGTGTCGGCGTACGCGGATGTGCCCGTTCAACAGCGGCCATCGTGGCAGGCATATACCACCCAGGAACCGATCTACATTCGCGACTGGAACACCGACCACCGAGTTCCTATCCGTTTCAAGCAAGGGATTGTAGCCCAGGGGCTTGACGTCGGGCCGCTTGTCTTTGTCCCCCTCACCACGCCACAGCGCCGCCTGGGCGCTCTGGGCATGTCGGGACCGCCTGGAATTAGTTACAGCAGCGATGACATTAGCTTCTTGCGACTCATTGGTCGAGTTGTCGCCTTCGCGATTGACGATAATTTCAATCTCAAGCGTGTAGAGGCCGCAAACGCGGAATTGCAGCTTCAGTACGAACGGCTACAGCGCAGTGAGCGAGAGCTGCGCGAGGTGATAGAAACCATCCCGAGTATGGCATGGTCGGCCTCAGCCGATGGGGCTGCTCAATTTTTCAACCGCCGCTGGTTGGATTACGCCGGCCTCACGGCAGATCAAGCGCACAATTGGGGCTGGACAGCCGCGGTTCATCCCGAAGATCTGAACCCGCTCGTGGATTACTGGGGAACCACGATAGCCTCCAGCCAGCCGGGTGAAATCGAAGCGCGCTTGCGTCGTTTCGACGGAGTATTCCGCTGGTTTTTGTTCCGTGCGACTCCATCCTTCGATGACAAAGGCAAGGTCGCGAAATGGTATGGCACAAATACCGACATCGATGATCGCAAAAAAGCGGAGCAAGCTCTACTCATTCAAAACAATCGACTCCGGCTACTCCTCAAGCTGACGAATCGGATTACGTCGAAACTGGACCTTCGCGAGGTGCTGCGCGCCATCACCGCCACCGTTCGTGAATTGACGGATTCGGACGCTGTACACATCTCGCTCCCTGAAGCAGACTCCGCACAGTTTCGCGTGTACGCATTAGATTTCCCGGAAGGAAAAGGCCTTATTAAGGAAGAAATGCTCATTGAGCCGGTGGGCCCCGCCAGGAAGGCCCTTGAAGAGCTCAAACCAGCCGTTCGAACCATAACCCATGCCGATGAGTTTCCGTCCGACTACTACAAGTTGCTGGTCGCTGAGGGTGTAAAGAGTCAATGTGTGATCCCGCTCGTGAATCGGGGCCGAGCCGTCGGAGTTTTGGCGATTGCCCGGACTCGCGACAATTCCTTCACGCCCGAGGAAGTCGACTTCATAGGGGAGGCTTCGGGGCAGATAGCCGTTGCCATTGAGAATTCTCTCGCATACCGCGAGCTTTCCGAACTCAAAGAGAGACTGGCCCAGGAGAATCTTTATCTCGAACAAGAGATCCGCGGCGACGTGGATTTCGGGCAAATTGTGGGGAGCAGTCCACCGCTCAAGCAAGTCTTGCAACTCGTCGAAACGGTTGCGCCCACCGATTCAACCGTTTTGCTGTTTGGCGAAACGGGAACGGGGAAGGAGTTGATCGCCCGCGCAGTTCACGAACATAGCCGTCGCAAGGACCGCATTTTCGTCAAGGTTAACTGTGCTGCTATTCCGACCGGGCTGTTGGAAAGCGAATTGTTTGGACATGAAAGAGGTGCCTTCACGGGCGCGATCAGCCAGAAAATCGGGAGGCTGGAGCTGGCGGATGGCGGCACGCTCTTCCTGGACGAGGTGGGAGACATTCCCTCGGAAATCCAGCCAAAGCTTTTGCGAGCCCTTCAGGAACGGGAGTTTGAACGGCTAGGAAGCACGCGAACTCTGAAGGTGAACATTCGCCTGATTGCCGCCACCAACCGCGACCTGGGCGGGATGGTTGCCAAGGGCGAATTTCGCAGCGATCTCTACTACCGCTTAAATGTTTTTCCGATTCGGGTCCCTCCGCTGCGGGAACGCAAAGAAGATATTCCACTGCTGATCGGTTATTTTGTGCAGAAGTTCGCGAAGCAGCTTCAGAAGGACATCAAAAGAATACCGCCGTCTGTAATGAAGGCATTCACAACCTGGGGATGGCCGGGAAACATCCGCGAGTTGGAGAACTTGGTGGAACGCTCGGTCATCCTGACCCGCGGCAAGTCGCTGGATGCGCCGCTTATGGAAATGCGCACGTTGAGCGGAGAAGAACATGCGCGCGAGACGAAGGGTTCACATCAGGAGGAAATAGCGGAAATTGTAAGAAGTACCATTGAGGCACTCAACGGAAAAGAGGTCCTGGCCAGCGATCAAGGCAAAAAGATGGCCGATGAACGCGCGAAGAAAAGTGCTGAACGCGCGAAGAAACAGCGGGAAGAGATTACGCGGGCGCTAATGTTAAGCAAGGGCCGCGTGGGCGGGAGCAATGGAGCCGCGGCACGCCTGGGCGTCAATCGTACGACACTCCTGGCGCGAATAAGAAAGCTGGGGATTGATCCCGCAGACTACGCCGCGTGATCGGGGCCCCGGCCGAGCCATGTTAATTGTCATCGATTGACACCTTCGACTTCATTCCTGCCGATTTCAACTTTGCCCTAAAATTTAAAGTAGTTAGCGCTGCTAAGTTTGGCGGGCGTGTTGCACTCTCGGAACTCCACGGAAGAGTGTGGCATGTTGAAGATTTCTGTCGTTAACGGCCCACGCCAACGCCAGTTGGTGGTCGAGGGTACTCTGGTTGAGCCTTGGGTAGCCGAACTTCTTAGCGAGTACACAAAGGCGAAAGAGCGTCTTGATGGCCGCGAGCTTGTCATCGATATCACAAACCTCAGTGCCATCAGTCCAGTTGGGGAAGATGCTCTCCTGGAGCTGATCAACGATCACGCAAGATTCCGCTGTGGCGTCTTTACGAAGGAAGTCTTAAAGCAACTGGCGTCGAAGCGAGGGTCGAAATGAACCTTGGGAAAATCACGGCGTCGACGCTTGCGACGGCGCCGCGCCCATTAAGGCGGGGTCCGCAGTGTCAAGGTTTGAAGTTTGACAGTTTTAACACTTAAGCCGCGCTTCTTGCTTTGCCTGCACCGGTGCAGTTAAGGATCAATCAGTTAGCGAAAGACAATATTTGGCATCGAGATTGCCGCTGCCAAGGGTATTTTGAACTCCAGGCCGGATCTGTTCAGTCATCAGCAAGATTTTCTCTGAACGCAGCTAACACCCATCCGAAACTCTGAGGCAGTTGCGATGTTAACCAGATGATTGGCCAACGCTAAACTTGCGAGTCTAATTCAGGTCCCACGGGACCAGGCAGAGAGGAAAATACCATGAACGCACTTAAGGCTGGCTACTTCGATGATTATCAAAATCTAAAGCTGACCCGAGACGAGAAAGGTGTGCTCGTTGCCGAGTTTCACAGCAAGGGCGGGCCGTTCGTTATGTCCGCGCCCGGTCACACGGAACTCGTCGAGGCCTTCTACCGGATTTCGCAAGATCGGGCGAACAAGATCGTAATCCTCACGGGCGCAGGTGGCGAGTTTATTACTGATGTCGAGTGGACATCTTTCGGCGATGTCGCCGATCCCGGGGTTTGGAGCCAGGTTCACGACGAAGGGGTTCAGGCCTTGGAAAACATAGCCAACATACGTGTGCCGGTGATCGCAGCCGTCGAGGGACGTGCCCATGTGCACTCAGACTACGCGCTGCTTGCCAGCGTGATTGTGGCGGCGGATGGTGCGACCTTCCAGGATGTGGCCCACTTCTCCCAGGGCGTTGCGCCCGGTGACGGAATCTTTACCACCTGGAGTTATCGCGCGGGAGCGGGACGAGCCGAGGCATTCCTGCTGAACCCACAACCGCTGCCGGCACGTACTGCGCACGAATGGGGAGTAGTTGCCGAGGTTGTGCCGAACGGTAAGGCGCTGAGTCGGGCGCGGGAATTGGCCGACCTGTACTTAAAGGCTCCGGAGGTGACCCGCCGCAACACCCGCATCCACTTCATTCAACCGTTGAAGGAGCGCATCGTGCGTGAAGTTGGCTACGGATTGTCGCTCGAAGGAGCGTCCTCGGCCGACCTCGTCAAATCAATGAAAGCCAAGACAGAGCGTGCACCTTCCAAAGAACAAGCTGCATGAATGAACGACGGACATACGGCGCGGGATGGCGAGTAAATCCCGCGCAAAGTAACCGGACGAATAGAAAGCAATAAAAGGAAAAAGATCATGAGCGCAGAAGTCGCATTAAACGGGCTTGATCCCGCGCGAACTGCATTGCTGCTGGTGCATATGGTCAAAGGTGTTGCCGGAGAGATCGTTACCCCATTCAGCCGGCTTTTCCGGCAGCGTGCCGAGCAGACAGGGATCATCAAGGCGCAGCTACGGCTGCTGGACGCGTTCCGCAGAGCGAAGGCTAGGGTGCTTTACACCGCGGTCACGTATCAGCCGGGGCTCCCCGGGGTCAGCCCGAATTCTCCGCTGTGGCGCACTCTGTTCGATTGTGTCTGCCTGATGGAGGGCACTCCCGCGGTCGAGTTGATTGATGAACTTGCCAGGCGGCCCGATGAACCGCTCGTCAGGGGGCAGGCGGCCAACGGCTTCGACCGTACTGTGCTCGACACCATTCTCCGGGTGGCCGGCGTCGACACCGTTGTCCTCGCTGGGATTGCCACTGACGTCGCTGTCGAATCCACCGCCCGCGCTGCATCCGATCTGGGATATCGGACGATCGTTGTCTCCGATGCCTGCACCGCCGATAGTGATCAGAGCCACGTCCGCTCGCTCGACGTGCTCCACAAGTGGTTTGCCGAGACACCCACCGCCGCCGAGGTCCTCACCGCACTGAAACAGACGCGCACACCCATAGCGGCCTAGACATCGGGACCCAGGAGGCAAAATATCAGACCTGCAAGAAAAAGCCACGAGAAGAAATCATGAGCGCAGAAATCGCATTAAAGCCGGCTGATCCAGCGCAAGCGCAAAGTGCCGTGCGCACGGACGTGAGTATGACGGTTAACGGCTCACCGCGAACGCTAAGGGTCGAGCCACGCACCACGCTCCTCGACGCATTGCGTGATGAGTTGGGCTTGACTGGTCCCAAGAAGTCCTGTGATCGCGGCGAATGCGGAGCGTGCACTGTCCATGTCGAAGGTCGGCGAATTCTGTCGTGCATGACCCTCGCGGCGATGCACGACGGTCATCGAGTCACCACGATTGAAGGGCTGGAAAGCGATGGCGACCTGCACCCTCTTCAGGAGATGTTCATCGAGCATGACGGGTTTCAGTGCGGATTTTGTACATCGGGGCAAATCATGTCCGCCGCCGCAATGATCGAAGAGGCGAAGGCGGGCTGGCCGAGCGCCGCAACGGTAGATGTCACGGAACCATTCACCATCGCAGATCTTTCGAAAGCTGAGATTCGCGAGCGCATGAGCGGGAACCTATGCCGCTGCTCCTGTTACCCGAACATCGTCGCCGCCATCACGGAAGTGGCAGGGAGGCGTTAACCATGCATCAATTCACGATATCGCGGCCGGCTGACATTTCGGCCGCGATCGCAGCTCATGCGCAGGACGCCCATCTTGCCTTTATCGCGGGCGGTACGGACCTGATCGGTCTGATGAAAGATCGAGCAACCTTACCCGAGCGTCTCCTCGACCTGAATCGGTTGCCCGATATGTCTTACATCGATGCACCGTCCGGCGGCGGGCTGCGCATCGGGGCCTTGGCCCGCATGAGCGATGTTGCCGCTCATTCTGAAGTAAGGTCCCGTTTCCCGGTTATCGCCGAGAGTCTCCTGTTCGCCGCTTCGGGCCAGCTCCGGAATATGGCCACCATCGGCGGGAACATCATGCAACGAACTCGTTGTGCGTACTTCCGGGACGAGGATGATCTCCCCTGCAACAAGCGACGGCCGGGCTCGGGCTGCTCGGCGCGTTTCGGGCTCAATCGCAATCATGCCATCTTCGGATGGTCCGACGACTGCGTCGCGACTCATCCCTCCGATCTGGCGGTGGCTCTGACCGCTCTGGACGCCAATGTTTTGGTGCGCGGTCCCGGCGGACAGCGATCGATTCCTTTTGCCAAGTTCCACCTCCTCCCCGGCGACACGCCGGAGCGCGACGTCGTGCTCGGTCGAGGCGATCTCATCATCTCGATAGAGGTACCCGCACGGACCGAAGGACGAGCCTCGCATTACTTCAAGCTTCGCGACCGCCAGTCGTACGAGTTTGCGCTGGTTTCCGCGGCGGCGGCGATAACGGCGGATGGTGGACGGATTGGTTCCGCGCGGATAGCGATGGGCGGCGTGGCGCACAAACCCTGGCGCCTCACGGCCGCCGAAACCGCATTGCGTGGAGTATCACTTGACGATACCGATGCGCTCAAGGCGGCGATAGCGGCTTCATTCACCGAGGCCAGGCCGCTCGAACATAATGCCTTCAAAGTCGAGCTTGCGCAGCGAGTCGTGCTTCGCGCGCTTGAAACTGCGGGAGCACGCCGATGAACGCGATTGGACAACCCATCTCCCGACTCGAGGGCCGGCTGAAAACCACAGGCGCCGCGCGCTATACAGCAGATCTCCCAATCGCCGATGTAGTGCATGGCGTAATCGTACAGAGTACGATTGCCAACGGCCGGACGGTCTCGATCGATACCAGGGCGGCGGAAAAGGCGACTGGGGTGCTGGCGGTGTTCACTCATCGCAACTTGCCAAGGATGAACCCAACGCCCAAACCGTGGAGCCACCTGCATCCGCAAGGGCAGTCCTACCTCCCTCTGCAGGACGACCAAATTCTCTACGCGGACCAACCCATAGCTCTGGTTGTCGCTACCACTCGCGACCAGGCAGCGTATGCCGGGACATTGATCGGTACCCAGTATGAGAGTTCGCCCCCGGCCGTGTTTGATCGCGCGGCCGCGAAGCAAGCAGTCGAGCCTCCGCAATTCCTCTGGCCGGTGGCGTCGTCAGTGGGGAACGCTGAAAAGGCCATCGCCGACAGCCCCGTTCAGATCGAGCAGACCTACGCTACTGCGGATCGGCACCACAATCAGATGGAGCCACACGCAACAACTGCGGTCTGGGACTCCGATGGATCGCTGACACTCTACGAGACTACGCAGCACATCTTCGGTACCAGAGAACTCGTCTCGATCGTTCTCGGTATTCCCCGGGAGAAGATCAACGTCGTCTGTCAGTTCCTCGGCGGCGGCTTTGGCGGCAAGGCGTATGTGTGGCCTCATACCCTCATCGCGGCGGCGGCGGCGAAGGTTTTGAAGCGGCCGGTTCATGTCCAGCTCACTCGGGCACAGATGTACTCGATGACCGGGCATCAGTGTGCAAGTATGCAGGTAATCAGATTGGGGGCCGAGCGAAATGGCAAGTTGAACGGCATCCGCCATGACAGCATCACGCCCACCTCGATGTTCGACAACTACATCGAATACGCGGCGCTGTGTCCCCGGTCGCTTTGGGCCGCCACTGGGGGGATTGCGACGAATCACAAAATCGTCCACGTTAACCGGAACACACCCACACCGCTTCGAGCGCCGCACGAGGCACTCGGGCATTTCGCGCTTGAAAGCGCCCTGGATGAGCTCGCGTATGCCACAGGGGTCGATCCGGTCACGGTACGCCTGCTCAACGATACAGCGATCGATCCCGAAAGCGGCCGCCCATTTTCTACGCGCGCGATGCGCAAGTGTCTGATCGAGGGGGCAGCTCGGTTTGGATGGGAGAAAAGGACACCCGAGCCACGCTCAATGCGCGACGGCCGTTACCTGATCGGACAAGGCATGGCAGGGGCGATCTACACTCATTGGCGCTGGCCAGCACAGGCGCGGGTTACCCTGCGGAGCGACGGCTCAGCTTTGGTGGAGGCCGGATCGCATGAGCTCGGAACCGGCACGTATACGGTGTTTCGGCAGATTGCTGCAGACACGTTGGGGCTGCCGCCCGAGAAGGTAAGCGTACGGATTGGCGACACCAGGTTACCCAAGTCCCACGCCTCGATCGGGTCGGCTACCCTGGCAAATGCCGGCGGGTCGGTAATGCTGGCCGCGAAAGGCGCTCGGGACAAGGCGATCGCGCTGGCCCGCACCGGCAGATTTGCTCCTCTGGCAGATGCGGAAGACAGTGAAATCGTTGCGGCGTCAGGGAAACTGCTGGCACCGGGGCGCAATCTGGAGGTTGCCTACGACGAATTACTCTCGCGCAATGATCTCTCCTCACTGGCGGGGGAAGGAAACTACGACCCCAGTCCAGAAGGATCTAAGGCGACATTCAGCTTCTCGGCGGTGTTCGCTGAAGTGCGCGTTGACCCTGACCTTGGCACCGTTCGCCTGAACCGCTTTGTTGGTGCGTACGACTGTGGCAGGGTCATCAATCCGAAGACGGCGCGCAGCCAGGCGATTGGCGGAATTATATGGGGTGTCGGTCACGCCCTGACCGAACAATCAGAAACCGACCCGGCGTTGGGCCGGTTTGTAAACCGCAACTATTCCGGGTATCTGGTGCCGACCTGCGCAGACATCCCGGATCTCGACGTCCTGTTTGTGGGTGAGTTCGACGGTGAAGCAAGCCCGATCGGCGCGAAAGGCTTAGGCGAACTCACTTCCGTGTCGGTCGCGCCGGCGATTGCAAACGCGGTTTATCACGCTACGGGAAAGCGGGTGCGGGACCTACCTATTACCATTGAAAGGCTGCTGTGAAACGCGCCGAATCACAGCCGAGTCCTACTTCCCGCTGTTGCGGGTTCATCGCTTGGTCCTGTTGGGGTCAGACGCTGCCATGCGATCAAAGGCGGAAGTAGGGAATGGAAGTCCCATACTTCGGCAACAACCCGTTTGCCGCTTTGTCGATCCTTGTTGCGCCTGCGATCCTGACCAGCGCGTCGTCGGTACTTTGCCTGGGAACGGCCAATCGACTTGCGAGAGTCGTGGATCGAACGCATGTTGTGTCAACGCAACTTGCAAGTCTCGTGTCCGATGCAGAGACTGCCGCGGCGTTTCGACGTCAACTGGAAGAACTCCGAGTTCGCTGGAGCCTTGTCCTTCGCGCGCTCATATGTTTCTACATGTCAGTTGGGTCGTTCGCAGCAGCTGCGCTGATTTCGCTCGTCGGGTCTTCGTTTACCACTCCCAACCTGCGCCTCGTTTTCAATTGCCTGGCGATCCTGGGGCTGCTTTCCGCCATAGTGGGTGTCGGTAGCCTGATGGTGGGGTGCGGCATCATGGTGCGCGAGACACGCGTGGCCATCCGCAATCTTACGGAAGAAGTGGAACTGGCCGGGCTGCCAGTTGAGGTACCTTGATCTCGTCCTCTCACCCGAAAACTGATAGACCACACTCACCCCGAATTTTGCGGCCGCGGATATGTGCGGGAGCTGATTACGCTTCTCGCATCTCAAATTCTGCCGGTGGGGAAGACCCCTTGTCTTCGCGTCAAATCTGCGAATCGCGCAAAGGTGGTTTACCAGAGAATTGAATCTGGTTCACGCGCAGCAATATATATCACCGTGATTCGCCTCCACTGAAGATGATCGTCCGAGGATTTGTGCTTGTGAGCAGAGTGGCACTGGGACTTCAGGAGAATCCGCCTCACTCGAACAGCGGTTGTACGATCATTGTGGGGAGAGTTTTATTGCCTGCAAGGTTTTAATAATAAGAGAGATAGGGGCGGAGGCGGCGGGGGAGTCAAACTATCCGGCGTGTTGACAACACGGCGTATCGAGCTTATGGTGTTAGTTAGTTACATAACTAACTACTACGAGTTGAAGAATATGCGAACGGCACAACCGGACAAGCGAACGCGGCTGATTGAAACTGCGACGAAGCTGGCGTATGGACGTGGTTTCCGAGAGACGAGTCTGGCGGACATCGCCAAGGCGGCTCGCGTGCCGGTAGGCAATGTCTACTACTACTTCAAAACCAAGGAAGAACTCGCCGAAGCCGTGGTGGAGCGGCGTCTTGAGGAGTTTCGCGCAAACCGGGCGGAGTGGGACCGCTTGAGTTCTCCGAAGGAGCGGCTGTTAGCTTTCGTGGGTAGTGTCCGAGCGAACCGGGAGCAACTTGCGCGCGGAGGATGCGCGCTTGGCGGACTGTGCACGGAGTTACACAAGGAGGGCGGCGCTCTCGCGAAGAGATCCGCGGCGCTCTTCAATGAGCCCATGCGTTGGCTTGAGGAGCAGTTCCGGGCTGTTGGCCATGAAGAGGATTCACGAGAACTCGCGGTCCATTTGTTCTCCGCCTTTCAGGGCATGGCGGCTGTTGCGCTCGGCACCAACGACCGCGAGGTGGTGGTGATGGAGGCAAACAGGCTTAAAGACTGGATCGGGACCTTGTGACGCGCAATCATCCAGCAATCGAGGAAGATCGGCACTTCACCATAAAGAAGCTTGAAGGAAAGGTCGCGCTCGACGACCCTACATCGCCAATCCCGACCTGTCGAGCAGCTCGCGGCCCGCCCTCCGCTCGCCGAAGTCGGGTGGGAAACCGTCTACGGGTCGGGACCGCGCGGCGTTTTCGACTATCCGGTTATCCATTTAATGGTGTCTGAAGTGCTCGGACGTTGGGAGTCTTCTATGCGGGGTGTTCAATAATGAAACTCACGAACGATACGATTTTAATTACCGGCGGCAGCAGCGGCATCGGTTACGAACTCACCAAACAACTCACAGCACTGGGTAACACGATTCTTATCACGGGCCGCGATCAAGCCAAGATGGACCGTGTGAAAGCGGCCTTTCCAAAAGTTCACACCTTTCGAAGCGACGTTTCCGATCCGAGAGCGATCGCCACTCTTTACGAACAGGTCACCAAACAATTTCCTGAGCTCAACATTTTGATCAACAACGCCGGCATCATGCGTGAGATCAATGTTCACGACAGAGCTGGAAGCCTCGAAGACATCACCCGAGAGATTGAAATCAATTTGAGCGGGCCGATTCGCATGGTGAAGCAGTTCTTGCCGCATTTGAAAACAAAATCAGAGGCCGCAATCATGAACGTTTCATCGGGATTGGCATTTGTCCCATTGCCGATTTCACCGGTTTATTGCGCCACCAAGGCCGGTCTGCATTCGTTCACCGAGTCTCTTCGAGTGCAACTGAAAAACACCAAAGTGAAGGTATTTGAGCTAGCGCCGCCGGCGACACAAACCGAACTCCTGGGTGCCTTTAATCCTGAGGACATGAAAGGCGTTTCTATCATGAAGGTGGAAGACATGGTTAAAGTCGCCGTCCAGGGAATGCAAACCAATCGATTTGAAATTCGTCCAGGTCAAGCGAATCAACTCAAAATGATGAGTCGCGTCGCGCCTGGATTTATTTTGAAACAAATGAGCCGATCGGTCGACCGTATGCTCAGAACACACGATTAATTCGAAGCTGTAAGACGCCAGGCGGCCTGAAACCTCAGGTCCACACGGCGAAGCCTGAAAGAGAGCCTCATAGACTGCGCGTCGTAGTTAATTAGTTAGTTGACTGACACATACCCGGAGTCTGCGGCCAATGGCTGCCGAATAATTTATGACACAACAAGCCCTAAGCAGGCAGAACGGAGCAAAAAATGAAGGTAGCACTCGATAAAAAAAGGTTCGGCCCCTGGGCACTTGTCACAGGTGCCTCGTCCGGTATCGGCAGGGAATTTGCGCGGCGGATCGCAGCGTCAGGAATTCATGTAGCTTTGGTCGGCCGGCGAGAGCACTTGTTGCGGGAGGTTGGCGCTGAATGCACCGCGGCGTCTGGCGTTCAGCACCGCGTCATCCCTCTCGACCTTTCCGCACCCGACTTCCTCCCGGCGCTTGTCGATGCCACACATGATCTCGACATCGGCCTTGTCATCTCCAATGCCGGCACCGGAAATCCCGGCGCGTTCCTGAAGCATGATCGGCAGTTGCTCAGGGAGACCTTGCGACTCAACACCATGTCGCACCTAGACATTGCCCACCATTTTGGCGCGAAACTCACCGAGCGGCGCGGGGGCGGAATCGTTCTCGTGGGGGCGATGGGTGCGGAAAACGGCATTCCCTGTTTGGCGAATGACGGTGGCGCCAAAGCGTATGTCCACAGCCTTGGCGAGGCGCTTCACCATGAGTTCAAACCTCTAGGCGTCTACGTCACTGTACTGGCAACCCCGTTGACGGAAACACCGGTCCTCGAAAAGTTCGGCCTCGATCCGAAGACCAGCCCGCTGAAACCGATGAGTGTCGAGCAGTGCGTATCTGAAGCCCTCGATGGTCTGCGCAAAAACCGCTCAAAAGTCATTCCAGGCCGGCTGAACCGCATCATGAACGCCCTCGTGCCCACTTCACTTGGGCGGAAGATGCAGGCAGACATGATTGGTAAAGGGGTTGCCAGCAAGGCCGCTCCTGCAAACGCACGGGCAGAGGCCTGATCGCTGGCGGGCGGCTGGATCTACATAACTTCCTGTTGCAGACAATACGTCCGACAAAATAATAAACGAGATAGTGGTGGAGGCGGCGGTAGTCGAACAATTCAGGGATGGATAACGCGCAACTTATTGATTCCTGGAACTGCTACAAGGGCTAGAAAGGCCTCATTGCCCAATCCATTGTACGTTTATTGTACGAAAATACTCGCTCGGGGCTGGAGTAGGCGAATGGCAATTTTCGGCTCCGATTGAGACAAATGGCAGTCGCATTTTGCTGCGCAGGCGGCAGCCGTTCTAAATTCGTTCATGTGATCTTCAGCTTCCTCGCATAGACTTCATGCCCAGAGATATAACTTTCTCGACAAGGATCCTAAAATGCCTCTCTGGAAGCAGCTTACTTTTTTCGCGTGGGTGATGTTCGCGGTGCCAGCCCTCGGGCAAGAACCGCCGTTAATCAGCCAGCCACTCATTCTGGACCGAATCATCGCGGTCCCGGGAGCCGACGGACGGTTCGACCACATGACGGTGGATGTAAAAACCGGACGCGTGTTTGCCGCCGTCTATGGCAACGACACCGTCGCAGTGGTCGATGTTCACCGCAGCCGGGAGATCCACACCATTAACCGAGGCTTGGACGAACCGCAAGCAGTGGCATTCCTTCCCGATTTAAACCGCATCGTGGTGGCCAACAGCGGCGAAGGTTCTTGCCAGATCTTCGACGGCACAACCTACGAGCCACTGGCATCGGTGAAGTTTGCAGACGATGCCGATCAAATTCGCTACGATCCCGTCAAGCATTTAATCTATGTCGGATACGGCGATGGAGCCATCGGAACAATCGACGCTTCGACCAATAAGATTGTGGGCGAGAGCTTCGAGTTGGGCGCGCATCCCGAGTCCTTTCAGCTGGAAGGGTCAGGGCCGCGCATCTTTGTAAACCTCGCATCGAAAAACCAGATCGCGGTTATCAATCGCGACACCCGGAAAATCACCAAATGGAAGCTCACTGGCGCCGGAACAAACTTTCCTATGGCGCTCGACGAGAAGCACCGTCGCTTGTTCGTGGCAGCGCGCCGGCCCGCGAGCCTGCTTGTTCTTGATATGGATACTGGCCGCCAGATCGCAAAACTGCCGGGCGCGGCAGACTCCGACGATATGTGGTATGACGCGACTCGCAAACGAATCTATGTTCCCGGAGGAGAAGGGTTGATCTATGTTTACCAGCAGACGAATGCTGATCATTATTCTTTGTTAGCGAAAGTGCCCAGTACAATAGGAGCTCGCACCAGCGCCTATTTCGGTCAGGTCGGTAAGCACAACAGCATGTATTTAGCCGTGCCTGACCGTGCCAATCGCGGCGCTGAACTTTGGATATACGAAACCCGCGACTGAACTGTCTACTCGACTGCATGGGGGGCGGCAAGCCTCCCTCGGCTGTGTGCAGGCTGAGGTTGTCACTTTTGCCGGAGAAGGATTCCCGAGCGGGCTGGTGCAAGCCAATAACGGAACGCTTTGAAGAATATTCATTACACCGCGAGATAGCCTCCATCCACGGGCAAGATCGCTCCGGTCACCCATGACGATTCATCGCTTGCCAGATAAACGGCCAAACCTGCAACGTCCTCTGGGCGGCCGAGCCTGCCGATCGGATGCGCAGCCGTTCTTTCCCGGCGGATTGCCGTCGGATCGGCAGCCTGTCGGAGGACGCGCTCGGTCAGTTCAGTCTCTACGAATGACGGACAAATTGCGTTGACCCGAATGTTTTCGTGGCCGTGATCGATGGCCATACTCTTCGTCAGCAGTACCACGGCCCCCTTGGAAGCTGCATAGGCGGCGCGGTTGCGAGCGCCGACCACGCCCAGGGTCGAGGCGACGTTCATGATCGAACCTCCGCCGGCTTTTCTCATATGCGGCAGGGCGGCCCGAGAGAGCAGCCAGACGGCGCGCACGTTTAGATTGAAAGTCTGATCCCATTGATCTTCGGTGATCTGCTCGGCATTCCCAACATGCAGGACGCCCGCGTTGTTCAGCAGAAAGTTAATCTGGCCGAATCGGCTCACGGTCTCATCCAGCACGCGATTGATTTCATTCGTTTCGGAAACATCGGCTGCAATCGCAAATGAGCAATCTCCGATTTCCCTGGCAACTTCTTCCACGCGATCCCTTCGCCGGCCGACCAACGCGACCCGCGCCCCTGCTCGCGCTAAGGCTATCGCACATGCGCGCCCAATGCCGCTGCCGGCGCCGGTGACGATCCCAATCTTGTCCTTCAGTCGTTCGCTCATGGCAACCAGTTTAGCTGACCGCAACTGAGTTTGAGATGGCGAGTGATTGACATCGATCATCGCGATGCGGTAATTAACATGTCAACGTGCCCGGCGTACAGGACTCAAGTTACAAATCCAGCGCCGGACGAATTTCAACATTCCGAGAACAAAAGAACCCCGACAAAATGAAAATTTCGATTGCGGTGCTCGTCGCGGTTGCGTCTGTGTTTGCCGGCAATTTATTCGGATTGGGCGGCGACAATGCCGCGGTGTCGATTCCTCTGACATCGGTACCAACATTTTCTACGGAAAAAATCGGACGCCAGGGCCATTTCTATATTGGCGGCAAGTGGGTGGGAGAGCCGGGCAAGGAGAGAATGCGCGGCGCCATGTATGTCGATGTGTGGGTGCCGAAGAAGATCAAGCATCCGTATCCAATTCTTTTTGTGGAGGCGGGAGGAGGTCAGACCGACATCGCCTTGCTGCAAACACCCGACGGGCGGCCGGGCTGGGCCTACGATTTTGTGAACCAGGGCTACACGATTTACATGATGGATTTTCCAGGACGCGGGCGGGCAGCCTACATTCCAGGACTGGATGGTGACCTGACTCCACCGAGAACAGCCGAAAATATGGAGGAGGTTTGGACGGGCGGCCATCCGCCCACCAATCCGCAGCGCAGCTGGCCTCAATCCAAGAAATATACGCAATGGCCGAGCGACTCGCCCAACAAGGGAACGATTGGCGACCCGGTGTTCGATTATTTTGCCAAGACGGAGCTCGGATTCCCGTCGGCCGATGACATGGAGCCGCTGGCTGCGGATGACCTTGTAAAGTTAGTTGATTTGATCGGCAAACCGGTGATCCTGCTTTTGCATTCGCGGTTAGCAACCTCGGGTTGGCTGCTGGCCGATGCCCGGCCGAAACTCATCAAGGGAATCATCGCGGCCGAACCCTGGGGACCCCCCATTGAGAATATGGAATTGGATGCGAAAGGTCCCGGCCATATTTGGGGCCTGACCAACTTCCCGATGCACTACGATCCTTCGATTAAAGAAGCGTCTGAGTTGCAGACTGTCCGCCAGGATAAGGCCGATGGGCCAGATCTCGACCGCTGCTGGATTCAGAAAGAGCCAGCGCGGAAACTCATCAATCTGGCGGGAATTCCGGTTCTCAATGTTTCCGGAGAGGCGAGTTATCACCGGCCATATGCGCATTGCGTTGCGAAGTGGCTCAACCAAGCCGGAGTGAAGACGGAGTACGTGAACCTGGAAGATGTCGGTCTACCCGGGAACGGCCACCAGATGATGTCTGAAAAAAACAGCGCTGGCATCGCGAAGTTCTTCATGAATTGGCTCGATAAAAACGTGCACTGAAAATCCCCCCCGGGCCGCGGCTCTTCCTCCACACCGGATGCGACTCGATGTTCCGTTCAAAGTTCTGACCCACAGAGTGCTGGTAGCTCCGGCTGGGTCGGATCAGAATGCGGATACAATGCTCGGGGAAATACGGTTAGAAATTGACCTTCTGGGACAGATTCTCAAATCGTGGATCGGAATGGAGGCTGCTGAGTTCGGGATCCAATCTCAGAAAAACCATCGCCGTAGATCGATCCTCGTAAGCTTTTTCCAGCCAGGTAAAGGCGCGCTCATTCTCTCCAAGTCCCGCATAGACAAGCGCAATGGCATAGGAAGGGACATATTGTTGGCCGCCGCGTTCTTCCAAATCCTGCAGGACCTTGCGCGCCTGATTCAGATGTCCCGAAGTTGCGTACACATGCCCGAGCGAGCCTTTGTAACAGGTGTCGCCTCCTGACAGGTTAACCGCCTGCTCCAATTCCGAGATCGCCAATTCGTACGACTTTTTTTGCTCATACGCTCTCCCCAGGCGAAAGTGCGTGCGCGGAAAGGTAGGATCGATCTCGATGGCTTTTTTCAGGATTTCAATGGCCTGATCGCCTTTCCCGGCAAGCGATAAGGTCCATCCGGCATTGCTCCCGATGATCAGTGAGAGTGGATCGTCCTCCAGGGCGCGGCGAGCTTCCGCATCCGCCTCTTGATACCGGCCCATCGCCGCCAGGCTCTCGCCATACCAGGAGTGGGCCAGGGCATAGTTGGGATTGTCGGCCAGGGCGCGGCGGAATTCGTTGGCGGCGTCCGCTCTGTTCCAATCGTAATAAAAGTTGATAAAACCCATGGTGGCATGGGCTTCGGCAAGCCCGTCGTCCATTTCCAATGCTCGCTTCGCGGCTTCCTTGGCAGCCGGAAACGCTTCGTTCGGCGGGAGCACAGCGTAAAGACCGAGCGTGGCGTAAGAATCCGCTACACCCACGTAGGCTTCGGCAAAATTTGGATCCAAGGTGATAGCCTGGCGGAAATATTCCAGGCCCTTCTTCATGCCCTTATCGGTTCGCTTGTTCCAGAAATAGCGGCCTTTGACATAAGCCTCATAGGCGTCAGGTCTCTCGGTGGAGCGCTTGGTGAAGCGGCGCGTTTCTTCCCCGGTTAGCGTCAACCGGATGGACTGAGCGACGCGCTCGGAAAGTGCGTCCTCCAAGGCAAAGATGTTGGTGAATTCTTTATCGAAGGACTCGCCCCAGAGCTGGGCCCCGTCGCGGACGCGAATGAGTTGCACGGTGAGGCGAACCCGATCCGCCTCACGTTGAATGCGTCCATCTAAAACAGCATCGACGCCTTGTTCCTGACCGGCGGCCTGCGGGCCCAATTCCGACGCAGCGTACTTCTGAATCGCGCTGGTGGGCCGTACGATGATCTTTCCCGTGTTGCCAAGCCGCGTGATCAGAGCGTCGGCCATCCCCAGACCAAGATATTCGTCGCCGCGTTTCGCGTCCAGCGCCCGGAAAGGAAGAACTGCAAGCGAATGAATCGCCGCCGGTTCCTGGACTCGGCTGGAGGCAGTGGCCGACCGGGGCATCACTTTCGCGACGATCAAAAATATGATCAAGGCCAGCGTCGCCAGCAGAATGCCCCAGCGAAAAATTCTGTTCTGAGAAATGATTGAGGGATAGGATACCGCCGGAGGATGTTCCTCATGGGCCGTGATTCCTTCGCCCGCTCGACTGGCATCATCCGGCAAGGCCTTAACCGGCAAATTTTCCGGCTCACCCACCTGTCTAACGTCGGCGACAAAACGATAGCCGCGCTTGGATACCGTCTCGATGTACTTATGCAGGCCGCGATCGTCGTTCAGGGCTTTCCGCAAGACCGAGATGGCAACCGAAACATTACCCTCCTCGACGAACGAGCCGCGCCACACAGCCTTCAGCAGTTCGTCCTTTTCGACCAGATGTCCACGCCTCTCCACCAGGACGACGAGAAGCTCAAAGGCTTTGGGGGGCATGGGGATAGGCTGGCCATCGCAGAGGAGGAGACGCTCTGGGGGGTCCAACTGAAAGGGCCCGAACTCATACAAAGGCTTGGCTGTAGTTCCCATTCTCATCCAAAAAAGAAATTCTTAAGATTTCTTTTGGAGATTCCACAAGACTTTCTGCCGCCGAACCCGCTAGGTTTCCTGCGGCGACCGTCGAAAAACCGAAAGTCTCCCCGGGCAACGGATTATAGCTCACTTCCGGCTGGATGAGGATGCAAAACCGACAAGACGTTAGAAGAGGTCGGCGAGGATTGGAATAGTCATCTTCGGCAAGAGAAATGTCCGGTGCGCGAGAATTGATGTCCGAAGTGCTGAGCTCGTGAAAAAGCTGCTAGTTTCGTCGTTTGCGTGCGGTTGATAGAAAACGAGGGGGTACGGCATGAGCAATCGAAGTTGGGAAATTCCCGGCACTGTATTGGTTATTTTCTTGGTGCTCATCCTCCATGTGGCGCTGCCGCAGCGCACCTGCGCTCAGGTCTCGGGCGCGACGCTTACGGGTACGGTGACCGATTCTACCGGGGCGGTCATACCCAAAGTGCTGATTTTGATTAAGAACGAAGGAACGGGAGAGGTACGATCCGTTACCGTCGATTCCGCGGGTTTTTATTCCGCCCCTAATCTGTTGCCTGGCAACTATGACGTCACTATAACGGCCCCCGGATTTGCTACCACGGTGCAGAACAAAGTTACGTTGACGGTCGGCGCCCAACAACTGCTGAACGTCAAGATGAAGGTTGGCCAAGTTAGTGAACAAATTGAAGTTAAAGATCTCGCCCCCTCGGTTGACCTGGCTACCTCAACGGTGGGCGGCGTTGTGAGCCAGCATGCAGTCGCGCAATTGCCGTTGAACGGACGCGATTGGACGCAACTTGCGACCCTGCAGCCGGGAGTCGACTCGGTTGGTTCGGTGCAGGCCAATACCGGTGGACCGGATCGGGCGCGCCGAGGCTACGGAGTGCAAATGACTATCTCCGGTACGCGCCCCACGCAAAACAACTACCGTATCGACGGAATCAGCGTCAACGACTACACCAACGGCGGCCCGGGAAGCGTGGAAGGCTCCACGCTGGGTGTCGATGCCGTCCTGGAATTTTCCGTGCTGACCAGTAACTACTCCGCGGAATATGGCCGCACCGCGGGCGGTATTATCAACGCACTCACCAAGTCAGGATCGAACAGCTTGCACGGCGATGTGTACGAGTTCATGCGCAACAGCGCGTTCGATGCCAAGAATTATTTTGATCAACCTGGTTCGATTCCGCTATTCCACCGCAATCAGTTCGGAGGGGCGATTGGCGGCCCGATCGTAAAGGATAAGACCTTCTTCTTTGTGGATTATGAAGGGCTTCGCGAGAATAACGGCTTGACCACACAGGTGACCGTTCCTTCCGTCGCCGCCCGCCGGGGGACACTTTGTTCGCAGCCGCAGGACGGGACCTGCGTTCCGCACCAGGTTACTGGCGCTGCCAACCCCGATCCAGCCACCGGGATCGATAAAGCGGTCATACCCTTCCTGGGCTTGTGGGGCCCGGAAAATCCAAACCTTCCCTACTTCAACAATGGGGATGCAGGCACCTATTCCTTCGTCGGCGGCCACGTCACCTCGGAGAATTTCGGGGTGGGACGTCTGGATCATCGTTTTTCCGACAAAGACAGCTTTTCCGGAAGTTATCAATATGACTCCGCAACTCTCACCCAGCCCGATCCTAATAACGATGTGCTGGTGGGAAACTCCACGGGCAGAGCCTACGCCGCGCTGGAAGAGACCCACATCGTCAGCTCACAAATTGTCAATTCCGCTCGCTTCGGGCTGAATCGGTCTCTGCACACGGCAAGCGGCGTGAGCGCGATCAATCCGTTAGCTTCCAACCTGGCTTTGGGCGAGAATCCCGGCGCGGATAATCCACAAATCGATATCTCAGGTTACAACTCGGCCCAGCCGGGCCTGAATCAGATTGAGCGCCTCGATTTCTTCGAGAATTCGTACCAGGGTTATGATGACCTGTTCTGGACGCACGGAATACATAGCTTGAAATTCGGTTTCGCCGTGGAGCGCGTGCAACTGAACGCATTCGATCCCGCGCCAGCTGGGGAAGTCCAATTTGGCACTTTAGCCGACCCCAACAACAACGGCTTCCTGACTAACAATCCAATCGATCTTGCCGCCCCTCTACCCAGCGCGCCGTTCATTCATTTTAATTTTCGCTCCAGCATTTTCGGCGGCTACGTTCAAGACGACATACGCCTGCGGCCCACTCTCACGCTGAACGTTGGATTGCGCTATGAGATGTCCACCGTTCCTTCCGAGGCCCATGGACACTTGTCGGCTCTGCACAGCCCATTCGGACAGACGTTTCAAAATATAGCCGTGGGTTCGTCGGTTTTCAGCAATCCTACCTATCACAACTTCGAACCTCGGGTCGGTTTCGCGTGGGATCCGTTCGGGAACGGCAAGACTTCTGTGCGCGGCGGCTTTGGAATTTTCGACGTGCTTCCCCTGCCTTATCTGTTAGGACAGTTCGCGACCAACACCGCGCCCTTTACCGAAAATGGCACAGCCACCAATCTACCGCCGGGTTCGTTCCCCACGCAGGCCTTCAACATCCTGGCATCCGCGGCGCAACAGAACGTTGGCCTGCGCGTCGCCTATATTGACCCCCACCCCAAGCGCGATTACCTGATGCAATGGAACCTCAATATCCAGCACGAACTGCTCCCGGATCTGACGGTTATGGCGGCCTACGTGGGGTCGCGCGGGGTACATCAGATATTCCGGGCTGACGACATCAACTCGACACAACCGCTCAACGGCTCAACACCGCCCTACTTGTGGCCCGTCGCACCAGCCACCGGCGCCAACCCAACTATCAGTCCCAGCATTGGACGAATGGATGCCCTCGCGTGGAACAACGACTCCTACTTCGACGGGCTCGAAACGCAGATTACCAAGCACATGAGCCACGGGCTCGAGGTTGGGGGAAGCTATACCTGGAGCCGTGCGATTGACGGCGGAGATGGCTCCATCGCCAGCGATTCATTCCTGAATTCGATTCCGGCTCTGTTTTACTTCCTTCCCAAATACCGTCGCACTGCCTCCGACTTCAACATTACGCATAATCTGGTCATCAACTATCTGTGGAGCATTCCCTCAGGTTCGGTGGAAGGCCCGCTGGCATGGATCGCGAAAGGATGGCAGTTGGGCGGCATCGCGCAGATCAGAAGCGGCCTTCCCTTTACAGCACTGATCGGGGGCGATCCGCTCGGCCTGAACGACTCGGCTCCGTTTGCCTATCCGAATCGGCTCACCGGGCCGGGATGCGGAGCCCCGGTGAATCCGCAAAGCGGGTACAACAATTACATCAAAATAAATTGCTTCGCTCTGCCCACGATACCCATTGCGCAAGCGTCTTTGTGTGATCCGGGATCTTTCAGCAGCGCAGCCACTCCGGCTCCAAACGGTTCAGTTTACTGCCAAAATTTGCTCGGTAACGGCAGCAAAAACGATGTCTATGGGCCGGGTCTCATTGACTTCGACTTCTCTGTGGTCAAGGACACTCACATCGGGGAGAGATGGAATGTGGAGTTCCGCGCGGAGATGTTCAACGTCTTCAATCGAGCCAACTTCAATCCACCGCTGGTGAACAATTTTGTATTCGACGCGGGGGGCAGCCCGCAGCCTTCTCCACTCGATTCCACTTCCACCACGAGCCGGCAGGTTCAGCTGGCCTTGAAAGTCATTTTCTAACCACTGCAACGATGACACCAATTTATATCGGCGCCTTTGGTGCCAGGAGTTTTTGAAATGTCGACCGCCGCGGTATCGAACCCAATTCCCTTTCTTATCGAAGGAGAATGGGTGCGGGACACCCCGTCCTATATAACGCACGTCAATCCGGCGACCGGTGAGGTCAACTATCAGGTTTGCGCCGGTACCGAAGCTCACATCGATGCGGCCGTGAACTCAGCTCACAGGGCTGCCAGCCAGACGGGCTGGCGCAACATGTTGCCGCACAACCGGGCTCAACTCTTAAACCGGATCGCCGATCTGATGATCGAGCGTTCCGACCTGCTGGCGCGATGCCAGATGCTCGAGAACGGCAAAGTATGGAAAGAATGCAAGAATCAGGTTCTTAACGGGGCAGCGACCTTCCGCTACTGCGCCGCTGCGATTGAGACCCTCGGCTCCGAGATTACGCCGCCGCGTGGAAATTACCTGAGCATGACGGTCTACGAACCGTGGGGCGTCGTCGCCGCGATTACACCCTGGAACTCACCGATCACTTTGACCTGTAACAAGATCGCGGCGGCATTGGCCGCCGGGAATGGCATCGTCCTGAAACCGGCTTCTTATACGCCGACTTCCGGAATTGAGCTCGGACGGATTGCTCTGGATGCGGGTGTGCCTCCGGGTGTGCTGAATGTCGTGCCTGGAGCCGGAAGCAAGATTGGCGACGCGCTTGTCACCCATCCTCTGGTTCGGATGATCTCTTTTACTGGAGGGACGGAAGTCGGACGAAGGATCTCCGAACTGGCCGGGAGAAAAATTATTCCGGCCGTGCTGGAGTTGGGTGGAAAGTCACCGCATATCATTTTTGCGGACGCGAATCTGAAGGCAGCCGCCGATGCCGCGACCGTCGCGATTTTCGAGGGTACGGGTCAATCGTGCACGGCGGGATCGCGTTTGTTTGTGGAGCGCAAGGTCTACGACCAAGTGATCTCGATGATCATCGAGAGAGCTCGCGGCCTGCGCGTCGATCTGCCGGACGCTCCGGGCGCACAGCTGGGGCCGAGCGCGAGCTTCTCGCAACGTGAGTTCGTCGAGAAGATGGTGGAAGATGCGCGCCAGGGAGGCGCAGAAATCCTGATCGGAGGCGGCCGGCCCTCCGATCCGCGTCTGGCAAAGGGTGCGTTCTACATGCCAACGATCGTTTCCGGCATCACCAACCAAGCGAAAATCGCGCAGCAGGAAATCTTTGGCCCGGTGTTGTGTGCCATTCCTTTCGATAACGAGGACGATCTCATCCAGCAGGCGAATGACATCACGTACGGTCTGGCTTCGGGAATATGGACGGCTGATTACAAACGTGCCTGGCGGGTGGCGCGAGCCCTGGAAGCAGGCATGGTTTGGATCAACACCTATAAGCAGTTCTCGACTGCAGCTCCGTTCGGCGGGTTCAAAGACAGTGGACTTGGGCGCGAGAAGGGATTGCAGGGAATTAGAACTTATCAACAGGTAAAGACAATGTTTTGGAGCATGTCCGATGCGTTCGATGGCGGCTTCAGCATCGCGAAATAGTCCTGGGGGGGAATTCATAATGCCTAAGAGCGAAGTGCAGCCGGCTCACGTAAAGCCGGCAGCGAAGGGAGCCGCTTACATCGCGGACTTTCTGATCCAACAGAAGGTGCCCTACGTGTTCGGAGTGTGCGGTCACGGCATCCTCGGGCTGCTGGATGGATTGTTCGACCGGCAGGAAGAAATCAAGACGATCTCGGTGCACCACGAGGCGGTGGCCGGATTCATGGCCGAAGCATATTTTCGCATTACGCAAAAACCCGTGGCGACATTCACCTCGTGCGGCCCCGGCTCGGCAAATCTTATTCTTGCGATCGCCGCCGCGTTCGCCGATTCCTCCGCCATGCTCAACATCACCGGCAACGTGCCGACAGGGCAATGGAATCGCGGCCCCTTTCAGGAGACAGGAAAATACTTCCAGGGAGATTTCGTGAATGTCGTGCGGCCCTATGTGAAGCGCAGCTTTCAGCCGACGCGCGCCGACATGCTTCCCCTCGCTCTTCGTCAAGCTTTCGCATTGATGACCAATGGGCGGCCCGGCCCGGTGAATCTCGATATTCCGCTCAACGTGTTTGTGGAACTCGTCGAAGAGAGCGTTTCGCGCTCCGACAATCACTGGGCCGCCGCAGATTATTCGCGGCCCGCAGCCGACCCTGCGGCTGTGGATGAGGCGGTGCGGCTTCTGCAACGTGCGCAGCGTCCAGTGATCGTGGCCGGGCATGGAGTTGAACTCAGTGGCGCGGAGCCGGAATTATTGATGTTGGCGGAGGCCTTTCGCATTCCCGTGGCGACCACGCCTTTCGGGAAGGGCGTCTTCGATCCGCGGCATGCCCTGAGCCTGGGTCCGACCGGACGCAACGGCTCCTACATGGCCAACGCGGCGTGTCGAAACGCCGACGTGATCCTGGCTCTGGGAACGCGGTTTGACGACCGGGCCACCAGCGCTTGGCTTCCCGGCTTCACCTACAACATTCCGCCGAGCAAGCTGATTCACGTCGATATCGATGCCACCGAGATTGGCCGTAACTTCCGGCCGGAAATCGGAATCATCAGCGATGCCAAACTTTTCCTGCAACAGCTTCTCGCAGCGCGCCCTGCGCACAGCGATCACCGCCGAGATGCGTGGCTCGAGCGAATCGCCGGCTGGCGTAAGCGATGGGAGGATGCGACCGTACCGCCGCGCACTTCCGATGCGATCCCGATTCGGCCGGAGCGCGCCGTAGCAGATTTGCGAAAGGTGGTGCCGGCCGACGGCATTGTGCTTGCCGACGTCGGCATTCACCACAATTGGCTTGTCTCCGAGTACGAAGCCTGGAAGACTCGAACGTTCCTTCAGACCTGGGGTTTCGCCTCAATGGGATTCGCCGTGGCCGGGGCGCTCGGAGCCAAGCTCGCAGCGCCCGACCGGCCCGTCGTGTCGCTCTGCGGAGACGGCGCCTTCGTGATGAACGCCAGCGCGGTGCTAACCGCGGTCGAATACCAGATTCCAGTGGTCTGGCTGGTATGGAACAACTTTGGTTATTGCGCCATCCGCGATCAGCAGCGCGGCTACTTCGGCAAAGACCGGGAACTCGCGACGAGTTTTACCGATGTGAATGGGAATCTTTTCTCTGCTGACTACGCCATGATGGCCAGGTCCATGGGCGCAGCGGGTCACACGGTCGAGAAGCCGATCGACCTCGCTCCACAGCTCGAAGCCGCCATTGCATCCGGTCGTCCCACCGTTCTCGACGTACGCATCGACCGCGAGGTGCGTCCTCTTGCAACCGGAAGTTGGGATCTTCCGCCGATCCCACACCCCATGCCCAACTTCGGCTGGGGCGAAGACGAATGATATCCATGGGAACACAGCCCGGGACCCCCATCCTGTTCCCAAGCACACCGGCCTCATCCCTCCTCGATTGAGGGATGAGGCCGGGCCGGAGTGTTGGCATCGGAAGCACAGGAAGACTATGTCCACAGGACCAGTCATTGGCGTTGCAGCGTCACCGGTGAAGCCACTCGCGACACTCCAAGTCGGTTCGCTCTGGTCAGGTAAACGCTTTTATATCGCCGCGTTGTTGTTCCTGAATCTGTTCATCAACTTCATGCACCGCATTAATCTGTCGGTTGCCGCTCCCGCGATTGCAAAAGACTTCAGGTGGGACGCGGGAAAGATGGGGCTGCTTTTTTCTTCGTACCAGTGGACCTACTGTCTGCTGCTTTTGCTCTGGGGCTGGATGTCGGATCGCGTCGGCACGCGGCTGGTCAACGGCTTGTCGGTGACAATCTGGTCGACGGCAGGAATGCTCACGGGGGTAGCCACAGGTTTTGGAAGCATGCTGGCGACTCGTTTGGCTCTGGGCGGTGCGGAGGCGGCTTCGTTTCCAACTTCCGGGAAGGTTGTAAGGCAATGGTTTCCGGCTGGCGAACGCGGGCTCGCGACTGCGATCTTCAATGCCGGCACTTTTGCGGGACCTGCATTTTCCGCACCGTTGGTTGCCTGGCTGCTGCTGAAAGAAGGTTGGCGGGTGTCGTTCATGATTACTGGCGCGGTAGGTTATGTTTGGGTGGTTCTGTGGCTGAAATTCTTTCGCTCCCCCGCCGATTGTTCCTGGCTGCCCGAAGACGAACGAAATTATATTTTGGCGGAAACGGATTCCCAGACGAAGGCCGCCACTCCACCCCCCAAAGGCACGTTGCTCCGGCTGATTGGCCGCAAGACCATGTGGGGCCTGTTTCTGATCCAGGGATGCTGCGCTTACACCATGCTGCTATTCCTTTTTTGGCTGCCTTCCTATCTGGTTCAATCGCGCCACATGTCGTTGACGAAAGCCAGCTGGTTTACCTCGGTGCCTTACATTGTTGCGGCGTTGTTGGGATTGCTCATCGGAAAACTGAGTGACAGCCTGCTCACTCACGAAGCGATAAGGCAGGGTAAACGCCGTGGGTTGCTGATTGTCTTCATTTTGTTAAGCGGCGTTGTTCTGCTCACCAACATGGTGGCGAATGAATATCTGCTCTTGTTGCTCATTTCAATCTCGTTGACCTGTATTTCGGGCGCACTGTCGCTAAACATCGCACTGACGAATGATCTGGTTTGGAACCCGGAAATTGTGGGCATCGCAATCAGCTTTCTCATGTTGGGAGGCAACATCTTCGGCTCGCTGGTGCCGATTGCCACCGGATACATCGTCAAGTGGACCGGCAGCTTCGACATCGCATTTTATCTAGCGGGATCTCTGTTGTTCGTAGCGGCGTTGATTTGTTTCACCATGACCCGCACACCGCTTAGATTCGAGGAAAACGCGGCATGACGGGGGCACGAGATCGAAAGCCATGAATACTCAAGTCAATGGATTCTGGTCGTTAAGGATGGTGGCGCCGCTGGAGCCTGGGATCGTGTGCGTCGACCTCAATCGAATGCTTGAATTTTATACCGGGGTTTTAGGACTCAAGTTTGTGTCCGATGCTGAAGCCGATCCAGAGAAGAGCATGGAGTTTGGAACCTCACCAAACGGTTTTCGGATCATCCGCTTACAAACTCCTTACGGCGAGCGAATCAAACTGGTTCAGCCGAAGAAAGCGCTACCTGAACCGAGCCCGATTCCCAAATGGGTATTTGAAGCGCAAGGCGTTGCCTACATCACTTTTGTAATTGTGGATGTGCACGAGGTTACTGCGCGATTGAAAAAGTTCGGAGTGGAACTGATGAGCAAGAATCCCGTCGAGATTCGCAAAGGCATCACCGCAATTTTTGCCAAGGATCCGGAAGGAAATTTCCTGGAATTCGTGGAATATGCAGATCTGCCGTCATATCGGGCCGATCTTTTCCAATAGCGCCAGTTTTTTAGCGTGATCCGTAACGGGGTTACGTCTGAAATTGGAGAGCAATTAAACAGTCTTTTAAAGGAGTGCGTTGACCATAGAAACTCCAATTGAAGCGTCACGGTCTTCTCAGCCTGCGGCTTCAAAGGCCAACCCGAAGCCTTTTTATGTCACTTTGTGGTTCCAGGTATTGATGGCCGTGGCTTTGGCGGTGGTGATGGGGCATCTCAGCCCAATCCGCGCAGTTGCCATGAAGCCGCTCGGAGACGCGTTTATTCGGTTGATCTCGATGGTGATCACGCTGATTATTTTCTGCACCGTCGTCTCAGGGATCGCCGGCATGGAAGACATGCGCAAGGTTGGAAGAGTCGGGGGGAAGGCCTTGCTGTATTTCGAAGTCATCTCGACTCTGGCTCTGGTGGTCGGGTTGTTGGTGGGAAATGTGATACAGACCGGGCGAGGTTTTAATGCCGACCCAGCCAAGCTGAATGCCCGGGAAGTGGCGGCCTATGCCGGTCAAGCGAAAGCGCAGAGCCTCACCGACTTCCTGATGCACATCATCCCCAACACCATCGTTGACGCGTTCGCCAAAGGCGATATCCTGGAGGTTTTGTTCGTAGCGCTTCTGTTCGGATTCGCGTTGTCGGCCGCGGGCCCGCGCGGCAAGCCGCTAATCGATCTGGTGGATTCCCTGACCCAGGCGGTATTTAGAATCGTAGCCATGGTGATGAAATTTGCTCCCATCGGCGCCTTCGGAGCCATGGCATTCACGGTCGGAAAATATGGCATCGCCTCGCTCGGTCCGCTGGCCAAGCTCATACTGACCTTCTATGCGACTTCCATTCTTTTCGTGCTGGTGGTGATGGGAGGAGTGGCTTGGATTGCCGGGTTCGGCATCGTGAAATTCCTCTTCTATATAAAGGAGGAAATCCTACTGGTGCTGGCTACCAGTTCCTCGGAAACGGCGCTGCCCACCTTGATGGAAAAAATGGAGAAGCTAGGTTGCTCGAAGTCGCTGGTTGGCCTGGTGGTTCCGACCGGCTACACTTTCAATACCGACGGCACAAGCATTTACATGACGTTGGCCGCACTTTTTGTGGCGCAAGCCACGAACACGCATCTAGGACTGCTCCAGCAGATCACTATTTTAGGTGTGGCCATTCTGACCTCAAAGGGAGCGAGCGGCGTGCAGGGCGCGGCTTTTATCGCCCTCGTCGGCACACTCATGGTGATTCCTACCATCCCGGTTGCCGGCATGGCGCTGATTCTGGGTATCGACCGTTTTATGAGCATGTTCCGCGCTCTCATTAATATGATCGGCAACGGAGTTGCTACCCTGGTCGTGGCTCGCTGGGAGAATGAAATGAATCGCGAAACACTCCAGCAGAATCTCGCGAATGTATCCAGACCTCGATAAAGATGAGGAGCCCCGGTCAAGTGAGGAGCGTATGAATTGGCGGCAGAAGATTTCCCGTCGTACTCTGTTGACGCGCGTTGCGCCGGTTCTCGCCGGAGGCTTGGCGGCGACATCTCCCATCTGTATCGCACTGGCAGAGGAAAAATCATCGGGCAGCGCTTCCGTCAATCCCTCCAACGAAAAAATTTGGAGCGCCGAATACTGGGCTAAGAAAAGCGGTCTCGCACTTTACATCTTTCGGAAGAGGCTGGGAGCGCCGAAGCCCGGAGAAAGAGCAAAGCCTGTTCTTTTTCTTGCTCACGGTTCTTCTGTTTCCTCACGACCGAGCTTCGATCTCTCCGTTCCGGGTCACGGCGAGTATTCGCTGATGGATAAGTTCGCGGAGTATGGTTTTGACGTGTGGACCATGGATTTCGAAGGCTACGGCCGATCGGCGACTGGAACGGGCAATTCCGACATCGCCTCCGGAGTGGAGGACATCAAGGCGGCATCGGAAGTGATTCTCCGCGAGACTGGGCAAACACGCTTTCACCTTTACGGAGAATCCGGCGGCGCACTGCGAGTCGGCGCTTACGCGATGGCGGAGCCGTCGCACGTGGATCGGCTGGTTCTCGTATCGTTTACATGGACGGGGCAAGGTTCGCCGACGCTTTCGAAGCGCTCCGAATCGGTGGAATATTATCGCACCCACAACCGACGACCGCGTGATCGGGATATGATCCGCAGCATCTTCACCCGAGACAAACCGGGAACCTCGGACCCCGCGGTGGCCGAGGCCATTGCGGACGCCGAATTGAAGTTCGGAGACAGTGCTCCGACTGGCACGTACCTGGATATGACCACGAAACTTCCCATCGTGGATCCTTTGAAGGTGCTGGCGCCGGTGCTGATCGCGCGCGGGGAATATGATGGCATCGCCAGCGAGGAGGACCTGCTCAACTTCTTCCGAAAGCTTCCAGTACCGGACCGAGAATTTGTTGTCCTGCCAGGAGCCTCCCATTCCATCGCTCTTGGCCTGAATCGCCACCAATTCTGGCACGTGGTGCGCTGCTTCCTGGAGATGCCGAAGCGCATGGATATTGAGGGATAATGCGATTATGCGGCTCAACTAATCGATAGGTACAATCCCTCGGCGAATCGCAATTGATAGGGCTTTCGTGCGGTCGTGTACCGAGGGCTTTGCCTGCCTTAACCTTATTGTTGCCATCCACCGCCGAGGGACTGGTAGAGCTGAACCAGCGCCAATCGCTCGTTGAGCTGAGCTTGCACCAGATTGAGTTCTGCTGAGAAGTAATTTGTTTCGCTGGTCAGCACCTGGAGGTAACTCGCGCCACCGTTTTTATAGAGGACCTCGGACAGGTGGTCGGTTTTCTGCGCTGCCTTCGTGAGCAACTCCTGCTGTTCGCGAAACTCACGATTTTTTTGAGAAGCAACGAGTGAATTCGAAACCTGTTCAAGAGCGTTCTGAACGGTTTGCTTGTAAGAGAGCGTGGCTTCCTGCCAGTTTGCGCGGGCGAGCCTGAGTTGCGAGCGGAGAGCCCCGCCCTGGAAGACGGGCTGACTCACGCTGAAGGCCCCGTACCACGTCTCAGAAGGCTGACTAATGAAATGCTGCAAGGCGTTGCTCTCAAGCCCTCCCAGTCCGGTCAGCGAGAGGCTTGGAAAGAACGATGCTTTCGCAACGCCAATTTGTGCGTTGGCCGCGACCATGTTCTCCTCCACCTGGCGGACGTCCGGCCGGCGCTCCAGTAATTCCGATGGAAGGCCGGTCGGAACGTTCTGGGGGACGGGCTGTTCGATAAGCCCACGTCCGCGAGGAATGGATTGCGGATTTTCACCGAGCAGAACGCTAAGCACATTTTCCTGCTGTTGAATCTGTCGCTCGAGATCGGGAATCGTTTCCGAGGCGGTATAAACGAGTTGCTCGGCCTGGCTCACGTCTAGCCCCGAGGCTCCGCCATGATTCTCAAGGAACTGAGTTAACTGAAGGGATTGTTGCCGCGACGCTAGTGTGCTCTTCGAGATTTCGAGTTCGTTGTCGAGCGCACGAAGCTGGAAATAAGCCGCGGCTACATTCGCGACGAGCGACGAGATCACTGCCCGCCGACCCCATTCGGTCGCAAGCAACTGGGCGCGAGCCGCCTCGGTTTGCCGACGGTATTTTCCCCAGAAGTCCAGATTCCAGATCACCGACAGGTTCAGTTCGCCGCCGTTGACCTGGTAAGCGGGAAACAGGTTCGTAACTTTGGCGTTTTGCTGGCTGAAAATATCGGCTCCCACGTTTGCGGAGGGGAGTTGATTGGCGCGAGTAATGCCAACCTGCGCCTGAGCTTCGAGCACGCGGGCGGCGGCGATGCGCACGTCATAATTCTGTGCGATGGCGCTGTGGATGAGCTGCGTGAGCACCGGATCCTGATACACCTGCCACCATTGCTCGTTGCCCAGCGACGAGGCTTGGGCGGCCTGTTGGGGAGCGGGGGCGCGGTATTCCTGCCCGACATCTACAGTCGGCCGCTTGTATTTCGGCCCCATCATGCAGCCCGCCTCCAGAATCAGCGTGGCAAGAATTCCTAAGAGTGCAGTTTTCTTCATAATCAATCACCTTGACTGGGTGCTTCGGCGGGAGTGAGTGGTAATACTCTTCTTCGATCAGCGCCGGAGAACTTCTCAACCACATAGAAAATCGCGGGAACAAAGAATCTGCCGATGAAGGTTTCGGCAATCATTCCTCCGATGACCGCCGTGCCCATGATCTGGCGTGCTACCGAGCCCGCTCCGGACGCTGTCCAGAGCGGTACGCAGCCGAGAATAAAGGCGAGTGCGGTCATCATGAGGGGCCGGAAGCGAAGCCTCGCCGCGGAAAGTGCCGCATCCGCCAGGGACATACCTCGTTTTTCATAGTCTTCCTTAGCAAATGCGACGATCAGAATCGAGTTTTTCGCAGCCAGGCCGATCAGCATCACCAGGCCGATCTGCGCGTAGACGTCGTTCTCGATCTGAACCATGTACTGAGGCTGGTAAAGACCGATTACGAAGCGGCGCAGCCAGAGCGCAGCGAGAGCGCCGAAGACTGCGACCGGAGTGCTGAGCAGCACGCTGAAAGGTACTGTCCAGCTTTCATAGAGTGCCGCCAGAATCAGGAAAACGAACACCAGCGAAAATCCGAAGATGACGGAAGACGGTACTCCTTCGCGCGCCTGTTGCTCCTGGTAGGACATTCCGCTGTAGTCGAAGCCCATTTCGCTGGGCATGGTTTGCTTGAAAACCTCTTCCAGGGCTGCCGTTGCCTGATCAGAGCTGTAACCGGGAGCAGCGCTAACGTTGATCTGTGCCGACCGGTACTCGTTGTAGCGCATGGTGAACTCGGGGCCGTAACGGGTCTCGAATTTTGCCAGGGCGGAAAGCGGGACCGCCTGCCCTTGTCCGTTGCGGACATAGAATTGTCCGAGATCGTTGGTCGTCGCACGGTAAGGCGCTTCAGCCTCTACATACACCTGCCAGGTACGGCCAAAATCGTTGTAGTAATTGACGAACAAGCCGCCCATGTACGCTTGAATGGTGTTGTAGACGTCGGTTAAGTTGACCCCCTGCTTCAGCACCTTGTCCTTGTCCACATCGATGAACTTTTCCGGCACGCTCGGCACAAACGTGCTGAAGATCGAGCCGATCTCTGGACGCTTGCGAGCGGCTGCAATGAACTTGGCCAGGTTATCCGAAAGAAACTGGACATCCTTGCCAGCTCGGTCTTCAAGCACAAACGTAACGCCTCCCGAAGTACCGACGCCCGGTATCGCTGGTGGTGAGAAACTGAAGACCGTCCCTTCCGGCATCTGTCTGAGTTTCTGGTTCAAATGCGCTTTGATGGCCTGAAATTGTTCAGCCTGGGTTTTGCGATCGTCCCAGGGCTTCAGGGTTACAAAGAAAAATGCGTTATACGAAGTCCGGACGAAGCTGAGCAAACTGAAGCCGACGACGCTTGTGGTGTACTGAACTCCCGGCGTGTTGGCGAGAATTTGCTCTACCTGTTTCGCAGCTACACTCGTGCGTTCCATGGACGCCGAATTGGGAAGCTGCATGTTGATATACATGTAGCCTTGATCTTCTTCGGGCAGGAAGCTCGAGGGCAGATGTTTGCTAAAGAACCACGCTGCCACGCCGGCGACTACCAGCAGCACCATCACGACCGCGGCCTTGCGAATCAGGTCTCCCGACCAGCGGACAAAACTATCGGTGGAGCGGTCCCAGTAGGTGTTGAACCAGCGGAAGAATTTTCCCAGTGGTCCGCGTGTCTCTTTTTTGGGACGCAGCAGTAGTGCGGCAAGCGCCGGACTCAGCGTGAGGGCGTTAAAGGCCGACAGCACCACGGAGATCGCAATCGTAACAGCGAATTGCTGGTACAACCTGCCTGTGATACCCGGGATGAAAGCGGTTGGCACGAACACCGAGGCCAAGACCAAAGCAATGCCCACGACCGGACCGGAAAGTTCTTCCATGGCCTTATGGGCCGCATCCTTGGGAGCCAAACCTTCCTCGATGTGGTGCTGTATACCTTCAACGACCACGATCGCGTCGTCGACGACTAGTCCAATAGCCAGCACCAATCCGAACATCGAAAGCGTATTGATTGAAAACCCGAACAGCGGGAAGACAACGAATGTGCCGATCAGAGAAACGGGCACGGCCAGCATTGGGATCATGGTGGCGCGCCAATCTTGCAAAAAGAGATAGACCACAAAAATCACCAGCACAATCGCAATCACCAGGGTCTCAAGGATCTCTTTCATGCCTGCCGTGACCGGGGCTGTCTGGTCGAGTGAAACGGCGTAATCGATGTCTTGGGGGAAGCGCTGGTTCATCTGCGCCATGAGTTTCCGAACACCCTGCGCGGTTTGAACAGCATTGGTTCCGGGCAACTGGTAGACGGCAATGATGGCGCTGGGCTTGCCATTCAGGCGACCGCTCAAGCTGTAGTCCTGCGTGCCCAGCTCGACTCGGGCTACGTCTTTGACTCGAACCGTCCCACCATCGGGTGCTTCGCGCACGATGACGTTACCGAACTGTTCCGGAGAAGTGAGGCGGCCTTGCGCCAGCACCGCGTAGGTGAACTGCTGACCCTTCTGAGCCGGCTCTCCCCCGACCTGTCCAGCCGGATTCACAGTGTTCTGAGCCTGAAGTGCGTTAGCAATATCGGTGACGGTGATGCCCAGCTTGGCCATTTGGTCAGGCTTGACCCACAGCCTCATAGCGTATTGGCCTGACCCGAATACCTGAGTCTGGCCGACACCGTACAAACGTCCGACGGGGTCGTTGAGGTTGATGTATGCGTAATTAGCCAGATAGTTCGAATCGTGGGTGCCATGCGGCGAGTACAGGGCGATCAGCATGAGGGGAGCGGTGGTCGCTTTTTTCAGGCTGATTCCATAATTGTTCACCTCGGGCGGCAGTTGACCGTTGGCCAACTGCTGGCGCGACTGCGTGAGCAGCAGATCCGTATTGGGATCAGTCTTGAGATCGAAATCGACAAACAATGTCGTTTGTTGGTTCGCGGTGGCGTTCAGGGAATACATATAAGCCATGTTGTCCACACCGCTGACTTGCTGCTCAATGGGCGTGGCAACGGCTTGCTCGAGAGTCTGCGCGTCCGCACCGGGGTAGGTCGCTTGCAACCGGATCTCAGGTGGAGCGATCTGCGGGAACTGGGCTACCGGCAAGGTCGCGATTGAGACCGCGCCGACGATGACAGTAAGAATCGCAATCACGATCGCGACAATGGGCCGGCGAATGAAAAAGTTGGCCATGGCTTAGCGATCCTCCGTTTCTTTGTAGGGAGTGGAGTTCACCAGACCACCTTCCTTGACTTTGTCTGCTCCAACCGCAACCACGCGTTCTCCGGGCTTTAGGCCCGAGGTGATCACCCAGAGCGTGCCCACTGTCGGCCCGACCTGCACGGTGCGGAGCTGCGCCCGGTTATCGGCACCGACAACAGTGACCTGATACATTCCTTGCTGCTGGTTCACTGCCGCCTGCGGCACCAGCAGCGCTCCCTCAATCTTTCCGGTGGGCGCCTGAATGAGCGCGTACTGGCCGGGGCGCAACAGATTTCTAGAATTGGGGAACTCACCCACGATTTGAATGGTTCCGGTCTGCGTATTTACCTGGCGATCCGCGAAGATGATTCTGCCGGGATGTGGGTAGGTGCTTCCGTCGGCCAGGGTCAACTGCAATGGGATTCGTGAAGCGTGCGTGATAAAGTCCACACTCCCCGGACCGCCGCCGTCCGCCATGCGCAGATATTCCTGTTCGCTGATGGGAAAATAAACTTTAATCGGACTTACCTGCGAAACCGCGGTAAGTACGGCGGACGGTCCTACCAGGTTGCCCACCTGCAGGGTGTTGATACCGGCGATTCCGTCGATCAGGGAAGTGACTCTCGTGTAGCCAAGGTTGATCGTGGCTTGTTCTACTGCGGCCTGGTCTGCCTCGACAGAGGCCTTGGCTGCGCGGAGTGCCTGTGTGTCGGTATCCAGTTGGCTCTGGGGAATGGCATGAGCTTCCGCTTCGGGAATATCACGCTTCACGTTCAGCTCGGCGTTCGCCATCTGCGCCTCAGCCTGCGCCAATTGCCCTTTGGCTTGGTCAAGCACGGCTTGAAACGGACGGGCATCGATCTCAAAGAGGAGTTGGCCTTTTTTGACAGGTCCTCCTTCGCGATAATCCTGTCGAATCAGGTAACCGCTCACTTGCGGCGAAATTTGTGCGTTGACGTAACCTTCGAGCGTTCCTACCCACTCGCCCTGAAGGGGCACATCTTTCTGAATGACCGGTGCGACTTCGACCACGGTTGGCGGGGGCGGAGCCGCAGCCCGCACCTTGCCGTTGCCGCAACCCAGCGCGTTGACCAACAAGACCGCGGCAACTAGACCTATAGATATCCGACTCATGTGATGGTTCCACCCTTAATCAGGCGACTGGTGAGTCGCTGAATTTCTCTTTTGCGGGGCCGCTCGGTGGCAACAGCCCTACCGATCTGTGCGACCTTCTATATGCGATTAAGGCAATGCGGGTGCCAAACCTGGACATCTCTAAAGGGTTGAAATTTCAGCACTGGAGGGAAGGCAAGCAGTGTTACGAGTTGACACTGTCGAAATAGTTCCGACAGTTTGAGCGCGGAATAAAGGGGCCTTTCACAACTCCGGGCGGGCAATTCTAAAGGTTGAAACTGTATTGAAACCAATCACGCAGATCATTAATATGTCTCCTTCACGATTGCAGCCAACATTAAGTCAAAAGCTACGTTGCGAAAGAAACCACTTGGCCTACGCTGGCCAGCTCTTCAAGAGCATGGAGGCGAGCTTGCCGAATCTCCAAGACCGGGCAACCGAGAAGGAGAGCGCATTCGTGATGAGAATAGTTCTCCAGAATCGACATCACGAAAACAAACCGCTCGAAATCTCCAAGCTTTAATACTGTTTCCAGGTCGAAATGCCCGCCCGGATATTGCTCGCTGCGCGAGAAAACAGTCGCAGGCGGAGAGGATACAGGGGGACTGGGGCGCGGCTTCAGCTCACGAATAGCGTTTGCGACGATAATGCGCTTTGCCCAGGAACGCGCCCACTCCCGGAACACGCGGTTCTCTTTCACACAATCCTCAATGCCCGCCACAACGCACTTCTCTGCTTTTTCGTGATCCGCGGTAAGCAGAAACGAAAGCTGATAAAGTCCATTCACATCTTCGTGAAACACCTTGATAAAGTCCTCGCGAGTCGCGAATGGAGTTGGCTCGTTCCTGCGAACTTGATTGCCGCCTGGCTGCCTCATTTCCCCGCCTTCCCAGGGTTGCCGTTTGCCCGGCGTGCGACCTGCTTCAAAACGTGTTTCGTGAACACCCCGCTGCAGCGAAATTTGATTCCCTTCTGAACCAGTTCAAGCAACACGTTCTCGCCTTCCTGACTGATTGCCGTTAAATGCCTCATGTCGATGACGAGCTTGCGGCCGACAAGGTCTGTATTCACGTTTTCGCACGCACTCCTTAGCTCTGCTGCCCAAGGCCCAACGAGCGTGCCCTCCACAATCAACCGCCGCTCGGTGTGGCCTTCAATGATTGAGATCTTCAACATGGGTCCTTTCGTGGCTTAGCTGTTCTAACGGGAGTTCTACCGTTCGCTCGAGCAAGTCTGGCCCGGTGGTGATTTCATCGAGAGATCCATCAAGCGCCGTCATCACGACTGAAACGGCGACCCTAGAGTCGAGTGTCAACAGATAGGCGGAATACGTAAGCCGATCGAGCTCGGACTCGATGTGCTTGTCTGCCGCGTGGCTGATTTGTGGAGCCATCGCTTTGTACCTCCCACGAATGACTCAAAGGCAAGCGACGTGCCAAAACGGAGTTAAATGCTGTGAACCCCTAATTCGCGGGAAACACAGAGCTGCCGGGATAGAGGGGCTGGGCTTTTTGTGTTGAAGGGTTGAAAGTGTCGAAGGTTGTTGACACCCCGTCACAACAGTGGCTTTCGATTCCCAGGCAACGACGAAGATTAGGGATGGACCCGACAAGCGTCAAATAACTGTCAACCTTAGAGTTGCGGCACAGCTACAAAAGCTCCCCGATGAGCGATATGAAACCCGCTCCCATCCCAGCTCATGTCGGAGTGGGAATCAGAGGCAGAGAGGCTGTGTAGCTATGCGAGTGCGGGAAATTGATCCCTCCAATCTCATGCAAGAGAGTAGGGGCGTGCAACCGATGCAGTGACGGCTCCCCCGATAGCACCCATTCTTGAATTCTGGCGGTGAGGGACGAAGCGATTCCGTTCGTGCGCTCAAGATCAGGTTATCCCTGGTCAAGCATATCGACCGGAGTCGATGCCGAATTTCTTCATGCGTGACAGAAGCGTGGTCCGATTGATGCCCATGCGTGCAGCAGCTCCGTCGGCGCCGCCAACGCGACCCTTGCTTTCGCCAAGCGCGCGCACAATTTCCTCGCGTTGCTTCTGACCCCTCTCATCGGCGGCAGTCTTGTTTCCATTGAGAAAATGGAGGGTCTCTTTCACGATTCGTGCAATGTCTTCCTTGCCGGAACCCTGCATCGTAACAGCGGGTTCGTGAGCGTTGGATCTGCGAAGTTCTGCCAGCGGCGCTTCAAGCGATTTCGTGCGGGTGAGGATCACCGAACGCTCGATGAAATTTTCGAGCTCACGAATGTTACCGGGCCATTCCCATGCCGTTAGCCCTTTCATTACGGCCGGTGAAATACCTTCGATTTTCCTCTGCATTTGCTTCGCAAACTTTTGCACAAAGTAGCTCACCAGCAGAGGAATATCTTCCTTGCGTTCCCGCAAGGGGGGTATGCGGATCGGAAATACGTTGAGGCGATAGTACAAATCACTGCGGAATTCCTTTTTGGCAATCATCTCCTCCAGATCGCGATTGGTCGCCGCCACCAGTCGTAGGTTCGCTTTGCGCGTGTGATTGCTTCCAAGCCGCTCGAACTCTCGTTCCTGCAGAGCGCGCAGCAATTTTGGTTGAATCTCGATCGGGATGTCCCCCACTTCATCCAGGAAGAGGGTTCCCTGATCGGCTAGCTCCAGCCGCCCGACTTTCTGCGCGATGGCACCGGTGAACGCTCCTTTTTCATGCCCGAATAGTTCGCTTTCCAATAGCCCCGTTGGAATGGCAGCACAGTTCATTTTTACAAAGGTGCGATCCTTGCGCCGGCTGCGGTCGTGGATGGCGCGCGCAATCAATTCCTTGCCAGTACCGGTCTCGCCAAGCAGTAGGACTGTAGAGTCGTTTGGAGCGACGGTCTCAACCAGTTCCAGAACGTGCTTTAATGTCGGGCTGTTTCCAACAATATTCTCAAAGTTCGTCTCGCCGCGGATCTCTTCTTCGAGATACAACTTTTCCTGCGCGAGCTTGTCCTTAAGTTCCGATATCTCGTGGTATGCCACTGCATTTTCGATCGCGATTGCTATCTGTCCTGCAGCTTGCGTCAGAAATTCGACGTCGTATGAGGTGAAAGAAGTTTCGGTAGTCCGTGCAATGGTTAGGATTCCAAGCGCTCGCCCCCGATTAATCAGTGGAAATAGGCAGGTGCTCTTCAGGCCTTCGGCGACTACTGCTTCGTAGACCTCAGGGGGGAGTTCGGAGGGATCGGCCTTGTTAACAACTGCTGGCTTCAATGTCTCCAGAACGCGCTTGGCAGCGCCGGCTATTGTGACGACCCGCTCCTCCTTAATGAAGCCTTTGCCCTGAGGAAAATCAAGGACATATAACTTGGACGTGCCCGAGGCCGAATGTATGAGCGAAACCGCAACGGCATCACACTGCATGACCTCGCGAATGTTAGCTGCGACGGCACGTAACAGTTCCCGAAGCTGAAGATTCGATGTAATTCGATTGGTCAGGTTCAAAAGCAACTGGAGGCGCTCGTGTTGACTTTGTAGGCAGGCATGCGCAGTCTGCGCGCGCCTCAAATTCAAACCGTCATCAAGCGCGAAGGCGACGACACGCCCGACCAGCCGGAGGAAGCATATGTCTTCTTCACTGAATGGATTGACGGTGTCGCGGCTGATTCCGAAAACACCCAGTCGTCGATGCGGCGTCGTCAACGGTACGCGGACCCCCGAACCGAGCCCCATTTTCTGAGCCCACTCCTTGAATTGGGGAAATCGCTGCTCGGTATTCCAATCGGCAGTATGCTGTGGATCTCCGCTCGCCATAGCGTGCCACATTGGCAACTCTTCAACGGGCAGGTCCGGGAGAGCCAAAGAGCCTTTGCCCCAAACCAGATATTCGATTTCGCTGGAGTTCTCCTTGAAGACAGTGAGGTAGAGGTGTTCGAAGCGGAGAAAGTCGCCAATTTCATTCGCGAGAGTATTAGCTAGTTCTTCAGGATCACTGCAAGCCGCGATCGCCTCACTGATGCGCACTACAGCCTCATAGCGATGGCTGTTCGTTTCGCGCTCGATCACAGGTGCTGTGTTGTTCATGGCCTTGTTCGATACGCCCAATTCGGGGTGGGTTGCGGGGCCGGCGTTACTTAAAGATTGATGATCCCGTTCCGGCAAAGGTCGCATTATTCTGAGAAGTGCGGCTGTTGGCCATGGTTCTCCGGGCGTTCCCCCATAGCTCCTTGGAATCGCCCAGCCTATCTGGGAATCCACAAATCTCTTTATGAAGCGGATCGATATCGCCGGCCCAGTCTTGCTCCTTAAAGCCAAATCTGCAGCAGCACTTGTCGCGCCTTCTTTGGCTGCTACCAATGCACCTCTTGCTGCTTCTTCGATGATGGGAGCGACCGCTTGTGGATGCGACAGATACACGGCGTGGCTGCTCTTAACCTCCACGACCGTTGCACCGGCGCGCTTCGACATTGGCCGCAGCGCATCGGGCGGAAGCATCCTATCCTCGGCGTTAGCAGGTACCAGGTAGGTTTCGCTTCTGCGTCGGATTACATGACCGATGAGACCGATGGGTCGCATCGAAAGCAACATAAAGTTGTTGGGGCGAGTTTCAATATAAGGATATGAATTATGACGAGCTAATACGGAAGGTTTGTTTTGTCGGCAGAGTTGCTAAACCTAAAGAAGCGACGAAGTAAAAAGATTACCGTCCTGCGGCCTTCTGGCCGCGAAGCGCCATGCACGTGGAAGCTGCTTTCGCGATCAATCGGTTCTCCTCGTCGGTAATGGTGCACTCGACGTAGCCGATCGTGCGGCCCCGCCGCACGACCGTTCCTTCCGCTTTGAGTTGTGCCTGCCAGACTGGGCGAAAGAAATTGATTTTCAATTCCACGGTAGTAAAGGATTCATCTGGGGCGAGAGTACTGGCAAACGCTATGCCCATCGCGGCATCAGCGATATCGCAAAGAATTCCACCATGCAGCGTTCCCATGGGATTTGCATGCTGTGGTCCGGCTGCCAAGACGACCGTCGCCCGCCCGTCCGCGATGTCTTTCACCTTAAATCCAATCAGCCGGGCAATGGGAACGTCGTTTGTCTTTGCACGTTCTCTGAAGTCCGCTTGCGAAGGACGATCGTGAGTACTCATGACCGGTTGACCCCGGCCTTCGATTTCCGCGTACGAACCGCTGTTTCGAGGTACTCCTCCAGATGGCGAATGGCAAGGTCGCGAGGCTCTTCCTTCTTCTGGAGACGGCTCATCATATGGCTGCCTTCGAGCGTACTAGCGATCAACGTCGCCAATTCTTCACAATCCACACCGGAGCGGATCTCGCCCCGTCGCTTCCCCTCCTCCGCGATCGATTGCATACGGTCGAGCCAGGAACGAAGGGCCAAGCGAGCTTTCGCTCGCAACTTCGGATTACCGTCGTCGGAATCAATAGCCGTGTTCAACAGCGGGCAGCCTCCCGGCACCAGCCCTGTACGGCGGTCGCGAAAGTTCCGCACGATCTGTTTGAGGCGGTCAACGGTATCTGGGATCTCCTCTGTTCCTTCGAAGCGCGCATCCATTGCAACTTTCCATGCGTGGTCGAATGCGTCTCCCGCAAGCTCTTGCTTGCTCTCAAAATGCCGGTAGATTCCGCCCTTTTTCAACCCAGTCGCACGCATGAGATCTGAAAGCGCGGCGCCATCGTATCCTTTTTGATTGAAGATGGGCGCTGCCTTGCGAATGATCTCTTGCCGCGTTTCCTCGCCTCTGCGCATGTTCGCTCCGAGTGATGCGAATTGAGCGATCATAATGTCGCCAACCACGGGATACAAGTGGTTGGATGAGACCGACCGGTCCCGGGTCGCATTTGCTGCGGCCAGTGATAGGAACTACCCATCAAATGCGCGTTTCGGTTTCGGTAATGACTCCCAGCCCATTTTACGAAGGCCTTTGAAAGCCTTTGGCAGGCTCAGGCGGATCGAACCTAAGATCGCGGTCCGTCAGAGGCTCACCACTTTGCTGGTAATCGTAATGGTGCTCCAGCATCACACGCGACTCGTTCCATTTCCGTAAGATGCGCCAGTCCACAGTGCAGACCTTGCCAGATGCGCCGACCAACTCCAGTGTCCACGCTGAATGGGTCTCGTCGATAACATCTCCTGGAATCGGCGCTTCCCGAATGGATATCGACACACCACCGACCTCGGCCATTGCATGGAGGGGGATGAGGAAGCTCAAAAGAAATGAGCGCACTCTCTCCTTTCCGCAAATGGCATCCTTCATGGTTTCGCTGCTTCCCTGAACATCATCGGCATAAAACCGGTCGAAGAGTTCAAGATATTCTTCGTAGCTTCGGCTGATGTCAGCATGGACGATAGCTGCATTTAAAGTGCGCTCCGCGATCCGAGATTGAGCATACGGGTCGGGATGAACCTGATTTTCTGAGACGAAGCTACCTTGGCTGTTCATAACGAGTCTGCGAGGTTCACGGCCGAGGCATCCTTGTAATGAAAGCGTTAATGGATGAAGATCGCTTTGAGGAAGGTGGAGTCGTGGTTCGCATGAGAAAGAGTACCAGCGAAGCTCCGAGGCGCTAGCCAAGGATCGCAGGAGCAAACGAGTTAGGTTCCGCTATTTGAGAGCTAAAGTTATCTGCCCCAAGTGGTAGGACATGTGGTTAGTCCGACTCAGCAGAACAGCCAGTCGATTCCGGGCCGGATCTTTGGCATAGTCTTCCTCGGACACTGCGTTGTGCCTCTGCAACCATTCGCTCCCCGAAAAAGTTGCAAACTGCGAGACTAGCTTGCCGTTGACTTCATCCCAATATTTTCTCAGCTCTCCCACAGGTGGCAACTGTGCCCCTGCCCTGTCAGGAGTGGAGATGAAGATTGCATCAAGTTCAGGGTGCAGTCGCTCTCCCAGGCCGAGAATCGGGAACATCGCGTCGTGAGCGGCCGTGAGGTGCCCCCACAGATAGATGAGGCGGTTTTTTCCCGGTGCTACTTCTTTCAAAAGTTGGTCGTCCGTGAGATTCGAAAGTGCCTTGTTCACTCTCTCCAGGACAAGCCGCCATGAATTAACTGCCACTTGCACCGACAATTCGTGCGAGGTCACTGTCATAAGCCTCTCCTTCAATCCCTTCAATTATCTCTCCCAAATAGAGTCCTGAAGAGACCGGTTGGTCGCAGAACATTAATGGCGTAACACTTCGTTTTGAGTTTGCCATGCTTGAGAGGCATCGATACGTTGTTCAACCCGAGCGACTACGCGATTGCCGAGCAATGCACAAACGTGCTTAGGAGGTCACTTCGATTGCATCGACCCGTGAGGGATAAAACGCCAGGTGCTCTTTAATGTCGGCGACTGCATCATAAGGAGTTTCGTACGTCCAAACAGCGTATTCCGACTTTGATCCGCCAATGGGAATGCTGTAGTAGGTGCAATCACCTTTGTACGGACAATAAGTGTAATGTGTGGTCCGAACGAGCAACGACATGTCCGCATCCTTGCGCGGTAAGTAGTAAACCGCCGGATATCCCTTCTCTTCGAGCCGAAGCGCTTGCGCCGATTCAGCGACGATCTTTCCGGCTACCGCTACACGCACCTTTCCCACAGCTAGAGAAATCGCGATCGGATGGTCAGGCCCCGGAATTCTGATCTCCTTGCCTTTGCTCGTCTTTGTCTCTATTGCGCTCCGAGCACTGTCAGTCATAGCTTTGAACCTCCGTCGACCGGGATACTCGCGCCTGTAATCCAGCGCGCCGCCTCCGAAGCCAGGAACGCGACGACGTCCGCTACATCTTGCGGCTTGCCGATTCGCTTAAGTGCTTGCATCCCGAGAGTGACCTCGCGGCCTGCCTCGGTTTTGGCGAAGTTCGACATGTCCGTGTCGATCACACCGGGCGCGACTGCGTTTACACGAATGCCTTGGGGCCCGAGAATGGCAGCCCAGTTTTTGACCAAAGTGTCTAATGCTCCCTTGGTCGAGGCGTAAGCGAGGATCGAAGGGTTATCCAAACCGGGCTTCCCAACTACGGCATGCGCGCCGATCGAAGAGATCACAATGATGTTCGAGCCTTCGCCGAGGACAGGCAGGAGTTGCTGCACGAGGAAAAACGGGCTTCGCACGTTAGTCGCAAAGAGATTGTCAAAATCCTCTACCGTGTAATCCGCGATGCGTGCCGACTTGCTGATTCCGGCGTTGAGCACAAGCACATCTAAGCGATCGCCGACGATTGAGCGCACCTGTTTTGCCAGCAGCGCAGCACCGTCCGGAGTTCCTAGATCCGCTGACATTGCATTTGCGTGGCCGCCTCTCCGTTGGATCTCAGAGACGAGAGATTCGGCTTCCCGAGCGGAGCGGCCGTAGTGCACCAGGACGTGTGCCCCGGCTTCGGCAAGCGCCGCTGCTGTAGCGCGGCCAATTCCTCTTGACGCACCTGTTACGAGCGCAGTTTTATTTTGGAGTGTAGTCATTCTCCCCCCTCCCACCAGTTCGATTCAGGTCCTCATTCCACCATCCGCAGCAAAGCTTCATATGCTCGTCAGGCATGAGTAAAATGCTTGCCGGACGCAACCAAAAGCTCATCACCTCATCAGATGTAGGAGCGAGCCGTTCGTCGCATCTTGGAGGGATACTTTGTAGGCTTCAACAGTGATGCTTTCGGGATATGTTGGTGCAAGATGGAATTAAGACACCTGCGTTATTTCGTTGCGGTGGCCGAGACCAAGAGCCTCACCTTGGCAGCGAAAGAAAAGTTGCACACGTCCCAGCCTTCTCTCAGCCGCCAGATCAGGGACCTTGAGGAAGAGGTAGGTGTGCAACTCATGACGCGCACCGCTCGCGGCGTCGAGTTGACACCGTCGGGCAGAGCCTTTCTCGATCACGCCCGTACAGTGCTATCGCAAGTTGACTCGGCCGCTGAAGCTGCACGCCGGGTCGCTCATCCAGGCAAGCCGTGCTTTGCCATGGGCTTTCTGACCGGCCACGAATTGACGTGGATGCCCGAAGCCTTACGGATCTTGCGCGACGAACTCCCCAACATCGACGTGATGATATCGAGTCAATCCTCCCCGTTGCTCGCGGACGGCATTGCGAAAGGAAAGATCGATGCAGCTTTCCTTCGGCGGGAAAAAGCGGTGCCGGGGTTGGCGTTCCGTCTTCTTGTGAAAGAGCCTTTGATGGTGATCATGCCCACTGACCACCATCTCGCTGCTCTTAAGACCATCAGTCCGAGGGATCTAGTAGGCGAGACGTTCGTGGCCGTGTCCAATACGGCCCCTGTACTGCGTAAGATCATCGACAATTATCTGAAGCGGTCCGGCGTCAATATCACGCCCGCTCACGAGGCGGATCACGTCACCATGGGAATGTCCCTAATAGTGTCAGCGCGTGGCGTAGGACTGTTGCCTGCTTATGCACAGAATTTTCTATTTTCGTCCGTAACGAGTCGCCCTCTGAAAGGGGTTGTGCCAACCGTTGATCTGGTCCTTGGCTACAGAAAGTCGAACCAGTCTTCCATTCTGAAGCTCTTCCTATCGAGATTGGACGAGTTGGTGGCTCGTGTCTCAAAAAAGGCGCAGTAAGCCACACGTGTGCGGCCTTTTGTCCCGCTTCCACCGTCAGACTTTCGGTCTCGCCGACCCTCCCAAATAATGCAGCCGCCGTAACTCCATTCCTCGCTTCCATGCTTCGGAGGCATTGATGCCAGCCGAACAAAGTATGCTTTAGCCGCGACGCGAATAGCTAGCTTCGCAATCTAACCAAGCAATCTGAGCTGTCCCGAAAGCGGCGTGGCTGACGATGTGTCATGCCTGACCTGCATGGGCCCCAGATCAAAAAGGAGGAAGTCGCTATGAGTTCACCAGTTGTTTTAATTACCGGCGCACTGACCGGCATTGGACGTGCCACGGCTCTGGCCTTCGCACAAGAGGGAGCACGGGTCGTTGTTTCCGGTCGACACGACGATGAAGGACAGAAGCTTGCCACGGAACTGCGCAGCCTTGGGGCGCAAGCTGAATTTGTGCGCACCGATGTCCGTCACGACGACGAAGTCAAGAACCTTATTGAGAAGACCATTGCTCGTTTCGGTCGCTTGGACATCGCCGTCAATAATGCTGGCACAGTGGGCGATCCCGGCGCCGCTGCCGATGTAACCACCGAAGCTTATCAAGCCATCTTCGACACTAATGTGCTCGGTGTACTTCTGAGCATGAAGTACGAGATTCGGGCGATGCTTCGGCAGGGCAAAGGCAGCATTGTGAACATCTCTTCGGCCTACGGCAAAGTCGGGGGAGCGACCGCCGCGGTGTATGTCGGCAGCAAGCATGCCGTGGAAGGCATCACGAAGTCTGCGGCGCTGGAACTCGCCGGCACAGGCGTGCGGGTTAATATCGTTGGCCCTGGTCCGGTGGAAACAAGAATGTTCAACCACTTTGCCCAAACGAAAGAGAACAAGGCAAATTTCCTCGAATCACAAGTCCCGAACAAGCGCATTGGCACTCCTGAAGAAATTGCAAATGCCATCATGTTCATTGGTTCTGACAAGGCCTCCTACATTATCGGGGCATCCTTGGCGGTCGACGGAGGGATGATCGCGGGCTAGACCTCTGCAACCAGAGGCGACTAGCTCCTCTGCGAAACGAGGCCTCCTACCTGGCTCTGGGATGAGGGTCGATGCAAACATCGAAGGAAAGGAAAACGCCGATGGCCGAAGATAAGAAGCTGCAGGGGAAAGTAGCAGTCATCACCGGCGGTACCGAAGGGATTGGGTTGGCTACGGCGAAACTGTTCGCCAAAGAGGGTGCGTATGTCTTCATCACGGGCCGTCGCCAGAAGGAACTCGACGAGGCCGTAAAGGCAATCGGCACCAACATTTTTGGAGTTCAGGGAGATGTTGCCAAACTGGCCGACCTTGATCGTCTCTACGAAACCGTTTCCAAGGTAAAGGGACGACTCGACATTGTTTTCGCCAACGCGGGCGTTGGCGAATTTGTTCCCTTCGGTGCCGTTACCGAAGAACATTTCGACAAGCTGTTTAACATCAACGTAAGGGGAACGCTGTTTACGGTCCAAAAGGGGTTGCCTCTGCTCAAGGATGGCGGCTCCATTATTCTCAACGGCTCTGTCGCTAGTGTTAAGGGCACGGGCGCTTTCGGTGTCTACGCCGCGAGTAAGGCTGCACTCCGCTCTTTCGTGCGAACCTGGACGACAGATCTCAGGGACCGCCATATCCGCTCAAATGTTGTCAGCCCAGGTCCGATCGATACGCCGCTGGCGAGTCGGCAATCTCCAGAAGTAATTGCTCGGATCGTGTCCACCATTCCGATGGGACGCATGGGTGAGCCAGACGAAGTTGCGAAGGCGGCGCTGTTTCTGGCTTCGGATGACTCCAGTTTCATCACGGGTATTGAACTGTTCGTGGACGGCGGCAGGGCGCAGATCTAACCGATCATCGCGATCAATATACCGATTGCTCGCAGAGTGGATGAAAGTGCTGGCGATGAAGAAAACAAACCCGATCAAATAAGGAAAATTCAATGAGCCGAACTAAACAGGCAAAGAACAAGGCACTCGTCCTCGAGGCCTTCGACACTCTATTCAACAAACGGGACTATGTAGTAGCTGAACGGTATTGGTCCCCTGACTACATCCAACACAGCGCTCATATCGCACCTGGCCGTGAGGGGCTGTTCAATCTGATCAAGAGCCTTCCCCCGACCCTCAGGTATGAGCCAGGGACGATCGTCGCTGAGGGGGACTTCGTGATGGTGCACGGACGATTTTCGCATTTTGGGTTGCCAGTGAACTGGATTGCTGCGGACATTCTCCATATAAAGGACAGCATTCTTGTCGAGCACTGGGACGTGATCCAAGACGAAGCCACTCAAGAACAATCAAAGAGCGGCCTCCCGATGTTCGGGGACAAGTTCACGAAGTGAAGGTTGCGGGAACGTGGTTCCATGATGCTTGATTGCACTGGCTCCACGCTTTTTCCCGCCAGGAATTCCGGCGAGGAGTCGATCGAAGCACTACTCTCGCGCTCATCGAACTGAAGCAAAAAGAACTGATCCGTCACGTTTCGCCGAACACAACACCCGGCAAGAAGATTTCTGCTGTGGTGCTTGGGGGCATCAATCCCGAGGGCAAGCTTCTCAAAATACTAACTTGAGTGCGAATTGAATCAACCGCGGGTTATTGACGATCTGTGTGATTTGCCCGAATCCAGGTGAGTCGGTGAACGTCCCGGGGAAGGCAAATTGCGGATGATTGAAAACATTAAACACTTCGGTCCGGAAGACCAATTCTGTGCCTTCATGAAGTTTGAATGACTTGAAGAGCGAAGCGTCAAAGTTGACGAAGTCCGGACCATAAAGTGGAGTCCGCGAGGCGTCTCCTAAAACTCCGGGAGGGGGATCAACGAAGCAGCTTGTGTTGAAGAACTCCTGCACCGTCGGGTGACTCAACTTTCCGTTGCAAATCTGGTCCGGGCGATTGCCTATTGCGGTACCGGAGTTGTTTACGCCAGTTGCCAGGCCAAGAGGAAACCCGGACGCAATATGTGAAATTACATTGACCTGCCACTTACCGATTATGGCATCCGCGGCTTTGCTTATCCCAGACGCGAAGTGGGCACCCCTCCCAAAAGGCAGCCGATAGAGCATGCTGGCGGAAAAATTATGCGTTTGATCGGTAATGTTGAGGCCCTTATCCGTATAGCCGCCCGGGTTTAGGGCATAGGCATTAGGGGCGGGGTTTAGCGGGTAGTACGGTACGCCCACTAACGAGCCCAAATCGTCGTTCAAACCATTGTCGAAACCCTTGCTGTAGGTGTAAGCCACCAATAGGTAGAGCCCGTTCTGATAGGATTTTTCCGCCTTAAATTGTAGAGAATCGTATCGAGAGAGTCCTCTGTCGATCAGGCCAATGACGTCATAAAACTGAGGATAGGGCCGCAGGTTCGACGGATCGATTTGCAGGTTTGGAGGCGCCGTATTAAGGTTCCAGTTCTCTGTTTGAAGGTGACTTCCGCGCGAGCCCACATACGCGACAGTTAACACAGTTCCGGCCGGGAGCTGACGTTGCAGATCGAGGTTATATTGCTGAACCATCCCCGGCCTGAAATTAGTATTTTGGCTGTATACGTTGCCGCTCAGGTTATTGACGGTCGGCACTACCGGCACCGGGAACCCTTGTGACAGCGTGGTCGCAGGGGTAATGTCGTCAGTCTGAAAAGAGTAGGTACTATAGAATGGCGGATTTAAGTCGAGACCTTCAGCACCCAGGTTCCAACCCGCGTCATGAAGAACGGCGTAACCGGCGCGGATCGCATTCTTGGTGGAAAAAGGACTGTAGCTTATCCCAATCCTGGGTTCAAAACCGCCATAGTAGGGGCTGATTCCGACACCCTTGCCCGAGTTTACGCCGGCGACCAGAAGTTGCCCCGTCGCAAAATCAAAGTTCGAATAGCGATTCTGTGCTTCCACCGTCGGCGTCGTATAGTTCCACGCCAGCCCGAGTTGTACCGTCAGGTTCGGCTTTACCCTCCAGTTATCCTGGAAATAGGGTCTGAATTCCTTCCATCGCCTGCCGGATACAGCGCCCGAGAACGCGTTGTCATGCTCGCCACCCGCTGGAATACCCAACAGAAAGCTTGCGATCGGATTTCCCGTGGATGAGTTCAGCGAGCCATTGGAAAAACCGGCGGTAAAGAGATTGTCGAACGACATCTCTCCCATCGGAAAAGCGTCGCCCAACTCATTCAACTGGTAAAATCGTGTTCCCACGCCGATCGAGAATGAATGGGCTCCGTGCACCCATTCGAAGTCGTCGGAGTAATGAAAGACGTTTGTGCCATCCTGAATGGGCGAGAATCCTCGATCCCCTAAGCCCCAGTAGCCTTCATTGAATTGAACGTTGAGAAAACCGCTGCTGAAGTAGGATCCGAGGTTGGCGTTCGGGATGCCGAGTTGGTTGCTCCAGTTCGTGCCATCACCATAAGAAATGATGTGATCGAATATCCGGTTATATCCCGCCGTAAATTGATTGATCTTATCGGCGGAGAATATATGAGTTTCGGACAAAGCCAGGTTGCGTCCGTTATCGGCTAGATTCTGATTGCTGGAGTAGCCGCCTGGCTGGCTTCCGAAGTCTGGCAGCCCAGATGGAACATAGACCGAAGCTTGATCTCTACTGAAGCGGGCGAAGATCTTGTCGGAGGCCGAAAATGTATGGTCGATGCGAAAGTCAAATTCGTTGTCGCTGTACTTCTGGCGAGGAACGTCGACGTAGTTGGCCGATAATAATCCGGATACATTCGGCAGAGGCAAATAACTCAGGATTTTCACTGCAATGGGGTTCAGTTCATTCGCAGGAATAATATTTCCGGGGAACTGTGTACGCGTCTGTTGACCCGGAGCGCCTGTCGTAGTGGATGGATCGTAAATGGGAACCTCCGGGGCGCCGGGGAAAGATTCGGTGAAATTACCCTCGCGCTCCAAAGCCGTCGGCACCTGCGTCAGCGATGGAATTCCTTGTATGTTTCTGGTTCCTTGATAATCGAAGAAGAAAAACGTCTTATCCTTCACGATCGGGCCGCCGAGCGAGCCGCCGAATTGATTCCGTATGTACTCTGGATTAATCGGAGAAAAGTAGCTCGATGCGTTCAATGCCGTATTGCGAAGGAAATCAAATAGGGTGCCATGAAATGTATTGGTTCCGGATTTCGATATTAGGAGCACAGTGGGGCCGGCGCGCGTGCCGTACTCCACCGAATAATTTGACGTAAGAACATTGAACTCTTGCAGAGCATCGATCGAAGGCACTACTGCAATGCCGCCGGATGTCAGTTCTTCATTGTCAACGCCGTCAAAAAGCCAATCAGTTCTATTCTCGCGCGAGCCGCCAACCGACAACGAAAAAGTGCCGCGTATCGAGGTTTCGCTACTGGAACCGCCTCCAAAAAAATCTCCTGGCTGGTCGCCCTGGGAAACGCCTGGCGCGAGTGTAGCAAGCTCCACAAAATTGCGGCCATTCAAAGGCAGGTCAGCGACCTGCTCTGAGTGAATCACCTGATTGAGTGTCGGATTGGTAGTCTCTACCGCAACCGGATTAGCCTCTACGGTGACTTGCGATCCTACGGTAGCCAGAGCGAGGGTGAAATCGATCTCAGGACTGCCCTGAGATTCAAGTCTTATGCCGCTCCTTTCCGCAGCCTGAAACGCGGGCGCCGTCACTTTGACGGTGTAGTTCCCCAGGGGTAAGACGTTGGCAACGAAGCGGCCGGCGGAATCCGTGGCAAGCACTCGCGAAGTGTTGGTGCCGGTTTCGGTAATCGTGACTACAGCTCCGACGATGGTTCCTCCGGAGCTATCCACCACGGTGCCGACAATCGATCCGGTCGACTGGGCATGGATTAAGCAGGGAAGTAAGATGGAACTCAAGAACAGCACTGCCGCACCCAGGTATGAACGCCGCACACGAGCCCCCTCTATTTTGAAAGCATTCAAATCTAACCGACTGGATTTGTACGCCTCTACGAATATCCTTGTCAACCAAAAATTAGCTGCGTTCGCTTTACCGGCGGATCAGTGAAGACTCACACCCGCCGCCGGCGCGACTCCGGTGGTTGCGCTGCCTCGCCGCGGGCCATCGAGTTCGCCGCGGCAGCCGTCACTTGCTTTCACCGGTTCCCGAATTAACCATCTGCGGATTATGGGCGTTAGGCGTAGGTGCCGACATCAACTGGACAAACATCTTCTGAAACTTCGGCCAATCTACATCCATCTGGACATGCGCTTTCTGTAAATTAATCGACGGCTTATCATGATCCGTCCAAACCAGCGTATCGCCGTAACTGATACCTCGGTCCACGCTGACATCCATGTACACATATCGTTCGCGTGTAATCAGGCTCGGATCAAGCCAGGCAGCGGCAGCCAACTCATCCCAAAGATACTCTCCCGGCTTACGCGTATAGCGTGCAATGTATTGTGCCGCTGGCTCATGAGACTTGCCCATCTCGCTCAACATTTCGGCAGTGAGGTGGGTTTCGATGGAAACGTCTACCGTAGTTACGCTGATCTTAGGCCATGGCGCATGCAGGGTGATGCTGGAGGCTTCCGGATCAAACCAAAGATTGAATTCATGCCGGGGGCTGTCAAGATATTCGGGATCGTCGGTGTGTGGATTGAGGCTGCCGCCCATGATGACTAACTCCTGCGCCAGCGAAGCGAATTCGGGATCGCAGATGATCGCGGCGGCGACATTGGTCATCGGGCCAGCCGCATAGATCGTAACCTGATGCGGGTATTTATGAACCATCCGAATCATAAAATGCGCCGCATCCTCGGTCGCGGCCGCCTTTGTGGTCGGATCTCCTTCCGCCAGTTTCGGCACCTCGTCCGGATTATGCGACGAGCGGGGCATGGTCCAGGCGCCTTGATAAAGGACTTTGCCGTACATCTGTTCCCAAACATTGGTCCACTCTTTCGTGCGAATCATCGGCCTGTCGAGGCCGGGCACTACCGGTACATCGGTGCGCCCCACCAGTTCCAGCAACCGCAACGTGTGCGCGACTTCCTCATTGCGCCATCCATCCCCCGTTACGACCGTTATCCCCAACACATTTACGTTGGGCGATTGTAGAAAAACCAGGATCGAGTTCATATCTGTACCGGCAGGTCCGACTGCATCCTGATCGATCACCACATAGTGATTATTCTGCGCGTGCGCGAAAGTCGTACCCAGCGAAAATATGGCACACAGCAAAACGACAGATGCCATTTTGAAGAGTCCCGCGTTCATGAATCCCCCTTGGTCGGTCGGCAGAATCAATTTACATCCCGGTCGTAGTTAGCCGGGGAATGAGAAGCTCAAAAAACTTTTCAGAATCGACTCCAGTTGCAACTTTGGCATTCGCCCGAAATGGAAGATCGCCCACGCTCCCCGCGGCGCCGGTCGTTTGCATCGGCGCCGAATAACGGACGGGAGCGCGCTTCCAACCGATGCTTTCACCAGCCGTGATGTTTCCAGTTGTTTCAATCTCGATTTGGAAATCCTCGAAGGTGAGGATGTCGGGATGTATTAAGCAACTCACCGCTAGCGGGTCGTGCAGATTCGGCCCCCTCTCCGAACCTGCCCCCCGATGCATCTTCATCACCGCTTCGGCAATGCGGGCGGCTGCTTCACTCACTCGCCCCTTGGCGGTTCGAAGTGCCTCAACATGCCGCTCCGTGAGTTGTACCTTTCTCGTGACATCGAGCCCTACCATCCGAATGGGAATTCCAGAACCAAAAACAATGCTGGCCGCTTCCGGGTCCACGTAAAAATTAAACTCTGCCGCAGGTGTTACATTTCCGCCGGAAAGCGATCCTCCCATCAGGACAATGCTGCTGACCATGGAAGCCATCTCCGGCTCCTGCCGCAAAGCCAGAGCGATATTCGTTAGCGGTCCAATTCCGATGATGCAGATGTTGTTTGCATTTTCCCGAACGAGCCTGCAAATCAAGTCAGAGGCGGGCTCCTTGACCGGCTTGAGCTTTGCCGGCGGAAACTCGACGCCGGCGAGGCCGTTGTTTCCATGGGCGTACGATGCCGTCACCAACTTCCGAATAAGCGGCGATGAGGCCCCTGCGGCGACAGGAATATCCGGGCGGTTCGCAATCTCCACCAGCCTGAGTGCGTTCGGCAAGGTCACATTGAGAGGCACATTGCCGGCGACTGCCGTGACGGCCAATACTTTCAATTCGCTGGAGCGCATCGCCAGAAGCAGCGCAAACGCATCGTCAACACCGGGGTCCGTATCGATTATGACCGCCTGCGCGCCGGCGCCGGCCGTCCGCGCTTGGGCTATGCCAAGCATCGCTCGGGGGCTTGCGATGATTCCGCTCATGAGTACACCGCCGGACATTCGGATGAACTCTCGGCGATCGGAATTCATTTGTCCCTCCATCCGATTCTTCGTGGATTTTGCCCGCGGCCTACTCGATCCTGCCTGTGTTTGAAACGTTTCATTTGATCGACACGCGGTTTTATACTCGCCGATCGATTCAGTTGTCAAGAACATCCCTGTGAGTGATGTGCAAGCGGAACAGCATTCCAACCCAAGTCCAAGAATGTTTGCCCGCCTATGGATGACGGCTGGGAACCGTCGCGCTGAGACCTCGAACCGTCCACTCAGCTTCAAACCGCTGCTGATCGTAGAAAGACTTCTGGGTTCCAACACTGGTGGTCGAAAGCGCCGCGTACAGATTCGCGCGTCGCACGGCCTCCGGTTCCAGGATTCCTTCCGCCAGAAATACCGCACAACTGCCAATGAAAGCGTCGCCCGCTCCAGTGCTGTCAACACTTGTAACGGAAAATGCAGGCACATGCTCAATCGAGTCACGGCCGGCAAGAAGAGATCCATTCGCTCCCAGCGTGATGATCACGCGGCGAATACCACCAGACAATAACTCTTTCGCACACTTCTTTGCGTCATCAACACTCCGCACCGGCATCGAGGTAATCGTCTCCGCTTCGGTCTCGTTTGGAACAAAGTAATCCAGATCAGACAGCGCATGCATGTCGACGGGTTGCCCTGGCGCGGGATTCAGAATGCAGCGGATGTGATGCTTTTGCGCGAACGCGATCGTGTAGTAGACCGTTTCCAACGGAATTTCAAACTGCAGGATGATGCAGTCCGCCGTTCTCAACATTTCGGCTGCGGCGTCAACGTCAGCCGGCTTCAACGTGTCGTTCGCTCCCTTCACCACCAGGATGCGATTTTGCCCGCTGGGCTCGACGAAGATCGGCGCAACTCCGGTGGAGACTCCTTCGACCTGCTTCACATAGGTCGTATCGATGCCAAGTTTCCTGAAATTTTCAATCGCGGCCGGACCGAACAAGTCGCTGCCCACTCGTGCGACCATGAATACCTCGGCTCCGCAAAGATGTGCGGCGACCGCTTGGTTCGCGCCTTTTCCTCCGAATCCCAGATCAAATTTCTGGCCGAAACAGGTTTCGCCGGGCTTCGGGAATCGATCCGTGAATGTAGTCAGGTCGATGTTGACACTGCCAACCACCGCAATCCGAGATCGTTTTGCCATAACCATGTTTAGGAAATCTGTTGACTTCGGGGAGTGTATTGGTAGCTTCTACTTTGTGTCAATCGAGGCGTTGCGTCACATGAGTTTCGTACTAAATACTTGTGATGCGGGCAAAAGAGGTATAGAGTCACAAACCTTCCCGACACACGACTCGGAAGGAGAACAATGTTTACGCCATCAAGTCTCGGAATTGCGCTGTTAATGATGATCACGAGCGCTGTTTGTTGGGGCTCGTGGGCCAACACCTACAAGGGCGTCAAGGGCTATCGCTTTGAGCTATTCTACTGGGATTACGCGGTTGGAATATTCCTGATCTCCGTCGTCTTGGCTTTCACAATGGGAAGTACGGGTCACGATTCTTCAAGTTTTCTGAGTAACGTCCACACCTCGGATACCTCAAACATCGTCAACGCTCTCATCGGAGGAGCGCTGTTCAACCTAGCCAACCTTTTGCTCGTGGCCGCGATCGACATGGCCGGACTCGCGGTCGCATTTCCTATCTCCATTGGAATCGCGCTCGTGGTGGGGACCGTGCTGAGCTATGCGCTACAGCCCAGAGGCAACGCTCTTTCTCTGGCGCTCGGCGTCGCCTGCGCATTTGTCGCCGTAATATTGGACGGTCGGGCCTATGGAAGCCTGCGGTCTTCAGGCCGATCGGTGTCAAGGAAGAGTGTAATCACGTGCGTGGTGTCAGGCATCCTCATGGGGCTTTGGGCTCCTTTCATGACCCATGCAATGACCCGTGGTAATCCGCTGGGACCTTATAGTGCCGCCGTATTTCTTACGTCAGGAGCGTTGCTCTCCTGTTTTGTCTGGAACATCTATTTCATGAAACATCCGCTGGTAGGGGAACCGGTAAGTTTCAGCGGACTGTTCAGCGGACCCATCTCGGGTCATTTGCTTGGACTTTTCGGCGGATGTATCTGGGGCATCGGCACGGTCTTTAATTTAGTAGCTGCAAGCTATACTGGTGTTGCCATTTCCTACGCCATCGGCCAATCCGCACCCATGGTTGCGGCGCTATGGGGGATTTTTGTGTGGAAGGAATTTGCCAACTCGGGACCACGAGCCAAAGCGTATCTTCTCCTGATGTTTGTTTTCTACGGCCTCGCAATTTTCCTGGTGGCCCGCGCTAACGGTTAGATCATTCCACTTTGGCTGGACGGTGTAGGAGCTTCGAAGTTGGTAAGTTGCCGTGCCTCGAACCAGCGGCGAAGTAAACTTCTATCGCTCTCGGTTACAGTCTTGCCTTGGGAGTGCTCAGCCGTTTTGCCCGTTGTCGCTTTGAGGGAGCAGCAGTGGAAAGACGGAGATTTAAAGATGTTTCAAGAACGATATGCTTTGCCGGACCTGTATCGCCCTGGATCCGATCAAGCAACAGGCGAGCCGCAGTTGTACCAAGTTGATATCCCGATTGGGAGACTGAAGAAAGCGCGGGATCGGTGGTTTCGCCAAGGTCCAGGTCGTCGAAGCCAATAAGGGATATATCTTTCGGACAAATGAGACCTGCTTCGCGGATTGCCAGCAAGGCTCCCAGGGCAATCATGTCATTCCCCGCGAAAATCGCCGTTGGCCGCGGAAGCAAGCGGAGAAGCACCAGGGTCTTTGAGTAGCCGCCTCGTTTATCGAAGGTGGTCTCTTGCACATATTCCGGCATGAGATGCAGCTTGGCCTCTCGCATCGCGCGCCTGAAACCACTAAGGCGCTCCTTCGCGTTGGTCAGATGCAACGGACCGGTGATGGTAGCCAGCTTTTTATGCCCAAGTTGAAGCAGACATCGGGTTGCGTTGTAGGCACCTTGTTCGTTGTCGGCGGTAACGCTATCGCCACTCCAGTTTGTCGGAAGCCGGTCCACGCAGACCACACCCGTGCCCGCTTCGCGGTACCGTTCTGCCTGCATCGTGAGGTCGCTGAAGTTGGAGGGAATCACAATGAGGCCCGCTGGCAGGTAAGTGCGTAGCTCATTCAGGTGTACCAACTCCTTCGAATGGTCATTATCTGTATTACACAGGATCAGACGATATCCATTGGAGAATGCTACGTCTTCTGCGCCGCGAACTACTCCGGGGAAAAAAGGATTGGTAACGTCCGGGATGATCATCCCGATCATGCTCGTCTTGTCGCGCCGCAGGCCGCGCGCAAGTTGATTGGGCTGATACCGGGCCGCTTGAACAGCTTCAAGTACTCGCTTCCGCACCGGCTCACGGACGCTTGCGGAGTTATTAAGTACATGTGACACCGTACCAATCGAAACGCGCGCCATCTTCGCGATTTCCTTCATGTTGGCCATGGCGTATTCTCCGTCGGTGTCACCCTTTACTCTGGACGAGGATTATCCCCGCCAACAGCCCATTTAACGAAAACATCTGAAACCTTTCAAAGGCGTGCCCTCAAGTATACATTCCTTTCTACACGTTCATTGAGAGGGATTATCGCGGACGAAGGGCAATCCGATCCAAGGATGCCGTTGATCCACTTCGGGCGGCGGGCAGTGCTTGCGGTCGATGTCGTCGGAAGGGCCGAGAGCATACCGGCGGTAGTAAATCGGGGGCATGGAATCAGCACCTTTGCTGGATCCAAATAGAATGCTGCGATTGAGTGGAACAGATAATGCATACGAACCCTATGACCGGAGCGTTCAACCAAACTTGCCATTTGCTCCGCACGGGCCCACTTGTCATCTTCTTAACGTCTGGATTGCCCGTCACTCCGGTGCAATCGCCGAGGCTGTCACGCTGCCCTTTCGCTGGTGCGTGGTTATGTTAACTATGATTAACTATCAAGAATCAGCAGAATCAGCGTGACGAATAGACGAGTAGTGGCACTCTGCTACTTTAGGTCAGAGAAGTGGGGTATTCACGGCACGATACGGTCTCAAAACGGAAGATTTCTTTCGTTCTGCGCGGGAGGCATTCTCTGTCCTATGCGAGGAGATCTCACCCGCAACCATGGTCCTTGCGACTAAGACATGCGGCACAATCTCAACGCGCCGGACGTTTATCAGCTGTCCGGGTGGCGAACAATTACACTCGACTTTATCCGGCCTAGGTGGCTCGTTTCAGACCGCTTTGTGATCGGGGAGAGGGAGAACCGCAGGAATCGGCCGGTCAAGGATCTCCCCTGAGTGCAAAAAAGTCGTCGTACGAAGCTAAATACTTCAGTAAAACGCTGATCGTAAGAGGAATAGTGGTGGAGGCGGCGGGAGTCGAACCTTTCGTCCCCATTTAGATTCTGTAACTTACTGATTCTACGAACGGAATAAAGTGCCAAAAGGCCTACATAAGCCTGGTCATCGTACAGTTATCGTACAATTTTCTGACGAGATCCGTTCTTTTACCTCCGCCAACGCGCCATGAGTCCTCTGGCAGCGTCCTCTAAGTTAGTCGCCCTCACCTCATCACCATGGGCCCGAGCAGAAATGGCCTGGTTGAGCTTCGCATTCGCGCGGATGTGACCATCCAACGCGAAATAGTGTGTCACCATGAAGTCAGTATCGGTCTTTGGATACGATGTGAAATGCCACTGTTCCCCGTCGTGCGATGCTTCATTTCAAACAAGAAGGCCCAGAAATTTCGCGGCTTCTTCATGAGCTTCCTGCGGACTATTGATTACAGCCGCCAAGGCATCGTATAGGGGTGCAAATTCCGGATACCATTCATCGCCGTTGCCTGTGCATGCGATGTGTGCGGCAGTGAACTCCGTGTGAGCTCGGAAATAACGACGAATGGCGTCCCGTGCAATACCTTCGGCAGTCCCGTCGTACTGCCGCAAAATTCGCAGTCGATCGTCGAGCACTTCTTCTCGCGCCTGACGAGTGACCGGAACGCTGCCTGCATCAATTGTGAACTTCACTAGCATAACGGAGGCTCCTCCAGCCCAGCCAGTAGAACGGCTGCAATTCTAGTTGAACGCGCAGTCGTGGTTGTGGCGATCAGCCGCCGGTACGTCACAGCCTCTTAAAGTCAACCTCCGGTGATCTCATCGCACACTCAGCCCAACTTCCATGAGTAGCCCCTCACCACGCTTCATCACGAGTCCCGTCGTCGCCTTAACAACATCACAGATTGCCGCAATCAGCCCGTCAAAGACTCCAAAGCCCGACCATGCACCGTAAGAGCTCCATAGCGCATCGAGTTCTTGCTCCAGCCTCTGAAGCGCCTTGGCGATCTCAGCATCTTGTTCAAGCTTAATGCGGTTTTCGGGAAGGGAATTTGATAGCGGACGATTCAATCCGCGGCAGTGTCCGAGAAGGCACGAAAATGCCTGCAGAAGCGGTGCAGCAGCGTTGAGCGCGGTCGTGAGGCCCTTCTGCCTGCCTTCGCCATTCGGAGCAAAAACAGCTTTAGTCTTGAGGCGGGCATCTGCTATTGCCTCAATCGCTTGTCTCAAGGATTCCCTCATATCTTCAATCTGGTCGGGATACGAATACGCAGCGAGACGACACGCCGCATACTCGTTCCAGCTTATCTTCAAGCAGATGGACAAAGGCGGGGATAGAGGTTGACTCAGAATCTCTCCGGGAATAGCCGCGACACTTTGCGCAAGGTCATGAACATGCGCGCACTCATGGACGAACACATACGTGCATGAGCGATGAAGCGGAGCACGTGGATCAAGGAGCTGAAGAGCTGCATCCACGGGGGAAAAAATATGCCCTTGTATTTTCCCGTCTCGCAGGGTCGTAATCATTCTGCCAACAACAGTCTCGCGCATTGCGGCAGAATGGTCACTCTCATATCCGGCATTGAAAGCTCTGAGTGCCGCAGTTAGATTTTCGGCCACTGTGACCCCTTCGAGCCTGGACAGATCGAAGTTGCCTTCTTCTTGAACGCTACGCAACAGCGCCTGAAGACGCTCACGCAAAGCACCTTCTTGACTCTTGTACGGCCATTCGGCCAAATGCAATGGTACGGCATCACTGGGCATATGCACTGATTCTACTCGGTCGTATATCACTCTGATTTGCGCAGCCATTCCTAGCAGGAATAGGTGACCGCTGAACATTCATTGGACATCGTGATCGAGTGAGGTTAGCTTTGCGCCAAAAGCAGCCGATTTTAGGTCCTGCGGGAGGTGCAAAATGCCACGTTGGTTCCGAGTTCATTCCGTCCGCCAACCCGAGCGTCTTGTTCAGTCGAAGTGCGTGCGTCAAACAGCAGTTCTTCTTGCCCTGTTCTTGCTCATACCCGTGGCGGCGCTGGCACAGGGTTCACCGTTCGACACCGGCTTTAACGCCATCCAAGGCCTTTTCACCGGCACGATCGCGAAAGTTGCAAGTCTGGTTGCAATTGTGATCGGCGGCTACGGATTCGCGCACGGCGAGCCCGGCGCAAAAAAGGCGCTGGCCGGCGTCGCCGCCGGAACGGGCATTGCCGTTATGGCAGTGAATGTCTTGAGTTGGCTCTGGGGCGTATAGCGTCACCTTCACCCCGCGCATAGATGAGAGACTTATGCCAGACAAACCACAGCAGAAGCATCGCACAAATCGAGTCTTCAAGAGTCTGCACAAGCCGCTCACCTACTTGGGCGTGGAACGCACGCTCTTCTACTTCGTCTGCGTCGCCGCGGTAGGTGCCTTCAATCTCTTCGATTCGATCCTAGCGGGTATCGCCGTCTTCATTGGCGGCTTTGCTTTCGGCCATTGGGTAACAAACAGCGATCCGGCATTCCTCCGCATCCTCGCAAAGTCCGAGCGCTACAAGCTGCGCTATGACGCCGCCAAGCAGCAAGTTCCCCGCGTCGAGGTAGTGTGATGCTGCGTCTCGATAAAGTCCTCAAGCCCTGGAAAGAGAGTGCGTCTCTCAACGACCACATCAACCTCTACGGCTTCTGGAACGAGACAGCCTTCCTTACCAAAAGTGGCGATCTAGGCATGGTTCTGAGCGTTCCCGGCGTGGACTACGAAAGTCTGGACCGCTCAGAACAGGAGTACGCAGTGAAGCGGTTGGAAGCGGCACTCAAAACGTTTGGCCCGGGCTTCCACGTTTACCAATACCTCATCAAATCGAACCGCCCTGATATACCCTTCGCAAAATATGACGATCCGATTGTGGAAGCAGCGATCGAACAACGGCGAAAGTTCTTTGAAGCAAAACGTGACGATCTTTATCAGATTGAAATCTTTTACTGCATTCTGCTCGAAGGTGCCAGGTCGAAGACCGGGGTAGGCGCGGCAATCGCTCGAATCTTACGCGATCCCGCGGGCGCCGTTGGCGAACTAAAAGTGCAGTTCACCAACGACACCATGAAGACGCTGTTGCGCACACATATTGAGCACGATCTTCGACGGCTCGACCAAAGCGTGCAGGCCTTCGCTCGACAGCTCGCGGACTTCATGCAAATCGAGATCTTGAAGCGGCAGGGACAATTCAGGTTCTTCCGCCGCTTGCTCAATTACGACGACTGGCGCGTTGCGGGCAAGCCGCAGTCCACGCAGTTTCTCGACTATCAGGTCGTCAACTCGAATATCGAGGCGGAACGCGATCATCTCCGCGTCGGCGATCACATCGTTCGGGTGCTGACGATGAAAGAGGCCATCACTGAGACACGGCCTTTGGTCCTGGACACCCTGCTGAAGATTCCCGCTAACTTCTATGTGGTCACCGAGTGGACGCCGCTCCCCGCGGACAAGGCTCGCAAAGAAGTGAACAAGCGCCGACGCCACTTCAATATGTCCAAAACAGGGTTTGTCTCCCAAATGGGCAACGATGCCACGAAGACGAACCCACGTGATGTGCTGGTGGACGAATCCAAACAGGCCGACATTGAGAATCTTGGCGACTGCCTGCGCGCCCTCGGCGACGGTCAATCGCTGGGCGATTTCTCCCTCACGATTGTGCTGTACGGCCGTTCCAAAGCCGACCTGGAGCAACTCGGGGCCGAGTTCACTGGCCTCTTTACCAACGTGGACGGCAATCTCTTTACGGAAACCTACAACCAGCTGAACGCCTATTTCGCCACCGTGCCCGGCAACTATGCGCTGAACCTCCGCCAGTTGTATCTGCTGAACACGAATTACGCCGATCTGTCTTTTCTGTTTACGATCCTTCCCGGCGAGAAGACAAACGCGCATCTCGGAACCGAGTATCTGGCTGTGCTCGAAACCGACAATAGCACGCCCTACTATCTCAACCTTCATACCGGCGACGTTGCCCACACCCTGATTCTCGGGATGAGCGGCAGTGGCAAATAATGGTGCTTTACGTTTCCTCGGGACTGGTCCAGTTTCACTGCGATCTCTTCAAAGGTGTAGCCGTCGAGTAAATGGAGGGCCAGGGTTTGACGCTGGATCTCAGAGAGAACTCCAAATATCTTGCTCAATCCAAGCCTTGCGAGCACTTCCTCAATCGAGCTTTCGTATCGCGCGGCTGTGGCACTCGAACCGCTGAGTTCGTTTCCAACGTCTTCCAGATCGACCTGAGCATAGAAATGTCGTGAATCCAGATAGCGGCGACGGTCGATTGCACGATGGTAGGCCATCTGGACAATCCACGAGCGGGGCGAACTTTTGGAGCCATCAAACGCCGCGCTCTTCTGATGGATGAAGAGGAATACATCTTGGAGCAAGTCGTCCGCTTCCGAATCGTCCCTGAGGATCTTGTACCCGACCGCCCGTACCAACCGGGCATAACGGCGAAAGAGGCAACCCAGGGCCTCCTTATCTCCATCGACGGTGCGAGCCATCAGGACTTCGTCCGGAATTTCGATGCTGTCGACTGAATAGCGATTGGCACTGGACGCCCCTGCTGATGCCGTGGCAGAGGATGGGATCGCGAATCGGGCTGTAATCGACGTGGTCAAATCCGTGGGATGTGATTAAGCGGAGTGCGGACAGAATCACACTCTTTAGAGTTAAGATCGCTCGATATATAACTCTATCGTGTGTTTATTGCAAGAAAAATACATCCCATCGCTTGTGGTTTTAGCCATTAACAATGCCTATCGTTTGGGTAGATGGACGACATTGACTATCGCGAATCGTTTGCGAACCGTCTCCGCGATCTCAGGATTGCGGCTGGCCTCAGCCTTGAAAAGGCCAGTGGACGCGGCGGCCTGTCCACTAATTTCTGGGGAAACCTCGAACGCAATGAACAAGAGGCTTGTCTGAATACGATCTTCAGTCTTGCCAAGGGACTCGGGATCAGCGCCAGTGTCTTAATTGCACTTGACGACAAAGACAAACAACCGCCGGATCGTCGGGAACTGGACAACTTGCTCGATCTCCTCACCCCTCCGCAATTGCAGCTTGTAATTCAAGTATCGAGGTTGATCTACGCCTACAAACCTGGTGCTTCACTCGAGAACCCACCGGCCTCCTCATCAGCAGTTTGAGCGCCCTATCTTGTTCCGGATCTCTTTTAATCAACGCTTCCGATGGCACAATAGGCCCCGTTCACACGCGATAAAGTGTTATTTTTCTATAGGATAAACTCTATAGACAGTTTTAGAAACCCATGATCCTCGCTATGGTTGTGAAGAGGCTATACCGTGAAACACCGGACGCTATTCGCACAACGGATCAGAAAACTTAGAAAGGCGGCGAAACTCAGCCTCGAAAACGCCGCAGAGCGAGGCAATATCACTGGAAACTTCTGGGGAGATGTGGAACGTGGCAACAAAGTGCCAAGCCTGGACACGATCGTCGCCATGGCCAAAGGCCTTGCTTTGCCCCCAAGCGCTCTTCTGCTCTTGGAAAGAGAAGAAGACCAACGAGATATCCGCAAGCGTATTGATTCTCTTCTCACAAGGTGCAACCCACAGCAACTAGAAATGGCTCACCGCATTATCAAGGTTCTCCTCGAACCCTGAGCCTCGATCCTTTCAACTAGGAGGTCTTGCGCTCACTTCCGACCGCCCATGATCCGCTCGCAATCGCGAACACAACTTTCACATGCACGCGACGGCACTGCGGTACGACCATTATCTGGGCCCGAAGCGTACAATAGATCAAGCGGGCTTCCAAGAACGAGGCACATCGCGCCCGTATCCTCAACATTCGGGAATTATTTGCAGGGGGTTCTCCCATGCTTGCCAGCAACTCTGAAAGTCCGACCACAGTAGGGTTGGAGTCGATCATCTCGACGGCTCAGTTGAGCGGGCGAAGAACCCGCGCTCCTAACCACGTTGTGGAGAACGATGCCTTAATTGCTTTGGCGGAGAAGATGGCCACTTCGCCCAACGACATTCTACAAAAGCTCGCGGAGACCGCCCTGAAACTCTGCCACGCACAAACATGCGGGATCAGCCTATTGGAGTCTGACGGCGCGCGTTTTTACTGGCCTGCCCTGGCAGGCGTTTGGGCCTCTCATGTGGGAGGCGGCATGCCGCGCGACTTCAGTCCTTGCGGCACTGTCCTCGACCGCAACGCCGCACAACTCATGTTCCACCCCGAGCGACACTTCGCGTATTTCGCGGCGGTCACTCCGTGGATTGAAGAGGTACTGTTAATTCCTTTTTATGTCGGAGGGAAGGCTGTCGGTACGATCTGGGTCATCGTCCACGACCAAAGTCACCGTTTCGACAGTGAAGACCTGCGGGTCATGAACAATCTAGGCACTTTCGCGGCGGCAGCTTATCAAACTTTGCAGTACATGAAGGCCGCAAAAGTTGTAAATGAACACCTGGAATCGGAAGTAAAGCGTCGTACCGGTGCGCTGCAGCAGCTATCGGCCAAACTGATGCGATCACAAGACGAGGAGCACAGAAGAATTGCGCGTAATCTTCACGACAGTTTGGGCCAGTATTTGACGAGCATCAAGATGGACCTCGAATCGTTGCGTCGTTCAGATGCACCGGACAAAGATGTAGTATTGTCTTCCGCGTTGGAATCGGTGGAACGAAGCATAGTCGAAACTCGCACTCTCTCGTCTCTGTTACATCCTCCTCTGCTAGACGAAGTTGGGTTTGCCTCAGCAGCCCGCTGGTACATTGATGAATTTGCAAAACGAAGCGGAATCAAAGTGAAGCTGGACTTGCCAGAGGGGATTGATCGGCTAACAGAATTGGCAGAGATTGCTCTGTTCCGCATCTTGCAAGAGAGCCTCACTAACGTTCATCGCCACTCGGGAAGTTCTGCAGTTGAAGTTCACCTAAAGGCTAGTGAGCATCAAGCAGTGTTCACGGTGAGAGACTTTGGACGCGGAATGCCCGTCGTGGCAATCCAAGGAGCTCAGACAGATCGAAACCACTTCGGTGTCGGATTGAGCGGGATGCGCGAGCGTGTCAACGATTTAGGTGGGCATTTTGAAATTAAATCTGGTGGCGATGGTACGACCATAGTCGTTTCGATCCCATTGGCAGCGGAGAGGTCAGATGCGGGAATTGGTAACGGGAAGAATTCGGCCGCGTAGCATCCGGCTGCGTAGGCCATTATGAGAAGGCTTCTGTAAGGATGCCGATACGACGACGGGCCATGATTTCTTGCTCTTGTTGCCGTTCTCTACCAGAGAACCTATTCGCTTTTCCAGTTCCGCAGACTTCGCAATAATCTCGCCGCATGCTCCATTAGTTTGATTGCTGTGGCCCGAAGTTTCTCGGCTTCGAGGCGAAGCTGCTCGGCGGCAGGTGTTTCCGTTTGGCATGTCCCAATCATGATGCCATAGGTGGATTTGCCAAGATTATACAGTTTAAACGGTACATCCTTTTTGCCAAAGAAGGAAGATGCTACTTTGGGCGAGTTACCAGTGAGAAACCTTGTGATGATCGTCGACGACCACGCGACCATCAGGCGCATGTTACGCGCCGTGTTCGAAGCTGAAGACTTGCGAGTCTCCGATGCAGTCGATGGAGCCGAAGGTGTCCAGAGAGCGCAAGAGGAAAGGCCCGCCCTTATCATCCTCGATCTGTCCATGCCGGTGATGAACGGACTGGAGGCAGCACGCAAATTGAAGGTTCTCATGCCTGACGTCCCCTTGCTAATGTTCACGAACAACGCAGCAGGGATATTGGAGGCAGAGGCCCTCGCGGCGGGCATCTCTGGGGTGATTTGCAAGTCCGACCATGACTCGTCGAGGCGATTGCTCGATCGCGCGAAATCCCTTCTCGGATTGGACGGGCCAGGAGCGCGCTTCGCCTCAGGCTGACAACGAGACAGCGAGGACTGAACATTGAGCGTGGTACACTAAAACCAGAGGTAGTTCCTACATTTCTCCTCTTTCAGGTCCTCTGACTAAGCAGCCCATCTGAAGTTTGCCCTCCTTAGCTTCACAGAAAGAGGCAGACACATGACTATCCAATATATTTGGCAGGAAGCTTATAAGGCCGCCATTCTCGAGACGGACTGGACGAAGGTGCGGGAGCGACTTCAAGCAGCTGAGTCCGAAATAAGCAAGCGGCAGCACGTTCTTTCCATGGACCACGGCGGAACCCCCGAAGAGAGACAAGCGATCGCCGATGCCTTGAACGGAATGGAAAATTTGCGGAAGGAAGTCGTTGAGTGGCAGACTGAGCGGTCGCGCGAGGGTGGAACTACTTCCCCCGTTTAGAGCCGACGATCTATTTGGCGGACTCCAATGCAGTCCGAGAACTGACAAGAGATACAGGGCCACTGATCCAGAACTTCTTTTCAGAACGTCGTAACCATAGAACATCTTTGCCGATTCATTCTACTCGGCTCCCCAGTTAGACCGCATTCTTGACCCATTTGATGCAGGCGCGTAGTATCGGCCCAAACTGCGGCGCTTTCTGACGGCTTCGGCACAAGCGAGTCCCATCGCTGATCCGCCGTCATCGTGCTGGCGAACGCAGCGCCCGGAAAATGCAATGCGTCGCGTTGACCCACTCCGGCCGCAATCCCCCCACAAGCGGATGCCTTATCCTCGCTGGACCTTCATTTCGATAGCTGTTAGCGCTGTGTTGCTCGCTGTGGTTCTAGCAGTATTCAAGACCAAGCTCCGAACGCTCGACTTATTCTCCGCATTCCTGCTCTTCGGAGCCGCTGTTCTTTCCGTTCTGATTGCCCTTTACACGAGATCTTTGCGGCGAGCCCAGCAAATGCAGCTCGACACCGAAGAACGGCTCCAAGAGATGGCAGACAACATTCAGGAAATTGTCTGGATGATTGACGCGGAGACCAAGAAGGCCCTCTACGTGAACGCGGCTTACGAGACGATTACCGGGCGCTCGTGCCAGAGTCTGCTGGAAAATCCGTCTTCGTACGAAGATCTCATCCATCCCGAAGACCGAGTTCATGTGCTTACAAAACTTGGAGAGGCAACCCACACGGGACACTTCGATGAAAGATTTCGGATCGTGCGTGCCGACGGGGAAGTGCGATGGGTGACGGTGCATGGTTTCCCGGCACGGGATGACGCCGGCAGAATCTACCGTCTTGTCGGAACGGCTCAGGAAATCACTGCGCTCAAGGAAGCAGAGGAAAAGATTGCCAAGCATCTGGCGGCAGCGGAGTCCGCAAGAGCAGAATCCGACGCCCTCTGCAAGGCCACTCTCGCGCTGACCGCAGATCTTCGGATGGACTTTGTCCTGGACAAGCTACTTCAGTCCTTATTGGAACTAGTCCCAGGTGAGTGCGCACGCGTGTTGCTCTTAGAGGGCGACACACGTCTTCTTGTGGCACGAGAAAAACTCCGTCACCAGGTTCCCGAAGAAGCAGAGGATTATCCGCTGACCCTCGATGCAGCAGACTCCCCGTTCCTCTTGCGCATATTAACGACCCAGAATAGCGTCTTGCTTGCCGACACCAAAGATGAAAAAGAATGGCCCAGCTTCAAGGGCCATGCCAATATCCGATCGTGGCTTTGCGTGCCATTGGTTGCGTCCCAGCAAACCTTGGGCCTTCTTTCAGTCGGCCATACTGAGCCAAACACGTTCACTCAAGACCACGTTCGGCGCACGCAGTTATTGGCGATACCGGCCGCTGCGGCCATCCAAAATTCTCGCCTCTACGAGCGTGCTGAGATCTATGGGTCCGAACTTCAGCGGCGTCTGACGGATCTTCGCCAGACAGAGAAGGCCCTGGAACAGTCGGAGGAAGGACGCAGAGTGTCTGAGGACAAGTTTCAAAAGGTCTTCCGTTCGAGCCCCATTGCATTCTCCATTACGACAGTCAACGAAGGCAGATTTATCGATGTGAATGCCGCATTCGAGCGCAGGTACGGCTATTCCCGCACCGAAGTGGTCGGACGTACTGTTGGGGAACTTAGGATCTGGGAAGACCCGAAGGATCGAGCGTTGATGATCGCGCAACTGCAGCAACGGGGGCCGCTTCGCAACGTGATCACCCGGCTTCGGACCAAGTCCGGCGAGGTCAAGACCATCGCCTATTCCGCTGACAAGATTCAATTCGATGGTCAATCCTGCATTCTTGCCGTTTCAGAAGATCTTCCAGACAACGACAAATCGTTCAGTAACTGAGCGTTCCGACGCACCGGTCCTTCATCACGAACCTCCAGGCCCAACGCCTCTAGTTGCTGTCCCGAATCCGGGCCACCAAACAGAAAACCTATCATTCCTGTACGGAAATCCATCAGAATACGCACTACCTATCGACCGCCAGAGGTGTTTTGCAATGTTCCCCAACCTAGAAGTCCGCCACTTGCACGCCGTCATTACCTTGGGCGAAGAGCTGAACTTCACGAAGGCCGCCCTCAGATTGCACCTCACCCAATCTGCGCTCAGCAGACAAATCACTGAGATCGAAAGAGAGCTTAACTTTCGACTGTTCACTCGCGATAATCGACGAGTTGTCCGTGTGGAACTCACCGACGCTGGGCGAGTCTTCGTCGAAGAGGCTCGCTCCTCCATCTCGCATATGGAGCGAGCTTTTCATCTTGCTCGTACTGCCCATGACGGCGCAGAGAACGTTTTGATGATTGGACACTCGCACGAAGCCGATCAAGCTTGGGTTTCGGACCTTCTTGCAGTTCGTCTCCCTCTGTATCCCAAGCTCGCCATTCGACTAATCAGTCAGTTCTCAATCGAGTTGGTCCGGAGTGTTCTAGCAGGCGAACTGAATCTGGCCCTGGTGACTGCACCACCGGAGGACTCTCAGATCGAGGCCGCACCATTCGCTCTAACGCCTCTCTATGCGGCCCTTCCAGAGAGCCACGCAGCAGCCCAAAAGGAACGCCTCGTGCTCCAAGATCTGGCAAAAGATGAATGGATTCTGTTCGCGCGCCGAGTTCACCCCATCGTTCATGACGCAATAATGGACGCGGCACGGCGTGAGGGGATTGCTCCGAAACGCGCGCACGACATTATTACGCCACAAGAGGCGGTTCACTTGGTATCTGAGCACGTTGGCGTGGCCATTCTCACCAAACCTACGGCCCTTGGCTGTCGCGCTGAAGGCGTAGTGGTAAAGCCTGTTTCTGATGAGTCATTGTGTTTCAAAACGTATGTGATTATGAGAAAGGACGACGATTCACGATTGGCGAACGAGTTCGCCCGGTCCTTCCTCCGCAAATACGCTTATCAGCGTCGTCCACCAATGCCAACTGAATTGTCCCCGCCTGCCCGAGTTGTCAGCATCAAAAAGGCAAACCCGGACCGACGCCGTTGACAGGACAGGCCGCCCCTCATCGCGAGGTATCCTTTCGCCGTCGCCGCTGCTCGCTCCCCTCTATGATTTCGTTCGACTCCACAACCGGCCGTATCTCAAGCGGCCCAAGTCCCTACGTAGAGCCAGGGCGGGCCTTCCGAGATCGCTTACGATGCGTCTAGGTTAGAGCAGAATCCCTGTACTATCTGTTTTGTGGACCGCCTTTACAGAACCGTTGTTCAGCTCGAAGAAGCTAGGAGGCTACTAGAGCAGGGGGATGTCGCGCACCTACGACTCGCATTGATCCTGCTTGATAACGCAGTCGAGGTGATGATGCACCGAGTCATCGAGCATGAAATGGAGTATTCGAAGATGTATGCACGAATGCTCGAGAACTTCCCATCAGGCCCCCTTGATCCGAGGGGAGAAGAATTGCGGCGGGAGATGTCAACTCACGTCGTACCACCCAAGCGACAAAAGGAAATTCGTCGCGTCTTTGGCGAGAAGATCAAATTTCTCAGTGAAGACCGGGCCAAAATTCCCCTTCCCTCCGCCCGCGCTCTAAAACATCTGCACGATTACCGAAACGAAACCCAGCATCAAGATCAAGTCCGTTCTGAGTCAATCAAGCCAGCGACCCTCGTGTACTTTGACATTGCTGCCGATTTTCTTGTGCGGCTGCATCCTGGGACGACGGTTTGGACTGGCGGCCAAAACTACGACTGGCTCAAGAGGTACGGCATCCAACAGAAATTTGTCTCCCAGGAGACTCACCCCCGTATCGCGGAAGGATTGCGCGCTGGCCTCCCGATCGACCTTGCAGGTATCCGAACCGCCCTGGCAACCCATCTAAAGGATCGAATTGACGCAATGGAGAACCAACTGGTTTTCGTAGAAGAGTGCTTGCCCGCTGACTTGCGGGCAGAAACGCCGCTGAAAGTCATCCAGTTTTGGCATCAGCATCCGATCCCTCCTAACGCTTCGCTTGCGGAGGTTCACGCATTTGTCGCTCCTCACGGCTCCGACGCATTTACGAAGTGGCGCACTGCGACCGACGCCCTTAATACAATGGAAGATAGATTGGAGATGTTCGACCGATTCGCAACTATCGAAGATGAGTTCGAGCCTCTGGAAAAAATGATTGACGACACCGTGTCGGATATTGATCGCCAGATTCAACACGAAATCGATGTTGCGCGTGGGAAGTAGGGAAGATTGGGTCGGGCGAAGCGATTTCGCAGTGCTACTGAATCGTCATTGGCGCGAGAGCCTCCTGTCTCTCATACAAGAAGTCTGCGATTTGCATGCACCCTCGTTCGTCGTGGTATCAAGAAAGGATCAGAAGGGCGTGGGCACCCGCCCCAGTCCTCCTCGATGTGATAATCGAGGAATCAATGACTGAGAAAAACGGAAGAATTGAAATTCCCCAGAACGTTGCGGCAGAGCTGCTTTTTCTAGCAGACAGAACATGCTGCGTTTGCCGACAAAGATTAAGACCCATTCAGATCCATCACATCGACGACGATCCGACGAACAGTGTGATCGAGAATCTGGCTGTGCTTTGTTTCGATTGCCATCGTGAAACGCAGATTCGTGGTGGTTTTGACCGAAAACTGGATGCGGCGCAGATACGACTTTACAAGGCGGATTGGAATAGAAGAGTCGAGGCCCAGCGCTGCGCAGCCGCTCTCCCTGCCGCACCACCATTGACGAATGGTCAGACTCTTGTCTTGCGATATTTCCAAATTCGAGAGAAGAGCGAAGAGTATTTATACGACTTCGAAGGCGATTACGCGTTGGTTGGCACATCTGATGCGGTAGCGGATGCGGCCACGAATCAATGCATCAGCACATTCATAACATCAGCGCATCAGAATTTCCGGGAGGGGGCTCTGAATAGCATCGAAGGAAAAAGGAAAGCGAAGCAGATGATGACAGCTGGGCCAAGATCACAGTTTGGCTATTGGGACAGCCTTGCCATATCTCATCGGGCCTCGCTTTACACGCCAAAGGTCCTCTCGCTTGAGTTTCTGATGTACAGCTTCGGAGCCGGAGCTGCTCATGGATACGCGGCCACAAAGACAATGAATTTCCAGTTACGTCCTTCGAGGGAGTTGCACTTAACGGACGTTTTTAACTCATCCACAGATTACCTGGGGACACTCTCTCGATATTGTTTGGAGGATCTTCGCAAACAACAAGCCTATCGACGATCAGATTACGAGGTCGCCCGCGATCAGTGGAAGGAATTCGACGACGGGTGGCTTTCGAAAGGAGCAGAAGCGAAGAATCAAAACTACGAACGCTTCTCATTGGCCAAGGGAGGCATGACGATCCATTTCGATCCCTATTCCGTGGCTTGCTACGCTGAAGGCAAGTACGAAGTTTTCATGCCAGCCTACATACTGAAGCCCATAATGAACGAAGAGGTCGTCAAGCTCCTAGAGTGGCAGTGAAGAAAATACACTCGGGCAATCCCCGCTTGCTGCCGAAAGATAAACCCGACAATCCCTGAGTTCAGAAAGCGAACAATATAATCTCCCCAACGAAATGCTCATCCATTTAATCAGCGCGAATCACACCACCGCTCAATCCTCGCCAAGCGGAGAGCCTGAGACCAATGTTCAAAGAAACTACGCCGATACTTTGGCTGCGCTTATCCGTAAAGTAGGCGCGCGGTGGGTTGCTGAGGAATACAGCGAAGAGGCCGAAGAGGAGAGCGGGCGGTTGTCGCTGACGCCCAAAATCGCCGACGAAAATGGTGCCAAACATCGGTTCTGTGACCCGACGAAGGAAGAACGGATGAAGATTGGGTATGTAGGACAGCAGGAGCTTCATCTGTATATCGGAATGCATGATGACGACTGGAACATCAGCAATGATGAAGCTCGACGCAAATCATGGGCGCTTGATATCGGGAAATACTTCGAAGTGCGAGAACGTTTCTGGCTCGACAAAATCGCTGACCTCAAGGATAAAACCGTTGTATTCGTATGTGGCGACGCGCACGTAGACACATTTACAAAACAGCTAAAGGCAAAGGGTTGGGATGTGCACGAGATTGCAAGAGGCGTCGGCGGCATCACGGACGAGGATCAACGTAACATCGCGGAAGGACTTCAGTACTTGAAAGAACATCCGGAGATTCTGGACGAGGACTGGTTTTCGCGCGTTTATCCGAACGCAGGATCAGGGAGTGAGTAGAGAAATCCCTGATTTGGGAGCCCCAAGAGTCGCCATGTTCCAACACCGCGTCGATAGCCGTCAGACCGGACCATCGCGCATTGCAATTGCCACGGCACGATTTAGCTGTACAACTGGCGACGGCTGAATTCGTACCAATTGGTCGTAAAGCGGAACAATCTGCCGCCGGTCGGTCGCAGCGACCGATTCCGCCTCCGCATGAACAATGGTTCCTTTCAGCCAGCTATTCCTGTCGGGAATAGCTCTCGCCCGAGAATTCATTGGACAACTAGAGCACCTGGAATCAAGTTAGTTAGCATGCAGCGGCGGTTAAAGGTCCAACCGGTTGCTGATGTAGCGGACAACGCCGGTCAGGAGTTTTTTCATAATGCGACCTGAAATACAGGAAAGGAAATCCGTTCAGCCGGCCTCCGAACTGCATTCCGTTGCTTTGGAAAGGCACTACTCCGTGCCTGAAATTGCGGAGCTTTGGGCGATGAGCGAAAAATCAGTTCGCCGACTCTTCGCTGGAGAGCATGGCGTTCTCGAATGGGGAACCCATGAGAGTGCAAGAAAACGAGGCTATCTGAACCTACGCATTCCTGAGAGCGTTTTGATTCGAGTACACCAACGTCGGCAGCGGGCGAGCTGAGTTGCGTGCGCGCTTCGGCTTTGTAGCTTTCGGCTCTTCAAGCAGTTGCCAAGCGTTACGCACACTCGATGCGAGCTGTTCTTGTCGAGCTTTTACCCAGGGAGCGTAGTGCTTCTCAGTGATCTTCACGCTCTTATGTCCCAGCAATATGGAGACTTGGTCGATCGGCACCCCAGCCAGCAGCATTTCCACCGCAAACGTATCGCGGAACATGTGGGGGAAGCAGCGCTTTGTCGATCCATCCGGCTTCTCAAGGCCAGCGAGTGTGAAAAGGCGCCGGAAACTGCGCTGCCAGTCGGCGACTGCCGATTTTGGCTGTCCATTTCCTGTCCAGAAAAAGTAACGTGGATTCGGCTTAGGGCCATCTGGAATGTTGCGGAGGGCCTCGGCTACTTGCGGGGGCAAAGGAACGTAGACTGGCGTTCCGGTCTTCGCCTGATAGAGCATCAGATTGTCGCCGATGAGGCGTGTCCTCTCAAGAGTAATTGCATCCCTGATACGCAAACCACTCCATCGCATGAGGAGCGTGAGCGTGCGAAGGCGAGTGCCGTTTGCGGACCCTGTCTCACCGCGATTTTCCCGATACGCATACGTTGCGTCAACGATCTTGTCGAACTCTTTACGAGTGAAGTAGTCCGTTGGCGTCTGATTCACGGTGATGCGCCCCAAGCCATTCGTAGGGTTCTGCGTAATCCATCCAGCACGAATGCAAAACCAGAAGAAGCCGGTGAGGCGCTCTTGCTTCTTCTTCTTAGCGAGAGCCCCATCCTTCCATGTGGCGCGGTATGCCTGAACCGCGCGCAAGTCGAATTCACGAAGGAGCCTGTAGCCTTCGGCTTTGGACCACGCCAAAAGCTGCTTGCGAAAGATGATGTTGAGTTTGTAGAGGGTCGCCTCTCCCAGTTCGCGCGCCTTGGCGTCCGCCAGATATTCGTTGACGGCCCTTTCAATAGTGACAGGTTCGTCCTTCTTGGCCGGCACTGGATTTGGATCGTCCGCAGCATCCAGCTTGCGCACTTTGGCAACGGCGCGCTCCCAGCTACGGGTTTTGAGGCTGTGCCGGACGTACCTGTCGCCGACCATTCCTTCGACCCATGTCGGGCAGGTGCAGCGCTTGTAATAGCGGTCTGTGCTCTTGCAGAGGGCGGGATTGTGACGACGGTAGACGGTAAGCATGCCGCCATCATCGTACAATTATCGTACAATTTGCAACATCAATTTTGTATGTTATTGACACTACAGCAGTAAAGTATGGTGGAGGCGGCGGGAGTCGAACCCGCGTCCGAAAATGTTACTGGTCAAGAGACTACATGCTTATTCGCGTTCATGCCCCAGGCGTTGGGCGCCATTGCTGACGCTTCCCCCAGGACGTTCGCGGCCCACGCTCAGAACGGACAAGAAACGCTAGCCGCTAGCCTGTGATCTTAGCCTCTCCGCCCAGACGTAGCGGAGAAGAGCAGCCCTCTGTGTGACGCTCGCTCACCGCCCAAGGGCGAAGCGGTGGAAAGCGGCTGCCTAATTAATTAGGCTGCGTATGCCATTTGTTGATTGGCAATTATCATTTTGCACGCGATTACGGGTGTGTGCACCCCGGCATGCCTCTTGGCCGCAAGCATCTCCGTCGAAGCCGTGACGCCCCCACTGGTGGGTTTGGCCTTGTAAAGAACCACTTCCAGACTAGGGATTAAGTCTAGGGAAGTCAATTGTTTGATGCTGTGATCCTGAAATATGGTTCACTCTTCTGCGGCGGCTCGCAGTCAGGAACAAATGACTCATATGCGAGTGGTCCTTCCGCGGGATCGCGCTTCCAGAGAGAAAAACTGCGCAATGCATGCTATTGCACTACAATCATGCTAGTGCTATGCTATTTCAGCTTAGGGAGAATGGCTCATGACAACGGCGGATAGGATTCGATCACACGGCAGGGAAAAATACGTCATGCCAGCGCGACATAGGAGGGAAAAGAGGTTCTCCATCAAATCCGGAGATGTTCTTCGGGAGATGGAGCTGAATGGCCGTGCGCCTGCAATTTGCAGTGCTTTGAAGACGCGCGAGTTTCTCGAGGAGAATGCGTTGCGTTTAGTTTCGAGGACTGGCCCCCGGTCTGGGCAGAGCACGACCGTGACCTACACCTACGAGTTCGTTGACGAAGGAAACAGCGGAAAAGCAGTGGATCGCCGGCAAGCCTGGAATCGTTTGCGAGGTGCAATGAAAGACATTTTCGCCGAATACGGCGGTGGCGAGGCCTACCTGCGCGCTGAACGGGCGTCTTTCCGCGACGCAGACGACCAAAAATGAGCCGGATCTATTGGGACTCGATGCTGTTCATTTATTGGCTGGACAATAACCCTCTTTACGCGAAGAGAGTCGCAGCTATTTATTCGCGAATGGAGGAACGAGAGGACACACTCATAACCAGCGCGGTTACTTTCGGCGAGGTTTTGGCGGGAGCGTACAGGAAAGCCCCTGTGTCAAAGGGTGAAGAGGTTCGCTCAACCTTGTTGAGTGTAGTGTCTGAAGTAATACCGTTCACTCTCGAAACGGCGGATGCATATGCCCGAATCCGTGGGAGCACGAACATAGCCTCGCCGGATGCCATCCATCTCGCCTGCGCCGCCATGGCCGGAACCGACTTGTTCTTAACAAACGACAAAAACCTAATCGGCAAAGTCATCCCCGGAATCCAGTTCATCGCCGGGCTCGACTCAAACATCCTGTGAGCGAGCATTTCAGTTCATCATGGCTTCAAGCCTCGCTTTCACGTCCGGCCACTCCGAATCCAGAATGCTGAAGTAGACCGTGTCGCGTACGCGCCCGGTCCAGGTGATCAGATGCCGGCGGAGAGTACCTTCTTCTTTCGCGCTGATGCGCAGTATCGCATTGCGTGATCGTTGATTTAGCGCATCGGTCTTGAGTTCGACGCGAAAGCACTTCCAGACGTCGAAGGCATGCCGCAACATCATATATTTAGCCTCGCTATTGACTGCTGTGCGATGCCAGGCTGGCGCGATCCACGTCGATCCAATCTCAACGCGTCGATTGATGCGGTCGATGTTCATGAAGCGCGTGCTGCCGATTACTTTTCCCGAGCTGCGCTCGACGGTAGCGAAGGCTAGCGATTCGCCGCGCTCCTGCTCGGCCAACGCTTTTTCGACAACGCCCTTAAAATCTTCCGAAGAGTTCACCCGGTAGGGAAACCACTGGAAGATGTTGTCGACATCATGTTTCGCAACCTCCCAGAACATTTCTGCATGGTCGCGGCGCAGCGGTTCGAGGCGGACGACTGCGCCTTCCAGCGTGACCGGTGTGACAATGTTCAGTGGAGACAGGTCTGGATTCATCGTGTTCTGTTTCGCGATCCGTCTTACGCATTTTGCTTCAAGTTGGGTGCAGCCGCTTGCATTATCTTGCATCTTGCGGCGGATTACGGCATCTCAACTACGGCGTCTGGACTGTAGAATAAAGTATTGAACCGAGAGGATTCGAGTCTTGCAAAGCTGTCGAAATCCACGTTGTCAGGAGAGTCGGCGTTGAAAGCGCATTGTCTCCCCTTCGAGCAGATTCCCGACAGCACCCGGCTGTTCACCGACTTTCTGCAATATTCGCCAAACGTCCAGCCTTTCTATCCGCATTCCGCCAATTTCAATGAGTGGGTCAGGGAGCAGGCATCTGCACTGCAATACGATACTCCGCGGCGTGAGCAGGTGAGCGAAATCCTAAAGCGGCAGAACACGTCGTGGAATGCTTCGCCGCAGACTTTGGCAAATATTGAGCGCTTGCGCAAGGGCGCGGCTGCCGCGGTTACGGGACAGCAGGTGGGATTATTTGGCGGGCCGATGTTCGCATTTTATAAAGCGCTGACGGCGGTGAAGCTGGCGGAAGAAGCTACAGCAGCCGGCGTCGATACGGTCCCGGTGTTCTGGCTGGCCACTTACGATCACGATCTGGCGGAAGTGAATCATGTTTCGTTTCTGGGAGCGGAAGGCATGCTGCGGACGCTTTCGGTCTCCAGTCACAGTGTTGATGGGGCTCCAGTCAGCGAAGTTCGGCTGGGCGATGAGATTTTGCCGGTGGTGGAAGAAGCCGCGTCTCTGTTGGGTGAGTCGGAGGTTATGCAGTTTCTGCGCGAGAGCTATCGTCCCGGAGAGTCGATGGGCACGGCTTTTGCGCGATTGTTCGCGCGACTGTTCGCATCGTGGGGCGTAATTCTTCTGGACGCTGCCGACGCCGAACTGCATCGCGTAGCCGCGCCGGTATACCGGGCGGCAATTGAACGCGCCGGGGAGTTAGATTCGGCGCTGCTGGCTCGTGGAGAGGCGTTGGAGAAAGCCGGCTATCACCAGCAGGTGAAGGTGACAAGTTCGTCGGTGTTGCTGTTCACGTTGCGCGACGGCGCTCGCACGGCGATACACCGGCGAGTGAACGAGGCGAGCGGCGAGGCGGAGTTTATTATTGGCGGCGACGCCGCACCGGAGAAAATCTCGGAAGCGGAGCTGCTGGAGCGCATTTCGTCGCGAGCGGAAACTTTCAGTCCTAATGTTTTGCTGCGGCCGGTGGTGCAGGATTATCTGCTGCCCACGATCGCTTACGCCGGCGGGCCTGCGGAAATCGCATATTTTGCGCAGGTGGGAGCGGTCTATGAAACTCTGGGCGACCGCGTGACGCCGGTGGTGCCGCGATTTTCCGCGACACTGGTTGAGGCCAAAACTCAACGCTGGATGCAACATTACGGAGTTTCGCTCGCGGAAGTGTTTCAGGGCGTGGAAAACCTTCGGCGCAAGCTGGCTGCGAGCACATTGCCCGAGGGCCTACAGTCGGCGTTTGATAAGGCGCAGCGGGCGGTGGAAGATTCGCTGGCTGGGTTGCGAAAGGCGCTGGAGGATCTTGACCCTACGCTGCTCGGAGCGAGCCAGACCGCGGCTTCAAAAATGAACTATCAACTCGATCGTCTGCGGCAGGCTGCGACGGCAGCGGAGTTGCGCAAGAGCGAGGTCGTCGGTCGCCATGCTGAAGCGCTTACCAACAAGCTCTATCCCGAAGGGGAACTGCAAGAGCGGGGGATTGCTGGAGTTTATTTTGTGGCGCGACATGGATTGGAGTTGCTGCGCGGGATCTATGACGCGATACTACCCGACTGTCATGATCATCAGATATTAGAGTTGTAGGTAAAAACTTTGGGGTTTGGTCGCGCCTGAATCGGCGCCCTTTCAAAGCCAAGCTTCCAATTGTTGCAACGATTCCACGCGCGGTACGTCGCGGTCTCGGTGTGCCCCGCAGACATCGAGCAATACCGCATCCATTCCGGCGTTGCGGGCGCCTACGTAATCTACCGAATACATATCGCCAACGTATAGGCTTTCGTCGGCGCGCGCCTTCATGGCGTCGAGTGCCGCCTCGAAGATTTCGCGGCGTGGTTTTTCGACGCCAATGATTCCAGAATCGGTGATGCTCTCGAAGCAATCGGCGATGCCGCAGCGCGAAAGAATGCGCTCGATGCCGCCATCGGCGTTGGAGATTACCGCGATGCGGAATCTTTCGGCGATGCGGCGGAGCGCTTCGCGCGTGCCGGATGGAATTTGATCCCAGTTGCCGGAATTCTGCGTGTTCGCGACCAGGGTGTCGCGCACCGTCAACGGTTCGCCAAGTTGCTCCAGCAGGTAAGTGTGGAAGGTGAACCAGAAGCCGTGATCGGCACGCCCGCTTAGCATGCCTTCGTCGAATTCTTTCTTTGTCCGGCGCTCAAGGGCCTGCCACTGTTCGAGCGTGGGATGGCGATCGCTCGCAATGGGAGCCAGCATTTTGGCTCGGTTGGGAAATAGAATAGTGTTGCCGACATCGAAGAAAATGACGCGCCGTTCTGCCATTTATCCATATTACTGAAACCATGTGCGAACGCGGCGACTGCGGCAGGTTTATCGGGGCACGGAGGTCTCGTTGCGAAGAAAATCAACGGTGTTACTAAAATGCTCGGCTTTCCCGTGACCTGCTCCAGAGAAAAATGTAATATCCAATCCATCAGGTTTTCGTGGAGTTTTCAAATCTCCGCCTTATGGGATTTTCCTCGACCGGCCGGATTTTCGGATTGGCGCGGACCGCGCTTTCGCTGCACAATTTGTGGCGGACGCAATCGGCCATGATTGCGGGCGCGATCCTGATCGCGCGGCACCCAAGCCGCCGCGATGACATCTACAACATTTTATGGGCCGTGGTATTCGGCTTCGCCACCCTCAATATTTTATCCCTCGCCGCGCGGCGCTTCGAGCCCAACCGCCGCGGATTGACCTACGGGGAGTTGCTGGCAGTCCTAGTGGTGTTGTTGGCGATTTTTCTTTTGTCGTGGGAGCTGCTGAGCGCCTTCCATATCTTCCCGATCAAACTTCATCGCCGAGGATGATCCATTCAGTTCGCTTTTGCGGTATGATTCGCAAAATGGCGAAGAATCCGGCCACCATCGAAGTCACTTGTCCCTGCTGCAGCGCGCTGTTGAAGGTCGATACTGCGACTGCTTCGGTAATTGCCCACACGGCTGCGGTAAAACCGCGCATGTTCAACGATATGGAAGAAGCCGCGCGCGCCATGAAAGAGCAGGATAGCCGGCGCGAGTCCATCTTCCGGCAATCGGTGGAAGCGCAGAAGCACGCGTCTGAACTGCTGGATAAGAAATTTCAGGAAGCGGTCAAGAAGGCCAAGGAGTCTCCCGACACCGGCAAGCCCATTCGCGATTTTGATTTGGACTAATCCGAGATGGAAGTTCGTCCACTACTTCTCGGACATCGTGGCACTCGCAGACACAAATCCATAGCAGAAAATACTGTCGCGGCGTTCGACTTTGCGCTGGCATCGGGGTGCGACGGATTTGAATTCGATGTGCGGCTGAGCGCGGATGGACAGGCGGTCATCTGCCATGATGCGACCACTCCGGCGCGCGGCCTGGAAATTGCGCATTGTGCGGCCGAAGAAGTAGGCTTGCCGCTGTTGCGGGAAGTGCTGACCCGCTATCGACGGAAAGCTTTCCTCGATATTGAACTGAAAGTTGCTGGGCTGGAAAAGGTCACGGCTGATTTGTTGCAAGAGTGCGGTTCTGACGCGAACCGCTGTGTGATCTCGTCTTTTCTCCCCGAAGTGGTCGAATCGCTGCACCGCGTCGATGCCAAAATTCCGCTGGGGTTAATCTGCGAGACTCAAGCCCAGTTCCGGCTTTGGCGGAAGTTGCCGGTCGAATATGTGATTCCGCATCACAAGCTAGTTCGGCGAGAGCTGGTTTCTGAGATAAAATCCGACGGCAAGAAAATAATCGTCTGGACCGTGAATACTGCCGCAGCGATGAAGCGTTTGGCGAAGCTCGGCGTGGATGGAATTGTTTCCGACAACCCTCAACGACTCTTCCGCATCCTGCGCGCAGCAAGCAGCTCCAAAAAATAAAACCGCAATTTTCTCCGGCATTCAATCCGATTTGATCGGGCCTCCGTACATCCGGTGAAGCGGTTCCTCAAAGCCGCCTGTGGAGGAAATCATGAAATTCTCAGTTATCCGGCCGGCGATGCTTGCGGCCGTGGCCCTAATCGCGGCGAGTGCGTCCGCGCAAACCCTGAAGCCCAACCAGACTCTCGGCTACGGCGAGAGCAAAGTGCTCGATTTCACTTATACGCAGAATTTCGATTGCATCGACCAACCCACCGACGACCTGAACTTCAACGGCGTCATCGCCGCCAACGACCCCGGCGAAATGCAAACCCCGATCTGCCAGGCAGGCATAAATCCCACAATTAACCCTCCTGGCCAGGTTGGCAATCCTTATAAGACGACCGAACCGCTTTACGTGCTGGTGCCGCTGTTCTCGGTAAACAACGATCAGAATCCGAACGACGCGATTTCCTGCAACAACGTGGTGCAGGGAACGCTTTGCGGTCCGGCGCTGGGCAGTGAACTGATCAGCTTGTTCGGTGCGGTGCCTGAGGCATTCAAGACGACGCCTTTGGTTTACACGCAGTGTCCAGAGCCCGGTTCGGCTCCCGGAACCTGCACCATGCACGCCTCTCGGCTTGATCTCGCCCCGGTGCTGGCGCAACTGGGTTACACGGGACCGCCAACTTCGAATGTGTTTGTTCCCACACCTAACCATAGCCACGTCGTAATCGCCGCTGACATCAACGTGAAGGCAATCTGGTGGCAGGTGATTCCGGTGCTGGTCACCAATCAAAGCGATTGGCCGGCGCAGGATGGCAGCAGCGGAATTACGTCATTCGACAAGCTGGAAGCTGCCAAGACTGCTGGCTCGGCGATCATCGCTCCGTCGAATTTCTTCCTGTACTTCAGTTCGTACACGGCGGGCGGGCACTCCATGGCGAATATGAAATAAGTGCGCGGGTTGGGGTAGAACAGGCTCGATCAGCTGATCGAGCCTGTTTTTTTGCGGAGTGAACACTGGTTTGCCGATTTATACGCGGCTATCAAAAGATGGAGCGTCTGAGCGGAATCGAAGAGGACCAGCGTCGTCAAGTCCAATTGATTTACGGAATAAGTGCTAGTCCGCGGCGGCTTCGAGTGCGGCAGCGGAACGGCCTACGGGGCGCAGGAAAGCGGAGCGCTCGGTTTCGAAAGCCTCGAGGTTTGCGCCGATCGTCTGTTCTTTCCACCCCAGCACAGCGCCGATGCGCAACGCGGCTTCGCGGCTACAGGATTCTGACCAGCACGGTCCCAGGGCAACGGGAACGCGGCGCAGCAGAACGTCGCCCAGGGTTACGGCGAACTCGCGGCGATACGCCTCGACCACCTCGGCAATAACGTGTGACGTATGCGGACAGATTGGGGCACGCAGCTCCGCGCTGACCAGCGCCGTACGGGCGATATCGGAAGCGCGCTTGCCGTGCCACTCCAACATGCCGCGGGCGGATTCCTCGCTGACCGCGCCCATGCGAGCGATTTCCAGAACGGCTTCGTCTAAGAGAGGATCGAGCGCGGGACCGCTGCCAATTGCCACGGCGTCTGGTTCAGCGGCATTCAACCCGATCTTGCGCGCACATTCGCGTGCCAGCGACGCAGCGGTGGTCAACTTTCCTCCGACCACGGAGAACATGTGCGACGCGCCATCTTGCGCGTGATCATGCAGAAAATGTTTTCGCGTGATTGCCGACGCGTTGTTATTCGGCGAGTAAGGCAGAGGGCGAACTCCGGCGAATGCGTGCTTCACGCTTTGCGCTGTGATCTTTGCCTTGGGAAACAGTTGCGCCACCGAGCGAACCAGGTAGGCGATTTCATCTGGCGAAGGAGCGGTTCGGCTGGGATCGCCGGTGTCGGCAACTTCGGTGGTTCCCACCATGATCTGATCGTTCCACGGCAGAACGAAGATGGGGCGTCCATCGACAGCTTCCGTGTAAAGTGCTGTGCTGGGCGAACCGGGAAAGCGTGGCAGGATAATGTGCGAGCCGCGCACGCCGCCGAGCATGGGCTTTGACATGCGCAGGGAAGAGCGCTGGCAAATTCGATCGGCCCAGGGGCCGCTGCAATTGATCACCCAGGTCGCGTCTACTTTTTCGTCGCGCCCGGTGATGTGGTCGCGCAGAAGCACGCCACGAACGCGGCCGTGGGTTACATCCACGGCGAGGGCCTCTGTGTGGTTGCGGACAACCGCGCCGGCATCGACGGCTTCCATCAAATATTCCGCTACCAGACGCTCGGGAAATTCGCACTGCGCGTCTTCGTAGTTGAAGAACGACCATCGGCGGCCGGAGTCGAGCGCGCGTTGCAGGCGATGCAATTCCATTTCGGAGGTGCGCGGCGCGGCAGGCTTTCCAGCGATTCGCTGGTAGAGCCATAATCCGGCGCGCACTTTCAGGGCGCTGCGCTGGCTCTGCTCGTTCAAAAGGAGCAGGAACTGCATCGGCTGTACGAGATGAGAGCGTTCGCGCAGCATCCGTTCACGCTCGCGGAGCGACTCGCGTACCAGTCCTAGTTCGCTGTGCTCGAGATAGCGCAACCCGCCGTGAACGATTCGCGTGGAGCGGCTCGTGACGCCGGAGGCGAAATCGTTTTGCTCCACCAGCAAAGTTGGCTTGCCGGCGCGGGCGCACTGCCGCGCCACCGCCACGCCATGAATGCCTCCGCCGATGACCACCACGTGAAAGTGGCGGCCTTCCAGCGACGGTTTTGCCTGTATGGTTAACGGCATTTAAATCAATTAGATGCGGGAATTGTGAGAGGTCGCCATCGAGCTTTCGAGGTGTCGGCGTTACAACTCACACATTAGAGTTTGCGCTGCACTTCAGCGCTGGAGAAGGTAACCTTGGTACCTCCCGGTTGCTGGCCTAAAAACTGCTTGCCCAGCTTGGGCAAAGAATTGGCCCGGGGCAGAACGCCCGGGCCAATTCTTCAGGTTTTGGTTTAATAGTTGGGTTAAGCCACTTTGCGTTGAGAGGTTTCGCCCTTGGCTGATCCCTTCGCAAATAGCTCGATCATTTGCCGGTTGAAGGCGGGAATGTCGTTGGGCTTGCGGCTGGTGACGACTCCATTGCTCAGCACGACTTCTTCGTCCACCCAGGTGCCGCCGGCATTCTTAATGTCAGTCTTCAACGATGGCCAGGATGTGATGGTGCGGCCGCGGACTGCGCCGGTTTCGACCAGCATCCACGGACCATGGCAGATGGCTGCGACCGGCTTGCCTTGATCGATGAAATGCTTTGCGAACTTCACCGCATCCGGATTCATGCGAAGTTGGTCCGGATTCATGACCCCGCCCGGGAGCAACAGTGCGTCGAAGCGCGAGGGATCGGCGGACTTCAAGTCGACGTCAACCGGCACCTCCTCGCCCCAGTCTTTTTTATTCCAGCCTTTAATTCTGTTCGGGGTGGGCGATACCACTTGAGTTTTTGCCCCTGCTGCCTCAAGAGCCTGCTTGGGTTGTGTGAGTTCGACCTGTTCAAATCCGTCAGTTGCGAGGATAGCGATAGTTTTCCCTTTAAGAGTTTCGGGCATGATAGTTCCTCCATTTGGTTGGATCGTTAAGGGTTCGATGCCAGAGGCAGCGGCGCGGTTTATCGTGAATCGCTCAATCTCGAATCGCTCGATCTGGGCTGTGGATTGCCCGCGGCGCGGGCGTCATTTAAAGTGTTTCCCAATGCCTACAACGGGTGAACGTTTCGAACGCGCGGTGCAAATCATGGAGCGGCTGCGGGCTCCGGGAGGATGTCCCTGGGACCGGGAGCAGACTTTCGATTCCATCAAGCCTTACACGCTGGAAGAAACTTACGAAGTTCTCGAAGCTATTGATAATCGCGATTGGGAGGAGCTGCCGGGCGAATTGGGCGATTTGTTGCTGCAGGTGCTCTTCTATTCGGAGATGGCGAAGGAAGAGGGAACGTTTTCGATTGACGATGTTCTCGATCGGCTCTCGCAAAAGTTGATTGACCGGCATCCGCATGTTTTTGGAGATGCCACGGCGGAAACTTCGACCGACGTAAAACGCAATTGGGAGGCGCTGAAGGTCGAAGAGAGAAAAAAGCGGGCGGCCGAGAGCGCGAGTGCGGACAAAAGCGCGGGAGGGAAGGCCGCCGAGCCTTCGGTTCTTGGCAGCATTTCTACGGCGATGCCGTCTTTGCTGGAGGCGCATAAGCTCAGCTCTCGGGCCGCGCAGGTTGGTTTTGACTGGCCTGACATGGAGGGTCTGTTCGATAAGCTAGGAGAAGAAACGCGCGAGTTGCGAGAGCATCTTCGCGATTTTCCCGCTCCGGGTCCGCAGCCGGAGGGGCGTGGAGTTGCGGGCTCGGGACGGCAGAGCATTCCGGAAGATTTGCGGTTGCGCCTGGAAGAAGAAGTTGGAGATCTTTTCTTTGTGCTGGTGAATATCGCGCGCTTTCTTGCGGTGGATCCTGAATCCGCGCTGCGCAAGACCAATCGAAAATTCCGCCGGCGATTTGAGTGGGTAGAACGGCGTTTGCAGGAAAACGGACGCACGCCTGACGGGGCTTCGATGGAGGAGATGGAATCGTTGTGGCAGCAGGCAAAGCAAGAGGAGAAGCGATCGTGAGCGATGCGATCGTGATACGTCGCTGTAAGGGGCTCGATGAGCTGCGGAGCTGCGTCACCCTGCAAAAAGAAATCTGGAACTTTACGGATGCGGAGCTGGTGCCGCTGCGCATGTTCGTTGTCGCCGATAAAGTTGGTGGGCAGGTGATGGGCGCATTCGACGGCAACGAGATGGTGGGCTTTGCGCTGTCGGTGCCGGGAACGCGATCCGGCCATATTTATTTGCATTCGCATATGCTGGCGGTGCGCAAGGAACATCGAAATAGTGGATTGGGCCGGCGGCTCAAGCTCTTGCAGCGCGCGGACGCGCTGGCGCGCGGGATCGAACTGATTGAGTGGACCTTCGATCCGCTCGAGATCAAGAACGCGTATTTGAACATCGAAAAATTGGGTGCGATTTCACGCCGCTACAACATCAATCAATATGGCGTTACTTCGTCGCCGCTGCAGGGCGGACTTCCGAGCGATCGGCTGATTGCCGAGTGGTGGCTGAAGTCCAGGCGAGTGGAGAATTTGCTGGAGCGTGGTAAGAGTACGGCGTTTAAGCGGGAAGCTGAGATCGAGGTTCCGGCGCAAATTTACGAGTGGAAATCTGAAGCTGACACGCGAAGTAAAGCACAAGAGGTGCAGGAGCACAACCGGCTGCAGTTTCTGCAAGCCTTCGAGAACGGCCTTACTGTCCTTGGTTACGAACGGGACTCTGAAGGCAACGGGAAGTTTTTGCTGGGAAATTGGGATGAGCAGTGGTCGTATGCATCACAAGACTAAATTCACAAAATCATTCACCACAGAGTCACAGAGACACCGAGAAATGCAAAAGAAGATTCTTAGTTTTTCTCTGTGACTCTGTGGTGAATGATCTTATTCCTAACTATGAAGATTGAAGCCATCACCCTGCGCGAGATTCACATGCCGCTGGTCCATTTTTTTGAGACCAGCTTCGGACGCACTTACAGCCGCCGCATGCTGCTAGTCACGGCCCACTGCGAAGGAGTCGACGGCTGGGGCGAATGCGTGGCTGGCGAAGATCCGTTTTACAGCAGCGAGTGGACGGAGACCGCGTGGCCGACGATTACGCGATATCTGGCGCCGGCGGTTCTGGGCCGCAGTTTTGAATCTGGGCGAGATTGCGCCGGCGCTTTTTCTCGGGTGCGCGGCCATCGCATGGCAAAAGCGGCGCTCGAAAACGCTTTGTGGGATGCCGAGGCGAAGCAGAAAAAACTTCCGCTATGGAGGTTGCTGGGGGGAACGCGAACTGAAATTGCCAGCGGAGTCTCGATCGGGATTCAGGATTCCGTGGAACAACTGCTTGAGAAAATTCAGACAGAAGTGGCAGCCGGATACCGCCGCATCAAGGTGAAGGTAAAGCCGGGCTGGGATGTGAATGTTCTGGAAAAAATCCGCTCGCGCTGGGCCGACATTACTCTAAGTTGCGACGCGAACTCGGCGTACACGCTCGATCAAGTCGAGCACCTGCGGAGCTTCGACCAGTTCAACCTGCTGATGATCGAACAGCCACTGTGGGATGACGATATCTTCTATCACGCGCGCCTGCAAAAAGAATTGCGCACTCCGATCTGCCTTGACGAATCGATCGTCAGCGCGCGCAACGCCGCCATTGCGATTGAGACCGGCGCTTGTCGCATCATCAATATTAAAGTCGGGCGCGTGGGTGGCTTTACCGAGGCAAAGAAAATCCACGACATCTGCGAGTCGAAAAAAATTCCGGTATGGTGCGGCGGGATGCTGGAATCGGGCGTGGGGCGCACTCACAACATCGCCTTATCGACCCTGGAGAACTTCAGCTTGCCGGGTGACGTTTCGGCCTCGAAACGCTATTGGAAGGAAGACATCATCGAGCCCGAGGTGAAAGTTTCCGCAGAGGGCATGATCAAGGTTAGCGACGAACCCGGTACCGGATATCGCATTCGAGAAGATTTGATTGAGAAGCTGACGGTGCGGAAAGAAACGCTTCGCGTGAGCACGCAAAGCTAGCGCGACCGGTTTTCGGCTTTGGTGGTTTCACCGCCACCCTGAGCGAGTTTGGCCTGCTCGATTTTCAGCATCTCCACTCCTTGCGCGAATGTAGTACCGGATGGGACGCGGCGGAAGTTGCTGAAAGTCTCCTCCGATTTAATCGCGATATTTTTGAACAAAAGAATCTTGCCGGCAAAGTCAAGGCGCATGCAGGAAACATCCCAGGATCCATCGCCCAGATTCTGCTGCTCGACAAAAAAATGACCGCCTTTGTTGAGGTGGCCCAATATTCCCCAGCCGAAGCTGACTTCCCTAAAGAGTGTTCCATCAATGCGGGCAATGCGGTGCGCGGCGGGATCAATCAAAAGAAATCCCGCCATACCCACCAGAACTTCTTCCACATGAGATGGTGGACGGTAGGCGGGGTTGGGCCGAAATTTCAATCGAACTAGTTCCGTTCCTTCGCGACCCACCGTCGTGGTTCCAGGCTCGGTGCCGTCGTAGTCGAAGAGAAATGCGTCGGGGAAGGCCTTCACGATCGACAAGGTTCGATTGGCCTCTTCTTTTTCCTGACGCTCTTTCCGGCTGAGCTGATCGGGATTGCCTGCCAGACCGGCTAAACGGCCTTCTTCAAATTGGAGTTGCTCTCCACCGAGGGGTTTGTCGTTATAAGCGACAGTCATTCCCGCCATTGCCTGGTTGGTTTCCACATAAATCCGGGTCTGCGATCCCTGGGGCGTTTGCTTGTAATCGCGGAACATATGCTTCACGGAATGATCATGAGCGGCGGCAACCTCCGAGGCTACGGTAGTGCGGACTAAGTCGATGGGGGAAGGCGAGGCTTGTGCCCGGCTGGTTTGCGTCGCAGTTACGGACAGCGTGGAAGCAATCCCGGCGAGAAACAAGATGCGAGCATGTTTAGCAATTCGCGAGATCATTTTCACGCGCCTCCGGCTAGGGCATGCTTGTCATAGTGTAACAATACGCGAGAAGCCGTTCTCTACAGTGGACCCAGTACGGCAACTGAGTATTTGGCGGCTTGCCGCGACCTCTATGCCTTGCGTATAGTCGTATCAGGCGGCGCCTTTTCGGGTGTTATCTCAGGGTTGTGATGAGGCTCCGGCGCAGGTTCTCGATATCCGGCCGTTAAAGATTCCCATTGGCGAAAATATCGAAGATCAGCTTCTATCAAACCAGGTTTTTTTGTCCATGAGTCCGGCAAATCAGGAGAGCCTTCGATGAGCGCACCCGCCAGTGGATTGGCACAGATCGGCAAATCCGTCGTAATTAAGGGCGAACTTTCAGGCAGCGAGGATCTTTATCTAGATGGTCTGGTGGAGGGAAGCATCGCGCTGAAGGGAAATAGTTTAACTGTGGGTCCGAATGGCCAGGTGAAGGCTAGTGTCGAGGCCAAAGGCGTAGTGGTGCAGGGCAAACTCGAGGGCAATATTCAGGCCAGCGATCGGGTCGAACTGCGCAAGTCGGCCGTGGTCAGCGGCGACATCACGACGCAGCGAATTTCGATTGAAGAAGGCGCGTTCTTGAAAGGCAAGGTCGAGATCAGCAGGGCCGAAACGAAGTAAACTTTGTGGTGGGTAAATTTACAAATTCCGCGGAGCGGGACATTTTCTTGATCATTTTGTGGAAACAAAGTGAAATTCCAGGGGTTATGAGTTACGAATGTCGTCAGTCTCACAGAACTTCATGAAATTTTTTCGCGGTTCCTCCGGCCCGGAGATAGCGCCAGAACAGAGTTCGCAGAAGTTGACCCGCCGCTCCAGCGGGTTGGGCGAACTGTCGCGCTCGTGGGAGTCTGCGCAGGGGCTGTGTGTCCTTGATCTGGGCTCGACCTCGCCCACCAATATTCGCCACTTTACCGAGAAGGGCCATCGCATCTATAGCGAAGATCTGCTGACTGCGTCAACCGATCCCGAGTTGCACACCACGGACGAGCAGGGGAATGCGATTCTCGACAGCCGGAAGTTTCTGGCAGATAACCTGGTGTATCCCGCGGCACACTTCGATGTGGTGCTGTGCTGGAATCTGCCGGATTACCTGGATGAAAGCCTGGTGAAGCCGGTGGTGGGACGGTTGTGGTCGGTGCTGAAACCCGGCGGCATGCTGCTGGCGTTTTTTCACACCCGCGACGCCGGGCCGGACTCGCCCTGTAACCGCTTTCACATTGTGGGCAGCGACACGCTGGAGATGCAGAAAATCGTGCTGCGGCGCGAGGCTCGCCGGGGGCCCACCGGGGCAGTGCATACAGCTCTGACCGATGGCTTCCAGTTGCAGCGCGTCTTCAACAATCGCCACATCGAAACTTTGTTCCGCGATTTCGCTTCCATCAAGTTCTTTCTGGCGCGCGACAGTATCCGGGAAGTGCTGGTAGTGCGCTAGCGGGCAGAGCCTCTTCGTAGAACGTGTCTTCCGCGGGCGGGATCGTCCACACGATTACTCCCATCCGAAAAAAATAATGGCGGGAGATTTTTATCCGTCGCGGAATTGCAGAACAAGAGGCCGATGCAACGATGCTCCGAATTTCCTCTGGAAGATACGCCCGGCGCACTGACGTGATCCCGTCCAGCCACGCGATACGGTTCAGCATAATCGGATAGCTGGCGTAAAGCGACGCCAGGTGCAAGGGATGCCGCACGATATCGTTGATCAGAAGCGCTCTCCGGCTGACACGCAGACCCTCTTTTACGAATTCGGCTAATTGATGCGAATTCAGATGGTGCGCAAAAAGATTGCAGCTTACCAGATCAAAGGCTCCGTCGGGGAACGGCAGTGCCAGTGCGTCTGAGACAACCCGGCGATTTTCAGCGGCGGGAATCCTGCCGTTGCTGCCGCGAGGCAGATGCGAGCGAGCACGGTCGAGCAGCGTCACCTGCAGCGCGATGCCGCGGCTGGCAAGTCTGCTCTGGACCAGGGCCGGAACTTCCCCCAGGCCGGAGGCCACTTCGAGCAGGGAAAACTGCTTTTCTCCCGTTACCCGGGCAGCGCATTCCACCATTTTCTGCGTGGTGGTAACCCCGCCAAACCAGCGGTTCATGCGGCCCAGCACGGTAAGCGCAGCCTGCGCGAGGTGAACAGGGCAACTGAAGGAATCGAGAATTTCTGGAGCGTCTACGCGATGCATGAGGTCAGTGAAACCGGAGTTCGAAAGGCTGATCTCGATATATTCAACTCGCAGATGTCAGAAGAGAGAACGATTCTGTCCACCGCGCTCCAAGATACTGCATTAAACCTCGGCCAGCTCTTCTTCCAGCAACTGCTTGTTATACAGGTCACTATAGTAGCCGTTCAAGGCGAGCAGTTCGTTGTGAGTCCCGGTCTCTACGATCCGGCCTTCGTGCAAGACGGCGATGCGGTCGGCGTTGCGCACCGTGGATACGCGGTGCGAGATGAAAATCGTGGTCCGGCCCTGCATGACCTCGCGCAGGTGGTTCAAAATTTTATCTTCGGTATGGGTATCGACGCTGGAGAGGGCGTCGTCGAGAATCAGAATTTTCGGGTTGCGAATCAAAGCGCGCGCAATTGCGGTACGCTGCTTCTGGCCTCCGGAGAGCGTGATGCCGCGTTCTCCGACCATGGTTTGATAGCGCTCGGGAAAGCCCTCGATATCGGCGGCAATGTTGGCGGCCTCGGCCGCGTCGTGAATCTGGTCGTCGTCAGCCGATTCCACGCCGAGAGCGATATTCTCGCGGATGCGGTCGCTGAATAAGAAAGTTTCCTGCGGCACGAACCCAATATTTTCGCGCAGAGATTGCAAAGAATAATCGCGGATGGGCCGTCCATCGATGAGCACCGCTCCGGGGGCAGCGTCATAAATGCGCGGAATCAGATTGACGAGGGTGGTCTTGCCCGCCCCGGTGGGGCCGACGATCGCCATGCTGGTGCCGGCGGGAATTTTCAGATTCACATCTCTCAATACGGCTTTGCCATCATAGGCAAAATTCAGCCCGCGGAATTCGATTTCGCCTTTTACTTCTAACGGCTGAGCCTTGGGTTCATCTTTAATCTCGGGCTGTTCCTGCAAAATTTCGTTGAGACGAATCACCGAGGCCGTACCGCGCTGAAAAATATTCACCACCCATCCCAGAGCGATGATGGGCCACATGAGCTGCATCATGTAGATGTTGAAGGCGGTGAAGGCGCCGATCTGCATGCGGCCGGCGAGAACTTCGCGGCCGCCGATCCACAACACCAGCACCAGAGCCACGCCCAGCATCAGTTCCAGCGTAGGCCAGAGCATGCCCATGAGGCGGACGAGCTTGAGGCTGCGCGCGACGTATTCCTGATTCGCGGTTTCAAACGAGGCAATCTCCGCGTCTTCCTGCACGTAGGCGCGAATGACGCGTGCTCCGGAGAAATTCTCCTGCGCGCGTGCGGAAATATCGGAGAACATGGCCTGGATTCTCTCGAAGCGTTCGTGAATGCGCCGGCCGAAATATTGAATGACCACGCTGACGATGGGCAGTGGCAGAAACGCGTAGAGCGTCAATTTCGGGCTCGTATGCACCATGAACCACAGCGCCGCTGCGGTAAACACCAGCGTATTCGCGGAATACATGATGGCTGGTCCCATAAGCATGCGTACGGCGTTCAAATCATTGGTGACGCGCGCCATAATGTCGCCGGTGCGCATGCGCTGGTAGTAGGAGTATGAGAGTTTTTCCAGATGCGCGAAAAGATCGTTGCGCATGTCGAACTCGATGTCGCGCGAGATGCCGATTACGATCCAGCGGGTCAGGAACAGGAAAATTCCGCGGACGGCGGCTAGAGCCAGCACCTCCAGGGTGAAGATGAGAAGTTTATGCTGGGTAACGCCGGTGGAAAGGCTTTGCGCGGCGTTGCCGATGACTCTGGGCAAACCCGCCTGCGCTCCATTGCTGAAGACAATGCACAATGCTCCCGCGACGAAACCCCAGCGGTAGCGCTTGAGGTAGGGCAGAAGCGGACGCATACTCTTCGGAATCATGCAGGTTGTGTAGATGAAATTCTAGCAGGGAGGGTTCAGGCGCGGGTTGGGAGGCGGAGTCGAGGAGCTGAATCGATTAGCGAAGTTTTCTAACGGGCGCGCGAATGGCTTCGTCACCCAGCAGAGATGAGATGTCGTGGCCAAAGGCAACCAGGCTCATGAGTAAGAGTACGAGTCCCCATGCCGCAAAAAAGAGCCAGCCGGCGTCGAAGATAAAAGCTTGCGCTAAATCCATAATCGTCCTTTGGGGAGGAAAACCCACTTCCCGCAAAAGAAGCGGGAAGTGGGGCACCCTGCGCGCGGGTATCCTGGCGCCCACGCGTACAAAATTACTGTTGCGGAGCGCTTTCCGGTGCGGTTTCTTCCGAACCGTTTTGCATGTGCTGCTGCCGGCGCTCTGCGCGGTTGGCTTCAAACTCTTTCAGCTTGGCCTGCTGATCGGGCGTCAGCAATTGGTAGAGCTCGCTGTGAACTTTTGTCTCTTCTACCTTCAGTTGAACCAGCGTCTGAGACTGTTGCGCAACCAGAGCCTGCACTTTGGCTGCATCGTAGGTGCCTTCCACATATTGCTTCAGCTGCTGATCCATCTGATGGACCTGCTGCATCAGCGGCTTCATTGTGGGGCGCTCTTGTTGCAGCACAGCTTTCATCTGCGTCTTTTGAGCGTCAGTAACCCCGAGATACTTGGCATAGAAACCCAGTTCATGGCCCATACCGAATTCATGGCCGTGCATGGGTGGTGGCGTGGTGGTTGAATCCGTGGTTTGCGACTTGGCGATGGCAGCGCCCAACGTTACAGCCAGAGCCGCTACGAGGAACCGAAAGCGAATCGTTTTCATAGTTGATTAACCCCTGAGTTTTTCATTGCTAATACCGGTTCCGTGCCGGAACCAGGACCGACTTCCGTACACTTATAGGAACACCGTTTCCCAGGGAAAGTGGTAAAAAGACGGTCAATCCGAGTAAAGTTTTGTCAAAGGGGAATGGGGCGGAATCAAGTGTCAGTTTCATGGTTTTGACAATTCTTTACCGTTAGTCCGGGCTGCTTGGTGCACAATGAAAACAGCGATGGAACGCATCCTAATTATCGACGACGATGTTGAGCTTTGCACCCTGGTGGGCGAGTATTTGCAGGCGGAAGGTTTTGCGGTGGATTGCGTCCATGAGGGCGAGAGCGGATTGCAGCGCGCGACCGCAAACAATTATCTGCTGGTGGTGCTGGATGTGATGCTGCCGGGCATCAACGGCTTCGAGGTGCTGCGCCGCATTCGCGCGACTTCGCGTTTGCCGGTGCTTTTGCTGACGGCGCGCGGCGAAGACGTGGATCGCATTGTAGGACTCGAGATTGGCGCAGACGATTATTTACCGAAGCCGTTTAATCCACGAGAGCTGGTCGCGAGGATTCGCGCGATTTTGCGCCGCACGCGAAATGATAAATCGTCGCCGGCGGCGCCGGATATTGTGCGCGTCGGCGAAATCGAACTCGATCCCGCGACCCGCAGCGTGCGCCGGGCCGGCCAGCCCGTGGACCTCACATCGGTTGAATTCAATCTGCTGGAAGTTTTGTTGCGCGAGGCCGGACGAGTGGTCCCGCGCGAACGTCTGGTGAATGCCGTGCTCAGCCGGAAGTTCTCGCCATTCGATCGCAGCATCGACATGCACGTCAGCAAGGTCCGCAAAAAGCTGGGCGACACCGATGCCGACGAACACATCAAGACCATCCGCGGGGTGGGCTACATCTTTGCCCGTCCGCGCGAAAAGGCGGTTGAAAACGAAAGCGATAAAGTAGCAAAGTAGTTTTGCAGAGCTCGTACAAAGCGGAGCTCATATAAAAAATGAGGAGCCTTTTTCTCAAAATATTTCTGTCGTTCTGGGTGGCGCTGGCATTGTTCCTGGTGATCGCCATCCTGCTCACGCTGGCCTTCCGCCCGCGCAGCGCGACCTGGGAAGCTCTGCGCACTTCCACTCTGAACGACTCAGTCGCTGCCTACGAAGAGGGCGGTTCCGCGCAACTGAGCCAGTATTTCGATAATCTGGAAGCGTCGCAGAACGTCCGGGGCTTTCTTTTCGACGAACTCGGCGAGGAGATGTCGCACCGTGCCGTGCCCGACTGGGCCATTCGCGTGGCTCGTGGCGGCCGGCGCGCACCACATGATGGAGTGATGTTTCCCGCCCCTCCGGTGCAGCGTGAGTCTCGCGCCTCTTCTGACGGCAAGCACCATTACACTCTGGTGATGGGCCTACCGCCCGGCCCACGCTTTTTCTTCGGCCCGCGCGGAATGCCGATACCCGGTTTGGTGATCGCCATCCTTTCTTCGGGCTTCGTGTGTTATTTTCTTGCCTGGTATTTGACCAAGCCGGTGGCCGGGTTGCGCGCCGCTACGCAGCGGTTGGCCGCCGGCGATCTTACGGCTCGTGCGGGCGATCCAAAGAGCAAGCGGCGCGACGAAATCGCCGGACTGATTCGCGACTTCGATTCCATGGCGGAGCGCCTGGAAACCTTGGTGAAAGCGCAATCGCGGCTGCTGAACGATATTTCTCATGAGCTGCGATCTCCGCTGGCGCGCCTGAATGTTGCGCTGGGCTTGGCGAGGCAGCGCTCCGGGCCGGAGAGCGCGAGCATGCTAGAGAGGATCGAACTCGAAGCCGGCCGACTTAATGAACTCATTGGCCGTCTGCTGACTTTGGCGCGCATGGAGGATGGCGAACAGCGTGTGCCCTCCACTCCCGTTTCTCTGGATGAAGTTGTGCTGAGCGTGGCCGAGGATGCGGAGTTTGAGGCCCAGGCCCGCCACTGCCACGTGCGCAGCGAAATTCCCGAGGGAAACTGGGAGGTTCACGGCGATGCCTCGCTGTTGCATAGCGCGATTGAAAATGTCGTGCGCAACGCGATTCGCTATACCCGCGAATCCTCGACGGTTGAGATTCTGATGGAGAAATCGACGGGAGCGCAAGGCGCGGAGGCGATCGTGCGAGTCACCGACTGCGGCGACGGAGTTCCCGCCGATGCGCTGCAAAAACTTTTTCAGCCTTTCTATCGCCTGGATGATGCTCGTGGCCGGCAGACCGGGGGCGTTGGCCTGGGCCTGGCGATCACGGAGCGCGCGGTGCGCTTCCACGGCGGACGCGTTGCGGCTAGGAATCGTGCCGAAGGCGGGCTGATGGTGGAGATTCACTTGCCGCTGGCGAATGCGAGTGTAGGGCCGACACTGGTAAAGCTTGAGTCGGTAGGTGATGCAGTGCCCAGTACCTAGTACTCAGTACTCGGCATGTGTCAGCGCCCGAGCAAGGTTCCTCGTTCTGATTTCGCCCCGCTCCTTCTGAGTACTGAGTCCTAAGGTACTGCCCTTCCAGGCAACTCGCGCAGACTTCCAGGGTTCCAACTACTGCTGGCGGGTTTGCTCTTCCCGCGCATTCCTGATACATAAATGGATGGCCATTCCCGCCTTCAAATAGCGTTGGTGCCCGGTTTAGGGCGGCCGGGGAGTGCATCAGTACGTTCACAGGAGATAAAGCGAAGAATGCGGATAAGGTTTACCTGGATTGCGGCGATTCTTGCCCTGATTGCGCTTGGCTGGCTTGCGGCCTGCAGCACCAAGTACTCGGCGTCGAACAACGGGCTGGTGGTTTTGCCCACCGGGGGTTCCGCGGTGATGCAGAGTTTTAGCCTTGATTTGGGGAATGGGCATCTTTCGCAGATCAATAACGCGGCTGGGCCGCCCATTCCGGGCGCTTCGGGGCAAGTGATTCTCGATCCCGCGGGCGCGTACGCTTATGTGATTGTGACTGCGACTCCGGCCGTGACGACCAGCACCACGGGCATCGCCAGCTTCCCAGTGGCGTCGGATGGAAAGCTGGCGACGGCTGCCACGGTCTCGGGGAATCCTGTAGCTTTCACTGTGGGCACCAGTTGTGAATCAATTCCGGTTACGCCAGTGGCCATCGCAATAGATTCGGCCGGCAAGTTTCTCTTTGCCGCCAACAGCGCGAGCGCGGACAGCGCCGGGAATTCGGTGCCGGGGTCAATTTCAGTTTTCGCTGTGGGCACCAACGGAACCTTAACCGAAGTAACCCCAACATCTTGTACGACACCGTCGACTCCGGGCTCTCCATTTCCATTGCCAAGTCAGGCGATGGTGCAAACTCCAAACGCGTCGGCGCTGGCTGTGACTCCGACCGTCTATCCCTTTCAGTATGCGTACTGTTCGACCTTCACCCCTCCGACGAGCGAAAATCTCTATGTTACGGACTCGGCGAATTACGTAGTGCTGAATTACACCGTTTCGTCAACGGGTGGGCTGGCTCTGGTGCCGGCGGCCAATAATGCCACAGGCGTTCCCACCGGAAGCGTGCCTGCCGGAGTGGCAGTGGACCCCTGCAATCGGTTCGTCTTCGTTTCCAACAGCCAGCAGAATAGCGTCAGCGCGTACACCATTTGCTCGTCGGTGTCGACGGGTTCGACCCTCTGCCCATTTGCGGATTACAGCCTGCACGCGGTCGCGGGTTCGCCGTTCAATATTACGGGCCAGGTTCCGGGGCCGCTGGCGGTCGATGCCTATGCGAATTTTCTCTATATCGTGAATACCGGGTCGAGCGATGTGACGGGCTTCCGCATCAGCGCGAGTACCGGAGGGCTGACTGCGATTGGAACTTACGCCGCCGGCGTGGGCGCCAACTCGATCGCGGTTCGCAGCGACGACTCGTGGGTTTTTGTGGCCAATTCAACGGCCTCCACGCTTTCGCAGTACGGCATCACTCCCTCGAGCGGAGTTTTGGCGCCGCAACCGGTGACGACCACTTTTAATATTCCTACTGGCGTCGCGGTGAAATAGGCGTTCCGGCGCTTGAGGAAACCGCGGACTAGGTTGGAATTTTCAGGATCAGGTAAGCGCCGACCAGGGCGAAGATCAGGTCCGGCGACCATGCCGCGAGCGCCGGCGGAAGCTGGCTGATGTCGCCCATTGCCTCAAACAAACGCGAGACGACGGTGTAGACCACGGCAATTCCCACCGCCACTGCAACCCCTGTGACAGCGCCCTTCTTGGCTGCGGTAAGTGAGAAGGGAACCGCCAGCACGGCCATGATCAGCGTGATCAGCGGGTAGGAAAACTTTTTGTTCAGCTGCACCCGCAGTTTCACCACGTCGAAGCCACTCTGCTGCAAATCGCGAATGTAGCGCCGCAACTCTTCGTAGTTCATCTCGGAATACTGCTTCACTTCCTTCTTGAAATAAGACGGCGCTTCGCTGAGCTGCGGGAAGGTGGAGACGTCGAAGGTGTGAAAGCTTTCGATGGCGTCGCGGTGAAGTGTGCGCTGCCAGCCTTGTTCGTAGATCCAGCGGCCCATGCTGTCGGCCCAGTGCGCGCGGTCGGCGTGGATGCGCTGTGTCATGGCGAAGCTCGCTGGGTCGAGTTGAAAGATGGTGAGGTTGGCGAACTGATCGCGGTCGGGATCGAAAAACTGGTAGTAGTAAATATCGTTGTGCTGGCCGAAAATCCAGCGGCGGTCGGGGCGCAGATAGGTTTGCGGAGGTTTGCCCTTGATCTGGTTGTGCAGCGCCTCCTGGCGCTTGTTGGTGTGTGGCAGATAGAACTGGTCGGCAAAGAATAATCCGGCGGAAAGCATTGCGGCCGCAACCATCACGGGCGTGACGATGCGATAAATACTGGTCCCAGTGGCTTTGATCGCGGTGATCTCGTTCGAGCGGTTCATGACCCCGAAAGTAATCAGCACCGAGAGCAGCATGATCAGCGGCGCCACGCTGTACAGCAGGTATGGGGAGACATTCAAAAGATACGCCGCCACCACCAGCGCTGAAATCTGATTGCGCAGGATATCTCCCAGCAATTCGAATAGCGTGAACACGAGCAGCAGCACGAGGAATGTGGAGACGATCATTCCAAGGTAGATAAAGAAATCGCGCAGCACGTAGTCGTCAATCAGTGTGGGAAAACTCGCGCTGAAGACGCGGCGGCGGGTGGAGGCGCGCTCGAAGGCATTGGCGCTATCACGGCGGCCGAGCCAGTGAGGGTGCGCGGCAGGGTCGGGTGCGAGTTTGGGCCGCGTCCAGCGCGGACGAAATACCGACAACGCGAAGGGCCGGCGCTCCGCCTGCCATAGCAGAAACAACGCGGCCGCAAAAAATACCAGATTGGCCAGCCAGGCTCCCAATGCGGGAGTCAACTTACCCTGCTTGGCCAGCGACACGCCGATCAGCGAAACGAAATAGTAGGCGAAAACCAGAACGATGGTGAGCACGAAGCCGCCGGACTTGCCGCTTTTCTTGGAAGAGAGTCCGAGCGGAATTCCGACCATTGCGAGCACCAGGCACGCCGTCGGCAGGGCAAAGCGATTATGAAATTCGATGAGGTACCAGCGCGCCGAAACCGCATCAACGGCGCGCGCATGATCGCGTAGCTCCCAGGTACCGATTGCTTTGACCGGGATCTGTTCGTCAGCCTTGTTCTCTGATGTGGCCAGCTCGATCGGGATATCGGTTTGCTGAAAACTCGAGATCTGATATTTGTCGGCGGCGGCGGGATCGGTTTCGTGAGTGGAACCGTCGGTCAAGTGGAGGTGCAGGCGGTCCCGGCCCTCTGGAACAAGAATTCCCTCGCGCGCCAGCGTAATGCGCGGATTGGCTGGGTCGGAGATGTCTGCGAGGAATACCCCATTCCAAACCGCGCCGCCCTGAGCGCTGTGTGCGTCCTGCACGTAAAGTACAAGCTTGGGAAAGCCTTCATAAAAAACCCGCGGGCGCACTTCAAAAGAAATTTGCGAGCCTTTGAGTTGATCCTCGAGATGTCCCAGCGATGCCAGCGACCAGGGCGCTAGGTAGACGCCGTTCAGCATTGCGATGGCCCAAGCGGCGGCGACAAAAATCGCCAGAGCCCGGCCGAAATCCCACACGCCCATACCGCTGGCGCGCATGGCGGTAATTTCGCTGTCGGCAGCGAGCCGGCTCAGCCCGATGAGAATTCCTACCAGCACGCTCATGGGGATGGTGTAGGTAAGCGCCAGGGGAACGGTATAGAAGAAAATCTCCGCGACGCTAGGCAGAGGGGCACTGGCGCGGACTACCAGTTCCAGAATGTTGCCCAGATCGCGCGTGAATAACACAAACGTGAAGACCGCCGCGCCAATGAGGGCGTGCGAGCTGACTTCACGCAGAATGTAACGGGTGAGAATCCGCATGGAAAAACGCGCTTCTGAGGGCAGAATAGCACGCGCGGCGAAGCGCAACCGCGAGTTCGAGATGAAACGCGATGGGCACGAAGGCACAACGAAGCCCTGGCTGACTATCCTTGTTTCAGAAACAGCGCTCCCAGCGGAGGCAGCGTAAGCTTCAGCGAGAATGGGCGACCATGAGCGGGCACGTTCTCGGCGGTTGCGCCGCCGAGGTTGCCGATGCCGGTGCCGTCGTACTCCACGGCGTCACTGTTCAACAGCTCGCGCCAGTAGCCAGCTTCGGGGACGCCGACGCGGTAATCGACGCGAGGAATGGGGGTGAAGTTGCAGACAACCAAGATTGAATCTTTAGGCGAGTCGCTCTTGCGCAACAACGAAATTGTGCTGGTGAGGTTGTCGTTGCAATCAACCCATTCGAATCCCGTGGCGTCGGTATCGAGCATGTGCAATCCGGGTTCGCTGCGGTAAAGCCGGTTCAATTCGCCGACCCAATTTTGCAGCCCGCTGTGATTCTTATATTGAAGTACGTGCCACTCCAGGCTGGTATCGTGCGCCCACTCCCGGACCTGGCCGAACTCGCATCCCATGAAAAGCAACTTCTTCCCGGGCTGCGCGAACATATATGCGTAGAGCAGGCGCAGGTTGGCGAAGCGGCTTTTTTCATCGCCGGGCATCTTGCCGAGCAGCGATCCTTTGCCGTGAACTACTTCATCGTGGGAGAGCGGCAGCACAAAGTTTTCCTGGAACGAATACAGCATGCGGAAGGTGAGTTTGCTGTGGTGGTATTTGCGATGAATAGGATCCTGCCGGAAATATTCCAGGGTATCGTGCATCCATCCCATATCCCACTTCATGCCAAAGCCCAGGCCGCCTAAATACACCGGACGCGACACCATGGGCCATGAAGTGGATTCCTCTGCGGTGGTTTGAATCTCAGGATGCTCTTTGTAGGCTTCCTGATTGAAGCGGCGGAGGAAGTCGATGGCCTCGAGATTTTCGCGGCCGCCGAATTTGTTGGGAATCCATTCACCGTGCTTGCGCGAATAATCCAGATAAAGCATGGACGCGACGGCATCTACACGAATGCCATCGATGTGATACTTGTCGAACCAGAACATCGCGCTCGACATCAGAAAGCTGCGGACCTCGGTGCGGCCGTAGTTGAAGATGTGCGTTTTCCAGTCGGGATGGAAGCCCTGGCGCGAGTCAGCATGCTCATAAAGATGCGTGCCGTCGAAGTAGGCAAGTCCGTGAGCGTCGGAAGGGAAGTGCGAAGGAACCCAGTCGAGGATCACCGCGATTCCATGCTGGTGCAGGTAATCGACCAGATACATGAAATCCTGCGGCGTGCCGTAGCGCGAGGTGGGAGCGAAATAGCCGGTCGTTTGGTATCCCCACGAACCGTAGAAAGGGTGTTCCATCACTGGCAGAAATTCGACGTGCGTGAAGCCCATGCGCCCGACATATTCGGCGAGGCGAGGCGCGGTCTCACGATAGGTTAGCGGCCGGTTGTTCTCTTCCGGGACGCGCATCCAGGAACCGAGGTGGACTTCGTAGACCGACTGCGGCGCGCGCAGCGAGTTGCGCTCGGCCCGGTTCCGCATCCATTCGTCGTCAGCCCATGTGTAGTTGAGATCCCAGACCACCGAAGCGGTGCGTGGAGGTTTCTCGTGCAAAATTCCCAGCGGATCGGCTTTGTCGATGTTGTAGCCGTGACGTGTCGATTCAATATGGAATTTATAAAGCGCGCCTTTGGTAACGCCGGGCACGAAGCCTTCCCAGATTCCGGAGCTGGCGCGCAATGCAAGCACGTTCGATTGCGGATTCCAGTCGTTAAAATTTCCTATGACTGAAACCTGGCGCGCATTTGGCGCCCAAACGCTGAAGACCGCGCCGGCCTTGCCGTTGCGCGAGACCAGGTGCGCGCCCATGGTTTCGTACATGCGATAGTTGCTGCCCTCGTTGAACAGGTATAGATCCTGCTCGGAGAGGAGTGTCATCGAATCGGAAGCGGCGGTAGTGGTCAGTTCGGGCATTTTCCCTATTTAGTGTACCGGAAGAGCTGCGCCCTGGAGAGTGTGGAAAGAACTGGCCGCGCCCCATGCTAGACTGAAATTTCTGCCCATGCCCGCCTTGCGTCTGATTTTTCTCTGGCATCAGCATCAGCCTTTTTACAAGGATCTGGTGACTGGCGAGTATCGCCTGCCGTGGGTTCGCCTGCACGCGCTCAAGGATTACTACGGCATGGTGAAACTGCTCGACGAATTCCCCAACGTTCACCAGAACTTCAATCTGGTTCCCTCGCTGATTACTCAAATTCAGGATTATGTAGCTGGTACCGCGCAGGATCCGTTTCTGAAGGTTGCGGCCAAGCCGGCGAAGGATTTGACGCAGAAAGAGCGGCAGTTCGCCCTGCAATATCTTTTTCAGGCGAACCCGGCGAATTTAATTGGCCGCTATCCTCGATACTGGGAGCTGCGCGAGAGATTTCGCGAGCATGGCTATGCCGCCGAGAAAGCCGAAAAATATTTTGAGGCGCAACACTTCACTGACTTGCAGGTGCTGTCACAGATCGCCTGGTTTGACGAATTTTTTCTGGATGATCCGGAAATTGCAGCGCTCATCAAGAAGGAGCGGAATTATTCGCTGGAAGATCAGAGCTTTGTGATCTCGCGGGAACGGGATCTGCTGGCCAAAGTTTTGCCGGCTTACGCCGACGCCGCGAAAAAAGGTTCGATCGAAATTTCGGCGACTCCTTTTTACCATCCCATTCTTCCGCTGGTGTGCGATACCAATGCGGGCGGAGTTTCGACGCCAGGCCTGCCGCTGCCGCAAAATCGTTTTCGTCATCCCGAGGATGCGCGCGAGCAATTAGTCCGCGCTCTTGATTTGCATGAGCAGGTGTTTGGAGTTCGCCCGCGCGGACTTTGGCCTTCGGAGGGAAGCGTCTCGGAGGAGGCGATCGCAATTGCGCACAGCCTCGGCATCCAGTGGATGGCCACCGACGAAGGCGTGCTCGGTCGCAGCACCGGTGTTTTCTTTCAACGCGACGGCAATGGCCGGCTGCCCACGCATTTGGCGGAGCGCCTTTATAACATTCATCGCTACGAGCGCGATTCAACCGCCATGCATATGGTGTTTCGCGACCATACGATTTCGGACCTGATCGGGTTCGTTTACTCCGGGATGGATCCGCGAGACGCCGCCGGGCACCTGCTGCACAATATCAAAGAGGCGGCGAAGCCTGTGCTGTCGCAGGGACGTGACGCCGTTGTGTCGGTGATCCTCGATGGGGAAAATGCGTGGGAGTATTACCCGAAATCAGGACGGGAATTTTTGCGGCGATTTTACGATGCGTTGCAGCGCGAAGGCGGCTTGGAAGCGGTGACAGTTTCAGAGGCGATCTCGAGGCACCAGAATGTTTCGCCTATGCCGTCGATTGTGCCAGGTTCTTGGATTAACGCGAACTTTAACGTTTGGATCGGCGCACCCGAAGACAATCGCGCGTGGGATTATCTCTACCATGCGCGCGAGTTCTACGCTCAACATGCCGCCAAGGCAAGCGAGGCGCAGCGCAAGCTGGCGTTTGAAGAAATTCTGATTGCCGAGGGCAGCGACTGGAACTGGTGGTACGGGCCCGAGCACTCCTCTGCCAACGATCGCGATTTTGACGAGCTCTATCGTAAGCATCTTTCAAATGTTTATCAGGCTTTGGGGGCGACGCCGCCGGATTATTTATCGCAGCCGATCACCGCCCGCGAAATACGACCCGCGTTTACTCCACAGACCGCTTACATTCATCCCCGGGTGACTGGCGATAAGGTTCGCTACTTCGAGTGGATGGGCGCAGCCGTGTTCACCGCCGACCAGCGCGCGGGCGCAATGCACGGCAAACAGTTTCTGCTCGATTCGGTGTATACCGGCATCGACAGCACGTTTGTTTATGGCCGACTGGATTTCGCCGGGGCCGTGCCGGACATGGAGTTCGAGATCGTCGTGAGTCTGGAATCCTGGGCGAATGGTGAAGCTCGTCCGCGCCGGGCCCTGCGGCTGGATGCGCGAGTGGAAGAGCGCAAGTTGAAGGAGTGGAACGTCGAAGGCAGGGAAGACGCGGCTTCTTTATCTTCGGTCGAAGCCGACAGCGAAAGCGCTAGAGTGGCTTTGCTGCGCAACTTTGAATTCCGCTTGCCTCTGCGTTGGCTGCTGGCGAATCCGAGCGCGAGCTTTCAGAGTTCGGGCGATGCGAAGGCTGGTCCGGAGGCCATTGCACCCGCCAGCAAGCTGCGGCTGCGCTTTAGTCTTTGGCTGAATCGCTTGCCCGCGGATTCGTTGCCGGTGGAAGGTTGGATTGAACTGGAGTTGTTGAGCGAGGCGGAGCTGGGATCGGGGATGTAACAAAAACGCCAGAGGCTAAGCCTCCGGCGCATTCTAAAGAGGGAAAAAAATTTACTGTCCAGGGTTCGCCACGGCCGGCGTCATCGCCAGCGGACGATTCAGTTCCAGCGTGAGCGTCGTCCCGGCGGCCAGCATCGCCGAACGATGTTTGCTCAGCCAGTAGCCTCCCGTCGACCCGGCGCCTACCAGACCACCTACTACGACTCCCACCGGTCCGCCCACCAGGCCGCCGATCAACATGCCGCTTGCGGTGCCGCCTCCGGCTTCCAGTTGATCGCGGCGGTCGTGGCCCGATCCCTTAAATTCGCCTTCGTTGTTTACATCGGTATCCCGGCCAGCGTTGGTATCAACCAGCGTGGCATCGAGAAAAAGGTGCTCACCCGTGGGCAGAATCAAAGCCTCGGGCATAATTCCAATGGTCGGCTTGCCGGAGATTCGGCGCGGCTCGGCGACTTTGGTGACGCGGCCTTCCACCACAGTTCCGGCGGGAATCACGGTTTTGCCGTTGAGCACAACATCCTGAGTTAATTGCCCGCGGAACGGATCGCCGACCTTATTGCTGAAAGTTGCCAGAGTGGTTTCGAGCTTCACCATCAAGGCGGTGCCGGCGGGAACGGGCAAACTCGTCTGTGCCGTTGCGAGGGCCGCCAGTAGCAGGGTGCCAGGTAGAACCATCCACTTCTTCATAAATAAATCCTCCTCGGGTCTTTCAACCACTAAGAACCCGGAACCATTGAATTTGACTCTAGTCCAAGCCGGGCTTTGGGACAATATCGGGAAATGTTCCTGAACCAGCGAAGGCAAGGAAGCAGCCGCGGGATCTGTCCCCGGTTCGCTGGGCATGCTTCCGCTATAATCGTGGGTTTTGGCGGCCATGGGCAAGGACTACACCGGCGTCGGATATCTCACGGGACGGCGTTTGAGCTTTAACTCTGCTGCCCAACGGTACGCCGTGCGAGTGGACGACAATTCTCAACTTTCACACCGAGACAAGAAAGGTCAGCGCATTATGACGAACATTGGAGCAATTATCGGACGCGAAGTATTGGATTCGCGCGGCAATCCTACGGTGGAAGCGGAAGTACAACTGGCGAGTGGAACCGTGGGCAGGGCGATTGTTCCGAGCGGAGCATCCACCGGCGAGCATGAGGCGGTGGAATTGCGTGACGGTGACAACGCGCGCTTTCTCGGCAAGGGAGTTCTCAAGGCCGTAGAGAATGTGAATGGCGAGATTGCTGATGCGCTGGGGAACTGGGACGCGTCGGATCAGCGCGGGCTCGACCATAAGATGATCGAGCTCGATGGCACGGAAAACAAAGGCCGCCTGGGAGCGAACGCGATTCTCGCGGTATCGATGGCCTGCGCTCGCGCAGCCGCCGCCGAATACGGGTTGCCGCTCTACCGCTATCTCGGTGGCGCGGGCGCGAATACTTTGCCAACGCCGATGATGAACATTCTGAACGGCGGTGCGCACGCCGACAACAATGTCGACTTCCAGGAATTCATGGTGATGCCGGTCGGCGCTCCGTCGTTTTCTGAAGCCTTGCGCTGGGGCGTGGAAGTGTTCCATACGCTGAAGGGAGTGCTGAAGAAGCGCGGCTACAACACGGCCGTCGGCGATGAAGGCGGATTTGCGCCTTCGGTGAAGTCGAATGTGGAGGCCATCGAAGTCGTGCTGGAAGCGATTCAGCAGGCTGGATACAAACCGGGGGAGGAAATTGCGATCGCGCTCGATCCCGCGGCCAGCGAGTTTTATCAGGACGGCAAATATGTTTTTAAGAAGTCGGACAAGTCGGCGAAGAGTTCCGACGACATGGTGCGGTTTTGGGCGAAGTGGGTGAACGACTACCCCATCGTCTCCTTGGAAGATGGCCTTTCTGAAAATGATTGGGATGGATGGCAGAACTTGACGAAAGAACTCGGCAGCAAGATCCAGTTAGTCGGCGACGATTTATTTGTGACGAACGTTCAATTCCTGCAGGAAGGAATCGATAAAGGCGTGGCCAATTCGATTCTGATCAAAGTGAATCAGATTGGCACGGTCAGCGAAACGCTCGACGCGATCGACCTGGCCCGGCGCAACGGATATACGTCGGTGATTTCGCATCGCTCGGGGGAGACGGAAGACACATTCATTGCCGACTTGGCCGTGGCCACGGGAGCGGGGCAGATCAAGACAGGATCGGCTTCTCGTACCGACCGCGTCGCGAAATATAACCAGTTGCTGCGAATTGAGTCGGAGTTGGGGGATGGTGCGAGGTTTTTGGGGCTGAAGGCGCTGAATTATAAGAGCTAACTGGCGGGAGGTGTCCGGCATGCATGCAAATTCGCTACTCCTGAAAGGGCGTCATCCGGCGTTTGCCCCGCCGACCGATCCCCAAACCAAGACATGGCGCTACATGGACTTTGCCCAGTTTGTGAGCATGCTGGAAGAAAAGGGTTTGCTTTTCACACGTGCCGACCTTCTCATTGACAAGTTCGAAGGTACAGTGTCCCAACCCCTATACGACTACCTGGAGCGGCATTTCGATCCGGAAAAGCATGCAGGCTTACTCCGCTTGACCAAAGGCTGGAGCTTTGTAAACTGCTGGCACATGAACGAATGCGAGTCGGCCGCTATGTGGAAAGTTTATTCGACGTCAAAAGAGTCAGTCTGCTCGCAGACGACGTATGCAAGGCTGCGGGAAGCCCTAGCTGCTGACGTGTACCTAGGCACCGTTAACTATATTTCGTATGAGCGGGACAAAATACCCGCCGCCAATACCTTCTGGCCCCTCGTCCACAAACGCCGATCCTTCGAATACGAACGGGAACTGAGGGCTGTGTGGAGCGATATGGCAAGCGTTGCCTCAGCCGGACCGGCCGTCGCGTCCGGTCATGAATACCGACCCGCACCTCAACAGGTTGTGTGGAAGTCGGTCGACCTCCCGGCTACTATTGAGAATGTTTTCGTGTCCCCGACAGCGGGGCCCTGGTTTCTTGACCTGGTAAAGAAGGTCCTTCAGACCTATAGCATCACGATACCCGTGAAGCGGTCTGACCTCGATGTGAGCCCTTGTTCTACTGAGAGGGAGAATTCTTGTCGCACGCTTGATTATGCTCGCTCAGGGTCCGTTCGCCTAGATGTTGACTTAATCCATACTTAGCTAAGCTGGTTGTATGGAAGTCAATATCCACGAGGCCAAAACCCACCTCTCCCGCCTGCTCGAACGAGTCGCGATGGGAGAGGAAGTGGTAATCGGCACGGCCGGAATCCAGGTCGCTAAGCTGGTCCTCTGAACAGGACGCAGAAGAAGTGGGTCTTTGGCAGTGCGAAGGGCAAGTTCACGGTGCCAGACGACTTCAACGATCCCGATTCCGACTTCGAGGACTTGTTCTATAACGGGCCGCTTGTACCCCGCCCATAATCAGGGAGATCTTCTCCACGCGGGTATCCTGTCCAAGTCATCTGGTGATCTTGTACTTGCGCCAGGGCGATGCAGTGCTCGGTCTCAGAATCCCAGCGTGTCATCGGCCGACGGCCCGTAGGTGGCTGGCACCGGCTTCTCATTCAGCCGCAAATACACGCCGAGCTGGGCACGGTGATGCACCAGATGATTCAGGAACATTTGCCGGTAGGCCAGGAAACGTTCGCCCTCAAAAATAGTTTTTCCCTGGAAACTGAGCTTCCATTTCTCTTTCCACGCGCTGTCGGGAGTGGCCTGCAGCGCGGCGCGAACTTTCGCAGCGCCTTCGTCAAAAGCCTGCACCAGTTGCGCCGTCGATTCGAAGGGCAATGGCTTGACGCTGCCTTTGGAAAAATCCAGCTCAGGCGTAGTCAAGATAACCAGGCCGAAACCCGCGAGCTGCGCAATATGCGGCGCCAGTTTTCCCAGCGGCATGGACTTGGCGTGAGGCGCATATTCTTTTTTGTCGGCGGGAACGCGCTCCAACGTAGTGCGCGTCTTTTTGATTTCCGCATCGAGTTCCGGAAGTAAGAGGTCGCTGATGGGCATGATTTTCTCCGTGCGTCGAGTATAACCGCAGATGGAGCGTCAAGTCAGATTGGTGGACACGTGTTTGAAAAACGTCGTACATCCTTATAGATTCTTTCTCATGCCTCTTCCGCGCTTTGCTCTCGCCGTGGTGAACAATGCCTAGGCCCAAACCACTCATCCTTACTATTCTTGACGGCTGGGGTTACCGCGCCGAAACCAAAGCCAATGCCATCGCCCTCGCGCGCAAGCCTGTCTACGATCGATTGCTCCGCGAATATCCCAACACGTTGATTCACACCAGCGGTCCTTTTGTCGGATTGCCTGAGGGACAGATGGGAAACAGCGAGGTTGGGCATCTCAACATTGGCGCGGGACGCATCGTCCACATGGACATCACGCGCATCGATCTGATGATTCGGAACGGAGAGTTCTTCTCGCATCCCGTGCTAATGGCAGCGATGAAACATGCGCGCGTGGGCGAACGAAGGCTGCATTTGTTCGGACTGGTTTCCGACGGCGGTGTGCACTCGCAGCAGGCGCATCTTTATGCGCTGCTGAAGATGGCGAAGCAGAATGGAGTGGATCGCGTCTTCGTCCACGCTTTTATGGATGGCCGCGACACCTTGCCCACCAATGGCGCCGGCTACCTGGAACAACTTCAGCAGAAGATGCGCGAATATAACTCCGGCAAGATTGCCACGGTGAACGGCCGCTACTACGCCATGGACCGCGACCGGCGCTGGGAGCGCATCGCGAAGGCTTACAACGCAATGGTCTTTGGCGATGCGGAGGGCGGTAAGTTCGCTGATCCGGTGCAGGGAATGAAGGATTCTTATAACCGTGGCGTTACCGACGAATTTGTCGTGCCCTTTGTCTGCACCGACAAGAATGGCCAGCCGCTGGCGACGATTTGCGATGAGGACGCGTGCATCTGCTTTAATTTCCGCGCTGACCGAGTTCGCCAGATCACGCGCGCCCTGGCGCGCAACAGCAGACTGAACGCGAAAGGCGGCAGCGATCTTCCGGGCGCGGCTGATTTGGACGCGGCAATTCCGCGCGAGCGCGTGCCGAAAAATCTGCATTACGTTTGCATGACGCAATACGACAAAAACTTCAGCCTGCCGGTGGTGATTCCTGCCGAGTCAATGGCGAACATTCTGGCGAATGTGATGGGCAATCTGAACATGCGCAACCTGCGCGTGGCGGAAACCGAGAAATATGCCCACGTTACATATTTCTTCAATGGAGGCGTGGAGCAGCCGTTTCCTGGCGAAGAGCGCGTGATGGTGCAGTCGCCGAAAGTCGCAACATACGATCTGAAGCCTGAGATGAGCGCCGCCGGAATTGCGGACGCAGTCGTGAAGGCCACCGAAGACGGAACCTTTGACGTGGTGATCGTGAACTTCGCCAATGCCGACATGGTCGGGCACTCGGGCAAGATTGAACCGACGGTGAAAGCAGTCGAGACGGTGGATGCCTGCCTGGGTCGCATCGAAGCCGCTGTTCGAGCCAAAGGTGGTGCGATGCTGATTACCGCCGATCACGGCAACGCCGAAATGATGATCGACCCCGTGACTGGCGGTCCGCACACCGCGCACACCACGAATCCCGTGCCCTTCATCGTGGTGGCGGAAAATGCGAAGCAGTTCGCTCTGTCACCGAACGGATCGCTGCGCGATATTTCGCCGACCATGTTGGGGATGCTTGGCGTGGATGAGCCGAAAGAAATGACGGGGCGTGACCTGCGGGCTTTTAAGATCGGGTGATGTTTGATCGGGTCATCGGGCGATCTGAGGCCCACTCACATGAAATCACCCGATGACCCGATCGCCCAATCGCCCGATTCTTCCTCGTGCTACAGTTTTCCCATGGGCACTGAAGCCGCCCGCATTCCATGGAACCGCGTCTAATCTGGATTAATCTGCTGGTGAAGCTGGGCGTGGCTGCTGCCATCTCCAGCAGTCTGGTGCGTTCCAAAGATTTCAAGTCGCTGCTCTTCCGCGAAGAGCGCGCATTTCGCCAAAAAGTTTACCTGGTTTTGTGGATGGCGGCGCCGATTATGATTGGCGTCTGGATCCGCTTTTCCGCCAGAAGCTTTCTCGCCGGAGATTTGAGTTTTGAAACCGCGCTTCTGCTGGGCGTGATTGGCGGGCGCTGGGCAGGGGTTCTGGGCGGCTCGTTGATGGCCGTACCCGCCGTTCTGCATGGGGAGTGGGCGACGCTGCCTTTCGGCGTGCTCTGCGGTTTTGTCGCCGGCCAACTGCGCACCATGGCGATGGATAAAGACTTGATCTGGTCGTTTTCGCCGTTCATCGATCTCAGCATCTACCGGCTCATCCGCCGCAATCTGCCGACCCCGCGCTTGTTCGACTGGCAGATCATGTTCTTTACCACCATCTTTGGATTGCGCTTCGTGCAGAGTCAAATGTCGCGATACTTTCCGCATTCCATTTTCAGTGTGGACAGCAGCAACCTGTGGGTGGAACTGGCGATTTACGCGGCGTCGGCGATGGCGATCGGAATTGAACTGAAGATTTTCAATAGCGTCCGCATCCAGATCAAGCTGGAAGAGCAGGAGCGCTTGCTGCTGCACGCCCGCATGGAGGCGCTGCAGAACCAGATCAATCCTCATTTTCTTTTCAACACGCTGAATTCGATTTCCTCCCTGGTGCGCTTCGATCCGGATACGGCGCGGGAAGTGATTTCGAAGCTGGCGACGATCCTGCGGCGTTTGCTCAACAGCACCGATTCGTTCGTTCCGCTGCGAGAAGAAGTGGAATTCATCGACAACTATCTGGATATTGAAGTCGTGCGGTTCGGGCGCGACAAATTACGCGTGGTGAAGGAGCTTGATCCGGCGTCGCTCGACGTGATGGTGCCGGCCATGCTCTTGCAGCCGCTGGTAGAAAACTCAATCAAGCACGGGCTTTCTTCCATGGTGGAGGGCGGAAGCGTTTACTTACGCAGCCGCTTGTCGGAAGAGACGTTGATTATCGAAGTGGAAGATGACGGCGTAGGCATGGCGGCGAAGCCTCCGGCGGATGGGCAGGGCACGCAAGGCGCAGGCATCGGCATGGCAAATATTTCCGAACGGCTGCAAGTTCTCTATGGAGACACGGCTCGCATGACCATCGACAGCCAGGAAGGGAAGGGCACGCTGGTGCGCATTCGGCTGCCCCTGCTTCAGGCCACGGGCGCGGTTCCCGAGGCGTTTTACGAATTGCGCTCGAGCACGCGGCGGTAAAAATCCTCGTACTCGGGTACGATCTTGTTGGCGCAGAAGCGAGCTTTGGCGACGGTGCGGGCGGCCTTGCCCATCTTCCGCAACAGGCTTTCGTCATTCAATAATTCGATGGCATAACGCGCCATCGTATCCACGTCGCCAACATCGGCGAGATAACCACTGACTTCGTGCTCAATCACTTCCGGCACTCCGCCGGTGCGGGTCGCGATGGGCACCACTTCGCAGGCCATGCCTTCGAGAGCCGCCAGGCCGAACGATTCCAGTTCGCTGGGCATCAACAGCACATCGCAGACGCCCAGCTTCTCTTGCACTTGATCCTGCTTGCCCAGAAACAGCACGTCTGCGTGGATGCCCTTTTGTACCGCCATCCATTCCGCAATCGAACGGTCGGGCCCGTCGCCGATGAGCAATAGCTTTGCGGGAATCTGCTTGCGCACGCGGTCAAAAATCTCGATCACATCTGACACGCGCTTCACCGGACGAAAATTCGAAAGATGCACCAGCAAGCGCTCGCCGTTGGGCGCATACTCGGCGCGTAACTCCTCGGGATGCGGGTTTCTGGTGTAGACATCGCAATTCACCGAGTTGTAAATCACTTCAATCGGGTTTTTCACGTCAAACACGCGCATGGTACGGTCGCGCAGGTAATTGGAAATCGCCGTGACGCCATCGCTCTGATCGATGGAATAACGCGTAATCGGAAGATAAGAACGGTCGAGACCGACCAGCGTGATGTCGGTTCCGTGCAATGTTGTGACGAAGGGCAGTCGGCGTCCGCGGGGACCATCGGCCAGCATCTGGCGGGCGAGCAGCGCGCTTACCGAATGTGGAATGGCGTAGTGCACGTGCAGCAAGTCGAGATCGTATAACTGCGCAACCTCGGCCATGCGGGTCGCGAGCGCGAGATCGTAAGGGGGGTAATCGAACAGCGGGTAACGCGACACTTCCACTTCGTGATAATGAATGTTCGGTTCCTGACCTCGCAGGCGGATCGGCGGAGCATAGGAAATGAAGTGAATCTGGTGTCCACGTTGGGCTAGTTCCAGGCCCAGTTCAGTTGCCACTACGCCGCTACCGCCGTAGGTGGGATAGCCGGTGATGCCGATCTTCATTCGCGAATCCGCCCTTCCTCTGGTCTGCCGGTTCTGTAATTCGATGGCGTTGAACAGTAGAAGATGCAGATTCTACAGGCTGCGGAGATTTGTCGCGTGAAATAGCGACCAGGCGCGGTAGAAGACGCGCAGGCGAAATTCTAGGAGGGCTTTGGCGCGGGTTTCAGCATGCCGGGATCCAGCTTGTCGAGATGTTCCTGAAAACGCCGCTTAGAATCCTCGGGAAGGCCGGTGAATTCGATGCCCATGCCGACCCCAGGATCGCGGGTGCGCACGGTTGCGGTAGTCGAGGTGCGCTCCTGATCGATCCAGAAATCGACGCGCAACACGGTGGAAACTGTTAATGGCATGACGGTCTCAACATAACAGCCGTTGCCGCTAATGTCGGTGGCGTTGACGCGCATGGGCGTATTCACGCGCTCGTCGCGGAATTCCAAAGGAAACGATATCTTGTGGCGGAGGAAATGCCTGCGATTATCGGGAGAAGTAAGCGTTCCGGCGACGCGCATCTCCGGGGGCAACTGCGACATCCAGGGGCACTCCTGGTCAGCAACCAACTGCACGCCCACTTGAACTTTTTTTAATCCCCCCGCCTCCATTACCCAGATGACGCGGCAGCGAGCTTTTTTGGTCTCGTATTGCACGCCGATGACGTCGCCGACCTTCAGTTCATGCTCCAGGCCGCAGATGCAAGCGCCAGTCCTGCTCACATTTTGCGCGTTTGCGTTCTGGTGGAAAGGCTGGTTGTCGGCACCCATGCCCCAAACCCGGAGGCGCAGATCCAACGTGGCGCGCGGTGCTGCCCCGGCAGACATCAATCGAATCCCCCAGCCTGAGTCTTTTCAGTGGAATCTAATGCAAATAATACACTGCTGAAAGAATTCACTTAAGGTTACGAAAGTTATATCGCGGCCTTATGACTTCTGCTTTTCGGCGCCGGCGGACTGAGGACGGCCCGTCTCGGACAGAAGGTCACGGTAAGAAATCAGCTCGATCCCTTGCCGCGAGAGCAACTCGCGGACTTCCGGCATGGTCAATAGCTGCAATTCGGTCTCGCGTGATTCGCGCAGCCGCGTGTTGGCGGCCCTGAGATCGTCATCGTTGTAGCCGGGATGGCAAACGAATTCCCAAGAGCCTTCGGGAATAATTGCAGCAATGGCGCGGAATAATTGTTCGTCGAGCGCTCCGGTAACGACGATGCCGAAGGTGCCGTCGGTGGTGACAAATCCTTCTTTGTTGGCAGCTTCGCGAAACTTGCCGGCGAGGGCGCGGAAAAGTCGTACTTCCGCGTAGCGGGTCCACAAACTGGGACGCTTCATGAGATCGGCGGAGCGCAAGGGCTTGCGTGGACCGAACGGGTTCCGGATGGCCCCGACCCCGCATGCGCGCGCTGCCCGCAACACGGGCCGCAGAACGGAAGGAAACAAGTGAGTGTGTTTGTGAGTATCCACATGCGAGACGGGGATGCCTGCGGATTGCAGCTTGCGAATCTGCGCGGCAGCTTCGGCTTCAATCTCACGAGCGTTTAATCGGCCCGTGAGAGCGCGCGCTGCGAATGACTTCAAACGATTGCCGAATTGGCCAGCGCTCGAAGTGAGGGAAGAAATCTGTTTCGAATCGCTGAGCGGTTGGCCATCGATCAAGACCACATGACAACCTACGCTGAGGGTTGGAAGAGCTTTGGCTAGAGCCACTGCGTCGGCAAAAGCGCGTCCATTGGCCATGAGCGTGGCGGAAGTGACGATGCCCTGGGTATGGGCTTCGGCGATGCCGCGATTCACGCCCGGAGTGAAGCCAAAGTCATCCGCGTTCACAATGAGACGGCGCATCGGGCCAGTCTAGCAGGAGAGGAAATAGGTTCGCAGAACAGCGTCGCGAGGACCGTGGACCGACGGCGTCACGCGTTGACCGAATTTTCGCAACTCACGTACACTCACTGAAGGCCCTTGGCGCGCGCGTAAAATGCGGGCGGTTAGCTCAGCTGGTTAGAGCGCCTGCCTTACAAGCAGGAGGTCGCAGGTTCGAGTCCTGCACTGCCCACCAAAACTCTTACGCTTACATTTTTTTGCGAACGGACTATCGTAGTCGCCTGTTTCGGCGGCGAATCCACATTCCGCCGCGCGTTTCTAGTTCATTTCTCTCGCTTCAGCATGCCTTAAGGTTTCACATCTAGGGTTGAGGTATGGGCCGGATGGAATTCAATCTGCGCGGTTGGGCCGCGGGTTTCCTGGTTTTTGCAGCGAGCTTGGCTCCCTCTCTTGCTCAGGAGGCGAAGCCTGCCGGACCTCTCACCATCACGCTATCCGAGGCTATTCACCGGGCGCAACTCAACGAGCCCACTTTCGCGAGCGCGTTGGCCACGCAAAAAACCGCCGCGATCGACCGTTATCTGGCGAAGGCTTCAATGCTGCCCTCCGCGGTGTACCACAATCAGATGCTCTACACGCAGCCCAACGGAACCACGCTCCAAGGCGGTCAGGGCAGCGCGCTGCGGGCGCCGGTGTTTATCGCCAACAATTCTGTGCATGAGTACATCAGCCAGGCTTCTATCAATGAGACGGTCGGGCTGAAGCAGTTCGCCGATGCGCAGGTGGCTTCCGCCAGTGCGGCCCGTGCTGCGGCCGAGCTTGAGATTGCGCGCCGCGGACTGGTGGCAAGCGTGGTTGGAATGTATTACTCGGTCGCGGCATCTGAAACAAAACAGCGACTGCTCGCGGATGCTCTTCAGGAAGCGCAGTCTTTTACCGACCTTACGCAGAAGCGCGAGGCGGCGCGGGAAGGTGCGCACGCCGATGTGGTCAAAGCGCAACTTCAGCAGCAGCAGCGCCAGCGCGATCTGAGCGATGCGACGCTGGCCGCGGACAAGGCTCGCCTGGAACTTGCGGTGCTGTTATTTCCCGATCCGCGCACGCCGTATGTGACAGAAAAGCCGGGACCGCTGCCCGCACTTCCTGAGCGCGAAGATGTTAACCGGCTGGCGGCCAACCATAATCCAGAAATTCGCAGCGCATTGGCGGAGCTGCGAGCCGGAAACGCGGGGGTCGCCTCGGCGAGGGCGGCTTACCTGCCTGATCTCTCCTTGAACTTCAGCTACGGGATCGATGCCCCGCAGTTTGCGAAGACCGGGCCGGACAACGCGCAGAATCTGGGCTATTCAATCAGCGGAACCATCGACATTCCGCTGTGGGATTGGTTTTCCACGCAGAAGCGCGTGAAGCAAAGCGAGATTCGGCGCGATGCCGCCAAGGTTGGAGTTACCGCGGCCCAGAGAAAGCTGATCGCGACTTTGGAAGAGTCGTATGCCGAGGCCGCTGCCGCTCGCGATCAAACCGACCTGCTCGACTTGAGCGTGCGCACCGCCGCCGAGAGTTTGCGGCTGACAAAAATGAAGTATTCAGCGGGCGAAGCCACGGTGCTGGAAGTTGTGGATGCGCAGGGGGCTTATCTTTCGGCCGCGACGGCGCAGGCGGATGGCATGGTTCGCTACCAGGACGCCATGGCTGGACTGCAAATTCTGACGGGGACACTGTGACCGTAAACTTGAACTCTCCTCGAAAATTGATCATTCATCTTTGCACGATGGCAATCGTGCCGCTAAGCGCCCTTCTGCTGCAAGGCTGCAAGAAGGCAAATGAAGCCGACACGGCTGCGCTGGTGACGGTGCAGGCCGAGCATCCTGAGGCCGGAGCAATTTCCGAGCACATCACCGCCGATGCAACGCTCTCTCCGGTGGCAGAGGCTGCGATTTCACCGAAGATAACCGCTCCGGTGCGCGCCTTTTACGTGCAACGCGGATCGAAAGTAAGGAAAGGCCAGTTGCTGGCGGAACTGGAGAACCGCGACCTGAGCGCGCAAGCGCTGGATAATCAGGGCCAGTTCACCGCGGCCCAGGCCTCGTTTGAGATGCAGACCAAAGCCCAGGTTCCCGAGGATTATCACAAGGCTGAATTGGATGTTGCCCAGGCCAAGGCGCAACTCGATTTGCAAAAGCAGATTGTGGAAGCGCGCAAGAAACTCCTGGCGGAAGGCGCAATTCCCGGACGGGATTACGACACCGCCGCCGCAGCGCTGGTGCAGGCGCAAGCCGCCTACGATGTGGCGCAAAACCACATGGACTCACTGAAGGCGGTGAGCCGCGCAGCTTCGGTGCAGCAGGCCGAAGGGCAGCTTTCTTCGGCAAAAGGAAAATATCTGGCGGCACAAGCGCAGGTTTCTTACTCCGAAATTCGCAGCCCGATTGCCGGTGTGGTAACCGATCGTCCATTGTTTCCCGGCGAGACGGTGAACTCGGGCGCGACCCTGATCACAGTGATGGATACTTCGTCGCTGTTGGCCAAGGTTCATCTTTCGCAGATCGTTGCCCAGCAACTGAAGGCCGGCGACGAAGCCACGGTTGAAATTCCAGGAGTCGAGAAGCCGGTGCCTGCCAAAGTTTCTCTGGTGAGTCCTGCGCTTGATCCTGGGAGTACGACTTTGGAAGTTTGGATTCGCGTGGAGAACAAGCGCGGCAAGTACAAAGCGGGAACTCCGGTGCGGGCATCCATCAACGGAAAGACCGTGGAGAAAGCCATCAAGGTGCCGCTCTCCTCTGTGCTGACTGCGCAGGATGGAACGAAGTCGGTGATGGTGATCGGGGCCAACGGCGCGGCGCACAAGACTCCGGTGGATCTCGGGATCAGTGACGGCGAAGATGTCCAGATCACAAAAGGTTTGGAAGGATCGGAAACCGTGATCACCACAGGCTCATACGGACTGGACGATGGCACGAAAGTGAAAGTTGGCAAGGCGGCGGCGGACGATGACGACAAAACCGGCGGAGACAAGAAGTGAGGAGAGAAGAATCCGCCGAAACGGCAGTTACCCCCGAGTCTTTGCCGCCGCTGGAAAAAGAAGGCTTCTGGCTGGTGCGCTACCGGGGGCCGATCTTTTTCTTTCTGATTGTGTTGTCGCTCGCGGGAATCTATGCGGCGGAGCAGGTCCCCATCTCGGTTTTTCCGGAGACAAATTTTCCGCGCGTGGTGATCGGCGTCGATAACGGCGTGATGCCGGTCGAGCAGATGCAGGTCACCATAACCAAACCCATCGAGGATGCGGTCAATTCCGTTCCTGGCCTGGTGACGGTTCGTTCGACCACCAGCCGGGGATCGGCAGAGGTCAGCCTGTTCTTCGATTGGAGCGTGGATATGTTTCGCACGCTGCAACTGGTGGATGCGGCCGTCAGCCGGGTGCGGCAGTCGCTTCCGGCTACCGCCGCCATCACTACCAACCGTTTAACCTTTGCGACCTTTCCAATTCTCGGCTACAGCCTGACCTCAGACAAGCTTTCTCAAACGCAGCTGTGGGAGTTGGCGACCTATCAGTTGAAGCCTCCGCTGAATCGAGTGTCCGGCGTGAGCACGGTAACCGTGCAGGGCGGGAAGGTTCCGGAGTTTCACATTGTGCCCGATATGGCGCGCATGCAGAATGCGGGCGTCACCATCCTCGATCTGGTGAATGCGGTGCAGGCTTCGAACATCATCGATTCTCCGGGGCTGTATGAGGCGAATCACCAGCTGATACTTGGCCTGGTTGGCGCGCAGGCGCACGACGCCGAGCAGTTGGGCCACCTGGCAGTGAAGACCACGCCGGCCGGAGTCGCAATCCGCATTACGGATGTCGCGGCGGTGCAGAATGGAGTATTGCCGGTTTACACAGCGGTGACCGCGAATGACGCTCCGGCGGTGCTTCTGAATATCGCCCGCCAGCCTTCCAGCAACACCGTTGCTGTAGCCGATGCGGTCGCGGCGCAGATTCAGCGGTTGCGAAAGTTACTGCCGGCGGGCGTAAAGCTCGAACCTTATTACGATCAATCGGAGTTGGTGCGGGAAAGCATTCGCAGCGTTCGCGACGCCATCCTGATCGGATTGGTTCTGGCGTGCATCATCCTGTTTCTTTTCCTGAGCGATTGGACGTCTTCGCTGGTCGCGGGCCTGGTGATTCCGGTGACCGTCGCGATCACCATCCTTTTTATGTGGGCCATTGGGGAAAGCTTTAATCTGATGACGCTCGGCGGTCTCGCGGCCGCGATTGGATTGGTGATTGACGACGCCATCGTGGTGGTTGAGAACATTGTTTCGCATCGCGACCGGGGCGAAACCCGAGCGCAGGCGGCTCGGCTTGCGCTGCGTGAGATCGCCGTGCCGCTGGTGGGATCGACCATTACGCCGGTCGTGGTATTTCTGCCATTGGTTTCGGTGACCGGCGTGACCGGAAGTTTCTTCCGCGCGCTGGCGATTACGATGACCGTAGCTTTACTCACGTCGTTATTTCTGGCGGTAACCTGGACTCCGGCGCTTAGCCTGGTATTTCTGCGTGACCGCCGCAGCGGCGGCGAGGAGAATCATGAAGAGCATGGCCGCATCATGCGCAATGTTCTGAAATGGCATGAGCGGGGGCTGGAGTGGTCGTTGAGCCGCCCCTGGGTGCTAATGGGACTGTGCGCGATTCTCGCCGTGGGCAGCGTCTTTTGTTATCGCGCTCTGGGTTCCGATTTACTGCCCGAGATGGATGAAGGCGGGTTCATTCTCGACTACATTATGCCCGCGGGCAGTTCGCTCTCTGAGACCAATCGAGTGTTGGAGCATGTCGACCGCATTCTGCACAAAATGCCCGAAGTCGAAAGCACCTCTCGGCGCACCGGAATGCAGATGGGCCTGGCAGCGGTGACCGAAGCCAACACCGGCGACATTACGGTAAAGCTTAAGAGCAAGCGCGAGCGGGGAATCGATGAGGTGATTGCCGACGCGCGCGCGGAGATCAAGAAAACTGAACCTGCGCTCGACATCGAGTTCACGCAGGTTCTTCAAGATATGATCGGCGATTTGTCGAACGCACCGGAGCCGATTCAAATCAAATTATTCAGCGGCAATCCCGCTCTACTGGCTGATCTTGGACCGCGCATCGGCGACGCCATTGCGAAGATCGGCGGCGTGGTCGATATCCAGAATGGAATCGACAACACGATCAGCGGCCCGGCGACGAATTTCCAGGTCGATCCCGTGGTTGCCGCGCGCATGGGATTTACGCCCGCGGAAATCGCCGAAGACGCGACTTCGATTCTTGACGGCGTCACCACCACCGACCCGCTGATCGCAAATGGAAAACCGTACACGGTTCGCGTGCGTCTGGGCGATGGAACCCGCCGATCGCTCGATGCCATTCAAAACACCGTCTTCAACAGCGCAAGCGGCAAACTCGCAACTCTGGGCTCGCTGGCGCAGGTGACGCAACTGCCGCCGCAAAACGAAATTAAACGCGAGAACCTGCAGCAGCTCATCACGGTGACTGCAAGGCTTGAAGGGGCCGATCTAGGAAGCGGCATCGCCAAGGTGCAACGCACCATTGCCGCCATGCATTTGCCGCCGGATGTTCGCGTGGAATACGGTGGAACCTACCAGGAGCAGCAGCAATCGTTTCACGAACTGCTTCGCGTGCTGGTGCTTTCCCTGGCGCTCGTCTTCGGCGTGCTGCTGGCGGAGTTCCGCAACTTCTCCGCTCCCATTGCGATTCTCACTTCGTCCGTGCTTTCAATCGCGGGCGTGGTGCTTGCGTTGCTGGTGACCAACACATCGTTCAACGTGGCCTCGTTCATGGGGCTGATCATGGTGATTGGAATTGTGGCGAAAAACGGAATCCTTCTGCTGGACGCGGATGAACGTTACCGTCATGAGGGAGGTTCGGCGCGGGAAGCCATGGTTCATGCCGCGCAACGCCGTCTGCGGCCCATTCTCATGACCGCGTCGGCGGCCATCTGCGGGATGCTGCCGCTCGCGTTTGCGCTGGGCTCCGGGTCGCAGATGCTGCAACCGTTAGCCATCGCGGTGATCGGAGGGCTGGTCATCTCGATGGTGTTGAGCCTGATCGTTACGCCCGTCATTTACTACCTGCTCACGCGAAGGCATTCAGAAGCGGCTGCATAAGGAATCGCTGAAAGCCGAGCGGCCACAAAAAAGCCTGCGACTTTGATCGCAGGCTTTCATGCTTCCAGTTTCAATTTCCGAAACGCAATCCATCAAAAATTACGGCGCTACAACGATCACTTCGAAAGAATCCGGCACTACACTGCGGCGGGGATGCGGCTGGGCGGCGGTTGCCGCCGGTGTCTCTCCGAACTGCGCAGTTACCAGAAATACCCGGCCAGTCGATGCGTCAAAAGCCATGGTGCGGGCTCCCTTTGCAGTTTGGACGGTTTGAAGCGTAGGGAAGCTGGGCTTATTCGCATCCACCACCGACAAGGTGCCGTCGCCGCCGTTCGAAGAGAACGCCAGACCATGCTTCGGATCGAAGCCGGCAGCGTCGGGCGAATCGCCGATCGAGGCTAGACCTAGAACCTTTCCCGACTCGTAATCGACCACAATCATTTTCCCGCCGTCGCACACGGAGAACAGGCGATGCTTGCCCGTATCGATAGCCATTCCAGAAGGCGAATCGCATCCGGTCAAGGGCCAGGTGGCGACGGCTTTGCGGCTGGCTGCGTCCAGTTTCACGATTTCGTTTTTATCTTCGATGTTTACGTACACCGATCCTTTACCGTCGGCCTGGGGAAATTCCGGCTTGCCGGGCACGGGAATGGTGGCGACGATGCTGTTGGAAGCCGTGTCCATTACGGAAATATCTTTGCTGCGGCCGTTGAATGCCCACACGGTCTTGGTTGCGGGCTCAAACGCAATGCCGTCGGGGTTGGTGCCCGCCGCGACGGTCGCCTTGACGGAAAAATCCGCACGATTGAAAACGACAATTGCATTTCCCGCGCCGTCGCTGATGTAGCCGGTTTTCCCATCCGAATTCAGAGCGATCCCATGAGTGCTCTTCAAACCGGTAATTGCGCCGACCGGTTTGCCGGTGTTGCTATCCAGCACTTCGACGCGCGCGTTGTGAGTGATGTAAAGCCGATGGGCGGCATCGTCGCTCAACAGATAGTCCCAACCGCCCTGGCCACCAATTTTCCAGTGGTCGGTAACGTGATAATTCTGCGCAGCGGCGGTCGCTGCAATGCCAAGAACGGCGACAGCGGTGGCTGCCCGATGAAGACGCATGGTGAACTCCTGAAAGAGGCTCGGCGCTGATCGCCGGCGCACTAAGTATAGCTATTCGGCCTTAAGGGAAACTGAAGGAGCTTGCAAGAGGGATGGCAACGGCCTGGCCGGAAGGGCTACGGTGACCAAAGCTCCTCCGCCGAGGCTGTTCACAATCTCGATCGAGCCTCCTGCGCGTTCGCAAATGGCTTTGCAAATGGAAAGCCCGAGGCCGGTGCCTCCGCTCTTGCGACTGCGCGAAGGGTCGCCGCGATAGAAAGGTTCAAAGATGTTGGTGCGATCTTTCTCAGAGATGCCCTCCCCGTGATCCTGAACCGTGACCCAAGCCTTGGCCTCGTGCACCTTCAACACAATGGCCACTCCGGCCCGGTCAGGACTGTGCTGGAGGGCATTCAACAGAACATTCGAAAACAGCAAGAGCCCATCGTGGAAGTCGATGGGCACTTGGGCATCGCCGCTGGAATCAAAGCTAACCTTGATGGCTTTTAACTCGGCCAGGGGCTGGCTCTGATTGATAGCGTCTTCAATAGCGTTGCTGAGAGAGCAGAAACTGACAGCCGGACTCGAGCCTCCGCTGCCGGCTGGTTGTTCCAGCCGTGCCAGCGTGAGCATCTTCTGCACGGTTGACTCCAGGCGCGTGAAGTCTTCAAGGCTGAGCGCAAGGCCCCGACTGTATTCTTCGGTGCTTCGGTTGCGCATGGCGAGCAATTGAAGAGAAGATTTTACGATCGCCAGATCAGTCTTCAATTCGTGAGCGGCGTCGCTGGTGAAGCGCCTTTGTTGTTCGAACGAACGTTGCAGGCGCGCCATTGCGACTTCGAGGGCGGCAGCAAGCGGCCGCAACTCCACCGTGCTTTTCGCACTCTCGGGAGCTTCGAAGTGCCAGTCGCGGGAGCTGATTCGCTCGGCCTCGCGGGCGAGATCGTGGACCGGCAACAATCCCACACCCACCAGCCATGCCATCAGGATCGCGGTAATGCCGAGCAGGACGGCGGTTGCGATCGCGAAGAAGCGAACCGCCTCCAGCACCTCGTGCCAGACGTGGCGAACCGGAGTTCCATAAAGGATGGTGATGCTGTGGCGAACTCCTCCGCTGGGTGTACCGGGGTCGACGATGCGCAGGGCATGGAGGACAAGGAAGCGATAAGCGCGGCCGTTCACATCCACATCCCGGAATGCCGGGGCGGCGGAGGACGGTACGTCCATGGGCGGCGGATCGCCCATAGATCCTAGAACTCTGCCGCGCTCATCCACGACGCGAAAGATGGCAGCTTTGCCAACCTGCACCCCGCGCATGTCGAGCATGACGTCGTCGGCTTCATCTTCGTTATCCTGAACCGCGCCCATCAGCGACTGCGCTGCAGCCAGCAGAGACGAATCGAAGGCCTTCAACTGAACGTTGCGCTCGTGAACGGTAATGGCGCCGATGAGGGCGAGCGCGGAAAGCAATTCCAGCACCAGCACAGTAACGACGAGGCGCCGCGTGATGGAACGCGATTTTGTCATATCGCGGCGGCCTCCTGCCGAAGGCGGTACCCGCGATGGCGCAAAGTTTCAATCAGAGGTTCGGCGCCTTCCACGTTTAGTTTCCGCCGAAGATTTGAGACATGCGCTTCAATTACATTGGAGTGATGCTCCCAATCGAAATCATAGAGATGTTCCAGCAACTCCTGCTGCGAAACGACGGCACGCGGGCGATGAATCAGGTATTCCAGAATGCGGTATTCCGTCGGCGAGAGGTCAATGGGGCGGCCGCGCCGTCGCACCGTCTGCTGCACCGTATCCAGCTCTAAATCCGAGGCGCTGAGCACCGGGGTTGAAACTCCCTGGGCCCGCCGGATGAGTGCCTTGATCCGAGCGAGAAGTTCTCCCAGGTCGAAGGGCTTGCTCAGATAATCGTCGGCTCCGGCATTGAGCAGACTCACAATCGACTCTTTGCCTTCCTGCGCCGTCAGGATCAAAACCGGGGTGTGAATCTTTCCCCGGCGCAGATCTTGCAGAACGCGCTGGCCGCTCTTGAGGGGAAGCATAAGGTCGAGCACAATCGCATCGTAAACGCCCTGCTCGGCGAGGTGCGAGCCGGCCTCCCCGTCGGCGGCATGGTCCACTGCCAGCCCGCTTTCGCGCAGAGCGGCAACCATATTCTCCGCCAGCCGCCGCTCGTCTTCGATCAGGAGTACGCGCATGGAATGAAACCCGTCAGCACATTGTCTCAAAGCCAGCTTAAATCCAGATGAACTCGTTTTCCGGACTCGCAGGCCATTTTTCTCATCGATTCAGCCCTTCAGAACTTGAACTGAACATCGAGTTGCATGCGCCGTGGAGGCAGAGCGGCGGCGGGCTGGCCGAACAGCGGCGAAGACACGGTTCCCACATAGGTGACGTAATTAGGATGATTGAGCACATTGAAGGAATTCACGGCTACGGATAGAACCTTTGTCTCGCTCTTTTTCCGGGAGAGCGGGAAATCGTGAGCGAGATTTAAATCCAGATTGATCGTACCCGGCCCGGCCATGCTGTTGCGCGGCACGCCCGCAGGACGATCATTCACGATGCCATCGTGATTGTTGTCAGCTCCGGTGGTCACATCGACTGGCTTGCCCGAGTAAAGCGAGAGCGCCACTCCGAAGGTGAAAAAGCGAGTGGGCTGGCTCGATGCCAGAAGATCGAACTTGTGAAGACGATCGTTGTCGGAGCGGCCCCACTCGGCGGAGGGGTCGTAGCTGTTGGCGGGGAAGAAGGTGATTCCGCTGGTGTTGTTGTTGGTCCGGCTGAGGGTGTATTGAATCTGCCCGGAAAAATATTTGCTCGGCTTTCCCCTGAAGGTAAGTTCCAACGCGTTGCCTTTGAGATATCCCTCGGACTGCATCTGCCGGTTCTGGCCGAGAGATAGATCCGGAGGGGTGAGGCTTCCATCGAGAGGGGCGTTGGCGTCAATGGAGCGGAAGAGATCGATGCCACGGGTGCCGATGTAGACCGCGCTCGCGGTGCTTTTCGCAGTAACCTGCCGCTCTACCCCAAGGCTGTATTGCAGGGTGTACGGAATGCGAGCATGGGAATCTAACGTCACCACACTGGTGGGAGTGCCGGCTATCTCGCTGGGAACGATCGGATAACTCGGCGACTCCACGATAAAACGCAACAGGTTTACTCCGTTGTAGTGCAGGAGGTCGCCGATGGGGCTGGGGCCGGTGCGGTCGTAGAAGACGCCCGCGCCGCCGCGGATCACAGTCTTGCTGCTGGAGCTAGGGGCGTAGGCGAAGCTGAAGCGTGGCGCAAAGTTGTTGGGCTCGTCGTGGAAGTAGTTCTGCCTGTAGTAGCGGACTCCCACGTAAACTGAAAAATTCGGCTTGAGCCGGATGTTGTCTTCGAAAAAGCCGCTGACGACCTTCTCCACAAAAGTCACGTGACCCTGTCCGGTTTGCAGCAGAAAAGTAGTAGGGGCGGCAGCCATGAAATCGGCGCTGCTGGCGAAAGTATAAGTGCCCTCGCGATTGGTGAAATCGTCGAGTCCGCGCCGGCTGATATCGGGTATATCGACGCCGAAGCTGACTTGATGTTTTCCACTGGCGTAGGTGAGAAAGTCGGTGCCGTCGAAGTGGTATTCAGTCCGACGGGAGTCAGCCTGAGCGCCGCCTGCGGTGAAGAGGCCCGAAATCGCGATTTGAAAAGCCGCAGTGACACTGAAAACCGGGGAGTCGTAGTGGCCAACCAGAAATCGCAACTGATTCAGCCAGTGGGGAGAGAGTTGGTGAAGCTCGCTGACATTGATTTCGTGCTCGAGGAAGCGCGTGTCGACTCCTGCGCTGGGCAGAACAATTCCGCCGACGTTCTGATTTTCCACCGAGCGATGCTCGTAGGAGTAACCGATCCAAAATTGATCGCCGTTCGAAAAATCGTGGAAGAACCGTCCGGAACCAAAAAAGTGGCGCGTGGGGTTGGCCACGGTTTGCGCGATGTTTCCAAAGCCCAGCGCTTCGGCTTCGGCAAGGGCGGTCGGGTCGATGACGGCCTGCTGATCCAATATGTCTTCATCGAGCGCCAGCAGAAAGCTGGAGTGCTTGCTGTTCCCCACGGGCCCGACGATTGAGCCTTCATAATATTGCCGGCTCTCGGGAGGCTTCACAGTGGCGAATGCATTGCTCGCGTCAAAAAACGAATTTCGGAACATAAAGTTCAGCGAGCCGTGATAAGCCGGCGATGCCCCTTTGGTCACAATGTCAAGGCGCGCCCGCCCCGGCCGCGAAAAACGCGCTGAGTAAGGATTATTGTTAATCTTCACCTCCTGGATTGCGGAAGGCGTGACACCCGGTCCATTTGCCTCGATTCCGTTCACCACCAGCGTGATCCCGTTCGTGCCAGTCGCGTTGTCGTCAAGGAAGCGGGACATAGTCGTGATGTAGTCCTGATCGAAAACGGGCACGCGATCGAGGGCGTCGCGATCGATGGTGTTCGCATTCTGATTTTCAGACGTTTCAGTTGTGACCTGCGGTTCGGCCCCTCCGGAGACGATCGTTACCGATTCCGTCTGAACTGAAATCCGCATTGTGACTCGAAGCGGAGCGAACGGCTTATTCTCCAAAACGGTGTTGAGGCTCGCATCGCGAAAACCGTCCGCACGAAATTGCAAAGTGTACTTTCCGGGGACGATCTTTTCGAAAGAGAAGTAGCCGGTCTTGCTGGTGACGGCTTGAGCCAGAGGCTTGGAATCGGGCTTTAATAGAGTGACCTGAGCACCCGCAATAGCCGCGCCCGAGGGATCCTCAAGGGTTCCAGTGATCCTTCCGTCGGTGGAGCGCGCGGAATCCACAATGTCCCCGGCAACTTCACGAGGGCCTTGCGTAGCCTGGGCGAAAATTCGAGTCGCGGCAACACAAACGAATAACGCGAAGACGAATCGATAAGGAGGAAAATGAAATCGCATGCGGAAAATCTGGTGAAGCCGCTCCTGCCCATTTGGACGAGCTCGGCGAGCCGACCGACGATGAAGAATTATTATCATAGGGACCTGAAGTGAACCTGAAGGCGCCGGGTGCGGAAAGGGAAGAGCGTTCGACTTCCAGTGTTCTTAAGGCCTGCTAAGAACTGAAGAGCGTGGATCAAGAGACGCGACCATCCTGCGGGTTCACCTGTGTTCGGCTAAAGTCCCAAATAAGCCAGCCGATATACAAAAAATACGAACGTTAAAGAAAGAAAGAAAAGGGCGTTGCTCCCAGGCGGAGAACGATTACAAACTATATGGCCATCCGCGCGCTCATCATCGACGACTCTTCGGTCATGCGAAAGATAGTGGAGCGCTCGTTGCGCCAGGCCGGCATCGATCTTTCCGATGTATTCCAGGCGGGCAACGGAGCCGAGGCGCTGGGCGTTCTGAAGGAGAGCGTGGTCGACTTGATCTTGTGCGACATCAACATGCCGGTCATGGACGGGCTGGAATTCATCAAGCAGCTTCCCGGTGTCGAGAATGCGAAAAACGTGCCGGTCGTGATGATTACCACCGAGGGCAGCGAAGCCCATGTTGTGCAGGCATTATCCTGCGGCGCGCGCGGCTATATCCGGAAGCCTTTTACGCCCGAGCAAGTGAAGGAGCATGTGATTCCTGTGCTGGCAGGTAAATCATGAAATCCGCGAGTGCGATGATGGCTGCGAGCGGCAACCACGAGAACTGGATTCCATTGATCGACACGGCCACGCGGGAAGTATTCGAACTCATGCTCAGCAGCCAGTTGACGGTGCCTCCGGATTCCGAAGAAAAGCCTCTGGGCGTAACCGCGATGGTGGGCATGGCTGGGCAACTGTGCGGCGTTCTCAGCGTGCGCTGTACCGGTAGAGCTGCGGCGATGATGGCTTCCAAGATGCTTGGCATGGATCTCGACAAGGTTGGACCCGAGATCTCAGATGCTTTGGGCGAAGTGTGCAATATGATTGCCGGAAATTTCAAGAACAAGGTGTCTGGACTTTCGGAGGGGTGCATGTTATCTCCCCCGACGGTAGTAACCGGCAGCGACTATAGCCTGCATTCCATGGCGGACTCTCCGGCGCTGGAAGTGCGATTACTCTTCGAAGGCATGCCCCTCAATATTTCGCTCCAAATCCATAGCTAAGAATGGCCGGACTCTGATCCGAACGCCTGGATCGCCGGGCGGGGCCATGTGTTGAAGCCATGTCCCCGGTTCACGGCCGGACTAATCTCTCGCGACTCGAGTGCCGATGATCCCAAAGTGACCAGCCCTTTCTCTGCACTCAATCCCGGCGAAGAAAAACCTGGACCGAAACCTGGAGCCCGGTTCGTTGCCCGGCAGACCATCCTCACCGCGGATGAGAAAGTTTTTGGCTACGAATTGTTGTTTCGCGATGGCTTCGAGAACTTTTTCAGCGCTCCCGACGCCGACGACGCTTCGCGCAGCACTTTGAACACTTCTATGCTGATCGGCCTGGACACTCTTTGTGATGGGCATCGCGCGTTTATCAATTGCACTCGCGACGTTCTGCTCAAGGATTACGTCACCCTGCTGCCTTCGTCGCAGGTGGTGATCGAGGTGCTCGAAACCGTTACCGCCGACGAACTGGTGGTCGCGGCTTGCCGCCGCATGAAGGAAGCCGGATACATGATTGCGCTGGACGACTTCGGCATGAACGATCCGCGGGAAGCTCTAACCGATCTTGCCGACATCATCAAGGTGGATGTGCGGGCCATTGCAGCCGCCGACGCTGCCGCCATGGTAAAAAAATATGGGCCTTGGCGCTGCCGGATGCTGGCCGAAAAGGTGGAGACGCGGGAAGAATTCCTGGCAGCCAAGAAAGCCGGCTTTCTGTACTTTCAGGGATATTTTTTCCGCCGCCCGGAGATTTTGACGGCGCACGAAATTCCCGCGAACAAGATGAACTATGTACGCCTGCTGACTGCGGTTTCGCAGCGGGAACTCGATGTGCGCCTGATTGAGAACCTGGTAAAAGCCGAGGCCGCCCTATGCTACCGCCTGCTCCGCTACCTGAATTCCGCGGCCTTCGGATTTGCTTCCGAGATTCACTCCGTGCGCCATGCCCTATCGATTCTTGGAGAACGCGAAGTGCGCCGCTGGATTCGCCTGGTTGCTACTCTCGGCGCAGGCCAGGGTAAGACCACCGATCTGGTTCTCTCCGCCCTGGTGCGCGCCCGTTTTTGCGAACTGCTTTCCCCCAAAATTCAGCATGGTGATTCCGATCTTTTTCTTATGGGCATGCTCTCGCTCATGGATGCCATTCTCGAACTGTCGATGCAGCAAGTGCTCGATGCCATGCCCATCGATGCGGAGAGCAAAACGGTGCTGCTGGGCGGATCGGGCCGTCTGCGACCCTTCTACCAACTGATGCTGGCGCAGGAATCGGGAGAGTGGCAAGCCGTGAGCGAACTGAGCCACCAACTGCATCTCAAGGAAACCGATGTATCAAATTGCTACTGGGAAGCCCTGCAGTGGGCGCGCCTTGTAACCGCAGGCGCTTCGAGTTCCTGAGGCGCCCGCAGCCGCGGCCAGGAAAATGTTTGGCAACTAAAACTTTGTATGAAAGCGGCCGTCAACCGAAACTCCTCCGAGTTGGTCACGAGCAACGCTGACCGACCAGCGTTGATTGATCTGGTAGTCGCCTTCCACCACTTCCTCGCCGGGCTGCGAAACGTCGGTGGAAAATGTAAACAGAAAATTCTTGGTCACGCGTTGCTGCACTCCGACGCGGGTCGAGGGATTCTGGCCGTTGCCTCCGAATGCGGGGTCGATTTGCAGGCTGGAAATTCCCGTCAACTTTTGCAGGCTTCCGCCAAGTTCACTCACAGCCTGGGATGCGATCATGGAATCCGTGCTCTGGCTTGAGGCCGCCAGTTCCGAACTGGTTTTGCCTCGCGCAATCAGGTTGATGATGTCGGCCGTGGCGAGAGGGGGATCGGAGGAATAGGAAGTGGTGAGCGCGTCGAAAGGCCCGCGCAGATTGAGCGTGAGGTTATATTGTTCGACGGTTGTGGTGACGGAAACGTCCAGGTCCGGCTTGGTCTGGTTGGGATCGGAGAAAGTCACGATACCGCGCTGCAACTGGTAGCGGACATTGCGGTAAAAGAGTTCGCCCGAGGTAAGATCGGTTCTGCCCGTAATCACCGGATTCGCGGCGGTGCCGCCCACATTCAGGGCAGCGCTTCCTTCCACGCTGATTTGTGAACTGGTGGCGCTGAGATTTTCTTTCGATTGCAGCGCGATCCGCAGGCTGATGGTATCGGCGAAACCGGGCACGGCCGGCGCTGCGGCATTGTTTTCGAATTGGTCCCCGAAGGTTGAAAGATCAAAATCAGAAGTAAACGACAGCGAATCCAGCAATACCTGGCCGCGCAGGTTGGATGCGCTTAAATTGCCGACCCACGCGAGATTGCCATCGAGAACGGTGCGAACTCCAGCGGGGTAGCGCAAGCGAACCGAGCTTGCCTTAAGCGCGATATTAAATTGTGTCGCTGGGCGATAGGCCACAGAACCGCCCATGGAAATCTGCCCGCCTCCGACCTCTCCGCTTAGATCGGAAATCTGCACCCGCTCGTTGTCCAGATCGAAAGTGCCGTTTAGCTTGTCCACGCCGAGCGGAACTGCGTCCGTGGCGAACGCGACATCCTGCAGTCGCACTTGCCCGGCAAGCTGCGGATTCGAAGACGAACCTGTGGCTCGAACATTCACCGCGATCGTTCCCGAGCTGCGCAAATCGGGAGCAAAGATGCGGAAGATGTGCGCATCGATGGATCCGTTCGCCGTGAGGTTGGGCGCACCCGCGCCGCCAAACGGAATACTGCCTTGCACACGCAACGAGGTTCCCGTTCCCGTGAGCTGGGATGGTTGAATGGTGAGCACAGAATTTGCGTAGTCAGCCCGAATCGGGCTGGCGGCGCCGATTTGCAGCGATTGATAACTCGCGCTGAAAGTTGGAATGACCAGATGCGCTTCCCATTGGCTTTTATTCTTCAAGGGGCCTTTCAGCTCGGCGTGCACTTCCGTCTGCCCAGAAAAGCCTTCTGGTGCCCGATTTGAAAAAGCTGCCGCTAAAGCCTCGAGGGGAATCGAACTTGTATCCAGCAAAACATCGGCTGGATATTGACCCGTGAGATCGACGCGGCCGCGGGCGCGGATCGACGCCTGCGCAACTTGCGAATCCAATGTCAGGTTTGCTTGCCGGTTGGCCACGCGAATCTCGGCGTCTACTCCCGCAATCGATTTCTCCTGTAACTCAAGTTTGGGCAACTTGATGCTGGCCGTAAGCTGGGGGTTATCGATCGTCCCCTCGCCATTTGCGGAAATTGCGACCGTTCCCTGTATCGCGACCTTCTTGGCCTGGACGGTCCTGAGCTTCTGCACAACAATAGCCGGCGCATCGAGATGTAACTTATAAGCTCTTGTTTTCGGCGCGTAGGTGAGGCTGGCGTTGGCGGAGCCGGCATCAGCGCTCATGTGCAGATCAGAAACAATCGAGCCTTTGTCCCCTCGGAACGTCATGGCCAGGGTCTTGAAAGGCTCATCGTACGCGCGCGCATTGGCAATCTCGATGGAACCTGAACCTTGCGGATTCAATGCCGATCCGCTGACTGAGAGATTCCCGGATAAGTCTCCGCTAATAGGATATTGAACATGGGCCAGACGCTGCAGGTCCGCGATTGGCATCTGCTGCAGCGAAATGTGGGCCTCGATGGGGGCTGATGAAACATAGGACCATTCATGCAGTTCGATCTTCGCATCGAAACGAGCCTGACCGCGATGCGCATTCGCGAGAGCGCCGTTCGATATCGCGATGTGCGAGGAATCAGTTTGCACAGTGAGGTCTGCGTTCTTCCATTCGCTGCCTTGCACTTGTAAATTCTGCGCGTTCAGGTGTGCTGAGATCTGGGGCCTCTGCATTGTTCCCCGCACCGTTCCGGTCACATCCGCGGAACCAGACACAGCGGGGATTCCGTTCGGCATCGGATGGAGGATTGATGCAAGCTCGGCCAGACGATGCAGATCGCCGCTGTGGGCCTGAATGTTCAACCTCGAACGGCTGCCGATCTCGCCGTCTGCCATGATGCTGGTGGCGGGAATGCTGAGAGTGGTTTGATGCAGAGTCAGCAAACGCTTCGGGCCGTCGTAAATCACGTGGATCGCGCCGGTGATCGGCATATCCTGGGGATAAAGGCTAGTCCAGCTTGCGGAGTTGCTTATCGAAGCATCGACGCGGGCGTAAGCGTTGCTTACGCTGCCCTTCGACGAGGCGCTGGTGGTGCCATTGAGGGTCCCGGAAATTGCAACACTCATCAGCGCAGGATTGCGAAAAACCCGTTGAACTGCACTCAGTGAGATGTCGTGCAGGCTGGCCCGTAGCTGAGATGTGGGTGTGTGATCGAGTTGATTCACGTCCACCATTGCATTTACGCGGCCGCCCAAAAGTTCGCCCTCAAGGGCGCCCGCATGCAGTGAGCCATCCGCTAATTGGTAGTGCCCGCGAAACTTTCGAACTTCGAGGCGTCCGGTCGAGACCGTCGCCGCCAGAATGTCCGATGCCATCTCTCCAGTGATTCGAAGATTGCTCAGGATCGAGTGATTCGACGCATTCTGATAATGAAAAGTTCCGGAGGATGCCATGTCGCCGGCGGGATTCACGCCAGGTAGCAGCGCGCCGAAGTCCTGCGAATGGACGCGCACCTCATAGCTCCCTTGCGCTGCCGGCGCGCTGTAGTTTGTGACATCACCGGTGAACTTGATCGTGCTGGAAGCCACGCTGACCAAGGCTGAGTCAATCTTGAAAGTCGACGGCGTGGCGATGAAACTCGCAGTCAAAGCGTGAGACAGCGGCGCGTATTGGGCATAGCGGATGTGGCCTTTATCGTATGAGATCAAGCCTCGATAGCCCGAGGGGGAAGATTGAAAGCTGATATCGGCTCTCAGATCGCGAAGGTCCGCATCGAGCGGGGTCTTGCGATCGTTGTAAGTGATTTCACCATTGCTGAGAGCGGCGTGCGCCACCGCAAGATCAAACACGCTGGCCTGGTTGCCGGATTCGCCTGAAACAGGTTGCGGGATATTGCTGTGGCCGTTGCGATCAACCGAGATATTCACCACCGGATGTTCAACCAGCAGCTCGCTTAGATGAATTTGCCGGCGGAGAATGGATTGAATTGTGAGCCCGACGGTGAGCTTGTCGATCTGCAAAAGCGCTGGGGCATTCTGCCCACCCGCGCCGTAAAGCACGATTCCGTAGAGATGCGCGGTCAAAGTTGAGAGCTGAAAATCGAGCGAGCGAATCTGGGTGCGCCCACCTGTTGACCGATCCACTTGAGCGACGATTCTTCCCAGCGCGTAAGCTTGGAAGTTTCGGCTCTTCAAATAGAAATATCCGCCCGCAGCAGCCACTGCCATGAGCCCGGCTATGCCCGCCAGCGCCCATCCAAGAATTTTCTTCCACTTCATGTTTGCTCCTACTGCCGTGCGCTAAAAAGCCTGACCCAGAGTGATGTAGTACTGTGTGGCGCTGAATCCCGGAACTGGATTCAAGTTCCGTCCCACATCAAGGCGAACGGGGCCGATGGGCGTGGTATAGCGGAGTCCTATGCCAATCGTATTGCTGAAGTTGTTCACAAAGTTAGGAAGGTTGATCGCGCTATAAACGTTCCCGCCGTCGTAAAAAATCACGCCTCCCAAGGCTTTGTTGATGTGCAGCGGAAATCGCACCTCCGAATTAAAGATGAACAGTCCGCGGCCGCCCACCGGCACCGTGACGTTCACGCACCCGGTTTGTTGTGCTAACACGTTGCAGAACGGAACGATGCGCTGCGGGCCAGCCTCATCAATGGCGAAACCTCGAAGCGAAGAGCCCCCGCCGGAAAAATAAAGTTGACTGGTCGGCACGAAACTGCCGGCGAATGCTTTGGCCAGCCCAAGCCGTACGCTGTTGGCAAATACCACGGAATGCAATTGCTTGTAAAAGGCATACTGGCCGGCAAGTTTGGCAAAGCTGGCGCTCGAACCCAGCGCGGTTGGAGTGATGCCCAGATTCAGGGTGCTAAAGCTGCCGCGATGAGCGTCGAGTGGTTTGTCTCGCGTATCCCGCAGCAGCGTTCCAGAAAAAGTTGACAGGTGAACGTTCATATCCTGCGGCAATACCAGTGCGGGCACCAGCAGATGCGAGAGCACGGTCTTGTTGAAGTCATAACGAACCTGGAGGCGCGTATTATTCTTGCGATTCAACAGGCGCTCAAGCTGGAACGAGCCATCGCCCAGGGTGGCGGAGAAAAGCGGATTCTCGCTGGTGCGCTCCAGTGACAGTGACGAGAGCGAACTCCACTGCAAGCCAAAGAAGTGAGGTTGGCCGTAAGTGGCGAGTGCGCGCTGATCGAGCTGCGATAGAACCAGGGAAGCCTTCACCGTCTCCGCCATGCCGCGCATGTTTCGCCGTGTGAATTCGATGGAACCGAGCGGGCTGGCGAAAATCGCCTGGCTGGGCGCGATCTGGTTGTTGCCGATTCCTATCACCGGCCCTCCCGGCACGGCCACGGTTCCGGTAGGAACGTTGCCGCCGCGATGCGATACCTCGAAACCGAAGCCGTAGGTGATTTCGTTTCGCTTGGCCTCGTGATTCCTCACCAGAATGGATTCCGCGGTCTGATCGGCGATCGGTTTTTGCGGCGCAACGCTGGACCAGTCGAAAATGTTCAAGTCATACAGGCGGCTCTCAGCCTGCAGCAGGTCGCCTCGCGTAATGGGCGCGTCGCTCGAGAGTTTTGCAGTCTTGCGAATCAGGCTGGTACGGGTATGCTTCTGTCTCAGATAAATCACATCGGAGGCGCGAACCATCTGGTGTTCGGCGACGTTATAGATGACCTCGACTCGATGGGAATCCTGAGGATCACGCTTCAACGTAGACCGGACTTCGGCAGTCAGATAACCTCGATTCAAATAGGCGGCCGCAATCCGGTTGCGATCTTCCGCGAATTTCCTGGGTGAAAATGGCGCTCCGGAGCGCAACTCCAATCCCGCCGGCCCTGTCAGTTGTGTCAGGGGAACATTGTTATTTCCGATGACATCAACGTTCTTCACCAGCGTGGGGGCGCCTTCCTGGATGTCGAAAATTACTTCGATTTTCGGATCATGCACTACAATTTGCGGAGAAACCTTCGTCTCTTCATAGCCGCGATCGCGATACAAGGCCCCGAGATTGCTGGCGCTTTGGTGCGCCAGTTTCTCGCTCACCTTGCCGTGCGACCAGAACCAGAAATGGGTTTTCTCCACGCTTAAAGCGGCCACCAGATCGTGCTCTGATATCTGATGATTTCCCTGGAACACAATTCGGTCGACTTTGTGTTTTGCGCCTTTTTCGATTTGGTAGGCCAGCAGAATCTTCTGTGGCTGCTTTTCGAAAGTGGTTTTAACTTTGGCGTTGAAATATCCTTTCTTTTGAAAATAGTCGATCAAGTTTTGTTCGCCCTCGTTCACGAGATCGCGATCGATCGATGCTTCAGAATAAACAGGAATCAACTTCCTCATCTCGCGCCCTGATAGAAAGGGAATCGGCGAAAGCCGCGCTCCAGTCACTCGAACCGTCACCAGCGGTCCCACTTCCACGGTGAAAGAAACATCGACGCGATTGGTCTCGGGGTGATACTGCGGCGGGTTCTCTTTCACGCTGCTTGCCAGCCGGTGTTGCCCCGAAAGCGTGCGCTTCATCAATTTGGCGGCGGCCACTATGCGCGTTCGATCATAGGGTTTTCCGCGCTTCAATAACCCTCCTGTAAGGCGAGCGCGAAGCGAATGAACCGAGTGAACCAGGTGCGAACTTTCTTGAGCGTCTGGCCCTTGCAGCGTTACATTCTCAATTCGCGCCTGTTTCCCAAGTTCGATGCCGAATGCGACCGAAACCAACTGATGAGCATCGTCAATGCTTGGTTCAACATGAATTGCAGCCTGAAAGTATCCATTGCGCCGGAGAAAATCCTGCAACGCTTTTTCTGAAGCGGCGACTCGCGTAGTGTCGTAGGGGTCCTCCTCCTGCAGATCTGTCACCTGCAGGAGCCGCGTGTAGGGGAAGGTCTTGTCCGCTCCCGGAAAATCGACCATGCCGAGGTGATAGGCCGGCTCCAGAAGGAAGTTCAATCGCAGACCCAAGGGATCGGGAACAACAGTTACTTCGACTTTGGGGAATTGGCCGGAGCGCTCCAGCGCGGCGACGCTGGCTTCCACCTTGGATTGCAAGTAGGGAGCGCCGGTCTTTTGCTCGATCAGAGACCGGAAAGGTTCCAGGTCGCGATGCGGGTTTCCAATCAGGTCAATCGCGCCGACGGTCTGGCCGTCGTAAACCGATTGCGGGCCCTGCACTGCAAGCTGCGCGCAGGATGCGACTGCGTATAAAAATAAAAACGCACCTGCACAGGCACTGGCTGCCAATTTCGTTTTCCATCCGAAGTCATTCAGGCAAACATCAGATGCCCTGCCTCCTGATCAGGTTGCCGGATGTTTGAAGTGCACGAATGCCCGCCGGATAAGCGGCCGCCAAGCGGGCCACGCCTGGGAATTCTGACCAGCGAATCGGGGAAATCCGATATTGAACGCGGCCCAGTGGCTCATTGTTGCCGAGACCGGAGGTTGATGGCTGCCGCAGGCCGTCGACGCCTGAATCTTCTTCGGAGGTCCTTCATCCAAAACGCTGTATATCTGTGCTGTTGGCCGGTACCGTCGAGCCGAACCTGAGGAGTTGATAGATGTTTGAGAGCATTCTCTGCCAAGTCACGGAGTACGATCCTGATGTTTTGGAGTCGCTGATTGAGCTTGCGGTCGAAATTGCTCGCGAAGGTCGGGAAGGAAGGCGCATCGGCACGCTGTTTACCCTCGGGGATGAGAATGCAGTGCTTGCGAAGTCCAGAACCTTAATTTTGGATCCGTTGCTGGGGCATCCGGACTCCGCGCGGCACGTCAGCAATCTAAATCTACGGGGCACGATCAAGGAATTGGCGCAGTTGGACGGCGGGTTCGTGGTAAGTCGCCAAGGCATTGTCCTTTCTGCGTGCCGCTATCTCGATGCCGTTGCCGTACAAGCGGACGTGCCGTTGGGGCTTGGTAGCCGTCACATCGCCGCCGCGAACATGAGCGCAGTTACGAAAGCTGTGGGAATTGTCGTCTCTGAGAGCTCGGTGGTGCGGCTTTTCTGCCATGGACGCCTGGTCGGTGAAATCATTCCCGAGGTTTGGATGATGGATCACGCATCCCACCTGCGTGGTACCGTGAAGAGAGAACAGGTCGGCGAGCTGACAGTGCTGACGCCCACTCTTCGACCAGCGTCGATCACAGAGTAAAGAGGACAAGCTACTCTACGGAGCGGAGCGCATGACGACACTACAGGAATTCCGGTGTGAGATCTGTGGACTCGTGACTACGAATCCTACCCGCTGGTTCGTGATTCGATGTGGAGACTCCGAGCTCAGCGTGCATCGATGGAATTCTGAAACCGCCAACGCGCCCGGAGCCCGCCATTACTGCGGTGAAGCTCACGCTGAGGTTTACATCAGCCGCTGGTTTGAATCAGTGTGCACGCCGCCGAAACCAAGTTTCGTGTAGCGCAAACCGGCAATTCAAAGTTCCGCAACCACTGGACCGGGCGCAGCCGGTTCTTACCCTCTGCCGATGTTCCGAAATGAGGTCTTTTCCCCGCGAAGGTTCCAGCTTAATCGCTCACATTGCTGACCTGGCGAGAATCGCCGCCGGAAAATTCCAAGCGCAGTTCCAAGCAGTAGAGAGGAGCTCCTGAAGCGTGCCACATTCGCACAGAACCTGTACTGATCCGAATTCGGTCTGCTGCAATTCAAGACAGAGCATGGACAGATGCTCCGCGTCGCGACAAACCTGCGGGCAGTGTGTCTGCCGGTTCCCTACATTTCCCAAAACTTGTTGTCCGTTCTCTTGAAGTTCCTGACGTCTTCCACCTCCGAGACGTGCGACCCGCCGGTCAGCTACTCGGAAAACGGTGCATTTGCGACGAGGTCGGCGAAATTCGGTAGCGCGAAACCCTCGACGTAACGAATGCCGAAATCTCGCAGAATGTTGTCGATCGTGGTCATCGGCTTCTGACGAACGACGCTGCAAAGGCATCCCTTGAATTGATCCTTAAAGGCCAACCGGGGAAACTCCGACAGAATCGCACGCTGCTTATCTTGCGGGATTCGATCCAGACCCGCGCCTAGGACATCGACGGCTATCCCTGAATGGGTCATTACGACTTCAGGTTCCTTGTGGAGAGCGAGTGTAGGAGTAGTGTGAAGTGCAATAGCGTCCCATACGAGTTGAATCTGCCGCGTCGAGATGCCACGATCACTCAAAAAGGCGCGAGCCGCGTTTGCGCCGTCTACCTCAAAGCGATTCTCAGCGGCGTAGCGACCGGTCAAACCCAAATCGTGAAGAACTGCAGCGACAGCCAAGAGCTCCGAATCTGGAGGGTGCTCAGCACCGTTGGAAAGCACAACGGCAAAAAGCCACGAGCGCATGACATGGTTAAAAAGAAACGGCTCTAATGAACTCCGCGATAGGTCAAGCGCATCGCGGACCAGAGCCGTGTCGGGAACTTTGATGCCGGCGAAGACCATACCTTCCTCCTTTAAGCGTTGTCGTCTTTAGCGAACTATTACTCAGCGCTGCATCGGTCATTAGCCATGGCGCACTTCCTTCCGTTGTAGTGGCTGTCACGGTTTTCGTTGTCCTTGTCAGCAGGGTGCGCTAGGCAGTGCATCTCCTCTGCAACATTCAGCAATGCCGCCGCAAATCAGAGATCTTGCAATTGGCTCGCTCCATCACACGCTGCTCGCCTTGATACTGTTGAGGACGGTGTTGTCCCAGTAGGCATCGAGCCGAGTGATCTTGGAATCCGAGTCGAAACGTAGAATGTAGCAGTGAGGGATCTGTACGTCCTGGCCCTTCTTTGCGACCCCCGGAACTTCTGCAGGTATAGGCCCGCTCATATCAGCTTGGATCACGACGGTATTCCCGTCGGTGGGGATCAGCTCGATCACTTTGACTCGAAAGTTCGGAACGGCATTCGGAAACGCGCGCCAAATACCATCGATGCCACCACGGATTGGCACGACGCTCTCGCGGCCGTACGGAGCATATCGTCCGAGCGCGCCATCTGCGCAGAGAGCGAGCATGCCATCAACGTCGTGGGCATCGTACGCAGTGAAGAACTGTTGGGCAGCTGATACGTAGTCTTTCGCACTCGTTTTCATCTCTGTGCACCTTTGGATTGCGGCCTAGTATTCAAACCACTGGCGGAGCGCCTTGACCTTCTCCTCCGTGTACGGCGGGAACAGGTGTTCGATGGCTACGTCGGGCGGCGAAATCAGAACTGATTTCGCGTGCGTGAGAGCATCAAACCCGGCCTTGCCGTAGTAGTGACCGATACCGGAATATCCGACCCCGCCAAAGGGCATGGTTTCGATAAACAGGTGAATGTTTACCTGATTGATCGCGCCCCCGCCGAACGACAAGCTTGCGAGGAAGTGATCGATCGCCTGCTGATCTCGGCTGAAGAGGAAGCCGGAAAGAGGTTTTGGGTGCTTCTTCACCTCGCGGATGGCAGCATCTATGTCCTTGTAGGTGAGGATTGGAAGAAGCGGTCCGAAGATCTCGTCCTCCATGATCGGGTCGTCCCATGTCACTGGATAGATGACCGTGGGATCGAGATAGCGTGCGTTCGGGTCGGAACCCCCGCCTATCACAACTTTCTTTTGATCGATCAGACCCGCCAAACGTTCGGTGGCTTGCGGGCTGATGATGCGGGAGTAGTCGTCCGGTCTGCTCTTGGGGTCAGTCCCATAGAGCTCGACCATCGCCTTCTTGCACTCCGCAACAAACTTCTCTGCGATTGATTCGTGCACGTAGGCGTAGCCGGGCGAGGTGCACCATTGGCCGCCCCAGGCCGTCGCACCCCAGACAATCTTTTTGGCTGCGTCCGGGATATTGGCGGTCGCATCCACAAAGGCTGGGTTCTGGCCCCCGAGTTCGAGAAGAACGGGAGTCAGATTCTTTGCGGCCGCCTCCATGACGATCTTGCCAACCTTGACGCTGCCGGTGAAGAAAATGAAGTCGAAGGGCAGCTTGAGAAGCTCCGTCACCTCGTCTTTACTGCCGGTGACGGCAGTGACAGCCCGAGGATCGAAATATTTCGGAACGAGATCGAGCAAGACCTTACTGGTGGCGGGCAAACCCTCGGAGAGTTTGAGAATGCATGGGTTGCCCGCCGCAATGACCTGGACAGCGGGGTCGAAGAGTAGGGTCAGTGGTCCATTGAATGGCCCGATAACCAAAGTGACACCGTACGGTTCTCGATAGACCTTGGCAGTATGCCCGGTCTCCCGAAAGGCCTTCGGCACGACGACATCTACAGGCTTCATCCACTCTTTCAGCTCTTGCTTCGCGAAGGCGGCGGTTCCAACTGGCGCCATAATCTCGAAGACTTTTTCCTGGCTGGCGGTTTTGAAGTCGCTGCTCATCGCAGCCTCAAGAACCTCGGCATTCTCATTACACAAGTTCTCAAGGCGTGTCAGCTGATCGATGCGCCACTCGTAAGACTTGGTCGCGTCCGAATCGAAATATGCTTTCTGCTTGTCGAAGATTTTCTGGAACTGATTCATCTGAGTCTCCTCCGCGCATCAGTTTGTCGATGCCGCTTTTCAGCGGCGTCGTGATTTTTAAGTCATTGTGAGAACGATGCGGAAACGCGCGTCACCTGACATCATGCGTCGATACGCCTCTTCGGCTTTTTCCAAAGGAAGCGTTTCGATCATGGGCCGAACGTCGGTGAGGACACTGAAGTCAAGGGTGTCCTGTGTTTCGATCGCTCTTCCTGTAAGGCTTCCAATGACCGAGCGGCCGCCAAAGATGAGCGGAACTCCGTTGACGGGAATCGGATCACCCGAAACACCTACTACCACCAGCTTTCCGCGAACTGAGAGGCCGGGAAGCAGGCTGGCGATTGCGGCTCCGCTGGGGGCGGTCGCCAAGATGACGTCGGCACCTCCCAATTTTTGCAAGGCGGCTCCCGCATCCTCGGCCTTGGCATCGATGTAAATGTGCGCTCCCAGCTTGGGCGCGAGATGTTCTTTGTCTGGACCGAAGCCGATCGCAACGGTGCGGAAGCCCATCTTTTTGGCGTATTGCACTCCGAGATGCCCCAGACCGCCGATACCCTGGATAGCGACGGTATCGCCTGCACGTCCGTTGTTGCGGAGCGCATTGAATGTAGTGATGCCGGCGCAAACCAAAGGGGCCGCGTCGTCTGATTTGAGTTCATCCGGTATGAGGACCAGTGAGCGTGCCTCTGCGATCATCATTTCCGCATAGCCGCCATCACTCGTCACGCCAGTGATAATGGGGTTCTGGCAATATGCCGTGTCGCCGCGGCGACAGGTCTCGCAGGTTCCGTCTTCGCCACCAAAGAATCCGACACCGACGCGCTGGCCGACCTTCCAGGTCGTAACCCCTCTGCCAACCTCCTCGATGCGGCCAATTGCTTCATGGCCCGGCACACGCGGATACACGACGCCGGGCAGTTGTCCCTCAACGGTGGCCGCGTCTGAGTGGCATACACCGCAAGCCTCTACCCGGATACGTACTTGTTCCTCACCCGGCCCGACGAGAGGCTTCTCGACGAGGCGAAAAGTCCCGGGTTTGGTTATCTCGACCGCCTTATATGTTTTTCCCATTTTCGTCTCCTATCGATCTGGAAGAACTCATGTGTCGCCGTTCACAAGAACGTTCACAAGAATTGCGGACAAGCGGCAGGTTGAAAATTCGCTGTTGCTCGCAATCCTGGCTCTATGTCGCGAGACAGAGCTGGGTCAGAGGACGCCTTTGTGAACAACTACGCCTCTCCCATTGTTTTGGAAGTTTCAATCTTTGTCTGGATTGAAGTCTTGATTGAAAGTGCCGCAGTTTGGCGTTTCTGTTGGGCTTTAGTGGGTGGGAAACGCGAGTGACGACCTTTACTTCTCTCCAGGCGCGGGGAGGTTGAACGCCTTCGGCATCGGTGCGTTTGCTCTTCGCCACCGTCCTGGCGAAGTTCCAACAACCTCACGGAAGCTTCGATTGAAAGCTGGCTGGTCAGTGAATCCGACTTCCAACGCGACTGTTAGTAAAGAGTCCTTGGAGTGCAACAAGAGAGACTTTGCGGCTTCAACTCGCTTACAGAGCAAGTAGCGCCGGACCGGAACACCAAACGACTTTTTGAATGCGCGCATGAAACGACCCGTCGATAGCGCACACTCTTTTGCAAGATCGGCAAGCGCCAGATCACCATCCAGATGTTCGCTCAACACCTCGATCGCTCGATCCTGTTGCCAGATCGTCAACCCCCCGGTAACAACCTCCGGCGGCTGGCTCCGGCCCTGGTATGTGCGGCTCAGATGAGCGCAGAACATCATGGTCATTTCGTCGATTACTAAGCGCGGAAGCTGAAGCGGACGATCAGAGAACTGCAACATCATCCGGGCCCAATGAAGAATCACGTCATCCTTAGTTCCCGGGGTGCAACGCAAGTTGCGAATGCGCTTTTGCTCGTTCTCGTCACTGAATCGATTGATAACTGACCGGGGTATATAGACGTGAACCGAGTCGAAACCTGAAGTTCGCAGTGCGACCGGCTCCGACTCCATATCGAATATCTGAATCCCGCCGGCATCCCATTCGGTGACACGATGAAAGCGTCCGTCAAGCCACGTTCCCCAGCCCTTAATGCTGTCGGGACGGCGCAGGTGCACGGATATCGAAAAAGCCTTTTCTGGCGGAATATGTGGAGTGGGTCCAGGAAAGCCGTTCGGCATTCGCATACGTGTCAAGGCAACCTGAGAGTTTCCCTTGAGACCAAACACAAGTGAGGAAGACTCCAGCAGAGAAAAATGCTCCACCAATCTTTTTCCAAACATGCCTTGAAGCATATGTTCTGCCTCGCACCGCGCTAGAACTTACCGTTGCTATTTTTCCATTGATCGCGAGGTGGAATCGCCTGGAGCGTATCCCAGTGCTCGGCGATTTTACCCTTTTCAATGCGGAAGAGGTCATAAATGCCAGTGGGCACGCCGCCAAACGTAGCCTCGGCAACGACCAAAACGAAATTACCTTCACCAAGTACCATATGCACGCACTTGTAGACGACTGCCTGTCCCTTGGCGGCCAGAGCCTGTAATCCCGAAATCAGTCCCGGGATGGTGTCGGCGACCCACGGATTGTGCTGAATGTATGCGATCCCGTTGAAGTAGCTCGGAAAGGTCTCGCGACGGCCTGCGAGAAGATCGTCCATATAACGTTGCATGAGCGCCTTATTCGCCTGTGTCTGGTCGAGATCAGACACCGCGGTGGGGCCGTCGATCATCGTGTGACCACTCGGGCTGAGTTCGGTCGCGGTCTCCTGCAAGTTGTCCCAGTGCTCGACAACCAGACCCTCTTCGAAGCGAAAGATGTCGAAGCCAACTTTTGGCCCGAAGAAGTTGTATTCGGTGTGAGCGAAGACATAGTCCCCATCTTCAAAGACGCGGATCGTATTGACGGACGCATCGGGCGGCAAGTTCTTGATGAGGGCGGCGACACCTACCGGACCGGGTCCCACTTGCAAATTGTGCTGGATATATTTATTGGGATTGACATATGCGAGCGGGACCGGATCTTTGGTCTCAAGCGACTTCAGGAGATCGATGACCTGTTGTTTACGGCTGGGCGCCATGGGTCCTCCGGGACAATCTCTCTCTGTTTGTAATAATGGACCATTCGGTCCTTTATGTGCAAGCCTCGCAGTCGAATTGACCGATAATGTTGCAATGGGACGACGAAAACTGTTCACCCGAGAGGATGTCCTCGATAAAGCAATCCCAGTCTTCTGGAAGCATGGCCTCGCTGAGACGAGTGTTCAGGACCTTGAACAGGCCACAGGTGTACGCAAATCTGGCTTGTATACGGAATTCAAGGACAAGGAAGACCTGTTCGTGGAGAGCCTGCGCAGGTATTTCGAAGTCCTGATGGCACGCGGACACCTGACGAAAGAGCCTCTGGGTTGGACCAATGTTGAGAGTTTTCTCAAGGTCTGCTATGGGAGTTGGGGCCAGAAGGGCTGCTTCTCGGTGAACTCTATGCGCGAGTTCGCAGACCTCCCCCCAAAAGCCCGCCAGATCATGGTCGCGAGCGTAATGAAAGCCCATCAGTTGCTCATCGACAATCTAGCTGCAGCGCGTGGATCTCGTGACGATAATGATTCCCTCGCTGGCTTGATCGTCACGTTCTTTAGCGGAATTTGCCTGGAGCAGAACCTCGGTCCCGACCGGGCGCGAATTACGAAGAAGATCGACGCCTTCATGCGGCTGATTCGCGCAATCTGATCGTCGAGTAAGACGAAGAAGGAAGGAATCCAGTCCAAGTCGAACCATTGACTACCCTCGCGCGGTTCGGATTCTCCTGCTTAATATTTGCTGCTTCTTCACTTCGTCTCAAAATCGGTGGAGACGCTGAGTTTCTTCCAAATTCGTGCTTCCTCTAATCGCGCAAGGTCGTTCTTCTCCGCGGCGGCGTACGCATCGCGGCCAAGCAAGAGTCGCAACGGAGGGTTCCGTTCTTGCGTCAACTGGACGATCGCCTGAGCTGCCTTTTTGGGGTCACCAGGTTGCTTGCCGTTGTAGTTCCGCTGAAATCTTGCGGTAGCTCCAACCGTCGAATCGTATTCAGGATGACCTTCGCTAAGTTCGGTGGAACTGCCCGCGAAGTCTGTGCGAAAGCCACCGGGTTCCACGATGGTGACCTTGATGCCGAGCGGTGCCACTTCGCGCGAAAGCACCTCGGAGAAGCCTTCCACACCCCACTTCGCCGCCGAATAAGGCCCACGTCCCGGAGGGCCAATCCTTCCGCCCACCGATGAAAACTGAATGAAGTGCCTGCTTTCTTCTCGCGAAAATACCGAAGAGCTGCCTTCGTCACAATAATCGTTCCAAAGAGGTTCGTTTCGATCTGTGCCCGGAATTCCGATAGAGGCGTGTCTTCGACGGACGAAAGATTGCCATATCCCGCATTGTTAATGACCACATCCAGCGAGCCAAATGCATCGACCGCCGCCGTTACCGCGTTTGCTGCTGCTGCTTCGTCGGTCACATCCATTGCGAAGAGCTTGACCTGATCTCCATATCGTTCCGACAGATCAGCCAGCGACTTAATGTCCCGGGCTGTCGCCAACACTTTATTGCCCGCAGCGAGGCCCGCTTCAACAATTGCGCGACCCAGACCACGAGAGCTGCCGGTGACTAACCATACCTGCGCCATTCATCCTCCGCTATCAACTCTCCTCGATCAGCTCGGCAGCGCGCTTCCCGACTTTCTTAAGCTTCACTTCAAGGTCACGAAGCTCGTCGGAGTTCAGTTCAGAGAATACTTTCTTCATCTGCCCGGAATGCTTCCGAAAGGCCGAAACGATTAGATCCTTGCCGCGTGGCGTGAGGGCAACGATTCGAACGCGCCGGTCGTCGGCGCTCTCGACCCGGCTGACCAAACCCTTCCCGACGAGGCGATCGACAGCGATGCTGATCGAGCCTGGGGTCAGATCTACGAGTGGGCCTATCGTATTGACGGGCAATGGCCCCCCGTGCAGAAGGAGTTCCAGCACGCCGAAATCCGAGAGCCCAAGTCCAGTTTCCTCAATACCCGCGGTTGCGTACTTTGTCAGGGCGCGCATCGCCTTCATCATTACTACCCAGACATGATCTGTTCCTTGCAGTTCCCGTGGCATAGAAAATCCTGAATCTCCCTGAAGTATACATACATCAAGTATATTGACATCAATATACTTGACGCCATACAATCGACGCCGATCTAAAGGAGAACTCGGTTATGAGAATCGCTTCAGTAATCGCTCGATATTTGGCGGGCATGATTTTTTTCGTTATGGGGCTGAACGGCTTCCTGCACTTCATTCCATTCCCACCCCCAGGAGGTATTGCTGGACAGTTCATGGGCGCCCTGTATGTCTCGCATTACCTGTTGGTGATCTTCGCGTTTCAGGTCATCGGAGGTTTACTTCTGCTGGTCAACCGCTACGTACCGTTGGCGGTGGCAGTGCTGGCCCCGGTGCTTGTGAACATCCTTACCTTCCACGCCCTGATGGCACCGGAGGGGCTTCCGTTTGCTCTTTTCGTAGCGGCGCTGTGGGCCGTGATCTTCATCAACGTGAGATCTGCATTTTCTGGATTGTTCCAATCGCGCGTGCAGGCGCGAACCTAATCAGGAGAAAGGACAAAAACATGGCACAAAAGCTCACAGTGGTTGTTACGGGATCTACGGGTAAACAAGGGGGCGTTGTTGCGAGGGGCCTTCTTGAGCGCGGCCACAAGGTCCGGGCCGTCACGCGCGACCCCAACTCAAACCAGGCGAAGTCTCTAGCGAACGCCGGAGCGACGCTAGTTACGGCGTCACTCGAAGACACTGCGGCCATCAAAAAGGCGCTTGAGGGGGCGACTTCTCTCTTTGCAATGACGACGCCGTTCGGAGGGACCGACGCCGAGATACGTCAAGGTGTTGCTGCCGCCGATGCAGCCAAGGCGGCAGGCGTGCATCTCGTCTTCACTTCCGTCGGCTCCGCCAACCGGAAGACGGGCGTTCCGCACTTCGACAGCAAGTACGAGGTCGAAAAGCACATCGCCAAAATCGGTGTCCGCGCTACAATTCTCGCGCCTGTTGCTTTCATGGAGAACCTTCATTTCATAAAAGACCAACTTGCGAAAGGGACCTACGCAGCGGCACTTCCGCCGACAAGGGCGCTCGCGCAAGTTGCCGTCGCCGACATTGGGGCGGTCGCGGTTCGCGTCCTCGAGGACGTTGGTCGCTTCACGGGCAAGCGCTTCGACCTTGCGGGCGACGAACTCTCTGGGAATGAAGCCATGGCCATTCTCTCGCGTGTTACGGGACGCTCGTTCAACTATTTCCAGGTCCCGCTCGATGTTGTCCGCCAGCGCATGGGCGAGGATGCCGTCAAGATGTATGAATGGTTCGACCGCGTCGGTTTTACCGTGGATCGCGCAGCGCTCCGGAGCGAATTCCCCGACGTCGCCTTCCACAACTTTGAGTCTTGGGCGAAGACGCAGGATTGGAGTGGAATTAATGCCTAAAGCAGTGCAGTTCGATTCGTATGGCGGCATCGACGTACTCAAGGTGCGCGAAGTGCCACGCCCGGTACCGGCAGCCGGTGAGATTCTGGTACAGGTCCGGGCAGCCGGCATCAATCCGAGTGAGGCAGTGATCCGGAGTGGCGCGCTGCATCACATGTTTCCGGCGACGTTTCCGTCCGGCCAGGGGAGTGACTTCGCTGGGGTGGTAGCCGAACTCGGTCCTGGCGTTATCAGTTTTGCTGTCGGCGACGAGGTAATCGGGTTCTCCATGCGGCGGTCCAGCCACGCAGAGTACGTGACGGTACCGGCGAATCAACTGACACCGCGGCCAGCCAAAGTGCCGTGGGAGGTAGCCGGTTCGCTGTTTGTCGCTGGAGTAACCGCCTATGCCGCGGTGCGGGCGGTACATCTCATACCGGGAGATACGGTAGTGATCGCAGGTGCGGCGGGCGGTGTCGGTACAATTGCGGTTCAACTCGCGCGACGCGCAGGGGCCACAGTTCTCGGTATCGCCGGACCGTCCAATGATGTCTGGCTCGCTGACCATGGCGCGGTCCCGGTCAACTATGGTGACGATCTGCCGGCTCGGGTGCGCGCCGCAGCACAGTCCGGACACATCGACGCCCTGCTTGATTTTTTCGGTGGTGGGTATGTCGCCATGGCAGTCGAGCAACTAAAACTTCCGCCTGACAGGGTAGACACCATCGCCGATTTCGACGCCGTGAAACAGTTCGGGGTCCAGTCAAAAGGCGGCGCTGATGCCGCGACCGCGGCGGTGGTCGCCGAGTTGGCCGACCTCGTCGCGCGGGGTGAACTGGAAGTGCCGATCGCCGGAGTCTTCGCACTCGACGACGTTCGGGAGGCGTACCGACAGGTCGAATCGCGCCATACCCGCGGCAAGCTGGTGCTGCGACCGTGAGCGACGAGTACCGCTGAAATTGTGAAACGGTTCGGTCGAGTCGGCCTTGTGCGGAGACGCCGATAGATTGGTCCTTGTCAAAGGACACAGCAGCGGAGCAAGGAGGGAAGAAAGTCGTCCACAAGCTTCAGAGATGGATCCGACTTTCTGCGAACGATCGCCCCAAACCAACACGTTGTTAAGAGTAACGCTAGCTTGGTGGAGTCTTGCGCGACGGCGGTTCCTTTCTCAATGTGAACGAGTGAGATTAAGTTGCCCAACTGCCTGTCCCAGACGTTTGTGCCGTCGGAAATTCTTTGCCCGATGTCGGGCGGGATTGCCGGAGCCTCGGCGGCGAAAATCGCGAGCAATTGGAGTGGAGCTATTTCGATCATCGGCGGTTCCATGGCTAAAAACTGGAAATGATGCTTCAGTTGATCGTATGCGCTCTCTCCCGGCTCTAGAGAGAGTGACTGATAGATAGCGGCAAATTGGCGATCGACGAGTATTGAGGCAAGTTCCTCTTTACTCCTGAAAAAGTTGTAAAAAGTTCCTTTAGGTGCATTCACGGCGGCGGCGATGCGGTGAATGCTCGCTTCCGGATAGCCAACTTCCTGAAACAGTTTGCCGGCCGAGAGAAGGAGCATCTCGCGGGTATTGGTTGCTCGATGCGCGACCTGATGCTGAGCCCGAGACATAACCCCGATATGGCGACGAATCATTCGTTCATGGCTTGTCGAAACGAACTGAAGTTGTGATTTCCGATCACAATGATGTTCCTTAGTAAACTGGCCAAACAACTGCGCCCGGCGAGTGGTATTCTTGGAGCCATTCAAGATGGCCGGTCGTCTTCCATGGGGATCGCCGTGAATAAAACTCACACCCGCGAACAGAATCGGGATTCCTCGCCCTCGCCTGAAACCCCTGCAAGCGCCCACGGCGCGCAGATGGCGAAGTATTTCACCATGAATCAACCGCCCCATGTTGCGCTCGATTCTGTGGTTTCTGTCGTCCGGCCGCAAATGGCGATTACCCGGCTGATTGCACGGAGCGGCATCCCGGAACGAACTGCATCCATCCCACCTGAAAAGGCCTACGTTGTCTCGCTTCATCTGAATCATGCGAATTCAGGGGAATGGGAACTCTGGACCAATGATAAGTACACAAAGACTGGGGCATGGCCGGTGGGCGGAGTCGCAATGTGCGACCTGGAGTCAAATACCACCATTCGAAATCCGGGCCCAATCGATTGGATCCACTACCACGTCCCACGTGCAACTTTAGATTCACTCTCCGACGATGCCGGAGTGCGTAGAGCTAAGCGTCTCTACTGCGTTTATGGAACCCCCGACCCGACACTCCATCACCTAACGCAAACGATCTTGCCGTGCCTACATAGGCCGGAGATGTTCTCTCAGTTGTTCATGGATTCTCTCACCATGACGATTTGTTCGCACCTTATCGGGCAGTATGGTCAGACTCCTGAAGCCGTTTCGCAGTTCAAAGGCGGTCTGGCTCCGTGGCAAAAACGCCGCGTTGTGGAATTGTTCAAGGAGCACTTGGACGGCGAGGTAAAACTGGAAACACTTGCCGAGGAATGTAGGCTTTCCGTCAGCCATTTTGCGCGATCATTCAGGAGATCGTTTGGGACCTCCGCACATCGTTACCTGATTCTGCAGCGTGTTGAAATCGCGAAGAGCCTTTTATCGGAAACTAATAACTCGCTGGTGGAAATTGCCGCGCAGGCTGGATTTTCTGATCAAGCGGCCCTTACTCGGACGTTTGCGAACCTCGTTGGTGCGACTCCGGCAAAGTGGAGGCGTGAAAATTCCAGCCGCAGGATGTTTGTCGAAATATCCAAAGGTAAATCCCTTCAGTCACAGGAATAGATCCCATCATCAGATCAATCCCCCGTTGACCTGTTCCCCCTTAGTTTTTCTGGAGATGCGAGATCGTCGCTGATTCGGCATCCAGACACAGTGCCTCGTTGAACTCATACCGGAAGCAGTCTTCTCACCCGCTTCCAATCCACATTGGAGCAGGAATTCGCAAAAGTGGTCTGAGCTTTCAATCATGTCGTCGCGGTTTCCGGATATGGTGCGTTTGCAAGTCCGAGGCTAAACGCGCGATTCGGTGAAAGTTCACTAGGGAGGAAGATGATCATGAAGAAGGCTTACTGGGTTGTAACGGTCGCTGCTGTGCTGGTGGGTGCGGCTCTAAATGCCGCCGCGGCGGGTCCTGCACCGACTGGCATCAAAAACGTGGTCCTGGTCCATGGGGCGTTCGCCGATGGCTCCGGCTGGGACGCGGTCGCAAAGATACTTGAGAAGGATGGCTACACGGTATCGGTTGCGCAACCCCCAGAGACTTCGTACGCCGACGATCAAAAGTACACGAGAGCCGCCATCGACGCCATGGGCGGCTCAGTCGTCCTGGTCGGCCATAGCTACGGCGGGTCTATCATCACCGAGGCCGGCAACGATCCAAACGTTGCAGCACTGGTATACATCGCCGCCTTCGCGCTCGATGAAGGTGAGAGTTGTGCATCAATCGAAACGGCCGTGCCACAAGCCTCTAAGGCGTTCAAGCCGGATAGCAATGGGAACTGGTGGATCGAACAGGACCATTTCGCTGCCGACTTCGCAGCGGATATTCCCCCAGCCCAGGCTCACTTCATGGCTATAGCGCAAGTGCCGATCTCCACTGATGCATTCACCCACAAAGTCACGAATCCCGCTTGGAAGAACAAGCCGACCTTTTACATGGTGGCCAGTTCAGACCGCTCGATCAATCCGATACAGGAGCGCATGATGGCGAAGCGCGCCAATGCCAAGACAGTCGAAGTGAATGCCAGCCATGTGGCCTACATGTCTCACCCGAAGGAAGCAGCCAAGCTCATCGAAGAGGCTGCTGCCTCCGCGCACGCCAACTAGCAGTCGGTAAATGTTTACGTTGCAAGTGAAATGTGCGTTCCCCCGCGCGAAGCAAGAGCGATTTGACGCGGAGGCGCGCAAGATTGAAATCGAAAATCAAATGATCCGTCTGGATCTCTACTGCAAAGGAGAATAATCGTGAGTCAGCATATTAAGAATGTAGTTCTGGTGCATGGAGCTTTCGCGGATGGCTCGGGCTGGAAGAGGGTCGCGGACATCCTCAAGAATGATGGCTACAGAGTGTCGGTGGCACAGCCTCCCGAGACCTCGTACGCCGACGATCAAAAGTACACAAAGGCCGCCATCGATGCCATGGGCGGGCCGGTTGTGCTGGTCGGCCATAGTTATGGCGGGTCCATCATCACCGAGGCCGGAAATCATCCAAACGTTGCGGCACTGGTCTATATTGCTGCATTTGCTCTCGATGAAGGCGAGAGTTGTGCGTCGATCGAAACGGCGTTGCCGCAAGCATCGAAGGCGTTTAAAGCGGACAGCAATGGACTTTGGTGGATCGACGAGGCCCACTTCGTCGCCGACTTCGCAGCGGACATTCCACGGGATGAAGCGGAGTTCATGGCAATAGCGCAGGTGCCGATCTCCACCGACTCGTTCACGCATCAGGTAAAGAATCCCGCGTGGAAGCACAAGCCCACCTGGTACATGGTCGCCAGCGAAGACCGATCGATCAATCCGGACCAGGAGCGCATGATGGCGAAGCGTGCGAAGGCAGAGACGGTCGAGGTGAAGTCGAGCCACGTGGCCTACATGTCTCATCCGAAGGAAGCAGCCAAGCTCATCGAAGCGGCTGCCAACTCCGAACGGATCAAGATAGCTGCCTGAGGAGTACACCATGAAAGATCACATCACCGTACAAGGGCAGGACGGCAAGTTTGCCGCCTATATCGCGCGGCCGGAGACAGTACCGGCTCCGGCCGTTGTCGTTCTGCAGGAGCTGTTCGGGGTGAACGCCGACATTCGCAGGCACTGCGATGAATTGGCGGAACAAGGTTACATCGCGCTCGCTCCAGACCTGTACTGGCGGCAGGAGCCAGGCGTCGACCTGAACGTCACCTCCCAAGCCGACTGGGACCATGGCCTTCGCCTCTATTCGGCTTATGACAGAGATGCGGGCGTAAGGGACATAAAGGACACCATTGACGCAGCACGCAGTCTTCCGGAATGCAACGGCAAGGTTGCCTTGCTCGGCTATTGCCTCGGCGCGCTTATGGTCTTCATGACAGCCGTGCGCAACGACGGGATCGACGCCGCGGTCTGGTATCACGGCGCCGATACTGACAAATATCTGGGAGAGATCGATGGCCTTCATGCGCCCATTCTCATGCATGTCGCCCAGGAGGATGAGTTCATTTCCAAGGCTGCACAAGCGCAGATTAAAGCGGCACTTGCCAAGAAACCGAACGCAACAGTCTACAGCTATCCGGGTCAGAGTCATGCCTTCTCTCGTCATAATGGGGCGCATTACAACGCCGCCGCGGCTCACCTTGCCAACGGTCGGACGAGCGAATTTCTACAACACAAACTGCGGTGACCTTCGGTCGTTCCAGCCGTTTCGGACGACTGGAGCGCCTTCGCCTTCAGCCATGACGGTGTTGTTCGCGACGAGCGAACCTCGTCGAACCGGCAAATTAAGGAGGAGAGATGACCAATGGATTTCGCTAGAACACCTCGATATCATCGAGAGGTCGCGTTCGCCAAGCAACTCGCGCGTTTGTTTGCCAGAGAAATCCGGATGCAGGAGGCGCTGTGCGGCGTAGTCACCAACGTCGCGCGTCGCGGCCATGGGGATCTCACAATTGCAACGAGACTTGCAACCTTCGCAATGGTGCCGGTGAAAAGACTTTGGATGGCGTTAAAGCCGGTATCGAAGGGACTTCCTTGGGCATGAGCGGCAAGTGGGGCCAAGATGAGAACACTGAGCACCATCAGCGCTGGCTTTCCAGAGACTGAAGAGATCGCCAACCGAATGGGGGAGCGAAGTTTGATTTGAGCCAAATTCGGCATGAGGGCCTCCGGCAGTGACAGTTCAGAGCCGCTGCTTTTGGTTCACCGTAGCGCCAGAGAAAGGTGATGTCTAATGACTTCTCGGTCGCACGTTATTCCGCACGCTCATAAGCTGGAATCTGAGGCGCATCTTTTATATCGTCCGTGACTTGTCACGGGGAACTCAGGGCAGGTTCTCGGTGAAGGAGACTACGACAATGTCACGGTGTGAATAATTCCGTCTTGGCCGCTTCAGGAATGCTGAAAGAGTGGGACGGACGACCTGCCCAAGCAGAGTGACGGTGTAGCCGTCCACTTTAAAGGCGATGTAATCGAACACGCCGAAATAAGGGAGCATGAGAAGTTCGTGGCGAACTTCCCGGATGATGCGTTCTTGAGTCTTGGCGGAGGCCTGTCCACGATCCTGAGCAATGCCCAAACTTGCGAGCGCTAACAGAGCAACTACGACAGCCAACATTTGGCGCTTTGGTTCGTCCTGAGGCGTTTTTTGTGCGGTTGACAATTGAGTTTCCTTTTGCGCTGTCATTGCTACCTCCTTATGCTTGAGTCTTAGGTTCAGACCGATCAATAGACACAAACTAGCGATTGGCCGTGCCGATGACAATTCCTCATCCGAATGAATTTGAAGTCCGAAGAGGAGTGTAGGAACAGGTAGACTCCAAGCGGGAGGCGCTCGTAAGACTTTTGACATAGAAGATATGCGATTACTTCGTGGATTCGAGAACGCCGTACTTTCGTATCACATCAGAACAGCGGCTCATCGACAGCATGTGCCTAGTTTCTAAGGCGCGTTTGTAAAGAATTGTATAGGCGAGGAGGCGTGATGACGGGTTTACACTCCTCTTGCCGAACGAACACGGTTGATATACCTTTACCCCGCCCTAAGAAGCGTTTGTCAAAGATTTGTTACATGGGAGAAGATCATGGGACTCCTCAAGGCCTTTCTCTCTTCCAACGACTTCATGCCGCACGGCTATTGCTATTTATGGAATGCGAAGCTGGTGTGGCTGCACGTCATTTCAGATTCGCTGATCGCCCTGGCGTATTTGTCCATTCCGGTCACGCTGGTCTTCTTTATCCGCAAGAGACGAGATGTTCCGTTCAACTGGGTCTTCGTCTGCTTTGGCGCTTTCATTCTGGCCTGCGGTGGCACCCATCTCATGGAGGTGTGGACACTCTGGCATGCCAGCTACTGGCTCTCCGGCGTCTTGAAAGCCGTCACAGCCGTGGCCTCTGTGGGGACCGCCATCCTGCTAGTCCGCCTGATCCCGCGGGCCCTAGCCCTTCCTAGTCCGGAAGCGTTGCGGCGCGAGATCGTCGAACGCCAGCGCGCGCAGGAAGCGCTTCAGAACGCAAAACAGGATCTGGAGCTCCGTGTCCGACAGCGGACGGCAGAGCTAACGGACGCGAACCAGGTTTTGATCGTCGAAGTAGCACAGCGGAAGCAGACGGAAGAGGAGTTGCGGCGAACTGAGGAACGATTCCGATTGTTGGTCGAGAGTGTTCAAGATTACGCGATTGTCATGCTAAGTCCCGCAGGTATTATCACCAGTTGGAACGTGGGAGCACAACGCATGAAAGGCTACGAGGCGGAAGAGATTATCGGTCAACACTTCTCCCGTTTTTATCTGGCTGAAGATCTGGAACGCGGCAAACCAAAGATGGAACTCGACGTGGCTGCCGCGGAAGGTCGTTTTGTGGACGAGGGTTGGCGCCGACGCCGGGATGGATCGCGCTTCTGGGCGAGCATCGTCATCACGGCGTTGCGCGATGCGCACGGAAAACTGATTGGGTTTTCGAAAATCACCCGCGATCTCAGCGAGCGCAGATTGGCCGAAGAAGAGCAGAGAAAGCTGGCTTCGCTGGTCGAAAACAGCTCCGATTTTATCGGGTTGGCGACACTCGAAGGTCAAGTCCTCTTTGTTAATCCCGCGGGCCTGGCGTTGGTCGGCTTAGAGGGGGACGAGCAGGCGCGCACCACCACGATACTTGACTATGTCGTGCGCGAGGACCAAGGAAAGATGATGCAACAAGTCTTGCCAATCGTCATGCGGGATGGCCACTGGGAAGGAGAAATACAATTCCGCCATTTCAAAAGCGGGAAAGCGATCTCCATGCACCAGCACATTTTCTTTGCCGGAGAGCCTGGAAGCGAACGCCCCCTAGCCCTGGCTACAGTCAGCCGCGATATCACCGAACGAAAACTGGCTGAAGAGGCGCTGCGCGCAGCGCAAGGCGATCTGGCACACGTTACCCGCGTGACCACCATGGGCGAACTAACCGCGTCAATTGCCCACGAGATTAATCAACCGCTGAGTGCGATCGTTAACAACGCCAACGCGTGTCGCCGGCTGCTCGCCGTGCCCGCGCCTGATCTGGACGAGGTTCGGCAGGCTGTGACAGATATTGCCGATCTTGGAACTAGAGCAGGCGAAGTAATTTCTCGCATTCGGGCATTCATGAAGAAGGCAATTCCAATGAAGACACAAGTGGATCTCAACCAGGTGGTCGTGGAAGTTCTCGCTCTGATTCCGGCTGAAATGGCCACGCATAAAATCGCCGTTGTGACCGAATTGAGCCCGGGCCTCCCGCCAGTTTTGGGCGACCGGATACAGCTGCAACAAGTCTTGTTGAATCTGATTATGAATGGCATCGAATCCATGACGTCAAGTTCAGACCGGCCGCGCGTGCTGCTGATCCGATCGCAAACCCAAGAATCAGGGCATGTGCTGGTGGCGGTGCAGGATTCGGGCACCGGACTCGATGCCAAAGCGATGTCTCATATCTTCGACACGTTCTTTACGACCAAGCCGGCAGGAATGGGTATGGGTTTGGCGATCAGCCGTTCTATCGTTGAAGCTCACGGCGGCCGATTGTGGCCTGTTCCGGATGCGAGTGAAGGCGCAATCTTCAACCTCACTCTTCCGGTTTGCGCTTGAGAGACGGAATGAGCGAAAGCCCACCCATCGTGTTTGTTGTTGATGACGAACCCGCCATCTGCCTGTCTCTCAAGAGGTTGGTTAAATCCGTGGGGCTAGAGGCGCAAACCTTTACCTCGGCGCAGGAGTTTCTTCGCGCCAAACGCCCGGATGGACCTGGCTGCCTGGTACTTGATGTCCGACTTCCCGGCTTGAGCGGGCTCGATCTGCAGCAAGAGCTTCTGGACGCGAAGGTCGACCTGCCCATTATCTTTATCACCGGTCACGGTGATATACCGATGTCGGTGCGCGCCATAAAGGCCGGCGCGGTCGAATTCCTGACCAAGCCCTTCCGCGACCAGGATCTGGTAGACGCCATTCAGCACGGTATCGAAAAACACAGAGCAGCCCGGCAGGAGTCCGTCAAGCTCACTGAATTCCGCGCTCTCTATGATTCCCTAACACCTCGTGAGCGCGAAGTCTTTCCGCTGGTTGCCGCGGGTTTACTCAACAAGCAGATCGCAGCACAGCTCGGTACAGGCGAAAAGACTATTAAGGTCCATCGTGGCCAAGTCATGCACAAGATGAAGGCTGAATCACTGGCCCATCTAATCCGCATCGGCGAAAAACTGGGGCTCTCCTCCCTAAAATCCTAGAACTCTTGGCCCATCGTCCAATAGACATCCCTTTGCAAGGGAGTTATTTTGATTCCAGAAGGAGCTCAACTATATGAGTTCACAGTTTGCGAGCGTTGGAAACTACGAACTCCCAGGGTGCACGCATCGGGAAATGGCGCCAATGTCGAGGGCATCGTCGGACCGGGGAATCGGGCCCGGATCACAAGCCGCTTTGATCGCGATCGTGGATGACGATCCGTGGGTGCGCAAATCCCTGGAACGGTTGATCAAGGCTGAAGGCTTAAGAACAGAAACTTTCGCCTCAGCTGAGGACTTCATACGAGCGGGCGATCATCGCGAAACGGCTTGCCTTATTCTTGATCTGAGGTTGCCGGGGATGAGCGGACTGGAACTACAGCATCGACTCGTGATCGACAACGATCACCTCCCGATCGTGTTCGTGTCGGCACACGACGAACCTGAGACGCGGTATGAGGCAATGAAAGCCGGCGCAATCGCTTTTCTTAGCAAGCCCTTCAACGACGAAGCCCTGATTGACGCCGTTCGATCAGTTGTCAAGTCGATTTAGGCAAAGAGTTTTTGCGGGCCACTTCGTAGCGACGACACTTGAACATTTGGGACCTGGAAATCTCGTTGGCCTCGTGTCTTTAAAGTCGGAGCATAGCCGGGAGAGTGCTTGGGGCACTTTCGAAAGTGGAGGTTGTGATGCCTGCAGCTGAGAGAACCATCGACTATCGTCTACGCACTGGACGCCAATGCTACGAAGTTCCGAGCCAAGCCCGCAACGGCGTTGTGGAAACAGGAATTCAACACCTTTTGCAGAACAACAAACAGCCTAGCAGTGCTACCCGCAGCGCACGTCGTCAATCGAGATCCGCCGTGCCTGTGCCTGGTGTGGCGGACCCTTCATCTATGGAGGAAGAGAGGACTGCCCGGTCCTTGACGATTTTGGTCGCTGATGACCATCCGATGGTGCGAGAAGGACTGGTAGCGGTCATCAATCGCCAGTCAGACATGCGGGTGGTTGCTGAGGCCGTCAACGGGCGCGAAGCCGTTGAAAAGTTTGTGACACTACGTCCGGACATCGCCCTTCTCGATCTTCGCATGCCCCTGATGGACGGCATCGAAGCTGCGATGTCCATCTCCGAGCACTCTCCAGAGGCACGTCTGATTATTGTTACCACCTACCAGAGTGAAGAAGACATTTACCGAGCTCTACGCGCCGGCGCCCAAGGTTACCTTCTCAAGGACGCCCCCGTGGAGGATCTCATCGAATGTATCCACACGGTGGGCGACGGCAAGACATGGATTCCCCCTGCAGTCGGAGCGAAGCTCGCGAGACGTGTAACCGAACGGTCTTTGACGGCGCGGGAAACGGAAGTGATTCGCGCGCTAGCCAAAGGCAAGAGCAACAAAGAGATCGGGGTCGCACTCAACATAAGCGAGGGCACGGTCAAAGTACACGTAACCCACATGCTCGAAAAGCTCAAGGTCACAGGGCGTACAGAAGCGATAGGCGCCGCCCTGAAACGTGGCCTTGTGACAATGGAGTGATCTTCAGCTTAATAGCTGGGACTTCCTTGCGCACGCACTATCAGAAAGGACTAGATTATGGCGGCAAGTAATGTTTCCAAAATTCGCACGGGCAGAATTGCCATCCAGGAACAGCGCGGCACCGCGAAGACGAATTCACAACGCTCGCCTTCCGTGTCCCACACACCCATCGCTAAGTTCGCTCGAAGTGGACTGACTGGAGATGGATTGATGGCCCTGATCTTGCGCCAGGCTCCAGCCGGTATCGTCGTGTGCGATGGGAGGAGAAACGTAACCTTAGTAAACGCCGCGGCAAGAAAGCTGATCCTGAACGGTCCAGAAGGAGAACCTATCACTTACGTGCCAGATATTTGGGGCGAAATGCTGGATCCCAACGGCCAGCGCATTCCTGCGGAAGAGTCTCCGTGTATGAAAGCCTTGCGCGGACAAACAACCAATGGCCAGGAGTGTTGCTTTGTTCGGCCGGGTGATGGCTCTTTCGACGTTCTGTTTAGCGCCGCACCTATTACCAGCGACCAGAAGGTCATCGGTATGATTGCAACTCTGTTTGACATTACGCAGCACAACGACGAGGAGTTACAGCTTCGCGAAGACGCCGTGTCGAACGAGCGCAACCGTATGGCCGCCGATCTCCATGACACACTCTGCCAAAGTCTGAACGCGATCATGCTTATGCTGAATGCCGCCGAGCATGAGCTTGCAGACGAACCCGAAAGAGCTCGCAGTCATTTTCGTTGCGCACACGAAATGGCCGTCGAGAGTCTGGCGGACGCGCGACGCACAATGTGGACGTTATCTCACGAATCCCTCGAGAATGAAGATTTGGCTCCCGCGCTCTCATTCCTCGCCCAGCAGTTTTTTGCCGGCACTCCGGTAGAGCTCAAGCTTTCTCTTCAGCCAGAAACCGGTGCGCTGCCACTGGAACTACGCCGCGAGTTACTGAGGATCGGGAGGGAGGCGCTGGCGAACGTGTTGAAACACTCGAACGCAACCAGAGTCCACCTTGACCTCGTATACCAGAAGCGGGAAGTGCAGCTCCGCATTTTCGATGACGGTCACGGATTCGTCGGTGATCCTAGGCCCGGCGCTAGCCACGGCGCCGGTCTAAACAACATGCGAAAACGGGCCGAGCGCATGGGTGGGAAGCTGATCGTCAACAGCTTGCCCGGACAAGGAACACGTTTGATCGCAGCATTGCCATTCTCCATGGGTATGACGGATCGTCTTGCAACCGAGTCAGCGGAGCAGCTTGGCGCCGCGTAATCCGTCACGGATCAATCAGCTGCTTACGTCCATTACCAGCGAGTACGTCACGCTCGGCGGTCAAACAGCTAGCGCGAACGTTATAAGAATACGCATCACCGACGTCTAACGCGCCCTTACGAGTCCTGTCAGAACGCATGTTCCTGCACATGAGGAATTGCGTGTCGCGGCTCAACCGGTCTAACTTACGATTCAACGGAATCGGAAGTGTACCTTGGAGGTGTCTTGTGAATGCGGCGAGTGTGAAACTCACTGGCAGTATAAGCGAAATTTCCCGCCCAGGGCTTTATCTGGACCAGGTGGAACGGGTCACCGTATCTGTTGAAGGCGCTGAGCCGCTTTATGCGGAGCTCCGACTGCCCAACCTATCCAGATGGACGGTGGGACAAAGAGTGGTCGTTACCATTGAGCCTGATTGAATCGGATCGAGAACCCGACGCGAATTCCCGACACGAGAAGCCATGAACCGCGCCATGGCAAAGATGATGTAAGACCAGCCGCGCAAGAGCAAGGACATGCGCATCGCAAGACCCAGAAACCAAAGTTCCGGCACCCTGGCCAATCGAAGGAAAACACACTTGAATGGAAGGCCAAAGTGCCGCGAATGTCATTTGTCTCGCTATCTGCCAAAACCCATAGGTTTTTATCGTACCGACGCTAACCCGGGCGTGTAGCTGTCCTGAACCACAACTTTGGCGCGAATTGGCTTACCGCTGGAGTCGATGATGTTGAGTGGCCCGCCTTTCGTCGGGTCGATAAGTTCGACACGCACAGTCCGACGAGAGTTCAGATCGTCGTTGCTGGGAGAAGAGTAAGTAATTACATACCGCACCTTCAGGTGCTCCAGCATGTCGTCGTAGACTGGCGAGAGATCGAGAGTATCATGCGGGATGTAGGCTCGACCTCCTGACATTCTGCAAATCTCTTCCAGCGTTTTCTCTGCCTTGGTCCAATCGATCTGGGCCAATGCCCCTGTATGAGGACGGAGGTCAGCAGCCCCGCTCAACACTCGCCCCAGGCCTAGGGCGTAAATCGGGGTATCGGATTCCTGGACTGCTTTCAAAGCATCCTGATAGCTAGCCTTGCTGAAAGTATCGACGCCCGAAGAAATCAGGAGAATCGCCTTGCGCCCCGGGACGTGCCGCATTTGTTCAAGGGTGTAGATTATCGCGTCGTAGAGATTGGTCTCCGAAAGCTCGGGTGTGCCAAGCCCCAGAAATAGAGTCTTGAAGGCTTCTTTATCATTTGAAAACTCGCTCAACTTCTGAACAGTTTCGCTATACTTCCAGATGCCAAGACTGTCGTCGTGACCTATTTCATCCAGCAAGGCTTGGCTGGCACTTGACACCTCTTCGCCGAGATCCCGGTTCATACCCGGCGCTTGGCCGCCAAACTCAATAAGCAAGCCCAAGGAAGCTCGCGCATGTTCAACTTCGATCGTCGTGTTCTGTTGCCGGATCCCGTTCTCGTAGACAGCAAAATTCTGCCGACGGAGGTTGGGAATGAAGTATCCGTTGGGATCCTGCACGAGCAACTTAATGGTAACCGTCCGAGTCGCCGGATCGAAGTGGATTTCCGTTCTCTGCTTGCCCTCGCTTCCCTTGAACAGCGGCGACGCCGGCCGGTTGGGCGTCTGGAGCTGTCCCGCTGATCGCCTCTCGGAATCCTGTGAGTTAGTCTCGGAAGTCCCTCCACGCGGAGTCTGCGCCGCAGCCGCCGAGGCTAACAGCGCCGTGGCTAACAGCAAAGAGAGCAGCGCGATTCTCGGGATGTTCTTGCTACTCGCCATCGGTCGTATCGTCTTCGTTGCAAGCGGCCCCTTACAGATCCTCTTCCCGTCTTTTCGTTCGCAGCTACGAGGCTGTTCTGCATCCTGAAGGCACTTGGGGCTCATTGGCATTCCCTCAAAAGAGATTCTGCCAGCAGCCTTGTGCCAGCATCTGAGCAGGCTAACGCGCTTAACAATTCCCATATGGCTTCCTTGCTGCGCTCCGCGCGCCATTCACATCCGCAGACGAGCAGATACAAAGGGTCCACTCCGCTGCCTCCCATCGCCTTTGAGCGATGAAACCGCACGATATCTGTCCCGATCGATCCTTGGCCTTCCGGGAGGGTGCCGTTCTCAGCCAGCAGTCTTCGGGATGCCGACAAGAGCGGAAATGGATCCAGTATCAAGTCTTGGCCCACCGCAGTCGCCGCCCAAAGCATCTTAAGGTGCATGTTCATCACGCTTGCACATGTTAACGATTGGTGAGTTTGGCAACAATTGATCGTGAGAGCGACCTCTGCTTGCGAAGGGACATCTAGATCTGGGTAGGCTTTGGGGCTTAGGTGTTCCTACTACCCCGGAGGTAGCCTATCGAGGCGGCCCACATCCTGCCCGATCTCATAGCGATCGTCCAGACAGAATCGTTGCACTGTAAGTGCCAGAGCAAACGCACGTTGACAGATTGAATGCGCGGGGCAGCTGGAGTCCTTGAGCTGAAGGGGGTGGGTTCCGGTCACAGCTCCGTAAGTGGAGCATGAAGCGTAGACCCCTCTGTCAGGATAACTGCCCGCTCGATAAAACCTTCCAGTTCCGTGACGTTACCCGGCCAGTCCGATTTCATCAGAACATTCGTGATTTCAGTGGGCACGGTTACGATGCGCTTGTTCATGCGACGAGCGAATTTCTGCACAAAATATCGCACCAGCAGGGGGATATCTTCGCGGCGTTCGCGCAGAGAGGGAACTAGGAGGGTAGCTGCATTTAGCTGTTTGTACAGATCTTCGCGAAGTCGATGCGGCCCAGGTTTTGCCAGATCGTGCCGACTGGATGCGATCCAGCGCACATCTACCCGGATGATACGCGCGCTGCCCAGTGGTTCAAATTCCTGGCTATTCAGCACGCGAATCAGCTTAGGCTGAAAGTCCACCGGCACTCGTGCGAGCTCTTGCAGGAAGAGCGTGCCCTTATTTGCCAATTCGAGCCGACCGGTTGTCTGGCTGATGGCGTCGTCTGGACTTTCCTTTTGATGTCCGAATAGCTCGCTTTCCAGTTGCCCCCGCGCAGTCGTCGCACAATTGACCTTCACGAAGCTGTGGTTCCTTCTTTCGCTGATGCGATGAATCGCGCGTGCGATAGACTCCTTTCCGGAGCCGGGTTCACCGAGAATCAATACTGGGGCGTTGCCTGCCGCTGCTTCTCTCGCTAGCGTCAGCACCGCCTTCAAGATTGGACTCTGGCCGATGATTCCATCAAAGTCAGGTTCAGAATGAGTTTCGCTTTGCATTTAACGCGTCCTCCCGGGGGACAATCAGTTTTCATCCTCTTTTTCATTGCGTTGTTGGTTCTCATACTCTTCGCGGGAAATTCCCAGCTTCTGCATTTTGGACTGCAACGTTGTCCTTTTCAGACCGAGTCGAGCCGCCGCTCCGCGTGGCCCGCTCAGCACTCCGCCGGTTTCACGAAGCACGCGAACAATGGTCTCGCGGTGCAGGCTTTCCAGCGTGCCATCGTTGAGGGAGTCTTGCGGGGATAGGCTCAATTCGCCCAGCGGAACCGCCAGAATCGGGCCCTGTGAGAGGATCACTGAGCGCTCGACGATGTTCTCCAGTTCCCTCACATTCCCCGGCCACGTCCAGTTCACCAATGCATTCATGGTTTCCGCGGGGATGGTTTCGATCTGCTTCTTCATGCGGCGAGCGAAGTTCTGTACGAAATAGCGCACCAGCAGAGGAATGTCTTGTTTTCGCTCCTGCAGATCCGGCAATCGGATGGGAAACACACTTAGGCGGTAGAACAGATCACTGCGGAATTGCCGGCTGGCTATACTCTGCGCCAGATCCCGGTTCGTGGCCGCGACTAGCCGTACGTTGACGCGGATTGTACGGGTGCCACCCAGGCGCTCGAACTCGTGGTCTTGCAGCACGCGCAATAATTTCGGCTGCATTTCCAGTGGGATCTCTCCGACCTCATCCAGAAAGAGCGTTCCTTTATCGGCCAATTCGAGACGCCCGATCTTCTGGCTGACCGCGCCGGTAAACGCTCCCTTCTCGTGCCCGAATAACTCGCTTTCCAGCAGTCCTGTAGGAATCGCCGCACAATTAATTTTTATGAAGTTTGCATTCTTGCGCGAACTCATCCGGTGGATGGCACGTGCGATCAGTTCCTTGCCCGTCCCCGTCTCTCCCAGAATCAGCACCGTGGCATCGCTGGGGGCTACGGTTCTGGCTTCGTTTAGCACTTGTTTGAGCGGCGCGCTCTCGCCCACAATCTCTTCGAAGTTCCGTTCAGAGCGGATTTCATCTTCCAGATAAAGCTTCTCCTTCGTCAGTTTGTCTTTGAGGTTCGCGATTTCACGGTAGGCGCGAGCATTGTCCAGCGCGACGGCTACTTGCGCCGCCACGTGCTCTAAGAAGTCGATATCCTCGCCTATGAAGGCGCTGTGTTCCTTGCTAGCCAGATTTAAAGTGCCCAGCGTGCCTTTGTGCGTGACCAATGGAATGCAGCAAAGTGATTGGATTCCCTGGTCGAGCATCTGGCTAACAAAGCCGGACTGCATTGCCAAGAGATCCTCGCTGCTAAAGGCTTTGGTCTTTCCTTCTACCAAAGCCTGACCAGCGGGAGTCTCATTAACGGGGAACGTCGTATCCGTCCCCATGAGTCCCTGCATCAAGGGAGAATCGAGCGGATACAGCGATAGCGCTTGAGCTGCCTTGTCATAAACAGCCACACTGGCATAGTCGTGCCCGATAACCCTCCGCATGGTCTCCGAAACTTCATGGAACAGGCTCTCGAAGTCCCGGTTGATCATTAACGTGGCGTTGATCTCCAGCAGCACGTGGAGCCGTTCCTTTTCCTGCTGTAAAGCTTCGCGCATGAGCGCGTTCTCCACGGCCAGGGCTAGCAGTTGGGTCACCCGTTCCAGCAACAGTAGATTCGCTTCGCTATAGGCATTTGCCCGGAAACTGCCCAGGCCCAAAGCTCCCAAGCGTTTATCCGCAGTCGTCAGGGGCAAGGCGCAGTACGACCGTATTCCTTTCTCTCTAAGCAGATTCACTACGGAGGGGAACCGAGTTTCGGCGTTTACATCAGGCACCACCAGAGGCTGCTGGGTTTGCCAGGCGATACCGCCAGGCGAGTCAGCGACCGGAACCTCGATCGGAGGGCCGGCAACGTCATTGCCCTCCAGAACATGGAGACGCATAACATTTCTCCTGGGATCATGGAGCGCGAAGTTGGTGAATTCGGCTCCTGCTCTCTTGCCCAGTCGTTCTGCCACGGCAGCAAAGAGGTCTGGCAAGTTTCGATGGAGGACCGTGAGGTCCGCCACTTCGATAAGCACCTCGTGATGATCAACCTCAGCAGGGCCCGAGTTCACTTGTGGTTCTAAGTTTGATGACATAGGGCACTCCATCCTCACGCCTGGGAAACGCTCTCCTGCGTAAGGCGCTCAAGAACATGCGAGCTGTCAAGGCGTTGTATCTCCCTCGGCAAGTTTCAGGGCCGAGCGAATTCCCTTGAGCAAGGCTTCCTCTCCGAACGGCTTAGTCAGGAAGGCCACTGCCCCAGCTTCCAGTGCTTGAGCCCGGATTCCCTCATCCGGGTGAGCGGTGATGAAAATGATCGGAATGCGGTACCCTGCAACCGCCAAGTGACTTTGTAGTTGCAGACCATTCATGCCTGGCATTTGAACGTCAAGGACAAGGCATGACGTAATGCGTAAACTCCCGAAACAGAGCAATTCCTCTCCAGAGGCGAAGATCTCAACCATAAAGCCGAATGATCTGATCAGTCTTCCGGTTGCCTTGCGGACCGAAGGATCATCGTCAACCAGCGACAGAACTCGAATCTCTGGCAACTCTCCCTCCGCTGCCCAGTCGCTAAAGTAGCAGCGGGCGCGACCCGGAATCTATTGGGCGCTGGTACAGATGGGCCATCCGTTCGGAAGGACGAGCTGTACGAAGGTTTAGGGCAGCTTTGGGATGAGAATCCTATTCAGTCAGCCATTCAACTGAATCAGATCGTTCCAGTCTGTCGATTCCTTATGCTAGCGGGAGGAATTTTGCACCCGCGATGACGTGCGCGCTAATTTGCTTCTCATCGCTCCGCCTCGGGTGTAAATTGGCACCAATCATCCACGGGTCTCTTCCTGCCCTGGTTGATTTGCGGCTAGAAGCTCGTGCGAAACGACAGAGAGAGTGCTTCATGTCATGTGCGGCTTCAGAGGGGGTGGGGATGGATGCGGAAAAATGCCAACACCCCAATCAGGTAAGAGGTGTGGTGGACTTAGACGTTTCGCGCCCGGAGACTCCCGCGGATCACTCTGTTTATTCAGTGGAGCTCTCAATCGTTGTGTGTGAAGAGTGCGGGCACGTAGAACTGTACGGGAAGTCTCACCGTGCGCTCTGCGATTGGCTAAGGAAAAGGAGCTGAGGGGTGGCGAGCCGGAGTCTTTCGGGCTGCTACTGATCGAGTGTGGCTGCGATGCAGACGTTCATTCGCGGCAGTGTAAGTGCCTGCTCAGATTTTGTGCCCCAGTTCTTGGCTGGTTCCTGTAGAGGTTGGGTTCTCACCCGAACTTGCGAAGGAGATCCTTCGTGATGATTTCTGCAAACGCGGCGCTCCCCGGCTCCTACGACTACGGCGAGGTGGCGCGCTCGGTGTTGATAGCCATCGCCGCGTCCTATGCCGCGCTCGATCTTACAGGTCTTGTAACCACTGCAAGAGGCCAGGTTCGAATAGCTTGGTTGAGCGGCGGGGCGGTGGCGATGGGCCTCGGCATCTGGGCGATGCATTTCAAGGGAATGTTGGCCTTCCACCTGCCGGTGCCCGTCGAATATCACTGGCCGACAGTTCTTACCTCGCTCTTGGTGGCCATGTTCGCCTCCGCCTTCGGGCTGTATGTGGCGAGCCGCCAGAAAATGGGCTGGCGTGAAGCCTTGACCGGCAGCGTCATTATGGGCGCCGCCATCGCGGGCCTTCACTACATCGCCATGGCCGCGATGCGATTGCCCGCCATCACTCGATACTCTCCGCTTCTGGTTACGGCTTCCATCTTCCTCGCAGTCTTATTTTGTCTAATTGCGCTATTGATGGCATTCGATCTACGAGAGGAGACCAGATGGAGTGTTCCGCGAAGACTTGGCAGCGCCATCGTGATGGGAGCCGCTATCTCTGCGATGCACTACACCGGAATGGCTGCCGCGAGTTTCATCCCTGCCTCGCCTCCGGACCTTTCCTACTCAGTGAACATCTCCTCCCTTGCCAACCATGGAATTGCAATCGTGACCCTGGTCGTGATTGTGGCTGCCATCACGACATCGTCCGTGGACAGACGGACGCGCACCGAAGTCGAACGGCGTGCCGACGAGGCCTTGCAGGAAGCGCACGCCAAGCTCGCCCGCGTCACCCGTGTACATGCGATGGGAGAACTGGCGGCGGCCATCGCCCACGAGGTCAACCAGCCTCTCACTGCGATCGTCACAAACGGAAATTTCTGCTTGCGTGAATTAGCTGGTGGAGGGTGGAATCTCGAGGAGGTGCGGGAGGCAATTGCAGAGATTGTGGACGACGGAACGCGCGCCAGCACCGTCATTTCACGAATTCGCACTCTGCTCGTGAAGGGCGCTCCTGAGAGAGCGGAACTGGACATTAATGAGGTCATTCAAGAAGTCACTGGTCTGATTCGCAGCGAGTTGGCCCGAAACCGTATTTCCCTGCTGACTGATTTAACCGCTGATCTTCGCGTACGAGGCGACCGCGTGCAACTGCAGCAGGTCTTGATTAACCTGATTATGAACGCTGTTGAAGCAATGCGTACTTCGACAGGCAGGACGCGGGAACTTCTGATTAGGTCGGCAAAGAACCCGGATGGTGTTTTGGTCCAAGTTCAAGATTCTGGACCAGGAATGGAGCCGGAGGTGGCAGACCGCATCTTCGAACCATTCTTTACCACGAAAGCCGAGGGCATCGGGATGGGACTGTCGATCAGCCGCTCCATTGTCGAATCCCACGGTGGACGTTTGTGGGCCGTAGCAGAGCCCAACGGTGCTCTCTTCGAATTTACTGTGCCCACACAAGATTGAAAGTACTTTATGGCTGAGGCGGAACCCACCGTTTTTGTCATCGATGACGACCCTTCGGTTCGTCGTGCGATCAGGCGCCTTATCGGATCTGTGGGATTGCAAGTAGAGTTGTTCGGATCGGCGAAAGAGTTTCTGCGCAGTAAACGACTGGATGCTCCGAGTTGCCTCGTGCTCGACATCAGGTTACCTGGAATCAGTGGCCTCGATTTCCAGCGCGAGTTAGCCGTGGCCAATGTTCACATTCCGATCATCTTTATTACTGCCCACGGCGATATCCCGATGACGGTGCGGGCTATGAAGGCGGGAGCCGTTGAATTTCTGACCAAGCCTTTCCGCGACCAGGATCTGCTGGATGCGATTCATGTCGCGTTGGAGCGGCATCGGGCCAAGCGTCAACAAGAGGAGGAAATGGCAACCCTTCACCAGCGCTGGGAATCGCTGACGCCGCGGGAACGCGAAGTGTTGCCTCTTGTGGTTTCCGGTTTACTCAACAAACAAATCGCCGGGGAAATTGGAACTAGTGAAACCACAGTGAAGGTCCATCGTGGGCAGTTAATGCGAAAGATGGGCGCGGATTCACTAGCCGAGTTGGTGCGGCTGGCTGAGAGAATTGGAATTCCTAATACCAAGCCATAACGGTTGTACTACGCGGGCTTGCCGAAGGCACACTTTGCCCTGCGCATCACCGGATTGCGGCCAGGTGAAGCGCCCCTTTTCTGATCTCTTGGAACAGACCCAGAGCCCGCTTCGATCCCAGACGAGGACCTTCAGCCGATTGCGCTGGCCGTTGCAGAACAAGAACAGGTGCCCGCTTAGAGGCTCACACGACAATCGACCCCGAACCAGACCATACAGCTCTTCGAACTCCTTGCGCATGTCGGTGACCCCGAAGGCCAAATAGATCCGTGCAGCTGGGCCCAGTCCAAACACGGCTTACTCCCGCTCCAGGATGCCCACCACGCGTTCGAACGTACTCGTATCAAAATCAAGAAGGACCTCGATCCGTCGTCCGCTCGACAAAACAACCACCAGCGGGACAGTTAAGCCGAGCTCCGCAACCGATTTTTTGGTGGTCAATTCCACCGGCATGAATTGGCCGACCGCAGAAGCTTTTTTTCTCTTTCTTTTCCAGCGTTGCTTCTTCAGATGACGATTCAACGTGCCGATGCTTAAACGCCGGCTGCGGCAAAACTCACTGCGTCGCATGCCGCTGCTGACAGGCTCAGCTACCAGTTGCTGAACTTCCGCTCGTATACGTCGCTTGGGCACTGACAGCTCTGTTTTTGCGGTCATCTCCACAGTCAACACAGACCTCGCCGATCGAACAGGTGTATTGGTCAAACGCTTACAAGAGTCGGACTTCAGAGTTCCGACGAGTCCTTCGATGCGGGAGCGTAACGACGCAGAAGTGTAATGGAAACTACCAGTACAAGGATCAGCAGACCCAACAAACCAAGTTCAATCATCGAAGAGTGGAAAATAGCGCGTGAGCCTTCGGTCGCCCATGCACCTTCTTTTGTGAGCGTGGCTGCTTCCAGGGTAATCACCAAAACGCGGCGAATTGAGGCAATCAGTCCGACGATCAGAAAGGGTTCTGGAACCAGAACATGGGAGCGAATGGAGATACGTACTGTATGCAGAATCTCCACCAGCATCAGCACAATGAGGAGTTGGTTCAATACCCTCAAAGTCTGGGCTGCAACAGTCCAATGACTAAGACCGATCCACAGTATTTGGCCCGCGGTTGCGATGGTCACAAAGGCCGTTACAGCCAGCAGCAGTGCGAGAGCGGAGTAGATGACTATCTCGGTCTTGCCCAGATAGTAGTCAAAGCGGCGGCGTAATCTGTCCTCGACCATGTCAAACTCAAGTTAAAATCGAAATATGAATTGGCATTGTTGTGGAAAGCGGAGCGCGGACTATAGCGTCCGCGCTCCCAACCCAGCGAATCCAAGCATCACCGCATCGCAAAGACTCCCCAGAAATCCTGGCGCTAGAACGACGGGGGAAAGTGCTCGAACATCTTGTGTACATCTTTCTCAAGTTCTTTGACATTTTTTTCCGGTTTGCTGGCGAGAACGTCGCTCGCTGATCCGCGCCAAATCAATCTCATCGTGGTCGTGTCAAACATGTCGACGACGAGCGTACCCACATGGTAAGGCTGTGCTTCAGTGATCGCCTCGCCGAATCCCCTCCAGCGCCAACCCAATCCGGTGTAGAACGTCTCCAGGGTTTGACGTTCATAAGCGGTGCCGACAGCGACGATTGAAACATCCCCGCCAGCCGGGACGTGCGTCCAGCCTTTTGCCGCCAGTTCTGTTTCAATCGCATCTTTGATGCGATCATCCCAGAGGGTATTCGGCGTCTCGACCTTCGCCCAGGAATAAGTTTTGTAACGGTTGAAGTCAACGTGGTGGTCATAGTCGGTGATGACTTCTCGCGCGAATGCTGCGGTTGTTGCAATCAGCACCGCCATACAGACAAGTAAAAAACAGCTTCGAAGGTTCATATGCTCTCCTTGCGAACTGTTGGTGAGGTTTCTTGCTTGCTACCAGCGGATCGTAGCGTTCCGGCGTTTCCGTCACAATTCCTCATGAGAATGACCGCGGATTCCGATGGGACGCGTAGAAACGTGTTAACCCCGCGTCAGAGGTACTCATAAGACTTTAGAAGTAGGGATAATTCGACACTGTAGATCCCCATGCAGTTGGGTATGACGCAGATTTCCGAAGCGGAAGAGCAACAGAGGTTCGAGAACCTCCCCGATGCTCTAGGTATCGAAATGTGGCTGCCAAAGGGGCCGCTCTCCCGATCTCTTCCACCTGAGCAACTCCTGAATCTCCGATTGCATATAAAAACCCTCCCCGACTAAAGGTGCTACTACTCCCACATTGATTGCTTCGTGAAACAACTCACGAGTCTGTTCATATCCTGGGATCTGTACTCTCTTTGCCAGTTCGAGTACATCGGAGGTTGGCATTTCACTGTCTGCGATCAACGACAGCAGGATCATCAGCCCATCCACCCCGACAAATCTCTCCAGGGGCAGACCTTCAACAATGCTCTGATCCCTCCGGAATTCACATCGATCGTGGTACTGGCAGCGGCCGCGATTGGATCCTCGGACTCCATTTCGATGAACCAGCCTCAAGCCCTTCAACCGAGTAGCTCCGTGTTCGTCTTCGCCAGCCAGCCATTCGACCCAGCCGTCCTCAATGGCGCTGATGAGTTCGCCGCAAGCGCTACATGTCCAACCCACGGAAGCATAGCCCGGCATGCGAGTGTCTTTGTCCATCGTTGCTTTATCCATTGTGGTTGTATCCATCGAAAGATGCGTTTGTAACTGCTGTTCCAAGCCTTACTCCTTCTAGAAAATGGCCGGACCGCAAGGGAGCGGCCCGGCCACGGGGGCGCACTAACGGGGCAGTCAAGAAATCTTAATTGCTCGCAATTTCCAACTTCTGCTCAAGATGTTCCAGCTTGGCCCTGGCTTGTCCGTATTTCCAAAAGGACGAGATCAGGTCCGATAGCTCATGAGCAGTCTCAGTGTTCTCCTGGAGATACTCGGTGTACGATCCAGCGGTTGGCCGCTCTTTGTTTTGACTCAGATGCTGGATAGCCGCATTGGTGTTAGCCGCCAGTTCGTTCAGGAGGGGCACCATGCGGTCAATCGCTTGCTGCTGCCATGGAGAAGCCGAATCACGAGATTCAAGCAGCTTCGAAACCAGCCGCCCCATCGCGTTCACGTCATCTTTCATCTTCTCCAGCTTTACTGCATGACTTTGCCAGCTTGCATTCGAGCGGGTCAGGGATTCCAATTCGTCTGCATCCCTGCTCAATTGGGTCGCGTGGTCCCTGCAATCCAGTAGCAGTTGGGCCACCACTGGGTTTTCCGCATTCTGCGCCGGCAGCAGCCTTGCAACCAGGAGGAACATCAGCATCATTAGGGCTGGTGTCCTCTTGTGGGCTACTTTCTGATTCGAAATATGCATACTGAGCCTCCTTCTGTTGAACTGTCTTAAACTCAATTCGGCCGCACGACCAACCCCCCGTCGTTGCCAGTCTCGTTCCGTCGAGGGCTTCCACGCGTCGCCCCTCTATCGGTGGTGCTCGATTGGACGGGCAAGTCCTAGGCGCGCCGCCCGCCGTTCGATTGCGCTACGTGGGATCAATCTGTGGCCCTCGATGCGGTTTGAAAACTTCCAATGATGTAAATCGGCATACGGATGCACATAGAAGCCGCGGTTGAACCATGTGCGTCCCCAAACGACGTCGTTGATGAATAGTGCGTGCGCTCCCCAGTCAAAGCGCACGACGCCCCATCCCCACGGGCGAAATGCCACACCAAGGTTGACGACAAAGCCGAAGCTGATGGCAGCGCCCACAACAATTCCGGGCCGAGGCGGCCAAAAAACAACCAGTGGATCATAGACCGGCACGCAGATGAAAGCGGGATCCACGGGGTCGATCTCAATATAGGGCCCGCCGGTTACGATGATTTGATCGTTGCTGCGCAAATAGCCGTAGTCTTTGGCCTTTTGCCGCATTCGCTGGACCGCATCCATCACATCTTGGCGCTGCGCGAGAAAAGCGTCGCCCAACTCCCGCGTCCATTCCATGTCCTTGGCCATCATCGCCAGAACAGATGGAAAAGGGAGTAATGCCTGTACGCTCGGATCCCACGACAGATGGTCGTCGGCTATGGCCTTGGCGAGGACGTCCCCAGTCATATAATGGTGATCATTGGCCCACGTGGCTGCACCGGGAATCTGGTCGGAATACGTCGCGGCGGCGAGAACCTGCGCCAGGAGCGGGTCCGGGTATAACGCTATACGACTGACCAGCTTGTCCAGGTGTTCGGGGGAATATTGAGGTGGTTCTTGGGCCAACGCCGGACTGACTGACCATCCGACCAGTAGGGCCAGTACCAGAACAGTCGTCGTGATTCTTGTCTTTCGCTCTGAATGTTGCATTTTCTTCCTCGCTTTGGTCTGGATTGCTACCGATGTACATCTCGTAGCTCGCAATGCGTATATCCTTTTCGTTGTCGACCACCGCCGAACTGCACCTAGCGCAGCTCTTGTTGGGACTGCCGTTTCAGAAACGCGGACAATTTATCCTCGAGTTTGGCGAACACCGAACCCGCTTCGGAACCGCCTTTGAGTTGTCTCTCGAGGGTCGAGACATCGGCACTCAAGTCCACGTATTCGGGAGCTTGCGCCGCATAGCCAAGTTCCTTGGCCCGCTCAATCTCATTCTTGGCAGTTTGTACGAGCGTTTGCGCTGCGGCTTTGTCGCTTTGGCTCTGACCCTTGGCTGCGTCAAGCGCCTCTCGCGCGAAAACCAGTGGCAAAGGAGTGACCCGATCGACCGCCAGCAAGGTGTTCAGAGCAGTCAACAATACATTGCTGGCATCCTGATTCTTCTTTTGATCGAGCAAGCGCGCGGCCTCTTTCAGGGCGTCGGGGTATGTCCCCAATGGCAGGTTATAGGTGCGCACGCGGATTTCGCTGGTTAGAGCGTCAAGCACGACGCGCGCCGCCGGATAGTCTTTCGCCGCTATTGCGGTCGATACTTGCCGAGCTAGATCCTTGATTGTCTTCGTGTCGCTCGGAGCGGTGTCGATGACCTCCACGCGGACGCTGACCGGGATGAGCGCTGTTGCCGGATCCCGCGCCAGCAGCACGTTGATCTTGCCCGTGGCTTGCTCAATGGCCTGCATGGCCATGTCCGTCCTGTTGGAGGCAATGGCGTCGATCGCAAGTTGAGTTTCGGCGATGGCCGCAATGGCATCCTGATCCAGGCTTCTACCGGCTTCCTCCTCAGCCTGTTTTCGCTCTTTCTCGACGCCTGGTCGGGCTTGCTGTTCGGCGTCCTGGCGTTGTTTCTCGAAATCCGGCTGGGTCTGAGCTTGGGTCGTTGGTTTCGTTGACGCGTCGGCTGAGGTCGTCTCGTCAGTGCCCTTGCTATTCGTGCATGAGATCGTTCCGAAGCACAGCGCCAGGGAACCAGCTAACACCAGCAGCAACATATTGATCCCGTTTTTCATGACATTCTCCTTCCGCTCGCTCTTCTTGCCTTGGGTCTGTGGACTTTCGGTTGTGATCCTAGCCAGTGCGCGCACAGATGACAATTCGTCGTGAGGGTAAACTCAGCTTCCGAAGAAGCGGAGAGACTGCTCTCAGCCTAAAGGCGGATGTGGCTGTACGACTTCGGGAGCGGGGAACAAATGACGATCGGAGATTTGATGTGTACGACTCAAGCCATATCGTAATTGCTCCCCGACTGCTCGTAGACTGGTCCCTATAGCTTACGAACGGTTAGCGATTGTAGTGCCCTCCTCGAAACCGGACTGCGCGTGTGTCCTCCAGAGAAAAGGCAGGACAAAGGCCCCTTTCGCTGTCAGGCAGTCCGTTCTCTCAAGTCCGGTTTGTGGACGAAATGTTGCGAAATGCGGGCACATTTCGCGTAATTCGGGGTAAGGGGTAGCGGACGTTCTCTGCAGTCCAGACTTGCTGGCGGAAGAGGTGGGATTCGAAGCAGCGCCAGTATTAAAAACAAAAGGAAGTCATTGAAAACACAGACGCATTTCAAATCAACAATCGCAGCTTCCGCGGGGGCTAATCCACGAGTTAGCACGCCGGAAGGGTTCCTCGGATGCTATTTCTCATGTGGTGGTAGATTGAACTGGATCACTGGTGAGCCTTCACTCCCCCACTTGATAAGCGTCTGGTACTTGAAACCGGACAGTGACTCATAGTCGATGCTCACGCCCAGCGGGTTGCCAACGAGTTGCGAACCGCTCGCTTTCGCAATCAACTTCGTATCGGCAGCGTACTGCTTCAACACGATGAGAGTCAGATAAGTGAGAGCGACGAGGCCCAATGCCGCAAGAGCCTCTGTTTGAGGCACGTGAAGCCCTGAAAGGTAGGCATGTCGCTGCTGTTAGGCTTGCGAGAAACTCTTAACTTTGCTGACTCTTTGGCATTTGTGCTTGGATCACGAGCAAGCCGGAAGCAATGCCTCCTGGATTAGTATCGAGAAACGCTCAGGTATCCAGGATTTTGTCTCCGGCCTAGCCGACTTCGCGTTACTAATCGCGGTACGCCGGCATCAGATCACTTCCGGGTGGCCGACAAACTGCACAGAATCGGCGGGGCACTCTCAGAACTCCAGGCGTGCCTGAAACGCGATCATCCGTGGACTGCTATCGCCACCCAAGCCGACGCCGAGGAGTCCAGTCGGTGGCGAGGTTGTGTAGGTGAGCGCTCCAAAGCCAGTTTGGGTGGAAGGCTTTCCTGGAATTCCGGCTAGGGTCATGCTGGGAAGCCCAAAGTTCGGATGATTGAAGACATTGAAGAACTGGGCTTCTACCCTCAGCTTCACACGCTCCGTCACAGCAAACCATTTTGTGAGATAGAAGTCACTCCAGACGAAATCGGGACCGCGCAGGGCATTGCGGCCGAGGTTTCCAAATTGGCAATGCTGTGGGTCGTCGCCTCCGGCACATTGTCCAGTACTCGGATCAACCGCGGAAACAAAAGCGGCGGGATTGAGCCATTGGAGGGTGCCCGGTTGCGTTACACCGGCGACGGGATGATGCTCGTAGAGCGGGACGCCGGGAACGACGCTCGCGAACTGCGGTCCGCTGCCCTGCACGATGCCGTTTCCGTTGGCTGAATAGGGAGTGCTCAGAACGGAGAACGGCACGCCACTGTGCCAGAACATGGTTCCGGAAATCTGCCAGCCATTGATCGCGTAGCCCACAGCATGACTCCGAACTCTCATCGGCAATTGATACACATACTGGGTGTTGAGATTGTGCCGGATGTCGTAGTCGCAAGGACCGTAATCGCGGGCGAGTTCTCCCGGCAGCGGAGAAAGAATCCCTCCAGCGGAGAACTGAAGGAAGCCTCCGTTCGAAACCGTGTCCATGCAGCGGCTCCAGGTGTAGTTGAGCTGCCCCTGTAGGCCGTGCCCCAGCCTCTTCATCGCGGTGAGTTGAAGGCCGTTGTAATGACTGTTCTCTCCAGTGGCGAGTTGAGTCACCGCGCTGAATCGAGGATCGGTTGGTTGCAGGTAGGGGAATGGCGCAAAGCAGCCCTGGCATACCGTCTGGTATCCGTTCACTTGGGTTAGATAGGGCTGATTCACGGCGCGTGTTCCCACATATCGCGCGAGCAAACTCGCCGTGGTTCCGAATTGATGTTCAATTCCCAGGCTCCACTCCATGAAGTAGGGAGCATGCAGAGTGCCAGTGGGTACGGCTGTGATAGCGACGGGTGGAAGGCAGGGTGGTTTAGGTGGAGACGCGCACGAGGGCAAGCCTTGGGGAAAGCCCGAAGTAAAAACCTGATTGGCGGCGACCGTCGCATCCACGGCACCGTTCGGAACTCCCGGAGCGATCGCGGTGCCGCCGACAGTACCCAGCAGACCTCCCTGGAAGGTTTTGTCGTAAGGAGGATTTGTGCCGATCAGGTCGGCCACACTGCCGGGCAAAATATCGCTGAACATTCCGAATCCGGCTCGGAGCACAGATTTCGGCTCGAACTGCCATGCGATCGCGGTCCGCGGCTGCAGAATAGCCAGCGGCGTGGACGAGAACAGATGGCTGAGATGAGTTTGAATAACGGTGTTCAGCGGTTGATTATCATGCGGAATGGAACTGAAGGCGCCGCGAAGACGGGCGACTTGATCATGCGGGTTCAGCGGATTGGAATTGAAGGTGTCACGCACACCGAACGTCCAGGTCAGCGTGCGAGTCACCTTCCAGGTGTCCTGGGCATACAAGTCGAGATTGAGGAAGCGGAATGGTTCGTTCGCCGACAGGGGAAAGGTCTGGGTTGCAGTTGAGGCCACTCCATAGATGAACTGCGGCAACGTCGCGTAGACAGCGGTTGGAACCGTGCCTTGGCCGAAGTCATAGTCATTCAGGCGAAAGATTCGGGTGTTCGTGCCAAACCGGAGTTCGTGGGCGCCATGGCTCCAAGCGAGGTTGTCATTGATGAAGAAGCGAGAAGCTTTCCTGCCTTGCACCCACGTGTTGTCGAGCCCTCCAATTGTGGTGAAGGGTGCATTAGCACCGCTGCCCTGCAAAACAATCGGAAATGCAGTGAGCGTCTTTTGTAAATTGGCAGGCCCAAATAAGCTTTCGTACCACGAAAACGCCGGATTGAAATAGTTCACCAGGTTTTGTGAAAAGACGTGGGTGTATCCCGCCGCGCACGAGTAGAGGGGTTGAGGCGAGACCGCATCAAACAAAGAGTTGATTGGATCTGTGTAGGCGGCCTGTACGCCGGTGTCCGCCTGGAAACGAAACCATGTGGTGTCTTTCTGGTTAGCGTTGAAGTCGACGCGAGCCGTCTGCACCTGTTCGTGGTCATCGCTGGAACGCGACACGCTTTGCCGGTTCGCGCAACCGTTTCCATTCGGTGGACTGCCCGAAGCCGAAGTGCCGTCGGAGTTAAATGGACATCCGAGCACTGCGAGCGGCGTGCCATTGGTGTTTCCGTACAAGGCAAACATTCTTTGGTAGAACGGCACCGATTGCGGCGACGGCGCATAGGTTGATCCAGTTACGGAGTCGATTCCACCCAGCGGAAGCTGCTCGACCACATATTGCTGAAACGCCGCGCTGGGAACCGTTGTCGGAGTCACGATGGGAAGGGCAATCCGAACCCATTCGCTGTCGAAGAAAAAGAAAAGCTTGTCGTGCGCAATCGGCCCACCCAGACTGCCCCCAAAGTGATTCACGGTCGCTCGGGGCTTGCGATTCCCCGGCGTTGCATTGGTAAAGTAGTCGGCTGCATTGAACCGCGCCCCATTCCAAAGTTCGTAGAGATTCCCGTGAAACTGATTTGAGCCCGACTTGGTGACATAGTTGACCTGTGACGCTCCATAGCGTCCCTGATCCACGGCATAGGAAAGAGTATTGACCGTCACCTCTGAGATCGAATTCAGCCCCAGCACGAGATTCGTGGAAAGACCGCTGTTAAGGTTAGTGAGCGGGTCGTTGGTTTCCAGTCCGTCGACGATATAGCCGTTTGAAAGGGCAGGAAGGCCGTTGAATTCCACGTTGCCGTACCCGTTTGTGCCGCCGACGAAGTCATTGCCGCTGCCTGCAGTATTGATCAGCGCGCCCGGAGCGAACTGCAACGGGTAGGTGAGATCGCCGCCTGGATTGGGTAGATCCTCCAGGGCGGGGGCATTCAAGGTGGTGGATGTGTTGGCGTTCTCCGGATTGAGGATAGGAGCCACGCCGCTGACCTCTTCCGTCTCACTGGATCGGGCCACTCCGAGCGTGAAGTCAACTGTTTGCTTTTGACCCAAGGCCGAAACGACATTGTTGTTTTGTCGTGGCTCGAAGCCCGGCGCTTCGACCTTGACCGAGTATATCCCTGGTTTTAGTTGGGGGAAGTTGAATCGGCCCGAGTCATCGGTCTTCGCGCTGCGTCTCAGTCCGGTCTCTGAGTTTGTGATCGTCACAACGGCGCCCGGTACGATGGCGTTGGTTGCGTCGCGAACCTGGCCAACAATGGCACTGGTAGTTTCGCCTTGTGCCAGCGCTTTCACTGAGGCAACAGAGGCCACCGTCAACATAATAAGAGCCAATTGCACCGCCCGCGCCATGATTACCCCACTCATTTGCCCAAAGCGGCAATATGTCCCAATCCGAGCGATTAACCAGAGATTATTCTATGTAGTTAACCACAGTTAACTCCAAGAAACAAGCCTAAGGAGGGAGGGTGGGGAACCTCGGTTGCGCCCGAGCAAGCCGCAAGCTATCGGTTCGTCCGTCGGATTGGTACCGATAAACGCCATTATCGCCATCAACTTTCAGAATCGTCGGCTACTCGGAGATTGGCCCACCAACGCTTAGACTGCCTTCTTGACCCATCGCATATGGGCGCGTAGTATCGGCCCAAATTGCGGCGCTTTCTGACGGTTTCGGCCCAAGCGCGCGTCTCATCGCTGATCCGCGGTCATCGTGCTGGCGAACGCAGCTCCCCGAAAATGCAATGCGTCGCGTTGACCCACTCCGGCCGGAATCCCCCCGCAGATGGATGGCTTATTCTCTCTGGCCCCTCATCTCGACAGTTGCTTGCGTTGTCTTACTCGCTGTGGTTCTGGCAATATTCAGGACCAACCTTCGCGCACTCGACACATTCTCTGCCTTCTTGCTTTTCGGGGCCGCTGTGCTCTCTGTCCTGATTGTCCTCTACACCAGATCTTTGCGGCGCGCGCAACAAATACAGCTCGATACCGAAGAACGGCTCCAGCAGATGGCAGACAACATTCGGGAAATCGTCTGGATGATTGATGCGGAGACAAAGAAGACTCTCTACGTGAACGCGGCCTACGAGACGATTACCGGCCGTACCTGCCAGAGTCTGTTGGACAATCCGTCTTCGTACGAGGATCTCATCCATCCCGAAGATCGAGTTCATGTGCTTGCAACGCTTGGAGAGGCCACGCAGACAGGACACTTCGATGAGAGATTTCGAATCGTGCGTGCCGACGGCGAAGTGCGTTGGGTGACAGTGCATGGTTTTCCGGTACGGGATGACGCCGGCAGAATCTACCGTCTTGTCGGAACGACTCAGGAGATCACTGCACTCAAGGAAGCAGAGGAAAAGATTGCCAAGCACCTAGCGTCAGCCGAGTCCGCAAGGGCAGAATCCGATGCTCTATGCAGGGCCACTCTCGCGCTGACCGCAGATCTTCGGATGGACTTTGTCCTGGACACATTGCTTGAGTCGTTGTTGGAACTAGTCCCAGGTGAGTGTGCACGCGTGCTGCTCTTGGAGGGCGACTCACAGCTTCTTGTGGCACGAGAACAATTGCGTCACGACGTTCCCAAGAAGGCTGCGGAATATCCACTGACCCTCGACGCTGCAGACTCCCCGTTCCTGTTGCGCATATTGACGACCCAGAACAGTCTCTTGCTCGCCGACACCCGAGACGAGAAAGAATGGCCCAGTTTCAAGGGCCATACCAACATCCCATCATGGCTTTGCGTGCCGCTGGTTGCGTCCCAGCAGACCTTGGGGCTTCTTTCGGTGGGCCACACCCAGGCAAACACCTTCACTCAAGACCACCTTCGGCGGACACAATTACTAGCGATACCCGCCGCGGCGGCGATCCAGAATTCTCGCCTCTACGAGCGTGCTGAAATCTATGGGTCCGAACTTCAACGGCGTCTGACGGATCTTCGCCAAACAGAGAAAGCGCTCGAACAGTCAGAGGAGGGACGCAGGGTATCTGAGGACAAGTTTCAAAAGGTTTTCCGTTCCAGCCCGATTCCGTTTTCCATCACGACAGTCAATGAAGGGCGATTCCTTGATGTGAATACCGCATTCGAGCGGCGATACGGCTACTCCCGTGCCGAAGTGATCGGCCGTACAGTCGGCGAACTTAGGATCTGGGAAGACCCCAAGGATCGCGCATTGATGATCGCGCAACTCCAACAACGGGGACCCATTCGGAACGCGATTACCCGGCTTCGCACCAAGTCGGGCGAGGTCAAGACCACCGCGTATTCCGTAGACAAGATTCGATTCGACGGTCAATCCTGCATTCTTGCCGTTTCAGAAGATCTTCCGAACGACGACAAATCCTTGAATAACTGACCGTTCCGAACCGCCGATCCTTCGTCACGAACCTTAGGTCCAGCCACTTCCTAATTTTCTGTCCCGGATCCGGGCCACCAAACAGAAAAACAATCACTCCTGTACGGAAATCGCTCAGAATATGGACTGCCTCGTGGGACTCACGGATGCAGGGCGTGTTTTCGTCCAAGAGGCTCGCTCTGCGCTCTTCCATACGGAGCGGGCTGTGCATCTCGCTCATGCTGCACACGACGGGTCCGATAGCATCTTGACGATTGGGCGCTCACCCTATGCCAATCACGACTGGGTTTCCGCCATGCTTGCGATCCGGCTTCCTTTATATCCGAGACTCGGAATTCGACTAAAGACTCAGTTTACGATGGAGTCGGTCCATAGCGTCCTTGTTGGCGAAGTCAATCTCGCCTTGGTGACCGCGCCACCGCAGGATGCCCAGATCACGGCTGTGCCATTTGCTCCCGCTCCTCTTTATGCTGTTCTTCCAGAGAACCACCCCGCTGCTCACAAAGAACGTCTGGTTCTCCAGGACCTGGCCAAGGATGAGTGGATTCCATTTCCGAAACGTTTTGATCGAGTAGTGTTTGAGGCAATCATGGATGCGGCACAACGTGATGCCATCGCTCCCAAGCACGCTCACGATGTCATTGCGCCACAGCAGGCAGTGGACCTAGTATCGGAGCACGTAGGCGTCGCAATCCTCACACAGCTCACTGCGCCAGGCTTTCATCCTGACGGTGTGGTCGTAAAGCTGCTTTCCGATTCGTCGTTGTGCTTCAAAACATGCGTGATCCTGAGAGCCGACAACACCTCCCGGCTTGTAGAGGAATATGTTCGAATGTTCCTCCGCAAATATGCACCCCAGCGCTTGCCACCAAAGCAGGTGAAATCGTCGCCGTCTGCCCAAGTCTTGGGCTGGAAAACGCCAATCCCGCCATCGCGCCCTTGACAGCACCAACATCGTTGGTGCGGATTATGCCGTGCCTCCCGCGTCGAATTGTCGCAGGTGATAGCATCTGTCTCCGAGGACGATATGAAAGATAAGCTCATTGAAGGCTACCTGAAGGATTTCGTTGATGCCCACGAGTTCACTATCGTCCAGAGCGTGAAAGGGGTACAGGCTGTTGCCGTTGCAGCGTTGGAAGGAACTATCGTGTTGACTTAGAACGAGGCTGCCCTAGGGTGTCGCTATCTTCCTAGCTCCCGAGGGGAAGATGAAGGTAGGGTGCATTCAGCCGCGAGATCTACATAGTCGTTATGTGGAAGTTGCCGCGCTAATGGAGCGACAGGCCTTTCGCGTTTTCTGCGAAGCTGTTACGATAAACCTGTTGCGAGGTTTCCCGTGATTTCTTACTGGCGGTTTATGGGCGGTTCAGACCGGATTAGGATCATTTCGGGTCATCTTGGGCAATCTGTGCAACATATGCAAATCGTGCAAAGCGCATAAACACTGGCGATTCTGCATCTTGTTGATTTGGCGAGTGGGGACGTAGTTCAGTTGGTTAGAACGCTGCCCTGTCACGGCAGAGGCCGCGGGTTCGAGTCCCGTCGTCCCCGCCATTCTTTTGAATGGTTTACAAAGGACCCCGAAAACTGATCTGGGTCCGTTTGGGTCCAATAAGCGGCTCCGCTTCTGGAAATTCCTCTTCCTCCCATTCGATAAATCTCGAGAAGCGAACTTCTCGGATTAGTTCACTAGGGTCGATTTGCTTCCCGACAACACGCCACTTGGCAGGATGGCATCCACTGGTAAGCCTGCGGAGTTGAGCCATTCCATACCGGGCCCGCGAAACATACGGAAGCCACTGGCGTAATTCAGTCCGACAGCTATGTTCGGGGCATTCTGTTCAAAGAAAGCCTGCACGTGCTCGGCCAGTGATTTTGAGACATGGTCAACTGCAAGGACGGCGACGGGAATGGCCGGGCCTGGTATTCGCTGTGCCGGGCAGCACGCGGTGGTTTCCTAGTCACTCACTGTAAGTCCCTCACTTGCAGCGGAGTGCGCACCGCGCGGGCGAAACTGCGCGACTGGTTGGCAATTTTCGTCGGCATGTCTGTTACGTCTCCTGGTCTCGAGGCGTGAATGAGTCGAAAGCAAACTTGGTGCCAAACCTGCCGAGTGATTCGGGGACGTCTGGTCATTGACGTCCGGTGATTGAAAACTGCACTGCACATGCACAGGATTGATCGTAGCGAGAAAGTTCAGGCAGTGGCTGGATGGCTGCCGGTGTCCAAATGACGGTGACGCGTCACGTGAGTGTTACGTATCTTCTTGCCGGACTAGCTGGCATTTGCACAGAAGCAAAATATTCAAAAGGTCGGTAGAACGAGATTTTCCGACGGGACCTGATGATGAGCGGCCCTTGACACTAGTTCATTGATGACACTTCCGTTGCGTACGACCGGGACAGACAAGTTGTAATCATGAAAAGTGAGTGAATCGGCTCGGAGTCAACACCGTTGACGCTGATCTGTTGATGACACTGCCGTTGATTCGCGCTGCCTTTCAGATTTGCAACCCCCTTCTTTTCAGCATGGAAGTTTCCAGATGAGTTTGGTGGGCTACTTGCATTAAGTGAATTATCGCGAGCTGCGAGACAAGAACAATTAAGCAGGAAAAGAGGTTTTAAATGGCAAGCCCAGTAAAAGAGAGAAAACCTGCGCCGCTACCGGCACCCAACAGCGACTTCTACGAACTTATAGAAACGCTTCCCGCCGAAGAGTTGGCTGTTGTGAAGCAGGTGCGCGCGTTCATGGAATCGAAGATCGCGCCCATCATTACCAAGTACTGGGTTGAAGATGCTTTCCCATTCGAAATTCTGCCTGCGGTGAAAGAGCTCAACATCGGCGGCGTCGGCATGCAGGGTTATGGGTGCAGAGGCGGAAGCGTGCAGCTATTTGGCTTGGTCGCCATGGAAATGGCGCGCGTCGATTCGTCGATCGCGACATTTTTCGGCGTGCACAGCGGTTTGGCAATGGGTTCGATCTATTTGGGCGGGTCGGAAGAACAAAAACAGAAGTGGCTTCCGCCAATGGCGCGCTGGGAGAAAATTGGCTGCTTTGGCCTCACGGAACCGCTGGTCGGATCGGGAACCTCGGGTGGAATGTTGACGACTGCGAAGCGCGACGGCGACACATGGACTCTCAACGGTCAGAAGAAGTGGATCGGCAACGCTCCGTGGTGCGACATCTCCGTAATCTGGGCCCGCGACCTAGCGGACAACCAGGTCAAAGCCTTCATCGTGGAGAACAAAACCACGCCTGGCTTCAAAGCCGAAAAAATTCAGAACAAGATTGCGCTCAAAGTAGTGCAGAACGGGCTGATCACGATGGAAAACTGCCGCATACCGGAAGCCAACCGTTTGCAGCAGGATCAGTCGTTTCGCGACACGGCGCGCGTGTTAAAGATGACGCGATTCATGGTGGGATGGGAGGCGACCGGGTGCGCCATGGGCGCCTACGAGAACACGCTCAAATATTGCCAGGACCGCCTTCAGTTCGGCAAGCCCATCGCTTCATTCCAGATGGTGCAAGACCTGCTCGCCAGAATGCTGGCCAACATCACTGCGTCGCAGTGTCTGCTGGTCCGCATGTCTCAGTTGCAGGCGGAAGGCAAGATGACGGATGCGCATGCTTCACTTGCCAAAGCCTTCACCACTTCCAAGTGCCGCGAGACGGTCGCATGGGCGCGGGAGCTCCTGGGCGGTAATGGCATCTCCGCCGACTATAACGTAGGACGTTTCTTCGCCGATGCCGAAGCGCTCTATTCCTACGAAGGCACCTTTCAGATACAGAACCTGATTCTCGGCAAAGCGATAACCGGATTCAGCGCGTTCGTCTAGAGGGTGGAGGGCACCGAGATTTCTATTCGGCGGCTTTAGAAAAGCTGAACTAATAAAGGAGGGAAGAGACTCATGCCGGTTAAGTCTTCTAAATTCGAAATCAAGAAAACCCAGGCAAAAGCTACAACGGCCCGCTTGTTCTTTCTCAGTGCGAGCAGCGGCCAGGTATTTTCGGCGAACCCTGACGGCTCCGATCTCAAGACGATTGTGAGCGAGGGCAGGCGTCTTCCGGACGGCATTGTCGTGGACCTCGCGGCCGGTCATCTCTACTGGACTAACATGGGCAACCCCGTTGCCAATGACGGCTCCATCGAACGTGCGGACTTTGATGGACAAAATCTTACCCACATCGTTCCTCCGGGAGCCACCTTCACTCCCAAGCAACTGCAACTCGATGAGAAGAACCGGAAGCTTTACTGGTGCGACCGTGAAGGTATGCGGGTTATGCGCGCCAACCTTGATGGCTCCTCCATCGAAACCCTTCTCGATACCAGCGAAGGCGACTTGCGTCCAGGGAAGGACATTAAAAAATGGTGCGTGGGGATTGCGCTCGACGTCGGCGCCGGGAAACTTTATTGGACTCAGAAGGGACGGGACAACGCCGGTGAGGGACGAATTTTTCGCGCCAACCTCGAAATTCCGAAGGGCCAGACTGCAGCGCAACGCAACGATGTCGAACTGCTGTACGACAACCTCCCCGAACCTATCGACCTCGAACTCGATCTTGCCAACCGGACGATCTACTGGACGGACCGCGGCGATCCGCCACGCGGCAACACTGTGAATCGAGCGTCCATGGATCCGTCTCAGGATGGTCGCAAAAAAGAACCGGTGATTATTTTCGACCATTTGATGGAAGGAATCGGAATCGCTCTTGATCTGAAAGGCGGCCGCATGTTCATGACCGACCTGGGCGGTTCGGTGTATAGCGCCAATCTCGACGGGTCGAACAAGAAGACGGTGCTTGCGGCAGAAGGAAACTTGACTGGCATCGTGTACGCCGAAATCCCAGCCAGGTAATAACGAACTTTCTATAGACCCCAACGATTACAGCCTTGGCCGCTAAATAAGGAGAAGAGAATGAGCTCGCTAGCTTCCGCTCTGAAATTCGAGAACGTTGCCTACGACAAAAAAGGGCCGATTGCGTATGTGACGCTGAACCGGCCGAAAGTCTTGAACGCGCTAAACAAGGCTACGATCAATGAACTGCGGTCAGCGTTCGAGGACGCGCGTGAAGATTTAGCGATCCGTGGAGTCATCCTCACGGGCGCGGGTGATAAAGCATTCGCCGCGGGAGCCGACATCGGGGAGATCGCGAATAACACAGCGGTTGAAGCGGAACAGGCGACTCGTCGCGGACAGGCATTGACCGACCTCATTGAGAACCTTGGCAAGCCGGTCATCGCCGCAGTCAATGGCTTTGCCCTGGGCGGCGGTTGCGAACTGGCGATGGCATGCGCGATCAGAGTGGCTGCCGAGAGCGCGAAATTCGGCCAGCCAGAAGTAAAGCTTGGAGTCATGCCCGGGTATGGCGGTACGCAGCGCATGCCACGCCTGGTGGGAAGAGGCCGAGCTCTGAAGCTCATTCTTTCCGGCGAGATCATCGATGCAGCCGAGGCCTATCGCATTGGCCTGGTGGACGAAGTGGAGCCCGACGCGCACGTGATCGAACGCGCCGAAACCGTGTTGCAGAAGATCATTGCCAACGCCCCCCTTGCCGTGAAGTACGCGCTGGAGGCAGTCAACAAAGGACTGGAGACAAGCGTGGCCGAAGGCTTGCTCATCGAAGCTTCGCTCTTTGCAGTCTGCGCCTCGACCGACGACAAGAAAGAAGGTACGTCGGCATTCCTCGAGAAACGCGCGCCCAAATTTCAGGGAAAGTAGAAGTCTGCGCGCCACTTCGACGTTTTATCTGGCTCGTGCCGCAAGCAGCGATGGTGAAGAAGGAGACGAACATGTCAGAAGACAACATATTCTCCGGATTGAAAGTTGTGGATCTATCGAGCTTCATTGCCGGGCCGGGCGCCGCAACCATCTTGTCCGATTTCGGCGCCGACGTCGTCAAGGTCGAACCACCGGAGGGAGAGCTGTGGCGAAAGGGGCAGAAGATCCCGCCCCAGCCGCGTTCGGAAGAGCCTTATCCATTCCAGCTCTCGAATCGAAACAAGCGCGGCGTAGCGCTCAATCTGAAAGCCGCGAGCGCGCAGCAGGTACTTGAGCGGTTAGCCAAATGGGCCGACGTGTTTATCGTCAACACGCCGCACTCCGCGCGCAAGAAATTAAACCTCGAATATGAAGACGTAGCGCGGTGGAATCCGCGGCTGATCTATGCCGATCTCACCGGCTTCGGCGAGAAAGGTCCGGACGCCGCACTTGCGGGATTCGACCTTACAGCCTTCTGGGCGCGAAGCGGATTGTTATACATGACGCGCGACGCTGGAGAGCCGCCGACCTGGCCCGTGGCAGGCAGCGGCGACAATGCCACTGCGGTCTGCATTTATAGCGCCGTCGTTACCGCGCTTTATCGTCGCGAACGCACCGGTAAAGGATCCTACGTCACCACTTCGCTGCTCGCGGCGGGTGTCTGGTCGGCGAGCGTCTTTATCCAGGCCGCTTTATGTGGCGCGAGTTTCTACGGGCTGCACGATCGAGCGAACCCCGCAAATGCCGCCTTGAACACCTACAAATCCTCCGACGGCATATGGTTCGTTCTTGTAGCTACTCCCGACAAGGTGCCCGCGGTTCTGAGAGCAATGGGTCGTGAGGACATCCTGACCGATCCGCGATTTTCGGACCCCGCCAAGCTGGCGCAGAACCGCCCGCAACTCACGGCAATCCTCGATGGAATCTTCGGCTCGCAGCCCATGTCGCACTGGTATGAGGTCTTCAACGACGTTCACGTCCCCTTCGGCGCTGTGCGCGACCCGAAAGAAGTCATGAATGATCCGCAATTGCGAGCCAATGACATTGTCGTGCCGCTCACAGGAGCCGGCGAGAAACTGACCTCGACCATCAGCAGCCCCATTCAAGTGCACGGTGTTTCGAAAGTGCCTGCCAGGCGCGCTCCGAAAATTGGCGAGCACAACGATGAGGTACTGAAAGAGCTGGGTTTTAAGGACGACGAAATCGCGGGTCTGCGCACCAGCGGCGCGATCCCAGGCCTGCAACCAGAGAAGGGTGCGGAAAAGTCACTCCGGGCAAGCTAGGATCCCGGAGAAAAATCTCGCGGAAAGAGTCTCGTAGAAAAAGAAGCGATTGAATTGAAGTGAAATTATTGGAGGATCCAATGGCACAAACCAAGAGCGGGGAAATTCGAAACGTAGCGATTGTTGGGACCGGCGTGATTGGCGCGAGTTGGGCTGCTTTATACCTGGCGCGTGGCCTCAATGTTGTCGCCACCGATCCGGCGCCGAGCGCCGAAGCGAATCTACGGAAATACATCGACGCGGCGTGGAAGGACTTGACCGCGCTAGGAATTTCAGCCAACGGCTCGCGCGATCATTTGCGCTTCACGCTCGATATGAAGGAAGCCGTTGCCGGCGCCGATCTGGTTCAGGAAAACGGACCTGAACGCAAGGATTTCAAAGTCAAACTATTTGCTGACATGGACGCTGCAGCCCCGAAGGATTCGATTATCGCTTCGAGTTCATCCGGTTTGACGATGAGCGTGATGCAATCGGGGTGCAAGTACCCGGAACGGTGTGTCATTGGCCATCCGTTTAATCCTCCGCACATGGTGCCTCTCGTCGAGGTCGTTGCGGGGGCGAAAACTTCGCCGGAAACCGTGGAGCGAGCCATCGCGTTCTATACCTCAATCGGCAAAAGGCCGATCCATGTGCGCAAGGAAGTGGTTGGCCATGTGGCGAACCGGCTTCAGGCTGCTCTCTACCGTGAAGTCGTCTATCTCATCGAACAAGGCGTTCTGGACGTCGGCGATTCCGACGCCGCAGTGTGCTGGGGGCCTGGATTACGTTGGGGTTTGATGGGACCCAGTCTCCTGTTCCATCTGGCAGGTGGTGAAGGCGGAATTCAACACTTCATGGAACACCTGTCCGGCCCCGTCGCCTCCTGGTGGAAGGATCTTGGCACGATCACTGAGTTCAGTCCCGAGGTGAAGCAGACTATTGTCAACGGCGTATTGAAGGAAGCGAACGGTCGTTCCATCGACGAGCTCGAAAAGGAACGCGACAGTATGTTGCTCGAATTGCTTGCGACCCGCTCGAAAGCGGAAAAGACCGCACGTGCCGGTTCGAATGCAGCAGCCGATTAAATCTGCGTCCTTCAGGAGTGAAAGGCTCGACAGCCAAACGAGAACCGAAGATGATCTATGTTCACTCTCTCGGCCGGGCATTGCGATTCTATCCGGGCCGAGCCGCGCTTGCTCGTGACGGCCGACTGCTGACTTTTCGCGAACTTGGCACTCGCGTCGAAGGCATCGCAGCGACACTCACTAGCCACGGTTTTGGCGTGGGGGACCGCCTGGCTCTATTACTGCCTAATGGGCCCGACTACATCGAACTCATGTATGCGTGCAGCATGCTGGGTGTGATCGCGATTCCGCTCAATACCCGCCTGTCGATCAAAGAGATTGACCGAGTGCTCGAAGATGCGCGTCCCCGCGGAATCCTGCGTCATTCCTCGCTCGCAGTTCCAGAAGTACAGTTAAGCTGGCAGCAGGTGATCGACCAGGAACCGCTTCCAATTAGTAGCGACACTGCCTCGAAGGTTTTTTACGATCCCGAGGCCGTTTTGGGTCTTATTTATACCAGCGGCACGACGGGGCAGCCAAAAGGCGTCATGGTGACGCATGGAAACGTTCTTGCCGATATCCACAACTTCAATTACTGGATGCGCTACACCGAAGGCGGAATCTACCTGCACGCTGCTCCGATCTTTCACATCGCGGACTTTCCCAGCATGTTCGCCGCCCCGGCATTTGGCGCCAGTCAGATCACGATCCCGAAATTTAGCGCGCAGACCTTCTGTGAAACAGTGGAACGGGAGCGCGTGACTCATACCGTGCTCGTGCCCACGATGATTAACTTAGTCACGCAATTTCCAGATGCAAGAAAGCATGATTTAAGCAGCCTGCAGGTACTTGCCTATGGCGGCTCACCGATGGCCCCGGACCTTATCCATCGGACACGTGAACTCCTGCCAAAGGTCAAATTGATTCAAGTGTATGGGCTAAGCGAAACCGGTTTTCTTACCGGCCTGCAGGACCATGAGCACACTGAAGACAAGCTGACATCCTGCGGACGCCCCTGTCCCGGCGTGGATCTTCAGGTGACCGATACTTCAGGAAAACAGGTTGAGCCAGGACAGGGAGGCGAACTGATCGTAAGAGGCGCCAACGTTATGCGTGGGTATTGGAACAACTCCGAAGAAACGGCGAAAGCGTTTCGCGACGGATTCTTTCGTACGGGCGATATCGGCCGTCAGCATATTGCAGGATATTTCTACATTCTCGACCGGCTCAAAGACATGATCGTAACCGGTGGGGAGAATGTTTATTCGGGAGAAGTGGAAGCCGTGATCTACGGGCATCCGGCCGTTCGCGAAGTGGCAGTCTTCGGCATATCCGATCCGCAATGGGGCGAAATTGTGATGGCTTGCGTAGTTCTGAAGGCAGGCGAAACTCTTACCGCTGACGACCTGATTGCTTTTTGCCGGCGCAGCCTCGCAAGTTACAAACTTCCCAGGCGGGTCGAATTTTCAGAAGAGGATTTGCCTAAGAGCAGTTCCGGCAAGATGCTGAAGAATACTTTGCGCGAGCGTTTCTGGGCACACCAGCAACGGGCTGTCAGCTGATGCTCATTTCCGATCTGCTGCGTAAACGCGCAAACCCAAAGTGAAGACCAAACTGAAAGGCCGAAGGGCGAACAGGAATGAGCAAAATCGCCGGTCAGCCAATATCGAATGTCTTAATAAAAGTAGTTGATCTATTGCTAGAAAGCCGGATCAGGATTGATGCGATGGAGCAAATCCTGGTGAAAACGAATCCAGTCGCCTATGACCTTTACATAGGCATGATTAAAAACCTGCAAGCCCAAAAAGCAGCGGATATGCACCGACCGCTCAGCCAAACGCTCGACCCGCAGCTCAACAGAAGCTAAACGGGCTGCGCTATCGACTGCATATCCAGTCCCTTTTGCTTTTCGGAGCACGCTCGACGATGTCATGCTGACTTGCGTTTCGCGAAAAATGCTTTGAATGCATTCTTCGCTTCGTCGGACCTTACGCGTTCGGCAAACGCTTCGTTCTCGGATTTAACGGCTTGCTCCAGTTGTGCACGGAAGGTCTCCTTCATGAGCCGCTTCGCTGCCTGTACCCCGCCGGCAGGCTTCATCGCCAGGGCCTCTGCGGTTTCCGTCGCGGTGGCTAACAACTTCTGGTCCGGAACAACGCTTGTGGCCAATCCAAGGTCTACGGCTCGCAATGCGCCGAACGGATGTCCCAGCAGGACCAGTTCGGCGGCGCGCACATATCCGAAACGCAGAGGAAGCAAGTAACTGCTTCCAAATTCCGGCACCAGACCCAGGTTCACAAAAGGGAGTTGGAACTTCGCGCTCTCCCCTGCGTAAACAAAGTCGCAGTGACCCAACATCGTCGTTCCACCCCCTATCGCCGCGCCTTGTACGGCGGCAACGAGCGGCTTTTCGAAATTGATCAGCGCGTTCATCAATCGCGACTGCGGACTATCTCCTGATGCAGGCGGGTTCTTTATAAAATCCTCGATATCGTTGCCCGCACAAAATGAATCTCCAGCGCCATACCAGAGCGCGACACGAATCTGATCGTCTTTCGTTGCGTCCTCGAGGAGCTCTGCCATCGTGAGATACATGCTCGAAGTCATTGCATTTTTCTTGTCGGGGCGATTCAGCTGTATCCTTAAAACTTTTCCTGAGCGTTCCGCGATGATGTCGTTCATTGTCGGCCTCCCGTGCTTGAATCTCCGTGCATAGTTAGTGGCTCCATCGAATTCTTTCCGTCAGGGATTCGATGGACGATTGAGTAGAGAGCAAGCGTGCTACCAAAGAAACAACGGGTTCTGATTTCTGCCTCGCAACCGCGATGGGAGCGAGTATTCACGGAAATCCTAATCATTACCTTCGCCGAGCCAAAATTCATGCAGGGCCGCAAGTGTCATTCCCATGCCTCTTGACGCAAGTGTTACGTGGGCTGGTAAGCAATCCGTGGGAAATTAGGCTAGGCGTGATGGAGATAAAGCCTATTTCGACCGCGAATTTCATGGCAGAGCAATTGCATGGACTTAGTAGCGCCGTGAACTGGTGTGTCAAACACTGTTATGGAATCGTCGGAGACGCTCGTGAATCCTGCAATGAGCGAATGCAAAAAGGTCGTCGTCATCGGTGGAGGCTTCGGCGGGCTTTCCGCCGCCCAGCACTTGAACTCAGATCTGGTGGACGTGACACTCGTCGATCGCCGGAACTATCACCTCTTCCAACCGTTACTTTATCAAGTCGCGACGGGCTCGCTTTCGGCCGGAGAAGTCGCCGCTCCACTGCGCAGCGTTTTGAGCCGGCAAAAAAACACTCGCGTCTGGCTGGGAACGGTTGTGGATGTCGATCCTGATCTCAAACGCGTGAATCTTGCCGACGGAGCCGTCGTACCTTACGACTCATTGATCGTCGCCGCGGGATCTGAGACCTCATACTTCGGCCACAACGATTGGCAACAATGGGCTCCCGGTCTGAAGAGCATTGACGAAGCCACAACCATTCGACATAAGATTCTGTACGCGTTCGAAGTAGCCGAGCGCATTCCGGATCCCGTACAGCGGCGAGCCTGGCTCACGTTTGTCATTGTCGGAGCAGGGCCCACCGGCGTGGAGGTTTCTGGCGCTATCGCCGAGATCGCGCGCCAAACTCTAAAGAACGACTTCCGCTCCATCAACCCGGGAGAAGCGCAGATCATACTGCTCGATGGCGCGCCCCGAGTGCTGATGCCTTTTCCCGAGGATCTGTCTGAAAAAGCCAGCCGAGCGCTTGCCCACTTGGGTGTCCAGATAAAGTGCGGTGCGATGGTAAAGCGCGTCGACGAAGAAGGCTTAACCATTGAATTCGATAAGCAAACTGATTCGATCGCCGCGAAGACGGTGATCTGGGCTGGCGGCATCACGGCGTCGCCGCTGGGCAGGATACTCGCTAGTCGCACCAAGGCCGAAACCGATAAGGCTGGAAGAATCAAAGTAAAACCTGATCTGACAATTCCGAACTATCCGGACATCTACATAATCGGCGATCTGGCTTCGGCAACGGATGAGAAAGGAAAACCTTTGCCCGGACTAGCGCAGGTCGCCATGCAGGGAGGAGCTTATGCCGCTAAGGCGATCTTGCGAAAAGTAAAAGGCCAATCGGCCCCTCCACCTTTTCGTTACTTCGATAAGGGGTCTTTGGCGGTGATTGGGCGCGCGGCAGCAGTGGCCGATGTTTTCGGCGCACATCTTTCGGGTCTGACAGCCTGGCTGGTATGGGCCTTCATCCACATTGCATATCTGGTGAATTTTCAAAGTCGCATTCTGGTCTTTATTCAATGGGCCATCCAGGATCTGACATTCAGCCGTGGAGCCCGATTAATCACCGGCGCTGCTCCCACCGACTTCAATTTCACAAAAGAGTTGCCGGAAACTCACAGTGAGCAAGAGGTCAAACCGAAGCCGTGAAGGAAGTGCGTTGATTTTAGGATTCCTATGACAAACTTTTCGCGACGGAACCTGCTGATCGGCGGATCGGCGCCTCTAGCGGCAACTAGTTTGCCAAGCGTCGCCGGTTCGAGATCAATGATGGATTCACTGTCATTGAATGAAACGACGACTGGATCAATGAGTGACACAGAAGGAGACGATTCGATGGCAACGATCACCACAAAAGATGGCGCAACGATTTTCTACAAGGACTGGGGGCCTAAGAACGGTCAGCCCATTATGTTTCACCACGGCTGGCCTCTGTCGTCGGACGATTGGGACGCGCAGATGTTGTTCTTCTTAAGCAACGGCTATCGCGTCGTGGCGCATGACAGGCGCGGTCATGGTCGCTCGTCGCAGGTGTCCACCGGCCACGACATGGATCATTATGCGTCCGACGCCTGGGCGGTGGTCGAGTACCTCGACTTGAGAAATGCAATCCATGTTGGCCATTCGACCGGTGGTGGCGAGGTGGCACGCTATGTTGCGAGGTACGGCGAGCCTCAGGGCCGCGCAGCCAAGGTCGTTCTAATCGCCTCTGTCCCCCCACTCATGGTCAAGACTGAGAAGAATCCGGACGGCACTCCGATCGAAGTGTTTGACGGCTTCCGCAAGGCTCTGGCTGAGAATAGAGCTCAGTTCTTTCTTGATGTGGCTTCGGGTCCGTTTTATGGCTTCAACAGATCCGGCGCAAAGGTCTCGCAGGCGATCATCCAGAATTGGTGGCGTCAAGGAATGATGGGTGCCGCACTCGCTCACTACGAAGGCATCAAGGCTTTCTCGGAGACAGACCAAACGGACGATTTGAAAGCGATCACGGTGCCGACTCTCATGCTGCAGGGTGATGATGATCAAATCGTGCCGTATAAGGACGCCTCAATGCTGCAGGCCAAACTGCTCAAGCACAGCACGCTCAAAATTTACCCTGGCTATCCGCACGGCCTGATGACCACGCATGCCGACCTGATCAATGCGGACATCCTGGCATTCATCCGAGGAGCGGCGGTCAAGGCTGCCTGAGGATTCACTGCGGCCAGCATCTTTTCGGGCGGCCGTGACCTGTCGAATTCACAATCGAATTATTTCGAAATGGCGGACCGGTTTTCAGGTCGGCAGCTTCATCTTCTTCAAAAACGCGGCGAATCGAGGGTCATTATGGAAGTTCTTCAGCAAGGGTTCCACCTTGGTTCCGGTTGCGGCACGACCGAAGTCGTGCGCTTCCCGATTTCTCGAACCGGGAAACTCGCGACGAAGGAGATATCCGCAAGGGGTACGGAAACTTTTAGGCTCCGGCTACAAAAAATTTGTCGTTGTCTTTGCCCTTTTTCTGCGTTTTGTCGGGAATAGGCGCGGCCGTCACATCCTGGACGAATTCGCGGCGGCGTTCAGGCTGGCCTTTGCGCTCGACTACACGGACGCGACGGGTGGGCATGGTGCTCGGCTCCAGGCTGGCGATGCGGCCGCCGCGCACGCAAATCTGCGAGCGGAACCAGTCGGTCCGGTACATGCGGCCGGCGGCGTAGAAGGTCATGGCGGCGGCGATCGGGCCCTCGAATTCGGCGCCGGTGCAAGCCAGGATGCGGCGCCCCATTTCTAAGGTCCAGGTGGTGCCTCCGACCAGAGGATCATTCAAGCGGCAGCGTTCGAAAGGCGTGGCCTGCGACAACTGGCGTAGCTGTAACAACTGCAGAAGAACTGAGGTTTTCGCGAGATTGGTCACAATTACGCGGACTTCGGCGGGCGAGGTGAGCTCGAGCTTAAGGTGCAGATCGGGCGACCATTCGCGCTCGAATTCTTCGCGCGCAAGGGCCAGGCCTTTATCGGTGGCTTCGACATAGCGCAGCGTGGCGCGGGCAAGAATAATGCTGAAAAACGTGGTCACGATGGTGGCAATGACCGGGATATAGCTGACCAGTGTGGTGAATGGGATGCGGAACGAGTTCATGGTTTGCATGTGCATTTGCCGCATGGCTCCTGCGCAGTCGCTTCTGGCAATCGAAGTCGAATTGCGATCTGGAGGAGTCTAGCGAGAGACAGGCGGGAGGGACAGATGCGCATGGGGAGGGGCGAGGTAACAGCCGGGGGGCTTGCACTTTGGTAACGGCGGGTCTGGCGGGCTGAAGGTTGCGCCATCCGAGCGTGGGCTCAGCGAGCCACCTGGGCGCTCGAGGAACTTATAGGGGTCCCTTCGACAGACTCAGGGCAGGCTCTTCGACTGCGCATGCGCTCAGGATGACACTTGAGCGGAGGTTGCAGGTTGGGCTGGGGGCGGATAAATTAGGGCTTGAATCGGAGTTTCTATGAAAAAATCTGTTGCGGTTGATTCTGAATCTATTTCTGCTTCGGCATTCATTGACCAAAAGATTAAGGAACTGGGAGACTGGCGCGGGAAGACCCTGGCGAAGGTGCGCGACATTATTCACAAGGCGGACCCGGAGATTGTCGAGGAGCGGAAGTGGGTGAAGCCGACGTCGAGTGGGACACCTGTGTTTTCGCATGGCGGCATCGTCTGTACGGGAGAGACGCACAAGAACGTCGTCAAGATGACATTCGCCAAAGGAGCGGCGTTGAAGGATCCGGCGAAGTTATTTAATTCGAGCCTGGAAGGGAATGTGAGGCGTGCGATTGACATCCACGAGGGCGAGAAGATCAATGAATCGGCGTTGAAGGAGTTGATTCGGGCCGCTGTGGCGCTGAATATTGAGGGTAAGGCGAAGAGTAAAGGGAAGTCGCGGAGATCCTAAGCGCGGGCGTCCCCACTCTAAATTTCGCAAAGGGCGCGAGATTTAGAGCGGGGCCACTACGTTCGTTGTTCGTTGCGATTGCGCGTTGCTAGCTTGGGTCATCCGCAATCGGGTTGGATAGCCTCCCGATGCCTTCGACTTCCACTTCGACTATGTCGCCGGCGACGACGGGGCCTACGCCGTCAGGAGTGCCGGTGGCGATGAGGTCGCCGGGAAGCAGAGTCATGATGTTGGCGGTGTAGCGAATGAGCGTGTCGAGAGAGAAGATGAAATCGGCGGTCGTGCCGTCCTGGCGGATTGCGCCATTCACTTTCGTGGTGACGCGCACGCCGCTCCAGGGGTCGATTTCGTCCGTGACCAGGGGGCCGACGGGACAGAAGGTGTCGTAGCCTTTGCCGCGCACCCACTGGCTGTCCTTTCTTTGCAGATCGCGCGCGGTGAAATCGTTCACCACGGTGTAGCCAAGAATGTAGGAACGGACATCTTCGTCGTCGGCCAGACGATGGCAGCGGCGGCTGATGATGAGTCCGAGTTCGCCTTCGTAGTCGGTGTGCTGGCTGGCCTTGGGGCGGCAGATGGTGTCACCGGGACCGATGAGGGACGACGGCGGCTTGAAGAAAAGCAGCGGCTCCTTCGGAACCTCTTTGCCCATTTCCGCGGCGTGAGCCCGGTAGTTGCGTCCCACGCAAACAATTTTGGACGGATTCACCGGGGCTAAGAGGCGGACTTGATCGAGCGCGATGGGATCGATCTTCCGGCTGCGAAATGGTTCGCCAGCTTTTTTCTCCTCCGGAGGGACGAGAAATACGTGGGTGATCGAATCTTTTCCGTTGACTGATGTGACGACGCCGTACTCCGGCCGGTCGTCAAGAATAAAACGGCAATATCTCATTTCAGATTCCTTTGCTTATGCGCTCTGGTAGAGCTTGGTCATAACAAATTCACGATGGCCGAGAGCTTCGGCGCAAGTGAGGCGGCCATTGCAGGTACGCATCATGATGTCGAGCAGGCGGTCTCCGGCTTCGTCCAGCGTCATTTCGCGTTTTAGAATTCCAGAGACGTCAAGGTCGATGTGCTCGGGCATGGTGCGTGCGGTTCGTGGATTCGCAGTGAGCTTGATCACCGGCTCGATGGGATGGCCGATGATGTTGCCTTGCCCGGTCGGGAAGAGATGAACCACGAATCCGGCGGCGGCTTGCAGGGTGACGCACTCGGCGGCGGCCGAAGACGTGTCCATGAAATACAGGCCGGGGCCGCGATCGGGAGCCTCGGCGGGTTTTAGGACGTCGATAAATTTGGCTTCCTTGCCGATCTTCTGGAGATTGCCGAAAGCTTTCTCTTCAATGGTGGTGAGGCCGCCGGCAATGTTTCCCTTGGTCGGCTGCGACTCCGAGAGATCGTTAGTTTTGTAGCGATTGATCACGTCCTGATATGCGTTGAACGTTTGCCAGAATTTATCCGCGACTTCTTTGCTGACGGCGCGGGTGGCGCAGACAGCTTCGGCGCCGGTGAGTTCGGATGTTTCGCCGAAACAGGTGGTGGCGCCCAAGGGATCGATCTTATCGAACAGATTTCCCACGGTTGGGCAGGAAGCGAGTCCGGAGGTCGTGTCGCTTTCGCCGCATTTGGTCGAGACGTAGAGCTCGCTTACATGGCAGACTTCGCGCTGCTTCTCCGAGGCCCACTGCACGAATTCGCGTGCTTTGCGCGACGCGGAGGCGATGGTGGAGATGTCGCCGTTGCCTTCAATGGAAAATCCGGCGACCGGCTTGCCAGTTGCAGCGATGCCATCAACGACCCGGCCGGTCCAACTGGGTTCGATGCCGATCACAATACATGCGGCGACGTTCGGATTCGATCCGGTGCCGATTAGAGTTCGAAAGTGTAGTTCAAGGTCTTCGCCGAATTGCAGGCGGCCGTAGGCGTGGGGCAGCGCCAGGGTTCCTTTAATGTTGTGTGCAACCGCTTCAGCGGCCGCGTTCGAGAGATCGTCGAGCGGCAGGATGACGACATGATTGCGAATGCCTACTCGTTTATTTTCGCGCCGGTACCCGAGGAAATCCAAGCTTCTCACCGTTACCACCTCTTCGTTTTTAGATTATGAGTATGAACATGGCGTCCCGCGCCGATTTCAGCGACAGTGCGCCCCACATCATGACCGTATTTCAAAACCGTGCTTTCTTTTTTCAAGTTCGCAAGGGCGATCTTGTGTCCCAGGGGCACGGCGTCAAGCGCGGGCAGGGAGATGGTTTCGTTGGTTTCCATGACCCATCCGCTCAGTTTTTTGCCGGCTTGAACATCTTCAACCACGACTACGCCGACGTTGTCGGCTTTGTCGTGCACAATAAAATCGATGGCCATCTTTCCTCCGGTGTTTGAACGTGGTGCGATGAACGTGGTGCGATGAACGTGGTGCGACGAGCTTGGTGCGGTGAATGTGTTGTTGTTTTTGCCGACTCGGTGTTCGTGGCGCTAGTGCTGGGGCTGACCGCTGGACCAAGACGAGTCGGATTCGATCAACCGATTAATCTCGGCCGCTGCTTTGGTGACTTCTTCGCGCATAAGTTTCTCCGCCAAATCGGCATCGCGTTGCTTGATGGCGTCGAGAGTGGCGCGCAATCCCACGATGCTTTCTTTCCAGCGAGTGGTAGAGCGTTGCGGATGACGATGGCCAAGGGCTCTCCAGCGAGAGATGCGGCCGTGGAGTGCGGCGATCATGGAAGACAGAGTTTCGCTGTGAGCGCCTTCAAACAGCACGTCATAAAATTTGTTCTTGCTTTCGAGAACGCGATCCCGGTCGTCGCCCTGGTAGGCTTCGAAAGTTGCGTCCAGAGTCATTTCCAATTTCAGAATTTGATCTTCATTCGCATTTTCTGCGAACAGGCGCGCAGCCAGTCCTTCTAAAACGGCGCGGATGGAATACAGATCTTTCGACTCGGCAACGGTTAGTTCGCGAACCACCGGTCCTTTATTAGGAATGATGGTGATCAGGCCTTCGGATTCGAGTTGACGAAGGGCTTCGCGGATTACCGTTCGAGAAACGCCCAGCATGCCGATCAATTCCCGCTCTACAAGACGGGTTCCGGGTGTTAGACGGGCGGAGATAATCGATTGGCGCAGTTCATCGAGCACCTGATTGCGCAGTGGGGCGGCCGACTTGCGAATCGGAAGAAGATTGGAGCCGCCAAATTCTGGGATGGTACTTGACGGGATCGTCATACCGTAATATCGTACGATGACTGGGCCAGTTTGGCAAGCGGCGATTTGCTCAGACTCATTAAAAAGGTTAAGCGGGGTTGCCATGGTGAAAGTAGGAATTGTCGGATTGGGACGCTGGGCAAAAGTATTAAGCCGGTCTTTAACCAACTCAAAGTCAATCAAGATCGTTGCGGGATACAGCCGCTCGGAAGAGAAGCGACGAGCTTTCACCGAGGAGATCGGAATTCCTACCGTTCCCGATTTGCAGACACTGCTTCGCGATCCTGAAATCCAGGGAGTGATTTTAACCGTCCCCAACGAGCAGCATTTGCCGGTGGCTCTCGAAGTTGCCAAAGCGCGGAAACATATTTATACCGAGAAGCCGATCGCAAGCACGCTGGAAGAAGGATTAGAGATCGCCGGACTGCAAGAGAAATACGGGATCACCGTCACGGTCGGGCACAGCGCGCGGCTGATGGCCGGCATTCGCAAGATTCGCGAAGCGATCGATGCTGGAGAGTTAGGGCGGGTGGCATTTATCGAGGCGAACTTCTCGAACGAGCGCGCGCTTGAATTGACGCCGAAAACCTGGCGCTGGTACAAAGACCGGGCGCCGGGTGGTCCGCTTTCGCAGTTGGCGATTCATCAGTTTGACGTGTTGCGGTATCTGGGCGGGGAGATTGTGGAAGCGGGATCGATGGCGTCGAAGCTGTCTCCCGTGGGCGCCGAGGTCGATGACCAGTCGATGACGTTTGTGAAGTTCGACGACGGAAAGATCGGATATGTCGGTTCGTGCTGGACTTCGCCGGGGATTTTTGCCGTGCGGGTATTTGGCTCAAAAGGGTTGATGCACTACGAGATCGACTTTGGCACGTGGGATACTCCGGCCTTGTTGCACGAGAGTTCCGTCCTTTATATACAGCGCGGGAAAGATGGCTACGCGAAGCGCGAAGAGATCAAGGTTCCTGAGAGCGACATGTTCCGCACCGAACTGGAAATCTTCGCCGAGTGCTGCCGCACCGGAAAGCGAGGGGAGTTGAGCGCGCAGAACGGGAACGCCGCCGTGGCCGTGGTTTACGCGGCGCTCAAGTCGATTGAGCGCAATGGCGAATATGTGCAGATTGCAGAAGTAATGGGAGATGCGCAGTCCAAACTTGCCCACCGGAGCCCTCAACTTGCCTAGCCGCTACTTCATCGAACTCAGCCAGCCGGAAATTGCGGCGCAGTTCAAGAAAAATCCGCTGGTGATTCTGCCGGCGGGCAGCGTGGAGCAGCATGGTCCGCACCTGCCGACGGGCACGGACATCTTTGCTGCGAACGCAATCGCAGAAGGAGTCGCCGAGCGCATGGACGGTTTAGTACTGCCCGGCGGGCCGCTGGGCGTAACCCCGCTGCACATGGGCTTTGAAGGGACGATCACGCTCTCCAACGATACTTACATTCGAGTAGTGAAGGAAACTTGCATTTCGACGGCAAAGCATGGAGCGAAGCGACTGCTGATTTTGAATTGGCACGAGGGGAATATTCCTGCACTCGCTATCGCGGCGCAGTCGTTGCACCTTGAGCATGGTATGACTGTGGTGATCGTGCAGGCCTGCTACGTTGCCGAAGAAATGTTTGGACCGGATTGCGGCGGGCTCTCGCACGGCGGTGAGATCGAAGCACTGGCGGTGCTGGCAATCCGGCCAGAGTTGGTGAATGCCGATCGCATCGTGGATTCCTCCGACCGGCAGCACGGGAATAAAATGGATAAGCTTCGCCGCACGCGAAATTTTCAACCGGTGTTGGGTGAGATTCGCTCGATCGCGCCCACGGGCTGGTATGGCACTCCGGAGCGCGCTACGTTGCAGAAGGGCACGAACATGGTGAAGGTTCTGGCAGAAGCGATTGCCGCGGAAGCGGAAGAAATATTCAAGCAGCTGGATGCGGTGCAAAAAATCGCAGCATCCCGAAATTCAGTCGGATAATCGATGGCGCGCATTTTTACTCAAGCGGAAGCGACGCAGCTTGGACTTCCCGGCCGCAAGTCCATGGAAATTCTCTCGTCGAAAAAAGGAACTCATTCGGTCACGCTGCGGCTGGTTGAGATTCCAGTCGCCGCTGCGGGCAGTCCTGTTCGGCAGCCACATTCTCACTCAGGATTTGAAGAATGCATCTTCGTGTTATCGGGGAGTGGTGTAACGGTGGCCGATTCTGGTGAGTATCAACTGAACGCCGGAGACACGCTCTGGATTCCTGCCGGCGAAAAGCATTACACGTGTAGCAGTGGCGATGCCCCTTTGCAGCTCTTGTGTTTTTTCCCTGTGGGAGACGTGGCTGCCGCCACGACTGAGCCACTTCCAGCTTCCGTTCCTCCGGCGCGTTTATGAAGTGCGATGTTCTATGCCTGCGGCCGCAGTCCGATTTCGAACGCGCGGGAGAATGCGCACCGGCTTCGTTGCAAGTTGTCTATCGCAGTCCAAATGATCCTGACGTTCCTCAATTATTCAAGACCGCGAGAGCGCTCTTGATTCCTGCCGTTGGTCCCAAGCTTTCCACTGACCTTTTTTCCGATAGCAGCGTCGAATTTGTGCAGGTCACGGGAGCGGGTTTGGATCGACTCGACCGCGCCACCTTGCAGCGTCTTGAGATTCCGGTGGCGAACGTTCCCGGCGGAAGCAGTCAGGCGGTGGCGGAATATGTGGTGACGTCCGCATCTGTGCTTTTGCGGCGGATGGCATGGGCAGACGAAGAGATTCAGGAAGGGAATTACACGGCGTTTCGTTCGCGGATGCTGGCCGACAATTTGTCAGGGTTGCAAGACCTGCTGGTCGGAGTGGTCGGCTTTGGAGTGATTGGAATTGCGGTCGCTGAGTTGTTCCATAAAATCGGATGCCGGATCTGTTTCTACGATCCCGCTCCTGTGGCAAAGAACGTGGCGGAGGCGCTGGGCGTAACTGCGATGACATTGGAAGAGGTAGTCCGATCCGCCAATATTCTTACGTTGCACGTACCGCTGATTCCGGCCACGCAAGGTTTGATCGGCGATACCGAGCTGGCGAGCATGAAGCCGGGATCGGTTTTGATTCAGGCTTCTCGCGGCGGTGTAGTCGATGAAGCGGCTCTCGCGAAATATTTGCAGATGGGTCGCATCGGCGGAGCCGCGGTGGACGTGTACAGTACCGAACCGCCGACGGCGGACAATCCGTTGCTGAGTTTATCCGGCGAAGCTCGACGGCGGCTGATCTTGACGCCGCACATTGCCGGAGTAACGCGGCAATCTGCTGCGATTTTATTTCGCACCGCATGGCAAAATCTGGAGCGGGTGCTGATCCACAAACAGCCTCCGTTGCACCGCGCATATTGAACGCAGAGATTCAATGACAGCCTCGCACACACGCCGACCGTGGTATCGCGTTCTGTACGTGCAGGTCCTGCTTGCGATGCTTGTCGGCATCTTGCTGGGGCACTTCTTCCCGAACGCTGGTATGGCGATGAAGCCTCTGGGCGACGGATTCGTCGCGCTGATCCGCATGATGATCGCTCCCATTGTCTTTTGCACGGTGGTGCAGGGCATTGGCTCGATGCGCGACATGCGGAAGGTTGGACGGGTCGGCGTGAAGGCGCTGCTTTATTTCGAGGCGGTCTCTACTCTCGCACTGATCATCGGAATGATCGTCGCCAGCGTTGCGCGGCCGGGTAAGGGCTTGAACATTGATCCTTCGACCCTCGACCCGAGAGCGGTCGCCGGTTATGTAAGCCACGTGAAGGATGTTGGACTTGTGGCGCGTCTGCTGGCCATCATTCCCGACACTTTTGTCGCGGCCTTCGTGCAGGGCGACGTGCTGCAGATACTGCTGATCGCGATTTTGACGGGCTTTGCCGTCTCGCGGCTTGGTGATCTTGGCGAGAAAATCACCCGCGTCATCAGCGCAGCCGCCAAAGTGTTCTTCGGAATCATTCGCATCATTGTGAAGGCCGCGCCGATCGGAGCTTTTGGAGCAATCGCATTCACCGTCGGACGCTACAATTTGGCCTCGCTCGCAAATCTTGCGAAGTTGATCGGTACATTTTATTTATCGAGCGCTCTTTTTATTGTGTTGGTCCTGGGAGTCGTCGCACGGCTCGCGGGCTTTTCCATTTTTCGCTTCATTGCCTACATCAAGGAAGAATTGCTGATTGTGCTGGGTACCAGTTCATCTGAGACGGTTCTCCCCGACATGATGCGGAAACTCGAGAACCTGGGAGCGTCGAATTCTATCGTAGGACTGGTTTTCCCTACGGGCTACAGCTTCAACACCGACGGCACCAATATTTATATGACGCTGTCGGTGCTGTTCCTCGCGCAGGCGACTAATATTCATCTAAGCTTTGGCCAGCTTTTTGGAATTCTGTTGTTCGCGATGATTGCTTCGAAGGGTGCTTCGGGCGTTACTGGAACCGGATTTGTGACCTTGGCGGCAACTCTTACGGCGGTGCCTGGTATCCCGATACAGACGCTGGCTTTGCTTTTGGGCATCGATAAATTTATGAGCGAATGCCGCGCGTTAACGAATGTTGTCGGGAATGGCGTGGCGACGCTGGTGGTGAGCCGCTGGGAGGGCGAACTGGACGCGGGAGAACTGCGAGAGCGCATGGAGTCGCGATTGCTGAAGGAAGGAAAGGAAGTTGAGGTGTCTTCGGGCCCGTGACAGCGATGTCGATTTGGCAAAGGGATTCAAAAGCTTTTAACCGCGAAGGGCGCAAAGGAATTCCGCAAAGGGCGCGAAGAAGAACAAGTGCTTCGAGAAATTTAGCGCCACCAAACATTGGCTTGCGCTGCGCTTCAATCTGTAAACTGTAAGGAATTGGGAGCGAATTATGTCCTCCATTGTTCTTAAGGTAAACAGTCGCACCCACACGGTGGATGTCGATCCGCAAACGCCACTGTTGTATGTGTTGAGTGACGAACTACATTTGCAAGGGCCTAAATTTGGCTGCGGGCTGGCGCAGTGTGGAGCTTGCACCGTGATTATTCGAGGGCAAACCGCGCGCTCTTGCGTGATGCCGGTCAGGGCCGTGAAGCAGGACGAAGTTATTACGCTTGAGGGCCTGGGCACGCCGGAAAAGCCGCACGCGATCCAGCAGGCCTTTATCGATGAGCAGGCCGCGCAGTGTGGATTTTGCCTGAGTGGCGTGATTCTTTCGGCCAAGGTGCTGCTCGATGAAAAGCCGAAGGCGTCGGACGAGCAGATTCGGGAGGGGTTGTCGAGCGTGTTGTGCCGATGCTTCGCGCACACGCGGATGATGCGAGCGATCAAACGATACCAGGCGAGGCTCGCATGAAAACAGATTTCTCCCGGCGAGACTTTCTGAAAAGTTCTGGCGCGCTGGTGGTGAGCTTTAGCGCCGCATCTTTGATCCGGCCGGTGGCGTTCGCGCAAGGGCCGTTCGACACGCATAAATCACATATCGATCCGGCGAGCCTGGACTCTTGGCTGGCGGTCGCATCCGATGGGACGGTGACTGCGTACAGCGGTAAATGCGACTTTGGGCAGGGCATGTACACGGTGCAGACGCAACTGGTCGCTGAAGAATTGTGCGTGCCGATCAGCGCGGTGAAGTTGATTCAGTGCGATACGTCCGTTACGCCGGATCAGGGAACGACCTCCGGAAGCCAATCGACCCCGACTAATTTCAATAATCGGAATCTGGCGCAGGCCGCGGCTACGGCGCGAGAGGCGCTGATCGGGATGGCGGCACAGCGCTTGAGCGTGACCGCTGATCAGCTAAGCGTTGCGGATGGTGTCATCAGAGCGAAAGCCGGACGCCGCGTCAGCTATGGCGAACTGATCGGCGGCAAGCACTTCGGCATCACGCTGAATGCTCAGGCGAAGCGCAGATCGCCGGCCGAGTGGACGGTGCTGGGAAAACCCGTTCCGTCAATGGATCGGGTTGCGCTGATGACCGGAACTTTCGAATTCGTTCACAACGTGCACGTGCCGGGGATGGCTCATGGACGGGTGGTACGTCCGCCGGAGATTGGGGCGACTGTCGCGAGTGTGGACGAAAAATCCGTGCAGCATATGCCGGGAGTCATCAAGGTTGTGGTTCGAAATAATTTCGTTGGCGTGGTGGCCGAGAAGCAGTGGCAGGCTGCGGAAGCGGTGAAGAGCTTGAAAGTTACGTGGAAGCCGGGGACTGGGCTGCCTCCGCAGAAAGATTTTTACGAATATATCCGCAAGCAGCCGTCGCGCGAGGTGATGCTGGTCAACTCCAAAGACACCGACGACAAGCTGAAATCGGCGGCGCATGTTTTGAAGGCAACGTACTCGCATCCTTACCAGGCGCACGGTTCGATTGGATCGTCCTGCGCGGTGGCGGATGTGCAGGCGGATAGGGCGACGGTTTGGTCGGCGACGCAGTCGGTGTATCCCACGCGGCATAGCGTTTCGGTGCTCACTGGCTTGCCGCTCGACAATGTTCGCGTAGTTTTTGTTCGCGCCGCGGGTTGTTATGGGCTCAACGCGGCGGATTCGGTTGCGATGGATGCCGCGCTGATGTCGCAGGCGGTGCGCAGGCCGGTTCGCGTACAGCTGACGCGGCAGGATGAATTTGTCTCAGAGAATTATGGAGCGGCGTGCGTGATCGAGCATCAAGCTGGGGTGGACGCGAGCGGCGCGATTGCTGCGTGGGATTGCGCGACGTGGGCGGTATCTTTTGGCGGGCGTCCGGGATATGAAAAGCCCGGAAACGTGGTGACTGGGATGCTCGCTGGCTTCGAGCCGGATGCGGTTGCGCCGAAAGCTGCGTCAGAACCAACCGGAGAACTGCGCAACAACAGCAACGCCGTGCCGCCCTACCTTGCGGGATGCATTGGAGGGAAGTGCGGAGGATCGGGCTCGGTGCGCAGCGAGCGCGTGCTGGCGCATACTGTTAAGTCTCCGTTTTTCACCGGGCCTCTGCGTTCTCCGCTGCGCGTGCAGAACACTTTTGCGAACGAAGGTTTTATGGACGAGATTTGCGCATACGTGAAAGCCGACCCGGTCGCATACCGGTTACAACATCTTACGGAAGACAGAGTGATCGATGTGGTGAAGGCCGCGGCCAAGGCTGTGAGCTGGGATGCGCGGCCTTCGCCAAAGCCCGGCCGCGCGCTCACCGGAACCGTGACGGGGCGCGGCATCGCATGTGTCGCGTATGAAGGCGACAACGGATATGCCGCGCTGGTGGCCGAAGTAGAAGTGGACCAGGCAAGCGGAAAGATCCAGGTGCAGCGCTTTGTAATCGCGCACGATTGCGGACCGATTTCGAATCCCGATGGATTACGCAATCAGATCGAAGGCGGATTGTTGCAGGGAACCAGCCGCGCGCTCGGCGAACAAATTACCTGGGACAATCGCAAAGTGACTTCTATTGATTGGGAGACCTACAACTCATTGCCCGTCGGAATCCGTGTGCCGCCAATCGAGAGCGTACTCCTCGACCGACCGGGAATGAAGGCAACGGGGGCGGGCGAGACGGCAATCACGCTGGCCGCTGCGGCGATTGGCAATGCGATTTTCGATGCGACCGGTGCGCGAATACGTCAGGTGCCGTTTACGCCTGAACACATCAAGAGTGCGCTGGCTGAGCGGGCGTGAGTTCGCTTAAGGAATCGGCTAAGAAGCGTCCGCTCAATAAGCCCTGAAAGAAACAGCGATCACGCTTTCTTGCTCGCTACGGCTTCGATACTCGTTCCAAAATCTTTCAGCATTACGGTTGCCGCGTTGCGGCCAGGCGCTCCAGTGACCGATCCGCCGGGATGGGTGGTGGCTCCGGTTTGATAAAGGCCTGGGATCGGCATGCGATGCTGCGCCCATCCTGCCATCGGGCGCAACGCTCCGGCCTGCGAGGCATCGGCGGCGCCAGCGTGATAACTCCCGTGCCAGTTGTGCGGATTCATGCGCTCCAAATCGACTGGGCTTTCCACGAATCGCGCGAGAATTTTATCCTCGGTGAGGTTGGGCGCGAAGCGGCGCATGTAGTTGAGATTTGATTCCGCAACTTCGTTCTTCAATTCGTCCCAGTGTTCGTGGCCTTGTTTGAGATCGTAGGGATGAAAGCCCAGAACGCGCAGCGTGTGCATTCCGGCGGGTGCGCGGGTTGAATCGACGGTGCTGCAGCAGGTGATCTCAAGCGGCGGATTCTCGAGGTTCACCCGGCCTAAGAGATGGTCATAGATGAAGCCCAGTGCGCGCGCGGAGCTGGGCATGACGCAGGTTTCCACAGGTTCGATGGGGCCGCTGTCCGACTGAAACCGCGGTGCTTCCGTAGTGGCGTAATGCGCGACGACCGCGGAAATTTCAGGCTGCCAGGTTTCGACACCGTAAATAAAATCTTCTCCCCAGAGTTCCTGCGGGGCCATGTTCACGAGCTGCTTGATGTGGATGGTGGAAAGAACGGCTTTTTCGGCGCGGTGCTGGCTTCCATCCACACATTCGACGCCCGTGCATTTTCCATTTTCAACGACCAAGCGAGCGACGCCTTTGTTTACGAGAATGACGCCGCCGTGAGCCTCGATATAGCGCGCCAGGGCCTGCGTGAGAGCGCCGGAGCCGCCTTTTGGAATGCAGCGCGGCGTCGACCGGATGGATGCGTATGCAAGACGACCGGTCATGGGATATTGCGGCGGCTGGTGAGTGAACGGGCTGGCCAGCAGAAATGCGCGGCAGTGGTCGTCCTCGAAATTGTCGCGGATGATCTCCCACTGCGACATGGCCGCGCGTCGCTGCCACAGGTGGCCGTCCGGAAGTTCCGCCAAACGTTCGTTCAGCGGCTTGCCAAATCCGATGGGTGTGAAGGCAACCGCTTCAAAAATCGGACGCACTTTTTCGAACTCGGCTAGCATGCGCCGGTAAGCGGCGGCGTCTTTCTTGGAAAATTTTGCAAACTCCGCGCAGGTGCGGTCGAGGTCGCGCCATTGCGTGATCCACGTCCCATCCGGAAATGGCATGTGAATTACGGGATCGGGTTCGATGTACTCGAGTCCGTAGTCTTTGAGATTGATCTCGTTGTTCCGCAACATCGGATTCATCAGGATGGTGCTGTGCGCGGCCGAGCAGACATCGTGGTTGAATCCGCGCAGGGTCAGCTCTTGAGTCTTGACCGCGCCGCCGACGATGGGACGGCCTTCGAGCACCAGACAACGGTAGCCCGCCTTGGCGAGATAGGCGGTTGCGACCAGACTATTGTGACCAGCGCCAGCTACGACGATATCGAATTTGTCGGATTTAGCCGCTGGAGTTTGTGCGCCGGCTTGCGGAATTTCTGCTGGGTTGTGAGTCGCCATGATTGACCTTTATTTGCTGAGCTCGGCGGATGGCCATAAATGGCAGGTGTTGCAGGAGGTTTTCGCCTGATTGGCCTGATGGCAAGTCAAGCAGCTATACATCGTGGTCACGCTGGTGACCTCGGATACGCGGTCCATTTTCGAAACCTGGCCGTGGCAGTTCTCGCATTTGGCGCCAGCGTTGAGGTGAGTGCGGTGACTCCAGCGCGGGCCGGGAAGCAGTTTGTAGACGCGGACCCACGGAATCGTCTCACCCGATTTGGAATATTCGGCGAGCTTTGCGAGATCAGGTTTCGTCTTGCCGATGTTCTGATGGCACGTCATGCAGATGCTGGTCGCGGGAAATGTCATCTGATTGCCGGGCTCGGGATTCACGTGACAGAATTTGCATTCGAGGCCCATGGCGACGTGCTTCTTGTGACTGTAAGGCAGCGGTTGCTCGGGAGCGGCCGGATTCATAGGGTTCGCCGGGACGACAGCTTTGATCGATTGATCCGCTGCGTGCACGGGGAAGGGAATCGCCCCTATGGTCAAAGCCAGAGCCACGAAGGCAAGAACAACGGTGGTCGCTAGAATCGGTCGCATGAGTTCATCTCGTTTACGATTTCTTGTTTACGATTTCTTGTTAACGACAGCTTCAATACTTGTTCCAAAATCTTTCAACATGACTACGGCTGCGTTTCTTCCGGGCGCGCCGGTTACTGAGCCGCCGGGGTGGGTGGTGGCTCCGGTTTGATAGAGACCGGGGATCGGCATGCGGTGCTGCGCCCATCCGGGCACGGGGCGCATGTTTCCAGACTGCGCCGGACCCCACGAACCGGCATGGCAACTGCCGTGCCAGTTGTGCGCATTCATGCGCTCGAAATCGAGAGGACTATCGACAATGCGCGCCAGAATCTTGTCGTCGGTCAGGTTCGTCGCAAACTTGCGCACGTAACTAAGATGAGCGTCGGCAACTTTGTCTTTGATCTCGTCCCAGTGTTGCGGGCCTTCTTTTAATTCGTAGGGCTGGTAGCCAATCACCTTGATGGTGTGCATTCCGGCGGGGGCGCGCGTGGCATCGGGAACGCTGCAGCAGATCACGTGCAGCGGCGGCTCTTCGGTGTTGACGTTGCCACATGCGTAGTCATAGCCGAAGCGAAGCGCGCGCTCGGGATGGGCGAGGTAACCGGAATGAACCGGAGTCAGCGTCCCACCTTGTACGGCATATTTCGGAGGCTCGGTGGTTGCGAGGCTTACGGAAAAAATCTGACACTCGCTCTGCCACATTTCCACGCCTTCAATAAAATCCTGTCCCCAAGCCTCTTTGGGAGCCATGTCGACCAATTGCTTGATGTGGATGGTCGAGAGAACGGCTTTCTCGGCGCGGTACGAACTGCCGTCGGAGCACTCCACTCCGACACACTTGCCGCCTTCAACAATTAGCTGTTGCACCGGCTTGTTGGTCAGGATGACGCCGCCGTGGGCTTCGATGAATCGCCCGAGCGCTTCGCTGAGTTTTCCGGAGCCGCCCTTGGGCAGCGGCCGGCTGGTTTTCTGCTGATTGAATGTGGAGTAGGCATTGCGCCCGGTCACGGGATTCTCCGGCGGCATGTTTCCCCATGGTCCGCACAACATAAAACTTCGGCAATGATCGTCTTCGAAGTTGTCGCGAATGATCTCCCAGTGCGACATGGCAAGGCGGCGCTGCCAGATCTTGCCTTTGGGATGCTCCGCCAGTCGCTCGTTGAGCGGCTTTCCGAAACCCACGGGAGTGAAGGTGACTGCTTCTAGAATCGGCTTGACCGATTCGTACTCTTGCATCATGCGGCGATAGGCGGCCGCGTCTTTCTTGGAGAACTTGGCGAACTCGGCGATGGTGCGTTCGGGATCGCGCCACTGCGTCAGATAGCTACCGTCGGGAAACGGCATGTGAAAGACGGGGTCGGGGAAAATGTATTCCAGGCCGTAGGACTGAAGGTCGATCTCTTTATCGCGCAGCATCGGATTGTTAAAAAGAAACTGATGCGCCGAAGAACAGGTATCGTGAAGGAAACCGCGTAGTGTTAATTCAGCCGTCTTCACACCGCCGCCAATAATCGGACGTCCCTCTAGAACCAGGCAGCGGTAGCCTGCTTTGGCGAGATAGGCGGCGCTGACTAAGCTGTTGTGGCCCGCGCCGGCAACGATCACGTCGAACTTTTCGGATGGCGCGGTCGGCGTCTGTTGTCCACGCACCAGTGGAGAGAATGCCAGCGGCGTGAGCGCTGCGCCTTTCACAAATCCTCGTCTAGTCATCGCGCTCATCGAATTACTCCTGCTTGCATGCGCTTCATCTCCCGATTGTGATAATTCCAACGCCGTCTTTGATCGCGATATTGGTTCCGAAGGGCTGGCTGAGCTTCTGAAGATTCTCCAGGATTTCCTGAGCGGTCTTGGCATCGGCGATTTCGGGATAGCCCCGGTCCGGACGTGGCATGCCGAAGCCGAGCGTGATCGGGGTGAGCGTCAGTTCCGCTGGATGCTGATCGCGGAAGACGACGTGCGCAACCACCGAGCGCCACAGAAGAGGGTTCGCGGGGAAGCTCTTGCGGTCGTGATCGCTGCGCGTGCTGAAGGCCTGCGCTGGAAGCGCGTCTGCGCCCAGACCAAACTGGTCGTAGAATTCGGTGGGTTGGGGTACGACCAAATCATTCTCGAAAATAAAATTACCCAGGCTATAGAAAATTACCTTGCCCTGGTAAATCTCGATGCCGCGCAGGGCGTGGTTGCCGTGGCCGACAAATACATCTGCACCGGCATCGGTCGCCGCATGAGCGAAGTCGCGGACAAACTGTGCCGGTTCCTGCAAAGTGTTTGCGCCGGGAGCGCCTTCGTGCGAGTGAATGGAAACGACGACGTAATCCGCCATCTCTTTCGCGTCTTTGATCGAGGATGTGATGGCCGCCAGGTCGTTGGCGTCGGGGATCGTAACGATCTTCGGTTGATCACTTGCCGCGAATGTGACTGGAGAACCACCGTCGAACGCGAGAGTCAGAGTTTGCGGTGACTTGGCAGGCGCAATTGCGCCGCCTAAGTGCAGATCGTCTTTGAGCTTTTGCAAAGTCGCGAGCGTGTTGGCGTCGACTTGATAGGTAGTTTGATGATGCAGCGGACTGATTCCTGGACGGCCGCGCAAATCCGGCCGTGATTGCCCTGCCGGGGAATCGTGCTGGAATGTGGACGCACAGGCGATTAACGCAACCCGGCCATGTGCCGTCGAGAGATATCCCGGAGCGCGCGCCGCGGCGAGATTCTCTCCTACTCCGGCATACACCGCGCCTGCTTCTTTCAGGTGCTGCATCGTGTTCAGCAGTCCGTCGATTCCGAAATCGAGCGCATGATTGTTGGCGTTCGAGAACAGATTGAAGCCGATCCATTGCAACTCTTTCAGCATTGCGGGATCGGCGGAAATCCAGGTGGCGCGGGGTTCGGCGGCGGGATAAGAATCGCGGCCGGGGAAAGTGCCCTCCAGGTTGGTGAAGGCGGCGTCGCTTTGCTGAATTACATTGCGAAGCGCGGCGAACCTCGGATTGCTCTGATGCACCGAGGCAGGAGTCATGATGATGGAATCGCCCGCGAGGGTGAGAGAAAACTCGGGCGCGGGATTTTTCTGTCCTTGCGCGCAAAGAGGGATTGCAATCAGAACTACGGCGGCGAACAGCGGCTTTGACCGTCGTACAAGTTCGTTGGCCCGGAGGAATCTCATCTTCTCTAAATCTACTTAGTCGTTATTTGATCTTGGTCAAAGCCTGCTGATAGTACGACGGATCAAAATACTTGTCGGGGGATGGAGGTTGTCCGGCCCATTGACCTTCGATTTCCGCCCGCAACTTCAAAACGTTCTTGAAGCCATCGAGATCGAAGCGCGCGTCCGGTTCATACCAGACGTGGCTCGCGATGATCGCGTAGGTTTCATTCGCCTGTTGGTCGGAAAGGTGCCACTGCTTTTTGACCAGCACGAGTACATCAGACTCGTTTGCCGGATCCAGCAACCAGCGTTGTGCCTCAGCGTAGGCTGCGAGGTAACGCTCCAGAGTTTCGGCGTGATCGTGGGCCCAGTCTCGCCGTGCGAAAGCGCTGGTGGCTTGATATGGTCCGATCAGTTCGGGGGTTTTTCCCAGACTCACGAAGCCGGCACTCTTGGCGAGAATCGAAGTCGGCGGGCCTAAAATCGACGCGGCATATTCTTTGTGGTCGCGCATCGCCTGCAAGCGAAGCGGGGTTGCACCGATGGGCTTGATTTCGTAATCCTTGCCCGCTTTGAGCCCGCTGAGAAGCAGGATCTTTTTTAGCTGAAGCGCATACGCGGTGTTCGGCGCATCAACGATCACGGTCTTGCCGCGCAGGTCGGCAACCGAATGAATGTCCGGCTGCGCGATCAGTTCGTTGGCCGAGTCTTCGCCGCCCATCACAAGCAAAACGTCCACCTTCGCGGTCTCAACCATGGCGACGGAGTTATCGGCGGCGGCGTGGGCGAGGTCCGCTTTTCCGTTTGCGAGAGCCTCGCGCAGCGCGTCGGAGCTGGGCACGGTTTCTATTTCCACATTCACGCCGTACTTTGCAAAGAGTCCGTGCTCTTTCGCGATCACGATTGGCAGGTGGGGATAGAGAGCGATGACGTGAATGGTTGGCAGTTCGGGAGTCTGGACCTGTGCAAGCGCCGGGAGCGCCAGCAGCATTGCGATCGCCGCAACCCTCATCACTCGATGGATTATGCTCAACATAAACCTAACCCAGCTTTCCCTTCAGAAATGCCATGGCGAGTTTGCCCGCGCCGGGATCTCCGCCCATGTGGCCGCCCTCAGGATAAACCCGGGCGGCCTTCGGATCGCCGCTCTCGAGCAGAATGTAGAGATCCTGAATACTGACCCAACCGTCTTTCGCGCCATTCATGGCGAGAATCGGCGCGGCGGGCTCGTCGAACCATCCTTCGGCCTTGAGCGACATGGTCGGCGCCTGCTGCAACAACTCTTCGTAGCTCTTGACGTGATTCGCGTAGATCATCGAATCGAGCAGCGACCACAGATACAGCTTGTCTTCTTTCACACGCTGGAGCCACGGTTCTTGAAACGTATAGTGCGTGGGGCCGCCCCATTGCACGGCAGCTTTGATTCGCTTGCTCTCGACGTATGCCATCTTGCCGCCCCAGTAGCCGCCATAGCTGCGGCCGATAATGCCGAGGCGCTTGGCGTCCAGATCGTCGCGGGTGAGCAGGTAGTCGATGATGGCGCTATAGAAACGGCCCGCGTCCGGCGTGTACCACAGCGGACATTCGCCATTCCCCGGCATATCGGTGTTGAAGGCGGCCATGCCTGCGTCGAGAATGTCGGTGGTGTCGCGTTCTTCTTTGTAAACATCCACGCCGCCGGTCGCGATCACCACGGGAGGTTTGGAAATACCTTTTGGCAGGCGCAGGTACCCCATAATCTGGCTGCCCTCGAAGGGAATCGAGACGCGCTCCATCGGCGGATCGAAATACTTCGCGGCTTTCAAATAAGTTTCGATGCACTTCTTGTACGCGGCCTTTTTGGCGGGATGATTGATGACGGGGAACTTTGCGATTCCGTAGTAGAACGAGGCTTTGTGATAGGCGTGACTGGCTTCGGCATGTTTGCCCTGCACTTCCATCTCTGCGCCGCGGCGCTCGAGTGGCTCGGCTAGGCGGCTCCATGCGTCTACCCAGGGTTGCGCGTCGAGATTCGGCAGGGTGCGAAAGATCGCCTCCGCATCGTGAGGGTCGGCACCCTTCTGGATGAATTGCTTCATTCGAAACTGGGCGCCGATGCGGAAGCGCTCGTCGGTGAGCAAACCGGGAGTTTCGCTTGCGGCTTCGGACTCGGATCGATTCGCGGCGAGAGAAGCTGCCGCAGTGGGGACCGGCAGATTTGCTAAGGCCAGCGCCATTGGGCTGGCTGCCGCCACTCCGGCGCCTGCGGCTACTCTTCCAAGAAAACTGCGGCGGCTAAATTCTTTTTCCATAAGCGTGTTCTCTTGGCGTGGGAACACTTTTCTTCTTCGTGCTGCAACCCAGTTTCGATGTTTGCGTGGTACGCGCTACCACGCAGGCCAGAGAAGGCAAAGGGGAAGAGCTGCCTTCTCTGGCGGGTTGTTGGATTAGAACAAAAACTTCAATCCGACCTGAATGGCGCGCGCGCCGCCGGTTCCAATGACGGGATTCGCGCCGGCTACGTCAGGCGTGGCGCAACCGCAGCCGAAGGTGCTCGGAGATGTGGGATCGACGTTACCGTAGGTGCCGGAAGCCCCCCACGGATTGGCGAAGTTAGGATGGTTGATGAGGTTGAATACTTCACCGCGAAGCTGGGCGGTGAGGCGGTCGCCGAAGTGGAAAGCCTTGACCACAGACATATCCCACTCGGAGAATCCCGGCCCGCGGAAGATGTTGCGGCCCATGGTGCCGAAGGTTCCGTAAGCCGGAGGAATCAGCAACGAACTGCCCTTTTCATAACAACCCAGGCTCGCCAGCGACGCGCTTGTTGGGCCCGAAGGTCCACCATCCACAGCCGCAGCCTGTGCGTTGCAGGCCGTGTTGAAAGTGGCCGGATACTTGGTGGGATTGGTCGGATCATAATGCGGGTTCGGAGCGAAGTAGGGAATCGCCGCGTCGGTCACGCTGAAGTCCGAAGGCTTTCCAAAGAAATCCCAGCGATCACTGAGTTCACCCGTCTGGCTTACGTCGCTACCGTTTACATAGCCATCGATCACGCCCCAAGGTTGGCCGGTCTGAAGCGTCAGGATGGAGTTGATCTGCCAGCCTTCCAGCAACTGGCTTCTGGTCTTCATGCTGGGAATTTCATACGTGGCCGTGAGCGTGAAACGGTGCCGGATGTCCATGTCGCTGTTGCCGTACTCCGACGCCGGGTTCAAGCTGTTCTGGGGCTGGGGGTCGCGGTTGGCCGAGCTGTTGTCCAGGGTGTGCGAGAAGGTGTAACCGGCCACGAAGGAAAATCCGTGCTTCGCCTTCTGGGTCAGGTTCACCTGCAGGCCGTCATAGTTGGACTCGTAACCGTTTCCGAGGATGTTGACCACCGCCAGGAAAGGGAACTGAGTGTTATATGGACGGCCCGCCTGCTCGCAATGGCCGCAGGCGATTTCCGCAGCCGACTGCGGATTCACTTGATTCTGATCGTAGACGCTCAGCAACTTGGTTCCGTGGTTCCCGACGTATCCAAGCTGCAGGGTTGTGGTAGGGGTGAGAACTTGCTGCAAGTTCAGGTTCCAGGAAGTTACGTACGGAGTGCGCAGGTTCGGGTTGACTCCGAGAACCGAGCACGGCGTTCCCGGAAGCCCGTTCACTACGAGATTGGGATTGCAATTCAAGCTCGTGGTGGTGTTGAATACCGGGCCGTTTCCTGTGTAGTTCATCTGGCTGGCATGAAGGTCGACGGTTCCGGCAGAAATGGTGCCGCCACCGGGGGTTACGCCGAGGGCTCCGGTAGGAATGACGCTGATGCCGGGGGTGGCCGCGTTATCCACGCCAAAATATCCAATGAAGGCGTTGAAGGGGAACAGTTCGTACATCACTCCAGCACCGCCGCGCAGAATAGTTTTTCCGCTGCCGAAGACATCCCAGGCGAAGCCGAGGCGTGGTCCAAAGTTGTTGTGATCTCCGTTATAAGGAGAGCTGACCTGTTTGCCGACCTGCACCACTCCGACGCTGGGATCGAAATTTCCCAGAAGGTCGTTCGACTCTTTCATGACGGTGGTGAGTTCGTAGCGCATGCCGGCGTTCAGAGTAAATCGCGGAGTCATGCGCCAGTCGTCTTGAAAGTAACCTGCATAAGACCACATGGAGACGTTGCGTTGCGTATTGCCAACGGCAATGCGCCCGGAGTGGGGATCGCCGGCCAGGAAATCTTCCAGGCCCGAGGCGTTTGGAAAAGCGGCATTTTCAGTGAAGGTGATGCGAGTCCTGCCATAGCGATCCTTGATGTTGTCAATACTGCCGCGCCGCATTTCGCCGCCCCACTTCATGCTGTGATTTCCGTGGACGTAAGAAATGTTATCGGCAAAAGAATAATTTACCGCTGGATTCTGCAACGATGGCCAGCCGGGGTTTCCGCCCATCGGATAGAAGGGGCCGACGGTAATGACCGGCATTCCGAAGTCGCGGGGGTTGGTAACGCCGGTGTCAATTCCGTAGGTCTCAGGATTGACGGCGGTATCGGCGGTGGTGATCAACTGCTTCTGACGCGTGTAGGAAAACTTGGCTTGATTCACCCATTTCGTGCCCGGAGTCCAGATCCAGCTAAGACCAAATACTTGAGAGCGAGTGATCGCTTCCGACTCCCATTCCGGTTGCAGAACCGCCTGGTCTTCCTCGAACTGGGTGCTGCCGCCGATGAAGTAGTCGCCGCTGATAGTATTGCGGTCATTGAGGCGGTAATCGATTTTCGCCAGTCCGTTGTTACCGTTGTTGGTGTTGGGGAAGCCGATGTTCAGTTGGGTGTTCCCACCCGACATCAAACTTCCGTTATTCGCCGGAAACAGGGTTACCAACTTCGCGCTAATAGGGTTGATCGCGATTCCCTTAGCCTGAAGGGCGGCAATCGCGTCCGGGATGCTATTCGTCGTGTCGCCGCCCAAGGAAACTGTCGCCGGGCTGGCCACGGTGAACGTGTTGCCGACCAAGTCGTGGATGGCTTCCCATCCACCGAAGAAGAACAGCTTGTCTTTGATGATCGGGCCGCCGACCGTGGCTCCGAATTGATGCAGGCGCACCGGTTTCTGCGGGCCGGTGTTGTTGAAAAAATTGCGGGCGTCGACCGCGCTGTTGCGCTCGAAATCGTAAGCCGTTCCATGCAGGCCATTGGTGCCGGATTTCAAGCCGACGTTGACGATCGCTCCTGGCTTCCATCCATATTCCGCCTCGGGATTTTCCTGGACGTTGAATTCCTGGATGGCGTCGATGGGCAGAATCGTCGCCGGGCTGCCTTGCACGCCCACGCCGTTGATGACAGATTGCGCGCCGTAGGGATCGTTGGAATCGTAGCCGTCAATGATGAAGTTGTTGTCCTCGGGGCGCACGCCATTGGAACTCACCGAGTAGTGGCCGCCGCCGGGATAGCGTTGAATGCCGGGCTGCAGAACGACGAGGTTCAAGAAGTCGCGGCCGTTCAGGGGCATGTCATTGATCTGCTTGTTGCTCAGAGTGCCGCCGAGAACGTCATTGGTGGTGTCGACCTGGGGTATTTCACCCGTGACTACAACGACTTCAGAGTTCTGGCCAGGTTGCAGGGTAAGATCGATGCGCACATCGGTTGCCACCCTCAACTCAATGGCTTGCCGATCCACGGCTTTGAAGCCGGCGGCATCCACTTTGACGTTGTAGGTGCTGGGGGCGAGGTCTGGAGCCAGATACGCGCCTGCGTCATCGGTGATGAGGGTGCGCGAGGTGCCTCGTGGTGCGTCGGTTATGGTGACGGTTGCGCCTTTCACGGCGGCGCCACTCTGATCGGTGATATTGCCTAGAATTCGTCCAGTGGCGGTCTGTGCTTGCGACGAAATGCCGGCGAACAGTGCCACGAAAATCGCAACAGCGAGCCTCAAAACGACAGGGTTTGAGCGCATTATTTTAGTTCCCCCAGAGTTAGGTACTACGGTATTACGCGGATTGCATGGTCGGACAGCTATACCATCATACGAAGACGGTTGTCAATGAAATTTACAAACGGAGGAAAAGCGTCGGGCCCGGCTAGATGCCGCAACAGAATGGCATAAGAGCGAGTGAGGGGATTGAATTTGCTTGACGAGGCGCTCCGGTACTATGGTATAGAGGTCAGACCACTTTGTCTACGGAGGACCCAAACTTTGCCTCGCAAAATAATTCTAGCAGCCTCATTTCTGTCTCTTTTTTGTCTCTTCATGGTCTCAGCCAAAGCCGATGTAGCAAGTTCCGCGGATCATCAATTTGTCGAAGCTGCGGGCCGAAAGAATCAGGCGCAGCTGGCAGCTCTTCTCGACCAGAATTTTACTTTCACCGATCAGGCCGGGAAAGACTTCTCGAAGTCGGATGCAATCTCGGTCCTGGAAAAGGCGGCGCTGTCTTCCGACGTCAAATCGCAGGAATATGGTTCCGTCGTTTACCTCACGGGAGTCGCCGGTAAGGATCCAAAAATCCGATTTGTTCGAGTTTGGGTGAAGAATCAGGATAAATGGCAACTGCTTCTCTTTCAGGAAACCCAACTGGTGGGCAAGGTCGCTACTCCGCAAGCTACGGTTCCGGTCGGTACGGCTTGCGATAATCCCTGCAAGACGGTGCCCTATGATGCGCCTTCGAAGGATGCGAAAGATGTGGTCGAGTCCTGGCAGGCGCTGGAGGATGCGGTGAACCATCGCAACGCCGACGGATGGGCATCGCATGTTGCCGACGAGTTTGTTTTTAACGTCAAGGAAGATGGCAATCCGCTGACCAAGGCGGACCGGGTTGCGATCATCCGAAAGCAGGCGGAAGGCAAGACCGTCACCGATATTGGCACGGTGAATCCCGGGACGATGAAGGTCTGGGTTTACGGAAATACAGCTGTGATGGCGGACGAGCAGCAACCGACCACCGGAGGCCATCCTTATCGCGCGATGCGCATTTGGTTGAAGCGCGATGCCCGGTGGCAGTTGGTTTATAGCCAGCAGACCGTGATCGAAGGCAAAACAAAGTAGTTTTCAATTTCGTTATTTCTCATTTGCGTTCGTTGGAATGGTGTAGTTGCGGGGGCATTCATGAGGGGAGATGAAATGTTCGCTAGAAATATGACGTTTGCCGGAAAAATGTTGGCATCGGTTTTCTTTGCCTTGCTCGTCGCTTCGTCCACACAATTGCTGCCGGTCGCGTTGGCAGACAAAGATTCGGCTTTGAAGAAAGCGGATTCGGCATTCGTTCAGGCCGCGTCGGCTACGGATAAGAAAGCGTTATCCTCAATGCTCGATCCGGAATTTACCTGGACGGATTCGGCGGGCAAAACTTTTACTGGCTCTGAGATTTTGCAATCGCTGCCCGCCACGTCGGCGAACTCGAACGCCGCTGAGGTTCAGCAGCGGACCTACGGCGATGTCGGTCTCGTGCTGGCGGTGAGCGGCAAAACTCATGCCGCCCGCTTCTGGGTGAAGCGCCCCAAAGGATGGCGTTTGCTGATCTATCACGAGGCGACGCTTGCGGAAGAGGCGCGCAGTGGCGCTCCGCGGCCCAAGGAGTGCGAGAATCCATGCAAGACTCTTCCTTACGAGCCCAAGAACGACGCCGAGAAGGGCATTGTCGCTTCATGGCAGGCGCTGGAAACGGCCGTCACGAATCACGATTCGCAAACCTGGGCACGCCACATTGCCGACGAATTTCTTCTAATCAACTCCAACAACGACCACCCTTTCACCAAGGCCGATCGGGTCGCGATTCTCGACAAACAGAAGCTGACCGGCACATCCTCGGCGCCGATTCCTCTGGTCTCCGCGAAAATGTTTGATTTCGGCGATACCGTGATCATGGCCGCGAACCACCGGCGTGGAACTGACAAGCCGGTGCGCGTGAGCCGGATATGGATCAAACGCGACGGGCAGTGGCTGATGGCGTTCAGCGAACAGACGATTGTGCAGTGAATAAGACCCCCTCCCGACCCGCGGTAAGGCCAAAACTTCCGCGGAATTTGCCGGACGCGCGATAGAATTGGATCAACGGCGGAGGGGCTATGTATTTCGAGCAGTTTTATCTGGGGTGCCTGGCGCACGCGTCGTACATGTTGGCCTCAGAGGGCGAGGCGGTGGTAGTTGATCCGCAGCGCGACGTAGATATTTATCTGCGGGCCGCCGAGGCGAAGCAGGTCTCCATTCGCCACATCTTCGAAACCCACCTACACGCCGATTTCGTTTCCGGACACCAAGAACTGGCGGCGCGAACCGGGGCGCGCATCTACATCGGAGCCCAGGCGCAGGCGACGTTTCCGCACATTGCCTTGCGCGATGGCTTTGCACTGACCGTGGGGAAGATGCGGATCACCGCTCTTGAGACGCCGGGACACACGGCGGAGAGCGTATGCCTGGTGATCACGGATGAAGAGAAGTCGGCTGAGCCCTGGGCGGTGCTGACCGGAGATACGCTTTTTCTGGGAGACGTGGGACGGCCCGATCTTTCTAAAAGCTACAGTCCTAAGCAACTGGCGGGGATGCTCTACGACAGTCTGCAAAATAAAATTCTCACACTCGACGATAGCGTTCTGGTTTATCCGGCGCACGGAGCGGGTTCGCTCTGCGGCCGTAACATGCGCGCCGAGCGGGTTTCAACGATTGGAACCGAGCGGCTTACCAATTATGCGTTGCAGATCAAGAGCCGGCAGGAGTTTGTGGAACAGTTGACTCTCAACTTGCCGGCGCGTCCGGAATATTTTTTGCAGGATGCGGAACTGAACCGCACCGGGGCTACAGCTCTGGCCGATTTATCGAGTTTGCGACCGATGGAGCCCGCCGAAGTGCACGCCTTTTTGCAAGAAGGGGGCTTGGTATTGGATGTTCGTCCTGGCGAACAGTTTGCCGCTGGGCACGTGCCCGGGTCAGTAAATATTGCGCTGTCGGGGCAGTTTGCGTCGTGGGCTGGCGCGCTGCTCGGTTTGGCGGCGGAGCCGGTGCTGATTGGAGAATCGGAAGAAGAGTTATTGGAAGCCAGAATGAGATTGGCGCGTGTGGGTTTGGAAAATGCGCGCGGCTTTCTCAAGGGCGGAACTGCTGCTTGGAGGGAAGAGGGACTGCCTTTGGAGACGCAACCGGAAATCCATGTCGAAGCATTGCATGAGCGGCCGCTCAGCGGCATTCAAGTTCTCGATGTGCGGCGTGAACCGGAGTGGGAAGCGGGGCACATTGAGAGTGCGGTGTGGTGGCCTCTGGATAATTTTAAAGTTGCGCCGCCCGAGATTGATCGCTCTGCGCCGGTGGCAGTGCATTGCAAGGGCGGCTATCGCAGTATGATTGCCTGTAGTTTGCTGCGCCGCGCGGGTTTTCAGAATGTGATCAACATAACCGGCGGATTCGACGCGTGGCAGCTAGCGAAGCTGCCAGTGGTTGTAGAAAGGCCGGCGGTCGTTTGAGAGACGGTCAGGTTGCGAGATCGGAATTCCGCACTCCGCGCTCTCGAACGCATCAATAAGGAACTAAACTGAACAGATGAAATCCTCGAAGCTCTCCAAATCCTACCGCGTTGATCACGGCAAACATTTCCGCCTGAAAGATTTTGATCCCGCCGCTACTGCTCACTTTAAGTCGAAGGAAGAGGCGGAGGAAAAGCTGCAGAAGGACGTTGAGCGGATGGCAGAGTTGCAGGCGGAACTTTACGCGCAAGATCAATGGGCGCTGCTGTTGATTTTTCAGGCGATGGATGCGGCTGGCAAAGATGGCACGATCAAGCACGTAATGTCTGGAGTGAATCCCGAGGGCTGTCAGGTGTATTCGTTCAAAACGCCTTCGGAAACCGAACTGCAGCACGATTTCTTGTGGCGGACGACGGCGCATCTGCCGGAACGCGGTCACATCGGAATTTTCAACCGATCTTATTACGAAGAGGTGCTGGTGGTGCGGGTGCATTCGGAGATGCTTAAGAATGCGAATCTGCCGCCTTCGTTAATCACGAAAAATATTTGGCAGGAGCGCTTCGAGGATATTCACTCTTTTGAGCGCCATATGATGCGCAGCGGCACTGTGGTCCGCAAATTTTTTCTGCATTTGTCGAAGAAGGAGCAAAAACGGCGCTTTATGGCGCGCCTGGATGAACCCGAGAAAAACTGGAAATTCTCGGCGGCGGACATTCACGAGCGCGAATATTGGGACGACTATCAGAACGCCTACGAGGAGATGATCCGCAACACCGCGACCAAGCATGCGCCGTGGTACGTGGTTCCGGCGGACAATAAATGGTTCACGCATATGGTTGTCGCGGCAGCGATTGTCGAAACTTTGGAAGAACTGAAGCTGTGTTATCCAAAAGTCGATGCGGCAAAACGCAAGGAGTTGCAGGCCGCCCGTAAGGCGCTTGGGAAAGAATAAGCACGCTGGTACTGCGATGATTTACGCGCCTCCGTCGGTTCCTTCTTTGCCTCTTCGGTCCTAATACCTCCGTAATGCCTGCCCTCCCGCTATTACACAAGTATTACAGTGCTCTCTGCGCTGGCTTGATAGCTTAGAGAAAGCAATCCTGTATTCAAGACCAGCCAAACGGGGACTCTCGTGGAAATGCAACTGGAAAGTTTGGAAAAGCGGCAAGCAGCCAAGAACGAAATCAATTGGGTGACGGCGATTTTTATGACGCTGTTTCACGTCGGCGCTATCGCTGCACTCTTCTTCTTCACCTGGAAGGCGTTGTTCGTCGCCATGTTCTTGTGGTGGGTCTCGGGTAGCCTGGGCATCGGCATGAGCTATCATCGCCTGCTCACGCATCGCGGATATAAAACTCCGAAGTGGGTGGAATATTTTCTGACCGTCTGCGCCACGCTGGCGCTCGAGGGCGGCCCGATTTTCTGGGTAGCCACGCACCGCATCCATCACCAGTTCTCCGATCAGGATGGCGATCCGCATTCGCCCATCGAGGGCAAATGGTGGGCGCACATGGGCTGGATTCTGATGGGCAAGTCGATGCACCACGACACGACTACGCTGGCCCGCTACGTTCCCGACCTCGCCAAAGATAAATTTCACGTTTGGATCACAAAGTATCACTACGTTCCCATGATCGTGCTGGGCTTGATTCTGCTGGCCATCGGCGGCATGCCGTTTTTGATGTGGGGCATCTTTATGCGGACGGTGGTTGGGCTGCACGCGACCTGGCTGGTAAATTCGGCCACGCACTCGTGGGGCACGCGGCGATTCACGACGCGCGATCTCTCCACCAACAGTTGGTGGGTGGCTCTCCTGACTTTCGGCGAGGGCTGGCACAACAATCACCACGCGCATCCGACCGCGGCGCAGCATGGCTTTACCTGGTACGAGATCGATATGAACTGGTACGGCATCTGGGCGCTGAAGACGCTCGGCCTCGCGTGGGATATCAAACGCGTGAAGCTGGCTGATCTGGAAAAAGGCCTGGTAGCTACGCCGAATGGACGGTTGATTGCGCCGGTGCTGTCGGAGGGCGTAGCGGCAGGGGATTAATTCGCGGAAATTCCATCCAAATTGTTTCTGACACGAACCCGCCCTTGGGCGGGTTTTGTATTTTGGAGCAGATGGGTTGTTAGTGTCGGCGTGGTGTCACGAAAAGATCCTTCTGAAGCACGACACCCCAGGATCTTCGTTGACGTGCCTGTTTTCCACACGTAGGATTCGCTCCAGTGATCGGCCAGACCATTTCGCGCTATCGGATCGTCGAGAAACTCGGTGGCGGCGGAATGGGCGTGGTCTACAAAGCTGAGGATACCGAACTCGGCCGTTTCGTAGCGCTCAAGTTTTTGCCCGATGAAGTGTCCCAAGACCCGCAAGCTTTGGAACGATTTCGGCGCGAGGCACGCGCCGCATCCGCTCTGAACCACCCCAACATTTGCACCATCTACGACATCGGCAAGAGCGGTGAACAGTCCTACATCGCGATGGAATTTCTGGATGGATTGACGCTGAAGCACCGCATTGGCGGACGTCCCATCGAAAGCGAGTTGCTTGTTTCGCTTGCCATCGAAATCGCCGACGCGCTCGATGCGGCGCACTCCAAAGGAATTGTTCATCGCGACATCAAGCCAGCAAATATTTTTGTTACAGAGCGCGGCCATGCCAAAGTTCTCGACTTCGGATTAGCGAAGGTCAACTTGGCAAGTAGTTCTTCCAGCCAAATTGGCAGTCTTAACACGCAGACGCGTTCGATGGACGCGGATCATCTGACCAGCCCGGGAACCATGCTCGGAACGGTCGCGTATATGTCGCCCGAGCAGGTGCGAGCCAAGGAATTAGATGCGCGCAGCGACCTCTTCTCTTTCGGTGCGGTGCTTTACGAGATGGCCACGGGCGACTTGCCGTTCCACGGAGAAAGTTCGGCGATGATTTGTGAAGCCATTGTGAACCGCACCCCGGTGGCTGTAGTGCGGCTCAATCACGACGTGCCACCCGAGATGGAGCGCATCATCAACGAGGCTCTAGAGAAGGACCGCAATCTGCGCTACCAGCACGCCTCCGAGATTCGCGGCGATTTGATGCGATTGCAGCGCGATAGCGGTTCCGGCCGCCAGCTTGCGGTCCAAACAATAGAATCCGCAGAGCGCGCGGCGCAGCTGAGTGCGGCCTCTGGAGCGATGCCAGTCTCCGGAACTGTTCCGGTGGCGGCGCAGCTGTCGTCTTCCCGAGTTTCGGCCAGTAGTTCAAGCGTGAGCGCCGTCGCGCGGCAGCACAAGTTTGGCCTTGCGGCCACTGTTGTGGTGGGAGTGGTTTTGCTCGCCGCGGGCGGCTTCGGTGCATACACCTGGTTTAGTCGCAGCCAGCCGACGCCGTTTCAGAATTTCACCGTCACCCAGGTCACCAATACGGGTAAGGCGCAGCAGGCCGCGATTTCACCCGATGGTAAATACATTTTGAATACGCAGGACGACAATGGCCTGCAGAGCGTGTGGTTGCGCAACGTGCCGACCGGCAGCGACACTCAGATCGTCCCTCCGGCGGCCGCAATCTACCAGTCTCTGGCCTTCTCGCCGGATGGGAATTACGTCTACTTTCGCAAAGCCGGAATCGGCACGCAGAGTGAATGGGACCTCTATCGATCTCCGGTTCTGGGCGGTACGCCACAGCAAATCGTGCGCGATATTGATACCGGGATCACATTCTCGCCTGACGGCCGCCGCATGGCTTACGGTCGCGCCAACGATCCTGAGGTTGGCAAAACGCGGTTGCTCACGGCGAATCTGGACGGCAGTGAGGAAACGATCCTGCAAATCACCCCGACGAGTCGCGTGCCAGGATCCGTGGCCTGGTCGCCTGACGGCAAACAGATCGTCAGCAGCATCAAAACCCATGGCGATGCGCTCGGCACCATCGAGCGATTCGACATTGGCAGCAAGCAGACGCAGACGCTCGCTTCGTTCACGAATCAAATGGCTTTCGACCTGATGTGGCTGCCGGGCGGCCAGGGATTGCTCACGACGTTCGACGAAAAGGGGCCGGCGTATCTTCGCTCGCAAATCGGCCTGCTTTCCCGCAGGGGCGGACAAATCCAACCCGTCACTCGGGACACAAACTCGTACCAGGCATTGACCCTTTCTGCAGACGGCAAGACTGCCGCTGCCGTGCAAGTCAGGAGGGCGTCCAGTCTGACTCTGCTTCCCGGCGATGGAAGCTCAGGGCACTCAGTCGAGCCCATGGCGCAAGGACAAGAAGTGCATTCAGTCGCCTGGACCAGCGATGGCAAACTGTTGGTTGGCGACAGCGAAAGCGTGCGGCAAATGAACATCGATGGCACGCAGCGATCGACCATCCTCAACGATCCCAACTCCTGGATCGTGGGCATCTCCGCCTGCGGCGACCACCACATCGTTCTCTCTTGGGCCTTTCATGACGGCACCAACCATATCGGCATCTGGCGCGCCAATGCCGACGGCTCAAATCCAGCCCAGCTGACGCATGGGAGTTTTGATCGTTATCCCATGTGCTCACCCGACGGGAAGTGGGTCTACTACTACGATAGTGACGGTCCCCATTTTTCCATGAGAGTGCCTGCGGCCGGCGATGGACCACCAGAGCCTGTGCCGGCGAGCCAGGTTCGCGGAATGTACGGCTATGGCGCGGGACAAGCCATTTCACCCGACGCCAAGCAGTTGCTATTCAACGCGGATGTGAATGCCCCAGACACACCGACCGGAGCCGCGAGCAAATTGGCTCTGGTGAACCTGGAGTCGGGCTCACAGTCCTCTCCCGTTCTGCTTCAACCCGATCCTCGGATATCCGTCGCAGGCGGAACCGGTCTGGTGAACGCCATAACCTTCACTCCGGACGGAAAAGCCGTCGCCTACATCATTCGGGAACGAGACGTGGATAACATCTGGATACAGCCCCTCGACGGCTCGCCCGGGCGCCAGATCACGGGCTTCACCTCAGAACACATCGCTGAATTTCAATGGTCTCCGGATGGGAAAACTCTCGCTGTTGCCCGCGCCCACGACACCTCCGATGTGGTGCTGCTGCGGGAAAAGTGACGATTCAGCACCTCTGCATTGTTTGGAAGGTTCTCCAACGCGCTAAAATCACCCTGACGCCATGCGCATCACGAGCCGCCGCGGAACCATCGTGTTCTTCCTTTGCCTGGGCATTGGCCTGGTTGCGCTCGCGGTCGCGCTCAATGTGGGCTGGATCATCCTCAATTGGCGCGAAGGTGTGCTGCTGTTTTTTGGCATCGTTTTTTTTGCGGTGATTATCGCGGGGATGATCGTCAACACCAGCTTTCTGGTGCGCGAGCTTCGACGCAGCGAGCAGCACGATAGTTTTATCAACGCCGTAACCCACGAATTGAAAACTCCGGTCGCATCGATTCGCTTACATCTCGAAACCTTGCAGCGCCGCGATTTGCCGGAGGCGCAGAAGCAGGAGTTTTACCGGGTGATGCTCAGCGATACCGATCGACTGACAGAAACGGTGGAACAAGTGCTGCGCGCTGGCCGCGCCGGCGATAAGAAAGCGGGACGCGAGAAATCCGCGGTTGACTTTCGGCAACTGGTGCGTGAGTGCATGGATGCGGCACGCACTCGCCATCACCTCGCACCGGAATCGATACGATTCGAAGAACGCTCAAGCAATGGCGCGCCGCCGCGCGTTCTGGGCAGCAGTGACGATCTCCGCACCGCAGTTTTCAACGTTCTCGATAATGCCATCAAGTATTCAGGAGAGCATGTCGATATCCGCGTGCGCCTCTATTCCCCCGATGAAAAACGCGTCGTGCTCAGCGTGCGCGATCACGGAGTCGGCATTCCTCCCGACGATATGAAAAGCATCTTCAAACGCTTTTACCGGGTGAACCACCGTTCGCTGGCGCATGTGAAGGGAACCGGCCTGGGATTGTTCATTGTGAAGTCGATTGCGCAAAAGCACGGCGGGAGAGTTTTCGCCGAAAGCGCGGGCGAAGGCAAGGGAACTACCATTACGATGGAACTGCCGAGGTCTTTATCATGAGAGCGAGTGTCATGAGAGCGAACATCATGAGGGCGAGCGCATGAGCCGGGTTCTGGTGGTGGAAGACGAAGCGCACCTGGCGAAGGGCCTATGTTTCAATCTGCAGGCGGAAGGCTACTCTGCCGAGGTTGTGGGCGACGGCGAAGCGGCCACCGAACGTCTCATCGAGAAGAAAGAAAATTTCGACGCCATCGTCCTCGATATTATGTTGCCGGGCAAAGATGGTTTCAGCGTAGTTTCCGAGCTGCGAGCGGCAAGGAATTATGTTCCGGTGCTGATGCTGACAGCGCGCGGCAGCCCCGAGGATGTGCTGAAAGGCTTTGCCGCCGGAGCCGACGATTACCTGCCGAAGCCCTTCGATTTGTCGATTCTGCTGGCGCGATTGCAGGGACTACTGCGCCGCAGCCAGTGGGTGCGAGCCGGCCACGGGGTGGAAAACTCCCAGAACTCTGCCGGTCAAGCGGCCGACCCGCAGAACGTCGGCGACTTTGGAACATTTTCTTTCGCCGGCAAAACCATCGACTTCGGCACGCTGGAATTGCGCACTCCCGACAATGTGATCCACCTGACCTTGATGGAGTCCGATCTTCTGCGTTATCTGGTGCGCAACGACGGACGCGTCGTCTCACGCAAGCAGATTCTGGAAGAAGTTTGGGGGCTGCACGAAGACACGGACACGCGAGCCATCGACAACTTCATGGTTCGTCTGCGGCGATACATTGAAGAAGATCCGGCGCAGCCACGGCACTTGCTCACGGTGCGCGGCGTGGGCTACCGGTTTCTGGCGAACCCGGAAAAGAAGTGACCGACCTTATGCTCGGCTAAGCTCCCCGACAAGGCTTTCGCGCCGCTGTAGCGCTAATCCGTCGATGCCATTCAGCACCATTCCATAAGCGGCGAAGGCTGCGGCCGCCAATGCCAGCAAGACGCCGGTCGCGATCCAGAAATTTCCGTAAAACTTTGCCAGCCAGAATGCAGCCGCGCCCAGGCCAATGACGACGAACTGTACTCCCAGGGTGATCAAGGCAGTCATCTGCGAAGGGCGTTGGCGGCCGAACTTTGAGTAATCGAGTTTCTTCGGAGAGTAAAGCGACAACAAGTTGCCTGCGGCAAAGTTCACCGGCGCGGCGAAGAGCAACCCGGCGAGAGTGGCGATGAGAATGTCGACAGTCGGAGGGCCGTAGAGAATGCAGACCGAAATCCACGCGATGATCATTTCTACCGCAAGTACGCTCGTGTGCACGAGATTCTTCGCCAAAACAATGTCGCGAAATCGTACCGGCGAAGCGTAGAAGAACAAGATGCCGCCGGCATCGCCCCCGAGATTGTTGTAGGCAAGATTGGTCAGCATGAGCAGGGTATACGCCGCGGCGGCAGGGAAGGCCATGTCAGATGCGTGGGGCAGGGAGATTCCGGAATGCCGAGTGGAGTTCATTGCTCCGAAACGGAAGACGACCAGCACAAAAACTGGCATGATCAGCGTGAGTAATGTAGGACCGCTGCGCAGAAGGTAGCGCACTTCTTTTTCGAATACAGCGGCGACCGGTTCGGAGAAGAGTGGAAGCTTCCAGCCCACGCGGAGAGAACGGTCGCGCGGTGCGGCGGACGCGGCCGCTACTTCGCTCAAGTTTTCGCCGCGATATTGCGCCAGCAATCGGACGTGCAGGCAATAAGCTGTGATCAGCCCGAATGCGCATAACAGCGAGAACGAACTGAGCGCCACACTCCACTGCGGATAAATACCCTGCGTGATCGCGTCGGCGGCCAGGCCGGGTGGAAGAATGGCTTGAATCGGCTTCACAATCGCGATGAGGTGCTCGACCTCAGGCTGCGAGTGTTTGCCGAAATGCCGCACCAGCGGGCCAATCAACTGGAAGCTCAGCATCAGTAGAACGAATAAAACTCCCATGATCTCGCGGGTACGGCGTTGCGCAAGCCAGCGCTCCACCCAGGCGAAGACCATCTGCATAAAAAGCAAATTGAATGCGGCGAAGGCCAGCAACACTAGCACAGCCCACGGCAGCAGAGCCGGCTTCATAAATGCGAGGCCCACGAGAAGACCGAACAACCACAGGCAGCCGAGGACAGTCGCCAAATCAAAAACGCCAGAGGCCATGCGCACTAAAAAATAAGATCTGTAGTCGAGCGGAAAGCGCAGCAAATCCGTGGAGTCGGGATTGTTGGTGAAGGCTGTGGCCATCACCGGAAAGCCTTGCCAGAAGAAAAAAATCATCCACAGCGGTATGGCAAGCAATTCGGGCTTGCCATGGGAGAGCAAGAAATATGCGGCGGCGCACATTCCAAGGGCGCCGCCGAATCCGGCGATGGCAAACACAAACGAGAGAAGAATCTGCGAGGTCAACTCCATTGCGCCGCGGGTGCTGCGCAACCCGTTGGCGAAGAGCCGCCAGCGCAGCCATGCGACGGTTTTTAGTTGATCGCTTATTTGCAATGGGCGGACTGTCTCACTCATCCGGTTTCCTGCTTACTCAAGCCACGAAAGTTCCTGCTCGCTGCGCCGCGTGCCGCCACCTACCGTGCGCAGGAAAATCTGTTCCAGCGTCATCTTTTCGCCGGATGGAGTCGAGCCATCTTCCAGAGACCGGGCTGTCCCTGCGGGCGCTTGTGCTTCTACTCCAGCTCGCAACTCGGCGAGAGATCCCTGCGCCACCAGCCGTCCCTGGTGAATGATGGCGACGTGGCTGCATAATCGTTCAACGATTTCCAGCACGTGCGAAGTCAGAAAAATCGTAGCCCCACGCGCGATCATGCCTTGCAACATGGATTTCAAAGTTCCGGCGGCGATTGCGTCTACGCCCTCGAATGGCTCGTCGAGAAATAAAACCTTGGGTCCGTGAATTACGGCCGCCGCCATCGCCAGCTTCTTCTGCATGCCGTGCGAGTAATCGGTGACCAGCTTCTTCGGCTGATCGGCGAGTTGCATGAAGTCGAGTAGTTCCGCCGCGCGCCTTGCCGCGGTCTCGCGATCAAGCCCGTACATGCGCCCGGCGAAGTTCAGGAATTCTGCGCCCGTCAGGCGCCCAAAGAGAGCCATGCCCTCGGGCACGACTCCAATCTGACGCTTTACTTCAACGGAATTCTTAGCGAGATCGAGGCCGAGAATTTTGATGCTCCCGGAAGTCGACGCAAGCAGCCCGGTGAGCATTTTGATCGTGGTGGATTTTCCGGCGCCATTCGGACCGAGGAAGCCAAAGAATTGTCCCGGCGCAACGCGCAGGTCGATATGATCGACCGCGAGCATCGCTCCGAAGCGGCGAGTCAAGCCCTCAGTGGAGATGGTTGGTGCGGAGTCCATGAAGCTACTGAATCTAGCATACCCGGGACTTTGTGCCGCGACGCTGAGCGGCGAATATCGATCTAGAAACCCGGCGGCCGCTGGTTCACAACGTTGAAGGTGCGCTCGAGCGCAATTCCTGCGCTGGCGATCGTACCTTCATCAAAGAGCCGGCCGATTAAGGTGACGCCGTGAGGCACACGCCGGGGCTGCGAAAATGTGGGCATGGGATGCTCGGGATCAGGCGCCCAGTCGCTGCGGGCCTTTGAAACTTCGATGAAACCTGCGCGGAAGGTGAGCGATGGATGTCCGGTGAAGTTTGTCGCCGTCAGCATCTCGTCGCGCAATGAGGGCACCAGCAGCAAATCCACTTGCGAGAACAGGCGGTTGATTTGCTCGGCGACTTTGCGCCGGAAGCGATCGGCCTGAACGAAATCGACGGCCGAGAGGAAACGGGCTTCGCGAAAAATGTTCGGCCATGCATCCGGCACTTGAGCTTTCAGTTGATCAACTCCCCCGCTCAAGGTGAGTTCTTCAAACGCGGCTGCGCCTTCGGCGAACAGAATTAAATTGAGCGAGTCATAAGGCCAGTCGGGAATTGAGACTGCCACTGGAATCATGCCAACTTGTTTTAGCGTCTCCACGGCGGCGCGGTCGACTGCGGTTGCGGGATTCTCATTCAGCCACTGCGGAAAATATCCGACACGCAAGCCTTCCACTTTTGCGTTTGAGTCAAAGTCAAACTTGCTGGGCACACTGGCTAAGTCGCCTTCGTCCGGGCCAGAAATGGCGTGCAGCACTAGCATCGTATCCTCAACCGTTCGAGCCATCGGGCCGAGTTTGTCGAGTGACCAGCACAGAGTCATCGCGCCGGTGCGAGCCACGCGGCCGTAGGTCGGGCGTAGTCCCGTAACTCCGCAACGCATGGAGGGGCTGACGATGCTGCCGCCGGTCTCGCTGCCGATCGCGAAGGCGACCAACCCCGCTGCGATCGCGGAGGCAGGACCCGCGCTCGATCCTGAGGAAGCTTCTTCGAGCAGCCATGGATTCATGGTTTGCCCACCAAACCAGATGTCATTCAGCGCCAGCGCGCCCAGGCTTAACTTGGCGACCAATACCGCGCCGGCATCTTGCAGTCGCTTCACCACGACGGCGTTGTCCCCGGGTACGCGGTTTTGAAAAGGCTCCGCGCCGTAGGTTGTGCGGATTCCAGCGGTGTCGAGGAGGTCTTTTGCGCCCCATGGAATTCCATGCAACGGGCCGCGGTAGTGGCCGGCGGAGATTTCCTCATCCGCTTGCTTTGCTTGAGCCAGGGCCAGCTCCCGCGTGAGCGTGATGACGCAATGCAGTTTTGGATCGAACTGCTCGATACGTTTCAAATAAATTCGCGTGAGCCGGTCGGAAGTTAGTTGCCGTCGCTCGATCCAGCGCGAAAGCTGGGTGACCGAAGCGAATGCGATGTCTTCGTCGCGCGTGGGCAGTGGACCAGGATCGCCATTGCTGCGGATGAAAACATCGTGCTGGGGGCTGTTTTTCAAAACCACGTCCGTCAACATCGGATTCCAGCGAGTCGCCGGAGCGAGCGTCGATTCCAGGGCGATCTTGCGTGGGCCGGTGCGCCGCTCGTAAAGCCCAGCCATGGTCTTGCGCCAGCTGGCAGCAGCCATCGCGCGATGAGCTGCGCTCATTTCCGTTTGAACCAGTTTCTCCGCTTCGGCAAAGGTGGCGGCGGAAACTTCTGGTCCAACGACGGGTCCGGTGCCGAATGCGGGCGGAGCGCCCGGCGGCAAATCGCTCGATTGCTGGCCGTAGGCGCGGTATGTTGCTGCCGCCAACAGTCCGAGAGATGTTTGGGTTAAGAACTCCCTGCGCGATTTCGACATGAACCCTCCGCACTGCATTGTATCCGCTAGCAGGTGTGGAAAATCGGGCGCGATTTTCGCAGCAAATCCATAGCTTGCAAGCTGACAAGCTCGACGAAATTCAGTGGTATAGTTCGTATCCGCAACACCCAGGTGCTGCTGTCGTGGTAACTCTCTGGCCCAAGGGGGAAATATGAGAAGCACGCGAAGAAGGCATTCGATCGAGCGAGTTCGTGGGATTCTGCTCTTGGTCGCGAGTCTGGTCGGCTCAGCTTTCGCGGCGAGTTCGCCGCAAGTCATCTACAGCTTCAGCGGCGGCAGCGACGGCGAATACACTGATACCGAGTTAGTGGTCGATGACGCCGGCAATCTTTTCGGAACGTCCGTGCAAGGGGGAACTTTTGGGGGCGGCACAGTTTTTGAGTTGTCGCCATCGGGCAGCGGTTGGACACACACTGTGCTTTACAACTTTACCGGTGGAGTGGATGGTGGAGAACCGTACAAAGGAGTGACCCTCGACGCACACGGCAATCTATACGGCACCGCAGTCACTGGAGGAGGCGGTCCCTGCGAAGGTGGTTGCGGCGTGGTCTACGAACTGACGAACTCTGGCGGAGTCTGGACCCAGAGTGTGATCCACGCTTTTAAAGGTAGTGATGGCTCGGGACCCGGCAGTCCGGCGGTGCTTGACACGCAGGGCAATCTTTACGGCACCACTCCCACGGGAGGCGCGAATGGGTTTGGCGTGATTTATGAAATGAAGCCAGGCAGCGGTGGTTGGAGTTTTAAAGTCATTCATACGTTCACCGGTGGTCTCGACGGACTGGGGGGATCAGCAAGCCGGATGCTTCTTGATGCAGCGGGAAATCTTTACGGAGTGAACACGGTGGGGGGCGCCACCGGCTTCGGCAATGTGTATAAGCTTACGCGTAGCGCGGGCAGTTGGAACTTGACGACGATCTATTCGTTTCAAGACCAACCCGACGGCGCTTCGCCGTATGGTGGCGTGATTTTCGATAAGGATGGGAATCTTTACGGCACCACCTATTACGCTGGGGCGAATGATGTGGGTACGGTTTACAAACTGACTCGCAGCAACGGATCGTGGACGGAATCCGTGCTCTACAGTTTCAAGGGGGGAAGTGACGGCGATAGTCCGATCAGCACGCTGGTTGCAGATGCGAAAGGAAATTTGTACGGGACTACCAGCGACGGCGGCGCTGCAAAGTGCGGTTGCGGAACGATTTTTAAGCTAACGCGAAGCGTTGGCGGCAACTGGACGGAGAGCGTCGTGTACCGTTTTCCTGGCGCTCCCAAGGCTGGCTTCGCCTATAACGGAATCGTTTCCGACGGGAAGGGAAACTTCTACGGCGCAACCGTGCATGGTGGAACCGGCAATGACGGCGCGATTTATCAGTTCGCGCCCGCACCCTAGAAAATAAGAATGTGTGAAGAACATGAAAACGCCCTGGCTTTCGGCCAGGGGTTCTGGTGGCGGAACTGCAGCGCTCTAGAACAAGTTCCAGAGAAACTGGTTATAGACGTCGTGATGGTATTGGACCTCGGGAGCTTTCACAAAAGTTCCCAACAGGCGCGGGCAGCGGTCGGCGGCGGCCTGTTTCAGATCGGCGTAGCGGCCTTTTACATCTTCACCGAGAAGTTTCGTGGTCCACTCGGCTTTGCGGAAGTTTGCCAGCGCGTCATAAATGTTGTCGGGCAAGTAGCGCTCGGCCTGGCGCAGGTTCTTGATCTTTGACGTATCGCCGTCGATGCCAGCTTTGAAGATTGAGTACAGAGCGAGGTAAGGATTCGCGTCCGGCGAAACCGAGCGAACCTCGACGCGCATGCTCTTCTCGTTGCCGATTGGAATGCGAATCATCGATCCGCGATCGACGGCGGAAGCCTTGATCTGGTTCGGCGCTTCGAAATGTGGATCGAGACGGCGGTATGCGTTGACGCTCGCATTCAACAGCAGGCAAAGGTCGTTGCCGTGGGTCAGAATGCGATCGACGAACGCCCAGCCAGTCTTGCTGAGCTTTTCTTCGCCCTTAGCATCCCAGAAGAGATTCTTGCCGTCGTTGCTGATGGAAACGTTGGTGTGCATGCCGCTGCCGTTGACGCCTACCACCGGCTTCGGCAGAAACGATGCGGTGAGTCCCATGTTGGTGGCGACCTGGCGGCAGATCAGTTTGTAAAGCTGAATCTGGTCGGCGGCAGCGACCACCTCGCCGTAACCGTAATTGATTTCAAATTGCGAAGGCGCAACCTCGGGATGATCCTTCTCATTCTGGAAGCCCATCGCGCGCTGCACTTCAGCGGTGGTGTCGATGAATGTGCGCAGAGGATCGCCAGGGAGAGAGTGATAGTATCCGCCGGTGTTTACGTACTCGAACTTACCGGTTTCGTGATAGACGCGTTCGGCATCCGAGCCTTGAAACAGAAAGCCTTCAATCTCGTTCGCCGCATTGAGCGTGTAACCTTTTTTCTTGTGCAGTTCGGCGGCAAAATTCTTGAGCACGCCGCGAATGTCGGCCGAGTACGAGGCGCCGCCCTTGTCGATGACTTCGCCGAACACCAAAACTTTACCCGAGCCAAACACGTCCGCGGGAGCCCAGTAAAAAGCCGCCCAGTCGATGCCAAGGCGCAGATCGCTCTCGCGCTGCGCAGTGAAGCCGCGGATCGACGAGCCGTCAAAGGTCAGGTTGTCCCAGCTGTTGATGAGGAACTTCTTGTCATAATCCAGCATGTGCAGGCGGCCTTCAAGATCGCTGAAGAGCACGGTGACGGCCTTGATCCGCTTTTCGTCGGTCAGGTATTTCAGCCGCTTCTCCTGGACACTGCCGATCGGGACGCGGTTTCTGCGTTGCTCCTTCGCCTCCAGATTCAGATCTTCGAGTTCGTCGTAGGTAAGTGCCAGGAAGTTACGAAGTTCGGTGGGCATGGGTATTCTTTAATCTCCTCGTACTGTCAGCAAATAAATTTGGGCAAGTGTTGCAACGGACACAGGCGGTTGAATAGCTGGGTTCAACTGAAAAGAATAACGCGAGTGCAGGGTGCCCGCCAATCGAAAAAGCTGATGCGTCGCATAAAAGGGATTTATGTCTGGAAGGTTAGGCTTCCGGTCCTCTGTGTTCCCGTGTCCTCTGTGGTAAAGGTTTTCTCTTACTATTGGACGCCCAGCCCTTGTCCCGGCAGAATGCGAAGAACGATTCCCAGCGCAGTCAGCACCGCAATGTAGTAGATGGTTGTGGCGCGACTGGGGGCTGTGGGCACCCCGCCGGCGAAGAACGCTTGATATCCTGCGCCGAGTGCCACCAGAAAGAATAAGTTCTCGCCCAAAAGCAGCCATAGAGCCAGACACGCGGTGAGGAGCACAATACGCTCCATCTTGTTTAGCGCGAGCACGGCCTGGCCGCCATCGAGCACCCAGACGGGAATCAGGTTCAGCAGATTCAGCGCCCCCCCGGCGCGCGCCAGAGCCGCCCACAGAGGATTGCCCGTTTGCCACCAGAGTGCCGCGCAGGCTACCGCTGTGAAAAATCCCGACAGCGGCCCGGCGAGGCTGATCTTGGCACGAGTCTCCAGTGATACTCCAAGAGCCTGCCAGCGCACGTAGGCTCCAAGGCCTGGGAGAAACACCGGCATTTCTGCCGGAAGGCCGCGGCGCTTGATGTCGATGAAGTGGCCCATCTCGTGAAGCAGAATCAGTACGGCGAAGCCGATGCCGAACTTCATGCCGAACGCTGCCCAATAAATTCCGGCGAAGGCTACAAAGCTCAACAGAAATTTCAGTTTGAACAGCGCGGTGAGCAGAAATTTGCCTTTGGCCAGAAGCACGGCGAGCGGGCCAACCGGGCCCAGCTTCTGCGCCCACTTGTTCTCGCTCGGCGGAGCGGCTTGATGCTGAGCGGTTGCGGCGTCCAGCGATTGCGCGTGTTGCTGGATCCAGCTGGCCTGCTGAGAATTTTTCGGCAGCAGCGGAAGACCCGTCAGCCAGCGTTCTCGCGCCTGGCGAAAATCTCCGCTGGCCTCCAGTTCCTTGGCTTCGGCGGCGAGTTGATCCAGCTTTTCTGAATGCACAAGGGCGTGGCAGCGCGCGCATACCAGCGCTCCGGGCGCGAGTTCGTTCGAGCATTGCCGGCAATTGCGTATGAGTTCGGGAGTGATGGTGGACACGGATTCGACCGGCCGTCTGCTTCTTTTTTGATTTTATCCCGGATTGGCGCGACTTCGCCGACGACGTTCTCGTTCATGGAGCTCGCACACCGCTGTCAAAGGGGCCAAAAACTTCCGCTGGCCGTCCCGCCGTGATGCGAACGGCGATGCGATGCCCACGAACAGAATGACTAGTCCAATTAGCCCGCCGAAGGGATTTCCCATCACTTCGAGGAACGGGGAAGCCAGTCCAAATAGAGCCAGCTTGCCAAGAGCAGCACCAGCGCCCATTTTCGGCGGCTGCTGATTTGGCGGCGGCTGACGCTGATTGTGACTCTGCCCGGACTCGGCTTCCAGCTGCCGCTGTTCGTCGTCAAGACTTTGCTGGTGAGCTTGAATGTGGCGCTGGTGGCCGCGCGCGTAGTGAAGGATCACCGGCACAGCTGCCAGCGATACTGCCGCATAGGTCAGTAGCGCCGCGGCAACCTGGTAGCGACGGCCACCTACGGCGTTTGATCCTTTCATCATGGCTTTGCCCACCATCCACCCGACTGCGAGCGAGACGTACCCAATGATGATGCCGGTGACAATTTCAAACGTGGCGTAAAGGACCATTCCGGCGACGGCTGCTCCGATGCCATAGAGGAGCGCGCGCGTGTAGGTGGCGTGGCTATCTTTGGCAAGCTCCGTCCGGCTGGTTTCCGCGCATGAAGAACAGGCAATTGCGCCATTCACGCGGTAATAATTTCCTGCGATGGGCTCGCGGCAATACTGGCAGCGATCACTTTCCGGCGGACCGGCATACTCCGCCGTGCCAAACTGCGGCGTGGGACTGCTGAAACTGTTACTCATGGCCCGGAACGATAGCATGGAGTTTGGGGACAAGGAAGGGGAATTCATTTGCGGGTGGATTGCGGGCGGAAGTTTTTAGAGCCTTTGACCGCGAAGGACGCGAAGAAAATCCGCGAAGATCGCGAAGAAGAGGGAGCGTTTTAATTTTCGGGTTGAAAGTGCCTACTGCCGGTGCGCCGAGGCCCCGGCCGCGATCTCGCGCAAGGCGCTGACGAATCCTGCGGCTGCTTCGGGATCGGACATGGATTCAAGGTGTACCGTCGCGGAAAACTGAGGAGATTCGGGGCGGAAGCGGACTTGCACAATATCCTGGCGACGGGCAGCCATCAGCGCGTTCAGTTCGGCGCTGGGGTCTTGCTTCCAGTGCGTGCGCGTGGTCAAGATAATTGGGCCGGGCTGATACAGATCCCACTCGCGCTCGTCGCGCTGCCGGGACGAGGTGCCGCGATTGTGGGCGCTCCAGCGATGCCGCACTACTTCCAGATGAAAGCCGGGAGAGCCGCCCAGATCGGCTTCGAAGGTGAGGGTCTCTTTCTGGCGATGCCAACAGCTCAACAGCCACTGCACTGGCGTGGCGCGAGGATGGAACTTCACCGTGACACAGGCATTTTCAAAGCCGCGGGAAGGGAAGTGAAGCCGCGCCTGCAGACGGGAACTTCCCATCCAGCGGGACTCGAGAATGCGTCCCTTGCCAGCGCAGGCGGTCTGCACCCAGCGCAATGCCGCTGCGCCTTTTTTTCGGTTGTAGGTGGAAAACACGAAGTACCACAGACCCAGCACCGCGATCGAACCCGCCACGTCAATCAGCAGAAGGCGTCCCACAACGCTTCCTCTGATGCTCATGGTACGTCCGAGGTTGCGGGAGAAGCAAGAGGCCGATGGTCTCCTTTTCATTGGGCGGACAGACTGGGCAAGATTTCTGTGGAAAACTAAATCTGAGCGCACAACAAGACATATCTTGAGGATGCGTGGCGTTCCGCTGGCATGGGACCCGACGCCCAGTACAATGATCGCGTGCCCTTCACCATTCGGGAATTTATCCCCGCCGACTTCGATACTGTCTGGCGCATCGATCAGGATTGCTTTCCTCCGGGGATTTCCTATTCTCGGCAAGAACTGAAAACCTACATGCGCCGCCGCGGATCGTTCACGCTTGTGGCTGTCGAAGGCCAAGCGGGCGAAGCTGGCGGTTTCATCGTTGCAGAGGCCGATGGCCGCGGAACCGGGCATGTCATTACGATTGACGTCACGGCTGCCACTCGCCGTTCCGGCGTTGGTTCTCTGCTGTTGCGGGCTGCAGAGGAGCGGCTGCGCGCGGCCGGTTGCTCAGCAGTCGAGCTAGAGACGGCCGTTGATAATGTGTCTGCGCTATCGTTCTATAAACGGCATGGCTATAGCGTGACTCGAACCTTCCCGCGCTATTATTCGAATGGCGTGGATGCGCTGGTGCTTGAGAAAGAGCTGCCGCGAGATATCCAGAAGCGGCTTCGGAAGTAGCCTCGTCCGCGGAATCGATTTGCACTGGAACGCCCTCTCCAGCTACCTTGCCTTGGGATGAGAAGCGCCGCATGAAAGTCGCAATTCAGGGAGAACTCGGCTCTTTCAGCCACGAAGCCGCGGAGAAGATGGTACCGCGTTGCACCGTTGTCCCCTGCGCGCGTTCCGCTGAGGTGTTCGATCGCCTGCAGCGCGGCGCCGTCGCCGCAGCGGTGATTCCGATTGAGAATTCCCTGGCCGGCACGGTCGCAGAACACGCCGATCTTCTGGTCGCCCAGGATGTCTTCATTCAGGCAGAGTTTTTGTTGCGAATCGTGCACAATCTGATTGCTGCGACGGGAGTGAACTTGAGCGCGGTGCGACGGGTGCTGTCTCATCCTGTGGCTCTTGATCAATGCCGCGACTTCTTTCGCACCCACCCACGCATTGAACCGGTTCCGTTTTACGACACGGCGGGCAGCGTGAAGCATGTGGTCGCCGATCGCCTTACGGATTCCGCCGCCATCGCCGGGCAACACGCCGCGCGGCAGTATTCTGGAAAAGTAATTCGCGCCGGCATTGAGGACGACAAGCGCAACTTCACCCGCTTTTTTCTGATTCGCAACTCGCCATCCTTGCCAGGTGTGAGAGTCGGCGCCTCCAGGAAAAAAGGCGGCACTCCCGCCGCACCCAGCTACCAGCGCCTGATCCCACGCGGCGCGAATAAAACCTCCATCGCTTTCAAAGTGAAGAATGTTCCCGGGGCTCTGTTCAAGTCGCTCAGCGTATTCGCGCTGCGCGATATCAGCCTGAGCAAGATCGAATCGCGGCCCATGCGTGGGCGCCCCTGGGAGTATGTTTTCTACGTGGATTTTCTCCGCGGCGACGATGAGCCTGCGCGCAAAGCGCTCGCTCATTTGAGTGAGATCGCATGGGTAAAAGTGCTGGGTATTTATAAGGCGGTGTAATCCGGTACAACCTTCTGGGGGGATTCGAGGTCCAACCTAACTTGCGACCTTACTGAGGAGGAATCAACGATGGCAGAAGCATTTTCCAGCCGCCGGCGTTTTCTTCAGCACACATCCGTCATAGGCGCGGGACTGCTCGCTCCTACGCTGGCCCTGGCGAATTCTCAATCGGCGGCCACAGCCGAAAAAAACGAAAAGAAGAAAACCGCCGAAGACATTTCTCCCGCCGAAGATCTCATGCGCGAGCACGGAGTGCTGAATCGCATCCTGCTGATCTACGACGAGCATGTTCGCCGCCTCAACGCGAAAGAAACTTTCGATGGATCGGTACTGGCCAGTTCCGCCGACATCATTCGCCATTTTGTCGAGGAGTATCACGAAAAACTGGAAGAGGATTTTCTGTTTCCCCGATTTCGTAAGGCGGGCAAGCTGACGGGGCTGGTCGATACTTTGCTTGCTCAGCACAGGGCCGGCCGCGTACTGACGGCGCAAATCCGTGAACTGGCGGCGACCGCAACTCTCAAATACGTTTCCGACAGCGAGAAGCTGGCCGACGCGTTGAAGTCGTTTATACGAATGTACCGTCCTCATGAAGCCCGCGAGGATACGGTGCTATTTCCCGCCTTCCGTTCAATCGTCACTCCGCACGAGTACGAAGCCCTCGGCGAGGATTTTGAGAAAAAAGAGGACGAACTGTTTGGCGAAGATGGTTTCTTTCGCGTGGTCGACCAAGTCGCTGCCCTCGAGAAAAAGCTGGGTCTCTACGACTTGGCACAGTTCACGCCCGAGGTCAAATAAGGGTGCTGCGCACAATCCCGTTCCGGAAAGGGAACTGGACCGAGCCGCATTAGCCGCTGCACCTTAGGCATTATGTTCAGGGAGTGGATTTGCCGATAGAATCAAACACCACGAACATCGCGGGGAGCTTGAAACCTTTCCGACGAACCCACATCTAAAGCTTGAGTGAGTTACACTCAAGGAGAGCCAATGAGTCAGCCAACGCTTTCCGAGCAGGCCCCTAAACATCGAGAAACAAATGATGTACGAGCCTTGCCCGTGCTCCCAGTGCGCGATACCGTGTTGTTTCCGCACGCCGTCCTGCCCCTAACTGTCGGGCGGGAGAGTTCGGTCCAACTGATCAATTCATTGGGAGAAGATAAAACCATTATTGTAGTGGCGCAGCGCGAAGCGCGCGTCGACAGCCCTCAACCCAGCGACCTCTATACCGTAGGCACTTCGGCCATTGTTCATAAAGTAGTGAAGATGCCGAACCAGAGCTTGTTCGTGTTCGCGGAAGGCCTGGAGCGGGTGCGCCTGGGAGAGTTCACCCAGTTACAACCATTCATGCGCGCCAAAGTTGCGTCGATACCCGAAGCGATTCCTCCGGATAGTTCGGAAATCGAGGCCTTGCAGCGCAATGTTCTAACCCTGTTCCAGCAGATTGTTGCCGGTTCGCCGACGCTGTCCGATGAACTGTCTACGGTCGCGCTCAATATTGACGAGCCGGGCCGCCTGGTCGATTTCATCGCGTCGTCGTTGCCGTCGCTTTCTACGCCCGATAAGCAGGAGACGCTGGAGACGCTCGATATCCGTGTGCGCCTGGGCAAGATCAACCAGCATTTGGCCAAGGAGCTTGAAGTCCAACAGCTCCGCAACAAGATTCAAAGCGAAGTGCAGGATCGCGTGCAGCAGACCCAGCGCGAGTATTACCTGCGCGAGCAGATGAAGGCGATTCAGAAGGAGTTGGGCGAGCAGGACGAAGGCCAGCGCGACGTCGAAGATCTGAAAAAGAAAATCGACGACGCGGGCATGCCCGACGACGTGAAAAAAGAAGCGCTCAAGGAGTTGGGCCGACTTTCACGCATGTCTCCGATGGCCGCCGACTATTCGCTTACGCGCAATTATGTCGAGTGGCTAGCCGTGCTGCCTTGGGCCAAGACTTCCGGTCAGGAAATCGAGATTCTCAAGGCCAAAGAAATTCTGGACACCGATCACTACGATCTCGAAAAAGTCAAAGATCGCATTCTCGATTATCTTTCTGTCCGGCGATTGAAACCGAACATGAAGGGACCGATTCTTTGCTTTGTCGGGCCTCCGGGCGTGGGCAAAACTTCGCTTGGCAAGTCGATCGCGCGATCACTTGGGCGCAAATTCGTCCGGTTATCGCTGGGTGGTGTCCACGATGAGGCGGAAATTCGCGGCCATCGCCGTACTTATATCGGCGCCATGCCGGGACAGATTATTCAAGGCATTCGGCGCGCGGAGACGAAAGATCCAGTCTTCATGCTCGACGAGATCGATAAGGTTGGACGAGACTTTCGCGGCGATCCCGCTTCGGCGTTACTTGAAGCGCTCGATCCCGAGCAGAATTCGACCTTCCGTGACAATTACCTCGACGTCACGTTCGATCTGTCGAAGGTATTGTTCATCACGACGGCGAACATGCTCGACCCGATCGCCGAGCCTCTGCGTGACCGCATGGAGATTATCGAACTCCAGGGTTACAGCGAGGAAGAGAAGCTGCACATTGCCCGGCGCTATCTGGTGCCGCGGCAGGTGGAAGAGAATGGAATCACCGCCGAGCAGATCGAATTTCCCGACGATGCTCTGCGCTATGTGATTCGGCACTACACGCGCGAAGCCGGAGTGCGTAGCCTGGAGCGAACCATCGGAACCATCTGCCGCAAACAAGCGCGGCGGCTGGCCGAAGGCAAGCCTGACAAACTTGTGGTCACGCAGGAGATCATTCAGGAATTCCTGGGTGGCATCAAGATCCGTGTCGAAGGCGAAATCGAAGAACGCACCGAACGTCCCGGCGTAGCGGTAGGTTTGGCCTGGACGCCCTCGGGAGGCGACGTGCTGTTTGTCGAAGCTAATGCCATGAAGGGCAAAGGTGGCTTCACCATGACCGGCCAAATTGGCCAGGTGATGCAGGAATCCATGCAGGCGGCTTTGACCTGGGTGCGGTCTAACGCCGCGCATCTTGGCATCGCGGAAGACTTCTTCGCCGACCACGACATTCACATGCACGTGCCGGCGGGTGCGATTCCCAAGGACGGTCCTTCGGCGGGCGTGACCATGGCAACCACGCTGGTCTCGCTGCTCTCGGGACATCACATTCGTCCCCTAACTGCAATGACTGGCGAGATCACGCTGAGTGGCAACGTGCTTCCGGTTGGCGGCATTAAGGAGAAAGTGCTGGCCGCTAAACGGGCCGGGATCACCACGGTGATTCTGCCTGCGGAAAACAAAATGAATGTAGAGGAAGATCTCACGCCCGAACAGCTTGGGAACCTCAGCATTCACTACGTCAAAACGATCGGCGAGGCGCTGCGCGTCTCGCTGCCCGTGGTGGCGGAGTCTTTGGCTGCGAAGTCAATTCTGACGCCGCCGAAAGAGCCGAAGTCGGAACAAGCGCCGATTCAACCGGTTCAGGGTCCAGTTGTTGCGCACGACAAGGTTGTGACCTGGCAGTCGTAGTTGTTTCAAAAACCGCTTGTTTCAAAGTCCCCATCCGTCGAACAGGCAGGGTGGGGATTTTTTTGTTTACCGCATGGAAGCTGGACGCGAAGGTTCGTGCCGCGGTTGTCCCCAGTCGCGAAGTTGGACGCAGACGCCAAAAAACATCTTCCCCTCCGTCCGCGCTAAACTAATCAGTTGAACATGCGCGTACGCATTCTGTTTTTCGGGATATTGAAAGACCTTGCGGGAAAATCGAGCGACTCGTTGGAACTGCCCGAGGGCGCGTTGGTGCGCGAGCTCTTGTCGCTGTGTTCGGCGCAAACGCCTCGCCTCCAGCCATCGCTGGCTTCGATCGCGGTCGCAGTCAATCAGGAATATGCGGGGCCGGAGACTGTTTTGAAACCAGGCGACGAAGTGGCCCTCCTTCCGCCCGTAAGCGGTGGGTCGGAGAAATCCGAGACTGAAGCCAAAGGCAGCTCGGGCCGTCAGGTTTCAATTGTCCGCGAAGCCATCGACACCGCTGCGGTTCTCAACCGCATGAAGCGCGGCGAAGATGGCGCCGCCGTAGTGTTCGAAGGAATAGTTCGCAACCAAACCCGTGGCCGCAAGACGCTTTACCTGGACTACGAAGCCTACGAAGCGATGGCGCTGCAGCAGATGGAGGGCCTCGCCAAGCAGGCGGTAGAACAATTTCAAGTTCGCGACGTGGCGTTAGTACACCGGCTGGGGCGGCTCGAGATCGGCGAGATCAGCGTGTTGATCGTGGTCGCCTCTGCCCACCGCGCCGCAGCCTTCGATGCTTGCCGCTGGCTCATCGACACCCTCAAGCGCACCGTGCCAATCTGGAAGAAAGAGCATTTCGAAGATGGCGCGGTTTGGGCCGACGGCGAGCCTTTCCCCCCGGAAATCTCTCAGAGATCTTCTTTTCAAGAACCTTCCGGCGGCTCAGGCAGCCCCGCACCGGGGCGCGCATCTAAGTGAGCGGGCGCTCGCAGGTATACTTCTTCAATTGAATGAGGAAACTCTTCACTCGAACTCTTGTGCTGCTGCTGGCGTGCGCCCTTGCGCGCGCCCAACAGGCTCCCGTCCAAACCCAACCCGACGATACGCTCAAGGTCGACGTAAGGCTGGTCAACGTTTTCGTCACCGTGACCGATGCACACGGTGCGCCCGTGGCGGGACTGAAGAAAGAGAACTTCCTCTTGCAGGAGGACGGCCGCCCGCAGACGATCTCGGTGTTCGATAAGGAATCCGCGCTGCCGCTCTCGATCGCTCTGGCCATCGATACCAGCCTGAGCACGCGTCACGATCTGCCGCTGGAGCAGGCCTCCGCCAAACGATTTGCCCACGCTATCCTGCGGCCGGTGGACGCCTTATCCGTATTCGGGTTCAGCGAGACCGTGTTGCAGTCGACAAATTACACCTCCGATGTGAAGCGCATCGAGGAGGGCATCGACCACATTCGCCTGGGCGCGGCCACGGCGCTGTTCGACGCCGTTTATCTGGCCTCGCGTTCGCTCAACCGCCGCCAGGGACGCAAAGTTATGGTCCTGATCACCGACGGCGGCGACACCATCAGCAAGATGGACTACAAGCAAGCCGCACGCGCCGCAGAGGAGGCCGAAGCGCTGGTCTACAGCATCATAGTAGTGCCGATTGAAAACAGCGCTGGAAGGGAAATCGGCGGCGAGCATGCGCTCATCCAGCTTTCGGAGGACACCGGCGGCAAGTATTATTACGCGACTTCCACCTCGCAGCTGGACGATGCTTTCCGCCAGATCAGCGACGAGCTTCGTACGCAATACTTGCTTGCATACTATCCGTCACAGCGGCTTTCCAATTCGCAATTCCGGCGGATTCAGGTCGGAGTTTCAGGGGTCCCCGATGCTTCCGCGTACCACGTCAGGAATCGGGCAGGCTATTACACGGGCAGGTCGGAATTTTGAGCTGCTTCGTATAGGCTAGTTCGAAGAACATTAACCACGAAGGACACCAAGGTTCAATAAGGAAAACGGAGATCCATCCGGTTTAGAGCGCGCAGGTTTGATATCCTCAGGACTTCCGTCGAAAAACCAATAGACGAGCGACTGCGAGTTGCCGGTTGGGATTGCCGGGTAAGAGTTGCCGGGTAAGAAAGGTTCCGTGAATATTTCGAGTTCGAGGTTCGCAATCTTGAATTTTCTCCGCCTCCGCCGTTCCTGTGAGCGATTCGCCGTCTTCACATTCGTGGCCCTGCTGCTGGCCTCGTCGGTGATTTTTAGCCAGACGGTCGGAACTGGCGCCATCGTGGGAATCGTTACAGATCCCTCGGGAGCGGTTCTCTCCGGCGCCAAGGTAGATATTACGAATAAAGCTACGGGCGCGGTGATTCACGTCACCTCATCGACGGCTGGCGCGTACACCTCTGGTCCCATTACTCCCGGCGACTACGTCGTGCGCGTCGACAATAAAGGGTTCAAGGTCACGGTGCTGCCTCTCGTGGTGCAGGTTGGCAATACGGCGAATGGCAACGTCAAGATGCAGATCGGCCAGGAAAGCCAGACGGTCGATGTGCAAGGCAACGCCGTGGTGGTGAATACCGAGCAGGCGACGGTGCAGGGCGTGTTAAATCTTGAGCAGATCGAAAACCTCCCGGTAAACGGCCGCAACTTTCTCGACCTGGCTCAGCTCGAGCCCGGAGTTCAAATTCAAGAAGGCAGCACCTTCGACCCGACGAAGAACGGGTTCACCTCAATTTCATTTCAAGGCCGCTTTGGCCGCACCGCGCGGATTGAGGTAGACGGCGTCGATATCAGCGACGAAACCGTCGGCACCACCACCCAGAATATTCCGGCGAGCGCGATTCAGGAATTTCAGATTTCGCAGTCGTCTTTAGATCTGTCGACCGAGCTTACATCTTCCGGTGCGGTGAATGTGACCACGCGCTCGGGCGGCAATCAGATGCACGGCGAAGCCTTCGGGCTTTTCCGCGGCAATCAACTGGCCGCTGACTTGCCCGGCATCACGCCGCCGCCGTTCCAGCGCGAGCAGTTCGGAGCCAACCTGGGCGGGGCTGCAATTAAAGACAAGGTATTTTATTTTCTCGATGCCGAGCGCACCAAACAGGACCTCACTGCTGCCGAGCCGTTTTCTTTCCCCTTCAACTCGCTCAACACCACGCTGGTGCAGCCTTACAGAGAATTCGATACCGATGGCCGCCTGGATTGGAACGTCAAGGGCAACACGCGCGCCTTCTATCGGTTCAATCTTTTCCAGAACAGCGATCTTCGTCCTTTCGGCTCTGCCAGTTCTACGCAGCGCTTCGACAACACGGACCACACCGTGTCGCATACGATTGGCGTTGACTTTACGAAAGGCCAGTACTCGCACAGCTTTCGCTTTGAATACTTGAGGTTTCACAATTACATCTCCGATGCCAGCGCTGGCCTGTCTTCGGTCGACAATCCGATACCCGGGCTCGGCATCAACATTGGGGCATCGGTCGAAGGCAACTGCACCTTCAGCGGAGGGGGCGCCTATTGCGGTGGACCGAACTGGCTTGCGCCGCAGGCAACGCTGCAATCCAACCACGAGATTAAATACGACGGCAGCCGTGTTCTCGGGAAGCACATCCTCCGCTTTGGCGTTACCTACGATCGCATCTTGGGCGGTGGCTTTGCCGCTTTTTCTACTTTCCCGCAAGTGGGCACGACGTCTGTTGGCACCTCGCCCGACCCAACGTCGTATCCCGCAGATTATGTCGGATTAGGGAACGGCACCGGCTTTTCAACCGCGCAAGGTTCCTTTGGATTTCCCGGCGGAGAACTGGGTCCGGACAATCGCTTTGAAGCGTATGTCGGCGACGGATGGAAAATCAGGCCACGATTGACTCTTACCTACGGCCTGCACTATGTCCATGACACCGGCCGCACCGATACGAATCTGGGATCTCTACCTGCCCTAAATCAATGGGGCGCGGGATACGGCAATCAGGTGCGCAATCCAAATTTGAACTTCGCCCCGCAATTTGGATTTGCCTGGGATGCGAGCGGAAATGGCAAGACTGTAGTTCGCGGCGGCGCGGGATTGTTCTTCGAGAATTCCATCTGGAACAATATTCTTTTCGACAGCCCGGCGCGCTTGAAACAGGGAACTTTCCTTTCCACTCCCGAAGTTTGTTCAGGAGGCGTAGCGGCGGCGTTCCCGTGGCCCGCTCCTTTAAGTCCATCGCAGGTTGGCAGCACGATCGCGGGCGCCGGTACGGTTGTTAGCACAGCTACTGGGGTTGAAGTGCAGCCGAACTTTTGCGGTGGAACCATCTCCACGGTCGCGCCGCAGATACTGGCGTTGAGCAGCGCGTATCAGGCTGCGACCGCGTCGGTCACCGGGCCCCAAGCGAATCCCAATTACATTGGAACTACTCTTACCGCGTTGAACAATAGCGGCTACGATCTTTTTTATCCCGGATACCGCACACCACGCTCGTGGCAGATCAACCTGGGATTTGAAAAAGAAATTCGCCCCGGAACCGTGGTCAGCCTCGACTACATTCGCAACGTCGGCGAGCATTACCTGATCGCGCAAGACATCAACCACAGCGGGGCAGCGCGCAGTTTTAATCAGATCAATGCGGAAAACGCGCGCGATGCAGCTCAAACAGCGGCCGGTTGCCCCACCGGATCGGGTCAGGTTACTTGCATGCTTGGCAAGCTCGGCCAGGCGGGCGCGCAATCCGCTTACTCCGCCGCCGGGCTCGATTCCAACCTGCAAACCACCGGCGGCGCGCCTTGCAACTACTGCGCATTTCCCGGCACCAATTCAGTCAGCGGCAATCAGGGATTGGTCGGCGGCGTCGACATGCTCTTTCCCGATGGCCGCTCGCTCTACAGCGGATATCAGTTCAAGCTGGTGCAGCGCGTCGACAAGCCAATGCGCGGGGTGAAGTCCGCGAACTTCCAACTGTCTTACGCCCTTTCGAAATTCACCAGCCAGGTGCAGGATCAGGACTTCATCAACGTCGCCACCGACAACGACAATCCGACCAGGTTCACCGGACCGAATGCGCTTGATCGCAAACATCAAATTTCATTCGGCGGCACCTTCGATCTGCCGTTCTATACCAAGTTCAGCATTATCGGACACTTCTATAGCCCGCTGGCGCAGAACCTGCAACTTCCGGAACTTACGAACGGCGGCGAGATCTTTGCCACGGACTGGTTGGGTGCCGGCCTGGGTGCGGGAGGATCTCCCGAGCCGGTGCCGGGAACGCAGATCGGCGAGTTTCAGCGCGGTATCGATATTCATAACCTGCAGAGCGTGATTAGCAATTACAACCACCGTTATGCCGGCAAACTCACCCCGGCAGGGCAATGCCTGGTCGGCAACGCCGCACCAAATAATCCGTTTAACTGCCCGGGACTCACCTCTGGTCCTCAGGTAATGACGACCAACGATATGGTTGCGCTCGGTTGGGTGATGCCCAACATCGCATCGGTAGCGCCTTATGCCGCCGGCATCCCGTGGCTGAAATCGATGGACCTGAGATTTGCGTGGCCCTACAAATTAAAAGACCGTATCACCATCGAGCCCAGCGCCAGCGTCTTCAATGTCTTCAACTTCTGGAACGCATTCCTTCCCGGCAACCTGCCGGGCGCATCCCTTATCCCTGGGCAGAACGGCCTGCTGGCCACCAGCGTGGTCGGCGGAGTCACGACCGGGCCAAATCTCCAACCTTACCGCGCCAGCTTCCAATCCGGAACTTATGCCTTGGGCGCGCCGCGGCAATTTGAGTTTGGGCTGAAGGTCAGTTTCTAGGGGCAGAAAATTCCTTGAACTACACTTGGACAGTTTGACTCTGCACGACTTTGAGCCATCACGCCGTAGACCTGAATCGTCTTCATTTACTGTAAATGGAATATGACATTTTGTATTTGTTATGACTTCCATCTGAGGGAGCGCCGGACGACCGCTTCCCTAAATCTCATCTAACCAATTGATAAGAAACAAAGTAAATTGAAGCTCGCCATGCCGCGCCGAGACTGGTTTGAAAATTGCACTTGGGCAAGTGTCTTTTGCTCAGCCAGCCGTAGCTTCACCCCTCAACGTCTCGGTTCAATTTCTTGTTTCGACGAAAGGAACTGCGGTCATGCCAACCTTCAGCCTTCCCGGACTAAGCGTTCGATTTGCCTTGTCGACCTTGGTCGCCTTATCCGCGTTGATTTTTTCTCCCATAATGTCGGCCCAGACGACCATTTCGACCGGAAGTATCGTGGGCACTGTGACCGATAACAGCGGAGCCGTGGTTCCGAACGCCAAAGTCACAATCACCGGTCCAACAGGGCAGACAATTCACGATGTGACGAATGGAAATGGTGCTTACTCGTCCGGCTCCCTGATACCTGGAGCCTACACCATTCGGGTCGAGGCGAATGGGTTCAAGACTACCCAGTTGCCTGTGAACGTCCAGGTAGCGAACGCGGCGAATGGCAACGTGAAGCTGGAAATTGGTCAGGAAAGCACCGTAGTGGAGGTGCAGGGCAGCGAGGTTCAGGTCAATACCGAGCAAGCGACCGTCCAGGGCGTTTTGACCGCGAGCCAGATCGAGAACTTGCCAGTCAATGGCCGCAACTTCTTGGACCTCGCGCAACTCGAACCGGGGGTTCAAATCCAGGACGGCCAAAACTTCGATCCGACCAAGGCAGGCTACTCCTCGATTTCATTCGGTGGCCGTTACGGCCGAACCGCCCGCATTGAAGTCGACGGTGTCGACGTATCAGACGAAACCGTGGGAACAACCACCACCGACATTCCTGCGAGCGCGATTCAGGAATTCCAGATCGGCCAGGCGAGCTTGGATATGTCGACCGAGTTGACCTCCTCAGGCTCCGTGAACGTAACCACCAAGTCTGGTACGAATGGCCTCCACGGCGAGGCATTCGGACAATTCCGTGACTACCGTGTCGGAGCTGCGAACCTGCCCGGTGGGACTAGTCCGTACTCGCAGCGCAGTCAGTATGGCGGAGATTTGGGCGGACCGATCATCAAGAACAGATTGTTTTTCTTCCTCGATGGCGAGCGCACTCCGCAGAACACGCAGGCAACAGTTCCTATCTCAGCTCCGTTCCAGGCATACTCCGGAAGCTTCTCCGACCCCTTCCGCGAAGATAATCTGCTAGGCCGGTTGGATTATCAGCTGACCAAGAGCACTCGTGTGTTTTACCGGTACTCTTACTTTAAGAACTTGCTGGGTGCTACCTTCGGATTTGGGTACTCGCTCTACGACAACAAAAACATCACTCGCAACGATGTGGTCGGAGCAGATTTCAATACGGGTGCTTTTACCCACTCCATCCGCTTCTCGTTCCTAAAGTTCCAGAATCAAATCGTCGATGCCACCACGGGGAACGCCTCTTTGCCCTTCGACAATCTGGGCGCTGAGATTTTCATGGGAGCCACTGGCTTGGTCGCCGGGCCGAACCTATTGGCCCCGCAGAGCACCCCACAAAGCGATCATGAGATCAAGTATGACGGAAGCCGGGTCTTAGGTTCGCACGTTATTCGCTACGGGGCTACCTGGAATCACCTTCAGGGTGGCGGCTTCGCCTCGTTCTTTAAGAATGGTCCCCAGGTTATTTCGCAGGTCACGACTGGCGAGTCCACTCCTGGGACGGGCACGGCAGACAATTCGTGGCTTCCGATCGGCCCTACCAATCCGAACGGATGCCCCCTGCCTGGACCTACTGGCCCTTGTTTCCCAGGGGGCTATACAAATCCGCTGAACTACCCCGCCGACGGTGGCTACACCTTGGGCAACGGTCTGGGATACTCGACATCCAAGGCGGCGCTTGGATTCCCCGCCGGCGGCTTGGGGCCTGATAACCGGATACTTCTGTATCTGGGCGATTCGTGGAGGATCAAGTCGAACTTTACGCTCACTTACGGATTGCGATATGAGCGCGATACAGGCCGTACAGATAGCCAATACGCCGCGATTCCTCAACTCAGCGCTCTGCTTCCCGGACTAGGAAATGCAGTGAACCAGCCCAATAAGAACTTTGGCCCCGACCTGGGTTTTGCCTGGGATCCAATGAAAAACGGCAAGACCGCAATCCGCGGCGGTATCGGCTTGTTCTGGGAGAACGCCATCTGGAACAACGTGTTATTTGATGGACCCTATCGTGAGCCTACGGGCGCATTCGCGCAGTTCCCCGGGCCGTGCTCCGCTGCGGGATCGCCTTCACCCCTGCAAACCTCGACCGGCCCGATCACTCCGAGCGCAGCGGTTTGCGGCACATCAGCTGGCTTCCCATTAATCGGGAACGCTGTGCCAGCGGTGATAGCCCTCCAGAAGCAATATCAGGCGGCTTCGCCACTCAACCTCCAACAGCCCAATCCTGGTTATGCGGGGCAGTACCTTACAGACTGCGCCGGTGGAACCAACTGCTTCTTCCAGCCCGGCACCAACCTATTCAACCCTGATTACAAATCGCCACGTTCAGTTGTGATGAACATTGGTATTCAACGCGAACTTCGTCCCGGCATGGTCTTGAGTGTGGACTATATACGGAACGTCCAGACCCATTTCTTATTGGGAGTCGACCAGAACCATGCTGGCGACATTCGCCACTTTAACCCTACCGGCGCAAACGCTGCGATCAATGCGACTAACGCGTCTTTTGGCTGCCCCGCGGGTCCCGGCGGCGTGGGTTGTGCGATCCTCGGAGGAGCCACGATTAGCAACTACGCCGCTAACGGCCTCGGTTCCTCTTCGGATATGGGCGGTAATAGCTGTCTTGCGGCGCTTGGCTACGAGTGCGCCTTCGGTGGCATCAACCCGACCGCGCCGGCTCTGAACTTCCTTTCTCCAGTCGGTCGTTCCGTCTACAACGGCTTGCAGACGAAGTGGGTCGAGAATGTCAAAGGCCCATTCCGCGGAGCCAAGGATTTGAACTTCCAGGTCTCCTATGCCCTCTCCAAGTTTGATAATTCAGGCGGAGGGGTTGGCCCAGGTGGCACGGTCACTGCCGCTGCCGGCGATCAGGACTTCATAGTTCCGGCGCTGGACAATGCCAACGTGAATCGCTATTTTGGACCTTCCACTCTGGACCGCACCCATCAGTTATCTTTTGGCGGCTACGTAGATTTACGAGGCGGCTTCCAGTTGGGCATTATGTCTCACTTCTACAGTCCGCTTTCAATTACGGCTACAGTGCCAAATACCGGCCTCGGCGCAGGCGAGATCTTCCGCACCGACTTTACGGGCAGCGGCGTCACGCAGGATCCGCTTCCAGGAACAAAAGTAGGTAGCTTTGATCGCGGGCTGAACGCCGGCAACATCAACACAGCCATCTCCAACTACAACACTCAAGTCGCCGCCGGAGCCTTAACGCCAGCAGGTAACGTTTTGGTGCAGAGCGGGCTGATGACGCAGACCGAACTGGTGGCTCTGGGTGGTACGTATAGTGGAGGCATTCCCTTAGCCCTGGCGCCGTCCGACCAGGTCAACTACCCGTGGCTGAAGGCCTTCGACACAACCATCGCGTGGGGCCATAGCTTCTTCGACGGCAAATTGACCATCAAACCTGCCGTAGGCTTCTATAACCTGATGAACTTCGCGAATTTCGACCTTCCGACGAGCATGATGTCAGGGCTGCTGACCGGTTCCACCGGCGCCATCAACGGCACCAACTACGCCGGACAACTGGTGAACCGGGTGGGCGTTGGTACCGGCGTATACTCGCTGGGTTCGCCGCGTCAAACGGAGTTCAGCCTCAAGATTGTTTTCTAACTGAAACATAGTGCCATTCCAAACCAGCTCCTCGGGGCTGGTTTTGTTTTGCTGCGAAGCCACGAATTGGTCCCGTGTACAATATCTTTATGCCTTTCCGCGCGCAGGGAGCTCCCAACAACGCCAAGCGCGGCCGGACTCCGCCTCCCGAAGAGACCTTTGAAGAAGCCGGGTTCCTGAAGGCTCTCGGCGAAAAGCAAAAGCTGGTCAGCGTGAAGCTGAGGGATGGGCAGACCGTAAGCGGCTGGATCGAGTATTACGACAAATTCATGGTGCGCCTTACGCGCGAGGGCGCTCCTAATCTTTTTATCTACAAGCACGAAATCATGTATATCGCCGAAGACGGCGCGAGGAAGAAGTAGCAGGCGCGGGACAGCGCGACATGGGTGTTAGGTCTTAGGTGATAGGCAAAGCACCACGGAGTGGAAAGTTTCTAGTTCGTAAGGGCGACAAAACCCAAGACCTAAGGCCCAAGACCTAGCACCCAAGACCTAGCACCCAAGACCTAGCACCCAAGACCTAGCACTCAAGACCCAGTACTCAAGACCCAGTACCTAACACCCAGAACCAACCCAGACCAGTGGCCAACAATCCCAACGAAGCATTCCTTCCCACCATGTCCGCCATCGCGCGCGAAGCCGGCGCGTTGCTGATGCACTACTTCCATCAGCATTTGAAAATCGAGTACAAGGGCGACGCCGATTTAGTCACGGCTGCCGACCGCGCCGCCGAGAAGTTGATTCGCGAGCGTATCTCCGAGCACTGGCCGGGGCACGACGTTCTCGGCGAAGAGCAGGGTCTGACCGACCAGGGCAGCGACTACCGCTGGTACGTCGATCCGCTCGACGGCACCACAAATTTTGCGCACGGATATCCCGTCTTCTGCGTGTCGATGGGGCTGGAGCGGCGCGCGAAGGGCGAGCAGGCCCAGCGCATCGCGGGAGTGATTTACGATCCCACGCGTGACGAATTATTCTCGGCCGCGATTGGAAGCGGCGCTCACCTCAACGGCAAGCCGATGCACGTATCGAAAACGCCCACGCTGAAAGAAAGTATTCTGGGCACCGGCTTTCCCAGTAAGAAGCGGCATAAGAATCCCAATATTTATTTCTATCACCAGATAACGTTGCGCTCGCACGGAGTGCGCCGCGCCGGCTCGGCCGCACTCGATCTATGTAACGTGGCTGCCGCCCGCTTCGATGGTTTCTGGGAATTCAATCTGAATCCCTGGGACACAGCAGCAGGCGTATTGATCGTGGAAGAAGCCGGCGGAAAGGTTTCGCGCTTCGACGGCTCACCCTTCGAAATCGACAGCCGCGAAACCCTGGCCTCGAATGGACTGATTCATGACGAACTGCTCCACGAGTTTGCCGAAATCTTCGCCGGCCGCGGCCTCGAATCATTGCCCGACCCACGAGCCTATGAGAAGTGAAGACCCTGTGTTCCTCGGTGTCCTCTGTAGTTAAGATTTTTTGTATATCGATCAGATCAAAGGCCACGGGTGCAAGCGGAAAGTCTCCGCAATCCACATTAGACTCTCTCCCGGCGTTACAATAATCAGGGAGTAGCTTCCGCTGGCAATTCCCACCATCTCGGATTCCAACAGGTTCAACGTGATTAACTCTCTTCTTGAACGCACCATCGAAAAACGCCCCGAGCAAGTCCGGCTGCATGGACGCATTCTTTTTCTCACCGAAGATCCCGAACTGATTAAGCGCCAGCTTGCCGGCGAGGATTCGCCGTGGGATACGAAAAATCCCTCCAACAATCCCAAGCTGCGCGACGACATTTCTACCGACGAGATCACCCCAGCACACTATTGTTTTTATTTTGACGAAACGCTGGGTGAGATTCCATATCTCGGGCTCAAGTGCGGCAGCGTGACTCCCATCGGCCGCGGCGACGTGAAGCGGGGGGGATTCGTCTGCGCGGTCAGCGGCAAGCGGCGCGGCAAGGGATCGAGCCGCGAGCAGTCGCCTTACGCCGAGATGTGCGCCGGAATTCAGGTGGTGATCGCGGAAAACATCGAGCGCATCTACAAGCAGAATTGCCAGAACTTAGGCGTGCTGACGTCGACAGATTTTTCTCTGATCGATAAAATCCGGGGCGGTGAAGAGATTCCACTCTCCGAGTTCACCAAAGGCGAGGACGAGATTACGCGCCAGGTCATCGAATACGGCGGCCTGTTTCCCTTCAACCTGGCGCGCATGCAGAAGAAAGTATTTTTGCCGCCGGTTAAAACGGGCATGCGCCCCATGACAGTGGCTGAAAAAATCTTTGCCCGCCACATGATCAACGAAAAAGGCGAAGTTGGCGTTGCGGCGGTAAAACCCGGTGACAGCGGCTTTGCGCAGGCCGATCTGCGCTTCAGCCACGAGTACGTCACGCCGATGGCCGCGATCTTTTTCGAGCGCTACGTGGGGAAAGAGGCTAAGGTCAACGACGCCTCAAGCATCATCTTCTTCCGCGATCACCTGACCTTCCTCGACGAAGTAATTTCCGAAGAGAAAAAGAAACTCGGCCTGCTCGATCTCGCCACGCAGCTCAAACTTAAGCAGCAGGATTTCGCCGTCAAGCAGGGAATCAAGCTGCATGGCGAATTGAAAGACCGTAAGGGATCGGAGGGCATTTGCCACTCGATTGTGCTTGAGAGTTACGCGCTGCCCGGACAGCTGAATATTGGCTCGGACTCGCATACGCCGCACGTGGGCGCGATCGGTTGCGTCGCATTCGGCATCGGCACCACCGACGTTTTTAACGGATGGATCACCAAAGATGTTCGGGTTAAAGTGCCGGAATCGGTGCGGATTGTGATCCGCGGCAAGAAGCATGAAAACGTTACCGCGAAAGATTTCATTCTTAAAATTCTCAGCCTTGACTACGTTCGCAGCGGCAAGGCACTTGCCAAAGTGATGGAGTACGCCGGAGAGTCCATCGAAGATCTCAGCGTCGACGAACGCGCCACCATGACCAATATGGCCGCCGAAATCGGCGGATTTACTGGGATCGTCGCTCCCGACAAGAAAGCGGTCGACTTTTTGGTCGAGCGGCGGAGCATGGATCGCAAAAAAGCCGAAGGCATGATCGAGGGCTTATACAGCGATCCCGATGCGCAGTACGCGCACGTCATCGAACTCGACGCGGCCGACATCACGCCGATGGTCGCCACGCCGGGCGATCCGGGCAACGGAAAATATGTACGCGAGTTGAACACGCCGGTGCCGGTTGAAATCGCCTACGGCGGCACTTGCACCGCCGGAAAAAATGAAGACATGGATATGTACGCGGCAGTTCTCGCCGACGCGCTGAAGCAGGGCAAGCGGGTGGCCGATTCGGTGAAGTTCTACATTCAGTTCGGCTCACAGGAGACGCGCGAGTACTGCCTGCGCAAAGGCTATCTCGATATTTTCCAGAGAGCCGGCGCGCACGTGATCGAGCCCAGTTGCGGCGCCTGCATCAACGCCGGACCGGGAGTTTCCACGCGCCCCGATCAGGTCGTGATCAGCGCCCAGAACCGCAACTTCCCCGGCCGCAGCGGTCCCGGACAAATGTATCTCGCGTCGCCGCTCACGGTCGCGGCCAGCGCGGTCGCTGGATACATTGTGGAATACGAGCCGAGCGAGAAGAGGGAATTGGTGGGCGCGTAGAAAGCCGAGATCGTTTTGCGTACTTCTTCTGTTCTAGCCTTTGTTGTTCTTTGCGAACTTCGCGCAAATTCCTTTGCGGCCCTTTGCGGCCAAAAGCTCTTAACCGGGAAGCTCGCCAAGGTTTCGCGAAGGTCGGAAAGACAAGCGTCTTGACAATAGTCGTCATAACGACTAATGTTTGATTTGTGACAACGTCCAAGCTAACTAAGACTTCTCACTTCATCGGCTCCCCCGAAGAGGCGGCGTTCCTGGATCTGCTTCGTACCACCGACATGCTCTCCCGTGGGATGGTGAAAGTGCTGAAAGCCGAGGATCTGTCCTCGACCCAATACAACGTCTTGCGCATTCTGCGGGGTGCGCCCGAGGGGTTGCCTTGTGGCGAAGTTGCCAATCGGATGATCACCCGCGACCCCGATGTTACACGGCTTCTCGACCGCCTGGAGAAGCGCGGCCTGATCTCGCGCAGCCGTGACACCAAAGACCGCCGCACCGTAAAGGTTCGAATTGCGCCCGAGGGCCGGGCCGTTCTAGAAAAGCTGGATGAGCCGGTGCAGTCCGCCCATCGCCGGCAATTGGGGCATTTGGGACGGGCGCGCTTGCAGGAGTTGACCGAACTGCTCCGCATCGCTCGTAGCCAAGTGGCTTGATTTATTGGCTTTAATAGTCGTTGCAACGAATACTGTCGTAACGCATCTAATCCATTGTTGAGTGATGATTTCTGATGGTTGATTGAAGAATATAGCCCGAGCCCACAAGAGGGCCAGAGGTCGAGATTTTCAATCAGCAATCACCGATCATCAAATTCAATCGAAGGGAGTTACAACATGAGCACAATCACAGTTCCGCCAGCCGTTGCTACCGCCACCACCACCTGGAATATCGACCCGGCTCACTCCGTCGCCGAGTTCAAGGTAAAACACATGATGATTTCCAACGTGAAGGGGCAGTTCACCCGCATGAAGGGCGTCCTGACTTTGAACGAAGCCGATCCGGCCAAATCGACCATCGAGGCTACGATAGAGGCCGCTTCCATTCAGACGCGCGACGAGCAGCGCGACGGACACTTAAAGAGCGCGGAATTCTTTGACGTGGAAAAGTTTCCCACGCTGACGTTCAAGTCCACGAAGGTTACGCCCACCGGCGATGGCGAGCATAAAGTGGCCGGCGATCTGACCATTCACGGTGTGACTCGCAACGTGGTGTTTACGGTAGAAGGCCCGACCGCTCCCGGCAAAGATCCGTGGGGCAATATTCGCCGCGGGCTTTCGGCTACCACCAAGATCAACCGCAAAGATTTCGGCCTCACCTGGAATGCGGCGCTTGAAACGGGCGGGGTTCTGGTCGGCGACGAGATCACGATCACGCTCGACGTGCAGTTCATCAAAGGCTAATCGATAAGGCCTAACCATCGTTGGCACGCGGCATAAATGGCCGCGTGCCCAGAAAGCAGGAACTATGTCTTTACGTCCAGTAAAACAAATACTTCAAACGCAGGCGACGCTCGAAGGCGCCGGAGTAAAGCTGCAACGCGCTTTCGGTTTCGGCAAGACCAAGGAATTCGATCCGTTCTTGCTGCTGGATGATTTTCGCAACGAAAATCCCGCAGATTATCTGGCGGGATTTCCCTGGCATCCGCATCGCGGCATCGAAACCATCACCTATGTGCTGGCCGGTTCGGTCGAGCACGGCGACAGCCTTGGCAACAAGGGAAAGATGACCGCGGGCGATGTGCAGTGGATGACGGCCGGCAGCGGGATTCTGCACCAGGAGATGCCGAAGGGCGATCCCAACGGCCGCATGCATGGCTTTCAGCTGTGGGCGAACCTGCCCGCGTCGCTGAAGATGACCGACCCGCGCTACCAGGATATTCCGTCGAGCGCGATCCCCGAGGTCACCGACGATGACGGCACAAAAGTACGCGTCATCTGTGGCGAGTTCTGGGGCAAGAAAGGACCGGTACAAGGCGTGGCCGCCGATCCCAGCTATCTTGATATCTCGGTCGCGCCGGGACAGAAAAAGCGGCTCAAGGTCGAAACCACGCGAAATGCCTTTGCCTATGTGTTTGCCGGCTCAGGCACCTTCCGCGATGCTTCCGATCCGCGCTCGGTATTAACCGAGTCCGGCGTCGATCCGAATGCTCCGGCCAAATACGACGCCAGGAATCACTCGCTGGTATTGTTCGACCGGGGCGATGAGATTGCGGTTCAGGCAGGTGATCAGGGCATCCGCTTCCTGCTAGTCTCCGGCAAGCCGATTGAAGAGCCCGTGGCCTGGTACGGACCGATCGTCATGAACACGCAGGAGCAGCTTCGCGAAGCGGTATCAGAGCTGCAGAGCGGATCGTTTATCAAACATCGCTAAACGAGAGCGTAAATGTTACGTTCGAAGCCGCAAGCGATTGAAACCAAGCACGGTGGCTGAAATCAGCCATCGTGTTTGTAGCAACTTTTCTGCCGCCCCTGAGTTCAAATAGATAGGCACTTCAGACCGGGATTCGAAAAGGGAGCTGAAGCGGCCAAAAGATCCGGCGGGTTCTACCGGTTGTAAACGGATCTGGGACAAGGGGGATTCATCATGCGGTACATAAAATATTTGGCATTGGTGAGCGTTTTGATGCTGCCGTTAGCCTACTCACAGGCGCAGGTCAGCGTCGGCATCGGGGTTGGGCCAGGCTACGAGGACGGGCCTCCAGCCTGCGAATATGGATACTATGGCTACGCGCCTTACGCCTGCGCGCCCTACGGATACTACGGTCCTGACTGGTTTGCTGGTGGCATCTTCATCGGTGCCGGCCCATGGTACGGATGGCGCGGCGGCTGGGGTGGTGGTTGGGGCTACGGCCGCGGCTGGGGTTATGGACGCGGCTACGGCTACGGACGCGGCGGCTATGGCTATGGCCGCGGTTACTATGGCGCTCGGGGATATGGACGTGGCGGAGTCGGCGGATACCGTGGCGGTGGCGGATATCGTGGCGGAGTCAGCGGATATCGTGGAGGTGGCGGATACCGAGGTGGCGGCGGATTCCACGGTGGCGGCGGTGGCTTCCACGGCGGTGGCGGCGGACATGGTGGTGGAGGCGGACACCGCTAAACGGCGGGTTCTCTCTTTCGAACGATCGCGACAAGGACGGCTGGCAGCAAATTGCTGCCAGCCGTTTTTTTGTTCCAAGAATCCTTCACCTTCATGGTTCGCTCGTCGAACCCTGAAACCCACGTCGCTTGGCACTTGCGCCGAGGAGGGCTCTCCAACTAATGTTGTACTCCGGCCAGGATTTCTTGTTAGAATGTGCGGTCGCGGAGACGGCTGCGGTAGTAAAATAGCCCTATAGATCTGAGGAGAGTTATACCCATATGGCCTACGTGATTGCAGAGCCTTGCATCAACACCAAAGACACCGCTTGTGTCGACGCGTGTCCGGTGGATTGCATTCATCCCAAGAAGGACGATCCCAAGTATCAGACCGAGTCGTTGCTCTATATCGATCCCGTAGAGTGCATCGATTGCGGCGCCTGCGTGCCGGTGTGTCCGGTTTCGGCGATCTTCGCGCTCGACGATCTGCCGGAAAAATGGAACGAGTTCACCGCAAAGAATGCCGCCTACTTCGGCCGGTAGGTTAAGTTGCGCTGCCCCTAATGAATTTCCGCGCTCGAAATCGAAGTGCGCGCCTATCACAAGGCGCGCATTTTTTGGTTTCAAACCGTTCGGATTCCAACAGCTCTATGCTTTGTTGATGTTAAATGTGCCGTGTCCGCTGCATCCGCTAACCCCGGTCAACGTCCAGGTTCCGGCGATGGTGTTGCTCGCAACCGTGCCTTGAAGCGCCAGTACATTTTGCGTCACCGCGCCGGGAAATGCCGTACTGATATTCATTCCAAAGCTGCCTGAGACATTGCCGTTAAAGTTGCCACTCAAATTGAAGCTTCCGGTTTCCGAAGTGGTGTCGCCCGAGAAGCACGAACCGGCCGAAGTAAAGGAGAAATTCGTTATGTCGACGCTGCCGTTGCTGGCCTCGGTAAATGTCGTCGAAAAAGCGTAGGCGGGCGTTCCGTCGGTGTTCGTAAGGCTGGCTTTCCAATTGCCGTTAATATTTGAGTTGGAGTTGCTGCTGCCGCAACCGCTCATCAGTAAACCAATGGTAAAAACGATTCCTAACCACATCGATTTTTTCACACGCCCTCCAGGGATTTAGAAGTTATAAGAGAGAACCCACAAACCTGGTGTTTAGTTGTCTGTGTACATGATTTCGAAGCCGGATTGTCGTTTTTTCGGAAATTCCCCGGGTGCATTACGGATTTCACTGTATTGTGCGCCGCACCCTCGCCACAATTCTGCATATTCAGGCACAGGTTTTTCAGAACTATACTTTCATGGCATTGATGGAGTCGGAAGCGGTGGTGCTGCGCGCCGCGAAGCGGATCTGCTGGTTACGCTCTTCACCCGCGCAGAGGGCAAACTCCACGGGGTCGCGCATTCAGCAAGTTTCGCTGCGCCGGGAGTTGATTTTTCTGATGTAACCTCCGCCTTTTTGCCTGCATCAAGAATCTGCAAATGTCGACGGTTCCACGAAATGCCGGATGACTAAGCAGACGCAAGCGAGCATAATTCACGGCGCCGACTTGTGCCGTGGCAAATTTTCTGATAGAAGTTGTGAAATTGGACCCGCTTCGTCTTCGGGTTGGGATTCGAAAGTCCGGCAACCGGTTCTTGTGCGACCCGCATCTCAACCCCAACATTGCTAAATCCGGCGCCTACGGAACTTCCGCGAAGCAGTTCCGCCGGTGTAATACTTCGAACCTCCTAGCCAAGTTTTTGGAGTTCGGATGCAGTTCGATACAAAGCCCGAAGTGGCTGGGATGTTGCCGCATCCTGAATCCCGCTGTTCCCTGCCTTTCACGAGTTTCGATCAAGCCCTCCAAGAACTGCAATTTCTCCATTTCCTTGCCATTCGCGATTTCATCCTAGAGTTTAGAGTCACCGCAAAAATTCCAAACCTTGCCGGAGGATTCCATGTCGACGTTCGTCCAAATTGAAAACGATTCGGAAATTAAGCAGCGACTAGAAGCGGAACGCATGCGCTTGCGCAAGATTGCAGGCCTTGACCAACCCACTCACTTCCACCGACCGGTGGAGCGCGCGTTCACAGCCGACGAACGCAGCAAGGTGACGATTCTGTTCGGCGGCTTCACCTGGAAACACGAAGACCTGATTCGTGCGGTATTCCAGGGCTGCGGATATCGCTGCGAAAAACTTCCCGTGCCCGATGTCCCTGCCTTCCAGACAGGCAAGGAGTTTGGCAACAACGGCCAGTGCAATCCAACGTATTTCACGGTAGGAAACCTGGTGCAGTACCTCCAGTTTTTGGAGAAGGAAGGCATTCCGCGGCAGAACATTCTGGACAACTATGTTTTCTTCACCGCGGGTTCGTGCGGCCCGTGCCGCTTCGGCATGTATGAGGCCGAGTATCGTTTCGCACTGAAGAATGCTGGGTTTGATGGCTTCCGCGTGTTGCTGTTCAAGGATAGCGACGGAATCAAAGCGGCGTCAGGCGAGCCGGGGTTGAAATTCACCGTCGACTTTGGATTCGGCATGCTGAACGCCATGCACCTGGGCGACGTGTTCAACGACATGGTTTACCAGATTCGTCCGTTTGAAGTGAATAAGGGCGAAACCGATCGCGTTTTTCGCGAGACGGTCGATGGGCTTTGTGACGATTTGAGAGAAAGAAAATCGTTCGAGATCGAGGAGCGTGCGCCGGACTGGGCGAAACCGAAATTCAAGAGCAACAAGATTTTACGAAACACTTTCAACGTGTTCGGAAAGATGAACGAGCACCTGCGGGGGAAAGATCATCTCGACGCTCTCAGCACGGCTCGCGAAAAGTTGGACGGCATTGAAGTAGACCGCACCAAGGTAAAGCCGGTGGTAAAAATTACGGGCGAGTTCTGGGCGCAACTCACCGAAGGCGACGGCAACTTCCACATGTTCGAATTTCTCGAGCGCGAAGGTGCGCAGGTTCTGGTTGAGCCGATTGCAACCTGGGTAGCTTATCTGCTTTATCAGGCGAAGGCTCATGCCAAGGCGAAGTGGCCGGTGAATCGTCCGCATCGGAACCCAAAGTGGTTTGAAGTGAAGAAGCACCTGGCGAACGATTTGGGACTGCGTAAAAAGTTAATGGGGCTTGGCTTTGGCGAAATCATGTGGAACGGCTTGTATCACCGCACCATCAAGAATCTCGGCGGGCTCACGCATCATCTTGTGCCACAGGCCGAGCTGGCCGAAATGGCTCATCCCTTCTACAACCAGTTTGCGCGAGGTGGAGAAGGCCACCTCGAAGTCGGCAAAAACGTGTATTACACGGTTCATCATCTCTGCCATATGGTGTTGGCGCTCAAACCGTTTGGCTGCATGCCGTCGTCGCAGTCCGACGGCGTGCAGTCGGCAGTCATCAACAAATTCAAGGACATGATTTTCCTTCCCATCGAAACTTCGGGCGAGGGCGAGGTCAACGCGCACAGCCGCGTGCAAATGGCGCTGGGCGAGGCCAAGGTGAAGGCGAAGACGGAGTTCGAGCAATGCCTTAAATCCACGGGCAAGAGTTTGGACGAAATTCGCGAATACATCTCCGAGCATCCGGAATTGAAGCGGCCGTTCTATCACGTGCCGCATCGTGAGGGGATTGCCGGAACCGCGGCGCAGTTCATTCTGCACGTGAACGATCGCATGGATAAGAGCAGCCGGCTCTCGCGCCGCAAACGCGTTCCTGGAATTGCGCTGCCCAACGCCGCTTAATTCCACCCTGGCCGGTGGCGAACCGCTGCACTACCGGCCGTAGATTGTTTGGCTCCTAACTTGACAGGAGAAATCGATGCACGACCATCTTGCAGGACAGGAAAAAAAGCCGACCCAGCTGGTTTCCATCGCGGCCGCGCCGTATCTAAAGCCCCACGATCACCACACTCAATTTCTAGTCGGCCTCGACGTGGGCTCGACCACGGTAAAAGCCACCGTGGTCGATGCTGCGACCGACAAGATTCTGTGGCAAGACTACCAGCGCCACGAGACCAAGCAGCCCGAGAAGACGCTGGAATTTCTACGCCGCATGGAAGCGGAAGTCGGCATCAACCCGCACAACACGCGCATGTTCATGACCGGATCCGGCGGCAGCGGTATCGCCGAGCAGATTGGCGCCAAGTTTGTGCAGGAAGTTACCGCGGTATCGCTGGCGGTCGAGAAGCTGCATCCCGAAGTGTATTCGGTGGTCGAACTCGGCGGGCAGGATGCGAAGATCATCGTATTCAAAGATGACGATGAGACGGGGCGCAAGAAGAAGATTCCGTCGATGAACGATAAATGTGCGGGCGGAACCGGTGCCGTCATCGACAAGATTAACGCGAAGCTGAAGATTCCCGTAGCCGAGTTGGCCATGCAGGGCTACCACGGAATCAAATTGCATAAGGTAGCAGGAAAGTGCGGCGTGTTCGCCGAGACGGACATCAACGGTCTGCAAAAAGTAGGGACGCCGCCGGATGAATTGATGGCCTCGCTTTTTGAGGCGATCGTGCTGCAGAACCTGAGCGTGCTAACCCGTGGCCATACGCTGCGTCCGCACGTTTTGTTGCTGGGCGGCCCGAACAGCTTTATCAAAGGCATGCGGGAAGCATGGCAGGCGAACATTCCGCGCATGTGGCAGGAGCGCAAAGTTGCGATTCCCGATGGTGCCAAGCCGGAAGATCTGATCAAGGTTCCGAACAACGCGCAATACTTCGCGGCCCTGGGCGCGATTGAATTCGGCAAGAGCGAAGACGATTGCGTCGGCTGCTACCAGGGTTATGAAAAGCTGGTCTATTACATCGAATTCGGTCGGCAAGAGGAAAAAGCGAAATCCGGCGGCAAAGGGCTGGTCTCGAAAGAAGGAGAGCTCGACGGATTTAAGGAAGCCTATCGCCCGAAGAAGTTTACGCCGGCAACATTTCAAAAGGGGCAGACTGTCGGTGGGTTCATCGGCATCGACGGAGGCTCGACTTCTACAAAAGCGGTGTTGCTCGACGAGCGCGGCGACATTCTGTGCAAGGCGTATCAACTCTCAAACGGCAATCCGATTCAGGACACGATTGAGATGTTCGAGAATCTGCGCGGTCAGGTCGAGGCGCAAAATGCGAAGTTGGAAGTCCTGGGCGTTGCCACAACGGGTTACGCAAAAGATATTTTGAAAGATGTTTTGCACGCAGATGTGGCGCTGGTAGAGACCGTAGCTCACACGGAATCCGCGCTCAAGTTCTATGAAGATCCTCACGTCATCGTCGATGTGGGTGGGCAGGATATTAAGATCATCATCCTGCACAACGGCCGCGTGAAAGATTTCAAACTGAATACGCAGTGCTCGGCGGGCAACGGATATTTCCTGCAATCGACCGCAGAAGGGTTTGGATTGGGCGTGGAACAGTACGCCGATCTGGCCTTCTCGGCCAGATCCATGCCAATTTTCGGCTATGGATGCGCTGTATTCATGCAGTCGGATATTGTGAACTTCCAGCGCCAGGGCTGGAGGGCGGAAGAAATTTTGGCGGGATTGGCGACCGTGCTGCCGAAAAATGTATTTCTCTACGTCGCCAGCATTCCCAATCTTGCGGCGTTGGGCACGCGCTTTGTATTGCAAGGCGGAACTCAGAACAACCTGGCCGTGGTGAAAGCGGAAGTAGATTTCATCAACAACAGCTTCCGCGCTGCCGGCAAGAAGCCCGAAATCATCGTGCATGAGTTTTGCGGCGAATCGGGCGCAATCGGAGCGGCTGCGGAGTCCCTGCGCTTGTGGCGCAACGGGCTTCAGTCGACGTTTGTAGGCCTCGACGCTGTGCGAAAAATTCAGTATCGAACAACCCGCAACGAAGAGACGCGCTGCCATTTCTGCAAGAACGATTGCCTGCGCACCTTCATCGACATCCGGACCGCGCCCAAAGACGACATGAGCTTCATCCCGATTCAGAAGGTCACCAAGGTCCCGCTGATGCACGGCGAGCAGCGGCTGATCATCGCGACCTGCGAAAAAGGTCTGGTTGAAGATGTTAACGACATGAAGGACATCAAGGCCGGCCTCGATGAAATTAAAGGGAAATATCCAAACTTCGTGGACTTCGCTGCCCGCGAAGTATTTCGTCCAGTGAATGCGAAGAGCGTGGCCGATCCTATTCCGTCCGCGAAATTCTGGAACAAAGCCGCGAAAGAACGCATTCCGCTCATGGAGAAGCGCAAGAAAGTTCGCGTCGGCATTCCACGCGTGCTCAACATTTACACCTACGCGCCATTGTTCAACGGATACTTGGAAAGTCTGGGCGTGCAGCCGGAGAACATTGTCTACTCCGACTACACCAGTTCCGATCTGTATCGGGCGGGCGCGAGCCGAGGAGCGATCGATCCGTGCTTCCCTGCGAAGATCGGCATTTCGCACGTCTACAACCTGATTCAAGAAAAGCATCGCAAGAAGCCGCTCGACGTAATCTTCTTCCCGATGTACGACGTGCTGACCTCGCCACTGGTCAAAATCGTTGGCGCGAATGCCTGCCCCACTGTGACCGCAACACCGGAAACCGTCAAAGCCGCATTCACCAAGGAGAATGATGTCTTTGCCGAGCACGGCGTCATGTACGTGGATCCCGTACTGAACTTTGCCGACCGCAAACTCTTCGCTCACCAGATGCTGCAAGCGTGGCAGCCGATCCTCGGCTTGTCACAGGAAGAAAATGATCGCGCGGTTGAGGTTGGCTACAAGGCTTTGGACGCATACGAAAGCAGCATTCGCAGCCGCGCCCGCGAGGTTATGGATCAACTCGAGCGCGAAGATCGCATCGGCATCGTGATGCTCGGCCGACCGTATCATCATGATCCGGGCCTGAATCACGAGATCATGGAAGAGTTCCAGAAGCTGGGTTACCCAATTTTCTCGCAGAACACGTTGCCGCTCGATGAGGATTTGTTGGAGCGTCTGTTCGGAGACGAAGTCCGCGCCGGAGTGATCAGCCACGCGCTCGATATCACGGATGCCTGGAAGAATTCGTATTCGTGCAGCACCAATCACAAGGTGTGGGCCGCGAAGTTCACGGCGCGCCATCCCAACCTGGTAGCGCTGGAGATATCGAGCTTTAAGTGCGGGCACGATGCGCCGATCTACGGCGTGATCGAGGGGATCATCGAGCAGTCTGGCACGCCCTACTTTTGCTTTAAGGATCTGGACGAGAACAAGCCTTCAGGTTCGATCCGGATTCGCGTCGAAACCATCGATTACTTCCTGCGGCGCTATCGCGAAGAAGTCATCCGGAAGCGCAAAGCAGTGCAGGACATCGAGGCGCAGTTGGCGGCGTACGAGAATCAACTGCGCATGCAGCTTGAGCCGGAGGCGTGGACGCGGGAAGTGGCGGGCGACTAAGGCCTCGCGAGGTTGCCCACCCACCCGATTCAGCGAATGCCAAGGTGGTCTGAACGACGGCTTCCTTTTATCCTTGCGTCCGCGTCTGCGTAATCTGCGCGACGTTGATTTTCCTTCGACAACCTCACTTGTCGTTCCCAATCCTTTCGGTATACGCTCTGGTACTCACCCGCAAACTCTAGCGGGGGCGACTCCGCTTGAGTGGCATATGAAGCAAATGACCGCGGATAACGACCTCGAACGTTTCCGGACCGGCGCAGCGAAGTACGCCGCCTACCTTGAGACGCCCGAGGGCAAACTGCGCCTCGACCTCGCCTTTGCCAATTTGCGGGACTTGCTCCCGCACACAGAGCTTTTGCGCGCGCTTGATGTTGGGGGCGGCACCGGCGCGATGGCGGTACGCCTCGCGCAACTCGGCCTTCACGTCACCTTGCTGGATGGGTCTGAACCAATGTTGGATTTCGCGAAGCGTGCCGCCCAGGAAGCAGGGGTTACGGATAACGTCGCACTGAAACACGGCGATGCTGCGCAGCTTACAAGCTTGTTTCCGGGCGAATCGTTTGACGTAATCCTTTGTCACAACGTTCTTGAATATGTCGACGATCCGGGTTTTGTATTGCGCAGTGCGGCTCGCGCCTTGCGAAGTTCGTCGAGCATAATTTCGGTATTGGTGCGCAACCAGACGGGGGACGTGTTAAAAGCCGCGATACAAGACGGTGATCTGACTGCGGCTGAAAATAATCTCGCTGCCGAGTGGGGACGTGAGTCGCTGTACGGAGGGCCTGTTCGGTTATTTACCGCACAGAGCCTGCAAGCCATGCTGCGCGACTCGTCGCTTGCGGTAATTGCAGAGCGTGGCATTCGCGTGCTGTCCGATTACTTGCCCCCGAAGGTTTCCCGAAGCGATGAGTACCAGCGAATTCTGGAGCTCGAGCGCAAGCTGGGCACGCGGCCGGAGTTTGCCGCAGTCGCCCGCTACACGCATTGCGTTGCACATCGGCCATCTCCAGTCATGAAGGACGGTGTATGAACAACCTCTCCGCTCAGTTTTCAGCGTCTCTTCGCGCGGCGACTGACGCTGGTGTTGCGCTGGGGCTCGGCCTGACCAACGAATGTAATCTGGCCTGCGCCTTCTGCTACCGCGATGCCACTCGCGCCGATCGTCTCTCCCTCGATCAAGTCAAGGCGGTGATGGAACGCTTGCCCGTACGCTCGGTGAATCTTGGCACCGGAGAGAACGGCATGCATCCCGACTTCAAGGCTATGCTCGCTTACCTCCGCTCGAAGCCGGTCAAGCTCACAATTACTTCTAATGGACATAGTGTGGCTGTGCTCGAAGACGATGAGATCCGCGCTTTCCATGACATCGAGTTCTCACTCGATTACGCGACTCAAGCCGAACAGGATGCGCAGCGCGGAGTAGGGAATTGGGAACTCATCCACCAGCAGGCCGAACGATGTGTCAGTCTGCGGATTCCAGTCACCATCATCGCCGTGATGATGAAAGCGAACTATCAGCATCTGGGCGATGTGGCACGCGTAGCTAAAAAGTTTGACGCACCTCTGCGGGTGAACGTTTACCAGGCCGTGCGATCGGACGTGTATGCCCTCAGCTACGAAGAGTATTGGGAGGGGTTCCGTCGACTGTTCGAGCAGACCGATGTGATCGCGATTGGCGAGCCTTTAGTTCGTGCGATGGCGGGGCTGCCACCGCTCGCGGGCGGGTGTGGCGTGAGCACCGTTCGAGTGACCCCAAGGGGTACAACCCAACCCTGCGTCTATTGGCCGGGAGCTGGCGAGCCGCTTTCCGATTTGTTTTCAGCAGGAGTCAACATTCTGAACTCAACACCATTTGAGCAGGCACGCACACTTCCTCAAGCCTGCCATGCGTGCGAGTTTCGCGAGTCATGCCACGGCGGATGCGCCGGACGCCGGCGCCTGCAAGGCGCGCTGCTCGATCCGGATTCTTATTGTCCGATCATTCGAGAGCAACGCCCGACTTTGCGGATCCGCATGGCGGCGAACCGCGATCTGCCCAAACTGAATAGTTCGTGCACGACCGTCGTGATTGCGAGATAGCCTATTACGGTGCGTACTGGGTGAAGACAAAGTCACGTGCTTTGACTGGCTCGTGGCAAGGGAAGCAGGTTTTGATCGCAGCCGAGGGGTCAGCTTTTCCATCTCTGAATTGAGCAAACCCCCAGCCGCTTGTCGCTGCATATTTTTTCGAGTCCTTCACCATAAACTGAACGTTCGTGGCGGACCCAGCCACGAACGATTGAGCGCGGCCGAAGACTTTGTTGTTTTCTTCGGACGGAACGTAAGCCCAGGCGACTCTGGCGATGATTGCGCCGTCCGGGAATGGGAGCTTTCGTTCCCGGTAGGCTTTGATCGCTGTGTCGTTGCCTAGAATTGCGCGAATGTCATTAAGGCCGCCTTCTTCGTGGGCCACGGAGATCAGCTTCCAGTCGCGGTAGCCGGCGGGAAGCTTAATTCCGAAGATCGGCTCGGCCTCGTCATCGGCGGGTCCAGATGCAGGAGCCGAAGAGGCGACCACCACTGCCATAGCTGCCACTGCAACCAGCAAAAAAGCGATCCGTCTCATAGTATTCCTCTTTGCAAATTCCCGAGCGTCTCCTTTCGCGCCACACTCGCGCGTTCGGAGCGATGGAAACGCTGGAACGAGCAGTCCGACCTTGTTTGCCCGGTCGGCTTACTTCGCCTTCATCTTAGTTTGCATCTTTCTTACTTCGCATCCACCCAGGCGTCTGAGCCGGCCAGTTTAACCGCCACGCCAGTCATGAAGATGTGCAGCGCCTTGCCGTCGGCCGTCCCGCGGTGCTCGGTTGAGATCAGCAGAGGCCCTGCCTTTTTGTAGCCCGTCCAGGTCGCCTTGACGAGGTTTGGTTTTTTGTCGCCGCCGTGATGGAATACGAGGTACTCGACGCGGTCGTCTTTGCCGACGTAAAGGTCCCAGGTGTCGCCGGGCGTGTAGCCGCCGAGCTCGGCTCCATATTTCACCGAGACCAGCGTGGCTGATCCGGCCCCCGCCGGCAGTTTCTTCATACCTTCGTCGGTCACAGCGGCACTCGTATCCCAATAAGCATGCAGCGGGAACAAGAGCCAATAGTTATCGTTGGTGAAGCCGGCATCGGTTTGCTTCTTGGTGTCGTTGTCGAGCGCGGAACGCAGGTACGTAACCTTCACCGGCTTGCCGTCTTTATCCTTCCCTTCGAAGGTGACTTTGCCAGTCTTGGGCTCCCACTCCCACGAGCGAGAACCTTTGAAGAGCCCGGTGATTTCCCCGTTCCAGGTATAGCGGATAGCCTCAATTTGCCCGTACGAATCAAGGCCGTAAGTTTTGGCGATCTTCTCTAGAATCGGCGGGCGCTGTTGCGCCCAGGAAGTTGCAGAAAAGACTAATACTCCAATCGTCAGAAAACGAATCATGGTTGCACGGCTCGGTCTTGTCATGGAGTTTGCTCCTCGGTGAATTGAACAGATGCTGTGTACGATGACGGCGCAAGGTTTCCGGATGCAATGATGTTCGACCGACTGTCCTTCGCGCTATCTGCTGCGTTGAGCATTAGGCGCGTGCGACCGTGAGATGCGGCGCAATGCCATAATCGCGACGGCGCTGGCCACGCATCCATATTCCAGCAGCACTACCCAACCAGGAAGCGATCCCCATGGCCGCCCCAGTGCGCGCAAGTGCCATTGGAGGTAGGTGAGAAGGATGCTCACAGTCCAAATGATAATCGGCACCGTCGCCGCCGACCACGCGAACGGCATCAGCCAGAGAAGGTACCACGGATACACCACGGGTGCACAAAAAAGACAGGCTGCCATTGGCCACGCGAAGAGGTCGGGTGAAAGTTCGGGCGCTACGCTCCTCAGCCAGGTTGCAGTCAATAATCCGACGAGCACTGCCATCCCGGCCAGCATCCACGGAGGCGCTACCTGATCGAGCGCCGCAAACAGGGGACCGTTAAAGCGGAAGCTCTGCACATAGGCGCCAAGCGAACCGATCGGAATGTGGCCGTGATTAAGAAATGGCACGTATAGGAATGCGACCACCACCGCCGCCAGCACAGCGTCGCGAATGCGAACCCGCTTCCAGTAGAGAGGCAAGAGGACGACCGGCAACAATTTCACTGCGATAGCCAGCCCAAGGGCTACGGCCGCAATCATTCGCCATCGGCGCACGAGCGCCGCGACGGAGACCACCAGCAACAACGCGCCAACAATATCAATATGGCCGCTTCCGGCCACTTCAATCGCTAATAGCGGATTCCAGGCGTAGGCCAGAACCAGATGCGCTCCTCGATGGGTGCGGCCCAAGAGAGCAAGCAGTACGAAAACGATCGTGACATCGCAAAGTACAAACGCCACTTTCAACGCAAAGGCGGACTCCTGAATCGCCGTGACTGCACGAAAGAAAAGCTGCGCTCCCGGTGGATACGCGCTCGGTAGATAGGCGTTGTTCAGATTGCGGGTTTCCGAGGTATGCAGCGCCTTCACGGCAGGATCGTTGGGAACGACAAGATAAGGGTTGTAGCCGAGCCGTTGAAGGTGGCCATCCCAAACATAGCGGTGGATATCATCGTCTGCGCCCGGAGGCTGCCGAAGAAATGCAATGTGCCACACGCCAGCCAGCACGAGCCCGACGACGACAACGCGCCGGGAAAGACGTCCATCGAACTTTGGCGTCGCGAAAAACTCACGGATCGCCAGAAGGTACGCGATTCCCGCAACCGCCAACGAGGCCATAAAGTATGGCCCACCGCGGTCGCTGAAGTTGCGCGAGCAAATCGTAAGCGCCACGCACAACGCGGCGCCGAGTAAGTACACTCTGCGCTCGGGGGTGAGCCTCAAATTTCTCCAGTGCTTGCCCGGCCGCCCGGCCGGGACTGTGCATCCACAAGCTCCCGCTCTCTAAGCCACTGCGCGGTTCGCGGCGCCCTTGCTGGAGCCACGCGCAACTCCTCAGCCAGGCGAGTCAAGTCATCCTCTACATCAATGTCGTAGAAAGAATCCACGAGAGCCACAGATAGCCGAAGATCGCGTGTTCGCCACAGAAGCCTTTCCAGCGCGCTGCTGGTGCCCATTCCATCGTGTGCAAAAAGTGTGGGATGAGAAGCTTTCGCTCCGACCAGATAATAGCCTCCGTCGTGCGTCGGTCCAATGACAACGTCATGAGCAGCTAACTTCTCGAAAGCCTCTTCGAGAACTGCGCGCGGAAGGTGGGGGCTGTCACTGTTGAAAGCGATCACGCGTTGCTGATCGTTTCCCGCGAAGTGCGCAAACACCGAAGTGAGGCCTGCGGCCAGACCCTCACCTTTCTGCGCAACCACGCTCGCTTCACCGCGCGCTAATTGCGCAAGCTCGTTTACATCTGACTCCGGACACATGACGGCAACTTCCACATCGCTTAACGACCGCGCCAGCGCCAGCGTGTCGTCGAGAAGGCAGCAATAAAACTCGGTAACGGCTTCAACCGAAAGCCTCTGGGCCAAGCGTGTTTTCACCGTGCCCGGCCGGGGCGCTTTCGCCATCACAACGAGAGTTCGTCCGTTTTTCGGCGAACCCGCTTTATTCAGGCTAGACGTTTCCATAGCGGATATTTCTCAAACGCTAACCGTGCGGCTCAACCTCAGACTCAGCGCGATTGGCTGCCTCACTCGGCTTCCCATCAGGCTGGTTCGATTGCCGGGTGAGATTAAATGCCGTATTTACTAAGCCAACGTGAGTAAACGCCTGCGGAAAATTGCCCAGCTGCCGCTTTGCGACCGGATCATATTCTTCAGACAGAAGACCCACATCGTTCCGAATATCCAACAGCCGCTCGAACATGCGCACTGCATCCTCATGGCGGCCCTGCAACTCGTAATTGTCCGCCAGCCAGAATGAGCAGGGCAGAAACGTTCCTTCGCCATGAGGCATCCCGTCCACTGCGGGATCTTGCTCGTAGCGCCCGACAAAGCCATTCTTCATGAGGCGGCTTTCGATCGCCTTCACGGTACCGATTACACGTGGATCGTCCGGCGGAAGAAAGCCAACCAGGGGCATTTGCAGGAGACTGGCGTCGACGTGTTGGCACCCGTAATACTGCACAAAGGAATTCAGGTTCGCATCGAAACCCAGACGGCAAACCTGTTCATGGATGGCAGCGCGAAGTTTTTCCCATCGGGGAATCTCTACGGCGAATCGTCCCAGTTCCGCCATCTTAATCAAGCGATCGACAGCCACCCACGCCATCATTTTAGAGTGGACGAAATGCCGCCGTGGGCCGCGCACCTCCCAGATGCCTTCATCGGGCTGCTCCCAGCCGGTCTCGAGGAAATCCAGCATCGCGATGGCGACTTCGTGACGCGCATGCTCGGGCGGTGCCAGCCCGGCGGCGCGTGCCTGAAAAAGTGTGTTGGTCACTTCTCCGAAGATATCCAGTTGATATTGTGTGCAAGCGGCGTTCCCGGTTCGCACGGGGGCAGAGTTTTCATATCCCGGCAACCACGGCAGTTCCAGTTCTGTGAGCCTGCGTTCGCCGCGAATGCCATAAAGGATGTTCAGTTCAGAAGGACTGCCGGCGACCGCGCGCAGAAGCCATTCCCGCCACTCGCGCGCCTCGTCTAAATATCCGGCTCTGATTAGGGCTTGCAGGGTGAGGGTCGCATCGCGCACCCAGCAAAAGCGGTAGTCCCAGTTCCGCACGCCTCCGATAAGTTCCGGCAATGAAGTTGTGGGGGCTGCTACGATTCCGCCAGAGGGCAGAAATGTCAGGCCTTTCAGCGTGATCAGCGAACGCAGCACTGCGTCCCGCCATTTGCCTTGATAGGTGCAGCGATCCGACCACTCCCGCCACCATATTTCGGTTTTCTGAATCGCGTCGGAAATGTTTACCGGCGCAGGTTCGTGCTGGTGTGAGGGATACCATGTCAAATCAAACGCAACTTCTTGTCCCTCGACAACGGTGAACTCCGCTTCGGTCTTCATGTTCTCGCTGTGAATCGGCACACCGGCCCGCAGCCGGATCATGTCTGGACCGGCGATGGCCGTGAGTCCATCGTCGGTGTGCCGAACCCAGGGCACCACAGAGCCGTAATCGAATCGGATGACCAACTCCAGCTTCATCCGAACCTGCCCGCGGGTACCGACGACAACCCGCAGAACCTCAGGCGCTTCTTGGCGCGACATCATGCAGTCGATCAGCTTTACCGATCCGCCTTCGGTCTCAAACTCGGTTTCCAGAATCAGAGTTCCGTCCCGATACTGGCGGCGAATGTTTCGGACCGGCGCTGCTGGTGAGATCGACCAATAGCCATGCTCAGCGGTACCGAGCAGCGCCGCGAAGCAGGCTCCGGAATCGAAGTGCGGAAGGCACAGCCAGTCGATCGAACCTTGTTTCGAAACCAGGGCGGCGGTATGGCAGTCGCCGATCATCGCGTAATCTTCAATTGGTAGAGACAGGAACCCTCCGCAAATCGTGATTCGATGAATTCAGCCCGTTTAAGTGTGGCTTTCTGTGCGTCGACTCACGCTTGCCGCGGGCTCTCGGCTCTTCGCTGATGAAAATAATAGCGCACGATCAAGCTGAGAATGAACCAGCCAGCTCCGATCGTCCCCTTGATCGTGCCGCTGATCTTCGATTTTCCGATGCGCGGGTGATAGCTTACCGGGACTTCCACCACTCGGAATCCGGCCAGGCCGCCTTTTAGGATCATCTCAACCGCCCAGCCATAGGTGGTTTCTTCGAGCGCGAGTGCGCGCAGTACATCGGCGCGGGCAGCGCGAAACGGGCCGAGATCGGTGATGTCCAGCCCGTAGCGGCGAGAGTAGAGCAACCGGATCAGGCCGGCGGCGAGACGATTCCCAAATGCCTGATGCCACGGCAGCGCACCATCGGAGATTTGCGAATGCAGGCGGGAACCGATGGTGATGTCGGCACGGCCTTCGATGATTGGCGCCAAAAGAATCGGCAGTTCAGAGGGCCGATCGCTGTAGTCGCCATCGAGAAACACAACCACGTCAGGAGAATTTGCTGCTGCCAGACCAGCGAGGCACGCCCGCCCGTACCCGCGGCGCGGTTCCGGAAGCACGCGGGCTCCCATGCTTGCGGCAATCTCGGGTGTTCCGTCATTCGAGTTGCTATCGACGACAATGACCTCTGTCACCAGGTCGGACGGCAGATCCGCTAGCACGAGCGCAATCGACTGCGCCTCGTTATGGGTGGGAATGATGACGGACACGCGCACGCGATTTTGCTTCAAGTGATCTTCAATTCAAGTGATCTGCATCCAAGGGAATCTTATCCAGTTGAATCTCGCCGAATCGCGACCCATCACCAGAGATGGGAGGATGGCCACCGTTCCGCCAGCCACGCGTCAACGCCCCATTTCCGGCCGGCGCTACCCACAGCGAGCGCGAGCGATGCGAGCACCGGCACCAGCAGCTCCCAGATCCATGCCGTACCCCACTCAGACATCCAAAGGCTGCCAAGATACAGAAAAGCCACAAATGCTACCGGCCGGGTAAGCAGGCCGATCACAAGCAGGATGCCGAACGAGATCTCGGTCGCGGCCTGCATGGGGGCAGCCATTGCGGCATGGCTGGCCGCCAGTGCCATTACAGACTTCCAAACGGCAGGGGAGTGGCCAGACTTGATGTAGTAGTTGATCAGATTTGCGTAACCCGAAGGCGAATAGAGCCCCTTGCCCAGGTTCTCGAAAAAGACCCACACCAACATCGCGCCGATGGTCACGCGCACGATTGCCAGGCCGTTGGCTGCTTGCGGCTGATGGGCAGACGCTAAGCCACTTCGCGTTAAGGCTGCGATCGTCATGCTGCACCTCGTGGACTGGATGCTATACCAGATGAGAAAGTTTCGACAGAGGCTTCATAGATTGTTAGCGAAGCGAGCGGTACAGATTTTCGCTACGGGCGTTCACTCCACAGCCTGACAATTCGCGTTGCCAACTGGTAATATTCCGATACCCTCCGACTAAGGAGTCTCTCCATGAGGCTGCGAGTTCTCTCTTCGTTGCTCCTGCTCTTTTTTTTAGCACCCCAGTTTCCAGCATCTCAGTTGGCCGCCCAAGCCACTTCAAATGCTCATAAATTCAGTCCGCCAGCCCGCACCTTTCGCTTCACTTACAACTTCACCGTAAAAGATATTCCCTCCGGAGCGAAGCAGGTCCGCGTCTGGATTCCGGTGCCGCAGACTGACCAGCATCAGACGGTGCGCGTTCTGGCGGTCAAGTCTCCGGTGAAAACCCGGATCACGCAGGAGTCGGAGTACGGCAATCGCATGATGTATGCCGAGATCGAGAACTCCGCCCCGGGCAACGCAGAATTCACCGTCGAGTACAAAATCACGCGCCGCGAATTCTCGCGCGGAGACTACGAGCAACTCAAGCAAACCGATCGCAAGCCCGGCGTGGTCTCCGCATCGATGACCCGTTTGCTCGCGCCCGACACTCTGATTCCAACGGACGGAAAGATCAAGGAGTTGGCAGTCGAGGTCACCGGGACCCAAGTTGGAGCGGTCGCAAAAGCCAAGGCCGCCTACGATTACCTCTTCACCAATATGCGGTACGACAAGACAGGCACCGGCTGGGGACGCGGCGACGCTGTGTGGGCCTGTGACTCCAAGCACGGCAACTGTACAGACTTCCATTCTCCGTTCATCGGGATGTTGCGGGCGGACGGCATCCCTGCCCGCTTCGACATCGGTTTTCCTCTGCCCGAAAACAAGAACAAAGGAGACATCGCCGGTTATCACTGCTGGGCCGAGTTCTATGCCCCGAAAACCGGCTGGATCCCGGTTGATATTTCGGAGGCCTGGAAGGCGAAGGAGAAGCACGAGTATTTCTTCGGCAGCGTTGACGCCAATCGGGTGCAGTTCTCCACCGGGCGCGACGTCACACTGTCGCCAAGGCAGGATGGTCCGGCGCTCAATTACTTCGTCTATCCGTACGTCGAGATCGACGGTAAGTCCTACGACAAGCTTGAGAAGCGGTTCAGCTTTGACGAAGAAAAGTAGCCGGAGCGTCCACTGATCGACACGATGGCGTCATTCTGACAGCGTCACGGCCTCGGCGATCTCAGATCGCACCAGATTGCCGCCCACCAGTTGGCATATAGAACCAATTCCAGACGATTGTCAGTTGGCATGTTGATTGCTTTCTCCTGCTGGCATAAGCCCAAAAAGCGAGGCGAGCACACTCAAGGAGGGGCATCATGCAATCACACGTGAGTTCAGTCACAAGTGGCTTGCGCGGCGAAACCTCGCGCGCCACCGGATGGTCTCTGGAAGCGGTGCAGATCGGGAACGGTCTGATCGCGTTCTATCCGCAGGAGATGCACCAACCCCAGCCGTACGTCATTTTACTGAACCCGGCAAGCGGTATTCTGAAGCGTCTCAACCTGAAGGCTGCGAAGTGAAATGCACGTGCTGCTCGCTGGATCTTTATCGATCCCTGGGGGCCTGCTGCATCCGAGCCTCAGAAGCTGTCGAGGTATCGATAGAATTCACAACCCCCGTTTCACCATCCAACTTCAATCCTCGCAAGCTGTTTGCAATTCATTCCTTACCGCCACGGTAAGTTCAAGGTTGGCATTCCATGTGCATTTCAATCGCTACTTGAACGAGCAATCCGCGGGTCCGACGCCCCCTGAGTGGCCGCTATTGCAAGTCGGATCCGCGGATTTCATTTTTTATCCAGTCGCGGGCGGTGCGTTGGTGCTGACGGGAGATATGGAAGTGGCAGGAGACGAACCCAGGGCGCCGCAATATTATGCTAGCCGAGCTTTTTGAAAACAATCAGAAATCGGCGCCATTCTTGGGCTCCGCCTGAATTTTGCGGGAAGCGCACCATGTTGCGAGCGCGAGGTTAAGTGAGAATCGGATCGAGCAGGCAGGCCGCGCACCTCAGAGATTCACCCAGAAAAGTTAAGCTCCGGGTAAGCGAAGCGAAAGATCAACATAGAATCGTCCCTGTCAGGCCACTATTTTTCGGAGGCGCGCGATGCCGCATAGTTCCGGCGTGGTTGAAGTCGGCGCCGGCTTCGGCCGCGCAGCAACCGCCTGAGCTTGGCCCGGGCCCGTGCCAACTGAACCTTGACGGTTCCATCCGCCACTCCCAGAAGGTTTGCCGCTTCGCGCGTAGACAAACCCTCCAGGTCACGCAGCTGGAATGCCTTGCGCAAGGAAGGCGAGAGTTGCGTCGCAAGGTGAGCGAGGCGTTCCCGCAGTTCCGAATTCTGGCATTCGTCTTCGGGAGTCGGCCGGACGTCGGGCAATTGTTCCGACATGGTTTGCTCCTCCTCGCCGATGGGTTCGTCGAGCGACACGTGGATGTGACGTGTGCGCCTGCGCAATTGCATGCGCGCAGAGTTGGAGACGATCGCGGTCAGCCATGTCGACATCTGCGCTTCGCCACGGTACTGATCGATGTGCTTGTAAGCGGAGAGCAGCGCCTCTTGCACCGCATCTTCGGCGTCGGCTGCGTTCCCCAGGAAAAGGAAAGCGCGTTTGAAGAACGAAGATCGGCAGCGGGAGAGAGTCCTGTTCATCTCCTCGTATACTTTGTCGGAATTTCTGAGATTGAGGCCCGGTTCACTTGCTGGATAGGTCTGCGCGTCTGGCACGTATATATCCTCCTGACAGGAAAGCTAAGGCACGCCGCATTCCAATCAAGCGGCACGCGACCTAGCCGCGCATTTTCTACGACCTAAGCCGACGAAAGCGCGAGGAATCGCTTTATCAGGGTCAGGAAAACGTCCCAAGGCCGACAGAATGTCCGCATTTCGACAGGTTTAAGCATCATGGCGGCAAAACGGATTCTTGAGCCGACGACGGGGTGTGTCGCGTCAGGGTTGGCAGAGGGCCTTACGAATCCGACAGCGTTGCTTCGTCTGAAAAAGATAAGGAGCAGGCTGCCTTCGCAGTGGTAATGGCGATCCGAGGGAGGCGGGACTGCGAAGGCGAGCCGTGCTCTTGGCGATTTGCCATGTCCCTGTGATGCCGCGGCCTAAAACTTTGTTACGTTTTTCATCCGGGTCATTCCGCGCACAGTTCAAATCGAGTCGCAGATTTTCTTAATTGCAGAGTGGAGGCCGAAATGCATTCGACAAGTGTGCAGTCACGTTGGGTGAAGATCCGGGCGATTCTCAACGACGCTGGGCGAGGCACCGGACTAGCCGAGCGGGACAATCACAAGTCACGAAACGAGGCTCGATATGGCGTTCATGAGTTGGAATTCCTTCAAAGCGACGGCGGATGTGGTTTCAGGCATTCTGAATTGGGTATGTCCGGAATGCGGTGGGCGAATGGGCGGACGGGGTCAGGAGTTCAAGTGCCAGGGCGAATGTCGAACGGATTGGCGCCCAGTGTGGGATCGAACGCTTGGGTTTGGGCAATCGATCTCCGAAACAAGTTCACTTGGAGTTGCACTCAATGATCGACCAGCGAGAAAGCGTGCTTAAAGTTGCGATCGTTGGAACAAGCGGGAGGATGCGGTTGTGAATGCTGTAGTTGATTTTCCAGACGGTAGATACGCGGTGATCGAAGGCCTGCAGACTGAAACTGGCCATGAACAAATCGTGATCGCTTACCCGAACGAGAAAACGTTGCGCGCTGCTTTTGCAGAAACTTCGATTGTGGCACTCGACTTTGCCACCCGCGAGGAAGCGACAGCGGCTGGCGCCGCTTCTTTTCCAGACCCCTATCAGCGAAGGACGGAAGCAAATACTTCCTCAGGAATGTACAGACCTGCGCCGCGACTCGATTGGACCAGGGAGCCGCGAACCAAGCGATGCTCCATGCTGCGGGGACTGGGAGGGTTCCTGGTCAACCTTTGCGCGGGTGTTTTTGCTTCGGCCTTCGTGATGTTCGCTTCCAGCAACAGAGCCTCCACGGTAATCCGCATGGTGCTCGGCAGTTCTGTCTAGCTTTCCTCAGCACCGAGATTTATCGGCGTGGTGGCCGTGTCAGTTTGGATGAGTAGTACAGCCTGGCGATCGAGAACAGAAATAGGGCTGACCGGCCGGCCCTTAAAAAGAAAGGGGCAGCAATGAGCGATCACACAAAAGAAAGATCGATGATGGAGCATGCCTCGCGGAGAAGCTTCCTCGGCATGAGTTCGATGGCGCTGGCGACTGCGGCATTTGCGGGCGTGGCTGCAAATGCTCAAGACAAAGCCAGCACGCAGAAGGCGGAGCACGACCACTCCTCAAGCGATCCCGGGCCGGAGAACAAAGTTCTACTGGGCGAGAACCCGGATTCGAACCTGCCGCCTCCAACCGATCACGGCGACCTGGTGCCCATCTGGTACTCATTCGACCTGGTGAAGAAACGCGTGGAAGAAGGTGGCTGGACGCACGAGGTGACCCAGCGCGTGCTGCCTTCTTCCGATGCGATTGCCGGCGTGCAAATGCGCCTGACCTCGGGCAGCTATCGCGAAATGCACTGGCACACCGCCGATGAGTGGGCTTATATGCTCTATGGCAATGCGCGAGTCACGGTGATGAACCCGGACGGCACCATGTTTATCGATGACGTGAGTGAAGGCGATCTTTGGATCTTTCCCGCAGGCTTCCCGCATTCCATCCAAGGGCTTGGTCCGGATGGAACAGAGTTCTTGCTGATTTTTAATCAGGGAATGTTTTCCGAAGACGGAACCATGTTGCTCTCGGAGTTTGTGGCCCACATCCCTCCCGAGGTATTGGCAAAAAACACGGGTTTGGATAAGAGCGTTTTTGCGCACACGCCTGGGGCGCCACTCTACATCTTTCCTGGCACTCTGCCCGGCTCGCTCGATCAGGACAAGGCGGAGATCGGCGGCGCGCAAGTGGCGTCGAAGTATCAATACACTTTCCACATGAAGGGGATGAAGCCGACGACAAGCAGCGAGGCTGGCGAAGTTCGCATCGTCGACTCGCGCAACTTCCCAACCTCGAAGCATATTGCGGCGGGCATGCTCATCATCAGGCCGGGACACATGCGTGAGCTGCACTGGCACCCGAACGCATCGGAGTGGCAGTACTATATCGCCGGCAAGGGCCGCATGACGGTGTACTTTCCGGTCGATAATGCCCGCACCATGGACTACAGCATGAACGATGTTGGGTATGTTCCCTCTAATGCGCCCCACTATATCGAAAACACGGGTGATACCGACCTGGTAGTCCTGGAGATCTTCGCAGCTGAAGAGTTCATGGATGTTTCGTTGAACCAGTGGCTCAGGCGCGTCCCCAGCCAGATGCTCAGGGAACACTTGAACATCGATAAACAGACGGCAATGAAGATTCCAGCGGAGAAGCGGGAACTCGTTTAGAGGCGGATCACCTCGAAGCGGATCATCTGCCTGCAGATCATCGCAACAGAGTTTTTCGGAGTGCCGGCACAGAATTCGGATGTGCCGGCACAGCCAAACGGAAAAACGGAATTCTCATCCACATACTTGAACGCCCATTTGTATTCGAGGCTTGGGATGCTGGGGATCGTCGCGACTGAATCACGATGCCCGGGGTGAGGGAGCGGGCATGGTCTTTCACGATCTCTTCGTGGAGTCCCGCGGCGGTTTTGTCGCGAACGATACAAGCGCGAGACGGTGGCCCGGCGGTGGATTAGCTTTTCTCCTCCGGGTGCCAGCCCGAACCAAGGGGCGCCTTTACCTGCGGCGCAGCCGTCGATGTGCGTGAACCAAGATTTTTTTTGTACACGATTCCATCCTGGCCGAGCACAAAGGTCATGACCCCGGAAGACTTATACTCAGCGGGATATGCGACCAGAGTCGACGCAGCGTTGGCATTGCTGAGGCTCGCGCCGTCCGATGGGGACGCGGCGGTAACGATTCGAAAGTAGTATCCGTGGAAAGCGATTGGCTCTTGGCTTCCGGCATTCACCGCGCCCGAGAAAAGGCTCTGAACGAATTTTGTAATCGAATCCTCGCTAGGCAGATCTGAGCCGTTCTCGCTCCGCGCCAGCGCAAATTGCTCGCACACTTCGGCGGCGGTCGCTTCGTTCTCTCCGATTCTGCGGAACAGGATTTCCTGCTTGCCACGGGAAGCATCGAAATACCATTGGCCGTTCTTCGAAACCAGAGGAACGGGGAAGGGCCAGTTTTCCGCGCCAATGTATAGGACAGTGGTTCCGTCCGGCTCCCGCACCAGGCGGTGCATCTGCTGATATTTCTCGCAGAACTGCTCGCGCTCCAATTTGTCTTGCTCTTCGTCGCTTGAGGAAGTTACTTCTCTTCCCGCGCCCAGGATGGTTTCCAGAGCCTGTTCGTTCGAAGTCTTGGCCGCTTCCACGAGAGCGTTAGTAGCCTCCCCGGCGGATGCGAACTTCCGAGGCTGTGCGTCTTGAGCAAAGCTTGTATCTGTCAGACCCGCGACCACCAGCAAAGCCAACAACATCAACATAAGAAGCAGGGTGGATGCGTAGCCCCAGGCAAATCTCACAATGAAAGTTTCAAGCCGCAAATTGTTCGTGCGCATGACTGATTTCTCCATATCGTGTCCGTTGTATCGATCGAGCGAGGGTCCGATTACCGGTGGCCGCCTCCGCCACCGTGGAAGCCACCGCCGCCGAAGCCGCCACCATGAAAGCCTCCGCCGAAGCTCGATTGGCCGCGTGCGGAAAAGCCACGCGACATTCCGCCGCGATTGAAGCCGCTGAAAGCGCCGGAATGTGTGCCCCCGAATCCTCGAGCTCCCCCACCACCGAATCCACCGCCACCATGAAATCCGCCACCGTGAAATCCACCGCCGTGATTGAATCCGCGGTTGGCGAAAACTCGGCTGTGGGAGACGTAGCCGCGGTGGTCGAACATAACTCCGTGACCCCAGTCGTAACCCCAATGTCCCCAACCCCAGCCAAAGCCACCGAAGAAGCCGATTCCAAAGCCAAAGCCAAACTCAATTCCCGGAACCCCAAGGTAAAGTCCGGGATAGGAATACCAGCCGGGCCAGATTCCGATGGGCCCTCCGTAAACCAGCCAGGGATCGTATTCCGGAACGTAGACAACATCAGGATCGGCCGGCTCGATCACGATAGTTTTTCCTTTATCGCTGACTTTTTCCTGGTCTGTACTTTTTAAGTTGCCGGCTTTTTCGGCGCGGTCGCGCATGGTCTGGACCGCATTCATGATGTCCTGCTGCTGGTTGACGTAAGCATCGCCGAGCGACGAAGTCCACGCCAGATTCTTATCCATGTTGGCCAGCACCGAGGGAAATTCGACCAGCGCCTTCACGCTGGGATCCCAGGGCTGCTTATTGACTTCTTTTCCGAGCTTCTCTCCCTTGAGATCGGCATGTTGCTGCAGCCACCGGTCGGCCTCAACCACCTGATCGGGATAAGTGGAGGCTGCGAGGATTTGTGCCACCAGCGCGTCCGGATACAACGCAATCGGCGCGACCAGTTGCTGCATCTGGTCCGGAGTGAGTCGCGCTGGTTGAACCGGGGGTTGCATCTGCGACCGGTCCGCCTCCGCGTGCATTCCGGGTGCAGTGGCTAAGACAAGGCAACATGAGAGAAAAAGCGACAAACTCTGTTTTATGAACTTCACAGTTCGATTCCTCCTTGCAGGTTCATCGGCGATCACGGTGGGATCGTTCTTCCTTGAGGATCACCGCGATGCCGTGAGCTACCGTTATCAACTGGCCAGGTCGACAGCTCGCCGCGCCGCGGACTGCCGGAAAGTCAGCGGACAAGCCGGGTGATCGCATTGGCACGCGATTTCGACGTCTTCGCTGCCCGCATCGCGACATACTTCTCCGCAATACTGCTCTCCATCTGGGACATCGCACAGGCACGGTATGTGGGCGCACTTCCGATTCTGCATCATGCTTCTGTTCCATCCTTTCCGGGGCGCTGCTCGCACTCCGGCGGTCTGCGTTTCTTGCACAGGAGCACTCGTTCGGTACCTGCGCTACCCGATTCATTGCATGCAGCTTTCCAAACCGGCCGAGCAGGTAGAAACGTGAATTTGCAAGGGTTTGCGAGAAGCAGAAAAACTCTTGTGGAGTTTCGAGTGTCGAAAGGCTGATAGCGCGTCAGTAGGCGGACGGTCCTGAGACCCGGACATTTGTGGGATTGCAGTGAGATGGCCACTCGTCGCCGATGCCCATTGCCTCTAAGTGGCGGCGCTAGTGTCAGTTCGCCTTCTGCGAGTTTTTGCCATGCGAGCCAAGCTACGGTTGAAGGGTTTGGCAGCTGCCGTGCTTTCAGTGAAAGCAAGAAAAGAACGAATAAAACGCCGATGCCGGGCGCGCTGAATCCAGGTTTCGCGAGCTTAGGTCGCTGCCGGGAAAAGTGCGTCTGGTACGGCGTAAGAAAGAGGAAAAACGAATAAATCGTTTTCAAGGAGTAATAAAAGGAGTAACAAAATGAACATTCATAAGACTTACATTGCCGCTGGTTTAATCATTGCTCTTTCGCTGTTCCTTGGGCTAGTTGCCCATGCCGACGAGTCCGATCAAACTACTGTGATCAGTTTCAATCAGCCGGTCCAAATTCCGGGAAGGCTGCTGCCTGCCGGAACCTATGTCTTCAGGCTGGCCGACAGTGATTCCGATCTTCACATCGTGCAGGTATTCAATGCCGATAGAACCTTCCTGTACGCAACGCTTCAAACCATTGCCACGGACCGCGCTATGCCAACCGCTCATACCGCGGTTGCACTGGCGCGGCAGGGAAGTGGGCAGCCGGATGCTCTGCTGAAGTGGTTCTATCCCGAACAAACGACCGGGAATGAATTCGTATATCCCAAAGATCAAGAAAAGGAGTTGGCGCAAGACAAGCAAGAGACAATTGTGGCCAACCAGCCAGAAGGTCCCACTCCTTCCATTGCAGCCAATGGTGACTGAGAATAAATCCTGAATTCGCACCGAAGGGCCCGGGGATTAGAATCCGGGCCCGCATGCGAAAAGATAGATCAAGACCGGATTCTGTCGCCCGCAAGATTGCAATCGCCTCGAAATCGAGCTAGAGTTTAGAGGGTTTCATCACTCACCGCTCTAGCGGGCATTACCCGGAGCGAGGAGAAATCCTCAACGATCGGTTATCCGGATGAGCGTAGATAGATTGCGCCAGCAGTCCGCGGCACTCCCCGCAATGGAATACCCCGTAGAGACTTGCCCTTCCTTTGGCCCCAGAAGCTTTCATCGCCTTACCCCTACTCGAGCCAGTAGAGGTTCCTGAAATGACGCCCACCGCTGCCCCCACAGTATTCGTTATCGATGACGATCCCCAGGTGCGTGCGGCAATTCAGGGGATGCTCAAGTCGGTAGGGTTGCGTTCCGAGGCCTTCGCTACGCCGCAGGAGTTCATGCGCGGCCAACGGCCGGATGGGCCAAGCTGCCTGATTCTGGATGTGAGACTTCGCGGCGCCAACGGCCTGGAATTTCAGCGCGAGTTAGCGGATGCCGGCATCCGGATTCCGATTATCTTTATCACCGGGCATGGAGACATTCCCATGTCGGTGCGGGCGATGAAATCCGGTGCGGTGGAGTTCCTTACCAAACCTTTCCGCGATGAGGACCTTCTGGATGCGATGCGCCAGGCGCTGGATCGAGACCGGGTGCACCGGCAACAGGAGAGTGAGCTTTCCGATTTGCGCAAGCGCTACGATTCGCTGACCGGGCGCGAGCGCGAGGTTATGAGCCTGGTGGTTGCAGGCATGCTGAATAAGCAGGTGGCTTTCAAACTCGGAACCAGCGAAGTGACCGTGAAGATTCAGCGCGGGCATGTGATGCGAAAGATGCAGGCCGAATCGCTCGCGGAGCTGGTGAGAATGGCGGCGAAGCTTGAGCTTCCGCCGGGCAAGAGCTAGGTATCCCAATGGCGAACAATGTTGAAGCAGTCAAAGAAGTGGAGTTGCGCGCGAGTTGGCTGATCCAGACGCAGCGCGGCGCAAGTTTTCACCTCACCCTTCCCACGAAATACCGGGTGCAGGAGTAACACCGGCATGGACATTCATGACGATCCCTCGCTGCCTTCGGCCCTCGAAAGCCTGTTAGGTTTGATCCGCCGTCTCCGGGGTGAATCCGTGAAGGCTAAAACGGTTGGCTTCGAGAGAGCGCACAGATCGGCGAAGGTTGTGATCGCGCTGGGCATGTTGCTGGTTGGTTGCTCTCCTGCTTCCGCGTTGGACCCAGGTCTCGACATCAGCCAGTACGCGCACACCGCGTGGAGGATCCGCGAAGGGTTTTCCAAAGGCAGAATCACCTCAATTGCTCAGACACCCGACGGTTATCTCTGGCTAGGCACGGAATTCGGGTTGCTTCGCTTCGATGGCGTTCGGAATGTTCTATGGGACGAAAGCGGGGGGCAGCGTCTCCCGAGCCGCTACATTCGAAATCTGCTCACCGCGCGCGATGGACGCCTGTGGATCGGCACTTACAAAGGGCTGGCCAGCTTAAAGGACGGCAAGTTGACCGAGTATCGGGAGCTTGCCGGACAGACGGTTGATACTCTGATCGAGGGTCATGAAGGCACGATATGGGCCGGTGGGTATGCGGGTTCGACTGGAAAGCTGTGTGCGATTCAGAGCGGCATTCCGCAGTGCTACGGAGGTGACGGCCGTCTCGGCCTGTGGGTGGCGTCTCTGTATGAGGACCGTAGAGGCGACCTATGGGTTGGAGCGCAGACGGGGCTGTGGCGATGGAAGCCGGGTCCGCCGAGGCTTTATCCGACGCAATACTCAGTCATCGGCACCTCCTCCCAGACGTTGAACGAGAGCCGCGACGGCGCGCTAATGATCGCTACCCCGGACGGAGTCAGAAAGCTGGTTGATGGGAAGGCCGAGCAGTATCCGATTCCTGGTACCGCGACGCCATTCAAGGCAGCCCGGCTGCTCTGGGATCGTGACGGCGGTTTATGGATTGGAACTCCGGACCGCGGCCTCTTGCATGTACACCAGGGAAGGACAGATCGCTTTACGGAGTCTGATGGTCTCTCCGGCGATTACATCAATAAGCTCTTTGAAGATCGCGAAGGCAATATCTGGGTAGCCACCCTTAACGGCCTAGACCGATTTCGCAGCTTTGCCGTCCCCACAATTTCCGTGAGCCAGGGTTTGTCTGATGCTGTCGTTTGGTCGGTTCTGGCGGCCAAAGATGGCAGCGTTTGGCTGGGCACTCCGGACGGTTTGAACCGATGGGATAACGGGCAGATCACGATCTATCGTAAGCGAGGCGCGCGTGTGAGAAGCAATGGCGCTGAACGAGAAACCGAACACAGTGTTCGCGAAATCGCTGACAGCGGATTGCCCGATGATGGGGTGGAGTCGCTCTTTCAGGATGATGGCGGTCGAATATGGGCGTTCACGGAAAATGGAGCCGCTTACTTCGAGAATGGGCGATTTATTCCCGTGAGCACAAACCGCGCTCATGTCGACAATGCACATCCCCTGCGGCGACAGGTCAATAGCGTGTTTGGATTGGTCGCGCCGGGCGGACATGTGCATTCGATAACGGGTGACAGTTCCGGGAACCTTTGGATCAGCGACCAGCACGCGGGCCTTTTTCATTTGTTCCGCAGGACGTTGGTCGAGCAGATCCCCTGGGCTGCGCTGGGGCGAAAGGACTGGGCTACGGCTATATTGGCGGGTCCCGCGTCCGACGGCCTATGGCTTGGATTTTCACAGGGCGGCATGGCGTATTTCAAAGACGGTAAGGTTCGCGAATCTTATTCAGTTTCTGACGGATTGGGTAAAGGCATTGTCACCAGCCTGAGCCTTGATTCCGATGGAGCGCTATGGGCCGCAACCGAAGGTGGATTGAGCCGCCTGAAAAACGGCCAGGTCGCTACCCTCACCAGCCGGAATGGATTGCCCTGCGATACGGTTTTCTGGATGATGCGAGACGATACTCATTCGTTTTGGCTCTACATGTCCTGCGGCCTGGTGCGCATTGCAGGGACGGAGATGGAAGCGTGGCTCCCCGATCCAAAGCGGACGATCCAGAAAACGGTTTTCGACAGCTCCGATGGAGTGAGGAGCCGTGCCCTTACTACGGGCTACACCCCGCTTGTTGCCAAGAGCGCGAATGACAAGCTGTGGTTCCTGCCGCTCGACGGCGTCAGCATGATCGATCCGCATCACCTGTCCTTTAACAGCCTTCCGCCCCCGGTACACATCGAGCAGGTTACCGCGGACAGCAAAATTTACTGGCAGAACTTGTCTGGCGATGCAGACGCGCACCTGAGGCTGCCGCCCTTGCTTCGCGATCTCAAGATCGCTTACACGGCGCTTAGCTTCGTGGCGCCAGAGAAAGTTCGCTTCCGTTATAAGCTGGAGGGCCAAGACCCGGACTGGAAAGAGGTCGTCAATGAGCGAGAGGCGCAGTATTCGAATCTTGCTCCCGGCAACTACCGCTTCCGCGTCGCCGCCTGCAATAACAACGAAGTGTGGAACGAGGCCGGCACATTCCTGGATTTTTCTATCGCCCCGGCCTACTACCAGACCACCGGCTTCCGTGCCTTGTGCGTGGTCGTTTTCCTGTCACTACTCGCGGGGACCTATCGCGTCCGTGTGCACAGCATCGAGCAGCGATACCAAGAACGCAAACAGGCGGAACAGGCGCTGCGGCAGGCCCAGGCCGACCTTACACGCGCCAACCGCTCGAGCATCATGGGGGAACTGACGGCGTCGCTGGCGCACGAAGTCAATCAACCCATTGCCGCTGCCGTCGCCGACGCTCGCACTTGCATCCGCTGGCTTACGCGCGATCAGCCCGAAATGCAAGAAGCCCGCGAAGCCGCTTCCAGAATGGTCAAAGATGCGACCCGCGCCGCGGAGATCATCAAGGGGGTTCGCCTGCTCTTCAAGAAGGACACTCCAGAGCGGGAGTTGATCGAAATAAACGAGATTATTCGCGAGATGATGCTGCTTCTGCACAGCGAGGCAATCCAACACAAAGTATCGGTCCGGTCGGAACTTGCAGCCGATCTCCCTCGGGTCATGGGAGACCGCGTGCAACTACAGCAGGTGCTGATGAACCTTATGATGAACGCCATCGACGCGATGAAAGAAGTGCAGGGGACGCGCGAGCTCTTGATCCAATCGCAGCGGGGCGAGGATGATCAGGTGCTGGTTCTGGTCAGCGATACCGGCGTGGGATTGCCTGCGCAGCAGACGGATCAGATATTTAACGCGTTCTTTACCACCAAACCTCAGGGCACGGGCATGGGACTGCGCATCAGCCGGTCGATTGTGGAGTCGCACGGGGGGCGGCTGTGGGCCACGGCCAACTCTCCCCGCGGCGCCACTTTTCACTTTACCTTGTCCGCAAGGAACGACGCGGGTGAATGACCCAGGGCCGGCTTTGCTCGCTGGCGGGGAATCGTTAGAATCCTCTACTGACTGCGAATGAAAGCGCTTTCTTCACTGCAACGGTACGGGCTGGCCGTGATTTCCTGCGGCATCGCGTTGGCAGTGGCGTGGCCGATCGATGCGCCGGCGTCCTGTTTCCTTCTCGCGGTCACCGTAACCACTCTCTTTGGAGGATTAGGTCCCGGCCTGTTGTCGATTGCCCTCTCAGCCGCGGCCTTCGCTTTCTTTTTCTTGCGGAGGACAATCGAGCCGGCGGTCGAGCCGGCGGTTTTCTTCCGATTTGCGGTCTTCGTGTTCGCCACTTTACTCATTGCGGCATTGATCGAAATCAAGCGACGCGTAGAGAATTCGCGCAACCGTGCCGAAGTGGCTTTGCGTCAGTCAAACTCGGATCTGGCGCGAGTGAGCCGGATCACCACCATGGGAGAGCTCACCGCTTCGCTGGCGCACGAGGTGAATCAGCCGATTGCCGCCGCCCTTACCGACGCCAATACCTGCTTGCGATGGCTGATGCGCCAGCCGCCCGATCTCGCGGAGGCGCGGGAAGCTGCATCGAGGGCCATAAGGGACACCACACGCGCGGCGGAGATCGTCGACCGCATCCGCCAGCTCTTTAAGAAAGGCAACTCGCAACGGCTGTTGATTGACGTAAACGACGTCATTCGGGAGATGGTCACGCTACTGCGCGGGGAAGCGGCGCGCTACTCCATATTGGTCCGGACCGACCTGGCTGCTGGTCTTCCTCACGTGATGGCGGATCGAGTGCAATTGCAACAGGTCTTCATGAACCTCATGATGAACGGCATGGACGCGATGAGGGATGTGAACGGGGTCCGCGAGCTGGTTATCACTTCGAGGCTGGCAGAGCACGAACAGCTTGAAGTGTCGGTGAGCGATACCGGCGTGGGGTTCCCGGCGGGGCAGGCGGAAAAGATCTTCGACGCGTTCTTTACCACGAAACCGCATGGCACCGGCATGGGACTGCGCATCAGCCGCTCGATTGTGGAGTCACACGGTGGCCGGTTGTGGGCTGCCAATGCATCTGCCCACGGCGCCAGCTTTCACCTCGTACTCCCCACCAAAATCGAAGCTCAGGAATAACCTTCCGACCAGCTCCGTCGTGTTTCTGGCCTGGCTACATCGCTCATACTAAAGGATGATTGCGCTGGGCTCGCCCGGACGATACCGTGTGACCATGGCTGCCGAGAGGAAGGCAAAAATGGTCGCGATTGTTGATGATGACGAGTTGATGCGGAGTGCGCTGCAAGGCATGTTGAAGTCCGTCGGTCTCCCCTCAAAGGTATTTGCCTCGGCCGAAGAATTCCTGAAGTTTGGCCAGCATGGGGAAACCGCATGCCTGATCGCCGATATCCGGATGCCGGGAATGTCCGGTCTGGAGCTTCAGGCGAAGCTGAACGCTGAGCAGTGCAGGATTCCGACGATTTTCATCACCGCGCACGGTGACACAAAAATGCGCATGCAGGCGTTAAGAGCGGGCGCGGTGGAGTTCCTGGCCAAGCCGTTCGATGATGAGGTGCTGCTCGAGAGTGTTCGAGCGGCCCTTGAGAATTAAGGCCGATGAAGGGCGCGCTTCGAATCCGGGAGGTTCTCTGTGGGAGCTATCCAAAGGTTCAACAGTAGTGAGCAGTCATCGTATGAGCGCAGATTTGAGCAGGTCATTGGGAACAGTCCTGCCCTGGAATCCGTGCTCGAACAAGTCGAACGAGTTGCGCCGACCGATTCCACGGTTCTGATTCAAGGAGAAACAGGTACTGGCAAGGAACTGATTGCGCATGCGATTCACAACCTCAGTTCGCGGTGCGGGCGGCCCTTCGTCAGGCTGAATTGTGCGGCCATTCCACTGGACCTGCTGGAGAGCGAGCTGTTTGGCCATGAGAAGGGCGCTTTCACGGGCGCGATCGCGCAAAAAATCGGCCGCTTCGAGTTGGCCGACAAAGGCACGCTCTTTCTGGATGAGGTAGGGGATATTCCGCCGGCCTTGCAGCCCAAGTTGCTGCGCGTTTTGCAGGAGCAGGAGTTCGAGCGTCTTGGCGGCACGCGTACTCACCAGGTAGATGTTCGGCTGGTAGCGGCCACCAATCGCAATCTTATGGAAATGGCGAACGAAGGTGAGTTTCGCACCGATCTTTACTACCGTTTGAATGTATTTCCGGTGATGTTGCCGCCTTTGCGGGAACGCCGCGAAGACATTCCGGCACTCGTGGCCCACTTCGTTGAGATCTACGGACGCCGCATGAATCGGCAGATCGAGCACATTCCTCCGGAGACGATGTCGTCGCTCGTGTCGTATCGGTGGCCGGGGAACATTCGCGAACTGCAGAATCTGATCGAACGCGCGGTGATCATGTCCGACGATGGCGTGCTCCCTAATCCGTTGCCGCCGGGGGCTGTCGAGGCGCTGGCAACTTCCACGCCCGCAACCTCGGCGCCCGCAACCACTCTAAAAGATTCTGAACGCGTTCTGATTCTGCGCACGCTGGAAGCCGTAGGTGGTGTAATCGGCGGCCCCAAGGGAGCAGCGGCGAAACTTGGTTTGAAGCGCACCACACTGATTCATAAGATGCAGAAGTTGGGGATCTCCCGGTCCTCGCGGCAGGAGTCGCTAGGCTCGCTCACTTCAGAACAGCGAATCAACTCGATGTCACAGGTGCAGTAGGGTTCGAGCTCACGAACCCGGTTCGGATGTTTGACAAATGCTCCCTGACACTCTTGTTCTCAGCCCAATGGTCTCGCTACTGCTTCGTTGAAGCTTCTGAAATCATTCCGCAATTGAATGGAGAGATCGCGCCTCGGCGTACTTCCGAACCGGTGTCCGCAGTCGGTCATGTGTGTCAATCCAGCGTCATGCGATCTCTTGCAATCGATCTTGCGGAATCAGGTGCATGAGGTTCTTCGCCCACCCACGCTGCAGATTCAGCTCTGCAACCCATTTAGAAGCAACGTGGCAGAAGGGTGGTCGAGCAGCAGTCCCGCCACGAATGGATAGGGCTTCGTTTGGCACCGATCATGCTTTAAAGGAGACAAGACATATAACTCGAGAAGGAGGAATTAAATGAAATCAATTATTACTAATATCTTTGAATTAGCGAAGAAAAGCAGTCTCGCCGTCCTGGTCGCACTTTTACTCCCAGCCGTCTCGCCACTGGCCTTCGCCGCCGGCGCTACCGCATTCTCTCTCGACTCAACTTCGTCGAGCGCGCAACTGTTGCAGGGATCGCGCGCGAATCCGGATTCGGTGAATACTGGAGTTGCTCGAGTCGCCGGAAATGTGATTTTGGATCCGAATGATCCGGCCAGTTCAGTGGTTAATCTCTCGATCTATCCCGCCGATGAGAAGTGGGGAACGCTTCTCGATAAACAAGGAGATTTGCCGGAAAGCTTCGTTCCTGACGCAAACGATCACACGCTGTTTACGTTCAAGTCCGGCCGCGTTATGCCGACAGCGGATGGGAAACTGAAAGTCACCGGAAATCTTACGCTGACTCGCGTGGAACGCAGCATCACGATGGACGGGAACGAAGCTTACGCCGGGCCGGTATACGGTAAGCCGGTCATTCATGCTGAAACGCGCGAAATCACATTCCTGCTGAAACAAGACGCGCAGGACCTTACGGGTTCGGCACGCATCGTCCATGAGGATTTTCCTGAAGTGATGAGCGCGATACAGGCTACGAACTGGCCGACGGCGGTGAAGGATGAAGAGTGCCAGGAGACCTCCACTATTGGCGACGATTACCACGGAGCGGTATGCACAGGCACCGTGATCGCGGCAATTCAGAATTACAACTGCGAGGAACAGAACTCGCCGGGTGGAGAAGGCTACACGGGTCCAGTCTGCACGCCACCCGCGGGCAACCAGACGACAATCGCACTGGATCTGAAGCTTCAGCAGACAGCTTCGGAGCAGGAAGCGGAAAGCCTTTCAAGGAGTGCGGGAACTCGGTAAGCGTTCCGCCTTTGGGGTGCGCAGCGTCAGTACGGCGGCGCTCGCACCCTTTTCGTCATGCAAGGCAAACCTGCAGATTGGGAAGGAAAACAGAAATGAAGGTGGGAATTGTTGGAGCCGGGGCTGTAGGCTCCGCATGCTTTTTGTCGATGGTGATGCGGGGGAGCGCGCGCGAGGTTGTATTGGTGAACCGCGACCGCAAGCGGGCTCGAGGCGTCGTAACCGACGTGCAATACGGGACGATTCTGGCGTCACCGATGGTTGTGCGCGACGGCGATTATTCCGATCTGGCCGGGTCGTCAGTGGTGATGATCACAGCCGGGGTTAACGAGAAGGCGGGAGGGGCAACCGATCGCAGCGATCCTGTGGGAAGGTTGCGCCTGCTGGATGCGAATGCGGCTGTTTTTCAGGAGATCGTCCCGCGGATTCACGCCTGCGCGCCCGCCGCGCTGATTCTGGTGGTAACCGATCCGCCGGATGCGCTGGCGGATGTGGTGCGCATGTTGGGACACGAGCGCGTGCTGAGCACGGGCACATCTCTCGATACGTTGCGGTTTCGCTTTCATCTGGGCAAGCGTCTCAGCGTCAAAGCGGCAGATATAGATGCAATGGTGATCGGTGAGCATGGTGTCTCGTCTGTGTTCTTGTGGTCATCGGCGCGAGTCGGTAGCAGGAAGGTGTTGGACTTGGTTGAAGATGGCCCAACGCGACAGGCGGTACGGGAGGTCGAACGCGAGGTGCGCTACGCGAACATCACAGTCATTGAAGGCATTGGGGCTAGCCAGTATGGCATTGGGATGGTTTCGGCGCGCCTTACTGAAATGATATTGCGCGATGAGCGGGCGGTGATTCCGATCGGTTCTTATAATCCAGCGTTCGGAGTTACGCTTTCCTTGCCAAGCGTGGTCGGGCGCGATGGCGTGCAGCGCGTGATCGAGCCCGAGATGTCCGATGCCGAACGGCAAGGTTTGCAGCGCAGTGCCGAGGCGATCAAGTCGGCGCTATCGCGGCTGAGCTTTAAAGAGCGGCAGAAAACCGCTTGAGCATGAGCCGCAGCTTTCGTTGATGGGGGCGCACGGGAGGCTGATTGCGAATGATGTCTTTGCATTTTAGCGAGTTTGAACCGCCGTCGGTTTTGCGAATTGAGGAAGTACCCGTTCCGCAGCCCGCCCCAGGGGAAGCGCTGGTTCGCGTCAAGGCCCCGGCGATTGGAGTTCCTTACCTTACGGCGAGGTCGTCTATAGTAAATTCAAACCAAGCCCAAGCGGGCGAAACCCTTCTAAGTGTTGGCACCGTTGGCGCGGTGGGACCCGCAGCCGCGCAGATCGTGAATTGGAAGAAGGCGCGCATGATCGGCACGGACATCCCCGGGCTTATTTCCGGTGCCGAGGCGATCATCATTGCCATAAGCGAAGATCTTTGAGAGAGAGTGCTGCTTCCGGGGCTGTGCGGTCAATCCCTCCGGAATGGATGAGAAGCACGCAACCTCCCCGCACGTCCGGGGGCGCCTCTTGATCGAGACTTCACTGTGCGGGAAGCGATTTAGCTACTGGATGCCAAAGAAGAGGAATTACCTATGAATACGCCAGACGCCTCGGCCGTAATCCTTGGAGACGAACAATGCCGGGATGGGCACTATCGCTCCAAGCAGGATCTGCGAGAGAAGACTGGAGTCGGCACAATGGCAGAGCAGGGAACGTTGGATCCAAACGACGCGACGTCGCGGCAAGCGCAAAACCCAACCGAAATGGGTAACCTCAGGATTGGCCGTGCTTCCGAAGAGGCTGCCGGCATTCCTGCCATTTGGAACACGATGCTGTACGGCATTGGCGAAGCGGGTCCGATTCGGGCGACTGAAGCCTTTTTGAAGATCAACCAGGTAACTGGCTTCGACTGCCAGAGCTGCGCATGGCCGAGTCCCGACAAGAAGAGAAAGGTTTTCGAGTTTTGCGAGAACGGCGCCAAGGCAGTTTCCGACGAATCCACGAAGAAGCGCATTGGCCCGGAGTTCTTCGCCAAGTATTCCATCGCTGAGTTGGCCGCGCAATCCGATTACTGGCTCAACCAGCAGGGGCGGTTAACTTCGCCGATGGTGCGCCACGCGAACGCGACTCACTACCAGCCGATCACCTGGCCGGAAGCTTTTGCGATGATCGCGGAAGAACTGAATGGTTTGGATTCGCCCGATCAAGCCTGCTTCTACACCTCAGGCAAGACGACGAATGAACCCGCATTTCTTCTACAGTTGTTTGCGCGGCAATTTGGGACCAATAATCTTCCGGACTGCTCGAACATGTGCCACGAGTCATCGGGAGTTTCCATGGTAGAGACGCTCGGAGTCGGCAAGGGCACAGCTACCCTGGAAGATATGGAGAGCAGCGATCTCATCTTCATTTTTGGGAACAACCCTGGGACGAACCATCCGCGGATGTTGACCACGCTACAGGAAGCCAAAGACCATGGAGCCAAGATCATTGTGGTTAATCCTCTTCCTGAAGTCAGCATGATGAGGGTGATTAATCCTAACCCTCAGGATTATCCGAACCCTTTACAGTTGCCGTTCGCATTGCTGGGGAAAGGGCACGCCCTGGCCGATCTGTATCTCCCCGTGCGGGTGAACGGAGATGTAGCGGCCATCAAGGGCATTCTGAAGGATCTGTTCGAGCGCGAGCGGGCGGGCCAGGCTTCGGCGATCGACCATGAGTTTATTCAAACCTATACTGAAGGCTTTGAATCGCTACTGGCCGACGTGGAAGCAACAAGCTGGGAAGAGATTGAGGAAAACAGCGGGCTGACTCGAAATCAATTGCGTGTCGCCGCCGATATGTATGCGGCCTCGAAGAAGACGATCATCGCATGGTGCTTAGGGGTTACCCAGCACCGCAACGGAGTCGACAACGTTGCGATGATCGTAAATCTTCTTTTGGTTGGCGGAAATATCGGGCGCCCCGGGGCTGGCACCGTTTGTGTGCGCGGACACTCGAATGTGCAAGGGGATCGAACCATGGGCGTGTGGGAGCGCCCGCCGAAAGCTTTTCTGGATGCCCTGGGGAAAGAGTTTAACTTTGAACCACCCCGGAAGTGGGGACATGACACGGTCGAGACGCTGCATGCGATGTTCGATGGGGACGTCAAAGTGTTTTTTGCCATCAGCGGGAATTTCCTGTCGAACGTGCCTGACACTGTCTACAGCGCGCACGCGATGCAACGCTGCAAGCTCACCGCGCATGTCTCGACGAAACTGAATCGCTCTCACCTGATCACAGGCGAGCGGGCTTTAATCCTGCCTTGTCTGGGGCGGAGCGAGGAAGATATACAGGCGACGGGCAAACAGTTCCTCACGGTAGAAGACTCGATGGGCATTATCAATCCCTCGCAGGGCTTCTTTCGGCCCACTTCACCGGACCTGCTGAGCGATGTAGCGGTCATCGCGAATTTGGCGCAGGCCACGTTAGGCACTCGCACCACCACAAATTGGCGTGGCTTCGCGGACAATTACGACTTGATCCGGGATGCGATCGCTAAAGTGATCCCGGGATTTGAAGACTTTAACGCGCGACTGGTGAAAGAGAAGTTCTTCTACCTGCCGAATGCCGCGAAACACCGCATCTTCAAAACAAGTTCCGGCAAGGCGAAGCTAAGCGTCTGCCCAATCCCGAAGCATGACCTTAAGCCAGATGAGTTTCTCTTGACGACGATCCGTAGTCACGATCAATTCAATTCCACAATCTATGGGCTGAACGACCGGTATCGGGGCGTGTTTGGCGGCCGGCGGGTACTCTTCCTGAATCCACTCGACATGGAGGCCAGAAATCTCCGGGCCGGCCAGATCGTGGACATTTACAGTCACTTTCAAGGAGAAGTGCGCAAGGCGCCCCGTTTTGCCGTCGTCCCCTATGCGATTGCCCGCCGGAGCGCGGCGGCGTACTATCCGGAAGCTAATGTCTTGATCCCGATCTGTAGCGTTGCCGCCAAGAGCAATCAGCCCGCCGCTAAATCCATTCGCATCACGCTGACTGCATCCGACAGTAATGAGGACTTGCATTTTGCCAAGGCGGATCTCGATCACAATCTCCATCGCCAGGTCCCGCGTGTACCGTGAGGCCAATCGTTGACCAGGAACAAAGATTCCGGCGACGGCGGATTGTCAGCGGCACAAAAATTCGAAAGTCACGGCCTTCGTGCGATTTTTCGTGGCAGTTTCTGAGAGGCAGAATCTGTCGTTACCTGGTGCTGCTTCCTCCAGAGCAAACTTGGAATTTTCTTGGGAACTCTTCGCGGCGCACAGGATGATTTCAAGAACTGGCATCTTATGTTAAATTGCACCCCGTAAGGGGAAGAGATGTTTCTCATCGCTTCGCAAATTGGCAGCTCAACAGGGGGTTCTGTGATGGCTCGTTGTCTTCTATTCTTGCTACTCGTCGGTTCCGCGCTGGCCCAGAACGTGGTTCACTACACCACGACCATCGACAACGTGAAATATCTCTTCGCGACGGCGGAGCCGGTGGCGCGATTGCACTCTGGCGACATCCTCGATACCAATACGCTGGATTGCTTTGGCAACGTGATTAGAAAACCCGGGGACACGCTCAGCATGGTGAAGGGCGACAATCCGCTGGCGGGGCCGTTTTATGTGGAGGGTGCGGAGCCCGGCGACACGCTGGCGGTGAAGATTCTCGATCTACAGGTAGATGGCGACAGCGGAGTGGGTGCGTTCGCGGCCGGATTTGGCGCTCTCAATGAGACGGCTTACACTCCCATGCTGCACTCGCCCTTGCCGGAGAAAATCTGGTTCTATCACATCGATCATGCGGCCAATGCGGCCACGTTCAAAGCGCTGGATTCCGATTTTTCGGTGAAGATTCCATTGCATCCGTTCTTCGGCTGCATTGGAGTCGCGCCGGCACTGGGCGAGGCGCGCAGTTCGACCGTGCCGGCAGAATTCGGCGGCAATATGGATTCTCCCGAAGTCAGCGTGGGCAATACCGTGTACTTCCCGGTAAACGCAAAAGGCGGCCTGTTGTACGTTGGCGATGGCCATGCCGCCATGGGTGATGGCGAGATTGCAGGCTCGGCGATTGAAGTTCCTCTGAAGGCGCGAGTGCAGGTCAGCGTGATTAAAGGCCGGACCATCAGCTGGCCACAGTTTGAAAATGATCAGGCGATTATGACGGTGGGAGCCTATCGCCCGCTGGACGATGCGCTGCGCATCGCTTTCACTGAACTGGTGCACTGGATCCATAAAGACTACGGTTTATCAGAATTCGATGCTTACGAATTGCTCTCGCAGGTGGGGAAGATCCATCTTAATGAGATGGTGGATCCAAATTACGTCGTGGTCGCATCCATCGAAAAGAAGTATCTACCGCCGAAGAAGCCGTGAACCGCAAGGGAGGGCCATTTGCAAGGCTGAAGACGCTGGCCCACTGTTTGGCAGATGGCGGAAGTTCCGGGGAAGGCACGGGCCGGAAAAAATTGTCCACGCCAACCTTGGCGCGGTATCATCTGAACATTACGGTATCCGCTACCGGCCGGGGTCACACCATGGGGCCAGTGGTAGTTTCCACACACGCCGTCGCCGCCGCCGATTCTTTTCGACGGCTTTTTCCCTCCTTGTCCGCCGCCAGCGCGGCCGCACCCCGCTTATGCTGCAAGCTTGAAATCGGGAGCCAACGCCCATGACCGTTGCGGGGCGGAATCCAGGCGAAGATTTCGTCGGCGATATTCCGTGGGGTACGCATTTCTGCCTCTTTTACGAAACCCAAGCCGATCTGCTTGAGATCGCGACTTCCTTTTGCAAGGCAGGACTCGAGAGCCGGCAGTTTTGCGTCTGGGCGGTCCCCGAACCTCTTAGTGTGGACGAAGCGATGAATTCGTTGCGGCGAGAGATGCCTGATTTCGATCAATACCTGGCGAATCATAGCATCGAAATTGTCGCAGCTCGTGATTGGTATTTGCAGAATGGAAAGTTCGATCTGAATCGAGCGCTGCGCGGTTGGAGCGAGAAACTGAAGGGCGCTTCCGCTAGAGGCTATGCTGGCGTAAGAGTGACCGGCGACACCGCCTGGCTCGAAGATAAGGACTGGAAGGACTTTTGCGAGTACGAAGACGCACTCGATCAGGCTGTTTCCGATCGGCGCTTGATTGTGCTCTGCACCTATCCGCTAAGCGTATGCGGAGCGGCTGAAGTCCTGGACGTGGTGCGAACCCATCAATATGCGGTCACCAAGCGGCGCGGCAAGTGGGATGTGATTGAAACCGCAGACCTCAAACAAGCCAAGGCCGAAATCAGGCGCCTGAACGAGGAGCTTGAACAACGCGTGGCGGAGCGGACCCGCCAACTGACTTTGCTCAACCGCGAGCTAACCAAAGAAGTGCGGCAACGTCAGCGCGTCGAAAACGGGCTGCTTCGCAGCGAGGCGTATTTAGCGGAAGCCCAAAGGGTGAGCCGCACCGGCAGTTTCGGCTGGAGCGTTTCTGGTGGAGAGATTGTCTGGTCCGATGAAACTTTTCGAATTTTCGGAATTGATCCAGCCCGCCCACCGACATTGGAACTAATCTTGCAGCAAACCCATCCAGAGGATAGAGCTTTTGTGCAAGAAAAAATCGAAGAAGTGGTACGGGAACGTAGGGCTTTTGATTTTCGACATCGGCTGCTGATGGGCGACGGCTCGGTAAAGTACCTTCGAGTTGTAGGGCATCCCTCGACGAAGGATGAGGCGGATGATTTTGAGTTCGTGGGGGCGGTGACGGATATCACCGAAGCAAGGAGGGTGGAGCAGACGCTTCGCGAAAGAGAAGCGTACCTGGAAGAGGCGCAGAGGCTCACCCATACCGGAAGCGGGGCCTGGCTGGTAAACGGGGACGATGCCCTGTATCTCTCCGAGGAGTGGTATCGCATTTATGGATTCGATCCGAAGCAAGGGCTGTCGGCGTGGAAAAACCGGATGCCGCGCATGCACCCCGAGGATCGAGCCAGAGTGCAAGAAGCAAAGGAGCGCGCGATCCGTGAACGTTCGGATTACCAGGTGGAACATCGAATTGTGCTTCCCGATGGAACTCTTAAGCACACTCACACCGTCGGCCATCCGGTTTTGAATGCATCCGGGGAGGTAGAACAATTCGTATGCACGATGATGGACATCACCGAGCGCAAGCAGGCTGAGGAGGCGCTGCTCCGCAGCGAAGCCTACCTCGCGGAAGCGCAGAAGTTAAGCCACGCGGGCAGCTGGGCTTGCAAGATCGCGACTCGCGAGATGATCCACTCGTCGGAGGAACATCGCCGTCTGTTTGGCCTTGATCCAGAGAAGAAGGAGTTGCCGTTACTCGACGAATTTCTTCAGCGCATTCATCCTGAAGATCGAGACCGGACGGTGGACGATCTTGGGAAAGCCATCGGCGTGGGAGCCAATGTCGAGGCGCACTTCCGAGTCGTACTTCCGGAAGGAACGACGAGGTACATGTACGGGGTAGGCCACCCTGTTGTCAGCTCGTCCGGCAACCCCAGCGAATTCCTGGGTTCGGTGATGGACGTTACCGAGCGCAAGCAGGGAGAAGCGCTGCGTGAAGGAGAGCGCCGCGTTTTGGAGATGATAGCTCGTGACGCTCCGCTCGATGAAATACTGGAAAAACTGGTGCGGATTGTTGAAGAACGATTTGCCGGCACTATTTGTTCGGTCCTGCTGTTGGATGAGGACGGGAAGCATTTGCGCCACGCCGTCGCTCCGAATCTCCCCGAGCCGTACCTCAAAGCCATTGACGGCCTTGCCATCGGTCCGAAAGCGGGATCGTGCGGCACCGCCATGTACCGCGGGGAATCTGTATTCGTTGCGGATATTCTCACGGATCCGCTGTGGGAGGATTATCGAGCCCAGGCCGGGCCTTGTGGCTTCCGTGCCTGCTGGTCTACTCCCATAATCTCGCACTCGGGCAGCCCGCTGGGCTCGCTTGCCATGTATTATCGCGAACCCCGGGCTCCGAATCTGACCGAGACCCGAGCGTTGGAAATGGCCACTCACCTGGCTGGCATTGCCATCGAACGCAGGCTCGTCCACGAACAGCTGCGGCGAAGCGAGTCCTACCTCAGTGAAGCGCAGAGGCTGAGCCACGCCGGCAGTTGGGCCTTCAACGGGCGCAAGGCCATCTACTGGTCGGACGAAAATTTCCGCATTTGGGGTTTCGATCCGCAGCGGGGCCTTCCCGACCGCAAAATGATTTTGCAGCGCATTCACCCAGAGGATCGTGACCGGATGCTTGAAGAGGTCAAGACGGCCGTCCGCGAGAAAACCGACTATGTCGTCGAGTTCAGGGTGGTACTGCCGGATGGAACCATCAAACACATTCAGGGATTAGGCCGCCCCGTCTTCAATGCGAGCGGGGAGCTGGTTGAAGTCGTCGGCACGCAACTTGACATTACGGAGCGCAAGCGCGCCGAGGAAGAGCGCGAGAGATTGCGCCAGGCCCAGGCGGAGCTGGCCCATATCAATCGAGTCACAACAATGGGCGAGCTGACGGCGTCGTTGGCGCATGAGATCAAACAGCCGATCGCGGCCGCGGTAACCGATGCCAGAACCTGCGTGCGATGGCTGAATCGCGATGAGCCAGACCTGGCGGAAGCACGCGAGGCGGCATCAAGAATCGCCACCGATGTGCTGCGCGCTTCTGAGATCATCAGCAGAATTGGCGTGCTGTTTAAGAAAGGCGCTTCGCAGCAAGAAGAATGGGTCGATATGAACGAACTCATTCAGGAAATGATGATGCTGTTGCGCAGTGAGGCCAGCCGCTATTCGATATCGATCCGCGGCGATCTGGCGGACGATCTCCCCCCCGTAAAGGCGGACCGGGTGCAGCTGCAGCAGGTTTTGATGAACCTAATGCTCAATGGCATTGAAGCCATGAAGGAAATGGGTGCGGTTGGCGAACTTACGATCAAGTCGCTGCAAAGCAAGAAGAGTCAACTTCTGGTCGCCGTCAGCGACACGGGCATGGGACTCAAGAAAGAACACGCAGAACAAATCTTCGACGCATTTTTTACCACCAAGCCGCAAGGAACAGGAATGGGGCTGCCCATCAGCCGCTCCATTATCGAATCCCACGGGGGAAGATTGTGGGCTACTTCCAACTCCGGACACGGCGCAACGTTCCAGTTCACGTTGCCCATCGAAGCCGCCCCGGCCGGCGCTTCGCGGCATCAAATCGACCATTTAACCCCTCCTGCGTCGTAAGGCTTTCGAGTCTGAGCTTTTGTCGGCGCTCTTTTCTCTCAGCAATTGCTACGGGATTCACCGCTCTAGGATTACTGCATACGCCGGATGTTGCCGCACCCAGCCCTGGAGCAGGATTCTTATACGGCTTCCTGATGCAAGCGCCGGACTGGCGCTCAGCGGGTCAGCCCTAAATTCAAAAGGTGGAGGCCTCATGATGTCAGCCAGGAAATTAGCTTTGCTTTCGGTCGTCTTAGGGTGCGCAACCTGGGTGGTGGCGCAAGCCGGTGGTGCTGGCGGAACTGGTGGTGGAAGCGCGCCCGGCGGTTCTGCGAGCCCGGGACAAGCTAGTCCGGGACAGGCCCAACCCGGTCAAACATCGCCCTCGACGCCGCCGACCGGCAATACCGGCCAGCCCCCGACAGGTAGCACAGCGCATCCGCCCACTGGCAATTCGTCGACGCCTAACAGCACAACCCCCGGATCGAATCCGACCGACCCGAACGCGACAAATCCAAATAATCCGAACTCGGGCACCACTCCTCAACATCCATCGAATCCGGGAATGGCGCCGAACGGCAATTCGACGAACCCTGGAACTTCCAACCCTGGATCAAATCCTGGAACTTCGAATCCCGGATCGAACCCCGGCACTTCGAATCCTGGCTCGAACCCTGGTTCGTCAAATCCTGGTACGTCAAATCCGGGAACGACCAATCCTCCTCCAACTTCCCCCACTGGCCCCGGCCGATAAGAATTCTTGCAAGCTCCCCCACTTGGCGGGCCCGATTTTCGGGCCCGCATTTTTTTGCGATGTCGAAAATTCGGCTGTTGGAAGTAGGCACTCAGGTATCAGGCTGGTTGCTGTTGGGTCATGCAGTGCATGGTGCCGAGACCCCAAACCAGATCGCCGGAAAAGATGGGAACGATTTCGCGGGAAGGGAATAGATCGGCGAGAGTGTTCAGCACAATGCGGTCGTTGGCGTCGTTAAATACGGGTGCGAGCACGATTCCGTTGGCGATATAAAAATTGGCGTAGCTGGCAGGGAGGCGGCGCTTCTCGAAGATAACGGGGCGCGGCATGGGGATTTCTACGATGTTCAGCGGCTTGCCGTCCTGATCACGCGCGGCGCGCAGTCGGTGGAGATTTTCGCGTAGCGGTTTGTAATTCGCGTCTTTCGGATTGCTTTCAACCATAGTTACAACCGTGCCGGGCGCGACGAAGCGGCAGAGATCATCGACGTGGCCGTGAGTGTCGTCGCCGACGATGCCTTTGTTGAGCCAGATGACATTGGGCGCGCCTAGGTATCCGGCGAAGAGGGCTTCGTAATCTTTACGCGCCATGCCCGGATTGCGCTGCTGAATCTTGCTGAGCAGGCATTCCTCGGTGGTAAGGATGGAGCCGCGTCCGTTGACGTCGATCGAGCCGCCTTCGAGGACCACGCGGGTTTTGCCGGAGAGTGGCCGAATTTTTTCGGCGAGCGCGACATCGGACATGAGCGCGTTGATTTTTGCGTCGTCGCGATAGTTAGAGTATTTGGCCCAGGCGTTGAAGCGGAAGTTGAGGGCGACGCGGTTTGCCTTATTTAGGGACAGCCGCCCCTTCGGCAAGCTCAGGGCAGGCTCTCGGCTGTCCGGCCGGGCGAAGCCCGGCTGCTCTCGAGCCACGAAGATGCACCCCGAGTCGCGCAGCCAAACGCGGTTCGTGGCCCAGCGATGGAAGCGAACGTTAGTCAGCGGCGCGTTGGCGCGATCGAGCAGCCTACGGGAAAGGCGTTCCGCTGCTGCGTCTTTGACGATGAGTTCGACGCGCTCGTGCCGTGCGAGATTGCGGATGATTTCGGTGTAGACCCAGGGAATCGGCTCGAACTTGCCGGGCCAGTCGCCGTGATAGTGCGGCCACGCGAGCCAGGTGGCGGCATGGGGCTCCCATTCGGCGGGCATGCGGTAGCCGGGGAACGCGGGAGCCGGATTTAAAGTATTACGGAAATGGGTCGATCGGGGCATTGAGGTAGTTTATTGCACAGGACGACCAATCAAGTCCTGAATCCTGAGACTAATATTAGTCTTGACCGACGGATTCTTGCGTAATGAGTGTAACGGCGGTGCTTCACCAATTCACCCGAGTGGCGGTACTATTGAGGCAATGTTTCCAGTTCCTTGGTTTGTAGTCGCACTTTACTTGGCTGCCTATGCAATCGTAGGCATGACGATTGGTGTCATCACGGGATGGGCCGTCTCTCTAGTGGCGAAGGGTGCTCGCCGAAAAGTTCTCACCGATGCATTTCTTGGCGCGTTTGGATACTTGGCCGCATGGCACGCGTGCATTTTTATGCCGTGGCCCCGAAACACCATCACGTATCGCTTAGAAGGTGGCACTCGGGTTTCTTCAACTATGAGTAGCTATCAGCATCCCGAACGGGTTGCCATCATTTTCGCAGTCATCTTGCCTCTTCTATACGAACTGTATTCTCGAACGAGGTGGGCACAAGGACGCGGTTGACGTTATCAGGCGATAGCGCTCGTTGACCCGCTCTTACCGTCCATCCAATAGACGGCTCGAAATCGGCGCATACGCGTCAATCCTGCGGTCGCGCAAGAACGGCCAGTTGCGCCGAATGTCTTCGAGGGCCTTCAGGTCCACATCTCCAATCAGAATTTCTTCGCGGTCGTGCGAGGCCTCGGCGATGACGCGGCCGAAGGGATCGCAGAAAAACGAGCCGCCCCAGAACTCGAGCCCGTGGCCGGGAGTGGATTTGCCGCGCACGTTGCCGGTTTCAAAGCCGACGCGATTGACCACGGCGACGTAGACTCCGTTGGCGATGGCATGGGCGCGCTGAATGGTGCGCCAGGCATCGTGTTGAGCTTGACCGAACTCCGCCTTTTCGGACGGGTGCCAGCCGATTGCCGTGGGATAAAAAAGAATGGTTGCGCCCTGCAACGCAGTGAGGCGCGCGCCCTCAGGAAACCACTGGTCCCAGCAGACCAGCGTGCCGAGGCGGCCGGCGCTGGTATCGAGAGCGCGAAAGCCAAGATCGCCGGGAGTGAAGTAAAACTTCTCGTAGTAGAGCGGGTCGTCGGGAATGTGCATCTTGCGGTAGAGGCCGCTCAGCGAGCCATCGGAATCAAAAATAGCGGCGGTGTTGTGATAGATGCCAGGAGCGCGCTTCTCGAACAAAGACGCGATCAGCACGACATTATGCTGCTTTGCGGCGGCGGCGAGTTTTTCGCTGGCCGGGCCAGGAATGGGTTCCGCCAAATCAAACAGTGCGTGATCTTCGCGCTGGCAGAAATATTGAGTTTGAAACAGCTCGGGCAGGCATACGACTTGCGCGCCGCGCCCCGCGGCATCGGCCACGCGCTCAAGCGCCTTTTGCAGATTTTCTTCAGGCTCCGGCCCGCACGACATCTGCACCAGAGCTACTCGAAATTTGTCAGGGGACACGCGCGAATTCCTTTCGGTTCAATATAGCAGGGAGACCTATCGGGGATCAGGAGCTTTACCCTGTGATTCCCCGTGACCGCTGTGGTAAAGATTTTTCTTCCCGTCTTCGATACTTCGTGGTTATTGCAAAGGCGCAACCACTGACGCTTCCGTGATAGTGGGCGTGCAATCCACTGGAAAGTTCACCGAGCGCGCAATGAAGCACATGTGATGAGCTTTCTCATGAAGAGCATGTGCCATGGTTGCATCGTCGCCGGGCGAAATCACAACCGTAGGCTGCAGCGTCACCCGCGTGAATTGCGCGGAGCCGTCGCCATTCTCCTCCATCAAGCCAAGCGCCGAGTCACGATACTCCAAAACGGTGACATGGTTCACGGCGCAAAGATGCAGATAGGAGAGCATGTGGCAGGCTGAAAGACTCGCGACCAGCATATCCTCGGGATTGTAGCGGGATGGGTCTCCGCGAAAGCCGGGGTCGCTCGATCCGAGAATTTCAGGTTTGCCTTCCACCGTGATGGTATAGTCGCGGCGGTACCCGCGGTAAGTCTTGGTGCCTTCGCCGGCGTTTCCGGTCCACTCGACTTCAAGTTTGTAGTTGTGCTGTTTCATCTTTGTCCTTACTGTTTGCGCGCGTCTTGTTCGCGCGTCCAAGACCGCACGGCCTTTTTCTAAATCATCTACCACCAAAATCAACTGGTGATTGTGGTCGCTGTAAAGCACTTCGATGTTCACCCCGGCCTGAGCCATGTGGCGAGTGAACTTTCCGAGTTGACCCGCTTCATCCTGGTTCAGGCGCTGGATGAGCACATCCCGCTCATCCAATACTTTGATGCCCGCCGCTGCCAGCGCGCTTCGAGCGGCGACCGCATCTTCAAAAAGAAAATGTGCCGCACCCTGACCGTTGACTACCCACGCGCCGCCACCTTCGACGCTCACTCCGGCGCGGCCCAGAGCGTCCCCCATATCGGCCAAGGCGCCGGGACAGTTGTCGAGCGCAATGCTCAGATCTTTCATGCTGGTATGTCCGCCTGCAGTGTAGTGATTGACACCAGAAAAGATTTTAACCGCAAAGGGCGCGAAGAACATCCGCGAAGGACGCGAGGTAAAGCTTCGCGCAAATTCAATCGCATGTCTTACGGCGTCGCTTGGCAAGCTCCACTGGTGTTCCTGTAAAGTAGTGGTTCAGAAGATTTGCATCGAACCTGCATTCGTACTGGGAGGCATCACCTTGAAACAAGGCAATCACAGCGGCGGGCATTCAACGGGGAAGTCTCATGGAAATTCCGGGCATGTGGGCGATGGCGTAGACCGCAAGCTGCATAATCCCATTGAAGACAAGCTGATTCCGCTGGAGCCCCTCGACCTCACCAAAGTGAAGTCGATCGACGATCTGGTGCGGGCGATGTCGAAGACGGCTTTCACCGGCCGACAGTTGGGCGAGGCTGCCGATGTGCTCGAAGCCATGGCGCGCGATGAAGAATGTTTTGTGGTGATGACGCTCTCGGGCGCCATGACTGTTGCGAAGCAGGGACTGATCGTCACCGAGTTGATTGATCGCGGCATCGTGAATGCCGTGGTTTCGACCGGCGCTCTGATGGCGCACGGATTGGTCGAGGCCACAGGACGGGCGCATTTCCGGGCGAATCCGGAAGTGTCAGATGAAGAGTTGTACGAGCAGGGCTACAACCGCGTCTACGACACGCTGGAGCCGGAGCAGAATCTCGACGACGTGGAAGAAGTGATGTCTGCGGTGCTTGAGGGTTGGGATCACAATGAAGTGATGTGCTCCTACAAGCTGAACCACGCCATTGGCGCTTACTTGAAGAAGCATTCCGGGGATCGCGGGATTTTGAAATCGGCGCATGAGATGGGCGTGCCAGTGTTTGTGCCGGCGTTTACAGACTCTGAAATGGGGCTCGATACAGCGCTGAATAACCGGCTGCGGGAATCCACTGGGCGGCACAAAATTCGCTACGATCCGTTTGAAGATCTGGAGCATTTCGCGGCGACCCTGCTGCGGCAGAAAAAGCTGGGGATTATGACGATTGGCGGCGGAGTGCCGCGGAATTGGTCGCAGCAGTTTGGCCCGTTCTGCGAGTTGCGCCACCGGCGCCTGGGGGAGAATGTGCCGCTAAAGCGCTATCACTATGGGTTGCGGATTTGTCCCGAGCCGGTTTTCTGGGGAGGGTTGTCGGGAAGTCCGTACAGCGAGGCGATTTCGTGGGGCAAGTTTGTGCCTCCGGCGGAGGGCGGCCGGTTTGGCGAGGTTTTTGTGGATGCCACGGTCGGGCTGCCTTTGATCGTCGCTGCGGTGTTTGAGCGCCTGGATAAGAAGGGAAGCAAGGTGGGGAAGGCGAAAGTGGCCGCGGCGAAGAAGTAAAGCGGCGTAGGTTAATGGTTTGTGGCGGCCTGCCAGCAGCGGCCCGATAAGACTGTGCCGCCGGACGGCTGTCCCTACATTTTTGCCTAGGCGCCGGCTCCCGACGAGGTTTCGCGAGTGCGGCGATAGAGCGGCGCCAGGATGCTCTTGCTTAAAACTTCCGACTCAGCCTGAACCCAATCCTGCAAAGCTGTGCCTTCGGCCTGGCCGCGCTGGTCATGTATCTGCTGCGCGTGCAGGCGGATTTTTCTCTCCAACAGCTCGGTGATAAGAGCTTTTTGCTTCTCTCGACGCGTATTAATATCCACAACTACTCCCAGGGCCTAATGAATAGGGGTTAATTTCAGTTCTTATGATAAGGGAAGGCTGTTAACGGAAGGTTACATTTGTGATGAGGGAGGGTTACTAAAGTATTAGTATAGCACAAGGTTTCCTACGCCGCGAGAGCCCCTGAAATCGGGTTTCCCGGGTTTCTTAACCCGAGTTCCATTTCTTGCTGCAAAACGATCCAACCCGCGCCCGGTGTATAATATCTATACCGTTTCTATACCGTCGGTCATCCCTTGGATGAAGCATGGGTTTCGAGTACGATCCCGCCAAGAGCGATGAGAACAAGCGGAAGCACGGTATAGATTTTGATGAGGCGCAGGCGCTCTGGGACGATCCCGAGCTACTGGAGATCCCAGCACGTGCCAGCGATGAGCCGAGATGGTTGCTGATCGGAAAGATCAATCTAGGCGGGACTGGGGAGAAGCTTTGGTCAGCATTTATCACCCGCCGGGGCGAGAATGCGCGGATTATTTCGGTGAGACGAGCGCGCGATAGGGAGGCGGCACTTTATGAAGGCCAAGACACTGGATCGGATGTTTGACGCTGGTGAGGACATCACCGAACATCTGGATCTGAGCAAGGCGCGACGGGTAGGTAACGAGGTGAAGCGGGTGAATGTCGACTTTCCGGTTTGGATGGTGAAATCCCTGGACCGGGAAGCGCAGAGGTTGGGCGTAACGAGGCAATCGCTGATCAAGTTGTGGCTGGCAGACCGGCTGGAACTGGCGGTTTCCGAGGGGAAACGTAGAGCAAAGCATGCTATCTAGCGGTCTTAACCGAGGTCAGCATCTCTCGACGCAGGATCGCGTTAATCCGGGACTGGTAGCCTTTGCCCTGCGACTTGAGCCAATTCAGCACATCGGCGTCAACCCGAGTGTGATTTGTAGCTTGCGCGGCCGATAGAACTGCCCCCGCACGGCCTTGTTCCACCGTAGCGGGCCGGGCCGAGATGATGCGAATAACCTCGACTTCCGCACCATCGTCGCTCACTTCCCTCACCGTGTGGGCCACAATCAGGAGCAGCAACTCCCCGACCAAGTCAAGGGTTTGCCATCGCGGCTCCCCATCTTCGATGCGATCCTGTACTGACACGTACAGCGGGTCGAGTAATACCGCGCTCGCCTCCTCAAATCTCACACCGTGCTTGCGCTGGTTGGAGAGGTTCTTGGCCTTATCCCACTCGAACCGCATAGCTTCGACTCCTCAATGTAACTACGGATATGTAGTTATTCAATGTTTAATGGCGATAGAGTGCGCTAGTATGGCGGCGCTAGTTTTCTACGGATCGCCTGCAGGAGAGACTACATGCGCGGTTTAGTTTTTAGCTTTTTAACTCTGACACTTGCCGTTCCCTCCCTCTGCCAGTCGGCACCATTTATGCGCGGAAGCTTCCTGGAGCAGTCGACGGCAAACGGGAAGGCCTCCGCCCCGCCGATCTCCCAGGATTCGGGCGCGAGCTTTGCGCACCTGCGTGTGTATAGGTCGCGACGATACTTAGGGTCAGCGCTCGCTCCATCGATCTATGTGGACGATCGGCAAGTTGCGAGAGTGGGCAACGGACGCCGCGTCAGCATAAGACTAGCCCCCGGCCACCATAGCATCAGGTCCGACGACAGATCCTCTGCCATCTCTCTGGAGGCGGAAGCCGGACAGGAGTACTTCGTTCGTGTCGACGAGGAAATGGGATTCTGGAAAGGGCATGGAAAGTTGACCATGCTCTTGTGGGAACAGGGCAGCGCCGAGTTCAAGCTGCAAAGCCCGGTCGAGGATGATCGCCGTATGGCAAGGGACTTAATCGAGGACGAAACGGTCGCTGAAAGAACGCTTACTTCGGAGCCGCCGACAGCGACGCCGGATGCTCCGAAGGAAGTCTCAGAACCCATCAAGGTTTTGTTTACGTCCAGCCCCGACGGAGCTGATATCGAGATCGATGGAAGCTTCGTTGGGAACACGCCGTCTTCGGTCGAATTAGCGACAGGCGACCATTCCATAGCAATCAAGAAGGCCGGATACGAAGCCTGGGACCGCAAGCTCAAAGTTACGGGCGGCGACATCATGCTAAACGCCGAACTTCAAAAACAGAACGGATCCCGGTGAACGTAATCCAGCCTTAGCGCAGCACCCTCAGGGGCTAAAGCCGCCGTCTCTCATGGTCTGTATCGGCACGGCTGAACGTCGTGCCCTTACCGATCCCCGCATTGATGGCGACCGCTCTGGCTTACGAATTTAAAATTCTGACGCTAATCGAAGATCAGCACTGCCGAGGCAATCACCGTAGTCCACAGCCCGCGCTTATCTCCCACCGCGGACTGCGTTACATTCGCCGTGCGCACGATCTTGTTCGACAAGCGGTAGATTTGTTTTTTCTCGTCCCAGGAGCGGTCGGGGTCGAACTCCACGTTGAGCGTGGTAGCCAGCATTTCGGCGGCGAGCTCTTCAGCGTATTCTCCGGCGGCGTCTTCGGTTTCGCCGAAGGAGTGGTGCTCGCTCAGGTATCCGTAAGTGTTTTTGTCGGCGGGAATGGCTACGCCGATCGAGGAAGCCAGCAGGCGGTGGGCTTCATGCGTCGAGTTCTCGGCCACGACCGCGAAGACAACCTCGCCGGGGCTGAGATACTTCACGCCCTCTTTGCGGGTGAGCATTTTGCAATTCGGCGGGAAGATTGAAGAGACCCGGACCAGATTCTGGGCCGCGATGCCCGCGTCGCGCAGGGCCAGTTCGAACGAGGTCAACCGCTCGCGGTGCTTTCCTACTCCCTTGGTGAAAAACATCCGCTTTGGAACCATGTCTTTACCCAATTCGATCGCCTCCGGCGTAAAAAATGAGATGGAGAATGCACAATTTAACACAATGCTTTGTAAAGGAAAGATGAATTTCGCTGACAGGGCAGAAAAATAGCGGGACCCGCTGGCGCGGCTCCCGCCACTCATGCCCGGAATCTTCGGGGGAGGGCCCCGGGCAGAATCGGGACAACTCTACCACAACAAGAACTCGCGTCAAGCGGAAACGGAATACGGTTCGGTTTTGCGAACAAAGCCGATTTTACCTTTGAGCGACCGAACTGACCCGAATCGAGTCTCCATGGAGTCTCCCAATAATCGTCACATGCTTCCCCGCTTGCAGGTCAAGCATGGCCAAGACGGCTTTGTCGCTGGTTTGGAGGGTGTAGATCTTCTCTCCGACAATCAATGTATATTTCGATCCATGGGCGACGCAGGTATGAGCGCAGTCGGCGGCTGGCTGGTCGACATGCTTTCTGCCGCACATGGCATCGCCGACTTCTCCGACGAAGACCTGCTTGTGGGTGGGTGTGGCAAGGAGAGTCGATACCAGCATGATGGAGCAGAGCAGGGCCATGCTGATCGATCTGAGCGAACTCTGGGCGCTAGGCATCCGGGGATTCTCCTTTACGCGAGCGCAGCCTCCAGTTTAACGCGTAGCCTTCGCCGTGTATTGGATATCCACGTCAACCGTCTTGTCGCGCGGCAGGGCAGTGACGTGGGTTGAAGCCTCCCAGTCGAGCGTCACAGGGAGCAGCTTTCTGGCTTGCGGCAAGAACTCCTGCAGGTAGCTGCCGTCATAAACGTCGCCAGGGCGCAGCTTCCAGGCAGCGCGCAGGCGCGCGGTAAGGTTGTTGTCGATGCCACGAAACTCCAGTTCGCCCATGCGGAACTGCGAATCCTCGTTGACCGCCAGGCGATAGGCGACCGTGCCAGCTCGGTCGTCGAATTGGGCATTCACTTTAACACTGGCCAGAATGTAACCGCGGGAGCCGTAGAGCTGCTGCACGGTTCGCAGGTCGTCTTCGAGCTGAACCGTGTTGGCGGCTTGCCCAACTTTGGCGTGGATCAGCGGTTGTAGTTCTTCATTGGCGATAGCTTGATTGCCAGACCACTCCCAGCCGCTGAGCTTGTATTGAATGCCGGGAGTGACGGCGAAAGTGACGTCCACAAAGGTCGGGGGCTGGCGGTTGTCTGGCGATTCTGACGGCGCCACTTTGACGACTTTTGGTTGAGCCGCTGCGCAGCCGGCTTTGAGATAGCCGGCTCGATGAAAGATCGGCAAGAGCGTATGCGCGGCGAACGAGCCCATGTAATCGCGGGAGTATTCGCGTCCGTAGATCTTTTCCGCCGCGGTTTGCAGTTCGGAAAGTTCGGCTGGGGCTGCCCCGGGAAACTCGGCATGATGAATGCGAATGCTGACTCCGGTGACGTTGTAATCCACAGATTCTAGTTTTCCGGTTTTGCCGGTGTTACGTGTGAATTCCACGATGCCGGGGACGGCGAGTTCGACCAGCATCGCCTGAAGCACATCGGAGACCTGATCGGGTAGGCGGCCGCTTGCGGGCAGCTCTCCGCTGAACAGCGGAATGCGCTGGTGAAGTTGCCTGAGCAAATCATCTTCGGTAAACCACACGAAATCGGAAAAGCGCGCGGGAACAAATTTTTCTGCGTCGGTCACCTGAAACTCCAGCCTGGTTCCGGCGGAGGAATAGGTGAAGGTGTAGGCGATGCTGCTGAAAGCCCCGCTCTCGCCGAGCTGGCGCGCGGATTTCTTGAAGTCCTCTTCATGGGCGGCGGTGCCGATCGGGAGCCCGCTGGCGGCGGCCACTTGCTCTGACGTGAAACGCTTGCTTCCAGTTACTTTCACCGAAATCAGCTTGTAGGCCGTGGCCGGCATGGAGCGAGACGAGGTTTGCGGCGCGGGGCGAACCGGAGGACGCGCGCCGAATGACCAGATGGCCGGCAGCAGGACCACGCACACCACGATCGCACGGCTCCGTGAGCGACAGGCTAGGAACAGTGAGGTTGGCGTGTTCATCGACTTCTAGTCGCAGGTTCGTTTGCTACTTCAATTTTATTTCGAGCCGGCCGTCCATTGGACTTGTGATTCTTGGCGATCTCGATGAAGGCCAGAGCCGCGCGGCTAAGGGCTTTGTCTCTCCGGAAGACGAGGGCCAGGTCGCGCGGCAATTGAGCATCCGCCATGGGAATCGCTGCGAGAACTCCGGCGCGAACATCTTCTTGCACGTTGGAGCGCGCGATGAATCCCACACCCACCCCGGCGGCGACGAAGCGCTTCAACAGTTCGCTGGAATCAAGTTCCATGCTGTAGTGCGGCTTTAGTTTTCGTTCGCGAAACAGGTTGTCGAGCGCATCGCGAGTGTGGCCGGCCTTGGGCAGCACCAGCGGATAGCGTGCTAAGTCTCCGACTGGCGCAGATTTCAACTTTCCCAGCGGATGCTGCGGCGGAGCGATGATCACCAGTTCATCCTGATGGATGAGCGCAACCGTGAGCCGAGTGTCTTTCACCGGCAGCGAAACCACACCAAAATCCACCGAGTTATCGGTGACCGATTCTAGGATTCGGGCGTAGTCGGCTCGCTTGATGTTGACCGACACGTCGGGATACTGCTTTTTGAAATCGGCGAAGACCTCGGGAAGAATGTGCAGGCAGGTGCCTTCGTTGGCTCCGACGGTGATCGCGCCGCGAGGAACGTGCTCCATTTCGGCGAGCGACGCGAGCATCGCCTTGCGAGCCTCGACCGCTTCTTGAGCGTACTTGTGGAATGCCTTTCCGGCGGCGGTAAGAGAGACTTTGCCGCCGGAGCGGTCGAAGAGTTTGGCCCCGGATTCGTCCTCGAGAGCGCGGATTTGCGACGAGATGGCGGGCTGGGTGCGAAATCGTTTCTCGGCCGCCCGGGAAAACGAAGCGTGGCGGGCGACTTCTAAAAAAGATTGCAGTTGATCGAAGTCCATGGAGCGGGCGTGATCTATCCGCGGCCAGTATAAGCCAGTCGGCTGCCACTCGGCGCCCGGTTTTGAGGCGAGGGTAAGTGGTTTAGATGGGAGGACTGCTCAGCGCGGCGTGTTTGACCACGCGGTCGACAATCTTAAGGGCTTTGGCAGACTCGGAACGGATTGGGGCCTCAATTTGCGTGGCCTCAAGCAAGCCTTGCTCGACGGCTTCGAGCGCCAGGCAAGATCGTTCCATTACCAGTTGGAGATACTTCTGGGCAATCGGGCGGTCAGCAGGGTGAATCAGTTCCCACCATCGGCGGATGGATTCCTGAACTTCCGCTTCTGACTTTTCGCCAACCACCAGAGCATCGATCAACCGGTAGACCTTGCTCTTAATAGCCTGGTACGAGACGGAAATTTCCTGGGGCATGAGATTTTCGGGGCTCTCTGAAGGATGGAATGAGCAATCCGCCAGCCAAATGATATTTCCTTGCATATAAGTGCTTTGGGTTGAATGAGGGCTCCTAACTAATCCTGCGAATGGAATAATCCTGAATCTGGAATATGGATTCTGGAAGCTGGGACCACCGATTTCGGTTTTCTTTAGGGCGGATCGCGTATTTGGAAGGTCGTCCGGAAAACGTGCATCAGCTTGTACGCCTTTAAATGTTCCATTCCAACGCCGGTTTGCTGATATCTTGCAAGCGAACGGCGGAGAGAATGCAATCCTGGCGAAGCGCCGGAGACTGTTGCGCCCGTCCCAAGAATGTCACGGTACAAACCTTTCGGAGGCTGGATGAAAACATTTTTCTGGATTTTTGCGTTTGCGGTCGTTATGTCGGTTTCGGTGAGGGCGCAGAGCGTGGCGGCTCCCGCAGGAGGTTCTGAGAGTGCGGCGCCGCAGGAACGGATGTTTTTTCCTCACGACACGTTTTGGGGGTGGGCGCAGTTTGACCTGGCTCCGCCCCACAACGAGATTGACCCCAACCTCTGCGCTGGGAACGCGGGGCAATATGGCGGGGTGAACGCACCTTGCAGCATGTTTGCGCGCTATATGCTTTCTGGAATGCTGGAAGCCCGGCCGTTTGGCCGAGGGCAGTTGCGCCGCTTTATGGTATTTGGTGCCCCAGCGTTTCTGATGGGAAAGACGATTCCACAAACGCTCTATACCTGGTCCCCGGACGCCATCGGAATTGAGCACTCATGGGGTGTAGGAATTTTCATCGCCAAGGGCTTTGAGTTTCGCGTGACCCAGCATTTCCTGTTTGACCGGCTGGGGGCGCGCGATCGGAACCTTGGCCCGGCGGACCTTGGCAACAACGGCCCTTGGGGACGGTATATGACGGTGGGCGTGCACAAGTCTTTCGGAACCAGGCGCTGGTGACGCCCGCGCGCTTTTAAGCCGCCGCGGGTAGGGAAGTCCCAAACAGGCGCCGGACGATCCAGATAATCAGCGCAACGAAAGCTCCCAGGATTAGGAACGGCAGGAGCAGAATCGGAATGAACCAGCCGCGTCCGCCCATGGAAGTCACATCGCCGGAGATGGTCGCTTGCGCGTCGCGTCGGATGCGGCCGCCGAAAACCGTGGCGTCGCCGGCAACCGTGACCGATTGATCGAGCCGCACATCTCCGGCAAAGGCGGTGATGTCTCCCGAGACCTGTGCATTGTCATCGAGAACGATATTGCCGCCAAAAGCCGTGACGTCGCCCGCGACCTGCCCGCGCACGTGAATGCTGCAGCCGAAGCAGGTGAGATCGCCGACCTTGTCATTGGGCCCAATGCTGATCGAGCGACCGAACTGGGTATAGCTCGGGTTGTCTTTTGCGAAGGCTGTAGTCAGCGCGAAGCAGATGAGCACGAATGCGGCAAAACGGGAGGCGCGGCTAAGGATTCCCATGAAATCACCTCTGTGAACGTGCATCAAGAATTCAGTTTAGCGCCGGATGCGCTAACTCGAAACGGATTATCCCATAAGGCGAAAAGAATTTGTTGGTGCACACCTCCATCGCTTCTCTATAATGGAGGGTTTTTAACTCTACTCGGAACTGATTATGGAGGCTGTCGATGGCTGGCTCTTATAACGGTGTGGCTGTGCCCGCGGATGGGAAAAAGATCACTTACGCGAATGGGAAGTACGATGTGCCGGAGAATCCCATCATTCCGTTTATCGAAGGCGACGGAACTGGACGAGACATTTGGAAAGCCTCGCTGCGGGTTTTCGATGCAGCCGTAGAAAAAGCTTACAAAGGCAAGCGGCGAGTGGCATGGTATGAAGTTTTCGCGGGAGAAAAAGCGAAGGCCAAATTCGACAACTGGCTGCCCGATGAGACGATCGACGCCATTCGCGAGTTCCGCGTGGCCATCAAAGGCCCGTTGACTACGCCCGTGGGCGGCGGATTCCGCTCGCTCAATGTCGCCTTGCGGCAAATTCTCGACCTCTACGGCTGTGTGCGCCCGGTGAAGTATTACAAGGGCGTGCCTTCACCCGTGAAGCATCCCGAGCGCATGGACATCGTGATCTTTCGCGAGAATACCGAAGATGTGTATGCCGGCATCGAGTGGGAGCAGGGAACCGCCGACTGCGCGCGGATCATCGAGTTCATCAACAAAGAGATGCTGAAGGGCGGCAAGAAACAGATTCGCCTGGATTCGGGCGTCGGCATCAAGCCGATCTCGGTGACTGGAACCAAGCGCCTGGTGCGCATGGCGATTCTGCACGCCATTGAAACCGGCCGCAAGAGTGTGACCCTGGTGCACAAGGGAAACATCCAGAAGTTCACCGAGGGCGCTTTCCGCAAATGGGGATACGAACTGGCCACCGAAGAGTTCCGCGACAAAGTCGTGACGGAGCGCGAGAGTTGGATTCTCGACAACAAAGATAAAAATCCGAATTTGACGGTCGCGGAAAATGCCGAACTGGTGGAACCCGGTATGGAGTTTGCGCCTCCGGCATTTCGGCAGGCTGTTGAGCAGGAAGTGAAGCAGGTTCTCGACCGCATCTTTGCGACCCACGGCAAAGGCCAGTGGAAAAATAAAATCATGATCAACGACCGCATTGCCGATTCCATCTTTCAGCAGGTGGTGACGCGCGCCGACGAATATTCGGTTCTCGCCTGCCCCAACCTGAATGGCGACTACATCTCGGACGCCTGCGCGGCGCAGGTGGGCGGCCTGGGTATCGCTCCCGGAGCGAACATCGGTGATGGCTATGCAATCTTCGAAGCCACGCACGGCACGGCTCCGAAGTATGCCGATAAAGATGTGATCAATCCCGGGTCGGTAATGCTTTCGGGCGTAATGATGTTCCGCTTTATGAAGTGGAACGAGGCCGCCGATCTGATTGAACAGGGCATGGAGCGCACCATCCTGCACAAGAAAGTTACTTATGACTTCGAGCGCCTGATGGAAGGCGCGACTAAAGTTAAAACCAGCCAGTTTGCCGACATCATTGTGGAGAACATGGGCGCGGCGGTGCTGGTTTAAAAATTGTGCGATTGGGCGATCGGGTCATTGTGCGATTGAGCTGCCGCTAGCTGCGGGGCGTGACCTTGATCTTCAATCGCCAAATCACCAAATCGCCCAATCACTAAATTCTTTCTGAAAGGACTCATCCATGCGTAAGAAAGTAACCATTGTAGGTTCCGGAAATGTGGGGGCGACCGCGGCACACTGGATCGCCTCAAAAGAACTGGCCGACGTGGTGCTCATCGACATTATCGAAGGCGTGCCGCAAGGCAAAGGCCTGGATCTGCTGGAGGCGATGCCGATCGAGAAACGCGATTCGTATATCACCGGCACCAACGACTACAAAGACACTGCCAACTCCGACATCGTCGTAATCACCGCGGGCATTCCGCGCAAGCCCGGAATGAGCCGTGATGACTTGTTGAATACGAATTACAACATCATGAAAGCAGTCGTCGGCGAAGTGGTGAAGTATTCGCCGAACTGCATCCTCATTATCGTATCGAACCCGCTCGATGCCATGGCGCAGGCCGCCTACAAGCTCAGCAAATTTCCGCGCGAGCGCGTGATCGGCATGGCTGGCGTGCTGGATTCGGCTCGCTTCCGCGCCTTCATCGCCGAGGAACTGAAAGTAAGCGTCGAGAACGTGACCGCATTCGTGCTCGGCGGCCACGGCGACACCATGGTTCCGCTGCCGCGCTATTCGACGGTGGCTGGCATTCCGATCACGGAGCTAATCGAGAAGAATAAGCTCGAAGCCTTAGTGCAGCGCACGCGCGACGGCGGCGCTGAAATCGTGAAATATCTGAAAACCGGCTCGGCGTACTACGCTCCTTCGGCAGCGGCGACTGAGATGGTCGAAGCGATTCTGAAAGACAAGAAAAAAATTCTGCCCTGCGCGGCTTACTTGCAGGGTGAGTACGGAATCAGCGGCCTCTACGTCGGCGTGCCGGTAAAGCTGGGCGCGAAGGGGATTGAGCAGATCATCGAGATCAAGTTGACGGCGGAAGAGAAAGCGGGATTGGATAAGAGCGCGGCGGCGGTGAAGGAGTTGGTGGGGGTGATCGGGGTTTAACCCCAAGCCTGCGCTGCATTACGTGTCATTCTGAGCGCAGTCGAAGGATCCCTTGCAGCGGCTGATGCGGTGACACAAAGGGAATTCCGAGCGAGCCTCCGAAGACACAGCCTGAAACTCCGCAAAGCCTTCTTCATCTACAGATTGACCATAGTCATTGACCATAGTATGATTTCCCTATGAAGGAAGTAGCCATCTCCGAGTTTAAGGCTAAGTGCCTGGGCCTGATTGAAGAGGTCCGCAAGACGCGCAAACCCATTCGAGTCACCCGCTTCGGCGAGCCCGTGGCAGAAGTGATTCCAACGTCCCCGGGAAAGCCCACTGGTAGGCGTTTGGGCTGCATGGCTGGGACTGCGGAAATCCTAGGAGACATTGTCGGCCCGACGGGAAGCCTTGATGACTGGGACGCCTGGCGGGAATGAAATACCTTCTCGACACTCACATTTGGCTGTGGGGCTCAATGCAGTCTGACCGCCTTTCGCGTCGGGTAGCGAAGGTCTTATCAGATTCCCAAAACGAATTGTGGCTGTCGCCTGTTAGTGTCTGGGAACTGACCATCTTGTGCCGCAAGGGGCGCTTCAGAGTGCGCCCGGATATTACGACTTGGGTTGCCCAGACATTTTCGGAGCTGCGTCTCACAGAAGCACCCCTCACTGTGGAAGTGGCGCTGGCTATTTCCACGATCAGCTTTTCCCATGCAGACCCGGCCGATCAATTTATTGCAGCGTCCGCGAAGGTTTTTGATTTGACTCTAATTACGGCGGACGATCAACTGCTGGCATTACCCGGAATTCGAGTGTTTCCAAATCGCTGAGCTATAGCTTCTCCACCGTCACCTTCTTCACCACCACATCCTTGGTGGGCCGGTCGTTGCGCCCGCGCGGGACTTCCGAAATCTTCTGCACCACATCCTGGCCTTCGATGACTTCTCCAAAAACTGTGTGCTTTCCGGTGAGCCATGTCGTCGGCGCGACCGTGATGAAGAACTGCGAGCCGTTCGTGTTCGGGCCGGCATTCGCCATCGCTAATATTCCTGGTTTATCAAGTTTGTGCGGCGAGCCTTTGGTTTCGTCTTCGAACTGGTAGCCGGGACCGCCCATGCCGGTGCCTTGCGGATCTCCGCCTTGGATCATGAAGTCGGGAATGACACGATGAAAAACCGTACCGTCGTAGAGGCGGTCATTCGATTTCTTGCGCGTAGAGGGATGGGTCCACTCGCGCTTGCCTTCGGCAAGGTCTACAAAATTGGCAACGGTTTTGGGCGCGTCCTTTTCGAAGAGACGGCAGACAATGTTTCCTTCGCTGGTTTCAAACGTGGCATAGAGTCCGGGTTGGCGGGTCATGAAATCCTTTCAGAATGGCTTCAGGCTTCTGTTCGTGGCTCTTATTAGTTCTCTTCTAAAGGTATCAAACTGCGAGCTTCGCCGTATCAACTTGGGTTTGAAGTTTTGGGAGTCGCCGGTTTGGTCGGCGTCTTCGCCGCTCCGGCCGGCGCGCCGTAGGTGATCTTGATGTGAATAATCTTCACCGGACGAAATGGCCGGTCATTCATGGGATCGGTGGCCATGTGCGCGATCTGCGAAACCAAAGTGACGGTGGCATCGTCGCATTGGCCAAAAATCGTGTAGTTGCCGTTCAGGTGCGGCGTAGCCACTTCGGTGATGAAGAACTGCGAGCCGTTGGTATTCGGTCCGGCGTTGGCATAGGCGAGGCGTCCGGGTTTGTCGAAGGGCAGGTCAGAGGAAATTTCGTTCTTGAATTTGTATCCTGGATCGCCGGTGCCGTCACCTTTCGGGTCGCCGCCCTGAATCATGAAACCGGGAATCACGCGATGAAAAACGGTTCCGTCATACAGCGGCACGCCGTGCTTTTTGGCGCCGGTGGGGCTGGTCCATTCTTTCGTTCCGGTGGCGAGGCCGATAAAATTCTCCACGCCGATGGGAGCCTTGTCGGGAAACAGAGTGCAGGTCATCTTGCCTGCAGTCGTGTCGATGATCGCTGTGGGAGGCCCTGTGTGATGCACCGGCGTTTTGGTGGCAGGTTTGGCCGCGGTTGCGGAATGCGCGCTCGATTGCGTCCATCCCAGAGTGCTGACCAAAATTAAAGCGGAAGCTGTAAAAGCGTTGCGCATGATTGCTCCTTGCGAGTAAAGATACCCAGCGACTTGCGGGCAACGTTGAATTGTACGACAGACGCCGCCGTCAGTGGGATGCTGCTGCGGAGGCTTGCATCTGCTGGCTCACCATTTCGACCTGCCGAAAGACGCGCAGAATATTGCCGCCGAGAATTTTCCGGACGTCGTCGTCGCTGTATCCGCGGTCGAGCAGTGCCAGCGTAATTTTCGGCAGATCGGCTGCGGAATCCATGCCGGCGGGCGTGGCGCCGCTGACGCCATCGAAATCTGAGCCGAGTCCAACGTGGTCGATGCCCGCAATTTTGGCGATGTAATCGATGTGGTCGATGAGCGATTTAAACGGCGGCCGCAGAATCTTTGCAGTCCACTCGCGCTCCATGCGGTCGACTTCGAGATAGTTGACTGGCTTACCCTGCACCTTGAGCGAATCGATATATTGTTGAATCGCGGCGGTCTGATCTTTGTCCTGCGCGAGCATGGCTTCGCGATATTTCTGGTCGACAAATCCCGAGTAGAAATTTACCTGCACCACGCCGCCATTCTTCGCAACGGCGCGCAGCATGTCGTCCGCCATATTGCGAGGAGCATCGACCAAGGTTCGGGCGGACGAGTGCGATGCGATCACGGGAGCTTTACTAACCGCGATCGCATCCCAGAAAGTTTTGTCGGAGACGTGCGAGATATCGACCATCATGCCGAGGCGATTCATCTCGATCACAACCTGTTTGCCAAAATCGGTGAGGCCGTTGTGATGCTGAACTTTCGGGTCGTTGATGTCGCCCGACGAATCGGCCCACTCGTTTGTATTCGACCACGAGAGCGTCATGTAGCGCACACCGAGGCGGTAGTAGTCACGCAGCAGGTGCATGTCGTTCTCAATGGAGTGCCCGCCCTCAATGCCCATCAGGGCGGCGAGTTTATGCTCGCGGTGGGCGCGTTCAATATCGGCGACGGAAAATGCCATCATCATGCGGTCAGGATGACGGGCGGCCTGCTCGTAAACGGAGTCGATGAGATCGAAAGTATGCTGGGCGAAGTGGCCTTGATTCGTCGTCGGGTCAACCCAGATGGAGAAAAATTCCGCGCCCAGATTTCCGCGGCGCGCTTTGTCGAGACTTAGGTGTCCATAATCTTTGGGATCGGTCGATCCCATGTCGAAGCCTTCGTCGAGAAAGCGCTGCGGCGTGTCGGCGTGGGTGTCGACGACTATTGCGGACGCTTGGATGGCGCGAGCCCGGGCACTGACTTGAATATCCCCGGCGTTCGGGCTCTGCGCCACGGCTGAGGCGAGGCACAGAAACAGCAGCGTTATCGAGTGAATGATTGAATTGAGCATTGAGTTCGCAGCAGAGGAAGTATAAAGGATTCTTGACGGTGATCGCTGAAGGCACAGCAGGTTTCTCACCGGGCTTCGCCCGATTCGAAATGACAAAGTTTTAGCGGAGGGCGGCAAGTGCCTGATCGACGCAGGCCTTCATAGGCTGCGCGGTATCGATGACGGTTTTACGCACAGTGATCGCTTCGAAGCGCTCACGCACCTGCAAATAGAGTTCGAAATTGCGATTTCCGGCGGGATGAGCTCGCATTGCAGCCTGTTGCTCAAGGCGGCGCATGGCGAGTTCTTCCGGGCATACGCACTCGAGAATGCGCCAAGATTGATGTAACGCGACTGCGGCAGTCAATACGTTGTCGATTTGATAGCGGCGGGAGAATGTTCGGCCATCGAGAAAGACGAATCGTTCCGGATCGCTTCGCAGGAAATACGCCGCAGTCTCCCGCATCACTTGCATGCAGAAATCATCCTGCCGCGCGGCGTATTCGATCTCATCCGCCGCGAAGATGGCGTGGCGGATTTCGTCCTTGCTCAGCACGCGCCCGGAAGTTTGCGCGGCGAGCTCGCGCGCGAGCGTGGTTTTTCCGGTGCCGGGCAGTCCGGCCATGAGGACGATCATGATTGCAGTGAATTATACCCGGGAGAATTTCCAGTTGGTTTACTTGAGTAGTGCGGCTATTGCGCGCGGTTCTCGGCGGTTGCGGCAACTGCGGCGGGTTCGGGGCGCTCCATTGGGACGACATCCTGAGTCTCGCGCCACTCGGCGTAGCGGCCGGAAACCATGATGTGGAAGACCCACTGATGCCGCTCTTCTTCCGGCTCAACCAGGCCCAGAGATTTCATGTAGAACAAATATCGTTCCATCCAGCGAATCTGCTCCTGGGTAAGCCCGCGGCGTTGTATGTCGACCGTCAATCCAGCTAAATGCGACGACGCCGTCTCGCCCTCAGCAGGTGCGGCATTGCGATTATGCCGGCGCAGCTTGGTCTGGATCTTCACCGTGCGCACGGCGGAGTTCACCTGAATCTGTTCATGGAAGCGGTGGTAATAGGCTAGCGATATATCCTGCACGAAGTCGCGGGTCCAAGGACGGCAATAGCGGCGCGACGGATCGAGACGGGGATCGAAGCGCAACGACTCGCCGGCGATAATCGGTTGCAGCGCGCCGCTGGCCTTCAGGGCTTCGAGTTCGTCATCGTCCTGAATGCGCGGCAACTCCAGGCGGTCGATCTCGGCGTTCTGGATCAAAAGCGACTCGTGCGAGGGACGGAATACCGGGTTCCAGCGCGTCCAGTGCAAACGGTGCAACAAGCGGTGACGATGCACCGGCCTCCGAACGGAGGTCGTGGTGGCCCCGAACGAAGAGCAGCACAAGCAAGCTAGCAAACAAAGAAGAGTCAGTTGGCGCTGTAGATTGAGTCTCAAAAATTGGTCTCGTGTAGTCTGCCGCGGAATCCTCCGCGACTGTTCGGACATTCTAAGCCATGCTGTCAAGCGATCCTATGCTTGATTGCAAACTTCTCATTACCAGCGTTATCGAGGGAAGTGACCAACGTTGGTTACCAGTGGTTACCATCCTGACTTCGCAACCCGCTTCTGCTCTCTATCGGAGCACGCTGAACACCATCGCTTTCAGGAAATTACGCCTTGGTCATGTCCCCCGGAGCCAAGCAGATAGCGGCTGTTGCATGCCAGAAGTAACCTGCCAAGTTGTGACAGGAGTGACAAAAATCAGCGCCGGAAAAGGGCAAACATCTCGGTTCGCCCTGTGTTCCTCTGCGTCCCCTGTGGTTAAAGATTTTGGGTCTACCGCCGGAAAAGGTCACCCAGCGCCTGTTTCATGACCGCCCCGCCCACCTCAGAAATCGCCTTGGTCAGCGGGATATCTTTGGGGCAGACCTCCACGCAGTTCTGCGCGTAGCCGCATTCCTGGATTCCGCCATCGCCCATCAAGGCCGCCAGCCGTTCGCGCTCCAGCACTTTGCCGGTAGGATGCGCGTTGAACAACCGCACCTGAGCGATGGTGGCCGCGCCAACGAAGCCGGTCTCTTCGTTGAACTGCGGACAAGCCTCCATGCAGCAAGTGCATGAGATGCAGCGGGAGATCGGATAGGCCTGCTCCTGTTCTTCCGGCATGATGCGCGGGCCGGGGCCAAGGTCGTAAGTGCCGTCGATGGGCACCCAGGCCTTGACGGCTTTAAGATTCTCGAAGATCACGCTGCGGTCCGTTGCCAGGTCGCGAACGATCGGAAACTTTGAAAACGGCTCAAGTTTGACGGGTTGCTCGAGGTTGTCGATCAGCGCCGAGCAAGCCATGCGGGCGCGTCCATTGATGAGCATGGCACACGATCCGCAGACCTCCTCGAGACAATTCGAGTCGTAAGTGATCGGCGTCGTCGCTTTGCCGTCGCGCGTGACAGGGTTGGCGGCGATCTCCATCAGCGACGAGATCACATTCATGCCGGGATGGTGGGCGAGTTCGAACTCTTCCCAGTACGGCTTGGAAGAGGGATTGTTCTGGCGCTTGATTTTTATGAGGACAGATTTATTAGCCATTCGCTTGTTAGCCTCTTACGACGAAAAGGGACGTTGGAAGAACGTCTGGATCCCGCTCATGTACGATTCAACATCGATCCAGTACCTTCCGCTCGGATCCTGTGAACTGCGAACGAAGCAGACGCCTACGGCAAAGCGATGTGCCTCCCAGTGTTCCTTCCGAGTTGCAAAGGATAACAACTCCGGGATGGGCTGATCAGCGCTGGATGTGGAGTACGCCACTCCAGAGATAGAACCTGCCCTTCCCACAATGTCCCCCGCCCAGGTACGGGTGTCCTCGCGTTGCGCTCGTGCACACGCATCCGCTCGCAGTCGAGGATCCTCGATCCGCTGCAGCTTGGAGAGTCCGTTTGCCCGCCGCGCTTCCAGGATAAGCGATGCAACGCTATCTGCGGCGTTCTTCTCCGCCACCGGCGTCGAGACTTGCGCCCTGGCACCCAGCAAGCTAAGAGTAAGAAAAGCGGTCAGGGTAACCGCGACAACAGCAGAGCGGCCCCATGCGCCGGTACCCCTCCCTAGAGGTAGTTTTCCGAAATGGAACGGCGTATTCACAAAAATAACCGGGAACGGCACGAGTTCCACTCGTGCCAGATTATGCTCTGCAAAGACGCGCGGCTTCCAGCCGCTGAAGTTCGCCCTTGAACCCTGGACGACTGTTCTCCCCGCCGGGAGCTTATTTCGTGACCTTCTCGACGCACAACCGCCGAAAATTGTTCGTCGTCGAGACCTACGTTCGCCTTTTCCTGCAAACCATCTATCGGCATCGGCGCGAAGGCCGCTACGAACTGCACGCGTTCGTTGTCATGCCCGAGCATGTACATCTGCTGTTGACACCGGCGAGCGACGTCACGATCGAGCGGGCTATCCAGCTGATCAAAGGCGCTTACTCGCACGAACTCGGCGGAATTATCGGACGTAACTCCGAAATCTGGCAGCGCGGATTCACGGACCATCGCATTCGCAGCGAGATTGATTACATCCATCATCGGAATTACATTCATCAAAATCCGGTTGAACGCGGCATCGTTACCACCCCAAACGAGTATCGCTATTGCTCCGCATTTCCCGTATTCAAATTAGATCCGTGGCCCTCAGCGGCTGAAGCCGCCATCGCTTAATACGTCTTAACTGGCACGAGTGGAACTCGTGCCCTTCCCGGTTCTCTCGTCCCCGTCCATTACTTCGCGGCGTCATACTTCCTCGGCCTTGGCGGAATCAGCGACGTATCCACCGGCTCGAACTCAAACTTCGGCTCATCTGCATCCGGCGCAAAATAAGCCTTCGTCGTCTTCAGGAAATTCTTGTCGTCGCGCTCGGGAAAGTCTGGCTTGTAGTGGGCGCCGCGCGATTCGTCACGCAGCCGCGCGCCCTGGGCAATCACGCGCGACAATTGCAGCATGTTGTAAAGCTGGCGGGTAAAGACCACGCTTGTGTTCGCCCACTGCGTGCGGTCGCTCAAATTTACTTTGCGGAAGCGCTCCAGCATCTCCACCAGCTTCGCATCGGTCTGCTGCAAATTCTTGTTGTAGCGGATGACGGTGCAATCTTTCGTCATCAACTCGCCGAGTTCGCGCCACAAACGGAAGGGATTTTCCGTGCCCGAATTGTTCATCAGCAGGGCATTGCTGTCTTCCTGCTTCTTCTTCTCGGCTTCGAAAACTCCATTGCCATCGGGCAGCCCTTGCAGGCCTCGCGCATACTTCACCGCGTTCGGTCCGGCAATGCCGCCGCCGTAGATGCACGAAACCAGAGAGTTCGCGCCCAGCCGGTTCGCGCCGTGATACTGATACTCGCACTCACCCGCGGCAAAAATCCCCGGGATGTTCGTCGCCTGGTTGAAGTCGACCCACAACCCGCCCATGGTGTAGTGCATGCCGGGGAAAATCTTCATGGGCGTGTCGCGCGGATCGTCACCCACAAACTTCTCATAGATTTCGAGAATGCCTTCGAGCTTGCGGTCGAGAATCTTGCGGTCGATGTGGGTGAGGTCGAGGTAAACCATCGGCTTGCCGTCGATGCCGAGGTTGTGCTCGAAGACAACTTTAAAGATCGCCCGCGTGGCGATGTCGCGCGGAACCAGGTTGCCGTACTTGGGATACCACTCTTCCAGAAAATACCAGCGCTCGTTCTGCGGAATGGTTTTTGGATCACGCTTGTCGCCCGGAGTCTTCGGAACCCACACACGGCCGCCCTCGCCGCGCGCCGATTCCGACATCAGGCGCAGCTTGTCTTCGCCGGGGATGCACGTAGGATGAACCTGAATGAATTCGCCGTTGGCGTAGTAGCAGCCCTGCTGGTAGAGCGCGGACTGCGCCGAGCCGGTGCAGACCACGGAGTTGGTCGACTTGCCAAAAACCGCGCCGTTGCCGCCGGTCGCAATAATAATGGCGTCGGCAGGGAAGGTGCGAACTTCCATGGTGCGCAAATCCATCGCGCAAACGCCGCGGCAGACACGGTTTCCATCGAGCACCGCCGACAAAAATTCCCAGTGCTCGTACTTCTTTACCTTGCCTTCGGATTCGTAACGCCGCACCTGCTCATCGAGGGCATAAAGAAGTTGCTGGCCAGTAGTCGCTCCGGCGAATGCGGTGCGATTAAATAAAGTGCCGCCGAAGCGGCGGAAGTCGAGCAAGCCTTCAGGCGTGCGGTTGAAGGGCACGCCCATGCGGTCGAGCAGATCGATGATGCCGGGCGCGGCCTCGCACATATCTTTTACGGGAGGCTGGTTGGCAAGAAAATCTCCGCCGTAGACCGTGTCGTCAAAGTGCTTCCAGGTGGAATCGCCTTCACCTTTCAGGTTTTTCGCTGCGTTGATTCCGCCCTGGGCGCAGACCGAGTGCGATCGTTTGACCGGGACGATGGAGAAGAGATCGACGCTCGCGCCCATCTCGGCAATTTTGATCACGGCCGAAAGTCCCGCCAGGCCGCCGCCTATCACAATAATTTTCGGAGCTGCCATCGTTACTCCACCGGCCTTCCATTATTTGTTTGCATCGTCGGGTCACTCGATCGCGCCGCCGTGCCCGGATCGGTCGTCTGCGGAAAGCGCGTCCGGAAGGTGTACAGGCTCACAAGGCCAACCAGCGTCATCAGCGCGAACAGCCCGAGGCAAACCGCAAGAAATCTCTGCTGCGCCTTTTCGCCGGAGACGATGCCCCACTTGGCGGAGAAGAGCCAGATCCCATAAGCGAAGTGCCAGCACGCAGCGACGAGTCCGACAACGTAAAACGCCAGCAGCAGCGGGTTCATTAACTCAGCCTGCACCTTGCCGAATGAAGCGTTCGGGAATGCATGCAGATCGACGCCGCTGAAGCGCATCGTCCACGTATGCCAGACGATGTAGGCGAAGGCGATGCCGCCCGTCCAGCGCTGCAGCGTGTACATCCAGTTTCCAGTCCAGGGATATTCGACGGTGTTTCCATCGCCGCGATACCAGATGTAAAAACCATAGAGCCCGTGGAAGGCGATGGGGAGCCAGATCCCGAAGAGCTCGAGAAAAAATACCAGCGGCAACCCGCCGAGAAAGGCTACCTGCTTGGCATACGCGTCCGGTCCGCTGATCGCGGTGGAGTTGGAAATGAGAATGTGTTCGAAAAGAAATGCGCCCACCGGCACAATGCCCGAGAGCGAGTGCAAGCGGCGCAAGAGAAATGAGGTACCCTGCCCGGCGCGCAAAGGCGCGACCCCCTGCACCGCGCCTGGCACCGGGGCTGGCGCGGTAGAACTGGCTGCTGACGCCACGAAAGCTCCTTATGAGTTCGGAAACGAGAAAAGAACTAAACATTATCTGCGCGCGACAGAAGTGAAGTCAAGAAAAGGGCGCGCAACGGATCGTGGATGAGTTTGATTGCAACGGCGCTAGTCATCAGACGCCGCCTGGAATAGACGTACCACGGTCAATCCTCCCCGTCGGGAACTGATGTCTTTTCCTTTCCCTTGTGTCATTCCAGCCAAATGGCTCTCGCCCGCAGGAGAAGGCGCGGACTGCGCGCGCGGAACGGACGAATGGGTCCGTTCCCATATGAAAAATGCGGGGCTTCGGGATGACGGCCGATAGGATTTGCCGGCGGTCGCGGTAAGATACGCCTGGGAATGTTTATGAAAAGAAGTTTCGCAATTCTGGCGATGCTTTCGCTGCTGTTCTTTCTTTCTCCCGTTGCGGGGCGTGCTACTCATGCGGCATCGGCGAGCGCGGCTTCCAACACTTCTTCGGCTCCCATCCAGCCCACATTTTTTGGGATGCATATTAACCGGCTGTCGACGCCGTGGCCGCAGGTTCCATTTGGAAGTTTGCGGATGCTGGGGAATTTGACGACTTGGTTTCATATTGAGGGCGAGGGGCGCGGGCGCTATGACTGGCGCATGCTCGATCGTTGGCTGGATGCGGCGCTGGCGCACAACGTCGATGTGATGTATACGTTCAGCCGCACTCCGGCGTGGGCGGCGCGCAATCCGCATTCTACGTGCGGGCCGAATCGCGATGAGGCGGATTGCTCTCCGCCGGCGGATTTGGCGAACTCGGCTGCGTGCCAGGGGCCGCTGCAAGGGACGGTCACGACGGATTGTTACTTTAAAGAGTTTGTGACCAGCATGCTGGACCACGTGTGTACGGGAAAGGCTCCGAACAAGAGTTGCCGCATTGTTGCGTTTAGCTGCTGGAACGAGCCGAACCTGGACGGCTTTTGGATTGGCAATTACGCGGAGAGCGCGCGCATGTGTTCGGACATGGTGCGCGTGGTGAAGGAGCAGTGCAAAGATTGCGTGACGCTGACGCCGGATATTTCGGCGGCGACTTCGGGCGATACGAAAGATAACGGCGACAGCCGCTCGTATGACGAGTGGTTCAAGAATTTTCTGGCGGCGTACAAGCAATATGGAAATTATCCAGATGCGGGGGCGTTTCATCCGTATGCGGCCCGGACGCATGGAATTAATCCTGCGCCGTTTCCGGATACGTTTGCGGGGAGCGGGTGTCCGGGAGAGAAGCGGTCGCCGGTGTGTCCGGATACGTTGCTGGGGAAGATTGAGACCATGCGCTCGATCATGGAGCAGGGCGGCATGGGCGGAAAGCCGCTATGGGCAACGGAAGGCGGATGGGGAACGAATGGGGAGATGACTGACGCGGATGCGCAGGCGGCGTATGTGGCGCGCTGGCTGATTCTGCAAGCTTCGGCGGGAGTGCAGCGGGCGTATTGGTATATGTGGGATACGGGGACGAATCCGCAGGGGTGGGGCGGCATGTGGGATGACGCGCGCGGCACATACAAAGCCGGCACGGCTTACGGGCAGGTTTACAACTGGCTGGTGGGCGCAACGTTTACGAAGGCGTGTGCGGCGGATCGTGAGGTTTGGACGTGCGATCTGACCTTGGGGGATGGGAAGCAGGGAAGAATTGTTTGGAATGCGGCGCGATCCTACGATGCGGGGTTCACGACAAAGTATAAGGTGGGGGCGGAGTTTAGTGAGGTGCGGGATTTGAGCGGGCGTGAGGCGGCGATTACGGACGGGAGTGTGGCGATTGGGACGAAGCCGGTGATGGTGGTGGGCGGGGCAGTTAGGCGTTAATTTCGCGCGGGGGTTTCTAGCCCTCGTGGTCGAACTCCTGAAGCGAGAAATCTCCTGTTCCAGAAATTCCTCGCTATTTCCCTCCCAGAACCCAATGCTCCAAATCACCCGTGGCTCGCAGCAAAGCTACCTGACTGCGCTCCAGTTCGAAGCTCACATCCTGCAAAGTAATGAACCGTTCGCTGGCCTGCGACTGCGCATTATCCAGCTCATGCAGATTCGCCGTCGAACTCTGAAGCCGGGTGCGCACGGCCTCCACATTCTTCTGCGCGATCTCGTACTCCAGTTCGGCTACATCGCGCGCCGCCTGCATCTGCGTGACGGAACGCTCCAACCGCAAGGTTTCTTCTGACACTTGGTTGCGCGCGGCTTCAGCCTGGTCGCGGGCCTTAAGAGCATCCGATTCTGCTTCCTGCACCCGGGCGTGCTGGGCGTAATTAAGGAAAGGGAAACGGATGGAGACTCCGACCGTGCCGTTATTGATCTGGAAGGAGTGCGGCTGGTAGAAGCGCTGATAGTTATTGATCGAGTTGTCGAACACCGCATATTGGCCGGCGAAGTCAACGCTCGGCCACAAAGATTTTCGTTCCGCCTTTAGTTTCAGATACTGCGCGCGCGCATGCTCGACGGCCGCCTGCACCGTTGGATTCGCTGCGGTGGAGTCGTTGATCGATCTGTCGTCGGGCTTCGGAGCCGGCAAAGCCGGCACGGAGTCGGGATCGATCTCGAACGTCGCGGCCGGCAATGTCGTAAGCTTGGCAAGGTGCTCGCGAAGAACATCGGCTGCACCTCTGGCCTCAGCCACTCGCAGACGCACACGAGCCACCGAAAGCCGCGCGCGGGTGCCGTCGATCTCGCTGTCAATGCCTTCTTTCACGCGCTCGGTCACGGCAGCTTGCATCTCCTCGGCCGCAGCCTGGGTCTCGCGCAGGTTGCTCAAACGCCGCTCCCACTTCGCGAGCTCGGCGTAACTCAAGACTGTATCTTGAATCACCTGATTGCGCTGATCTTTCGACCGCAGTGTGGAGACCGCGATTTCGGATTGCGCAGCGCGAATAAAGTCCTTGAGCGCGGGATTGATCAGCGCCGATTGCCCCGTAACGTTGAACAGCGACGGCGCAGAGCCTTCGAGGCTGAGCGGGAACCCGTCGGACCATCCGATGCCCGCACCGGCATTCAGTTGCGGAATATAGCTGTTGCGCAGTTCGCGGTAGCTGGCCCCCGCGTGTTGCGCATCCGCCGCGGAGATGCCCACGCCCGTAGCGTGTTGCAGCGCAAGCTCCACCGCTTGCCGCAGCGTGACCGGTTCGGCGAGCAGGAATGTGGGAAGTGCGAGTGTAAGGAATAAAAGTGCGCAACCGCGCATCGCGCGGCATAGGTTTGTCTGCATGGTTCTCACCTGGAAAGATTCTACGGAGAATATGATGCGCGGGAAATGATATCGGAGCTTCGGGGAGGAACCAATGTCAGGCATTCGCACCGGCGCCTGAGTAATGCTCAAGCGCGGCATCGAAGAGAATCGCTCTAAACAGGCCCCTTCGGTGACGTGGAAAAGTGGCGCTTCAGCGCCGCGTCAGGAATCCAAAGAAATTGTCCGGGCTTCAGCCCCCGTGATCGATCGCTCCCGGATTACCGCTCCTCCCACTCACCCTCGCAGCACAAGCAACGCTGCCGCCAGGGCCAACGGCATTGCCACGATCCCCACTCTAAAAAACTCCCACGCCGTGATTTCGACGCCTTCGCGCCGCAGCGCAATCAACCACAAGATCGTGGCCAGCGATCCGGTCACGCTAAGGTTTGGCCCGAGATCGACGCCGATCAAAAGCGCATGAGCTAAAACTCCAGATTCATTCGCGTGCCGGATGGCCGCCCCGGACATGAGTCCGACGGGAAGATTATTCATGCCGTTCGACAGCAACGCGACCACGATTGCCCCTATGAGCTTTGCGCTCTGCGCCGAGGCGCGCGACAGATATTGCAGTCCAGAGACTCCAAGGCGAAGCAACCCGGCGTTTTGCAGCGCTTCGACGATGACGAACAATCCTGCGACCAGCGGCACAACCGACCACGAAACGCCTCTGGCAACCCGCCTGACAATCGAGCGATCCCGCCACACCACCAGCGCCAGCGCCACACCGGCCGCCGCGCAGGTCGGCGCGCCCAGCGAGAGGCCCAACGCCGAGGATGCGATAAGCGCGCCTGCGGCGAACATCAATCCCCCGAGAGCCAGTTTGCCTCCGATAGAAAGAGATACCGGCTGAAGCGTGCCGTGCAGTTCTCCGCGCAGGTCCTTTCTATATATCCACTGCAGACAAAAAAATGTAACCAGCACCGCCGCGAATGATGGAAAAATAAATATGGTGAGCCATGCGCCGAGCGGCGGCATACTCCGTCCAAACACCACAAGATTCGCAGGATTCGAAATAGGAAAAATAAAGCTGGCCGCATTGGCGATTAGCGCGCAGGCCAGCAGATACGGCTTCGGTTGAACCCTGGCGCGTCGCACCACGGCGAGCACGGCCGGCGTGAGCACTACCGCGGTCGCGTCGTTCGAGAGCAGCGCGGTGACGACCGTTCCAGTGAGATAAACCAGCGCGAATAATCGCGCGGGAGAATTCCTGGCATGCCGCGCGGCCATATCTGCAACCCATTCGAAGACGTGCTCCTCCCGCGCCAGTTCGGCCAGCATCATCATCCCTGCAAGAAAAAGATAAACATCGAGCCCTTCATACACCGCATGCGCCGCCTGGCGCACCGGGATCAGACGAAACAGAACCAGAAGAAAAGCTCCGCCGCAAACCCAGTACGCCTCCGCGATTCCGCGCGGCCGCAGCAGCATGCAGAGGATCGCGGCGAGAGAGATAGTCCAGATGAGAAACGAAGGCACGGTTTCGATTTTATTGATTTTTCACGAGCGCCCGCGGAATTGGATGATGTGCCGGCGGTCGCGTTTGGAGGGCCGTCCAGCAGGCAGTCGTTCGAACTCCTGCAGCGCTTTGCGTTCGGCAGCAACTTTTTGGCGCAGCTCGCGGCTGGCCTCGGTTTCGCGATAAAGCGTTTGCGCCACCGATGCCGGCCCGCGCACATCGCTAAGCAGAAGAACCTCCACATGAAATTCTCCGCCGTCATTATTGATTCGCAGCATGTCTCCGACCCGCACTTCGCGCGACGGCTTGGCTGTCTGATTGTTCGACTGCACGCGCCCCAATTCGCAGGCGCGCGCCGCCAGCGATCGCGTCTTAAAGAACCGCGCCGCCCACAACCATTTATCGACGCGTACGGAGGGCATGGATGGTTCCTTTATTCTAGGCGAGTTCGCGGCACGGTTGAAGGCGCATTCATAGGATCAGGCGACCCTCGTTCGAGCTGCTTCATGAGCCGCAGGTGGGAACCGATAAAAAAGATGCTTCGACTGCGATTGTACTTCGCTTCGCAAAGCACAATCCTCGCTCAGGATTACAAACGTCATTCAGCGTGTGACGCGGCGCGAAGCCTCCTGCGCCGGACGATAGGTATGCGCCAGCGCCAGGGCTGCGCGATATTGTTCAGCTGCATGCGCCCGATCCCCTTGCTTCTCGTAAATCTCACCCATCAGCAAGCGCGCTTTAAACACCGGCGCTTCCTCCACCGTATGCCCGGAATCGAGATAGCGCCGCAGAAGTCGCATAGCCAGCGCCGGATCATGCCCGCCGCGAATCAGAATGCTGGCGCCGTCGACCAACGCCCCTGGATGATCCAGCGGAGCGGCCTCCAGCGCAAGCAGCGCCTGCTCCATGCCCTCGTCACGTCCGGTGTGGCGATAAAAGCCGGCCAGGTTGAGCCATGCGCGGGCGCCTCCGTGGCTGGCTGCGATGGCCGCGCGGTATTCACGCTCCGCCTCACCTTCATCTTTGCTTTTTTCCGCAAGCCGCGCCCGAACCCAGTGCGCCATCGCTGGATTCAAACCCGTCAGCGCTTCCGCTTGAGCCCGAGCTTTATCTTTGCCTCCGCCTACGATTCCCGGAGCTTCTACATAAAATTCCGCGAGGTCGGTACGCGCCTGCCAACTACCCGGCGTGAGTTCGATGGCCCGCTCGAATTCGCTGCGAACTTTCTTGGCGAGGCCGATGGCGCTGAAGGGACTGGCATGATCCGCCTTTTCCCCGTAGATACGTCCCAGCCAGAGATGATAAAGCCCACTGTCGGGAGCAAGGGCAACGGCTTTTTCGCAGAACGGAATTCCCGCATCCCACTCGCCCAGTTCGAAGTGAGCCCGGCAGAGCAGATTATAAGAATCCCCAGAATCAGCGGCGTGCAGTTGCTGAATCACGTCGTCCACGCGGCCGGCGGCAAGCAGCGCTTGTGGCGATTCTCCCTGCGCACAGCGCGCCGCAATCGGCAGAGCCGCCGTCAAAACAAAAAAGATGCGAGCCATGCGCGCAATCAATGCGCCGCAACCAAAAGCTCCGCGCTCTGAATGACGATCGTTTTGGAATGCCGTAGCCTCGCATCGCATTTCCTACGGCACCACCTTCACGCGGAGACCTTCGGAGAGAGGTTTTAACTCCACGGAAGAGAGCGCGACTTCGGCGTGCTCGGGAATGCCGGAGGTAATTTCAACGCGCGTCAGGTTTTGCAGCGAAACTTCCACTTCCTGCCGTTTCAGCCTGCCGTCTTGAACCAGGTAAACGTAGGGCCTGGTGTCATCCATGCGAACCGCTTCGCGCAGCAGGGTGAGAACGTTGCTGTGTTGGGCGGTAATGATGGTCACGCCGACGTTTACGTTGGGCAGAAGCCGCAGGTCGTGGTTGTCGACGATGCAGGTGACCTCGCCGATATTGCGCGCGCCGCGCAGCTTCACCGTGGCCGGAATACTGCTGATCGTTCCTGTCCAAACACGGTTGGGGACCGCATCCCAGGTGACTTCAACCTTCTGCCCCGAGGCCAGTCGGCCGATATCGGGCTCGTCCACAAACGTGCGCACCAGCATTTTCGAGAGATCGCCTTCCTGCAGCAGCAGATCCCCGGTTTGCACATAGGCGCCCTGCTTCACCGGGAGCGCGTAAACGATCCCGTCGAAAGGCGCTCGCACGCTGGATTTTCGCAGCGCATCTTCCGCCGCGTCGTAAGCCGCTTGTGCCTGCTCTCCCTGGGCTTGAACCTTGGCAACTTCCGGCTGCGAGTAGCGGTCTTTCTTTTTCTGCTCCAGAAGAATCGCGTCGGTTTGCGCGCGCTGCAACTCGTCCTCCGCCTGCTTCACTTCTCCCGCTGAGGCTGCGCCTTCCTGCTGCAGGCGTTTGAGCGCCCCAAGGTTCCGCTGGGCAGAGTCGCGCGTCGTATCGGCCTTGGCAAGTTGCGCATCCAGCGTAAGCATTTCTTCGCGCGTGCCGCCTCCTCTCAGGTCCGCCTGATCGGCTTCGGCAGCCTTCATTTGCGCCTGCGCCCGCGCCGCCTGGCTGCGCAGATCGGCGTCATCCAGTTGCAGCAGCAGTTGTCCTTTTCGGACGTGGTCGCCTTCCTTTACCAGCAGGCGTTTAACGGTCGTCGGCACTGGCGAGTGCGCTTCAAAATTCTGGATGGGCTCAACTTTGCCGTTCGTCGAAATCAGGCTGCGGATGGGACCCCGCTCTACGGTCGTGGCCCGGATGCGTAACGGGCTCTGTCGCGTGAAAATTGGAATGAGAGCGAGAAGGGCAACCGCTCCCACGGCGAGCCACGCCCGGCTCTTGCCGTTTGAAATACCTCCACGCGAATTATTGTTGGCTGCCAACCGGTTATCTTTTCAAGGTGCGGCGGGGACAATTGCAAGCCTTAATTTACCACTGCGCCGCCTGCAAAGGGACGCAGGCTCGCCCCGAGTTGTTGCATGGTTAGATGCTGCCGCGACTCGCCGGATGCTTTCTTGAACGCCCGGCACTCCCACCAGAGCGGCTACAATATTCACATGCCGAAACCGAAACGCTATACGCCCGAGCACGCCGCTGCTGGGCTGGATGCCAACTTTCCTGAGATTGAAACCTGGCCGAACCAGTTTCCCGGATACGAAATTGTGATCGACGATCCCGAGTTCACCTCAGTCTGCCCAAAAACGGGGCTGCCGGATTTCGGCGTGATCACGCTGCGCTACCAGCCCAATAAGCTCTGCCTCGAGCTGAAATCTTACAAAGAATATTTGCACACCTACCGCAACCTGGGAATTTTTCAGGAGAACGTAGTGAACCGCGTTCTCGAAGACGTTGTGCGCTGGGCGAAGCCGGTGTGGGCGGAGGTAAAAGGGGATTTCCGTCCGCGAGGAGGAATTGCGACCACGGTCGTCGCGCGCTGGCCGCGAAACCGCAAAACCTAAAGCTGCGCGCGCAGGCTCTTCGTCAATCGTCGGAGGGCCTTTTCGTTGCGCCGGTACCAGCGCCATTGCCCTTGCTTTTCGGCGTCAACCAGTCCTGCCTTGGTCAAAATCGCCATATGATGCGAAATAGTCGGCTGCGAAAGCCGCACCCGTTCCTCAATGTCGCCGGCGCAGAGGCCGTTGGGTCTTGCGCCCGGAGAATCCGTGGCCCCGCTGCTGCGTTGCTTCAACGCCTGCAGAATACGCCGCCGAGTAGGATCGGCAATGGCATGCAAAGCATGATCAAGAAAGCCCGGAGCGACCGTCATATCTGCTGGTAGGAATAACTCGTAAATCGACGCCTGTCAATCTGCGCCCCGCACCGGTTTCCTTCGTGAACCTTAGTGCCCTTCGTGGTTAATGGATTTCGCTAACCCCGGCACGACCTCCGCCACGCCGAAGCCAATCAGGCCCGCCCCCGCGCCGCCCGCAACCACTCGATGCGCGTGAACTCGAGATAGCGCACGTCGCTTTCCGGCAGGGAACAATTAGCCGCGCCGAGTTGCGAAGGCAAAGCGCCTCCGCGAATCCAGTATCCGGTTTCGTCGCGCCTGAGAATCGTGGCGTCCAGCGGCTCCAGGCCGTGCAATTTGAAGATCACGCGGCGGTTCAGGAACGGATCACGCTTCATTCGGCTCGGGCAGTCACTTTTTCAGAATCGGGTTATATCCATCATTAATCAGGCGGGTGCGCATTCCTTCCGCATCTTTGATATCGCCGAACGGACCAAGCTGCACGCGGAACAGTTTATCGGTGGAAGCAGCGGCCGCGACGAAAGCCGGATATTGTTTTTTCTTGAGCGCATCCACCAGAGATTGAGCATCTTCTTCTTTGCTGACGGCCGCAACCTGCACAAAATAATTTCCCGCCGCCACCGGAACCATAGGATCGGGAGGATTGTTCGTTTGCGTGGCAGCGCCCTGGCCTGCGGAAGAGGAAGCTGCCGGAGTCTGTTCGGCCGCTACCGTGCTGGTCGAGACCGCGTCGCTGGCCGGCGTCAACTGTGCATTTGAGTCTTTCTGTTCCACCGCCTTATAAAACGTCATGGGCTGCGCCGCCGGCGTAGTGGAACTCGCCGGCTTCAATCCGGAGGAAGCGTTCAGCGGCGCCGCCGCTGCAGCCGTGGTGGTGAAACCGCCGTCCGATTTACGCCCCAGCGTATATCCCAGAGCAAAAAAAACCGCGCACACCATCACCAGGCCGAAGAACAAACCCAGTAGTTTCGCCGTCCCCAGCGTGATTTCTGTATCTTGTGTGGAATCCATAAACGTTGTTTACCTCAAGCGCAAATCCCACATTCATCGCAATTGCGAAGCAGGAAAGTGGCACTCCCGCCTTGTATGTTCCCTCGAAAGCCGCCACCTACGCAGATTACGAAGGACTCTGACCAACCGCCGATTCCTTGGAACCGCCGACGGGCCGCCGTACCGCCTTTACCCTTCCTCGCTAACGATTCCTCGTTCAGCGACACTCAGGCAGGTTTTGCTGAGCCTGCCGGATCATCCCCGCCCCTACCCAGCATCTTCTGCAAGCCCGAGAAAAAATCCACCGGGACCGGGAAGATCACCGTGGTATTTTTCTCCACGCCGATCTCAGTCAAAGTTTGCAGATAGCGCAACTGCACGCTGACCGGTTCAGTGGCCAGCAAGTGCGCCGCGTCCACCAGTCGCTGCGCCGCCGAAAATTCGCCCTCCGCGTGAATAATCTTCGACCGCTTTTCGCGCTCGGCTTCGGCCTGCTTCGCCATCGCCCGCAGCATCGATTCCGGCATGTCCACCTGCTTCACCTCGACGTTGGTCACCTTCACGCCCCAGGGCGAAGTGTGCTGGTCGAGGATGCTTTGCAGCCGCAAATTGATTTTCTCTCGATGCGCCAGCAGTTCGTCGAGTTCCTGCTCGCCCAGCACCGAACGCAGCGTGGTCTGCGCGAACTGCGAGGTCTGGTACACGTAATTCGAAACTTCATTCACCGCTTTGTTGGGATCGATGACGCGCAGAAAGATAACCGCATTTACCTTGAGCGTCACGTTGTCGCGCGTAATGATGTCCTGCGGTGGGACCTCAAGAGCTTCCTGCCGCAGCGACACCCGCACGATGCGGTCGAGGGGAGTAAAAACCAAAGCCACGCCCGGACCTTTGGGAATGGGGAGAATGCGGCCCAGTCGGAAGATGACGCCGCGTTCGTACTCCGCCAGAATTTTGATGGAGCTGAGCACATAGAGAGCTACGATGACGATCACAACTGTGGTGAAGCCGAAGCCGATCTGTTCCATAAGAATTTCTCCAGCGCTCAAACTCACAATCGCTGCTGAGGCGGATTGTAAACCAATGAGTGAGCCTTGATGTGGAATTCGAACTCGAATAGTTGCTTGCGCTGGTGCCAGGGACGCTAGACCGAAGCTGTCGCTCGCTCCCGGGTCGTAACCGCCAGCGGATCTACCTGAAGCAAAAGCCCATCAATCCGCCGCACCACCACGCTCTCTCCCGCAGCGACGTCAGAAGATGAGACCGCATCCCAGAGTTCGCCGTGCACGAAAACTTTTCCTCGCGGCATCAGTGCACTCTGGGCGATGGCTGTTTCTCCGATCAGTCCATCCGCACCGGAAACCCGCTTGTTGCGCCGCGCCTTGAGCGCGATGCTCATCAAAAACGCCGTGATCGCTCCCAGCGGAATACTCACCGCCAGCGCCGTTACCAAATGCACCCGCATCTCCGGAATCGGCGAATCCACCAGCAGTAAGCCGCCGAGCGTGAGCAGCGCGATGCCGCCGATCGTAAGTATGCCGTGGCTGGCGAATTTTGCTTCAGCGCCGAACAGCGCGAATGCGCCCAGAATCAGCACCAGCGCGGCAAAGCGCGTAGGCAACAAATTCAAAGCAAACGCCGCTACCAGAATAAAAACTACGCCCACAGTTCCCGGCAGCACCGCGCCCGGATGGTTGAACTCGGCGTACAGCGCCAGCGCCCCGATCGCCAGCAGAATAAACGCCACGTTCGGATCCATCAGATAGCCGAGAATATGTTCCTTCAGCGTCATGCCGAAAGGCGCGATGGGCTGGCCGATCAGATTCAACGTCACGGTCTGCCCGTTGAAGCGTTTAAAACTCTTGCCTTCAATCTGCCGAAAAAGATCGTCCTCGCTCGAAGCCACGTAGTCGATCAAATGTTGCGACAACGCCTCCTGCTCGGTGAACGACTTCGACTGCCGCACCGTGCTCTCGGCGACTTCCACGTTGCGCCCCCGCCGCGCCGCCACCGAGCGCATGAGCGCGGCCGCGTCGTTTTCCAGCTTTTGCTTCATCACCTCGTCGAGATTGCCGCCGCCCATAATCACCGGATGAGCCGCACCCGTATTGGTCCCCGGAGCCATCGCCGCGATGTCGGCCGATTCAAGAATAAAAAAACCGGCCGACGCCGCGCGGCTGCCGCTGGGCGTCACATAAATAATTACGGGAACGGAGGAGTTGGTAATTGTCTCGATAATCTTGCGCGTGGAGTCGACCAGCCCTCCCGGCGTATTGATCTCAATCAATATGGCGTGCTCGTTGCGCCGCTCCGCTTCATGGATTGCGCGGGCAATGTATTCCTCGGTGACCGGCTGAATCGTGTCGTCAACCACGACCTTCAGCACCTCGGCGGAGCTGACGGAGCCTAGGAAACACCACGCCAAAAGCCCGAAGAAGATCCGCGAGAAGACTGCGCGTTTCATAATCCGCTACCCGCCTCAACATCATTCTTACTCTTATTTATCGATTGCGGTAGGGATTTCTTGCTCGGCGCCCTCGACCGTGTCGGCGGCAGATTGCAGTCCATCCTGGCAACTCGCCGCTCCCGGTAATCAGCCGCGCTCCGCGCTCATAGGTGAAATACGACCACGCCCATTGAATAAACACCAGCACCCGGTTGCGGAAGCCGATTAGAAAAAGAATGTGGACGAACAGCCACGCTAGCCAGGCGATGAATCCTGAAATATGAATCCTTCCGAACTGCGCAACCGCCGCCGCGCGCCCGATCGTGGCCAAATTCCCTTTGTCGCGATAGTGGAATGGCGGACGCGGAACAGAGCGGCTGCCCGCTTCAATTTCGCCGCGAATTACCCTGGCCACGTAGCGCCCTTCAAGAATCGCCACCGGCGCAACCCCCGGCAACAATTTTCCAGATTCGTCGTTCAGCGCCGCCAGATCGCCAATCACAAAAACTTCAGGATGATTCGGAATGCTCAGATCTCGATTCACCAGCACGCGCCCGGCGCGATCCACCGCCACGCCCAGTTTTTTCCCCAGTGGAGAAGCAGCCACGCCCGCAGCCCACAAGATCACAGCCGCATTCATCCTCCTGTCTCCCATATAAATTACGCCGGGCTCGATTTTCGTGACCGCCGCTGAAGTAATCACCTCCACCCCCAGCCGCCGCAATTGCTGCAGCGCGCTGCGCGAAAGATCTTCAGGATACGCGGGCAGAACCAGCGGCCCGCCTTCGATAAGATGAATGTGAGTGCGGCGCGGATCGATCGCGCGAAAATCGTCGGCCAGCGCGTGGCGGCAAATTTCCGCCAGCGTGCCTGCGAGTTCCACTCCCGTAGGACCCGCGCCGACCACCACAAAGTTCAGCGGTTCGTCGGGCTCTCCAGCCGCCGATCGGCGCTCGGCGAGCTCGAAGGCGAGCAGAACCCGGCGGCGAATTTCCAGCGCATCTTCAATCGTTTTCAGCCCAGGAGCAAGTGGCCGCCACTCGTCGTGGCCAAAGTAGGCGTGGCTGGCGCCGGCTGCAACAATCAAAAAATCGTATGGCACATCCTGACGTTCGTGCTGACTCGCGGTGTGCACCACGCGCCGCTCAAAATCGAATCCCGTCACCTCGGCCATCAGCACTTCAACGTTTTTGTGGCGGCTGAGAATCGAGCGGATCGGCGACGCGATCTCGCCCGGCGAAAGTCCCGCCGTCGCGACTTGGTAAAGCAGCGGCTGGAACGTGTGGTAATTCTTGCGGTCGATCACGGTAATCCGCACGCCAGCCCGCGCCAGCGTTTCCGCCGCATTAAGCCCGCCAAAGCCCGCGCCCACGATCACCACGCGATGCTCCCCGTTCTGTGCCTTGCCGTCCATTCTCTTACTCTATAAGATTCAGCGCGATGGCAATTGGCTACAGAAGTTCGGCAACAGGTTTGCAGCCGCCATGGATGCGCTGGCTTCTCCCTTCAATCAGCGACCTGTTTTTCGTAGCGATGTTCGCCGTCCTGGCCTTCACCAACCTGTCGGTGCGCCTGCTCGGCGACGCCGGAATCGGCTGGCACATTCGCACCGGCCAACTGATTTTGCAAACCCATTCCATCCCTCGCACCGATCCCTTTTCTTCCAGCACAAGCGGCCAGCCCTGGTTCGCCTGGGAGTGGCTTTACGACGTAATCGTCGGCTTGCTGGCGAGCGTGGCGGGTCTAAACGGCGTCGTCTTATTCAATGCCTTAATAATTGCCGCAGTCTTCTCATTCACTTTCCGTATGCTGTTGCGCCGCGGATGCGATGTCTTCACCGCGTCGCTCCTCGTCCTGCTCGCCGCTTCGGCCTCGATGATTCATTTTCTAGCGCGCCCGCACGTAGTGAGCTGGCTCTTCACCATGCTGTGGTTCTGGATACTGGAGTCGGCGGAGAACGGCGACGATGCCTCAGAACGCGAGACCAGCTCCCTCCATTTTTTCTCCCGCCGCAAGTTGTGGCTCCTCCCGCTAACCATGCTGCTCTGGGTGAATCTGCACGGCGGCTTTCTCGTCGCGTTCGTCCTGCTCGCAATTTACTGGATTAGCGCGATGTGGCGCCTTCGCAATGCTCGCCTCGCAGATGCTCTGGAAAAAATTCGCGCCGCCCAGCGCATTCGATCCTTCACCTGGATTGCACTTCTCAGCGCCATCGCAACCTTCATCAATCCCTACGGATTTCATCTTCACGCGCACATCTACGAATATCTTTCCAATCACTTCCTGATGGACCACATTGATGAGTTCCAATCTCCCAACTTCCATCACGTGGCGCAAAAATGTTTCGCAGCCCTCCTTCTGCTCACCTTGATAGCGCTCGCTGCGAAAACCAAACGCGTCGAACCCAGCCAGTTGCTGATTATGGTATTCGCCGTCTACTCCGGCCTCTACGCCTCGCGAAATATTCCCGTCTCATCGCTCCTGCTGGTCGCAATGATCGCTCCCTGGATATCGAACGAGATGGCGAGCCTCACCGAGTCGCGCTCCAACGCAGTTCGAGCACGTGCGCTAAGGATGAAAGAATTTCTCACTCGCATGAAATCGATCGAACTGGACTTGGGCGGACATCTGTGGCCGATCTTGACCATCGTCCTCGCCTGCTGGATCGCCGCTCACGCCGGGCAAATAGGCTCAACACCCGCGATGGGCGCCCACTTCGACGCCAAGCGTTTTCCGGTGGCCGCAGTCGACTATCTGCAACAACACCGGGTGCAAGGTCCGTTCCTCAGTCCCGATTCCTGGGGCGGATATCTTATCTACCGCTTCTATCCGCAACAAAAAGTTGTGCTCGACGATCGTCACGACATGTACGGAGAAGACTTCTTAAAGTCTTACCTCAAGCTGCTGCACGCCGAGCCGGGTTGGCAAGAATTCCTCCAACAGCATCCCGCAAATTGCGCAATCGTGCCCAAAGATTCCGCGCTGGCGAATCTCTTCACCGAAATGCCCGGCTGGCACAAGATCTACGGCGACGAAGTGGCACTGGCATTCGTCCCAGATCCGGTGCTCAGCCGGTGAGCCCAATCGCGCCCAGTTATCGCTCCATCCTCATTCCGTAATCCGCACCACCGCCGTCGTCGCCGAATAATCCCGATTGCTGTCGACCCCCCTGCACGCTCACCCGATGCACTCCAGCGGCGAGTTGTAGCGTGTAAGTATAAGTGCCGCTATTTCCCTGAACGGTGGTTTGCAACACGCCATCGATAAACAGTTGCACCGACTTTGGCGGAACCGATTCGTTCGACTGCGCGACCACCGTAAGCGGCCCTTTCACCACCGCCGCATTCAAAGGACTGCACAACGTGAGCGATGGAGCGAGCGGATTCAGCGGGCACGCGCTCGCCGCCGTCACATTGAATTGCAGCTGAGTGGTTGCCCGGCTGCCATCCGTGTGAAGCGCTGTTACCGTCGCCGTATGGTTACCGGGTGCGACCGGAAGCGACGTATCGAACTGTGCCGCATGCAGCGAGTACGCAAACATCCCGTCGATGTTCAACGAAACGTCGGCGGCATCTTCCATGTCAGCACTTTGCGCCGCGAATTCAATGCGCTCAGTATTGTTGCCCTTCGCAGCCAGCGTACAGATCGCGACTCCTCCGTTGCCATCGCACAGCGGATAAAAATTGGCATGCACCAGCATGCCGTCGTACTCCCCGCCATACGTCTGCTGGTACGCGTTGGGCGTGGTCGGGAAGCTGTCCGCCGCATAGCCCGTTACCCAAAGTCCTCCCGCACCGTCCGCCGCCGCCGCCGAGCCCTGTGTCCCATACAACCCGCCAAACGCCACCGACGAAATCGCGGCGAATGCCGGATTCAACTTCACGTAATAGGCCTGCTGCTGGTTCAGAGGGATCGGAGGATCTCCATACGCGCTGGTCAGGAAATCCCAAGAGTAGGTAAATCCCGCGACATAAACATTCCCGCTCAGATCAACCGAAACCTGCCCAACGTAATCCGCCGCGCCACCGCCCAGGTACGTCCCGTTCGTTACGGCGCTGCCCGCGCTGTTCAGTTCGAACACGTACGCGTTCGGCACGGTCTGCCCCTGCGTCTGAAACGCCCACGGGCTGGTAAACATGCCTAAGTTGTAAGTCCAAGCGCCGACGAAAGCATCGCCGGATTGGTCCACCGCAATCGATTCTCCCTCGATATATCCGTTAGAGCTTCCCGTGTTGCCCACCAGCGCCCCATAAATTTCGGACGAAGAAGGCGGCAGCGTAGGGTCAAGCTTCACCACGAACGTTCGCCCGAGCCCAGCTTGATAGAGCGCACCCGCCGTAACGGGAAAATCACTCGAGTCGGAGTATCCCGTGATGTAAAGGTTTCCGGCGCTGTCGATCGCCATGCTGTTCGCGTTATCCAGTCCACTGCCGCCTATCTCAACCGACCACGGAACTCCCATACCGGATGCCGGAACTTCGGCCACCCAGAAGTCGCCAATGCCGCCGAGCGGCCCAATGATGCCGGTGCGGTTGTTGCAACAGCTCCCCGTCACTCCGGACCCAATGATGAACGCGTCGCCCGAACTATCAAGCACAATCTGGCTCGCGGCCTCATCCGAATTAATTCCCATCTTCCCGCTATAGACCAATTCCGAGCCGGTCGAGTTCAACTTCGAGACGAAAACATCCCCGTCCCGGGGGAGTCCAGGAGTCGTCGGAAATCCCGGCGATTGAAACACTCCGCTGACGTAAACGTTCTCAGCAGAGTCAACGGCTATGCCACTCGGCACGGCAAAATTCGTAGTGCCGGGTCCAAGAAACGTCGACCAAACCAGCGCGCCGATCGGTGAAAACTTCGCCACAAAAACCACGATCGCCCCGCTGGGCCCCGGATAGTGCGGTTCATAAACTCCGGGTGTAGTAGGGAAGTCAGGCGAAGCCGAGGTTCCGGCTACGTAGACATTGCCGGATGCGTCAAGCGCGGTCGCAGTGATTCCATCCGATTGCGAACCGCCAAAGTAGGAAGAATAAGCCCAGCTCGGCGGCAAGGAACTCTGAGCCGAGCAAACCAGGGCGCAACTAAGCACGCAGAGAGACACAAAACAGGGGAGTAAGCCCTTCGCAGACGAAAACATTGTGGCCTCCAGCTACGGGCGAGAGATGGATGAGCAATGCCAGTGGGAGGTTGCCACGGAGAAAACCTTAGTCTGCAGCCGGCGCGCAAAGCCGGCAAGCGCGGGTTGGCATATCTGCAAGTTCGTTCACATTGACACGCCTACGATTCCAAGTTATTGTCAGCGGCGCGGTTGCTTCTAAGATTTCGAATCAAGACTCTCTCGAACGCCCCTGCCGTTCGGCAATAGAAAGTCTGAGCAATCCATCTTCGCGATCGACCTTGTCCATCCATTTTGCAGTGTCGAAGGGAAAATTCTGATGAGCCGATTTCCGTCCAGCCCTTTTTCTAGTCTTCGTGGTAGCAATGTTTTCTGCGGAGCCCTGTTGCTCTTGTGCCTGGCTTCAATGGCGTTCGCACAAGACGCGCCCACTGTCACCTTGACCCAGATGAGTTCCGATCCCTTCACCGTCGGCCCCGGCCAGCACGCCACGGAAGTTGAGCCGCACATGCTGGCAAACGGTTCAACCCTGGTCGCGTCATTTCAAACCGGACGCATCGCTCCCGGCGGCGCAACCGCCATTGGCTGGGCAACCTCCACCGACGGCGGCAGCACCTGGGCTCACGGCTTTCTGCCCGGCCTCACCACCGGCAACGGCGGCGGACCGTACAGCGCCGCCAGCGATCCCGCCGTCGCCTACGACGCCAAGCACGACGTATGGATCATCGCGACCCTGCCAATCTCGAACAACTCCACCACTCCCGCCGTCGTCGTAAGCCGCTCCACCGACGGAGGCTTCACCTGGGAAAATCCCGTCAACGTCGGCCCCAAGGTCGCCAGCTCCGACAAGAATTGGACCGTCTGCGACAGCACCTCGACCAGCCCCTTCTACGGCAATTGCTACGTCGAGTGGGATAACCCCGCGACCGGCGACGGAATCCTCATGAGCACCTCCACCGATGGCGGCCTCACCTGGGGCGCAGCCAAAGCCACCGCGAATCGCGCCGCCGGAATCGGCGGCCAGCCGTTAGTACAGCCGAACGGCACTGTCGTAGTGCCGATCGAAACCTCAGGCATTTCTTCCTTCATCTCCACCGACGGCGGCACAACCTGGTCAGCTCCCGTCGCAGTCGCCAACATTCAAGCTCACCTCGATGCCGGAGGCATTCGCAGCGGCCCGCTGCCTACGGCCGCAGTCGATGGCGCGGGCACAGTCTGGGTGGTCTGGGAGGATTGCCGCTTCCGCGCCAAGTGCGCCACCAACGACCTCGTCTACAGCACCTCGACCGACGGCATTCACTGGTCGGCCGTCACGCGCATTCCCATCGACGCCACCACCAGCACCGTCGATCATTTCATTCCCGGCATCGGCATCGATCCCGCAACCTCAGGCGCCACCGCTCACGTCGCGATCCACTACTACTTCTATACCCAGAGCGCATGCAGCACCGCGACCTGCCGCCTCGGCGTCGGCTACATTTCCTCGCACAACGGTGGAACCACCTGGAACGCCGCCGTAAGGCTCGCCGGCCCCATGCAACTCAAGTGGCTTCCCAACTCGCAAAACGGACTCATGGTCGGCGACTACATCGCCACCGCCTTCAACAACGGCGTGCCCCATGGAGTCTTTGCCATCGCTGCCGCGAAGTCCGGTACGACGTTCAACGAATCCATGTACACCGCGCAGGGCCTAAAAGTAGCGGAAGACGGTCCCCAAGTCTCCTCCGCAGGCGACAAGCCGCTGCACCACCTCTCCGACGCAATCGAGAAAGAGCAGCCTGAAAAAGGCGTGACGCCGCCGTCCCGTCGCTCAGCGAAACGTTCGAAGTAAGTTGGGCTTGCAATACTTTGGAAGAGCGGTAAAATTTTGGGCGACCTCGGCCTGCGTACCAGGCTGCGGAAAAAAACTCTAGATTCGTATCAGGGTATGCCTTCAGGCATACTGGACGTGCCGAGTTGTTAATCGCGCCTTCAGGCGCTGCGGGGCGAGAACCGACTTTTCCGCAGCCGCCTGGGCCGAGCACAGGGCTGGAAGGAGATTTCCCATGGCATCCTTTCGGGCGTTGTTACATCGATTCCATGCATCCACTCTGCTTGCTGTTTCGCTAACCTTGCTAACGGAGGCGCTTCCGCTGCGAGCGTTCGCCCAAGAGCCGGAAACCGCTGCGTCGAGCGGATCAACGTCGCAACCGCAAATTCCGGCCGCGAGTCAGCCGCAACCTTCGGATCCGCAAGCCCAGCCGCAGAGTCAAGTCTCGAAATACGACTCGGACATTTTTAAAAACCGGCTCTCGATCGATCAACTCGCTTTCCTGAATCAATTTGTGGGGAGGAAATCGGGCGACGCGCTCCGCGACAAGCAATTCCGAAAGCTCATGCGCAGCCTGCTTCCCGACTGCATCTTCCATTACGGTTGGGATATGTCGATTAACGACGCGATGGAGAAAGCCTTGGATGGCTCGAAGCTGCCAGTCGAGCTTCGCGATGAACGCTATCTGATAGTTTCCGGCAGCAAGGGCCCATACCTTTACGGGCGCGGCTTCCTCTGGATCGACATGAAAGACGGGATCGCGCTAGGCGGATTTTATTTCCATCCCACGAACGGCGAGCCCACTCCGACCGTCACGATTTTTTCCCGGCAGGTGAAGGAAGCTTTTCTGGGGATGAGCCAACTTCCTCCAGCCTTTGCCAGGGATTTCAGGCGATGGTCGGCGGAATCGAACGTTCCGGCCGTGACCACACGCTATTTCATCGGCAACTCGAATCGAAAGATTCTGCTGGAGCACGACGAAGATTACTGCCCGTCGGGGAATGCGAATGGTCCGCCCGACTGCGAACAGATGAATGCCGACGCTGCCGACACCGACCTGGACGCGGCTTACTATCTCGACCAAACCAACTATGCGACCAATGCCACGGCGTGGATGATCGTTGGTCCGGAGCAAGTGGCCTGGATTCAGGTGCGCGACAACACCTGCAGAGTTCGTCCCGACCGGCTGCGATGCCGCGTTCGCTTAACCCACGAACGGACGCATGTGATTATCAACCGGCATGCTGTCGCGCAACTGCCGCATGGCTCGGAGCCATCACATAAGTAATCTTCCGCGGTTGCACAGACTGCTTGCATCGGCACGGCATACGCCGCCCTGCTAAACTTTCTGCGTGCCACGACTCACTCACCTCGAATGCACCCGCTGCGGCGAGCATTACCCCGCCGACCGTCCCCAAACCGTTTGCCCCAAAGATGGCGGCATTCTCTACGCTCGCTACGATCTTGCAGCGATAAAGAAAACGTTCTCTCCGGCCTCGCTCTTGCCGCTCGCTCCCACCATGTGGCGCTACGACGCCGTCCTTCCCGAAGCCACTCCAGTCACGCTCGGCGAAGGCTTCACTCCCATGCTGCCCAGCCGCGAATTTCCCAACGTCTTCATCAAAGACGAAGGCCTCAATCCCACCGGCTCCTTCAAAGCTCGCGGCCTCTCTGCCGCGGTTACCATGGCGCGCCATTTCGCCCTGAAAAAACTCGCCATCCCCTCCGCCGGCAACGCCGCCGGAGCCCTCGCCGCCTACTCCGCCGCCACCGGACTCGAAGCCCACATCTTCATGCCCAAAGACGTTCCCATGGCCAACCGCATCGAGTGCGACTACTACGGCGCGCACGTAACCCTCGTCGATGGCCTCATCTCCGATTGCGCCCGCAAAGTCGCCGAACTCAAAGAGAAGCCAGCATGGTCGAAAGAAGGATGGTTCGACGTCTCCACCACCAAAGAGCCCTACCGCGTCGAAGGCAAAAAAACCATGGGCTACGAAGTTGCCGAACAACTGGGATGGAAACTTCCCCAAGGCATCATCTATCCCACCGGAGGCGGCGTAGGCTTGCTCGGTATGTGGAAAGCCTTCGACGAACTCGAGCAACTCGGATTCATCGGCCCCGAGCGCCCGCACATGATCGGCGTGCAAGCCGCAGGCTGCGCTCCGGTCGTCAAAGCCTGGGACGAAGGCCGCCCGTCCGTCGAAATGTGGACCAACGCTTCAACCGTCGCCGCAGGCCTGCGCGTCCCCAAGCCCTACGCCGACTACCTCATCCTCGACATTCTCAAAAACAGCGGAGGCCTCGCCCTCGCCGCCACCGACGCCGAAATCCTCGAAGCCACCCGTCATTGGGCCAAAACAGAAGGCATCTTCGCCGCCCCCGAAGGCGCAGCCTCCCTGGTCGCCTACCGCAAACTCCTCGCGAACGCCTTCTTCACCCCAGACGACACCGTAGTCCTGTTCAACACCGGCTCAGGTCTGAAATATCTAGACGTGCTGGGTACGAAGGATGTGGCGCGGTTCTCGCCACCGTCCCGCCAAATAGCAGGAATTATCGGTCCGTACTGATTCAGACGCCCCCCGATCAACCTGTTCCCCAACCAGCTCCATATCACCCCCACGCTTCATGTTCATTGACTTGCCGCTGCTTTCGCCCCTAAGATGGTCGCGCACGCACGTGCTCCTTTCATTGATCGGCAAGACCATCTCGCACTATCGGATTACTGAGAGACTTGGCGGCGGAGGCATGGGGGTGGTCTACCGTGCCGAAGACATCAAGCTGGGCCGTTCTGTCGCGTTAAAATTCCTTCCCGAAGAATTAGCCAAGGATCGCCAGGCCCTAGATCGCTTTCAGCGCGAGGCGCGTGCCGCATCCGCCTTGAATCATCCCAACATCTGTACCATCCACGAAGTCGACGAGGCGGACGGCCAGGCTTTCATCGTCATGGAGTTTTTGGAAGGCCAGACGCTGAAGCATCGCATCGACGGCCGTCCCATGGATACTGAAACGCTCCTCAATCTGGCTATCGAGATAGCCGATGCTCTCGACGCCGCGCACAGCAAGGGGATTATCCATCGCGACATCAAGCCCGCAAACATCTTTGTGACTCGCCGCGGACAAGCCAAATTGCTCGACTTCGGCCTGGCCAAGCTCGCTCCTGAATACCGTAGTGGCATTTCGGAGTCGGCGCTGCGAACCGCCGATGAGGGCGCCATGATGACCACCCCCGGCTCCACAGTCGGAACCGTCGCCTATATGTCGCCCGAGCAGGTTCGCGCCGAAGAACTTGACCCGCGCACCGACTTGTTCGCCTTTGGCTCGGTGCTTTACGAAATGGCCACCGGAGGCTTGGCTTTTCCCGGCAGCAGCAGCGGCGTAATCTCCGAGGCCATTCTGAACCGCACGCCACCCTCGCCATCCGTCGCGAATCCCGTAATTCCTCCGAAGCTTGAAGAAGTCATCTTCAAAGCCATCGAGAAGGAACGGGAGTTTCGTTTTCAGACCGCGGCCGAGCTGCGCGGAGATCTGAAACGTATCAAACGCTCATTGGATACCTCTCGCATTCGCGCGGCGACAACAGCCTCTGCTTCCTCTTCTTCGGGAATCCCGCCGGCCCCCGTTACCTCCGCCACGAGCCAGAACCGCGGCATCCTGATCCCGGTAGTGGTGGCCATCCTCGCGCTTGCGGCGGGCGTGGGAGCAGGCAGGCTTTTATCGTCACATGCTCCGGCTACCGTTACCTTGCCCGCTTACCATCCCCTTACCTTCCGGCGCGGCATGGTTCACGCTGCGCGTTTTGCCCCTGACGGCAAGACCATCATCTACAGCGCCGCCTGGGAAGGGAAGTCATTGCAGCTTTTCACTACACGCCCCGAAAGTCCCGAATCGCACGAACTCGAGCCCGCTGGAGCCGACGTGCTTGCGGTCTCCGCGTCTGGCGAAATGGCGCTCTCGCTCCGCAGCCATCCCATTGCGCAATTTTTATATTCAGGAACTCTCGCCCGGGTTCCGCTCGTGGGCGGCGCGCCGCGTGAAGTCATGGACAATGTGGAGTGGGCGGACTGGTCTCCCGATGGCGCCACGCTTGCTATCGTTCGCCAGGACCGGGGCCGCCATCGCCTCGAGTTTCCTCCCGGCAAGTTGCTCTACGAAGCCGATGGATGGATCGGCCACCTCCGTATTTCCCCAAAAGCCGACGTCATCGCCTTCATTGATCATCCTCAGCTTGGCGACGACGGCGGCGCCGTCGCCATCGTCGATCTGGCCGGAAAGAAGACCACTCTCTCCACCGGATGGGACAGCATTCAGGGCATCGCATGGTCGCCCTCCGGCGATGAGATTTGGTTCACTGCAACCCGCACCGGCGGCGACCGCTCGCTTTACGCCGTCAATCTTTCCTCCACGGTCCGGCTGTTGGCGCGCGTTCCCGGAGAGTTGACTCTGCTCGATGTCGACCGTGACGGCAACGTCTTGCTCACTCGCGGCAACGATCGCGCCGGAATGATTGGCCTCGCTCCCGGCCAGCCCAAGGAAAAAGATTTATCCTGGCTTGACTGGTCTACCCCGGGAGACTTGTCTCCTGATGGCAGCACCGTTCTCTTCGCTGAAACTGGAGAAGGCGGCGGTCCGAAGTACGCCGTGTATCTTCGCAAGACGGATAACTCCCCGGCTATCCGACTGAGCGACGGAATTGGCATGGCCCTATCGCCAGACGGCAAGTGGGCTCTCGCGCGGCCCAACGTTACTCCATCGCCTTTGATCCTGCTCCCGACCGGAGTCGGCGAAGCTAAGCCTTTGACTCACGATTCCATCAACCATCTCTGGGGACATTGGCTTCCTGATGGAAAACAGATCGCGTTCCTCGGAAACGAATCCGGACACGGATTTCGCCTCTACGTGGAAAATCCTGAAGACGGCAAGCCGCGCGCCATCAGTCCCGAAGGTGTGAACCCCCCAGTTGTGCTTTCCTCCAAGGGCGACCTGATCGCCGGCGTTGGCCCCGATCATAAAATCTATCTCTATCCTGTTGCTGGTGGTGAACCTTCGCTGGTCTCCGGATCGCTGCCGGAGGAAGCCCCCACCGCCTGGTCCGCCGATGGCCGCTCTCTGTATGTATTTCGTTTTGGAGAAATCCCCGCCAAGCTGACCGAGATCGAATTATCGACCGGGAAGAGAAAGTTGTGGAAGGAATTAGTGCCCGCCGACTCGGCCGGAATCGATACCATCCGCGGCATCACTATCACGCCCGATGCCAAAGCCTACGTCTATGGCTACATCCGCACCCTCTCGGACCTCTACGTCGTCGAAGGGCTGAAGTAGCGGAGGAACGCAAACAAGCTCGTTCCTAAGAGCTGGGTTTTCGCCTTTGATTCCGGAAATCCTGCTCCGCCCCCGCTACATTCTCCGGCCGTCCCAAATCCCGCCAATAATATTCATCCGCCCGAAAGCCGAAAATCTTTTCCCCCTCCGACGCGAGCCGCAGATACGAAGTAATAATCGAGAATGCGCCTCGCTCCGCCATCAACCCAAAAATCCGCGGCGAGATCACGTGGATGCCCGCGAACGCCAGGGCCTGCATTTGCTCCGGCGCTCGAACCATCTCAGGAGTTCCATCCTGTCCCGCCCGTCTCCCGCATAGCTGATACTGCTCATCAAAAAGCAAATAGCGGGAGGTCTGGCGATCCTGGACGGCGAGCGTGGCCAGAGCCTGATGCTCCACGTGAAATTTAATCATGCGTTGAAGATCGATCGAACTGATTACATCGACGTTATGCAGAATAAACGGCTCATCCTTTTTCGGCGCCTCAAGGTTCGGCTCTTCAAGAAAAAAATGAGCTGCCTTCTTCAACCCGCCGCCCGTATCCAGCAATTCATCCTCGCGCGAAATTTCAATGCGCATCCCAAAATTATCGTGCCGGTTCAAATACTCGACCACCATCTCGGCAAAGTGGTGCACATTGATAATGACCTCGCGCACTCCATATTCGCGCAGCCGCGTCAGTGTGATCTCGAGTAGCGTTCGTCCGCCCACCTCCACCAGCGCCTTGGGACGATCGTTGGTCAGCGGCTGCAGCCGCGTCCCCAGGCCCGCGGCTAAAATCATCGCCCTCATCGCGTCGAACCTTCACGTGCCTGATCTTCCAACTCGCGACGCATAACCCTTGTCATCCCGAGCAAGCGTTCTTTGCGCGGCGAGGGATCTGGGCGACCCGCGCGAACTCCTCGGAGCTTGCCCTGAGAGAGCGCAGCGACCGAAGGGCGCGTTTGGGGCGCTTCCTTATCAGACCGCATCCCCACCCTCCAACTCGCGATGCCTCAACAAAACTTCCACTCCATTCCGTCCGCGCAGCCGCTTCGCCACCTGCTCCGCCAGATACACCGAGCGATGCTGCCCTCCGGTACACCCGAACGAAACCATCAAATTCTTGAAACCGCGCCGTTGATATTCGCTCACGCTCGCATCCACCAGCGACATCACACTCGCCAGAAACTGATGGACGCTCTGCTGCTGGTTGAGATAATCAATCACGGGCGCGTCACGTCCCGTCAGCGCCTTGAACCGATCTTCGCGCCCGGGATTCGGCAGGCTGCGGCCATCGAAAACAAATCCGCCGCCGTTTCCCGTCTCGTCTGTTGGCAAGCCGCGATGAAATGAAAAGCTTGTGATCCGCACCGTCAGATTGTCGGCATCGGAGGCCAGTCCCTGGAGTTTCTCCGAACCCAGCATGCTGTTGAAAGCTCCGATCAAAGTGGGCAGTTCGATCGGCAACTTCACGTTGTGCAGCAGCCAGCGCAAATTCTTCAGCGCGTACGGCACGCTCTGCAAAAAGTGAGCCTTGCGCTCGTAGAATCCGCGAAAGCCATAAGCGCCCAGCGCCTGCAGAATCCTGACGTAAACATACGCATAGTAATGGCGCAAAAACTTTTCGCGGTCGACTTCAATAAAATCCCCCAGCCGTTCGATATAAAGATCGAGCAACTGCTGCCGCAGCGCGGGCGGCAGATCGGCCTTGGCGTCATACAGCAGGGAAGCGATGTCATACTGCGGCGCGCCCTTGCGTCCGCCCTGGTAATCCAGGAAAAAGGGCTCGCCGCCGCGCAGCATAATGTTGCGCGATTGAAAATCACGATAGAGAAAATACTGGCTGTCGGCAGTCAGCAAGAAGTTCGTCAGCCGCTCAAAATCATCTTCCAGCGCCTGCTCGTTGAAAGAAATCCCCGCCAGCCGCAAAAAATAATATTTGAAGTAATTCAAATCCCAGGCAATCGACTGCCGGTCGAAACTCCCGCGCGGATAACACACCGAATAATCCAGATCGCGCCCCGCTTCAATCTGAAATCGCGGCAGCACCGCCACAACCTTGCGATAAGCCTCTACCGCCGAGGGAGCAATATTTTCTCCGGCCCGATTCTTCGACAGAAATTCAAACAGCGTCGTATCGCCGAAATCCTCTTCGAGATAAGCCCCTTGACCTAGATCTTCTCCATAAATCTCCGGCACCGGCAGCCCGTGTCTGCGAAAGTGCCGCGAAAATTCGAGAAAAGCAACATTCTCTTCCCGCACTCCATAAAGAATTCCAATCGCGCTGGCCTTGTCGTTCGAGAGCCGAATAATCTTCCGTCCCGATCCGCCCAGTTCTCCCTGCAACGGCTGCACTCGCGTAGCAGGCGCGCCAAAGTGGCCCTCAAAAAGTTTCCGAAGAACGTCCATAAGAAATATGCAGTGCTGGTAAGCACTAAAGATAACATCGCCATCCGCCGCCCGGCGCCCACGTTCCAAGTTCGTAATGACGAAGCCGGTTTTCTCCGCGCCCTTCGCGAACCCTTAGCGCCCTCAGCGGTCAAAGCTTTTTTCGTAAAAGCTTCTCCAATTCCACTGGCGCCCTCACTTGATACCAGCGACAGGTTTCCCTATGCTGATTGAGAATGACCGACCGCCTCTACTACCGCGACTCTTTCCTCTACAACTTCGACGCCGAGGTCCGCGACATCCTCGACTCTCCGCGCCCCGCGCTCATTCTCGACCGCAGCGCCTTCTACCCTACCAGCGGCGGCCAGATCCACGACACCGGATGGATCACCCCCGCCGATGCCACATCAAACTCAAAACTCCGCATCACCGAAGTCGCCGACACCCAAGACGGCCGAGTCGTGCATTACCTCGACGCCCCGTTGAAAGACGTACGCCCGGGCATGCGCATACGCGCAGAAATCGACCCAGCCCGCCGCCGCGATCACATGCAGCAACACTCCGCGCAACACGTTCTCTCCGCCGCCTTCGTACGCCTCTTCAACATGCCCACCGTTTCTTTCCACATGGCCGACGACTACTGCTCCATCGACCTCGACACACCCTCGCTCACCAAAGATCAAATCGAAGCCGCCGAGAAACTAACGAACGAAATCATCCTCGAAAATCGCGACGTAGAAATTCGCTTCACTCCCCGCGAAGAGGCCGCGGCCCTCGGCCTACGCAAACTTCCTCCCGCCGAGCGCGACGAACTACGCCTCATCGACATCCACGACTTCGACCTCTCAGCCTGCGGAGGCACCCACGTCAACCAAACCGGCCAGATCGGCGGCGTCCTACTGCGCAAAAGCGAAAAAGTCCGCCAAGGATACCGCCTCGAATTCGTCGCCGGCCAGCGCGCCGTCGCCATCGCCCGCCGCGACTTCACCACCCTCACCGAAACCGCTGCATTATTCTCCGCGCAAATCTACGACGTTCCGCAGCAAGCCCGCAAATCCCTGGACGAAATCAAATCCCTCCGCAAACAGCGCGAGCAATCGCAGGAGGAACTGGCCGCCGCCCTCGCTGCATCCTTACTATCCGAGACCCCAGAATCCAACGCTCGTAAATTAATTGTGAAGATTTTCCCCGACCGCGATCTGAACTTTATCAAGCTTCTCGCACAAAAAATAACCCGGGAATCCCGCGCCGCGATTGCGCTCCTCGCAACCACCGGCCCCCAGCCCGCGCTCGTCTTCGCCCAATCCGCCGGCCAGCCCAACGATATGGGCGCGCTGCTGAAAGAGACCGTTTCAAAACTCTCAGGCCGCGGCGGCGGCTCCAAAGACCTTGCCCAGGGCGGCGTTCCATCTTCTGAAGGTCTCGACGCCGTCCTCACCGCAGCCGCGGAATCACTCACCCGGTAACGTTCGGTATCAGCGCATCGCTTCAGCCGATCCAAGCCACGGGATTCGCACCCCCAAAAACAAAACCTCCACCAGACCGAAGTCCGTGGAGGTTTAAAAATCTCCGCTTAAAAATCTCCCGCTTCAAACTCGCCGTTCGCCGGCCGAGTCGACCTACGCTACCCGGTTCCGCCGCCCCTTTTCCCACCAAACCGCGGGATCCTCAGGCCGGTTCAACATCTGCGACAACTCTTTCTTGATCTCTACCAGGCGGTTGGCGCGCATCTCTATCGCCGATTGGTCGATCTGGCTGTCAGTGCTCTGGTTTACAGAACGAGCGTTCATATTCCGCAAATCCGTGATTTCCTGACGAAGGCTGGTGAGGTGTTCCAGGATATATGGCATGTCCTGATGATACCCCAGATTTCGAGCTTCCTACTTATTAATTCCTGCTCGAAAGACGCCCCCAGATGCGGCAATCGCTCTGTTCAACGGCATTCCATAAAGCGGCGGTAAGGTTTTTCTAATCGCTTCGTAAAGTTTCTGCTGGATGTATTCGTCCAGCCAACTAGCCAAGAGTTAATGCTTGTTGTGCAATGGCATTTGTAGGGGAGCCGAATGAAGCCTTCATCGACCATGGTGCATTCGATTGACCTCCCACAGCGCAAGTCCAGTCTCGCAAGTCTGCGTCGAGCCGCGAAAGATTGCCAGGCCTGCGATCTTTGGAAGCATGCCACACAAACTGTCTTTGGCGAAGGCAGCCCCAAAGCTTCAATCATGCTGGTCGGCGAGCAGCCCGGAGATCAGGAAGACCTGGCTGGCCGCCCATTTGTCGGCCCTGCTGGAAGGCTGCTTGATGAGGCTTTGGCCGAAGCCGGCATTGACCGCGATGAAGTGTACTTGACGAATGTGGTCAAACACTTCAAGTGGACTCTGGCGGAGCGGGGCAAGCGGCGCATTCACAAAAAGCCGCGATACTCGGAGATTCACGCGTGCCGTCCCTGGCTGGATGCGGAACTGGAAGCGGTGAAGCCGAAGATTTTGGTTTGCCTGGGCGCGACGGCCGCGCAAGCATTGTTTGGACGGGACTTCAGCGTCACGCGCCAGCGGGGAGAGTTGGTGGAAAGTGAGCTTGCGCCGTTGGCGACGGCGACGGTGCATCCGTCGTCGATTTTGCGTGCGCCGGATGCGGCGGCACGGCAGGAGCAGATGCGCACGTTTGTCGAAGACCTGAAGCGCGTGGCGAGGCTGACGCAGAGGAAGCCGAAAGTGGCCTGAGCATTTTTTTTAGCCTTCGACGACGTGATCCGGATCAAAAAAAAATTACGGATCAAACCTGTAAATCTCTTCGAATCAGTTGCTTGGCGGGATCGTGATCTAGATCGAATCTTCTAAATCTAAGCTTCTAAAGAACTTGCGAGTAAATTCTCTGCAATCATTGGTTTAGCGGTTGTCAAAGAGCTGTTTCTTGTGGAGGACGAGCGGCGGAGCTGCGTGGCTTAGGGGCTATGATTGCGCGATTTGGTGGGTGGGGGCAAGGTTGGATGTCACAGTAGGGATGTGGAAAGAGTATTTGGACGCACAGTCGGGCATGCGGGTATGGTCCCAGTTTGTTTACGAAGACTTCAAGCGGATGGGCCGACGCCGCTAAACAAAAGTCCCTCTTGTAAGCGAGACCTTCCCGTACTGGCACATTCCCAGAAAAATAGAGTTCGGGAAGGGCACGACTTCAGTCGTGCCATATTAGTCTGCGAAGAGAGTGGCTTCAGCCGCTGAGGTGCGCCTTTGAAGCCGGCTCGTCGACTCAGACCGCGTGGAACATACTTCGTGACCGCCAAAGCATGTGTGGGTCGGACACTCCTGTCCGACGCCTTTCTGCCTTGACGTTGATTTGCAAGGGCCCAGCATCACAGCCGCGCTGCCAAGGGGGACTTTCGGGTGGCGCAGCGCTTCAACCGTTGCGAAAGAAGGGAGGAAAATCAAAACGGCTTAAGCGGCCGGGGCACCTAAACTAAAGCGCCGAGCGGGGGTGCAGGCCCTTTTCCGGTGCACTTCAGCTTCTAACCTATCAAGATCGCTTCGCAGTTTTTCCAAAGGGCGAACATGGGGCGATTCGGGGAAATGGTAGTAAAATCTGCGCATGGCGGAAGAACTCGCGGTTCTGCTGAAGAAGGCTATGTTGCTTCCGGCTGGGGAGCGTGAGGCGCTGGCGAGTGCTTTGCGGGTCAGCTTGGGAGAAGTACCCAGCGACAGCGACTGGATAAGCAGTCATCGAAGAAAAGCCTTGGCAGGCCTGAAGCAATCGGGTCATTTCGGATTCATGGAAGCCTCGTTTCAACTGTCTGTTGAGCTTCCCTATAAGTCGCAGCCGGAGCTTGTCCGGAGCGCTGAACGTGCCGCCATTCATGCATTTGGATGGCCGATCGGCATCGTATTGCACAACGAAAATCGGCCTAAGCCTATGTCCGATGGAATCGTGGCTGAGATTGCCGGGCCTGACTCCTCATACGACTACTGGGCGTTGCGAACCAACGGGGACTTTTTCTTCCTGGGCAGCCTGTTTGAGGACGAACGGTCTAAAGACGCGATTTGGTTTGATACCCGCGTAACGCGGGTGACCGAAACATTCCTTTTGTGCTATCGGCTTTACAAGGCTCTAGGTGCAACTGAAGAAACGAGGGTGACCGTTGGCCTTCGACACGGAGGCCTACGTGGTCGCAAGCTGGGCTCCGCGCGGCCGGCCCTTTGGCACCCCGGAAGGGTGTGTCACGAGGACGAGGTTAGTTGGAAAAGGAACTTGACGCTGGAGTCCCTGCGAACGCAACTCCCAGAAATCGTCAAAGAAGCGCTTGACCCGCTGCTGGTTCTTTTTGACTTTTTCCAGCCACAGGAGAGCCAAGTCCGCGCAGTCGTGGAGGAATTCCTGGCGAGGGTCAGCAGTCAACAGGCACCCTTCGATCTGTGATGGCGAACGAATGTTGAAAAATCCGTTCACACCCTCGTTTATAGCCACCGCCCCCGATGATTTCTTCGGTCGCTCCGACGAGCTAAGGGTTGTAAAAGGGGCCCTAAGGATGGGATCGGTCGCCATACATGGGCCGATCGGCATAGGAAAGTCCTCCTTGCTAGCCCGCGCCGTTCTCGAGCTGGAGGGATTCGGAGGAGAGCAGGTTGCCCAAGCTGTTACGGTAAGCATGCACAAGGACGTGAAGTCGATCGACGAAGCCGCGCGCCAAATCCTCGAAAGCCTCGTAGAGATTGATGAAGCTCACCGAAAGGTCACATTCAAGATCGGATCGCTGTTCGAGCACGAATCCGGTGAAATAACGCGCAATTTCGTCGAAGGAAGGCACCTAGCGGCCCTCGCGCGAGTTCTCGGCCGCGAGTCGCTGAAGGCAGCGCTCAAAAAAAATCAGCAGTTGCTGATTATCGCGATAGACGAGGCTGACAAATGTCCCATACCCGTCGCTCAACTCGTGAGATCCGTTACCTCTGACGCGCAACACGCCGGCGTCAAGAGCGTTCGATTCCTATTGGCTGGAGTCAGCCCATTCTACGAGCGCATGCTTAACGAAGATCGCGGCATAGAACGATTTGTCTATAGAACAATCTCCCTCGATCCGATGGCCCCAGAAGATGCAGCGGATCTTCTTAAGACGAAATTCGACTCTGTAATTGAAGACGCCGAAGGCTCAGGTATACCTCTTCAAATCGCCTCCGACGTAATTCCCCGCGTGATAGCGCTCTCTGGAGGTCACCCTCACGTCCTGCAGCTCCTGGGGTCGTACCTTGTGGAGCACGAAGACCAGGATCCCGACGGTGTTATCGATTCCAAGGACCTGCTGAACTCACTCTCACGGGTCTGCTACGAGGACAGGGCGAAGGCTTACGACGCTACCTTGCATATGCTTTCCGTAGAGAACAAGTTGGACCATCTTCAAGAGCTCCTTGACCTTTCAGGCAAGCACTTCCCGACGCGCATTCCTCGAGCGGAAGCGATTGATGCTGTCGGCCCCGACGTTCTTACATGGTTCGTAGACAGGGACATTCTTTCACTTCCGAACGCAAGATCTGCACATTATGGACTTGTGGATGAGTTTCTGCGGATCCGACTACTGCTGGACTCGGAGCAGTCCGATCAGAGCAAGCGGGCGCTTGAGGCAGAAATAGTTCGCTCAGCCTCGATAGAGGAATTTCTCGAGGCTGAGCTGGCCTCCGACGATGGCGATGTCGAGGATCTTCCGATCAGGGACGAGGAGGTAGGCGAGCCCGAGGCGGAGGGAACCGAGAACCAGGACGAGGACCAGGATGTCGAAGAGGAGTAAGTGGGCACGGGTTGGCCGTAGGCGTCGTCCGAAAAAAAGACCGCCGCCGCGAGCCAGATTTCGCTAAACTTGCTTCATGGCAAACGGTTCGACCGACGAGAAGCAACACGCGCACGAACTGATCGACCGCATGGCTCCCGGTCAGGTCGCCGCTGTGGTGAGCCTCTTGGAAATTATGCTCGATCCGCTTGCCCGCACCCTGGCCAGCGCGCCCTACGACGACGAGCCTGTGAGCGCGGAAGAAGCCCGCGAAGTCGAGGCGGCCAAGGCATCGCTCGCACGCGGCCAAGGCATCCCGCATGAAGAAGTTCTCGCCGAGTTTGGACTCACTTCCGAAGACTTCGAGCGCCTGGGCCGCACGCCACTAAAGCCCTCAGACCCTAAGCAGTAACCTATGCCCAAGAAGATCGTCTGGAAGGATCGTGCCAAGGCCGAACTCCGAGCCATCGAACAGGGAACAGCCCTACGAATCCTTCACGCGCTGGCCCGCGCGATCTTCACCGGGGAAGGCGACGTGAAACGTCTACTCGATATCGATCCCCCAGAGTTCCGTCTGCGCGTCGGAGACTACCGCGTCCGCTTCCGTGACTTCAACGATTCCATCGAAATCCTCTCCGTAAAACATCGCCGCGAAGCTTATCGCTAACGGAATGCGGGTAGCAGTAGATTTTGGCTAACGACCAACCACAACCAAAAAAAGGCCCCACTCTCGCGAGCAGGGCCTTTGATTTTGCGCCGAAGGCGCGTCTGCCTGGACGGCTAGTCCTAGTACATGCCGTCCATGCCGCCGCCGCCGTGGCCGCCGCCGCCCATGGGAGCTTCCTTCTTTTCAGGAATCTCCGCGACCAGGGCTTCGGTGGTCAGCATTAGCGCTGCGATCGAGCCGGCGTTCGTGAGTGCGGTGCGCACTACCTTCGTGGGATCGAGCACGCCTGCCTTGACCAAGTCCTCGTAGTCGCCGGTCAGGGCGTTGTAGCCGAAGTTGATGTCCTTCGACTCGCTGATCTTGCCCAGAACTACCGCACCTTCTTCGCCGGCATTCTCGGCGATCTGGCGCAGAGGCTCCTGGATGGCGCGCTTCACGATGTTGACACCGATCTGCTCGTCGCCTTCCAGCTTCAGCTTGTCGAGAGCCGGAACGCAGCGGGCCAGAGCAACTCCGCCGCCGGGGACAATACCTTCTTCCACGGCTGCGCGGGTGGCGTGCATAGCATCTTCCACGCGGGCTTTCTTTTCCTTCATTTCGGTTTCGGTTGCGGCGCCGACTTTGATTACGGCTACGCCACCGACCAGCTTCGCCAACCGCTCCTGCAACTTCTCGCGGTCGTAGTCGCTGGTGGTCTTATCGATCTGGCCGCGAATTTCCTTCACGCGGCCTTCGATCTCGCTGTGCTTGCCTTTGCCTTCGACAATGGTCGTGTTGTCCTTGTCGATGGTGATCTTCTTGGCCTGGCCGAGGTCGCTGACCTGAACGTTCTCGAGCTTAATGCCGAGATCTTCCGTGATGGCCTTGCCGCCGGTGAGGGTGGCAATATCCTGCAGCATGGCCTTGCGGCGATCGCCGAAGCCCGGAGCCTTAACGGCCGCGACTTGCAGCGTTCCACGCAGCTTGTTGACCACGAGAGTTGCCAGCGCTTCGCCTTCAACGTCTTCCGCGATGATGACGAGCGGCTTGCCGCTCTTGGCAATCTGCTCGAGCAGCGGCAGAAGATCCTTCATGGAGCTGATCTTTTTTTCGTTGATCAGGATGTAGGCGTTCTCGAGAGCGACTTCCATGCGCTCGGGATCGGTAACGAAGTACGGCGAGAGGTAGCCGCGGTCGAACTGCATGCCCTCGACCACTTCCAGTTGGGTTTCGAGCGTCTTCGACTCTTCGACAGTAATGACGCCATCCTTGCCGACCTTCTTCATGGCTTCGGCAATAATGTGCCCAATCGTTTCATCGTTATTCGCGGAAATGGTGCCGACTTGCGCGATCATTTCGCCGGAGACGGGCTTGGAGAACTTATCGATTTCGCCTTTGCCGCGTTCGCCGGTCTTCTTGTCGAAAGAGCCGCAGACGAGGGAAACAGCCTTCTCGATGCCGCGCTTCATGGCCATCGGGTTGGCGCCGGCCGCGACCGTCTTCACGCCTTCGCGATAGATTGCCTGGGCGAGAACGGTGGCGGTGGTGGTGCCGTCGCCGGCTACGTCGGAGGTCTTGCTGGCGACTTCGCGAACCATCTGGGCGCCCATGTTCTCCAGGCCGTCCTTCAGTTCGATTTCTTTGGCGACGGTGACGCCGTCTTTGGTGATGGTGGGGGATCCGAACTTCTTTTCAATGACTACGTTGCGGCCCTTGGGGCCGAGAGTGACCTTTACTGCATCGGCGAGAAGATTGACGCCGCGCAGAATTGCCTGGCGCGACTCTTCTCCGTGTACGATTTGCTTTGCCATTGCTTTTCTCCTTAATTCAGTTGCGGGATTGAACCCGCGGATTTCTTGAGTGCTGTCAGCTATCGGCTGTCAGCTATCGCCTGTTGGCTTCTAGCTACGTCTGGCGCGGATAAGATTGAGATCCTTCGCTCCGCCTGAAGAGCGGCTGCGCTCAGGATGACAAACCTTATCTTGGGCACCTAGCGGCGTGCGCCGACGGTTTCTTTCTTGTTCGACGTAGAGGAGCCGGAGTTCGAGGCGCCGGTTAGGATGCCCAGGACTTCTTCTTCCTTCATAATGATGAAGTCTTCGCCATCGATTTTGATCTCGGTGCCGGAGTACTTGCCGAACAGGATGCGGTCGCCTTCTTTGACGGCCAGCGGGAAGGTCTTGCCTTCGTCGTTGGTGCGGCCTTTGCCGGTGGAGATGACTTCTCCCTCCTGCGGTTTGTCTTTTGCGCTGTCGGGGATGATGATGCCGCCGCGAGTGGTGGATGCTTCTTCGACGCGACGGACCAGAATACGATCATGTAGCGGGCTAAATTTAGCCATGGTTGCAACTCCTTTCAAGGTTGATGGTTGATGAGCTGAAAACTATGAATTGTCTGGGTTAGGGAGTGCTGTTAGCAGTCTCGCCTATCGAGTGCTAATTATAGGGATGTGAGTGGAGGATTGTCAAGGGAAGCGGTCAAAAGGCCTCATTTAGCGTCGGATATCGCTAGCTGGGGCGGCAGAGCCTTGACGATGCTGACAGTCTCCAGGCTCACGGTGATGACTTGCCCGATCAACCGCAGGATGTATTGCGGACCGTCTTCGCGGTTAGGGTCGTTGGTGATGCCGCTGCGCTTGTCGGTTGAAACTTGGTATTGGTCGATGATCCATTGCAGGGCGGAGCGGTTGCCGAGGCGGTATTCGTAGGTTTCTTTCGGGATGCCGCTGAGAGTTAGGAACTGGTTGTAGGTGAGCGTGGTTTTTTCCTTGTTCAACTTCATTTTGTTGACGCGGTAGTCGAGCTTTTCGCCCTTCTTTTCTACTTTCGTGAGCTTGTGCTCCGGCTGCTGTCGTGGTGGACGTGAATTTCGGCAAGGCGCTGGCCGGCCTTTGCCAAGGCGCTAAACACGGCCTTGTCATCCTGAGGCTCGCGTTCTTTGCGGGCCGAAGGATCTATGGAATTGTCGGCGGCGGCGATGCTTTCGGCAAAATGCATAGGTCCTTCGTTGGGAGTCGCCCGCTTCGCGAGCGACTCCGCTGCCTCAGGATGACAAGGGGTGGAGGTAGCGAATGGAATGCCGTGCACGGGATGACGGGATTGTGGGTTGCAAAAAATGCGGTTGTCGGGCAACCTGCTAGAGCATGAGGCGAATGGGCAAGAGGCGCGGCGCTTATCTTATCTTCTTCTTCTTATTATTTCTCTTCTGTTTTTTGCTGAGTGCGGCAAGTTTGGGATTTGCTCAGGACGTGCCTGCTCCGGTTGAGGGTGCGAACGAGGTGCAGGTGTGGGCGAGCGGAGGGCATTCGGTGGCTGGGGGCACGCAGACGACCGAGGCGTTCGATGCGGGATTTCGCTACGGGTGGGTGCTGACCGGGCCGCATTGGCCGGGAATTTTGCGCGGGCGTTTTGAATATGCCGTGGATGCGGTGCCGGTGTATTTAATTTTTCAGCCGGCGAACACGGCTTACGCCGGAGGGTTCAATCCGCTGGGACTGAAGTGGAATTTCGAACGGCGCGGGCGATATTCGCCGTATCTGGAGTTGGGCGGCGGGGTGCTGTTTAGTTTTCACAATATTCCCACTTATACGAATACGGTGAACTTCAGTCCCAGCGCGGCGCTGGGTACGCATATCCTGGGCGAGAAATATAACTGGAGCGTGGAAGTGCGGTATCTGCATATTTCGAATGCGGGGCTGGGGATGTACAACCCTGGGCTGAATACGGTGCAGGTGCGGCTGGGGGTGGGAAGGTTTTGGAAGAAGTAGAGCGCGCGGCGAGCGGGCGTGGTATCCTCGCGCGAAGTGTGAGGTCTGGAGTTTTCCGCGCGATGCGGGAAGAACGGCGCTCCGGGCAGTGGTGAGGAGAAGTGAAAATGCCGGCGGCCGAAGTTCCTCCGGGAGCGGCGAGTGCGATCTCCGTGATCGATGTGCTGTGGATTACGGCTGGCCTGAGCTGTGACGGCGACACGATCGCCATGACTGCGGCCACGCAGCCCAGTATTGAAGATGTGGTACTGGGGCAGATTCCGTGGATTCCTAAGGTGAGGCTGCACAATCCTTTTCTTGCCATCTCCAATGGCGACGACTTTCTGAAACCTTTCCATCTGGCGGCCGAAGGCAAGATCGAGAATTTTATTCTCGTGGTGGAGGGGTCGATCCCAAACGAACACAATAAAGAAGAAGGCTATTGGGCGTCGCTGGGAACGGACGCGAAGACCGGGCAGCCGATTACGACCTGCGAGTGGATCGACCGGCTCGCGCCGCATGCGTGGGCGGTGCTGGCGGCGGGAACCTGCGCGGCCTATGGCGGGATCCATGCGATGGAGGGCAATCCGACAGGATGCATGGGGCTGCCGGATTATCTGGGATGGAAGTGGAAGTCGAGGGCGAAGGTTCCGATTGTGTGCGTGCCGGGGTGTCCGGTGCAGCCGGATAATTTTATGGAGACGCTGTTGTATTTGCTCTACATGGCGGCGGGGCGGGCGCCGATGATTGCGCTGGATGAGGCGCTGCGGCCGACCTGGCTGTTTGGAAACACGGTGCATGAGGGATGCGACCGCGGAGGGTTTTACGAGCAGGCGCAATTTGCCGAGGAGTATGGGTCTCCGCTATGCATTGTGAAGCTGGGATGCTGGGGGCCGGTGGTGCAGTGCAATGTGGGGAAACGGGGATGGATGGGCGGAATTGGTGGGTGCCCGAACGTGGGTGGGATTTGCATTGGATGCACCATGCCGGGATTTCCCGATAAGTTTATGCCGTTCATGAACCAGCCTCCGGGTTCACTTTTGTCCTCGGCGGCGGTGCAAACCTATGGGCGCGCGATTCATGCGCTGCGGCGCTTCACACAAGCGTCTTTGAATAAGGAGCCGAGCTGGCGCAAAGCGGCGAAGAGAACTGAACGCCCGAGTAGCCCGGGCCGATAGGCCGTTGGATTTTTTTACCGCGGCGAGAAGACCAATCATGGCTTTGCTTTCATGGCCAAATCGTGGAAGCGGCGGAGCGAGAGGCGATTCCTCGTCCGCGGCGGAGTTGAATCCCGCAGAGGCGGAAGAAATTCTGCGGGAGTTGGCTGGGGTTTTCAGCGTGAACCACAGTGTCGTTGCCGCGCGACGCATTGTTTACCCGCCTGACCGACGAGATCCAGGGTGGTCACAGGATGAAGAGGCGCAGCTTACGAATCTTGAGGCTCCGAATCTTGAAGCGAGATATCGCGCGCTGGTGGAGCAGATTCCAGCGGTGGTGTTCATGGCGTATCTTGACCGCGGTATTGGCGAGGCGTATGTGAGCCCGCAGATTGAGGCGGCGCTGGGATTTTCGCAGGAAGAGTGGCTGGAAGATCCGGTGCGGTGGTACAGCCATATTCATCCCGATGACAAGCAAAGGTGGAGCACGGAAGCGGCGGAGATGCTTTTGACCGGCAACCCGCTGCGGTCGGCATATCGAGTGGTGGCGCGCGATGGGCGCGTGATCTGGTTCCACTGCGAAGCCAAGATGATTCGCAAGGAAGATGGCGAGCCGTGGTTCATTCACGGAGTTGGCTTCGACATCACGGATCTGAAGCGGACTGAGGAGGCGCTGCAGGAGGAGAGGAATGTGGTCTCCACGATTTTGCATACCGTGGGGGCGCTGGTGGTGGTGTTGGATGCGGAGGGTAGAATCATCCGCTTCAACCGGGCTTGCGAGCAAGCGAGCGGCTACGCGCTGGCGGAAGTGGAAGGGAAGAAAATTTGGGATGTATTGCTGGTGCCGGATGAAGTGGAGCGATTTCAGACGGTGTTTGAGCAGCTTTGTTCGGACCAGTTGCCGAACGAATATGAGGGCTATTTGCTGAAGCGGGACGGAAGCCGCCGGCTGATTGCATGGTCGAGCACGGTGCTGCCGGGCGATGACGGGACGCCAAGCCACATTATCGCGACGGGAATCGACATTACCGAACGCAAGCATCTGGAGAAGACGATTTTGGAAATCAGCGCACGCGAGCAGCGGCGCATTGGGCAGGATTTGCACGATGGATTGGGACAGCATTTAACCGGCATCGCATTTATGAGCAAGGTGCAGGAACAGAAGTTGATGGAACAGGGTCTGCCGGAGGCGGGCGACGCGGCCAAGATTGTTAAGCTGGTGAATGAGGCGATCGAAAAGGCGCGCGAGTTGGCTCGCGGGCTGCTCCCTGTGGTTTCGGACGCAGAGGGATTGATGTCGGCATTGCGGCAATGGGCGGGCGAAGTAGAAGACGTGTTCGCTGTGAGTTGCCGCTTCCAATGCCTGACGCCGGTGTTGATTCATGACGATGCGGTGGCGACGCATCTTTATTATGTGGCGCGCGAGGCAGTGAACAACGCGATCAAGCATGGAAAGGCCCAGCGGATTCAGATTCGACTGGCTGCCGACGATCATCAGGGAGCGCTTACAATTGAAGACGATGGTTGCGGCATCGGCAACGCGACTCTCGGCAACAAAGGAATGGGGCTGCATCTGATGAACTACCGGGCGCGGATGGTCGGAGGGTCGCTAGACATCCGGCGCGGGGCGGACGGCGGAACGATTGTGGCGTGTGTATTTCCGGTGATGGCACCGGCGGGTAGCGAGGGGACGAAGACGGGAACGAAGAAAAGACAGGCGTGATTTACAAAATGCAGAACTCCTCACAAAACCACGGCTCACAAAATCACGGTCCGCAAGCTTGCCCGGGAGCGAAGAAGAGAATCTTGGTGGTCGATGACCATCCGATTATCCGGCAGGGATTGGCGCTGCTGATCAACCGTGAGCCTGACCTGGTGGTGTGCGGCGAGGCGGAAGAGGCGACGGGAGCGATGCACGTGCTGAACTCATCCCGACCGGATATTTTGATTGTGGACATTTCGTTGAACGGGCCGGATGGACTGGACCTGCTGAAGAACATTCGCACCACACGGGCGAGCTTGCCGGTGCTGATCCTATCGATGCACGACGAATCGATTTATGCGGAACGCGCGCTGCGCGCCGGGGCGAATGGGTACATCATGAAGGCCGAGGCGACGGAGAAGGTGCTGGTCGCGGTGCGCAGAATTCTGAACGGCGAAATCTATGTGAGCGAGCGCATTGCCAATAAAATGCTCAAGCTCTACATTACCGGATCGGGTTCTTTGCGAAATTCTACGATTGCGGATTTGAGCGACCGCGAACTGGAAGTTTTCCGCTTGATTGGCGAGGGGCACGGAACCCGGCAAATTTCGGAAGAGCTGCACATCAGCGTGAAGACGGTAGAATCGTACCAGGCTCACATCAAGGAAAAACTATCGCTGAGGAGCGCGCGCGAACTGATGCAGCGCGCGATCCAGTGGAGCATGAACGAAAAAACCGCGTAGAGATTCGCGCTTCCCGTGCTTTCGATCAAATTCCCCGCTGTTGACTTCCCAGTTGTTTTCCTTAGATACCGCCAGGTTAACAGGGAATCCCCGATAGAAAAAATAGTGATACCACTGAACTGAAAAAGTGGTGGACCCGCTTGTAGCCACCTCTGTATTGGTTGATTCTGATCCCACCGAAGACGGTCCAGTTCGAGCACCAAACTTGAATACGGGTCTGGTCGTTTTCTTCCTGGTCGTTTTCCTGTGCGATCGTTTTCGTGTGCGATCGTTTTTCGTGTGCGATCGTGGCACGGGAAATTACCTGCTAATGAATGAGTTGTATGTGGGAAAGGAGAACGCTCTATGCCAGCGGAAACAGTTCCCTACGGGCGAGTTACGCAAAAACCCTCTCCAGTCGCAGAAGTGCATATTTTGTGGATCACGGCCGGGCTGAGTTGTGACGGAGATTCGGTATCGATTACCGCGGCGACGCAACCGAGCATTGAAGACGTTTTGCTGGGGGCGATTCCCGGACTGCCCAAGGTGCACCTGCACAATCCGGTGCTGGCCTATGAGGTAGGCGACGACTTCATGAAGTACTGGTACGAGGCGGAAGAGGGAAGGCTGGATCCGTTTGTGCTGGTGGTGGAAGGCTCGATTCCCAACGAAAAGATTAAGAAGGAAGGCTACTGGGCGGCGCTGGGCACCGACCCGAATACGAAGCAGCCGATCACGACCAATGAATGGATCGACCGGCTGGCTCCGAAAGCGCTGGCAGTGATCGCTTGCGGGACCTGTGCGACGTATGGCGGGATCCACGCCATGGAAGGGAATCCGACCGGCGCGATGGGGTTGGCGGATTACCTGGGATGGGATTGGAAGTCGAAGGCGGGTTTGCCGATTGTGAACGTCCCGGGGTGCCCGGTGCAGCCCGACAACTTCATGGAGACCGTGCTGTATCTGCTTTATCAGGTGGCGGGACTGGCACCGATGATTCCGCTGGATGACCAACTGCGGCCGACATGGCTGTTCGGCAAGACAGTGCATGAGGGCTGCGACCGAGCCGGGTATTACGAGCAGGGCGACTTTGCGGAAGTGTATGGATCGTCGAAGTGCATTGTGAAGCTGGGATGCTGGGGTCCGGTGGTGAATTGCAACGTCCCAAAGCGCGGTTGGATGGCCGGAATTGGCGGCTGCCCGAACGTAGGAGGAATTTGCATTGGCTGCACCATGCCGGGATTTCCTGACAAGTTCATGCCGTTTATGGATGAGCCGCCGGGCGCGAAGGTATCGAGCGCAGCCGTAGGCGCGTATGGGCGCGCCATTCGAGCACTCCGAAGCATGACGCAGAAGACCGTAAACAAAGAGCCAAAGTGGCGGCATGCGCGTGCCGAATTGACGACGGGATACCATCCCCGCGGTTATTAAGAAATTTCTGAGACGCCCTTGCGAGGGCAAAGGAGCGATTCAATGAGCACCGTTACCGCACCGACCCAGGATGTTTCCGGCAAGAAGCGGAATCTGGTGGAAATGAACTGGGACCCGATCACTCGCATCGTGGGCAGCCTGGGCATTTTTACGAAGATCGATTTTGAAAACCGGCACGTGGTCGAGTGCCATAGCACGTCGTCAATTTTTCGCGGGTACAGCATTTTTATGAAAGGGAAAGACCCGCGGGATGCGCACTTTATCACCAGCCGGATTTGCGGCATTTGCGGGGACAACCATGCAACCTGCGCGACCTATGCGCAGAACATGGCGTTTGGGGTAAAGCCGCCTCCGATTGCCGAGTGGATTGTGAATCTGGGCGAAGCCGCCGAGTATATGTTCGATCACAATATTTTTCAGGACAATCTGGTCGGCGTGGATTTCTGCGAGCAGATGGTGAAGGAGACGAATCCGAAGGTTTGGACGAAAGCGCAAGCGACGCCGGCGCCGCACTCCAATCTGCATGGCTACCGGACCATCGCCGACATCATGACGGCGCTGAATCCGTTCACCGGTGCTTTTTACCGCGAAGCCCTGGTGATGAGCCGCATGACGCGGGAGATGTTTTGCCTGATGGAGGGCCGCCACGTGCATCCTTCCACGTTGTATCCGGGCGGAGTTGGAACCGTCCCCACGATTCAGCTGTTTACCGACTACCTGGTCCGGCTGATGAAATACGTCGAATTCATGAAGAAGGTGCTGCCACTGCACGATGACTTGTTCGACTTTTTCTACGAGGCGCTCCCGGGGTATGAAGAGGTAGGGCGGCGGCGGGTTTTGCTGGCTTGCTGGGGATCGTTCAACGATCCCGATCACTGCGACTACACCTATAAGAACATGTCGCACTGGGGCAACAAGATGTTCGTCACACCGGGAATTGTGGTGGATGGCAAGCTGGTGACCACCGACCTGGTGGACATCAATCTGAACATCCGCATTTTGTTGGGAAGTTCGTACTACGACGAATGGAAGAATCAGCAGACTTTTGTTAAGACCGATCCGCTGGGAAACCCTGTGGACAAGAATCACCCCTGGAATCAGACGACCATTCCGCGGCCGCAGAAGCGCGATTTTGGCGGAAAGTACACCTGGGTGATGTCGCCGCGATGGCTCGACAAACGCACCGGCGATCATCTGGCGATGGATACAGGAGGCGGTCCGATTGCGCGTTTGTGGGCGACGGCGCTGGCTGGGTTGGTGGACATTGGATACATCAAATCCACCGGGCACAGCGTAAAGATGTATCTGCCGAAGACGACGTCTCTTCCTGAAGTGGAGTTCGAGTGGAAGATCCCAAAGTGGAGCAATGCCATTGAACGCGACCGGGCGCGGACCTACTTCCAGGTCTATGCCGCCTGCGCTGCGCTGCACTTTATGGAAAAGGCGTTAGCGGAGTTGCATGCCGGGAACACAAAAACCTGGACGGATTTTAAGGTTCCGGAAGAAGCGATTGGCTGCGGCTTCCATGAGGCGGTTCGGGGCGTACTCTCGCATCATGTCGTGATTAAGGAAGGCAAGATCGCGAACTACCACCCCTATCCGCCGACGCCGTGGAATGCGAATCCGCGGGATATTTATGGCACTCCGGGTCCGTATGAGGACGCGATTCAGAACACGCCGATCTTTGAGGAGAATGGTCCCGACAAGTTTAAGGGGATCGATATTATGCGGGCGGTGCGAAGCTTCGATCCGTGCCTGCCGTGCGGCGTTCACATGTATCTGGGCAACGGGAAGGTGTTGGAGACGCACCATTCGCCGATGTTTGGCGTTCAACCTTGAGATAGTGCGGGCGGCAGAAAGGGAGTGAGGGTGCTCGCTTTCCGGGATGACGGTTACGTTGGATGCAACGTGACGGGCATCGCGGAGGGAGAATCTCACTCCTGCTGCTGTTTTAGCCGTTTTGCTTTGATCGCCCTAGAGGAACGAGATTTCTGAAGGAGGAATGTGGCCGAGAGCAGAGACTTTCGCGCGGATGTGGAGCGGATTGGGAGCCTGATCCAGGAGCTGGAATCGATCGCCGATCCGGCGGTGCGAGCCAAGACCAAAGATCTGGTGCAATCGCTGATGGATTTGCACGGCGCGGCGATCGAGAAGGCGCTTGAGATTGCGGCGGACGCGGGCGAACCGGGATTGAACATTATTGATCGAATGGGACGCGACTCGCTGGTGAGCAGCGTTTTGATTTTGTATGGACTGCATCCGGAAGACGTTGAGGCGCGGGTAACGCGGGCGGTCGAGCGCGTGAGGCCGAGCTTGCGAAAGCAGGGTTGTAGAGTTGAGTTGTTGAGTGCGGCAGATGGGATCGTCCGGGTGCGTGTGGAAACTGGATCGCATACCTGCGGTTCGACCGCGAAAACAGTGCAGACAACTCTTGAAGGTGCAATTTACGATGCGGCGCCGGATTTGGCGAGCCTGGTAATTGAAGGACTGGAAGAGAAGCCGGCTTCTGGGTTTGTGGGGCTGGATAAGTTGATGAGCGGTTCTGCGGCGGTTGTAGGAACGCAAGGCGCTGACTAGGTCGATTGCGGGTTTGAATGAGAGTTCGAAGAGCTTGAGTTTGAATTGCGAGATCGAGATCGTGAGATCGAAATTATGAGTTCCGGCCAATTTGCGGGAGCGGCGGAAGGCTTTGGAGCGTTGCGGCAGTTCGCGCGACGCGGGCGGCCGCTGGAACGCTGCGAATTGTGCAGCGAGGGTTTGCGGCCGGACCATCCTCACTTGATTGATCCTGCGCAGCGAAAGCTGGTTTGCAGCTGCGAGGCTTGCGCGATGTTATTTAGCGGCGATCGAATGAAGTTCAGGCGCGTGCCTCGGCGGGTTCGTTCTCTCTCCGGCTTTAATTTGAGCGACGCCGAATGGAACGATCTGATGGTTCCGATCAACATGGTCTTCTTTTTCAAGAGCAGCGTGGAGAAGCGCGTGAGCGCGATTTATCCCAGTCCGGCGGGGGCGACGGAGTCGTTGCTGGCGCTCGAAGCCTGGAATGGCATTGTGGGGCGCAACCCGGTTCTGAACGAAATGGAAGTCGATGTGGAAGGTTTGCTGGTGAATCGGCTGGGCTATGCGCGGGGATATTCCGCGGCCGAGTATTACCTGATTCCGATCGATGAGGCTTACAAGCTGGTGGGGCTGATCCGCATGCACTGGAAGGGGCTCTCCGGCGGAACGGAAGTGTGGAAAGAACTGGGAGAGTTCTTCAGCAGGGTGAAGGCGCGAGCGGTTGAGGTTTCGGCAGAGGGCGGTCAAAGCGGGCCCGTGGCAGAGGAGTCGAATGCCTGATCTGAGCTTTGAGATCGAGGGAGTGGAAGTGGTGGCGAATGCGGTAGCGCCGCTCCTGGCATTTAAGTTGCGCGTGAATACTTCCGATGCGGCGCAGACAATTCACACCGTGGCATTGCGCTGCCAGATCCAGCTTGAAGTGACGCGGCGCAAATATACGGCGGAAGACCGCGAGCGATTGCTCGATCTATTTGGTGAGCCGGAGCGCTGGGGACAGACCCTCCGCAATCTTCTTTGGGCGCACGCCAACGTGATTGTGCCGTCGTTCACGGGATCTACCTTGGTGGATTTGCCGGTGCCGTGCAGCTTCGATTTCAACGTCGCCGCCACGAAATATTTCGACGGGCTGGAAGATGGTGAAGTTCCGATCTGCGTGCAGTTCAGTGGAACAGTTTTCTATGCCGGGAGTGAAGGCGGATTGCAGGTTGCGCCGATTTCGTGGGATAAGGAGGCGCGCTTCAAGCTGCCGGTGAATGTCTGGCGGCGGATGATGGAAAGTTATTACCCGAATAGCGCGTGGCTTTGCCTGCGAAAAGACGCGTTTGACCGGCTCTATCAATACAAAGTGCGGCAGGGGATTCCGAGCTGGGAGGAAGTGATTGAGAGCATCGTTCCGGCGGCGGAAGAGAAGGTGCTGGGATGAATCTGGCGACGGTCGACAGGATTGCGAAGGCAGTGCTCTACGAGGGGTATATGCTGTACCCGTATCGTCCGTCGTCGGTAAAGAACCAGCAGCGCTGGAACTTTGGAGTGCTCGCGCCGCAATCATACAGCGAAGCGCAGCGGGGCAGTGAGGCCTGGATGAAGCAGACCGAATGCCTGGCGGAAGGCAGTTCGCTGACGGCGGTGGAAGTGCGAGTGCGATTTCTTCAATTGGTGGCGCGTACGGTTGGGAAGTTCAGTGCGCCGCTGAGCGAGATTTTAGAGGATGAGATTCCCGAGTTTGATTTGGTGGAAAAGTTAACCGTAAATGGCCGCACCTACCAGCCCTGGCAGGAAGCGATGGAACGGGAGTTGTGCCTGCCGTTGTACAACCTTGAAGCGTTGAGCTGCAATCCGGGGCGGGAGGCGTTTAATTTTCCCGTGGAGAAACAATTCGAAGCGCTGCCGGATGCCGATCGACGGATTGCGGGGGTGCTGGTGCGGGAACGCAGCCCACTCTCAGCGACGGTCGAAGTCCGCAGTGAAAAAGCTGAGGGTGGCATATTCAAGATTAGCGTGGTGGTTCGCAATACAACAGCGTTCGATGCGGAGCAGGTTTCCGGCCGCGAGCATGCGTTGCTGAGCTCGATGGCTTCAGTACATACGGTGCTGTACGCACAGGATGGGAGATTCGTCTCGCAGATGGCGCCACCGGAGACGCTGAGCGCTTTGGCCGCAAGCTGCAGGAATATTGGCACCTGGCCGGTGCTGGTGGGAGAAGAGGGCGAAGCCGACACGATGCTCTCTTCGCCGATTATTTTGTATGACTATCCGCAGATTGCGCCCGAGAGCGCCGGAGATTTGTTCGATGGCACCGAGATTGATGAAATTCTTTCGCTGCGCATTATGACTTTGACCGATGACGAGAAACGGGAGATGAGCCAGTCGGACGAGCGCGCGCGGGCGATGCTGGAGCGCACCGAGAATATGCCGGTGGAGCAGTTCATGAAGCTGCACGGGGTGCTGCGCGGGCTTCGCCCGCAGAGCGAGGAGGGCCGATGAACGAGTGGGAATGGCAACTCCTCGAAGAAAAAACCGCGGTCGATCATCTGGAGATTTCGGGAGTTGAAGTGAAGACTGGGAGCCGCGTTCGGCTGAAGCCGCGCGCCGGCGGCGATATCATGGACATCGCGCTCAGCGGGCAGATCGCGACCATCGAATGCATCGAGCAGGATTACGAGGGAAAAAATCACGTGTGCGTGGTGCTGGAGAACGATCCCGGCAAGGATATGGGGATGCTTCGGCAGCCGGGGCACCGTTTTTTCTTTGACGCGGAGGAGGTCGAACCGCTTTCGGAAAGCGAAGCCAGGCAAGTCCAGTCCGTGACCAAGCCGCGGATTTTAGTGGCGGGGATTGGGAATATTTTTTTGGGTGATGATGGGTTTGGCGTAGAAGTGGTGCGGCGGCTGGCGCAGGAGCAACTGCCGGAGTGCGTGCGGGTGACGGATTTTGGCATCCGTGGTTTTGATCTGGCTTACGCGCTGCAAGACGGGTATGAGACCACGATTCTGGTTGATGCCTGCCCGCACGGCGAAGCGCCGGGCACGCTCTATGTGATCGAGCCAGACTTGAAAGAGCTGGATGGTCCGGATGAGCCGCAGGCGGTGGTGGAAGCGCACGCCATGAATCCGGTGAACGTGCTGCGCATGGCGCGGGCAATGAATATTGAAGTCAAAAATTTGTTGCTGGTGGGCTGCGAACCTGCAACTCTGGGGGGCGAACAGGGCCAGATGGGGCTGAGCGCTCCGGTGGAAGGGGCGCTGAATGAGGCGGTCAAAGTGGTGAAGTCGCTGATCGAAAAAGTTCTGGCCCAGGGCGGGCCAGATTTAACCCAGTGAAAATCCTGCTAAAAGGAGAATGCGATGGCGATGGAAGATGGTAACGGGCACTTTAACGATAACGATAAGGATACGCTGTACATGCTGAGCGGAGTGGCGCTGGTGGTGTTCGGGGCGGGATTGATTCTTTCCAATCCCATCGCGAGAAAATATTTGGGACAGTTCGGGGTGGGCGACCTGGCGCAGGCCGCATTGCCCGATCTGGACCGGTATTTGAAACTGCGGTCGATGTAGAAAGTACGGGATTTCATTTGGTTCGTAACCGCATGGGGAGAAGATTTGTCTATTGCTGAAACGCGGGCCACAAAGGTTCGCTATTTAATTGACGCAAAGGCGAGCACGTTCAGGGTGCGGGCGTTTGCCACGGGCATGCTTTCGGCCTTTGGACATAACCCCACGATTTCGATCCCGGATATCGAGGGAGAGATTCAGTTTGCGCCCGATAGTCCGGAGGATGCGTCGCTTCGAATCGTGGTTCAGGCGGCCTCGCTGGCGGTGGCCGACGACATCAGCAGCAAAGATCGCCAGGAAATCGAGCGCAGAATGCATGGCGAAGTCTTGGAGACGGAGAGCTATCCGGAGATTATTTATGAATGTTCGCGAGCTGCGTCCGTGCAAAAGCTGAGCGAGAGTTTTTATGCAGTGAGCTTGAATGGCGAGTTGACTCTGCACGGGGTGACTCGGGTGCAGCCGGTTTTGGCGCGCGTCACGTTGAAGGCTGACAGCGTGAGAGCGGCCGGGGAGTTTGCTCTCCGGCAAAGCGATTACCAGATCACGCCGGTTTCGGCTGCGGGCGGCACGGTGAAGCTGAAGGACGAACTGAAGTTGTCGTTTGATATTTCCGCGCGCAAGCAGGTGTGAACAGCGCACTCGCGAGGGATTGCCTGGAATGGACGGGGATGAGACCAATTACGATGCAGGAGGGTGCCGCATGTGCCTAGCCATACCGGGGAAGATCGTGGAGATCTCTTCCGAGAATCAGGATTCCGCGCTGGTCGAGGTGGTTGGGGTGAGGCGCAAGATTGATCTGGGCTTGCTCCAGGACGACAGACCCGTTGCCGGAGATTGGGTGCTGGTGCATGTGGGCTTTGCCATGAGCAAGATCAGCGAGCAGGATGCCGCCGACCAGATGAATACCCTGCGCATGCTGGGTGAGATCGATGGAGCGATGCAGGAAGTGAAGGGATATGGGCTCGAAGAAATGAATTGACGAGCGGTTGGAATCCGAAGGCTGAGAGTTTGAAGGTTGGAGAATTTAAAGAGCTGAGAATTCGAAGAAAAGGGAATTGCATGAGATTTGTGGACGAGTTTCGCGAGCCGGAGTTGATTTCAAGGACGGCGGAAGAAATTCGCCGCCTCGCCGGTACGCGACGCCACTACCGCATGATGGAGGTTTGCGGCGGGCATACTCATGCCATTTATCGCTTTGGGCTGAAAGATATTCTTCCGGAAAATATTGAGTTGATCCACGGGCCGGGGTGTCCGGTGTGCGTGCTTCCCATGGGAAGGATTGACGACGGGCTGTCGATTGCGCAGGAGCCGAATGTAATTTTTGCGGCGTTCGGCGACATGATGCGGGTTCCGGGAACGCACGGCAGTCCGCTGGAGTTCAAAGCCCGGGGCATGGATGTTCGCATTGTGTACTCGCCATCGGATGCACTGAAGCTGGCGCGGCTGAATCCGGAAAAGCATGTGATGTTTTTCGCGATTGGATTTGAAACGACCGCGCCTTCGACCGCGCTGACCATCATGCGTGCCAACGCCGAAGGCATTCACAATTTCTCGGTGTTCTGCAATCACGTGACGATTATTCCGGCGATTCGGGCGATTTTGGATTCCCCGGATATGCGGCTGGATGCGTTTATCGGGCCGGGGCATGTATCGACTGTGATTGGATGCCGGCCTTACGAGTGGATTGCGCAGAATGAAGGCAAGCCGATTGTGGTATCGGGCTTTGAGCCGCTGGACATGCTGCAGTCGATTGTGATGCTGCTGCGGCAGCTGGACGCGGGCGAGGCCAAGGTTGAGAACCAGTACAAGCGGGTGGTGCCGTGGGAGGGCAATCGCGCGGCGCTCAAGGCGATGGCGGAAGTTTTCGAACTGCGCCCGTACTTTGAATGGCGGGGACTGGGATTTATTTCGCAATCGGCACTGCGCCTGAACGACAAATATGCCGCCTGGGATGCAGAGCAAAGATTTTCAGTGCCTGGGATTCGGGTGACCGACCCGAAGGCGGCACAATGCGGAGAAGTGTTGAAGGGCGTGTTGAAGCCGCATCAGTGTAAACTTTTTGGCCGGGAGTGCACGCCGGAGCATCCTATTGGCGCACTCATGGTGTCATCGGAAGGATCATGCGCCGCCTATCACAACTACGAACACCGCAAGGCAGCAATGGTGAATCTGCAGCCGGCGGCGTGAGTGCTCCGACTACGGTGATTGCGGAGGGTCCGCCCACGCGCTTTCGCGATCCGCAGATTGAGATGGCGCACGGCGCCGGCGGCAAAGCCAGCCGCAAGCTGGTGGAAGGCCTGTTTGCCCCTCTTCTCTATGGAACTGCTCCTGGCCCGCTTGGTGACGCGGCGCATGTGGAGATCAACGGGACTACTGTAGCGATCACCACCGATAGCTTTGTGGTGAAGCCGCTGAGTTTTCCCGGCGGCTCGATTGGTGAACTCGCCGTGAATGGCACGGTAAACGATCTGGCGGTCTCTGGCGCGCGCGCGGAAGCACTGGTCGTCACATTCGTGCTGGAGGCTGGGCTGCCGACGGCGGTGCTCGAGGCCGAAGTCCGAGCTATGGCAAAAGCTGCGCGAGAGGCTGGAGTGCGCATTGCCGCCGGCGACACGAAAGTTGTGGAGCATGGAAAAGCCGACCAGATGTATGTCACGACTACTGGCATCGGGCACTTGATTCACGGCGTACGCATCGATCCGCGGTCGGTGAGGGTGGGCGACCGGATTTTGCTCTCGGGGCCGATTGGCGACCATGGCATTACGATTTTGCTGGCGCGCGGGGAACTGGATCTGGAAGCTGATTTGAGATCCGATACGCGCTCGGTTCTGCCGCTGGTTGAGGCGCTGGTTAAGGTTGCGGGGCCGGGCATTCGATGGATGCGCGACCCGACTCGCGGGGGAGCAGCCACCTCTTTGAATGAGTTGGCGCGCGATTGCGGGCTGGGCATGGTTCTTTTTGAAGATCAGATTCCGGTGCGCGATACGGTGCGCGGTGCTTGTGAATTGCTGGGACTCGATCCCTTGCATATTGCCAATGAGGGACAGTTTCTGGCGGTGGTGTCGCCGGACTATGCCGATGCGGCCATTAACGCATTGAGCCTGGCTGCGGGTGGGAGCGAGGCGCAGGTGATTGGCGAAGTTCGCGAGCAACCCGCGGGCACGGTGCTGGTGACTACGCTTTACGGGGGCACGCGGATCGTGGATATGCTGGTGGGCGATCCGTTGCCGCGCATTTGCTAGCCGCTTGCTGGACCGCGGCGCTCGATCGCGCCGCGAGATGAAGAGTTATGGCGACCGCAGTGAAGCTGACGAGCGAGATAGAAGCGCGGTTGCTTGAGCGAAACTCGTTGTTTGAGAAATTCTTTGCGCGCGAAGCTCTTCGCCTGGCTGGGGCCTGCCGCGAGATGTCGGAGCGATTTCTGCGCGGCGGGCGCTTGCTGGCGTTTGGCCGCGGGCCTTATTCCACCGATGCGCAGCATGTTTCCGTGGAATTTGTTCATCCCGTGATTGTCGGTAAACGTGCGTTGCCTGCGCTGGATCTCTCGATTCTTTTTCGTCCGTGGATGGAAGCGATTCTTTGTCCTGAAGATATCGTCATGGGATTCGGGCCGCCGGAAGGCGATGCCGAAGTATGGGCCGCGCTGGATCACGCGCGACGCAAAGGAGCGATGACGTTTGCGCTGCCCGGCGTCGCGGGATCGTATGCGGTGAGTGCAGCCACGCAAAATCCTTTCTTACATCAGGAAATGATTGAAGTCCTGTATCACACGCTGTGGGAGACGGTGCATGTGTTCTTCGAACACCGTGAACTGGGGCACGATGTGGGTGAGTCGGGATTTCTGTATCCGTTTCTGGGTAAAGAGAAGCAGGGAACCAGCGGGTTGGTGGAAGAGGTTGCGGCTTCGATTGTGATGAAGGTCGGCGACGACAGCAAGCTGCGTGGGCAGGTGGCGCGGGACGAGGCCGAGCAGATTAGCGGGAGTGTGCTTGCGATCCATGAACGTTTGCGGCGCGGCGGAAAGTTAATTCTGTTCGGCAATGGCGGATCGGCGACCGACGCCAATGATTTTTCTATTGATTGCGTGCTGCCGCCGGCGGGTTATCAGCCGGTCCCGGCGGTTTCACTTTCGCTGGAGCCAGCGAACATAACCGCCGTGGCCAACGACATTGGAACCGATGCGATTTTCCTGCGGCAGTTGATTGCGCAGGCTAATCCGGAAGATGTGGCGATTGGAATTTCAACCAGCGGCGGGTCGCGCAATATTATTGCGGCTCTGGAAGAGGCGCGCAAACGGAAACTGCTGACTGTGGCGTTGCTTGGGTATGACGGCGGAGAGATTAAGCGCAAAGGGCTGGCGGATTTTCCCATCGTGGTGAACTGCGACTATATCCCGCGCATTCAGGAAGTGCAGGCATCGATTTACCATACGATGCGGGAGTCGCTGGAGGGGCTGAGCCGTGGCCAGGTTTGAACTGTATGGAACTGTTCGCTGCCCGCATACCGGTGAGATGCGCGAATGGCTGGAGTGGAAGCGAAGTGAATTTGTGGAGTATGACGTAGAGGCCGACCCGGAAGCGCGGCGGCGCATGCGCGAGATTTCGGGAGGCCAGCGCACGGTGCCGATTCTAGTGGAAGATGGCAAAGTAGTTCAGGTGGGTTGGCAAGGCCGGGGCTGCATTGTGGACGAGTGAATTGGTTCGGTTTGGGTCGCACGGTTTTCTTTGCGAACTTCGCGGCCTTTGTTCGCGGCCTTGGCGGTCAAAGGCTTTTTTTATTCGAGCCAAGAAAAGCTCTTAACCGCGAAGTGCGCTAGGGTATCGCCAAGGACGCAAAGAAGATAAGTCGAGCCACTGTTGAATAGTTGCCGTTGAAGTCGCGCGGAATCGGCGGTAAGATTGGGTGCTCGAATCAACCGCTGAGAGCTTCGTGGAATCGAGCAGGTGGCTTATGCCGCAGAATTACGTCCCTATCTTTATTTTTATGGCGCTGATCGGCGTGATGCTGCCGCTCACGCTGCTGGCTGCGAAACTGGTGCGGCCGGACAATCCCAGCAAGACCAAGCTGATGCCGTATGAGTGCGGCATTGACCCAATCGATAATGCGCGCGGGCGTTATACCGTGCGCTATTACATTGTCGCGATTCTGTTTGTGGTGTTCGATGTGGAGACGATTTTTCTGTTTCCCTGGGCGGTGAAGTTTAAGGCGCTGGGAGTATTTGGGCTGGTGGAGATGCTGATTTTTCTGGTGATTCTGATCGCCGGTTATATATGGATTTGGAAAAAGGGCGCGCTAGAGTGGGTGTAGGTTCGCGTTCGGACGGTCGGCGAAGTGGCGACGGGCGGCAATCTCAGAAATCTATGCTTTGACGAATGTGGTCAGGCCTCGCCGCGCGCGTTCGCGAAGCTGGCACTCCCGCAAAGTCTCTGACAGCGATTCGAGATGCGGAACGCCGTAGATGTAGAAGTTGTTGAGTTCGGCATCCGACGAGAACAAATGCAGTTCCGCCTGACCGAGCAACCTCATTCCCAGCGGTTTGACTAACTCGAAGTGGTCGATGCGAAATAATTCCAGGCTCTCCTGGCGCTTGGAGAGAACTCCGCGATCGAGCTTCACCCGCTGAGACGTGATCAGGTAGTGAGTGCGCAGACTTTTTATATAGAAGTTGAGGAAGATGAGGAAACACAGCACTACGCAGCCGAGAGCCGTGTACAGGGCGCCATTTCGGACGTCTTGCGATTTGAGCGAGTAGCCGATTGCGGCCCCTAAGATGATGACGATGAGAAACGGCAGCAGTTGGCCGGCGCTGTAGATGGCCGCTGGGTGACCGGAGAACAACGGCTTCTCGGTCTCCTGCTCTTTGGTCTCGGCGAAGGCAGCAAGATCGGTGTTGCAGTAACGGCACTTCACAGCTACCGCTTTGATGGTCTCACCGCATACCGGACAGGCTTTCTCATCTGCTTCCATCGCGATCCTTCTAAGTGAGAATCATAACGCAAAAACGTTTCCAGCTCTGCGATCACCACAAATAATCGGACACAGTCGTCAAGAACGGGGAAGCGTCATTCAATCTTCGCCAAACTCGTTGACAGCGCATCCTCAAGCTGATAAAAGTTAACGTTCTCTTCGTCAAGGCCTGGAGTTGGGTGCCTCTCCCGAGTTATGCCGGACGACGTCAAAACGCCATCATCAACGCCGCCGGAAGGTGAACCAATGCCGACGGCGGAGAATCCCGCTATTCCTGGCGGCGTGAAAGTGACTGCATCCGGATCGGTTCAAGCGGACGTAAAAACTCCTTCCGATAAGGCCGCTTCGGCGCCGGCAACTCCGCCTGCGGCCGCTGCGAGTTCTGCGAGTCCAACGGCTCCTGCTTCGACCACCGCAAAACCTGCGGCCACAGCGCCTTCCGCGCCGGCTGCTAGACCTGCTGCCGCGCCGCCTAAGGCTCCGGCGCCTGTGCCGACTCCTTGGGATTCGCCGATGATTGCCAAGCTCAAGGGCATGTACGGTTCGGGAATTGAGCCGTTGAATTACCTCGGACAGAATTACATGATCGTGGATCGATCGCTGATTCCGGAAATTTTGCAGGTGCTGCGCAATGAAGAGCAGTTCGATTATTGCGTGGACATCACTGCGGTTCACTATCCGCAGCGGGAGAAGCAATTCGATGTGCTGTGGGTGCTCTATTCTTACGCGCGCAACGAACGCATTCGGGTGAAGACGCAGATCAGCGATGGCGAGAGCGTGGCGAGTTCGGTGCCGATCTGGGCCGCGGCCAACTGGCTGGAGCGCGAAGTGTGGGATATGTTCGGGATAAGGTTCGCGGGGCACCCCGAGTTGAAGCGCATTTTGCTGCCGGAAGAATGGAAGGGGCACCCGCTGCGGAAGGATTACAACATTTTGAAGCAGGACGACGAGTGGGTGCAGATTAATTTGGGGATTGAAAGCGGACAGTAGGAAGAGAGTTTGATAAGGAAGCGAGCCGAACGCGCGATCTATGTGTCGCAAGGAATGCGACACATCGCGCGGCTCGCCCAGATTCCTCGCGGCGCAAAGAACGCTTGCTCGGAATGACAGTATAAGGTTTACGCCAAGGGATAATGACCGACCGTAACAGCGCGCTCTCGCATCTCGATCTTGAAACTCCCGAGAAGCCGTTTTTGGATGCGAACGAACTCGTCATTAATATGGGGCCGCAGCATCCCGCGACGCATGGCGTGCTGCGGGTGATTTTGCGGCTGGATGGCGAGAAAGTTCTTGGCCTGGAGTGCGTAATCGGTTATTTGCATCGCGGCGTGGAGAAGATTGGCGAGCATCGCACTTATACGATGTTCAATCCCTACGTCGATCGCATGGACTACGTGGCAGCGGTCTCGAACGGGCTGGGGTACTGCGAGACGGTTGAGAAACTGCTGAACGTGGAAGCGCCGCCGCGAGCGCAGCATGTGCGCGTGATTCTGACGGAACTGAATCGGATTGCAAGCCACCAGCTCTGGCTGGGGACGCACGCGCTGGATATTGGAGCGATCACGCCGCTGTTCTATACCTTCCGCGACCGGGAAGAAATTCTTAAGATATACGAAAAGTATTGCGGGGCTCGGCTGACGACGCACGCGTTTCGCATTGGCGGATTGCAGTACGAAACCTATAGCGGCTTCGAAAAAGAAGTTTCGAACTTTCTGAGCTTCTTTAAGCCGAAGATCGATGAGTATGAAGAATTGCTTACGACGAATCGCATCTGGGTAGAGCGCACGAAGGATGTAGGGAAGATTTCGGCGGAGGATTGCATCGCTCTGGGTGTGACTGGGCCGGTGCTGCGCGCCAGCGGCGTGAAGTGGGACGTTCGCAAGGCGCAGCCGTACGCGAATTATAAGAATTTTGATTTCGATATTCCGACGGGACAGAACGGCGACACCTACGATCGATATCTGGTGCGGATGGCGGAGATGCGGCAATCGGTGCGGATTATCGAGCAGGCTGTGAGCGCGCTTCCTGAAGGGCCGATCATGGCGAAGGTTCCGAAGGTGATGAAGCCGGCGGCGGGTGAAGTGTACCACTCGATTGAAGCGCCGAAGGGTGAGCTGGGGTATTTTATTGTGAGCGACGGATCGACGCAGCCTTACCGAGTGCGGGTGCGGCCGCCGTCATTTGTGAATTTGCAGGCGCTTGATTTGATGTGCCGCGGGCAACTGGTGGCTGACGTGATCGCTGTGATCGGCACGCTCGACATTGTGCTCGGCGAGGTAGACCGCTGATGGTGCCGATCATTCAATACATTGAATCGTATCTGGGCAGCAATCAGACCCCGGGCGGCGCGGGGAACATGTTCTGGGCGTTGGTCTACATCCTGCTGGTGTTTGTGGGGCTCTCGGTTGCCGTGATTGCGATGAACTGGCTGGAGCGCAAAATTCTGGCGCACATGCAAGTGCGTCTCGGACCGATGCGAGTGGGCCCGCACGGATTGCTGCAGCCGATTGCTGATGCGTTGAAGTTGTTGCTGAAAGAAGACCTTATACCGGCGGAGGCGGACGCAGCGCTTTTCTGGGTGGCTCCGTTCGTTGTAGTGCTGGCGGCGTTCACGGTGTTCGTGGTGGTTCCTTTCGGGCCGACGCATGCCATTACCGACATGAACATTGGAATTCTTTTCATGCTCGGGGTTTCGTCGCTGAGCGTGCTGGGAATTGTGATGGCGGGGTGGGCCTCGAACTCGCACTATCCGCTGATGGGGGCGCTGCGTTCGAGCGCGCAGATGGTTTCGTATGAAGTCGCGATGGGTCTGGCGGTGGTTTCGGCGGTGTTGATGACCAGCCTGAATCCGACGGGAACCGGCACGCTGAGCATGATCGGCATTGTGCAGGCGCAGTTGGCGCAGGGTGAGTGGTTCATTTTCAAATTTTTTCCGCTGGGACTGATTGCGTTTTTTATTTTTGCCGTTGCCATGGTGGCGGAGACGAACCGCGCGCCGTTTGATTTGGCGGAAGCGGAGTCGGAGTTGACTGCCGGCTTTCATACGGAGTACAGCGGCTTCCGCTGGTCATTATTTTTTCTGGCGGAATATTCGGCGATGATCGCAGTATCTTCGATTGCGGTGACGCTGTGGCTGGGGGGATGGTTGCGGCCGTTTCCAAACATGTTGAGTGGATCAACCTGGGATCTGGTGTTTTCGCTTTTCCCAGGGGCGACGTTCCTGTTTTTCGCGGCGTTGTGCTTCTTCAACGCGGCGCGCATGCCGAAGCATCCGTTCTTTCGCATTCAAACGATTGGGCTCGCGGGATTCGGCGCAGTGCTGGGATTGATCGGGATTGTGCTGCTCCTTCCCGGCGTTCGAGTTCGAGTGCAGGATATTTTCTGGTTTGCCGCGAAGGTGACGGCATTTATGTATCTCTATATCTGGTATCGTGGCACGTTCCCGCGATATCGCTTTGACCAGCTCATGAAAATGGGATGGAAGATTTTGCTGCCGCTGGGGTTGGGCGTTCTGATCCTGACGGCGAGCGTTGCGCTGCTGCAAGAAAAAATATGGCACCCGTAGCCACACCGTTTTTCTTTTACATGCTCGGCGGGATCATGCTGCTCGGCGGCGTCCTGGTGATCACGCGGAAAAATCCGGTGCACTCGGCGCTGGCGCTGATTGTCACGCTGCTGGCGCAAGCCGCGATTTATCTGATGCTCTACGCTCCGTTTGTGGCCGGCGTACAGATCATTCTTTATGCGGGCGGCATTATGGTGCTGTTTCTGTTTGTCATCATGCTGGTGAGCATTGACCGGTCAGTGCGCGAACGGCAGTTCAATAGCCAGTGGGTGGTTGGGATGATCGCGGCCACTGCGCTGGGCGGGTTGTTCATCGCGGTCTATACAAAAGGGACCAGCATTTTTCCTGATCGGGCTTTATCGATTGCAGAAGGCGACAACACGCAGCAGGTTGCCACCATGCTCTACGGACAATACATGTTTACCTTTGAGATTGCTTCGCTGCTGTTGCTGGTCGCGATTATTGGAGCGGTGGTGATGGCGAAGAAGAGGATCTAGTTCCCAGTACCTAGTACCTAGTGTTTGGCCAGGAAGAGTTATGGAATCGATGCTGCACATTACGACGCTTCACTACCTGGTTCTCGGGGCGGCGTTGTTTCTGCTGGGCGTGATTGGCGTGCTCACTCGGCGCAATGTGGTGATTGTGCTGATGTCGATCGAGTTGATTCTGAATGCGGTGAATTTGAACCTGGTCGCTTTCTCGCGGTTATGGGGAGGGGTGCATGGGCAGGTGTTTGCCATCTTTGTGATTACGGATGCTGCTGCTGAAGCCGCAGTGGGGTTGGGCATTCTGATTGCTTTTTTCCGCAATAAAGAGACGGTGAATATTGATGAGGTGAATTTGTTGAAGTGGTAGGAAGGCAGCTTCTAGCTGCTAGCTTCTAGCTTCGAGCTTGACCCAGAAGGGTCGGTGCTTGAGCTAGTAGCTAGTAGCTAGAAGCTAGAAGCTGACTTATGTTTCTATCCCACATCTGGCTGATACCGCTGTTGCCCGCCTTCGGGGCTGCGATCATGTTTTTCTTCGGGCGCAGGCTGCAGAAGAAGACAGTGAGCGCGGTGTGCGTGGGCACGATCGTGCTGGCATTCGTGATGGCGTGCGGCGCGGTTCGGCAGTATTCGGCGTGGTCGTCTACGGATGCGCATTATCATCAGCCGTATCAGACCATCCTTTACACCTGGCTTGGAACCGATACCGGGCATCTGAATTACGCCACCCACGACGGAACTCCGGCGCCATTTCAGGCCGATGCGGGGTTTCTGCTCGATCCGCTTTCGAGCATCTGGCTGCTGTTTGTGACCGGCGTCGGGATGCTGATCCACATTTATTCGACCGGATACATGGCGCATGAGGGCGGGTACTGCCGGTTTTTTGGGTATCTCAACCTGTTCATGTTCTCGATGCTGACGCTGATTCTGGCGAATAACTATGTGCTTCTGTTTGTGGGATGGGAAGGCGTGGGTTTGTGTTCGTATCTGCTGATTGGATTTTATTTTCATCGCAAGTCGGCGAGTGATGCGGCGGCTAAAGCTTTTATCGTGAACCGCATTGGCGACGCAGGATTTCTGCTGGGAATGTTTTTTATCGCGTCGTATTTCGGCTCGCTGCGGTTTGTCGACGTCACTGCCGCGGCGCGCAGCGGTCAGTTTGCGATTGGCGATCCGATTATTACGGCGGCGACGTTGCTGCTTTTCGTTGGCGCGTGCGGCAAGTCGGCGCAGCTTCCTCTTTATATATGGCTGCCGGATGCGATGGAGGGGCCGACGCCGGTTTCGGCGCTGATCCATGCGGCGACCATGGTAACGGCTGGCGTGTATATGATCGCGCGCTCGAATGCGCTGTTTGTGCTGGCGCCAACCTCGATGAAGACGGTGGCGATTGTGGGCGCGCTGACGGCGATTTTTGCGGCATCGATTGGGCTGGTGCAGAACGATATTAAGCGCGTGCTGGCTTACTCGACTGTATCGCAGCTCGGCTATATGTTTCTGGCGCTTGGAGTGGGAGCGTTTGCCGCTGGCGTGTTTCACGTTTTCACGCATGCGTTTTTTAAGGCGCTGCTGTTCCTTGGCGCGGGCTCGGTAATTCACGCGATGAGCGGCGAGCAGGATATGCGGAACATGGGCGACCTGGGCCATCGCATTCCGATCACTCATCGCACCATGTTCATTGCGACACTGGCGATTGCGGGAATTTTTCCGTTTGCCGGATTTTTTTCCAAGGACGCGATTTTGTGGGAGACGTGGTCGCGCGAGGGCGGCGCGTATCGGCTGCTCTGGGTTGTGGGCTATGCGACGGCGCTGATGACCGCGTTCTATATGTTCCGGCTGATGTATTTGACGTTTCATGGGCGGCCGCGAATGAGCCATGAAGCGGAACATCACATTCATGAGTCGCCGGTGTCGATGACAGCGCCGCTGATTGCGCTGGCGCTGTGCGCGATTGTTGCGGGATGGTTGGGATGGCCGCACAGCCTGGGCGGATCGGATCGATTTACGAAGTTTTTGGAGCCGGTGTTTGCGGGAGAAGCTCGCGTGCTGCAGCAGCAAGGGCAGACGGGCCAGTTAGTGGCCGGGGTGGAGGAGGAGCGCAACACCGGCACGGAATGGTTGCTGATGGCATTGTCGCTGGGGGCTGCTGGACTGGGGTGGGGCATGGCATGGAGAAGTTATCGCCATGCCGACAAAGGTTACGTCGAGCCGATCGCGGCTGCGGTACCGCCGGTGTATAACGTGCTGCTCCACAAGTATTACGTGGATGAAGGCTACGATTACGTCTTTACCGGGCGGCGCAAGCTCGGAAAGACACGGCTGGGCGTGTTGGGATTGGGCGAGGCTTCGGCGTGGTTCGATACTCATGTGATTGATGGCGCGGTGAACGCGGCGGGATCGATCACGCGGATGTCAGCGACTATTTCTGGCTGGTGGGATAAGTGGATTATTGACGGCATCGGCGTGAACGGGCCGGCGATTCTGGCGCGCATGTTGTCGTATCCGGCACGGCTTTTCGAGTGGGGGCTGGTGCAGTGGTATGCGCTGGTGATGACGGCGGGGTTGGTGGGGTTCGTGTTTTATTACGTGTATCACTGAAGCCGCGAGCTGTGAGCTGCGAGCTTCGGGCAATCACGCGCAGTGCTCGAAGCTCGAAGCTCGAAGCTCGAAGCTAACATGCAAACTCACATACTCTCGATCATTCTCTTCACACCGCTGGTGGGCGCGCTGGTTCTTCTGTTTGTGCCGAAGGAGAACAAGGAAGCGATCCGCTGGATTGCGAATTTCTTTGCGCTGGGCGGCTTTTTGATTTCACTGCCGCTGGTGCCAATGTTCTGGGCGCAGCGCCTTGAACCCGGCTTCAAGTTCATGGAGGGCACGCCCAACAATTGGATTCCCACGATTGGCGCGGGTTACGTGATCGGCATCGACGGCATTTCTTTTCTGCTGATTATGCTGACCACGCTGCTGGGCTGGATTTCGATTCTTTCGTCGTGGACGGCGATCGAGAATCGGGTGAAAGAATATTACATCTGGTTTTTGATTTTGCAGGCTGGCATGCTCGGCGTCTTTATGGCGCTCGACTTCTTTTTGTTCTTCGTTTTCTGGGAAGCGATGCTGGTGCCGATGTACCTGCTGATCGGCATCTGGGGCGGTCCGCGCAAGCTTTATGCGGCGATCAAGTTTTTTCTGTATACGCTGGCCGGTTCGGTGCTGATGCTGCTGGGGATTCTGTTCTTGTATTTCCATCATCATGTGCTGACCGGGATCTACACGTTCAGCTTGACGGCGCTGTATCAGACTGCGCCGAAAATTTATTCTGATCCGGCTTACGGGCCGACGATTGCCACACTTTTGTTCTTCGCGTTCTTTTTCGCGTTTGCCATCAAGGTGCCGATGTTTCCATTCCACACCTGGCTGCCGGATGCACACGTGGAAGCGCCGACGGCGGGTTCAGTGATTCTGGCGGGCGTTTTGCTGAAGATGGGGACGTACGGGTTTATTCGCTTCTCGCTGCCGTTCTTTCCTGACGTGCTGATGCACACGAAGGTGCGCGGGTGGATGATCGCGCTGTCGCTCATCGCCATTATTTATGGCGCGCTGGTTTCGCTGATGCAGAAGGATATGAAGAAGCTGGTGGCGTACTCGTCGGTGAGCCACTTGGGCTTTTGTACGCTGGGAATTTTTGCTCTGACTCCGCTGGGGCTGAGCGGGTCGGTGCTGCAGCAGGTCAATCACGGGATTTCAACCGGGGCGCTGTTTTTGATTGTCGGCATTCTTTATGAACGTCGACACACGCGCGAGATTTCGGAGTATGGCGGCATCTCGAATGTGATGCCGGTGTATGCGACGATCACGATGATCATGTTCTTGTCTTCGATGGGACTGCCGCTGCTGAATGGGTTTGTCGGCGAGTTCACGATTCTGCAAGGGACGTTCATGGAGAACTGGCGCTGGGGCGCGTGGGCGGTGCCGGGAGTTGTGCTGGCGGCGGCGTATCTGCTGTGGCTTTACCAGCGCGTGTTTTTTGGGCCGGTGACGAATCCGAAGAACGAAAAGCTGCACGATCTTACTCCGCGCGAAGTTCTTACGTTTGCGCCGCTGCTGATTATGGCGTTCTGGATTGGGCTTTATCCCAAGCCGTTTTTGCAGATTCTTGAGCAGCCGGTGAATCACACGATCTCGATGGTGAGGCCGGATTATCCCCAGCCTGCAGCCGCCGTCGCTGCGGCGGTTAAGCCTGCCGACGCCGCGATTGAGGGGAAGAATTAGTGGGCGTGCTCTCTCAATTTAGCTGGAGCGATTACCTGCTGGCGTTGCCGATTACGCTGCTTACTTTGTTTGCGCTGGGAATTCTGCTGATCGATTTGATGATTCCGCCGGAGTCGAAGTGGGTGAACGCCGCTACAGCGTTGATTGGAGTGGTGTTCGCGACAGCCGCGGTGGTGAAGATTCAATTCTGGCTGCAGGCGAGCCGTTCGACTTCTCTGGGTTCGCTCGCCATGATGCGCACCATGCTGGTGGATCGCTTCGCCATTTACTTTTTTTATTTGTTTCTGGCGGGAACGGCGATTTCCATCTTGATGTCGATGCGGTACATGAAGACCGAGCACGAAAATCATGGCGAATATTACACGCTGATGTTGCTTTCAGTGGTCGGCATGATGTGCATGGCTTCGGGCTTTGACATTGTGCTGATATTTATTGGGCTCGAATTGATGGCGATTTCCACGTACGTGCTGGTGGGGTTTTTGCGGCGCGACCGGCGGTCGAATGAAGCGGCGTTGAAGTACTTGCTGCTGGGTGCATTTTCCTCGGGGATCTTTGCGTATGGGTTATCGCTGCTGTATGGCATGACGGGCAGCACGAACCTGGGTGAGATCAGCGGAGGGCTGCGGGAGATCCTGGCGAAGGATCCGCATAATCCGGTTGCGATTGTAGCTTTGCTGACGACCATGACAGGGCTGCTGTTCAAGGTCGCGGCGGTGCCGTTTCATCAGTGGGCGCCGGACGCTTACGAAGGCGCGCCGACGTGCATTACGGGATTTATGTCGGTGGCGGTGAAGGCGGCGGGATGGGCGATGCTGCTGCGCATTCTGATTTGGGGCGTGTTGCCGATGCGCTCGACGTGGGTGCCGGTGCTGGTGTTCGTTTCGATCGCGACCATGACCGGAGCGAACTTTGCTGCGCTTACGCAGACCAACACGAAGCGGCTGCTGGCTTATTCTTCGATTGCGCATGTCGGTTATATGCTGCTGGGGCTGATTGCGGGAACTGCTACGGATCTGAGCGTTGATGGAATTAAGGGCATCCTGATTTATCTGATGGTTTACACGTTCATGAATTTGGGTGCGTTTGGTGTGATCACTTCGCTGCGGCATCGCAATGTGATTGGCGACGAGCTTGACGACCTGAACGGGCTGTATTCACGGGCTCCGGTGGAAGCGGTGCTGATGCTGATTTTTCTGTTATCGCTGGCGGGGATTCCTCCGCTGGCGGGCTTCTGGGGAAAATATTTTATTTTTCTCAGCCTGATTGAAACCGGGCACTACGCTCTCGCGTCGCTCGGCGTGCTGTATTCCGTCTTTGGGCTTTACTACTATTTGAAGATGGCGAATGCCATGTTCATGGGACAGCCGGAAGAAAAAGGGCTGCTGCCGGTGAGTTGGACGATGCGCGCGGCGCTGGCGACGACTGCGTTTGCGACCGTGTTTATCGGCGTGATGCCCGATCGGTTCATCGGAATTGTGAACTGGTCGCTGGGGATGGCGCGGAGTCCTGCGGTGGCGAAGTTGATTCGGTAGTATGTGCGCCGCCGATCCAAACTCGTACGATCCAAATTCGCGCGAGCCGAAGCCGCACAATCCCAATCCGCAGAGCCAGCCTCCTGAGGGAAAGGAAAACTTCTGGGTTCAGGCGGCGCGCTATAGCCAACTGGCGTTTGTGTTTCCGGCCGCGCTCATTGTGGGATGGCTCGTCGGTTCCGCGCTCGACCGCTGGTTGCACACCACGTGGCTCTATTTGGCGGGTCTTCTTCTCGGCATCGCAGCCGGTTTTATCGAACTGATTCGCGCCGTAATGCGGGATACAAAGTGATTCGCTACGAATCACGTCCTCGCTATACTCTTGCTATGGCTCGATAGCCATCATGCCGGAACCATCCCAGGCCGAAATATCTAAGACGGACACCGTAGCGGAGCATTTCTACTCGGGCGCGCTCGACCGCATCCGGCGCTGCATGGCGGCGCTGGGGCCGTTGTGCGTTGCCGCGTCATGGTGGAAGTTCGGGCTTCGCTCGGCCGTCGGAATGGCTTGTGGATGCGCGATTGCCTATGTCAATTTCCTTTGGCTGAAGCGGGTGATTACGGGTTTTGTGGATCGAGCGGTGGGAGCGGAAACTGCGCAAACCGGGCAGGGAATCGTATTTCGTTTCTTGCTACGTTATGTTTTGATGGCCGTTGGGGCCTATGTTATATTGACTGTTTCACCCGCGAGCCTGAATGGGCTTCTTGCGGGCTTATTTTTGCCCGTGGCCGCCATTGGCTGCGAGGCGATTTACGAGCTGTACGCGGCGTTAAGTCGCGGGGTTTAGTTAGAAATTTGCAATCTTGGCTTTTGCCACTACCTCTTATGCCTGAACAATTATGGTTTACCGCGATTTTGAACCGGGCCTTTGCGAGTCCGGTTACGGCGTTGTTGCGGACAGTGCATGTTGAGCCCAGGCACCCGGCTGCACCCATTCCGAACTCGTTCGCCATGGAAGTTCTGGTGTTCGGGTTTTTGGTGATGCTGTTCCTGATGCTTCGTGCACGGCTTTCGGTCGACCGCCCGGGGTCGTTGCAGCATGTGTTTGAAGGGGTTGAGGGATTCGTTCAGGGGCAGAGCAACGAAATTATTGGCCATCACAGCGAAGGGTATACGGCGTTTTTGTCTGCGCTGTTTTTCTTTATCCTGCTTTGCAATCTGATTGGCGTGATTCCCGGCTTTGAGTCGCCGACGGCTTTACCTGTGGTCCCGCTTGGGTGTGCCCTTTGCGCGTTCGCGTACTACCACACCCAGGGATTCAAGCACGCTGGAATCGCTTACCTGAAGCACTTTGTCGGCCCCATGCCTGCCTTGGCTCCGCTGATGATTCCGATCGAGATTGTCAGCCATCTGGCTCGAGTGCTTTCGCTTACGATTCGTCTATTCGCCAATATGTTCGCCGGCGATATGGTGACCTGGGTTTTCTTTTCCTTGGTTCCACTGGGCGTGCCGATTGTGTTTTTAGGATTGCACATTGGCGTTTCGCTGTTGCAGACTTACATTTTTGTTCTGCTGACCACGGTGTATTTGCAGGGCGCGGTCGCGGAAGAGCACTGAGAACAGTTGTCAGTTGCCAGTACCCAGTTGCGAGTAAAACTGGTGCGACGAACTTTGCAGGGCTGGCGAGTTTCACTGGCGACTGGCTACTGGCAACGGGCTTCAGCCGTTCAGCGTGAGGGCGTCTGCAAGGTATGGCGTCAACCACCCACTGGCGGTATTTCATACGAGGAGAAACACAATGGGTAAGTTGAGCAAGCTGTTTATGGTGTTGTCCGTTCTGTCGTTCGCGGTTCCGGCCTTCGCGCAGGGCGAAGCGGCCGCGGGTGGAGTGAATTGGGTCGCGATCGCCGCCGGATTTTCGATGGCATTCGCATCGGGCATTTGCGCGTTGGCGCAAGGCAAAGCGACTGCGTCGGCGGCTGAGAGCCTGGCACGCAATCCAGCGGCGCGCCCTGGAATTCAGTTGGCGTTGATTCTGGGATTGGCGCTGATCGAGTCTTTGGCGCTGTATACCCTGGTTATCATTTTTGCCAAGGTAAAGTAAGGATTTATCAGGCAGGGAAATTAAGAGCCTCTGTTCGCACTTGCGAGCAGAGGCTTTTGTTTTGCATTCAACGGCTGAAACGGCTAGATTTTCCGGTTGCCGCCCCAGTCGGGATCTTTTCGTTGCGGAGCGCGTGTGGTGGCTTCCACCAGCAGGCGGCGCAGGCGGTAGCGGCTTTCGAGGTCGGTGCTGACGATTTCGAATCCGACTTCGTTGACGCGGGCGCGGCGCAGCAGCACATGAGCTTTGATCTTAGTGCGCATGCCGAGTGAGACTTCGAGATCAGCCTCGCTGCCGATACGGAGATTGTCTTCCTTCGTCCCCATGCCGCCGCCGAGGCTGAGTTCGCGAATCAGGATTTTCGATTTTCCCCACGAGCTGCCGATGGTGGCGCTGACCGTGCGCGAGAGCACCATGCGCTCGTAGCGGCGTTGCCGGACCCAGGGGCAGGCGGGAGCCATATCGAGCGGGGCGATCGCGAGTTCTGCGGGCTCGATGCCGCTATCAGCCAGAACTTGCGCGCCGTAGCGAGGATCGGTTTTTGAAAGCGATTGCGCGGCGGCGATGCGAAGCTCGCGGGGATAGATCCATCCAAAAGTTTTCTTGGCTTCGACGATTTCGCGCAATAGAGTGACGGCCTCGGGATCGCGCAGGCGGCCGAGGGATTCGATCGACTTAAGCTGTACGAAGGGCGGCCGCGACGCTGCTTCGCCGGGCTTGGCCATGGCAAGGAGCGGAGGCGCGGCGGTGAGATCGCCGCTCATGCCGATTTCGTCGATGGCTTCGGGGAGCACGACGGAGTCGAGAACTTCGGCCAGTTCGAGCAGGGTGCGGCCGCGGTCGGGGGCGGCTCCGTAAGCGATCTGGCGGACGACAATGTCGTGATAGAAGCGGTTCCACTCCGGCAGACGCACCGGCAAAAGCTCGAGAAGAGTTCCGACGTCGAGGCGGCTCAGCAGTCCAACGACCGCCGAAGCTTGGCGGGATTGGCCCGTGCGCAGGATTTCGCGCAGCTGGGTAAGAGCGGGGCTGCCCATTTCTTTGACGAGTTCGACCATGCGGTCGCACTCATCGCGGCGCATGCAGCGAAAGAAGCGGTCGGCGAGATGCTCGGCTCCGGTTTGGGAGGTGCGGCGCAGGATTTGCAGCAGAGCCGGAGACACGGCATCGTCGCGCAGAGCTTCTTCAATGAACTCGGGAATGCGGTTCTCGACGCCGATGCGCGGGCGCAGGTCGCTGACCATCACCGGGCGCTGCTGCTGCAACATTTCCATTCCGGCGCAGACTGAATTCACAGCCTGATAATTTCTGGCTTCGCTGGCTTCCTGGCTCAGCCGCACGAAGGCCGCGCTGAGCAGGCTTTGCAGCTCGGGATCTTTTTCGACGCACAATTGTTCGGAGACTTTGCGGATCGCGGTGCCCATGGATTCGCCGCCGAGGCGGGCGTAAAGATCAGCCAACTGGCTTAGACCGATGGAAGATTTGCGGCGCGATTCGATATCTTTGGTGGCGAGGCAGGCGGAATAGTTATCCAGAATTTCGGCGGAAGTTTTCTGGTCGTCGCGGTCAAGCAGCACTTCCACAAATTGGCGCAAGTTGCGCGGAGGCACGCAGGGAGCTTCATTCGAGAGCAGAACCGTCTTCTTGCCGGATTCCGGTACTTCGGCCCAGAACATACGGTCGAGGATGTCGGCGTGCGACTCGACCAGAATGCCGGCCTTGTTCATTTTGTCTTCCTGCAGTTTCAGAATCCCGCGCAGCGAATCCATCTGGCGGCTCATGTGCTCCATCATCTGATGGACGGCGTTTACCTTGACCTCTCCCTTCTGATAGCGCTCGAGAGCGAAGCGGATGGCCATGTGCTCAGCGGCCTTCATCAGCAGGGGAGTGTCGTCCTGTTCGGAAGATGTGGCTTTAGCCGCGAGGGTTCCCAGTAACTGCTGGAGGTTGAGACGAGTGTTTGGGTCGGTCTCACCCAATTCTTTTTGCAGGTCTTCGGCGCGTGCAGAGGGATTCTCTTGTACCTGGCCGAAACGGGTGAGCAGACGGATGGCCTGAACGACTTCGGCTTCTTGAAGGGGAACGACGCCGCCCTCCCATGCGGGAGCGGTTCCGGCGGCCCCTTGTGCGCTACCGGCGGAATTCGCGCCAGCCTGATGCGCCCCTCCGCCCAGAGGCATATTGGGAACGCTGCCGAAGGGCACGACGACTCCGTTAGCGGCGGATTGCCCGCCCCCGCCGCCAGCATTTGCGCCTTCGGCTGCGGCAATCAACTGCAAAAGTTTTTGCGGATCGTTGAGCCACTGCTTGAATTCCGGGCCCAGAGTTTGCGCGGCAATTTGCGCGGCTACGCTGATGTCGCCCGTGAGCGGATCGGCGGCGACGAACTTTACTTCGTTGATCTTGATGGTGCTGGCCTTGCCGCCGCCATTTAGAGCTTCCTTGATTTGCTTCGAAACATCCTGTGCTTTCGAACCCGCGAGAGTGAAGGCGCGAACCAGGCGCGTGAAATCGTCGATGGTGACGTTTTTGGAAAAATGGAGACTGGCGAGCCCGGCGGTGGATAAAAGCTGGCCGAAGCTACGCTCGACCTGGCCGGTTTCAAGCGGAATGCCATCGAGCAAGAGTTTGTTATCCGAGACGCCGAGTAAGAAGCCGCCATCTCCAGCCGCGGGCAGACCCTGCTGCAATTCCTTCCAGGCGATCTCGAATTGAGCTTCGGTGCGCTTGTGATCATAGCCATACATGCGCGCGTATTTAATGAGAATGTTCAGGCTGTGCACAAATGCGCGCGCTGAGGTGGCACGATTGGTGTGAAATGTGGTCGCGTCGTTAATAAAGCACTCCCTGAGCGCAGCTCTGGTTCCGTAGTTATGAGGGTAACGCTTGCGGGTAAGGGCTTGTACATTACGGAGGTAATAAGCCGCGCGCGAGAAAAGCTTGAAAGCTGATGTACTGACGCTTTGGTTGCAACGATTGCGGTACTGGGTATGCGGTGTGGCACTGGCGTTTGGCGCCGTATCCGGCGAAAATAAGAGCGTTTTCAAGTGGGTTCGTTCTGTGGGAAGTGTGGCTTTGACGGTAGCTAAAAAAACTCGGGAGAAGAAGGCCTCTGGCCTGCGCTATTGGATGTTGCAGGTTTTGCAGGAGTGCGAGAACGTTGAGGCCGATTTCGCTTCCGATCCGGTTCACGATTTGCGGGTCGCGCTGCGGCGCTGCCGTTCGCTGGCTGACGGATTGATGGCGCTTGATCCGGACCCGGAGTGGAAGGCGATGAAGAAGTCTGGGAAGAGGCTGTTCCAGCGGTTGGGTGATTTGCGCGACATCCATGTAATGGAGGAGTGGGTCGAAAAGCTGACTGGCGCGGAAGGTCATGGGGAAAAGGCCGGAGCGGCAGATGCCTCGGCGAGCGCAGTGGAGTGGGCGCAAAGCAATGCGGATTCCTCGGATCCGCCTGAGCGGGTGCTGCTGAAAATCCTCAGGGCCAGAGAACAGGAACAGAAGCGCGAAGCGCAAGCTGCACTGCGGGAATTCGACCGCAAACAGTGGAGGCGCTGGAGCCAGTCACTTCCCGCGCGGGCGGCGCATATTCGTCCGGGCAATGCATTGTTTAAACATTTGGCGCTGGAGCGCTGGACACAGGCGCGTGAGTTGCACAACCGCGCGTTGCGCAATCGCTCGCAGACGTCCTTTCACGCACTGAGAATTGGGATTAAGCGCTTCCGCTACATTGTCGAAAATTTTCTGCCGGAGGAGTATGAAGCCTGGAGCGGCGATCTGAAAGAAATGCAGGACGTGCTGGGAGAGGTTCACGACCTGGATGTGTTGTGGAGCACGTCGGTTGCGTGCCAGATTTTTGCCGATGTGCCTTCGCGCAATGAGTGGCATGAGCGAATTCTCGCTGAGCGCGGAAAGCGCATTGAGCGTTACCGGGAGCGGATGGTTGGGGAGCAGTCGCTGTGGAAAGTGTGGCGGGGTGGGTTGCCGTTAGGCAAGCAGGTGCAGGAGCTGGCGACGAGGAGGATGAAGCTGTGGGCGAAGTCTCTCGATCCGGATTTTATGCACTCGGAGCGGGTGGCTGGACTAGCGCTGCAACTCTACGACGGACTGCTTTCTACGGGCTGGGAGCCTGCGGTGGATAGTGCTTCCGCGCGATCGAGCCTGATGGCGGCCGCTTTGTTGCACGATGTAGGCAAGTTCGAGGGAGAGAAGAATCACCAGAAAACTTCGCGGGATCTGATTCGCGAACATGGGAATCCGCTGGGGTGGAATGAAGTGGAAACGCAGAGGGCGGCGATTGTAGCGCGTTTTCACCGCGGCGCGCTGCCTACGCGGCGTCACAAGCTGCTGCGCGACTCGTTGCCCGACGAGCAGAGGGCGACGATTCAGCTCTCGGCGATTTTGCGACTGGCGAATGCGCTGGATGCGGGACACGAGGGAAGAATCCGGCGGATTCGGATCGAAAATAATCCGTTCCGGGCGAAGGGAAGCGAGGCTTTGGTAATTGCCGCCGAAGGCTACTCGCCGACTGGGGATGGTGCGCGAATCATCGCCGCCGAACGGCATTTGCTGGAAACCGTGCTGCACCGGCCGGTGATGGTGAAAACGATGAAGGCGGCGGCGCGAGTTGGGTGATTTGGGGCGGGCGGGAATCAGTGGCGACGTCTGATGCGTTTGCCGAAGAGGCGCGCGTCATAGGTGAGCGGTTCCAGTTCGCGCGCCAGGATTTTTCGGAAGTCGGGATGCGCGGGATTGATGAGATAGTTATTTTCTTCGGGAGCGAGGACTGAAGGCACCGCGAGTAAGCAGTGCTGCGCTTTGCGGGCGAATTCGTCGCCGAAGCGGGTGAGTGCGGGGGGCGCGGCGGGGTCGCGCCAGTTCGAGGGGAGGCTTGCGACTTTGAGAGTTCCGCGTTTGAGGGCGTCGGGAACTTCTGCAATGGCGAGGACGAGGTCGTCGGGAGGATCGTCTTTGTCGAGGTGCACGAAATATTCGAGCATGGCGAGGGACTGGTGCTCGGAGGCGTAGCTGAGGCGGGTTCCGGGGCTCGACCAGCGTCCGCCGAAGAGATAGGCGCCTTCGCCGTCGAAGGGATTGCGGGCGAAAGCTTTTCGCAGAATGCGATAAATTCGGGTCAACTCACTCCGCCGTAGGCGATACGGCCGAGAATATTTTCCACCTGGCGGGCGCCCAGTTCGGTGTCGATGGCCGAGACTGGGGGAAGGCCGCCGAGGGCACGATTGGGGCGCTTGAGCCAACGGCGTGCGTGGGCGGGATCGCCTAAATATTCGGTGGCAATGGCGACCAGGCGAGCGAGGCGGTAGAGGCGGTCGGACTCGTAGCGTGCCAGCTTTCCACCAGCGCGGCGGCGCTGCAGGCTGCGCGGGGAGAGGTCGAGGGCGGCGGCTAGTTCTTTCAGCGTGAGGCCTGAAGCGAGCATGAGCCGCTCGACAACCGCTGGCGGAAAGCCATCGCGGATCGCTTGGCGCATGTCTCCGTCGCTCGAAAGGGAACGGCCCAGGGTTCGTGTGCCGCCTAGCTCTGCTACTACGGCTCGGAGTTCGTTTACCATTCTGTCGCTTATGATAGCGACAAATGGCGTGAGGGTCAAAAGAAATCATAACCACGAAGGGCACTAAGGTACACGAAGGTGAACTCGACGGGAAACTGGGGTGGCACTTTTGCACAGAGGCGTCGTGGGGTACAAATGATCTGGCGATTTCATCTGCCCCAGACTATGACTCACGCTCAACTTGTCGAAAAAGCCGTGCGCTGGCTGCGGCGCTATCGCTGCGGAGTTGTGCTCTCAGAGCAGGCCTGCGTGAGCGGCGAGATGCCCGATGCGATTGGGTGGAAGCGGGCGTGCCACTCGGTGTTGATCGAGTGCAAGGTCACGCGCGCTGATTTTCTGGCCGACCGCGCCAAGCCGTTTCGGCTGAAGCCAGAGCAAGGCGTGGGATGCGAACGGTTCTATCTGGTTCCGGAGGGATTAGTGCGGTGCGAAGAATTGCCTGTCGGTTGGGGACTGCTGGAGATCGATAGAGGAAAAATTGAAATCGCCCGGGCCTCGGCGAAAAATCTGCGCACCGCGACCGGTTTTCGCTACGAGATGAATCTGCTGCTCGCCAGCTTGCGGCGAGTTGAGGTTCGCGTGGAGCCGCAGAGCATTACGGATTTTCTGAAGTGGAAGAATCGCATGGCGGAATACAATCGCGGAAGCTTGCCGGAAGGGATTGTTGCTGCGGAAGAAGAAGCAAACGTGTTTCTCGAACCGGACCTTACCATCTAATGCTCCGCAGTGTTTTCACTTGCTCAGAGCCATCTCCGTTAACCGATCTTCCGGTGGTCTTCCTTTTGACTTGCATTCCACTTAGGACTAGGCTTTGTTCGTCTATCCGGTACGGACCTGGATATTCGCCCGCCGCTCGCCCCTGCCCGTATCGCGACGCACAAGGAGGCTGACATGCGCCGAAGAATATTCCTTGCAGTCGATGGAATCGTGTTGGTTCTTGCAGCAACCTTTCTTATGAACGCTCCGGTTGTGGCTCAACAGGAGGAGGTGCTGCACAACTTCAACTCAACCGACGGGAGCTCTCCCGACGCCGGGGTGATCTTCGACCGCTCGGGCAATCTCTACGGCACGACTTACAGCGGAGGGAGGAGTCATTCATGTTCGTGCGGGACCGTATTCGAACTGACCCGGACTGCGGGAGGCGGGTGGAAGGAGAAAGTTCTGCATAGCTTCAGCCATGGGACAGACGGATTTGGTCCTGCCGCCAATTTGATTTTGGATTCTGCCGGTAATCTTTACGGCACGGCCGCCGGAGGGGGTTCCAACAGCGCGGGTCTTGTCTTCGAGTTGATGCCTGGCTCGGGTGGAGCTTGGACCGAGAAGGTTCTGCATAATTTCACTCTGGCGGATGCTCCCTTGTCTGGGCTGATCTTTGATTCGGCGGGCGATCTTTACGGCACCGGTGGCGCTGGCGGCGTGGGCGTGGTGTATGAGCTAATACCGGGCTCGGGCGGGGTTTGGACGGAGAAAATTCTATATTCGTTCAGCGACAATGGCGTCGATGGCTTCTATCCGAAGGGCGGCCTGCTCTTGACCGCGGGCGGAACTCTCTTCGGTACGACCCAATATGGCGGTACCAGCGGGTACGGGACGGTTTACGAGTTGAAAGAAATAGCCGGAGCTTGGAAGGAAAAGGTGCTGTATAGCTTTACTAACAGCGGAAGCGACGGAGAGTATCCAACCGCCAATGTAGTTGCCGATAGCGCCGGCAATCTTTACGGGATGACCACGGGAAATGTGCCGCCGGTGGGAGGTTCGATCTTTGAATTGGTGCGCGGTGCAGGCGGTAGTTGGACCGAACTGGTGCTGCACGATTTTGTAAAAGACGGCGTTGATGGAATTGCCCCTCTCGGCGGGCTTGTCTTCGACGCATCCGGGAACTTGTATGGGACTACCACGGAGGGCGGCACGGACGATGGCGGCACGGTATTCGAACTAAGCCCTGAAGGCGGCGGAAATTGGACGGAAACCATTTTGCATAACTTCAGCAAAAGCGCCACCGACGGTGGTTATCCAGGGGCTGGCCTAGTTTTTGATGTGCGGGGAAATCTGTATGGAACCACCACGGAGGGTGGCGCGGATGGTGTGGGCACGGTGTTCGAAGTCAGGCCTTAGGGTTCGTCCTACAGCTCCCGCCGTCCCTCCATCGCTTTCAGCATCGTGATCTCGTCGGTATATTCGATGTCGCTGCCGACTGGAATCCCCATGGCGATGCGCGTGACTTTTACTCCGACTCGTTTAAGTTGTTGCGAAAGATAAGTGGCGGTGGCTTCGCCTTCGACGGTGGGGTTGGTGGCGATGATGACTTCGTCGACGTTGCCGGCGTCGACGCGGGTGATGAGATTGGAGATGCGCAACTGCTCAGGCCCAATGCCGTGGAGCGGTGAGATGGCTCCGTGCAGAACGTGGAAGGTGCCGTTGAAGTGCTTGGTTTTTTCGATGGCGGCGATGTTGGTGGGCTCTTCGACCACGCAGACCAGGCGCTGATTGCGGGTTGCGCTGGTGCAGTAGACGCAAGGGTCGACGTCGGTGATGTTGTTGCAGACTGAGCACAGTCGCAGGTTCGCTTTAACGTCGCGCACGGCGGCGGCCAGGGCTTCGGCATCTTCGTCGCTGGAACGCAGAATGTGGAAGGCGAGGCGCTGCGCGCTTTTTGAGCCCACGCCGGGGAGTTTTTTCAGTTCGTCGATCAGCCGCGACATCGGCTCGGCAAATTTAGACATAGGAAGAATCGGGTGATTTTGTGATTGGGTGATTGTGCGATTGGAAAGTCAATTTAGAGTTTCCTTGTGCTGAGTTCTTTATTCATTGAGCCTCGGCGAGCGTGTAGTCGAAGCCGTAAAAATGTTTTCCGTTGTCGATTTTGATGGTCATGGAGCCGGTGATGCCGGTGAGTTGGCCGGTGCCGGAATCCGGAACTACGGTGAGTGAAAGTTGCGGAACTCCGCGGTTCATGGTCGCGCTGTGCTGGAGAATGAATGTGCCGCTGCGGCCTTGCAGGGTTCCGGTCACTTTCTCGATTGCTACATAGCCGGCAGAATTTTTTACGCTGGTTCCCGCCGTCAGCATTTGACCTTTGCTGCTGCCTACAAGATCGCCGTGAAACTGCTTCTCGATGGTCATGCGGGCAAGAGCGGCGTCGTCGCTCTTATCGTCTTGCGGGGCTAGTTTGACGTCGAAGGCTCCGGTTGCATGATTCGTCACAGTGGATTCCTTTTGCGTTGCTGCTTGGTTGGACGATGAAGTTTGCGCTGAAAGTAGGGTGGAGACGAAGAAGATTCCGGCAATCAGTGCGGCGATGCAAGAATAATTTCGCGTTGGTGATTCAGAACTAATCAATGGCATCGTAATCACATTCCGCCGATGCCGAGGCCGCCGAGCATTCCGCCGACGCTCGATTGCATGGCGGCGTCGATTTTGCGCGCGGCTTCGTTGACGGCGGCGAGGACGAGATCCTGCAGCATTTCTACATCGCCTCCCTTAACGGCTTCGGGATCAATGTGCAGGCTGAGCAGTTGCTTGCGGCCATCCATTTTGGCGGTGACGGTGCCGCCACCAGACGAGGCTTCGACCACGGTCTCCTGCATTTTTCTTTGCAGAGTCTCGTACTGCGCTTTGGCTTTCGACATCAGCTCTTGCAGGTTGAATCCGCCCATGGGAACCTTTCTGCGAACGGGTGTTAGGTCTTAGGTCTTGGGGCTTAGGTCTTAGGTCTTGGGTCTTGGGTTTTAGGGCAAACGTTTAAAGACCGCCGAATTACCTAACACCTGATACCTAGGACCTAAGACCTGTGGCCCTACCGTTTTTCTTTGTAATCGATCACAGTTCGAATCTGGGCGCCGAATTTTTCTTGCAGACGGCGAACTACGGCGTCGTTTTCGGCGCGGTTGCGGCCTCCGGGTGTTGAGCTTCCGCCGTTTGATTGCGACGTGATTTTGCGTTTCTCGGGAGCAGCAACCGTTGCGCCGGGAACGATCTTCAATTTTGCGGGACGGCCTAGAACTCCGCTGGCGGCGGCGACGGCGACGCGGCGCGCATCGGCGCCGAGGGACATGTCGACGACCGTTTGCGATTCGGAAATCGTGATAACGACTTCGTTGCCTTCCAGCGACCACTCTCCGGCTTCGAGCATGGAGACCAGGATGCGCTGATTGGCGTCGCGCAGAGCTTGTAGCACGCCGTCCTGCAACCGCTCGAGGGACGCAGACTGTGAAAGCTGTGGAGCCGGCGGTTGCGGCGTCTTAATTTCAGGCTGGTTGACGGCGAGCGGTACGGGCTCTGCGAGTGCGGCTTCCGGCGCTGGCGCGCTCTGGTTCAATTCCGCGAGCGCCGTTGCTCCCATAACGACTCGTGGCGAGGTGTTGGCGGCTGCTCGCGGTGATACCGCCGAGCTCGAATCGGAGGAAGACTCCTGCCGTGGAGTGCCTTTGCGAGCGGAATCGGCTGCGAACGGCGACACAGGATTCGATCGCGGCTGCGCAAGCGGTTCCGGACGACGATATGCAGTAGGGCCGCCTGCTGGAGAAGGCACGATTGAAGGACGCGGTGGAGTTCGAGAAGAAGTTGTTCCCGAAGTCCCAGCCGAAGATGCGGAGACTTCGCTCAATAGTTGTTCGATCGGAAGCAGGCGTTGCGCGTGCGACATTTTTAGCAGACCGAGTTCGAGATGGAAGCGCTGCTCCTGCTTGTAGCCGAGTTCGCTGTGAGTGCGGAGCATGATCTGGAGATGGCGCGTGAGATCCTCTTCGCCGAATAATGCGGCAACGCGCTCTACGCGCTCGCGCTCTTCGGTTGAGACCTGGAGCAGGGAAGAATCTTTGCCGGCGATCTTGGCGACGGTGGCGTTGCGCAGGAAGCGGACCATCTGGCGGGCGAAGTGCGTGGGGCTGTGGCCTTCACTGATGAGGTGATCGACCTGGCGCAGAACTTCTTCGCTGGCGCTGCGCGAGATAGCATTCATCACGTCTTCGAGAATGTGCGCGGGGGCTGCGCCGACCAGGTTGCGAACGGAATCGGCGGTGAGCCTTCCGGTGGAAGACGCGATGGCTTGATCGAGGATGGAGAGCGCGTCGCGCATCGATCCATCGCCGGCTTCGGCGAGCAGGGCGAGAGCGTCGTCATCGGCTTCGATGTTTTCGCGGCCGACCAGATCGCGGAGCTGGGCGACGATGTCGTCGAACTTGACGGCGCGAAAGCTGAAGTGCTGGCAGCGCGACCGGATGGTCTGCGGAATATCTTCGGGCTGCGTGGTCGCCAGCATGAAGACGATGTGGTCGGGTGGCTCCTCCAAAGTTTTCAGCAGGGCATTGAAGGCTGCGTCGGTGATCTGGTGAGCTTCGTCGAGGATGTAAATCTTGAAGCGGTCGCGCGCGGGGCGGTAGCGGGCGGCCTCGCGCAGTTCGCGAATTTCATCGATGCCGCGGTTGGTGGCGGCGTCGATTTCGATGACATCGACGGCGTTGCCGGCGCGAATTTCGAGGCAGGATTCGCAGACGCCGCAGGGCTCGGCTACAGGCTTGTCGGAAGACCGGCAATTCAACGCCGCAGCCAGAATGCGCGCGACGGTGGTCTTTCCGATGCCGCGATGGCCGCTGAAAATGTATCCGTGGGCGGTGCGGCCTTGCTCGAGGGCGTTCTGCAACGTGCGGGTGACGTGCTCCTGTCCAATGACCTCGGAGAACTTCTGCGGACGATATTTTCGCGCCAGGACGGTGTAGCTCATGAGCCGGAGAGACGATTATACGTGATGGATGGGGGTAGCGGAGCGGCTGCACGGGGCGAGAGTTTCGGCGGTTGCGGCAAAAACTGCGGTCGAGCTTCGCTCGACGGGACAGCCCCTTCGACTCCGCTCAGGGCAGGCTTGGGGGCTGTCCCTACATGATGATTTTCGAGGCGGAGCTTTTTTGCTCCGCCTCGATTTTGGTTACGGGTTGAAAGTGGCTGTCACGAATTGCTGTCCTGCTGCCGTTACCGAGCACGTCGGAGTGATTCCAGTACACCCGCCGCCGGACCAGCCGGTGAAGGTTGAGCCGGTATTCGGCGTGGCCGTCAGTGTGACGATGCTGGCGGCCGTGGCGGGCACTGTACACCAGCTATTCATGACGCAGACGTTGTTGTTGATAATAAAAGGCGGATTGCTGCTCACGCTGCCGCCTCCTAGAACCTTGGCCGTCACCAAGGGTGGCTCGTTCCAACTGGCGGCAGGAGTTTGATCGCACGGCTGACTTGTGTTTTGCGTAGGTAGATTTGTCGGAGGCGTCGTCCAGGCGGGCGAGGTGAAGTCGAAGAACTCGTCCATGGAGTAGTCGTTGGTGTTGGTCGGCAGGTAATAGGCGTCGCGATCGGTGAGCGCCGTGAGGCCAAAGCGGGCCTCAACCATCGCCAGCACTGCGGTGGTATCACGCACAATGTGAGAAACAAAGTTCTTCTTTGCGTAAGGAGAAATTACGACAAGAGGAATGCGGTAGCCGGTCCAGCCAAAGGTGCAGGTGCCCTGGCCGATGACTTGTCCAGAGTTTGTGCAAATGTCGCCGCCGCTGCCATTGGTGCCGGCGACCAGGTCGATTGGATCGTTCAGCGGATTTCCCGCTGCATACGGGGGCGGTACCGGCTGCGGGGAAACGTGGTCGTAGAGACCTCCAGCCTCGTCATAGGTGAAAATCAAGGCTGAATCGTTGTAGGTTGGGCTAGCCAGATAATAGTTCATGATCTTCTGCTGCACGTACTGCGCCCCCAATTGAACGTTCACGGGAGAGAAGTCGGCGTCGGAAGGGTGCTCATCCAGTCCCGCGCTGGAAGCCGGCTCAATGTAGGCGAATTGCGGGAAGGTTGCCTCATCCTGCAAGTCGATTTGGAATTGCGAGATCGGGGCGAAGTGTTGCCACAGGGTCGGCGAGTTCTGAATTGTGGTTCCGTAGGTGAACATGTTCATGTACGAAGAGCCGGCGAGGCACAAGTCCTGCGTCTGGCCTGCGGCTGCAGTCTGGCAGTTTTCGCCTTTATAGATAACATTCGTGGGATCGATGTAAATCTTCCAAGTGATGCCGGCGTTCTCCAGCGCTTCGAAAATGGTTGTGGCGGTGAACGGTGCATTGTCGTTATAGCCTCCACCCGGAGGGTACGCGTATCCCTGTGAGGTCGCCGCGTAAATGTAGGCGCGGTTGAGCTGGGTGCGATCCATGACGGGGGAGAAAAAGCGGTCGGAGGTGCCGAAGTCGGTCGCCAGGGTGTAGTAGAAATTCAGGTCCGCGTCCTGGAAGTAGCCCATGCCGCGCACGCCGTTTACGTCCATGAACGAGTTGGAGCGCGCGTCGTAAGCAGAAGTGAAGACGAAGCCATTCAGAGGCGGGTCAGGAGCTCCGGTGGGACCTACTTCAGCTGGCTGATCGGCGGGATTGGTGTAATCCCAATCGTTGTGCGCTTCATTCCAGAAAGGACTTTGATTTTCTTCACAGACCGTGCCGGTCTTGCCCGAGGGCAGGAGCAGATCATGGAAGGAGAATGACGTAATGGGATTGTTGGGGTCGGGAGAGCAACTGGCTATGTCGCTCGCCAGATTGCAACCGGGAATCGACGGAGGAGCAGCATACAGCGGAAGATTGGGGCCGCTGGTGGGATTGAACTGCGGCAGACCGTCGAAAGATTGATCGGGAATTCCGTTGTTGGCCCAATACTGGCGCATGTATCCGAAGTAGTGGTCGAGGGAGCGGTTTTCATCCGCAAAGAGAATGATGTGATTCAGCGCGCCGAACGGACCCGAGGAGCCAAAGGTCGCGGTAACGTTGGTGGCCGCTGTGACGGTGAAGGTGCAGGTGGTTCCGGTTCCGGCGCAGCCTGCGCCCGACCATCCGCTGAAGACGCTGGTGGTGGATTCAGTGAGGACGACTTGCGTATTCTGGGCGACGTTGGCGGTGCAGCCGGTGGTCGAGCCTGAGGTGCAGGAGATTCCGATGGCGCTGCTCACCACGGTGCCGGTGCCGGTTCCGCCGATGGTGACGGTGACGGCGAAGGTCGGTACTACTGAGGCCGTGAATGTGGCCGATACGCTGGTGGCTGCAGTAATTGTGAGCTGGCAGGTGAGGCTGGTGCCGGAGCAGGCGCCGCCCCATCCGCCGAAGGTGTAGTTCGGAGCCGGGGATGCGGTGAGCGTGACCTGAGTATTCTGGGAGATGCTGGCGGAGCAGGTTCCAGGGCATTTGATTCCGCCGGTATTGCTGGTGATGGTTCCGGTATTGGCGGCCGGAGCGGTGACCGTCAACGCGTAGGTAGTTGGAGGCGGGGTGGTGGTGGTGGAACCAGAATTACTGCTGCCTCCGCACCCGGCCAAAATCATGGTAAGGAAACACGATGACGGGAAAAGGAATTTGCTGCGTACATCCATGGCGCGCTGCTCCTAGACGAAGTACACCTGAAACGAGAGTTGGATGGAATTGGGAGCGCGGTGGTTGCACTCTAAGGTGTGGACCGCGGCTGGCTACGGTGCTCAGGAGGCGGCGGTAAAGGGTTTAATGTAGGTGGGGCAGGAGCAATTACCGGATGAGCCGACGCGATGGCGGAAACGGATCTCTGCTTGCTACAAACGGATGGCAAGCGATAGGCTGGTGGGTCTGATGGTTGGAGTGTTGCGGCCGTCACCAGAAGGCACGCCACAGGGGGAGAGCTACGATGCAATTGAAGTTGACGATGCGGACCAAAGATGGAATTTTAATTGTGGATTGCGTGGGGCGAATTGTGTTCGGAGATGAATCTTCGTCGCTGCGAGAGACGGTGAAGAAAGCGATCGCGGAGAACAATCGAATTGTGTTGAATCTGGCTGACGTCTCATATATCGATTCCGGCGGGCTGGGAACTCTGGTGGCCTTGCACACGACGGCTCAGAACGCCGGGGGCGCCATCAAGCTGGCCAATTTGACCAACCGGGTGGACGACCTGTTGCAGGTTACGAAGCTGCTGACGGTTTTCGACGTATACAAGTCGGAGGCGGAAGCTGTGGACTCGTTCCGCAAGGTGGCTTAGGTCTTGGTTTGGCGCGCGCGCGCTGAGAATAAAGGATAGAGCGGCGGTTTCGTGTTCATACGTTGTCATAAGGCGATGATTGTGTCCGGGCTGCGCCTGGCCTTTCTCATGATTTCTCAAACCTGTTCATCCCGAGCTGATGCTTCGAAAAATGATTCCTAAAATAGTTTTTATTTTGTGCCTGCTGGCGAGCGCCAGCGGATTCGTGTCTCCGCCGGTGGCGTTGGCAATGGGGCTGGTGTTTGGGCTGACGCTTCCGCATCCGTATGGGAATGAAGCGAAAAAAATCTCGAGATATCTGCTGCAGGGCTCGGTGATTGGGCTGGGCTTTGGCATGAACCTGCATCAGGTGGTGCATGCGGGACGAAGCGGCTTTGTCTACACCATGCTGGGAATTAGCTTCGCGCTGCTCGTGGGAATGGGATTGGGCGCGTTGTTGAAGGTGCAGCGCGTGCCGGCGTTTTTGATTTCTACGGGGACGGCGATTTGCGGAGGCAGCGCGATTGCCGCGGTGGGGCCGATTACGCAGGCGAGCGACGAGGAGATGGCGATTGCGCTGGGAACGGTGTTCGTTTTGAACTCAGTGGCGCTGCTGATATTTCCACCGATCGGCGTAGCGCTGAAGATGACGCAATCGCAGTTCGGGTTGTGGGCGGCGCTGGCCATTCATGACACCAGTTCGGTGGTCGGAGCGGCGGCAAAGTACGGCACGGAGGCGTTGGCCATTGCCACGACGGTGAAGCTGGCGCGGGCGCTATGGATCGTTCCGCTCTCGTTGGGAACGGCGATGGTGCGCGGGGCCAAGGCGAAAATCCAGTGGCCTTGGTTCATTGGCTTTTTCTGCCTGGCGGCCGTGTGCAATACGTATTTACCGGCGGGAGCGCCGGCTTACGCGATTGCGGTGAAGGCTGCGAAGCTTGGATTGACGGTGACACTGTTTCTGATTGGCACCGGCATTTCGGTCGCGACGCTGAAGCGCGTGGGGCATCGACCTTTGTTGCAGGGGGTTATTTTGTGGGTGCTGGTGTTGGTTGGGTCGCTGTGGCTGATTCGCATTGGATGGATTGCACTGTGAAGAAGCGGAAGGCTTCTGCGCGCGAGGCGGCGACTGGTGGGGTCGCGAAGGCCGATCCGGCGTCGAAGATGAAGATGCGGATGCGGATTGAGTCTGCGATTCGGCAGGTTCCCAGAGGAAAAGTTTCCACTTACGGAGCGATTGCGCGAGCCGCTGGATTGCCGGGAAGGGCGCGGCAGGTGGCGCAGGTTTTGCATCGCGGCTTTGAATTGCCGTGGCAGCGCGTGCTGGGCGCAGGCGGAGAAATCAAACTGCGCGGCGATTCGGCAATCGAGCAGCGGCTGCGGCTGGAGGCCGAGGGCGTCCGCTTCCGCGGGCGGAAGGTGGATATGAAACAGTGCGAGTATAAGTTTGGGCGCAGCAAAACACCCGGTATGCCCTCGAAGAAAATGCAATCGAAAATCCAATGACCGAATTGTGATCGGCTATTTCTTGAACTGCGGGTCGATCTCCACCTGATATCCGGTGACAACCTTATTGGTCTCGTTGGCCATGCCGACGACCGACATTAATTCTTTGAACATGGCATCGGTCATGCCTTTTTTCTGCGCCGAAGCCGTGTGCGAGGCGATGCAGTAAGTGCACTGGTTGGTGACGCTGACGGCGATGTAAATCAGTTCTTTGGTGAGGGGATCGAGCGCTCCGGGAGCCATGATCTGCTTGAGGTCTTCCCAGGTTCGCTTCAGCATGACGGGATCGTGAGCGATAGCTTTCCAGAAATTGTTGATCCAGTCGGTTTTTCGCGTGGCCATGATGTCGTCGTAGATTGCGCGCACTTCGGGGCTGGCGTCTTTGTATTCGATGAGTCCAAATGTTGACATGAGTTCTCCGATTTCCGTAATGAGGTCAATTTCAGCACAAGTCTGTGTAGTGGATTTCTTCCCCTGCGCCATTCGCGATACCGTCGCGCGCTTTGCGGGTTAAAAGCTTTTGACCACGGAGGCCGCAAAGAAATTCCGCAAAGTTCGCGAAGAACAACGAGCACTCTAAAACTGCGGCGCTAGCAGATCCGCGGTTTTGTGCATGCTGCTATTTCGGTAGTTCTCCGCTCAGCAGTTTTTCAAGTGCGGCGGCGGGGCAGCGCACCCCAACGTAGAACGCGCCGAACAGGGCATAGACGGCGCTGACGTGGTCGAAGCGCATTTCATAGATCAACTTTTTGAAGACGAGGGGATCGTCGGCGAAGAGGTCGACGCCCCACTCCCAATCATCGAAGCCGATCGATCCGGTGATGATCTGCTTTACTTCGCCGGCGTAGCGGCGGCCGACAAGGCCGTGGTCGCTCATCTGGCGCGCGCGTTCTTCGAGGGGAAGCGTATACCAGTTTTTATCTTCGCCGCGGCGCCGGTCCATGGGATAAAAACAGATGTAGCGATTAGGCGGGATGTCGGGGAACAGGCGCGGGTGCATGGCTTCGCGATGGCGGTTGAGCTTGCATTCGATCTCAGCCTTCCATTGATCGGAGTGCGGCTGGATGCCCTGATCGGTGAGCTCTTTATAGATTTTGAGCGTGGAGTCGTAGAGGCCGAGTTCGATGATGGAGAGATAGGACGATGTAGGCTCGAGATAGTCGCTGAGGCGGAGGCCCGCGAGTTTAAGTTCAGCTTCGTTCAAATCGGCGAATGTCTTGCGGAAGTGGACGAGCATGAGATCGCCTTTGTGGCCGATCAGGGAAAAGAGCGCTGACTGGCCGGAGGTGTTCGATTCCATTGCGGCCAGCACCGTGGCGGCTTCTTGCGCGATCTGCGATCGGGTTGATTCGGGAAGCGCGCGCCATGCGCTCCAGCGAAAGCGCATCATCTGATGAAGGACGCTGTAGCCTTCGGTGGTAAGCGGGACGGCTGGAAGCTCGGTTGAGGCGGCGGCTTGGGGACGGACGTGAGGAGTGGTTGCGGTCGTCATAGGCTTCTCGGGAAAGTTTTCATCGGCTTGCAAATTCCATTGTACGCAAGACGCGAAAAGCGAGCGAGGGCGGGATTTACAATCGAGCAGGCGCGCCAGTCTCAGAGACTAATCCCCGACCATAACTAATGATGAAGAAATCGATTTCGATTGTATTCGCGGTGGCATTGTTCATTACGCCGCTCATGGCGCAGGGCAAGCGCCTGTGGGTTCTGCACGCGCCGGGCGAGATGACGGAATACGATCCCGCAACATTTGCCGCGAAACAAACGGTAAAGGTTCCGGCTGAGGTGCTCGGCTCGCCCCAAAGCCTATCTGTGAATCATCTTGGGCAAATGCTGTTTGCGATGCCGCTTGCCTTGCCGTTGAGCGAGGACGATCTTGCCGGCGCGCAAAAGGTTTGGCTATGGGACGGCCATGCCGCCAAGCTTCTAGCTCGTCAGGTCACGCGAAGCACAGCGACCACGGGATCGAACCTAGCGATCAGTGAGGTTGCGCCTGCGCCGCGATTGTCGGCCGACGGAACGCGTCTTTTCTGGTTTGCGAATCAGGCGCGGCGGCTTCAACGCGACGGCATCGATCTCTCGACCAAGACAACCTCGTCGGCGTGGCAGACTGATCTCGCTGGAGCGGAACGCGGAGATCTCGTTTCCGAAGCAATGCCAGAGTGTTCGTGTCCGACGGGAAGCTGCGAAGAGAGCTGCCCTTATGGCGAAACGTGGGTGCCGGAGGGCGGAGTCGACAAATTCTTTTTGCTCACGCAGGTGATCGCGAGTCCGACCCAGCCGGTGTATAAATCGACTTCTTTGTATGAGCAGAGCGCGGGGAAGTGGATCGCGACCACGGTCGAGCCTCCGCTGCGGCGGGTGCTCGATGCTCCGAGCGCGGATGCGATTCTGGAAGCGGTTCCCGACACGGGCTGCTGCGGGTGGTCGAATCAGAGCGACGACCAAACCTTGCTGCGAATTCATGGAAAGACGGCGACGATATTCGACGAGCGGGAGACTTACAAGAACGCCGACTACGATGTGAGTTTTTATAGCGAGAATGGAAAGTTGTCGCCCGATCTCAGTTCCGTGGCGTTCACGATGGTTGCGACGACTCAGCCGAACAAACCGATTCAACTGGCTGAGCAGGGACAGGCGAATCCGGGGGAGTCGCAACGTATTCGCAAGGCATTGAGCGACCTGCCGGCAGTTGAGGTGAGGAGCTTGGATGCGAAAGAGGGCGCGACTGCGAGGCGTATCGCGTTTCTACCACATGCCACGCTGGTGGGCTGGATCAGCGGGAACGAACTTCTGATTGTAGAAGCAAAAGTTCTGGTGGTTTATGACGTTGCCAAAGGGACGCGCAGGAAGTCGAGTCTTCGTGTTGAGGATGCAGCGCATGCGTTCTTGCGGTGAGCAATCCGGTAATAAAGCAACGGGCGAGCGCAAGCGCGCCCGCCCGGAGTGATCGAAGTGGAGTGACGTCTAGCGGCGGTCGTTGTCGCCATGGCTATGGCGCCAGGTCCAATATTGTTTTTGTTGATCGGGAGGAATGCGGCGGAAGTCGCGATTCTCGTCGTAGTGGTTTTCATGGGCCCATTGGTGATAGTAGACGACCTCGTCGTTGTTCCACACGTGATAGTCGCTGTAATAAGGATCATAGACGCGGTAGTAATGAGGGTGACCACAAGCCATGACCAGCGCGGAAGATGCCAGCGCCGCAGCGAGAAAACCGGAACTCAGAAAGCGCGAGCACTTGCTCATCGGGGATTTCTCCATCGTCGTAATGTGAGCCGCCCACGCGGACTGAGTGAAGCTCAAGAGAGCGGTAAGCGGCTCTTCAGATTGGGTGCAGTCGAGGTGGTGCAGGTTGCTGAGAAGTTTGGCTGAGGTGGAACAGCGAGCCGGCGCCGCAACTTCGAGCTTATTCGAGGCAGCATATTCGTTCTACTCTGGGTTAGAATCGAGGCGCTGAGTTGGCCTTCTTGACTCACTTTCCTCAGAGATGACGTCATCCCACTGGATGGTCTGGTTCGCCAAAGCGAGTGCGGTTGCCGCATTGACTCTGACACTAGGGCTCGTGATTGCTTGCCGCAGTTCGGCTCGCGCGAAGGCGCACGTCGAGCAAGGCGCTCAGTACTCGGCACGAAAACAATTTGCGCTGGCGGAAAAAGAATACCGGCAAGCGATCGAGATCAGTCCGGATTTCGCCGAGGCTTATTACCGACTCGGGCTCGTGCAGAATCAGCAGGAGCATCCAACCGCGGCGACCCAGTCGTTCTCTCGATCTGTAGAGCTCGACCCTAAGAATCTGGATGCTCGTTTGCAGTTGGGGGAGTTGTTGCTTGCTTCGGCGCAGTATGGGGAGGCTCAGCAGCAGGCCAGCGCGGTGCTCAAGTCAGACGGCAAGAACGCCGGCGCACATCGACTGCTGGGTGAGATTGCGCTTCACCAGAGGCAGTACGTTGCCGCGGAAAATGAACTAAAGCAGGCTATCGGGCTCGATCCGCGCGATCCGCGGGCTTATGAGGACCTGGGATTGGCGCAGTTGCTCGACGCGGAGAACGGAGCGGCGGAGAAAAGTTTTCAAACCGCTGTGGAGGTGAAGCCCGAAGATCCCCGCCTATACATCGATCTGGCCAATTTTTATAAAGGGCAAAACGCGGCTGATCGAGCGGAGCAGGCACTACGACAGGGGATCGCGCGCAATCCGAATGCGGTGGACTTGCCCATAGCCTTGGCGGATTTTTATAGCGAGCGCAATCGAGCTTCCGATGCGAAGCATTTGCTCGATCAAATTGAAGGGGATGTGAAGAATTATCCTGACGGCCGCCGCGCGGTGGCTGATTTTTATTTAGATCACGGAGACGCGGCTGCGGCTCTGGATCGATTTCGCGCGTTGGTGAGTGCCGACGCCAACGATCAGGCGGCGGCGAAGAAAGTTGCAGAATGCTATTTGCGGCTGGGGCGTTGGCAGGATGCTGACGAGTGGATTCAACAGCACGGTAAAGATGGCAAGGACACGGATTTCCGCCTGCTGCGGGCGCGCAGCGATCTGGGAGCGTTTCGCTTGAGCGCGGCTGAGGGCGAGCTGCAAAGCCTGCTGAAGGATTCTGCGGAATTACCTGCGGTGTATTTTTATCTCGCGCAAGTCGATTTGGCGCAAGAGCAGCCAGCGCAGGCGCAGCAGGCGCTTACGGAAGCTCTGCGCGTGCAGCCGGGATATCTGCCGGCGTTGATTGGGCTGGGTAATCTAAGCTTGCAGCAAAATAACTCGGCCGCCGCACTGGCATTTGCAAGCCAAGTGATTGCGACTAGTTTCTGGATTGCGGAAGCGCACATCATCGCGGGGAGTTCGTATTTGTCGCAGGGCGATTTGACTCAAGCTCAACGGGCTTTCGAACTCGCGGCCGGATTGAATCCGCAAAGCGCGAGCGCGCAGGAGCGTCTTGCGAAGGTGCTGAGCGTACAAGGTAAATATGCCGAGGCCGAAAAAGTTTACGAGAAGTCTTTGGCTCTGGCGCCTGATTATGCTCCGGCATTGAGCGGGTTATCGGAAGTCCTCGCCAAGCAGGGGAAGTCGAAACAGGCGAGTACGCGCATCGACCGGCAGATTGCAGGCCAGCCGAAGAGCTTTCAGTTGTATGTTGCGAAGGCCGAATTCTGCATTGCGCAGAAAGATTGGGGTTGCGCGGAACATAGCTACCAGCAGGCCTTGGGCGTCAATCCGTACTTTGTGAATGGCTATCTCGCGCTCGCGCATATTTATGCAGCGACGAACCGGCCACAGAACATGATTCAGGAGTACGAAGGGGCGCGCGCGAAGTTTCCCGAATACCTTCCCACTTACATTCTGCTTGCTCAGGTTTACGAATATGTTGGAGAAGTCGACCGGGCGCGCGAAACCTATCAGGCCGCGCTGAAGGTGGATCCTAATTCGTACCAGGCGACCAGCAATCTGGCGCAGATCTATGCGAACCACGGTGGATCGCTGAGCGATGCCCTGGAGTTGGCGCAGAAGGAAAAGGCCGCGCACCCGGACGATGCCGGAGTCAATGACACGCTGGGTTGGGTTTACTACAAGCAGGGCTTGTACCGGTTGGCGGTTCCTGCGCTGGAGATGGCGGTTGCGAAAAATCCGCAGGTCGCGAGATTTCAGTTTCATCTGGGCATGGCGTATCTTGCCACTGGGCAAGTGTCGCAGGCGCGAGGCAGCCTGCAAGCGGCGCTGCACATGGGATTGAGCGAGTCCGATGCGCGGTCGGCCCAAGACGCGCTACAGAAGAGCGGCCCGTAGGAGTTCCGCTCGCCAAACGCGTAGGCCTGGAGGCATTCGTCCGGGCGGCTCTTCGCCGCTGAATGCGTTAGAATCGAAGCATCCCTGACAACGAAGGAGCACACTGAGAAATGTACCCTGAAATTATGGTGGTTCCCATGCGCGAAGAATTAACGCGCCTGGGCATTGAAGAGTTGCGGACGGCTGAGGCGGTTGATGGCGCGTTGCGCGCACCGGGATCGACGCTGGTTGTGGTGAATTCGATTTGCGGTTGCGCGGCCGGACGCATGCGTCCCGCGGTGCGGCTGGCGCTGCAGAGCGCGGCTCATCCTGACAAGGCGTACACCGTGTTTGCCGGACAGGACACGCAGGCGACGGAACGCGCGCGCGGCTATTTTACCGGGCAGCCGCCGTCTTCTCCGTCGATTGCGATTCTGCGCGATGGGGAACTGGTTTACATGATGCCGCGACGCGACATTGAATCGCGCGAAGCTCCCGCGATTGCCGCCGAGCTGAAAGCCGCTCTGGATAAATTCTGCGGGAAGCCGGTAGCGTCGTAGGGATTATTTCAGAGCCGCGGGACTGATGGGCTTGCTCATCATGAATGCTTTGACTGCGATTCCATTCGGCTGTACGCCTACCGGGATCATGGTGAGCAAGGAATATTCCGTCGGCTCAAGCTTTCGCGGTGTGCGCTTTTGAATCACGGTGACGTCGCCCGCCTGCGTGTCGAGCACCAGAAGATAATTTTGATCCTGCGAGAGCGCGAGAGCGTCAGGACGGCTGCCCACGGGCAACGTAGCGATGCGCCTGCCTAGGTCAATATCGTAAACGGCAACGCTGTTTGAGCCGAAGTTGCTTGCGTAAAGGCGAGAATTGTCGCGCGTGACCAGGCCAAAAGTGGGGTGCTGGCCGATCAGCGCGCTGCTGCCGACTTCGTCATTCGCGGTTTCGATCATCGAAATACTGTCGGAATCGAAATCGCAGACGATCAATTCTCCGCCATCGGGTTTCAAGGCGAGACTCACCGGAGTGCGGCCCACATCCAGCAGCGCAAGCACTCGGTCGTCTGTGGTCTGGCTGTTTTTTAAAGCGATCGAAGCGACCTGCGACGAGCCGGAACAGGCCACAAACGCTTTGCTGGAATCGGGCAGAATCGCGATGTCCTCGGGCTGCTGGCAGACCGGCAAGGTTGCGCGCACGCGCATCTGCTTCGCGTCGATAATTGAAACCGTGTTGTCGCCGCGGTTTGAGACAACCACGCTGGCGCCATCGGGCGAAACCCGCGCCAGTCCGGGCGCGGAACCTACGCGCAAGTTGCCCAGAACTGTTCGCTTCTCGAGATCGATGATCGACACATTGGCGGAACCTGAGTTGGCGACGTAGGCGCGCTTGCCATCGACCGAGACGTCGATGAAGTAGGGCTTGCCGTGGACGCCGATGGTCGCCACAACCGCATTCCTCTCTGCATCGATCACACTGACATTGTTTGAGTCGGAATTAACCACGTAGATTTCGTTCTTCTTGCTATTGGCGGTAACTCCGGTAGGCTCGATGCCAACTACGATCGTCTTCGCGGGTTCGAAGGTGCGGAGATCGATCACGCTGACCGTATTGCTCTTGCCGTTGGTGACGTAGGCGTACTCGCGATACGACGGACCGTAATTGGGGAAAGGACGCTCGCGGAAATAGAACCATCCCAGCGCGCCGAGCAGCGGAAGCAGAAACGCAATGAACAGAAGTTTTCTCAAGACGCGGATGGTTCCCTCGAGAAAATAAGATTACCAGAGCGGCGGATGTGGGAAGCTAGCGTGGAGCGCTTTCTGCGGCTGGTGGCTGCGTTTCGCTGGAGCGCGACTGATTGGCTAGCGTCGTAAGACTGTCGTGAGAGATAACAACGTCGCCATCCAGAATCAGGCTTACCTTGCCTGTGCCGGTGCCCTCGAAGCGCGCAGTTCGCAGGGTTACTTTTCCTTGGGTAGGGGTGGGCAGGGCGGTTTTGTAGTCGGTAGCCCGCAAAATGATGGAGAGCAGAGACTCGCTGACTTTGTCGCGCACGGTTTCGCCCAGAGAACCAGATTTCAGTTGATCGCCGACCGCGCCAGGAGGGTCGACGCGAGCGATGACAGGAATAAGGCGCAGCGTACCGTCTTCCGCGATCGACGGAGTAAGCTTCACGAAGATCGTTCCATCGCCCTCGACCATTTCATTGGATATCCCTTTGCCAAAGCAGGACCAGCGCTCGTAGTGCAGTTGCACCTGCGCGATGCTCGCAGAGCCGGATGCACTGAGGAGCGCGGTGCGAATGGCAATTTGTTCGCCACAGGAGTCGGATCGATCCAACTGCGAGCGCAGAACTTGAGCCAGGTTCCGCTGCAAGTCCGACATGTCCGCGATCAGTTCAAGATGAAAGCTGTCGGGAACGGATTGCAACAGGGCTTTCGAGATTGCGCCAGAGGTTGTGATCTCAACGTCGCGGCCGGCGAAGTTCATTGAACTTTTCACCGGACGAAGGTTCAAGATAACGCCCTGATCGCCGCTAGAGGCGCCCATGCTCATTTCGCCGCCGAGATCGATTTGTTGGCTGCGAAAGGTTGCGAGGGAGCGCTCGAGATTCTGCGCTGAAGCGGCGATCTGAGGGCCGCCGGACTTTGCTGCCTCTATTTCCAGATCGAGCGCTTTCGATTGCTGAGCGACTTCAGACTCGGATTTGTCGAGCTTCTTAATGGTTTCTTTGAGACCGTTTTTTTGACGGTCGGAGAGCTTTTGTAGGAAGTTTGCGTTCGAGGTGAGCGCCAGTTGAAACGCCTGAATGAGATTTTTGTCTTGTGCGGCAAGGGTTGCGGAATTCGCCTCATTCACAACCGTCAAGAAAGATTTCAATTCGGTTGCGGCATGGTCCGTCGCCGCGATCATAGCTTTGTAATCGATGACCTGCTGGCTCGTAGCTTGCAGAGCGAGGGTTTCATGAAAATCCTTCAGATCGTCTTTTACATCGAGGCCGCTGCCGGGACCGCCTCCGCCGCTCAAGCCGCCGCCGCCCGCGAGACCGCCTCCCGTATGGCCGCCGCCAGCGCCGTGCTGGGCGAACAGGGAGCAGGGAAGAGCGAGCAACGCCATTGCGATGGCGATGCTGGTCAGAATGAAGGTCTGGCTGCGATTGCGAAACATAGATCCGAAGCTCCGGTGAAGCGCGATCCTCGCGCGACCTGACAGTGTCATCTTAGATTGAATGAGGTCGGAGGAAAAGGCCACAAGATTTACAGTTCTTTGCAGAACGAAACGCAGGTCTTGAAAAGCGATTCTACATGGTTCGGGGTAAGGACGAGGGGTTAGAAGAGTCTTTCTATTTTGGTTCGATTACCTTTAACCCTGGGACTCTGGCGAAGTGACGCTGATTGAAGGTTGCTACGGCGCTTCCGCGCTCCAAGGCCGTGGCTGCCACGATCAGATCATAAAAGCCAATCATTTTGCCCGAGGAATCCAAGGCTGCCCAAATGCGCGCATGCTCGAAGGCGGTTGCCTCGGTGTAGGGGATAACGGGAAGTCCTTCCAGAACGGACTGCAAATAGCGTATACGCTTCTCTCTGTGACCGCTGGTGGCCCGTTCCACGACGTGCCATAGTTCGGCGATCGTTATCGCTGCGACCTCAAAGCGCTCGTTCCCATCCGCCGCGAACCATCCCTTGAGGTCGAACGTTTCCTTCTCGCCCCGAATCACGACATCGGCATCGAGAATTATCGCCATTTATCGACTGGGGGCTTCAGAGTTTTGCGCGCCTTGCGCAAGTCGCGCCGCCAGGCCCTAGCCTCATCTGCCGACAATTTCACCTTGTCGAGCGCCTCGGCCAAGTCACGGCCGTAACAGACCTTCTCGCCCTCGGGCACAATGCGCGCCACCGGCGTGCCATTCTTGAGCAGCACGAACGTCACATTCTGATAACGCACTCGGTTTATGCAGTCGGCGAAGTTGCGGGCGGCCTCGGTGACCGAAATGGAGGTCGTTTTCATAAAATCAGATTATCTGATTATACACAACCCGGACTCGTGTTTAGGGCGGTACCTATTTCGCTTCCACCGTCTCCCGCACCCCAATCCCCGGCACAGTCCTGCCCACCACCGCCGCGATCTGCCGCACCTGCGTCATCAGTTCATCGAACTGGTCGGGGAATAACGACTGCGGGCCATCTGACATGGCTTCGTCCGGATTGTTGTGAACTTCGACCATCAGGCCGTCTGCGCCGACGGCTACTGCCGCGCGCGACAGCGGCGTGACTTTGTTTCGCTTGCCGGTGCCGTGGCTGGGATCGACGAAGATGGGCAGGTGGCTCAAGCGCTGCACGGCAGGGATCAGGCTGAGATCGAGCGTGTTGCGGGTGTGGTCGGCGAAAGTGCGGACGCCGCGCTCGCATAGCGCGACGTTGTAATTGCCTTCGCTCAAAATGTATTCGGCCGCCATCAGGAATTCTTCCAGCGTGGCCGACATTCCGCGCTTCAGCAGCACCGGCTTCTTCGCCCGTCCAGCGCGCTTCAGCAGCGAGAAGTTCTGCATGTTGCGGGCGCCGATCTGGATCATGTCCGCGTACTCTTCGACCAGGTCGAGCGATTCATTATCGATGGCTTCGGTAATAATCTTCATCCCGTATTGCTGGCGAATCTCGGCCATAATGCGCAGGCCTTCTTCGCCCAGTCCCTGAAACGAGTAAGGAGAGGTGCGCGGCTTGTAGGCGCCTCCACGAAAAAACTGCGCGCCGGCACGGTGCACGCGCTCAGCCACGGCGAAGGCCTGCTCGCGGCTTTCGATGGCGCAGGGGCCGGCAACAATCGCGAGGCCGCGTCCGCCGATGGTGGCCTCGGTGTTGGGGAAACGAATGATGGTGTTGTCTTCTTTAAGATCGCGGCTGACGAGCTTGTAGGGCTTGGAGACCTTGATGACTTCCTGCACGCCCGGCATTTCTTCGATGGTGCCCTGCTCGACCTCGCCCTTGTTGCCGGTGATGCCGATGGCGGTGCGCTGCGCGCCCGGCATGGCGTGGGGCCGGTAGCCCAGCTTCTCGATTTTCTGGCAGACGTCGCGAACCTGTTCTTCGGTCGCGTTCGCCTTCATGACGACTAACATAGGTTCCCCTTGGTTCACCTTTAGGAAAGGCCGGTTCGTGCGGTAACTAGGCTACAAGTCTACCTGTGTGCGGTCGGGCACGGCAAACAGTGGGTGGTTTGTGCGTGGCGCCGATAACGCAGCGAACCTTTATACTTTCTTCATGCCTCGTTCCATGGCGCAAGAACCAGATATTCTGGCCCGGCCTGCGCCGAAACGGCCGCCGCGCCTGACTTCGCGCCGCATTGGGATTCACACCTCGACTGCCGGAGGGATTCACAACGCTGCCGAGCGTGCTTACCGCATTGGATGCAACACGCTGCAGATTTTCTCATCGAGCCCGCGGCAGTGGGCTCCGTATGAGCTGAGCTTCCCTCTGTGCGAGCAGATGCTGCGCTTGCGGGCGAAGTATGATCTTAAGCCGCTGGTCATTCATACGAATTACTTAGTGAATCTCGCGAGTACCACTCCGCTGTTCTTGAAGAAGTCGATTGAAGCGTTTCGTGGCGAGATCGAGCGGGCGATGGCGGTTTGTGCCGACTATCTGGTGCTGCATCCTGGCTCGTTTCGCGGGGCCGATCGCGAAGCCGGGCTGCTGCAAACTGCCGCGGCAATCGCCGCTTCCACGCAAGGCCTGGACTTGGCACAAGCCGGGCTGACGATTCTGATCGAGAACACAGCAGGCGCAGAATTTTCTTTGGGCGGAAGCTTTGAACAGGTTGCCGAGGTGATCGATCGCCTTCGCGGCATCGTGCCCATCGCCGCCTGCATCGATACTTGCCACACGCACGTTGCCGGCTATGACATCGTGAGCGAAGAAGGCATTTATCAAACTTTGCTTCATCTTGATGCGACGATTGGCTTGAATCAGGTAAAGGTGATTCACTGCAACGACGCCAAATCCGCGCGTGGATCAAAGCTCGACCGCCATGAACAGATCGGGAAGGGAACCATCGGGAAAGAGCCGTTTCGGATTCTCCTCAACGACCTAAGACTGGCTCATGCCGCCTTCATCGCCGAAACTCCAATTGCCAAGCCGGGCGACGATCGTAGAAACGTTGAGGCGTTGAAGAGGTTGGTTGGTTAAGACGGCGGTTTCCCATTCATGGCATCCTATTGCCATGAATATGATGGCGTCGCGCCCGTTGTTTTTATCATGGATTGGCTTAGTCAGTTTCGCCATCCTTCATTTATCGCCGAATTCAGTCAGTGCTCAATCGGGCGAAGCGGCTGAGCATCATACCGTACAGATCGCCATGAAGAACGTGATGTACCACTACACCGATTCGATCGCTGTGCATATTTTTCGCCTTCAAGGAACACTTCTTCCTGCGAAGGAAGGGAGCATTGTGTTTTTCGACGACAAGAATTCATTCGCGCTCAATCTTGCGTCGGCTGAGATAGCCATCGACTGCCGGGTGCTGGCGCAGGTGTTGAATGAAAATATTTTGTCGGCCGCGGATGCGCCTATTAAAGCTCTCACCATCGAGGCCCGCAATAATCAACTGATCATCAGGGGAAAATTTCATCAGGAGCGGGATGTTCCATTTGAAACCATTGGCACGCTCTCGGCGAACGGGGACGGACGTATCCGCCTGCACTCCGAACATGTGAAAGCTGCGCACCTGCCACTCAAGGGGCTGATGGATTTGCTTGGGCTCGACCTGGCCCAAATGATCAACACCAAAAAGATTCATGGCCTTGAGGTTGAGAAAGACGATTTACTGATCGATCCGCAAGCGATTCTGCCGCCACCGCGCATTCAAGGAAAGGTCACGGCGGTTCGGCTGCAAGGCAACGACATTGTGCAGACCTTCGGCACGCCACAGCACGCCGACTTTGCGGCGAAACAAAGCGGTAATTACATCGGCTTCCACGGGGGCGACATGCGCTTCGGCAAGCTGACGATGTTAGGCGCCGATCTATTTATGATCGATACGGAGCCGCGCGATCCTTTTGATTTCTTTCTCGACCATTACCAGGAACAACTGGTGGCCGGCTATACGAAGAGCACGCCCGATTTTGGTCTGCGGGCCCACGTGGTCGACTACAACAAACTGCACAAGCGCGACGCGCCAAAGCGTCACTGAAAACCCTCTACGCCACACTTCGCGGCCCCGTCATTGTAAAATCTAAGGTTTACCCGCAGCCTCGCGATCCCTTATGCCATCGCACGATAAAACGCAGGAAGAAACCATCACCGCATCTGCCGACCGAAACGGCCGAGGGCGCGACGGCGAGCGTCCCGCAGAGCGCCCGAATGACGAGCGCTACGATGCCCAGCGCGTGGAAACTAAGTGGGTCGAGCGCTGGCAGAACGACACGCAACTTTACGCGGCTGAGCGCGACTCCAGCAAAAAGAAATATTACGTTCTTGAAATGCTGCCTTACCCTTCGGGCGCGTTGCATATGGGGCATGTGCGCAATTACTCGATCGGCGACGCGCTTGCGCGTTACATGTGGATGAACGATTACAACGTGCTTCATCCCATGGGATGGGATTCGTTCGGATTGCCGGCGGAGAATGCGGCCATCCAGAACAACACGCCGCCGCGGCAGTGGACGCTGGGCAACATTGCGAAGATGAAGGCGCAGATGAAGCGCCTGGGCTTCGCTTATGACTGGTCGCGCGAAGTTACGACTTGCCTGCCCGATTACTACCGCTGGAATCAATGGTTCTTTCTGAAGTTCTATGAGAAAGGGATGGCCTATCGCAAGAAGAGCCGGGTGAACTGGTGCCCGAAGTGCGCCACGGTCTTGGCGAATGAGCAGGTGGTCGATGGCTGTTGCTGGCGGCATGAAGACACGCTGGTTGAACAGCGCGAGCTCGAGCAATGGTTTTTGCGCATTACAAAATACGCCGACGAATTGTTGCGCGATCTGGAAAAACTTGAGGGCTGGCCGGAAAAAGTCCGGACCATGCAGCGCAACTGGATCGGCCGCAGCGAAGGCGCGCTGATTGATTTTAAGCTCGACGGTGCGGCGGGAGCGGCCGGCTCGGGTTCGAAGATCAGCGTGTTTACTACGCGCGTCGATACGATTTATGGTGCGACGTCGGTGCAGCTCGCGCCGCAGCATCCGATCATTGGAGAGATCGCGGCGGCCAATCCCGAGCTTCTTGCGAAAGTCGATCAGCTTATCGCCGAGCAGCGCAAGGCAAGGGAAGTGGGCGACATCGGCGAGATTGAAAAGCACGGTGTTTTCACCGGGCGTTACGCCATTAATCCGTTTAACGGCGAGAAGATTCCGGTTTGGGTGGGCAACTACATCCTGATGGATTACGGCACGGGCGCGATTATGAGCGTGCCCGCGCACGACGATCGTGACTACGAGTTTGCGAAAAAATATAAGCTTGAGATTCGCCTTGTCGTTCTACCCATTGCGGACGATCCGGAAGAAACCATGACCGAGCCGCCGTTGCCATTCACCGCGCACAACGGCATGTTGATTAACTCCGGCCCATACAGCGGCATGGATTCTGCCGACGCGATTAAGACCATGGCGGCATTCGCGGAGCAGAACGGCTTTGGCAAAGCCACCGTTACTTATCGCCTGAAGGATTGGGGAATCTCGCGGCAGCGCTACTGGGGCACGCCGATCCCGATGTTGTACTGCGAAAAAGATGGAATCGTTCCGGTGCCGGAAAAAGATTTGCCGGTGATTTTACCGGAGGCGATCGATATCGCGAATGCTACGGGATCGCCGCTCGGCGGGGTGCCTGGGTTTGTGAACGCGACCTGCCCCAAGTGCGGCGGCCCGGCGCGCCGCGAGACCGATACGATGGATACGTTCGTTGACTCGTCCTGGTATTTCTACCGCTATACCGACGCGCACAACGACCGTGCGCCCTTCGATTCGAAGATCGCGCAATACTGGTTTCCCATCGATCAATATATCGGCGGGGTTGAGCACGCCATTTTGCATTTGATCTACTCGCGCTTTTGGACGAAGTTTATGCGCGACCTCGGCATGATCACCAACGACGAGCCCGCCGAGCGGCTTTTCACGCAGGGCATGGTGATTAAAGATGGCGCGAAGATGTCGAAGAGCCTGGGCAATGTGGTGAGCCCCGATGAAATGGTGGCGCGTTATGGCGCCGACGCAGCGCGGCTTTACAGCCTATTTGCCGCGCCTCCGGATCGCGATTTGGATTGGCAGGATTCGGGGATTGAGGGGATTCAGAGGTTTCTCGGGCGAGTTTATCGATTCGTGGTTCGCAACGCTTCGAAAGATGGTGTGTCAGTTGAAACGTTGCCGGCAACGTCTCTGTCGCCGCAAGCACGAGCCGTACAGCGCAAACTTCACCAGACCATCAAGCGCGTCAGCGATGATTTTCAAGGCAGGTGGCATTTCAATACCTGCATCTCGGCCATCATGGAGTTGGTGAATACGCTCTATGCCTACGAAGAACAACTGAGTTCCACGCAACCATCGCCCGATGCCGTCGCCGAATCGCGAGCTTTGCTCGGCAATGTGCAGCGCAATCTCGTGCTCCTGCTCGCTCCATTTGCGCCGTATCTTGCGCACGAACTATGGGAGATGCTGGGAGAGAAGGGAAACCTGCTCAAGGCTCGATGGCCCAAATACGATCCAGCACTCGCGAAAGAAGAAGAGCTTGAAATTCCAGTGCAGATTAACGGCAAGCTGCGCGGGCGCGTGGTTGTGCCCGCCGACGCCTCGGAAGAATTTGTGATTGCACGCGCTCTCGAAGATGAAAAGGTGAAGGCGGCGATTGCTGGGAAGACGATGGTCAAGAAGATTTACGTGCCCGGAAAATTATTGAACCTGGTTGTACGCTGAGCTTGTTACGGATTGAAAAAAGAGCGCACTTGATGATCGATCCAGTGCGCCCCTGATCAACGAGCAGAGTGATTACTCGCCTGCCAATACCAGAGCTTCCGATCGATGATCGAAATCAATCTCATCGACTTGCTTGGTATTGTCGCCGAGCGTCTTGGTGGTCACCGCATCGTAGGGCGAAGGTTGCGGAAGGCTTTTAACCGTTCCTTCCGTCGAGGCGATGGTTTTCCCATTTTGCAGGATTTCAACTTTCACACCGTTGCCATCCCCCGTCCACTGCGCTTTATAGTCTCCGGGAGCGAGCGTGGTGGAACCGACGCGAACGTTTTCGGCGACAGAGAACTTTCCGGAATGGTTATCTTTTGCGAACGCAGCCAGAGATAAGGTCAGCATTACGATTGCAAGAGAAGAGAAGTATTTAAATTTCATTTGAATTTTCCTCCTGCTGATATTGATGCGTTCGACCTTGATGGGGAAACATCGCGGCGGTGAATTGCAGGTAAAGAGTGTGTAAAGTTTTGTTAACCGAATTGTTAAGATTGTTTTGTTTGCCGCCGCGAAGCGGCAAGATACTTCGTCCGGTATCCTGATTAAGCTAAAACGGAAAATGTTTTTATCGTCGCCCACACTCGAAGGCTTTCGCGCCGCGTTCCGCCGGCCATCGCTAACGCTGGCGGAGATGGCATGGCGCTGGACAGTTGGGTCCGCGGCGATCACTTTGTTTCTGTTCTCCTCCTTCGAATTTCTGGGCAGCCTGACGGTGGCGCCGGGTGATTCCGTATTGCTCAGAAGCCGGCAGCCTCTTCTGGTAGCGCGCGCCTTGACGCATATTCTTCGCGGCAGTTTGGAGCGGGCGGTTTTCGCAAGTTTGCTGGCAGTAATTGCGTTGGCTGCGCTCTGGGTTGTGGCGGCATGCCTGGGCCGCGCCGTCACGGTTCACGCCTTGCTCAGTTACTTTCGCAGTGGGGTTGACCGGGTTGGGTCTTACGAGCCTTTTATAAGCTCGGCTGCGTTTCGATCTTTGATCTGGCTGAGTGGGTTGCGGGTTGTTGTGACCCTTGCGGCATTGCTGGCTTTGGTGGGCGCGATGATTGTTGCGGGCTTGGCATCGCCGGATAAGAATCCGCAACCTGAGCTCGTGGCGAATATTTTCATGCTGCTGGCTGCGATGATTTGTGGCACCTGGTTCGGGTTGAACTGGTTGCTTTCTCTCTCCGGAATATTCGCCGCCCGGGGTGACACGGATGCGCTCGGCTCGATTTCTGCGGCGGTGACTTTTGCGCGCGAGCGCGGAGCGTCCGTTGCGGCGGTGAGCGGTTGCACAGGATTGGCGCATCTTGTGGCTTTTTGCTTTGGGCTGGCCGCGATATCTTTTCCGCTGGCTTTGATTCATGTGACGCCGACCCCGCCGGTAATCGCGATCGCCGCCGTGATCGCGCTGGGGTATTTTGCTTTCGCAGATTGGTTCTACATCGCGCGCCTCGCGGGATATATCTGCATCATGGAAACACCAGTTGCCTTGGCCGTGACCGCGGTTGCGGCTGCTCCTCCACCCACGGACCGCATGGACCGCGATGAGCTGATTCTTGGCGATGTTCCGGGGCGACTTGCGGAGACCTAGCCGGATTGGGCTGCTGGCCGCGCCTTTGCGAAACGGCCTTTACAGGCAGGGTGCGATTTGAGAAACTCATCCGTGGAATCCCAATCCAAGCCAAGATCGTCGCCCTCCAAACTGACTTCCTCATCGCCCATTCAATCCATCGTGATTCTCGACTTCGGCGCGCAGTACACGCAGCTCATCGCGCGCCGCATTCGCGAGCAGAATGTTTTCTCGGTGGTGCTGCCGTGTACTGCGTCGCTGAGCGAGATCAAGAATTGTGGGCCGATGGGTATTGTGCTTTCCGGCGCGCCGTGGTCCGTCTATGACAAGGACGCACCGCCTGCGGATCCGCGCCTGTTTGAGTTGGGGCTGCCGGTGCTCGGAATCTGCTATGGGCTGCAATTCATGGTGCACACGCTGGGCGGCAAGGTGCGCCCGGCGGAGAAGCGCGAGTATGGACATGCGGAGATCGACATTGTCGCCGAGTCTCCGCTGTTTCGCGGATTGGCGCGACGGCAGCCGGTTTGGATGTCCCACGGCGACGAAGCTCTCGAATTGCCCTCCGGATTTGAGTTGACCGCAAAAACGGTTCACGCGGTTGCCGGAATTCAGAATCTCGCAAAAAGGTGGTTCGCGGTGCAATTTCATCCTGAAGTGCATCACACGCACAAAGGCACCGAAATGCTGCGCAACTTTGTGTTCAACATCTGCGGGGCTAAGCCGACTTGGACGCCGCAGCACTTTATCGATTCTTCCGTTAAACAGGTGAGCAGCCAGGTAGGGAGCGGCCGAGCGATCTGCGCGCTTTCAGGCGGCGTCGATTCGTCCGTTGCCGCGGTGCTGGTGGATCGGGCGCTGCGCGACGCGAAAGGGAAGCCACGGCTGATCTGCATCTTTGTAAACAACGGCGTGCTGCGCAAGAACGAATTCCAGAAAGTGCAGAAGACATTGCGCGACAAGCTCGGCCTGCGCCTTGACGCCATCGATGCTACGGATCGCTTTCTCGGCAAACTCAAAGGCGTGATCGATCCCGAAAAAAAACGGAAGATTATCGGCAATGAATTTATTAAGGTGTTTGAACGCGAAGCGCGGCGAATCGAAAAAGAAGAAGGCAAGGTGAAGTGGCTGGTGCAGGGAACGCTTTATCCGGACGTGATCGAATCGCGCTCGGTGCGCGGGCCTTCGCAGGTGATCAAGTCGCATCACAACGTGGGCGGCCTTCCCGAGAAGATGAAGTTGAAGCTGATTGAGCCGCTGAAGGATTTGTTCAAAGACGAGGTCCGCAAGATTGGGCGCGACCTGGGCATTCCGGAAGAGATTCTGCAGCGGCAGCCGTTCCCTGGACCGGGGCTTGCGGTACGAGTGCTGGGTGCGGTCACGCCGGAACGTTTGGCGGTGCTGCGCGAGTGCGATGACATTGTGGTGAGCGAAGTGAAGAATGCCGGGCTTTACACCAAGATATGGCAGTCTTTCGCGGTGCTGCTTCCAGTGATGTCGGTGGGTGTGATGGGCGACATGAGGACGTATGCCTATACTTGCGCGGTCCGGGCCGTGAGTTCGGAGGACGGCATGACCGCCGACTGGGTTCAGTTGCCGTACGACGTGCTGAAAAGCATTTCCACGCGGATTGTGAATGAAGTGAAGGGCGTGAACCGCGTTGTGTACGACGTGACCTCGAAGCCGCCGGGAACGATTGAGTGGGAGTAGGGTCGCGTGGCCGAAAGTTTTCAGGTGGCGCAGCGTGTTTACCGCTGCTCAAGTCCAGCTCTGCATTACTCATCCCTATGTACGGTATCCATGGAAAATGCGGGTAAGCAGACGGCGATGTACTCAGCCCCGCTCTCGTGCGGAGTTGAGTAGCGAATCCATTCGCCGGCATGGGCGATGACGGCTTGGCCGGCGGCTACATCGAGCGAGCCGGTCTTGTGATCGACGCGCAGCGTGCCTTTCAGCACGACAGTAAATTCGTCGAAGGCCGGAGTCTGGCCGGGCTCAATCCATCCCGCGGGGCTTCGCATGTGGGCGATGCTGGTGGATGCGGTCTGCGAGTTTACGCGGCCGATGTATTCGTCGATGATTTTTGGCTTGCTGCCGGCGGACTGAATGCGTGTGGGCTGGGAGATCAGAAGCGGCTTTCGCGATCCGGCTTCCGGCTTCCGGCGTTTGGGATTGGTCTCGGTTTTATTGGGGATCATTTTTTTCGACAGGGATAAGTTTAACCCCACGGAGGGTTAGGGGAAACTCTCCGGCGGGTTAGGCTACACAGAGCTGGGTCAACGATGCGTATCGGTTACAATCCTCGCTTATGTTCTATCGTTCCGATAATCGCGCAGTCGACCAGTTACGGCCGGTTTCCCTCATCCCTGATTTCATAACCACGGCGGAAGGCTCAGTGTTGATTGAGGTAGGGAATACGCGGGTGATCTGTACCGCGTCGATTGAAGAAACGGTGCCGTCTTTCATGCGCAACTCCGGCAAGGGATGGATCTCAAGCGAGTACGCCATGATCCCGCGAGCAACTCTCACGCGCACGCCGCGCGAAGTGGCGAAGGGGCGGCCCAGCGGACGGACTCACGAGATCCAGCGGTTGATTGGCCGTTCGCTTCGCGCCGTCACCGATCTGGCGCGCCTGGGGGAGCGAACCATCTGGATTGATTGCGACGTGATTCAGGCCGATGGCGGCACGCGAACCGCTTCGATCACAGGCGCGTTCGTGGCGCTGGGGCTGGCACTGGAAAAATTGGTGGAGGCGGGAACTCTGACTTCTGTTCCGCTGAAGGATTTTGTGGCGGCGATTAGCGTGGGCATTGTGGATGGCGAAGTACTGCTCGACCTTTGTTACGAGGAAGATTCACGCGCCGATGTGGACATGAATTTTGTTATGACCGCCGGACACAAAATGGTGGAAGTGCAGGCTACGGCGGAGCACCAGGTATTCGATGAAGCCCAGTTCGCGAAGATGATGGCTTTCGCTCGCCAGGGCGTGCAGGCGCTGATTGCCAAGCAGCAGGCGGTGTTGAGCGGCATCACCTTGAGGCAGTAGGACCTGCTCGAAGAGCGCCGCGGTCGGTTGCACAGAGCGAGGAATCGGGGCTTGAAGGAAAAAATTCGCTCTTGGCAGGAGCAAGGGGCTGTAGAAATGCTTCAATCGATACGGGAAATATCCCGTAGCCTAGTTATGCCGCATCGTGTTCCAAAGCTGAGAGCTCGCGCACGCTATTAGGGACCGTTCAGTGCCGATGAGCTAGCTTAGATCTCAGGGGAACGGGCTCGATTTCAAAAGGAGACTCAATGACAACCAAAGGAAAAGTGCTGGTTCTGGTCTCAAGCGGTCACGGCTTGCCCTTGAAAGATGGCGGGTGTTACAAGGGCGCCGGCTACTACCTCAACGAGCTGACGGTTCCGGTTCGCGCCCTGATGAAGGAGGGCTACGAAATCACCTTCGCCAACCCCAAAGGCAACACGGCGCAAATGGATGCTACTTCAGCTACGGCCCCGTTCTTCGGCGGGGACGAGGCTAAGCTTCAGGACTATCTGAAATTCCGCGACACCCTGACTGGGCTGAAAAATCCAACCCGCATCTCGGATGTGATTGCATCGGGCCTGGATCAATATGACGCTGTTTTCGTCCCCGGCGGCCATGGCCCGATGGAGGATCTTCTCGATGATCCCGACGCCGGCACCGTGATGAGGCACTTTCATAAAACCTCCAAGCCCACGGCAGTGCTCTGCCATGGCCCGATTTCACTGCTCTCGGCCCTTCCGAATTCGAAAGAGTTTGTCGCCGCGCTGGTGGCGGGCGACGCCGCTGGAGCGCAGGAGAAAGCTAAAGGTTGGATATATTCCGGATATAAGATGACCATCTTTTCGACGGCGGAAGAGCAGCAGCGGGAGCCGCTTGAGATTGGCGGTAAGGTTCTCTTCTACCCGGACTTCGCCCTGCGAACAGCTGGCGCCGACGTAACTGTGGTCGAGCCTTGGGGGAGCTACGTCCTCCAGGATCGCGAGCTGATCTCAGGTCAGAATCCGTTCTCGGACGAAGCGCTTATAAAACTCCTTCTGCCGGCACTCAACCGGAGGAGGGAGTCGGTTTCAGCGGCATAAGAATCGGAGGGAAACCGGGACGGCGGGACGTTGTACATTTTTGGACAATGGAAATTAGTGATCGTCGCGCCCGTCCCTAGTTTTTCCCCTACACGAGCCGACGTCTCGGTACTAATCCGGCCGACTTCCTCGAACGCGGTTTATGGGCCCTGTACAGGCCTCCAACGAGAATGATAGGTTGCTTACCTATGAACCGCTGTGCGTGGCGTCTCGAGGGATTGCTCCTTTTCGCGTTGGCGACGATTTCGGCGCCCACGCTTCAATCACAGTCTCTGCCTCTCGTGACTGGCGACCGCGTCATCGCGCACTTGAAGGCGATGGGCGAGATTGGGAAAGATCCTGCTGGCGGTATCAGCCGTGTTGCCTACAGCGAAGCCGACCGCCAAGGCAGACAGTACGTGATTGGCTTGATGCGCGCCGCGGGGCTCACCACGAGTATCGACTCAGCCGGCAACATATCCGGCCATCTGGCAGGAACTGACGCTACGCTGCCGGCGCTGATCATCGGGTCCCATGTTGACTCGGTACCGCAGGGGGGCAACTACGATGGAATCGTCGGTTCCCTCGGCGCAATCGAGGTGGCACAGACTTTGAGTGAGGGCCACATCGCACTGCGTCACCCTCTGGAAGTCGTCATTTTCCAGAATGAGGAAGGCGGGTTGAAGGGGAGCCGTGCGATCTCGGGCGAATTCAACGAAGAAGAACTGAGTCAGAGTACGAGCAGCGGTAAGAGTGTTCGTGAAGGCATTGCGTTCATCGGTGGCGATCCAGCTCATTTGACTGATGCGCGACGCAAGTCCGCAGACATATTTGCCTACCTCGAGTTGCACATCCAGCAGGGCGGCAGCCTGAGCAGGGAAAAGATAAATATCGGGGTCGTGGAGGGAATTGTAGGAAGAAGCTCCTGGGATGTGACAATCGAGGGTAAAGCGAATCACGCTGGCACAACTCCGATGAACGAGCGGCACGACGCCCTGCTGGCGGCGGCGAAATTCATTGAAGCAGTGAATCGGGAGGTGACCAGCATCCCGGGCGAGCAGGTGGGCACCGTCGGCCGGATCCGAGCAATCCCCGGTGCCTACAACGTAGTGCCTGGGAAAGTCATTCTTGGCCTTGAGTTGCGGGACCTGGATGAGGGACGCATCAAGATGGTGTTCGATAAGGTCCGTGAGGACGCCGACCAGATCGCACGGGATAGCGGGACGAAATTCAGTTTCCAGCAGATTGGTGCCGACCGCCCAGCTCTGACCGATCCCCGCTTGCGGAAGGTCATTGCAGATTCAGCAAACCGGTTAGGCCTGACCACGAAATTGGTACGCAGCGGGGCCACTCACGATGCCGGAAGCATGAGCCACTTGGCTCCGAGCGGAATGATATTTGTACCAAGCGTTGGGGGAATCAGCCATGCTCCGGAAGAATTAACCGAGCCCCAGGATGTTGTCAATGGCGTGAATGTGCTCCTTCGATCGGTGCTTCAGCTTGATTCGCAAAAGCTTGAGATAAATCGGGAGAGATAAACCGGGGGATAAACCGGGGACTGTGCCCGGTTTATTCCTCGATCTTTTCCGATTTCTTGATGAAGGGAAAACAATCACCGATGAATCCCACGTCTTATCGCACAATACAGGTTGACGGCTTGGCGATCTTCTATCGAGAGGCTGGGCCGAAAGATGCGCCAACGCTTTTGCTGTTGCACGGGCTTCCTTCCTCATCCCGAATGTTCGAGCCCTTGTTCTCTCGGCTTTCCGATCGCTATCACCTGATCGCGCCCGATTACCCCGGCTTCGGACACAGTGATTGGCCAGACCCGAAAAAATTCGCATACACGTTCGATCACCTCGCCGAAACCATGAATCACTTCACCGAAGCTCTTGGGCTCGCGCGCTACACGCTTTACATGCAGGACTATGGTGGCCCCGTGGGTTTTCGCATGGCCCTAACCCATCCGGACCGGGCCGAGGCGCTCATCGTGCAAGACGCAGTGGCTCACAATACGGGTCTGGGAGCGAACTGGAAAACACGACGAGCTTTCTGGGCCGTTCGCGCAGCCAACGAAAGCGGGCTGCGCGCCAATCTCTTATCGCTTGAGGCCGCGCGAAACCGCCACGCCGGTAACGACCCCGACGTCGCGCGCCACGACCCCGATCTGTGGACCGATGAGTTTTACTTTCTTAATCAGCCCAGCCAAGCTGAGATTCAGAGCGACCTGTTCTACGACTACCGCACCAACGTCGAAAACTATCCGAAGTGGCAGGCGTGGATGCGCGAGAAGCAACCGCGCCTGCTGGTGATTTGGGGCAAGTATGAGTCATCGTTTGACCCCTCGGAGCCGGAAGCCTACCGGCAAGATGTGCCCAGTGCGGAAGTCCACATTGTTGATGGCGGCCATTTCGCGCTGGATACGGCAGCGGATGAAATTGCGGCGCGGGTGCGTCAGTTCATGAACACGTAGAAATGTACGATGCTGAAGTGCATTATCCTGCCGCGCCGTACCAGTTGTTGTCTTAAATTATGTCGAGGCAGGGCTTGCAGCCGGCTCAGTTGAATTTAGCTTCGGCGAGTGGATCTCTTTGCCGAGGCCTCGGATCCAGATGGTTCACGGAACGGTTCCACAGAAATGCGCTCGTAACACACGTCCAGCACGGTCAAATTTTCTGTGCCGCCCGGCAATTGCAGGACTACGCTGTCACCCGCTGCCGACTTCATCAAGGCGCGCCCCAGAGGTGACACCCAACTGATGTGGTTGCGGTCGAGATCGATTTCGTCGGTGCCCACGATGCTCACCACGCGCTCGACTCCCGCGGCATTGGCATAGCGCACAGTCGCTCCGAAGAATGCCCGCGCCGCCGCCTGCCCCGATCTTCGAGCTTCCGGGTCCACCACTTCCGCGGCTTCGATTCGCTTGGTGAGAAAGCGAATCCTCCCATCGATCTGCCGCAGCCGCCGCTTGCCGTACTGATAGTCGGCGTTTTCACTGCGATCTCCGTTGCCGGCGGCCCACGCCACCACCTCCGTCACGGCCGGGCGTTCCCGGCTGAGCAGAAAGCGGTGCTCATCTTTAAGGCGATCGAGGCCGCTCGGCGTGATGTAGTTCTTGACCGGCGTCGTGGGGGCGTCTGGTTGTGGTTTTCTTGTAAAGCCTTTTCGCATGTTGTGGTCTTTCGTCCTCCTTGCGCGAATCCAGTGGGCGGTCTCACGAAGGCGCAAACTGAACATTTATAGTAGATCAATATGCGCAAACTCAAAATCATCGAGCATATCTCGCTCGATGGCGTGATCCAGATGACCACCACCGGTCCGGAAGACGATTTCCCTTATGGCGACTGGACCGCGCAGTATCGCTCGCCTGCCGGGTTGCAGATAGTAAACGAGATGTACGGCAAGGCTTGCGACTTACTGTTTGGCCGCCGAACCTACGACTTGCTGGCGGGTTTCTGGCCGAAGGCGCCGAAGAGTCCGATGGCGGACCGCTTGAATGCGGCGACGAAGTACGTCGTCACGCACCGGCCGGAGAGTCTGCAATGGGGTCCGTTCGAGGCCATTGGCTCGGACCTCGTCGATAACGTTCGACGCATTAAGGCGAAAAACGGCCCGGACCTGATCGTCGCGGGCAGCTCGACGCTGATTTCTGTGCTGCTCGATCACGGGCTGGCGGATGAGGTGATTCTGCTGGTGAATCCGGTTGCCCTGGGCAAAGGCAAACGCTTTTTCGACGGCGGATCGCTGCCTCGCGGATTTGCGCTGGGAAGCTCCAGGGCTTTGCCGTCGGGAATACTCGTCAACATCTACAAGCTTATTCCCACGCTGGCCGAGGAGGCGGTGTCGCGCGCCAGGCTGGAGCGTGAATTCGAGATTGCCCGTGAGGTGCAGGAGCGCCTGTTCCCGCAGACGTTCCCCATTGTTGCCGGCGTAGAGATGGCCGCGCATTGCAGACCCGCGCAGGCCGTCGGCGGGGACTACTACGATTTTATCGACGTCGGCGATGGCTCGCCGACCGGAACAGGCCTTGCGCCGGAGGCAAACATTTCTTCCGCCAGCGGAACAGGCACGGTCAGCTGCGACCGCCTGGGTATCGCGATTGGCGACATCAGCGGCAAGGGCATGTCCGCCGGCCTGTTGATGGCAAGCCTTCACGCCAGCCTGCGCGGCCAAGTGCTGAGTGGCTCTGGCGATCTTGGGACCACGAATCTCGGAGCCAAGATGGCCAATGTCAACCGCCTTCTCTACGGCGCCTCCGAGGCCAACCGCTATGCCACGTTCTTCTATGCCGAACTGGACTGCGCCTCGCGCACGCTGCACTACGTCAACGCCGGACACAATCCTCCGGCGGTGTTGCGTAAAGAAGATGGCGCCTGGCGCGTACTTCGTCTGGCAGACGGCGGCCCCGTCATCGGCATGCTGGCCGGCGCGGTCTACAAGCAGCAGAACCTTCCCCTGCTCTCCGGCGATATCCTGCTGGCCTTTACTGACGGCATCAGCGAAGCCATGAACGCCTCAGAAGACGAGTGGGGCGAAGACCGAATGATCGCCGAAGCCCAAGCGCACGCGGACCTGAACGCCGAGGGTTTGCTGCAGCACTTGTTTCGTGCAGCCGACGCCTTTGCCGGAGGTGCGCCGCAGCACGATGACATGACGCTCGTCGTTCTGCGACTCTGACTGTCAGGTTAGACCGTTGATCTTCGGGATCAAAAGGCTGGGCCACCCGCCAGGCGTATCGGATTCAAACGGCAGGCTCGCAGAGACCTGGCTTACGTTGTTACCGCTAGGCTCGGCATGGCCAGATGCTGTCGCTCAAGAACATTGGACGAGCCCACCACCGATCAAGTGACGGTGCGGTCTACAAACCATCGGGGGCGGCCCATCTTTGCATTGCACCATTCCCGCGGAGGGCGCTCCGTCCTTGCGTTTTTTTTTTGCAAGAGCCTGCCCTGCCAGACCGCGGTTACGGTGCCGGGGTGAGGCCATGGCGGCGCATGATTTCGGCCATCTTGACTCGGTCCGGCGGGCCACCGGCCCCCGCGTTGATCACTTCGGCAGCTTCCAAAAAAAGCCGTGGACCGATCGCGGCTGGCGTAATGGCACAGAGCGCCTTCACGTCGCGGTTGCCGTTGTTGTCGAACCGGTGAATGGCGCCGCGCGGAATGCAGAGTGCCTGACCCGGCCCGACGTCGATTCGTGTGCCATCGACGGTCCAGGTCAGCACGCCTTCGAGGCCGTAGGCCGTCTCTTCGTAGTGAGCGTGGCTATGCGCCGGAGCGCTCAGGCGCTGCGCGCCCGGGACCATGAGCTCAAAAGCCGCGATGCTTCCACCCGAGTTGTCCCCGGTGAGCAGGAAGCGCACCGCGAGCGGCCCGAGACGGATGGTCTCGTCGGAAGGATTGACGTGAAGGCCAATGGTTTGCTGCGCCATGTGGATATCCTCCAGGTAAACTACGTTTACCTTGTTATAATGGTAAACACAATTTACTACAATGTCAAAGCTGCCATCGCCAAAAAGTTCACCGCTCAAAACGAGGGATATGCTCATCGGCGCACTGCTGCGTGTTCCGGCGCAGGCCATCCATCGTCGGATTATCAACGAGCTCAATGCGGCGGGTTTTGAGGAGATTAGCATGCCGCATATGGCGGTGCTACAGTTTCCGGGCCCGGATGGGGTTCGTCCCGGCACTCTCGCCGAGCGCGCCGGAATGAGCAAGCAGGCCATGAATCAGCTGCTCCGGAGCCTCGAAGGTCTCGGCTATATTATTCGGTCCGACGCATCCGGCGAGGGCCGCGCGCGAATTATCCACTTCACCAAACGCGGACGCGCCGCCTACGCAAAAGTCCACGACGTACTCCGCGAGATCGAGCGCGAATGGAGCGCCGAGCTTGGGCCCAGGGATTTCGCCCAGCTCAAAAAACTACTCTCCCGCGTCTGGGAGAGTCCCTTGGCGCGCTAGCCAAGGCGGGTGGCCCATCTTCGCATTGCACCATTCCGGCGGAGGGTGCTCCATCCTTGCGTTTTTTTTCAAGAGCCTGCCCTGACTTGCCGAAGAGGCGGCCGGCGATGCTGCCGTCGCTATTTGACTTGCAGCGGCGGCGCGATCAGACCCACTCGATGCATGCATTCTCGACTCCCGCCCTTGCAAAGAACGCAAGAGCGGGCCACCCGCCGTGAAGCCTTTTCGCATTTTGGGGTCTTTCCAGTGTGAATCCAAATTAACGGGTGTGCCTTCAATAATCCAACGTGCCAGCGTTGACCGGCAGGAGCGATTTCCGGGAGCCTGTTTACGGATTACTTCCGGATTGCCGACCCTCCGCCAACGGCCATCCGATTCAGCGAAAACGCCCTATAATGGCCGGGCTCCGTGCCGGTAAACACAACGTTCTTGCCATCCGGAAGGAAGCGGGCGCGGCCACGGTCAATCAAATCATGCGTGATCTGCTTGGTCTCCCCTATGCCGAGGGGAATCAGAAAAAGCTGGCGCGGAATGCGCAGGGTGAGAGACGACAGCACCCATTTCATGTCCGGCGAGAAATCGTAGCCAATGCCATCGCCTACCCGTACGGGCGCCGCGCCATCGCTTGCGCGCACAAAAACGTCGTAATCAGGCCCGCTACCAGCCCCTCCCCATTTAACAGCAGCCGGCCGTCGGGTGAAATCGACATAACTTCACTCCAATTTTGAACGCTCACATCGTGTTCCTGATCGCCCATCCCGCCCGCCCCCAGTGCGGAAAGAATTTCGTAAGGGCCGAGTTTGGTACCGGAGGCCAGAGCCATAAATGTGTGCTTGTCCACAAATCGCGCCTCTACGTGCAAGCCATTGATGTGCAGGGCAATGATTCGGGCACCGCGCGTCCGATTTCTCCCGAGGGAGTGAGCGGATTTGTCCCCACCCCGGACGGCAAATTCGTTTTCGGCTTCTCAGACTCTGTAGCGCTGTATCCAGTGGACGGTCAGGGCCCGCCGCGCCCGGTTCCCGGCATCCATCTCGGCGAGACAATCTTTTCTGTGTCACCGGACGGGCGCACTGCTCTGGTTGGGTTGCTCTATGGATACGCCGTGGATGTGATGCGCGTGGATCTGGCCAGCGGCCGCCGCGAGTTGTTCAAGAAAGTCGGGCCATCCGATCCGGCAGGGGTTCTATTGGTCGAAGCGCTATTCACTCCCGACGGCCAGCACTATGCCTATTCCTACTTCAACGAGCTGAGCCAACTGTATTTGATGGAGGGATTGCGCTAAGGCGGACGGCAGGGCACCCATCAGCTCCCATACAGACGAGCGCGGCTGCACTAATTCTTCTTGATGCGGACTCCTACTGAGTCACGAGCAAGCGGGAAGTTGTCCCCCAAAAGGACGAGTGCCGACTAATCGGGAGTTGGCTCGCGTTGCACCACCACCAAAAACACCACACCGACAACAGTAAACATTCGGAATGCCTCTTCCTGCCCATTCCACATTTTCGACTGCCACATCAGAAACCATTCGCCCCCGACATCGAGGAACGCCACCAACCACATCAGAAGGCTCGTCGTCAGCGCAATCACGGCGACGTTCTGCGCAGCGGCGATTTGCGCCCTATCCGCACGATACGATCTCAGCAACCGAACCCCAGCCCACCAGCATAGAAGCATAGTGACTGACTCCCAGGCGATGATGCCGAGGTAGAAGACCGTATGTACCAGCGGCGCATTGACGGCGCGCCACATGACGTGGTTCCCCGGAAAGGTCGAGTCCATCATCAGGACATGGCGGACAAACTCATAGTTGGAGCCGTAATCCGTGAGGTTGTTGAGGACCAGAATCGTGTAGAAAAGTGCGATGGCAAAAACGAGGACCGCTTTGCAAACGCGAAGCGCCATTCCATGCCGCATAGGTTGTTGCACGCGGGAATTATATCCCTCGGTGACTTACCGCGAACTTTCCCGGGGTGCGCACAGATTCTTATCAACTGGCAGGTCTTGAATAATCGAACGTGCCGCGTTGGCCGGCAATTTTCGAAGGACTGCTGAACGTTCTGCCGGTCCGCGGATTTCCGTAGCTTACACTCAAACCACATGCTCAACCGGGGCCATGCCTATACCACAATCATCGGCAGCAAAGATGATGGACGAACCCTGCTCTCGCACCTGGCAAGCCTTTATCCGCACTCAACCCAGCAAGAATGGCAAAAAAATCTGAATAATCGCGAAGTCACCGTCAACGGCGTCACCGCGACCGGAAGCGAATCGCTCACTTCAGGCCAGACGCTTGTCTGGAACCGTCCGCCCTGGATCGAACCTGACACTCCTCAGCACTTCGAAGTACTGTTTGATGACCCGCATCTGTTGGCCGTCAACAAACCTGGCGGACTGCCAACCCTCCCCGGCGGAGGCTTCATGGAAAACACGCTCCTGCGCCTGGTGCAAAAGCAAACCCCCAACGCAAACCCTGTCCACCGATTAGGCCGGGGCACAACCGGCATCGTTCTCTTCGCCAAAACCGCGCAGGCCGCCGCGAAACTAGGCGCGGACTGGAACACACCCAGAATTCAAAAAATCTATTGGGCGCTGGCGCAAAATGTTGCCGAGCGCGACGCCTACGAAATCCTCACACCCATCGGCCTTGTACCACACCCGCGCATCGGCTCGGTGTGGGCCGCGAGCGCGAGCGGCAAGCCGTCAAAGTCATTGGCGAAGGTGATCTCACGGGCGCCAAGCAGCACGGCGCCAAGGAGCACGGCGCCAAGCAGCACGGCGTCAAGTAGCACGGCGTCAAGTAGCACACCCGGCACCACAACATTTGAAGTAACTCTAAATTCGGGACGCCCTCATCAAATCAGAATCCATCTGGCATCCATCGGCCATCCGCTGGTAGGCGATCCTCTGTACGGATTATCCGGCCAGCCTCTTGAAAATCTCCCCGGCCTCCCCGGCGATGGAGGATATTTCCTGCACGCCCGCTTTCTAAAATTCCACCACCCCGTCACCGGCGAACCAATCAATCTTGAGGCAGCGTTGCCGGCGGGATTCGCGTTGCCTCGGTAGGTTCACGACGGAATGCAAGTCAAAGAGAAAATCGGGGACTCCTCAGTTTTAGACGAATGGAAATTGGTGAACGTCCCGTCTGTCCCCGGTTTTTTCCCGGCGTGATGTAGTTCTTTACTGGCGTCGCGGGCGCGTCCGGTTGCGGTTTTCTTGGTAAACCCTTTTCGCATGTCGCGGTCTGAGTGAGCGTTCTAAGTCTTGCGCCTGCGTGTGTTTTTTATGACAAGTTTTCGTAGTTGGTTAGAAAGGCTACGACGCGAAACCAAGTCAACAGTATTGTTGCCTAGATCAATCTGCCAAGAGATAGAACCATCCATCCCATCAATTCTTCCGTAGCCGGGAGCCATCGCAGGAACACTTTTCATCTTAGGTACTTCGTGTTTCGCAAGGTTCATGCGAAGTGCTTCGATACGTCTGAACAGCGGCTCCATGCGATTCATCGCTTTATCTAGTTCGCTGCCGTATTTGGGTTGCTTCCGAAGCTTGGCAAGTTGCTCGTCATAATAAATACCTGAATGACGCGACCTGGCGGTAATCGCTGCGGGAGGTTTTTGAGCATCCCGCTTCAAGTCTTTGACCCGCTGTCTCCACGTGCGCAGCAATTCGTAAACAGCAAAAATCCACATTTGACTCAGAGCAGAGACAAAAAAGGTTTCCGAAGGTGTACGTTCAATTTCAAACCATTTCTGCAAGAGGTCTCGTTCCAAGTCACGCAGGTAAAAATCTATCAACATGATGTTCTGACCTTGCATGGAAAGAAATAGATCATCGAACAGGGGTAGTTTCCACCGCGGTTGATCAAACGAGATATACTCACTTTCGGTCATGAAGGACTGACCGACGATGCAGCCTTTTTCTTCTTGCCTTCTGCAATAGCCTTGCGGCGAAACTGCCGGCGATTCCACCGCCGCCTATACCAAGGAAACATAGCTAAGCGATACGTCTTTCCCGTGCTCGTATATGCTTCCCATGACTCCATGATGGATAAATCTAAACCTTCCTGATCGATGATGATCGTCTGTTGCTTGCCTTCGGTCAGTTCGCATGGACATTGGGGTCTGGTATCAGTAACGACAAAAGGATTGTGCGGAAAAAGCCGATATGCTCCCACACTCGTGACTGTGATTGGACGGCGACCGGCATTGACAACATACATGACGGTCAAACTCATTCCTTCGTATCGTAACGAGGATCACCCATCATCTCCATGTTGTGCTGCACACGAATGATGATGTGTGCGCGGTCTCGGAAGTAGTTGAACACCTGCACGGTGCCTGTGATGCTAGAGACTACCGCTGCATACGCTGCAACCACAGACCCAGAGATAGATAGGTGAAATGTGGGTATAGGCATTTGTGGTCTCAACCCATCGTTGCTTCCAGTTGGGATTTTAAACAAAACGGACCGAGTTGGTTAAAATTAAACCGATGCGCGATGATTTCAATGAGAATTTAAATTCAATGAGAATTTCAATGAGAATTTAAATTCGGGGACAGACGGGGTGACCCCAATTGTTTTCTGCCCCTCGCCTGCAGACTTTCCAAGTCCAAATTGCAGGTTAGGTGCGGCTTGCGAAATTGGGGTCAGCTCCGTCTGTCCCCGCATTTCCCGCATTTCGGCCCGGATCAACAATGAAGCGCGAGATAATGAGTGTGGAGGGACGCCTTGCCCGAAGATAATTGCGACAACATAGTAAAAAACATGGCTCACATGCTTTCGACGGCTCGCCGCTGTCTGGACGAGCGCCAAATTATGCCTTGCCTCACTCTTCTCTACGCAGGAATGGATGTCATGGCTTCCCTAGAGGCTGCACCTGGCGAAAAAGTAAACGTCTCTTTCAAACGATGGGTAGAGACGTATTTGCTACCGCTTACGGATTGGAAGTGCTCTGCGGTCGATCTCTACGGCGCACGTTGTGCTGTAGTCCATACCTTCACACCAGACTCTGACCTATCGAGGCGAGGCGATGCCAAGGTGATCTACTACGCGCACTCTGGTGGCGACACGGCAAAGCTCGAACAGGTGAATAACGACTTCAACCGGAACGCTGAATGCCTTGAGGTGGGGGAAATGATCCCTCGCTTCTGCGACGCGATTCGGAAATACATGGTCGAAGTCGCGGGAGACCCTGTCCGTAAGACAGCAGTGGAGGCGAAGGCAGGATTGTGGTTCTGTGACACCCGTGCAGGTTTGATCGACGAATACCTCGCCGCCAAAGCGGCACACGAGGCGGCCATTGCGTCGGCGGAGAAGCCATCGTGAAACATGGGGGTGAAACATGGGGACAGGTGAAACATGGGGACAGACGGGACGTTCCCCAATTTGTCCACGAATGGGAATTGGCGAACGTCCCGTCTGCCCCCGGCCTTTATGTAAGGACGGGGTACGTCGTCTCTTGAGCTTTACTTCTTGAGCCGCGACTCCGGCGGCACAAGGCCTGCGAGGCGGTAGTACACAACGAGCTGGCCGTAGTGTTCACCGCTGTGTTCGATGAGGCCGTAGGCTATGTCGAGAACGCGCGCTTTCTGGTCAGGGAGATAAACAACCTCCGTCGTCATGCCTTTTTCACCTTTCGACTGGATGGCGGCTGCGCCATCGGCGAAGGCTTTCTTGACGAACGCAACGATGTCGGACTTGGACTTGTATTGCTCGCGCTTGGGATCTTCTGCTGCGGGAGGCTTCTTCCCCGTCGCAGGATTCGTGAAGTAGTAGGTTGAACCCGCCGCGTGCAGCAACTGCTCGGCGAAGCTCCGCTCCGCGGGTGTCGGCTTGAAGTCATATTTGTCCTCGGGAAAATCTTCGGCCATCGCGGTCAGCTTGCGGCCAATCTCATTCCAGGAATCGAGCACGACTTTCAATTCCGGATCCGCAGCTTTGACGGAGGCAGGTTTGACGGCTTCATCTTTCTTCATCGTGTCCTGGGCATGGGCGGGAAATGCGAATGCCAGCAGGACGATAGCGAGAAACGGTATTCTTTTCATTTCTTTCTCCACGATTCTTTCTCCACGATTCTTTGTCCAAGAAAGAGTTTTGCGAATCAAAGCTTCCGCTTCCTATTTCGCCTGCGCTAACTTCGTAACCACTGCGGCAACTTTATCGAGTGTCTCGATCCAGCCTTCCAGTTGACCGCTATTTTTTGCGCTCGCCATGGGTTCATTTCCCATATAGGTGAGTTTCGTCTGGCCGTTCCCGAGATCCTCAAAGATGGTCACGTCGTACGCACCGTCGATCGCCTCATCTTCTATCCCTAATTCCGCAGGCTCAATCTTGTTTCCCTTCGAGTCCGAAAAGTACATGGAGGAAACGATCTTTTCTTGGGGAACAATCTCGTGGTATTCAACCGCATTCCAGCCCTCCTGCCCATCCGGCGTTCTCATGCAGAGGAGAGATTTTCCTCCCACGCGAACATCCATCTTGCAAACCGGCGCGGTAAAGCCCTTCGGTCCCCACCACTGCATCACGTATTTCGACTCTGTCCACGCCTTCCAAACCAATTCGCGTGGGGCATCAAAAACTCTAGTGATCACCATCCGCTCAGTCTCGTTCATCGTGTTTTTTGTCATCTCTGACTCCCTCATTTCTTTGTTTGATCTTTCTTCATTTGATTTACAACTACATCCAGTTTGTCGAAACTCTCTTCCCAGAACCGGCGATAGCTAATCGCCCAGTCGCGGACTGTCTTGATCGCCTCCGGCCTAAGCCTGCACACACTCTCTCGTCCACGCTTCGTCTTGACCACAATCCGCGCCCGCACCAGATACGCGATATGTTTTGAAATCATCTGCTGCGAAAGCGCAAACGGCTCTGTCAATCCATGCACAGAGGCTGGCCCATGCGAGAGTCGTTCGATCATTGCCCGCCGGGTCGGATCAGACAAAGCGGCAAACGTTGTACCCAATTTATCCACAACCATATGGTAGTGGATTATCTGGAAATGTCAAGGGTGAATTCTGGCGGGTCCCATCTTTGCATCGCACCGTTCCCGCGGAGGGCGCCCCATCCTTGCGTTTTTTGCAAGAGCCCGCCCCTCAGCTTGTCGAAGGGGTGGGCGGCGATGCTGCCGGCGCAAGTCTTGTCCGTTCTACACCAACCGTTGTGCATGCCGTCGTCGTACCCGCCGTTCGCAAACTACGCGAAGGATGGGGCACCCGCAGCTGTAGTGGCTCCTGCAGTCTGAAGGCCGCGGCACCCTCCTTGAACCTCTCGCATGAATGCTACAGAATAGACCCGTGCCGATTGAATTGCGTCCAGCTCTTGACTACGACTTTGAGTACTGCCGGCGCCTTTATTTCGGCGAAATGAGTTGGATCATTGAGGAATTACATTTACACAGATCCGCTCAAGAAACCAGCTTCAGGCAGCAGTGGAACTCCACGCAGGTTCGTCTCATAGCACTCGACGGCACCGACGTAGGCTGGGTGCAGACCATCAGGGAAGATGATGAACTTTTTGTCGCACAGATGTTTGTGGACAGCCGGTTTCAGCGCAAGGGCATCGGCACCGAGGTGATGAGGCGACTGATTAGCGAAGCCGCTGCGTTCAATCTTGCAGTACGCCTGAATGTAGCGAGAATCAATCCCGCTCGGCGACTCTACGAGCGCCTCGGCTTCCGAGTCACACATGAAGACGATCGCAAGTTCTATATGAAGCGCGATGCCGATGTCATTTGACGTTCTATCAACTGGGCCACCACAACGGTGTCGGATCACGGGCAAACCTTGAATAATCCAACGCCAGCGTAGGCTGGCAATTTTCTGGCCGGGCTACACTGCGGCTACACTATTTAAGAGGCACCGCACCGCGACCTGCTCCTTCAAAATGATCTCTTTCTCAAACATCAATAAGCAGTATGGCAAGCAGTTGCTATTCGTGGACGCTTCGTTTCAGTTGAATCCCGGCGAAAAAGTCGGACTGGTCGGTCCCAATAGGGCGGGCAAGACAACGCTCTTCCGGCCGATTCGAACCCGGTTCTGGCTCGTGGGTATCGGTCGTTACGCATGTAGTTCCAGCTGCCGCGAAATGTGTTTTACAATTAGGCCATGCAGGAGCCATTTACCCGCGACCGCATTATCGAGGCTCTCCAGGCGATGCCGCCAAATGCCACCATCGACGATGCCATTGAACGGCTCGTATTTCTGGCCAAAGTCGAAACTGGATTGGCCGAACTCGATGGGTCGCAGGGCGTTCCGCACGATCAGGCCAAACATCGCTTTGGGCTGTAATGTGCATTCTATGGTCGCCACAATCGCTGCGCGATCTTGACGCGATCCGCGAATACATTGCCAAAGATTCTGAGCATTATGCAGGTCTGACCATCGCGCGAATCTTCTCTGCTGTCGAGCAGTTGATCCGTTTCCCCCGCTTGGGACGTATTGTGCCGGAGCGAGATGAACCTGAAATTCGCGAAGTCATCGTTGGACGCTTTCGCGTGGTGTACAGGGTTCAAGATAAGTTGATTGAAGTGGCAACCGTTTTTAGGGCAGCCAGAGAATTCCCAGAAAAATTCTAGGGTGTGGGCCGTGTGGTCCCATCCAAAGCTTGCCCTGAACCTGTCGAATCGGCCCACGCTACACTAGAACAGGCCCCGTGCTCCAAGTTGCTCCTCCAAAATGATCTCTTTCTCAAATATCAATAAGCAGTATGGCAAGCAGTTGCTGTTCGTCGACGCTTCGTTTCAGTTGAATCCCGGCGAAAAAGTTGGGCTGGTCGGTCCCAATGGGTCGGGCAAGACAACGCTCTTCCGGATGGTGGTCGGCGAGGAAACTCCCGACGAGGGCACGGTCTCGGTTCCCAAGAAGTTGACGATCGGCTACTTTCGCCAGGACGTCGAGGAAATGCAGGGTCGTTCGGTCCTGGATGAAGCGATCGCAGGCAGCGGACGCGTCGGCGATCTGCATCACGAGCTCGAAGCCTTGCAGCGGGAAATGTCCGACCCCGGCAAGGCGGATGACATGGACCGCATCCTTGATCGCTTCGGTCACGTGCAGGAGGAGTACGAGCATTTGGGCGGTTACGCGCTCGAATCGCAGGCCCGTGAAGTGCTCCACGGTCTGGGATTCAAAGACGATCAGATTGACGGCGACGTCGGCGCTCTCTCCGGCGGATGGAAGATGCGGGTTGCGCTGGCGCGCGTCCTGCTCGGCATGCCGGATGTATTGCTGATGGACGAACCGACGAACCATCTCGACATCGAGTCCATTATCTGGCTCGAACAATTTCTCAAATCATTTCCCGGCGCGCTGCTCATGACTTCGCACGACCGCGAGTTCATGAATCGTCTGGTCTCAAAGATCGCAGAGATTGATGACGGCGAAATCATCACCTACTCGGGTGACTACGACTTCTACGAACGCGAGCGGGCGGTGCGAGAGAGTAATCAACAGGCAGCGTTTGCCCGGCAGCAGTCCATGCTTGCCAAAGAACAGCGTTTCATCGATCGTTTCCGGACGCACGCGGCCAAAGCGGCGCAGGTGCAGAGCCGGATCAAGGCCTTGGATAAGATCGAGAAGATCGAGTTGCCGAAGAAACGCGTCGTGGTGAAGTTTGACTTTCGTGTTCCTCCGCGATCGGGCGAACAGGTGGCCGTCCTTGAGGATTTGCATAAGAGCTACGGCCCGCGGGTGATTTATGAAGGGTTCAATCTCACCATCCGCCGCGGAGAGCGCTGGGCCGTCATGGGGAGAAACGGCGCGGGTAAGACTACGCTCCTTAAAATGATTGCCGGAGCGAGTGCTCCAGATGCGGGAAGCGTGCGGCTCGGCGCCAGCCTGTATATGGGCTACTTCGCGCAACAATCGCTGGACGTTCTCAATTCCGATCTAACTGTGAGCGAACAGTTGCAACAGGATTTTCCCCAGGACAGTATTGGCGCGTTGCGCAACCTGGCGGGAGCATTCCAGTTCTCCGGCGACGATACGGATAAGAAAATCCGCGCACTCTCCGGCGGAGAAAAATCGCGTCTGGCAATAGCGCGCATGCTCTTCAACCCGCCAAACTTTCTGGTGCTCGACGAACCGACGAATCACCTGGATCTTGCGACCAAGGAAATGCTGGTGGACGCCCTGAAGGATTTTGAAGGCACCATGATCTTCGTATCGCATGACCGCATGTTCCTTCGCGGTCTCGGCTCACGTGTGCTGGAACTGGGCGGCGAGAGCGGCACGGAGCGCAATCCCACGGTTTATCCTGGGTCCTACGTTGAGTACGTGCAGAAGTTGGGACACGAGGCGCCTGGGATTTATTCGTAGGGCTCTGTGCAACTGGGTAGGTCCCGCCTATTCCCCAATTTCCGTTGTCATTTCAGTTGACTTTGGGCAAAGCTACGAGTATGGTATTCCAAGTGGCCACTGTTAACGGTGGTTCGAAGGTCTTTGACAATTTCCTCTGCTGCTCAATTCTTCCCAAGGCCGAAAGGCAATCTCTGGCTGGTTTATTACCAGTGCAGAGCCTTTTGACCCATTTTGAAAATGGGTCGCGGGCTAACCGGCCCGCTCTGTTTTAGGCACGGATTTCGCTAGAACACCTAAGGATGGTTCGTTGAAGAAGCGCTGCTCCTTTACGGGAAGAGCATTGAGGGTGCCGGAATGCTTTTGCCGGAAAGGAGGAAATAATGCGTACAAGCAAAGACCTCAACGCCTGCATCTCTTCTTTGGAAGATTTGTTGCGCGGAGGCAGCGTACATTCAGAGAAAAAGCAAGCAGTCGAACACGTAATCGACGAACTGAAGCGAATTCGGCGCAGGCCGGGTTTGGAGCGAAATGAACAAAACGAATCCATTCGCAAGATCGTGGAAGAGTTAGTTCGAGCGTTCAAAAATCGCGATTAACATCGACAGGCACACAACTCTTAAAGACGAACCAAACCAAGGATTAGATGGATTACGGGAAGGCATTAAGAATTGCTCGAGCTGTTGCTGGGATGGAACAGAGGCAGGTAGCGCGTGCGGCGGGGCTCGATCCGAGTCATATTTCGCTGATTGAAAAGGGTGATCGGAAGCCGAGCATAGCCGCAATCGGTAAGCTGAGCCGCGCACTTAAGATTCCGGAGCCTCTGTTTAGCATGCTAGCTACCCAGTCTTCGGATCTGCAGGGTATAGAGGAACGGGAGTTCGAAGAGATAGGCGTTTATCTAGCGAAATTTCTTTTAAGAAGCGAAGACACTCGTGAACGAGTTAAGCGCAAGCGACAATCTTAATCTCCACTCTCTTCGATATTTGGAAATCTTGCTCGGTCGCTCCCGCACCGAGTTGAAGGACCTGGCCTCAGGCGCGGTCCGATATTACAGGCCCTTCCTCCACAAGCCAAAAGTACGCCCGTTTGCCAGAAAGATCACGGCTCCCAAAAAGCGTTGGATCGACAATCCAATCGACCCCCTGAAGATGATCCAAGCTCGGATTCAAGAGCGCCTTTTGGCTCGGTTGATTCTGCCGGAGCACCTCCTTGGTGGAGTTAAGGGAAAAAGCATCCTTGAGAATGCAAAGTTGCATTTCGGCGGGAAATACCTGGTTACCATAGATATTAAGAATTTTTTCCCTACGATAACCCCAAGGCAAGTTCAAGCAGTATTCCGCAGACTTTTAAATTGCTCTCCCGATGTATCGCGCCTGCTCACTGGACTAACGACTTGTCGTGGGCGCCTTCCCCAAGGAGCTTCGACTAGCCCCCTCTTGGCGAACCTTGTTCTGAGCAGTTTTGACTCGGAAATTAGGGCTGTTTGCCGTGCCAACCAAGTTCGTTATTCTAGTTGGGTGGACGATCTCGCATTTTCAGGAAATTCCGCACCGCAGGTTGTGGGTCCAGTTATCTCTGTTCTATTGGGCGCAGGGTTTCGAGTTTCCCATCGCAAGATTGCGCTCATGGGGCCAACCGATCGCAAGCTCCTGAATAAGCTAGTCCTCGGCGAGCTTGTGACAGTCCAGAAGCAATATAAGGCTCGCATCAGAGCAGGAATTCATAATCTAGTGTGCGGAAAAGTGGCGGCTGCCGAAGTAGGTGCCTACATCGAAAGCCTAAAAGGAAGTATCAATTACCTTGGCTTGTTCGACCCTGGCAAGGCAGACAAATTACGACTTCAGCTTGTTGATGCAATCGTTAAGGCAGCACGCGAATCAGCCCATTCGGATGGGTAGCCCATTCCCAGGCCCGGCCCTGCTTAGCCGTCACTGCTCCTTAATGAAGTGTCCTCAATCGCAGCGTATCTGCGTTCGAGTATTTTCCGGGCAAGCACGAAAGTCCTACTTTGCCCGCATTCTCCGATTTGCCTCGATCTTCGCACCGCTCAGGTTTCCTAGCGGGGATAGAAGGCGAAGGCGAGCGTTACCTAGGTGAAATGCCTGCCACGATTTCTTCTGCTCTCGATCCGTCATCTGACGCCCGATCTCATTCTCGCTGCCATCCGAGATTTTGATCCCAGCAGGTGTGAGGCCTGTTTCCTCAAACCACTTAGCTTGCAATTCGAAGAACGTAGGGTCAGGATGATCAACGTGGTAATTGTCTTTTGTGACGGCTTCCCCTGTGTACGGACAAGTCTGCGGCCCCTTCGCCAGTTCAGAATCACGAAATGTCCAAATCTGTTCTTCGACCGCACGGTTTAGTGCTCCCAGGACCATGGACCGTATATTATCTTTGCCGGCGAGTGCTGTCTGGTAGCTGAAATGATTTCTTGCGCCATCCGTGCATTGAATGTAAAAGCAACGATCGCCATTACCGTCCTTGTCGACGGTCACATGCTTGATGCCGCTTCCAATTTTCTCCGAGGCACGGGGATGACGGTCAAGGAGGCTGAGGACGAACTCAAGAGTTTCTCCCACTAGCGGTTCGCCCCAGCTTGAAGTGTTAAGAATAGCCCTGATGAACTCACGGGCTTCTTTCTGTGTATCGAATGCGAGCCGACCGATCTGGACTGGCTTTGCCATGATTCATCAATCTTATTGCATACTTTCGAGTACGAAAGGGCGGCCCGGGCTTTTGATCGCGCCGATATCATGGCGACAGAAAGGGACCCGCTGAAAGTCGCCACCTTCAACATTAACAACATCAACAAGCGGCTCGAGAACCTCCTGGCTTGGTTAGCGAAAGCTGAACCGGGCGTGGTTAAACCACGCGGCCGAGAAGATGAACCACGAACCCAACATCAACCGAACTGACGGAGACACTCGCAAGGCAGCCGCCGTCTATACGCCACTGACTTTGGCGTTCTACGACTTGGCGGTCTTGAGGCTTTCCAACTCTTTTATCTGGCAGTGTTCCACGCATGTGCTCCTGGATTTCTACAACCAGCACATCTCCGATAAGCATCTGGATATCGGTGTGGGAACTGGTTACTTTCTCGATCGATGCCGGTTCCCATCGACCGCCCCGCAGATTGCACTGTTCGATCTAAACCCACACAGTCTCGCAAAATCAGCAAAGCGCCTGCGCCGCTACAATCCGTCCTGCTATATAGGCGACGTTCTTCGCGGCATCGATATCGACATGTCTGGATTTGGTTCAGTCTCGCTCAACTATCTCCTGCACTGCCTCCCGGGTGATTTGGCGAGCAAGAGCGTTGTATTTGAGTACGTGAAGCCTTTGTTAAGAGATGGCGGGGTAATATTCGGCTCGACGATCCTGGGCGAAGGCGTGCGGCACAATCCGCTGGCCAAGCAACTGATGAAGATTCACAACGCGAAAGGAATTTTCAGCAATTGGTCAGACCGGCAGTCTGATCTTGAGGCAGGGCTCAAGGCACATTTCGAGGAACACGAAATACGCATTGCGGAATGCGTAGCGCTGTTCAGCGCCAGAAAGAGAACCAGTTGAAAGTCGCTACCTTCAACATTAACAACATCAATAAGCGGCTCGACAACCTGCTGGCTTGGTTAGCGAAAGCTGAACCCGACGTGGTGAGTCTCCAGGAGCTCAAGGCAGAGCAGGGAGCCTTTCCGGTAAATGCCCTTCGGTCACTCGGGTACGAAGCGGTATGGCAAGGCGAACGCTCCTGGAACGGCGTGGCCATTCTCGCGCGAAACCAGGTTCCCGTGCTGACTCGCACAAGTTTGCCGGGAAATCCTGAAGGTAGTTTTTCTGAAACTCGAAATCCTGAAACTCGAAATCAGGAAGATCGTCATCGTGAAACTCGTCAGCATGAAGATCGTCATCATGAAGACCATCAGGCTCGCTACATTGAAGCGGCGGTTCAGGGAGTCCTGTTCACTTCGATCTACCTCCCCAATGGAAATCCGCAGCCTGGACCGAAATTCAATTACAAGTTGGCCTGGTTTGAGCGCCTCATTGCCCACGCCGCCAAGCTCATGGCGAGCGGCGCTCCCGTGGTGCTGGCGGGTGACTACAATGTTGTGCCGGCGCCGCAGGACATCTATCCGACTCGGTCATTGGATGGCAATGCTTTGATCCAGCCCAAAAGCCGCGAGGCCTTTGCACGTTTGCTGGCTCAAGGCTGGACCGACGCCATGCGGAAGCTGCATCCGGACGGGCCGCTCTGGACATTCTGGGATTACAAATTTGAACGGTGGCAGAAAGATAAAGGCATGCGGCTCGATCATTTTCTGCTCTCACCGAATTTGTCGGACCGGCTTGTGGCGGGTGGCGTGGACCGATGGGCGCGCGGTCAGGAAAACGCGAGCGACCACGCGCCAACATGGATCGAGCTCGATCTGTAAACCAGAGCTTTTCCGAGCGCAAAGTCAACTGCCCAACGCCTCTTGCAAAGACCTGCGAATCAAGAGGCCTCCATTCAATAAATAAGGGGAACTGTGTGTCAGTTCCCCTTATCGGACAGTTTTGGACAGTTGCTGCAAGTGCCCAATGGCCCGTAACTCTATGATTGCGTTGGTTGCGGGGGGTGGATTTGAACCACCGACCTTTGGGTTATGAGCCCAACAGAATACGCGACAGCAAGGTATTTCAACGACTTTACGACGCCGGGAACGACAGAAAGTCATTGAAAAGACACCAAAGCATCGTTATTGGACCACAGTCGGACCACACCCTTTGGCTTCATGGCATTTCTTGGAGTAGCCCAGCCTGATTGGAGTCATCGTAAGCCATGTCATCGTGCTGTTTGACTTCATTGAGGAGATGCACGAAAAGGGGTGAGCCGGTGGAACGCGCTCTTCCGGATGCCGGCATTGAGCGTATCCGACCCGTAATGATCACCGTGGGTGCGACGATTCTTGCTTTATTTCCTCTCGCCCTCGAAGGGGGCCCGCTCTGAACCCCTGTGCTATGCCCAGATCGGCGGACTCGCCGTCGCTACTTTCATCACCTTGCTGTTGGTCCCCGTCTTCTATTCGATTTTTGTGCTCGATCTCAAGTGGATCAAATGGGAAACAATAGGGGACAGGCAGCAGGCGGTTGAGACAGAGCCAACAGCTTGACGACAAGAGTGCGCTGCTTTTTCTTCAGGAGAATTACGTGGATCTAAGACTTACTGGCAAGTAACGCAGAACGTGGGGTAATAGTTGACTGTCCAGACGCTTATCTATATTATTGACTCATGTCAAGGCCGAAGAGCGATGAGAAGAGAAGCGCGATTCTAGAAGCGGCGACGCGGATTATCGTTACGCAGGGTCTGAGCGCGCCGACAGCTGGCATCGCGAAAGAGGCTGGCGTTGCGAATGGATCGCTTTTCACTTACTTCGAAACCAAAGCGGATCTCTTCAATCAGCTCTATCTTGAATTGAAAAGTGAGATGGCGTCTGCCGCTACGAAGGACCTTCCCACAGGCGCAGAACCTCGCGAGCAGCTTTGGAACCTGTGGCAACACTGGATGAGCTGGGCAGTGTCCTACCCCGAGAAGAGACGAGCGCTGGCACAGCTCAGCGTCTCTGACGAGATCACGCTGGAGACCCGCGCGGCGGGCCACAAGACGATGGCAGGCGTCGCAGGATTGCTGGAACACATTCGCGCCAGCGGCCCGATGCGTAAGGCCCCAATGGGTTTCGTCGTCGCGATCATGAACTCTGTCGCGGAGGCGACGATAGATTTCATGACTCAGGATTCACTTCATGCAAAGAAGCACTGCAAAGAGGGCTTCGAGGCTCTGTGGCGCGTGGTAGCTTGATTTTTTTGATCTTGGTATTGACTGACTAGACAGACAATATAAATCAGAATGGAGCGCACAAATGTTGATGGAAACGAATGCAATTACCCCAAAGAAGATTGCGATTGTCACCGGTGGCAGTCGTGGTATTGGCCGCAGTACGGTTGAGAGCCTCGCGAAGCGCGGCGTCAACACGATCTTCACGTATCACACGCATGGCACGGACGCGGAGGCGGTCGTTGCCACGGTGAAAGACGCGGGAGCGAAGGCCATTGCTCTGCAACTGGACGCCGGCAATGCCGCGTCGTTCGATGCTTTCGTCGAGAGCGTTAACGACGCGCTCGCCAACCTCTCAGCCACGCGCTTTAACTTCCTGGTGAACAACGCGGGTAACAGTCACCGCAACATGCCGTTTGCAACGGCCACCGAAGAAGAGCTCGACGGCATCTACAACGTCCACTTCAAAGGCGTTTTCTTCCTGACACAAAAGCTTCTCCCCCTAATCGAGGATGGCGGCCGCATCGTCAACATATCGACTGTGCGGACTCGCACTGCCTCGCCCGGAGGGGCGGTCTACGCCTCGATGAAGGGAGCGGTCGAAGTGCTGTCGAGGCATCTGGCAAAGGAGTTGGGTCCGCGCAGGATCGCCGTCAATGTGGTTGCGCCGGGCCCGGTCGAAACCGATTTCAGCGGCGGCATCGTTCGCGACAATCCTGCTGTCAACAAGATGATTGCCGAAAATACGGCACTAGGCCGGGCAGGTCTGCCAGAAGATCTCGGCCCGATGATCGCGTCGCTTCTCTCGGACGAGAATCATTGGGTCAATGCGCAGCGGGTCGAGGTCGCAGGCGGAGTCGCAATTTGACGTCCCGGATTCAGCCAACAGAGATGAGTGCGAGGCCGCTGGACGCCCTGAGGTCCAGCACCCCGCGGTGTCAAATGGCAAGAAAACTGAAAAGGAGAGCAACATGCCAAGCGGAAGATTGATGAAGCACCTATTTTTGCCTTTGTTGAGTTTTGGCGTGATAGCGGCGGCGACCGCCGCGTCGACGCAAACCGCCCCGCCAGCCTTTGTTTCTGCTATCGGCGACAACACCAACGTCGTCTTTGTCGAAAACCATATAGTTATCGACAGGCCTGCGAATGAGATATTTGATTTCGTCTCAACCCCAGGGAACGTCTATAAATGGTTTACTAAGTCGAGCGACGCAAAACCGTTTATCACCGGGGCGCTCGACCACCCCAACCGCGTCGGCGATCAAGTATTCGAAAACATCGACTTTCCGGATGGGAGAAAGCTGAGCTTGGTGCAGACGACAGTTGTCTGTATTCCTGGCTTCGAGTGGGTGGTCATGGGGCAACCCATCGGCAGCGACGGCAAGCCCTTGCCGCAAGTGCTTTCACTTGCGGTCTGGACCGTACAGTCTCTTCCCGGTGGCAAGAGTATGTTCAGCAGGTTCTTCTCTCTTGTCGGGTCGGGAGGAAGCGTGACCGTGTCGCGCTCGAAGAATGGCGCCTTGGACCCGGTGGGGAGCCAGGCCGCGCTGGAACGGCTCAAGAAATACCTTGAGGGGTTGCAGGAGAAAAACTGAGCAATGGTGATCGTCCCGGACGCTTCGGCGAGGCGTCCGGGATTCTGCCGCGACAGCGATGCCCCTTAATTCCCACCCTTTCGGAGAGCAGTCATTAGTACCGACAAAAAGCACTTCTCGCCAGCAGCCTTGAGGGAGGTTCGAATTGGCACTCGCAAAGGTGTCACACAAAAGCTATTGGGTTGGGGTCGCAAGCCACGACCATGTGCTCGGTTCCGTTCAAGGCGGCTTCTGCCAACTGGGCCACGGTAAGGAGGCTTTGGTGCGCCGATTGAAGGCCGGCGACCTCATCGTCTTCTACTCGCCACGCGAATTGATGGGAAGCGGACCTGTCCTGCAGGCTTTCACCGCTGCCGGATGCATCCTTGACGAATTCCCCTACGAAGCGGAGCAGTCTGCGGGCTTTCGTCCATATCGCCGCCGGACGAAGTTTTTCAAGGGTAGACAAGCGCACGTCCGGCCGCTACTGCAAGAACTGACATTTACCAAAGGGAACGAGAGTTGGGGCTTAGCGTTTCGCAGAGGAGCTTTCCGGATCACTGCGGACGACTTCAAGAGAATTGCAAAGGCCATGTCCATCAAATCTGAAGATCTATCGTCAACATTCGCCTCGGAGAAGTGAGAACCCACCCGTTCGAGGCTGACTACAGTTTTGTGAGTTTCATCTGCTTTGCGAGTTCGGCGTCGAGCATCCTCGCAGGAAGAAGTCTGGGCAGAATCCAGTTCTTGAAACGTTGCGGAATGACCGCGTAGCGTGCCTTCGGTTTCGCCGTGCTGATTGCCACGTGGACGGCTTGGCCCAAACGCTCAGGGGATAAGCCGTTGGTACGTGCTTCGGTGACGATGAATTTCTGGAAGTTCTGCACCGCCTCCCAATACTCGGTCTGCTTGAACTCGCTCAGATCTTCTTTTTCGCCCTTGTCGTACATCGCCGTGTTCACGGTGCCCGGTTCGATGATCACGACGTCGATGCCAAATAACATCAGTTCTCGCCGCAGCGCGTCCGACATCCCTTCAAGACCAAATTTGGAAGCGCTATAGGCGCCGAGAAGCGGGATAGCAACTTTTGCGGCGCTAGAGGTGATGTTCACGATGCGACCGGGGAGACCCTGCCTCTTCTTATCCGTTCCCAACAGAGGCGCGAAGGCCTGGATTACGACAAGCGGGGAGACCATGTTGACCTCCAACTGCCGCCTGTACTCGCTGGGCTTCAGATACAGGAGCGGTCCACTCACTACAATTCCTGCATTGTTCACCAGGCCAACAAGATTCCTGTCGCCTATCATGGAGCCGACGTTCTGCGCAGCTTGATGTACAGCTTCGGCGTCCGTAATGTCCATAATGAGAGGCACGAAGCCGTTCCCGAACTCTCTTTGCAAACGATCGGCGTCAGCCTGCTTGCGGACAGAACCGAACACGCGAAATCCCTTTGAAACAAGCACCTTTGTGGTTCCCCAACCGATTCCGGTGGAGACTCCCGTGACCACGACATCTTTGCTGTTCGCCATTGCATTTCTCCTAAGAGGATTACTGTTCACTTTTAATGTGTACAGCGTACATCTTGGCGGGAGGCGAGTCGCCGCGTTTCGCGTAACCTTTAAGTCCTCTGCTGACAGCCCGGTGTAATCGATTACCGTCCGATTGGCATATTCGACGCTACCGTCGGATCCTAGAACCACAATCGTCTGAGGAATCGCATCCACTGTTTGTTGCAGTTGTCGCTCCGATTTCTTAACTTCCTCGAACGCCCTCGTCAGTTCTATGCGTGACCGCTCGCGTTCGATGGCGATTCCGGCAATGCTGCTGGCATGTTGAATCAGTTGAATGTCAGACGGTTCCGGGTATCGCACTTCCTGGTAATACATTCCAAACGTCCCCAACACCTCGGAATCGTGCGACATGATTGGACTCGACCAAGCCGCACGCAAACCCGCCGATGCGGCAGCATCCCTGAACTTCGCCCAGTTCGGGTCAGAAAGGATGTCGGAGGCGAAGACCGGCTCCCGCAGGAACGCCGCTCTTCCGCATGATCCGATGTTCGGGCCGATGACCATTCCGTCAGTCGCTGCTCGGTATGCCTCGGGCAGGTTCGGGGCCGCTGCATATCGTAAGCGCATGCCATCGCTTTCGAGGAGGAAGATCGAGCAAAGCATGCCTGGGCGTTGCGCTTCAATCAGGCGTGCAATCGTCGCAAGGACATCGCTCAGCCCGGCGCCGGCGAGGAGCAGCTTTAACGAATCGAGAATGCTCCCACCCGAGAGGGTCTCTTGAAGGCCCGGTGAGGTCGAAGGCTCTTGAGCCGGAATCTTTGTGAGCAGGCTGGGATCGGCCATAGGCATACGTCAATGCGGCGAATGCAGAAAGTATCGCATATCAGGCAGGGCCCGTAACTACGCGGCAGCGGATCAGTACCGGGATGTCTGCTCGTGGCCATTGATCTCGCATTCGACATCGATTCTGGTCTCATGAAGGGCCATACAGAAGTTGGCCGGACCTAAGCCGACTTATCATGCAACGGCCGTCAATTCTTCGCGCCGTCTGGACGACCTGTAGGTGCCGCCGCCGCTGCCACGCGGTCGCGGATCTTCGCTACCCCGGCTTCGGCACAGAGTTCGTCTTTGTCGCCACCTGGCGAACCGCCGACGCCGAGCGCGGCAACAATTTCACTGTTGCGCTTAATCGCTACGGCGCCGGCCAACGCTAAGACATTAGGAATTGACGTCAGCGCCGGCCCGGGTCCGGACGGGTTTTTGGAGAGAGCCGCGATTTGACTAGACGCGTCCAGGTTGAAGATCGGTCCAAAAGTCACGACCGTGTAGGCTTTGCGAAAGCTAGTATCTTGGGTGTGGATCGTGCTGTGGTCGCCTTTGGCCTGGAGCTTGATAACCCCCGACGTGTCGACCACTGAGGCGGACACTGCGTATCCGCGTGCCTCGCAGGAACGGATCGCCTCCGTGGCGGCCTCAATCGCAAGCGATAGCGGCAATGTGTAGCCGCTCTCGTCGACTTGTGCCTGGGCTGCGCGGGATGTAAGCATAGAAATTGCTGCGAGGGTTGTAACAACCGACAATAAAATGCGCATTTTTCTCTCCTTTGATTACTATCGCGGTGTCATTCGTCTCGTAAAGCTCTGCATCTATGCGGCGGCGATATCAGAACTTTGCTTTAGAAAATCGGTGACAAGTTTGATGGTCGCTGAGGGGTTCTCCTCCATAATCCAATGGCCGGATTCTGGAACAATCGCCTTTTGCACATCAGTCGCAACGAGACGCATCACCGTTGCCATCATTGTTCCGAACGACGCTTCGCCTCCAATTGCCAGCACAGGCATGATGAGCTTGCCCTTAGCGAGAAATGCGTCGTTGTCGATGGCGTCTTGGCCGAAGGCTGCGAACTGGGCGAAGCCCGCACGGATGGCGCCGGGCATGGCATAGAGCGCCGCGTAGTGTTGGCGCTTCGCCTCATCGAATCGCTTGGGATCGAGCGAGAAGTCGTTCCAGAACCGGTCGAGATAGATGCGCTCGCGGCCGGCCACTAAACGCTCCATATCGGGACCGCCGAAGCCAAACTGCCACATGCGAGGATCTCGAACGATCTGTTCCCAAGGCCCTACTCCGGGAAGCGGCGCGTCGATTGGCACGAACCGAGTGACCCGGTCAGGGTATCCGGCGGCGAAGGCATAGCCAACCATGTTGCCGATGTCATGCGTAACGAAATCGGCGCGCGGAACGCCTAGCGCATCCATCACGCCCATCACGTCACGGCTTTGTGTTTTCTTGTCGTAGCCCCCCGTTGGCTTGGAGGACAGCCCCAGCCCGCGCAGATCGGGCACGATGACGGTGTGATCTGCGACGAGCGCAGCCGCCAGCGGCGCCCACATGTCGCCGGTCGTGCCGAAACCGTGCAGCAGCACGACCGCCGGGCCCTGACCGCCTACTCGCGTGTGGATCGTTACGCCATTTGTTTCAATTTCTCGGGTTCTGAAGGTGGTGGGAAAGAACATCGAATCGACACTGCTGTTATTGCGGCTCATTTGTGCTCCTTTTTTGAATATTTCTTGAAGAGGCCAGCCTCTTCCTTTTATAGATCAACTAGTCTATAAATATAGATATATGACAGCGCGCAAAGATGCAAATATAAAGACCACGCGATCTATAAATAGCGGGCGGAGTCCAAAGCGTGCCCGCGGCAGGCCGCGTGAGTTTGACCGACAGCGGGGGCTGGAGAAAGCAATGCAGATTTTCTGGTCTCTTGGTTACGACGCCACCTCGATGGCAGATCTACGTCTTGGGCTCGGAATTACGCAGGCAAGTCTCTATGCTGCATTTGGAAGCAAGGAACAATTGTTCCACGAGGCGGTGGATCTTTACCGGCGCACGGCGGGGCTTAGTACCGCACGCGCCCTTGCAGAGGGTTCAAGCGCTCGCGAGGCGATCCATGCCATGCTGCAGGCTGCAGCCGACGCATACACTGCACCAGGAGCGCCCGGCGGCTGTTTGGTCATCTTGGGAGCTATCAACTGCGTCACGGAGAATAAGGCGATTCAAGGGCATCTGTTATCGATACGCCGCCAGGTGTCGCAGTCCATTTTGGATCGTCTGAAGGAGGGCCAGCACGATGGCGACGTTCCGAAAGCGGCGCCGGTCGTTGCCTTAGCTGCATACTACTCAACTGTTCTTTACGGCATGGCGCTCCAATCAAGAGATGGGGCCTCGCGAAAGACACTCACTCAGGTTGTGGAGTTCGCCGTGGCCAATTGGAAGCGAATTATCGGCAGCGCGGCCAGTCGGGGACTAGTTAGGCCTTGACGGTGGGGGCAATTGAGGGCTCTTGCGGATAATATCGAAGATAACTGCGCGCCTCAGGTAATCCCAATCGCCAAGTTGCCTCAAACTTAAGGCTCTCTACTCGACAATGAAGGTCATGCGTAAATACGAATGCGGGTTGTGCGGCGACCGGAGCCGTTGGTCGCGCACTTGTGACGGCTGTATCCGGTGACCAAAGCAGTGACGCTGCGAAGCCATTATTCTAGTTTTCCTGTGAGTAGAGATACTTCAATGATTCAAGTGGTGCGCGTTGAGGGATGGAAATCGCGGCGTGTAGGCAGCGTCACGTTTTACAAGTGTCCGTTGTGCGGCGATTGTTACGATCTTCTGACACCCAATCAAAAAGGGCTAGCCCAGTGTTTTGCTTGTAACAAATCCAGCGGCGAGACGACGTTCGTCCGTATCAAGAAAAAAACAGTGATCGCGCGATGTGCGCACTGCGGTACGGAAGTGCCGTTTGTTCCTTCGGCAATGGGCTTGATCGGTCCGATGTGTTCTGATTTCGCCTGCTCAAACTATGTTGCGGTGTGCTACGGCAAGGCATTCCTGCAACCTCGTACAGCGCTAGACACGAGATGGAACCCTGGACTTCAAAGTCGGGGGGAGCGGATCTCTGCGGGATTGCTTTTTGCGCCCTGCCGGTCCAAAAAGGACCAGACGATTTTGCAGTTGTTGCAGGTTCTCGCGAAACAGGATGACGAGAGATTCAAGTTCGGAGATCCGAATGAGTTCCGTTCCGCGCTGTGTTTCGATAGAAGGCAGCGTAAGTATCTCGGTTTCTTAGTCTGGACGGAAAGTAAAACGGCGGATCTGCATCAGCTCTTTGTCGTTAGGGACGAACGCAGGAAAGGAATTGCGTCGAAGATGGTGAACTTCTGGATTGATAACTACGCGAAACGATTGGGCGAGCGCTTCGGTATCGAAGGCCCGAATGAAGCTGCTCTTAAACTGCATGTCAAACTGGGCCATGTTGAGATCAGGGGCTCCGACGCGATCGGAGTAAATTGCTATTTTGTGCCGACATTCTAGGACATTGCAGGGGCAGTGCCGGGCGGTGGTCTGGATTGAGCGGGACGAATGAGCGGAGTATTGTGGCAGAAGTAATGTCGAAAATGACTGCGCCAACCAAGACCACCGGAGGCGGTGGCGACACCTTCGCCGATAAGGTCGCGGCCGGATTTTTTGCGCAAATGCTCAAGCGGAAATTCTCGCTTGAGATTGATCTTGGCGTCATGACGGAACTGCATTTTGAGACGCGCGATATTGGGCACGTCCTCGATGATCTGCGGCTGACACTGAAGCGGGGCCCGGCAGAAACCAGGCGCTCTGTGTCCGTGAAGCCCAACAGAATAAGCAAGGTATTTCAACGACTTGACGACGCCGGGAACGACAGAAAGTCATTGAAAAGACACCAAAGCATCGTTATTGGACCACAGTCGGACCACACTCTGGCGTGCCATCGCAAGGTGTTGAGTGCAGCCTTTTCAGGGCTCAGCTATTAAATGTTTACAATGACTTGGAACGCACGGACGACACCGTAAGTCATTGAAGATCACTCCAGGTCAAGAGTTTTGTGGGCTTTGTTGTGGGCTGCGAATGACGCAATGTTTCTTCATGCGCAGCATCGACATCGCGGGCATTGTTACCGCCGTGAAAGGGCGCTGACAGGCTGGATCACCTTGTAATTACAAGGCAGCGGTTGCTCTGCAATGCCTTGAAAGGAACCAGTGGGAAGGCGAAGAAACCGACTTCTCTTGTGCCGTTCTTGTGCGCGAGTTTTGAACTGAAGTCTCGAAGTCAACGGGGTTCCGTCGCGATAGATTAAGTCCGGGTGGCCTACGTTACCCGTAGGGCTTCCAGTCGGCCCGAGCATCCGCCCTAAAGAATTCACAACGGCTCATACTGAGTCGAGGGCTTAACTTGGCCGCCGTGCGATTCCGCTAAGGTTTGAATTTCAGAAAGGTCTTCCGGGCTCAATTCTTTCAAGATAAGGACGGGTTGGCTGTACGATCTTGAAAGTTTCCCTGAAGCTTTGATCGATTCAACTCTGGGGGTCGCTAGGAAGTCTTCCAAATCTTCCTTTTGCTTAAACTGTACAAAACCATTCATTTCTTAAGTGTCCATTCACGCTGCATTTACCGCTGCCATGCAATCGATCAGGCCAGCGCCGGCGCAAGTTGCGGCGAGGCCGATATTCACACAGCTGGTTCTTATTATAGTCTGAACTTGGGCCGGCGTCAGCGAAGAATTCTTTGATAGCATAAGGGCAGCCAATCCAGCAACTTGCGGCGCCGCGCCGCTAGTCCCCCACCATTCCATTGCTGAATAGCCGCAGCCCCACATGACCTCTCCATATGTAGGAGCAACACAATCAGGCTTTGTATTAGCAGTAGCCAGTTGTCCAGGACCTCGACTGCTGTCGCGATGGCTATAGTCACCTGGCTGAGCGGGTGGCTGGTCCATACGGTTGTTCCGGTTAACAGTTCCCACAGACAGAATCTCGTCCATTGAGTTCGCCCCCCATATTGTATTCGGTGTGCATTGGGTGGCGTCGTTTCCACAAACAACAACATGATTGTTACCTGCGGCGAATACGACGACAATTCCCTTTGACACGGCTAGACTCACGATGCTTGGAAATGGATCATCACGGGTGACCGGTGGAGGGGCGCAGATGTAACTGCCGTAAGAGTTACTAACGACAAGCCTCCCGATTTGTTTACTGTCCACGAGCTGGATCAAATAGTCGTAAATTTGGTACAGCTCCGTATCGTCGAAGGAGGTCTTACAAGCAATGATAGGTGAATCAGGTGCTACACCGTTGTAGCGTCCGCCCGAAGCTGTCGTGCCAGCAGCGACTGCTCCTGTCATAGATCCGTGTCCCTTTTGGTCTGTCCATGGGTCCCCTTGGCTGGTTCCAGCCCATCGAAACGGCGATTTTTTGGTCGCTGGAAATTCCGGCATTGTGCCACATATTCCTGTATCCACCATAGCAATGTGTGTGTTTGCACCGCGGGTAACCGCCCAAGCCTCACTCGCTTTTATGTGGGCGAGCACATCTGTAAGGCTGAACGGTTGCGAGTCCAAAGGCTTTTGGACGCGACGATCGTGTTGTAGCGGTTCATATCGCGTAGAGGGGATCACCTCGACCTCGGCCTTATTTAGCTTTTCGATGTCTTGCGGTTTCAACTGTGCGATCAAAATGTCGGCGTGGCTCTTTGACCTGTACGCATTAGTGGCAGCTACCATTGGTGCAAACGCGTTCATCTGTGCCGGATGTCTCATGCGTATAAAGTAGCGTGGCGAGGCGGTCGCCTCTGGTGAACTCTGACTAGCAGCTTGAGGCATGGTCGATACTCCTTAAAGTTTGATCTTAACTAGTTAGCAAAAGCTACGCTTTCGGAATGGTAATTCCGAAATTACCGGTCACGGTGGCTTGGGTGAGTTGGTCAAGCTGCGTTCCGGCCACAGAAAATCCAAGTCCCCAAAAGAAGCACTTAATGTAATCCGTGCCGGCTCCAAATCCGAAGTTTTGAAGAATCACGGAATAGAACCCGCTGGCGAGCGCAATCAACGCAACAATCCACCACACCCAAAGGGTGTTACGCGCCAGTCTCACCTCAAGCGTATGCGTGTCCGGAGGTAAGGTGAATAAGCGTGCGACAATATTCGCAGGAGCACCTGAAAGTACAGGTGCGAGCACCGCAGCATGTGGTGGATTTATAGCGGCGTACAACGACTGCAGAATGGGCGATAATCCAGTTTGTGCGCTTGCGACATTGGTTACACTAGCGGCGAGCGGATCGATTTTCCCGAGTGCGGCAGTAACCGCCGCCGGAAAATTCGTCCAATAAGAGACCGCCACTTCGATTCCGCTGTTCACTAGTACGACTAGGGCGCCCGCCCTATCACTGATTGGAGTTAAATATGCCTTCAAATTCTCCTGCCAAGCGGGCGCTGACGACCACGGCAGGATGGTGATCGACGGAAGACGAGCGCTGAGTACTTCGGGTTTCAACTGCGCGTCCAGTTGGTTGAGAGCGTCTATCGTCGCTGGCAATGGAATCTGGGTAAGAGCAATGGCATCATTGGCTCTGCTCTTCAGGACCGCCAAGGTATCCCGAAGTTGATACGCGGGAAGTAAAGCGTCGTCAATTGCAATCCTACGACGCAGGAATACGTTCACCAGGAAGTAGAGACCCAACCCCAGGGCAATAATAAAAGTGCCCAGAGCCATTGAGGGCCCAGTCCGAGAGTAAACAGTCAGTTTGAATGACTGGGTCTCCGGTTTACCCGCGACACGCAAAGCTATGTCACCGGTGAAAATGCCGGGCGTATCAAAGGTCGATAGGATTCCAATCGCTAAGCGTCGAGTGGTGTTGGCCGGGATATCGATTTCTGCATCGGTCTTCCCATTTTCGTCAGAAAGTTGCAATTGGTTCGCGTCGATTTGAAAGAAGGTAGCGACGTCTTGAAGAGTGGACTGAGCTAATCGAACGTCCTTGACCTCTTTCTCGCCAGAACTCACCGTGAAGGGAATAGAAGACTGCGCCGGATAGCGAACTCGTTCAGGTGGATGCCCGATGCTCCACGTAATATTCTGTGCGGTCTGGGTCTGGTTCGTTGCCGTCGACGTTTCGTGGACGTCGTTGGTTCTGGTGTTCACGCCATCGGCAGTTTTGACATCTTTGGAGGTCTTAGATTCTCCTGAACTCGGCTGGGTCGGTTGCGAGGATTGAGCAAATACCGATCGGCCTGTCGCTGCAAAGACGACTAGCCACAGAAGTAAAGCGACCGCTGTCGTTGTTACGAAAGCTAAGTCTTCTCTTTGAAACTCAGACTGCTTTTGGTTCGGCATCAACTCGCTCCTGCATGCCTCGTTGATTTTCGCTCTGCAACCTATTTGCTTCGTTGAGATCGGAAAACGGGCGACCAAAGAAAATCTGTTTGCAGATACATGATGCTAGGCTGGTTGAAGCCGGCATAGTCTCCGAACATCGCCGGATTTGGAATTCCGAGTTCCGGGTCTCCAGGCGACAACCTATTGAGCTCGCTTACAAGATTCCCGTTCGCGTCTCGGAGACGCGGCCCAACTGACGCTCTCGCGTGGCACGTAATGCAAGATGAAGTCTGAAAGCCTGCCTCTATGACGGGATTAGACAGAATGGTAGCGGATCCAGTTGTTGTGTTGAATCCGATTTGCGTTCCACGCAGAATGTAGTTGGCCCAAACCGTACCGACTGTTTCATTGCGCAGGCCGTCTTTGCCCGAAGGGCCAGACCCAGATGCGGTGTTTCCAAAATCACACAGGGAACTGCCCTTGGGGCCACGAGTCGTAATATCAACAGGGCAGGTAAATGCGCGTTCAGGTTGACTCTTACAGGCATTCTGTTGGCTCTCGCAATCAATGTGACCAAAGTCAGCCCAGAACCAGTTTGGCAGATCTTTGGTGATAATGTGTAGCGACACCAGGCCATAGGCTTGTGTCTTGCCGTCAGTGCCCGTGATCTCGTGCCAAAAATATCTACTTTTTTGCGAGTCCGTGATTGGAAGCCACTGGGCTTTCACCTCTTTTGCGGCTCGATCAAATTGAATCAATGCTCGATCTTGGTTTGGGATCGCCTGTGCAAGAAGTGCTTCGAGGCCGTCTCGCGCGTACATTGTATTTTTCACGATGCCATCAAATGTGGCATGGTTCATTCTCACTTCTTGATCCTGAGGACGCGGTGGGAAGAAGAACGGTCCGATTTTGCTTCTCTTGCTTTGAGCAGCTACCATTTCTTGTTCCAAGTTTCTGTCAAGTATCAACAAGTGCTTCGTTCGATCAAGTTGGTCCCAAGGCAGTGGTTTCTCCCCGTTGGCTCTGTATACCTCACTCGCTTTAGGTCCACCTGAGGCTAACGCCCATGTCTCCCATACAACGGCTGCTCCTGGGTCGAGTTGGCCGAACTTCTTGTTGGGATCAAGGCGTCCAGCAACTCCAGCCGCTGCTTGGCGATTGAGGTACATAAACAATTGCCATGCTAACTCGTCCGGATTTGTCAGTGCCGTCTCTGTATCCTTTTCGCTCCCACCGGGTTCGGCATCCTGCTGTACGACTCTGCCTGAAGTAGAAGTGAGAAGCATGAACGAAAGTGTGACAGACAACAGCTCTTTCATGGCAGAAATCCTCCAGTCATCCACGATTTAAAAGTTTCCAGCTTTGGTGTCGTCCAGAATGGACCGCCCTTGGGCATCCTCGGTGTCTCAGTCCCAGTTAGACGGGCGTAGACGTGCCGTGCGCTTGCATGATCGGCGTAGTTTGAGTCTCCAGCCGGATCTGACATATATTGATAGTCATCTAAGTAGACCCCTTGCCCAGACATACATCCAATGTCTCCGCTGGAAAACAGCGGCTTTATATCGGTAGCAAAAGAAACTCCGTTTGGCGTCATGATGGGTCTCTTGGACCTCCTTGGAAATTAGGAGTCAGCGGTCGGGGACGATTGCGCAAGCCACACGCTTCCGCGGACATCGCAGCGCTAACGCCCGCAGGGCGCGTCACATGCGGTCAAACGACTGCAATCCATTCCTAGGGAAGTTCGGCAAGTAGAAGCCCCCTCGGATATGAGACTCCGTGTAGAATCCCACTCTTCCGTTCGCCGAATCAGCGCAATGTACACTTCCCTCTGCAGGTTGCCAACAGGCAGATATGGGGGCAGATATGCGGGGCAGATCGGGCGCGAAATGCGTCGAATTTGGAGTGCACAGCCAGCCGTAGGCGGTGAGGGAGTCATCTAGAAGTATTTGCGTAAAGCCTTCCCTTTGGAAGTTGTGGTGTGTGATGGAAGATGCAGCGCGTTCATCATTGGCGTGGTGAAGTTTAGCGCAGTATGGAGCGCCCCGACGGAGTCGAAGAAATGTCTCAGCGGCGGCCAGTATGCGCACCGTCGGTGCGATGAAATAGAACCAGAGGGTGTGCAAAAACCTCCGTAAGCGGCCGGGCCAAAGGTTCGCGCGGGGTTGATGCTCATTCCGGAGAGAGGTGTTTCAAACGCGATGTTCACGGCGTAGAGCAAACCCACGAAATAAGGTATGTGTTACGAAAGCCGAACAGACTGGTCTAACTTTTACTTGCTTTGACACGTTCGTGATATAAGACCTTTGCCTTACTTCCCCCAAACATCTCAACAAGGACCATCTCTATGAAGCTCACCCCCGAGATTTGGGCTCTGGCGTTCGCGCTCAACTGTACAATTCTCTTCGGAAGGACCGACCGTAAGAAATACGGTGTCCGTTTTGCCCTTGTGTTTGGTTTGTGCCTCGCCTCTTCACCCCTCGTTCACGCACAGCAATACATGAAAAGCTTGCCCACGACCGTGACTGACGAGAAGTTCGACGAGTGGGTGAAGAAGCACGAGTTAGTGAAATGCCGCGCCATAGCTCAAGCGGCATACCCAAATGGTCCGAAAGAGATTATGAACGTCATCCCGCAGCCCTCAGGAGTGTGCTATTGGGATATTGATCGAGTGGCAGAGATCGCACCGCCAGCGCTTGTCGTTCATGCGGGGACTCGGATCGTCGTGAGGATTCGGCATCTACGTCCGAACGAGAGCGTGATGCCTGCTGTTGTCTTTGCAAAAGTCATTCCGCCGAGCCCTGGAAATGACGTTCTAAAAAATGCCGTGAATCCACTTCAGACCATTACATTGACGCCAGTGTCACACGCCAGTGCATTTGCACTCACAGGGTTTCGTAGTTCTTGCGATACCACGACCACGAGCTTCGATACTACTGCCGCTGACGATTGTCAAGAGCAGCTTATTGCCAAAATAAACTCGATCCAAGCGTCCGTAAACCATGCGACCGCTGCATTAGCTTGCTTGGAGAGCTATCAAATCGCCGTACGCTCCGTCCCACTAGAGCAACTTGTTCCGAATCCGACCGACGCATATACCTGCACGCCCTTAAAGATGATTAACCCAGATCAGCCAGATACAACAAAGTCTGACAGCTTTGCTTATCAAAAGAATCAGGTAGTCATACCTGTAATACAAAATGCGGTGGCAGCACTTACGCCTACGCTCATAACGTTCAGTAAGCTGGATGCTTTCATGAGCAGCAGCGACAGAAACAAAAACACGTACGCCTCACAGATTGCTCGGGATGGTGAGATCAAGAACGCAATCGGTGCAATTCAGACGGCGCAGGCAACGCTTCAACAGGCGTACTTGGCTCTGTTGTCAATTCCAGACAGTGTGCCTAACGTCTTCTATTATTTCGACATTCCGCACCTGACCACAGCGACAGTCACCATTACCGGCACAGAAGTTGTAAGCAAGACCGGTAGCACCATTGCGACGTGGACAGCCAGTGCGACTTCGTACAACATTGTCTTTTCGGCGGGATTGGGATTCTCAAACCTCGTCTACCGAACATACGCCAGCACCCCGCAAGTAGTGAACGGCGTTCCAGTTCTCAACGGTAGTGGTAATGCCCTATCGAAAGTGACGGAAACTGACACAAATTTGTCAGTAATGGCACCCGAAATCATGGGTAGCTATGTGATTCCACACCTGCGAAAGTTCGACTCCGCATGTTCGTTTGGCTGCTCGCTTCTTGTGAGCGGTGGAATTGGAGCCAATCTGACAGCGAAACAAGCGGACTTCGACACAGGAATCTCGCTTCGCCTCATGGATTTCATGATCACGCCAGCCGTTCACTTTGGCCATGAATCGCGTCTGATAGACGGCATCACGGTTGGTTCCCAACTAGGAGCAAATGCACCGAGCACGTTGCCCACCCATAACAAAGGAGTATGGAAGTTCGGCATCGTGTTCACATACGTCATTCCCCTGACATGAACCGTTCAAAGAGGCGTGCCTGCCATGTACACTTCGATAATCTTCCTACCCCATTCGGCCACATCATTGGCTTCGATTAGAATCACGGCAATACCTTTCGACACATGCTGATCAGACAGGGTATACGCTTGTCCACATGTCCACACAACCGTGCAACGATTTCAAAAAGCTGCGTCTTGGACGGAAGCGAAGCAGGAAGTATCGGAGCCGGACAGCCAGCTTCAAACATCGAGCGAGCACTGCCTGCGCCGATATCGAGCTACCAAGGCATGTGTAGAGTAAATAGAACAAGCAGTCATGCTCTCCCGAAATCTATACATCAAAAACGCTTGCGTAACATGTTTTTGTGCCTAACGGATGCTAAAAGGGTCCGTTGTGAGCACGATTGTACGCCCCCCGGTAGCCTCTGACGCGCCATACCGCGCACCGGCGACGCGATGCTGGTCAAGGGCGCGACGGCGGGATTGCCTTCTTCCAGCCCAAGACTCGGACGGACGGAGACAATATCACCTCCTTTGGTGGCAAGCGCCGCGGCGCATATTTGCGGAGGAACATTCGAACGTATTCGTTTACGAGCCGGGAGTCATTATCGGCTCTCATGATCACGCATGTTTCGAAGCACAACAATGTATCGGAAAGTGGCTTTACGACCACACCGTCAGCATGAAAGCCTCGGGCCGTAGGTTGGGCAACGATGGCGATCCCCACGTGGTCCGATACTAGGTCGACTGCCTCCTGTGGCGCAATGACATTGTGAGCGTGCTTGGGGGCGATGGACTCACGTCGCGCTGTGTCCATGACCGCCTCATACAGAAGTGGATGAACCCGTTTTGGGAACAGAATCCACTTGTCCTTTGCCAGATCCCGGAGAACCAGGCGTTCCTTGTGAGCAGCCGGGTGGGTCTCCGGAAGTGCAGCGTAGAGTTGAGCCGGAGCAAATGGCACAGCCGTGATGCGGGAATCTTGCGGTGGTGCCGTCACGAGGGCGAGGTTCACTTCGCCCACAAGGACGCTCTGGACCGACTCCATAGCAAATTGAGTCATTAGCCGAATTCCGAGCCTCGGATATAAAGGAAGCCGGATCGCAAGCATGGCGGAAATCCAGTCGTGATTGGCAAAGGGTGAGTGCCCTATCGTCAAAACGCTATTGGATCCGTTGTCTGCAGCATGAGCGAGATGCAGAGCTCGTTCCGTATGGAAGAGCGCGGAGCGAGCCTCTTCGACGAAGGCGCGTCCGGCATCCGTGAGTTCCACAACTCGTCGTGTGTCGCGAGTGAACAGGTGCAATCGATGCTCTGCTTCGAGGTCGGTAATCTGTTTGCTGAGCGCAGGCTGGGTTATGTGCAATCTGTCCGCGGCCCGAGTGAAGTTCAGCTCTTCGGCCAAGACGATGACTGCTTGCAGATGGCGGACTTCGAGGTTGGGGAACATTGCTAAAACCTCAGCTGGTTGGCACCTCGCGCTTGGTCCTACGAGGGAGTCCATATTCTGAGCGATTTCCGTACAGGACTGATTGGTTTTTTGTTTGGTGGCCTGGATTCAGGACAGAAGATTTAAGAAGGAGCAGGATCTAGACGTTCATGACGAAGGATCGGCGTTTCGGAGCGGTCAGTTGTTGAACGATTTGTCGTTGTCCGGAAGATCTTCTGAAACGGCAAGAATGCAGGATTGACCATCGAATTGAATCTTGTCAGCGGAATAGGCGATGGTCTTGACCTCGCCGGATTTGGTCCGAAGCCGGGTGATGACGTTCCGAAGCGGCCCCCGCTGCTGCAGCTGCGCGATCATCAACGCTCGATCTTTCGCGTCTTCCCAGATCCTAAGTTCCCCAACAGTACGTCCGATCAAATCGGTGCGGGAATATCCGTATCTGCGCTCGAATGCGGCATTCACATCGATAAATCTGCCTTCGTTGACTGTCGTAATGGAGAATGCAATGGGGCTTGAACGGAAAACCTTTTGAAACTTGTCCTCAGACACTCTGCGTCCTTCCTCCGACTGTTCCAGCGCTTTCTCGGTTTGCCGAAGATCGGTCAGACGCCGCTGAAGTTCGGACCCATAGATCTCAGCACGTTCGTAGAGGCGAGAATTCTGGATCGCCGCCGCGGCGGGTATGGCCAATAACTGCGTCCGCCGAAGATGGTCCTGAGTGAAGGTGTTTGGCTGGGTGTGGCCCACTGAAAGAAGTCCCAACGTCTGTTGGGACGCAACCAGCGGCACGCACAGCCATGATCGGATGTCGGTGTGGCCCTTGAAGCTGGGCCATTCATTCTCGTTTTTGGTATCGGCAATCAAGACACTGTTCTGGGTCTTCAATATGCGCAACAGGAACGGAGAGTCTGCTGCGTCGAGGGTCAGCGGATAATCCGCTGCTTCTTCGGGAACCTGGTGACGGAGTCTTTCTCGTGCCACAAGAAGCTGTGAGTCGCCCTCCAAGAGCAGCACACGTGCGCACTCACCCGGAACAAGTTCCAACAAGGACTGAAGCAGCCTGTCCAGAACAAAGTCCATGCGAAGATCTGCGGTCAGCGCGAGAGTCGCCTTGCTTAGAGCATCGGATTCTGCCCTTGCGGACTCGGCTGACGCTAGGTGCTTGGCAATCTTTTCCTCTGCTTCCTTGAGTGCAGTGATGTCCTGAGCCGTTCCGACAAGGCGGTAGATTCTGCCGGCGTCATCCCGTGCGGGGAAACCATGCACCGTCACCCATCTCACTTCCCCGTCGGCACGCACGATCCGAAATCTTTCATCGAAGTGTCCCGTCTGAGTTGCCTCTCCAAGCTTTGTCAGCACATGAACTCGATCTTCGGGATGGATGAGATCTTCGTACGAAGACGGATTTTTGAGCAGGCTCTGGCACGAACGGCCGGTAATCGTTTCGTAAGCCGCGTTCACGTAGAGGGCCTTCTTGGTCTCCGCGTCAATCATCCAGACGATTTCCTGAATGTTATCTGCCATCTCCTGGAGCCGTTCTTCGGTATCGAGTTGTATCTGTTGCGCACGTTGCAAAGATCTGGTGTAGAGGACAATCAGAACGGAGAGAACAACGGCTCCAAAAAGCAAGAAGGCGGAGAATACGTCGAGTGCGCGAAGCTTGGTCCTGAACACTGCAAGAACCAAAGTGAGCAAGACAATGCCAACAACTACCGAAATGAGGCTCCAGTAAGGATAAGCCATCCATCTTCGGGGGGATTCTCGCCGGGGTGGGTCAACTTGACGCATTGTGGGGAAAGTGCGTTCACCAACGCGACCACTTCGGAGCGGCAATGAGATGGGCTCTTGTGCAGAAACCGTCCGAACCGCCGCACTTCGGGCCGATATTACGCGCCTGCATCCAACGGGTCAAGAAGGTCGTCCAAGGCGTACTGGGTCACTTTCCGAGCAGCCGACAATCCGAAATTATGAGGTCTTTGCGAGCGGAGCGAAAGAAACGAGGGGAGCACCGAAGGGTCGTTGGTTATCGCGATCCCAACATCTTACTGACAAGAAACCTTCCGGCTGTCGTGAGCGCGGGCGAGTTTTGAACGTTTCTTACGGCTTCAATTTCCGCATTGATTTCTTGTAAGCGATTGGTTGCAAACCTCTGGTCTTCTTCTTCTTCACTCCGAGTACCGATTTGATGCCACATCCATTTTAGGGAATAGAAGACATAGAGCCCATGCAGTATTCCCTGAGTCTCTCGCTTACTTTGCTTCCAAGGTGAAAACAAGCTCCATTTAATCGTCGTGTCAACTAGAGGGCAGACTCGCTCGAAAAGCGTAAGTTGTAAATGCATCGTTTCATGAACGATGTTTTCTGCGATGCGCAAGTACGTTTTCCGGGCGATGGCGTGCGGCATGGAGATGAAGATCGTGAATGGAATATCGGGATCGCTATAGCTGGTGTCGTAGTTGTCGCGTTCCGCCGAAATCACATGGCAATTCCAAGAGAGCTGAGAGACCGCTTGTAAAAGGGTCGGGACCATCGGAAGAATCTGGTTCATCGCCAGGCCTACCTTTTGTTCAACGTCTGCAAAGACCGCGGACCCGTCTAGGGTGAGCCCTCTAGATCTGCAGTAATCGTTGATTCGAGCATTAGGCTGCTCGAAGGACATCGATTCGCCTGTCGTTAGTAGAATCCGCCCGCTCATCTCCCGAGTGGTGCGCGGAGATCCACTTAGGAGCCTGCCGGTGGAATAGCTATCTCTGGTCAAGGCAAGCGGAGCGAGGAGGTCGCGCTCGCCGACGTGCCTGAGGTTTACTGCAACTTTTTCCGGGCAGGGCGATAGTATGCTTTCCGGATCACAAGGGGCGAACAAGCCGATCCTCGTAAAATGAAAACACAAGAGTATAGCGATCACCCTCTCGGACCTGGCTGACCGCGTGATAAGACTTTCCCGAGATGCGGAATCCGAATGCCGAGCCGCTAACGGGACGAATGATGTTGTCCAGCATTTCGACGTCTGGCCCGCGGAATAGCATCAGCAGGCCCCCACGACTTTCGCTCCATTCTCTATTCAGTTGAATGAGAAACCGATGGGTTTCACCGTCCGGCCGCGCATCATTGTGAATCCGTATTTTTTGCGTCCGGTTTAGTTTGTGGGCGGTGATTTCAACTTGTGAAGTAAGTTTGCCCCCGAGAAGTCTTTCCACGTCCCACTTGCAACCGGCTCAGTTTTTCCAAGTCCCACAGCACGTACCGAAGTTCAAGTCCCGGCAATTGTTCCTGATCGATGTCGGTCGACTTAACCACGCTGTCGGTGAGAAGGAACAACCGCACAGTCGTTAATGTGTCGTTAGCTTCGTGAATACGCCTCGCCGCCTCGAAAGACTCATGGGATTCTTCCAATTGTGTGTGAAATCCTTCGCGTGCACGTCTGAGGAACCCCCGCAGGAGTTTGAAGCTATCGGAAACGACACTGCGAGGCACCGTCTCGGTCTGACCGTTACCGTGGTAAAGAGCAACGAAAAGATCGAGAGTGGCCCCATCTCCAGACAACGCCCATGCATTCACCTTGGCCGCAGGAATGCGTCCGCGGCCACCACTTGCGTGGTAGCACACTTCAGCCCCATCTGCCTCGTTATGCTCGTTCAGCAACTCCAGAACTAATTCGGTGAACGCGTCTTCACGCATCTGGGGATTTGTGTCGTCCCCGGCCTTGACTACGACCTCTTGATGCAGGTCACGGGCAAACTGCTCCAAATGGGTCATCGCCTCAGACATCAATTCTTTTCCTTTCGCTGTTTGACGACGGCGTCCAATCGGCTCAGGGCATTTGTCAGCGGGGTCGCACTCAACGCGAAGGACGCACAGGCTGCAACGGCCAGTCCATATTTCACGTCGCCGACACCCCGTGGCAGGTCTTTTTCAACCAGACATGGGAATCCGGTCTTTATCTGCAGAGTCGTTTCAGAACGAACAATGTATCCTCGATCAGCATAGCGAATAGCGTGAGTATCGTGGTAGCCGGACAGAAGAAGCTCATCCTCGAATTGCTCTTGCGCCGCTGTGTCCATCGTCAGCTTGGATCGGAGCGAAGCAATCATTGCTGGTAACGCTTCGCCGCCGCTCTCCCGCATCTCCAAAGCAACGACATTCAGGAGGAGCAGGGGCCATGAACTATTGTCGAGTTGGCGTTCGCTGGTAATGCGCACTATCTGCGGCTGCTTCGCCAAAGTTGTCTTGACCTCAACGGCTCCTCCACCAAACTGGAAATCCTGATGCGCCCGTTCTCCACCTTTCCACCCGCTGACCGCCGCCACACCAAGCACAGGAAGGAGTCGTTCACGAAGAAAGTGAAGTTCTCCCCACAGACCACGCTGGGCCTCCTCGGTCAAACCTTCAAACGAGGCAGAAAGAAACTTTTTCCACCGTGCGAGCTGACCCAGAAAAACGCGAGCCTGCGCAGAAGGATCGCCAGCTTCTGCGACGCGACGTGCCAGATCCTCTGCTAGGGCCGTAAAAACATCCGCAAAACGCAAATCCTTCAACGCGACTCCAAAATGGGGTTTGCCGTCGACGACGATCGCCAACGGTTCCAAACCCTTTGATCGTGGCCACAGGCGGCGCGTGGGAATTGTTGCAGAGGGAAGTCGGAGCAGCACCGCACGGCGACGGGAGACGAGTTCCAAGCCGACGAACAGCGGGCAGCCTGGGGCAGGTCTTGCCAAGCGTATCAGCCAGCCACTATTTCCAGCGCGGCCAGCCTCCGCGTCTGCTTCGAGCGCGCTCCATAAGTCCTCAATCCGCATCTGTGTAGTCCTCGTCGCGGAACGTGGCCTGCCACACTTTGTTGACCTTGTAATCGACTGCGCGAGCGGTATGGCTCGAAGGGAAACTAAAAGCCAAACCCATGAAGGGTGGCCGATCCAACCAATTCTTGTCGGGGATGACTGGGTAGATCAGAAGCAATCCGTGCGTCTTTGGACGAAGATGCCGTGCCACCTCGCCATTTATACGAGCGTGTTTGCTATCGCCATCTGCTGACTGTTTTCGGATCTTCGTGAGCTCTTCGGCAGCACTAGCCAGAGGCATCGTCTTTGCGCAACACTGTTGCAGTAGTATCTCCTCTGGCGGTGTGAACAACGGACCGCCGTCTTCTTCAACTGCACGTTTGGCGAGCAGTTCCACCAGCAACGCGCCGTCCAGAGTCATTTCTCCGAGATCCAACGCCTGATGCGCTGGGCTCTGGATGTTGGCTTTGCGGGCAGCATATACGGGCGGAGTCTTGTCCGCTGCCCAATAACCATCTTCCGGCGTCCGGACCGCTATCCCAGCGTCACAACCGGACAGGGGCCATGTGCCTGCATCTCCTTTCGTGTTGACCAATGCAACGGTCCAACTGGTCAGTTCCCCCGCGCCTGCCTGCTTCGAAATAAACTCCATTAACTCGGGTTTTTGAAGCCGCCAGCCCTCGGGGGCCACCGAGAAATCGCGGAGCAAAGAGTCGAGCAGGTGGGCAGGCTTCACACCTTTCCACAGCCATGCAGCGGAAACCTCTTTTGCCGCTTGGCAACCTCCCAACGAGTCTAGGAAACGCTCAACGACACTCGCATTCTCTCGAACAGTCTTGGACGCGGTCACGAAGTGCGCCGTCTGAACAAGTTGGCCGGCATAGGAGAGCCGCTGTGTTCGAGCATGCGACATCTTGTTCATGGCAGTAACTAGCAAGCCGCCGGGGTGCTCGCGCACCCGCAGACCGTAGCGACGCGGCGTCAAACCCGCCGCCTTCATTCGATCAAACTCACGCCGCAGTTCCACCTCAGCTAGGGCGATGTGCCGATACCAACGGCGCAGGTCTTCCGTGGTGAACAGTCGGCATAGGTCGAGATACCCCGGACGATAACCGAACCAGCGCCCCATCTGCATGAGCGTGTCATACATTTGCGACGCGCGGAGGAAATAACTAACTGACAGCCCTTCCAGCGTTAACCCTCGCGAGAGCTTGTCACCACCCACCGCCACCACATTGAATCCCTGCCGATGGGCGACATAGTCTAGTGCATCCGTCGCATGACCGTTGATTTCCTTAACCTCTATGCGAGCGGCGGCTTCCGGCAACTCAGCGGCGACCTGCGCCCATGTCACTTCTAGCAGACTGTCATCAGACGACATCGCGCGGATCGCTGCGCTCGTGGGATGAAATTCCGCCTCCCAGAGCTGTTGCAGCTCCGAAAGAAGCGTATGTCGGCGTTCACCTTCCCCCATCGCCAGCCGACGGCGAGCCGAATCCACGTCGTGTTGGATCAGCTGGGCAACCTGATGCTGCACGTCAACGAATCTTGTAACGTGCACCAGCATCGAGTTGTGGGCCTCCTTCTGCCCGCGCGCACGTCTGGCGGCACAGACTAGCAGGAAACAATATAGTGCGCGTTTTAGCGAACCTGGCAACTCGTGCACAGTAAGGTCTTTCTTGTGTTTCGCGGGAAAAATGTCCTCGTGATCATCTACCGAGCGAAACAGTGGTAATTCCTGCTTCGGTTCGATTCCAGAATCCGGATCGCCATCTAGACCAAACACTCGAGAGGGGCTGACATAATTCGACGGAGGAGAAACATTGAGGATGAAGCTACGAGGGAAAAGATCCTCGCCATGCTTTGGCGTCTCTGCTTCTGGATTGATAAAGATGTTTGCAAAGGGAGTCGCAGTGTAGCCTACATACGCACTCTTTTCGAACGCATCCAACAACTCCCGGATACGGCCGTTGATCGCAGTTACGTCGATGTCATCGGCCTTCTTCCCTTTTTTGTCTTTTGTGTTAATGGAGGCGTTGTCCGCTTCATCGTCGATTACCAGCAACGGAACACCACGAATTATTTTCCGCTTTTCGCCTTGAATCGCTTCACCTCGAACGTGAAGCACCCAATTGAGCAGGTTGTGCAGAACGCTGCCGTTCTTCTTCACCACGAGAATAACGGGATCCCCGCCAATGGTGACACCAGTATCAGCCTTCGGAGCGCGGAAGTCGCCATCATCCAAACTGCTGGTAAGGGTGTGGACCGGAAGCAATTGGCCGAACAATTTTCCAACGCCAATCAGGCTACTGGCTTGATCGAGTTGCCGGTCTTTCTGACTATCACGACCGAGGACCCCTTCGTCCAGACGGTATTGAGTCTGACTCCGCAAATTGTTGTGCATGCCGGCCATGACCACGATAAGTCGATAGCCTGCGTCCATCGCTTTACAGATAAGGCCACAGTAGTTGGCGGTCTTTCCGGACTGGACGCTTCCAACAACCATTCCACGACAGTCCCAAGGAGGATTTCGCTCCGGTTGTTCAAGTTTGCCAAGAATGTCATCGGTGAGCTTGTCCAAAGAGCTGACGGCTGGCTCGGGCAAATTTCTCTCCTGCTCAAGAAATGCTTTGTAGCGACTCCAGAATCTCCATTCGATGCTTCCACGTCTAGAGGGAAGCCATTCGATGTGGTCGGACGGATCCTCCATTAACGTGGCGTCGGGGACATAGACGTTCGCTTCGTGCATGAGCTGAGCGACGAGCGCGTCCGCATCGACGTCGCCCATGCCTGCTGCACGGGTGGTTTGAACCGCGAGCGCAACCTGCGCTCGTATCACTTCAGGAGTTCGGACTGGCTGAAGATTCAACAGCGTCACCGCAATCGAGCGGGCATGTTTCAAAGAATCGCTCATTACTCGGCGTCCTCCTGGATTGCTTGCAGAAGTTCCGGAAATCGGGGAAAGGGCTCAAAGTGAGCCAGTCTCAGCAAGGCGTCCTTGCGCGAGAGTCCAGTCGCGCGAAGAGACGCGAATACTTGTCGCATGACATCAAGGATTTCCGATTCCTTGGAGGCCTCAAATGGGCCAATCGTCTGATCCGGCTTCTCGCGGTCCGTGACGGTGATTAGTGGAACGGGGATAGTTTCCTCGATGAGCCGTAATAGTGCGCTGAATTTTGGCAAATCACTACAGGATGCTCGCACCTGTTTCACGAGAGGGTGGTCACGATTGACGCGATAGAATACTTGATTGTGCTTTGCAGTTTGCTCCCACAGAAACACTCGCTCCTGGCCCTCGGCGGGAATGAGCTTGGCCCCGCGATATGAGTAAATGCGCTTTGCGATGCTGCGTGTGCGTTCACCGATTCGAGCAAGTTCGGCCCGGAGTTTTTCGGGCGGTCGGGCGCGAGACTTAGTGACATCAATTTGCCACTCATCGTCGAGCGCATTCGGCAAATCAACGCTTATACGCGCGAGTTTGTAGTGCTCTTCTTGCCGCCAGCCTCTTATACCTAACCAGTCCCCCGGCACGAGCAACCGGCGATTGCGATAGATGTAAAAACCCTGGTGGGCATTCCACCCGCGCAAACCGGACGCACTTTGATGCGACTTTGTGTCCAACTTGGAAAGATGAGGAAGAACGAACGGCTCGACTTCGATTGTGTGGCCTTGGAACAACAGCCTTTCAGTCGGTAGCCGTTGCGTAGCTCCTTCTTCCGTAAGAAACGGATCCCACGGCTTGATAGATTTGCCGTTGAGCGAAAAGGCCACAGCGTCTCTGCCGATCATGAATCGATGGAAAACAGCCGCAAAGTGTTCCCCAACCTGTTCCGCACGCCTGAGAAAAGCATCGTGATCCGCGTCGTTCTCGGTTGAAGTGCCCGCCGTAATGCGGTCAAGCTTTTCCCAGACGACGACGGTCCCCTGCTTTTTATCGATCAGTTTCCCTGCGAGCTTTGCAGCCAATACCGATGGGATACGGAGTAGATGCCATTTATCAATCTCGGCTATGTGGTCGAGGTCCCAACAGCGCACAAGCGTTTCAGCCCCGGTTCGATGAGTAAATACAGTCACGCGGCGGCACTGGGAGAAGGAAGCGGTCTTGAGACCAAGGCCAAAGCGTCCGAAGTCTCGCGGATCCCGCCACTCGCGAGGATTACGACTCCCCATTCGCATTGCATTTATGAGGGTTGGTTCATCCATCCCCGTACCATCGTCGGCAAGCGCGATCGCGGAGCTTCTCCCGTCCCAGTGGAATTCGATCGTCAAACGACGTGAGCAGTGAAAAAGGCTGTTGTCCGCAAGGTCTGCTAGTGCAGTCGGAAGGTCGTAACCAAAAGCACGGAGAGATTCGACCATCGCCGCCGCGCTCGGCTCGACGAAATCAAGAGGTGCCTCCTCCATCTAAATGCTCCTCCCCGCTGAACACTTCACGCTTCGAGCCGACACACCGCAAGAAAAGATACTACCGTCAATGTCTGCACTCACTTCGAATCACCCGTATGCGGGCCGCGTGTCGCCGAGAACCTGCGTGGACATCTCAGCAGGACTCGTGCTCGCCGGGCCTGAGCGCCTCTGCTTCACGGAGTATCGGGAAAAACTTGTAGTCCAGTCGCGGGGGGAAGGAAACAAAGGTTGATCTTCGGTACGGAACTATCTCCGACAGATCGACCCTTGAGGATAGGTTAACCGGCCACGAAATTCAATTGACTTTGCGGGCGTCCACAGGAAACATCCGGCGGATAACCTTATCTAAGCTGCCGACATCGCGCGTCTGACATTCCCATATCACACGTACCGTCCAACCGAGCTTCTTCAGCGTTTCTTGCCACTGCCGATCCCTCGTGACATTGGCTTTGAACTTCTGCTCCCAGAAAGCTTTGTGACTCTTCGGTGAATATGTAAACCTGCAATTCTTGTGGCGGTGCCAAAAGCACCCGTTCACGAAGACAACCGTCCGCAATTTGGGAAGAACAATGTCCGGGCAACCGGGGAGTTGTCTTACATGGATGCGGAAGCGAAACCCTAAGCAGTGCAGCAAGGACCGGACAGCCAGTTCCGGCTGCGTATCCTTCGACCGGATCCTGGACATGTTCCAGCTGCGGTGTTGCTTTGTTATGCGATCAGTCACGTCCTATCGTATCGCCACAAGAGGTCAGTCGAAAAGATCATAGACTACGGCAGCTATTTGCCTTGCCAGCAAAGGAGGCACTGCATTTCCGACCTGTTGATATTGTTTTGTGGTTGGTCCCGCAAAAAAATAGTTGTCGGGGAAGGTCTGCAGTCTGGCCGCTTCCCGGACCGTCAGGCTCCGGCATTGAAGTGGGTCTGGGTGAATGAAGTAGTGGCCGTCCTTGCCTATGTGACTGGTAACGGTTGTTGCGGGCTTGCTTTTTACCTGAACCCGAAACCTGTCCTTAAAAATTAGGTCGTTACCTTTAACTTTCTTCACATTGTCGTGGTTGGGAAGCAGGGACACTGGAAAGTGAGGCAGCTTAGGCGATATCTTGTGCACTGCCGCGTAGCACGCCAGATAGAAATACCGCCACAAGTCGGAATCCATATGGGAGCGGGTAATATGGTTGCAGACGCCACCTAAGCGAGGATCGTAGAACCATTCGCGTTGAAACGCGGGCTGTCGAGTCCACTCTAAGAACGCACCACCAGGAGACATAGTCTCCGCCAGCCGGTTGAGCTTTGTGAATATTTCCTTGTGGACTCTATCGTCTATCGCGGGATCAAGCAAAGCATCGTTGCCCGCCATCAGGCGAATCGCGTCTACCCAAGCTGTTCCGGAGTCATGTCCCTTAGAGAGCTTGCTCCTGAGTCGTGGCAGATCACTGATGGCAGCCCACATAGGGACTCTGTCGCGGTACAAACGAAGAGGACGCGGGCGGACCCCAATGTCGCTACGGATTCCTACGAGAATTAAGCGGTGTCTTGCCTGCGGAATTCGATGCTCTTCGCTCTTGACAATATAATCGGCCGGATCGGATTCAGAACAGTTCTCAAACAGGCCACGTGTGGGCGGATAGTCTGACAATGGATAGATCTTGTATTCCAGACCCACATTCTGGCTCGCGTCCTCCCCGCTGGCCGCCAGAACTGGATGTCGGAGGTCTGAGAGTAGTCGATCGATTATTCGACTGCCACCAACTTCCGCAGATAAAATCCCCTTTACATTTTCGAGCACGAAGACAGGTGGGGAGTGTTCGGCGATGATGCGCAAATACGCTTTGTAAAGGAAATGACGCTTGTCGTTTTCGTAGTTTTGTGTTCCCTCGCGGCGATCAACCGGAATGACACGAGACCTCCCCGCAGTCGAGTACGCTTGGCACGGCGGCCCACCGATCAACACCCAGTTTTGAGAGCTCCGCAGCCTTCCTGCGATACGCAGGCCTATTTTCCGCGACGAGAACGCCCTGTAGTTTCCGAGCTCGGCATTCCACGTCTCGCTGTCGGCGGTCGCGCTCTGTTCTGGATAGCGACGATAAAGCTCCTGCCGATCTATCTTTCCGCGGAGGTGATCGTAATATTCTTCAGGCACACTCCTTCGGGAAAATTGCCGAAAGAAGCTCCGGAGTTTCAGCGTTTCGTGTGCGAAGGGGTCTTTTTCAATTGATAGCGCAATCCGGAAGGCCTGATCACCTGTGCCGTTGTGAAGACTGCTGAAGCCCTCGCCAAGTCCGCCGGGACCCGCGAATAGATCGATAACAGGAATCATTGGTTACGTGCCAAGATATCTGGATGATGTGCTAGAGGGCAAGGTCAGGATTTTTAGTGCACGCAGGATGGCATTCAGAATATTTCGAGCACACTCGGGTCTAATACAGCCATGTCCCAGGTCCATCATGGCACCGAGGAACAGCGGGAGACGCTCGGACGCCCGAGGAACGGAAAAAGTGAAGGCCGAAGGCGAGGCCCTCGACCGCAATCCCGCTAGAATGTCTCCACCGCTGCGCATGCCCCCTAGGCCCACGAGCCTGGGGCTGCTTAGTATTTTTACATGTAGCGATTAACGTAGGAGGTTATAGGAGGTTAAGTGTATTTGTACTGTACTGTTTAGAGCGTCGCTGCGTCCGCTGACCCGAGGCGCTAGGACCCCGGCGTCCCGCGCTATGGAGCCTCTCCCTCCGAGGCGCCAAGGCCCATCCATACCGCTTGAAAACCCTTCAAAACAAGGCATAGAGTGAACTCATGCCAATAACTAAATCGGAACAGACTGAAAGACTGCGACGGAATGAGGAAAAGTGGACGCCGACGCTGATGAACGCCGGATGGACCGTAATTCCCTCAATTCTTCTTGAAAAACAAGCGGCTTTGGGCCTCGATGCCATTGACGTGAACATTCTACTCCATCTCGCAAAACACTGGTGGTATCGGGAAAATCCGCCGCATCCATCCAAGATCTCCATCGCGAAGGCGATGGGCATCGATGCGAGCACGGTGAGAAAACGTATCGCGAGAATGCAGTCGGAAGGTTTCATTCAGCGTGAGTATCGCTACAAGAAGCTGGGTGGACAGGAAACAAATTTCTACCATTTTGAAGGCCTGATCAAGGCTGTAACGCCGCACGCCGAGGAATTCATTGCCCTACGGGAAAAACAGAGAGAAGAGCACGAAGCGCGCAAGGGACGCAAAAAGCCGAAGCCAACTTTGGTCGTCGATAACACGGTGGCGGTCGCCGCAGCGGGGGGCTAGAGATGGTGAGCGCCCTCGTAGAATCCATCGCGAAATTCGGTCTGCCCACTGTGGCGGCAGCAGTGCTGCTTTACATTCTCCTTCACGGTGACGTGACTTTTCGATACCCGCGCCGTCCATCGAAGGTGGCGCGGAGCGGACGGCCACAACCGGAGGAGAGCGCGCAGAACGTCGGTGATAAAATCGGTGCCGTGGGTTCACGGAGAAAACTCGCGGGCGCAGTGCTCTACTGGGTGACGGTGCGGGAGGAGGACACCACCAAATTGGTGGGAAATCCTTATTCCTTTCGCACTCTCAGGAAAGCTGAAAGCAAGAAGTTCGAGCTGAAAGAAGCGGTCGACCCGCCGGGTCGTCAGTTAATTGTTGCAATTGAACCGCTTTCGACGGTGCTGAACCTGTCGCCGCCGGAATTCCTCAAGACGGAAGCACGAACCACCGGAGTTGAGAGGTAAAATCGAAACATGGCACCCAAAATAATTAGTGGTCGCAAAGCGGTTCTGCGGAGGGACGGTTCGCCGGATGTTTCAGTTGCCGTCCTCCAGCATGAAAACGGGAGTTTCGAAGTGGTAGTCGACGGGACGAGCGGGGTGACTTGGCCGAAGTACACGCCGCAACAGTTGATGACTGGCAACACGCCACGCAGCACGCTGGACGGTGTTTGGCAATCTCTGATGTCGAAGTATCCGGAGTATTCGATAACCGACGAGCAAGAAGTGAATTCGCCGGCAGCGTGACCACTCACGGGCAGCCGCCCTCCCAAACGGGCGCACCTCGGCCGGGGCCGACAGGCGACGACAGCCTTGCGCCCCCACGCAAGTGCATCATCCAGATCATCGGCTTCCGGCACCCAAGAACCGCTCTCCAGGTACGGCCCGTCGGTGATGAGAACCCTACTATCGGGCTGTGCCCGCAGCGACCTCGCGTTGCTGGCCGGGGAGAGGCCGCCAACGAAAATCCTGACACCGGCAGCCACCATCTCATCGTTAAGCGCGTCGATATCGCGGAATACCGCTTCGCTTCGTCCTCTGCGGACGGGGCGTAGTCGTCCGAGTGGTGAATAGCAACCAAATACTACGTCATGATTTCTCCATTCTCCCGTAACGGTCCCTGGGGCGGGCCGATTGCCCTGCCTTCACGATATAGTCGAATGGGGGACCGGAATTCGACAAATCCTCAAAGAAATTTTGCTTCTTCCCCAGGGTTGAATTAATGTGTTGCTGTCGATATGGCCGATAAATACACAAGCGACCGAAATACTGTGGGCACGCTGTTAGCTCTGACAAGCCCTGCGATTCAGGTGCCCGACTGGCAGAGGAGCTACAGTTGGGACAATCCGCGCGTCGAAATCTTCTGGAGTGATCTTCTGAATTTTTCGAACCGTTACCCAGATAAGAACATTACGGACCAAGAGTATTTCTTGGGAGCACTCGTCATCGTGGATGCGGGCGGCAAGCAACTGCTCCTCGACGGGCAACAACGGCTTGCCACAGCGACAATTCTCCTGTCCGTTATTCGTGACTTCCTAAAAGAGTACAAGGCTGACGCAGCCGGCCGGGTTCAGCAGCGATACATTGCGGATATTGATGACGCAACGAACACGACGAATCATAAGTTGACGATGAACCGCTATGATAAGGAGTTCTTTCAGCGGGAGATTCAAGAGTTCCCCCCGTGGAGCCCGCGCCGGTCCCAAAACTGACCTCTCAGCATACGATTCGTGCTGCACGCGACTTCTTCAGGAAGGCGTTTGAAACGAAATACACCGAGTTGGGGCGAGGTGAACCGGCGTACCGATGGGCTCTCAGAATTCAAGACGTTCTCACGAATCACGTCTCCCTCGTGGCCGTTCGTTCCACGGACGAAGACAACGCGTCATCGGTATTCGAGACCTTGAACGACCGAGGCATCGGGCTTTCAACTCCCGATCTCTTGCGGACCCTCTTGCTGAGGCGTGCGAACACCGACGCGGAGCGCGACGAGATCATCAACCTGTGGGAAGCCATCTTAGCGATCGAGGACGAAGCCAGCGTGCAGAGCTTTCTTCGACACTACTGGCTGTCGCAATACGGCGACATCAAGACCCACGCGCTATACAGAGAGATCAAGCAACACATCGAGACGAACAACGTCGAATCGCTCATCTTCTCTCGGGAACTGGGGAAAGCTGCAGCTCTTTATCACGACATCGTGACGGCAACCGAAGCTGAGCCGGATCTGCGCCGCCCACTTTTAGCGATCCAGATGTTGGGCGCCGCCTCCCTGCTGCCGGCGATCCTGAGCGCGTATTCGATCGAAGACATCGAGGGCCGGAAGAAGTTTCTCAACGCGCTCGTAGCCGCCTTTGTTCGTCACGGTGTGATCGGAGGTTTGGAGATGTCGAAGCTCGAAAACATCGCGTTCGAGATCGCGCGCCAATTGCGGGCCGATAAAGCATTCGAGCCGAGCATCTCTAAGCTCGCGGCTTTTGTGCCGACCGACGACCAATTCACTACGAGGTTCAAAACAGCGCGCGTCGGCCGAAGAAACAGTGCTCGATATGTTTTGCGGGAGATCGAGCACGCCATTCGTAAGACGAAGGAACTAGCCGTCGAGGAGACAGACCGTGTTCACGTAGAGCATATCTATCCGCAAACCCCTCCCGCCGCCGACAGGTGGAAAGACCACGATTTGTGGATTGACCGGCTCGGAAATCTGACGCTTCTGGCGAAGAGGCTCAACGAGAAAATCAAGAATGGGAACTTCTCGGTCAAGAAGCCCGAGTACGAGAAATCCGATTTGGAACTCACCAAGCAGTTGTTGAAATATGCCGACTGGAACACCTCGAACGTAAACGAGCGGCAAGAGTGGATGGCCGGTTTCGCCAAGGATATTTGGAAGGTCGCCTAGGCTGGGCACAAAGCTGGGGTTTCCTCGGTCTCCTGAAAATCGACAGCTACTCCATTGTTATTTCAACTGCCGAATCCGCTCTTGCCGGAATCGCCGCTCTGATTCCTGTTGGGTCAGCGCCAGCGCCTTTTCATACGAAGCACGAGCCTCAGCCGTCCTGCCGAGCCTGCGGTACATATCTGGACAGGCGGAATGCGCCAGGTAGTAATTGGCCAATTCGCCATGTTCCAACACCGCGTCGATATGCGTCAGACCGGCCTCTGGACCATCGCGCATGGCAATGGCCACGGCACGATTTAGCTGTACGACTGGCGAAGGCTGAATTCGTAGCGATCGGTCGTAAAGCGCAACAATCTGCCGCCAGTCGGTTGCTGCGACCGATTCCGCCTCCGCATGAACGGCCGCAATCGCAGCCTGCAGCGTGTAAGAGCCGAAGCGGCGGGACTTCAGAGCTTCAGATATCTACCTGTGATGAATGCGAGGATTAAAACAGCGGACGGTTTGCTCAGGCCGCCTTAAGCGAAAGCGCGACACCTTGCTCCCATTGCTGGAGCATGCGATTGCCTATCTCCATGAAATCCGTGTGCCCTTTGATGTAGGCTTGCAGATCCTTTGAGGTATCCGCAATTGCCGCTTCTATGCGTTCGAGTATCTGCCGCACGCGTGAAGGAGTCCCTCCCATCCTCGTCTCGCCTAATCGCTGCAATTCCTTCGCGGTCGCCCATTTCGTTGTGCCGTTAAGGGTCAGCGCCATGCTGTCCTTCGGCAGATAGACGGAGGTCGTCACAAGATCATAGACGGGTGCGAGTCTCGCTTCGCCCTGAACGTCGTCGTAAACAATCCCAAAGTTCTTCAGGTGCGCGTCGCCGTTGCGAAGCGCGCAATTCATAGCAATCAGGGCGAACAGCTTTTCCATGTCCTCGCCCACATGCGTCGAGTTTGCAAACTGTCCGAATCGCTTCATGACCGAGGTCTCGTAACTGCCGCGATATTTCTCGTCGGTCCTACGCCCGTTCAGCACGCAGAAGTCCTCAACTCCGCGATAGGTCCCGTCTGTGCGCAGGTCGAAACGGTCAATGACCAGCGCCATGCCGTCCTCGGCCAGGCGGTAGGGGGGCACTTCGAGTCCGTATTTGCGCGCCACGGTTAGGCAAAAATACTCATTGGCCGCCAGTTGCGGATATTCGTTGGGCTCCCACATTTTCACGATGTGGGTCGCGCCCTTGTAGCTTTGCGAGAGGCGGTGTCCCGTATGCTCCATCTCGGCGAACGCTTTTTCGTCGCGCACCAGGATTTTGGGCTGCACGCCGCTGATCCCGGAGAAGGACGCGAATTTCTCCAGGAGATAGCGAAAGAGGTCGCCGCTGCGCCTGCGTTCGAGAATCTCGTCGACCGACTGGAAGGGTACGTCCTCGTGCAGGTGTTCCTTGTCGCCGGTATAGCGGATGCGTCCGATCTGCGAACGACCGACAATGGACAGCAGGTCGAATTCGTCGAAGGTGCCGGTGGCTTTCGCAAAGGCAAGGCGGAGCCGCTCCCGCAGTGCGCCTTCGGGCAGGTTCATCTCGAAAACCGGAAGCAGGCCGAAGGGCACGCTCCACGACTCAAGCCTCAATGGCATCGTAAGTGAGACCGCGCGCGCGGGCGCAGCGCCGGCGAGGTAAGCAAACGTGCTGCCGCGCTCGCCGTGACGATCGAGTAGTCCCGCCTCAGCGGCGTCGGTCCAGACTCTGATCATCCCGTCCCTCTTCCATGAGTTGTTCAAGCGTCGGCCGGCCCGCGCTCGCTCCCTGCAGCTTCAACTCCAGGCCCAGCGCCGTAAGAATATTGGTGATCTTGGAATATCCAAGTTCGGCCAGCCGTCCGTTCTCCAGGGCGTCGAGCGTGGAGAGTCCGACCCTGGCTTTTTTCGCAAGCGTGGGCTGCGTCAGGCCAAGTGCTTTGCGCTTGGTGGCGATCTGCCCGCCTAGTTCGGACAGTGGCAGCATGCACCTAATATACAAGGTTATTTGATGATTGCAACCAAATAACCTATTATACTAGGCTGCCGATACCGATATTGGGAGCGAGGCAAGCCTGATTTCGGAAGAGCGGCCGATAGCCATTGCAGGGGCGCTCATTCTTCTTCCATCAAGTCTTCGAATTGTTCCGCCATCTCGTCTTTACCCGAGCGAACCACATTGATGGCAGCGGCGTTGAGCGAGTTTTTGACATGCACCCCGTAATATTTCTCGATCATTCCGACGCTCGTGCGACAGTTCTTAGCGATTTGATAGATGTTGGCTCCCTCCATCAACCGCATGCTGATATACGTGTGCCGTAGGCTGTACGCCGTCCGCGGTCGGCCGTCTCTGTCGAACCGAAGATTCTCGTCCTCGGTGATGGTCTTGAAGAGCTCGCTCTGCCATTTGGCAAAAATGAGGTCGGTCGGTTCGGGCGTGCGCCACTCCTTCCCCCGGACATCAGAATTGTCGGACACTTCATTGGGGGCACGCACGCGCTCAACCCGCCTCGGACGGAGCCTGCTTCTTAGTCGCTCAAATGGACTCACTGCATCGGGCAAACTTTTGCAATATCCGAATCCGCGTTTTCCGCGCACTTCAATCTCGAGAATCGTCTCGCCCGAAGGCTCGTCGTCAACGATCTCGACATCACGGAACTCAAGGCGCCGTGCTTCATCAGGCCGCAGCCCGGTATTGCCCGCGAAGAGGACATAGTCATGCAGTTGCTCCGCTTGCCATCTGAAGCCGTTTTTCTTCGGCTCTAGTGCGCGTTTTCGAGTCGCTTCACAGAGTTTCTCGTATTCTTCCGGCGAAAACCACGCACGGTAGGAGACTTTCGATGATCGCCGGTACGGCTCAGAGAAATCTGGAAGCCGGTCGAGCCATCCGTGGCACAGCGCGGTCTTCAGGGTCTGGCGCAGCGTCACGATTTCGTGGTGCATGGTGCTGTGGGCCGGCGGCTTGCCGCGTTTCGCAATTGCTTGTTGGTGTCTGTGAACTCGATAATCCACGATTTTTCCCGTGGTGATCTTCGAGATGTCCACGTTTCCGAAGAAGGGCACCAAGTGAACGCTCGACCGCAAATACTGGCCCTTCACGTATTCCTTGCTACGTTCTCCACGGGTCATGATCTCGCATTCGCGTAAGAATTGTTCAGACACCTCGCGAAAGGTCTTTTCGGCTTTGACCTCTCCAGCGAGTCCCCGAAGCTGAAGATACCAGTCCTCGGCGACGTCTTTGGCTTTGGCGAGGCTCTCTTCCTTCGTGCTGGTGCGACGATTCTTGCCTGCGAAGAAGCTTGAGCATTGCCAACGGCTGCTATTCGGTCGCTTATAGACGCAAACCTTACCGCCAAGGATCGTGTGTTGTTCCGCCATCTTCGTTCCTCGTTCTAAACAGCGCGATTACGCGAAAGTCTGTAATTCACATGGAGCGACCTGAAGTCTTTTCTTGTGCTCGGTCGTCGGGTTCGAGCAGAGGCTGCCAGCCAAAGACTAATAGCTAGTGCGGCGCCCAGCTTAGGAATTTCGCACAAGGATGCCGCGTTCAACAAGTGCGTCGATGTCACGCAATGCTGTGGCATAAGAACATTTCGCGAGCTTCCCATATTTCATTATGGTGACGGACGTGTAAATCCCGTCGAATCTGCCCTATGATAGAAATGCAGTCAGTAGCCGCGCGCGGGCGTGGCGGAATGGCATACGCAGCGGACTTAAGGAAAACTTGAGTGCTCGTCTGGGAAACCGATGATGCAGAACTGCTCAAATTCGGGGAAGCCTTAAATGGCAATCCCGAGCCAAGCCCGGAGAAATTCCAGCCGGGAAGGTGTAGAGACTAGACGGGTGGCACCTAAGCTCCGGATCGTCCGGGGGATGGTGAAGAGATAGTCCAAACCGCAAACCTGTCGTGAGCCCTTCCAGAGCGTTCAGGTTCGGGCGGTGAAAGCCGTAGACGGTATGAAAATCCGCAGGGCTTAAACGGCCCATGAGAGTTCAAGTCCCTCCGCCCGCACCACATTTTGCTTACGCAGGCACCTATCCGGCTCTAACTCATCTTGCAAGCACCTGCTCGATGGTGATTAATCGCAGACAGTCGGACTCGCGTAGCGGTGTGACTTCTAGATCGGATTGAAACGTGAATCGTTCGACAAAGCCGCCGTCGGAACTGTCGGTCTATTTGTTCGTCGTTGATGACCGGCAATACAGGGTCAGAGCGACTCATGGCAAATTTACCTACGAACATACCTTTGCACATGAAATTTCTGCGACCATCCGCGAAGACATGCGCTTGCTGCGCTGGAAAGCGATTGGCTTACACGACGAAGGCGACGCGTTGCTAAACGAAGTCGGAGCGCGAATATCGAACCTTCTCTTTCCTCCCGACGATCGCATCAACTGGGAAGAAGTCATCCAGGGTAGACCAAACCGTGTCTACGTGCGCTTTAGCAAAGGGACCGAAGAACTCCTCCATTTACCGTGGGAATTACTAAACATCGACGGTAGGTTTGTTCTGCAGGACGTAGGCAGCCATATCATCAGAGAAGTCTCGGCATTTCGATCGCCCGAGAGAATGCCTGGCGACCTACGAGTGCTGCATATTTCTTTCGGCGTGGACTCTTCGCTTCGCCTAGACGAGGAGCGAGCAGCAGTCTTAAATGAGATTCCTGACGATTGTGAAGCGACTTTTCTTTTGAACCCACCAACTCAGGCGTTGGACGAAATTCTTTCCGAATTCCGACCCAGCATCTTGATGATTTCCGGGCACGGTGCTTACGACGATATTGCTGATAAACATCGCATCGAAACCTTGTCTGATGCGCTTGTGACGGAAGAACTGATTGCACTTGCCGGTAAGTACGAATGCGGATTGTTGCTGTTATGGACATGTGAAAGCGCACGTCTTGGATCTGGAATTGCTGTAACCGGAACAAACGAGCGGCTGCCCGTCGATGTCGTTTCTTTCACGTATCCCGTAAGGAGCGATACAGCGATTGCCGCAGCCTCCCAATTCATCCGGGCAATCGTCGAAGGGCAAACATCTGCTCGGGCGGTCGGAGCGATTCGGGACTTAAGCACCGCAGAGGATATCTACTCTTTCTTCAATGTCGTTCATTATCACGTCGGCGACCACCCATTCTTTCAAATTGATGCCAAACGCTGCGGGATTTCGAGTCACTCAGCACCGGCTTGTGGTGGACGAGAAGAGGATCTCTTCATTCTCGATCATGAGGCTTACGCCGCTGCCGTCACAACAGTCTTGGCTCCGCGAGAAAGTGGCGCGTCCGCAGTGCTGTTGCACTGGAGTGCATTGAAGTCACAATCTCGAATAGGAACTGTCCGGCCGGTCCGCGCTGATCAAGTTCACATATACCGCCAGAAATCTTCACCGGATCGCTGGCTTCTGGTGGATGACTTGGAAGGAAATGCAGATCTCGGAGAAATCAATCAACAGGTTGTGCGAATTGTGGCTCCCGATACGTTCAAGCCGCGCGCGAACGAATCGTTGGTAATCTTGCGAGGCATCGACCACGAGTATGCAGTGGTGCAGGTCGATGCTACGTTCGGTGGGCGAATCAGAGAATTGGTTGAACATCCATTAGTGACAATTCCGACGTTCCTAAAAGCTGTTGCCGGGGGGCTTTCTCCCGACCAAGCCACAGCTGCATTCGAGGCAGCCAACAAAATGCCGCAACGCTACGCTAAGCTAGGCGACGCCGGGCGCCTCTTTGGGAGCCTGATTTTCATGATGCGCGGGGAAGTACGTTTGCCGGATGGAGGCCTGGTCGAGTATGCGGACCATCTCGACAGGTTGAGGCTAGACGGCAAAATGTTGCTTGCAGGAGTGCATGAGTGTATAGCCGCGAATGTCGTGTTTGGAATCGGTGAGAAGTTGGTCCTTTCGCCTGATTTCTACCTGCTAGCTGACAAGTGGTTCCCTAATTGGCGATCCGACCACATCCGCATGTTTCAGACGTTCGTTGCCGCATTTGCGACGGTCGATTCGAAGGCCGAACAGACTGATGTCGAGATGGGCCAGAGCCTGTTGGGGTGGGCGATCGGTATCGGAGCTTGGAGAGAAGCGAGCCTGCTTTGTATTCGGCTGAGCAGTTGGTATGGCGAACAGGGAAAATTGCCCGAGATGGAAGAGGCGATCCACTTGATTCTGCCGCACGTCGACGGCGAAGAAAAACTAATACTAGAAGGCCACTTGATTTCTTTGCTGTCTCATTTCGGACGTTTCAAAGAAGCTCTGGAACTGCAGGAGGCGATGGAAAAAAGAATCAGGTCATTGCCCGCAAAGGACCACGAGTATTACCTAAACCTAATTGCCTGTCTTACTCAGCAAATCGATTGTCTTGTCGAAATGGACCGCCTAAAAGACGCTCTGGCAATTTGGCAAAAAGCTTCAGATCTTCTCGATTCTTGGCCGGAACCGGAGCCATCGACTCGCCCTCGTTTGCTCGCCCAGCGCGCAACCATTCTGAAAGAAGCTCGGGAGTATGAGCCAGCTCTCTCCGATATGAACGAAGCAATCGGATTGGCTGACAAACTACCCAGCATATTATGTGCGGAATTGCGGGCCAGCAAAGCCGACATTCTTTGGCGCATGGACCGGATTGATGAAGCGGAGGCGGAACTGCAGATCGTCGCTCCATTTGCTAGCGGAGGCGCGCTGAGATCACGGTATTTGCATCTTAAGGGCATTTTGATGGAACATCAGGCGGGTCCTCAATGGATCGAACACGTTCTTGAAAGCCTGGAACATGATCGCGAGCGAGGCGATATCGCCGGAATCGCAGTTTCGCTGATTACCCTCGCCAGAATCTTTATCGACCAAAATGATATCGAACGAGCTAAACAAAGACTCCGTGAGGCGCTTCCATACGTGCAACGGTCGGGCCTGCAAAGCATCATGGGGGTGTTTGCACGCTTATGGGGTGAGATTGCGGCGGCAGACGGTTCAATTGATTCGGCCAAGACCTGGTTAAAGGACGCCATTAAAGCATTCGATGCAAGTGGTCAAGCTGGCAAGGCGAACGATGTGCGACGATTGCTCGAGCGGTTGTAGCTGGCGCCCAAAGCAGTTTTCACTGTCGGGGCGAGATCAAGGACAAATCCAAGAATATCCATTTTCGGCAGAATGCACGGCATGTTGTTTGCCTTGATAGGGTAATTTGTTTTGCCGCTCGGGGCTAAACGCCTACCTCGACTGGCAGACCCGCTTCATTAAAATCCTTGCATTCAAAACCGCCAAGGCTGCCCGGATATCCGAGTTGATTTGAAATGATCCGGGTCCGGCCGATCATCTGATCATCGCATTCATGCGTGTGGCCATACACCCAGAGGGCCGGCTGGTGGGTCTCAATGATCTCCACCATGTCCAGGGAATTGAAGGCCGGCGTGAGAGGACCGCCCTTGTATTTGGAATTGGGATTGATGACCGGTGCATTATGGCTGACAACCACGCGCGGACCACTTAGATTCTTGCCAAACCAATTCAGCAATTTCGACGCAAAGTTTTTATGTAGCGCAATAGAATCTGCTGGCGTGAAAGGCGTTTCGTCGGGGTTATAGATGAGGCGGTAATCATTCATTTGAGAGCGGGCGGTCTCCATGGCGCGTAAATCGCCGCCGTTGAAATCCGTCCACATCGTGCCCCCGAAGAAATTGACGCCTCCGATGCTGACCTCTTCATCAAGCAGCAGTTTCACATGCGGATGTCTGTCTCCGAGCCACGCCTTGAATGTGTTGTCCTCCTCGTTCATTGCCCGCCGCGTGTAATATTCGTGGTTTCCCGTCACATAGAGGACTGGTTTCCTCCACTTCCGCAGAATCTGGTCGAGCGGCTCATAATCCCTCAGCGTGACGATATCGCCTGCCAGGATCATGACATCTCCGTGCACTGCCGGGGGCAACATCCAGCCCGAGCCAAATTCAAGATGCAGGTCGCTATAAGTAATGATTCTCATGCTCGTAGAGAAAACTTGTTTGAACACGTCTTTCTCAAGTCCCAGATCTCTTCCGACAGCGGTTCGACTCGGCGCGGAGCCCGGTCGTGGAAGTAACAATCTGACATCCCCCGGATAGCTGAATAATAAGCCGAGGCGCAAAGGCCAGTGTCAAGGCTCTTGGACCGCGAACGCGGCGCGCGAAGCGCGGCCTTGACACTGGCCGGGCCTCGGCTATGCTCTGGCTATCCGGGGCATGTCATTCGGGAATGCTGCATCACAGACCTAAACCGAAAACCCGACTGATCTGATTCGTGTGCGTGGTTTGTAGTTCTATTTTATGTATGGCTGGCTCTTGCTGAATCGCGTGCGAATGGGACACATCGGGGCTGGGTTCCTGCCCCAGCGTCGCTGCATTATGCGTATAAATCTGCGCGTCATAGCGTCCACGCGAGACGGAGACATAGGTCAGCCTTTGCGGGTGACGGACAGCTTCTCATCGGCCACCGCTGCTCAGCGCCGCGCTTCGTGGTCTTTGAGGCGGTCCCGCGCCACACGCGCCTTCTGCTTCTTGACCTCGTCCACGATCCCGTCGAACACCTCTTGCGTCATTGCCTCGCCCTTCGCCAGCGGACCCAGCAGGTTCACCAACAACAGCCGGCACGCCGTGATTTCCACCATCTCCGCACTGGGTCGAAGCCCCGTCTTGTCCTGTTCGATCTCGCGCAGGATCAGCCCGCGGATCAGCTCCGCCTGCGTCTCGTTCCGCTTCGCCGCCAGACCCTCCAGCTCGTGCAGTTCCGCCTCGTTCAGCTTTGTCCCCACGTGATGCACCCGGAACCGCGCCCGCTTTGCCGCTTCCGCCGCAAGGTTCTTCTCATCGAGCAGCGCCATCGCTCCAACCTCCCAGCACCCGCGTTTACGCAAGGAGTCACGGGTTTCCTTACGGAACCCCCACCCACGCTATCTATTGGATGCCAGGATGGTTCCTCCAGAAAGATGTCAAGTTTCCCTACAGTTCCCTCGAAGGGGTGGAGTGTCAAAATTCTTCCGGTGCGAAGCACCGCGCCTTTCACAGCTCGCCATACTCCCTCGCCAATGCATTCCACAGACGGACCACTTCCGGCGCCTGCCAGCCGCGGCGGAACAGACTCTTAATAGCCTGCCAATCGTCATGATGAAATGTGACGGCGATCCCGTGGTCCCGAGAGCGAAATACGACGCCGACCTTTTCTTCTTCGTCGAACCACGTAGACGCGAGGAAATAGCGACCTTCCCAGAAGATCAGTGTGTCGCGCAGCGACAACCCTTCTAGTATCGTCCGAAGTTCCGCAATTCTCGGGTAATCGAAGAGCGGATATTGCAGAGCAAATCTTCCGGGAAAATACAACCAGGTAGAAAATTCCGTCTCCGGCCCCCGGTGAAATTCGAGACGGTATTCGCCTTCCTGAAACGAAGGCAATGGCCCAGGATTTCTCAACCTAGAATCGGCACCCCAAAATGCACCATCGCGCAAGGGTTCTTCATGGCGGAGGTAATGGCCACGGGCGCACACGCGCCAGAGAATCGGCCAGTACGGTCGCAGCGCTTCGTTCAGCTTCTCGATGTTTAGAAACTTTTCGTTGTCAAGAACCATGTAGAGAAGTCGAGCGGTATGAATTGGTCGGTCAGTCTCGCTGTCAGCGTTCTTTAGCGTGTGGATGGTTCGGTTCACGGCCCGCTGCACATCATCGTTTACGATCTCCTCTGACTGCTTCGCCTCAGTTTGCTTTTGTGACGGCAGAGTGGTGAGGAGATAAGGGGCCATCGGCCCCCTCTTTCTCTGTTTAGATACAAGTCCATAAACGGCAAGGAAAGCTTCGAGAATTCCGGCGAGAGATTCAAACGAAATGTCCGTCTGGCCGGTATTTGCAAATAACTCCGCACCCTGCCGACAGTAGTACGCAACCAGGGTCCATTCGGCTTGCGAAAGTGGCAGCTTTGCGTCTACCTTCCCGCGAATCTTCACCAGGGAATCGGTTGGCTCTGAGAGTAGATTTACGAACTCTAATCGCTCCTCTTTAGAGGACTCAAGGAGCTGCTTTGCCGCCTCCGATGTTGAGACGGGTTCGCCACTCTTGGAGGCCATGATTTCCTTCAAAGTGTCGAGTCTTTGACGCAGCTCGTCGGAAATCCGAATGGAGATCACCGGCTGCTGCAGGATTGGGGTCTTGTCTGCCAAAGGGTCAGCCTCACTAAAATATCGTAACGTTACGTATTGACTGTATTGGTACGTGTGCGTTAGTGTCAAGTGCAACGTTTGCTCCCCGGTCGGACGACCTACGTCGCAGGGATTGCTGCACGCTCAGCCAAATAAACCCGTCCGAGGTTCCGGGATGGAGTAGAAAATGAATCCAGCCGAAGACAACGAACCCTTCGTAACGCCCGAAGAAGCAGCCAACTTTTTGAAGATCAGCCCGGTGACCGTGAAGAAGATGGCTCGGGAGGGCTGGCTTCCCGCACATCCCATAGGCAGCGGAGTCCGCAAGCGCTGGCGTTTCCGAATTTCAGAGCTAGTTTCGCACATGCGTTGTCGTGTAGAGTCAGAACCGTCATCCGTGCGCGCTTTAAGGAGGAAAGCTTCTTGAAACGCACACAGCAAGACGTGGGCACGATTGTCCGCAAGAGGAGAACGCGAGGCCCGGATGTGTGGGTTTGGCGCTTTTACGAAACGGACGAGATGGGCATTACGCGAAAGCGCAGCGTAATGTTAGCGGGAGATGCGGAAGCGTGGCCAACGGAAGATCATGCCTGGCAGGGGTCGAGAGAGTTGCGATACCAGCGGATGGAGCAGTCTTCCAGTCAATCGTTCGGAGCATTGGTAAGGCGATACATGTACGAAGCAATGCCAGAACGGTATTCAACCAAGAAGTCCTACGTATCCATTTTGAAAGTGCACATTTTGCCACAATGGGGCGAGGCTCCCGTGGCCGAAGTGAAAAAGCCCCTCAAAGTGGAACAGTGGTTGAAGGAGCTGAAGCATTCTCCCAAAACGAAGTCCAACATAAAGGGTCTCCTGCATCGCATTTTTGAGTATGCGATGAAATGGGAAATTTTGGAGACTCAGAGAAACCCGATGCAGTTAGTCGAAATCAAGGGCGTGACGAAACGTGTTCGCAAGAAAGTTGTGCTTACGGTCGAGCAATATCAGGCTCTTCTCGCAGAGCTTCCGTACCACATTCAAGTGATGGTCATGATTGCAATGTGCCTGGGCTTGCGCATCAGTGAGATCAGGGCATTGCAGTGGCCGGACTTTGATTTGAAGGGGCGGATACTGACGTTGACCCGATCCGTTGTGGGCCGCTACGTCTGGAACGGCGGAAAAACCGGAGCTTCAGAGGACGAAGTGTTTCTGGATTCCAAGCTAGTGTCCGTTCTGGAGGATTGGCAGAAGCGATGTGTCGAAACGCCGGAGGCCTGGCTATTCGCTAATGCCAATACGAAACGCCCGGTCCACGGCGATGCCATTCAGAAAGACTACTTGCGACCAGCAGGTGAAAAGATCGGATTGCAAGGAGTGGGCTGGCACAGCTTTCGGCACACCTATCGAACGCTGATTGATGATATCGGCACGCCGCTCGGGGTGCAGCAGCGCCTCATGCGGCACGCCGACATCAAGACGACCATGAATACATACGGCTCAGCATTTGAAAAGACCAAGCGCCGAGCCAATAGCCGGGTAGCAGATCTGGTTTTGCCGCCCGCGATCAAAAGCCAGCTGAAGGATAGGACGAAGGAAGTTTCCCTGAAGAATTTGAGGCCCGAAACAGCCACGATCCAGTGATTTGGAATTGGGGACTACGCCGGTAGTCCCTCAAATCCGTAAATGGTTGCGGGGGGTGGATTTGAACCACCGACCTTTGGGTTATGAGTGAACCGAGGAACGGTAAGTTATAGATTCTACGGGTACGAGTGGCTCTCGAAAAACCCC
>CAVOUU010000004.1:7500-1054686 GCA_963699695.1 uncultured Acidobacteriota bacterium | reverse complement strand
CGGTGGACTACTTCACTAGCGAGTAGCTGCGCTATCTTGGCTGATGGCGTCATCCTGAGCGGAGCCGCACTTCAGGAGAAGCGAAGGATCTCGCGTGAATCAAATTCGATGGTTCTACTTTGCGGGCGGAAGGGGAAGAGATTATTGCGCGATCCGCTTTTTTCTCCGAGCTCCGGATTTAAAAAAATTGCGGATCAAAACGCTAAAATCTCTCCACTCAATCACTTGCGGAGATGGTGGTCCGGATTAATCCGGCTAAATCTTATGGAACGAAACAGCTTGCGCGCAAAGTATTACCTTGGAAGGAGTTAGCTGCGGCGCGGTGATGAAAGAGTCCGTCATGGTTTGGAGATCATGGAACGAATCGAGAGCCGAGGGCAAGTTTGGATGTCACAGCGGGGCTGTGGATTGGTTTTCGGGCACCGATACTTCAAAGCGAACTCACGACGTTGCGTTCTTGGGAATGGAGGTCCGTGCTTCCCACTCGTCGAAACCGCGACGAGTGGGGCAGCCATTTAATGATGATTTACGATCCAAATCGTAAGGAGAATCCTACGCCCTTACTTTTTCCCCACGCCGCTCAACTCGATGTACTGCGGCTTCGACGAGGCGCTGTCGATGACCGTGATCTCTCCGCTCTGCGAGCCTGCCTTTGACGGGGTAAATGTTGCGCTGGTCTTGCACGCCGCTCCGGCCGCAATCGCGCGGCCGCATGTGTCCGTTGCCTGGAACGGCCCCGAGGCACTGATCGAGCGGAACGCCATCGCCTTGCTCCCCGTATTCCGAATCGTTACGATTTGCGGTTTGCTCGTGGTGCCGATAAGTTGCTCGCCGAAATTGAGCGGCGTGGTTGGGGAAAAGGCCAGCGCACCCGTGTTCAGCATGGTCGTAATCGTGTCGTGGTTCGTGTCCAGCAGGACCGCATCCAGCTTGCCGTCGCCATTGAGGTCGCCCGTTTCCGCGAGGATGCCATTGCCCGAAAGATAAGTCTTTTCAGCCTGGAATGTGCCGTTGCCATTGCCCAGGAATTCCGCCACTCCGCCACCAGACAGCGCGCCCGCGATCAGATCCAACTTGCCGTCTCCATTGAAATCGCCGACGATTACGGGAAAAGCCCCTCCCGGATATGTCTTCGGGGGCTGAAAGGAGCCGTCGCCATTCCCCAAAAGTACTAATACTCCGGCATCGAGACCCGTTCCTATCGCCACATCCAGATTTCCATTCCGGCGGAACGCGCCTACCGCGATTGACTCGGTCGTAACAGAGAGAGGATAGGTGATGGCGTCTTGAAGCGTCCCGTCACCGTTGCCCAGCAGGACCCCGACGCCTGAATCGTTGCCGAAGCCACCAACCACGGCAACATCCAGCAGATGGTCGTTGTTGAGGTCGCCCACCGCCAACTCGCCAGGCCCTGCAAAAGAACTGTTGTTAATCGGCGCCTGGAATGTGCCATCCCCGTTGCCCAGCAGCACGCTGATGTAAAGGTAATCGCTGGCCACAATATCCATCTTGCCGTCGCCGTTGAAATCGCCCACCGCAATCACGCTACAGCCGTACGTCGTCGGCGACGATATGGGCGGCTGAAAAGTGCCGTCGCCAATTCCCAAGAAGACGCTGATATTATCGGCATCGGGACCGACCACAATATCGAGGTTGCCGTCGTTATTGAAATCGGCCACGGCAATCGAATAGAAAGGGCCAAGATAATTGATGGGCGGCTTAAAAGTACCGTTCCCATTGCCCAAAAATATGGACAGGTAGTCACCGACTACGGCGACATCCAGCTTCCCGTCATGGTTGAAGTCCCCCACGGCAACGGCGAAAGATTCATTCGGCAACACCGCCGTAGCCCGGGTCTCAAACTGCGCCCACGTCGGGACGGCGACGGCCAACGAGCAAAGCAATACTGCAACACCGTACAGGCACCGAAAGCGAACCGGGAAATGGCGGATCATAGCGAAATCAAGTAGAGCCTTTAGTTCATCTCAAGCGGGGGGACTTTCTGGCTCAAAAGCTTAGCACGATTTTCGCGGCGTCCAGCGCCGAATCTGGCGGCGGAAAGCTAGCTGACTCTGATCGGATTTGCGTCCCCGCGACGAATCGATTACCCCTCCAACTTTCAACTATCCTGCTCACAGCTCACCATGTATTCTGATCCCGGCTTCGGCATCGCTGGGCAGGCTTGTCGTCAAGGGGCTCCGGCCTCTCTCTAGCACGCCCCCTCACCCATCTCTGTACGCCCCCTCGCCAACCGGCCTGCAACCGGAGTCTGTTCTCAGGAGAGCAGAATGCATGGTTATATTCAGATCGTTCGCAGAGGCGGCCTAGCGTTGCTGTGTGCACTGGTCTTGGCCGCGTCCGCCCATGCGCAGTTCGAAACTCGGATAGGCGTCTCCGCGGTCGCGTCTCCGTCTTCCATTGCGGTAGGGGATTTCAACCGAGACGGCAAGCTCGATTTCGCCGACGCCACTAATAACCTCCAGGTCTTTTTGGGCAAAGGCGACGGCACCTTTCAGGCGCCCACGAATTACCTCACGGGGACCGGAGCTCTCTTTGTTGTGACCGCGGACTTTAATCACGATGGAAAGCTTGACTTGGCTGTAGCCGACCTCAACGGCCTTTTCGTCTTAATGGGTAGCGGCGATGGCACGTTTGAGACGCCGGTTGCATACTCGACCGCCTGCATTCCAATTTTCGTTGGCACTAGAGACTTTAACGGCGACCACAAGCTGGATCTGCTCGTGACCTATAGCTCGGGCAACTGCCCCTATGTCAGCATATTTTTTGGCAATGGCGACGGCACCTTCCAGGAACCGCCAACCAACACTTCACCGTCATATTCGCCGGCTGCGACTGGCATTGGGGACTTCAATCACGACGGCAAACTGGATTTGGCTGTCGCCGAGCAATTCGGCGGTCTCAGTCAGGTGGAGATCCTGCTGGGCAACGGCAATGGGACCTTTTGCGCCGGCGCGGTCTACCCGGTCGACGCAGACCCGTTCTCGATCGCCGTGTCGGACTTTCGCAACGATGGTAAGCTGGATTTGGCCGTTGCCGCTCTGTCGGGCGTTACTGACATCCTTATCGGCAATGGTGACGGAACGTTTCAGCCAAACGGATATAGCCGCACTCCGGACGCGGTGTCGGTCATAGCCGACGACTTTAACGGGGATGGCAAACCCGACTTAGCAGTAGCTTCAGAGGGATTCCCGCCCGGAGTGAACGTACTTCTGGGCAATCGTGACGGCACTTTTCGAGCGCCCGCGTATTACCCCGTCGGCACGAATGATCCTTTCGTCGCGGCCGGGGATTTCAACAACGACCACAAGATCGATCTTATCGTTCCAGACTACCGGTACGGTACCGTGTATGTCCTACTCAACACCGGTGCGGCTAGCTTCTTACCCACCACGCCACTCAACTTCAATAAGCAAGCCACCGGCACCACCAGCGCGCCGCAGACCGTCACGCTGACGAATAGCGGCAGAACAGCATTAAGCATTGCCTCAATCAAAGTGGCAGGCCAGTTCGCCATGAGCTCGACTTGCCACAAGAGTGTGGCCGCCGGAGCCAACTGCAAAATCAGCGTAACTTTCTCTCCGAAGACGCAAGGTCCGAAATCCGGCACAGTCTCAATCATCGACAGTGCATCTTCCAAACCGCAAGTGATCGAACTCTCCGGCACCGGAACGTAATCCGCACACGCTCGCACGCACTTCCTTTTTTCCCGCTGCTACAATGCCCTGTTCCCCGCGACGCGTGCGCACGCCCGGGGAAACCGCGAACTAGCTTCATCACATCCGCGTACTGTCTTGTAGGGACGGCTCACTGTCCAAAGATGTTTAGCTGAAAGCTGATAGCTGATAGCCAATAGCCCTCAGCCAAGCGCTTTTCCGGGGACTCACGTTTGGAAGACGTCCAGGTAGTCGCGATGCTGGTCCGCCGCTGCTGTGCCGGCGACGCCGCTGCCTGGGAGGAAATCGTCCAGACCTACAACCGCCGTATCTACAACATCTGCTACCGTTTCGCCGGATCAGCCAACGACGCCGAAGACCTCACCCAGGAGGTCTTCATCAAGATGTACCGCACACTCGCAACCTACGACCAGACCAAGGGCGCATTCGTCACCTGGGTCACCACCATCACCCGCAATCTGCTGGTCGATCACTTCCGCAAAACCAAGCAGGACCGCCTCACCGACTCCATCGACGCCCAATCCCCGCACGAGGACGCCCTGCCGCTCAGCGAGCAAATTCAGGACCAATCCGCGCCTCCCGACCAGCACGTCCGCAGCCGGGAGGTCTCTGAAGCCATTCATGCTGCCCTCGCCAGGCTCTCGCCAGAGCTTCGCGAAGCTGTGATTCTAAGGGACTTACAAGACTTTGATTATCGTGAAATCGCAACCGTTTTGAAGGTTCCGGAGGGTACTGTGAAATCTCGAATAAATCGTGGCCGCGCGGAACTTGCGCGGCTCCTACAACGTACCTATAGGCAGGTGATGTGATGCCAGATCACAACCATATCGGAATGCAATGTCACGAGTTCGATGCCCTGCTCTCGGATGCCCTCGATGGCCTCCTGAGCGGCGATCGGCTCGCTTCATTCCAGGCCCACACTCGGACTTGCTCCGCCTGCGGGCCGCTGTTCGCCGAAGTCGAGGCGGGCCGCAACTGGCTGAAGGATCTCACGGAGGTGGAGCCTCCAGCCACTCTGGTTAACAACATCCTGGCATCCACAACCGGCGTTGACACCCAACGCCTCCGCGTGAACGTGGCCGTGCCCCAGCCTCGCATCGGTTGGCTCGCAGCTTACTGGGAAAGATCGCAAGCCTGGCTCTCCGGCGCGTTTCAGCCGGTGTGGGTCACCGTCCGGCAGCCGCGATTCGCCATGTCGTTCGGCATGGCGTTTTTCTCGCTGTCAGTCGCCCTCAGCATGCTCGGCGTGAAACCCGCCGACCTGCGCCAGGTCAGCTTGCGCCCCGCGGCCATTCGTCACACTTACTACAACACCCAAGCCCGCGTCGTCCGCTATTACGACAACATCCGTCTCGTGTATGAAGTACAGGCGGCCGTGCGCGGCATCAAGCGGAACATGGCTCCCGCTGAGCCTCGCTCCACGGAATCCACTCCAACCAAGCCGAAAGAGAACAAGAACGACACAACACAACAGCCCGAGCAGAAGCAGGAGCGCAACTATAGCCAGACGGAAAGTCATTTCATTCTGGCCAGCGCCCCGCTGGGTCCATCTGTAGACGATCTGCCTGTAGTGTCGGTGACCACGTACAGGAGGTTCGTATGAACTGCGCCACGCATCCCGATATTGCCGCAGTCGCGTTTTGCCGCACCTGCGGCAAGCCGCTCTGTGGTTCCTGCATCCGCGACGTTCGCGGAGTGATTTACTGCGAGCCCTGCCTCGCAGCCCGTTTGGAAGGCACCGCCCCCGCGGCCGCATTCGTGCCGCCCGCGCAAGCCGTCTATCCGCCCGCCGGCGCGCCCGTAGCACCCATGCGCCCCGCGAGTGGCCCCAATCCGGCCGTCGCCGGAATCCTCGCCGGATTTTTTCCCTTCGGCGTGGGCGCTGTCTACTGCTCGCAATATGCCAAGGGACTGGCTCACCTGCTCATCTTCGTCATGCTTATCTTTGGCCTCGACCACGGCGGCAGCGTCGATTGGCTCTTCGGCATTGGCATGGCGTTCTTTTACGTCTACCAGATCATCGATTCCGTTCGCACCGCCCGCGCCTTGCAGGAAGGCCAGCCCGCGCCCGACCCGTTGGGCCTCGGCCAGTCCTTCAGCATGGGTGAACGTTTCGACACCGGGAAAATTCCCGTCGGCGCAGTCGTGCTCATCGGCCTCGGCGTGCTCTTTATGCTGCACACCATGGGCATTATGGAGCGCGGCTTCGACCGCCTCTGGCCGCTGATTCTCATCTTCCTCGGCGGCTGGATGTTCTACCGCAACTACGAGCGCGCCCAGCGCAAGTGCGGCTGCTCCCGCTGCATGACTCGCTGCATCATGGGCCCAGTCATGGTGCTCACCACCGGTCTGATCTTCCTGCTCGACAGCATGAATATCGCCTCGGTCGATCGCACCTGGCCGGCATGGCTGCTTGCCGTCGGCATCGTCAAACTGCTGCAAAGCAGCGGTTCGTCCGAAGGTCACGTCGGCCCGCTGCCGCCTGCTCCACCTGCCGCCGCGCCGCCTCAGCCTCCGCCTTACACTCCGCCCTATACCCCGCCATCCGATCCCGGCTCCACGCCGGCTTCCGGGGAGGCGCGCAATGTCTAGCCCCATTCAAACACCGGTTCAGCCGCCCCTACCGCCGCGCCGCTACCGCCGCTCCTTCGCCGGACCGCTGGTGCTCATCACTCTCGGCCTGATATTCCTGCTGGGCAACCTGCACATGATTTCCTGGGCGCGCCTCGGTACACTTTTCGCCCACTACTGGCCCGCGCTGCTCATCTTCTGGGGAGTCGTCAAGCTCATCGAGTATCAGCAGGCCCAGCGCGACGGCCTTCCCCATCGCGGCATCGGCGCTGGAGGAATTCTGCTCATCATCTTCATCGTTTTCTGCGGCCTCATCTCCACTCAGGCAACTCGCTTTAATTGGAATGAGCTCCGCGACAACATGAACATCGACGACAATGACCTCAACAACATCTTCGGCGAAACCTTCAACTTCGACGATCATCTTGAGCAGGACGTTCCATCTTCCGTCACCAGCCTCCGCGTCAACGACGAGCACGGCGCAGTCCGTGTCAGCGCCGCCGACGATAATAAAATCACCGTCGTCGTCCGCAAACGCGTTGGCGCTGAAAATCAGGGCGATGCCGACAAGTACAACGGCCAATCCAAACCCACACTCACCACCGTCGGCGGCATGTTAACCCTCGATGCCAAGACTCAGGCCGCCGGCGATCACCCCGTGCAATCCGATCTCGACATTTCCATCCCGCGCAAGATGGAACTGCACATCGTCTCCCGCCGCGGCGATGTCTCCGTCACCGGACGCGACGCGCAAGTTGAAATCAACACCCAGCACGGCGACGTTTCCGTCGAAGACGTCTCCTCCAGCGTCAAACTCAATCTGGAAAAAAGCTCCGCCAAAATTGAGCAGATCGGCGGCGATGTCCACATCGATGGCCGCCTCAACGAAGTCTCCGTCAGCGACGTCAAAGGCTCGCTGCAACTCGATGGCGAATTCGGCGAGAGCGTTAAACTCTCACGCATCGCAAAGAACGTCAGCTTCAAATCTTCGCGCACCACCCTCGAGTTCTCCCGCATCGATGGCGATCTCGATCTCGACTCCGACGATCTTCACGCCACCGAAGTCACCGGCCCGGTTCAGCTCACCACCCGCTCCAAGCAGATTCGTCTGGAAGATGTTTCCGGCGACCTGCGCGTGCAGAATGAAAATGGCGGCGTCGATGTCTCCATGCGCTCGCTCGGCAATGTTCAGATCGACAACCGCAACGGAGACATCCACCTCAGCCTGCCCGACAAGGCCTCGTTCCGCCTCGATGCCAGCGTCCGCGACGGCGAAATCCAATCCGACTTCCCCGGCCTTAAAATCGACAACAACGATCACGAAGCCAAAGCCACCGGCACCATCGGCGCCGGCGCATCGCACATCGTCCTCCGCACCGAACACGACGGCATCGAAATCGGCAAAAACTCCGCCCACGCATCCGCGGCCCCACCCGCGCCACCGGCCAAACCAGCGAAGCCAGCGCGCACCCTGCCCTCACCTAAATCGAAAGTCGAACCCACGGAGAACTAACGGTATTTTGTCATTCTGAGCGCAGCAAGCACTTCGCGAAGCGAAGTGCTTGCGAAGTCGAAGGATCCCTACCCGCACCCACTACCTCCGCCCCAAAGGCCGTTCCCACACTCTCTGAGGCGGGCGGGCAGTTCCTGGAGCGCACTTGCCTTCCTGTATACTGCAACCATACACTGTACAGGTGATCCTGAGTTACAGGCATAAAGGGCTCAAGTGATTCGCCGAGACTGGCTCGAAATCAGGAATCCAGCCAAAACATGCCGAGAGACTCAGGCGGTTGCTTACCGCGCTGGACGTCGCGTCCCAAGCCGAAGACATGAACGCCCCGGGCAGCGGCTTGCATTCGTTGAAAGGGAACCTGGCAGGCCATTGGGCCGTGACGGTGAGCGGCAACTGGAGATTGACCTTTGCCTTTGACGAGGAAGATGCGGCCCAAGTCGATTATCAGGACTACCACTGAGTGGAGGGAGCGATGATTTTCAACCCAGCACATCCCGGAGAAATCCTACGCGACTATCTCGGCGAGATGACGGTCGGCGAAGCCGCAGCTCGTTTAAAAATAACCCGCGCCCACCTTTCACGCATCCTCAACGGCCACGCGGGCATCACCGCCGCCATGTCGTTACGCTTGTCCGCTGCCTTGGGCACTTCGCCCGACTTCTGGATCAAAATGCAGGTTCAGCGCGACCTCTGGCTCGCGCAAAAACTGCGATCCCCGAAAGTCCGCCCCTTCCCGCGACTCGCCGCCAGGGTCGCCTCAGCCACGCGATAACCGCTTTTGCCGGCCGCAGCGAATCCCTAACCAACACATACGTCCTATCGGCAAGCTGAACTCCTTTGCCTTCCCACTCCCCATCTGCGAAACTGACCACACCCATGGGCCGCATCCACGTCCTCTCCGAATCCGTCGCCAACAAAATCGCCGCCGGAGAAGTTGAGGCGTTTTACGGGCGTGAGCGGAGCGGGAGCCCGCAGCCGAAATCCCGAGTGAAACGAGGGATCTCCATCCATGGGTAAGATTCACGTCCTCTCCGAATCCGTCGCCAACAAAATCGCCGCCGGAGAAGTTGAGGCGTTTTGCGGGCGTGAGCGAAGCGGGAGCCCGCAGCCGAAATCCCGAGAGAAACGAGGGATCTCCATCCATGGGTAAGATTCACGTCCTCTCCGAATCCGTCGCCAACAAAATCGCCGCCGGTGAGGTCGTCGAGCGCCCCGCCTCCGTAGTCAAAGAGCTCCTCGAAAATTCCCTCGATGCCGGCGCTACCCGCATCAAAATCACCGTCGAAGCCGGCGGCAAAAAACTAATCCAGATCACCGACAACGGATGCGGCATGGTTCGCGACGATGCCATGCTCGCCTTCGAGCGCCACGCCACCTCCAAGCTCAAAGACGCCGAAGACCTGCTCAGCGTCGCCACCCTCGGCTTCCGAGGCGAAGCTCTCCCATCCATCGCGAGTGTCTCGCGCCTGCATCTCGAAACCCGCGCCGCGGAAGACTCCGCCGGCACCATCATCGAAATCAACGGCGGAAAAATTGCCCGCGTCGAAGAAGCCGGACTCCCCGCCGGAACCTCCATCACCATCCGCGATCTTTTCTTCAATACACCCGCGCGGAAAAAATTCCTCAAGGCCGAATCCACCGAACTCTCGCACATCGCCTCGCTCGTCACCCACTACGCCCTCGCCCATCCCGATAAACATTTCGAGCTGCATTCCACCACCAACGCCATGCTCGTCGCCCCTCCCGTCGCCGGATACAGTGAGCGCGTCTACCAGGTCTTCGGCAAAGAAACTCTCGACCAGCTCATCCCCGTCGCCGCCGAACAAAAACTCGAGCGCATTGGCCTGCCGCAGCCGCCGCCCTGGCGCCGCGTGGCGCAAGAGGATGATGGCGAGCTGCACGAAGCCGAAGCGCCCGATCCCGGCCAGATGCGCCTGCACGGCTTCGTCTCCAAGCCCGAAATTCAAAAGCTCAATCGCAACTCCATCTACGTCTTCGTTAACGGACGCCTCATCCGCGATCGCCTCATCCAGCACGCCTTAACCGAGGCCTATCGCAACATCATTCCGCCCACGGTTTATCCCGTCGTTCTGCTCTTTCTTGAAATGCCGCCCGGAGAGGTCGATGTCAATGTTCACCCCTCAAAGACTGAAGTCCGCTTTCGCCAGTCGAGCACCATGCACGACTTCGTTCGCGACACCGTCCGCGCCGCGCTGATGAAGGCTCGCCCCGCGCCGCAATTCACCACCGAAATCCACTCCCGCGCCAACGCCAGCTCCGGCCTCACTCCCGGCGCACGCGACTGGGATGTCAGCTCCGAACTCGCCGCCGCTCCTGACGCTCCCGCCCGCCCGCTCTACGAACCATCAAACGGATTCGCCCTGCAACCACCGCAACCCCCGCCCATCTCCGCGCGCTTTCAATTCGAAGGCGGAATCGCCGTCGAAGCCAACGCCGCCATTCCCGTCGCCCGCGGAATTCTCGAACACTCATTCCCCCAGCCCGTCGAATCCATCCCCGACAACGGATGCGCCTCCGAACTCGAAACCCGCGATGAAGAACCCACGCTCGCCGCTCTCTCCACGCTTCGCCCCCTCGGCCAGATTCGCAACTCTTTTATCCTCGCCGTCAACGAAGACGGCCTCTGGATCGTCGACCAGCACGTCGCCCACGAGCGCGTCTTATTCGAACGCATCCTCAAGCAGCGCGCCGTGCAGAAAGTCGAGAGCCAGCGCCTGCTCATGCCCATCGTTTTAGAACTCTCGCCCGCACAGCAAGCCGTATTCGCCGAAATCGCCGACGAGCTCGCGCACAACGGATTCGAGGCCGAACCCTTCGGCGCCCGCAGCGTCGCCGTGAAAGTCGCGCCCGCTGGAGTGGATGCCGCCGCCGTCGAGCGCATGCTGCACGAATTGCTCGACCAAATCTCACGCGAAGAGCAATCCCTGAACCTCGAAAAAATCCGCGCCCGCATCGCCGCCTCCATCGCCTGCCACGCCGCCATCAAGATCAACATGCCCCTCGAACAAAATAAAATGGACTGGCTGCTCGCCGAACTCGCCAAAACCGACCACCCCATGTCCTGCCCCCATGGCCGCCCGGTCGTTCTGCGGTATTCTGTAAAGGACATCCAGAAAGCGTTCAAGAGAATCTAGCCAGGAAGAATTGCTGAGTGTTGATTTTTTGATTGCTGATTGCAGCGCGCGAAGAATTGGAATTTCCAATCATCACTCAACAATCATCAATCAATAATCGCGTTCCTATGACCGAACAGGACCTTCACCACCTTCGCCGGGAACTATGGCGCCTCGATGGCAAGCCCATCCGCACCATTGAAGAGGCTCGCGCCTTCATCGAGTCCGTCGGCTTCTGCCTTATGTATCCCGTCCGCCCTTCGATCCCCGTTCCCACTTTTATCGGAGCCTTCGTCGGCTCCGACGATCGCCTGCCCACCTGGCAGCACGCCTACTCCGATCCCCGCGCCCTCGCCGCCACCAACCTTATGGTCCGCCTGCTGCGCGAGCGCACGGCCTACGAGGCAAGCATATTCGAGGAAAACAACCCGTTCCTCGTCGCGGCATCGGCATTTCCTTATTTCTACGCGCTGGTCGGCGAGCGCAATCCTAAACTCTCTCCCAATCGAGGTCCGCGCTCGCCCTACTCGCCGCTGGCCTGCGACGCCTTCGAACTCATCACCCGCGACGGCCCCATCTCCAAACAAAAGCTGCAGGAGACTCTCGGCAAAAGCATCTCCTTGCCCGCGCTCGACAAATCTCTTGGCGAGCTGCTCGCCAGGCTGCGTATCACCCGCGTCGACTACAAAGCCGACGAAGGCGGCTCCATCTGGGACGTGCTCTACCGCTGGTCGCCCGATGCCGTCAAACAGGGCGTGAGCCTTTCGGTCCAGCAGGCGCTCTCCGCCCTGATTTCGAAATATCTCGACTGCGTCATCGCCGCCGATCAGAGCGAACTCGAATCATTTTTCGGAAATTTCGTCGCCCGCTCCCGCATAAAAGAAGCCGTCAACGCCCTGCTCGCCGCCCGCGAACTCAGCTTCGTCCATGTCAGCGGCCGCTCCATGCTGCAAATCACGCCAGAGAAAGAAGTAGTCGCGCCAAAGATTCCACTCCCTCCCCGCACCTTCCCGCGGCCGCGCCCAACTGCTGGCCCCACCGGACGTCCACCCGCGCGTCCCTCCGAACGTCCATCTCAGCGTCCATCCTCGCGTCCACCCGGACGCCCATCCGGACGCCCACCCGCCCGTCCGCGCACCTTCACTCGACCACGCCCCAAAAGTGGAGGCCCACGCTAAGGGTTACCCAGTGCTCCTCTGTGCCCCCCTGTGGTAAAGATTTCTCTTCGTGAACCTTCGTGCCCTTAGTGGTTAACGCTCCTAACCCACCACGAAGCGGCTGCGCCCAGCGAATCACCGTGTACAATCGTCTACTTGCAGATGACCAACCAGGCCCCCACCCCCACCCGCAAACTCATCATCGCCATCGACGGCCCCGCCGGCGCCGGCAAAAGCACCATCGCCTCCCGCCTCGCCCGCAAGCTCGGCTACGTCAACCTCGAGAGCGGAGCCATGTACCGCGCCCTCGCCCTCAAAGCCATCGACAAAGACACTTCCTTCGACGACGAAGCCGCCCTCCTTAAACTCGCGCAGGACTCGCGCATCCGCCTCGAACCCACCATTGGCGGCAACCGTACCCTGCTCGATGGCCAGGACGTTTCCTCCCGCATTCGCGAACGCGACGTCACCGAAGCCGCCTCGCGCGTCTCCGTCCACCCCCAGGTCCGCGCCTGGATGGTCGCCCGCCAGCGCGAGATGGGCCTGTGCGGAGGCATCGTCATGGAAGGCCGAGACATCGGCACCAAAGTTTTCCCCGACGCCGACCTCAAAATTTTTCTCGACGCCGATCCCGTCATCCGCGAGCAGCGCCGCATGGATCAGCAAAAAATCAAAGGCGAACTCGCCGCCAGCGTCGCCGCCGACCTCCGCGACCGCGACCTCCGCGACCGCACCCGGGCAGCGTCTCCACTGCAAGCCGCAGCAGATGCGGTAGTCATCGACTCCACAAAATTGAATGAAGAGGAAGTGCTGACGCAGGTAGAAGAGTTAGCGCAGCAGAAACTGAACTCGAAGTAAAACAAACACCCTTGTCATCCTGAGCGAGGAATTTGCTTTGCGAAGCAAAGCAAATCCGCAGTCGAAGGACCCCTATCCTCTCAACCGATCCCCAAGCCCAGCAAGGCATTCTCTCCACGACCCGCCGGAAGCACTCACGAAAACCGGCACTAACGTGGAAGAGCGGCGCTTCAGCGCCGCGCAAAGCGCAAGAAATGATTCGGGGCTTTAGCCCCGAGGGACCTTTCACTGATTGCTATGATCCTTATCGACGACAAGAATGAGATATCCCGCAGGACTCTCCAACAACTTTCCGTGCGGTAGTTCAGCCAGGTCCGTGGCCTGGATCCGAATATTTCGACACTCCGGAGAACTCGGCGCCTTGGGGCCCCCGCTCAGTAGCAGCACGACGTCGTCGCGACGCAACATACAAAAAGTGTGGTTCCACGGATCAACCCGTTCTGGTGCCGGAACGTAGTCAGCCTCGGCGCTGCTTCGCACCCAATTTCCTCGTGAAGTCTCCTTCAGCGTTGCGGACCCGAGCTTCGCAGACGCCATCCATGTATCGAAGAGTTTTGCGTCTCTGTGAAAGCTCTCGGGATCGTGCTGATAGGCAAGGAGGTAACCACCCGACTGGCTTACGGGCATTGAATCCACACTCTTGGCGACAACAATGTCGGACGCCGCCTTCTTCAGCGTCATTTCGAAGGGCTCGATATCGGATCGCGAAACGTTCAGGCGAAACGAATGCGTAAACCAGAACCAGCCAAACACTCCCACAAGCAGGATGACGCCTAGGCTCAGCATCGCGACTCTGACGATCGTTCTTGTACGTGTCATCACTCCCGCTTCCTCACCTGTATCCCCAGCTCCCTCAACTGCCCCTCGCCCACCGGCGTCGGAGCATCCACCATCAAATCCACCGCCCGCGCCGTCTTGGGGAACGGAATCACCTCGCGCAAACTCTCCGCCCCGGCAAGAATCATCACAATGCGGTCGAGTCCCAGCGCAATCCCGCCATGCGGAGGCGTGCCATACTCCAGCGCCTCCAGAAAAAATCCAAAGCGCGCCCGCGCCTCTTCCTCGGTCATCCCCAGCGCGCGGAAAATGCGACTCTGCACATCTTGCCGGTGAATACGAATCGATCCCGATCCCAGCTCCGTCCCATTCAGCACCACGTCGTAAGCCAGCGCCCGCACCGCGCTCAGCGGCGACAGCGGATCGTTCAACGCCTCCACTCCCGACTCCAGCTTCGCCATATCCTCTTCATGCGGCGAGGTAAACGGATGATGCGCCGCCATCCACTGCTTCTCGCCCTCATCCCACTCAAACATGGGGAAATTCGTCACCCACAAAAAACGAAAATCTTTCGCCGCATTGCCCGTCTTCTTGAAAATCCCATGCCGCTCCGCATACTTCTGCGCCAGCGCCAGCCTCAACAATCCCGCCGACGCATAAATCGCCAACTCCTGCGGTGTCACCTTGCGATGCTTCGAAACCGGCGTCTGATGCCCGTTTTGCCCCGAGCCAGTCTGCGCCGACCCCGCCACGATCACAATCAGATCGCCATCTTCCATGCCGCACTTCTTCGCGATCGCCGCCGCCGCCTCCGGAAACTTATTCCCGATGCGCTTGAAATCCTCATACACCCGCGCCCCGCCCTTGGCGACGAACATCGGCTTGATGTCGTCGCGTTCCTTCCGCGAAAGCTCGCCCACCTTCGGCGTTCGCACAGCAATCACCGGCAAATTCGCATTGATCGCCAGCTCCTGCAAATTCTCCGCCGTAAAACATTCGCGCACATCAGTAAACGCCGGCAGCCGCAAATCCGGCTTATCGATCCCATACAACCGGATCGCCTCGTCATAATCCATGCGCGCAAACGGCGTCCTGATCTCCGATCCCGCGGCCTTAAATGCCGCCGTCAAAAATCCTTCAACGACCTCCCACACCCGCTCCGGCTGCGGATACGTCATCTCCAAATCGATCTGCGTAAACTCCGGTTGCCGGTCGGCGCGCAAATCTTCGTCGCGAAAGCACCGCACAATCTGAAAATATTTATCGAACCCCGAGATCATCAAAATCTGCTTGAACATCTGCGGAGATTGCGGCAGCGCATAGAACGTCCCCGGCTGCACCCGGCTCGGCACCAGATAATCGCGCGCGCCCTCCGGCGTCGACCGCGTCATGAACGGCGTTTCGATTTCAAAAAATCCCTGCGCCGATAAATAATCCCGAATCGCCTTCGCCACCTTATGCCGCAGCTCAATATTGAACTGCATCGCATCGCGCCGCAAATCGATATACCTGTATTTCAGCCGCGTCTCTTCATTGGTCAGCGCCGTATCCGAAGGCAAAAACGGAGGCAGCTTCGACTCGTTCAGAATCCGCAACTCCTCCGCCACCAGCTCGACTTCGCCGGTCGGCATATTCGGATTCACCGTATTCGCATCGCGCAGCTTCACCGTCCCCGTCACCGCAATCACGTACTCGTTGCGCAGCGTCTCCGCTTTTCCGTGGATCGCCCGGTCGCGCTCTGTATTGAACACCACCTGCGTCAGCCCCGTGCGATCGCGCAGATCGACAAACAGCAAATTCCCGTGATCGCGCCGCTTGTTCACCCACCCCATCAGCACGGCCTTCTTGCCTGCATCCGCAGCCCGCAGCGCCCCGCACATATGCGTACGTTGTAAATCGCCTAAAAAGTCGAGCAAGTTGTGTCCTTATGAATGAAGATCACGGCAGAACGCCGAATCAAAGATTATAACTGGAAGCAGAAACCCGCCGATGGGATGAACGGCACATCAATCCAATACACGGCTCGCGACACTTTCCGCTTGTCATTCCGAGCGAAGCGAGGAACCTTGGTTTCCTCGCGGGCCATTGCTGCCGAACGGCCTTGCCTCTCAGCCCCCGTCATCCTGAGCGAGGAATTTGCTTCGCGAAGCGAAGCAAATCCGCAGTCGAAGGACCCCTACCTATCGGCACCGTCCCGATCTCCGCAAGGCGTTCCCACCACGTCCCTGAAAGCAAAAAAAACCGCGTCCTTACTTCTTGCTCGCCTTCCCATCCATCACATCCGACCACTTCACCCCATCCTGCGACATCTCAAAAGTAAAGTCATAGGAAGTCGCCGACGTCATCTTGATCGTGAACCGCCCCTTCATGGTCGCGCCACCCATCTTCTCGTCGCTCGTCCAGGTCCACGTATCGCCGCCCAGCGTTCCGCGCGAATCGTCAAACTCGCCAAAGCTGTTGAACTCGCGGTAGGTGTACGCCTTGTCGTCGGCCGAATATCCCATCACCGACAACCCCACGCCATTGCCCATTGTGCTTTTGTAGTCCGTGTGGCATACCAGATAAAATCCGCCCTCCATCCACTCGCACTTTTCGGTCTCCGTCATTGAGCCGCCTGGCCCATTGGAGTGCGGCTTCATCGTCCCCTCCAGCGTCCACGACCCCGCAAACACATCCAACTGCTTCAACTCCGGCCCCGGCTTCGGAGGCGACTGCTGCGCCTCGGCTGCCACCAACAACATCACAGTCGATGCCAAAACCATTCCAAATCGCTTCATGGAAGTTTCTCCATTTCCTGATTTACCCAAATCGAAATCAGACGCTCAATCCCGCCCAGCACGCGGATTCTAGTCCGCCCCCGCGACCCAGTCAACGCACCCGGTGGCAGCCGTGCATTTTGATCTTCTCTGCCCCCTTCGCGAGTGCCTTTGCGCTCTTCGCGGTGAAAAGCTTTTACAGCCCCTTATCTACCAATCTCCCCAATGCGCAGCCGTCGCCTGATGAAACTTCAGCTTCCACCCATCCCCCACCTTCACCCACACCGAACTGAAATGCTGATACCGCGGCGGCGGCCCCTGATCCTCCTCCGGCGCCTCGCGCACAATCGCATCATACGTAACAATCGCCGCCCCCTCGCCCGCCGTCACCACCTTCATGTCATACGGAGTCAATTCCACCAGCCCCGAGTCGCCCAAACTTCCGATCGCCTCCGGACCTTGAACCAGCTGCCCGTCGATCCCGACCGACTCAAACCCCTCGGCGACGCGGCTCTTAAAAAACGCCCCATCATCCTTCTTCTTCGCCTCAATCAAACTCTTCTCCATGTCGATCAACTTCTGCTCCACCGGACTAATCGCCTTCGCCGCGCCAGAACTCTGCGCCACAGTCCCAGCGTGAGCCGCACCCATCGTACTTAGACCGATCAAAAACAAAACTGTCATCCTGAGCGAAGCCATACTCCTGACGTTTGTCATCCTGAGCGAAGCGATTCGGTGCGCGAAGCGAACCGACTCGCGCAGTCGAAAGCCTGCCCTGAGCTTGCCGAAGGGGACCCCTACCTGCTTCTCGGACGTGACTGCCACGTCAAGGCATTCTCCCTGTGCTTTGTCTGCCGTGCGTCTCATGCATCCTCCCGTAGAATTCACTCCCCCACCCCCGCCAACCCATCAATACTCTTCCGATTCTTCTCCGCCCGATACTCCTTCAACCCCTCCACCCCGCGCTTCCGCGCCCAAGCCTGCAACTGTGTCCTCTCCCTTTCATACTGAAACAGCGGAACCCCATACCCACACGAATCCTGCACCCGCTCAATCTCCACCACAATCATCGACCGCGCATTTTCGCAATCCGCAAAATGCGCCGACAACTCAGCAAACTCCGCCTCATGCGCCTCCACCACCCGCCCCTGCCCATACAGCCGCCAAATATCCGGAGGCCCTTGAAACGCACAAAACATCAGCACAATCCGCCCATTCTCCTTCAGGTGCGCAATCGTCTCCACTCCGCTCCCATTGAAATCCAGGTAAGCCACAGTCGTCGGCCCGAGAATGCGAAACGTATCCAGCCCCTTCGGAGACAAGTTGACATGCCCCTCCGCACTCAGCGGCGCCGACGCCACAAAAAATATCTTCTGCTTCGCGATAAACTCCCGCGCCACCTCATCAATCTCCGATCGCACTTTTCCCATTGTATTAAGGCCGACTAGATCGAAATATCTCTGTCATCCTGAGCGAGGAATTTGCTTCGCGAAGCGAAGCAAATCCGCAGTCGAAGGACCCCATACCCTTCAGCGCAATCGCAACCCTAGCAAGGAGTTCCTACCGCCGCGCAATCTAAACCAGACCTGGGTGCCCCACTTCTCGCTTCCTTTGCGAGAAGTGGGATTTTCTGCTGAGGGAAGTGGCAATCCTCCACCTGCACAATCACGCTCCGCGAATCTTCCCCGCCAACTCACTCCGCGTCACCGAAACCTGCTCCCCGCTCTCCAGATTCTTCAAAGAGAAAGCCCTCGCCTTCGCCTCATTCTCTCCCACAATCAAAATATATTTCGCCCCCGCCTTGGTCGCCGCCTCAAACGATTTCTTCAGCCGGAAATTCTCATCTCCCAAATCCGCCACCACGCCCTCGCGCCGCAACTCCCGCGCCAGCAGCGCCGCCTCGCCATTCATCCCCGCGCCCAGCGGAGCCACATACACATCCGGCTTCTTCACCACGCTCTCAGCCGACTCCGGCAAAGACATCACCAGCCGGTCCTCCCCAATCGCAAACCCAATCCCCGGAGCCGCCGGCCCGCCCAGCGCCTCACTCAACCCGTCATAGCGCCCGCCGCCCAGGATCGCGTTCTGCGCCCCCAGCGCCCCATGCGTAAACTCAAAGGCCGTGCGCGTGTAGTAATCGAGCCCGCGCACCAGCCGGTCGTTCAATGAAAATCGAACTCCTACCTTGGTCAGAATCTCTTGCACGGCCTCAAAATGTTTTCTGCATCCTTCATCCAGAAACTGGCTGATGCGCGGCAGCGTATCGATAATCGGCTGATCCTCCGGCACCTTGCAGTCAAACACCCGCAACGGATTCGTTACCGCCCGCCGCTGGCAATCCACGCACATCTTCGCCGCCACCGGCTCCAACGCCTTGCGCAGCGCCTCATTGAACGCCGCCCTATCTTCTTTACATCCCACCGAATTCAATTCCAAATTCCATCCCGCAATCCCCAGCCGGTCGAGCAGCGTCGCCAGCATCTCCAGCACCTCCGCATCCCGCGCCGGAGACTCGCTCCCCGCCGACGCCGGCCCAATCACCTCCGCCCCAATCTGATAAAACTGCCGGTACCGACCCTTCTGCGGCCGCTCCCGCCGAAACTGCGGCCCAATGTAAAAAAGCTTGTTCAGCCCGCGATCCCACATCTTATGCTCGATGTAAGCCCGCACGGTGCCCGCGGTGTTTTCCGGACGCAAGGTCAGCGATTGCCCGCGATCACTCTCCGCTCTTCCTCGATCCTCCCAGGTGAACATCTCCTTCGAAACAATATCGGTCTCTTCCCCCACCCCGCGCGCAAACAACTCCGTCGACTCGAAAATCGGCGTGCGAATTTCCTGGAAGTTGTAAGCGCGAAACACCTCCCGCGCCTTCTCCTCCACAAAATTCCACAACGCCGTCTCCGGCGGTAGCAAATCCCTCGTCCCCCGCACCGCTTTAATCATTCCGTTCCTTATTCTGACCCTCTCCTCAAACCTGTCATCCTGAGCGAGGAATTTGCTTCGCGAAGCGAAGCAAATCCGCAGTCGAAGGACCCCTTTTACCTAAACTACTTAACGGGCCGCGCAAGGAATTCTCTCCTCACTCTTCAATGCCGCATCGAGAGAACTCCCCGAAGCGCCCGTCAGCCCATGAAGCTGATAGCGATCCTTCGACTCCGCAACCCGATTCGCTCCGCGAATCGGTTTCCTCCGCTCAGGATGACAATCCTCATAGAGCCCGCGAACCGAGCTGCACTAGATACTAGAAACTGGATACTGCCTACCCCTCCCTCAAATACTCCTCCACATACCCCAAATAATTCCTCGCATACTTCATAATCGATTCCTGATCCTTCTCCTCCAGCTTCCGCTTAAACTTTCCCGGAGATCCCATCCACAACGAACCCGGCTCCACCACCGTCCGCTCCGGAATCAGCGTCCCCGCCGCAATAATCGACCCCGCGCCAATCTTCGCGCCATTCAAAATCACCGATCCCATCCCGATCAAACACTTATCCTCGATCGTGCACCCATGCAGCGTCACCGAATGCCCCACCGTCACGTACTCGCCCAGCGTCACCCCATACTGATTCTTCATGCCATGCAGCACGCTGCAATCCTGCACATTCGAGTGCGCCCCAATCCGGATCGCATACACATCGCCGCGCAGCACCGCATTCATCCACACCGACGCATGCTCGCCCAGCACCACGTCGCCAATAATCTGCGCCGACTCGTCCACATAACACGACGCCGGCACCACCGGCTTCATCCCCTTAAACGCTCGAATCATCGCTCCCTGTCAGCTCCATGTGAATTTTAGAACTCCGAACATATCATGATCGAAGTCGAATGCTCGCGATCTTGCAGTTCCGACGCTCACATAGGGACAGACGCATTCGTCCGTCCCTCAATCAAAGCTCGTTAACGTTTCACTTTCCTAAGTTCTCCTTCGTCTACCTTCGTGGTTAATTTCGCGAGCCTTGCAACTTCGGCAGTGGTGCAGTCTTGGAAATGCTCGTTCTTCTTCCCGAACTTTGCGGAATTTCTTTGCGCCCTTTGCGGTAAAAAGTTTTAAAATCCATTCACCACAAAGGCTGCGAAGAAATAAGCTGCTCCACGACCCTCGCAACTTCCTTCACATTGACACCCGCTGCGACCTGTAATAAAGTTCTCCCGTTTCCGCCCCTCCCCACTCGTCCCGCTCGATGAAGTTCTTAAGGAGAACTGCATGCCGACCCGCACACCCTCGCCAGAACATCGTCCCGCGAACCTCGCCGCCAATCTCGACAAACGCTTGCTCAACTATGCCACCGCCGCCAGCGCCGCCGGCGTCGGCCTGCTCGCCCTCACCCATCCCGCCGAAGCCAAAGTCATTTATACCCCAACCAACCTGCCCATCACGGTTAACGGCCCTTATGTTCAGCTCGACGTCAACAACGACGGCGTCGCCGACTTCAGCTTCTATAACGTTCAAACTTCCGGCGACGCGCGTGGGCGTACAAAGCGCAATGCCAGCCCACCGCTGGGTTTCTACGCGCACGCCATCATCGGCATCCCCACCCAGGCTGCCAATGAAATTGGCGCAATGACCAGCTTCGGCAACGGCGTCTGCGCCGCCGAACTCACCAAGGGACGCGTCATCAGCGCCAACAAGAACTTCAAGCCCGGCGAGCTCGATTTGTTCGCAGTCGCGGGCGATTACACCAGCCCTGGTTCCGCTGCCTGTCCATGGCGAGGCCGCAATAACACAGGCGGATTTCTCGCGTTGAAATTCGTCGCCGACGGCAATACATACTTCGGATGGGCCCGCATTACTCTGAATGCAGGTTTACCGACGATTACCGCCTACGCCTACGAAAGCGCTCCCGGCCAATCCATCAAGGCCGGAGCCATGGGAGGCCCTGACGAAAAATCCGATGCCTCGCAAGCCCCCGCCCTTCCCGCTCCTCAACCTGCCAGCCTCGGCGCATTAGCCAGCGGCGCATCCGGTCTCGCCCTTTGGCGCCGTCCGGAGCACACGAACTAACCACCTTCATCAATAGGAAATCGAGACCTCAGGCTGTCGCGCCGTGGCTAATTCTGATATCTTCTCAATCGGGATTGCCGCGGCGCCGTTTTTCATTAGGATTTTTTAGTCAACCAAGACTTCCGCCGAGCCCTCCCCTTTGCATCTCAAACATCGCGTCGCTCCCCCGCCGCGAATGTTCCTTAGAGTGAACGCTAGCCTTCCGAATTTCCGAAGGCTCAATCTCAGGGGGTAACAAGAGTGGATTCTCCAAAAAACCTACAGCTCATTCCCGCGCGCACCCCCTCCGCCTTACCCTCCGCTTTCGACAAAAACCTTCTATCCTATGCCGCCAGCGGCACGGCCGCCGGCGTCAGCCTGCTCGCTCTCGCGCAACCCGCGAACGCGAAAATCGTTTTCACTCCATCCAACATTCACATCCCGGAAAACGCCGGCCTCATCCATCTCGATCTTAATCACGATGGCGTCCCCGACTTCGCCTTCTCCGCCGGATCGCGCTTCGGCAGCGCCCGCGCCCCGCTCGGCCTCTATGCCAACTCGCTCGTCGTCACTCCCGAACAGTCCGGCAACGCAGTCGGAGAAATTACCAGCAGCAAGGGATTCAACTGCGCCGCCAAACTTCGCGGCCAGGTGGAAGTCGGCCCCAGCAAACATTTCCAACCCAACCAGCTCATCATGTTCCAGGTCGCCGGAGATTACACCAACCAATTCTCCGCCCACTGCCCCTGGCTCGACCGCCGCGGCGGCTTCCTCGGCTTCAAATTCATGATCGACGGAGAAACTCACTACGGCTGGGCCCGCGTCGCCGAAATCGGCACCCGCTCCGCCTCCATCCGTGGCTACGCCTACGAAACCACCCCCGACCAGCCCATCCTCACCGGAGCCACAAACGACCCCACAAACTCCTCACTCACAGTCCCATCGCTCCCTTCCGCTCCACAACCCGCAACCCTCGGCCTCCTGGCTCAAGGCACACCCGCCCTATCAATCTGGCGTCGAGAGGAATAAGGTGGAGCGCTTCGACGGCGTCATCCCGAGCGCAGCCGCAGTTCAGGCGAAGCGAGGGATCTCCCGCGCTACCGGACTCAGCACTCGTTCCGGACAACCTGCCTTTGGGTGGCAAAGGGCCTTTCGCCCACATTCCCACTCCGGCACAAATCCCAAAAAAGACCGGCGCTCATCACAAGCAATCTCAACCCTCCCATGCTAATAATGATCCTGGTTTCCCACCCCGCTCGTTTCCGGTAAAACGCGCGGCATTCTCCACCCGAGCTCATCTCGTCCGCAGGTGGGAAACCTATGCGCGCTGTCTTCCTCATATTCATCCTCTCGACATCGCTCGCCGCCCAGGATTCCGCCACCGGAGCCATTCACGGCACGGTCGTCGATCTCCACGACCTCCGTATTCCCCAGGCCTCCATCGTCGCCGTCAACTCCGCCACCGGAGCGCGTTACTCCACCACCTCCGACGCCGAAGGCCGATTCTCTCTCGATCTTCTTCCACCCGGCGACTACACCGTGCGCACCGTAGCCGACAAAATGTCGGCGCAGGTCACTCCCCAACTTCACGTCGACGTCGGCGCAGCCGCCGAACTCGAATTTCATCTCACCCTAGCCGGCGCTCACGAAAGCGTCACCGTCTCCGGCGCGCCCGCGCTCGTCGAAACGCAACCCGCCCCCGTCTCCACGCTCCTCGACGAACGCGCCATCGCCGATCTTCCTATAAACGGCCGCCGCTTCTCCGACCTCATGCTGCTCTCGCCCGGAGTCACGCAGGATCCCCGCAGCCTCACCTCCGGCAGCAACGGCGATCTCTCCTTCGGCGGCATTCGCGGATTTCAAAACAGCTTCCTCGTCGATGGCGGCGACTTCAACAACGCTTTCTTCGCCCAGGCCCGCGGCCTCTATCGCGCTCCCTATCAATTTTCCAATGAGGTCGTGCAGGAGTTCCGCGTCTCCACCACCTCCTACGGAGCCGAGCAAGGCCGCGCCGGCGGAGCCGTCATCAACGTCGTCACCAAATCCGGCTCCAATCACTGGCACGGCACCGGACTCTATTACATCCGCGATAGCAGCTTCGGCGCATCCGATCCCTACCTCTCCTTCAAGCCCCACAGCCGCCAGCAACAAGGCGGCGCAACCATCGGCGGCCCCATCGTGAAAAATAAAATCTTCTTCTTCGCCGGATTCGATCAGCACTACTTCCACGTCCCCAACGTCGTCGAATTTCTCGACGGCTCCATGCAGGTCGTCCCGCAAGCCGGCACCGGACCTTATTCTCCCGGCGACTACGAAGCCAGCGATCAAGCCCTCGTCTTCGCCGCCGCCAGCCAACTCTCATCGCTCGCCGGAGCCTATCCCGCCGCACAGATCGGCAACGCCGGTTACGCCAAGCTCGATATCAATCTCTCCCCGCGCAACCAGCTTGCCCTGCGTTACAACTCCTCGCGCTACTGGGGATCGAACAATGCCTTCCTCGATCCCGCCAGCCCCGTCACCTACGATTCCATCTCCGACAACGGCACCGAAGATGTCTCTACCGATACCGGCTCCGCCTCTCTCACCTCCGGCATTTCGCCACGCCTCATCAGCCATCTTCGCGCCCAGTTCTCCCGCGACCTGCGCCAGTCCTTCACCAACACCAGCGCCACGCTGGTCAAAGTCACCGACATCATCGACGGCATCGGACGCTCTGACCTGCTTCCCCGCTCCACGCGCGAACACCGTGCCCAGCTCGCCGAAACCCTCAGCTTCGATACTTCCCGTCACTCCTTCAAATTCGGCGGCGACACTCTCCTCACCTGGCTCTACGATTATTTTCCCAGCCAGCAGAGCGGCAAATACATCTTCGGCGTCATCAAAGTCAATCCCTTCACCTTCGAGCCGCAGGAAGCCGGACTTCCCCTCACTCCCCTTCGCGCCTACGCTCACTCCGTCCCGCACTACTATCTGCAAAATTTCGGGCCATCATCCTCCCGTCCCAACAGCAACGACTACGCCGCCTTCGTGCAGGACAGCATGCGCCTCACCAACCATCTCGCGCTAAACATCGGCGTTCGCTGGGATCTCCAAACTTTTTCGACCGCCGGATTAATCTCCAACCCACTCTTCCCGCCCTCCGGCAAAGTTCCCTACAATTCCCACAACTTCGCCCCGCGCGCCGGACTCGCTTACTCGCTTGGCAAAACTCGCCCGCTCGTCATCCGCGCCGGATACGGAATCTTCTACGTCCGCATCCCTCAGATCTACAACTCCGCCATCGCAACCGAAAACGGCATCACCAACTCTCAGGTTTTTCTCAACAATACAAATTTCTACGACCACCTTCTCTTTCCCACCTATCCCAATCCGCTCGTCACCTGCTCGCTCACCGGCTCATCCTGCAATCTTCCAAATGGATTCACCGAAGGCGTCACCAACAACATCTCCGCCTTCGCCACCAACTTCGTCACTCCGCGCGTCCAGCAAATGAGCCTCACCCTCGAGCGCGAAGTCGCCGACCGTACCACCGTCGCTGTCTCCTATCTCTACGTTCACGGCGAACACCTCATCCGCGCCCTCGACGTGAATCTTCCCCAGCCCGTCGCCCTCACTTATCCACTCTTCGATTCCACCGGCTCCATCTTTCAAAACGGCTACTACACCGTCGATTCATTCTCAACCTGGCAATTCACGCGCTCGCTCACCTGCCCATTTCCTCCCTGCATCAATCCCCTCGGCCGCCCCATCGCCCAACTCGGCGCCATCGACGAATTCCAATCCGCCGCATCCAGCGTCTACAACGGCGCAACTCTCTCCATCAATCGCCGCGTCACCCGCGGAACTTATCTCCGCCTCTCCTACACCTACGCCCGCGCCATCGACGACGGCCAGGACGCCCTCGTCGCCGGCGAACCCGCCACCGTGCAAAATTCCTACAACCCCAACGGCGAGCGCGGACCCAGCGTCACCGATCAGCGCAACCGCTTCGTCGCCGCCTTTTCCGTCGAGCCTCGTCCCTTCCACCGCGAGCACGAACTTCTCGGCCACATCTTCAACGAATGGAAAATCTCCAGCATCGTCACCGCCGGCAGCGGACGTCCCGTCAACGCCACCGTCGCCGGCGATCCCAACCAGGACGGTAACTACGACAACGATCGCCTCCCCGGCTACTCCCGCAACGCCTTCACCGGACCCGACTATTCCTCCGTCGATCTCCGCCTCGTCCGCAAAATTCGCCTGCGCCCGGGTTGTCGCCTCGACCTCACCGCCGACTCCTTCAACCTCTTCAACCGCGACAATCAGCGCGTCGTCATCACCAGCAACGGCCTCACCGCCGAAGCCACCACCTTCGTCAACTACACCACTTACGTCAGCAACGTCCCCTACCCTGCCTACTACCAGCAGCCCACGCAAAGCTTCCTCAAACCCACCGCCGCCTTCGCCCCCCGCCAAATCCAACTCGGCCTGAAATTCATCTTCTGAAAATCACTTCCAGTGTCTGTCATGCTGAGCGAGAAACTTGCTTTGCGAAGCAAAGCAAATCCGCAGTCGAAGCATCCCTACCCCCACCCCGAACCCCAGCCAAATATTCCCTTCGTGATCCTTAGTGCCCCTTAGTGGTTGCCCGATTTTTCCCACCACCAAAAATAGCCCCCGCATATTACGAAACCCAATTGCCTCCGCTCTCCACCACGCGTAAAATCTCCGTGAAAATGAAAAAGCTCATCCCCGTTCTAATTCTCACCTCCACCCTCGCCTTCGCCGCCCATCGCCCCGAAGTCGGAGGCGGCCCCAAAAACATTCCCGCCCACGGCCCCTCCAAAACAAAAAAGCCGCAGCGCCCCACCGAGAACCGCCACTTCGACGACAAAGAGGATCACCCCGACGCTCCTCACGTCCACTCCAACGGCAAATGGATCGGCCACGACACCGGCCCCAACGACATTCACTACCGCCTCGACCATCCCTGGGAACACGGCCACTTCACCGGCGGCATCGGACGCGACCACGTCTGGCGTCTCGCCGGCGGCGGCCCCAACCGTTTCTGGTTCGGCGGCTTCAACTTCAGCGTCGCCCCCTACGACATCCTCTTCTGCACCGACTGGCGCTGGGACGCCGACGACATCACCCTCTACGACGACCCCGACCACGTCGGCTGGTACCTCGCCTACAACGTCCGCCTCGGCACCTACGTCCACGTCCTGTATCTGGGAACTTGATTCATCTGTTATCTCGGTCATGCTGAGCGAGGAATTTGCTTTGCGAAGCAAAGCAAACCCGCAGCCGAAGCATCCCTAATTCACCCCGAATCCAGCTTTGAAATCTCTCACATGGATTTGCAACGCGGATTTCATTTTCACCGCCGCGGAACAGCTGTTTTTCTAACTGCCGAGCGCATCCGCCTGTCATCTTGAGCGCAGCAGAACTGCCCGCCGTACGATCCTGCGCAGTTGAAGCATCCCCTTGCACACCGCACCAGCACCGGCTCAAAAGGAGTTCCCACCCCACGCACCCGACTTTTCTCCGTCAGCGCCATAGAAGAGATGAGCCGGAAGCCGGAAGCCACCAGATGCTACGATATTCCGTGCCCACCTTCCACGTGGAAAACTTCGGATGCCGCGCCACCCAGGCCGATGGCGCCGCCCTCGAGCGCCAGTTCGAATCTCGCGGCCTCGCTCCCGCCGAGAAAAACGAAGCTGACTTCGTCATCCTCAACACCTGCACCGTCACTCACTCCGCCGACCAGGACGCCCGCGCTGCCATCCGCCGCCTCCAGCGCCACAACCCACACGCCAGAATTCTCGTCACCGGATGCTACGCCCAACGTGCCCCCGAAGAAATCGCCGCCCTCCCCGGCGTCACTGCCGTAATCGGCAACTCCCACAAACACCGCCTCGCCGAAATCGCCCTGCGGGACCAGAACGTCCCCGGCGACATAGTTCGGGAAGGGCACGACTTTAGTCGTGCCGTACAGGAGCAAAAATCCATCGCGGCTTTAGCCGCTGAGGTCGACGGCAGCATCACTCTCCAATCCTTCGTCCCTTTGTCGACCCTCACACGCAATTTCCGAGCTCCGGAAGCCGGAAGCCGGCACCCGGAAGCCGCCCTCTTCATCTCCAACATCTTCGCCCACACCGAACTCCTGGCCGCTCCCGTATTCGAAGGCGAAGCCGCACCAAACTCCCGCACCCGCCCCAACCTCAAAGTCCAGGACGGATGCGACAATCGCTGCTCCTTCTGCATCATCCCCAGCGTCCGCGGCCAAAGCCGTTCACTGCCGCTGGACGCCGTGATCCGCGAAGTCAACGCCCTCGTCGCCGCCGGATACAAAGAACTCGTCATCAGCGGCATCAACCTCGGCCGCTGGGGCCGGGACTTCGGCGTCCGGCCTCCGCTACCCGGCTCCCGGAAAACCCCTTCGCCCCTAGAAGTCTTCGCCCCGGAAATGACTCACTCTCCGGAAGCCGGAAGCCGGATAGCGGAAGCCGCCCTTCAGAATCCCACCTTCGTCTTCCTACTCGAATCCATACTCGAACAAACTCAGCTCGAAAAACTCCGCATCTCTTCCGTCGAACCCATGGACTGGTCTCGAGGACTCATCGACTTTGTCGCTGGCTCGCCGCGCATCGCGCGGCACGCGCATGTTCCGCTGCAATCCGCCAGCGACGCGGTTCTGCGCCGCATGCACCGCAAATATCGCCCCTGGCACTATCGCGAGAAGATCGAAAGAATCCACGCCGTCATGCCAACGGCCGCCATTGGAGCCGACGTCATGGTCGGCTTCCCCGGCGAAACCGACGCCGAATTCGAAGCCACTCGCCGCTTCATCGCCGAGTTGCCTTTCACGTACCTTCACGTCTTCACTTACTCCGCACGTCCCGGCACGCCCGCCGCCGCCATGCCCAATCAAGTTCCAGTCCACGTCGCCCGCGAGCGCAACAAAATCCTGCGCGACCTCGCCGCCGAAAAAAAACGCGCCTTCATGCAATCCTTCGTCGGAAAGCAGCTCGAGGCCATTACTCTCGGCTCTTCCAACGCTTCTTCACTTCCGGGATTGCCCACGCCGCTGGAATCTTCCTCAGCTCTGTCATCCCGAGCGCAGCCTGCTGATTCGCTCGCGAATCGGTCAGGCGCAGTCGAGGGACCTGCTTTCCCCGCCCTCTACACCGAAGCCCTCAGCGACAATTATCAAAAGCTCTACCTCAAAGGCCGCCACACCCCCAACCAGTGGCTCACCGCTCACATCCAGGGAATCCACGGCGAAGCATTCATCGCCGAACCAGCCGAGAGCCTCTAACCCGGGACGAGTTGAAGCTTTTATTCCGCAGGCAGCCGATAAAGATCGACCTCGCGCATCGGAAAATCTTTCAAATTATCGGTCGCCAGCAGGCATCCCTGCCCGATCGCAACCGCCGCGACGATGGTGTCAGCCAGGGTCAGCGTGCGCCCCCTTCGCTTCCACTGGCTTTGGAGTTTGCCGGCGGCCTCAGCAACGCCGGCCGTAATTTCATGGCAATCCAGCGCGTCCAGAAAAGCTTTGGTTCGCGCTTCCTCTTCCGGACGCATTCCCGCATACACTTCCGCAAGATTCAGCGCCGAAGTCGCCAGGCTGTGGCCGCCGCGCAACAGTTCCGCCAGCCATTCCCGCCGCCCGCGCCGCATCCGCAACGCATCGATCAGCACCGATGTATCGAGAAGAATCTGCATGGCATCCTCCGCAACGGCTCCAATCCAGCGATGCGGACTCCTGCGCGGATTCGCTACTTCCGCTTCGGCGCGCCGCGCTTACTACCACCCCGCTCGCTCTGCCTGCGCAGAGCCCGCACCCACGCCTCCGCTCCGCCCTTCAGTTCAGGATGCGCCTCGGCTTTCCACGCCGTCTCCCCGCTCTCCAGAAAACGCAGCAGTTTCCTCCGCTGCACTTCCTGGCGCGCGGTCTCCAGTAAAAAGGCGCTGCGTCCCCGTGGGCCAACCAGTGCGTCGATTTCCCGCAGCAAATCGCCCGGAATCAAAATGTGCGCTCGCCGTGTGCTTAACATAGGTGCATAGCAAGTGTGCCATTCACGCGGTACCTCAGTCAAGTTCCGTTGCGGCGGTCGTACTCCCAGTCGGCGAGAACGAGTTCGAGCGACTCGATCGTGTTGCGCGCCAAGTGCTGGATGTCTCCGAATTCCCGCGCCCCACGGCCTCTCTCACCCACCTTTCCCGCAACCCCTTCCACCCGAAAGTGCATCCGACCTATGCCACTTCTCCCGACACTCCGGTTTCACTCCGGTGACCTGTGTGTCCGGGAAAAGAGAGTTATAAATGACGATGCGTTTTGCTCCTAATTCCGGCGCGTTTTTGCTGCTTTTCTGCCTTTCGGCAATCCCCGCGGCAGTGGCCCAGCGTCCCCAATCGGCCCCAGACGCGGCTTCGCGCTGGGCACATAGCGATTCCCGGCAGGTTTCTCCTCCACCCCAGTCACTTACTCCAGATGAACGTCTAACCATTCTTGGCACAGCTCTCGATCTTCACCGGTATCCTAAGCAGGGCAGCGACTGCACGCACTTCATCCACGCCCTTTATGAGCGCGCCGGCTTTCCCTATGCGTATGCGAATTCTTCCGACCTTTATGAGGGCACCGACGAATTTCGCCGTGTGAACTTTCCCCAGGCCGGCGACCTCGTGGTGTGGCGCGGCCATGCCGGCATCGTCACCAATCCCGCGCACCATTCTTTCTTCAGCCTGCTGAGCTCCGGCCCTGCGGTGAACACCTACGATTCGCCCTATTGGCGCCGCCGCGGACGTCCACGATTCTTCCGCTACGTGAAATCGGAGTTCGGGGTGCGCTCCAGTTCTCTGCGCAACGACTTCTAGCCGCACGGAGCCAGCGCGCATTCTCCCAAAGATCACATCTGCGCCGGCTCGTCCGGATCCGGTTCACGCACCGGCGCATCAGGATTCTCCGGCCCGTCGGGCGGTTCTTTGATGGGTGGGGGCGAAGGCTCAGGCGGTTTGCGGACGCGAAGAAAATCAGGCGGGAAATTTTCCGTGAGCACGGTCATGCCTTTCAGATGCGAAAACCTTTTGAAGGGAAGCTAAAGCCCCGGAACGGTGCGATCTGCAATCAACGCCGCCAACCAAATCGGCATCTCATCTCCGAACCTGCGGACGCGCCCCGGTGCGGCCGTTGTTTCGGACTCTCAAAGACGAACAGCGTCAGAGAATCGGCGGAGGATATGAGGCGGTGAGGTTCAGATTTTTGCTGTTTCTCTGAACGGAGCCAACCAGCGATCTACGCCGATTCACGAGTCCCGAAAGTGCCCACACAATGCCAGATCAAAATCAAACTTCAAAAGATGAACGCCCCAGCGGCCCAGGCAAAGAAAAAACTCAACCCACCGCCAGCTCCGAACCGAACGCCCCCGGAACCAACGCCAAGCCTGCAAACGCCAACGGCAACGACCCTGCGCCCTACGACTGGATCACCCAGCGCTCCGCCTGCACTCTTCCAAAAATCTTCGCCACGCTGCGCGCCGAAGTTGAAAAAGACGTGGCCACGCGCAACACCCTGCGCCCCAAGATTGCTCCTTACGAATTTTCCATGACCGACGACATCAACACCTTCACCGTCCTTCTGAAAGCCAACGAACTCCAGCGCTCCGTCAACTTCACCCTTGCCGATCACGCCATCGTCATTCACGACGGCCAGTCCCAGCAACTGTTTGAGGTCACCCTCGCCTTCGATGACGCCGGCAACTGCCGCCTCAAAGTCGACGCGCAGGAGCGCGAATTCTGGCAGGTGCGCCGCATGGCCCTCGAAGACCTCATGTTCCGCGGCCTTTAGCGCAGGCATCCAAAGCGGCATAGCGCTGGCCTCGCTCCGCCCTTTATCTCCGCACAACACCGCCGCGTCCCGCTGCATCTGATATTCGCCGTTCCCGGGCGCCGACTTGTCCAACTCTGACCTCACTTCGATCCTGCTCGTACTCTTGCTTCTGGTTGGCCTCGCGCAGGCCCTGGGATATCTCTTCGTCAGGCTGCGCCAGCCCAAAGTTGTCGGCGAAATCCTCGCCGGAGTCGTTCTCGGTCCGGCCCTGCTCGGCCGCCTGCCAGCGGTTGCACACCTCATGCAGGCCGCCAATCACCAGGCCGGAGTCTTTAATTTCATCTACTGGCTCGGCCTGCTCTTGCTGATGTTCCTTTCGGGAGCCGAGACCCGCGAACTCTTCACCCGCGACGAGCGCCGCGAGGTCGCATGGCTATCCATCGTCGGCACAGGGGCGCCGTTTCTGCTGGCGCTGCTTCTCGGCCCCTGGCTGATTCGCCCCGCGCTCGCCGGACCCAATGGCAACCGTCTCTCACTGATCATTATTCTCGCCGTCGGCGTCGCGGTGACATCCGTTCCCGTTGTCTCCAAAATCTTCGCCGACCTCAAGATCCTTCACACCCGCTTCGCACGTCTCGTGCTCGGCGTCGCCGTCCTCGAAGACATCGTTCTCTGGCTGGCCCTCGCCGTGGCCACGGCTCTCGCTGGAAAAACCCACCTCAACCAGCAGCAGATCGCCCTTCACCTTCTCGCCACGGTTGCGTTTTTCGTTCTAGGCCTCACGCTCATTCCGCGCGTCGTGAAGCGCATCAACAAATCCCGCTTCAACATCCTCGCGCAGCACTCCCCGGTCGCCTACGCACTCGGAGTTCTTCTCGCCTACTGCGTGGTCGCCGGAGCCCTCGACGTCAGCGTCGTGTTCGCCGCCTTCCTCGCGGGCTTTGCCGTCGTTCACAAAAAGCGAAGACTATTCGCCGACGCCCTCGAAGCCATCGGAAAATTTTCCTTCGCATTCTTCATTCCCGCGTACTTCGCCATCGTCGGCCTCAAACTCGACCTCGTCCGCGGCCTCTCGCTCCCCATGATCGCTGCCTTCCTTCTCGGAAGCTGCCTCGTCAAAATCCTCTCCGTATCCCTCGCCGGGCGCTTCGCCGGATTTCGCGGCCTCGACCTGATCAACCTCGCCATCACCACCAACGCTCGCGGCGGCCCCGGCATCGTTCTCGCCAGCGTCGCCTTCGAAGCCGGAATCATCAGCGCGACGTTTTACACCACTCTAGTTCTAGCCGCAGTCCTCACCTCGCAAATGGCCGGAGCCTGGCTCGACTACGTCCTGCGAAAAGGCTGGCCGCTGCTCGCACCATCGGCCGTCGAACTCAACCCTATCGCGCCCGCTGAAACTCAAACTGTCGCTTGATCGATTCGGCGATGGTTAAGGCAAACTCCCGATGCCGCACGCCTTCGAGAATCAAATCCCCATTACTTCCCCAAAAAAGATTCCGTAGAAGGCCCCCACGCCGCGCGCCGAAACCCTTGTCAGGCAACCTTCTTCACGGCTTGCACTTCCAACTCGCCGCCACTCTCCGCCTGGCCATTTCACACTTCAAGGAAGGTCATATGCTGTCCCGTCTCGGGTTTCTACTCGCCCTGCTTTCGTGCGCCTGCACGCTTCCATCCAACGCACAAACTCTGGTCACCGACATCCCCGTCTCCGGATATCCCGACGGAATCGCCGTCAATCCCGGCACCAACCGCATCTACGTTGCCGTCACGCCGCCCAACAACGGCGCGCCCGAAGTCAACGTCATCGACGGCGCAAGCAACACTGTCATCGATACCATCTCCACCCCGAGCGGCGCATGGCTCACCGCGGTTAACATCACCACCAATCGCGTTTACGCCGCGGGATGCGTCTCCGGCAACTGTTCGATGACCGTGATCGACGGCAATACCGACAAAATTCTCGGCGTGCTGCCCATCACCAGCACGCAGGGCATCGGCATTCAAGGCCTGGCCGTCAACCCAGTTACCAATCGCATTTACCTCTCCGACGCCAGTGACGTGAAGATCGACGTGATCGATGGCAACACCAACAAAATCATCGACTCCATCTCGCTCGGCGGAGGCCAGCCCCTCGGCCTCGCCGTCGATATCGCCCTGAATGAAATCGCCATCGCGCTCGACGGACCCTACCTCTACATCGCCTCCGGCGTCACCGACAAAATCGTCGGACGCGCCACCATCGGCCAGTTCGCCGCCAATGTCGCCGTCAATCCCTTCACCAGCGAAGCCTACGTCACCAACGAAACCTTCGCGCCCTCCGCCATCGCCATCGTCAACATGACGAATGCCAAAGTCGTCGCCAACGTCGCCACCGGAAATAATCCCTTCGGCGTCTGCGTCGACATCTTCACCAACCTGGTTTTCGTCACCAACACGCAGGATTCCACCGTCGCCGTGGTCAACGGCTATACCAAAACCAAGGTCGGAAGCGTCACCGCCAGCAGCTTCCAGATCGACTGCAATCCGCCACCCGCATGGTCTACGCCGGCGAGAGTTCCGGCCAGGTCGTGCACGTGATCTCGGAATAGGTTTTGGACGCTTGACGCTTGAATGAATTACTTCCCTCCAGGGCGCTCCGCGAGGGGCGCCATTCCTTGCTTTTCCGCCCAATTCGGGATAATCTGTTTATAGTAGTGATAATGCTTCTCCCCACTCGACCCTGTCTCCTGCCCGGGTATTATTTATGAATGGTGCAGACCTGAATTTCCACATCGGCGATAAGGTCGTCTATCCCAACCACGGGGTGGGCGTGATTGAGCAAATCAGCAGCCGGTCGGTGGGCGCTACCGTCGAAAAGTTCTACCTGCTCACCATTAAATCCAGCAGCCTCAAGGTGATGGTGCCGTGCAACAATGCCGGCAGCGTGGGCATCCGCCGCGTGGTTCGCAACGGCGAGGTACAAAAGATCGTCGACTTTCTATCCGTTGCCGATGACCTAAGCGTCAGCGACTGGAAAGATCGCTTCAAAGAGAATTCCGACCGCATGCGAACCGGTTCGCTATATGAGGTCGCCGGAGTGCTCAAGAGCCTGATCGCCATTCATCAGGCCAAGCCGCTTTCCTTCCGCGAGAAGAAAATGCTGGAGCGCGCGCGCTATCTTCTGGTCAGCGAAATCGCCATGTCGCGCAACTGCGAAGAGACCAAGATCGAAGAACTCCTGACCATGGCCCTGGCCAAGTGCAATCTCCGCTTCCCTGAAGCGTCAGAATTCCAGGCTTGATTCCCCAATAATTCGCCCGATTTACCCGCCGAAACTTGCTTAGTCCGCTCTGATCTTCAAAGCCCGAAGAAATTTCACATCGGCGCTCGAAAGCCCAAAAGAACTCGTCTCGCCGACGGATGTTTTCCTTTGCGATTCTGCGTTTTGGCGGGCTGGCCGCGCCGATCCCTGAATCTGCGCGTAGGCTGATAAATCCAGGCAAAGAAGAACTTCATAACCCTGTCGCTCGAACTCGCCGGCAATTCCCTCAAAGCGGCGGTTCGATCCAACAACTTCGTTAATGATGGTATCGAGCTCGCGGTGATAAGGGCTGTTTCTGATAACCTCGCTGGCGGCGCGGTTCAGTTCGTCCCGGAGATGAGCATCTTCGGAAGCAGCCACGGGAGGCTCGTCTGCAATCTTCGGCAGAGCGTAAACTCCCTGCTCCGTGCGTACCCGGATTCGAACATGGGGAACAAAAGAGTTAAATACCCGGCGCCCCGAGGAAAGTAATTGGCCAACCGTCGCCTGTACCCGCGGATCGCTATCAATTTCAAACTTGAGCGCCAGCAGCGCCTCGTGAAAAGCAGCATCCTGCTGCAAGGTTTCTTCCGCCGCCCGCTCCATCTCTTCCAGCAGCGATCGCATGACTTTCTGGTCCATCATTCGTTCACCAACCCCCAGGGCTCGGATAACACAACGTTTTGGCTGTGCTTGTTTCATCGGAAGAAAATCGGGTTAACTTCAGCCGCTCCTTCGAGTTCTTTAGATGCGCGATCCTGCTCTCGCATACGGAAAGTCGTTGCCCGGAAGCATCAATTTCGCATGAGGTAAGTGAACCATGCCAGAACGCCCCGTAAAATCCAGCGTTTTTTGCCGTCCGTCCTCGGATACAGCGATTTATCGAGGTCGCTACAGTGGTTCCACATCCGGGACGGGTTTATAATCTCAAGGGCGTACTCATACCGGCTTAAAATGACAGACCAACTCCGAAAGAAATTGCAGGAAGAAGTCGACGCGCTCGAGCACGAACTGGTGCACGAACTTCCCAAGGAGATCAAACGCGCGGCCGCACTCGGCGATCTCAGCGAAAACGCCGAATATCACATGGCCAAGCAACGCCAGGAGTTCGTCAAGGCGCGCTTTCGCCAGTTGGGCAAACGGCTCGCCGACTTGTCGCTGACCAACATGAACAATATTCCCCACGACAAAGTGGGGCTGGGTTCCACGGTCAAGGTTTTCGACAGCCAAAAGAACGAAGAGATCGAATACAAGCTGGTGACCAGCGAAGAATCCGACGTTGCCGGCGGCAAAATTTCGACCACGTCTCCTATCGGCCGCGCGCTTTTGAATAAGAAGGTGGGCGACGAAGCTACCGTGATTACTCCCAACGGCAAGCGCGAGCTGGAAATTCTGAGCCTGATCACCATTCACGACGAGGCCGATCCGGAAAAGGCGGGCGCTTAGTGGCGGACTCGACCAGCCGAAGCCTCGAACTGCCTGACCGAAATGCGGCGGAGAAACCCGCATCCGACAAAAATTCAAAAGGCTCGCCGAACCATAGCTGGACGAGCGCCTTCGGCCGCGCCTGCGGCGTTCTGCTCGATACTATCGTCCGCTGGCTCGCGCTCTCGCGCATCAATCCCAACGTCCTCACCTTCATGGGACTGGTGGTGAATACGTGGGCCGCAATTCTTTTTGGCTCGGCGAACGCGCTCACCCAGCGCCACCTGTTTTTCTATGCCGGCCTGGTCATCATCTTCTCGGGATTTTTCGATCTCGTCGATGGACAAGTTGCCCGCGCCACTAACCGGGTCACCCGCTTCGGAGCGTTCTTCGATTCCGTGGTCGACCGCTACAGCGACGCTTCGCAATTTCTCGGACTGCTGGTCTTCTACGCCCGCGGCGACCGCTTCTTCTATGTGGTACTCACCGCCTTCGTGATGGTCAGCGCCATCATGGTCAGCTACACGCGCGCCCGCGCCGAAAGCCTGATCGGCTCCTGCCGCGTCGGCTTCATGGAGCGCCCCGAACGCCTCGTCCTCGTCATTCTCGGAGCCCTGTTCAACCGTATGGCGCCGGTGCTCTGGATCATCGCCGTACTCTCGACGATCACCGTGATTCACCGCATGCGCTACACCTGGACTCGCACGCAGGACCCGCCAGTGCCAGCCAAAGCGGGGCAAGCGGCATAGCCAGAATTCTGAATTTGTAGCTAGAGCGAGAGCAACTCCACTCCTACCGCTCTAGCCGCCTTCTGAAGGCCGCCATCCAGCGTGGCTAATTCCATTCCCTCTCGCATTGCCAATTCCAGGTAAGCTGCGTCGTACTGCGACAACTGCTGCTGGCGAGCCAGCGGGAGAATTTTCTCGAATGCATGTCTGGAGTCGGCCGGCCTCACGGACATCGGCAATCCCGCAATCCTTAGGAGAAGTGCGGTAACCTTTGCCAGGGCAATGCGCTTGCGCCGCTCCGCCATCAGCAATGCATTAGAGATTTCCAAGGGCCAAATTGATGGAACCAGCGTCTCCGCACCAGCAGAGATCAAATCGAGCACGCCTTCGGTGAACTTGGTGGTCTCGTCCTCAAAACACCAGGCCACAGCCACGGAGGCATCGAGCACGAACCGTCTAGTAACGGCGGCCTTCATCGATCAACTCACGCATCTTGATTTTGCCCAGAGTCGCCCCCTTCCTCAATTGCCGAATGGCTTCGGCGAGGCTGCGGACGTCAGCGTTTTCGCCATCATCCGGCGGAGTCAGCTTGGCCACTGGAACGCCGCGCCGTGTAATCCGAATTGTCTCGCCCTTGGACGCTCTCTGCAACAATTCGTTGAGGTGAGTCTTAGCTTCAAATGCCCCAATACTCTCCATGACGATAATCATACGGTTAACCAACTAGCTTGTCAACTAGTAGGTTTACCTATTGCTATGGTTCGAGCCGCCAGGAACTCCTAGGCGTCGGACTCAGCGGATGTTTCCTCGATTCGCGGCGTCAGGCCAATCTGCCTCAACATTTCATTCACCAAGTCCTTATCGGACATTTGGGCAGGTGTCTCCGGCTTCTTCCGCACCTGTGCGCGATCGGCCGGGGGAGCTGTTCCCGACGCGTTACTTCTGTTGCGAAGTCCGAAGAGAGTTCGATGTGCAAGGGATCTTTCGACTGCGTTGCCCTTCGCTTCGCGAACGGCAACTTCGCTCAAGATGACAGATCAGTCGGGTTGCGTTGAAATCCCCACTGCGAGTCAACAATCACGGCGTCCCAAACGCCAAACGCCGGAAGCCGGAGACCGGAAGCCGACCTTCCACAGGCCGGACAAAAAAACGCGCTAGACTAAAAGCGCGATGCCTAACAATCCAGTTTTAGTAGTTCACGGCGGAGCCTGGGCCATGCCGGATGACATGGTCGAGGCTCATATCCATGGGGTGCGCAATGCACTGGCGGCGGGATGGCGCGTGCTTGAGCGCGGTGGCGCGGCGCTTGACGCCGTTGAGGAAGCGGTCGTCATTATGGAAGACGACGACACTTTCGATGCCGGGCACGGCAGCTTTTTGAACCGCGACGGCAAGGTGCAGATGGATGCGCTGATCATGGACGGCGCGACGCTGCGCGCCGGCGGCGTGGGCTGCGTGGAGCGGGTGCGGAATCCGGTGCGCGTGGCGCGCAAGATTTTGAGCGAGAGCCCGCACGTTTATTTTGTGAGCGAGGGAGCGGAGCGCTTTGCCGAGGAGCATGGCGTGGAGCTTTGCGAGAATTCTGAACTGGTGATTCCGCGCGAGGTCGAGAGGCTGCGGGAGTTCCAGGCGAAAATCCTCGCTTCTCGCGCAAAGGACTCGCGAGAAATCGGGCACCCGCCGGGGAGTGAAATGTTTGCACCCGAAAACTCACACGATACGGTGGGCGCGGTGGCGCTGGATGCGGCGGGCTATATCGCCGCGGCAACTTCGACGGGTGGAACCCTGAACAAGGCTCCGGGGCGGTTGGGGGATTCGTCACTGATTGGGTGCGGTTGTTATGCGGATGATTTGAGTGCGGCGGTATCAACCACGGGATGGGGCGAGCCGATCATGAAGCTGGTCTTAGCTAAATGGACTGCCGATCGAGTGCTGGCTGGCAATCTGCCGGATTGGGCAGCGCAGGAGGCGATGAACTATCTGCTGGAGCGGTTGAACGGCCACGGCGGCATTATTGTGTTGAACCGACTGGGGCAGGTGGGGATTGCTCACAGCACGACCCGCATGGCTTGGGGCTGCAAGACGGCGAAATTTGAAGAGGCAGGGGTAGAGCGCGGAGATTTCCGGATGGGGGCCTGAAAAGGCTCGAAAAGCGATTTTGCTAAATCGGGGTGTAGGCGTTACGAAATCCGAACAGCAATCCTTGAACGGCGTGAAGCTAATAATCGGAGGTACTTCGGACGCAAACAGTGCAAAGCGAGATTTCGCCAAGCTGGACGCGGGTAAAACCTTGTTCGTATTCCGTAACAAACTGTTACTAAAATTATTTTCACAGAAATCCAAACCAAAAAAGTCCGCTCCCTGCTATGATGGCGGACACTTTGAAGGAGGCCTGACATGCTCCCAGCCGGTAAGAGCCTTCGTACGCTGCGCGAAAAACTCGGCTTGACCATGCGCGACATTGAGATGTCGAGCGCCCGCATGGCCGAGAAGTATCGCAACGAAGAGTTCTCCATTCCTCCCAGCCGTTTATCGGACATAGAGACCAAGGGCGTGCTGCCCAGCATTTTCCGCCTCTACACGCTGGCGGTGATTTATCGCCGCGATCTGCGCGAATTGCTGGCCTGGTACGGCGTGGATATGAACAACATGGCGGCCGACTTGGGCGTGATCACTCCGCCGCGATCACATGTGTCGGAGGCGCTGTCAGGCCTGGCCTCGGTGCAAATACCGATCCGCATGGACCCCGCCTTCGATCAGCAGCGGACATCAAATCTTGGCCGCATGGTGGAGCAGTGGGGACTGGTGCCGCTCTCGTATCTGGCGCAGTTTGCGCACACCGAATTCACTTACGGTTACATTGGCAACGAAGATTTCACCATGTACCCGATCCTGCCGCCGGGCAGCTTTGTTCAGGTGGATGAAACCAAGAATAAAGTTGCAGAAGGTTTGTGGCGCTCGGAGTACGAACGCCCGATTTATTTTGTGGAAACGCGCGACGGGCATACCTGCTGCTGGTGCAGCATGCGGCGTGACGATATTGTGTTGCAGCCGCATCCCTTGTCGCCAGTCCCGGTGCGGGTGCTGCGGCATCCGCAGGAGGCCGAGATTATTGGGCAGGTGGTGGGCGTGGCTATGAAGTTGACCGAGTGGCAGGCTTTCGGCTCTTCTCCAGCGTCGAAAGGGCAATCAGCACTGAATTAAGATGGCGGGCCGAGGCCGCATCCTGCGGCGCGGGCAGCAGATCGTCGAGTTGCTGGCGCATACCCTCGACGTAAGCGGCGGGTCCTTTCTCGCGCAGTTCGTTCGATTCGTGTAAATCCTCTACCAATTCAGAAATCGGAGTGCGCAGCACAGCGGATAAGGCCTCGCTGTGGGCCGCTTTGAGCGCCCGTTCGGAAGGTTCCTCACCGTGGACCAGCGACAATCCCCAATGCTTATAGCCTCCGTCGCGGCGGCGCAGCGAAGCGATGTAGGTCAGCTTGGCGAGGATTCCAGACACTGCGGCCAGCGTGGTTTCCCGAAGGTCTTGCAGAGCAGATCTCAGCGTCATGGCGTGTACCAGGTTCGTTCCAGCCCGTTGAAGATCGTCGGAGGGGACCGGGCGCCGCGGATACAAAAATAGCACGGGTTGGATCACGGACCAAGAGAATCCAAAAACGGGCTTCCGAATTGCCGGTGGTTTTCCTCACATGCGCCGTGCTTTTGTCCAACCACTCAGGCGTTTCAAATTCCTGCGAATCGCCTCGATTTTGCAGATATGGCTGACACCTCTGCAGAGCCGCTTCGCGGGTTCCTGGCTGCAAGGCACTTGTTACGAATTCCGAACAGGCGCGCGGCTAAAGTGACCTTTTTTGCCGGAGCCGGCGGATGAAAATATCACGGTTCGTTTTTCAACTCTCCAAGGAGAAAACAACCGTGAAACGTGTACTGCTTGTGGTAGCTATCACCCTGACGTTCCTCAGCACCTTTGCCGTTCCAACCGTCCTTCATGCCGATGGCGTAGGCGGTGGATGCCAAGCTGGTTGCAAGCCATAGCTCGAACGCAGAGTTACGAAAACCGAACGTAATCGCGATCTCTTGCCCGGCATCGTTGTCTGCGGGTATACTTTGCGGCTACGTCGATGCTGCTGTCGCATTCGCTACTTTGGCATTATTTCTGGCTCGGGCCGCACGTCCTCCAGGCCGGGGTCGTGGTGTTTTTTTGGCGACGGCGATTGTATCGGCTTCTCCCGGTTTTCTTCGCCTACCTGATCTTTGAGGCAATTGAGGAGTTCACGCTCTATGCGATGGACGTCCTGCCTTCAATCTCGTTACGCGCTTGGTGGCTTGCGTTCTGCGCCGGATTGATTATTGAGGGCGCTCTGAAGATCGGGACGCTCATCGAATTATTCTCGGTATTGCTTCGATCTCGTCCAGCCGTTGCCGTTGCAGGCAAGCGCTTGATGACGCTCGCGGCAGTGGTTCTGATTTTTGTCGCCGTGGCAGCAGCGGCTTACGCTCCCATGGATCGCCCGCAGTATGTTTGGACCTATCGTGCCCACATTCTTCTGCAGAGTTTCTACATCATAGAGGGCGGGCTGGTGCTGTTCCTGTTTGTTTTTGTGTCGCGCCAGAAATTGGTGTGGAACCGCACCTGCTTCGGGATCGCTTTGGGTTTTGGCATCCTGTTTTGCGAGCATATGGCGACGTGGTCGATCATGGCGACTGGAGCCTTGCCGTACGGGCGCTTCCCGCTTCTGGATTTTCTCAACATGGCCACCTACCACCTCTGCGTTCTGATCTGGTGCTACTACCTCCTCGTCCCTCAGAAAAAGCCCGCTACTTCTGCGGTTGCGTTGCCAGAGAATAATTTGGCGATGTGGAACCGGGAACTGGAGCGTTTACTACAGCGATGAATTTAGCCATCGTACTTGTCGTTTCAGCGGTAATTGCGCTGGGCATTATTTTGCGCCTGGCGCTAACCCAAACTTTACAAACCCGGCGCAGCGCCGAACTAAATGGCGCGATCTGCCCGATCGATGTCGAAGCCTTCCGCAATTTGATCAATCCCGCCGAAGACCACTATTTGCGGCAACACTTGCCACCGCCGCAATTCCGCGTGGTCCGGCGTGAGCGCTTGCGCGCCATGGCGGCCTACGTTCAGGTGGTGAGCAATAACGCTGCCGTGCTGGTGCGGATCGGGGAATCGGCGCTGGCCAGCGGCGATGCTCATCTTGCATCTGCCGCCGGGGAACTGGTGGACGACGCACTGCTGCTGCGGCGCAATACGACGGTGGCGCTGGCAAGAATTTATTTGGCATTGGCTTGGCCGTACTCCGAGTTTGCCGCGGTGCGCGTGGTCGAGCGTTACGAACATGTCAGCGGTGCCGCCATGCTGCTGGGGCGGCTGCAAAATCCCGCGGTTCCGGTCCGGCTGTCGGCGCTTCGCTAGCCGTCACACGCTTCGCCGTTTGTGACGAACATCACCGGCTATGCTCGGGTGTTTTTGCTATGCTTGCGCCCGTATCGCCATCGCTAATCCCAAGCGGCGGTTACTTCGGCATTACCTCTCTCTAATCCATCCTTGTTTTCGCATGACCTTCTGGTGTAAAAACCAGCGGGAACCTGCCAGTTCCAGAATCCTTGTGCCAATTTCGGCCCGGTAGCCGTAAGGATTGTTTCTGCAGCCACCTCGGAGTGGCGAAAGCAAGGGAGACTTTATGATCCGCTCGATCAACGTCTGCTGCGTAAAACTTTTTTTCGCCACACTGCTCATAGCAGTGCTTTCCTCCATCGCCTTCGGCCAGGGCGGCTCCGCCACCGGCGACCTGCACATCACGGTGAAAGATCCCAAGGGCAATTTCATCAACAATGCCACCGTGACGGTAAGCGATACGGCCAAGGGCCTGGAGCGAACTGCAACCGGGGACAGCCAGGGCGGGTACACGGTGCGGCAGTTGCCTCCAGGGACGTATGGCGTGACGGTGGAGGCTGCGGGCTTCGGCAAGGCGGAAGCCAAAGAGGTAAGCATCACCGTGGGCGGAGTGGTGGAACTTCCGGTCTCGTTGGCAGTGGCCACCGGCAAGGAAGTCGTGGAAGTGACCTCGCAAGCGGATTTGATTGAGACTTCTCGCACCTCGACGACCGATACGATTGGGCAGCGGCGCATCGACAATTTGCCGATCAACGGCCGCAACTACATTAACTTCACGCTGACCGATTCCCAGGTGCAGCGCGACAACGCGCCGAACACCGGCGCGGCGCCAACCTCGGGACTGAACATCAGCGGGCAGCGGGCGCGCTCGAATCTGGTAAACGTGGATGGCGCCGATGCGACCGATAACGGCGTAAACGGAGTTCGCTCGACGGTGTCGCAGGAGGCGGTGCAGGAATTTCAGATCATCACCAACAACTACGCACCGGAGTATGGCCGCGCTTCCGGCGGGGTGGTGAACATCATCACGCGCTCGGGATCGAACGCTTTTCACGGCGACGTGTTTGGATATTTGCGCAATCGTAATTTTCAGGCGGTGAATCCCTTCAGCACTGTGCCAAATCCGGCTTACACGCGCGTGCAGGCGGGCGCGGCGTTTGGCGGACCGATCAAGAAAGATAAAACCTATTTTTATTTTTCGTATGAAATTACGCGGCGGCACGAGACCGGATTTTCCAGCATCGCGCCAGCCAGCAACATTGGATATTACGGCCTGCAAAATTTCGATACTTCGACGCTGGGATTTCCCTTCGGCACGATCGCGGTGACCCCGCAACAGGCGGCATTTTTCGGAAGCCTGACGCCGACAACCATTGGCGCGCTGGGCCTGGCGAATGTGGAAAACTATATGGTGCTGGCGGGAGCATCCTCGGGGCAAGCGCTGACGGGCGCCTGGCCAACCGGCCTGGTGCAAGGCGCGACCGGCGGATTGTTGTCGGCCTGGGCAGGATTTCCGACGAGTTGCGCTCCGCCGGGGCCGTGCGCGCCGGTGCCCGCTTCGTACCAGACGATCGGATCGCAGGCAGGAAATTTCCCGGTGTTCGAAGGCACGAGCCTGTATTCGCTGCGCATCGATCACAACATCAACCAGAATCACCGGCTGATGCTGCGCGCCAATGTTAGCCCGAGTACGGTGACTGGAATTGAAGTCAGCGGGCAGGATCAACCCTTTGGGCAGAACGCGTACTCGCGAACTTCCGAACAAACTTACCGCGATGTGGCTGGCGTGGTGCAGGAAACCTGGGCGATCGGCACCAACAAGGTGAATGAGTTCCGCTTCCAGTACGCGCGGCGTGGGCTCTCGTATTTTTACAACACGTCGATTCCGGGGGGATCGGATCCGGCGGTGAACATTCCCGGCTTCGCGTATTTCGGGCGCGAGCCCTATTCCTATATTCAGCGCACCGAGCAGCGCTACCAGTTCACCGACAATTTTTCGTGGACCAAGGGTACGCACAGCACAAAATTTGGCGTGGACTTCAATTACATTCCAACCACGGCCACATTTACCGTGAACTACGGCGGGGTGTACGACTTTGGAACGGTGGCGGCATTTCCGTCTCCGTTCCCGGTACTCAACGCGGTACAGGCGTACGGCGCGGGTTTGCCCAGCGATTTTATTCAGGGCATCGGCAATCCGCACGACTCGTTTCCCAACAAACCGCTGGGAGTTTTCTGGCAGGATTCGTGGCGCATCCGGCCGAACTTCACTTTGAATTACGGCGTGCGTTATGACGTTGAATTCCCGCCGCAATTTGCTCCAGTGAGTCCGCTGGCGCAAGCCGGTTATAGATTCCTGGGATTGCAAAAAGGTATTCAGACCGACACCAACAACGTGCAGCCGCGCGTTGGCATGGCGTGGGACCCCGGCAGCGATAGCAAGACTGTGGTGCGGGCTTCGTATGGAATGTTCTATGACCATCCGCTGCTGGGACTTTATTTTCTCGGCGATGCGTCTGATGGTTCGAGCAGCGGGCAGTTGGCCTTCGCGGGAACCGGAGGCTGCGCGGGCGCGGGCAATCCCAGCAACCTGAATGCGATTCCAATCTTTCAAGGACTGCCGCTCAACGTGGCCGGCTCGCCGTGCGCGGCGTCGACGAACCCGGCCACGCTCGCGGCTCTGGGCTACCTGCCGAACCAGCAGCAGTTCCAGGCGCTCAACTTTCCGCAGTCAGTATTTCTCAATCAGAATTACCTGAATCTGAATCCGGCGAATGCCACGTTCCTGCCGCTGGGCTTCCAGCCATTTGGTTATCCGCAATCGGCAAATTTTGTTTATGCGTATTCGCAGCAGGCGAACTTCAGCGTGGAGCGGGATTTGGGCGGGGGCTTCGCCCTGAATCTGGCTTACAACTTTAACGGCGGACGGCATTTGAACCGGCCGATCAATGCCAACGCGGTTCGCGGAGATTTGCTGACGGCGAATTTTGAATCGGCTTACTACGATGCGATTGCGGCAGGTGGAACTCCGCCGGCGAGCCCTTTCACAGTGAGCGGATGCAATCCGGCGGGCGCGCCGTTTCCTTATGTCGATCCCGCGCTGATGAATTTCTTCCGTCCCAGCGGATTGAATCCTTCGATTGCGGCGGGCATGTATTTATCGGGCGGGGCCAACTGCGTGGCCCAGGGCATGGCCGTGCTGCATGCGCTGCCGGGATTTAATACGGCATGCAATCCCGCGCCGCCGACTTTCTCATATAGCGGCTGCATTCCGTTCGGCGACATGGACGCCAACTACTCGAACGGCAGTTCGGTCTATCACGGATTCAGCGCCAACCTGCGCAAGCGCTTCAACAACCACTACGAGTTTCTGGCTTCCTACACCTGGTCGCATGCCATCGACGATTCGACCGATCTCGAGGCTACGCTCACGCCGCAGGATAGTTACTATCCGGCGATCGACCGTTCGACCTCGCTGTTCGATCAGCGCCACCGTTTTGTTTTCAGCGGGGTTTACCAAAGCGGAAGAGTCGGCGGTAACGGCTTCGGCAGCAAGTTCCTCAGCGATTGGACCGTGGCTCCCCTGATCGAAGTCGGGTCGGGACGGCCGTTCAATATCATCACCGGCAGCGACGACAATTTTCAGTTATCGTCGTTGACCGGTCGGCCGAACACCACGGTGAATCCGGCGTGCGGCGCGGTTTACAACAGCAAATACTCGCCAACCGGGGTTTTTCAGGAGCCCTGCATCAACGGGTTTATCGCCGCCGGGGTTGCGCCGTCGTTGCTGCAACTGGACGGCAATCTTGGCCGCAACGCCGGTGTCACTCCCTGGACGGTGTTTAACGATCTGCGCATCGCCAAGCGGATCCACGTTGGCGAGCGCTTTGCCATGGATCTGATGGTCGACATGTTCAACATTGCGAATCGCGATAACGTGGCCGCAGTCAGCCCACTGTTCAGCAATGCAGGGCAGGCTACGGCGGCGTATGATCCGCGGCAATTTCAGTTCGCGCTGAAGTTAAACTGGTAGGGCGCGGGTTTTACAACGTCGGATCAGCCTGGCCTGTCGGGAGAATCGCTACCAGCCGGGTAGCAGCCTAAATTCGTAAACCACAAAGGACACTAAGTCTCACTAAGGCGACTTGGCTGGACGGTTCCATGATCCACTGCCGGCGAATATAGCTCGATTTCCCGGTGGTACACTTTGCTTTCACCCATCCTTGGCGCTTGCCGGAGTTTCTTCCCATGTCTCAACCCTCTACCCCAACTCAGCGGACTCGTGTGGTCCGCGAGGCCCATCGCGCGGTTTACGACCGTGAAACGGCCTACCAGATTCTTGATGAAGGCTTTCTCTGCCACGTTGGATTCGCGGTGGAGGGGCAGCCGTTTGTGATTCCTACTTTGTACGGGCGGAAAGAAGATAGCTTGCTGGTCCACGGATCGGCGGCCAGCCGGATGCTGCGGCAGATGAAAGAAGGCTTGCCGGTTTGCGTAACGGTGACGCTGGTTGACGGGCTGGTAATGGCGCGATCGATCTTTAACCAGTCGATGAATTACCGCTCGGTGGTGGTGCTGGGTAAGGCGGTGCTGGTGGATGAGCCCCGTGAGAAGCTGGAGGCTTTGCGCGTGCTTTCCGAGCACATCATCCCGGGGCGATGGGCGGATGCGCGCCCGCCGAACGAGCGAGAGTTCAAACAGACTTCGGTGCTGAGATTGGGGATCGATGAGTTTTCGTGCAAGGTGAGAACGGGGGGAGTGGTCGATGATGAAGAGGATTACGCGTTTCCCGCGTGGGCGGGGGTGGTGCCGCTTGAGATGACGGCAGGGGAGCCGATTGAAGATGAGCGGCTGATGGCTGGCCAGGCTGTGCCGGAGTATGCGCGGCGCTATTCGCGGGGGCGGTAGACGATATCCTATTGACTTCATTGGTAAGGACGCTTATCCTTACAGTAAGGAGCGTCGGTAAAGATGAGCTACTTCAGCACTCTCAGCAGTAAGGGCCAGCTCACGGTCCCGCAGGAAATTCGTAAGCGGCTGGGTTTGCGGACCGGCGACCGGGTGGAGTTTGTGACAGAGCGGGATCGCACTGTGATCAAGCCGGCACGCGAAGAAGTTAATCCCTTTGAGAAGTACATTGGAATCCTGGGTCCGTTCCCCGGAGGAGATGAGGGAATCAAGGCGTGGATTGACGATATGCGGAGCGATGAAGATTACGAATGAGGACTGCGTTAGATACAAACATCTTATCCGTATTCTGGTCGAGACAACCTTCGGCGGCTGCGCTGGCCGTACGGCTGTCGCGTGCGCGCGCCGAGGGAGCTCTGGCAGTGAGCGCGCCGGTTTTTGTGGAGCTTTCCGCCATCCCCACAGGCAGCCCTCAACGCATTGCGGCATTGCTGAGGGAAATGAATATCGCGATCGATTTCGACCTCGGCGAAGATGTGTGGCAATTAGCGGCAACGAGCTTCGCCGCTTATGCGGTTCGTCGCCGGCGTTCCGCCGGAGGATCGGCAAAGCGCTTGCCGGCCGACTTCGTAATCGCAGCACATGCTTCGTTGAGAGCGGATAGGCTGATGACGCTCGATGCCGGCCGCTACCGCACGGATTTTCCGCAGCTGCGTATTCTATAAGTGTGTGCAAGCGAGCGCGGAAGGAAGTAAAGTTTGCTTCCGATAGGATTCTTTCTCACGCACTCGCGGGCGAGTGCGCCCGCGGCCGCACAGGTCACGGAATCAACAACAGTTTCCCCGTCGTCTTTCTTCCTTCCAGCTCGCGATGCGCTTGCTGGGCTTGCGCCAACGGGTAACTGTGCTCGATGCGCAATTTGAGTTTTCCGGCGGCGATCATTCCGAAGACAGCGGCGGAGCGCGCGACCAATTCTTCGCGGGTGGCAATGTAGTGCGCCAGAGACGGACGCGTAAGATAGAGCGATCCTTTGTGCGACAAGGCGATCAGGTCGAAGGGCGGCACAGCTCCGCTCGAGCCGCCAAATAGAACCATCATGCCCCGCGGCCGTAGAACGTTCAGGCCTTTCTCAAACGTTGTCTTTCCCACCGAGTCATACACAACGTTCACGCCTTTGTTGCCAGTGAGACGCTTGGTCTCGGTCTCGAAATCGGACTGGGTGTAGAGGATTACGTCGTGCGCGCCGGCGGCGCGGGCGAGCTCGGCCTTTTCCTCGGTGGAAACCGTGGCGATGACGCGGGCGCCGATGTTGTGCGCCATCTGCGTGAGCAACAGTCCCACTCCTCCGGCGGCGGCGTGAATCAGCGCGGTCTCGCCTTGTTTAAGCGGATACGTATCGTGCGAAAGGTAGTGTGCCGTCATCCCTTGCAGCATGGCCGCCGCAGCCTGCTGATCCGTGACCCCAGCAGGAATCGGCACGAGACGGTCGACTGGAACTGCGGCATATTCAGCGTAGGAGCCGTGCACGGCGGTCCAGGCCACGCGGTCGCCAACTCTTACTGACGTCACATCCGAACCAACCGCGGTGACTTCGCCCGCGCCTTCCTGGCCCAGAGTGAGGGGGAGAGCGGCTTTGTAGCGGCCCTCGCGGAAGTAGACATCGATAAAGTTGACACCCGAGGCTGCGAGCTTTACAACGCCTTCATTTGGCTTGGGCTGGGGGATCGGGAGGTCAACCAGTTCCATGGCCTCGGGACCGCCGGTTTGCTTCACTTGAATCGCTTTCATAGTCGGTTTCGATTATATCGTCGAAAGCAAAGATTCCAGCATTTGATAGCGGAGTTACAGCGGCTAAAGCCGTTCGCAAATTCAAATGCTGGGCGGCATTGCTGAAGCGATGCCCTGATACGAATCGTAGCAACTGTAGTACAACCAGCCGTACCTCAAAGAACTGCCTGTCCGCCTCTGCTACACTGGCACGTCCGCGAAAGGAGCCCTTCGTCAATGGCTGAAAAGAAGCCCCAGACTTTCGCCAACCACGCGCGCTTGGATCCGCCGTTTCACTTCTTCGTCTTGCCGGTTTTTGGCTTCGCTGCAATTGCCGCCACGATCCACTTTCTGTGGAGGCCGAGCGTGCACTCGGCGGCGTTTTTTGTGGTCGCGGTGGCGGCGGCGGTCGCCATCACGAAAATTCGCATGTATTCTCTGCGGGTGCAGGATCGCGTGATCCGGCTGGAAGAGCGGCTGCGGCTGGCAACGCTGATGCCCGAGCCCCTGCGCTCTCGCATTCCCGAGTTGACTGAGGGACAGCTAATTGCGCTGCGCTTTGCCTCTGACGGTGAAGTCGCCAAATTGGTGGAACGGGCGCTGAACGAAAAACTCTCACGAGCCGACATCAAGAAGGCGATTCAGGTGTGGCGTCCGGACTATTTCAGGGTCTAGCCGTGCCGGTCACATGACAAGCCTTATCTTCAACTCCAGGATTCCCAGGAAGTCCCAGGTTGGCGTCAAACCTTTATCCGGCTTCTGCCGTCTGATTTAAGGGGCGGCTCGCAACTGTGCGGCCAGTACCGAAAGTAACCGCTGCTGGTTCTTTTGGACGTTGACCCGGAACCATGCGCGGGGTACGATTTTGACTAGAACCCTCTGGCCAGAGCGTTGACGCGACATCCGTATCTCATAGATAAGTATGCGAGTTGCGAATTTAAAAATACGGATCGGAGTGCTCGCCGGCATTGCTCTCGCGGCCTCTTCCTGCCAGACGGCCAAAAAGCCTGTTCCACTTCTGCCGGCAAAGAGCGCACCCACATTGGCGGCATCGCCGGCAACGACCACCGGTGCTGCGGGGCAGCAAACCGAACGACAGAGTGAACCCCGCCCAGCTCAGCCGTCCATTAAACAGGACCAAAATACTTCGGCGACGGCGGCAGGCGACAACGCGGCGCAGAGTGCGGCCTCGACTACACCCGACCCCGTCGGCGACCTTGTAGCGGGGGTTGAAAAAGATTATCAGGCAGGGTTGGACGCCTATCAGGCCGGTCACACCGACGCGGCCAAGCAGGATTTCGACCGGGCCTTCAATGCCCTGCTCGGCAGCAATGTAGATATTCGCTCGGACGACCGGCTGGAAAAAGAATTTGATCATATCGTTGAGGGCGTCAACCACCTGGATCTCGGCGATCTAGCCTCCGATTCTGAGGCGCAGAAGTCGGAGCCGGCGCCGATCGACGAAACCAACGGGATAACGCCATCAGCTGACCCGAAGCTCAGGGCGAAAGCGCAGGCGGAGATCAAGTCCACTCACTCCGACTTGCCGCTGATGATGACCGACCAGGTCGCGGGGTACATCAGCTATTTTTCGAATCGCGGGCGCGGGACCTTTGAGCGAGCTTTTGCGCGCTCCGGGCGCTACCACGACATGATGGTTCGCATCCTCAAAGAAGAGGGTGTTCCGCAGGATTTGATCTATCTGGCGCAAGCCGAATCCGGATTTCATCCGCTGGCAGTTTCGCGGGCCGGAGCGCGTGGCATCTGGCAATTTATGGGACCGCGAGGCCGGGGATACGGCCTGCAGCGCACCATGTGGGTGGATGACCGGCAGGATCCTGAAAAATCGACCCGCGCCGCCGCACGGCATTTGCGAGACCTCTACGCCCAGTTCGGCGATTGGTACCTTGCCATGGCCGCCTATAACTCCGGACCTGGCACTGTGCAGGCCGCAGTCAAGCGCACCGGCTATGCCGACTTCTGGGAGCTTTACCGGCGCAACGTTCTTCCCAAAGAGACGCGTAATTACGTCCCCATTATCCTGGCCGTCACCATTGTGACCAAGAACTTGTCGCAGTACGGGTTTGATGACGTTTCCATGGATGAGCCGCTTGCCTTCGACAAGGTTTCGATCAGCTATCCCGTAGATTTGCGGCTGGTGGCGGAGTGCGTAGATGCGACTCCGGCGGAGCTTCAGGAGCTCAATCCCATCCTCCTGCGCTTTACTACTCCGAGGGAGGGCAAGTTCGAACTGCATCTGCCAGCGGGAACGAAAGAGAAATATCAGACGGCGATTGCCACCGTTCCTGCTGATATGCGCCTCTGGTGGCGCATGCACAAAGTTCAACCGGGAGACACTGTGGCATCGCTGGCGCGGAGCTATCGCGTGACGGCGAAGTCGATTGAAGCTGCCAACCACCTGGATGGGACTGGGCTCGAGACAAGTGCGAAGGTGGTGATTCCGGTCGCGCCGGGCAAACATCCGGCTAGCGATAATGCGACCTACGCAAAGCGGATCACGCGCTATAAAGTCCGCCGGGGGGATACGGTCGAGACCGTCGCTGAGAATTTCGGAGTATCGCCTAAAATGCTGCGCCGCTGGAATGGCCTGCATGGCGATAGCCTGCAGGGCAGAAAAGTGCTGGCTTTGCACTTGCCGGTAAGCCCCGGCAGCGAAGTGGCTTCGACCCCTCACAAGTCCGCCTCTCATTCGGCAAAGGCGGCGCAGATTGCGGCGAATTCACCCGCGCGAAGGCCGGCAAAATCCGAAGATGAAGATGCTTCGGAGCAAAGCAACGTGCTGCGCCACAAAGTGAAATCCGGCGAAACCCTCTACTCGATAGCCACCACCTACAAGACCACGGTCGACGCGCTCAAGCGCACCAATGGCAACGTGGCCACGCTGCGGCCGGGGATGATCCTGATCGTCGAGCCCAGCCAGTAAGGCTTTAGAAATTCTGTTTCGCTCCCGCCGAATCTTCTTCCCTTCCGACCGTTCGTGTGTTAACAGAAGTAGCAGGCGGATGTGATTTAGGCCTTGCAGACTGCGATAAACCTCGTGCTATAATCGCGCGCTGTTTCAGCAACGATTTTCGAACGGCCTTTTAATTAATCGTTCCCGGCGGGCTGGCGTGCATGCGCCAGAAAGCCACATCAAGATCAGGAGGAGCAATGACGTTCTACGACCCCACTCTCTACGGACGCGACGAAGACGAAGAATTCGGCGACAGCGGCGCTTACAGCGAGTCGCTGGAAGAGGATTTTGAAGAGGAAGAAGAGGAGGAAGAAGAAGCCGGCGTGCCGGAAGCGGAAGTGAGCGAACCGGCGGCCCCAGCTCCTCCGCCGCCTCCGAGGCCGAGACCTGCCGCAACTGGCGGCGGCGGTGGTGGCGCGAAAAAACCTGTCGCCAAGAAAGCGCCAGCTAAGAAAAAGGCGCCCGCGAAAAAGAAAGCCGCCGCGAAGAAAAAACCTGCGAAGAAGAAGAAGGCTGCCCCGAAGAAGGCCGCTAAAAAGCCGGCAAAAAAGAAAGCCGGGAAAAAGACTGCGAAGAAGAAAGCCAAGAAGGGCCGGCGGTAAGCTAGCTCAGGCACGTCTGAGAACCGCGGCTTGATGAGCCGCGGTTTTTATTGGGTCGGAATATCGCAATGGCGGAGGAACCGCCCGCGAAAACGGAGGCTAAAGCCCCCGGGTTCCTATCTAGCCTCCACGCGGCGCTGAAGCGCCACTCTTCCACGTTACTGCATGCATCGGCGAAGCGCCGCAATCAGCGCGGTTGCTTGATCCGCGTCTCTTACTTTCTTCGATCCCACCGCCGCCAGGCATTTTCCGTATAACTCAAGCAACTGCGCCGCGTATTCGTCAGGCTTTGAGGCTGAGCCCGTGCCCTGAAAACCCACGCCGGAGGACGTGGTGCGTCCGTAGCCGGTGGTCATGGCGACAAATTTCATTAGATCGAGCGCGATATCTTCGTTGCGGCGCGATCCCGCGTGCATACCCGTGCCTTCTTCCATGAGTCCTTCTCCTGAACCGGAAATATAAGAGATTGGTTCTTCGTCTTCTTCCATGTTGCCCACCACAGTTACAGATGATAGCAGGGTGGATGTCGGCTTGGCGCTCCCAGAGCGTTGCGGATCGGCATAAAAGGCCGCGGCGCGGTCCACATCTTTCGCATGGATTGCGATTTGTCAAAGGCGCGTGATTCCGATTCCACTTTCAGTCGCAGGTATGATTCTCCTCGCCCGTTTTATATTCCGGCCGGGAAGTCTGAGCAAGCTTGTTCGTTTTTCGTAACAAAATAAAAATCCTGCTTGCAGAGGCGCCCGCACGGATTACGATTCGCCGCAACTTCCCTTCGGCAAGATTCGGTCTTGGTCACCCGGACCCGGATCGTCCAAAATCAATTTCCTTCAGAAAGGACACCTCCGCCATGGCCATCAGAAAGCTCGACACTCAAGCCAGCAAGGGAAACAAAAGCGTGACGTACAAAACCGACCCCAGCAGAATCGATCCCCTCAAACTGAAGCTGGGCAAACTGGTGGCGCGGCACGACCCGCGCACCCTGATGATGGCTTCGTACACGACGGCCGCATTGCCTGCGCCGCCGCCGGCTCTGAACCTCGCGACCGCTATGAAAGGCGCGTGGGGAATGATGGATAACGACCAGATCGGCGACTGCACCTGCGCGGCTGCCGGCCACATGATCATGGAATGGACCGCCAGCGCGCAGTCCGCCATGGATACGCCGACCGATCAGCAGATTGTTGCGGCGTATTCCGCGATCACCGGCTACAACCCGACCACGGGAGCGAACGACAACGGCGCGCAGGAGATCGATGTGCTGAATTACTGGCGGCAGCAAGGAATTGCCGACCACAAAATCGAGGCTTACATGGCGCTCGAGCCTTCGAACCAAACCCATGTGATGGATGCCATCTGGATTTTCGGCGGCTGCTACATCGGGCTGGCCCTGCCCAAGAGCGCGCAGGCGCAAACCAGCAAGAAGCAGATCTGGGCGGTGCCTCCGTCGGGAACCAGCGGCGATGGCGCTCCCGGATCGTGGGGCGGACACGCCGTGCCGGTGGTGGCATACGACGCGCGCAGCCTGACCGTTGTGACCTGGGGAGGGTTGCAGGCGATGACCTGGGGATTCTGGAAGGCCTATTGCGATGAGGCTTACGCCATTATCAGTCCCGACTATCTGGAGCAAAAAAACGGGCAGACCGTTGCGCCGAATGGCTTCAACATGGCTCAGTTGCAGGGAGACCTGGCAGATTTGAAATGAAACAGCGGGGAAACGCACTATCTTCACGTGGGCCATGCTCTTCCGATTTCACAGAGGAATGTGGTGACCGATGGGCGCGCTCAGCATTGGATTTGACACCATCGTTGTGGGAGCACTCGCGTTGCCGTGGGTGCTCCTTGCCATTCATCTTTTCTTCTCAAGCAACGAAAGCAGCTTGAAAAGTGTGCTGGACTGGATCACCAAAGAGAATCAGCCCGCGGTTGCGGGCGTGCTTCTGTTTGCCATGACTTATTCCGTTGGATCGGTGGTCTCAAGAATCGCGCAGGACTTTTTCGATGACGATGACATGCATGTGCGGGTATTTGATTATCTGTGGCGCGTCGGCGTGACCGAGAGCAGCATTCGCAGCGATGTGTACTGTGACACGTCAGAGTTGTCGAAGGCAGCGCCGGGGGCGAACGGCTCTGCGGATGCAGCGAGCACAAATCCTGTTCAACCGGACAAGCCTGCGCTGGGCGGCGATCCGTTATGCGTCTTTGCGGGGAAGTGGATTATCCGGCAGTCGGATGCGTCGGTTGATCCTCAATGGTCCGGTGAACTGCGAGATCTGACGGGAGATGAAACGATCAGCGTTCGTTGGATCAACAAAATGGAGGAGCTGACGGGAAATCGATTCCGCGTAAAGGAAGCTGCGGTTCTGCTGAAAGGCACCGATGACACGGAACGGCTGCGGCAGTTTCACGACCAGATCATGGTATTGCGCGGCGCGGCCTTCAACGGCCTTCTCGCATTCTCATTGTGCCTGTTCTGGTGGTGCTCGAAATTCCGTTGGCCACTGCGATGGGCCGTGCTCTTGCTTTACATTCTTCCCGGCATCGTTGCAACGGTGAATCACTTCAGCGATCACGCCCATAGCCCACCCTATATGGAATTCACATTGCTCTCACTGGCGGCAGCGGGGGCGTACCTGCTTCGGCGCATGGCGCGCCAGAAGAAAGATGCGCAGCAAGAACCTGGCATGCAAGCGGCACGAGCCCACATCCACTTTACATACGTCTTTCTCGCTCTATTTCTAAGCGTCTCAGCTTTCTTAGGATGGTGGGCGACACAGGTACTGTACGACCAGCAGGTACTTTATACCTATCAGGCTTTGACTCCGATTGCGGAACGGCAGGCTACACCCAGTCCGAAATGATATTGTTCGCGGGAGTGGAATCGGCCGCGGCCGGTTGTTTGAACTCCTCAGCCGAGTTCTGCTCATCCTGCCGATCCTTATTCTTGTCGGAGTCATTACTTTCATCCAGTTTGACAATGAAGTCTTCAGAAGCCGCTTCTCCGGCGAGTCTTGAGGCAAACTCCGCCAGCTTTTTCCTCGTGCGCTCGGCTTCCTGTTTCGCCGCGGCCTTCTGTGCGGAATACATGGCATCGAGCTGAGCGTTGGGATTGATTTGGCTGGAGTGAACATGCATAGCGCTCTCCTTCCCGGCTATGATTTAGCCGGCGGGGACGGCTCGCCCAGCAGGGGCGGCCTTCCCCTTTTCAGAACATCTCTCGGATTCCTGCAAACGTGATTCCCTCGACGAAGAGTAACGCCGGATATGCCCCTAAGTGCGGCCTCACTCGTTCCAGTTTAGAATGACAGCCCGTGGCAAGATAAGGAGCCGGATTTTACTTTGCCCCTGACCCGCCGAGAATTTGCCAGATCCGCTCTTGCCGCGGGTGTTGCCGCCGCACTCCCAGCCGGAGTTTTTTCCGCGTGCAGCGTGTCGTCCAGAGCGGCGGGCACGTCTTCTCCTGCGAGCCGCGCAGCTTCGCCAATGCAGTTCGACACTGGCTCGCCAATTCCCTTTCCTAAGAATTTCTTCTGGGGCGCCGCTACAGCGGCGTATCAGATTGAAGGCGCGTGGAAAGAAGATGGCAAGGGTGAATCGATCTGGGATCGCTTCGCGCACACTCCCGGCAAGATCAAGCATGGCGATACCGGCGACGTAGCGTGCGACTCCTACCATCGCTGGCGCGACGACATCGCGCTGGCGCGTGCGATGAATTTGAACAGCTACCGCTTCTCGATCTCGTGGCCGCGCATTCAGCCAACCGGCGCCGGCGCAGCGAACTCCAAAGGTCTCGATTATTACAGCCGGCTGGTAGATGCCTTCCTGGAGGCCCGAATTCGTCCACTGGTCACGCTGTATCACTGGGATTTGCCGCAGGCTTTGGAAGATGCCGGAGGCTGGCCGAATCGCGATACGGCCGCGCGCTATGCCGACTTCGCCGATCTTATGGCGCGCGCATTGGGCGACCGCGTTTCGGATTGGATTTTGTTGAACGAGCCCGACGCATTTGTTGACCTGGGTTATCTGGAAGGCAGGCACGCCCCCGGACGCGAGAGCATCGTCGCATTTCTGCGCGCATCTCACACCGTAAACTTGGCGCAGGGCGCGGGGTTTCGGGCGGTCAAAGCAACGCATCCGACAGCGCGGGTGGGGACGGCGTTCAGCATGTCAGCCTGCGAGGCGGCGTCGAATTCCGAAGAGGATAAACTTGCCGCCGAGCGTGCCCACGCCATGACCAACTTGTGGTTTCTGGAGCCCGCGCTGAAAGGCCGCTATCCCGAGGCACTGGCGTTTCTTCCGGAGTCGGTCATGGACATTCGCGCGAACGATCTGGAGAAGATGCGGGCGCCCCTCGATTTTGTCGGCATCAATCTTTATTACAGAACCGTGGTGTCGGCCCCCGGCGCGCTGGAGCGGCTGGCGCACGCGCAGCAGTGGCTGTTTCCGGTAAAGATGGCGGAGGGTGAACAAGGCCCGAAGACCGACATCGGCTGGGAAGTTTGGCCGCAAGCCATGTATGACACGGTCATGCGCATCACGCGCGATTTCAACCGCCCAGTAATTGAGATTACCGAGAGCGGTTGTGCCTACAACGATGGACCCGACGCGAGTGGAGTAATTCAAGATGCGCGCCGTATCGCGTATCACCGGAGCTACCTTCAGGCTTTGGGGCGCGCGATTGGCGATGGGGCGGATGTCCGCGGCTACCACGCGTGGAGCCTGATGGATAACTTCGAGTGGGCGGAAGGATATAGCCAGCGCTTCGGTTTAACCTATGTAGATTTCAAGACGCAGCAGCGCACGATCAAAGATTCGGGCCGCTGGTACGCGAAAGTGGCGGCGGAAAATCGTGTAGGACCGAGTCTCTGACCCCGTCAGGCCCGAAGGGCCGCTTCGGTAGCATCCGTCACCAGCACAGCTACTTCTGCTGCATCACCAGCTCGCCATTCTGCACCTTCACATCGCCAACGTAATCCGGAAGCTTCAACCGGTCGCGCTGCTCTGAAAGTTTTTTCTGCAATGCGGGATTCACCAGCGACACCGGAACATTCAAGTCTCCAACTTTAAATTCGGTGGGATCGAATGTTGCGTATCCATCTTTCGAGGCCAGATGGCCGGAGATGGTGACCCACACATCTTTACCTGCTATCTCAGTAAGAAATTGCCCGTGCACAACATCGCCATCGAGGCTGACTTTTTGGTCTTTGATGGTGGGCGCTCCGCTGCCCACGTTCGAGTCCGGAGCAAGCTCTCCGCCGACGGCCGCTCCTGTTGCTTGAGCCAGCGCCGCTCCAATTTCGTTGGAGCTGACATGAACCTCGGCCTTCGCTTGCGAGCTTGCGGAACTCGAAGGCTGGTTCGCCGTCGTCTGATAACTTGCGCCGGCGGCTTGTGGAGCTTGCTGGGCGGCCTGTTCGAGCTGCTCCATCTTCTGCCCGAAGGATTGCGCATTGGCGGCGATGGCGGCTGGAGTTTGCGGCTGCGCCACCGGAGCCGGCTTCTTCAGGACGAGAACAATGGCGATAAGCGACGCCGCCAGCGTCGCCAGGCTGATGATGCGATCAAGTTTGAATTTCATCGAGGCTCGTGAGCGGTCGGCCCGGAGGAGTGGCCCAGAGTTATGGTATGAGGAAGGGCGGCAAAGAATCAGATTACGTTAGTGTAGGACCGGTTCGGAGCCTGCCCTGAGCGGAGTCGAAGGAGCCCGGTCGGCGGCCGAAGGCCTCTAGCTTTTTTCGTGGGCTCTTATCTCAGCTTCCTGGTCAACAGTTCATTCACCAACTGCGGATTCGCCTGCCCCTTGGAGGCTTTCATTACCTGGCCGACGAAGAATCCAATCATCGTAGTTTTGCCGGCGCGGTATTGTTCGAGCTGCCTGGGATTCGCAGCCAGCACTTCGTCGATGATTTTCTCGAGTGCCGAGGTGTCGCTGGATTGCTGCGGCCGGCCTTCCTCTTCGTAGACTTCGGGGAAATCTTTTTTGCGTTCGAAGGAAAGATCGTAGAGATCCTTCAGCATCTTGCCGGAAATCACGCCGCTTTCAACCAGATCAGCCGAGGCAGCCACGCCTTTCATCGAAATCGGCGACTGCTCGATTTCCGCGCCCATGGCCTTGAGGCGGCCCAGCAATTCTCCCTGCACAAGATTGGCCACACGCTTGGGATTATTGGCGGCCTTCGCCGCGGACTCGAATTGATCGGCGAACGATTTTGAGCCGGTGAGCACCTGCGCGTCGTACTCGGTGATTCCGTACTCTTTCACCATCCGCGCGCGGCGAGCCTCGGGCAGTTCCGGCAGAGTGCTTGCGATTTCCGCCTTCCACGTTTCGTCGACCACCAGGGGCAGCAGGTCGGGCTCGGGGAAATAGCGGTAGTCGTGGGCCTGCTCTTTCGAGCGCATGCTGTAGGTCTTGCCCTCGTGCGAGTTGTACAGGCGAGTCTCCTGCACGACCTTGCCGCCGGATTCGATTACGTCGATCTGGCGCGCGATCTCGTACTCGACCGCCTCGCGGATAAAGCGAAACGAATTCACATTCTTGATTTCGGCTTTCGTGCCTAATTCTTTTTGCCCGCGGGGGCGCACGCTGACGTTGGCGTCGCAGCGCAGCGAGCCTTCCTCCATGTTGCAGTCGCTGACTCCGGTGTAGAGGATAATTTCTTTCAGGCGGGTGAGGTATTCGTAGGCTTCATCAGGCGTTGCGATCTCGGGCTCGCTGACGATTTCAATCAGGGGCACGCCGGTGCGGTTGAGATCGATGGCGGTTTTTTCGTCGCTGTCGGGAAAGCCCTCGTGCAGGCTCTTGCCAGCATCTTCTTCGAGGTGCACGCGGGTGATGCCGATTTTTTTCTTGCCGGAGTTTTTGCCGACGGCGCCCTTGCCGCTACCCACGGGCACTTCGATGTATCCGTGCTCCGCCAGGGGCTTATCATATTGCGAAATCTGATAGCCCTTAGGCAGGTCGGGATAAAAATAATTCTTGCGCGCGAAGATCGAAGTTTCGTTGATGCGGCAGTTGAGCGCCATGGCAGCCAACGTGGCGAACTCGACGGCTTTGCGGTTGAGTACGGGCAAAGCTCCGGGCATGCCGAGGCACACCGGGCAAACGTTGGTATTCGGCGCGGCGCCGAAGCGGGTGGAGCAGGAGCAGAAAATTTTGCTCGCCGTCAGCAGTTGGACGTGGACTTCGAGTCCGATGACCGGCTCGTAGTCGGAAGGAACGGCGACGGAGGGGTGGAGCGAAATCGACATACCGGGTGATTATAAATGTCCAGGCGAGAGCGGATTTCGCGGACCAGAGCACAGTGCACGAAGTGAGCAGAGTCCGGTACGCTGACCCACTGCATAGGTCCTTCGGACCGCAAAGAACGCGGTCCTCAGGATGACAAGCGACGGTGGTCGTGCAATCAAACTGCACCACTACCCAATCGATGCGTAGGACGCGCGTCACCATCGCTAGAATGATAGACTCGAAGGTTTTCGCAAAGGTCGTGATTATGGAAATCAAGCGAGTGGGCGTCATTGGCGCGGGGACCATGGGCAACGGCATCGCGCATGTCTTCGCCCGCGGCAGATTCAGCGTCGTGCTGTGCGATGTCGAGCAGCGTTTTCTGGAGCGCGGGATTGCGGCCATCACCAAGAATCTTGATCGCGAGGTTGCGAAGAACAAGATCACGGCTGCCGACAAGGAAACGGCGCTGGCGCGGATTGAATCGGTGACCGACCGTTCGAAACTCGCGGCGTGCGATTTTATTGTGGAGGCGGCGACCGAGAAATTCGAGATCAAGACGGAGATTTTTCGCGATCTTGACCGGCTGGCGCGGCCCGAGGTGATTCTGGCCTCCAACACGTCGTCGATTTCGATCACGAAGCTCGCGGCGTTGACCAGGCGTCCGGAAAAAGTGATCGGGATGCACTTTTTTAATCCGGTGCCGGTGATGAAGCTGGTGGAGGTGATTCGTGGCCTCGCCACTTCGCAAGAAACTTTCGACACGGTGCGCGAGCTGGCGGTACAGCTGGAGAAGACTCCGGTGGAGGTGAACGACGCGCCGGGCTTCGTTTCGAACCGGGTGCTGATGCCGCTGATCAACGAAGCGATCTACACGGTGATGGAGGGCGTGGCCACCGCGGAGGCGGTGGATGAAGTGTTCAAGCTGGGCATGGCGCATCCCATGGGGCCGCTGACCCTGGCGGATTTTATTGGGCTCGACGTGTGCCTCGACATTATGCGGGTGATGCTGGAGGGGCTGGGCGACCCGAAATACAGGCCGTGTCCGCTGCTGATTAAGATGGTGGACGCGGGGTGGTTGGGAAGGAAGAGTGGCAGAGGGTTTTATCGGTATTGAGGAGTATTGGGCGCGGAGTCTCTGGCACGGAGTACTCAGTACCTAGCACCTAGTACCTAGCACCTAGTACCTAGCACCTGGGATCGAGAGCGGAGCAGGAATCCGTAATATTCATGACATTCGACGCAGTTTCGCCGCGGGTTCCGAGCGATTTGCCAATGTACGTATTTGCCGCTCTTGCCGGCATCGGCACGGGCTGGGCGGACGTTGTGGTCAACGACCTGCTTTTTACCGCGCTGCTGGTGCTGGCCGCGTGCATGCTGCTCGGAATGCTGCGGCCACGCTGGCCGTGGCGCTGGGTGATTGTTGTCGTAAGTTTCATACCGATCGCCGAACTTGTCGCGTATCTGGTCTTGACTGTGAAGCCGACGCGCGGACAGATGTACGGATCGTTTCTAACGGCTCTGCCGGGAACCGCCGGTGCCTATGGTGGCGCGGTGGTACGGCAGGTTTTGGATAACTTGAGACAGGGGAAGTGAAAGTCGGCTTCCGGCTTCCGCTTTCCGGCTTCCGGCTCTCAGGTCTTACGGTATTAGGTCTTAGGCGTCAGGTCTCGGGCTTATGCTCGAATGCAGCGCATTCGGCTTCGAATACCTAAGGCCCGACACCGAACACCCAAGACCCTCCCGCCAGCCCTCCAATCCCGATTCCCAGAGGCCGGAAAGCGGAAGCCGGACGCCGGCAGCCGGAACCCCAAGGTATGGGATGGTGGAAAAGATACTCCCAATCCACAGGGGAGGAGTGTATGCTCCGGGCATGTGTGTGACGGTTTCGATGCTGGCCAGCGGCAGCCGGGGAAATTGTGCCTTGGTGGCGAGCTCGCAGACAAAAATTTTAGTGGACGCCGGCATCTCCTGCCGCGAGACCTTCAAGCGCATGCAAACGCTGGGCGAGGAGCCGCAGTCGCTTTCGGCAATTCTGATTACCCACGAGCACTCCGACCATGTGTACGGGCTGGCCACGCTGGCCAAGAAGCTGCGCATCCCGGTTTTTATGACCGAGAAGACTCACCGGGCCTGGTCCCGGTCGCTCCCGAACCTCAACGGCGAGCGCCCGAAGATCGAAAAGTTGGAACAGTTTCGTTCAGGCTATTCCTTCCAGGTGGGCAATATCGATGTCACTCCTTTTACAATTCCTCACGATGCGGTCGATCCAGTCGGTTTTACGTTTCGCGCCGAAGGCATAAAAGTGGGTTTTGCCACCGATCTGGGCCGCCTGCTGGCCAATGCCCGCGACCAACTGCGCGGCTCCGACATTCTGGTGGTGGAATCGAATCATGGCGTGGAGATGTTGCGCTCCGGTCCCTATCCGTGGTCGGTAAAGCAGCGGGTGGGAAGTCCCACCGGGCATCTCTCGAATGAGAAACTCGCGGATTTTTTTACCGGGGATTATGATAATAAAGCAGCGTTTGTAGTGCTGGCGCATCTCTCTGAGCAGAACAATCACCCGGAGATTGCCCGGCGCGAGGCGGAAAAGGCGCTGGCTGAACGTGGCGGTTTGTTCCAGAACCGGGTGATGGTGGCGGTGCAGTCGGAGGTTTTGCCGCCGATACGGCTTTGAGGAAGCGGTGTTAGGTATTAGGTCATAGGTCTTAGGAAAACCCTAAGACCTATGACCTAGCACCCAAGACCGCTTCTGTAGCTCCCTTATGAGTCAGCAGTGCATTGATCCGATTGTGGGCAAGATTCTGGCGGGCTGGAGGTATGACATTTCCGGCCTGGCGGCGGAGATGCGCGGCGACTACGAAAGCCACTTCGCAGCCTGTGAGCGCTGCCGTAGCCGGCAACGCATGCACCGTATGATCGACGTGGGGCTGATCGCGCTGGCCTCAGTATCGGGCGGCATGTTTTTGCTGGCCTTTGGAGTGATCCGGCACTTCGGTCCAAGGCATGCTTTTTGGCTGGAGATTGCGGCGCTCGCCGGTTTCGCCTTGTCGGCGCTGATCTGGCTGGTGGTGGCGGTGGCGACGCCTGCGCCGGTCACTGTGCTCGATGCGGCTCGGGAGGGCGCGCGGCGCGTGCATGACCGGCTGCCGGCGGAGATTCGCGAGCGCCTGCCCGAAGAGTTGCGGGTGAAAATTACAGGCACATAAGTTGAAACGCATCGCCTTCCAACTCGCGGCAGTCGTAGTGATGAGCACAATTCTGGCAGCAGGAACCGTTTGCATGATGCCTGCGATTGCGCGCCCGGTTACCGCCGGATGCCATCCAGAACCCAGCCCTGGGCCCGCGCAGCCTGCCAACTATCGCTGCTGTCTATCCCGTTACCGCCCCGCATTGCTCACGAATGTCTCTTCACCGCCTGTTCTGCCCGTTGCACCGGTGGCGGAAGCAAGCCAAATTCTTCTAAGGACAAGCAACAGAAATTCGCCTACAGCGATTCCTTCCACCGGCGCTCCTCCTGCCATCGTTCTTAAAAGCTGATCGTTCCTTTCTTCTGAATCCGCAATGCGCAGATGTTTTCACGAGCCTCCATTGACGGCGAAAACTTTTCTGCGAATCCAAAAACGGCCACGAGGGCCTGAGGTTCTCGGAGGCAGCGCTGTGTACGCGGCGCTGAAGACGCCGATCTTTCACGAGATAGCGGGCACGAGATGGCGGGATCCCCGGATCTTTCGGGAGGAGGCAGATCTGCATGGACAGAGTCGTCAGAATAATTTTATTAGCAATTTTCTATTCAATCGTAGCGGCGATTCCGAGCGCGGGATGGGCGCAGGCTGGCGCCATACCTGGAATGCAAATGGGTCAGGGGCAAATGCCGATGGAAAAAAGCGAAAGCGCGCCCGAGCCTTTGGTCCACCTGGGGTCAGGAACGGCATGGGAGCCAGCCTCTGCTCCGGAGCACGAGTGGATGTGGATGCCCGGGGAATGGGAGCTGATGGCGCACGGCGCAATTTTTGCCGACTACAACCAGCAGGGCGGGCCGCGCGGCGAAGGCAAAGCCGAGTCGGTGAATTGGGAGATGCTGATGGAGCGGCATCGGCTGGGGCGCGGGACCATTCTTTTCCGGCAAATGTTTTCGGCGGAGTCGCTTACCTCTCCGCATCCCGGATTTCCTGAGCTGTTTCAGACCGGCGAGACCTATCACGGCGAGCCGCTGGTCGATCATCAGCATCCGCACAATGTGTTTGCGGAGTTGGCGGCATACTACACGCTGCCGCTTACGGGGAAAATTTCATGGGAACTATACGGCGGCCCGGCGGCCGAACCGGCGCTGGGGCCGGTCATGTATCTGCACCGCGCCTCGGCGGCGGAGCTGCCGTTGGCGCCGTTGGGGCACCACTTGCAGGATTCCACGCACACCAGCTTTGGCGTGGTCACTACGGGGCTGATCATCGACCGCGTCAAGATTGAAGGCTCGGCCTTTAACGGGCATGAACCGAACGAAGAGCGTTGGAGCATCCAGCCCGCGGCGCTCGATTCCTGGTCAGTGCGCGGCAGCGTCGCCCCTGCGCGGAATTGGACAGCGCAATATAGCGTTGGGCACCTCGACCGCCCTGAGGCGTTGGAATCCTGGAACCAGTGGCGCGAGACTGCTTCGGTGGAATATATCCGCCCATTCGCTTCCGGCAACTGGGCGACTTCGCTGATCTGGGGACGGGTGAATGAGATCGGAACAGGGATTAAGCTCAACAGTTATCTGCTCGAATCCACGCTGAACTTTCTGCGCCGCGATTATTTCTTCACCCGGATGGAACTGGTGGATAAGAACGAATTGTTTCCGCCCGCTGAACGACCTTCCTACCGCATCGGCGCTTACACGTTCGGCGGCACGCGCGATCTGGTGCAGAACGAGAAATGGCAGCTCGGGCTGGGTGCCGATGTGACGGTTTATTCGAAGCCGGCCGCGCTGGATGCGGCCTATGGAAACTTCCCGGTATCGTTTCAGATTTTTTTGCGGCTGCGGCCTGCGTTGCGGACATTGCAGCATCGCCATTAGACCAGCGGTTATTACCTAAGAGTGTTCCGCTGCAGAAAACTGTAACGAAATTCCGGCAAGTAGAAGCACAATGTAGGCAAATGAGGGGGACTCTGAGAACACTGCGGGCCGTGCAGTGGACGATGCTGGGCAGCATGCTCCTTTATGCTGTCGTGGGCGAAGTATTAGGCGGAGCCAAGGGATCGACCGGACCCGCGCTCAACTATATTTTCACCACGGCGGGGGTGGCGATTGTGGGTATCATCTTTGTGGTGAGGCGCACCCTGGTGCTGCGAACCGCCGAGAACCTGGCGTCGCATCCCGACGACTCGCTTACCCTGGCTCACTGGAAGAGCGGCTACATTGCGACCTACGCATTGTGCGAGGCCCTGGGATTGTTTGGCCTGGTGTTGCGCTTCACCGGCTGCAATTTCCGCCAGAGCCTGCCCTTCTACATTGGCGGATTCGTGCTGCTCATCTTCTTTGGGCCTCGCGAACCAGTTCATTCTTTGCGCGAAAACTAGCTCTTCCCCCAAGCCCCCCGCCCTGCATCCATTCCAGTCCCTCCACAACTATCTTTCGCCTTCCGGGTTCCTACTGGCAGCGGGAGACCTGGCTCCCAAAGGAACCCCTATGCGGCTCACCCCGGTGTTCTGCGCTCTCCTGCTCGGCTTTTCGACCATTTCATTGCTCGCAGCGCAAGAGCAAACTTCGTGGATTCCACTGGGCGTCCAGAGCTTGCAGCGGTCTGCGGCCTCGAAGAGCGATTTCACCTTCGACCACTCCATGCTGGTTTTCGCCTCAAAGCTTCAGCCGGACAACGAAGATCTTCGCCGCGTGATCGCCGGTGTAAGCGGAGTTTCGGTGCACCGCTACCGTTTCACAGAAGCCCGCCAATACGATAGTGCCGCGTTGAGATCCGTGAGCGACGAATACCACGCCGCAGGATGGACTCGGGTTCTCAATCAACCTGAGAAAAACTCTGGCGCCGGCCAGACGAGCGTGTGGGTGCACATCGAAAACAACGCCGTCAGCGATGTGGCGGTTTTGCTGGCCAAGGCCAATGAAGTCGATTTTGCCGAGATCTCCGGCTCCATCAGCCCAATAGATATTTCGCATCTGGGCGGGCACTTCGGGATTCCAAAGATTGAGGGTGGCGTGGTTGTGCCCAATACGGCGCGAAGGCCCTAGACTTAATTCCCTGCGTGATTGTTTTGTTTGAAGCGACCGGATTGCACAGCCGTAAGCGCAGCGGTCCGTACTTCTGAAGCAACTCCTAAGGTCGGCGATCGAGAATCCAGAGAGGCAACCGTGAAAAAAATATTGAGTATGTGCAGATGGAGTTTTGCCTGGAGCAGAGGGCTGCACCGGGAAGCAGCGCTGGATTCCCTGCGCAATGTTCTGGCGGTGATTGGCGCGGGTACGGTGTTGGCTGACTTCGGCACCATCAAAGCCTGGCTGATTTTGCCCATGCTCGGAGTGGCGTTTTTAATCTGGTTTCTAGACTACGAACGGCACTTTCGCGGAACCGCGGTAGAGGAGGCGAAGATGCCTGGCGTTGCGAGCGGGGGCGGATCGTTGTGACAGGTTGTTGAAGCACGCCCACAGGGGCTTGAAAGCCCCCTGACGATTGCGAGCCTTTACGCGGCGCTAGAAGCGCCGCGCTCCCACGGCGTTGAGCGGGGCCCTGCACGGGACAACACTGCGTTTTTCCTTGCGGTAGAAAGATGCCTTGGTTACGCTTTGATGTGGCAGCTCGCCATGCCGCGTTTTTCCAGATACTGCTGGTGATAATCCTCGGCCGGAAAGAACGTAACCGCCGGAACGATCTGGGTGACGATGGGCTTCGAATACCGGTGCGCCTTTTCCAGCGCATCTTTTGAGGCTTGCGCTTCGGCCTGCTGCTGGGGCGTATGAAAGAAAATGGCGGAGCGGTATTGCGTGCCCCAGTCCGGTCCCTGGCGGTTGAGTTGCGTGGGGTCGTGGTTCTCCCAGAATACTTTTAGCAGATCGGCATAGCTGGTTTTGGCGGGATCGAATTCCACTTCCACCGCTTCGGCATGGCCGGTGCGATCGGTGCAAACTTCTTTATAGGTGGGGTTTTCGGTCGCGCCGCCGATGTAGCCGACGCGGGTGGCTGTGACCCCGGGCATGGCGCGGAAGGTGGCTTCGACCCCCCAAAAACATCCGGCGGCGAATGTGGCTTTTTGCATCTCAAAGGCTCCTTGTTGCTGTCCTGTGTTATTAGATGACGAAATCGAAGGAAAGTCACGCGGGGGGAGTGCCATGGGTCGGGAGGCTGTCGAGCTTCGCTCGACCCGACAGCCGAGGGCGGCTGTCGCTGCGTGAGCGCCTCGGCCAAACGGTAATTGATTTTGCCGCGAATTCACGGTAATCTTCGGGCAAGGTTCTTGCTCTAACTCCCCAGGAGATGTGCAGGTTTGAATCCCAGCCGCGCCATTGGTGTGAAGAATTTCGCATTATGCCTGCTGCTGGCGCTGGCCACGGCTCAGGCTGCGCTGGCGGCTGGGGGATTCAGCCCGCAACGCCGTGTCGGGTATTCGAGTGGAGATCAGTGGGAGCCGGCGATGGCGGCCGATAGCCACGGTCATGTCTACGTTTTGTTTCCGCAATATGGCTCTGTTGCCGACTGCCCCGCATGTACCGCTCCTACCATCGCCCTGCAAGTAAGTAACGACAACGGCTTGACTTGGGAGGCCGCGCATCCCCTGGTAGTTTCTTCCACCGGGCAGTTCGATCCGCAGATTGTGGTTGATCCGGTCGACAAGCAAACCATTTACGCCTCCTGGCTGCAAAATAATAAACGCGATGTGATGGTCGCGCGCTCGCAGGACTTCGGCCACACCTGGTATCTCACGGTGGCGGAACGGGCGCCCGAGAATGAAGACGCCGACAAGCCTGTGCTCGCAGTGCGCGGCGCGGATGTGTATGTGGGCTTCAACCACGAAGAGCATTTTCTGGTGGCGGCGTCGCATGACTACGCGCAGACATTTTCGCCGGTCACGGTGAATGCGAATGCTACGCCGGGATGGTCGCTGGCGGGTGGGGCGACGGTTGATCCCAATGGCGGCGTTTATTTTTCGTGGACGGCGTATGCGCGGCAGGATTTGAACTCGCGTCCCGTGGGTGTTTATGTGAGCCGGTCGGCGGATGCAGGCCGAAGCTGGAGCACGGCGCTCCTGGATATTTCGAGCGCTCCACCGCAGTGTGCTTCCGAAGCCTGCGAGGCGGAATATTTGGGAGCGCAGATTACGCTGGCATCGGATGCGGCGGGAACGGTGTATGCATTGTGGAATTCAGGCACAGTCCACGGCGGCCCGGAACGAATTTATTTTTCGTCATCAACGACGGGCGGGGCGAGCTGGTCGGCGAAGGTGGATGTTTCGAGTGCCGATCGTCAGGTTGAGCACTCCTTCCCTGCAATCACCGCAGGCGTCGCCGGCGACGTGAGAATTGCGTGGATGGATACGCGGAATCACGACGCGGCGAACCAGCAGTTGTGGAATGTATTTGCACGCAGTTCGAGCAATGGCGGGGCGACGTGGTCGGGGGAAACTCAGTTATCGGGCGCGGCGCGCGGTTACGACTACATTTTGCCCGATGGATTTAAATTTCCCTTCGGCGATTATTTCTCAATCGCCATTGATGGCGCGGGGAATACTCAGGCCGTGTGGGGCGAGGGGCGGAATTATAAGTCTCCGGGATCGATCTGGTATGTCCACGGGAGGTAGTTTTTCGACGTCGAAGATTTCGCAAGGGCGAGATCGGGAAGGGCACGACTTCAGTCGTGCCGTAAGCATCCAAAACTATATCGGGCTTTAGCCCCTGAGTTCGCACCGTGAACCAACGGTTCGGCCACCACCTTCATCGCTTGTATTTCCGCTCAACTAGGTCCAAGATCGCCTACTCCACGATCAATCCACCAATCAAATCTGCCAATCGCCCTATTTCGTGATCTGCGCACCAGCGTTGCAGTTCATCCACAATCTTTTCCGTAGCGCAGGGATCCCAATAACTCGCCGTGCCGATTTGTACGGCGGTTGCGCCGGCGAGCATGAATTCGGCGACGTCGGCGGCGGTCGAAATTCCGCCCATGCCGATTACCGGAATACTCACCGCATGCGCGGCGTCGTAGACCATGCGCAGCGCGATGGGCTTGATCGCTGGCCCGGAAAGCCCGGCGGTGACATTGGCGATGCGGGGCTTGCGCGTGTCGGCATCGATGGCCATGGCGACAAAGGTATTGATGAGCGAGATAGCATCGGCGCCGGCTTCCTGCGCGATGTGCGCCATCTGCGCGATGCTGGTCACGTTCGGCGAAAGTTTGACGATGAGCGGACGGCGGGCGGCGCGCTTGGCGGTGGTCACAACTTCATCGAGCGAGCGGGGATCGCAGCCGAATTGCAGGCCGCCCTCGGTGGTATTGGGGCAGGAGACGTTCAGTTCATAGGCGGCAATGCCTTCACCGTCATTCAGGATTTCAATAGTGCGCTCGTAGTCTTCGCGGGTATAGCCGAAGACGTTTGCCAACACCACGACATTTTTAAGCTCCCGAAGTTTTGGAAGTTTCTCTGTCAGAAAGGCCGCGGCGCCGATGTTCTGCAGCCCAATGGCGTTAAGCATTCCGGCGGCGGTTTCCCACAGGCGCGGCGGAGGGTTGCCGATCATGGGTTCGCGCGAAAGGCCTTTAACGACGAATCCGCCGAGCTTGTCGAGATGGACAACGTCTTCGAATTCGACGCCGTAGCCGAAAGTTCCACTGGCCGCGATGACAGGATTTTTCAGATCGATGCCGGCGAAGCTCACGCTGAGATCGATGTTGCCGCTGGGGGTCGGTGACATTGCGGATTAGTGTAACGCGAGCGGGTGAAGCGGCCAAGGCACGCAGCGACTTGGTAGTTCAGTTTCATTGTTCTTAACGGAAGTCCTTTGCGAACTTTGCGGCAGTCCTTTGCGAGCTTGGCGGTCAAAAGCTGTAAAGCCTTTAACCGCAAAGAGCGCAAAGGAATCGCGCGAAGAACGCAAAGAAAAGGAAAATTACTGAGGTCCGGTTCCCTTTGGTGCCAGGCCGTTTTCTCCCCGCGATGGAGCCAGAGCTTCAGTAAGAACGCGGCCTACGGCGTGCGTAGGCGCGTTGATGCCGAGAAGTGAGGCGAGCGTCACCGCGAGATCGACCGGCTCGGCGTGGGTGCGGTAGGTTCCGGCACGGAACGGTAAACCGTAGAAGGCCAGCGGGACGTGCGTGTCGTAAGTGTAAGGCGATGCGTGATCGGTACCTTTGGATCCTCCGACCGTGTAGGGCTGAGGAACGCCCATCACATACCATCCCGGCTCGGGCGAATAACTGTTCAGAAATTTCTTGCCGAGAGCAGTCGCTGGGACTTCGCCAGCCGCAAGTTGCGACTTAGTGAAGTAATTCCGCTGCCCAGCTTGCTTCATGGCTTCGCCCACGGCGATCTCGGCGTCGCGCTCTTTAATGTGAGATGCAGCGAAGGCGTCTTCGTTGAGCCACGCAACCGGATAATCGAGCGTCATGTAATTCGCGGCGTGGCCGGGGGAAAATTTTGCGCTTAGGACGGCGTTGATTTGGGCTTCTAGTTTGCGGGCGTCCATGTTCGCCGCGGGGATGCGAAGTTTCTTCGCGGCGTCGGGCAGCGCGGAGACGCCGTGATCGGCGGAGAGTGCGATCCAGGTATTGGCGAGCCCCACTTGATGGCCGAGGAAGGTAAAGAAGTCGGCAAGTTCGCGATCGAGCGCGAGCGCCATGGCGGCCATCTCGGGAGAGTCGGGCCCGACCTGATGGCCGAGAATGTCGTTGGGCGAAAGGCTGACGACGAGCAGATCTGTGGCCTGGCCTTCGCCAAGTTTTTCATAGACCATCAGCTCTTTGGCGAATTCGAATTCATATTCGTTGGCGAAAGGGGTTGAGCCGACGACTTCGTAAAAGCTCGCGTCGCTGCCGTCTTTCCCCTTGCGGTGCGCAGTCGAGCGCAACAGATCGCCGTTGGAATTTTTCCAGTCGCGATCCCAATATTTTCCGGCTCGGTTCGCGGAGTTGAAATCCTGCGCCCACTTGGGCAAGTCCGGGCGATAGTAAGTGGAAGTGATCCACGCGCCGGATTTGGGATCGATCCAGTACGCGCCGTCGGCAGAGAAACCCACGGGCAAAATCGCCGCACGGTCTTTTAACGACACCCCGAAAACGCGCGACTGGCCTTGCGTGGCGAGTTTGAGTTCGTCGCCGAGAGTATCGGCGAGAAGATTGTGCGGCGATGCACCTGCCTTTTCTTTGCCGTGATCGAGGGCCTGGTCCGCGGGAAGGCCAACCAGCTTCGTTCCGTCGTCTTCAACCGAGGTGACCATGCGCTTTTTCTGCGGGTCCCACCACTCGTTGGCGGCGATGCCGTGCCCGTTGCTGTATGCGCCGGTGAAGAGCGTGGCATGCCCGGGAGCGGTGCGGGTGTTGGCGTAGTCGTAATTGCAGTCGGTGAAGTTGGCGCCGTTATCGAGAAAGAGGCCGAAGCCGCCAGTGCCGAACTGGTCGCGGTAGCGCTCAAGGTAGTCGGCGCGGAATTGGTCGATGACGATGACGACTACCAGCTTCGGGTGGGCGTTGTAGGCGGAGGCGCGGGCCGGGGTTGAGAGGGTGGCGGCGGCTATTAGGGCGAGAGCGAGGCAGCGTGTTGCGAGTGGGGAGGGTTTCATCGCGAAGATAGTTTACACGCGGGAGAGCGAGGCGTAGGGCATTGCGGAGCGGGAAGGAAAGGCGAATCGAGCTTCGCTCGATGGATAACCGAGGGCGGCTGTCCCTACACGAGCGTGATGGCGGCGGCAACACCAAGGTCCCTCGCTTCGCTCGGGATGACAAGCCGTCCGTCCTCAGCTCACTATCGAGCGGACTGTGTGCGCGCGTGCATTCAGCGCCTCTTTTCCGATAAAGTAATTGTTCCCATGCTTGAACTTAATTTTGTTCGTGAAAATTTGGTGCGGGTGGAAGAGATGCTGCGGCGGCGCGGGGCTGATCCGGCGGCGGTGCTCAAGGACTTCCACGAGGTCGACACGCGGCGGCGACATGCGATCACCGAAGCCGAAACCATGAAGGCCCAGCGCAATAAGGCCTCTGAAGATATTGCGAAGCTGAAGAAGGCCGGGCAGGATGCGAGCGCGGCGATCGCCGAGACGAAAGACTTGCGCGAGCAGATTCAGGAGCGGGAAAAAGCCGCCGCCGATCTGGATGCGCGGCTGCACGAAATTCTGGCGGGCATTCCGAACATGCCGCACGAGAGCGTTCCGGCTGGGCACAGCGCGGACGAAAACGTCGAGGTGCGGAAGTGGGGGACGGCACCGAAATTTGATTTTGTTCCGAAGGCGCATTGGGAACTGGGTGCCGAACTCGGCGTGCTGGATTTGGAGCGCGCGGTGAAGCTGACTGGCGCGCGGTTTGCCGTGTATTGGGATTTGGGCGCGAAACTCGAGCGGGCTTTGGCGAATTTTATGCTCGACCTGCACACGCGCGAGCATGGATACACCGAGGTTCTCCCGCCGTATCTGGTGAATTCGGATTCGATGTACGGCACAGGCCAGTTGCCGAAATTCGCAGCTGATCTTTTTCGTGTGCCGCACGGAGAAAAAGATTTGTGGCTGATTCCAACGGCGGAAGTGCCTGTGACCAATCTTTATCGCGATGAAGTCCTCGACGCCGCTCGGCTGCCGATTTCTTTAACCGCATATACCCCGTGTTTTCGCAGTGAAGCAGGGTCGTACGGCAAAGACGTGCGCGGCATCATCCGCCAGCATCAGTTCCAGAAAGTTGAGTTGGTGAAGTTTGCCCGTCCAGAGGATTCGTACGAAGAGCACGAGAGGCTCACGCGAAATGCCGAGACCGTGCTGCAGAAGCTGGGGCTGCACTATCGCACGATGGCGCTCTGCACAGGAGACATGGGACCGTCATCGGCGAAGACGTATGACATTGAGGTGTGGCTGCCGGGGCAGCAATTGTTTCGCGAGATTTCATCGTGCTCGAATTTCGAGGCGTACCAGGCGCGGCGGGCGAACATTCGTTACCGGCCCGAGGGCAAGAACAAGACGGAATTTGTGCATACTTTGAATGGCAGCGGGCTGGCTGTGGGGCGCACCTGGGTCGCGATTGTGGAGAATTATCAGCAGGCCGATGGCAGCGTGATAATACCGGAGGCGCTGCGGCCTTACATTGGGGCGGAACGCATTACGAAGAAGAGCTTTTAGCTCTCAGCTCTCAGCCGTCAGCTTTTAATCCTCAGCTGTAATCTTCTAGCCTGCTGTTGGATTTTAGCTGAAGGCTGACAGCTGAGAGCTCATAGCTGCTTCTCCATTGCCAAGAGACTAATGAGGTCAATAGACTTGCAAAGTGTGGATATCATCACGACCTCGACGGGCGCTCCGCCCTTGCCGATGAACCGGGCATGGCGCACAATTCGCAGCTACGTCCTGTGGCAGCATGAGCGTGGCACGCTGCATTACGACATCATGGTCACGCTGATCCTGATTTTTATTTTCTTTTCCCCGCGCGTGATCAACTTCAATGACAAACCTGGGGTGATGAACCAGCATCCTACAGGAGTAGTGGTTACCTCCGGCAATGCTGGAGGCTTGGTTTATCAGATCGAAGCCTCCGGGATAGCCACGGGCGATGATGCCGCAATTCGTGAGCAACTGCTGCGAATCATCGAGCCAATTTCGGGCGCAGTCACGATCGTCAAGATTGAACCGGTGCCGAATAAAGAACATTTACGCGAATACCGAGTCTGGGCAAAACGACAATAAGAACGACAATAATGCGGAGAACGCTCACAATCGCCGTCGGCATAGTCGGACTGGCGCTGCTCAGCGCCCTGGCTGCCGCGCAGCAAGCCACGCAAACGTTAGAAAGCGTGCTCGCTAAAATGGACGATGCGGCGGCTCACTTCCAAAGCGCCCAGGCCGATTTTGTTTTCCAAGGATACCAGCGAGTCGTGGACGAAACCGATACCCAGAAAGGCACGGTTTACTACCGCAAGAACGGAAAGCAAATCGAGATGATGGCCGACTTCAAGGAGCCGGATCGCAAGTTTGTGCTCTACAAAGACGGCAAGCTTGAGGTTTACCAGCCGAAGATCGAGCAGGTAATGGAGTACTCGACCGCCAACAATCGTGACCAGGTTGAGAGTTTCCTGGTTCTCGGATTCGGCGGCAGCGGACAGGAGTTGAAGAAATCCTACGACGTGACCTTCCAGGGCGAAGAGACGATCGACAACGTCCCCACAGCCAAGCTGCAACTGATACCCAAGAACGACAAGACGCGATCGAACTTTCCACAAATAATTTTGTGGATTGGCCTGAGCAACGGCATCTCAGTGCAGCAAAAGTTGGTGCAGACGCAAGGCGATTACCGCCTGGCGCAGTATTCCGCGATTCGCACGAATGGAAAGATCGGCAGCGACGTGTTTAGCCTGAAAACCACAGGAAAGACAAAATTTGTCCCGCCGCGGGGTTAAACAATTGAATCTAAAGCGGAAGAATGTGTTCTGGAAATGAGGGGCCGGGCGCTATACTGGCCGGGCAGCTCCGAGAAATAGGGTGAATTGATTCATGGCCAAGGTTTTTACCATCCCGGTAACCCCCAATTTTGGCGCGAAACGGAAAACGCGCACCTCCGACCCCCGCTACGTCGACGGACAGCGCTTGCTGGTCGATGCGATGAAATACCTGGCGCAGAGCGACCCCGTCACCAACCGCACCGCCATCGAACTCATCTCCGAGCACGTCCGCACCCGGTTTCGCATGAGCGACTCGCCGCTGGGCTAGGTCGCCAAGGTGTAGCTCACAGAAAGTAGATCAGCAGAGCAAAGTGCAGCTAAGAGGGACGGCATCGCCGTCCCTTAACTATTGCGATCATTCGCCCGCTAGAACGAATAGCGGACGCCGAACTCCATGCGGCGATACAGCGTCAGAGTACGGCTAAGAAATCCAAAGGCACTGGCCACATCGGGTTCAATGTTTGCCGACTGGACGTCGAAGCGGACGCTGTTGAATAAGTTGTAAACATCCCAACGAAATTGGAGTTGCTGGCGCTCGGTGATACTGAAGGCCTTATGCAGACCCATGTCTATATCGAAATACCCCGGTCCGCGAAGCGTGTTGCGGCCCCCAACCTCACCGGGAAAATCCTGGCGGTAGGAGTTCACAGCGGTGGTGTAGTCTTTGAACATGTTGGGCCCGCCGTTTACGATCGTGATGCCGGTGGAAGGAGTTGGGCCGATCTGGGTAGCGTAGCCGCCCAGTTCCCAGTTAGTAGCCCAGGCAGCGCCGTTTTGGACGCTTACCGGAAAGCCGCTCGTCCAGCGGAAAAGACCGACCAGATCCCAGCCGCCTAGAACGGTATTGGGGATTCGGCCCGCGCCAGCTCCGAAAGGTCTGCCTTTTCCGTATGGAACCTCGAAGACCCAGTTGGAGTTGACCTGATGGGTAGTGTCGAAGGTGGAAGTGGCGCGCTGCAATGCTGGATCCCACGCGTTAAAGATCTCATCCCCCAAACCACCGAGGAAGCCAATGCGCTCGGCGTCCGAACCCTGGTCGATTGAATGAGAGTAGGTGTAATTCACATCGAACTGCACGCCGTGGGTCATGGCGTGCCGCAAGATGAGCTGGCCGGCATCGTAGTAGCTGTTGCCGATGGAGCGCCAGGCGTACAAGGAAGCAAATTGGGAGGCAAAGTATTGAGGCGTGGGATTCGTCTGCGGCACGCCGCCGAAGGCTATGCACCCTGGAAAGCACGGGGTTCCGTTAACGCCGTCGATGATCTGCTGGAAGGTAGTTTCGTTATGAACAAAGCCGCAGGACATTAGATCGAACATGTTCTGGGTTGCGGTGGGATTTGCTGGTGCGCCCGCTGCGCAGCCGGCAGCGCCTGCTGCTCCTGCAGATGTGGCGCCGAACAAATTCTCCCAATACGGGATGGGCCCGACTGCGCTTTCGGGCGTGCCTGCGAGCACGGCATTGTCCAGTAAACGCGTAGCGGCATAGTAATCTGTGTGAGAAGCCGGATCCACGATGTCGCGTGGTTGCGCCAGATCCTCCTGCTGCAACAGGCGGCGGCCGAGGCGGCCAACGTAAGCAGCTTCAATGGTGAAATTGCTTTTCAGCTCGCGCTCGAACGAAAGATTAAAGGCGTAGGAATACGGAGTTTTGAGCTTGTCATCCAAGCCCCACTGCACGGCAAAATTGGTGAGCGGATACTGGACCGGGAAACTGGCTCCAGGCGATGGCGTGACCAGAGACTGGGGCAGGGTGTAGAGAGGGTCGACCGTTCCCATACGAGGCGCCGAGTCTACGGTCTGGATTCCTCCCCCATTGGTCAGCAGAGTTGAGAGCCCAAATGAGCCATTCTGATCAAACGTGTTTACCACGCCTTGGCCAAAATGGTCGTAATACATACCCGCGCCCAGACGGATGGAAGTCTTGCCCGGACCGCCGAACAATTTCCCGAGCCATCCGTCGGCAGAGTCAGGCGAGAATGCAACAGCAAAGCGCGGAGCGAAGTCTTTGTAGTCATACCCCCAATAGGAAGGTTTGCCATTGGCGTTGCCGGCCAGGCCAAAGGTGATGGGGTCGTTGAAGGGCTGCCCGGTGGCCATGGTGATGGAGCGTTGGTTGAACCAATTGTTCAGGCTGAAGGTAGGCGCAACCTGAACTCCATTTTTCTCATAGGGCGGTTGCAGCAAAGTCCACCGCAGGCCATAGGTGATGGTGAGGTTTGGTTTGGCGCGCCAGGAATCCTGTACGTAAGTTTCGAATTCGCGATTGACGAAATGGCGGTTGTTGGCAGCGCCGTCGGGAAGTGTGGCGCCGGAGGTGGTGAAGTTATAGCGCTGGTCGACTTCGCTGATGATTCCGGCGAGGGCCATCACCGGATAGTCCCACGAATTGTTGAAGCCTGGATCGACCGCCGGTAGAGCGTATCCGGCGAATTGCGTAGCACCAGGGTCAAGACTGGTGCCCTTGTTGGCGATGCCGGAGACGTTCAGCCAAGAGGCGTTGGTCACAGCCTCGGAAAACGAACTCAGATACGAAGACTTGATGTTGCCCAGCAAGCGCAGGTTCGCGCCGACGCCAATCGTGTGCTTGCCTCGAATAATTGTAAGGTCATCGATAAAATTGTGGACCGGAACTGCGACATCGTAGGAATCGTTGGATTGGCCGCCCGGATTGTCCAAGCCACGCAAACTGACATAGGAAACATTTCCCGCACCAACCTGATCGACCGCCTGACGGGTGAACCCGTAGTGGAAGTTATTAATCAGGTTGTTGGTCAAAACGGCGGTATAGCCCACCGCAAGGCTCTTGGCCACTGTGACCTGCGTGATGTTTGCGGGCATCCCAGGAAACTGAGGCGCCTGAGCTACCCGGTCGCCGTTCATAATTCCGCGCACAAACAGGCGATGGTTGCCGTTTTGCGTGATGTTGTAATCCAGCTTCGCAACGTAGTCGTTGAGCGTTAAAGGAGTGGGAGCGGCAAAAACATAGCCCTGATAGTTGTATCCATCGGAGGTGAGACCATTTTGAGAATCGGTTGCAAAAAGTTCATTGGGTACAGGAAATCCCTGCAGAATTGTCTCTGTGCTGGGGTCAGGGCCGGGTCCAAGCGGGCAAGCGGGCCCAGTACTTGTCGCAGTCGCGCTAGAGCAGTTGGGATCGAGCAAGCCCAAGGTTCCCGGCGTGAGGGTCGCGAGCAGGTCGCCCGCGGGCACCCCCGGAGCGGGACCGATCGACACGCTGGCGCCGTTGCCTCCCCTATTACCTTGGGCACAGTTGGGGTCGGTGGTTGCGCACCAGTAGGAAATAATTCCTTTACGAAGATTCATGCTGGGCACGATGCGCGTGGTTTCGGTGCTCTCGTGCTGGATCTGTCTTTCCCAGCCGGCGAAAAAGAACAACCGGTCTTTCTTGATAGGCCCGCCTAGCGATGCACCGAAGGTATTGCGGCGCAGGAATGGCGGAGTATTCGCCAGTCCGGAAGAAACCTGAGAATTCTCATTGAACCAATCGTTGGCTTCGCCGATGTTGGAACGGTTAAATTCGTAAGCGCTGCCATGCCAGTTGTTGGTACCACTCTTAGTAATCATCTGGACCTGCGCACCAGAGGAGCGGCCTTCATCGGGGTTAGAGTTGCTGGTAGTAACGCGGAATTCTTCGATCGAATCCAGGCTGGAGCGCACGGCTCCGGTAAACGCGTAGCCGTTTTCCTGGTCGTTGTTGTCTACGCCGTCGAGGGTGATGTTCGCCTGATCGCTGCGGCCCCCGTTCACCGATCCGGCGCGGGTGTCGACATCCTTGTTGACGTTGGTGCCGGATGGGTTGGTATAGGTGACGCCCGCCTGCAGGCTCAGCATATCGACCGGATTGCGGCCCTCGAAGGGCAGTTCTTCGATCTGCTTGCCCTCAAACGCATTGCCCATGGTGGCATCGGTGGTATTGACGTGCGCTCCTTCCGCAGTCACTTCGACGGTGACGACCTGGCCTTTCACCTGCATCGTCAGGTTCAAGGTGGTGGGAACCCCTACCAGCAACTGCACTTTATCCTGCTGCAGCGTGCCAAATCCCTTGGCATCCACCTTCACCGTATAAGTGGACGGCGGCAGTTGCAGGAACTGATATTCTCCCTGGCCATCGGTCTTCACGGTGCGAGAGAAGCCGCTCTGCGGGTCGTTGATGGCGACCGTTGCGTCGGGGAGCACGGCATCTTTGGCATCGTGGACAACGCCGCGCAGCGAAGTGGTGCCAGTCTGCGCCGAGAGCATAAAGCCAGTTAGGAGAAAAAAAACGATCAATAGATTGATTACACGAGTGCCACGACGCATTAAGCCCCCTTACACCGCGACGGGCATCGCCCGCAATTTACTTTTCCCAGGAACAGAAAGTCACTTGAGACCCCTGGGGCACCGATGGGGCGCTATTGTGCAACTAGCGGGCCACAAACTTCAAGTTATTTTTTCTCGTTTTGCAACGGGTTGAAACGGTTGAATACGCGCTTTCACCTATGGCATTTCACATTGCGGAGTTCGTTCCCCCGAGTTTTCCATTCGTGCGATTCGATCTTGCGATGAATAACGACGCGGCTGCGAGAATCACAACGGGGTAGCACTCCAGGGTGTAGCGCGGCTCGGGATTTTCCAGCATTCCAAGGAAGAGCGAGCGCAGCGCTAGAAATAAAACGAATAATCCGATGCCAAAGATTGCACGGGAGCGCAGCAACGCAACGGCCGCCGCGGCGACGTAAGCGAGGTTGATTAGCAGAAAAGCAATGCTGACCGCGCGCCAGATCGGCTCGTCGTCAAACTCCCACCAGCGCGGATCGCTGGGTAGCAGTTCCGTGCGCGGGCGCAGCCACATGTCGGCAATCCGCAGCGCGGGCAGCCCTGCGTAGTAACGCAGGGGATTTGAGTGAATTCGCGCCTCGGCGAGAGCGCCGAAGCCGGCGTCGATCTCGGGAGTAACTTCATGATGCTGATTGTAGTCGGCGAAGAGTTGCGCGGTTCGCTCGCGCTGTTCAGCCGAATCGAAGGCGCGTCGCGGAAGCCGTGCGACTTCGATAGCATCGCCCGGGACCTTCCAATAAACCTCCTGCACTGAGGTGTAGTCGGCCATCCAGGTTTTGGTCCAGCGATTGAACCCCGTCATGACCGATTCATCGGCTTCGGTGGCATAGCGCGGCGCCAGCGGCTGAAATTGATGCAGGGTGTTCAGATTGCGAAGTGTCCAAGGCACCAGCGGAGCGAATGCGCCGAGGGTGAGCAGCAAGCCGGCGGCGAAGATTGGGCGGGCGGAGACGATCAAAGGTCTGGCTGATGGTGCAGCAGTCAGTTGGCGAAGAAGCAGCAGCAACAGGTAAACCGCGATGGTAGCGTAGAGAATGCCGCCATCGGGCCTCAGCAGAATGCACGCGCCGACTGAAAGGCCGCACCCGAGCCAGATGCGAGCGGCCCGCGATTTAAACCTTAAGCCCTCGCGGATATGTAACAGGCCGCGGATAGCGAGATTTAGCGCCAGAGTGGTGAAAAAAATCTCCAGCGTCTCGGTAAGGGCGGCGGCGGCGTAGTTCGCGAGAAACGGGCAGAGCGCGGCCAGCAGGAAGGCAGCTTTGGCTGCGCGATCAGAGAAGAGATGGCGCGCCAGATCGGCGATCAGCAGGCAGGTTGCAAGGTCGAAGAGAATTTGAATCAGTAAGACGGCGTGGAAATTATTCGTTCCGAAGATGGCGAAGATCGCGGCGAGAAATGCGGGATAACCTGGGAGGCGCGACAGCGTGGGCGCGACCTGGCCGGAGTCGGTGATGCCGTAAACCCCATGCTGCAGCCAGTTGTTCGCGATGTCGGCGTAGACGCGGGAATCGTCGACAACCGCGGGGAAATATACGACCCAGAGCAGGCGCAGCGCCAGCCCAGCCAGAGTCGCCCCAAGAAAGAACCATGCGTGCTTCCGCAGCAGTCCGAGCACGGTGAGACTATACGCGGTCGCAGAGGATTCGAGAAACTTCTCAGGGAATCGGGACCGGTGCAGTTTCTCAGTACTCTTTGTCCTTTGCGAACTTTGCGGAAATTCTTTGCGGCCTTTGCGGTCAAACGCTTTGAAAGCTCTTAACCGCAAAGCACGCAAAGGTATCGCCAAGGACGCAAAGAGAATAAACTGCACCACTACTAGGGAATCAAAGCGGCCGGTGCAAGACTCGCCTTCACGGCCGCTGCCGGCAGTTCGTCGCCGCGAAAATATTTCGGCTCTTTCGCCCCGTCTTTGCTTGAGCTATCTTTGCTCGATCCATCTTTGGCGGAGCTGGATTTCAGATCGGCGGCCCGCATCTCAGGCATGGCTTCGTAGGGCTTGCTGTAGTCGTTGGCCGCGTTCCAGAACAAGAATCCGATGCCGCCTTTTTCTTTCGCGGTGGCAACTTGCACCTTGATGTAATCCGACGAATAGGTTTTGGTGCGCCAGCGGAAGGCTTGCAGCCACGGCCGGATGACCACTCCGCTGCCCTTTGTGATCAATTCGAATCGCTGCATGGATTCGCCGATAAAGTGCTCGGGCGCATCGCCGGGGTGGGCAATGTTATCCATGCCGAAGAAGTGCGAGGGGTAAATCATAGGCGAAAGCACATCACAGTATTTCGCCATGCCGACAATATCTTGCCCGGTGTGCGAGAGATCGACCGAGCGCTGCCACGCCATCACTCCGAAGACGTCGAGCGACAGAAGCACGCCGGTGGGATGAAGTTCACCATACGCTTTGCGCAAAAAGTCCGTGATCACATCCGTGCGCTGCCAGGTGGGATGCGCATTCTGAAATACAAAACTCGCGTCCTTCTGATCGCCTTCGGCTGGGAAGCGGACGTAGTCGAACTGAATTTCGTCGGCGCCGGAGTGGGCTACGAACTTGGCGAGGGCGATATCGTAATCCTGCACCGTAGGGTTCGAGGAGTCGGTCCACACCAACTTGCCGTTCTCCCGCCAGGGCTGTTTATTTTTCCGCGATTGCACCGCGAGTTCGGGATGGTTGACGACCAGGCGCTCGTCGCGGAAGATGGCGATGCGGGCGATGGCGTGCATGTTTTGCGAATGCACGAAGTGAACGAACTTGGGCAGATCGTGGATATAGACCTGATGCTTGCCCAGCAGCGGGTGCTCGAAGGGGATGGTGACACTGCCGTCGGAATCTTTAATGTCGAAGACCACGGCGTTGCCGCCGACTTCACGCCAGTGGCGAATAATGCGGAGTCCGTGGTCGCTGGCGGCCATGATGCCCGTCAGATAGATGGCGCGAACTTCAAAGTCTTTAGCGACAGGGACGGTCTGTTCAACAATAGGCTCGGGAAGAATTCCCGGGATCACAATTTGCTCGCCGGCTTTCAGGATGTTCGCGGTGCGGTCGCCGTTGGCATGGCGAATGGCATCTCCAAGTTCGGACGATGTCAGGTATCCCGTGCGATTCAAGTATTGGCGGGCGATCGTGGGAATGCTTTCGCCGCGCTTCGCCGTATAGATTTCTGTCCCCGGCGCGGCGGAGAGCGATGCGCGCGGAATATCCGAAGGCTTGGAGATGGCGCCGGTGGCGCTCACCGGCTTCAACGTTGCGGCAGGCTCTGCGGCCGAAGCCGCTACCGGCGCAGCTTGCGGCTGGGCCGCTTGCGCAGCGGAAGTATGAGAGTTAAGCCGCATGCCAGCGGCGGCGAAAAGAACACACGATACCCCAGCAATGGTAAGAATCGACGAGCGACGCAAGCAATCCTCCGTGAACGCCTGATCGCGATGCTAATCGCAGCGCCCCGCAGCCGCTAGTTACTAGCGGTCATCTCCCCTTATTTTCCGGTGTGCCAGCTTGCGCTTGAATCCAAAGTTGCTCCCGAGACCAAGACCAAATGCTCCGGACCGATTTCTATGTGTGCCGCGGGGAGAGAAGTCGGCTGGACATTCCCTTCCCCCATGCGCAAAGTATTTCCCTTCTTCTCGCTTAACTTTCCACTGGCACCTGGTCTAATATTGCGGGCACTCGGCTAAATCAAGCCAGATATGGGTTTTTTAGGGGCGCGGCGATCCGCCGCCCATGGCCAGCCGCTTGCTCAGTCCAAGGGCAGCCTGGACGAACTGCAGTAAGGCAAGCGGCTGTTCCCGACTGACAAATTTTGTCATCCAGGAATGTGGGGGTCGCGAGAACCAAGCCTAGTCGAGCCGGGGATGAAAGGCCGAGTAATACGGCCCAGGGAAGAAAGAAAACTATGAGATCGAATCTGGCTACCGTGCTGGACCCGAACCGCCGCAGCAGCGATGCTGGGGAATTTGAAACCGCACTGCGCCGCCGCATCGTCGGTCAAGACCAGGCGATCGAAAAAGTGGCCGAGATCTACCAGATGTTTCTGGCGGGGTTGAATGCGCCGGGACGTCCGGTGGGCAATCTGCTCTTTCTGGGGCCGACTGGCTCCGGCAAAACGCGGGTAGTGGAAGCCATGGCCGAGTCGCTGTTCGGCGACGCCCATGCCTGCATCAAGATCGATTGCGCCGAGTTCCAGCACTCCCACGAGATCGCCAAGCTGATCGGGTCGCCTCCGGGATACTTGGGCCATCGCGAGACTCATCCTCTTCTTACTCAGGAAGCGCTGAATCAATGGTTCACCGAGAAGCTGAAACTTTCGATTCTGCTGTTCGATGAGATCGAAAAGGCCAGCGATTCTCTCTGGCAGCTTCTGCTCGGCATTCTCGACAAGGCCACGCTGACGCTGGGTGATAACCGCCGCGTCGATCTTTCGCAGTGCATCATCATCCTGACCTCGAACCTGGGTGCCAGCGAGATGACGAACCTGGTAGATGGCGGCTTCGGCTTCGCGCCCAAGGCAGTCGAAGTCGACAACAACTTTGACGACAAAATTCAGCGCACGGCAGTCGACGCCGCCCGCCGGAAATTCACGCCGGAGTTCATGAACCGCATCGATAAGACGGTGGTCTTCAAGACTCTGCGCGACGAGCACCTGGCACAGATTCTGGATATCGAACTCGGCATGGTGCAGCAGCGCGTGCTCATGGCCGCCGGAACCAACCAGTTCGTTTTCAACTGCACCGCGCAAGCCAAGCAGTTTTTGTTGAAGGAAGGCACCGATCCGCGTTACGGCGCGCGCCACCTGAAGCGGGCGATCGAACGGCACCTGGTTTTCCCGCTGGCCAATCTGGTTGCGACCGCACAGGTAAAGCTGGGAGATTTTGTGCGCATTGACATGGCTTCTGAAAATCAGCTGATCTTCGTCAAGGAAGCCGAAAACACCATGGCGCCGGTCCTGCTGGAGCGCTACGGAGCCGCGGCCGCGAACATGCCCGCAGCTCGTGCCGCGCGCACCGCCGTCAACAACCGCCGCGACCTTGGGGCCAGCCCCATCGCGGAGAGCAAATAATTTTTGGTAGGTAAGACTCGCTAGACCGCATCTCGCGAGTCCTCTTGGCGCCGGAAAAATTCCGGCGCCTTTTTTTTCAATTATCCTTATGCGCGGGTGGTGGACTGGTCTGATGAATCCTTTCTTCTCGGGTGGCATCTAGATTGCTAGAGCGGTCAAGCAGTGTGCAAGGATTTGCAAACATGGGAACCACTGGAAAGATTACTAGTGAATCCGCTTGACATCCAACTAGTAAGGGTACCATTATGGCACCATGCGTAAACGGTCAAGCAGAGACGTAAACACGATGGCCGCCAAAGTCATCGCTGAAGTATTAAAGAAAACAGAACCGCAGCCGAAGAAAAAACGGAAGAATCCAGCAGCGGTTGCCTTAGGCCGTCTGGGTGGATTGAAAGGCGGGGCTGCGCGGGCCGAGGTTCTGACGGAGACCGAACGCAGTGACATTGCCCGTCGAGCTGCCCTAGCGAGATGGCAGAAAGTGCAAGAATAAACGCCATGCCTCTGGACCCCAGCAGCGACATCATCGAGCGCGAACTGGACCTACACAGTAAGGCGCTAGAGGAAAAGATGGGCGGCGACGTTTTTGCGTTCTTCGGTCCGATTCAATACGGGGTAGAAGATCACGTTCGTACTGCTGTCGAAGAAACGAAGAAGAAGCGCCGGAAGCTCATCGTTGTTCTGGAAACATACGGCGGTTACATTGAGGTCGTGCAGCGAATCGTGGATACGTTAAGACACCATTATCGACAGGTCGAGTTCGTTATTCCAGACAACGCTATGTCCGCTGGGACTGTTCTGGTGATGTCGGGGGATGCCATCCATATGGATTACTATTCTGTGCTTGGTCCCATTGATCCCCAGGTAGGAAGGCCGGATGGGAAGATGATTCCCGCGCTTGGCTATTTGGAAAAGTATAAGGATTTGATTGCCAAGTCCCAGAACGGGACTCTTACAACCGCTGAGATGACATTTCTCATCTCAAAATTCGACCCGGCTGAACTCTACTATTATGAACGGGCGAAGGAACTGTCAAATTCCCTATTAAAGGACTGGTTGGTGAGATTTAAATTCAAGAATTGGAAGGTGACCAAGACGCATCGCCGCAAGGTTACGCACAAAATGAAGGTCGCAAGAGCCGACGAAATTGCCAATAAGCTCAACGACACGAAGCGGTGGAACTCCCACGGGCGCGGCATTTCTATGCAAGTGCTGAGGAGGGACATCAATTTGAAAATCGAAGACTTTGGAGAGGACCTAGAATTGGATCGCTGCATACGGGCCTATTACAAACTTCTGCGCGACTACATGGCTAAGCGTGGACATACATGGGTAGTGCATACGAGGGAGCACTACAGACCGATTGGGGGATGAGATGCCAAAGCAAATAAACATCAAGAAGATGCTTGCGGCTAATCAATCCGTGGATGCAAAGAAGTTGGTTGAAGTTCTCAAGATCGTCAAGGAACTGCGACAGACCGGAATCCCGACGGTATCGGGGTATAACCTGACGCTTCCCTTCTCGAAGCGCGTGGTCCAATCTGATGAGAGCAGGCGGGAAGGTAGTGCCTCCCGAAGAAAATAAAGTCTTATTTTGTTCTTGACTTGCGTGACCGCTCAAGCACAAGATTCTTGCATTATGAATTGGTTGATCATGGCAAAGCGCGCGCAGGTCGTATCGGCTCTCCTCGAACGCAACTCTGTTCGTGCAACCGTCCAAAGTCGCCCACCTAGGAGCGCGAATCCGGGCGCGGGTGGGAAAGACTAGGGTTTGTTTGTTTTCGGTGTCAGCTTTTTGATCACGAATTCCTGCAGCACATTGGTCACGGCATTGGACACGATGCCGATCGCCGCGTTGGTAAAAGTCAATCCCGCGCTGTTGCGATCGTCGTCGGGATAATACAGATTGGAAAGGCCTCCCGACGCCAGGCTCCCAATAATACTCGAGTAGTTCAGCTGCCAGCGTCCGTTGTCGCCCTTGCACCGAACCGAAGCCTCAATCGCATATACGAGGCGCGATTCTTTGCTGCCAGTACCTTTGTAGAAATAACGCGGGTCCTGCTTGAAAAGCGAGGGCAGGATGGCGCCCCCAATAAACGTGCCTGTAACCGCGTCGGCATAGTTGGCGCCGAATCGCTTGGCGTAACCCTCCGCACCCTGCCCATATTCGATGAAGTGATTCTGCGCCTGCTCAACTCCCGCGGACGCGCCCACAATCACGAACGTGACCGGATCAATCATGGTTCTGGCCGCGAGCTTGAACTTCTGCTTCGAGGTGAGGGCAACCGCATCGGGGATGTAGCTGACATAAAAATTTGGGACGATGCCGAGAATGCGTTGCTGCTCTTCAACCTTGATCTGCTCTTCCGCGACTTCGATCCGGGTGAGGCCGACTTCCACTTCGGTAACCGCCGTGGCCATGGCCAACGCGATCTGCGGCGTGGTCAAAATCTGGCCAGCCAATAAGGCCCCTGAGAAATCCTGGCTCTTCAGGCCTGACGAAGAAATTGTTAAATGAAACGCGCCAGGATCGGCTTTAGGGAACGAGAATTGGCCGTTCCCGTCCGTGAGAACCTCGCGGCTTGCCGGTTGCGGTTTGCCGGGCGAATTATTTGTGACAGGAGAGTTATTTCCGGGCGAAAGCACCACGCGCGCGCCGGACACGACTGCCCCGCTCTGGTCAACCACAGTGCCGCTGATGCTGCCAGTCGATTGATCGCCAGATGCCGGCGTGGCTGGCGCAGTGAGATCGGGCGCCTGCGAATTTGGGGCCGCCGGCGCTGAACTCTGCGCGACGCTGTAAGAAGCCACAACAAGAACCACGAATAAGAGCAGACTCGGCCGACAACTGGATCGGGAAAGCATGAATAATCACTCTATCGTTTTCTCGGTTCCCGATCCAATGACCTATTGTAATGGGAAGGGCCGCGGTTGAGAACCTTTAAAGCTTTTGACCGCGAAGGCCGCAAAGAAATTCCGCGAAGTTCGCGAAGAACAACGAGCACTCCCAGGCTGCCCTCCTGCCCTGCAACCGCACCGCTTTCCCTGTACTCTAAGTAGTTCCAATGGCAAAGCCGGTTTATATTCGCGGCGAGATTCTTCCCCCGCTTTCGCAGGAAATCGACGCCGCGCATACGCGCGCGGTCGAGGCTTCAAACCAGGATCTGAACCTGATTGCGACCTGGCTGGATGATCGCTTCGAAATCCCCGGAACCGGCATTCGCTTCGGCCTGGACGCGTTGATTGGCTGGATTCCCGGCATCGGCGACGCTCTCGCAGCGGCTGCATCTCTGTTCATCGTGGTGGCTGCGTGGAAGCGCGGCGCAGCTCGCATCACCCTGCTGCGCATGTCTCTGAACCTCACGATTGAAAATATGATTGGCGCAATTCCGGTGATCGGCGATCTGGCGCACGTAGCCTGGAAGGCCAATCGCCGCAACTACAACCTTCTGATTCGCGATCAGCAATCGAACCAGCGCCATACCTGGAAAGACTGGCTCTTTGTAATGGGGATGGTGTTACTCGTTCTGGTTTTATTCTTAGGACCAATCGTGCTGATTGTTTATCTTTTGCGCGGTCATTGGCCGCTCTTCTCGCATCGATAAATTAGAGGTCAGCGGCCCCTCGGAGAGGCGTGAAATGGATCGCTCTGCGGAGAATCGGGCGCGTCCTCCGGGCTTGGAATATCCAAATTGACGACGATAGGTTCCTGCCCGCTGCGCACAATCACAGCCTCGACTGGTTCGTCCTTGCGCGCGTTGAGTTCCTGATGCGGAACGTACGGTGGAACGTAGACGAAATCTCCCGGGCCGGCTTCATCGACAAATTCGAGGTGATCGCCCCACCGAAAGCGCGCGCGCCCACGCACCACGTAAATCACGGTTTCAAGTTCACCATGATGATGCGGCCCAGTCTTCGCGTTGGGATGCACCACCACCGTTCCCGCCCACAGCTTTTGCGCGCCGACTTTCGCGTAAGAAATAGCCTCAGCGCGGTTCATGCCGGGAGTCTGCGGCGTGTTGGTGTCAAGTTCACCACTACGGATGATGCGCAAGCCGTTATTTTTCCAGTCAGGCATTTTCTGGCGAGGCGCAATGCAGCCCCATCGGGTGACGCATCACTTAAGAGCGCCGGCAGCCATTCTAGAACAGCGAGTTCTTTTTTCGCTGAGCTTCAACAAACGAGCAGGAACGATCGAAACTTTCGATCAAAGCTTTACGCCTTCCTTATGCAGTGCTCGCTAGACTTCTCGCTCGGAGGAGTTCCGTCACTTGGCCCCTAAGAAAGCTCTTTCTTTCACTCTTGTATGTTTATTGCAGGTAACGTTTGCGGCGTTATGTAACGGCGTGGCGTACAGCCAATCCGGCGATTCCGCGACTGCGCCCGGCCCTCAGCAGGACACACCGGCTGGCGCAAGTTCCGCCGGATCGGGTCTCAACATTAGTCCGGATCAGGGAAGTTTTTTCCGCCGGCTTTTCAAGGCATACGCCGACGACTGGTGGCCGAAGACAAATACAACTGTGAGCGCGCCTGTACCAGCGTTTCGTGGCGACCCCGCTCCCGTCAATGGGCCGCCGTTTCCATTTTCCATGTGGCCGATTGGAGGCACGGTATGGATCGGACAGCCCTGGACCCAGGCTGGCCCACTCATGACCGCACTCTGGGCCGGACCGCACGGCGACGCCTGGAAGAAGAGCAAGATCCAAATCTACGGCTGGCTGAATGTGGGCGGAAATTTCAGCACCTCGAAAAGTGGGGTGAATCCATCCCTCGGGAAATATGAAAACTACCCCACCGCGTACGACGAAGTGCCCAACGCGATCGAACCCGATCAGGAAGTTCTCTACATTGAGCGCGAACCGGACACGGTGCAGACCGACCACTTCGATTGGGGATTCCGGCTAGCCGGGCTCTGGGGGCTCGATTACCGCTTCACCACCGCAAAGGGATATTTCAGCCAGCAGTTGCTGGGGCATCCTCCCGGGAAGGAGTATGGGTTTGATCCGGTGATGATGTATCTCGATCTGTATTTCCCTCACATTGGCGAGGGCACAGATGTGCGCATCGGACGCTACATTTCGCTGCCCGATATCGAAGCCCAGCTCGCGCCCAACAATTACACATACAGCCACTCGCTGCTTTATACGTTTGACTGCTACACGCAAACTGGAATCACCTCGACCACGCGGATCAATTCGCACTGGACAACACAAGTGGGGCTCTCGCCGGGTTGCGAATCTGCGCCGTGGAACCTGACCGACTCGCGGCTCACGCTGAACTGGTGCCTGCAATATTCGTGGCACACCAGCAAAGATAATCTTTATCTTTGCGATAACGAGACCAACCTGGGCAAAGACAGCGGCCAGTACGCCTACAACAATCTGCAAGCCTACTATCTGACCTGGTATCACGTGATCAACAAGAATTGGCATACTTCTACGGAGAGCTGGTACCAGTGGATGAAGCAGGTACCGAACCTTGCGTATAGTCCGCCGCCGGGGTCGGGATTGCCTGCGGTCGACCCGATTCAGCCGGAGACGGGCTCGAACGGAGCCTATTGCAACAGCAACACGGCCTTCAGTTGCTATGCACCGGAGTGGGCGATCGTCAATTATTTCGAGCGGCAGATTGGGGCGCACAACTACATCTCAATTCGCAACGAGTATTTCGACGACATCGTGGGCCAGCGCACGGGAACCAAGACGCGTTATACGGAGCACTTGTTCGGCTGGGGGCATTGGGTGGGAACGACGATTCTCTTTCGTCCGGAAGTTCGGTACGAGCATTCGTACGATAATCCGGCCTACCAGAACGGGACGAAGAAGAGCCAGTTGACGGCTGCAGGGGATGTGATTTTCTTCTTTTGAGGGCCAGGAACAAGTCCGCTATGTCGTTTCTTTTATTTGCCTTTGTTGGGAGGCGGTGCTGCCGGTAAGGTCAGCCTCTGAATGTCTCGCATAAGAGATGACATTGCCTTGTCGAAGTTCCTGGCACGCGCCGATTGCCGAGCCGCTACATCCACCTGCTCCTCCAGCGTCCAGAGTGTAATGCGGGTCTTGGGATCCAGGATCACCAATTTAAGCTGGAGCGGTTGAATGGTCGGATAGTAGACCGAATTTATCTCAAACACCAGGTCGGCATCAGCAGGCGTGGCCACAACGTCATACCGGCCCAACGTCTTGATGCCATTGTAAAGGTCGTTGTAAGGTTGGTCCGGGGCACTACAGAAAAGACTAGAGCAAGGTTCGGCAGCATTGGAGACAAAAATTTTCTTAGCGGTCAGGATTTGCTCCGGCTTTGGGGCTGAAGGAGAATTTTGCTGCGCTTCCAATGCGGGGACGAGTGACGCGATGCAAATGGCTAAGCCAATAATTGCTGGTTGGAGTTTCAACATTTGATCCTCCCGAAGAGCCTCAACTCATGCAACGCCGAGCCTCTGATGATCCAAACTCAAATGTCTAGGGAATGTTGCGAAGCAGCGCCGAGTCCCGCGTAAAGTTTTGTAGGATTGTAGCGAGGCTAGAAAGCTGCGCAGTTTGTAAGTCGTCTTCCTTACCCGCCGGCCTTCAACTCCGTCAGCACCTGCTTGGCAATTTCCTTCAGCGTCTCAAATACCCCAGTCCCCTGGAATGCGACCGCCTCGACCACCGCTTCATTTTTCTTGCGCAGTTCTTTGCTCAACGCATCCACCGACAGAATATTCGGCAGGTCGCGCTTGTTGAACTGCAGGACGTAGGGAATTTTATTGAAGTCGTAGCCGTGCTCTTTCAGGTTCGACATCAGGTTGTCCAGGGCCTCGACGTTGGCGTCCATACGCTGCTCTTGCGAGTCGGCGACGAACACAATGCCATCCACGCCGCGCAGAATCAGTTTGCGGCTGGCGTCGTAGAAAACCTGGCCGGGGACGGTGTAAAGATGAATTCGAGTTTTAAAGCCGCGCACTGAGCCCAGGTCGAGCGGAAGAAAATCGAAAAACAAAGTGCGCTCGGTTTCGGTGGCAAGCGAGATCATCTTGCCCTTCTGCTGCTCCGCGGTCTTCTGGTAGATCACCTGCAGGTTCGTGGTTTTGCCGCCCAACCCGGCGCCGTAGTACACGATTTTGCAGTTAATTTCGCGGGCTGCGAAGTTGATGAAACTCAAGGCTTTCCTCAAAACGCGCGGGCCGCACACTCTCCGCGCACAAAAATATCCCTTTAGGGGCTTCGGGCTTTTATACCATACGCGGCGGATGCAGGGCAGGTTACTCAGGTGACCCCCGGCCCAAAATCACGTCACAGAAGGCTGAGGACGCAAGGGGATCACCCGGGCCCGTCAGCGCGCCGATGCCACCGGGTAATAGCCCGCCTTGGCCGTGACCTTCAGATTCGGCTTGTCCACCAGAACCTCAATCTCGCGATATGGCACAGAAGTCGGAGCCTTGGGCCGCGTCGGGGTATAGCCGAGAGTGTATTGGTTGCGGGCCTCGCTCATAGCCTGGGCGTAGATATCTTCAATCGCGCTGCGGGAAAGCTCGTTATATTCGCCCCCTCCGGTAGCCGAACAGTACCTGGGCAGGATATTCCCATAACCTTCGTGCGGCAGATGCAGGCGCTCGATTTTTCCGTAGATCGGCAACGCGGCGCTTTCCACGCCGACGGCCCTTATCTGAATCTCATTGGTAAGCAGAAGCCGGAGTACGTCTTTGTAGCCCGCCTTGCTGCCGTATTCATGCCCATTGCTGATCACAAGAATGATTTTTCGCCGGGTGCGATCGCGCTTACTCAGGTCGAGCGCGGCGCGCAGAATGGCGTCGTTCAGCACCTGCGCTTCCTTGGGTGGCGTATAGACCGGCTCGGTGGGACTTCCCACCGGAATGTTATTGATCACCGGACCATTGGGCGCCAGCGGTCCGCCCAACACCGGCGGGCCGTTATTCTTGCCGCGGATGGACCGCATCTGGTCGAGCAGCGCCGCCAGCTTTTGCGTAGGGGCCGCAAAATCGCTGACCTGGCTCACGGTGCTGCTGTAGGTGTAAAGCGAGACTTCATCGTAGGGCGCGAATGCTCCCACCAACGCCGGGAAGGTCTGATTCACCTTCTGTAACGCGGAATCCGACATGCCGAGATCAAGCACAATCGCTACCGAAAGCGCGAATGGATCGGCGGTGAAAAAGGTGAGCTTCTGCACCACGCCGTTTTCCTTGACGTTGAAGTCCGTAGAAAGCAACCCATCGACCGTGCGACCCTGGTTGTCCTTCACCGTGACCGGGACCTGCACAAAATTGGTATGCACGACGAAGGTGTAAATCTGCTCCTGCGCGCTGGGTTTCTTCGCGGTTCCCGGAGGAACCGTTCTGACCGGAGGCATAGCCGGCGGAGCGGAGCTTTCGTCCGTGGGTTGCGCCGGCGCGCCAGTGGATGCAGGAGGAATCGGCTGGTTGGTCCAGGGATCTCTTGCGACTGGCGGCTTCTTCTCCTCCACCGGCCTTGGCGGAGGAACTGGTGCGGCATTTGCAGGGGCGGGCTGAATCGTGGGCGCGTCCGGCAGGTCGCCCTGCGGTTTGGTCTGCCCCTCCTGTCCCTGGTCCGTGCCTTGATTCGAACTCTGATTCGAACTCTGATTCGAATTCTGATTCGCCGAAGATTGCGCGTTGAGAGGACTAGCTGCACCGATCAGCAAAACCGACAGCAGTACCAGCGCCGCCCAGGTCGCTCCGATGGATAGTTGCCGCTTATTCGCCGCCATTTTCAGGCCCACAGACACCGTCCGTTCTCCACGCGATCGATTCGTTCCGCCGCCTCGCTCGAGCCTATGCCGGAAAAGTGATCGCGGCGACACTCGACGCCAAGCGTTTGGCGCATCCAACATCTAGGATTAGACTAACAAAAACCGTTAGAGGGAATCATCGCATGAGACAGTTGTTCGCGTTCCAGAGATTTTCTCGGACCATGGCGGCTGTGTCGATGCCGCTTCTTCTGGCCATGCTGTCGATTACCTCGCCGCTTGCCCGCGCCCAAGCCGACGGCGCACCCCAGGCCAGTTCGGCACCGGCGTTGCCCAATGCTGCCTCCACAAGCAATGGAACGCCCAAGAGTGTGCAGCAGGACAATGCCCCCAACGCGGCAGCCGCTCAAAAACCCGAGAGCGATCAGGAAACGCTGAAAGTCAACGTCAACGTGGTTGGACTGTTCTTCAACGTAAAAGATAAGCACGGCGCGCTCATCCCCAACCTCACCAAAGACGACTTCCAGATTTCAGAAGATGGCAAACCACAGACCATCAAGTATTTTGCCGCGGAATCGAACTTGCCGCTCACCCTCGGGATTCTTATCGACTCTTCTGGAAGCCAGTTGCGCGTTCTCGACATGGAAAAACAAGTGGGCGGCGCATTCCTCAAGCAAATTCTCACCGACAAAGACGAAGCCTACGTCATGGACTTCAACATTGACGCCGAACTGGTGCAGGATTACACCCGCGACGTTCGCCGTCTTCAGGATGCGCTGAATAAAGTAAAAATCAACACCGGCTTCACGACCGGGCCAATTCCCGGCGCAGGCGGCGGCCCGGTGCCCACGGCGGGAGCGTCGCGGGGAACGGTGCTGTACGACGCGGTGTATTTATCGGCCCACGACATGCTCTCCAAAGAGGTGGGACGCAAGGCCATGATTCTTCTGACCGACGGTGAAGATGAAGGCAGCCAGCTGAAGATTAAAGACGCCATTGAGTCCGCGCAGAAGGCCGATGCCATCGTCTACGTTCTGCTCTGCGCCGATCGCGGCTTCTATGGATCGTTCCAGGTCGGCTACTCGGGTGAAGGCGAAATGCGCAAGCTCACCGAAGCCACCGGTGGCCGCGTTATTAATGTGGGCAACAAGTTCGACAAACTGCGCGAAGCCTTTGATCAGATCGCCGCCGAACTGCGCAGCCAGTACAACCTGGGCTACACCCCCACCAACAACGTGCTCGACGGTAGCTACCGGAAGATCGAGATCAAGAACAAACAGAATTATAAAATCCAGACCCGAGCGGGATACTACGCCACGCCAAGGCAGCCGCCGCCGCAATAAAGTTTGCTTCGCGACCTTCGCGGCACTTCTTCGCGACCTTCGCGGTCAAAAGCTTTAAAAGCTCTGAACCGCAAAACACGCGAAGGTCTCGCGAAGAGCGCGCCACTATCCGCGGCGACGAAAAAGATTTAGCCTGTGTGGGTTCGGATGAACCGGAGGTTCTCCATGCCTGCGCGCGACTTTTCTATTTTCTCCCGCCGTTCGTTCCTTCAGTTGTCCGCCGCCGCTGCCGCGTTTCGAATTGCCAGCGAGCCCATGCTCGCCGCTGCGGCGCGAACGCCGGTTCCTCCAGGCGCAGTCATGATCGATTCGAATGAAAATCCGCTCGGCCCTTGCCAGGCCGCGCGCAGCGCCATCACGGCCATGATTCCGCAAGGCGGCCGCTATCAGGATAATCTCACCCAGGATCTCATCCACACTTTCGCCCAACTCGAGGGCCTCGATCCTGAGTGGATTCAGACTTATCCCGGCTCGACCCCCGCATTGCACTTCGGCGTAATCGCCTTCACCTCGCCGAGTAAGAGTTATGTAACTGCCGATCCCGGTTACGAAGCCGGCATGTTTGCCGCGGCCATTTCGGGAGCACGCGTCGTCAAGGTCCCACTCAGCAAGACCTATGCCCATGACGTCAAAGCCATGATCGCCGCCGCGCCGGACGCCGGCTTGTTCTACGTGTGCTCGCCCAACAATCCTACGGGCACACTCACGCCGCACTCCGACGTCGAGTATCTGGTTGAAAATAAACCCAAGGGATCGGTCGTGATGGTCGACGAAGCTTACCTTCACTTTTGTGACGCCCCGACGACGCTCGATCTGGTGAAGGCCGGCAAAGACGTCATTGTGCTGCGAACTTTTTCAAAGACCTACGGCCTGGCTGGGCTGCGCTGCGGATTTGCAATCGCCCGCCCTGACTTGCTGGAGAAAGTTACGCACGCCACGGGGTGGAATTTCATGCCGATCCCCGCCGTGGTGGCGGCGACGGCCAGCTTGAAAGACCGGAATCTGGTTCCTGAACGCAGGCGCATCAACGCCACCATCCGGCAGGAAACTTTCCAGTGGCTCGACCGCAACGGATATTCCTATATTCCCTCGGAATCGAATTGCTTCCTGCTCGATACCAAACGCCCCGGCAAAGAAGTGATCGACGCCATGGCGCAGCAGAAAGTTTGCATCGGCCGCATCTGGCCGTTGATGCCGACCTGCGTCCGCATCACGGTGGGCACGCACGATGAGATGGAGCAATTTCAGATGGCATTTCAAAAGGTAATGCGCGGAACAACTGCGTTCTCGCTGCAGCCGGAGGGGCCGGTAAGAAAGGCCCGCAGCAACCGGTTCACTTTGCCTTCCTGAGTTGAGGCCGCAGACGGCATCGGCGCTGGAATCTACTCCGCCGCTTCTCCCCACTCCACCGTCCGTTTTTCGCGGCTGCTCTTGTGGGCGAGCATTACGGCGCGCATGGTGCGCAGCGCCTGTTCGGGAGTGACTTCCAACGGAGCCTTTTTCTCGATCGCATCCCGCACGTTCTCGTAGAAGCCGCGATAGTCGCCGCGGTCGGTCTTTACTTTTACACTGGGCTCACCAACCACGCTCAACTTTCCCCACCACTCTTCGGCTTCCTCGCCCCAATCAGCGCCCCAGTCGAAACCTTGCGGAACATTTTCGCCACGCAGGCGGGCTTCCTGCGGATCCATTCCATACTTCACGAACGACCCCTTTGTTCCATGAAGCAGCAAATGCGGACCCGGCGCATACGCGAGAATTCGGGCGCGAGCCATCGCGCGCAATCCCGGATACTCCAGGCAGACGTCGAAGGCATCATCGACCTGCGAGGTCTTGCGCTGGCAGAATGCCGAGGCCGTGATCGAAGTAGGTTCGCCAAACAAAACTAAAGCCTGGTCGATTACGTGCGGCCCAAGATCGAACAACACGCCCGCGCCCGGATGCTCGGCCCGCTCCCGCCACGCGTTGGCTTTGGGCTCGGGACGAAAGCGGTCGAAGCGCGCCTCAAACTCCACCACCGTTCCTAATTTTCCAGAGGCAACAATTTTCTTCACCGTCTGGAAATCCCCGTCCCAGCGCCGGTCTTGATACACCGTGATCAACCGGCCGCGTTCCGCCGCCAGGCTGACCAGGTCCTCGGATTCCTTCAACGTCGGCGCAAACGGCTTATCCACCACCACATCGCGGCCTGCAAGCAGGCACGCCCGCGCGTACTCGTAGTGAGAATCGTTCGGGGTTGCGACCACGCAGAGCTGAATTTCCTCATCCTCCAACAACTCATCCAGATTCCGCGCTACGCGCACATCCGGATACTTCTCCCGCGCCCTTGTCCCCCGCCGTTCCAGGATGCAAGCCAGTTCCATTCCGCGCACACCCCCGATCACCGGCGCGTGAAAGGCCTGTCCCGCCAGCCCAAAACCGATTAATCCTACCCGCACCATGGCCGACTCCTAGTTTTTATGCCGCTTAATACAATCACACTACCTGCCTTTTACAGCATTCTGCCGATATGTCCGCTCACGCGAAAATCGTATAAACACACTGTGCCTGGCTGGATTCGAATTTGACAGGCTAACTTGATCGCTCAGGAGGCGGTATATGCGATTCGGTCCGTTTCTCATTATTGCCCTGTTGCTGCTGATTCTGTGGGCTGGCGGGTTTTTGATGTTCCACGTAGCCAGCGGCCTGATTCATCTGCTGCTGCTGTTCGCGGTGATTTCGTTTGTGGCTCATCTCTTTATGGGGACCAGGACCGCTTAGATTTTTTCGAGCCAGGCTGACCGGGCGGACGCTAACCGGCTCCGTTGCTTTCAGCCTGAGCTCTTAGCCTTAACACTTGGCGAAAGCACATCACCGCCGGGCGCTCGGATAAACCGCCGAGAACTCCCGGCGGTGATTGCTGTCTGGCGCATCCTGAAGGGCCCACTTCTACCGCACCGGCGAATAGTATCCCCGCCGCGCCCTTACCCGGAAGTTCTTGCGGTCGTTGGCGACAATTTCGATGGTGCGAAAGCGTCCGTCGGTCTTGAAGTCGGCGGGCTTGTAGGAGACGGCGTACTGGCTGCGCAGTTCGTCCTGAATCTCGGCAAAAGCGTTCGCCACCTCGCGAATCTGGAAGGGGAAAAAGGCGCGGCCGCCAGTGGCATCGGCGATGCGCTCGAGAACCTTGTCGCCCGGACCTTTGGTGCCGCTCACGTTGGTGCTGATCGCGTACACCGTCGCTTCCGCGCGTTGCGCCATCTCAATGGCTTCCTCGCGCGTTACGTGACTTTGATTGTCGTCGCCATCGCTCAGCAGGATGATGGCGCGCCGGGTGGGCCCGTTCTGCGTCTCTTTTAACAACTTGTCGCGGCAAGCGTAATAGAGCGCGTCGTACAGGGCAGTTCCGCCGCCAGGGCGCAACTCGCGAACGCCCTTATCCAACTTCGCGCTGTCGTCGGTAAAATCCTGAGTCACTTCGGGCGTAGCGTCAAAACCCACGACAAACGCCAGGTCATACCGCTTGCGCACCGTCTGGTTCAAAAATTCGATGGCCGCTTCCTGCTCGAACTTGAAGCGGTCGCGCACCGAACTGCTGGCATCGATCAGCAAGCCAACCTGAAGCGGCAGATTGGCCTCAGCGCGGAAGCTGCGAATCTCGGCCACCGGTTTGTTGTCGTCAACAATGCGGAAGTCATTCTGCTTCATATCGGTCACGCGCTTGCCGTGCTTGTCGGTGACCGTGAACACCACATTCACTTCGTTGGTGCCAACACGAATCTTCGGAATCTCGCCAGTGCCCGCATTCTGGTCGGGATTCTGACTTGCGGGATTCTGACTTGCGGGATTCTTATCTGAGTCTTGAACCGCTGCTGGAGATGAAGCTTGCGGCTCCGATTTTGTAGGCGCTGGCTGCGCCGACTGTGCGGACGAACTGCTGGATGAATCCCCCTGCGCGAATCCGGCAGCACCGGCCAGCAGCCCAGTCGATGTCACGGCAAATAGAAGAGCGTTTCTAAAAAAGAAAGCATTCGTTCTGATGCTTGTTCCCCGAGAGCTATTTTGCATGTGCATTGTGGCGGCAAGACTGACGAGTTTTTTCATTATATCCGCAACCCGCAACCCATTCCCGGATAGCCACGAAGAAGTAGTGGCGCACTTTCACGGTAATGGCCGTTCTCCGCGACCTTTGCGGAATTTCTTTGCGAGCTTCGCGGTCAAAAGCTTTAAAAAGCTCCCACCCACAAAAGTTCCCAGCCACGTCCCGACCGTACTTTCGAGCAAGATTGTGGAACTCCGCGCAAAACCGCGTCAGATATAATGTTCTGTAACGGCTGGCTGGATTTTCGCGTCTAAGAATACGGCATATAGAGGCGCACAGTCTGGTTATAGGCTTCGTTATCGATTTATGAACCTCGTCATCCATTAAAGAACTTCGCGAAGGAGTACGCATGGCTATCCAGAAGTCGGAAAATATTTGGCACAATGGCAAACTCATTCCCTGGGATGAGGCCACGATTCACGTGATGTCACATGTGGTGCACTACGGGTCGTCGGTGTTTGAGGGGATCCGTTGCTACGCGCCGCCGTCGGGCCCGGCCATCTTCCGCGCCAATGAGCACATTCAGCGCCTGCTGGATTCCGCCAAAATTTACCGCATCGACGTCGACTACACCCGCGACCAGATCGTCAAGGCGATGTGCGAAACCGTTGGCAGCAACGGCGCGTGGCCGTGCTACGTTCGGCCAATTATTCTGCGCGGCTACGGCGAGGCGGGAGTGAATCCCTTTAACTCGCCCACCGAGGTTTACATCATTAACTACCCGTGGGGAAAATACTTGGGCGGCGAGAACGATGGCTGCGACGTTTGCGTTTCTTCGTGGACGCGCATCGCTCCGAACACGCTGCCGGCCATGGCCAAGTCGGGCGCGAACTACATGAACTCGCAGCTCATCAAGATGGAAGCCGTCGTCAACGGATTTGCCGAGGGCATCGCGCTCGACGTCAACGGGTATGTGAGCGAAGGTTCGGGCGAGAATGTATTTCTGGTCCATCGCGACAAGTTGATCACCGCGCCCCTGGGCAACTCGGTGCTGCCCGGCATCACGCGCGATTCGGTGGTGCAGATTGCACGCGACCTGGGCATTCCGATGGTCGAGCAGATGATTCCACGGGAGATGCTCTATATCGCGGACGAAGCTTTCTTCACCGGCACGGCGGCGGAAGTCACACCGATCCGCTCGGTCGACAAAATCAAAGTCGGCAAAGGCGGAATTGGGCCGGTTACAAAAGCAATCCAGAAGGAGTTTTATGCCATTGTCCGCGGCGAAAAAGAAGATCGCCACGGCTGGCTGACTCCGGTGCCGGTAGGCAGCAAGCAGCCGGTGGGCGTGTAAGAAGACTTTTTAGGAGACGAGAAGGGCGCGATTTATTCGCGCCCTTTTTTTTCCCCGCAGCGCACGATTTCAATCGGATATTTCTCAAACGCTCGATCGGAGGTGAGCACTACCATTCCCTCAGCCAGCGCCTGGGCGATGATCAAGCGGTCAAATGGATCGGCATGGTGCAGCGGGAGATCGTAAACCGTAAGCGTATGGCTCTGCGTTATGGGCAGTGAATGAATGCCCTGGGCGGCGAGTCTCTTGGGAACATAACGCGGGGGCGGCTCGGGCAGATCGAATTTGCCCAATTTTGTTTTAATTGCAATTTCCCAGCTACTCACCGCCGACAGATATAACTCGGACTCTCCGTCCGCCAAGATCTGAAGTCCCGCGTCTCCAATCTTGTCCGTGGGCCCGACGCTCCATAGCCAGACCATGGTATCGAGCAGGTACTTCATTTCTTTTTCCGTTTCCTGCGCACGGGTTCCAGCTTCGGAAGTTCGCCGCCGTAGAATTCCTTGAGCAGGTCATCTGGCAGGGGGGCATCGAAGTCGTCTGCAATCCAGATTCGGCCACGGTCCATGCCGAGGGGGCGGACTTTCATCTTGCGTTCCACCGCTACTAAACGCGCCACCGGCACGCCGGAGCGCGCGATAGTGACTTCTTCCCCCGCCGCTACCCGTTGCAGCAGGCGCGAGAGGTGGGTCTTCGCCTCGTGGATATTGACTTCCATGGGGCAAGAGTAGACTAAGTTAGTGGACTAAGTCAACATTTGTGGCGCTGACTGGGGAACCGATTACCACGAAGGGCACGAAGGTCCACCAAGGGAAAACCCAAGGCTCCTTAACTTCGCTTGCGGTCAAGGCTCCACGGTCCCGAGCCTACTTGCGAAATGAGCAGCGCGGCCCCGAACATCGATAGATTTTTCATGAACATGACGAACTGCATCTGGTACATCATCGGGTCAGAGACGGCCCAGAATTTGTGCATCAAGGGCGTCACGCCCAACAGGAACAAGGCAATCATCCCCGCCCCGATTTTCGCGCGGTAGCCCAGAAGTACCGAGAGGCCGCCGAGAAGTGCCAGCAGGCCAGAGATGGGGACCGCGACAGACGCCATGGGCACGCCCTGCGATGCGGCATAGGCGATGGTCTGGCTCATGAAATGCCGCGGCCCAGACATTACGAAAATCAGGACGAACAGAAATCGGCCCAACAAGGTCACGAGGCCATTCGCTTGCGAAGAAACAGCTGGTGCGGGAATACCCGCAACCCGCGGGCTGGCGGAAAGAGTTGAACTGGTGGCTGACATTGGTTGTCTCCTTGGCTTTCGATTAATTTAGCTGCACGTAACTTGGTCTTAACGTAGTTGCGAGTTCGAGAAAATTACTGCTGCGCTGTCACAACCTGCTCCGCCGCAGACCTGCCCGCGGCGGCCGCTTGCAACTGCTCCATGGCAGCCGAGCGAGAAGACTCAGCAAGCTCCCCAGGTTTTTGATTCTCCGCGTGAATAAAGGTCACATCCGATAATCCAATAAATCCAAGAATATGCCGCAGGTAGGGCTCCTGGTGGTCATATTGGGCGGTGGGAGATCCCGGACGAAACGAACCGCCACGCGACGTCAGCACAAATACTTTCTTGCCTTTCAACACGCCCTCGGCGCCGGTGGCGCTCCAGAGAACGGTGCGGCCCGCGCGGACGATCTGGTCGATCCAGCCCTTCAAGGGAGCGGAAACCGTGAGGTTGTACATGGGCGCGCCAATCACAATGGTGTCGGCGGCGAGAAGTTCATCCACCAGCGCGTCGGAGATGGAAAGAGTTTCGCGCTGCGCCGGCGTCAGCGTCGCTGGGTCGGAGTAGGCGGCGAGCATCCATTCATCGGTGATGTGCGGCAGGGTGGTCTGCGCCAGGTCGCGCTCGATCACATCGCCCTGCGGGTTTTCTTTCTTCCAGACTTCAGCGAACCTCTGCGTGAGCTGGCGGGAAATAGAGTTTCTACGGGCGCTGGAATCGATGCGAAGCAGTTTCATGGCGTTTCTCCTGTTCTGAGGGATTCGATGCGCGCAGATTCTCAGCAGTTACAATAAATAACTATTGATACTTTACATATCGGGTACTTTAGAGTAACCTAGTATCTTATGGCGACTAAGAAAGGTTCGGCGAAGGATTCTCCCTGCCCGATGGGCGGACTGCTGGAATTGCTCACGCGGCCATGGACCATGCACGTATTGTGGGCGCTGAGCCACAACGGCCCGACGCGCTTCGGAGTGCTGAAGCGGCAGGTGGAAGGCGTTTCATCGCGCGTGCTCACGGAGCGGCTGCGCACCCTCGAGGCCGCCGGTTTTATCTTCCGCCATTACGAACAGACGATCCCGCCCGCCGTGACTTACGGAATTACCGAGCGCATGAAGGATATCGAGAAAGTAATGGTTCAGCTCGATGGGCTGGCGAGGAAATGGCACGGCGAGAGTGCGGTAGCGAGCCGCGGAATTACTGCGAGGGCGGGGGTTAGCGCGTAGAAGGGTCGAGGCTCGAAACGTTCAAGTAGCCTAGTCGCCTGCAGCCCCTGACCGTTGCGCATCCTCAGCGCTTTCAAACCAACCCTCAAGTGGCCCGCCCCCCTAATACGCTTCACTTCAACAGGTAGAGATCGGCTTGGCCGCTCGGGCGAGCGTAGACGACAGTGGAGAGATCTTTGGAGAAGTCATAGGCATTTCCGGCATAGCCGACGCGAAATGAAAATGGAATCTTGAGGGCAGGCACAGCCGGTCCGGTCAGCTTGCCGTCATGCCACGGCCGACGATAAATCGTGCCCTCCCCACGGCCCGGCGCGAAGTAAAGGATTGACTTGCCATCGGCGGAGAAATGCACGACCAGAGTGTTGAGTTCCGGCGCCAACGAAATACACTTGTAGTCAGGCACGGAGAACTCACTGACGCCGGCGGATTGCGTTCCCTGATTGAGGGACGTAAGCAGATAGCGGCCATCGGGCGATACATCCCAGACGGCGCCGCATCCATCTGCCACCTTCTCTACGCTGGATCCGTCTGATGCTACTTTCCAGGTGATGACTCTGGAAAAATCTTTCTCCCAACCACCCAAGTAGACAAAATTTGGGTCGGGAGTTGCGCTTCCATATCCGGCAGAGATCCCCGACCACGGAAGCTGGCGAAGGCCGGAGCCATCGCTGTGAATGATATACATCTTCTGCGTGCCATTCTCTCTGAGCCCGAACATGAACCGGGAACCGTCCGAGTTAAATGAAGCAGTGACCACCCCTGTGCCGGAGGCCAGTTTAACCCGGTTGGAGCCATCGATGTTCGAGACCCAGAGATCGCCCTCCTGGGCATTTCCGCTGAGAACGACGTAAGCGACACGGCGGCCGTCCCAGGAGAGAGCCGGCTGCGTTCCCAGTTCTTGCAGAATGTCAGAGGATCGCTTGGTTTGCGAGTTGTAAACCGAGAGCGCGCCCGAGCGTTTTCCGTTCACATAGTACATGCCCTTCTCCGCCGGAGCGGGCATGGGCGAGAGGTCAGGGCCGGCGCCGGCGGTCACTTGCTTCAGGCTGCCATCTGAAAGCCGGTACTCCCAGATGTTGGTGAGGCTATTGACGGTGCGGCTGCACAACAGGGTTTTGCCGGGATCGTTCCAGACCGGGCCAGTGGGGCTCCCGGTGATTTCCCCGACTTTCTGCGAGTCGTGCGTGGCAACGTTCACGCGGAATAGCTCGAGGACGGTCGAGCCGAAGATGTTATCGTTGCCGGCAAAGACCAGAAGTTCTTTCCCGTCGGGAAAGGGCAGAATGTTAAGCAGCGAGAGGCTGGCGGGAGGATGGAAAATCACTTCATCACCGGTGCCTGATCTGGGCTTTCGATGAACTCCGGTTTGGCGCAGGGAGGTTCCGGAATCGGTGGAAACACCAACGAAATAGAGGAAACTTCCATCGGGAGAAATCGCCACGCCGTAACCGGCAGCGACGACAGTAGACGCCCCACCCAGTGTTGGGACGCTGTAGATTTCGTTTCCAGGGAGGCTTTTGGAGTAGTAGATTTGAGTACCGTCCGAGGAAAAGGCGTCAACCGTTTTGGTGACCGGGTCGTTGGTGAGTTGCAGAGGCTCTCCACCAGTGGCGAGCATGATAAAGATCTGGTCGATGCCGTCAGCTGGCGAGACGAAGGCAACAGTGTGGCCGTCAGGAGACAGAATGGCCCCGTCTATGGGCTTGTTCCAGTGGCTGATCTGGACGACTTTCGTGGGATTGGTGGATGAACCGCGAAGGAAATAGGCGGCCACGCCTCCCAGCACGATCAGCAACAGGAAGACTGCGGCTCCGATGTAAAGATTTCGCAGAGACCCGCCTTCTTTCTGTGGAATCGCGGCGCTTTGTCCGGACGGGTGGACGATTTCGCCGGCACTCTCAGAAACAGGCGTGACTCGCCCGGAGCTGGTATCGCGCTTCGAACGTTTGAGGTCGCTGCGCAACTCAGCGGCCGACTGGTAGCGCAGGTCGCGGTCTTTTTCCAGCGTCTTATTGATGATGCGGTCCAGTTCCGGGGGAAGCTCCGGATTCAGGCGAACCGGGGAAACCGGGGCTTTGTGAAGAATGGAATCGAAGACGACGGCGGAAGTTCCGCCCGAGAACGCCTGCCTGGCCGTTGCCATCTCGTACAGGACAACGCCGAAGGAAAACAAGTCGGTGCGCCCGTCCAGCTCTTCCCCGCGAGCCTGCTCCGGAGACATATACGCAATAGTGCCAACGGTTGCGCCTGGAGAGGTAAGATTCTCCGCGGCGGTTAGCGTATTTCCGATGGCTTGTTGGTCAGCGCCACCAACAGACGCCCCCACCTTCGCCAGGCCGAAGTCCAGAATTTTTGCGTGGCCGCGCTCCGTGATAAAAATATTCGCCGGCTTAATGTCACGATGCACAATGCCTTTGCTGTGAGCCGCATCCAGGGCATCGACGATCTCGATCGCCAGATCGATCAGAACCTCAGTTGAAATCGGCTTCCCGGCGATGCGGTGCTTCAGAGTGACGCCTTCAAGAAACTCCATGGCGATGAAGGCCGGCCCATGCTGGTCGTCGATCTCGTAGATGGTGCAGATGTTGGGATGATTCAGTGCGGAAGCGGCCTTGGCCTCGCGCTGGAATCGCAAAAGCGCCTGCGAGTCTTTGGCGACAGCGTCGGGCAGAAACTTCAGGGCAACAAAGCGGTCGAGCGTAACATCCTCGGCCTTGTAGACCACGCCCATTCCACCGCCACCGATTTTCTCAAGAATGCGGTAGCGCGAAATGGTCTGGCCAATCACTAGAGGCGAATTTTACGTTGACGAAATCGACAAGTCAATGAAATGCCAGCATTTGCCGATACCGCGCCCGTCATTACCTAGGTCATCTTTAGCAAAGTTACGATTCGGTTCATCATACGGAGAGCGTGGAGGCTATTGCCTCCCAGGGAAAACCTCTCCAATGAATATTGACGACCTGCTGCGAATTGCCACGGAACGCAAAGCCTCCGACTTGCACTTGAAGGTGGGAAACTACCCGCACCTGCGCGTCGATGGCGAATTGGCGCCACTCACCGACCAGCCCCGCGTCAGCGCGGAAGACATGCTGACCATGGCCTTCAGCATGATGTCGGCGCGGCAAAAACAAAAATTCAAAGAGACCACGGAAATCGACATGGCCTACGGCGTCGCCGGCCTGGGGCGATTCCGTGTGAACATTTTTCAGCAGCGCGGCAACGTGGGACTGGTGCTTCGCGTCATCCCCACCAAGATTCGCGCGCTCGATGAGTTATTTTTGCCGAAAGTAGTGGAGCAGATTTGCGAAATGCCGCGCGGGTTGGTGCTGGTGACGGGCGTGACGGGTTCCGGTAAATCGACCACGCTGGCGGCGATGGTCGATCGCGTAAACTCCAGCCGCGCCGAACACATTATTACGATTGAAGACCCCATCGAATTTCTGCATCGCGATAAGAAGGGCTACGTCAACCAGCGCGAGATTCAGGTGGATACGCCTTCGTTCAGCGCCGCGTTGCGAGCTTCGTTGCGTCAGGATCCGGACGTGATTCTGGTCGGCGAAATGCGCGACCTGGAAACCATTTCGACCGCGCTGCACGCCGCCGAAACTGGCCACATGGTTTTCTCCACGCTGCACACTCTTGACGCGGTGGAAACCGTGAACCGTATTATTTCCATCTTTCCTCCGCCCGAGCAAAAACAAATTCGCCTGCAGTTGGCGGCCGTGTTGCGCGCCATCGTTAGCCAGCGCCTGGTAAGGCGTTGCGATGCGGAAGGGCGCGTGCCCGCCGTCGAGGTGATGATCAACACCGCGTTTATCCGCGAATGTATTCTCGTCCCGGAAAAGACGCGCTCGATCCGCGACGCGATTGCAGCCGGCACTTCGCAGTACGGCATGCAGACCTTCGACCAGTCATTGTGGGATCTATTCCAGGCCGGACTGGTCAATTACGAAACCGCGTTGGAAAATGCCTCAAACGCCGACGACTTCAAGCTGCGCATGCAGGGCATCGCATCCACGGCGGATATTTCGCGGCAGTCGATGCAGTCCGCTGGTTTTGGGGGACGATAGCTTCAACCACAAAGGGCACGAAGGTTCACGAAGCAAAATCCCCAGATTTTCCTTCGTGAACCTTCGTGCCCTTTGTGGTTAATTCCTTTTTCTCTCGCCTGGAAATTGCGCTATCGTTAGCCCATGCCGTTCCCGCGTCTCAAGAAACGCTTCTACTCCGAAGAAGAATTGTATGAGTACGCCGTAGGCGCTCTCGCCCGCCGCATGCGTACCGTTGCGGAGCTGAAACGGCTGCTCCGTGCCCGAGTAGAAACCGAAACGGAGTACGGGAAGACGCTGATCGAGCTCATCATTCGCCGACTGAAAGACAATGGCTATTTGAACGATTCCCAATACGCCGCCTACTTTTCCAACCTGCGGCGAGACAATCAGAAATTTGGCCGCCAGCGCGTGGTCACCGATTTAAAAATTAAGGGCGTCCACGGGGATGTGATCGACAAGGCGGTAGACGCGGCTTTCGAAGGCGTGAGCGAAGAGAAACAGGCTCGCGAGTATCTGCGCCGAAAGCGGCTGGTAAAGCCGAAAGATCAAAAACAGGTGGCGCGCGTCTTCCGGCAACTGGCGCGCGCAGGCTTCGGCACCAGAACCATTTTTGCCATTCTAAAAAAATGGGATGTCGACGAAGAAACTTTGACCGCCCTTGAAAGCGAAACCAGCTAACCCTCAAACTGCGCGGACCTTAATCATAAAATCACGGCTGTCTGCAATCTCGAGGCCGGCCCGCACTTGGCAAATCCGTTGCGTTGTTCCATACTCAAGATCGAATTCCAAACCGCTCCTTTGGAGGACATTATGAAGCTGAAGTTAGGAACTGTTGTAGCAGGCTTGTTGTTCAGCGCGGTGCCGCTGGTGCTCGCGCAGGACGCCGCAACGGATGTAAAGAAGGGTGCCGATAAGACTGGCCATGAGACCAAAGTCGTGGCCAAGGACACCGCAAAGGGCACTGAAAAAGTAGCCGACAAGACCGGCCACGAAACCAAAGTCGTGGCCAAAGACACTGCAAAGGGCACCGAGAAGGTGGCAAAGAAAACCGGCAGCGGCGTGAAAAAAGGCACCGAGGCCACCGGGCACGAAATGAAAAAAGCCGGAGAAAAAACCGAAGATGCAGTGAAGTAGTTTGCGCCTGCCAGCGCTGGCGCAATGCGCTCACCCCTCTACCACAGAGGACACAGGCACAGAGATCAGCAAGAATGCCTCTTCTCTGTTCCTCCGCGTCCTCTGTGGTTAAGTTTTTTGGGTGCTAAAATTAGAAATTCTCCGGCTCGTAATTCTCTAGACTATGCCGACTGGCTCCGAAATCCGTCGCAAGTTTCTCGACTTCTTTGTGCAAAAGGGGCACAGGGAGGTGCATTCCTCGTCGCTGGTCCCGGCGAACGATCCCACGCTGCTGTTCACCAACGCGGGCATGAACCAGTTTAAAGACGTTTTTCTGGGGTTTGAGAAGCGCGACTACTCGCGCGCAACCACTTCGCAAAAGTGCGTGCGCGCTGGCGGCAAGCACAACGACCTTGAAAATGTCGGCTTCACCAATCGGCATCACACCTTTTTTGAGATGCTGGGCAATTTTTCTTTCGGAGATTATTTCAAAAAAGATGCCATCGCCTATGCGTGGGAGCTGATTACTTCTCCGCAGTGGTATGGCATTGCAAAAGACAAGCTGTACGTCACCGTCTTTAACGGCGAAGGCGGCTTGCAGCGCGACGCCGAAGCTTATGACTTGTGGGCTGCTCAGGGCGTGCCGAAGAACCGCATCTTTGAGATGGGGCTGAAAGACAACTTCTGGCAAATGGGCGATACCGGCCCCTGCGGCCCGTGCAGCGAAATTCACTACGACATGGGCGTAGCGGCGTCGGAACAGGGACATGCGGAATGCCACTTCCCTTGCGACTGCGGTCGCTACGTTGAGATTTGGAATCTGGTGTTCATGCAGTTTGACCGCGACGTGAGCGGGAAGCTGAATCCATTGCCCAAGCCGTCAATCGATACAGGCATGGGGTTGGAGCGGGTGACGGCGGTGCTGCAAAACGTGATTTCGAATTACGAGACGGATTTGTTTACGCCGCTGATTGAGAAGGCAGCGAAGGTGTGTGGAGTCCCAAATGCCCTACCTGTTCTAACAGGCAGAACAATCTTCAAGAAAACGGTTGAGCTATCCGGCGTTGCGACGGGCCATATGCTGTCATCCTATGGTTACGAGCGTGGAGCCGCCTCATTAAGGGTGATCGCAGATCACTCTCGTGCGGCGACATTTTTGATCTCCGATGGAGTGCTCCCCTCGAATGAAGGCCGGGGGTATGTACTGCGTAAGATTATCCGGCGGGCGATTACCCATGGACGGCTTTTGGGACAAGAGGGGCCCTTCCTTAGCCAAATGGTTTCTGCTGTTGTGGAGTCGATGGAAGTTGCTTACGCAGAACTACGAGAATCTCAAGAGCGGGTGTCCAAGATATTGTTGAATGAAGAACTGCGATTTGCGCATACCCTAGGCCGGGGACTTGAGAAGCTCGACGTTGCATTAGGGCAAGAAGTTATCAACAGGGATATTGCCGATGCAGGCCTTTCGGGTTATGTGGAAAGACTGACAGATCAGCCTACCCGTAAACCTTTCTCGGGAGAGGATGCGTTCAAGCTCTACGACACTTTCGGCATGCCACTTGATTTCATGCAAGATGCCGCGCGAGACCGAGGTATCACGTTCGATCAGGCCGGCTTCGATCGTGCAATGGAGGAGCAGAAGACTCGTGCTCGCGCTTCCTGGAAAGGCGGCGCAAAGCAGACTGCGAATCCCGCGTATCAGCAGCTTCCGAAATCAATTTTCGAAGGTTATCGGCAGACGCGGTCCGATGGTTGCGAGGTGCTGGCCGTCATCCACAATGGGCAAGGGGCGCGGGGACTCAAGGCAGGCGAATCGGGTGAAGTCATCCTCGATCACACGCCGTTTTATGCCGATTCCGGCGGACAGGTAGGCGACAAGGGGTGGTTTTTCTCGGACGATCACAATACCGTCGTTGCCGAGGTTACCGGTTGTTATTCGCCGATCCAGGGCGTGCGGGCGCATCAGGTCGCTGCAAAGCATGCGTTGCGAGTGGGCGACAAAGTCGATGCCGTGGTGAATGCCGATGTTCGCCGCTCGACGATGCGAAACCACACCGCTACTCATCTTCTTCATGCCGCGCTGCGCGAAGTTTTAGGCAAGCATGTGAAGCAGGCGGGGTCGCTGGTCGCGCCGAATCATCTGCGCTTTGATTTCTCGCACTTCACCGCAGTCGAAGACGAAGAGTTGCAGGACGTTGAAGACATCATCAACAAAGAAGTGCTGCGCAACCAGATCGTCGAAACCATCACCGATGTGCCGATCGACGAAGCCATCAGCCAGTATCACGCGATGGCGCTCTTCGGCGAGAAATATGGCGACAAGGTGCGCGTGGTGCGGATCGGCGATTTTTCCACCGAGCTTTGCGGCGGCACGCATACCGGCGCGACAGGCGAGATCGGGTTGATCAAGATTTTGAAAGAAGGCAGCGTATCGTCAGGAGTGCGGAGGGTCGAGGCGGTCACGGGTGAGGGATCGCTAAGGCATTTTCGGAAAGACCACGAACTGGAAAAGGTAGTGTCGACGTTCGTGGTTCCCACTCTTGCGCAAAAGACGCGCAAAGATGGGGCACCCTCTGCCGAGGAGACTTCGGCCCACGCCGGTGAAGACTTTTCTCACGCGCATACGCTGTCCCCAGCCGATGCTTTGAAGGCCGAACTTGAAAAGAAAGATTCGGAGATTAAACGGCTCACGCGCGAACTCGATTCCGCGCGGATGAAGTCGGCTTCATCGAGCACCGCGAACATTGCCGACAAAATAAAAGACGTAAAGGGCGTGAAGGTTCTGGCGCATCGTGTGGACAATCTCGAGCGCGCGCAACTGCGGACGCTGGTCGATCAGTTGCGCGACAAGATTGGGTCGGGAGTGGTGGTGCTGGGTTCGGCGAGCAACGGAAACGTTTCGCTGATCGTAGGCGTCACCAAAGATCTTACGAATAAAGTTCAAGCCGGAAAGGTGATCGCTCCGGTGGCGCAGAAAGTTGGCGGCAAGGGTGGGGGGCGTCCCGACCTCGCCGAGGCCGGAGGAAAAGACGCCGCCGCGCTGGATTCCGCTCTGGACGGAGCTTACTCAGTGGTAGAGTCTCTACTGGCATGAACGCCGACACCCCCATGGACGAGCGCCTGCGCTTCATCAAGCACAAAGGCCACGCCATTTACCTGATCGACCTCACGCACTGCGCCGAGAAGGAATTACTGCTGCTGCTCGATTTGATTCGCGCCGATATCGCGCGCCACGCGCCCGGATCGCTTCTCGTTCTAACCGACTTCACCGGAGCCGAGGTCGACAAGAAAGTCGCGACGCGCATCAAAGAAATTCTCGTCCTGGATAAGCCCTACGTGAAACGCTCGGCTTGGGTGGGCACGGAAAGCCTTCCCCAGGTTTTCTACGAGCACTTCAAAAACTTTTCGCAACGCGACCTGCCCGTGTTCAAGACGCGGGAAGAGGCGCTGGATTGGCTGGTGCAGGAGTAAGCCGCCGCCAGACAGTGGGTAGTGGTGCAGTTTCGCAAGTACTCGCCTCTTTGCGAACTTTGCGGAAGTTCTTTGCGGCTTTACGGTCAAAAGCTTTAAAAGCTATTAACCACAAAGCACGCGCGCAGCTACCGCCAGCGCGCAAAGGGAATAAACTGAACCACTACCGGACTGTGCTTTCCATTGACATAGCTATCTTCGATAGCTATCATAGAACCCATGGAAGTCAGCGTGGCGGACGCCAAAAACAAGCTACCGGAGTTGATCAAAGCCGTCGAGGACGGAGAACCGGTCACCATCTGCCGCAGGGGCGTTCCGGTCGTGGATATTGTCCGCACGAAAAAACCGCTTCGCAAGAAGCGAATTCTAGGCACCCTCCGGGGCCACATCAAAATCATCGACCCGGACTGGTGGAAGCCGATGTCTGATAAAGAAGTAGAAGACTTCCTCGCCGGCCGCTATTGAAGCGACTCATGCGACTATTGTTGGATACCGCGGTCATCATCTATGCGGTGGAGTCTCCGCAACGGCTTAGCCGCCGAGCGGTCGCCGCGGTGCGAAACTTGGATAACGCGCTTGAGTTGAGTGCGGTTTCCGTTACTGAGATTGCGATCAAGGCCGGTTCGGGCAAGCTGGCGTTTTCGGCTGTGATCCTGCGTAAGGCAATGGATGAGTTGGGAGTTCGCATCCTGCCTTTCACTGCCGATCACGCATTTCGAATGCTCGAGCTTCCTCGCCATCACAACGATCCTTTTGATCGCCAAATCATCGCGCAGGCGTTATACGAAGAGGTTTCTGTCGTAACCCTAGACGACAAGTTCAGACTGTATGGAATCCCAGTCGTATGGTGAGATTCTCGACCTCAACTTCTCCACCTCAGCGTGACCGGCCCCGCCATCGGATGCTTCATCTCGCCCCCGCCGCGTTTGGCCTCAAGGTACGCAGCCTTTAGTTGGAAGTACCATTTTGCGGGACGGTCGGCATCGTCGATCAGCATGAGGTGCGGATTGTGCTGAAGCCCTTCAGCTTGCAGTTCCATGGTGCGGCGGTCCTGTTCGACAAATTTCGCGAAGACAAATTTCAGCAACTCCGGTCCAAACGGCAGCCAGCGAAAAATATTCCACGCGGCGACCACGTCGATGCGGCACTGGTTGCGCGTGATCGGCGTAACCGTCGTGAGCGACGAAAACCAGTACTTCCCTGCCTGAATAATTTCCCGGCGCAAATTCGGAAGAACGAAATCGATGGTGGTGGTAATGGAATCGGCGTCGGCATACAGGCGCAACAGCTTATAGGGCGCGGAGTTTGAGCTGGGCGTGTGCGCGCTCATGCGGAAGCCGTTCGGAATCGGCTCAAAGTTTTTCGTTTTCTCATGAATGCTGTGGCGGCTGCGCCACCACCACGCCTGGTGCACGAACGGGCCGTGCGCGGGATCCATCAATCCGATGATGCCGTGATCGATGCTGACCGGCATGTCGGCGGTGAGATAAGCCAGTTTGTAGCGCTCGCTGAATTTATCGACCCGCGGTGCAGGCTCAGGAGCCGTCGCTGGCTTGGTAAATCCAGCGCCTTGCGGAACCGCATCGGGGATGTAAACCCAGATGAATCCATCCTGCTCTTCGCAGGGATAACTGCCGGCGTAGATGCGATCGAATTTCAGATTCTGGTCGGCGGTAAGCGACGGAATCACCTCGCACTGCCCGTTGTGACAGTCGAATTGCCAGCCGTGGTAGGAACACTCGACGTTCTCTCCATCGAAATTTCCGCAATGCAGCGGCATACCCCGGTGCGGGCAGGCGTCGCGCAACGCGAAGGGACTGCCGGCGCGATCGCGTCCGATAACCAGCGGAATCTCCAGCAGCATCGCCTTGTGAAGTCGGTTGCGCTGCACCTGATCGCCCGGCAAGGCGCGATACCAGAAGCCGGCAAGCATCAGCGAGTCGGTCGCCTGGCGCTGTGGAGAGTCAAGGTCGGGCATAGGTGGCAATTGCTGATGGTTGATTTTTGCTTGCTGAACGAAAAACCTATGCTAGCATTCGCTGGACTTTTCAGTACGAACAACGCGGAGGAATCTCCATGGAATTTCTCGGCCATTTCCGCCGGCTTACTCCGGTGCAGCGCAACACTTTTATTGCCTGCTTTCTGGGCTGGTCGCTGGACGCGTTTGATTTTTTCATTCTTACTTTCTGCGTTAGCGCAATAGCAACGCAATTCCAAGCCAAGGTTTCGGCGGTCGCTGAGGCGATCTTTCTCACGCTGGCCATGCGTCCGGTCGGGGCGTTTCTATTTGGAATTATGGCCGACCGCTTTGGGCGCCGCGTCACACTGATGCTCGACATCATCGCGTATTCGGTGTTCGAGCTGGCTTCGGCTTTTGCGCCATCGTTGAAAGTTCTGCTCATCACGCGATTATTCTTCGGCATCGCCATGGGCGGAGAGTGGGGCGTGGGCGCGGCCCTGGCCTTCGAAACTCTGCCCGCCGAGGGCCGCGGATTTTTCTCCGGCCTGCTCCAGGAAGGTTACGCGGTTGGCTATCTGATGGCCGCGCTGGTCTACCGCACGCTGTTTCCCATGGTCGGATGGCGAGGCATGTTTATCGTGGGTGCCCTCCCGGCATTTCTGATCATCTATATTCGCACCAAAGTGGACGAGTCGCCGGCCTGGCTGCAAGGCAAGGTTGCGCGCAAAACGGAAAGTCGCTGGGGCAAAGACATTAAGACCTATGTGGGCACGTTTATTTTTCTGATCGTGCTCATGTTCGCCTTTAACTCGTTCAGCCATGGAACACAGGATTTGTATCCGACCTTCTTGCAGAAAGATCATCACTTCACGCCCCAGACTGTTGGTCTCATCGCCATCATCGCCAACGTCGGCGCTCTGCTGGGCGGAATATTCTTTGGCACCTGGTCAGAAAAAATCGGCCGTCGCAAGGCCATTGTGATCGCCGCGCTGCTGGCTATTCCTATGATTCCCCTATGGGCCTATTCGCACACGGTGCCTATGCTTGCGCTAGGCGGTTTTCTTATGCAATTCATGATTCAGGGGGCCTGGGGCGTAATCCCGGCTCACTTGAACGAACTTTCTCCGCCCGCTGTGCGTGGAACCTTCCCCGGCTTCGCCTACCAGATCGGCAATCTGCTTTCTTCGCGCAACGTGGTGATCCAGGCCAGGCTCGCCGAGCAGCGCTATGGCGGCATCTTCGCGCCGGTGCTGGCTTGGACCGTTCTTATTATTGCCACTTTGGTGGCCATAGTTACTTGGAGCGGCCGCGAGCAGCGCGGCATAGATATGACAAAGACCAATTAGTGGAAGGCGCAGTGTGCAATTTTCGGCATACCTTATGGCACGTTAGCGGCATTGTCAGGGAGAGTTTCCTGTGTTACGGTAAGTGAAATTTCACGCCTTCGTAAATACATTTTCAGGGCCCACTAATATTCAGTCACTGCGCGAAGCGTGTGCAAAGGTACGCCACTATGAAAGAAACGATGGAACCGGCTCCGGTGCAGCATTCGGCAGACGACGAAAATTTCGCCAATCGCAAGCTGATCCGGCCAGCCCTGCCACGCCCTGATCACAATCATGGTAACCATAACGCCAATCACAACTCTAACCATTTACAGATGGGCGAAAGGCGTGACAGGGGCGAGCGGCATGACCGTCCGGAGCGTGGATTCGATCGCGCTGACCGCGGCGGCGAGCGTTCCGGCGGATCGGCAGCCGGAGGCCGCAAGGCAGCCCCTCCAGAGCAGACCAATGCCGAAAACTTCTATTACCAGAAGCAGATGCAGTCGAAAACGCCAATGGTCATCCTCTTGCAAGACGGCGAAGAAATCCACGGCGTAATCGAGTGGTACGACAAGGCTTGCATCAAGGTCCTTCGCACTGACGGCCGCCCGAATCTGATGATCTATAAGCCCGCCATTAAGTACATGTTTAAGGAAGAAGAGAGAGGAAGGTAGCTGCCTCTCTCTTAGTGCAGCACCCTCCCGCCTCCTGAACCTCTGTCCAACAACCCGTGCAGGGTCGCCAATGGCGCGCATTGACCTCTGGCGCGGGCGGTTTTCTCCCACTCCACCCGCGATGCCTGCGGGCCGGAGTGTAAAGGATGTCCCGGAACGTTTTGTAAAGGATGTCATGGAACTGGACAGCTTTTAGGGCCGCGTAAAAGCCCAGAAAATACCAGGGCTTTAGCCCCCGCCATTCCGCCTCCAAACTTTTGACCTCCCGAACCCGACCCCACACTTGCCCTTCCGTCACCTCCCCGAATCTCGCCCCCACCCCCGCGCATCCGTTATTCTAGTAAAGCAAATATGCCCACTCCGAAATCAAAGCTCTCGACTGCCATCATCGAATCCAATAACGGTTCCAACCCCGACCGCGAAGCCACCTTCAACGCCTTCCGCCAATGGGGATACCTCGAAGGCGACCTCGATCCCCTCAACTTCCTCCGTCCTCGCCCCACTCCCGAACTCCAAATCGATACCGAATACGGCCGCGAAGCCCGTGCAATCTACTCCGGCACCATCGGCGTCGAAATCAACCACATCTACTCTCCCGACCGCCGCCGCTGGATCTACGAGCGCATGGAGTCGCCCAATCAAGGTTTCGAGGGGACCGGTTCCGAGGTCACGAAAAACGACCAGACCCGCATTCTCGACCTCCTCACCCGCGCCGACATCTTCGAGCAAGTCATGCAGCAGCGTTATCTCGGCAGCAAGCGCTTCTCGCTAGAAGGCGTCACCGCTCTCATCCCATTAGTCGATGAAATTCTCGACACCGGCTCCCGCCTCGGCGCCTGCGAACTGGTCATGGGCATGAGCCATCGCGGACGCCTCAATGTCATCGCCCACGTCGCCAAACGCCCCACCGAAGAACTGTTCGCCGGCTTTGAAGACGTCGACCCGCGCAGCGTCCTCGGCTCCGGCGACGTGAAATATCACATGGGCGCGACCGGCGATTACGTCACCAAAAGCGGCAACAACGTTCACATCCACCTGGTCTCGAATCCCAGCCATCTCGAAGCCGTCGATCCCGTCACCGTCGGACGCGCCCGCGCCAAACAAGATCGCGCCGGTGAAGGCGGCCGCGAAAAATATCTTCCGCTCCTCGTTCACGGCGACGCCGCATTCGCCGGACAAGGCATCCTCGCTGAAACCATGAACTACGCCGACCTTCCCAGCTACACCGTCGGCGGCACCATTCACATCATCGTCAACAACCTTCTCGGATTCACCACCAGCTATATCGAGGAGCACTCCACGCGCTTCGCCGCCTGCATCGCACGCCGCCAGTCGATCCCCATCTTCCACGTCAACGGAGAAGACGTTGACGCCGTCGTCCGCGTCGCTCGCATCGCCACCGAATACCGCTATCAGTTCGGCACCGACGTTGTCATCGACCTCATCGGCTACCGCCGCCACGGCCACAGCGAAGTCGACGACCCCACCGTCACCCAACCGCTGCTCTACAAAAAAATCAAAGATCATTCTCCGCTCTGGGAAATCTACGCCGACGATGCCGGCATCGCCGACGCCGCCGCCCGCGCCGCGGCCATCAAGGCCGAATTCGAAGCCGCACAAAAAAACGCCGGCAAGATTACGAAAAAGCCGCTGATGCGCAGCATGCCCACTTATTGGGATCAATACTACGGCGGCCTGCACAAAGAAGAATTCGAAGTCGAAACCGGAATCGCGCCCGAAGAATTAGCCGAACTCTCCACTCGCCTAACAACTTATCCCGCCGGCTTCCACATTCACCCCAAAGTAAAAAAGCTTCTCGAGCAGCGCGCCGAAATGGGATCAGGCAAGCGCCCCGTCGATTACGGCAAGGCCGAAGCTCTAGCCTTCGCCAGCCTCGCCAAAGCCGGCATCCCCGTGCGCCTCTCCGGCCAGGACTCCCGCCGCGGCACTTTCAACCAGCGTCACTCGGTCCTCGTCGATATCGAAAACGAAAATGAATACGTTCCGCTCGAAAACATCGCCGAAGGCCAGGCCCGCTGCGGAATTCACAATTCAACGCTTTCCGAGCAAGGTGTGCTCGGCTTCGAATACGGCTATAGCCGCGACTATCCCGAAGCGCTCGTTCTATGGGAGGCCCAGTTCGGCGACTTCGTCAACGTCGCACAAGCCGTCATCGACCAGTTCATCTCCGCCGGAGAAGCCAAGTGGAACCTGCTCTCCGGCCTCGTCATGCTTCTCCCGCACGGCTACGAAGGCCAGGGCCCGGAACACTCCAGCGCTCGCATCGAACGCTTCATCCAGCTCGCCGCCAAGCACAACATCCAAATCGCGCAGCCCTCGAACGCCGCGCAATATTTCCATCTGCTGCGCCGCCAGGCCCTGCGCCACTGGCGCAAGCCTCTGGTCGTCTTCACTCCCAAAAGCATGCTGCGACATCTCGACGCCTCATCTCCCATCGCCGACTTCAGCAGCAAGAATTTCCAAAACGTTTTACCCGACAACGAAGTCGCCGAAGCCGACCGCATCCTCGTCTGCACCGGAAAAATCGGCCACGAGCTCAAAGCCGAACGCAAGAAACGCAAAGACACCACCACCGCCATCGTCTTCGTCGAACAACTCTATCCTTTCCCCGAAAAAGAACTCTCCGCCGAATTCGCCCGCCACGGCAACTCCGGAGACATCGTCTGGGTGCAGGAAGAGCCCGCCAACATGGGCGCACTCTTCAACATGCTCCCCCGCCTCGAACGCATCGCCGGCGACCGCCACGTCATGTCCGTCAAACGGAGCTCCAGCGCCAGCCCCGCCACCGGCAGCGCCAAAGCCCACGAAGTAGAACAGAAAACTCTGCTAACCCTCGCCTTCACTACCAAGGGATAGCAACAGCGTCGGCGTTGGTTTTGTCCGTGTGGGTCGGACACTCCTGTCCGACGCTTTTGACTTTGTTGGAATTTTGCCGTCAGGTTCGCGACCTTGCCTTTGAGTGGCTCAGCTTTTTTTACCGATACGGAGAATCCTGCTAGCGGCCTTAGCCGCCGAGGTGCACCTTGCATCAAAATCCCAGATGACTATAATGACTATCATAACCATCTGAGGATATTCCATGAGCTCCCAACACTGGACCGTCGCCCAAGCCAAAGCCAAATTCAGTGAAGTCCTCGCCCGCGCCACAACCGAAGGCCCCCAAACCATCACCCGCCGCGGCCGCACCGCCGCCATCGTCGTCGACGCCGAAGAGTGGAAGCGCAAAACCAAGCGCGTCGGCACCCTCGCCGACTTCTTCGCCGCCTCACCCCTGCGCGAGGGAGGATTAAAGCTTCCTCGCCGTACCCGTCCGCGCAAGGTCGATTTGTGAGTTTTCTTCTCGACACCAACGCAATTTCAGAGTGGCAGAAGCCGCGCCCAAATCCCGGCCTGACAGCCTGGACGACCAGCGCCGATGAAGATGATCTCTTCCTAAGCGTTGTTACGCTGGCCGAGTTGCGCTTCGGAATCGAACGCATGGCGGACGGAGGCCGGCGCCGGCGCTACGAACAATGGCTCGAACACGAATTACTCTTCCGCTTTGAAGGCAGGATTCTTCCCGTCAATCAGGCCATCGCCGACTCCTGGGGACGAATTGTCGCCCTCTGCGCATCCAAGGGCCGACCAATCAGCGCCATCGACGCCTTCCTAGCCGCCACCGCAGAAGCCCATCGCCTAACCCTCGTCACCCGAAACGTCCACCACTTCACCGTTCTCAAAACCGTTCTAAATCCCTGGACCTAGCGGCCGAACTTCCCGTCATTCGCCGCGTTCACCACCGTGAAAATGCTTCCGCGTTTCACGGTCGGGAATGGCACGAGTTCCACTCGTGCCGTTAAGCGGTTGAGATACCCCGCGCTTCAGCGCCTGCGGTATGCCTTTACCGCCACGAACTTCCGCATCCAACAAGATGGTCGCCACCGCTCATGTAGGGACAGCCGCCCAAGCCTGCCCTGAGTGGAGTCGAAGGAGCTGTCCAGCCGAGCGAGGCTCGGTTCCATGTGGTGCCGCGCGGCAATGAGTGTAATCGCAATGTTCCATTATTTATGCGCTCTCGCGCAGGCTCCGCGCGGGAATCTTAGCGTTAGAAAACGAAGATCGCACCTGATACAAAGCCTGCCAACATTAAGAAGAAAAAGGAGAAGGTCCAAGTATGCACGTTACCGAATACCCAGAATAGGATGAGTGATACTCCGCCACAAAGGAAACAGAGCTTTCCCCTCATCTTTAATTGCTCTGCCGCTAATCTGAGTCTGTCGAACACCGCTCCTACCGTCGCCACCACAATACCCAGCAGGATCGAGAGAAGGAAGATCGGGGACGCCGCTGCCAGTGCCGCTCCGCCAACGGCCAGAATCGCACCCATTGGAAATAACCATCTCGACAGGTTCATTCAAAACACCAATGTGCAAGACTTTACGCTTGGTACCCGCTCGGTTCAACCTTGGCTGTCGAAATCAGGCGTGGCTGTTGAAAAACTCCTACTTTGTCAAAACAGCCGAAATTTGGGAGATGGAAAATGTATACCAAAATGGAGATCGTCGTCTGTGGGGCTTCCTATCGCAAAGTTTTTTCGGCGATTTTTCGGTAAGTGAGTTTTTCAACAGCCACAAGCGATTGCGCTCATTGACAATTGGTCAATCCCGCGCCGCTGCTAGGGATGAAAGCATGCGCCAGGCCACTCCACGACTGTACCTTTGGTCACCTGACGCTAGTACCTTTCGTTTGGCGCACATTACACCTTTGGGATGCGACAAGCACGCCAAGTTGAGTTCTCCTTGTACAGACAATGTTTATACAGAGCAATCTTTGTACGACGGTCTCGGCCACAAATCCTGGCCGACCGGCTCCGGGAGGGCCTATGCACCGAATAGCTTGGCGGTTTTTCTTCGTCGGACTATTACTCACTGCACCCGCAATCGCGCAGTCTCAGTCCGGCGTATCGCTGGCCGACGTGGCGCGTGCAAACCGTGCGAAAGAGCAGTCAGACGTAGCCGCCGGAACGATTCCCAAAACCATTACCAATCAGGACATCCCCTCAGCCCCGTCGAACCTCCCGGAGTCCACCGAGCCGATGACGACCGTATCGGGCGTGAAGAAGTCCATCGACAGCTATTCGGAGCGCTCGAATCAGCGTGTGTTCGCCCAACAACGCGCCGGCGAGCAGTGGAAAGCGCGGATCGAAGATCAGGAAGCACGGATTGCCGATCTGCGATCGCGCATCGACCGCGTCAACCAATCGATGCATGCCGCCGTCGGCACGGCGCAGTACGACGCCCCGGTCAACCGCTACCAGTCGGTTCAGATGGAACGCCTCACCCACATGCAGGAGATGCTGGACCTCCAGCAGCGAAGACTGTCGCTGATGCAAGACACAGCCCGGCTCTCCGGCATGGGGCAATAGCGGCCGCGAGCTAAAAACGCGTGACTCGCTGAAACTGGAGCAGTCTCTTACCGTGGCCTTTCCGTGACCGCCTTGCCTCCAGCACCCGGTAGCTGAGCCTTGGCGCCCCCAGCGGTCTCGCCCTCGATCAGCTCCTCCAAACCCCCATACGCATAAATCGTGGGAGCATGGTTCTGCATCAGCCCGCCCGTATCCGCCGTCGGCCCGTAATTGCTGTGCACCTCGCGCCCCAGCATCCGCAGCATTGCCATCAACTGCCCGCGATGATGCGACGTATGCGCAATCCTTCTCGTCATTACCCACGCCCGCGACCGCGGCACCTCAAAAAACTTCGCGCCATCTTCCCACCAAAAATCATCCTTTTTCTGCAACGCCGCCAGCCGCTTCCCGCTATCCTCCGCATACCGCTTGATAAATTCCATCCGCGTCTCCCGCTCCGGCAGCGGAGGAAGTCCCTGCCGCACCGGACTGCCCGCCCCACACACATCAATCCCCAACATATCCCGGAACCACAAATCCTCGCTCACGCACTGGTGCACCATCTGCTCCCGCACGCTGCGCCCGCGCCCATCGCCCTCCCGCGGCCGCACCGTCAAATCCTCATTCCGAAACTCGCTCCACACGCTAACGACCTTCACCCGCTCGGTCGCATAAGTCTCGATAAGAAATTCATATCTCATACCCGCAAATCCTACTCCATCCTTTCCCGCTTTACCCTGTGTTCCCCCGTTCCCTCTGTGGTAAAGATTTTGACCTTCCTGCCCGACTCCGAAATCTCGCACAAAAAAACCGCCCGGAATCTTCCGGGCGGTTAAAGGAAATACAAACTAGAATCCAGCCGACGCCATCTCCGGATTCACATGCCCGCCGTGCAACGTCATATGCACGCCGCGCTGCGAATTCACCCGCGTGGTCGTCGTCCAGTCCACATCCTCGGCGCTCACCACCCCGCCGCCACCGCCAGCCAGCGTGTAAGTGATCCGCCCATCCTGATACTGATAATTCCCCACCGCCAGCACCGTTCCGGTTTTCAAAACAAACACCGGCCCGCCCACGGACGCAACCGAGGATGCCGAGCTCGGCCTCACCCTCGAAATCAAGCTCGCATACGAAGGCTGCGGAACATCCACCGACGCCGACACATTCGCATTCGCCGTCTCCACCGTCCCCCGGATCGTCAACCTCGGCCGGTTCGCCGACTCGTTATACGACTCGTTCTGCGCCCCATTCTGCGCCCCGCTAAAGAAGTGCCATCCCGGCCCGATCGCCGCTTTCGCCAGCCCCTGCGGCACCTGCACATCGTCCATCAGCCGCAGGCTTAATACCGTCTCGCCCTTCAGCGTCACCCTTGGACCCCGCGCCGGCAGCATAATCACCTTCCACGGCCACAACGGAGGCAGCAGCCACTCCACCACATCCCGCTTGGCATGCCCCTTGCCGTCGATTTTGCCATCTTTATCGACCTTGTAGCCGCGGGTTGAGATTACCTTCGCCTCCAGCGGCACATCTCCGCTGGGCAATCCAATGCGGTCAAACTGCAGCTTCAAATTGCCTTTGCCGAAAAAGTGCCCCGGCTCCTTGTCGCTTTCCAAATGCCCCACCAGGTAGCTTCCTCGCGGAAACGCCTGCTGGCCAAACTCCGTAGTTCCTTTCAGATGGCAGAGTACCGGGTCCCCGACCGCAGCCGTAGCCGAGGAAAAATTAGGTTCATTCAGGGTGCATTGCAACAGGGTTCCAGCGGGCAGGACCACTTCCCGCGCGCCAGCCCCAACAGATATAGCGAGAACGGTTAAGAGACTTGCGGAGACAAAACCATACCTCATACATCCTCCTCGGTTCGGGAACACACCTCTGATCGGGCTATAACTCCAAAACCCGCGCAGTGTTGCGCATCTAATCACAATTTTTTTCCAGAATCAATCCGGAGGATCAGCAATTCTTTTCCCTGGCCGGAATCAAAAACCCGCATGCTCAAAATCCCGAGCCAACGCAATTTTCAGACCAAAACTCAAAGGCTGGACGCCGCAACGCCGCCTCACTCCGCTCTACCCTGTGTCCCGCCGTGTCCCCTGTGGTAAAGGTTTCGACCTTTGACCGCGCATGCTCGCCCAAAAAAAAGCCGCCAGCGCCTCCGCTGACGGCCTCAAATTTCCAATAAAAGTTCTTACATCTGCCCGGTCCCACCATCCACATTCAACTCCACCCCGCTAATATACGAAGCCTCACCACTCGCCAGGAACATCACCGCATACCCAATCTCCTCCGGCGTCCCCAACCGCTTCATCGGAACCCGCTCCGTCACACTCTCCACGAACTGATCCACTCCCGCCTGCGGCATTCCACCCTTGCCCAAAATCGGAGTCTCAATCGGCCCCGGACTCACCACATTCACCCGAATCCCGCGATCCACCAGCTCTGCCCCCAGCGTCCGCGCAAACGACCGCACCGCCGCCTTGCTCGCCGAATAGATCGACGTCCCCGGATACCCCTTCGTTCCCACCACCGACGAATTCAACACGATGCCGGCCTTGGCGTTCAAATGCGGCAGCGCCTTCTGCACCGTAAAGTACAATCCCTTCACATTGATGTCGAAGGTCTCGTCATACAACTGCTCGGTGCTGGCCTCCGCCGGAGCGAACTTCGCAATGCCCGCATTGGCAAACAACACATCGATCTTTCCAAACTTCGCCGTAACCTGCGCAAAGAACTTGTCGATGTCCCCCAGCTTCGAAACATCCGCCTTCACCGCCAGCGTATCTTTTCCAATCGCCCGCGCCGCCTCATCCAGCGTCTTCTGGTCGCGCCCCGAAATGGCAACCTTCGCACCCTCTTGTGCAAACAGTTTGGCAGTAGCCAGCCCAATGCCGCTATTGCCGCCCGTAATCACCACCGTCTTCCCTTCAAATCTCTTACTCATGGCATCCCTCCCAAAATAAATTTTTGGCAACCGCGGAGTTTGCCCGCAGCGCTGTTTCCTTCGTGAACCTTAGTGCCCTTCGTGGTTAATTAACGAATCTAATCGCTAACTATCCGCGTGCAGCTTGACTTATTCCAATACTTTGATGATCATCAAACTAACCAGGCTTCACTTTTGTTTGTTAAAAATCGCAGGCGGAACTTGACCACAAAACCAACCATCGATCAGAAGCAAATCGCCCAGATCTCCAAGGCCCTGTCCGATCCCACCCGCCTGCAAATCTTCGAAAGCATCTCCTCACGCAAGAATAAAAACGAAGAAATGTTCTGCGGCCAGGTGGTCGAAGAATGCAAATTAACTCCCGGCACCATCTCCCACCATCTAAAAATCCTCGCAGATGCGAACTTAATCTCCACCCGCCGCCAAGGCCAATTCATCTACCTCCGCCCAAAACCCGAAACCCTCCGCGAATACACCCGCGCCCTGATCAGGATCGCCGAGAGCAAGAAAGCCAAAGCCCAGAATCGATTGGCTGGTTCGCGTCTAAAACCCGAAAATTAACCGGCCGGTAACCTAAGCGCCGCTTAGGTTATAGTGAAATTCGTGGTCTCAAGAAAGTTTGGCGGGGTCCGATTCATCATCTACAAGAACGATCATCCGCCTCGCCATGCTCACGGCTTCTCTGGCGACTGCGAAGCGATCATCGACCTTCGCTCGGACGGAAATGTGACTTTGGCCAAACGGGTGGACGCCGTTCGCCCGGCAAACGCGAAACGCTCGGACATCGGCAAGATCCTCCGGGGCTGCGGCCGCAAATTTCGACGAGCTTACTCTGCTATGGGAGAGCATTCATGAAACACGGGATTGAAGGGGCGACGACTCGGCGGCGGAAGGTCACCACCACCAACGCTGAAATCGACCGCGCGCTTGAACGTGCCCAGCGATTACGAAACGAGCCGCTGGTAAGGGCAGTCGAGTACAAGCCAGGACCAGGGTTGGACCTCATCATCCTCAAACTGAGCGACGGCCGCCGTCACGTCATCCCGCGCGAACTGTTGCAGGGGCTGGAGTCTGCAACGAGCAAGCAGATCGCTCATGTAGAAATTGTTGGCGGCGGTACTGGCCTCCACTGGCCAGACCTCGATGCAGACCTTTACGTGCCCGCTCTGCTTCGCGGCGTCTATGGCAACCGGCGGTGGATGGCCAAGATCGGGCGCAATGGTGGGCTCGCAAAGAGTCCTGCGAAGAAACGGGCAGCGCGTGCGAATGGATTGAAAGGCGGGCGGCCAAGGCTTGAGGCTATCGGAGGAGACTAACTGGGCTAATGCCGTGGAAGAGCGGCGCTTCAGCGCTGCGCCAAGCTCCTCCCAAATTTTGTCATTCCGAGTCGGGCCGAAGGCCCGGCGAGGAATCTGCTCTTGCCGTTTGCAGACAGTCCACTCACAAAAAAAGCCGCCAGCATAAGCTGACGGCTGAAAGCTGATAGCTGAAAGCGCCCTAGCTATTCTCGTACAACAACACGCCCTCGGCACTCTTCTCCGCGTCCACCGGACGATAGAACAGCTTGTTATCCTCCAGGAAAACCTCAATAAACGCCGGACGCGTCGTAATCGTTCCCTGAATCAGCGCCTCCGACAGCGGGTCTTCAATATATTTCTGCAGCGCCCTGCGCAGCGGCCGAGCTCCGTACGAGCGGTCGGTCAGCGTCTGGCTCAGAATCCACTTCTTCGCCTCATCCGCCACCGTAACCGTAATCGCCTTCTGCGCCAGATTCGCGTTGAGCTGGTTCACCATCAGCTCCAGAATCTGGATCAGGTCCGCCTCGCTCAGCGCCAGGAACAGAATGATCTCGTCCAGCCGGTTCAGGAATTCCGGATTGAAGGTGCGTTTCACTTCGCCCTTCACCAACTCCTCAACCTTGCCCGAAACCTGATCTTCCGCGGTCGATTGGAAGCCGAAGCCTTCGCGCTTCTGCAAATGCCGCGCCCCAATGTTCGAGGTCATGATGATGATCGTGTTCTTGAAGTCGACCGTGTTGCCCAGCCCGTCGGTCAACTGGCCGTCTTCAAAAACCTGCAACAGGATGTTGAACACATCCGGATGCGCCTTCTCAATTTCGTCAAGCAGCACCACAGAATACGGAGCCCGCTTCACGCGCTCGGTAAGCTGTCCGCCCTCTTCGTAGCCCACATATCCCGGAGGCGAACCGATCAGCTTCGAGACCGAATGCTTCTCCATGAACTCCGACATGTCGAAGCGCACCAGAGCTTTTTCGGTTCCGAACATGAACTGCGCCAGCGTTCGCGCAACTTCCGTTTTGCCAACGCCCGTCGGCCCCAGGAACAGGAACGATCCAATCGGACGATTCGGACTCTTCAATCCCGCTCTTGAACGCCGGATCGCTCTGGCCAGCGCGCTGATCGATTTATCCTGCGAAATAATCCGCTTGTGCAGCTCTTCTTCAATGCGCAACAGCTTCTGCGTCTCTTCTTCTTTAATGGAGGTGATGGGAACGCCCGTCCAGCGCGAAACCACATCTTCAATATCTTCGCGGCCCACAACGCCGGTCGAAGATTCGTCGAGATGATATTTCTCGCGCAGCGCGCGCAGGTTCTCGCGCTCCTTGCGTTCTTCATCCGAATAGAATCGCGCCTTCTCGAACTCGTGGTTCGCGATGGCGTTCTCCATGCGGTGCACAATGAACTTAATCCGCTTCTGCACTTCCGAAATTTCTTCCGGCTGCGAAGTCTGCCGCAACTTCACGCGCGCTCCCGCTTCGTCGACCAGATCGATCGCCTTGTCCGGCAAAAACCGATCCGGAATATAACGGTTCGAGTGCGACACCGCGAAGTTGATGGCGTCGTCGGTATAAGTGACCGCGTGAAATTTCTCGTAGCGATCCTTAATCCCGAACAGCACCTTGATCGCATCCGCTTCATTCGGCGGCGGAACTTTCACCGCCTGGAATCTCCGCTCGAGCGACCGGTCCTTCTCAATCGACTTGCGATACTCGCCCGGAGTCGTCGCGCCAATGCACTGAATTTCTCCACGCGATAATGCCGGCTTCAGAATATTCGCGGCATCGAGCGATCCTTCCGCCGAACCCGCGCCGACCAAAGTATGCAGTTCGTCAATAAAGATGATCGAGTTCTGCGACTCCATCAGCTCTTTCATGATGGTCTTCAGCCGCTCTTCAAACTGTCCGCGATATTTCGTTCCAGCCACGATCAACGAAAGATCGAGCGCCAGAATTCGCTTGTCGGCCAGGAACGATGGAACCTCGCCATCGGCAATACGCTGTGCCAGTCCTTCCACGATCGCAGTCTTGCCCACGCCGGGTTCGCCAATCAGCACAGGATTGTTCTTGGTGCGGCGGCACAGAATCTGCACCACGCGTTCCAACTCTCCGTCGCGCCCCACCAGCGGATCCAGCTGGCTATCCATCGCTGCCTGCGTCAGATCGCGCGAAAACTCGCTCAGCAAAGAAGACTCTCTCTGCCGCTGCGGCTGCGCTTTTTCCTGCGTGGTCCGCGCCAGCTCTTCGCGAATCGTCGCCAGCCTCAATCCCCGCTCGTGCAGAATTTCCGCCGCAAAGCATTTTTCTTCCCGCAGCAATCCCAGCAGGAGATGTTCCGTCCCAATGTGCCGGTGCGACAGCCGCTCCGCCTCTTCCGCGGCATAAGCCAGCACTCGCTTGCACTCGTTGCTCAATGGAAGATCCACGGAAGTGGAAACCTTCTCGCGGATGGTGGTGTGACCTTCAATCTGCTTGCGGATGGACTCAACCGACGCGTGCGAGCGCAGGAATCGATTGGTCAGGGCTTTGTCTTCGCGCAGGAGCCCCAGCAGCAGGTGCTCGGTCTCTATATAAGGAGACCCGAACTGGCTTGCTTCGTAGCGCGCAAAAAATATCACGCGCCTGGCTTTCTCCGTATAACGTTCAAACATAATGCCCTTCCCCCTGACTTCCGGCCGAGAGGGCGCTAGCGCCGTCCGACCTTACCGAAACCCTGGCCCGTTATTGTTCGTCGCTTGCATAGGTGTCGCCGTTCTAACCTTATTATGCTATTAACGGCACCCAAACCCAAGCTCCCATTCGTTTGCGTCATGTTACCGAAGGTACCTGTTGAAAACTCATCCTCCCAACGAATGAAATTCAGTACAGCCCCTCAAATCTCGTCATTCAAACTCTTGTCATCCTGAACGGCGCGCACTTTGCGCCGTGAACGACCTGAGCGAGCCGCGCGATGTGTCGCGCACTTTGCCGACACATAAACCGCGCGTTTGGCTCGCATCCATATCTTTTCGCATACCCTTCTCAAATCTTTGTCATTCCGAACGGCGCGCACTTTGCGCCGTGAGGAATCTGCTGTCGCCACGCAGCCACCGCCCTCACCCCAACGTCTCCGGAGCAATCTCCTCCACTTGCCCGCGCTCAATCCGCAGCACCCGATTACAGCGCCGTGCAAACGCCAAGTTGTGCGTGGCAATAAGAGAGGTAAGTTGATGCTCGCGATGCAATCGCGCAATCAATTCAAAAACCGCTTCCGCCGTCTGCTGGTCCAAATCTCCCGTAGGCTCGTCCGCCAGCAACAGCTTCGGCCCGGTGATCAACGCCCTGGCTAGCGCCACCCGCTGCTGCTCACCGCCTGAGAGTTCCCCCGAACGATGGTGCCCGCGCTTCTCCAGCCCAACTTCGCGCAGCCACCGCGAAGCCTCCGGCGCAACCTCGGCCCAATTCATGCCGCGTTGCAACAAAGGCATCGCCACATTCTCAGCCGCGGTGAATTCCGGCAGCAGATAGTGGAACTGCCATACGAATCCCGCATCGCGATTGCGAAACTTCGCCGCTTCGTCCGCCGATAGCGCGTTCAGCTTCAATTGCGCGCAGTATACGTCACCGCCCGAAGCTCGATCAAGCGCGCTCAGGATGTGCAACAAGGTACTTTTCCCCGCTCCTGATTCGCCCACGATGGCGAGCATCTCGCCCCGCTTCACCTCAAACGATAAATTCTCAAAGAGCACCAGATCCGATTCGCCGGACCGAAAAACTTTCTTCAATCCCACAACCCTCAACAGCGGCTCCGTCGCATTCGCGCGTTCATCCCTAGCCGCCTGTTCGATTAGATGCACGCCACCTCCGCCACGGACCATCCTGTCCCACCCCTACTCGCCGCCTCTCGAAACAGTAGATGCCGCCATCCTCTCACATCATCCGCCAGGAACCATATGGCACACTCGAACCATAAGCGCAAAAAACTCGACAGAGGCTCCCCGCAAACCATCTTGCCGCCCGCATCGCCCTCCGTTTCGCCCATCACAAACCTTAGATGCAAAAGTTGGATGCAAAAAATCGCGCCCAAGCTTCTGCCAAGCGGCCGACGCCCATGCGTTCCCTTCGTGAACCTTCGTGTCCTTTGTGGTTAATTGCCTTGCAGGTAACTCAGTAGGCGCCCAAATACCGTGGAAGAGCGGCGGTTTACCGCCGTGTAGACTAAACCGCAACCGCCTCCGCCAACTCCCGCAACGACTCCTCATACGGAGCCCGCGCAATCCCTTTCTCCGTCACAATCGCCGTCACATATTTCGCCGGAGTCACATCAAACGCCGGATTCTCAATCGACACCCCATCCGGCGTCATCTGCTTCCCGCCAATATGCGTCACTTCTCTCGCATTGCGCTGCTCAATCGGAATCCCGCTTCCATCCGCACACGCCATATCGACGGTCGACAGCGGCGCAGCTACATAAAACGGAATCCCATTCTCTTTCGCCAGCACCGCCACCGTATAAGTTCCAATTTTATTGGCGACATCGCCATTCGCCGCAATGCGATCCGCGCCCACCACAATCGCCCCAATTTTCCCCTGCCGCATCATCGCCCCGGCCATGTTGTCCGAGATCACCGTCGTCGGAATTCCATCCTTCACCAGCTCCCACGCCGTCAGTCGCGCTCCCTGCAAAAACGGCCGCGTCTCATCCGCATACACGTGAATCTTTTTCCCCGCCTCCACTGCCGCCCGGATCACCCCGAGCGCCGTCCCATATCCCGCCGTCGCCAGCGCACCCGCGTTGCAGTGCGTCAGCACTCCGCCCTCGTTCGGCATCAGCGTCGCGCCATGCCGACCCATCGCCTGATTCGCGGCAATATCCTCCGCGTGCATGCGCTTCGCTTCCTCCACCATCTCCCGCTTGATCTCCGCAATCGGATGCCCGATCAACCCCTCAAACTTCTCCTTCATCCTCCGGATCGCCCAAAACAAATTCACCGCCGTCGGCCGCGTCGCTCCCGTCACCTCGCAAATGTGATCAAGCTCCCGCCTCAGTTCGCCAACGCTCTCCGCCTTCGAGTCCCGCACGCCCAGCGCAATCCCCATCGCCGCCGCCACCCCAATCGCCGGAGCCCCGCGCACAATCATCGTCCGAATCGCATCCGCAACCTGCTCATAATCCTTGCAGGTCACATACGTCTCTTCCGTCGGCAGCTTCGTCTGATCGATGAAGCGCACCCCGCTGTCAGTCCACTCCAATGTATGAATCATTATTTCTAAAAACTCCTGCTTCCTTGGAAACTCTGAATTACCCTTGTCATCCTGAGCGAGAAATTTGCTTTGCGAAGCAAAGCAAATCCGCAGTCGAAGGACCCCTTGCATCTTCGCGGCTGTGACGGCCTCGCAAGGCATTTCCATCCCCTCGCTGCACCACCGCACCCGCCCCTACCCCCGATGCGCCTCACACCTCCGTCCCGTCACCGCCGGCCTCCCGCAAACCTCACACGCCACCGCAAACACCACCGGCCCCGTATCGTCATTCTGAAAAACGTGCTCCGCCCTCACATCGCTCGCGGTAAAAATCGAAACAAACTCCGCCGGAGCCGCAGCCTTCTCCACGCTCGGCCTTCCCTTCGCCTCTTCACGCTCCACCAGGCACATCGCGCCCACCACTTCAAATCCAAATTCCCGCGCCGCCTCAATCGCCTGCACTGTCGACGCCCCAGTCGTGCACACGTCGTCGACAATCACCACCCGCGCGCCCTTCATGCGGAAGCCTTCAATCCTCTGTCCCGTCCCGTGCGCCTTTTCCGCCTTGCGCACCAAAAACCCATTCAACTCCCCGCTCACCACCGATACCGCCACTACAATCGGATCGGCCCCCATCGTCAGCCCTCCGATCGCCTGTGCCTTCCATCCCCGCTTCCGAATCTCCGCCGCAAAAACTTCCCCAGTCAGCTTCGCGCCTTTGGCATCGAGAGTCGTAGTCCGGCAGTCAATGTAATAATCGCTAGTCCCGCCCGACGACAACTTGAACTCGCCCAGCCGAAACGACTTGTGGGCAAGCAGCGTTAGCAATTCCTGGCGCGCCGATGGCATAAAAAACTACGATACCACGCCGTAATGGTCGCGACTCGATCCCATTGTTATCCTGAAGGAGCGCGCTCTTTGCACGACTGAAGGACCCCTGCACTCACAACCTTCTTCCCAAATCCCGCAGGGAATTCTCCCCACAAACCCGCAGCGCTTAAAAGCCGCACCGTACTTCGTGAACCTTCGTGCCCTTAGTGGTTAAAGCCCCTAACTCCGAACCCTCCCAACCGCACCCGTGATACCCTGATCTCACCCCACACCGACACGCAGAGGTATCGAAATTGCCGAGTTCCAGAAAGCCTTTTTTCTTCCTTCTTCTTATCCTTACCCTGATCACTGCCGCTCTAGCCGAAGGCACCCGCCTATGGGAGCAATCCAGATTCGACGAACTCACTAAAGGCACCGCCACCGGCGTCGCCATCCGCAGCACCGGAGGCCTCGAACTCGCCCCCACCTTCAAGTCCCTCTACGCCACGCCCTCCACTTACATCTGGTCGATCGCCGCCGATGATTCCGGCAACGCCTACGTCGCCGCCGGAGCCCCCGCCCGCGTCTACCGCATCACCCCCGACGGCAAAGCCACCATCATCTTCGAACCCAAAGAACTCCAGGTTCAAACCCTCCGCACCGGCCCCGGCGGAATCATCTACGCCGCTACCGCTCCCGACGGCAAAGTCTACAAACTGGAACACAGTTCCGCCTCCACGCCGCAATCCGCGACCAACGCCGCATCCGACAAAGACAAAGGCAATAAGAAAAAAGCAGACAAGAACGGCGACAAAAACCAAGACGATAAAGATAGGGATAAAGACAAAGAACGCCGCCAAGCCCTCCGTCGATCCCTCCTGGACCTCCTCCATCTACTTCGAGCCCGACCGCAAGTACATCTGGGATCTCGCGCTCGATAAATCCGGCAACCTCTTCGTCGCCACCGGCGATCACGGAGAAATCTACAAAGTCACGCCCAAAGGCGAGCACTCGGTCTTTTTCAAAAGCGACGAAACCCACATCCGCGTCCTCGCCTTCGACGCGCAGCAGAATCTCATCGCCGGCTCCGACGGGAGCGGACTCATCTATCGCATCTCGCCCTCCGGCGAAGGCTTCGTCCTTTACAGCGCTCCCAAAAAAGAAATCACCGCGCTCGCCCTCGACAAAGCCGGCAACATCTACGCCGCCGCCGTCGGCGAAAAACGCAGCTCCGGCAGCTCCTCGTCCACCGCCGCACTCCTCAACTTATCCTCCAGCGCGCCCGCCTCCAGCACTCCGCAAGTTCCGGGCATGACGATCACACCTCCACCCACTTCCGCACCCTCAACGCCATTTCCATTTCCCGGCGGCGTGAGCGCCAGCGGCTCCGACGTCTACCGCATCTCACCCGACGGCGCACCAACTCGCCTCTGGTCGTCGCGCGAAGATATCGTCTACGCCCTCGCCTTCGATTCTCAACAACGCCTGCTCGCCGGCACCGGCAATCGCGGCCACATCTTCGCCATCACCGGCCTCGACGATTTCTCCGACCTTCTAAAATCTCCCGCGTCGCAGGTCACCGGCTTCGCCCCCGCTCCCGGCGGCGGACTCTACGCCGCAACCAGCAATCTCGGAAAAGTTTTCATCCTCGGCCCCGGCCCTGAAGCTGAAGGCACTTACCAAAGCGATGTCTTCGACGCCAAAATTTTCTCTCGCTGGGGACACACCGAATTTCGCGGTGCCGGTAAAGTCGATCTCTACGCCCGCAGCGGCAACGTCGACAACCCCGATCGCAACTGGAGCGCTTGGAAAAAAATCGAACTCACCAACGGAGACGTTACCAACAACGGCGAAACCGGCATTCCGCCCGCCCGCTACGCGCAGTGGAAGGCAGTCCTGCACTCCGGCAACCCCACTCCGCGCGTCGATAGCATCGCTCTCAATTACCTGCCCAAAAACACCGCTCCCGAAATCGACGACGTTACCGTTCAGGTCGGCGTGAAATACCAGACTCTGCCCAAATCCTCGAACACTTCCACTTCAGACGCGAGCAGTACCACCGCGCATTTCGACATGCCCACGCCCAGCTCGCACGATCGCGATTCCATCGGCGTGAAGTGGTCTGCGCACGACGAGAACGACGATCAACTCGTCTACTCCATCTATTACCGCGGAGACGGCGACTCCCGCTGGCTCTTGCTCAAAGACAATCTCACCGACAAAGCCTATTCTTTCGACGCCAGCCTCTTGCCCGATGGCGGCTACACCGTGAAAGTCGTTGCCTCCGACGCGCCCTCGCACTCGCCCGGCGAAGAACTCACTGCCTCGCGCGAAAGCCGCCGCTTTGAAGTCGATACCACCCCGCCGCGCATCGAAAATCTTTCCGCATCCCTCGCCGGCGATCAGATCCACATCACCTTCCGCACCATCGACGGCTTTTCTCCGATCAAGCGCGCCGAATATTCCGTTGACGCCAGTGACTGGAAATACGTCGAGCCCGTCGGCCAGCTCTCCGACTCAAAGACCGAATCCTACGATTTCAAGGTTTCTCTGGAAAAGGTTTCTCTGGAAACAGAAAAAGTCGTTCCGTCAGGAACCGGATCGTCAGCCGGCGCCACGTCAAATGCCGCAGTAACATCCGAGCACGTAGTCGTAGTCCGCGTCTACGACCGCTACGAAAACATGGCCGCCGCCAAAACCCTCCTCCGCCCTCGCTAACCTGTCGACGCGGCCAGCCACATTGTCATCCTGAGCGAAGCGTATGGTTCACGAAGTGAACCATACGCGCAGTCGAAGGACCCCTACCCCGCCCGCACAGCCGCAGACTCCGCAAGGCATTCTCATGATGCTCAACGGGGTCTCGATCGGACTTCACTGGCCTGCGTAATATCTTGCAAGGCGCCATCGTGAAATCCTGCAGCACCTCGGAAGAGCGGCGCTTCAGCAGCCTGCCCTGAGCGAAGTCGAACGGGCCGCACCCAGACGCGCAATTTTACCCGCGCTTTAGCGCCCCTACTGGTGCACCGCAATCCCCGTCCCCATGGTCTTCCCGTTCACCTGAGGATTGGTCATCAGCACCGTCGAACTCAACCCGCCCGTCGTCCCAGCCAGCACCACCGTCTGCGACTGCGACGAGCCCACCTCGCTCATCGTCCCCGTGCCATTCGCCTGAATCGAATAAGTTCCCGTCTGAGTCTTGGTGGCCGCAGGCTGATACACCACGTGTCCGAGGTTCACGTTCGTCACCTGGCACGCGCTGTTCCACGTTACCGACATGGTGTTCCCGCTGGCCGTCGTATTCTCGACGCCGATGGCGGTGAGCGAGACGCTTAGGTTCCCATTGCCGTCAAAGGTCGCCGTGCCAAAGTCCACTTCCTGGCCCGTGATCGAACCATACGGCGTGTAGGTAACCGAAGAATTCGTGGGACAAGTAAACGTCTTTGACCAGCTATAAGCCGCCGCCGAGCCAAACTGAACCGAGTAGGCTCCATTCAAATTAGCGTTCGAATACTGCGCAAAGGCCGCCGTCGAAATCAATAACCCTGCTACCGCCAATCCAATCTTTTTCACAAGTTTCTCCCTGTCGGCTTCCGCCGCAAATCTTCCAAAACCGCACCGCCCCCGCCGCAAAGCTCCACAGTAAAGCCTGTATTTCCCAACGGCGCGTCCTATGCGCCGCGAGGAATTCGCTTCACTGCTCTGCTGATTTTTTCGGAACCCAACCACCACGGAATGGCGCGTAGCCATGAGCCCCAGCGCCCGATGGGAGGGAAATCAAACCCGGACCCCCTGCAACTTTACCCGCAAATCCACCCCGGTCAATGACTCAACCGTGGTGCAAGTTCGCACGAACGTGCCATACTCACAGCCCGCCACGCCCTCCCGGTGTTCTCTGTGTTAAATCCTTTGATCTTTACTTGCCGCCGCTACAACTGGCCTCAACTACAAGTCGAGGGATATCCCTGCCATCCCCGCCCCACCAAATTCACCCGCAGTCATTTATTCGTAGCGCAGGGATTCCGCAGGGAGGGTTTTGCCGGCGGACCACGACGGATACAGAGTCGCGATGAAAGAAACTCCCAGGGCGACCAGGACGACCCATACGGCATCTTTCAGCCGCGGAGCGAAGGGCACGTAGTCGATGGAGTAGACCTCGGGCGAGAGGGCGATCATGTGGTAGTGGCCTCCCGCGTACGAGATGGCATAGCCGATGAGCAGGCCGATTGCGGTGCCGATGACGCCGATGAGGACGCCTTGGGCGATGAAGATGTTGCGGATTTGCGCGCGGCGCGTGCCCATCGACATCAGCACGGCGATGTCTTTGGTTTTTTCCATGACCATCATGATGAGCGAGATGAGGATGTTGAGCGCCGCGACGAAGACGATGAGGCCGACGGTGATGTAGGTGACGAGGCGCTCCATGTTGAGAGCGTGGAAGAGAGCTTTGTTTTGCTCCTTCCAGTTGGTGGTCATGAAGCCTTTGCCGGCGGCGTCTTCGATTTCGTGGGAGATGACGTCGGCGCGGTCGATGTCGTCGACTTTGAATTCGATGACCGAGATGAGGTCGCCGAGGCCGAAGAGACGTTGCGCGGCGGAGAGGCTGGTGAAGGCCCAGGAGGAGTCGTAATCGTAGAAGCCGGAGTTGAAGATTCCGACGACGCGGAAGCGGCTATATTTCGGGACCATGCCGAAGGGCGTGAGCTCGCCTTGCGGGCTGGTGACCAGGACAACCGACCCCACAGTTGCGCCAAGGCCATCGGCCATGTCCTGCCCGAGGATGATGGGGGGCATGGCCGAGATGCGGGCGTTGACGACGGCGAGGGAGTCGGGGGAATTGGCGTCGGGGATGTCAGCGGCTGTCGAGCCTCGCTCCGGAGTTTCGTCCAACGGGGCGGCGGAGCCTTCTTTTATTGTGTTGAGGAGGTCGCCGACGCGGCGTTCGTTGGCGGGGATCATGCCTTTGAGAACGGCTCCGCGAGCGCGCGGGCCGCGGGAGATGAGGACTTGTTCAAAGATCGCGGGAGCGGCAGCAACCACATGCGGTTGCTTCGAGAGTCGGTCGAGGAGCGCGGGCCAGTTGGTGATGCCGTCATCGGAGATGCGGAGCAGGCTGATGTGAGAGGTGGAACCGATGAGGCGCTGTTGCAGGTCCTGGCGGAAACCGTTGTTGATGGCGAGGGCGACGATGAGGGAAGCGACTCCGGCGGCGACTCCGGCGATGGAGATGGCGGTGATGATGCCGATGAAGGCCTGGCGGCGTTTGGCGCGCAGGTAGCGAATGGCGATGAAGAGTTCGAAGCGCATGCTTTTCGGCCTCCGCTGTTCGGCTTCCGGCCTCCGGAAAGCGGCTTCCGGCTTTCGGATTATAGCTTTAGTTTTGGGATGAGAGCGGGGACCGCTTGGCGATAGGCACGATATTGCTCGCCGAATCTTTTTTCGAGTTCATCGTCTTCGAGTTTGATCATGAGCGCGCCGGTGAGGATGGCGAAGGCGGTCAGGAGCCAGCAGACGGCGAGGGCGCTGGCGAGGCTCCATGCCAGAATTTCGCAGAGGTGGCCGAGATAGACGGGATGGCGAAGGCGGGCGCGGATGCCGGTAGTGACGAGCGGCTGATGGTGTGCGGGGAGCAGTTCGGGAAGTCCGCTGAGTTGAGAGAGGGTGAAGTTAGTTCCGGAACGGCGATAGAGAAATATTCCGGCGCAGAGCAGCAGCGCGGCGGGGAGTAAAGTTCGGTTGTCGTGGTAGAGCGTGACGTGGCGCCAGGGGAGGGTGATGGCGGCGAGGGCGATCCACATCGAGATCCAGATGGGAAGAAGAATCTTGTGGGGCGAGGTCCGGCGGCCGCGCCAGTATTCGGCGCGGGGATGGATTAGCAGCCAAAAGGCGGGGATGGTGGAGTAGGGGATGCTGACGAGCCAGGCCAGGGTGAGGAGCGGGGTGGGCACGAGTTTGATAGTAACGCGGGGCTGAAGCCCCGAGATTTTTGTTGGTTGCTGAAGCACCGCTCTTCCACGGTGTTACGTCGGCTGATGCGTTCCTCGCGGTCATCTCTTGCGGCCGAGAATATTTGGAGCATCGTGAGGTTGCCTTGCAGAGCCGGTGGGGCTGTCGGCGGGCAAGGGGTCCTTCGACTGCGGTTGTGCTTCGCTGCGCGAAGCACAATCCTCGCTCAGGATGACAGGAGGCGAGCGCGGGGACATCGGGAAACAAAATCCAAGTCAAAAGCAGTCGGACAGGAGTGTCCGACCCACACGGGCGGTGGAACAGACACACAAGAATGTCCGACCCACACGGATTGGGGCACATATTCACAGGAGTTATGGCACAGTAGAACATTCTATGGCAACGGCTGCTGAATCCAGGGCGGGGCGGATTGCGTTTACGCATCCCGACTTCGTGCTGTTTCAGATTGCGCGCTTTCTAATCGTGGGCGCGGTCGAGATGCAGGCGGTTGCGGTGGGATGGCAGGTATACGACATCACGCACCGGGCGCTGGATCTGGGGCTGGTGGGGCTGGCGCAATTTCTTCCGGGCATTTTGTTGTTTCTGGTTTCCGGGCATGCCTCGGATCGGTTCGAGCGCCGCAAGGTGCTGAGCGTTTGTTATGCGGGATATGGATTGTGCTCGGGCTTGTTGCTGCTGATTGCCGAGCGCGGCGTGCATTCGGTGCGTCCGATTTATTGGGTGCTGATTTTGTTGGGAGTCGTGCGGTCGTTTAACGGGACGGCGAGCCGGTCGATTTTGCCGCAGCTGGTTCCCGAGGAACATTTCGCCAATGCAGTCGCGTGGAACGCGACCACGTTCCAGACGGCGACGATTCTGGGCCCGTCGCTGGGCGGAATTTTGTATGCGGCGTTTCGCGGGCCTTCGGCAGTGTATGCCGGGGCGATGATTGTCGCGATCGGCGCGCTGGCCTCGATGTATCGCATCAAGACGCGGCCGCAGACGCGGCGGCGCGAGCCCGTATCGGCGAAGACGGTGCTCGCGGGATTGAGTTTTATCTGGCGCGAGAAATTAATTTTAGGCGCGATCTCACTGGATCTATTTGCGGTGCTGCTGGGCGGCGCGGTTGCGCTGCTGCCGGTTTATGCCCGCGAAATTTTGCATACCGGTCCGTGGGGGCTGGGATTGTTGCGCACGGCTCCGGGAGTGGGCGCGGCGTTGACGGCCGCGGCGCTGGCGCATCGTCCGCTGCGGGGGAAAGCCGGGCCCACGCTGTTGTGGTCGGTAGCGGGGTTCGGAATTTGCACAATTATTTTTGGAGTGTCGAGAAGTCTTGTGCTTTCGCTGGCTGCCCTGATCTTTCTGGGTGCGGCCGACATGGTGAGCGTAATCATCCGCGCGACGCTTGTGCAGTTGCGCACTCCCGATGAAATGCGCGGCCGCGTGATGGCCGTGGATATGGTGTTTATTGGGACGTCGAATGAACTGGGGCAATTTGAGTCAGGGGTGACGGCGCAGTGGTTTGGCACGGTTCCAGCAGTTTTGCTCGGCGGGGTGGGAACGCTGGTGGTGATCGCGCTGTGGGCATGGATCTTCCCGGAGTTGCGCCGGGCTGGGCAGATGAGCGCGATGAAAAGTGTCGGGCATGAGGCTGCCGAGGCGGCCGAAGCCGAGAAGGAAGAGAGAGTGTAATCCTTATTCATTCCGACCGCAGTCCGGAGCGACAGCGACGGCAAGTAGAGGAACCTGCTTCTTGCTTCCGCAACCTCGAACTGCTCCGCAGCATCCCGGGACGGGTCCGGTTTCAGCGCCCCGTAAAATACCGCTTTGTCATCCTGAGCGAGGATTCTGCTTCGCGCAGCGAAGCCCAACCGCAGTCGAAGGACCCCAGGCCCGCCGGCGGCGCCACCAGCTCCGCAAGGCATTTCCATCCCCGGCCGCCGCCATTCCGCGTTTCAGGCTCTGCTTTCAACAACCTCGGCGGAACTTTCCCCCGGCCCCCTCCGTACTACGAACCAGAAGGAGCTTCCCATGTTCACCTTCCTGCTCTGGTGCATCCTCTTCATCCTGTGCTGGCCGCTCGCCATCCTCGCCCTCATCGCCTACCCATTCGTCTGGCTGCTCCTGCTCCCCTTCCGCATCCTCGGCATCGCCGTCCACGGACTCCTCGAACTCGTCTACCTCGCCATCACCCTCCCCTTCCGCCTGCTTGCCGCCCCATTCCGCATCTAGGTTGGTTGGGTCGGAACGGCAGCTCTAGCATTCCGAGAGGAAGCCTCGGTGTTGGTAACTTATTCTGTAATTGGCCTTACTTGCGCAATCGGATACAATGAGACCATGCCGTCCGACTTAGAGCGACGCATCGAAGAAGAGCGAAAGCGCATTTTGGCCCTGGACTCAAAGTTGGATGCGGCGCGGACTCCCTACGCGAAGGGGCAGCTTCGGCTGGCACTTCACTGTCTGGACGATACGCAATCCGCCCTCCTTACCTTCAAGGGCGATTCAACGAGCGCAGATTGGATTACATTCGCGATGGACTGTCTGCAGCGGGCCAAGCAAAAACGCCAAGAGTTGGAATCAGTCACCCAGGACGGCGATCCCCGCATCATTGAAATCGGCAGGTAAGGAAGCGATCTCATAGACGCCGCTATGCCTTCGTACTGGCCAAACGGTAAGCCGGACAAGCCTGCCTATCGCCGTCCGATCGACAGAGTATTGCATAAGCTATATCTCCGGTTTGGTCCGCGCTCTCGGCTCCTATCCAGAATCTGGATGTAACACGAAGCCTATCGGGTCATCAAGATTCTCGCGAGGCAGCAAGTCTATGGTTTCATCGCTGATCCTGAGGGCGGCAAGCCAATTTGGTACGTGGACGCGCCTGAAAATGTTCAGGAGAACAGGCTGCCGCTATGCACATGTTTATTGCGCGGGTGGATAGAGATATTCGACACTGGTAATCAATCCTACACAGGCGTTCCAGTCGCGCAACCCCTGATTCCCAAGGGCGGCTCGTTTGACGACTTCTCCAACCCCCCTTACTACCGAATGACAACAGCCGGCTGGAATGCGCTGCATAGACACTACTTGGTCGCGAAGATAGCCCTCGCGATAGGAATGTTAGGGTTTGGATTTTCCATCACAAATTCGGTAATTCTGAAACCTCCAGCTCCGCCACTGAAGGTTGTTTTCCCTGCTCCCGCAGCACCTCGCTTGCCGCGGCAGCTCCCATAATTAGGAGGTTCAGCGATGGCCTTTCATCGCTCATCCGAATTGACTGGCGTACTCCCCTAACTCCCCATCACCCTTAACTCCCCGCTAACCACCAGCCTCGCCTCCGTCGCCCGCTGCACATCTTCCGCCGTCAGCCCCGGAGCCACTTCCTCCAGCACCAACCCCTGCGGCGTCACGCGTATATACGCCATCTCCGTCACAATGGTATCCACCACGCCCACTCCAGTCAGCGGCAGCGCACACTTCTTCAAAATCTTCGGAGCCCCCTCCCGCGTCGTATGCTCCATCGCCACCACCACGCGCCGCGCCCCCGCCACCAAATCCATCGCGCCGCCCATCCCCTTCACCATCTTCCCCGGGATCATCCAATTCGCCAGGTTCCCCTTCTCATCCACTTCCATCGCGCCGAGTACGCTCAGATCCACATGCGCCCCGCGGATCATGGCAAACGAATCGGCGCTCGAAAAATAAGAGGTCCCCGCCATCTCGCTCACCGTCTCCTTGCCCGCATTAATCAGGTCCGCGTCTTCCTCACCCTCCGCCGGATACGGCCCAATCCCCAGCATCCCATTCTCGGATTGCAGAATCACTTCCATCCCCGCCGGAACGCAATTCGCCACCAGCGTCGGCATCCCAATTCCCAGGTTCACATAAAACCCATCGCGCAACTCCCGCGCAATCCTCCCCACAATCCGCTCCCGCTTCTCCACATCTTTCCCCGGCTTATTCATTTTTCACCTTTGTCATCCTGAGCGAGGATTGTTCTTCGCGATAGCGAAGCACAACCGTAGTCGAAGGACCCCTACGCTACCCGGCGCTTTCTGTGACGAACCTTCTTTGACCAACTTTGCCATCCTTGCACTCTCAGGCCGATGTCCCCGGCGGACAAGTCGCGGAGAAACGCTGGAGCGAGGAACAACTCGAACAACTCATCTCCCTTTTCGTCTTGCTGACTCACAGCATGATTCAGAATTAGTTCTGCCTCTCCGTTTCCGTCCGTGAAGTCGGCAAAAAAAGCTGCGTTCTTTCGCAGAAACCGAGAGACGGTCTTCAAGGCGCGTTCATAGTCGGTGGGCACGGAACCCTCGAGCAGACGACCATAGAAAAAGCTCCACTTCGCACGAAACTTCCCCAGACTTTCACCTACCGGCCAAGAGGCTTCGGGTTTTAGCGAGAGTGCCGCCGAAATGCTCTCCGGACTATGTGAGGGATGGCGGAGAACTATGTCGATACGGAAAGAATCTTTGGAGGTCTTCATTACTCAGCCGCCCTTCCTCACCGTCCGCTTCTCAATCCTCTTCTCATACTCCGCACCCTGAAAAATCCTCTTCACATACACCGACGGAGTATGCACCGCATCCCCATCCAACTCCCCCGCCTCAACCAGATGCTCAACCTCCGCAATCGTCACCGTCGCCGCCGTTGCCATCACCGGATTAAAATTCCGCGCCGTCTTCCGATACGCCAGATTCCCCATCCGGTCGCCCTTCCACGCCTTCACAAACGCAAAGTCCGCCTTCAGCGCCCGCTCCATCACATAAGTCCGCCCATCAAACTCACGCGTCTCTTTTCCCTCGGCAACAATCGTCCCCACTCCCGTCGGAGTAAAAAACGCCGGAATCCCCGCTCCTCCCGCCCGTATCCTCTCCGAAAACGTCCCCTGCGGCACCAGATCCAGCTCCACTTTCCCCGACAGCACCATCGACTCCAGCAGTTTGTTTTCTCCCACATAAGTCCCAATATGCTTCCGCAACTGCCCCGCCGCCAGCAGCAACCCCACGCCAAATCCATCCACCCCGGCGTTATTGCTGATGGTCGTCAGATTCTTGGTCCCCTTCCGCACCAGCGCCCGAATCAAATTTTCCGGAATCCCGCACAGCCCAAACCCGCCCAGCATAATCACCGCGCCATCGCCGACGTCGCGAATCGCCTCATCCGCACTCGCCACCACTTTATTCATAGCCACAGGATTCTAACCGAATTCCATCGTGAACTCCCAGCATCTCAGCCTTTCCTTCGTGAACCTTAGTGCCCTTCATGGTTAATTGCCTTCGCCGCCCCAATTTCCCCCGCAACCGCCCTCACGCCCACACCATCCAACCCACAGCACCATTTCGCCTGAATCCGCACCTTCGCTCTTATCATCAGTACAATAAGAATCTCTGGAGGAAAAAATCATGGCTCATGAACTACCGCCTTTACCCTACGACTACGCGGCCCTCGAACCCGTCATCGATAAGCAAACGATGACCCTGCACCACGACATGCACCACGGCGCCTACGTTAAAAATCTCAACGCCGCCATCGAAAAACATCCCGAGCTCGGCAAGAAATCCGCCGAAGATCTTCTCCGCGACCTCAACTCCATCCCGGAAGACATTCGCGCCGCGGTCCGCAACAACGGCGGAGGCCACGTCAACCACACCATGTTCTGGAAGATCATGAAGCCCAAAGGCGGCGGCGATCCCACCGGCCCCATCGCCCAGGGCATCACCAAATCCTTCGGCAACTTCAAAGATTTCCAAACCAAGTTCAACGACGCCGGCGTGAAGCAATTCGGCTCCGGATGGGTCTGGCTCGCCAGCAAAGGCGGCGACGATCTCCACATCATGAGCACGCCTAACCAGGACAACCCCATCTCGCAAGGCCACTTCCCCATCTTCGGCAACGATGTCTGGGAGCACGCCTACTACCTCAAATACAACAACCGCCGTCCCGAATACCTCGCCGCCTGGTGGAACGTCATCAACTGGGACGAAGTCAACGCCCGCTACGAAGCCTTCAAGAGCGGCAAGCCAGTCCAGGAGCCAGCCCTGGCGGGACGCTAGCACCAAGCAACACTGTCATCCTTAGCGAAGTGGCCGCTCCGCAAAAGCGGAGCGGCCACGCAGTCGAAGGGCCCCAGTCGTGTGGGTCGGACACTCCTGTCCGACTGCCTTTGGTTTTGCTGTTCTGTAGCTTGACCTAGATTTCGCCGCCACAATCCATCCCGAATGTCCCTCAAAGCGAAGCGAGCGGAATCCAATTTCGCAATCGGCCCCAAATCCCCAAAACAAAAAGCCCCGCGCGCCAGCGCAGGGCTTACCTCGGTTAATCACCTTACCACCTAAGCCGCGGCCGTCTCCACGAACTCATCCGGATCGGCCTCAAACTCCTTCTTGCAATTCTCCGAGCAGAAAGAATATTTCGTGCCCGCAAACTGCGTCTGATATTCGCTCCGCTTCTCATCCACCTTCATTCCACAAACCGGGTCCGTAACCATGATTCCTCCCACAATAAAATTTGCTTCCCCGTACTCTTCACCACTTGCAAGGACCGTTCCGTTCTCCCTAGTCCTCCAAGTAACTGACCTAACTTACTTTCGACGAGCGCAAAATTCCCCTCCCCAAAACCCCATGAAAATTCTTCCACTCCCCGGAACGGAATACCCAGCAGACTGAAACTGGCAACCGGCAACTGACAACCGGCAACTGCATTTCTGCATTTCCTGTGCACGCTCTGTGCACAACTCTCCATCCACCTCTCGCCAATTTTTCCCTAAGGTATTCGCACCCCTTCAAATCGCAGCCCTCCAAGCGCCTCCGCGCAAATCCCTCGCAGATTTTTAAATCCGTGAAAATCCGTGCAGATCCGTGGCAAAGATTTTCCTCAGTTGCACCAAAAATACTGAATTGACCCGCGCCCTTTTCCCCCGTACATTCGCTCTCGCCCTCAACAAAAATTAAGTTCAATCCCGCCGGCACAATTCTCCGGCCCACAACCCGTGTCCACCAAACTCAACCCGATCAAACTCGTCCCCTCAAACCCCCTCCACCCCCCTGTCATCCTGAGCGAGGAATTTGCTTTGCGAAGCAAAGCAAATCCGCAGTCGAAGGACCCCTTTCACCTCAACCCCTCTAACCGCCTCCGCAAGGAGTTCTCTAGATTTCATCCGTCGGTTCCAGCGTTCGCCGTACCAGACGATATCCGTTGGCTGGGTAGCAACCGCAGAAGACCTACCTTTCTAGGCCCGCGTCCCAACACAAAAAGAGTGCGGGCTTCAGCCCCCGCCACCTTTTGTGAACACACGATGAATTCCCCTTGTGGAAATCGAATCCACAACCCCCGCACCAGCCCCGTCATTGTTGAGGATACAACCTGTAGTGTTTCCCTCTTGACAGCTACAATCTGCGGGAGTAACTTTGCATTCCCATAGCCCTTTTAAACTCGTCCCGCGGGAACGGGACAGTTTCAATCGGCAAGGCAGTCAGGAAAAACCGGCGGGATGGCGCCAGGCCAGAGGTGACCCGGCGCCGCTCCGTAAACGCAAGAAAACAATAACCCAGCGTTCTTCCGGAAGCCGGAAAGCGGATACCGGAAGCCGACTCAGCAGTGCGGTGGCCGTTCCTCCCGACCCCTCCCCCGGGACGAACGACAAACAAAAACAAGCAAGCTTCCGGCACCCGGACTCCGGGAGCCGGTCCGCGGAAGCCGATTTTTTCAGGAGCCCGAAATGGAAGCCTTAACCCGTCTCGTCGCCGATTCTCTGGCCCGTCACGGCCTCGATCGCCCCGTCGATCCCCGCCGCCTCCAGTGGTCGCGCTGGTTCCGCTGCGATTCCCCCCACAGCCTCCTAACTGTCCCCAGCAAACCCGGCATCTTCGCCCTGGCCGAAGAGATCCTCGACCTCGGCACCCCATCTCGCGAACGGAGCACGGATCGGGAAGGGTACGATTCGTCTACTAGCCTTTGTCATTCCGAGCGAAGCCAGATCGACCGCGAAGCGGACGAGCTCGCGCAGTCGAGGAACCTGCTGTTCGCCCGCACCGCCACCTCCCGCGAAGGCACAACCGCTCACCCACCCGCCGAGCCCAAACGCATGCTCGCCGTCCTCCAATTCTCCGAAGACGACGACATGGCCTTCACCCTCGACCGCATGTTCACCCGCATCAATCCCATGCGCGAGCGCCTTGCCTCCGGCCGCTGCTTCCTCCGCTTCGTCGTCCTTCAGGACCAGGAACAGCGCCGCAGCATCTGCTCCGCCCTCAACCAATGGATGCGCACTTCCGCCGAAAAAGCCTCCGGCATCGGCGCCGACTTCCAGTCCTCCCTCGAATTCACCACAGACCGCGTGGGGACAGACCGTGTGGGTCGGACACTTCTGTCCGACTCTGCCGACGCCGTGCCAACTCCGGCGCGGCAAGCCGTCTCCGGTCAAGAAGGAGATGTCGCGCAATCGGCCATGCACCTCGATTCCGGCTCCAACAAAAATATTCACTGTCCGCACCCCCTGCCCTCCGGCTTCTAGCGCAAGGGCAAGTAGCAGCCGCGAAGCGGCGAAAGAATGCAGCCCACGGCGCAAGCCGTGGGAACGCAAGGTCGAAGGTTTAAAGCCCCGAAGGGGCGAAAGAAAAGCTCTTTAAAAACCAGCACCACCCCGAACTCCCAGTTCGGGAACCCGACCCGCCCTCCGCCGCTCCGGAGCCCACGAATCGGGCCCATGTTGATTAGAATCTAATAACTAATGGAGAACGCAATGCCAGAAGTCAAAACCGTTGATTCCACCGCATCCCCTGTCTCCCCCGCGAACCCAATCGCCAGGAAAACCGGCCTCTCATTCCGCCGCCTATTCACCAAGCTCGGCGTCTCTCCCTACGACGAAGTCGAATGGGACCTCCGCCTCGCCCAGATCACCGACGCCAAGGGCAACGTGATCTTCGAACAGAAAGAAGTCGAAGTCCCCAAAGACTGGTCCATGACCGCCACCAACATCGTGGCCAGCAAATATCTGCACGGCAAAATCGGCACTCCCGAGCGCGAGTCCGGAGTCCGCGCCCTCGTCACCCGCGTCGCTGAAACCATCCGCAACTGGGGACTCGACCAGGGCTACTTCAAGACTCCCGAGGACGGCGCAACCTTCCACGACGAACTCGTTCACATCCTCGTCCGCCAGTACGCGGCCTTCAATTCGCCCGTCTGGTTCAATGTTGGCTGCGACCGCATCGAGCCTAACTCCGACGCCCGCAACTGGCACTGGAATCCGCAGACTCAGCAAGTCGAGTTCGGCGTCACCGGATACAAAACTCCGCAATGCTCCGCCTGCTTCATCAACTCGGTAAAAGATTCACTCGATTCCATCCTCACCCTCGCCAAGACCGAAGGCATGTTGTTCAAATGGGGATCAGGCACCGGCAGCAATCTCTCTCCGCTGCGCTCCTCCACCGAAGGCCTCAGCGGCGGAGGCACCGCCAGCGGACCGCTCAGCTTCATGAAAGGTTTCGACGCCTTCGCCGGCGTCATCAAGTCCGGCGGAAAAACTCGCCGCGCCGCCAAGATGGTCATCCTCAACGTAGACCACCCCGATATCGTCGACTTCATCGAGTGCAAACAGAAAGAGGAAGCCAAGGCCCACGCTCTCGTCTCCGCCGGATACGACGGCTCGCATCCCGATTCCGATGCCTACTCTTCCATCTTCTTCCAGAACGCCAACAACTCCGTCCGCGTCACCGACGACTTCATGTACGCCGTCGTCCGCGACACCGATTTCTCCACCAAGAAAGTTCAGGACGGCAGCGTCATGAACACCTACAAAGCCAAAGACCTGCTGCGCAAGATTTCCGAAGCTACCTGGCACTGCGGCGATCCCGGCATGCAGTACGACACAACCGTCAATCGCTGGCACACCTCCAAGAACACCGCCCGCATCAACGCCAGCAATCCTTGCAGCGAGTACATGTTCCTCGACGACTCCGCCTGCAACCTGGCCAGCCTGAACCTGCTCAAGTTCGCTCCCAACGGAACCTTCGACGTCGAAGCCTACCGCCACGCCGTCGATATCCTCATCACCGCTCAGGAAATCCTGGTCGACAACGCCGGCTATCCCACCGAGATGATCATGCGCAACTCGCATGACTATCGACCCCTCGGCCTCGGCTACGCCAACCTCGGCGCGCTCCTCATGGCCGCCGGACTTCCCTACGACTCCGACGGCGGCCGCGACTACGCCGCCTGCGTCACCGCCATCATGTGCGGCCAAGCCTATCTCCAATCCAGCCGCATCGCCGAACAATGCCCCCCGCTCACCCCCGCCACCGACACGGTCGCAACTCGCCTCGGCGTCACCGACGCCGCCCACATGCCCGGCGGAGCCGCTCCCGGCTGGTACATCAACCGCGAACCCTTCCTCGACGTAATCCGCATGCACCGCGCGTCGGTCAACAACATCAACAAGACAAATGTCCCCACCCCCCTCTACGAATCCAGCAAACAATGCTGGGACGAAGCCCTCGCCCACGGCGAAAAACACGGCTACCGAAATAGCCAGGTAACAGTCCTAGCCCCCACAGGCACCATCGGCTTCATGATGGACTGCGACACAACCGGAGTCGAGCCTGATCTTGCGCTGGTGAAATACAAGAAACTGGTCGGCGGAGGGATGATTAAGATCGTCAACCAGACGGTGCCGACGGCTCTTTTCAAGCTCGGCTACAACCACGACGAGGCGGACGCCATCGTCAGCTACATCGATGCGACCGGAACCATCGAAGGCGCGCCGCACATTAAAGACGAGCACCTCGCCGTCTTCGATTGCTCGTTCAAGCCGGCCAAAGGCACGCGCTCGATCGCTTATATGGGCCATCTGCGGATGATGGCGGCCGCTCAGCCCTTCATCTCCGGAGCCATCTCCAAAACCGTCAACCTTCCCGAGAACGCCTCGGTCGAAGACATCATGGAGGCCTATCTCCAGGCCTGGAAGCTCGGCCTGAAAGCAGTCGCGGTTTATCGCGACGGCTGCAAAAAGTCTCAGCCACTCTCAGCCGCCGGAACAAAAACTGCCAACTCCAGCAAAGACGATCCGCGCCCGGGCTCGGCCGCGCCACGCGAGGAAGAAAATCTCAACGCGCCTCCGCGCGCCGTCCGCCACAAACTGCAGGAAGAGCGCGCCTCGATCACCCACAAATTCAAAGTCGGCGATCACGAGGGCTACATCACCGTCGGCCTCTATCCCAACGGAGACCCCGGCGAACTCTTCGTCACCATGGCCAAAGAAGGTTCCACGGTCAGCGGCCTCATGGATAGCTTCGCGCTCGCGGTTTCGATCGCGCTGCAACACGGCGTGCCCCTGAAGCTGTTCTGCGAAAAGTTCGCCCACACTCGCTTCGAGCCCAGCGGCTGGAGCGGCAACTCCGACATCGGCTACGCCAAGTCGATCATGGACTACATCTTCCGCTGGCTCCAGCTCCGCTTCCTCACCGGCCAGCAGGGCATGCTCTTCGAAAACTTGCGCCTGCGTCCGACAGCCTCGGAGCAGGATGCGGCCTCCGGCGTCCGACGTCCGGAAGGCGGCAGCCGGGAGCCGGGAGCCGGCTCCATCCACGCCTCCGACGCCCTGGCCAACATTATCGACCTCGGCGACGCCCCCAGTTGCAGCTTCTGCGGCAGTATCATGACGAGGAATGGCAGTTGCTACCGCTGCGGGAGTTGTGGCAGCACGAGTGGGTGCAGCTAGAAGGGGCTATATCTACGGGGCATTGCTAGCACGGCCGGATGGCGCTAGTATTTGCAACGGCGGGCAAGGCGAAATGAAACGGACTGTGAGGGGGCCACGGTTATGCCGTGGCCTCGCCATTTTTGGCAGAAGATGAACCGCGCGGCATAAAGGAACCCAGATGAGTATCGCTGCGATCCAAGAGCTAATTGCCAGGCAGGTGCTAACTCCGGAATTACTCTCGTATTTCATCAACGCTGAGACCGGGGAGGTCACTCTTCGGTTCGAGAGTGAGTATTGGGATTACAAGAGGGATCTGTATGATCTTGCCAGCGGCAAAGAGACCGCCGAGCTAGCCGCGGACATACTGGCGTTTCATAACACGAGGGGCGGCTACATCATTTGCGGAATCACTAACGAATTCATGGTTCTCGGAGTGAACGATGATGTTGCCACAGCGGTTGATGCGGCCGTCATTAACTCGAAACTTCGTAAGTTCATAGGTCACTCCTTTCACTGCAGGTATACGGCCATCCGTCTTCCCGTTGGCGGTACTCGCAAAACCTTGGCAGTCGTTTTTGTCCCGCCCAGAAAGGGACTGGCGGTACCCATCGGATGTAGCGCCGCTGGCTTTTTCAAGGAGGGTGAAATATTCCTGCGTGCGAACGATGCCAGGAAGCGAGCCCAGACGGATGCTGATTTCCTCTTTGCCAATACGGTCGTCGAGCCGGACGTCTTAGTTGGATCTAGCCAGCTTAGAACTGAATCTCCCCGTCCGGGAGTTAAGCTCTTTAAGGGCGACTACACAACGTTTTTCGGTGAGGTGACTCGTGAGCCCTTGATCGCTTCAACAATCGATCAGCTGATCCTTGGCAAATGGGATGTGGTTTTATTGAGGGGCGTGGGCGGAGTCGGTAAGACGGCAGTCGGAATCGAAATAACGCGCCGGCTCGCGTATAGAGAGGAATTGAAGCGGCATTTCGGCGGGATCATTTCTTTGTCTGCCAAAAATGAGCAACTGACGGCCTATGACAGGAAGCCCATCGATGCCGAGATCTCTTCCTACGATCAGTTCCTCCACAAGATAATCATCAATTCCGATTGGGAAGGAAGCGTTCCCCAAGAGATATCTCAAAAGGAGGCCTTGTCAAGGGATATTCTCAAAAAGAACAATATCCTTTTGTTTATCGATAATTTCGAGACGATTGAGTCGCGGGAATCCAGAATATCGAAGTTCTTGGACGACCTGCCGCCTGGAGTAAAGACGCTCATCACCTCTCGGCATCAACCGCCCGACCTACCGGCGCGTGCCATCGACGTAAATCCGTTGGATGCCAACGAGGCGAAACTGCTCGCTCTTTCCGAAGCGGCCGCTCAGCACGTGGACACGGCGACGACCGATAGGTTCCTTAGCGATATACTCAACGTTAGCGCTCGGATTCCGCTCGCAATCAAGTGGATTATTAGCTGCAGCAGGAATGTCGACCATCTAATGAAGCTGCTAGAGGATCATCGACACGGGAAGCCGTCGCTCGCGAGTCTCTGCGAGTTCTGCTTCACCTTCGAATACAAGCTCTTAAAGGAAACCGCGAGAATGGCTCTTGTGCTATTCCCGTTGTTCCACTCGGCGCCAACCGTTCGAGAGCTTGCTGTAGCCGCTGACGTTGATGAAGAGTCAATGCGGTCGGCCCTCGACGAGCTAATTAATTTTAGTCTCGTAATGCCGCAGTATTCAGCAACAACGGACGAACAGAGCTTCAAGATATTGAGGCTGACCAACTCTTTCGCCTCGTCAAAGCTAAGAGAAATGGGGGATTTGGAAAGGCAAGCTAGGCGGAGGCTCAAAGCCTACTATGGGGTTTCGATACCTGTTCTCATTAGCGCAGCGAAAGATATGGTGGACAGGGGAGTCACGGCTCCTGCTCGGCAATACATCGACCAGGAAATACTCGATAGGGATCCCGGCAACGCGATGGCGCTTTTTCTTCGGGGGCACACTTACGAACAAGAGCTTCACTATGCAGCGGCCCTTGAGGACTACACCAAATCGTTTGGGGCTGCTAAAGACGACCCGGTACTGTCGGCCGAGGTCATGATGCGGATACTCTCACTCTCCAAGACCGATCCTCAGTACTCTGGAGAGGATCTCTTGCCTCAGCTCGAACGGGCGTATGGAATCTCAAAGGATGCGCGGATTGCTTCCGAGGTCGCTAAGATCTTTGAAGTGCTAAATAAGACCAACCACGCCCTCGACTACTATGAAAAAGTTTTTCGCAATACCGCTGCCAGCGGAGACGTTTGGGATGAAGCGTTTGTTTTCATCTGTCGCCACGTGCGAGAAAACCATGGTCCCAGGGCGGCCCTGCATTTCGTTCAGGAAGCGCAGAAGCTGCGGCCGGGCAGCAACGCCGTTTCTCGCTGGGAGCGGCTGTCAATGGAGGAGGCAGGCAAGCTACACTTCAAGCGGCCTGGAGTTGGCCCTGGGTCCTAGGAGCCGACGAATAACGGGTCCGACCACCTGATCTTTCGCGTCCTTTGCCAAAGGTGGGATTCCACAGGCCTTGTGTTCTCGGTCATGTCGCTACCGAAATCCTTTGAGGGACAGGTTCGTGGAATCCCACGTCTCGCAAAATACGCGAGACATGGGGCACCCCAGTACGTGGCGGCGTCTTCAGAAAAGCAGATTCCTCATCGGGCTTCGCCCGATTCGGAATGACAAGGCTTTGAGGGAGGGGGCGGTGATCGCAGAGCTGGAAGCGCTGCGCCACCCAATCGCGTGAAGCGCGGTTCGCCTCAGGGGGCTGAAGCCCGGTTATGTTTGTGGCGCTGGACGCGACGCTGAAGCGCCGCTCTTCCACGGTGCTGCCCACATGGAGATTCGGGTTCCCGACACCCGGTGCGTGGTCGCGTCGGCAGAACAGCAGATTCCTCATCGGGCTTCGCCCGATTCGGAATGACAAGGTTTTGAGGGATGGGGCGGCGGTGATCGCTAGTGCTGGAAACGCTGCGCCACCCAAAATTCGAGGAGCCTGCGGCACCTTTGGCGCGCCGTCTAGTCGCTGGCGAAGGCAAGTTGCGCCGCTGGGCTCAATGCCTCGAGAGCGGCCTTTATCTCGCCCTCGATTTCCGACTCTTCCACGCGGCTCTCCAGAATGATGGGAACAGCTGCCGGTAATAAGTGGGAGACCTTCTGGAAGGCGAGCTTCGATTCCCAGCTTATGGGATCGTGCTTGCTTTGGGTGTTCACTTCGCTGACGTGAAGCTGTTTGATCTTGTGACGGAAGCGCTGGAGGATGGCCCACGCTTCGCTCATAGTGGGATCGACCTGGCGCGCGTGGCCGATGTCGAAACACAAGGACGCATGCGGCAGCGCGTCAAAGAATTTGGCGAGATCGTCCGCGCTTTGCCCGATCGGCTTGCGCTTATCCATGTTCTCGATGCAGAGCGAATCGCCGAGGCACGCCCAAGCTGAAGGCGTGTGCATGGCGTCGGGATGCACGACGATTGGCCACCTGCGGGCGGCGACCTGCTGGAGAAGCTCTAGAGCGGTCGGCTCGTAGGATGGCTCCATTGCGCTAGGAGCGTGAAATGAAATGTATTGGAAGCGGCTCAGATCGAGTTGTCCCAGCTCCTCAACTAACGGAGCGAGCTCGTCCTGCCTTAGAGCCGATAATTCGACCGCATTAACGTCTTTGTCCCGCAAGATTTGGAGAGCGCGACGAAAGTCTCCCCTAGCCAGTGCCCCGGTGGAGAAGCCGATGCGTTTCATTAGAAGACCCCGTACTTCCTGGTAAGCCCTTTTATTTCCTGATTCTCAAAGAAAATATAATCTAGCGCGCTTTCGAATGCTTCGCTTAATTCCCTTACTCGATTGAAGGTCGGATCCGTACGGGAGTCGGAAGAACGCACTGCCTTAAGCGCTTCACGCGATGAAGGGTCGTCAAGGATTCCCAGAAAGTCGCTGTAGGCCCCGAACAGAGATCTTCCTACGGCATCGGCCACGTTACAGCTTTCGATCGACTTCGCGACAATCTCCAGCGGAGTCAGCTTCACGTATTTCATGATGTGATCCCGAAGGTGGAACTTTACATCATTCTTGTCAGTGGAAATCTTATTTTGCAATTCCTGATCGAGGGTGACGCTGAAGCAAACCAGCAGGCCCGAGACAAAAATTAGTTTGCGCGACATTCGGAGCTTTGCGTTCCGCAGACCCCATTCGTCTCCCCCGCGCTCGCGCTGTTTGCTGGCAAAGTCCACGGCCATCGTCCTCCAAAAGCGGGCAATGTCGTTTAGGAGGAATCGCGGGACCCTGTACCTCCTCTCGCCATACTTGAGGGGATCAGTGTCTTCCTCGAGGTAGCGGTCTATGACCGCGCGGATCACTCGATCGTATGCGTCGTTCTTCTTGCCGATGGCTTTCGACTCTAGTAGCAAGAGGATTCTTTGGGTCGTGTTCTTGTTGGTGTCATTCTGGCCGCCGATCCGATGGACAATGTCATGGCTGAAAGCCATATTCCCGAAGGTGCCTGTGGTTCCGGGGGCCGGGAATCGGTCTTTGTTTTCATTAATGATCCGCTGAATTTTCTGGGCAATGTCGATGTGCTCAGGCTTCGCAACTCCGTCGACGAGCAAGGTCCAATCGAGGTCGCTGCCGGAGGTCCACTCGTCTCTCCCGAGTGATCCGAAAACAACGACGCTGGTGTCGTCGGATGAATATTTCCCCATTCCTTTAGACAGCGCGTCGTGCAACTCCTCCCGCTTGAGGGCCGATGCTCGGCCGGCATCCGCCACTACCTTAGAGTCGATGAACTTTCGCGGGTCGGGCATCGGAAATCATTCTAGCAACGTTTCCTTGGTTATCGACTGCGGGGACCTGATCAGGTACTTCTAATGTCGGACCTCCGTTCCGGACGCTGGCGTCGGCAGAAAAGCAGATTCCTCATCGGGCTTCGCCCGATTCGGAATGACAAGGTTTTGAGGGAGGGGGCGGGTATCGCGCGTGAAGCGCGGTACCCTCAGGGGCTGAAGCCCGGTTATGTTTTGTGGCGCTGGACGCGGCGCTGAAGCGCCGCTCTTCCACGGTGCTGCCGGCGTTGGTTATCGAACACGGTGCTTCGCGGACGTTCCTTCTGCGTCCAGTGACGTGGAAGAGCGGCCCTTCCAGGGCCGCGTTCGGATCGCATAATGATTTTGGGCTTTAGCCCCCGTGGTCGTCCTTCCCTTCATCATTCCCAATTCGAAATCAATTTATTTTTAGCGTGACGAATATCACACTCGATTCCGTCTCCACGCTCTTACGATCCTCGCATGGATTCAGAACGCACTTTTTTCATCACCACCGTTGCGTGGCAACGCGTGCCCATCTTTCGTGTAGAAGCGCGGGCACGGCTGTTGATCGAGGTGCTGTTTGGGTATCGCGATCAAAGAAAGTATTTGCTGCACGAGTTTGTCGTTATGCCCGACCATATTCATTTGCTTTTCACTCCCGCGCCAGAAATCTCGGTGGAGCTGGCTGTGCAATTCATTAAAGGCGGATTTTCATATCGATTGCAGAAGGCGGACAAGATCCAGATTTGGCAGGAGAGTTTTAACGAATCATCGGATTCGGGATGAGGAGGATTATCAGCGGCATTGTGAATACGTTCGCTTGAATCCGGTGAGGGCGCGGTTGGTGCGGGATGCGGGCGAGTATTCGTTTTCGTCGGCGAGTACGGAGTATCGTCTGGATGGTGTTCCACGGGGGCTAAAGCCCGGTTATCCGAGGAGCGCGTGACGCGGCGCTGAAGCGCCGCGCTTCCACGGTGCTGCATGCGCCTTCTACGCAGCCACATCCCGTGGTCGCCTTCGGACCGTGCTGGCGAGATTTCCTGTCAAGAGGGTGACACGATATAAATCTGAGTTATGTTGGTCAGGGGAAAGGGGAAATAAATTTGTGTTTTGTGTCCCAATTGCCCTGAGGGATTTGTCACACTGGATAGATAGGATAAAAATCGAGAGCAATCGTTGATCGCGGCTTCTGCGGAGGCCGCGATTTTTGTTTGGGAGGAGAGATGAGGTGAGGTGAGGGATGGGAAACCAAGGTTCCTCGCTCCGCTCGGAATGACAAAACAAAACGGAATGACAAATTGTAAAGCTCGGGATGACAAAGATGGAGCATGCGAATGAATTCGTGGAAGGCGGATCGGCTGGCGGGCGGGAGGTTGAGGGATTGCAAGGAGCGGGGGGAGTGGGCGGAGCTTTACTTTATGATGCTGGCGGCGGGGCTGGGGATGAAGGTATCGAAGCCGTTCGGGGATTCGGGAAGGTATGACGTGGGCGTGGAGAATCGCGTACCGAGCGTGAGGGGGAGGGTGCTGCGGGTGCAGGTGAAGTCCACGATTTATAAGCGGAGGAATGGGGAGTACAGCTTGAATGTGATGGGGCCGCAGCGGCAGAAGTATGAGCCGGGGACGGTGGATTATTTTGCGATCCTGCTGATACCGGTGGATTGGTGGTACATTCTGCCGTTTGAAGTTATGGGGAGGACGAATTCGTCGATTCACTTTACGCCGACGGGGAAGCGGCAGAAGTACGGAGAGTATCGCGAGGCGTGGGACTTGCTGAAGGAGAGGGGGCTGGAGATTTGGGCGTGCGGGGAGTGAGTGGGTTCAGAGTGCGGGATGAAAGACCAAGGTTCCCTTCGGCAAGCTCAGGGCAGGCTCTCGCTGCGCTCGGAATGACACGATTGAATCTTCGTGGAATCCCACTTCTCGCAAAAGACGCGAGAAATGGGGCGCCCAGTTCTATGTGACGAGTTTTATTGAGTGATCCGCGTTGTGCTTCAGCCCTGCCCCGGCAAATTGCTGCTCCAGCAATCGGCGACGATGAGCCATGCGCCCAGGCGGCGCCAGGCTTTTACGTACTTGCCGCGGTCGGGGACGATGGTGCCGTTAGGCTGGCGGATGGCAACGGTGTAGCGGCCGATCTCCATGGCGAGATCGCCGGAGGATTCGACGCGAACGGTTTCGAGGCGCAGGTCTTCGTATCCGGCGTCGCCGAACTGGCGCAGCAGGCGCTCCACGGCCTTCGGTCCGTAGGCCGGCTCCTGGTGCGGAGCCATGAAAACGCCGTCGACGGCAAACAATGCGGCGGCCTGATCATAGTTGCCGGTGTTGAACGCGGTGACAAAATCCTGGGCAAGATTGCGAAGCAGGGACTGGACATCCAGGAACGGACGAGAGTCCGCCAAGGAACTGGAATAGGGCCGATACATCTACTACCTCCTGGGGGAAGGCCAAGAGCAGCGTCCCCGGCCAGATGGGCAGCCACTCTCAATGCTCAGTGATTCTAGCGCATGAGAGGCTGTGGATGGCGAAAGAAAAAAACGAGGCGCTGCCAGGGAAGATAGATATCTACTTGTGCGCGGAGTGGTGCGGCGGTAAGGTGCGCTGATGATCTCGAACCAGCTGGGGGTGGAAGACGCAAAAAAAGAAAGGATGCGCGCGGAAAAGCATCCGGAGAGATTTTGCCCGAACTGTTCGGCGGAGCTGAAAGAGAACCGCTGCAAGTTGAGCTGCCAGCAGTGCGGCTTTTATTTGAGCTGCTCGGACTTTTATTAGGCGGAATCAGGGGATCGATCCCACGTTCATCTTTGCCATTGCACGCACCAGCAGAGCGGCCATCTCGCAGTTGAGTTGTCATTTCGAGCGCAGCGGTATTGCCCGCTTACGGGCAATTCGGCGGAGTCGAGAAACCTGCGTTTGGTTCTGCTGGACCTCGCAGCGACCCGCCCTCACCTTCATCGCGAGGCATTCTTCCGGCGCTGCTCGCTCGCCTTCATCACTTCGCTCATGTCCCCCGCCGGGCGAATCTCGAAAATGTTGCCGAACTTCAGGGCCGGATGCCGCGCCATGAGCTGTACCGCATGATTCATGTCCCGCGCCTCGAGGACGAGAATGCCGCCGAGTTGTTCCTTGGTCTCCACATAGGGACCGTCCGTGGTTGCGACTTTGCCGTTCTTCCAATTCAGGGTCAAGGCGGTTTCCGTAGGCTGAAGCGCTTCTCCGCCGGCAAAGTGCCCGTTGGCGCGAAGATGGTCGTCGTATTCAAAGCATGCGTCGAACATCGCGTTTCGTTCAGCTTCAGTCATGCTCTCGAATTTGCCTTTGTCGTAGTATCCCAAACAAACGTACTTCATTGGTTCCTCCTCGTTTGCGGTAGTGGTGCGGTTTGTCCTTTACAGAGCTTTGTCATCGTGAGCGAAGCCGGCTTTCAGGCGTCGCGAAGAGCCTGCGCTGAGCGAAGCCGAAGGCATCTCCCCTTTAACCGGCCGAACGCGGAAGCGAAGCTGCACCACCGCCTTGTTCGTGTTACTCAGGAGCCGCAGCTCATCGCCCCGCCATTAGATAGTCGTTCGGGACACCACAAATCGACAGCTACTACATTTTCAGGCAGCGGCCCACGTCTGCATTCGCGATCTATCCCCCTAAATACGCTGGGTGGTCTGTAAGTCAAAAGCCCCACTTCTCGCAAAGGACGCGAGAAATGGGGCACCCGGCCTAAATACGCTGGCAGATTTTTCCCTCACGGTTTCAAGTAGCGAAGCGCAACACATCCTGATTTGAGAGTCTTGGACTCGACAAGTTTCAGTTGTAAGCGCTCGGGCAGGCTAACCCCTTCCAACAACCGTCTGCCTTCTCCCGCAAAGATTGGCGCAATAACAAAACGATATTCATCCACCAGGCCAAGCTTTATAAGTTGCGAAGGAATATCGACGCCACCGGCCAGAATATTTTTGCCTGGCTCTTGCTTCAACTTAAGTATTTCGTCGCGAAGGTCGGTGCGAACGATTCTCGTATTTTTATCTTCTGCGCGGTCTAACGATCGTGAAAAAACAACCTTCTTCTTGGAGGCAAAGGTTTGAGCGAATTCCTTATCCGCTTTTGTCGCAGACGGGTCTTTTGCGACGTCAGGCCAATAAGGGACCATCAATTGATAGGTCTTGCGACCGTAGACGAATAGGTCAACATCTTGCAAGAGCTGCGTGTAATGTTCAAGGTCTTCTTCATCGGGATTGAATTTGGTATGGTCGCAGCAGCCATCCAGGGTAAGGTTGATTGCGAAGATTACTTTTCTCATTTGATTGCCCTCTCTTATGTAGCACGCTTGTGTGGCATCGGCTTATGTATTAGCGGTTGGCCGCTCGTTGTGCGGTCTGGGTTAGTGACCTTCGGTTCCATCTGACCACTTCTGCACAGGAATGACGAACTGCGTGAGGTGCTCCACGGGGTCGGCCACGGCAACGACGGGGGAACCCGGCTGATTCGCTCCCCAAATTGCGGGGTCGGTGTCCGAAAAGAAGAACATGAGGTGCGAAGGCCAGTGAGGGAGGACGTCGCCGCCGTATCCCTGCTTCGACATCATGTAGCACATGGCTCCGGGCTCCATCGCCGGCAGTTCTTTCTTGGCGAGGGCGGCGGTGATCGACTCCGTCATCTGAGCTTGCGTACGCCCCGCCAGCCCCCACTCGGTCTCCTTGGTGAGGCGCACAAGGTAGGTACGCGCGGCTGCCGCGTTAAAACACATGGGAACCCGCACCTTTGGATTCCAAAAGTCAGGATCCGCAGCGGATGTCCACCCCCGCGCCACGATGCACACAAAGCCGTTTTTGCCTTTCACCGCCGTCTCGAAACCATGACGCCCGAGAACCAGTACCTCGGCATCGCGTGAGATGGACTCCGGCGCTGCACTGCGCGCCAGGGCGATTTCCGCAGCTTGATCCGCCATGAGGTATTGGTCGATCGGGGCCATGTTCGGATAACGTGTCTTGGCATCCTGTGCCATCGCCTGATTTACCGTAGTGAGGTAAGCCGTTCCGAGCACAACAAGCAGTGCGAAGCTTTTGATTGCGATTGCGCTAATCTTTTGCATGGTTTCCTCCCGAGAGTGAGGCGGTCTTCCTGCCTTCACGATATAGTCGAACGGCCGGAGCGGAATTCGACAAGGCACCCAACATTCTTTTCTTCTTTCGCGCGGATGAACCGGACGCCCCTCGACATCAATGCGTTAAGAGCAAACTTCATTATTGAGAGGCACGAACCGCTAGTGGAGTGGGGCCGAATCAGGCCCCCCTTTACTCCATCGACTTGTACAATTGTACAAGTATGATACAATGGGAGCCGTGGAAATAGTAATCGACACATCGGCAATTCTCGCCGTCATCGCGGAGCAGCCGGAGAAGCCTGACCTGGTCAGGCTCACACGCGGAGCAATCCTGGTTGCCCCGGCCTCGGTCCACTGGGAAGTGGGGAACGCGATGTCGGCCATGTTCAAACGAAGAGCAATCGGCATCAGGGACGCGGTCCGGTTGTTGGAGGTCTACGCTGCGATCCCGATTCGTACAGTCGAGGTAGGGTTGAAGCAGGCAGTGGAATTGTCTGCGCAATGGAATATATACGCCTACGATGCCTACATACTGGCCTGTGCCATCAACGAAAGGGTTCCGCTGCTTACGCTGGACGGCGGCTTGAGGGAGCGGGCGCGCGAATTGAAAGTGGATGTGCTGGAGGCCAGGAGCCGATGAAGTCCTACAGTTATTCTGAGGCGCGAGGGAATTTTGCGACGGTGCTCGACGAAGCCGAGCGCGATGGGGCCGTGGAAATTCGCCGCCGCGATGGCACCGTGTTCCGCATTCTTCCCCTGCGCGCTGGCGCAGCGTCGCCACTGGATGTGAAAGGTGTGAAGGTGAGAATGCGGGCTGGCGATCTACCCGCCATCGTGCGCGAGGGGCGCGAGCGCGGATAGCATTCGACAAGACGTCCAAAACTTTTATTTTTTTCGGCCGTGGTGCCCCATTTCTCGCGTTCTTTGCGAGAAGTGGGGCTTTTGGCCTACAGCTCAACATGAACCCGAGTTCGCTCCATGTTCATCCGTCACATACACCCTTCGCACTGGCCCGTAATCTTCCCGCATGCCCTGGGGGTTAAAGCGCTACTACGGCACAGGAAGCCTCCATTTCATCACTTGGAGCTGCTATCGGCGCAAGCTGCTGCTGGGCAATCCCGCGCGCCGCGACCTGCTGCTTACTGTCGTCGAGTTAATGCGAGTTCGCTACCGTTTCGCGGTGATCGGATACGTGGTCATGCCGGAACACGTACATCTGCTGATCTCTGAACCTTTACTTGGCGATCCCTCGAAGATAATTCAGGCGGTGAAGCTGAGCGTCTCCCGGCGGCTGGCCATTGCGGGCGAATTCTCCGGCCGGTTCTGGCAGAGTCGTTTCTATGATTTCAATGTGTGGGGCCAACAGAAAGAGGTTGAGAAGTTGAAGTACATGCATCGCAATCCGGTAGTGCGCGGGCTGGTAACGTGTCCGGAGGATTGGCGGTGGAGCAGCTACCGCTCCTACGCTTACGGAGAGCCGGGATTGGTTCGGATCAACGACTGGGCTTGGTGGGAGGAGAAGATTCGACAGAGCGCCGGTTGAAAATTGAGTAACGCATCAAAATTAGATTTGGGTATCAAGATTAGATTTGGGTGCCCCATTTCTCGCGTCCTTTGCGAGAAGTGGGGATTTTTGACTTATAACTCACATAAGCCCGGGGTTAGTTCCAATGTACATCCGTCACACAGACATGACCTCGCTCCGGCGCCTTGAGGTTCTCCTTGCCATCGGGTTAAAACGTCATCACGGGGAGGAGAAAATTTGACAAAGTGCTGGGTGAGGGTCGGAAGGGTGCCGGCGAAAAGCCCCACTTCTCGCAAAGGACGCGAGAAATGGGGCACCCTGCGACACGTCCAGCTTCTCCTGCTAAACAGCTTTGCTAGTGGCGAATGCCTTGCGCAGCGCGGACTTCCAGCTGGCACTGAATTGTTTGGAGACTTCGGCGTCCGGCACGAGGAGGTCGAATCCGTGGAAGGCGCCGCGCGCGACCAGGAGTTCGGTTGGGACTCCGGCATGGACGAAGCGGCGCGCATACTCCATGTCTTCTTCGGCGAACAGGTCGATCGAACCGACGCCGATCCATGCCGGCGGCAGGCCGGCGACGCTGGCGACCCGGGCGGGTACGGCTGCTACCGGCACCTTGGACGAACCGGCTGGAACTCCGAGCAGCGAGCTCCAGGCAAGACGATTGGCGCTCGCGGTCCACATAAAGCGGCCAACAGCGGGCGGCGCTGGGTTCGAGCTGCCGGTTCGGTCGTCGAGCTCGGGGTAGATGAGTAGCTGGAAGACGATGGGAACGTCGTTATCGCGATCGTCTTTATTGCGATCATCTTTATTGTGATCATCTTTATTTTTATTGCGGTCAGGCTTGTTGCGATCGGTTCTGTTGCGGTCGCGGGCGTGAATCGCAAGGCTGGCGGCGTGGCCGCCGCCAGCACTCTCACCGCCCACGGCAATCCGGAAGCGATCGATGCCGAGCTCCGCCGCATGGGCGTGAACCCATTGGAGCGCGGCGTAATTATCCTCAAGCGCGCCGGGATAGCGCGTCTCCGGAGCCAGCCGGTAGTCGACCGAGACGACGACGCAATGGCAATCGGTCGCGATCCCCTGGATGCGGGGCATCAAAAAAGGTCGGTCATCATGAAGCCGCCGCCGTGCATGTGCAGCAACAGTGGCTTGCCCTTCTCGAGCGGCGCAGGGTCAACCACCCAAAGACGAACCTCGGGCGCTCCCGGCGGCCCGGGGATATGCCACTCCACGGGCTGCGGCGCGGGAGCGGGTAACGGCGGCATGCCGGGCGTTTGCCGGAACTGGCGGACCATCTCTGCTGTAAGGTCGAATGCGGGAAACTGCTTGAGCGTAGGAAGAAGTTCCGGATCGACGAGGGAATATGGGTCGAGGGAAGTAGTATCGGCGACCGCCGGCGAAGTTTCTGAGCGCGAGGCTTGCTCAACCTCTGCCAGCGCAGCAGCAGGCGCGAGTCCCATGGCCAGATTAAAACCGGCGAGACCAAAGCCGACGGTACGAATAGCGTCACGACGAGTGAGTGGATTGGTCATAATTATTTAGGCTTGAAAATTATTTAGGCGACGAAAAAAACTCGCGCACCTCGCACGGCGCACGGCAGGCGACGACAGCTTTGCGTCCCCACGCCAGCGCCTCGTCTAGGTCAGCGGCTTCCAGTATCCAGAAACCGCCGATGTGCTCCTTGGTTTCGAGATATGGCCCGTCGGTGACAAACACTTTGCCGCCGGACTGCGCCCGCAGCGACTTCGCTACGCCGGCCGGAGTGAGACCTCCCGCGAAAAGCCTAACCCCGGCATCGATCATCTCTTTGTTGAGCGCGTTGATATCGCGCACCATCGCTTCGCCCTCTGTGGAGGGATCGTGGTTGTCGGGGTGGTGAATCGCAACCAAATATTGCGGCATGACTTCTCCATTCTGCTGGTAACTTGTCTTTGAGCGGGCCGTTTGCCCCGGCTTCACGATATAGTCGAACGGCCGACAGGAATTCGACAAATCGTCGAAGAAATTTTCCTTCTTCCGCAGACTAAAATCCCCACTTCTCGAAAAGGACGCGAGAAATGGGGCACCCGTCGCAAAATCGACAACGCGCTGGCGAGATTTTTACTACTGCCTCATCTCAGCGGCCACGTCGTCGCCGAACTTCTCTTGGATATACTTTTGGGTCTCGGGATCGAAGTCGGTCAAGTCAAACATGCGGCGAACTTCGACCGTTTCGTTGTCGCCTCCGGGGATGCGCGCGGCCCATTCGAGCGCCTCTTCGCGCGACTTCACCTGGATGATCCAGTAGCCGCCCACTACTTCTTTGGCCTCGGTAAAGGGGCCGTCGGTCACTTTCGATTTTCCGCCTTTGAAGGTAACGCGCGCGCTCATGGTCGCGGGCGGGGTGAGCCCGTCGAGCGCCAGCAGCACGCCGGCTTTTCCGAGCTCCTCGTTGTACTTGCCCATTGCTTCCATGGATTTGAGGTCGGGGGCCCAGCCGGGTTTTGCGTTTAGGTATTCTTTCGGAAACATGATCATCATGAAGCGCATGGTGTTCTCCTTGGTATTGAGTATGGGTATCGAATATTGAGTGTTTGGGAAACCCTTTCTGGCCGGCCGGTTGCCCGGCCTTCACTCCATAGTCGAACGGCGGGGCGGAATTCGACAAGTCGTCGAGGTTTTTATTTTAGGCGACGGGCTCGCGTCTGCTCATGTGCGACGCATCCCTCGATCAGGCAGGGTGCCCCATTTCTCGCGTCTTTTGCGAGAAGTGGGGCTTTTGGCTTATAGAAGAAGCCCGCCGTCCGATTCCTGGTTTTGATCGGATCAGCACGGCAGCGGATTCCCCACCCGTGGCTGTCTTTTAGGTGTCCAACGGCACACGATTTTGCTTTATGGTGTCCAGTGGAGTTACAAACGAATTGTGCTCACGATTGTCGAGACGGGCAACGGGCTGAGGGCACGGGCCGATAGTATTTTCGAGACCTACTGGAGATAGCATGAAAACGCAATTCGAGCAGATGATGGATGGCCTGAACGACGTTGAGGCCTTCCTGGCTGGGGAGCAGGAAGGATTCAAGGCACACGTGCCCCAGCGCGCTTCGGCGCACCCGGTACCTTGTCAGACACAGCACGAGCCCCCAGCGATCATGATCGTTGCCAATCATTGACAATCCTTGCCAGTCGCAATAACTTAAAACCTGAACTGGCCGAACTATGACCCTCAACATCAATCTTACTCCGCAGCTCGAAAAGCTCGTTCGCCAGAAAGTCCAATCAGGACGCTATAACTCCGCCAGCGAGGTGGTGCGCGAAGCTCTGCGCCTCATGGAGGAGCAGAACGAACTGCGCGCGCTTCAGCTCGAACGGCTGCGCCGCGACATCCGCGAAGGCATAGAAAGCGGCCCCCCGCGCCCGTGGAGCGTGGCCGAAATGAAGCGGCAAGGCCGCAAGCTCTCCGCATCACGCAGAGCAACCCCCTGATCAAATGCCGTCTGTCGTTATACGCCCGAAGGCGCTGCAGGACCTCGCGGAGATTTGGGCCTACATCGCCGAGGACAGTCTGCGCCAAGCCGACATCTTCGCCGCAGCCCTGGATCGCCAGATTCGAGAGCTGGCACGGCGTCCCTTGATCGGGCGCGCAAGGCCAGAATTGTTGGCTGACCTAAGAAGTCTTCCCTTTGGGCGCTACGTTATCTTCTACCTGCCACGCAAACGCGGGATTGAAGTCGTGCGTGTGCTCCACGGCGCACGCGACTTGAAGCCGTTGTTCGATGAAGACCTCTAAGTTTTTTTATCCCAGCTGGCGAATTCGCTCTTGCAGGAATTGCCGCTCCGGTTCCTGTTGGGTCAGGGCCAGAGCTTTCTCATACGAAGCACGGGCCTCGGCTGTCCTGCCGAGCCTGCGGCACATGTCGGCGCGGGCGGAATGCGCCAGGTAATAGTTGGCTAGTTCGCCTTCTTTTCCGGAAGAATCCCCCAGCACAGCGTCGATCTGCGCCAGGCCGGCCTCTGGACCGTCGCGCATGGCAATCGCCACGGCACGATTGAGTTGTACCACCGGAGAAGGTTGAACTCGCAGCAATTGGTCGTAGAGCGCAACAATCTGCCGCCAGTCGGTCGCGGCCACCGATTCCGCTTCGGCATGAACGGCCGCGATCGCTGCCTGGAGCGTGTAGGGGCCGAAGCGATGGGAGGACAGAGCTTTTTCCACCAATGCCACTCCCTCGGCGATCTGCGCACGGTTCCAGAGCGAGCGGTCTTGATTCTCCAGCAAGATCAGCTCGCCAGTGGGAGAGCTTCTCGCGGCGCGGCGGGATTCCTGGAGCAACATCAGGGCAAGCAGTCCCGTTATTTCTGAGCCCGTGATTTCTGAAGCCAAGATTTCTGAACCCAAGACTTCTGAACTCATGGTTTCCGAAGCATTGTTTTCTAGCTCGGGCCGATGCCTGGCCGAAGGAAGCGCGGTCCGATGAAGTTCCACCAGCAACCGGCCCAGCCGAATGGCCTCGCCGGTGAGCTCGGCGCGCGTGACGTTCGCTCCGGCCGCGGCCGAATAGCCCTCGTTAAAAACGAGATAGATGACCTGAAGCACCGCGCCGAGGCGCTGCGGTAATTCCTGCGGCGTCGGCACCTCGTAGGGAATCCGGTCCTCGCGAATCTTTGCCTTGGCGCGCACGATGCGCTGCGCCAGCGTGCGCGGAGTGGTGAGGAACGCCTTTGCAATCTCCTCGGTGGTGAGGCCACAGACCTCACGCAAGGTGAGCGCAACCCGCGCTTCCGGCGCCAGCGCGGGATGGCAGCAGGTAAAAATCAGGCGCAGCCGGTCGTCCTCGAGCTGATCATCTCCAAGTTTCTCCTCTGGATTAAAGCGTTCCGCGGAGCTCTGCGCTTCGAGATAGTGCGAGAGATCGTCTTGCGACGCATCGAATCTCGCGCGTCGGCGCAGAGTGTCGATAGCTTTGAATCGGGCCGTCGAAATCAGCCAGGGGCGCGGGTTGCCGGGCACTCCACTTTTAGGCCACAGGCTAAGTGCGGCCGCAAAGGCTTCGTGCATGGCCTCTTCGGCAATATCAAAATCACCGAGCAGGCGGATCAGCGTTGCGAGGATTCGTCCCGAATCCTCGCGGTAAAGCGTGTCGAGCAATTCGCGTGCGGGATCACGTGACGGGTCGAGAGATGGCTCGGACATGAAGACGACCTTAGCAAACCAGCTGCGGCGAATCAATTTGGCAAGGGCTGGGGAAGCGTCCTAAATCAACAACCACAAAGGGCACAAAGTTACACGAAGGGCGGCGTGCCAAGGGTTCCTTCGTGTTTCTTCGTGCCCTTGAGGGCTAAATTAGGACTCCGAATGGTAGATCGATGCAAAGTGCCCGGCATGACTCTGAAATCCGCCCAACAGAACGCTTCGTCAGTTGACTTAAATTGGTTGATTCAACATCGCGAATGCACCGATCTGAGCTTCGTACAGGGCCAACACCACAGAGCAAGCGATCCCCGTCTACAATGATTGAGGAATTCATTCTTGATCATGACGAGGAGATAGCGATGGAACGCAAAGCCAGCGCGGTATGGAAGGGCGGATTGAAGGATGGCAAGGGGTCGATTTCGGCTCCGGGCGGAGTTTTGAAGGACACGCAATATTCGTTCACGTCGCGGTTTGAGAATGGTCCGGGAACCAATCCCGAAGAGTTGATTGCGGCGGCACACGCGGCGTGTTTTTCAATGGCGCTCTCGGCCCAGTTGGGCGGCGCGAACCTGACGCCGGAGAGCATCAGCACAAACGTGACGCTGACTATGGAGAAGCAGGACTCGGGATGGACGATTACCTCGAGCCACATCGATGTCGTGGGAAAAGTTCCGGGAGCGGACGCGGCTACGTTCCAGAAATATGCCGAGGCGGCGGAAAAAGGCTGTCCGGTATCGAAGGTGCTGAACGCGAAGATCTCGATGACCGCAAAGCTGGGATAGCTATTTCTGTTCTACGTGGATAGTTTGCGAGGCGTAGTTTGACAGCTAGTGACGTGCCTGTAAAAATGGATGAGTAGCTCTTCCGAGGGCGGCCCTGTGGCCGCCGTTGTATTGCAATCAAGATTGCCATCGTGGCGGAATTGGCAGACGCGCATGGTTCAGGTCCATGTACCGGCAACGGTGTGGGGGTTCGAGTCCCTTCGATGGCACCAAGTATGGCGGGGCTAAAGCCCTTGTAAATTGAGGCGATTGACGCGGCGCTGAAGCGCCGCTCTTCGACGGCTGCGCCTGCGGCAGCTTCGCTTTCCGGCTTCTGCCTTCCGGCTTCCGCTTTCCGGCTTCCGCTTTCCGGCTTCCGCTTTTCAACTCCGGTCTGGGGCGCGCTCGCTTCCCTTCCAGTTTCTGCTCTCCGGCTTTTGGTTCCGGCTTTGCTTTCATGATTCCGGCTCGGGCGTTTCGATCTGCTGGTGCAGTACACTCTTCTCATGAAAAATCTGGGCCGGTGGGTGGGGGAGTTCCGATTTCTTTCTATCTTCTTTCTATATGTCCCGTTGGTGGTTTGTTTTGGAATGACGGGGGTGTCAGCGGCGCAGAAGCTGGCGATTACTATGGACGATCTTCCGCTGAACGGGTTGCTACCTGCGGGAGTGACTCGCACGCAGACTGCTAAAGATGTGGTCGCTATTCTGAAGAAGCGGCATGTGCCGCCCGTGTACGGGTTCATCAATGCGAAGAAGCTTGAGGGTAATGCGGATGGCGCCGAGGCGCTGCGGGTGTGGGCCGCGGCGGAGCCGGTGGGGAATCATACTTATGCGCACATGGATCTGGAGCAGAACAGTGCGGAGAGCTATGAGCGCGAGATTGAAGAGAATGAGCCGGCGCTCGAGTTGCTGGAGCCGGGTGGGGACTGGCATTGGTTCAGGTATCCGTTTCTGCATGAGGGCGATACGGTAGAGAAGCGGCGCGCGGTGCGGCTTTATTTGCAGGCGCGCGGATACCGCATTGCGCAGGTCACGCTCGATTGGGAGGACTACCTGTGGAATACGGCGTATGCGCGCTGCGTGGAGAAGAACGATCAGAAATCGATTGCGTGGCTGCGTGAGAGCTATCTGCAAACGGCGTCCGATTATCTGGACCTGGGACGTGAGCAGGCCAAGCTGATTTATGGGCGCGAGATCAGCTATGTGTTGCTGATGCATCTGGGAGCTTTCAGTAGCACGATTCTGCCGGATGCACTCGATTTGCTGAAGAAAAAAGGGTTTCAGCTGGTGACGCTGGAAGAAGCCGAGAAGGATGAAATTTATGCGGGCGATCCGGATGTGGGGCTGCATGACGCGGGCACGCTGCTGGATCAGTGGATGCAGGTGAAGCAGATCAAGTATCCGGAGCATCGGGAGAAGCCGTATAAGGAGGTTGAGGCGGTTTGCCAGTGAGCGGATTTCTGATGGGCTGGGCCGGCCGCCATTTGTGGTTGCCGGATCGGGAGGAAATAATCGGGGTACGTTCCGTCTGTCCCCAGGTTCCCCCCAGGTTTTCCCTGTCCCAGATTTTCCCACTGGATGCGAGCGCAACGAGGGGGATGTGGAGCGGGACGGAAAAGCAGATTCCTCTCCGGCTGCGCCGGGTCGGAATGACAAAGCAATTTGTGGGTTGCGAAGTTCGTTGAGAGAACTCCCGGCGGGGCCGACGGAGCGTGTGAGATGCAAGGGGTCCTTCGACTGCGGTTGTGCTTGCTTCGCGAAAGCACAATCCTCGCTCAGGATGACAGGGGTTAAAGGTTCGTCTCTGCAATGCTAAAGGCTCGTCTCTGCCGTTTTGAAACCCTCCTTCCCGTATAATCAGGGACTCGCGATGCCGGTTTCGCTCGATCAGATCATCTGTTCCACGCGCCGCAAGGTGGCGGAGGCCAAGCGTAGCGCCGATGTGCGCGAACTGGAGCGGCGCGCGGACGGGCATGCTCCGCGGGGGTTTCGCAAGGCGCTTGAAGATAAGAGTAAGGCCGGCGTTGCGGTGATTGCGGAGCTGAAAAAGGCGTCGCCTTCCAAGGGACTGATTCGAGCGGAATTTCACGTGGAAGAGCTGGCTCGCGAACTGGAGGCGGCGGGAGCGGCGGCGCTTTCGGTGCTGACCGATGAAGAGTTCTTTCAGGGGTCGCTGGAGAATTTGCGGAGGGCGTCTGCTGTGGTGAAGATTCCGTGCCTGCGCAAAGATTTTATTGTGGATGAATTTCAGCTGCTGGAAGCGCGGGCGAATTCCGCGGATGCGGTGCTGCTGATTGTGGCGGCGCTGGCTCCGACGGAGTTGCAGGTACTGGCGATGGGCGCGCGATCGCGCGGGCTGGATGTGTTGTGCGAGGTGCATGACGAAGAAGAACTGCGGCGGGCGCTGGATGCGGGCTGCGAATTGATTGGAGTGAACACGCGCGATTTGCGGACGTTTCAGGTGGATGAGGAAACGGCGTTGCGTCTGGCGGAGTTGCTTCCGAAGAGAGCGGTGAAGGTGGCGGAGAGCGGAATAAAGTCCGCGGAGGATATTGCGCGGCTGAGGGCGGCGGGGTATGAGGCGTTTTTGATTGGGCAGACGCTAATGCGGGCGGAGCGGGTGGGGGATAAGCTGCGGGAGCTGGTTGGATGAAGCCTGTTTTTTTGCGCTTCGCGGCGCTGAAGCGCCACTCTTTCCACGGTCGTTTCGCTGCTGACGAAACCAAGGTTCCTCGCTTTGCTCGGAATGACAATGGTGAAGAGGGTTCGTCGACGAGTTCGGGAGAGAACTCCTGGCAAGGCCGGCGGAGCGGATGAGATGAAAGGGGTCCCCTTCGGCTTCGCTCAGGATGACAAGATTTGACAGAGTCGAGAGATGAAATGACCTGGGTGAAGATTTGCGGGATGACGAATTTGGAGGATGCGCTGACCGCGGTGGAGGCGGGGGCGGATGCGGTGGGGTTTGTGTTTTATGAGAAGAGTCCGCGGAATGTGACGGTGGAGGCGGCGCGGGAGATTGTGCGGGAGTTGCCGGAGAGCGTGGAAAAGATTGGGGTGTTTGTGAAGGGCGGCGAGCTCGATGCGGCGGATGTTCTTCTTCATGCCGGATTGACTGGGACGCAGACTTACATTTTTCCGGACGTGGTTGAGCGAGAAGGTGCGGGCGGGAGGGGGATTGGAGCTTCTCTGCTTCCGAAGCGCGCACGATTCATCATGGCTGTGTCTTTGAAGGCGCTTGGCGGAACTGCCGGGGAAGTTTCGATGGACTTCTCGCGGTGGGGAAAAAATCCGCCGGAGGGATTTTCACTTCCGGAAGGATTGATGGATACGTTTTTGTTGGATTCGGGTGATTTGCGGATGCCGGGCGGGACGGGAAAAACGTTTGATTGGGAAAAGGCTGTGCCGATCGCTGAAGGGATGCGGAGTGCGGGTCTGAAGTTGGTGGTGGCGGGGGGGTTGACTCCCGACAATGTGGCCGACGCGATGCGGGTTTTGCAGCCTTGGGGAGTGGATGTGGTGTCGGGGGTGGAAGCGACGCCGGGGAAGAAGGATCCGGAGAAGGTGCGGGCGTTTGTGAGGGCGGTGCGAGCGGCGGGCTGAAGCCCGGTTAGCTACTATTACGGCTTGCGCGGCGCTGAAGCGCCGCTCTTCCACGGTTGGGCTGAGAGCGATCGCGAGGAGAGAGCATTGGTGAGGGACGGGAAAGTGGATTCCTCTCCGGCTGCGCCGGTTCGGAATGACAAAGTTTTTTGGTTTCGATGGATTCGGGGAGAGAACTCCTCGAAGAGCCTGCGGACCTTTCGAGATGGTAGGGGTCCTTCGACTGCGGTTGTGCTTCGCTTTGCGAAGCACAATCCTCGCTCAGGATGACAGGGGTTTGGATGTGATTCACGGATTTTAATGAGATCAAGAATGGCTACGGTTCCTAAGAGCAAAGTCAGAGTCAAAATCCCCGCCCTAGCGGCGAAGGGCGCGGCCGGGATGGGGCACCCTCGAGCGTCTGATGAATCGGGTGGCGCGGCGGAGGCGGGGCGGTTTGGACTCTACGGCGGGCGGTATGTGCCGGAGACTTTGATGGCGGCGCTCGGGGAACTTGAGCGCGAGTATGAGAAGGCGAAGCGCGATGCGAAATTTCAGAAGCGGTTGGAGGGGTTGCTGCGGAATTATGCGGGGCGTCCGACGGCTTTAACTTACGCCAAGCGGCTGACGGAGAAGCTGAGTGGGGCGAAGATTTATTTGAAGCGGGAAGATTTGCTGCACACCGGGGCGCACAAGATTAATAACTGCCTGGGGCAGGCGCTGCTGGTGGAGCGCATGGGCAAGAGGCGCGTGATCGCCGAGACCGGAGCGGGGCAGCACGGAGTGGCTACGGCGACGGTGTGCGCGCTGCTGGGGTTTGAGTGCGTGGTCTACATGGGCACGGAGGATATGCGGCGGCAGGAGTTGAATGTGTTCCGCATGCGGTTGCTGGGAGCGGAGGTGCGCGGGGTGTCATCGGGCTCGTGCACGCTGAAGGATGCGATCAATGAGGCGATGCGCGACTGGGTGACGAATGTGCGCACGACACATTATTTGTTGGGAAGCGTGCTGGGGGCGCATCCGTATCCGACGATGGTAAGGGATTTTCATCGGGTGATTGGAAGAGAGGCGCGGGCGCAGATTTTGAAGGCGGAAGGAAAGTTGCCGGCGGCGGTGATTGCTTGCGTGGGTGGAGGGTCGAATGCGATCGGGATTTTTTATGAGTTTATAAAGGATAAGAAGGTTCGGTTGATTGGAGTGGAGGCGGGCGGGCGCGGCGAGAAGCTGGGCGATCATGCGGCGCGGTTTCGCGGAGGGTCTCCGGGAGTGCTGCAAGGGACTTACTCTTATGTACTCCAGGATGCGGCGGGGCAGATTGCGCTGACGCATTCGGTGTCGGCGGGGCTGGATTATCCCTCGATTGGCCCGGAGCATGCGGGGTTGCGGGATGCGGGGCGGGCGGAGTATGTTCCGGCGTCGGATGCGGAGGCGCTGGAGGCGACGACTTTGCTGGCGCGGACGGAGGGGATTATTCCGGCGCTGGAATCGGCGCACGCGGTGGCGGAGGTGGTGAAGCGGGCTCCGGGGATGAAGAAGTCGGATGTGGTGATTGTGAATGTTTCGGGGCGCGGGGATAAGGATATTGGGATTATGCGGGGGGAGTTGAAGCTGGATTGAGAGGTGGAGGGAACTCCTCGCGAGGTCCGTGGTAGTGGTAGAGGGTATGGGGTCCTTCGACTGCGGAAGTTCTTCACTTCGTGAAGAACTTCCTTCGCTCAGGATGACAGTCGTTTTCAAGAGACGGGATATTTGAACTTCTGATGCCATTAGCTTTTTATCGACGGCCGGGGTTGGTGGTGTATGTGACGTGCGGGGATCCGGATCTCGCGACGACGCGGGAGATTGTGCTGGCGGCGATTGAGGCGGGGGCGGATGCGATTGAGTTGGGGGTGCCGTTCAGCGATCCGGTGGCAGATGGTCCGGTGATTCAGCGGGCGAGCGAGCGGGCGCTGAAGCATGGGACATCGCTGGCGCAGGTGTTGACGCTGGCGGCGGAGGTGCGGCAGCAGGCACAGTCGACGGGGCTGGTGGTGTTTTCGTATTTGAATCCGGTGCTGCGAATGGGGATGGGAAAGTTTTGCAAGGTGGCGCGGGCCGCGGGCGTGGATGGAGTGCTGCTGACCGATTTGCCGGTGGAAGAAGCGGGGGAATATCTGCGGGCGATGAAGGAGAATGATCTGGCGCCGGTGTTTCTGGCGGCGCCGACGAGTCCGGAGGAGCGGTTGAAGAGGATTGCCGAGGCGTCGCGAGGATTTGTTTATGCGGTGTCGCGCACCGGAGTGACTGGAGCGCGGCAGCAGTTGGCGGGGGATGCGCAGAAATTGGTGAAGCGGTTGCGGCGGGTGACCAAGTTGCCGGTTGCAGTGGGGTTTGGGATTTCGAATGCATCGCAGTTTGAAGAGGTTGGGAAGTTTGCGGATGCGGTAGTGGTGGGGAGCGCGATTGTGGAGACGGTGGAGCGGAATCGGGGGCGGGAGGCGGAGGCAGTGGGGGAGTTTGTGAGGGGGCTGAGGGCTGCAGGCTTTCAATCGTCAGCTTAAGATCAGAGATTCTCGCGCACTGATAGAAATGCCTTGCGGGGACTTCGTTTCCGCATTGGTGCAAGGGGTCCTGCGACTGGGTTTTGCTTCGCTTCGCGAAGCAAAATCCTCGCTCAGGATGACAGGGCTTGGGTGATAAGAGTTGGATGACATTTTTGGGGGAATTGGAAAAGGGTTCCATGGACATTGCGGATTGGCGAAAGAAAATTGATGAGCTTGACCAGCGGTTGGTGGAACTGCTGAGCGAGCGGGCGCGGGCAGCGGTGGAGATCGGGCGGCTGAAGCGGGATACCAGCTTACCGATTTACGAGCCGGAGCGCGAGCGAGTTGTGTTTGAGAATGTGCAGAGGATGAATGAGGGTCCGCTGCCGGGGCGGGAGATGGTGCGGATTTTTGAGCGGATTATGGATGTGATGCGGAATGTGCAGAAGGAAGGGATTGGGGAGAAAGCGGGCGGGGGTACGGCGGAGACGGAGATGGATTCGGAAGTGAACGATTGAGATTGTGGCGCTGCAAGAAGAAACCAGGGTTCCTCGCTGCGCTCGGAATGACAAGGATTAGCGGGGAGCTAAAGGCTAAGAGCTAAAAGCCGAGAGCTGAGAGCTGAGATTTTTATGATTGTTGCGATGCAGGACATGGCGGATGAGGGGCAGATTCAGCAGGTGATTGAGCACCTGGTGAAGATGGGATTTGAAGTTCATCGCTCGACTGGGGCGCGGCAGACCGTGCTGGGTGCGGTGGGAGCGGGGATTGATTTCGATATCCGCATTATTGAGTTGATGCAGGGGGTGCAGGAAGTTCACCGCATCAGCTCGCCGTATAAGCTGGCGGGGAAAAGTTTTCGTCCGGAGGGGACGATTGTTAAGCTCGCGAACGGGGTTCAGATTGGTGGGAATGAGGTTGTGGTGATGGCGGGGCCGTGCTCGGTGGAGTCGCGGGAGCAACTTTTTTCGACGGCGGAATCGGTGGCGAAGGCGGGCGCAAAAGTTTTGCGCGGCGGGGCGTTTAAGCCGAGGAGCTCTCCTTATTCGTTTCAGGGACATGGCGAAGATGCGCTGAAGCTGATGCGCGAGGCGGGAGAGAAATTTAAATTGTTGGTGATCAGCGAGGTGATGGAGATTTCGCAGATCCCGATGATGCTGCCCTATGTGGACATTCTGCAAGTGGGCGCGCGCAACATGCAGAACTTTAATTTGCTGCGCGAGTTGGGAAAGGTGCGCAAGCCGGTGCTGCTGAAGCGCGGCATTGCGGCCACACTTGAAGAGGTGCTGCTCTCGGCGGAGTATGTGATGGCGGGCGGGAATTACGAAGTGATTCTGTGCGAGCGCGGGATTCGGACGTTTGAGACTTACACGCGAAACACGATGGATATTTCGGCGATCCCGATTATTCATAAGCTGTCACATTTACCGATGACCGCCGATCCTTCTCACGGGACCGGACGGCGGGATAAGGTTGCGCCGATGGCGCGGGCATCGGTGGCTGCGGGAGCGGATGCGCTGCTGATCGAAGTGCATTGCACGCCGGATAAAGCGTGGTCCGATGGGGCGCAGTCTCTGTTTCCGGAGCAGTTTGACAAGTTGATGGATGAGTTGCGGATGATTGCGCCGGCGGTGGGGAGGAAGATTGCTTGAAAACTTTCAGCCTAGGGACTCGGAGAAGGACGGCATTGGATTCGCTGGGAGTCTTTAAAAGCTTTTGACCGCGGAGGGCGCGAAGAAATTCCGCGAAGGGCGCGGAGAAAAGCGGACGCGCTTCTATGTCTATCCGGCAAATTACGATTATCGGCACGGGGTTGATTGGCGGATCGTTTGCGCTGGCGTTGCGGAAAAAGAAATTTGCCGGACGGATTGTGGGATGCGATCGCGAGTCGGCGCTGAAGCGCGCGAAGATGTGCGGCGCGATTGACCACGGGTTTCCGGAGCCCGCCGATGCGGTACGGGGCAGCCAGCTGGTCGTGTTGGCAACGCCCGTGCTGGCTATCATCGATCTGATCGGGCGGCTCGGACCGGCGCTGCCGGCCTCGACTTTGCTCACCGACGTGGGCAGCACCAAGGGCGCGGTGGTACAGCAGGCGCTGCAAGTTTTTGGGCCGAAGGCTGGGCAGCGATTTCTGGCGGCACATCCCATGGCGGGGAAAGAGCAGAGTGGGGTTGAGTTCGCCGATCCCGATCTTTTTCAGAATGCGGTGTGGTTTGTAACGCCGCTGCCTGGGCAGAATTTGAATCACGGGCTGTTCGCCGAGTTCACCGCGTGGATCGACCAGATTGGTGCGCGCGTGGCCACGCTGCCGGCCGACGATCACGACCGGCTGTGCGCGTGGATCAGCCATTTGCCGCAGATGATTTCGACGGCTCTGGCCTCCGCGCTGGTGGAGGAGTTCGGCGACGAGGCTCCGCTGCTTCCGGCCGGGGGGCGCGCGCTGCGGGAGATGACGCGGATTTCGGCGAGTCCTTATTCGATGTGGCGCGACATTGCGCTGACCAATAAAACCAATATCGCGGATGCGCTGCTCAAAGTGGAGCAGCGGCTGGCGCATATCCGCGAGAATCTTTCGACTCGGCAACTCGCCGAGGAGTTTGAGCAAGCCCACGGATTGAAGAAGACTTCACCGCGGCGCGGCGAGTAGCGCACGCGCGAGTTCCCTTCTGAGTTTAATTTCAAGATTGTGGCGATCGGAGGCCGGCGTGCGCTTACGCGCGGCCTTTGCGCAGTGCGTTCAGGACGATGATTCCGCCTACGGCGAAGGATAAGACTGCGGCGAGGGCGGCGATCAGCATGATTGCCCCGCTCAGGTGAAGAACATCGGCGAAGACGGCTGCGGCGGCGAAGATGACTCCGAGGGCGTTGAGCAATAGCGGTCCGCGGGAAGAAGTGGAGTTCGAGGAAAGGCCGGGACGCAGACGGAGTTGCAGCAGCAATGCTGCCATGCCGATGGCTGCGATTACGACTAAAGCGAGCGGGCTGAGAAAGGCTCGGCTGCTGGTGTAGAGAACGACGAGGGCCAGGGCAGCGAGGAGGAGTCCGGCGGCGACGATGGTTGCGCCGCGCGGGTGAGGGCCGGGAGTGAGGGGATCGTTGGGCACTGTGCTGAGGAGAGTTTATACAGGTGGGGCGAGGATTTCCAGGCTAGGGCTCGTTGCTGACGCTCGGCCATCGGAAAAGCAAAATCAAGGTCAAAGGCGTCGGACAAGAGTGTCCGACCCACACGAGCAAAGGCAACAACAAAATCAAAGGCCTCGGACAGAGCCTGCCCTGAGCTTGTCGAAGGGAGTGTCGGAACCACGCGAGCCGTGGTTGACGGCGTAGAGGACGAGTTCGACGCGGGAGGAGATGCCGAGTTTATCGAAGATGCGAAAGAGATATTTTTTGACGGTGTGCTCGCTGAGGTTGAGTTCGCGGGCGGTTTCGCGATTGCTGAGGCCTCCGGCGACGAGGGCGACCACCTGCTCCTCGCGCGGGGTGAGAAGTTCGCGTCCGGTGGAGTTGATGACGCGCAGGGATGGAACTTCGGAGACTAGATCGAGCAGGAAGCGCGTCTGCTCGGTGTTGACCCAGACCTGGCCTTCGGAGACGCGCTGGATGCAGCGGCAGAGCAGGCGAAAGTGAGCGTCGGAGATGCAGAAAATTCCACGAACGCCAGAGCGGAAGGCGCTGACAATCAGTTCGCGGTCGTAGGATTCGAGGAGGAGAACTTTGGCCACGTCCGGGTGCAGAAGATGGAGGCGGCGCAGGGCGGCCATTTGGCTGGTGAGAGTGACGGAGCGATTGAGCGAAAAGAGAACGACTTTGGAAGCGTTGGCGGCGATCGCTTGAAGGATGGCGTTGAGGTCGATGGCGCAGGTGGCGATGTGGAACTCGGAGCGGCGGCGCAGGGCGCTGGTGAGAAGTTGGGACTGCATTACGTTGGAATCGGCGACGAGGACTGGGGTGGAAGTTGCGACGCGAGACGATGGCGAACTCATGGAACGGGGCTCCCGGTGAATCATGTGGCAGGTGCGATCTTAGTGGCGCGAATGAGGAGTACTCAAGGTAATGCGGGGGAAAATTTTGGGGTGACTCTCGATTCGGGAAAATTGGCGGCGATGGTGTGGAAAAGGCAGGAACGATGGTTGGACGGACGAAAACTGTTGAAAAGTGTTCGAGAGTTTTGCAGTTATGCGGGTGAAGCGCGGTTTATGCGAAGTCCATGCGAGCGGAATTGTGATGGCGCGAACATACAAGTCTACTTTGGTAGGTAGGCTATGAGAGGTGATGGCGGGATTTTGTTCTGCAAAACTTTTGGGGCTTTGAAGCCGCATCCAGCCTAAGTTGAGCACATCTTCCATGAAAATCTGAGCGATCTACGTTGGTAGACAACCCGTTCTATGTCTTGCGGCGAATTATGCCGCGGGATACCTTGCGCACAGTCGTAACTCATCAGAGGTTGAAGAGGGAGCGGACAGATCGCGCCATGGAACCCTTTATCGGTTGGTTGAGATTTGCGGGAGTGGCGTGGCTGCTGTTGCAACTTTGCGTAGCCGGATTTGCCCAGGAGAAGAGTGGTGAGCAGCACCTGGGCGGGACCGTACAGCCTGCTCAAACCAGCCAAACCGGGGCTGGGATGGTGGGCGCGGAAACGACGGCTGCAAAATCCGGGAAAGCGGACGACGCGGGAAACCTTCAGCTCGGAGGGAATCGCCGTCCGCTCTACCGGCTTACACGGAGCGATGTGGTGACGCTAAGTTTTACCCTGTCTCCGGAGTACGACCAGATATTGACGATCCAGCCAGATGGGTACGTGACTTTGAAGGATGCGGGGCCGGTGCTGGCGCAAGGGCTGACGCTGGAAGAGTTTCGCGCGGCGGTGCGAAAGGCTTATACCGGCTACCTGCACGAGCCGCAGGTGGCGGTGGCGTTGAAGGAGTTTGAGCATCCTTATTTTGTGGCCGGGGGAGAAGTGGGAAAGCCCGGCAAGTATGAACTGCGGGCGGATACGACGGTGATTGAGGCGGTCGAGATCGCGGGCGGATTCACGCACGATGCCAAGCATTCGCAAGTGCTTTTGTTCCGGCGCGTGAATGACGATCTGGTGGAGGCGCGGGTTTTCGATTTGAAGAAGATGCTGAAGGAAAGAAATCTGGGCGAGGCGGCGGAGCTGCGTCCGGGAGACCTGGTGTTCGTGCCCCAGAATACGGTTTCGAAGATTGCGCAGTACATCAGCAAGCCGTCGATGAGCATGTACGTGAGTTCCACACAGTTTTAGAGCGCGCGGTTTTAGAAACGGCGCAGTCCGATTTACATGGCAGAGAGAAATCCAGCGCGCAGGGACGAAGTATTGTCGCCAACCATGCGGGAGTTGGTGATGGTGCTGTTCCGGCAGGGGAAGGTGTTCGGCGGAGTCGCGGGATTGGTGTTGGTTCTGGCGGTGTTGTATGCATTCGCCGGGGCGTCGTACCGGGCGCATCTGCGGGTGCTGGTGCGGCGCGGCAGGTCGGATCCGCCAGCGGCGGCGCAGGCGAATGCGCCTGCGGATTTCTCGCGGGTGGAAGTAACGGAGGAAGAGCTGAATTCCGAAGTCGAACTGCTAAAGGATGACGATGTTTTGCGGCGTGTGGCCCGGGAGACTGATTTGGGGGCACATGACTGGTTGCGCTGGATTCGTCCGCATGAAGAAGAGGCGGCGGGGGTGGAGCGGGCGGCGAAGAAGCTGGGCAACAAATTGAGCGTGGAGGCGCTGAAGAAAACTAACCTGATCGCGGTGAGCTACGACTCGGCTGATCCGCAACTGGCGGCGCGGGTAGTGCGGTCGCTGGCCGGGGCTTACATGGAAAAACATATGGAGGTACACCGTCCGGGAGGGGAGCTGCGCTTCTTCGACCGGCAGACGGGCGAATCGCGGCGGCAGCTGGAGGACGCGGAAGAGCAGCTGAAGGATTTCACCGGCAAGCATGATGTGGTGATGGCTGCTCAACAGCGCGACCTGCTGCTGAACAAGATGAACGATCTGGATGCGAGTTATAAGCAGACCGAGGTATCGATCTCGGAGACGGATGAGCGAATTCAGGAGCTGCGCTCGCAGATGGCGAAGTTGCCGGAGCGAACGACGACGCAGGTGAAGACGGCGGATAATCCGGAGCTGTTGCGGGCGCTGAAGGCGAGTTTGCTCGACTTGGAGTTGAAGAAGACGCAGCTGCTGACAAAATTTGAGCCGAGCCACCGGCTGGTGCAGGAGGTGGAGCAGCAGATTGTCCAGGCGAAGGCTGCGATCAACGGAGAGAAGTCCGATCCGGTGCGCGACGAGACTACGGACCAGAGTACGAATTACGAGTGGGCCAAAGCGGAATTGCAGAAGGCCGAGGTCGCGATGAAAGGGCTGCTGGCGCGGGAGACGGCGACTGGCGCGCATCTGGCCGAATATCGAGCCCAGGCGCGGCAACTGGGCGAGGATGCGATTACACAGGACGATCTGACGAGCACCGAGAAGGCGGCCGAGGAAAACTATCTTCTGTATGTGAAGAAGCGGGAAGAAGCGCGCATGGGCGACGCGCTCGACCAGGGCGGGATTGTGAATGTGGCCATCGCTGAGCAGCCGATCGTGCCTCCGCTACCGGTGTGGCCGCCGGCGGTTGTGATCGTGGTGGGCCTTGTGGCGGCATTGACTTCGGGTACTGGCGCGGCATTCGCGGCGGATTACCTGGATCCTGCGCTGCGTACGCCGGAGGAAGTGTTAGCGTGCCTGGAAATTCCGGTGCTGGCTTCACTTCCAGAAGAAAAAGGCAGGCGGTTATCTGCATGAGGGGGACACAATGAGTGCGAACGCGGAGGTACTGCAAGGCGCGGGGTTGGTGGGATCGGTGGCGAGAGAAGTGGCGGAGCCTCGGGCTGAGACGCTTGGCATAGTTGGCGGATGGAACCCGGAGAACTTTGCCCGCGAACAGATTCGTGGACTGGTGCGGCGGGTTTTTTTTGCGGACGAATCGCGGTCTGTGAAGCAGGTGGTGTTCAGCCCAGTGGAATCGCACGGCGGGATGAGGGCGATTTGCGATCAGGTGGGACGAGCGCTGGCGCTCGAGACGCACTCTGATATTGCGATTTTGAGTCGAGATGCGGAACCGGCAGTGTGCGTCGGCCACGAGGGGGTCGCGATCAGGTCGTGGGCGACGCAGTTGGCGGTGAATCTGTGGAGAGTGCCGGAACTCTCGCTTTGCCCGAGCGGTGAGGAGATCGGGACAGGGTGTTACTGGCGGACGCGACTGGCGGAGTTGCGGAGCGAGTTCGAGTACATGGTAATTCACGGGCCTGCGGCTGGGCTTTCCAGCGAAGCGGCGCTGCTGGGGCAGTTGGCGGATGGAATCATTCTGGTGCTCGACGCGCATAGCACGCGGAGAGCGACGGCGCTGAAGATCAAGGAAACGCTGCAGGGGGCGAGTTCGAAGATTCTGGGAACAGTGCTCAGCGAGCGGGCGTTTCCGGTGCCGGAAGGGATTTACCGGCGGCTGTAAGCGGGCGTTGTGGTGAGGCTGGAAGCTGAACTGCTGTGGACATCGAAGAAGAAATGACGATGGGAGTCAATGGGCGGGAGCTATGAGTGATTTGCACTCTGAGTTGTACGTGCGCGTGTTGAAACAGAAAGATGGCGCTCGCCAGAATGAGACCCCATGATCGAGTGGTTCGCCCTGCAAACGCGCTATCGGTTCGAAAAGAAGGTGGTGGCGCAATTGGAACAGAAAAGCCTGGAATCCTATTTGCCGTTACGCATGGAAAAACATGCATGGAGCGACCGGGAAAAGTCGGTCAGCATCCCGTTGTTCCCAGGTTACGTGTTCGTCAACGTCGATCCGTCACAGGACGCGCGTCGGGCGGTATTGCAAACCGCAGGGCTGATTGGGTTTGTGAGCTTCGGTGGGAAAGCCGCGGCGGTTCCGCGAAAGCAGATTGAAGACCTGCAATTGCTGCTGCGTAAAAAAGTGCCGTTTTCGTTGCATCCGTTCGTACATGCCGGGCAGCGTGTGCGAATTCGTGGCGGCTGCTTGAACGGAATTGAGGGCGTGCTGATGCAGCAGGAAAACAACAAGCTGGCGATCTCGATCGAGTCTATTCAGCGATCATTGGCGATCGAGCTGCAGGGATACGAGTTGGATCTGGCCTGAAGTGGAATCTCTCCGGATCAATCCGATAGAAGCTGAGGGAAGCGTGGCGCCCGCGATGGCGCACCGATCTCCGGCCGCATTGTGGGCGGAGGAAACAGTATGGCGTGGATTGCGAATCGGGCTATATCCGCTGCATTTACTGATGATGGCGCCGGGGGCGCTATTTCTGGCGGCTTTGACGGCGATGCTGCTGCGGCATCCGGATGTACCTTTTTACGAAATCGACCGGGTTGCGTTCGGATTGCTGGTGATCAGCGTGGCGGGGCAGGCGATGCTGACGCGGCAGAGATTGCTGGTGATGGAGCGGGCGACAATCCCGATGGTCGGCCTGGCGCTGATGGCAATCATCAGCGTGGCCAGCCAGCCCTTTGATAATCGGACGTGGTGTTTAGTAGCGGCAAAATTTATTGTGCCGTTCTCGCTGTTTCATCTGGCAGGGGTGGCGTTTCGGGAGGAGCGCTGGCGGGGGCATTTTGAGATGTTCGCGATCGTGGTGCTGGCGTACTTGTGTTTTACCTCGATTGCATTTTTGGTAGGGGCGAAGTCGCTGATTTTTCCGCGCTTCATTTTGGATGAGAGCCTGGGGTATCACGCCGACCGGGCGCGCGGGCCCTTGCTGCAGGCGGTGGCGAATGGAGTTTCGTTGAACCTGCTGGGATTGCTGGCACTGCATTCGCTGCTACGCGGAAGGATTCGCGGGATAAAAGCGGTGGTACTGCTGGCGTCCCTGCCGATCGCGATTTTGGCGACGATGACGCGGGCTGTGTGGTTGTCGTTTGCGATCAGCGTGGGGTTTTTGATTTTGCGATCGAAGAATCGAAAGTTGCGGCAGGCGAGTATTTGCCTTGCGATCATGGCGGTGGTGGCGGCGCTGATCGCCTTGAGTTTTCAGGATCAGCGGAATGTACTCTCTGACCGGCTTGGGGAGTCCGGCCCACTTGATTACCGGCAGGCGGTATATGCGGGCGGCTGGCAGATGTTTCTGGAAAAACCGCTGGCGGGATGGGGCGTGAATCAAATGCCGGCGGAGTTAGCCAGGCACGTCAGCGGGTATCACGAGAAGGAATTGTATCCGCATAATACTTACCTGGAATTATTGGTGGAGCATGGAATCTTCGGGCTGGCATTGTATGTGTGGCTGATGTGGGAACTTTTTCGGCTGAAGGACGGCACCGTCCCGAGGAATGAGCGGGCGGGGTTGCTCGATCAGCAGTTTCACGCGATGTGGCCGGTGCTGCTTGGAGTCTATTGGGTAAACGCCGCGATGGTGGTGATGAATTACCAGTTCGTGAATGGGCTGTTGTTCACGATGGCGGGGATGTTGGCGGCGCAGCGGCGGCGGACGGAGCGCGAGGGCAACTCGATTTTCCCCGCGTCTGACGAGTTTGCGTAAAGGGTTCAAGCGTCCCTCCGGGCGCGGCTGCATCCAGTCCACTTTACCCGGCGCTGAACGTGCCGGGCTATTGTCGGACGTCCCTGCCGGGACGTGCTTCATACGTCCTGGGGGCGTTGCCTCTTTAAACCAGCCCTCGATCTCTTCGAATTGATCCTGTGTTGACGGTGGCTTATCTCGCGAATCGATTTCCGGTTGCGGTCGAGCCTTATGTGGGTGAGGAGATTGACGAACTGCGGCAGCGGGGAGCACGAGTCATTCCGGGAAGTGCGCGGCGGCCCGGCGAGGCCTCGCGCGATGGTGATGATGCGGGCGAGGCCCTGGGGATTCTGTCGCTGCAACCGTTAGAACTTCTTGCTGTCGTGCGCGCTCTCGCGATGCTCTTGCGGCGCTGGAGACGAGTATCTGGTTTAGTGGCGAGGATATGTTTCCGCGGGGAGGAATCGCTGCAGCGCCGAGTCAGAGCACTCCTTCACACCTGGCTGGGGGCGTATTACGCGATTAAGTTGCGAGAGCGCGGGGTTGATCACATCCACGTGCATCACGGGTATTTCGGGGCGTGGATTGGTATGGTTGCGGCGCGACTGCTGGGAATTGAGTTCAGCCTTACCTTGCACGGTTCGGATTTGCTGACGCATCGGGTTTATCTTGACGCCAAGCTACGGTATTGCCTGTTCTGCGTCACCATCTCGGACTATAACAGGCGGCATATTTTGCAAGAGTACCCGAAAGTCGATCCCGGGAAGATTATGGTTTCGAGGCTTGGGGTTGATGTGCCGGAGGCTACGGAATCGCCGCCGCGGTTAGATCATAGGGTGGAGCGTCCGTTTACCCTGCTCGCCGTGGGACGGTTGCATCCGGTTAAGGATCACGCGTTTCTGCTGCGGGCTTGCGCGCGATTGCGAGATCGCGGAGTCGACTTCGAGTGTGCGATTGCGGGCGAAGGGCCAGAGCGGCGGAGACTGGAACAGCTGGTCCACGAATGCCGACTGCAAGATCGAGTGACTCTGCTGGGCGCGATTCCTCGCGATGAGATGGATGCGCTGTACCGTCGCGCCGATCTGCTGGTGCTCACCAGCCGGAGCGAAGGCATTCCGCTTGTCCTGATGGAAGCGATGGCGAGGGGCCGAATTGTGCTCGCACCCGCGATCACCGGAATTCCAGAACTGGTGATTCCGGGGAAGACCGGGTTTCTCTATTCACCTGGAGCGATCGACGAACTGGTCGACCGGATCTCTTTTGCAGAGGCGATGATGCGCGCGGAGCATCGTTATGCGGTGAGCCGACTGGATTGGGTTCGACACGCGGCGCGAGTACAGGTGCTGCACAACTTTAATCGCAGGAAAAACCTGAGTAACTCTTGCCAACGATTCCTGGAGCGGATCGGAAAGCAGGAAGTCATCTCCAAGGATTGGAGCCCTCCTTATGAGAGTGCTGTTTTGCAACAAATATAACTATCCGTTCAGCGGGACCGAGGCGTATCTGTTCGAGGCGATGGAGTTGTTGCGGTCGCGAGGCCATCGGGTTGAACTGTTCTCGATGGCCGATGAGCGGGGGCAGCCCACAGATTACGATCGGCATTTCTTGCCTCACATTGACTTCAAAAAAGCTGGGAGGTGGTGGCATAAGGCAGAGCTGGCAGCGCACTCGATTTATTCGGTCGAGGCGCGGCGGCGGATTCGCGCGATGATTGCGGAGTTCAAGCCGGACGTGGCGCACGTCCGCAACATTTACCACCATCTATCACCCTCGATTTTGTGGGAACTGAAAGCGCAGAAGGTTCCGGTGGTGTACCACCTGAACGATTTTAAAGTGCTGTGTCCCAGCTACAACCTGGTGTTGCGCGGGGAAGCGTGCGAGGCCTGCAAGGGCGGGAACTTTTGGCACGCGCTGCAGGAACAGTGTTATCCGGGATGGGGCGCTCGGATGACGCTGGTGGCGGAGGCTTACATCCACAAATGGCTGGGCACTTACCGGAAGTGCGTGGATTGCTTTCTAGCGCCGAGCCGATTTGTGCGCGATAAGTTTGTGGAACACGGGTGGGATGGGGACAGGTTCGAGGTGCTGCCGCACTTCCAGCGGGTGGAGGCGATCCGGTGGCGCAGAGCGGAGGACGCGCCCGTACTTTATTTTGGGCGGCTATCGCTTGAAAAAGGAGTTGACGATTTGTTGCGAGCGATGCGGCGGCTGCCGGATCTGCAACTGAGGATTGCCGGAGAAGGGCCAGCGCGGGCGATGTTGCAGAAATTGGCCGCCGAATTGAGATTGAACAACGTGGAGTTTACGGGACAACTGGAAGGAGCGGAACTCGACCGGGCGATCAGCGCGTCGCGTTTTACGGTGCTGCCCTCGCACGCGTACGAGACCTTAGGAAAAACGATTCTTGAATCTCATGCACGAGGGCGGGCGGTGGTGGCGACGGATTTTGGGTCGCGGCGGGAGTTGATACAGCACGGCGCGACAGGAGTTTTGTACCGCATGGGAGACGTGGAGGAATTGTCGGCGGCGATTCATTTGCTCGCGTCGACACCGGAACTGGCGGAACAAATGGGGCGAGCGGGCTGGGAGCAGGTGAAGCGGAAGTACGCGCCGGAGGCTCACTATGAGGTGCTGACCGATCTTTATCGGCGGCTGATTTGGAGCCCGAAAGCTCGTGATGCCGGAATGCCGCAAGCAACGAAGGGCAAACTGTTTTCGGTTCGGCCGTCGAGCATAGCCCCCTCTGGCAATCTGGATAACGGGCAGCGGTTAACCTCTGAACCACGAAAATTGCGCGTCGCATTTATCGGCGGACGAGGGTTAGGTTCAAAATATAGCGGGATTGAAACTTACTACGAAGAGGTTGGCCGGCGCTTGAGCGAAATGGGGCACGAGGTCACGGCGTATTGCCGCACGTACTTCACTCCCCCGGGCACCGAGCACAATGGGATGCGAGTGGTGAGGCTGCCGACGATACGGTCGAAGCATCTCGAAACGTTGATTCATACGTTTTTGAGCACAATGCATGTCCTGGCGCGGCCATGTGACGTGGTGCATTATCACGCGCTGGGGCCGGCGTTGTTTTCGTTTATTCCGCGACTGGCGGGCAAGCAGACCGTGGTTACGGTGCAGGGGTTGGATTGGCAGCGCAAGAAATGGGGACGTTTTGCTTCGGCGGTGTTGCAACTTGGAGAACGGGCGGCGATTGGTTTGCCCACACGGACCATGGTGGTGTCGCGCGAACTGCAGAAGCATTACCGCACCGGGTACGGAGTTGAAACCTCTTACGTACCGAACGGCGGTTTGCTGCGGGAGCGACGACTGCCGGAAAGGATTACGGAGTGGGGGTTAGAGCCGGGAGAATACATTTTGTTTTTGGGGCGATTTTCGCCGGAAAAGGGTTGCCACTTGCTGGTCGACGCGTACGAGAGATTGAATACTGACGTCAAGCTGGTGATGGCGGGAGCGTCGAGCTATTGTCGGGAGTATGCAAGGCAGTTGCGTACTCATGCCGGGGAGCGGATTAAGATTCTGGATGGGGTCGCGGGGGAAGTGCTGGACGAATTGCTGACCAATGCCATGATTTTCGTGTTGCCCTCGGAGCTGGAAGGATTGTCGCTGGCGTTGCTGGATGCCATGGGGGCGGGACTTTGCGTTCTAAGCAGCGACGTGCCGGAAAATCGCGAGGCGATTGAGGATGCCGGATACACGTTTCAGCGCGGCAATGCGGCGGATCTGGCGGACCGGTTGCGATTTTTGATTGCGAATCCGGCGGTACGCGAGGCAGCAGGAGAGGCGGCGAAGCGGAGGGTAAGGCAACACTATCAGTGGGCGGGGATTGCGCGGGAAATTGAGCGAGTGTATTTCGAAATGATGGGATTGGAACTGAATGCGAAGCTGGCGAGAAAGCCGAGCGGACGCGTGGCTCGAGCCGAGGAGGTAAGCCAACGCAGGGTGGGGTGAAGCGCGCCCGCTGCGCCTAAAGCCGGAGACGGTGACAGACGAGCTGTATGCCTGAAGGCATACCCTGTTAAGAACCTATTCAGACGGGGCTATAGGGTCAGACAAAAGCCGGACGCACCAACATGAGGACGGGGAAACCCGTCCTTTTTGTTTACAATTGAAAGTTCGCGGGGCGGGGTCTTTGAGATGTCCGCCTCGTTCGACTTTCAATTCCATGGAAGATACGATTCTCGTCACCGGCGGGGCAGGATTTATAGGATCGAACTTTATTCTGCAACGGTTGCGGCAGGAGTCGGCTTCCATCGCTAATCTCGACAAACTCACTTACGCGGGAAATCTGCAAAACCTGGAGTCAATTGAAAGCGACCTCCGGTACGAGTTTGTGCATGGAGATATTGCGGATCGCGGGCTGGTGCGAGGAATACTGGAACGGCGCAGGCCACGAGCCGTTGTGCATTTTGCGGCAGAGAGTCATGTGGATCGTTCGATCCGGGGGCCGGAAGATTTTATCCGGACAAATGTGGACGGGACGTTCGCGTTGCTCGAGGAAGTGCGCGCGTACTGGGTGAAGCTGGATGGCGCGGAGAAAACGAGCTTCCGGTTTCTGCACATTTCCACCGATGAAGTATATGGCTCGCTGGGAGCGGACGACCCTGCATTTTCGGAGTCGACTCCGTATGCGCCCAATAGTCCGTACGCGGCGTCGAAAGCGGCTTCCGATCATTTGGTTCGCGCATACCATCACACTTACGGCTTGCCGACGCTCACGACGAATTGTTCGAACAATTATGGGCGCTTTCAATTTCCGGAGAAATTGATACCGCTGGTGATTCTGAATGCGCGGGCGGGTAAGGCGCTGCCGGTTTATGGCGACGGCCAGAATGTGCGCGACTGGCTTTATGTGGAGGATCACTGCGAGGCGATCGCGACGGTGCTGAATCGCGGAAAAGTCGGAGAGACTTATAACATTGGGGGATGGAACGAGAAGCGCAACATCGACATTGTAGAGACGATTTGCGACATCGTGGATGAACTTGCGGAGCGCGGAGAAACGCCGCGGCGGAGTTTGATCACGTTTGTGAAAGACCGTCCGGGTCACGACCGGCGGTATGCGATGGACGCGACAAAAATCGAGCGCGAACTGGGATGGAAGCCGAAAGAAACGTTCGAGAGCGCAATCCGCAAAACCGTGCGATGGTATCTGGAGCACGAAGCGTGGGTGAGTGCGGTGACCAGCGGAAGTTACCGGCAGTGGATTGAGACGCACTACTCGGTGTGATTATAGAGGCGACACTGGCAACTTCATTTTTATGATGCAATCCTCGAACTACAAAGGAATCATCCTGGCGGGAGGATCGGGAACGCGTTTATATCCGGTGACGCATGCCATGGGCAAGAGCCTGTTGCCGGTTTACAACAAGCCGATGATTTATTACCCGCTGTGCACGCTGATGCTGGCGGGGATTCGAGACATCTTGATTATCAGCACGCCGGACGATGTGCCGAAGTTTCAGGCGCTGCTGGGCGACGGTGGGCAGTTTGGAATTCGGCTGCAATATAAAGTGCAGCCCAAGCCGGAGGGAATCGCGCAGGCGTTTTTAGTTGGAGAAGAATTTCTTGCGGGCAGTCCGTGCGCGCTGGTGCTGGGGGACAATATTTTTTACGGACACGATCTGGCGAAAGATCTGCGTGAGGCGGCGCGGAAGGCGCGCGGGGCGCGCGTGTTCGCGTATCCGGTGCACGATCCGGAGCGGTACGGAGTGGTGGAATTCGATGGTGCAGGACGGGCGTTGAGCATTGAAGAGAAGCCGGCGAAGCCGAAGTCGCGATATGCGGTGACCGGACTTTATTTCTATGACGACGAAGTGGTGAGGGTCGCGAAGTCTCTTAAGCCGAGCGCGCGCGGCGAACTTGAGATTACTGACGTGAATAAAGCATATCTCGAACGGGGAGAGCTTGAGGTGGTGGTGATGGGACGCGGCATGGCGTGGCTGGACACGGGTACGCATGAATCGTTGATGGAGGCCGCGCTGTACATTCAGGCGATTGAGAAACGGCAGGGGTTGATGGTGGCTTGTCCGGAGGAGATCGCGTTTCGCTCGGGATACATTGGAGAGAAAGAAATTCGCGCGACCGGCGAATCGATGAAGAACAACAGCTATGGAACTTACCTGCTGCAACTGTTGCGGGAGAAGGTATTCTGATGAATGCAGTTTCGGCGGTTCGAACTGAGATGAATTCGTTCAAGAAGATTTCGACTTCCCTGCCCGGCGTGTTCATCCTGGAGCCGCGCGTGTTCGAGGATGAGCGCGGGTTTTTTCTAGAGAGCTACAGCCAGCAGGCGATGGCGGCTGCGGGAATCACTGAACTTTTTGTGCAGGATAATCATTCGTGCTCGTCGCGTAACGTTCTACGCGGGTTGCATTATCAGGTGAAGCAGCCGCAGGGGAAACTGGTGCGCGTCGCCGACGGAGAAATCCTGGACGTTGCGGTCGATTTGCGCAAGAGTTCGCCGACGTTCGGAAGCTGGGAGGCGGTGCGATTGTCGGGCGAGAACAAGCGCATGCTGTGGATTCCGGCGGGGCTGGCGCATGGATTTCGAGTGATCTCCGAAAAGGCTCATGTACTGTACAAGGCGACTGACTTTTACGCGCCTGAACAGGAGCGCACTTTGGCGTGGAATGATGCGCAACTGAAGATCGATTGGGGACTTACCGGGGATCCGATTGTTTCGGCGAAGGACCAGCGGGGTGTGGCATTGCGGGACGCCGAAGTTTTCGAGTGAGCTCGGGCGTTGCTTGAATCTAGTTTTTTCACTGAACCAACTTTTCTCGTGAGTCCGTTTTTTCAACCCATGCGAATTACTATTTTTGGCGCGACCGGGCTGCTCGGAAAAGAACTCGTGCGCGAGTGGAGCGGGGACGCGGTGACCGGCTTCGGTTCGCGCGATGTAGATATTCGCGACGCCGACCGCGTGCAGCGGGTGGTGCAGGAAACGCATCCCAATTGGGTTGTGCTGTGTGCGGCGTACACCGACGTTGACGGAAGCGAAGGCAATCCCGACCTGGCGTTCGCGGTGAATCGCGATGGGGCGGTGAATGTTGCAAAAGCCGCGAAAGATGTGGGAGCACGGCTGGTTTTTCTCAGTTCCGATTATGTGTTCGATGGAAAGAAGAAAACTCCGTATGAGGCGGGCGATGAGAGAAATCCGCAGAGCGTGTATGGACGAAGCAAGGCCGAAGCGGAGCTGAGACTGCTGGAGTTGATTCCGGATTGTTGCATTGTGAGAACGTCGTGGCTGTTTGGAATTGGCAGGAAGTGTTTTCCGGATACGATTTTGAAATTGGCTGCGACCCGGCCGACGCTGGATGTGGTGAACGACCAGCGCGGCTGCCCGACGTATGCGGTCGATCTGGCGCGGGCGATTATTCAGTTATGTCGGAAGAATGGCGCGTGGATTGTGCACGCGACGAATTCCGGCGATTGCACCTGGTTTGAATTTGCGGAAGAGATTGTGACGAGTGCGGGGCTGACCACAACCGTGCGGCCGGTGAGCAGCCAGCAGATGGCGCGTCCGGCACCGCGTCCGGCGTATTCGGTTTTGTCGCCGACGAGATTGAATGGCTACGGAATTGAAATGCCTTCGTGGCACGATGCGTTGAAACGCTACTTGAAGCAGCGAGAGAGCTGACGACGCTCGCGACACATTGCCTCATTTCCGGCCAGCCTGCTACGATTGCCGAGACCCGCCTGGGGATTTCGTGAAAATAATCCAAAATTATATTGATGGCCGTTTCGTCAAAGGCAAGCGGGAGTTTGCGGATGTGAATCCCGCGGACGGGACGGTGATCGCGCAGGTAACGGAAGCGGACACGGCGCAGGTAGACGAGGCCGTGCATGCGGCGCGGCGCGCGCTGGGCGGAGAGTGGGGGCGAATCGGAGTTCGCGAACGAGCGGCGCGGTTGCATCGCGTGGCGGATGCAATTGAAAAAAGATTTGAGTGCTTCGTGCAGGCTGAAGTTGCAGACACGGGCAAGCCGGTTTCGCTGGCGAGAAAGCTTGATGTTCCGCGCGCGGCGGCAAACTTTCGGGTGTTTGCCGATCTGGTGAAGATGGCGGGAGTGGAATCGTTTCAGACTGAAACTCCGGACGGAGCGAATGCGCTGAATTATGCGGTGCGCAAGCCGCTGGGAGTGGTTGGGATTATTACTCCGTGGAACTTGCCTTTGTTATTGCTCACATGGAAGGTTGCGCCGGCGTTGGCATGCGGGAACGCGGTGGTGGTGAAACCTTCGGAAGAAACTCCCGCGACGGCAGCGCTGTTGGCCGAGGCGATGCAGGAGGCGGGAATTCCTAACGGAGCTTACAACGTGGTGCATGGATTCGGGCCGGGTTCCGCGGGAGAGTTTTTGACGCGACATGCCGATGTGGACGCGATTACTTTTACTGGCGAATCGAGGACCGGAGCGGCGATCATGCAGGCGGTCGCATCGACCGTGAAGCCGGTTTCGTTTGAGTTGGGCGGAAAGAATGCGGCGATTGTTTTCGCGGACTGCAATTTCGAAGAAGCAGTGAATGGAATCGCTGAGGCGGTTTTTTTGAATACGGGGCAGGTTTGCTTGTGCGCAGAGCGAGTTTACGTGGAGCGGAAGATCTTTGATTCATTTGTGGATGCGCTAAAGAAGAAGGCGGAAGGACTGAACGCAGGTTGGCCTGCCGATGAGAAGACGAATTTGGGGCCGCTGATTTCGGCGCAGCATCGGGAGAAAGTTCTCTCTTACTACAAACTGGCGCGCGAAGAAGGTGCCACGGTGGTGACCGGCGGCGGGGTTGCGACGTTTGGCGACGATCGAGATCGCGGGTTCTACGTGCAGCCGACCATCTATACTGGGCTTCCGGAATCCGCGCGCTGCGTGAAGGAAGAAATATTCGGGCCGGTGTGCCATGTTGCGCCGTTTGATACGGAAGATGAGGCGGTCTCGATGACGAACGACACCAAGTATGGACTGGCGGCCTCGATCTGGACCAGCGATCTGAAGCGCGGACATCGCGTGGCGCAGCAGATGAAGGTGGGAATTACCTGGGTGAATTGCTGGTTCCTGCGCGATTTGCGGACTCCGTTCGGTGGCGCGGGACTTTCTGGAATTGGACGCGAAGGCGGAATGCACTCGCTGAACTTCTACTCCGAGCTGAATAATGTTTGCATTCGACTGTAGGGGCATTCACGACAATTGAGAATGAGCGCCACGCAGAGCAAAATCGTAGGAGGGAAAGCGAAGCCGCGGGGAAAGTATCCGCACGTAAAGCGCGCGGGGGATTTTTTGTTTGTCTCCGGTACGAGTTCGCGGAGGGCCGACGATTCGATCGCTGGAGCGGAGGTCGATTCGTCGGGGAACGTGAAACTTGATATCCGCGTGCAGACGCGGGCGGTAATCGAGAATATTCGAGACATCCTGGAGAGTGCGGGAGCGCAGTTGCAGGATCTGGTAGAGATTTCGACGTTTCTTGTGAACATGAGCGATTTCGCGGGATACAACGAAGTATATGGAGAGTTTTTTGGATATGACGGTCCGGCGAGAACTACGGTGGGCGTGCGCGAGTTACCGCATCCGCATCTGCTGATCGAGATCAAGGCGATCGCGTACAAGCCGGTAAAATGAGGAGGGACGATGGCGTCCATTAAACATTTGCGGGCTTTCAACTTCCAGAAATGGATCGACGAGAATAAAGATAAGTTGAAGCCGCCAGTGGGAAACGCTCAGGTGTGGGAAGACGGCGAAATGATGGTGACGGTGGTCGGCGGGCCGAACCAGCGGCGCGACTATCATGACGACCCGACCGAGGAATTTTTTTATCAGCTGAAGGGAAATATTTCGCTGCGGCTGATGGAAGCGCCGGGCAAGCCCCCGGTGGAAGTGGCGATCAAGGAAGGCGACATTTTTCTTTTGCCAAAGCATATGCGGCATTCTCCGCAGCGACCGGCGGATACGATCGGAGTCGTGATCGAGGTGCCGAGGCCCGAAGGTTCGTTCGACGCTTTCGAATGGTATTGCCCGAACTGCCACCAGTTGGTACATCGCGCGGAGTTGCAGTTGAAAAGTATCGTGAAGGATCTGCCGCCGATTTTTGAAAAGTTCTACGGCGACGAGAGCCTGCGCCAGTGCGGGCATTGCGGCACGATTCATCCGGGTAAATAAAGTCAGGCAAGTAGATCAGGCAAGTAAATCATGCAGGTTATCGACATACATAATCATTTTTTCCCGAGTTCGTGGCCCGACCTGGCCGCGCGCTACGGCACGCCGGATTGGCCGTGGATCAAGCATACGGAGCCGGGGAAAGCGGACATTATGGTGGGAGAGAGATTCTTCCGCCATATTTATTCGGCGTGCTGGGATCCGGAACTTCGGTTGCAGGAAATGGATCGCGACGGCGTGGATGTACAGGTGATGTCGGCTACGCCGGTACTGTTTGCCTACGATCGTCCGGTGGAACATGCGCTGGATTGCGCGCGCTTATTTAACGATGCGGCGCTCGAACTCTGCGGCCGAGGAAAAGGAAGATTGAAATCGCTGTGCCAGGTGCCGCTGCAAAATGTGGATGCGGCTTGCGAGGAACTCAGCCGCTGCATGCGGGACGGGCATCTGGGCGTGCAGATTGGCAATCATGTGGGTGAGAAAAATCTGGACGATGCAGGGGTCGTGACTTTTCTACACCACTGCGCCGATGAGGGCGCGGCGGTGCTGGTGCATCCGTGGGAAATGTTTGGACGCGAGCGGATGCCGAAGTACATGATGCCGTGGACAGTGGGGATGCCGGCGGAGACGCAACTGTCGGTGGTTGCGATGATTTTGAGCGGCGCGTTCGATCGCCTGCCGGAGACGTTGAGAATTTGTTTCGCGCATGGCGGCGGTAGTTTTGCGTTTCTGCTGGGGCGACTGGAAAATGCGTGGCACCATCATCCAGTGGCGCGGGGCGAGTGCGAACATCCTCCTAGTTTTTATGTCAATCGCTTTTCAGTGGATTCGGCGGTGTTCGATCGGCTAGCGTTGAAGTTTCTGGTCGGAACGATGGGGACTGAGCGCGTGATGTTGGGATCGGATTATCCGTTCCCGCTGGGCGAAGAACACGTGGGATCGCTGATCCGGCAGAGCGAGTTTTCGCAGCATGCGAAGAGCGAACTTCTGGGTGGCAATGCGATGCGGTTTTTGAATTTGGCTGGAGTCGAGCCCGCGGTGGAGAGTCGGGATCGAACTCCGATCGTTCCCACGGCTGAGCAACTGACCTACAGCTCTTACTTGAAGGTTCCGGAGCTGTTGGAATTGCAGAGGCCGCAGTCGGTACCGCCGCATCACGATGAGATGCTGTTCATCCTGGTGCATCAGACGTACGAGTTGTGGTTTAAAGAATTGCTGCATGATCTGGATGCAGTGGTGGCGAATTTGCGACGAGCTGGCGAGGCCACACAGTCGCGCGATGAAGTATATGAAGCGGCGCGACTGCTACGGCGGTGCACGGAGATCACACGGGTACTGGTGGAGCAGTTCACGATTCTGGAAACGATGTTGCCGACGCATTTTTTGGCGTTTCGAGGATTGCTGGAGCCGGCGAGTGGATTTCAGTCCGAACAGTTTCGCGAGATTGAATTTTTGTGCGGGTTGAAGGATGAGAAAATGCTTCGCTATCATCGGCCCACGCCGGAAGCGTATGCGCGGTTGAAGCGCCGGTTGGAGGAACCTTCTCTACGCGATGCGTTTTTTGGAGCTTTGGAGGCGATGGGCAAGCTCGCTGTGGCTCAGGAGAGCGCGACGGACAAAGAGCGGTTTGAAGCGCGGGCGCGGGCAGTGCATGAACTTTATAAGGATGAGACACACCATCGTGACTGGATCGATGTATGCGAACGGCTGACTGAGTTTGACGAGTTGGTGGTGAGCTGGCGCTTGCGGCATATTCAACTGGTGGAGCGGATTATTGGATTTCGAGTGGGTACGGGGGGAAGCGCAGGGGCATCGTATTTGAAGTTGACGCTCGAGAAGAAGTTCTTTCCGGAGTTGTGGGAAGCGAGGACGTTGCTGACGGGGTAAGTCACCCGCAGCGCCTGAAGGCGTCGATGGCGCGACACTCGCGATATGCCTGAAGGCATACCCTGATACGAACCTGTTGTTTAGCACCGGAGCAAGCAATCTTCCAAACTCATTTACCAGATAGTTTCCGTTGGTTCTATCGAGACTCGCGACATTCCTGATGACCACCAGCGAAACAATCACACTCATCGGCGCGGGGCTGAACGGGCCGCTGCTGGGGATTCTGCTGCGGCAGCGGGGATTTGCGGTTGAGATTTATGAGCGGCGTCCGGACATGCGGAAGGTGCGCATGACCGCGGGACGGTCGATCAATCTTGCGCTTTCAACACGCGGGATTCACGGGTTGCAACAGGCTGGGTTGTGGGAGCGGATGCAGCGCATCATCATCCCAATGAGGGGAAGAATGATGCACTCGATTGCAGGTGAACTGACTTTTCAGCCGTATGGAAAGAATGAACAGGAAGTAATCAACTCGATTTCGCGGTCGGAGTTGAACATCGCACTGATGAATGCGGCCGAAGAGCGTGGCGTGACGATTCATTTCAACCAGCGCTGCACGGGACGCGATTTTAAAAATGGGTCGCTGCGAATGCGCAACGAAGAAACGGGCGAAGAGAACGTGCATGAGGCCGGAGTTGTGATCGGATGCGATGGGTCGGCGTCGGCGATTCGAAATGACATGCGGAAGCTGAAGGGCTTTACTTTTTCGCAGGAGCATCTGAACTACGGTTACAAGGAGTTGACGATTCCCGCGGGCGCGGGCGGGGAGCATCTTCTAGAACAGAATGCCCTGCACATTTGGCCTCGCGGCAACCATATGTTGATTGCGCTGCCGAATATCGATGGAACGTTTGCCTGCATTTTATTTTTGCCCTTCGAAGGGCCGGACAGCTTTGCCAGCCTGAGTTCGCCCGAAGAGGTGATCAAGTTTTTCGCGGTGCGATTTCCGGACGCGATGCGGCTGATGCCTGATCTAGCCGAGAATTATTTTGCGAATCCGACGGGGGCGATGATCACGATCAAGTGTTTTCCGTGGCATGACAAACAAGCTTTGCTTCTGGGGGATGCTGCACATGCGATCGTTCCGTTTTTTGGGCAGGGATTGAATTGTGGATTTGAGGACTGCACCGCTCTCATGGAGCTGCTTGACCGGTATGGCGCCGATTGGCCCCGGGTTTTTGCCGAGTTCGAGAGCGCCCGCAAGGTGAACACCGACGCGATCAGCGCTATGGCGATTGAAAACTTTGTTGAGATGAGAGACCGAGTGGGAGAAGCGCGATTTCTCTTCCGCAAGAAAGTGGAATTGGCTTTGGAGGCGAGGTTCCCAGGATGGTTCGTGCCGAAGTATGCGATGGTGACCTTTCATCGCGTGCCATACTCGCTGGCTCTAGCGCGGGGAATTGTTCAGGACAAAATCCTGGTTGAGCTTTGTGAAGGAATTGATCGGGTGGAGGACCTTGACTGGGAAAAGGCGGAGCGAATGATTGGGAACGAGCTGACCGTTTTGGAGATTCCGCAGTGAGCGAATTCGATTTTCAGCTGGGCGAGGAATTCGCGATTGCGATGGACGAGCGAGACCCGCTGAAAGAATTTCGCAATCGATTTCTGTTTCCGAAGAGCGCGGATGGAAATGACTGCATCTACCTATGCGGGCATTCGCTTGGACTGCAGCCGAGGAAAGCGGCAGCGTACATCGAGCAGGAACTGAAAGACTGGGCGCAATTAGGCGTGGAAGGCCACTTTCACGCGAAGAATCCGTGGATGCCTTACCACAGGTTGCTGACTGAGCAGACTGCCAACTTGGTGGGTGCGCGGGCCGAAGAAGTTGTGGTGATGAATTCGCTGACGGTGAATCTGCATTTGATGATGGTTTCGTTCTACCGTCCGACAGCGAGCCGGCACAAAATTGTTGTGGAGCGGGGAGCATTTCCATCGGACCAGTATGCGGTGAAGTCCCAGATTCGGTTTCATGGCTTCGATCCGGAAACTTCGCTGATCGAATTAGCTCCGCTGCCGGGTGAGACTTGCCTGCGCGAGGAGGAGATTGCAGCGACGATTGCACGCTCGGGAGAGAGCATCGCTTTGATCATGCTGGGAGGGGTGAATTACGCGACCGGCCAGGCGTTTGATATGGAGCGCATCACGCGCACGGGACATGCGGAGGGCTGCGTAGTAGGTTTTGATTTGGCGCACGCTGCCGGCAATTTGCAGTTGAAGCTGCACGAGTGGGGTCCGGATTTTGCGGTTTGGTGCAGCTATAAATATTTGAACGGCGGTCCGGGGTGTGTTGCCGGATGCTTCGTTCACGGGCGCCACGCGCGAGAGCGAGGACTGCCTCGCTTTGCCGGTTGGTGGGGGCACGACGAACCGACGCGATTCGAGATGGGGCCGGAGTTTTGTGCGATGGCGGGAGCCGAGGGATGGCAATTGAGCAATCCACCGATCGTGAGCCTTGCAGTGTTACGGGCCTCGATGGATATTTTTCAGGAAGCGGGCATGGGGCGATTGCGTGATAAGAGCGAGTCGCTGACGAGCTATTTGGAGTTCTTGCTGAAGGAGATTCGATCGCAGAAGTTTTCTGTTGTGACTCCGCCGGAAAAAGAGAGGCGCGGAGCGCAGCTTTCGATCCGGATTCCGCAGAATGGGCGCGAGTTGTGCGAACGTCTCACGCGTCAAGGCATTGTGGGCGACTGGCGCGAGCCCGACACGTTTCGAGTGGCTCCGGTGCCGCTGTATAACTCGTACCACGATGTTTTTCAGTTCGTTCAAGCCTTTGGCGTAGCCATTCAGTAATCGCCCGAAACGCACCTTTTCCTCGGTGTGGACGATTACCTCGGTAATGGGCGGCCTTCTCAGCATCCCCATAAACTCTTAGCGTGGGGTTCATTCACCTTCGCCAACCCGGCCGATGGACAGCAGTGGTGTGCGCGGTAGTAGGCGTGCAGATCGCTGTGTCGTTGCTCGCGCCTCGAAGCTTTGCGCTGACGGCCTTCGGCGACCTGACACAGACGGCGTTACTTTTGTGTGGAACGATTTTCACGATCCGGAATATAAAAACCAGCGACAAGAAGGCCCAGCTATTCTGGACGCTGATGGCGCTGGGGAGCATCACCTGGCTGTGCACGCAGGTTTTATGGACATATACCGAGGTGTACGCGCGACAGGAGGTGCCGAATCCGTTCGTCGGGGACGTGGCGCTGTTTCTGCATATCGTACCGATGATGGTCGCACTGGCGGTGCAGCCGAATCTGGAACGGAACGATCATTCGCTGCGGTTGATCTCGGTCGACTTCTTTCTGCTGCTCACCTGGTGGCTGTATCTATATTTATTTATCGTTATTCCATGGCAGTACGTTTCACCGAATGAAGCAGCTTACGGCCATAGCTTTGACTTGCTGTACGCCGCCGAACAAATTTTCCTGATCGTGGCAGCCGCGGTGGTTTGGAGGCGCAGCCAGGGGGAGTGGCGGCCGATCTACCGCGAGTTCGTGAAGGCGGCATTGTTCTACAGTGCGGGATCGATTCTCGCCGGCGTGGCCATCGATTATCACCTTTATTACACCGGCAGCCTGTACGATGTGCCGCTGGTCGCGGCGATGACATGGTTTGCAGGAATGGGATTTCTAGGGCGACGAAATTCGCCGGCTCCATCGAACCAGGAGTTGCCGCGCCAGGAACAACAAATGTGGACGGCGCGACTGGCGATGGTCGCAGTATTCTCCACTCCACTAATGGTGGCGGGGGCGGAATTCGGCGACGGAGCTCCGGCGCGAGTGCGATCGTACCGGCTGCTCTTAACCATGTTTGCGATGGTGTTCATGGGCATTCTGGTTTACCTGAAACAACATTGGATGGACCGGGAACTGCTGCACCTGCTGCGCTTGTCGCGCCATAATCTGAAGGAGATGTGCGAGCTGAAGGACGAATTGGAGAGCAAGGAACAGTCCTTGCGGTGGCACAGCGTGGAGCTGCAAAGAAAAAATCTGGAGCTGCAGGAAATTTCGTTTACCGATCCACTGACCGGGGTGTGGAACCGCAGATATCTGGAAGAGATTCTGGCCTCGGAATCGGGACAGGTTCTGCGAAACTACGAACGAGCCCAGAGCGGCGAACTTCGAAAACTGGAGCATCGCGACCTGATCTTCATCATGGTCGATATGGACTTCTTCAAGGAAGTTAACGACGCGCATGGGCATCCGGCCGGCGACCGACTGCTGCAACGGGTGGCGGAACGACTGGGTCGGGTAGTGCGAAAGTCGGACGTGCTGGTTCGGTGGGGGGGAGAAGAATTCCTGATCATGTCGCGCTCGGCCGATCCGTCAGGCACTCCCGCTTTCTGCGAACGAATTTTAGACATCATCGCATCCGAGGCGTTTGATCTTGGGCGCGGCATTCAGGTGCGCAAGACGTGCTCGGTAGGCTGGGCGCCATTTCCGTGGAGCCGCAGCGCATACGAGGCGATTTGCGCGGAAGAGAGCATCGAGCTTGCAGATACTGCGCTGTACCGGGCGAAGGCGTGGGGAAGAAATCAAGGAGTCGGCATTGTGCCGGCGGAGGGCGCCGCAGGGAACGCTCCAGCGATCACGGTCAAACTTCTGCAGGATGATGATGGGATTCTCACGCGGAATCTGAAGGTGCAGCGGGCAGCGGTCTCGGCCAGCGGCACAGAAGAAGCGACGACGAATGTTTTATCCAGCAAGGAGCGGCACGGCTAGGCGTCGAACATTTCCCGTTAGACGCGATCTACCTTCACTCCGAGTGAATAGTCTGACCTTCGGTTTCTCCGTTCAAAGCTTTTGACCGCAGAGGCCGCAAAGAAAATCCGCAAAGTTCGCAAAGAAGAGACCGGCAGTGTGATACTCCATCATTAGCGTGCCTCACGGCGCTTGACCTGCGGCGGGTGCGTTGAATACAGTGAGAAGCCCGCTTGCTTGCGGCTGAGAAGCAACTTTTATTGAGGTAACTCTAATGATGAATGCGAAATCCCCCAAGACTGGTCTTCGCCAGAAGGCGCAACTGATGTCGGCGTCGGAAATTGAGCGGACGCTGGTTCGGCTGGCGTATGAGATCGTCGAGAAAAATGACGGCGTTCAAGGACTGGGACTGGTGGGGATTCGGCGGCGCGGCGTGCCCATTGCCGAGCGACTGGGCAAGATCATCGCGCGCATTGAAAATGCCAAGGTGCCGGTGGGCACGCTCGACATTACTTTTTATCGCGACGATCTCTCGACGCTGGGACCGAAGCCGGTGGTACAGGATAAGGAGATTGGGTTTTCGATTGAAGACAAGAACATTGTGCTGGTGGATGACGTTCTGTTTACTGGGCGAACGACGCGTGCAGCGCTGGATGCGTTGTTTTCGCACGGCCGCCCGCGACGGGTGCAGTTATGCGTGCTGATCGATCGAGGACATCGTGAGATACCGGTGGAAGCCAGTTTTGTGGGGCGCAACGTTCAGACCACGATGAACGAAGTAATCGAGGTGAAGCTGAACGAGATCGACGGGGCAGAGAAGGTTTTGTTGATGGAGTTGTAGGGCGGTCTTGAGTTTGATTTGCAAATAAAAGGACGGCGGGAAACCGCCGTCCTTTTTATTTGGCAAAGCGCTACGAAAGCTTGGTGCAGACTGATTTGGTTTGGGTGTAGAGGCTGAGGGCGTCGTGTCCCATCTCGCGACCCCAACCGGACTGCTTGTAACCGCCGAAGGGCATGGAGGCGTCGAAGATGTTGTAGCAGTTGATCCACACCGTGCCGGCGCGAAGTTGTTCGGCGGTGCGGTGGGCTTTGCTGATGTCACGCGTCCAGACGGCGGCAGCAAGGCCGTATTCGCTGTCGTTGGCGCGAGGAAGAATTTCTTCGGGATCACTGAACGGCATTGCCGTAACCACGGGCCCGAAAATCTCTTCCTGCACGACCTTCATGTTTTCGCGGGTGTTCACAAGAACGGTGGGCTCAACGAAATAACCCTTGTCGCCCGTCTTGTGGCCACCGGCGAGTGCGGTTGCGCCTTCGGAAAGGCCAGCCTCTAAATAACCGCAGACGCGATTGAGTTGTTCCTGAGAAACGAGAGGACCCATTTCAGTTTGCGGATCGAGGCCCGAGCCGACGTGGATTTTTTTGGCGTGTTCGGCAACGCCTTCGACGACGCGATCAAAGATCGGTTTCTCGATGTAGAGCCGTGATCCTGCGCAGCAGCACTGACCGTGATTGAAGAAGATAGCGCTGGCTGCGCCGGGGATCGCGGTATCGAGGTCGGCATCTTTGTAGACGACGTTGGGAGATTTTCCGCCGAGTTCGAGCGAAACTTTTTTCAGGTTGCCGGCGGCCGCGTGAACAATGAGCTTTCCGACTTCGGTGGAACCGGTGAAGGCAATTTTATCCACGTGCGGATGGGCAGCCAGCGCGGCTCCCGCGGTCTCGCCGTATCCGGGGACGACGTTGACCACGCCTTCGGGGAATCCAGCTTCCATGATCAGTTCGCCCAGGCGAAGCGCCGAGAGCGGCGTTTGCTCGGCGGGCTTGAGCACGACTACGCAACCTGTCGCGAGAGCGGGGCCCAGCTTCCAGGCGGCCATGAGTAGCGGAAAGTTCCAGGGAATGATTTGCCCGGCGACGCCGACTGGCTCGCGCAACGTGTAGGCGAGATATTTCGCTCCGGGTGTGTAGGGGACGGAGATTGGAATTGTGTTGCCTTCGATTTTGGTGGTCCATCCCGCCATGTAGCGGAAGAGATCGACCGCGAGGGGAACATCGGCGGCGCGGGCGATGGTGAGCGGCTTGCCGTTATCGAGGCTTTCGAGATAGGCAAATTCTTCGGTGTGAGCTTCGAGCAAATCGGCGAGCTTCCAGATGAGGCGTCCGCGCTCGGATGAAGTTAGGCGGCGCCAGGGACCGTTATCGAAGGCTTTGCGGGCGGCTTTGACGGCGAGTTCAATGTCTTCTCGATCGCCTTCGGCGACCTGCGCGAGAATTTCTCCAGTGGCGGGATTGTAGGTGGGAAAAGTTTTGCCGGAAATCGAATTCACCCACTGGCCATTGATCAACATTTTGCGGGGCTGGTCGAGGAACTCTGCGACTTGCGGATGAATTTGCGGTGAGACTGCGATACCCATAGATCCTCCTTAGTTCAAGAACAAGGGTCGAGCGGGAAACTCGACGATGTGAGATTCAAGATGCCGGCAGAGAAGAATGACGTGGCTATGCTAGTCCCGGGCGGGGGAGAAAAGCAATTGTGGGGTGTGGTGATGGCGCCGAGCGGCGACATCAACCACTAAGGGCACGAAGGTTCACTAAGGAAGGCTATGATTTATTCACCGTAGGGGACCCAGATATTTTTTACCTGAGTGGCGTGTTCGAGGAACCAGCGGCCTTCAGCCAGTTTGGGATTGAACCAATCGATGGCGCGGCCTTCGTTGGTCCAGACTTGTTTGAGATTGCCGATGGACAGGGCTTTGGCGGCGGAGGCGTTGGCTTCATCGCCGAAGGACCAGATGGCGTCAACGTCATCGTGCTCGGCGAGAGTTTTCAAAAGTTGCGAAGCGTAACCGGTGACAATGTTGATTGCGCCGCTTGGCATGTCGCTGGTGTCGAAGAGTTGATAAAGATCGGCGGCGATGAGGGGGTAGGCTTCGGACGGAATTGCAATCACGGTGTTGCCCATGGCAAGCGCGGGCATGACGAGCGACAGAAAACCGAGCAGCGGAGCTTCGCGGGGACAGAGGATGCCCATGGTGCCGAGCGGCTCGTTCATGGCGATGGCGATGTTGCGAAATGGAGGGTTGTGAACGGCTCCATCGAATTTGTCGGCCCAGGCGGCGTAAGAGAAGATGCGCTCGATCGAGAGATCGAATTCGGCTGTGGCTTGTTTGTTGCCGACTGCGGAAGTGAGCGAGCGGATGATTTCGTCGCGGCGCTGCGACAAGTTTTCCGCGCAGTAGTAAAGGACCTGCGCGCGGTTGTGCGCGGTTGCTTTAGCCCAGGATTCGGCCTTGCGCGCGGCTTCGACAGCGTTGCGAATGTCTTTGCGATTGCCGAGAGCGGCTTCGCCGAGGAGCCGGCCATCGGAAGAACGCACTTCCATGCTGTAGCCGGAGTCGGGCCGAGCTTGCTTGCCGCCGATGTAGAGCTTTACGGTGCGATCGATTTCGGGCGCGGAAGAGTTTCGATCTTCGTTATTGTTATTGTTTTCATTTTCGTTGTTGGCCGGGGGAGTGAGTTGCGGCGCAAGCTTGGGAAGATTTTTGAACCATGACGGCTGCAAGTATTCGAGCAGGCCTTCGCGACCGCCTTCGCGGCCGTATCCGCTTTCGCGGTAGCCGCCGAAGCCGCAGGACGCGTCGAAGAGATTCGTGCAGTTCACCCACACGACTCCGGCTTTGAGTTGCGCGGCAACGTGCAGGGCCACGTTGATGTTCTCGCTCCACACGCAGGCTGCGAGGCCGTAGACAGTGTTGTTCGCCAGTTCGACGGCTTCGCGCGGAGTGCGGAAAGTCATGGCGGCGAGCACGGGTCCGAAAATTTCCTGCTGGGCGACGATCGATGTGGGATGCACATTGCTCAACAGCGTGGGCGGATAGTAGAATCCGCGCGCGGGAAGCGTGACCTCCGGTTGCCAGCAGGTTGCACCTTCGGCGATTCCCTGCCCAACCATTTGCTGAATGCGCTCGAGCTGAACACGCGCAACGATCGCGCCGATGTCGATGGCTTTATCGAGTGGAGGGCCAATGCGCAGCGTGCTCATACGCTCGCGAATCTTGGCGATCAAAGGCTCGGCGATACTTTCCTGCATTAGAAGCCGCGAGCCCGCGCAGCAGACCTGACCTTGATTGAACCAGATGCCGTCGACCAGGCCTTCAACGGCGCTGTCGAGATCGGCGTCTTCAAAGATTACGAAGGGAGACTTGCCGCCGAGTTCGAGTGAGAGACGCTTCGAAGTGGACGCGGTCGCGGCGCGGATGGCGCGGCCAACTTCGGTGGAACCAGTGAAGGCGATTTTATCGACGCCGGGATGTTTCACCAAGGCCTCACCGGTGGAACCGTCCCCGGTGACAATGTTGACGACGCCTGCGGGCAAACCCGCCTCCTGGCAAAGTTCGGCGAAGACGAGCGCGGTTAGTGGAGTGAACTCAGCGGGCTTCAAGACTACTGTGTTTCCGGTCGCGAGAGCAGGAGCGATTTTCCATGCGAGCATAAGCAAGGGAAAATTCCACGGGATGATCTGGCCGACGACGCCGCAGGGTTCGAACTCGGGGAATTCTTGTTCGAGCAGTTGCGCCCAGCCAGCGTGATAGTAGAAGTGGCGCGCGACCAGAGGAATGTCGATGTCGCGAGACTCGCGGATCGGCTTGCCGTTGTCCATAGTTTCAAGAACAGCGAGCAGGCGGGAATGTTTTTGCACGAGGCGAGCCAGAGCGTATAAGTAACGCGCGCGAATGTGCGGCGAGAGCGCGCGCCATTTGGGAAAAGCGGCACGCGCGGATTTTACGGCAAGGTCGATATCGGCGGGCGAACCTTGGGCAACGGATGCGAGCTTCTCTCCGTTCGAGGGATCGACACTGTCGAAAAATTCACCGGCGGTCGGCGACTGCCACGTTCCGTCGATGAAATGCGCGAAGCGATGGCCGTGGCGCTCGAGCCACGCCTGCGCTTCTTTGGGATCTTCCGGCGCGGGACCGTATTCCATGGTCACAAATTTTTCAGCAATGCTCATGTAATCGGCTCGTTTCTGTTTTTGCCGCAAGCGAGTGTCTGCATCATGTGAGTCGCACTTTTCCCCGCATCACTATGCGAGCGGGTGGCGATACTCTGCCGAATAACGCCCGGTGACGTGATGTTCCAGTTGGCGCTCGATATCGCCCAGCAAACCGCTTGCGCCAAAACGAAAAAGTTCTGCACGCATCCACGAGGGACCAAGCTCTTCTTTCATCATGGCAAGCCAGTCGGTAGATTGTTTTGCAGTGCGGATTCCGCCGGCGGCTTTGAAGCCAACGGCCATTCCGGTTTGCTCGGCATAGTCGCGGATGGCGCGAGCCATGACCAAGCCGACGGGCAACGTTGCATTTACGGATTCTTTGCCGGTGGAAGTCTTGATGAAATCAGCCCCGGCCATCATCGCTACCACGCTGGCTCGGGCGACGTTGCGGAGGGTGAGCAAATCGCCGGTGGCGAGAATTGCTTTCATGTGAATGGGGCCGCAGGCTTGTTTGAAGGCGGCGACTTCGTCGTACAGTGCCTGCCAGCGTCCTCCGAAAACGTGAGCTCGAGTGATGACGACGTCGATCTCTTGCGCGCCGGCTTCGATCGAGCGGTGAATTTCGGCGACGCGCTCGGCCAGAGGTGAGAGGCCGGCGGGAAATCCGGTGGAGACGGCCGCGACGGGAATGCCGCTGCCTTCAAGCGCGTGCACGGCGGTTTCGACGAAGAGGTGATAGACGCAAACGGCGGCGACTTTTATCTCGAGCTCTTCAATTTTCAACTGGCGCACGAGTTCATGCTGCAGCGGTTGGCGGGCCTTGGCACACAGGCGGCGGACGCGCTCGTCGGTGTCGTCACCGGAGAGCGTGGTCAAGTCCATGCAAGTGATGGCGCGCAAGAGCCACGCAGCCTGCCAATCTTTCTTCACGCTGCGGCGCGCGACTTGCGATTGCACGCGGCGTTCAACGGCGCTGGTGTTCACGCGAACGTCCTGCACCCAGTTGAGATCGAGTGGAATGCCGGAGTTCGGCAGGAGCTCGCGGCCGCTCAGCTTAGCGGGGGTATGCTCCTCGGCGACGCGTCGGAGAGCGGCGGTTTTCGCGCCGAAAGATGATCCGGGATGGCTGTTATCAACAGGCACTCGATGCCTCGGATTCGCGGCTTTTCTGTGCGCCGCGATCGTTTCCTTAAGATTTAATTGTACGGCAGGAAATCTTGCAAGGCGAGTTCGGCGCTGTCCGGCGTCCGCTTTCCGGCTTCCGGTCTTCGGCTTCCGGCATCGGAGATCGAAAACTGGATTCTCATTGTGTTCGAGGCTGAAACGGCGAAGAAAGAAAGTTGATTTATCCGCTTAGGGTTTACAATTGCCGTCGATTCCACGGCTTCGCCGTGAGTCCTTCCCTTTATGCCTACAAAGACTTTGACCGCCGGAGTGCAGGCGAAACTACAACGGGCCGCGCAGAAAGCGATGAAGAATGCGCACGCTCCGTACTCGAAGTTTCGGGTGGGAGCGGCCATATTACTTTCGAACGGCAAGATTTTTTCGGGATGCAATGTGGAGAACGCGTCGTATGGCATGACCAATTGCGCCGAGCGCACCGCGATCTTTTCGGCGGTGGCGCAGCTTGGGCCGAAGATTGAAATTCGTGCCGTCACCGTAGTGAACGACCACGGGGTTCCCTGCTCTCCCTGCGGGGCGTGCCGACAAGTGATTTACGAGTTCGGTCCCGATGCCGTGATTTATTTTGAAGGAGCGAACGGGCCAAAACAATCGCACATTACCGAATTGCTTCCGGAAGGATTCCGCCTCCAGTGAATTTCAACTCGGCGGCGACGCAGAATTTTCGCGCGATTGATGTGATCCGCAAGAAGCGGGACGGCATTGAGCTGTCGCGGAGCGAAATTGAATCGCTGGTGGATGCGTACACGCACGACAGGATTCCCGACTATCAAGTTTCCGCGTGGTTGATGGCAGTGGTGCTGCGTGGCATGACGCTCGGCGAAACTGCCGCATTGACCGATGCCATGTTGCGCTCGGGAGAGGTGCTCGATCTTTCTTCGCTGGCGGCGAAGAAAGTGGATAAGCATTCCACCGGTGGCGTTGGCGATAAGACGTCGCTGGTGCTTGCGCCGCTGGCAGCCGCGGCAGGCGTGGCCGTTCCGATGATCAGCGGCCGCGGCTTGGGACATACGGGCGGGACGCTCGACAAGCTGGAAGCGATCCCGGGCTTCAATGTGAACCTTCCGGTCGCGGAATTTCGGCGCGTGCTTGAGACCTGCGGCTGCGCGATGATTGGGCAGACCGCGGAGATCGCGCCGGCGGATCGAAAACTTTATGCGCTGCGCGACGTGACGGGGACGGTGGAGAGTCCTTACTTAATTTGTGCGTCGATCATGAGCAAGAAGCTTGCTGAAGGAATTGACGCGCTGGTGCTCGACGTGAAAACCGGCTCGGGCGCGTTCATGAAAAACGAGAAAGATGCCGCGTTTCTTGCCGAACTCATGGTCGATACAGGCGAGCGGATGGGCAAGAAGATGGTGGCGCTTATTACTGACATGGATCAGCCGCTGGGAAATAAGATTGGAAATGCGCTCGAGGTGGTTGAGGTGGTTGAGATCTTGCGCGGAGGCGGGCCGGACGATTTGCGGCAGCTTTGCATCGAGCTTGCGGGATGGATGCTGTATCTCGGTGGAGTTGCGGGGAGCGTTGCCGACGGGAAAGCTCAGAGCGATAAGCTCATTGCGTCTGGCAAGGCGTTGGAGAGATTCCGGAAGATGGTGGGATTGCATGGCGGTGATGTGAGGGCGATCGATGATGTTACGAAACTCCCACAAGCGCAGCGGACGATGATGTTATCGAGCTCGAGCAATGGATTTGTTGCGTCGCTTCAATGCGAGCAGATCGGGACTGCGTGCGTGATTCTTGGCGGTGGGCGGGAGCGCAAGGAGGATGCAGTCGATCCCGCGGTTGGGATCGTGCTGCACAAGAAAGTGGGGGATGCGGTTTCGAGCGGCGAAGCGCTGGCGACGATTTACTACAACGAGGAAGGGCGCGCGGGGCGCGCGAGGCAATTGCTGGAAGAGTGTTATCGAATTGCAGATTCACCGCCGAGAGAGAAAAGGCCGTTGATACATCGAGTGATGGAGAAATCCGGAGAGAAAAACTGAATGGGACGATACACGGGAATCCTCGGCCTTTTGACGATGCTGGCGCTGGCTTATGCTTTTTCCACAAACCGCCGCGCGATTCGGCTGAAAACCGTGGCGTGGGGATTAGGGCTGCAGTTTGTTTTCGCTGTCTTCGTGTTGCGAGTCGATGCGGGGCGGATTGCGTTCCAGCACGCGGGAGATGCTGTCACCAAGTTGTTGAGTTACGCGCATGCGGGTTCGCATTTTGTCTTTGGCGATTTGGCAAATCCCGGATCGCAGTTGGGATATTTCGCGTTCGGCGTGCTTCCTACCGTTATTTTTATCGCGGCATTTTTTGCGGTGCTGTACTACTTCGGCATCATGCAGATCATCATCAAGATTTTTGCGTGGGTGATGACGCGGGTGATGGGAGCGAGCGGAGCGGAGTCGCTGAATGTTGCGGCCAGCATTTTTATGGGACAAACGGAGGCGCCGCTGACCATCCGTCCGTTTCTCGCGGATTTGACGCGATCGGAACTGATGACGGTGATGACGAGCGGAATGGCGCACGTTTCGGGCGGGATCATGGCCGCGTATATTTTTTTTGGAATCGATCCCAGGCATTTGTTGAGCGCCGTGATTATGACCGCGCCGGGAACTTTGCTGATGGCGAAGATGCTGGTGCCGGAGACGGAGCAGCCGAAAACCGCGGGGCGCGTCATTATGAGTGCGGAGGAAGAAAAAGCGGAGAAAGAAGAAAATCTGCTGGGCGCGATTGCGCGTGGAACTACGGATGGACTGCACCTGGCGCTGAATATTGCGGCGATGCTGATTTCGTTTCTCGCTCTGATCGCGCTGACGGATGGCATTCTGGGCGGACTTCATAATTGGATCCATTGGTTCCCCGCCAGCCTGGAGCAGATTTTTGGCGTGATGTTCGCCCCGGTAGCGTGGGTGATCGGAGTGCCGTGGCGCGATTGCGGATTTGTGGGAACTCTATTGGGAACGCGCATGGCGCTGAACGAACTGGTGGCATTTTCCATGCTGGGGCCGCAGAAGGCGATGCTCGATCCGCGATCGTTTACGATTGCGACGTTTGCGCTGTGCGGGTTTGCGAATCTCAGTTCGATTGGAATTCAGATTGGCGGCATCGGGGCGCTCGCTCCGAATAAGAAGAGCGAACTGGCGCGGCTCGGAATCCGTGCGATGCTCGCGGGGACGATGGCGAACCTGATGTCGGCGTCGATTGCGGGCATGCTCCTCTGAGCTATCCGCCGTCTCTTCTGCCCGCTAAACATTCGCGACTTTCATTTCGATAGCATTATTGACTTGCTGAAAGGACACCTGATGAAGCTCTGGCTGCACGTTGCATTTCTTTCCTTACTCTCCGCATTCGCGTTTCAGTCGAGCGCGCTCGGGCAAAGCCCGACGAAGCGGGTGATCATCGACACCGATCCCGGGACGGACGATGCGATGGCGATCATCCTGGCGTTGAATTCACCGGAACTGAAAGTGGAAGCGCTGACCGTAGTGCCGGGAAATGTCGATGGGCGTCAGGGATTGGAGAATGCGCTCAAGATCGTTTCGCTGGCGGGACGATGCGATGTGATTGTTGCAGGAGGAGCGCAGCATCCGCTGAACCAGAAGCTGATTACCGCGCAATTCTGGCATGGGAAGAATGGGCTCGCTGATGTCGAACTGCCGCCGACCAAATGTAAGGCTGATTCGCGGTTTGGGCCTGACTTGATCATCGAGATGGTTCACAAATATCCGCATGAGATCACGCTGATTCCTGTTGGACCGCTCACGAATATTGCACTGGCGGTCTCGAAAGATCCGTCAATTGCGGGATTGGTGAAAGATATTGTGATTATGGGCGGGTCGATCACAGGCGGGAATGTGAACGGCGCGGCGGAGGCGAACATTTATAACGATCCTGAAGCGGCGCAGATTGTTTTTAATGCGGGATGGATGGTGACGATGGTGGGATCCGACGTGGGCGAGCGGACGCTGATCATGCGGAAGCATCTGGCGGAACTGCAATCGTCGCATGGACCGGAGAGCGACTTCATCGCAAAGATCGCAGACTTTTATTTAACGCGCAGCGAAAAGAGCGGATACAGCGGAGCGGCGATGTACGATCCGCTGGCGGTGGGGACGGTGATCGATCCGACGCTGGTGACGCTGAAAGAAATGCATGTCGATGTGGAGACGAAGAGGCGAATTTACGCGCGGGGAGACGGTGGCGAACCGAATGGGATCGAACGAAAATAATGTGCTGCACGGCGACCATTACGAGATCGAGGGCGTGATTGAATTAAAGCCGAATGCGAGAGTTTGTTTGGCTTCAGACGCGGAGCGGTTTCTGCAGATGTTTGTGAGCCGGGTGCGAGGGAAATAGGGTAGGCAATCGCGCGTTATCCGTATGCTTGAGCGACGAGAAAAATTGCGAGGCCGTAGAAAACGAACATTAGCGCAAGGTAGGCTTTGGCGCGAAGGCCGGAGTCGTCGAATTCCTTCCAGGCGAGAATCCCCCAGAGAGCGGCGACCATGGGCGCGGATTGACCGATGGCGCAGGAAATTGCGACGCCGGCAAAACTCGCGGCCACCAGATTGAAAACGGTGCGGATGCCCCAGATGCATCCGCCGAGAAGGCCGAGCAGATGGCCGGATGAGAGCGAGAGAGGTGCCGTTGCCGCGAGGCTGAAGCTAACTGAGAACCGTCCCGGTTCAGGGCGAGTGCAAGTGGGACGGACGACGAGTCCGGCTCAACCACAAAGGGGCACGAAAGTTCACGAAGACGGGCGCTACTCCGTTGACACGATTCGGATTGAACCAATAGACTCGGGCGTTCCCGATTCCTGGTCCATTCTTAGTCTTTATCTTTTCCAATCAACGTATGGCTCGACGTCCTCGCATCGCCGTGGTTGGCAGCGCCAACATCGATCTGACAACATTCACCGATCGCTTCCCGAAGCCGGGAGAGACCATTTTCGGACAGAAGTTCGATTTGGGATTTGGCGGCAAAGGAGCGAACCAGGCAGTAGCGGCGCGGCTGTGCGGTGCCGATGTATTCATGGTGGCGCGGGTGGGAAGCGATTTATTTGGTCCCGCCACGATTGAGAATTTCAAGAAGCTTGGGATCGATACAACGCACGTGAAGCAGATTGAGGGATTATCGAGCGGGGTGGCGCCGATTTTTGTTGAGCCGAATGGGCAGAACCGGATTCTGGTGGTGAAGGGAGCAAACGATGCGCTGAAGGCGGCGGATGTGGATGCCGCGGCCGATATGTTGAAGCGGGCGGATTGCATTGTGCTGCAGTTTGAGATTCCATTGGAGACGGTTTATTACACGGTGGCGTTCGCGCGAAAGCATGGCGTGCGCTGCATGGTGAATCCGGCGCCGGGGCAGCCGGTGGAAATGAGTGCGCTGGCCGGGCTTGATTACTTTGTTCCAAATGAGAGCGAAGCGGAGGCGGTTTCAGGCTTGCCGGTTAAAAATGTTGCGGACGCGAAGAAATGCGCGGAGCAGTTGATGGCGGGCGGGATTAAGCGCGTGATTATTACGCTGGGAGCGAACGGGTCTTTACTGGCGGGCAGCGGTGTGAGCGAGCATGTCGCTCCGTTCGCGGTGAAGAGTGTGGATAGCTCGGGAGCGGGCGATGCTTTTATTGGGAGCTTCGCGGTGTTTCTGGCGGAGGGAGTAGCGGAGCTCGAGGCGGTGCGGCGGGCGAATTTGTACGCGGGATTGTCGACCACCGGGGTGGGGACGCAGAAATCGTTTTATGATCGGGCGCGTTTCGATGCAGAGTGGGCGGCGCGTTGAGGGCGCAACGCAGAACAGCAGGTTCCTCGACTTCGCGGGATCATCCGCTTTGTGGATGCTCGCGCTTCGCTCGGAATGACAAAGTATTTTCGGGATGACAACGTACTTACTGACATGAGGGTCCGCCTACGTTTTCGCCGATGAGGGCGCTAGTCGAAAATTCTTGACTTCGGTCGTAGTGGGCATTTATAAGGCCGTTCTACGGTCTAAGTACCTCCCAGCTATCCGTGCGGAACGAAGTGCGCTCGTCACTCGGAACGGGCCTTTCGAAAGGGGCGTTAATGTTGAACAAGAAGGCGCTGTTTGCGGTTATTTTCTGCTCGCTCGTATGCGCACTGTGCCCGATGGTCTATGGGCAGGCTAACGGCAGTCTCTCGGGAACAGTTTCGGACAAAGCGGGCGCGGTGTTGTCAGGCGCGACGGTGAAGGTGACTTCGCAGGCGACCGGCCTGGCGCGCGATGCGAAGACGGACGACTCCGGGCATTTCCTGATTCCGTTGCTGCCGGTTGCGGATTATACGATTCGAGTGGAGGCGCAGGGTTTTCAAACGACCGAGCAGAAAGATATCCGGCTGCAAGTGGATGAGCACCGCGAAATCGATTTCACGCTGAACCCCGCGTCGGTTTCGACGTCGGTGGAAGTGAGCGCGACCGAAGTTGCGGTGGAGACTGCGAATCCGACGCTGGGGCAGGTGATTACGTCGGAGCAGGTCGCGGACCTGCCGCTGAACGGGCGCAACTTTACGCAACTGGCGACACTGACGCCGGGGACGACTTCGTCGACTAGTCCGGTGAGCTTCTTTACCAGCGCGGCCAGCAGCGAAGCGGCTACTCGGGGATCGTTCTCGCTTTCTTCCGGCGGATCGCGCGAACAAGAGACCGACTGGCTGCTGGATGGCAACGACAACAATCAGCTGGATGAAGGCGGAATCGCGATTTTCTCCTCGATTGACGACATCCAGGAGTTCAAGGTCCTTACTTACAATTATTCGGCTGAGTACGGCGAGCGCGCCGGGCCGACGGTGCTGGTTACGACGAAATCGGGCTCGAACCAGTTTCATGGTTCTTTATTCGAATTTTTCCGCAACACGTCGCTGGATGCGACGCGGTATTTCTTTACCTCGGCGCAGAAATTCAATTTGAATCAGTTCGGCGGGTCGCTGGGCGGACCGATCAAGAAAGACAAGACGTTTTTCTTTTTAGATTATCAGGCCAAGATGCAGCGCGAAGGCGTGCCGTTCACGGGGTTTGTGCCGACGGCAGCAATGACGACGCCCGATGCCAACGGCGATTACAATTTCAGCCTCGACCCGCAAGCGAATCCGCGGCCAGGCAGTTTCAATGGCACACGCAATGCTGACGGATTTGGGGATTTATCGAATCCCTTTAACGGCTACGCTCCATTCCAATGCGACGGTGCGGGAAACGCAATTGTTCCGGTGATGGGCGTGCAGACGGGAGGCACGTCCTGCAACGTGATTCCGGCAGCCCTGATCAATCCGATCGCCGCAAGGGTGGTTCAACTCTACCCCAGCCCCAACGTAAACGGCTCCGGGTTTAACTACTCCAACCAACCTACGAGGAAGCTGAACGAAGGCACATTCGACGTCCGCATCGATCACAATTTTTCGAGCAAGGATTCGATTTTTGCCCGCTTCAGCTACGACCAGGCGACGAACTACGTGCCCGGCGGTTCGCCGACATGGTCGGAGGCAAATGCGTTTGGCAGCAACCAGCACATTGAAAACCACGGCCGCAACGCGGTGGTAACAGAGACTCACGTTTTTTCATCGAACCTGATCAACCAGGCAACGTTCGGCTACAACCGGATTTTCAATCACATTCTTTCCTATGGAACGGGCACGTGCGAAGCGGCGAAGCTCGGCATCCCGGGCGCCGACCTGGCTAGTTCGTGCGATAGCATCACCGGCTATCCCGCGAGCCTGAACCAGGCTCCGCAAGAGTGCGAAAGTTGCGGCCTGACTTCGTTCCAGATGAGCCAGTATTTTTCCGTGGGCGATCGCGGATATGCTCCCTACCAAGGCGGCACGAACGTGTATTCGTTGTCGGATACGCTGGACTGGATTCGCGGCAAACACGAAATTCGCGCCGGGCTGACGTTCCGCGCCGAGGAGATGAACGTAAGAAATAATGCGTTCCAGGATGGCTACGCGGTAGAGACCGGGGTACAGACGGGCGACGATATCGGTGATCTGCTTCTGGGTGGGCTGGGAGTTTTCGCGGCGCACGATCAGACCTTTCTAGGGGCGACGACGGGACGGCGCTGGAAGCTGTTCCGTCCTTTTGTGCAGGACAATTGGCGGATCACGAATAATTTAACGTTGAACCTGGGCTTTGCGTGGGCGCTGGCGACGCCGGAAACCGAGGAGGCGAACCGGCAGGCGAACTTCGATGTCGCGAGCCTGAAGTGGTTTGTACCATCCGGCAGTCCGGGAATTAGCGGATGCACCACTTGCGTATCCACCGACGGGCGGGTGGGAATTCAGTTTGACAAAACCGCTCTCGAGCCGCGCATCGGTTTCGCGTGGAAACCGATGGGCAGCGATAAAACCGCGGTGCGCGGCGGCTATGCGATCTTCCACGATTCCGCGTGGAATCAAGGCGGGCAGGGGCTGTGGCAGAATCCTCCGTATTATGCGGAAGTGGATCCCTGCACGTTCTGCCTGGCGTATGGCAGCACGGTCGGATCGTTATCGGGGGGATTTCTTCTTGCGCCGGGCACGCCTTCTACAACGCCCGTCACCGGCGGCGCAGTTTACAGTTCGCCTGTGAACCCGCAGTCTTACTCGGGCACGATTCAGTCGGAGAACCGCAACTTCAAGCAAGGCATGGTGCAGCAATTCAATCTGAATATTGAACGGCAACTGCCGGAAAATATTGTATTGACGGTGGGCTATGCCGGCTCGCGCGGCGAACATATTTTAGTGAGCCAGTTAAACGAGAACCTGTCGCCACCTCTGGCGTGCCCCGGCGGCGCCGATTACGTTCCCGGTTCGACTTACAATGTGGGCTGCGGATTCCCAACCTACCCCTACGCCAATCCATTTCAGAGCGTTGACACCAACAACAGCATCGGCGCTTCCCGCTACGATTCGCTGCAGGCCAAGGCTGAAACCAAGAGCGCACGGCATGGAATTTACGCTTTGATCGGGTATACCTATTCGCGCAATTTCGATTCCGGCTTGACAGACGGATTGGGCACGAACCCCGGAGCTCTGTATTATCCATTGCCGGGAGCTGCGAAGCTTGATTGGGGCTTGTCGCAGCTGAATCTGAACAATAGCTTCACCGCCAGCGTTCTTTATGAATTGCCTTTGGGCAAGGGAAAACGATACGGCGGGAACTTGAGCGGGGCAGCCAACGCCATCCTTGGCAACTGGCAGGTGAATGTAATTGAAAGAGCAACTTCGGGCTTCCCACTGTTTGTGGTGGATAGCGCGGATGAGTCGGGTGTGTTCTTCTCATATAACGGGAACACGTTCCAGCGGCCGAACCTGGTGGGCGATCCGAACAAGGCGGGACCGGAAGGCAGCGGTACGAACTGCCCGGCCAAGATTCATACCCAGCAAAACTGGTTCAATCCCTGCGCGTTCGCCTCGGCTCCGGCTGGCGAGCTCGGCACGGCGCCGCGCGCTCCGGTCTATGGACCTCGCTTTGTGAACACGGATTTCTCGGTGATGAAAGACTTCGTCATACGGGAAGCGATGAAGTTGCAGTTCCGGGCTGAGTTCTTCAACCTGTTTAACCATGCCCAGTTCTACTTGAACGGAGTGGGCGACACGGGCGAGCAGGATATTAATACTCCTTCGAGTTTTGGCAAACTGAACAACACCGTCAACAACCCGCGGTTGATTCAGTTAGCCTTGCGGCTGAATTTTTAGCGAGTTGAAACTGATTGGTTGAATTCGGGGCAGACTGAGTTCTACTCGGTCTGCCCTTTTGATTGCACAGGCAGACTACTTTCGAGGAATGAATGATGCGCTGGACGCGGGTACGCGCGCTGATGCTTTTGATCGCCGGGCTGCTCGGAGCTTGCGCAGCATCGGCCCAGGCGCGGCGCAAAGTGATCATCAACGAGGATTGCTCGGGGCCCGGCGGCAGCAATATGCAGACGCTGCTGGTAATGATTCAGTCTCCGCAGGTGGAGGTGCTGGGAATCACGGTGGTGAGCGGGAACCAGTGGCGCGACGAGGAAGTGGCACGCACGCTGCGGCTGCTGGAAATTATCGGGCGCACTGACATTCCAGTGGTGCCGGGAGCGGTTTTCCCGCTGGTGCGGCGGCGCGACGAAACTTTGCTGTGGGAGCAGATGTACGGGAAAGTGGCCTTTGCGGGCGCTTGGGACGAGCGCTGGTGGCATGAGCCGTTTGTGGTGCCGGATCTGGCCGAGGGCCAACCTACGACTAAACCTAGTGTGGAAGATGCGGCGCATTTTTTGATTCGCATGGTGCGCAAGTATCCGCACGAGGTGACCGTCTACGAGGGCGGACCGATGACCAATCTCGCGACCGCGATATCAATCGATCCGGAGTTCGCTGCCCTGGCACAGGAGTTAGTTTTCATGGGCGGGAGTTTAGCGCCGAAGACGGAGAATCCGGAGTTTGCGCGCAATCCGACGCATGAGTTTAATTTTTGGTTCGATCCCGAAGCGGCGCAGATCGTGTTGCGCGCGCCGTGGAAGAAGATTGTTTGCACGCCGACCGATATCTCGATCAAGACGCATGTGACGCGCGAAATGATGAAGCAGATCGAGGCCAGTGGGACGCCGCTCGCGAAATATGTCTCGCGGTTCGCAATGTATGAACCGGGCGGAGATATCATGTGGGACGAACTGGCGGCTGCTGCGTGGATCGATCCCACCGTAATCACCAAGACCGAGATGCGCTATATGCGGGTGAATCTGGACCAGGGTGCGGGATATGGGAATACGATCACATGGCCAGTGTTGCCTGGAGAAAAAAATAATCGGAACGCTGGGGCCCAGCCGGTGGAGGTGCAAGTGGATTTGGATCTGGAGAAGTTTTACCGGATGTTCATCGGCTTGATGACGGCGCCGACTCCGACGCACTGAGTTTCGAGAATCTCACTTGTGTTGAGCGGCCGGCTCATCTTTTATTTCGTATAAGAAGCGCTGCACTTCATGCTGCTGACGCTCGGCTTCGTCGGCTTTTTCCTTGGATATTTTTTGGTAGAGCGCCAATTCGCTTAGCGCTTTCGGCTCTTCGCCATTTTGCCGGTAGGCCTGCGCCAGGCGATAGTGCGCCTGCTCGAGTTGGGGATCGGCTGCAATGGCGCGCTGGTAGGCCGAGATCGCGTCGGGAAGTTTCTTTTGCTCGGAATAAAGGATGCCGAGTTGAAGAAGAGCGGGCGCGAGGCTGGGATCGAGGCGAATTGCTTTTTCCAAGAGCGGTCTGGCTTGAGCGGCTTTGTCGGCGTCATCGAGCGAGTGCCGCTTGGAGATCGCCATAGCGAAGTAGTAGTTGGCGAGGGCATTCTCGGGCTGGAGTTTGACGAAGCGCTGGAGTTTTTCGGTTGCGGCTTCGGATTCGGCGGAGGCTGAAATCTGCATTTTGCCGATGAACCCATAAGGCTCGAGAGCGGCAGGGTCGAGGTCGGAGGCCGCGCAAAGATATTTGACGGCTTCATCGAACGACCCGGCGGCGTACCAGGCGGCGCCCAGGCCGGTGAGCATGCGCACCGATCGCGGGAATGAGCGATTGCCTCTGGTAAACACTTCGATAGCTGGTTCTGGTGCGTGATGCAATAACAACTCCGAACCCCAATCGAAAAGATTCGGCTCGCTGGGGTTCGACTCCGCGGCCCGTTGATACTCGCGCACCGCTTCCAACGGCTTGCCTTGCTGCTCGAGGTTTTCGGCGAGTGCGTGATGTTGCGAGGCCGGGCCGGAGTGATCATCGGCGGAAGGTTTGCTCAGTGCGGCGGTCTCTTTGGCGAGAGCCTCTTGCGTGCGTTGCAGTGTTGTGGAAGAGCCGTGTCCGCCGGCGCTCGTGGTATCGGTTACGCCAGCGACGGTGAAGTGTGGCTCGTCAAAGAACTCGGGCTTCGATGAGGCGGGATGTTGTGCGCTGGCGGATTTTGCGGGAACCAGCGTGAGATCGATGGCTCTGGATTCGCCGGTTGCGAGCCCGAGCACGTCGGGAGGATGTGCTTTGTAACCCGCTTTGATCGCTTGCAGAGTGTATGCGCCTGCGTGAATTTCAGAAAAGCGGTAGACGCCCGCTTGGTCGGTAGGCACGGTGAGCGATTGTCCGCCTTTCGCTCGCAAAGAAACGGCCGCGTCTGCGATCGGATGATGCTCAGAATCGCGGACTGTACCGTGCAGAATCGCTGAATTCGCGGCCTCTGCATGCTGAGCGATTTCGCGCGCCTGAGCTGGTTGTCCTTGAACGGTTGCGAGTAGCGCCACCCAGATCAGCGCCACTATCACTACGGATTTCCCGATGCGAGTTTTAAATGTGCTGGCCAAAATGAACGCCTCGAACTCCATAGCCTACCATCCGCGGGACCGGCCGCCAGAAGCCTTGCGGTGCAATGTATTTCTATGCGTCGCGGTGATCCTCGCGCACATTTTTCGGCTGGGAGGCTCTAAAGCTTTTGACCGCGGAGGCCGCAAAGAAAATCCGCGAAGTTCGCGGAGAAAACGACTTGCACTGCCGAGCTTCGCTACCGCCCACGAGTTAAGGGCTTGCAAGTTTTCCGGCTTGTACGTTAAGGTCGTCACGCGGTTTACGCGAACCAATATTGCAGCTATTGAAGGACGCGAATGAAATTCACGCGAGTTTTTTTCTTGGGATTCTTACTTCTGCTGACGGCGTCGCCATTGGGTTGGGGCCAGGAAAAAAGGAGGATCATTATTGACCAGGATGCGGCCGGGCCGGCGGGGACGGATCAAACGTCGATGCTGCTGCTGATTCAGTCGCCGCAGACCGAAGTGTTGGGCATCACCGTGGTCACAGGCGACCAGTGGTTGCATGAAGAAGTGGCGCATACGTTGCGTATGCTGGAATTGATTGGGCGCACAGATATTCCGGTGGTGCCGGGAGCGGAGTATCCGCTGGTGCGGCGCAAGCAGGAAACCGAAATGTGGGAGCAGCAGTTTGGAACGGTGCCGTGGCTGGGCGCGTGGACGCCGAGGTTTTACCATCCGCAGGATCAGTTGGGCGAGATGCCGGAGGGCAAGCCCACGACCAAGGCCGCGGAGGAGGACGCGGCGCATTTTTTGATTCGTATGGTGCATAAGTTCCCGAACCAGGTCACGATCTATGCGGGCGGTCCGATGACGAACCTGGCTCTGGCGATCGCGATCGATCCGGAGTTTGCGGGGTTGGCGAAAGAACTGGTGTTCATGGGCGCGAGCCTGAATCCGCGGACTGACGATCCGGAGTTTGCTTATAACCCGACTCACGAATTCAATCTGTGGTTTGACCCGGAAGCGGCGCATGCGGTATTGATTGCGCCGTGGAAAAAAGTGATTTGCACTCCGGTGGATATCTCGGTGAAGACCAGGCTGACGCCGGAGCTGATCGATCGCGTCAAGACGAGCGATTCGCCGGCGGCACGCTACATCGCGAAATACTCGCGACTGCGCGGCAACTACAATTATTTGTGGGACGAACTGGCGGCGGTGGCGTGGCTGGATCCTTCGATCATCACCAAGAGCGAAACGCTGTATATGGATGTGGACCTGGACCACGGGGCGAGTTACGGCAATACGCTCACCTGGCAGGAGCAGAACAAGCCGAAGATTGGAGTTCGCTCGCTGGAAGTGCAGGACGATTTGAATCTCGACAAGTTTTATAAATTATTTGTCGATCTGTTGAGTGCGCCGACGCCGGGTGCTAGATAGATTTGCACGAGCTCCGTGCAGGCGTCACTGTGGGAGTTCCGCCAACATGCTTCTTGCTTGCGCGTGATCGGGATGCTGCTTGAGAAGATCGAGGAGGATGGCGCGGGCCTTGGCTGGCGCGCCTTCCAGTGCGTATACGCGCGCCAGGTTTAAATAGGACTGATCGAACGCGGGAGCTACCCGGATGCATTCTTCGAATTCCGACACGGATTCGTTGCGCCGCTGTGTGCGCAAGTAGAGGATTCCAAGATTGTTCAATGCTTCGGGATACGCTGGCCTCGATTTCAAAGCTCTCTGCAAATATTCGTAGGCATGGGCAGTATCGTCGGCCTGGGCGAAGACCATGGCTAGACCATAGTTTGTCTCGGGATCGTCGGGTGCGACCGCAAGGGCGCGTTCGAAAGTCTGGCGCGCGGCTTCCCAGTTTTTCTGCGCGCGGTAGGCGTTGCCAAGATTGTTAAGAGCGATGAGATTCTCGGGGCTTTGCCGCACCGCCTCTTGAAAACAGCGGATCGCCTCCTCCAGGTTATGATCGCGCGTGGCCAGAAGGCCGAGATTATTCCACGCGTTCGCGAGAGTGTCGGGGTAGCTGGCGCGAAGTTTCGTAGCGCCTTCAAAGCTCTCGCGCGCTTCGGCGGTTTTCTGCTGATTCAGGTATGCGCTGCCCAGGCCGTAGCTGGCTTCGGCGCTCAAGGGGTCGTCGCGCAGCGCCGATTGGAATGCGGCTGCCGCTTGCTCGAAACAGCCGCGCTGAAAATAGATAGAGCCGTAGGAGAGATAGTTGCGGGCAAAGGTGAACGTATCGGCAGCGCCGGGAAAGGGGAGCGCGAGCGCGAGGCGGTGAGCCTCAGTTTGAGGAATGCGCTGTAGGTCTTGTTCGAGATGCTCGGGCACAGGGCCCTGATAGATCTTCACAACCTGCTGCTTGCCGTCGATCAGAAAAGAAGTCGGCAGGATGAGATCGCGATGACGGTCGAAGAGATCACGGAAGAGAATGTTGTAGACGGCGGCGACATCGTCTGTCCCGCGAAGGATGGGGAAGGAGAGGCGCTCGTCACGCGCCGGCTCTGCCACATTTTGTGCGGCGGCTTCGTCGAGGTGAACGGTAAGCAGTTGAAGGCCTTGAGTTGCCCATCGCGCGTGTGCGCGGCTGAAGACTTTCACATTTTCGCGGCAGGCCGGCGATGACGACACCCAGAAATTAAGCAGAACCGGCTTTCCGCGAAGCTCAGAGAGCGAGCGAGTTTTTCCGTTCAGGTCAGGAAGGGAAAAATCCGGCGCGGAGATGGGCGCGAGCAACCAGGTTTCGACGGTAGATGGAAGACTTTCGGATTGCTGAGGCGCGGAAGTCGCGAGATGAATCGAGGCTTGGGTTTTTATGTTGAACGGATCGGCGTGAAATGTTTCCGACCCCTCTTCGATCCAGATCCGCTGGTCGGGTGCAAGGCCGCGAAATTCTTGCACCAAGCCGCTGGGCCAGCGAATCGAGGCGCGCACCGGGCCTGCGGCATCGCCGAGGCCGAAAAATATTTCCTTGCTGTGTTGTGAAAGAAATCCCGAACCCGCCTGCAGCGTGCGAGTCTGGCGGCCCGCGCTGGTTTCAATGGTGATTGATGCGCCGATCGCGTCACGGTTACTTTTTGTGCCGCGGAGGCGGAAGGCGATCGCCGGGGGAAGATTCGGCATTACGTTCTTCAGCAATCGCAGCTGCGGGGCGTTACGGTTCTTTAGAAATATTTCCCGTCGGCCGTCGTGATCGAAGTCCGCGAGGGCAAAGGATCTTCCGTCTTCGACGAAGTCGAGGCCGACTGCTCCGGAAACGTCGGAAAATGTTCCATCGCGATTGTTAGCGTAGAAAACATTCCGTTCGTAGCCGCTCCAGGTGCCGTCGGCGCGAATGAGTTCGTTGATCGCGTTCCAGCCTTGTTCGTAATCGGGTGCGGGTTTTGCCTGGTCTGGTGATTTCGCAACCACCTGCCGCCAGAAAAAACTGTTCAGATCGTCACGCGAATGGCCAGAGACCATTCCATTCGCAATGTAGAGATCGGGAAAGCCGTCGTGATCGAAGTCGAATGCATCGCTCGACCACGACCAGCGGCCCATGCCGACGGCCGCGGCCTCGGTTTTGTTTTGAAAGGCAGATGCGCCGCTGTTTCGAAAGAGCGAATTGCCCATGGCATGCTTCTGGTACAGAGCGCGAATTGACGAAGGCGAGTCTTTCTTGAATATTTCCTGCGAGGAGATGCGCTCACCGGCGGCGGTCCACATGTTGGCTATGTAGAGATCTTCCGCTCCATCATTATCGTAATCGAGCCAACTGACGCTCATGCCCGCGCCAATGTCTTCCACGGCGGCTTCGGGGGCGACGTCCGTAAAAGTGCCGTCGCCGTTGTTGCGGTAGAGATTCTTGCGGCCGAAATCGTTGACGACGTAAAGATCGGGCCAGCCGTCGCGGTTGTAGTTGCCCCATCCGCAGCAAAAACTGTAGCGGGTGTTGTTCTGGCTGAGGCCGGAGGCAGCGGTAACGTCGTGGAATGTTCCGTCGCGATGGTTGCGCATCAGGAAATTGGGCGGGCCGTTTTCCGCGTCGTGATATGGGACTGGATATTTATATTGATCGTCGCCTTGATAGTAGGAGTAGAGGCAAAAATAAATGTCGAGCCAGCCGTCGCCGTCGTAGTCGGCGGCAGCGGCGCCGGTGAAGGTTCCCTGCGGCGGAGTGGCGAATTGAAAGGAATTGGGCAGCATGCGAAATTTGCCGTTGCCATCGTTCAGAAAAAGCAGCGGCCCGTTGGCGCGCACGATGACAGCGTCCTGGCGGCCGGTGTTTTGGAAATCGGCAAAAATCGCGCACGAGGTATTTTCGAGGAGGCCGAGGCCCGATGAGTCTGTAATGTCGTCGAAAGTTCCGTCGCCGCGATTGCGATACAGGCGGTTGGGAAGGCCGGCGGGCTGGCAGATGTAGAGATCGTCGAAGCCGTCGTTGTCGATGTCGGCGACGGAAACGCCGTTGTGGCCGTAGAGGTCGATGCCGCAGGCTCCATCGAGAAGCGTGCGCCAGTAATCGCTTCCGTGGAGCAGTTGCGCCGCATAAGAAGGATTCGCGCTGAAGGCCGAGGCGGTGATATCGGCGAATACGGGAGAGATGGAACGGCTTTGAGTTTCCTCGAGCGACAGCCATGTGTGCAGAAGAAATCTATCGGACGAAGGCGCGGCCGCGACCCACTCGAGATCCCAATATCCCACATACTGCTCGCGGTGAAAGCCTGCACCAGCGCCGACGACCTCGTAGCGCACGCGAGTCTGGAGCCGCTGCGGAAGTTGGCCGGCAGCCGGGGGGCCGGCTTGAATACCCGTCACCTGGAATTCGGCGGTGAGAATTTTGGAAAACCCGGAGAAGGAGGTGAGCCATTCGCGGAGAAAGGCATCGGAAGCCAGCTTCGGGGCCGGGGCAAATTTATTCCGGCGAACTTCGATGGAACCCGAGCGCACGAGTTGCGATTCAACAGGGCGCAGAGACGATCCTGAGAAATCCGGTGCGAATTCGGCCCCGATCGTCTGTGCATCTTGCGGAGAGCGGAGCAAGCTTTCGCTCCACTGCCCCAGAGTCGCCGCGATTTGATCGTGATATTTTTCGGTGACGAAGGCGTCGAGGCCGGACTGCGTCTTGAGCAGCGTGGCGTCGAGCGGCCTTTGCTGGCGATAGTGGGGATGGAGATGGAATTCATGATCGGGGAACGGAGCGGGTTGTGAGAATGAAGGGGACGAACCGAAGGCGAAACAGCGGAGGGCGGGCGGAAAAGCGGCGATGGAAGCTCCCTGGCAGCAACGAAGAAGAAAGTCGCGGCGGCTGGGATCGACTTGATGAGGATCGAGCTGTGGAGTTTCCTGAGGATGACGCGGCTTCCTTGCCCGAGTTGAAATGACGTCCCCCGAAGACTGGCGTGATAGCAACGAAATTTAGCAGCCGGGGTACGGCGCGTCAAGATTGCGGGGTGCGGGAGCTCGCGCGACAGCAGTGGACGCACGGAAGTGCGTAGGGCGGTGAAGTGCTGAAGGGAGCCGATTCAGGAATGCGCCGATACGCTTCCCGCGCCGGGAACAGGGAATCGAGCAAGGAGAGGTTTCGGCTTGACCGCAGGTTCGGCCGGCCGCTAGGGTCGAAGATGGGTTGCGAGAAATCTGAGGCGAGGCTAATCAGCGAATGATGACCGAGGGAGCAGGATTTTCTGAAGCGGGCGCAGCAGTATTTCTCCTGGCTGAGAACCGGCTACTGCGCGAGGCTTTGCTGCGGATCCTCTCGAAGAAGGACGACATTCGAGTGGTCGGATCCGGATCATACGGGTTTGACGTTCTTGAGAAAATCATTGCCGCACAAGCCAATGTGGTCGTACTCGATTCAGTTTCCGCAGTCCTGGCGGAATCGAGCATCGTACAGAAGCTGCATCATCTAAACTCTGCAATCAGAGTTGTGATGGTCGGGATGGAAGCGGAAGAAGAAGTTTTTCTGCGTGTGATACAAGCGGGCGCGGTGGGTTATGTGCTCAAAGATGCGTCGGCGGCGGAGGTCGCAAGGACGATTCGCGCGGTCGCCGCGGGCGAAGCGGTGTGTCCGGCGGGGCTTTCGGGCAGTTTATTTCAGTGGGTGGCACGACACCGGCCTGCGATTCCAAGTCTGCATCTTAAGAACAGCCTGGGCCTGAGCCGGCGCGAGCAACAGTTGGCGGGGCTGATTCGACAGGGGCTGACGAATAAAGAAATGGCCGGCCGCCTGAATTTGTCGGAGCAAACGGTGAAGAACCACGTGCACCGGATGCTGCGGAAACTGGGCGCGCCGGACCGGCTCTCGATTGTGGAAGCCTGCCGCAGCGAGGGCCTTCACTGCTAGTTCAGTCTTGCGCAGTTGGTGCGGCAAGCTCGCAGCCGTGCAAGATTTCTTCAAACTTCTTCGCGGACACTGACTCGAAATCCGGCACGACGTGAACTGCGCCTGCGGAGCGAAGATTCGCCGCGGATTCGTGCAGGGCGACTCCGATGCAATGCAGGCCTGCTCCTGTCGCGGCGCGCACTCCCGAGATGGCATCTTCTACCGCGAGCAGCGATTGGCGATTGATCGCGATGAGTTCGCTGGCCATTCGGTAGATGGCGACATCGGGCTTGCCTAGCGCAACATCTTCTCCAGTTACGATTACGCGAAAATGTTGCCGAAGACCCAGCCCGGCTAAGGTAGAGTGAGCGCGGCTGCGGCTGGCGCAGGTTGCGAGGGCGAGCACGATGCCATTGGCACGGAGCTCGCGGACCAGAGGAACCGCGCCGGGAACGGCAGAAATCTCGGGCTGCATTTTCCGGAAAACAGAGTCTTTGCGTCTGCCCAATTCCTCGAGTTCGGCATTCGGGCAATTGCCGAGAAAGTGGCGCAGAATATCGGTGCGCTTGCGGCCATCCAAAATAAAATCCAGCTCGGGCTCGGGGATGTCGCGGCCGAGTGTTTGAAAAAATGTGCGCCAGGCGCGGCGGTGAACGGCGTGGCTATCGACGAGAACGCCATCCATGTCGAAGATGACGCCGCGGAGCTTTGAGGTGCTCATGCGTTTTCTCCGGACGAGATGGGCTCTTCCGTGGAGCGTAGCGGCTGCGGCGCGGCGTGATTGATGGGCCATGTGGCCTGCGCTTTCTGATAGTTCGGCATGGTGCCGATATCGAGCAGGTATTCGTGGATGGGATAGGCCTGCATTTTGCCGACAAGGAGCGGGAGAACGTGGAATCCGATATCGGCCGGGATGCAGGAAGGAATGGTTTGGAGAAATTGAGGACCGGCTATCATCACGCCGGAGAAAGCCCAGTTGCTGCGCGGGTGCTGTGGCTTTTCTTCGAAGGCGATGATAACGGCGGCGGGGTCGGTGACAGCGACACCGCAGCGCGAAGGGTCGGCGACCTGATAGAGACCGAGCGTCGCGAACTGCTTGTGAAGGAAGTGGAAGTCGCGCATGCGGAGCAGATTCATATTGGTGAGAACGTCGGAGTAGAGAATCCAGAACGCGGCGTCGGAGGCGATCCATGCGCGGTTCGCTGCAATCGTTCCGGCAGAGCCGAGCAAATGGTCTTCGTGGATCACGCGCACTTTCACCGGAGGGCGGCTGCGGCTGAGATGCTGTTCGATGGCTTGCGCATGAGCATGCACGTTGATGAGAACTTCTGTGATGTCGGAAGCGGCGCAAAGCTCGAGCCAGAGATCGAGCAGAGGGCGTCCGCGAATTGGCACCAGGCACTTGGGGATGGAATCGGTAATGGGGCGCAGGCGCGTGCCGTGGCCACCGGCCAGGAGAAAAGCTTTCAAAGATTTGTCCTCGTGAACGAACGCAAGAAACGCAAGGCGGCTAAATCGACGCCGCGGCCGCCAGTGGCAGGAAGGTCCAGCGCGTGCCGGCGCGTTCGTCGCGATCGATGAATGGGTCGTTGACCAGGACCTGGGCTCCCTGAGTGTCGAAGGCGAAAGCCATCTCCTGCAAACCTTCGTTTTGCAATGCGGAGCGAATGGCCGGCTGGCGGGCGGGTTCGGCGTAGAGCAGAAGAAATCCTCCGCCTCCGGCGCCGGTGATTTTTCCGCCGACCGCTCCGCATTCGCGGGCGGTTTGATAAAAATGATCGATGCGCGGATTGGAGATGCGATTCGACACGCGCTTTTTTGCCTGCCAGGCATCGTCGAGCAGGTGGCCGAAGTGTTCGAGGTTGCCGCAGAGCAGAGCTTCCTTCATCATGGCGCCCGCTTCCTTCACCTGATGCAGGGCGGCAACGGCCGAGCCAGAAGGTTGGAGCGTGGATTTTTCCTGATCGGCGAGAATGTCCCAGGAGTGGTGCGCGGCGCCGGTAAAAAATAACATTAAGTTAGTCTGCAGTGCGGTGAGAACACCGGCGTCGAGTTGCAGCGGCTCGACGTGAGTTGAGCCATCGGGGTTGAAGCGAATGTAGTTGAGGCCGCCAAAGGCGGCGGCGTATTCATCCTGCTTGCCGACGTGGCGGGCGAGTCCGAAGCGGGTGATGCGGTAGGCGCGCTCGGCGAGTTCGTACTTCGAGAGTGGGCAACGCAAATAAGTGGTGAGAACCTTGAGCAGATTCACGCAAACGCTGGCGGAGGAGCCGAGGCCGGTGCCGGGAGGAATTTCGGAGGCGAGAAAAAGATCGGCGGCGAGTTCCGCGTTCAGGTCTTTCAGCACGGCGAGCGGAATATCGAGGCCGCGATTGTCCTCGGGCAGAGCAGGCAGGGCGGCAAGATCATTCCAGTTGCCGAACAGGCGCAGGTCGGAGGAGATGACCTGGATGCGGCCGTCGCTGCGGCTGCCGAGGATCGTATAAAAATATTTGTTGATGGCAGTGCTGAGCACGGCACCCCCGAACTGCTCGTAGTACGAGGGCAGGTCAGTGCCGCCGCCGCCAAAACTAATCCGAACCGGGCTGCGTCCGATGAGCATGCTGCAATATCTCCGAGAAAGGTTGAGGGTTTGCGGAAAATAAAATCTTTGATTCGGCAGCGTTGTCGTTAGGGGAGCGTGCATCACGCGCCAGCAGGGCGAACAGGCGAGAGGCCAGAGTCCACATGGTCTCGATCAAGAGCGAAATATCTTTTAGCAGCGTGGCATGCAGCATGTATTGCAGGTCATGACGGGTTTTATCTTCCGAGGGATGGCGCTCGCGCAGGCCGTGAACCTGGGCCAGTCCGGTCATGCCGGGTTTGATGGAGAGCCGCTGCTGCTGCCAAGTGGTGTAGCAATTGGCGCGCTCGGGACCTTCGGGGCGCGGGCCCACCAGACTCATCTCGCCGCGAAGCACATTCCATAACTGCGGCAGTTCGGAGATGCTGAGTTGCCACAGCATTCTTTGAAAACGCGGGGCGGTTTGCGGGTCGCGGTCTACGTTAAGGCGCAACATGCGAAATTGTCTTCCGGCAAGGCCGGTGCGAGTCTCCCAACGAAAAGCGGCGCCGGTGCAGAGGCGCAACGCTGCGGCGCTGAGGAGGATTGCGGGAAGAGTGAGCACGGCGAAAGCCAGGCTGAGAGAGATGTCGAAGCAGCGTTTGCCGAAGCGCGCGGAGGCGGGAGTAGTCGCATCCGCGAGTTGTAGCAGCGGCAGGCCGCCAATGTCGAGCAGGTTCGGACGGGAGAGATAAAGCTCGTAGGGTTGCGGCACCAGGCTGACGCGAATGGAATTTTGACGGCAAAGCGCGATCAGATTAAGGATTTCGTTCGAAACCGATGGGTGCGCCAGGATGAGTTCATCGACCTTGTACCGGCGCAGCAGGGCGATCAGTTCCATGCTCGAAACCGAGGATGGAATTTGAGGCGAGAGCGGAGCGGGGCGCGCTGCGGGCATCTCCGCTTCCGGGCAGAGAAAGCCGACGACCTCGCACAAGAGCTCAGGATGGCGCTGGAATTTGGCCGCCAGTTCGCTGGCCAGACGATCGGAGCCGAGAATGACGATGCGGTGGGCTTCGCCATTTTTGTATTGGCGGAGCACGCGGCGCAGGGTGAGGCCGCGGATGGCGAGAAATCCGGCGAGCAGAAAGAGAGAGAAGACGCTGAGCGTGAAGCGCCCAACGTAGCGCTCGGAGACGCTTTGCACGGCGAGCAAAAGAATCATGAGCAGAACGATGGCTAGGAGCAGGTGCGAGACCAGCGAGGGCATACGCCAGCCGCTGCGAAAACCATCGAGGTGAAGATTCTCGGAGAGCAGCACCCAGGCCAGCAGAGCGCAAACGACATAGAAAATAAAGTTGGCCGCGCCCAGTGAAGGATGACGGCAGTGAACGCCGGAGCAGAGCGCCTGATCGGCGGCAAGGGCAACGGGAATCCATGCCAGATCGGCAGCAAGGATGCGGTTGCGCAGGCGCTGGGGTTCGATTCGTGCGGGCTTGGTGGGCTTCTTCATTGCGGTTCAGAATTTGTTTGGAGTTGATTGTGGTAAAACTCATCGGCCGGCGTGCGCGGCGGAGTGAGCGGGAACGGCGCAAGTTGCAGACGCCGCGCCGGCGCGGTTAAGGACTTCGATTTCATGGCACAAGGCGCGGAAGACGGAGTGCGCAATCGAAAGATGAAGGTCTTCGATGATCTGCATGTTGGCGGAGGGGACAACGACGCAGGCATCGCATAAAGGTTTCATCTTGCCGCCTTCAAATCCGGTGATGCCGGCGGTGATGGTTCCGGCGCGGCGCGCGCATTCGAGAGCCGCCAGAATGTTGGGAGAGTTGCCGCTGCCGCTGATGGCGAAGGCGACGTCGCCGGGCTGCATCAGATTTTGGAGCTGCTCGGCAAAGATGTTTTCGTAACGCGTGTCATTGGCCCAGGCGGTGATGAGGGCAGCATTGTCGGTGAGGGCGATGGCGCGCAGGCGCTTGCCTGAGGCCGGCGCCGTGCCTTTGCCGAGATCGCAACCCATGTGCGAGGCCAGCGAGGCGCTGCCTCCGTTGCCGAAAAGAAAGATGGTCGAGCCACGCCGGTAGGCCTGAAGAAAAATCTGCACCAGATCGTCGATGGGGGCGAGCGGAAGATTCTTGATGGTGGCGGAGAGCTCTTCCAGATAGGAAGCAACGTCGTGCGGAGCGGTGTTTGTCGTCATAAGCAACTGGCTCGCTTCCTCGAAGTATCTTGCCATGCGGGCGCTAGGGAGCCATCGCATGTGCCTGCTGCACCTATCGGAATCGCGCCGGCAAAAACCAAGGTCCCTCTCTGCGCTCGGGATGACAACCCACTTTTCCCGTGCGCAGCTAATTCGTGGCGCTCAGCAAGACTCCGGCGGCGCGCATGTCGGCGACGGCATCGGGCAGGCGCGCGGGCACGCCGCCGGAACTTTCGATCCACTCGAGATAATCATCGAGGATGGCGTCGAGGCCGCGGCGCGGCCGCCAACCGAACTGCCGCAGCTTGTCGATACTGGAGACGCTGTGGCGGTTGTCGCCGCGGCGGTACTCGCCAGAAACGTCGAGGCCGGCGGAGTTTGGAATGCGGGCCAGCACGCGGCGTGCGTAGTCGAGAACCGTGGTGGCGATTCCGCCGCCCACGTTGAAGGCGTGGCCATCGGCCGAGTCCTTGGCGAGCACGAGCAGGTTGGCCTCGACCACGTCGTCGACGTGAACGAAGTCGCGGGTCTGGTGGCCGTCTTCGTACACCGTGAGGGCAAGCTGGCGCAGGGCGCGGCTGCAAAAGATGCGGCACACGCCGGAGTAGGGATTGTGCAGCGACTGCCGCTTTCCCTGGGTGATCGAATAACGCAGCGCGACCGTGGGAATGCCGTGCAGGTAGCCGAGCCCGAGCGCGGTTTTTTCCTGCGCGAGTTTTGAGACGGCGTACTGGTTGTAGGGATTGCTGAAGCTTTCTTTGAGCGGCAGCGCCTGCACCGCTTCGCCGCAATCGGGGCAAGCCACTTCCCACTCTCCGCGCTGCAGTTGATCGGAGGAACGCGGGACGGGCTGAAATTCGCCATGATCGATGCATCGGTATTGGCCTTCGCCGTAGACCGCCTGCGAAGAGGCGACAATAATTTTTTTCACCGGCAGCCGGTGGCCCAGGATGAGTTCGAATAAGAGAGCGGTGCTGACCGCGTTGACTTGCAGGAAGCGGGAAAAGTCGGGCATGTAATCCTGATAGGCGGCGTGGTGGGAGACGATGTCGACGCCGGCGAGCGCGGCGAGCAGAGTGGCGCGGTCGGTGACGTCGCCGTGCATGAACTCGGCCTGCGCGGGCAGGTAGCGTGGGCGGCCCTGGGGATGGACGCGGGGATCGAGGCTGTCGAGGATGCGGACTTCGAAGCCCTCGCGCAGAAAGCGGTCGGCCAGATGGGAGCCGATGAAGCCCGCGCCGCCGGTGATCAAGACTTTCAAAGGTTGGTCCTTGTCGTTGCGATCGATTGCGATTACTTGCCCGAGCCGCGGAAGACTTCGCCGACGGTGCGCAGCAAAATGCGGCAGTCGAGCGCGAGCGACCAGCGGCGAATGTATTCGAGATCGAGGCGCACCCATTGGTCGAAGTCGCACACCCGATTGCGCCCGCTGACCTGCCACAGGCAGGTGATGCCGGGCTTTACCGCCAGCTTTTGTTTCTGAAAGCTGGTGAAGCGCGCATATTCGGTTTGCAGCGGAGGCCGCGGCCCGACCAGGCTCATCTCGCCTTTGAACACACTGTAGAGCTGCGGCAGCTCGTCGAGGCTGTAGCGGCGCATCCATTTTCCGGCGCGGGTGACACGGGGATCGTCCGTGATTTTGAAGACCGGTCCGGTCATCTCGTTCGCGGCCGCGAGCGCCGCTTTTAAATCATCGGCATTTGCGATCATGGACCTGAATTTGTAGCTGGTAAAAGGCCGCCCGCCCTGGCCGACGACTTTCCAGCGGTAAAAGATTTTTCCTGGCGAGCTGAGTTTGACGGCGACGGCAAGCAACAGGAATAGCGGCGAAAGCAGGATCACTAGCAGGCCGGCGCCGACGATGTCGATGAACCGCTTGACGGCAAAGGCACAGGGACGGATTGCACGGGGAGACGAAATCGCGCCGCGCCGGTCGGCGGGATGAACGACTGCGCCGGCCAAAGGCGTTTCCAGAAATGGATCGCATTCCGAATTGGCATTCGTCTTTAACGGGCTGCGATGAAACTGCATAGTTCCTGCTCAAATCGGGAGAGGACCAGTTCTTTTTCCAATTCGGAAAGCGCATAGTCACGGGCGTTTTGTCCCAGCTGTAGCCGCCGTGGCGAGTCGCCGGCAAGTTGATCGATCGCATCCGCGAATGCGGAGGCATCGCCGGGATCGACAACGATTCCGCGGCCTTCGACCGCGCGCGCCAGTTGAGTTTCAGGCCGTGCGGTGGCAACGACCGGCCGTCCACTGGCGAACATGCCGGTGAGCTTCGAAGGCATGACGAGGTCGGCGGCATCGGCCTTTTGCGGCAATAAATGGATATCGGCAAGATTGAGCAGATCGTTGAGCCGGTCGAGGGGCTGCAGGGGGAGCCAGTGGACATTGGGCAAACCGGCGGTGCGATCGAGAAGCGCGGGCTTTCCCGGTCCTTCGCCGCAGAAAACAAAACGCAGATTAGGGCGGGAGGCCAGGCGCTCGGCGGCCTCGGCCAGCAATTCGAGTCCTTGCTTGTGGCCCATAGTTCCGGAATAGAGGGCGACGAGTTCTCCGCGGGCGAGGTTCCATTCGGCGCGCAGCGGGCTGGGATGCGCGAGAGGGAAAATTGTGTTGGTATCGACCCAGTTGGGGAAGAAACGGCACGCGGAGGCGGGAACGCCTTTTTGTTCGAGACGGGCCAGCATTTTCTCCGAGATGGTGGAAACTCTTCCGAAGGTGCGAAGCAATTTTTTTTCGATTCCTTCGACTGCCCGGCGCAATGTCGGCGAGCGTACCAGGCCGAGTTCGAATCCCGCGTCGGCTTCAAAATCCTGCACGTGCAGCCAGGCTTTCGCGCCGCAGAGTTTGGAAGTGAGCAACGCGGCGGGGAGGCAGAATAAAGTGGGCTCGAGGACCAGCACCACATCGGGTCGCCATGCGGCTTGCCGCAGCATTACCGGGAAACTGGCGAGCGCGAAGCTGGCGAGATGCACAATACGTTTTGCGGCCGAGGGCTGGTGCGGAATATAGAGCGGGCAGCGGAAGACCTGCAGGCGGCCGCGGGCGGCTTTGAGAGTCTGAAGAGACTCGGTTACGAACTCGCGAAAGTTGGATGAAGAATTTCTCCCCATTGCAGATTTCGTCGAAGCTATTTCTGAAAGTGCCGGACCGGCGGCAACCGACTCAGCTTCCGGCTGCGGCAGCCGCACTTTCCTTTTTACTTCTGCGCACTGTCCCGCATGTTCTTCCCTTGCGTAGCGCCAGGCGGAGAAACCATCCGCAACCTTCCATTGCGGATTGAACGGCGGCGCAGTCACGGCGCGGACTTCGTGGCCGCGATCGGCCAGCCATTGCGCCATCTCTCCCGTGTATTTGCCGACGCCGACGAGTTCGGGCGCGAAGTTGAGGCCGTGGATCAGAATGCGCATTGGGTTCGTTTCAGCGCGCCACCGTTTTGCCGGAATGCATTTCTGCAAACTCCAGCGACGCAGCGCGCGAGCAGAAATCCGCATAGGTTTGCCGCAGGCCTTCCCGCAGCGAGATGCGGGGCGTCCAGCCCAGCGCCGTTATACGGCTGACGTCGAGCAGTTTGCGCGGGGTGCCGTCGGGCTTGGAGCGATCGAAGACGAATACTGGAGAGATGCCGACCACTTCTGCGATGAGCTCGGCCAGTTTGCCCACGGCTATGTCTTCGCCGCAGCCCACGTTGATGAGCGGTGCGGTTTCGTGGCTGGCGGCAAGTTCCGCAAAGCGCGGCGCAGCAAGGTTCATAAGAAAGATGCAGGCGTCGGCGGCATCGTCGCTGTGCAGAAATTCGCGGCGTGGAGTTCCGCTTCCCCAGATCTCGACCTCGCGCGCGCCCGCGATTTTTGCGGCATGCATCTTCCGCAGCAGGGCGGGAAGCAGGTGGGAGTGGAGCGGATCGTAGCGGTCTCCGGTGCCGTATAAGTTGGTGGGCATGGCCGCGAGAAAGCGCGCGCCATGCTGGCGGTTGTAGGCCCAGCCCATTTCGATGCCGGCGCTTTTTGCCATGGCGTAGGCGCGGTTGGTGGGCTCGAGCGGGCCGGTAAGCCAGGACTCTTCCCGCAAAGGTTGCGGAGCATCGCGCGGATAGATGCAGCTGGAGCCGAGAAACAGGAGGCGCTCGACTCCGGCGCGCCACGATTCGTGAATCACGTTGGTTTGAATTTTTAGGTTCTCGAAGATGAAGTCGGCGGGGAGGGACTGGTTGGCCAGGATGCCTCCGACTTTGGCGGCGGCGAGAAAAACATGCTGCGGCCGTTCGGCGGAAAAGAAATCGCCAACCGCGCGGGCGTCGGTGAGATCGAGGTCGGCGTGGGTGCGCAGCAGCAGGTTGTGATATCCCTCGTAGCCCAGGCGCCGCACCAGGGCCGAGCCGGCGAGGCCGGTGTGTCCGGCAACGTAGATTTTGTCGGAGGCTTGCATGATTGATTTATGGGCTCGCCTATTCGTGGTACTCGCAAACCTTGTACCCGCTCGCTTTCATCAGGCGGTCGCGCTCGGCGGCTTCGAGGTCGGCGTGGGCCATCTCGCGGACGAGCTCGCGAAAGCTGACACGCGGGCGCCAGCCCAGCTTGGCGCGGGCTTTGTCGGCGACGCCGAGCAGTGAATCGACTTCGGCGGGGCGCAGGTAGCGGGGATCGATCTGGACGATGCAGCGGCCGCGCGCGTCATAGCCTTTTTCGCCAGGGCCCGCGCCGCGCCAGCGCAGTGCGATGTTCAGCTCGTCCGCGGCGGCTTCGACAAACTCGCGGATGGAATGCTGTTCGCCGGTGGCGATGACGAAATCCTCGGGCTCGGGCTGCTGCAGCATCAGCCACTGCATCTCGACGTAGTCGCGGGCGTGTCCCCAGTCGCGGCGGGCTTCGAGGTTACCCAGGTAGAGACAATCCTGCAGGCCCAGCTTGATGCGCGCCAGAGCGCGGGTGATCTTGCGGGTAACAAAGGTTTCGCCGCGCACCGGGGACTCGTGGTTAAAGAGGATGCCGTTGCAGGCGTACATGCCGTAGGCTTCGCGGTAGTTCACCGTAATCCAGTAGGCAAAGAGCTTGGCGACGCCGTAGGGCGAGCGGGGATGAAAGGGCGTGCGCTCGGTCTGCGGAGTTTCGGCGACCAGGCCATAGAGCTCGGACGTTGAGGCCTGATAGAAGCGGGCTTTTTTTTCGAGGCCCAAAATCCGCACGGCATCGAGCAGGCGCAGGGTGCCAAGGCCGTCGGCGTTGGCGGTGTACTCCGGCTGCTCGAAGGAGACGGCGACGTGGCTCTGTGCGGCCAGGTTGTAGATTTCGTCGGGCTGGGATTTTTCGAGCACGCGGATCAGGCTGTTGGCGTCGGTCATGTCTCCATAGTGGAGAAAGAAGCGGCGGCCGGGCAGCTGGGGATCTTCATAGAGGTGGTCGACGCGTTCGGTGTTCAAGAGCGAGCTGCGGCGCTTGATGCCGTGCACTTCGTAATCTTTGGCCAGCAGGAATTCGGCGAGGTAGGAGCCGTCCTGCCCGGTGATGCCGGTGATGAGGGCTTTTTTCATAAGGGCCTGGATGCGGTTTGGAAACTGCAAGATTTGCGGCGGCCGCGGAGGAAGCGGATTCCTCGCGGCGCAAAGGGCGCGCCGCTCGGAATGACAAAATCTGTTGGATCGCCTGCTTAGGACTTTCCCGCCTAGTCGCGAAGCTTGACCGCGACTGCGACCAGGCAGTCGCCGCGCCCCGTGCGGTTGCCCCAATAGAGCAGGGGGAAAAACAGAAAGCGGCAGGCGAGGACCAGGCCGCACATCAGAAACGGATTGCGCAGCTGCCGCGTCGGCTTGCCGCGGCGGGCAAAGAGCAGCGCCACGATCGAAGAGGCGACCCACAGCGCGGGCGTGATCTGGCGCAGTTCCACGGGAACAAAGCCGCACTCTTCGAGCAACGTTCCCAACGCGCTGCCGGAAAAATGCGAGACATGAAAGGGAACGTGCCAGTTGATCCAGCGCCTGCCGAAGAGCGAACGCAGCCAGCTCTCGCGGTTGGGGCAACTGATCCACACCTGGCCTCCGGGGCGGAGCAGACGGCGGATCGAGGCGAGCATGGCTTTGGGATCGAGCGCGTGTTCGAGCACGTTTGAAAGCACGGCAACGTCGTAGGGAGACGAAGGGATGAAGTCTTCAAGCGGCCCGGTAAAGACGCGAAAGCCCGCCGCGCGCGCCACTGCAGCCGCATTTTCATTGAGCTCGGCGCCTTCGGCGGCGAAGCCGTTGGCGGCGTAGCGCTTCAGAGTTCGGCCTTCGTTGCATCCAATGTCGAGCAGACGCGCTGGGCTGCGGGCTGGGCCGCGGCGGGTGTGAAAAGAAATATCGCCATCGAGGCGGATCCAGAGACGATAGAGCATCGAGTCAAAAAAACGCTCGCGAAGCCTGGTATAGAGCGTGCCGCGCTCGCCGGAAAAATTGTAGTAGCGCTCGTATAGAGTCTTGAGTTCGGCGGCTTCGGGCCGGGGAGAAAGCTGCTCCAGCCCGCACTGCGCGCAGCGGCTCACGTCGAAGGCGCCTGCGATGCCGAAGCGGGTATCGAAGAGTCCGCTCAGCGTAATTTCAGTCTGCCCGGAACACACGATGCAGCCGGGGCGGGCATCGGCGGACGAACTGGCGGCGGCGTGCGAAGCCGCGGCCAGCGTCGCCATCGACCTCGCCGTGCTGGAATTTTGCCGGGGCGCATGTGAACCTGCCGGTATCGGAATCTCGCTCGCATGCACGCCTGCCGTGACCGACTTCACCAATAGCAACCGCCTTCCACAAGTTGCGCGTTTCCCGGAGTCTCCTCTGGCGAGGGACGCACCCAGGCTTCGTTGCAGAAGGCCATGATCCGTTCATTCCTCTCCCATCGCCGGCCCCGGATGCCAAAAAGAATCTGGGTGACCCCGCGCAGATGGATGGCCCAGCCGCCGAGAAACTTGGCATGGGCTACCAGCGGAATGGACCAGGCGCCCGCGCCCATGATCGCCGCGTCAAAAGGAGCTGCCGCCATCTGTCGGCGCAGGGCATCCAGCGCGGCAAACCAGTCGGAGTATTGCGGACGGGCCAGGCAGGAGGCCAGCGGAACCCGGACGGTGCGCAGTGCAAACTCCGGGAGCACCTCCGGCTTGGCCCGCCATATCTGCCGCCGGCGCGTGTACTGCGCCTCGACCGTAGCTGCGAACGGACTCACGACCAGCACGCGCAGGCCCGACAGGCGCTGGCTCCACGGCCGGTCGTTGTAATAAGGTTCGAGCGCGTCCAGTTCCGTCAGACAGGCCCCGGGCATCAGCCGCCGCTGGGCGGCACGCTCTCCGAAGTTAAACCACACCCCCAGCACGTCCAGGCTCTTCAGCGCCTCGCTGTAGGCTTGACAAAAACGCGAGAAAATCTCGGGCTCCGGCGGATAGACCCCCGCATTGCGGTGCAGATTTCTGGCCACGTATCCCCGCCAAAGTTCGCAGTGGCCGGCGGAGTCGGCCAGGCGCCAATAGTGGCGCAGGGCAGCCATTTCGCCTGCGCCAATCTTGCCCGCGGCCCCCGGCCGGCCGAGCGAGCTGGCGAGTCGATCGTTGCCTTCCTGGGGGGACAGGATGCGGGTGCCCAAATACTTCGCGCGCTCGATGAGCCGGCGGTGCCGGGTCAGCGGTCGAGCCAGCGATTTCAGATGGCGATAGGCGCCGGACAGCAGGGGACCCGCGTTTTGTCCGGCGATCATAGGGACGATCGCAGGGGAGAGACCGGAGACGGAACGTCGGCGGGGGAAAATCCAAAAGCCGGCTGTCCGGCGTGCGGGGATCGGGCCGGCAAGAGGACCAGCCCCCTCTCCAGCCGCAGCAGCCAGATCAGCGCCGCCACCGCGGCCAGGTTGAAAACGTTTTCGGCGAAGGTGCAGCGAGCAAACCAGATCAGCACCACAAAAGAGACGGCGGAGAGCAGCGGACGGCCGCCCGGACGGCGCGCCAGATATCTGGTGTAGGCGGCGACGCCGAGGGTGAATAGCGGCAGCACCGCGATGGCGGCCGGGCCGAAGTTGGCGCAAGCCTCGCCGAGAGCGGTGGAACACAGGCTGGTGGCCTCTCCGGGAAGGTAGTAGATGGCGGCCTGGTTGGTGAAGTCGAGCGGCCGGCTGGGGTAGAGGCTGCGGGGCAGCCAGAAGGTGAACAGGCGCCCGTAGGTGCTGCCGTGGAGATAATCGAATTTGCCGCCGAAGTCGTTGACCATGTGCAGCAGCAGCATGACCGCCGAACCTTCGGTTGCGTGCATCACGCTGCTCATGGTTTGCTCGCTGATTTCGCTTTCGCCCTCGCCCGCAACCGTATCGGGAATTTTGCTCAGATCGTGGCGCACCATTCCCCAGGCGCTGAAGAGGATGACCAGGACCGGCGAGGCGACCAGCAGGAGGGCAAGCAGTTTGCGCCGGCCGTAAATCCAGCAGGAAGCGGCGAAGGCCAGCAGGTAAAAAGCGATGAAGATGCGGTTGCCGCTCATCGCCATTTCGATCAGAAGGAAGACGAAGATCAGCGCGGTAAATTTCCAGCGCGGCCTGCGTTGTTCGAGGCCGAGGCCGGTGTGCAGCGCGGCGGCGCCGGTGAACAACAGCTGGTTGGCCAAGGAGATTCGCGTGTATAGGGTGAAGCTCGCACCCAGGCGGGCAGAAAGCTCTTCGCTGCGCAGGTACCAGTGGGAAACCAGAAACTCGGCAAAGCCGCCGACCAGCCAGATCAGGACGGCCCAATCGATGATCGAGAGCGCCATGGCGATTCCGATGACGCGCTCGAGTTTGTGCAGGGAAAGGTTGGTGACGAGGGCGGGGCTTTCGCCTACGGTTGCCCTGCTCTGATTCCCATCCGGCGCGGCGGTGCGGCCGCTCGCGAGTGCGGCGGCGAGCGTGGTAAGCATCATGGCAAGCCAAACGACGAGATAAGGACGAAAGAAAACCGGGTTTGAGAGATTAACCCTGGTCCACTCCTCGCTGATGCCCTCAGACGCGGGAACTTCGTAGCCACCGCGCAGGGTCAGAATGGCGAGCGGCGTCAGCAGAAAATAGCCGAGGCCGATCATCCAGCCGAGCAGCGGGGTAAGCCCGGTCGAGTGGCGCAACACGCGGCTGAGCGCGAGGGCATAGACGCCAAGCAGAATTGCGAGCAGCAGCCAGTAGGTCGCGATCATAAGGTGAAGCGCGATGCGGGTGCAGAGACAGATTCGTCGGCGAGTTTCGGGAGGGCTTCGAGCTCGGGCTCTCCGCGGATGATCGTCCAGATTCTTTCCGCCAAGCTGGGATTCGCCAGCGCCTGATAATCGGCGAAGGCGTGGCAGCGCATTTCCGCGACCTTGGCCGGGTCGGAGGCCAGGGCGCGGAGGGCGCGGTAGAGAGATGCTTCCGGGTCGGTGTCATCGAAGAGCCATCCGCTGACGCCGTCGCGGATGAAGCTGGGCTCGGGTCCATGGGCGCGCCAGTTGTCGTGCGTGATAACCGGCAGGCTGAGCGACATCATGTGGACGACGCTGAGTCCGGCGTTGCCGGGATAGCATCCGGCAAAACAGTCGAGGGAGATTTCGCGGATACGCGCCGCATCATAAATCCCGCCGTGAAAGACCGCCCAGGAGGAGCCGCGCGCCTGCGCCTTCAGCATGGCCGCCTCCTCGCCTTCGCCAATGATGTGCAGGGTCAGATCGAGGCCATCCTCGCGGCGCAGGCGGTCGATCACCCGCAGCAGCCGGTCGAGGCGGCTGGCGCGGCGCAGGCGTCCGATGAAGAGGATGCCGCGGGCGGAACGGTCTTTTTTTTTGTCGTCTCGTTCTCTCTCTTCTTTTTCCCGCGGGGTGACCGGAAAGCGGTTGCGCAGCGAGTTGGGGGCGACGGCGAGCTTTCCGGGCGAAAATCCGTTGTCCAAAAATGCCTGCCGGACGATGGGCGCGTAGCAGATGTACACGGTCACGAGTTTCAGAATCGTGGCAATCATCAGGCGGTACGAGGCCGCGATGCGGGCGCGGCGGTAGAAACCGTGGCCGTGAGCGTAGACCGGAATGCCGAGAGCGCGCGCCCACAGCAAAGCGAGCCAGAAGGTGAGGTAGCGGGGGTTGGCGTTGAGAAAGACCGCATCCGGACGGTGGCGCACGACGTAGCCGAGGACGCTTAACTGAATCCAGCCAAAGTTTTTTCCCAAGGGCTTGAGCGTGCGCCCGCAAAATTCACGGATGCGTGAGTTCCCAGGCAGCGGGGCGAGGTCGAAGCCGGTTCCCGAAGGCGGGGGCGAGAGCACCAGATCGAGCGCGCAGTGGGCGGAGAGTTCGAGAAACATTTCGCGGCTGGGGTTCGACAGATGAGGCTGAATCACTGCCAGCTTGCAGATGCGGTTCGTGTCTCGGATTGGAGAGCGAGTCTCAGGCATGAACGCAACCAGTCGCCGCCACAGCGCCGGGCGGGGGACAACAATTCATGACACGCTCGATCCACTCCAGATAAGCCCGCGCTGCATTCTGCCAGCTGAAGTGGGCGATGTTTTCGCGATTGCGCGCCGCCTGCTCGCGGCAGCCGGCGGGGTCGCGCCAGCGATCGAGGATTAGCTGCGCAAGAGCCCGCTCGTCGTGGGGGTCGAACAAGTTCAGATCCAGGACCTGCGCCAGTTCTTCATTGGGAGGGATGCGAGATGCGATCACCGCCGTGCCCGCGGCCGCGGCTTCGAGCACGGGCAGGCTGTTGGACTCATAGACGCCGGGAGCGAGAACCAGCGCCGCCCGCTGATAGAGTTCGACCAGTTCGTCGAAAGAAACGATGCCGAGGTAACGCGCGTAATTCATGTTTTCGTGGGCGATGTAGCGGAAGATGGCGGCGGCGGCGGAGTAGCGGGCGCCGGTCATGACCAGAGGAATTTCGAGGCCGTGCCCCTGTTGCAGGTGGCGCAGGGCGCGCAACACGGCAAGGTGATTTTTGTGCGGCCAGAGCTGCGCCGGCAGAAACAGGAAGCGCTCGGGCAGGCGATAGCGCTCGATGATTCCGCTCGCGCGGGGCGCGGAAAAGTCTTTGAGGTTCACGCCCTCGGGAATGACAACAATTTGTTCAGGAGCGATTTCCGGAAAGTGCGCCAGCAGGTCGCGCCGGATGAACTGGCTGCTGGCCTGGAAATAAGTGGCGTGGCGGGCGCTGAGGGAGCAGGCGATCTGGCGGCTGCGGCGCTCGGGCCAGCGGAAAAATTCCGGGTAGTGGAGATATTGAATGTCGTGCATGGAGAGCAGCGTGGGCTTGCGATAGTCGAAGCAGAGCAGGCTGACGGTTGGGGTGTAGATAAGATCGGAGTTCGCTTCCATCCGCTCGCGGATGGGCTGAAAGATTTTGTTCGCCATGCGCCGGTAGCGCTCCGGATTGCGCTGCAGCAGCGCGATCCGGCAAAGATTTTGCCGCCACCGAAAGCAGTGGCCGTCGATGGCGAACCGTTTGAAATTCGCCGCCGCCGCATATCGGGCAAAGGCGCTTTGGTTTTCGGTGGTGACGTACAGTTGAAATTCGTGTGCATCGCCCACTGCGGCGAAGCCCGCAAGCAGTCCGTGGATGTAGGTGTTCAGCCCTCCAACGTAGCGCGGATCGGCGCGCAGGCAGTCAATCCCGATGCGCATAAAAAGACCGGATGGCTGCGATGACGAGAGACTGATCATCGTCGGTGAGGGAGTAGGACGAGGGCAGCGAGATGCCCTGGCTATAAATACGGTCGCTGATGGGGAAACCCCCTGCGGGCAGGCGCACATGGCGCTGATCGGCATAGCAGGGCTGGCGGTGCAGCGGCAGAAAAAAGCGCCGGGTCTGAATGTTGCGGAGGGTGAGCGCGGCTGCGAGCGCGTCGGGGGCTTTGCATAGAAAGGAAGTAAACCAATACACCGGCTGGCAGCGCGGATCGACGAAACACGCCCGCATGCCGGCAATGCCCCGCAGTTCCTCGACGTAGCGGTCGTGGATCTCGCGCTTGCGGCGGACGATGGCGGGCATTTTTTTCATCTGCGCCAGGCCGACGGCGGCTTGCAGGTCAGTGAACGAGAAATTGAAGCCGATGGAATCGTGGACGAAAGTGCCTTTGCGGTCGCGGCCGTAGTTCTTCAGGCGGTAGGCGGCCTTGGCCAGGGTGTCGTCGTTGGTGAGCACCATGCCGCCTTCGCCGCAGGTAATGGTTTTGTTGCCGTAGTAGGAAAGGATTCCCAGGTCGCCAAAGCCGCCAACGTGGCGGCCTTCGAAGGTGACGCCTACGCCCTCGGCGGCGTCTTCGATCACTTTCAGATTGTGGTGGCGGGCGAGATTCATGATCGCGGCCATGTCCGCGCTTTGACCATAGAGGTGCACCGGCATCAAGGCGCGGGTGCGCGGGGTGATGAGTTCTGCGGCGCGCTCGGCGTCGAGGCAAAAGTTGTCTTCGCGAATTTCGCAGAGCACCGGAGTCGCTCCCGCCATGATGACGGCGTTGGCGGTGGCGATGAAGGTGAGATTGGGGACGATCACTTCGTCGCCCGCGGCGATGCCGAGCGCCTTCAGCGAAACGTAGAGCGCCATGCTGCCGTTGCAGACGGCGATGGCATGCTTGCATTCGGTAAGCTGCGCGGTCAGGCTCTCGAACTCGCGGGTAAGATCGTGCTCGACCAGAAATGTCGAGGCGATGGCGCGTTCGATCTCGCGCAGCTCGGCGGCATCGATCCAGGGCTCGATCTGGACAATCTTTGCGTTCGGGGGCTTTGCCTGCGCTGCCTTTGCGTGAGCCGCCTTTGCGATGTGCGCTGCGCCGCGCGCCGCCGCCGCGTTAGCCATTGGCTGGCACCTCGGCAATTCGCACGGCGGGGGCTTCCTCACCGGCGACGGCCCCGATCCTCGTCTCTGCCTCGCATGCTTCCCGCGCCGCTGTCCCGCGGGGATCGGCAAGATCGCGCAGCGCCCCGCGTTCACCGCTCTCGACATTGATCACCGGCAGATGTTCGATCAGGCGGAAGCGTTCGCGCTCGCGCGTGTAGGTAAGGCGTCCGGCTTCGTCGCGGGCGTCGCGGAAGTGGCTGGCGACGTAGGCCTCGGCGGGTTCGAGCGAGCGCAAACTTCCAGCGACATCGGAGCGCACAAAGAATGCGTTGTGCCCCCAGATGTTCGATCCCGCCAGCATGTAGCCTTTGCCGCGGGCCAGGCGGTAGAGCGCGGTCAGTGAGCTGCCGTAGTACTGGTTGGAGTAGTGCGCCGCGGTGCGGTCGAAGTCGTCGCGGTAGGGGACGGCGAGCGGCTGCAATCCGAGCAGGCTGTTGTATTCGACGATGACGATGCGCGGGCGCACGCTCTCGATCGCCTGCCAGATCCAGTAATCGTTGCCGTTGAGGTCGATGGAGAGCAGGCCAACGTCTTCGCCAAAGCCCGCGGGCTCGAGCAGCGCGCCGATGTTGGCGCGCGTGATCCAGGCCTGGCGCGCCTGCAGGTCGAACTGCCAGTGAATGCGGTCGGAGCGGATGTAGTCGATGTCGTCGGAGCAGGCGTCGAGCACCAGTCCCTGCCAGTGGTCGTTGAGCAGCAGGAAGCGGGTGTTGCTCTCTTCGTAGTTCTCTACGCCAAACTCGATGAAGGTGCGGCTGGCGATGGGCATGTGGTGGATGAGGAATTGAATGATGCCGTCTTCGTCCCACTGGGAGAAGACTTTGAAGCCGGCGCGGCGCAGATCGGTGTTGGCGGGCAAGGCGGCGACCTGCCACGCCATCTGCTTGCCGAGCAGGAGAAGTTCGCTTTCGCGTTCGCGGTGGGCGCGGCGGCGGAGCTTGCCGTAGGCGGATTTGATTTTCTTCTTGAGCACGAGGGTTCCCGGAAAATAGTTTTTGGGATTTCAGGCCTGGGGTTGCAACTGCTGCTCGACGCTTTGCCGCAATACCAGGCTGCGGAGGGTGAAGAAAAGTCCAATGGCCAGCGCGGCGCTATACGCTGCGCCGGAAGCGAGCATGCCCTCGACCGCGCCGCGCACTCCGAAGCGCGCGACCAGCGGAATGCCGGCGGCGAAGGTGACTGCGCCGCTTGAGACGTAGGCCCAGAAAACCATGCGCGGACGCTCGGCGGCTTTGAGCGCGGCGTTCATGGTGTGGCCCACGCCCATGATGAGGGGGAGCAGCACCAGCCGGGTGAGGAGCGGGGAGGCATCGTCATAGCGGCCGCCATAAAGCAGGTGGGTTAGAGGCTTGCCGATGACGCAGATCAGCAGAAAGAATGCGAGAGTAGCCGCCGTGACGGCGATGGCATACCACTTCCACGCGCTGCGCAGCCCGGCGATATTGCCGGCGGCGTAGCGGGCGCACAGCGCGGGCAACGCAAGATAGTTCAGGGCAATAAAAATCTGCTCGGCGGGGGCGACTACCAGCGCCATGGCCTTGAGCGTGGCCACGTCTTTGACCGAGAGCAGGCCCGCAACCAGCCAGTAGTAGCCCTGCGTGGTCATCTGAAAGACGAAGGCGGTCGCTAGCACCCAGCGGGAGTAGTTCCAGTGCTCGCGCCAGTAGTTGGGCGCGGCGGCGAGAAAGCTGGCAGCGGGTTTGATCGCTGACCTCCCGGCCCAGGGTAAAGCGCCGGCCAGGCTGACGATGGCGGCCAGCCATCCCATGGCCAGAACGAGAAAGACCGAGAGGCCATCGAGCCGGCCAAGTTTTTGCACGATCCCCAATCCGGTGGCGACGGTGAGAAAAAAAATCAGCGAAGCCGCAGCCCCGAATTGCGGGCGCTGCTCGAGATAAAAGACGCGGCGCAGCAGCGCCCCGGAGAATAGAAAACCGACGGCCAAGCCCAGACCGAGCAGCATTGGGGGCACCCGGCCGGGCGCCAGCCAGCGGAAGGCGAAAAACATTCCCAGCAGCGGCGCGGACAATAGCAGGCCAAGCGCGCCATTGCTCCAGGCCATCAGCCGGAAGTACTCGGCGAAGCGGTTGCGATAGCGGCCCGCGCCGAAGATGGTGAACGGCTCGAGCAGGGCGGCATTGTGCAATCCGAGAAGGAATACGAGCACCGAACACGACAGCGCGAAGTTGCCGTACTCTTCGCGCGACTGGGAGCAGGCCAGCGCCAGGTTCGCCAAAAACATGCCACCCACGGAAAGCGCCTGATCGGCCATGCTGAAAGCGACGGAACGCAGGCGTGTGCGGCCAAGGTGGAAAACCTTCGCCGCCGGCGCCGCAAGGTCTGCGGCGGCTTCTCTCCCAGCCATCGGGGGGCGTGCGGGAGGTGCGAGTTTAATTTCGTTCCAAGAGATCATTGGCTCTTTGGGACTGGCGCGTTCACGAACGGAAGCCGGGCAGAGAGATGGAATCTTTCGTGGACGGACCGCTTTCGAGCGGGCCGTCCGCGCAGGATTGCGAGGATGCCGCGTCCGCCCTGCGGGTACTTTTGCCGAAGCGTTGCCACGCGCGGTGCGCCAAAGCGTGAATGCGCGAACCGTTTGGCGGCGACCACGGCATGGCAGCGCTCAGCGCGGCCAGAATTTCAGTGGCTAAGGTTTTCACCGGATGGCGCGAATCAATCTGCGCCCACGCCCGTCTTGCCGCCAGGGAGCAAGCAGCGGCGGAGAATCCCACAAAGGCTCCCCAAGTCATGATCAGGAGGCGCGGGGGAAAGATTTTGCGCTCGGGATGGCTGGCCGCGTCGAGAATTTTTACGCTGGGAGTTTCCTCGGCCTCCTCGACCCGGGCCAGTTCGTACTGCTGATTCAGAACTTCGTAGACGGTCTCTTCGATCTTGGCGCGCCGCAGCAGGTCGGCGTAGGTGACGCCGAGCAGCGGCAGCTCGCGAATGGAAGGATATTCGGAATGCTCTCCGGGCGGGCCGTTGCTCGCAGCGGAATTGCCATCGAGCTTTTCGAGTTGCCGCCGCAGCTCCGAGACCCGGGCCTGCGCCGAACGCACCCGCACGTTGTTGGCGGTATAGATTTCGGATAATCCTTTCAACTCCGATTCGGCTGCAATGAGCTGGCCTTGCAGCGTGGCCGCGGCCTCGACCATCGCCTTGCCCTGCTCGGGGATGTTGATGGCCGAATTTTTGCTGGCAAACTGGCTGAACGCCGCCGAAGCCTGATCGAGCTCCTGCTTGACCACCTTCAGCCGGTCTTCGAGAAAAATGCGTTCGCGCCGCGCCGACGAGGTGGAAAGCTCGGAGACCAGGCGGTCCAGCTCTTCAAGATAGGCTTGCGCAATGGCGGTTGCTCGCGCCGGATCGCGGTCAACCACGCTCAGCGAGATGATGCCGCTCTTGTGATCTTCGGAGATGCCGGTGTTATTGGCCAGACGGGTGCGCGCATCTTCTGCGAGCTTCACGCGGTAGACGTTTTTCAGGTTGAAGCGCTCGACCAGGCGGTCTTCAAGCGTCCGGCTGTGCAGGATGCCGACAAAGAGCGCACCGCTCGAGTTGGCTTCAAGCAGATCTCCAGCCATGGCGCCGAGGCCGGAGCCGGCTTTTGCGCTTAGCGCCGCCAGCATGCCAGAGGTGTTCGAGCGGGAATCGGGAGGCATCAACTGGGCCGCTGACTGGTATTGCCTGGGGAGCACAAAGGCCACGATGGTGCCAAGCGCAAGGCCGGCGAGGGTGGCGCGGGCGACGGCGCGGCGATTCTCCCACACCAGGCGGAGGCCGCTGAGTACACGCAGCGACAAGCTCTCGTCGGCGGCTTCGGGGGGAAATTCGCGGCGGGTTTTAGTGGCTTGCTGCGGCACTGGATTTGTTTCTGGTCGAGACTGGAGAGGAGATTCGATGCGGACTGCAATTTAAAAAGGGCCGGATTCAGTTCCTGCGCCAGCGCAGGCCGGGGTAGAGCGTCAACTGCACCGAGGTGGAGAAATCGGATTGCGGCCCCGGCTGCAGGGCGAGGAAGTCCCAGGTTTCATACTGCGCTCGGGCGGAGAGCGCAGCGCTTGCGCCCAAGCGGTACTCACCGGCCAGCGAAAAATCGTTGAGCCGTCCTCCGCCGGCAAGGTAGCGATCGACTTCCTGATGGCGATATCCCAGTTGCAGGCTGTTGCGGGCGGTGAACGAATATTTCAGCCAGACCTCGCCGCCGAGCGCCTGGCGGCCAATCCAGCTGCCCATCAGGTTGCCGTCGCTGGTGTAGCCGGAGTGGTAGCGGCGGTCGATGTAAATGGTTCCCAGGCGGGGATCGGCTTTGAAGCCTTCGGCGCGCAGCTCGAATTTGGGAAGCTTCGGCAGGCGGGGAAAATAAATTCCGGGATTCAGCATGGGCCGGGTCGAGCCGATGGGCGACACTTCGTCGCCCACCAGCGAGTCGAGGTAGAAGGTCATCCAGCTTCTAAGTCCGGGCACGCGATAGGTGAAGTCGAAGCTGGAAAAACGTTTCGCGGGATTGATGGCGGTGTTGGCATTGTGTCCGTAATAGCTTTTGAAAAATTCGCTCCAGGTAAAGGGCAGGCCCGGGCCGCCGAAGGTGGCGGTGACGCCCATGCCGAATTCGAGGTTGGGCGTGGGATGGAAGCTGATTTTGTTGCCGTGCAGAAAGGGCTGCGGAGAAAAATCCGGGCCCACTAGATACTGCGGAAGCACGTCGGAGTTCAAGCCCTGCGCGGCTGGAGGGTTGTAGACCCAGTTCTGTCCGGAAAGCTGGCCAATAAATGACGTCATGCGCACCGGGCCGAGGAAGTGCGAGAGCAGGGGGATTTCGACCGGGGAAACATTGTCGATTTGCAGCATCGTGACCGGAGCGGCGTTATTGCTCATCAGCAAGGGTCCGCTCTCCCCGGGACCAAGCCACAGGTTCTGCTTGCCAAAGGAAATTTTGACGTTATTGAAGGTGAATCCGACGGAACCCTCGATCAGGCGGAAGCGATCGATGGGCCCGGAGCCGTCGGGCAGCGGAGCGGCTACGCCGTCTTCGACGGCGATGGTTTCGAGCACGGCGGCCGAATCGGAGGCGACGGCAGGGGCGTGCTGGTACTCGCCGCGCAAGGAAATGGAAAAGCCGCCGGCCACGCCGCTCGCATCCAGGCCGCTGATCTGGTTGAAGCCTTCGGCGTAGGGGCGGGCGTAATCGTTGACGAAGGTTTGCGCGAAGTGGTAGCCATCGCGCAGCGGTGGGCCGGAGATTCCGGTGAAGCGGGTATAGATGGCATCGACGCCGAGGCCGAAGTTGGCAGCGCCGTTCAGGCGCGCGCTTTCATCGTGAAATTCGGAAGCGAGTGCGCTGAGGATTCCTTGGGGAAGATTCGCAGCATTCTGATTTTCAGCCTCGTGGTTTTCTGCGCCGCCGTAACGCATGCTTTCTTCCGCTTCGTCGATCAGGCGGGCGCACTCCATGCGCGTCCACGGACGCATGCCAAGATAAGCGGTTGGGAGATAGCCGAGGGCGGCAAGGCGAACCAGCGCCGGGTAGACCCAACTGTCGAGCGGAACGTAGGGCGAGCCCATATGGCGCGGGTTGCGGACTTTGTCGCTATTTCCATCCCTCGGATTCAGATCGAGCGGGCTTGTCCACGCCGCTGCGCCGACCTCGGGATCGCGGTGGCGGCGGTAGGTCTGCTGCGCGATGAAGTAGCCGAGCGCCGCTCCTACGATGGCGTCGGAGGCGAAGTGTTCTTTGCCGGTCACGCGCGCGGCGGTGACGGCGGAGGCGAGGCCGTAGGAGATGAACTGGGTGAGCGGTCCGGGATATTCGTGCGCCACCACGCCGGCAATGGCCCATGAGACGGCGGCGTGCTCGGAGGGAAACGACGAGCCTCCGGCAAAAAAGTGTCCCGCACCCGCGCCCTGATAAGGGCGCTCGCGTTGAAACATCGACTTGAGCGCGTAGTCGGCGAAGGCCGCATTCACCGCCGCTTCGCTGGCGAGAAATCCGGTTTCGGCGGCGTGGTCGTTGTGCGTAACTGTTCCCAAGAGAAACATTCCGCCGGCGGCTCCGGCGAGGGAGTAGGCTCCATAATTCGAGAAGCTGCGGCTGCGCGCGACTTCACTGGCAGGGACCTGGCGCGAGAGCCAGGAGTCGGAGGCGACAAGGGCTCCGGCACCGGCGAGTGCGGGCAGCGCCCATACCGTGTCGGCGCTGCGCAGGTGCAGCGGGCCCGACCAGAGGGCGCGCTGATCGCCGGCGAAGCGCTTGAGCAGATGGAGAGGATTCATCGTTTCCGCGTCTTCATTCTCCGTTTCCCCGAGCTGCCTTCCCTCGTTTTTGCTTCGTTCAAGCGGCGCGTTCCACGTGCCCGTCACGTTAGGAGCCGCGCTCGCCAGATTTCGTTCCGCGTGACCCGGCGCAGACTGGGCGTAGGAGCGCAGTGAATTCGCGATCATAAGCAGAAGCAGAAGCCACGCGGCTCCGCATTTTCGACGCGCCACACGCGGATGCACAGATCAGAATCCGTGGGCTACGCTCACCGCAATCGCGACCGAGGAGACCACCTGCGCGGCCTGCAGCGTGTTCTTCCAGTTGGCGGTGCCGCCGAGAGCTTTCTCCGGGACGAACACCATGTCGCCGGGGCGCAACTCGGCGCTGAGCACATCCCCGGTAAACCATTCGCCGCCCTTGCCGCCGACCACCGAACCATCGGCGCGAATGACAAAGATGGCTTTGCGGTTGGCCAGCGCGGTCGCGCCTCCGGCCTGGCGCAGATACCATCCGGCGCTCTTGCCCGGACGGTAGGTGATGGCGGTCGGGTTATAGACCTGGCCATTTACCATGACGTAGTTCGGAGCCTTCGGGATCAGCAGCGTGTCTCCGGCGCGGACTTCAAGGTCGGCGGACGTGTTCGCCCACTTGGCAACATTTTTCGAGATATGAATCACCAGCCGCCCCGCCGGCGGCACGCTGCTTAACTCATCGAGCGTCGAGTGCCACTGCTGGAGAGTGGCGTCCTTGGCGATTTTTTCGTCGGGATCGCCCGCATCGGGAATCAGCCTGAAGCTCGACTCCTGCGCCTGCACCTGCCGGATCAGCTCGGCGCGATTCTTCTCTTCGATCTCGCGCACCTGGCGGCGCTCGAGAATCGCTCCGTAGGGATAGGCGTCCGAGCGCAATCCTCCGGCGCGTTTGAGAATCGAACTCAGGCGCTCGCCCTCTTCGATGCCGTAGTCGCCGGGATGCAGAACTTCGCCCTTGACCGAGATCACCGCGCCTACGTCGGCCCATCCCGCAACCTGGCGGATGGTGAGCACGTCTCCGTCATGCAGGCGAAGATCGGTGTCGGAGTCGCCCGCGAGGGCGCGGCCGATGGGGACGACGACGTGCTCGCCGATGATCTGCGTGCCGCTTACGAGGCTGTAGCGCGTAAGGTCGGCGGCTTCGGTGAAGGCTCCGCGCTTGAGGCCTCCGGCAAGGCGCACCAGCTGCGCCGCCGACATGTCTTCGCCCAGCGGATACTTTCCCGGGCGCGCCACTTCGCCTTCGATCTTCACCGTCGGCGGATCGACTTTGGCCAGATTGCGATGAATGAAGACGCGGTCTTTGGGCTCGAGCGAAACGTTCTCTGCGCCATCGCCGGCAAGGGCGCGATCAAGGTTGACGCTGAGCACTCTCAGTTTGCCATCGGCGGTGCGGCGAAAGATTTGCGCGTCACCGAGTTCGGCGTCGCGGGTGACGCCGCCGGCGAGGTAGACGGCATCGCGCAGGCGGGTCGAGCCGTTGGTGAGGTGTTCGCCGGGATGGCGAACTTCGCCGCTGATAGTGATGGTGGGAGGATCTTCGAAGTCGTAGCGTCCGAAGATGCGCACCGTGTCGAAGGGCTTGAGCGCGATATCCTGCCCGGCGTGCGGGGTCGAGGAATCGGAGTTCGCAGCCGTGGGCGCAGTTTTATTTGCGGCCGCGAGCGCGTCGCCGAGATTGAAGGCGATCACTTGCGGCGTGTAGTCGGGAGGATTCAGCCGGATAATTTCCGCGTGGCGCGCAGCCGGCTCAGGCAGCAGGTCGGCGTAGGAGCGAATGAGGTCGGTAACGCGCATGCCGTCGCGATAGGCGTGCTTGCCGGGATGGAAGACGTGGCCATCGAGGTAGACGGTTTGCTCGCTGTAGGGAAGCAAGGGCGAGATGCGGATCTTGTCGCCATCCTGAATTTTGAAGGCTTCGAGAGCCTGGGTGGCTTGCTCTTCATGATTGCTTTCGGGCAAATTGTTTTCCGGCAGGCGGCTCTCCGGCAAATCGATTCGGAGCATCGAGCGGCTTTGGTGGGCGACGACGCGCTCGACGTCGATATGGCGCAGCGTGCCGGTGTTGAGCACGCCCCCGGCGAGCTCGAGCGCTTCCGCCAGATTGCTTTCGTGGTTGAGTTCGTAAATCGCCGGGCGGCGCACCATGCCTTCGACGGTCAGTTCCGCGCCCAGCGGAGGAACCATGATGGTGTCGCCGGCGCAGAGCCGTTCGAGATTCGCGCGCACCCCGTGCAGCAGCAAATCGTAGAGATCGATCTCTCCAACCAGTTGCTCGCCGCGGTAGTGGCGCAGGATGCGCAAGGAGCCGCGCGCGGTCGGCCCACCCGCCTGATAGAGAGCGTTGAGCGGAGTCGAAAGCGAGCTCACGTCATAGGCTCCAGGACGCTCGACGTCGCCGACCACGTAGACGCGCACGGTGCGCAGGCGCGCGAGGGAGATATCGGCGTGCACGTCGCGGAATTCGCCGCGCAGCACGCTCTGCACCATCTGCTGCACGTCGCCCAGGCTGCGCCCGGTTACATTCACCGCTCCCGCTTCCGGCAGGGAGACGCGGCCTTCGCGATCAACTACGCGCTGCAGGTGTTGCGAGACTCCGCCCCACAATTCAATGCTCAGGCCGTCGCCGGGGCCGAGCACGTAGTCGGGACCGACGGGGAGATCCATCGGAAGCTCATCGAAGTTGCCGGTGCCGTTGCGGAAAATTTCTTCGCCAAAGCGCTCGAGCACCGGAGCGTGGCGCGAGACTTGGGAATAAAGATCGTAGAGCGAAGGCACTCCCGCGTAGGGATTGGCGCGGTGGCGAATGACGGGGTGATCTTCCTGCTCTTCGGTCGGTACGGGGAACGGGCGCGGGATGCGGTTTTCGAGGCGCGCGGTCAAGGGATTGGATTCGGAAGCGGGCTCCGCGTCGAAGGGCTGGGCGAACTCTGTTCCGAAATGCGAACCCGCTGATGGGTAAGGCGACGGCGGCCCATAAGGCGCCAGGGAAAAATCGTCGCTCCCGCCCTGCCACTGCCCGGCTCGCTGACCCGAATCCTCCAGGCTCGCGCCGGACAGTCCTGGCACGCCGGAACGGGGCGGCGAATATCCGGTGCCGGGCGCAGAACTGTAGGAATCGCGATTTTGCATTTCGAGGGCGGCCATGCTCTGTCGCCGCCGCTGATCCTCGGGAGAGTATGGAAATGGTTGCGCTGGCGCCGGCGTTGGAACCACTCGCCGCGGCCGGCCATCTTCGTGATCCCCAGCTCCGTTTACCGCAGCCCGATCTTCCAGCGATCCGTCCTGAGAGAATCCATCTTTTGCGAATCCATCGTCTACGGCGGAATCGGGACGCAGCGGTATCGGCTTTTTCAAAGGCGCGAATTGCTCGTGCAGCTGCCAATATTTTTCCTCGGCGTTTCCGGCGGCAACGATGGCCGAAGTTTTCGTGGGGTCACCCTCTGGCAGCCGCCGGATCTTATCTTTTTCCATCTCGGCGCGAGTTGGCTTGGCGCGAATATATTCGCGCTGTTCGATCTCTTCTGTGGCAAGCACGCGGGCATTATCATCGTCGCGCAGCAACTGGTAGAGTGCGTCGTCGCTGAGGTCGGCGGCGTCGAGCAGTCTTCCCTGCTCGTAGGCTTTGCGCACCAGCACGCGTTTTACTTCGAGGCGCAGTCCGGGCTCGCGGCGCAGAATTTCGAGAATCGTATCGGGCGAGAGGGAAATCTGCGGCTCCATGTCAGGGTCATCCCTGCGCGCGACGGACTGCGCGGCGGCGGGGCCCAGACCGAATCCAAGAGCCAGGACGAGTGCGAGCGTGCGCCCGCATGCAAGAATTATCTTCGGCCTAAGCAGTAGCTTGAGCATTTGGAGGTTTCTGGAACGAAAAAGATCAGTTGCGGCGTTTGCATTCGGAGACGGGCTCGACATCGCTCTCGTCGACCTCGACTGCGACGGAGCGCATGATGAGGTCGAGGGAGAAAACCAGGCGGCAATGGTCTTTGCGGCGCACGATGATGCCTTCAAGGCCCTGCATGGGACCGGCGCAGACCCGCACCCGGCGGCCCACGCATAAATAAGGGTGCGGCTCGATGCGGGTGCCGCTGGCCAGCCGCTGGCGCAAAGCTTCAATTTCGGCTTCGGGCAAAGGCGCGGGCTGGCCATTGAAGCTGACCAGGCGCACCGCGCTCGGCAGTTGCAGCACGCGCAGCCGGTCTTCGAGGGCGAGCCGCACAAAAACGTAGCCGGGAAATAGTGCGAGCTCAAGCTCCTTGCGGCGATCCCTCCAGCGGCGCACCGAGCGATAGAGCGGCAGGAAGCAATCGATGCGGCGCTGCTCGATCTGCTGCGCCACGCATTTTTCGTGGCGCGGGCAGGTATAGAGCGCGTACCAGTGCGGATTCGTGGTTGCATCACGCGAATGTGCATCGGCCAAGGTTGTCTCGGCGGCCCACGGGGCAGTTTGCGCGGAATCGAGAATTTCGTTTGCCAGATGCATTTGGTTGCAGCTTCGCCCCCTCAGCTACAGGAGCCTAGTGTGTGAACTTTTGTATTTCGGACTCTGACAGGTCAGAGTCTGGGTGAAAATTTCAGGCGTCCCTACGGGACGCGGCTCAAATTCTCTGCTTTTCCCGGCGCCGGACGCGCCGGACTGTTTCAAGTCGCTTCGATGCGAGAGTCAGTTCTGCACTGCACCTACCAGCACAGGACGCTCACGCACGGCGTTCAAAATTCCAGCCTCGGAGCTTTCGAGCGTCTTGGTACGAATATCGACCACTGCCCAGTAAAAGAGTCCCCGATTTTGTTCTGGTGCCAGCGCCAGAATTTTCATCTCGGGATGGCGGCCCAGAAGAAAGCCGCACTGGCCCAGCCGCTTCTCCGGTTCCTCCATTGCGATGATGAGAACGTCGGGCAGCACCTGCTCGACAATATCGGCGAGGTCGCCTTCGTTCTGCACCTCGCCCACAATTTCGATATCGGGCTGGTCGGCAATGGTGGCCATGACTAATTCGCGCATCAGGCGAGGATGATTTGCGACCAACACACGAACTCGTTTCACGGGAGTGCTCCCCAGCGCAGAGCATAGGCGGGGCGGCGAGCAGGGACAAGGTTCAAAAAGGATCTATGCGCGCATCTGAAAATGCGGAGGAAGAATTGGTGAAGCGATTGGTACTAATGCATGGGCAAAAGTACCAACGCGTACTGGGATCGTACCAAGCGGGTGCGAGTGAACATTAATAAGGAGGAGAGATTGGTGAAGGAGAAATCGCCCCCATCTCTAAGAACACTCTAATCATTCATTCCGTGGCCGGGCGCGGCTTTGTCCCTGCGGGAGCGGCTCGCACGTACTGCACCGGCCAAGTGGTTTCCTGTCCTAACTCGCGCGCGGCGCGTAAAGGCCAATAAGGATCGCGCAGCATTTCGCGGGCGAGAATTACGGCGTCGGCCTGCCCGGTGGCGAGAATGTGCTCGGCCTGCACCGGCGAGGTAATCATGCCCACGGTGCCGGTGAGAATGTTGCAGGAGCGGCGAATCTCCTCGGCAAAGCGCGTCTGGTAGCCGGGGCCGACGGGAATTTTCGCCGTCGCCACGTTGCCGCCGGAGGAGCAATCGATCAGGTCGACGCCTAAGTCTTTGACTTGCCGCGATAGTTCGACCGACTGTTCAAGATCCCATCCGCCCTCGACCCAATCGGTGGCGGAGATGCGCATGAACAGGGGATTTTTTTCGGGCCATACACGGCGCACGGCGGTGACGATCTCGCGTGCAATGCGCGTGCGATTTTCAAACGAGCCGCCGTAGGCGTCTGTACGCTGGTTGCTGAGCGGCGAGAGAAATTCATGAACGAGATATCCGTGCGCGGCGTGCAGTTCGATCACGCGAAAACCGACATGGTGGGCGCGGCGCGCGGCATCGGCGAATGCGGCGACAACTTTCTGAATGCCTTCGATCGAGAGCGCCTTCGGCTGCGGATAACCTTTCGCAAACGCCACGGCGCTGGGAGCGACCACTTCATTCCATCCGCCTTCACTTTCCGGGATCATGCCGTTGCCATCCCAGGGACGGTAAGTGCTGGCCTTGCGGCCGGCATGCGCGAGCTGCATGGCCGCGACGCTGCCTTGTGCATGAATGAAGCACGTGATTCTTGCGAGCGCCTCGATGTGATCGTCGCTCCAGATTCCGAGATCCTGCGGGCTGATCCGGGCCTCGGGCAGAACCGCGGTAGCTTCGGTGCATACCATGCCAGCGCCGCCAACGGCGCGGCTTCCGAGATGGACGAAATGCCAGTCGTTGGCAAATCCATCGGTGCTGGAATATTCGCACATGGGAGAAACGAAGGCGCGGTTGGGGAACTTTACATCTCGGATGGAGAGAGGATCGAACAAATGAGCCATTGGTGTTACGTTGCCTCGATGCAGGTTGCAGGACCATTCACGCTCGAACGCAAATTTTTCGGACGTGTTTGTTGAGATGCCGCAGAGAGCGAAATGCCGCAAAATAGTTGACGCAGCGCTTCGCGAACTGTTGGGATGGGTTAAGCTGAATTCAATTCGGCAAGCGAAGCAGCAATTTCTCTGGCATGAGTCTAAAACTCCTCCATATCGAGGCCTGCGTTTTCGACGCATACGGCACGCTGTTCGACGTCAACAGCGCGGCACAGGGGGCGAGGGATCTGCTGGGGCCGAGGTGGCAGCCGCTCGCCGAACTGTGGCGCAGCAAGCAGTTGCAATACACATGGCTGCGCGGGCTCTCCGGACGTCATACGGATTTCTGGCGGGTGACCGGCGATGCGCTCGACTTCGCATTATCGACTTTTGAGATTCAAGATGCGGCGCTGCGCGAGCGACTGATGAATCTTTATCTGAAGCTCAGCGCGTATCCCGAGGTCGCCGATACGTTGATGCGTCTGAGAACTGCGGGCATCAAGCTGGCGATCCTCTCGAATGGAACGCCTGCGATGCTGGCGGCGGCGACGGTGAATGCCGGTATCGACGGGCTGTTCGATGCGGTGTTGTCGGTTGAGGATGTGGGAGTGTACAAGCCGCATCCATCAGTTTATGGGCTGGCCTGCGAGCGGCTGAAAGTTGCCGCGGAGAATATTTGTTTTCTTTCTTCCAATGGATGGGATGCCTATTCGGCCAAGGCGTTTGGCTTTCGGGTGTTGTGGTGCAATCGATCGCGGCAGGCTGCGGAGAGGATTCCAGAGACGCCAGATGGCGAGATCAAGACTTTGGCGGACTTACCTGGGATTGTTCTGGGGTAATGCGGGCTCTCGAAGCTGACGCGGCGCTGAAGTGCCGCTCTTCCACGTCACTGGATATATTCGTGCGCTTTCCCAGGCCTGCCTTGATCATTTCAGCCAGTGATAAGCGACGCTCAGTTGGATTCCGTTGAATTCAGGATTTTGAACGCCCAGGTTCGCATTCGAGATGTGCGACCAGCGGAGCCCAACGTCGAGATACTGTTTGCGACGGGTTCGGATGTAAATTCCTCCGCCCCCCTTGGGGGTGAAGTTGAAGCTCGAAGTATTTTCCGGAGGCAGATTCGCGTTGGTGAACACGCCGCCTCCCGCCAGTTCGATGTAGGGTGAGAGGCGCGCGGTGTGAAGAGCCGAGTTCCAGCGCAGAATGACGGGATCAAAACCAAAGCCGTGGAGGTGTTGATTGCCGTAAGTTTCAAAGAGCGGCATCACGTCAAAAGCATATTCCAGCCGGCCGCGCCGCCAACTTTTTCCCGCTTCGCCGGTAAGCATTCTGCCGACAAAAATTCCGGCCGAGAAGATTTGCGACTCCGACAAAGAATTGGTGATTTCTTCACCGGTCTCGCCCGCAGCCCAGAGGCTGAAGTCCCATTTGGCGGCTTCGGACGATGGCTGCACGGTTTGAGCGTGAGCGGTGACGCCCGCTAAAAAGATTGCGAGGGCCGACAATGCGCCGGCCATCAGAGACTGCACTCTTTTCCTCTTGTCTGGGGAAGACCGTTGCCGCGTGCTCTTCAGGGATTCGCCTCCGTGCATTCGCATGAAATGATGCGCAACTTAGTTTCTTGAAGAGGTCATTCTACTTTCGCGAAGGGCTAATTCTGAAGTGCGGGATGCCATTCTCCGTTGTCGCGAGGACGAAACCACGGGCGATTGCCGTGAAGAATATTGGCGCCGGCGCGAATTGGGTTAAAGGTGCAACGAACGGTGTCAATCAAAAAACGGTTGCGCGTGTTGGCTTCCACTCGCCGCATAATGTTTTTGTCCATCCATTCTTCGCCGATGAGCCAGCCAAAGCCGCCAATGGGCGTCATGACGATGTCGATCTGTCCCACGCCGGTATAACAGTTTTTCGAAGTGCAGGGCCAGGTGCCGTTGCGATTCCATGGCGACCGGGTTTGGCTGCCGTATTTCTCCACAGTGACTTCGCTGATCGGCCCGAGGTTCCATTGCGTGCTGTAGATTGCATTCCAGATGGTGGCTTTGAGGCGACTGCGCCAGTACGCCTTTGTGTTGGAAAACTCCATGCGCTCGGCCTTGGGGTCGTTTTGTATCCAGATATAGCTGGTGAAGGCACCCTGGATGGGATGGCCGACATAGCCGAACATGTTCGGGTCGCCATCGCTCCAGCCGGAGTCCTTCCACGAATGAAGTGACTGCATGTAGTCGCGCCAATAGTGATTGAAGGGGATGCCGTTTTCTGAAACCACCCAGCGGAAGTCAGTGTGAACTACATACGATTGTTCGATTACCAGCAGAGTGGCAGATTCTTTGAGAGCTCGCCCCCAGTGAAAACCTTCCTTTTCTTGCTCGGAAAGAGCTCCCGCCGAGGTCGAAATGGAGAGGTCGGAGCGCGGCGTAGCCGGGGAGTAGGCGCCGTTTACGGCATGTTCAGCAGCGCGAAAATCCAGGGGACCGGGGCCGGAAGTTGCGCCCCCGGATGAGCAGTTTTCCACGGTTTTGGAGGAAGGGTCGCAAAGCAACCAATCCGCTTGAGCAGGTGAGGCGAGTGGAAAAAAGACGTACAGAGCTATGATCGGGAAGAAACGGGTATGCAGCAAGCACGAACGCATAACCAGGACTCTTCTTATCAGGCGCATCTTATCAGGCGCGCCGACCAAAATCTATTGCGACTCATGAAGCTGGATCTGGAATCGAACTGCCGGCGAAGTTGGATGCAGAGAAGCGGAGTCGCGCCATAAAATGTTACATTTCGATGCATGGGCCGGGGTACTCGGGAGCACGATTCGGAGCTTGCCGCCGGACGGCGCCGCAACCGGCGAATCCTGGGCAGGATGGCGTCAAGGGCCGCCGTGATCGTGTGGCTGGCCGGCGGCGCAATGGCGCAGAGCCTGTCTTCGAGCAACCTCTTTGCCGGATATTCTTTCCTGGGCGCCAACCTTATTTCAGGCCAGCACGCCAACCTGAATGGATGGGCGATTTCGGCGGAAAAAAAGTTCCTGCCCTACGTGGGCGTGGTGGCGGATTTCAGCGGGGATTACGGCTCGAAGAATCTTCCAGTGAGCGCTCCCTGCCCAAGCTCACAGGCACAATGCGTGCTCAACAGCAGCGTGAGCGAGCATTTTTTTCAGGGCGGGCTGCGGGGATCGTTTGTGGTCTCAAGAGTCCGGCCGTTTGTCGAGGTGCTGTTCGGGGCGGCTCATTCGAGCGAGAGCGGCCCGGGCCTGGCGAATTCCAGGAACTTATTTGCCGAGACTTTTGGCGCGGGCTTCGATTACCGCGTCACTCCCCGGCTGGGCTGGCGACTCGATGTAGGGGTGGTGGAGAGCGGTTTTGAGACTACGAGGGAAGAGAGCTTTCGGGGATCAACCGGGCTTGTGGTTCGCTTCTAAAGGGGGTTGCCGCGGAGCCGACGATCAGTAGGCGTTCTTGCTGGTAAAGATGCGGAGCAAAGTCATGGTGATGATTTGCATGTCGAAGGTGAGGCTCCAGTTGCGGAGATAGTAGAGATCGTACTCCACGCGCTTGGCGATGGAAGTATCGCCGCGCCATCCGTTCACCTGCGCCCAGCCGGTGATTCCCGCCTTGAACATGTGGCGCGAGTTGTAGCGGTCGATTTCTTCCAGGAAGCGTTCCACAAAAAACGGCCGCTCCGGGCGCGGGCCGACGATGCTCATATCTCCCTTGAGCACGTTGAGGAACTGGGGAAGCTCGTCCAGATTGGATTTGCGAAGGAAGGTTCCGACTGCGGTGCGGCGGGGATCTTTGTCGCTGGTCCAGCGCGTGTCGCCTTCTTCGCGGCTGCCGACTTTCATGGTGCGGAACTTGAACATGCGAAAGACGCGGCCGTTCAGCCCCACGCGATCCTGCACGAAGAAGACGGGGCCCCGGCTGCTCAGCTTGGTGGCCAGCGCGATCAGCAGAGTAACCGGTAGTGTCAACACCAACACAGCGAATGAGAAGGCCACATCGAAAATACGCTTTTGCACCAGATAGGGGCCACTCTCGGCCAGGCTGGGACGAAGATCGAGCATGCGGATCCCGCCGAGATCGATGAGGCGGTCGCGGAGAACGACGCCATCCCCCAGGTCGATAACCACGCGCGTGGGCACGCAGAGTTTCTCGAGGGTGGGCGTAATGGTTTGAATTTCATTCAGCCGGGCCGCGGGCAGGGCCACGATCACATCGTTGATGGAATGACCGTTAGTGAATACCGGGATCTGATCGAGCTCGTAGACCGGGCCGTCGACTGCAATTTCCTGGCCCGGAAGTCGAACATAGCCCATCACGCGGCAGGGCAGAACTTCGCCGTTCAACAGCGAGGTGGCGACGCGGCGAGCGAAACGGTCGGTACCCACCACCAGAATTTTGACTTCATTTCTGGCGTCCTTGCGCAGCAACTCCAACGAAACCCGGAACACGATGCGCGCCACGGTTGCCAGAACAAATAAGGCGACGGCGCTGATGGCAATGACCATGCGCGAATAGCTGGCTTCGCGGTACAGGAAGCCGACGGCCATAACCACGGCATAGGTGAAGGCCAGAGCTTCGAGCAAGCGGCGGCTCTTGCCACCCGGAGCGTATAGCTGCTCAACATTCCACAGTTCGGATTCTTCCGCGGCGATGGCCCAGACAATGGTGGTGAGCAGAAGCACTGCCCAATAGGACGGAAGGCCGGCGGGAGCGGTTCGCCAGACCAGAAAATTAAACCCAAAACGGACTTTGACGGCGATGAAATAGGCGCAGGCAGGCAACAACAACGTAACGATTCTCAGGTACAACCGGGCAAAGCTGAGGCGACTGCGAATCATACGAAAAGACTCACGTGCAAAGTGTTGTTGCTACAGGAAGGTCACTGGCGGCGCGCGCGAAGTCTCTTCCAGGGCGCAATTTTTCTTCGAAATTGTGTGTGCCGCTTAGATGCATTTTCCTGTCCAAAGGTTATAACCCGGCCCGACGAAATTCGACTCGTAGAAAATTTAAGGCCAGCAACTAGCAAGAACCAAATATCTCTGCTGCTCGCCGAAGCGATAGATGCAACTCCCGGGGGATTGGAGAACTCAGGTGAAAAATGCAAACCGTGGGCTTGGAGCGGCTGCCAATTACGGTACGGTGGCCTATACCTGGGCAATTGGGGATCATATGTTAAGGGCGCTAGTTTGCACCCCCGAAAAAGTTAAGCAACTGATTCATTAGAGTTTGGCTTGTCAATACTCATATGCCGACAGGCATTTGAATGTCAAGCGCTTTCAGCCGGGATGAATCACCAAGGCAACCAGCGGTCGGTTTAGTCTGTTGGATGGCGCGGGCAGGAAGGCAACGGGACAGCTTTGGGCTTCCCGGTTATTGGCTGGACGCCTTCCGCGACCAGCCTTTGGGCCAAAAGGACATCTGGATCGCAGAAGTGACATTGGACTGCCTGCCGGTCGCAATCACCGGGAAGTTCCACGTCTCGTATTGAACAAAGGCGGAGAGGCTGAAATTGGAGCGCGGCCACAGTTCGAGGCGGACGTTGACATCGGCGAGAGTGCCGCCGTTGGGGATGAATTGCTGGCTGACTTTCTGGTGCCTGAATCCGAATTGCAGCTTGTTGCGCGGAGTGAACCAGTAGGTCGTCCAGGCCTGCGCGCCCTGCCCCTGACGACCGATCCAACTGCCCATCAGGTGTCCGGCATTCTGGAAACCGGTGATCCAGGCCGCATCCCAATAAAATGCGCCGTAGGCGACGTCTCCACCGCTGGATGGGGGATCGGTATAACCGCCTTCCATGCGGAAATCGAGTTTCGGAATTCGGGGCAGCCGCGGAATGTATAAACCTCCCAGCCAGGCGGCTACGTCGGGACCAATAATCGGAGTGATCTCGTCGTGCTCGGCGAGACCTTCCGCGTAAAGAGTCGCTCCATTGCGCAGGCCAGGAATGCGATAGCTCAGGTCAATTCCGGAACGGCGCGCACCGGGCTTGTTGGGGTTGCCGGCGAGATTATTACTGGTCGAGAACACACTCCTCAGGAATGAATGCAGGGTCAGCGGGTAGCCTGGGCCACCGTAATCGGTGGTGCGCGAGAGGCCGATTTCAAGGTTGGAGGTCGGCTTGAAGCTGAGCCGTTCGCCGTGCACGATGGGCTGCGGATTTACCGACTGGCCGTATTGGCCGACGAGCCCGGACGGGGCAAAAACGAATTCGTAACCGGAATATTGGCCGATGAAAAATTCCAACCGCATGGGGCCAAGCAATCCGAAGATGCTGGGGAGGGTGAAGGGGGTGACGCGATTCACGCGGAACATGCGCAGCGGCTGGGCATTGTCGCTGAGCATCATGGGTCCGCCTTGCGACGGTCCCCACCACAAGCTCTGGTTCCCGTATGAGAGCTGCCAGTTGGAGAGATTCAGCGCCACATAAGTATCCAGGAAGCGAGTTTCGTTGAAGGCTGGCGTGGGCGTGTCGGGGGGCAGCGGAAAGGGCGTGGGAATTCCGCCGATGCGGCTGAAATCGGCCTGGGATATGGCTTCGCGGGCGGTCAGCGGCAGCGCGGCGGCGGAGGGTGAATGCTGAAATTCGCCACGGGAATACACCGTCAGCGGGCCGAAGGACGCCCATCCCGACAATCCGGTGACGTCGTTAAAGCCTTGCTCTTCGGGGCGGCCGAAGTCATTGATGATGGTTTGTCCAAAGTGGTCGCCGTCGGTGAGGGGCTTGCCGGCAATCTCGGTGCCGCGCGTGTAGGCCGATTCCAGGCGCAGCTCGGTATTCTCTCCGCCGTCCAGCAAAGTAATTTCCCGGGCAAATTCTTTTTGCAGCGCCTGATAGACGTGATCAGCCTCGCCAGTCGGGCCTTCCTGCTGGGCGAGAGTTTCGGCGGCTTCTTTGATCTGCCGGGCACATTCCATGCGCGTCCAGGGGCGCATACCGGCAAAACCGGTGTGCACGTAGCCCAGCGCGGTTAGCCGATCCATGGCGGGGTAGATCCAGCTATCCATGGGCACGTACGGCGAACCCATATCGCCCGGTTGGCGCGCGGTCTGCTCGTCTTCGTTTTTGCGGAAGGTGCCATATCGAGCGATATCGGCATCGCTGTAGTGGGAGTGGGCGCGGAAAACCTGCCGGCCGAGATACCAGCCCATGGCGCTGCCCACCAGCGCGTCGGTGGCGAAGTGCTGATGGCCGATTATGCGGGCGGCGCTTACCCCGCCCGCCACTCCGTAGGCCAACAATTCGGTCAACGGTCCGGGATACTCGTGCGCAATCACGCTGGCGATCGCCCAGCTTGCGGCTGCGTGCTCCGATGGAAACGAGGTGCCTCCGCTGAAGAAATGCCCCTTGCCGCTGCCGGTATAAGGTCGCTCGCGGCCAAATGCGTACTTTAAAACTTCCGCGTCGAGGAATGCGTCAATGCCCGCCTCTCCGCTGAGCAGGCCGGTTTCGCGTTGCTGATCGTTATCCGTTACATGTCCCCACAGGAACATCGCCGCGCCGGTGCCGACCAGAGCCACAGCTCCGGCGTTGGAAGCGGTCACTGCATGCGAAACCGTGGAGGGATTTTGCGGAACATGGTTTTCGATGGCGGTATCGCTGGCCAAAAAAGCCGCGCCGACAAATATCGCGGGCACGGCCCAATGCAGTTGCGACTCCGTCATGTGGAACGGCGAGAGCCAGAGATTTTCCTGGTCCACGAAAAGATTGCGGGGAAGCGATTTCAAATCGACCGGGGGGAGTGCGGCGTCGCCGGCCTGCGATTCTGACTTCGTGGGCGAAGCAGAGGAGGAATTATCCGGGGAAGCCTGCGCGCCCGAGAATAGCGCGGAACCAGCCAGCAGCGTTAGAAGACAGCACGCTCTGGTCCTGGCTTTGAATCGACGCGATGCAGTTTTATTCCGGCGCATTCGAAGCGATTTCAACTCGACTGGAACTGATCGGGAAAATGAATTTACCGTTGATCGGGCTCAGATGCAATTTCGATGGCAATCGTGTGTACCGGGATGTCCAGGTGCTAGTTACTTTCTACCAGAAAGTCGCCTCTTCAAAACCAGGATGAAACTGTATTGCCATCCCACAGCCTCGCACCCTTCCAGTTAGCTTAGAATGGAGCTTAAGGAAACAAGAAGCCTGATAGAATCGCTTTCTAAAAGGGCTCCGCAATCGTTCGCCGTACCCACACGAACACGATGATTCAAACCGAGACCCAAACCGAACCGATCATTAGTAATAGAACCACGGAATCATTCGAGAGTGAACGCGAGCTATCGCTGCTCGACGTTCTGGTTGTGCTGCTCGAGAGAAAACGATTCATCGGGCGTTTCGTTGTGGGCGCGACCGCCCTGGCAACGCTGACCGCTTTCCTGCTGCCGGTCCGCTATGAGGGGAAGGTTGTGCTGATGCCGCCGGCGCAGAATTCGTCGATCGGATCGTCGCTGATGGGGCAACTCGGTGGGAGTGGGCTGGGGGCTCTTGCCTCGCTCGCGGGCGGCAGCCTGGGCTTGAAAAACCCGGCTGACATGTATGTTTCTCTTTTAACCAGCCGAACCGTCGAAGACGCGATGATTCATCGCTTTGGCCTGATGCAGGAGTACCACGAAAAGAAAATGGAGGATACGCGCAAGGCGCTGGAGCGGCGCACCACCGCGGTTGCAGGAGCGAAGGACGGACTGATTCGGCTGACCATCGAAGATCACGATCCGAAGCGGGCTGCCGAACTCGCCAACGGATATATCGAAGAATTCCGCAGGCTTTCCGCCACTCTGGCGATCACGGAAGCGGCGCGGCGCCGGTTATTTTTCGAGCAGCAACTGCAGCAGGCCAAGGACAATCTTACTGCCGCCGAAAATGCCATGGCGAAAACGCAACAATCCACGGGCGTGTTGCAGATCGACAGCCAGGCGCGGGCGCTGATCGAATCCGCCGCGGTGCTGCGCGCTCAAGTGGTGGCCAAGCAGGTGGAGATTGAAGGCATGCGCTCCTTCGCCACCGACGACAATCCGAATCTGGTACTGGCCAAGCAGGAACTAACAGCTCTTCAGGCGCAACTCCACCAGGTGGCGGGATCGCAGCAAGATACGGGATCGGACATCAACCTTTCGAAGGGACGCGTGACCCAGGCCGGAATGGAATACGTCCGGAGCTATCGCGAGTTGAAGTATCAGGAAACGGTCTTCGAACTTCTGGCTAAAGAATTTGAAGTGGCAAAACTTGATGAGGCGCGGGAGGGAGCGATTATTCAGGTCGTGGATGCGGCCGTGGTTCCGGATAAGAAATCGTTTCCGCCGCGCTCGATCATTATTGTCGGGGCTGCGATCCTCTCGTTTTTTGTCGCGGCGTTCTGGGCGATGATGAGGCAGCGGTTTGCGCAGGCCGCCGAGTTGCCGGAAAATCGCCAGCGCCTCCGCCTGATTCGAAGCCTGTGGAAGTCTAAGGTGAAGACACTATGACGTGGCGCAAAAGATAGCTTACGCCGCCGCCGCGGCTAGGTTCCCTGCCAGCCGAGAGATTCGACTAATGCCCAGGTCTGGCGACTACAGTACTTTCGGTACACCTCCCGGGTAAAGCCTCGCTAGTATTATTCGACCCCTTTGGTATACTTTCCTTTATGCGTGTTTTGTTTTTGAATCCACCATTTCACCCGCGTTTTTCGCGCGAGCAACGCAGCCCCGCAGTTACGAAAAGCGGTACGCTCTATTACCCCAAATGGTTAGCGACCGCCGCCGGAGTTGCGATCAAGAATGGTCACGACGTAGATTTGCTGGATTCCCCTGCCGCCGGCTGCACGGTGCAGGGAGTAATTGACCGCATCAGCGCAAAGAACATTGACGCGGTGGTCTGCGACACCTCCACTCCCAGCATCCTGAATGATGTTAGCGTGATCGAGGCGCTGGTCGCCGCGAAACCGTCACTGCATGTGCTGATGGTGGGTCGCCACGTTTCATCCCTGCCCCGCGAAACGCTCGCCATGTCGAGCGCGCTGGAGGCGGTTGCAATTAAAGAATACGAATATACGGTTCGCGATTGGCTGGCGGCCAAAGCTTGCGGCGCGGATCTCTCGGCTGTCGATGGCCTGGTGTGGCGCCGGCCGAACGGCGAGATGGTGAACAACGCGCCCCGCCCTGCAATCGAAAATCTGGATGAACTGCCCTTCGTTTCGGAATCGTACAAGCGGTTTCTTTACACGCCCGATTATTTTTACGGGCACTCCTTGTGGCCGCTGGTGGTGTTTGATACCAGCCGCGGATGCCCTTACCACTGCTCCTTCTGTGTGTACCCGCAGACTTTCAGCGGCCACCGGATGCGCTACCGCTCGGTAGCGAATGTGGCCGACGAGTTCGATTACGTTTCGCGCGAGATGCCTGAGATCAAAACGGTCATGCTCGAGGATGACACTTTTATCATCAGCAAGCCGCGCACCATGGAACTGGCGAAGGAATTGATTCGCCGCGGCAACAAGCTGCCCTTCGACGCCAACTGCCGCGCCGATATCGGGGCCGAAGGCGAACTGCTTTCGACCTTGCACCAGGCTGGCGCCCGTCTTTTTTGCGTGGGCTTTGAGAGCGGCGACGTGGAAGTCATCAACGGCATGAAGAAAAATAACGATGACCGCCGCGACAAGAAATATCACGACGAGGCGCATCGTTTTGTGCAGCGCTGCCGCGAATCCGGCATTATGGTTCACGGCTGCTTCATGGTTGGCAACCTGAACGAGACGCCTGCCAGCATGGAGAAGACGCTGAATTTCGCCAAGAAGCTTCAACCCGACACGGCGCAATTCTTCCCCATCATGGTGTATCCCGGAACGACGGCGTACGAAGAAGCCAAGAAGCGCAATTACATTCAGATTGAAGATTGGGGCGCCTGGCTCACCAAGGACGGCCTTCACAACAGTGTGGTCACGCTGCCGAACATCACGCACGAACAACTGGTGACCTTCTGCGATAAGGCGCGGCGCAGCTTCTATCTGAGCCCTTCCTATCTCTACTACAAATTGAAGCAGTCGCTGAAGGATCGCCGGGAGCTGCAGCGGAATCTGAAAGGCTTTGTCACGCTCTCGAAATACCTTATCCGCGGCAGCCGGCATGACAAGGGCGACGCCGGTGGAAACGGTTCGCATCCGGAAGCTTCAACGCCCGCAGTAGGTCCTCCGGTTGGCGTCTCGTAGAATCCACAGAATAGAGTTGCGCCTGGGATTGCGAGGGCTTTCTTTGCCTGATCGACGGCGGCCTGAATCAACCATGTCTGGTGCCTTACAATTGAAGTTGGCAATCGGAGTCTCGCATCGGAACCCCATCGTTATCGATCATCATTCCGACCTTTAATGGAGCGGCGCGCATCGGCAAGTGCCTGCAAGCCCTTGCGCCGCAAGCCACTCAGCACTCCGCGGAAATCCTGGTAGTCGATGACGGCTCAACCGACAATACCGCAGACGTGGTTCAGGGATATTGCGGCGTTGGTCTGTTGCATCAAGCCAATGCCGGACCTGCTGCAGCCCGCAATCGCGGCGCGGCGGCGGCTCGCGGGACCGTTCTGGTTTTTACCGACGACGATTGCATTCCCATGCCAGATTGGCTGGACGCGATGCTGGAACCTTTTCAGGATCCCCAGGTCGTGGGAGCGAAGGGAGTCTACCGGACTCGCCAGAAGAGCCTGGCGGCGCGCTTTGTACAAATCGAGTATGAAGATAAATATCGCGTGATGGCAGGCTTTGAGTACATCGACTTTGTCGACACTTATTCGGCTGCCTTTCGCCGCGACCGATTTCTGGAAATCGGCGGCTACGACACTTCGTTCCCCCTGGCTTGCGCCGAGGACGTTGAACTTTCCTATCGCATGTCCGCTCGCGGCTGGAAGATGAAGTTCGCGCCCAATGCGGCCGTCTACCACACGCATCCCGACACACTCTGGCGATACTTGAAGAAGAAGTATAAATTCGCTTTCTGGCGCGTGCTGGCCGTACGCAGAAATCCCAGCAAGGCAATGAAGGACAGCCATACGCCGCAACTGATGAAGCTGCAACTTTTATTCGCGCCGGCGTTACTGCTTGGGCTCGCTTTTGACGCGGTGGTTCGGCCGGCGTTGCCGGTCTCAGCGCTAGTCCTGGCTGCATTTGCGATCAGTACGCTGCCGTTCGCGCTGCGAGCATGGGCGAAAGATCCTGTGGTGGCAATGCTCTCGCCGCTACTTCTGGCAGCACGGGCGTGCGCGCAGATGCTGGGCGTAGTCGGCGGCCTGATCTATGCCAGGCACAATCGCGTCGAGGTACAGAGCAAGTCACCCGCCTAAAAGTTCTTGTCTCGGACGATTATCATAGCTGCGGCGAGGAAGGCGGGCGATCTCGCACACCAGTACATATGTATCGTTTGAAAGGAAACGAATAGAACCAGATGGCGGAAATGATAATCGCGGTAACTCCAGCGGGAAGAAAACATTATCTCGAGCTACTCCGTCATTATGTTTGCTCCGATCCTGCCATTGCGGAATGGCATCTCTGGGACAATTGCCGGACTGAGGAGGATCGCATCTATCTTGATCGACTGGCCTCGGAAGAAAGTAAGGTCAGAATCATTCGCGTCGATCGTGCGGATGGAACCAACCGCTCGATTAACAAATTCTATGCTTTTTGCGTTGACGAGAACGCTTTCTATATCAGAATCGACGATGATGTCGTGTATCTCCCGAAGGGGTTCGCGCAACGGCTTTACCAAAAAGCCAGTGCCGAAAGACAGCGCTATATCTGGTGGTCTCCGCTGGTGATTAATAACGCCGTTTCTTCCTTCCTGGTGAAACATTTCTCGCAGGTCGAAGTTCCAGAAGCGATTACCTGCCAATGCTTCGACCAAATCGGATGGATGGATCCATTTTTTGCCGAATCCATTCACAAGAAATTTCTGGACGCATTGGAACAGGGCACTTCCGACCGATTCTGTGTTGCGGATTTCGCGGTTTCGCTTTCCCGATACTCGGTCAACTGCATCGGCTTTTTTGGATCCGAGGTGAAAGCTCTGGGCCAGGATTTCTGTCCAAAGGATGTAGATGAAGAAGAGTGGATATCCGCGGTTCTTCCGGCACGCCTTCATCGACCGGGTTGCGTAGTGGGAAGTTTAGTGGTGGCGCACTTTTCCTTCTTTACCCAGGAGCCGGAACTGCTCGAAACCGGACTGCTGGAACGCTATTACAAGATCGCGGGGCTGACTCCGGCGGCATACAAAATCAGGCGGCGACCGTTGCGTCAAAGACTCGTCCACTTTGCGTGGGAAATGAAACGTAATCTAGCGAGAAGCTGAGCTGCTGGTGAAACATGCGGCAGCGCGTCTGGCTGTGGCGCTGCTCGAAGGGTATAGGAAGAATGTGGGAAGCCCTAAAGGAGGCCGGGTTGGCGGATCGCAGTGAAGCTGAGCCCAAAGCTGGAATGCCTCATCTTTCCACACGGCTGCTCTTCGCCAATATTTCGAGTCTCATGGCGCTGCAAGGGCTCAACTACATAATCCCGCTGATTACACTGCCGTATCTTGTGCGTGTGCTCGGCATCGGACCCTTCGGCCTCATTTCCGTGGCGCAAGCCTTTGCGGGATACTTTACCGTGTTTACCGACTATGGCTTTAACCTCTCGGCAACCCGGAAGATTGCGCTGCAGCATGAGGATATGGCGGCGGTTTCGCGAACGTTCTCAGCTGTCATTACGATCAAATTTATTTTTATGGTAGTGGGCATGGCGGTTATGTTGCTGGGCCTCGCGCTGCTTCCGCATTTCCGGAGGGATGCCGGGGTTTACGCCGTCAACTACCTGACGGTGGTCGGCAGCGTACTGCTTCCCACCTGGCTATTCCAGGGGCTTCAGGATATGAAAACCATTGCAATCCTGAATGGGGTTACCAAAGTTGTATCGGCGTGTTTGTTATTCGTTCTGGTTCACAGCGCACGTGACTTACTGGTGGCCGCGGCGCTGCCCCCGCTGGGTGTGTTGGTGTCGGGCGTCGCTGGCCTTTGGATATGCCTCCGCCGCTTGAATCTGCATTACAGAATCCCGTCCTATCGAGCGCTCAAGGAACAGCTGGCGGAAGGCGTCCATCTATTTGTTTCGACCGCCTCCGTTACTCTCTATACCAATACCAATGTAATACTGGTTGGCCTGCTGGCCGGGAATACGCAAGCAGGATACTTCAGCACGGGCGAAAAAGTGGTCCGGGCCGCCCTGGGCCTGCTGGGGCCGGTCTTTCAAGGCATTTTCCCTCACGTCAACGCCTTGGCTCGCGAGTCCAAAGAGCGCGCCGTCGCTTTTTTACGGCGATCGCTATTCTGGATCGGTCTCGGATCATTGCTGCCTTCCATGGCATTATTGATTTTCGCGCGCCCGATTGTGCTTCTGGCTTTTGGAAGCAACGCTCTTGGTTGTGTCCCGGTTCTGCGCTGGATCGCCCTGCTGCCTTTTGTGATAGCTCTCAGCAATGTGTTTGGAGTCCAGACCATGCTTACGTTTGGCATGGAAAAACAATTCAGCCGAATTTTGATCGCCGCGGGAGTAGTCAATGTTGCGTTCTGCACTTTGCTGGTGCTTCATTTTGGAGCTTCGGGTGCGGCCGCCTGCGTCTTCTTTGTGGAGGTGGGTGTAACTCTTGCAACCGCGGTTTTTGTCTGGCGGACTGGCATTTTTCCCGGCAGGCAATTTCAGAAGGTGCCGATGTGAAGACTGACGTTCTGATCGCGGGCGCCGGTTATGCCGGTGCAGTTCTTGCGGAAAGACTTGCCAATGCCGGGAAGCAGGTCGTAATCGTTGAAAAGCGCCCTCACATCGGCGGGAACGCTTTTGATGAGACCGATGCGCACGGCGTCCTGATCCATCGCTACGGACCGCACATTTTTCATACAAAGAATCGAGCGGTCTTCGAATACCTCTCCCGCTTTACAGAGTGGTTGCCCTACGAACATCGGGTTCTAGCCCAGGTGAATGGGAAACTGTTGCCGTTCCCCATTAACCGTGACACGCTGAACCGGCTTTACGGCCTTTCACTGGATGAACCAGCGGCCGCCGAATTTCTGGAGAAAGCCCGCGTGCCGCGCGAAATTATTCGCAGCAGCGAAGACCTGGTGCTCAACAGCGTAGGCCATGACCTGTGTGAGAAGTTTTTTCGCAACTACACCCGCAAGCAGTGGGGATTGGATCTGTCGGAGTTGAGTTCCGGAGTCGCCGGGCGGATCCCGGTGCGCACCAATCAGGATGATCGTTACTTCACCGACGACTACCAGTTCATGCCTAAAGACGGCTATACCGCCATGTTTCGGCGTGTGCTGGAGCATAAAAACATTACGGTAGAATTGGGCGTGGACTTCTTCCAGCAACGAAGCAAGATCCAGGCTGCGATGACAGTCTATACCGGTCCGCTCGACGCTTATTTCGGGAGCCGGCTCGGAAAACTTCCCTACCGCTCTCTGCGGTTTGAACACCAGCATCTTCCTGGCACGGAAAAATTCCAGCCCGTGGCGCAGGTAAATTATCCCAACGATTTCGATTACACCCGCATCACCGAATTCAAGCACATGACCGGGCAGCGGCATTCCGGAACCTCGATCATGCGCGAGTATCCCCAGGCGCAGGGCGATCCCTACTACCCGGTTCCACGGGCGGCGAACGAAGCCCTCGCCGCCCAGTACCGCGATTTGGCGGCGGCTGAGAAAGACGTGCTTTTTGTGGGAAGGCTGGCGCAGTACCGTTACTACAATATGGACCAGGCGGTGGCTGCCGCACTGAAACTCTCTTCGGAAGTACTGCATGCCTGAGTCGGTCGCCGCCGTAGTCGTTACCTACAACAGGAAAGAACTGCTGCGCCGGACTCTGGATGCAGTCCTGGCGCAGACGCGGCCGGCCAACGAAATCGTCGTAGTAGACAACGCCAGCAGCGACGGAACCCGCGAAATGCTGGAGCGGGCATATGGCGATCGCGTTAACCGGATTCACATGCTTTCGAACGTGGGATCGGCCGGCGGGTTTTTCATGGGCATGAAATGGGCCAGAGACCGGGGAACAGAGTGGATTTGGCTGATGGATGATGACGGGGTTCCTGCGCCGAATTGTCTGGAAAAGCTGACGGGGGAAGGGCGGACGGACACGCTCGATATCGTCAACCCGTTGGTAGTGGAAATTGATGACCCGGAATGTCTTGTGTTTCGGCTCAAACTGGGCCATGAAGCGGTCGCCAGCGTTTCCCGGCTGAAAGAGATGGTGAGCGGGAACCTGGTCGCGAATGAGATCAATCCATGGAATGGCACTCTGATTCGCGCCGCGTCGGTCGATGTCATCGGTGAGATCAAGGCCGAAATGTTTATTTGGGGTGAGGAGGTCGAATATTGGAAGCGCGCACTCAAACATAAGCTTCGAGTTGCGACCGCTCTCGATGCCGAGTTCCGCCATCCCCCGGCACGCACGCAAACGGTTCATGTTCGAGGGCTCGGCACTTTTACTTTGCCCAATCCCAACCGCGCTCCGGTCTACTACAGAAATATTGGCTATTTGCTGGCTCGCGACAAAGGGTATTTCTACGCCTTCGGCAAGGGAGTTTCCTATCTGCTTTTTTTCGGCTCACGTCGATTGTGGAACCATGTCGGGCCATTTGTGACCTACTATGTTGATGGCATGTCGAATCGCTATTCGCTGGCTCCGGCTCGATCCTCTCTATTGGAGCAGATGCGTCAATATGAGTTCATAACCCGCTCCGCGGGGAGCGCCCGGGTGCGATCCAATTTGATTGAAGGTCAAGGGAACGAGAATGTTCCGACCGACTTGACGCAATGAAGGTTTTCGGCAAACTCCGCGCGCGCGTGCGCCAAGAAAGTTTTTGCCCGCGCTGGATCGGGCTGATATCCAATCCCACGTATATCCTTCGGAGAGGATTGTTCCGGACGATCAGAGAGCTGTCTCCATGCATCAAGGGCCGAGTGCTTGATTTCGGGTGTGGCTCAAAACCGTATGAGAAGCTCTTTACCGGCGCTCAAACTTACCTGGGAGTCGATATCGCAGTAAGCGGTCATCCGCACGAGGATAGTAAAGTCGACGTCTTCTGGGACGGAAAGACGTTGGAGTTTCAAGACAATTCCTTTGATGCGGTCGTGTCATTTGAGGTCTTCGAGCATGTCTTCAATCTTTGCGAGGTATTGCCGGAAATCCGGCGCGTGACCAAAGAGTCCGGGTACTTGCTGATCTCGATTCCATTCGCCTGGGAGGAGCACGAAATTCCCTATGACTTCGCTCGGTATACAAGCTACGGCATTTCCCACATCTTAAAGAGCCACGGATACGACCTGATTACGATCAGAAAAACCACCACCTATGTGCTGGCTCTCTGGCAGATGCTGATTGCATACCTGATGCGCATCATTCCCCGAAACCGCGCAATTCGTTATCTCTGCCGGGTCTGCATTATTTTTCCGTGCACGCTGGCGGCCTATGCAACGGACGCGCTCTTGCCCCGCCGCTACGATTATTTCTGCAATACCGTAGTGCTGGCGAGAAAGCTAACCGTTCCTTCAGGCGACGCCGCTGAGGTCGCCGGTAAATGAAGGTCCTCTTCATTAGCACGCTTTATCCCCCGCATATTATTGGCGGCGCGGAAAAGGCGGCGGCACAGCTGGCGGAGGCCCTGGCCCGCCGCGGCCACGAGGTGGTAGTGGTCAGCTTGCATCCCGAACCTGAGGAAGCCGTGGAGGTGCGCAACGGCGTGCGCGTCTATCGCCTGCCCCTTGACAATTTTTACTGGCCGTTCGGGCGCAAGAAGAAGCCGAACGTTCTATTGCGCCTCGCCTGGCACGTTCGTGACATCTGGAATCGCGGGGCCGCCAAGCGAGTGGGGAGAATTCTTGATATCGAATCTCCCGACGCCGTACATACTCATTGCATTGCTGGATTCTCTTTGTCGGTTTGGGGGGAAGTGAAGAAGAGAAACATTCGTTTGGTTCACACGTTATATGACTACTATCTACTCTGTTCCCGTTCTTCGCTCTTCAGGAGCGGCCGAAATTGCGAACGGCGCTGTGTGGATTGCGCGCTGTTGACTTCAAGCAAGCGGCGTCTGTCTGAGCTCCCGGATTCGGTCGTATCGGTTAGCCGCCGCACCCTCGACACACATCTTCGTAATCACTGTTTTTCGGATCGTAAGGCAGCGGTCATATATAACATCAGCGACCTTTCGAAAATAGCGCACCAGCAAAGGATGACGACCGATGGCGACGCTGGCACGCTGGTCTTCGGGTTTATTGGGAAAATTGAAGAGGCAAAAGGCATCGAGACTTTATTGTCTGCGACCACCGAGCTGCTGCGGCCGAACTGGGAACTCCGGATCGCAGGCACGGGCATCGAGAGCTACGTTCAAAGCTTGTCAAAGCGATTTCCGGACTCGAGAATTACCTGGGCGGGATTTACAAAGGCGGCTGAGTTCTACGCCTCGGTTGACGTTGTCGTGATTCCATCGATATGGGCCGATCCGCTGCCCTTGGTATGCGTGGAGAGTCTGCATGCAGGCAAGGCGCTTATCTGTGCAGAGTCGGGAGGCATTCCGGAGATTGCCCGCCTTGCCGAAGTGGTTGAATTCTTCCCTGCTGGAGATGCGGATGCGTTGGCGGAAAAAATGAATCTGGCGCTGATGTCGCCCCAACGATGGCGCGATGGCGGCGTGAGAAGTCCTTCCACACTTGATGTATTTAAAGAGGACGGCGTGGTCGAAAAATATTTGGCAGAGTATGATTTTCGAAGCTAATTGGTCTGAAAATTAATCTATGCCGTGGAACGCTTTATACGTTCTGGATCTGATCGCAATCGCCACGTTCGCGATCTCCTATTACCGGAACTGTTATCGCCGAGGTTACCGAATCGACTTCTGGCACGCTCAGCTGTTTCTTTTCTGTGTCCTTCCCAACATGCTGATGCTTCCGTTCGCCCGGAGCGAACTGAACGGGATCGTTCTCGGGAAGGATTTGTATGCCGTCATTGAAGTGGTGCCGACCGTCTTTTTGATTACGCTCGTTGGATACCTAGGAGTGTTGGCTGGAGGGAATTTATGGCGGCTTCGAGTCGGCCTCGGCATAAGGAAGGCCGTGGTCCAGGTTCTGGATGTCGTTCCACGGTGTTCGATGATGCTTATGTCGTCCCGAGGCGTTCTGGTGTTTCAGACGGTTTTATGTCTCCTGTTGCAGTTGATGATTCTTGCGATGTACTTCTCTCAAGGCGGTTTTGCCTTTGACCTCCGCGGCTACACGTTTGCCAATCCAACATTGCGACCCGTCGCTCTGACGATTTCAAGCTACTCAATCGTAATAGCCTCCCATTGTCTCGCGAGATACGTGGACGGGAAGGAGAGGATTCTTCTGGCATGCACCTTGCTCCTGACGTTTGGACTGGTATTTTTCGGGGCGAGAAGCAACCTCCTCGGTATCTACCTGAATGTCTTGCTGTGTTACCTTGTGAGTCTTCGCAACCGAATTAGCCTTTTTCGGATCATCGGACTTATCGCTCTCATCGTCGGGACTGGATTTTATCTCGGAAATGTGCGGGCCGGCGCATACTCGCCAGCTGAGTTCTTTGCATCCCTGGTCTTTTTATTGTTCTATGGAGAAAATTTTGCGGACCTCCGGGATTTTGCGTGGGTCTATTCGGCATGGGACCACTCATTTTGGGCGGGCAAAACCTACATTGCCGCTTTTCTGTCATTTATCCCGCGCTTCGCCTCCCACTTTCGCGATACCTGGGGGCTGGGCGCCGTGACATCCTCGACCGTGGGATTCGATCCGCAGGTGCATCCTGGGCTGAGGCCCGGAATGTTCGGAGAAGGGTACTTCAACTTTGGGCTGTTCGGGGTAGTTGGAGTGAGCCTAATGCTCGGAATCATTTTGTGGCGCATCGACGTTGACGTTAAACAAGCTATGGCAGCCCCCCAACCTTCGATGATGAAGGCGTTTGCCTCTACCATGCTGCTTGGCGTTGCCGTCCCGTTGGCGCTTACCGCCAACTTTTCAAGTCTTTATGTTCTCGGAGGGATCTATTTGTTTTCCTGGTTTTGCCTGTGTATCCAGCGAATCTTCCATGCCCGGGCAGCTTCGATTGGAAACGCTTAGCAACCTGGCTATACCGGCTTGCGCAGGACAAACGTAGCGTAGCTGCAGAGCTGGGGAACCGGGTGTCTCACCAAAAACCTCCCCTTCAGCTTTTCCAGTTGATGGAGCCATGGCAGCCTCAAATAATAGTTGTGACCAAAATACCCGGTATAGTCGACAACTTCGAACCCGACTTTCTCGAAACGCCGTAGCATGGTGTTACTTGGCCCGCGGCTCCAGCTGTAGTACGCCTCGAACTTGCCGTGAAGTTCGTCGCGCCGCGAAAAAATATTCTGGAGGGCGCTTCCCAGTTTCTCGGGCAGCAGCCGATTCGCGACGAACGGGAGAGCCCAGAGCGTCGAAAAACAATGAGCAGAGATGCCTCCGGGGCGCAGTATCTTATAAATATTGCGATGGTGCTGACCGCCATCGCGGATATGTTCTCCCACCATGCGGGACAGGACGCAGTCAAACCTCCCACTGAGAGTGGGGTCAATCGATTTAGCCGAGAGATCCAGCACCAGCTTTTCAAAAGCGACGTCGGTCTTTTTCAGTTCCTCCGAACTCAAGTCGCTGACCACATAGGACAGGCCGCTCGCCCTGACCAAATTCGGAGGCAGCGTAGGATTTGCGCCGGCGCCGACTTCCAAAATGTGCGTGCATCCATGTTCGGCAATCAACGAATTGAAATACTCCGGCGCCATGACCCATCCGGGGAAGTTCTCAACGAAGTCATAGGTAACAGCCAAGTAGTTAATCTCGAACAGGCATTACCGGGACTGTGCTTCGCATCGGACGGGAATGCCCCGGCGGTTGCCGTTTATTTGTGATCTGAGAGCCTACCAAATTGACGCTCGTCGCGAAATGGCGAGCGAGTGCATTCTCCTGCAGCCTCCCGATCAACTCTCTTCAGATAGCATGTACTTTGGATGATGCGCCGGTTTCCTCCACCGGTCTGAGCAACTCGTGCACCTTGCCAGCCGTACTACTCCACGAGAATTGCGCCGCTCGCGCCTGTCCTTTCCCTCGAAACAGTTCTCCGGTTGTGTCGTCTACAATTTTCTCCATCGCCGCTGCAATCTGCTCGACCGAGGTTGGGTCCACCAGCAGGGCGGCGTCTCCGGCGACCTCGGGCATGGCGGTGATGTTCGAGGTGACCACCGGAGTGCCGCAGGCCATCGCTTCCAGAATCGGAAGGCCAAAGCCCTCGTACAGAGAAGCAAAGATCAGGGCCTGGGCGCCGCGGTAGAGCGACGGCAGTTCTTCTTCCGCAACTTCGCCCACGAATTCGACACGCGCTGTTACCTGGCTGCGGTCAATGAAGCGGGTAAGGTCGGTGGTTGGCTTGCCGGTGAATACCAGACGGATTCGAGGATCGATCGCAGACTTGGCGAAGGCCTCGACGGTGCGGAACTCGTTTTTGTGGGGCTTGCGGTTGCTGACGCATAGAAGATAAGGAAAAGGAAGATTGCAGGAATCTCCCTCTGGCTGATACGCGGCGTCGACGCCGCATCCGACGTTGAAGACCTTCTGCGGCGATACGCCCGACCACTCGATAATCTGTCCGCGAGTGAACTCAGAAACCGTAAGGATTGTCGCGGCACGATGGCATGCCCGTTTCATAATCGTCGCGTAATAAAGTTGAATAAGCGGGCTGCTGTTCTCCGGGCAGTAAACGTGGCTGAGGTCGTGAATTACGAAGACGAATGGGGCTTTGCAAAATAACGGCGTGTTGTAGCCGGGAGAGAAGAAAATATCTCCTGGAGTTAAATCCGTGAGCGCGCGCGCGAGGCGCCAAGCATCGAGAGGTGCAGCCGGATTGGATGCGAGTGGTACTGGCCGATAATCGAGCCCGGCCAGCACGTGCCGCGCAAAGCGGCCAATGCCATGGTTTCCAATCCATCGCTGGTCGGCATAAATCATGGCTTAGATGGCCACCGTTTGCAATCCAGGGAGCCAATGAGCGACGAACGTTGGTATCATCTGGCGCAATCCGCTCTCTACGGGGCGATAATCGCCAACGCTGCGCCGGTTATGGCCAGTTGCGAAGTAATCTGCGTCCAGTCGCGCAGGCCGCGGACGAAGGCTCCGGTCGGCAGCTTGTAGGGTACGACGATCTGGTCGCCGGGATTCAGGTGAATGCGGTCGAACTGCGACCCGCGGAACAGGCCGTTCACGTTATTTGCCGCCACCACTTCGCCATTCGCGCGCAACACAAACGCGTGATGCAGGTCGGATTGCGGCTTCCCCCGGCCGGCGATTTCCAGATATTCCTTGGCGCTGTTGTGCACCTCGAAAATAAACGAGCCCGGATTGTAGACGTCGCCGACGACGGAAACCGTCGAAGGAGTGTGCGGAATGGTGAGGCGGTCGCTGTCTTCCATCACCATATTCGGAAAATCATTTACGTTCTTATCTTTCGGCCGGACCGGAAGCGCGACGCGCCCGTTGGCGCGGACATTCCGCAACTGCGTAATGATCGCTTCCTGCGCGGCCAGCATCTGCGGCAAATCACCTGGATTCGCTGACGCCGCCACCGACATGGCGGACTGCCGGATTTGCACTTCCATGGTATTGGCCAGCTCGTCCAGGCTGCGTTGCTGGTCCAGGCGCGCAGATTCGCGCGTCAGTTGAGCGCCGTAAATGTAGGCGTTGGGAGTGAGGCCGCCCGCGCGTTCGAGGACCGAGCGCAGGGTTTCATTGATCTCGAGTTTGTAGACCCCGGGGCGCCTTACTTCGCCTTCGACAATCACATATTGCGAACGTTCGGCCTGCGGGACGCTGATATCGCGCTGGGAAAAAATCGTAACGATGTCTCCCGGCTGCAATTCCAGATTGCTGGCTTCATCGTGTTCGAGGATAGCCTTCCGCGGGCTCATCCACAGCAGCTTGGAGGAAAGATCCAGGGGGTTAACGCGCTGGATGATGGCGTAATCCCAGTTGATTTCGGGGGCATAGCGGCGAACGTCATCGGCGACATCTCTCACTGTGTTGGGATTGGGATTGTTCGCGGTCGGCTGCATCGATTGCTGCAGGCCGGGTGTGGGTACGGTTCTTTGCGACTGGGCGGCGGCCGAGGGATTTTGCTGGTTTTCGGCGTAGAGGGTTTCTCCCAGATCGGTGGCACCGTTCGCGCCCGTGGCGCCGGCCGCATTGTTTGGCAACGCTGCATTGCCCTGCGCCGGATTGGTATTTGCGTTTTCGGCGGTTACGCCGGCATTACTCGTCGTACCGGACGCAGCTTGCTGGCCGTTGGGCGGCGGATTGTTGGGCGAAGACGGCTGCTGCAGCGGATACTCCGTGGAGCGCCCGTTCACGATGGCCGCCCGGTTGCGCCAGTAGCGGCGGGTGAGCAAAGCTTGCGGATCCGGAATCAGGTCGCGCACGCGCATCCCCGGCTTCCACGGATAGCGGCCGGGATTGGCGACATTCCCGCGCAAAGTTACGGTATCGACGAAACGCGGCACGATGGAAAAAACGCGAACGATGTCGCCATCTTTTACGGGCTGCGCGCGGGATTGCGCGTCGTAGGGAAACTCGAGGGTCTGGCGCGCCTGGTGATCGACGAAACGATCGATGGTGATTCGGCTGGTATCGGCCGTGTTGCTCAGATCGCCGGCAACTTCAATCAAGTCGCTCAGCGTTGAGTCATCCTTCATTTCATAAATGGCTGGCGTATTCACCGAACCCGCGATCGCGACCAGGGGTCCGACGTGCGGAATGTAGAGCACGTCGCCGGGTTGCAGGCGGACGTCTTTCGACTTATCGCCCTTGATCAGCAGATCGTAGAAGTCGAAATCGGTGATGGTTACGCCGGCGCGGCGAACCTGAATGTGGCGTAGCGATCCCTGCGGCGTGGGGCCACCGGAGGCGAAAATAGCGTTCACCAGAGTGCTCAGCGAGCTGATGGTATAGGTTCCGGGATAATGCGCGTTTCCGACCACGACAACCTGAATCGAGCGCAGCCGGCCGATGTTTGCGGTGAGATTGAAGTTCTTGAAATTTTTTGAGATCTCGCGTTTCAGGTGCTCTTCCAGATCTCCGTAGTGGAGTCCGGCTACCGAGATTTGCCCGACCTGAGGAATGTAGACTTGCCCGGAGCGATCGACAATGGCGCGCAAGCTGGCCTCGACCTGGCCCCAAATCTTGATCTGCAATTCGTCCCCCGGACCGATGATGTAATCGCCGGGAACCTGGGTAAAATCGACGGGTGAAAAAGTGCTGGGCGCCTGAACAAATAACGATTGCCCAAAGAGCGGCAGCGGTCGGCCCACGGAGTCGGCCACCATCTGCTCGAACTCGGTCTCCGGCCGGAGCGGCACTTGAACCTGTCGCATCTGCGATGGATTTATTGGAGGAACCGCGGGCGTGTATTGATCGGCGCTAAACCCTCCGGGCGTAGTCAGCACCGGAGTATGCAGGGAAGAGTTGCCGCCTTGGCCGCCGGCGCGTCCCTGCGAGCCGCTGCACTGCGCGGTTCCGGCCATGGTCGGGTCTGAGCAGTCGACTCCGCTGCCCTGCGACTGCGCGGGCAGGCTTTGCATTAAAGGATCGTTGTTGAGGGTTTGCGAAAAACCTGCCTCAACCGTTAACAGTAGGAACAACGCGAGCAGCAGCGGCTTTTGCATGATAAGTTCGGAGATCCGAACGGCGTGCGTTCGGGCCCTCGACATTCTACCAACTGCCGGCGCTTTGGCGCTTGAACTAATCTTCCCCCGGATTCGCGGAAGCTTCGAAAGCGTATTCCAGGGCCACGACATCGAGAGTTACGCTAACTCTCGAAACATCGCTCGCCTGCTCTTCCGGCAAGGTTACTTGTTCGGCGTGTGACGGTTCCACTTGGCAAGAACCTGCATACAGCACAGAAGTGCGGCTGGACCCACTTTCGTGCCATATACATTGGGCGTATCGTGAACGTCTCCTCCGTCACCGGCCCGGTGGTGAGCAATCCTCGGGAAACCGCCTACAGCGCGGCGAAGGCCGGCATGGTAGGGATGACGCGCAGCCTCGCGCTCGAACTTGCCCGCAAAGGAATCACGGTGAACGCCGTTGCTCCGGGCTGGATCGAGACTGCGTCCTCCAGCGAACATGAAATTATCGCCGGCAAGAATACTCCCATCGGCCGCGCCGGCCGCCCGGATGAGGTCGCTGCCGCCATCGCATTTCTCGCTTCCGAATCCGCCTCCTACATCACGGGACAACTGATCGTCATTGACGGCGGCAATGCCCTACAGGAGTACAAAGGGCCGCCCGAGATGTATTACTAAGCATCGGACTTAGTGCGTGAACGAAAAATTCAGCCCGGTCGTCAGAATCAGATCGTTTTTCTTTGTCCCGATGGGCGGGTTTGAGACGTAGATGTCGCTGAACTGGTTTTGCCAGCCCAGCCATTTGCCGAGCTTGGTGACCGTGCCCAGCAAAAATGTTCCCTGATACTGGCCGGTGTCGCTGAGGTCGGGAAGGAAGTTGAGTTTTTCGGTGAGCACGGTCGTGCCCTTGTCGAACTTATGCATGAAGTCTTCTTCGAAGGTGAGCGCCATGAAGCGGTTGGTCTCACCGTACGAGGTATAAGTGAGCGGCACGGTTGGCGGCGTGATCAGCATCCCGTTGGAATAAGTTTCGTGCGTGTAGTCCAGGCCGCCCGAAAGATCGAGCATGGTGTTGTCCGATTTAATGGCGTGCCAGCCCAGCCCGCCTGCGTACAACTGCCGTAGATCGAGGTACTGCAAAGCGTTGCTGATGAAGTCGGCGGAGACGAAGGCAAAGAGCAGGGGAGTCAGGTTGTGATCGTAACGAATGCCGCCCTGAACTAAATTCGCGACCTCGGTCGGCGTGGCGAGGTCGTTGTTGGTGTAGATGGAACTCAGGTAGATCGTGGTTTTGTCGTTCAAGGTCGGATGAACTGCGTTGATCGCGAGTGCGAGGTTGCTGGTTTGGCTGTTGCCGCGCGCCAGAGAAAATCCCACGTTCGCGCCGCCGTTCCAACCGTGCAGCAGGCCGGGATGCAGCGATTTTTGGTACGCCGCTTCTTCCTCGTCGCTGCGGATGAGCGCGACATTGCTGGCCGGAACCTCAACCGGGCCACCTTTGGTGGCGACTTCCAGCTTCCCATCGTTTCCGCTGACCGGGCCGACCACGGTTTTCTTATCCGAGGTGCTGATGTGCAGTTCTTTATCCGTCTTAATCGCAGTGATGGAGTCGAACTTCAGGGTGACGTCGCCGGCGAAGTCGGTCTTCAGCAGTAGCGTCTTGCCGTCAGACCTGACGATCTTGCCGGTTAAGCGGTCGCCATTCTTCAAGGTAATCTGATCGGCGAAAAGGGCCGGAGCCGCTCCCAACAACACCAACACAATTGCAAACTTGCTGGTACGGAACACTGCCTACCTCCAGAGAGAGAGTTGGAGCAAAGCTCAGATGCGATTTCAGGGCCCAGGGATTACTTGGAATGGACAGGAAACTAAGACGAGACTTCAGTTACGTAAAAGACGCGCGCCATCGACCAGCAACTTCGGTTAGGCTTTGATGTCTTTGGAGTCCGGGGTTTTATTCTGATCGGCCGGGGGCGCAGGATTATCCTTCATGCCTTCTTTGAGGGCGCGGATTCCCTCGCCCAGCCCCTTGCCGAGCTCCGGCAGCTTTTTGGGGCCAAAAACCAGCAGGGCAATGGCAAAGATAATGATCAGATGCGTCGGTTGAAACAGGCCTTCGAACATGGGAACCTCCCGGAACTACTGGCTGTTAATACGGTACTGGACGGGTAGGGCGAAGTCAAACCCGGTGGCTTGAAGCAGTAGCGCAGGTTCTCTTCTTTGCGCCCTTGGCGATGCCTTTGCGCAGCTTGCGGTTAGGGGCTTTAAAAGCTTTACAAAGCTGTTGACCGCGAAGGCCGCTAAGAACTTCCGCAAAGGTCGCGAAGGACAAGGAGCACCTTAAACTGCACCGCTGCTCTTCCTCCCTGGCTGCCGAGTTTTGCACAAGAGAGTGAACGGCCGTCACAGACATGGCAGCCCGGCTTGCCCTATATTCTTCCCATCCCAGCACGGTTATCCCAGGCAGTTACCTCCGTGACCTTACCTTCGGCAGCTTGCCGGAGCTAAGGTGGATTTAGCGGTTCAAGTGAGTCAAACCCAGCAAGCCAAACCATCGCCCGGAGAGTCAAAGTGAAGCGCAAGGGCCTGTCCATCCTTCTGTTTCTTGGGGTTTCCATCGCTGCCACTTGCAGCCAAAGCCAGCCGGTAAACTCGGCTCAATTGATGGCGTGGCTCACAGCCGGCGTGCCGTGCAATCGCCTGGTGCGCCTGGTGCAGGAGCGGGGCATGGCTGCGGCTCCCGGAAAAGGGCAACTCGTGCAGTTGGAATCTGCCGGCGCCGATACGAAGCTGATTCTCGCGCTGACGAATGCTAAACCATCCGCTACCGCTTCTTCCAGCACAGCTTCAGCTTCCGAAATACCCACCACCTTGGTGCAGGCCGCTCTCAATGCCCACGCCGGACATTATCACGAGGCCGAACAGTCGTTGCGCGAAGCTTTGAAATCCGATCCGCAAAACGGCTCGCTGCACTTTGCCCTGGCTGCGATGCTGCGCCAACAAGAGCGCTGGGACGACGCCTTCGACGAAGTCGCCGCCGCAGCCCAGGCCATGCCGGACCTTCCCGAGAACCACAGCAGCTTCGCCTATATTTTCTACCGGCTGGATGACGGCCCGAACTCGATCGCCGAGGCGCGCACCGCGTTGAGCATGGATCCGCAAAACGCCGAGGCCTACCAGATCCTCGCGCTCGGTTTGTATTCGACCGGTCAATATCCCGCCGCCGTGCATGCCTACATGGAATCGCTGGCGAGGGACGAAAATAATCCAGATACGTATTACGACCTGGGCATCGCGCTGCACGCCGGCGGCAACATTACTGCCGCAATCTCCGCCTATCGCAAAGCGATTCAGCTCAAGCCTGCGTTCTGGCAGGCGCACTCCAATCTGGCGCTGATTTTTCACGAGAAAAACCAATTCGATGAGGCCATCGCTGAATACAGCGAGGCCAAGCGGCTGGCGCCGGAAGACGCTTCGGTTCGCTACAACCTGGGCAACACGTATTGTGACAAGGGCGAATTCGACGCCGCCATGTTAGAGCTGCGCGAGCTGTACCGCCAGCATCCCGAGTGGGAGCAGGGGCACACCTGCATGGCCCGGGGCTATTTAGCGAAGAAGAACTATTCCAGTGCTATCGACGAACTGAAGCTGGCGGTTCGGCAGAATCCCGGCAGCTCCTCCGACCACCGCGCGCTGGGAGAAGCGATGTTGCTCAACGACAAGCTGGAAGAAGGCGTGCATGAGCTGCGCCTGGCGGTCAGCCTGAATCCCGACTCCGATGCCGCCCATCGAGCCTTGGGCACGGCTCTGTTTCGGCAGCAGCAGGTGAACGCGGCGGAAAAGGAATTTCGCGAAGCGCTGCGCCTGAACTCTTCTCCCGACAATCACTACGCTCTGGCCGCCTGCCTGATGACCATGGATCGCTATGAGGAAGCTCTAAGCGAGCTTGAAATTGCGGCACGTCTCGACCCCGATCGCCAGCTCTACCGCGCCCGCCGCGATGAGCTGTTAAAGCTGATGAAAGAAACCAATTCGCGCTAGCGCAGCCGCAAGGCCAGTGCGCGATAGTGTACTCCCGTCAGTTTCAACCCGAGCTCAGCAATGCCACACTGGAGCATGATTTAGCGGACGCGACTCGGCACGATCATGGCGAGTACGATCGCGAGCACGAGCACGACAATCGCGGATCGCGTCCTAGCAACGGGAGATTGATCATGGAAACCACCACGTCCTCAGCCAAAGCCGCTAACGGCACTGCTCCCGTGCTCACGCCGGAAAACACCGTGCGGACCCAACCTCGAACAGAAGGCCGTAACGCCGTAAGGCGCAACCCGCTGCTTCACCAGCCAACGGGATACGGCTTGCCCTGCTCGCAATGCCATCTTTACTATCCCGCGAACCTGGAGAGTTGTCCGACCTGCACCAGCGACGAGCGAGTTTCTCCCGCCGATTCGATGGCGACGCCACGAATTGCGGAGGCCGTGGATGGGGTTGAGGTCTCGCCAGAAAACGCAGTGGTCGAGCAGGCGAGATTGGAAAAAGAGCGGGAAGAGTTTCTGAAGCAGTTTAAGTCGCAACTGCTCGAAGCGCGTGAGGAAGCCGTCAAAGCGCCGGCGATTTGCGCATTTACTGAGCGCCACTCCCAAAGTCCAGAAGCCGCAACCATTTGTAAACCATGTTTCGACCAGTTGCAGGAGCGCGTGGATGTCTTCGAGGCCGCGCTTCACATGGACTTGAAAGAAGCGGCGCAGATTGTCTACGACGCCGTCTGGGCCGATCCATCCGAGCCCAGCAAAACCTACGCCAATGCCGCCAGCGCATTGCTGAACGAACTGCGCCGGCGCGCCGGCGTCTCCAGCCTGCTCGGGCCTTTTCATCCGCGGGGAAATTAGATTTCGCGCCGCAGCTGATTTCGAATGTTTTTCCCGGCCAGTTTTTGCAGCTCAACCGTTGCCGCCCACTTTGCCGGCTACGCGTAAACATCCAACCCGCTCTGCGCCGCATACGAGTTCTCCAGGATTGACGTTGTGAGATCGCTGGAAGATGCCTGGCTCGAATTCACGCTGCTGAGCAACTCCTGAACCAATTCCAAGGATTGAGTCGCCGCGGCGGCCTCGTCTGTCTGCAAGGGCGATGGTGTATTTTGCAGATCGCTCAGAACGGTCGTAAAGGCGGATTGCGCGGTCGATAGATCTCCTGAACCTAATGCGCTGCTCAGCGCAACCATGTCGGTTGAGAGTTGAGAAGTGCCGGATGATCCGCTTCCGCCAACCGTCGCCGAATTCTGAAATAACGCTTGCAACGATTGAAAGGAAGACTGTGCGCCTGTGAGGTCGCCTGAAGTCAAGCTGCTCTGCAGGCTCTGCAAGGTCTGCTGCAGCGCATTGGAATCGCCGGCGTCGAGAACATACTGCGCGAGCCCGGAAGCCGAAATCGAATGAACAGGACTGATGGTCATAAGTTGAGTTCCCGGCTCTGGGCCAAAACGAGCCCATTGCCGCTTGTCAGGCAGATCGGCAGTTGCGCGGAAAAACTTTAGGCCATGCCCTGAATCCGCTCTGCGAGCTGGAACTCACACAGGCATAAGACTTTATCGGGCCGAGAAAATTCTTAGCGAGCTGACACTCAAGCTTGAACAGGGCTCCCGAGCAAATCGCTTTGCCAGCAAGAAACGGATAGTCCGTTCGCGCCCGCCGTCCTACGATGGCTTCATTATGACTTTCCCAATCCCGGCCACGAGTGCCATACTCGCAGACGAAACCGGTAGGCGGATGCCAATCGCTCAAACCAACTCGACAAGGCCCAGCGTAAAGGGTGGGAATGATCGATTTGCCGACGGCCAGCGGTGGAATGCAGTCGCCGCGCGCGACGCGGAACGCGATGGCGAATTCGTATTCGCCGTTTCAACCACCGGCGTGTACTGCCGTCCGTCGTGCCCGGCGAAGCGGCCGCGACGCGAGAACGTAAAGTTCTTCTTGCGCCCCGATCAAGCAGAGAAAGCGGGCTATCGCGCCTGCCTGCGCTGCCGGCCGAAGGCGGCCAGCGGTAATCCGCAATTGGATCTGGCGAAAGAAATTTGCCGCTACCTCGAGCAGCATCTCGATGAACCGGTCACGCTCGAACGCCTGGGCAAAGCGTTTCGGCAGAGCCCGTTCCACTTGCAGCGGCGCTTCAAGGCCGCGCTCGGAATCACGCCGCGCGAGTATGCCGATTCCTGCCGCCTGCGCCTGCTCAAGCGCAATCTGCAAGCTGGCGACAACGTGACGCGGGCCATGTACGACGCGGGTTACGGCTCGAGCAGCCGCTTGTACGAAAAGACTTCTTCGCAACTGGGCATGACGCCCGACAAATACCGTCGCGGCGCGATCGCCGCCACCATTCGCTACGCCTGCGCCGATTCGCCGCTGGGCCGCATGCTGATCGCGGCCACCGACCGCGGCATCTGCTCGATCCAGTTCGCACGCACCGACGGCGAACTGCTCGAAGGCCTGAAGCGCGAGTTTCCTTTCGCCGCGCGCAAGCCCGACCAGGGCGCTTTGCGAGCCTGGATCGAAGCCTTGCTTGAGAAGATGGTAGGCAGAGACTTAAACGCAGCCCTCCCTTTGGATATTCGCGCGACTGCCTTCCAGCGCCGCGTGTGGACTTACCTGCAATCGATCCCCTTCGGCGCAACTCAGTCTTATAAAGAGGTGGCGAAGGGAATTGGACAGCCCACCGCCAGCCGCGCCGTGGCCCGCGCCTGCGCGACGAATCCCGTGGCAGTGGCGATTCCATGCCACCGCGTGGTACGCGAAGACGGCAACATCAGCGGCTATCGCTGGGGCGTGGAGCGAAAGAAGACGCTGCTGGAGTTGGAGCAGACAGGGTTGTAAAGACGCGCAGAGACCACGATAATAAGTGAGAAATGGAGAATCGGCCATGCAAGTCAACCTGCCGCCCGATCTTGAAACGTTAGTCAATAAACGCCTCTCCGGCGGCGGTTACGCCAGCGTCGAAGATGTGTTTCGCCGTGCTCTTGAAGCTCAGGATGCCGAGGAAAGCTGGACCCCCGAAGAACGTCGGGCATTGACCGCCCATATCGAAGACGGATTCCAACAAGCGGAGCGTGGGGAGTCGATTGGCAGTGCTCAAGCGCGGCGTGAAATTCAAGGCATGAAAGACGACTGGAAACGAGAACGCGCCTCCAAGCGATGAGCGCCTATGCCTTCACCCCGCTCGCTAGAGCCGATATCTTCGAAATCTGGCGATATATTGCAGAACAGAACGAAGAGGCAGCCAACCGCGTGGAACAGGCGATCTACGATCGCTTGTACGTTCGTCGCTGAAGCTCCCTTGCGTGGCCATACGCGTGCCGACCTCAGTAGCCGCTCACTGCGGTTCTGGACGCTGACTCGTTATCCCAACTACGTAGTTGTATACCGACCCGAAACGTCTCCGCTGCAGGTTGTCGCTGTTTTGCAGGGGAGGAGGGACCTACGGAGCGTCCTGAGGGGACGGTAGAAAATGCAAGGCAGGTGATGGTTTGTACTCAGCGTTTAGGTGGCGGTTTTTGCCCGCGCCACCACCGCCCAATTTATAAATCCGATTGCAACTGTCGCAACTAGTATCAACGATTGCCCAAAGTCCACGCGCGTTACCAGAATCGCGCACAGAACCACTCCAACGACCGCAAGGAGATTTCCCGCTGGCAGCTGAAACAGCGCCTCGGCGCCTTCCGGCCTTTTGCGGCGCAGCACGGGCAATGCTGCGCAACCCACGCCGTAATAAAGCAGCCGCGCTACCGCTGAGAGCGTGACGTTCCATTTGAAGTCGCCGATCAGAGATAGTCCCAGAACCATGGCTGCGAAAACGAGGATCGAAACATACGGCGTGTGAAAGCGGCGATGCACGGCGGCGAAGGCTTTGGGGAAGTCTCCTTGCTCGGCGAGAGCGAAGGGAACGCGAGGCATGGCGAGAATTTTTGCGCTGAGATACCCGTAGAAAGAAATCAGCGCGCCGATGGCGACCAGTGCGGCACCGACGGGTCCAACCGCCAACCGCGCCACGTCGGCTAAAGGACGCTCGCTGTGCATGGCGTTCGGCAGAGCTCCGATCACTACCCATTGAATCAGCGCATAGATCGCGGTGCACAGCAGCAGAGCGGTGAATAGGGCAAAAGGAGCGTCGCGGCGCGGATTCTTTGCTTCGCTCATGGGGGCGAGAGCGGTTTCAAATCCGCCATAGGCGAAAACCAGCAGCAGCAGGGCTTTCAGCCACTGGCCGGAATTCGGCGAAGCCACAGGCGGGCTCGCGATTTCCCAATGGTGATTGTGCAGCACGAATAATCCCATAACAATCACCGCGAAGAGCGGGACGAGTTTGGCGGCGGTAAATAAGTTGCTCACCCGCGTTCCGCCTCGCACGCCGCAAACATTAACGACGGCGAGCACGCCTACCAACGCAGTCAGAATGAGTGCGCGCGGCAACGGATCTCTGGCGTGCGGGAAAAATTGCGCCAGATAAATCACGAATAAATTCGCGTTGGCCGCGGGAGCGGCCACTTGCCCCAGCCAAAGCATCCACGCAGTCTGAATTCCGGCGAGGCGTCCGAAGGCGACACGGGCGTAGAGATAAGGACCGCCGGCCTGCTGAAAGCGCGAGACCACTTCGGCAAAGCACGCGATGATCACGCTCATCCCCGCGCCGGCCGCGAGAACCGCGTAGGGACTGAGATTTCCAATGAGCCCCGCCACAGTCGAGGGCAAGCCAAAAACCCCGCTGCCGATAATAGAGTTCACGACCAGCGCGACCAGGCTCCAGCGCCCGATGGCGCGGACCAGTTCATGGCGCGGCGGGTTGGTTAGCGCGGTCGGCACCAAGGCGAGTTTGTATCACAATTGGGCCGCTGGCGGAACTTCTTACCTGCTGTCGCGCCCGGAAGTGCGCGAACTCTTGAATCGGCTGAGTTGCGGCCTTGTCCGCGCAGTTCGTGAGAAGCCGCGCTGGTGGCGGAATTCCGTCTTTCACACTCGCGCATGGTTACTTCCTAGACCAAAGTAATTGCTGGAATTACGAAAGCGCATGATCGTGGGACATCTATCAGCTTGCTTCCGCCGATGAGATGTTCATGGGACGCAAGCTCATGGGGAATGACAATCAGATGGACGACCTTCACATACGGATGGTGCGAGTTACCGAAGACCTGCGCGTGATCCAACGCGAGTTGAACTGCGCCGCCATGCAGGCGCCGAGCGACCCAGAGCTGATGGAAGCGCTAAGCACCTTGCCGGAGACGGAGGCGATTCAGACCCTCTGCAAATCGCTCGACCAGATGCGCCACTTTCTGTGGTTTTATATCCAGGTGATGAGCAACGATCCTGAACTGGGCGACAAGCTGCGGCAATCGAGTGGAGCGCGAACAGTCGACGACGCGAAGGGGGATGCCTCGTTTCTCGATCAGCTCACCCGCGCCGATGAAGCCGTCCTGCTGCGCTACCTGGTGGAATCGAAAGAGCACAAGCCGAATTAGGAAGATAAAGAACTCCGCTACTCGATCCCGCGGCCGCGAACGATCGTTTTTCTAACCTCTCCATTCGGGCTCAGCACCACCACGTTCGCGTCCGCACCAGCTGCGAGCTTGCCTTGATTCGGAAGTCCGACGGCGTGCGAGGGATTGAAAGTTGCCGCCTGCACGGCATCGCGCAAGCTCCAGTCGGAAAATTTCGTAACGTTGCGAACCGCTTTATCCATGGTGAGGACGCTGCCGGCGAGCTTGCCGTCCCTCGTGCATTTGCCGTCCTTGACGTCGACCTCGATTGGCCCCAGCCGATACTTGCCGTCTGGCATGCCAGCCGCGGCGGTTGCGTCGGTGATGAGCACCGAACCGTCGATCCCTTTAGCTTTTAAAAATAACTGAATGATTTCCGGTGCGACATGAATGCCATCGGCAATGATGTCGGCGCTGAGATTAGCAGCGGTGAGCACCTCGCCGAGAATCCCGGGCTCGCGATGATCGAGCGGTCGCATGGCATTGAACGTATGCGTGGCGTGGCGGGCGCCGGCGCGGATTCCGGCACGCGCGTCTTCGCTCGCGGCGTCAGAATGTCCAATGCTGACGCAAACGTTTCGCCGCGCCGCTGCGGCGATTACTTCGAGCGCGCCCGGAAGCTCGGGCGCAATCGTCATCATGCGGACCTGACCGTGGGCCGCCTGCCAAAGCCGGTCGAAGACTTCGATCGTAGGCTCAACCAGATATTCCGGAGGATGCACGCCGCGGCGCTTATGGCTGAGAAACGGTCCTTCGAGATGAATGCCCAGAGGCCGCGCCTGCACGCCATCGTTTGCCGGTTGCTGAGCCGATTCGATAACGCCGGCAAGTTGCTCGAGCGCGGCGCAGGTTTGATCCAAAGGAGCAGCGACAGTGGTAGGAAAGTATGCCGTGACACCATGTGTGGTAAGAAATTTGTTGAGCAGCGGCAGTTCGGCGGGAGTGGCGCGCATCACATCCAGCCCCGCGCCACCGTGCATATGAATATCCACATAGCCTGGAGCGAGAATCGCGTCGCCGAAATCTACGGCGGTGGCATCCTTTGGAACCTCCCGTTCCGCGCGGGAGCAAACGGCGGAAATCACCTCATCTTCAATAAAGAGCAGAGCGTCCTTTATTTCTTGCTGCGGCGTGTAGAGACGATTGGCGCTGAGGACGATCATTTCGGCGTTGGACTTTGAGCGCTCGTATGCGCCTTCAGTGTAGCGCGAAACGATCGTCCCGGGCCGCTGAATGATCGATAGTTAAGAGCGCCGACGAACCATGATTATGCCGCCTTTTTCTTGGGAACTCGCGCGCCTTTCTTGCGCGCTTCAGAAAGCCCGATGGCGATGGCCTGCTTGCGGCTCTTTACCGTGCCGCCTTTGCCTCCCGGGCCCGACTTCAGAGTGCCCTTTTTCTTGCGGCGCATCGCGCTGGCAACTGTTTTGCCGGCGGCTTTTCCATACTTGGTGTGTGCTTTCTTTTTTGCAGCCATGGGAAATCCTCCTGCATGGTTAGTGTTCGAAGTGCGAGCAGAGGTTGGTGCGGATATGCTTGAGTAGCTGCTTCTATTTGCCGCGCGCCGCGCGAATTCCATCTTGAATGCGCTTCTTCGCCTGCTTCGGTCCCTTCACCGCAAGAACGCGAAATTGTTCTCCGCCAAGTTCATGATAGTTTTCGAAGAACATTTCAAGTTCGCGCACGAATTCTTTTCCAAGATCGTCGATCGCTTTAACGTCGGCGAAGCTGTGATTTTGTTTTTCCACCGCGACCACGCGATCATTTCGTTCGGTTATTTTCTTGTTGCCCTGTTCGCCCTCAATAATTCCAATCAGGCGGCATTTCAACAAGCATCCAGGAAATGCGGGCTCATCCATCAGGACCAGAACATCGACGGGATCGCCATCTTCGGCCAGTGTTCGCGGAATGAAGCCGAAGTCATAAGGGAAAGTCATGCCCGCCGGCAAAACTTTCTTTAGTTCAAACACGCGCTGCTTGTCATCGAAGGCGTATTTGTTGCGGCTGCCCTTTGGCGTTTCGATTACAACCTGAATGATTCCATCGTGGTCCTCATCCATCGATGAAAGGCGCGACGGATCGGCCAATGCACCTTTCGCTTTACTTTTTTTGCTCACCGACGCCTCCTGTGAATTAGGGCCTCACCGCTGTCAGAAACCTGCGCTCCTGAGGAAGACCTGAATTTCCGCTTCAAACTTCGCCCCAGCGTTTCCCTCATCAACCAGACGAACACCGAAGTTGTGAGCCACACCAATGTAGCTTCGCAGAGCACCACAGCCAGGGACGAATGCGGCAGCCTTCGCCAGACCACCAGAGCGAAGAGGACGAGTCCGATCGCTCCCATGGACGCGCCGTAGGCATCGACGCCGGCGACCATTCTGCCTCGGACCGTGCCGTTCATGCCTTCATCTTTCTTTCTTTGTTTCTGCTCATCCGCAAGCAGCGTCGCTGTGGCAGGAAGGATCGCGGGGAAAGCTAAAAAAACTCCGCCGACTTCTGGTCCATAATGTTTCGCGATAATCCCGGCGAGCGCAGTAATCGTGCCGCCAAAAGCGAAGCGCACTGCGTATTCGTACCATTTCGAATCGCGAAGCGCGCCGGTATCGATTTTGACTTTCATGGATTAATTGCGAAAGGCGAACAAGAGCCCAAATGCGCATCCGAACCAAACCGTCATCATCACGGCAGTGGTGGCGAGCGCCGGCCATCGCCGCCGGATGAGGGTGCGGCTTACCACGAGTGCATACGCAATAAAAGCAATGGCTCCGAGAATCATCGACCGGGCTTCGAGGCTCGCGTAGGCCTTGCCATCTTTCGAGACGGTAAGAAACAGAGTTGCCAGCGCAACCGAAGGCGCGGCTCCAAACAGGCCGGCGAAACTTTTGGGCTTTAGCAGAGAGCCGAGGATAGAGAACGCGGTCACAACCAAGCCACCCGCGATCACTCTTACGATTATTTCTTTCACACTTTCATCCAAGCCTTGCCGAATGCCCGATAATTTCCTACGTTCGGCCGCGTAAAAGCGGTCATTGTCCTTGGTTGCAGAAAGACAGGCTACGGATGGCGGGAATGTTAAAGGAGTGTTAACGAAGCATCGTTCGGAGTGAGAAAAACGCCCGACGCAAAGCACAACTAAAAAATTGACCCAGGCCTAAAAGCGTCGGCCCGGGTCACAGATACGTCGGCCAGTTAGGCGGCCTTCTTGTCGAATGTAATCAAAATCTTGGTGTAGCCCTCGATGCGCTTATCGAACTTGTCATAAGCGCCGGGAGCCTCCTCGATATCGATGTGATGGCTGACAATCTTGCCCGGCTTCGCTTTGCCGTTCACGATCATGTCGCGCAGGTATTCGTTGTATTTTTTTACTGGAGCTTGCCCGCTGCCCATGGTTATGCCTTTGTCGAAAAACTCAGCTAGCGAAAATGGATAGATGCCTTGCTTCGCCGCTTCGTTCTTCGCACCGGGGTCGGGCGCAATGTAGACCCCGATCATTCCCAGACTGCCGGTAGGGTTGAGTACCTTTACGCAGTTGTCGAGAACCTGCGTGGCTTTTTCTTTCTCTGGATTGTCATCGGCCCGCGCCTGATAACCGACCGCGTCGATGGCGCAATCCACGCCCTTCATTTTTTCTTCTCCGGGCCGCAGGCTTTGCTGAATACCCTTATTTTCCTTTCGGAGTTTGAAAATCTGCTCCACGGGATCGCCCTTGGAAAAGTCGACGGGAATCGCGCCGAGTTCCTCTGCTTTTTTCAGGCGCTCGGCAATGCTATCGACCACATAAACCTCAGACGCGCCCTTCAACAGCGAGCAATAAGCTGAGAGTAGTCCAACCGGGCCGGCGCCGAAAACCGCGACCGTCTTTCCAGGTGCGACGCAGGCAAGTTCGGTGGCGTGGTAGGCGGTGGGAAATACATCGGAGAGAAGAAGAAAATCGTCTTCCCATTCGTCGCCAGGTTTTCCCGGCAATTTCAGGCAATTGAAGTCTGCATACGGAACTAGAACGAATTCGGCTTGTCCGCCCTGGTACGGGCCCATGCCCGCATAACCGTAGGCGGCATGCGGCTGATCGGGATTCATCACCAGGCAGGCTTCGGTGTGGCCGCGATGGCAGTTGAAACAATACCCGCAGGAAATATTGAAGGGCAGCACTACGCGGTCGCCCTTCTGGATGCTTTGAACGGCCTCGCCCACTTCTTCGATCACTCCCATGATTTCGTGGCCGACAACGGTGCCCTTCTCAAGCGGAGTGCGCCCGTCATACATGTGCAGATCGCTTCCGCAAATTCCAGTCGTTGTTACTCGTAGAATGGCATCGGTTGGAGAATCGATTTTCGGCCGCGCGTGATCCTCGACCGTCATTTTATGAACACCTTCGTAGGTAACCGCTTTCATCTTCAATGAAACCTCCCAAAAATTATGATTGTTGCCAGCGGAAAAGCAGCAGAGGACTTGCCGACAGCAGTGATTTAGAAGATCGTGACAGACTCTCGCGCGAATAAAAATCGGGTTGAGTCTGTACGGCCGCAGCCGTACAGACAAATGTTTCGTGAGAAATTCAGTAGGCGGTGAGACTGACCTGGTCAAGCCAAACGTTGTAAGGATCGCCGGCCTCGTCCAAATCCATTTGAAAAGCTGTATCGATCTCTTCCAAGGTCCAACCGCTTTGCATGGTGTAAGACTTGTTCACGGGAGTGACCACGCCGTTCACCGTCAAGGTATCGTAATAAACGGCATTCCCCGAGCGGTGAAGGTTCCAGGTGAGATGATTCCATGCGTTCGGCTGGAACTGCGAAGCCTGGCAGGGAATTCCAGTCGCCTCCCAGGTTCCCACTGAGTCGTTCCAGATATCCCATTGACCGGCAGGAGTATCTCCCTTCAGGTTGCATTCCGATCCCCAGGTGTAGCGAATGGGATCGCCGCCGTTCGGTTGCGTGGTGTCATCGAAGCCCTGGTTCACATCAAACTCCAGAGCCTGCACATAATCGGGATGATCGATGGCGAAATATAAATCGTAGGTGAAGTTGCTCACGCCATTTCCGCCGGCGATGGGGTTGAAGTACAAATAATTGGAATAACCGTAAGTCGCGTTGGCCATGCCGCCCGGAGGGCTCATGCTGAACTGCGCCGATTTCCCATCCATTGATGGCGAAGAAATTCCTTCCGTCATGCTTGACGAAGGAACGTTCGTGTTGCCCGCGGCGCAGAGTTGGCCGGCGCGCTGAGAATTCGCCGGAAAGTCAGCCGAGCACGACTGCCAGCCCGGCATGGTTTGAATCCCGCTGATCGTGGCTTGCGCCTGCGATGTAACCGTAAGGCTGATGGGAATCGCCGAGATGTATCCGCTGGTATCTTCTGCCATCACGATCATGCTGTGGGCTCCGGGCGCAACGAATATTTGCGTATCGATGGAGTTCGAGGCGGTGTAATAAACCGAAACATCGTCAACGTACACGCGCATGAAGAAGATCGGATTTGTCGGCGTGGCGGAGGCTTGCACGGTGAGCGGCGAAGTCACGCTGGCATTCGCGGCCGGACTTGAAACCGTGAGCGGAAAATCGTCCGCGCCATTCGCCCACTGCGTGTTGGCGGGATTTTCGGCGGTAGGCGCCGGAATTTTGCTTTTGTTCGTCCATGTAATCTGCTCGGGAGGTATCGAGGGATAACTGGGTGAGGGCGTTGGCGCTGGTGTCGGCGTCGGCGTGGGTGTGGGCGTAGTAGTCCCTACTTTCGAGGTCGCGCTACAGCCCAGCATAGAGGCTGCCACAAACGTCACAAACAGTCCGCAAACAGCGTGGCTAAGATGGCGAGCTGCGAAAAACATCCAGATCCTCCGTCGGTACGATGACGCCAAAATTGAAGCAGATGACTGACGCTGGAAACCAGGACCGGGGCGGCGAACGGCTGGGTCACCAAAGCGCGCGAGCCCTCAAACTATGACGTTGGAGAGTGATGGAGGCAATCCGGAACTAACCTGAAGCCGCCGCCACGGGACTGTAGTTGCAGAAACCCGCCAAACACCGGCGCAGATCGCTTTCGGAGCTGAAAAACTTAGGGAAAGTTTTCTACGCAATGTTCCCCGAACCCTAGGGTGAAATTCCGATTTGCAATTGACCCCGGGGTGTAGAGACTGAAAACAAGCGCCCGTCTAAGAAAAATAAATCTGGAGAGAAACACCATCATGCCCGAGCAGAAAACGATTGATCGAGCACGGGAAGATGCCCGTGAAGGGAAGTCTCCCTCCACTCAAGCGGGCGAATTCGTGCGCGAAGAGATTCACCATGTTCGCGAAGGCAGGCATGGTGCGCGTTCTCCGCAACAGGCCATTGCCATTGGACTTTCGAAAGCGCGCCGCGCGGGAGTGAAGCTGCCTGCCCCGAAGGGTCCGGCGTCGCTGAAAAGAAAAGCGGAAGCAGATGAGCAGGCATCCGAGCATCCTCATAAAACATCGCGGACCCGCTCCCGCGCCACCGAACGCTCGCTCAAGCGCGAACCGCGTGCTACGGCGAGTAAATCAGAGCTCTCGCGCCAATCGAAAAAGGCGGCTGCGGCGCGTGGCAAGGCTTCGCGCAGTCGATCCGCCAATAAAGCGGCGCGCACTCGAAAATCGCGCGCCTACCGATAAGTCTTTTCTTGATCGGATTTCTATTCGGTCAGGAACCGGCGAATGCAACGATTGACCGCTTCATTAAATGGCAGTCTGGGCCGCTCCCCGATGCTGATCTCTCACTCAGAATTACATCTCGCATCGGGGGGTTGGAATGCGCAGTTTGGTTTTTCGGGGCGGCAGAGGAATTAATCCCCCGGCCACGGCCTTACTCACCGTGCTGTGCATCGCTGCGGGCTTGCTTGTCTGGAAAGGCTGCCAGGGGCTGCCGGCAAACGTCGCCCACTGCGCCGTCAGCCCAACTGCCCCTTCTAATACTTCCGTCTTGCCGCCAGCAATCGAGCCGCCTCCGGCTGCGCTGTGCGCCTTTCCGCTTGCAGTCTCTATCCCCAACTCAGGCGCCACGGTGAACTCTCCAGCGAACGTGGTCGCACTGGCTTCGCCTCCCGACCCCATTTATTGGATGCGGGTCTACGTCGATGGCCTTGCGGTCTACTATTCCTTCACTCCCAACATCAACCAGTACATCTGGATGTCCCCGGGTCCCCACACCATCGAGGTGGCCGCGGAAGATGTTGCCGGCTACATTGCGACAGCTACAACACAAGTGAACGTCGCCCAGTTGCTTCCTGGGATTAACAACATTCAAGCTATGAACGGCTGGCAGTCGTGCTCCGCGGCTTTGCAGACAGGGTTCACTTGCGCTGCCGGTCTGGGCACTGCGACTTCGCAGCTGATTCAAAATCAGAGCTCACCGGCGCTCGATGGAAATTCCGCGGAGTTCACCATGTCCGGTCCGCATCCTTATTCGAATGAACTCTATTGGTATCCCCTGGGCGGCGGAAACACGGTGAGCCACTTCACCTACGATTTGTGGTTTTATGTCGACGTTGGCGACGCGCCGCAGTCGCTCGAGTTCGATGTAAACCAGGCCTTTGGTGGAACCCGCTGGACCTGGGGCTCGCAGTGCGATTTTAATCAGACCGGCAAATGGAATGTCTGGGATCCGTTGCACGAAATCTGGGTTCCGATCGACGTGCCATGCGACCATTTTCCCTCGAACACCTGGGTCCATTTGATCTGGAGCCTGGAAAGAGTTGGAAACCAGGTACACTACATCACGCTCAGTGTGGCCGGCCAGGAATACAACGTTGACGCCTATTACACCGCCCAGCCCAACTGGTATCAGGAAGAGATCGACATCGCCTTCCAGCTCGATGGAAACTACAAACAACAACCCTACAATGTCTGGTTGGATGAAGTGACTCTTAACGCTTACTAGCCGCCCGCAGCGCGGTTTCCCAACACACCTCCATCGCCCTACAGCGCAGGCATTATTTGCCCGTCTGCTTTCTCGTAGTATGTAACGCGATTGTGAACGGCAACATCTATTGGTTACCCGGGGACGAATGGAGTTCCTTCGGTGATTCGTAAAGGAGGTAGAGATGTGCTCAAAAAGAGCGTTCTTCTTCTGCCTGTCATGCTTGCTTCTGCCTTCGCTAGCCCACAGGTACTGGGTCAAGCGCCAGTCCAGCCGGACCTCGATATCCGCAATGCGTTCAGTGGGAGCTCTTTAACGTGTTCGGAACCCAGCAAAATTGTCGTTCCCTTGCAGATCGCAGAGCGCGCGAGGCTCAAGGTGCGGCTGGTAAACCTTTTGCGTCTCAGTCTGTTCGACGACGCCAAAGGAGTCGTGAATATCGAGCGGGAAAAAGAGATAAAGCAACTTGCAAGTAAACTGAAAAAATCGATCCCGTAATAAGCTTAGTTTCCACCCTACGGCACGGTCTCAGGAAGCTGTCCGCCCCGGAATTATGTCGCGACGGCAAACTTATTCCCCTCCGCTGCATCGAATGGCTGCGAATAAAGTTATGCCGTAGTGTGTGTTGCTCACATCGCTTACGAAAGGTCGGAATTTCCGCTCAGCTTTTCGCAGCTATCGCGGGCTACAAATTCAATGCTTACACCACTGCAGCCAATCGTTTGGCCCGGTCGTCCCTATCCATTGGGATCGACCTGGGATGGGGAAGGCGTGAATTTCGCCCTCTATTCCGAGCACGCCGAAAAAGTTGAACTCTGCCTCTTCGATGATTCCGGAAAACGCGAGACCCTGCGCGTTCCGCTGCCCGAGCAGACCGATATGGTTTGGCACGGCTACTTGCCTGAGGCTCGTCCCGGCCAACTGTATGGCTACCGCGTCTTCGGACCCTACGATCCCGCGCATGGTCATCGTTTTAATTCGAATAAGCTGCTGCTCGATCCTTACGGCAAGCAGATTCAAGGTTCGATTCGCTGGGCCGATGCCCACTTCGGATATCGCGTCGGCAGCAAGCAGGAAGACTTGTCGTTCGACCGCCGCGACAACGCCGCCGGCATGCCGAAAAATCGCGTAATCGATTCGGCTTTTACCTGGGGGTCGGATAGACCGCCGCGCATTCCCTGGCACGAAACCATCATTTACGAAATGCACGTCAAGGGATTTACCAACTGCCATCCCGACGTCCCCGCGCACCTTCGCGGAACCTACGCGGGACTGGCCTGCGCGCCAGTTATCGAATATCTGACCCGCCTGGGCGTCACATCCATCGAACTCATGCCCGTGCACAGTTTTGTCGACGATCGCCACCTGGTCGAGCGTGGTCTGCGCAATTATTGGGGCTATAACTCGATCGGATTCTTAGCGCTTGAGCCGCGATATCTGGCCTCGGATTCCATCCGTGAATTCAAAACCATGGTCAAGACGCTGCACTCCGCAGGGCTCGAAGTAATCCTCGACGTGGTCTACAACCACACTGCGGAAGGCAACCATATGGGCCCAACGCTTTCGCTCAAAGGAATCGACAACAGCACTTACTATCGCCTTGTAGCCGACAACCAGCGCTACTACATGGATTACACCGGCACCGGAAACACGCTGAACATGCAGCATCCGCGTGTTCTCCAGTTGATCATGGACAGTCTGCGCTACTGGGTGCTCGATATGCACGTCGATGGTTTCCGCTTCGACCTCGCGGCGACTCTTGCGCGCGAACTACATGAAGTTGACCGCCTGGGAGCTTTTCTAGACATCATCCACCAGGATCCGGTGCTCTCGCAGGTAAAGTTGATCGCCGAGCCCTGGGACTTGGGCGAGGGCGGTTACCAGGTGGGCAATTTCCCCGTGGGATGGGCGGAGTGGAATGATCGTTATCGCGACACCGTCCGCTCCTATTGGAAGGGCGATGGAGGCGTGGTCGCCGACCTCGCCTACCGCCTCACGGGATCGAGCGATCTTTACGCGCACAGCGGCAGACGGCCTTACGCCAGCGTAAATTTTGTCACGGCGCATGACGGCTTCACGTTGCAGGATCTTGTCAGCTACAACGACAAGCATAACGAGGCCAACGGCGAAGACAATCGCGACGGCAACAACAACAATCGAAGCTGGAATTGCGGCGTCGAAGGCCCAACCGAAGATCCGAGTATTCTCGCGCTCCGCGCCAGGCAAAAACGTAATTTTATCGCGACCACTTTTCTCTCCCAGGGAGTGCCCATGATGTACGCCGGCGACAGCATTGGCCACACCCAGAACGGCAACAACAACGCCTATTGCCAGGACAACGAAATCAGCTGGATCAATTGGAATTTGAAACCGCAGGATCGCGACCTGATGGCGTTTGTGCAGCGCATGATCAATCTGCGCAAGCGGCATCCAGTTTTCCGGCGCAAGCGCTTTTTTCAGGGACGCCCCATCAAGGGTGCGAATGTAAAAGATGTCATCTGGCTCAATCCCGGCGGCAACGAAATGACAGAAGAGGAGTGGCGAAATCCTGAAACCCGCTGCCTTGGAATGATGCTTTCCGGGCAGGGTCTGGACGAAACCGACGAGCGCGGCCGCAAACTCGGCGACGAAACTTTTCTGGTGCTGATGAACTCTCACCATGAAGACGTGGCGTTCACCCTGCCCGCATTTAATCCCGGCTCGCGCTGGGTCGCGTGGATGGACACGTCGCGCCACGATGGCCTGCGGCCTGCCGAGACACGCGACGCCGGGACAGCTTATGCTTTGCAGGCGCGATCGATGGTCATTTCGATGGAGCGCCGGAACGGCGGTAAAAAAGAAGAATCCAAGGAAGAATCGAATGAAGCGGCGTCATGAAATGCCGTTCGGAGCAGAGTGCCGCAACCATGGCGTACGGTTTCGGTTGTGGGCTCCGGCCGCGCGCCAGGTGGAGCTCTGCATTGAAGACAATGCTTCGAAGCAAATTCCTCTGGAGAGCCGCGGCCATGGCTGGTTTGAGCTGACGGCTCGCGAAGCCCGGCCGGGCACGCGCTATCGTTTTCGAATCGATGGTTCGCAGATGGTTCCTGATCCGGCCTCGCGCTTTCAGCCGAACGATGTCCACGGCCCCAGCGAAGTAATCGATGCCGAAGCTTTCGATTGGCAGGATGGCGATTGGCGCGGGTGCCCGTGGGAAGAAGCGGTGATCTACGAACTGCATGTTGGCGCGTTCACGCGCGATGGGAAATTTTCGTCAGTGCGCGAGCACCTCGATCATCTTGCTGAAATGGGTGTGACTGCGATCGAACTCATGCCCTTGGCGGATTTTCCGGGCAAACGGAATTGGGGTTATGACGGAGTATTTACCTTCGCGCCCGACAGCGTCTACGGGCGCCCCGAAGATCTCAAAGAATTAGTGCAGGCCGCGCATCAGCGCGGGATCATGGTTCTGCTCGACGTGGTTTATAACCACTTTGGTCCCGAGGGAAACTACCTCGGTGTGTACGCCCCGCAATTCTTTACCTCCCGCCATCACACGCCGTGGGGCAACGCCATCAACTTCGATGGAGCGGAGAGCCGCGCCGTGCGCGATTTCTTCATCCACAACGCCTTGTATTGGTTGAACGAATTTCATTTCGATGGTCTCCGGCTGGATGCGGTCCACGCCATCATCGACGACTCGAAGCCCGATATTCTGAGGGAACTTGCCGACACTGTACGAAAAAGTATTCGTCCCGATCGCCACGTTCATCTCATCCTCGAACATGAGTTCAACTGCTCGAGCTATCTTCAACGCGGCGAGCGCTGCCAGACCCAGGGCTACACGGCGCAGTGGAATGACGACATTCACCACGCGCTGCACGTCTTGATTACCGGCGAGAAAGACGGCTACTACACCGACTACGGTCAGGCGCCCCTTGAGTTGCTGGGGCGCTGTTTAACGGAAGGTTTTGCTTTTCAGGGCGAGCGTTCGCTTTTCAGGAACGGCCGGCCGCGCGGCGAAAAGACCACGGGCCTGCCCCCGGGCGCATTCATTTCTTTTCTTCAGAATCACGATCAGGTTGGAAATCGAGCCTTTGGCGAACGCATCGCAACCATCGCCTGCCCGCAAGCCGTGCGCGCGGCAGAGGCAGTTTTGTTGCTGGCTCCGTTTCCGCCGATGCTATTCATGGGTGAAGAATTTGGAACGCAGACTCCGTTTCTTTTTTTCTGCGATTTCGAAAAAGGCCTGGCGGAAGCTGTCGCAGCAGGCCGGCGCAATGAATTCGCGCGCTTTACTCAGTTCAGCGATCCCGCTGCTCGCGCGGGGATTCCCGATCCCAACGCGGCCTTGACTTTTGAATCGTCGCAACTGGATTGGAAAGTCTTGGGTGAGTCGAAGCCGCAGGAGTGGCTGCGCTTTTACCGCCAGTTGCTGAGCCTGCGCTGCCGCCACATCGTCCCACTGCTCGCGGAAGGATGCGCCGTACCTGCAAGCTACGAAATTCACGGCGAGACTGGGCTAAGCGTCGAGTGGGAATTTGCGAATCGCTCGAAACTCATGCTGCTCGCCAATCTCGGAGCGAAACCTGCGGCGGGCTTTTCTTTTCCGGATGCAACCAAAATCTATTCCACGGATGGCGTGACCGGGAGCGATGCCAAACCTGCAACCCTGCCCGCATGGTCGGTCGCGTGGTTCCTGCAATCATGAAACCGGATTCTCAAATTCCGCGCGCCACCTACCGGCTGCAATTGAACCGCAACTTCACGTTTAATCAGGCGCGCGAAATCGTTCCTTATCTATCGGCCATAGGCATCAGCCATTGCTACATTTCTCCCTGCCTCAAGGCGCGCCCCGGCAGCATGCACGGATACGACATTGTTGACCACAACGCGCTCAATCCCGAGATTGGCACTCCGGAAGAGTTTGACCAGTTTGTAAATGCTCTTCACGAGCACGGCATGGGCCTGATCCTCGATATCGTTCCCAACCATATGGGAGTGATGGGCAGCGACAACGCGTGGTGGCTGGACGTTCTCGAAAACGGCGAAGCCTCAGCCTACGCCGGCTTTTTTGATATTGATTGGGATCCGCTGAAAGAAGAATTACATGGCAAAATTCTGGTGCCGGTGCTGGGCGATCATTACGGTACGGTGCTCGAGAGCGGCGAGCTAAAGCTGGTCTTCCGCGCCGAGCAGGGTGAATTTGATATTTGTTATAAAATTCACCGCTTCCCGGTGAACCCCAGAGAGTACCCGCGAATTCTGCAAAGCGCTGCCAACAAACTGGCGGCGAGAGTTCCTGAAGATTCCACCGACTTGTTGGAGCTGCAAAGTCTGAACACGGCATTCGGCCACCTCCCGGCGCGGCAGGAGGCGAATCACGATCAAATTGTTGAGCGCAATCGCGACAAGGAAATTCACAAACGCCGGCTGGCGGAACTGTGCATGCGCTCACCTCAGGTCACGGCGAGCATTCAAGATGCTGTCGCGGCGCTGAATGGCAATCCCTCCGACCCTTCCAGCTTTAACGCATTGCATGAACTCATCAAGGCTCAGGCCTACCGACTGGCGAATTGGCGTGTCGCCTCCGACGACATCAACTACCGCCGTTTTTTCGATACCAACGACCTTGCCGCCCTTCGTATGGAAAACGAAAATGTTTTCGAGGCGACGCACCGGTTAGTGCTGAAATTTGTAGCGGAAGGAAAGGTCGACGGCCTGCGCGTCGATCATCCCGATGGCTTGTACGATCCGGCAAGATATTTTGAGCGCCTGGACCGCGCCATGGCGGCTGCCATGAATCGATCGGCCAGCGACCGTACCGATCCGGGCTATCTGGTCATCGAAAAAATTCTGACCGGTAAAGAACGCCTGCGGCGCGAATGGCCGATTTGCGGCACTACCGGTTATGACTTCGCGAATCTGGTGAACGGTTTGTTCGTCGACACCGCGGCCGACGCCCGCATGGAACGTGCATATCACGCTTTCATCGGCCATGAGGTCGATTACGAAGACATCGCCTATCGCAGCCGCAGGCTGATCATTCGGGTGGCGCTCGCCAGCGAGTTGAGCGTGTTGGCGTATCAATTGACGCGCATTGCGCTCACCAAACGCCACACCTGCGACTTCACCATGAACAATTTGCGCGACGCGCTGACTGAAGTGGTTGCGAACTTTCCGGTGTACCGGACCTATGTGAATTCGTCCGACGTTTCAGAGGACGATGCCCGCTACATTGGTACAGCAATTGTGGCGGCGAAGCGGCGAAGCCCGGCGGGAGATACCAGCGTCTTCGACTTCATCAGCCAGGTGCTCCTCACCAGGATTGCCGACGGCCATGATGACGCATACCGCAGAGCCGTTACGGCTTTCGCCATGAAGTTCCAGCAGTTCACCAGCCCGGTCATGGCCAAGGGGCTGGAAGACACCGCGTTCTATCGTTACAACCGGCTGCTTTCGCTGAACGATGTGGGGGGAGATCTGCGGCGCTTCGGAGTGACGACTGACGAGTTTCATCTTGCGAATCAGGAACGCCAGCGCGAATGGCCGCACACTATGCTCGCGACCAGCACGCACGATTCAAAACGTTCTGAAGACGTGCGCGCCCGCATCAATCTGCTTTCGGAAATGTCGCTGCCCTGGAAGCTGCATGTCCGCGACTGGAAGCGCTTCAACCGCATCCATGCCAGCGAGGTCGATGGCAAGCCTGTTCCCTCGCCCAACGATGAGTACGCTCTGTATCAAACATTAATCGGCGCGTGGCCGTTGAGGCCTTTCGCCGACGACGAAGATTTGAAAAAGTTCATTGAACGCATCGTGAACTACATGTTGAAGGCGGTGCGTGAAGGCAAGCAGAACACTAGTTGGATCAATCAGAATATGGACTACGAAAAGGGCATCAGTTCTTTTATCAATGCGATTCTCACGCCCGGTTCCGGAGATCGCTTCCTCAACGACTTTGTGCCGTTTCAAAAACGCGTCGCGCGCCTCGGCCTTTGGAACAGCGCGTCCCAGACTCTGTTAAAGCTGACCAGCCCGGGAGTGCCTGATATTTATCAGGGCAATGAAGTTTGGGATTTGAGCCTGGTGGATCCGGATAATCGCCGTCCGGTTGATTACTCGCATCGCATGGACGTGTTCGAGTCTCTTAAGAAACTTGGCAGTTCGCCGGACGAAGCCGCATTCAGCGGCATGCTCGCGACCCCCGAAGATGGGCGGCTCAAGCTGTACGTGACCTGGAAGACTCTGTGTGCGCGCAAGCAGTGGCCTGAGGTTTTTCGCCAGGGCGAATATATTCCTCTCGCGGTACAGGGAGAAAGAGCCGATCACGTTGTGGCCTTCCTGCGCGAGCATGAGGGAACGGCTGTGCTGGTGGTAGCGCCCCGGCTGGTATCGGCTTTGGTCGGCGAGCGCGACGTCCCTCCGATCGGCGGCGACATCTGGGGAGACATGCAGATTGTGCTGCCCTCACGTTCCGGCCGCACCAACTGCCGCAATGTATTTACGGGAGCGGTTGTAGATCAGCAGCTGAGCGCAGGCGGCGGCCTGATTTCAGTCAGCGACGTGCTGAAAATCTTTCCTGTGGCATTGTGCGCAATCAGTTAATGACTGGTGCTCGACAAATAGTTTTGTTGGCCACTGAATTTACACATCTAAGTTGCGGAGGCAGCTCCTGACGACAACCCGAGCAGTTCACGACGACGCCAGCCCCGAGACTCGAAGGCTCACCGCCGCGGAGATTTTTCAGGCCGCACTTGAGAATGCGCGCGACGAATTGCGGCGTTCCAGCCAGAAGCTGGCTTTCTCGGGAGTCGCCGGTGGCCTCACTATGGGCCTGACCGCGCTGGCCGTTGCTTCGGCGCGCGCGCTCATCGGGCCAGGAGCCGCGCGGCAGATTGCGCCCTACCTGCTCTATCCCATCGGCTTTGTCGCCGTCATCATTGGGCGGGCGCAGCTCTTCACCGAGAACACTTTATACCCGGTGGTGCTGGTGCTCGATGAGCGCCGCCATGTGTTGCGCACGCTGCGGCTGTGGGGAGTGGTTTTTGCTTCAAACCTCGTTGGCGCGTTGCTGTTCGCTTTTCTTGCGGTGAAATCTTCGGCGCTGCACGAAGACATTCTTACGCAACTGGTGCAACTCGGCCAGGAAGCATCTACCGGTTCGGCCTCTCATTTTTTCTGGAGCGGTGTGATCGGCGGCTGGCTGATCGCGCTCGTAGCATGGACGGTGACCGCGAGCCATTGGACCATCGGCCAACTCGCCATCGTCTACTTTCTTACCTTGGTTGTGGGAATTGGGCGTTTTGCCCATTGCATCGCCGGTAGTGGAGAAATACTTTCGGCAGTTTTGGCCGGATCGGTATCCGTCACCGGCTACTTGCGATGGCTGGCTCCCGCTACATTTGGAAATATCTGCGGCGGCGTGCTCATCGTCAGCCTGTTAAATTACGGCCAGGTAAAGAATATTTAGGTTGTCGCGGTTGGCCTGCCGGCGTGGTTTTGCATCCAATTTACCCGTGCCGGTCGGACTTCAATTTGCGTGGCTGTTTATTCTTGCCATACCCGTCGCCTGTATCGCGTGGACGGTTACTCATGAAGAGGTCTTTCGTGAGCCGCGAGACTACTGCCAAAAACAAGCGAAGAGCGCCCACACCCTTCCACGCCGCAAGTTCTTTTATCTCTTTACCTGCGAATACTGCTTCAGCCATTATGTGGCCGCGCTGTTTCTCGTAATTACGCGCTTCAAACTCTTATACGTCGATTGGCGCGGGTATCTTATTTCACTGTTCGCCCTGGTCTGGGTTGCGAACCAATACATGAGCATCTACAACCACCTCCGTCTCGATATAAAGCACGAGCAGGTAGAAATTCATGTGGCCGAAGCGGAGAAAGAACACATCGAGAAAGTGACCAAGGCAGCCTGAGGAATTAAAAATTGAGGCGGGACTTAGAAGGTCAACTCTTCGATTTTGATCCGAAAACTTTCCGCCGCGGCATCGATTTCATAATTTCTCGTGCCGCTCGATTCCCGCTTGCCATTGCCGCATGTACTGTTCCGTTGTTGCCGGTGGTGTCGGTCGCCTCGCCGGCAAAAAACAAAGTACTTTCGACCGGCGCGCCAAGGGCGCGTTCAGCCCCATCGCCGCCGACTTTGCCGTAGCTGTATGCGCCTCGCGAGAATGGATCGGACTGCCAATCATGGCAATAGACATGTTCGAGCAGCGTCTCCAGCTCCTGCGACGACATTCCGGTCAGCCGATGCAGGGCCTGAATCGCGTGCTTTGCGATGAAAGATTCCGATTTGCCAGAGAGCCGCTCTGCGCAGCGAAATGGCGCCCACCCAACGAGTAGTGGAAGGTCGCGAGAGACTGTCCACCAGGTGGGAAGCCATTCGTCGTGCGATAACAGAAAGCTTAATTGGGCCATGCTTTTAGAGCCTTTTTTTCGGCTCTTCGGAAGATCGTTCCAAAACCGCTCGCGAAATCGAAGCGTGACCCGGATCACTTTTCCCATTGCGGTATTGCGAATCGCATTTTGTTTTTCATCAGGCAGCCTCGGGGTAAAGCGGATGGCGCCTTTCTGGCCGACCGGCGACTGAAGAACGCCGAGTGGGACAGTGATCAACACCCTCTGCGCTGAGAGGATCGACTCGCCGTTGGGCCCTTTGGCTGTGATTTCCACATTGCCCCGCCGCCAATTGATTTTTTTTACGACGGTGTTTGTCTTTACCGCGACTTTGCCTGCGAGTTGTTTTTCGAATATTCCCAGCAAATCCGCATACCCGTGTTCAGAGTGGAAGATGCGATCGGCTTCAATCTTTTCTTCGGCGCGCGTTTCTTTCACCAGCCAGTGAACGCCCACCAGCGCGGGGTCGGCGGCGTTGAAGCCGCTCACATATCCAGTTGCCCACTTTTTGGCTTCTTCTAGATCGCGGGCGTTCGCCGACCTTCCGCGATAGCCCTTCAAGAAATTCTCGAACGATTGGTCGGGCTTGCGGTCGTCCATCTTTTCCAGAATCTTATCGACGTCGGCAAAAAAATCGCACCGGCTTAATTTGCCCCCCGTTGAGCACCAGGTTTCTCCTTTGACCTCGGTGATCCGGACCTTATGCCTCTTCAGCAGTTTCCAAATCTCGGTTGGCCGGCCATGAATAAACTCAGCTCCAAGTTCTACCGGAGCGTTGCAGGTGGAGTCATGCAAGGTGAAGATTCGGCCGCCAATGCGGTCGCGGGCTTCGAGGAGTGTCACTTTCTGCCCGGCACTCGACAGAGCCGCCGCCGCCGTAATTCCGGCTGCGCCCGCACCAATTACGATCACCTCTGCATTTTGCGGCATAGCAAAAAAGCCGTTGCCAATTTCGACAACGGCTTACATTCAGTTTAATTGAGCCTATGCAAATCGTCCGCTATTCCGACCCCTTCATGTTGTTGCCGGCCGAAGTTGTTTTGGGAGCGATCTTTCTGGCTTCGCTCAGATGGTCTTCCAGCGTCGGCAAGGTGGTGAACGCGAAGTTCTTCACGTCGGAATCGGTTCCCGAAGCGCTTTCACGCTTAAAATCCGACACATCCTGCGTGTGATCTTTGACCATATCGTTCATGTACGCCCGGTCGAACTGCTCGCCGCTTAACTTTGACAGGCGATCTTTCGTCATCTGATCCTTCGCGCTGAGCTTGGCGGGAACCGTGATTCCCTTTTTGCTGGCGATCTCCTTCAACTGGTCGCCGGCTTTGGTGTGGTCGTCCACCATGCGCTGGCCGAACTTTTTGACATCGTCGCTGGAGGCTTTCTCCGTGGCCAGCTTGCCAAGTTCGACCTCGGCCATTCCGCCCTGCGCGGCGGCGCGAACGAACTTCTTGTCGGCGGCTGACGTGCTAGCGGTGCCCTTGGCGGCGGAAGGCTTGTTTGCCTGCGCCAGCATCGCAACCGGCAGCGATGCCATTGCGGCAGTGAGTGCAAAACGGCTGATCAAAATATTGAGTCTATGCATTGTTGGGATCTCCTTACTTAAGTGATATTGCCCACGACGTTTCGGCGCAATCGGCGGAAGGCCCTAAGAACGGAAAGCCGTTGCCTTAAGGGAGGCAGTGAAGCAAGGATGACAAAGGCTGCGTTTACCGCGTTCCAAGGGATTTGAGGTAGGCGACAACCGCCTCGGCGTCTTGCCGGCTCAGGCGGAATTGCGGCATGGGCGGCCGCAGGTATTTTCCGTCGCGCCAAATTCCCGTGGTGAGCAGCGCAACCATCTCCGCGTCGGTGCCCGGCGGAGTGCCGGCAAGGCGCGGCGCCTGCAGCGGCCAGTTTTCCGAGGCATCGGCGGGTTTGAACCACACCGCTGCTCCTTCCAGCCAGTGGCTGCGATCGGCGCTGCCATTGCTGTCTCGGGGCGTGTGGCACTGGCTGCAGACTGCGACATCTTCCACAATGTATTTGCCGCGCTCGACAGTCCCGCTCGAGCCATGACTTGCGGACTTATCCGCAGCCTTATTGGCCGCGTTGCGATTGTTTTGCGAGAATGCCGCAGGATAGAAGCTCAATATAAACAAGGCTGCCAGCACGCAGGGCGCGTGCGCCTTCCAGAAACCAGAGTGGCTTCGAGCTTGCACTTTTGTTGGTTGACGGCGCCGTAGCAGAAGGTTGGCCGCAATAGGTTTCGGTTGCGAAATACCGCGCCGGGGCGAAGAAGGTGCTCTCCGCCATCACGCCACAACATTGCTCAGACTGGTTACGCGACTCTGACGGTGGCGCTGACAACCGTGCCGCTCTCTCCGGATTGAATCTCCAATTTGCCGCCCAGCAGCTTCAGGCGCTCGCGCATTCCGCTGAAGCCCACGCCGCCGCGCGTGGAGGTGGTTAGCTCGCGCTGTTTTTCCGCACTAATGCCCTTCCCGCTGTCGCGGACCTCGAGGATCAACTGATCGCCCTCCTGCTGAATTCGGATGGCGGCGGTGGCGCTGCCGGAATGGCGGTGAATGTTGGTCAAGCATTCCTGCACAATGCGGAAGACCGCGATTTCGATCTCGCTGGGCAGGCGGCCGAAATCCGCGGGAATTTCCAATTCGACTTTGATTTTGCTGCGCTCCGAGAATCCATCCACATACCAGCGGATAGCCGAGGCCAGGCCCGCCATATCGAGCAGCGGCGGATGCAGCAGGTGCGAGATCGTCCGGATTTCGCGGGTCACCTGCTCCACCAGCATGTAGTTATCGTTGACGGCTCGCGCGCCCTTGTCATCGAGTTTATGCGCTTGCGCGCGCACGATGCCAATGTTCATGCCGATTGCGGCCAGCAGTTGGCCCACGCTGTCATGCAGTTCGCGCGCAATGCGGCGGCGCTCTTCATCCTGCATGCCTTGCAGCCGCGCCGCCAATTCCGCTAACTGCTTGTGCGCGGTCAGGTCGGTAACCAGAACCCCGATCGACGATTTCACCTGCGACAAAATCCGGAACGAGAAGCTGGCGGAAATGATGCTGCCATCGGCGCGCCGAATGCGCAGATCTCCCTGGGTCGCGCCGAACCGGGCTTCGTTCAGAAGTTTTTGGCACAACTCGCGGTCGGCGGCGTCCAGATTATCTTCTATGTGTATCCCGACGATCGCTTCGCGGGGCACATGCAGCAATTCGGCCAGGCTGTGGTTGCAGTAAATGATGCAGCCCTTCGAGTCGAGCATGGCTGCGCCTTGCTGCATGCCCTCGACCAGAGCACTGTACGGCAGATCCGAACCCTCCAGCGTGTAAACGCGATGGCCCTGATCCTCTTCCACCACGAACGCATCCACCGCACCCTGGCGGATGGCGTGCAAAGTCTGCTCGGCTTCTTCCATGAGGCGGACGCTCTCGGTGAATTCAAACCTTTCGCTTTTCATCGCACTTCTCCTGCAACCCACACTCGGAACCCAATCGGCCAATTGCTTACTGCGACGAACTCAGCTCTCCGACGAAGACCGCAATTGCAATCCCACCAGCGCGCGCTCGGTATCGCGCAGGTCGCCTACAATCTTGCGCAGCGGCTGCGGCAGCTTCCTTACCAGGGTGGGAATGGCAAGGATCTGATCACCCGCAGCCAGTTGCGGATGCTTCACCAGATCCACAACCTCAATATTGTACCGCCCTTGTAAATGGGTTTCGCATATCTTTTTGAGATTGGCGAAAGCGGTCACCGATCGCGGTGTCTGCCCTGCCACATACAGGCGGAGTTGCCAAATTTCGCCCCCCTCAGGACCTTCCTTATCCGCGATCTCCTGCAGGCTAAGCGGCTTCACTTCCTTGTTGCTGCTTGACTTCTTCATCGGGCGCCTCGACGTTCTTTGGGGGAGGGGATTTTCGTTTGATCGGCATGGCGGCTGCGAGCCATCGCTTCACGAGTTGCGGCCACGGCATGTTCCCGCGACGAATCCTCGACCGCCATGTTTTCCGCCTCCTGTGCTTCTGCTGCAAATTCCTTGCGCAACGCCGCAATGCGGGCTTCCAATGCGTCCCGCTTACGTTGCAGCTCACGTTCCTTGCGCTCATTTTCCTGTTGGCGCACCAGGGCTGCCGCGTTTTCCCGCGCTTCCTGGGACAATCGCGAGGATCCCGTGAGCACTCCCTCCGGACCGACATAGACGTCCAGCAAATCCACACCTTGATCGGTAAGCAGAAATTCGCGGAGCTGGTTCGAATGCGCGGTGCCCCGCGACTTCAGAACATAAAGCGCGCGGTTGCGTTCACCATTGAGTTCAAGGTCGCGCACAAACAGCCAGGTATCCACGATCGAGGAAATCTCCACATCGGTTCTCTCGATCGCTTCCCCGCCTGAGGTCAAATTCGTCAGAAACGCCGTAATCTGCCGCTGCTTGAGGAAGTCGATCAGGCGAATCAGCATGATGTGCGCATCCCGCCGATTGCCTGCCTGAATCAGGCTGCCCACCGGGTCCAGCACCACTACCGATGGCTGAAAGTCGTTGACGATCTTGTGGATGATCGACAAATGCATTTCCAGGCCATAAAACGTCGCCCGGCTGGAATGGAATTGCAACAGGTCTTTCCGCGTCCATTGCTCCAGATTCAAGCCGATCGAGCGCATGTTGCGGATCAGCTGGCCTTGCGATTCCTCGAACGAAAAATAGAGGCAACGCTCACCACGGCGGCAAGCCGCATCGACAAAGTGCGCTGCCGTGCTGGTCTTGCCAGTTCCCGCAGTCCCCGATACCAGAATGGTCGTTCCACGGTAGAAGCCCTCGCCGCCCAGCATAGTGTCAAGGCGCTTGATGCCGCTGGAAATTCGTTCGTTCGAAACTTCGTGCTGCAATCCAAGCGAGGTGACAGGCAGAACTGTGAAGCCGTCTTCATCGATCAGGAAGGGATATTCGTTGGTGCCGTGCGCCGTGCCGCGGTATTTTACGATGCGCAACCGCCGCGTGGAAACCTGGTCGGTTACGCGGTGATCCAGCAGAATCACGCAATCGGAAACATACTCTTCGAGTCCATGGCGGGTGAGCGCACCCTCGCCACGCTCGGCGGTTATCACCGCGGAAACTCCCCGATCTTTCAGCCAGCGGAAAAGGCGGCGCAACTCCGCCCGCAGAATGCCCTGGTTCATCAATCCGGCAAAAAGATTCTCGATAGTGTCGAGCACCACGCGCTTGGCGCCGACGGAGTCGATTGCCGCACCCAGGCGAATAAACAGGCCTTCAAGATCGTAGTCGCCGGTCTCATCGATTTCGCTGCGCTCAATGCGAACGTAATCGACCAGCAGCTTTTTCTTTTTGATTAAGTCGTCGAGATCAAAGCCCAGCGAGCGCACATTTTGCGCCAGCTCGGCGGCGGTTTCTTCAAACGCCATAAAGACGCCGGGTTCGTTGTAGCGCATGGCGCCGGAGACAAGAAACTCCATCGATAACAGAGTTTTGCCGGCGCCCGCGCTTCCGCAAACCAGCGTGGGCCTGCCGCGTGGAAATCCGCCTCCGGTGATTTCGTCCAGGCCCTGAATTCCAGTAGGCGCTTTGGGCAGCGTAGACTTGGCCCGCAGCACCGTAGGAGGCTTCTTCATGTTCTCTTTCACGTTCTTCGTTCGGGGAGTACGAGCATACTATTGACAACAGAGTCAGTCAATTCCCGCCAAATGATGTCAATCTAATACGGTCTGCTCCTCGCCGCCCATCGCGTTTCTTGGAAAATCCTAAGCTGAGCGTCGACCCTTTCGCGGAAAAAGACATCTCATATATGTATGGAAACGGGTTTTGCCCAGCTTGAAATCTATCCGAATTGATATTCCACAGTCGAAGGAGAATCCTCATGAAAAGAACCCCAGCAGCAACTCTCGCTATGGGAGTTATGTTATGTGGCCTCGCGGTCGGGCAGAATGCCGCTCCGTCCAGCCCCAGTAACACTCCCACCCCAATGCCCCCAAGTGCGGCGGCCTCCGAGGCTGCTGCGGCCCCGGCGAATTCCGTCCCGCGGATCGCTCCCGGTAGTGTGATCCCGGTGCAACTCACCAGGAGCCTCGACGTCAAGAAAGTTAAACCCGGCGACGAAGTCGACGCCAAAGTCACCATGGACATGAAGGCCAACAACGGTGAAGTCATCGTCGCCAAGGATACGAAAGTCCTCGGCCGGGTCACCGAAGTCCAGCCCCGTAATAAGGAGCAGAAGGAATCGCAACTCGGCATTGCCTTCGACCGCGCCGTCATGAAGAACGGCAATGACGTGGCGCTTCCCATGTCGGTGCAGGCAATCATCTCGCCCACATATTTGAGTTCCGGCAATTCGAACAACGGCTCCGCGGATAGCGGTGCGTCTCCTTCGGGGAACTCGGGAGCTTCACCGACAATGGGCAACGGCCGCTCGGCAAACGGCAACACGCCTCAGTCCTCAACTCCGTCTGCGTTGGGAAGCGCTACGGCTGATAATCCGTCGAGTACCGGCCAGCGCCAGCCCATCACCGGCAACACCCAAGGCGTGCTCGGCTTCCAGAATCTCCAACTCTCGAACGCCAGTGACGCGAAACAGGGCTCAGTAGTCACGTCGGAGAAGAACAACGTGAAGCTCGATAGCGGAACCATGATGCTGCTGAAAGTGAACTAGGAATGACGATTGCCGGAGCTGCGAACTCGTGCCTCTGAGCTCGCAGTCTGTTAGCTCCGCAATTCAGAGATCGAATACGCGATACACCGAGGACGGCTGCTGCGCCTGCAACAGCGAGATGGCGACGTTGTGAACCGCGGTCCCCGCGGGAGTCCGTCCGTCCATCTTGCCGTGGTGCGCGTGCCCGTGCACCACTAAATCCGCGCCGTGGCGGTCCACCACCTCGGCCAGCCGCGACGTTCCCATGAAGGGGAAAATCTCAGGCGACTCGCCCTGCACGGTTTCCTGGATCGGGGAATAGTGCAGCACCACCATGCGCTTCTTAGTACGCAACTGCGCCATGGCGCGTTCCAGCTTGAGCGCCTCGTCGATCGAGACCTGCACGAACTGCTTGATCTCGCGCTCGCCGAATGCAGTGAGCATTCCGCGGCCAAAGCCTCCGACAAAACCTTTCGTCCCGGCAAAGCCCACGCCGTCGCGTTCGTAGGCGGTGCCGTCGAGCAATTTGACTCCCGCGGAAACAATCATCCGGCAAAGCTCTTCTTCTTTTCCGCTTTCGTAGTCGTGATTGCCCAACACCACAATGGTTGGAACTCTCAGCCGCACCAGAACGTTCAGCAGCGGCTCCATTTCGGCGGGTTGTCCGTAATTGGTTAAGTCGCCGGCCAGAACCAGAACGTCGGCGTCGTCGCGCACCCGCTCGAACTGGTCTTTGAGTTTCGCGTAGCTCTGCGGATTGAAGTGCAGATCGGCTGTGGCTGCGACTCTCATGCCGATTGCCTGCGGGTCGCGTCGTTTTCTCCCACTTTTTCGATCGCGCACGCGGACTCGGGATTCGCGGAATTTCGTATCTTCTCCAACCGGTGTTTTCTCGTCTCTTCCAGTAAGTTCGCCAGCCTCCACTCATTCACATCAATGGCAAACATATTGTCGTCGATCAGGCTGCCGCGAAAGTCGGCCTGCGGCTCCGGGTTTGCAATGCGACTCTCAAAGCGCTGCAACAGCTCGCGCCACACCGCCGCCGGCACATAATGCGTCTCGGACGGATAGATATAGCGAAACAGCAGCAGAGCCCACAAAAGCATCTCCCAATGCTCGCCCGCCAGCTTCAGCTCCCGGTCCCAATCGAACGTTGGATAAGTTCCGTAGATCACGTGGGCGATGTCGGCTCCATCGAAGCGTTCGCGTTTCGCCACAAAAAGTTTCGATGCCACCAGCTCTTCCGGAGACAGCACGCGCGTCTTCACTCCAAGAATCACCGCAGCGCTGGCGCGTTCGATCCACGAATCCTCCACCACAATCACGCCATTGCTCATGCCGGTGATGAGGTCGACAAAAAAACCTCCGCGATGCACCTTGGCCAGCCACACCGGATCGCGCACTTCGCACTCGAATCCGCACCGCTCGAGAAAAGGCATCACCTCACGCTGGGTGCGATCAGTCATGAACAAGTCGAGATCCTTGGTAAAGCGGCAAATGCCGGTGTGCTGCCGCAACGCGAACGCGCCGGAAACCGCATACGGCACCTGCTTTTTCTCCAGCAGCTCCAGCACCTCGCGAAACAGCGAGGCCTGTTCTTCAGGAATCTCCGTCGGCATCGACGAAGTTACGGGTAGCTCGGGGTGGCAGGCGTCCGGCACGGAGCTTGGATGTGCCTCATCCCTTAGCGGTTGGCTGATCGCGCGAGCGGATGGCGCGAAAGCGAAGCGAATGCCGTATATCGAAAACTCTCCGGATTCAATCTGGTTTCGTCGGCGGGTTCGCGGGACGCACTCCGGTTGCGGTGCGCAACCCTCGCAGCGTAAACTGATACCTGCCGCAACACAGCCAGCAGTCGTCGGGGAGTGGCTCAGCCTGGTAGAGCACCTGGTTCGGGACCAGGGGGTCGGAGGTTCAAATCCTCTCTCCCCGACCAATCTTTCTGGATACAAGTTAAAATCCCATTGTTTTTGCAGTCCGAGTGCCCACCCTTGCAAAGGACGCAAGGATGGGGCAGCCTCATTGGTGGTGATTTACGGGCTCAAGAGCGCAAAGGTGGGCCAGCCCCCATCGCCAGCACTAGCTGCGGGTCGACGTGGGCACAAACTTTCAGCTACGATGCCTTCGGCAACATCAGCAAAAGCGGAAGCGTCTCCTGGGGATGCGCCGCTTGCTACAACGCTTCGTCGAATCAGTACAACAGTACACTGTCCGGAACGATGAGCTACGATGGTAACGGGAACCTGTTGAACGATAGCTTCAACGCTTACACATGGGACGCTGAGGGCAAACAACTCTCAACCGCTTATGGCGACAATGGCGGCACCAATACCTTCACCTACGACGCCTTTGGCCATGTGGTCGAAATCTCGGAAGGTGGCGGTATCTATATATCTTACATTACCCTCGGCAAGCACAAACTCTCGGCTATTGGCGAGACAGCGTTTTATTCTGAGTTTCCACTGCCTGGGGGCTCGGTGTACAGCCAGGGTGCGGGAGCTACGGAGTTGCAACTGGGGGATTGGCTGGGCACGATTCGCGCGTCCTATGGATATACTGGAGGCAGCTTCGAGCAGAGCGGTTCACACGCGCCTTTTGGAGAATCGTATTCCTATGACCAAGGCCATCCAGGGGCGTTCACTGGGCAAGACAGCGATGGTAATTTGAACAATACAACCTACTATTTTCCGGAGCGCCAATATCGGTCATCGCAGGGGCGTTGGCTTTCCCCAGATCCGGCAGGGTTAAACGCTGTCGATATCACAAACCCGCAGAGCTGGAATCGGTACGCGTATGTGAACAACATGCCCTTGAACAACATCGATCCATTGGGCCTGGCTTGCTGGCCGCTGGAAAAATATAATTTCGGCACTTGTGCAGGGTTCATGAACAATGGCGTGAACTACGGGGCTAACTGGGACTGGTTTACCATTCTCCAGATCATATTGGGGCAGGGCCAGACAGCCGTCGTCACGTCCAGGCTTAACGGGATCCCGGTCAACCAGACCGCGACGTACTACCCCGCTGACCTGTCGATCTTAAGCAACGACTCGTCGCTGCTGAGTAGTATCGGCAACTGGTTTAGCACAGCCCAATTCGTAGGTGTCGGAGGAAGCCTCTGGATAGCGCACCCGCAATATCCGGTAGGATGGTCACCGGGAGTTAATTTCGTTTCAGATGGTACGAAGCTTCACAGCTGTGCTTCATTGGCGGCGGGTGGAGTTGGGGCAAAGACTCCGGGTGGATCTGTGGGGCCGTTATTTGGTAATCCATCGCAGGCGCCCGCCATAATTCAAGGAGCTGGCCTAACCCTAAATGTAAATCTTCCAATCCCTTTTCTCGGCAATCCAGGCGTCCAAATTATTACATCCTCCGGAGGTACTCTCGCGGGACCGACATTCGGAACACCGGGAGTCTCCCTACAGGTGGGTTACTCATGGCCATGCACTCCTTAATCTATCGCATCTTTACATTTTTTCTATCGATGCTCGTGTCTGCTGGGTTCGTGGCAGTAGGCCTGATAATTGCTTTCTGGCCTGCCACCTACATGCGCTGGTTACGTTGGTCGAACGTGGACCGCTATCCGCGTTGGCTGCTTCCGGGGTCGGACCTCGGCCAAAGCCAGTACGGGCGGCAGTTCAGAAAGCTCGGAATTGTGTTCGCACTTTTCGGTGCTATTGCGACGGCTCTGAACATATGGATCTACTGGTTTCAGTAGTGACCTGCCCCCATGTTTTCACTCACGACGGAATACGACGGAATCTTTCGGCTCATTCCCGGCTTGAACCCAATGGAAAGGTCAGACCGAGCCGTCAGCGGTTTCCGGAGTGTAGACGATTTTGAAGCGGTCGAAGCATCGAAGTTCAATCGAGATCAACAAGCGATGAGGCGGTCGCTGCAAAGCCTTCAACACCAATTGCTTGCGGCCTACAAATTTCAATAGAGATCAATAAGTGCCGGAATCTGGTTCGGGACCAGGGGGTCGGAGGTTCAAATCCTCTCTCCCCGACCAATCTTTTTGGATACAAGTTAAAATCCCATTGTTTTTGCAGTCCGAGTGCCCACCCTTGCAAAGGACGCAAGTATGGGGCAGCCTCATTGGTGGTGATTTACGGGCTCAAGAGCGCAAAGGTGGGCCAGCCCCCAATTTCTTACTTTCTTGCGACTCGTCTCAGATCGTGTGTCCGTCAGCCGGAAGGTACGACGACGGGGTACATATCGAGAATATGAATGGGGCGCTGTGGGTTCACGACGACACCGTGAGTCCTTGGATAGGTCCGTTTTCAGCCGGGGCCTTGGTCACCGGCAATTTTTGGGAGCATGGCTTTGTTGATCTCATCGGTGGTACTTTTTTTGTGGGCGCATTTTCTCAGTAGCCCAAGTGTACAGCCGGTCGACGCTTCTCGCGGAGCGATAACGGCGGACTGGAGCGCAGACTTACGCGCACCTGTCGGGAGTGCGCCGCTGGGCTTGGTCGTCGGTCGCGGGCGCGAGACGGCCTTGCAGCCAAGAACGTCGTTGTGGTTCGTAAATAGCAACACGGTCGTGGCTACCTTCGTAACCCGCGAGGAAAAGCCTGCCCTATCGAGTCATGACAGCTCTGACACAAACTTGCCCTTGCGGTTGCGCGCGATCTTTCTCGACGCGGGCACTGGGAAAGTCATGTCAACACAGGCTTGGCCCAGCGAATCCAGATTTGCAGGGATTGTGGCCACCAACGACGGAAATTTCATCACGCAAAGAGGAGTTGTCTTGACCCTTTACTCTCCCGACGCCAAAGAAGTAAGAAGGCTCAATCTTCCTCCGATACAGGAAGATCTTTGGGGTTGGGTTGGGCATCCATCGCCCAGGGGGAGGAATATCCTTTTTGCAACGCCCAACCTCACGAAGCTTTCCGCAACGCCTTGGATATGGGTCGATGCATCCACTCTCGAAGTTGCTCACTCTTGGAAGGAGATGCAAAGCGGATGGGTGGGGATATCGGACGATGCCATTGCAATGACCGCGTGTGCCATATGGTTCTATCATTGCAATCCTAAGGTTGAAATCAGGGGCCTCACGACAGAATGGAAAACCATTGCGCAAATCGAAAAGGGATCCGGGCAGTTCCCCCAGTTTGTCAACGAAGGCACGGTCTTTCTTTCCGGCCACCCGTGGGAACTGGTGCGAACCGATGGCAAGATCGTGTTTACGGAGAGCGCGCCGTTTGAAGGGAGCACGGCCATCCCGGCGGCTGGGGGCCAGCGCTTCGTCGTTCCCTTTTTCCAGTCGAAGGGTGGAGTTGCCGCGCTTGATATCTCGGCGCACGGGGAACTCAAGACAATTTCGATTTACGATGCCCCGTTCCACGAACGGTCCTACAAGCTGGGCGTAACCGGACCAAAGATCAAGGACCAAGGCACGCAACTTGCGCTGTCGCCGGACGGTTCCAAGCTGGCCATCTTGTATGACGAATCGGTCTACCTTTTCCAGCTGCCGGCTGCTTCGTCGACACGGTCGTCGTCAAATCCGGGCCGGTAAGAGAAGATGCCGGGGCCAGCTGTGATCCCTCACGAGGTTGTATCTCCGGGAGCAGCGCGGCTGATGGGCGGCGCGTAACCGAGGCTACCATGGGGGCGAGCAAGCTGTAATAGTGCAGGGTGGCCGGCCCAGCTTTCAATTTTGCTTGCACTCACACGACCGAGGCTGCCGCACCTTTCGCGGTTTTCGAAAGGTGCGCACCACGGACCTCGACACTGTCTTCATTCGTCACGGGGGCTGGCCCATCTTTGATGTTTTCTGCCCAGCTTTCAATTTTGCTTGCACCCACACGACTGAGGCTGCCGCACCTTTCGCGGCTTTCGAAAGGTGCGCACCACGGACCCAGACTCCTCGGGTTCCCTTCATGAAGTTGTGACGCGTGAGAACATCCTGCTTCTTTAGTCAGCGTCAAGCTTGACCTGCCCCCCATGTTTTCACAAACGACGGAATACGACGGAATCTTTCGGCTCATTCCCGACTTGAACCCAATGGAAAGGTCAGACCGAGCCGTCAGCGGTTTCCGGAGCGTAGACGATTTTGAAGCGGTCGGAGCACCGAAGTTCAATCGAGATCGACAAGTGACGGGGCAGTGGCTACAAAGCCTTCAACATCAATTGTTTGCGGCCTACAGAATTCAATAGAGTTCAATAAGCGCTGGAATCTGGTTCGGGACAGGGGGTCGGAGGTTCAAATCCTCTCTCCCCGACCAATCTTTTTATCTTTTCCCGTACGCTTGATCGTAAATCCGGCATCAGGCATTTCCTCCCGCTCACCTCTACTTGAACCCCACGGCCAGTTGGTTACTGCTGGGCCGTCTGTAGTGCAGCCTTAATGTTCAGCTATTTCAGGCTGCCAAGACAAACCCGAGGCTCGCTCGGAACGTATCCACTACGATGGTTGAATCTTCTTCGCGAACCACAAGAATTCTAAGAAAAGGATGTTTTTATGATGCGTCGTTTGTTTATGAGCGCCTCTGTTCTTGTAATGGTGTCTAGTTCTCCGGGGCAGCGTTCCGCCGCTCCGCCCGCCAAGGTGCTGCAGCCCATTCTTACTGTGCTACAAGTGTCGAATCTCTCTGGATCAGTCGAAATCTCGGGACGTTGCGATTTACAGTTCCTTCCGGACCTGCCCCCAGTTCGTCCTACCGCAGACAACATGGCCTCCCCTCTTTCTGGATTGCGCGAGCTATTTGCGGATGATTCCGCTATGCAGATCAGGCAGGACCCAAGTGGGTTGATTCGAATGAACGAGGTTGGTGTGCCCAAAGACATCTTAAACATCAGGATCAGTCATATCTCGTTCGAGAGCGATGGGCAAAATGCCCTTTATAATCCCAACGATGCCCTTCGTGCTATCTTGCAAACATCTGAGGTAGCGACCTTTATAAGGAGCATGCTATTAGAAGCCCGAATGCAATGGAGGCGGTAACGGGTAGTACTGGGCGCTGGCCGGCCACTGGCCTCATATTTCGGGCTCTCTCAATAATGTGGCGGTCGAGCAGGCGCTGGACCACGTACTCAAGACGTTTCCGGGCATCTGGCTTTATGAGGATTGCCCAACGGCCGATAAGCGAAATCGAGTCGCCTATTTTCGTTTTTTCTTTCTTAGGAAAATTGGATCGAGCACACCCGTAGTCGAGGAATAGGCCAAGTTATGCGGAGGCGATATGTTTAGTGAAGGCTGGAAATTGGTTCGGGACCGGGGGTCGGAGGTTCAAATCCTCTCTCCCCGACCAATCTTTTTGGATACAAGGTAAAATCCCATTGTTTTTGCAGTCCGAGTGCCCACCCTTGCAAAGGACGCAAGGATGGGGCAGCCTCATTGGTGGTGATTTACGGGCTGAAGAGCGCAAAGGTGGGCCAGCCCCCAAAACCAGTTCAGCGACATCTATGTCTCAAACCCGCCCATAGGGACAAAGAAGAACGATCTGATTCTGACGACTGGGCTGAATTTTTCGTTTACGCACTGAACGGCGAGTCAGTCGCCGGTTCCGGAGAGGGCCACCGATTGTGGGCTTCCGCCGCCAGTGTCGGTAATGATGACCGATCCGCTGAGCGACCCGGTTTTTCTGGGGGCAAAGATTACATGGATCGAGCAGCTTGCCCCGCCGTTCAACGTGGCCGGGCAGTTGTTGCTCTCGAAGAAATTGTTGTAGTCCGTTCCGCCGATGTAGATGCCGCGGGTAAAGTCGATTGGCGAATTGCTCACATTCGTCAGCACAATCTTCTGCGGAGGACTCGCGCTGCCATTTTTCTGCGGCGGGAATGTCAGCTGCGTGGGCGACAGTTTTACCGCTGTGGCTGTCCCCACCAACTCGACTACCTGTGGCTTTGAAGAGGCGCTGTCATGAATAGTTACGGTGCCCGTTGTCACTCCGACGGCCTGCGCCGTAAAAGTCGCTGTGATGGTGCAACTGCCGGCAGGTGCTACGCTCCCTTTGCAGCTGGTTTGCACGTGAAAGGGTTTGCCGCTAGAGCTGACGGAAGAAATGGTGAGCGGCAACGTGCCGTTGTTGGTGAGGGTGGCGCTGAGCGGTGAGCCAGTTGTCCCGAGCAGTTGCGTGGGAAAGGTGATGGGGGCGGTGGGCGAGAAGGTTACGACGCCGGTATTAAGCAGCGTAATTACGGCATCGCCCAGTTGATCGACGGCCACTAGGTCAGGCTTGCCGTCGCCGTTGAAGTCTCCGATGGCCACGTAGTTCAAGCTTTCTCCGGCCGGGTAATTCACGCCGGCCTGAAATGTGCCGTCGCCGTTGCCAGATAGACAGCTATCGTGCTGGCGAACGGATTTGACGGTGACCCCACATTCGCTGTTACAAGGTCTTCCCGGCCATCCCCGTTAAGGTCCCCGACAGCAACCCAAATGGGGAAATACGCGGAGTAGTCTACCGCCTGCCGGAATGTTCCGTTACCGTTCCCGATCAAAACGCTTATGCTTCCGCCCTCAAGATTGCCCACTGCGAGATCCGTCGTGTTGTTGCCTGCAAACCGACCGCTCACGACCGACTCCGGGGCTAAAGACACTGGGTAGTAATTGTCGGGAGTGAAGCTGCCATCGCCATGGCCAAGCAGGATATCTACCTGGTTGGCAGAACCGAATGTCCCGCTGACGGCCACATCCAGACTCTTATCCCTGTTGAAGTAGCCCACCGTGAACGCGTAGCCGCCGATATTGTAAGGGACGGGCGTGCCTATGGCGGGCTGAAATGTTCCATCTCCATTTCCCAGAAGAACCTCGATGCAGTTGCAGCCCTCTCCATTGCCGGTGAGCGCGATAATGTCGAGCCTGTGATCGCCGTTAAAATCCCCGGCTCCGATCTGTACAGTTCTCCCACTGGTTGCGTAGGGCACGGGCGGCTGAAATGTCCCGTCGCCGTTGCCTAGCATGACGTACAGGTCGTCGTTCAATGAGTCGCCAATGACTAAATCAAGGACTCCGCTGCCCCTCAAGCTTGCGGCTGTAGCATACAGCGGCTGTGAGCCGACGGCATACGATGCACCAGTTCGAAAGGTGCCGTCGCCGTTTCCCAAGAAGATTGTGACGTTGCTACTTGGCAGAAAGCTCACCACGGCAATATCGAGAATGCCATCGGCATTGAAATCTCCGACGGCGGCCGAGAATGGCGAGTAGGTCCCGGTACTCGCGCTCGCCCTCGTTTCGAATTGGGCGGCGGATTCGGAGCCCGAGAGAAGGAGAAAAGTCGAGATAATGATGTACGCAACGCGATGAAAACGGCTCATAGAACCCACTCAGGCGCTATGCACATTACCATGAAAGGTGCGATCCCAAGGGTAAATTTTACGGCTATCTTGTGGAGACCTGAGGCTGTGCAAAAGTTGTCACTATCAGCGGGGTTCCCTTGGCGTAAAGTCGTTCGCACCGGAGGGGGCAATTTCAAACGAGGAGATCCGTATGACCGTAAGAGCTTCTGTCCTCTTGGTGGCTGCATTCGCGCTCGCCATCTTAGTCCAAACGCCGCTGGCTGTTTCGCAAACCAACCTCGGGAGTGTAACGGGGATCACAGGACCGTGCACAAGTTTGGCGAGGGTAGCACCGTGCTCGCGGAGAAGCTAAACTTCCTTCCCGACATCAGTGACCCCGGCCAGTATCAGGGAGCCTTTGCGCTGGGCACAGTCACCAAGTTGGGCAAATGGCTGGGCTGGCAAAACCAGTTCAGCGACATCTACGTCTCAAACCCGCCCATCGGGACGAAGAAGAACGATCTGATTCTGACGACTGGGCTGAATTTTCGTTTACGCGCTGAGGGGTTGGTGTGGGAACCTTCAGGGCGGGCTTCCGTTCTTGAAGAGTGCGACTATACTAAATGAGGACTCAGCGAAATGAAAGCATACCTTAACAATCAAGGCATACGCTTTGTAGAAGTCATGGGCTTTCAAACATCAAGACCGAAGGGTGCCATCGAGACGATTCTTGATCGACTAAAGGCCACAAAGCTCCAAAACGGCAAACGCGTCATTACGGAATCCGCAGATTCTTTCGTCGCTTATCACAACGTTGCCGACACAGAAGCCGTAGCAATCCTGAATGAGTACGGCGTTGCGGTGAACATGGCAGGCAGCGACTCAGATGTCTCGAAGGCAACTATACCGGAATGGATTAAAGCAGAGCAGGAGCGGGAACAAAGCAAGCGGGCCGCCGATGACGCACGCTCCCAAAAGGCTATAGAAACCTCTCTCAAAATAGCTAACGAGGGTGAGGCCTTCTGGAAAGACCTAAGCGCAACGCTCAAGGAAAACACTGACGCATTGCACAACATCAATCTAAGCGGGAGTACGTCGCTAATGGCTCCCGCCGACAAACGCGGGGAGCAGACGTGCAGAGTACAAGTCGTCAACTCAGGAATCGACCAGACCTATACTGACCTGTTTTACACCCCTGGAGGAGAAAGAATCCGTTGCTGGACACCAGCGGGTCAGCAGGATGATTTTGTCTTCGTGGTGCTAGCTGGCGGTGACCTCGGCATCGTGCACGGCGGGACCGACCCTGCTGTTAATGCCTCATACATGGCACAATCTATCGTGCGAAGGATGGCAGACCACGTTCGCCGCAGGCGTTAGCGGCTCAACCACCTGCCCTCGCCTTGGCAGGTGGCCCACATCTGCGGTTTCACGCATCGAGACATATCCCGAATTTTGACCGTGGGGTCGCCACTTCCGCGCCCTTTGCGAGAAGTGGGGCTTTGCCTTCTGGCGGAACGAATCTTCGTCTTCAGCACGGGTTTCGGCTCTCTCCCGCTCAGGTAGCGGCTGAAACGTGTGTTTGGGAAAAACTTTGAGCCGCTGCTTCTCGCGGATCGCCGCCGTATCGTCAAGGAAACGGATCGAAGCCGGACTCACTGACCACGTTTGGACGATTGCTGAGTCAATGACCGCGTGACTATAATCCCGCCAATTTGGAGATCCTTACATAAATCCAACGCCGCACCTATTCACGCTTGGTGGCGCTGCATACTTTGTTTCCTTCAGATCGTGAACTAGCACGTGGTAACGCGGTCGGCCATTACGCGTTGTGTTGCCACTCGGGTGCACGCCGGCAACAATGCCCTCCGCTTGCATCCTTGGGCGGTCAAACACGATGACTTTCATTCCTTTAGTAATACGGCTGATGTCATCGAAGGAAAGCACGTAGTCTGGCCCTTCGCCGCTAGCGAATATGGTACCGATAGGTCGGTGTAGCCCTGTGGCGAAGTTCTTGTCCTTGGGCATAGACAGCAATAAGGTCGCCATAGCCTCCAGATTATACTCGTGCGGTCAACGCACATTTCCTCCCTCCCCTGCTCACCTCTACTTGAACCCCACGTCTACTACCGGGTACAGTACTGTGTCCCGTTTACCCAGGGTTCTGCTTATCCCTCAACACAGGAGCTTGCTGATGCGTCGCGCTTTAGCTCTGCTGATTTCCCTCTGCTGCCTCGCCGCTTTTTCCTTCGCGCAAACCGCCGACGAACTGATCGCCAAAAACATTGAAGCCCGCGGAGGCATGGAGAAGATGAAGGCCATCAAGACTCTGCGCATGACGGGCAAGTTCGATGGCGACGGCTTTACCGCTTCCGTGGGCCAGGAGAACCAGCGGCCGAATCTGGTGCGCGAGACGTTTTCTCTACAAGGCATGTCGGCGATTCAGGCTTACGACGGCTCGACCGGATGGCAGATTCAGCCTTTTGGCGGTAAAAAGACTCCCGAACTGATGGGCGAGGACGACCTCCGCGACCTGCTGCTCGATGCCGACTTCGACGGCCCCCTGGTGGATTACAAAGAAAAAGGCAGCACCGTCGAGTTCCTCGGCCATGACCAGGTGGATGGCGACGACGCGCTGCGCCTGAAGATTACGCTGAAGAACGGCGACATTATTTATGACTACCTCGATCCCGATACTTTTATGGAGATTCGCCGCGAGATTCAGCAATTCATTCGCGGCGCGCAGCGCGACCGCGTGGTGGGACTGGGTTCGTACAAGCCGGTGAATGGAGTGATGTATCCCTTCTCGATATCGCAGGGACCGAAGAATAATCCGAACGCGCAAACCGTTACGGTGCGAAAAATGGAAGCGAATGTGACCATCGATCCCGCGGACTTTAATTTGCCCGAGACGTTGAAGACGGAAGAGAAGAAATCCGGGATCGTCGGGATTCACTAGAGCGCCGATTCTCGCGCTCACTCTTTCGCAGCATCTTTCGCAGCATTCGCTCGACGCTTGCATGAAGACGACAACGAAAAATATCTGGCTGAAAAAAGGAAACGTGAACATGAACGCATCCTCTCGCAATTTTTTGAGAATGACTTTGCTCTTGGCTGCCGCTTCGCTGTGCGCAACCTTGCCGGCCTCCGCGCAGGCGCCCTACCGCTACGATGCCGCCACGGTTTCAGGCTTGCCCGCGCGCAACATCGGCTCGGCGACCATGAGCGGCCGCATCGCGGCGCTTGACGCGGTGGAAGAGAACGGGCGCATCACCGTCTTCGTAGGCGCAGCCAGCGGCGGAGTGTGGAAGTCGGTAAACGGCGGCACGACTTATAAGCCGGTATTCGATCGCCAGGATGTGCAATCGATTGGCGCGGTCGCGATCGATCCCTCGAATTCGAAAACGGTTTGGGTGGGAACCGGGGAATCCTGGGTGCGCAACAGCGTCTCGGTCGGCGATGGAATTTATAAATCGACCGACGACGGCGAAAACTGGGCGAACGTTGGCCTGAAAGACAGCGAGCACATCGCCAAAATTCTGGTGAATCCCGCCGACGGCAACGATGTGCTGGCCTGCGCCACCGGCCATCTGTGGGATGACAATGACGAGCGTGGAGTTTACCAGACCACCGACGGCGGCAAGACGTGGAAAAAAGTTCTGGCGGGAGTGAACGCATCGAGTGGCTGCGCCATGATCGCGCGCAGCAAACAAGAGCCGAAAACCATCTACGCCGCCATGTGGGATTTTCGTCGCCAGGGATGGACATTCCGCTCGGGAGGTCCCGGCAGCGGAATATTCAAATCGACCGACGGCGGCGCGACCTGGAAAGAAATCACCGATAGCACCGCGCACGGCCTTCCAGCAAAGCCTTACGGACGCATCGCGGTGCAGGTCGCCGATGCGAAGCCGAACGTCATCTACGCCAACATTGAAGCTGAAAAAGGCCGCGGGTTATACCGCTCCGACGATGCAGGCTCGAACTGGACCAAGCTCGACGCCAGCAATTACATGGTGTGGCGTCCGTTTTATTTCGGCAATCTGGTGGTCGATCCCAAAGACGAAAATAAAATCTTCAAGCCCGATCTATTTCTTCTGTTGAGCAACGACGGCGGCAAGACCTTTAACAATGTTACGAGCAACGGTCACGGCGACTTCCACGATATCTGGATCAATCCGAAAAACACCAACATCGTAATCGCCGGCGATGACGGCGGCTTGTGGCGCAGCGAGGACGGCGGCAATCGCTGGAAGCACCAGATGAACTTGCCGGTGTCGCAGTTCTATCACGTCAGCACCGACAACGCCGATCCGTATCACGTTTACGGCGGATTGCAGGACAACAGCTCATGGGTAGGCGATTCGTCGTATCCGGGCGGCGTGACCAATTCTCGCTGGGAAAACATGTTCGGCGGCGACGGCTTCTGGATGTTCGAAGATCCCTCCGATCCCAACTATCTGTACGCCGAAGCGCAGGGCGGCGAGATCGGCCGCGTGAATCGTTATACGCATGAGACGCGCGATCTGCACCCCTGGCCGAATTACGGCGAAGGCAAACTGCGCTTCAATTGGAATACGCCGATTCACATGAGCCCCAACGAAAAAGGAACGATCTACATCGGCGCGCAATTCCTGTTCCGTTCGCGCGATCACGGCCAGTCCTGGGACCGCATCTCGCCTGACCTCACCACCAACGATCCGGAAAAACAGAAGCAGGAAGAATCCGGCGGCGTCACCATCGATAATTCTGCCGCCGAAATGAACACCACGATTTATTCGATTTCCGAATCGCCGAAGAACGGGCAGGTCATCTGGGTGGGCACCGACGACGGCAACGTGCAGGTCACGCGCGACGGCGCAAAGACCTGGACGAACGTGGTCGGCAACATCGGCGGTCTCGGCAAGAATTCGTGGGTCACGACCATCGAGGCCAGCCGCTTCGACGAAGCTACCGCCTACGCCACATTCGACCGCCACACCTTCGGAGACAAGAATCCCTACGTTTATAAAACGACAGATTACGGCAAGACCTGGACCGCTCTCGCAGCGCAGGAGAGCGGCGTGCGCGGTTACGCTCACGTGATTAAAGAAGACACCGTCAACTCCAACTTGCTCTTCCTCGGAACCGAGTTCGGCCTTTGGATCTCCGTGGATGGCGGTCAGAAATGGGCGCAATATAAAGGATCGAATTTCCCGGCGGCTCCGGTGGATGATCTGGTAATTCAGGCGCGCGAATCGGATCTGGTTCTGGCCACGCACGGCCGCGGAATCTGGATTGTCGATGACATCTCTCCGCTGCGCGCGCTAACGCCTGACCTGATGAGCAAAGAGGCAGCGCTGATTGCGGGGCGTCCTTCCATTCAGTATTTCGACGTCAGCGGCGGATGGCCCGAAGGCGATGAAACTTTCCGCGGGCAAAATCGCCCCACAGACGCGCAGATTACCTTCTACCAGAAAGGCCGGCACATTTTCGGCGATCTGAAAATCGAAATTCTGGATTCGGATGGAAAGCTCGTCGATACCGTTGCGGGCAGCAAGCATCGCGGGCTGAACCGCGCCGGATGGACGATGCGCATGAAGCCTCCGGCGGTCGCACCCGCGGCCAGCGCGTTGTTTGAGGCAGCGCAGGGGCCGCGAGTGTTGCCGGGAACTTACACCGTCAAGCTGACCAAGGGCGATCAAACTTACACCGAGAAGCTGGAGGTTGCGATCGATCCGCGGGCAAAATATTCAACTGACGAGCGCAAGGCGCAGTTCGATCTCGCCATGAAGGTCTACAAGCAGCTCGAGCATATGACCTTCGCCGTGGAGTCGATCGAGGGAGTCCGCGACACGGCCAATGCGCGCGCGGCCAAGCTTGGGGAACGAGTTTCGAAAAACGACCCTCTTCGCAAGCAACTGCAGCAGCTCGTTGCTGATTGCGATACGCTGCGTTCCAAAATTGTGGCCACCAAAGAGGGCGGCATGATCACCGGCGAGGAGCGCATCCGCGAACACCTTGGGCAGCTCTACGGCGCAATCAACTCTTATGACGGCAAGCCCACCGACTATCAGGTGGCGCGCACCGAGTCGCTGGCCCACGAACTCCAGGACGTGATCGACGACTTCCAGAAGCAAACCCAGAAGTCGCTCCCAGCCATCAACTCCGGCCTGAAGAAAAAGAAGCTGGAGCCAATCTCGGTGCTCGCGGAAAGCGACTGGCAGAAGAAGAATGAGTCGTCAGCCGCAGCAGGAGCGGGGATGCGCGCACGCCAGGAGCCGGTTTGGGAGAGGGATTAGCGGCGCGGCCGTTCTTTGCTTAATTGTGGATGTCTTGCCTGCACTGACCTCAGCGCTGTCATCCTGAGCGAAGCTGGCGTTCGCGAAGCGAAGGCCGGCGCAGTCGAAGGATCCCTATCCCGTTCACGCATTCCGGCTATCGCAGGGAATTCTCCCGGCGCCCCACGCCGTCGTGAGAATACCCCTACGTGACTCACGTACCGCTCACCCAAAAGGGATCCTTCGACTTCGCGTGCCATTGGCTTCACCAATGTCCCCCTGCGCTCAGGATGACATTCCCGTAAAGCTAGTGCTGGGCTTGCAATTTGGCGATCTGCTGGGCGATTTGCGAGTTGGGGCCGACGGGCTCGACGGCGAGGATCTGCGTGGGGTTGAGATACATGCGGTCGGGCGCGTGCAGTTCTTTGCCGCGCTTCACCAGGACGTTGGTGGTCTGTTTCGTCTCCGGATTGTTCTGGGTAACGATGTAGTAGATTTCTTTGAGCACGGGGCGGGAGGTGCCATATCCCTCAAGCTTGCCGTAGTAGGCGGAGCCGCTGGTGAGCAGCACTGCCTGATAGGGAGTGTCGAAGGAGACGGGCGCGCTGGGGCCGGTGCCGCGGATGAACAAGAGCGCGGCAACGATGACGACGAGTCCCGCGACGGACCAGATGATTTGCACTGCGGTGGTGCCCCGTTGATTGGCGATCATGAGTATTGTTGACAGCTCCCTCAGAGGCTAAAGCCCCATTATTTCTGCATCTTTACGCAGCGCTGAAGCGCCGCTCTTCCACGTCACTGCGTTCCCTACAAACTGCAAAGATCCGTGGCACCATCGACGATTCTTTCTTCCCAACCGCCCATGATATAGCTTCTATCTTTACTCTACGTTGCGACCTATGCCGAAATTGCTCTTGCTGCTCGTGGTGCTTCCGGCGGTTGCGCTGGCACAGATCACGCCGGGATACCGCGCGCAGCAATTGAATGCCGAGGGCATCCGGCTGATGCAGGCGGAGCGGCCGGCCGAGGCAGAGGCACAATTCCGCCAGGCGGTGCAGGCCGATCCCGCCAACGTCGAAGCCGTCACCAACCTCGGGGTCGCAATCTTTAAACAGGGGAGAATCGCAGAAAGCATACCATTTTTCGAACAGGCAGTGGCCCGGAGGCCGCAAGAGGCGGCCCTGCACAATGATTTAGCCCAGGCGTATGTAAGGGTAGGGCGTCCGCATGACGCGGGGGCAGAGATGGCGCGGGCCTGCGACCTCGAGCCGCAGCGAGCGGAGTATCGGCGGTTTTTGGGCGACATGCTGGCCGAGGCTCACGATCAGGTAGCAGCCGAGAAGCAACTTCGGCTGGCGGTGAAGCTCGACCCGAAAAGTGCGGAGAATTGGCTGTCTCTGGCCAAGCTTCTCACGCGCGCCGACCGCCGCGATGAGGCGACGAAGGCGTATTTGACCTCGCTGCGCCTGAATGGAAACCAACCAGACGCGCTACGCGAGTTGGGCGAGTTGTACAGCTTTGCAGGGGATTATTCGAAGGCGGAAGTCGAATTCCGCAAGGCTCTCGCGATTGACCTGAAAAATGCGCTACTGCGTCAGGATCTAGGAAACGCGCTGGCCAAGGCAGGAGATCCGGCGCGCTTAGACGAGGCCGAAGCGGAGTTGCGGCAGGCAGTGAAGCTGGATGAGAACTCAGGCGCGGCGCACCGGGATTTGGGCTTGCTGCTCCGCGATCGCGAGAACTTCGACGAGGCGGTAGAGGAGTTGCGGCGCGCCGCCGAACTGATGCCCAAAGACAGTGCGGTGCATTACCAGTTGAGCCGAGCCCTGCGGCGGGCGGGAAAGCCGGAAGAAGCCGCGAAAGAAGCAGCGCTGAGCGAGCAGTTGGGCCAGAAAGAAAAAGCCGCGCAGCAGGCGCTGGCACGGGCGAATGAAGGGTTGGCGCTGGTGCAGCGTGGGCATACGCGAGACGGATTGGCCGCTATCAAAGAGGCGCTGGCGATCGATCCGGAGAATCTGACGGCGCATTTCAACTATGCGCTGGCGCTGCGGCACTTAGGGCGGTATGACCAGTCGATTGCAGAGTTGAAGAAAGTTTTGCGCATGGAGCCCGATATGCCGGCGGCGCATTATCAGCTTGGGTTCGCCTACTTTAAGCAGGGGAAATACCCGGAGGCAGTCAGTTCGTTTCGAAGAGCTGCGGGGCTGATTCCCGGTACGGCCGCGGTGCATAACGGGTTAGGCGCGGCATTGGCCAGAACGGGAGATTCGGCGGGTGCGGTTCAGGAGATTGAGCTGGCGGAGAAGTTGCAGCCGAAGTTGGTGTATCGGAAGAATTTGGAGTGTGTGAAGAAGGGCGGCGGGTGCGGGCTGGTGCCGTAATCCTGCCGAAGCTGCGCAGGCTGCAAGAATCTGCAGTCCCATAACCGGAATGTGAAACTGTTGCAGCGATTTTTCCAACTTAAGACTCTAGTGTTTTCGCCCTATGTTTGATATTGTTTTTGACGCGCAGCGGCGTAGGTAAAAGCTGCGCCGGACTCTGTCGCCGCATCTCCTCCCCCTTTGGAAATGAGATAGAGCCGAACCCAGTACTGCACTTCGCACCACATCAAAATCAAAAACCCCGGCCAATCCGCCGGAGGAGACCGATGAAGTTACGACTTGCCATCCGGATGGTTGCGTTTCTGCTCGTGTCGATGAGCATCGCCGGCCTGCCCTCGCAGGCGCAGACCGCGGTCAGTTGGAATGGGGGAAGCGGTAACTGGAACACCTCTGCCGATTGGAGCGGCGGAGTCGTTCCGAATAATGGGAGTGGGAAGACCTACAACGTCACCATCAGCAACGGCAAAGCGGAAACTGTGACCCTGAACATGGGTGCAACCCTAAGCGACTTGACGCTGGGAAGCTCGGCAGTGCTGCAAAGCGCGGCCGGAGATTCGCTGAACATTGCGAGCGGTGGGACGTTCACAAATAGCGGAACGGTTACCTTCAATACCACCGGCAGCAATATCACGTTAGCCAGCGGAAGCACATTCAATAACAATGCCAGCTTCAATCTGGAAGCGGCCGGCGAAACCCTGAGCGTGACTGGCACGACCACGAACGCCGCCGGCGCCAATCTGATGATAGAGGGTGGAAGCGCCGCGACCTTCACCGGCAATGTTACCAACTCAGGCAGCTTTTCCACCGGCTTTACCGGCGGGAATAACACCGTCACGGTTACAGGCACGTTCACCAACGCGGCCGGCGCGACGATGGCGCTTGAGGGCAGCGGCGATGTGGCGAACATCAATGCCCTGAATAACTCCGGCAACCTCACCTTAGATAGCGGGACGACGCTGACCATCACGGGCGGCGGCAACGGGGTTACCGACGTGGTTGCCGGTAGCACCTACGTCATCGACGGAGCCTTTAACGTAAAAAATGGAAGCACCACTACCGCGGCGCTCGCCAAGCTCACCAGTGTTGAAGGCACGCTGAACCTGAATAACGGGCAGACCAACACAGTTACTCCAACAGGAGGGACGCTGACCATCGCCAGCAGCGGCGCGTTAAACCTCTCCTATGGAGCTTCATCCAACACCACGCTGTCAGTAACGGGAAATGTAAGCAATTCGGGCACGTTTTCCACCAGCTATCAGGGCGGCAAAAACTCTCTGAACGTAAGCGGAACCTTCACCAATGCCGCCAGCGGGTCGATGACGTTATATGGGGCGAGCGACGTGGTGAACGTCAACGCCTTCAGCAACTCGGGCACGCTTACCATCGCCAGCGGCGCAACCTTGAATATCACGGGCGGAGGGCAAGGGATTACCGACGTCGTGGCGGGATCGTTGATCTCTCTCGCGGGATCGTTGAACGTGATCAACAGCGGCGTTTCGACCAGCGCACTGGGACACTTGACCAGCGTCGAAGGAATGTTGAACCTGAACAATAATCAAACCACGGCGGTGACTCCGAATGGAGGAACGCTGACCGTGTCGAGCGCCGGGTCGGTTAGTTTGTCGGATGGAGCATCATCGAAGACCTCCCTCTCGATCACGGGCAATGTAAGCAACTCCGGCGCATTTTCCAGCGGATTTTCCGGCGGCACGAATTCCGTAACCGTGAGCGGGACCTTCACCAACAACTCAGGCGGAACTTTAACGCTTTACGGCGGCGGAGGCGATGGCGCCAGCACCGACATGGCGAACATCGCGACTTTGAGCAATGCGGGCACCGTCGCCCTGTTAGGCACCGGATCGACGCTGGATATTACCGGGACCGGCACCCTGACAAACTCGGGGAATCTCAACCTTACCGAAGGAACCCTCAAGTTCACCAGCGCCAGCGCGACGCTCACCGGCGGCGGGACGCTTACGCTGGGCAATTCCGCTGGCAGCGCGACCGGTGTAATCCAGGTGGGAACTGGCAACACCGGCACATTGACGAACTCGAACAACACGATCACGGGTTACGGAAACCTCGGCAATGGCACCCTAACGCTGGTAAATAAGGGAATGATCAACGCCAACGGCCAGGTCAGCAGCGGAATTCTCACCGTGCAGCCCGGCAGTTCCGGCATCGCCAATTCCGGCACGATGGAAGCTTCGAATCAGGGTACGCTCGTGCTTGAGGGAACCGTCAACAACGCCTCCGGAACGATTGCCGCTTTGGGCGAAAACGGCGGCAGCGTCAGTGCCACGGTGCAACTGGCGGCTGGAACCGTAATTAATGGCGGAACCCTGACCACTACCACGGCGGGATCGAACAGCGGAATCATTCAAGCCACGGGAGCCGTGACCTTGAACGGCGTCACCAACTCCGGTGCCTATGCGCTGAACGCCGGGACCACGACCACGCTGGAAGGAACGAACACAAACTCCGGCAGCATTGCGCTAAACGGCAGTACTCTCTCAATTGGGAACAGCGTAGCCCTCAACGGCAAAGGAACGGTGGTGCTCTCCAACAGCACGGCCAACCTGATCACTGGAGCGGCCTCCGGCCTGACGTTGACGACATCCAACACGATTGTGGGTGCGGGCACAATCTCAAATCTCGGAATCGTCAACACCGGAACCATCTCGGCCAACCAGAGCACTGCGCTCATCATCCTGCCGAGCGCGGCGGGACTGAACAATAGAGGTACGCTGAGCGTTTCCACGGGCGACACCATGCAGATTGGAACGTCCGCGGGGGGAGCGTTGCTCAATCTCTCAGGCACCACGCTGACCGGCGGAGTTTACAACGTCAACGGGACGCTGCAGTTTGGAGCGAGCGGGACGAATGTGGTGACCGACGCCGCTGCCATCACCCTGACCGGCTCAGGCGCAAAGATGATCGATTTCGGCAGCCACAACGTGCTGGCGAATTTCGCGACGATTACCTCGGCGGGCAGCTTCACCATCGCCAGCGGCGCGAATTTTACGACTTCGGGGAATTTCACTAACGACGGAAAGCTGACGGTGAACAGCGGAAGCGTTTTTAAGATTGCCGGCTCGCTGAGCAACTTCAACAGTTCGAATAACACGTTGACTGCCGGCAGCTATACGGTAAGCGGCAAGCTCGATTTTGCCGGCGCCAACATCGTCACCGACGCGGCCAATCTCACCATAAATGGCACGGGCGAGATTATGAATTCCAGCAACAACAGCAACGGGCTGGCAAATCTCGCGACCATCACTTCGTCGGGCAGCTTCACGCTGGGCGGCCACGCAAACTTTACCACCGCCGGCAACCTAACCGCGAACGGCCGGCTCACGGTTGATAGCGGAAGCACGCTGACGATTACCGGGAACCTGACCAACTTCAACAGCTCAACCAACACGCTCGCCAGCGGAACCTACACCGTCGGCGGGACGATGAAGGTTACCGGGGCCAACATCGTGAACAACGCGGCAAACCTGACGATCACGGGAACCTCGGCGCAGATTCTGAACGGAAGCACAAACGGCCTCGCCAATTTCGCGAATAACACCGGCACCTTCACATTGAGCGGCAATGGCAATCTGACCACCGGATCGGCTGCCTTTACCAACTCCGGCTCCCTGACCGTGGCGGCAGGCAGCACCATGACGGTTGGCGGCGGCAATACCTACACGCAGTCGGCGGGAACGACCACTGTGGACGGAACGTTCACGGCCGGAGGCACCGGAATCACCGTAACCGGAGGAAAGATTCAGGGCGCGGGAAAATTGAGTGGAAACCTAACCGTGGGAGGAAGCGGCACTGCACCGGCAATAAATGTTGGCGACAGCGGCAAAGCCGGGTTGCTCGCCATCACCGGCAGCTACACGCAGCTTTCCACAGCAAGCATGAATTCATTTGTTGGCGGCGCGACCGTGGGCACGCAATACAGCCAACTCCAGGTCACCGGAACCGCGGCTCTGGCCGGAACGCTGACCGTCACGCTGGCAAGTGGATTCACGCCAGCCTTGAATTCGACTTTTACGATCCTGACGGCCGCAAGCGTGACGAAAACCTTCTCGAATTCCACGATCGCAATTAACAGTTCGGAGCACTTTGTGGTCTCCTACACTTCGACCAGCGTGGTGCTGACCGTAGTTTCGGGCGCAGCGCCAGCCTATGGCGGCGGGGCGCAAGCGGCACTGGCGGCGGTAGTGCCTCGCAAACAGCAATTGCTCCCGGTACGCGGCGTGAAATACAAAGTCGGAAGCTTGCCGAAGAGCAGTGCTCGCTTCCTGGTTGCCGGATTGCAGAGTTCGCGTCCGCGGACGGGTGTGATCGTAGCTGGCGTGAGGGGCGGCGGATATGGGAGTGCGATGCATCTTCCGGTTCACAACTTACCTTCGTGGGAGCTTAAGCCTTCGGTGGAAAAGGCTGGCGTGGCGCTTAACCTTGCGGGCGCCGCCGGACATGTAGCGCAGGCGCGGGGTTGGAGTGGCACAGAGCGCATGGCGCCAACGCAGCGCCTGCCTGTGACCGGGATTACAACAAAGCGGATGCCGGTGCGGATTGTGGCGCCGATGTTCCCGAGGATGGGACGGTAAACGGAGCGCGGCGCGCCGAAACCTGCTTTAACCGCGCCCTCCGCCAACAGCTATGCCAACTGCAATTCGATTTTCTTGGCGCCAGGGTCGAGCTTCACGATTCTAAACTTCCGAATTTGTCCCGCACGCGCAGCTTCCGGCTTGGCTTCTTCGCCCACCGATGGTCCGCTCTTCCAGCGCGCCTGCAACATGGAACCTAGCGAAGACAAATCCGGCTTCGATTGAGCCTTCGATCCGCTCGCCGCAGTAGATGCCTCGGTGGCGCTCGCCGGCTTTTTCTTCGCAGGTGAACCAGCGGCATCCATGCCACACACCGCGTGAATGCCTTCGCCCAATTCCACGCGCGCATGTTTATCCAACACTTCGATCATGCGACCGGTAACCACGTCGCCTTCCTTGTGTTCCGCAATGTATTCATCCAGCCCACTCGGAACCAGCTGTTTCATGCTCAGCCGCAACTGCCGCTTTTCGGTATCGATGGCGAGCACTTGCGCTCGCACAGTCTGGCCCACCTTCACGACTTCCTGCGGATGGTTGATCCGCTTTTCGCTCATCTCGCTGATGTGGATCATGCCCTCAACGCCTTCGGCCAGCTGCACGAATGCGCCGAATTTCGTAACGCTCACCACCGGGCCTTCAATCACCGTGCCGGCGGCGAAACGCTGCGCGGCCTCGGCCCAGGGATCTCCCAGCGTCTGTTTCAGTCCAAGTGAGATGCGGCGCTCGGCCGCGTTCACTCCCAAAATCACGGCATCGACGATTTCGCCCGCCTTCACCAGCGTGCTGGCGCTGCGCAACTTTCTGCCCCATGACATTTCTGAAACGTGAATCAGTCCTTCAATGCCAGGCTCGATTTCAACGAACGCCCCGAATTCGGCGACGCGAGTGATCGTGCCGCGAACCCGTTCGCCAGGATTGTACTTTCCCGCGACCGCATCCCAGGGATGCGCCTGTAGTTGCTTCATCCCGACCGATATACGGCGCTTGCCGGAGTCCTCGGAGATTTTGAGAACTTTTACTTCAACTTGCTGCCCGACAGTCAAAACGTCAGAAGATTTGGCGATCCGTGTCCAGGAAATATCGCTGACGTGAAGCAGCGCATCCACGCCGCCCAAGTCAACGAACGCTCCGTAATCGGTGAGGCTGCGCACCGTGCCCGTCATCGTGTCGCCTTCCTTCATCTCGGAATAGCGGCGCTCCTGCAACGAGCGCTCTTGCTCCTCGGCGACCACGCGGCGATCGACCACCACATCTTCATCGGCTACGTCGAGCTTGATGATGCGGCAGAAAATTTCCTGGTCCACCATCTTCTCCATTTCGGCGGCGTCGCGGACTCCGCTGCGCGAAGCGGGCATAAAGGCGCGCACGCCCACATCCACACTCAGGCCGCCTTTGATCACACCGGTGACCGTGCCGACAATCGTCGCCTTGTCGGCAAATGCTTTCTCTAAAGCAGCCCAGTCTGTGGGGCGCTCAACTTTCGCGCGAGTGAGCTGGTAATAGCCCTCGGGATCGCGTCCCTTCACCGAAACAGAAACTTTGTCGCCGGGCTTAAGCGCTTCTCCCGCTTTCAAGGCCGTGAGCGGCAGAATGCCTTCGCTCTTGAAACCGATGTCGAGAAAAACCGAATCGGCGTTCACGACAATTACCGTGCCGACCAACTGCTTTCCGCCGTCTTCGGCTTTGCGCGAATGGCTCTTCTCGTACTGCGAGAGCATTTCGCCGAAAGATTCATCAGCCTGGGTTGCGGTTTCAGGCGTTGCGGTTTCAGACGTAGATTGCGATTCAGGAGTGCTTGAATTGGACATGATCCGTGAGGGGTACAAAAGAAATGGTAGGCACGAGGAGACTCGAACTCCTGACCTCTACCGTGTCAAGGTAGCGCTCTAACCAACTGAGCTACGCGCCTACAGCGAACCGTTTCAACAGTTTAGCAAACTTTTACTGACAGCCGATGATGGAAATCACCTGTAAAACGTCACCTGTAAAACTCAGTTTACCGCGTCGGGACCGATTCGCAAAATTGGACCACCTCCTGACGAATCGATGCGTACCCCAGTTGAGACGCGAGGGCAGTTCCTGTGGTCAGCGGTACAAGATTCATTTGGCGGACAGACTGACTCGCTCGATGGTGGCCCCGACGTGCCGCAGGACTTGGAAACCGCAAAATCGCGCTAGGCTGGTGGGATGGCATGTCTCCTATTCTCGAGCGGCTTTTCCCTTTTCCCGGCGTCCTCCCTCCGCCCCCTCCTACATTGCTTACGTGCGTGAGTCGCTCGCGAAATTCGAAGCTAATCCCCTTAAATCGTAGCCGCAACAAAAGCGCCGTTCGTGCGAACGGCAATGTTGTCCAGGTTAGTCGCGGACCTTGAGCTCATGCTTGGCGTGCTCCTGCATAGCTCGAATCGCCGCTTTTACTGCCCTGTTGATTTCCGCGGTGCCATCTTGACTCGACTGCAGGGAGACCGATGCTAAGATGGCATTTCAATTCCCGCACAGGCTGGGGACAATCGGTATGGTGAGGTCGGTAATCTTTTTCTTGTTGGTTATTCTCACCAATCTCTCTTTGATTCTGCTGCATCCTTTTAGCCGCTCCCGGCTCGTTCTTGTGGCCGTAATTTACGGTGCCGTAACGCTGCTAATCCTCTATATGTTGTTTCATCCGCGCAATCAATGGCTGGTCACTAACCGGTCGCGGGTGGATGGCACGGGTCGCCTTGCGCTGACGTTCGACGATGGCCCGGACCCGGTGGATACGCCAAAGTTACTCGATCTACTCCGGGAAAAAGGTGTGAAAGCAACTTTCTTCGTGGTGGGGAAGCGTGCGGACCAATATCCGGAGATCGTGCGTCGGACCTGCGCGGAAGGACACTTGGTTGCCAATCACACGTGGTCGCACTTTCCTCTATTTTGTTTTCTCATGCCCCGGCGCCTGCGGGCTGAGATCGAGAACGGCACGGAGAGCGTTCGCCGCAGTTGTGGCGTCCGGCCGCGTCTTTTCCGCTCGCCGGTAGGCCTGCGTCACCCGCTTCTGGAGCCTTATCTTAAAGATGCGGGACTTGAGTATATTTCTTGGACCATTCGGACGCGTGATACACTCACTGCGAATTCCGGAGTTCTTGCCCGGCGCATTTTGAAGAAAGCGGCGAGCGGGGACATCATCCTGCTGCACGACCGTTTGCCTGGGGGGACGGATGCCATGCTGGAAGCCTTGCCTCGGGTTATCGACGAGCTAAGGGAGCGGGGATTCGAATTCGTCCTGGCCGGCCCACGTGAGGATACCGGGGGAACACAGCAACCGGCGGCATGCGAACCTGCGCTCTAATCCCGGCATTCAACGAAGCCCCTCACATCGCCAAGGTTGTGGAGGGGGCTCGTCGGCATGTGGCCGAGGTGGTGGTGCTGGACGATGGGTCCAGCGATGGGACGGCGGAGATTGCCCGGGCTGCCGGCGCTACTTGCTTGCAATCTCCCAGGAATTGCGGCAAGGCCTCGGCTCTGCGGGCGGGTATCGCCTTCGCGCGCGAGCGCAACTTTACTCACGTCATCACCCTCGATGGCGACGGCCAGCATCTGCCGGAGGATATCCCGGCCATGCTTCGCGTCGCCGCAGAAACTGGAGCGGACCTGATCATCGGCACCCGCTGTTTTGATCGCGCCCTCATGCCCGGCTCCCGCTACTTTTCGAATGTGGTTGGCAGCCGGCTGGCTTCAGCGCTCGTGGGCTGCGAAATCCGGGACAGCCAGAGTGGTTTCCGCTTGTTCCGGTTGGACAAGCTTGGCGGCGCCAAACTGCGAAGCCGGTTCTACGAACTCGAGATGGAAATCCTGATCAAGATGGCCCGGTCGGGCTGCACCATCGCACATGTTCCCGTCCGTATGATCTACAACCACGGCCAGGCGCGCTCCAAGATGAAGCCGGTGCGAGACACCGTCCGTGTATGTCTTTGGTCGCTGGCATTTCGCTTTCTGGGAGCGTGACATGCACTGGCGATGCAGATTGTTGTGCGTTCCGCGCAGGAACCATAGCGGAGAGCGCCGTAGCGTCGGCCTCATCGCCTAGCGGATGATGGAAAGGCACTGGGTGATCCGAAGACTTGAGGCTCAGGTGCGGAAGTTTGTAACCCCCCTGCTAAAGGAGGGACTCGATCCGGGCCGTGCCGCCGCCGCCGTATTTCTGGGAATTTTCATCGGTATTGTGCCCCTCTATGGGCTTCAAACCCTTGCCGCAGTGGGCGTGGCCTTGCTCTTCAGACTCAACAAGCCGCTTACCGTGGCAGGGACTTTCATCAACAATCCGCTGCTCCAGCCCCTGATTATTTTCTCGTCAGTGGAACTGGGCTGTCTTCTACGCCTGGGATCATTTCAGCCCTTAAACCTGTCGTCCTTAGCTGTCGTGCGCAGCCATCTCGATAAGGAGAAGCTTTTCATCTTTGCGATTGGTAGCGTAGCGCTGGGAATAGTAGTCGGCGGCATCGGCGGAGCGATCACGGCGGTTGTCGTCCATCTTCGTGTAAGGGCATCTGCCAATTCAGCGCTACGGGAGCGCGTCCGCTTTGTGAACGGGAGTTTTGCCAAGTGTGCGCTGATGGCACGCAAGTTCGTCCGCTGGAAGCTTCGGCTGGATCGGATCTTTGAATTACTGGCCGCCGAAAACCTGGGATCGGGAACAGTAGTGGACCTGGGCTGCGGCTACGGTATAGCTCTTTGTTTCGCGGCTTTCGGTGATACCCGCCGGCGCCTGGTTGGTTGCGACTTGGATGCGCATCGCATCGCAGTAGCCGGCAAGGCGCTCGGCAGCCTGGACGCTGACGTAACCGTAGCCGACATCCGTCATTTCGAGCTTCCGCCCGCCGGTTTGATTTTAATTCTGGATGTCCTGCAGTATTTGTCCTACGCTGAGCAAACAGCTCTGCTGGGGCGCTGCTGTTCGGCACTCGCGCCAGACGGGATATTGATTTTCCGGATCCCGGATGGCGAACGCGGCCTGCGGTCAGCCATCGCCATGACTTTCGAGCGGCTGATTTTCGCGTTGGGAGGTGAGGGCTTCCGGCCCCGAATGCTGCCTATCGCCGAGTACCGCGGTGCGCTGGAGAATGCCGGTATGCGGGTGGAAGTGCGTCGCTTCCAGAATCGTTTGCCGCTGGCTCACGTTCTATTCGTCGCCAGAAAATCTGGGGCGGAGGCTGCGGGCTGATGGTCGGTTTCCTGTGCTTGGTTGGCTATGCGCCGGTCCGGTTTCTGGAAAACACGTTGACGACCGATCGCGATCAGTGGTTGAATTTCTTGGACTTCTGTCCGGTAGCCTCTCTTGACTGATCCCCATAAAACCATCGTCGTGACTGGTGTCGGAGTCGTCAGCCCCTATGGCGTGGGGCTGGAGTGCCTGGCGGCCGGGATGTTATCGGGCAAGTCCTGTCTGGAGCACACCAAGGATGTGTATCCCGGCTTCGAAGGAACGACCGCCCAGGTCCCGGCATCGGTGCTGCTGGCCGAAGAGTTTGGTCCCCAATACTCCCGCACCGATCAACTCGCGGTCGTGGCGGCTCGGGATGCCATGGCGAATTCGGGCTGTGACCGCTCTGCTTACCGTGAGAGTGGCGTGGTGATGGCGAACACAGTCGGGGGTTTGACTGAGATCGATACCAGAATCGCCGAAGATCCGGCCGCTTGGTTTCGTCGGCCCGGTGGCCTGTTGCGGGGTGTCTCGTTTCCGGTGGCGCACGTTGCCGACGCCGTTGGCGAGCATTTCGGAGTTCGTGGACCGCGATGTGCCATCTCTGTGGCTTGCGCGTCCGGAGCTATGTCGATCGCGCTGGCGGCCAACATGCTGCTCGATGGGGCCGCGCCCATAATCCTGGCAGGCGGCAGCGATCCGCTGTGCGCGTTCACGTTGAGCGGATTTAATTCCCTGCGAGCATTAGACCCAAGCCCCTGCACTCCCTTTGACCAGAATCGCAATGGCCTGAACCTGGGTGAAGGAGCCGCAATTCTCGTCCTCGAAACGCTGGCCCGTGCCATCGCCCGCAATGCCAACGTTCTGGCGGTCCTGCGAGGATGGGCCATGACCAATGATGCATTTCATACCACCGCGCCACAGAAGGAAGGAAGCGGATTGGCCGACTGCATACGACTCTCCATGGAAATGGCGGAGGTCAGCGGCGATGAGATTGGATATGTGAATGCCCACGGCACGGGCACACCGCTGAACGATATTGCCGAGGCCAACGCCTACGAGACCGCCTTTCGCGGACGCCGCCAGCCCGTTCCCGTATCCTCGACAAAGTCATATTTTGGACACTGCCTGGGTGCGGCTGGCGCTTTGGAGGCTGCGGTTACGATCATGGCGATTCGTGCGGGAGCGCTGCTTCCCACGCTTCGGCTCACCGATCCCATCGAGAGCCCCGGCGTTGAGTGGCTACGGGGAGAAGTGAAGCGCCAACCGCTGCCGCTGGCCATGTCGGCTTCCAGCGGCTTTGGCGGAAGCAACACTGTACTCATATTCGGAAGTGGCCGCTCATGACTCCGAATTTGCCCGCCGTCACCATTACCGGTATCGCTTCTGTGAGTCCTTATGGCCCGCTGGCAGGACCCATTCCGCAGCGTCCCCTGGAGCATCCTCTGGAACCCAGTGCCATCACCGCCTGGGCAACCGCAGGGTTGCGGCGGGCATTTCTTGTGCCGCCCTTTCGGCCCGCCAGTGTGGTGCCGGGTCTGAAGACCAGGCGCCTCGATCGCCTGTCGGCGTGGGCCTTGGTAGCTTCTTCGCTGGCCATTAAGGATGCCGGCATCGACCTCAGCCAAATGGACGGATCCCGGGTTGCGGTGGTCTTCGCCACTGCCTTCGGCTGTATTGAACTCACAGAAGCTTTCTATTTAAGCGCTGCCGCAAATGGCTGGGGCGGAACCGATCCGAGTACCTTCCCAGAGACTCTCGCCAGCGCTCCGGCCGGTCACGTTTCTTTGTTTCACGGCCTGCGGGGGCCGAATGTCACGGTCAGCAATAAGCACTTTGCCGGCGAAAATGCCCTCATTCAAGCCGCCTCCCTGCTTCGCCATCGTCAGGCTGACCTGGCCGTTGTTCTTGCGGGTGACGCGCTGACGCAAAGCCTGTATTCGTGGTATGAGGTCGCCGGTTTGCTCTCGCCGGGGTGCTATAACCCGGACGCATTGCCGGAAGCCGGCAGTTTTATCCCGAGCGAAGGTGTGGCAGCATTGGTGATGGAATCCTCCGGCCGCGGGACTTCCCGCTCAAACGCGCGCTCTTATGCGCGGATTCTCTCGGGTCGCTGGGCTGCAGGCGGGGAGCGAGCAGAGATCATCCGGCAGATGCTCGGCTCTTCCGTCCCGAGTGTGACCGTCTGTACCGGGAATGGTGCGCCTTGCGCCACCAGTTCCACCACGGATTTGGCTCGTGAGATTACCGGCGATGGCGCTGCTATCGTGCTACCACAGGCCTTTGCCCAGGGTCTCGCCGGTACCGGCGCTCTCTTTCACTTGATCTTGGCGCTGAGCAGCCGGCCAATCAGTGGCCAGGCGCTGATGCTGGGAACCGCCGGCGACGGTGGCTTTGCGGCGCTGCTTCTGGACTTGCCCTAAAAATGACGGCTCTGAATATGAATGTGAGAATTGCGGCAGCGGCGTACGCAGTCCCGCCCAACGATGAGGCCGTGGAAGAAGTCTTGGAGCGCGAACGAACTCGAGTGGAGAAGTCGCTTGCTCCCTTGAGCCCCGATTCCAGACGAAAGGCCTTGGAAGGTCTCGGGCTGAACCGGCTTCGTGTCTGCGGCGAGAATCAACTTTATGACTTGATTCTTGAGGCCGCTTCCAAGGCGATAGCGGAAGCGGGGATAACGGCGCGGGACCTCAATCTGATTTTGGATTTCAGCACCTGGTCGAGCGAGAGCGGATCCTCTGAAAGCTCAAAGGTTCTCTCGTACGCTCACAAACTCAGCGCCGATCTGGGTGCCGAAACTGCGATGATCTTGAGTTTCAAAGTCGGCGGATGCGCCGGACTTCACGTCGCAATCAAGACCGCGCTCGGCTGGATGGCCACCGATGAAAGCATTCACACGGTTCTGCTGGTAACCGCCGACGCCGCACCCCAGGGCAACCGCTCATTACTTCCAATTACCATGCATGGCGACGCCGCGAGCGCCGTGATCCTGCGCCGCCAAGGCACCCAAAGCTTGTCTACCCAGGGCCCGTTGCTTTTGGGCGTCGAAACCTTGACGCTCGGCCATCTCCACAATGCAATTACCATGGTGCGAACCAATGGCCACCTCGATATCGTTGTCGATGCTTTATGCATGGAGCGAGAGGTGATGCCGATTTATTTTCTCAATATGCTTGTGGTGGTGAATAAGGCTCTGTCAGCATGTTCGTTGAATCTGAACGATATTGACCATTTCATTTATTCCAACATCAGCCGGCGGGACCGCGGGGGCTTCTGCAAGATGGTGGGACTCCCCAAGGGCAGCCTGCCGCCAACTCCTATGGCAGAATATGGCCATACTTTCGCCAGCGACTTGGTTATCAATTATGTGAATATGCGGCGCCAGAGGTTAATTCGTCCTGGTCAACTGTTGCTGTTCGCATCGGCCGGGATCGGCTTTACCTGGGGAGTAACGATTGCCCGAGCCTGAAAGCAATCCCCTGCGGAATGGCTTCGGCTCTGTCATCCTGAGCAAGCATTCTTTGCGCGGCGAAGGATCTGGGCGAGCCGCGCGGCGTGTCGCGTTCTTTGCGACACAATACTCGCGCGTTTGGCTCGCTTCCTTATCAAGCTACGCCACATGCCGCGAATGGCCTTTTTTTTCGATTTGAATGAGAATGCTCACACCTTACTTGCCAGGCTGAATTGCCATGCGTCGCGTACAGTTCATCGAACTCCATGAACAACCGTGGTTCCCGTCATCGCTTCGAGCGGACGTTACCGATGCGCTTCAGTTCGGGTTCAACCTCTTACACGCCTACGCGCCCATCGCTCCGCTGCTGCAAAACGTGATTGACTCTACCGGGAACCGGACGAACTCCGGACAATCATCTTCCACACACTCGATCGTTGACATGTGTTCCGGCGGAGGCGGTCCGTGGTTGGATCTGGCTCGACATCTGCGATGCCGGGACGCCGGAGGAGATTCCGCCGGCCTTCAGGTCTGGCTCACCGATAAGTATCCGAATCTCGAAGCCTTCCAAAGTGTCAGCGCATCCTCTGACCACAACATCACTTTCTATCCCGAGCCGGTGGATGCGATGAAAGTCCCCGGTGCACTGAAGGGGCTGCGAACGATGTTTACCTCGTTCCATCATTTTTCGCCGGAGGATGCCCGCGCCATTTTGCAAAATGCCGTCGATGCCGGCGAAGGCATCGGCATATTTGAGGCCACCAAGCGCGCTCCTCTGACAATGGGCCTTATATTTGCCGGCATTCTCCTGCTGTTCATCCACACTCCGAGGATTCGTCCATTCCGCTGGTCGCGGTTGCTCTGGACGTATTTGATTCCGGTCATCCCGTTGGTCCTGCTCTTCGATGGAGTAGTCTCCTGTCTGCGGACGTACCGGCCACAGGAGTTGCGTGAGATCGTAGAGAAACTAACCTCGTGCCAATACCGATGGGAGATTGGTGAGCTTGCAACCGGAAAGATGCCAGTCACCTATCTGATAGGATACCCAAAAAGTAATTCATGCACTTAACAAGACCATAGGAGCCGGCCTATGCCGGGAAGTAGAAAAAGTAGAAAGAGAGATATCTGATGAAACGGCTGACATTCGCACTGACTCTGCTGTTACTTTGCATTTCACTCCCGACTTCTTTAACCGCTGCCAAGGTGGGGGCAGAAGGCAAGGCATGGCTTGACTCCCAAAAGGATCCGGCAGCGATCAATGTGAACGGCGCGTGGAACTCGGACGAGTGGGGCGCCTTTCACCTGAACCAGCCGGAAGGAAGCCGCGAAGTCAGCGGCAACGGCGGGGGATACGAGATTACAGGTGTAGTCAGCGGCAAGCGCTTGTTTCTTCTTTTTTCAGAAAGCCACACCGTAGAATACTGCGCAACTCTGAGTTCTGGAGAAAACAGCTTGTCGGGAACTTACTCAAATCGCAAGTCGCGGCTGCACTCCGGACTTTGCCAGGAAAAAAGCAGACCGATGAGCATGAAAAAGAAGTAGGCGAAGAGAAGGCGGGGCGCAAAGTAAACCAGCCCACCCCGGCTCACCGAGCTAATCCGAGAGTCGAAACTAAAGCGAGAAACCCGCGGCTGGCCAACCCTACCGGATCAAGCAAAACTTTACGGCGCTCCAACATAGTTGCCACCGGTTCTCCCTTATAGCTGGCGATTTGCCGGTAGCGCGAAATGAAAAAAAGCACCCGCAGGAAAAGTTTCCATTTGAGCGGAGCAAAATAATCAGGGGTGATGAACGGCACTGCGCGTCCGTCCTTCACTTCGGCGATAAAGTCTTTGAAGGTTGCGGCCCGAGACAGAGAGAGAACGGAACTGGCGACCAGCAGATGGCTGTCTCCCCCGCCGAGCACCGGTTTGCGCCACTGCCGGGCAAGTTCCAGAACGCGGTCGTTCTCCTCACGTGGCCGCATTCCGTTTACTTCCAAAGCATGAATCGCCCAGCTGTAGCGGGAGAGCAGCTGCATGACAGGAATTTTCTCCGCTCCCGGTCTCCAGGCGACGAGGGGATGGTTCAAGACCACCAGGCAGCCGCTAGCGGCGAGGCTTTCAAACAGTTCGTCGTAGCGTCTACCGCGGGCAGCCGCCTGAATTCGAATATGCGTTTCCTGAACTTCACCCTCGGGCAAGTGACTTACTCCCAGGTGAAACAAGTGTCCCTCGTACCAGAGTGAGAGCTCCTCGCTAAGTGGGATGCGGCCGTTCAGATCGGGGCGGCCGCGCTGCAGCGCGAGGCTGCCGGCAAACTCGTCATGATCGGTAATGGCCAGGTGGACTCCTTCGAAGCCCCAATTGGCCGCCGCCGCTGCTTCCATCTGATAAACGTCTTCCGGAGTGTAGGGCGGATTGAACGTGATCTCTGCATAGTTCAGATCAGGAACATCGCCGAGGCCAAACGAGCTTTGCAGCACTCCGCTTAGAGGACGCATGAAGCGAAGCTTGACAACATGGTTCAACGCCGCCAGCTTCTCGACGGAGTGGTGCGAATGGTTGTGCAGGGAGACCGCGTAGCCAAACTCGCGATCCGGGTGGGGGCACTCGCGATAGGCGTAGTTCTCAATCTTCCAGGCTGATCGGCGTCTCATCGCGTGTGGGGATGCTCGCCAGTGTAATTTCAATCGTGAAAACCAGCAAGATCAAGTTGTCGCACAAGATTGCATCTGATACTCTTCGACGACTGGGGGGCGGTTAGGTCTCGGCGCCGATCGTTTGTTCCGGCAAATGGACGACATTGTGGCCGGCTTAACAGAGAGCGTCAAGGCAAATGCATAAGCCCATCAAATATCTCGAGAAGTCGATGTCAATTGCCGCGAACGCGGCATGGCAAATATTCTGCTGGACCAACAATCGCTTCGCTGAAAATCCATCGTTCACCCCACGCTGGTCGGATAAGCCGCTGCTGAAGTCTCATGAAAAGTCAAAGCCTCCTCTGGGCTGGCCGCGGCAAACCGATTCATTATGCCCGCGCTGTGTACCGGAGATTCGCCAACAAATTGTCGACGGCAAACAGGATTATCGCGTCCTTTTGAGCGAAAAGCCCGGTGAAATCAAGGCCCAGATTATCGAGCGCGACGGCAAAATTCTGATGGTCAAGGATTGCCCCGTCCACGGACATTTCGAAGATGTCATCTCCATTGATCCGCAATTCTTCCGGCATCTGGAGGAGACTTTTCCTGGCCGGGATATCCGGGCCCACAACGACGAAAAACTGCACAACCACGGCACCAGCACCATCAAGCACGGGCGCGGCTCCGTTCTCACTGTCGACCTGACCAACCGTTGCAACATGATGTGCGATCCATGCTTCATGGATGCCAACCAGGTCGGATTCGTGCACGAGCTTGCCTGGGAAGACATCAAGGCGCTGCTCGACAACGCGTTTTCCATCAAACCCCGGCGTCAGATGTCGGTACAGTTCTCTGGCGGAGAGCCCACTCTCTCTCCTCATTTTTTGGACGCCGTTCGCTACGCGCGTCAACTCGGCTACGACAGCGTGCAGGCCGCAACGAATGGGATCGAATTCGCCAAGAGCCCTGAGTTCGCACGGCAGGCCGCGGAGGCAGGTTTGCGCTACGCTTATCTGCAATTCGACGGTATCGGCAATCCGGCGAATTCTCATCGGAACGTGGGGAACCTGTTCGACCTGAAACTACGCGCCATCGAGAACCTGCACTCCAACGGCGTGGAGATCGTGCTGGTCACGACCGTCGTCAACGGGATCAACAATGAGCAGGTGGGGCGCGTGGTGCAATTCGCCCTCGACAATCCGGATAAGATCGCGATGGTGTCGTTCCAGCCGGTATCTTTCACCGGGCGCGACGAAGCCATCACCGATGAGCGCCGCAAGGCGCAACGCTACACGCTCTCGCATCTGGCCCACGATGTGAAAAAACAATTAAGCATCGGCGAACCCGTGCGCGACTGGTTTCCACTCTCGTTTCTGAGCACCTTTTCCGATTGGGCCGACCTGGTTCACGGGCCGGACGCAGCCTGGGGCCAAGTCGCCTGCAGTTGTCACCCGAACTGTGGGGTGGGCATGGCGATTATGGTCGACAAGGAAACGCGCGAGGCGGTTCCGGTGACGGCGTTCCTGGACGCTGACCAGTTCGCCAAAGACATTGCGAGGATCAACGATTGGGCGCGCAGCCGGTGGATATCCGTCGCGGGAATGGCGCTGGCATTAGTGCGGAATTACGATGCGTTCTGTGCGCCGAAGCATTTCCGCGCCGTCGATATGCTTGAGAAGCTCGACAAGGGCCTGAGCGCAACCGGCCGCGATTATGGCGATGTTTCGGGCAAGCGGACCATGGCTGACATTTTTCATCGGCGCCGCGACCGTTGGAACCTGCTCTTCATAGCGGGCATGTGGTTCCAGGATCTGTTCAACTATGATTTTCGCAGGACCGAGCAGTGCATCATCCCTTACGCGACGCAAGAGGGAGAGATTTCTTTTTGCGCTTACAACACCGGGATGGGTTGGCGGAACATTATCGAGAAGATGCATATGACCGCGACCTTGACCAAGTGGTACGAAGAGCACGGGCGGCATGAGATTTTCGCCGGCGGCAAGAGCGTAAAGCTCAGCAGTACGGAGCATCATCTGGTCTTGAAGGATGAGATTGTCACCAGCGAGGCGCAACATGACCTCGAACAACTCGGCATCGCGAAGAACGCCCGCGAGGAGAAACTGCGGGCTCGAGCCGAGCGCAACAAACTGGACAGCCAGCGCGAGGAAGAGATCCTGCGCATGGCCAAGCTCTACCGGGAATTCGTCTTGAAAGAACAAGTTGTTCCGGAGTTAGTGCAGATCGGGCTCGGAACTACGGTGGCGTCCACCGAGAATGCGGGGGAAGGGGCCAAATGATCCCGCGATTGCGATGGTTCTGCACGCTGCTTGCGCTCTTGATTTTTCCGGGACTGCTGGCCGCGCAGTCCACCACTCAGTCCGGTGATTTGCTGAGCCGAATTTGGGTGGGAGTTCAGCAAGCGCAGAAAGGTTATACGAGCAGCTGCGGAACCCTTACCGAAACCCGCACCTCCAGCCTGATGGTGAAACCTCTGGTGCTCCGCGGCAAGTTTTGCGCCGAAGGCACCACGCGATTCTCGCTGGACTACTTCGAACCGGCCAGCGAGCGTATTCGCTTCAACGAAAACTACCTCAACGTTACCAGCGGCGGTAAGACCGAGGTGATGGAAATAGGAAAAAGCGTTCGCCGGGCGCAGTCCTATTTTGGCCAGGATAATTCCCTCGGAAACCTGAAAAAAAACTTTACTATCACCGCGCAAGAGCACAGCCGCGATTACGAAATGAAGCTGGTTCCTCGGACCGATGCTTTCCGCCGCAGGCTGAATTACCTGGTCGTGAAGCTGGACAAACAAGATTTCATGCTCCGTTCGCTGGAGGTGGACGGTAAGAGCGGCGTAAACAGCGTGTTTGTCATCGACGTAAGTTCGATGAACCCGAAGATTCCCCCGGATACGTTTGAGGTATATAAACCACAGTGAGTAATCCCAGGTGACCCAGCCCAAGGCGATCGAGCGAAGTGAAATTGAGGCGTTGATTCCTCATCGCGCTCCGTTCTTGTGGATCGACCGGGTAGTGGAACTGGAGCCGGGAGTTCGCTGTGTGGCGGTGAAGTTTATCGATCCGGCGAACCCGGTTTTTGCTGGACATTTCCCCGCAAAGGCTATTCTGCCCGGAGTTTTTCTGATCGAAGCGATGGCCCAAACCGCAGGAGTGATGCTGGGATCGGCCATGATGCAGGAAGCTAGTAGAAACAAAACCGGGGTTGCGCTGCTCGCGGCGGTAAACCGCTTCAAGTTTCTCAAGCCCGTCACGCCGGCGCAAACTCTGCGGGTTGAAACCAAAAAGCTCACCGAGGCGTTGGGCATGGCATACATCGGCGGCACCGTCTGGGTCGAGGGGGAGATAGTAGCAAACGGCGAGTTGTCAGTAGTGTCAGGCTGATGCGCGGGCGATGATTGAAGGACTGAGCGAGCGATTATTGAGCGAGCGATGATTAATCGAGCGATGATCAGGCCGACGATGGAAAGGTCCTCCCGGTGAAACAACCGCCGGCGGATGGCGCCGAAGCCACAGCATGATGGTCCGCTTCATGCGCTGGGTGGGCGGCCTGGTAGTAGGCCATCCGGGGCTGGTTACAGCCCTGAGCCTGGTCGTCACTTTATTGTTATATGCGAACATCCACAACTTGCGAACCGGCACCGACCTGACCGATTTGTTTGGGAGTCACGACCCGCAATGGCGGGCTGCAAGCCAGATCGGCAAAGAACTGGGTTACGGTAATCAGCTCTTCGTGGTGATCGATGCTTCGGCGAGCAATGCTTCGGCGACCAGCGCTCCCGCAGAAGGGACCGACGTCACCGGCCAGATGGAAGAAATGGCCGACCGTCTCACTTCCGAGATGCAAGCCAGCGGGCTCTTCCTGGATGCGCGCTCCGGCTTGCAGGACGAAGAACTGCTCAACCTGGTTCGGTTCTTCACCTGGAACTTTCCCTCCTTCGCGCAGCCCGGGCAAACGGAAGGTTTGAAGCGGCAACTGGATCCGCAACAGATCCATCAAACCGTTCGCCGCGCGGCGACCGGCCTGGTCACTCCGTTCTCGGCATTAGGAACCAATTACTTCGTCGCCGATCCTTTAGGCCTGATGCAGGTGGAAACGGGCAGCAGTCAGGGCTTTCCGCAGTTCGCCAATTTCGACCTCAACTGGGGTTCAGGAAACCGGTTCTTCAGCAAAAAGCACACCGCGCTGCTCATCATTGCCCAACCTCGCGAGTCGGCCATGGATTACAAATTCGCCGAGCGAGTGATGGGATGGACTCGCGAACACATCCAATCGATGACTTCGCAGCCGGATTTGCGGGACTCGGGAGTCCGCGCGATCGCGGCAGGGGCTTACGTTTACGCGGAACAGGAGCACCGGCTCATCGAAACCAACGTCCGCCGAATTTCCCTGATTTCCATTGTCGGGAATCTGCTCTTGTGCCTGGTCATCTATCCGAGAATTCCACTGCTGCTTTTGTCGCTGCTGCCCGCGAGCCTCGGCATTGTGTGGACTACCGGCGTGGCAAGTTTCTATCCCGGAGAAGTAAATCTGATCAGCCTGTCTTTTATTGCGATTCTGGCGGGATTGGGAGACGACCAGGTCGTACATTTTTTCAACCGGGTGCCACAGGAATGGGCCAAGGCCGAGGTGCTGAATGACGCTACGCTGAATGACGCGGTGCTGCGCAGCTTTGAAACCACCGGATTCAGCGTTGTCTTATGCATCGTGACGGCGGCCACTGCCACCGCGTCCCTGGCCACGTCGAGTTTCAAGGGACTGGCGGAGTTCGGGTTCATCCTCACCGTGGGAATGTTCATGATGATGTTCCATACCCTGCTGACGGTGCCCGCGCTGATGCGGCTATGGTGGCGAGTCTCGAAGCCGCGCGCGCCCGAAACTATTACCTTCCGCTTGCTTCCCTGGGTGGCGCGAAAATCGGTGGACTTTGTGGGACGGCACGCCCGTCTGGTGGTCGGCCTCGGCATCGCAACATTCCTGGTGTCATTAGTGTTTCTGCCGGCCATCAAACTCGAAAAACACTTTGAGATCGCGGGCGCCGACAACCCCGCGGTGGCCGCGCAGAACCTGCTTTCCGCACGGTTCGGAATTGAGGGCAGTCCGAACGTGCTTTTGATCGCCGGCGGCGAACAGGAAGTATTGAGCAAAGCCGAAAAATTGACCGCCGGGCTGGAAGCTTACCGGCAGCGCGGCGTCATCAAGTCCATCTTTTCGCCTACAATCTTGCTTCCATCCGCGCAAACGCAACAGGAACGTAGCAGTTCGCTGGCCGGCGTCAATTTCGCGGCCTCGGCCCATGCCCTTGAGGATTCACTTCGCGAGAACGGTTTTCGAACCGAACCGATCCAGCCCTTTATCGATCGACTGCGGAAGCTGGGAGAAGGAATAGGACAAGGCCAGGGACGAGGCATCGACCCGATTACTCTGGAGACCGCTGCCAAGTTTCTGCCGCCGGGACTGATTACTAACAGCATGCGCAAGACAGCGGACGGTAGCTACGTCGCGGCCATCACTTTTTATGGCACCGATCCCGATGCTGTCGAGGTCATTCCGGAAAATGTCATCGACTCCTGGCGAACTCAATTCGGTGGGTTCATTGAGTTTTCTTTCGACAAGATGAACCGCGACCTGCAGAGGCAGGTGCTTCATGACAGTCGCAGGGCATTGGTGTGGACCGCGGCTGGGATTCTGTTGGTGGTCTACCTTTGTTTCCGCAACCTGCGCGTGTCATTGATCGTTCTGATCCCGATCGTATTCGGCATTGTTACAACTTTCGGGTTGTTGCTGCTGGTGAGGCACCGCTTCAGCTTCATGTCGATTACGGCGGTTCCGCTAATCATCGGCATCGGCATCGATAATGGCATCCATTTGGTGCGCCGGTACCTGGAGAACGACGCCAACGAGATTCTCGCGATCGCGAAGGCTTCGGGCGCGGCGTTAATTCAATCGAACTTGACCACCATCGTTGGATTCGGGGCGCTGATGACTTCCAGTTTCGCGCCGCTGGTGGAAATGGGTCTGGTGACTTCGTTGGGGGTCGCATTGGCGCTGGTCGGAGGCTTGTTGTTGGTTCCCGCCGTGGTTGTGCTGGGGGAACGGCGCCGTTGAGTGCGCGTGATAAGGATTCGCATATACTACTGCGAACGGCTGGGACGTGATGGATGAAGATTGGACAATGAAACATGTTCGAGAAACGTTCGTAGTTGCCGGACTGAATTTTGATGAAATCGTCGCTTCTCTCGGCAACGCTGGTTTTGTTCAACACGATGCCCAAGCTCTTCCGACGGGTAAGTTGCAGGACAGCGGTCCCGATTCTGCTGTTTTCCATCGCTCTGTTTTTCCCGCCCACTGCGAAAGCCGGCCTGCCGCGGGTCGCGGTTTCGATTCCCACCGACCAGAGCCTTGCCATGGGATTGAAAGACGCGGAGCAGTGCGAACTCGCGGGCAAGATAGTTGTGCTGCCTCCGCTCTCTCTCGATTTCGCGCCTAACGAAAAGCCCGCCAGTTTTTTCCACGCGCAATCCTTCCACAGCGTGCCCGAAGGAACTGAAGTCTGGCTGCATGTGGCGGTGGAAGCCAGTTCACTGGTCGGCAAAGAATCCGAGCAGGAGATCACCGCCCGGGTTGACGCGTTTGTGAAATCGATGCCTCTCTCGGCGGCCGCGGTGCGCGGACTTCTGGTGGAGATCAAAGAACCGCTCGGGGATCCAGATCTGTTAGCGTTTGGATTGGTTCATCTAGCATTGGCCGCAAAGGCCAACAACGCCGGCTTGCGGTTGGCGTTTGTTTTTCCGCCGGGGTTTGTCGGCAAGCACGGCGATATTGTAAGGAGGCTTGCCACCTATTCCGATCTGCTGGGAATTACCTATGCCGCGGGCTGGCGCCAGGATGCCGAGTGGATTGCGGAACAGGCCTTGAATAAACCGCTCGTACTTAAGCTGGATCCCAACACATCCGCGAGTCCTTCGTCGTTCGTTACCGCAATGCTTACCACCAGCGGGGCGCCGGCGGAGATGGTTTGGGCTGAACCATCGGACGCCAAGGCCGCAGCGGCATTGTGCATGGCAGGCAGGTTTTTGAGCCGTTCAATTACCAGCAATATGTTTGCGGCAGATTCCGCAAACTCTCCGTTCAGTGTCGCGGTGGAAGGGTTGCGGAACCAGGAGCAGCATTGGTTTGGCCGCTGGCCCTCGGATGTAGTGATTGTGGCGCGCGTGAACGCGACTCCCGGCTCACCGAAGACGGTCCGGTTTCACAGCATCGAGCCCGGACCATTGGAGATCAAGTGGTCCGATCCCGCGACCGGCGCTGAACTCCCGGCCGGCGAAGCGAAGACTGACAAAGGTTTCGCGCAAGCCTGCGCCTGCACTACTGAGTACGCGCTGATTTCCATCCATAAACAAAGGGGGGCCAACCAAACGGCTTATAGCACGGTGGAGGTTAAGAGCGGAGTCGAACTGAGGGTCGAGGAAATCATCGCTCGCTGGCAACAAAATCGCGAAGCGCAGAAGCAGAAACTCGAAAACTATGTGGCCTCAAGTTTCATGAGCCTGCACTTTGAATCCACCAACCTGGGGCCGGGCTTCGACGTCTCGATGCAGCTCAAGCAGTTCTTTAGCCGGGACGGCGCGATGGAACTGGCGCAAAAAGAGTTTTACATTAACGGGGTGAAGTTCGGCAACAATCATGAATTTCCGCTGCCCCAAATTGAGCCGGAAAAGGTAATGACCCAGCCGCTCGAATTAAAGCTCAACGAGCGCTATGACTACAAATTGCTCGGGACCGAACAAGTGAATGGTGCCACCTGTTTTGTGGTGGGAATCGAACCCAAAGCGCGGGACGAAGGGCTTTACAGCGGCAAGATCTGGATTGATGGCACGACGTTTCGTGAGGTGAAGCAGTCTCTGAGCCAGCGGGGCATCCACAGCAATGTGCTGGTAAACGTGGAGACCCAGAATTTCGAGTTGGTCCGTGACGATAAAGGGAATCAATTCAACCTGCTGCGATCGATTTCCGCACAGCAATTGCTGAACGCTGCGGGTCGCGATTTTGTATTGCAGAGGACGGTGCAGTTTTCGGACTACGTCATCAACACCTCGAACTTCAGTGCTGCCCTGGTGGCTGAGCACAGTTCTGAAGATCCGATGTACCGCGACACCGATCAGGGATTGCGGTCGCTGCAGAAGAAGAACGGCGAGCGGGTTCTAGTGGATCAAAGTGTCAAGCGCATCAAGGCCCTGGTTGCCGGCATGATGTACGGAGGCACGTTTAACTTTCCCATTCCGTTCCTCGGAATCAGCAAAGTGGATTTTGATTTCCATCATACGGGCGCACAGCTTTCGACCTTCTTTGCCGGGCCCATCCTGGTTACCGACCTCTCAAAGCAGTTCCGGCCCAAGTTTCGCGCGGCGCTCGATTTGTCGCTCAACGGCCTGCCCGGCGAGAACCGCATCTACGGCAATAACACGGAATTGTTGCAGGCAGAAGTCTGGACATGGGAGCAAAGTGCTGGCCTGCGCGCCTCATGGCAAGCCACTACCCATCTCAGCGTAACGGCCTCGACCTACTTCGCGTACGACAACTTCCTACGGACCAGCCAGGCGGATGAGCAATACCAGATGCCGCGCAACGGATTGAACATTCTCCCGGGCCTGGAAATAAAATACAACCGCAAGGGTTATGTGTTCGACGCGCAGGGGACGCGCGGCGAGCGCATCGACTGGAGGCCGTTCGGCTGCGTTTCTCTGGCCCCACCTCCGGCTGGGTGCGGATCTTTATCGTCCAACCCATCGCCGAACCCGCCGCCGCAAAACGCACTGCTGATCCAGCGTCCGCAGAATGCGTTCACGCTCTACAACGCCGATTTAAACAAGGATTACTACATCGGCAAATTCACCAAGGGCGGATGGGACGTTTCTTACTGGGGCGGCGACCAGCTGGATCGCTTCTCGCGTTACTTCCCTTCGTTTCTTGCGTCGCCTCGTCTTCATGGCATTCCCCCCGGCACCGATTCATTTGACGCCATCGCCATGGCGAACGTGCACTACGGCTTCAATCTGTTGGATTTTATGAAGGTCGATGGCATGTACGCGTATGCGCGCGCGCGCAATCTGCAGGAGTCGTTTCAATTCCGCAAATTCGACGGCTTGGAAGTGAACTTCAACACCCCCGGTCCCATGGGGACGCTCGTACAGGGCACCATTTCCTATGCGCTGGACGGGAATCTCCCGCGTTACGACTCCCGTTGGGCCGCGTATATTTTGATCTTCAAACCGCTGCGCTAAGTTTTCGAGGATATGGCTGAAACCAATCAAGTCGATCACACCTCCGATCGGAAAGTCGCATTAGTCACAGGCGCCTCCGGAACCATCGGCGCTGCCATCGCGCAAGCTCTTGGAAGCGCAGGGTTCCGGGTGGCGGTTCACTATCGTCACGGGAAAGAGTCCGCGAACAAGGTGGTTGAGCGCATCGTCGCCGGCGGCGGAGAGGCGTGGGCAGTGGAAGCCGATCTCTCTCGCCATGAGAGCGTTGCGCCCATGTTCGATCGCATCGAACAGCGATTTGGTCCCGTCGATTACCTGGTAAACAACGCGGGCATCAACCGTGATGTGCTGTTGGCCTTTATGTCGGAGCAGCAGTGGGATGAAGTGATCGACACCAATCTCCGCAGCACGTATTTGTGTTCGCGGTTGGCCCTGCCGGGAATGATGCGCCGCGGAAGCGGAGCCATTTGCAATATCGTATCGCCGGCCGGAATTCGCGGCCAGGCCGGCCAGTGCAATTACTCGGCGTCCAAAGGCGGCATGATCGCTTTCACCAAGGCACTCTCTCGCGAGGTGGGGCAGTTTCGCATTCGGGTGAACGCCATTTGCCCGGGCGTGATTCCGAGCCCGATGTCGGCCAAATATATTGGGAAAGAAGAGAAACGACTGCTTTCCGAAATTCCGCTGGGGCGCTTCGGGAAGCCCGAAGAAGTGGCTTCGCTGGTGGTGTTTCTCGGGTCCGAGCATGCAACCTACATCACCGGGCAGGTAATTGCGGTGGATGGGGGACTGCTCTAACTTGGGTGTTTGGCCGGCGAAAGAAAATCACAATCAGCAGGACGGGAACCACACGAAGCCTGCTCCCAGAAGGCCTTCGGGACACTTCTTGTGTGTGGACTTCTACGATGACTTTTATGGTATGCTCTGGGGTTGCAAATGGACAATATGGCGACCGTTAAGGAGCAACTCAAGCCCATTATCTTGAAGAGCTTGAAGATCACTGACCTGGCCCCAGAGGATCTACAAGACGATCAACCGCTGCTCGGCGGCGAACTGGAAATCGATTCCATCGACATACTTCAACTGGTTCTGGAAATTGAAAGGCATTTCGGGATTAAGCTGGTGCAGGCCAACTTCAACCAGAAACACCTCGAAAGCGTGAACACTTTGGCGGCGGCCATCGAATCCAAAGTCGCGGAAGCGAGCGCCTGATAGATACAATCCCCACTCACGATGCAACTCCCCTTTATCCAGGCAAAAGTTGTCCACCTGAAATAGTCGCTTGTTTACTTCGAGTATCCCCTCCGGCTCGGGCAAAGTAATGTTGCCTTAGGTTGGCCTGTTGGTTGGCGCCCTCCGCTCGATCCGACATAGCGATGCGGAAATGGTTCCCATGCTCGCGGTATCAAGAAGAGAGTGGCTCACAAGGGTGGGTAACTACATGATGGTAGGCGGAAGATGACGCGCTGGTACGAGCACCGTTTTCATAACACAACGGCGTTGCGAATAATATTTGCCGTCATGCCGAGGCTGCCGCGCTTTCTTCATCCTCCTCTTGCCGCGGGGACGGCGCTGGTCTTCTTCCTTATATTGAAACGGGAACGCCGGGCCGTGACCGGAAATCTGCTCCGTATCTCTGGCAAGCGCGGGCTAGCATTGCAATGGAAAGTTTATAAGGTCTTCTACTCGTTCTGCGACCTTATGACTTCTTATTGTTTTGTCCCACACGCCACACCCTCGCAGTTGCTGGCCATGTTGGTGGACTCAGGCAGCCAAGGCGCCAAGATCGAACAATGCCTGGCTGCCGGCAATGGGCTCATAGTTTGGACGGCGCATGTGGGGAATTGGGAGTTCGCGTCGCGGCTGCTGGCAATTTACGGCCAGGTTAATGTGGCGCGGGTGGTCGAGGAAAAGCCGGCGGAGATTGAGCTGCGGAATTTGATGGCCAGCGAGCGGCTCAAAACTGTGGATCTCAAAGGTGGCGTGCAGGCTGCGATCGAACTGTTACAGGCTTTGCGTCGAAACGAGATTGTGGCGATGCAGGGAGACCGCGTTTATCAGCCTCACACTTTCGAAGTACCGTTTTTTTCCCAACCCACCAGCTTTCCGCTTGGACCTTTCCTGCTTTCGCAGGTCTCAGGCGCGCCGGTGCTGCCCGTTTTTGTGATTCGCCGAAGTTGGCTGCGCTATGACGTTTTAATGGGAGATTTGATCACAGCTGTTCCGTCACGGGTTCCAGCCGGTGCCGACGATGCCGGCTTGTACGAGGCGATCTGCCAGGCTGTCGGGTTTCTGGAGAAAACGTTAGCGACGCACTATGATCAGTGGATGAATTTCTTCGATTTTTGGCCGGTTGCCTCTCCGGATTAATCCCCTGGAAACCCCGTCTCTATATGCCGAATACACTTTTTGTCATCCAGGACAGTTATTGCCGTTCCCCTGGCTTTGGACCGAACTCGAATCGCTTGCACCGGTCGAGTCTGGATGTCACTCTTTGCTAACTGAGGCGGCGTTTCGCCAGCCGGTCCGCATAGGAACAACTGTTGGAAGTCGGAGGGCGGTTCCCGCAAATGCGCGAGTGCCCCGGTTCAAGGCGCTGCATTGCCGCTCGGCGCACGACTGTTGCAATGTACTGGCTGCCACAGCGACAATCGTTGCATGGCGAAAGGCTCGAAGGCCGGCATCCGGGGAGGCATGCAAGAAACCGCGAGCGGCCCGTTTGTGCGCGGTTGCATTGTGGTGGTGACGCTGGGCAATCCTCGCGACAAATTCTGGGGAATGATTCTATCGCTGGCTACCGAAGGCCTTAGCATCGGCGGCATCGAGTTGGCCTCATTTGAAGATCTGGTGACGATGGTGAAGGACGGCGAACCGTTCACGCCGGCCGTCGTGTTTTTTCCAATGCACCGGATCGAACGGATCGAACTCGACCTGCCCGACGGGAACTTGCCTTCGCTCTCGCAGCGTTTTTCAGCGAAGACCGGATTGGAGCCGGGAGCGGTGCTGGGAGGTTCAGCAGCCGTCGACTTATACGGTGGATTGAAGCGCGCTGCGCTGAGTTCGGCCAAGGCCAGCCCGACCAAGGACAGCGCATGAAATTTTCCGAGATCTTCACCGCGCCGAATCAGCTCACGCTGCTGCGGATGGTTTTTGTCCCTTTCATCGTGATCGAACTGGTGGAGGGGCGCTATCTGCGGGCGCTGATCCTCTTTGTGATTGCCGGCTTCAGCGACGGCCTCGACGGCCTGCTCGCCCGCAAGCTGCACCAGCAAACCTTGCTCGGGCAATATCTCGACCCCATCGCCGACAAGCTTTTGCTGAGCACCATGTTTCTGGTGCTTTCAATTCTGCACAGGATTCCATGGAAGTTTACCGTGCTGGTCTTCAGCCGCGACATTTCGATTTTGGCCGCGAGCGCTGTTCTGTTTGCGATCGCCGGGCTGCGCAATTTTCGCCCCAGCATTTTTGGCAAAGCAAACACGTTCTCGCAAATCGCTGCCGTCTTTTTCGTGATGCTGTTTTGCATCGAGCCGGTGCGCTGGATCTGGATTACACGCACGGTCTTCCTGCGAGCCACTTTCGCGTTCACAATTGTTTCCGCACTGCATTATGTGTTCCTGGTGCAGCATCGGTTGCGATCGCACACCCATCAGTTACCGGCACATGCCACCGATCACGACCAGGCTGCGGATGTGCGCGCCAGTTGACCCTTTTTCCGCCATCCCCCTAGAATTGATGATTCGTCCCTGTTAGCGCTTCGCTGCCCTGTAAAGCTTCACCGCGAACCGGCAAATTCAATTATGGCCTTACGCCTTTACAACACCATGTCCTCGCAGGTCGAGGAATTCCATACTCTTCAAAATAACGAAGTCCGCATGTATGCCTGCGGGCCCACCGTGTACGACTACGGGCACATTGGCAACTTTCGTACATTCATTGCGGTCGATATGCTGCAGCGGTTCTTGCGGCAGTCGGGCCACAAAGTGCGCTACGTGATGAACATCACCGACCTCGACGACAAAATTATCCGCAACGCGGCGCGCGACGGAGTGAGCGTTCAGCAGTACACGGCGAAATACGAGCAGGCGTTTCTGGAAGACTCAGCCATGATCGGCATTGAGCAGCCGAAGTTGGTACGCGCCACCGAGCACATTCCGCCGATGGCGGATTTCGTCGCGGAACTGGTAAAGAGGGACATCGCATACCGCACCGAGGATGGATCGTATTACTTCCGCATTGCGAGCTTTCCGGCGTACGGGAAATTGTCGAAAAAAGATTTCGGTGGGATGCTCGATGGGGCGCGGGTCGACGTGGATGAGTACGATAAAGATAGTGCTCGAGATTTCGCATTATGGAAAGCGCCAAAGCCGGGCGAGGCGTCTTGGGAATCGCCGATCGGCCCGGGTCGTCCGGGTTGGCACCTGGAATGTTCTGTGATGTCGATGGGCGAGTTGGGCGAGAGCTTCGACCTGCACGCGGGCGGAGAAGACCTGGTGTTTCCCCATCATGAAAATGAGATCGCGCAATCGGAATCATACACAGGCAAGACATTTGCGCGCTTCTGGTTTCACGTCCGCTTTCTGCTGGTTGAGGGCGAGAAGATGTCGAAGAGCCTGGGGAACTTTTACACGCTGCGCGATCTGGTGCTGAAAGGTCACAAGCCGTCATCGATTCGATATCTGCTGGCGTCGGTGCCCTACCGCAATCAGTTGAACTTTACTTTTGACGGGTTAAAGCAGGCCGCCGTTTCGGTGGAGCGCCTGCGGACGTTTCGACAGCGAGTGAGTGAAGGCAAGTTCGCGGCGGGATCGAACGCGGAGATGCAATCGCTGGCGCGTGAAACAGCCGACCGTATTCGCACGGCGTTCGATGACGATATGAATACGGCGCAAGCGCAGGGAGCCATCTTCGAAATGGTGCGCCGGGCCAACGCGGCGATTGATTCGGGGCAGATGAAGGCCGATGATGCGGGCCCCCTGCTCGCAGCGCTCGAACAATTCGACGAGATTTTTGCGGTGCTCAAGGATGACGATGCCGCGAAGATGAAGCGGGTCTTCGACTGGGCGCCGGGCGAAGGGCGCGAGAAAGACATCAGTCCGGCATTGCGGGATGCGGTTGAGTCCGGAGAACTTTCCGACTCCGATATCGAACGAAAAGTTGGCGACATGGAAGCTGCGCGGAAGTCGCGGGATTTCAAAACTTCCGATCGCTTGCGCGGAGAACTAACCACGGCTGGAATCCTGATTGAGAATACAAAAGATGGCGTCCGCTGGCGCAGAAAGTGATTCACGGAGCCGGCGGCATGGGAACGTGGGCAGCACGAGTGTGTGGTCAGTTTTTCTTAGCGCACTTGGCGATACCTTTGCGCACTTCGCGGTTAAAGGCTTCTAAAGCTTTTGACCGCGAAGACCGCAAAGAAGTTCCGCGAAGTTCGCAAAGAAAAACGAGTACTCTGAAGGCTGCCACGCCGCCTGGCAGTCGCAGATCGTGAAACCTATGAAGTCCCTCGATGAATTTCTGCTGGAAGCCGAGAAGGCTCACGGGCACTTGTGCGCGGGGCAAGTGCTCGGAGTGCGGCTGGCGATGCTGGGCATTGCAAAGCTTGAGATTGACGATCCGCAAGGCAAAGACCGCAAGCGGCTGGTGACGTTTGTTGAGATCGACCGCTGCGCCACCGACGCAGTCGCGGTGGTAACGGGCTGCCGGTTGGGCAAACGGGCCCTGAAGTTTCGCGACTGGGGAAAAGTCGCTGCGACGTTCGTCGACGTGAGCTCGGGCAAGGCGATCCGCATCGCGGCGAAAGAATCGTCGAAGGCGCTGGCGCGGCAGATGCATCCTGAGATTGCCGATAAGAATCAACAGCAGATGCTGGCCTACCGCGAAATTTCGGACGATGACTTATTTACTTTTCAGTGGGTGAAGGTCGAGCTTCCGCCCGAAGAGTTTCCCGGATACAAAGGTGAGCGCGTCGTGTGCGAAGTTTGCGGCGAAGGCATCAACTTCCGCAGAGAGGTACGCGAAGGCGGCAAAGTATTATGTAGATCATGTTCCGGCGACTCCTACTACGAGCCGCTTTAGATCGGGTTGCCGGAATTCGGTAAGCTCTTGGAGGCAGCGTCAAATCGCCTCAGCGTATCTTTCAGTTGTTCGTCCGTGACCTCCTCGCCGGGGCGATTCCGATTGAACGATGCCTTCGCTCGACCCAGATCGCGGCGGGCGGCCTCGGTTTGGCCATCCTCATCCTCGATCAACGCCAATCGAGTGTATGCGAGTGCAACCTGAAGGCCTTCCGTCCCAACGAGGGCGCCCGAAGCGTCTGTTTCGTGGACAACTTGTTCCAATTGCTCCAAGAGCTTGATCTCCAACAGAACGGCTTGGCGCGCGTGAGCGTGATCCGCATACTCGAATTGCTCCCGGGCAAAAACGGAAGTGATTGAAGGAATCGACATAGCCTCCGCCGATTGCATAGACCGACTTGCCTCTTTCCCCTTGTAGCACCCATAGACGGAGCCCACAGCAAATCCGATGATCGAGGCTGCAGCGAATGTGATCTTCGTCGTTCGCGTCATTGCTTCGATCTCAAACGAAGCTGTGCGTCCGCCAGGTTTGTCAGAGCATCGTCAGAGGTATCCCGCCAACCGAGCGAGCGCAGAAGGGTCTTGGTTGATTCACGATGTTCATTGGCGGCCTCTTGATTACCCGCTTGCTGCTCCAGACGAGCCTCCATCGCATAGTCCTTTGCGAGCCGTAGGTCGAGAATTGGCCACAACTCCTGAGGCGCCTCGCGTCGAATCGTTGCAAGGCTGTTTACGTTGTTCTCAATTGACGATGGAGTGTTCTTTATCAACATGCTGGAGAATTCGAGCGCAAGGGTCGCCTGCCCAGTATCGCGCAACCGCTCTGCATCCTGTTTCTCAAGAGAGCCGAACCCAGTGGATCGCTCGTATCGGTAGACAATCCTGCCCGCAGCCAAATATCCGAGGTAGCCGCATCCAACGGAAATGATCAGAGCGACATATGGAAGAGCCCGTTTCATGCGGTCATTGTGGAGTATTCACGCGCTCGCCGCAAGCGGCCTGCTCGTACGCATGAGCTACGCGCAGGATCGTGGGCTCGTCAAAGTGCTTGCCTAGAATTTGTAAGCCTATCGCCAATTTTCCCTTAGTCTCACCGCACGGAATTGAAATGCCGGGAATGCCCGCCAGATCTGCCGTCACCGTATAAATGTCCGCCAGGTACATGGCGAGCGGGTCATTCGATTTTTCACCCAACTTAAACGCGGCTGTCGGACTCGTCGGTGTGACAATCGCATCTACTTGAGCAAAAGCCTGTTCGAAATCACGCGTAAGAAGCGTTCGGACTTTCTGCGCCTTCAGGTAATACGCATCGTAATAACCTGCGCTCAGCGCGTAAGTGCCCAGCATGATGCGGCGTTTTACTTCCGCGCCAAAGCCTTCGTCGCGGGTGCGGCGATACATCTCCGCGAGCGATTTGGCGCCAGCGGCGCGATAGCTGTAGCGAACGCCGTCGTAGCGCGCGAGGTTCGACGACGCTTCCGCAGTGGCGATCAGATAATACGTGGGGATCGCATAGGGCGTGTGCGGTAAAGAAACCGGCACAATCTCGCATCCCAGGCTTCTTAATTTATCGATTGCGGATTCGACCGCGTGACGAACTTCGTCGTCGAGACCTTCGCCAAAATATTCTTTGGCCACGCCCAGCTTTAGTCCGCGAACAGGCTTTTCAAGTTCGGCAACGTAGTCGGGGACGGGCACATCAGCCGAGGTCGAATCCATTGGATCGCCGCCCGCGATGGTTTGCAGCACTGTGGCAGCGTCTTTGACGCTTCTGGTCAACGGGCCGATGTGGTCGAGCGAAGAGGCGAACGCGATGAGCCCGTAACGCGAGACGCGGCCGTAAGTGGGCATGAGGCCGATGACGCCGCAAAACGATGCAGGCTGGCGAATCGACCCGCCCGTGTCGGAACCCAACGCGACGACCGCCATATCCGCAGCGACCGCGGCGGCGGAACCTCCGGAAGAGCCTCCGGGCACGCGAGTGAGGTCGCGCGGATTGCGCACCGGATGAAACGCGGAGTTCTCATTCGACGAGCCCATGGCGAATTCATCGCAGTTGGTTTTGCCAAGAATCACCGCACCCGCCGCTTCCATGCGCGCTACGACCGTGCAATCGTAGGGCGGAATGTACTGGCTGAGCATTTTCGATCCCGCAGTGGTTCGCACGCCGCGGGTCGACATCACGTCTTTGATCGCAACCGGAATTCCAGCGAGCGGCGGCAAGGGCTTGCCCTCAGCGGCCATGCGGTCGATGCGGTCGACCTGTTCAAGCGCGCGTTCTTTCGAGAGAGTGAGATAAGCGCCGATTTCTCCATCTTCTTTTTGTATGCGCGCGTAGTGCGATTCAGCGAGAGCGAGCGCCGTCGTTGTCCGTTGCTGGATGGCAGAGCGGGCGGCGTCGATAGTGAGTTGAGTCAATTCCATCACAAGCCAAAGTATTGGCACGAAGGCGTCGCAGAGTAGCGGTTATCTTTCAATCACTTTCGGCACACGAAAAAAAATTCCATCCGAGTCTGGTGCATTCTGAAGCGCGACTTCCTGCGCGAGAGACTTGCGCAGCCCCTCGAGCACATCTTCGCGAAGAGCGTTGGCAGACGTTCCATCTACCGAGTTTGATTGGCCCGCGCGGACGCGGTCCGAAACTTGCGCCATCGGCTCGATGTTCGAAGTATCGAGTTCGTTGAGCCGCTCAACGTACCCGAGGATCGAATTTAGATCGCGCACCATTCCAGCACGCTCGGCGGCGTCGAGTTCGAGGTTCGCCAGGCCGGCGACGTAGGCAACGTCTTTCTCTGTGACTTTCATCAGACGATCGGTACGGCCAGGAAAAAATCTCCTCCATCGATTCGACCGGAACAATGATGCATCTTCAATGCGCTTCTTCGCGAACTCGGCGGCCTTTCTTCGCGAACTTGGCGGTCAAAAGCTTTTCACCGCGAAGCCCGCTAAGGTATCGCGAAGGAGGCAAAGAACGAAACGAACCGCTCAATCCCGATGGATCACAAACTCGATGCGCTCCACTTTTTGCCCGGCGTAGCGATTTAGCGCCGCGAGATAGCGCGGAGCGAGACTCTGCATTTCGCGCTTCCATCCGGCATCGGGAACTGCGACGCGCAATACCGCGTCTTTGAAATCCAGAGCGCGAGTGCGTTCGGCTACGGCCGATCCGCAGACGAGCGGCCACGCAAGCAACGGAGCTTCGGCCAGCGGGACGCGCCGCAGAGAGCCGATCAAGAGTTTTTCCAATCCTGCGCCCGCCTGCTCCAATGCAGACTCCTGAAGTTGAAATTCGAACGGCAGCCATCGCCGCCAGAGTGAGATTCAGATTTTAGCATTCTGTTGGCGCGCGGTGTTCCGCGATCTTGATAAGTCAAAGAGGAAACTCGCGCGTCACAAATTCGAGCGCCGCCTCGGGTGAATCCACTCGCCCCTCGAGTTGTGCGTCTTCGACAGCTTCAAGAATTTCGCGAAACTTTGCCCCGGGGGTGTATCCCGCAGCGATCAGATCTTCGCCATTAAGCAAGCGCGGCGGACGAATAATAGCCAGCGGCGTTTCGGCGAGCTTGCGGAGGATCAAATCATGGGTCGCAAGATTGCGATGGCTGGCAAGGCTGTCAGCGCGATGCAGCGCGAGGTGTTCGTCAAAGGCCGGGAGACGCAGAAATCTTTTCAACGTGGATTCCTTCATGCGCATCACGTGGCCGAAGCGCATGTGATTGTCGACCAGCGCGAGAATCTGCGCCGTGTCGTGGTTCGAGAAGCGAAGGCGGTGGCAGATTTCTTCGGCGATTTTGACGCCCACGTCCACATGATTATCGAAACGGATGCGGTCGGGCGCGCGGCGAAAAGTTGCTGGCTTGCCCACATCATGCAAGAGCGCGCCCCACGCCAGCGTGGGCGGGCACGGTTGCGGCAAATGATCGAGCAGCAGCAATGTGTGTACGAATACGTCGCCCTCGGGATGAAACTCCGGGGGTTGTTCGACTCCCTTCATCGCTGAAATTTCAGGCAGAACTTCTTGCAGCAGGCCGCATTCGTCGAGCAGCAGAAACGCGCGCCGGGCAAGGCCTTCCGTGAGCATGCGAGTGAACTCGTCGCGAACGCGCTCGCGCGAGACCACATTAATTTCGTGCGCCGAGTGTTGGATCGCTCGCCACGTACCGGCTTCGATTTGATATTCGAAGCGGGCGGCAAAGCGCACGGCGCGCAACATGCGCAGTTTGTCCTCGGAGAAACGCAGCGTCGGATCGCCGATAGCGCGGACGATTCCGGCTGCGAGATCTTCACGGCCACCGACGTAGTCGAGCACTTCCCCGCTGACCGGATCGAGCATCATACCGTTGATGGTGAAGTCTCGGCGAGCGACGTCTTCGCGGGGTTCGCTGCTGAAATGCACTTCGTCGGGACGGCGTCCGTCGGAGTAGCTGAGGTCGCTGCGGAAGGTTGCGACTTCGATCGCGTGCGATTTCGACGATGTACTTTCTTCAGAACTGTCGAGATACCCTTCTGGCAGCGGCACGAGGACGACGCCGAATTGCGCGCCGACGGCGTAGGTCTCAGGAAAGATGTTCATCACCTGCTCCGGCGTTGCACTCGTAGCCACGTCGTAATCCGCCGGGTCCCGGTGAAGCAGTAGATCGCGCACGCATCCGCCGGCGAGGTAGGCTTGAAAGCCACGCTGGCGGAGGCTTTTGACGATCGAGATGGAGAATTCTTTCATCATCCAAGATAGATTTCAGCGAGCGAACGCTTCGGAGCTATTTTGAATTAAGCTAGAAGCGGCAGCATTAAACTTGCACTGATTATGCCAGACGCCTACATCCTCGGCATTGAAAGCTCGTGCGACGAAACCGCGGCCGCGGTGGTGCGTTCGGGAGAGCAGATGATTTCGAACGTCGTCGCTTCGCAGATCGCGACGCATCAGCCGTATGGCGGGGTGGTGCCCGAACTGGCGTCGCGCGAGCATTTGCGGGCGATTGTCCCGGTCGTGCGGCAGGCGCTGGCTGAGGCTGATCGAGCCTATAGTTCGCTCGATGCAATTGCAGTGACGCAGGGACCGGGCCTCGCCGGAGCGTTATTGGTTGGCATCAGTTATGCCAAGGCTCTGGCCTTCGCGCTCGATACGCCGCTGATCGCGGTGAATCATTTGGAAGGACACATTCACGCTGTGCTGCTGGAGGAGCGGCAAAAGGGCAATCGTGAGATGCAATTCCCGGTGCTGGCGCTGGTTGTGTCGGGAGGACACACGCATTTATATCTCGCGAGCCCGAAGAGTGATGGCTGGACGTACGAAAACATTGGACACACGCGCGATGACGCCGCCGGCGAGGCGTTCGATAAAGTGGCGAAGTTGCTGGGCCTCGGATATCCAGGCGGGCCAATCATCGATCGACTCTCTTCACATGGCGATGCGACCGCGGTGAAATTTCCGCCGGCGCAGATCAAGCATCGCGATCGGCGCGAGCATCGGGGAGCTAACGAATCCGCCGTGGATCGCCCGCGCTTTGACTTTTCTTACAGCGGCATCAAAACGGCGGTGTTGCGATACGTCGAAGTGCATGAAATGCATGCGTCGATTGAAAAGCGCCGGCGGACTCTGGCTGACATTTCCAAACTCACGATCGAGGACTACCTTGCGAATTGCGACCGGCAGACGCTTGATTTGGTCGCTTCGTTTCAGCGGGCGATTGTCGACGACCTGGTTGGAAAGACCCTGGCTGCGGCGCGTGCTTGCGATGTGACGACGCTCTTGGTGACGGGCGGAGTGGCGGCGAACAACGAATTGCGGAAGACCTTCGAACTCAGTGCCGCGCAAGACGGGCTGCCGGTTTATTTTCCGTCGCGGCCGCTTTCCACGGACAATGCGGCGATGATCGCGGCGGCTGCCTATCCTAAATTTTTATCGAAGGATTTTGCTGCAATGGATTTTTCGGCCGAGGCTGGGCTGGCATTGCGGTAGCGCAGAGAAATTAAAATCATTGACCGTGTATGAAGAGATCGGCATAGTCAAGGGACACGTTGCCTAGGAGGAAAGATTGGTGGTTGTTTTTGACTTTCCCCTGATTGGAGTCTTTTGCTCTTGGTTTTGCTTTTGCTGTGCCGACCAAGGCTCGCCTTTCAATCCTTCGATGGGGATTGGCCCCACCAGCCATGTATTCGATTCCGCCGCCAGGCGGAATCATGATTGCTGCTTCGAACTCCCTCGCTTTCGAGGGAGGCAGGGAACCCATTCACAAAGTCGAGGATGAACTACACCCCAGCGGTCAAAGCGGGCTTACCCTGCATGCGAACCGGAGGCGCTGAGTTGGGCGTAATCGACGCCCCGCCTCCACATCCACCACAACCGCACCGCCAGCTTGCGGGCCACGGCCACCACGGCAATGGAGCGGTTCTTGCGCATGGCCAAGCGGCGGTAATCCCGTTTCCACTGGGATTCGTGCCGCACCGCCACGTGCGCCGCTTCCACCAGCAGGCCGCGCAACATCGCATTGCCCTGCTTGCTGATGTGTCCCAGCCGTTGCTTGCCGCCGGAGCTGTCCTCGCGGGGAATCAGCCCCAGATAGCTGGCTAGTTTTTTGCTGTTGGGAAAACGCGCGGGATCGCCGATCACCAGCACGAATGCCAGCGCCGTAATCGGACCCACCCCGGGATGAGTCATCAGCCGCAGCACTTCGGGTTGCCGCGCCGCTTGTTGCGCCACCTCCTCATCCAGCGGATCGGTGCGGCGCAACAACTCGGTCAGCAATTCCAGATTGTCCTGCCGCCGCCGTCCCGCCCACGGCGCCAACTCCAGGGCCTGAAACTGCTGCTGCCCACGCTGGCTCCACAGTCCGGGTTTGCGCTCCATGCCCTCGCTGCTGGCCAGCGAACGCAACTGATTCTTCACCCGGGTGCGCATCTGCACCAGCCGGTGGCGATGCCACAGCAACTGGCGCAGATCGCGATTCTCGGCCGGCGGTATCCAGATGCGCATCTTCTCGAACTGTCCGCTGCACAGCAGCTGGCGCAGATGCTCGGCGTCACGCGCGTCCGTCTTTTGCTTGCGCGTCTCCGCCGCCCGGATCTTAGCTGCGTCTCCGATCCACAACTCCTGTCCCAACTCGCTCAACAGCCTCTCGAACCAGCGGGACGACCCGCCGGTTTCCATTCCCACCCGCACCCCCTGCCCCGCCAGGCTGCGGTAAAATTCTTCCGCCTCCCGGCGATGCTCCAGACGGCGCTGCCCGCACTCTCCTCCTTCCGTATTGACGAACGCAATTTGCTGAAACCTCGGGTGAAAATCACAGCCTATAATCCACATGTCGGCTCCTTTTCCCGAGCCTTGGTCTTGTTCAGCGACAACCAATGTACTCGACTAGGAGCCGATCTCTTCATGCCATCACAAAGCGCGCGAAGAGAATATACTGCACCACCACCAAGCGTCTGTGCCGCGCGGGGCGGGCTATAATCCCACATGGCGAGCTTGCGCCAACAGATCGCGACTACCGCTCTCACGCTCACCAAGTTCCGCGAGCTGATGAAGCGGATACAGGAAAACCGTCCCCAGGACGATCTGGCCATTGTTAAGAAAGCCTACGATTATTCTCTGAAACATCACGACGGCCAGACCCGCGCCTCGGGCGAGCCTTATCTGGTGCATCCGCTCGAAGTAGCGCTGGTGCTCGCCGATATGAAGATGGACCCGGTCGCCATCGCCGCCGGATTGCTTCACGATTCCGTCGAAGACACTTCGGTCACGATTGTCGACATCCGCAAAGAATTCGGCGAGCAGGTCGCGCATATCGTCGAGGGCGTTACCAAGATCAGCAAGATCGACTTCGCCACGCGCGAAGAGGCGCAAGCCGAAAACCTGCGCAAGATGATGCTGGCCATGGTCGATGACATCCGCGTCGTGCTCATCAAACTGGCCGACCGCCTGCACAACATGCGCACGCTCGAGCATTTACAGCCGGAGCGCCAGCGCAAAATCGCCGAAGAGACGCTCGAGATTTACGCGCCCATCGCGCACCGGCTGGGCATGGGAAAAATTCGCGGCGAGCTGGAAGATCTGGGTTTTCTGTTTCTCGATCCCGCGGGCTACGAGCAGGTCGAAAAGGCTGTTAACGCCCGCCGTAAACAAGGCGAAGTTTTTCTCGCCAAGATGCAGACCATCATCAACGACAAGCTAAAAGAGGCGGGCATCCAGGCAAAGGTAGAAAGCCGCATCAAGCGCCTCTACAGCATCCACAAGAAGCTGCAGCGGCAGCACATCTCCGTCGATCAGGTTTACGATCTGTTTGCCATGCGCGTGATCACGCGTTCGCTTCAGGATTGTTACGCGGTCCTCGGTATCATCCACAACATCTGGCGGCCGGTGCCGGGACGCATCAAAGATTTCATCGCCATGCCGCGGCCCAATTTTTACCAGTCGCTGCATACCTCGGTGATCACGGAAGACGGGACGCCATTCGAAATCCAGATTCGCACCGAAGAGATGCACAAAATGGCCGAGGAAGGCATTGCGGCCCACTGGAAATATAAAGACGGCCCAGTCTCGGCGCAGGATGAACAGCGGTTGGCATGGCTGCGGCAAGTGGTCGAATGGCAGCGCGATGTCAGCGATCCCAACGAATTCCTGTCAGCGCTGAAGGTCGATCTTTATCCAGAAGAGGTCTACACGTTCACGCCGAAGGGAAAAGTCGTCGTCCTGCCGCGCGATGCCACCCCGATCGATTTTGCCTACACAATTCACACCGAAGTCGGACACACTTGCGTCGCCGCGAAGGTAAACGGCCGCATGGTGCCGCTGCGCCACAAGCTGCACTCCGGCGACATCGTCGAAATCGTCACGCAAGCCGGCCACAAGCCCAGCCGTGATTGGCTGGGGTTGGTCAAATCCTCGCGGTCGCGAAACAAAATCAAGCACTGGCTGAATGTTCATCAGCGTGAGCGCGCGATCGAAATCGGCCGGAAACTGATCGAGAAAGAGGCGCGCAAGTACCGCATCGCTCTCAAAGAAATTAAAGACGACGAATTGCTGCGCGTAGCCGGAGGTTATGGCCTGGGCAAGGTTGATGACCTGATGTCCGGAATCGGCTACGGAAAATATTCGGCGCGGCAGGTGTTGGCGCGTTTGTTGCCGGCCGGCGCGACGCATTCCATCACCGGCGATATTGAATCCGAAGGTCTCTCGAACAAGCCCGGAGCGATCGCCAGCGTAGTGCGCCGCGTTTTTGGCGACCACAACGCGATCATGGTAAAAGGCCAGGGCGATATGCTGGTCTACCGCGCGCGCTGCTGCAATCCCATCCGCGGCGAAAGCATTGTCGGCTACATCACGCGCGGCAAAGGAGTCGCGGTGCACGCGGTAAGTTGTCCCAACGTTACCAATCTTATGTACGAACCGGAGCGCCGCATCGATGTCGAATGGGCGCGCGACGAGAGCACACCGACAGCCTATCCGGTGAAGCTTACCGTCTACTGTGACGACCGCTTCGGAATGTTGAAAAGTATCACCAGCGTCATCGGCGACGCGCAAAGCAACATCCGCAACATCGGCGCCCGCACCGAAAATAGCCAGGCCAGCGTGGAAATTGTCCTCGATATCTCCGACCTCAAGCACCTCGAACAAATCATGGCCGGCCTGCGGAAGATTCCCGGCGTTCATGAAGTGCAGAGGCTGCAGAAGATCTGATCAACCAGCTTTCTGCGCGATCGCCCAATGCGAGCCTTCCTCCCTCCTGCGCTATAATCCTCCCCACCGATGAATCTGACCTCCGGCGCTCGGCTCGGTCCCTACGAAATCATTGCTCCTCTCGGCGCGGGCGGAATGGGCGAGGTTTATCGCGCTCGCGATTCCCGCCTGAAGCGCGAAGTGGCAATCAAGGTTTTACCGCAAGGGTTTTCTCTCGACGCCGACCGCCTGCGCCGTTTTGAGCAGGAGGCTCTCGCCACTGCCGCGCTCAACCATCCCAACATTCTCGCCGTCTTCGACATCGGCGCACACGAAGGCGCGCCTTACGTCGTCTCCGAACTGTTGGAGGGCGAGACGCTGCGCGAGCGGTTGCGCGGCGGAGCAATTCCTCAGCGAAAGACTCTCGACTATGCGGTCCAGATCGCGCGTGGCTTGGCTGCTGCGCACGAAAAAGGAATCATCCATCGCGACCTCAAGCCGGAAAATCTTTTCATCACAAAAGATGGCCGAGTCAAAATCCTCGACTTCGGCCTCGCCAAGCTGACTCAGCCCGATCCAACGTCGCACACATCCTTGCCGACTATGACCCACGCCACGGAAGCGGGAGTCGTACTCGGCACCGCGGGATACATGTCGCCCGAGCAGGTGCGCGGCACTGCCGTGGATGCGCGCTCCGACATTTTCAGCTTCGGCGCGATTCTCTACGAAATGATCTCCGGCAAACGCGCCTTCCATCGCGAGACGGCCGCCGATACGATGAGCGCGATCCTGAAGGAAGATCCTCCGGACTTCGCTGAGACCAACCGCAACGTCTCCCCGGCGCTCGAGAGAATTGTGCAGCATTGCCTGGAAAAAAATCCCGAGCAGCGCTTCCATTCCGCCAGCGATATTGCCTTTGATCTGGAACATCTCAGTGGAGTTTCCGGCACCACGGCGAAATCGACCGCCGCAGTGGCTACGCCGGAGCGGCCCGGAGCCAAGCTGATGGTGATAATTGCCGGCGTTATCGCGCTCGCCCTAGCAATGCTCGGGCTGGGGTGGCGGCTCGGCCACAGTACAGGCCCCGCGCCCATGGCGGAATACCAGCAAATCACTTTTCGTACAGGATCCATGGGCAATGCGCGCTTTACACCCGACGGCAGCATCGTTTACAGCGCAACCTGGGAGGGCAGCGAGGACCAGCTTTATATTTCGCGTACCGACGATCCGGGGGCGCGCGAACTCGGCATCAAGGATGCCGAATTGCTTTCCATCTCGAAAGGTGGAGAACTGGCGATCCGGCTCAATACCGAGTATCACGGTGGCTATGCGCGCAGCGGAACGCTGGCGCGGGTGCCGCTGAGCGGGGGAACGCCGCGAGAGGTGCTCAACAACATTGGGGATGCCGACTTCGCTTCGGAGGGTAACAACCTGGCCATCACCCGCTACGTTCCGGAAAATAACCACTGGCGGTTGGAGTATCCCATCGGCAAGGTTCTTCTCGATGGCATTAACTGGATTAGTCACCCAAAGATTTCGCCGGACGGCAAGTGGATCGCCTTCGCCGACCACGAAAATCCAGGTGGCGACGACGAGGGCTCGCTGGCCGTGATCGGCGCCGATGGCAAGGAACGGGAAAAGAAACTTTCGTCGGGCTGGACCTCGCTGCAGGGCATTCTGTGGTCCCCTTCAGGCGATGAGATATGGTTCACCTGCACCAACACTGGCGTGGCCTCCAACCCTCGCGGCGTGAATCTTTCCGGCAAGCAGCGGATGATCGCAAACGTTCCGGGAGGCATGTGGCTGGAAGACATGTGGCACGGCAAAGTGCTGACCGTGACCAACCACCAGCGGCTGGGAATCCGCGGCATGGGCCCGGGCGCAAAAGAAGAGCGCGAACTGGGGTGGTTCGGATGGTCGGAGCTGCGCGACATGAGTCCGGATGGGCGGAAGATTTTGTTTGAAGAAGAAGGCGATGGCGGCGGGCCGAACTACACAGTTTTTCTGCGCGACACCGATGGATCGCCTCCCGCGCGCATCGGTGAAGGTCTCGCGCTGGCGATTTCACCCGATGGAAAATATGCGGTCGCCAGAGCGGCCAAGGGCGGACCGCTGAATCTGATTCCAACAGGAGCCGGCGAATCCAGGCAACTGACGCACGATGCCGTGAGCTATGAGTTTGCCCGCTTCCTTCCCGATGGCAAGCAGTTGTTAGCTTGGGGAATCGAATCCGGGCACGGCGGGCGCGATTATTTGATCGACGTCACTACGGGAGACTCAAAACCCGTCACGCCTGAAGGCACCTCTGGGCTTGCAATCTCCCCTGATGGCCGTAGCGTAGCGGTGCGAGCGCCGGATGGAAAACGGGGAATTTGGTCACTCGCCGGAGGTGACTTTCATCCCATTCCGGGGCTCGCGTCGAACTACACCGTAATCGGATGGACAGCGGACGGGCGGTCACTCTATGTGGCGCCCACTCGTCGAGGCGCGAAATCGAGGGATGTTTCCCGAATGAATATTCAGACGGGAAAGATGGAACCCTGGAAAACCTTCGGCGAAGGAAAGGGCGCGACCATTACCAGTATTAATGCGCCACACCTTTCAACGGACGGAAACGCGTACGCATATCTCTACTCGCAGGTCTTGTCGGAAGCCTACGTGATAAATGGTTTAAAGTAGTAGGTATGCGCGAAGTTGTTTCCACCAAAGACGCTCCCCAGGCCATCGGGCCTTACTCACAAGCCGTCAAGGCCAATGGATTCGTTTTCACCTCCGGTCAGATCGCCATCGATCCCGCAACGCAGCAGGTTGTTGCTGGAGATGTCGCTGCGCAGACCGAGCGCGTTTTGCAAAATGTTTCGGGGATCCTTGAAGCTGCCGGCAGCGGACTGGGCAAGGTCGTGCGCTCGACCGTGTTTCTCAAAGACATGAACGACTTCGCTGCCATGAATCAGGTTTACGGAAAGTATTTCAGCTCCGCGCCCCCGGCCCGTTCTACCGTGGAAGTGGCGCGCCTGCCTAAAGACGTGCTGGTGGAAATTGACGTGATCGCGCTGGCTTAGAAAATCTTTGCCTGGAGGACGCCTGGCCCACCAGGCAACCTTCCTGCGGCTTTTCGCCTTCTGTGGTTAAGATGGTCGATGAAGGAGATGAGAATGGCTAGATACTTTGGAGCAATCGCCATTGTTTTAGCGCTGATGGCGGTGCTCGCTTTTGCACAAACCACCGTCAAGAAAGCGGCCGCTCCCAACACCAACGTCCCCACGAAAGTCACGGGCGACGGCGTGAAAGCTCCCTCAGGCTTGGTTTACTGGGATATTCGAGTGGGCAATGGCGAGGTTGCAAAAGAAGGAAGCCATGTGCGCGTGCATTACACTGGCTGGCTCCCCAATGGAAAGAAGTTCGACAGCTCCGTCGACGCCGGAAAGCCTTTCGATTTCACGATCGGCAACGGCGAGGTCATCAAGGGATGGGAAGAAGGAATCATGGGCATGCGAGTCGGCGGCAAGCGGCAGTTGCGGATTCCGCCAGCCTTGGGCTACGGCGCGGATGGAACCCCCGATGGGACCATTCCTCCGAATTCGAATCTGATCTTCGACATTCAGTTACTAGGCGTGCAGTAGGAGGAGATTCGAGGTATTAGGTCTTGGGTGTTAGGCGAACAAACCGGCGAGTGCCCTCTTTCCCTCTGCGCCTAAGACCTATCGCTAAGACCAATCACCTAATCCCTAAGACCGGTTCCCTACGCCTTGGTGACTTTGCCGCTGCGAATGCAGGAGGTGCAAACGCGCATGCGCTTCGTAGTCCCGCCTACGCGAGCGTGCACCGGACGCAGATTCACGTTCCACCGCCGCTTGGTGACGTTATGGGCGTGGCTGATGTGGTTTCCGAATTGCGGCTTCTTGCCGCAGATATCACATTGTTGTGCCATGACTGCTCGAATCCTTTCAGGGGCCTGACGGAAGTACCTATTCTACCGGATTTTGCCAGTTTCAGCCAGCATTTGGCCGTGAATTCCCTCGTTCTATCGATTCAGGCAGCCGCCAGGTAGATATACCGCAGGATGAACAGAACCGTCAGAATCCAGATCAGCGCATTCACTTCGCGGATCTTGCCAGCGGCAATTTTCACGACCGTATAGGAAATCAAACCCAAACTCAGCCCGGTTGCGATGCTGAAAGTAAGCGGCGTGGCCAGCATGGTGATAAACGCCGGAACCGCCTCGTCGAACTCGTGCCACGCAATCTGCGCAATGGATTGAGTCATCAATACGCCGACTAAAATTAAAGCCGGAGCCGTCGCATAAGCGGGAATTGCGGTAGCCAGCGGCGAGCAGAACGTGGCCAGAAGAAAAAGTCCAGCAACCGCGACGTTGCTCAAGCCAGTCCTGGCTCCCGCGGCCACTCCGGCAGCGCTCTCGATGTAGCTGGTCACGGTCGAGGTTCCGGTGAGAGAGCCGATGACCGTCCCGACCGCATCAGCAACTAGAATGCGTCCAACCCGTGGAATCTTTCCATTCTTGATGAAGCCGCCCTGCTCGCACACTCCCACGAGCGTTCCGACATTATCGAAGAGATCAACGAACAAAAATGCGAACAGAATTTCGAGCAGGCCGAGATGGCTCGCGCCGCGAAAATCAAGTTGCAGGAAAGTCGAAGAAGGATGCGGCATGGAGAAGATTGCCGAAGGCCAGCTTGCAAGTCCGCGCAGAATCCCGACCACAGTAGTGCCGAGAATGCCGATCAAGATTGCCCCGTGGAATTTTCGCGACATAAGGATCATGGTGAGCGCGAGTCCGAGGCAGGCGGTTTGCACTTCTTTGTCGGCAAAGTTGCCGAGTCCGACGAATGTGGCAGGATTCGCCACGACCAGCTTCGCGTTCCGCAATCCCACGAATGCGATGAACATCCCGATTCCCGCTGCAGTCGAGTGTTTCAAGCAGTCGGGAATGCCGTTGACAATTTGTTCGCGAACGCGCGTCACCGTGAGAATCAGGAAAAGCATGCCCGAACAAAACACCAGAGCCAGCGCCGCCCGCCACGGAACATGCATTGCGATACAAACCGAATAGGTGAAGTAGGCGTTCAGAGACATGCCCGGCGCCAACGCTATGGGATAGTTCGCATAGAGGCCCATTACCAGCGTGGCCACGGCAGCCGAAACGCAAGTGGCAAAGACCACGCCTTCCGGCGGCATTCCAGCCTGCGCGAGGATCTGAGGATTCACCACCACGATGTAAGCCATGGTGACGAACGTGGTGAGGCCGCCCAGCATCTCCTGCTTCACCGAGGTCTTGTTCTCGGCGAGCTTGAAATAACGATCGAGCAAACATTCCCTCCGCGCTTTCGGATTTACGGGACGGCAAGACAGATTCAGTATCCGATTTTATTCGGCAGCCTTTCCCAGGCGAGAAACGCGGCTAAAGCCTGCTCGCGCATCATTTGAACCATGGGAATTCTACGTTGCTCATGCGGTTGCGATAGTTCTCGATAAATCAGCGAATCATCGAACCCGATTCGGGCTGCGTCGGCTTCGTCGTTGGCAAAATAAATGCGAGAAAGGCGAGCCCAATAGATTGCGCCCAGGCACATGGGGCACGGCTCGCAGGAGGAATAGATTTCGCAACCTTGTAGCTCAAACGTACCGAGCTTTTGGCACGCGCGGCGTATCGCCATCACTTCTGCGTGCGCGGTTGGGTCGTGTGTAGATGTCACTTCGTTCGCGCCTTCAGCAAGAATGGCATTGTTTTTCACGATGACTGCGCCAAAAGGGCCGCCGCGTCCAGAGAGGACGTTGTCGAGCGAGAGCTGAATGGCGCGAGCCATGAAGGGATTATCCATGGGAGGTTTGTTGTTCAGCCTTCGACGGCGTTTATTCGGGTGTCGAGTAGCGAGTATATTCTGTGATTGCGAGCGGCGTAAATGCTGGTGACGTTTGGGAACGGATTTGTTCAGGCCGAAGCGACGAACTAATTACCGGGGTCTCATCGACTCGCGAATCCTGGCGTAGCCGGGCTTGATCACGGAATAAATGAAATCGCAGCGCTCTTTGTAAGGCAAAAAAGAGCTCTTCATCGCATTACTCGTAATCTTCTCAAAATCTTCCAGCGTCAGCCCGAATGTGTCGGCAGCCGCCTTAAATTCCTGAGTCATAGAGGTTTGGCTCATCAACCGGTTATCGGTATTGAGCGTCACCCGGAATTTTTCCTGATAAAAAATCTTGAAAGGATGCTCCGCCAGGCTCGGGGTCGCGCCGGTGTGAACGTTGCTCAAGAGGCAAATCTCCAGCGGAATGCGCTTGTCCAAAACATACTGAGCCAGGTCGCCTAACTTCACCGCCCTGCCATTGACAACCGTAATGTCTTCAATCAACCGCGTGCCGTGCCCGATGCGATGGGCTCCGCAATATTGAATCGCCTGCCAGATGGATTCCTTGCCGTAGCCTTCACCGGCATGAACCGTAATATTGAAATTTTCTCGCTGAATGAAATGAAACGCATCCACGTGCTTTTTCGGCGGATACCCACCCTCTTCACCCGCGAGATCGAACCCGACCACTCCGCGGGCGCGGAAATCAACCGCTAGTTCCGCCATCTCGAGCGACACGTTCATGTTGCGCATGGCGCAGATGATCAATCCAGAAGCGATGCCGAAATCCTTTCGGCCTCTTTCCAGCCCCCTTAATACGGCGCCCACAATCTGCTGATGGGTTAATCCTTTTTTCGTGTGAAAAACGGGAGCGAAGCGAGTCTCGAAATAGATGACGCCGTCGCGGCTCAGATCCTCAGCCTGCTCATAAGCCACGCGCTGCAGAGCTTCTTCCGTCTGCATCACCGCGATGGTATGAGCAAACCCCTCCAGATATTTTGCGAGGCTCCCTTGATTCGCACCTCGGAAGAACCATCGAGACAATTCCTCCGGGTCATTGGTTGGCAGTCCCGTGTAGGCTTCTTCCTTCGCCAGTTCAATGATCGTTCGTGGCCGCAATACTCCATCGAGATGTTCGTGGAGAAGAACCTTCGGCAGCCGCTGCAATAGTTGCTGATCGAATTTCACAACTCACCTCTCCACGCGAACATATAATTCAGTCTTCCCCGATGTCCTCATTCCAGACTTGAGGATTCGCGCGGATATACTCGCTTAACATCGCGGCGCACTCTTCGGAATCCAGATCGATGACGTTGACTCCCAGCGACCGAAGCCACTCCATGCCGCCTTGGAAATTTCTGCTTTCGCCCACAACCACGGTTGAGAAACCAAACTGCCGCACCAGCCCGCTGCAATACCAGCAGGGAGCAAGCGTCGTCACCATGACGAACTCGCGATAGCTGCGCTGACGACCCGCTCGGCGAAAGGCGTCAGTTTCGCCGTGCAAAGATGGATCCCCGTTCTGAACCCTCCGATTGTGGCCAGCGCCGATCACCCGGCCGTCGGCGTCGAAAATCGCCGCGCCAATCGGAATCCCGCCCTCAGCAAGCCCCACGCGCGCTTCCGCGATCGCTACCGCCAACATTGCAGTGGAGTCGAAACCGGACATGCGAATCATTATAGGGCTACAACAAATCACGCTGCTCGCCTTCCCCCACGGCATAGTTGTGGCCATGTAGACATTCGGTTCTCCAGCACCCCAGCCCATTGAGGCCGAAAGCGGGAACCGTGGTGCTATGACGTTGGTGATCTGCTATGAGTATGAGAACTGTCTTAGATTGAATGCAGTTGGAAAGCTCTACAGCCGCTCCTCCCGGCGAACGACTTCCTGCGAGACCTGGTCACAACTGACAAGGTTATGAAAATCAACTAATAAAAGGAGCCATTCTATGGCCGCTGGTGCAGCTCCCGCTCCCGAAAAGAAGATCGAAGCAAAAAACGAGACTGTTGAAACTTCTCAACCGCAGCCGACGGGTTTTCGTCAACGTATTGAGCGCAAACTGACTGAGATTTTTCACGGACACAACGAATATTTGGGATGGCGGCAGTAACTTTCCGCCGGTTACTAAGCCTCGTAACTTGTCCTTTGTCCTTGTCTCTGCCGAGCGCCGAGCGGCGCTCTCAATCACTTTTCCCTCGATGTAATCCCAGGTGCCAAACTTGGGCAGTTCCCCTGCTTTGCGTCGTACGCCCTTACGCTTTTCTCGCCGCTCTGGCAGCGCTAGACCCCTGCAGAGGACGCACGTGCTCTATCCGCATTGCGCTGCAGGTTTAAGATCTCGCCGGCAATCTGATCCAGAGGAACGGTCAAGCTGACGGCGCCGCGAGCGATCGCCTCCTTGGGCATGCCAAACACTACGCAGCTGGCTTCATCCTGTGCGATTGTCGCGGCTCCTGCCTCTTTCATTTCGCACAGGCCGTCAGCGCCATCGTCGCCCATGCCTGTCATGATCACGCCGATCGCCTTCGCGCCGGCCGCGATTGCCACCGACCGAAAAAGCACGTCTACGCTGGGCCGATGACGCGAAACCAAAGGCCCATCCATGATCTGCGCAGCAAAGTGCTCGCCGCTGCGATTGACCAGCATGTGCCGGTTGCCCGGCGCAATCAGTGCCCGCCCGGTCTCCAGCCGTTCGCCGTCCCGTGCCTCGGCAACTTCGATTTGGCATTCTTTATTCAAGCGGTCGGCAAAGGCCCGGGTAAACACTTCGGGCATGTGCTGCACAATCGCGACTGGAGGACAATCCACGGGCAGCCCGGAAAGAAAAATACGCAACGCTTCGGTTCCGCCGGTGGAAGCTCCCACCGCGATTACAACGTTCGGCGCGGCCGCACTGATGAGTTTGTTTTTCCGGGGCAAGACCGCGTCGGCCGTAAGCTTCGGCGCGGCCACCAAGGGCCGGGGCTTAAGCTGCGCTTGCGAAGCGCTCCAAACTGCGTCGAGCAGTGTCACCGCCGATTCATGCAGAAAGTCGCGCACCCCTACCTTGGGCTTGGTGATCACTTCCACCGCGCCTTCTTCGAGCGCACGCAATGCGAGTTCTGTACCGCGCGCCGCCAGGCCGGAACAAACTACGACCGGGGTTGGCATCTCCGCCATGATTTTCCGAATGAACGTGAGGCCGTCCATTCGCGGCATTTCGAGATCTGTGACCACCACATCCGGCGGTTCCTTCTGCATCTTCGCCCATGCAATCAGCGGATCGGCCGCGGCCTTCACCTCAATGCGGCGATCCGTCGACATGATCGCCTGCATCACTTGGCGAACCATGGCGGAGTCGTCCACCACCAAAACCTGCAGGCTGGTTGAGCTCGTCAAGGGCACGGACTATGCGGCCTCCGGGAAGGCGTTTGCAATCGAGAGTTCGCGGAAGGCAGAGGATTTAGCGCGATTCATCAGTGACCGCCTTCGAGTAGATCGTGGGCTCGATACTGCGCAATTGGGCGCTGATGCTGGTCAGGTTTTCTGCATGTCCAACGAACAATAATCCAGTCGCCATCAGATGACGCACCAGATTATCAACCACGCGTTGTTTTGAAGCCGAATCAAAATAGATCAGTACATTCCGGCAAAAAATGGCATCGAATGGGCCTTCGATGACATGCGGTTCTTCATTCAAGTTCAGCCAGCGAAAATCGATCATCTGCTGCAATTCGATTTTCACCTTCATCTCGCCCTCGCGCTCGCCGGTACCGCGCAAAACAGAGGCGTGCAAACAATCTTGAGGAATCTCAGCGGCGCGCGAGATCGGATAAATTCCTTTTCGCGCTTTTTCGAGCACGCGATGTGAAATGTCCGTGGCAACCATGCGGATGTCCCAGTCGTTCTCGGCGGAAAAATACCGGTGCAATAGCATGGCCAGCGTGTAGGGCTCTTCGCCGGAAGAGCAGCCCGCGCTCCAGATTCGTATTCGCTTGGGACGAGTGCCGCGTTGCGCCTCGGCTAACCATCGTGGAAAAATAGTCTGCGCCAGGAACTCGAACTGGCGCGGCTCGCGGAAAAATCGAGTTTCGTTGGTGGTGATGGCATCGATCATCCGGGAGCGCTCTTCGTGTTGTTCCGGCTGCGAGACCAGTTCGTAGTAGTGCTTTAGCGATGGAATTTCCAACTCGCGAAGGCGCCGATAGAGCCGACCGCAGAGCAGGGCGGTCTTCGCGCTCCCCAGCCAGATGCCGGTTTCGGCGTAGATTAGCTTCTGGAATTTCTGGAACAGCGCGGGACTGACGGAAAGATGAGGCGGTTGTTCACAATAGGTGTCGAGTTGGCGCAAGTCGCCCGACTGATCCCCGGCTGCCGTTTGAGCAGGCACAGACTAAGCTCCAGCCTCGAAGTGTGACTCTTGCGGCCGAGCATCGCCGGCCGAATCTTTCACCGATTGCTCTTCGGCAACTACTTCCGAGACGGCCAAAATTTCATCTGCCGAAAGAACTTTGTCGATATCGAGGATCAGGCAAAACTTCTTGCCCATCGCTCCCATGCCCAGAAGGTATTCGGTTTTCACGCGCGTGCCGAACGGCGGAGTTTTTTCAATTTCGTCAGATCCAAGGTCGATCACCTGATTCACTGCGTCCGAAAGCACCCCCATGATCAGGTTTTCGCCCTGAAACATCACGTCGCTGATGATGACGCAGGAAAACTTGGAGATGCGGCTCGCCGGCAATCCGAACTTGACGGCTAAATCGACCACCGGAATCACCTTGCCGCGCAGGTTCGTGACACCGCTGATCCACGCGGGCGTGTTTGGCACAGTCGTGACCGCCTCATACTCGATGATCTCGCGGATCTTCCCGATGCTGATCGCGTACTCCTCGCCCGCAGTCAGGAACGTAAGGTACTGCGCCCTGTGAACGGGGAGTTGATTTGTCACTTTTTCGGAAGCTCCCATAATTGTGTCCCTCATTGCAGTCTGCTTTGTCGCAGCGCAGGGTCTCATTGTTTCAGCCTCTCGGCCGCACAGCGGCGCCGGTCCAGTTTCTAGAACGGAGAGAAGTTCGCTTCCTCCTCGACGTTGCCGTTAGAAGGCTGTTTATGGCTGCGTTGCGCGAACGGGCTCTTGAACGTAGGATTCAGCGGCATCAGCACACGTTTCTCGCCATTGCCGCGCTGCATCGACTGTTCGCCCGCGACCCGGAAAAAAGTCATCAGCTGCTGCAATTGCTCCGACTGGGAAGCTAATTCTTCGGCCGTGCTCGAGAGTTCTTCCGCCGACGACGCATTGCGTTGGGTGACGGTGTCGACTTGCGACATCGCTTTATTGATCTGCGTTACGCCGCCAGACTGTTCGGTGGAGGCTGCGGCTACGTCTTGCACGAGATCTGCGGTTTTCTTGATGGACGGCACCAGATCAGAAAGCAACTGTCCCGAGCGTTCCGCCACGCTGACGCTTTTTGCCGCCAGTCCGCCGATTTCCTGCGCAGCCAACTGGCTTCGTTCCGCGAGCTTTCGAACTTCCACTGCAACCACCGCAAACCCCCGCCCTTGGTCGCCGGCGCGCGCCGCTTCAATGGCCGCGTTGAGTGCGAGCAAGTTGGTCTGGTAGGCGATCTCTTCGATCACCGAAGTCTTGGCCGCGATCTGCTTCATGGCATCGACCGTTTCTTTCACCGCGTTGCCGCTCTCTTCCGCGGACAGAGCTCCCTTCGCCGCCGCTTGCTCCACCTGACGGCTGTTCTCGGCGTTTTGTGTAATCGAAGCGTTCATTTGTTCCAGGCTCGAGCTCATCTCCTCAACCGACGCAGCCTGCTCGCTCGTACCTTGCGACAAGCTTTGCGACGAAGATGAAACTTGCTGCGCAGCCGAAGCTACGGCCGCCGAGCCTTCGCGGACGTCTTTGATAATGCCCGAGAGTTTCCGGCTCATCTCCTGCATCGCCTGCTGCAGTTGTCCCGTCTCGGAGTGGTTCGAGATCACGATTTCCTTGGTCAAGTCTCCGGCGGCAATGCGCTCCGCGTGTTCAACCGCCTGCTGAATGGGAACCGTAATGCTCTTGGTGACGCTGATCGCGACCAGCGGAGACACGACGAGCATAATAATTAGCAGCACCAGCGACACTCGCCTCCCCACGGCGAAAGCATCCTGGCTCTCCTTCATGCTCAGCGTCATCGCACCGGTCTGCAGGTCGATAAACTTCTGCCACGATGCGCGATACTTGTCGAGGGCAGGAATCACATCTGCGCTTAGTGCGGCCATTGCCTGGTCGCGCTTTTTATCGGCGAGCAGGGCTTTGGCTTTTTGCCGGGCTGAAATGTAGGCTTGCCGGTTCTGCGTCACCACCTCAAACAATTCTTTTTCCTGGGATGAACTGAGGCTCTTTTCGATCTCCGCAATCTGGGCGCTGATTTCTTTGCTGATGCCTTCATTCTCCAGGTTCAGCTTTTTCTCTTGCTCGGGATCGGTCGTCTCGAACAGTTGCAAGGTGATGCGTGCATTTGTGATCGAGTTCTCGATGGTCTGGTGCGTCGACTCCACCGTGTTGTACCGCTTCTGCACCGACGCCAATACGTTCGAGTTAAGATGGCCGAGCCAGTTGAGTCCGAAAGCTCCCGCCGCAATCACGAATAGCAGGATGGTTCCGAAGACAACTCCGAGCCTCGTGCCGATTTTCTGATCTTGCCAGGTTTTCATTTTTTCACCCTCGTAGGTCTTCTTTTTCTAAGCTTGTGCGGCTTGCGCCTGCAACGTCGACTGCATCACTCCACGCAAAAGGCTTGGGACGTCGACAATCAACCCCACGCGTCCGTCGCCCAGAACTGTCGAACCAGAAATGCCTGCCACCGAGCGTAACGCCCGGCCCAACGGCTTCACCACCGTCTGCATGCCGCCCAGCAATTCATCCACGGCGATTCCGGCCTGAAAATCGTTGACCTTCACTACGACAATCTGCTCTCGTTTAGGAGTTTCGCCGGGCAGGTTGAAGGCGCGGCGCAATCGCACGTAGGGAACAGCAACCCCGCGCAAGCTGAGAATTCCACTGGCTTCGGCGCGGCGCTGGTCAGCCGGCAATTCCGTGCATTCGGTCACATGTTCCAGCGGAACCACAAAAACTTCGCGGCCCACCTTCACCGAGAACCCTTCAATAATGGCCAGAGTCAGCGGCAGGCGGATTGTGATCGTCGTGCCCTTGCCCGACGTGCTGGTGATCTCTACCGTGCCGCGCAGCGTGTCGATATTGCGGCGCACTACGTCCAGCCCTACCCCGCGGCCGGAAAGATCCGTAATCGATTCGGCGGTCGAGAACCCAGCCTGAAAAACCAGATCGTAAATATCCTGCTCGCGAATTTGTTCTTTCGAGGAAATAAGTCCGGCGCGGATCGCTTTCTCCAGAATCCGGGCGCGGTCGAATCCTCCACCATCATCTTCCAGCTTCACCACAATGTTTCCGCCGCTATGCGAAGCCGTTAACCGGATCAGCCCGCAAGCATTCTTGCCATGCTTTTCGCGAACCGCCGGCTTCTCCAATCCGTGATCCACCGCATTCCGCACCAGGTGCAGCAGAGGGTCTTTCAACAATTCCAGCACCGTGGTGTCGACCTCAACATCCCCTCCAACTACTTCAAGCCGGGCCAATTTGCCGTGGCCGGTGGCGAGATCGCGTACCGAGCGGACAAACTGCCGAAAGAGAGGGCCCACCTGAACCATGCGAATGTGCATGACTTCACTTTGCAAATCCATGTACAGGCGCTCGGCCTCACGATGCATCTCAAGAATGGCGCGCCCTTGTTCGCTGCCCAGCTTCTCGATCATCAGCCGCAGGCGTCCCTGCGCGATCACCAGTTCTCCGGTAAGGTTCAGCATGTGGTCGAGCCGGTCGACGTCGGCGCGCAGCGTGCGGTGGTTGGAAGTTGGTAGCGCCTCAAACTTCGCCCCCGAGGCGGCCTGCTCGCGCGAACCGTTCGGGGTCACGGTACGCTTGGAGCGCTTTTCCACTTCCCGTGCAATGTCTTTTCTCAGATTGTGCTGGGCCAATGTGAGTTCGAGGGGCCCGTTTCGCGCGCCGGAAACCATGGCGCGCAGTTCATCCACCGCTTTCAGCAGCAACGAAATCAGATCGGCGCTGGGCAGTGCATGCTGCTCACGAAAAACATCCAACAAATCTTCCACCACGTGGGCGAATCCGGCGAGGTCGGTGAGTTCGAGAGAGGTGGCATTTCCTTTAATGCTATGCGCGACGCGGAAAATGGTGTGCAGAAGTTCCAGATCGGAGGGATTCGATTCCATCTGCACCAACGCCTGCTCCATTACATCCAGGCCTTCTTCCGATTCGACGAGGAACGATGCGAATACCGCTTCACGGTCGAAGTCTTCCAGATCCATTGTTCCCCCTCTCCTCGCGCCCTGCGGCACGCAATTTTCTGACTACAGTTGGTCGAAATTCTTAATGATCGTCACACCGTCGCTGATTTGAAAAACCAGCCTGCGTCCGTGCTTGCCCGAGACATCTCTGTCAACGACGGGAATGCCAGCGGAGCGAAGAAAACTTTCGGCAAGCTCCACATTTCTCGATCCCAGCGACTGCGATAAATCGACCGCGAAGGCGCTCGATCCACCGAAGATCTTGGCCTGCAAGTTCCTGACTTCGCTACCCAGCGCTAAAACCTGCTGCAACAATTCGTCGTTGGCTACGTTTCCGTAACGGAGCCGGTTCGGTCCGTCGCCAGCTCCCTCCGGCAACAAATAATGGTTCATCCCTCCCACATGTTTGTGGCGATCCCACAGGCAGATTGCCGCGCACGAGCCGAGTATGGTCGAGATCGTAATAGGATCGCGGGTCACGAATACCTGCCCTGGATACAGGAAGTGCCGCGCGGACTTCGAGTCCGAGGGCTCATAACTCTTCATGAATTCCGTGGGCAGAACCGCTGGATTGAATGTTGGGGGATTTTCCTTCATGCACCCATTCCTCGCCGGCGCGGGGCTTTCCGGGAGCCAGTCGCGGGGCCAAATAAAGGTTGAGCTGCTTCGTTGGAAAGCAGCTTGAACAGATCCATATCAGTGCTGTCGAAGGCTGCCTTCTGAGGCAGCAATCGCAAGATGGCCAGTACGCCGATGGTTTCGCTTGCCGAACGGATGGGGATAAATGCCTGCGCTCTGGCTCCAGAGCTGGAACGGTCTGTCGGCGACAGATCGATGTGAAACTCCCCCCGCCTCACGCGCTGCATACCCACCTCGCCGAGAGCTCGCGTCAAATCGTAATTCGCAAGGTCGATTCCAAATGACCAGCGGACTTTGAATGTGCCGGTTGCAGGCTCTGCCTGGAACAGGCCGACCTCTTCGGAACCAAGCAGGTTGGCTACAATCTCTCGAAGGCCCTCGATTGCGTCGTCTTCATCCCGGCTTTCGGCCAGTCGCTGGCGCGCCGCAACCAGACGCAAATCGTTCATCGAATCGCTGTTTGAAGGCTTCTGTGAACCGTTATGGTTGGCACTGTTCATGAAGAGTGGTATCGCCGTTCCCACGAGCGGCTCACCCCGCCGCAACGTTGTTTTCTTGTACCCCTTGGTTACTCGCCCAGGTAGCTCTGCAGCAGAGCCACCAACTCGGCGCCGTTCACCGGTTTGGTGATGTAGTCATTGCAGCCGCTTTGGAATCCCGCTTCCATGTAGGATTCCTCTCCGCGCGTGGTTACCAGTACGATGGGAATTTCTCGAGTGCTGGGCTGTCGCCGCATCGCCTTGCAGGCCTCAAAACCGTTCATGCGCGGCATCACTACATCCATGAGAATCAGGTCAGGCAGCTCCTGTTGGGCCTTTTCGACGGCTTCTTGCCCGTCGCTGGCGGTTACGCACTGGTAGGTCGTGCGCCGTTCCAGAATCTCGCGTTCCATCATCAAGGCCGTCTTCGAGTCGTCCACAACCAGGATTTTTTTAGACATTGCTCTCCTCAAAGCTGCTACCGGTTGCGGACGAATCCGCCCCGCCCGGAATAGCCAGCTGTTGTTCAGGCAACTTTGTCCGCCTTTATGCTCAGGTCCCGCCAAATGAATTCGGTCTAACTTTTGTAGAAATCTTTCAAATCCGCGAAGTCCCGAAGGGACCTTCCGCACCGCCGTGTGACTATTCGGTTGCCGATCGAACGACTGTTAGCAATCTTTAACATAGGCGGTCATCGCCCGGTAGTTACGCAGGTAATGGAAGCGATAGCAAAACGCCCCAATCTGACTGGCAGACTCTGCTTTGGACAAGAGAAGTGCACAGGCATAAGAGGGGATTTCCACCATTATGTCGCCGGTGATTGGAAGGGGTACAATGGAATCATCATGACCGGCCATCATCCCGAAGTTGCTTCGATCACCGAACTTTGCGCAAATGTTAAACGTCTTGGCTATGGCGCCAGCCAGCGCGTACGCCTTTATGGCCAGGATTTTGAGGTGGTTTCCGATCCCTTCCCGGACGCGGATGGCATTTCGGTTCACGCCAAGACTGAACAGGACGACAGCGTGCGGGTGGTGCGTCTTCCCTCGACTATTCTCCAAAGTTTCAAACGGCGATTGCCAAAAGCAGCCTAGTTTAGGAGCCGCCTTCGATTTCTGCTGACTCCTGAAATTCAATCGGCAACCTCCGCGATCTTGGCGATCCCCCACCCGCCACTCGCGCTTCCCGGTTCTATAAAAAATCCTTGAAACGATTTCCGCTTTTTTTGCACTACCTCTTATACGTGGAGTAGTTGCGGAGACGCGATGATCCACAGTTCAGGGACCCAGCCATTTTATAAACTGGTGGGTTCTAAACTACCGGAGCCGACCGGGGAAGCGGCTCCGGTATTTTGATAGGTGCTTCCTGGCATGCCGGAGTGATCACATCCAGTGCTGAATACCCAACCGATCTCGACCCATCGCCGGCGCATTCCATTCCGCGTGGCCCACGCTCTGCCACAAACACAAGAAGAGCCCACCCGGCTGGCTCCGGTGCTACACTTTCTGCCATTGCCGAATGCGCGGGGCCAGTACTTGCACTTCCATTCCTTTGACGAACCCTATCTCAACCGCTTGCGGTCGGGAGACTTTCGCACCCAGGAGCACTTTTCGGCCTATTTTAGCGCGCTCATCAAAATCAAACTTGGCTCCCGCCTGAAAACGCCGGAAGCGATCGAGGACGTTCGGCAGGAAACCTTCGCCAGATTCTTTGTGGCTCTGCGTGAGGGAAAGATTCTTCAGCCGGACCGCCTCGGGTCATTTGTAAATTCCATTTGCAACCATGTGTTGCAGGAGCATTACCGGGCTACTCCTCGCGACGCCTCGCTTGACGATGACGAGGAGCCGCGCGATTTTCCCGCGATGACTGCCGATGTGCTGGACGTGCTGTTGGCGGACGAAACCACCAGGAAAGTAAGGGAGATCCTGGAAAAGCTCCAGGAACGCGACCGTCGCCTCTTGCGCGAGGTGTTTATTGACGAACGCGATAAAGATGAAGTTTGCCGTGAGTTTGGAGTGGACCGCGAGTATTTGCGGGTGTTGTTACACCGTGCCAAGCAGGCATTCAAGGCAACGTACCTGAAGCACATGGGCAATCGTCCTCCAGATTGTGCTTCGGCCTAAGTTGCATTGCGATGCTTCTGGCATCGGCTAACTCGAGGGGGATGCAACCATGGACCACAATATGGTGGTTCGCGAAAAAATAACGGAGAAGTATCTGCTAGAAGAACTCGATCCCGCCCTGCGGGACGAGTTCGAAGAGCACTTCTTCGGCTGCCAGGAGTGCGCCCGCGATGTTCGCGCCGCCTCCGAGTTCGTCACCCACAGCAAGGTAGTTCTTGCGGAGCGCTCGGCTCCAGTTCCGGCGCTGGCGAAGGCAAGTCCGTCGCAGGCCTTCGGTCGAGGCTGGTTCGCATGGCTTCGTCCGTCGTTTGCTGTGCCAGTGCTAGCTCTTCTGTTGGTAGTGATCGCATATCAAAATCTTGCAACCCTGCCGCATTTAGCCAACGCCGCCAGGCAACCACAGCTATTACCCGCCGCGACGGTAAATCTTCTGACCTACGGCGAAAACGCAGCCCCTCTGGTGATTCATGCGGGCGATGGATTTCTGGTGAATGTAATTGTCCCTCCAGGGCATAAGTTCGCGAGTTACCGGGTCGATTTATATAATCCGACAGCCGGCCTGGATGGATCGGTTGCCATTCCGGCTGCAACGGAGGATACTTGGCCGATCCGTTTTCCCGGCGCCAGTCGGCAGAGCGGGAAGTACAAGCTGGTCGTGCACGGAATCACAGCGTCCGGCCAGGAGGTTGAAGTGGGAAGCAGCTCGTTCGAATTGCAAGTTCAAAATTAATCTCAGGCGGGAGGAGATACCACTATGGCTTTAGCAGAAATTCCATTGGCCGGCGCTAAGCGCATCCACACCTACCACGGCGAGGCGAATCTTCTCGAGATCGAACTGAAAGAGCCTTTTCACGAGAAAGTAAGACCGCAAGCCAAGGTGAAGCTCTACGGAGGCGGCGACGAGAGCCACTACCAGTTCAAGCACGCGGGCCCCTTCCGGCTGGAAGGCATTTTGTCGTATCAATACGGCTACACGCAGGTCGCCGGCCACCGCAGCACCAAGCCCGGCCACGGTTACGCAACCCTAACGACTTCTGTAACCGAAGGACTGAACATTCTGGACATCGTCACCGCGGACCGCGTGGTGGCGCAGATTTCCACCGAACATCCGCTCGATGGCGCAGTTCCGGAAGTCTCGTTCCTGGGAACGCGCTTCGAGAACCTGCGAATCGCCGGGCACAAAGTTGAGATTGAGACCAACCTCGGCATCCTCGGCCCGAAGCCCGTCGATGACACCTCGTACTTCGATCAATCGACGGTAATGGATAAGATGGCGAAGCAATACGAGAAGATCAGCACCAACGCAAATCTTCCCGATTGGGCGCGCGAACGCTATCCCAAAGACGACGGGCTATGGAGGACCAAAGATGCCAAGACCGCCGAGGACCTGGCTCGATGCTCCCTGGTCACCGGCCTCCAGAGCGATCAGAAATCGTTCGGGCACGTAATCGAGGTCCCGCACTTCGGCAAGTTCTTTCTGGGCGAGTTGAAGGTGAAGCGCGAACCAGCCGGCAACCCCAAGGATTACGACGCCTACACGTTCAGCTTGACGATGATTCGGTATGAGTTGGGCTGCCCGGTTGTGGCAAACGGGGGCAACAACACAGCGGATTCAAACGGCGGAGGGAAAGGCTCCGGGCCTAATCCATAAATCGGCCGCTGGCGATTGAGCGGTGCGCGAGGGTTCCGCTGATCCCGTGTGGTCAGCGGAATTCTCAAACAGCCCTTCATTCTGACAGTATCCATCCTCAGTAGGGTTTACCTCCTTTGGCGCGAGACCACCTTCCGTTGTGTGAAGTTCCACTTGACAGAAATTGCGCAGCCTTTATTCGGCCTTTCCAGCTAGAATTCAGCACAGTTGGAACCGCATGACTTCCCCTCTGCAACTCCGCAACTGCTGCGGACAGGCCAAGCCAAAGATTGGTCTCCGCTTGATAGCCATTTTTATGGCCGTACTATGTACCGCAGCGTGCTCTCGCCGCGACGATCCTCAAGCGTCCTTCGACAGAGCCTTCCAGGCATTCAAGCACGGCGATATTACCGCGGCCGAGACGCTGGCAGAACGGGGATACAAGGACTTCCGTGGCGCGGGGCCGGAATGGGCTTGGCGATTCACGATTCTGAGAGCGCGCATACGCTCTTTACAGGGGATGAATACGGGTGTATTGGACATCATGGCTTCGGAGCGCTCGCCGCTAGCTGAAGGAGATCTGACAGTGCAGAAGCTCAGGCTCGAAGGTGTGGTCTACGCCTCTATGCATCATTTCCCAGAGGCCGAGCAAAGGCTACAGAAGGCGGAACGCTTGTGCGGCGACGCGAACTATCCATCTTGTGCTGATATTGTTCGAGCATGGGGCGTCATGGAGATGCAGCGCGGACACTATGCGAAGGCGGAGACTATCTTCGTGCAAGCCCTTGCGGCGGCCCGGGTGAATGGCGATCAATTCCTCGAGGCTAACGCGTACCTGAATCTAAGCTGGTCCGCCGACGAGCAGGCGCATTTTGACGAAGCGCTTGATTGGGCTGAGGCCGCGCGCCAGATTTCTCTTAGCCATGGTTTTGCCGACATTGCGCAAACGGCCCTAGGAAATACCGCATGGGCTTATTACAAGCTAGGAGACGCAGAAAAGGGTGAAAGGCTCTTAATCGAGGCTGGCAAGGAAGCGGAGAAGCTTAACGACACCTCCGATCAACTTAGGTGGCTCACAGACGACGGATATATCGCGATGGATTCCCAAGACCTGGGCGCTGCGGAGCGGTCTTTTCGACAATCGCTTACCCTTGCACAACGAATCAACGGCCGAGAGGAAACGATTAATTCCATGATCGCCCTGGCCTTCGTATCCGAGCAAGCTGCCAAGCTCGACGACGCGAAGCGTTACGCGGAGCAAGCACTCACCATGGCGCGGGCCGATGGCAATGGGCGCGACATCGTCTATCCGCTGCTGGTGGAGGGCCGAGTTGCCGCTGACACCCACGACACGGCTGCGGCTGAAGCTGATTTTCGCGAAGTCGCGAAATCCCCGGACACTCCGGTTTTTCTCAAGTGGGAAGCCGAGCGGTCGCTGGCGCGTCTATATGAAGACGAGAAGAAGCCCGCCATAGCCGCCGCCGAATACCGCACCGCCTTGAACACCTTCGAAGCGGCGCGCTGCGATCTGCATCAGCGCGTGGACAGCCGCCTGCCGTTTCTCAGCAACGCCGCGCGCATCTACGAAGACTACATCCACTTCCTCGTGGATCAGGGTAAAACGAACGAAGCATTGCGCGTAGCCGATTACAGCCGAGCTCGCACTCTCGCCGAAGGCCTGGGACGCCCATGCAAGCCCACGTTTGCGCCCGATCCGCTGAATGCCACCGAGATCGCGCACCGCGCCAGCGGCACAATCTTGTTCTACGCGCTCGGCAGCCAGCACTCTTATCTCTGGGCCATCACGCCGAATCAAGTGCGAATGTTTCCTCTCGCCGCGAATGAATCTGAGATCGATGCCGCAGTGCAAAGCTACCGCAAGAAACTGGAAGGCCCGCCTGAGATTCTCGACGCCTCCAACGACGGCAGCGTTCTCTACAAACTTCTAGTCGAGCCGGCACAGGAATTACTGAATCAAGAAGCGCGAGCAAAGAACACAAATGTCTTCATCATTCCGGATGGCGGCCTGAACAGCCTGAACTTTGAAACCTTGCTTCCGCAACCGCAGCACTATTGGATTGAAGACGTAACCATCTCGAATGCCGCTTCATTGCGTCTGCTGCCAGCGACGCGCTCCGGAGTCCAAAACCTGGGCGGCAGATTATTTTTGATCGGCGATCCGAAAGCTCCAACTGCTGGCTCGGACAACCCGTACCCGGAGCTGACGAATGCGCCGCTCCAGATGCAAGACATCAAGAAATATTTCCCGACGGAGCGGGAAACCGTATTCGCGCGCCAACAGGCGTTTCCGGGCGCATATCTAAAAGGCGCTCCAGAGCAGTTCTCCTACATTCACTTCGTCGCGCACGGCACCGCCAGTCGTACCAGCCCGCTTGATTCTGCAATTATCCTGAGCAGGGATCCGGCATCGAGCGCCAGCGGCAGCCAGGATGATTCGTTCAAACTCTACGCTCGCGATATCATCGGCGGCCAACCTTTGCGCGCGGAGTTGGTGACGATCTCTGCTTGTTACAGCACGGGTAAGCGAACTTATTCCGGAGAAGGCCTGGTCGGACTTTCCTGGGCCTTCCTCCGCGCCGGCGCCCATAACGTGATCGGCGCGCTGTGGGATGTGAGCGACGCCTCCACTCCTCAAATCATGGATGCGTTGTATGGTGAGCTGAAGAAGGGAAAAAGTCCGAGCGTCGCTTTGAGAACTGCAAAATTATCGGCTCTTCATGGCGCGGAGTTCAGCCGGCCGTTTTACTGGGCGCCATTCCAGTTGTACACGGGACGATGAGAGCCGAGCGCGCCGATAGGCGAGCTACGTGATACGATTCCCGCTGTGAGCGATGCAGCTTGCATTCCAACGACTCCTTCGGCCGTTCCCGCCGCAGCGGCGACTCCGCGCCACCCCGCCTTCGTGCGCGTCACGCACTGGCTTACGACGCTCTGTTTTTTTGCACTGCTCATCAGCGGAGCGGAAATCGTCATCTCCCACCCTCGCTTTTATTGGGGAGAAACCGGCAACGTTTTAACTCCGCCACTCTTTGCAATCCCGATTCCTTCCTCAAGGTCACTGGTGCCATCCGGATATGGATACGTGCTCCCCGATCAGAATGGCTGGAGCCGCTATCTCCACTTTCAAGCTGCATGGATCGTATTGTTCACCGGTTTGCTGTATTTAATCCTCGGTTCGCTCACCCGGCACTTCGCAAGAAGTTTATTTCCGCGAGGCGCTGATCTTTCCTGGCGGGCGCTCTCCATCTCAATCGCCGAACATTTGCGCTTCGAGCGTCCGGACGACAAAGAATTCTGGTCGTATAACGTGCTCCAACGGCTTAGCTATCTATTCGTAATCTTCATTTTGTTTCCCTTGGTAATCTGGACAGGCTTGGCCATGTCTCCCGCCTTCGTTTCTGCATTTCCGTCTACGGTCAATCTGCTGGGTGGCCAGCAATCGGCGCGCACGCTGCACTTCTTTGTCTCGCTGGCTCTGGTTTCGTTTCTGATAGTTCACGTCGGAATGATCTGGGTCACCGGATTCAAGCGCCGCATGCGCGCCATGATCACGGGCCGCGCAGCTTCAAATCACCCCGTTACAAATATGGAGCGCACATGAGCGATCCTCGATCCCGCAAACTCTCGCGCCGCCAACTGATCACCGCCGGGCTTGGCGCCGCCGCCGGCGTGTCGGCTGTTGGCGTTGCCGCGCGCCTCGCGCAAAAATATGGATTAGTCCCGCCCGATCACGACGGAATCTACGGCCTCGGCGAAACCCTGACCTACGCTTCGCAACGCCTGCTCACCCGGCACTCGTTGGCTCGTGAGTTCTCCCGAAGCCAGATTTCACAGCCTCCGTTCGCGAACGAGATTCCGCCCTTCAGCAACGAATTCAAGCGCCTCCAGGCTGGCGGTTTCGCCGATTGGCGTCTGTCGGTAAATGGAATGGTCGCCCGCCCAGCTTCGTTTTCGCTCGACCAGTTAAAGAGCTACCCCTCGCAAAGCCAAATCACCATGATCCAGTGCGAGGAAGGATGGTCGTATATCGCCGAATGGATCGGCGTGCCGCTTTCTCATGTATTGGATCTTGTCGGAGCCTTGCCCCAAGCCAGATACGTTGTTTACACCTCGATCGATCCAGAGTGGTGGGAAAGCATCGATATGCCCGACGCACTACACCCGCAGACTTTTCTTACCTATGGGATGAATGGCGGCGAACTGCCTGTGGGCAACGGAGGCCCGCTTCGCCTGCGCGTCTCCCGCCAACTCGGCTACAAGAATGTGAAGTTCATTACGCAACTCACCCTCACCGACAGTTTAAAAAAAATCGGCAAGGGGCTGGGCTCCGCGTCTCCAGAAGGCGGCTACGCCTGGTACGCCGGGATCTGAAACGTTTTTCCGCGGGCTGTACCTATCGTTTCAGCACTTTCGCCTTCAACTCGAGGGCGTTCTGAACGGCAGCCCCCGACGCAGTGTTGTCGAAAATGCACCACACCCGAGAGTTTCTTGCTGCAACGTTCAGTCTCGAGGTGAGTCTATTCAAGTATTCCGAATCGTACGACGAATAATATCTTCGCGGCGAACCATGCAAACGAAAATAGCTTAGGCCCCGTGCGCCGCCTGGATCAGCAGCCGCCGGCACAAACGCCGGATCGGCCGCCACGCGGGCAATTTGGAATTCGCGCAACAAACCATTCGCCCTTTCATCGAACCAAGTGGCATGGCGTGGTTCCCATACAACGTATCCTGAATAACTCTGGCGAAGCAGCGCCAGAAATTGCCGCGCGCCGGACGGATCAAATTCCAGACTCGGCGGCAGTTGGACCAGCACAGGGCCGAGCTTCTCGCCAAGACATGCAATCTGTGCAAGAAATGGCGACAGAGCTTCCGACCCACAGCGCAATTTTGCTTCGTGGGTAATACTCTTCGGAAGCTTAACCGCGAACCGGAATTCGGCGGGCACCGATCGAGCCCATCGCTCCCAGGTTTCCTTTTTATGCGGACGATAAAACGAAGAATTGATCTCGCAACAGTTGAGCGCTTGAGAGTACCGCTCTAGATGGCTTCCCTCGGGAACAAAATTGGAGGCGGACTCGCGCGGAATATTCCAACCCGCGCATCCGATTCGAATGGTATGCGAGTTCATCGTGGGATGATTTTCTCCCGGATCATGCCGTCATCCATTTTTCCCGCCGATCTCTAATCCGGCAACGATTTGGAGAAGAGCCAGGGAAATAGCTTTGGCTCGTCGTACGCCTTATTCCAGCAAGGATGTCCCACCCCCGGATATTCGGTGTAGTGGACTTCCGCCCCAATCTGCTTCATTGCGGCCGCCATTCGCTGCGATTCGGCGACCGGAACGATGTCGTCGATAGCGCCATGAAATATCCAGACAGGAATTTCTCCAACCAGCTTGGCAGCCGCCGCATAGGAAGCCGGAGAATCGGGCGGTGTAACTTTGACGAGGTCGGGAATGGCCTTCTGCGCCGCGGTGGGCGGGCGAATCCCCCCGCAGATCACGACAAGAGCGGCGAAAGTTCCGGGATATTTTTCGGCGAGATGCCATGCGCCATAACCGCCCATGGACAGTCCCGTAAGATAGGTGCGGCGAGTGTCTCCATGAAATTCTTTGGTCGCTTCCCCCAGCGCTGCCATCGCCAGATCGTCCATCGGCGGCAGAATCCACCAATGATTTTTCGCGCACTGCGGCATGATTACGATTGCCTCAAACGCGCTGCGGTTGGAGCGGATCGCTGTGCCGATGCCCACGTCGGTTTGCAGCAAGCCGTCGTCGCCGCGCTCCCCGGCTCCGTGAAGAGCCAGAATCACCGGCCATTTCCGGTCGGGCGTCCAATCTTCCGGAACGAATACTTGATATCTGTAGATGACGGCTTGGATGGTAGCAGTGCGGTCGAGAAACCCTGTCTCGTGCTTTTTTGCTTGAGCCGGGAGTGGGACTAGCAGGCGCAGAGCCAAAAATGCGAGCAGTGCCCTGAGAAAAACGTTCACTAAGTTCCTCCGACGCTGAACTCTAGCATGTAATTTTGCGTAAAGTCGCGTGCGCTTTTGTATTCGAGTGCGAAATTCGAGCTACGGTTGGCTGTCCAATAGCGTCTAAGTAGTGTGAGCACGGGACGCCGATTGGAACTGGATGCGGTGCGGGGAGTGATGCTGGTATGGATCGCCCTCACGCATTTGCCGACAGCCGCGAGTTCATGGGTAAACCAACCATTCGGTTTTGTCGGCGCCGCTGAGGGTTTTATTTTTCTCTCAGCCCTGTTCACGGGACGCATCTACTTCCGTGTCGCGGCTCGCGAGGGCTATCCGGCCATGGGCAGGAAGCTGTGGGCACGCACCGTCCGCTTGTATTTCTATCACGCCGCCCTGCTGGCTTTCGCCTTCCTGGTCGCGGTCCCCATCGCCTCCCGCGGCAATCGGCCCGGGCTTCACAACCTTCTGGATTTTTACTTCATGGCTGGGGCCAAGCAAGCGGTCATCGAGGCCGCTCTGTTGATTTATCGGCCGCCCCTGCTCGATATCCTGCCGATGTACATCATTTTTCTGTTGCTCACGGCGATTGCAATTCCGCTGGCGCGGCGCATCGGTTGGAAACCGATCTTGTCGACATCTTTCTTTTTCTGGGTCCTCGCTCAGTTCGGTTTTCGCAGCGCCGAACACACGTTTATGATGCGCTACATTCCCACGCGAATTCCCTTGAACGAGATGGGTTCCTTCGACCTCTGGGCCTGGCAATTCCTCTGGTTTGTAGGGGTGTGGCTGGGCGTGCGCTGGGCCCAGGATAGTCTGCCAATTGAAACTTGGGCCCGCTGGGCAGCCGCTCCATCCGCGGTAATTGCTATTGTGTGCTTCATACTGCGGCGAAAACTTGCGCACGGCATGGTCCTGGGCTCAACCGAGTTCCTCTTTGACAAGTGGCACTTGGGGCCAGTACGAATGCTCGATTTCGCAGCCGTGGCAGCCTTGCTCATCCTTTCGCAACCCGTCACCAAACCGGCGGCGATTAAGCCTCTGGTATTGTTGGGGCAATCTTCGCTGCAAGTTTTTTGCGTTCATCTTCTGTTTTGCTTCGCTGGCCTCACGTTGATGGGCAACGCGTCAATGCTAAGTGGATGGCGGCAATTCGCGCTCTTGACCGCCACGCTTACCGCAATGTTAATCACCGCAAAACTTTTCTCAAAGAGCGAAGCTAAAACCGAAGGGCAAAGCAAAACACAGATACCTTCCGGATTTGATTCTGCCCGCGTAACAGGCCTGGCAGTGGCCGAGCGAACCAGCGGGCAATAGCCTGGCAAGGAAGTGAATGTTTACTTTTAAGATCAAGTCGATCTGTATATATCGATCTGAATCGAACGCTAATTCCTCTGAGCCGCCTGTCTCAAGGGTTAGCCTCGCGGCGAATGGTCAAAATGTTTTTCCCCACATGTTTATCCTTCCAGTCGAGTGCGCGCCGAGCGTTCGGAATCGTTCCCAATCGTCAGCCCGGCTACCGCGGCGCTTGCCAAAGATAGCCCCGCGCAAGCCAACATCACGATTCGAAATCCGAATACAAATGCTTGCTTGACGGATTCCTCAATTGCATAACTGGTGTTGGGATCAAGACCAGGGGGAACCTGCAAGCCCGCGAGTTTGATCTCGTCGGCATGGATTTGAGTCAGAATGCCAGGCGATAGCGAAAGATGAGTCAGGCTGCGATCTAGACGGGAACCGAAGACTTTGACCATTACAATTCCGAATATTGCGATCGCAAGTACTCCGGCTACACGTGCCACGGCGTTGTTGATTCCAGAAGCCGAGCCGACCCGGTTCTCACTTACAGAATTCATAACGACGGTAGTGAGAGGCGCCACCGTGACTGCCGTCCCAAACCCCAGAATAATGATCGCCGGGAAGAATGCTTTCCAGTAGCTCTCTCCAGTGGACGGCACCGCGAACATAGCAAATCCGACAGAGACAATGAGCGGGCCGGCGATCAACGGAATTCTCGGACCATAGCGGGCGACAAGTCCACCAGACCAGCGAGAAAGAAAGAACATGAGCAAAATCAACGGAAGCACAGCGGCCCCGGTTGCCGTGGTGGAATAGCCCTGGACTTGGATCAGGTTCAGTGGGAACAGGAAAAAGAAAATGCCAATCGCGGCGTATAGAAAAAGCGTAAGCAGGTTGGCGCCACTGAAAGTGCGGGATTTGAACAGCTCCAGCGGAAGCACCGGTGAAGTGACGTACCCTTCGATAACCACTAGAGCGATAAGACAAACCACGCCCAGGATCAAACTCCCGAAGACCAGCGGACTTCGCCACCCCAGATTGACCGATTCAATGAACCCGGCAACCAAGCCGCCTAATCCGACGGTGGCAAGCAGAGCTCCCGTCCAGTCGATGCGGCCGGCGCAGGCCATACGGCTCTCCGGAATACGCCAAAGCGAAATGGCGATGACCGCAGCCGCGAGCGGAAGATTAATGAAAAACACCCACCGCCACGAGCCGTGTTCCACCAGCCAACCGCCGAGTACTGGTCCAATGGCGGTAGTGATCGAGGTAAAGCCCGACCAGGTGCCAATGGCACGGCCACGGCCGCTCTCGTCAAACGCCGCACTGATAATCGCCAGACTGCCGGGCACCAGCAGCGCAGCCCCAACCCCTTGAATACTCCGAGCGAGGATTAACTGATGAATACTCGATGCGCCGCCGCAAACTGCCGAGGCCAGCGTGAATATCGCGGTACCGGCTACAAACATTAAACGGCGCCCCAGCAAGTCGCCGAGCGAACCTCCCACAAGAATCAGGGCGCCCAGAAACAGGCCGTAGGACTCCACCACCCATTGCACATCGACTACGCTCGCGTGAAAGTTGGCTTGCACCGCGGGTAGAGCGACGTTCACGGCTGTACTGTCGATGAAAGCCATGCTCGAGCCAAGAATCGTCGCGACCAGCACCCAGACTCTCGCCTCTGCCCTGCACCCGGCTTCGGCATCTTTTGAAAGCATGACGTTTTCATCGCAAGGCATTCTCATGGGCTATGGATGCTGTGGCGGGCGCATTAGGTTTCGAACAACCGTGCCCTCACCCGGCGCCAGGAACGCAACTCACGCGCCGATCGGATGGGAACTTTTTATAGATTAAAGCAGATGTGCATCGCTTCTCCACTGCCGTTAGCGGGTGGTGTTGCTGGAATGGAAGGACAGAATTCTCTGCCGTTGCAGACTGAATGGCGGAGGGAGAGGGATTCGAACCCCCGGTACCCTTTCAGGCACAGCGGTTTTCAAGACCGCCTGTTTCAACCACTCACACATCCCTCCGCGGCGGGTGCGCAGTGACCATGCGTCTGAAGCTAGTCTACAACAGCGTTCGCACCACAATGGAAGCATTTAAAGTCCACCGATGAGGTGTGATTATCACGCGAGTGAGTAACTCCACCCCCCTACTTCAAACCAAACGCAGCCGAATGGAACTCCATCACCTCAGCAAAATGCGACATGAAATACGTGAAGCTGTGATCGCCAGGGTAGGCATGATACTCGTGCCGGATTCCCTCTTGCTTGAGTTCTTCGTCCAATGCCGCCGCGCCTTTTTCGAAACCATAATTGTCGTCCTGGCCGCAATTGAAGTAGATGGCGAGCTTTCGCAGCGCAGCTTGATTTTTGCGGGCAAGCTCGAAGGGGCTGTTGCTCTTCCAATGTCGAGCATCGATGGGATTTCCGAAAACCTTCGCCAACAGTTTCCCCCTTGGGGCGCCCGAGCGCGCAGCTGCGTCGAGCTCTTGCGGAGATTCAGTGATCAATGCCGCACTTTGTGCGCTGACTGCCGAGAACAGTTCCGGGTGAGCGAAAGCGAAATGCAGCGCGCCGTACCCGCCCATGGAAATGCCGCTGATCGCGCGATGCTTCCGATCGCTCTCAATGCGATACTTCCGTTCGATGAAGGGAATGAATTCCTCTAGAAAAAAATTGCTATAGCGCATCGAGCCGTCGGCTGAATTGATATAGAAAGTGCTTCCGCCCTCGGGAGCCGCAATCAGAAATTCTCCGATCTTATGTTTCTGCCGGAGGTCATCGAGCAGCGTCCATCCACCGCTGTTGAATAAAGTCCGCTCGTTATCGCCCAGGCCGTGCAGAAAGTAAAGCACAGGGTAGCGCTGCCGCGGCTTCGCTTTCGCTCCGGCATCGTAGCTGGCAGGCAGGTAAACGCAGTAATGCACTGGAGACTTCAGAATCTGGCTGTTCAGCGCATCGCAATCGATTCGGCTCTGCGCGTGGATTGGAAGGCACCAGGCCAGCACCAGGAAAAGAAAAGTAAGCGGCAAAGAGCGATTCATCGATTCAGTCTACTCATAGCGGAGCGCCTGAACCGGATCAAGACGGGCCGCACGCGCCGCCGGATAAAGTCCCGCAGCCAGGCTCACTAGGAACGAAAATACAATCGCAAACGCCACCAGCCACCACGGCACCGACCAGAAATGTTCCGGCGGAAAAGATTGCCGCTTGAGATAGACGTTGGTTCCCAGGTTGATGACTTGTCCAATCGCCCAACCCAGCGCTACGCCAACCACGCCGCCGAGAATGCCCATCGCTCCCGCTTCGGCAAAGAAAAGGCTCTTCACGTCTCCGTCGCTGGCGCCAATCGCCTTCATAATTCCGATTTCGCGGCGCCGCTCGAGTATTGCCATCACCAATGTGTTCACGATTCCGATGAAGGCGACAGCGAGCGCAAGGCTGCCGAAAATCCCCAGGAAAACGTCCAGCACCTTGAAAAACTGCTGAATGCTGCGGCTCGCATCAAGAATAGAAAATGTGTTGAAACCCATCTTCTTAATGGCGTCTTCCACCGTCTGCACACCGCTGGGATTTTTCACGCGCACGCTCACTGAGGAATACACCGGCTGATCGGAGGACGCGCGGGAAATTTCGCGCAGATCCGTCGGCTGCATTACGTGCAGACTCTCAGCTAGCTTAAGCGGGAGAAAAACTTTTGCCCGGGTCGGCCCGCGCATGCTCTCGGGGTCGAGGTCCGCCACGCCGACAATCTTCAGCTTCTGCTCGCGCGAAACCACAGAGTAAGCCGCGCCGGAAAGATCAGCGCCGCCGAGTGGAGATGCCTTTGCCTCGGAACCAGCCGGCGAATTGTTTTGCGCCGCCTCGCGCTGAGCGTAGCGTATGGTTAATTCTTTGCCCAACAGCGGTGGCGCAAGCTCGGCAACATTCGTCTCATCCACCCCGGGCTTCGGAGTCTTGCCGAGAAGTTCTTCGGCAAACGATTTTTGCAGAATCACCTCGGGCGCCGTCGCAGACGAGAAAAACTTTCCCTGCACGTTGTCGAACGCATCGTTCGATTGCGCAGAGGCCGGCAGAGCCGCAACCATCGTCAAATGGGCTTTATCTTCGAAACGCAACTCGGTAATGAAGCGAATGTCGGGGTAAGCCTCCACCACATTGGGCAGGCGCTCAATCTCCACACGCGTGGGCTCGTCGAGGATGCGGCTTTCGGCGGGTACGGGTGCGTTGCGATCTTCATCGTGGCCAAAGTTGCGCAGGTCGCGCCGCGAAGTGACCACTACGGTATCGAACAATCCTGATTTCATTAGGCGGCGCGACGCCATTTGCTGCAGGCCAATCCCAAGGGAAAGCATGGCGACCAGCGACGCCACTCCCACCGAGATGCCAATCGTAGTCAGCGAATTTCGCAGAACCGATTCGCGCAGATTGCGAACTGCAAGTTCGGCGAGGTCAGGCAGCTTCATGAGCGGGTTCCTTCTGTCCCGGCTTTTACCGCTCCGGCAATCGCGACGCCTGCGGAATTCAATTCCTCCGAAATCACCTTGCCATCGGCCATAAACACAAGACGCTCGGCGTAGCGTTCGGCCAATGCACGCTCGTGCGTCACCATCACGATCGTCATTCCCAGTTGACGGTTGAAGTCACGCACCATATTCATGATTTCAGTTCCGGTGCGGCTGTCGAGATTTCCTGTGGGCTCGTCGGCCAGCAGAAGCTTAGGTCGGTTGATTAGTGCCCGCGCCAGTGCCGCGCGCTGCTGTTCGCCTCCCGAAAGTTCGCTTGGACGATGATTCATGCGCGCCTGCAGACCCACGCGAGCGAGAGCTTCTCGCGCCAGGCTGTCTCGCTTGGCACGGTCGACTTCGGCAAAGCGCAAGGGCAGTTCCACATTTTCGGCGAGCGTCATGCTGGGGATTAAATTAAACGACTGAAAAACCATGCCCACGGTATGCAATCGATAGCGCGCCAGTTCCTCTCGCGAGAGTTCTGCAAGATCGTTCTGCCGCACGATCACGCTGCCCGAAGTTGGGCGGTCGAGCCCGGCGATCAGATTCAAGACCGAAGACTTGCCCGATCCAGAACTGCCAAGAAGAGCGACAAACTCGCCCGCGCGCACGTGGAGATTCACTCCGTCAACGGCGCGAATCACAGTTTCTCCCATGCGATAGTGGCGGCAAAGATCCTCGATGCGGATCGCGGCCGTCCTGTCGTTCGAAGATTCCAATGCAACGGCCATGCGCTAACGAACCTCCCCTTTCAGCACACCCAAAGCATCGGTCGCCTTCACCTGGCCCTCGCGTGCCGGGCCGGAGCTCCCATTTCCGTTCACTTCGGCAAAATCGCCTTCGCCAGGCGCAAGAAATAAATTCTCTTCAACTCCATGTTGCCGCGTGTAGAGGTCGTAATAACGTCCGCGCGCCGCATAAAGCTGTTCATGCGTGCCGCGTTCCAGGATTCGCCCCTGCTCCAGCACCAGAATCTGGTGGGCGCGGCGGATGGTCGAAAGCCGGTGAGCGATTACAAACGTAGTGCGGCCCTGCATCAGATACGAAAGTCCATGCTGGATCATTTGTTCGGATTCGGAGTCGAGGCTCGAGGTTGCTTCGTCCAAAATCAGAATGCGCGGCTCGGCCAGAATCGCGCGGGCGATTGAAATTCGTTGCCGCTGCCCGCCGGAGAGCTTCACGCCGCGCTCGCCCACAATTGTGTCGTACTTGTCGGCGAACGATTCGGCGAACTCATCCACGCGTGCGATGCGGCAAGCCCGAAGAATTTCCTCTTCGCTCGCGCCCGGTCGCGAAAAAGCCACGTTCTCGCGAATCGTTCCGTCGAACAGAAACGATTCCTGCAGAACCACTCCAAGGCGCGTGCGATAGGAATCGAGGCGCACCGTGCTCAGGTCTGTTCCATCCAGCAGAATCTTGCCTTTGGTCGGCACATAAAAAGCTGAGATCAATCCTATCGTTGTCGATTTGCCGGAGCCCGATGAGCCAACTAAAGCCGTAACCGTGCCGGGCTCCGCGCGAAAAGAAATATCGCGCAGCACCGGGTGCGTTCCGTCATAGCTGAAACTAACGTCGTCAAATTCAACTCGCCCAACAATGTCGCGTAAAACTATAGTGCGAGCCGGATCCTGATCCTCCGGACGTTCCCGCATAATCTCCTGCGTTCGCTCCAGCCCCGCCACAGCTTCGGTGAGCTGAGTTCCGATCGAGACAATCTGCATGATCGGCGCAACCAAAAAGCCGAGCAACAGAGTGTAGGAAAAGAAACCGCCCACCGTCAGCGTGCCCGCGGCAATCTGATGCGTGCCAACATACATCGTGACCGCGCCCACCAATCCGAGCAGCACGCTGGCTGAAAGGCTCATCACCGAAGTGGCCGTGAGAGTGCGCATGACATTATCGAGCAGACGGCGAACGCCTGACGCAAAAACTGCCTCCTCGCGTGCTTCGGCGTGGTATCCCTTAATCACGCGCACACCGCCCAGCGATTCCGTAAGCCGCCCGGTCACTTCGGCGTTGATTTTGCCGCGCTCGCGAAAAATGGGGCGAATGGTAGAGAAGGCCTTATTGAGCGCCACGGAAAAGCATAAGAGAGAGCCGACGGCAATCAGCGTCATCTGCGGACTGGTGCGGAACAAGAGCACGAGCGCGATTCCGGAAGTGATTAATCCTCCGAGAAAATCGACCAGACCCGTGCCCAGCAAATTTCGCACGCCCTCCACGTCGCTCATGATGCGAGATACGAGATTGCCGGTCTTGTTGCCGTCGTAAAAAGCAACCGGAAGCCGCGAGATATGAACCTGCACCTGCTCGCGCAACTCCGCAATCAGGCGCTGCGCCGCTTTCGAAAGTAACTGCGTCAGCGAAAACGATGTAAGCCCCTGCACCACAGTTGCGGTCAGAACCAATAGCACCAACGGCCGCAGCTGATCCAAATGATGTTTGTTAATAACAGTATCGATTAGAAATTTCGTCGAATACGGCAGGACCAGTGCAGCCACGCGGTTGATCAGCATCAGCACAAAGCCGAGCGCGAGCAGCCAGCGCCGGGGCCGCATCAGCTTCCAGACCTCGGGCAGAACGGCGCGAAGCCTCTCGACCTTTGGGACCTTCTGAACTGGCTTGGGATCGGTGCTCAATCTTTAATTGGACTCCCCTGCGCCCGCATTCGCTTCATTATTACGCATTGTGACATTCCGCAGGCCGGCGATGTATTCTCTGGTCGTGCCGCGTCCGCCCTCGCCCGAGCGCTCTCCAACCCTGGGTCTGCTGCTGGGGCTGTTAGTCACGCTCGCGGCAGTAGTCGCTTACTCGGCCTACATAACCTGGCAGGTAGCCGGTTTGCGCAAACTGCAAACCGAGTTGATCGACCGCAACCGCAAAGATTCCTTGCAGTTGTTGCGCATCCAAAATGATCTGAACCTGCTCGCCGTCGCCATGCGCGACATGATCGACAACGATGAACCGTATCCCCTCACGGCCTGGTCGGCGCAATTTCAGCGCATCCACACCGATCTTGACGACGCCATGCGGATCGAAGCAGGACTCTCACCATCGAGTCGTACGCCGGATCAAAGCGCCTCATTAGCTAGTTCGCTGGCTCAATTTTGGGATGCTGTAGGCCGCGTATTCGAGCTCGCCGGTCAGGCGAGCGAAAAAGAGGCGAGGGCCCAGATTCAGCTTACTTTGCAGGCAAGGCAGGCCGCACTGAGCACTACCGTGGCCCGGTTGCTGGTGCAAAATAGCGATAGCGAAGAACAGGCCGCGCAGCGAATCATCGGAATTTATGATCGCGTGCAGCGCCAGGTCTATGTATTTTTGTTCGCCACTCTGGCTGCGATGCTGCTCACGGGTTTTTCCATGATCCGCTGGAATCGCCAGCTGTTTGCGCGCATGACGGAGCTTTCGGCGCGGCGCAGCGAGCTGGCGCAAAAATTGATTTCCACTCAGGAGTCTACCCTGCGTTATATCTCCCTGGAGTTGCACGACGAGTTTGGCCAGATTCTGACCGCAATGGGCTCGATGCTCGGCCGCGCCGGAAGTCACGCCCCCGAAGGCTCGTCCCTCCGCGCGGATTTGCAAGAGGTTCAGCAGATAACCCAGGAAACACTGGACCGCGTGAGAACTCTTTCACAGGCGTTGCATCCCGTAATGTTGGATGAGGCCGGGCTTGAGGCTACACTCGACTGGTATATTCCGACCGTGGAAAGGCAAACGGGAATTGCCATATCCTATGAGAAGAAAGGCGCGCCCTTTTCCGTCGAAGGCAGCGCAGCGGTACAAATTTACCGCGTTTTGCAGGAGGCGCTGAACAACGTCGCGCGGCATTCCGGAGCCAAACAAGCCTGGGTGCGATTGTGTTTTCTGCCGATGGCGCTGCAATTAGAAGTTGAGGACCACGGAGCCGGTTTCACTGAGCGGCGGGCGAAGCAGGGAATCGGCTTGGTGGCCATGCGCGAACGCGCAGAATTATTGGGCGGGAAGGTTTTGTTTTCCATTCCGGCCTCCGGCGGAACACTGGTGAGCCTGATCGCGCCGCGCGATAGTGTTGAATCGAAGAAGTAGAAAGTTAGGATGAACCATCGGTGCAGATAAGAATGAACCCTCCTAAAAAAACCACGGTTCTGCTGGTGGATGACCACAGCCTGGTGCGACGCGGCTTCCGCCGCATGCTCGAAGACGAGCCGGATATGGAAGTCGTGGGCGAAGCCGGTGACGGGGAGGAAGCCATTCGTTTGGCGCGAGATTTGAAGCCGCGCGTCGTCGTCATGGACTGTGCGTTGCCCAAAGTAAACGGCCTCGACGCCACGCGGCAGATTCTCGAAGATCTCCCTGATACAGCGGTGCTGATGCTCAGCATGCATTCGGAAAGCACATGGGTGCGGCAGGCCATCGAAGCCGGCGCGAAAGGATACATCCTAAAGAACGCCATGAATTTGGAACTGGGGCCGGCGGTTCGGCGCGTGGCAAACGGAGAATCCTGTTTCGATCCGCAGGTTGAGCCCTCTTCACCACTCAAAGGCGAGCGCAACAGCGGACTCACTCCTCGGGAACTCGAAGTCCTGCAGATGATTGTGGAAGGAAAATCGAACAAAGAAATTGCCAGCGCACTCGATCTCAGCGCCAACACGATTGCAGTTCATCGCGCCAACATCATGAACGCGCTGGGCATTCACAAGACAGCCGAACTGGTGGTCTATGCTATTCGGGCCGGGCTGGTGAACGTCCCTTGAATCGCAGACATTTCTTGCGAGGGGGCATAGCGGGTGCGGCGGCGATCTTGCAACTGCCCTTACTCCGAGCCTTACAACCTTCTGGCGCTCCAGCCCCTTCGCCAGGTTTTAAACTCGTCGATGTCACCTCGCCTGCCGGCATCCAGTTTCAGCACAACAGCGGCGCCTTCGGAGGAAAATTCCTTCCCGAAACTCTTGGCTCTGGCTGCGCCCTTCTCGACTACGACGGCGACGGCTGGCAAGACATTCTTCTCATCAACGGAATGGATTGGCCTGGCCACAAACGGCAGCCGTCGCCGCTGCGGCTGTATCGCAACAACCGCAATGGCACTTTCACCGACGTGACCGCACGTGCCGGACTCGATGTCGAGATGTATGGCATGGGCGTGGCCGTCGGCGACTATGACAACGACGGCTTCCCCGACATTCTCATCACCTGCGTGGGGCAGAACCGCCTCTTTCACAACACCGGCAAGGGAACTTTTGTGGATGTAACCTCCGCGAGTGGCTTAGGGAAACGCCTTGGCTTCAGCACCTCGGCGCTGTGGTTCGATTATGATCGCGACGGCTTGCTCGATCTTTTCGTTTGCAATTATGTGAAGTGGTTGCCCGATCGCGACGTTTTTTGCAGCCTCGATGGCAAACATAAATCCTATTGCACCCCCGAAGCCTACCGCGGCGAAACCTGCTGGCTGTTTCACAATCGCGGCAACGGGACCTTCGAGGACGTGACCGCGTCCAGCGGAATTTTCGACAGCAGTTCGAAATCCCTGGGCGTTGCGATGTTGGATGACGAACAAAGCGGCTGGCCCGATTTGCTGGTCGCGAACGACACGCAGCCGAACAAGCTCTATCGCAACCAGCGCAATGGTACGTTCAAAGACGCCGCGGTTGAAGCCGGGCTGGCCTTCAGCGCAGAGGGCAAAGCCCGCGCCGGTATGGGGGTTGACGTAGGTAATTTCACCAATTCCGCTCATGCCGGTGTGGCGATCACGAACTTCGATAACGAAATGACCGGCCTCTACGAGTTCAACGGAAAAAGCTATGAAGACGTTGCCGCCTCAACCGGCGTGGGGTTAGCCTCCAAGAACAGCCTCGGCTTCGGCTGCGTTTTTCTCGATGCCGATCTCGATGGCTGGCTCGATCTTGCCGTAGCCAACGGTCATATCGATGAGACGGTGCGAAACATTCGCGGCAATGTGGGTTACGCGCAGCCGCCGCAGATGTTTCTTAACAACGGCAAGGGAAAGTTTCGCGATGTCGCCGCGGGACTCGCTGGGGAATTTGCGCAACCGAAAGTCGGCCGCGGCCTTGCCTATGGCGATTTCGACCGCGACGGCGATCTCGACTTACTGCTGACCACCAACAACGGTCCCGCATATCTGTACCGCAACGATCAACTTGCCGGGAACCACAGCATTCGGTTTCGGCTGGTCGGTACGAAGTCGAATCGCGACGCGATCGGCGCCAGCGTGGGAATCACGGGCGGCGGAATGAGTCAATCGCGCATGGTAAAAAGCGGTTCCAGTTATCTTTCACAGTCGGAGCTTCCGCTCACATTCGGATTAGGCAAAGCCGATCGCGTCGAATCGGCTGTAATTCACTGGCCAAGCGGCCGAGTCGAAGAGTTCAAGAACCTTGCAGCGAGGCGATGCTACGAATGTGTGGAAGGCAAGGGGATTTTTCCGCAGGATGGATATTAATGATTGTGCACTCGCCCTAAGGCCTCGTAAGGTTCCCGCTTGCGGCCAGGTCGATGTCGACGGTTTCGTTCACCCGCAAAAACAGCGTGCTCGGATTTTTCATTCCCCACTGCGCGTAAGGCACCGAGAAGTGCATGGTTGCGGTCCAGTGATCTCCTGAGATCTGCACTTCGGCCGGGACGGTGAGTTCGTGGTCACTCCCGTGAATCGTGAAAATCCCATGGATATGCGGCGAGGAATTCCCTTGCAGCGAAACATTTCCCTCAATGTGATCCGGACGAAACGACACCTCCGGGTACCGATCGCTTTCCAGCACCTCTTTATTCATTTTCCGGTCGCGCATCCCATTGCCGCTGGCCCCACTCTTAGCGTCCACCACGATTGCGCCCGTGAAGTTGCCGGTCGCGGGGTCGAGATGAAGCGCTCCCTGCTTCAATTGGAACGTTCCCTTTACGGTGTGAAGTACGTCGCCGAGAGTGAATGTGATATGGGTCTGTTGCGGATCCAACTGAAACGAGACCACTGAGCTAGCTGCCCACGCACCGGCGGTGACAAACACCATCACCGCCACAACTACATAGCGAATTCGACTTGCGAACAATGCTTTCGCACCTTCTCTCATGTTAAGCAAACAGTTTCGCGTCATTCACAACCGTGCCGGCTACCACTGCAGCAACAACAGCTCTGAACAAAATCCGGGCCCCATCGCTCCCAGCAATCCCAGCGTGCCAGGCTCAGGCCTGCGATTCTTCATCACATCTTCCAGCACCACCAGCACCGATGCCGAAGAGAGATTGCCTACCTTGCGCAGGCAGTCCCATGAAGCTTTCAGCTCTCCATTCTTCAGACCGAGCGCGGATGCCGTAGCGTCCAGCACCTTAGGCCCGCCGGTGTGCATGACAAAACTTTTCAAATCGCTGCGCTGAAGTCCGTTATCGGCCAGGAATGCGTCAACGTCCCGCCCCAGATTTTCCCGGATCAAGGTCGGAACTTCCGTCGACAAAATAATCCGGAAACCCTTTTCGGAAATATTCCAGCCCATCATGTCTTCGGTGTTGGGATAAAAAATCGAGCGCGTAGCCAGAATCTTCGGCCCCGAACCATTTCCGTTTCCGTTCTGCTCCGCCGCTTCGAAGTCTTTGCCGGTTACGATCACCGCGGCCGCCCCATCGGCGAAAAGCCCCGACGAGATCAGGTTTGCGACGGAAAGATCCTCCCGCTGCAAAGTCAGCGAGCAAAGCTCCACCGAAACCAGCGCCGCGGCACGATCTGGATATGCCTGCACGTAGTCAGCGGCACGGGCAATTCCCGCGGCTCCGGCCACGCATCCCAGGCCGAAGATTGGCGTGCGCCGAATCTTCGTGGGCAGCCCCATTCGGTTGATGAGCATCCCGTCGATCGATGGGCTGGCCACACCTGTGACCGTGGTGAACAGCAGCGCGCCCAAATCTTCCGGCTTCATGCCTGCCTTGTGCAGCGCCAGGCAGAGGGCCTGCTCGCCCAGTTCCTGCGCCACTTTGATCCAGATGTCGTTGGCCTGGCCCCAGGTCTTGATGTCGAGATACTGTTCGGCGGGAACGGCGAGATAGCGGCCATCTACCGTTACGTTGCGGTGCAGGCGCGCCAGCAGCAACGGGTTCTTAAGTTCCGCTCCCCAATAATCCTGAAGCCGCTGCAGCAATTCTTTCTGGGTGTAGTAGTACTTGGGAAAGGCGCTTGCAGCGCTCGCGATTTTCATGAATTCTGTGTCCTCTGGGCAATCTCGGCACGGAATTCACTCTAGCCGCCGAATCCAAAAGTTCTATAGTCTTTTGAAATTCGATGGTTCGAGCCCCGCAGGGGTTGCATACGGTCCGGTGCCGGTTTAGATATTGTCGCAGGTTTTTTAATTTTTGGTTGTCATTGGCCGGTAAAAACCCCGCCCTGACTAGTGTGAGGAGGGTTCTTCCTGCCCCCGGCGAATCCTCCGCCTGCCCCTCCACACTCCGCTTACTTCATCTGCAAGATTGCGATCGAAGACGGCGTATTCCCCACGTTGTAAGTAAAAATCTCGATCAGGTTCCCACTGCTCAGGCTGAACGATTGAATCCCCGCCGAGGATCCTTGGTTTCCCACAAACAGATATTTTCCGCTCGGGTCCCCCACCACCAGGCTGGGGCTGTTTTCTGTCCCGAAAGCGCCGGTCGATTGCGATGTATTCGAGAGCGCGGAAACGTTAAGAATCGTCGGAAGCCCTGTGCTTGAACTGATGGAGTACGCGGCCACATTGTTATTGGTCTGATTGGCCACGTAGAGATATTGTCCCTTGGGGTCCAGAGTGAGAGAAACCGGACTGGAATAAATATCGCTGATCGGCGAACCCTGAACTGCCGTCAGCGCACCCGATGAACCGATGCCCAGGACGGAAATAGAATTCGAGCCGTAGTTCGCGGCATACAAATATGTGCCCGTGGGGTTGATCGCCAGGCCATCCGGATTGTTTCCTGCCGTTGGAAAGTATCCCAGGGGAGTTAGCACTCCACTGGCTACGCCAAAGACTTCGATAACGCCGGTGGGCTGAATCGCAGCATTGTTGGCGCTGACGAAAAGAAAATTACCCGAAGGCGACAGCACCATGTTGAGCGGGGGCAAATTTATTGCCACCGGGCTATTGGCGAGTTGGGTCAGCGCGCCAGTACTGGCGGAGATGGAAAAGATCGAAATATTGTTCGAGCCGACGTTGGCCACGTAAAGAAAACCGCCGGACGGGTCCATAACCAGGGTTCGCGGCTGCGTGGCATACGGCGTCACCGTAGTCCGGGGAAAAACTTCGGTCAAAGTACCGTCGGTATTGATGTCGAACAGCGAGATGTCGTTTTCGTTCTGGCCGGGATTTGCCGCGTAAAGAAATTTCCCCGAAGGATGAATCACCAGCGAGTTGGCGCCGTCGCCGGCTGGGATCGGACTCCCTGAAAGCTGCGTGAGCACGCCGGAGTTCGGATCCTCTCGAAAAATAGCGATCTGATTCGTTGCCGGCAGGGTCGCATACACGTAATTGTTGGCCGTGGTGCCGCAGCCGGTCGTGCAAACGGCGATCCCCACCGCAAGGGCCGCCAAGGCTAATGCCTTCTGAAGCATTCGGTACTCCTGAGAGAATTTGAAAGCGAAGAACAAATATACCGGGTTCCCGGGATTAGAGCAGGCAATCACATCACATAATCATGGGATCCAGTTAAAAGGGCACTCGCCACGTCACTGGGTATTCTACACAGCAAAACCCCAACCTTGCTGAAGATTATAAAACCTGCGCAGCCCGGGCGCGTACACTTCTGCGATGCCACGGCACGAAGGGCAGGTTGTACGGGTGGGCTGGCTTGCCCGCTCAGTGCGCAGGGCTCGGCGTGGGAGCATCCGGCGCCGCTTTCGCCAGAGGATCCTCGCCGCCCCGCAGCGCCATTCGCAGCCGATCCAGGTATACGTAAACCACCGGAGTCGTAAACAGCGTAAGCGCCTGGCTGACGATGAGTCCGCCAACAATCGTGATGCCCAAAGGACGGTGCATTTCCGAACCGGTGCCATGGCCAAGCGCGAGCGGAAGGCCGCCGAGCAGAGCGGCCATGGTCGTCATCATGATCGGGCGGAAGCGCAGCAGGCAAGCTTCGTAAATGGCTTCCGCAGGTTTTCTCCCCAGTGTGCGCTCCACCTCCAGCGCCACGTCGATCATCATGATGGCGTTCTTCTTCACCAGCCCGATCAGCAGAATAATGCCGATCATTCCAATTACGTTGAGCTCGTTGTGCGTCAGCAGCAGTGCTAGCAGTGCTCCCACACCCGCGGATGGGATCGTCGAGAGAATCGTGATGGGATGAATCCAGCTCTCATACAACATGCCCAGCACAATGTAAACGGTGATCAGGGCGGCAAAGATCAGTATCTTCTGGCTGGATAGCGAATCCTGGAACGCCGCCGCGGTTCCCTGAAAACTCGCCTGAATCGTCGCCGGGAAGCCAATCGACTGCTGCGCATTGTTGATGGCGATCGTCGCCTGGCCGAGAAAAATCCCCGGAGCCAGGTTGAACGAAATCGTGACTGAGGGAAACTGGCTCTGGTGATTTACCGCCAACGGAATATTCGATGGCGTGTAGTGAGTGAATGCCGCCAACGGAATGGGAGCGCCGCTCGACGACCGCAGGTAAATATTCTGCAGCGCCTCGGTTGTCTGTTGGAATTGCGGCGCAACTTCCATGATCACGTGGTACTGATTCAACGGCAGGTACATGGTGGAAACTTGCCGCTGCCCGAAAGCGTCGTAGAGCGCGTTGTCGATATCCTGCGCCGCCACGCCGAGGCGGCTGGCGGTGTCGCGGTCGATCACCAGTTGCGCCTGCAGGCCTTTATCCTGCTGGTCGGTGTTGACGTCGCGGAGTTCCGGCAGCCCGCGCATCTTCGTCAATAGCTGCGGCGCCCAGCTGTTCAGCTCGTTCAAGTCTTCGCCTTGCAGCGTGTATTGATACTGAGCGTTACTCTGGCGTCCCCCGATAGTCAGGTCTTGATACGACTGCAGATAGAGGGTGGCTCCCGGCACCACCGCCAGCTTGCCGCGAAGCCGGTTGATCACATCATCGGCGGTAACGGTGGGGCAGGACTGCCAGAAATGATGTTCCGGACACTTCGCGCGCTCTGCCAGCGGCTTCATCATGATGAAGAACCGGCCCTGGTTCGAAACCGTATTTCCCCCCGCAAACCCCACGACCGTGCTCACGGCCGGGTCGGTCATAATAATGCTGACGTAGCGCTCCATCTTGCCGCGCATCGCCTGGAAAGAAATATCCTGCGCCGCTTGTACCGATCCTCCGATGCGCCCCGTATCCTGCTGCGGAAAAAATCCTTTTGGCACGATGATGTAGAGATACACGCTCAGGCACGCCACCGCGATGGTCACCACCAGCGTTGCGAACTGATGCTGTAAGACGAACCGCAGGGACTGGGTATAGGTCGCGAGCGTCTTATCGAAGAACCACTCGCTGGCCCGGTAGAGCCAGTTATGCCGCTCCTCTTTTTCCGGCGGACGCAGAAACTTGGCGCACATGGTGGGCGTCGTGGTAAGCGATACCACCAACGAAACTCCGATCGCGATGCTCAGCGTGACGGCGAACTCGCGAAACAGCCTTCCCACAATGCCGCCCATCATCAGCAGCGGAATAAATACCGCGACCAGCGAGACGCTCATCGAGATTACGGTGAATCCAATTTCCGCCGCGCCTTTGAACGCGGCCTGCACCGCGTCCATGCCATCCTCTACGTAACGGGTAATGTTCTCCAGCACCACGATGGCGTCGTCCACCACGAATCCCGTCGAAATCGCCAGCGCCATCAGCGACAAATTGTCCAGGCTAAAACCCAGCAGGTACATTCCGGAAAACGTTCCGACCAGCGAAAGCGGCACTGCAATGCTGGGAATAATCGTGGCCCTCACCGTGCGCAGGAAAGCGAACACGACGAGGATCACAAGAATGATCGAAACGATCAGCGTGAACTCAATGTCCTTCACTGAGGCCCGCACCGTAACCGTGCGATCCATGGCAACGATGAGCTTGATCGCCGGAGAAATCGACGACTGCAATCGCGGCATCAACGAAACCACGCGGTCCACCGTCTCAATAACGTTGGCTCCGGGCTGACGAAAAATAACAATCAGTACGCTCGGCTTGCCGCCAATCCCTTGCTGAAGGTGCTTCGGGTCTCCCAGCACTCCAATATTGCGAACGTCGATCACCGAATCCTCAACGTCCGCCACATCCCCCAGTCGCACCGGCGCGCCATTGTGATAAGCCACAATCAGCGGGCGGTATTGCGCCGCGGTAAAAATCTGGTCGTTGTCGTTGAAAGTCCAGGTCGTCGTGCGGTTTGAAACCTGCCCCTTGGCCTGGTTGGCATTGGCCAGATTCAGCGCATTCCGCACGGTGTCCAGCCCAACGCCCAGCTTATTCAGCAGCATCGGGTTTACTTCCGCGCGCACACCGGGTTGCGCCGCTCCGCCCACAAACACCGTGCCCACCCCCGGCACCTGCGCCAACTTTTGCGCAAGAATGGAATCGGCCGCGTCGTACATCTGCGGCACCGTCTCCGTGTCCGAAGTCAGCGCCAGAATCAGAATCGGCGCATCCGCCGGGTTGGCTTTGCGATAAGTGGGGTTACTCGGCAGATTCGCCGGGAGCTGGCTGCGCGCGGCATTGATGGCTGCCTGCACGTCTCTGCCGGCGGCGTCGATGTTCCGGTTCAAATCGAATTGCAAGATGACGCTCGTCGAGCCCAGTTGGCTCGTCGAAGTCATCTGATTGATTGCCGAGATCCTTCCAAACTGGCGCTCCAGCGGCGTGGCCACGGCCGAGGCCATGGTCTGCGGATCGGCCCCCGGCAAACTTGCCCCCACGCTGATTACAGGGAAATCTACTCTAGGCAGCGAAGACACCGGCAAATAATTGAAGGCGAGAATACCGGAGAGCAGCAGCGCCGCAGCCAGCAGCGACGTGCCAATCGGACGCCGAATAAATGGAGCCGAGATACTCATCAGTTAAACGCTGTCATCCTGAGCGAGAGGCTTTTTGTCTCGCGAAGAGCCTGTCCCGAGCCTGCCGAGGGAATCTGGGCGAGCCGCGCGAAGTGTCGCGTTCTTTGCGACACAATAATCGCGCGTTTGGCTCGCTTCCCTATCACGTTGCACCATACCTTAATCCGCCGACGCATCTCCCGCGGCAGCTTCATGCGGAATCGGATTGCCGATTTTGTACTTTTCGAATCGATGGGAGAGCCGGTCAAACCACAAATAAATCACCGGAGTGGTATACAGCGTCAGCATTTGGCTCAAAATCAATCCACCAACAATCGTGATCCCTAATGGCCGCCGCAACTCCGCGCCCGTGCCCGAACCCAGCGCCAGCGGCAAGCCGCCCAGCAGTGCTGCCATTGTCGTCATCATGATGGGACGGAAGCGCAGCAGGCAGGCTTGAAAAATCGCCTCCTCCGGCGTCTTATGCTCTTCGCGCTCGGCTTCGAGAGCGAAGTCGATCATCATGATGGCGTTCTTCTTCACGATGCCGATCAGCAGAATAATTCCGATCAAAGCCACCACAGTAAGGTCGTTGCCCGTAATCATCAGCGCCAGAATCGCGCCCACGCCCGCGGAGGGCAAAGTCGAGAGAATCGTGATCGGATGAATATAACTTTCGTAAAGCACTCCCAGCACAATGTAGACGGTGATGATGGCGGCGAGAATTAAGAAGGGCTCGCTCGAAAGCGAATTTTGAAATGCTGCGGCCGTCCCCTGGAATGAGGCGTGAATGCTTGCCGGCAGCTGAATTTCCTTCTCGGCCTGTTCAATCGCCGTAGTCGCCTGCCCCAGCGAAGCTCCCGGCGCTAGATTGAACGAAAGCGTCACCACGGGGAACTGCCCCTGGTGGTTTACCGCAAGGGGAGCGCTTATCGACTTCATACGTGTAAATGCGGTAATCGGCACCGGCGCGCCGCTTGTGATGGAGGTCGCCGCATTCGCCGTGGGCGCGCCTGACGAAGGCGCGATGCTGCTGGGGCGAACGTAAATTCCGTTCATGTCCTCGGGAGTTTGCGCGAAGCTGGGCAGCACTTCCAGAACCACGTGATACTGATTCAGCTGAGTGAAGATGGTCGAAACCAGCCGCTGCCCGAAGGCGTCATAAAGCGTGTTATCGATCGCCTGCGGAAGAATTCCCATGCGCGATGCGGTATCGCGATCAATCGTAATATTGGTTCTGAGTCCGCCGTTGAGCTGGTCAGTGGCCACATCGCGCAGAACCGGCGAGGCGCGCAGCTTCTCCACCAGCTTCGGAGTCCATTGCGCCAACTCCTGCGCATCCGCATCTTCAATCGAATATTGGAACTGCGTGCGGCTCACGCGGTCTTCCACCGTCAAATCCTGCACCGGCTGCATGTACAGGGTGATGCCGTTCACCTTCGCGACCTCGGGCTGCAGCCGTCGAATAATGGTGGATGCATCGTCGCTGCGCTCGTCGCGCGGCTTCAGGTTGATCTGAATGCGCCCGCTGTTAGGAGTGGTGTTGGTGCCGTCGACGCCGATGAATGACGAGAGGCTCTCAACATCTTTATCTTTCAGGATCACCTTCGCCAACTCCTGCTGCCGCAGCGACATCGCGGTGAACGAAGTATCGTCCGGCGCTTCCGAGATTCCCAGAATCACACCCGTATCCTGCACCGGAAAAAATCCTTTGGGCACAATCACGTAAAGAACCAGCGTCAGCACCAGCGTCCCAAATGTCACCAGCAAAGTCGCCGTCTGGTGCTTTAGCACCCACTTCACTGTGCGCCCGTAAAACGCAATCACGCGATTGTAGTAATTCTCTGTGACGTCGTAGAAGCGACCCTTCTCGCCTTCCTTGCGATGTCGCAACAGCTTGGCCGACATCATTGGCGTCAGGCTCAGCGAAACTGCTGCCGATACCAGAATCGTCACCGCCAGCGTCACCGCAAATTCGCGGAACAGCCGCCCCACAATATCGCCCATGAACAACAGCGGAATCAGAACCGCAATCAGCGAGACCGTCAGAGAAACAATGGTGAAGCCGATCTGCCCTGAGCCCTTCAGCGCCGCATCCAGCGGCGAGTCGCCCATCTCCAGATAGCGGTCGATGTTCTCGATCATCACGATGGCGTCATCCACCACAAAACCAGTGGAGATCGTCAGTGCCATCAGTGTGAGGTTGTTCAGGCTGTAACCCAGTAAATACATCACTCCAAATGTGCCGACAATCGACAACGGAACTGCGACGCTGGGAATGATGGTGGCGCGCAAATTGCGCAGGAAAAAGAAGATGACGATGACCACCAGCACAATGGTCAGAGCCAGCTCGAATTCAACATCTTTTACCGACGCGCGAATGGTCGTGGTGCGGTCGGTGAGAATCTGCACCTTCACCGCCGAGGGCAGCGAAGCCTGCAACTGCGGCAGCAGCTTCTTGATGCGGTCCACGACGCTGATAATGTTCGCCCCCGGTTGGCGCTGGATGTTCACAATCACAGCCGGGGTCGAGTTCATCCACGCGGCGAGCAGCGTGTTCTCCGTGCCATCGATCACGTTGGCTACGTCGCTAAGGCGAACCGGCGCGCCATTCCTATAAGCGACGACAATCGGCTTATATTGCGCCGCGGAAAATAGCTGATCGTTGGCGCCGATGGTGTAAGACTGCCGTGCCCCATCGATCACGCCCTTCGCCTGGTCCACGTTCGCCTCAGCCAGAGCGGTCCGCACATCCTCCATGCCTAAGCCGTAGGAAGACAACTGGCTAGGGTTTACCTGAACGCGAACCGCCGGCTTTTGTCCGCCGCTGATCGAGACCAGTCCCACGCCCGGCAACTGCGATATCTTCTGCGCCAAAGCCGTGTCGGCGAGGTCCTCCACTTTCGAAAGAGGCAGAGAGTCCGACGTCATCGCCAGCGTAATGATCGGCGCATCCGCCGGATTTACTTTGTTGTAGATCGGAGGATTGGGTAAATCAGTCGGTAGATAAGTGGCCGCCGCATTCACCGCGGCCTGCACCTGCTGCTCTTCGACGTCGATGTTCTGATCGAGCGCGAACTGCAGCGTGATGACAGAACTGCCAAAAGAACTCGTGGAGGTCATCTGGCTCAGCCCCGGAACCTGGCCGAACTGCCTCTCCAGCGGCGATGTAACGGACGAAGCCATCACATCGGGATCAGCCCCAGGATAAAACGTCACTACCTGAATGGTCGGGTAATCGACCTCGGGCAGGGCAGAGACCGGCAACTGCAAAAACGCAACCCAACCCACCAGCAGCACGCCCACCATCAACAGCATGGTGGCCACTGGCCGCAGAATAAACAGCCGTGAAGGACTACTCATGGAGCCGATCTTCCTGAAGTCGAAGCCGAACCTGGAGCCGAAGAAGAAGATGCGGACCCGCCCGAAGCTGAACTACCCGCTGCTGCACTGCCGCCGCCGTTCTCTCCCGCGGAGGTATTGCCGGACCGTGGTTCGATCCTGCTGCCAGTCTGCAACTTATCCTGGCCATCGGTCACAACCGTGTCGCCAGGATTCACTCCGCCGGTCACGACAGTCGTGTTCCCCTGCGTGATCGAAATCGTGATGGCTCTCGCTTCCACGGTTTTGTCGGGCTTTACCGCGTAAACGAACGTTCCCTGCGGTCCGCGCAGCACCGCTGGCGTGGGCACCACCGTGCTGCTCTTACGCGTTTCCAGCAGCAGGTTGGCATTGACGAACTGGTTGGGCCAAAGTTGGTTGTCTCTGTTATCGAACACAGCCTTCAATTTCGCCGTTCCGGTGGTTGGGTCAATCTGATTGTCGATCGTCTGCAGCTTCCCAGTCGCCAGCTTGGTTTGCGCGTCGCGGCTGAAGGCATCGACTTCCAGAGTCGAATTCTTCATGTGCTGCGCCACGGTCGGCAACTGATCCTCGGGCAGGGTGAAGATCACAGCAATGGGCTGTAATTGCGTGAGAATCAGCATCGGGTTGGTATCGGTCGCATGCACAATGTTTCCGGGGTCAACCTGCCGCAATCCAACCCTCCCCGTAAACGGCGCGGTGATATTGCAATAAACAATTTGCAGCTTGGCGTTGTCGATCTGCGCCTGATCGGTGCGCACCTGGCCATCCAACTGATCCACCGTCGATTTTTGCGTATCGACCTGTTGCTGCGCAATGCTGCCGGAAGGAATCAAAGTCGTATAGCGGTCCAGATTCAATCTCGCGTCGCGCAACGAAGCCTGATCCTTGAACAGTTGCGCCTGCATCTGCTCCAGTTGCACCTGATAGGGGCGGGGATCGATCACGATCAACAAGTCGCCTTCCTTCACGACCTGCCCTTCCTTGAAATTCACCCGCATGATTTGCCCGTCGACCCGGCTTTTAATATTGGCGGTGTAGAAGGCGGTTACCGATCCCAGCCCGGTTAGATAAACCGGCACATTCTGCCGTTCCACCTGGGCAATCGCAACCGATACCGGATGCGGAGCCGCAGCTTGTGCCTTTTGCTGTTTCGAGTCGGCGCTGGTGCAGCCGGAAAACGCAGCGCACAGGATACCCAGCCCCACAGCGGGCAACCAGCGAAGGCTAGAGCGGAGAGAGGACAGCGATTTGTCAAAGGAACGATTGTTCAAAGTTTTTTCCAGTTCAGCGGTCAGAAAATCAGCGCAAGTATGCCCTTTGTTAGACGTGCGATTCTTCACTCGGTTGCGGAAATCTCTGCCCGGAAAGTATGTCAGCTCGTCTTACGCCAAGTTACCCCGCTGGCGAACTCTCACTCAGGCACGGAACGCGGACACAATTGATAGAGCCTAACTAGCAAGCATCAACTGCCGCGCCGCATAGGTCAAGTCGAGGGATGGAGGTTTTACAAATCTTTACCAGTTGTAGCCCTACGTTTACGTTCCACTCGTTCGCAACGCGTTCGGCGCGGGGTGCCGCGCCTCATAGCTGGCAATCTCCGCCTCATGTTGCAGCGTGAGGCCGATGTCATCAAGACCATTGAGCAGGCAATGCCGCACGAATTCATCGACCGGGAACTTCGCGCTGAATCCCGACTCGTCGCGCACCTCGCATTTTTCCAGATTGACGGTGAGCTGATAATCATCAATCTCTCGCGCTCGTCGCATGACCTCCGCGGCCTCATCCTCACTTAAACGAACCGTGAGGAATCCATTCTTCGTGCTGTTGTTGGCGAAGATGTCTGCGAACGAGGACGAAATCACCGCGCGAAATCCAAAATCCGCCAGCGCCCACACCGCATGCTCGCGCGACGAACCGCATCCGAAATTCCTTCCCGCCACCAGAATGCTCGCGCCCGCGTAGCGCGGATCGTCGAGCACGAAGCCATCGCTCTTTTTCCCTTCAGCCGAGAAGCGCCAGTCATTAAACAAAAACTCACCAAAGCCGGTGCGCTCGATCCGCTTTAGAAATTGCTTGGGAATAATCTGGTCGGTATCGACATTCACCCGGTCCAGCGGAGCCACACGCCCCCGATGTGTACGAAATGGTTTCATATTTTTCCTTGGTCACCCGCGAGCTTGTCTCCTGAGCGAAGCCGTTCTTCAGGCGCAGCGAAGAGCCTGCCCTGAGCCGAATGGCGAAGGGATCTCAGTCTTCACCGCAGCCGCAGGACGAATCTCCATCACCGAAACTTCCAATCCCGAATGTCCGTAAAATGCCCGGCAATCGCCGCCGCCGCGGCCATCATCGGACTCACCAGATGCGTTCTTCCTCCGCGCCCCTGCCGCCCTTCAAAATTACGGTTGCTGGTGGACGCGCACCGTTCCCCCGGCTGCAAAATATCCGGATTCATTCCCAGGCACATCGAGCATCCCGATTCCCGCCACTCAAATCCCGCATCCAGAAAAATGCGATGCAAGCCTTCCTGCTCGGCCGCGCGTTTTACCGTCTGCGACCCCGGGACCACCATCGCGCGCACCTTCGAGCTGACATGATGTCCTCGCGCCACGCGTGCCGCAGACCGCAAATCTTCAATGCGCGAATTCGTGCATGACCCAATAAAAACGCGGTCGATGCCGATGTCTTCAATCCGCTTCCCGGGCTGCAAATCCATGTATTGCAAAGCCAGTTCCGTGGCGCGCCGGTCTGCATCTTTCAGGCTTCCAGGTTCGGGCACGCGGCCGGTAATCGGCGCAACCATCCCGGGATTCGTGCCCCACGTCACAAACGGAGAAAGCTGCGCCGCATCCATCTCCACAACTTTGTCGAACCGCGCATCAGCGTCAGACGGCAAACTCCGCCAGTATTCGACCGCCTTTCCCCATTCGCTATTCTGCGGAGCGAATCGCTTCCCCTTCACATACGCGAAAGTAACTTCATCGGGCGCGATCATTCCCGCCCGCGCGCCCGCCTCAATGCTCATATTGCACAGCGTCATGCGGCCTTCCATGGAAAGCCCGCGCACCGCTTCGCCGGCGTATTCGATCACGTGCCCGGTAGCGCCGTCGGTGCCAATCTGCCCAATGATGCCAAGCGCTACATCCTTCGCCGTTACACCTTCTGCCAATCGCCCGCGCACATCGATCTTCATAGTCTTAGGCTTCTTCTGCGCCAGGCACTGCGTCGCCAGAACGTGTTCCACCTCCGACGTTCCTATGCCAAACGCGAGCGCGCCAAACGCGCCGTGCGTGCTGGTGTGGCTGTCGCCGCATACAATCGTCATTCCCGGCCGCGTTAGGCCCAGCTCCGGCCCAATCACATGCACAATGCCCTGCTCCGGTGAATCCATATCAAACAGCGGGACGCCAAACTCTTTGCAGTTCGCCTGAAGCGCCGCGATCTGTTTGGCGGCAATCAAATCGGTGATCGGAGTTCCGCGCGGTTCGGTCGGGATGTTGTGGTCCACGGTGGCCACGGTGCGTAACGGCTGGCGGACTTTCCGTCCCGCAGCCCGCAGGCCTTCGAAAGCCTGCGGCGAGGTCACCTCGTGCACCAAATGCAAATCGACGTAGAGAATGGGAGACCGACCGTCCGGTTGGGCGACCAGATGCGCATCCCAGATCTTTTCGAAAAGTGTTTGTTTCACTGCCATGGGTATTGTTACCTGATCGAATGCCGGACCTAATTAACCTTGCCGGACCTAAATCTCAACTTCGAGCTTGCCTCTAGTTTTTCATAGCGCGCGCCGCCGAGGCAAGCGCAAGCACCGAGTTCGGCGCTAGTTTCTAACGTAACCATCCCCCATGCGCCGGCTCGTGGGGCGCTTTGCCTCTCAGGTATCATAGAACCTTCACCCCATGATTAACGGCAAGCGCATCGCGGTCGTCATGCCCGCCTACAACGCGGAGAAGACTCTCGAGGTCACGGTAGGCGAACTTCCGGACTTGGTCGATATCCGCATTCTGGTGGATGACCACAGCTCTGACAAGACCGTCGAAGTCGCGCGCCGCCTCGGCCTCCTGGTGTTTCAGCACGACCGGAACTACGGCTATGGCCGCAATCAGATGACCTGTTACCGCGAAGCTCTTGCCGCGGGCGCTGATGTCGTGATCATGGTCCACCCCGATTACCAATACACGCCGCTGCTGGTTACAGCTATGGCTAGCATGGTTGCCTATGGAATCTACGATGTCGTGCTGGGATCTCGCATTATTGGCGGCACGGCTCTCCTGGGCGGAATGCCGCTGTATAAATACATTTCCAACCGCCTGCTCACCGCCTTTGAAAATCTGTTCCTGCGCGTGAAGCTCTCCGAGTACCACACCGGCTATCGCGCCTTCAGCCGCCGCGTACTCACCGAACTGCCTCTGCTCGAAAATTCCGACGACTTCGTCTTCGATAACCAGATGCTCGCGCAGTGCGTCCACTTCGGCTTTCGTATCGGAGAAGTATCCTGCCCCACCAAGTATTTCGAGGAAGCCTCGTCCATCAACTTCCGCCGCAGCGTGAAATATGGGCTCGAAGTCTTGGCCACGACCTTGCAGTTCGCTTTCCAACGCGTCGGATTGGTAAAGTTGCCGCGCTTCAGCGAGCAAGGCAGGAAGCTCGAACCCGGCTACACCGACTACTACGCCAGCCGCACCGAAGCCGCTAGGCACTCATAACAACCCAATTGCGCTGAATAATCGGAAGCTTGATAGCGCGACGCCCGCTCTTCTTTGCGCTCTTCGCGAAACCTTTGCGCTCTTCGCGGTCAAAGGCTTTTAACTTGCCTGCTGAAATTCGCAAAGGAGTTACCAAACCGCCGAGGAGCGCTACTACTTCTTCTTCCCCGAGAGAAATCCTAAAACCCTGCTGGCGAGTTCGTCCGAAAATCCAAACCGAGATTTCGCTCGCGAGTACAGATCAACGGCCTTCTTGTCGAGCCAGATCATCGCCGATTTTCCCCAGCCATCCTGCGGACGCGCGAAATAATCGGTCGAGTGGCTGCTCACGTTCTTCGCATCTTCGTGCGTGTAATAGTACAAAGCCAGGCTCTTGCGCGTCTCGCCCTCGGGGCAAGTCAGCGGATCGGGGAATCCATGCAGGGACCGCTCGTCCGTGGTAAAGATCAGCGCATGGTTTAGCAGCGGAGAATATTTCGCGGCACACCGCGCCATCTTTCCCTCCGCGGTTTTCTCCCACAATTCAAGCGCTCCGCCCCACTCGTCCCGCCACTCCGGATTCAAATACAGAATTAAATTGACCCGCCGCCGCCAGTTGGTATGGAAGTGGTGCATCGAAAAATCGGTATGCACATTCAGATAGCCGCCTTGCCCCGACTGGTGCAAGCCGCCGCCCTCCAACATCGGGTCCGCCATCAGATTCGGAATTCCAGTCAATTCCGAAATCCACTCCACAAACTCGGGCGAATTCAATTCGTCGGTAACCGCGCCCAGCGCGGGCGGAAAAAGCTGCCGCTTCGCCATCCCCAATTTGTTTTCGTTGGCGTGCTTGTACTGCGTCCAAGCCTCGGTTGCAGCCTGCGGAAACTGCTTCGCCATTTCCAGAGCTACGCCCGGACGAAGAAAATCCTTCAGCAAGATGTGCGGGCAGGGATGGTTCTCACGATATTGCCGGGCCAGCCCAGAAAGCCGCGCTCCCCATTTTTCGTAGGGAAACGGCCGGTGATCGGCCTGAACGGCCAGCGCACTAGACATGAGCAAATTCTCTCATTCTCCAAATTGTAACGCATCGCCATAGATCGGAGCGATACAGATCGGAGCGCTATGGATCGAAGCGTGATCGATCGAAGCGCGATGAATCGCAGCGCAAGTCGCCACACCCTCTCAGCGCCAAGCTCTTCTCTGCAGCCTTCGCGGAATTTCTTCGCGCCCTCAGCGGTTAAAAGCTTTTCAAGACTCGATCTTCAAGGAACCCTGCAAACTCGCACAGCCGAGTTCTCGAAAGGACAATCGAGCCCGGGAACCCCCGGTTGCTGCAAAACCACCCACCCCGCTCCATACTTATTTTTCAATCGCTCGAAATCTTCCACACGAAAGCTCTTCCACGGAGTTTGCGCCTGCACCTGCGCCCACCACTCTTCCGCCAGCGAAGGAAACATGCTGACCACGCCGTTGTCTTTACCCCAGTCGGCAAGCCGGCTTCTCTGCGCACGGCAGCGAAAGCCATTTTCATCCTCGCCGGCAATGCTCATATATTCGGGATCGAGCGCGAATACCGCGTCCACCGGCGTGTTCTGCCGAACCCAGTCAAACGCCTGCGCCCACGGATTTCTGGGCGCTACCCCCGGCCACTCCACCTGCGCGGTCGCCGGGAAAAGCGAACGCTGCGCCATAAACATGCCGAGCCCCAAAGGCGCGAAGAGTACGAACCATCGCCACGCGCGATCGCGCAGAACATATTCGCCGATAAAACCGCCAAGCATAACGAACATCACAATGTATTCAAAATGCAGGCTGCGCAGCGGTTGCACGCGAGCCAGCGCTTCGAACCGCGCCGGCAAATCGAACACCACTGCCATGGTGAGGTAAATCAATCCATAAAATATGAACACGCGGCTTACGCGTTTAACCTGTGGCCAGCGACCGCCCGCCCACTTTCCGTAAAGCCAAAACAGCACCAGCGGAGCCGCGATCCCCAGCAACTCATACCATTGCCACTTCTGAATGTAGTGAAAAGTGTGGCGCTTAGCCGCCTCGTGGTAGGCCGCGGACGCTGCCGGCGCCAGAGGAATCGACATCCACAACACAGTCGAGGCCGGCGCACCCTTTAGCCAGCGGCCCTCGAATGCCTCCACTACCAGCAGAAGAGCGCAAAACGAAAACGGGAACACCCACATCAGCGGATGCATGCAAGCGGCAAATACAACCCACAAAAACGCTCGCAGATATTTCTTCTCCAACGTCCGCGCCAGCGTGAAGACACCTGCAAACGCCGCCAGGTTTCGCGGATTCAAATACTGATCCACGATGTACAGCGCCGTCCCAGCCACCGGAATCGTCAACAGCGCGGCAACCATGCCAACCCCGCACCATCGCGCCCGTCTGGCCTCTGGAAAGAACACTCCGCTCAACTCCCACACTGCAATCAGCAGCAAAAAAATAGACGCAACCTGCCACAGCAAGAGGCCAACTTCAAGCGGCAGATGGGTGACGCGAAGAGAAAACGCGATCAGGTTCGGGAACAGCGTCAGGCTGGCGTGCGACTGAAAAAACTCACGCCCCACGGGAAACAGTCCAGCATGCAGAATCCTCTCGACCCCCGGCAGATAAATCTCCGCATCTTCCGCGAAGGGATGGTATCCGTGCACCAGCAGAGCTGCGGCTGTGAGCAGCAGCAGCCCCAGAATATCCCGCGCTTTATTTTTTCTAGAAAGAATGTGACTCACTCAATCGATGCCGGCGCGGCCTCCGCGAAAAAACGGTTCGCTGCCGTTTCGCAATCCACGAAGTCACGGCATAAGCCGCCAGCACTACAAATTGCGGATCGATCGGCCGCCGGTAATAATCCTCGGGGTGCGTTAAGTAATAAATCATCGGAAAAAATACGAACACTAAAATATAGGGCATCGCGATCGCCCGATCGTACAGCCAAGCCTGCCGCAGGCCGATCAGCGTAAGCACCGTCAGGAACGTGCAAAAAACTATATTGAATGGGTCTGCCGGCTCTTCCTGTAAATAACGGTGGCCAAAGCTCCAAAATCCTGTCCACATATAAACCACGCGCCGCAGGGTTTGCTTCACATAGAGAGATCGATGCGCGTCAATGAACGCCAGCCCCTGATGCAGCTTTTTTGAAGTGTAGCCAATCTCCCCCAGCTGCTGATACTCCCGCCACTCATTCTCATTATCGGAAGGATGATAGCCCGGAGGCCCCCAGTGCCACGAATCCTGATTGTTGCCGAAGTACACTTCGAGCCCTAGGCAACTGCGGAAGGGAATTACCCGGTGAAAAGTCTCGTAATTCCTCATGAACCACGGCGATACCACCAGCACGACGGCTAGCACCGCCCCCAACCCATTCGTCAGCCACGGTTGCCCACTCTTATAACGTCGATACCAAGCCCATGCGCCCAAAACCGGCGCTACCGACATTACGACAGGATCGGTTAACCCTCCGAGGGCGCTGAGAGCGCCAAATCCCACCCACGGCCAGATGGAAGTCGAATCTACCAGATACAAAGTTAAAAGAAATATCAGCGCCACTAAAAGCGTTGTGAGCGTAGTCGCCCAGATAAAATCGGCCGAGAAAAAAATTGCATAAGGGAAAAACGCCCAGGCCCATCCTGCCCACACTGCCGTCGCTTCGCCAAAATGTTTTCGCGCGATGTAGTAGACCGGAACGCAGGTGATCGCCGAAAAAAAACAGTCCAGCGCCAGCGCCGCAATCGCCGAAGCCTTCGAATAGACCCCGAATATCTTGAAAATCCCAGCTAAAAGATACGGGAAAACCGGGGCCAGCCACGCCGTTGGCCCGGTTTTTCCGAACAATGGATTGCTGAACCCTTCCCCCTGTGCGATCGAGTGCGCAATGCGCCCAGCCTCGCCGGCAAAGCGCCAGTGATCGCGAAACGGATCAGTGCGCTCCGGATACAGGAACATCATCACCACCAACCGTAGCGCCAGTCCTGCCAGAACCATCCACAGCAGCGAGTTCCCTCGCCCCCGGGCTCGAATTCCGGGTTCGCTGTGCAGTTCTTCGGCTACCGCTACGGTTGTGGCCATTCGCTCCAATCGTTATTAGGGAGATGAGATTGTACTCTGCCGCACCAAACCGGGCAGATCATCGCTTCTTGTTGAGATGCCGATTTCGGCTCCCACGCTTGCGCCATCCATTTCCCCTGCGTAGCATCGAACATGCATGGCTGCAGCCCTTGTCCCCGATCGTCTTCGGCCCAACATGGCCATCGGCGAAATTCTCAGCTTCGCTTACGATACATTCTGCAGCAACAAAATCCGCTTCATCCTCACCGCTCTCGGCATGGTTATCGGCACCGCGTCGCTCATCCTTGTCGTTACCATCGGCATGACCGGACGCCAGTACGTCCTCAACCAGATTCAAGCCATCGGCACCAACGAAATTTGGGCCGAATACCTCGGCGGCGCGCCCCACATCAGCAACTCCAACCCCGACCCCCTCACCATTGACGATCTCCACGCCGTGCAGCAGCAGGTTCCCGGCATCGTCGCCTCTTCGCCGGTCACGCAGCTTTCCGACCGCGTCCCTGTCGGCAACGGCAAAGAAAAAGATGTCACCATCCTCGGAGTCTCTCCCGAGTACGTTCAGGTCCGCAATCTTGTGGTTCCGTCCGGCCGCTTCTTCGATCAGGAAGATTCCCAGGCTCACAATAAGGTTGGCCTCATCACCGAAAAGATGGCGATAGAAGTCTACGGCTCGTCTCCAGCCGCCGTTGGCAAGGTAATCAAGCTCACCGGACTGCCCTTCACTATCATCGGAACCTTCAAAGAGCGCGTCGAGACCTTCGGCCAGTCCGAAATCGTCGACAACACCATGCTGATCCCGTACTCGGTCAGCCGCTATTTCATGGAAGTTCCGAACGTCAAGCTCTTGTATTTTTCGATGGAAGACCCCTCGATGGTGATCTCGGCTACGGCGCAGATCAAGCGTGTCCTGCAGGGGCGCCATCGCTCTGAATCGGTTTACGACGTTTCCAATCTGACCGCTCTGCTCTCCATGGCCGACCGCATCGCGACCGGCCTTACCTGGGTTTTGCTGTTGATCTCCATGGTCACGCTGGTGGTCAGCGGCATCGGCATCATGAACATCATGCTGGCTACGGTAACCTCCCGCATTCGCGAGATCGGCATCCGCAAAGCGATCGGCGCCACCAACCGCGAAATCCGCTTTCAGTTTCTCGCCGAGGCCATCCTGATCTCCCTCATCGGAGGCTTCGCCGGAATCGTCATTGGCCTCGCCATCCCATATTCCGCCCGCTTCCTCACCGAATACCGCGTCCCCATCTCCGGATGGTCGGCCATCATCGCGATCATCGTCTCCTCAGTAGTAGGAGTCATCTTCGGCACCGTGCCTGCCACGCGTGCCGCGCAGCTCGATCCGGTCGAGAGCTTAAGGTACGAATAGCGTTCCGACTTTTCCCGGATTTCTCCAGAGCACTGGTCCACAGCCATCTTCACGTGATGAATCACGAAATTTTGCCGGCGAAGAACGTTTTCGGTTCCCAGCCGGGAAGTGTCCGGGCTCGCTTTGTTTCCGTTTTGTAAATTGCCGCAAGGTCTTTGCAAGAAGCCAGCTTTTGGGCCGATTGCCGCCAGCAGCACGCGATCCCGCCGTTTGATATAGAATACTTCGCAACAGCAACTCTAGACCGACCGTAGTGTTCAATTCTGTGGATTCAGCAGGCCGCTACCCATGCTGACTTTCCGCGTCAGAGGCGGTTTCAGAAATGCCGGCAGCTTCGGCATTCTTTAGCTCACTCGACGCCAGCTGGAGGTAATGTATGGCCGGCTTTCTCTCTCGGGTAACAATCCAGAAAACAATTCTAGTGGCATCGATTGCCTTGGTGTTTGGGGTGGGCGCTTACGCCTTCGCGCAAGGCCCTGTTCAGCAATCGACAGACAACAGCATCGATGCTCAAACGCCATATGAGGCAGCGCCGAATGACGCGGCGCCCTATGAGCCGCCGCCGCCGTCGGCGCGGATCATGTCGGCCAACGAACTGGCGACCCTGCTGGCGCCGATTGCGCTTTATCCGGATGGCCTCTTGGGGCAGGTGCTGGTGGCGTGTACGTATCCAGAGCAGGTAGCGGAGGCGAATCAGTTCCTGCGGGAGAACGGGAACCTTCCCACCGCGCAGCTCATGGATGAGGCTCGCCAACAGACCTGGGATGCCAGCGTGCAGTTGCTGGTCGCCTTTCCCGACCTGGTGGCGATGCTCAACCGCGACATGGCGTGGACCATGGAGCTGGGCAATGCCTTTGTGAACCAGCAGGCCGATGTGATGAATGTGGTCCAGAGTTTGCGCGCGGATGCGCAGGCCAATGGGCAGTTGGCGAGCACTCCGCAACTTTCGGTGAGCACCGAGCAGCAGGATGGCCGCAGCGCGATTGATATTCTGCCCGCCGATCCGCAGCGAATGTTCGTGCCTTCGTATGATCCGGCTGCGGTTTGGGGCCCCCCGGCGGAGGGGGAGTATCCGGCCCTGCCATACACGGCGGGAGTTGGATTTGCCGATGTAATCGGCACGGTGGCAAATTTGGCTGGACTATTGCCAGGCCTGGGATTGCTCGGCCCGCGCGGCTGGGGATGGGCGCTGGGCTGGCTGGCTAACGCTCTGTTTGTGAACAATGGCTTCTTCAGCGATTTCGGATTTCACGGGTATGGCGGTTCGCGCGGAACCACGGTATGGGCGCGCAATGGGGGCCACGGTTTCGGCGGGAGAACTGGTGAGGGATTTGGACGAAATTCTGTCGCCAGCCTGCACGGAGGCGGCGCGGGACGAGGCGTTGCTGGTCGGGGCGAGGGCTGGCAAGGTTTTGGAGATCGCACGCGAACGAACTCTGCTGTGGCCGACCGGAATTTTGGGCGATCGAATTTTGGACAATCGAACTTTGGACGATCGAAGGTAATGGGTGGTGAGAATGTTCGCGGACACAGCGCCGCGGCTGGTGCAAATAATTGGAATCAGTTTGGCCGAAGCTGGCAGACTCAATCGGCTGGACGCTTCGGACAGTCCGGTTCGCGAACGGCGAACTCGCAGCCGGCGAGAACCAGCAATTGGAATCTTCAGCGGGATTCCCGCAGCGGCGGGCGGAGTCCGTACTACGCGAATTCTTCGGCGAACCGCGGCAATTCGCTGACCGCGGCGAGATCGTTCGCTTCCAGCCCGGGCTATGGTGCCTTCGCCAATTCCAGCCGCCTCCGAACGCAACAGTCCCCCAGAACTTTCACGGCCAGCCGTTCCTGGGCCGGCCAGCCGAATTTCTCTTCGGCGCGCGCCTTTTCGAACCGCGGTTATTCGGATTTTAGCCGGGGTTACTCATACAAGAACGATTCTTTTTCGAAGCATGGATCCTCAACGCGCGGATCTTCGTGGATGCACGGATCTTCGTCGCACTCCTTCAATTCGTCGCACTCCTTCAAGGAGAAGGCGCCGAAATATAAAGCGCCCAAAGTTAAAGCGCCTCATTATGCGAAGGCCAAGGGCGGTGGGCATTTCTCTGGCGGCCATTCGAAGAGGTCGCACCGGGGCTAACCGCTTGTTCACCAGTTGCGCCGCGTAGGAAGCGGATTCGTGACGCGAGTTTGCACACCCGCGCCGGCCTAGTTGGCTCGCGACTTTCCAGTTTATGTCGAGCTCAGGGCGCTTCGGTGAAGGAGCATGCTCGCCATCCCTTATAATTGTTGTTGTACACAGCTCGCGATTTAATTTGAAGGAACTTTATGGCGCATAACGTTTTCTGCGTGAAGTTGAAAAAAGAATTACCCGGCTTGGACGAGCCTCCCTTCGATAACGACCTTGGTCGCAAGGTTTACGACAACGTCTCCCAGGACGCTTGGCACATGTGGACCGAGCATTGCAAAATGCTGCTCAACGAATACCGCTTGAACCCCGCGCGCCGCGAAGATCAGGAAGTGATCGTCAAGCAACTAGATCAATTCTTTTTCGGCGAAGGCTCCGCCGTCCCCAAGGAATACGTCCCGCCGGCACAAAAATAAGAGCGGTATCGCAACAGCTTCGTCGCTGTTCTTCGCGACCTTTGCGGCATTTCTCAGCGCACTTCTCAGTCAAAAGCTTTTTGCCGCAAAGCCCGCAAAGCTCTCGCGAAGGCCGCAAAGAAAAATTGGCCGCTGCCCGGCCTTCGTTTTCGTGAGCCTCACTATGGAACATTCTCCGGCATCGAACGTAGAATGAGATGTAGGCGTTCTTCCTGGAAGGTTCTCGATCCAGCATTGAGCCCGAAGGTAATCGAATGATGAGACTTCTCCGTTCTGCGGCGCTCGCGGTGGTGATTGCCGGCGCGTTCTTCTATTTCACCACCTGGCGCTCGAATGCGCGGCCGGCTGGTTCCAGCTCCGAAACCTGGTTAAGCCATCCCGCGCAGGTCGAAATCACCGAGGCTTCAGGCGGCGAAGGGCTCGACAGCGAAGAGCAGAACAATATCAGCGTCTACCGCAAAAATATCCCTTCAGTCGTCAACGTCACCTCGCGCGCCATGTCCTTCGATTTCTTTTATGGCATGGTGCCGCAGGAGGGCCAGGGATCCGGATTCGTCATCGATAAAGACGGACACATTCTCACCAACTATCACGTCATCGCCGACGCGCGCCAGGTCGAAGTGACCATGCACAATCGCAAGAAATATAAAGCCACGATTGTCGGTACTGATCCCGCGCACGATCTTGCCGTAATCCTAATTAAAGCTCCCGACCTGGTTCCGGCAGTTCTGGGTGATTCACGCAATCTGCAGGTGGGGCAAAAAGTTTATGCCATCGGCAATCCCTTCGGCCTCGCTGGAACCATGACGCGCGGCATCGTGAGTTCGATTCGCCCGGTGCGAGAGCCGAGCGGAGCCACCATTGACGATGCCATTCAGACGGACGCCGCGATCAACCCTGGCAACTCAGGCGGACCGCTGATGAACTGGCATGGCGAAGTCATCGGCATCAACACCATGATTCTTTCGAGCGTCGGGCAGAACTCGGGTGTGGGCTTTGCCATCCCCATCAATACCGCGAAGGCTGTGCTGAACGATTTGATGACGCTGGGCCGGGTGCGGCGGCCTGCGCTGGGCGTTCGCACCATTCCCATCAGCGCAGAATTAGCCTCGGAAATTGGCTTGCCCTCCGACTACGGATTGCTGATCGTTCAAGTCATCCCCGGAGGATCGGCCGACCAAGCCGGTCTGCACGGCGGCACCGAACGCGCCTACCTCGGCAATATCCCGATCATGCTGGGCGGAGATCTCATCGTCGCCATCGACGGCGAGAAAGTGGAAGAAGAACAGGACTTGGCGCAGATTATGAATAATCACCGCGCCGGCGATAGCGTGAAAGTTACCATCTTCCGCAATAAGAAGAAGCTGGATGTTACCGTGCCGTTGGGCGAGGCGCGGGAACAGGTGTAGGCGGTCGCTCCTGATTGATTCGCAGCTGCGCCTCAAGGCGCAGCCGCGAGTAGCTCAGAATGCAGGAATTTTTCGTGCTCGCTCTTACGCCGCAGCCTGCGCGAAAAACTCTTCGATCTTGTTTACTTCCTCTTTCTCTAAACGCAGATCGCCCGCGCTCATCACGCCCTCGGCTTGCCTGGCATTGCGCGCGCCGACGATAGCCCCGGTGACGGCTGGATGATGCAGCGTCCACGCGATGGCAACTTCTCCGATGGAACGGTTATGGCGTTTTGCAATCCCCCGCAGCGTTTCCACCAATGCCAGATTGCGGGAGAGATTCGGTTCTGAAAAGTCCGGATGCCCTTTGCGCCAGTCGTCTTTCGGCAGGCTGGCGGCACGCTCGCGCGTCATGGCGCCGGTGAGAAGTCCCGAAGCCATCGGGGAATACACAATCACGCCAATATCCTGACGCAGGCAGTAAGGCAGAATCTGTTCTTCGATTTCCCGGTGGATCAGCGAATAAGGCGGTTGGAGGGATGTTACGGGGGCGATCTCCTGCGCCCTTTTCAACTGCGGAACGTTAAAATTCGAGACGCCGATCCAGCGGACTTTGCCCTCACGCCTCAGATCCGCCATGGTGGCCCATCCTTCTTCAAGGTCGCCGGAATCCGGATCGGGCGGCCAATGAATCTGGTAGAGATCAATGACATCGACCGAGAGCCTGCGCAGGCTATCTTCCACTTCGCGGCGAATCGAGTCGGCCTTCAAGACCTTCTGCACATTGCCCTGCGAATCCCAGCGCAAGGCGCACTTGGTGAATACATACGGCCGGGCGCCAGACCAGTCCTTCAGCGCGCGCGCCACAACTTCTTCGGAGTGACCAAGGCCGTACACGGCAGCGGTGTCGATCCAGTTGACGCCGAGTTCAAGCGCTTTGTGAATGGCGGCGATGGAATCGTTGTCATTCTGCGATCCCCAGCCGAACTGCCAGCCCGAGCCGCCAATGGCCCAGGCTCCATAGCCAACGGGAGTAATTTTCAGATCGGAATTGCCAAGAGTGCGGGTTTGCATATTAATCTCCTTATAAGATTTTGATTGCCGAGCTGCGTAAACGGATACATAGGAAATATGATGAATTGCGAAGTCATCCGCGAGTTTTGCCTGGCCTTCCCCCGAGCCACCGAGAAGCTGCAATGGGGCGACGACCTTTGCTTCAAGATTGGCGGGAAAATATTCGCAATCGTCGGCCTGGACAATCCGCGGCTTTGCTTCAAATGCACGCCCGAAGGTTTCGCCGAGTTGGTCGAGCGCGAGGACGTTCGTCCCGCACCGTACGTGGGCCGCTACAAATGGGTGATGCTGGACCGACTGGACGCGGTAGGCTGGACGGAGCTGCAGGAGCTGATTCGGCGGTCCTATGAGATGGTGGCGGCGAAAGCGCCGAAGAAAAAGCGAAAAACAAAGAAGAAGAAATTGCAGAAGCGGGGACGGAACCGGTAGCTCGATCTTGTGAGCGGCTCAAGAGTTAAAGAGCGGCCGCTAAAGAACACTGTGTCGATGAAACAATGGTCGAGGGCAGCCGCATCCACGGCCAGATGCAACGTGCGTCTTGATTTGACTCCGCTTGCCGCCGTCGGCTAGCCTCAAGAGTCCGCCCATTCCTGGACGCCTTCGATCCTAATGCGATTGCGGCATAAATCATTGATATTGCTGATCATGGCAGCCGTTACGGTCTTTGGCTCGCCACCTGCTTCGGCATCGACCGAGCCAGTTCACGCTCGGCACGGGATGGTGGTGAGCGCCCATGAGTTGGCCTCTCAAGCGGGTGTGGAAATGATGGAGGCGGGCGGCAATGCCGTCGATGCCGCGGTTGCCACCGGATTCGCCTTGGCGGTGGTCCACTCGCCGGCGGGAAATATCGGCGGCGGCGGATTCATGCTCATCCGCATGGCTGGCGGCGCGACCCACTTTCTCGATTACCGCGAAAAAGCCCCCGCAGCAGCTACCGCTGATATGTATCTCGACCCGCAAGGCAACGTGATCGAGGACGCCAGCGTGATTGGATATAAGGCGATTGGCGTGCCAGGCTCGGTTGCCGGCATGGTTTATGCCGAACAAAAGTACGGCAAGCTCACGCTCAAGCGAGTCATGACTCCGGCGATCAAGCTGGCGCGCGAGGGATTCGCTCTGAGCTGGGGCGAAGCGCGCGACATGCAAAACGATCAATATTTGGGCAAGTTCCCCGAATCGCGCCGCGTCTTCCAGAGGGATGGCAACTTCTACAAACCGGGCGAAATTTTCCGCCAGCCGGATTTGGCCCGCACCCTCGAGCGCATCGCCGCCAAGCCCGACGACTTCTATCATGGAGACCTGGCGCGCGAACTGGCAGCCGCGATGCAAAAAGGCGGAGGCCTGATCACGGCCGACGATCTCGCGCATTATGAAGTGAAGGAGCGAGAGCCGATTCGTGGAACCTATCGCGGGTACGAAATCCTCAGCGCTCCGCCTCCGTCTTCCGGCGGCACGGTGCTGATCGAATCGTTGAATATTCTGGAAGGATACGATCTCGCGAAACTCGGCGACCGTTCCGCCCAGTCCATTCATTACACCACCGAGGCTTTTCGCCGCGCATTCTTCGACCGCGCGGAGTTCCTGGGCGACCCGGATTTTTCGAAGATTCCCATAGCGCAACTCGTCGACAAGAAATATGGAGAAGCATGGCGGCCTTCGATCAACGCCGACCATGCCTCTGCCAGCAAAGAATTAAAGCGCCCGGAAATTTTCAGCGAGCTTGAGCAGTATGCCGCCACGCATCCACAACCGCAGGCCTTCCACGAAGGGACGCACACCACGCATTATTCGGTGGTGGATGCTAAGGGGAACGCCGTCGCAGTCACGACGACAATCAATGATTGGTTTGGTTCGCGCGTAACCGCCGACGGACTTGGGTTCCTGCTGAACGATGAGATGGACGATTTCTCCTCCAAGCCCGGCGTGCCAAATTCGGATGGGCTAATTCAGGGCGCGGCCAATGCCATCGGCCCGGGCAAGCGGCCACTGTCATCAATGACACCGACGATTGTGGCGCACGATGGAAAGCCGTTCCTGGTGCTCGGGTCGCCCGGAAGTTCGAAGATCATTACAACCGTCGCCAATGTTCTGATGGGCGTGATCGATTATGGAATGAATATTCAGGAAGCGGTGAACGCTCCGCGCTTTCACAATCAGTGGCTGCCGGATGTATTAAATGTTGAGCGTTGGTTTTCGCCCGATACGGTTCAAGACCTGCGAAAGATGGGATACAACGTGCAGTTCGGCTTGCACGGTGGAGCGGACGTCAGCCCGTACTGGAGCGACGCCGAGTGCATCGCTGTCGACCAGAAGAGTGGCGACCGCTTGGGCGCAAGCGACTACAGGAACAATGGCAAGGCAGTAGGGTACTAATATTGTTGATTGGTGATTGAAAACCGAAGGCCGGATATTTGGCAGTCGTGCAGTTTTGGAGCGCTCGTTGTTCTTCGCGAACTTGGCGGAAATTTCTTTGCGGCCTTTGCGGTCAAAAGCTTTAAAAGCTCTTCACCGCAAAGGGCGTAAAGGTATCGCCAGGGGCGCAAAGAAAATAACCTGCAACAGTAGAGAATATTTGGCTTTCAATGAACAATCAGGAATCAGCGCTTCTCAAGTAAGTTAACAAGGACCGGGCATGTTAAGAGCGGTATCAACCTATCTCTACGTAAAAGAGCGGCTGCATCCGGGAATTCTGGACGGATTGACCCGCAACGGCGCGCAGGCGATTGAGATCTTTCGCCGCGCGGCAACACTTCGACTACGCGAACCGCAAAGCGCATCTGAGAGGAGATTGCCGAATGGTTCCGCGGAAGCGGCGTGCCGTTAAACTCCGTTCACTCCCCGCTCTACGCCGATTACGAGTGGGGACGCACCGGTTCGCCGCCCATCAATCTTGCGTCCACCGACCGCGCAGGACTGGTCGAGGCCATGGATGAAGTGAAGCGCTCACTTGAAATTGCCGAGCACATTCCATTCCGCTTTCTGATCCAGCATCTCGGCCTTCCAAACGAGGATTTCAGCGAGAAGAAGTTCGAAGCCGCCATGACCTCGATCGAGCACCTGCGAGCTTTCGCCAAACCGCTGGGCGTGCGCATCCTGCTGGAAAATATTCCCAACGAACTTTCTACGCCGGAACGCCTGGTGGAAATGATTCAGACTGCCCACTTCGACGACATGGGGATCTGCTTCGATTTCGGCCATGCCCACATGATGAGTTCGGTAAGCGAGGCGTTTGAGATCGTGCGCAGTCGCGTTTGCTCCACGCACGTCCACGACAATGACAAACTTCGCGACGCGCACCTGTGGCCGGGACAAGGCACGATCGACTGGAAGCAGGCGATGGAGTTGCTGCGCTCCGCGCCGCAAACGCCGGCGCTCATGCTGGAACTTGAAGGCGATGAGAAAGTGAATCCGCTGGAAAAACTTCCCGGGACGTTTGAGAAGCTGGAAACGGCGTAGGCATCGAGGGATTGACTCAATGATCATTGAGTCAATCTCCGTGGTTCGCAAATGACTCAATGATCTGATGGCTCAATGACTCTATCGATTATGTCTTCTCCTATTACGACAATTTCAGAAATCGGAAAGTATGACGGCCAGCCGGTCACACTTCGTGGCTGGCTTTATAACCTGCGCGAGAGTGGAAAGCTTCTGTTTCCACAATTCCGCGACGGCTCAGGCGTGATTCAGGGTGTGGTGCCGAAAAACGCGGTTACGCCGGAAGTATTCGAAGCCATCAAGACCCTCACCCAGGAATCGAGCGTCATCGTCGAGGGCAAGGTCCGCGCCGATAAACGCGCGCCCGGCGGCTACGAACTCGACGTGGCGAATGTGCAAGTCGTGCAGCGCGTGCCCGAGTCCGATCCTTATCCCATCACTCCCAAAGAACACGGCACCGAATTTCTCATGGAGCACCGCCATCTCTGGGTGCGCTCGCAGAGGCAGGCTTCGATTCTTCGGGTGCGCGCTGAAATCGTCAAAGCCATGCGCGACTTTCTCGACGAGCGCGGCTTCACTCTCACCGATCCACCCATTCTCACGCCGGCGGCCTGCGAGGGCACGAGTACGCTTTTCCCCGTCGACTATTTTGACGAGCAGGCCTATCTCACGCAGTCTGGCCAACTTTACATCGAGGCCACGGCGATGGCGCTGGGCAAGGTTTATTCGTTTGGCCCTACTTTTCGCGCGGAAAAATCGAAGACCCGCCGCCACCTCACCGAATTCTGGATGGTCGAACCAGAAATCGCCTACGCGCAACTCGACGATCTAATGAATCTGGCTGAGGAATTTATCAGCTTCATCGTGAAGCGTTGCCTCGAACGCCGCCGTACCGATCTTCAGGCGATCGGCCGCGATATCTCGAAGCTCGAAAAAATCGAGCCGCCCTTCCCACGCATCAGCTACGACGACGCTGTAAAGAACTTGCAGGAAGGCCACGCCAAAGGCGCGCTGGAAACCAGGTTCGAATGGGGCGGCGACCTGGGCTCTCCCGACGAAACTTATCTTTCCGCGCAGTTCGAGAAGCCGGTGATGGTGCATCGTTATCCCGCGAAAGTAAAGGCGTTCTACATGGAGCCCGATCCGCAGCGCCCGGAACTCGCTCTGTGCGTCGACGTTCTCGCGCCTGAGGGTTACGGCGAAATCATCGGCGGCTCGCAGCGCATGGCCTCACACGAATTGCTGCTGCAGCGCATTCACGAACACGGCCTACCCGAGGAAGCTTTCAAGTGGTATCTGGATCTGCGCAAGTTCGGCAGCGTGCCCCATAGCGGCTTCGGCATGGGCATTGAGCGTGCCGTAGCCTGGATCTGCGGTCTCGAGCATGTGCGGGAAACAATTCCATTCCCGCGCATGCTGAACCGGCTATACCCTTGAAGAATCGAGTCATCGGGCGATTGGGTCATTGGGCGATCGAAGGGCCCTCGTTTTGCAGCTTTGGGTCTTCAATCGCAAAATCACCCGATCACCCAATCGCACAATCTTATGACAACCATCAGCACCACCAACATCGTCCCCAAGAAAATCCGCGTGATCGGCGTCCCCCTCGATCTCGGCCAGTCGCGCCGCGGCGTCGATATGGGGCCTTCCGCCGTTCGCGTCGCCGGCCTCGAAGCCCGTCTTGAAGCGCTGGGACACGAAGTAGAAGACGGCGGCAACGTAGCCGTCGCTATCCCCGAGCAGAAAAAAGAGGGTGACACTCACGCGAAGTATTTAAAAGAAATTACTGCGACCTGCACCAAGCACGCGGAGCTGGTGGTCAAAACCCTCGAAGCCGGCAAGATCCCGCTCTCGCTTGGCGGCGACCACTCGATGGCTGCAGGCACGGTCGCAGGTGTTGCCGAATTCTATCGCCGCCAGAATCAGCGCATCGGTCTCATCTGGATCGACGCGCACACCGACATCAATACGCCTGAATCTTCGCCCAGCGGCAATGTGCACGGCATGCCGCTTGCTGCGATCATGGGATTCGGCCCGGAAGAATTGCAGAATATCTTCGATTTTTCTCCGAAGGTGAAACCGGAAAACTGTGTGCTGGTTGGCGTGCGCGACATCGATGCGGTCGAAAAAGAAAATGTGCGGCGCGCTGGCATCGGCGTCTTCACCATGCGCGATATCGACGAGCGCGGCATGAGAACCGTGATGGAAGAAGCTCTGCGCATGGCCGGCCGCGGCACCGCCGGCTATCACATCTCTCTCGACATGGATTGGATCGATCCCGAAGACGCGCCGGGCGTGGGTACTCCGGTGCGCGGCGGCGCAACTTATCGCGAGGCCCATCTCGCCATGGAGATCATCGCCGATCACGGCCGCATGGTGAGCTTCGAAATCGTCGAAGTAAATCCGGTAATCGACGAACACAACCAGACCGCCGACCTTGCAGTGGAGCTGGCGCTCTCGGCGTTCGGAAAAAAGATTCTGTAGGATTCAACTCGCCGTGTCATCCCGAGCAAAGCGAGGGACCTTGGTTCCTGCCCGCAGAGACGACGGTTCTCCGTTCAGGCAAACACCAAGATCCCTCGCTTCGCTCGGGATGACAAGCGCCTATTTACGTGCTCGGCAGGCTGCTTGGCAAAACTATTTCGTCTGCTAAAGTACATATTTCGATCAAAGAGACTATGAAAAAGCTTCGTGTCGGTATTCTCTTCGGCGGCCGCAGCGGCGAGCACGAGATTTCGCTCCTCTCCGCCGCTTCCGTGCTCAATGCCATCGACAGAAACAAGTACGATGTCGTGCCCATCGGCATCACCAAAGACGGCCGCTGGCTCACCGCTGGCGAGGCTGAGAATCTTTTACAGGGCAAACTCGTGATCGAGCCCCGCCACCTGCGAGCCGGCGATCCGGAGACCACTTCCTCTGCTGCCGTCCTTGCTCGCGGCGAAGCCGTGGTTGTTCCGCCCGAGCCGGTTCACCGGCAAAGCGGCCTCGTGCCCTTCCAAACCGATGCCGCACTCACCCGCCGCGCCGCCGATCGCGCCATCAACGTCGATGTCATCTTTCCCGTCCTGCATGGCACCTTCGGCGAAGATGGAACTATCCAGGGCCTGCTCGAACTAGCTGACCTTGCTTACGTCGGCGCTGGCGTGTTGGGCTCGGCCGCCGGTATGGATAAAGACATCATGAAGTCGCTCTTCGCCGCGGCTGGCTTGCCCATCGTGAAGCATGTCACCGTACTTCGCAGCGCGTGGGAGAAAGATCCAAAGAAAGTTCAAAAGCTGATTGAGGGCAAACTGAAGTATCCGGTTTTTGTGAAGCCGGCGAATCTCGGATCATCCGTCGGCATCAGCAAAGCCCACAACCGCAAAGAACTTGGCCCCGCCATCGAAGAAGCTGCGAGATTCGATCGCAAGATCGTCATCGAGCAAGGCGTCGGTGGCACAAAAAATAAAGCCCGTGAGATCGAATGCTCGGTGCTCGGCAACGACGAGCCGGTCGCCTCCGTCCCTGGCGAAATCGTCCCCGTCAAAGAGTTTTACGATTACAACGCCAAGTATCTCGACGAAGGCTCCGAGCTGATTATTCCGGCGAAGCTCAGCAAGGCTGAAACGAAAAAAATACAAGAGCTCGCCGTGCGCTCCTTTAAAGCTGTTGACTGCTCCGGCCTGGCGCGTGTGGATTTTCTGATGGAGCCGGGCAGCGGCAAATCGCGCAAGATCTATTTGAATGAGATCAACACCATGCCCGGATTCACCGCCATCAGCATGTATCCCAAGCTGTGGGCGATATCAGGCCTCCAATATGCCGACCTGATCGACAAACTGATTCAGCTTGGCCTCGAACGCCACCAGGATAAAAAGAAAAATCAGTACAGCCGCTAGCTCGGAGAAATCGTTCACACTTCCTGCGAAACGATCGCAAATAATTCCCCATTGACGAACCCCCTCCCACGTAATAGCATTGTGAAGATAAGTTCGCTCTTCGGAGCGGATTGAATTTCATGCAGAGTGGCTGAGGGACGAGCCCTATGACGCCACGGCAACCGGATCTGGATCATATATCCTGACCGCCAGGTGCCAACTCCCGCCCGGAAACGGGGAACATGAGATTCGGATGCGAGCCTTATTTTCTATTTGCATTCGACCTCTTTTCCTTTTTTCCTTGGGAAAGAGGCCTTTGTATTTTAGGGCGCTTTTTCCCCGGCTCGTCCCCAGCTATTCGCGATGTACGAAGAAAGCGAGTAGCTTATGTCGAACCTCAATTCGAGTTTCACTTCGAACGCCGGCTCCAACTATGAATTGCGCTGCCGCGAGTGCGGACGCAGCTGGGGCAACCAGCCCCGCTCGATTTGCGAAGATTGTTTCTCTCCCCTCGAAATCGCTTACGATTACGACGCGATCCGGACGGCGCTTGCCCAGGGATCGAATGATGCGCAGCGTGCGAGCCGCGAGCGAATTTCTCAGCGGCCTCCGAACATGTGGCGCTATGCAGAACTGCTGCCCCTGCCGGCCGGTTTCGAGCCGAGCCTGTCGGTCGGATTCACGCCGCTGGTTCAGGCTCCGCGACTCGCGCAGAAATTAGCGGGCAAGAAGAGCGCAGCCAATGATACCCCGCAGAATCTTTACTTAAAGAACGACGCCGTCTGCCTGCCCACACTCAGCTTCAAAGATCGCGTCGTCGCCGTGGCCCTGGCGCAGGCGAAAGCATTCGGCTACGACACCGTCGCCTGCTCATCCACCGGCAACCTCGCCAATGCCGTCGCTGCGCACGCGGCACGCCTGGGGTTGAAAGCCTGGATCTTCATCCCTTCCGACCTCGAGCCCGCAAAGATTCTCGGCACTCAAGTCTTTGGCGCAAACGTAGTTCGCATCGCGGGCAACTACGATCAAGTCAATCGCCTCTGCTCGCAGATCGCCGAAGAGCGCCGCTGGGGTTTCGTCAACGTAAACCTGCGGCCTTATTACGCTGAAGGTTCGAAAACTGTCGGCTTCGAAATCGCCGAACAACTCGGCTGGCGCCTACCCGATAACGTGGTCATCCCCATGGCTGGCGGTTCGTTGATCACCAAGGTCAAAAAGGCATTCGACGAATTGATCAAGCTAGAGTTGGTCGAGGAGAAACCGGTGAAGTTCTTTGGAGCGCAGGCTACAGGTTGCTCCCCGATTTCAACCGCGGTGAAAACCGGCAGCGCCGAGATCGATCCACAGAAGCCCGCGACAATCGCGCGTTCGCTCGCCATCGGCAATCCCGCCGACGGACACTACGCCATCAAGACCATCAAGCAAAGCGGCGGATGGAGTGAAGACGTCACAGACCCAGAGGTCATTGATTCCATCCGTCTGCTCGCCGAAACTGAAGGCATCTTCACCGAAACCGCCGGCGGCGTCACGGTAGGCACCGCAGGCAAACTCTATCGCCAGGATCGCATTCTGCCCGAAGAGACCACGGTGTTGTGCATCACCGGAAACGGCCTGAAGACAACGGATGTTTTGGCCGGCGTATATGAAATCGAAACGCCGATCGCGCCCAAACTCGCCGAGTTCGAGAAGTATCTGCACGAAACGCTGGATGGGGCGGATGTCAACAACGAGCTTCCAGCAGCGGTGGGAGCGTAGCTCCATCGCCAGTTGCTAGTTCGGCTGTTTGAAAAACGAGTTCATCGACTGGGAAGAGTCGGGGAGCGGTCGGGAAGGGCACGACTTCAGTCGTGCCGTAAGTCACCCGAAATGATCGCGGCTTTAGCCGCTGAGGTAACCCTATGTCAATCACCGTACAAATTCCGACCGCACTGCGAAGGCATACAGCCGGGGTAGGTTCTATCGCCTGCGGAGCCGCGAACCTGGCCCAACTATTCTCCGCCCTCGACGAAAAGTTCCCCGACCTGAAGCCGCACCTGCGCGACGAAGCCGGACAGGTTCGCCGTTTTCTAAATATTTACGTGAACGAGGAGGACATTCGCTTTCTCGGCGGCCCCGCGTATGCGTTTCAGGATGGCGACGAAGTTTTGCTCGTGCCCTCGATCGCAGGCGGATCGCGGTAGCCTGCTTTCCTCCCGGCGATTTCATCCCTTGCGTTCTCAGTCCCTTCCTGTACAATCTAACTAACTGGTTAATTAGTGCCGGAAATGCTGGCATCACATCATCTTCACCATCGTCCCGCCCGCCTCGGCACTCGCGGCCAGCCCGAGGAAAGCCGCGCCGCAATCCTCCACGCCGCCGCCCGCGAATTCGCCGAGAAGGGCATCGCCGGCGCCCGTACCGACGCCATCGCCCGCGCCGCGCGTGTGAACAAAGCGCTGCTCTATTACTACTTCAAAGACAAAGACACTCTCTACAGCGCGGTGCTTGACCATGCGTTTTCCGGAATGAAAGCCATCGTTTTCCAGGTGCTCGACAGCGACCTGCCTCCGCGCCAAAAGATCCTGGCGTACGTGGGCGCGTATTTCGACTTCATCGCCTCGAATCAGATTTATCCCAAGCTGATGCAGCGCGAAATGATGCGCGCTCGCGAGGGCGATTCGGTCTATATCGATCGCCTGATCAAGACCTACTTTCGCCCAATCTACATGCGCCTGGGCGAGCTCCTGCGCAAAGGAATCGCCGAGGGCGAGTTCCGCAAAGTCGATCCCGTTCACTTCGTTCCTTCGATGATTGCAATGATTGTTTTTTATTTCAGCAGCGCTCCGGTCATGCGCCGGATCGTCCGCTTCAATCCCTTATCGCCGGAACGCATTGCCGAGCGCCGCGCCGCGGTTCTGGATTTTATTTCAGCCGCACTGTTCGCTCCGCGACTCGGCGCGAAACACTCCACTCGAAAGTCAGGAGTACGCTCATGAGTGCTCGCAACCGCTTCTTCATTCTTCTCGGCATTATTTTTGTGATTGCCGCAATCTACTACACGTTCTCCACCGATCACTCGAAAGACCTGGTTCTGATCGGCACCGTAGATTCGAATCAAGTCATCGTCAGCGCCCAGGTGGAAGGCCGTATCCAGAAGCTTCTTGTCGATGAAGGCACTCCGGTAAAGGCCGGAGACTTGATCGCCGTCCTCGATCCTTCCGAGTTACAAACGCAGGAAGCAGCCGCCACTGCCAACATTACAAGCCTGCAAAATAAAGTGTCCGAGATGCAGCACACCGAACAATCCACCTCGGGCTCGACTTCAAGCGATGTAGCCAATGCCCGCGCCAAGCTATCATCCGCAAAGGCGCAGCTTCTCCAAGCGAAGGCTACGCTTGATCGCACTGAGAGCGACAGCCGCCGCATGATCGAACTGGCCAAGGCCGGCGTCCAGTCGGAGCAGGATCGCGTGCAGGCCGAAACCAACCTTCAGGCGGCGCAAGCGACGGTACAGGCGCAGCAAGAACTGGTCAATGCCGCCGAAGCGGATTTGCAATCTGCCATCGCCCGCACGCAGCAAGCCAATGCCGCCAAGAGCACGGTGCAATCGACTGAAGCCGATCTCAAGAACGCTATTGCTCAACAAAATCAGGCCGCGGTTCGGCTCGGCTACACCAACGTTTATGCGCCTGTAACCGGCACGGTTTCGGTACGCGCCGCGCGCCAGGGAGAAGTGGTCAACATCGGCGCCCCGATTGTCACCATCGTCGATCTCAGCGACACCTGGGCGCGTGCCGCGATTCCCGAAACTTACGCCGACCACATCGGCTACGGAGACGTGCTGCGCGTCCGCATGCCGGGCGGAACGATTACCAGCGGCAAAGTATTTTTCAAAGGAGTGGAAGGCGACTTCGCTACCCAACGCGATGTGAGCCGCCGCAAGCGCGATATCAGGACGATCGTGTTAAAAATCCGGCTCGACAATCCCAAAGGCGCATATGTGCCGGGAATGACGGCTGAAGTGCTGGTTTCTCCCGCGCAGATGAAGGGTGAGAACACTCCGCAAAGCGCGGCGCAAGCGAGACAGCGATGACGGCCGATCTCAACGCAGCTGCGAAGCCGGAATCGCCTGCTGCGCCATACGCCATCCAGGTCGATCACATCGTCAAAAAATACGGTGACTTCACCGCCGTCAACGACGTTTCCTTCAACGTAAACGATGGCGAAATCTTCGGCCTGCTTGGCCCCAACGGCGCCGGCAAATCCACATTGATCCGCATGATGACCACCCTCATTCCGATCACCGCGGGCGTGGCGCGCATCTCCGGCCACGACGTAGCCAAAGATCCCGATGCCGTCCGCCGCACCATCGGAGTGATTCCGCAGGCGCTCACCAGCGATCTTGATCTGACCGTGGAAGAAAATCTCAACATCTACGCCAAGCTCTACGACGTGCCCACGAAAGAGCGCAAGCGCTCGATCGACGAATTGCTCGGCCTGGTTGATTTAACCAAGTGGCGCGGCGCGCAAACCAAAACGCTCTCCGGAGGAATGCGTCGGCGTCTTGAAATCGCTCGCGGCCTGGTTCACCATCCCAAAATATTTTTTCTCGACGAGCCCACCACCGGCCTCGACCCCGTCTCCCGCGTCGCCGTCTGGGAGATGCTCGGCAACATCAAGAGCCAGCGCCAACTCACCATTCTCATCACCACCCACTACATGGACGAAGCCGACCGCCTCTGCGACCGCATCGCCATTGTCGACCACGGCAAGCTGGTCGCCCTCGACGCTCCCATGGCGCTGAAGGCCAGCGTGCCCGGATCGAACGTGATCGGAGCACAGTTCGAGAATCCGCCCGATGATTGGGAGCAGCGCTTGCACACCCTCGACGAAGTCACTTCAGTGCAACACGAAGGCGCAGGAATGTTCCGCGTGCTCACCGGCAACGGTTCCCGCACCACGACCGAACTGGTGGAAATGGCCGTCGCAGCCGGTGTCGCAATCAAGTCGCTCTCGGTACAGAACACCACCTTAGATGACGTCTTTGTTCACTACACCGGTAGGCAACTCCGCGACGAGCTCCAGAAAGCCTACGCGTTCACTATGCCGCAGCGTCCGGGGTTACAGCCATGAACCGCATTATGGCGATTATCGAGCGCGAAATGCGCAAGTTCTTCCGTTCGCCCGCGCTCATGCTGGCTTCGATGATTTTTCCCCTGGTGCAGCTTGTAATCCTGGGCAACGCCTTCGGCGGCAAGATTCGCGACGCGAGGCTCGCAGTGGTCGATCAGGATGGTGGCACCCAGGCACTCAGGATTCGCGAGGCCTTCGACTCCGTTCGCGCCAACATTCGCACCTTCGAGCCGGTTTATTACACCGACGAAAAAAAGGCGGTGGAAGACGTTCGCAACGGAAAGCTCGAAGGTGCGGTCATCATTCCTCCGCAGTTTTCGCGTCGCGTCTACGAAGACAATCATCCGCAGATCGCGCTGGTCGTCGATAACAGCGACAACTTCATGAGCTCTGCGCTCGAGTCGGAGCTTACCGACCTGACCGCCGCGCTAAACCAGCCCACGGTTGAGCCTCGCATCCTTCAGCAGACCGCTCTTTCGATCGTCGAACTCTATCCTTATATCGAGTACATGAAATATCTGCTGCCCGGTTCACTCGCCCTGGCAATGTTTGTCTCGGTGATGATCGGCGGCGGCATGTTGTACATCGACGATAAAGCCCGCGGTGTCCACGAAGGCTACCTCGTCACACCAATCACCAAGCTCGAACTCGTGCTGGGCTTGAACGCCGCGGGCGCAATCAAAGCAGTAATGACCGGCATAATCATCTGCGTAATCGGATCGCTCATCTCCGGCGTGAGCACAATTTTCAATCCGGTGACAATGCTGGGCCTGCTCGTAATGATCATTCTGACTTCGCTGGGCTTCAACACCATGATGTTCTTGCTGATGGTGCGCATTGAAGATCCACTGGTACCCCGCGCAATGTTCGGCATTCTGAATACGCTGTTATTTTTTCCCAGCGGCTCCATTTACCCCATCCAGGCGTTTCCGCCGTGGTTGCGAGTGATCGCACGAGCCGACCCCTTCACCTACGCCGTCGACGGTTTTAAATGTCTGCTATTGAAAGAGACGACTCTGTCGGCGGTGTATGGCGACATGCTCTTTCTTTCGATCTTCGCCGCCGTCACTCTGGGCATCGCCATCCCACTCTTCAAACGCACGCTGTAGAAGAATTTTACCGCCGAGATCGCAGAGGCCGCCGAGATAGAATGGACTGGCCGTTTCAGCTCTTACTCTGAAGTCCTCGGCGCTCTCGGCCCCCTCGGCGGTTAATGAGGCTTTTGAATTTCTCCCGCCTCCGTTATCCTAAGAAGTGATGACCCTACTGGACGCCAAAGAGTACAACCCTGCGCGGGAGCGCAGGAAGAAAACTCGAATTATTGTCACGATCGTTGTCGTGCTGGTGCTGGCGGCCGCCGGCTGGATGAATCGCTTCTGGCCAGAGAAGCATATCGCCGATCAGTTTTTTGCCTCTCTGCAAAAACAGGATTTTGAGACCGCATACGGACTTTACTACCACGATCCTGACTGGAAGCAGCATCCGCAGAATCACGCGCAGTATCCGCTCAACGAATTCAAACAGGATTGGGGACCGGGCGGCCAGTGGGGACTGATCAAGAGCTATAAGATCTTCGGCGCGAGTAACTGCCCCGGCGGAGGCACCGGCGTGGTGATCGATGCCATCGTGAACGACCGCGCGCAACACGCCCAGTTATATGTGGACAAAAGCGATAAGACGATCAGCTCGCCGCCCTGCGATCTGGAATTTCGCTAGGCTGCGAACTGGCCCAGCGTTTTCCCGAGCGACGCATCATCGCCCACATTCAAGCAGGTCTTCGAGCGGTCAATCTGCCGCATTAAGCCGCACAGAACTTTCCCCGGACCAATCTCCACAAATGTCTGCACGCCTTCGGCAATCAGCAGCCGCATGCTCTGCTCCCACTTCACCGCCCCGGTGACTTGAGCCACCAGCGTAGCGGCCGCGCGAATCTGGTCGGTGACCAAAGAAGCTTCCACATTGCAAACGACAGGATAAACGGGCTTCTGCATCTTCAGTCGGTTCAAATCCGTTCCCAGCCGGTCTTGCGCCGGCTTCATGAGCGCGCAATGGAAGGGCGCGCTCACCGGCAGCAGCTTTGCCCGCTTGGCGCCGCGCTCCTCGGCGAGTTTCGCGCCGCGCTCCACCGCCGCAGTATTGCCGGAGATCACAATCTGCTCCGGAGAATTAATATTCGCCGGCGAACAGATCTCGCCCTGCGCTGCGTCCTGGCAAAGCGCGGCGACTTTTTCCAACTCCATGCCGAGGATCGCCGCCATCGCTCCTACACCCACCGGCACGGCCTCCTGCATGTATTTCCCGCGATTCCGAACCGTGCGCACGGCGTCTGCGAAATCAATCGTCCCCGAAGCCACATGCGCCGAATACTCACCCAGGCTGTGGCCCGCCACAAAACTTGGCCGGGCAAATTGTGATTGAAGAACTCTGAGTGCGGCGATCGACACGGTCAGAATCGCGGGCTGCGTCACTTCCGTCAGCCGCAACTGATCTTCCGGACCTTCAAAACATACCTGCGACAAGTTGTAACCCAGCGCTTCGTCGGCTTCCTCAAAGGTCTGCCGCGCGACGGGATACTTCTCAGCCAAATCTTTTCCCATGCCGACAACTTGCGAACCCTGCCCGGGAAAGATAAATGCAACCGCAGACTCAGAAGCTTTTGGAACGTCGTTCGTTTCAGTCATGATTTTGATTCTTGCCGGAACTAGCGGGCGGGCGCGGCCTCTACTTGCAACGGCGCGGGTTGTAGTGCGGCCAAACCCTGCTCGATCGATGAGTTAATGCGCCGCTCAGAAAATTCCGCCGCCACCCGCACCGCATTTTTGATCGCATTCGCATTCGACGAACCGTGCGTGATGATACACACGCCCTTCACTCCCAGCAGCGGCGCGCCGCCGTACTCGGTGTGGTCGATGCGCTTTTTAAAGTCGGAAAACGCGCTGCGCGAAAGCATGTAGCCCACCTGCCGAGTAATCGTCGCCTTCAAAGATTCTTTGAGAACGGAGCGCACCAGACCCGCCACGCCTTCGGAAATCTTAAGCGCGACGTTGCCCACAAAACCGTCGGCCACGATCACGTCGACCTTGCCGTTAAATAAATCTCGGCCCTCCACATTTCCCACAAAGTTCAGCGGCAATCGTTTCAGCAACTGAAACGACTCGCGCGTCAACTCGTTGCCCTTGGTTTCTTCCTCGCCAATCGAAAGCAATCCCACTCGCGGTCGCTTGCCCCCGCCAAAGCCCGCTCCGAACATCGACCGAAAATAAATCTCGCCCATCACGGCAAATTGTTCGAGGTTGTGCGGCTTGCAATCCACGTTCGCGCCAACATCCAGCAAAATGGCCGCAGCGCCGGGAGCTGTAGGAAAAACCGCAGCCAGCGCCGGGCGGTCTACGCCCTGCAACGCTCCCAACACCATCTTCGCCGTCGCCATTGCCGCGCCGGTGTTGCCCGCGGTAACAAAGCCCGCCGCCCGTCCCTCACGCACCAGCCGCAGACCTACGCGCATGGTGGAATCGCGTTTGGAGCGCACCGCCTGCACGGCCTTGTCTTCCATGGTGATGATTTCGCTGGCATGGACAATCTCTATCGGCAGGCGGGAGGCAGACGGGTGCCGTTCCAGTTCGGCTTTGAGTGCGGCCTCCGGACCGATGAGCAGCACATGCGCGCCATAATTTCTGGCGGCATGAATCGCTCCTTCGATTTCAGGCTTGGGAGCCCGGTCCGAGCCCATCGCATCCAGCGCGATCACGCTAGGCATGGTGGCAGAGCTAGCTGGCTTCCTTCACTTCCAGAACTTCGCGGCCTTTGTAATATCCGCACTTCGCGCAGGCGCGGTGCGGCATCTTTTTTTCGTGGCAATTCGGACACTCCGACAGCGAATGGCTTTTCAGCGCGTCGTGCGCCCGCCGGGTCGAGGTACGCTTCTGTGAATGTCTACGTTTTGGATTAGGCATGGTCGGTAAATTCCTTTTCGTTAACGCCGCTCGGCGTTTGCAATTACTGATTGTTACGGAATCTTTTTACCCTGAATCTTTGTCAGAAAATTTAGTGCGCCAGCTTGTTGCGGATTTCCTTCAGCGCCGCCCATCGCGGCTCTTCCTCTTGCACCGTGCATGAGCAATCGCCCTCATTCAAATTCTTGCCGCAATGCGGGCACAATCCCTTGCAGTCTTCACGGCAGGTCACCTTCAACGGCGCGGCCAGCAGAACCTGCTCGCGCACAACGTCTTCCAGCGGCAGACCCTCACCCTCATAATAGCTGATCTCGGCCTCAGCGTCGGTCACAGACATCTCATCGCGCCCGGCATCTGCGCCCTGCGGCCGGTAAAGTAAATCGAAATCGCGCTTCACATCCTGGGTAATCGGCTCTAGGCAGCGCGCACAGGCCATCTCCAAACGAGTGGCTAACCGGCCTTGGACCCTTATGTCTTGTATTATCTTATGTTTGCCGTGATGCTCTTCGACAAGGTCGGCTCGGCCGCTGCTCTCGATCGGAGTGATTTGCCGGTAGTCGGCGCCTAGGTCGATCACGCCCGGCTCAAACTTCTCCGCAAACTCCACGGGATGAAGTTCTAAATCCTTGATCTCGAAGAACATCAGAACCCTCCGCGCCGCGTGTTGCCGCCCCAGGCCCGCGGAAGCACGCCAAGAAGGCGCAAGTACCGCAAGGAGCAGAATTCAAGCATAAAGGCTGGCGGAAAGCAGTGTCAAGGCAAGCTTAGGCAGTGCAGCTTGGCCCTTGCTCGACTTTGTCATCCTGAGCGTAGCCGTTCTTCAGGCGCAGCGAAGGATCTCCTGCTTAACCGGCCCAGTGCATAAGCCAAACACTGCCCAGGTTCGCCACACTCACATTCCGGATCGAATGTCGGCATGATATGTTTTTCCTACGCCATGCACGTACCGGATGCCAGCTCGAAGCCCACCGCCGACGAACTCCGGCAGCGGCGTGATTTCTATGAACGAATTGCGGAGTTCAGATCCCAACCCCCAGAGGCTCCAGGTCCGTTTCCAACAATCGAGCAAATGATCCGCGAGGACCGCGATCGTTGACCTGTGAATGACTACAACTTCAACCGAACCTAAAGATCAAGCTCCGCAAAGCCGTACCACACTCGTGGCCCTCACCATCACCCTGCTGGGTCTCATTGCCCGCATCTGGACAGCCGCCGGTACCTTCCTCAACCCCGACGAAGCGCTGCACTTCCGCCTGGCCAACCAACTCACGCTCTCCCTTGCCTATCGCGAGGGCCTGACCGCATCCCACCCTCCGCTGCTCACGTTCATACTTTATTTCTGGCGCACGCTGGGAACATCCGAATTATGGCTGCGCATGCCCTCGGTGCTCGCCGGCGCAGCCTTCTGCTGGATGTTCTACAAATGGCTCTCCCGCGTCGCCGGAACTCTCACCGCTTTAATCGGACTTCTCTTCGTCGCCTTCTTGCCACCGGTCATTCAGATCGCAGCCGAGGTCCGGCAATACTCGCTGCTGCTCGCCTTCCTCGCCGGCGCACTCTACTTCCTCGACAAAGCTTTCGCTAAAAATTCCACGCGCGACATGGCGGCATTCTCCCTGTGCCTCTATCTTGCGATGCTGTCTCACTACTCGGCGTTTATCTTCGCCGCCGCGCTCGGTCTTTACGTCGTGATGCGAATCGCTGCGCATCGCCCTCCCGCTTCTCTCATCGCCGCATGGGCAGGCGGACAACTAATCGCCCTCGCACTCGCCATCTTTTTCTACAAAACTCATCTCTCGAAGTTGGGAGTCGGAGACTCCCGAACCGTTTCGCAGGGCTGGATGAGCGAATTCTATCTTCGCCATTCCTACTTCGACCGCGCCCACGACAATCCCCTTGTGTTTATGCTGACTCACAGCTTCGGAGTTTTTCAATATTTCTTTCAGCAGCTGGCGATCGGCGATGTCATGGGCCTGCTCTTCATCGCGGGAATCATATTTCTTCTTCGCGGGAAAACCTTAGATGAGGGGCGTGATTCCTCGCAGCAGTTAGCGGCGCTCTTGATCCTGCCGTTCGCAGCTGCCGGAGCGGTCGCGCTCACTCACATGTACCCGTACGGCGGCACCCGCCATGTCGCAATTCTCATCATTCCCGCCGTAGCCGGCGTGAGCGTGGCCATCGCGCATGTCGCAGCAGGCCGCTGGAATCGCGGAATCGCCATCGCCCTCATCCTGCTCGTGGCGTGCCTCGTATTCGGAAAGCCTCGCCGTCCTCGCATGGATCGCAGCGACCAGAGCCAGAACAATATGGCCCAGGCAATGCGCTTCATCAATGAAAATTTAGCCCCGTCGGAAATGATCTTCACCGATTACCAGTCCGACCTCATCCTCGGTCACTATCTATGCCGTCAACAGCCCATCGCAATCGAGAAGTCTCCCGCAGATTTCGAACAGTTTTCCTGCGCTGGCCATCGCATCGCGGCCACCGATTACAAGACTGCGTGGATTCTTTCCGATGAGAATTTTGCCAGGAACTGGCAGCTCTTTATGCGAACCTACGCACTGAAGGAAGGCACGACCGTATGGATTTTCCAAGCTGGATGGAACGCCGATCTTCCCGAACAATTGCGGAGTCGCTTCCCCGCATTTCACGATCTGCACTCTGAGGCGTTCGGCAATAACATCAAAGTATTCAAAATGACGGTGGGCCAGGTCATCCCTTCGGTAATTCCTTTGACCAGCCTTCCGGGACGCAGATTTGAAAACAGCCTCTTCAACTCAAAATTGGCAGCGCCCGAATCCGTTTTTTCGTCGCCGCGTAAATCGCATTGCACAGGGCCGGAGCAAGCGGAGGAACCGATGGCTCTCCAATCCCCGTCGGGGCCTCTACACTTGGCACCATATAAACTTCCACCGCAGGAACTTCTTCCATGCGCAGCGGCGCGTAGTCGTCAAAATTCCCCTGCACAACGCGGCCCTTTTCAATCGTAATTTTCGCCCGCAGCGCATTCGATAAACCGTAAACAATCCCGCCCGGAATCTGTTGCTCCAAAATGCCGGGATTCACCACCTGCCCGCAATCCACCGCCGCCACCACTCGATGCACTCGCGGCGCATCGTTCTCCATGCTGATTTCAACCACCTCGGCCATGTAAGAGGAAAAACATCCGAAGCAGGCGATGCCACGAAAACGCCCTGCGGGCAAAGGATTCTTCCATCCCGCCTTATCCGCCGCCAACTGCAGCACGCCACGCATGCGCGCTGTTTTCCAGGTCGTATTGAAATATTGAATGTCCTGATCCTTCGCCAGCATGTGCAGCCGGTACTCAAGCGGATCTTTCCCCGCTGCCACAGCTAGCTCATCAATAAAACTTTCGCTCGCGAACCCCGCCTGCAAAGCGTAAACCGACCGCATCCAGCCCAGCGGCACCGGAGTTTCCGCCAGCACATACTCCAGCGAAATATTCGGCAGGGTATAAACGAACGCGGCCTCATCCGGCAAATCAGGATCAACTCCATTCGGCCCCGGCTGTCCCTTTTGTCCGCTGATCGACGGCGCAATAATTCGATGTCGGAACGAAACCGGCCAGCCCGCTCCATCCAGCGTCGCACTCAGTTGATGCAGGCTCGCAGGACGGTAGGTTGAGAAGCGCATATCGTCTTCACGCGTCCAAATCACTTTCACCGGCGCGTTGATTGCCTTCGAAACCAGCGCAGCTTCCACCGCATAATCGTGCTCCAGCCGCCGCCCAAATCCTCCGCCCATCAGCGTGACGTTCACCTTCACCAGATCGGGATCGAGCCCCACTGCGGTCGCGACCGAATCGCGGCAATCCTGCGGCACCTGCGTGGGAGCCCACAACTCGCATCCTGTCGCCGAATAATTCGCCGTGCAATTTCCCGGCTCCATGGGCGCATGCGCCATAAACGGCAGTTGATACTCCGCCGAAACCCGCCTTCCACCAGCTTTCGAAACATCGCCAACAGAATATAAACTCGCACCCTTCTTGGCGGCCGCTTGCTTCAACGATTCCGTCACCGCAGCAGTATTCAGATCCTTGTTCGGTCCCTCGTCCCAACTAACATTCAGCACCCGGCGTCCTTCCATTGCTCCCCACACACTATCCGCGACCACAGCTACCGCGTTGTCGCTGATCTTGCCCACATAGCTCACGCCGGAATTTTTCTTCGATTCCTTGTCGTCGAAGCTCGTTACCTTCCCGCCAATCGTCGGACACCGCGACAGCACCGCAAACTTCATTCCCGGCATGCGGAAGTCGATGCCAAACGTCGCTTCGCCTTTCACTTTCGCGGGCGTATCCACGCGCGCCAGCCGCTGGCCAACAATTTTGTAATCCTCGCTCTGCTTCAGAGGAACATCAGTCGGAATCGGCAACGCAGACGCCCTCTCCGCCAGCTCTCCATAACTCAACTGCCGCTTGGATGCGGCGTGCACCACATTGCCAAGCTGGGCCGCGCAACCTGAGCGCGGAACTCCCCAGGTCACCGCCGCCGCGGAAATCAGCATCTCCCGCGCCGCCGCTCCCGCCTTGCGCATCGGGTCCCAAGTAGTACGAATGCTGGCGCTCCCGCCCGTGGTCTGGTCGCCGTAAAGCGTGCTCGCACCCGCCTGCTCAATCTCAATCTGTTTCCAATCCGCTTCCAATTCCTCGGCCAGAATCATCGGCAGAGCCGTGCGCACTCCCTGTCCCATCTCCGAGCGCGCCACGACAATCGTGATTTTGTTTTCCGGCGTGATGCGCAAATACGCGTTTGGCGAGAAAACTTCCCCGCCAGATTTTTTCCCATGCGGCAAATAAAATCCCACCACCAGCCCTGCGCCCGCGGCCACTCCCGCAGCAACAAACTCTCTTCGGTTAAGCGGGCTCATCGCGCACCTCCCGCAGCCGCGCGCCGGATCGCCTTGCGAATCCGTTCATAGGTTCCGCAGCGGCACAGGTTCCCGTTCATCGCCTGCGTGATCTGCTCATCCGTGGGATTCGCCGTCTTCGCGAGCAACGCCGCCGCCGTCATAATCTGCCCCGTCTGGCAGTAGCCGCACTGCGGAACCTCTTCGGCAATCCACGCCTGCTGTATCACGTGCAGTCCGCCCGGCTGCAAGCCCTCAATCGTGGTGATCGATTTCCCCACCGCTTGCGACACGGGCGTGGAGCACGATCGTATTGCCGCTCCATCCACATGCACCGTGCACGCCCCGCACAGCCCGGCGCCACAGCCAAACTTTGTTCCGGTAAGTTCCAGCGTGTCCCGAAGCACCCAAAGCAGCGGCGTCTCCGGCGATACGCTCACTTTCTTTTCACTACCATTCACTCGCAATGTGAAATCAGCCATAGGTTTTCCGGGTTCAGACAAATCAGTTTCGCATAAAGTGAAAACATCATCCTACTCAACTGTCCTCAAAAGTGAAACCCTGCTCGTGCGCGTCGAGTAAAGTTCCGTCTGGGAGACGCCGATAATAGAATGGCAGTGTCTCACGCAGCCCGATGGCTCGATTCCCATCGAACTATCACCGGTACGGAGTAAAGCATTCCAAATGGAAGCTCAGAACCAACCAAGCGCGGGCAGCTTTCGAGGTGCAGGCGACGAGCGCACGAACCCTCGCCACAAAATAAAGGTCGCGATCACGGTTCATTCACGATCCGGAGGCACGCTAAAAGGCGATTCGGTAGACCTCAGCGAGTCGGGCATCGCTGCCATGCTGACGATTGAAGTTCCCCTCGGTGAAATCGTCGAACTGGAATTCACGCTGCCCTTTGGCGACGTCAAGACCTACGCCATCGTGCGCCAACGGAGTGCATTCCGCTACGGTTTTCAGTTTGTGAATGAGAATTCAGGAGGCGAAATCATTCGCGCCACGTGCCGGGGATTGGCAATGGAAGAATCTCTATTAGGCGGGTCTTAAATTTTCACAGCATTTCAATTCCGCGATCCGGACCCTACTTCAGTTCTGTCAACTTCTGCGTGGCGATCTGCACTGCTTCCTGTCCGGGATTATCTTTCTTAATCTGCTCATACAAACGCTTGGCGTCGAGCGGTTGGTTGTTCGCCTGGTAGAGTTCGGCCAGTTGCAACTGCGCCGTGGCCTTGCTTACCGAAGCGGTCGGTTTGCTGATCAATTCCTGGTACAGCGCGATCGCATCTTTGGTGCGGCCGGTATTGCCATAAAGTGCCGCGAGTGCCAGCTTCGCAACGGAAGCGAGTTCCTTGTTTCCGTTGGAAATCACCGTCTTGAAGCTGTTCTCAGCCGCGCTGTTGTCGCCCATGTCAGCCGAGGTCACACCGACAAAATAGCGCGACATATCGGCGGTGCGGGTATGCGGATATTTATCCACGATCGCCTGGAATTGTTTCTTGGCGGCTTCCGCGCGCTCTTTCGCGGAAGTGTAGCTCGGAAAATCCGGCTGTTCCGGCGTCCCAGCGGGACGAAGTTGCGCCTCCAGCGTTCGCACCGCCTGCGACATATCCAGGCTGGCTTTCTCATCCTGCGCGTTCAGGTAATACCACCCCCCGGCGACCGCCGCGATTACCACCGCAGCCACCACGGCCGCGACGATCAGCGTGTTCCTGTGCTCCACGCTCCAGTGAGCAGTCTTTTCCGCGGCCCCAATGGTGACCCGGCTGAACGAATCCTGTTTGAGTTGATGGCGGGTTTCTGCGCGCAAGGACTACCTTCCAATCTCTTTATTGAGAGTCTACGTCTGTGTCTTCGGCGGGACGAAACCTTAGTTTATCAGGCGCAAAAGCGCACCGTCAAAGCCGGAAATACTCTAACGTTTTCTACCCGCTAGCGATCTAGCGGGAAGTCTCTTCCAGCAGCCCCTGCTCCAGCTTCTCCTGGCACTCGATGCAATGCCGCGTCCACGGCACCGCCTCCAGTCGCTTGGCGTTGATCTCCTTGCCGCAGTGAATGCACTCGCCAAAGCTGCCCTCGCGAATGCGCGCCAGCGCCTTTTCCACCATTTGCAGCAACTGCCGCTCATTGTTGCTCTGGCTGAAAAGGAACTCCTTCGTGTACGAGCTCGCAGCCCGGTCGGCGATGTCCTGCGCCGTGTCTTCGTCTGCGGAGCGGCCATCCGCCTGCGTCCGCGAGACGGTGCGGCGAAGGTCCTGCTGCCGCGTCTCCAGCCGCTTCTTGAATGCTTCTACCTTCTTCTTATCCATAGGGTCACTTCTAACATCCCGCGAGGGCTCATCAGAGCCGCCGCCAAGGTTTGGGCCAAACGAAAATGATAAGCGCCTCAAATGAGATGCGTCAACAGGGGTAGTGGCCGGTGAAAATATGCGGAGTTACAACTACGGTTCGTATCTCGCTCGAATGGTTCGTATCAGAATATGCCTTCAGGCATACCGACTGGCGCGCACAATCGAGTCGCGCCTTCAGGCGCCGCGCATCCACGTCAATGGGATCCCGACCCTTGAGGAAATTGCGCGTGCGAGGCCGTCTGCGCACCCACGGTAACAGTCAACTTCTGAGTTTGCGTGACCCCTCCCCCCGTTGCGCTGACACTCACAACATAGGCTTTGGCAGCCACTTTCGATGCCACCGAGAATGTCACCGTAGTAGTTCTTCCGCCCGGGGCTAGGACGACACTAGCAGGCAGCACCTGTACCGTCATGCCAGTGGGCAATCCCGAAATCGCAAGCGTAATCGCGGCGTTGAAGGTCGAACTCGGCGCGGTGGTGACGGTCAAGCTCTTGGACGCTCCCGCCGCCACGCTGATGGATGTAGCAGAACTCGTCAGCGTGAACGTCGACGCAGGCGCGATCGTCACCGAAAGAGAAACATTGTGCGTCACCGATCCGCCCGCGGCCGTCACCGTCACAGGGTACACCCCAGCTTTTGCCGCGGTGGTTGCCGAGAGTTTAAGCACGCTGCTGCCCGATCCCGGAGCTCCCAACGTAGCAGGCGTGAACACCGCGCTAACTCCACTTGGCAGCCCAATCACTGAAAGTGCGACCGCGGCGCTAAAGCCCCCGCTAACCGCAACACTCAGCGTGTCGCTGTTATTCGATCCTGCCGTAAGCGAAAAAGAATTTGCGGTTGAGGTCACCTGAAATGCAGGAGTGCTGATTCCATCGCTCCAATGATTCACCAAAACCGACGCGTCCACCGAACCCAACCCGGTCGCCTGATCGTATCCCGCCGTCGCATTAAAGCCGGTTTGGCCGGGCACGCTATTGTTGCCCGCGCTAATATCATGAAAAACCGCTGCCCCGCCTGCCCGCTGCTTGCTGGCCAAGGGATAAAGCACAGTATTGGCATTGCCCTGCCGGTTCACGGAATGCTGTTCCACCAATGCCATGATTCCCGCAAACGACGGCGACGACGCCGAAGTCCCGCCCACCACGTAAAGCCCGCCATTCTGCACAATCAGATATCCATCATGGCCCGCTGCCGTAAGCGCCACATCCGGCACATCGCGCTTCCCGTCGGCTGGAACGCCGGTCCCGCTCTGCCACGCGGGCTTCGCATACACCTTGCTCACCCCTCCGCCGCTGGCCCACAAGCCGCCCGATGCGCTCTCGTTCCACACAACTTCAGGAATGTAGCTCAATGCCGAACCCTGCGTGCCCGCCGCATTCGACGATGACCAATACAGCGACGGATTCGCGCGATCGTTAAACTCGGTCCCGCCGACGCAGACGCTGTACGGCGTCGAACAAATTCCGTTAACTGCTCTCCCATAGACCGCGGTCGAGGCCGACGCCGAGTCGCATCCCGCCGCGCCATTGTCTCCCGAGGAGACAAATGCCGTGATTCCTTCCACCGCCGCCTGCTGCCACAAGCCGTTCAGGAACGTATTTCCCGAAGATCCCAGCCAGTTTTCACACAGTCCAAAGCTGGTGCTCATCACCGGCGCGACATTGTGGTTCACAATGTATTCCGCGGAAAGATCCACACCGTCGGTCGAACTGGTCGATTGCGAAACCACAAACTTGATCGTCGCATTCTTCGCGACCGCGCCCGACCACTCCACGTCAAGATCAGCCTCGGTCTCCTCGCCCGAGCTGACAACTCCAGGATTCGCTCCATTCACAATGATCTGTGGATCGTTGGCCGGCAATCCAAACGATGTACGGAACTGGCGCACATCCGCGATATTGATGTTCGTGCGCCCGACGATGGCGATCGACTGCCCGCTGCCGTTGATCGCTTGCTGATAGAGCGGCCCAAGATCGTAGATGGTCGCGAAATCCGCGGGCGAAAGATAGTATGATCCGCCGCTGGTAAACTCGGGCGCAGCTTTTTTCACGAAAGAGTGCAGCGCGTCGCTGCGAAAGTCGTGCAGTGAAACCACGCCGCCCACAACCTGGGCCAGCGCCGCCGGAATTTGCGGCTCAGACTCATTGGCGTGATGCAGTTCTCCGCCAATCTTGTAACTATGAATCTGCGTGTGAAACGCCGCTTGCACCTGTCCGGCGGTGCCGCTGAAAATAATCGACTGCCTGCCTGCGGTCACTTCCTCCACTTCCATTCCATGCCCTTGCAGCCAGGCCACAATCTGCGCCGCATCGGACTCCGATACACCGAAGCGCTCAGCGAACTGCTCTGGCGTCAGCCACTTGTGATAGTACGGAGATTGGGAATCGTTCTGCGCCGTCGCAAACTGCGCCAGCGCTTCTTCTTGAGTGGCGTCGCGAAGCAACGTAAGAATCATGCGGTCCATGCGGTAGTCCGCTGGAACGGCTCCCGCGTCGTATTGGGCCTGGGCCAGCGGATGATGGTTGCCGCGGATGGTGACGGTTTGCTCGTCATCAATGAAGGTGGTAATGCGATCGCGCGGCTGTGCATAGAGAGGCTCTGCGGCGGCCTGCCCTTTGGCCGATGTGGCGAGAATGAAACCAGATAAGATGATGGTAAGAATGGAAAGCGCGCCATGCTGTGGAAATGCTGCCGGCTTGCGGGACATTCAGCCTCCAGAGCCGGATTCGGCTCCCATAGGCCATCGGCAGGCCGGCCTAACACTTGAGGGGTCGAACCAAAGTTTGAGTGACCGCAGTTACCCAACGCCTGCACCTGGTAAGCCGGCAAAATAAAAAAAAGAGGCCAGGACTCGCCTGGTCTCTTGTACCTTCTCTCCGCCTCATTTAGTTAGTGATTGTCGTGATCGTGATTGTCGTGATCGTGATCCCAGTTCTGTTCGGTCTCCCAGCGATGCTCTTTGCCATTCCACCATTGATGGTATTGCTCGTAGCAACGTTGGCGTTCGGCGTTCAGGTCGCGGCGGCGATCTTCGGCCTCGCGGCTGTGTTCTCCGTTCGCATGAATCGCATGATCAAGCCTGGCTTCCGCTTTCTCGACCGCATGCTGACAGTGAGAACGGTCGTCGGCGTGAGCTTTTGGCGCCGCCGCCACGAAGAACATAAGAGCGCCGGCGACGACTGCTGCTACAGCTGTTTTTCCAATTCGTTGGATCAAAGCATCCTCCATTTTTTTAGATGGCCCCAAGGCCACCATCTGTATCAGATGGTCACCACCGTTTTTCAGGTTGTTGACCAGCAGACTCGTTAGTGCTGCGAACCTTAGTGCTGCGGACCTTCCGGTAACGACTGTTTCTTCGCTCCGTTCGCGGTCACGCGATCCTGAATCTTGTCATAGGTAGACTGCGGAATAATCTTCTTTCGCAGCAGATCCTCTTTCGACTTAAACGGGCGGGCATCGATAATGCTTTGCGCATAATCGGGACCCACGCCGGGCAATGCCGCCAGATCTTTTTTGCTGGCAATATTCAAGTCGACTGGCTGGCCATTTTCAGAAGGCGTGTCTTTCTTCTCAGCCGTCGTCATCTTGTGCGTTTCAGCCGGATACGAACTCTGGTTGCCCGGCGGCGGCGCATGCTGATCTTGCTGGGCAAATGAGACCGCACTCAGAAACAGCACGGCTGCGCATAAAGTTTTCATGGGCGTTTCTCCTCGCCGACCTTAGATGCCATCGCGCAAGAAAACGTTGACGTGAGATATCCGTTTCTGAATAGCGAGTGTCACGTCCAGCAATGAAGGGACTGAAGTCTTGCGCCCCGCCGAGGCACTTGAAATTGTCTCGGACCTCCATCGCTGCGCCATCCCCGCATCTATCGCGGCAACGCATCCTTCATATTCGTCAGCGCATAAACCAGCACGGCCATGGCCGCTGCATTCTCGCGCAACTCCGCCGGCACTACTTTATCCAGCGTATCCGCCGCCGTGTGGTGATAGTTAAAATACGTTCGCCCATCCTGCATCATTCCAAACGCCGGTACGCCTCTGTCCGACATCTCGGTAATATCCGCCCCTGGAGCATACGAGGTCGGCTGCAGCACGCTTGCGCCGATGCTCATCAGCACCGATTGCACAGGATGCAGAAGCTCAACCGCCGCCGCGCTCGCTTTCACATCGAATCCCAGCGGATGCGCCGCACCCGAATCACTTTCAATCGCCGCCACGTAATGCGGAAAATCCGCAGAGTGTTCCGCCGTATAAGCCTGGCTCCCTGACCCTCCAGTTTCCTCGTCCATCCACGCAATCACTCGCAGCGTTCGCGCCGGCCTGAGGTGCAAGCGCTGAAGAATCTCAGCCGCCTCCATCGCAATCACCACCCCAGCTCCGTCATCGATCGCACCAGTCCCTAGATCCCACGAATCCAGATGCCCCGAGGCAACCACAATCTCTTCAGGATGCTCCGAACCCTTGAGATCGGCGACCACGTTGTAGCTGGTTTCATCGGCCAGCTTCTGCGGAGTCAGCGTCAGGTGCATGCGGACCTTGCCCTGCGCCGCGAGATGAACAATCAGATCCGCATCCTCCGCCGTGACCGCTCCCGCTGGGATTCCCGCGGGTATGCTGAAGCCGGTATGCGGCAGGCGATAGTCCGCCCCACCCACCGACCGCACCAACGCCGCGACGGCTCCCAGATCGGCGGCAGCTTTGGCTCCCGCAGCGCGATAGCGCACCGCTTCCCCGTAGGCGTTGAAGGCATGCCCCGCCGCCGCCTTCTGCTTGTCGAAGATTTCGTTGAATAAAACAATCTTTCCCGCAACTTTGTCTCTACCGAGTGCCGTGAGTTCGTCGAAGGTGTTGACGGTGACCACTTCGGCCGTCAGCCCGTCCGCCGGAGTCGACGAACTTCCTCCCAGCGCCGTCAGAACGATCTTCTGCGTCGTTCCTGAAACCATTCCGGGATATTCCACCAACGCCGCCGTTTCCGCCCCGCGAACCCAGTGCGGCACCCTCACCGGCTCCATCCGGACTTCAAGCCCCAACCTGCGCAACTCCGCACCCACATATTGCGCCGCAGCCAGCGCCTGCGCCGACCCGGTCGGGCGCGGCCCAATATTCTCAGTGAGGTGCGCCAGTTGACGGAAAGCGTACTCGTCGTTGAGCGCCGCCGCCTTTATCGCCGAGAGCTGCTGCAAAAGCAGTGGCGGGAAATTGCGCTGCTCCGGCTCCGTGCTCTGCGGAGCCTTCATATACTGGCTGGCCGGAGGCTGCGCCTGCGGAGGACTCTGCGCTCCCGCAACACAAACGAATACCAGAGATAACGTGATAATCGACGAACATCCAGCAACCCGAACCCTAGTCATAGTGCTGGCAGTGTATCCGACCCACCCCATTCTTGAAAACGAAGCCGTCAGAGCCGTCGTGTTTGCCTTCGTGAACCTTAGTGCCCTTCGTGGTTAATCGTGCTTTCTACCGCACAAACCCGATATGTCAAAGGCCTTGCCGATCCTACCCTGCACCTATGGACAAAAAGCAGATCAACGATCCCAAGATGACCGCCAACTTTCTAATCTGGGTCGGCGGCGTCTTCATGCTCCTCCTCTTCGCCTTCCTCGCCCACTTCGTCTGGCACGTCCTGTAGAAGGCAGCGGAACGCTCACGGTCCGTATCAGGGTATGCCTTCAGGCATACCGCATCCGGTCCAGATTCTAATCGCGCCTTCAGGCGCTGCCGGTTATCCACCAAAAAAGCGGCCCCATTTCTGGGGCCACATTTTCAAGAGGTCAAGGTTTGGTAGGCGATGTCAGGAAAGGCGATGCAAGTGTTCGTTCCGCGGGGCGAAACGGCACTTCGGGAATTTGTGATGAGATACAAGAGTGAAGGTCATAACGTTGGGTTTGCGGCCTCTTTAATACACCGTAAACCAGCACTTCCCGCGCCAAAGATTGCAAGCCGCCCGCAGCCGCTATACTCCGGATATAAGTGTCTTATTTGGCTTGGCTTAGACGCTGACTGGGACTTGCCTCCGAAACCAATGCCGCCACAAAGCGAACCCGTAAGTGCAGAACCCTGCACATTCGTTGCACGGCAATGTCTAAGCATGACCTTTTCAGGTAATGATCGGGCGGCCGCAAATGGGCCGCCCGGCAAGGCTTTCAAAGGCTTCTAGCTGTTCCCAGCCACGGTGCGCAGCTTCCCGGGAAGGAAGTGGTACGGCGGCCATGGTCCACTGATCGCCACCTCGCAGTTCTTCAGCTGCTTGGCGGCGGTGGTGTAGCGGTTCTGGTATTTCTCGACCGACTTGGTGTCGATGAGGTGGGCAATGTCGATCAACATGCCCTGCGGAGCCACTTTCTTGCAGCTCACTTCTTCCTCGAGCGGATTGAACAGCTTGTGCACCTGTACCGAAAGCGCACGCGCCTTGGTCTGGCGCTCACGTTCTCGCGAGGCTTTCACGCGCAGCTTTGAAAGATAATCCCCGCCGACCGTGTCGGGGAGGATCACATCGATCATGGCTTCGCGCAGCGAGCCGTCGGTGACCGTCAGCTTGATGTGCATCTCCGACTTGCCGCGGAGTTTCGCCACGCTCACGCCAAACGCGCGCCGGTTGACCCGGACGGCATGGCGCAGCGCATCGTCACTCTCAAACAGCGTGCCGAAGCGGAAGGGAAGAACGGTGGAATTACGGAAACACCCGCTGACTACGCGGGCGTGATCGATCGCAGCTTTCTGATCCAGGGGCCCGGAACTCTGATCGTACTCGCTCACAATCACAGCAAACTCGCCGCTGGGATAGCTGAGGACAGGGGCTCCATTCACGCCTTGTACATTCTCAATTACGAATGGGCGTCGCGAACGGGTGCCGTTGGGAAGGGTCTGGTGCTCGGTAAGGCAGTACGCGTACCACGCCATATGGAACTCTCCGAACCGGGACGGAGGCTGACAGGCGGCCTCGTTATGTTTTTTGCACAGCTTGAATCGCTCGTTTGGAAGTTAGTTATTAGCGGTACAGGGTCTAGAGCACTGGGAGACTAAATTACAAGCTCCTAACGCATATTACTTCGGAGTACCCTGAAAATGCAACTTTTTTGTAGCAGGGCGCATCGCGGTGGAAAAATAACGGCTTTTCACCCTAGCCTAAAGCTCTTTTCCGTCCCCCGTTGTCATCCTGAACGAAGCGGGACATTGGCGAAGCCAATGGCATGCGCAGTCGAAGGACCCCTTGTAGTCCTGGCAGCTTTCATACTGCTTCAGGGAATTCTTATCACGAACTCACGAACATCGTGAGAATGCCTTGAAGGGCCTCGGGTACCGCTTGCGTGAAAGGGGTCCTTCGACTCCGCATCACCTTCGCTTCGCGAAACTGATGCTCCGCTCAGGATGACGGGTTCTTGTACTGGGATTCCGCCTTGCGAACGCCGATTCCCGCTCAGGGGGATGAGGCGTTTGAGCGCAGTCCGGTACCGTTGGTTGGGGATGGACTGCCTCGATCTTCCTTCACGCTGGTGGAGGGTTTGGGTTGGGCCCAGGAATTGTCGATCGGACGAAGACATGTCCCGAGAAGAGCGGGGTCCACGACAACGGGGATGGGTTTTGGGGCGTTGATTTCGGCGAGGACTTCGGCCTGCTCGAGGGCGTCGTAGTTGGTGCCGCGAGTGATGGGGGCGGCGGGATATTGGGGAACCTGAGTGACCATCTCGGATGCGTACATGCTGAAGCGTGCCTTGTCGGCGTTTTTTGCGGCGATGAAGAGAGCGCGCACGATGAGGCGGGCGCGGTTGACCTCGATGTGGTTGCGGATGAGGGCGTTGATGATTTCCATGAGCGAGGCCTGGATGGCCTGCGGATCTTCAAGAATGGCGATGGGGTGGAGGCGCGACTTGGCCGGGGTGCGAACGCCGCGGATGAGGCGCTGGTGGAAATAACAAAAAAACTTCGTTGCGCAGGGCGGGAGAGCCGCAGCGGACTCCGTTGACCTTGATGTGGGTGCAGACGCGCGGATTTTGAATGGCTGCCATGGAATTTACACCTTTCGCTTTTTCGGGCTGCGTTCCGGCCGGGAGCTTTTTTTCGGCTTGGTCGGGATTTAAAAAAATTCCGGATTGAATCTGTAAATCTATGAGGAGGCTTGGGTTAGCGGTGAGGCGGCGGACGAAATCCGCGTAAAACCTAGCAAGGGAAGGGCTTGCCCGCAAAATATTGCAGAATAAGGTGTTTTCAAAGGAGATCGGTTGGCCGGCGGGAGTGGCGAGGAGTTGCGCCAGGATTTGGTTGCGTGGAAGCATACTGATACCAGTTTAGTCGGGGTGGGAAGGTTGGATGTCACATGGGGAGTGGGGCGGGGTGTGGAAAAAATTGGGAGTGCCGACTTGAAGGTCAGCGGTTGGAATTCCCCTTCCTGTTGCAAAAGGAGGCGAGAGGAATGGGGTGCGCTACTGTTTGCTTTTGGCTTTTGGGTCCGCGACGGAGGCCGCTAAACAATCCGGGCGGGACCCCATCGGGATGAAGGTTTGGCCGCCAGTCCGGGCGACGTAACCGCGGACCTCCACCATACAGCTGATTGCAATCTATAAGTCACATCGGGAGCAAGCGTCAAAATCAATGTCAAAGGCAGCGGACAGGAATGTCCGCTCCACACGGACATTTCCCGCTTTGGGAGGCGAAGCCGCCCCGATCCAATAATTGCTGGAGACATCACATCGAAAATAGGGCATGCCGAGGTACAGTTAACTCGGGGACCTGTTTGTGCTCTCCACACTAGTAGCTCCTGGCCAGTCGACCCGCGCCATCCTCCGCATGCTGGACTGGCTGGCTGCTCTCACGCTCGCACCCGACAAAACCGCCCCGCACCATCGCACCGGACGCCGCGGCGAAGAGGCTGCCTACTTCCATCTGCGGAAGCTCGGCTACACCATGATTGCGCGCAACTTCCGCTCGCCGCGCTGCCGCGGAGAAATCGACCTGATCGGCTGGGAGAACGACGTCCTGTGCTTCATTGAGGTAAAGACCCGCACTACCCGCGACGTAAAGCCGGGGGAAGCCGCCGTCGACCGCCATAAACGCCGCCTGGTTGCCGCCGTGGCTCGCGATTTTCGGCGCCGGCTCCTACCTTCGTGCCAGTGGCGATTCGACGTGGTGAGCGTATACTATGAACAGTCGAAGGCCAGCCAGCCGCAGGTCGAAGTGTTTCGCAACGCCTCCCTGTCGGTGTAAAAATGCACAAAATTCGTCTACATTTATAAAAGAGGTTAGGTAAGTGCCTGAGCTTAGAAAAGATCCGATTGTTGGCCGCTGGGTAATTATTTCGACCGACCGCGCCAAGCGCCCCACAGATTTTGCTCGCGAAAACGTCAAGCTAAAGGGCGGTTTCTGCCCCTTCTGCTACGGAAACGAAGGCAAGACTCCGCCGGAAATTCAAGCGTACCGCCCCGGCTCGAACGGCGGCCCTACTTCGCAGCGCGATACCCCGGGATGGACCGTCCGTGTGGTCCCGAACAAGTTTCCAGCTCTCGGCATCGAGGGCACGCTGAACCGCCAGGCCGAGGGCATGTTTGACCGCATGAACGGCATTGGCGCCCACGAAGTGATTATCGAGACCCCGGACCACAACGCCAGCCTGGCCACGCTTCCTCCCAAGCGCATTGAAGACGTGCTCTGGACCTTCCGCGACCGCATCCTCGACCTGAAAAAAGACCGCCGCTTCAAATACATTCTGCTGTTCAAGAACCACGGCGAGGCCGCAGGCGCATCGCTCGAACACGCCCACTCGCAGCTGATCGCGCTGCCGATTCTGCCCATCAACGTGACGCAGGAACTGGAAGGCGCGAAGCAATACTTCCTCTACAAAGAGCGCTGCGTATTTTGTGATATTTGCCGTCAAGAAATGGAGAATGGGAGCCGTGTGGTCGCGGAGAACGAAAACTTCCTGACCATCGCTCCGTACGCTCCGCGTTTCCCCTTTGAAACCTGGATTCTGCCGAAGCAGCATGAGTCGGCGTTCGAGAACTCGTCTTCGCACATGTTTGAGAATCTTGCGAAGGCGCTGAAGACGCTGCTGATCAAAGCTGACCGTGTGCTCGACAATCCGCCGTACAATTTGGTGATTCATACCTCGCCGGCGCAGGACCCGACCAACGATCACTACCACTGGCACATGGAGTTCATGCCCAAGCTGACCAAGACCGCCGGATTTGAGTGGGGAACGGGTTTCTACATTAATCCCACGCCTCCGGAAGAAGCGGCGAAGTTTCTGCGCGAAGCCAGCGTGGAAGAGCTGGTGCCGGTGTCGGTCGGATAGTTAATGTTGCACGGGTCCCGGGAGAATGCGTCCGGGTCCACATGAGTAGATTTCATCAGAAAAATAGGGCGCGGCTTAATGCCGTGCCCTTTTTAGTTGCTACGAGAGAGAAGTCAACAACAAAGTCCGCAGTCCCACGTTGCCATCGCTGGCAAACCGGAACACTAGGCTCGCCAGCAGGGCGAGTTGTCACGAAAATGTAAAAAGATGGGGCGAGGGAAGAAATGCGGTCTGTGCCTGAGGTCTATGCCTGAGATCTATCCCTGCGTGCGATCTTGCACTTCTTCGTGCCATGCCATCTGGATGGCTTCGAGCTTGCCTTCGTTCGAGGCTCCGGGATCGCCCTTGAAATCCGGCAACTCGGTCACATAGCGGTGAAGATCGGTGAAGCGGACGGTAAGCGGATCGATCTGGGGATGCGTTTCGGAGAGCAGAATGCCGATGTCTTCTGCGTCGTCCCATGTAAGAGGTTTTGGCATGAGTGCTCCTTGCTTTTGGCTTACGCTCCAGGCCGGTTAAGCGGGAGATCCCTCGCTTCGCCTGAAAGGCGGCTACGCTCGGGATGACGCCGCAATAGAAGACACAAACTGTATTTCAATGATGCTCTTCCGAAATGTAATTGCGATTCCACGCTGGAATCTCAACCACAACTTTGCCCGGTTTCGTAATCTGCACCTGGCAGCCGAGACGAGAGTTTAACTGCAAATCGGCCGCCATGTCGAGGCGGTCGGCTTCGTCGTCATCCATCGGCGAGAGATTCTCTGCGCCTTCTTTGATCCATACATGGCAGGTTGTGCAGGCGCAGTTGCCGCCGCAGGCGTGGTCGAGGGTCACGCCGCAGTTGAGCGCGATGTCGAGAATCGACTCTTCCTTGCCATGATCTTCATAGGGCAGCTTGCCGTGCTCGAACTGAACCGTCTTGCCCTCGGGCAGGAACGTCACCTGCACCGTGTTTTCGCCGGGAGCCTCTTCGGTGAGTGTGCCGGTGGATTGCGTTTTCTGTTCTGACATGTTTACCTCAATCCTTCTTTCCTGTCATCCTGCTTTGCTATCAACCTGGCGAAGCAAGGAGCTTGTGCCCGCCAAACTACCTTCACCGCCGAAATTTATGCGACCGCAGGGATCCCTCGACTCCGCTCAGGATGACAATTACTCAAACTCCGCCTTCGCCATGGGATGCGGTGCCGTGGGGCCTTCGCCCATGTCGGCCTCGTCCATGGTCTTGCCTTTCAGCACGGTCGAGACCGCGCTGTCCATCATCAATTCCGCTAAACGCGTGGTGCCTTGATTGAGCGCGTCGATCGCTTTGCGAATCGCCTGATAATCTTCTTCGCCGTTCACCGCGACCAGAGCTTTTTCCATCTTTGCGATTTTTTTCTTCTCGTCGGTGGTCAGGTGACCCCATGCCGGACTCTTCTTGCCTTTTTCGAGCGCCGCCAAAATTGTGCCGGCTTCATTGCGCGCCTCGATTATCTGGCGCTGCCGGAAATCTTCTTCCGCGCTGTCGAACGAATCGAGAATCATGCCTTCGACCTGCTCGTCGGTGAGTCCGTAGCTCGGCTGCACTTGGATCTCAGACTCTTTCCCGCTGCGTTGTTCACGTGCGGAGACGTGCAGGATGCCGTTCGCGTCAATCAGGAACTTGACCTCGATGCGCGCCATGCCCGCGGCCATGGCTGGAATGCCTTTGAGGTCGAAGCGCGCGAGCGAACGGCAATCCTTCGCCAGTTCACGCTCACCCTGCAAAACATGAATCGCAACATTGGCCTGACCATCGATCTGCGTGGTATAGAACTGCGTAGCTGACGCGGGAATGGTCGAGTTGCGCAGAATAATTTTGTCGGTAACTCCGCCCGCGACTTCAATGCCCAGCGAAAGCGGCGTCACATCCAGCAGCAGCATGTTCTCAGTTGCTTCCGAGCCTCCGCCGAGAATGTTCGCCTGTACGGCTGCGCCGAGCGCAACCACTTCGTCGGGATTTAAATCGGTGTGCGGCTCGCGGTGAAACAGGTCTTTCACCAAAGCGCGAACCTTCGGAATGCGCGTCGATCCGCCAACCAGAACTACCTCATCAATCTGCTCCGGCTTGAGGCTGGCATCTTTCAGCGCTTGCTTGCTGGGGCCGACGGTGCGATCGATGACGGGCTGAATCAGTTGCTCGAATTGCTCGCGTGTAATCTCGCGTAGATACCGCTTGCCGCCGGGAAGTTCGACATCGAGCTTCACAGAAGATTGCGACGAGAGTGCGATCTTGGCTTCGATCACCGCTTTGCGAACGGCCTGCACGGCCTCTCCATTGCGACGGAGATCAAGGCCGAGGTCGCCCTGAATGTCATCGAGAGCGATGGTGATCAGCAAATTATCGATATCGTCGCCGCCGAGGTGTGTATCGCCGTTGGTCGAGATCACTTCGAAGATGCCGTCGTGCAGCTTCAGAATCGAAATGTCGAAAGTCCCGCCGCCGAGGTCGTAGACGGCGACGATTCCGTTCTGCTTCTTGTCGAGGCCGTAGGCCAGCGACGCGGCCGTCGGTTCGTTCACCAGGCGCAGAACTTCAAGGCCGGCAATGCGGCCTGCGTCTTTCGTGGCTTGGCGCTGCGCATCGTTGAAATACGCCGGGACGGTGATGACTGCCTTCGTAACCGGGGCGCCAAAGAAGCGCTCGGCATTGCGTTTAAGCTGGCGAAGAATGAGCGCCGAAATTTCCGGCGGAGTTGATGTTTTGTCCCCGAGCTTGATGCGCAGCACTTCGCCGGCTTGTAAATCCTCGGCGAGGCGGAACGGGAAGAACTTCAGCTCGTCCTGAACATCCTCAACCCCGCGACCCATCAGGCGTTTAATCGAATACACTGTACGGTCGGGAGTCTCGGCCAAATACTTGCGCGCCGCATTGCCGATTACCGGCTGATTCTTCTCATCGAGTGCAACCACTGACGGAACCAGATTCACACCGTCTTCGCCCGGAATGACGACAGGGCTTTCCCCCTGCATAAAGGCCACGAGAGAGTTCGTGGTGCCCAGGTCGATGCCGACGATGCGATCAGTAGCCATAAAATCAATTGACTCATTGACTCAATGAATCAATCACTCAATTCTCCAGAACCTCGCTCACATCTCGAACCAAATTGCGGATGTAGTTGCGGCGGTTCAGCACGTCCACCATCTTGCCGAGTTCCTGCTTGCGCTCTTCTTCCGAGACGGGCTGGCCGTTCGATTCGCGCTGGATCATTCCGTCCCACATCGTCCAGCGGTACTCCAATTCCCGCAGCAGCGCTTCCTGCTTTTCTTCAAGCTCCAGCTTCTGGCGGCCGATTTCTTCGATCAGGGAGGGATCGTCCTCGCCCATCTTCTTATGTATGCGCAGCTCTTCGAGCTGCATGTTCAACTCGAAGACTTCTTCCAGCAAATCCGGCGGAACGATCTGCTTTTTGGCCTCTCCGCTGGCACGCGCCTTTTCGGTCGCCGACTTGGACTGCTCTTCCAGTTCCACGCCTTCCAGCTTCAAAAGATATTCTGTGCGCTTGATCGGATCTTTCAACGTGCGATACGCGTCGTTGAGCAGGGAACTCTGCTGCAGGCTCCACTCCTGCTCCTGGATTCCGGCGCGCGCGCTGAGGTCGGGATGCAAGCGGCGGCTCAACTGGTAAAAATCTTTCTCCAGCGCGATGACATCCAAATTCAGCTTGCGCGGCAATCCGAAAAAAGCAAAATAATTTACCGGTGCCGGCGGCTGCACTTTGCCGCAGGATTCGCAGAAGTGCACCGCGCGCATGGTTCCGCATGACCAGCACGACTGCGTCTGCTCGGGCGCGGGCTTTGCGGTAATGGCGGTAAAGTTCGTCATAATGCTAAAAACAACTCGGCTTCACAGCCTACAAACAGCCTCGTGGCGAGCTTTCTCGGACAGGAGTGTCCGAGCCACACGAGCAGTGCGAGAGGAGTGTCCGAGTCACACAGGGCTTGCCACACGCTCACATCAGGCCGAGAACGAAGTTCCGCAGCCGCACGACTTGGTGGCTTGGGGATTCACGAAAACGAATCCCTGCTGCATCAGCGTCTCCTGGTAGTCGAGGATCATGCCGTGCAGATAGATGAACGACTTCGGATCGACGAAGACGCGCACATCCTCAAAGCGAAAGATGCGGTCGCGCTCGCGCGACTGCGTGTCGAAGCGCACGTTATAGCTGAGTCCGGAACAGCCGCCGCCCTGCACGCCCAGGCGCAATCCGCCCTGCTCGGGCGAAATGCCTTCCTTGGCCATCGCACTACGCACCTTGCCCAGGGCTTTATCGGTGACCTGAATTCCCTTGGCCGGCGGGCCTGGCGCGGGTTTTGCGGGTTGTTCGGTTACAGTCGTCATTTTCATCCCTGGCGCAGTCGCTCGGCGGCTAAAGCCGTTATCACGGGTAAGCGCCGACGGCACGACTGAAGTCGTGCCCTTCCCGAGCGCGATGACGCGTGCCGTGCTCCTTCTGCAAGCGTCAGCTCCGCACGGAAACTTACTGCGCTACCGTTGTGGCAACCGGCTTCGCGCTCTCCTGCTTTTTCTTCCAGTCGCCAATCGCGGCGCGAATCGCGTCTTCGGCCAAGACCGAACAATGGATCTTCACCGGAGGAAGCGAAAGCTCCTTCACGATGTCCATGTTCTTGATGGCGAGGGCTTCGTCAACGGTCTTGCCCTTGACCCATTCGGTCGCGAGCGAAGACGATGCGATCGCAGAGCCGCAGCCAAACGTTTTGAACTTGGCTTCTTCAATCACGTTGGTCTCGCGGTTGACTTTGATCTGCAGCTTCATGACGTCGCCGCATTCGGGCGCGCCAACCAGGCCGGTGCCCACGTCTGCGCTGCTTTTGTCCATGGAGCCGACGTTGCGCGGATTGTTGTAATGATCGATTACTTTATCGCTATATGACATGTGCTCTCCTAAATTTCCTGACTGGACCTCAGGGGCTAAAGCCCCTTTCAGTTAGAACCCTTGCGGCACGGGGGAAGCCGTGCCCTTCCCAAAATCTTTAGTGCGCTTCTCCGGCCCACTTCACATCCTTCAAATTGATGCCTTCCTTCGCCATTTCGTACAGCGGAGAAAGTTCGCGGAGCCGCTCGACAGTTTCAATCACGCGGTCGGCCACGTAATCGACTTCGGCTTCGGTATTGAAGCGACCGATACCGAAACGAATCGAGCTGTGCGCCAGGTCGTCTCCGGTGCCGAGAGCCTTCAATACATAAGATGGCTCAAGCGTGGCAGAGGTGCATGCCGATCCGCTGGAAACGGCAATGTCGTTGATGCCCATCAGGAGCGATTCGCCCTCGACGTATGCAAAGCTGATGTTCAAATTGCCGGGCAGGCGATGCTCCATGGTGCCGTTGATGTAACTTTCGTCCAGGCGATTCATGATGCGGTCGCGCAGGCGGTCGCGCAGGCCAGATAGGTGCGCGGCCTCGCGCGTCATTTCTTCGGAAGCGATCGCGCAAGCCTTGCCCAACCCAACGATTCCCGGAACATTCAGCGTACCAGAGCGCATGCCGCGCTCGTGGCCGCCGCCATCGATCATCGCGGCGATTTGTACGCGCGGATTTTTGCGGCGAACGTACAACGCGCCCACGCCCTTCGGACCGTACATTTTGTGGCCGGAGATCGACATCAGGTCGATGTACTGCTTGTTTACATCTACCGGAACCTTGCCAACGGCTTGGGTAGCATCCGTGTGGAAAAGAACTCCACGCTCGCGGCACAGCTTGCCAATTTCGGCGACCGGCTGAATCACACCGATTTCGTTGTTCGCGAACATGATCGAGACGAGAATCGTCTTGTCGTCCATGGCGCGCTTCAGGTCTTCGAGATCGATCAACCCGTCTTTCTGCACCGGCAGGTAGGTGACGCGGTAGCCATATTTCTCGAGCCGCTTGCAGGTGTCGAGCACGGCCTTGTGCTCGGTGACGGCGGTGATAATGTGGTTGCCCTTCTCGCGGTACATCTCAGCCACGCCCTTGATGGCGAGGTTGTCGCTTTCGGTTGCGCCCGAGGTGAAGATAATTTCTTTGGTCGTGGCGCCGACCAGCTTTGCAATGCGCTCGCGCGCCGTCTCTACGCCCTCTTCGCCGGCCCATCCGAACGAGTGGTTGCGGCTGGCGGCGTTGCCGAACTTCTCCATGAAGAAGGGAAGCATCTCCTCCAATACCCGCGGGTCCATGGGGGTGGTGGCGTGGTTATCCATGTAAATGGGCAGCTTTACTCCCTGCGGGGCCGCATGCCTGGTCGCGGGGAGGGTCTGGGGGATCTTTACATCGGTGCTCATAATTGCGTCTCCTACCGTTTTTCCTGGTTCAAAATCTTTGGCTTAAATTTGTTGATGCAAATTTTCGAACTTTGTTCGTTAAATCTTTGAGCCGCGTCCGCTAGACGATCGTAACCAGCTCTCCCGGCTTCGTCGCGACGCTCTCGGCTGCTTCCGGCTCTTCTCTCATATGAGAAATCTTGATGCGCTTCAGCACCGCTTCGATGCTCTCATTTACCTTGCGCAGCGGTTCGCGGATATTGCAGCGATCACTCTGTCCGCATTCGCCACGCACCGTAACGCACGAAGTAATGAACAACGGGCCATCGATCGCCTGAATTACTTCGAAGGCCGAGATCGTATGCGCGGCTCGCGCCAACCGGTAGCCGCCGTTGGTTCCATGCTGAGATCGCAGCAATCCGGCCTTGGCAAGGCGCTGCAAAATCTTCGCTAGTGCTTCGGGCGGAATGCCGAAAGAATCCGCTACGTCCTTGGCGCTGGCGCTGCCCGATCCTTCCTGCGCGTGGTCGGCCAGATGCTTCATGGCCATCAACGCGTAATCCGCTTTTTTGGTTAGCTTCAGCATTGGACTTAAGCGCGGAACCTTTGGACAAAAGCCTCAATCACTGGCTCAAGTGAATTGCGACCTTTTCCGTCGTAATTCATTCTACGACCATTGGCCGAAAATGCGCAACCCCTAGCAGGGAATCGTTATCAGCGACCGTTAAGTGGTAACTACCGGGGATTGAACGGCTTAACGTCTGGCGATCATTTTGGTCGTATTTCTTTCAACGGCAGCGACAAGCGCTCTGAGCGCCGGGTCATCGAATCGCGCGAAATGTATGGCAAGCACCAAACGCATAAATACTTGACAACGGCTTAACTGGGAATAAAATACCGGGAATTCCCGCGAATCCGTCTTCCATCGGTTTGAAGGCGGCGCTTCCGGATTTATGACCTCAAAGCCGTTCTCGCCCGTTCCAGGTACCAAACCACCGTGCAAGCATCCTCGCGTGCAAATCGTCAGCCGCGACGAAGACGCCGAGTTCGTGGAATGCCTGGAGTGCCGCGAAGTTTTCGAAGCCAGCGAACTCAAAGACATGAGCATCGAGGAAAATCTGGACGAAGATCAGGAAGCGTAAATCGCCGTACCCCAGGTCTGATCACCAAAGTAATCGGCGGTAATCTCTTATCGCTTGCTGCCCATAAAACTCCGCTGCTAGTCTCAAGGCGGGGGCGTGCGTTCGCGCACGTGCAAACTCATGTCTGCCGTCGCACTCGTGGTCGACGATTCCATGTTGATTCGCTACACCGTGTGCCGCTTTCTCGAAGAGCGCGGCTTCACGGTGGAATCGGCGACGAACGGCGTGGAAGCTTTGCAGATTCTCGAAAAAATTCAACCCGACCTCATCTTCACCGATATGCAAATGCCGAAGATGTCAGGCAGCGAACTGATTACCGCTCTAAAGAAGAATCCCAAAACCGCAACCATCCCCATCATTATTGTTGCGGGCCGGGCCAGCGGCTTCGATGAAAAAGAAACCCGCGCCAACTTCGCCATCTATAAGGATATCGATATCCAGGGCCAGCTTGAAAAGGCGCTCGATGCGGTGATGGGCAAGAGTCCGGCGCAAGGCGCGGGAAAATAAAACGTTCTTTGTTCAAACATTAAGGACGCGGGTACCTTCAAAACTTCGTGTACCTTAGTGCCCTTGGTGATGGCATGAAGAGATCGGCTGACGGCGCTGCCCGCACTCTCCTCCTTCCGTATTGACGAACGCAATTTGCTGAAACCTCGGGTGAAAATCACAGCCTATAATCCACATGTCGGCTCCTTTTCCCGAGCCTTGGTCTTGTTCAGCGACAACCAATGTACTCGACTAGGAGCCGATCTCTTCATGCCATCACAAAGGCCGCAAAGAATTTCCGCAAAGTGCGCAAAGGACAATGGGCACTGCGAAACTGCATCGCCGCCTACACGCTTCGTGGTTTGGTCTGCGACTTCTAGAACTGGTAGAGTGGAATTCGGCTAACCATGAATTCAAAAATCCTGGTCAGCGGCAGTTCTGGAGTCATTGGGGCTGCCCTGCTGAGCTCTCTCAAATCCACCGGATGGACTATTGTGCGTCTTGTACGCGGCGCAAGCAAAGGCGACGGCCAAATCGCGTGGGATCCGCAAATGCCCCTCAAGCCTGAGCTGGTTTCGGGATTCGACGCCGTTATTCATCTCGCCGGCGAATCCATTTTTGGCCGCTGGACCGCGGCGAAGAAGACGAAGATCATGAACAGCCGCGTCGATGGGACCTTGCACCTGTCGCAGGCTTTGTCTCAGACGGAAGAGAAGCCGAAGGTATTCATCTCCGGCTCGGCCATTGGCTATTACGGCAATCGTGGGGACGAACTGGTGCGCGAGGAAAGCGCCGCGGGAGCTGGTTTCCTGGCGCAAGTCGCGGAGAAGTGGGAAGAAGCGACCATGCCGGCGGTGCAGGCCGACATTCGCACCGCACATATTCGTACTGGGGTTGTGCTCAGCGCCAAAGGCGGCGCGCTGGGAGCGATGCTCACGCCGTTCAAACTCGGGTTAGGCGGACGCATCGGCGACGGACGGCAATGGATGAGCTGGATTCACGTGCAGGATATGGTCGGAGCGATCCATCACATCCTGAAAAACGATTTGCTCCAAGGGCCGGTGAATATGGTTGCGCCGAAGCCTGTGACCAATGCGGAGTTTACCAAGACGCTGGCCGGCGCATTATCGCGTCCTGCAATTTTGCCCATGCCCGCTTTTGCGGTGAAAACGGTTTTCGGAGAGATGGGAGAGGAACTTCTTTTGGCCAGCCAGAAGGTGGAACCCTCCAGACTGATCTCGAGCGGATATCCCTTTCGGTTTTCGGATCTGCAATCAGCGTTGCAGAATCTGGTGGGGAAATAGAGCTAGTTCGGTTCCGAACGTCGCATCTCTTCCTGCAACTTCTGCAATAGCTCGGCTCGCTGCTCGGTGCTGAGCTCACGCTGCAATTCATCGAGCGCGAGGGCGACGATGTGATAGTGATGTGCGCCGGCGAATTTGGGGTCGGTCGTAATGTTGAGCCAGAGCTTGTGCATGAGCTCGACATCCTGAGGGCGCAGACGCGGATTATGCGGACCGATCGCATACTCGCGCACCGTTCCATCCGGGGCGCAGACTTCCAACGTCACCCGCGGTCGCGGCTCCCCCATACGCTCCCAGGCGTCGCCCGTCATCTTCGCTTGCTCGTCGGAAGTAAGCTTGTTCGATAAACCGCAAACGACGCGGATCGAATCCAGCCGCTGGGCGGTCACCATGATGGCTTCGAATACATCGGTCGCCGGAACCACCAGCAGCGAGATCGGCTTGCCCTCTTTTTCGGCGACGGCTACGGCGGCAGTGAAGAGCTCCTGTTCGTAGTGGTCAAAAACCTGGCTCGCTTCCATCACTGCGCTGCCGCTGAAGCTGGGTTCGCGATGGTACAGGCGGGCGCTCATTACCACGACATCCTGCTTGTTCGTGTCGGTGTGGCTCAGAATATGGCGCAGGTAGTACAGATTGCGGGGATCGCGCACCGCAACCAGAACGTTTCCCGGGCGCACACCCATCGCTCCACTGCCCAACTCCTGGTTGCCGTAGACACGGAACTGGTCAAGTTGCTCAGGTTTGCCGTGGCGCTCGCGGGTAACATGGCGCTCGGAGAGCGTAAAGATGGTAAAGAAGACGGCACTGAAGATTACTCCCGCGATGGTGGCCTGATATTTGGTAAAAAGATTCACCACTGCGGTAAACAACAGAACAGCAGAGATCAGGATTAATCCGACGGGAATTTCTGTCTTGCCGATATGCAAGTTTCCCGGAACCTTCCACTGGCGATTGCCCGGCTCGGTATAGCGTAGCACCAGCACGGCGATGGACTTCATGGCGAAGCTCCAGATCACGCCGAAAGCATAGAGCGCCGCCAGCACATACACGTTGCCCAAACTCAGAAAAATCACCAGCAACTGCATGGAAACAATTAAATTGATGATGCGATAGCTGGTGCCAAAGCGGTGGTGCGGCTTTTGAAACCAACTGGTCAGTACGCCGTCTTCGGCTACGCGGTTCAGAACACCGTTCGCGCCCACGATGGAAGTATTTTGTGCGCCCGCCAGAATGAGCACGCCGACGATCACCACAAAGCCGTGGAAGAGCAGCTTCAGGCTTTCCGGCCCCGCAAGATACATGGCGATTCCGCCGATCAGGTTGGCGAAATAATCCGGCCGCACCTTGTCGGGAATAATCATCACCGCGAAGAATGAAACCAGCGATGTAAACAGCAGGCTATAGATGAAAATTACCAGCCCGGTCTTTTCGAGATTCTTGAGCTTGGGATGCTCGATTTCGCGATTCACCTGTGCCAGAGTTTCTTCGCCGCTCATGGCCAGTACGGAGTGGCCGAAGCCGACGAACACGATGATGGTCGTGAGAATGCCGAGAGGCAGGTGACGCAGCCACGTGGTGTCGAGCCAGCCCAGCGATTCTTTATTCAGCGGCACCACCCCCGGGTGCAAGGGATTGGGCGGAAGCTGAATGGGCGCGCGCAGTACGGTAATGGTGCACCAGATGAGCAGAATTACCACCATCACGGTGGTGATCGCCATGATCTGCAACGCCTTCTGGCTGGACTCGTGCATGCCCTGGGTGTTTTTCCACCAGAAATAGACGACCACAATGATGGCAAGGCCAGCGGCGAAATAATCGTCAGAAAATTGTAGCGGGTGGTGAAGATACACACCCATGTCTTTGATAAATCCCGCCAGGTATTGGCCGGCAGAAACCGCGCTGATGGGGCCGGTCAGCACATAATCGAAAAGCAACGCCGACACGGAAAACTTGGCGAGGCCGCCGCCCATGGCCTCTTTGACTACGCGGTACACGCCGCCACGCACGAACATGCTGCTGGACTCAATGTAGAGAGCCCGCACCGCGTAGCTGAACAGCATGACCCCGAGGATGAACCAGGGCGCGCTTTTGCCAATTACTTTTTCGGCGTCGCCGCCCGCGTAATAGGCCGACGACGCAAGGTCCGAAAGAACAATCGCGGAAGCCCGCCAGAAAGAGATGAAGGTCAACATCACCGTGGTGGCGACGAAAACCTTTATAGCGGGCTTGGAACCTTCAACCGATGTAGCCATTCTTCAGAGGAGTGCGCAAAATACCAAGATAAGGTAAACCCCTTGAAGATAGCATAGCGGGAGGGTTTCTTCGCGGCACAGAGGGCTCCAGAAGCCCTGATGAAACCTCAGGAGGCAGCGGTTGGCTGCTTCGGGGCGAGATAGGTATGCGTAATCCGATCATGCCAACAGAGGACGTCCTCATCGAGAAATGCCCAGAGGTATCCCAGTGCGAGTGAAGTGGCGGAGAGAAATGACGCCAGCACGCGCCAGCGGCGCAGCCGCCGTGGAGCGGGAGTGCCATCGAATCGGGCAAGCTCCAGTTTGGCGAGCCGGAGGCCGGGAGTGGTCCCGGCATACACGAGCAGCAAGTATTGATAAGCCGCCCAGAAAACACCGGCAAGACCGCAAGCCAGCCCGAGAATCTCGATGCGGGGTGGGCGGATGGCCGTCATTTTCCAGAAGATAAGACCGAACAGGGCGCAAGCCATGCCTACGATCGCATCGTCGAGAGCGGCCGCAAAAATTCGCCGCTTAAGAGATGCGCTCTGCAACGGAATGTCGATGCCCGGGCGCTTTTCCGCAGCCGGCCGAACAGCCGGCTCGATCGTGATTCCGCCCAGGGCTGGCGGAGGCGGAACGAGTTCCGGCGCTTCCAGAATGCGTGGGCGGTCCATCACCGGCTCGGCCAATTCGTCCAACGGAGCGGGCGGCGGAGTCCACGAGCGCGGGAATTCGAGGATCTTCGCGGTGGCCTGCATGTTCAAACGACCGCCATGCGGGGCTGAAGCCGCAGACCGAGACTCGTCGGCTGGATCAAATTTTAGGGCCTGCTCAAGCTCAGCAGATGTGGGAGCCGCAATCGCATAAGGGACCTCGCCCGAAAATCTGTCCAACGCCACGGCCTGATGAGAAAAGGGCTCGGTGGTGTGCTCGAGAACCGCGGGCTCCGCAGAACCATCGGCTGGCCGCGCTTCTTCTTCAAAACGCAGCCGCAACGAAGGATAGCGTGGCGGGCGGGGCTTGTGGCGGGCCTGGTAGCGGTTGAGCCGGGCCGCGACTTCCTGGCGCCACGCTGAGGAATCGTCGAGCGAAGAAGCTTCTTGCCAGTGGTCTTGCATTGTTTCTACGTCCGAGTCGCTGCCCGGCGATTCAGCGCTTGAAATTTCCAGTTGCGGCTGCGCAGCCAATTCCGAGCAGCCGTTGTCGTCCTTCAAACCTGCCGACGCAAGCTCATGATCGGCTTCATTTGAGCAGCGGCAAATATCTCCACAAATCAGACAGGTCATCAATCCCAATCTTTTAAAAAGCAAGTGCGAACCACGCCTCAGGTAACCGATCCTGCGGCGGACGAATCAAACGGTTGAGCAGCTTTGCCTCGCGGGGCAAAGGCGTGCTAAGTTCACGACGGCGAATGCGGTTGCAAGCCTCCGGCGCTTCTCGCACTGCATCCGGATGATTTTGTTCCGACGATCACGTTCCGATGACTCTTCGCAACAGATTCCTTATCACGGCGCCGATGCTTTGTCACCTGCTTCTCGTGCCGCCGCTAGTTACCAGCCAGTTGCCGCCCGCAAAAACCGGCGCTTCCTCGGAAAAATCCAGCGCTTCCGCTGAAAAATCTTCCACCGAACCGGCGACTCCCTGTGCTCAGGCGGCGGCAAGCCAGAAAGAAGATGTTCCCACCATCTGTTCCATCCAGCAGGAGCAGAAAGGGTCCATCTATCAGTTGCACGGCGCGGTGGAAATTCACTACGGAAGCTATGTGCTGCGGTCCGACGAGGCCACATTCAACGCAGACACAAAGGAAGCGACTGCAAGCGGCCACTTCGCTCTCGATGGCGGCCCGAACGACGACCATATCCGCGCCTCACATGCCACCTATAATCTTGATCTCGAGACCGGGCGCTTCTACGACGTAACCGGCACGACGGGAATCCGGTACCGCAGCGGCCGGATGACGCTCACATCGACTGCGCCGTTTGCGTTCACCGGAAAACTGGTGGAGAAAACTACTCCTGAACGTTATCTGGTCTATGACGGCACCATCACCACCTGCGAGTTGCCGCACCCCAAATGGCAATTCGAAGCGCGCAAGGTGGTGGTGGAGGTGGGGGGCAACGCCCAAATTTACCGCAGCGACTTTTTCCTGCACGGAATCCCGATTCTCTATTTTCCCTACGTAACGCATCCGGTAGAGAAGGATTCGCGGCAATCCGGCTTCCTGATTCCGTCGGTGGGGCACTCTTCGACAAATGGATACGAGGTGGGCGATGCATACTACTGGGCGATCAACCGGGTAATGGATGCGACTGTTGGCGCTGAGTATTTATCGCTACGCGGCTGGTCGCAGCGCGGCGAGTTCCGCGTGCATGCCAGCGACAATTCTTATCTCGATCTGCATTATTTCGGCGTGATCGACCGTGGCATCGGCTACCCGCCCCTTAAAGAAGGCGGAGAGAACGCGCGCCTGAACGCCGCGGACAATATCGACGGCTTTCGCGCCGTGGCGAATATCGATTACCTGAGTTCTTTTCTTTTCCGCCTGGCATTCAACGAGGTTTTCAGCCAGGCGGTCTATTCGGAGGTGAAATCGCAAGTCTTTTTGTCGAAGTCGGAAAACGGCCTGAGTATGAACGCCGATGTGGAGCGCTACCAGAACTTCTTGAGCACGACCCCGGGGCAGGTGATCAGCATCAATCACGCCCCCAATTTGGATTTCTCCAGCGTCGACCAACTGCTTCCGCACACGCCGCTCTACTGGTCCTTTGGCGCGTCGGCGGCCGGTTTGTCCCGGAGTGAACCCGCCGAGTGTTCCACGGCGAACCCATCGATATGCACTTCGCCGTTTAGCACAAACCTGCTCGGCCGCTTCGACGTAAACCCGCAGATTGCCATGCCAGTTCAACTTCACGGATGGTCATTTCGGCCCGAATTGACTCTGCATGAGACTTACTACACGCAGCGACTGGTGGGAGAAAGCGTGCTGAGCCCTGGAACTGCGGTCAGAGATGCAATCAATCGCAATGCGCTGGAAGCGGGCGTGGAAGTGCGCCCGCCTGCGCTCGAACGAGTCTTTGATAAGGAGCACTTCGGCAGAAAGTGGAAGCACGTAATCGAGCCGAGCCTGGGTTATCGATTCGTGACTGGCGTGAACAACTTCGCCGATACTTTGAAGTTCGACGAGCGCGACATCCTTACCGATACCCATGAGGTGGAGTACGGCTTTGTAACCCGCCTCTACGCCAAGCGCACCACTGCGAAGCCAGAGGATTGCAACTTCCTGATGTCGATGGTGACGGTGGGAGGCCCGGCGCCGGAATCGCTGATTCCCTGGCAGCATCCGCAGACATTAACGAATCGTCCCTGTCAGGCGATGCCGGACGTGCGCGAAGTCGTAACGTGGGAGCTGGCACAGAAATATTTTCTCGATCCCACTTTCGGCGGGGCGTTGGTCCCGGGACAACGGAACGTGTTCACCTCCACCGTCGACCTGACCGGAATCGCTTTCCTCACCGAGCCGCGGCATTTGTCTCCGCTGGTTTCGCGGTTGCGGGTGGAGACCAGTGCCCGCACCGATGCGGAGTGGGATCTTGATTATGACTTCAAGGCCAATCGGGTGAACGCCAGCACCATCCTGGTCAATTACCACATTGGGGCGATCACAGTAGGCGGCGGCGACGCCATCTTGCAAATCCCGGTACAAGCTGCGATCACAGCCGCGGGGCTGGCAAATCCGGTAAGTTTTAACCAGTTTCGCGCGGCTCTGGGATATGGCCGCCCAAACAAGCGCGGCTTTAGCGCAGCGGGCAGCTTTGGCTTCGACTCCGAGAGCAATGTGCTGCAGTTTGTTACTGCGGAGACGACCTACAACTGGGATTGTTGCGGCATGACGCTGGAATACCGCAGCTACTCGGTGGCCAATGTGCGCAATGAAAACCTCTTCCGCTTTAGCTTTACCCTGGCGAATGTAGGCAGCTTCGGAAGCTTGAGGAGGCAGGAACGTTTGTATTAGCGGCGCTGAAATGCGCGCGGCCTGCCTGTTACCATGGAACTTATGATTGGCGATTCCGAGATCGAGGCGAAACGCTTAAGACTCCACGCTCAGCTGCAGCAGGCTGGACGGCTTCTCGTCGCCTATTCGGGCGGAGTGGACTCCGCCTACCTCGCATGGGCGGCGCACCAGGCGCTGGGAGCGAACATGCTGGCGATCATCGCCGACTCTCCCAGCCTGGCGCGCACTCAACTCGCCGATGCGGTCGCTTTTGCACGGGAGCAGTCGATCCCTCTTGAGGTGGTTCAGACTGCGGAGCTCGATCGCCCAGAGTACGTGCGCAACGATGCCCAGCGCTGCTTCTTCTGCAAAGACGAATTGTTTACGCTGATGGAAGCGCTGCGCGCGAAACGTGGTTTTGACGCGATCGCCTACGGAGTGAACCTTGACGACCAGGGCGATTTTCGCCCCGGACAGAGGGCCGCAAGCTCACACCGAGTCACCGCCCCGTTGCTCGATGCCGCTCTTACCAAAGAGGAGATTCGTACGCTGGCGCGGAACGCCGGGCTGCGTATTTGGGACAAGCCTGCTTCCGCCTGCCTCTCCTCGCGGATCGAATATGGCCGTCCGGTAACGCGCGAAGCGCTTGAGGTGGTAGAGAAGGGCGAGGACGCAGTGCGCGAACTCGGATTTCGCCAATTCCGCGTGCGGCATCACGGAGACATTGTTCGCCTCGAGATCTCTCGTGACGAACTGCCGCGTGCGCTTGATCCCGCGATGGCGGGTGAGTTCGCGCGGATATTCAAGGCTCTCGGCTTCAAGTTCGTCACCCTTGATCTGGAAGGTTTCCGTTCCGGCTCGATGAATGCGTTGCTACCCGCCGAAAACCTGCTTCGCAGGACTGGCTAGATCGGCCTTTTCGAGCTGGCGGGCAGCTTCGCTCAAACCCTTGTCAACACAGACCTTTCTCTGCTTCCGCTCTTAAGCTATGAGATAATCAACTCTTCAAAACACAATGTTCAGGCGGTTCTTTGTGACCCTATTGCGACGTTGCTTTCTTCTTCTGCTGCTGGTTTGCGCAGGCTGTATCGCCCAATCTGCATCTCCCGATATCTCCAAGAAAATCGAGCGCCAGGTGCGATCGTTCTATAAGATTCCGCCCGAAGTCCAGGTGACCGTAGGGCCACCGGTCACGAGCGCGGAATTTCCGAATTACGATTCCGTCGTCGTAACCATTCAGAGCCGCGAGAAGAAGCAGGATGTGACGTTTCTGGTCGCCAAGGATCATTCTTCAATGATGCGGGTGACGAAGTTTGATCTGACCAAAGATCCCTTCGCCGAACTCATGAGCAAAATCGACACCGCCGGGCGGCCTACGCGTGGGGCAAAGGCATCCAAGGTTGTGGTGGTGAACTTCGACGACTTTGAGTGTCCCTTCTGTTCGCGCATGCACCAGACATTATTCCCTGAAATTCTGAAGGAATACGGGGATCGGGTCACCTTCGTGTACAAGGATTTTCCGGTCGTGGAGATTCATCCGTGGGCCATGCACGCGGCGGTGGATGCGAATTGTTTGGCGGCGCAGAACGCCGATGCCTATTGGGATTTCGCCGACTACATTCACGCCAATCAACATGAGGTGAGCAACGAGAAAACTCCCACCGCCCGATTTGACGCTTTGGATCGGCTCACGTTGTTGCAGGGCCAGAAGCACAACCTCGACGTGGTGAAGCTACAATCCTGCCTGAAAGCCCAGGATGACAGTGCCATAAAAGCTTCGATGAAGGAGGCGGAGGGGCTGGGAGTTGAAGCCACACCGACGTTGTTTATCAACGGGCAAAAAATTGACGGCGCGGTGCCGGCGAATGACGTTCGCGCCGCGCTGGATCAGGCGCTAAAAGATGCGAACCTGCCTGTGCCAGATCACCACGCTCCGGCAGCGCCCACCGCGGCCGCGCCTGCCTCTAAGTAAGCGCGGTCTGAGCCAAAGCGGCGTCTGGGTTGTGGACTAAAAGAGAGTTCGCAGGTGTTTTGGGGGAGACGATATTGAAGACGAACGTGGATTTCTGGCGGCTTGCAGCTCTTCTGTTTGTCGGCGTGATGCTGACGACGCTGCTGGGTTGTAAATCACAAGTGAGCGGCGATGTGATGGCGACGGTGGATGGCCGCAAGATTTTCCGCTCCGACGTCGACAAGTATTACGACAATTCGGTCGCCAGCGCCCAGCAACCGCCCGTCGGCGAACAGGCCACCATCCTCCGCCTGAACATACTACGGCAGATGATCGACGACGAGATGGTGATGCGCCGGGCCGAAAAGCTCGGCTTGCTTGCTACCGAGGAGGAAGTCGATCGCCGGCTCAATGAGATCAAGTCGCCTTACACACAGGAAGAATTTGACCAGCGCCTGAAGGAAAAGAAGATTTCTCTTGATGATTTCAAGCGCGACATTCGCCGATCCATTACCGTCGACAAAGTAATGAACAAGGAAGTGTCGTCGAAGATTAACGTCACCGATCAGGACATCACGGATTATTTTGCCGCGCACAAGTCTGAATTCAACCTGATCGAACCGCAATACCATCTGGCGCAGATTTTCGTAACCCCGGCGCCGAATCCGCAGGTTCACAACCAGAACAACAAGGCGCAGAACGAACCCGATGCCCGCAAGAAAATTCAGATGCTGGCCAACCGGCTCGATAGCGGCGACGACTTTGCCACGCTGGCCATGAATTATTCGGAAGACCCGGAAACCTCGGGCAATGGCGGGGACCTGGGAACGATCCCTGAGTCTTCGCTGCGCAATACCGATCCGGGTACGCGTGACTTGGTCATGAAGCTGAAGCCTGGCCAATACAGCCCGATCATCACGGTAGTTAACCCCGCGACCAAACAGGCCGTGGGCTTCCGAATTGTGAAGCTGGTTTCGAAGGAACCGGCGGGGCAGCGTGAGCTCTCCGACCCGCGTGTGCAGCAAGCCATTCGCGCGCAACTCCACGACCGGCGCGAGCAGGTGCTGAAGGCGGCATACTACGAGGTGCTGCGCGACTCCGCCAAGGTGGAGAATTATTACGCGAAGAAAGTATTGGATAGTAACGGACTTGTGAAGTAGATCGGCGGGATCATAGCAGGCCGCTTTTGGCAGCTACTCCACGATTGCCAGCACATCGCCCGCGTTCACTGCGGCACCCTCGCCGACTAGAACCTTCTGAACAACGCCTTTTTTCGGCGACTTGATCTCATTCTGCATCTTCATCGCCTCCACCACGGCGATGCCGGCGCCAGCCGCCACTTCTTCCCCCGCCTTTACTAAAATGCGCACCACCTTCCCCGGCATGGGAGCGACTATTTTTTTAGGCCCGTGGTCGTCGGCCGCCCGCGAGCGGCCTCGCAAAGAGCGCGGATCTCGGATCTCGGCTGCAAAGCGCGAACTTCCTACCCACACGTAGGGATCGGTTGCCACGCGCTCGAGCTTAATCTCGTATGCCAGGTTTCCGATGCGAAGCGAAAGGACGTCGGGGCGAACGAGGATGGCATCGACATCGACTTCGCGGCCATCAAGGCGGCATGTCCAGCGCTCCTCAGCTCGATTGAGTTCGAGCCGGTGGTTCTTTCCGTCGATGGTGATGTCGTAGAGCATGGAAACAGTTGTCGGTTCTAGTTCATCAGCGCAGCGCCTCGCGCCGTGCGGAGGTTTTCCAATTGGAAGCGGATTCGTACGTCTTTGCCGCACTCTCTGGGGGAGCGCTGTTGCCGCCGCCTGAAGCCGTCGCTCCGAGCGCCGCGAAGACGCCGGCGGCAATCGCCGCGACTTCGGCAGTCTTGGAATCGTCCCTTTTGTCTTCGGTCCGCTTCATCATGCGGTCGAGAAATCCTGTGTCGAGCTCGGCCGCACGAAAGTCGGCATCGCCGAGGATGCGCCGAAATAATGAAATGTTCGTCTTGATACCGCCGACAAAATATTCGCCGAGCGCGCGCGTCAGCCGCGCAATGGCCTGCTCGCGGTCGATGCCGTAACCGATCAGCTTGGCGAGCAGAGGATCGTAATCGATGGGAACGTTCCAGCCTTCATACATGCCGCTATCGACGCGGATTCCCGGCCCCTCTGGCGACTGCAACAAAGCGATTCTTCCGGGACTGGGGAAATAATTATTATCCGGATCTTCGGCGTAAATGCGGCACTCGATGGCGTGGCCGCGGATGCGCATACCCTCCTGCTTGAACGGCAACTTTTCGCCGGCAGCGATGCGAATCTGCAGATGCACAAGGTCGAGGCCGGTGATCAATTCGGTCACCGGATGCTCCACCTGCAAGCGCGTGTTCATCTCAAGGAAATAAAAATTCTTTTGTTGATCGACCAGGAATTCAACTGTACCCGCGTTGGTGTAAGAGGCGGCCTGCGCCACGCGGACTGCAACGTCGCCCATCCGGCGCCGCATGTCATCATCGACGATCGGCGACGGCGCTTCTTCAAGAACTTTTTGATGGCGGCGTTGCAGCGAGCACTCGCGTTCGCCAAGATAAACCGTGTTGCCATGTTCGTCGGCGAGAACCTGCATTTCGATGTGCCGGGGATTGACGATGGCCTTTTCGATATAAACTTCGCTGTCGCCGAACGATCGCTCCGCCTCGCTGCGAGCCGCATCGAGGGCTGATTTTAGTTCTTCGGGCGCATGAACCAGGCGCATTCCTTTGCCGCCGCCGCCTGCCGCGGCTTTCAACATCACGGGATAACCGATCTTCGCGGCCACCTGCTCGGCCTGTTCGTGGGATTCGACGCCGCGTGAAGTGCCGGGCACGAATGGCACTCCCGCTTTTTCCATCGCCTGACGGGCCCGGGTCTTCGATCCCATGGCGTCCATTGCAGCCGCGGTTGGCCCGATGAACTTCACTCCAGCGTCGGCGCAAGCCTGCGCGAACTTGGCGTTCTCGGATAGAAAGCCGTAGCCGGGATGGATCGCATCCGCACCGGAGCGCTTGGCGACATCCAGAATTTTTTCGATATTCAGATAAGATTCACGCGCCGCAGCCGGACCGATGGGATAGGCTTCGTCAGCCTTGCGCACGTGCAGCGCGGCCCGGTCCACGTCGGAGTAAACCACAACCGCCGCAATGCCCATTTCGTGGCACGCGCGCAGCACGCGCACCGCGATTTCACCGCGATTGGCTATGAGAATCTTCTTGAACATGCTTGCCGGAGCTGCTTGCATTCGTAGGGTGAACCCCAGATTTTACAGGAGATTGGCGGGATGGGAGTCCTTGTGAATCTTGAACTATAGCACTCAGTGCTATAGAATGGATCGAGGCTCGGCAGTGCGAATTTTTAAGTCCCGATGGTTTCAGCGCTTTGCCTGGAAAGAACGGATTGCGGATCCGGCCTTGTCTGAGGCTGTTGCACGGGCCGAGAGGGGCCTAATCGACGCCGAACTTGGCGGCGAGGTAATCAAACAGCGGATCGCCAGACCAAGCCAGGGAAAATCGAAGGGCTACCGGACGATTATCTTTTTTCGGCGCGGCGACAAGGCATTCTTCGTATACGGTTTCGCTAAGAGCCAGAGGGCGAATATCGATAATGACGAGAAAGAAAAGTATAAGGAAGCAGCGAAGCACGTCTTGGCGCTAACCGAGACGCAGATCGCAGAGCTGTTGCGGAGGGGCGATTTCATGGAGGTGAAAAGCAAGTGAGCAAAAAATATCGAAGCGAAGCGATGGCCGCTATCCACGAGACCATGCAGGCCTTGCGCGATGTTGGGGCCATCGATAAAAAGACGATGCGGCGTTTCGATGAGGCCTCACTCACGCCCATCCGGCCGTTGAAGCCCAAGGAGATCAAGGCGATCCGGGAAAGGGAACACGTCAGCCAGACCGTCTTTGCCAACTACCTGAACGTGACGAGCAGTCTGATCAGCAAATGGGAGCGCGGCGAAAAGCGGCCTTCCGGGCCTTCGCTCAAGCTGTTAGCACTTGTTGAGAAGAATGGGCTTGCGGTGGTTACGTAGACGCCGCTCATTCCGTGTTGGCCACGAGCTGAGATTTGACGGGAAGGATATACTTCATCGGGAAAGGCGGGCCGCGCCATGGGACGTACCGCGATATTTATGGCCGTTCTGTTGTCAGGCGTCTGGGTTCACGGCCAGGATCAGACGCCGGAAATTCTCTCCGTCAGCCAAGTCGTGGCGGGGGCGCAGAGAGCCGAGACCCTGTATGCCTACACCATGGGCAAATGGTCGGACGCTGACGACCACCTGGCGATATCGTCCACTGAGATTCACTGCTATCAGCGTTTTGGTTTTTGCGAAGAGGCTGACGCAACTTACGCCGGCGGACAAGCCGGGGTGAGCCTCAACAGTTTCGATATTCTCCGTTGGGACCAGCGGGAGCTCATCTCAGTTGACAGTTCCCCCATATGCGTAGTGAACACCTTGCGGTTTGACTTCGGGACGAAGAAGGTGACCATCACAATGTCACCGAAGGGTGAAACGAAGGACCCCTTCTGCAAAGACGTGAAAGCCAGGACAGCATTCTTGGGTGGAGTAGAAGATCGGCTCCGGAGGGACATTAAGAAAGGGGGAAAATGAGACGAGGCACACTGGCACCATGTCTCGCCAGGGACAGGCGGTCTACCCAGCATCCCGCAACGAGTTGAGGTAGCCCTTTAGCTCGGCGCCGGGCTCATCGGATGGCCCGAAACGGGCTTCCCGTCCCAAGTACCGCTCTTATAAACGCAGATCAAACGCCGCTCGATTGGGTCGTACTCCGAATCCTGGTCTTTGGCAAAGCAGTAATAGTCTGATCCCGTTTGAAAACTGAATCCTTTGCGTTCTAGCAACTCGTGGAACTGGGGCGGCGCCTCCCTCATTGGGTCGAGCCGCTCACACGGTTCTAGAGTTCGATCGTGCCTATGTTCCTCGTACTTCATTAGCGAAATCCTTCGTAGGTCGTGTGTCCTTCACTCCGTCGGAACGCGGGAAGAACTCACAGCAAATGGAGCGCGGCTATGGCTACCTGATCTATGCCAAGCTGCCCTCCGGCTAAAGCGGTAACGTAGAAGCGTCCAAATGGCTAGCCAGCCATCGGCGTGGCGAATCTTTTTGCCTTCTCCAGCCGACCGCGGCGAGTACGAGACTGGCACTTCAGCGATTTTCTCGCCCATGCGGCAAAGTTTGGCCGTCACCTCCGGGCAAAACTCAAAGCGCCGGCAGTCCAGATCGATTTGCGCGATTACTGAGCGCCGGAAAACTTTGTAGCAAGTGGCTTCGTCGTGAATTCGAGCGCCATAGAGCAGATTGGTGAGGTGAGTGAGCAGCTTCGCCCCCAGGAAAAATCGCAGGCCGCGCTCCGGGCGATCCGGACGCACGCCGTACACTACATTCGCCTGCCGCTCTTCGAGCGGGCGCAACAGGGCCGGATAATCCTGAGGATCATATTCCAGGTCGGAATCCTGAATCAAAATATATTCGCCGCGGGCATACTGCAAGGCCGTGCGGATGGCCGCGCCTTTCCCGTAATTCTTCTCGTGGAAGATGACGGTTACATCGTCGGCCAAGGGCATCGCTTGTAGCTTTTCGCGAGTGCCGTCGGTGGAACCATCATCGACGATGATGATTTCTTTTTTAACGGGAGAGTTTTGAATGGCCTGGAGAAGCTCGTCTACATGCGCGATCTCGTTATAAACCGGAACGACTACCGACACGCATCCCGTCCACCGGTCACTATCGACGCGGCTGCGCGGGGAAGCCTCGATGGAGGCAGAGGTCATGGCACGAGAAGCAGACATGCGTAAAAGCCCGCTGCTTGCGGGCTATTCTTCAATAGTATCATCTGGAATTCGGCGCGATTGCGGGTTGTTCCAGCACCCCGTAGCGCAAAAGCCGCCATCCAAATAAAAACGCCTCTCGCGCGGAGGGCGGAGAGGCGCAAGAGTTTAAGAGTTTCCAGAAAATTACTTAGGCTGATCCATGGTGATGCCCTGAGCGCCAGGCTGCTTCTCAGCCTTCGCCTTCTTGGTGAGAAGAGTCTGGTCGACCCAGTGATCGGCGGTTTTCAGGTCTTCCTGACGGGCGCTGAGATCGTCGCACTCCACATCGGCTTTCTCGCGGTACATCAGGTTCAGGTAGGCCATGGCGTCGTCGTAGTCGGGGCGAAGCTGGATAGCTTTATTCAGGCTGTCGATACCCTCCTGGATCGAGGGCATATTCTTGACCTTCAATGCATCGCAGGCCTTCTTCTGATCTTTATTCTTGGGATTCAGATTCTCGTCCGGCTTCATGCCGAGCTTCGCGCGCTCTTCCATGCGCGGCTGGTAGCACGCGGTCCAGTCGATCACGCCGACTGAGTAGTACGGCTCAGGATCGTTCGGATCGAGGTCGCCAGCCATGCGGTAATACTTCTTGGAATCGTCGAACTTCTTCATGTTGAGATACAGGTACGCGATGCCCTTGGCGGAGTTCACCTTCTGGTCGCGCGCCGCATTCATATCGAGCACCTGCTTGTATTGCTCGATGGCCTGATCGGCCATCTTGTTGTTATCGGGCGTATCGGCGCCGGGAATGTATTGCTGAGCGAAAGCGGTGGCCAGGTACATTTTGGCGTTAATGAGGGTCGGGTCCAGCGCGACGCTCTGCTGGAAGTGGTCGATGGCCTCTTCGTACTTGGCGTTCTTGTAGGCGGTCACGCCTTTGTTGAGTTGGTCGCGGGCGCGCAGTTTGCTGCAGCCGACAGACGATAACATCGCCAACGTCGCGGCCGCCAGCGTTAGAAAACGCATGTGCTTATTCATTGCGGTATTAGTTCTCCCTTGCCACAGCATCCTAGGCCCGGAGACGGCTGGTTGACAAGCGCGGACCCTCCGCTTCTTAAGAGGAAGCGCACACGGAAACCGATGCATCCGTGTGCTGGCCAATGCAATGCGCGCAACCTTCCGGGCGGTGCGTTGTTCGTAAAACTCAGGTCTAACCGCCCGCCTCGATCTTGGCGGTAATCAAGCCAACTTTATCCACCCCGGCGGCATGCGCGATGTCGATCACGTTCGCGACATCGGCAAAGGGGATGGCGTCATCGCCCTTCACAAACATGACTTTCTCAGCGCGGGTTTTGTAGATGTCAGCCAGCCGCCCTTGCAGGTTATCCCACGTGGCGTCTTCCTGGTTGATCTTCAAGCCGGGCTCGTTGCCGGCGCCGCGGTCGATCAACTGCACGACGATGGTGCGGTCCGGAGTATTGTTCTTAGGCGCGTTGGGCGGAGGCGGCTGAGGAACCAGCGCGTCCAGACCTTTCGGCGTCAACGGCGTGATCACCATGAAAATGATGAGCAGCACCAGCAGTACGTCAATCAGCGGCGTGACGTTAATATTTGCGCTTTGGCCTCCGCTCGGGCCAACTGCCATACTCATAGTCGATCTCCTCTATTCAGAGCCGTCTACTGCCCACCCGTCGTCGGGGGCGTGTTTGGAGCGTTCGGCGTACTCTTCTTTTGTTCAGTGAGCAAGCCCAGATCGTCAACACCAGCGGAGCGAACCCCGTCCACTACCTGGACGACGTTTCCGAAATGCGCCCGGGCATCCGCCTTCACGTAAACGATCTTGTTGGTGCGGTTGGTCAATCGGTCTTTCACTTTGCCCGCCAGAGCATCCGGCGAAATCTTATCGGCGCCGAAATAGACGGTGCCGTCGCGCATCACCGAAATCAGCAGCGCGTCTTCTTTATCGGCGTCCTGCATCGGCGTCGGATTGTTAACCTTCGCCATGTCGACGCTGATGCCTTTCTGCAGCATGGGCGTGATGACCATGAAGATGATCAGCAGCACCAGCATCACGTCGACCATCGGGGTGACGTTGATGTCGGAGTTGACGTTGGCGCCTTCGTTTCGTTTTGCTAATGCCATAGCTTAATTTCTCCAATGCTTCCCAACCGCCAGCTCCGCAGTTTGGGAGGTCCGGCGCTGGAACCTTCCAGCGCCGGATAGCAACTCAAATTGCGGACGTGCTGGCCTTTGCGACTACGGCCGGCGAACGGCGCGGCGCTTCAGGAAGTAATCGATCAGTTCGCTCGACGAGTTGTCCATCTCCACATCGAACGCTTCTACGCGGCCGGTGAGGTAGTTGAACATCATGACGGCGGGGATGGCGACCAGCAGTCCGAAAGCCGTGGTTACCAGAGCTTCCGAAATACCGCCGGCGACTGCGCCCAGACCGGTCGCCTTCTGCTCAGAAATTCCCTTGAAGGCGTTCAGAATGCCCATCACCGTGCCGAACAGTCCGACGAACGGAGCCGTCGAGCCGATGGTGGCCAATCCGCCCAAGCCGCGCTTTAGCTCGGCGTGCACGATGGCTTCAGTACGCTCGAGAGCGCGCTTGGAAGCTTCGATGGTCTCGCCGGGGATGGCATCGCTATCCTGGTGAGCCTTGAACTCCATCAGGCCAGCGGTGACAACCTTGGCCAGATGGCTCTTCTTGTTGCGCTCGGCGACCTTGATGGCCTCATCAATGCGGCCATCGCGCAGGGCTCCGGCGACTGCCGGTGCGAAAGCGCGAGACTGCTTGCGGGCCGCGTTGTAAGCCATGGCGCGATCGATCATGACGCCGATCGACCAGCCCGACATAATGAACAGGATGACGACCACGGCTTTCGCGATGATACCCATCTGCTTCCATAGCGAAATCGGATCCCATCCCACTGCGCCACCCTCTTGCACAATCCAGGCGGCCACCCGGGGTACGTGATTAACAATATGTCCTGCGAAGCTAGCTGCAATCATGAGTTGCTTTCCCTCCTCGGAAAACGTCCTTGAACTTTACCTTTGATGCGAAAACCGTAGAACGCGCAAAAATTTACCTGACTAAATCGCTGCTTGCTGCCGAAGTGGTAAGGCACGGCGGCTGCGCCCAGTAAAAGGCTCTCCCAGCCACCATGTTCAAGGTGGGAAGGGGAGGCAAAATGCCTGCCAGTTCATACTGCGCCCGGGCAGGAGACTGCGACACGCTCCACGCGGATTGAGTCTAACCGCCCGCGAGGGTGAAGTTGACTTGTACTTCCGTATCCACTTCGACCGGCTCGCCGTTTAACAGATAAGGCTTGTACTTCCACTGTTTTACGGCGTCGATAGCTGCCGGAGCCAGCATGGGATGTCCGCTTACCAATGTCAGGCCTTGGATCGAGCCATCCTTGCTGATGACCGCATGCAGAACGACGGTGCCTTGGATGCGGGCCTGCCGCGCCAGGGGCGGATAATTTGGCTTCACGTCCCGAATCTTCAGGCCTGAAACCACGCCTTGCGAGACGCGCACGCGCTGCGGGGTGGCAACTTTTGGCACGGCTACGGGCGTGGAGCTGATAATGCCGCCAATTACGCCACCCATCTGGCCTCCGGGAATACCGCCCGGGACGCCACCCACCACACCGGCCGAAGCCATCGCCGGCGGAGCTTCGTCTTCTTTAATCATCTGAACTTTTTGGGGAATCTTGGTGGGCGTGCGGAGTGCGCCATTGACGATGTCGGTCTGAATCTGCTTCTGCACATGAACTGGAGCGGCGGCTGGCGGAGGAGGCGGAGGTGGCGGCGGAGGAGCCACGAGGAATGTCATTAACTGCTGCTTCGGCAGAGCCTCAGTAAAGATGAGGGGCATCAACACCATGATGCCGATCAGCGCAATTTCAAGGATGATCGCGAAGGTCGTGGTCCGGCCCCGCTTGGTTTTTAATCTTCCGCCCGATTCCAGAAGGCTATCTTCAAACATAGAGTTTCTCCCTACCCTCAGAGCCTACGTGTACTTAGACACCGCCCACATCCTCTTTGCTCCCGAATTCGATTACTTTCTTTGAGTGGGTTTAAGCCCTAATCAAAGTCAACAACGTCGACAATCCCTCTCAAATATAAGGGTTAGCCGAAAGCGGCCGGAACCGCCATCCAGCGATTACCGGGTGCGGCTGGGCATGGCGACTGCCCGCTTACCCTTCTCGATTCTCCAATCCTGATAAGCCACCAGGATCGGCGCCGCGATGGCGATCGAGGAATACGTCCCAATTAGGATGCCAATTACCAGCGCGAGGCTAAACCCGTGTAGCACCTCGCCGCCGAATAAAAAGAGTGCAAGTACGGTAAGGAAGGTCAGGCCCGCTGTCAAGATGGTTCGACTCAGGGTCTGGTTAATGCTGCGATTGACGATCTCGGAGAGCTTCTCCCGCCGCATGAGTTTAATGTTTTCGCGGATGCGATCAAATACCACGATCGTGTCGTTATTAGAGTAACCAATCAAGGTGAGGATGGCCGCGATCACGGTCAGAGAGATGTCGGTTTTGGTCAGGGAGAAAAAGCCTACTGTGATCAGCGTGTCGTGAAAAACCGTCACCACCGCGGCGACACCGTAAATCCACTCGAAGCGGAAGCCGAGGTAAATCAGCATGCCGGCCAGCGAATACACGGTCGCCAGGAGGGCTTGCTTGCGTAATTGCGCTCCCACCTGCGGCCCAACAATCTCGACGTTGCGGACGCCAAAATCCGAGAGGAAGAAGCCATCGGGCAGGGTCGCGACAACCGCTGGATCGACCGGCCCCTTCAGTTGGTCCATCGAGCTCAGCACGCCGCCAGCAACTTTGTCGCGGGTATCGACGATAGCCTGGGCCTGCTGGGTATATTTCTGGTCGGCATCGGAGCCCAAGTGCAACGGGTCTTTATCCATCAGATAATTCTTGATCGCCAGGGAACTGGAGTTGTTCAGATCCCGCTTGCCCGCCGGTGCGTTGGTTTCGAGCGTATTGATGATCTGGGTTTTGCCGCGGTCGAGGGCCTGTTCGTTGGTTTCCTGCACATCGAGATCGACCAGCACTTCGTTATCGGCAGGGGCACCGTAGCGCTGAATCTTGGCGTTCTTCAGGCCAGCGCGGTCCATCGAGGCGCGTAGGGAGTTATCGTCCGGCGTGTGGGAAAACTTCACATACACCAGCGTGCCGCCACGGAAATCGACGCCATACGGGATGCCATGCCAGAACAGCATGGAAAAGACGCCCGCTATGCTGAACACCAGCGAAAAGGCGAGAAAATACCACTTCTTGCCGAGAAAATCGATGTTGGGATTGCGAAAGAACTCCACCGAGCTTACCTCTTATCCGATTTATGATTTCTTTAGAATTAAGCGATTGCGCGATTGAGTCATCGGGCGATTGGAAAATCGTTGATTCGTACCGATTTTCAATGACCTGATCACTCAATCGCTCAATCACTCAATTCTTCTAAATGCTCAACGCCTCGCCGCGCTGCTTACGGCTCAGAATCCAGTCAAAAATCAGTCGCGAGACGAACACCGCGGTGAACAGGTTTGCCAGCAAACCGAACGTCAGCGTGGTGGCGAAACCGCGCACTGGCCCGGTTCCGAAGATAAACAGGATCGCCGCCGAAACGATGGTCGTGACGTGCGTATCGACGATGGTGATCCAGGCATGGCTGAAACCTTGATCCACGGCCGACGGCGGCGTCTTGCCGTTGCGCAACTCTTCGCGGATACGCTCGAAGATCAGGACGTTCGAGTCTACGCCCATACCAACGGTAAGGATCACGCCGGCGATTCCCGGCAGGGTCAGGACCGCTTCGAAATATCCCATGAACCCGAGCAGAATGATCAGGTTCAAAATGAGAGCGATATCCGCGTTGATGCCGGCTCCGCGGTAGTAGACCAGCATGAAAATCAACACCGCCAGCATTCCGATGATGGCCGCATTCACGCCGTGGCGAATTGAATCCGTGCCCAGCGACGGCCCCACCGTGCGCTCTTCCAGATATTTAATTCCCGCGGGCAGAGCACCCGAGCGCAGGATCATCGACAGGTCTTTGGCCTGTTGCTGGCTCATGCTGCCGCCGCTGATTTCACCGGTGTCGCGAATCGCTTCTTTAATATTTGCGACTTCCTGAACTTTATTGTCGAGCACTACGCCAAGGCTCTCGCCGACGTGGGTGGAGGTAAAGCTATAGAAGCGCTGGCCACCTTCGCCGGTTAAAGTGAAGCGGACGTTCGGTTGGCCATTCTGGTCGGTTCCGGGCTGCGCATCGCGCAAGTCTTTTCCGCGAACGGCGGAAACGCGCGAAACCAGAAACCAGGATTGGTCACCTGCTCCTGCACCGGGCGCGCCGTGTCCCGGCATGAGAATCGCGTCTGGCGGCAGAACGCCTCCTTTATCCTGCATTGCGGCTTGTTCGCTCGGGTACGGCCCACCTAAGACCTGCTTAATCTCAAGCATGGCGGTGGACTGCATTATGTCCTTTACGCGGCCGGGATCGTCGACGCCGGGCAACTGCACCAGAATCTGGTAATCGCCGAGACCATGTTCCTGAATGGTCGGCTCGCTCACGCCCAGCGAATCGATGCGGTTGCGGATGGTTTCAATCGCCTGCGTCACCGCCTTGTTCTTCAGGTCGGAGAGCATCTCCGGCTTCATGGTCAAAGTCCAAATGTTATCCGAGCCGGAGGTCAGGTTGTATTCCGGAAGGCGCTCGGAAACGATATCCAGCAGGTCTTTGCGTCCATCGGGCGAAACGCCCTTCAGGACAACTTTGTCTGGAGCGTTGGCCGGATCAGGCTGAGAGATATCGGCAAAGGCGATCTTGCGCTTGTTAAGTTGTTCTTTGAGGATTTCCACCGCATTGTCGGAATCAATTCTCACGGCGTCATTCACCTGCACTTGCAGGATCAAGTGGGTTCCGCCCTTGAGATCCAACCCGAGCTGAATGCGCTTGGTCATCGAGGCGAGCAGGCCCTGGCCTGAAAAGCTCTGAGGGATACCAAATATCCCGAACAGGAAGACAAGCAGGATTCCGACGACGATGGCCAATTTCCAGAGAAGATTCTTATTCATGACGGCTTTGAGTCCAAAAATTAGGGTATGGCGCTATTGCTTCAATTTTGCTTCTTCTTCGGCGGTGGTGACCTGCGTGATCGATGCCTTGGTTACTTCCACCCGCAAATTGTCGGGAGGAACCCGCAAGTGCAGCGAATCGTCCTTCAAGGCGACAATCGTTCCCCGAAGGCCGCCGCTGGTTACGACTCTGTCGCCGGTTTTTAATGATTCCAGCATCGCCTGCCACTTCTTCTGCTTGCGCTGCTGCGGCAAGATCATTACGAAATATAAGATTCCAAAGAGAAAAATGAAGGGCACGGCGCCGGCGAGCAACCCCGCGCCACCGCCAGCCTGTACGGCCAAATAAAATTGCATATTCATTAACTTACTTTCATCCAATCAGATCATGACAGCAACTTTGGCACACTGCGAAGCGCCGCCCGCGCCTGCCAGCTTCTGCGGGCCATTGCATTTCACGACGGGAGTGCTGATCGTTCCGGCCGGATCATCCACTGCTCAGGCATGAATCCGGGGAAGTCTTCCAGGAAGGTCACGGTTTCGGTCGGGACCAGACGCTGGACAGAAAACGGGAATCTTCCCCAAGTCGAATAGAATGACGCACCCGCCGCATAGTGTCAAGATAGAAACTCAGGTTGTGCAGGGTATTCAAAACCTGAGCCAGCACTTCATTCGAAGCATACAAGTGTCGCAGGTAAGCCCGCGAATAGCGCCGGCACACCCGGCAGCCGCAATTAGGATCGAGCGGCCCTTCGTCCTGAGTATAGCGCGCTTGCTTGATTGATACCTTACCCTCGGAAGTAAAGAGCAGGCCGTGGCGAGCCGCGCGGGTGGGTAAAACGCAGTCCATCATGTCGACTCCGAGGTTGGCGTACTCGACAATTTCCTCAGGGGTGCCCACGCCCATTACATAGCGGGGCTTGTCGGCGGGCAGGTATTGCAGCGTGGCTTCGATCACTTCGCGCGTGCGCTCGCGCGGCTCGCCAACACTGAGCCCGCCGATGGCATAGCCGGGAAATCCAATCTCCACCGTGCGCTCGGCGGATTCTTTTCTCAACTCCAAATCCATTCCACCCTGCACAATGCCAAAGAGCGACTGCGTAAAGCTTCCCCACTCGTTGTCATTCCGAATCGTGCCGAAGGCACGGTGAGGAACCTGCTGTTCTTCGCCAGCAGCGTCAGAGCTGCCGGCTGACAGCTGAGTGCCCCACGGCACCTCATGTTTATGCTCCTCAAAATATTTCTTGCTGCGGTCCGCCCAGCGCAGCGTCAACTCCATGGAAGCCTTGGTGCGCGCCCGATCGGCGGGATACTCCGTGCATTCATCGAATGCCATGATGATGTCGGCGCCGAGCCCGATCTGCGCCTGCATCGCGCTCTCGGGAGAAAAAAAGTGGGATGAGCCATCCAGATGCGAGCGAAATGTCACGCCTTCTTCGCTAACCTTGCGCAGCTCGTTCAGGCTGAAAACCTGGAAGCCACCGGAGTCGGTGAGGATCGACCGAGGCCACGCCATAAATCCATGCAACCCGCCGAAACGGCGAATGGTTTCAACTCCCGGGCGCAGGTAGAGGTGGTACGTATTGCCGAGAAGAATTTGAACTCCCAGCTCTTCGAGCACATCCTGCGGCATGCCTTTGACGGTGGCTGCGGTTCCGACCGGCATGAATACTGGAGTTTCAATGTCACCATGCGGGGTGAGAATCCGGCCTCCGCGGGCCGCACCCGAGCTGGCTTCGAGCTTGAAGTCTATCGACATGGATCGAATCTTGGATTGGGTCGCTGCACAGCGATTGTAGCAATTGCGCGGGATCGAGCTTTTTATTCGGGCGAGATCTTCAGCGAAACGATTTCGCCGCGAATCACTCTATTCTCGATGATCAACCTGCCGACGCTGACGGGAAGTTTGAAGCGCCGCGGCCCCGCGCTTCCGGGATTGAAATACAGGACTCCATCGCGCGTTTCTTGCTTCGGAGTGTGACTGTGTCCACTTACAACTGCGGCGAATCCGGCGGCTTTCGGCTTCAGGTCAAGCTTCGCCAGGTCGTGCAGCACGTAGATGGAAACACCGCCAACTTCGAGCACGTTGGATTCCGGCAGCTTGCGAGCCCACGCCTCTTTATCGACATTGCCGCGCACGACGGTGACGGGAGCAATTGAAGCCAGCCGCTGCAGAATCGCCGGCGCGCCCACATCCCCGGCATGAATAATTTGTTGCGATCCGCGCAGCGCCTCGATTGCTTCAGGGCGCAGCAGTCCATGCGTGTCAGAGATTACGCCGATAAGAATGGAAGCCATTCGGTCCAGAACCACGCCGTCAAATACGGGCTAGCGCAACCGCGCGGTGCAGCTGCCGTACGCTCTCTTCAAGCACCTGAAAGCGCTCGTACTCGTCGCCTGCGCTTCTCCCCATCGAAATTTCAGGATTGCGATAAAGCATCGGGCTAAGAACCGCACTTCTCAAGCCCGCGTGAACTTCCCTGACGCCCGTCTGTTTGATGATGCTCGCGGCGTTTCCGCCATCGATGCCGCCGCACGCCATAATCACAATGTGGCCGCCTGCTTCCCGCACCAGGCGCGCAATCCGGTTCGCTCCGCGCGGCGCGGTTCTCTCTCCGCCCGAAGTCAGAATCCGGTCCGCACCAGTCGAGCAGATATCTTCCAGCGCCCGAAAAAGATCGGAAGCCATGTCGAACGCGCGGTGGAAGGTGACCTTGAGAGGCCGCGCCAACTCCACCAATTGCCGTGTGCGCTCAATGTCCACACTGCCATCGGCCTTCAGAATGCCGAGTGCCACACCGTCCGCGCCCAGCTTCTGCGCAGCAGCAATGTCGCGCTTCATGGTCTCAAATTCTTCCGGCGTGTAACAGAAATCGCCTCCGCGCGGCCGAACTATTACATGCAGCCCGATGGACGTTCTGCCCCTCACCAGCTCAATCAATCCCGCGCTCGGAGTAACCCCGCCTTCAAGCAATCCGCTGGACAATTCCACGCGACCGGCTCCACCGCGCTCAGCCGCAATCGCGGACTCGACGGAATCGACGCACACCTCAATCAGGCACGAATCGCTCATGAGTCAGTTCTTCATCCTTGAGTGTGCTCTTGCTTTCATTTCGCCTTCATCTTCCCCACAAACTTCCCGATGCTCACTACGGCTCGCCCGACCGTACCTCGTCCAATTTCCTGAGCGTCGTCGCGGGCGGTCACGCGCACGGTGTAAAAGCGGCCATCAAACGATTCCAACACCGCTTCCGCTTTTATATGCGCGCCGATGCCGCTGGCCGCGCGGTGTTCGATATGGATCGAGGTCCCAACCGTAATCTCATCACCCTCGCAATAGGGATGGAGCGCATGAAAGGCCGCCGTTTCCATCAGACGGATCATGTCAGGCGTTGAGTACACCGGGGGCAGCTGGGGGTGGTGCGCGGTCAGCGTGTGTTTGAATTCGACGGTTTCCTGGGCTTCGCCGCGCGCACCGATGGGGACGGATTTCGTCATGCGTATTCCTTAATTAGTTACCGGCATGAGAAAAAGCCAATGACCCGGAACCTTGCCGGCGTCATTGGCTTCAATTTTTTCGCCGCGCGACTACGCTGCGGCCGTAGCCATGCGCGCAGCTTCAATTCCATCCAGCGCCTGCCACAACATTTTCGCCGTGCTCTCGGCCGCATTCAGCGCAGCCTGCGCCGCTTCCGGATTCGCCGCCAGCCGCTTCGCTAATTGCTTGCGCCAGACGTTCGAATGGTAAACATCTGCAGTGGCATGCAGGGTGAAGTAGCCGCAAGTCTTGTCGTCGGCGGCGTACATCTCGCGCAGCCCGCGCGCTTTTTCCTGCGCGATGCGCGGCACTTGCGATTCGTACACGTAAAACGCAGCTAGCGCCTCCTCGGGCGTGCCCTCGCCGGCTACGCAATGGAAGTAGCGCAACAGTTCGCGCACCTCGGCCACCGGCAGATGCCACTGCATATCGCGCCGTGCACCCATGCCTTCGGCAAAATCCAGCCACAGTTCGGAGTGGGGCACTGACTCTTTCCCCGCCGCTCCAGCTGTACCCTTTTCGTCGCACATGTTGGCCAGCACCGCGCGCCGCAACTCGCCTTCCTCCAGTCGCATCGCAAACTCGGCCAAATAGCCTGGGAACGCTTCGACCTGATGGTAGTACTGCCGCGAATAATCGCGCAGATCGTCGCGGGTCAGCTCGCCCGCCGACCATGCCTTGTAAAACGGATGGCACAGCAGATCATATTTGGCGATGGATGCTTCCAGTTTTTCGAAGAATTCGGCGGTATTCATGACTGCCTCCTGGCGCTTCGGAATATGACCTCCTACTATACGGTTGGGCTTAAAGCTCGGCAAGTGATTCGGATCAGGAATGCGGGGAAGTTGCTAGAATGGGAGCGGGGTCGGGTCGTAGGTGTTAGGTGTTAGGTCCTAGGCCTTGATTTTCATCAGCATTGCCCTTGGAACGGCTCTAGAGCTTGGGCTTTAAAGCCTAAGACCCAAGACCTAACACCTAAACCCTGCAGCCGCTCCGATGCCGACAGTCTCACCCATGCCGTTCACTGAACAATTCGAAGTAGTCGTGGTCGGCGCCGGCCATGCCGGATGCGAGGCCGCGATGGCTGCTGCCCGCATGGGGCTGAAGACCGCGCTGTACACGCTGAACATCGACTTGATTGCGCAGATGTCGTGCAATCCGGCGATCGGCGGCATTGCCAAGGGACACTTGGTTCGCGAGGTCGACGCGCTCGGCGGCATCATGGGCGAGATCACCGACGCGGTCGGCATCCAATTTCGGCTGCTCAATACTTCGCGCGGCCCGGCGGTGTGGTCGCCGCGCGCGCAGTGCGACAAGCAAGCCTACCGCCTGAAGATGCGCGAAGTACTTGAATCGCAACCGAATCTCAAGATCAAGCAGGCGGAAGTGGCTGATCTCATTATGGAACCGGCGTTTGGAAATGCGGCCTCCGGCTTCCGGCTTCCGGCCTCCGGAGACGCGGATTTCGCCGAGCCCGGAAGCCGAGCGCCGGACGCCGGAAGCAGCGTTCTCGGCGTTCGACTCCGCGACGGGCGCACCGTCGGCGCGCAGGCCGTGATCATCACGACGGGGACGTTTCTCAACGGCCTGATTCATTGTGGCGAGCAACAGTATCCTGCGGGACGCTCCGGAGAACCCAATGCCGTTCTACTCGGCGAGGCTTTGAAGAATCTTGGCCTGCGCGGTTGCCGGTTAAAGACGGGCACGCCTCCGCGCCTTGATGCGCGAAGCATCGATTGGTCTCGCTTCACCGAGCAACCTGGCGACGTTGATCCCACGCCGTTCAGCTTCCGCACCCGGCGGGTGGCGCACCACGACTCGCAAGTTCCCTGCTACATCGCGTGGACCACGCCCGAAACTCATCGCATCATCCGCGAGAACGTGCACCGCTCGCCCATGTATAGCGGGCAGATTCAGTCGATCGGGCCGCGCTACTGCCCGTCGATCGAAGACAAGATCGTCAAATTTCCCGACAAGGAAATGCACCAGCTCTACCTCGAGCCCGAGGGCCTGAACACTCACGAGATCTACGTGAATGGCATGAGCACGTCGCTGCCGGTCGAAGTGCAGCTTGAAATTCTGAAGTCGATCCCCGGCCTGGAAAACGCAGACATGTTGCGGCCGGGTTACGCTATCGAGTACGACTCCATCGATCCGACTGAACTGCAGCGCACGCTGGAAACGAAAAAGATTGCGGGACTGTTTCTCGGTGGCCAGATCAATGGAACCTCCGGGTACGAAGAAGCCGCATGTCAGGGCTTGATGGCGGGCATCAATGCCGCACTGCGGGTGAAGGGGCAAGAACCGCTGATTCTAGACCGCACCGAAGCTTACACTGCGATTCTCATCGACGACCTGATCTCGAAGGGCACGAACGAGCCGTATCGTATGTTCACCTCGCGGGCGGAATTCCGCCTTCACCTGCGCATCGACAACGCCGACCGCCGCCTCACCCCGCACGGCCGTCGCGTGGGATTGATCTCCGACGGCGCGTGGCAGGACCATCAAGCTAAGCAGGAACGGCTGCAACAACTGAAGAAGCTCTTGGAAGGCACGCGCCTGACGGCGGACATGCTGAAGGCCATCACTTCATGCAATCCTAACGATCCTCGGCATTCCGAGGAGCGCAGCGACGAGGAACCCGCTGTCGCCGCCAGCGCCACTGCGCTCGAGCTGTCCTCGGCAATCGGGCAAACCTGCGCGCAACTGCTCAAGCGGCCCGAAGTCGTGATCGAGAGATTGGCGCCGATTCTTCGCGACTTGGACCCTGCGTTCTTTGCCAGAGATTTTTCGGATGGAAGAAACGAGATCGGCGAAGATCCGCGTAAATCAGCGGCCAATCGTCCTTTGCATGGCCTTTCTTCCGAGATTCGCAACGAGCTCAAATCAGTCGAAACGGAAATAAAATACGAAGGCTACCTGCTGCAACAGCAGCGGGCCATTGAGCGCATGAAAAAGTCGGAACAACGCGCCATCCCCGGCTGGTTCGATTACGGCTCGGTGAGCGGCCTCTCGCGCGAGATGCAGGAGAAGCTTGCGCACGTGCAGCCGCGCACGCTGGCACAAGCTTCCCGCATTCCCGGCGTGACTCCGGCGGCGGTCTCTCTGGTAAACGTCTTCATTGAGATCCAGGCAAAGCGGCGCGAGCAGGCAGCGGCGATATAATTTGCGGCCTCGCTTCCCGGTTGGAGGGTCTTAGGCGATAGGTCTTAGGTCTTAGCGGGCAAGGCTAGCCTAAGACCTACGACCCAAGACCTAGCAATGACCACCATCCAGATCTCGATGCGGCTGCGGCCGAAATTAACGTTGCATTAACAATCGATTATTACAGCCACGTTAATATCTCCCTGATGCCGCAAGAGAGCCTTCGCCTCCATGACGAGCCCGGAATCCAACCAGGAACTCGCATTCTTCGCCTCATGGGAGCGCTGGTGATGAGCACGATGTTTGAATTCCAGGCTACGGTGCGGGCCGATCAGTCAAAATCTTTGATCCTCGACTTTACCGGCGTCCCTTACGTTGATTCCGCCGGCATCGGCGCGCTTGTGGGAGCGTACGTTACCCGGCAGCATGGCGGCCGGAGTTTGGCACTGGTAGGGGTGAGCGAGCGTATTCACCACGCGTTGCAAGTCACGCGAGTTGAGCAATTCTTTCGTTTCTTCGACTCGGTGAGCGCGGCCGAGGAAGCCGCCACCGCGTAGTCGCACGCCGACGAAGTAAATTCCCTGGTCCTTGGACCTTGGTGTTCGCATGCGGTGCCGCACTGCAAGAAGAAACCAAGGTCCATCGCTGCGCTCGGGATGACAAACCTGAAATCCGGACGACGGTGGCTTAAGGTTTAGCCAAAGACCTAACACCCAAGACCTAACGCCTGCCAGTTTGACTGCCCTTCGCATCCCTCCTAAGATGAATTTTCCCCACCAATGATTGGCCAGACCATTTCGCATTACCGCATCACCGGGCAAGTTGGCAGCGGTGGCATGGGGATTGTCTATGAGGCGCAGGATCTCGATCTCGGACGGCGCGTAGCGCTTAAATTTCTGCCGCCGCAACTCTCGCGAGATAAGAACGCCCTCGACCGTTTTCTGCTGGAAGCACGCACCGCATCGGCGCTGAACCATCCCAATATCTGCACTATCTACGCGGTCGAGAAAGTTCAGACGGAAAACGGCGAGCAGTCATTCATTGCCATGGAGTTGCTGGAGGGCGAAACGCTCGACCGGCGGCGGGGCCCGGGAGCAGTGCCGCTGGACCGTCTGCTCGACTGGAGCATTCAGCTCGCCGACGCGCTCGATGCCGCCCACGCCAAGGGCATCATCCACCGCGACATCAAGCCGGCCAACATTTTTGTGACCCAGCGCGGACCAGTAAAGGTGCTCGACTTCGGACTGGCGAAACTAACGCGGCCTGAAATGGTAATGGAAACGATTGGCGCTACTCAAGATTCGCCGAACCCGTTGCAACTCACCAGCCCCGGCGCGACGGTCGGCACTATTTCCTATATGTCGCCGGAGCAGGCGCGCGGAGAAGAACTGGATGCGCGCACTGATTTATTTTCTCTGGGAGTCGTAATTTACCAGATGGCGACCGGGCGGCTGCCCTTCAACGGCCCGACTTCTGCCGTAATTTTCAATGCGATTCTTTCACTCGATCCGGTGCCCGCGTCGCAGCTCAATCACAGCCTGCCTCCAAAGTTGGAAGAAATCATCGGCAAGGCTCTGGAGAAAGACCGCGATTTGCGCTACCAGTCCGCGGCCGATTTGCGCGGCGACTTGAAGCGGCTGAAGCGCGATGTGGAATCGGGGAAGAAAACCGTGCAGGGCGCTGCAGCGGTCCCGGTTTCCGGTTCAGTGCCGGCCCATGATTCGGCGCAGGCTGTCTCTCGCGCTTCAGGCTCCGACGTGGTTGCCCAGGCGTCGACGGCGAATCAGAGCGCTGCCAGCCAAGCCGCCGCAGTGCAACCGGGCAGATCGAAAACCGCCTTACGCTTCATTGGAACCGCAGTCGCGCTGGTGCTGGCGGGCATTCTGGCATACTCCGTTTTCTTTCGAAGCCACGCGGCGCCCTTCCAAAACATTTCGGTACGAAAAATTACCGACACCGGGGATATGGTGATGACGGCCATTTCGCCCGATGGCCAATACATCCTCACCGTGGCGCGAAAGAAGGATGGGCTGGCCAGCCTTTGGCTACGCAACGTACCCACCAACAGCAACGTGCAGGTGCAACCACCTGCCGATGTTTACTTCAATGGCCTGCAATTTTCGCCCGACGGCAACTACTTTTACTTTGTGCGCAGCGATCCCGGCAACCCTGAGCTCAAGTTTCTATATCGCGCTCCTCTGCTGGGCGGAGTGCCGCAAAAGCTGGCGGAAGATGTGGATTCGAACGTTACGATCTCTCCGGATGGCAAACAGGTTGCGTTCGTCCGGAACGACAATCCAGAACCGGGCAAGTACTGGCTGATTATTCGCCCGGTGCAGGGCAGCGACGCCGACGAGCGCGCCCTGGTCAGCGGATCGAAAAGCCAGGGCATCTATGGTCCGGCGTGGTCTCCCGATGGCAAAGTAATCGTGTGCGGCCAGTTGAATGTTGGCGGTACGATCGCGAGCCTGGCGGCCTTCGATGTGGCGGACGGCAAGCAGAGAATCTTCTTTGCCAGCAATTCGCAGGCACTCGAAAACGCGGCCTGGATGCCTGACGGGATTGGTCTGATCGGGACGCTGCGCGAGCAGGCTACAAGCTTCAACCAGTCCCGCATCGCGTTCGTCACCTACCCGTCGGGGAAATTGTCTTCGATAACGCGCGATACCAACAACTATTACGACTTGAGCGTGGCCGCCAGCGGAAAGAGCATTGCGGCAATTCTGAGCGAAAGCCGCTGGAACATTTTTGCCATGCCCAGCTCCGGGACAAGCCAACAGGGGCACAACCTTGCGCCCTCGCTGGCCGATACCAATTTCACCTGGACGACGGATGGATTCCTGATCGCCGATCAGTCCGCCATTCTGAACCGCATCGATCCGGCGACCGGGGCGAAAACGACGATCATGACGCAGGAGGGCAAGCCCAGCGGCAATCCCAGCGCCTGCGGCGATGGACAGCATGTGGCCTTCGACTTTGGCCTGCCCGGCGGCGACACCCAGAACAACATCTGGCGCATCGACCTGCCGGGCGGCAATCTTAAGCAACTGAGCCACGGCAAGGCCGATAACCATTCGGTATGCACGCGCGATAGCCAATGGGTGTATTACATCCAGCAGCAGGACCAATCGACGCTGGCCCGCGTGCCACTCGACGGCGGTACGCCGCAGGAAATCTCCAAGCTTCCGATTGACGAGAGCCAGTTCGATATTTCACCGGACGGGAAACTTGCGGCTTTCGGAACCATCGAGCATAGCGGCGAGCATAAAGAAAAATTGGCGGTGATCGATATCGCTTCCGGCCAGGCGAAGATGCTGGATTTCGATCATGTTCGGTGGGGACTCTTGCGCTTCAGTCCCGATGGCAAGTCTGTGGTCTATTCCGAGCGCGAAAACGGCGTTGATAATCTCTGGTCGCAGCCGCTGGATGGTTCTAAGGGAAAACAGCTTACTGATTTCACTTCCGAGAAAATCTACGACTTCCACTGGTCATTCGACGGCAAACAGTTGGCGATGGTGCGGGGGCATACCGATGCCGATGTGGTTTTGATCCGCGACCAGAACGATTGAGCGATTGAGCCATCGGGCCATCGGGCGATTGAAAACCGTTCAGCGATTCTCAATCGGGCGATGGCCCCTCAGGCAATCACCCGACTCAATCGCCAAACGAAAAGGCGGCCATCGCTGGCCGCCTTTTTCGCGAATTGTTCAGCTGTAAAGTGGGTTATGCGCCCTTCACGTTCTCGGCCTGCCAGCCCTTGGGGCCTTTGACCACGTCAAACTGCACCTGCTGACCTTCCTGCAGGCTGCGGAAGCCGCTCGCCTGAATGGCCGAGAAGTGCACAAATACGTCTTCGCCGTTCTGGCGGCTGATGAAACCATATCCCTTGGCGTCGTTAAACCACTTCACTGTTCCTGTTTCCATGGTGGTGCAATGTCCCTTTTTTGTTGATGTAGCGCTGAAGCTTTGGAAGGTTTCTTCTGCAGGCAGGTCACGCGCTGGGTTGAGCGGAGAAACTGGATACTGCGAAAGAATTCTAAAGTCAAACGCAGCCAAATTGTAAAATAGCCGCCTCGAAATTGCTACAAATATTCACAAATGCAACTCTTAACCTGCATTGTTTCAATAACTTGAACGTATTGCACGAAGGGTCCCGCCGATACGATTTGCCAGCAGCAGCATCTAGGGTCGATGATGGTGCACATATGCCCTTTCGCAAGCTGCTAATCGTGATCGCGTTGGTAACTCCGGCCTGGGCTGGAATCGTCGAAGACGTGCGCATCAATCTATCCAAAAATAACGTCTCGGCCGCCGACGCGGAGCTCAAGTCGTACCATTCGACCAACGGCACTACTCCCGAATATCTCGAAGCCTATTCGTGGATGGCCCGAGCTGCGCTCCACGCACACGACTACCAACAGGCCTCCGCCTATGCGAAAGAGACGCGCGGCCTCGCCGCGGAGCAGTTGAAAACCCGCCAGCTCGACGCTGAACCGCATCTTCCTATCGCTCTGGGAGCCGCGATTGAAGTCCAGTCGCAGGTCCTTGCCGAGCAAGGGAAGCGAACCGAGGCTGCCGCTGTTCTTCAGGCTGCTCTGCGGACGTATGGCAATACTTCCATCCGCGCCCGCTTGCAGAAAAATTTGAATCTGATTTCATTCGAAGGCCGCCCCGCGCCGCCACTCAAGGGCGAGCAGTTTCTCGGCTCAAACCCGCCGGCTCTGGCGCAACTGAAAGGCTCTCCGGTTCTTTTATTCTTCTGGGCGCACTGGTGTGCAGACTGCAAGGCCGAAGCGCCGATCATTACGCAGCTGCGCACTGAGTTCGCGCCCAAGGGCTTGGCTGTAATCGGACCTACGCGCCTCTACGGCTACACCGCGCAGATTGAGCATGCTACGCCCACCGACGAGCTCGCTTACATCGACGCCGTACGTCATCACTTCTATTCCGGGCTGCTCGACATGCCGGTACCCGTCAGCACGTACGACTTCGACGTGTACGGGGCATCGACCACGCCTACGCTCGTGTTGCTCGACCGTGCTGGCAAAGTGGCGATGTACCATCCGGGGGCGCTGCCGTATGACCAGTTGAAGGCGGAGATTGAGAAGGTGGTGGCGAGGTAAAGTTGGGTAGGCCTTCCTTTGTGTACCTCAGTGCCCTTAATGGTTAATTACTAACCCTCACGAGGTTCCACTTCCTTCAGCACCCCCGTCTTCACATCGTAAACAAACCCCCGCACCGGAATATGCTTTGGAATCCAAGGATGCGTCTTCACCCGCATCACTTGTTCGCGCACATTTTTTTCAAGATCGTCAAACGCATGGAAATGCTCCGGCGCTCCCGCGGCCGTTCCCATTTTTTCCGACAGTCGGCGTTTAAGCTCATCCTCGCGCACCTTCAGCAACCCGCAATCCGTGTGGTTGATGATGATGAACTCCTGCGTATCCAGCAGATGGTGCGACACGATCAGCGAGCGCAGCGCATCCTCGGTGGCGATGCCGCCCGCATTGCGAATCATGTGCGCGTCGCCGGGATGCAATCCCAGGCAGCGCTCGAACAGGATTCTCGAATCCATGCAGGCGAGCACAGCCAAGCGGCGGCGCGGCCTGACGGCGAGATCTCCAAGGTTGAAATTCTTTACGAATTCGGCATTGGCTTTCAGCAGTTCGTCGGCGACTGGCAATCTTGACCCTCGATCTTGGTTTGTCGGGCCGGTGCGTAAATTCGGTGGATCGCACTCGGCCGCTGGTTGTCTCTCCAGTTTAACCGCTACAATCGCCCCGTGAACCTCGACGACACCATCGTCGCCATCGCCACCCCGCCCGGGCGCGGCGGGATCGGCGTGATTCGCCTCGCCGGCTCGCGCGCGCTCGAAATTGCGAAGCCGATGCTGCGGCTAAAACATAATATGGAGCCGGGGCGCGCGGTTTTTGGCGAACTGATCGAACCGTGTGGGGCGGACACTCTTGTCCGCCTAACGACGGATGAAGCCGCTTCCGCCGGCGGGGGACGAGCACAGGGCTCCGCCGAATCCTTTGCAGTTGACGGGAGGTGGACAGAGCCTGCCCTGAGCTTGTCGAAGGGAGTGTCCCCACACGAGCAGCGCATCGATGAAGTGGTCGTCACCTACTTCGCCAAGCCCCACTCCTACACAACCGACGACATTATTGAAATCTCCGCGCACGGCTCGCCTGTGGTGCTGCGCCACATCGTCGAACTCAGCGTCGCCGCTGGGGCGCGCCTCGCCGAGCCCGGCGAGTTCACTATGCGCGCCTTTCTCAACGGGCGCATCGACCTGACGCAGGCCGAAGCCGTCCGCGACCTGATCGATTCACAAACTCTCTACCAGGCCAAAGTCGCGGCGCAACAACTTGAGGGCGCGCTTTCGCGCCGCTTGCAGCCGGTCAAACAAAAGCTAGTTGAGCTAATCGCGGTGCTCGAAGCCGGTATCGATTTTGCCGACGACGACGTTTCCATCCTGCCTGACTCCGCAATTCTTGAGCGCATCGCCGCCGTCCGCGAACCTCTCGCACAACTGGCTGCCAGCTTCGCTTACGGCAAAATCGTCCATCAGGGGATGACGCTCGCCATCGTCGGCCGCCCCAACGTCGGCAAATCAAGCTTGTTCAATCGTCTGGTCGAACGTGAGCGGGCCATCGTCACCGCAACTCCCGGCACTACGCGCGACCTGGTGAGCGAAACTGTCGCCATCGGCGGAATTCCAATTCAGTTGATCGATACGGCCGGCATTCGAGACGCGCTAGACGAAGCGGAATCGATGGGCATTCGCAAATCCATGGAAGCGCTAGCAGATGCCGATCTGCTGCTGGTCGTGCTGGATGGGTCGCAGCCTGCAATGGCGGAAGATGCCGAATTGCTGCGCCTGGCGCGCAGGGAACGGACAATCGTGGTGGGAAACAAGTCCGATCTGGTTCCGGGGGGTCTGCCCGCGGCAGAGGACAGCGAGGCACAGGTTAAAGTCTCAGCCCTCACTGGCCAAGGCATCCCCGAACTGCGCGCCGAAATCTTGCGCCACGTTGGCGGCGACGCTGCTGGGCAAGGCGAAGCCGGATTCCTCACTAACGTCCGCCATCAAGGCCTCGTACAGGATTCACTCGCCGCCCTCGACGCCGCGGCGAACGCGATCGCAAAAAAAGTCCCGCACGAGATGCTGCTGCTCGATCTCTACAGCGCGCTTCGTCCGCTCGACGCCATCACCGGCGCTACCACCACAGACGACATCCTAAACTTGATCTTCAGCACTTTTTGCATCGGGAAGTAAAACGAAGTTTCAGAGCTGATCGCTATTTTGATAGAGCGGCCAGGACGTTCCTGAACAAGCCATCGAACGTGGCGCTCTTCTCGCCACCACTCTTGGCAATACTCGCCAGAGCCTTCTCCGCCGCTGGCCGCTGATACCCCAAATTTACCAATGCGGAAAGCACATCTTCTTCCAGCGCACTCATCGCGGGGGCGGCCGCCTCCACGGTCCCGCTCTGCGGCGGGAGCTTGTCGCGCAACTCCAGCACCATGCGCTCCGCAGTTTTTTTGCCGATGCCGGGAATCTTGGTGAGCCGCGCAACATCGTTGCCACGGATTGCCGCGGCCATCTCATCCGCCGCCATCCCGCTGAGAATTGTGATCGCAAGCTTCGCTCCGATACCGCTCACCGTCATCAATTTCTCGAACAGCTGCTTTTCCGCGGGCCGAAAAAATCCATACAGGGCAATGATGTCTTCGCGCACGTGGGTGTGAATGTGAAGCGCCGCTTCTGAGCCGCTCGCGGGCAATTCGGAGTAAGTCGGCACGCTGATGGTCACTTCATAACCGACGCCACCGGTCTCAATCACAACCTGATTGGGATGCTTGACGAGCAGTCTTCCGCGGAGATGAGCAATCATGTTGAAGACATTGTAGCCGCGCCGGGCGTCATGAATCATGCCTATAAAACGAAAGCGGCAGGGCCGACCCCCTACCGCTTTCGTGGACTCAAATTCTATCGCCTTTCTACTTCTTGTTAACGGCTTTCTTCAACTCGGCCCCAGGGGTAAACTTCGCGACCTTGCGGGCAGCGATCTTGATGGTGGCGCCAGTTTGCGGATTGCGCCCGTTCCGCGCCTTTCTCTGCGACACCGAGAAAGTTCCAAAACCAATCAACGCTACACGATCGCCTTTTTTCAAAGCGCCTGTGATGCTGCTCACCGCCGTGTCAATGGCAGTTGTGGCCTGCGCTTTACTGATCTCGCAGGCGCCCGCGATCTTGTCAACCAGATCGGCCTTATTCATAGTTTCTCCTCGCAGGTCTCTTTCGTGCCCAGCGCAATTCATACCCGGACGGCCCGGGAAATAGAAACGTGGCGCTGAGTGGGAAACCTGACGGGTGGTATTTTCCTCTCTCTGGGGAGAATGTCAACTGTGAAAATCCGCGCGGGAAGCCTGTTCTACAACCCCCGCTCCCGGATTGGGGCTTACAGGGCGGGTTTTGGCTGGACAAGGGCATTCGAAAGCAGCGTCGCGGGAGAGCAGGGTGCAACAAAAGCTCCAGCGGCAGCGGTTTTCCTCGACTCTCCACAGCCGCGACTGCCCCTGCACAGGTTGTACACAGGATGTTGCCGTTTCGCACTTGCAGGAAGCGGGCGCGCCGGTGCAAAGTCAGAGAATACAATTTCATCAGGACGAAAGAGATTGATGGCAGTCAAGACACAAGCCGAAGTTTGCCCGTTGTGCGAGGGCACAGGATGGAAGACGCTGCCGATGCAAGCGGACGCGCCCAAAAACCGCCGCGTCACCCGCTGCGATTGCCAGCTTCGCGAGCGTAACAAAAGTTTGCTGGCCGCCGCCAATATTCCGCGCCGTTACGAGCATTGTGAACTTGCAAGCTATACCGCTGATTTTCCCGGAGCCCATCCCTCGCTGGCATTCGCGCACTTGTCGGCCTGCAAATTCGCGCAGGAATACGATCCTCGCGATGGCATGGGTCTTCTGATCATCGGCAAGATTGGTACCGGCAAGACCCACCTCGCAGTCGGGATCACGAAAGAGCTCGTTCTCAATAAAGGGATCTCGTGCCTCTTCTACGATTATCGCGAGCTTCTGAAAGCGATTCAGAATTCGTACAATGCGACCGTTCAAACTACCGAGCTCGATGTTCTTCGCCCGGTGTTTGAAACGGATGTCCTGGTGCTCGACGAACTGGGCGCTGTGAAGCCCACCGAATGGGTTTGGGACACGGTGAGCCTGATTCTCAATACCCGCTACAACGACAACCGCACCACGATTATTACGACGAATTTTGAGGATCAGCCCGCCGCCGGCGCGAATGGCTCCATTTCTGCCGTGAGAGCGGCCACGCGCAGCGAAACTCTGGGCGACCGCATTGGAGAACGCATGCGCTCCCGCCTGCATGAAATGTGCCGCGTGATCAAGATGGAAGGCGAAGACTTCCGCCAGAAGTTCCGCAGCGCCAGCTTCCGATAATTTAGGACCACATCAACACTCGCTCAGCCCATCACCGCGTCCCTGCGCTGAATTCGTAAACCGTCAAGCTATGAAACTTCTGCCCCGACTTCAATTCGGTCGAGGGGAAGCCGGGATGGTTCGGGGAATCTGGGAAATGTTGCGTCTCAAGGCAGAGCGCGTAGCGCCGTTTGTAGACTCGGCCTTCCTTTCCAGTAATCGTACCGTCGAGAAAATTTCCTGTATAGAACTGCACTCCCGGCTCGGTGGTCAGCACTCGCAAAATTCGGCCGGTCGTCGGCTCATATACTTCGGCAGCTTCGAAAGGCTCGGCCGATGGGTGCGCCGCCGAAAAACCATCGAGCACAAAGTTGTGGTCGTAGCCGTGGCCGAGCTTCAGCTGCGCATCATCGGCATCGATCTGTTCTCCGATCGCATGCGGAGTTCGAAAATCAAACGGCGTGCCCGCAACCGGCTTCAGTTCTCCTGTAGGGATCAGATTCGCATCCACCGGAGTAAAGCGCGAGGCATCGATCTTCAGCACATGCTTCATAACATCGCCGTTGCCTTGACCTGCAAGATTGAAATACGAGTGGTTGGTCAGGTTGAGCACAGTATCTTTATCGGTCGTCGCCGAATACTCAATTTTCAGAGCACTCCCTTGTAAGGTGTACCGCACCGTCGTAGTGAGCGTTCCAGGAAAGCCTTGCTCCCCATCTTTGCTCACGTAAGTGAGCTCGACTCCATCCGGAATCTGCTTCCCTTCCCAAACCATTTTGTCGAAGCCGCGGATCCCTCCATGCAGGGCGTTGTCGCCATCGTTTTTCGGAATCGAGTACGTATGGCCATCAAGCTGAAATGTTCCATGCGCGATACGATTCGCGTAACGCCCCACAATGCCGCCGAAGTGTGCCGTCTGCTTTACATATTCTTCAACCGAGTTACAGCCCAGCACCACATCGTCGAGCTTCCCGTTGCGATCCGGCGCCCGCAGCGAAACCACGATTCCCCCGTAAGTCATGATGCCGACTTCGAGTCTTCCATTCGACAACGAGTACATCTCGACCGCGGTTCCGTCGGGAGAATGGCCGAACGCGCGTCTTGTGACGCGAGTTTGCGCCGACAGAGTAGCCGTGAGCAAAATGCAAGCAGCGATCACCGCAATCGGGTGCGTCGACTTTTTTGAAGGCATCGTTCCTCTTTCTGGCGGCGTGGGTCTGTTCGGACTCGCGGATTATGCGACCATCGCGAGCTTGAAATCAGTCCCTCAAAGGATACTGGCCTGGCTCCGCCAATACCCGGCGTTCCATCCGGAACCAAAATTCTGATTCTTTCTATCGAAAGTATGCATCGAAGTCTACAGGAAGCAAGTTGACCGGTTCGAAGATCGAGGATAGTATCGCACTGTAATGTCGAATTTCAGCAATCTCCGTCAGACTTGTATGTGTGCATGTTGTTGTTGTGCATGCGTGTGTTCTGGCGCAGGGAGGCTGCTGACTTAGTCGTTTTATAGCATTTCAGCATTTATCGCCCACCGCCAGAGAGCTTCTGGCGGTGGGTTTTTCTTTTGGGGCGAAGCAGGTTTTTGCAGAAAGATTCGCCGCAAATCAGTGTGGGGCAGACGAATTTATGACAACTCCAGCCAAAGAAACCAAAGCGCAAAAAGTGGAACGCCTGAAGCGCGAGTTCAATCCGTGGGAAGGCCTGGCGGAAATTCGGCGGTTCGCCCGCGAAGGCTTCGCCTCCATTCCGCCGGAATGGATTGGCACTTACTTTCGCTGGTGGGGCGTTTACACGCAAGGCGACGGCGCGGGCGTGGTCGGCGGCAAAGACGGCCAGGGACTGGCGTTGCCGTACTTCATGCTTCGGATTCGCATTCCCAATGGCATCTTGAATTCCAATCAACTTCGAGCTATTGCTACTCTCACCTCCCGATACGCACGCGGCATTGCCGATCTCACGGTGCGGCAAAATATACAGCTGCACTGGGTCACAATTGAGTCGCTTCCGGAAGTGCTCGAAGAACTCTGGCGCGTCGGCCTAAACACCACCGGCGCCTGCGGAGATGTCACTCGAAATATTACCGGCTGCCCAGTCGCCGGAGTCGATGCCGATGAAATTTGCGATGCGTCGTCGCTCGCTCTTGAAGCCGATCGCATGCTGGCCGGCAATGCCGAGTTTTATAACTTGCCGCGTAAGTTCAAAATTTCCATCACGGGATGCCGCGTCTGGTGCCCTTATCCAGAGATTAACGATGTCGGCCTGACTGCGACTGAGCGCGTGCTCCACGGAAAAGCTGAAGTCGGTTTTGCTCTGCGCGTTGGCGGCGGCCTTTCCACCGAGCCGTATCTGGGCGCGCCGCTGAACGCTTTCGTCCGCTGGAATCAAGTTCTGCCGGTCATCCACGGAGTGGCAGAGCTGTTTCGCGACTCCGATCAACTTCGCGAACACCGCGAGCGCGCGCGGTTGAAGTTTCTCTTCTTGCGGCATGGCTGGACCGCGCAGGGCTTCCAAACTGAACTCGAGCGCCGCATCGGATTTCAACTCGATCCCGCCGAACCGTCGAGCCCGCCCGCGGATGTTTACCGCGACCACATTGGTATCCATGCGCAAAAGCAGCCCGGCCTCTGCTACGTCGGGGCCACGGTTCTGCGCGGCCGGATCACGCCTGAACAAATGCACAAGGCCGCCGATCTCGCCGATCGCTTCGCCAATGGCGAATTGCGCACCACCAACATGCAGAATTTGCTGATCGTTAACGTGCCCCGCCTTCAGGCTGACGAGTTGGCGAAAGAGCTAGGCGAGATCGGGCTGCCGGTGAGCGGTTCGCCGTTTTGGCGCGGAGCTATCGCTTGCAGCGGCTCCGAATTCTGCAAGCTCGCGATCACCGAGACGAAAAGTTTTTCCCGCTGGCTGGTGAGAGAACTGGAAGAGCGACTGCCCGGGTTTGATCAGCACCTGAAGTTGCACGTCACCGGTTGCCCCAACAGTTGCGGACAGCACTGGATCGCCGACATCGGAATCGAAGGCAAGAAGATCAAGGTCGATGGACACATGGTCGACGCCTACTACTTCTGCCTGGGTGGAGCGCTTGGCCTGAATCAGTCAATCGCGAGGCCTGTCGGGTATCGCTGCGCCGCAACCGAAGTCCCCGCCGCCCTCGAGCGACTGCTTCGCCAATATCTTGCCGATGGCCAACCGGGCGACAATCTTCGGCGCTTTTTTGCACGTCACAGCGATACAGAGCTGCGCAATTTTCTGGCGGGCGAGTTTGTCGAAGCCGTCGCTCGCGATGTACCCGAGGGTCGTGTGCCAAGCAGCGTGGAAGGCTAGTCGAAGCCTGCAAAGATTTTGGATCAATTTTGGATCAAGACGATGAGCACTTTGTTCCCAATGTTCTTAAAACTCGAAGGCAAGCGCTGCCTTGTGGTCGGGGCCGGTAAGGTCGGTGAGCCGAAAATCGCCAGCTTGATCGGAACCGGCGCGCTCATTCGCGTCGTCGCACTGTCAGCGAGCCATGCGGTGAAAGGGTGGGCGGCATCGGGAAAAATCACGCTCGAACTTCGGCCTTTTGCTGCGGAAGATCTCGGCGGAATCTTCCTGGCGGTGGTGGCGACATCGTCGCGCGCTCTAAACGTTTCTATTTATCGAGAGGCCCAAAACCGGGGTGCGCTGTGCAACGTGGTCGACGACCCGGACTATTGCGACTTCTATTATCCCGCCGTCGTTCGCCGAGGCGATCTGCAAATTGCGATTTCTACGAGCGGCCAAAGTCCTTCTCTTGCGCAGAGGCTCAGGCAACAACTCGAGCGGCAGTTTGGGGAGGAATACGCCGAATGGGTTGCGGAGCTCGGGGAGACGCGAAAGCTGGTATTGCAGAGCGGTCTCGATGCAAAACAAAAGAGCGAGCTGTTGCACTCTTTCGCCAGTCGCGAAGTTGTGGGAGCGGCGTTAGCGGGAAACTCGGCTCGTGAGTTTTCCGAGAACGCTTTCGAGCTTCGCTCGAATGGAGAGTCGGGGGCGGCTGTCCCTACATGTGGCACAGAGATTTTGAAACGAGGATGAATCCATGAATGGCAAAGTGTACTTGGTGGGCGCAGGCCCGGGCGATCCGGATTTGCTCACAGTGAAGGCGCTGCGATTGCTGCGGTCTGCCGAGGTCGTGCTTTATGACGATCTGGTTGCGCCCGAAATTCTAAAACTGATTCCGCCGTCCGCGGATGTGCGCAACGTGGGCAAGCGCAGCGGCAGCAAAACGATTCGCCAGGAGGAAATCAATTTCCTGATGGTCACGCTGGCCGCTTCCGGCTTGCAAGTGGTTCGGCTGAAGAGCGGAGATCCGCTGATCTTCGGCCGCGCCGGAGAAGAGATTGAAGCGCTGCGCCGGGCCAACATTGAATACGAAATCGTCCCCGGCGTCACCTCGGCTCTGGGCGCCGCAGCCGCGGCTGGAATTCCTCTGACGCACCGGCGAGCGGCATCCACGCTGGTGATTACGGCGGGGCATCGTGCGGATGAAACTTCCGCCCCCGATTGGAAGGAACTTGCCGCCAGCAATTCGACGCTGGTGATGTACATGCCGGGATCGAACTATGCGGAGATTTCCCGCCGCCTCAAAACCGCCGGGTTCATGCCAGAGACTCCCTGCGCGGTCATTTCCCAGGCCACTACGCCTCAGCAGCAGATCCACTCAACAACCGTTTCGCAGCTCGCGTGTGCACCCAGACTTCCGGCCCCAACACTTCTGTTCGTCGGCGATGTAGTCAGGCTTGCAGATCGTGCCTCAACCGAGAGCAGATCGGTCGTCTCAGAGATTGATGAGGCATGGCAAACGGCGCTTACCCGTCCCAGCTTTTTGCCCGCGGACGAGCCGACCATTCATGAGGAGCCGCTGGCATGAACGAAGAAGTCAGTAAGGTGCAGAGCGCCGCGGAAGCATGGAAGCCCGAGCAGTTGCTGGATTGGGCCTTCGATACCTTCGGCCACTCGGTTGCGATCTCATCCGCGTTCGGGGCCGAGGGCATGGTTCTCATCGACATGGCTTCCCGAGTTCGCAAGAATTTCCGCCTCTTCACTCTCGACACCGAATTCCTGTTTCCCGAAACCTACGCCCTCATCGATCAGGTCGAACAAAAGTATGGAATCAAGATCGAGCGAGTTTTGCCTTTGAGTTCGCCGGAAGAGCAAGAGGCCGCGCATGGCGCGGCGCTCTGGCAACGCAATCCGGACCAGTGCTGCAATCTGCGCAAGATCGAGCCGTTGCGCCGCAAGTTGAGTGAACTGCAAGCCTGGATCACCAGCATTCGCCGCGATCAGACTGCCGATCGTGCGCGTGCCGGCAAAGTCGAGTGGGACCAAAAATTCGGATTGGTGAAGATCAATCCCCTCGCCGACTGGAACTCAACGCAGGTATGGCAATACATCCGCGAGCGCGAAGTTCCCTACAACGTGCTGCACGATCTAAACTATCCCAGCATCGGATGCACACACTGCACGCGCGCCGTGCAACCCGGAGAAGACCCCAGAGCAGGCCGCTGGTCGGGCTTGGCGAAGACTGAATGTGGATTGCACATTCTCGCGCCACCGCCGAGCTCCCCGGTGGATGCGGGACGGGGTTGAACGTTCCGTTTGATGAGGCTGCGCGATCCTGGAAAGAATCGATCATTCGTAACGATCATTCCTAAACCTTCATGTTTTGCCTCGGTTCGCCGCGATAGCCGGGGCATTCGGATCCGTCATACAGATCGACCATGCAGATCGACCATGCAGAAAAGAACGCGACCCCTTATACAGTGAACCCCGTATTTACCGTCTGAAGAGCGCCCAGCTACGCTTCTACCTGTATCGGGGCCCGAGTTCCTTTTTCAGCGGTCTTCGCTATCCCTAAATTCACCGTACAAACGCAGGTTGCGGAAGTCCCGCTGGTCGGGGCGGCGTTTTGGCCAGCTCGATTTTCTTTCTGAAATCCGTTTCTATGACTCCAGACCAGCTTCGCGACTCAATCTCAGTCATCGAACCGGAAAACCCTGCTGCGACTGGTTTCTTGGCGGCGCCGGCAAACTCCCTCGCCGGGCATGATTGCCTCGCCGGCGGCAGCAACATGGGAGCCTTGATGCGCTCCTACGATTGGGCCTCGCATCGTCTCGGTCCAGTGTTTCATTGGCCGCAAAGCCTGTGTACCGCCGTCAGCATTTGTCTCGAATCGCGCTTCCCGATTCTGATCTGGTGGGGCGTCGAGCTCTTCATGATCTACAACGACGCCTATACCTCGATCCTGGGCAGCAAGCATCCAGACGCAATGGGCCAGGCGGGCGCCGAATGCTGGCCTGAAATTTGGGACGTGGTCGGCCCCATGCTCGAAGGCGTTTTAAAGACAGGGCAGGCGACCTGGTCGGAGGATCAGCTTCTGCTCTTGAACCGCAATCGATACGTCGAAGAATGTTATTTCACTTTTTCGTACAGCCCGATTCGAAGTGAGTCCGGGCAGATCGGCGGGGTTTTCACCGCAGTCACCGAAACCACCGACAGAGTTGTGGGAGAACGCCGGCTCACTTCGTTGCAGGAATTGAGCGCGGCTTCCGCGCAATCCGAGGGAGCTGAGGAAGCCTGCGAAGTGGCGGCCGCGGTTCTCTCCAAATACACCTACGATATTCCATTTGGATTTATCTATCTGGTTGCGGCGGATCGTTCAAGCGCGAAACTCACCGCACAAATTAATTTTGCCGGCGATTCCGAGGTTGCGCCCCCAGTCATTTTCTTGCAGGGCGGCGAGACGTCTGCCTGGCAGCTCGAAACCGTTCTCTCCACCGACCAGCCGATAGTTCTGGATTTGACCGGAAAGCTTGCGCATTTGCCCGGAGGCCCGTGGCCGGAGAACGCCAAGAGCGCGGTCGTCTTGCCGATTGCTTCCGCGGGAGAAAACCAAGCCACCGGAGTTCTCATCGCCGGCATAAGTCCGCGGCGCGCCTTCGACGATAGATACCGCGCTTTCTTTGATTTGCTCACCCGCAATCTAGCCGCGGTGATTGCCGACGCCCGGACCTACGAAGATCAGCAGAAGCGCGCCGATTCGCTGGCCGAGCTTGACCGCGCCAAGACCGCATTCTTCAGCAACGTCAGCCACGAATTCCGCACTCCACTCACCCTTATTCTCGGCCCTCTGGAGGATGCGCTCGAAACTTCCAATACCGGGCTCAGCGCTCGGGATCGCGGACAGCTCGCAGTGGTGCACCGGAATGCCCTGCGCCTGCTGAAGCTGGTGAACTCTCTGCTCGATTTCTCCCGCATCGAAGCCGGGCGCGTGGAGGCGATTTATCAACCCACCGACCTCGCCGCATCGACCGCCGAACTTGCCAGCTCATTTCGCTCCGCAATGGACCGCGCCGGCCTCGAGTTTGAAGTGGCATGTGATCCCATCGCAGAGGCAATCTACGTGGACCGCGACATGTGGGAGAAGATTGTCCTCAATCTGCTGTCGAACGCGTTTAAGTTCACGCTTTCAGGAAGCGTCTCGGTCAGTTTGAAATCCACGGCAGATTCGGTTCTCTTGCAAGTAAAAGACACGGGCATCGGAATCCCCGAGCATGAACTGCCGCACCTGTTCGAACGATTTCACCGGGTGGAGGGCGCACAAGGCCGCACCCACGAAGGCACAGGTATAGGACTTGCTTTGGTCCAGGAGTTGGTTAAATTTCATCACGGAGCGATAAGCGTTTCGAGCGAGGAAGGCGCCGGCACTACGTTCTCGGTCGAGATACCCAAAGGGAAAGACCATCTTCCGCAAGATCGGCTGCACGCAGTCCGCACCTTGTCATCCAGCGCGATTCGCGCCGATAGCTATGTGGAAGAGGCGTTGCGCTGGCTGCCAGGCGCAGCGCCGGCGAGCTCCGCAGCTTCGCAAATTGCGCAGAATCCGATTGGCAGCGTAGGCATGGACTCTGCGGAATCCGATGCCGACGGATCCTTAATTGTTTTAGCCGATGACAACGCTGACATGCGGGACTACCTGCAGCGCCTTCTCAGCGAACGCTATCGGGTTCACGCCGTGGCCAACGGAGAAGAGGCAGTCAAGGCAACCCGCGAACTTCATCCGGACCTTGTACTCACGGATGTGCTCATGCCGTTGCTCGATGGCTTCGGAGTGCTTCGCGTCCTCAAGTCCGATCTGGAAACAAAATCCACTCCCGTCATCTTGCTTTCCGCTCGCGCCGGAGAAGAATCCCGGGTCGAAGGCTTGCAGGCGGGCGCCGATGATTATCTGGTCAAGCCATTCACCGCCCGGGAATTGATGGCTCGGGTTGGCGCTCACCTTCGTTTAGCGAAGGTCCGCACCGAAGCCGCGAAGGTGGAACGTCTTCTGCGCTCCGAGGCTGATCTCGAGCGCCGCCGGCTTCGCGAATCTTTCATTCTGGCTCCCGCCGGCATGGCCATCCTTCGCGGCCCCGAGCATCGCTTCACTTTCGTGAACTCCGCCTATGTCCAGATGGTGGGGCGCGATAGCTCTGAGCAACTTATTGGCAAGACGGTGCAGGAAGCATTTCCGGAAATCAAAGACCAGGGATATATCGGCCTTCTGGATAATGTTTTCCAGACCGGCGAACCTTTTCTTGCCACCGAACGTGAGCTGAATTTGAAACGCCATGGCATCGAGGAGCCGATCTACGTAACCTTCAGTTACCAGGCGATGAAAAATGTCGCCGGTGAAGTGGAAGGGGTCCTGGTTCATGTCGTCGATGTCACCGAATCTGTTCTGGCGCGAAACCTTTTGGAAGTGCGGGTTAAGGAACGCACCTCCGATCTTCAGGAAGCCGAACTGAAGCTTCGCGCATTGAACAGCCGTCTGCTGCAAGCCCAGGACGACGAGCGCCGCCGCCTCGCCCGCGACTTGCACGATAGCGCCGGCCAGATTCTTGTCGCGCTGAAGATGAATCTGTTTCCGCTTCATCAGGAATTAGAAAAACAAGATTCCACGCTGGCGAAAATCGCAAGCAGCTCGGTGGATCTGGTCGATGATCTCTCCAAGCAATTGCGGACCATGTCGCACCTGCTTCACCCGCCGCTGCTCGACGAAGCCGGGCTGCCCTCCGCACTGTGCTGGTACGTCGAAGGCTTTGCCGAGCGCAGCGGCATTCATGTGGATTTGGAACTCGATCGCGATCTGCCCCGCCTGCCGCAGGAAACCGAGACGGCAATCTTTAGAATCGTGCAGGAAGGTCTGACGAATATCCATCGCCATTCCGGCAGTTCGACCGCGTCGGTTCGCATCGGTCACGGCTCCGGCAAGACGCGGGTTGAAATCTCTGACTGCGGAAAAGGCATCAAGAATTTCGACGCCAAAAAGAAAATTCCCAGAAAAGTTGGCGTGGGCATTCAAGGGATGCAGGAACGAGTCCGCCAGCTGGAAGGAAATTTCGAAATCCGCTCCGGCGAAAAAGGCACCTCGGTCGTGGTGACCCTTCCTAATCAATAAATCAACGGTTCGAAGTCAACTCTCCGGTGATGAACTGGGCTCGGCCGTAGCCGAAGGACCAGTCTTCATCGGCATTCTGGGTAATTGAGACGAAGACGTCCGACGCTTTGATTCCACAGCGCCGAAGCAGTTCCTGGCAGAGCAGTTCGTAGAAGTTTTGTTTTTCGAGCGAGCTTCGTGGCCGGGTCGTCACTTGCACCATGACGATGCTTTCGGTACGCGGTATGCCCAGTCCCGTATCTTCGACAATCATTTCTGCCGCAGGATGTTCGTGCACAATCTGGTAACGGTCCCGGTCGGGCACTTGGAACGCGGCAAGTGTTGCGCTGTGGATTGCGTCGAGCAATTCCTTCAACTCCGCCTTGCTTCGGCCCTCGATCACGTCGATTCTGAGTAATGGCATGGAAGTGTGCTGTCTGTCCGAGTCACGCATTTCGTTTAAGCTGTTCAGGCATCGAAAAAGAAGGGCCAGCACTGCCGGAGCACCGGCCCACCGAACGCGAGGAACTCAGCGGTGACTTGCCGCAAGCTCGGCGTGGGGCCGCACGGACTTCACCACCCCATGCGGGTCCAGGATGAACTTCTCCGCCACGCCTTTGTCAAAGTCGCGGTAACCCTGAGGAGCATCTTCCAGCGGCAGCACCGTGGCATTCACGGCTTTTGCGACCGCAACCTTGTCGTGCAGAATCGCCATCATGAGCTGCCGGTTATAGCGAAGCACGGGACATTGCCCGGTGCCGAAGCTGTGCGACTTAGCCCAGCCGAGGCCGATCCGCAAGCCGAGGACACCACGCTTCGCGTTTGCATCCTTGGAGCCCGGATCGTCGGTGACATATAAGCCGGGGATGCCGATCGCCCCTCCGGCACGGGTCACCTCCATCAGCGAGTTCAGCACAATGGCGGGTTGTTCGGTGCCGGCCTGTTCGCCCTGCCCCTTCGCTTCGAAGCCGACGCAGTCGACCGCGGAATCCACCTCCGGAAAGCCGAGGATCTGAGCAATTCGATCCCCAAGTGGAATCCGCTCGCGCAAATCGACGGTCTCACATCCGAAGCTGCGGGCCTGGGCAAGCCGCTCCGGAATCATGTCGCCCACAATTACGACCGCGGCTCCCAGTAACTGGCAGGCCGCTGCGCAGGCCAGTCCTACGGGTCCGGCGCCAGCCACATATACGGTCGATCCCGTTGTCACTCCTGCCTTGACAGCGCCGTCGTAACCGGTCGGAAAAATATCGGTGAGCAGCGCAAGGTCTTCGATTTTCTCCAACGCCTGCTCCTTGTCGGGAAACTTGAGCAAATTGAAATCGGCGTAGGGCGCCATCACGTATTCGGCCTGTCCGCCGATCCATCCCCCCATATCGACGTATCCGAACGCCGCGCCGGCCCGGTCGCCGTTCACGTTCAGGCAGATGCCGGTTTTTCCTTCCCTGCAATTGCGGCAGCGTCCACAGGCGATGTTGAAAGGAACCGAGACCAGGTCCCCGACGTTCAGGAACTCCACATCCCGCCCCTTTTCGATGATTTCGCCGGTGATCTCGTGGCCCAGCACCATGCCCGGAGGCGCAGTCGTCCGCCCGCGCACCATGTGCTGATCACTACCGCAAATATTAGTGCTCACTACTTTAAGAATCACGCCGTGCTCGCACTTCCGCGATCCCAGCGACAGCTTTGGATAATCGATAGACTGGACTTCTACTTTGCCCGGCCCCAGATAAACCACTCCACGATTGCTTGCCATATGACTCCTTTATCTGTTCGATCTAAAACGCATCCGCAGCGGCTTGCGCCACGATTTGGTCCTGCTCTCCCGATCCGCCGCTTACACCCACCGCGCCAACCACTTTTCCGCCGCGCTTCAGCGGAACGCCGCCGGCGAAAATCATGATTCGGCCGTGATTGGAGACATGAATGCCGAAAAACTGCCCTCCCGATTGCGAATGTTGTGCGAGATCTTTGGTCGCAATATCGAACGCGCGCGAGGTAAACGCCTTATTGATCGAGATGTCGATGCTTCCGATCCACGCGCCATCCATGCGGACGTGGGAAACCAGATTGCCGCCTTCGTCGACCACGGCGATGTTCATGGGCTGTTTAATTTCGGCCGCCTTCTTTTCTGCGGCGGCAATAATTTTTCGGGCGTCTTCGAGTGTCATCGTGATTCTTCCTTATTACGGCGATACCGGGATAAGAGTGAAACCGACGCCTCGGAGCTAGCTTGCCGCCAACAGTTCGTTCGGGCGTGATTCCAAACCCAAGCCTTTGGCCACCCGCGCTCCCAGGTCCGGATCGACCAGGGACCAGTAGCTTTTCACCGCGCGCTCCTGGATGAAGCGCTCCACCCCGTCGCCCAGGTGCCCGACGATGTTGCTCACCAAGTGGTCCCGCTCGGTGGCCGACATCACCTTGCGGTAAAGCGTGCCGGGCTGGATGAAGTCGTTGTCGTCCTTGTGCGCCAGGTAGGCCGTGCGCATGATCTCGGCACCTTCCACCAACCAGCTCGGTTCGCGGAAACGCTGCGGGTCGGCACGCGGGCCGCCGTAGCTGTTCGGTGCGTAGACTGGCTGGTTCCCGTTGTGGCCGTAGGCCATCGGGCCGTCCTTGCTGTAGTTGTGCACCTCGTTCACCGACTTGTTGATCGGCAACTGATGATAGTTCGCGCCATTGCGATAGCGGGCCGAGTCCCCATAGGCGAACATCCGCCCTAGCACCATGCGATCCGGGCTGGGCCCGATGCCGGGGACGAAGTTCGACACCTCGAACGCGACCTGCGTGACCTGGGCGAAAAAGTTATCGGGGTTGCGGTCGAGCACCAACCGGCCGATCGGGATTAGTGGGTAGTCCTTGTGCGGCCAGACCTTGGTGATGTCGAAGGGGTTGAAGCGATAGTTGGCCGCATCCTCGAACGGCATGATCTGCATCTCCAGGCGCCAGGCCGGGTAGTCCTTGCGGGCAATCGCATCCCACAGGTCGCGCCGGTGGTTGTCGAGGTCCTTCACGAACATCGCCTTGGCCTCGGCGTCGGTGAAGTTCTGCACGCCCTGCTCGGCCTTGAAGTGGTACTTGACCCAGAACTTCTTTCCCGCGGCGTTCTCCCACATGTAAGTGCTGCTGGAGTAGAGGTTCATGTTGCGCCAGGTGCGCGGCGTGCCCCGGTCGCTCATCAGGTAGGTGACCTGGTGGGCCGACTCGGGCGAGAGAGTCCAGAAGTCCCACTGCATGTTGTTGCTGCGGATGCCGGTATCGGGCAGGCGCAACTGCGAGTGGATGAAGTCAGGGAACTTCATGGGGTCGCGCACGAAGAAGACCGGCGTATTGTTGCCGACCATGTCGTAGTTGCCCTCCTCGGTGTAGAACTTGATGGCGACACCGCGCACATCGCGGTCGGTGTCGGGGGCACCTTCGTCGGCGGCTACGATCGAGAAGCGCAGGAACAACGGTGTGCGCCTGCCAACTTTGTTGAGGAAGGCGGCCTTGGTCCACTGGCTGACGTCGGTGGTCACCTGGAAGTAGCCGAAGGCGCCACCACCCTTGACGTGGTACACGCGATCGGGGATGCGCTCGCGGACGAAGTGGGCCAGCTTTTCGATCAGATAGCTATCCTGCAGCAGATTGGGGCCGCCGGCGCCGACCGTGAGCGAGTATTCGTCGCTCCCTGCGGGGCTACCGAAATTGGTTGTGGTTAGAGGTTGTTTTTGTTGGCGTTGGTCGCTCATATATTCCTCCAGTCTGGAGCTGTGCGCTTTGAAAGAGATTGCCGGAAGCCCTCTGGAAGATTTCTCAGCCCTTCCACTGCGAAGCGCGGATGACACTGCAGAAATTGCCGCGTTGGAACTTTGGATCCTTGTCCGCCAGCACATCCGCCTTCACGTTGCCGAATGTCGTCTCCGGCTTGCGCTTGATGCCGTCGTAAAAAGCTTGGATGATGTCTTCTTTAAAACGCTCGGTGCGCGGATACGCGGCGACGACCGCTTCGCGATCGGCGTCGGAAAATTCCGAGTAGGCGATTCCAAGAACATCCATCTCCACGCCATTAGTCAGCAGCGCAACCTCCGGCTGCATGTACTGCGGAATTCCAGGTGTTGTGTGTAGCGCGATCGCGGTCCACACCGTATCGATCTCAGGCTGGGAGATATTGTGCTGGCGCAGGAACGCTCGCGCTGTGTTGGCGCCATCCACTTCGAACCGGTCCGACTTACTGCTGTACCGCGGAGTCAATCCCATGTCGTGAAACATCGCGGCGATGTAAAGCAGTTCGGGATCGAACTTCACTCCCTTCCTTTTTCCTGCAAGCGCGGCGAAATAATACACACGACTCGAATGGTTGAACAGCAACGAAGGTTCGGTCACACGCACCAGCTCCGTTGCTTCCCGAACGAGTTCGCTGTCGGGCACCATCACCCCAGAGATCGATATTGTTTCTGTTGTGTTGCTTGTAGCGGTGGACATTTTCAACCCCCTTCAAATGTGCTGCATGTTCTATTCCAAAGGACCTTCGGGGTAACCGCGAGTTTTCATCGATTTGACGAGACTAGGAGCCGCACAAAACCTCGACGCCACAAGCCCGGTGTCCAAATGCCGACTCCAACGTCGATGGACGGACATTCCATCAAGGACATCGGATCGTTCCCACGGCGCAAATACGGTGTTTGCGGATAACAGTGTGGCACTCTCTTTGCATGAGTGTGAACGTTATTTGTTCCGCCATGCGCACAAGAAGAGAGTTTCTCAACCTCGCGATCCAAGGGTCCGCTGTGGCCGCCGCTGCGGCCCTTCCGCCAGGAAGTGCGTCAGCCCACGGCAATGAAGGCGATAACAGGAGCATGAATAACATGCAAAGTCAGGAGAGCGGCAGTAATAGCCATTACAAACCACCCTATAAGTTCGGCCTGGGAGGCGTTCCTCTGGGAAATGAATTTGCGGTGGTAACTGATAAGGATGCGTACGCGATTCTGGAAGCCGCGTGGAGCGCCGGCGTTCGTTATTACGACGTTTCTCCATGGTATGGCCTGGGCCTTGCCGAGAGAAGGTATGGCAGTTTTCTTCACAAGAAGAAAAGAAGCGATTACGTTATTTCCTCGAAGGTTGGCAAACTTCTCAAGGCATCGAAGACAGCCAGGAACCGCGATCTGTTTCCCTTCTCACCCTCACCCAACGACGTGATTTTCGATTACACGGCTGCCGGCGTAAGGCGTTCGATCGAAGACAGCCTGCAACGGCTCGGTATCGATAGCCTCGACATCGCATTCGTTCACGACATTTCTTCCGACAATAAATTGTTGCCGACGAGTTGGCAGGAACAATTCGATATCGCCCTCAAGGGTGCTTTTCCAGAACTGACGCGCATGCGGGAAGAGGGATTGATCAAAGGCTGGGGAATCGGCGTCAATACGCCCGAACCGATTCTGCGCGTTTTAAGCGAGGCCGACCCGGACGTCTGCCTCATGGCATCGCAATATTCCCTGATCGATCACAAAAATGCGCTAGACCAGCTTTTTCCCGCGGTCCGGCGAAAGAACGCCTCGCTGGTGGTGGGTTCCTCGCTGAACGCTGGATTCATTTCGGGGAGTGCTCGCTACAACTACGGAAAAGACTCGTACAAGATACCTCCGGCATTCCTCGGAAAACGGAAAAGATTGCGTGAAGTGGCGGCGAATCACGGAGTAGACCTTCGCACAGCGGCGCTTCAGTTCTCTGCGGAACCGGATGTAGCTGCGGCATTGATCGTCGGGGCCAGCAGTGAGCAGCAGATTCTCGCAGACTATACGTCGATGCAAACCAGAATTCCCGCTGAATTCTGGGCTGATCTAAAGGCTGAAAAACTGATCGAACAAAATGCGCCGACGCCTGCCTGAGAAGGTGAGCACAACCACTACGCAAAATCATGCTGCGGCAGCGTTTTTAAGATATTCACCTCAAACGGTTCTTCCAGCAATTCTCGGATCGCTTGTTCTAAATGCTTAAAGTGCGGCGTAGCTATGTGCTTATCGAGCGCCACTTGGCTCTCCCAGGTTTCGACGAAATAGAAGCGGCCCGTCGTATCTGACTCGAAAAGTTCATACGACTCACATCCCTGTTCAGCGCGAGTAGGAAGCAGCATGCTCTGCAACAGCGCGCGGAGTTGGTATTCCTTTCCTTTGCGCGCCACGGTTCTTGCAATTACACGTATTGCAGCCATCGCGTTTTAATCCTCATCCCCCGGAACAACATGCAATGGATGTGCCAAATACTCGCGCCCCACGTCTCTAAAGCAGGCAACGTTCGGATGACGCAATCCTTTTCATGGCACGATCTCGACCCCCGAGCCCATCACTACCCGTTGTCCTGTATGGGCGCGATGAAGACTTTAGCGGTATACATAGTTATGACCTTCCGGCGACGCGTCGCAATGTTCGTTCGGAGCTGCAAGTCTGGCAGCTACCCAGCAGGCAGATGGGCGAATTCTGCTTTTCGGACGATTCAAGCGTCGATGGCGTTGCTGGTACTGTTATCGCTGGCGAATCCGTCGCGTGCCTTCGCGGCGAACCCGGATCTGGAAACGGTGCTGACCGGCTCGCGCCAGCGTATTGAAAAATTGGATTATCGAGCAACCGGGCGGCTCACCCATATCGATGGCGACGGCAAACGCACGACCTACAAGTTTGTCGCCAAGGCGCGATGGTTTCCCGATGGCCTGCGTCTGCTATGCGAGATCTCGGGGCCTGGCTCAGAAAAAACGAGCCTGCTGCTGCATATGACCGTGAGTGGGCGCCTGACTCTCGAGGCGATACTCCCGGGCGAGAAAGCCGCCAGCGTGTTGCCATTCGAACATTGGAACGATTCACTTGTGGGGACAGACTTCTCCTATGAAGACATGGTAGAGAACCAGTTCTTCTGGAAGAGCCAGGAACTCCTGGCGCCTGAAAAATACGGCGCGCGGGATTGTTTTGTGCTGAAGAGCGTGTCCGGCGCTCAGGGCCAGAGTTACTATGATTCTGCAACATCGTGGATTGACCGCACCATTTTGTACCCGGTGCATGTGGTGAAGACGCTTCGCGCAACCAAACAGCAGAAGGACTTCGTGTACTACGGGCTGCGGCAGGTCAGCGGCGTTTGGTCCGCGTCGCAGGTGGAGGCAAAGCTGCAGGGCAAGCCCGGCTCCTCGATTATGGTAATCGAAGGGGGATCGGCAAAAGCGAATCTTGCAGCGAAGGACTTCGATCTCCGGCAGTCCGGCGCTCCGGAAGAGAAAGCGAAATAATCCCATCGCGAACTTAGGCCAGCGCCAAGATCCGCTCTCCGGTGAGGGCGTTATGAGGTAATTTCTTTTTCCGGCGTGGCTTGCGCTCCAGATAAGCCAAAGGGCCACCAATTCCAGTCGCCGGCAAGTTGCAGCAGTGCCGGCCCGACAATCATCCGTACCGCTGTCGCATCAATGAAGACCGCCACGGCAAGTGTAAAGCCCAGCATCTGGATCACCAGAAAGCTGCCCACCGTAAATGCGGTGAAGACGGCAATCATAATTGCCGCAGCACTCGTAATCAGCCCCGCCGTCCGCGCCAGACCTTCGATCACCGCTGATCTTTCACACAGGCCGCGCCGCCGCTCTTCGAGGACTCGGGTGACCAAAAAGACTTCATAGTCCATGCTCAACCCGAATACGATGGCGAACGAGAGAATCGGCACGATCGGGAATATATTGCCGGTCGGTCCGTTGAGCCCAAAGAGTTTGCTACCGTGACCTTCCTGAAAAACAACAACTAGCGCGCCGAATGAAGCGCCCACGGAGAGCAGGTTGAGCAGAACGGCTTTAACCGCCGCAATCAGGGAATGTAACCCGATCAGCAGCGCCAACAAGCTTCCTAATACGACGCCGAGAACCACCTTCGGCAAGCGCTCTTTCACAACCGAGTCATAATCTGCGTCGAGCGCGGGAACGCCGCCGACGCGCAGCACTGCGCCGGGGACGCCGGTGATCGCCGGGGCATCGGAGGAGCGCACCTGACGCACCCATCGTATCCGTTCGTTGGGCGTAAGCGTGGTGACAGGCAGCAACTCAATCAAGGTAGCGTGGCCATCGTTGCGAAGAAAACTCTTGCGGATACCTTCGGGTACCCCGTCGACCGCATCCGCCGTGTCTGACATGCCTGTGAGTGTGGGAAGCGATAAAACCTCTTGCGCTCGAGGATCGCTCTGAAAGTGCGCCGTCAATCGGCTGACGGCCTGCCATCCGGCCGGCGAGAGTGACGGAGACTGCGCAGGCAACTCCAGGATCACCCGCAGGGACTCCACAATCCCCGACCGCCCCATGCGTTGAAGCGTATGCAGCGCCTGCACCGACTCGGCGGCGGCCGGCAGCGAATCATGGTCAGGAAGCCCGGGGGACATTTTCCGCGTCTGCAAGGCAAGCATTAGCAGCGGAATTCCCACCACCAGCAGTGCGGTCCAGGGCCGGCGGGTTATGATGCTACCCCACCATACCCACCGCTCGCTGGCTGCGCAAAGGCTCTCGCGGGTTTGCAATTGTCTGGCTTTCAGACGCACTCTGGCAGCATCGATGCGATGCCCGAGCAGCCCCAGCACCCAAGGCAGGATGAATGTACATAGCATGACACTCAAGACCGTCACCAGCAGGCCGGCGATTCCGATGGAGCGCAGTTCGCTGATGGGCACCGTGAGCAGCGCTGAAAATCCGATGGCAACTGTAGTGGCCGAGATCAGCAGCGTACGACCGGCTTGCCCAGCGGCAATATCGGCAGCGTGGCCGGGATCGTATCCCTCGGCCAACGCCTCGCGAAACCGGCTCACCATAAGCAACGCATAGTCGATGCCCAAACCAAGGCCGAGCATGGTCGCCAGATTCTGTACCAGAATTGACAGGTGCAGATAATGCGAGAGTAACGCGGCCGCGCCCAGCGCCATCGAGATGGAGAGCATGCCAACGCCCAGAGGCAAGAGCGCGGCCACAAAACTTCCGAAAGCCAGCAGCAGCAGCACCAGCGTTACCGGCATCGCCCGTTCTTCGGCGTGGTTGACCTCATCTGCACTGACTTTGCGAAGATCGAAGTTCAACGGCGTTTCACCCGTAATCTCCAATTTAATATTTGGATATTGCGAGCGGAGCTGACCTTCCATCCAGTCTGCTTTTGCCCTCAGTTTTGGTACGAGGGCTTCGACCGATTCATTGTGCGGTTCCAATCCAACGATAATCAAGGCCCCGCCGTTATTCCCTGTAAAGAGAGGATCCGGCCAATCCAGGCTTGACACGGCGCCCGATACTCCTGGTATATCGCGTAAGGAAGTAGTCAAAAAACCCAATGCGTCTGCGCCTTTGGCTGAATCCGGATCGGGAATGCCGGTGATCACCAGAATCACACGGCGGGCATAAGGCGACTGGAAACGCTGCGCCAGTTCCTGGTCTACTTTTTCGGATTCCCCGCCCTTGATGTGAACAGCTGTCTCCAAGTGGAGTTCAACCTTGTAGGAAAAGGGCAGCAGCGCAAGCGCCATGGCAAATCCGGACATCGCCAACCAGAAGCGGCGGCGAGCGGCATCCCGGCCGGTCTTCAAGTCTCGCATTACCATGAAAGGTCCAAGTCGATTCCTGGTTCGTCCGAAAGCACTGAAACCACCTCGGTGATCGGGTAGGTCCATGATATAGGGTCGAACTGGATATTCATTGTGGTTCGTCGTTTTGAGCGCGGCAGGGTCGCAATCGCGCCGGCGATTCCGATTTGCCAGCGCTGCATCTTCCACGTTAGGTTAACGCATGTCCCAGTCTCCGAACTCAGCCGCACCGCAGCAGGTGGCTCCTCTGCTTGTGTTGGCGGGTAAGTTTCTCGAAGCCGGGCGGCCAGCCGAGGCGATCGAGCCGTTGCGCGATGCGGCGATGCTGCAGCCCTCCAATTCCATCATCCTGCATGATCTTGGCCTCGCGTGCCTCGAGGTTGGCCGCGTAACCGATGCCATCGCGGCATTGCAGAACTCCGTCGCCAGCAACCCGCGCTATGCCGATTCACATTTCCGTCTGGGAATCGCCTTCGAGAAGCTGGGCAACATTGGCGCGGCACTCGCCGCATACGACCGCGCCACCAGGCTGCTTCCCTCTTTGACCGAAGCTTGGTTTCGCGCCGGCGCACTGGTCTACATCGCGGGCCATCGGGCAGAGGCAATCGGCTGTTTTCAACGCGCGGCGGCGACCGGAGGCAGGACCAACTTCGGACGCCTCGGCAAGGCGCGCGCGCTGCTGATCGAGGATCGCAATCAGGAAGCCGAACAGGCATTGCGAGACACGCTCGTGGCCGATCCGAAAAATGCCATGGCGTATGAACTGCTGGGCAACCTGCTCGCTGAACTCGGCCGCTTCGACGAGGCCCGCGCCTGCTTCGAACGCGCGATCGCACTCGCTCCCATGCTGGCGGGAAGCTACTACGATCTTGTCCGGTGCCGTCCGATCACGAGCAACGACAACGGCCTGCTTCAACAGATGCAATCCGCTCTCGCCACTCCGGGATTGGAAGCGGGGCAACGCCAGCGTCTTCACCTCGCAATCGGAAAGGCAGCGGAGGATCTTGGCGACTATGCCTTGGCAATGCGACATTTCGACGGCGCGGACGCTGTGCGCCGCGCCTGTTCGCCATTCGACTCGGCATTGTTCTCCAACGAGATCGATCGGCTGATTGCCCGGTGCACGCCGGAGTTTCTCGCGCGAGCGGCCGAACTCGGCAGCAGCGATGCTACGCCGGTGCTGATCGTCGGCATGCCGCGCTCCGGCACAACTCTCGTCGAGCAGATTATCTCCATGCATCCCGAGGTCGCGGCCGCCGGCGAGTTAAATTTCTGGAACGAGCGCGGTGCGGCGTGGCATCGCTCCGATGCGGAAGGGAACGTGACGCAGTTCGTCATTTCGGACTTTTTATCCAAAGCAGCGGCTGACTATCTCGGCGTGCTGCGCAAGATCGCGTCGAGAAAGACCGAGCCGAGTAAGGTGGCGCCGAAGGCGGCGCGCGTGACCGACAAAATGCCCTTCAACTTCCTCTGGGCCGGTCTGATTCACTTGGCCTTCCCGCGCGCAACCATTATCCATTGCCGCCGCGCTGCCATCGACACCGCGCTGTCGATTCACCAAACTCATTTCCATCCGATCCTCTCATTTCCGACCGGAGGCACCGAACTGGTTGCATACTTCCGCGACTACCAGCGGCTCCTCGGTCATTGGCGCAAAGTGCTGCCGGCGGATCGCTTCATCGAAGTCGACTACGAGGAGTTGACCCGCGCGCCCGAACCAGTCATCCGGCGGATCATCGCAGTTACCGGCCTGGCGTGGCACGACGACTGCCTGCGCCCCGAATCGAATCCGCGCGCGGTGAAGACTCCCAGCAAGTGGCAGACACGCCAGCCGATCTATCGCACCTCCGTTGAGCGCTGGCGACGGTACGAACCGTGGCTGGGGCCGCTGCGGGAGCTTGTGGATGTTTAGCAGAGTCTTTTACGAGTAGGAACGGGAAACGGGTATCGCCCGATCTGAGTATTCTTCCGACTTATTCCGTGGAGCGCAACCAATTTTGCAGTCGCAGCCCATTGACCCGCGAGAATTCTCTTTCGTTGTCCGTGACAATCACATAACCGAGCGTCAGCGCCTGAGCCGCAATCAGCAAGTCATTGGCGCCGATTGGAGTGCCCGCCTGTTCCAGGCGGGTACGCAGCAATCCGTAGCTCGCGTCCGCCGGAGCCTCGAGGGGCAAGACTTCAAGCACTCCCAGCACCGCGTCTAACTGGGATGAGAGCCGCGGCGAGCCTTTCTTCGCGGCTCCATAACGCAACTCCGCGGCCACGATGATGCTGGTACAGACATTCTTTTCGCCAACCCTGCGAACGTGCCTTGCCACTTTACCCTGCGGGCTGCGGACGAGATCGGAGACGATGTTAGTGTCGAGGAGGTACCGCATTAAAGCTCGATCTCATCGGGAGGAACATCCAGGATGCGGGGGAAAACCTCCCGCAATGGCGCAAGCTTCGCCAACAGAGCGAGTAGAGACTTCGTGGGGAGGGGCTCGATGACGAGCCGGTCCCCTTCCTTGCGCATGATGGCCTCCTCACCCGGAAACTCAAACTCACGGGGAATTCGCACGGCCTTGTTCCTGCCATTCTTAAAGACCTTGACGTGGCGTTCGGGGCTCGTTTGGGCGCGTGCGTTTGGCATATGTTAAGCATATGCTTACGGATGTCATTTGTCCACCCGAGAAGCCCCTCCGCTATCTTCTCCCCAGCGCCAACTCGCCTAACGTTTCGGGCCGCGCCGCAATCACATCCGCGCCAGTGGTCTCGCCTGCGATGATGGGCTCGCCGGGGTCGGTCTCGTAAGCGTATCCAGTCAGTGTGCCGACCACATCGCCGAATTCCCGATGCTGCCCCAGCGTCACGCTGAGTCTGGCCCAGCCATAGTGAACTTCGCCGTCAATCATAAACTTCAATCCCAAATATCGATTGGTTACGCCGTTCCCTTTGCCGGTCCACGGGCCAATGTCGGAGGGCTGGCTGCCGGCGCCCTTCGTGAAAAGTTCGACCGCCATATACGGGGTCGGGACGGAGAAATTGCGCTTCGGTCCGATGCGGGCACCGGCGGGCAAAGCGGAGGCAGCAGAAAGAAAATAGCCGCCGCTGCTACTTAAACGTCTACCGGCGACCACGTTGTTGGCGTTCTGGTATCCGGCTGCCTCGAGACCTATTTCTAAACCCGAGGTGCCCCGGTAAAACAACGTGCGCAGTACAAAATCATTGACGCCGTCGTGGTTGAGATCAATGTAAAGCGGAACGCCTGGGTGCGTCACCTGGGAGGTTTCCGTATAGACAACTTTCGCCTCGGAGGCGCCGGCCAGCGCCAGCACACTTACTCCGGCTGCGATTGCCGCCTGCGCGTACGTATTGAGTTGCCGGTTAAGAGACGCGGAAATCTTGAATTTCTTTTTCAAACTCTTGCGGGACCGGGGCTCACTGGACATGAATCTTCCTCCGAAGAAATTTCATTATCCGCGATCGGCGAGGGAAAGATCCGCCCTGTAACCAAACTTTCATCGGGCAGTCACGAAACTGTCACAAGTGGTTGTTAGATTCGCCATCTCCATGTACAGGAGGCTCTGCTTGTATCCCATTCACTCCTACGTCGCACCGCAATCCGGGGTGCGTGATGAAAACAATCCTTAAGGAGGAGAAACGCAATATGTCTCGAAACAGGTCTCGAAATACGCCTCGAAATAGGTCTCGAAGTACGGCTCGGAAAAACCTGCGACCGCTTGCCGGCTTGCTGGCGGCGGGCCTGGGCTTTCCGGCACTAGCCGCTGCTCAGTCTCAGCTTTACTATCCGACCTACGTTGCCGGTCCGCAGAAGAACGGCTCGTGGGTGGTCAGCTCCGGCCAGATCATCAACCCGGCTGGCACTCAGGTGAACCTCGGCATCGAAGTGCGCGCCAAGGCCATCGCCCTGAACCCCGATCTCAAGACCCACACCGCCGCGGTCCTCACCATGGGCACCTACACTTCCAACGGCAACGGAGCCGTTGAGATTTTCGACACCAATACCGGCGTTGTCTTGCAGAACTACATTCCGGCCGGAGGCAACGATTCCAGCGGCAGCTACAGCGGCATCGCCTATTCCGCGGACGGCACACACCTGGTTTTCAGCCAGGACAGCAGCAACGTCACCGTCGCCAACGTGAACGCGCAGGGCTTTTTATCAGATGACGCCCAGATCAGCGTGCCACCGAACAATACTTTCATCACTTGCTTCCCCAACAGCCCTCCGGGCGCTTATGCCGTACCCTGCGGCACGTTCTATAGTTCGTACACGTCTTATCCTGGCGGCGTCGCGATCTCCAGCAATGGACAGAGCGCCTACGCACTGCTGAACCAGAACGACACGCTCACCCAGGTCAACCTGGTCACGAACTCGCAAGGCACGCAGATTCGGGTTGGCAACGCCCCGCATAGCATCGTGATCAACAAAACCGGCACCACTGCTTATGTCAGCAACGAGGGTGGCCGGGCCGCTACCGAAGCGGATTTCCAGATCTGGTCCGCCGGTACTGAAATCGTCGCCGACCCTGTGGTTGGCTCCGCCATCACGGGTACCGTTTCCGTGGTCGATCTGGCTTCGATGACGGTCACCGGGAACATCTCGACCGGGGGTCTGCATCCGACTGGAATGGCTTTCTACGAAGGGAACCTGTTGGTCGCTAATACTTATAGCGACACGATTTCGGTGATCAACACGGCTAGCAATTCGGTCGAGCGGACGATCTCCCTTGGGCTGCCCATCGGAGTGCCCGGCGCAGGCGAAGCAGCCTATGGCGCTGCGCCGAACTCGATCGCCGTCGATGGCAAGAAAGGCATTGCCTACGTTGCGCTTTACAATGCCAACGCAATCGCTGTGGTCGACCTCGCTAACAACGCCAAGAACCCGGTCGAGGGCATGATTCCTGTGGCCTATGCGCCGGCGTCGGTAGTACTGGACGCCGCTGCTGACGTGCTCATCGTCGCCAACGACAAAGGCATTGGCACGCGCAATTCGTTCGAGTGCGATCACGGCGTCTGCGGCTACAACACCCACCAGGACGACGGCACGGTCAGCATCGTTCCGATCCCGAACAACGCAACACTGGCGACCATGACGACCGACGTTTACGAATTCAACCACTGGAACCGCATCGAGAATATCGAGACTGCCTCCGGTGGCAACCCCAATGCCAAGCCGGTCGCGATCCCGGCGCGGATCGGCGATCCTTCGCTGATCAAGCATGTCTTCGTGATCGTCCGTGAGAACCGCACCTACGATCAGATCCTGGGCGATGTGACCGCCGGCAACGGCGACGCCTCGCTGGCAGTGTTTGGCGATGGCTCCGCAGCCGGTGGCATCCCAATCACGCCGAACGTCCACGCGCTGGTCACGCGCTTCCCCCTGCTGGATAATTTCTACGACCCCAGCCGCCAGTCGGCGGACGGTCACCAGTGGATCACCGAAGGCATGGCACCCTATGCCGACGACATCCAGTCGCCGGACTGGGTTCGCAGCTATCCCGGCGGCAACGCCGGCGATGCGCTCGCCTACCAGAAAAAGGGCTTTCTGTTCTCGGAAGCCTCGGCCGCGGGTCTGCCGGTTAAGATCTATGGCGAATACGTCGAGAACGATACCTTCCTGCAGCCGAATGGGTCGACCAGCGAACCGAGTTGGAGCGACTTCTACGCTGACTCGCAGTGCTTCGAGGGTGGACCCGATTGCGGACCTCCGGGAACACAGGGCGAGAGCACGCTGTACTTCCAGAACACGGTCCAGGCACAGTCTTCTGTCCCAGCCGTGTACCTGCACCTGATCAAGAACTTCCCGCAGTTCGATCTGGGCATTCCTGACCAGTTCCGCGTCGATCTGTGGCAGCAGGACTTCAACAATGACGTCACCAACAACTCGGTACCCGCGTTGAGCATGTTGTGGATCATGTGCGACCACACCGGCGGACCACCGACGGTGCAGGCAGAAGAAGCCGATAACGACCTGGCGGTTGGCCGCATTATCGACTACATCACCCACAGCAGCGTATGGCCGACTTCGGCAATCTTCATCGAAGAAGACGACGCGCAAAACGGCGTCGACCACGTTGACGGTCACCGCAGTCCAGGCTATATCGTCAGCCCATACGCCACGCAGAACGGACCCGCCGACAGCACCTATTACACCCAGGTCAACATGACGCGCACGATCGAGCAAATTCTCGGCCTGCCGCCCATGAACCAGTTCGACCTCACGGCAACGCCCATGAGGACGGACTTCACCAACAAGCCGCCCGCGGATAACTTCCTGCCGTGGACGCACGTTGCGAACCAGATCCCGCTGAACCAGGGCGTGACCGCGAGCGCAGCCGAAGCAACCGGCAGCCCCGCAGTGAAAGCCCTAAGGATGGGTTGGCTCCAGAAGAAGGCGGAGATCTTCGCCGGCAAACTGACCAAGCCCGACTCCGAAGACCCGGACACCGTGAACCATATGAACTGGTACATGTCGACCGGGTTTACGCGGCCCTATCCTGGCGAGCAGTCGGTTCGCCCTGCCAGCCAATTCAACAACCCGGCGCCAACCAAGGTTGACGACGACGACTAAGAACACGTTCCGATTGCAACCGCCCTCTCCCCTCCCGGGAGAGGGTTTTTTATTCCGCGCCTCACACTCGAAGTCCCTAAATGCTGAGCCTGTCCAAGAGAGACCCGCCGGAAACGTTAGCCGGAGCGTCGTTGAAGCCTTCTTGCATGGCTGAACACAGAGGCATAACCTCAGTTGAGTGATCTTCCCTCGGTGTAGCGGAATTCTCCTGCATGTCTCATCTCTGCCCGGCGGCCACGGTATTGGCGATCTCGGAAATTCCGCTCACGAGTTTGCGGAGTTCCTCGCCGAGTCAGGACAGAAAATCTGGCAAGTATTGCCGCTGAACCCCACCGGATACGGCGATTCCCCATACCAGTGCTTTTCGGCATTTGCCGGCAATCCGCTATTCATTGACTTGAAAGCTTTAAGTGATCAAGGCCTTCTGCCTGCGAATGAGCTGAGCAACATTCCAAATTTTTCTGCGGAGCACGTCGAGTACGATCGCGTCATCGCCTTCAAAGAGAACCTGGTTGGCAGAGCCGCTCAGGTTTTTCTTGCGGACGGCTCCCGCGCCGATCATGCCGCTTTCGCCAATTTCTGCCGCAACAACCGCGGTTGGCTGGACGACTATGCGTTGTTCATGGCCTGCAAGCGTGCGTACAAAGATGTGGCGTGGGTCCATTGGGACGCTGGAATACGACAAAGAAAACTTGCTGAATTACATGCGTGGCAAAATAAATTGTCGGCCGAGATAGAGGCACACAAGTTTGCGCAATTCGAGTTCTTCCGGCAATGGGAGAAATTAAAGGCTCACTGCATTCGTCTCGGGATCGGCATCCTCGGCGACATTCCCATCTATGTCGCTCACGACAGCGCTGATGTATGGGCGCATCCTGAGTTATTTCGCCTGGATGAGCAAGGCAAACCCATCGCCGTTGCAGGCGTTCCACCAGATTATTTCAGCGCAACGGGCCAACTTTGGGGAAATCCTCTTTATCGCTGGGACGTGTCTGCCAGTTCTGGCCACCGGTGGTGGAGTGATCGCGTCCGGGCGTCGCTCAAACTGTTCGATCTTGCGCGGCTCGATCACTTTCGGGGTTTCGAGGCCTTCTGGGAGATCCCTGCGGACGCCTCAACGGCCGCTCCGGGCAAGTGGGTAAAAGGACCCGGTGCGGAGTTTTTTCAAACCCTGCAAAGTGAATTGAAAGAGCTGCCGTTCATTGCAGAAAACCTCGGTGTAATTACTCCCGAAGTTGAAGCTCTTCGCAAGCAGTTTGGTTTCCCCGGCATGAGCCTGCTTCAGTTTGCTTTCGGAAACGATCCACAGGGGCCAACTTTCCGCCCGCACAACTATTCTCGCGACCTCGTGGCCTACACCGGTGGACACGACAACGACACGACGGTTGGATGGTGGACGAGTTCAGGAGTAGGAGAGAGCACGCGCACGGAAGAAGATATCCGCAAGGAACGAGAGTTTACCCGCGCCTATCTCGAGTTTCAAAACGAGCCGGTGAATTGGGTGTTCATTCGCGCCGTGATGGCATCGGTGGCAAACATCGCCATTATCCCCTTGCAGGATGTATTAGGTCTTGGCAGCGACGCGCGCATGAACCTGCCCGGCACATCGACTGGAAACTGGAAATGGCGTTATAAACAGAACGCGCTGACGAAAGACCTCGCTGAACAGTTGCTGACGTTCGTACACCTCTACGATCGCTGAAGCTTCCTGCGGGCTGAGAAAATAATATTCTTCAAGATCGGGGGCTAGAGCGGCGATAGCTCGTCCTCGTTCTCCTGTTTCCGGCCGCGAACAAACTTCTCCTCCAGAAAACGCTGCGCCAGGTCTCTGCCCCCAATGCCGAATGCAATTGCCAAGCCGAGCATGAGCGCTCCGAACGCAATTCCAAAGGCGACCAGCATGGTCTGCTCTGCCAGACCTAACTCCTCAAAGACAATCGACAATACAAACACGATAATCGTGCTGCGGACGGCCAGGCTCAAAACCCGCGGTGAAGGCACATTTGCATTTACCGCCGCCAATAATGTAGCGCGAGAAAAAAAGCTGGCCGCCAGCAATCCGAAAAACATCAGGAACATCGCCACGAACAGGCGCGGCAGGAAAAGAAAAAAACGCGCGATTTGCTCCTGCAATCCCAGAATCCCCAGCACGCTCACGCCCAGCATAATGAAGCCGAGCCACGCTACCCAGAAGACGAACCGGCTCAACATTTCCGTCGCGGAAGGCAGCGATGCTTTGTTGAGCAGTTGGGAGGCGCCGGTATTTTCTGAAAGCTTATCGAACTTGATGAGCCTTAGAATGCTGCGAACCACGGCCTTCGCAATGTACGCGATTAACCACCCCACAAACGCAAGGATCAGCATCACGATGAGACGAGGAAGGAAGTGGGCGAAACCTCGAGCAAGCTCGTGCGCCGCCTGGGTCAATTCGCTAACAATCATTTCCCGCATAGTAGCCTCACTCTTTCGAATCCCACATCTCTAGCAAATATGGTTTCGATCGCTCAAACTCAAGACATAAACCCTCGACACCGTTCTCGACATCCTCGGCGGAAGCGTTGAGATTCTCCACGAGGAACGTGAACACTCTCCCGCGGAAAAGCGGCGCCAAAGCCTGGATAATGTGATCCCTGCTGATTACCGATTTCCGATACGCAGCCGCGAACTCATACACCGTCCTGACCCACAATTCTGACGAATAACGAAATTCCGCTTCTCCCCCGCGGGCGATTCGCTGAAGTTCGGCCAAGGTGGAAGAAGAAAGGATCGTGCGAAAGATCGACTCCAATTCGGCAACTCCGGTCGAGAACATCTCGCGCAGTCGCTTCCGGTTGATCCGCATCGGTTCCAAAAGCACTTCCTGTTCGCTCCCCGTGTTGGGGATTGCCTGCGATCCAGCCACGGCATTCCATACAGGAAAGTCCGGCTCTAGTGCGGAGAATAGTGTGCCGACAGTCTGCCGCAGCGCCGGCACCAGGTCAGCGGCGTGTCGCGGGATGTGTTCCTTTTCTCCCAGGAAGGACTGGCAGATTCGGTGTCCTCCTTTGATGGCAGCCAGAGTGAAGCGGAGTTCGATGCCCGCCCCGCCGCTTCCATCCTCCCAGTTATTTTGCCCAAGGAACTGGCTTCCAAGGCGGCTGGAGAATCCGAACTCAGTTGCATATGCCTCGCGGATTCTCACCCCGTAAAGCGCACGGACCATTGGATAGAGCAGGTTCGTCACCAGCAAGCCTTCAAATTTGTGCCTGCGATAGGTCGGGGTCACCAGGTCGAAGCCCTCGCGATAAACGGGCCGCAGAAGCTTTGAAACCCATTCGGATTGAATGTTCGCGGACTCCGGCGAAATCACAACACAAGCCTTGGCGCGGAGCAGCTCGGCTGCAGACAAAATCGTCCGCAAGGCGACTCCGCTCTCAGGGCTGCCGGCATAGCGCGTGCTGATTGAGGGCAACGTGCGCAGCGCGTACAGATTTGCTGCCGGGCGCACATCGTTGATCGAGATGTCAGTGACGAGTTCGGGAGTGCCGTCGCGCGATCCCCCATCCACATTAATGATTACGGCCCGCTCGCGGGGAAAAGCCTGAAGAATGCCGCTTTGAATGGTGCGTACCGTCGACCCGATGGTCTTTGCATTGTTGTGAGTGGGCAAACCCACAAGAATGTCTACTTCGCCAACATTGATCAGTTGGCGGAGAAAATTGTCGGTAAGAAAGCTCTCGTCTTCCAATTTCAGCTCGGTGTAGGCTGCGCTAGTGTCGTTTCGTGAGACGCGATCTGTCAGTGTTTCCGTCATGTACGCTTTGCCTAGACTCGTCGCAGACGGAACCAGTAAAACTGGTAGGGCCCCATCGTCAGCAGATAGGGCGATTCGCCCACCCGCGGAAATATATTGTTGCCAAACATCTCAATCAAAATATTCCCTTTGTAGCGCTGCAAATCCAGTTCGACGGCCTGCGCCGAACTCGAAAGATTATTCACAATCAGAACCGCTTCCTTGCCCAGCCGCCGCAGATAGGCCAGTATTCTGTGATTCGCCGGATAGAGAAACTCAATTGCCCCTCGGCCGAACACTCCGGTAGATCCGCGAACTGCTATGATGCGTTGCATCCATCGCAGGAGTGAGTGTTCGCTTTCTTTTTGCGACGAGACGTTCACTGCGGGATAACCGTAGACGGGATCTTGAATCAGTGGAGCAATCAAGCCCTCCGGTTTTGCCACAGAAAAGCCGCTGTTCCATCCTCCGCTCCACTGCATCGGAGTCCGAACTCCGTTCCGGTCACCAAGGCTGATGTTGTCGCCCATTCCGATTTCATCCCCGTAATAAATGATGGGAGTGCCGGGCAACGACATCAGCATTCCATTCATCAGCTCGATACGCCTGCGATCGTTGTTCAACAGTGGAGCGAGCCGCCTGCGAATTCCGATGTTCAGCCGCATCGTCTTGCTTTCGGCGTACATGTCATACATGTAGTCGCGTTCGATGTCGGTCACCATCTCCAGAGTAAGCTCATCATGGTTACGCAGGAAGAGCGACCACTGGCAGGTTGGCGGGATCTCCGGCGTCTGATGCAGGATTTCAGTGATGGGCTTGCGGTCTTCCAGTTTCAGCCCCATGAACATCCTGGGCATCAGCGGGAAATGAAACGCCATATGGAACTCATCTCCATCCCCGAAATAGGGGCGGAGATCCGCGGGCCATTGATTGGCCTCTGCCAGAAGCATCCTGCCAGGGAATTGTTCATCGATTCTTCGCCGCAGCTCTTTCAGAATATGGTGGGTCTCAGGCAAGTTCTCGCAATTTGTGCCCTCCCGTTCCACCAGATAGGGCACCGCGTCGAGCCGGAAGCCATCCACGCCCATCTCCAGCCAGAACTTCATTACATCCCACATCTCCTCCTGAACGGCAGGATTGTCATAGTTGAGATCGGGCTGGTGGCTGAAGAAGCGATGCCAATAGAAAGATTTCGAGATTGGATCCCACGCCCAGTTCGAGGTTTCGGTGTCGACAAAAATGATGCGGGTTCCCTTATAGCGGGCTTCGGTATCGCTCCAGACATACCAATCGCGGCGGGGATTGTCCTGCGAACTTCGCGCCTCTTGAAACCACGGGTGCTGATCGGAGGTGTGATTCAAAACCAGTTCGATGATTACGCGAAGGTTTCGTTGGTGGGCCGAATCTAGAACTTTGCGGAAATCCTCTAACGTCCCGTAGCTTGAATGGACCGCCCTGTAATCCGCAATGTCGTAGCCGTCATCGCGCAACGGCGATGGAAAGAACGGCATAAGCCATATCGCATTGACTCCCAGTCCCTGGAGGTAATCGAGCTTTTCTTCAAGCCCCTGAAAATCACCGATTCCATCTCCATTCCTATCGTGAAACGTGCGAACGTGCACCTGATAGATGATCGCGTCTTTGTACCAAAGAGCATCCGGATTCACTGGCAAATAACTTCTCCTCGGATAATTGCGGTACTCGGTCGGCGAAGCGCGGCAAACTCCAAGTTTATACGAAGTGACAGCCTCCAGAATCCAGCGTTCGCATTCGCTGAGGGTGTGATCCGCATGGCGCACTATGCGTATTGAGGTGATCTGAGCTAATCCGTGTCGCAAAGGAGGAACTCCATTCATGCGGCGGATCTCGCGCCCAAACAAAAAGCCCCGCTCGTGAGAGCGAGGCCTTCGGTTTCGGATGTAACAGTGACGACTATATGCGGCGCTTAGCGCTTGCCGCCGTGTCCGCCGCCACTGTGACCACCACCGCTGCTGTGTCCGCCACCGCCGCTGGCATGGCCACCGCTATAGTGACCGCCGCCGTGCGAACCGCCGGAGCTCGCATGCGAGTATCCGCCGCGGCTGCCGCTGTAACCGCCAGCGTGCGACGCACTTGATCCGCGTGAAGCGAAACCGTGTTGGCTGCCGGAGAATCCCCGGTTACCAGCGTAGGATCGGTTCCCTGCGGCGCCCCGGTTAACGGCCGCTCCGCGATTGCTGCCGGCGTAGCCGTGCGACGTCCCCGCGTAGCCTCGAGATGCGCCCGCATATCCACGGCCTGCGCTCGAGCCGTATCCGCGACCCGCAAACCCGCGCGCTCCGTATCCCCCGCGTGCGGAAGAGAATCCTCGATAATTTCCGTGCATGAACGCGGCATGGTTATAAAACGCTCCGCCGCGGTAGCCCCAAGGGTGGCCGCCGAAGAAGACTCCACCGTGGAAGCCCCAGCCCATTCCCCATCCATGCCATCCCCAGCCGAAGCCGAAGAACGGCGCGATCGGGAAGCCCAGGCCGAACGAAATGTAGGGGCCCCCAAATCCAACTCCCCACCACGGATAGAACCCAGGCCACAGGCCTACGGGATATCCGTAGACATATGCAGGGTTGTAAGTGGGCACATACACCACGTCTGGATCAGTCGGCTGAATGTCTACATCCTGCCCCTGCTCGTAGACGCGCTGTTGCGGCGTAGTGCGCAAATTGCCTGAGTCGTAAGCCTTGTGACGCATGTACTGGATCGCCTGCATCACGTCGTTCGGCTGGTTCTGATAGGCTGCGCCCAGCTCAGAGGTCCACGACAAATTCCGGTCCAGGTTGGCCAGCACAGAAGGGAACTCCACCAGAGATTTCACGCTCGGATCCCAATCCTGGCGATCCACTTCCTGGGCCAAATCCTGCCCCTTCAGCCCAGGGTTCTCCTGCGCCATGCGGTTCGCCACAACGATCTGGGTTGGATATGCGGACGCGGCCAAAATCTGGGCCACCAGCGCATCGGGATACAAGGCAATCGGAGCCACCAGCTTGTTCAACTGATCCGGAGGCAGCGATGTGTACTGCTGCGGATTCGCTCCGGTTGGAGGCGGAAGCGCCTGACCCTGATCCTGATATGCGCGGTCTTGGTACGCATCCTGATCTTGCGGAGGAGGAGGTGCGACATCCTGAGGCGCGCTCTGCTCCGGTGCGTTGTATTGCGGTGCATTGTATTGCGGGGCAGCGTATTGCGGTCCCTGATCCACCTGAATGCTGGCGCCCGCTGAGGGCTTATCCATCGATTGGTCCTGCGCCCGCAAGGAAGTGCCCGCCCCAAGCGCAATCGCGCTGGTCAACATCGCGGTAAGAAGCGTTTTCGATAATTTGTTTTTCATAAATTTCCCCAGAACTCCTGTTATTAGCTTGAACACCGGGAATGGGGGAAAGTTCCGTTCTTTTGATTGAGTTACAGTGGTTGATTTCGGCCAGGCAGTGGTTGATTTCGGCCAGGCAGTGGTTGATTTCGCCCAAAACTGCGGCGAAAAGTCCAACCTTGACACCCTACTGTGACATCGCGCGCCTGCACAGGCGACAACTCCAAGAAACACCGCAACTTCAGCGGCACGTACTTGATTTCGAGCTTACGGCTGATCCTTATTGCCAGCCCGTTTATTCCACCCGTGGAAACGCGAGAGGTCGCCCGCATTCCACGCCTCGCGCAATCCGGGGGCACTCAAATCCCAGTCTGGACGGACCTCACTGGTCACGGCGCGCAGATCGCGCCATAGATCGACGACCGACGGACGGCCCCAGAACCAGTAGCCGTTATAGATGCTGTAGATCACCAGCCCAGGCTTGAGCACGAGCGTATGCGGGATCATCGGATTATTGTCTGGGTCGGTGTACTCCTGAATGTCGAGATCCTTCTGAACCTTTCGCTCGGGGTCAGATAGGAATGGCCACTGAGCTCCCACGGACGCGCGAAATTCCTGAAGAGTGTGGTGGTCATCGGTGGCAATTGTGGCGATCTGCGTGTATGCCACCGCAATCTTCGGATAAAACGTGGCGAGTTCCAAATGCTGCTGGTGTTCCTTTGGGCAGTAGTGGCCGCGCGCAAGCGTAAGAATCAGCGGATCATCGCCCTGTAGTTCGCTGAGCTTGCGCAGTGTGCCCGTGTGATCGGGCAGTTCGTAGTTGGGGAAAATGCCTCCCGGCACAATATCTGAGCGCATCATTGGACTCCTTCGCTTTTCCTGAAAGATTTTCTCTTGAGAGAACTTTTTTTACAGATCCATCTGGTAGATGAATACGGCGCGCCGCAGGCCGACATTTACTGCAAGCAATCGAGCCATCTCGCGGAAGTCCAGCGCGTGGTGATTGTGGAACCCCGGATGCCCTCGTCCGGAGCCGCCCTCACATTCGGTACTAACCCAGCAACTTGCCGGCAAGCCAGTAATCGATGCTGAACTTTCCCGGGCCGGAGAAGATCAGCCAGATAAAGAACAACATGTATAAGACTTCTGGAAGGTAGAGAAAATCGTCCAGCCGGCTGAGAGGCGAAAGCCCTTTCGGCAGGGTGGAAACCGCGCTGGTCACGGTGGCGACAGCCATATCGATCAATAAAGCCACGCAGGCCGGGCTCGAAAGAAAGCCCACCGTCACCAGTGACCCGCCAACGAACTCGACGCCCGCCACAAAATAAGCCGTCTGCCGGGGAAACGGAACCTTGGCCTTCACCAGCGTGTCATAGACCGGTTTTGTGCCACTGGCGACAAACAATTTGTTTCCCCCGGAGATAGCAAAGAACAACCCGATCGAAACCCGCACCAGCAGGATGGCATACTGTTCCCAATCGCCGCTACCCTGCAGCGCAAACTGGACCAACCGTTTCCAATCCATCTCTTGTCCCTCCATCGAATCGGGGTTGATGTAGCTTACGGCTGCGGGAAGCCGAACATCAACCACGACTGATTGGCCACCCAATGCGGGTAGAGTTCCGTCATCTGATTGAACAGCGCCTGGTCAGACTTCGCGGTTTTCCGCGGCCGATCGAAGTCCTCGAGGTAACGCTTTTTCTGGTATAATGTAGGTACGTTGCTACATTCACGGGAGTGGAGACCATGGCGATTACAAAGCTGTCGAGTCGAGACTTTAATCAGGATACAAGCAGGGCAAAAAGAGCCGCGAAGCGAGGTCCCGTTTTCATTACGGATCGAGGCCGTCCGTCCCATGTGCTGCTCACGGTGGAGGAGTATCAGAGGATTACTGGAGGGCAGAAGAGCATTATGGACTTATTGGCGATGCCAGCTGCCGCTGCGATTGAATTTGAGCCGCCTCGTCTGCGAGGAAACCTGCACGAGCCGGCGGACCTAACCTGATGTACATCCTGGATACCAACGTAATTTCAGAGTTAAGAAAAGCGAAGAAGACGCACCCAAACGTCAAGAAATGGGCCGAACGCGTACCCTCGGCGAGTCTGTACATCTCGGTCATTTCAGTACTTGAGTTGGAGATCGGAATTCTTCTCATCGGTCGGCGTGACAAAGAGCAAGGCGCGATCCTTCGTGCGTGGATGGATCTTCACGTGTTGCCTACATTCTCAGGCCGCATCCTTGCGATTGACACCGATGTCGCCCGGCGATGCGCGACGCTTTACGTACCGAACCCTCGCTCCGATCGTGACGCCCTCATCGCAGCCACAGCCTTCGTGCACGGTCTGACCGTGGCGACCAGGAATGTGGCCGACTTTGAGCGTACGGGCGTCGGTGTCGTCAATCCTTGGGAAGTATGACCAGGTTTCCGTGTTAGCCCTTTCAATTCGGTTGTTGCAGGTCATGCCCCCGGGAATCCGAACATCAGCCACGACTGATTGGCTACCCAATGCGGGTACAGGTCGGTCATCTGATCGAACAGCTGCTGGTCGGAGGTAGCGGTTTTCTGCAAGCGATCGAAGTCCTCGAGGTAACGCTTTGTGTCCTGGATGGTCGAGGGAGAGTCGGGCGCGCCTGTCTTCTTGTGACCGGCGACAACCGTCGTCGGATTCAACGCTGCTAACCGGTCGAGCGCCGCGATCCAATTCTTTCGGCTCTCGGGAGTGGTGTCGCCGACGTACATGCGGCATTGGTTGTATACGACGTCGCCGGCGGCGATCAGGCCGATGGATGGAACGTATAAAGACGTGGAATCGGGACTATCGGTGCGGCCTTGCTTGATGATGCGCAGCTCCTGGCCCTCGAGAGTGAACGTGTCGTGCTCATAGGGCACAGGTGGAACCAGCTTGGTGGGCACTTGCCCAGGAAACATCCGGCGGGCCAGCCGCTCCACTACGGGAGTGAAAGAGCTCTGCATGGCGCTCACCGCCTCGGGCGTTGCTATTGCCCGAGCGCCCGGGAAACGGTCGAGCAGAATGCTGAGACCGTAGAAGTGGTCGAAATGCGCGTGAGTAATATAGATGGTCTCGAGGTTGCGATTGTGCAGAGCGATCCAAGCCGCGAGAGCCTCGGCCTCAGCCACTGTGCCCATCGCGTCTACCAGCACCGCATCGTACTCGCCGAAGATTAAGGTCGACGTGATCGGGTCAAAAGCGAGCGCTTCGCCGAAGGGCTTGGGCCGTTCGCCGACCATGGTCTTTCCGGGGGCGGTAAAAACGTTCACGCTTAGTGTGTTTGGCGCGGCAGGCGCGGTCATGTGGGACTCCTTTCGATGTCAGAGCGAGTACTGTTCCAGGATGGATTAGGCCAGTACAAAATCGGCCACGCAATCGACGTCGGTGTTGGACGAAAGGTGTGTGCCCACATCCCCACTTCTCGCAAAGAACGCGAGAAATGGGGCACCCAAGATCCGACACCGTTTAAATCCGCATTCCTACGGGCCGAGCCCTAACCGTAGACCTGATCGGTGCTCTGGCCGACCTCGATAATGTAACCGTCAGGATCGCGGATGTAGCAGCGAATCTCGCCGTACTTGGGAATTGGCTCGGTGATGAACTCGGCTCCTCGACTTTTCCATAATTTGTAGCACGCCTGAATATCGGCAACGCGGAAATTCATAAAGCTGTTGATGTGATTCGGGTCGGGGACGCTGAGCGTCACCGTCGGCTTATCGGGAGTCGGGCCGCCGCCAACGTTCAGAATCATCCAGATATTCGCTAACTGAAGGTAGGGGGGCGCGTTGCCGTCACCCATGGTCAGAATGCGAGCGCCGAAAACCTTTTCGTAGTAGCGAGCCGATCGCTCGACGTCGGCGACGGTGAGAAAATGCGCGATGCTGATCCCCTCTTTCGGGGGCATCTCATAGCTCTTCTGTTCGATTTGCACGCCTGTCATTGATGGCTCCTTTCGATACAGCGCTTATCACCAATACGGTCTCTCGAGTCCAGCTCCCATTCACAAACAATCGATCGACGCCCGCGAGTGCTGCGGCGATTCCCAATTGGCTGGCACCTGCCTCACCAACCGTTTCCAATTCATTCTCGTTCCCTCCGTCGGCGGATGCGTATCGAGTTTATGAATCCATCCGTTCAACCCATTGCGCACGGAATGCGGGAGCCGGGAATGGATCGGCGAAGTATTGTGTTTCCCGCGCAACCTTTTCGCCACTGAACTCCATGATGCTCACAGTGTAGGACGGCTTGCCGTCATACGTCAGAATAAATTCAGTGACCCAAAGATCTCCGCTGCCAACGATTCGCCGAATCGTGAAGCGCTTTTTGTTCGGCTGACTAGCGCGTTGGCCCTGTATGTTGCGCCGACCGCGGGTTCGCTCGCCGGACTGCGGGTATTCCAGCACCGCGTCCTCGTGATAAATAAGGTGCTCGGTTTCAAAATCGTTGGCGTCGGACGCCGCCCAGTGCTGATCCAGCGCCGCACGGATCTTTTGACCTCGCATTCCGGAATCCTGCTCGGCTTTTCTTTGATCGTTCATCGCGATGCCTCAATTTCACAAGAAGCTATAGCACATCTCGATAGCATGTCTCGCCCCTTTCTGAATTTGGGTCGACTTGGGTGCGGGCGAGGCCGAAATTCCAGGGTGCGACCAATCCCGGTTTTCTTCATCCAACTCTCTGGTAAGGTTTGTTCGTCCAACCTGGAGGCGCATTATGAAAGCAATCGTTGTCCACCAATATGGCGGTCCGGAAGTGCTGAAGTTCGAGGAATATCCTGACCCGGTTCCGGGTCCTGACGAAGTGCTGGTGCGCGTCGCTGCCTCGAGCGTGAATCCGATCGACTACAAACGGCGAGCCGGGTTAACCAAAGATTTTTATCCCATGACTTTTCCGGGTTTGATCGGAGTCGACCTTGCGGGGACGGTGGTGAAGGTTGGGCCGGGAGTGGAAGGCTTTTCCGCGGGAGACCAGGTGTTCGCGATGGCGGACAATACTTACGCCGAGCTTTGCGTCGTAAAAGCCACGGTTCTGGCGAAAGTCCCCAAGGGGCTCGATTTGATTCAGGCGGCGGCGCTGCCGCTAGTGACGACGACCGGCAATCAGCTCATGTCGGCTACGGGAATCAAAGCGGGCCAGACGGTTCTGGTTGTAGGCGCCGCAGGAAGCGTCGGGAGGTCGGCGGTATTCACCGCGAAACAACGCGGGGCAACGGTGATCGCAGGGGTTTTGAAGAGGCAGATCGACGACGCCAAGACGGTGGGCGCGGATCAGGTACTCGCGACCGACGACGACGCTGCCATCGCAACCCTCGCTGCACTCGATGCAGTTGCCGATACGGTCGACGGAAAAACTGCCGAGAAGCTAATCGCCAAGGTCAAGCCCGGAGGCGTATTTGCTTCGGTTCTCGGCGCGCCCCAGAATGCCGCGCAGTACTCATCTGTAAAGGTGGTGGAAGTATTCTCGAAATTCGACAGGAAAACGCTCGAGTTCATGGCTGAAGCGGTGCGAGATGGCAGGCTGGTAATCCCGATCAGCCAGAAGCTGCCACTCAGTGAAGCGACCGAGGCCCAGGCAGCGGCGGAAAAAGGCGCTAGCGGGAAGATCCTGTTGGTGGCTTGAACATGTCGATCGACTCCAGCGTCGAAAGGAAAAACTGAAATGAAGAAAGATCATCGCGGAATCAATCCGGCTTCGAAGCCAAGTGGCGATGGGTGTGTGGAATGCCTGGCGTCGCCGAAAGACTGGTGGTTACATCTCCGCCGCTGTGCGGAGTGCGGGCACATCGGATGCTGTGACAGTTCTCCGAGCCAACATGCATCGAAGCATGCGGCGGCGACTGGGCACCAGATCATAGCCAGCTTTGAGCCAGGCGAGGATTGGTTTTACGATTACGAGAAGCAAGGGATGGTCAGGGGCGCGGAGCTGCTTCCGCCGCACTCGCATCCGAAAAGTCAGCCGACGCCCGGACCCGCAGGAAGGGTGCCGGCCGACTGGGAATCGCTGCTAAACTAGCCGGCGGCATAGGGTGCCAGCCCTCGAGGCCACATTTAACGGTGAATGCCCCGCAGTCCCGAGCTTGTGTATAATCCGCCGCATGCAAGGAATGCCGTGGAGCACAATCGCGCTCGGCTCGCTGCTGCTCGTCTCGGTCTGCTCGACAGGAGGACAAGACATGAAGTCTCCAAAACCTGAGAAGTCAAAGCCGCCTGTCAAAACGGAGGAGCGCGGGCGCATCCTTGGAATCGGCGGAGTTTTCTTCAAATCCGCGAACCGCGATCAGACGCGCGAGTGGTATTCGAAGCACCTTGGACTCGCTGACAAGGGTTCAGGCGCGATGCTTCCATGGCGCGAGCACGACGATCCGCAAAAGGAACACCTTACGGTTTGGAGTGTTTTTCCCGCCTCCACTGACTATTTCGCCCCCGGCCAACCCTTCATGGTCAACTACATCGTGGACGATATGGATGCTTTGCTCGACCGCTTAAAACAAGAGGGCGTAAAGATCGACCCCAAACGAATGGATGAATCCTACGGTCGCTTTGCCTGGATCTATGACTCGGATGGAAACAAGATTGAGCTCTGGCAGCCGCCCTCCGCAAAGCCCTAATGGACCTGCTGCTTCGGGCCCGTGAGTGGGAGCTACTCGACAAAATGCGCGCGAGTGCCGACCCGAGGGTCGGCCGAACTGATCTACTTGTCGGCTTTCTCTTCGAAACGCCGATTCGCGCGCAGCTCCGGAGTTGGCTTCAACGTGCCCGTTACTCCTATGGGAAAGCTCCGTTCATAGGACAAGTCGTCCGGTCCATCCACCCTGAGCCGGACAACGAAATCGGCGGCTCTGGTATAGCAATGCGAAATTTTCGAACCCTCAGCGGTCGTTCCATCGCCAAAATCCCAATGGTAGCCTGTCGCCGGAACGCCGGAAGGTTCCGCGTGCGCTGAAAACTCTATAGTCTCTCCGGACTTCGATTGAGAGGGGATCTCGGTCATAACAGTTGGAGCGACCTTTGCGGCTGCGGTGTCCACGAGCTTGATAACCACCGCGGACTGCGGCGGCTGGTTCTCTATCCGGAGCGCGCCGCCTTCGAGCGATAACGCGGTGGTTGAATCCAAGACCGAAGTTGCCACCGTGGTTGAGCTGACCGAGAGGCCGAGGTCTTTCAGGCTCAACGAGCGCGAGCGTGGCTTTTCCGTCCAGTTGAAAACGGTCAGGATGCTTTGGCGAGGGCTTTGCCGGAGCAAGAAGAGACTGGGTTGTTCGTCCTCCTTGTCGTAGCTCATGAGGTCTACCGGTGTGGAGGCTCGCCCAGCTTTGGCCATGTTCAGCAAGTCTTGGTTCTCCACCAACGCCATCCGATCTTTCTCGCTATTGAGCACCAGCAGGTCGTCGCCGATTTCGTACATGCCACCTGCGACCGCGGAGAGTGCGATCGAAGCCTGCGCTGTCGCCAGCGAATGAGACGAGCGCTCGCCCGAATGCTCCACCAGATAGGTGTCGGTGACGTTGAACGCGTCTGGGTCATTGATAAAAAAGTTGCCGTTCATGTAGAAGCGCGCCGCGATGCCGGGGGCGGCCGCCTTCGACCTCGAGAAACTGTGCCCCGTGTCGGCGGAGATGCGGCCCGTGTCGACGATCCCAACCGGATTGAGCATGGGACTTCCGTCTTTATCCAGGATCACGCCGTCGCCGACCGCGTCGCGGATTATCTGCAAACCGACACGCTGCGCTTCGAGTGCCGTGGTATTGGGGCGATGGTAATAACCTTCAATCGCCGTCGTATCCATAAAGTCCATCTTGATGAAGCGAACTCCCCACTCCTCGACTAATTGCTTGTAAGTCTGGCGCAAGTAATCTTGCGCTCCCGGATGTGTGGTATCGAGCGCATAAAGCGTGTCCACACCTTCCCTCCACAAATCCTCAAGGGGAATTGGCTGGCCGTCTGCATTATGCACCAGCCAATCCTTGTGATGTTCGTAGACCCAGGCGCGGCTGCTTATCTCGAACGGCGCCGTCCACAGGCCAACGGTGAGGCCGTCACTTAAAATGCGATGCGCCACAAATCCCATGCCGCCGGGGAATTGCGTTGCGTTCGCGGTGACGTACTCGCCGCGCGCGTATTGATAGCCTTCATCGATCTGGAAGTATTTGTAACCCAACGATTTCAAATGCTGCGACAGGAAGTCGGCGTTCACCAGCGTCTCGCCTTCGTTGATCGCCGCATAGTAAGCCGTCCAACTCCACCATCCAATTGGAATCTCGCTCGAAACTCGCGCGCGATGCAATTTTCGAATTGCGGCGCCGTAAGCGCGCAGCTGTTCGAGATAGCCGGGACCAGCCGCGAACATCACACGTTCAGAACTCATCTCCTCGCCGGGCTTCAGCGGAAGGCTCAGTTCGATCCGGTCACTTTTTAAAGACTTTTTTTCTAGAGACTCCGCCTCACTGTAATCCTTCTGAATCTCCGTGGTCCCGGTGGAGTCGACGTTATAAGATACGACCTTCGCGTCGGCACCTTTGCCCTGTGTCTTCAGCCGTAGAATGGTTAAGAAACGATCCGATGTGAGTGCGCCAAGAAATAAGCTCTGCTTCGTCTGCCGGTTGTAGATCAGCTGGCTTCCGACGCCGCGATGCATGCCGCCCGGAGCATCCCCGAGATCATAGATCACCAGGTCGGGCCAATCTTCGCTGAAGCTATCGGAGAGAGCTCGCTCCTGCGATGGAGGCCCACCCAGGTTGACGATCGAGTCTCCTGTCGCATCAACACTGCGAATCGCCTGCACCGACATGGCTTTACTGGTTCCGTTCCTGACCCGCACTTGAATGGAGCCGAAAGGCTTTTCTGTGTAAAGCTGCAGCACATAAATAAGATCGGGACTTCCGCTTGCCGCGGTGAAAGTGACCGTTAACTCTTTACCGGCGCCAAGCGCGTCGCTGAATGTCGATTCGGAAAGCGAGTGCGATGCGTATTCGCTGGAACGCTGCCACCGGTGATCGACCAACGCACCGATGCCTGCTTCAACTACGGGCGGACTGCCGACAGGTCCGAACCGATACGATCCATCCTGCGGATTAACCGTCACGGAAAGATCGCGGTTCGTCAGTTGCTGGGCGGGACACGGCGCAGCGTACAGAGTTGTAGCAACGAAACTCGCGCACGCGATACAGGATCTCAAAACTGGAGAGGGCTTGAGCGAAGTTTTGAACGCGCGCCCAGCGATCGCCAATCTTTCAAACAGACCTTGTGCATGGCTCATGGGTTGACCCCCTATTCAGAAAGGCTGCGAGAAACGCGAGCGTCGACTTTAGAAAGAAAACTTGAGCGCAAACTGTATCTGCCGGGGCGGCCGGGCAGCGGTTAAATTGCCGAACTGCGGGGTTCCAAGAATGGTTGCGTTGTTTCCATTCTGCGGGCCGCTTTCCGCGAACAGAAAGTTCGTGTGATTGAGAAGATTGAAGAACTCCGCGCGAAATTCCAGATCTGTCTTCTCTGAGGTGTGGAAGAACTTGAATACCGAGAAGTCCCACTCTTTGTATCCCGGAGCTTCGATCGTGTTTCGTCCCACGTCGCCGAATGATCCCAACGCAGGGTCAGCGAAGGCGCATGTATTGAACCATTGCGTTGGCGTGTGAATCTTGTTTGGGGCCAGACCGCCTTGCGACATCAGGACCTGGCATTGCGGATTGGGATTTCCCGGCACAACGCCCGCGCGGTTTGGGTCTCCGACAAGGTCTGGACGCTGAGAAACGCCGCCGGCGCCGCCGTCGGAATTAGCGAAGTTGCCGTTTGCGTCGAGCACCGTGTACCAGTTTCCAGTAGAGATCGAGAGGATATTCGCAATCTGCCAGCCTCCAGCTATCTGGTTCGCAACCCCGGTGGCGCTCCCCATGAAATGTTTGCCGTGGCCGAAGGGCAGTTCGTAGATTGAATTGAAGACGAAGCGTTGGCGCACATCGAAATCGGAATTGCCGTATTCGGCCTGCGGGTCGCGGAAGTAGCGGAAGTCGCTGTTGTTCTGCGTAGGACCAAGATTCGCATTCGAAGCGATATCCAGCGAGTGGGCGTAGGTATACGATCCCTGGAACTGAAGTCCCTTGGCGAAGCGCTTTTCCAAACTTGCCTGAAGCGAGTTGTAGTTGGACGAACCAGTCGAGCGGAACCAATCGATGCCGGTATCGAATACCGGACTACAGTATTGAGAATTTGCCAGAGAACACGGGGCCGGTGAGCCGATCAGGGTCGCAGACACGGGCCGCCTTGGCGCGGTTGCATCATTCGGATTCGGATCGGGCGCCGCCTGGTTGCCATTGAAGAACGTATACAACTTCGTCCCTTTGGAACCCGCATAGGTCACGGTCAAAACGCTATTCGCAGGAAGTTGGCGTTCAAAGCTCAGATGCCACTGCTGCATATAGGGCGTGCGCAGGTTTTTATCGACAGAGAAGAAGATGGGCGTGTTGGGATCTACGAGCGAGTTGGCGGGGAACCCATTCGCTAGCGAGGGAATCTGAGTGACGCGGCAATCTCCGGCGAGGGCATTGGCCGTCGGCGCGCCACAAGGGGAGATGAACGATTGGTTGGTGAAGAACGGAGGGTTGAATCCCGGACTTGGATTCGAGTACGGACCATTCTCCTGGCCGCCGTAGAAAATTCCATACCCCATTCGCAACACCGTCCTCGGAGTAAACTGCCAGGCTAATCCGACGCGAGGCGCCAAGTTATTCAGATCGGAGTTGAGTAACCCGCGGCTCGCCGTAGGGCTGATCTTGACATACTGCGCGATATAGGGCGTGAGTTGTGCAGTCTGTCCTTTGGGCACGAAGATTGTGGGATCGGTGGGATCACTGAGGTCGAAGTTCCCCACGTCATTTTGTCGATCTGAAACTGTGCCAAAAAGTTCGTAACGCAATCCGAAATTCAATACCACCGTCGGCGTAACCTTCCAATCATCCTGCGCATAAAACGCATAGGTGTTGCGGAAATAATCCACGTTGTGCAGATTATTGATGCTGCCGCCGCTGGTAAGCCCTGCCATGAAGGAAGCGAACCCGGTGCCGCCGGTTCCGATGGCTGCGGGATTGTCAGTCAGAGTTGGAGTGAAGGAGAGCGTTCCGCGTGCCGCGGCAGGTTGAAAGATTGTGAACTCTTCGCGCCGGATCTCAGTGCCGAACTTCCAAGTGTGGCGGCCGCGAACCCAGGTGAGGTTCTCCGAAAGCGTGTAGGAATTCTGCAGTTCAATCGAGGGCAAAAAGGTGGGACTGCCCAGCGTTGAAACATCGCTGAAGACCAATTGCGGCAGGCCGCCAATGCCTGGGGAATACGGGACGCCGGGGAAATCGATATTGGGTTCGGCCGATACATTGGTATCTGCATTGAGTTCCAGGCGGTGAGCATTCACCCGGTTGTAGCCCAGGCGAAATTCGTTGATTAACTCCGGCTTGAAAACGTGAGTCCAGCTGGTGGCAAAGCTGCGGTACGAAAAATCTTCTTGCCCGCTGAAAAACCCTCCACCATCGGCCAAGCCGCCGAAAGTGCCGGGAATGGAACTGGGTTGGTTCTCAAAGCTGAATCGAAAGAAAGCATTGTCAATGTCGGAGAATTTTTGATCGACTCGCGCGTCGAAATTGTTACGCGTTTCCTGACGCACTGGATTGGCGACGAAGTTATTCCCGCTTGAATTGATCGGCCCCGCCGCCGGATACAGCGCCGCCAGACGCAGCGCTAACGGATCCAACGAACCGCCGCCCGCAACCACTGGCGCCGCAGGAATAATGTTCAAAGGCTTGCCGGTTGAGTCGTATTGGAAAGGCACGCCGCAAGTTGGCTGCGCCAGCTTGGCGTCGAAAATTTCTCCCGCGTACGTCGGTATGTTATTGCAATCCGTGCCGGTGACCGTCGTGTAGTCGATCAGGCTGGAAAAATCTCCGGTCCGCCACGCCGTGGGTGGAACAAACCCAACCTGGGTTTGCGCCTGCCGCACGCGATACCCCTCGTAGTCTACAAAAAAGAAGGTTCGCCCCCGGCCGTCATACAGGTGCGGGATCAAGACCGGCCCGCCGAATGTCGCGCCAAACTGATTTTGCTTGTAGGGTGGAACCGGTCCCACGGGATCGAAATAATTCCTCGCGTCCACTACATTGTTGCGAAGAAACTCCCAAGCCGAGCCGTGAAGCTGGTTCGTTCCAGACTTGATGACCGCGTTGATGATCGCTCCATTGCCGCGCCCGAACTCGGCACTATACGCGTTGGTCTGGACCTTGAATTCTTGCAGAGCTTCGACTGGAGGCTGAATTACGAAATTCGTTTCGTTGAGAAGATCAGGCAGGTTCGAATTATTGTCCACGCCGTCCAGCAGGAAATTGTTCTGCAGTGACCTTGCCCCATTCGAGCTGAAGCCATATCCACCCTCATCGCGCGCGCCCGGTTCACTTGGCGCAGTGCCTGCGCTTAGCAGCGCTAACTGAGCGAAGTTTCTCCCATTAAGCGGCAGGTTGCTCACCCGCTTTTGGTCAACGACCTGCCCTAACTCCGAAGTTTCAGTCTCGAGCAGCGGCGCAGCGCCTGTAACCACCATCTCTTCGGATATCAATCCGACCTGCAGGGGAACGTTGATAGCAACGCGCCCCTGCACATCCAGTTGGACAACTTCAGACACAGCCTTCTTGAAACCCGTCTTCTCCACCGTGACCCGATAGCGCCCGATGTGCAGCGGACTGGCTACATATTCTCCCTCCGGGTTAGTGGAGAGAGTCATCTGCACGCCTCGATCTACGTCCTCCACCGAGACCTTCGCGCCCTGGACCACCGCGCCACTACTGTCGCGCACGGTTCCCACAATCGTTCCGGCATCCTTTTGCGCCCATAGCGGGGTGGCAAAGCTAATGGCGATTAGAAAAAAGAGAGCGCCGGAAATCTGGCGAACGTGTATTTGACGGATGTGGAAATGCAAGGGCATGGCAAGCCTCCTGAGTCGCATCGGGGAAGTCCCCCTCCGCTCTCGCTTCCAGGTGGACAATATATTGTGTAACTTTACGAAGTGTTACTTTTACTTCCGTTTGATCGGATTGTCAACGGGAATCTTCACACTGCCACACTCTCAGGAAAGCCCCGCCCTCCTAATTAGCCTCCCCGCGCATTCCACACGCGGTCGCGTACAAACGCAACACCGCTTGAATGTGATATCGAATAATTGTCCCCGGCTGGTTCTGGATGAGCTTCGTCCTGATCGCTTTATACTCCTGCGGCAGGTACTGGCTGAGGAGCGTTAATGGGATTGGCCGCTCGCTTAGATTCTCGAGTAGGCGTTCAAGTTCCGCTTGGACCGGAGCCTGGTGCCAGTAATATCGGCAGCGATCGCTGTAACTATAAGCGCGGGAGATGCGCAGTTGGCTCTCATCGCCCTTATAGTAGGAGCGCCAATACGCGGGTTCGCGCAGCATGGCAGCATCGAGCGCTTCCCGAAGTTGCGACGGTCGCCGGCTTTTTTCACTGGCGAACAATTCTTTTTCTATTAGGCGCAGAGCAAATACGGCTTCCCGGAAGGCGAAGGTCAACCAGGGACCGACTTTCTGAATTGCGAAGTGGTCTTCGACCATTTGCGCCAATGCCGCGGGAGGTTGATAGTCCGTGGAGTGCGCCTCATATACCAAGGAAGTGCTGCGAGGCAATCCTTCAGAAAGTGAACGAGCCTTCGCTTTGTCGTACTCAAAAACAACTTCGTCCCCAAATTCGACCCCGGGCTGAACGACGACCCCGATTACTCTTTGCCACGCTGCGGCCAAACCTCTCTCTTCAAAGGCTCGCTGCAAAACTCGCAAAGTCTCATGCAGGCTCTCGATTGTGGTGACCGCAGGGGGTAGTCCTAAAGCCGACTCGCCCCCAGGAACGGGAACTTCAGTACCGATAACATAGAGGGGAGGATCGATGCTTTGGAGTGCGTCTTTCAGAGCGCGTTCCGCGGCTTCGCAAAGAACAGCAGCCCGCTGCGCGACGATCTGTTCGCTAAGCGCCTCACCGTCCTCGCCACAAGCCATGCTCGCGTCTAGATGAATCTTCCGATAGCCAGCGAGGACACAATCGCGGGCAAGTTGGCAAGCCTTATTCAGCGCGCTGTTCGCGGCCTCGCATTTCCACGGAAATGGCCCTAGATGGTCCCCGCCCAACAGGATTCGATCTTCGGGAAGTCCCCTGCGCCGGGCGGCTGCGTGGACAAACCCTGCAAACTGACTCGGCGTCTGCCCGCTGTAGCCCCCGTACTGATTAACCTGGCTGGAAGTGGATTCTACGTGGAGGACAGAACCGTCTTCTATCGACTGTTGTATCGCCGCATCGATCACCCACGGATGTGCCGAGCACACGGCATAAACGCCGCCCTTTGCTGAGACGCGATTACGAGCCAGTACATCCTGAAGGCTGGCGCTTGGATTATCTCTGCGCTTCCGAATTTCGGGGTTCAAGCCGGTTCCTCAATTCCGATGTTTATCTTACGAATGCTTACGAATTACTTCAATATGCATCGAATGCTAAAAAGGAGTACCGCTGGCGCAGCCAAGGTTTGCAGGAGGCTAGAACGCAGCTTCAGAAGCGCCAGCGGGCGTGAACCAGACTACCGCGCCTTTGTCGATCTCCGGCAAATCGAAATGAGTACGCCCATTTTCGAAGTGGCCAGCGATTCCGGCTTCCTCGCCGAGAAATGTCAAGAAGTGTCCCTGCATCTTGCCCGGCACACTTATTTCGGCGTGCTTCTCAGGAGTCTGCACAGCATTCTCTTTGGATCGCAGCCCCTGGAAGTTGGCAAGGAATACGTGCATTTCGCCCTCGACGGACGCAATTTGCGCCGCAACCCTAGGCGACGTCTTCACCTGAATTTCACCCGCACTCAGGCTATCTAGAAAATTCTTTTCGCTATCAGGCGAGCAATCATCGAAGCGGCTTTCCGCCAGCGCCATGTAGCGCGCCCCGGGTGAATCGGCGAGGTGAGTCACGTTCGTTAATTGCAATAACTCCTGGTTCATGGAGCCGGTCGCGACGATCTTTCCACCGCTCCCGGCATACTTTTGCAAGGCAAGCGTCTCATCCTTTGAAAGAATGCGCACATCCGGCAATATCAAAGTTTTCCCGTGGAACGAAGCCAGCGTCCTCGGCGTCACGATCTGATATTCGCGATGACTCTGCATCAGTAGCAACAACGTCCCTTGATAAGAACGAAGGAACTCTTTTGTAAAGTAGTTGCGCGTTGCCGGAGAAAAATAGACGCCAACTGGATCAAGCGCTGTCCGCGGACGATAGAAGATCTTTTCGTGAGCCGCAATCCATGCGAACACCTGCTTCCGCGTGTCCAGATCGTTTGAGCCGGACATAACGTGGGTCGCAGCATCCCACACATTCGCTCCCGCCATAATTTCCGACATGAAAAGATTCTTCATCGGCTCCGGGGCGCTGACCTTGGGATCGCCATCCCACGAATAATTCAATATCCAGGTCGCTTTGCCTTGGGCGAACGCTCGGAAGGTTTGCATGCCGATCTGGTAACGGAACCAATCGAACGGCGTTCGCGAGGATGCCATGTGGTCCCCGCCGCCAAATTCATATTCATGCGCAACGGCGTCGTTCACGGCGTACAGACTGTATACGTCGGCGCCCACACGGACGGCTTCTTCCTCGATGCCTGGATATATTTCTGGAATGGTTTTGATCTCGGGATTTACCGATTTCGCGGTCTGATCAATCTCCCGCATAAAGTCGGTCAGCGATTGAATCCGAAAATCGACCCATTGTCGAAAATTCGAATCGGAGAAATCTCCCAGCTTCAGGTCGTGGCGTGCATCCAGGCCAGTCTGCTTGCGAAAAGCCGCGACTGTAGCGTCATCAAAGCTGGCCCATGTATCTTCCCAACCGTCGAAGTGCGTCATCCAATACGGAATGTCCACGTAGATGCCGTCGATGCCCGTCGCGGCAATCTGGCGCACTCGCTCCATATAAGTCTTGCGCCACTCTGCCGCGTAGGGACTGATCCACACATCCTCGTCGCCTTTTGCGATCCAGAAAGCATCGCCGCCGCCAAAGACTGCGGGCTCACCCGTGATCTTGCGTTGCAACCAATCCGGATGATCTTTGACGACCGAATGGGGTGACCGGTCAGCGTTTGCCGTAATGCACTCCAGCCCCGCAATGTAAACGAAGGCGTGATTGCCAACTTTGTGCGCGCGCTCCGCCACCGCGCGAATCGCGGCGAGCTTCTCTTCAGGGTTGAGAAAGCTTTCGTAGCGCCCAGGGATATCGTTGTCGACTTCAATGCCGGCGACATGGCTCTGCTCAGCCTCGCGGACAATTTTTTCTGCATTGTCCGGTTTCAGCGACCACGCTGCAATGCGCGTATAGTTCGTCCAGTCTTGCCGCCGCGGGTTTGAGTTCGCCTGATCGCGAGAGGCATCCTGACCAAGAAGGAATACGCTCAGGGAAACCAAAACCGCGGCTATGATCGAGGCTGCATACTTTTTCATGGGTGCCTTCCGAATTACATCGCGACAACAACGCGCCATCCAGCGAATCTCAGCCCGGACCACACACTTGTTATGGTTAAACCTTCATTCGATATTTGAACCCGACGGCGCTCAGAACTCGAGCCTGACTCCGAACTGGAAGTATCGAGGCAAGTAACCCGGCGCATCACTGCTAATTCCCCCGAACTGAGAATTTCCAAACGCCAAGTTCGACTGCTGGAAGCCGAAGCGAGGATGATTGGTGAGGTTGAAGATTTCCGCCCGCACATCCAACTTCCAGCCTTCCCTCGGCACAAACGACTTATAGAGATTCAGATCCGCGTTGTGGATGCCGGCCACGCGCAAGCCGGGAAAGTAGCGCGGGGCATTGCCCGGATTCTGATCTCCCGGATCGGCGAAGCAGTTCGAGTTAAAGAAAGAGAGTGGCGTAGCATTTTGCCAGCTCATGGCAACGTCATTCATGCTCAGCCCAGACTTAAGTTGCGAGCACACGACGCTCGGCCGCTGGCTGCCATTCGCCAGCCGAGGAGTAGCCATGGAGATCGCCATCGGTTGACCTGATTGTTCGGTGATCAAAGTTGCAATCGACCAGCCTCCGACGACGGCGTCGAGCGCGCGGTTCATATCGCCGCCAATCCATTGTTTTCGGCCGACCGGCAAATCAATGACGACTGCCGCGGCTAGACGTTGCGGCGTGTCGTTGGCGCCAATGCTGTGCTCTAAATTCAGGCGATCCAGTTGCTGCGGCAAGCCGTACGACAGAGAACCAATAAAGTTGTTTCTGCCCGCGGAGGAATCGTCAGTCGCTTTCGAAACCGTGTAGCTGCCATCGAAGCTGACGTGATGCGTAGTGCGCTTCTGAAAACGAATCTGCATCGCGTTGTACCAGGAACTGGCCTCCTCCAGCATCAAGCCTTCAAAGTCTCCGGCGAATTGAGGGTAGGAGTTGAGCAGATTTCCCAGCGGAAGAGTCGGCTGGCCGTAGTTCGAATCGGGTTCGTTGAAGCACGGGTTCGCGGGTGAAGGAGCGCAACCCGGGCTGAACATCGACGCGAACGGGTTGCCCACCTGGGTTTGGAGAAAGTTGCTTACGCAACTGTCGGTCTGGCAGGTGGAATCGGTGGGAGTGACCGCAGCTGAAATCTTCGCCAGCAGAGTCGACGGAATGTAATCCCGGTTGTTGGTGCCGGACCACGGCAGATGGGTGCTCCGGTTTGCGGAGTAATCCAATCCGAGCACAATTTCGCTGGGCAACGCCCGTTGGATCCCGATGTTCCACTGATAAATCTCGGCGTCTCGCGCGGCCGTTGTGCCCAGATCGTTGTTGTTGCCGTATCCCCAATTAGCCAGCGCGCCGTACTGCATGCCCTGCGGCCCTGTGAGTCCACCCGGAAACGGATTCTCCAGCGTCGCGGATTGAGTTGCAAAATTATTGTTGGTGAAGAACATGGTGGCGGTCTTGCGGAAGGCGGTGCCCGGATACTGGAAGTTTGTGGCCGGACTCATTCCGAAATATATGCCGGCCCCGCCGCGCACCACCGTCTTCGAATCGACCTGAAACGCAAAACCGAGCCTTGGTCCAACATCTTTGCGATACGTTGGAACGCTCCTGCGACTGGATGTGGCGAACTCTGTAGTGCCATTCAACTCTTCAGTCGTCGGAAGGTTCGCGATCCCCAGCATCATTGCCTGCGCGCTCAAGGTGCCTGCAGGCGCGCTGCCGGGAACGCTGGCAAGGTTAATGTTTACGCCGCTATCCGCGGTGAAATTGCTGAATTGGAGCCGGTTGTAGCGCTCGTTGTAGGGCGTGCTCCACTGGTAACGCAGGCCAAGATTGACCGTAAGTCTTGAGGTTACCTTCCAGTCATCCTGAATATAAAAGCCTGTCTCAGCCGATTTATTCGCGACCGCGGGATAGATATTCAGTGAAGGAGGAACGTAACTGGGAGGGTTTACATTGTCGGCGTAACCAAAAAGAAGGCTGGCAAACGGATTGCCGGTCGCGTTCCCCAGCGCATCTGTATCGCTGTTCGGGGTCCGCGAGGTTACGTAATCCGAAAAATTGAATACGCCAGTCGGATTTGGCGGCTGAAAAAAATTGTTATAGAACAGCCTCTGCTCACCTCCGAACTTGATCAGGTGCGGACCTTTGGAAATCACTACCTGCGACGAATAGCTGTACAAAGTATGGGCAAAGGTTGTCGCTATGCAGCACTGGTCGAAAAGATCGGTCCACGGCGACGCACCCGTCATCGAGAACGTTGGCATCTGATCGATTCCGTTCGCCTGCACCAACAACGCCGGTAATCCCGGAACGCCGCTCGGCAAGGAAGCGTTGAAGCTGGAGATCGACGGGATACCGGACGTGGCTTTTTCATGCACGCGATCGACGGCGGCATGGTTTGTCCAGACCGTGCGCGGGTTGATCGTCCAGGAATACTCGAACGAGCCGTTTTGCGCCGTGGTGGGGCCGTTCGCGATTCCGTCATTATCAAAACCGTCGCCTAAAGTCTCCGCAGTGGTGAAATTGTTCCAACTCCGGCTGTAGCGGCCGTTAATGCGCTGCTTGTCGTTGATCTGATGATCAACTTTGATATCGAACTGGTAATCCGGTGAATTTGCGGCGGTGGTGAAATTGTAGTTGTTGAATTCTCCGGGGAGGTTAGGTTGCGGGTAGAGGTTAAGCACGCCAAGCCCGATGGGATCAATTTCGGTCGAAGGAATTTTATTGTTCGGAACCTGCGGCCTGCATAGACCGGTCGCGGGTGCAGTGCAATTCACCAGCGGTTGCAGCGGATCGTAAATGGGATTTGCGGTCGCGGAAAAGTCGCCGGTCCGCTCTCCCGCAGTTGGCACAGTCGCCACGTAGCTGGACGCGGATATACTGCGGACTTTCTCAAAATCCACGAAGAAAAACGTGCGATCCTTTTTTATCGGTCCGCCAAGCGAAAACCCTCCTTGGTCTCGCCGGGAGTCCGGTTTGGGATTGGGCTCGGGGTTGAAGAAATCGCGGGCATCCATTTGCGGACGCTGCAAGAAATACCAGCCGCTGCCATGGAAGGAGTTCGTCCCGCTCTTCATGGCCATGTTCACGACGGTCCCGCCGTTGTTGCCGAACTCCGCCGAGAAGCTGTTGTTTTCGACTTTGACTTCCTGCATGCTCTCGACCAGCGGCTCGTAATAAACATTGGAGTTTCCGCCTTCGCCTTGTTCGGGCGCGCTAAGCAGCGCGCCATCCAATCGAACCTCCGCGGTCGCGTTGCGCTGTCCGTTGGAAACGAAGTTGGTACCCGAAGGATAGTTATCTTGCGTGCCCGACCCGGCGACTTCTGTCACGCCTGCCGATAAAAACATCAGGCCGAAGAAGCTGCGGTTGATGAGAGGGAGTTCCTTTATGTATTCGCTGGTGATATCCGTGCCTAGCGTCGCATTATCGGTGTCGAGCAGAGGTGCCGCAGCGGTAACGCTGACAGAGGTCGATGCGCCGGCAATATTCAGTTTAAAATTCAGCGACGATTCTTGATCGACCGCCAGAACCACGCCGGTTTGTTCTGCCGGGCGAAAGCCTGCCGCCACGACCTTCACGACATAGGTGGAAGGACGCAAATCGGTAAAGTGATAGGAGCCTTTGTCGTCAGTAACTGCGGAACTGGCAATGTTCGTGCCGACGTCCCGGATAGTCACTTTGGCATGTGCGACGACCGCACCCGACGCATCGGAAACGACTCCGCGCAACTGCGCCCGGTAGGAACCCTGGCTCCAAAGGGAAATGGCTGAAGCGAGGATTGCGACAACGGAAAACAGCACGGTGGCGCCGACACGACGACCGCCCGCCAAGCACTCTGCTCTTCGAACTCGCATGGACGCCTCACACCAAGATCAAGCAGGTGTATTCGTTTTGTTGCGTTTTATAGCGTTTACTTTCGCTCACACTATCCGTGCGATCCCCCCGCTTTGTCAAGCGTAAAAGGCAAATCTGAGCCATCAACTCCCGCGCTAGGATTCGGATATCCGGGGAAAGCTGCAGTCAACAAGATTCCAACCCCCCATGCCGGAGACTCTGCTTCCTCCATTGGGAGGGACTCATGGCCATCCCGCGACCGGCGATCGGTTCTTGACAATGCGGAGCCTAAAACGTAAAAGGAATTCATTCGCAACACATCGTAAATATTCACGCCTTGAGCGAAGATGATTTCAATAAGACTGGCCGGGCAACATGAAAAAGCAATCTAATCAGCGCGTAAGCCATCGCCCCGAGAACCACCGATGGTCGCTTTCGAGAGCCGGGCGCACTGTTGCCTCGGTTTTGCTTGCCCTTGCCCTGCCCGTCTGGAACGCGGGCCAGAACGATTCCGCTCAGAAATCTCCATCCGCGGCCCTACTGGAAACCTCCACCAACCTCCAGATCCAAAGCTCTGTCTTGCGTATCGAATTCGACCAAAACCTGCGCAGCCGGGTCGTCGCACTGGTAGGTCCCAGCCCGCAATTCCTGACTCCGTTTTCCGCGTCGGAAACGGTTACTGGCATTCGCACGTGGCGTGATTTCCCGCTGAGCGCGAGCCGCCGTGAGCGTGTTTCGGATGCGTTCGGTTCCGGCGAGCGGCTCTCGCTAACGGGCAAGGCTGGCGATCTGCGCAAGGATGTCTCGGTCACGATTTACTCTGACTTCCCCGGCTTCGCAATCTTCGACGTTTGCTACACGAACGAAGGCGCCGCTAGACTCTCAATTCGCAGTTGGGCCAACAATCGATATTCTCTGCACGCGACTATCGCGGCACCCAGCCCGGCATTTTGGTCCTATCAAAGTGGGTCGTATGAGAAGCGCCCCAATTGGGTGCTTCCACTGCACGCCGGATTTAAGCAGGAAAATTTTCTCGGCATGAATGCCAGCGACTACGGCGGAGGAACTCCGATTATCGATGTATGGCGCAGAGACGTAGGACTTGCTGTCGGCGACGTAGAACCAGGTCCGCGCCTGGTATCGCTTCCTGTCTCCATGCCCGATGCGAGCCACGCTACAGTTGCCGTCCGCGCCAACCACGACCGGACTCTCGAACCCGGAGAGAGTTTTCACACCCTGCGCACGTTTGTCTCCGTGCATCAAGGAGACTACTTTCGCACCCTCGCCGAGTATCGCCGGCTCATGGTGCAGCAGGGATTTCAAATGGCCTCGGCGCCTGACAGCGCCTTTGGCCCGATTTGGTGTGCATGGGGTTACGGCCGCTCGGTAAAACTGAAGCAGGTTTACGATACGCTGCCGACGGTCAAGAAAATGGGCTTCAGCTGGGTGACGCTCGACGATGGTTGGCAGAATAACTATGGCGATTGGGAACTCGATCCCAAGAAATTTCCCAACGGCGACGCTGACATGAAAGCTCTGGTGGATCGGATTCACGCCGAAGGTTTCAAAGCGCAGCTGTGGTGGTCGCCGTTGAGCGCCGTACCCGATTCAACATTGCTAAAAGAGCATCCCGACTTTCTTCTGCTGAATCGCGATGGATCGAAGCGGAAGATCTCATGGTGGAATTCATATTACTTATGTCCGTCCGAGCGCGGGGTCATCGAATATCACAAAGCGCTGGTTCGCAAGATTCTCGGCGAGTGGGGATTCGACGGCCTCAAGCTTGATGGGCAGCACATGAATGCGGTCCCTCCTTGTTACAACCCGGCGCACCACCACAAGAGTCCGGAGGACTCGGTTGAAGCGTTGCCCGATTTCTTTCGGGAGATTTACGAAACCGCCCGCAGCGTAAAGCCGGACGCCTTGGTGGAATTTTGTCCCTGCGGTACCGCGTACTCGTTTTTTACCATGCCGCATTTCAACATGTCAGTTGCATCTGATCCGGAGAGTTCGTTTCAGATCCGCTCCAAGGGAAAGACTTTGAAAGCGCTCATGGGAGACAACATTCCCTATTTTGGCGACCATGTCGAGTTGAGCGATGGCGCGATCGATTTCGCCTCGACGGTCGGCGTGGGAGGGGTCGTAGGTACACAGTTTGTGCTTCCTAATCTCGTTACTAAACACAGCACGTCGGATCTCACACCGCAGCGGCAAAAGATCTTCGAGAAGTGGCTTCAAATCTACAACGACAAAATGCTGTCGCGAGGCGAATATCTTGGGGATCTCTACGACATTGGCTTCGATCTTCCCGAGACTCACGTGATCCGTAAAGATCAGGAACTTTACTATGCGTTCTACGCCCGCCACTGGAGCGGAAGGCTAGAACTGCGCGGCCTGGAGGACCGTACCTATCACGTGTTCGATTATGTGAACAATAAAGATTTGGGAACGGTGCAGGGGCCCAAGGCCACACTTTCCGCTGACTTCAGTCAGCACTTGCTGCTCGAGGCTCGGCCCGAGTAACGGCACGTTGGCTGATCGGCATTGCGTTTTACAGGCAGAGGGCGGCTACTGAGTTATGCATTCGAGAAGGAGTTCGGACGAAACAAACCGACACTTTTCTCCTAGACAACTGAATGCCACGCGGGATAAAAGAGAAGTGCTAAGAGTATCTTCTATTGGCGGGTCTGCCGCGGAGCGGCGCTACACATTCTGAATGCTAAACGAAGAGCGGCAAAGAGCAATCCTTGGGTTGCTGCGTCGGGATGGGCGAGTCTTGGTCGTGGACTTGGCCAAACAGTTTCACACTTCCCAGGTCACCATCCGCAAGGACTTGGACATCCTCCATCTGAAAGGCCTGATTCATCGCACTCACGGCGGCGCACTTTCCGCGACCGATGGCGCACTCGAAGATCCGACGTTAAGAGAAAAAGAGAAGCTGCATCGCAAAGAGAAGTTGCAGATTGCCGCGGCCGCCGCGCGCATGGTGTCCGAAGGACAAGTGGTCATCCTCGATTCCGGCACTACCACTACCGCCATCGCGCGCGCCCTGCGTAACTTCCAGAACCTGACAATCATTACCAACGCGGTGAATATTGCAGCCGAACTCTCCGGATCGGCGGTGGAAGTAATTTTGAGCGGGGGTAATCTACGGAAGAACTCGTTTTCCCTGGTCGGGCCTATCGCAGAAGAGACGCTCCACAAATTGCACGCGGACATCCTTTTTCTCGGCGTCGACGGATTCGATGTTCAGCATGGAATCAGCACGCCGAATCTTTTGGAGTCGAGAGTAAACCGGGCCATGATCGAGATCTCCAAGGTAGTCGTGGCGGTCTGCGACTCGAGCAAATTCGGCAAAAGAAGCCTCTCGCTGATTGCTCCGCCCTCTGCCCTTCAACACGTCCTCACCGACTCCGGTATTCTCAAGGGCGACCTGAACGCGCTGAAGAAATCTGGCGTCGAAGTCACCGTCGTCTAGTGCCTACTCCGCAAAGTCCGCTCCGGTAGTCGTCTTCATCAGCCGCATTGCGTTCTCGGGATACATACGACGCAAAACTTCATCAGGGAGATCCCACTCCTTAAGAGCTTCCACTTTTCAGGGATGAAATCCGCGATATTTCGTTCTATTGCTATAATGGTTTCTAAACGTTTCTAGATATTGCGATAACTGGTGCTAGTATAATGCGCTTGCATCCGGTTCGGAAGGAGGGAGCTTGATTCAACGAAACGTCATGGACGGGCTCCGAACATTAGTCGAGGCAAGCGAGAAGGAGAAGGAAGACCGCGGCATCAGGTACACTCCGCTCGAGATTCTGCGTCAGCCCGAGACTTGGCGGAAAACCTACGAGATTTGCCACCAGCGACGGCCGGACCTAGTTCAGTTCCTCAAGGGAGCGGGAGTCGGAGAAGAACCCTCGCTTCGGCCTAACGTCTACCTCGTGGGCGCCGGCACATCCGATTACGTCGGTCGGGCTCTGATACCTTTGCTGCGAAAGCTCTGGGGATGTGAGGTGTCGGCAGTTCCCAGTACCGATCTTCTGACAAACCTTGACGACTTGGTCTTTGCCGATCGGCCGTACTTGTGGATCTCGTTTTCGCGCTCCGGCGAAAGTTCGGAAGGATTGGCCGTCCTCGAGGCCGCGATCGAAAGATATCCCAAAGTGCGGCACCTGATTGTGACCTGCAACAGACAAGGCCGGATGGCAGCCGTTTGTGAGAAGACGCCCCAGCGGGCCTTTGTGCTCGCCTTGGACGACACGGCGAACGACCGCGGGCTGGCAATGACCAGCTCTTTCACGAACATGGTGATTGCCGGCCATTGCGTTGCACATGTAAATTCTCCCGGCGATTACGTCGATACCTTTTCTGTGCTGCAGCAAGCGGGAGAGCGTTTTCTCGAGCGCGCCCAGGAAGTTGCCGCTGCGATTGCGCAGGAGGATTTCTCCAGGGCCGTTTTTGTGGGTTCCGGAGTGCTGCAAGCCGTGGCACGCGAGTCTGCCCTGAAGCTGCTGGAACTGACCGCCGGCAAAATCACTACCTTGTCGGAGTCTTCACTTGGCCTCCGCCACGGCCCCATGTCGGTGTTGGACGAGAACACCGTATTGGTAAGTTTTCTTTCTGGCGATCAGCGCCGCAGGAAGTACGAACTGGACCTGATCGAAGAAGTACACAGAAAGCGGCTGGTAAAGCTCTTGGTGGTGGTAACCCCGGAGTCGACAAACCAGATCGGGGGGCTGGCAGATCATGTGCTTTGTTTGAATACGCCCGACCTTGCCGACGCATACCGCGCGCCCTTGGACGTGATGCTGGCCCAGCTATTGGGGCTGTTCAGTTCTTTGCGGCTGGGTCTTCAGCCAGATTGTCCCAGCCCGAATGGCGCCATCAGCCGGGTTGTGTCTCACGTAAACATTTACTGATGCTGACAAGCAGAATGCCGATTTCCGCCTCTGCAATTGCATGGAAACTGAGAGCAGGGCTCGTCGTGTTCCTCCTCTATGTTTGTTCCCTCGCAGCGGGACAGACTCCCGTGCTCTACGGAATTTCTGCGGGAAAAGCAAATGCGCAGATACGAGTCGGAGTTCTCTCGTTAGCGAACCAGAAGATCCAGGCGCAATGGTCGGTCGCCGAAGGTAAGCTGACCGCTGTCACGCTGGCAGCCCAAAGCACCAGGACGCTGGTCTCTCTTCCGCGCGATGCCTTCAGCTTCACCTTCAAAGATGGGACGACAGTCCACGCCTCCGACATGGTCATCACCGGCGGTCCACAGATTGAGGATCTGCCATCGAACCCCAGAGCATCGCGCGCAGGCGATCATTTTGCGGGCAAAGCTATTTCTCTCCGCCTGCAATACCTCGGCAGAGAATCTGAAGAGAAGCAAAAAACAGAGCAAGAGACGAAGAGAAGCGTTTCCATCGTCTGGCGCGTCGTGCTCCGCGACGATTCGAACTATATTCGGGAAGAGATCTCGCTCTCGGCGCCGGATAGCGATGAGCCAATTGTCGAAGTGAGTTTATTCGATGGGAGCCTGCCACGAGCGAGAGTGATTGGGAAAGTCAAAGGCTCTCCCGTCACCGCCGGAAACTTATTTCTCGGATTCGAAAATCCCTTGGCCGTGTGCCAGGCGACAAACACTGTAACTTGCACTATCAAGCGGGAACTACCCCTGACGAAGGGCCAAACCGTCGAATATTCCCTAGTTATCGGAGTGTCACCTGCCGGCCAAATGCGCCGCGGATTTCTCAACTACATTGAGCGCGAGCGAGCTCATCCCTACCGAACATTTCTCCACTACAACTCGTGGTACGACATTGGCTACGGCAAGCCGTACGATGCGGCCGCGGTGCTCGATGTCATCCACGCTTTCGGAACCGAACTGGTTCGCCGGCGCAACGTGAAGTTGGATTCCTTTCTTCTCGATGATGGCTGGGACAATCCAAGTTCGACGTGGCAGATGAATGCGGGGTTCCCAGAAGGCATTCGTCCTTTAAATCAGGCCGCGCAAAAATATGGTGCGGCGATGGGAATATGGCTCTCCCCATGGGGAGGCTATGAAGAAGCAAAGCAGCGGCGCATCGACTTCGGCCAAAGTCACGGTTTCGAAACCAATGCAGGAGGGTTTGCTCTCTCCGGCCCAAAGTACTACTCCCGGTTCCGGGAGGTTTCCCTCGATTTCATCAAGGACGGAATCAACCAGTTCAAAATTGACGGCACCGGCAATGTCGACAGCGTTTTCCCCGGCAGTAGTTTCGATAGTGACTTTGCAGCGGCCATCCGTTTGATCGAGGAGTGGCGCGCAGAAAAGCCAGACCTCTTCGTCAACCTCACCACTGGAACCTATCCTTCACCGTTCTGGTTGCGCTACGCCGACTCGATCTGGCGAGGAGGAGACGACCACAGCTTTACCGGAGTCGGAACCTGGCGCGAGAAATGGATCACTTACAGGGACGCGCAGACCTATCAGAACGTTGTGCAAGCCGGTCCGCTCTTTCCCTTGAATTCGCTCATGTTGCACGGGCTGATTTACGCCAGGCAGGCAGAACATCTGGATAGCGACCAGGGAAGCGACTTCGAAAATGAAGTCCATTCGTACTTCGGTAGCGGAACTCAACTTCAGGAGTTATATATTTCGCACTCGCTCCTCTTAAAGAAGGATTGGGATGTGCTTGCGGAAGCGGCGAATTGGTCACGACAAAACGCAGAGGTTCTAAGAGACACACATTGGGTAGGCGGCGACCCAGGCAAGTTGAAAATTTACGGGTGGGCCGCCTGGTCGCCAGCGAAAGCCATACTCACGCTGCGAAATCCGAGCGACAAGGGTCAGAGCATCGTGATCGACGTCGGGCAGGCTTTTGAGCTACCTTCAGGGGTGCCCGGCCGATTTATGGCGCGTAACCGTTGGACGCAAGACAGAACAGCTACTCCACTGGCGCTCGCAGCTGGACAGCAACATACCTTCACGCTGGGACCATTCGAGGTCGTGACCCTTGAGGCTCTGCCGGAGCGGAACGTAACAATTCGCCAGCCGCGAAACCGCGATTAAGGTCCCAACAGCCGATGGAGCTTTTCGACCTCCTGCATACCATCCTGTTGACCTCTCCAAATTTCCTTTCGGCCCACCCTGATGAGCACGCAAAGAAATGATGGGACCAATGCAAGTTTGCGATGCGCCCCCTCGACGGGTAAACAGCGAGAGCGGCCAAGTGCCTTTTTCTAATAGGAGTTGGCGCTCTAAGGGATGGCGTGTCAATCCGCCGCAAATTGGCGAGTCGCGGAGTTCCGGCTTTTTGCGACTGTAAGTATGTGAAATTCGATTGACGGAGAAATGCCCACCGTCCTAACATCAAGCAGTTATGATCTCGTCGAACTACCACCGTCACCATCATCATCACCATCACGCGATGAGCGCGTCGGCGGAGGACTACGGATAACAGCCTAAAAGCACTGATAGGAAATCCAAGCCCGCTGACGCGAACCGCGCAGCGGGCTTTTTGTTTCTGCCGCGGGCTTCGAGCAGCGGGATGCAGGGACGGAGCGATCTAATGGAAATCGACTTCGACAAAATGCAAGGCCTGGTAGCCGCAGTGATTCAGGATGCACGCACCGGAGAGCTGCTAATGGTGGGCTTCATGAACTGCAAAGCGCTGGAGACAACGTTGCGCACGGGCTTCGTCACGTTTTATAGCCGCACGCGAAAAAGGCTGTGGACCAAAGGAGAAACTTCCGGCAATCGGCTGCAGGTCATGGCGGCATGGACCGACTGCGACCGCGACACGGTGCTGTTCCGCGTCCGCGTGTTGGGCGAGGGCAAGGTTTGCCATACCGGATCGAAATCCTGCTTCACGCAGCAACTGCAACTTGGTGCGGAGGCCATAGATGTGGCGGAGGAGACGCGGCGATGAAACTTCGTTTGGGCATCCCCAAGGGAAGCTTGCAGGAAGCAACGCTCGGCCTGTTCAGCCGTGCCGGACTGCGTGTCTACACCAGCGCGCGCTCCTATTTCGCCGCCACCGATGATCCAGAAATCGAATGCCTGCTCATTCGTGCGCAGGAAATGGCGCGCTATGTCGAACATGGTGCGCTCGATGCCGGCCTGACCGGTCTCGACTGGGTGGCGGAGAGCGGCCTTGAGGTGGTCCGCGTCACTGACCTGATCTATGCCAAACAGAGTATGGGCAAAGTGAGATGGGTGCTGGCTGTGCCGGAGGATTCAGACTTTCAGAAACCTCAAGACCTTGAGGGCCGGATCGTAGCCACCGAACTGGTGAATTTTACGCGCAACTACTTTGCTGGTCGGAACGTGTCTGTGCGGGTTGAATTCTCCTGGGGCGCGACCGAAGTGAAACCGCCGTTGTTGGCGGACGCCATCGTCGAAGTCACGGAGACGGGGAGTTCGCTGCGCGCCAACCACCTCAGAATTATCGAAACCGTGCTGGAGTCGAATACCCAACTGATCGCGAACAAAACAGCCTTGGCCGATTCTGCGCGGCGGCGCAAGATCGAAAACCTGGCGGTAATGCTCTCCGGGGCCATGGCGGCGCAGGGCCGCGTGGGCCTGATGCTCAACGTCCGCAAGCCGGACGTGGCTAGGGTTCTCGGCCTGCTGCCCGCGTTGAAGAATCCAACCGTCGCACCCTTGGCGGACGGCGAATGGGTTGCGGTCAATACCATCATCGATGAGCAGGCCGCCTGGACTCTGATTCCGAAGCTGAAGGAAGCGAATGCGCAGGGAATCGTGGAGTATCCGCTGAATAAGGTGGTGATGTGATGGGCGATGTGATGCGCATTCTTGAGGGGACCAGAAAAGACCGCTTCGTGCGAGCACTGGAGCAGCGCGGCGCAAGCGATCTCGCTGAGGTTGAGCCGGCGGTGCGGCGCATCGTGAGCAATGTCCGCCGCAATCGCGAGCGTGCCTTGCGCCGTTATGGGGAGCGCTGGGATGGCTTAGCCAGCAGCGAAACTGTGCGCGTGCCCGAGGCCGACCTGCATGATGCCTGGGATCGAACCCCTCTGGAACTACAACAGGCCATCACCCAGGCCGCGGCTAACATTCGGCGCTATTGCGAGTGGCAGAAACCGCAGGAATGGCGGCACGAAATTCATCCCGGAGTTTGTGTAGGCCAGTTGGTGCGGCCGCTGGAATCGGTAGGTTGCTACGTTCCCGGCGGACGTTATCCCTTGCCTTCCACATTGCTGATGACCGTGATTCCGGCGCAGGTTGCAGGCGTATCGCAGATCCGCGTGGTGTCGCCGCGCCCGGCCCAGGCGACTTTGGCCGCTGCGAAATTTCTCGGCGTGCGTGAGTTCTATCGCGTGGGTGGAGCACAGGCCATTGCTGCCCTCGCCTATGGAACCGAGAGCATTCCGCGCGTAAATAAGATCGTCGGTCCGGGCAACCGGTATGTCACCGCAGCGAAGAAGCTGGTTGCGTTCGATTGCGCGATTGAGTTCCTGGCTGGTCCTACCGAAGCTGTGTTCATCAGCGAGGTGGGCGATCCGGCGCTCGTCGCATGTGACCTGGTGGCGCAGTCGGAGCACGATCCTGACGCGCTGTGTGTCTTGATCACAAGTTCGCGGGGATTGGCGAAAGCTGTGCGGAGCGAAGTGCATCGGCGCACGCGGGCCAATCCGATTGCTGCGGAATCACTTTCTCGTCGCGGCGCCATCCTGTTGGTTGAATCTCTCGGTCAAGCGGTCGAGATTGCGAACCGCATCGCGCCCGAGCATCTCACGCTGCCGGCAGCCTTGGCACCATCGGTTCAAAACGCCGGCTCGATTTTTCTGAACGAGTTCACCCCCCAGTCGGCGGGTGATTACATCTCGGGGCCGAATCACGTATTGCCGACCGGAGCGATGGCGCGCGTGCGAGGTGGCCTGAGCGTGCTGGATTACGTTCGCATCATTTCTTGCCAGGAAGTCTCCCGCGAAGGCATTCGCCGAATCGCCCCTGCGGCCATTGTGCTTGCCGAAGCCGAGGGCTTGCGCGGACACGCTGAATCGTTGCGGGTGAGGTGTGCGAATGCTTGAGGCGCGCGCTGCAGTAAGGGATTTGCATGCCTATCGGCCACCCCTGGCAGGCCGCCAAGGGCTGCGTCTCGATTTCAACGAGAGCACCATCGGTTGTTCGCCGCGTGTACTGGCAAGGCTGCGGGCGATGGATGCCGAAGCGCTGGCTCGTTATCCGGAGCGCGAACCGGTCGAGGCCGAGGTCGCTGGCTTTCTCGGACTCGATGCGTCGCAGGTGCTGCTCACGAATGGCGTGGATGAAGCGATTCACCTGCTGTGCTCGACCTATCTCGATCCCGGTGACGAGGCGATCATCGTGGTGCCCACCTTCGCCATGTATGCGATCTTCGCCCAAGCCGAGGGCGCTCGCGTGGTCCAGGTTGCTTCCGGCGAGAACTTCGTCTTTCCTCTGGACGATCTGCTCTCGCGGATCAGCCCACGCACACGGTTGATCGCGGTGGCCAATCCTAATAATCCAACCGGGACGGCGGTCGCATGCGACATCCTGCTGCGAATCGCTCATGTAGCGCCGCATGCGGCGATTCTGGTGGACGAAGCCTACTTTGAGTTTCACGGAGAGACCCTCCTTCACCACGCTGCACAGCCGGCCAATCTCTTCACGGCAAGAACATTCTCGAAAGCTTACGGGCTGGCAGGTCTTCGAATCGGCATCCTCGCCGGAGATGCGGCACAGATGGCAATGGTGCGCCGCGTTGCTTCGCCTTACAACGTGAATGCGGTTGCGCTTGCAGTGTTGCCCGAGGCGCTTCGCGATCACGAGTATGTCAAGCATTATGTCAGCGCGGTGCGGCGCGGCCGCGAACTATTGCAGCAGGAGCTGAAAGCTCTTGGCCTGCACTGCTGGCCGAGCCGCGCCAACTTTGTGCTGGTGCGTGTCGGTCCCGCCTACGCGGAATTCATTCAAGCTTTGCGCACCCGCGGGATACTGGTCCGCGACCGGCACGCCGATCCAGCGTGCGATGGTTGCGTGCGCCTGACGGTCGGCTCTCTCGAACATACGCAGACTCTGATCTCCGCCTTGCGCGAGGTACTTGGGGAATTCAGGCTCCATCGTGAGGCGACCGCTTGAGGAAAGCCAGGCTGAATCGCAAGACCGCGGAAACTGAGATTAAGATCGCGCTCACCATTGAGGGACGCGGCAAGTACGAGGTCTCTACTGGAATCCGCTTTCTGGACCATATGCTGGAGCTGTTCGCACGGCACGGCGGATTCGATTTGAAAATCAAGGCAGTCGGCGACCTGGACGTGGATCAGCACCATACCGTGGAAGACGTCGGCATTGCCCTCGGTGAGGCCTTCGACCGCGCGTTAGGAGATCGCCGTGGCATTTTGCGGGCCGGATACTTTGTCATGCCCATGGACGAGACTCTCGGCTTGGCAGCCGTCGATTTCGGTGGACGGGCAGCTGCAGTGGTCGATACCAAGGTCCGTGCGGCGCGAGTCGGAGATCTGCAAGTGGAACTAGTTTGCGACTTCTTCGAGGGCTTTGCGCGTGGTGCTCGCGCCAATGTTCATGCCCGGGTGCTATACGGACGCGCCAGCCATCACAAAATCGAAGCGCTCTTCAAGGCATTCGCGCGAGCCCTGCGCGTGGCCTGCTCCCGTGACCGCCGCCTCGGCAGGATGCTCCCCAGCACCAAGGGACTTCTATGATCGTCGTCGTGGATTATGGCGCAGGCAATTTGAATTCGGTGAAGAAGGCATTTGCCTGCCTCGGAACCGACGTTGTGGTGACAGACCGACCCCAGACTGTGAGCGCGGCGGACAAAATCGTATTGCCCGGAGTGGGGCATTTTTCTTCTCTGCAGTCCCTGGACCGCACGGGCTTGCGCCAGGCCTTGGTGCAAGCCGCGTCCGCGGGAAAACCTCTTCTTGGCATCTGCCTTGGAATGCAGTGGCTTTTCGACGGGAGCGAGGAGTGCCTTGAAGTTGCCGGGGCAGGTATTTTCTCCGGTAAATGCCAGCGCTTTCCGAGTTCGGTGAAGTCGCCGCATGTTGGCTGGAATTCTTTGCGCATTCAGGAAGGCTCGCGACTGCTGCGAGGCGTCGCGCAAGATTCATTTGTCTACTACACCCACTCTTTTCATGCGCCCGTGCTTCCCGCAATGAGTGCGATGAGTGAATACGGACAGCCTTTTTCCGCCGCCGTCGAGCGACACAACATTTTCGGAGTTCAGTTCCATCCGGAGAAATCAGGAGACGTGGGGCTTGCGATCCTGAAAAACTTTTGCGAGGTTTGACGTGTTGACCAAACGCATCATCGCCTGCCTCGATGTCGATGGTGGCCGCGTCGTGAAGGGCGTGCAGTTCAAGAATTTGCGCGACGCCGGCGATCCGGCGGAGTGTGCCGCCGCCCACGCCCGCAATGGCGCGGACGAAATCGTGCTGCTGGATATTACCGCGACCAGCGGGAACCGGCGCACTTTGCTGGACGTCGTCCGTGGTACCGCGCGCTCGCTATTTGTTCCCTTCACCGTGGGGGGTGGAGTTCGACAAATCGAGGATGCGGCCGCGATCTTCAACGCGGGTGCAGACAAGATCGCGATCAACTCTGCCGCAGTTCGCGACCCTGCGCTGATTGGCGCGATCGCAGCCCGCTTTGGGTCGCAGGCCGTTGTAGTGTCCATCGATGCCAGAAAGGTCAATGGAGGGTTTGAAGTGTTCACCGCAGGTGGACGCACGCCCACAGGCCGTGATGCGATTCGATGGGCGCGGGAAGCGGCGGCTTGCGGAGCGGGCGAGATTCTGCTGACTTCGATGGACCGGGACGGAACTCAATCCGGGTTTGACTGCCAATTAGTACGCGCCGTGGCCGAAGCAGTCTCGATTCCGGTCATTGCCTCCGGAGGTGCTGGATCTCCGCTGGACTTCATCCAGGTGTTTCGCGAAGGCCGCGCGGACGCAGCTCTGGCCGCCTCCATTTTTCACTTCGGCATCGAGAATATCGCACAACTGAAGCTCGAACTGCACCATGCCAGCATACCGGTGAGGTGGCCATGCTAATTCCGTCGATCGACCTGATGGGCGGCAAGATTGTGCAGTTGGTTCAGGGTGAGAGGAAAGCGCTGGAGTTCGACAACTTCAGCTATTGGATCGAGCGCTTCTCAAAGTACCCGCTGGTCCAGGTGATTGACCTTGACGCGGCGCGGGGTAGTGGGAGCAACCGGCTCTTGGTAAACCAGATTGTAAGACAGCTCAACTGCCAGGTGGGTGGCGGAATTCGCAGCCTCGCGACCGCGCGAGAGCTTTTAGAAGCGGGCGCGCGCAGAGTCATCTTTGGTTCGGCATTGTTGCAGAGCGGCACGATCAACACGCAACTCGCTGCTACGCTGGAAGGTGCACTTGGCGCCGCGGCGCTCGTCTTTGCTCTGGATTCGCGAGGCGGCCGGGTTGCGATCGACGGCTGGCGCAAAGAGACTTCCGTCACCGCGTTCGACATGATTCGGGCGCTGGAACCCTTCTGCGCTACCTTTCTCTACACTCACATCGATACTGAAGGCTTGATGAATGGAATTCCGCTGCGGGCTGTGAGTACGATCCGACAGGCCACTTCGCGGCGGCTGGCGGTCGCCGGCGGCATCAGGACACAGCAGGAGATCGACAGCCTCGACGCGCTTCGGATGGACGCCGTTGTCGGAATGGCCCTGTATTCCGGTAGGATTTCGGCGTAAAGGCACGGCGTAGAGGCTCTACATCCGGGGCGCGAGTCGCTCGATGTTCTCGCGAACATTCGTGCCATACAGGGCGAATACAACTTCTCGGGGCAATATCAACAGGAGCCGGCTCCTCTCGGTGGCGGCATGGTCAAACTGGCATGGTTCAAAACGTACAAAGTCGGCGACGAATCCTCAAAGTTCGACCTCGTTTTCCAAAGCTGGGACACGGCTGTCAAGGCGACGGAACTCAGTGACTATAGCGTCTGCACGACGTGGGGAAAGAAAGAGAACAATCTCTATTTGTTGCATGTTCTACGTCGCCGGATGGAGTATCCGGAATTGAAACGTGCTGTGCGAGAGCAGGCGAACCGGTTCAAGGCCACAACCATCTTGATCGAAGACAAAAGCTCAGGTGCCCAGCTGATTCAGGAATTGCGCCACGAGGGGCTGCATGCCGTAACTCGCTACGAGCCGAAGCTCGAGAAGATCAATGCGCCTGCACTCGGTTACCAGCACGATCGAGAACGGCTTTGTTCACCTTCCTGACAAAGCAGAATGGCTGGCCGAATACCTGCATGAAATGACCAGCTTTCCGAAGGGCAAATTCGACGATCAGTGCGACTCGACATCGCAAGCCTTGGACTGGATCAAAAGCGGTTCCAAGTACGACGGGTTCTTTAAATGGCTGGAATTGGAATCCGACAAGGCCAAGAAAGGAACCTTCGGCGCTACCGTGCTCTTCCTCCATGTCCCGCATGCCAGGGCAAATCAGTCACAGACATTGGCCCGCAGTTTCGCTGCCTCAATTGCGGCAATCAGTGGGGGCAAACCGGATGCACTATTTCTTTCCCGACCCGGGCAGAGGTTCTCGCTGGCCGTTATAGGTTGTGAGCCAACTGATTCGCTTAGTTGAAGACGATGGACATCTCCGAATCGAACCGCCGCGGCTCCGAACTCTACCAGCCTGACCCGGCCCTACTGAATGCGATCTGGAAGCGCCTCATGGTATTCCCCGGAAGCGAAACCAGCGCCCTGGTCAGTCGGGACTATGAAACGGAGCGTCTCTTGCTCCCTACTTTTTTCTCGCGCTGATCGTTTCGCGTGCCTTGGCGACCAAGGCGTCGAATCGCAGATCGCCGTGGAGAGATTTCAATTCAGGATCCGCTGAAAGTTCTCCCGGCGAGATGAGACCGTTCTCGATGGCGTGGTTCAGGTCCGCGAAGGCTTCGTCCGGCCGACCTCTCGCCGCCTCAGCGCAGGCAAAGTTGTACCAAGCTTCGGCCACTGTTGCCGGCTGATTCGTCTTTCCTGCTGTCTCGATTACATCGCGAAACATTTTCTCCGCGTCGGCATAACGGCCCTCGCGGCTGAGGCCCAGCGCTTCCATTTCCATGCTCTGCAATGTGGAAGTGTGGGTTGGCCCCAGCACGCGGGTCTTGATCTCGATCACTTGACTCTGGAGTTTGTCCGCTTCGGAATAACGGCCTTCCTTCGCCATGGTGAGAGCAAGCATCGTCATCGCCCTAAGGGTTTGGGGATGTTCCGGCCCAAGTACGCGACGCTGAGCGGCAATCACGTTGGAATATAGCTTTTCAGCGTCTGGGAAGCGGCCCTCCTCCTCAAGATTTTCAGCCGCGTGTGACATCGAAAGCAGGGTCGCGGGATGGTCCGGCCCGAGAGTTCGCTCCTGTGCCGCGACCAGTTCGCCATAAATCTGATCTGCTTCCGCATACCGCCCCTGCGGGGTCAGAATTTCTGCCAGCTCGTTCAAAGTGCTCAGGGTTTGAGGATCGTCCGGGCCAAGTACTTTGCGCTCCGCGTTCAGTGTTTGGCGAAACATGCTTTCAGCGTCGGTGTGACGCGCTTCATTAGCATAAACATAGCCGAGGCGATCCATAGACGCCAGAGTGTCTGGATCATTAGGACCGAGAACCTGGCGCTGGGCCTCGAGCGTGCTTTGCAACAACTTTTCCGCCTCTGGCAAATGCCCTTGGGCGCGGAGGAGCTGGGCCAGATAACTTTCGCTTGCCAGTGTTTCCCTGCTTCGTTCTCCGAACATTGAGCTTTGAATTGCGCGCGCGCGTTCTACCAAATCTTGCGAGCGGCCATACAAGCCCAGTCCGGCATACGTCTGCGCCATGGTTCCCATCAATTGGGCCTGCAGCTCCGGGTCCTTGCGCAAACCAGTGTCGATATCTTTCGAGGACTTCTCAAGAATCTCGCGCGCTGTGATTGCGTTGCCGCGCGCCTCGCTGGGGTTCGATACTTTGAACATGCCGGTCATAAACTTTGTAACGCGGTCGGCGCGGTCACGCTCCCGCGTAATCCTCCGCAACTCGATCGCCTGCATCACTCCGAACGCGATCAGCAGCATTGCCACAGCGGTGGCCGCCGCCACTCCGAACTTGTGGCGTTGAACGTATTTCTTGGTCCGGTAAACCAGGCTTGCAGGCCGCGCAATCACAGGTTCGTTGCGCAGATAGCGTCCGAGATCGTCCGCCAGTTCCGCAGGCGTGCCATACCTGCGGGCGCGGTCTCTCTCCAGAGCTTTCAAGGTGATCCAGTCCAGATCGCCGCGCAGCATGTTTGCCAGTTGCCGAGGGTCCGTGCTCCTTTTTTCCGCAATGGCCGCCGCGGCCGGGTCTGTGATGAGTCTTGTGCTCGGACTCGTCGGCTCCTCTTCGTGCACCCGCCGCAGAACTTCATGAAAAGGTTTGCTCTCCCACTGCTGGGCATCCAGGGCCAACACTCCCGTAAGCAGTTCGTAGAGCACGACGCCGAGCGAATAGACGTCGCTTCGGGTATCTACATCGGCCGCAATGGGATCCATCTGCTCCGGGCTCATATACCCGGGCGTGCCCACCAACCCCCCGGCGCGCGTCACCAGCGTCCCGCGTTGCGTTTGCTCGGAGATCGCTTTGGCCAGTCCGAAGTCGATAATGCGCGGCACGGGCTTGCCATCCACTTCAACCACCAGAATGTTCGTGGGTTTCAGGTCGCGATGAATAATTGCTTTCTGATGCGCGTGCTGCACGCCTTCACATACTTTTGTGAAAATAAGCAGGCGCTCGCTAGGAGAAAGACGCTTCTCGTCGCAGTATTCGGTGATGGGCAGGCCCTGCACGTACTCCATGGCAAAGTACGGCTGGCCGTCGGCCGTGGAACCGGCGTCGAAAACCTTGGCGATGGCAGGGTGATCCATCAAGGCCAGCGCCTGCCGCTCCAGATCAAAGCGTATCAATGCGGACTTGTCGGAGCGGGCTGCTTTGATGATCTTCAGCCCAACCTGCCGTTTGACGGGAGCAGACTGTTCCGCCAGCCACACCTCTCCCATCCCGCCCTCTCCCAATTTCCTGATCAGGCGATAGGGCCCAATCGAACCTAGATTGGGCGCAATAGATTCCCTGGGAGTAGCGCTTGCGTCGAAGGCGGCCTTAGGGTCCGAACTGTCGCTCGCGCCCACGCTGTGCGGAGTTGAGTTGGATGTCATCGCTCACGCTTCTCTCTCTGAAAGGCGATGCAAATCGACCGTAAGTTTAGCACCCCATCGAAAGCGCATGACTCACTTGGCACCACTCGTAACGTTAGCCGCGTCCGCAGTCGCGGCATCGTTGAGCAAGATATCGATTCGGGCGTCTGACGTAGGTGTCAGAGCAAACACACGGTTGACAGATCGAATCCACAGCCAAAACCAATCCGCCGACGCCTTGACCAGTTGATTCTGTTGGTCAATCAGCGCTACGCGATCTGCTGCGCCGCGCCGGCAAAGGGCAGGGTGAAATAGAAACTGGCGCCGCGCGGAGAGTTGCTGGCCGCCCACAGCCGGCCGCCATGTGACTCGATGATTGACTGACTGATGCGAAGTCCCATTCCGGTGCCGTGAGGCTTGGTGGTATAGAATGCCTTGAAAATCTTTTCTCCATGCTCCTCGGGCAGTCCCACACCGGTATCGCTGACCGAGATCAGCAGTTGACCATCTTCGACTTCCGACTTGATAGTGAGTTCACTTCCGCCACTCATTTCCTTCATGGCATCGATCGCGTTAAGCATCAGGTTCATGAAAACCTGTTGCAGTTGTACACGGTCCGCCGTCACCTGGGGAAGGTTCTCAGCAAGCTCGGTACTGATTGAGATGGAGTAAAGATTCGTTTCGCTGCTCAGCAGCGAAATCATTTCTCGAACCAGTTCATTTACATCAACCAATTCCCTCTGCAAAGTCACCTTCTTGACCAGCGAGCTGATTCTGTCAATGATGTCGGCCGCGCGCCTTACGTCTTTGACGATTCTTGACGCCGCTTCGCACGCCTCTGGCAGGTCGGGTTCCTCACGGCCAAGCCATCGCAAGCAGGTCTTAGCGTTCATTGCTGCTGCGGAAATGGGCTGTTTGATTTCGTGTGCTAGAGAGGCCGTCAACTCGCCCATCGTAGACACGCGACTTAAGTGCGCAAGATCGGCTTGTACCTGGAGCAGTCGCTCGCGCTCTTTCTCCGCCCGCTTGCGTTCGGTGACATCCATCACGGTACCCACATATTCGAGAGAGCCCGAGGAAGTCTCCCCTGCGCGAGCTAAAACATGGAGGTACTTGATCGAACCGTCCGGCATCAGCAAACGATGCTCAAAATCAAGATTCGCCGATGCCTCGATCGCGCGGCCAATGGTGTGCTGCACGGGATCTCTGTCGTCGGGATGAATTCGCTGGAATATTAATTCCAATGTGGGTTTCAGCGTTCGGTCATACCCAAAGATCGTGTAGGTCTCCTCCGACCAGTGGATTTCTCCATTCGAAATGCACCAGCCGAAGCTGCCCGTGTGGCTTATGTTCTGTCCTTGAGCCAGGAAAGCCTCGCTGCGGTGAAGGTCAGCATAGAGCTTTGCGTTCTCCAGCGAAATTGCGGCTTGCGCAGCCAGCATCTCCAGCACTGCGACTCGTTCTGACGTGAAAGCGCGCGGAGTCAGATTATTCTCCAGATACAGTACGCCGGCAATCTTTGCTTGATTGACGATTGGCAGGCACAGGACGGATCTGGAGTGCTTAGTCCGCACATACTCATCCTCTGAATACAAGCTTCCGGCAGAGGCGTCGTCGAGGACCACACGCTCCCTTGTTCGAATGACGTAGTGGAGCACGGATTGGGGGAGATCAAGTGGCGTAATGACTGTCAGTCGAGCGGCGACTTCGACCTTGCCATACCCGATGGCGGCCTCCGCCTCGATCCGCGGCTCATCCCCGTGCAGAAGGATGAGTAGCCCCCGCTCGGCTCCTGCATGCTCAACCGCGATTCTCATAAGCGTCTCGATCAGCTTAGGCAAGACAATCTCGCTCGAAAGCGCCTGTGAGGCCTTGACTACCGTCTCGGCATCCAACTCCCGGACCGGCGTGCCGATTGTGGAGGCAGGCGACGTGGGAAGGCGTGCTTCGCGTATGCGCGGGTCGCGCTCCTCGAGTTGCTTGACTTTACCGAATGCGCCCCACTGGTTGTAGCATTCCCGCGCTTCTCGCCGATATTTATGGGCAATGCTCTCGACGCCGCGCGCTGCGTAGAATCGTGCCGCCACCTCATAGGCGACGCCCTCATTCTGAACGAAGCCGTTTTCGCGAGCGGATCGAATGGCGTCCTCGTACAGACGCATGGCATCGGCATCCCGCCCTTCGATGCGCGCGAGCTCCGCTGACACCAGAGCGTGCTTATCGAAGAACGTGGGCGCATAGTTTTCGGCCCACTCGCGGAGTTGTTCTTGATGCGCCGTGAGTATTCCGCGCCAGTTTCTCTGCTCGTCGGCAGACGCTTCCTCATAGAGCGCCGCCACCGTCAGCGCAGCGTAGTAAAAGTAGTCGAAGAGCTGCAACTGTACGGTTGAGATCCGAAGCAACGCCTTCGCCTTGTCGGCTGCCGCCTGGGCCTCCACGTAGTCGCCTGAGAGGTACCGCGCCTTGAGTTTGCGAATCCAGTACAAGCAAATCACGGTCGGTGTCCGCGCGGCCGTCACTTGTGCTTCGAACGCCTCCTCGTCTAATTGCTTATCGCTAATGGTAGAGGAGGTTGCATCACGACCCTGCATGCTCGCAATGAAGCGTTGCTGGCTCAGGAGGAGATCCACGACATCGCGGAACTTGGCTGCCCGTGCGAAATCCAATGCCATCTCCGACTCGAACCACACCGCATCGAGCGGATCGTTCCGCATCAGCAAATATGTGATGGATTGGTGCATGCCGTAGCAAGCGAAAGTCAGATCGCCTCTCTCAGCGGCGGTGCGAGTGGCCGCTCGACGGAGTTCGATCACGCTGGTGAGCGGCTCCGTCCAGAAGGCGGCCAGTCCCATGGCATGGTAGACCTTCGTGTCGTACACGGTGTAGGCGTGCTTCTCGACCAGGTCGCAGGCAAGCCTGGCCAGTCGGTAGCCTTCGCGGTAACGGTGAAAGTTCGGCCCCAGCACAGACCCGAGGCAAGCATAGGCATAGGCGGAAGCGCCGCTCATCCCGTGCTGTATGCTGATGCTCACCATGCGGCACGCCAGCAGGCAGAACAACTGAAAGTCGGTAAATGTGGCAGGGCCGGCAAGGGCTGAGAGCACCTGCATGGCTGCGTGTAGTTTTGGATCGGTCATCAGCGGCAGGTCGATCAGGCTCTCAATCGGACGCCCCTTAAGGGCCTGCCAGACCGTCTCGTATTCCGCCTGGACCTGCTCGAAGGCAGGGTGCGGCGGCAGGTCAATACCCAACCGGCGCAGGCATCCGAGCGCGCTCTCGATGGCTAGCGAGTGTTGGCCGGTCAATACATGCAGATTGATCTTGAGGCGGGAGGCATCGGCGAACTCGATCTCTGAAGCCGCGCGTTGCAGCAGCTCCACAATCATTTGCTCACCCTTTTCCAGGCTACCGCTGAGAAGCTCACACTCCGCACATTCGAGGGATAGGCTGAATTTCAACTCGTGCTGCTCGGTCCAGTCCCGCTCATCTAACAGAGCTATGCCTGACGCAAAATACGCACGCGCCGACGCATAAGCAGCTGACGCCTTCGCCTTTCTGCCAGCACGCAGGTTAATCGTCGCAATGTCCGCCTTCTCATTCCGATCGGCGAGTAGCGCGGAGCCCCGATTGAGCTGGCTCGCGGCGTCGAACAGATTTTCATCTAACTGGTCCGCGGTCATGCCTGCCAGCAGCACACGGCCAATTCGAAGGTGTTCCCCCGCGCGATTATCTTCTGGTATAAGAGCGTACGCCGCCTCCTGAATGCGGTCGTGGAGAAAAGCGTAGGAGCGATCAAGAGGAAGAACGAGCCCGGCGCGTACAGCCTCCAAGAACGACGCGTGGATCGCCTCTTCTGATTTCCCAAAAACCAGACTCAGACTGGCAATCTCGGACACGTTTCCAAGACAAGCGAATTGTTGTAGGGCCCTCTGCGCGCTGCCTGGCAATCGCTTTAGCTTCTCGACCATGAGATCCACGACGTTCTCGGTGTAGCCGTGGGCTCGAATCCGACTCAAGTCCCACACCCAGGCTCCCGCATCGGGGTCGCGCTGGAGCAGCCCTTGCTCGGTCAACGCCCTGAGAAAGTGGATCGCGAAGAATGGATTGCCGGCAGTCTTTTCATGCACCAGTTGCACCAAGGAGTACGCGTGTTGCGGCGTGCAGTGCAGCGCGTCTGAGACGAGCGCGCCAACGTCGTCGAGTCCGAGAGGCGGAAGCACGATCTCCTCGACCCGCGCTCCAGCTTTGCGGATCGACTCGAGCGTCCGTTTGAGCGAATGCGCAGCACCCGCTTCGTTGTCCCGAAAGGCGCCCACCAGCAGCAGATACTGCAGTTCAGAGTGCGTGACCAGGTACTCAAGAAGCTCAAGGCTGGCCGCGTCCATCCATTGCAGATCGTCGAGGAACAGCGCCAGCGGGTGCTCCTTCCGCGCGAACGCCCCGAGGAACCGCCGAAACACCAACCGAAAGCGGTTCTGCGCATCTTGCAGCGGCAGGTCTGGAACCGCCTGCTGTTTCTCGATAATGAATTCCACCTCCGGGATGAGGTTGACGATGAGCTGGCCATTCGGCCCCAGAGCGTCCTGAAGAGCCTTTCGCCAATGGCCGACCTCCGCTTCACTTCTAATGAGAATCTGACGGACTAAGCTCTGGCAAGCCTGTGCAAGAGTCGCGTATGGGACGTCGCGCTTGTACTGATCGAACTTGCCGGAGACGAAAAGCCCGCGCTTGGAGACAATCGCTTTGTGCAGCTCGTTCACCAGGGAGGATTTTCCGACGCCGGCATAACCAGATACGAGTACGAGCTCGGGGGTACCCTTGTTCACGACCCGATCGAACGCCGCAAGCAGAGCGTCGACCTCGCGCTCCCGCCCGTAGAGCTTCTCGGGAATCAGCAACTGGTCGGATGAGTCGCGCGCAGCTAGCGGGAATGGATCGATCCGAGCATGCGATTCCCACTCGCTCAGGCACCGCCGGAGGTCGGCTTCCAGGCCAGAGGCGGTCTGATAGCGTTCCTCGGCGTTTTTGGCGAGGAGCTTCATGACGATGTCTGACAGCGACTCGGGGACTGCGGCGCGATCGCCAAGCGGTGCCGGCTGGCGCGCTATGTGGCAGTGGATCCACTCGAGAGGATCGTTAGCGGCAAACGGCAGCGAACCCGTGAGCAGCTCGTACAAAGTGACGCCCAACGAGTAGAGATCGCTGCGGGTATCAATCGAACGATTCATGCGGCCGGTCTGTTCCGGCGCCATGTAGGCGAGGGTGCCAGCAATAATCTCGATCGGTACCGGCGACTGGCGCTCGTGCGGCAGTCGAGATGCAATTCCGAATCCGGTGAGCCACGCGTTGCCGGCGCCGTCGACGAGCAGGTTCGCCGGCTTAATGTCCTTATGAATAAGACCACGACGGTGGACTTGGCCGAGTGCTACCGCCAAGCCGACAGAGATGCGCAAGACGCGGGTCAGATCGAGCAATCGTCCCGGGTCCCGTTCAAGAACCAGATCCAGTGGCTCGCCTCCAGGATCTTTGAGTACAAGGATTGCCCGCCCTTCGTGGCGAGTGAGTTCCAGAGGCTTGGCTGCCCACGCGGGATCGAGTTCGGCTGCGAGCGAGAGTTCATGCTCGATCCGCCGAAAACTCTGCGCTGACGGATGTTCGGCCGTGAGTGCGATCGCCAGGATCGACGATGGGTTGCCGTGCTGTCGACCCCGGTAAAGCGTGAAGTCCGCGCCTTCTCGGAGGGGCACCAGCACGTACCCGGAAAGACCCGAGATGGAGGACACCCCCTTCGCCACGGCCGCACGACCCCCAGGATGCTCATTGTGACGAGAAGCCAGAAGAACGTCAACCCTGGGGAATTTGGCACTGTACGCTAGAACTCCAGCTTCAGTGCATATTGCATAATTCGGGGATTTACTGTTAAGGCGCTGATGATGCCGAAGGTGCTGGGTGTCGAAACATCATTAGACGGATTTGCAAAATTCGGCCTGTTCAGCACATTGAAAACTTCCCACCGAAAGATCAGCTTTAAGCGCTCCGTGAGAGGAGTGGTCTTAATTGCAACAACATCGAAATCCTGTTGATCTGGCCCCCTCAGGATATTCCTTCCAAGGCTGCCAAATATCGTCCCACCGCCGGACACGGGATATCTCCCATCAATTAGGCCGCCGTCTGGCACAAACGGAGCAGGAACGAATGCACTCCTGTTGAAGAATTCGCTCACACGGCTGCTGACGCTTCCACTCCGACTAGCGTCGGCAAGCGTCGCACCGGGTGCCAGGCTTCCTGTGGTGTATATGGTTGCGGGACCAAACAGCGTACCGGCTGCGCTGTCCAGGATGCTGAATGGGCGCCCGGACTGCAGAGTTGCCACACCTGAGATGCTCCAGCCATTTCCGAGTTTTCGAAGAGTCGCGGCTGTCGCGCGCTTGGGGCCGGGCACGTTCCACGTACCGCTGATAACCAATCGGTGAGTACGATCGAAGTCGGAGATGCCGCGCTGAGCGGCGACATTGTTTTGATCGTTGTAAACCACTTGCCCGGTGATCGGTAATCCGAATGTGCCAGCGATAGCGGCACCGAGACTATCCCCAGCATCGTCAATCGATTTGGAAAAGGTGTAGGCTGCGAGAAATTGAAACCCATGACTCATGTCTTTCTTCAGCGTGGCCTGTAGCGAGTTGTAGATTGAGTTCCCACCGCTTTCGAGACGGTAGAGCAACGGAGACAAACCGACGAAAGGAACCCGCTCAGCTGCGTTGGCCGTGGAGTTGTTCGTGAGTCCGTTCACAGGGGCGGAAGGACTGGATAGAAGAGGCTGATTATTGCTCCGACCCACGGCCAGGTGGCAGCCCTTCGCGCCGGCATATGCGACGGAAAAAACGTAGCTCCTGTGTTGATACTGCAGGTCGAAGTCATATTGTTGGACGGTAGACTCCTCGAAATTAGGATCGGTAATGATAGGGCTTCGGAGGAATCTGTTTCCCGTAAACGGTGGACTCGGTAGCATGTTGCCTACGAAATTTGGAAATGAAGAGCTCGGCGGCAAATTTGGGAAGGGGCCCATCAGGCTAGCGGTCGCGTTAGCGGCGCCAACTAGCACGGCATTCACCGCGAACGGCGGGTTAAGAGCCATTAATACGCCGTTCCCCTCGAAGCTGGTGCGGTTCGCGTAGATGCCATATCCTCCGCGAAGAACCAGGTCCCTCGGAGAAAGGGGCTGCCACGCTAAGGCGACGCGGGGCTCCAGGTGCGTTTGCACTGGGTGATTCAGCAGGGTTGAATTCTCCCGTGGAAACCCTGTGGGCGTATCGCCGTCAAAGTTGTCGGGCAGAACAAATCCAGAGGTGACTGGAGCCGTGAAACCACCCGCCGGAGGAGGGACGTAGAATCGCGGGAAGAAATTCGATATACGACCGTTGACTTCGCTTGCTTGGCCATCTACCTCGACTCGAACTCCGAGGTTCATGGAGAGTGTTCGCGCAACTTGCCAATTATCCAATGCAAAGAAATCCGTAGCGCTTGCGCGCTGCCCCGCATCGGGAATTCCAGCAGCCACGCTTGAGAAGAAAACGTTGGAGAACGATGTGCCGTTCCCTCCTGCGCTGGCAGGCCCGGCGGGCAATCCGAGCAGGAAATCAGGGAACGACAGGATTGTTATGGCACCGTCCGTGTAATCGATTACATGATTGAACTGATTGCGGAAGATTTCCGCGCCGACGCGAAAGTCATGTTTGCCACGGGACTTGAATATGACGTCTGAGACGTAAAAGTTATTACCGGCGGTTTTGCCGTGGTCTTGGGCCGAGTTGCCTAATTCAAAGGCTCCCAGAATCTCAATTTGTGGAATGATCGCCTCTTGCGGATCGCTGAAGCGGTTCATCCCCACATCCTCGTCGGTGAGCGTACCTCCGTCGGAGCTTTGACCTGCAAGACGAGAGAATCCAAAGCGGAATTGGTTGATCGCTCGCGGCGAGAAAATGTGAGTCTCGTTGATCGCCAAATTCCGATTCTGAAAGGCGCGAAGCACCGGGAAACCAGGCACGCTGGAGCCGAAGAAAGGAACGTCTTGAGTCGAGTCTGAGAAAAAGAATTTCATCGCCAGGCTGTCCGCCATACGCAACTTGAAGTCAAAGTTCGTATTGAACTGATCTTCGTTGTAGTGCCCCGGCAGAACTGCCGTGTAGTTCACGGCCCTCCCCGAAGTCTGCGGACTCGGGATGACAAAGGTTCCGTCTGGGTTCTTGGCGTTCAAGAAGTTGAGTGCGACCGGGCTGATATTCGAGCCATCCAAGGCCACACCCACGCCTCCCAATGCACCAGTTTGGCCGCCGAATACCGCTCCGATGGAGGCTGGTGTGCGCACCAGCGGTATAGGTGGAAGGCTCAAAGATCGAACGCTACTGCTCAAGGACGCCGCATTCACGTCGCGTGTGGCCTGATAGGAAACGAAGAAAAGGGCGCGTTTCTTTGACCAAGGCAGTGGTCCACCCAAAGTCGCCCCGGGTTGTGAGCGCCGAAATTCTCCCCTTGGCACGCCGGTTGCGTTCGCAAAGAAATTGTTCGCGTCCAGTGCTTCATTGCGGCCAAAATAATAGACATTCCCATGAATATCGGCCGTGCCCGACTTGGTTTCGACGTCTACGTTTGCACCCGCTCCTCGCCCATACTGCGCGTCGTAGAGCGAAGTCTGGACCTTGAACTCCTGAATGGCATCCGGAGCCGGGATCGCAATTCCTGCTCCGCCGAAAGGAGTGACCTCGGTGATATTGGAGCTATAACTGTTCGCATCCACGCCGTTCAGCATGAAGTTATTGTCGCCGCTTCTCGCCCCATTGGCGCGGATCTCCTGGCTTCCTGCCCCCAGCTGGGTCGCGTCCACGACATCCGTGTTCGTTCCGGCGGTCAGGCCGAGGATCTCGGTAAAGTTGCGATCGACAAGGGGCAATGCCACGACCGTTTCCTGATCGATGACACGTCCCAGAGTGGCATTCTCCGTTTGAAGGAGAGGAGGCTTGGCGCTAACCGAAATTTGTTTTTTTTCGCCGCCGATCGTGAGCTGAATCTTGAGTCGGCTTACTTCGGTAATTCGAACCTGAACACCTTTCAGGATGAGTGATTCAAATCCGGGGGCCAGAATCGTTAGGTCATAGCGGTCGGGTGTCAGGAACGGGACCGAGAAACTCCCCTCGGCATCCGTAGCGAGATCGCGCTCTTCCTGTGCGGCCTGACTCTTGACGACTATTGCGGCACGCGCGACCAGCGCCCCACTCGGGTCGCTGACGATGCCAGCGATGGCTCCGGTATTGGCTGTCTGGCCATGTATCGGCAGAGCGCACAGCACAAGCAGGAAGACCTGGAGCAAGGTCCGGGACGCGTGAAACGAGGAGGAGTCGATGGCCATGTCTCGCCTCCCTTGGATCGAAGCAGGAGTGGGTTCCGCTACCGACTTTGCGAAGACCATCATACCGCAGAAGTCTTGACCAGCATCCCGCGGCGTCGCAGTTCAGCCGTCACTCGACGATACCCGTACCGCCGCCCCTGCTCCAGCGCGATCCATTGCAGGTAACGGCGGCCTTGCTGCGAGTTCCTTTTGCGCACGTAGTACGTAGTTAGGTTGAACTCGTGCGCGATGTGGCTAGACTGCCGACACTGAGCTAGACACTGATGGTAAGAACCGGTGGCGAAAGCCAACTGTTGACATGATCCCCAGAGATAATCTGGTCCACGACCTAAGCTTCGAATGCAATTGCCAACCTACCGTCAAAGTCAACTCGCGATGGAAGAATCCAAGGCCTGTAATCGCATTGCATTCGCCTTATGCCCTGCTTGAAACCGGACTGCGCGTGTGCCCTCCAGAGAAAAGCCCGGACAGTGACGCTCTTCATGCGGAGTAGTCCGCTCTCTCCAGTCCGGTTCGTCGAAGAGGAATCGCAGAATACGGGCATCTTTCGCGTATTTCGGGGAAAACGAATGCGGGATTTCTTCGCAGTCCAGACTGCGTGGCGGAGAGGCAGGGATTCGAACCCTGGGTACAGGTGTTAGCCCGTACAACGGTTTAGCAAACCGCCGCATTCGGCCACTCTGCCACCTCTCCGTCGTTGCGGAGCTTCATTTTATCATGTCCGGCTTCGCTGCTTAATGAACTGCCGAAACCGTTTCTTCGCCGTTATTCCGTGCCGCGATCAAGCGCGCCTTCTGTGCTATTGCTCTTCAGTTTCACGGATCGCCCGCGCAGAGCTAAAATTCGCTTGTGGCGGTCTTCAGAATTATGCCGAAGCGTGGTTTTGGCTTTTTGGGAGGGTTCTTTTTACTAATATTTTTGTACGCCTTCTCGGGCTGGGGTTTTTCCCAAATATCCGCAATCGATGCGGAAGGCGATCCCTGGTGGAAGCATGCGGTTTTTTATGAGATTTATCCGCGCAGCTTCGCCGACAGCAATCACGATGGCGTCGGCGATCTCAACGGCATTACTTCCAAACTGGATTATCTGAAAAACCTTGGCGTCAACGCAATCTGGATTACGCCCTTCTTCCCCTCGCCGCAGGTCGATTTCGGCTACGACGTTTCCGATTACGAGAATATCGACCCCATGTACGGAACCCTGGCGGATTTCGAGCATTTGGCGACGGCAGCCAAGACTCGCGGCATTCGCATCATTCTGGATTTCGTCGTCAACCACACTTCCGATCAACATCCCTGGTTCATCGATTCCAGGGCTTCGCGACATTCAGCGAAGCGTGATTGGTACATCTGGCGCGACGGCAAAGCTCCCGGATCGCCTCCGAACAATTGGAATTCTACTTTTGGCGGGCCCGCATGGACGCTCGACCCAACGACGGGCCAGTACTATTACCATTTTTTTTACCCTCAGCAACCGGACTTGAACTGGCGCAACGCCGCGGTCCGCGACGCCATGTTCGACATCACGCGTTGGTGGTATCAGAGAGGCGTAGCCGGATTCCGCCTGGATGCGGTCAACGCGCTCTTCGAGGACCCGAAGCTGCACGACAATCCCGTGCTACCCGGCCTGAACAAGTTTGGCGACCCGAACGAAGAGAACCATTACAACTCCGACCTTGCCGAAGTACACGGCGTGTTGCGCGGACTGCGGGCGGTAGCCGATGAATACGGAGCCGTGCTGATTGGCGAAACCTGGACGAAGGACATCGGTGGATTAAAGCAATACTACGGCGACCACAGTAACGAACTGCAAATGCCGATGGACCTGATGTTCACCACCATCAACAAGCTATCGCCGGCGGAATTTCGCAGGCAGATCGCGTCGGTCGACGCCGCTGGAGGCTGGCCCGTTTATGTGATCAGCAATCACGACATCGTTCGCTCCTATGTGCGCTACGGCGACGGAGTACACAACGATGCAATCGCCAAACTGATGGCCGCGCTTTATCTGACCCTGCGCGGCACGCCCATCATGTATTACGGCGAAGAAATCGGGATGGAAAATAATGATCCTCTGCGCAAGGAGGATGTGAAGGATCCCATTGGCCGCACCGGATGGCCACAAGAAAAAGGGCGTGACGGCGAGCGCACACCAATGCAGTGGGATGCGACCGCGAACGCTGGATTCAGTTCAAGCGCGCCCTGGTTGCCAATCCCGCCCAGCTATCGGATTCACAACGCGGCGGCCGAACTTAAGGACCCGTCCTCGATTCTTAATGTCTACCGGCGACTGCTTCTGCTGAGACGCGAGAATGCCGCATTGCGTGCGGGAGAATACGTTGCGCTGAACGAAGATGATCCGGGCGTTCTCTCGTATTTGAGAAAGTACAAGAATCAAGCTGTGCTGGTGGCGCTGAATATGTCTGATAAAGTCCAGGTCGTGAAGTTCGATCTCGCTCCCATGGGATTGAGCAGCAAATCTGCCCGCACCCTCCTGACTACGCAGCGCAGTCAGGTCAAGATAAGTTCGGCATCACAAATACGTTTAGAACCTTTTTCCGTTTATATCGGCGAGCTGTCAAAATGATGCGGCAGTCCTACTGCAACGTTACCTTGCCGGTCAGTTCGATTTGCCCTGCCGAGCGAGCTACAAAGATGTCGAACTCGCCGGGCGCAATCGTCCAGCGATGGTTCTTGACGTCGTAATACGAGAATGCGCGACGATCGAGCATCATCTGCACATGTTTGGTCTCGCCAGGATTTAATCTTACTTTTTCAAATCCCTTCAGCTCCTTCACCGGGCGCGGCACGGGCGCATGATGGTCGCCAACGTATACCTGCGCAACCTCGGCTCCCGCGCGAGCTCCGGTATTGGTAAGGTCGAACCCGACATTAATTGAGGCATCCCCGGCGGTGGATTGTGCTGAGACCGTCAAATTCTTGTAGGCAAAACTGGTGTAGGAGAGACCAAAGCCAAACGGGAACAGCGGTTTTATTTCGGACTTGTCGAAGTGGCGATAACCGACAAATACTCCTTCGCTGTAAGTCACCCGTTTCTCGGCGCCCATCGGGTAGTAAGTGTCATGCACCGCATTATCTTCCCATCGGCGCTCCATCGAAATCGGCAGCCTCCCTGAGGGATTCGCGTCCCCGAAAAGAATCTGTGCCAGCGCGGTGCCCCCCTCCTGCCCCGCATACCAGGCCTGCATAAGCGCGGGCACTCGATCGATCCAAGCCGTCATGTCCACGCCGCCGCCGGAGGTCAACACCACGATTGTGTTCTTATTTACCGAGGCGATCTGACGAATCAGTTCATCTTGCGCCGGGGGAAGCTGAAAAGTCCGGTCGCTGCTTTCACCCTCGCTCTCTGCATTAAAGCCAGCCGCTAAAACTACGGCGTCCGCCTGCGCCGCTAATTTCTTGGCATCGGCACTAACCAAAGTTTCAGGCCGCACAATGCCAAGGTTGGCAACGGTTTTGCCCCAGCCGCCGTGCGCGTAGTAATCCATTTCGACTTGATGCGGTCCGGTGGCGAGATCGATCGAGGTTTCGTTGACGAACGCATACCATCGCTTCCAATTGTCGAAGACCAGTTTCTTATCGATATAGAGCCTGTAACCGCCGTTTTCACCCGGGCCTTTCACAAAAACCAGGTACTTGCCGGGAGAGCTCGGAGTGAAGTAGCCGGTCCAACGTACTGACATATCGGTGGAGGCGCCGTCTCCGCCACGCGCCGGCTGGTAATCGACGTGTGCATCGGTTCGAATCACGCTGGCAGCACCGCGCAAATCCCCATTCGTAAAAAGTTCCGTCTTCAGTCCCCGTTTTCCGCCGGTCGCTTCAGTGGTGAATTCGGTGTGCTCCGCCATTTCTTCCAGCGACGGAATTCCTTCCGCGTAGAAAACTTTGGCGCGGCTGCCCAGATAACTCGTGATGCCGCTCAAATAACTTACAGGGAAAAATGGCTTCGCTTCCGCACTCCCCCCGCCGTCCGGAACCGCCGGACTCGCGTCAGGTCCGATCACCGCAATCGAATGAATCTTGCTTTTGTCGAGCGGCAGCAGGTTGCCGGTATTCTTCAAAAGAACAATGCTGGCGCGAGCTGCATCCAGCGTTACTTCATCGCCCTCGCGATTGAATCTCGGAATCGACAGATCGGTCTGGTCGCGGTCGAGCCAGCCGAAGCGGATCGCAGTTCGCAGGATGCGGCGTACTTTATCGTCGATCGTCGCCTCGCTAACTTTGCCCGCTCGGATTGCCGGCAGCAACTTCGCGCGGTTCATGAACTCGCCCGAGGGCATCTCCAGGTCAAGGCCCCCGTTCGCCGCGCCGACCGCGTCGTAGGTCGAAGTCCAGTCCGACATGATCAGACCCGAAAATCCCCATTCTTTCTTGACCAAGTCCGTGTTGAGGTGGCCGTTTTGTGACATATGCACGCCGTTGGTCAGATTGTAGGAATCCATGATCGCCCCGACGTGCGCCTCTTTCACCGCGGCTTCAAACACCGGCAAATAAATTTCGCGCATGGTGCGCTCGTCGATTACCGAATCCATGTTGTGCCGGTCAAACTCCTGGTTATTGCCCATGAAATGCTTGATGGTGGCACTCACTCCGCGGCTTTGCATGCCTTCGATATAGGCGACAACGGTTCTCGAAGCCAGGAAAGGATCCTCCCCGAAGTATTCGAAGTTTCTGCCGCTCATGGGGGCGCGATAAGTATTCACGCCCGGCCCCAGCATAAAGTGCACTCCGCGTGCGCGCGCATCGTCACCGATTGCGGCCCCAATTCTCCGCGCCAGCTCCGGGTCCCACGTAGCCGCAAGACCAATGCCGCCGAATACCGTGGACGGTCCGTAATTTCGAACGCCCACCGGGCCATCTGCCATCTTCAACCGTGGCAGCCCGATTCGCTCTTCGGCGCGGATATAAAAACTATCGACCCCTCCAATTAGATCGATCTTTTCTTCCAGCGTAAGTTTCTTCAGCATGGAATCGATACGCGCTTCCACTTCGGCCTGCGAAACAGTGGGTGCCTGACACATGACCGGCACCACCGAAATGACCAACAAGAAAATCGGCAGGGCTCTACGCATCATTGAGATCTCCGGACTGGTTTGTCTAAGGGCTTGCCTGCAGTATTTTATTCCCTGAGATGATAATCCGCCTTAGAATAACGATGTGGTAAATCTTCTGGCTTAAATGCGGAGCCCGATGACCAGCGTTGTCCCGCGAACCCTCGAACGTGCGGCGTTATACTGTGCCAGCTTCGGCTGCGATTTTTCGGAGCGTCCGCCCGAGGCGGCGAGCGCCTGCGGAAGCGGCGCGGCAACTAAATAATAATGATGCAAGCTTCCAATCGCATTGTGGGCGTGGATATTGGCGGCACCAAGATTGCCGCCGGTATTGCCGATCGCAAAGGCGAAATCAGTGCTCGAATTCGGACGCCGATGGTGGCAAATCGCGGCCCCGACGATGCGCTCGCTGCGGTTTTATCTGCCATTCATACGCTGTTGGCGGAGGCGCAAGCCGCGGAATCTCCGGATGCGATTGCTGGAATTGGAATCTGCGCGCCCGGCCCACTCGATCCGAGAGCGGGCATCGTGATTAACCCTCCAAATCTTCCATGCTGGCGCAATTTTCCCCTGGCAGCGGAAATCGAGAAAGCCTATCGCGTCCCGGTGAAGATCGAGAACGACGCGAATGCCGCGGCCCTCGCGGAATCGAACTGGGGGGCTGGACGCGGCTATCGCAACATTTTCTACGTTTCATTGGGAACTGGAATCGGTACCGGCATCGTGTTCGATGGGAAAATCTACAACGGCCGAACCGGCGCCGCCGCCGAAGGCGGACACATGAGCATTGACTGTCGCGGCCCTCTCTGCGGATGCGGCAAACCTGGCTGCATTGAAATTCTGGCCGCGGGGCCGGCGATTGCGCGGAGGGCGCGCACTAAACTGACTGAGAATCCGCGGTCCATTATGCTCGACCTCGCCAAGGGCCTTGCCGGCGAGGTTACCAGCGAGATTGTCGGACAAGCCTATGCCGCTGGCGATCCGCTGGCCAAAGAGGTGTTGCTCGAAACCGCCAATCTGCTTTCGCTGTGGCTGAGCAATATTATCGATCTTTTAGAGCCTGATGCGATCCTCATCGGGGGTGGTGCCGCGGTCTTGTTTGCTACGTTGTTCGACGAGATCGAAAACGGAATCGCGAAATATTGCATCAACTCACGCTGCCGGGAGATTCCACTACTGAAAGCCCGCTACGGTGAAGATGCCGGCATCGCCGGTGGCGCCGCACTGTGCGTGGAATCTGAGCTTCAGACGTCGGAGTCCTTACAATGAAAGTGGTCATGGGTTACTGGTTCGGGAGACCTTGATGAATTCTTCTTTGCCCTGGCGACGTTTGGCAAAAGCCAAATTCTTCTCCGCACATTTGCTGATCATCTTCATTTTTATTCCGTATTGCCTCAAAGCCGCCGAGCCCTCTTCCCGCGATCTCAACTCTGGATGGCAATTTCGAGCAGTAGGAAATGCGGCGAATACGGCCGACCATCCCGGAATCGCAGACTGGCATGCCGCGCAGGTTCCCGGGGTAGTTCATACCGATCTGCTGCGCGATGGACTCATCGCAGATCCTTTCGATCGCGATAACGAATTTCATCTACAGTGGATCGGCCTAACCGACTGGGAATATCAAACGACTTTCGAGCTCGATTCATCCGCGCTCAATCACGAACACGTCGATCTCATCTTCGACGGTCTGGATACATTTGCCGACGTCTATCTGAACGGCGAATCGATTCTGAAAGCGGAGAACATGTTCCGCCACTGGCGCATTCCGGCCAAAGCATTGCTGAAACCGGGCGGCAATACGCTGCTTATCGTATTCCACTCGGCCATCGAAAAAATGCTTCCCTATGTGAAGTCGCTGCCTTATGTTCTGCCCGCAATCTCAACCCAGAATTTTGGGAATGAAGAAAATCTGGCCACCGCACCGTATACGCGTAAAGCGCCCTACCAGTACGGTTGGGACTGGGGTCCGCGCTTCGTCACCGAAGGAATTTGGCAGCCGGTTCGTCTCGAAACCTGGGACTCGCTACGCGTTGCAAACTTTCACATCCATCAAGAGAAAATCACGGGAGATATTGCCGAAGTGACCGCCGAACTTGAGATCGAGTCCACTCGATCCACGACGGCCTCTCTTGCGCTCGCTCACAATGAGTTATCTAGGCAGCCGACCGCCGACGGCACCCAGATGTTGCAGCTCGATGCCGGAACGAATCACATTTCCGTTCCCATCCGTATCGCAAATCCCAAATTGTGGTTTCCGGTTGGATATGGAGCGCAGAACCGTTATCGCTTTTCCGCATCGCTCCGCATCGGCCACGATATGGCAGCGCACTCCGAGGTCAAAACCGGGCTGCGTTCGATCGAGTTGCGCCGCGCACCGGATGCGTGGGGGAAAAGTTTTGAATTTGTGGTCAATGGAATTCTGATTTTTGCAAAAGGCGCCAATGTCATTCCGTTCGACAGCTTCCCGAATCGCGTAACGGCCCAAGCGCACCGTCGAATTCTTGAAGCGGCCCGCGACGCGCACATGAATATGGTCCGCGAGTGGGGCGGCGGGTATTACGAATCCGACGATTTTTTCGACATTTGCGACGAGCTCGGAATCATGGTGTGGCAAGAGTTCATGTTTGGCGGGGACATGGTTCCCGGCGATATCTCGTTCCAGGAAAATGTGCGGCAAGAAGCCATCCAGCAGATCGAGCGGCTGCGCGACCATCCCAGCGTCGTTCTGTGGTGTGGCAATAACGAAGTCGAAACCAGTTGGTATCACTGGGGCGACCGCCAGGAATTCAAAGAATCCATCCCCGAACAAAGCCGTGATCGCGTCTGGCAGGATTACATCATTCTTTTTGCCGACATTCTTAAGAGCGCGGTGGCGCAGTATGCCGATCCGGTTCCTTACTCTCCGAGTTCGCCGAGCGCAAACTTCGAGGAGGTTCCTGACAATCCGAACAATGGCGACATGCACTACTGGGCGGTTTGGCACCAGCAGGCGCCGGCTTCGGACTATACCCTCCAGTTTCCCCGCTTCATGAGCGAATTCGGCTTTCAGTCATTCCCCGAGATGCGCACCATTCGCAGCTTTGCTCATCAACCGGAAGACTTCGATATCCGTTCCACTGTTATGCGCGCTCACCAGAAAAATAAACGTGGAAATGAACGCATCCTTACTTACATGTTGCGCGAGTACAACCAGCCCAAGGATTTCGACTCGTTCGTCTATCTCAGCCAGGTGCAACAGGCGGAGATCATCAAGATCGGCACCGAGCATTTCCGCCGCCAGCGTCCGCGCACCATGGGCTCCTTATATTGGCAGTTGAACGATTGCTGGCCAGTAGCTTCGTGGGCCAGCATCGATTATTTCGGACGATGGAAGGCGCTGCACTACTACGCACGCCGCTTTTACGACGACGTATTAATTTCGCCCTTCTTGCACGACGATAAAGTCGATGCGTACGTTGTTTCCGACCTCCTACAGCCGTTCTCGGGAACGATTCACACTCGGCTTCTCGATTTCTCTGGCAAAGTTTTGCTCGATCAAACCACGAACATTCAGATCCCCGCGCAATCCAGCGCGATCTATCTCACGCTCGATAAGGCAGCGATTTCGGCAAAGGGCGATCTTCGCCGCAGTTTTCTGGTTCTCGACCTGGAAGCCGGCGGAAAACGAATCTCACGCAATCTGCAATTCTTCGGAGTCACTCACGATCTTGCGTTGCCCGTCGCGCCGAAGATCGAGCCCACGCTGGGCAAAAGCGGTGAAGGTTACACTCTTTCTTTGCAGTCTTCGCAATTAGCCCGAAGCGTGTATGTATCGTTTGGAGATCTGGACGTCGAAACCTCCGATAACTATTTCGATCTGCTTCCGGACGAGCCGGTCGAATTGAAGGTAAAATCCTCGGCATCACTCGAAGAGATCAAGGGCGCTTTGAAAATCATGTCTTTGACCGATGCATTCCCTGTGAGCGATAAGTAAAGTTCGCACTACGAACCGGATTCAACTACTTCCGTCCAAGGTGGAGAGAATGCGCAAACAATTTGTAGTTTTATCGTCGTTGCTGTTCGCGGCCGTATCCCTTGCTTCTGCACAAAGCAAGTCGCAGCCGTCCTCCGAACCGGCGCTCCCCTACATTCCCAGCCTCGACCTCACTGCCATGGATAAGACAATCGACCCCTGTGTCGATCTTTATAAATATTCCTGCGGTGGCTGGCAGAAGAAGAATCCTATTCCGCCCGATCAAACTTCGTGGTCGGTTTACGCCAAGCTCTATCAGGACAACCTGACCTTCCTTCGCGGAATGCTGGAAGAAGCTGCGCAGCCGAACCAGCAGCGTAACGCAGTCGCGCAAAAGATTGGCGATTTCTACTCCGCCTGCGTCGATGAAAGTGCCGTCGAAAAGCGCGGCATGTTGCCAATCCAGGCCGAGCTTGATGCGATTGCACAAGTGAGGTCGGCGAAGGATCTGACGCCGGTAGTGGCGCGTCTTCAGCTCACTTATTCCCGTTACTCTTATTCCAGCTCGATGATGTTCTCCGCAGGGTCCGCGCAGGATCCCGACGACTCTGAGCACGTCATTGCTGACGTCGATCAGGGCGGCCTGGGCATGCCAGATCGCGACTACTACTTAAAGGATGACGCTAAAGCGAAAGAGACCCGCGAGCGCTATCTGCAACACGTGCGAAAAGTTTTTGAACTAATCGGCGACAGCCCCGCGACGGCCAAAAAGAATGCCGAGACTGTCATGCGCCTCGAAACGGCGATGGCCAAGGCGTCTTTGTCCCGCGTCGATCGCCGCGATCCGCACAAGCTCGTGCACAAGATGAAGCTCGCCGATCTCCGCCAGCTCGCGCCCAACTTTGACTGGGCCGTCTATTACCGCGAGATGCAGTACCCCGAATTCGCCATTCTCAACGTGGACGCTCCCGAATTCATCAAAGAACTCAACTCTCTTCTCTCTTCCGAGCCTGTCGACAACTGGAAAACGTATTTGCGCTTCCACGTGGCTGACACTTCTTCTCCATTTCTTTCTTCGAAGTTCGTGGATGAGAATTTCGCCTTCTATCGTCAATACTTGCGGGGCGCAAAAGAACAGCAGCCGCGCTGGAAGCGTTGCGTGCAGTACGTCGACTACGATCTGGGCGAAGCGCTCGGGCAGCTTTATGTGGCTAAGGTTTTCTCTCCTGAACTCAAAGCCAGTACGCTCGATATGGTGCAGCGCATTGAAGACGCCATGGGGCAGCGCATTCGCGCACTCGACTGGATGAGTCCGGAAACCAAACTGCAGGCGCTTGCCAAGCTCGCCGGCATCCGGAATAAGATTGGCTATCCCGACAAGTGGCGTGACTACAGCTCGGTAAAAATTGTGCGTGACGATTTTGCCGGTAATGTCGAGCGCGCCCACCAGTTCGAGACGCGCCGCGACATCAACAAGATCGGCAAGCCCGTCGACCACGGCGAGTGGGATATTTCCGCCACAACCGTCGACGCCTACTACAATCCGCAAATGAACGACATCAACTTCCCGGCCGGAGTGCTGCAACCTCCGCTTTACGATCCCAAAATGGACGATGCTCCGAACTACGGCGACACTGGCGGCACCATCGGCCACGAACTCACTCACGGCTTCGACGATGAGGGCAGCCAGTTTGACGCCAAAGGAAATTTGAAGGATTGGTGGACGAAGGAAGACCGCGAAAAATTCGACGCGCGCACGCAGTGTGTTGACAACCAATATTCATCGTACGTGTCCGTCGAGGATGTTCACATCAATGGCAAACTAACGCTCGGCGAAAATGTAGCCGATCTGGGCGGCGAAATTCTCGCTTACATGGCTTGGCAAGAAAAAGATAAAAAACAAAATCTTCAGCCCGTCGACGGCCTCACGCCCGAGCAGCGATTCTTTATTGGATTCGCGCAGTGGGATTGCGCGAACGAACGTCCCGAAGATATGCGAGTACGCGCGCTTACCGACCCACATTCTCCCGCGCGCTTCCGCATCAACGGAGTCGTAGTCAACATGCCGGACTTCGCTAAGGCATTTTCCTGCAAAGTTGGACAGCCCATGGTGAAGAAACCGGACGAAGTGTGCCGCGTCTGGTAATTTTTTGGGCGGCATAACTTCGGAAAAGGCCGGAATTCGACAACTTGTTCGGGTTTCGTAACAAAAAGCATTTTCCGTTCGCCCGCACCCGATTTGATGAAAAACTTCTCCTCAAATTGAGGGGGACGCGTGGATCCGAACGCCTGCCCGCGCTGCGGCGGTACCGGATACGTTGCCAAGCCTGTGGACATCAGCGGCAAGTCCGAAGGCATTGCATTTATCCGATTGAAGTGTCCGGCCTGCGCAGGTACTGGAAGGACGGACCCTGCGACTCCTTCGACCGCGGGCTGACCGCACGGCCTGTGGTACTTGCGAAAACGTACGAGCCCGGGGCGCCACGCTCCCGCCGTGAAGTGGCGACCGGGCTCTGCGTTCCTCTCGTTCCGTCTCAGCCTCAACTTAACTGGCCCGCACCGCGCACGAAAGTGGGCGGGAACTCGTCGGCTGTACTATTTGCTGGAAGGGGAAATAAAGATGATCGGACAAGATGGTGTCGGCATCCTCTACCAGAATCGACGCGCGCTCCATCACGTGCTGTAACTCGCGGACGTTGCCCTTCCACGGGTGCTCTTCGAGAATCCTTACCGTTTCCACACTCAATTGCGGGCACGGCCGGCCCATACCAGAGGCCATGCAGGCCAGGAAATGCTCGGCCAGTAGAATGATATCGGCGCGACGCTCGGCCAGAGGCGGAAGTTCGAGAGGGAAGGCCGCAAGGCGATAAAACAGATCTTCTCGAAAATCGCCCCGCCCTGCGCGCCCTGCCAAATCCACGTTGCTCGCCGCAATCACTCTCACATCCACATGCGTGACATCGGAGGTGCCAAGACGCTGCACCTCTTTCTGCTCCAGAAATCGCAACAATTTCGCCTGCATGCCGAGAGGCAACTCGCTGACTTCGTCGAGAAACAGTGTGCCCCCGTGCGCTGCGGGAATTCTGCCTACCTGCGCCTGCACCGCGCCGGTGAAGGCCCCGCGGGCGTGGCCAAACAATTCCGATTCGAGCAGCGCTTCGGGAATCGCGGCGCAGTTCACGGCCACAAACGGCTTCATCGCCCGCGGACTCAGAGCGTGCAGCGCCCGCGCCACTAGCTCTTTGCCGCTGCCGGTCTGCCCTACAATCAGGACTGTCGTTGTGCGCGGAGCGACTAAGTGGGCAAGACGATACACGCGCTGCATCGCCGGACTATTTCCGATCATGCCGGGCAGCGGCTCATAATAACGTTCTTCAGCGGGATGCTCGCCGGGCTGCATTGACGGTTCTTCCGCAACTTGCTGGACCGGCTCCGCAACGAATGGACGCGCGATCTTTTCCTCATCTCTGGCGGGGAAGCCTCCGTCGGAATCGAGCAGGACTACCTGCGTGCCTGGAAAGCGACGCTGGATGATCGCGATCAGCTCATCGCTATCCAGGTCCGGCAACCGCCTGTCGAGGAACAATACCTGCCACTCGCCTTGCTCCAGTTTTACCAGCGCATCGGCGCCACCCAGGGCGTGATGAACGGGCAGCCAGCGCCCGTTCAGGCGATATGCCACTTGTTCACGGAGCGCACTTGAGGGACTGGCAATTAACGCCCCACCGGAGATACGGGAGGGAACGGGAAAAGATGTGATTGCACTCATTTCGACTCCTAGTGGATCCGGATGGGACATCCGGGTAACTGAAAATGAATTGATGAAAACTGATAACTCCAACCGTGGAAAGATTATGGCCGATTGAGTTCCGAGGGAGTGCCTTTCAGGCGGATGGTTACCGTCTCCATTTCGCCGTCGCGAAGCCGTTCCCATGAAGCTCCCAAGTTGTCGAAGCCGGCTTGCGACACGACCAAGCCGATCTCGGAGCGCCACGCTACCGAGGGCGGCGATCCCGCATGCCAGCGAGCCCGCATCCAAACAGCCGTTTTGGATTCGCCCACTTGGCCACCCACCTCAATACAAAGCGCGCTACCTAAGGCTGCCGATCCCAACGCCGATTCAAATAACCGGAATACGGCAGTTTCGAGCATTCGCCGATTTGCTGTGTCTGAGAGGGGCGCACTAATTCCAGCGGCATTGCGCGCAAATTCCACTCGGACACTTTTTACTTCGCTCACGGGCGCAAAGTCGTCAATAGTTCGCTGCAACACCTCGCCCAATTCGGTGACCGAATAGTCCTCGAGGTTTCGGTCGGCATTCGTCTCCTCCATATCCGTAACTTCGCGGATCGCTCCCACCAGGGCACGCATGCGCTCGGTCAATTCCAACCCTTCGCGGAGCCCGCGGACATACTGCTCGACCGTGCGCGGAGCAGCCAGCGCGACCTCCATTGAGCATTGCAGCCCGGTGAGCGGCTGGTTCAGAGTGTGCAGCAACTGCTGCAGCGGACTTCGCCCCTTCGCCTTTTGTGGAGCAACGGGCTCTGCTGTCGCTTGCTGTGGCGGAAATGATGGGGCGCGCGTAGCTGCGTTCGCACTCATGCCAGCACCGCCGCTTCCCCGCTGAGCTCATAGCCTACGCCGCGCACGGTGTGAATCAGCTTCCGGGGATGCCCGTCGTCCACCTTTCGCCGCAGGTAGTTGATATAAACATCCACCACGTTCGTCGAAGTATCGTACGTGAGGTTCCAGACATGCTCGATGATCATGGCGCGTGAAACCTGGCGGCCGGCATTGCGCATCAGGTATTCGAGCAGGGAAAACTCTTTCGAAGTGAGTTCGATGCGGCGGCCGGCGCGCTCCGCGCGGTGCTCGACGCGGTCGAGCTTGAGGTCGTCGACCACCAGCACCGACTCGGATGGCAGGTGGCTGCGCCGCAACAGCGCCCGGATGCGCGCCGAGAGTTCGCTAAACGAAAAGGGCTTCGGCAGGTAATCGTCAGCGCCGGTGTCGAGGCACTGCACTCGGTCTTCCACCTTAACTCTTTGCGTGAGCACCAGTACCGGCAAGCTGGGGCGCTTCAGCCGCAGATGGCGCAGCACGCTGACGCCATCGAGCTTGGGCAGGTTCAGATCGAGGATTACAAGATCGTAGTCAAACTCGCTGCCCATGGCGCGGGCCTGCTCGCCATCCTCGACCACGTCAACCGCGTAGTGTTCCCCTTGCAGGCCCTGGCGCACGAACCCGGCCAGAGCGGTGTCATCTTCCGCTATCAGAATCCTCATAAGTGGGCCTTAATTACAAGCTGATTCTAGTTAGAGAAAGCTCAGTTGCAGCCGAAACTGTCGTCGCACGAAGGTGCATGTTTCCGGGAATGGTGCGGGGTTTCAAAACAGGCGAAAACTCGGTGTATCCTCTCAACGGAGAACAAGCCTTATGTGCTTCTCAGCAACGGCGAACTTTGTTGGCAGCGGCGCGCTCGGTGCCATCGGAGCGCTCACGCTCACCCGGGTAAAGCACCGGCGCGAGCTTCTGTTTGCGGCGCTGCCGTTGCTATTCGCGATTCATCAGTTCATTGAAGGGTTTGTGTGGCTTGGCCTGGATGGAATTCTTTCGCCTACCGTCGCTCATAACATGGGCGCAGCCTTTATGCTTTATGCCCAGGGGTTGCTTCCTTTTCTACTGCCACTAAGCGTTTTGCTGTTCGAGCCCAACGGACCGAGCCGCAGGCGCATGCTGCCTTTCCTCGCGTTAGGCACAGGAACCACGCTCTATATCCTGTGGGCGCTTACTGCCTATCCCCTGCAACTTGGCATCAAGGGAAACAGCATTATCTACATCAATCAGGCCACCAACAACACCACCGTCGCGGTGTTTTATGTGATCGCAACCTGCGGGTCGTTATTCTTCTCCAAAGTGAGGGCGATGGTTCTGTTCGGAGCGGCAAATCTGGTGATTCTGCTGGCGGTGATGGCTTACAAGCGCTACGCCTTCACTTCGCTGTGGTGCGCTTACGCGGCCGTCGCCAGCGTGATCATTCTCGCCTACTTCTGGAAAAGCCACGGCGAACGCCCGCTCCGTTACGCGGTGTAGCACTGTTTGAAGGTCGGGAGGTTTGACCGACCGAATGAATTGTCGTTGTCCCAGAACCCAATCGGTCAATTACTCGTCCGGGTTTTGCGAGCGATAATCGGCGGAGGAGCTCTGCGGCTCGCGGGAGTGTGTTTTTTACGGGCGATGCCGAGTCCATTTGTCGATGAAAACTCTGCTCATCCCCGGCGTTGGTTTGCTCGCGTTTGCCCTGCTGCTGCACACGGGAGTGCTGTCGCCAAGTCCGGCGTTCCTGAGCTCGGCGCTTTATGGAGTGGGGATCGCGGGGCTGATGCTGGCATGGCGGTTTCACTCCAGCCGCGTTTTTTCGGCGTTGCTGGTTCTGCTTCTCGCGCAGCGCGCGGTCGATTATTTTTCGGCTGGGCATGTCGCTACCGGCGGCCCAGGCGCCATGGCGATTGCCGCCGCGGGCCTGCTGCTACCGTTGAATTTTGTTGCGCTCTCCATTCAAAAAGAGAAAGGATTCAGCTTCTCGGCGCTTGCGCCCGCGGCGTTGGCGCTATTTGTCGAGTCGGTCGTAGTGGCGGTGCTTTGCCGTCCCGAAACAGCTGCCGCTTCGCGGGCCGCACATAGCTCCGCTCAGGCGTCGCCACTGCCATTTCCCACGCAGTGGGCGTTTGCGGCTGGAGCCTTGTTTCTGCTGATCCGTTTTTTTCTGTTTCGCAAGCCGGCAGAAAGCGGCCTGCTCTGGGCTTTGGCTGCTTCTTTCTTAGCGCTGCGTTTTGGCGGGATCGGAAAATTCCCCACCGCATACTTCGCCGCCGCTGCGTTCGTGCTGGCGGGGGCGATTGTCGAAACTTCGTACCTGCTGGCTTATCACGACGAACTCACTACTCTGCCTTCGCGCCGGGCATTCCAGGATGCGCTGCTGCGGCTGGAGCATCCGTATTCGATTGCGATGGTTGACATCGACCACTTCAAACGCTGCAATGACACGCACGGTCACGACGTGGGGGATCAGGTGCTGCGCATGGTCGCGTCGCAGCTGGGACGAGTTTCGGGCGGGGGGCAAGCGTACCGTTGTGGCGGGGAGGAGTTCGCGATCTTATTTCCCGGGAAAGTGACGGCAGACGTCCTGGAACATCTGGAGACGCTGCGTTCCGCGATTGAAGGCAGCTCGCTTCGCTTACGCGGACCGGACAGAAGGCAGGAACCTCGGGGGCCGGACCGCCGCAGTCAGGGCATGAGAGGACGAGGGCGGACCGGACTGGCGATCCGGCAACTGGCTCGCACCCCTGCGCCGGATTCATTGTCGGTCACGGCGAGCATGGGAGTGGCAACGTCGGGGGGAATCGATTCCGTGGCGAAGGATGTAATCAAGGCGGCCGATGAGGCTCTGTATCGCGCGAAGGAAAATGGCCGCAATCGAATTGAACCCGCGGGCGCGGCGCGGCGGCGGGCGCGGACGAAATCGGCAGGGATCGCATAGCGGAACGAATTTTCACTTCGCATAATTTCTCTTTCAGCACAGGCAAGATCGTGGTTGCGCGCCAGACCCTTCGTGCGGCATGCCAGCCAATCAGCGCTCAACTAAGAAAAATCTCAGCTACTCCTCCGGCACGTTGGCCCTAACCGTGCAAATGTTGCCTGCAGCCATGACATCCTTGCCCATGCCTTCGCTTCCATCCGGCATCGCGGCGATTCCGTTCGCCGAAGGCGGGGAACCGGCGCGGGAGGCGGGCGAAGAATTTCTGCTGCAGGCCTTTCGCAGCTTCGCCGGAGCCGCGGCATCGCTGGAACGCTCTTACGGTCTATTGCGCTCCGAGGTGGCGCGGCTGAATAGCGAGCTGCAGGAAAGCCACGCGGGCTTGGAGCGCAGTCTCGAAGAAAACCGGCGCATGCGCGTTCATTTGGACCGCATTCTCGAGGGACTTCCCTGCGGCGTGCTGGTGGCGAAGGCTGACGGCAAGATTTCGTTGATTAATCCCGAAGCCAAGCGCTTGCTTGGTTATGATCCCGCCGAGCTGCCAGAAAAGTTCGAGTCGCTGGCTGGGCTGCCCTCCGAGCTACGCGAGCTTTTGCTGCGCGCCCGTGCCGCAGGAGACGAGCAGGAACAAAGTTTCTGCGGCAGCCAGGGAAAGAATAAAGACAATATCAGCGAGGACGAGCGCTGGCTGGCGGTGCGGCACGCGGGCGTGCAGGATGCCGAAACTGCGGGTTCTGACGCCGCGGAGTGCGTTTCGATTTTTAGTTTGCGCGATGTCAGCGAGTCGAAGCGCCTGGTGCGGGAGCGTGACCGCATGCGGCGGGAACAGGCGCTGGCGGAGATGGCGGCGGTTCTGGCGCACGAGATCCGTAACCCGCTGGCAAGTTTGGAATTGTTCGCCGGACTATTGGCGGGCGCTGAACTTCCACCGGAGTGTCGCGAGTGGGTGCAGCACGTGCAGGCCGGACTCCGCACCCTGGCGGCGACGGTGAATAATGTGTTGCATTTTCACAGCCTGCCCGCACCCCAGCGCATGCCAACAGACTTGGGACAGCTACTCGAGTGGGCCGGAGGGTTTCTGCTGCCGATGGCACGCCGGGCCCGGGTGGAATTGTGCCTGCGCAACTGCCTCTCGGGCGTCTCGGTCGCCGCCGACCGCCATTGCCTCGAACAGGTTTTGCTGAATCTGGTGCTCAATGCGTTGCGCGCCATGCCAGGCGGAGGTTGGGTGGAAATCTCAGGACGTATCGTGCACGAGGCAGGCCAGCCGATGGCGAATATTTCGGTGAATGACACCGGGCCGGGAATCACGGCGGAAGGATTGGGCAAGATATTCGACGCCGGATTCACTACCCGCGCAGGCAGTCCGGGCTTGGGATTAGCGGTGTCCCGCAAGATCGTGGAGCAGCATGGAGGAACATTGACGGGCCATAACTGCGCCGGTGGAGGAGCGAATTTCACCATGAAGCTTCCCTTGGCCGGAGCTCTGTCGTTCGGGGTTGCACAGACGGAAACGAAACTGGAAATTCCGCAAAGGGGCGTGCAGGAATGAATCGAGTCCTGGTAGTAGACGACGAAGCCGGGATGCGGGCGGCATTGGAGGCCCACTTCCTGCGGCGGCAGTGGCATGTGGAAACGGCGGCAAACGCGGGTGAGGCGATCGAAAAATTTCGCCGCGGTCTGCATCCGCTGGTGGTAACAGACATTCGCATGCCAGGGCCTGCGGGAATGCCCGGCTCGCCAAGTGAAGATGGCTTTAGCGTGATGCGGCAGGCGCGGGCGCTGGCTCCGCACACGGCGGTGATTTTGCTGACCGCATTCGCGAGCGTGCCGGATGCGGTGAATGCGATCAAGGGCGGCGCCTGCGATTACCTGGTGAAACCGGTCGCGTTTGAGCAACTGGAGCAGGCTGCGGAGCGGATTCTGGCCCAGGCGCAAACCCAGGCCCAAGCTCAGGAGGGTTTGGCGGGACACGCGCCGCCATGGATGCGGGCGCTCGACCGGGCGCGCCAGGCGGCGGCGAGCGGGGCGGATGTGTTGATCGAAGCCGAGAGTGGCACCGGCAAGGAGCTGGTGGCAAGGCTGATCCACCGGCTCAGCCCGCGCCGCGACCGGGCGTTTGTGGCGATTAATTGCTCGGCATTTCCCGAGACCCTGCTCGAAAGCGAATTGTTCGGCTACGCCCGTGGGGCATTTACCGGCGCGGTAGCGGCGAAGCCGGGGCGCTTCGAACTGGCGAACGGCGGAACACTGCTGCTCGACGAGGTGGGTGAGATGCCGCTCGGCTTGCAGCCGAAATTATTGCGCGTGCTGCAGGAGCGCGAGTTCGACCGCCTGGGCGATACCCGCAGCGTGCGCGTGGATGTGCGCGTGATTGCGACCACCAATCGAGCTTTGCGAGAGATGGTGCGCGAGGGAAAGTTTCGCGCCGATTTGTTCTACCGCTTAAATGTCATTCCGTTAAGTCTGCCTCCGCTGCGCGAGCGCCACCAGGACATCGCCGAACTTGCCGATCACTTTCTGCGGCTGTACGCACCGCCGGGAAAAAGTTTGCGCTTGACTGAGGAATTTATCGAGCGCCTCGAAGCTCACAACTGGCCGGGCAATGTCCGCGAGCTGGGAAATTGTTTGCGCCGCGTGGTCGCTCTGGCTCCGGGAAATGAAATTGGTGCAGAAGCGCTCGAGGGCTCGGGGTGGGAGCGGGAAGAAGCAAGCGCGGAGATAGAAAAAGAAAAAAATAACAATCCGAACGATCAAGCTCCTAATAAAAAAGAAGAAGCTCGCGAACTCAAGGTTCTGCGCCCTGGCGTTTCGCTAGGTGACATGGAGCGCCGGCTCTTCGAAATGACGCTGGAGTCGACGGGGGGAAACCGCTCACGGGCAGCAGCGTTGCTGGGGGTGAGCCTGCGCACGGTGCGAAATAAGATCCGCAGCTACGGGCTGCCGAGCTGGAGCAGTTATGTCCATGATTGAAACCGCGACGATGGAGACGTTGAGCCAGTTTCTCGACGTGGATGTGGCCCGCTACAAGCTAATCGCAGCGAATATGGCGAACATCGATACGCCCGGATACCGGGCGCGCGATCTCGACTTCCACGCCGAGCTGAAGCGGGCGGCGGCACATGGCGCTGGAGAATCTGGCTTTGTCTATGCCTCTTACACTCCGGTGGCAAAGCGGGTGCGCGGGCTCCTGGAGCGTCCCGATGGAAACAATGTAAGCCTGGAGCGGGAAAGCCTGCTGTTGGCCGAGGCGCAGATGACCTACAACCTGGGAGTCCAGCTGTTGAAGGACGAATTTCACACCATTTCGCAGGCAATTAATTCGGGAGGAGGGACGTCGTCATGAACCTGTTTGGCATGCTTGAGATGAGCGGATCGGCGCTGGGGGCGGAGCGTTGGCGGGCCGAAGTGGTGGCCGCCAACATGGCGAATGCCGAGACTACGCACACCACCGAGGGCGGAGCCTACCGGCGGCAGTTGCTGGTCTTTCGCGCACAACCCATGCCGCGCTTTCCGCTATTGCTAGCTCGGATGAGGAGAGGAACTCCCGATGGCGGGGTCCGCGTGGAGCGCGTGGTGGGAGATCCCTCGCCTATGCCAGTCAGATATGAGCCGGGACACCCCGATGCGGATGCGGCGGGGTACGTGACCTATCCAAATGTGAACCCGGTGATGGAGATGGCGGATCTGTTAGGCGCGGTGCGGTCCTATCAATTAAACGCGGCGGCAGTGCAGGCAGCGAAGAGCATGATCCAGCAGACGCTGCAAATATTAACGTAGAAATTGCTGATTGTTGATTGTTGATTAAGAGCTTCGCGCACGCATCGTTTTTTTTAATCAACCATCAGAAATCAGCAATCGGAAATCAAAAGATCAGAAATCAACGATCAACAATTTGCCTCTAGGCTTACCACTATGAGCAGCCCGGTTTCTTCCTTGCGAATTCTTCCCGCCGATGTGGAAAGCGCCGGCTCGGGTTTCCCTGCTGCGGCCGAAGGCGGCGGCTTTGCCGAAACTTTGCGCGACGCCATGTCGGAGATGGGGGGGCTTGAATCGCAATCGAGCACCAAGGTTGCGAGCGTGCTCGAAGGCACAGGCGGCGACGTGCACAGCGCACTGATCGCGGTGGAGAAGGCCGACCTGTCGTTCCAGCTCATGATGCAGGTACGCAATAAGATCGTCAGCGCCTATCAGGAAATTTCACGCATGCAGTTCTAAGCGCGGGTTGAATCACGATGGCGGATGCCAAAGCCCAAACCTTCGACGACGTCATCCATCGCCTGGGAGAATTTTTCAAAGGCCTCAGCCTGCAGCAGCGCCTTCTCTTGCTCGCGGGCGTGGCGCTGGTGGGCGGAACGTTGTGGGTATTCGTCACGCTGCTGGGCACGCCGAAATTGGTGACGCTCTACTCCGGGCTTCGACCGGAGGAAGCGCAAGCCCTTGGCGGCCGCTTGGCGGCGAAAAACATTCCGCACCAAATCTCTCCCGACGGCGGCAGCCTGCTGGTGTCAGAGGACAAACTCGATGCCGCACGGCTGGAGACCGCGGCGGCAGGCCTGCCGCGCAGCGCGCGCATGGGCTTTGAATTGTTCGATACGCCCAACTGGGCGGGCTCGGATTTCACCGAGAAGGTCAACTACCAGCGCGCGCTCGAAGGCGAACTCGAGCGTACGCTCGGCACGCTCAGCGAAGTTGAAGGCGTGCGGGTGCATCTGGTGCTGCCGCAGGAGTCGTTGTTCAGCGAGCAGGAGCACGCGGCCAAAGCGGCGGTGATTTTGAAGACCCGCAGCGGCCACCTTTCCGAGCAAGCGCAGTTGGCGATTCCGCAGCTGGTGGCAAGCGCGGTCGATCGGCTGCGTCCGGAGAATGTGACTGTGATCGACGCCGACAGCAACAGCCCGCTGCTGCACGCGCGCGACGGCGGCGGGCGCAGCTATGCTCCAGACGAAGAGTTGGCCAAGACGCTGGTGCGCACCCTCGAGCCGGTGGTGGGCGCCGACCACGTGCGGGCCAGCGTGCATGTGGAGTATGACCTCGGCACCAGCGAAGATACGCAGGAAGTGTACGATCCGAAAACTACAGCGACCTTGACGCAGGAGCACTCGGAGGAAAATTCGACGGGCATGGCGCCGGCCGGCATTCCGGGCACCGCGAGCAATGTTCCGGCGGCAACGGCAGCGGCTCCGGCCAATGCTGCGACGACGCCAGCCGCCACCCCTCCGGCCACGAACCCCGCTACCCCTCCGCCGACCCTTCCCTCAACCCCATTCACTCAGGGTGCAACTGCGGCGGCAATGGCGGCGGCAGGGGCCGAACAATCGTCCTCAAAAACCGATTCGACGACCTACGCCGTGAGCAAGAGCCTGCACCGCAGCGTCGAGCCCGCGGGCAGGGTGCGGCGGATTGCCGCAGCGGTGCTGGTGGATGACGCGGTCGATGTCACCGAGCAAGCGGGCAAGCGCACCGCCACGCGGCGCAAGCGCACCGCCGACGAGATGAAGCAGATCGAGGAGCTGGCCCGCGCCGCCATCGGCGTGGACGCGCAGCGCGGCGACGTGCTGGCGGTCGAGAATTTGTCGTTTCAGGAGATTCCACTCGACACGCCTCCTCCGCCAACCAGGTCCGAGCACTGGCGCCGGCTGATCGAGCCCTGGGCATGGGTTTTGCGCTATGTGGGTTTAGCGGCGCTCTTCGCCGTGGTCTATCTGCTGATTTTGCGGCCGGTGAAGAAGCAGGCCCTGACTGCCTTCCGCGAGCTGCCCAAGAAAATTCTAGCCGCCAACGTGCCGCAGCCGATAGCCGCCGGCGGTTCGGCGAATCCGCTGGAGGCGGGAGCTCCGGGCGAGGGACAGCGCGCAATCCAATTGAAGAAGTTGCTGACCGACAAGGTGAAATCCGAGCCGGAAGCGGCCAGCCGGCTGGTCGAGTCCTGGGTACGGGAGGATAGTCAGGCATGAGCGAGGCAGCGGCCATTCCCGGATTGCGCAAAGCAGCCATTCTGATGGTGCTGCTGGGCGAGGAGGCGGCCAGCCTGGTCTACCGCCATCTGCCGCAGGCGGAAGTGGAGCTGATCACGCAGGAGATTACGGCGATCGACTACATTGCCCCCCGGGCCGGGTTGCAGGTGCTTGAGGAGTTTCAACGCCTGGCCTTGACCGGGGATTACATCAGCGCGGGTGGAACCGAATACGCCAACAAGCTGCTGGTGAAGGCCTTCGGTAAAGAGGGTGCGGACGAACTGCTGCGCCAGGTCACGCGCTCAGCTGAGGCGCGCGGCACCAAGCTCGACTCGCTGCGCAAAGCCGATCCGCAGCAGCTGGCGAAGTTCATTGAAGGCGAGCATCCCCAGACGATAGCTCTGATTCTGGCGCACCTGGAATCGAAGCAGGCCTCGAGCGTGCTGATGAAGCTGCCACCCGAGCTGCGCGCCGAGCCCATCAAGCGGCTGGCACAATTGCGCCAGTTTTCTCCGGAGATGGCGCAGCGCGTCGCCGTGGTCTTGCACAAGCGGCTGGAAGCGCTAGGGGAGCAGAGCCGGCGCGCCTATGCGGGATTAAAAGGCGTGGCCGACCTGATGAACCGCCTCGACGTTGCGGTAGGAAAAACTATTCTGGAGTCGATTGAGGGCGAAGACCCGAAGCTGGCGCTTTCGATTCGCAACCTGATGTTCACCTTTGAGGACATGATGACGATTCCCGAGTCGGGCATCCGCGAACTGTTGGGACAGATGGATAAAAAGACGCTGGCCACCGCGCTGCGCGGGGCCTCGGAGGAGTTGAAGAACTACATCTTCAAGTCGATGTCGTCGCGCGCGGTCGAGATGCTGAAAGAAGATATGGAAGTGTTGGGCCCGGTGAGGTCGCGGGAGATCAACAGGGCGCAACTCGAGGCGGTCGCGGTGGCGCGCAAGCTGGAGGCGGAAGGCAAGTTGACGCTGACTCCGGAGGGGGAAGATGAGTTCGTCGCCTAGAACCGGACCGGCCTCAAATTCCGTCTCTTCCCGTGGAGCTCCTGCGCCCCCCGAAGCGATCCCGTTCCCCTATTCGGAAGTCGCGCCGCCCGTGGCCGGCCGGGAATTTTCGCCTCCGAGTTCCGCTGCAGCTACGGCCGGCGGCGAAGCGGATCCCCGGACTGTGGCGGCGCAGATGGCGGAGCGTGAAGCTCAGTCGCGGGCGCAAGCGCGCCAGCAGGGAGAGTTCGACGCGCGCGTCAAGTTTGATGAATTGCTCGCCCGCGAGCGCGCCGGGCTGGCGGAAGCATTGGCCGGTTTTGCCCGCGAGCGTGCCGTTTACTACCAGAAGATCGAAACTGAAGCCGTACAGCTGGCGCTGAGTATTGCCCGCAAAGTTCTGCACCGCGAGGCCCAGGTGGATCCGCTGCTGCTGATGGGCATTGTGCGCGTGGCTCTGGAAAAAATCGAAGGCGCTACCGGGGTGACGCTGGCGGTGAATCCGCTGCGCGCCGAGGAGTGGAGGCGGTATCTCGAGGCGCACGTGGACGCGGCCGTTTGGCCGCAAATTATCGAAGACCCTGCCATGGCGCCGGAGCTGTGCGAATTGCGCACGTCGATGGGAACGGCACGTATAGGCGTCGAGGTGCAACTCAAAGAGATCGAACAGGGACTGATGGACCTGCTGGCGGCGCGTCCGCAGGAGAAGCCGTGAGTTGGGACGCGGGTTTGGCTCCCTATTTCGCGCGGCTGGAATCGCTCTCCGGATTGCGCTGGCAGGGGCGGGTGACGCAGGTGATTGGTCCGCTGGTCGAATCGGATGGTCCATTCTGCTCGGTGGGCGAACGTTGCGAGATCATCGACTCTCGGGGCAATTCGCTGCCCGGAGAGATTGTCGGCTTTCGCGACAAAACCGTACTGTCGATGCCGCTGGAGTTGCCGCGCGGCATCCGCTATGGCGATCGCGTGACCACGCGGGGCGAGCGGCCCACGATTCGCGTCGGCGAAGGGCTGCTCGGCCGGGTAATTGACGGAAGCGGCGAGCCGATTGACCGGCTGGGGCCGCACCGTGGAGGAGAGTATCGCGCTCTCGATTCGGCAGCTCCGTTGCCACTCGACCGCACTTCGATCAGCGAAGCGCTGGGCTGCGGCATTCGCGCCATCGACGGCTTTCTCAGCTGCGGACGCGGCCAACGCGTGGGAATTTTCGGCGGCAGCGGGGTGGGCAAAAGTACGTTAATCGGCATGATGGCGCGCAACACGAGCGCCGATCTGACAGTCCTCGGGCTGGTAGGTGAACGCGGCCGCGAGGTGCGTGACTTTCTCGAAAACGCATTGGGCGAAGAGGGATGTAAGCGCGCGTGCGTGGTGGTTTCGACCTCGGACCAGTCTCCGCTGCTGCGCATTCGCGCCGCGCTGGCGGCGACCACCATCGCGGAATATTTCTGCGCCCGGGGCAAACAGGTCCTATTAGTTGTCGATTCGCTGACGCGCCTGGCCATGGCGCAACGCGAGATTGGACTTGCTGCGGGCGAGCCTCCCACGGCAAAAGGTTATACGCCCTCGTGCTTTACCATGCTCGCCCGCCTGATCGAGCGCGCAGGCCGCTTTGGCGCGGGCAGCATTACGGCGTTTTATAGCGTGCTGATGGAAGGCGACGACGAGCAGGATCCGCTGGTCGACGGAGCGCGTGCGCTGCTCGACGGCCACGTCATGCTCGACCGTCGGCTGGCCGTGCGCAGCCACTATCCGCCAATCAGCGTGCTCGACAGCGTAAGCCGGTTGATGTCGGCGGTGGCATCGCCCGCGCATCAGCAAAAGGCGCAGACGCTGCGCCGCCTCCTAGCCGCTTATTCGGCGTCGGAAGACCTGGTGCGAATTGGGGCATACCAGAAGGGCAGCGACTCCACGCTCGACAAGGCGCTGACGCTGATCCCGGAGCTTGATCAATTTCTAATGCAGAAACCCGGCGACGCCGCGCCTCTGCCAGAAACCATCGCCAGGTTGTTGGCTTTGCCGGGATAGAAGATAACGATTTGCCGGAGTGAGCGCATGGCCTTCACATTTTCACTGCACGCAGTCTTGCATTTGCGACAGAGCCTGGAGCATCAGCAGGAGCTGCGCCTGCGAGCCGCCAATCAGCACGTAGCGCGGGTGCGCCACTTGATCGAACAAATGGACCTGCACCGGGCGCGCCTCCAACTGCTTCAGGGCAACGAGCTCACTGCGGGCACTACGGCGGCCGAGATGCGCTTTGGGTTATTGTGCGACGGGGAAATCCTGCGTCACCGGTGGGAATTGGAACAGCAACTGGCGCGCCTGCAGCAATTGCGCGACCAGCAACGCGAGATTTTTCAGCAGGCGCGGCGGGCGCGGGAGACACTCGAAAGCGTGCGCGACCGGCAATTGCTCATGCATCAGAAACAGGCTGCGCGCCGCGAGCAACGGAACATGGACGATCTGTTTTTATTGCGGCGGAATTTCTTGCGGCATGGCTAAAGCTTGCCGGGCGGTGGACACACTTTGCCCATCTGCTTTCTCTTTCAACCTTCGGACTTCCATCGGCAAAATCCGGAGTTGCTTGAATTCACAATCCTTTAAGGCTTGAGCGCGTTTTCGTTCGGGCTCATGCGGAGATGGTGACGCGAGTGCATGGATGCCACCCGAGCTTCCACGCGGGTTGTGAAAGCCAAGTCCATGAACCCGATTGCCAGCACCAATTCGAGCGGCATTTCCAGCGTGCTGGCTGCCGGATCGGCAGCGCAGTTTTTGGGACAAAGCGCGGGATTTGCGACGGCATTGGCGGCCGCGCAGGAAGCGCAAAATCCCCCGCTGAGTTTGGGACGTGGGACAGGCGCAGCTGCGGCGATCGCCACTTCGGCCCCGATTGCGCCGGGAAATGCAGCGGCCCTCGCTACGGCTGCGCCAGGCGTTCCCGCGAAAAAACTGTTGAACAACGCTCCTGCGGGTGCGGCGAATCTTATTCCGTCCACGAATCCGGTGGTGCCTTCCTCTCCGCTGCCGGCTCTTTCTCCTTGTCCCTCTCCTTCTACGATTGTTTCCCTTGCGCCCTCTGTTCTTTCGGTTGCGGTGGCGGAAGTGGCGGCCGGGAGCACGCTGCAAAGTGGAATCCCGGCAGCCCCCACCCCGGCGGGTCGGGCAGCGCCGGCTTCCCCTGGAATTTCGTTTCCCCTGCCGAGCTTCGGGGACGGCCCGAGCCTTCCCATGCCCCAGGCAAGTTCCAGTGCTGCGAAACCGCAGGTGAATGCGATTGAGGGCGCTGCGGCGGAGCAGATTCCTGCGCCGATGAGTCCGTCTAAGATTGCCGGGGCTGAAGTTGCGGCGACCCCGGGCAGCCTGCCGAATGCGTCCCAAGGGAGTGTGCCCGAAGCGGATGCGACTGCCACGAATGCGGATCCGCTCGCGCCGGCAGTGACGCTCGACAGCAACGCGCAGCCACTGCCGAATGCGGCATCTTCGGGCGCGCTATCTCTCCAGCAACTCGATCCCGCAGGCGACAACTCGGTTCCAGTGCTCCTGGCGAGCGCGAATTCCGCCTCAGCGGCTCCTGCAAGCGGGAATCCGCCAGGCTTGTGGGGCGGCGCTAATTTGCAAGGCGCTGCGGCGCTTCCTTCTCAGGCAGCGCCCGCGCCGGACGTGGCGACGCAGTGGGGTCCCGCGCAAGCCGCGATCAACTCTTCCCTTCCGCTCGTGGCCCTTCCGATCGCGCCGCTTCCGGTTTCAACTGGCCTGCTTCCGATCCCACCTGCGGCCAGCGGAAAACCGGCGTCACCGTTTGCGGCTGCGCGAGGAAACCCGGCAACAACGAATCCCACAGGAAGCGCCGCGGCGCAAAGTGGCGGCACAGCGGCTTCCAGAGGGTCCTTTGCGTTGCCATCGTTCTCCTCGGAAGCCGCGAACAGCACCGCGGCAAATGATCCCGGACAGCAGACGCCGTTTGCGGTTTTCTTTTCGAATTCGGCGGGCGCGGAATCGGCAGCAGCCGCTTGGCCGAGAATGATGCTTCCGCCAACCGGAGGCGCCATCCAGGGAAATCAGTCACCTGCGGCAACGGCCGCCGGCGCAAAAAACAACAACCTGGCGGGCGCCGTTCTGCAACCCGCGGCGACGAACCCGAAGAGCACAACCGTGGCGGAAGCAACCACGCCGCCGCCAGCTCCGACGCAGCAAAGCATTGCGGTCACGGCCGCGAGCGCGCAACCGAATCCCGCGCAAACCGCGGGAGGGCAGGCTCCGGCACCTGCGGCTTCTGGGGCCACTGCGATGCCCCCGGCGCCCATCGGGCCTTCTGGAGATGCCTTGCCCTCGAAGGCCGCCCTGCCGACCGCCTCCTCGAACGCAACTGCGCCAGCGTCTCCCCTGACCGAGATGCCTGCGATACCGGCAACCGGGGCGGTGCAGATGGCGCAACTGGTGAGCCAGGCAGGACAATCCGAGATGCGGATTGGCATGAACACTGCCGCATTCGGCAGTGTAGAGGTGCGGACGGTGGTACATGCGGGCGAAGTTGGCCTGGTAATCGGCAGCGAAAAAGGTGACCTGCGCAGCGCGCTGGCGAATGAGATGCCGACGATTACGACCAGCCTGCAACAGCAAAACTTGCGGCTGAACAGCGTGAGCTATATGCAGGGCTTCGCCTTTTCTAACGACTTTTCGGGCGGCGGCGGTTCGCAACAAAGATCATTTATCCCGAGCCCTGCGCCGAGTTACGCCTCAGCGGCAGTTGGAACGGATGATCCCGCGGAGGGCGCGTCCATGGCGGCATTCGTCGGCGGGACAAACAGTTTGAGCATTCTGGCTTGAAGGAGCAAACGCGATGAGTACCAGCCCGGTGACACCTCCCACGGGAGGATCGACAAGTTCGACGAGCGGCCTGCCCAGCGGCCAGAGCCTCAACAATATGTTTCTGCAGCTGCTGGTGGCGCAACTGCAAAATCAGGACCCCACCAATCCGGTCGACCCCTCACAATTTGTGGGACAGCTGGCGCAGTTCAGCGAGTTAAGCGAAGTCACCTCGATCTACACTCTGCTGCAATCCGTCGTTCCGGCCCCGACCAGCACAGGATCGGGAAGCGGGTCGACGAATCCGTCCGGAAGCGCCGCTGCGATCAGCGGCAGCGTGATGCAAGCGGCGGGAGCGCCCGGAGGGGCGGAGCTTTCAGCAATTCTTCCAGCGGCAGCGCCTCAGGCGGCGATTCCGAACTTCAGTTCTCCGGCAATTTCTTCTTTAGCCAAAACCCTTCAAGGAGTGTACTAATATGCCTGATTTTTCGATTCCACTTTCCGGACTGACGGCCGAATCGACCGCCCTGTCGGCCATCGCCAATAATCTCTCGAACCAGAACACCACGGGATACAAAGATACCAGCGTGCTGTTCAGCGACTTGTTTTATCAAAGCCTGGGAACCACCGGATCGGGCGACCCCATCCAGGTAGGCGCGGGAACCCAGGTTGGTTCCATGCCGTCGCTGTTTACCCAGGGCAGCGTAAGCGCCACAGGAGTGCCGACCGATGTGGCCATCCAAGGCTCGGGATTTTTTGTGGTGCAGGATGGAAGCGGAGTGGTCAACTATACGCGCGCCGGCGACTTCTCTACCGACTCGAACAACTTCCTGGTCACCCCCGCGGGACAGCAGGTGCTCGGCTATCCGGCGGTGAACGGCGTGGTGAACACCGGCGCCGGAATTGCGCCGCTCCAGCTGGGAGCCGGAACCATCAGCCCGCCGACCACCACGGCAAACGTTTCGCTGACCACGAATCTGAACGCCGCGGGTGGAATTGGCTCGACGTTTTCAACTCCCGTAACCATCTACGATTCGCTGGGCGCGGCGCACAGTCTGACGTACAACTTTACCAATACAGGTCCGAATACCTGGAGCTATAGCTTGAACATTCCGCCCGGCGATCTCAATGCGGTGAATGGGGTCGCGCCCACCGGGCTACTTGCTAGCGGTACGCTGACGTTCAACGGAAATGGAGTGTTGATCGGAACTGGCGGTGGTACGGGGGCTCCGGCGTATACGGCGGGCAATGTGGGCAACGGCACCGTCTCCGGACTTGCCTCAACCGCCGCAACCGCAACCCAGACCTTCACCCTTGCCGCGACCAGCGCAACTACATTTTCGGTCGTGGGTTCAGTCTCCGGAAATGTCGGGACCGCGACCGTAGGCGTTCCATTCACCTCTCCGCAACTGGATTTGACCATCAATGCGGGGTCTACGGCGTGGGCCACCGGCGACACTATCACCGTGCCAACGACACCTCTTACTTTAGGCGACGTCAGCGCGATTCCGATCACCGGCTTCGCCGACGGCGCGAGCAATCAGACTTTTAATTGGAATGTGCTGAGCGGTACGTCTCCGGTGATTTCGCAGGTGGCCGCCCCAAGCACCACGACCTCGATTTCGCAGGACGGCAGCAGCAGTGGCTCGCTGGCCAACTTCACCATCGGCTCCGACGGAACGATTACCGGCTCCTTCACTAACGGAAAAACCCAGGCGCTGGGCGAGGTGGCCTTGGCCAACTTTGCCAACGTCAATGGACTGCAACTGCAAGGCAGCACCGACTATTCGCCGACTCTGGCTTCGGGACCGGCGGTGGTGGGCGTGCCGGGAGCGGGCGGATTGGGAACGCTTTCCGGAGGATCATTGGAGTTGTCGAACGTGGATATTGCCACGGAATTCGCCAACCTGATTGTCGCCCAGCGTGGATTTGAAGCCGATGCAAAAGCGGTGACCACCTTCGATCAAATCACTCAGGATACGATTGCGCTGAAACAGTAATTTTGCGAACGCGAAGGTTTTCTCTCCGGCGGCCAAAAAGGCTGCCGGAGAAAAACCTTCTCTTCACGCAAGAATTCGTAATGAGATTTTGCTAAACATTTTTCCCACTTTGTTAGAAGCAGCTTTTTATCCGTAGCAACGTAGAAGCAAAATTTGCCGATCTGTTGAGCTTGCGAACTTTGCGCTGCGGCGGTCCGGCCCGCACCGCCCATCCCCTTCGTGCCCGACTACGGACCCTCGATTGCTTTTTTAGTCGGCATGTCCCCATCCGCAGCATCCGCAAGCTCCGCCCCAAAGTCGAGCCGGATGGGTGTTTTTTGGTTTTTCGCACTCGCCCTCGTAGTTGGGGGAGCGATTTATTGGAAGGCGCAGCGCAACGGTGGGGAGGGATCTGCGGATCGCGGCGGGGTAGTGAAGACCACGTTGCATCTGGAAACCTTTGTCTTGAATCTCGCCGACCCGCAGCAGCGATCCTATTTGCGGGTGGGCATTGATCTGGGCCTGGCCCGCGAGTTGGCCCGAGGAGAAAACGCTCCCGTGGCCCAGGTCCGGGACACGATTCTGGCAGTGCTGGCGCAGTGCCGCGTCGAGGAGCTGCAGACGGCCGCGGGCAAAACCAAGTTGAAAGAAGATTTGTTGCGGGCGTTGCAGGCGCGGGTTCCAGGGTTGGGAGTTGAAGAAGTGTACTTCACCGAGTTTCTGATACAGCGCTGAAATTGCGGGTTGCGGCGGCGAGACGGCGATCGTGGAATCGAGGCGGAAAGTGGCGATGGCGTTAGGCAGCGGAGCGGCGGCGGGCAAAGCGCAGGTGGCAGATGCAAAAGGCGCAGGAGCGGACCTGGAAAGCGACCGGGAACTGGAGCTGGAGCGAAGCGAGGACGCCCGCTGGACCCCGGTGCTGGGGTTGCCTTGCCAAATGATCGTCGATCTGCCGCTGCCCGGGGTGAAGATTTCTGATCTGCTGAAGCTGCGTGTGGGCTCGGTGATCAACGCGCATTGGCGACTGGGACGGGATGTGCCTATGCAGCTGAACGGGCTGTTGATTGGCTGGAGCGAGTTTGAAGTGGTGGGCAACCACCTGGCGGTACGGCTGACGGAGCTGGCATGAGGCGGCTGACGCCGGCAGGAAGCAGACGGGGTATTTCATGACGGCGAAAATTCTGCGGCTTTCAGCCAGCACCTTCGGCGAACGTGCGCTTGGGTTGTGGGAGCGCTGGCGCCGCCTGGGATTGCGCGTCGTGGGGCGCACTCCGAAACGGTTGCGGCTGTGCGAAAGCCTGCCGCTCGGCGAACGCCGTTTTGTTGCCGTAGTCGAGTTTGAAGCGTCGCGCTTTCTGGTGGGTGGGACACCATCGTCGCTGGTACTGCTGTCGCGGCTACCGGATCAGGGGTGCGACCAGCGGGAAGACGCAGATGGAGAAAAAGCCGAATTCGGTTCGGGAGCCGGCGCGGACAAGAAGCGGCAAGGGGAAAAATGCTGAACGAATTTCTGGCGGCAGCATCGGTCTTGCGGCCACGCCACACTCCCGGGCTGAACTGGAGCGCGCCCGGCGGGGCATCCGGATCGGTGCCATGGAACATCGTCGTCATGCTGACGCTGCTGACGCTGCTGCCCGCATTGCTGGTGGCGGTGACTCCGTTTACCCGGCTGCTGGTGGTGTTTCATTTTCTGCGCCAGGCACTGGGCACGCAGACCGCACCCAGCAACCAGACATTAATCGGGTTGTCGCTGGTACTGACGTATTTCCTCATGCAGCCGGTTGGAAGCGCAATCTATGACGCAGCGGTGGTGCCATTTCAGCGCGGGCAGATCGACGCAATGGGAGCGGTCGAACGCGGATCGCCGCCGCTGCATCGCTTCATGCTGAAGTATGCGCGGGAAAAAGATCTGGCGCTGTTTCTGGAGCTGGCGCAGGCGCCGCGCCCGGCTCGTCCAGAGGACGTGCCCATGCGGGTGGTGGTTCCCGCCTACATCGTGTCGGAGCTGAAGACGGGATTCCAGATCGGGGTGGCTCTGTTTTTGCCGTTTCTGGTGATCGATCTTGTGGTTGCGGCTGTGACGACTTCGATCGGCATGATGCAGCTGCCGCCGGTGATCATTTCGACTCCGCTGAAAATTCTGCTGTTTGTGATGGTCGATGGCTGGAATTTGTTGGTGGGGTCTTTGATGAAAAGTTTTACGTGAAAAACGCCGGAACGCGCCAGCGGATTTAAACAAGTGCGGCACGGGAAAGCACGCCCTTGCATCAGGGAGTTTGTTCATGAGTTCGGACCAGATCGTGGCGCTGCTGCGCCACACCATCGAGACCGCTTTATGGATGGGGGCGCCGTTGCTGATCGCAGCGGTGATTGTCGGGCTGCTGATCAACGTAGTGCAGGTGCTCACCTCGTTACAGGATATGACAGTCTCGACGGTGCCGCGGTTGGCCGCAGTGGCGGCGGCGGTGCTGGTGCTGATGCCGTGGATGGTGCGGCGGATTGGAATGTTTACAGTGCAACTGTTTTCAGATTTTCATCCCTTTGTGCGGTAGGCGGTGGCAAGTACCCAGTACCCAGTACTCAGTACCTAGCACCTAGCACCGAACTGAGAGCGAAGACCTAGAACCTGAGACCTAAGACCTAAGACCTAAGACCTAAGACCTAAAGAATGATCGAGCAGTTCCATCTCGAAGCGCTGCTGGCGGGTGCGGTGTTTACCGGGGCGCGAATTGCCGGGCTGATGGTGTTCTGTCCGTTTCTCGGCTCAGACGCGATCCCCATGCCGGTGAAGGCCGGATTGACTCTGCTGCTGACGATTTTGCTGCACCCGCTGCACGGGCCCGCAGCGCTCACGTTGAGTTCGTGGCAATGGGGTGGCCTGGCATTGAGCGAGGCCGCCATCGGATTAGTGCTGGGACTGGTGGCGAATCTGCTGTTTGAATCGGCGCTGATGGCGGGGCAAGTGTTGGGAGTGCAGATTGGCTATTCGCTGGCGAATGTCTTCGATCCGCAGACCAACGCGGATACGCCGGTGCTCTCTGAGTTTCACCAGATGGCGGCGCTGTTGATTTTTTTGCAGCTCGACGTGCATCACTGGCTGCTGCGCGCGCTGGTGCGCAGCTTCGCGTATCTGCCGCCGGGAGGAGCCTCGATCACGCTCGCGGTCGCCGGCGGCGTGCTGCATGCGGCGGGAGGAATTTTCCTGACGGGGGTGCAGATCGCGGCCCCGTCGCTGGTGGCCACGCTGGTGGCAGACATGGCGTTGGGATTCCTGGGCAAAGCCTCACCGCAGTTGCCGGTTCTGTTCATTGGATTAGCGGTGAAAAATCTGGTGGGCCTGGCGGTACTGCTGAGCGCGATCGCCTACTGGCCACGGCTGTTTAACCAGCAGTTTACGCAGGCGATCCAGACGGCGGAGCGGTTGCTGCGCCTGGCGAAATGACGTTCTGAAAGCCGACAGCTGAAAGCTGAGAGCTGTTTCTTATGGCCGATGAGAGCAAAACCGAAAAAGCTTCTCCGCGGCGCCGTCAAAAGGCGCGCGAAGAAGGACAGGTAGCGCGCAGCCGCGACCTCACCGCAGGTCTGGCGGCGATGACCGCAATTGTGTTTTGCGCGTGGCAGATGCCGGCCTTCGCCGGAGAGTGGCGCGGGCTGCTGCGGCAGTCGCTCGACCGGGCAGCAACGCATCCCGATCAACTGGTTCCGGCGTGGCGCGGTGGGCTCACGGTATTCCGCGGCGTGGCTTTGGCTGCGGCACTCAGTTGGATCGTCGCGACCATGGGCGGGCTGGCACAGGGCGGGTTGGTGTTCGCACCGTCGGCGCTCGCTCCGAACTGGAAAAGACTCGATCCCGCGAGCCACGTCGAACAGCTATTTTCGCTGGCGGCGTTGAGCCGCCTGCTGAAGTCGCTGCTGCCCACCGCGGTGGTGGTCTATTTTGCGGTCACTGCCATTGCCCGCGACTGGCCGCGCTTTCCCGCACTACTGCGGGCCAACCGTACGACGCTCGCGGCCTTTGCCACCAGCCGCATGTACGAGGTCGCGTGGAAAGGCGCTCTGGCTTTGCTGGTGTGGGCGGGAGCGGATTACTGGCTGGAGCGGCAGCGCCACGAAAACGAATTGAAAATGAGCCGCCAGGATCAGAAGGACGAATTCAAAGAAATGGAAGGCAATCCCGCGACCAAGCAGCGCATCCGGCGTATGCAGCGGCAGGCGCGGCGAAGGCGGATGTTGAAGGACGTTGGGCGCGCGGCGGTGGTGATCACCAATCCCACGGAGTTTGCCATTGCGCTCGAATACCGCATGGAGATGGACGCTCCCATCGTGATCGCAAAAGGACGCAATCTATTGGCGGCACAGATCAAGGAGATCGCGCGCTGGCAGGGGATTCCGATTGTGGAGAATCCTCCGCTGGCTCACGCGCTCTATCGCGCGGTCGAAGTGGGGCAGGCGATTCCGGCAAAGCTGTACGTGGTGGTGGCGGAAATACTGGCCGCAGTGTGGCGGGCGCAGGCTCAGGCGTGGCAGAACCAGAGCTCGAGCAGCGCGGCCGCGGGGCAAGGGCAAAGAGCGTAGCGGGCAATTTGAAAACAGAGATTTAAAAACACAAAATGGATCAAGCCAGCACAGCTGCCGTTGCCGCCTCCGCCACCAAGCCGAAGAGCGGCGCTGCCGAGTGGATCATGCCGGTAGCCGCCGTCGGCCTGATCTTCGTCATGCTGGTGCCACTGCCGAGCCTGCTGCTCGACGCTTTTCTTGCTCTCAGCCTGACGGTAAGTGTGCTGGTGCTGCTCTCCGCCATTCAGATTCTGCGGCCGTCACAATTCTCAGTCTTTCCCAGCCTGCTGCTGCTGCTCACCTTGTTTCGGCTGTCTCTGAATCTGGCCTCCAGCCGGCGGATTCTGCTGCACGGCAACGAGGGCGCGGGCGCGGCGGGGCACGTCATCGAGGCCTTCGGACAGTTTGTGGTCGGCGGCAACTACGTGGTCGGCTTCGTGCTGTTTGTGGCGTTGATTGCGATCCAGTATCTGGTGGTTGCGCATGGCGCGGTGCGCACCGCCGAGGTAACGGCGCGCTTCACCCTCGACGCCATGCCCGGCAAGCAGATGGCGATCGATGCCGACCTGAACGCCGGGCTGATCAACGAATCGCAGGCTCGGGCACGGCGCGAGCAGATCGCGCGCGACGCGGAATTCTACGGTGCGATGGACGGAGCGGCGCGCTTCAACCAGCGGGATGCGATTGCCACCATCCTTATTACTGCGATCAATATTATTGCCGGATTTCTTATCGGAGTCTTCCAGCTCGACATTCCCTTCCGCGAAGCGCTGAAGACCTACACCGTGCTGACTGTGGGCGACGGCCTGGTCACCATGATTCCCTCGCTGCTGGTCTCGATGGCCGGGGGCATCGTGGTGACGCGGGCGACCTCCGACTCGACTCTATCGGTGGATGTGGGGCGGCAGATTCTGGGACGGCGCCGCCCGTTGGTGATTGCCTCGGGGGTGATGCTGGCGCTGGCGGCAATCCCTGGGCTGCCCAAGTTTTCTTTTTTTCTGCTCGCGGCGGGGACCGGGTTTCTTGCGTGGCGTGCGCCCAAATCAAGTGAAGAACCGACTCCGGCCATGGCTGCCGCCGCTGCCGCCGGCGAGAAAAAGCCGGCGCAGGATTCGGTGGAGAACCTGCTGAAGCTCGACGAGCTTAGCCTTGAAGTTGGCTACGGACTCGTAGCGCTGGTCGACAAAAATCAAGGCGGCCAGCTTTTGGCGCGGGTAAAGGCGCTGCGCCAGAATCTGGCGCAGCAGTTGGGCTTCATCGTGCCGCCGGTGCACATCACCGACAATGTTCGGCTGAAGCCCAAGGAATATACGGTCTCGCTGCGCGGCGTCGAAGTGGCGCGCTGGGAGCTTTACCAGGACAATCTGCTGGCCATCAGCTCCGAAGGCTCGCCGCGGCCGCTGCCCGGAGTGGCGACGAAAGAGCCCGCCTTCGGCGTGGCCGCCGTGTGGATTCCTCCGGCAATGCAGAACCAGGCGCTGGCCTCGGGCTACGCCGTAGTCGATCAGACCTCGGTGCTGGCTACTCACCTGGCAGAAGTGGTGAAGCAGCATGCCCATGAATTGCTGACCCGGCAGGAATCGAAGCGCTTGCTCGATCGCCTGGCGGAGAGCCATCCCAAGCTGGTTGAGGAGCTCGTCCCCAAAGTACTCAGCCTCGGCGAAGTGCAGAAAACGCTGCAGCAACTTTTGCGGGAGCAGGTCTCGATTCGCGATCTATCAACCATTCTCGAAACTCTGCTCGATGTGGCGCCGCTCAACAAGAATCCCGTGGCTTTGGTGGAAGCAGCGCGGCAGGCGCTGTCGCGGGCGCTGGTGCAGCCACTGCTTACAGAAAGCGGAGGGCTGCGCGTGGTCACGCTCGACCGCTCGCTCGAAGAGGAACTCAGCCGTGCGTTTGCCGGCGCGGGCGGCGCAGCCGGAGCGGGAACGGCTGCGTTGCAGCCTCCATTTGCGCGCCGCATTCTCGACGGCATGCGGCGCCTCGCCGGCGATCAGGTATCGGTGGCAAGCCCTGTGCTGCTGTGCGCGACTCCGGCGCGCTATCACCTGAAGCGGCTGCTTGAGCCCTTCTTGCCGAAAGTGGTGGTGCTGTCTCCGCTGGAGGTGCCGCCGGTGGTGGAGTTGCAGTCGGTGGGAGTTCTGCGATGAGGGAACCGGTTTCCGGTTTCCGGTTTCCGGTTTCCGGAGAGCGGAGAGCGGTTTTTTTGGTGGACGAATGACTTTTAGAGAGAACTCGATTTTATGAGCAAGCAAACGGCGAAAGCCTACACGACTTGGCAGGACAAAGAAGAGCGCGATCGCATCCTGCTCGAACAATTGCCGCAGGTGCGCTATCTGGCGCGGCGGATTCACGAGCGCCTCCCCCGGCACGTCCCGCTGGAGGATCTGGTGCACGCCGGCGTCATCGGTCTGATTGACGCGCTCAATAAATTCGACCGCTCCAAGCACGTGCAATTCGGGTCGTATGCGAAGTTCCGCATCCGCGGCGCGATTCTCGACAGCCTGCGCGAGATGGACTGGGGTCCGCGGGAGCTGCGGCGCAAGGCACGGCGAGTCGAAGAGGCGCAGCGCAAGCTAAGCATGGAGCTGAGCCGGGCGCCGACTGAGGTCGAAGTCGCGGCGGAGTTGAAGCTCGAGCTGCGCGAGTTTCAGCAACTGCTCACCGAATTAGACGGCCTCGAAGTCGGGAGCTTGCACTTGGAGTCTCCGTGGGATGGCAAGGATGAAGATCTGTGCGACTACCTGCCGAACGCCCCAGAGGACACGCCATTTTTCCGCTGCATGCGCTCGGAGATGAAAGAGATTTTGGCGCGCGCCGTGGCCGACCTCCCGGAAAAAGAGCAGCAGGTGCTGGCGCTGTATTACTTCGAGGAGCTCACCATGAAGGAAGTGGGTGCGGTGCTCGGCATCGGCGAGTCGCGCGTGTCGCAGATTCATTCTCTGGCGGTGGTCCGGCTGCGGGCGCGGATGACCGAGCTGACCGGCGCGGGGAAGCCCGCCTCGCGGGCGGCGCAGGTTGGCGGGGCATAGCAGTCGGAAAGGTATTTATAGCGGCGATCACTGCCGGCTGAGGGCAGCTTCGAATGCAGAACGAACTGAATCAGGAACAGATTGATGCCATGGTGCGGAAGGCCCGCAGCGGCGGGCAGGCCGACACGGGGAAGACGAAGGAGCCGAAGGTCGAGCCCTGGGACGTGCACCGCGCCGGGCAGATTGGGCGCGAGCAGCTTCAGGCTATTACCTCGCTCCACGAGGGTTTCGCCCGCAGCCTGACGCACGCGCTCGGCGCATACCTGCGCGTGGTCTTCACCGTAGCGCTGGTCTCGGCCGAGCACCTGACCTATCGCGAGTTTATGGAGCGCATCCCGGAGACCACTTATCTCGCTTCGTGCACGATGGAGCCGATGGGCGTTACGGCGGCGCTGCAGCTGGATTTGAAGGTCGCCTTCCCTATCGTCGATCTGCTGCTCGGCGGCGAGGGCAAAGGGGTTACGGCGGCGCGCGAGACCACCGAGATCGAGGAGCAGATTGTGGAGAGCGTGGCGCGCATTGTCTGCCGCGAGCTGGCGATGGCGTGGCAGGCGGTGAATCTGGAGGTGAGCTTCGACAAGCGTGTCGAACCAGGCGAGGCGAGGCGGCTGCTCCTGCCCACGGAAAAGATCCTTTCGCTGAGTTTTGAAATCACCATGCTCGAAACGCGGGGTGGCTTAAACCTGGCATTGCCGGTCTCGGTCTCGCACGCCCTGTTGCGCAAGATTTCGGCGGAGTGGAGCGAGCACAGGACGCACCGACGCACGGATTCGCGGGAACGGCTGAAGCGGCGGTTGCTGGATTGTCCGTTTGCGGTGGAGCTGGGGGTGAACGGCCTGCGGGCCGATGTGGGAGAGCTGTCGCGTCTGGCTCCGGGACAGTTACTCGGCCTCCGGCGCAGCGCGGCTGAGCCGGGATCGCTGCTGGTGGCGGGAGTGGAGATGTTTGGTGCCGCGCCGGCGCGTTCGGGGGAAACCCGAGCGGCGCACATTCTGTCGCGGGTGCAGGAAAAACCGGGGACAGAGAGCAAATAAGGAACCAAAATGAAGGCGGCACAACCATGATGACGGAAGCGGCTGCGGCCACGCCTCAGCCCGAAGCTGCGGAATATATCCAGTTGTGGTCCGATAGCCTGGCGCAGGTGCTCGGCCAAATCACCGGCTCCGCCGTTTCCTGTGCGGTGCGCACCGAAGCCCCGGCGGATCTGGCACCGGAGGGCGCAGGCGATCTTTTCGCCGTGGTCACGGTTTCGGGCGGGTTGCGCGGCGAGATGAGCCTGCGGCTGACGCCGGCGATCGCGCTCAAGCTGGCGCAGATTTTCATGAGCGAGCCCCGGACTCCGGAGGCGCAGCCCACCTCCGATCATCGCGATGCGGTGATCGAGCTTCTGCGGCAGGTCGCGGGCATCGTCACCACGTCCGCAAAAGCCCGCTGGGGCGAGATTCAACTGCTGGTGGAAGCGGCGGCGGCAGCGCCCTCATGGCCGTCTGCGGGAGCATTCTGGATACAGGCGGGAGATGAAGTGGCCGCGATGACGATTGCAGTCGCCCTTAGCGCCGCCCTCGTGGCGGCTCTGCGCGCGGAGAAAACGGAAGGCGCCAAAGTTCCGCCCGAGCCGGCAACGGCAGCGGCAGCCAAGGTGCCGCCGGATTCCGAAAAAGCTCCGGCTACGCTCGACGTCCTCATGGACGTGCAGCTGGCGATGACCATGCGATTCGGCTCGCGGCGGATGCTGTTGCGCGAGGTGCTCGACTTAAATCCCGGATCGGTGATCGAACTGGATCGCCGGGTGCAGGAACCGGTCGACCTGCTGCTCGATGGGCGGCTGGTGGCGCGCGGAGAAGTGGTGGTGATTGAGGGCAATTATGGTTTGCGGGTGACGGACGTCTCTCCGCTGGAGGGCGGCTAAGCCTATGCAAAAGCTGAGCGGCCGGATGCGGGCGTGGGCAGCGGCGTGGCGGGGCGTTCGGCTACGAGTCGCCCCCGGCTGCGGCTACTGCGGACGCGTTCGTGGCGGCTTGTGGCGGCGCATGAGCGGGCGGGGTAGCGGAGTGTGCATGCAGGGAGCGCGCTACTGCCGGGCCGAGTGTCTCGAGCCGGCGGTGTTCGAGGTTTTGAGCCGCATGCGCCCGGAGGCCGGCAGTGCGCCCCGGGCCGCGCATCGCATTCCTCTCGGCCTGCTGCTGCTGTCGCGCCAGCAGCTCACCGCCGAGCAACTTCGCGCCGCCCTTGGGGCGCAGCGCGAGGCCGGCCACGGAAAACTTGGAGCGTGGCTGCGGACGCTGGGTTATGTTTCCGAGCAGGAACTCACTGCCGCACTGGCGCGGCAGTGGTCGTGTCCGCTGCTGCGGCCGAGGGAAGCTGTAATTGCGTCGAGCCGACCGAGTTCGATTCCGGCATTGCTGCTGGAATCGTTTCAAATGATCCCAGTGGAAATGGTTGAAGCCACGCGAACCCTGCTGATCGCCTTCAGCGAGGGGCTCGACTATGGCGTGCTGTACGCCATCGAGCAGTTGCTGGGGTGCCGGACGGAAGCCTGCCTGGTTTGCCCGAGCATGCTGCAGAAAAGTTTGCGCGCCCTGGTGCGGCAGCGGGAGTCGAGCGACGTTGTGTTTGACCGCACCGAGGACATCGCCGAATGCGCCCGCATCATCGTGAACTATAGCGCCAAAGTACGCGCCGAGCATCTGAAGCTGGCGCGCTGCGGAGATTATTTGTGGATCCGCTTGGAACGACCGGGCGCGGATGCGGTAAATCTGGTGCTGCGCGCGCCCGAAGCGAGCGCGGCCCAGACGACTGTCCCCTCCGCAGTGGCGGACGCATACGCGGGGTAAAGTGTTTTTCTTTCCTGCCGATCTTTTCTCTGCCTGACGTACAGAAATTTACCCCCAGGCGCTGAAGCGCCGAAATCCGCCACCACGTTTTTCTGCAAGCCGGAACATTTTGCCGGAAGCGAATTGCTACCCGGCAAGATATTCTCCCTTGTCGCTTCAATCTAAGGATTTTCTTCAATTCGATCCGGTGCGTTTCGTTTCTTTCCACGCACTTAAACCTTCCACGCGAATTTCTCAACTGGCACGCCGACTGCAATGACAACTCCGGAGAGTGATCCCACCATGGATAGCGGCTACTACGCAGCGTGCGCCGGACTGGCGGCACAGACTCAGGCACTGGAGTTGGTGGCCCATAATCTTGCGAATCTGGCGACCACCGGCTACCGCGGAGAGCAGACCACGTTTCGTTCGCTGCTGACGGGTACGGGCTCGGTGAGCGTGAATCCGCTCAACGCCGCGGTTAATAATTTCGGCGTGCTCAGCGGCAGCCGTCTCGATCTCACGCAGGGTAGCCCGTCGCCGACCGGCAATCCTTTGGACGTGGCGGTTGCGGGCAGCGGATTTTTCGCGGTGCAGTCCGCGCAAGGAGTGCTTTACACGCGCGATGGCAGCTTTCACGTTACCGGCACGGGCCAACTGGTGACGGGCCAGAGCAATAACGTCTTGGGGCAGCAGGGGCCGATCACGGTGCCGACGGGAAACTTAGCCATCAGTGCCGACGGAACGATTTCGGTGGATGGCGCGGTGGTGGACCAGTTGCAGTTGGCGGAGTTTTCTCCGGCAACGACTTTGACGGCGATGGGCAATGCGACCTATAGCGCGCCGCCGAATTCGGCGCTGACCCCGGCGAACTCGACGGTGAGGCAGGGGATGCTCGAGGGTTCGAACGTGAGTCCGACGGAGAGCGTGGTGCAGTTGATCACGGTGCAGCGCAACGCCGAGATGTTGTCGCGCGCGCTGAGCGCCTTTGACGGGCAGATGAATCAGGTTGCGGTGCAGGATTTGCCGAAGGTGTGAGGGCGAGACCAACGCGCGGGCAGTCAATAAGGAAGCGCGCCGAACGCGCCATTAATGCGCCGCAAAAGGCGCGGCGCTTGGCTGGCGCCCAGATCCTTCGGCGACAAAACGCCGTCGCCTCAGGATGACAATTCAGCAAGGAAAGGAAACGCATGATTCGCGCACTGTATACCGCGGCCAGCGGGATGACCGCCCAGGAACTGAATCTCGACAATATCGCCAACAACCTGGCGAACTCCTCGACGGCCGGATTTCGCAGCCGGCGTTTGCAGTTTGAGGACTTGATCTACCAAAACCTGATCATGCCGGGGGCGGCGGCCACGCAGCAGACCACGGTGGTCGCAGGACTTCAAGTTGGACTGGGAACGCGCTCGGCCGCATCGGAAGTGATTCAGCTGCAAGGCGACTTCAGCCAGACGGGGAATCCTCTCGATCTGACGATTCAGGGCCAGGGATTTTTTCAGGTGTTGCTGCCGAGCGGCGAAACTGCCTACACGCGCGCGGGGAGTTTCCACACCGACCAATCGGGCAATCTGGTCGACCAGGATGGGGACCCGGTGCAGCCGGGAATCGCCATCCCGACGGGCGCAACCTCCGTTACGGTGGGCTCGGATGGAACGGTAAGCGTGACCGTGGCGGGACAAACTGCGGCGCAACAGGTGGGCTCGCTGCAACTCGCGCTGTTTAACAATCCCGGCGGGCTGAACAGCACGGGCAGCAATTTATTTCTGCAGACGACGGCCTCGGGCGCACCGGTGGTGGGAACTCCCGGAGGCACGGAAGGTTTGGGATCGATTGTGCAGGGGATGCTCGAACAATCGAATGTGAGCGTGGTCAACGAATTCGTGAACATGATTGTGGCCCAGCGCTCCTATGAAGCCAGCTCGCGAGTGGTGAACGCCGCCGATCAGATGCTGCAGACCATCAACAACCTGGGCCGGTAGTTCACGGGAAGTCACGGAGAAGGATTCGCGTCATGCGGTTAAGAATGGCATTGGTTACCGCGGTAGTGGGCTTCGTACCTTTGCCGAGCGCGGCGCAAAGCGTTTGCCGGCGCGTCACTTTCCAAGCCCATGTGGAAGTTCGAAGAGAAGAGATCGCACTCGCAGATCTGATGGCAGGGAATACATGCCCGCCATTGCGCGCGGCTGCGGAGCGCATCAGCCTGGGATTGGCGCCGCGCGCGGGCAGCCTGAGAGTGTTTACCGGAGATGAAATTCGACGGCGGGTCGAGACGCTGGCGGGCGGGGTCGCGGGGGAATGGATGACCGGGATACCGATTCCGGAACGCATTGCGGTGAGGCGGGAAGCCACGCTGATGTCTTGCTCCGGGATCGCCCGGTTTCTGGCGGAGGAATCTTCCTTGGGGGGCATCGCCGGCGATGCCCGACAGTGGGAGAACGAAATAGATTGCGCGGGGGCGCGCGCGGTTCCGGGGGAAGCGCAGCTCGAACTGACCAGGAGCGGTTGGAATCCGGCTTTGCAGCGCTGGGAGTTTGCCGTGCGCTGCGCGCACGCTGAACAGTGCATTCCCTTTCTGGTTTGGCGGCGCGCGGTGAAGGACGCATCCGGAAAACTCGTGAGCCTCAGCGGAATGAGGCCGGCGTCGTTCGGTGGGGCATCGCCAGGACGCGGCGGAGAGGTAGAGCGGCTGGTGAAACCGGGCCAGACGGCGACGCTGAGTTGGGACGAGGGAGGAATTCGCATCGTTCTGCCAGTGACTTGCCTCGATGCCGGCGGAGCCGGGCAAATGGTGCGGGTGCGCTTTAAGAACACGCTACGCATTCTGCGGGCGGAAGTGTTGGGCGATGGAACGCTGCGGGCGCGGCTGTGATCACGAGCGCCGCAATGGATCGCAGACTGACCCTCCGCAGAGGCAATCCCACGCGCAAAAGATTTGGGGCGATTTTCCTTGGCTGGTTGGCGGTGGCGATCGCTTTGGCCAGCAATGCCCCGGCGCAGAAAAAAGATAAGCCGGCGGCTCCCAAGCACGACACCTTGGCGGATTACATTCAGCGCATGACGGGAACTCCTGCTCCGCCGGCGGCGGGCACGGTTGGCAGCTTGTGGCTGGATAACGGTCGCATGGCCAATCTGGTGGCGGATTACAAGGCTTCGCGGGTGGGCGATCTGGTGACCATCAACATCTCGCAGAATCTCTCTTCAACCAACACCGGCAATGTCGCGACCAACCGCACCTTCTCGGCGAGTTCGGGCATCACCGCGCTGCCGGGGCATATCAAGACCAGCGGCGTAGCCAATCTGTTTTCGCCCAACTCGACGCAGGCGCTGACCGGAAAGGCGCAAGCCACCTCGACCACCGCACTGAGCACCACGCTGACCGGGAGGGTGGCGGCGCTGTTGCCGAGCGGGACGCTGGTGGTTGAGGCAGAGCGGCAAATCGTAATGAACGACCAGCGCGAAACGGTGATTGTGCGCGGCCTGGTTCGACCGGGAGATCTGGATGCGACGAACACTGTGGCCTCGAACAGCGTGGGAAATCTTGAGGTCGAGGTGAAAGGCAAGGGCGTGATCAGCGAAGGCGTGCGGCCACCGAATGTCGTTACCAAATGGCTGTTGCGGATCTTTGGGTTTTAGGGGTTGGGTGTTGGGAGTTGGGTGTTGGGTGTTGGGTGTTGGGTCTTAGGTCTTAGGTCTTAGGTCTTAGGTCTTAGATTTAACGATCTTCAGGAGTGTGGGAATCCTCATGGGTCGAAATAAGGTCTACGTGATTTGCGGGCTGGCTCTAGTGGTCGCGATCGTCGCATCAGCGGCGGCGGAGAGCACGGAGCAGAAGGTGCTGATTCGCGACGTGGCCAGCGTCGAGGGGATCCGCGATAACTCGCTGATCGGCTACGGGCTGGTGGTGGGATTGAAGGGCACGGGCGACAAGCAGCAGACCTACTTCACCATCCAGACCCTGGCCAGCATTTTGCAGCGAATGGGCGTCGAGATACCTCCGGGCGTGCTGCAATCGACGGTGCAGGTAAAGAATGTGGCGGCGGTATTCGTGACTGCGAATCTGCCGCCGTTTTCGCGTCCAGGGATGGCGCTTGATGTGATCGTATCTTCCGCCGGCGATGCGCGCAGTTTGGAGGGGGGACTGCTGCTGCTGACGCCGATGTACGCGGCCGATGGGCAGGTATACGCGGCGGCGCAAGGTCCGGTGGTAACGGGCGGATATGCAGTCGGCTCGGCGGCCAATTCGAAATCGGTGAACCATCCTACGGTGGCTCGCATTCCCAATGGGGGGTTGGTGGAACGCGACAGCGCGCTCGATCTCACCAAGCTGCAGCATCTCTCCTTGCTGATGAATGAAGAGAGTTTCACCACCGTCGAAGAGGTCGCGTCGGTGATCAATGGCGACCTGGCGAATCATGAAGCGGCCAAGCGCGGCCTCGCCAATCAAGAGGCGGGCAAAAGCAATCCAGCCAGTCCCGAACCGGCCAGTCACAACCCGGCAAATCCGGAAGCTCCCGCCGCCACGGTCATCGACGGTCGCAGGGTGGAGATCAAACTGGCCGCTGCGGGCGGGGACATTCCGGCGCTGCTGGCGCGAATCGAAAACCTGGAGATCCGGGTGCGGCGCAAGGCCAAGGTGGTGGTCAACGAACGTACCGGGACGGTGGTGCTGGGCAAAGAGGTGCGGCTGGGCGCGGTATCGATTCTGCATGGCAGCTTTTCGGTGGAGGTCAGTACGACCTACACCGCATCGCAACCCAATGCACTGGCGGGGGGCCAAACAGAAGTGGTCCCGGAAACCCGGCTGAAGGCCACCGAAGGCGTGGCGCGCAACGTCGCGCTGAACGAAGGGGCCAGTGTGGAGGAATTGGTGACGCGCCTGCAGGCAATTGGTGCGACCGCCCGCGACGTGGTTTCGATCCTCCAGGCCATCAAGGCGGCGGGCGCGCTCGAGGCGGAGTTGGAGATCATTTAATGAACGGAATATCTTCGATGGGAAATTCTTCGGCCGGACTTGCGGCTCCCGGTTTTTCTTCAGCGCCCCTGCCGACGGCAAAGGCTCCCGATTTGAGTAAAGGGCAAAAGGCCGCCCGGGAGTTCGAGGCGCAATTGATCGGCAGCGTGCTCGAATCGCTGGAGAAGACGTTTGCCACGGTTCCCGGCCAGCAGGGCGCTGCCGGAGAGGATGATTACAACTATCTGGGCACCCAGGCGCTGGCGACAGGGCTGGCCGCCGGAGGCGGATTTGGAATCGCGCGCATGATTTCCACCTACTTGGAGGCACGAAAGTAGCAGCCCGGGAGGCAGTTACGCTTGGATGGAACCGCCTATTTGGGCGTTAAAGTTTTCGTAACTTCTGCCGATAGAGCAAGATGAATGTGACTTGAGGGCCAACTGAGGGAAATCGGCCAGTGCCCCATTAAAGTATTTTAACCATCCGCCGATGGGTAAATTGCAAGGGTAAATCGGGGGAGGACAGCCATCATGAGAATCGATCCAAATCAAGCGGGGCAGCCGCTGGCGGAAAGCAGCCGAAGTTCGAGTCAAAGCACTGCCAATACCGAGACGGCGCGGGCGGCAGCGAATGGCGCCCTGGGGGAAGATCAGGCGCAACTTTCCGGCACCCATCTTCAGGCGCAGGTATTGACGGCGCAGGCGCTGCAGTTTCCGGAGATCCGGCAGGAAAAAGTGAGCGCGCTGCGGCAGGTGGTGGAGAGCGGCAGCTATCATCCGGGCGCGAGCCAGGTGGCGGATGCGATCTTCGCGCACCTGGCGCAACCCGCGGCCTAGTTGCCTCGCGTGAGCGCCAGCGGGCATGGAGTCATGGCATTGGCAAACTCCGATCTTTCAGTTCGATTGGATGTAGGACAGGCTGTGCCGATTGAAGCCTCGCCAGCAACGCAAGGAAAAGCTGCGGGAAAAGACGGCGAGGGCAAGCCGCGCCGCCAGCCGCCGCCCGGCGAGAAATCCCCGGACGAGGGCTCACCCGCCGAGATGGCGGACACCGAGGACGATCCGCCGCAGCGCCGCGTGGACAGCCTGGCTTGAGTTGGGCTGGCAAGCTGGAATGACCCCGATGGCACCACCATTCATACGCGCTCTCGATATCCCGGCGGCCATTGCCGATGACGAAGATTTCCTGCGCTTCCGGCTGGCTTGGCTGAGCGCGCTTGAAGTGAGCTTCGAGCGCAGCCAACGAGCTTTGCGGGCGCTCGACCTGGCAGGGATTGAGCGGGGAACCAGCGAGCAGATCGGACTGATCCGGAAGTTGGATGCCACCTGGGGAGAGGGCGCGGAGCGATTGGCCAAAGATCGAACCGGAGCCGAGCAGGAGTTCGATGCTGAGTTGGCTGGGGATTTGAAACGAGAGCTCAAAAAAGAAATCCACAGAAGCGCGCAACGGATTCTCCAGGCACTGCGCCTCCAGGCGGCGCTGCTGGCGCGGGGGAATGCAAAATTGAGAGTCCTCGAAAACATGCTGGCTGCACCCGGCGTCCCTTACGGCGATTGGCTGGCCCGCGGCCGCGCAGGCGCGCGGGTTGCGCCGCCAGCCACGGGGAGGCGTTAAGCCATGTCGAGCCTGAACGCCAGTATGGCCACTGCCCTGAGCGGGTTGATCGCCGAGCAGGGCGCGATGGAGGCTTCCACGAACAATGTAGCCAACGTGAACACGCCGGGCTACTCCCGTGAGCAGGCGGTTCTGGCCTCGAGCGATCCAGTCGTCGTCGATCCGCTGACCTTCGGCACGGGCGTGACCTTGCAAAGCATTGAGAGCATCCGCGATCCAATCCTCGAAACGCAAATCCAGCAACAGACTCAATCTCAGGGACAATACAGCTCCCTGACCTCTGCCCTGCAGCAGACCCAGGTCGCCTTCACCGGCAACACCAACGATATTGGCACCGAGATCTCGAACTTCTTCGACAGCATCAACCAGCTTTCGACCAACCCCTCGGACCTGTCGACGCGGCAGGGCCTGCTGACGGCAGCAGGCAATCTAGCGACCGCGTTCAATACGAATGCCAACAACCTTACGCAACAACGCAGCAGCCTGGATCTGAGTGTGGTGCAGACCGTAACCCAGATCAACCAGCTCTCGCAGCAGATCGCGCAGCTCAATGGGCAGATCGCGAGCCTGCAGAATGTGGGGGAAAATGCGGGCAGCTTCGTCGACCAGCGCACCTCAGCGATTGACGAATTATCCGCGCTGGTCGATGTTTCTGTGATTCCCAGTGACAACACCCTTACTCTGACGACCGCCAACGGAGCGCCGCTGGTGACCGGCCTGACCAGCTTTCAACTGCAGACCGAAAGCACGCCCACGGGACTACACGACGTCTATTCGCAAGGACAAGACATAACCAGTCAGATCACCTCCGGCCAGCTTGGCGGAACCCTGCAGGCGCGCGACCAGCAGATTCCCGCGATTCAAACTCAGCTCGATACTCTCGCCGCCGGTCTGGCCAATGCCGTGAATACGGTGCAGGCCGCCGGCTTCGACTTGAACGGCCAACCGGGCACGAACCTGTTCAATCCTCCATCGGCGAATGGCGTAGGTGCCGCGGCCAGCCTCTCGGTCGCAATCACCGATCCCAGCCTGATTGCGGCCAGCACTGACGGCACCGCTGGGAGCAATGGAAATGCCGAGGCGATGTACGCCCTCAGCAACCAGCCCATCGCCGGCGGCCAGGACCCGACGGACTACTACTCCAACATCGTGTTCGATCTGGGCAACCATGTTTCGAACGCCTCGGCGGAGCAAACCGCTTCCAGCCAGATTCTGCAGCAGCTGAACGACCAGCGGTCATCGGTTTCAGGAGTTTCGCTCGACGAGGAAGCGGCGAACATCGTGCAGTACCAGAACGCCTATCAGGCCTCGGCACAAGTTATCACCACCATCAACGACATGATGTACACCGTCATTCAGATGACGACCTTGACCGGATAATCGCGATGCGCGTGAATCCCAACCCATATCCCGATCTGCTCAACGCCATTGCGCAGACCCAGCAGCAGATCAATACCGACGAGCAGCAGATCGCCTCCGGGCAGAGCGTCAACGCGCCGTCGGACAATCCCGCCGCGGCGGCTTTGCTCATCCAATACGCCGACCAGACGTCGCAGTCCGATCAGTTCGAGCGCAGCCTGGGCAGCATTCAAGGGGAAATGCAGAATGCCGACTCGGCGTTGAGTTCAGTGATCACGGCGCTGCAGCAAGCCATCACCCTGGGAACGGAGGGCGCCAACGGCACCGTCAACAGCGACGACCGCCAGGCCATCGCCACCCAGGTGCAGGGGATTCAAAGCCAGCTGTTGAGCTTGGCCAACCTTACGTATCAGGGAAACTATGTCTTTGCCGGAACCGACTCCCAGACCGCGCCGTACGTGCTGAATCCGAGCTCGCCCTCAGGCGTCACCTACCAGGGAAACAATGGAGTGAATCGCGTGACCTTAGGCAGCAACTTCAGCCTGCAAACCAACCTGCCGGGGCCGCAGTTGTTTTCCTCGGGCAGCACCGACATGTTCCAAAGCATTCAGGACTTGATCACCAGCCTGCAGAGCGGAACTGGAATCAACACCGCGGTGGTCGAAGTCGGCGCAGCATACAATTCCATCGACACGCAGCGGGTGTTTTACGGCAACGCGCTCAACCAGCTCAATGCGCAGCAAACCTATCTCAACAGCGTCACCACTGGGCTGGCCAGCCAGCAAAACGTTGTGGGCGGAACTGACATGACGGCGGTGGTCAGCAACCTGACCAGTTCCCAGGTGTCGCTGGAGGCGACGCTGGAATCGATTGGGCAAACTGCGCGCATCGACTTGTTCGATTATTTGAAGTAAATACTCTTCGAGGAAGCAGCGGAAGACAGCGCGGAATCAGAGCGTTTGGCGGGAGGCGCGGGCCCACTCGGCGGCAGACCGCACCCGGGCTCTTTGAAGTTCCAGGTGGGCGCGCTCAGCCTGCAGATGGCTGTGGATGGACGGCATGAGGTCGCGCAGCCGCTCGACCAGCCGGCGGTAGGTGGCGAGTTCCAGATCCAGTTCGGGATCGCCGCTTGGGGAAATGAGCGGGTGCGCGCGCAAGCTTTCGCCGGCACGCAGCAGTTCGGAGAGCAGGGCCGTCATTTGTGCAGGGGTTACGAGAGCGCAGGGGCTGTTGCTGGGGGCAATGCGATCGAGCCAATAGCCGAGACGGCGGTTGGTGTCGCGCATGTTCTCCAGGAGAGAGGGCATCAGGCGTTCCAATCGGCGAGCGGGTTTTCGGACGGGACGGCCTGGGGTGGGACTTGCGTGGCCCGGGAAGTTTCCGGCGGAGAGGCCGAAGTAGCGCGTTCCACTTCCACCCAGGCTTCGTAGAGCAGCACAAGATCGGAAATCTGGCGCTGGAGAATTATGCCGGATTGCTTAAGTTGAGCCTCCACCAGCCCCGCCCGGAGGGCGTTGTAAAACTGATCCAGATTGGCGGCAACTTCGCCGCCACGTTGCATGTCGAGGGTCCCCTGGAGTTGGCCAATCACTACCAAGGCGTGGTTGATCTTGTGGGTGCGGCTTTCGACGTCGCCTTTCTCCAGGGCAAGAAGGGCGAATCGCAGGTCTGCGATCGCCTGCTCGTAGAGGCAGATGACCAGGCCCACGGGGCTTGCGCCCCGCACCGCGGTTTCCCGGTAGGAAGACTTTGCATCCATTTTGTTCTATAGCCCCGAAGTTAGAGTAGGTCCGCTGGAAATGAGCGAGCCGGAAGCGGATGTACCCGAACCGAGTGTTCCCAAGGTCTGGGTGATCTCTTGCAAAAGCAGCGGATAGGATTGCAGCGAAGCGTTCACCGAATCGTATTCGGAAGTTAACTGGGTCGTCTGCAGGGAGATTTGGCTTTCGAAATTATTAATCGTGGTGGTGAGGTCGGATTGCTCCGCCTGGTTTTGCGTCAGATCGACGTTGAGAGGTCCGGTCGTCGGCGCGGTGAGGTTGGTGAGATCGGCGTTGAAGTTATTGGCAAAACCGGTTCCTGAAGAATTCTGAAAAAAGTTCACCACAGCGGATGGATTGGCGGCGACCACCTGGGCAAACGTCTGGCCGGCGGCGTTCGAACCGACGGTAAGCGTGCCGTCGTTGTTCATGTTAATGCCGAGCGAGGCCAGGTTGACCAATCCACTATTGCCGCCGATGGCGTATGCGGCATCCGTCAGCACGCTGGACTGCAATGAGCGCAGGGAGATGTCGGATTCGAGAGGAGGCGCAGGCACCGCGCCGGTCGGATCAACAACATATTGCGAATTGATCGTGCTGACAACGGTGTTATAAGCCGAGACGAAATTGTTGACGGCGGTAGAGATCTGGTTCTGATCGGGTCCGACGGTCAGCTGCACCGCCTCGGGCGGGGAACCAGTGGACGCACCATCCAAGCTTAACGTGACGCCTTGAATGGCGCCGGTGACGGTGTTGGACGCGCTGCTGAAGGGCACGCCGTCGATGGTCAGCGACGCATTCGTTCCGCCTTGCGGCGGGTCGAACGTTAGAGTCGTGTTGGTATTGGCGGTAACGGCCAAGGCTCCGGCGCTTCCGGAGTTCTGGCTCTGCAATGACAGCCGTGAACCCGTGGCATCACTGACCACACTGGCAGTCGCTCCCCAGTTGTTAGCCGTGCTTTGAGTATTGATGTATGAGGCCAGAGTGGTGAGGGTGTCGTTGCTGCCTTGCGTGATGGGGACATCGTAGGTTGTGCCGCTGGCCCCGCCAACTTGCAGCTTAACGTCGCCTGTGCTCTGGCCGCTCGCGAGAATCGAGGTGTTGGCTCCGGCGGCGATGGGACTGGTGTACAACGTGCCAGTCGTGGCGAGGCTATTAACGACAATATTGTGCGTGCCTGCGATGGCAGAACTTTGGGCGGTAGCGGAGAGAACTGATGGGTTGGAAGAAGTTGCCGCCTGCGCGACCAAAGCCCCCGTCGGGCTCGCCAGGGCAGCGACGGCAGTCTGCAAATTGGTGAGGTTATTCTCTTCGCCCTCGAGCAATCCGTCTTGCGTTGCCAGAGTGGTCTGCTGGCCCTGCCACACCGTGAGCTGGCCGCTTTGCTCGCCGATAATCTGCTCCACAATGGAACTTACATTGATGCCTTGTCCCGAGAGGATAGCCGCCGGATTCAGGCTAATGCCCATGATCGTTTCCTCCTTTGATCGCCGCCGATTCGTGGACCGCCTCTTGCGCAAACTCCTGCGAAATTGCACGCGCGAGGTTGAGCACCTGTTGAGGAGGCACTTGCAAAACCAAAGTGCCCTGTTGATTCACGAATTGATATACGGCGATCTCTCCCGGCGGCTCTATTTGCACTTTGACTTCATCTTGCTGGATTGCGGCCACCGCCGGCCGACTTTCTGTTGCCTGAGTTTCCCCGGTTGAACCGCGTCCTGAACCGGGAAGCGCGGGAATCTGGGCGGCGCGAGCGCCTCCCTGCGCGTCCGAAGGTTCGGCCGCTGGCAAAAGCTGAACTGTGGGACTTACGCTCATGTCGAGCTACCCGGTCGAGCTACCCAGTACAAGCGGGGAGGAGGCAGGTCGCGAGCCCGCCTCCTTCCGCGATTGCGCTTACTGCAACAGCTTCAGAACGAGTTGCTGTTGCTGGTTGGCCTGGGCGAGAGCCGAGATGCCGGTCTGTTCCAGGATTGAATATTTCGTGAGGTTGGCGACGACGGAAGGAATGTCGGCAGCAGTGATGGTGTTTTCCGCCGACGTCAGGTTTTGCACCTGGCTGTTGATCACGTTACTGGCCGCGGTGAGCCGGTTGACGCTGGCGCCAAGCGTGCCGCGAACGCTGGCGATGTTGGTGATTGCCGAATTAATCAAGGTTAACGCGGTTTGTGCGTCAGTCTGGGTGCTCAAGTCGGTCGTAGCCAGGTCCACCGCCTGAGCGCCGCTGCCATTGGTGAGGGCCGCCGTGGATAAGCCGCCGATCTGGACTGCGATCTGTGCCGATCCGATCGCGGTCGAGTCGCTCAGAAAAATGTTGGTCGTAGTCGAACCGCTGGTTGTCGGGTTGGTGTAGGTTCCGAGCACCGTTTCGGTGTTGCCGGATCCCACGGCGACGTCATTGTTAGCATTGGGATCGGTCACGATCAACTGGGTTGCAGTGCTGCTTCCGATGGTGCCGAGATAAGCGTGCAATCCAGCAGCATCGCTGGGATTGTTGATGGCGGCGATGAGAGCTCCAACCGTCTGACCGGCGGTCGCGGTGAAGGTAAAGGTCTTTCCTCCCGCGGTAAATTGGTCGACCCCTCCGGTGGTTAAGACCGTGGCTGCGGTGATGGGCGTGCCCACAGTTCCGGCATTCCCGGCCAACTCATTGGTGTTTACCGTTGCGGCCGCAGTCGTAGTGGTATTGGTGAATGCGGTGGGAGCTCCGGAAACCGGAGCGCCCAGCACGGTATCGTTGGTGCTGACCGCAAGGTCGGCCCGATTCAGCGGGTCGGTAATTTGCAGCTGCCCCCCCACCAGTGCCGCCTGTGCGCCAGCAGTATCGGCACTGCTGTTGATGGCATTGATCAAGTTCTGCACAGTTGGCGCCGTAGAGTCGGCTACGGTTTCGCCGGCCACAATCGCCGTCGCTTCGCCCGTGACCGCCAAATTATTATTCCCTGCCGTGTCGGTGATTTGTAACTGCCCCCCCACGATAGCGGCGCTCAAGCCAGTGGCTGCACCGCCGCCCACTGTGACGCCGGTGGTTGCGAGGGTGCCGCTGCCGGCGACGTTGGCTCCTGTGTTGATGGCGGTGACTAAGGACTGCAGCGTAACCGCGCCGGTGCCGTTGGTGTAAGTTGTGGCTACGCCGCCACGAGTGATGGTCAGCACACCAGAGGCGATCAGCGTGCTGGCGGCGGTGAGGGCCGTACCAGAGGTAATCTGCACGTTCGGGTTGGCAACTCCGGCAGATGCGGTGTAGGTGAAGGTGACCCCGCCTGCGGTTACAGAGGTTGCATCGCCAACCGTCAGAGCGCTTCCCAGCGTTATGGGCGCGGTAGTGCCGCTGTTTGTGCTGACCACCTGATTGACGTTGGTCGAAGTTCCGCTCTGAAACACCGACTGTCCGTTATAGGTTGTCGCAGTGCCGATCTGGTTAATTTCCGCGAGGATCGAAGCATACTGCGCTTGAATAGCGGTGCGTTGCCCGTTCGAAACCGTACCCGTAGCCGATTCAGTGGCGAGCGTGACGGCGGTGTTCAACAAATTCGTGACCTGGGCGAGCGCGCCATCGGCGAGTTGCAGCTGGCCGACGCCGTCGTTGGCATTGGAGACAGATTGCGTTAAGGCGCTGATGTTCGCTTGCAAGCCGTTCGCAATCGACAACCCGGCAGGATCGTCAGCACCACTGTTGATGCGCGACCCTGATGCCAACTGCTCCAGCGTATTGTTCAAAGCGCTGGCGGTAAGAGTAAGTTCGTTTTCCGCCTGAAGGGACGGAATGTTATTCAGGATGCCGAGAGGCATTGTAATTCTCCTTTGTTTGAGTTGGTCCCGCCTGCCTGGAACCGCCTCCTCAGGATCGCTGTGGAGTTCCCGTTCCACTTCGTGTTCTTACGGAACCCGAATGTCTTTCTTCCCATCGGCAGTTTGCGTTTGCGCTTTAGCGCTTTGATTTGGAGTGAACCCTATCGGTCGTAATTCCAAGGTAACTTTCTCTATCGCGTGCACGCGTAACCTTCACTCCTCCGCTGCCGATAGCTTCTTCTTAGGAGCCTGTGTGCGGGGCATTGCGGGCAAACCTGAAGCAAGAGGGAATTATGATCCGGCTGACGCGCCTGAATAATCAGAGCTTCACGCTGAACTCCGACCTGATCAAGTTTGTCGAGCAATCGCCAGATACGTTAATTACGCTGGTGACCGGCGAAAAGATTGTGGTGCGCGAGGGCGTGGATGACGTGTTGACGGAGATCATCGAATTCCGCCGTGCGGTGTTGCGGGGCCTTGCGATTGTGTGGGATGGCTCCGCCGTCCGCCCTGCGCCAGTCGAACGACCCGTTATCCGCTCCAGGGAGCCGGGAAAGTGAATCTAGATAAGGCCAGCCTCAGCGGAATTATTCTTGCTCTCGGCGGGATCGTCGCCGGCCTCCTGCTGGAAGGCGGGAACATGGGGCAGATCCTGCAGCCGACTGCCGCGATGATCGTCTTCGGCGGAACCCTGGGGGCGGTGATGCTGCAATTTCCGCTCAACATTATTGCGATGGCATTCCGGCAGCTGGGATCGGTATTTGTTACCCCGCGGCGCGCCCCAGGCGAGACGATTTCGCAACTCGTGCAGTACGCGCAAAAGGCCCGCCGCGACGGCATTGTTTCGCTGGACGCCGAACTGCCGCAGATCGAAGATTCGTTTCTTCGCAAGTCGCTGACCCTCGCAGTCGACGGAACCGAGCCGCAAGAACTGCGCAAGATGATGGAACTGGAACTCGACAATCAGGCCGAATACGAGGAGCAGGCGCCGCAGGTTTTTGAATCGGCAGGCGGTTTTGCTCCGACCATCGGCATCATCGGAGCGGTGCTGGGATTGATTCAAGTGATGCAGCATCTCGACAAGATCGACGAGGTAGGCCGCGGCATTGCCGTGGCATTCGTGGCCACGATTTACGGCGTGGGTTCGGCCAACCTTATTTATCTGCCGATGGCGGGAAAGATGAAGTTGCGCATCCGCGACGAACAGATCATGCGGGAGATGACGCTCGAAGGCGTGGCCTCCATTCTCGAAGGGATGAATCCGCGGATGCTCGAGACCAAGCTGTTGGGCTTTCTGGTAGAGGCCGACCAGTTACCGGCGCCAACCGAAGAGCGCGGCGAATGAGCCGCCGCCACAAACGCTCGCGGACCAATGCCAACCATGAGCGCTGGCTGGTTTCTTATGCCGACTTCATTACTTTACTGTTTGCTTTTTTTGTCGTCTTATACGCTTCCTCGCAAGTCGACCAGAAAAAAGTTGGCAAGCTGGCGCTGGCGATTCAGATCGCGTTTCAGGAGTTGGGAGTCTTCCCGGCTTCGACCACGGAGATTCCGCTGGACACCAACGATCCCATGCCGTTCAGCACGGTGCAGGCGATTCAAAATGTAAAGCGCAACACCGAACTTGGCCGCATTGCATCGGCTCCGGAAGACGCTCTCGCTGGGAGTTCGGAGGAGAACGATCTCGACACGTTGCAGGAGCAATTGCGCCAGGCCTTGCACAACGAAATCGCCTTGCGCGAGGTTGCTCTGCGCCGGGTGGATGAGGGATTAATTGTCAGCCTGCGCGAATTTGGATTTTTTAATAGCGGGTCGGCGGTCATCAAACCCGAATCGCTTTCGGCGCTCGACCGAATCGCATCGATTCTCGCCATCCGCACGTACCGGTTGCGCATTGAAGGGCATACCGACAATATTCCGATTCACACCCCCCAGATGGCCTCTAATTGGGAGCTTTCGACGGCGCGCGCCACAGAATTGGTTCGGGTTTTAATCGGTCGCTACAATTTTTCCCCAGACCGGCTTTCGGCTGCGGGCTACGCGGAGTTTCATCCCGTCGCCAGCAATCTTACGCCGCAGGGGCGGGCGCAGAACCGGCGTGTCGACATTGTGATCTTGGCGGCGCAAGCATCCTCCGGTGTGCCACGACCGACGGCGGAATCTACCCATAAACCATCGCCTTCGACGCCATGATCTGGCCGTCGCTGCAAGCGGAATCCCTCGACCCTTGCCGCCTTCCCTATCCCGTCTCCCCGTCCTCACGAACAAGTTAAAGTACGCCTTTCATTTGCCGATGAAGTTCATGGTTGATTGCGCATGAAACGCGCTCCGTACCACTTTTCTAGAACTGTTTCACGAAGCGTAGCGGCGAGCCATACGAGCTCGAATGTTTCCAGCGGGAGACTCGATGATGGAATCCATTGCCAACAAACCCGAGAACCGGACGCAGGCTCACGAAGCCCGCCAGAATCACGAGGAATTGCTGCAGCTCGTCGGCTTTCATATTGGAGGGGAAGAGTTCGGGATCGATATTTTGCGGGTGCAGGAAATTATTCGCGCCCCGCAGCTGACGCGGGTGCCGAACTCGCCCGATTTCATGGAAGGGGTAATGAATCTGCGGGGAAAGATCATTCCTGTCATTGCCCTGCGCAAGCGCTTCGGCCTGGAAGATGCTCCACCTGATAAGCAGAACCGCATCGTGGTGGTTGAAATCCAGGGCACGGTGCTGGGCTTCATCGTGGATGCGGTTTCCGAAGTCTTACGAATTCCCGCGGAGACCGTCGAGCCGCCGCCGCGGTTGGGGCTGGTGGAGCGGGAATACGTGTCAGGCGTGGGAAAACTCGGGGACCGGCTGTTGATCTTGCTGGATGCCGACCGGTTGATGAGCGGTCCTGAGGAAAGCATGATCGGCAGCGCCACGGGGCAGGCATAGAGACGGGGTTCGGAGGAGCAGGAGCACCTTTACCGTGAGCAACGATCTTGCAGACGATCCGTCGCTGGTGCAGGAGTTTCTGGTGGAATCCGAGGAATTGCTGCAGCGCATGGATCAGGACATGGTCGCGCTGGAATCGGCCCCCGAAGACGCGGAGTTGCTGAACCGCATTTTTCGCGCGCTGCACACCATCAAAGGCACATCTAGCTTTCTGGGATTCGAGGCCGTCGTGCGCTTAAGCCACCGCGCCGAAGACGTGCTGAACGCCTTGCGCAAAGGCGAAGCGCAACTCACGCGTCCAACGATTGACGCCCTGCTGGCCACGCGCGACTTTCTGGGCAAAATGCTCTCCGATATTCGGGAAGGCGGGCTGAAGCAGTACGAAACCACTGCGCTGCTGCGGGACCTGGAAGCGGCGCAACAATCGCGGCAGGAGCCTCCACCACTTGGAGAACTGCTGGTCAAGCGAGAGGTCATTTCCTCCGACACGCTCGACGCAGTGCTGGCCGAACAATCGGCCTCCACGGAGCCCCGCAGATTGGGCGAGATGCTAGTCGATAAAGGTCTGGCATCGCCGGTAGAAGTAGGCGAGGCCTTAACCAAACAGAAAGAGATCTCGCAAACAAAGCCCACCGCCGCTTCAACCATGCGGGTGGAAGCCAGCAAACTGGACGACCTGATCAATCTGATTGGCGAACTGGTGCTGGAGAGAAATTGCCTTTTGCAAATGAGCCGCGACTTATCTTCCGGCAAGGTGGGGTTAAAGGAATTGAATGCCGGGCTTGGACAATCCGCGGCGCGTTTGAGTTTTATCACCGAAGAGCTGCAATCGGCAGGGCTGAAGACGCGCATGGTTCCCATCGAAACCGTCTTTCGCAAATTCCCCCGCCTGGTTCGGGATGTTGCCAGCGCTTTGAAAAAAGAAGTCGATTTGATTCTGCTGGGGGAAGAGACCGAACTGGATAAGACGATGGTGGAGCTGATCGGCGACCCGCTGGTTCACCTGGTACGCAATTCCCTGGATCATGCCATTGAAGCGCCGGAGGTACGAGAGCAAGCGGGAAAATCCCGGAAAGGCACGATCCGCCTGGAAGCACGGCAGGAAGGCGATCAGATTGTCATTATCGTGCGCGATGATGGAGCGGGGATCGATCCGGAGCGAGTTGGACGCAAGGCGGTCGAAAAGGGCCTGGTCACAGCCGAGCGGCTGCGCACTCTGAGCCCCCGCGAGATTTTAGACTTCATTTTTCTGCCCGGGTTTAGCACGGCAGAAAAAACTACGGACCTCTCCGGCCGCGGCGTGGGCATGGATGTGGTTCGCACCAACCTCAAGAAGCTAAATGGATCGGTGGGAATCGAGAGCCGCCTGGGCGAGGGCACCACGGTCAATCTACGTTTGCCCCTGACTCTCGCAATTCTGCCGGTCCTGCTGGTGCAGGTGGCCGAGGAAGTTTATGCGCTGCCCTTGCGCTCGGTGGTGGAGACGGCGCAAATCAATCCTAAACATGCGCACCGGGTGGAGGGAAACGAAGTCTTATGCCTCCGCGGGGAAACCCTTCCTCTACTGCGTTTGGAGAAATTGTTTCCTGCACGCGCCGGGGAGCAGAGGACAAGAAGCGCGTCCGAAGCGGGCGAAGAAGGACAGAAAGTAGTCATTCTCGGAGTAGGGGAAAGGCGGATCGCGTTGCTGGTGGACCATCTGCTGGGGCAGGAATCGACTGTAGTCAAGCCGCTTGGAACCTACCTCCACGGCTGCTCTAGTCTGGCGGGCGCAACCATCGGCGGCGATGGACGAGTTCGACTGGTACTCGATCCAGCAGGGCTTCTCGAAAATCTGCAGCAGGCTACGGCGACTGCCCTGCGAAAGGCTTCCGCATGAGCCCGGCCCCGTCGTTGCAAGCTGCGCCAGGAGCGATGAGTGCTCCGGACCCGGATCTGGTCCGAATCCGCGATCTGATTTATCAGGTTGCGGGAATCTTCCATCCCGATAACAAGCTTCGGCTTCTCGAAGACCGCTGCGGCCGCCGTATGAAGGAACTGAAAGTGGCGACCATGCGGGAGTATTTTGAGTGTCTTACCATCCGCCCCATCCGCCAGGCGGAACTCGTGGCGTTGTTGAACGAGATCACCATTGGGGAGACCTGCTTTTTTCGCAACCAGCCGCAGTTAGACGCGCTGCGCAAAATCGTGCTCCCCAACATTCTGCAAATCAAATCGAAACTTCCGCTACGGCGCCTGCGCATTTGGAGCGCAGGCTGCTCCACCGGAGAAGAACCCTATACCCTGCGCATGCTGCAATTGGAAGAATCCGGAGGGCTTTTGAAGGACTGGTCTCTGGAAATTCTGGCTACCGATCTGAACGAGCGCTCCTTGGCCCACGCCAAAGCCGCCACCTATGGCACCTACAGCACCCGCAACCTCACGCCCTTATACCGGCAGAAATATTTTGTGCCCAGCGGAGATCAGGTGCAGGTAAATCCGGTCGCTCGGGCCAACATCAACTTCACTCGCCTCAACCTGTCGGACGACGCCCGCATGACGTTCATGAAAAGCATGGACGTGATTTTTTGCTGCAACGTGCTCATCTACTTCGATCTGGCTTCGAAGCGGCGCGTGATTCAACATTTCTTCAACAATCTGTTGCCTCATGGATATTTATTTCTTGGGCATTCCGAGTCGCTCTATGGGGTGAGCGAAGATTTTCGCCTGGTCCATCTGCCGGGAGCTACGGCTTATGTAAAAGGTGAGCGCTCTTTACTAGGGAGTGTCACGCCATGACGACCGCACCCGCGAGCCGACAAGTGTTGATGCAGCGGCTGGAGGGATTGAAACAGATTCCCACCATCCCCGCCGTCCTCGCCCCGTTGCTGCGTTATTTGCAACAGCCCATCGAGCAACTGGATGTGCAGAAAGTCACCGACATGCTGGCGCAAGACAAATCGCTGGCGGCGCAATGCCTGCAAATGGCGAACTCGCCGCTCTTCGGGCGATGGCAGAAAGTGGAGTCGCTGCGCGCCGCCGTAGTGAGCCTTGGCTTTCATCACTTGAGCGATATCGCCATGTCGTGCGGAGTGCTGAACATGCTCCCTCGTGAGAAGACCAGCCTCGATCCAGTGGTGTTCTGGGAGCATTCGCTGGGCTGCGCCCTGGTGTGCCGCACCCTGGCGCGCAAAATGAATCTGCACGACCCTGCCAAGGCCTACCTCGCCGGATTGCTGCATGATCTGGGAATTGTCGTGAATCTATGGGTATTGCCCAAGGAATTTGGCGAGGCCTTCGAGTTGGCCAAGAAAGAAGGCATTCCACTGCATGAAGCAGAGTCAAGGACCCTGGGATTCACGCACAGCGAGAGTGGACGGCTGCTGGCTGAAAAGTGGGGACTGGCTGCGGACCTGATCGACGTGGTCTCGCATCATCATACCCCCGAGCAGTCCGCTCAAAAATCCTTAGTTGCTCTGGTGCACATTGCCGATTTGCTGTGCCGCATGAGCGGCATGAATTACGGCTATGTGGAAGAACGGCAGGTGAATCTGTTCGAAGACGTCGGTTTTTCCCTGCTTGCCCAGGAGTCAACCGGACTCGCGGAATTCGACTGGGCCCGACTCACCTTCGAATTGGATTCCTACTTGGACGAGGTTCACAGCCTGGTGAGGGCCATTTACCGCACGTGAAAAGCCGAGACGAAAAACCTTCCATACGGGTTCTGGTGGTCGACGACAGCGCTTTCATGCGTACCGCGCTCACTCGTATGATTGCCTGCGACTCGGAGCTTGCGGTCGTCGGAACGGCGGTAAATGGAAACGAAGCGCTGCAGAAAATTCCAGATCTCGACCCCGACGTAATCACGCTCGACATGGAAATGCCGGGTATCGACGGGCTGGAAACGCTGCGCTGCATTATGGATAAATTCCCGCGCCCGGTGATTATGGTCAGTTCGGCAACCGTGAAAGGTGCGGAAGCGACTTTGGAAGCGCTGGAAGCCGGAGCCTTCGATTACGTTCCAAAAGAGCTATCTTCCACATCGCTGAACATCCTTCACATTCGCGATGATCTGATCCAGAAGATCAAGGCGGCGGCAGAATCGCGGCACTCAATGCGATTCCTCGAGCTGAAACGGAAGCCCCCTCGGGCCGTGGAACTACCCACAAGACGGGGTTCGCATACAGTTCCGGCGATCATTGCGATTGGGATTTCAACCGGCGGGCCAAAGGCCTTGCAGGAAGTTCTGCCCGCGCTTCCCCCAGACCTCTCGGCGCCGATCGTGGTGGTCCAGCATATGCCCCCGGGCTTTACCGAACCATTTGCCAGGCGCATGAACACACTTTGTCAAGCTGACGTGCGCGAGGCGGCGCACGGAGAAAACGCGCAGCCTGGAGTCATTTACATCGCACCTGCAGGATGCCATACCACGATTGAGCGCCCCAGTGGCTCCCGCACCATTATTTGCCTCTCCGATCAACCGGAAAACCAGTTGCACATGCCCAGCGCCGACGTGATGATGCAGTCGGTGGCCAGCGCCTTCGGCTCTTCGGCCATGGGAATAATTATGACCGGCATGGGATCGGATGGCGCGAAGGGAATGAGCGCGATTCACCAGTCGGGCGGCCTGACAGTGGGCCAGGACGAGCTTACCAGCGTGGTCTATGGGATGCCACGGGTTTGCGCGGAACTGGGCATTCTCGACCGCGTGGTGCCGCTAGCACAGATTCCATACGAAATCATGCAGGCCACCAATTACCGCAAGGCCAGCGTAGGTTAGGCCTGTGCTCTCGCGCTGGGCGAAGCTTGATCTAAGGCGTCGCGCACCGTCCTCAAAAGCGACTGACGGGAAAAAGGCTTCGCGAGATAATTTCGATTGCGGGCGGAGACTTCGCACACCGCAAGTTGCTCGGGATAACCGCTCATCAACAGGATGCGGGCAGTGGGATGAGACGTTTCGATCTGCTCCGCTAATTTCCGGCCACTCATTCCCGGGAGAACAACATCGGCTACGAGCAAATCAACCGGCGCAGGGCAATCGCTGCAAGCACGCAAAGCTTCCGTGGCGTTTGCGGCAACGATAACCTGGTATCCGGCCGATTCGAGAACCTCTGCGGCTACGCGTCGCACGAACGCCTCATCCTCCACGAACAAAATCGTTTCCGACCCGTACTGCTGGCCGGGATTGGCGAAGACCCCGCCACTCATTGGATCGAAAGATTCGGGCGAATCGTAAGCAGGCGGAAACTCAGCTTCGTTCTCGGAAATGGGCGGCTCGCGGCTTTCGGGATTCAAATGGTCAACTCCAACTGCCGAGAGGTCCCCAGCAGATCGGTCGCCATCTCTGCAATTCGTCAAGAATGCGCCTTCCGCGAGAGGATCGGGCGCAACACCGTCAAGGAAGGGGTAATCGCGCAGCCACGGCCTACCATTACGGGACAAGGGTCGGGAATAATTCCGTTTACGGGAGCGAGTTCAGAGCCTTCGCCGCGCGCCGTCCTGTCACTTCGAGGTGAGCACAGTGGCGTTCGGGTCGAGTAACAGTTTGTGAGTTCCAGGTGGCGCGGTCAGCCGAAACGAAGTTTCGGGCCCGTCGGCGAACACGCGTCCAATGAGCAGCGCAGATTTGCCTGCGGCGATGGCGTACACAGGAACCGAAGTGACCAGCTCTTCAGGCGCTTCTTTTTGCCGGATCAATCCGGTCACGACCATAGAGTGGGCTTTGGCAGTGAATCGCACATCTTGCAGCTCCAGCTTAGGCAGAGAAGTGCCGTTGATCCAGCCGTTCAGGAACCACTCGAGCGAGGGTTTGCCTTCGTAGCGTAACGAGGGAGGAAGTTCTTCGGCGAATACGTCCAAAAGTTCGCTCGTAGTGACGGCTTTTCCGGCGTAGCGTTCGCGGATTTTCCGCAGCGCGCGCACGAAAGGCTCTTCACCGTCCGCGCGCTTGCCATCTTTTCCGCTCTCGGCGCCATCCTGCAACATGGTGCGCAGCATGTGGAAGAGCCAGGTGCCGCGTCCGTAGCTGATGGCCTCATAGCCTTCGGGGGAATGGGAGGAAAGCAGTCGCGGGCCCAGACTTACCGGCCCCACGTCCCGGGGAGCCACCCCATCTTTATTCTTCGCGATCAGATCCTGGCGGTATCTTTCCATGAGCAGGTGAAAGCTTGCGGGATTTTTTTCCTGAAGCATCATCAGCGCGCTGTAGTTGGCGAGACCTTCCGAGAACCATTGATCGCGATAGGTCGCCCAGACGATTAAATCACCCCACCACTGATGAGCGGCCTCGTGTGCCGGAATGATTTCGTTGACTGCTTCTCCGAAAGCGTTGATGTGAAGGTCGTGGCGCTCGGCCGGGGACAGAAAAGCGTAGGAAGAAAGAAAAACCAGACCCGGCCAGCCCTGGCTCTCTTCTCCGGGCATTTGCGTCAAGGCCAGTTGGCTGTAAGGGAACGGCCCGAAGCGCTCGGCGTAAAAGCGAATGGCGCGTGCCGTGGATTCGGCTACGGCGGTTGCGTTGCGCGCGGGCGACGGTGGAGGCGGAGACAGGATCACGTGCGGCGGCGACGATGGATTGGGATCAATCTGGATGGCCGGAGCGTTCGGCTGAGGAAAATCTTTTTCCACTCCGGTGGTGGCGTAAGCTTCGACGGTCACCGCGCCAGCCTGCGCCGAGCCCCGAACGTAGCGACCCAGATCGAAGCCAGCTACGGGGATTGGCCGATCCGAAACCCAGCGCGTGACCTGTTCGCCGGCGACGGAGTGGATGGGCGGTTCGGGCGCATTGCTCGATGCGACCGGCGCAAGAGAGACGGGCTTGCCCGTCGCCAGAAGCGTCCAGCCCGGCGGATAGCGGAAGGTGAGATCGAAGTTCGACATCTTCATGCCACGGTTGGGATACCAGGTGCCGCGGGCTCCCACATAAAGCAAGCCCTTGCCGGCTTCCGCCAGCACCTCTCCACCATAAGCAAAATCGAGTTTGATCTTCTGGCCCGCACGCGGAGGCTCGGGCAGAATTACTGCCACGAGATCGTTGCCGGCGCGCGCCAGCTGTGTACCCTCGAGTGCAGGATTTTGTATAAATTCGACCGGTGCCCCGCCTGCCTCGACGCTCTGCATGTGGAGAAATCGTGAAAACTCGAAGATGACGCACCGCGAGGCTGGCTGCAAAAATTCGAGTTGCACGTCCACGTCCGCGTCGATCTCTTTGGGCGGTTTTATCTCGGCATCAATAACGTAGTTGCGCAGCAGTATCGGGTCTTCGTGAGGGTCGGCTCCGGCCGCAACGGCCTGCGGAATGTCTCTTTGCGATGCGGGCCGCGTCGGGCTTTCCGGCGAAAAAGAAGTCCAGACATCATAAAAAACGTTCCCGTTCTCGGCGGTACGGGTCTGTCCGGCGGCGATTTGTTCCCCGGCGGTAGAGTCGTAAAAGATGTCGAATACGCCGAGTTTGTTTCCCTGCACGCGGGCGTGAAACATGCGATCTCCGCTACCAGGCGGTGCAGGACCCGAGACGCTTTTCGCATCCGGCAGCATTCCGATAAAGCTGGCCAGCAGCCGCATCGCATCGCTCGGCGAAAGACGGCGTACCGTGTCGTTCCACTTCGCGACAAATTGTTCGGGCTCATCGGGAGCGCGCAGGCCCGCTTGCATTTCATAGGCAGTCTGATCGTTGAAGCGAAAATAGGCGGTCGAGAAGCGTTCCTCAAGAATTGCCATGCCGGTAAAAAGGCTCATCGACTTCCGCTCCACAACGTTTGGAGGCGTGAGCAACACTTCTCCATCGCCCTCAAAAAACGCCCCGGTGATGCGTCCCAGAACGTCCTTGGTAAAGGCGATGGAACCGTCGTCGAGATTGATGTGAATGGAAGGACGGTCGATGGCAACATCGCGCACCCGGAACACGCGGGAAGGATCAAGCTCGACATTGCCGAGACTGAGGTATAGCGACTCGGCCGGTCCGGATTGATGACTTGGAGCAGAAGCAGCCTGAGCGTTGGCTGCGGGAAACGATAGAAGCGCCAGCCACGTGCAGAACATCGCGCTAATTCTGCAGCGGTTCTTCGGTACTTTGGTCACCTAAAATCCCCGCTCCCGATTGCTAGAATGCGCTTCAATGCGCCTTTGCGCCACTACTTTCGCGGCCATGGGTATGGTACTCGCCTCTTTGCAGGCCGGGGCGGACACCATCCATTTGAAAAATGGGCGCACAATTCTGGCCGATCATGTCCGCGAGAACGGCAATCGCTACGAATACGATATCGGCGATGACAGTTATGCCATTCCGAAAACTTCGGTCGATCGCGTCGAAGCTGGCGGAATGCCGGCGCATGCGTCATCGGGTTCTCACAAGAGCGACTTGCCGGTATTTGTCCCGGCGGACAGCCTGGCGAACGAAGGCGATTTACCTAAAACAATTGTCAAGGATGGAAAGGTCGACACCGATGCGGTTACAAAACTTGAGGGCAAAAGCAATCCGGAACTGAGCGCGACGGCGAACTTTATCGCGGGCAAGTTTGAGTTCGAACATGGCAACGTCGAGCAATCGCGCCGCTATTTCGAGAGCGCGCTTCGCTTCCAGCCGGAGAACGCAACCGTTCTTATTTATTACGCCGCATTGCTGGTGCGAACCGGAAACGCGGCGCAGGCAGTTCCGTATGCGCAGCGCGCGGCGGATGCGGCGCCGCAATCGCCCGACGCTTACACCATTCTGGGATATGCGCTGCAATCCTCCGATCGCACCAAAGAAGCGGTCGCGGCGTGGAAGCATTCGCTCGAGCTGCGCCCCGATCCGGCCGTCGAGCAATATCTGGAGAAAGCCCAGCGTGAACAAAATGTAGAGACCGATTTCAACCAGCGCGAAAGCAGCCATTTTGTTCTGCACTACGAGGGCAAGCAAACTTCAGAGGCGTTCCGGGCACAGATCCTTGCGGCGCTCGAATCCGACTACAACGACCTCGCGCGCGATCTCGGCAATCCTCCGCGTGACAATATTCTGGTCACGCTCTACACCGAGCAGGCATTCTTTGACGTAACGCGTGCGCCTTCATGGACGGGAGCGCTCAACGACGGCAAGCTGCGCATTCCGATCAGCGGACTGAACTCCATGACCTCGGAACTCGCGCGGGTCTTGAAACATGAACTCGCGCATACCTTCATCAATCATCTTTCCGCGGGAAGATGCCCACCCTGGCTGCATGAGGGCATTGCGCAGATGCTGGAGCCCAAATCGCTGGGCAGCGATGGGCGTCAACTGGCCATGCTGTTCAACACGCAGCGAAACATCCCGCTGAATGTGCTGGAAGGAAGTTTCATAAGCTTCTCGGGCTCGGAAGCCTATTTGGCGTATGCGGAGTCGCTGGCCGCAGTTACCTACATCAACGACTCTTACGGAATGAGCGACATTCAACGCATTCTCCAACGCCTGGCTGAAGGCAGTTCCACGGAAGCGGCCTTGCGGGCGACCATCCACTCGGATTACGGGCAGCTCGAAGCTGATCTCGGGAAGTATCTCAGCGATAAATACGGCAACTAGCATTTGCCCGGCGTCCGCGGTTGTGCTAGTTTCGGCCTTTAGCCTTTGCGCCCATGTGTGCCCTATTTCATTCCCGCGTTCCCGAGGAATTGCCATCGCTGGAACCGGCCGCGAACGAGTTTCCGAAAATTCTTGGCGCGGAAATTGCCGCTACTACCTACGGCAATCGAGTGGCTGGAGACTTCTACGATTCCTTGCGCGTAGGCAAAGAGCGGCTTTTGTTTGGCCTGCTCGATGTTGCCGGACGGCGCGAAACCAATCAAGCGATCCTAAATACGGCGCAGCAGATTTTCCGCACCGTGGGCGCCGAACTCTTCTCTGCGCCTGACATGAACGAAGCCGAGGCCATGACTGCCTTGTGCCTCCAGTTGAACCGTGGATTGATGGAAGCAGCATCGGGAGTACACCCCTGCCCGGCGTTCATCGGCTGCTACCACGAAAAATTCGGTACGCTATGCTACACCAATGCCGGCCACACGCCGGGAGTGTTGCGCGACCGCACCGGCATGACGGAGTTAGCGCCGATGGGCTTGCCGCTGGGTCTCTTCTCCCACGCCACCTCCGACGCGCCCACGGTGGGCATGGAAAAAGGCGCGGTTCTTCTGCTGGTTTCGCGCGGCGTAGTCGAAGGCAAGTGTAAAAACGATAAGGCCGAAGATTTGGAGTTTGGGTTAGAGCGGGTGAAAGAGCACTTAGGCAAAGAAACGGCGCAGACCGCGCAGGGCATTTGCGGATCGATTTTGAATAGCGTTGGAGAGTTTACTTGCGAACCCTTGGTGCCCGACGACATGACCGCGCTGGCGCTGCTGCGCACTGCCTGAGTGGGCACTTGCTTGCCCTTGGCGCCCAGTCCCCCCTGAAGAAGTAGTAAAATATCCGGAAGAGTTTGCCTGTACGTCCCGTTATATTGTCCTTGGAAATTCTATGAAGAAGCTAGGTTTAATTCTCACGGCGGTTCTGTGCTGCTCCGGGTTTGCGGCGGGGCAGGTGGTGGAAGAGATCATTGCGCGGGTGAACAGCCAGATCATCACCCGCTCGGAGTTCCTGCGCAGCAAGGATCAGCTGAAGGACGACGTCAAGCAGCAGGACGCCGCCAATGCAGACAAACTCTATAACGATCGCGAAAAAGACGTGCTGCGCGACCTGATCGATCAGCAACTGCTGATCGAAAAAGGCAAAGACCTCGGCATCACCGGCGACACCGACCTGATCAAGCGCCTCGACCAGATGCGCAAGGATATGAAGCTGGACACCATGGAGGAGTTGGAAAAGGCGGCAACCGCGCAGGGAATCTCCTACGAAGACTTCAAGCAGAACATGCGCAACCAGCTCATTACGCAGAAGGTGATCGGCGAAGAAGTCGGCTCGCATTTGAGCATTACGAAAGACGAAGAGCAGTCGTTTTACGAGCAACATAAGAACGAGATGGAGCAGCCGGAGTCGATCAAGCTCAGCGAGATTCTGGTGGCTCCGCACAAGACTGTTGAAAAGCCAGTCGAGAAACCCGCGGGCGCTGGAGATCCTGCAGCGGCTGCTGGAGACGCAAAGACGGAAGAACCTTCTGCCGATGCCGCCAAGCAGGCTCAAGAGGCTGCGGATTTGGCCGCGGCTGAAGCCAAGGCCAACGACTTGTTGAAGCAGATTCGCGGCGGGGCCAGCTTTGAAGATGTGGCGAAGAAAAATTCCGACGGACCTTCGGCGGCGCAGGGCGGCGATCTGGGAGTATTCAAGCGCGGCGCTCTCGCCAAGGAACTCGAAGACAAAACTTTCGCCATGAAGGCTGGTGAGGTCACCGAGGTGATCCGCACCAAGCAGGGTTATGTAATTTTGAAAGTGACGGCGCACCAGGCGGCGGGAATTCCGGCGCTAAAGGAAGTTGAGCCTCGAGTTCAGGATGCGCTCTATTACCAGAAGCTGCAACCTGCGCTTCGCGCCTACTTAACCAAGCTGCGCGAGGAAGCCTACATCGACATTAAGGCCGGCTACAACGATTCCGGTGCCAGCCCGAATGAAACCAAACCCGTTGAAGTGGCGACCGCGAAGGCGAGCGAGACCAAAAAATTGAAGAAGAAGAAAAAGTTCGGGATTCTATAACAACCTCGTCTCATTTAATCGCGAGCATTCTTCGGGTCGCATTTCTGCGGAGCCTTACTCTTCTGATTTAGACTGATCCAAATGAAAGAGTTCTACATCTGCGACTGCACGCGCCACGAAAATAAAATCATCACCTCGAATTTTGTGGTGGTGGCCAAGCAGATCAAGCCGAAGAAAACCGGCGAACCCTATCTTGCGCTGACGCTCGGCGACCGTACCGGCCAGCTCGAAGCCAAGATGTGGGATAACGTTGAGGAAGTGCTCAACGGCTTTGAGCAGGACGATTTTCTCAAAGTCAAAGGCCTGGTCAATAAATATAAGAACCGTTTTCAGCTGACGATTCACAAGTTGAGAAAGCTGGGCGACGGCGAGATCGAGTTCGCCGACTATCTTCCGAAGACCACCAAGAACATCGATGAACTGTGGCAGACGCTTTCAGATTTCGTCGCTTCCTTTCAGAATCCGCACCTCAAGGCCCTGGTGCAGGCTTTCATGGCAGACCCTGAAATCGCGGCGGCGTACCGCAATGCGCCCGCGGCCAAGACTTTACACCACGCCTACATTGGCGGCCTGCTGGATCACGTGGTTTCGCTTTTTCGATCCTGCGATCTGGTGAGCAGAAACTACCCCCAGATCAACCGCGACCTGCTACTGACCGGCGCGTTTTTTCATGACATCGGCAAGATTCACGAACTCGCTTACAATCGTTCGTTCTCCTACACCACGCGCGGGCAGTTGCTGGGGCACATGATTATCGAACTGGAAATGCTGCAGGCGAAGCTCGCGCTGTTCCCCGACTTTCCAGCAGAACTCAAGACTCTGATCGAACATCTGATCATCAGCCATCACGGCGAATACGAATTTGGTTCACCCAAGCTGCCCATGTTCCCCGAGGCCCTGCTGCTGCATTACATGGACGACCTCGATTCGAAGATGGAGGCCATGCGGGCACATTTTGAACGTGAGGCGGATCTGGAAAGTCCCTGGAGCAGCTACAACGCGTCGCTCGGCCGTCCGCTCCTCAATAGCACAAAATTTCTTGCACTCAAGGCTCCCGCGCAATCTTCATCTTCGACGGAGAACGATACAGAACGCAGCGAATCCCGCGAGCCAGCGCCGACGCTGCCTGGACTTGAATCTTAAACTTTTGTACCTCAGCAGAAAAATTCGCTCCGACCATGCTCGACTTCAGCCGCTTTGAAATTCTTACCTTCGATTGTTACGGGACGCTCATCAACTGGGAAGATGGAATTCTTGGCTGCGTACATCGCATTCTTGCGGCCCAGGGAAAAGATGCCGACGACAGCACAATCTTGCGGCTTTACGGCGGCTTTGAGGCGCAAGCCGAGCAGGGAGCATATCGCCGCTATCGCGATGTACTGCAGTCTGTGGTGCGGCAGTTTGGCGATCATCTCGGCTTTACTCCTACTGAAGCAGAAGTTCGCTCCTTGCCCGAATCGCTTGCCGGTTGGAAGCCGTGGCCCGACACAGTAGCGGCGCTCGTCGAACTTCAAGCTCGCTTTAAGCTGGCGATCATTTCAAATGTGGATGACGATCTTTTCGCTGCGACCCGGCCACAGCTTGGGGTGGAATTTGATCACGTAATTACGGCGCAGCAGGCGGGCGCTTATAAACCGTCGTTGAGAATATTTGAGCTCGCGCTGAGCCGGATTGGGGTTTCCGCACATCGCGTCTTGCACGTGGGACAAAGTGTTTACCACGATGTAATTCCAGCGCAGTCGCTGGGGCTTTCCACGGTATGGGTGAATCGCCCGTCGAGTCGAAGCGGGGTTGGGGCAGTGAAGGCTGCGGAGGGTCATCCGGACTTGCAGGTTTCGAGCCTCGCTGAGCTGGCCGCGTTGAGCGGCCAGAAGTAACCTTAGAAATTGACTGGGACTTTTACAACGTGTCTCTGAATCGCCCACATAACCAATTCCGCCTTGTTGTGAATCCCGAGCTTGCGCATCAAATTGAATTTGTGCGCATCCACGGTTTTCACGCTCAGGCCTAAAACCCCTGCAGCGCCGCGCACCGTCAGTCCTTCGGCAAGCAGCTTTAGAACTTCCCGCTCGCGGGCGGTAAGAGGATTCGTGTGCGGAGCGGGAAATTCGGCGGGAGAATGCAAAGCGGACTGCGAGAAATTTTCGCGACGAGGCAATGGATCGACTCCGCACGCTCTGCGGATCATTCCGACGAACTCTTCCGCGGAAGTTTGGCGGAGCGCACAATCTGGCGATTGCTGTGATTCCGCAACTGGAATGGCGGCGTTGTCTTGCGACGCCAAATAAAGGACTCTGGTTTCCGCCGATTCTTGCTTCAATCGAAATTCCGCTTCGGACGGTGAGAGGCTGAGGGTTCCAAAGTCTGTGATTACGACATCCGGCTGCAGTTCCTGCACTTTACGCAAGCATTCGGCTTCGTTGCCGGCTTCTCCGACAACTTCGAGGTCAGGCTCGTCCTCGAGCAGGCGGCGCAGACCTTGCCGCAACAGAATGTGATCGAGCGCGAGCAGACAACGGATTGAACCTGCGCGGGGGGGCACAGAGATCTCCTCGAAGGCCAGATTGTTGAGAAATGACGTTAACTGGGTGGGCAGAACAACCAATCAATGCTTCTATTGTAGCAACTTTTTCGTTTCCGAACTGCGGAAATCCGATCCAGCAAGACTTTCCCTGCGGCTTCAATTGAGCCTCCGCCTTCTTATTTCGGCTTTTTCTTGATTCAAGAACTTCGCAGGGCGGCGGCATCAGGTAAAATCGAGCACTTATGCTCTCGTACTTTACGGCCGGAGAATCCCACGGCGAAGCCTTGGTTGCGTTCATTTCGGGCTTGCCCGCCGGGCTTGCAGTGGATGGAGCATTTGTCGACCGCGAATTATGGCGGCGGCAGCAAGGTTACGGGCGCGGCGGGCGCATGAAGATTGAGCGTGACAGCGCGCATATTCTTTCCGGCGTTCGCCATGGAAAGACGATCGGATCGCCGGTTTCGATTCAGCTCGAAAACAAAGATTGGAAGAATTGGCAGGAGTCGTTGCCCGTTGGCGCGGGCGATGCGGCGCGCCACAAACGGGTGGCTTCTCCGCGGCCCGGACACGCCGACCTTGCGGGCGCGCTGAAATACAATTTCCCGGAGGCGCGTTATGTTCTTGAGCGCGCATCGGCGCGCGAATCGGCGGCGCGCGTCGCCATCGGCGCGCTCGCAAAACTTTTTCTGCGCCAGCTCGGGATCGAAGTGCTCAGTCATGTTGCTGCGGTCGGGACGGCAACGGTGCAACAGCCCGTTTCCTGGGAAGCAATTCTCGCCCTGTACAATCAGGAAGAAATTTTGCTGAACTGCGCGGATGCGGACACCGAGGAGCGGATGAAAGACGAAGTGGACAAGGTGCTGAGAACCGGCGATTCCGTGGGAGGAGTGTTCGAAGTAGTTGCCCACGGAGTTCCGCCGGGGCTGGGTACCTACGCGCAGTGGAACGAGCGATTGGACGCGCTGCTGGCGGCCGCCGTAATGTCGCTACAGGCGGTGAAGGCAGTGGAAATCGGAGAAGGCATAACCGCCGCCGCTGCGGCCGGATCGGCCGTGCATGATGAAATCGGATACGAAAAGCCAGTTGGTTTTGCCGGGTTCACTCGCCCCCACAACAATGCCGGGGGCATTGAAGGAGGCGTCTCGAACGGAGAGGAGATTCGAGTGCGGGGTTACCTTAAGCCGATCTCCACGCTGCGGCGGCCCCTTAAGTCGATCGATTTCGCGACACGCCAGCCGGTGAGCGCAGCCTACGAGCGATCCGATGTGTGCGTGGTTCCGGCCGCGGGAGTGGCAGCGGAGGCGATGGTCGCGCTTACATTGGCCCGCTGCGCGCTCGATAAATTTGGCGGCGACTCGATGGGAGAAACTTTGCGCAATTTCGGGGGCTACCGCCAACAGTTGAAAGATTACTGATGATTTATCCAATTGTGAAGTTCGGAAATCCCGTCCTCGAGAAGCCGTCCGAGAAAGTTACCGTCTTCGACGAAGAGCTCAAGAAGCTGATCGAGGACATGTTCGAATCGATGTACGCGGCGCGGGGCGTGGGTCTAGCCGCGCCGCAGATCGGCATCGCGCGGCGCATCGCGGTGGTTGATGTGACTTTCAAAGAGGATCCCGAGGCGAAGCTGGTGCTGATCAATCCGGAAATTATTCATAAGGAGGGACGCCATTCGCAAAGCGAAGGCTGCCTCAGCATTCCGGATTTCCGCGAAAATGTTTCCCGCGCCAAGGTGGTGACGATTCGCGCCCAGGATGCGGACGGCAAAGTTTTCGAAAAAACCGGAGACGACCTGCTGGCGCGGGCCTTTCAGCACGAAACCGACCATCTCAACGGCAAGCTTTACATCAGCCACATCAGTGCGCTGAAGCGCGACTTGATCAAGCGCAAGATTCGCAAGCTGGCCAAAGCTGGAGAATGGTAGAACGATTGAGTCATTGAGAGATTGAGTCATTGAGTGAATGATTCAATGCGTCAATGGTTCAATCGCTCAATCTCGTTTTTTGCGGTACGCCTCAGTTTGCGGTGCCCACGCTCGACAAGTTGGTTGAAGCGGGCTTCCAGGTGCGCCTGGTGGTCACGCAGCCGGATCGCCCGAAAGGGCGGGGGCTCGAGCTGGTTGCATCGCCAGTGAAGCAGCGAGCCGTGCAGATGGGATTACCTGTTGTTCAACCGGACAAAATAAAAAACAACGACGTGTTCCGCGTGCAGCTCACTGAACTGAAACCCGATGCCATCATCGTGGTCGGATACGGCCGCATCATTCCTCAGTGGATGCTCGATCTTCCGCCGCTTGGCAATATCAACCTGCACGCTTCGCTTTTGCCAAAATATCGGGGCGCCGCGCCCATTCAGTGGGCGATTGCGCGGGGCGAAACGGTCAGCGGCGTTACGACCATGAAAATTGACGCCGGCCTCGACACCGGCGACATTCTGCTGCAAAAGGAAGTTCCCATTGCCGCGAACGATACCGCAGACACGCTTGCGCCAAAGCTGGCAGAAGTTGGAGCGGAGTTGACGGTGGAGACTTTGCGCGGACTGCAAGCTGGGAGCATTCATCCGCGAAGGCAGAACAACGCGAACGCCACACTCGCGCCGATTCTGAAAAAAGAAGATGGCCTCATCGAATTCGCGCGCGCAGCCGAAGAAGTCCTGAATCGAATGCGCGGCTTTCAGCCGTGGCCCGGCGCGTACACGAAATTTCGCGGGAAGACGTTGCAACTTTGGCGGGCGGCTGCAGCAGACCAGCGACTGCCAGCGAGTGAGCTAAGGGTGAAGGGCGAGCGGCTATTTGTCGGCTGCGGTCGGGACACTTCTGTGGAATTGCTCGAAGTTCAACTGGAAGGCAAGAAGCGAACTTCCGCCCCAGATTTTATTCGCGGTTACCGTTTGCAAGCGGCTGAAAAACTCGGCTTGTAACCCGAGTGGCCGAATTTCGCGCTGCATCGTCTTGCTGTCATACTGGCGGGAGTGAAATCGAACCCTCGCAGCTCGAGCTCTGCGGTCTCGGCCGCCCGTGCCGCCGCGTTTGACATTCTGCTGCGCGTAGAGCGCGAGTCTTCTTACGCATCCGAACTCCTGCACTCACGAACGTACGACCGGCTATCCGTGGCCGATCACTCGCTCGCGACCGAACTCGTCATGGGAGTTCTGCGATGGCAATCGTTGCTCGATCGGGACATTGCGCAGAGCTCTTCGCAGCCACTTTCGAAGCTCGATTTTGAGGTTCTTACAGCGCTGCGCCTGGCGCTTTATCAGCTGCGCTGGCTCGACCGGGTTCCGGCCCGTGCCGCAACTCATGAGAGCGTTGAGCTGGTGAAGCGCGCCCGCAAACGTTCAGCCGCCCCGTTTGTGAATGCTGTTCTGAGGAAGCTGGCGGCGGGCGCGGCAACCCAGCATCGGAATTTCCAAAATGCAATCTCTCAGGCTGCAGCGGATACTCTTGCCGCGAGCAGCGCGCATCCCGAATGGCTGGTTGAACGCTGGATTCAAGCGTATGGGCTCGAGGCTACGCGGCTGATTTGTCGGCACAACCAGTCGGTGCCTGAATCCTCAATCCGTCTTCGCCGTGCTGGCGCCGAGGCCCAACTCCACGACGAAGGGGTTGAGCTCGCCCCTGGCGCTTTGCTGGCTTCCGCGCGACGAGTGCTTCGTGGCGAGATCAGGGGGAGCGCCGCCTATCGTGACGACTCTATCGTCATTCAAGATGAAGCTTCGCAGTTGGTAGCGGCGCTTGTCGGCGAGGGAGCCGACATTCTCGACTGCTGCGCAGCGCCGGGAGGAAAAACTTTAGCCATTTCCGATCGAAATTCAGAAGCTCAGATCGCTGCGGTGGAACTTTATCCACATCGCGCACGCCTGCTGCGGAGGTTGCTGTCGGTTCATGACTCGAATACGGGATCTGAGGCGCGGGTGCGCGTGATCGCCGCCGATGCGCGCCATCTTCCCTTGCTCACAAACTTTGACCGCATTCTCGCCGACGTGCCCTGCTCCGGCACGGGCACACTTTCGCGAAATCCTGAGATCAAATGGAGGCTCACGCGCGAGGATCTGGACGAACTCCAGGCTCGCCAATTGGCGATTCTGCAGTCCGCCATGGGCCATGTCACAACAGGAGGACGCCTGATCTATTCGACGTGCTCTTTGGAGAAGGAAGAAAATGAGGATGTGATCGAGCGTGCGATGGCGGAGAATTCTTCTTTTCGTGTGGTCGAATGCCGTGGTGAATTAGGGAAGCTGAAGGCGGCAGGCGAGCTGGTTTGGCGGGATGTTGAGTCGCTGGTTCGGGGACCGTATCTGCGCACGTTACCAGGAGTGCATCCATGCGAGGGATTCTTTGCAGCGGTGCTGGAGAAGATGTAGGTGATTCGTGCAGGAGTTGCCGCTGCCAGCAAAAACCAAGGTCCCCATGAGTTCACGAATCAAGTGCACCACCGTACATAGGTGTTGCGATGGAAAAAAGAAGTTACGAGCACCTGGGGCTTAGCCGCTGCTTGGGGATTATCGCGCGCGCGAGCCGCGTACAATGGCACATGGCCGAAGCGAAACCATTTCGCCTGACGGAGTCGGTGAAAGCCGCGGGTTGAGCGTCCAAGCTGAGTCCGGCGGCGCTGGACACGGTGCTTGGGAAATTAGCCCGGCAACACGACCCGAATGTTCTAGTCGGCTTCGACCACGCCGACGACGCCGGAGTGTACCAAATCGCGCCCGATCAGGCGCTCGTACAGACAGTCGATTTTTTTACGCCGATTGTCGACGACCCTTACACCTTCGGACAGATTGCGGCCACCAACGCGTTGAGCGATGTATATGCGATGGGCGGGCGCCCGCTCACTTCGCTGGCACTGGTTTGCTTTCCTGACAAAGCCCATCTTGAGATTCTCGAAAGGATTCTCGCGGGTGGGCTTTCGAAAATGATTGAGGCAGGGTGCACGGTGATCGGCGGGCACAGCATTCGCGACGAAGAGACTAAGTTTGGATACGCGGTAACCGGGCTTGTCCATCCGAAAAAAATTCTGGCCAATTTGGGCGCGAGGGCGGGCGATGCTTTGATCTTTACGAAGGCGCTCGGCACGGGCGTGATTTCGACGGCGATCAAGAAGGGCAAAGCGGAGGAGGCATGGATCGACGCGGCAGTTCGGTCGATGACCACGCTGAATAAGGTTGCTGCGGAAGTAATTCAACGGGGAAGTTCTAAGATTCACGCCATGACCGACGTTACTGGATTCGGCTTGATCGGCCACGCTCGCGAAATGGCGCTGGCTTCTGACGTATCGATGCGCTTGCATGCGGGACGAATTCCGCTGCTTGCGGGCGCGATCGAGTGTGTGCGGGCGGGATATATTCCGGGCGGGCTTGTCAACAATCGCGACTTCGCGGAACGCCTCGTGGGCTATGACGATGCGGTGCCCGCCGAGGTGAGAACGATGCTCTTCGATCCGCAGACTGCCGGAGGACTGCTGATTTCGGTGGCAGGCGAGGACGGAGAGTTGCTCGTAGAGTCCCTCAACGCTGGTGGAGTAAATGCTGCGCGCATCGGCGAGATCGTGCCACGAACCAAACCACTAATCGCGATCCAGCGCTGATTGCTATTGAGCCTGAGGTCCACGACGGTCACCGAGTTTCGGTGATCAACTCCCAGATTCTCGCGAGATGATGGTCGTCGTGTTCGGCAACGAAAAATAAATGGTCTACCAGGCGCATCGGAGTCTTCAGTCGCGGGTGAGGGATGGTGCGGGCGAAGGGCGAAGCATCCAGGGTGCCGACGCGCTTGAGCAGCGTTTCTCGCGCCGAACGAAACTCGCCGAGAATCTGTTCGAGCGGGCGCGAGTTATGGTTGGCTTCGTCGGTTTTGCGATTCTTGAGGTCCGCGATCGTGAGCTCGGCTGCCCCGGTTACGTAGTCTTCGACGCGAGCCAGCCACAGCGGTTCCAGATCAGTTAAATGGCCGGCATGCTCCTGAGCCGACCACTTCTCTTCCGGCTTGTCGATCAGGATTTCACGCGAGCGTCCGCGAAGCGTTTCTTCCAACCTGGCCGGACTGCCGCGCAGGCGCGCGCACAAATTTGGAAGTAACTCGGCGGGAAACGAAAAATCGAACTTGCGTTCAAACCACAAGGACACTCCGGTCATATAAGTTCCAGGCCTCGAGAGGTTCCAACCAGAGAAAAGATGCGGCGGCGCGCCTAACGATCCACAAATTCCTTACACCGACGCTCGTTTGCGAGCATCTCTTGTCTAATAGGGCCGGCTTAGTAGAGCTGGAATGAGAACATATTTTCTAAGGAGTCATTATGCAATTTCGTGAACTTGGCCGCAGCGGTCTGAAAGTTTCAGCCCTTGGGCTGGGCTGCATGGGAATGTCGGAATTTTACAGCGGTCGCGATGACGAAGAATCGATCGCGACGATTCATCGCGCCCTGGAACTTGGAATTAATTTTCTGGACACGGCAGATATTTACGGGCCGTACAAGAATGAGGAACTGGTGGGCAGGGCAATTAAAGGCAAGCGGGATAAGGTTGTGCTGGCTACAAAGTTTGGCATCGTCCGCAATCCGGCCGACCCTACGGCGCGCGGCGTAAACGGCAAGCCGGATTACGTACGCCGCTCTTGTGAAGGCAGCTTGCGCCGGCTGGGCGTTGAGACGATCGATTTGTACTACCAGCATCGCGTCGATCCATCCACGCCGATTGAAGAGACGGTTGGCGCCATGGCCGAACTGGTGAAAGAAGGAAAAGTTCGTTATCTCGGGCTCTCAGAGGCTTCACCGCGAACTTTGCGGCGGGCCGTGAAAGTTCATCCCGTGGCCGCATTGCAAACGGAATATTCGCTCTGGAGCCGTGACCCGGAGACGGAGATTCTCGGCACCTGCCGCGAGCTGGGCGTGGGCTTTGTAGCCTACAGCCCGCTTGGCCGCGGTTTTCTCACCGGGGAGTTCACCCGCTACGAGAACTTACCCGCGGACGACTATCGAAGAAATTCGCCGCGATTCCAAGGGGGGAATTTTAAAAAGAATCTGGACCTGGTTCGGAGGATTGAAGAGATTGCAAAAGAAAAACACTGCACGCCGGCTCAACTGGCCCTGGCCTGGGTGCTGGAGCAGGATGAGAATATTATCCCGATTCCCGGCACGAAACGGCGGAAGTATCTTGAGCAGAATGTTGCAGCTCTGGATGTGAAGCTGACCCCGGCGGATTTGCGAAGCATCGACGAGATATTCCCGAGCGGGGCAGCGGCTGGGGAGCGCTATCCGGAGCACGTGATGAGCTCGGTGAACGGGTAGGTCAGGCCGCTGCGATTACCGCATATCAATGATTGGAGCTTAGGCTACCGACTAGCGTTTGTGCCGCGGCCTTGATGCGAGCGTCCACGAGTTCCTGAATGCGCTCCCGGGCAATGCCCAACACCCGCAAGGCTTCCTCCGCACTGGACACGGCCGCCGAGGCGGACCTTTTGGCGGTCTCCACTCGCTCACGCAGGCCTTGATCTACAATCTGTTCCGGAGACATGAGAGAAGCGAGCGCCAGGGTATCGAGCACACCAGCATCTGGAGGAAGGTCGAAGACGTCAGCCATCTCGAACCTCGCTTCGTCCCAACAGCATTGTACATCGTCAGTTCGCAATCTGCGAACTTGTTAATTACCGAAGTCATGAGTTTTTATTCTTGACCAAAGTTCGCAAATCGCGAATACTACAAGGACAGTCAGCATTGGGAGAAGTATCTGCAGCGTGGGACTTCAGACTTTGAGAGTATTGGGAACCGAAGTTCTCGACAAGGCGAAGAAGAGACATCGCGATCTGACGTCGTCAGTTGCGACTTGGCTCATGATTGCGAGAGAGGCGAAGTGGAAGAACTTGAATGAAGTGCGCCTGCCTTGGCGCAACACAGACTTCGTCAAAGGGAAGACCATTTTCAACATCAAAGGAAATCGCTATCGCTTGATCGCCATTGTTAATTACGCCAGTCAGACCATCATTGTAAGAATGCTGGTCACGCACGACGAGTATGGCAGGGGGGAGTGGAATCAATGATGCCAGTGATGGAATATAAAAAGCTTATCGCAGAGGTTCCCCCGAAGATTATCCATAGCGAGAAGGAAAACCGCTATTACCTCGCGAGGCTGGAAGAGATGGATAGTCGCTGGGCTGAGCTAACCCAGGCGGAGAAGGATCTATACGACACGCTTGGTGTGCTCATTGAAGAGTTCGAGAAGAAGACCTACAAAATTCGTGCCGCAACTCCGATCGCGGCGATCAAAGACCTTATGGCCGCGAATGCTCTCAAACAGAAGGATCTGATCGGCGTGTTCGAGACGGCCAGCGTGGCATCGGAGGTTCTCAAAGGGAAGCGAGCTTTGACAACCGATCACATCCGCCGCCTCGGCAAGCGATTCAACGTCTCGCCGGCTCTTTTTCTGTAACTTTCAGACAAAAAAACGGGGCCGACCATAAGGCCGGCCCCTTTTTAGTAGCATTCACGATCTATGCGCGCGCCGGGCTTTCTCCGCCCTTAGCAATCCCTGGGCGTCCTGGCTCTGGCTTCAGGACCTGCTGCACTCCGTCGTCTGGCTTGGCAGGGGACTTCATCGGAGGCAGTTCCTTGCCTTCGACCAGCATCATGACTTCCGAAGCATCGAGCACTTCGCGCTCCAGCAAAGCGGCTGCGATTTTTTGCAGCGTATCGCGATTGCCTTCGAGGATGCCCTTGGCGGTTTCGTATCCGAAATTCACCAGCTTGCGGACTTCGCCATCGATCTTGATGGCGGTGTCTTCGCTGTAATCGCGGTGCTGGCTGATTTCGCGGCCCAGGAAAATCTGCTCTTCCTTCTTGCCGAAGGTCAGCGGGCCAAGATCGCTCATGCCCCACTCGCAGACCATCTTGCGCGCCATTTCGGTAGCCCGCTCGATGTCGTTGCCTGCGCCGGTGCTCATCTGGTTGAGGAACAATTCTTCAGCGAGGCGGCCGCCCATCAGAATCGCGAGGTCGGTCTTCAGATATTCGCGCGTGTAGTTGTGGCGGTCGTCGACCGGCAACTGCATGGTCACGCCCAAAGCCATGCCGCGGGGAATGATCGTGACTTTATGCACCGGGTCAGAGCCGGGAAGCTTCGCCGCCACCAAGGCATGCCCAGCTTCGTGATACGCGGTCACTTTCTTTTCCTCATCGGAGAGGATCAGCGATTTGCGCTCCACGCCCATCAGGACTTTGTCCTTGGCGACTTCGAAATCGAACATGAGCACGGCTTTGCGATTCTGCCGCGCCGCAGCCAACGCCGCTTCATTCACCATGTTCGCCAGGTCCGCGCCGGAAAACCCCGGTGTACCGCGCGCCAGAACGGAAAGTTCAACATCTTCTGCGAGAGGAATCTTGCGGGTATGAACGCGGAGAATTTCTTCGCGCCCACGAACATCTGGACGGCTGACTACCACTCGACGATCGAAGCGACCGGGGCGAAGCAACGCCGGGTCGAGCACGTCGGGACGGTTGGTAGCGGCCATCAGAATGACGCCTTCGTTTGATTCGAAGCCGTCCATTTCGACCAGCAACTGGTTCAGGGTCTGCTCGCGCTCGTCGTGACCACCGCCGAGGCCTGCGCCACGGTGACGTCCGACAGCATCAATTTCGTCGATAAAGATGATGCAGGGAGCGTTCTTCTTGCCCTGTTCGAACAGGTCGCGAACGCGGCTGGCGCCAACGCCGACGAACATTTCAACGAAGTCAGAGCCGGAGATCGAAAAGAAAGGAACGTTGGCTTCGCCAGCAACGGCACGCGCCAAGAGAGTTTTGCCGGTTCCGGGAGGTCCAACCAGCAGGACGCCCTTAGGAATCCTGCCGCCGAGCTTTTGAAACTTTTGCGCCTCGCGCAGGAACTCGATAATCTCGCGCAGCTCTTCTTTGGCCTCTTCCACGCCCGCAACGTCTTTGAACGTAACTTTCTTCTGCTGCATGGAGAGCAGGCGGGCGCGGCTCTTGCCGAAGGACAACGCCTTGTTGCCGCCGGTCTGCATCTGGCGGATCATGAAGAACCACAGTGCGCCCAGCAGAATCAGCGGAGCCCAGGTGCCCAGCAACTGCAAGGGCCAGCTTCCGCTGTTGGCATCGCGGAAGGTCATGGAGACTCCCTTGTTCTGGAGGTCCTTGATCATGTCGGGATAATTCGCCGGTACCGTGGTATGAAAAGCGGAGCCGTCGCGGTGTTTCCCGCGCAGCTGCATTCCGTCCACGGTGACTTCGTGGACGTTGCCCGCATCGACGTCGCTCATGAATTGGGAGAAGTTTACTTCCGCGTCCTTCTGCCCGCTGCGGCCCTGCTGGATGACGGTCCACAGCAATAGGGCGGAAAGCCCAATCACAACCCAGAAGACTACTGTTTTGACTGTTGAATTCACCAAGAACTCCTGAAGAAATTCGGGGTCTAAACCAAACCCAGAAACCCCGAGGCTCCTACCAATTTATTAGATGCCGCTGCGCCAATTTCGATAGGGAAAATCCCTAAGACCCTTATTCTACCTTTTTCAGGGCAAAAAGGTGGACGGTTGTTCCCATAACTTAAGTCATCTGGGCAATCGGGCTGGTCGCCAGGTAGGGAATGTTACGGTTGGTCTGCTGCACCGCACCCAGCCCATATCCAACGAGAAAACCCTCGTCCACCAGAAACCCGAAGTAGTCGGGCTGCAAGGCCACGCGGCGGGCTGACTGGCGGTCGAGCAGCGTCACCAGCTTTACTGAAGCTGCGCCCCTCGCCCGCAGGTCGTTCATTAGAAATTCGCTGGTTACGCCCGAATGCACCAGGCCCTCAACCAGAAGGATGTGCTGGCCGCGGATATCGGGTTCGTGGCTGAAAAAAATCTCCATAATCTCGCCCGTGTTGCCTTGCTTGCTGTAGCGGGGCTTGATGAACTGGCAGATGACGGGCATTTCGAGCGCCCGCACCAGATCGGCCATGAACATGAAAGCATTTTCGAGGACTGCCAAGGCCTGAATCGTCTGCCCTTTGTAGTCGTCGGAGATGTGGCGTGCGAGTTCTTTCACGCGCTTCTGAATCTGTTCGGCCGCGATGACCTGGCGAATTGGCTCGACTGGGGCTGCGGTCATAATGTTGGATTGCCCTCCACTAGCAGGGTGATTCGCACTTAAACACTGTTCCTACTTTTCAAGATCTTCCAAATCCAAGGGCGACTCCTGGATGAAAATCGCATCATCGCCCGGCCTGGCACAAAACTTCGCGGGAACTGGGAAGCCGCGCATCCATACGATTTCGCCCGCGGCTTCGGCGACCGGCCAGAGCCTGCGCTCCGGGTGCGGCAGATGGCGCTCCTGCAACAATTCTTTAATCTTCTTCGGCGCCTTCGTATGCGGCGGCCAATACCGGTCACCGGGGCGCCAGTTCCTCACGGCCAAGCGCGCGGTCAACGAATCGGCAAGAAGAAGTTGTTGCGGATTATACTCCGCAATTTGCGCTCCGGGAGCGACGCGCAACGCTTCGATTACTGCCCCAAGCTCCGGCACGACGACGCGACCGGGGACGGCAAGCGAGTATTCGTAGTCCGGGATGCGCTGCTGGCGTCGAAGGTCGGGCGTGAGGAAGGCCATTGCCTCTGGCTCGCGGCGGACTTTCCAGCCCAGCGGGAGCGACAACTCTTTACCCGATGGGCCATCTTCTGAGGCGAAGCGCAGAACTTCTTCGATGTGCTTGAACTCGAGTGGAATGCCGACCTGCTCGCCGATTGCCTTGATCACCCTTCGCTGCACGGCTTTGGGCTCGGTGAGCAGCCAGGGGCGGCTTAGCGAGGCGTTCACAACCGCCGGGCCGTTTTCCTGAAGCCGCAAATCAATGTCATCCTGAGAGGAGCGAAGGACCCCTTGCCCTCCCACGTTAGCACTGGCGCTTCGGGGCATTTCTACCACGCCTGGTATCTCTGACGTTTCACCACGCTTATTTTCTCCAGGAATCTCTGCTGGCCCGATCTGCACCAGCCCCTGCGGTTCAGGAATGTCTTTTTGCGCCCACTCCGGCTCCGACCATTGCACCACGGTTCCGAGCCAGCCGGAAACCTCGTTTTCCCAATAGTCCTCCTCGTCGCGGGCGATCTCGGCGAGTTCGGCGAAGTTTTCGGCCACGGCAGGATTGAACTCGCGCTGCAACAGCGGAAGCACCAAGCTGCGTACTCGATTGCGCGTGAATTTGGAATCGGCGTTGCTGGAGTCTTCGCGCCAAGGCTGCTTGAGATCTTTCAGATACTTCTCTAGTTCGTGGCGGCGGACGCTGAGCAGCGGGCGGACGATCTCGCCGTGGCTGTTGCCGTCTTCGTCTTCGACGATGATGCGGGGATGGATTCCGCCGAGGCCGCGCAGGCCGGTGCCGCGAATCAAGCGCATGAGGACGGTTTCGGCCTGGTCGTCGAGCGTGTGGCCGGTCGCGATCTTCTCGAGCTGTGCCAGCCTGGCTGGATTGGGAGCGACGCTTTGAAAGGGCGCGACTTCAGCCGTACCGTGGAAGAGCGGCGCTTCAGCGCCGCGTAAAGACGAATCTCTCCCACCGGGCTTTAGCCCCTGAGGGTTCTCCTCGTTCGCTCCCATGAGTTGCTGAAAGAACCCATAGCGCAGTTCCCGCGCCGCAGCTTCAATCCCGGAATGCTGATGAGAAGCCAGTTCCGCTGTATCGCCGCTCTCGCAATAAAATTCCAGCCCGTGCTCGCGGGCCAAGCTTGCGACGAATGTCTGATCCGCTTCGGATTCATCTCCGCGCAGCTTGTGATTGAAGTGAACGACGGAGAGGACGAGGCCGAGTTCGTGGCGAAGTTCGAGCAGCAGGCGCAGCAGCGCGACGGAATCAATGCCTCCCGAAATCGCGATGCCGAGGCGGTCGCCGGCATGAAGGAGTTCATCCCGCTGGATGTGGCTTAGTACGCGCTCGGCCAGTGAATGCACGGGAACATGGTACACGGACGGGCAGAAAGCGACCTTGCGCTCGCGGACGGTCGGGAGCCTGCCCTGAGCGGAGTCGAAAGGGCGGCTGTCCCTACATAAGGCCTATAGGCTAACGCTCTTTGCCGCGATCAGGGTCCTGATCTTCTCCACGAACTCGCCCGCGGCCATGTCCTCGGTCTTTTCTTTCCCGCGAGTGCGGACGTTCACCTTGCCGGCCTCGGCTTCTTTATCTCCCACGACCAGCAGGAACGGCACTTTCTGCATGGCGTGCTCACGGATTTTCGCGTTCATCTTTTCGTTGCGCGCATCGACTAACACGCGCACTCCGATTGCCTTCAACTCATCCGCAACTTTGTTGGCGTACTCGGCGTGGCGCTCGCTGATGGGGATCATCGCCACCTGCACTGGCGACAGCCAGACCGGGAATGCGCCCGCGTAGTGCTCGATGAGCACGCCGAAGAAGCGCTCGATCGATCCGAAGAGCGCGCGATGCACCATCACCGGCTGTTTGCGCGAACCATCTTCGGCGACGTACTCCAGGCCAAAGCGCTGCGGCAGGTTGAAATCAACCTGCACGGTCGAAAGCTGCCAGAGCCGGCCGATCGCATCCACCAGCTTGATGTCGATCTTCGGCCCGTAGAACGCAGCTTCGCCGGGGATGGTCTTGTACTCGACATTCTTGCGCTTCAGCACATTTTCAAGAGACTGGATAGCGTTGATCCACTGCTCTTCGCTGCCTACGAAATTCTTGCGGTCGTCGGGATTCCAGGTGGAAAGCTCGGTCTGAAATTTCTCGAAGCCAAAATCTTTCAGCACATCGAGGGCAAAGTCGAGACAACCGGTAATCTCGGCTTCGACCTGCTCGGGCGTGCAGAAGATGTGGGAGTCATCCTGGGTAAAGCCGCGCACGCGCAGCAGGCCATGCATCACGCCCGAACGCTCATAACGATAGACCGTGCCTAGCTCGCCGAGGCGCACGGGAAGATCACGATACGACTTGAGCGAGTCTGCATAGATCAGAATGTGGCCGGGGCAATTCATCGGCTTCAGGCGGTATTCGGCGTCGTCGAGTTCCATAGCGTCGAACATATTCTGGCTGTAGTAGCCTTCATGCCCCGAGGTGAAGAACAATTGCCGCCGCGCTACATGCGGCGTGTAAACCAGCGAGTAACCGCGCTTCAGGTACTGGTCGCGCATCCAATCTTCCATCTGCTTGCGGATGATTCCGCCCTTGGGATGCCAGAAGATCAGCCCCGGCCCGGCGAGTTCCTGGATGGAAAATAAATCGAGCTGCTGGCCGATCACGCGATGGTCGCGCTTCTTGGCCTCTTCGATCTGCTGCAGGTGGGCGTCGAGGTCTTTTTTCGAGAAGAATGACGTGCCGTAAATGCGCTGGAGTTGCTGGTTCTTCTCGTCGCCCAGCCAGTACGCGCCGGCAACGTTGAAGAGCTTGAACGCTTTTATTTTGCCGGTCGAAGGAATGTGCGGGCCACGGCAAAAGTCGGTGAATTTGCCGGTGCGGTAGATCGAGATCTTTTCATCGGGCTTGGTGAATTGCTCGATGAAGTGGCACTTCATGAAGTCGCCTTCTTTTTTGAACTCGGCGAGGCCCTGATCGCGAGGCAGAAATTCACGCGCGTAGGGGATGTTCTGCTGCACTAGCTCCTGCATCTTCTTCTCGATTTTTTCGAGGTCTTCCTGGGTGAACGGAGTGGGGCGATAGAAATCGTAAAAGAATCCGCTCTCGGTGGCTGGACCGTGACCGAGCTTGGTCTCAGGAAAAAGTTCGAGCACGGCGGCCGCGAGCAAGTGCGCGGACGAGTGACGGTAGACGTCGAGAGACTCGGGATCTTTGTCAGTTAAAAGGCGCAGATCGGTATCTTTTTCCAGCGGACGAGTGAGGTCGATCAGGTCGCCATTGGTTTTGGCGGCGAGAGCTGCGTCGGCGAGGCGGGGGCTGATCGATTTCGCAATATCGAGCGCGGTGGTGCCTTTGGGAACATCTTTGACGCTTCCATCGGGAAGCTTTACATGAATGCTATCTGCCATAGAGTTGAGACCTGCAGGGGTTCTGAATCTTTCAGTTTATGGGAGGGATTGGGGAGGGTCAAACTTCGGGTGACGAAAAAACGAGGGCGGGATCGTTGTCCCGCCCTCAATACAGAAACTCGATTATGGGTTCACATCCTTCACGTGCGTCGCGAGATACCAGGTATTGCCGAAGGCATCGGTCACTGCTGAGTTGCGATCGCCGTATGGCTGGTCGGTTGGTTCGTGCAGCGACTTCGCTCCCGCGGTCAGGGCGCGGCGGTATGCAGCGTCGCTATCCGGTACGTAGAGGTAGAACATCGCCGGCAGCGGCGTGTATTTTCCGTGCGCCTCGCCCATTTCGACGATTGAATCTGCAATGCGAATTCGTGCGTGATGCACGACTCCATCGGGCGAGGAGTATTTCTCCACTTCCTGAGCGTCAAACGCGCGCTTCAGGAAGGCGATGAGCGGCTCGGCCCGCAGCGGATGCAGGTACGGATTCACATTGTGCAAGCCCTTCGGAAGATAGCTCTCGCCCGTATGCGTAGCGATGTACCAGACGTTGCCGGCGGCGTCTTTCACCGTGGCTGAGCGCTCGCCGTATTCCTGATCGCGCGGCTCGTCGATGAGCGTCGCGCCGGCAGCGAGGGCTTTTTTGTAGACCGCATCCGCGTCTTGAACGTAGATGTGCAACGCGTTGGGGTGCAGGGTTGCGGGGAATTTTTGCCCGGCAACGCCGCCACCAATCATCAACTGAGAGTCACCGATTCGAACCTCGCCGTGTACGCCTGTAGGCGTAGTCGCGCGGAATAGTTCTTCCGCGCCAAAAGCCCGTTGAACGAAATCGAGCAAGGCATTTCCGTCCGCTGTAACCAGATACGGAGTGACTCTGCGAAAGCCGGGACGAATGGGATTGACGCGCGGCTGCGAAGCCTTCGGATCGTTCGCGCTTCCGCCCTTGGGCGCGCTCATTGCGTCTTTCATCCGGCGATGCATTTCTTCAACCGACAATTCTTCTTTCACCGTCGAGACGCTCCACACATATCCGAAAGGATCCTGAAGCGTTCCCTCGCGGCGTCCATAGAACTGATCGGAAATGGGGATTCGTACCTTTGCCCCGGCAGCGACCGCGTGATCAAAGAACCTATCGACGTCGGCGACACTGAGCGACATCATGACCGGAGAATTTCCCAGTGTCTCAGGGCTGAAGCGGCCGCCCTCCGGCCACTCTTCCGTCAGCAGGATCACGGAATCGCCAATTGTGATTTCGGCATGTGGAATGCCGCTGTCGGTTTGAAAGCGCATGGTTTCTTTTGCGCCGAATGCTTGTTGATAAAATTCGATCGCCTTGGCGGCATCTCTGAAAGTCAATCTTGGAGTTGCGCTGGTATGAACGGCTGCGATAGGTTCAGCAACGGTAGACATGGTATTTTTCCCTTCGAGTTGTGATTTCAATCGTGCCTTAAAACTTGCGCTCGGCAGATTGCGCAATTCTGCCGCGATGCGCACCAGGGGCTCGATCTCCGCCTCAACCTTTGTTGCTCGGCCGTCCGTTCGGGCCAGCATGGCATCGACGGACGCGTTCAGTTGTTCGATCTGCTTGCTGTCTTTATTCTTATTCCCCGAGTTCTTGTTCCCGGAGTTCAGAGAGCGCTTAGGCATGGGCACCCTCCATTCTTGTGCGTAGCGCCGAGAGTGCGCGGAACTGCAACTGCTTCACTGCGCCCTCGGACTTGCCAATTTCCCGTGCCACTTCCTTAATACTTTTTTCTTCGACGAAGCGGAGTACGACTACCCGCCGCTGCTCCGCTGGCAAAGTTTCGACCAAGCCGAACAGCATGGCTCGCCGCTCCACGTCTTCCAATTCCGCGTTGATGGCCTGCGCGGAGGCGATTTGTTCAGGCTCGTCGGCCAACGGCTCCCGTCCCAGGCGCTGCCAGCGGTCTGAAATCAGATTCGCCGCAATGCGATACAACCAGGCTGCAAATGGGATGCCTCGCCACTCGAAGCGCTGCAAGTTGGCCAGCGCATGGTGAAAAACCTCGGAGGTCAAATCCTCAGTTTCAGCACGGTCCCGCACTCGACGCACGATATAGGCATACACCCGGGCAAAATGATATTCGTAAAGCTCTGCAAAACGAGCAGGGTCGTGCTGCGCGGCCTCGACGAGAAGCCGGTCGTCCGCTTGGCGTTCTTTGTTCCGAGCCGTCAGAGCCTTCACGAAATCTCCGCGCGGAGTAGTGTTACACAGGGATAACGGCGGGGAGGAGGAAAAGTTACGGTGTAATTCGCTGGGCGATCGCCCCAGCCAAGCGGCCAAGCCAGACTCTTGGGATACAATTCCCCACAACCATGTGGAACCTGCACAAAATCGCGTTTTTTGCGCCCCTCTACTGCGCCACGGCTTTAGCCCAGTCTGGCTCGGCCCCAGTACGGGGCAACGATTCGCCCGCAGCAACGACCGTACAACCTGTTCCACCATCGACCGGCGCGCCCTCAACCGGGCAGGATATTACGCGCCCTAAGCTGCCGGAATTCACACTTGAGCCTGTGGCAGTCCCAAGTGTGGCATATCCTCCGCAGGGACGCGGCGAAAGGATTGAGGGCGAGGTCGTGGCGTCTTTTTGGATTTCTGGCACCGGCGACGTCATTGGCGTCCGAGCCTTTAAAGGCGATCCGCTCCTGGCTCATGCTGTCGAGGAAACAGTCAGGAACTGGAGATTCAAGCCGGTAATGAGCGGCGACAAGGCGGTAACCGTCAACGCAACGGCCTCGTTCGAATTCGTCCTCGGCGACGAGAATCAGCGCGTAGACGGCGTGGTTCCGGAGATAGGTCGGGCTCGCCAGCCTCAACGGATAAGAGTATCTGAGGGCGTCGTATCGGGACTCCTCGTGCATAAGGTAAAACCCGTGTACCCTCCCGGGGCAAGGCAGGCGCACATTAAGGGAACGGTTTTGCTGAGAATTGTGATTGACAAGGAAGGGAGGATCACCGACCTGATGCTGGTTTCGGGACCTAAGGAGCTCGCCCCTGCAGCCATCAGCGCTGTGCAGCAATGGCGCTATCGACCGTACTTGATCATGGGGAACCCGATAGAGGTCGATACCGAAGTAAAAGTGAATTTCTAGATTCTTCCTCAGGGCAACCCGGAAACGCCAAGCCGGGTTACGCGCGGTAGTACAAGTCTTCCATCGCCTTGCGCACCCTAGCGTTCAGCGTCTCCAGATCCCGCATGGTCAGCCCTGCGGTTGAAATCGGCTCCCCTACGCGCATTTCCAGCGGACGGCATTTGATGTGGTAGGTGTTCATGGGCAGCAGCTCATAAGTGCCGGCTAAGGCGACCGGAACGATATCCACCTGCGCTTTGAGCGCCAGGAAAAAAGCGCCGGGGAGGAAAGGTTTGATTTCGCCATCTGGGGTGCGGCCGCCCTCGGGGAAAATTACCAGCGGCATTCCGGCCTTCAGGCTTTTCACCGCCGAACGGATCGCCGCGATAGAGTTTGTCGGCTTCTGCTGGTCGATGCAGACTTGGCCGGAGCGCTTCAATTGCCACCCCACAACCGGATACACCAACAACTCTTTCTTGAAAACGATGCGAAATTGGAATGGAAGATAAACGTAGAGAACCGGGATATCCATGGCCGAGGCGTGGTTTACGGCAAAGACATGGGGGCGCGAAGTGTCGATCTTGTCGAGGCCGGTCACCTTCACCGGCGACAGGATCGTCTTCATGATGAGCCAAGACCAAGCCCGCGAAAACCAGTGCAGGCGGCGACCGGTGTCATCGAACAGACCGCCGGGAAGCGCGAGCAGGCCGAGAACGAGCGTGTAGAGCCAGATTAAGGGATCGAGAATGAAATAGGAGCGCAGGCGGCTCGGCCAGCCGTGAGTTTTTCCAGGGAGGCCATGCGGACTGGGGCGGGCCGGAGCCTGGGTCGCAGCCTCCGGTTCGCGTTCCGCTTCTATCGATGGATTGGCTTCTGGCACGCTTCTATTCTAGGGGAAAATTCGCGATTGCCACTCTAGACTTCGATTCCAAGATTGCTCATCACTTCGCCGACCAGATAAATCGATCCCGTCACTACCATTATCTTATCTGGAGCGGCGAGCGCGCGGGCGCGCTCGACAGCCTCTTTCACGTCTTCTACCAATTCTATTTCCGCTCCGCTGCGCGATGCGGCTTGCTGAATTTCCTGCGGCGTTGCGGAGCGCGGATTTTCTGGCATCGTCGCAAGCACGCGATCCGCCAAAGGAAAAAGAATCTCGGCCATCTCTGAGATTGCCTTATCGCGCATGGCGCCAAAAACAAAAATCAGGGAACGGTCGGGATAGCGCTCTGAAAGTGCGGAACGGAGCGCCCATGCGCCCGCCGGATTGTGCGCCACATCGATCACGACTTCGGGCCAGCTGGAACGCGCGGGAATGAGTTGGAAGCGTCCGGGCCAGCAAGTTTGGCGGATACCGGCTTCGATCGTCTTCGCCGTGATGCCGCTGAAACCCTGGTGTTGCAACTCAACCGCGGTTGCAATCGCCAGAGCCGTGTTGCGCAACTGATGGCGTCCCACGAGCGGCGACTGCACGAGAATCTGTTCGTCCAGCACGGAAAGTAGATACTGAGAAATGTATTTCTTAGCGTCCTTGGCGTCTTCCTTAGCGAACTTTGCGGTGAAAAGCTCTTTGCTTTCCTGGCCATCGGGCATCAGGTACTGCGCACTGCCTGGCGAAACCGGCGGCACATAGGGGACCGCATTTACAGCTTTCGCGTCGAGATCCAAAATCGTATTGCCGATTACATCGTTGGCTTCCGGCATCTGCGGCAGCGTGACTACTGTTCCGCCGAGGCGGATGATGCCCGCTTTTTCGCGTGCGATTTCGCGAACTGTATCGCCAAGATATTTCTGATGGTCGAGCGCGATGTCGGTGATGACGCTGACGCGCGGGTCGACAACATTGGTCGCATCGAGGCGGCCGCCCATGCCAACTTCGAGTACGGCGAGTTCGACGCGCTGGTTCGCGAAATGACCGAACGCGATTGCGGTCATCATTTCAAAAAAGCTGGGATGCCAGGGGAGTTCCGAGCGCTCCATCAGAGTTGCGGCGACTCGATCCACTTGGCTGTGCAGCGCGGCGAAATCGTCGTCGCTGATTTCTTTGCCGCTCACTCGAATTCGTTCGTTGATTCGAATCAGGTGCGGCGAGGTGTAGAGGCCGGTTTTCAATCCCGAAGCCTGCAGGATGGAAGCTAGAGTGGCCGAAGTCGATCCCTTGCCGTTGGTTCCCGCGATCAGAACGCTCGGAAAGCGGCGCTCAGGATGATCCATGGCCTCAAGCAGCACGCGCATGTAGGCGAGATCGAACTTGTGCGAGGGCGTTTGCGCCAGTTCGTGGCCAAGCGCGAACATGCGATCGACTGCGGTTTGGTAAGACATAAGAGCTTTCAGCTGTCAGCTCTCGGCTGTCAGCTTGGTCTTCAGATTATCAATTGGCACGGCAGGATTCGAAGTCTGCGGGCGCAGGAACTTGTCATCCGTTTAGCTGATGGCTGAGAGCTGACATCTGACAGCGCGTTCACGCTGCCATGAAATCCAGGGCGCGCGCAATGTAAGGTTTCATTTCCTTGCGCGGTACGACCGCATCGAGCATGCCGTGGGCCAGCAGGAATTCGCTGCGCTGGAATCCGGCTGGCAGTTTTTGGCGAATGGTCTGCTCGATCACGCGCGGGCCGGCGAAGCCAATCAGCGCGCCGGGTTCGGCGATATTCAGATCGCCCAGCATGGCAAACGACGCGGTCACGCCGCCCGTGGTCGGGTCGGTCAGGACGGAGATATAGGGAACCTTCTTTTTATCCAGCCGGGCCAGTGCTGCGGAAATCTTGGCCAGCTGCATCAGGCTGATCACGCCTTCCATCATGCGTGCGCCGCCGGAAGCAGAAACGATGATGAGCGGGGTGCGGGTATCGGCAGCGCGCTCCACCGCACGGGTAATCATTTCTCCTACGACGGCGCCCATGCTGCCGCCGATGAAGGCATATTCCATTACGCTGGCGACCACGGGGCGTCCCATCAACTTGCCCTGGGCGTTGATAACCGCATCATTCAAGCCGGTGTCGCGTTGCGCGACTTTCAGGCGAGAGGAATAAGGCTTTAGATCGACAAACTTCAGCGGATCGGTGGAGGAGAGATTGCCGTCGAGCGTCTCATACTGGTTGTCATCGAGCAGCAGCGCCAGCCGGGTACGGGCGTCGATACGGAAGTGTTTTTCGCACTTGGGGCAGACGTTCAGATTCTCTTCCAGGTCCTTCTTCCAGATGATCTGCCGGCAGCCTTCACATTTCACCCACAAGCCTTCGGTGCGGACGGTTTTCGCGCCTGAGGTGTCGAGCTCTCCGGATTCTCGTTTAAACCAAGCCATAAGAATTTAGCGATTGTGTGATCGGGCGATTTCGCGATTGAAAATCAACTCTCGGAGCTTGAAACAATCGCCCGACCCGATCACAAATCGCGCGATCAGTATTCAATCCCTCTCTGCGCCATTACGCCTTTTTCGTAGGCGTGCTTGACCTGGCGCATTTCGGTGACAGTGTCAGCAGCCTCGACGATTGTGGGGTGCGCATTTCTGCCCGTCAAGATCACATGCACCATTTCCGGTTTCTTTTTCAGGCTCTCCACAACTTTCGCAGGGTCGAGCATGCCATAACTGATCGCATAATTGATTTCATCGAGGACAACCAGGTCCCACTCCCCGGACTGGATCGCCTTGTCCGCCTCAGCCCACGCGCCTTCGACCATTTTTACATCTTCCGGATCGGGCTTTTCGGCGCCCACCTTCACAAATCCGCGGCCCATCTGCTTCATAACAAAGTTGTCGCCAAAGGCCTTTACCGCATCCAGCTCGCCATAGTGCCACGAGCCTTTCAGGAACTGGAGCATCAGCACCTTCATACCCTGGCCCACGGCCCGCAACGCCGTGCCCATGGCGGCGGTGGTCTTGCCCTTCCCCGGGCCGGTATTCACGATGATCAGACCGCGACGGACGTCAGCCATGGGTGCAGAGGCTTGATTCTACTAGAAAGGGGCCGTGCGTGGCATGGAGCAACCGGATCGGTCCTACCCAGATCTTCACGTCTGACAATCTTTTTCTTGTTTCAAGTTATGATTCGCCGGTGAAGGTGTCTTTCTTTATACAAAACTCAGCTTCGCATGGAACTCTGGCATCCAAAGTTCCGTATTCGATGCAAGCAGATCTCTGTCTCCTGGCAGACTGCGGAGGTCTCGTCGTGGCCAACAAGTGTTGGGTGTTATTGTTTTGCATTTTGCTGTTCGTGCCTGCTGCGTTTTCGGCGCAGCATGTGGCGATTCATCCCATGCCGGGATTCGATACCAACGATCAGGAGACCATCCGCCAGATCGTGGACATGGAGCGGCAAGCGAAAGAGGCCAGCCTTCATCGGGATGCTGACTTCTCACTGAAGACGCTCGCTGAAGACTATGTGGCGATCACTCCGCTTGGGCAGGTCACTACCAAGCAGGATACGGTTTCGGCACGTCGCAGCGGCCAGTTGCGGTATGAGTCGATGAACATCACGGATATGGTGGTGCGCCTGTATGGAGACACGGCGGTGGTGACTGCGCGCGCCGACGTGAAAGGCCACCAACTCGGCGAGGATTTCAGCGGGCCGTATCGCTATACCCGAGTTTGGGTTCGCAAGAACGGGCACTGGCAGGCGGTGAGCTACCAGGCGACGGTTACGCAATAATCGGCAGCGAACCTCGGGGATCGAACAATTATTCCGGTTGGGGGGAGCCGTTGATTGATGCAACGGTCTTCGCGGAAATCGTTTGGCTCTCTTCGCCGCCCAACAAAGGTGCTGCGATACGCAGCGCCTCGACTTGCCCCTTCACCTTGAGTAACTCCTGTTCTTTCGCGCGCAGCAGCTCCATCACATCTTTCATCAGTTCATTCTCCGACTATTGCAGGTGTGAATCAACAGGTCTTACAGGTATTCGATCACTTTAGGCGAGCGATTCGGCGAGGACAACGCACAAAGGTACACGCTGAGACCATAGTGCGTCAGTGCCCGGAATGATAAGGATGACCTTTGAGAATGGTAAACGCCCGATAGACCTGTTCGAGCAAGACGACGCGGGCGAGTTCGTGGGCGAGCGTCATGCTGCCGAGTGAGATGGTGTGCTGGGCGGCATCGCGTGTGGCTGCCGAGAAGCCGTCTGCCGGGCCAATGGCGAAGACGAGCGGCAGCGGATTGCGATCCTGATAGTTGCCGATGAAGCGGGCGAATTCTTCCGAGGAAAACTGCTTGCCGCTTGAGTCCATCAGTACCAGCGTCGATTTCGTGGCGCTCGCCGCTTTGCTTGCCTTGCCTGGCGCCGCCCGCCCGCATAATTGCAGCAGCGCGGCTTCATCGCGAAGCGCCACACCTTCAGCCTGCACATAGCGCGAGATGCGCTTCAAATATTCGTCGGTCAGCGATTGGATCGCCGCTTCTTTCGTTTTTCCAATCCACGCGATTTTGATCTTCATGGAATTTTCACGCCGCTGTGCCTTCACTTGATTCCGGAGATCAGCACCACCGTCGCTCCGAATTCGATTTTGTCTCCCACGACGTAGCGCGAGATTGCGGCGTGCACTTCGGAATGAATCTGCGGCCACAGATGCGCGGGCACGCGATCGAGCATGGGACGAAATGGAACCGACACAGCGCGCGCCTGCTCCCAAACTTCTTCAGGTGAGCCTGGCCAGGTCCAGGGCACGGTGCGCGTTTCTTCCTGCACGTCGCGAAAGCCCGCCGCGCGTAATTCATTCGCGAGGCTGCCGGGCGCGGAGAAGCGAAACGGATCCGGACCTTCGGGAGCCAATATCGGCCCACCGACGTGACGATGGACCACGCCCATAGTTGTTTGCCAGTAAGGCTGGTCGATCGCTCCCCATACTATGAAACAGGCGCGAGCTTCGGGCCGCAGCACTCGACGCAGCTCACGCAGCGCAAGGCGAACATCGCGGAAGAACATTATGCCGAAGCGTGAGGTGGCCAGATCAAAACTGTTCTCGTTGAAGGGCAGCGAGTGAGCATCCGCCTGGTGCGTAACAAAATTTTGCAGGCCGCGCTCCCGGGCTCGTCCTTTGGCGATTTCAAGAAGATCGGCGCTTAGATCGAGCGCAGTGACTTGCCCCTGGAGTCCCACGCGCATTGCCAGGCTGATTGCCGGCTCGCCGGTTCCACTCGCCAGGTCGAGAACGCGCATGCCCGGTTTCGGAGCGGCATATTCGACAAGAGCCTCGGTCACGGCCTTCCCCATAGCAGCCGACTTGGCCTTCCACTTATCGGAGGCGACGAGACGATATTGCGATCCCCAGCTTGGTTCGGCAGCAGACGAACTTTCTTTCGGAAGCGAGTTCATAGGACGCGAAATCCGCAGTGGGGTGCTCGATAACGATCCGGTCAGGCTTTCTTGCGCGTGCGCGTGGAGGCGGCAGCTCGCTTTCGCGGAGTTGCGCTGGCCTTGCTCCCGCTCTTGGCCCCGGCCTTGGCCCTTGGCTTGGCCGCCAACTCCGAAGGCTCAAGCCGCTTCGCCGTCTTCCACAGGCGCTCGAGATCGTAAAACTTGCGCGCCTTCTCGGAAAAAACATGGACTACGAAGTCGACGTAGTCGACGAGGATCCACTCGCCTTGGCGGTAGCCCTCGACCTGCGTGGGCCGGACTCCAGCCTCTTTCAGGCGGCGTTCTACTTCATCGGCAATGGCCTGAACCTGCCGCGGATTGGTGCCGCTGCACAGGACGAAATAATCGGTGAATGCTCCGGAGCCTTTTTCCATTTCGAGGATGGAGAGTTCTTCGGCTTTCTTATCGAGGCAGGCTTGAATGGCTTCCGATACTTGACGTTTCAAATCGTTTTTTTTCATGCAAAGAGTCGATCAATGGTCTGGATCATTGTAAACGGGAAGATGGGCCGATGCCGGTCCGCCAATGTCATTCCTGTGGAGAGCCGCTTTTGTACAGCCCGGTCTTCTTAATGTACTCGGCGACGGCACTGTCCAGGAAGCGGGTCAACGGTTTGCCCGCAGCTGCCGCTTGGCGAATCGCGGTGGAGGAGATTGGCTGGCTGACATCGTCGAGCAAGTGAATGGTTACACCTGTTAAGACCAAGTCGCCGGTGGCGGCTTGCTTATGAAAGGGGCGAGTCACCTCTTCTTTGGGCCGCAAAGTTTCAGGCAGCGCGCGAGCGACATCGGCGAGCGAAAAACCGGGACGGCTGGCCACGATAAATTCGCATTCGCGAAACAAGGCCTCGGCCTGATGCCATTTTGCAATGTCCTTGAATGCGTCGATCCCGATGAGAAGAAAGAGCCGGTCCGCCTTTTTGAACGATTGCTTGAGGCGGCGGACGCTGTCGATGGAGTAATTCGGCTTCTCTGCGGGAACTTTTTTCTTTTTAGTTTCGGCGGAATCGACTGCCGCCGAATCTTGCGGCGCTTCCAGCAGCGAGGGAATGAAATCTTTCTCGTGCGCAGTGGCAAGAGCGATCATCGCGAAGCGATGGGTGAAGGCAGATAGGGGCTGACTTTGCTTGTGCGGAGGAACGCCGGGCGGCACAAACAGAATGCGGGAGAGCTTACAACGATCGCGCGCGGCTCGCGCCAGGGCGAGGTGGCCGCGGTGAATGGGATCGAATGTACCGCCGAAGAAGCCAATATTCATGCGCCCTTAGTGTCTGCGTTCCGCGGCAGAGTTGGCAAGTTCAACTTTTCGTGGCTGTCGGTAGGGTGGACTAGCGGGCTGCCGCTGGAAATCGGGCATTGTCCGGCATGACATCGCCGCATGTCCGTTTGGACTTCTTGAAGTTCGGCGAAGACCATACGCTTACTGAGAATCTGGAATGAACTCCTGTAATCTCGTGGAATAGCGGGAAGGAAGTTAGCATCCAACACAATATGCGAGTCTCCCTCCCCCTATTTCGCATTCAACCTACCCGTGCGCCAATTTTGCGCTACGGGGTCGCGGTTCTCAGTACGACCCTGGCGCTCATTCCGGCGGTGCTTCTTCCAAACATTACGGAAAGCCGTTTGGCGGTGTTTGCCGTGGCGGTTATGGTGAGCGCATGGTATGGCGGATGGAAACCGGGCCTGGTGGCAACTTCGTTTGCCATAACGGTGAGCGCCTACTTCTCATTCTCCGGAGAACACACGCCGGCACAGTTTCGCTCCACCATGCTGCGGCTGGCGCTGTTCGTGGTTCTGGCGGCGCTGATCTGCTGGTTCAATGCGGCGTTGCGAGCGACACAAGAGAACTTGCGCCGCTCGGAAATAAATTTCCGCTCGCTGGTGACCAATGCTCCCTACGGAATTTGCCGTTGCGATTCCGTGGGGAAAATCCTGGATGCAAATCCGGCGCTGCTGGCGATGCTGGGACGTTCCTCCTCGGAATTGGTCGGCAGCCATTTGGGCACACTTTATGAAGATACGCAGCGTTGGTTTGACCTGGCCGACCGATTGCGTGCGGGCATTCCGTTTTACGGGCTGATTGTCGACTGGAAGCGGGAGAACGGCGCGGCGATTGTGGTGCGGGTCTCGGGTCGATCGGTTTCGGATGGCGGCAAGAGCAGGACGTTCGAATTGTTCGCCGAAGATGTAACGGAGCGGCGCGCCCTCGAACAACAGGTGCAGCAGTCGCATAAGATGGAGGCCATCGGCCGCCTGGCCGGCGGGATCGCGCATGACTTCAACAATCTGCTGATGGTGATCTCGGGATACTCGGAATTCCTTCTCGATCGGCTGGGGCCGGACCAGACCTTGCGCTCGCCGGCACAGGAGATTGCCGGCGCGGCGGAGAGAGCTTCGTCGCTCACCCGGCAACTGCTGGCCTTCAGCCGCAAGCAGATGCTGGCACCGAAGGTTCTCGACCTGAATGGCGTGGTGGGCGAAAACCTGAAGATGCTGAACCGCATGATCGGCGAGGATATCGAACTGGTCATGATTCCGGCTACGGGTTTGGGAGCGGTGCGGGCCGACGCCGGGCAGATCGAGCAGGTCATCATGAATCTTGCGGTGAATGCGCGCGATGCCATGCCAGGCGGTGGAAAGCTGACCATTGAGACTTCGAATTTGGCCATCGATGACGAATTTGCGCGCCTGCATGCGCCAATATTGCCGGGCGAATACGTGGTGCTTTCTATTTCCGACAACGGCGCAGGCATGGATCTGGAGACTCAATCGCACATTTTCGAGCCGTTTTTCACCACGAAAGGCGTCAAAGGAACCGGGCTTGGGCTCTCGACGGTATACGGAATCGTGAAGCAGAGTGGAGGCTACATCTGGGTTTACAGCGACGCCGGGAAGGGTACGACCTTCAAGATCTATTTGCCGCGCGTTGCCGAAAATGTTGAGAGTTCGGCTCAGGTGGCGGCTGCGCCGGAGCCGGCGGCAGAGCCGGGAAGAGAAACGATTTTACTGGTTGAAGACGAAACCAATCTGCGTTACCTGGCGCGGCAATTTCTTGAGAAGCAGGGTTATCGAGTGATCGAAGCGCCGGATGGAATGATCGCGATGAAGCTGGCGGCTGGGCATGAAGGGCCGATTCATTTGCTGCTGACCGACGTCATCATGCCCGGCATGAATGGCCGCGAACTGGCCCAGCGCATCGCGGAGATTCGACCGGCTACCAAGATTCTTTACATGTCCGGTTATACCGAAAATGTAATCGGGCGCAATGGCACGCTGGACGCGGGAATTCGCCTGCTGCAAAAGCCGTTCACCCTCCGCGATCTGAAAAATACCGTGCGCGAGGTGCTGAACTCCATTCCCGCGGGGCAGGCGGCGTTGGCCGGTGCAAGCCATGGCCATGCTGTCGACCAGCATGCTTCGTCGTCACGCGCCGAACGTTTCCAGTTGCAGCTCCCCTTGCGGTACCGGCGCGTTGACGAAGAAAAGTGGCACGAGGGGCAAACCAAGAATATCAGCCGCTCGGGGATGTTGTTTCAGGCCGAGGACTTTTTGCAGCCGAATGTTGTGCTGGAGATCAATCTGGTGTTGCCGGCGGAAATCGCCGGACTTTCGCCGACCGAGGTGTTTTGCCGCGGAGAAATCGTACGTTCGGTAAGGGAGGGAGAAGAAGTATCACCGGCGCTGGCCGCGAAGATTCTGCAATATCGCTTTGAACACGGGCCAGTGGGCCACGCTTAGGCTTGGAACATTGATCAAACACTCTGCGTATCGGTGGTTTCCTCCTGCGAGGCTTTTTCGCGCAGCGCCTCGACTTCCTTAGCGATGGCGAATTTCAGCTCTTCAATTCCCTTGCCGGTTACCGCCGAAATTTCGTAGAGCTTGAGTTTTCGCTTCTTGCAATACCGCTTGAGCGCAGCGACCTTGTCTTTATTGGCCACATCGATCTTTGACGCGACCATGATCATCGGCTTTTCTTCCAAATGCGCGCCAAAGCTCGCGAGCTCGCCGAGAATCACATCGACATCCTTCACAACGTCAGGCCGGCCGCTGGCGTCGGAAACATCCACCAAATGCACCAGCAGGCGCGTTCGCTCGATGTGCCGCAGGAACTGCATCCCAAGGCCCGAACCGGCGTGGGCTCCTTCGATCAAGCCGGGAATGTCGGCGACTACAAAACTGATTTCGTTTCGTGGATCGCCGACGGCGACTACGCCGAGGTTCGGCTCCAGAGTAGTGAATGGATAGTCCGCAATCTTAGGCCGGGCGGCCGAGATGCGCGAGATTAGCGTGGATTTGCCGACATTCGGGAACCCCACCAAGCCAACGTCCGCGAGGAGTTTCAGTTCGAGCTTGTAGTTGTGCTCTTCGCCGGGGCGGCCGGGTTCGTGCTCACGCGGAGCCTGATGCACGGACGTGGCGAAGCGGGCGTTGCCGCGTCCACCGCGGCCGCCGCGAGCAATGATCATGCTCTGGTCAGGGGCCGAAAAATCGAAAACTTTTTCGCCGGTTGCTTCGTCGAAGACGATGGTTCCAACCGGGACTTTGAGAATGATGTCCTCGCCCTCGCGGCCGCTCTTGTTGGAGCCTTCGCCGTGGCGACCGCGCTCGGCTTTGTATTCGGGGTTGAAGCGGAAATGGACCAGCGTGTTGTGGCGCTCGCTGGACTCCATAATGACATCACCGCCGTCACCGCCATCGCCGCCCGAAGGCCCGCCGCGCGGAACATATTTTTCGCGCCGAAAGGCCATGCAGCCGTTGCCGCCGTCGCCGGCCTTCACTCGAATTTTTGCCTCATCAATGAACATGATCGTAAAACATGATCGTAGCTAAATGCCGTTTGTCATCCCGAGCAACGCGAGGGATCCTGGTTTTGGCCGGAAGTGTTGCCAGTGTCAGCCGACACCAAGGTCCCTCGCCCCGCTCGGGATGACAAAAAAGATGGCAAGCAAAACAAAGATGAAAAGTAAAACAAAAAGCCTCGTCCCGAAGGCGAGGCTGAAGCCGCGTTGGACAGCTCGCCGCGGCCGCTAACACGCAATACAATTTTGCCGAACGGACGCGAATCTACTCGGCGATCTCCATCGGCTCGACCATCACGAACTTGCCCATTTGTCCCTTGTTCAGGAACTTGATGCGGCCGGTGACCTTGGCAAACAAAGTGTCGTCCTTGCCGCGGCCAACGTTCAGCCCGGGCTTTACCGGTGTGCCGCGCTGGCGCACGATGATGGTGCCGCCGGGTACGATCTGCCCGCCGAATGCTTTGAAGCCCAGCCGCTGTGCGTTTGAATCGCGGCCGTTTCGTGATGTGCCTTGCCCTTTTTTATGTGCCATCGCTCAACTCTCAATCTCGATATTTAGAAACTACTACTTCTTTTTCTTGCTTGCGGTTTTCTTTGCCGCCTTTTTTGGCGCGGCTTTCTTTTTCGCGTGGGATTTTTTAGCATGTCCCTTCGCCGGTTTCGCTTCAGCGCGGTGCTCGTGGGACTGATGCTCGTGCTCGGCTGCCGCTTTTTTCGGCTTGGGCTGCTTTTTAGCGAGCTCCGGAGCTTTAAAATTCTGCCCGTCATGGGCAATTTCGGTGATGCGCACGGCGGTGTAAGACTGCCGGTGGCCGCGCAGCTTCTTGTACTGCTTCTTGCGCTTGTAATGGAAAACCAGAATCTTCGCGCCGCGGCCTTCTTCCACCACTTCGCCGACCACGCGAGTTTCCGCCAGCGCCTTGCCGACCTGGCCTTCGCTGGCCGATACCGCCAGAATGTCTGGGAACGATACATGGCCGTCGGTTCCCGTGGCCAAGGTTTCGACTCGAATTACGTCTCCGGGCGCCACTCGGTACTGCTTTCCACCGGCGCGGATCACCGCGTACATACGCCTGCCTCCATCAAAATTTCTTGAAAATCAACTCACTCCCGGCCCACCATGCGCACACGGGCGCAACCCTGGGCGCCGGTACAATTCGGCTAAACTGCTTTTGCTTGCTGTGTTTTCCGCCGCGGCGCTTCAGCAGCCAGGGCGAGCGACCAGGAACAAGTCGGCGAGTACAGGCAAACTCAACTATTCTAGCGTGCGCTGTGGAAATCGGTCAATGTGTAGTTGGAAGATGGCGGGCTGATGTGCGAGAATCGCGCCGAACTTTGAAAGCTTCTCTGGGAGGAATTTAACAATGAAACGCGTTCTCGCGCTACTTGTCTGTCTGTTTGCTCTGAACGTTTCTGGCGCGGCCAAGTCTTCCGCTAAGAAAGCAACGGCACCCACGGCTCCCGATAAGGCATATCTGCAAAAAATCTGGGATGGCTGGTCGACTCTCGATGCCAACAACGTTGCAAAATTCTATGCGAGCGGGCCGCACACTTACTTCGATACCGCACCGCTGAAGTACGGCAGTTGGGATGAGTACGACAAGGGTGTGAGCGCCGAACTGGCCGAATATAAGAGTGGGAAGTTCACGGTGAACGATGACGCTGCAATCCATCCTCACGGAGATCTGGTTTGGGCCACAGCGACGGTAAAGGAAGAGATGACGACGAAAGCGGGCAAGGTCGAGATGGGCAATTTCCGCTGGACTGTGGTTTTCGAGAATCAGGATGGCAAGTGGCTGATCGTGCATGAGCATGTGTCGGTGCCTGAGCAATAGGGTAAGGACCAGCCATGGGATTAGAGGCGGACCCTATAGCCGAGCCGAGGAGTCTGTCCGGCCCAACTGCAGGTGGGATGTTGCCGCTTTGGACCTTTCTTGCCATAAGCGCGGCATTTTCTTGGACGATGTGGCTTTGGCCCGTATCGGCCGGCTCTTACGTCTTCTTGAATTTTCGCGGCTGGCAAGTCAACTGGCCGGTAAGCAACATAAAGTTCTTAATAGGAAACTGTCTGCCTGGACTGATTGCGCTTGTCTGGGCATCCGTGCAGGGAAAACAGTACCTCGCGGATCTCCTGTCCACGGTCCTCGCGTGGAAGGTTCACCCAGCGTGGTACATCCTCTCAATCGCTATCCCTTGCGGTGTCTTCCTGACGTCTTTGTGCGCATTGCTGGTCTACTCGCGCGCAGAACTTGTTCAGCCACCCAAAATGCTGCTGTATACCAGTCTGCTGTCATTGCCTTTTGGTCCGGTTTGGGAGGAGATAGCTTGGAGAGCCTTTGCCTTGAGGAAACTACAAAATCGCTATTCGCAAGTCGTGTCAGCCTTGATCATCGGCGTTTACTGGGCAGTGTGGCACGTACCTCTGTGGCTGATGACACTGAACTATTTGACGTTTAAGCTCCTCGTGATCATCTGTATCAATCTTGTTTCCTGGTCGGTTATCTTTTCGTACCTATACAACCGAAGTGGGCAAAGCCTGCCCGTTGTGATTCTTCTCCATGCAACGTACTTCACGGTACAAAACCTGGTATTTGCGTCGGTTTCAAAGGGCAATATTCGTCTGATTCCCATTTCAGCGCTATTGACTTGCTGTTTGGCCGCCATTCTGGCGGGACGGCTCGCCGGGCCTCCCCAGCCGTCAACAGGTTCCGAGTGAGCGATTACCTCTGTGATCCTCAGTAACCTGGGTTCTCTTGTAGAAACTCGCCGCTTGCGCCAGTGTTACAGGAATTAGAGTGGGGGAAACTATGCGCGATCGAATTGCGGTGCTCACATCAGTTTTGCTGTTAGCAAGCGCAGCGTGCTGCCAGCAGTCCGCACCGCAAAGCATGCCCGGCATGGATATGCACGACATGTCGAACATGCCGATGAATGCGGACAAGGATCCCGCGCACGACGGCGAGGCCAGCGCCCACGTGATGCGCTCCATGGAAGGGCGCATGGATATGGGGCCGCACATGAAGATGACAGCGCTGCGACCGGCGAAGGCCGGCGATGCTGCGCGTGCCCAGGCAGTGGCGGATGCCGCGCGCCAAGCTTCGGAAAAATATATCGACTATCACGCAGCGTTGGCAGACGGCTACAAGATTTTTCATCCCGAACTTCCGCAGAAGATCTACCACTTCACCAATTACGGATATGCGATGGAAGCGGCATTCCGCTTTAATCCCGAACATCCAACATCCCTGCTATATGAAAAACATGGCGAAGATTACAAGCTGATTGGAGTGATGTACACCGCGCCCAAGCGGATGAATGAAGATCAACTGGATGATCGTGTTCCCCTGAGCGTGGCGCAATGGCACGAACACGTGAATTTCTGCACGGCGCCTGCCGGAAAAAAATATTTATACCTGGAGAAGAACCCGCAATTCGGATTGCGGGGATCGATCACCACGCAGGAAGCATGCGACGCCGCGGGTGGAACGTTCCACCCAGTAATTTTCAACTGGATGGTACACGTTTATCCGTTTGAAAAAGATCAGGCCAGCGTGTGGTCGGTGGACCGGCAGCACGGCGACGGAAACTGAAGCCGAGACACCGCTATAGATTTCACAATTTGTTCACCACGTGGCGCCCTTTCGCGGCCCCACTCTGAGCAACTTAATACAACTCTTGCCAAGCCAATCCCGAATCAACAATTACATTTCAATCATCAATTACTTATAAGGCGCATTTTTTTACGGCTCGATTAATTTTTCCATCGAGCCATCTACAAAACATTTGCTGGTTGTGACGAAGCGCGGAGTTTTCGAATTCTGCTAACTGAGCAGCGCGCAGTTCGTCAAAAAGGAACGAGCCGATTTTAAAGAGTGCGGAACTTTTCCGGTTCCGTTGCGTACTGCAAATAGAGGAAGCGGTGCACGCGAGGAGAAATTCTAAGCGGGCCGCTCGACAAGAATTTTAACGGGGTTCAGGGATTTTCTCACGCTCGGTTTGGCGGCCCAGTTGAGAAAACCCCCGTGACGGCGAGGCAGGCCTTGCGGCTTGTCTGCCGAACCCCGACGGCTGCATTGTAGGCGATTCGCGACAAAACACAAAGGTTTTCTCGCGCGAGTCGTGAACCGGGCCGCCCCAGCCGGTCTCCGACGAAACTCGGGGAAGAAAAAAGGAGCAGTCATGAAGTTCGCGACCGTATCGAAACGTTTGGTATTGGGGTTGGCCGTAATGCTGGCGTCGAGCGCCTTTGCCGCAACCAAAGCCAGTTTGCAACTCAGCAATCCGGTGCTGGTGAACGGAACCAAGCTGAAAGCCGGAGACTACAAGGTTCAATGGGAAGGCAGCGGACCTGACGTGGAGTTAAGCATCATCCAGGGCAAGAACGTGGTGGCGAAGGTGCCGGCGCACGTGGTTGACCTGCAGACTGCGGCGGCCAATGACGCCGCGGTCACGCGGCAGAATGCCAGCGGGCCGAACTCGCTGCAAGGCTTGCGCTTCGCGGGCAAGAAATTTTCGCTGGAGCTGGCCGATGCGGGAGATGGGATGCAGGGATCGAGCAAGTAGCTGCGTCGCAACGTAAAAATGAACAGGGAGCACGCGTCGTGCTCCCTCTTTCTATTCTCTAGTTCGCCGAGGCCAGTACGCATCCTTTTCTCAGCCGGCACCCGCTCATTTGCCCCTGACTCCGAAGTCAAAGAGGTCGTGCGCGAAGGTCGCGCCTGAGCCGTAGGCACCGGCGACGCTTGTCGTCGCAACAAAGCAGTACTGCCCCGGCGTAAGGTCGCCCTCAGGCTGAACCTTATATAGCCCTGGCGCAATCCGATCTGCCTTGAAGGGGATGATTGATTTCTCCTGCGATCCACTGGATGCTCCCCACATACTAAATGCCCCAATTTCGGTTGAGCGGTTGTGTTTATCCACATTTAGTTTCAGTAGAGCGAACTGGTTCGGATTCGAGACGGAGCCCCCAGCAAAGAATCCTCCCCGCCCAAGCCCGGCTGCCTTGTCTTCGAAATAAAAGTAGAAGACGGGCTTGCCCTGCCCAGTTTGAATTGAGGCTTCCTTGCCGGGCAGGATTGCCTTGGTCTTGGCTTTGACAGCGCCGTAGGTGAGGGCCGAGGTGAACAGACCACCGGTCTTCGTTCCCTGGTACGCGGCTCGCTCAAGCATGACCATGTGGGACTTCCCCGCCGAGTCGGAGCTGTAGATGTAAATGCCCGAATCGTGCGGCGTCATCGGGTCGTCTCGATTTCCGACCCTATAGGTCCCAGGGTCAGGGGTCGCGCCCGAAGGATTGACGTTCAGTACACGGTTGGCGATAGCGGCCCCGGTGGCGCTGGGGCTGGGTAGCGTGGCACCGGCCGGATCCATCAAAACTTTAATTACGGCGTCGCTGACGCCTTGTTTCTTCAAGGCAACCAGTTCGTCAGTGCTCAGGTTCGCGGGTTGGTTGCTTTGCCTGATCTTCGCGATCACGAGGTCGTCCGAAAGTCCAGCCTGCTTCATTGCGATCACATCGCCGGTTGTCACCGCGTGGGCAGGCGAGTCCTGAGCCCCTGCGACCAGGGTGCAGAAGAGAGCAATTGGGACGAACAGCCATACGCTGACAGCGAGGCGCGTCATCGGTTTCCTCTCAATCGTGATTTCTATGGGCCCAGCTCGCTTGAAACCTTTCGGCTGATGCTCGGAAAGTGGGTTGTGGGGAAAACGTCCGAAGGCCGAAAGCGCGAGCACGCTATTATCGCCGTGGCCTCGCGAATGTCAACTGGCACGGACGTGCCACTCATTCGCTTCGTATCAGGGGACGCCTTCCAGGCGTGCCGACCAAAACTCTTAGTACTTCGGCACCTTCGGATCCACCCGCTCGGACCACGCATTAATTCCGCCGGCCAGATTGTGAACCTTGGTGAAGCCGGATTGCTGCAGGAATTGCACGGCCTTGGCGCTGCGGCCGCCCATTTTGCAGTGGACGACGATTTCGCGGCTGGAATCCAGCTCGTTCACGCGCTTCGGCAGGTCGTTCAGCGGGATGAGATGGCCGCCGATGTTGCAGATTTGATATTCGTGGGGCTCGCGCACGTCGAGGACGAAGAGATCTTCTTTCGCGTCCAGCCGCCGCTTCAACTCTTCCACTTGAATTTCTGGAATTCCATCCGCCACCGGTTTTTCCTCCCCGCGAATGCCGCAAAACTGGTTGTAGTCTATCAGCTTGGTTACCGTGGGATGCGTGCCGCACACCGGGCAATCGGGATTCTTGCGCAGCTTGAGTTCACGGAACTTCATGCTCAGCGCGTCGATCAGCAACAGGCGGCCGATGAGCGGGTCGCCGACGCCGAGGATTAGCTTGATAACTTCGGTGGCCTGCATCACACCGACGAGACCAGGAAGAATGCCGAGCACTCCGCCCTCGGCGCAGGAAGGAACCAGACCGGGCGGTGGTGGTTCGGGATACAGGCAGCGGTAGCAGGGGCCATCTTCGGTGGCGAAGACGCTGGCCTGGCCTTCGAAGCGGAAGATCGAACCGTAAACGTTCGGCTTGCCGGTGAGCACGCAGGCGTCGTTCACCAGGTAACGCGTGGGAAAGTTATCGGTGCCGTCGGCGATGATGTCGAAGTCGCGGAAGAGTTCGAGCGCGTTTTCGCTGCTCAGCCGCGTATCGAATTTGCGAATGTTCAAGAAGGGATTGATGGCCGTGAGCTTCTCCGCGGCGGAATCCAGCTTCTTGCGGCCTACGTCGGCGGTGGAGTGAATGATCTGCCGCTGAAGATTCGTATAGTCAACTACATCGAAGTCGACCAGGCCAAGCGTACCGATGCCCGCCGCCGCCAGGTATAGGGCGAGCGGTGATCCAAGTCCACCTGTGCCGATGCAGAGAACGCGCGCCGCTTTCAGCTTCTGCTGACCCTCCATGCCGACCTCGGGCATGATCAGGTGGCGGGAGTAGCGCAGAATTTCGTCCTTGCTCAACGTGACTGGAATTTCGGTAGTGGTTGTGGCCATAAAGTCCTCGGTTGAATTTGAATTGCGTGGCTTCGAATCAGGGAATCAGAAGGCAGAACTTTGTCATCCCGCAGAAAGCCTTGTCATTCCGAGCGCAGCGAGGAACCTTGGTTCCTGCTGGCGTCACAACTTAGCTGGGGATACAAGCACAAACCAAGGTCCCTCGCTTCGCTCGGGATGACAAGGCGGGGGCGCACTTTCCGCGCCTCCAGCGATCGAAGGCACGATAGAAATGTTATCACCTTCTTTTATGGCGGTCGCTTCTTTCTGAAGGTAGCGGATGTCTTCGTCGTTCAGGTAGAGATTCACGAAGGCGCGCAGTTTGCCGTCGTCGTTGTACAGATGGCGGCGCAGATCGGGATGCTGGTCCACCAGGGCGGTCATGGCTTCAGCCACAGTGTTGGCTTTGACTTCCACGGTGGATTGCTTGCCGACATACTGCCGCAACGGGGTTGGGATGTGAATCTTGCTCATAGGTCTCTCAATAAAGATGCGGCATGGCCGTCGAAGATTCAAGACCAGGGCTAAAAGCCCAAGCAGGATGCGTGCTCTTACGGTTTGCCTGAAGGCCTACCCTGATACGAATCGTAGGCGAGTGATTTATGGCGCTTGGCCCATACAAGTCACTTATGCGGGCCGCGTTCGCCCACCTAAAATTACGGCGGGGGAAAACTACGATGACGATTTTCGATCCGGCTCGCGGCAGGATTATTGACGGCGGCGGCGGAGGCGGAGGCCTTCTGCGCCTGATTGGGCTTGGCATCGCCGCCTTTTTGCTGGTGATTCTGGTTTTCAGCTCCGTGGCCAAAGTTGGCACGGGACACGTGGGCGTGCTCACGCTATTCGGAAAAGTGACGGGCGAGACGCTGGGCGAGGGCGTGCATTTTATTAATCCGCTCAAGACCAACAACGAACTCTCCATTCAGACACAGACGCTGAAAGAATCCGCCAGCGTGCCTTCGAGCGAAGGCTTGATGATGAGTCTCGACACGTCGCTGATCTACCATCTCAATCCCGACCACGCTGCCGATGTTTTCCAGAAGATTGGCGCCGACTACGAAAACGTTGTTATCGAACCTACCTTGCGATCGGCGATTCGCGAGGCCACAGCATCACATACTGCCAATGCCCTGTACACCGGCGAACGCGAGATGGTTGGCAAACAGATTTACGATCAGGTCACCACCCAACTGAACCAGCGCGGTCTGACGGTGGAGAGTGTTCTGCTCCGCGATATTCAACTGCCTGCCACGCTGAAAGCAGCCATTGAAGCGAAACAACAGGCGGAGCAGGAATCACTGGCGATGAACTTCCGGCTGCAAAAAGAAACCCAGGAAGCGCAGCGCAAACGCATCGAAGCTGCTGGCGTGCGGGACTTTCAGCAGATCGTGGCACAAGGCATCAGCGCGCAACTGCTGGAGTGGAAGGGGATCGAAGCTACTGAGACTTTAGCGAAAAGTGCCAACACAAAAGTGGTGGTGATTGGAAACAGCAAGAATGGACTGCCGCTGATTTTGGGGCAGTGATCGGGTGTTGGGTCTTGGTCTTGGGTTTTGATATTCGGGTGTGTATTTGGATTGGCGTCTTCGGTCTGGGCGGGCGCTCGCTCGCTCGTACCTGCTTCGGCGCACGGTGCAGTTCCCACGCTGCTAACATTGGAGTGTGTCCCCGCTTCTCGACGTCCGTAAGCTGAATATCGAGTTCTCCACACAAGCCGTATCCGCTCAGAGCCTTGCCGCGGTACGCGATCTCAACTTTTCAATTGCACCGGGTGAAGTTCTCGGGCTGGTCGGCGAATCGGGCTCGGGCAAATCGATTACGTCGCTGGCTATCATGAGACTGCTGCCGCCGCAGGCGAGGGTTTCCGGGGAAATTATTTTTTCTGAGGATGGCGAGACTCGCGATCTGGCAACTTTACCCAGCGAGTCCATGCGCCAACTGCGCGGTTCGCGGATCGCAATGATTTTTCAGGAGCCGATGACAGCTCTCAATCCCGTGATGCGCGTAGGCGACCAGATTGCCGAAGCGGTGCGGGCTCATGGCACACGATCCAAGCGGGAGGCTGCAAGCCTCGCGTTGCAAGCCTTGCGCGATGTGGCCATACCCGAGCCGGAGCGGCGTGCCCGCGATTATCCCCACCAGCTTTCTGGCGGCATGCGCCAGAGGGTGATGATCGCGATGGCGATTGTGAACCGGCCGAAGGTGCTAATCGCTGACGAGCCTACTACCGCGCTCGACGTCACGATACAGGCGCAGATTCTCGAACTCCTGGCCGACCTGCGCGCAAAGTTCGGGTTGGCGATGCTGTTCATCTCCCACGATCTGGCGGTGGTTTCGCAGGTCGCGGATCGCGTGGCCGTCATGTATGCCGGAGCGCTGGTGGAGATTGGAAGCAAGGAACAAATTTTTCGCGCGCCGGCGCATCCCTACACGCGAGGTTTATTGCAGGCCGTTCCCAATCTGAATACGAAACGGGAGCAGCCGCTGGGAACCATTGAAGGCACTGTGCCCCCGCTGCATGCGATGCCGCCGGGTTGCGCGTTCGAACCGCGCTGCGGCTTCCGGGTGCCGGAGTGCGCTCGCTCGCTTCCTCCTCTGGCCGAAATTGCGCCAGCGCATTGGGCGCGATGCCCGGTCGTGAATCCAACGCGATGATGAATCGAACCACCTTCTGCAGGCCGTCGGGGCTTCGAGCGGATCTAGCCCTCTGTATCCCCCGTGGTGAAGAAGTTATCCAGAGGTTATAATCCCCACTTTGCCCGGTGATGCTTGCGCATACTGCTGCTTAGCGACATTCACGCCAATCTCGAAGCGCTGGAAGCGTGCTTGCAGGCCGCTCCCGCCTACGATTCGGTCGCCAACCTGGGCGACCTCGTGGGCTACGGAGCCTCGCCGAATGAAGTGGTCGATCGCGCTCAGGAGTTGGGGAAAATTTTCGTTCGGGGCAATCACGACAAGGCCGCAACCGGCTTGCTCTCCCTGGAGGACTTCAATCCGTTGGCGGCGGCCGCGGCGGTATGGACCCGCGAGCAGTTGCCTGCGGAACATTTCAAATGGCTGCACGATTTGCCGCAAGGTCCGGTGCCGCTGGAGGGTGTTCAGAGGGCTCAACTGGTTCACGGTTCGCCGCTGGATGAAGACGCTTATGTAGTTACTATGGGCGATGCGCTGGCGCCGCTGCTGGCCAGCATAACGCCACTTACCTTTTTTGGCCACACGCATCTGCAAGGCGGATTTTTCGCCAACGGCGATTTGGCCGATGGCTTCCGGCCGGAGTACCGGACGGTGGGGCAAGCCGAGACGGTTGCGCTGCAGTTGAAGCCGGCGACGCGGTACATGATCAATCCCGGGTCGGTGGGGCAGCCGCGCGATGGAGACTGGCGCGCCGCATTCGCGCTGTTTGATACGGACGCTCAAGTCGTCCACTTTCACCGCACGCCCTATAACCTGAAGGCCGCGCAGGACCGCATCTTCGCGGCGGGGTTGCCGCCGCGCCTGGCGACGAGGTTGGCCGCGGGGCGATGACATAGAACTTCCGAGAGCTCTACTGGCGGAAAGAAAACCAAGGTCCCTCGCTTCGCTCGGGACGACACTCTTAAGGGGCGATTCCTTTGGGCAGCGCTTCCTTGGGAGACAGTCCTGAAAGACGGCGTATCAATGCGACGGGGTAGCCGTTGTAAACTCGACTGCATGCCTTATCCTCGCCGTTCATCGAATCGACCGCTCCTCTCCCACGGCGACGACTCGCCGCGCGAAAATCCGCCCGAGCACTATCTCATCGCGCACAGCGATGGCGGGGCACGCGGCAATCCGGGTCCGGCCGGATACGGAGTCGTGATTCAAGACGAGGCTGGATGCAAGGTCGCGCAGCTCAGTGAATATCTTGGCCACCAGACCAACAATTTTGCCGAGTATCAGGGGCTGATTGCGGCGCTCGAATACGCTATCCAGCATGGCCCGAAGGCGCTCAAGCTCATCAGTGACTCCGAGTTGCTGGTGCGGCAGATCAAAGGCATTTACAAGGTCAAGAACCCAACCTTGCAGGATCTTCACGGCCGAGCCAGGGAATTAATCGCGAAATTAGAGTGGTTTTCGATTGGCCATGCGCTGCGCGAACAAAATCAGGATGCCGACCGGCTGGCCAATGCGGCCATGGATAAAGGGATGGGACGTGTGCCGCGGGCGCCCTCGCCTGCAACTGCATCAACCGGTCTGAGCCCTGTTCCACAGGAACTTGAAGGGGTCGTCCGGAATGGTGTAGTTGAATTGAGCGGCACGCTGCCCGAAGGGACGCGTGTGCAGGTGCGGGCGAAGCGGTAAGAGTAAGAATGCGGCAGGCATCAATTTGCTTTAGTCTGCGGTTGAGGTATGGTCGTGCACGATCTTCCATCCGTCGGGAAACTTGCGGAATATCAGGGTGAACAGACCGTGCGGCGTCTTGCCATTGTTTAGGGTCAGTTTCCAGGTGCCGCGGACGAACGCTCCCTCCTGTCCAAGCACTTCGATCCGTAAATTCGAAAAATCGAGCTGGCCCATTTCGTGACCCGGACTGGCATAGGTCGCGAGGTAGCGCTCCATGGTGGCCTGCCAGCCATCGTTCTCTTTTCCGCCCGAAAAAAATGTGAGCTGCGACGAGTTCCAGTATCCCGCCATAAAACCTTCCAGGTCGTGACGGTTCCAGCCTTCCTGCTGCTTGCGTAGGACGCGCTCAATCGCTTTGCTGTCGTTGCCGGAGACACTCCAGTCGGACTGGGCCACGCTAGCAGGTGCGATCAGAAATAACTGCAGTACGCCTGCGAGAATCGGAACGAGGCAAGAAAAATTTGCGCGCATGAAATCCTCCGGCTCTGATTAGCAGAACCGAAACAGTTTCGCACAAATGGATGGGCAGATGGATTCTTCGAGGAGGAATCAGCTTCCAGGCGGCTTCCGAAATCTACGCGCGGCCCTTTTTGGCGGCAGCCGCTTTGGGCGCAGCTTTTCCGGCAACTTCCCACGGGCGCTTCGGGCGGTCTACTGGCGCTTTGTCGCGGTCTTTGATGCGATCGTAATGGTAGGACTCGCTAACCGTTCCGAGCGATTCGTTGTAGAGGCTGGGCAGTCCCAGACCTACTTTTAATTCTTCCGCGAAAGATTGCAGGGCTTTGAGGTGATCGGCCGTGGCCGGCACTTCGGTCTTTGAATTCTTCAAGAATTGCTGGTAGCCGCGATTGACCAGCTTGGAGATTTCGCTGCCGATCAGGTATCCGGGATAGGCGAAGATCTTGATTCCATCCTCGGGCGTCTTCTGGATCGCCGCTGACACGTTGTATTTTCTGAGGAAGACGCGGCCGAGGGTGCCGGGAGCTTCGGTGACATCAAAGCCGTGCTCGCGCAACCACGCCAGCCCTTCTTCGTAGGTTTTTGCTTCGATTGCTTTCATCATTTCCTAGGTACGTCCAATCTGTAAATGCGAATACACTTTTAGATGCCGGTTGTTTCAATTGAGCGCCGTTAATTTAGGGCTGCATCAAACTGCAGACGGCGACATCTAAACACACCATACTACATAGCCTGTTTTGCAGGCTCTTGCATAATTACGTTAGTCACGAGGGCAGAGTTCAAAATATGGGGCAGACGTCGATCAAGGCGCCGAAAGCGATCGGCGTACAGAAGGTTGCAGAGACGCCTGGGCCGCGCCTCGGAGAGAAGCTGCTTGATCGTATTGGGAATACGCCTCTGCTTCGGTTTGATCAGTTGACGGTCGAACTGCCGGGTGTAGCACTTTTGGGCAAGGCCGAATGGTACAACCCCGGCGGCTCGGTGAAAGACCGGGCTGCGAGCAGCATAGTTGCCGAAGGACGGCGAAGCGGGCAATTTACTGCGGGAAAGATTTTGCTCGATGCTACCAGCGGAAACACCGGCATTGCCTACGCTATGCTCGGGGCGGCCGAGGGATTTCCTGTCACGCTCTGCATGCCGACCAATGTCTCGGTTGAGCGCAAGAAAATTCTGAGTGCGTATGGGGCCAAAATTGTTTATACCGATCCTGGGGAGGGATCGGACGGTGCAATTCGCATGGCGCGCGAGCTGGCAGCGAAGCATCCGGAATTATATTTTTACGCCGATCAATACTCGAACCACGCGAACTGGCTGGCGCATTATCGCGGCACGGCGGAAGAAATCTGGAGACAGACTGAGGGACGGATTACACATTTTGTGACCATGCTCGGGACCAGCGGAACGTTCATGGGGACGGCGCGGCGGTTGAAAGAACTCGATCCCGCGATCCGCTGCATTTCGCTGCAGCCGGATTCTGCCTTCCACGGTATCGAGGGCGCAAAGCATATGGCCACGGCGATCGTTCCGAAAATTTACGATCCCGCGCTGGCGGATGAGAATTTCGAGATCGCCACCGAGGACGCTTATGCTATGGCTCGGCGACTGGCGCGCGAGTGCGGGCTGTTGCTGGGAATTTCGGCGGCGGCGAATCTTGCGGGGAGCCTGCGAGTGGCAGAGCGGCTGCAACTGAGGAAGGATCAGGAGGCGGTGATTGTGACCATGCTGTGCGACTCAGGGGATAAGTACTTGAGTGAGAGATTTTGGACGGAGGGATGAACAAACGCAGAAGTCAAAAGTGAGAGTGCAGAAGTAAAATCCTGGGCGAGTAACGATTTACTTTCGCATTCTGACTTCTCACTTTTCCATTCCCTTATGCTGAAGATCGCGTCCAACGACTACGCAGCCCTGCGCCGCCATGGTGAGGAAACTTATCCGCATGAGTGCTGCGGCGTATTGCTGGGGCGCTTCGAAGACGATGGCACGCGCGTTGTGACCTCCACGGCGCGTTGCGGAAATACCCGGACGGACTCGCCGCAGAACCGGTACAACATCGACCCGCGCGAGTTAGTGCGGGTCCAGCGTGAGGGCCGCGAGCGCGGTGAGGATATTATCGGCTTCTATCACTCGCATCCGGATCATCCCGCGCGCTGGTCGCCGACCGATTTCGCTGAGGCGCATTGGATCGGCTGTTCATACGTCATTACCAGCGTGGAAAAAGGGAAGGCCGCGATTACCAACTCGTTTGAGTTAGCCGGCACGGAAGAGGCTGACAAGCAACTGCTCGACGAGAAGATTGAGATTGTGTGACCAGAGACTCGCGCAAGGACGAGTTAGTCTGCCAAAGTCCGCATACAGCAACCGATTCGCAGGATTTTCACAACCAGATCGGGTGCGTCATAAAAGGCTGAGCCGTTACCGGCTCTGAGCCGAACCCGCGAAAAGCCGCCTCTAGCGCTTGCTTTGCATGAAGTTACTCGCACCTCTGCACCAATTCCTGTCAGCCGTCTGTGGACGGCATGCACTTGGCTGAAAATACGCGGGTTAGAAATGCAAAGTTTCTGTTGACTGCAAAAATAAAAGGCGTAAAAACATAATCGTTCTTTGACAGCTTCTAAAGTTTTTCCGGTTGGTGCGGCGTCCGGGACTCGAGCGCAGTCACCCTCATCACGAAAGTGACCAGGGAGGGCAAGCAAGGGTCGATTGCAAAGCGCTGGTCGAGGAGAACAAGAAGAAACGTCGGAGGCAGGATAGAGTTCCGAGGCGTTGGGTAGGTTTTTCCGGTTGGCGGTAAGCCCGGAGCCCGAGCGAAGATCGCACGCTGCACCCCGCAAGGGAAGCTGCGTAGCAGGTCGAGCAAGGGTCGAACGCGAGCTACTGGCCGAGACGAATGGACCCGACATAACCTCGGAACTCTTTATTATTTGGCGTGGCGTCTTCATACTCTCCCCTGCACCAGCCTTCCCTCGGATTATCATGGAGTGATGCCACGAATGAAGACCACAAAGCCGCATTTGGATCGTGTTGTGGTAAGCAAAACGGAATCCCAAAGAGAGAACTCCGGTGACGTCGATACGCTGGCGAGAATTCGCAGGGGCCTCGCGCAGGCTCGACGAGGAGAAGGACAACTGGTCGACGAGGTATTCGATAAACTGGAGCAGGAGGCTTAGGTTGCGATATTCACTCTGACACTTGCACCAGAGCACCCGCCGGAATGGTCGGTCGAAACGAATTCAGAATGTCGCGAGCATAAGCGAGACAACTAGCCTTCTCGGGAATTGGTGAGGCGACCCGCTCCGGATATTCGTCATACGTGCGGCCGTGTAGCAGCCTTCCGTTTTTAGCCTTCCTGACGCCGCCCCACTGTTTAAAGAAGAATCGAACCTGACATTGTCTGCACTGGTCGCGCACCGAGACTACCCAATCTTCCCGCATGGGGCGCGCGCCGGGACCGCTTTCGCCTCCGACAATCGCCCAATTGATGCCAGAGAGATTGAACGCCCCTAGGTCTTCGAGCAGCGGCTCGATAGATAAGAAGCGGACTCGCGCCGGCGCCTCTTGCAGGTCGCAGATTCGAGGCAAGCCGTACTTCTGATCCTCAACGCTGACTCCCCACCAGATGTGCGCTTGTTCGGCGGCGAAACGCAAGGGTCCGCTCAGCAGCTCTCTCAGCCTCGCCGACCTCTTCGTTAGCACTTGGAACGTGTGCCAGTTCGCTTTGACCATCACTCTGCAAACCGCTTCGATGTAGTGGTCAGGCACACCATCCTGGAATAAATCGCTCATCGAGTTCACAAAAACGAGCTTGGGGGAACGCCAAAGAAATGGCTCGGTTAGCTTCTCTGGGACAAGGCGGAGATCGAACCCTTGCTCGTATGGATGACCCTTCACGCCGCGAAACCGCTCTGCGAAGGTCTCAGCGTAGCAGTGCTTGCAGCCCGGACTGATCTTTGTGCAGCCGCGAACTGGGTTCCAGGTGGCGTCGGTCCATTCGATATGGGAGTTTAGAGACAATTGTTAGTCCCAAGAAAAATTTTTCTGGTCGGTCCCGTATTTCAAAGCATCGTCCCAAAAATCATGGGCGAGTTTATTTCTTGAGAACAGGGCGATGTAATACAAAGGCAAGTTTTTCTCATCCGATCTTACCCTTTTCATCTTGTGAACCGGAGTTGGCAAATATCCCAAAGTCTCCATGCTCGCGGCGAACTCTTCCGCTAAGAACTTTGGGAATAAAACGCCGTTGGCTTCTGCGATTCTCCAACGATCTCTCCATGTCTTCGATCCGAGGAATTCGTCGACCTTCATTGCGTCCTCCATGACGTAACGCTTGTAAGCACGATTCGCATCGGAATACACCGCCAAAAGAATTAGGAAATCGACGAAGCGAACTGATAGCGCCTCGATAGTTCCGAACTTGAGGCCAATATCGTACGGATCAGCGAAACAGAGGGTGAGAACAGTACTGTCTTTGGAGCCCTGCGGAATTTCCCGGAGTATATCGGGCACCTTTGCGTCGCAATCACCCGGGATGTATGCGACGTCGGCTTCGGGAAAGTGAGCCTTGACGCGAGACTTTAACGCTTCCATATTCTTTGGAAGCGATTCGCAAAACACGTATTTATCGAAAGGCTGCTCAGCGGCTAGGGCGCGTAAGGGCGAGCCGAGGATTACCTTCTGCGTACCTCGGATTCGGCTGTAACCAGCCCGGGCGTGAAGTTCAACGTATATTCGTTTCCCCCATTTCTTCTTCATTCCTTTTCGAGAAAAGTGCTGCATATAGCGAGACGAGCCTGTGCTTTTCCTCCGTCCAGCTTCCAACCTCTGGCAAGACAAAGTTATCGACGATCGGTTGCAATTCGTCCGCCACCGATAATTCTCCGTTGTTCGCTTTCTATTCGCCAACGATCAGAGCCACAGCTTGGCACATTTCTTTACCGCATTCAATAGCTACGCAGATTACAGTGGTATATTCCCATGCTTCTTGGGCGGGTTCTTATCCCGCTTGTTCTCCAGCATGGCCAGCGCCTGGATCAGCTTCTTGCGGGTTTCGCGGGGTTGGATGATGGCATCGACGAAGCCGCGGTCGGCGGCGACGTAGGGGCTGGCGAAGCGGTCGCGGAATTCTTCCACTCTGGCCTGGCGCACTTCCTGCCGTTCGTGCGCATCTTTGACCTGATCTAGTTCGCGTTTGTAGACAATGTCCACCGCGCCTTCCGGTCCCATCACTGCGATCTCGGCGGTCGGCCACGCATAGTTCACGTCGGTGCGAATGTGTTTTGAGGCCATCACGCAATAGGCGCCGCCGTAGGCTTTGCGCGTGATTACCGTGACCTTTGGCACCGTCGCTTCGGCGAAGGCGTAGAGCAGCTTTGCGCCGTGCTTGATGATACCGCCGTATTCCTGCGCGGTGCCGGGAAGGAATCCGGGGACGTCTTCGAAGGTGACCAGCGGAATGTTGAAGCAGTCGCAGAAGCGGACGAAGCGCGCGCCTTTGATCGATGCGTTGATGTCGAGCGTGCCCGCGAGCATTGCGGGCTGGTTGGCGACGATGCCGACGGAGCGGCCGTCGAGGCGGGCGAATCCAACAACGATGTTTTTCGCATAGTGCTCCTGCACTTCGAAGAAGTAGGCATCATCGACTACGGCGTGGATCACATCCTTCATGTCGTAGGGCAGATTCGATTGCGCAGGGACGATGGAGTCGAGCGCGGCATCGGCACGGTCGATCGGGTCGGTGCAGGGCTTGCGCGGAGGGTCTTCCAGATTGTTCGACGGCACGAAGCTCAGCAGCTCGCGCACCATCGACAGACATTCGGCGTCGTCGTGCGCGAGAAAGTGCGCCACGCCTGAGGTTTCGTTGTGCGTCATCGCTCCGCCGAGCTGCTCTTTGGTGACTTCTTCGTGCGTGACGGTCTTGATGACATCTGGGCCGGTGATGAACATGTAGGAAGTTTTATCGACCATGAGGACGAAGTCGGTGATGGCGGGCGAATAGACTGCGCCGCCCGCACACGGACCCATAATCGCCGAAATTTGCGGAACGACGCCGCTGTACAAAGTGTTGCGCAGAAAAATATCGGCGTAGCCGGCGAGCGAGGCCACGCCTTCCTGAATGCGCGCGCCTCCGGAATCGTTCAAGCCGATGACGGGTGCGCCCATCTTCGCGGCCAGGTCCATGATCTTAACGATTTTCCCCGCGTTCGTTTCGGAGAGCGAGCCGCCGAAGACGGTGAAATCCTGCGCGAAGACATAGACCAGGCGGCCTTCGATGCGGCCGTAGCCGGTGACAAAGCCGTCGCCGTAGGGCTTTTGCTCGGCCATGCCGAAGTCGTTGCAGTGGTGCGTGACCAGTTTGTCGGTCTCTTCGAAGGTGGCTTCGTCGAGCAGGAACTCAATGCGCTCGCGCGCCGACATTTTGCCTTCTTTGTGCTGGCGCTCGCGGCGCTTGGCGCCTCCGCCTTCTTCGGCAAGCTGGTTGCGCTTTTTTAGTTCTGCAAGTTTTTCTTCGAGATTCATGGCGGGATTATAGCGGGTGCTCGGGCACGCAGGTGTGAGATGGATCGGTTGCCCGTTAGAATAATGTAGGAAGGGAAAATGGGTGGTTATGCGGGTTGCTTTCTCTCGGCGCACTTCGCGCTTCGTTTGCGGGTAGAAACTTTAAAGCTTTTGACCGCAAAGGGCGCAAAGAATTTCCGCAGAGTTCGCAAAGAACGAGGCACATTTTAAAGCTGCAACACTGCGGAAATAATCGCTGAATGAAACTGAAATTACCCGAAGGAAAGTTTGAAGCTTATTTGTTCGATTGCGACGGGACGATTGCCGATTCGATGCCGCTGCATTATTTGGCGTGGAAAAAAGCGCTGGGAGAATGGAATTGCGAGTTCGACGAAAAGCTTTTCTATGCGTGGGGAGGCATGCCAGTAGCGGAAATCGTATCCACACTGAACAAAAAACAAAGGCTGAATATGCCGATTGAAGCGGTTTCGCGTCGCAAGGAAAGTTTATATTTCGAACTACTGCCGCAGCTCAAGGCGGTGCCCGAAGTTCTGGAGTACATCGATGCCGAATATGGGCGCATTCCGTTCGCAGTAGTTTCGGGCAGCACTATGGAGTCAGTGACTGCCTCGCTGGAGGCGCTGAATCTGCTCGATCGCTTCGATACGTTGGTTTGCGCAGGGGATTACAAGAACAGCAAGCCCGATCCAGAAGCGTTTTTGCTCGCGGCTTCACGCCTCGGCGTAGAACCGGCGCGCTGCTTGGTGTTCGAAGATACCGAGATGGGCATTCGAGCGGCGACCGCCGCAGGGATGGCTTCGGTGAAGGTGCCAATGCCGTGGGAGAGATCAAGAAATGATTAGCAAGCCACACATTACAGCAGCCGGCTATTCGAAATTCGCTCCGACGATTTGATAACGATATTTCTTTCCATCCCAATAAACGACGGAAGCCGTCTGCTCGCCCTCGCCACGCTCTTCCATGTAAACGCCGATGACGGTCTTCTTTTTTAGGGCCAGCCTTTTTACGGTGAGCGCTTTGAAAGGCAGATTGATCAGGATGAACTTTGGCTTGGTTTTCTCCGATCGCCAGGCCTCGGGGCCGACGCCGTGAACAATGAGCAAGCAAACGCCTTTGCGGTCGGGCTCGTCAGAGGCGAAGCCGGACGTAACCTTCACGTCGCCGAAACCTAGAAAGCTGTTGTAGGGATCGGTCACGGAAAAGCCGTATTCGGCGCTGTCGATCATGGGATTTTTGCAGCGAGCGGCAACGATAAGGTCATCGACGCCGTCGCCGTCGATATCGGCGACGAACTGAGGAGGTCCAGCCAGCAGTGAACAATCGTCGCCAAACTCTTTGTGGACGTACTCATTGGTTACCGCTGGCACCGGTGTCCTGGCGTGCGCGGGCGGCGGAGGCGGCTGCTTTTTGTCGGCGGCGAACGAGTTTGCGGCCGCGACTACTAATAAAACAAAGGCAAGATGCGAGAAGCGAAATCGGGACGACATGCCCATACTTTAATCCCGTTTTTTCCCAGAGGGTAGGTACCAGATGGTGACCGAGGTAATGAAGCTCGCGGATTCAGCGCGGCTGATAGATGCGCAGTTCCGCGTCTTTTCCTTCGTGTTGCGGAATCGCGACGAAGAGCTTGTCTAGCGAGTCGACCCATAGTCCGGTTTGGGAGAGCAGCGGCGTGGCGTATTGCGCGAGCCGAACATAGCGGTCGGGGCCGTTCTGTTGGAAGACTTCGAGGAAGCCGACTGCGGTCATAACATAGATTCGTGCTCTTTTACGATCGCAGAAAAGATCGTCCGTTTTGCCGGCAATCTCGGCGGAAGCCATTTCTTTGCCGCTCTCGGTATCGAAAGCGAGCAGGCGCGGCGGATCCCAGCATCCCACCAGCAACCGGTGGTGCTCCGCGTCGAGCGCCATGGGAAAGTTGTTCTTGCACGAGGTGACTGGCCAACGGGCGACTACGGTTCGCTTGGCACTGTCGACGACTTCAATTTCTTCCTTGTCAGGAACGTTCACGAAAATGCGCGAGGTCGCTTCGTCGATTTGAAAGGACTCGGGGTGAGCGTCGATCACGACGTCGCCAGTTCTTTTTCCGTTGGCATCGAGAAAGCCCAGGCCTCCCGCTCCCGCTTCTCTTTTTCTTAGTTGCTTCGCGCCTGCGTAGCCAACGATTATCTGTTTGCTGCGGCTGTCATAGCGGATGTTGTCGGCGTCGTCGGGAAACTTTACGGAGGCGAGAAGTTTGTAGGTGCTTGCGTCAAAAATTTTTGTGACGCCATCGAGAGCACAGGCGACGAACAAACGGTTGGTGGAAGCATCGTAGAAAACGCCCTGAGGCTCGGCGAGGTCGTGGATGGAATGGACACGCTGGCGCGATTTCAGATCGATGATTTCGACGCTGTGGTTTCTGACCGCAGCCACAAAGATGCGCTGGCCTTTGAGGTCAATGCTGAAGTGATCAATGCGTCCTTTGACGTTGGGGAGTGGGATCGAAGCCTCAAGCGAAAGCGACTCGGGCTGCTGCCCGTGGGCAAAACTCGCTGATAAGACGATTATGCAGGTTACTGTCAGGAATGATAGTGCTCGATTTTTCATATTGAGATCCCAGGGTTTTGATGAATAGATCGTCCGATGAATTTATTGGCGTTTCTGAAAATGTTCCCAGCCTTGTGGCTTAAGCTCACTACGAATTCCGTCCTGATCGATCAAAGTTATTTTGCGTGCGCGTGTGGTTCGTCCGATGGGCGTGATGGAAACTCCTGCAATGCTGGACGGAACGCGCTGGTCCGGGGCGGCAGTAAATAGTAGTTCGTAGTCTTCGCCCCCGTGCAAGGCAAGATCGAGATCGACGGTTCGCGGGGGATGTCCGACGCAGGCTCTCGGGATGACATCGGACTCCAGTTCCGCACCGACTCGACTTTCTTCGCAGATGTGAGCCAGGTCAGTGGAGAGGCCGTCGCTGGTATCGATCATTGCGGTGACTAATTTGTTTTCGCGAAGAAAGCGACCGACTTCGATTCGGGGTTCGGGAAAGAAATGTCGCGGATATTTCCGCGGGCTTAGTTTTCGCTTGGATTTCTTTCCCATCTCTGCAACTGCGGCTGCGGAGCCGCCGAGTTCGCCAGTCACATAAATAATATTGCCGGGGCGTGCGCCGGAGCGCAGCACGGCTTTTCCTTCCGGTGCGATTCCTACGACAACAATATCCGCCAGAATTCCGGCCGGCGATTCCGCGGTGTCACCGCCGGCGAGGGCGACGCCGTACTTCGCACCAAGGGCAAGCAGGGCGCGGGTAAATCGATTCACCCAACTCTGAGAAACATCGGGCGGCAGAGCCAGCGACAAAAATGCGGCGACAGGCGTCCCGCCCATGGCTGCAATATCACTCAGGCCGCGCGTGAGGCAGCGGTGGCCGATCGATTCGGGGGAATGCCAGTCGCGGCGGAAGTGGATGCCTTCGAGAGAGAAATCGGTAGTGAGGAGAGCGTGGTTCCTCGTGCGCCGGTTCGGGGAGAGCTGGAGCACGGCGCAATCGTCGCCGATGGCCGTTCGAACGAGGGGATTTTTGCCGCGCTTCGCTATGCGGCGAACCTGGGCGATCAACGCTTTTTCGGCAAGCGGCACGCAACTACTATAAGCGACGCAGGATGTCGATGGTGTGCGGCGTTCGATCTGCGCCTGCGCGCGCTACAATCGGGGGCGAATCATGCAGCCAGAGCGCATCGCCGAGCTATTGCAGCCTTTCCTTGGTCCAGGGCATGACCAGGAGTTGGGGAGCGATGATCTCAATCGTATATCGATGTACATCGATATACTGCTCCGATGGAATGCGCGCATCAACTTGACTGCGATTCGCACTGAAGAAGGAATTGTGACGCGGCACTTTGGCGAATCGCTTTTTGCTGCCCGCCATCTTTTCCCGCATCGGACGGCGGAAAGTGCTGAAGGCGGAAACCAGGTGCGCCTTGCTGACCTTGGATCAGGCGCCGGCTTCCCTGGAATTCCGATCAAGCTCTGGGCTCCTTATCTTTCGGTGACGCTGATCGAAGCGAGTCATAAGAAGGCGATGTTCTTGCGGGAAGTGGTTCGGGCGCTTACATTGACGAACGTCGATATACAGAATGTGCGCGCGGAATCGCTTGGGCAGAATTCCTTCGGAGTGGTCACATTGCGAGCCGTGGAGAAATTCAACGAAATTCTTCCGGTCGCGGCCGGGCTGGTAGGAGCACAGGGGCGGTTAGGTCTGCTGATTGGTTCCGAACAAGCAGAAGTCGCGCACGCCCTCGCAGGCTTTGTTTGGCAGAAAGCAATTTCTATTCCAGCAACGCGATCACGCATTCTATTAATCGGCTCCAAGAATTCCACGAACTTATCTGGATGAATTTTGTTCAAGCGCAAGGCGCTAGGAAGCGGCATGTTCCCATGGGAACATTGAAACGGATCCACAAGACAAGATTGCTAGCGCTGGATGTTTACGGCATAATCTTCCCACTTTAAGCATGTAACCAGGTCATAATGGTAATGTCTTAGGTTTTTTTACCGTATAAATGCGGTGCATTTCCCACTTTAGCAACCATCAACTACGATCCTGGACATGCGAATAAAACCCTTCTTTTTGGCATCCCAGGCTCGATTCTTGTTGCATAAAAAGCTCTCGTTAAGGATATATCGCTCTCGGTCCCGTTCCTCACTCTTTTCTGTCGCCCCTGTGGGGCTGACAGTATTTCCAATGTATCTTTCCAAGGCTCGCGCCATGGGCTGCAATCCAGCGCCACTTCGCGGCTGAACTTGCATATGTTCCCATGGGAACACTTTCCGCCGAAACCTCATTACAGTAAAAGCGTAAATGTTCCCATGGGAACATTCGCCCTTGTTTTGCACACAAATTCCATTTTGCACAAGCACTTCGTCGTTGCATTCAAAATGCAATCCGCTTTATTCTGCAAGAGCTCTCTCGATTCCTCGACAATTTATGGGACGCGTTATCGCTGTTGCCAATCAGAAGGGCGGCGTGGGCAAGACAACAACCGCCATCAACCTGGCGGCCTCGTTCGCCGCAGCCGAAGTAAACACGTTACTCATCGACTGCGATCCGCAGTCGAATGCCTCGAGTGGGCTGGGACTAGTGAAGGATCCCGACCGGATCTCGACCTATCATCTGCTGCTGGGAGCGGCTGCAGGCGAGGAAGCCCTGGCCACCACCGATCTCGACCAGCTTTGGCTCATTCCTGCGCATAAGAACCTGATCGGGGCGAATATTGAGCTAGTTGAGGCCGAACGGCGCGAGTACCGGCTGCTCGATGCGCTTGCACCACTGCGAGACCGCTTTCACTACATCGTGCTGGATTGCCCGCCGGCGCTAGATCTGCTGACTCTGAACGCGCTGGTCGCGGCGGATTCCGTTCTTATTCCTATGCAGGCGGAATACTTCGCGCTCGAGGGCATTAGCGAGCTCATGGATACCGTGGAACGCATTCGCGCGGCGCTGAACCCGCGGCTTGAAATCGAAGGCGTGGTTCTGACTATGCTCGACGAGCGCACCAATCTTGCCCAGCAGGTGATGGCCGAGCTGCGAAACTTCTTTGGCGAAAAGGTCTGTGCTTCGACCATCCCTCGGAACATCCGGCTGGCGGAGGCGCCGAGCCATGGCAAGCCGGCGCTGATGTACGATCCGCGGTCGAAGGGTGCAGAGAGCTACATCCGGCTGGCCAAGGAAATTATGGGTAGACATTTGGCCGCTGCAGCAGCTGAGGGAAATGCTGCGATCAGTGCGTGATATATATCGACGAATATCGATATACAAGATTGACGCACATCGATATATATAGCTGCCCGATAAGAGCAGCGGAGCCGAAAGCGACGGGGACAAAAGATGACAGCAATCACGGCGGAGAAGGTAACGCGAGATACGGGACCGGAAAAGAAGGACGACAAAACGGAGAAGCGCCGCGCTTTAGGACGTGGGTTGGCCTCATTGCTGCCTGGGCCACGAGTGGTGAGTCCCACGGTTGGACCGCGGCCGCCTGCCGTTACGGAGGTAGTGAGCCCACCTTCGCAACCTGCAACCCCGGCATCGAGCATGGGCGGAGCGTCGATCGCGAGTATTTCCGCTCCGATCTCCGCTCCGGCGACGCCGCAAGTCGGCGCTGCGGAAGGCATTACCGCACAGACTCCCGCTCCTTCGGGCACTCACGTCGTAAATCTCGCCATCGAATCGATCGACAAGAATCCCTACCAGACCCGATACGTCTTCGACGAGGAAAGCCTCAACGAGATGAGGGATTCGATCAAAGAAAATGGGGTCGTGCAGCCGATTGTGGTGCGCCCGGCGGCGGAAGAAGGACGCTACATTCTCGTGCTGGGCGAGCGGCGGTTGCGAGCCTCAAAGATGGCCGGCAAAGAAACGATTCCTGCCCTCGTCAAGAAAGTTTCGCTGCAACAAGCCGCCGAGATGACCGTCCTTGAAAACCTGGTGCGCGAGGATTTGAATCCGCTGGAGCAGGCCGAGGCGTTTCGCGTGTTGAGCAAGGAATTTCATCTGACGCAGGCGCAGATTGCGGAGCGCGTTGGGGTCTCACGAGAGAGCGTGTCGAACTACATGCGGCTTTTGAAGCTTCCCCGCAAGGTGATGGATTACATGCTCGAAGACCGGCTGAGCTTTAGCGATGCGAGGCTGCTGCTGGGCTTGGAGAATGAGGCGCTGATCGAGCAGGTCGCCGAAGATGTTGTAACGCATCACCTGAAGTGGGATGAGATCGAAGATCGCGTAGCGCGGCTGAATGGGAATTTGCCCGTGCTGCCGCCGAAGACAGATGGAGATGGCGAAAACCGCGGCGCGCGCTGGGTCGATCCGAATGTACGGGCGGCGCAGATGGAAATGGAGCGGACTCTCGGGATGCGAGTGCGAATTAAAGATCGCAACGGCAAGGGAAAGATCGTCATCGAGTACGCGACCGTGGATGACTATGAGCGGGTGGTCGAGATGCTACGCGGGAAAGCCAGTACCTAGTTGCTAGTACCTGGAAACGGCATTCGTAATCGTGAGGGGGCGGCCTGGTGGCCGCCTTTCTTCGTTTCCTGGCGGGTATCAAGGTGGTAAGAGTGGGAGTATTGACCGTCGGTTTTAGTCTTCTGACAGGGTCTAAGTCTTACTTGGGTCGAGTTGGCTCCGCAGTGGGATTGCAGTAGCGATGTTAACTATCTTGGTTCCGCGAATCGGCGATTTTCTCGATGCCGGGATCCCCTGCAACGCTTCATGGCGGACTCCGAAGGTAATAGTGGAACGACGGAATGATTCATTCGCTGAGAGCCGTTGGGAAAACAGTATTTCTTGGGTGAAGTGGGAGGATGATCGACATTCACGCCTTGGACTTCGGTGGTCGGTGCTCCGCGCTAAGCGCCTGTTACTGAATCTCCACTGGAAACACCACCGTTCCGATCAGCGTGGTGTTATTGTCGCGAACCATGCATCGGACTTCATAGGAGCCAGGAAGCAGATCCAATTTTTCCCGGAGCTGAATGCCCTCGCGAGACAGTTTGCGCAGCAGCTCCGGGTTGGGGTTGCCATGTACCGGATGGAGAAATTCCGCCACTTCCCTCGGGTCCTTCGTAATTACTATTGCTCCCACTTCCAGATCTAGCGGATTAGCACTCAAAGGATCCAGCTTGATGCTATCGAGCGGGATAGTCAGCATGAATTCGACTGCCTTCTTGGCGCCCAGTAAAGAAGGGGCGTTGGCCTTCGCTGCCGGCGGCAACACTCGCACGAACATCGGAACAGCGGCGATGGCGAGGGGTGAGGCCAACGCGTCGACTTCGGCATCGCGAGCTGTTTGCGGACCAGGTGGGGTTGGGTCTTCGTAGTAAAACCCGTCGCGGGCCCGAACTCTTGCGTGCTCCGCAGACACCTTCACCTTAAGGTCGCGCCATCCCGATTTGCGATCGTCGGGCTGCACGGTAAAACCGGGGGTTCGGCTTGTCATCATCCAAATATTTGGAAACTGCTTAAGAAAAAGTGGGAGGAGTCTGTGATGAAATCTCGATATTTCCGGCATCGCCGAAACTCTGTTCACTTGGCGAAGAAGTAGTCGAACGACTTCACGGCGGTGAATTCGTCCTCTTTGATGTCGAAGATGGTGTACAGCTTGGTCACATGCAGGACATCCTGAACCTTCTTGCTGAGGCTAAACAGCTTGAGGTCCCCGCCGGCGTTGCGCACGGCGGTATAGCTGCTGACTAATTCGCCGACTCCGGACGAGTCGATGAAATCGACGTGCGCCAGGTTGAGAACGATTTTCTTTTTGTCCGCCGCAAGGAGATTGCGAACCGTGTCGCGGAGTTGGCCAGTTTCCTCGCCGAGCGTGATGCGCCCGTTGATGTCGACGACAGTGACGTGGCTGACTTCGCGAGTGGTGATGGTCATGGGGATCGGGTCTTGGGCGTTAGGTCTTAGGTCTCAGGATATTAGGTCCTAGGATTTTTGTCTTCCGGGGGGAATGGTAGAGCGATGGGCCACGTTAGTCAATGGCCTGGATGGAATTCGATTCTAGTTTGAAATTTTCTCGACCACAGAGGCGGCAACTCTACACAGAAGTTGAGTCGCGAATTTCCTGGATGGGCGAAGTGACAATCGGCGTGGCGTATTCGGGGTGGTGAAATTCGAGGTGCATGCCGCGGCCTACGTATTGCAGCTTGAGCATGGAGCCGCCCCAACTGGAGCCGGCAATGGCGACCTGAACCGGATCTGGGCAAAATTCGGGATGGCCGGAGAGCAGGGCTTCGCTACCACCTAAGAGCACGGCCTTGTAGCAGTGGTGAAGAGTCTGGATGTGAAGAACGGTTGCGGGCGGAAGATCGCGAAGAAATACGCCGCCCTGGAGTTCCGACTCGATGATTGCGTTGTTGATGCCGTCCGCGAGATTGGGATGCGGGGTAAACATGGCGAGGCTTGCAATAGGGTAATGGGTTTCCGCTGCCGGGGCAAGGGTTGTTCGGAGGCTTCGATAAACGTTGGTGGTTGGCCTTGTTATCCCCGGTCTATTGTTGCCTTGCGGAGGTTTGGTGCGGAGCCTCTTCCCCCTCCATCCCGATGGCATCGCCCGACAGAATCAACTCCACGCGGCGATTTTGCTGGCGGCCTTCATTTGTGTCATTCGAGGCGATGGGCTCGGTTTTGCCGTATCCGCGGGCTTCGACGGCGCTGGAATTAATACCTTGCTGAACAAAGTAGTCGCGCACCGCCTGGGCGCGGCGTTCGGAAAGTTGCTGGTTGTAGTCGTCGCTGCCAATGCTGTCGGTGTGTCCCTCGATGGCGACATGCAGGCTGGGATAGGCGAGCACGATACCGGAAACTTTGGCCAGGCGCTCGCGGGCTCCGGGAAGAAGCTCGAAGCTGCCGCTGCGGAATAAAACGTCAGACATATTGGCGACCAGGCCGCGAGCGGAATCGCGCGTTGCCAGGATGCTGTTGAGCTGCTGCAACAGGCGGGCGCGGAGTTCCTGCTTTTCGTACTCGGCGCGCTGTTTATCTTTTTCGGCTTGCTGGCGCAGAGAGTCAGATTCGGCCGCGGCTTGACGGGCTTTGTCAGTTTCCGCCGCGAGAGCCTGCTGCTGTGCGACGGCTTCCGCGGTAGCTTTTTCCGCTTCCGCTTTCTGGCGCGCGACTTCCTGTGCGGCGGCTTCAGCTTCCTGCTTCATCTTTAGAGCTTCAGCTTTGGCTTTTTCGGCTTCGGCGCGGGCAGCCTCGGCTTGAGCGCGAGCAGTTTCTGCGTCGGCGCGGCGCTTGGCTTCGGCCTCGGCGTCGGCACGGGCTTTGGCTTCGCGCGCGGCGGCGGCGGCCTGAGCATCGTCCTCAGCTTTTTGCTTCACTGCCATTAGGCGGGCTTCTTCGGCGGTTTCGGTAGCTTCTTTGGCCGCGGCTTCGACTGCGGGCTTGTTCTGCTTCTGCCGGTAGATATCCTCTGCGTGCATCAACTGCTGGCCGGCCTTCGAAATAATAAAGGCCGCATATTTATCACCGGCGGCGATGCGCGCGATGCGCATGGCATTGCGCGCCTCAAAAAGCTCCAGCGGGGTTTTGGCGTCGATGCCGAAGATGGCGTCCTGAATGTGAGTGTTGGTTGAGGAGTACGTGCCGTTGCTCACCAGATCGTATTTAGTTTCGATCTTCTCGGTACCGGTGCCCTCGGGCGGAGCGCTCTCCATCACCACCATGTTGCCGGGCGCAGTCACGGCGAAATATGGCTCGGCGGTAACGATCATGCCGAAGCTTTGCAGGTCGGTGAAAGCTTTAAGGTGCGCGTTGCCATGCTCGAGGCTAACCTCGCCCAGGTTCACCGGACGGCCTTGCGGCGAAATGGCCCAGAGGACGTATGTCAGATATTCGAGGCCGAATTTCGTGGCGTCTTCGAGATTCTGGAACTTTACTTCGATCTGGAAGTTGGTCTTCTTGCCCTCCACCTTGGCCTCGCCCGAGGCGCTCTGCAGCAGGTCGGTTCCTTTGAAGTCGATCCTGGTGGTGCCGCCCTGCAGGCGGTAATGGACCGCCTGAGTGGTGCGAGATACGGTGGAAGCAGCCACCGGCGCTATGTTCGGCGACGAAGCGGCCGTGTTCGCTACGTTCGTCTGAGTTTGTGCGGACGCAAATGTACAAGCGCAGAGGACAACGGCCAGAGTTATATTTTTCACGATGTTCTCTATCTGAGGGAACGTTAAAACGGCTTAATTTTCATTCATCATCTTCGTCGAGGATTCAGCCGCGAACAAGAACAGGAAGGACTAGGGGCGGGATGGAACTTTGGTCATCGATCAGTCAAAAGGTGTGCTCTCCAACATTGAGATTAGGTAATAAGCAAACCGTCGTGGAATTACGAGGACCAGAGGCAGCGCCTAAAGGCGTACTTAGAGCGTGGAATTTGCGGTATGCCTGAAGGCATACCCTGATACAAATCGCTGACGCAAATTGCTGATACAGATCGTTTTTGTAAGCGGGAATGTCAGGGAATCGTCGCGATCGAGCCTTTGGGGCCGACGAAGAGCGCTCCGCCATTCGGATAGGGACTTACGGCGTTGAATTGCAGATTCTGCTTCTTGCTTCCGCTGATGTGCGTGGGACTTCGCGGCGGGCGAAAATCGTAGATGAACTTTGGGTCGACAATGAAGATGCGCGAATTCGCTTGGTTCTCGTCTGAATTAACTGCGTTCGCGTTTGTGGCACGACGGTCGTACGCGACCGCAGAATAATACGATTGCGGAAAAATCTCGGAGACCCTCCAGGTTTTGCCCCCGTCGTTGGTGAAGGCCAGGTTGGGACCGTCTTGATCGGGATGCTTGTAGTCGCCGCCGGCGATGACGCCGTGATTCGCGTCGCGGAAGGCAATCGAGAAGATGCCTTGGGAGTCGGCTCCGTGGACGATGGGGGCGTCGAAGACCTCCCAGGTGCGGCCGCGGTCGGGGGAGTGAAAGACGCGGGCGGCTTTGCCGCCGGTGGCGAACCAGAGGTTGGGGTCAGGGGCTGAAGCCCCCTCTTTCTCCACGCCATTTTCGGCACGACTGGAAGTCGTGCCCTTCCCGTTCGCGCCCGCATCGCGGTTATTGGTGGTGCCCGCAAAACCAGGGTCCCTCGCTGCGCTCGGGATGACAGCCTGAGTTGCACTGATGGGCTTTGCGGGAAGAAGCGCGAGGCACGAGTTGCTGGCGGCGAACGCGCCTTCGCCTTCGACTGCGGGTGGAAGTTGCGTCGAGGGGAGTTGAGTCCAGTTCTCGCCGTCTTCCGTCATCAGCAACTCGAACTTGAGGATTCCCTTCTCGTCGGGGATGGGATCGCCGAGGACAACGCCATGGGTGCGGTCCCAGAAGACCATCGAGTCGAAAAAGCCTTTGGGATTTGTGTTGGTGAATTGCAGTTGCCAGTGCCGGCCGGCATTGCTGGTGTGGTAGATACGGGATTGGTCGCCGGGTCCGGCGGACATCAGGAAAGCTTCGTCACCGGAAAAAGCCACTACGCCGCGAAAGTCGAGCGACTCGGCGCCAGGGACTTGAGCAGGAAGCCACGTGCGGCCGTCGGTAGTACGAAGATAAGTACCGTGCGTGCCAGAGGCCCAGGCGATTGCTTTCGAGACTGAGCTAACGCCGCGAAAATTTTCGTCAGTATGCGCGATAAAGGTCCGTGGCGCGGATTGCGCGCACGCGCCGATCGCCGCGAAAACAATAACCGCCAGCTGCGCTCTTGTGCGAGGCATTATTTATTTGCGGTGAACAGGGCGAACGAGGCTGCCTTACCGAAATAGATGCGCAGCGTGCATTTCTCACCGACGTGGGCGAAAGCCACTTCCAGCGTATCCGAGGACTGGCCTACCTGATCGGTCTCGATGGCGGCGCGGGCAATATCCTGCTTCTCGTCGTATGCCGAGTGCGGTGCAACGTTCTTGTTTACGGCCAGACTCCACTTGTCTTTGGCCGGGATGGGATAGACGGTATAAGCGCCGACCGGGATCGAGGCTCCGCCGAAAGTTAGCGGCGCTTCGGTGAACAAAGTCATCGGGGCGCCGCCCGGAGCCCAAGGCCGGCCGTTTTGAGCGCGATCGGTCTTGGTGGTGACTGGATTGTAGCGAATATAAACCTGGCGGCCATCGTCGAGATTGCAACTGGCGGTCGAGGACGGTTCGGAACTTTGCGCCAAAGCCACTGCGGCGAGAATAAAAATCACAAAAATGTTGACCACAAAGCGAGCGCGGAACATGGGAGACCTCTCTGGGCAAAAAGTGTAGCGCCGAATGCGCTTCAGGGGAAGGGGCATTGAAGACAATTTGCAGCTGAGAAGCGTTGCCCTGACTTGTCGCCGCCCGGTTGGCCAGTTCGTCGCTGGTCTTTGGTGATGTACTCATGAGCCGCGGCGGTTGCTACCGTGAGGGCGAGTGCCGGGTACAAACAACGGCGCCGAGCGAGGACGAATTCTCATGGCGAAGTCTGGCAAGTTGAAGATTCTTTATGGTGAAGGGGACGCGGCGGAGCAGGCCACTACTGCCACGGCGTTTGAAAAGGCGGGACATACGGTGGAAAAGGCCGTAGGCCGCAAGGCGGTTCAGGCGGCTTTGGGCAAAGGTCCGTTTGATCTGATCGTACTGGGGTCGACGCTGAGCCGCAACGACCGGCATCATCTACCTTATATGGCAAAGAAGGCTCAGGCGGATCTTAGCGTGATGGTGATGCATGCGGATGGAAGCCGGCATCCCTACGTGGACGCCTGCACCGATACTGGAGCCAGCTTGGAAAACGTTCTGGCTCGGATTGAAAGCATGAATCTTGCCGGCAAGATCCCGGTGGCTGCGGGTGCAGCAGCGGGGAGATAGTACCCAATACTAAGCGCCAGTACTGAGTACTCGGTACTCAGTTTGAGAGGAGCGGCTTTGCGGCCGCTCTTTTTATTGCCGGAAAATCTTTACGATTGTTTGTTTGAAAATGATCGTGAAAATCTTTACCACAGAGGTCACAAGGGAACACAGGGTAGTCGATCGGGTACGAATCTGGGTGGTTAACCGGTGGGAAGTTCTTCAGGGGCAGCGCTGTTGTGACGCCGCAAAAGTGATCGCGTGGCCCGGTGAAGTGGGATTTCTGGACTTGAAGAGTCGCGCGATTTCGAACGAACCAAGTTGCTAATAGTGGAGTTTATTTCACGCCGAACGCGAGATTCCGGTTGATTGAACTAGCAAATTTCGGTTTCTCGAAGCCGTAGGTGGGATGCTATCCAGAAATTCCCTTCCGAGATGAGGTTAGAAGCAAATTTCGTGCCGGGCTGCTAAGCGGTGGATGGGGGCAGCTTGCTGCGCTCGCTCTGACGGGCGAAGGCGCCCGTCGCTACATGCGCGTTTTTGCTTCTTAAACTCTCCCCGGTCCACTTCCGTAGTCCTCAGTCCTCAGTCCGCAGTCCTCGTCTGGGGCTGTGGGCGGTCGTTTGTCGTTGATGAAGTAGTCTGCCGAAAGGGGAGCTTGGATGGTCCGAAAGCTGCGGGGCTTCGGTTGATTGAATCGTAAGAAAACGCTTAGGTCGTCGTTGGCGAAGGAATCCGCGTAAGTTCCGGGAGGGATGGTTCCGAGGCCGCCGAAAACATCTTCGACGAAGCGGAGAATGCTTCCGAAGTCGTGAACGGTATTATCCATGGTGCCCGGCGGAGTGTAGGCCGACACGACCATCAGCGGTACCCGGAAGCCGTATTCATAAGAGGCCGCTTCCGGCGGCGCGGTAGCGGGCAGCGGCGTAGGCGGAACGTGATCGTACCAGCCGCCCCAGTCGTCCCAGGTAATGAGGATCGCCGTGTCGTACCAATATCCTGCTTGACCGTTGGTGATGTCGCAGGTTGTGTTATTGCCAATCGCGTTTACGATCGACGCCACCCACGAGGGGCCTGACCCATCGGTAATGGCGGCATGATCTGATACGAGGCCACCGGGAATCACCCAACTCACGCTCGCCAGTTTGCAATTCGGAATGTCTTTGAGCACGTCGGTGGGAGCGACATCGACAAGGCCGTTGGCGCGGGGATTTTTTATCCAGTCCGGACCGATGCATTTGGTTCCCGTCGAGTTGGGCACGCAGATGGCCTCGAGCGCATCCGGCGCCGACCATAGCGACCCTTGTCCCGGCGTGTAATACGTCCAGGTAATTTTGGCGCCGTCGAGCACTTCGGCCAAGGTTGTGTGGTTGAAGCAGGGAAACATGGTTAGCGATTCGCTGTAGGGCGGCGTTGGCTCGATCAACTGCACAGTCAACCCTTGCGGAGGCTTTTCCTGAGCGGTCGCGCCGATGCATCCGTTGGGTGCGCCGTTCGGCAATTTTTCGTTGAGCAAGGTATTCTCCGCGGCAAACCATGTTGGCTGCGGTCCGTTGCCCGGTTGGGATGTGCCACCGAACAGAATCTGGTGCGCGGGAAAGCTTGGCCCCTGGTTGGTCTGAAACATCCGGTTGGCATATCCGTACTGCGCGGCGATCTGAAAATACGGGGCCACATCGGCATACTGCACATAAGCATATTGCGGGTAGGCCGGCGGGCAATTACTCCCCGGCGGAAGATTGCCATCGCAGTAGACGGGAATGTGATTGGCTCCGTCCATGGCGCACGCTCCGGACGAGTTCAAATCGCACATTTTCGTCCACGAAGGATGCGAGTGATCGGGATTGTAATCGTCGGCGGGCTTGCTATCTCCGACGTTGTAAATCGAGGATAGCGGAATCGAAATCAGCGGCACCGAGAACACTTTCTTGTTTGTGCCGGAACCGGTATATGCCAGACCGCTAGTGGCGAGATCCGCCCCCGGCAGGTAGTACTGGTTGCTCGGCGAATTGCTGCCAAAAAGATTATCGGGCGAGCGATTCTCCTGCACGATGATAACGACGTGCTTGATCGGATTGGGATATTGAATTTGCGCGAGGGCAGACAAAACTGAGAAGGGAAGAAGACACTGCAGTGCAAGACGAGAGAGTTTCACGGGGCCATTCTCCATGCAGCGGAGATTGCCAGCATTATAGAAAGCAATCACCGCTGTCGAGTGGCCGCTGAGCGGTGCGCCCACCCGATGGGCGGAATGGTGATCCATGGCCGAAATCCTGTCAAGATGAAAGTGTCTGCACATCTGCGTTGGCAGCACATAGAATCGATGGTCCAAGTCGCCTTCGCACAATCTCGTTACCCACGTAACCACTCGTCGTTCAGGAAATGTGACAAACTTTTGATCCAGTTCAAAGCCGTGGATAGGGTCGCTTGCTTCGCTTCGCTCTGACGGGCGAGGGCTCCCGTCGCCACACGAGCATTCGACACTGCAACTCGCCGGGAGGGGGCACATGGGCCGCGCATTTGGTTTTCTCAGCCTGATTCTAGGATTGGGCATTGGCATGTACATTTATTCCCGCCAGCTGCAGAGCACCGCAAATCCGGCAACTGGCGCGGCGGCCACGCCGCAGGCGACGATCAACCTGACCGGCGTAAAGATGGACCTGATGAGCATTGCGCAGACCGAGCGCCGCTACTTTGCCACCGAGGGTAAGTACGGCACTCTCGACGAAATGATCGAGTCGCACTACATTAGCGTGGCGCGGCAGCGGCCTCCGTATAGCTACGAAGTGCAGATGGGGTCCAGCGGGTTTCGCGTAGTAGCGACGCGCGCGGGGGATGATAAGTCGGGCAGTCCGGCGCAGATTGCGGTGGATGAGAATTTGGAGTTTCAGATGACGCAGTAGTTCGACTCTGAAAGCCTTTAACCGCCAAGTACGCGAAGATCGCGCGAAGGACGCAAAGAAAAACTGCATAGGCGTCACAGAGAGAATGCCCTGCGAGGCTGGCGATACATTAGCTCTCTAGGGGTCCTTCGACTGCGCGGCTGGTTCGCTTCGCGAACCAGCCACTCCGCTCAGGATGACAGTTCACAAAATTTCACTCAGCCCTTTACTGCAGCTCCACCTTCATATCCATGTTATGCGCGACGAAGGCCCAGGTGTCGGCGGTTTCGTCGATTAACTTCGTAACCGACTTGCCTGCACCGTGTCCGGCTTTGGTTTCAATGCGGATCAGAATCGGCGCCGGTCCGGCTTGATCGGCCTGCATGGTGGCGGCGAATTTGAAGCTGTGGCCGGGGACGACGCGGTCATCATGATCGGAAGTCGCAATCAACGTAGGCGGATACTTCGTTCCCGGTTTCAGGTTGTGCAGCGGCGAATAAGCGTAGAGCGCCTTGAACTCTTCGGGATTGTCAGAGGAGCCGTAGTCCGATGTCCAGGCCCAGCCGATGGTGAATTTGTGGAAGCGCAGCATGTCCATGACGCCGACTTCGGGCAAGGCTACGCCGAAAAGGTCGGGGCGCTGGGTGACGCATGCGCCGATCAGCAGGCCGCCGTTGCTGCCTCCGCGAATCGCGAGTTTGGGAGTTGAAGTGTATTTGTTGGCGATGAGCCATTCGGCGGCGGCGATGAAGTCGTCGAAGACATTTTGTTTTTTCAGTTTCATGCCCGCCTGGTGCCACTCCTCGCCATACTCGCCGCCGCCGCGCAGGTTGGGTTGGGCGTAGACGCCTCCCATCTCAAGCCACACGACGTTCGAAACCGAAAAGAATGGCGTCAGCGAAATATCGAAGCCGCCGTAAGCATAGAGCAGGACGGGATTTTGGCCGTCAAGCTTTATGCCTTTTTTGTAGGTCAGGAACATGGGGACGCGAGTGCCGTCTTTGCTCTTGTAGAAAACCTGTTTGGTCTCATAGCGGCTGGCGTCGAAGTCGACCTTGGGCTGGCGGAAAACCGCGCTCCTGGCCGCAACCGGATCGTAGCGATAAACCGTGGCGGGTGAGGTGAAGCTGGTGAAGGCGTAGAAAGTCTCTTTATCTTTGCGCTTGCCACCGAAGCCAACGGCGGTGCCGATGCCGGGTAAATCGACATCGCGCAGGAATGTGCCGCTCAAATCGTGCACGCGGACTTCAGTGCGCGCATCTTTCAAGTAACCGAGCAGAAATGAATTGTTCACCACGTTGGCGAACTCCAGCTTGTCAGCACCTTGCGCGACCAAAGTCTTCCAATTGGTGCGCTCGGGATGCCGTGTATCGATTGCGAGCAAGCGCCCGCGCGGAGCGTCGAGATCGGTCTGCACCCAGAAGACCGGGCCATCGTTATCGATAAGGCTGTACTGCGCGTCGAAATCGTCGAGCAGCTTTACGACCGGCGAATCCGGCTGCGTCAGGTCTTTGTAGTAGAGCCGGTTGTTTGGCGACGTTCCCTGCCAGACATGAATGATCAGGTAATGGCCATCGTCGGTGACGTTGCCGGCGAAGCCCATCTCTTTATTATCGGGGCGCTCGTAAATTAGCTTGTCTTCCGATTGCGCGGTGCCGAGGCGGTGATAGTAGAGCTTCTGAAAATAATTGGCGTCGCGCATGGCCGCGCCTTTGGGCTCGTCGTAGCGGCTGTAGTAAAAACCTTTGCCATCTTTCGACCACGAAGCGCCGGAGAACTTCACCCACTTGAGGTCGTCGGCGAGATCTTTGCCGGTATCAACATCGCGGACGTGCCACTCATTCCAATCTGAGCCAGACGTGGCGAGGCCATAGGCGAGAAGCTTGCCGTCGTCGGAGATTGCGGTTCCGGATAAGGCGACCGTGCCATCCGTTGAAAGCGTGTTGGGATCAAGCAGCGTGCGGGGCGCGGCGTTCAGCGATTCAGCGACGAAAAGAACGTTCTGGTTCTGGAGGCCATTGTTGTGCTCAAAGAAATAGCGGCCGCCTTCCTGATGAGGAGACGTGAAGCGCTCGTAGTTCCACAATTTTGTAAGGCGGTCGCGAATGGCCTGACGATAGGGAATTTGGTCGAGATAGCCGAAAGTGAGTTTGTTCTCTGCTTCTACCCACGCGTGAGTTTCAGCAGAGTCCGTGTCTTCGAGCCAGCGGTAAGGATCGGCGACTTTGGTGCCGTGGTAGTCGTCGACCTGGTCGCTACGGCGGGCCTGGGGATACGATAGCGTCGATGTTTGGCCGGCAGAGAACATGCTCAATATGGGAAGTGCGAGCGAAAACACAAAAATGACGGTGCGCATGAAATGCATGGAAAGGCCTCTTAGGAAATCGGTGGCGCGATCTATTTTGGCAGAGAGTGCGGCGACAAGTACAGCATGCGGGTTCGAGTAGATAGGGATCCTTCGACTCCGAAGGCGCTCCGCTGCGCGGACCGCATTCTACGCTCAGGATGACAACTTACGGCACGGTGCGGCGCGCCGGCCTGGTCGACTGAGACTTGTAATCCGCGGGATAAAGCACCACGCAGCGGTTAAAGCCTTCGCCGTCGCTTTCGGTGCGCAGATCGGTCTGATCACGCAACGCCAGGTGAACCACGCGGCGTTCGCGGGAAGACATGGGCGCAAAGTGAAACGGGGTTCCCGTCTGGCGAACTTTGTCGGCGGCTACGCTAGCCGCCATGCGGAGTTCCTGAAAGCGCATCGAGCGCTGGTTCTTGCAGTCGAAGGAAATCTTTTCGTGTTCGCCGGAGGGCAGGCGCAGAATTTCGAGCGCGATCAATTCCAGAGCGCGGAGGAGTTCTCCGCCGCGATCGAGCAGCAGAGCGGAGTCGGGCCCCGAGAGGTCGACAAAGACTTCCGGCTTCTCCCATTCGCTTTGCGGAGGCGGATCGACCACGATGCGATACTTCAGGTGAAGACCGCCATGAGTGACGACGGCCTGCAGAAATTCGTTGATCTTGTTGGCGGCAGCGACTTTATCCATATTTCAGCTCTCAGCTAAAACCAAAATCTTTTGACCACGAAGGGCACTAAGGGTCACGAAGCTAACTCACTTCTCTTTCTTCCTCGCCCGCTTCTCCATCATCTCGCGCATCTCACGGCCCAGATGGGTGCGGTTCATGATCGCCTGCTGCGCGATGCCGATCAAATTCGTTTCCGCGTAATAAAGGCTCAGGCCGGATGCAAAGTTAAAGAACAGGAAGCCCATCATAATCGGCATCATCCAGTTCATCATTCGTTGCTGCGAGGGATCCATGCCGGCCTGCGGCGTCATGCGCTGCATCACAAACATGCTGAGCACCATTAGCAAAGGCAGAATGAAATACGGATCGCGCGCGGAAAGGTCGCTGATCCAGAGCCAGTGCGCGTGGCGAAGGTCGAGCGCAACCCCGAGCATGCGGTAATACGCGATGAGGAAGGGGAACTGAATCAGCATGGGCAGGCAGCCGCCGGCTGGGTTCACGCCTTCTTTCTTATAGAGCGCAGCGATCTCCTCGTTCATCGCTGCCTTGCGCGGATCGCGCAGCGTGTATTTCTTATATTTCTCCTGGATCGACTTGATCTGCGGCGCGACGCGCTGCATCTTCAGCATCGACTTCATCTGCGTGATGCGCAGAGGCAGCAGCGCGATGGTGATGATCAGCGTCTGGATCACAATCGCCCATCCCCAGTTGGGAACGATGTGGTTGTAAGTCCACTTCAGCCAAAGGAAGAGCGGGCGCGCCAGAATTCCCCACCAGCCAAAATCAACGATGCCGCGAAGATCTGCGTTCTCATTCTTGATCGTGGGAACCGGCACGGAATCGAGGACTGCGATTTCTTTCGGGCCAACGAAGAGTCGCTGATTGTTTGGGCCGCGCAGATCGCCAACGGCGGCGCCGAGTACATCTACCTTCGCCAATTCGTTCGATCCCGGCTTGGATGGAACCTGCATCGGATTCCGCAGCTCGACCATTGCGGCACTGGACGGATTGCTGGGAATAAAAATCGCGGTGAAGTACTGGTCGCCAGTGCCCGCCCACTCAAACGGTCCCTTGATCGTGCTGCCGCCGCTGATGTTCTTGATAGCGAGGCGCGTCACGTAGTTGGGAAAAACCAGCGCGGTGCGGTCGGTTGAAAGATCATTGTGATAGTCGATGCGGGAGGCCGCGTAGGAAGCGGGAGTGAGTTCGTCGCCGAATCCGGCGGGCCAAGCGGGCGCGGCAAAAATCGGCGCGCCTTTGTAGGTAACCGAGGTCTCGACGTTTAGAACATAAGTGTGATCGAAGCTAAAGCTCTTGCGGACGACGAGGTCCTGGTCCGCGTATTCGAATGTGATCTGCGCTGGGGCTGTGAGCTTTCCTTCGCCAGAAGCGACATAGAGCGCCGAATTGAGACGATTGCGCAGGGTCTCGTCGTAGGTCCAGAGGGAGAGCGGGTAGCCGTATTTTTCGGCAGCAGCGGAGCCGACCAGGTCGAGGCGCCCGTTCTGCGTATCGTTGTCGAATTTTTTCAGGATCCAGGATTTAACCTGCGCCCCGCGATTGGTGAAGGTGATGCGGTATAGATCGTTCTCGATCACCGTTTCGGTTTCGGCGGAGGCCTGCTTGGAGACCGTAGACGAAGGTTTTGCAGCCGATGCAGCGGCCTGAGGCGCAGGAGCGATCGAAGCCGGAGCGGCTTGCGTTGGAGCTGGCTGGTTTTGCGTTTGCTGCCGCGGAGCCGCGGGCTGCGGAAAATATTTCTTCAGCAGGGGTTGTGAAAAGATGAGGACGATGAACGTCAGCAGGAAGACGAGGAGAAGCCGCCGCTCAGTGCCGGGTTCTTGTTGAGGATTTTGAAAGTCGGGCAAAGTCTACCTAAGTTCCTCTGGGGCTGAAGCCCGCTTCATTTGTAATGCGCTTCTTGCGGTATGCCTGAAGGCATACCCTGATACGAATCTTGTGTCGACATACGTTGATGCGAATTTTGTTTTGATACGAAATTTTTGCGGGCCCAGTTGCAAATCACAATTTTTCGCAGGCGGCTGAGTGCTTCTCCACCGGATCGTAACCGCTGCCCGCGAAGGGATGACAGCGGAGGATCCTTGCACCAGCCATCCATAAGCCGCGCACCGCTCCGTAGCGCTCCACGGCTTCCATGGCATATTCCGAGCAGGTTGGCACGTAACGGCATGCAGAGGGCAACATGGGCGAGATTGCCCATTTGTACCCGCGCAGCAGTTGCAGCGTGACGAATTTGGCGCTTTGCTTCAAGATCGGCTTCCGGCTTCCGGTTTCCGACGCTCGGTCTCCGGCTCTCGGCTTCCGGCATCTTTGTTTGCCGCTGAACCCGACGCCAATTTTTCGACTGGCTTCCTCGCCAGTTTCTGCTCGATGACATCAAATGCCCGGCTCACTTCAATCCGAACCGCGGAGAAGTCCACCGACAGCAGAGACTTCTTCGGGTTTATGACGACATCCGCTGCGACGCTGGACGATGGAAGCGCCATGCGAACCGCCTCGCGCAAGCGGCGCTTCATGCGGTTGCGCTGGACGGCACCGCCAAGGGCCCGTCCCACGGTGAATCCAATGCGCAGGCCTGATGGCGCAGGACCGCTCGCGCTTGCGGTCGAAGCTGCACCCGCGCGCGTTCGATCCTCGTGCGCTCGATCACTCGCATCCGGTCGTGCCAAATAAAAAACCGTCATGGTTGCCGAAAAGTGCCGGCGTCCCAGTTTGTAAACCCGTTCAAAATCCGCATGGCGCAGAAGGCGCGCAGTTCGCGGAAATCGAGATGCTCTTTGGGGCGTCATGGAAAAGTCCAGCCGGATTTCGCGGGCGCTGCCCAGCGTCCTGACCTCGTAACGCAAGGGCGGGATGAGCGACTCGACTGTGGAAATGGGCGCCGCCAAAAAAGCTACTCGCGGAAGCCGGGCTTTACGGAGACCCGCTTCCGTCCTTTAGCGCGGCGGCGGGAAAGTACCTTCTGGCCGCCCTGGGTCTTCATGCGCGTGCGAAAACCATGCTTCTTAACTCGCTTGCGCCGGTTGGGTTGGAATGTACGCTTGGGCATGAAAAATAGCTGCTCCTGATTCCGTCGACAGTGTTAGGGCAAACGATGAGTATAAATGACGGGACGGCGAGAGAGCAAAGGGGGGTCGCATTTTAGATTTCAGGCGAATCCCGTTTCGGTGCGACAAAACAGTGCACTATCGGCAGGCCGCGATCACAACTGCCAATGAAATTTTTTTTCGCTGCCTCATTCGCGTTGCAGTTATATCCTCGCCACTTGACAGCAAGATGGGTCCGCGTTTGTATAAGAGGCCGGAAAAACTTTGCGTGCGAAGATTTTCGTGCGGCGAAAAAAAATTGTGCTACCATGCCGGACTGTCAGCTTTGAAATTCTCAATCACAAATTGCAACCGTGCCGCGCCGAGCGGCGCATTCTGCAGTACACTAGCAGTTCCATCAGCGGGAAGTTGAACAGATAACCGGCGCCCTCAGCCGGACGCCACGGCGGGTACTTCATAAATTATGTCAGCTCAAGGCACAACGCTTTCCCCCAATCCGTGGACGCGCATTCTGGACGCCCTGGAAAAAAAGATCAATCGGCACTCCTACGACACCTGGTTAAAACCCACGCGTTACAGCCACTCCAGCGGGGGAATTCTCTTCGTAAGAGTTCCGACCGCGGAGTTCCGCCACGCCGGTGACAAATACGCGGATTTAATTCAGGAAGCGATCGACAATCTCGGGCTCGATTTCAACGACGTAAAGTTCGTAACGCCTGAGGACGATCCAGCGGCTACGGCCGTGCGGCACAATGGAGGCCTCTCCGCCCCAGCGGTCACCACAACTGGTCCCTCACAAGCACGCTTCGACTGGGATGGCGCTGCACAACTGAATCCGCGCTACACCTTCGACGCGTTTGTCATCGGCTCCGGCAACCAGTTCGCACACGCGGCGTGCCAGGCCGTTGCGGAACGTCCATCCAAGGCCTATAACCCGCTCTTCCTGTACGGCGGCGTGGGGATGGGCAAGACCCACCTGATGCAGGCGATCGGCCACGAGGTGAAGCGCAGGCAGCCGCAAGCGGCCATCTGCTACGTATCGAGCGAGAAGTTCACCAACGACATGATCAACTCGCTGCGCTACGACAAGATGACCACCTTCCGCGACAAGTTCCGCGGCGTGGACGTTCTGCTCATCGACGATATTCAGTTTCTCGCCGGCAAGGAGCGCACGCAGGAAGAGTTCTTTCACACCTTTAACGCGCTGCACGACACCATGAAGCAGATTGTGATCGCGAGCGATCGTCCGCCGAAAGAGTTGGCGGAGATTGAAGACCGCTTGCGCAGCCGCTTTGAGTGGGGATTGATTGCCGACATTCAGCCGCCCGACCTCGAAACCAAAGTGGCGATCCTGCAGAAAAAAGCGGAACAGGAAAAAGTTACGCTGCCTACGGATGTGGCGCTCTACGTGGCGCAGAATATTCGCTCGAACGTGCGCGAGCTCGAGGGCGCGCTGATCCGCCTGGTGGCTCACTCCTCGCTCATTGGCGCCGAAATTACTTTGCCGTACGCGCAGCAGGTGCTGAAGAATTTTATCGACTCGCAGGCGCGCAAGGTCACAATCGAATCCATTCAGAAAATGGTGGCGGAGCAATTTGGTCTGCGTCTGGTAGAGATCAAAGCGAAAGACAATTCTCGCGCCATCGTTTATCCGCGGCAGATTGCCATGTATCTGGCCAAGCACATGACCGAAGCGTCTCTGCCGGAAATCGGCCGCCAGTTTGGCGGAAAGCATCACACCACGGTTCTTCACTCGGTCGAGAAGATTGAAGAGGTCCGCAAGAACGACAAAGATTTGAACAGGATGCTCAACAAGCTGACCGAACAATTAGGCGGATAAAAGAAGTTAAATTGGCGTTTTGCACTGAACGGCGCAGGTTTCCTTTCACCAGGCTGTGAAGCGAATGTGGAAACTGTGAAAGGCCGGGGAGAATTGGCAGAGTTGGAAATCTTCTCCCGCTGACACCGCGATAATAGAGACCGATTTCTCACACGAAGGTGTCGGGGCAAGCTGGTGAGGACAGGCGGTTTGGCAAAGTTTTCCACTTCTGCGAAGCGCCTACTGTTACTGCTGGTTTTATAGGTTTTGTATTTGATATAAGGGAAGTAATAAAAGTAGCGCGCGGCAGGGGAGATAACGTCTATGCCGGTGGAAGCGGTCGTTTCAGCAGGAACGGCAGTGGGAACCATGGAGATCACGGTCAGCAAAGTCGAATTGCTGCGGGAGTTGACGGCCACGCAGGGCGTGGTCGAGCGCAAGACCACCATTCCGATTCTTTCCAACTATTTGTTCGAAGCTGCGGACGGGAAGCTGTCGATCACCGCTACCGATCTCGACCTGAGCCTGCGAACCTCGTGCAACGCCAAGGTGAAGAAGGATGGATCCTGTACGATCCCGGCGCGCAAACTTCATGACTATGTAAAACTGCTGCCCGACGCCGACATCACCATCAAACTGCTGGAAAATCACTGGGTCAGCATTCGCTGTGGGCGTTCCAACACGAAGATGGTTGGCATGGCGAAGTCGAATTTTCCCAGCCTGCCTGTGTTCCCCACCGCGGGTGTGGTAAAAATTCCGGGACAGGTTTTACGAGGATTGATTGCACGCACGGGATTTGCGATTTCGAGCGAAGAGTCTCGGTATACCCTGAACGGCGCGCTGATGCTGCTGAAGCCGGAATCGATCACTATGGTGGCTACAGACGGCCATCGCCTGGCTCACTGCGAACGAGCGGGAGAAAAATTTGAAGGCGTCTCCGGCGAAATGAAGACGCTGGTGCCGAAGAAGGCGATGGATGAGCTGAAGTCGCTGCTCGATTCTACCGATGCTGAGACGGTGGAATTCGCCAAGGACGAGTCGACATTATTTTTCCGCATTGGATCGCGGCTGCTCACTTCGCGGCAGCTTACCGGGCAATTCCCCAATTTTGAAGCGGTTCTTCCCAAAGACAACAGCAAGAGCATCACGCTGAACAGCGACGACCTAAACTCGGCGATCCTGCGCGTGGCGCAGTTTGCCGACGAACGCTCGCGCGCCGTGCGCCTGAAGCTGGAAAAAGGCGAAGTAAAACTTTCAGCGTCGTCTACCGAAGCTGGCGAATCCGAAGATTCGATTGAAGCGCCTTACGACGGCGAGGTACTCACCATCGGCTTCAACGCCGCCTACCTGGTAGAGTTCCTGAAAGCCGCCGGCACCGACGAAGTACGGTTGGAGCTGAAAGATTCGCAATCTGCGGGTCAGTTGCGGCCGGCCGAAGGCGACGATTACAAGTACCGCTATATCGTCATGCCGATGCGGATCTGAGAGGAACCCGAGTGGCGGTTGCCTAGTTCCATGGGTCAGCGTCGATAAGGATTTCCTCTGTGTCCCCTGTGGTGAAGGTTTTGATTTACTTGACCTTCCTCCCTTCCTGCCATACATTTGCCCAATCCTTTGGAGGCGTTCATGCTCGACGGATTCAAAAAGTTCATCCTGCGCGGCAATGTTGTGGATATGGCGGTCGGCGTGGTAATCGGCGCAGCTTTTGGAGGCGTGGTCACCGAGATGACTAAAGCCTTTCTGACTCCGCTGATTGCCTTGATCGTTGGCAAGCCTGATTATTCCAGCATTAAGTTCGCGGTTCGTGGAACCGTCTTTCCCATCGGCGACCTGATCAACGCAGTGATTTCGTTCGTGCTTATCGCAGCGGCCGTTTATTTCTTTGTGGTGGTGCCGGTGAATCTGCTGGTTGCTCGCATGCACCGGGGCGAGAAGCCGCCTGATCCGACGACGAAGCAGTGTCCGGAGTGCCTCAGCGATATTCCGATTGCAGCGCGAAGATGTTCGCACTGCACGCAGCCGGTGGGGGTGCGGGCGGCGTAAACTCTGCGACCAGCGACAGAAAGGAGCAGCAACTCCGGTAACATGGGAGCATGAAGTTCTGCCACCCAGCAATTTTTCCCGCGTGTTTTAGCGTCGCCGTGCTTGTACTCGCGGTTTCATCTTCCAGCGTCGCCTCAGCGCAAAATTCGTCCTCATCGTCCAGCAGCTCAAAATCGCACTCGTCCCCGCAGGCAAAAACCCCGAAGTCCGCGCTAGATGCGGGTTCGGTAAGCGCCGGCGTATACCGCAACTCTGGTTTCGGCTTCTCCTGCAAAATTCCGGCAGGCTGGGTGTTGCGGACCGAAGAGATGAATGCCACGGATTCCCAGGAAACGCGACAGCCGGGCAAATCATCGACCGCTGCCGAGTCTGGCCGCGTGCTCCTGGCGGCCTTTTCGCGTCCGCCGGAGGCGCGAGCTGAGGAAGTGAACGGCTCGATTCTAATTGCGGCGGAAAGCGTGTCGACCTATCCCGGGCTGACCGATGCGGCACAGTACTTTGGTCCGGTGATGGAGATCGCAAAAGCGCAGGGGCTTGCAATGGACGACGAGCCTTACGAATTTTTGGTGGGAACGAAGAAGTTGGTGCGCGGAGATTTTCAGAAAGATGTGGGATCGCGAGTGATGCGGCAGTCAACGCTGGTAATGCTGGCTCGGGGGTACGCGATTTCATTTACGTTTATTGGCGGGACTGAGGATGAGGTGGATGAGTTGATGGAGGGGTTGAGTTTTGGAGCGGATGGGAAGTCGGTGAAATAAAGTCACACAATTGAGTAGTGCCCAACCAAAGGATTGTCATTCCGAGCGCCGCCCGGAGCGAAGCGACGGCAAGTCGAGGAACCTGCTTTACCCGGCAGCGCAATCGAACTCAATCCAGCGGTTCGGGTTCGAGGGCGATGTTGGTTTCGCCGGCGGCTTTTTTCTGCGCGTATTTTTTCATCCAGGCCTCCCAGCTTTTGCCGGCGGCTGTGTCGCGTCCGCTGAAGGCCAGGGCGGCGATGTCGGCGTAGGAGATGGAAACTTTTTCGTTCGAACTCTTGGGATAGAGGCGAACGAGAGAATCTTTTAGCGTGGCTGCGCTGCGGCGATCGAACAAATAGCCCTCGATCTTCGATCCGTCTTTGCGAGTGATGGTAACGTCGCCGCGGTAGTCGAAGGCTTTTTCGAGGGCCACGCGGATTTCTTCTTCACCGGCGAACTGAGGAATCCAACCTTCGAGTTGTTCATGCGCGGTGCCGGGAGCGACTTCAAGCGCGTCTGGATTAGCGTGAGGCACGGCTTGTGCGGCGGAGTGGTCGATGTGGCCGGATTCTTTGCCTGTCATGGTGTCAGTAGACTCAATCGAAAGTCAAAATCTTCAACCACACGGGACACAGAGGCTCACGGGGTACAGCAGGATCACGCCCGGGTTTCGTGTAATTGATCTGCTGTCGACGCGATCTGCACCAGCGGATGAACCGGGTCTTGATGTTCTTCCAGCAGCCGAAGCGCTTCTTCATCGCGGTAACTGGAAAACAGAGTCGCTTTAACCGTTGCGAGGAATCCGCCCAGCGAACTGAACGTGGCGTTCACCGCAGAGGCCTCGTATCCGCTGTGCACCATGCAATTCGCGCACGCCGGATTGCCCGACTCGGTGCCGTAGTTGCTCCAGTTCGTAGTCGAGAGCAGCTCGTTGAAAGTTTCCGCGTAGCCATCCTGCAGCAGGTAGCAGGGTTTCTGCCATCCAAAAATGTTGTAGGTGGGCATGCCCCAGGGAGTGCAGGGGTAGGTGCGCTTGCCCATCAGGAATTCCAAGAAGAGCGGCGAGAGATTGAAGCGCCAGTTTTTCTTGCGGTTCGAGAGGATGGCGCGAAACATGCGCCGGGTGCGGGCGCGGCCCAGGAAGTGTTTCTGATCGGGCGCCTTGTCGTACGAGTAGCCGGGCGAGAGCATCATGCCCTCAAGGCCAATCTCCATCATGTCGTCGAAGAAGGCGCGAACGGATTTGGGATCGGCGCCATCGAAGAGCGTGGTATTGGTGGTGACGCGGAAGCCGCGGCTCAGGGCTTCTTTGATGGCGTCGAGGGCGATGTCGTATCCGCCTTCGCGGCAGACGGCGAGGTCATGCTCTTCGCGCTGGCCATCGAGGTGGACGCTGAAAGTCAGGTATTTGCTGGGCTTGAAGAGATGGATTTTCTCTTTCAGCAGCAAGGCGTTGGTGCACAGATAGATATATTTTTTGCGCGCGACCAGTCCTTCGATGATCTCGCCGATCTGCGGATGCATCAGCGGCTCACCGCCGGGGATCGACACCATGGGCGCTCCGCATTCGTCAACCGCGCGGAAACATTCTTCCGGACTCAGGTCCTTCTTCAGGATGTGTGCAGGATATTGAATCTTGCCGCATCCGGCGCAGGCCAGGTTGCAGCGGAACAGAGGCTCAAGCATGAGCACGAGCGGATACTGCTTGCGCCCGGCAAGCTTCTGCCGCAGGACGTAGGACGTAACCGTCCACATCTGTGAAACGGGAACTGGCATTCTCGATCGGAACTCCTGTACTGATATCTTATCAGGGTCGGGTGGTTAGATGGCGGCAAACCCGCACGAGGTGCTGGAAAATCAAACCTCGCGGGTGACGGGGTAGGGCCGAAGTCATTCGTCCGCCGCGGAGATGGGGCCCAGGGCGAACGTTCCCAACAACTAGCCCGCATCACACCCCAAAGAAAACCGCAGCGCGGCACACACTTCATTCATCCGCGCTGAGCTAAGCTGGGCCACACGTTTCCCCAGGCGCTGTTGCGACACCGTGACGGCATTGTGCAGGTTCACAGCGCACGGGGCTTTCATCCCGTCCTCTTCGCTCAGAACCACTTCCGATGGCACGCCGCGAATGGTGGAAGTGACGGGCGCAACCGTGACCGTGGACAAATAGGCAATGGCGCTGTTGCGGGTCAGCACGAGGGCAGGCCGTTTCTTATCGGGCGCGGCAAACTCGTAGAGCCGAATGTCGCCTCGAAGTATCCGGCTTCGCGCTATTTTTCCTCCAGTTATTCCGGCGGCCACGCAGCCTCCGACTCCCAGCCCCGCGCTTCCGCGTCGCCTTGCGAAAGTTTCGAGTAGCCCTGGCGGTCGCGCTCTTCACTGGCTCGCAGTTCCAGTCGGCGGAGATGTTCGCGCAGGGCGTCGCGCACCAGAGCGGACCGGTTCCTCCGGGTGCGCTTCGCGGCTTGGTCGGCGGCTTGTAGCAGCCTTTTATCCAGCACAATTTGAACGACTTGCATATGTGGAATCCTTTCCACAGTATACTCCACAACGAGATATTTCAGGCAAACTACACGCCTGCAATGGGCGTTCCGTTTACGGGGTCGATCGATGCTTTCTGAGGCTCGAAAAGGGGAGCGTTTCGTGCTATAATTTGATAGTCGCCAAACGAACCTAAGTATAAGAAATTTCAATCACTTGAGGTCAGTTTCACGGGCTGAGGTCTGAACCCGTGTGCGGCGCATGAGCGGTCTCAGTTTTCGGGTTGAGCCGGACGGAAGTTTTGACAAGATTCGGGCTTTCTCCCGCGGAGCGGAATGGCCACAAAAGAGATTAATACTCCCATCGCAGAAACCAAAACAAAAAACGGAGTGGTAACGCCGATCACCGGAGACAACGGCGGCGGCAAGAGCGACTACAACGCCGACTCGATCAAAGTGCTCGGCGGCATGGAGGCGGTGCGCAAGCGCCCCGCCATGTACATCGGCTCGACCGGCGAACTCGGCCTGCACCACCTGGTTTACGAAGTTGTCGACAACTCGGTCGACGAGGCACTCGCGGGTTTTGCGACGAAGATTGAAGTCACCGTCCACATCGACAACTCGGTAACGGTGGTCGATGATGGCCGGGGCATTCCTGTCGATGACATGGTGATTGACGGTGAAAAGATTTCCGCCGCGCAGGTCGTGATGACGACCTTGCACGCGGGCGGAAAATTTGATTCGTCCACTTACAAAGTTTCTGGCGGATTGCACGGCGTTGGCGTTTCGTGCGTGAACGCGTTGAGCGAGGAGCTCGATCTCGAAATCTGGCGCGACGGCTCGACCTGGGAGCAGACCTACTCCAAGGGCGACCCTACCAGCAAGATGAAGAAAGTGGGCGCGGCCAAGAAGCGCGGCACCAAGGTCCACTTCCTGCCGGATCGCAGCATCTTCACCGCGACCGAATATAACTACGACACGCTGGCCCAGCGGCTGCGCGAACTCGCGTTCCTGAACAAGGGATTGCAGATTACTTTGACCGATGAGCGCTCGACCGACGCTAAGACCGGGGAAGCCAAGCACTCGGAGTTCAAATACAACGGCGGCATCGCCGAGTTCATCAAGCATCTGAATCGCGGAAAGCAGACACTGCACGATAAACCGATCTACATGGAAGCCGAGCGCAACGGCGTGGCCATGGAGATTGGGCTGCAATACAACGACGGATATTCGGAGTCGGTGTTCAGCTTCGCCAACAACATCAACACCGTCGATGGCGGAACGCATCTTTCCGGTTTCCGCATGGCGCTGACCCGCACGATTAATTATGCCGGGCAGCAGATGGGCTTGTTCAAGGATGTAAAAGAAAATCTTACCGGCGACGATGTGCGCGAAGGCCTGGTGGCGGTGATCAGCGTAAAGCTGTCGCAGCCGCAGTTCGAAGGGCAGACCAAGGGCAAGCTCAATTCCGACATCGCGGGCGTGGTGCAGGCGTTCATCAACGAGCGGCTGGGAGCGTTCTTTGAACAGAACTCAACGGTCGCTAAGAAAATTATCAACAAAGCTGTGGACGCGGCGCGAGCACGCGAAGCGGCGCGTAAGGCGCGGGATCTGACGCGGCGCAAAGGCGCGCTCGATTCTGGCGGCCTGCCGGGCAAGCTGGCGGACTGCTCGGAGCGCGATCCGAATCGTTGCGAGTTGTTTTTGGTAGAGGGCGAGTCCGCAGGCGGGACGGCGAAGCAAGGGCGCGACCGGCGCTTCCAGGCAATTCTGCCGCTCAAGGGCAAAATTCTCAACGTGGAAAAAGCCCGCTACGACAAGATGCTGGCGCACGAGGAAATTCGCGCCATGATCACCGCGCTGGGCACGGGCATCGCGAAAGATGATTTCGATCCAACGAAAGTGCGCTATGCAAAAATCATTCTGATGACTGACGCTGACGTGGACGGATCGCACATCCGCACCCTGCTGCTGACGTTTTTCTTCCGGCACATGCAGGAGCTGATCAAGCGTGGCAATGTGTTTATTGCGCAGCCGCCGCTGTATTCGATCAAGAAAGGCAAGTCGATGCAGTACATCAAAGACGACGATGCCTTCGATAAAGTCATGCTGAAGCGCGCGGCCGACGGGCTGATTGTTCGTTACGGCGAGGGGGCGGCCAAGCTGGAAGGCACGAACCTGACCAAGTTCATGACTGTGCTGAAGGAATATTTGAACTTCTTCGACAAAGTGAACAAGCGCGTCCGCGACGAAGCCGTGACCGAACTCTTGCCGAAGCTGGATCTGTCGAAGCACGCGGATTTCGAGGGCGACAAGAAGACTCCGCCGAAGAAGATCGAGAAGCTGGAAAAAGAGTTGAAGCGGATGCAGAAAGAGCGCAGGTTCAAGAGCGTAGAGCCTGTCTTCGACGAAGAGCACAACCTGTGGGAAGTGAAAGTCGTCAACTCGCAGGGGTCAGAACACGTAATCAACTGGGAGCTGGTATCCAGCGCGGAGTTCCGGCAGTTGATGTCGAAGTTCAAGCAGATTGAGCCGTATCTTGAACCGCCCTTCGTAGTCGAAGCTGTGGCCAAAGCAGGCGCGGCGAGCAGCAATGGCGACGAAGTGGCTGACGAAACCGCCGAGAGCGAAGCGGCGGACAGGAAAGAAGCCAAATTCACGAAAGAAGAACTAAAGAGGATTGCTGAAGTTGAGAGGAAACTAGACCGTCCCCCCAAGGCTCGTGCCTTAGCCGAGCCGGTGGAGAAGGCGACGGCGCGCGAACTCTTCGACTACGTGAAGAAAGAAGGCAGTCGCGGCTACGACGTGCAGCGCTACAAAGGCCTGGGTGAGATGACGGCTCCGCAGTTGTGGGAGACGACCATGGATCCGGAGCGGCGTACGCTGCTTTCGGTGAAGCTGGAAGACATCGCCGAGTGCGAGACGATCTTTACGACGCTCATGGGCGAAGACGTGGAAGCGCGGCGCAAGTTTATTGAAGAGAATGCGCTGGATGTGAAGAATCTGGATATTTAGCAAAAAACTTTTTGCCACGGATTTTCACGGATTCCCACGGATAGAACCAAAACATAAGCGGCCACTCAGGCCGCTTTTTTTATTGGTGCTTGCCGTGATGAGACCAGTGTTGCGACGACCGCCAGCAACGTGATCACCGAGATTGTCCCAAGCGAGATAACGCAGTAGATGCACCATACCCCAAGAATATCTTTCTCAACGTGCGCCAGGTAGAGAGAGAAACATAATCCCACGAGCGCGAAGGCCAGCAGCAAACGATAGGCGCGGCGCCAGGCGAGGCCGGCCATGAGCAGGTATCCGGCGATGCCGAGCGCGGCGACGGGAATGCCGGCGAGCATGGCGTAGGGGCTGTGGTTGACGATGCCGCAATCCCAGCGCTCGTTGATGCTGCACGGGGAGTCTCCCTCGGTGCGGTAGTGCTCGCGCAGGGCGAGAGAGGAGACCACGATGCCAAGGATGGCCAGCAGGACTAACAGATGCTTCATACGTTCCCCATTTCTATCCTTTGGCCAAATGTGCCGCCGCGATGTCCTGCAACAGATCTGCGGCTTGCCAGTCGGCGCCGTGATACCACTTAAAAATTTTCCCGTCGGCGGAGATCACCGCGGTGCTCAGCGAATGTGTTAGCAGTCCACCATCTTCTTTGTAAGTCAGAGCAAAATAATCGGCGAACTGCTGGAGTTCAGCTTGCGGGATGGCGGCGAACTCCCAGTGCGCGAAGAGTGCGGGATCTTTACTTCCGACGCAGGAGAAGCCATAGGCGCGCAGAACTTTAGGCGTATCGTTCGCGGGATCAAAGCTGATGCTGAGCAGGTGAGCCTTACCGTAGTGGGCGGGATCGGCGCGAATTGCGCGGTCGATCGCGGCGAACTCGTGGCTCACTCGCGGGCAGAAATCGGGGAAGGGGCATCGCGTATAAATGAGTGTCACCAGCAAGGTTTGGCCGCGATACTGATGCACCGAGATAGATTTGCCATTCTGGTTGACGAGTTTGAAATCGGGGACGTCGTCGCCGGGGGAAGGAATGTGCAGGCTTGCCGTGGGCTTGCCAGCGGGTTCGGGGGGAGCTGAGTGTCCAATGACTTTGACGTTCTCCAGCCAGTATTTTCCCGGTCCTTTGAGAACGACATCGGCGGTGATGGAATCGCCGGGCTGCAATTGATCGAGCGCAGTTGCAGGCTTGAAGGGATAAGCCATGATCATCGCGTCCATGAAGCCAGGAATCGGTTCGTTGTCGATATTGGCCGTACCCGCGTTCTTGTCGACGGAGACGACTTTGCCTTTGAGGGCGTAGCGATTGGCAGAGGATGAGGCGGTGGCTGGCTGCGAGGGTTTGGAGGTGCAGGCTGCGGCAAATGCGAGCAGGGCAAAAAGGGAGAAGAGCAAAGAGCGCGATAAAGATCGATCGAAATCATTAGGCATAATTCGTTCTCACGTCGCAGCGCCTGAAGGCGCAATCTAAAAGCTTCATGCTACGGGATGCCTGAAGGCATACCCCGATACGAACTCTGAACACGACCGAAGTGTTTCCATTTCTCTTCTTATTATCTCCTGCCATGCCCGCTCAGTAGTGGAAGCGATAGCGAAACTCGACGAAAATCTCGCGTGGATTATTCCAATGGAATCCGCCGAAGGTCACGCTGTTGTCGAGTTCCACGCGGCGGTTAGCGACGTTCAGCGCGTTTAGCGAAGCGGTGATGCGCTCGCCGAAGTCCTTTCCGAGTGAAAGATCGAAAGTGGTATGTTGCGGCAGGTAAGCGCCAGGGTACGGTTGGCCAGGAAAAGCGTTACTGAAACCCGAGCCATAATAGACGTTGGTGGAAGCGTAGGCCCGCCAAGGCAGCCGGATGTCGCCACCGACGTTCAGAGTGTTGCGCTGGTCGTGATCGAGCGGCGACAGGCCTGCAGGCAAAGCAAAATTCGTGAGGCCTCCGGTGATCGCGCCGCCGCCTTCCGCAATCTGATTTGAGTAGGCGAGGTGAATCTGCCCGCGGTGGGCGATGCGCGGCGAGCGCAAAGTAAGCTCCCATCCGCGGATTACAGCCTGGGCGATGGTGATGGGAAAGAACAAGTTGGATTCGCCGATATTGTTGTGATCGAAAAAATTCACGACATTGGTGCGGAAGTTGTCGGCGTCGAGCACCCATCCGCGGTAGGGAATGCTGACTCCGAACTGATGTTCCTCATCGCGCTCACCGTGGAGCGGAATAAATCCAAGAGTGTTGGCTTGCGCAAAAGCCAGCAGCGGGCCGGAAGCCGTGACGAGCGGCGGCGCCTGGTAATACTGGCCGTAGAACGCGCGGAAGGTCCAGTTGAGCCGCGGAACATTGACCGCGATGCCGAAGCGCGGGCTGATCGCGTTCTCGGAAACGCCTCCGGAAAAGTAAGTAGGCCGCATTCCCGCGCTCAAGGTCAGCCAGGGAAGCGGCTTGAATTTGTCGTCGACGAAGAGCGCCTGCAGGCTGCCGGTTGGGTGCTCCGCATCGGTGAATGGAGAGCCGCCGCCGTTGTTGAATAACGCTCCGAAGACTTCGTTGTCTTGCTGGTAAAAACTGTACACCCCAGCTTGCAGATTATTCTTCGCCAGGTTCGCCGCGAAACTTACTTGGCCCCCAGCATAGGTTGAGCTGCGATCCTGCGTTGTAGCAATCGGGAAGTCGTTGGGCGAGCCGGCGTAATCGGCGGAATTCCTGTGGAAGAACGGCGAAACCGTCAGCAATAATTTTGCGTTGAAGGTATGCACCCACGAAAAATTCACGATGGCGTCGGATTCATGGTCGCCGTCACGCAGATCAAGGCTGGGGTACTGCCCCGTCAACTGCCCGTTCACCAGACTGTTTTCGATGTCGTACGGGAATGGATCGTAGGGGATTTGGTAGTAATCCTTGCGCACCGAAGTAACCAGGCGCAACTGATTCGAGGGGTCTACATTGAAGATGAGCGAGCCAAAGCCGCCGACACCGTTCTCCGCGTCGTGTACGACCTGCGGAACCGGCGTCTGGATGCCGAGATTGCTGCGGTTGGCGTTGACGCTGGCGTAGTAGGCGAAGCGCTCGGTGTGGCTGCCGAAGCTAAGTCCGTCGTTGGTCTGGTAGAAATTTCCCGCGCTAAGAACGAGTTCAGCCTGGCGGTTGCGCTCGAAGCCGGTGCGCGGCACAACGTTGAACACGCCGTAAGTGCGGTCGCCGAATTCTGCGCCGTAGCTTCCGCGATCGACTTCAAGATAGTCGATGTCTTTAGGATCGAACTGCGGCCCGAGGTTGGAGGCGATGTTGGTGTTGGGCACGGGCACGCCGTCGATAAGCCAACTGGTCTGGTGGCCGCCGCGAATATGCAGCTGATCGTGGGTGAAATATGCGCCCGGAACGTAGTCGGTGATCATTGCCAGGCTGTTGGTGCGGTCGGCGCCGGGCGTCTGCTCGATATCAAGACGGCTCACCAGTGTGGTGGGAGTAGCAGAATCGGTGGGAGCAACTTCAGGCGCGCCGGAAACGTTCACGGTCTCTTTGTTTGTGCTCACGCTTAATGCGAAATGCAGAACCGGTTGCGAGCCTGAGTTCACTCGTACGGTTTGCGTGGCTTGCACGAACGACGGCGCGGCCACGGTAACCGTATAGTCGCCGAGGGCGACGGCGCTAAACGTAAACTCTCCGGCGGCATCGGTGGTCGTGCTGGCAGCCCAGTCCGATGCCTTGGAGTGCAACATCACCATGGCATTTTGCACAGGGCGATGCTGCGGGTCGTGGACGACGCCACGCACCGCCCCAACGTCCGAGGCGAATGCCGCGGCAGCCATCAACGGTACCGATAATGCGAGCAAGATGCGACTAAGGCGCATTGGTTCTCCGAGCGATTGCGCTGGATTCTCTGTTGCGTTGAATGCAAGCGTTGAGCACGCGCAGGAACCCGATATACGGTTATCCAACGCGATCTGGGCTTGCTTGGTTTCGCTCAAGCGACGGAGAACTGTGGAGGGCCTCGAGAGGGTCGATAGCACAACGCTGCGCTCGTCACGACGATAGGACGGGAGGAGAATGGATAACGGTCAATCTTGGGCGCGAAAGAGGTGAATTCGCGCACCTCGGCATGAGCCCACGGCGTGCTGGCGACAGCCCGCGCGCAACTGTGGTCGCAGCAGCTGGCATCGCGCGCTAGTAATTGTTGTTCTTCTAAAACGGAGAAATCGTGACAGTGGTGAACGTTCTTGCGAAGGCAGCATGCGTGCGGGTTCGCCGTGACCGCGAAGGTGAGCGGGGCGAGGTATCCCACAAGTGCGATGAGCAATAAAAATCTGGCAATCGATCGCTGCATGCGGAGGCCTTACTCGAGGTTACCAAGCTATAGACGCGAGAGCAACCAAGAGGGAATCACCACGAACCTGTAAAAAGTACGCGGCTCGGAGGAGATTGGATTGGGTGTGGCATGGTCGAGAGATCGCGGGAGGGGCTAAGCTTTGCCGTTCATCTTGGCCCACCACCAGCGCACTCCGACAAACAGAAAACGCCAGTCTGAGAAAAACTCGGGCGGCTTACCTTCGAAGGCGTGGCCGATAAATTGAAAGATCCATCCCATCAGAAACAGAGCCAGCGCATAAGGCCAAAGGCGATGAAGGAAAATGCTGGCTGCGAAGACGCCCACCGAGATCAGAATCACCGGAATGCCCAGCGTGTGGCAGGCCCGGTTGATGCGATTCTGATGGCTGCTGGCGTATTGCGCGATCCACTGCTCGTTGGTGCGGTTGCCCAGCATGGCGAGGATGATACACCTGCCGGGAACTCTTAGCCACGGATCTGCGCGGATGACCACGGATCGGGTATATCGCCAGTTGAGGCTTCCGCTGCCCGCGTGGTAGCATCCAAGCTTTTGGCGGGTGATGCGGGGCTGGCCTGTCTACTGCACTGATCCTCTTCTGGGCCTTTTCTGCCTTCACGCCTGCGAAGGAGCCTACTCGTGAAAGTTTATTCCGGAGAAAATATTCGTAATGTAGCGATTGTGGGGCATGGGCACGCCGGCAAGACTACGCTGGTCTCTGCCATGCTTTATACGGCCGGGGCAACGCCGCGGCTGGGACGCGTGGATGACGGCTCATCGCCCACCGATTACGACGACGAAGAAATTGCACGCAAGATGTCGATCGCGGCCTCCGGTGCATACATGGAGTGGGGCAAAACCAAGATCAATGTGATCGACACGCCCGGTTTCAATATGTTTGTCCACGAGGCGAAGCTGGTGCTGCCGGTGGTGGATGCGGCCATCGTGGTGGTCGACGGCGTCGCCGGAGTGGAAGTGGTGACGCAACGAGTTTGGAATGACTGCGAGGAGTACAAAACTCCGCGGCTGATTGTGGTGAACCGCATGGACCGCGACCGCGCCAATGCAGAACGCGTCCTCGAGTCGCTGAGGAGCGCCTTCGGGCGGGACGTGATTCCCATCGAATTGCCGATTGGCAGCGAGAAGAACCTGACTGGCGTGGTCGACCTGGTTCGCATGAAGGCCTACACCTACGAACTGGGAGGGAATGGCAAAGGCAAAGAAACCGAGATCCCGGCGAACATGCGGGCGCAGGTGCAGGAATCGCATGAACAGCTGGTCGAACTCGTGGCCGAGGGCGACGACCACTTGATGGAGAAGTTTTTTGAGGCCGGGACGCTGGGAGAAGAAGATCTTATTCCGGCACTGCATAACGCGATCCGCGAAGACAAGTTGTTCCCGGTTGTCTTTTCTTCCGGGCTGGGAAATATTGGCGCGGACCGGGTGATGGACTTTATTGTCGATTACACTCCCGCGCCCTCTGAGCATGAATGGATCCAAGGTGAGCCGGCCACGTCCGGTAACGGAGACGCGCCCAAGCGGCATGAGACGGATGCAGAGCCGGTTTCTCTCTATGTGTTCAAAACGGTGTCCGACGCATTTGCCGGGCGAATTTCGTACTTCAAAGTTTTCTCCGGCGTGCTGAAGAACGAAGCGACGGTGCAGAATTTCTCGCGCGGGTCGGTAGAGAAGTTGTCGCATATTTCGATCATGCAGGGCAAGACCGCGGTTCCGGTGAACGAGTTGCATGCGGGAGATATTGGCGCGGTGGCCAAGTTAAAAGACACGCTCACCGGCGACACGCTGGGAGATAAGTCGGCGCCGATTCAGTATCCGCGGGTGAAGCTGCCGGAGCCGGCGATAACGTTTGCCATTGAGCCCAAGAGCCGCGCCGATGAAGATAAGCTGGGGCCGGGCATCCACAAGCTGATGGAAGAAGATGCGATGCTGCGATTCTTTCGCGATCAGCAGACGAAAGAGTTTCTGATTGCAGGCACCGGGCAGCAACATATTGAAGTGACGGTTTCGAAGCTGAAGAAGCGCTATCACACGGAAGTTGTGTTGAAGGCTCCGAAGGTGCCATACCGCGAGACCATTCGCGCCAAGGCCGACGTGCAGGGACGGCACAAGAAGCAGACCGGCGGACACGGGCAGTACGGCGATTGCAAAATCAAGATGGAACCCATGCCGCGCGGCGGCCAGTTCGAATTTGTGAACGACATCTTCGGCGGCGCGATTCCGAAGAACTATATTCCCGCCATTGAAAAGGGAATCAAGGATGCGGCGTCGCGGGGATACCTGGCGGGATTCCCGGTGGTGGATTTCCGCGTGATTCTGTATGACGGTTCGTATCACGACGTCGATTCCAACGACATGTCGTTCCAGATGGCGGGCCGTATCGCGTTCAGAAAAGCGATGGAGCAGGCCAAGCCCACGATTCTGGAGCCGGTAATGCATGTCGAGATCACAATCCCCGACGACTTCGCCGGCTCGATCATGGGCGACCTGAACAGCCGCCGCGGCCGCATTCAGGGCATGGACAACAAAGGCGGCAACACCGTGGTGAAAGCCGAAGTGCCCATGGCGGAAATGCTGACCTACGGCGTGGATTTGACGTCGATGACGCAAGGCCGCGGCTCGTTCAATATGGAAATGCACCACTACGATGCGGTGCCAGCAGCGCTCCAGGAAAAAATTGTGGAGAAGGCGAAGGCGGCGCGGGGCGAGGTGAAGGAAGAGGAAGAATAGAGGCTAACTGACGTGGACTATTACGCCGTCAAGGTACATTATTTCGAGGCCTCGGCTCTAGTAAAGCTGGTGGCAGATGATGATGACGAGATGCCAGGTAGAGACGTATTGAGAAGGTATTATCGGAATCATACGCACCCCGGATACACGACCCCTCATTCTGCATCGCAGAGGCCTTCGGAGCATTCAAACTGAAACTCCTACGGTCGAAGATTCCCAGGAGCAATATATCGGCTACGTGAGGAATTTCATTCGTGAAACCGAGAACCACTTTAAGGTGAATGAAGTGAACATTCTGGATCCAGTTGTCGTTACCGAGACTGAACGTCTCGTGGCGAAGTACAGGATCGATATCATCGATTGCTTTCAAATAATAACGATAATGAAAGGGGAGTTTAAGAGTTTAAGATACTGGTTGGACCGTCCCAGTTGATTCTGATAACAGCATCGTCAATTGGCCGTTGCCGTCCGCGCGGAGGGGGCGCGGGTTTGGGAATGCACGACTGAATCCGCGCCAGTTTAGAGATTGAGAAAGACGCTCATGCACTTTTCAGCTCGCCGCCGACACCAGGCACCGAATCGTGCCTGGCCTCGGTCTCTATTAGCGCTATAATCGGCGTATTGAATGTCAGATTTCCTCCACGAACGCATAGTCCGCGACCCGCAAATCTGCGGCGGCGAACCCGTGTTTCGGGGCACGCGGGTTACGCTTCGCACGGTGCTCGCAAGCTTGGCCGACGGGGATAGCGTCGAGGAAATTTTGGCAGATTTTCCCAGCCTGAAAGCCGAGGATGTTCGGGCGGCGATTTCGTTTGCCGCCGCGTCTGCGGAAGAAGACTTGCCCGTGCCCGCCAGTCCTGAAATTCGATGAGAATCAAGCCGGACGAGAATCTACCTGCCAGATTATCTCCGCTACTTAGGAAGCTCGGTCATAACGTCTCGACTGTCGACGATGAAGGTCTCAAAGGCAGCCCGGACTCGGTCATTTGGCGGGCGGCGCAACGCGAGGCGCGATTTCTAATCACTCAAGACCTGGATTTTTCAGACCTACGTACCTTCGCTCCTGGCACACATCACGGAATTCTGTTGGTTGGCTTGCATTCCCCGAGTCGTCAAGCCCTGAGCGACCGCATCATAGCAGCCTTTTGTACGGAAGATGTCGAGGCGTGGCTCGGATGCTTCGTCATTGTGAGTTCGCGAAAAACACGCGTGATCAAGGAAGCACCCGGGCCTTCCTCTGCTAGAAACTGATGCGAATATCAGGCCGTCTTCACGCGTGTATCAAAACATCCGTCTTGGGCAAAGTTCGGGCCGTTGGCCAGAAGCGGGAGTACGAGCTGCCAAAAAATAAGTGGGGCCGGTTCGGTAAGAACCGGCCCCCAAGTCGTCTTAAGATCAAAACCTACTACTGTCCGAACAGATCAGACATGGTTTTGGTGCTCGCGTCGCAGGCGTGATTGAGGCAGGGCAGTTTGAATCCTCCCTCGATCGTCCGCAGCAGCGAGAAGTGGGTGTAGAACTCTGCGCTCTTCAGCTCGCGGAAGCCGTAGTTGGTGTCCACAATGGCAACCACCTGGTTGATGATGGGCTGTACCGGGTAGTCGTTTTCATCCCAGATTACGACGATGGCGCTGTGACCCTGCTTCCACACGCTGGAGCCGTGGATGGCGGTCACAATCTTTTGCACTGCCTGGTCGCCAAGAATGATCAACGCGGGGTTCAGGCCGCCCTGGGTTCCGTTGTCGTTTGGATCGGAGCCGCAGAAGGCGGTTCCGTTGCTGCGTCCGTGCTGGTCGTTGCACTGGCTGGGCACGATGTAAGAGAAATTCGGCACCTTGCCCGAACCCAGATCGTTCCACAGCCCGTTCATGCCATCAAATCCCGACATGTTCGCGTAACTGACCAGGGGATTGGTTCCCTGCTGAACGTCCTGAAAGTAGGTGAACGGATTGTGTTTCGAGGCGTAGAGCTGAACGATGTCACTGGTGGTCAGCGGCGGAGTCAGCTGCGGATTGATCAAGCTGAAATTGGTGTTGTTGGTAAAGTTGCCGTCGCTGTAGTCGACAAGATCGGGACCGGTCATGGGAAGATTTTCTTCGTAAGCCTTCCAGGTCTTTCCGGCAGCGACCAGTTGTTCGGCAATGGTAATGCCCAGTGTGGACGGGGCGGCCGGATAGGAGTGAACGTCGTCGATCTCAATCTCGCACGGCGGTCCGGTCACCTCGTTGGTGCAATCGAGCAGCGGCGTGGCTGCGTCGGTGCCGCTGCCTGCGATGGGACAAATCGCGGGGCTCGGCGGGTTGTCGGTGTTTGCCGTGCCCGAAGCGAGGTTGGTGGTGCAGGAGGCATCATGCCAGTCGGGCGAGTTGTCGCTGAGCACGCCGAAGTTCGATCCGCCAACCACTTCCAGATAATTGGTCAAGCTGGGATGCGCAACCGCAAAGTAGTTCGTCGCCAGATTGGCCTGACGGGCATAGCGGTTAATGAACGCGGCGTTGGGGTTATTCATGATCTCGCTGAAACCATGGTTTTCCATCATGATGACGAAGACATGGTCGAGCGGCGGAACGTCTTTGGGCACGGGGCCCTGTTGCGCGGCCGCCAGGCACGAGAACAGCAAGGTGCTTATCAAAGCTTTAATCTTCATGAACTTCTATCTCCTTTAAAGTTGAAAGGCCGACCGGCCGCCTCTTTGCATGGGCGACAGTCGAATCGACCCCAGCAGTAAACCTAGGTTGGACCGGTTAATTTTCCGTGACAGGACGGTTAAGATTCGATGAATTGCCGACTGCTTCGACGATGCGGGGCGGTAGCGGTTTTCAGCCCGTGAGGCTCGGCGGCTGCGTGGTAATATCCGGAGAGCCATGGCGGCGAAGAACAATCCCGACTTGAATTACAGCCCCGACCGCCTCGTGTCGGCGGCCGCGGTAGAGGACGATTCTTCGTTTGAGCTGAAGCTGCGGCCGCAGCGGCTGAACGAATTCATTGGCCAAAAGAAGGTTAAGGAAAATCTGGCGGTGGCGATTGAAGCGGCGCGCTCGCGCGGCGAAGCCATGGACCATGTTCTGCTCTATGGGCCTCCGGGGCTAGGCAAGACCACGCTCGCCAACATCATCGCCAACGAACTCGGCGTGCACTTTCAGCCAACCGCCGCGCCGTTAATGCAGATCAAAGGCGACCTGACGGCGATCATCACCAACATGCAGGACAAGCAAGTCCTGTTCATTGACGAAATTCATCGCCTGCAGCCGGTGCTGGAAGAGTTGCTCTATTCGGCGTTGGAAGATTACAAGCTCGACATCATTATTGGACAAGGGCCTTCGGCGCGCACTCACACGCTCGAAGTGAAACCGTTTACGTTTGTCGGCGCGACCACGCGCGCAGGATTGATTTCCGCGCCGCTGCGTTCGCGATTTGGGATCGTCCTACGGCTGGAGTTTTATACGCCGGAAGATTTGCGGGTGATCGTCGAGCGTTCGGCGGAAATCCTGGGAGTGCAAGTGGATGACGCGGGGGCGATCGAGATCGCCAGCCGCTCGCGAGGAACGCCGCGAATTGCGAACCGATTGTTGCGCCGAGTACGCGACTACGCCCAGGTGCGCGGCGCGGGCAAGATCGACTTGCCGACGGCGCAAGCCGCCCTGCAGATGCTGGAAGTAGATAGATATGGCTTTGATGAAGTCGACCGCAGGTTATTGCTGACAATTATCGAAAAGTACCAGGGCGGGCCGGTCGGGGTGAATACGCTGGCCGCTGTGCTGGCCGAAGAGCCCGACGCGATTGAAGAAATCTACGAGCCCTTTCTGATGCAGATTGGCTTTCTAAACCGCACTCCGCGCGGCCGCGTGGCCACGCAATTGGCGTATGAACATTTCGGGATCACTCCCAGCCGCAGGCAGAGTTCGTTGTTTTAGAGGTGTGGTTAACGGACTAACCACTAAACCACAAAGGACACAAAGGTGCACCCAGGGAAAAACTAAGACCCTGCTGCTGCATTTTCATCACTCTTACCACAAACGCCTCCGGCCTTCTCTCCTTGCAGCCCATCTCTCAGCGTTTCGTTTTTCGGAACAAACATTCTTTTCCTGTGTTGTTGACCCCGAAATGGTGTATCGTGCTCAATTCCTCGTTGGGGGCGGGGGAAAAGGGCGGGAGTACTACGTTTGGCGCAAACGGGGCGGCGATTTCACAGGAGTTTTGGGAGATTTGCGATCTTGGCCGTTCTCGCCTGCGCGGCGGAGCGGGCGCTGGCTCATTCCTGGCAGGGGCAAGGACCGACGGTGCCGCCGCAAACCGCCGTTGCTTCCCAGAATGCGGCGCCACCGCAACAGGCCCGGCCACAACAGGCGCCGCCGACGGCAAATCCGCCGACGACTCCGCAGAATCCCCCTCCGCCGACGGGGACCGACAAGAGTTATCCCGAGCCTGCGAATAAGCCCACCCCGCAAGTGCCTGCGCCCTCGGCCCAGCTACCCGAACCGGCGATCAAGAACCCCGAAGCCAAGTCCACGCCGCCAGCGCTGGGCGAGCCGACAAATTTGGTGATCCCGCGCTTAACCGGCGCGCCAGCGTTGGAAGACTTCCTGAGCATGAAGCCCGAGGGCGAAGCGGCGCTGCAAATGGCGAAGCTCACGAACTTCTTGCAGCGTAATCCCCACGACGGCGAAAAAGCTTCCGAGCCCACCGATGCCTACCTCGGATACGATCAGAAGAATATTTACCTGGTCTTTGTCTGCTTCGATGATCCTAAAAAAGTGCGGGCCCGAATGTCGGCGCGAGAGGATATCTACGACGATGACCAGGTCGCGGTCTTGTTCGACACCTTTCATGACCGCCGGCGCGCCTATGAGTTCCAGACCACGCCGCTGGGAGTGCAGTGGGATGCGATCTACACCGAGGCTTCGCCTCAGGGATTCGGAGCCAATTGGGATATCTCCTGGGATGCGGTATGGGATTCTCGGGGCAAGGTGACCAGCAGCGGCTATGTGGTTTGGATGTCGATTCCCTTCAAGAGCCTGCGCTTTCCTACGACGAAAGCGCAGGAGTGGGGCATCATCCTCTATCGCGGCATCAACCGCGAAAACGAGGATTCGTTCTGGCCCTACATTTCCCGCAAGGTGCAAGGCCGGCTTCGATACGAGGCGACTCTTACCGGGCTGGAAGGAATTTCGCCGGGGCGCGATATCGAACTTATCCCCTATGGAATTATGCGCGGCTTTCGCGCGCTGGACACGACCGACCCGGAGAATCCATTTTTTCAGAATGCGGTGGCGCAAGGCCAGTTCGGAATGGATGCGAAGTTCGTGATTCACGATCATTTTGTGCTGGATGCGACTGCGAATCCCGACTTCAGCCAGGTAGAGTCGGAAGATCCGCAGATTACCGTGAACCAGCGATTCGAAGTCTACTTCCCGGAAAAGCGCCCGTTCTTTCTGGAGAATGCAGATTACTTCCGCACGCCGCTGGATTTGTTTTTCACCCGAAACATCCAGGACCCTTCCGCTGGACTGCGGCTAACCGGCAAAGAAGGTCCGTACTCTGTGGGACTGATGACCAGCGATGACCGCGCGCCGGGGCTGGCGATTCCCAGCTCCTGCCCACCCGCATCGCTCGACTGTGTCGACAATCTTTATGGCGTGCGCTCGTATTTCACCATCGCGCGCGTAAGCCGCGACATCTTCAAGCAGTCGAGCGTGGGAGGGATCTATACCGACTGGGAGTGTCCGCAGACTGGCGAGTATAACCGCGTCGGCGGAGCGGACACGTGGTTGAAGCTCAACGCCAACTGGACGCTGGACGGCCAGGCCGTGACCAGTTCGAGCCATCTGCTGGGACAGAACGCCGGCAGCCTGTTCTCCACCTGCGAGGCCAATCTCTTCCCTTTCAGCTCGGGCAACGTGGGCAATGGAAACTACTACGCCGGGCCCGCTGACAAAATCGATCTGCTGCGCAATGGGTTGCACTTCAACTACTCCAGTACCTACCAGGACATCAGTCCCGGCTTCGTCACGGTGCCGGGATTCGTGAACCGCGTTGACATTCGCGAGCTCTATAACCTGGTTTTTTATCGCTTCCGGCCGAAGAAGGGTTGGCTGGTGGCATGGGGTCCGTCGCTCCGCCAGCGATACGTTTTCGACCACGAGGGCAATCGGCTGGATACTTTTTACGATCCCTATTTCAAGATTGAGGGAAAAGGCCAGACCAACATCTGGATCGATCCCTATGAAGAGCTGCGCGAACGCCTCAGGCCGCAGGACTTCGCGTTCATCGGCCTGCCCGGGATCACGCAAAATCAGGACTACCACGAACATCTCAGCTCGGCGAACTTCACAACCGGCTATTTCAAAATGGCTACCGTTGGGGCTACCTACTCGTGGGGAAACGGCGCGAACTTCGTTCCCGCGGCGAACGCTCTGCCTCAATACCTGCTTTCGCGGTCGGATTCGGCCTCGGCTTCCGCGACGTTTCGCCCGGTAAAAGCCCTGAAGATCACCAACACTTATCTGTTTTCGCGCTTGCGTGCGACGGAAAGCGAATATCTCGCCGCGGTCTCGCAGTATCCCGGCGTTCCCTTGGGCAAGGGCATTTACAACAATCACATCGTGCGCAGCCAGTGGAATTGGCAGTTTACGCCGCAATTCTCGATGCGGCTCATCATGCAGTACAACTCAATCCTGGCGAATACGCCGGGGAACGCTATTTACCCGTACACGTACCTGCCCACGCAAAAAGAATTCAACACCGACTTCCTGCTGACGTACCTTGTGCATCCGGGCACCGCGATTTATATAGGCTACAACAGCGATTTGCAGAACTTGGATCGCCAGTTCGCTCCGGGCCCTGAGGGACCGGCTGAGCTTTACAGCGCTAAGGGCCTGCTCAACGACAGCCGGCAGTTTTTTGTGAAAGTCTCTTACCTGTTTCGATTCTGACGCTGGCGGGATTGTCCTATCCGGCTGAAAGCTGAGAGCTGACGGCTGACAGCCCGTTTGCTGAATCCTGCGCCATTCCGGTAGAATCTAAAGGATTCGAATCGAGGTAACCCTATGAAAGCAGCCATTCATCCCGCTTATAACGAAGTGCGCGTGCACTGCGCCTGCGGTAACGCCTTTATGACGCGGTCGACCCACAAGGGAGACATCAGCGTTGAAATTTGCGCCGCCTGCCATCCCTTCTTTACCGGCAAACAGAAGCTCATGGATACCGCCGGACGCGTGGAGCGCTTCCGCCGCAAGTACGCGAATGCCCCCAAGCCCGAGGCGGCCAAGAAGTAATCTTTGCACGGATTTGCGCGGATTCAAACGGATAAATCTGGGAAATGAGCCCTCGCCGACTGGCGGGGGCTTCGTTTTGTGAACAAGCGGTGTGTCATCCCGAGCAAAGCGAGGGACCATGGTGTTTGCGTGCAGCGAGGTGCCGCTAAGTGCTACCGCATGCAGAAACCAAGGTCCCTCGCTTTGCTCGGGATGACAACTTGATGGAGAATAGAACGGTGAAGAAGTTCTGGGACAATTCGGGCTCGTGTGGCGCGGGCACTCCCCTCGACAAGCTCAGGGCAAGCTCTGCCCGCGAGGCAGCGCCACTGAAGCCGGTTCCGGCAAGCCTCTCGATCGGCGGGGTTAGAATCGCCCCGGCCACCGTCCTTGCCCCCATGGCGGGAGTAACCGACACAGTATTCCGCCGCTTCATCCGCAACCTCGACGGTTGCGGCCTGATCATGACCGAGTTCACCTCGGCCGACGGCGTACTCCGCAAGAAAGATCAGAAGGCCAAGCGTTATCTGCATTTCTACGAAGACGAGCATCCCATCTCGGCCCAGCTTTTCGGCAGCGATCCGCAGGTGATGGCTGAGGCCGCGCGCATGGTCGAGGGCCTCGGCTTCGATCTTGTCGATTTGAATCTCGGCTGTCCTGCGAAAAAAGTCGTGAAGTGCAACGGAGGCTCGGGACTCTTACGCGATCTGCCGGCGATTGGGCGCATCTTCGAAGCCGTGCGCGCCGCGGTGAAAATTCCCTTCACCGTAAAATTCCGCGCCGGATGGAGCGACGACGAAATCGTCTGCGTGGAGTTGGCTCGCATGGCCGAGTCCAGTGGCCTTGCGGCGGTGGCGTTGCATGCGCGCACTCGCGAACAGGGCTACAGCGGCCAGGCCCGCTGGGAGTGGATCGCGGCGGTAAAAGACGCGGTGAAGATTCCGGTGATCGGCAATGGCGACGTCCGCACTCCCGAAGATGCCTGCGCCATGGTCACGCAAACCGGATGCGATGCCGTCATGATCGGCCGCACGGCGCCGTCGAATCCGTGGATCTTCCGGCAGATTCAGCAGTATTGCGCACACGTAGAGGCGGACGTATTCGTCCGCCCGGGTTTTGAAGATGGTTATGGCACCGATAATCAAAGCCCCGGCCCGTCTTCGGCCACCCCGGACGAATGCGTCCGGGACTACGTGAAATCGATCAAGCTTTACGACGAGCCCAGCGAAGCTGACCGCTATCAGATGATTCGGACGTATTTTCGAATGCTGATTGAAGAGGAACTCCCCGATGCCGTCGGCAAGATGAAGCAGTTCGCCTCCTGGTTCACGCATGGCGTTCCGGGTGGCGCGGGGCTGCGCAAAGCGATCTACGAATCGAAGAGCGCCGTAGAAATTCTCAGCCGCGTAGAAGAATTCTTCGAAGCCAGGTTGTGTGGCGCGGACACTTCTGTCCGCGAGACGATGGAAACTATCGAACAGATGTAAGGTCCATCGCGCATTCCGCGCGCGACTTTATTTCATCTGATCCAGAATCGATCCCACGATCCCGCCGACCACGCCGCCCTGCACAGTTTCCCGGCTCGTCTGATGCGGCATGTACTCGGAGAGAGCATGCGCGAGTTTTGAAATCGGCAGGGTTTGCAGCCAAATTCTGCCCGGCCCGGTTAGCTGCGCGAGAAAAATTCCGTCGCCCCCGAAGATCAGATTCTTGATGCCCGGGACAGTCGTGATTTGAAATCCTACGCTCGATTGAAATGCCCCGACGTGGCCGGGATGAACTCGCAAAGTTTCGCCCGGCTGCAAGTCGCGCATCACCAGTTCGCCGGAAAGTTCGAGCCAGAAGGTGCCCTGTCCGTTTACGCGCTGCAAAACAAATCCGCTTCCGCCGAAAATTCCTGCGCCGAGCGATTGCTGGAAGCCCAAGCCAATCTGGATCTGCGGAGTGCCACACAAGAATCCGTGGCGATGAATCAGGTACTCGTGTCCCGGCGACACTTCGACGGGAACAATGTGCCCCGGCAGTTTGGTCGCGAACGCCAGCTCGCCGGGCGCGCCGATGGCGCGATACTCGGTCATAAAGATCGAGCCGCCACCGGCGACGCGCTTGAGCACGCCGAAAAGGCCTCCGCCGCCACCAAACTGAGTGTGCGTGGTCATCTGAATGGATGCGCCCATCCAGGAAAGCTCTCCAGCTTCGGAGATGATCGACTCGTTGGGCTCAAGCGCGAACTCGAGCACAGGCATGGTGGTGCCGGTGATGCGGCTTTGCATGGGAGGCCTCGGTGGAAGTATACAATCACTGACCACGTAGCCGCGGGCGCATTCGCCCGCGAAGGGCCGATGATGACTTATCCGCGCGGGCGATCTGGATACGCATGAGCAATCGCGCGATCGAAACTCAAAGATGCTAACTAAACTCCCCGCGCCACCATCTTCCCCGCCTCATCCTTCTCCACATAAGCCCACGGCGTTTTCGGGTCGTGCGTGAAGACCGTCAGCCATTTCTCCGCAATTGCTTTTTCGTAATACTGCTTCTTGCTCTCGATGGTTTGCAGCGGGAAGAGATCGAAACCCATGCCCCAGGTGAGGTCGATGTGCGCCGTGGTGGGGATTAGGTCGGAGATATAACAAGCCGTGGCAGATTCTATGGAGTGCCCCACATCTCGCTTCTTTTGCGAGATGTGGGATCCACCGCTCTGGATGATCACGGCCTGCATATGCGCGGTATGCCCAGGGAAAGTCTTCACCGAAATTCCCGGCACAATCTCTTCGCCGCCCTTGAGCAGCGTCATCTGGCCGCTCTCGACCAGCGGATCGTAGTTGTCGGAAATGTAGCTGATGGAATCGCGCTCGCTGGGCTTGCGCGCGTATTGCCACTCACCCTCGGGCGCGTAGTATTTCGCGCGCGGAAACGTTGGTGCGATCCTGCCGTTCTTGTCGCGGACCGTGTTCCAGCCGCAGTGGTCGAAGTGCAAGTGCGTGTTAATCACGATGTTGATATCTTCGGGAGCGATGCCAGCGCTTGCGAGATTAGCAAGCAACTGCGCCGGCTGGCCGTAGAACTTGACCATCCGCTCGGAGAGCTTGTTGCCCATGCCGGTTTCGACAAGTACGTTCTGCTTGCCCGTGCGAATTAAAAGAGAGTTGAGTCCGGCGGTGCAATAGTTCCTTGCGTCAGCCGGCATCTTGCGCGACCACATAATTTTTGGGATCACTCCGAAGAAAGCGCCGCCATCGAGCGGGTAGGTGCCGTCGGAAAAGATGCTGAGTTCGAACTCGCCGAGTTTAAGCCTGAGCATGGAGGTAGTGTGCCACAGAGCGGGGGCGCATTTCTTCTTAGGCGATTGAGATACTCTCTTGGAATGGAACGCCCGGCGAGTGCGACGGTAATTGCCGCTTTGTTCTTTGTGGTGGCGGCCTGCTTGATCACCCTCGGCATCGCGGAGTTCGTATCACCTGGCGCGCTTTCGCTAACCAGAGCAGCCGGCCTCACGTACGGCAGAGAATTAGATGGACCCCCCGCAGCGATTTCCGTCGGGGCCGGCTGGGCTCTCGTAGCGTGGGGAATTTATCGTCTGCATAACTGGGCGCGCTGGTGCGGAATTGTTTTGATGGTGATTGGAATCGCGGGATCGGTTCCGGCGGTCTCGGCAACGGCGCGGGATCTAGGCTGGCGGTTCGCGGTTTCGGGCGGTCAGATTCTGGTGCGCATTGTGGTTGCGTGGTATTTGATTGCGTCGCCAGAAGTACGGGATGCGTTCTCAGGGAAATAGCAGTTGCTGGCGACGAATCGCGTAGCGGCGGACGAATTCGTCCGCGGGAGTAGCCGCGCGCTCGCCTTCACGTTTGGGGCGCTGCACCCCCGGGCGAATACGTCCGGGGGTACATGGTTCCGACAGCTTCAGCGCTTTGCTTTTGCCGGCTCTTTTTCGCCTACACGTTTGCTGACTTCGAAGTTCATCTTGGCGGCTTTTTTGTCGGCATCGACGATGACGTGATCGCCATGCAGGATTTCCCCGTCAAGAATTTTAAGTGCGAGCGGATCCTGCACCAGCTTTTGAATCGCTCGCTTCAGCGGACGCGCCCCGAAGTTAGGATCGTAGCCTTGTGTGAACAGCAATTCTTTCGCGCCGTCGGTAAGCTCGATAGAAATCTTACGGTCGGCCAGCAGGCGGCGAACATCTTCCAGACGCAGCTCGACGATCTTGACCAACTGCTCTTTGCCGAGCGGGCGGAAGACGATAATGTCGTCGACGCGATTCAAGAATTCCGGACGGAAGTGACCGTGCAGCGAGTTGATCACCTGTTCGCTCGCTTTTTCGAACTCTTCCGGCGTGCGGATATTTTCAGACTGCAGGTAACTCGATCCCAGGTTCGACGTCATGATGATGATCGTGTTCTTGAAATCGACGACCCGACCTTTGCCGTCGGTGAGCCGGCCATCGTCCATGATTTGCAAGAGAATGTTGAACACGTCGGGATGAGCCTTCTCAATTTCGTCGAAAAGAACCACCGCGTAGGGACGCCGGCGAACCTGTTCGGTGAGTTGTCCGCCTTCTTCGTAGCCAACATATCCCGGGGGCGCGCCGATCAGCCGGGCGACGGAATGCTTTTCCATGTACTCCGACATGTCGATGCGCAGCAGGGCGCGCTCATCGTCAAACAGAAATTCGGCAAGAGCACGGGCCAGTTCGGTTTTACCAACTCCGGTCGGACCGAGAAAAATAAACGATCCGATGGGGCGCTTGGGGTCGCTGAGCCCCGCACGCGAGCGGCGAATGGCGTTCGAGACGCGCTCAAGCGCTTCGTCCTGACCAATGACGCGCAGGCGCAGGCGATCTTCCATCGTCACCAACTTCTTCACTTCGCCTTCCAGCATCTTCGAAACCGGGATGCCGGTCCACTTCGAAACAATGCGCGCGATGTCTTCTTCGTCCACTTCCTCTTTGAGCATCCGCGGAACGCCAGCGCCTTTGCCATCGATCTTGGCGCTCAGCTGGCTCAGCTCTTCTTCTGCCTGCCGTAACAGCCCGTAGCGGATTTCAGCGACGCGTTGCAGGTTGCCTTTGCGCTCTTCCGTCTGTTCTTCGAGTTTTAGCTTTTCAATTTTTTCTTTTAGCTCACGGGAGCGTGCGATCAGATCCTTTTCTTTTTTCCAATTGGCTTTCAGGGCGTTGGACTTTTCGCGAATGCCAGCCAGTTCTTTCTCAATGACGGCGAGCCGCTCGCGGGAGTTGGCATCGTCTTCTTTTTTCAGCGCCTGCTTTTCGATTTCCAGCTGCGTCGCCCGGCGCTCCAACTGATCGATGTCTGTGGGAAGCGAGTCGATCTGAATGCGAATCGAGGCTGCGGCCTCGTCGATAAGGTCGATGGCTTTGTCGGGCAAGAAGCGGTCGGAGATATAGCGATGCGATAACGTAGCCGCGGCAACGATTGCAGAATCTTTGATGCGCACGCCGTGATGAACTTCGTATTTTTCTTTCAGACCGCGAAGAATCGCAATCGTATCTTCGACGTTTGGTTCGCCCACAAAAACAATCTGGAAGCGGCGTTCGAGGGCCGCGTCTTTTTCAATGTACTTACGGTATTCGTTCAGCGTGGTCGCGCCGATGGCCCGCAGTTCTCCGCGGGCAAGCGCGGGCTTGAGCATGTTGGAGGCGTCGATCGCGCCTTCGGAAGCACCAGCGCCAACGAGAGTGTGCAACTCGTCGATGAAAAGAATGATCTGGCCGGCAGCATCTTCAATCTCTTTAAGCACAGCCTTGAGCCGGTCTTCGAACTCGCCGCGATATTTTGCTCCGGCCAGCATGCCTCCGAGATCGAGAGCGACCACGCGCTTGTTCTTGAGGGCTTCCGGCACGTCGCCGGAGATAATGCGCTGCGCGAGGCCTTCGACGATGGCGGTTTTGCCCACGCCGGGTTCGCCGATAAGCACAGGATTATTTTTCGTGCGCCGCGAAAGAACCTGGACGACGCGGCGAATTTCTTCGTCGCGGCCGATCACCGGGTCGAGCTTGCCGCGCCGAGCTTGTTCAGTTAGATCGCGGGCGTAGCGCTCCAGCGCCTGATACTTGGCTTCGGGATTCTGGTCGGTCACCTTCTGCGAACCGCGGATTCCGGTGAGGGCCTTCAGAATCGCATCATAGGTCGCTCCATGACGCGCAAGGATCTGCTGCGCCGAATCCTGCTTCAAATGCGTGATGGCCAGCAGGAGATGTTCGGTGGAGACGTATTCGTCCTTAAAGTTCGAGGCCTCTTTGAAAGCCTGCTCCAGCAACTTATTTGCGGCATTCGACAACGCGGCTTGCGCGGACTCTCCGGAAACTTTCGGCAGCTTCTCAATCTCGCGATAGACATCGCTGAGCACGGCTTGGGGACCGATGCCGATTTTTTCCAGCACCGGCGAGATAATGCCTTCTTTGTCTTCCAGCAGGGACGCGAGGAGATGCACCGGCAACAACTCGGGGTTGCCGTGCTCAGAGGCAAGCTCGTTCGCGCGCTGGACCGCTTCTTGCGCTTTAACAGTTAATTTTTCCCATCGAATGGGCATACGTTTACGTCCTTGGATGATGATCGCTTGCTATTGGTTCTGCCGAATGTGCTTCAGGGTAAGGTCTAGCTCTTCGATCTGAGTCAATGTGCCTTCCCGAAAAGTTGCCGGGCTAGCCCTCGCTCCCTTTATCTTTCTTGCGAGTACCTGGCACAGCCTTTCGCAACCCGCTCGCGGCGATCGCCATATCTCGCTCCCGCAGCTTTTCCAGGAGCTTGATTTTCTCGGAAAAACTGAGCGCCGCGAGCCGTGCGCGCATTTTTGATTTATCCATGCGTACCTTCCAGGAATCTGCTCTCGAACTGCTTCCACTTTCCGGTGAGATTGTGACGTTCGATCATAATGTGCAGCTTTTTCTTGTCCACCGCGCCCTGCTCAAAAAACTGCAAGATGCGATTGTGATCCTTGGGACGCCCGGTGCGCAATGCGATCGCTGCAAGATGCTCTGCCGACATGACCCAGGTGGGAGCACCGTCGACGGTCGTCGCAACCGATTCAGCCACTGCTTCCCGTTCTAATGCGTTGCCCGGCGGAAGGAATTGCACTGGCCAGCCGCCGATCTTGATGTGTTCGTCTTCCACCACCCCGCCGCGCTCCCTCAGATAGTCATAAAGGGGGGAGAGACTGAGCAATATACTTCCTGGCGCCGTGGGCAGCACAACAAAAATATCTATGTCGAGCGTCGCTGCTGGCTCAAGATAAAAGGTCGCGCCGACCGCTCCTCCAATGGCGTACTTTCCGATGATGCCATCGGCTTGCATCTGGTTGATCGATTCAATGGTAGCTTTCACGGTTCCGTGGCTCTGCAAGCATTGTGAACCAACTCAGCCATGGAACCAAGCGTTACCCCCTAAAACATACTGGGAGGCGGCCAGGTTTGGCCGCCTCCCAAAATTTGTCCGTCCCAGGTTTCAAAACTTCGGCGGACGAATGCGTCCGCCGCTACGCGGATCGATTAGGCAGCTTTGCTTGGGGCTTTCGCTTCAACGGTCTTGTCGGTGCTTTTTTCGCTGCCGACCGTGACCTTGATCTGCTTGGGCTTGGCTTCGGCCTTCTTGGGCAGAGCGATCTTCAACACGCCTTTGTCGTAGGTTGCTGAAACGTTCTCGGAATCCACGGTGGTGGGCAGGGTGAAGGTGCGGGTGAAGCTGCCGTACTGGCGTTCCACGCGGCGGTAGTTCTCTTCTCTCTCTTCCTTTTCGATCTTGCGATCGCCGTGAACCGTGAGGGTGTTGTTCTCCAGGCGGACGTCGATGTCTTTCTCGTCGATGCCCGGGACTTCAATCTTCAGGGTTACGGTGTGCTCGTCTTCGTAAACGTCGACGGCTGGGGCAAAGCTGGATGCGGTGAGCGATTCATCTCGGCCACCCTCGTTGTAGGTCTCGCGGAACAAGCGGTTCACGCGATCCTGTAGGGTGGAGTGCCCACGGAAAGGCTCCCAACGGGTAAGAACTGTCATGGAAATGGTCTCCTTCTGTGCTGAGGTTAGAAATTCGGCAATGCCGTCCAAATACTTAGATGTCTATTCAGCACAAAAGAAGCATAAAATGTGAGTGTGTTATTGTCACTAAACAACATGTTATTTATTTTCAGTCGCTTACAGCAGCAATAACGCACTTCAGATAGGCCGTTTCCGGGATATTTAGCAGCACCGGGTGATCCTGCGACTGTCCTCGAACCTCGGCCAGCCGGACCGTACGATGGGCGTCCAAGGCAGCAGACCGCAGCATTTCCAGGAAATCTCCCTGGCTAACATGATAGGAACAGGAGCAGGTCACGAGCGTTCCACCGGGCTGGAGCATCTTGAGCGCCCGCAAATTGAGTTCTTTGTAGCCGCGCATGGCCGCGTCCAGGTCGCGCTTGCTCTTGGCGAAGGCAGGCGGGTCGAGAACGATGGTATCAAAACGCTCGCCGGAGGAGTCATAGTCTTTGAGCAGGTCGAAGGCATTGGCCTCGATCCATTCAATGTCGAGATGATTTAGAGCAGCATTTTGATCGGCGACTTCCAGCGCCGGGCGTGAACTATCGACCGCCGCGACATGCGAACAACGTGGAGCCATGTGAAGAGCGAATCCGCCCTGATAGCAGAATACGTCGAGGGCCCGGCCCTGAGCATAATTGGCCGCGGCAGCGTAGTTCTCGCGCTGGTCGAGAAAGGCTCCCGTTTTCTGCCCTTGAAGCGCCTCGAAATGAAACTGAACTCCGTTCATCGAGAAGATGGTCGAACTCGGCTCTCCCCGAATCAGACCCGAACTACGAGACGGCAGCTCCTCCAGTTGGCGGACTCGCGGGTCCACGCGTTCAATGATCGAGGCCGGCTGCAACTGCTCCATTAGCTCTGAGACGACTACATCGCGCACGCTTTCGGCGTCCATGCCTTGCGTGAGAATTTGCATGGACACAATATCGTTGTAGCGATCGACGATCAATCCCGGCAGGAAATCCGCTTCGCTGAAAATTACGCGATAGGCAGTAGTGTCTCTGACGATCGCCTTTCGATAGGTCACGGCTTCAGCGATGCGCTGCCGCAACAACGCCGAAAAGTCGGCAACAGGCGCGCTTGAGATCATCCGGATTGCAATCTGGGAAGAGCTGGAATAGAGCGCCGTACCCACGTCGCGCGCCCGGGTATCGACCACGCTGACGAGCGAGCCCGGCGGAATTTCTTCTGCGCGAACCACGTCGGAGCGATACACCCACACATGGCCATCCCTCAGCCGGCCCATGCCGCGCGGAGAAATTTTTACGACAGGCAGACCATTGCTCGTGGTTTTCGTCATATAGCAATCTTAAACGGAGTTTGAAACGAAACCGAGGAGTTAGCTGGCAGCCTGTTCGGTGGGAACCGCAGGAGGTGTTTTTGGGGAGGTCCGGGCGGTCATCTCATAGCGCGCGGCCTCAAGGTCGGTGTGCAGTGAATCGAGCGCAGTCATGGGCATCTCTGTGCCCCAGTTTTCCATATCGTGCTCGGACCAGCTTCCATTCAGGCGAATGGCGCCGGTGATGTCCTCTGGAAAAGCCTGACGGTAATCGCCTTCACGAGTAAGGATGTCGCCGACGAGGCGCCCGGTGTGCATGTCGAAGACGCGCCGGCTCGATTGGCCGCGCGCGTTCACCAGACAAATAAAAACTTCTCCGGCATCGGCGAACTCCTGCCGGTAATACCAGGCTTGGGGCGCATCGATCTTCGGATGATGCCGGCGGGCGCGTTTATGTTCGGGCTCAAGCTTCTGCATTTCTTCGGCGGGATTGTAGTAGAGAATTCGCTGGCAGGAGTCGCATACCACGGTTTGCTGGCCGGTGCGAACATCATTGTAGGTCTGCGGCCGCAGCATGACCTGGCAGGCCATGCATTTGTGATCCTTCACTTCGGAAATCCCACTGCCGCGGAACTTTGAAACCCGCTCGTAGTGCCGCAGCAGATCCTCGTTCACTCCAGCCCGCATCTGATCGCGCTTGGCACGCCATTCCGCAAGCTGTTTTTCGTCCTCGGCGGTACGTTCGCGGGCCTGAGCTTTTTCTTTTTCAATCTCGGCGGTTTCCGCCTTCAGGTCGGCCTGCGCGGCTTTTACCTCTTTATCGCGCGCATCCGCGTTCAGCATTAATTCCAGGATTTTATCTTCGGTCGCCGCGATGTCTTTTTCCGCGAACTGAATCTCGTGCAACAGCGCCTTGTACTGATCGTTCGTCTTTACGTCCAAAGATTGGTCGCGGTACTTGGAGATTTTGCCACGCAGATCGCTGATGGTGGTGTCGTACTTGCGGCGGGTTGCCTCGTCGGCCTTGACTGCGGCCTGGGCTTTTTCCAGTTGCGCTTTGGTGTCCGCAAGTTTGTGTTCAATGGCTGCAACGCGTTTGGGGAGCTCGGCAATTTCATCCTGCAAGCGGCGAATATGCTTATCCGCTTCTTGCAGGTGCAACAGGTTTTCTATTTCTGGAAGCATCCGGGAAGAACTCAGCTTTGATTCTATCACGCGCAAACGCGGCTTCCTCGCGACATTTGAGGTGCGATCGATTCCAAAGCCTCTCTGGGTGTACACTCTTCCGTTCGCCTCCGTACATTCATGCCTTTCACTTCGCTCGCTCTGGGGTTTGCGTGAAAAAACAGATTTGGCTGTTTCTCGCTGTGATGATCCTCGCCGCACCGTCGCTTAACGCTCAATCTTCCTCGCCGACAAAACCGCTGACCATCGAAGCAATCTTTGCTCCTGGAGGCTTGACCGGTCGCGGTCCGGAGAATGTGGAATGGAGCCCGGATGGCTCAAAACTGACGTTCGTGCAACGCGACGACAAGGGAGAGAACGGCGAGCTGTGGTACGTTGACGCCGCAACCGGCGAGAAAAAAGTTCTGGTCAGCGCCGCGAAGTTGGCTTCACTCGCTCCGGATTACAACAAAGTGAAAGATGAGCGTGAGAAAGAACGATTGACGCGCTATCACGTTGCCGCGTACCTGTGGGCCCCGGATTCGCAGCATCTGATTTTTGATTCGCAGGGCCAGCTTTGGCTCTTTGACTTGGCCACTGGCACGGCCGTGCAGTTCACTTCCGCGCCCGATCCAAGCGGAGATCCAAAATTCTCTCCCGACGGCAGTCATCTTTCGTATGTGCGAAAGCATAACTTGTTCGTGCGGACGGTCGGCGGCAAGGGCGACGAGAAGCAGCTAACTCGCGACACCGACGATAACCTGTTCAATGGCGATATCGACTGGGTGTATGCCGAAGAGCTGGCCGTGCGGAGCAATTATTTCTGGTCTCCCGACAACAAACAGATCGTATTCCTGCACATGGATGAGACCAAGGTGCCCACGTATCCCATTGCGAATCTTATTCCGACGCATCCGACGGTGGATAACGAAAAATATCCCGAGGTGGGCGACGCGAATCCTGTGGTGAAGCTGGGCGTGACGGATATCGGCAAGGGAAAGACTCGCTGGATTTCGCTGACTAACGATGACGAGGCGTACATCCCTCGTTTCGGCTGGGTGCGTGAGGGGATTATTTGGGCTGAGGTTCTGAATCGCAACCAGGACAAGATGGACTTGTATTTCGTGGATGCGAAATCAGGGAGATCGATGAAGGTGTTGAGTGAGAGCAGCCCAAATGCCTGGATCAACGTAAACGACGATTTCAGAATCTTGAAGTCCGGCGATCGCTTTCTGTGGCCAAGCTGGCGCGACGGTCACACTCACCTGTATCTGTACAGCTTCGACAAGCAGAACCCGCTGGCCGCCGAGGCGAAGCTCGAACGCCAACTGACGCAGGGCGACTATGAAGTCACGGGAGTCGAGGGGGTCGACGAAGCTGCGGGCACAGTATTTTTCTCTTCCAATAAAGACGACCCGAGGCAACGCCATCTTTTTTCGATCAAACTCGATGGAAGCGGATTGCAGAAACTAACGCCGGATGAAGGGATGTATTCCGGCAAATTCTCTGACGATGCCAAGCACTACGAGCGCAGCTTTATGGGGCCAACGACGGCGCTCCAGATGTCATTGTGCGCAGTGGGCGAAAACTGTTTCCCGGTGTGGAATGCCCGCGACGAGATTGCAGAATATGGATTGCGTGCGCCGAAGTTTCTAGAGTTCAAGGCGGATGACGGAACCACCCTCTATGGGCGAATTCTGCTGCCTCCGGATGCGCCCGCAAGCGGCAAGATTCCCGTGATCGTAAACATTTACGGCGGACCCGCCGGGCAGACGGTGCTGAAAGATCCGACCAATCCCTTCGACGAGATTCTGGCGCGCCAGGGCTTCGCGATTTTCTCCGTCGACAATCGCGGCACACCAGGACGCGACCGCAAGTTCCAGACTGCGATTCGCCACGAATTCGGCGCCATCGAACTCAAAGATCAACTCACCGCCCTCGATCAGCTTTTCGCGCAATATCCCCAGCTCGATAAAGATCGCATTGCAATCTGGGGATGGTCGAATGGCGGATCGATGACGCTGTACGCGATGACGCACTCTGAGCGCTTCCGCGCCGGAGTGGCCGTCGCGCCGGTCACCGACCAGATCAACTACGACACGATTTACACCGAGCGCTACATGGGCCAACTGAAAGACGACGCGGCTGGGTACGCTGAATCCGACGTGACCAAATCGGCGGCTAATCTGCACGGAGCGCTGATGCTGGCACACGGCACCGGCGACGATAACGTGCACTTCCAGAACAGCATGCAAATGATCGAAGCGTTGATCAAGGCCGGCAAACAGTTTCAGTTGATGATTTATCCGAATAAGACGCACGGCATCTCGGGTACTGACGCACGCTCGCACCTGTTCCACATGATCGACGATCACTTTGTCAGGGAGTTGAAGTAGCGAATCCAAGCGCCGGACTATTTATTCTTGCCTGTTTTCTTCGACGAGCTGTCTTTGCCGGAAGATGAGCCTTCTTTGGATGAGCCGTCTTTCGAAGAGCTCTCCTTCGAAGAGCTCTCCTTCGAAGAACTCTCTTTCGAGGATCCATCAGAATCGGACTTGTGTTCTTTTTTCGAATCTTTGCCGCCATCAGAAGAAGGCGCGTTCGATTTATTGGCGTAATCGGTGACGTACCAGCCCGATCCTTTGAACTGCACGGCCGGCGCAGAAATCATCTGCTCAACTTTGCCGCCGCACTCCGGGCACTTCTTGACCATCTTGTCGGAGAACTTCTGGATTTTCTCAAAGCGGTGACCGCATTTTTCGCACTCGTATTCGTAAAGGGGCATGGGCTATAGATGACGGTGAGCAGCAATTGTCTTCACAATCGATTCTAGGGTCGCAAGTTCCATTGCGTCAATTCTGGTGGAATTAACCACGAAGGGCACGAAGGACCACGAAGGAAGTCTCAAGTAACCTTCGTGTTACTTCGTGTCCTTCGTGGTTAATTTGATAGACTCCGCCCATGCCGGATTCCGAGCACGAAGGTGTCGAGGTCGCCGCTGAGAAACATTCCCTCCGCACCGCGGGACCGGCGCTCTATCTCGTCGGCACGCCGATCGGCAATCTCGAAGACATTACCCTGCGCGCTCTCCGCATTCTGAAGGAAGTGGATATCATCGCCTGCGAAGACACGCGGCACACGCAGAAAATCCTGAATCACTACGCAATCGCAACCCGCACCATCAGCTACCACGAACACAACGAGACGACGCGCGCAGCGGAGTTGGTGAAGCAGATGCAGGGTGGCGCGAGCGTCGCTCTAGTTACGGACGCGGGCATGCCGGGAATTTCCGACCCAGGATTCCGGCTGATTTCACTGGCGATCCAGCATCATCTGCCGGTGGTGCCGATTCCGGGCGCGTCGGCATTTCTGACGGCGCTGGTGGCCAGCGGTCTGCCTACCGACTCGTTCCGCTTCAATGGATTTCTTCCCGCAAAACGGGGCGAACGCAAGGCGGCGCTCGCGGCCATCAAAACGTCTCCGCGTACGCAGATTTTCTACGAAGCTCCGCATCGCATTGTTGAGGCGATCGCAGACGTGGTCGAGGTTCTGGGAAAAAACCGTCGAGTAGTCATCGCGCGCGAAGTAACCAAGCTGCATGAAGAGTTCTTGCGGGGCCACGCGGGCGAAGTGCTGGAAACGCTTAAAGCACGCGATGGAGTGAAAGGCGAAATTACGCTGCTGATCGGGAAAGCCGAAGAGAGCGATGCTCGTGGAGCGGCGGACGCCCCCGTCCGCGGCAGCGTGCGTCAGAGGGTGGAACAGATCGTTGCGGAAGAGAAAGTCGACGAGAAGGCCGCGCTGAAGAAAGTGGCGAAAGAGCGCGGGATCTCGAAGAGCGAAGCGTACCGGGAGTGGCAGAGGCGTAAGTGACAGGTTATGGGTGTTATAATCGACATTGATTAACGTTAATCAATGTTGATCGATCGCCAACGGAGTTCCGAATCATGAAGACCGTAGTGCACCGAATTCCTCTCACGAAGGCGCGCATCAACCTTGGGCAGGTTGTGCGGCGGGCTTATGTCAATCGTGAATATTTCATCCTTGAAAAAGACGGCATCCCCGTGGTGGGCATCATGCACGTCGATGACTTCGAGGATTACCTGGACCTTCACGACTCCGACCTCAACAACCATATTGCAAAGAGCAACGCGGAATACCGCGAAGGCAAGGCTCGTGACGTGAGCGACTTTTTGGCGGAACTGAAAGCGTCCGCAAGAAAGACCAAAAAGTAATCCCACTCATGACTGCACCATTCCGAGTCGTGACGACGCCATCATTCGATCGGGACTTTCGGAAAGTTGCGAAAACCGATCCCGGCCTGGAAAGCGCATTGCGCGAGTTAGCGGTAACCCTTGGACAAGACCCGTATAACCGGAGCGCAAGCCATCCCATCAAGAAACTCAAGGACATCAAATCCGGCGGGCAATGGCGAATTCGCTGGCGCGAGTACCGGTTGCGCTACGACATCTATGGGGCCGACGTGGTGCTGCATTCTTTCCGGCACCGGAAAGAAGCATATTAGGCGCGTCGTGCCATAACCCCATTCATCAATGCGTCCTGGACGTAAACGCTACTTCCCCGCCAACTCTCGCTTCACCGCCTCGCTCACAACTTTCCCATCCACTCTCATCCCCGCCCCTGAAAACCGCGCCATCGCGTTTTTCATCACGGTGCCCATATCTTTCATCGTCGGTGAGCCCATCTCGGCGATCACCGCTTTCACTCCGGCGACAACTTCGGCCTCGCCAGCGGCTTTGGGCAGGTAGCTTTCGATCAGGACGATCTCGGCGGCTTCTTTGTCGGCCATCTCCTGGCGTCCGCCCTTGGTGAACTGTTCCACGGAATCCTTGCGCTGCTTGATCAGCGTGGCAAGGACGGCCTGCGATTCTTTGTCATCGAGCGGCGCCATTTTATCGATCTCGCGATTTTTCAGCGCGCTCTTCACCATGCGCAGCGTGGATAGGCGCTGCTCCTCGCGGGCCTTCATGGCCGCGACAATGTCGGTCTGGATCTGTTCGATCAGGCTCATAGTGCGCCAATTATAGCGGACGATGAAACAGACGCGCGTCCGTGGAGCCCCAATAAATCACGCTACTAAACGATCGTGCTGCGCATCTTATGAAATGGAGGAAACTTATCATGAGCAAACTTGCCCTTTGGGCCCAGTTGGAAGCGAAACCGGGAAAAGAAAAAGAAGTGGAAGAATTCTTAAAGTCTGCACAACCGCTGGCCGAGAAAGAACCAGCCACCATCAGTTGGTATGCAATAAAAATGGGTCCCGGAAAATACGGAATTTTCGATACTTTTGCCGATGAAAATGGCCGCAATGCCCACCTCAACGGCGAAATCGCTAAGGCACTCTTCGCCAAAGCGAAGGATCTTTTTTCCAAGCCTCCGCAAGTGGATAAGCCCGAGGTTCTCGCCATGAAGTCCTCCCGCTCCTGACCGCGATCGTCAGCGGACGTTTGAGAAGGCGCAGCATTCCGATAGACTACAGAGGAATCTAATCCCAAATCCCAGGACTCTTTTCGGAATGCTGCGCAAGAATCGTCTTTTTACTCCCGGCCCAACTCCTTTGCTGCCAGCGGCGCAAACCGCCATGGCGTCGTTTACGGCGCATCATCGCACCGCCGACTTCCGCGCGCTGTTTCAGCGCGTGCTCGCCGATATGAAGCAGTTCATCGGCACAAAAAATGATGTTCTTGTACTGGCCTGCTCGGGCACGGGCGTGATGGAAGCGGCCGTAACCAACCTGACCTCACCGGGCGACAAAGTTTTGGTATTAACCGCCGGAACTTTCGGCGAGCGCTGGACGGGCATCACCAAAGCCTTCGGCTGCAACGTCGACGTCTTGTCCGCCCCCTACGGCCAAACTTTTTCTCTGGCCGAGGTTCGCGCGAGACTCACTCCCGATACGCGCGCAGTCTTCGTACAAGCCACTGAAAGCTCGACCGGTACGCGCCACGACATCCGCGGTATCGCCGAGCTTGTGCATGCTAATGGCGACGACACGCTGCTGATTGTGGATGCGATCACCGGCCTCGGCACGACTCATCTCGACGTCGACGGCTGGGGAGTGGATTTCATCATCGGTGGATCGCAGAAGGCGCTGATGATCTCTCCCGGGCTTGGCTATTGTGCGGTGAGCGAGCGTGCATGGCGCAGGATGGATACGACGACCTCTTCGCGCTTTTACTTTGACTTGCGGAAAGAACGCAAAGCCGCGGCCAAGGGCGAATCCGCCTATACGCCGGCGACCGCGCTGTTCGCCGGACTGGGAGCGGCCTTGGATTTTGTGCGCACATTGGGAAGCGGCGATGTGGCAAAGGGACGCGAAGCCCTGGTCGCGAATGCCGAACTTTGTGCTGCGATGACCAGAGCTGGCGCGCAAGCCATCGGATTGAAGCTGTTCGCATCTGCGCCCGGCGCCGCACTCACTGCGATTGAAGCGCCCGAAGGAATGGATTCCGGAAAGATCATCAAGGAGTTCCGTGAATCCTTCGATGCGGTGGTGGCCAACGGTCAGGGAGAGATGAAAGGCCATCTCTTCCGCATTGCGCATATCGGCTACTACGACTACCTCGACACCATCGGCATTCTGGCCGCGCTCGAGCACGTGATCGCCCGCGTCACCGGGAAAACGGTCGAGTACGGATCTGCCGTGCGCGCGGCGCAGGAAGTGTATGCGCGCAAGTATGCCGAGAGCCGTCAACCTGTTGGAGCGTGAGGACCATGCAAGCGGTCCTCACCTAATTAATCGTAAAGCTCATGGGACTCGAAGTTACAGCGGTCGTGCCCCCGCTGCCGTATGCGCCCATCCCGGCAATGGCAGGGTTTGTCACGGTCACCGCCGCCGTTCCTGCGGTCGCAATGTCGGCAGCCGCGATGGTAGCCGTGAGCTGAGTGCCGCTTACCTGGTTCGTGGTTTGGGCAACTCCGTTAAAGTTAATCACCGCGGTAGAAGAAAAGTTCGTGCCGTTTACGACCAACACGAATGCCGGGTCGCCGTGAGTCGTGTTGTTCGGCGCGAGCGCGGCGATGGTTGGCATGGTTCCGGCTTGGGTTGGGGTGGTGGCTTTCTTGCTGTAGCCGCAGGCTGTAGCGAAAGCCGCCAGCATTGCCAGTAACACCGTGAGTCGTAGTCTCATAGATATCCTCCTGTGCCAGAGTTGGCCAGTGGGTGAAGTGTAAAAACGAAGTCGATTAACGATGTCGCTGGGGCGTCAAATCTCTGTCAACATCTTGTAAGTTAGGAACGCATTCGAAAGGCATTCATAAAGAAATGAGCGATTCGGTGAAGATCGTCATAGCGGAAAAGATCTCTGCGTCGGCAGTGGCGCAATTGAGCGAACCGGGCTGGACTGTATTAACCGCCGAGCAACTCGATGGCAAGCTCGCGCAGCATGTGGAAGAAGCGGATGCGCTGATCGTTCGCTCGGCGGTGCAAGCCGATGCCGATCTGCTCTCGCACGCAAAAAAGCTTCGCGTAATCGGCCGCGCCGGGGTGGGCGTGGACAACATCGATCTGGATGCCGCCACGCGGCAGGGCATCGCGGTGATGAATACGCCTGGCGCAAACGCCGTGGCCGTGGCGGAGCAGACGCTGGGCATGATGCTGGCCATGGCCCGCCATCTCTGCCGCGCCGATGCCTTAATGCATGCCGGCAAGTGGGAGAAGAAATCGCTGCAAGGCACCGAGCTGCGCGGAAAAACCTTAGGCATTGCCGGGCTTGGCCGCATTGGAATGGAAGTGGCGCGGCGGGCTCGCGCCTTTGGAATGGAGATTGTCGCACACGATCCGTTCGTATCGGTGGAAGTGGCGAAGGAGCAGGGTATCCGGCTTGCGAGCTTAGATGAGCTGTACGCCGCTGCGGATTACATCACGCTGCACGTGGGCCTCACTCCGCAGACAACCGGCATGATTAACCAGGCCGCGATCAAGAAGATGAAAAAAGGCGTGCGGCTGGTGAATTGTGCGCGCGGCGAGTTGGTGAACGAGACCGACTTGGCGCAGGCGCTCAAGCAAGGGCACGTTGCCGCAGCTGCGCTCGATGTTTTCGTGGAAGAGCCGCTCAAGCAATCGCCGCTGCAAGCCATGGAAAACGTAATTCTTACGCCGCACATTGGCGGAGCGACGTTCGAAGCGCAGGAAGCTGTGGGTGTGCAGATTGCCCGGCAGGTCCGCGAATACCTCAAGCACGGGGTCATACAAAACGCGGTAAACGTTCCGTCGGTGTCGGCGGAAGAATACGCCGAGATGCAGCCGTACATCGTTCTCGCCGAGCGCATGGGAGCGTTTCTCGCGCAGATTTCTGAGGGATCGACGAAAGAGATTGCGCTGCGTTACAGCGGCCACATCGCAGAGTGGAAAACCGAACTGATTCGCAATGCGGCGATCAAGGGCATTCTCAATCAGACTTTGGACGAGAAAGCCAATCTGGTAAATGCTGCGTCCATGGCGGAAGAGCGCGGGCTGCGCGTTCATGAAACTCATAAGGCTAAGGCCTCAACTGGTGGCGCGGGCAGCGTGCTTTCGATCGAGCTGAAAAGTTCGAGGGAAGATCATGTGGTCAAAGGCGCGGTTCTGCGCGGGACGGCGCCCCGGCTGCTGCACATTGATGGCATTGATGTGGAAGCTCCCCTGGAGCGCAACCTGATTTACCTTCGCAACCGCGACGTCCCCGGCGTAATCGGCAAAGTGGGAACGATCCTGGGCGAAAGCGAGATCAATATTGCCGACTTCTCGCTGGGACGGCGTGATGATGGGAGTTCTGTCGAGCGTGAGGCCATCGCTGTGGTTCACATCGATGGCGATGCTTCAGATGCGGTTTTGAAGAAGTTGGAGGAGATTCCGGCGGTGCGGCAGGCGAAGGCGGTGCGGTTGTTCTAAGGATTTTCAATTGCCGACTTCCGATTGCCGATTTCAATACGACGTCTTTTCATTCGGCAATTGGAAATCGACAATCGACAATCGTTTGAGATGGAAGCAGAGCTAAGAGCCCTGCTCATTCCGTTTAAGCTTCCTGCTCTCCGCCAGCAGCGCCATCGAGTGCATCAGATTCTGCAGTGTGACAATGCCTACCAGCCGCTGATCTTCGACCACCGGAATAATACTCATATTGCGGGCCGTGAGTTTGCGGAAAGCCGATGCCAGCGATTCCTGCCGCACTGAAACTTCAAAGATCTTATTCATCACGGCCTGCACATAGCCGTTGCCTTCGAGGCGCAGCGCTTCGAGAATGCGCTGGCGCGAAATCACTCCCACCATGTCGCTGCCGCGCACTACGGGAAAATCATCCTGCAGCGAGTGCACGGCTTTTTCCAGCGCGTCTTCAAGCGTATCCGCCGGAGAGAGCGTGGCGAAGTCGGTGAGCATCACCTCTTCCAGCCTCACATTATCCAGAACAGACTGGAAGATAACTGCGCGTTCCTCAAGCTGCGCCGCGGAAAAAATTATTACGCCCACCAGCGTCAGCCACGTGTCGCTGAATAATCCCGCGACCATCAGCGTCATCGCGAGTGCGTGGCTAATAGACACAGCGCGCCGTGTGGCGGCCGCAGGGTCGAGCGTCCGGGTGAAGTAGGCGCGCAGAATGCGGCCTCCATCGAGCGGATACGCCGGCAGAAGATTCAAGGCCGCCAAATAAAGATTGGCCCAGACCAGGCTGCGCGGCAAATTGCTGGCCTGCAAAAACGGCCACTTCCACAACCCCGCTGCCGGGAGCACAGCGAAAATCACGCCCGCCGCGGCAGCGGCAAACAAAAGATTCGCCAACGGCCCAACCAGCGCAATGCTGAGTTCCCGCTTCCAGTGCTCCTTCGGCGTCAGTGCTGTTTCGGCCTTCGATTCATCGAACACGGTTACGCCGCTGAGCGGCAGCAGAATTATCGCCTTGGCAATCAGCCCATAACGACGGGCCATGAGCATATGCGCGATCTCATGCACTGCCACGCAGGCCAGTACGATCCCGACCAACGATAGGTCGCGCGGGAAGTTAGCGGAGCGCACGGTCGATTCCGTCCAGAATACGAATAGAGGCAGAATGAGGAAGGTCAGGTGAAGTCTGACCTCGACTCCGAATAGCCGCCCGATTTGAAGGGAAAAGCCCCGCATAGGTTAGGAGCCGCTTTCGCCCCTACAGTTATTTTACATGCTCGGATATATTGACTCCGGGAGTCGAAAGTACAGAGCCATGCGCGTAATCGCCGGAAAGTACGGGGGACGCACGCTGCGTTCTTTGCGCGGAATGGATATTCGTCCAACCTCCGACCGCCTGCGCGAAACTCTCTTTAACGTATTGACGGCTGGAAATCCGCAGGCGCTCGAAGGAACCGTGTGGCTGGATCTGTTTGCCGGGACAGGCGCGGTGGGAATTGAGGCGCTCAGCCGCGGGGCCAAGCAAGTTTATTTTGTCGAAACCTCACCAGCGGCCGCCAAGCTGATCGAGCAAAACCTGCAGAGCCTGGGCATCACAGAGGGATACAAGATTCTTCGCGACGACCTCGCCGGAGTGATCTGGAAACTTCAGCGCGAACATTTTGCTGCCGACGTCGTCTTCCTCGATCCGCCGTACCGCATGCGCTATTCCTACGACGAAACTCTCACCGTGCTGGCGGATTCGTCCCTGGTCTGGGCGATGTCGGTGGTGATTGCCGAGCACGAAAAAAAATACGACCCCGCCGATGTATTCGGATCATTAAGGAGAATTCGTAAGCTGACGCAGGGAAATACGGCGCTAAGTTTTTACCGTATTGGAGGGCAACCGGACTTGAATAGGTGAGAAAGATTGTGGGACGAGATGCGGCGCACTCTCTTCATAGAGCCCAAACCCGCATCCTACATGAGCAATTCGTTATCCCGCCGAACGATAGGATGCTGCATCTCCTGTAAATCGTTCTTCACCATGTTCAGGCCGTAGACGCACGCTTCGAACTCGCGCGAGAGGTGCGCAAACAGCGGCGCAACCTTGGCATATTCAAAGTGCTCGAACTTCGAAACGATGTAATAGCTTTCTTTTCCCGCCTTCATCCATTCGACAAAACTCTCGAGCCGCTGGTGCCGCAACCGGAAGTGATTGATGCTCTCAGGAAACATGCCGGCGAAAAATAGGGCATAATCGCCGATGTGCTTGCGCACCTGGCGTTCGCGATCGAACGAAGGCGCGGGGCCGTAAACCGGATCGGACTCGAGCAGCATCTCTCCCAGATCGGTGAGCGGGCGGTCCGCTTCGTTATGAATTTTGAACAACTGATCGGTCTCGCAGAACTCCGCGAGAAGATGAGAAACATAGGCGACCACCTGCGGATCGCGAATGCCGATCTCTTCGGCGTAGTGGCGTCCAACCAATTCCTGAAACAACTGCCGCAACGGATGAGATTCGGGAATCATATCTCGTGGGCTCCTGAAAGCCTTATCTACAGCGGCTTTCAATGTCTTGCCTAAGTAGTTACCTCAGTTCCAGCACAAACGCAAGTGACTTTTGTTTCTCCACGGCATCACTTTTGCAAATCATTAGAAGTGCGCATGCTCCTGCAAGGTTGCAGCTTCGAATTGTTGGCAGTACATCGCGATGGCTGCTAAACAGGCGTCTGAGCCGGTGTCAATCCAAGCATTTGCCAGTAAGAGTAGAATTCCGTCGTTCCGAAAACTTTTGGCCAGGTGGGAGATGAAAGAGTGAAGAATTACAGATGGACGTTTCTTTTGGCACTTCTGACAGTAGCGGCCGCCGCGCAGCAAAAAGACACTCGTGCAATCGACAGTTGGACTGTGATTCGCGCTGGCTCTCTGATCGACGGCAAGTCCTACAAGCCGCGCCGCGACCAGGTGATCGTGATCCATGGCAACCGGATCGAAAGCGTGGGCGACGCTGCTACTGCGAAACTCCCCGCCGGAGCAGCCATCATCGATCTATCGAAAGAAACCGTCTTGCCGGGTCTCATCGACTCGCACACGCATATTTTCTTGCAGGGCGAAGATCCCGCTCAGGGTGGATACGATGCCAACATCCTGAACGCGCCCCTGGCTCTCCGAGCCGCGCGCGCGACCGTCTCCGTGCGCCGCGCGCTCGAACAAGGCTTCACCACTCTTCGTGACGTGGAAACCGAGGGCGCCGGATACGGGGATGTCGGAATCAAGCAGGCCATCGAGGGCGGATACATTCCGGGCCCGCGCCTGTTCGTTTCGACTCGCGCTATTTCGACCACAGGCGGCTATCCACTTGAGGGATACGCCCCGGAGCTCGACATGCCTAAGGGCGCGCAGATCGTCGATGGGCCGGTGGAGGCGCGCAAGGCGGCACGCGAGCAGCTCGATCATGGCGCCGACTGGATTAAGGTCTACATGACGCACCGTTCATGGGTCGGCAAGAACGGAGAACTGGTCTCGCAGCCCACGCTCACCGTGGAAGAGCTGCGTGCAATCGTGGACGAAACTCATGGATGGGGCAAAAAAGTGGCCTGCCATGTGTACGGCGGTATCGGCTTGCGCCGCGCGCTTGACGGCGGCTGCGATTCCATTGAACACGGACTCGATCTGGACGATGCCGCGATTTCGCAGATGCTCAAGCAGGGCACATGGTACGTCCCGACCATCAGCGTGTATTACGGCGATTGGGCCGCGGCCGCCACTCCGGAAGGAAAGCGCGACCGGCTGCGGGCCTCTGTCCACGAGCAATCGTTCAAGAAGGCATACAAGGCGGGAGTGAAGATCGCCTTTGGGACCGACATGGGCGGCATTCCGTGGAGCGAGCCGATCGCGCAGGAATTCTCGCGCATGGTGGAATTCGGTATGCCGCCGATGGAAGCCATTCAGTGCGCAACTTCGCATGCCGCGCTCATGCTCGATATGGAGGGGAGGATCGGCGTGGTCGCGCCCGGCGCCTTTGCCGACATCATTGCGTTAAACGGCGATCCCTTGAGCGATATCAAAGTCCTGGAGCACGTTCAATTTGTGATGAAAGATGGCAAGGTTTTCGCCAGCGAAAGTGGTCAGACTTCGGCTGGGGGACACTAACAGGTTGGGGAACCGAGGGAATCCCCTAGCTGAAATAACGATGGCCACTATCATATCAATTCACTTGACTTCGTTTTTTGCGGGCGCATAATGCAAAAATCCCCGGTTGCGGTTCGGGTGCAGCATCGGTTCAAGGGCATTCGTCGAGAACCGAAGGAGGTTTACATGAGCTTGCTGGAACTTTGCGACCGCGAAGTCGCGGCCGTCCCGCTGGATGCGACAGTTGCGGACGCCATCAACAAAATGCTTGATCACCACGTAGGAGCGGTGGCCGTGGTCGATTCCGGCTATTGCGTAGCCGGAATTTTTACCGAACGAGACGTCCTGCGCAAAATGGCCATGACCCGAACCGATCCTAAAACAACTCTCGTCCGCGAACTGATGACAACTCCGGTAGAGATGGCCACGCGCCGCACGGGCGCAGGCGAAGCGCTTACCACCATGCTGGAGCGTCACTTCCGCCATCTGCCGGTAGCCGATGACAGCGGCAGGCTGCTCGGCATTCTTTCCATCCGCAACCTGCTGGAGTGGCGCGTCGACGATCTGAGCCGCGAATTGGAATCGCTCGAACAGTATGTATCAAATGATGGGCCGGGGGGCTAGCGTCACCTCCGCCAGCCTCACTTGTGTGTCATTCCGAGCGAAGCGAGGACCCTTGGTTTTTCCGCGCCCGTTCAATCACCCAATCGGTCCACAAAGAAGAATCTCCGCTGGCTAGAAGCGTGCTCTTGTCCAAAACCGCATCCACAAAGTTTTCGACCATCGGATAATGCAAATTCGCGTGCGGCGGCAGGTTCTCTTCCGCGTCAGGGTAAGCCAGTTCTGGCCCGTTCAGCGGAGTCATTTCCATTTCGCCGTCAGTCCCTCGAATGCGGCATTCGTCGCGCTTAATCTTCGAGTTCCAGCGAACATCCACAATCCCACGGACGTCGCCCGCGTATTCCATCATCACAGTTGCGTTGTCTTCCACCGCGTAATGGTGCACAGCATTCGATAACTGCGCGCTCACTCGCAGCGGCTGGCCGAACCAGAAGTTCAGCACGTCGATGCGGTGTGAAGCGATGTCAAAGAGCGGGCCGCCGCCGGCTTTCGCAGGATCGATCAGCCAACTTCTCTCGCCTTGCTTTGGATCAAACCAGGCGTGGCTCGTAAGCTCTGCGAGCACGGGCTTGCCGATCGCGCCAGCCTCAAGCAGTTGTTTTGCGCGCTGCACCTTCGGGTAGCTTCTGCGGTAGTAGGCGACGCCAAGCGTTCGCCGACTTTCCTCAGCAACTTGCACCATCGAGCGAGCCTCGGCCTCATTCATCGCCATGGGTTTCTCGCACAATACATGCTTGCCGGCGCGCAGAGATTGAATAGTTTGCGGCGCGTGAAGAAATACCGGAGTCGCGACATACACCGCATCCACTGCGGAATCGGAGAGAGCGTTGTCGAGACTGGTCCAAATCTTTGTCTGCGCGCCGTAAGCCGCGGCCTTCGACGGATCGCGCGTGACCAGACCGTACAAGCGGCTTCTGGGCTCAGATTGAATTGCCGGAATGACGCGGCGTGTGGCGATGTCGCCGATTCCAATGACGATCCAGTTCAGCATAGAAAAATGAAAATAAAAGAATGAAGGATAAATCGTGCAGAAAACAAAAGGCCGGCCCGTGAGCCGGCCTTCAAACTTAATTTAACAAAGATTACTTCTTGGGGGCGATGGCGTCTTTTGCGGCCTTGGCCACGCGGAACTTCACCACAGTCTTCGCCTTGATCTGAATGGGCTCGCCCGTCTGCGGATTGCGGCCAACGCGGGCCTTGCGATGAGCCTTCACCAGCCGGCCGAGGCCGGGCACTACGAACACGCCGTTCTTCTTGGTCTCTTTCACTGCGACGTCGGCCAACTGCTCGAGAAACCCTGCCACGGTCTTGTTGGGGAGTTCAGTTTTCTCCGCCAGATAACGGACAAGCTGAGTTTTGGTCAAACCTGATGCCATGTTTCCTCCTGGGAAAAATTGGAATTAGAATTCCAGCGGCCTGATCTTATATCAGTGCCCCTGTGGAAAACACCCTTATTTTACGCGGGTTCTAACAAGATAGCACGCACAAAAGGCCATTATTACGAGGTTATTTGAAAAGCAAGGTTCCAAAACGGCCCAATGACGCGTATCCGAAGAGTTAATGGCATCGGCCTCAGGACACCAATTTTTCCTATGAATTCTCGCCGCGCGGACTGCGCATGCGCGAACTTCCGCACCGCAATGCCATAATATTTAACAGGAGAATTTCGATTTGAGCTGCGCGATCTGCGAGCTTCGCAAGGAAAAACGCTTCTGTCCCGCCATTCACGGACGCATCTGTCCGCAGTGTTGTGGCGAACAGCGCGAGGTCACGCTCGATTGCCCGAGCGACTGCCCCTATCTGCGCCAGGCCCGCGAGCACGAAAAGCCGCGCCCAGCGGAGCAGATCGACCGGGCATCACTATTTTTGCAGGTGGAAATTTCAGAGCAGTTTACTTACGAGCGCGAGCATTTGCTGATGGGCCTCAGCTACGCGCTGGCGCAGGCAGCCCATGCCCAGCGCAGCCTCAACGATCAGGATCTGATCTCAGCACTCACGGCGATGTGCACCAGTTATGAGCGGCTGGTGAACTCAGGATTGCACTACGAGCAGCCTCTAACCGGAGTGGCGCAGCACGCGGTTGCGGCACAGATTCAGGAAATGTTGAAGCAATTTCGCGAGGCGGAACAGAAGCAGCTTGGCTTCTCCCGGCTGAACGATACTGATGTGCTGAAGTCTCTGGTCTTTCTCCTTCGGCTGGCCCAGGGACGAACCTCAGGACGGCCCAAGTCGCGGGCTTTTATTGATTTTCTTTTCGCGCAGTTCCCAGAAAATAGATCGGCCGTGATTGCGCCCCAGGAAGCGGCGAGCCGGATCATTGTGCCGTAAAGCGGCTGGCGGCCGTTTCTCTAGAAAAATCGTCTATCGCTTTATGCGCCTCGTGACCTGTCCCTCCGGCAGCAGGTCGAGCAATTCCCGAATCGTTTTCTCCAGAACAGGATGAACAACATCCGGCGCGATCTCCGCCAACGGCTCCAGCACGAATCGCCGCAGCTGCATTGCGGGATGGGGTATCGTGAGCTCCTTCGAGTCGATAACTTCGTTATTGAACAACAAAATGTCGATATCGATTGAGCGCGGCCCTTTTTTTTGCACGCGCCTGCGCCCCATTTGCTCTTCGATGTGAAGAATCTCAGCCATCAGCTCCGGCGGAGTTCTAGCCGTCTCTAGCGCAACGGCACAATTCAGAAACCAAGCCTGTTCAGTAAACTCGACTGGCTCGGTTTCATAAAAAGAAGAAAGCGCGGTCACGCGGCCGAGCGCAGCCAATCTGCCAGCCGCCTCGCGTAACTGGGCTTCACGGTCGCCAATGTTCGATCCCAGGGATAGATAGGCGCGATTCAACATGATTCGTCAACCAGTGTCAGGGATTCAAGCCTCTTTTTTCCAATGGAAAATTCGCCACGGGTCGGTTTTGGTGTTCGCCACCCAATACCTTAGTTACTTTCGAAGTCGGGCGGGCAATCATTAGAATTCTGGTATGGCGTTGGATTCCCTCCTCATAAGCCAGGATGTCGACCTCGTCCGTATCCTGCGGCCGACGCTGGAAAAGCTGTCGATCCAGGTCGAAATCTGCCAGGAAGCTACCCAGGCCAACGAGATTCTCATCTCCGAGAAGTTCGATGCCGTGATCGTCGACTGCGATGACGTGCTGGGCGGCCTCAAGATACTGCGCGGAGTTCGCGCCTCCCCGAGCAACAAGAATTCCGTCACCTTTGCCGTGCTGAACGGCAAACAAACTACCACTCAGGAAGTGTTCGGCATGGGCGTGAATTTTGTCCTGCAAAAGCCCATCAGCACCCTGAATGCGACCCGGTGCTTCAATGCCGCTCTCAGTTTTATGGTGCGCGAGCGCCGGCGGTATTTCCGCGCCTCGGTTTCGATGCCGGTTGAGGTGATTTTAGACGGAAAGAAATTTGCGGCCGTGAGCGCGAATATAAGCGAAGGAGGCATTTCGCTTACGTTGCCGCATGCAATCGCGAAAACTGCGAAACCGCGAGTGCTGTTCACCCTGCCGGAAACCACTGCTGCCTTCGACCTCGAAACCGAAGTCGCCTGGATGGATATCAAAGGCCACGCCGGGTTGCATTTTCAAAATGTGCCTCCTCACTGCCAGGCAAAGCTCGATCAATGGCTAAACGAACAGATGGAGGAAACCTCCACTCCCCGAGACGCTGCCTCCCGCCAGAACTGACTTCCTCTGAAATCGTAACGTGTCGGCTCCCCGGTATTCACTTTGTCACTGGCATCCGGCATTCCGCATTGGCAAGCTGGTGGGATATAACGGAGACCCACTGCATGCTGCCCGCCGCATACCGCATTACCCGCGTACAACAGACTCTGCGCCGTTTTGAAGAGGATATCCCGCTGCTCGATATGCGGGTGAAGGATCTGTCGATGGAGCGCCAGCGGTCGGCGCGCCAGTTCGCCGAATCTCTCGTCAGCCAGACCCGGACCGAACTGCGCCGTCTACTCGAAGAACTGCCTCAGCCAATCGAACCCGACGAAATCCCGTGTGAACCTGCCGATTAGGAAAGCGCCTTAGAGAAGGTTCGTGTGGGTCGGACACTCTGGCGCTCTTGGCAGCACCCTAGACGCTGTGAGCGGCAGCCTGTGCGCTATAGGATCGGGGGCTGGTTTCTTCTTCCGGGAGCGTGACTTCTTCCCATAGAGTCTTATCCCGCAAGATCCGCGAAACCAGCGCGGTATGCATGGCGTGGCCCGCGCGATCGGCCACGATCTTTCCAAGGATCGGCTTCCCCAACAGCGCCAGGTCTCCGACCAGGTCGAGCACCTTGTGGCGCACGAATTCGTCGGGAAAGCGCAATGGGCCATTTTCGACTCCATCGCGCGTAAGCACAATGCAGTTCTCGCGCGAGGCGCCGCGAATCAGCCCCATGTTTCGCATGGCCTTTTCATCTTCTCGCGAGCCGAAGGTCCGCGCCCCGGCAATATGCCGCAGGTAATTGCCGTTCGACAGTTCAACCTGTAGCGTCTCTTTCCCGATCAGCGGATGAGGAAAATTGATCGAGTACGAGACCGAATAACTGTCGGCGGGATGCACCGAAATAAACTTATTGCCCTCCCGCATCTCCACTTCGCGCAGAATCTTCAAATACTTCCGCGGCCGGCGTTGTTTACGAATTCCGGCTTTCTGAATCATCTGCACAAACGGGAGGGCGCTTCCATCGAGGATCGGGAGTTCCAGATTGTCGAGCTCGACAATGGCGTTATCTATACCGAGGCCGATAAACGCCGAAAGCAAATGCTCCGTGGTCGAGATCAGTACGCCCTTCTTCATCAGGCTGGTGGCGTAGCTTACGCGGGCGACGTTGCGGCTGATGGCTTCCACCTCAAAGCCATCGAGATCCGTGCGGCGAAAGGTGATGCCGCCGCCAGGAGGGGCGGGAAGGATTCGCAAAGATACGGGTGCGCCGCTGTGCAGGCCGATGCCACTGCATTCCACGGCAGAGCGGAGTGTCTGCTGTTGGTTCAAACTGTCTGGTATATCTCCCGATTGATGAATAGATTACAGCCATCTCAGCAATCTGGACTGTGGTAAAAAAGCCACAGTTGCGTGGCTTGCCTGATAACTTGGGAGTTAACGGTTATTCTTCGGGCGGGAGTGCCTTCTTGCGGACCGGACCCCGTGCGGAGCCCTCAGCAAGGGCTGGGTTCCGCTGGCTGTCCATATCGGACCGCCGCTCGACAAAGTCCGCCGCGCCTGAGAGATTTGCAGCGGCAGCAATGCGCAGATGATCGACGTGCTGGGTGATCAACAGCCGAAGTTCCGACAATAGCAACCATGCGTCCTCGTCGTTCGCAGCGGTTGCGAGAGCGCAGAGATGCCGAATTTTATCTTCCAGGCGTCGATCGAGCACGGAACCCCGACACGAGGGCGCTTGCCGAGATTAGCAATATATTTATAAGGAAGGCATAAAGATCAGGTTAATTTTTGGGACGGGGACAAGAGGAAATTCGGCAGCACTAATGCTTCACCGGCTTGATCGGAGTGTAGTGAGAATCGGGGTCGAACATGGCCGCGTCCAAGCCCTGGTTCAAGTGGACGGCGTTCACAAAGCGCTGGCTCTGCATGTCGCCATTGAAATAGCGGGTAAACCCCCAGGCTACCATCACCCCCTGCACCAGTCGGTAATTGTCGTAAATCTCTTCCTCGACGTTGCGTTCTTTATCCACGGGATCGCGCCAGGTATAGCTTTTCTTGATCGGCAGGTGAGTTTCGAGATCGAAAAAAAGATCTACAGCTTCATCCCTGGAATTAATCAGCGTGATCTGTTGGGCGGGCATGTTTCCGGCAAGCGCATTGCCGTCGTAAAACAAGGCCACGCCGGGATCGTTGATCCAACTTCGCAGCATCGTTTCCATAGAAAACTTGCGCCGGCGCAGATAATCATCCAGATCTTTCTTCTCGATCGGGTGCGGGCCTTTGAAGGTAACTTCGTAGCCTTTGTCGCCCGCGTAGATCACGGCAACGTCCCTTTCTTTGGTCAACTCGACGCGCTCCTTGTCGGGATACTCAACGAAACGCCAGAACAGCACGCCGTTGCTGGTGGGGCGTCCGTGATAAAAGCTGTAGGTGCGCCCCTCCTGTTCCATATCGTGAATGCTCAAATAGGCCTGGCCGCCAAGCGCCGCGATCGCCTGATCGATCAATGAGCGCGCTTTACGGGCATTTTCCAGGTCCGCCGCGGGTATGGATTGCGAGGGAGACGATGATGGGGCGGGCGAAGCGGCAGGAGCCGGAGAGGTTCCAGCTTGCGGACTTGTCTGCGCCGAAGCGGAATACGAGCCCGCGGGAATCATCGACAAGACCAACGGCAACGCCGCGGCGACGATAAGAGACAGATATTTCATTCGGCCGTCATTGTGATGCGAGAAGAGGAATTGTAGCTGCTTGCAGCTTGGCTTTCGGGCAGTTCTCGATCCCTATCCTGCCAGCACCGCTCCGCCGTTCACATTGAATACCTCACCCGTGATAAAGCTGGCGTATTCGGTGCACAGGAATAGCACCGGACCGGCGATTTCTTCCGGCTTGCCGACACGGCCCATGGGAATTTCGCGGCGAATCTCCTCGCCACTGCCTGGGGCGTCCAAGGCCGGTTTCGTCATTTCGGTATCCACCCAGCCCGGAGCGACGGAGTTTACGTAAATTCGCGATGAGGCCAGTTCGGTGGAAAGTCCCTTTACCATGCTGATGAGCGCGCCCTTGGTCGCAGAATAGTCGCAATGAAACGCCTCTCCGCGCTGGCCGCTGGTGGAGCTGATGAGCACAATATGGCCGGCGGCTGCTCCATTGCGCGGCTGCGCTTTCATTTGCGCGACCGTGTACTTCACCAAGCCAAAAACCGCGTCCAGATTGATGGAGAGAGTGAAGCGCCACTGTTCCTCTGTCATTTTGTCGATCGCGAAATCCTGCACCGGCCACACGCCGTGGTTGGCCACGAGAATGTCGATTCGGCCAAAATGTTTGACGGCTTCGGCTACCAGCGAGCGCGCAGACTCTACATTCGATAAATCGCTGGCTACAGGGTGACAGTTGACCTCGCCGCATTCCTTGGCCAGAGCCTCCGCCTGCGCGCGCGCTTTCTGGTAGCTGAACACAACCTTCGCGCCTGCCTTGCTGAACAGCCGGACCGTGGCCGCGCCGATACCGCGCGATCCGCCGGTGATTAATGCAACTTTACCGCTGAGTGAAAGAGGGACGGACATAGGCATCTAGTTTCTAGGTTATCGTTCAGAGTTGCAAGTGGGGCGGCCTCGCAGTAGTGGTGCAGTTTCGCAGTACTCGTCAGTTCTTTGCGAACTTTGCGGGAATTCTTTGCGGCCTGAGCGGTCAAAAGCTTTAAGAGCTCTTAACCGCAAACCTCGCAGAGGTATCGCCAAGGGCGCAAAGAGAATACCTGCACACTACCCGCTTGGCTCAAAGCGCACCACGATCCGCCGCACAGCGAACCATACCGCTTTTACTAGCTGTCTTTCGACGACGAGATTCTCTCCGACTTCAACTCTCGCAGCAGCATGCGTACCAGCATTCCGTCAAAGCCAGTGCCGCTCATCTTCGCGAGTTCATCGAGCGCCTGTTCCGGAGTTCGCGCCGCCGCAATCGATTGTTCCGTCACCATGTTGGCATAGGCGTCGGCCAACGAGATAATGCGCGCCCATAGCGGAATCTGCTCACCCTTCAAGCCGTCCGGGTACCCGGTGCCATCGAAACGCTCGTGATGGCGCTCGATGGCCTGCCTCATCAGAGCGCTGCGCGGAAGAATGGCGCTGATTTCCGCCCCTACGCGCGCATGCATTCTTACCAGAAAGAACTCATCGTCGCTGAGCGGGCCGGGTTTGTTCAAGATGCGCTCCGGCACAAAAATCTTTCCGACATCGTGGATGCGCGCCGCGTAGATCAGATCGACGGTCTCGTCGGTGGGCAAGTGCAGCGACCGCGCCAGAATTTCGGTATAGCGTGCGACCAGGTCGCCATGGCCGGCGGTTCGCATCTCGCGCGATTCGGCGGCGCGACTCAAAATCTCAATCGATTCCTTAAGCAGCGGGACGTTGCAGTCGTCTTCGCCGCCGCATAATTTAAGCAGCATCGCGGCCAGTTCTTCGAGATGCTCCGGCCCGTTATGCTCACGCTGCAGAAAGCCTTCAATGTAGGAGGAAATCTGCTGCCGCTGCGCTGCAAATTCCTCGCCCGCGGCAAATTCTTCCGCCGCCGAAACGCGATTGCCGCCCGAACGCTTGGAAACGTACATGCCCGCATCGGCCACGCGGATAATGTCTTCAATCGAAAACCCATGCGTGGGAAAGCTGGCCACGCCGAAACTTCCGGTGATGTGATGCTCGCTCAACATGGGGTCGGCGTTAATCCACTGCCGCAAGCGCTCGGCGAGAACTTCGGCCTGCTCCGCGCCGGTCTCGGGCATGAGAATAATGAACTCATCGCCGCCATAGCGCGCCACCACGTTCGACTGCCTCGATTTCTGCTCTAACAAACGGCCCACCCGGGCCAGCACCAGATCGCCCTCAAAATGCCCCATGGTGTCGTTTACTTCTTTGAACTTATCCAGGTCGATCAGAACTACAGAGAACGGCCGCCCCGAGCGTGAGGCCCGCTTCCACTCCGCCGAAAGCGCCTCCCAAAAGAATCGCCGCGTCTTTATTCCCGTAAGCCCGTCGGTAATCGATTGCTGTTGCAGTTTCTGGAAGACGAATGCGTTGTGTAGCGCCGTGGCCAGCAAATCCGCCAGCGTATTCAGGATCAGAACATCCTGCGGAGAAAACGCGCTCTCGCTGCTGCTTTCGATGTTCAGAGCGCCCAACAGCGTCTCGCCGTAAGTCACCGGAATGCACAACACCGAGCGAGACTCCGGCAGAACCGCGCCGATCTGGCCCGGAATGCCATTCTGCACCAGGGCGCGTTCTCCAGTACGCGCTACGCGCCCCAAAATCCCGATGCCCAGCGGCACCCGTTTACCCATCGCGTGCGCCGTCGCCCCAGCTTCGGCTTTGATTTCAATCTCCTTGGTTCCATAGTCGAGCAGGCCGATGCCGATGTGATCGAAGCTGAAGTTCTTCTGGATCTCGCCCACGATCTGGTCCAGCAAGTGGACCGGGTCATCGCTTGAAATCGCAGTCCGGGAAATATTATTGAGGAAGGCCAGTTGCCGCGAGCGCCGCTGTTCCTCGGCAAACAATCTCGCATTCTCTACCGCGACCGAGACCTGCCCCGCGGCCGTAACCAGGACATCGAGATCCCGCTGCTCGAAGACGAATTCGCGTTCCGCGCTCATGGCAACCATCACGCCCGCCGATTTATTACCCATGAGAATTGGCGCCGCGCACAGGCATTTAGCGGGATGCTCAGGCACATAAGTAATGCCCAGCCGCGCCCGCGTCGTTTCCAGATCTGAACGAATCAGCAGCGGTTGCCCGGTGCGGATCACGTATTCCGTGAAGGCATTGTCGAGCTTTCGCGAGCGCTTGGGCAGAAAACGGCCGCCTTCCACTTCCAGCTCAAAACGAATCTCGTCTCCCTCCTGAAACGCGATGTAAAAGTTGCTGGTGTTAAAAATCTGCCCCAGTTCGCTGTGAATGGTGCGCAACACCTCATCCTGGTCGAGGCGCGAACTGATCGCCTGCCCGATCTCGGTGAGCAATTCGTACTCCTGGGTGCGGCGGTGGGCGTCGTGCGCAATCAAGTAGTTGTCGAGGGTAAGTCCGAATTGCAGCGCCAGGCCCACCATCAGGCGCGGGCCGGAGGTGCCAAACGCTTTACGGTCCGCGTGCGGAAATAGAATTACGCCGAACGCATGTTCACGGGTCTGCAAGCTGATGGCGGTTAAATTCTGAATTTCGGCGTCGCTGAAAACCTTTTTAAACTGAGAAAACGTTCCAGTCGATCCCACCGGCAAAGGCTCCGTCAGGTGATCCAGGTCACGGACGGTGAATAAACCGCCCTGCCGGAAGGCAAGTTCGCAGATGTATTCCCCCGCGCCGGTAGTAGTGAGCAGATTCAGAAACTCCGGCGGGAATCCGCGCTGCACCGAGGGCAACAAACCGCGCCAGCGCTCCGAAATGTAGATGATGGCCCGCCGCGTCGAGAGCGCCCCGGTCAGCCGCTCCAGGGCCGCTTGCATGCTGGGAAGCAGGTCGTCTGCTGACAGCAGACGCCGCGGATCCACTCCCAGCGTTGAGAGCGCGAGCGTATTTTCTTGCACCGCGTTGCGCTCGTTCTCAAACAGCACCATGACCATAGCGATGCCGAGCAGCATCTGCGGCGAGGGCCCCAGCACGCGCCCAACGCTGCCAAACATTTCCATCCACGGGTTATTGGATTGGTTTGAACCCAACAGCACCGCCCAAAGTGCCAGAGAGAACGCGAGAAGCTGAAAAGCGACCGAGCCCTTCCGGTGAGCGTGCAAATAAAAGACCGCCGAACAATACAAAAGCACTCCGCTCAGGAAATAAACAGCCAGGCTTATCGGCTGCTCTCCTGGCGGCAGTATGCTGGCCACGAGATGAACGCGCAGATCAATACAAGCCGTGGCTACACCCGCCACGCTGAGCACCCAGTCGTACCAGCGCAGGCGGAACGGTCCCCGCGTCAGGCGGGTCGAAACGAAGATGCAGATCGCCATTGCCACCGAAAATAGCGAACTGAAGAAAAAAGCCGCGTTGAGCTGGGGCCGGTAATATCGCAACGCGTCAAGGGCATAGTGGATGGAATAGCACGCCCAGGCAATCTGCCACGCCCGGAAATAAGCCTGCTGGCTCTGCTGGTAGAGGTAGGTGAATAGAAGGCAGAGCAAGAGTGCGACAACGCCGGGAATGATTACGATCGTGGTGGCGATACTGTTCATGGAGTCCTGCGAAACCCTGGCGCGCCGACGTTTGTCAGCTATTTTGAGAGAAAATTAATAGCCTATGTTTTCATAGCACAGGGCATGAACACAATAGGATTTAAGGCCAATGCCCCAGGCCCCTGGCGTCGAGAAATCAGGCATTGAACGGGCCCTCAGCCTTTGTCTGGCTTGACGATACTTTTCACAGCCCCATACCATCGAACTTTGACCTTATCTATGACCGATTCTGCTCAATCGCCCGGACCCAAACCGCGCGTCCGTTTCGCACCTTCGCCCACTGGTTTTCTTCACGTAGGCAGCGCGCGCACCTTTATCTTTAACTGGCTCTATGCGCGCCACAACGGGGGCACCGTGATTCTTCGCCTTGACGACACCGACGTCGAGCGCAACACCCAGGCCTCGGTCGATTCCATCTTCGAGGGATTAAAGTGGCTGAACCTCGGTTGGGACGAGCAATACAAACAATCCGAGCGCATCGACCTGCACCGCAAAACGGCTTGGGCTATTTTTGAGAAAGGCCTTGCCTATCGCGACTTTACGCCCGCTCACACTGGCGACGCCGAAAAATCCGGGGCCCAGGGAACCTGGCTGTTTAATCCCGGTGCGCGCGAACTCTCTCGCGCCGAAAGCGACCGCCGCGCCGCCGCCGGAGAACCATTCGCCTTACGCTTTCGCGTGCCCCGTGAGGGCGGCCAGACTGTGCGCTTTACCGACTCGGTTTACGGCGAGCAAGTTAAATCCGCCGCGGACATTGAAGATTTCGCGCTGCTGCGGTCCGATGGGATGCCGACCTACCACCTCGCGTCCTGCGCTGACGACGCCGACCTGCGTATCTCCCACATAATCCGCGGGCAGGATCATCTCTCAAATACTTTCAAGCACGTTCTTATTTTCGAAGCAGCGGGCTTCACGCCGCCGCAGTTCGCCCATCTGCCGCTGCTGGTCGCGCCCGACGGAACCAAGCTTTCCAAACGCCGCCATGGCCCTGTGGTCAGCGTAACAACTTATCGCGACGCCGGATTTCTTCCCGAGGCCTTCATCAACTTCCTCTGCCTGCTCGGCTGGTCGCCGAAAAACGATCGTGAGAATATGTCGCTGCCAGAGCTAACCGAGATTTTCTCCTTGGAGGGAATCAACCGCTCGAACGCGGTTGTGAATTTCAAAGAGTCTGCGGTTGCCGTCCCATCTCCCAACTCCGCTGTCATCCCGAGCGAAGCGAGGGACCTTGGTTTCCCCGCCCCCGAAGACACCTTCGACCCCAAAGCCCTCTGGCTCAACGCCGAGCACATCCGCGCTATGCCGGTAGATCAGCTCAACGCCCGCCTGCTCCCGATCGTGCAAGCCGCAGGCTTCAGCGTCCCTCCTGAAAAGATGCTGCGCATCACTCCGCTCATCCGCGAGCGCATCAAGCTGCTCCGCGACGTGCTCACCGCCGCAGACTTCTTCTTCGTCGATCAGCTTCCACCCTATGATGCGGCTGAGCTGATCCCGCAAAAGGGGGACGCAGCCATGGCGCAGAAAGTGCTCGCACGCGCACACGAAGTGTTAGCGAAGGTTGAGTTCAAGCATGACCCATTGGATCAAGCTCTGCGCGCCTCCGCCCAGGAGCTGGGAGTGAAAGCCGGCCAGATGTTTCAGCCAATTCGCGTAGCCGTCTGCGGACGAAAGAACGCCCCGCCGCTGTTTGAAACACTGGAAGTGCTGGGAAAGGAAACCTCGCTCGCCCGCATCGGCCACGCTCTGCAAAAGATAAGTTAATTTTTCGATTCCTGCATCCCAACCGCGCCAAATCCTATCTACTCAGACAGGCGTCTTCACGCTCAGATCGTCTTCTCACCGATCTTTTTTCTTGTCGACACCGCCGTCATCCAACCACATTGAAAGGAAATCACATGAAAGCCGTGCAGATCAGCAAGCCCGGAGGTAATTTCGAAATCGTCGAGCGCCCAACGCCGCAGCCGGGACGCGGACAGGTGCGCATTAAAGTAGAAGCCTGCGGCATCTGCCACAGCGATGCGCTGGTGAAGGAAGGCTTCTGGCCGGGACTTCAATTCCCGCGAGTGCCGGGGCATGAGATTGCCGGCCGCATCGACGCGGTCGGCCCCGAGGTCACGCAGTGGAAGCCGGGTCAACGGGTTGGCGTGGGATGGCACGGCGGTCATTGTTTTCAGTGCGACCCCTGCCGCCGCGGCGATTTCGTTCTGTGCAAATTCGAAAAGATCACGGCCATTACATTCGATGGAGGCTATGCCGAATATATGGTGGCACCCGCCGAAGCAGTGGCTTTGATGCCGGACGACCTTCCTGCCGCCGAAGCCGCTCCGCTGATGTGCGCCGGAATTACGGTTTTCAACTCGCTGCGCAACTCAGGTGCACGGGCCGGCGACCTCGTCGCCGTTCAGGGCATTGGCGGACTCGGTCACCTTGGAATTCAATATGCCCGCCAGATGGGCTTCCGCACCGTCGCCATTGGCCGCGGTAAAGATAAACAGCCGCTCGCCCAGAAGTTGGGCGCCCATGAATATGTCGACACCAGCGCCGGCGCGCCCGCCGAAGCTTTGCAAAAATTAGGCGGGGCGCGAGTGATCCTGGCTACGGCGCCAGATTCGAAATCGATCTCGGCTCTGGTCGACGGACTCGCAGCCGGTGGCAAACTGCTGGTGGTGGGCGCCGGTTTCGAATCTCTTACGGTGACTCCTCTGCAATTAATCGGCGGCCGTAAAGCAATTCAGGGCTGGCCCTCGGGTACAGCCAAAGACTCCGAGGAGACCCTGTCCTTCAGTTCGCTCAGCGGAGTTCGTCCGATGATTGAGCGCTATCCTCTGGAGAAAGCGGTCGAAGCCTACGACCAGATGATCAGCGGCCGGGCGAGGTTTCGCGTTGTGCTGACAATAAGCTAAGAATGTGTGGCCCCGGACGCTTTCGTCCGCGGCGTATCGCCACAGCCCTCGATTGGACCGTGCCACCGCTTGGAGCGGACGAAAGCGTCCGCCCCTACGTGGCTCATCTTTCCACGCTTGCGATAAGATCAAAGAGGAATGAATCCATCGCATCCGCCAACCGACGCAGGAGAAAAAGCTGTGGCTGCCTCGCCCACGCCCGCTCCGTCGAACTTTATCCGCGACATTGTTCTCGAAGACGTAAAGACCAGCAAAAAGCACGCTGGCCGCGTGCAAACCCGCTTCCCTCCTGAGCCCAACGGCCATTTGCATATCGGCCACGCAAAAGCGATCTGCATCGACTTCGGCCTGGCCGACGAATTCGGCGGACACACCAATCTCCGCTTCGACGACACCAATCCCGAGAAGGAAGAAACCGAATACGTTGAGTCGATCAAGGCCGACGTCAACTGGCTGGGTTTCAAATGGGACGGCCTTTTCTACGCGTCGGATTATTTTGATCAGCTTTACGAATGGGCGATCAAGCTGATCAACGATGGCAAGGCGTACGTCGACGATCTGACCGCCGAAGAAACTCGCAAGTATCGCGGCACACTAACAGAGCCCGGCAAAGATAGTCCGCATCGCAACCGCTCGGCGGAAGAGAATCTGAATTTATTCGAGCGCATGCGCGCCGGAGAATTCCCCGATGGCTCGCGAACCCTGCGGGCGAAGATCGACATGTCTTCGCCGAACCTGAACATGCGCGATCCGGTGATGTACCGCATTCTGCACGCTGAGCACCACCGCACCGGCAATAAGTGGTCCATCTACCCGATGTATGACTTCGCGCATGGACAATCGGATTCGATTGAGCGCGTCACGCATTCGCTTTGCACGCTCGAGTTTGAAGATCATCGCCCGCTTTATAACTGGTTTATCCAGCAGTTGGGAATTTTCCCCTCGCGGCAGATCGAATTCGACCGCCTGAATCTGACTTACACGCTGCTGAGCAAGCGCAAGCTGCTGCAGTTGGTGCAGGAGAAGCGGGTCAGCGGCTGGGACGATCCGCGCATGCCCACGCTTGGCGGCATTCGCCGCCGCGGCTACACGCCCGAAGCCGTGCGCAATTTCTGCGGCGCGATCGGCGTTTCAAAAACCAATGGCTCGATCGAACTGGCCATGCTCGAGCACTTCGTCCGCGAAGATCTGAACAAGAGCGCGGCGCGGGTGATGGCAGTGCTGCGTCCGCTGAAAGTTGTGATCGACAATTATCCGGAAGGCCAGGCCGAAGAAATGGACGCGGTGAATAATCCAGAAGACCCGGCCGCGGGGTCGCGCAAAGTTCCATTCTCGCGCATGCTCTACATCGAGCAGGATGACTTCCGCGAAGAGCCGCCCAAAGGATATTTTCGCCTTTCGCCGGGCCGTGAAGTGCGCCTGCGCTACGCCTACTTCATCACCTGCACGAGCCTGGTGAAGAACGAAAAAGGCGAAGTGATCGAAGTGCATTGCACCTACGATCCCGCATCGCGCGGCGGAAACTCGCCGGATGGGCGCAAAGTGAAGTCGACCATCCACTGGGTATCGGCAGCGCACGCAGTCGACGCCGAGGTGAGGATTTACGAAAACCTGTTCAGCAAAGAAAATCCGAACGAAGTAGCAGACGGGCAGGACTTCACCGCGAACCTGAATCCGAATTCGCTGGAAGTGATTCACGATGCGAAGCTGGAGCCTTCCCTGGCGAACGCTGCCGCAGGTAGCCGCTATCAGTTCGAGCGGCTGGGATATTTCTGCGTGGATCCAGATTCGAAGCCTGGGAACCCGGTTTTCAATCGCACCGTGGCGTTGAAGGATACTTGGGCGAAGGTAGAGAAGAAGCAAGGCGAAAAGGGATTGTCATCCTGAGCGGAGTGAGGCTATTCGCGGAGCGAATGGCCTCGCGCAGTCGAAGGATCCCTACCGGCGGCACGCGTACCTGTCCAGCTACAATGTCAAACTGGAGCGTGGAATCCGGCTCGACCTCCTGCCGCCGTCGAGATGGCCCATTTTAAGCCAATTAAAAAAACAAGACCCGAGCGCGAACTTCACTCGGGGCGTAAGCCTGTCCAGCTTTACAAATATCATCGCTACTCAGAAAACGGAAGTCAAGGGTACTTGAGGAGCCTCCCTGTCCTAAGGCTCCTCTCAAGTTTCCCTACCCAAGAAGGGAAACGGTGGACCCGACGGGACTCGAACCCGCACCTTAACGCTGGACTCGGCGCTTCATCGTACAATTCGAAGCGCTGAGCATAGCTCGCACTCACATGCACTCAATTATTCCTGCCGTATTCCTCGAGTTCTCCCGCACCGCGGCCTCGATGTGCTTAGCCGGCATCTTGCTTTTCCTGATTGCGCTGTGGGCTGCGAAGACCGATCTCGCCCGCGACCGCGGCCTCGACAAGGTCGTCGCCCTGAGCAATTTATGTTTCGCCATCCCCTTGGCGGTCTTCGGCGCGTTGCATCTTTCAGCCGCCAGAGGCCTCATGCAGTTGGTGCCCGCCTATATGCCATGGCGTCTGTTTTGGGCGTATTTCGTGGGTTGCGCATTGCTGACTGCTTCCCTCAGCATCGCCACAAAAATTCAGGTGCAATGGTCAGGCCTTCTGTTTGGAATCATGATGTTTCTTTTTGTCGCGATGCTGATGATCCCAGGGGCAATCGGCACTCCACGCGACAGAATTGCGTGGACGCTGGTCTGCCGCGAAAGCTCTTTCGGCAGCGGAGGCTTGCTGCTTGCGGCAACCGCGATGCGCTGGCCAGGCAAGAGCAGGCTAATTGCTGCGTGCCGTATCGTGATTGGAATCGCCGCCACATTTTATGGCGTGGAACACTTTCTGCATCCCGCGAACGTTCCCGGAGTTCCGCTCGAAAAATTTACGCCCTTGTGGATTCCGGTCCACGGGCTGATCACCTACCTAACGGGCGCGATTCTTATCGTTGCCGGGATTTGTATTTTTCTGAACAGGAAGACGCGGATGGCTGCAACGTATCTGGGTACCTGGATTTTGCTGCTGGTGTTATTCGTCTATGGTCCGATTCTGGTCGCGTCGTTGCTCGATCCAAGCACCGACGTGAAAGTAGAAGGCATCAACTACTTTGCCGATACGTTGCTATACGCCGGAACGATTCTCGCGCTTGCCAATGCGACGCCGAGCGGCACCGGTCCGTCCAGCTAGGGCCATGCCAATGCCGGGGCAACGAGGGCGTCCGCTTCTGCACGAACGACTAGGTTTCTAGTTGTGAATGTGGGGGCTCTGCGCCGGGTTGGCGTGGTGTGTGGCGGGTTCTTTCACCACCTTCACTTCAAAACTTACCGGCAGATTCTTCGGCGGATAGCATGCGGCGTTGTCGCAGGCCTGGTAGCGCAACACTCCGTGCATTACGTACTTCCCCGGCACCACAGATTTCAACGGATGCACAGCCAGGGCGATGGTGAAATCTCCGCTATACACGCTTAGCTTCTCGCCGGGAGAAAAAGGAAAACTCGCATCCTCGCCGGCCGGGTATTCAATTTTTCCCAGGATAATATCGGTCGGCAAATCCATCTTCAAAGCTGTCGGGATGAGGAATTCCGACTTTGGCGTGTTTGAATTGATGTGGTAACCCGGCGGCACGCGAAAATTCAAATCCACCATCGTCGGCTGCGCGCGTGGAGTCGTGGTCAGCGGCACCGCAGCCATCGCAACCGTTGGAGCTTTGCCGGGGGTTTGAGCAGATGAAGCGATCGCGCCCCCCAGCACAACCAGCGCGAGCAGACCCACTCTCTTCGTTCTTTCGGTTTCAATCATTCGCAGCATCGTTCCCTTGCTCATCGTCCCTTGCTCATTACTATTGAGGAGAAGAATTTTTCGCCGCTGCTGTTGTCGGCGCGGGCTGCGTCTTCAGCGCCTTCTTGATCGCGTCCTCGATCTCTGCTTTGCCCCTCAGCCCGATAATCTTATCCATAATTTTTCCATCGCGCGCGATCAGAAAGGTTTCCGGCAGCGCGGGCACTCCACCGTAGGCATCGCCCACCGCTTCCTTGCCAATCAGCACCGGATAGTTTACGCCCATATCTTTAGCGAACTTCGCAATGTCTTCTTTGCTGGCATCGTCCATCGCCACGCCGACAATTTGCAAGCCCTGCGAACCGTACTCTTTCTGCAGATCGACGAACCAGGGCATCTCGATCTTGCACGGCCCGCACCATGTCGCCCAGAAGTTTAGCAGCACGGCTTTGCCGCGAAAATCCGAGAGGCGCGTGGCCTTGCCGTCCAGCGCTTCGAGAGAAAAATCCGGCGCCGGGGCTGACGCGGTAAGCGGACGAAAAGGCATGCCGCCGGGGGTACGCGCTTTGTGGTATCCCACATACAGCATCAGCGCCACCACGAACGCTACAACGACCAGTACCAGTGGACTACGTTTCACGGCAATTCTCCCTGCACAATTCCAAAACCTAATGCCATCTAAGCTTCCAGACGAAGCTCGATCACAACGCGAAGCGATTCAAAAACGAAAGCCAGTTCGAAATCATAGTGAACCGCCCCATCACCAGCAGCACTCCCAGCGCAATCAGCAGCGCGCCGGACGCCACTTCCAGCGCGTGCATGTGCGAACGAAAGCGGCTATAAAATTTCAAAAAGCGCTCGATGCCAAGCGAGGTCAGCAGGAATGGCACGGCCAGTCCCAACGAATAAATCGCCAGCAGCATCATGCCCTTTGAAAGCGTATCCTGCGCCGCAGCCAGCGTAAGAATGCCCGCCAGAATCGGTCCGATGCACGGAGTCCATCCGAAGGCGAATGCGAAGCCAATCACAAACGCACCCACAGGCGTGCTGCCGCCTTTCATATCATGCATGCGGGTATCGGCGTAGAGGGCCTTGATCTTGAGGATGCCGGTCAAGTGCAGCCCGAACAAAATAATGACCACGCCCGCCACTACCGCCAGCGTGTGCTTGTATTGCGCGGCGATCTGCCCGATCTCCGTTGAAATCGCGCCCAGCGTGATGAACACAACGCTGAAGCCGAGAATAAAGCCGATCGAGTTCGTCATCACTCGCCGCATCAGGCGGCCCTGCGACGACTTCAGTTCATCCACGCCCGCACCCGAAATCAAAGAGACGTATCCCGGTACCAGCGGCAGCACGCACGGAGATAGAAATGAAAGCAGCCCGGCAAAGAATGCGGCCAGCGGAAGTGGAAGGCTCGACATGCGTCTTTATTGTACCTAAGCGAAGTTGCTCCCTGTAAGATCAGACGCCTGGCAGCCCGAATAGTTTCATGGTCCTGGGCAAGCGCCCGCCGCATTAAGCTACCGCGTGGGCACAGACGCAGGTGGTTGCACTGGCGCTGCCGTGGGTTGGTTCGGCTCCGGCTGCGCTCCGGAGGACATCTTGCGCAAAAACCCAAACGGCATCGCCGCCGTCAGCACCGCCCGTTCGCCTTCCTGCTTAACCTTGACGCTGTCGAAAAGCGCTTTGACATCCGCATCAGTGCCATGGGTGCCTGCCGATGCTTCGGCCGAGTGCGTGATGGCGACAAATGTCGTCAACTTGTCGGCAATTTCGCGGGCATCGTCGGCGGACTGCGTAAACGCCTCGGCGCGAATGCGAATTGCCTCGGGGATCAGATGCAGCGGACTCAAATAGCTTCCTGAGATTACGATCGTGGCCGGCTTCGCGAACAACGCGCCCCCTCCCGCAGCGCCCGGCGCGCCCGGATCGATGCGCGCCACCGCCCACGCCAGGCTCGCCAGTTGCACATGCTTGTAATATTGCCGCAACAGCGCCGGCCCCCCAAACGGAGAAGCCAAGCGCTTCGAGCGGTCGATCATCGCGCGGATAACCGCAGGGTCGTCATGATTCGACGCGGCCACGGAATCTGCGTTCAACACCGCCACGCGCAACGACCTGCCTTCGAGCGAAATTGTGAAGATCTGGTCGGAGTGATAATCCTCCACAGATTGAGCGACTTTTCGCAGGTACGCCGTGAGCAGTTCACTGTGGAACTTGCCGACCAGCACTTCCGAAAATCGCAGCTCCCGCGCGTTGCCGCCGCTTCCTCCCCCCGGCCAACTCCCCGGATAATGCACCGCAAAGGCCGCCTCGTCGAGATCGCGTTCAAATTGAAATCCGGTCTCGCGGATGAAGCGCTCGTATTCTGGGTCGTGGCTGACGGCGGGCAATTCCTTGCCGGAGTTCGCGTAGCGAGCCCGGTGAAGATCGAGATAGAAAAATGCGTCCGCACCCGGCAATAATCGAGCCGGCTCGGGCGGAGCGTGTTTGCGCAGTTGCACGGCGAGGGCTACGGCCGCGGCGATCGCAACGACCGCAAGAAAGAGAGGAAGAGTGCGCCTAATTCGCATGGAGTGCGGTCAGGGCTGAAATCATAACACCGTGGAGCGATCTTTATTTCCAAGGGCGTGCGAGCTGCTCGCGGGTTACGCGCAGAAGATACGTGAGATTTACTGTTTCATCCCTTTCGACTCGCTTCGAAATCATCGTGAGCGCATTGATTTGAACGGTCGTTTGCTTGAACCGCAGCGTCGGATCCGTACCAAACTCGTCCGTGACAATCACCCATCGCAGAGGAAGCTCGCTCGCCAGCACATCCCCGAAGGCCACGCCGAGACTGTGTAATTCGTATGTCCGAGACTTTTCGAACACCCCTTCATCGATTAGACGTTGAAGAACTGGCAAGTCCTGCTTTGTTCTCGTGAGTGCCGTTGTCCCGAATCGGCGTCTGACCGCGTCTGTAACAACTGCCCTTTGTTGATCGAGTCGTGCACTGTCCTCGCGGGAAAGCTCCGTGAATTTAGGCTCGGATGCAACCTTGCGGCCCGATTGACCGAAAAGAGCTCCCAGGAATCCCCCGGAGAGCAGGAACGTCATGATTGTGAGACGAACCATTCGATGCCTTTCCGTAGTGCACAAACTAAACCAAATTATCTCTTCAGCTCCCCCGGCCAGTTCGTCACCAACTGAAGTGGGACCTGGGCTTCTTCCTCGGAGTGGTTGATCAGCAAACGCTTCCCATCGGAGGTCACGTCGAACGGTACGCCGATGCCGGGCGAAGCGGCGTGGAACAACCGCTGCGGCGTTCCGACTTCGATCTCCGATCCCTTCGGAGTCACGGAGCACACAAAAATAGTGTCTGTAAGATCCTTGAAAAACAGCTCTCTCCCATTTCCGCTCCATGCGGGATAGGCCCCGCTATTGGCCGATACTCGCCATTTGCCTTTTCCCTCGGGAAAAGTCGTGATGTAAATATCTTGCTGTCCTGATTCGTCGGAGGCGTATGCCACCCAGTGGCCGTCCGGAGAAATTCGATAAGCCGAGAGGTTGGATTGCGGCGAAGGCGGCTGCACCGCCGCAACCGGCTTGCCCTCGCCGTTGGCGGGCCTTATCCAGAGCGAAACCATCTTCTCGCCCTCACCCCAAAGGTAGGTTACATATTTTCCGTCGGGCGACCATCCGGGGAGGTGGTAGTTGTTATTTTCGGTGAACAGCGCCCTCTCTGGGCCGCTGCCGTCGGCCGATTTCGAGCGAATCTCGACGTTGCCCCCGCCGCTGGTCAGTTGCGCCGAAAAAATGAGCGTCTTTCCGTCCGGTGACCACGCGGGTTCCTGAATCACCTGTTGATCGAAGGTGATCCGGGTTTTCGTTTTGCGGTCCAGGTCGAGCGTCCATATGTCGGTGCCGCTGGCAAACGCCACGCGCTTATCGTCCGGCGATAGCCGCACATCCCTCACCCCCAATAACGCTCGCGCTTTCCCGGGAATCTCCTGCGGATCGTAGTCCGCGAGCGTTTTCCCCGATCGATCGAACATCACCAGATGGCTTTTTGCCGCGTCCGTACTGCCGCGCTGGTAAACCATCAGTCCGTTCTGCGAGACGGCAAAAATGCTGCGCCAGACCCCAACATCGTCGCGAAGGTTATTCACCAGCGGAGTTGCCGATCCTGAGAGAACGCCTCTCTGGGGATCGAAAGGCTGGGCCACCAGCGCCGTATTGGCACGGTAGAGCAGATAGCCGGATGCATACTGTGCCGCCGAATCACTCGCCAGGACGAGGCGGCTTTCCGTGCTGTCGATTGAGCCAAAGTAGATTCCGTTCGTCTTTGGGTCGCCGCCCGTATGGCTGGTGGCAAGAAAAACAAAATGTTTGCCGTCGGGCAGAAACCACGGCCAGCGATGGGTGGTGTGCTTGCTCCTATCCATCACGGTCGCTGGTTCGGTGGCACCGCCTTGCGCACTCACCTTCGCCAGCGGGCCGTTAAAATCCGGAGCGAACAGAATCACATCATTGACGCTCCAGCTTCCTCCGCGCGAATTGGGGGCATCGGCGATGGTCGCAACCGGGCCGCCATTGGCGGCGATCTTCAACAACTTGCCGCCGGCAAAAAAGCCGATGAAGCTGCCATCCGGCGACCAGAAAGGATGCGCAGCGCCCGCTGTGCCGTCTAATTGCTGCGCAGCGTCGCTGCTGAGTGCGCGAACCCACAACAGCTTCGTCTCGCCAGAGTGAGCCACGAATGCGATCTTGTCCCCCTGCGGAGAAAGCACGGGCATGCCGCCTGAGTCGCCGGTGGTATCCAGCGAAAATTTATCGGGAGGCGGAATCTCCGCGTGAAGGGGCAACTCCTGCGTGGAGGATTTCGCCCACCGGTATCCCGCAAATCCGGCTAGCGCGACGAAAACCACCAGAAGAACAGCCGCAGCAATAGCCCACTTCCGGTTAAATTCCGCGGAAGGCCTTTCGCTTTCGCCCGGCTTCGATTCGGCAATCCAGCGCAGGTCCATCGCAACGTCGTGGGCCGATTGCATGCGGTCTGCGGGATCCTTGGCCAGACATGCTACGACCACGCGATCAAGCAGGGGAGGAACCAGCGGCTGGCTGGCCGCGATCGGCTCCGGATGTTTTTCCAGAATGGCCGTGAACACGCTGAGTTGCGACTTGCCCTCGAAGGCCTTCCGCCCGGTAAGCATTTCGTAGAGAACGCATCCAAAGCTGAACAGGTCGCTGCGCGCGTCGGCTTCCTTGCCCTGCAAAAGTTCGGGCGCCATATATTGAAAGGTCCCGACGATCGAACCTTTCTGCGTGAGCGGCGACGCCGCCGATGTGAGCGAAGCCAGATTCATCGTGGGCGTGGAAGGAGTGAACGCCCCGACTGCCTGCGGAGAAACGGCCATCTCTGGCTTGGCCAGACCGAAGTCCATCAGCTTGGCGCCGGCTTTGGTCAGCATGATGTTCGCCGGCTTCAGGTCGCGATGAATAATGCCCTGCTGATGCGCCTTTTCGAGCGCCTGCGCGATTTCGATTCCAATCTTCAGAACCTGCTCAACCGGCAGCGCACCTTTCGCAATACGATCGGCAAGAGTCTGGCCCTCCAGGTATTCCATGACCAGAAAGTCGGTGCCGTCCTGCGAACCGATGTCGTGCAGAGTGCAGATGTTCGCGTGCTGCAGCGCGGAGATCGCTTTGGCCTCGCGCTCCATGCGCTGCTTCAACTCCGGGTTCGAAGAAAGATGCGACGGCAGAACCTTAATGGCAACCGTGCGGTCGAGCCGCGTGTCTTTGGCGCGGTAGACCTCGCCCATGCCTCCAGCGCCGAGCGGCGAGAGAATTTCGTAAGGGCCGAGTTTCGTGCCGGAGGCCAGAGGCATGAGGCCGCAATTATAGCGTGTGACTAGTTTCTGGTAGCGGAAGCAGTGATTCTCAAGCGTTTCGGTCTCATGGCACAAACTGGTTGCGCGAAATTTATCCGCTGTGATAACTTAGCTAATTGTCCCGGACATCTGGAAGGGATTCAGGGTATACTTGTGCCTAAGGGCACTTGTCCCCGAATGCTGGCGTAGCTCAGGTGGTAGAGCATCTGATTTGTAATCAGAGGGTCGGGGGTTCAAATCCCTTCGCCAGCTCCAGCATCTAGAACCAGGTAACGAAGTTCCGGCAGCGGCAGGACTCTGTAGGACGCAACAGGTTTTTCCAACACACTCCATTCGGAACGATTCCGGCGTGTAGTGATCTTCGCGTGGTCATCCGTAGGCGCGAATCTTGGTTTCCCTGATTGGCAGGAGTCGGTTTGCAAACGCTCGTCGGCGGGCGCAGGCAAAGGCAAGAGAGTGCGCCGGCCGCGGATTTGCCGTCGTCTTGCATGCCGCATGAAATTGTCTGCTGGATGAAGCGCGAGGGCTGCATCACCCGGCGGTTGTGCACAGGTGGGTGAGTGGTTAAAGCCAACAGACTGTAAATCTGTCCCTCCTAGCGAGGTACGAAGGTTCGAATCCTTCCCTGTGCACCATGTTTTTACTGGCAGCTTTTGGCTTGGCGGCTTTTGGGTTGGCAGTTTTTGGTTTGGAAGAAGCAGTTTTTGGTTGGGAAGAATATGAACCGCTTGGCGATAGCCTTGATTTCGTATCTGGTTTTGGGTGCGCTGTCGTATACGACATTGAGCGATCCGCGGATCAAGGCCGGAACGCTGCTGATTCTGGGCCTGTTCGCCTTTAAAAGCTGGATGCGCCGTAAAGATGTCCTGCATCCGGATGGCGACAGCGATTCGGAGTGAGTGTTTCAGCTGAGAGCTGAAGGCTAATAGCTAACAGCTGGTGGGGGCCGATGTAGCTCAGTTGGTAGAGCACTCCCTTGGTAAGGGAGAGGTCATCAGTTCAATCCTGATCATCGGCTCCATAGGTTTGTAAGTAAGAACGGCCCGGGCGGCAAGTGGTTTGGGAAAATAAGGAAGCGGCTTTAGCCGCTGAGGTTTAGCCAAGAGCTGACGGCTGAAAGCTGACAGCCTGGGTTTTGCGGGAGTAACTCAGTGGTAGAGTCACAGCCTTCCAAGCTGTTGGTCGCGGGTTCGATTCCCGTCTCCCGCTCCATGGTTCAGAGGCGATAAAGTGGGCTTCGAGCAAGCGACGATCAAAATCGAGAAGCAGCAGGAGTTCGGCAAGCTGCAAGCCGCGGTCGAACACGCGTTCCTTCCGGAGAAAGCAGAGCGATTCATGAAGCAGTTGGATCGCAAGGGAATTCGCGTAAGGGATTTTGATTCGGTGCTCTCGGCGCGTCTGCTCGAAGAAGTTGCGGGTGGATCGGCGAGTCCGGAGTTGAGTGCGTGGCAGCTGTATCAGGCTCTGCCTCTCTCCGATCAAGCGCAGATGCGCGAGTTTTATCTGTCGAAGCTGGAAACAGTCGACACCGCGCTGCGGCACAAGTTTAAGAAGCTGTATCAGTATTACTGAATGGCGGTGAGGTGCAGCCGCGAAGAAGTTGCATAGGTCCTTCGGCAGCCAAAGACCGGCGCCTCAGGATGACAAGGGTTTTGAGCTAGAAGCTAAAAGCTAGGAGCTAAGAGCTGATTTTATGGCGAAAGAGAAATTTGATCGCAATAAGCCGCACTGCAACGTGGGAACCATCGGTCACATTGACCATGGCAAGACCACGCTGACGGCGGCCATCACCAAGGTTTTGTCGAAGCACAATCCGAAGAACACGTTTCGGTCGTTCGATTCGATCGACAACGCTCCGGAAGAGAAGGCTCGCGGAATCACCATCGCGACGGCACACGTCGAGTATGAGACGGCGAACCGGCACTACGCGCACGTGGATTGCCCGGGCCACGCCGACTACATCAAGAACATGATCACGGGCGCGGCGCAGATGGATGGCGGCATTCTGGTTGTTGCCGCGACCGACGGCCCCATGCCGCAGACGCGCGAGCACGTGCTGCTCGCCCGCCAGGTCGGCGTGCCGTATCTGGTCGTGGCGTTGAATAAAGTTGATGCGGTCGATGATCCCGAGCTGCTCGAGCTCGTTGAACTGGAAGTGCGCGAGCTGCTGAAGAGCTACAAGTTCCCCGGCGACGATGTGCCGGTGGTGCGCGTATCTGCTTTAGGGGCCTTAAACGGTGAAGAAAAATGGGAGAAGCAGATTGACGCATTGATGGAAGCGGTCGATAAGAGCGTGCCGCAGCCGGCGCGCGAACTCGACAAGCCCTTCCTGATGCCGATTGAAGATATCTTCTCGATTCAGGGCCGCGGCACGGTGGTCACGGGCCGTATCGAGCGCGGCAAAGTGAAGGTGGGCGAAGAAGTGGAAATCGTCGGCTTCCGCGACACGCGCAAGACGGTTGTCACCGGCGTCGAAATGTTCAAGAAGCAGCTCGACGAAGGCATGGCCGGAGACAATGCGGGACTGCTGCTGCGCGGCATTGCGAAAGAAGATGTCGAGCGCGGCATGGTGCTGGCGAAGACGGGATCGATCACGCCGCACACCCGCTTCAAAGCGGAAGTCTACATTCTGACCAAAGAAGAAGGTGGACGGCATACGCCATTCTTCAAGGGATATCGTCCGCAATTTTATCTGCGTACGACCGACGTGACGGGAGTGGCGGAGTTGCCGGAAGGCACCGAGATGGTGATGCCGGGCGACAACGTCAGCCTGGTGATTGAACTGATCACTCCGGTAGCCATGGAAAAAGGCCTGCGCTTCGCGATTCGCGAAGGTGGGCACACGGTAGGCGCCGGAACGATTTCAGAGATTCTGAAGTAGCTGCGTAGCCTGCGGACGCATTCCTCCGCGGAGTGCAGCATCGGATCCGTAAGCAAGTTGCATAGGTCCTTCGGCGACAAAGACGTCGCCTCAGGATGACAAGGGTTTTGAGCTAGAAGCTAAGAGCTAGGAGCTGTATTTATGCCCCGAGAAATTGTTACGTTACAGTGCGGCGATTGCAAAGAGCGCAATTATTCGACGACCAAGAACCGGAAGACGACGACGGAGCGGCTGGAATTCAAAAAATTCTGCAACCGTTGCCGCAAGCACACGCCGCATAAGGAAGTTAAATAATTGAGTGATCGAGGGATCGGGTGATTTTGTGATTGAGAAGCCTCGCGCAGTAGGCCTTTCAATCGCTCAATGGCCCGATCACAAAATCACCCGATGGTTACAGGGGCGTAAGCTCAACGGTTAAACTGTCGGTCTCCAAAACCGAACTTGGGGGTTCGAATCCCTCCGCCCCTGCCAGATTTGGAAGGACGACGGCGACGAAGTGAAGGCGCAGAGCAGTACCGAAGTGGAGAAGAAGAAAATGGCGAACTCGATTACGGCCGCTAGGGAAACTTTCGGAGACAAGCTAAAGAGCTGGCCGGAGCGCACCAAATCGTTCTACAACGATGTGCGCACCGAAATGCGCAAAGTCACCGCGCCCTCGTGGAAGGAAGTCCAGGCCACCACTGCGGTGGTCGTCATTACCGTATTCATTTTCGGCGTGTATTTTTTCATTATCGATAACGTGATTCAGAAGGGCGTCACCTTCTTGTATAGCTATTTTGGCCACTGAGTCGGAACGCGCAGCAACCGGAGCTTAAGTTGATCATGCAGGAAGAAGAAAAAAATCAGGCGGGCGCAGGCGGGGAAGCTACCCCCGGAGCGGACGGCGTTGCCACCACCGAAGCGCCCCGCAATCCGAACATGAAGTGGTACATCATCCACTCTTACTCCGGCTTCGAGCGCAAGGTGAAAGAGTCGCTCGAGTCGCGCGTTGCCGCATTCGGATTGCAGGACAAAATCGGCAAGGTGCTGATCCCAACCGAGTCCGTCACCGAAGTGCGCGGCGGCAAGAAGTACACCTCCGAGCGCATGTTCTATCCGGGCTACGTGCTGGTTGAAATGGACATGGACGATCACGTCTGGCATGTGGTCAAGTCGACGCCGCGCGTCACCGGATTTGTCGGCACCGGCCAGCAGCCCACCCCCCTCTCCGACGAAGAAGTGCAGCACATCGTCTACAAGGTCGCCGACAGCCGCGAGAAGCCCAAGCTCAAAGTCAAGTTCGAGAAGAACGAAACCGTGCGCATCTCCGAAGGTCCGTTCGCAACCTTCCAGGGCATTGTGGATGAAGTCAACGAAGACCGCGAGACGTTGAAGGTGATGGTCACGATCTTCGGCCGGTCTACTCCGGTGGAGTTGGAGTTCAACCAGGTGGAGAAGGTCGCGTAGTTTATGGGCAGTTTCAAAGCCAAGTTGCGGGTGTGGAATCCCGGCGCCCCTGGGACTGTGGAGGAAATTGTCGCGATGGTGGACACAGGCGCTGCCTTTTCGTGGATTCATCGCGAGCGGCTGGAGCGGTTGGCGCCGGAGTTTTTGCGGCGGATCGGATTCCGCGCCATCGACGGTTCCATCATCGAACGGGACACTGTAGCGGTGTGGGTAGGAAGCGATGGGTTTAGGGCTCCCGACATTGTTGTCGTGGCCGAGCCCACCGACATGGAAGTGGTTGGCATGCATACGATTGAGGGGTTGGGAATGGCGGCCGATCCGGTCCAGAAAAAATTGATTCCCTCGGTGATGCCGGCTTTAGCGGCCAAGGGACGTATTGGGCGTATTGCTACCGCGATAGACTGCGTTAGTTAGCGGCAAGCTGGTTGAACCGTTTTTAAGAGGATCCATTGAGAGCCTTGGCCAAGAGCTAAGAGCTAGAAGCTAGGAGCTAACGAAGTGGCAAAAAAAGTTACAGGTTTCGTAAAGTTGCAGATCGCGGCAGGCAAGGCGACTCCGGCTCCTCCGGTGGGTCCGGCGCTCGGCCAGGCGCAGATCAACATCATGGAGTTCTGCAAGCAGTTCAACGCCCGCACCAACCAGAAAGAGATGGAAGGGCTGATCATCCCGGTCGTGGTCTCGGTATACAACGACCGCTCGTTCACCTTCATCACCAAGACGCCTCCGGCCTCGATTCTGCTCAAGCGCGCCGCCGGCATCGCCAAGGGATCCGGCACGCCGAACAAAGATAAAGTCGGCAAAGTCACGCTGAAGCAGGTGGAGGACATCGCGAAACAAAAAATGCCGGACCTGAATGCCGCCTCAGTGGAAACCGCGATCAAGAGCGTTCGCGGCACCGCGCGCTCGATGGGAATTGAAGTAATCGGGTGATCGGGAGATTGAGCGATTGCGTGATTGAAAACAAATCGCTCAATGACCAAGTCGCTCAATGACTCAATAGTCACAATCACCACGGCTCACCAAATCAACGATGAGCGGTGGAAGACAAGGAAAAGCACAATGAAAAAAGAAGGAAAGAACATCGCCAAGGCGCACGCCGCAGTTGAAAAGCGCGCCTACACTTTGCAGGATGCCGTTCCACTCCTGCAGAAAGTCAAATTCGCAAAATTTGACGAGACTGTCGAAATCACTCTACGCCTGGGAGTCGATCCCAAGCACGCCGACCAGATGGTGCGCGGGACGGTGGTTCTGCCGCACGGCCTCGGCAAGTCAAAGAAAGTTCTGGTCATCGCCACCGGCGACAAGATTCGCGAGGCCGAAGCCGCAGGCGCGGACTACGCCGGCGGAGAAGAAATGGTCGAGAAGATCACGAAAGAAAACTGGACCGACTTCGACGCCCTGATCGCCACACCCGACGTGATGAAGTCCGTCGGACGCCTGGGCAAGATCCTTGGACCCAAGGGACTGATGCCGAATCCGAAGACCGGAACGGTAACCGTTGACGTGGCCAAAGCAGTGCAGGAAGTGAAAGCCGGCAAAGTTGAATTCCGCACCGATAAGACTGCCCTGGTTCACGTGCCGGTGGGAAAAATTTCCTTCCCGCCCGACAAGCTGATCGACAACGCGACCGTGCTGATCACCAGCGTGATCAAGGCCAAGCCGTCGGTTGCGAAAGGTAAATACATTAAAGGATGCACGCTGAGTTCGACCATGGGGCCTGGAATTTTGCTGGATACGGCTCCGATTGAGGCTGCAGCCAAGGCATAACGACGGCGCTAGGCGCCGGACGGACGAATGCGTCCGTCCCTACGTGAATAAAACAAGATCATAAGAGGATTCGAACATGGCCGTCACCAAAGCACGCAAACAAGAGCAAGTTGAGAAGTTGAGCGCCGACCTGAAGAATGTATCGAACGCGGTCGTGGCCACCTACAGTAAGATGACCGTCGCCCAGGACTACGAACTGCGCAAAGCTCTGCGCGGCGCGGGCGCGAAATATCAGGTCGTCAAAAACACTTTGGCCGAGCGCGCCGGCAAAGGCACCAAGATCGAAGAGGGATTGAAGAACCTCACCGGCGTGACCTCGATCGCTTACACCACAGGCGATCCCGTGGCCATGGCCAAGGCGCTCACCAAGTACGCCAAAGACGCGCCGGAGTTTACCTTCAAGGTCGGCGTAGTCGAAGGCCGCGTGATTTCGATCAAAGAGATCGAAGCCCTGGCCAGCATGCCTTCGAAGGAAGAGCTTTATTCGAAGCTGCTGTTCCTGATCAACGCCCCGGCGCAGCGCCTGGTGACCGTAATGAACGCGGTTGGCCGCGACGTTGCCGTTGTAATCAGCCAAGGCGTGGAAAAGGGCAAGTTCAAGGGCGAGGCGCCTGCGGAAGCGCAGGCCTAAGGACGCCGGCGCTACAAGTTTGGTTATCGCAAGCCAGGGGTTGCGCGGTTCCGATTCAGGCGTTGTCTGGCGCCGGAAGATGAACCTGCCGCACTGGAAACCCGGCCCAAGATAACGAAAGCAAGCAAATTCATAACTCGAAGAGTGGAGAACTAACATGGCAGACCTGCAACAGTTGGAAGAATCAATCGTGGCTTTGTCGCTGCTGGATGCGGCACAGCTGGTGAAGAAGCTCGAAGAGCGTCTCGGCGTTTCGGCCGCGGCAGCTGCTCCGGTCATGATGGCCGGGGGCGGCGGTGCGGCAGCGGGCGCGGCTCCGGCAGAAGAGAAGACGGAGTTCGCCGTTCTTCTGAAGGAAGTCGGCGCCAACAAGATCAACGTGATCAAGGCCGTCCGCGAAGTCACCAGCCTGGGCTTGAAAGAAGCCAAGGAACTGGTCGACGGTGCCCCCAAGAACATCAAAGAGGGCGTTTCCAAGGAAGAAGCCGAGACCATCAAGAAGAAGTTTACCGAGGCTGGCGCTGTTGTCGAAGTGAAGTGACCGCGCCTGGCGGGCGTGATCGCAGGCGTTCGTCGCGCGCTTTTTGCGTGACGAACGGCGAAGCGGGAGCCCGCAGCCGCTATCCTGAGCGTTCTTTGCGAAGGATCTGGTAGCGCCGCCGCCGTTGCGGCGGGGAAGCGCACCAATTCCAGTGCAACGATCAGGAAATATTCTCTTTACAGGTTGTGAACCCGGGGCGGGGGTGTTAGCATCTAACCTAACACCGCTTCCCCTGGCCTCACTCAATCGCGGGCGAGACCCGCAGGGAAGCTTGGGCACTGTTCCGTGGGCAGGCGGAACGGAAACGGCCGAAGGAAACTGGCGCGAAACATACAAATCAAGATTGGCGAAACGCCTTGCACGGCGTCTGTGGGACATCTTGTCCCTGCGGACGCCTCGTCGTGTTTTCCGGCATAAACAGGTTCACAGCAACGTCTTAAGCAGCGCGGCGCATTGGGGCGCCCGGCATTCTGCAAACCGCGGGTTATCGCAGCGCTCGGCTGCGCCTGACACTTTGGGAGTTCTTAACGATGAAGAATAACGCCTTCCGTAAACGTTTTGATTTTTCGAAAATTCCAGCCACCATCCAGATCCCGAACCTGATTGAGGTTCAGAAGCGCTCCTACGACCGCTTCCTCCAGATGGATAAGCTGCCCAGCGAGCGCGAAGACGGCGGATTGCAGGCGGTGTTCCAGTCCGTCTTCCCGATCACCGACTTCCGCAACGTATCACAACTTGAGTTTGTGGATTACGCCATTGGTAACTGGGAGTGCAAGTGCGGTCACCTAAAGGGACTACACCATCTGCGTACCACTTGTAAGAACTGCGGCAACACCGTTATTACTGACCCATTTCATCCTGGCGATGTGCTCTGCCAGAAGTGCGGCACTTATAACTCGAATACTCCTGACTTTTGCAACAAGTGCGGCGACCCTGTCGGCCTGCAACTGAAGTACGATGTGGCCGAGTGCGAAGAGCGCGGCATGACTTACTCCGCGCCGCTCAAGGTCACCATGCGTCTGACCATCTTCGACAAGGACGCTGAGACCGGCAACCGCTCCATCCGCGACATTAAAGAGCAGGAAGTTTTCTTCGGCGACGTTCCGCTGATGACGCAGAACGGTACCTTCATTATTAACGGTACCGAGCGCGTCATTGTCAGCCAGTTGCACCGGTCGCCCGGCGTGTTCTTCGAGACCGCAAACAACCGCACCTACTTCCTCGGCAAGATCATCCCCTACCGCGGATCGTGGGTCGAGTTCGAGTACGACCAGAAAAACGTCCTCTACGTCCGCATCGACCGCAAGCGCAAGTTCCTCGGCACCATTTTCCTGCGCGCCCTCGGCCTGCGCTCCGGCGAAGACATTCTCCGCGCCTTCTATACCGTCGATCGCATCGCGATCAAAGACAAAAAGCTTTACTGGACGCTCGACCCGGCCAGCGAAAAAGCCACCAACCTACTGGGCATGAAGCTGGCCCACAGCATCAAGAACAAGTCGGGCGATGAAATTGCGCACTCCGGCCGCAAGTTGAATGCGCAAACCCTGAAGGAAATTCAGAAGGCCAAGATCTCCGAGATCGAAATCGACATCACCGATCTCGAAGGCGCATGGGCCGCCGCCGACGTGGTCGACACCACCACCGGCGAAGTGCTGCTCGAAGCCAACAGCGAAATCACCGCCGATAAAGTCTCGAAGATTCTCGACTCCGGCGTGGTAGAGATGGGTCTGTTCTTCCCCGAGCGCGACGACGTGGGCACGGTCATCAGCCAGACCCTGAAGCGCGACTCGGTCAAGACTCCGCAGGAAGCGCTGATCGAAATCTACCGCAAGCTGCGCCCCGGCGATCCGCCGACGCTCGATACTGCCACGGCTTTGTTCCATGGCATGTTCTTCGATCCGCGCAAATACGACTTCTCGAAGGTCGGCCGTCTGAAGTTCAACATCAAGCTGTTTGAGAACCAGGACGCGACCAGCCTCGACAAGCGCACCCTCGATCCTGACGATTTCTACGCCACCATCGGCTACCTGCTGAAGTTGCGCAAGAACATCGGCTCGGTCGACGACATCGATCACCTCGGCAACCGCCGCGTGCGCGCGGTCGGCGAATTGATGGAGAACCAGTTCCGCATCGGCCTCGTCCGCATGGAACGCGCCATCAAAGAAAAAATGTCCGTCTACCAGGAGATGTCGACGGCCATGCCGCACGACCTGGTCAACGCCAAGCCGGTAATGGCTGCGATCCGCGAATTCTTCGGATCGTCGCAGCTATCGCAGTTCATGGATCAGACCAACCCGCTCTCCGAGATCACGCACAAGCGCCGTCTCTCGGCCCTTGGGCCGGGCGGTCTCTCGCGTGAGCGCGCCGGATTCGAAGTGCGCGACGTTCACCCCACGCACTACGGCCGCATCTGCCCGATTGAAACGCCGGAAGGTCCGAACATTGGACTGATCTCGTCGCTGAGCTGCTACGCCCGCATCAACGACTACGGCTTCATCGAGTCGCCCTACCGCCGCATTAAAGGCGGACGCGTCATCGATTACGTCACCGTCGTCAACACCGGCGACAGCGACTACAAAGTCGGCGATCACATGGAGAAGCATGAGATCGAAAAGATCAACGCGGACTTGAAAGAGAAGCGCAAGAAGCCCGCGCAGATCGATCCGTTCTCCTTCTATCTTTCCGCGTGGGAAGAGGACAAGCACACCATCGCGCAGGCCAACGTCGAACTCGACGACAAGGGCCGCATCGTGGCCGAACTGGTCAACGCCCGTAAGGCCGGCAACTTTGTTCTGGTCGGGCGCGAAGAGGTCGACTACGTTGACGTTAGCCCCAAGCAGTTGGTTTCCGTCGCCGCCTCGCTGGTTCCGTTCCTCGAGCACGACGACGCCAACCGCGCGCTGATGGGCGCGAACATGCAACGCCAGTCCGTGCCCCTGCTCCGCGCGCAAGCGCCGATTGTCGGCACCGGAATGGAAGGCGTTACCGCGCGCGACTCAGGAGCCGTGGTTCTCGCCCGCCGCAACGGCATCGTCGATTCGGTCGATTCCGATCGCATCATCGTGCGCGTCGAAGGCGAGCACCATCCCACGCAGCTTTCGCGTGAGGTGGGCAGCGACATTTACCAGCTCACCAAGTTCAAGCGCTCGAACCAGAACACCTGCATCAACCAGAAGCCGGTCGTCAAGAAAGGCCAGCGCGTGCTCAAAGGCGAGGTCATCGCCGACGGCCCGTGCACCGATCACGGCGAGCTGGCCCTTGGACGCAACGTCCTGGTCGCCTTCATGCCCTGGCGCGGCTACAACTTCGAAGACGCGATTCTGGTCTCCGAAAAAATGGTGAAAGAGGACTACTACACCTCGCTGCACATCGAGGAATACGAGATCGAAGCCCGCGACACCAAGCTTGGTCCCGAAGAAGTCACCCGCGACATTCCAAACGTCAGCGAAACCATGCTGCGCAATCTGGACGAAGCCGGCGTCATTCGCATCGGCGCCAGCATCAAGCAGGGCGATATTCTGGTGGGCAAGGTTACGCCCAAGGGCGAAACCCAGCTTACGCCGGAAGAAAAACTGCTCCGCGCAATCTTCGGCGAAAAAGCCGGCGACGTGCGCGATGCTTCGCTCTACTGCCCGCCCGGAATCGAGGGCGTCATCGTCGACGTAAAAATCTTCTCCCGTAAGGGTCAGGAAAAAGACGAGCGCGCCAAATTTATCGAAGGCACGCAGATCGGCAAGCTGGAGAAAAACCTTTCCGATGAGATCCGCATTCTCACAGACGAGCGCCTCAAGCGTCTGGAGAACATTCTCGGTGGCAAGGAAGTTCAGGCTGACCTGCACGACGAGCGCACTAACAAGCGTCTGCTGACCAAGGGCAACATCCTTGATCGCGATGCCATTGAGCGCATCTCCACCCGCAACCTGAAGCGCATCAAGTATGCCGACAAGGATCCGCGGGTGAACGAGCAGATCGACGAGATCGAAGAAATGACTTCGCGTCAGATCGACGTGCTCAAGAAAATCGTCAACGAGAAGAAAGAAAAACTCACCAAGGGAGACGAACTGCCGCCCGGCGTGATCAAGCTGGTCAAGGTCTACATCGCGATGAAGCGCAAGCTCAGCGTTGGCGACAAGATGGCCGGCCGTCACGGCAACAAGGGCGTTATCGCCCGCATTCTGCCGGAAGAGGATATGCCGTACCTCGAAGACGGAACGCCGGTCGAGATCGTGCTGAATCCACTCGGCGTGCCAAGCCGTATGAACGTCGGCCAGATTCTCGAAACTCACTTGGGATGGGCGGGCTATGTCCTGGGCGAGAAGATCGGCAACATGCTCAAGGAAAACACCCGCACCGAAGCTATCCGGCGCGAGTTGAAGGCCTTGTTCAAGGACTCGAAACTCGCCGACACCATCGGCGAAATGGGCGATGAGGAACTCGAAGCTCTGGCTCCGACACTCGCGCGCGGCGTCTACATGGGTTCTCCTGTGTTCGACGGCGCGAAAGAAGGCGAGATCAAGGCGCTCCTCGAGCATGCTGGCCTGCCGACTTCCGGCAAGACCACGCTGCACGACGGCATGACCGGAGATCAGTTCGAACAGCCGGTCTGTGTGGGCTACATCTACATGCTGAAGCTCTCGCACCTGGTCGATGACAAGATTCACGCGCGCTCCATCGGTCCGTACTCGCTCATCACTCAGCAGCCGCTGGGTGGCAAGGCGCAGTTCGGCGGACAGCGCTTCGGAGAAATGGAAGTCTGGGCCCTCGAAGCCTACGGCGCGGCTTTCATTCTGCAGGAACTGCTGACGGCGAAGTCCGACGACGTTTATGGCCGCACCAAGATTTACGAGGCCATCGTCAAGGGCGAAGCCGCCATGGAGCCGGGCGTGCCCGAATCGTTCAACGTGCTGATCCGCGAATTGCAATCGCTCTGCCTCGACGTGGAGCTGATCAAGACCGGGGAGAAGAAACCCACGGCCAGCGCGGCGGCAGACTAAGAAAAGCAGCTGCCAGTAGCCGGTTGTCAGTTGCCAGTGCGGCGCTGACAGCGGGCTCTGGTGGTGCACAAGACTTTCTGAAATAACGTTTCGCAGGGCCAAAGCTCTCAGCCACCGCGAAACATAAAACTGGCAACTGGCAACCGATAGCTGGCAGCTGCCGTTGAGAGCAGGAAGCGGAGGAACACCTTGTTTCGTTCGAGCCCGTTCGAAATGCAAAATACGATTGCTGACTTCGATGCCATCCGCATCAGCCTCGCCTCTCCAGAAAAAATCCGGAGCTGGTCGCATGGCGAAGTCACCAAGCCTGAGACCATCAACTACCGTACGTTTAAGCCCGAGCGCGACGGCCTGTTCTGCGCGCGCATCTTCGGCCCCGTAACCGACTGGGAGTGCCTCTGCGGCAAGTACAAGCGCATGAAGCACCGCGGCGTCATCTGCGACAAGTGCGGCGTGGAAGTTACGCTGTCGAAAGTTCGCCGCGAGCGCCTCGGCCACATCGAGCTGGCTTCGCCCTGCTCGCACGTCTGGTTCTTTAAAGGACTGCCCAGCCGCATCGGCCACCTGCTCGATATTTCCCTGCGCGACCTCGAATCCGTTCTTTACTTCGAGGCCTACGTAGTGGTCGAGCCCGGCGACGCTCCGGTGAAAGAGCGCGAAGTCATTAAAGACGAAACTAAGTTCCGCGAACTCGATCAGCAGTACCGCCCCGCCGGCTTCAAGGCCATGATGGGCGCCGAAGCGATCAAGGAACTTCTTAAGCGCATCGACACTGACGGCCTGTCCATCGAGCTGCGCGAGAAGATGAAGAACGAGAGCTCGCTGCAAAAGCGGCTCAAGTACACCAAGCGCCTCAAAGTCGTCGAGGCTTTCCGCCGCAGCGGCAACAAGCCCAGCTGGATGATTCTCGACGTGATCCCGGTCATTCCGCCCGAGCTTCGCCCGCTGGTTCCACTCGATGGCGGCCGCTTCGCCACATCCGATTTGAACGATCTTTACCGCCGCGTCATCAACCGCAACAACCGGTTGAAGAAGCTGATGGACCTGCACGCGCCCGAAGTGATCGTCAGAAACGAAAAGCGCATGTTGCAGGAAGCCGTCGATGCTCTATTCGACAACGGCCGCCGTGGCCGCGTTCTGCGTGGCGCCAACAACCGCCCGTTGAAGTCTTTGTCCGATACGCTCAAAGGCAAGCAGGGACGCTTCCGCCAGAACCTGCTCGGCAAGCGCGTCGACTACTCCGGACGTTCCGTCATCGTGGTCGGTCCCGAACTCAAGCTGCACCAGTGCGGACTGCCCAAGAAGATGGCGCTCGAGTTGTTTAAGCCCTTCATCTATCACCGGCTCGAACAAACCGGCAACGTCACTACCATCAAGCAAGCCAAGGAAATGGTGGAGCAGCAGGAGCCCATTGTTTGGGACATCCTCGAAGAGGTCATCAAAGATCATCCCGTTCTGCTGAACCGCGCTCCCACGCTGCACCGCCTCGGCATTCAGGCTTTCGAGCCGGTTCTCGTAGAAGGCAAAGCCATCAAGATTCATCCGCTCGTCTGTACGGCATTCAACGCCGACTTCGACGGCGATCAGATGGCGGTTCACATTCCTCTGTCTCCCGAAGCGCAGGTCGAGGCCAGCGTGCTGATGCTCGCTTCGCACAACATTCTTTCGCCCGCATCCGGTCAGCCCATTACCGTGCCTACGCAGGACATGGTGCTCGGTCTCTATTACCTGACCAAAGGCAAGCCCGGCGCAAAGGGTGAAGGCCGAGTCTTCGCCAACATCGAAGAAGTTCTGCTCGCGCTCGAAATGGGCGAAGTAGAAACTCTTACCCCGATCCGTCTGCGCTACTCGGGCGAATTGATCGACCTGACCACCGCTTATGACGATCAGGACATCATTCACACTGAGCCGGTTCAAATGGATCGCGGCTTCATCAACACTACCGTCGGCCGCGCCATTCTGAACGATCACCTTCCCGAGGGCATGCCCTACATCAACGGCTTGCTCAAGAAGAAGGGCATCGGCGCGCTGGTCAACTACGGCTACCTCCGCTTCGGCCTCGAAGTTACCGTCAAGATGCTCGATGAAGTGAAGGAGTTCGGCTTCAAGTACGCAACCCGCGCCGGCCTCTCTATCGGCATCGACGACATGGTTATCCCTGACAGCAAAAAGACGCTGGTCAAGGATGCCGAACGACAGGTCGTCGCCGTGCAGCAGCAATATCTCGACGGCGCAATCACCAATGGCGAACGCTACAACAAGGTCATCGAAATCTGGTCCGGCATCACGGAAAAAGTTGCCGACGAGATGTTCGGGCAGATGCAGCGTGCCGATAAAGAAGGCTTCATCAACCCGATTTACGTCATGGCCGATTCCGGCGCTCGCGGATCGAAACAGCAGATTCGCCAGCTCTCCGGCATGCGCGGACTGATGGCCAAGCCTTCCGGCGAAATCATCGAGTCACCCATCACGGCTAACTTCCGCGAAGGATTGACGGTGCTGGAATATTTCGTCTCGACGCACGGCGCCCGCAAGGGATTGGCCGATACGGCGCTCAAGACAGCGGATTCCGGCTACCTCACTCGCCGTCTGGTCGATGTGGCGCAGGACGTCATCATCAGCGAATACGATTGCGGCACCGTGGATGGCATTTACGTCCAGGGTATCGTCGAAGCCGGCGAAATTATCGAGCCGTTGCGCGACCGCATTGTGGGCCGCGTCTCACTCGAGAAGATCAAAGACTACGACGGCAACGTGATCGTCGACATCAACAACGAAATCACCGAAGAGCTTGCGGGGTCGATTCAGGCCGCGGGTATCGAGCGCGTAAAGATTCGCTCGGTGCTCACTTGCGAATCGAAGCGCGGCGTCTGCGTCATGTGCTACGGCCGCAACCTGGCCTCTGGCCGCCTCGTCGAACTCGGCGAAGCTACCGGAGTCATCGCCGCTCAGTCGATCGGCGAGCCCGGAACGCAGCTCACCATGCGTACCTTCCACATCGGCGGTACCGCATCGCGAGTTTCCGAACAGTCGCGCCTCGATGCCAAGAACGCCGGCAACGTGCGCTTCATCGGATTGCAGACGGTCAAGTCGAAGTCCGGCGATCTTGTCGTTATGAACCGGCAAGGTTCGATCGCCGTGGTCGACGAAAAGAACCGCGAGCGCGAGCGCTACTCCGTAATTTACGGCGCCAAACTCAAAGTCAATGACGGCGACCCGGTCACTCAAGGCAAGGTTATGGTCGAGTGGGATCCTTACACTTTCGCCATCCTTACCGAAATCGGCGGCACCGCGCAGTTCAAAGACTTGCAAGAAGGAGTCACTCTCCACGAAGAAGTGGACGAGGTCACCGGCTTGTCTCGTCATGTGGTCGGCGATTCTCCCGATGAGAAGCGCCAGCCCGCGGTCGTGATCAAAGGCAAGGCCAGCAAGCGTTACCTCATGCCTTCGCGCGCTCACTTGATGGTGCAGGACGGCGACACGGTTCACCCCGGCGACGTGCTGGCCAAGATCCCGCGCGAGACAACCAAGACCAAGGACATCACCGGCGGTCTGCCGCGCGTCGTCGAATTGTTCGAAGCGCGCAAGCCGCATGAAACCGCCGTCATCAGCGAAATCGATGGCACGGTGAAATTCGGTGAAGTCTCCAAGGGTCAGCGCAAGCTGTATGTGCAGGCCGATAACGGAACCGAAAAAGAATACTCGGTGCCGCGCGGCGTTCACATCAATGTGCAGGAAGGCGAGCGCGTAAAGGCCGGCGAACCCTTGATGGACGGCCCGCTCAACCCGCACGACATTCTTGCCGTGCTCGGCGAAAAAGAGCTGCAGTCTTACCTGGTGAACGAAATCCAGGAAGTCTACCGCTTGCAGGGCGTCAACATTTCGGACAAGCACATCGAAGTGATTGTCCGCCAGATGATGCGTTGGGTGAAGGTCGAGGACGTGGGCGACACCACCTTCCTGCTCGAGCAGCAACTGGATAAGTTCCGCTTCCGCGAAGAGAACGAGCGCGTGATCAAGGAGGGCGGCAAGCCGGCTACCGGTCGCCCGCTGCTCCTCGGCATCACGAAAGCTTCACTCTCGACCGATTCGTTCATCTCGGCGGCGTCCTTCCAGGAGACGACGCGCGTGCTCACCGAAGCCTCGATTCAGGGCGCGGTCGATCACCTGCGCGGCCTCAAGGAAAACGTCATCGTCGGCCGCCTGATCCCTGCCGGAACCGGCATGGAGTACTACCGCAACGTGCGTCTCTCGCCAGAAATGGAAGAGGCCGCCGCCAAGGTACAGGCGGAAGTTTCGGCGGCGTACGAAGAAGCCGAACGCGCTCTCGAAATGATGCGTCACGAGGGCGAGACCGAAGAACTGGCTGCGGAGTAAGTCGAACTAAAACAGACTTCGGGGGCGATTATTTCGCCCCCGTTCTTTTTAGCTCTGTCATCCTGAGCGCAGTGAGTGCTTCGCGAAGCGAAGCACTCACGAAGTCGAAGGATCCCTAAAGGCTCACATCAGCGCGAAACTGAAGAGGCTTTCTCACGATGCAGCCAGGCTCTTGAAAGGTTTCTTCAGGATTTGTAAAGTAGTCCCGATAAAATCGGCTGGTGCCCACATCCTTATTATTGTCCGCTTATTACTAACTAACCTATGCACGCCAATGCCAAGCGATTGCCGACTGAGGAACCTGTCTCGCTTCCTCCGTTGCAACCTGCGCTCGTCCGTCCTAAGCTGGGGCCAGCGATGCTTCGCTTTCTGCGCCTTCTGCGGTTGGCTTTCTGGCGTGCTTTCCAGCACGATGCGTTTTCCATTGCCAAAGCTTCGGCTTACTCTTCCATCCTTACTTTTTTCCCCGCGCTCCTGATCGTCGGCTCGCTGCTCGCCACCTGGCGCAAAGGCGCGCCATACCTGCGCGAGATTTCCTACGCGCTATCCCGCATCCTGCCCGCCGGCAGCAACACCGCCATGAATTTTCTGCGCGGCGCGGCGCAACGCCCCTTCGGCCTGCTCCTCACCGCATCTCTCATCACCTTGTGGACCGCCTCCGGCGTTATGGTCTCCTGGATGGAAGGCTTCCGCCGCTGCTACGAGCTGCCAAAAATCTGGGGCCTGATCAAAGAGCGCTTCATCGCCTTCGCGCTCGTCATCTTCGCGCTTCTGCCCATGACCTTCGCCACTCTACTGGTCGCCTTCGGCAGCAAAATCGAAACCGACATCTTGTTTTACACCGCGCGCGAATTCAGCCCTTACATTCTTCTCATGTGGACGGTGATTCGCTGGGTCATCGCCACTCTCACCAGCATCGCCGTGATCGCGCTCATCTACCACAACGCCGTCCCGCGCACCCAACCCTGGCACAGCGTACTCCCCGGCGCGACCCTTGCCACCGGCATGTGGTTCTCCTCGACGTTGTTATTTGGTTTTTATCTCAGGCACTACGCCGACTACAGCATTATTTATGGCTCGCTCGGCGCTGCCATTGCACTGCTGGTGTGGATGTACATGGTTTCTCTGGTCGTTCTGGTTGGAGCGGAATTCAACGCCATGCTCTTTCCACGCGCCATGCTCGGAAAGGAATTAGTAGAGATCAATCAGGCCCGCGCCGGCGCGCAGCAAAACCCCGCTACGCTCTAGAAACTCCAAATTTCGCCGATCTTATTAGGTGACGGCCTGCGGACAAAACTTTTGGATGAGCTCCATTGCTTCGTTCACTGCCTTCGGTCACAAAAATGAAATCATAAGCGGTTACAATAAAGTTATTCCCGGAACACAAGAACTAAAGCCAATTCATGAAAGCACGCAATCTGCCCACTTCTAAAAAACCGCCACTCACCGAACCATCAGCGCTCTTGCCGAACGGCTCGCGCCGCCGCGCTAAAATCATCTGCACCATCGGCCCAGCCTGCAACACCGAAGAGGCCATGCGCGACCTCATGCGCCTCGGCATGGACGTCGGGCGGCTGAACTTTTCCCACGGCACGCACGAAGATCACGCCCGCAACATCGAGCGCCTGCGCCTCGCCGCCGAAAAAGAAAACCGCACCATCTGCATCCTGCAAGATTTGCAAGGCCCCAAGATCCGCACTGGAAGCCTGGAACGCCATCAGCCCGTCCTTCTCAAGACCGGCTCAACCGTCATCATCACCCCACGCGACATCGCTGGAACGGCCGAGCGCATCTCCACCACCTTCCAGGATCTCGCCCGCGAATTGATCGTCGGCGCGCGCGTTCTGCTGCGCGATGGCCTCATCGAACTCCGCGTCCGCGCGATCCGCGGTAAAGATGTAGTCTGCGACATTCTGAACGGAGGAACTCTGGGCGAACATCAGGGCATCAACCTCCCCGGCACTGCTCTGTCCATCCCCGCTCTCACCGAGAAAGATCGCAAAGATCTCGAATTCGGCCTGAAGCATGGGGTCGACGCCGTGGCTCTTTCTTTCGTTCGCTCCGCCGCCGACGTGAATGTGGTCCGCAAAATTGTGCAGCAGCACGGCGCCGACACGCCGCTCATTGCCAAGCTCGAAAAGCCGCAAGCCATCGACAACCTCGAAGAAATTCTCGAAGCCGTCGACGGCATCATGGTGGCCCGCGGAGATCTGGGCGTCGAAATGGCCCCGGAAAAAATTCCCGTGATTCAAAAGCACGTCATCCGTCGCTGCTCCGTATGGCGCAAGCCTGTGATCACCGCCACGCAGATGCTGGAGTCGATGATCGAAAACCCGCGCCCCACGCGGGCCGAGGCCAGCGACGTGGCCAACGCAATTTTCGACGGCTCCGATTCCGTCATGCTCTCGGCTGAAACCGCCAGCGGACGCTATCCCCGCGAAGCCGTCGCCATGATGGCGCGCATTGTGGTCGAAGCCGAAAGCAACATGGGCGAGTTCACCATGCCGCGCCGCCGCAGCGATCGCAGTGGGCTCTCGGTCGCGGAAACTATTTGTGAATCAATCGCGCACGCCGCCGAAGACCTGCCCATGGGCGCGATCGCCGTATTCACCGAAACCGGAAACACCGCGCGCATGATTTCCAAATATCGCCCCGAGGCTCCCATCTACGCCTTCACTCATAACGCGACTGTGGCGCAGCGCACCAATCTCTACTGGGGTGCGCACCCCATCAAGTGCGACCGGGCGCACTCGACTGACAGCATGGTCGACGTGGCAGAGTTCGAACTCCTACGTCGCGGCGTGCTCAAACCAGGTGACGTACTGGGAGTGGTCGCCGGCACGCGCCAGGCTTCCGGTTCCACCAACTTCATGCGCCTCCATACCATCACGCCGGATGAAGTCGGCGCGGTCGCAAATTCTAAGCGCAAATCCCCAGCCCGCAAGAAGCTATAATCGCGGATATGTCGCAGGAATACTTGTCGGTCGCTATTTGGGACCCGCTTCCCGGCATGGAGGCGGCTTCCGTCGCCACCATCCGCGAGCTCGGCGCCATCATCGCCAAAAAAGCCTACGGCCGCGATCTTCTCTATCGCAGCGGCACATCTTTTATTCTGTTGCGTTATTGGAGCTCCGAGCAGGCCCGCATGAGCGCCCATGAAGACCCCGAGATGCTGCGCTGCTGGGCCCGCCTGGGAAATGAAATTAAAATTCTAAGCGTCTACGAAAAACTCGAAGAAGTTGGTCCTTAGCGCGGCCGAAAATGATCGGCTCTCTCGCGCTGGGTATTCACGCACAATTCTCATCGCCCTGCTACCATTCCCCTAACGATCCATGTCCAACGATTCTAGTCCGCAAGTTTTCACCGACGTCACCTCTGATCCATTCGTGCGAGGGCTTCTGCATCGGCCCGATAAACCCAACGGCAATGGCATCGTTCTAACCCACGGCGCTGGATCGAACTGCCAGGCTCCTCTGCTTGTGGCACTTTCTGACGCTTTAGCCGCTGCGGGATATCTTGTGCTTCGCTGCGATTTGCCCTTCCGCCAGGATCGTTCCTTCGGACCGCCCGGCCCCGGCGACGCCAAACGTGATCGCGCGGGATTGAAAAACGCGGTAGCAGCGCTAAGAAACCAAGTCGCAGGCCGCATTTTTCTCGGCGGACATTCCTACGGCGGACGCCAGGCCAGCATCCTCTGCGCCGAACAATCCGAGAACGCTCCTGAGATCGCCGCAGCCCTGCTCCTGCTTTCGTATCCGTTGCATCCGCCGCGCAAACCCGAGCAGTTGCGCACCCAACATTTCTTTACGCTCCGCACCCCAGCGCTGTTCGTCCATGGAACGCGCGATCTCTTTGGCTCGATCGCGGAGTTGCAACAGGCGCTGAAACTAATTCCGGGCAGAACCAAGCTTCTGCCCATCGAAGGCGTTGGCCATGATTTGGGATTTAAAGGGAAAGCCACGCGGAAGGATGTAGTGGCGGAAGTGCTTTCAGAATTTGAGGCCTTCTTGGCAACTCCGAAATAAGCTCTGTCATTCCGACCGAGCGGAGCGCAGCGAGCGAACGGAGGGACCTGCTGTTTTATCGCCAGCAAATGCGCGCCAACCCTAATTCACCCACCCCGACTTCGACCCGCCATTCCCCTTGCGCGGATCGTCATCCGGCGGAATGTAGTTGCCATGTTCGTCGAAGTGAACATCGCGGTCGTGCTTGCGCATGTAGACTTCGAATTTTTTCGCCGCCTGCCGCCGCTTCCACCGGTAGTAGGAATTATTCAATCCGTACCACCACTCCGAGATCGAAAACTTTCCTGACATCCCGCGCACCGGCGCAAACTTCACGTACAAATATCCAAAGAACAAGCCGCCCAGATGCGCCAGGTACGCGACCCCGCCCCGGTCGCCGATGGCGAAGGCCACGGTTACCACAATCAGAATCAGTACAAAGTACTTCGCTTTGATGAGGAAAGGAAACGGAATCATCATGATTTCGTTTTCGCCAAACACCATGCCGAACGCCATTAGGATGGCAAACACGCCCCCGGAAGCTCCGATGGTAACCGTGTTCGGGGAGGCGAGAATGTGGGCAAACGAAAAAATAATTGTGGTGAGCGCGGCTCCCACTACGCCGGCAAAAAACAATTCCAAAAACCGCCGCATGCCCCAGGAGCTTTCGAAGCTCGCGCCGAACATCCAAAGCCCGAGCATGTTCCCAAACCAGTGCCAGAACGCGAAGTGAATAAAACTGTAAGTAACGATCTGCCAGATCGCGAAATGAAACACCGTCATGCTCGGAACCAGCCCGAGATACTGTTCCACCCAATCTCGAACCAGCGGCGTTCCAAACGCAGACAGTCCCAGGAACACCGCCGTGTTGATTCCCAGCAGCCAAATCACCGCCTTGGTAAATGGCGGGAAGCTCAACGTCATCTCTCGACCGCGCAAATCACACGCTCCTGTTAGCAGTAAACACCCTACCTACCGTTCCGGCAAGGGCACCACCGGCAGGCTGCGGTGGCCCTCGGCGTCGACGGCCCTCACAGCAAAGATGACATTATCCTTCGAAAGTTTCAGCGTTGCTCGCGCGATGTTCCCAACCTTTTGGACGTGTTCCCAATCCGGGCTGCTTGTCCCACGCCAGACAATCTCATAACCCACCGCCCGCCCTCCGGCAGAACTTTCCCACGTGAGAGTCGAATCGTTCTCCAAATCCTTGGTCAGCAGCCGAACCTTTGCAGGAGGCGCCGGAGCCGACGCCAGCGATGCCAGCGTCGCCGCGTTCAGCCGCGCCACTTGCGCCACGTAATCGAAATCGACAAACTTCAACAAATCGCCGTACTCCGTGCCGCCTTCGGTGCGCACATCCTGATGCTGATGATGAAAATTCTCTCGGAATTCCGTGAACCGCACCGCGGCAAATCCCTGCTCATTGAACGAATAATGATCGCCTCCTCGCAGGTATCGATCCAGCCGGAAAACGGGCATAGCCTTCACGCCCGGGTTGTATGCTCGATCCACATCGTTGACATACCGCGCCAGTTCTCGCGAAGGAGAATCGTTTTCTCCGCCGAGATTGCGAATCCGCTCGATCTCCTTCTCTGTCGCTGCGGCTGGCAATCCCTCGGAAAACACTCGCACCACCGATCGATCCTGCTCCGCACTCTTGTCTCCCCCTACAATGTCATTGTTCAGCACCGCTTCCAGGTTCCAACCCAGATCCTTCGCCATTGCCGCGAAGTGATGGCTGCCGTTCAGTCCCTGCTCCTCGCCCGCCACGGTCAGAAAAATAATCGTTGCGGGAAATTTCATCTTGCTCAGCACGCGCGCGCACTCCAGGCTCACCGCTGTTCCGCTGGCATCGTCGTTCGCACCCGGAGCACCGTGGTTTACATCCGAGATATCGCTGTTGCGCGAATCGTAGTGCCCTGTCACCAGCACGATCCGTTTCGCATTTTCCGCACCCGTGCCCTTCAATACCGCATAAACATTGGTGATGCGCGTCGCCTGCGGAATCCGCTCTCCCGCCGGTTCCGTGAAGCTGTCAGTCTTTACCTCCAGGCACCCTCCGCAATCTTTCGAATAGCGCTCGAACTCCGATTTGATCCACTCCCGCGCCGCGCCCACCCCGCGTCCGCTCGCAATCGACGCCGGGTCCTGCGCAGAAATCGTCGAGCGCGTCCCGAAGCTCACGAGCTTCTCAATATTTGCCTGGATGCGCTCTGCAGAAACCTGGCGTAGCGCCTGCGCAATCTGAGGGTCAGCGGTCATCGGACGCTCTGTGCCAGAGTCACCCATCTCTTGCCCGAACGCGACCGCACTACACGTCAAAGCGCCCGCAATGAAAATGGCAGAGATCTTTTTACTGCGACGCAAAATCATGGAAGCTCCTCGGTGTGAAATGTCAAGGGTGAAAGACTGGTAACGCCGGACAAAAAAATCTCCCCCCTACAGCCCCCGCCCCTTGACCTTAGGCGCGGGAGAATCTAAATATTATCAGTGGGTATCTAATAAGGCGTCGAAAGGATGTGAGGAATCATGGTGCTCTGTCCGGAGTGCGAAACCGATCTGGATGTGGAAGAAGACGAGGTCGACGAGGGTGAAATCGTTTCCTGCCCTGAGTGCGGCACCGATTTCGAAGTCGTCACCACCAGTCCGCTGGAGTTGAAAGCGATCGAGGCCGGGTATGTGGAGGAGGAAGAGGAAGTGCAGAGCGAGGACAGTGAAGAATAAAAGCGCTTCCCGCGCCGTTCCCTCTTCACGATCTATTTTCAACTTTCTGCCGCTTCTTCTATTGCTTACCGTTTTGCTTCCGTGCGTTCAACCGTTTGCCGCCGCGGCTCCCCCATCTCAGAAGCTGAAACCCAACGATCGCTATGCCCTGATCTTCGGCACCGTCTGGGGACCCGATGATCGCGCAGTTTACGGCGTCAGGGTTTTCATCCATCGACTTCCCGGGAAGAAGCCGAAGTGGGATCTGGTATCCGATCATGCCGGCGAATTCGCCCAGCGCGTTCCCGTCGGCGAAGCCGACTACCTTGTTTCAGCCGACCTCAAAGGCGTCAAAACCACCGACGGACACCCTCTGCATCTTGTTCAACCCGTCACCGTGCACGTGGAGTATGACGAGCGCATCGACATGAGTTTGCATCTCACGCGGTAGAATTGCGCGCCCGTTTTTATAAAAGTTCTGTCATCCCGACCGAAGCGCAGCGAAGCAAGCGTAGTGGAGGGACCTGCCGTTCCGGGCTGCCACCAAGATTCGATGCGATTCGCTCGACCGTGTGACACGAGACCGAAGTTAGAGTACAAAAGAGGTACGCATGATCCCCAGACGTGCTCGCCACAGCTTCGCGATAATCGCCGCCTCGCTGCTCGTTCTCTGCGTCGCCGCCCACGCCGCGCCCGACAAAAAAGATAAGCAGCAGCGCCTCCTCTACGGCAAAGTTCTCGATCAGCAGGATAATCCGGTCGCCAATACGGTGGTTTATTTAACCAACCAGCGCACCCATGCCATCAAAACTTACATCGTCGGCCAGGATGGCACCTACCGCTTTCCCGGCCTCTCAAACGTCGACTACGAAGTCTATGCCCAGTCCGACTCCGGCAAGAGCGATACCAAGTCGGTCAGCCAGTTCGATGACCGCCCCCAGGTTTATTTAGACCTGAAGCTCAGCACCCACTAACGCAAGTCGATTGGATTGTCTTTGAAGGGCCGCCCCCTAAAGCCGCGCTGTAAGCGCCCGTAAGCGCGATTCGTATCAGGGCACGGCTTCCAGCCGTGCCGCAAGACATCGTAAGACGAGGGGGCTTTAGCCCTTGGGAAGTCGGCCAGGTTCTTACTTGTGCAGCCCCAAAATCACCAGCTCCTTATACGAAGCCACAAACACTCTCCCGTTCGCCACCACCGGCACCAGATTCGGATTCGTTCCATTGCTCACCCACGCTCCCGCGGTCCCCAGAAATAACCGCTGCATCGTCGCCCCGCCTGAATCCGGCGAGAAGGCATATAAAGACACGGTAGTCAGGCCCCGCACCGGCCGCGTCACCGCCCAAATAATCGGATTCGCCGCCGCCCCCGTTCCATTCGATGAGACGCTCGTAAAGAAACCGTTCGCTCGAGTCGTCAGATCTCCCGACACGGCGACGCGCGTCAGCGCCGGCGCCGGAGAAGTAGCCAGCTTCCACACTTCCATCTGATTCGCCCCGCTGCTCACCACCCGCGCCACTCCGTCCGTGGGATCGACAAAATACGACGGCCCGCACCAGCATGGCGCAATATTGTAAGTGCCGAGCACGTTATTTCCCTGCGGCGAAAATCCTCCCAGATTGTCTTCGTTCATCAAAAACATCGTGCCGATTTTCCCCGCCGCCACAGCCAGATGCGGCGTCGTCCCTGGCTGATCGGGCAGCACCATCACTCCCCCCGACCCAAAATCCAGGTCGCCGTCGTCCAGATCGTCGACATTGGCGGGCGTAAACAAGTCGAGCACCTGGCTCAGGTCCGCCGAAACTTTCAGCACGCTTTCCTGCAGGTTGGTGAACCCGTCATAAGTTGTCGATTCCGAATTCCCGGTCACAACCAAAACATTTCCCGCATCGTCCGCCGCTGGGCCAAAGCCCGACATCCAGATCGGAGTCAGATAAAAATTCTTGGGAGCGCTTGCCTGCTTATTCATCAGCTCGTTCCCGGCCAGCGGAGCCAATGTTCCGGTCTGCCATCCCAGCAGCCAGCCGCGCGATTCAGTCGGCGCAAAGTCGCAAAAACTTCCAAAGCCCGCGTAGACGCTTCCATTCGCCAGCAGTAGCGCCGGCCTCTGCCGCTGCACCGCCGCATTAAAGTTATAGGTGCTGCCGTCGCTCAAAGTCTGCGATGCCGCAACCAGCTGCGGAGGTACCACATCGCCCAGGCTGCCCAGCGCAAGCGCGTGCACGTAATACGCCGGCCCCGTCGTCTGCTGCGTGTACGAGACCAGATATAAAAGATTGCTGGTGAGGTCGATCACCGGAGTCGAGTTGATGCCCACATCCGGATTATTCTTCGCGCATCCCAGCGGCCGCACCACCGGCGCTCCAAAATTCGCCTTCAGCAGCGCCTGCCCTGTGTTGGTATCGATGGCATACACCGAATTGTTCTCCGTGACCACATACACCACGCTGTGCACCGTGCCTTTAAACTTTCCCGTCGTGATGGTCACGCTGGGCACGATTAGCGGCTGCGCGTCGACTTGATCGTCAAGCGCGACCTTTCCCACCACGCCAAAAGACGAACTTCCCACCGTGGCCACGGTCAGCGCCGTCTCCTCGGAATTCCATCCCGTGCGGTAGTTGTCGTAGTGGTAGGTGGTGACCGCGACCTGCGCGCTGGCAAAAGCGGCGCACAGCACGACCGCAATCAAAATAAAACTTTGGCGAAACACGCGGCTCCGCGCGTGAAACAGGCTAGACGATGGTTGGCGCACCATAGGTGACTCTGCTTCCCTGAGAGATTTTTGTTTTGGGAGAGACGGGCCCGTACCGCAGCGGGGGAAGGAACAGCTCGAGAAGTGTATTGCGGCCCAGGGCGCTTGTAAAGCGGATTCTGGGAAACGCCGCGTTTCAAGCCGCAACTAGAGACTTTCGTTTGTACCTCACGACCGCGCCGTGAGCCAACTCTGGGCCATCCGCCGGGTGCCCCATCCTTGCGCGCTCTCTGCGCAAGGGTGGGGGATCCCACATCTCCAAATGAGGGCTGGCCCAACTTTGCGCGCCCACAACGTTAGCTGGGGCATCCCAGCTGATTTTGGTGCCCTGCAAACCTGGGCCAGCCCCTTAGGATTCAGTCCGTCCCAGAGATCCAGATCTCATACACCGACTGAGACGCGGTTGATGCAAAGTGTCCGTTACTCGAGGCAATGACTTCGACCTTGACCTGCACTTTGGTCAAATCTTGGCTGTCACTCAACGGTTCATAGATGGTGTGCTGTGGAACGGTTCCGCAGCAACCAATTACCTCCAGCATATACTGGAACGTTGTGCCGCCATCCACCGAGTACTCGACCCAGGCGGACCCACCCTGTGTGGTTGATTCCGACGAGCTCACGTTTAGCTGCATTCCGGTCGCGCCTGCAGGGGCATTAGGAAATCCATACCACGTCTCGATCGCTCCTTTCGATCCGATATTGCCATAAGCTACGCTAGCGCTAGACGCCGTAGCGAGATTGCCGTCATATGCATTGGTAGGATCGTCATACCCCTGACCGCCAGATGAGTACTCGCTGGGACTCACGCTGAACGCGTTAGCGGGTTCACCGTTTTTCTCGTTACTGGTTTGGGCGTTCGCAAATGTTGCCAATGCTACTGCCCCGATAAGGATCAGCGTTCTCCAAAATCTTCTGCGCATGTATTCCTCGTTTTTGAAAGGGCTTTCCGCCCCCATGGGATTGTTGGCGGCCATTATCATGCCGTCGCCGGAAATCCTCCCCCTCGGCCCGAAAATGTTACGAATCGCGAAAAAAGCCGAGTGCCCCATCCTTGCGTGCTCTCTGCGCAAGGGTGGGATTCCACACCTCCAAACGCCCGGGCATTTCGATCTTCCCTACACCATCCGGCCTCGCCCTTTTCCACAACTCCAATGTTTACCTAACCTTGCTTAGCTATCCGCAATACACCACAATAGCCATATAGCTCAGCAAACGCTAAGCAACTAAAATAACTCGTTGAGGTTCAAGATGTTACCTCTAACTAATTGCAGCCCAAAGATCAACTCGCAAAATCCCGCTAACCACCAGATTCCAGAACACCGAGGGGGAGTGGGGTACTAGACCACCATGCCCCGCTTACCCGGCAAGTGCATGCACATCATGGTGGACGGAGCGAACTGCGGCTCTCCCGCCATGCGCGGAGCCCGCTTCTGCTACCACCACAAGCGCCAGCGCGAGCAGCACAACGCGGTGAGGGCCGAGCGTGCGCGCGATAGCCGCAAACCGCTGCTCAACCTCCCCGTGCTCGAGGACTCAGACTCCATCCAGCTCTCGCTGACCCAAGTCATGCGCATGCTGGCCGCCGGCCAGCTCGACCGCGAAACCGCCAAGCTGATGCTCTACTCCCTGCAAATTGCCTCCTCCAACCTGCGCCACACCGAGTCGGAGTAATCTCCCTGAGCCGCCGGCTACCCAGTCACCACCACGCCGCATGTAGGGACAGCCGCCCTCGGCTGTCCGGCGGCCCAGCCGTATCGGGCCGCAGGGCCGCCTCCACCGGACCAGCCATGCCGAGAATGTTGTTTCCCGCCGCGCGGCCAAAGAATCGGGCAGGATGGATCTCCGGCGATTAAGTTCTTCACAGAACTTTCGCGATCTATTCGCAGCTCAAGTTTCCTCGCACCTCTTTAAAATCCTTCCCACGCAAAGAGCGCGAAGGTATCGCGAAGGCCAAGAAATAAACTGCGCCACTCCCATGCAACTTCTCCCGCCCTTTCGGGTTCAATATACTTAGTCATCAGTCCCGTTTGGAGGAGACCTTGAAAGGATTGCGCATACTTCACAACCAGAGCCGCGCTTTTGCGGCAGCCGCTACTTTTATTTTGCTGATTGCCGGAGCGGTCTCGGCGTCGGCCCAGGGCGCGATGAGCCCCTACCAGGATGAGCAGGATGGCGCCAGCGCCGGCGGCAAGTGGATGGTTTTCCGCTCCGAAGATAAGATGACCGGCGCCAAGAAAGTTCGCTTCGAGCTGCTCTCGAACAATTATCTGCGCGAAGACCCCGACTACAAGCCGCGCGTCGAAATTGTCTGCACTAACGGCAAGTATCAGTATGCCGACTTCAATCCCGGCGCTCGCCTCGGCCGCCCCGATTACCCCGGCTTCTGGGGACAGCCGAAGATGGAAGTGATGGTCCGCATCGACGGATACCATGACCACAAAGGATGGAACTGGGTTCGCGGCCACTTCCTCGCCATGGACAAAGGCACGGTTCGCGGGGCGATTGGAGCGGAAGTGTTCAACATCGAAGTCCGCACCCGCGCCGGGGTTGCCATTGCCGAGTTTTCGCCGGCCGGACTCGACCTGGGCCAGTTCAAGCAGGCCTGCGATCTGACGCCGCACAAGCCGTAAAGCATCTTTCCTGGTTTAGCACCAAGGTTCGCGCCACGAACGCCACTTCGCGCAAGGGCTGGGCCTTAGGGTTCAGCCCTTTTCGTTCGCCCTTTTCGTTTCGCAGCGGCGAGGTTACTTAGGGTTACTTGCGTCCGCTCCGCTCTCCTGTTCCACTGGATTGATTCTGGCCGTAAGGACACGACAATGGACGCAAGCATGATCGAAGGCGCGGCATTCCTTCTGTTCGTGGTGGGAGTAGTGGTTTACACCGTCATCCTCTATAACGAGCTGGTTCGCCTGCGCAATGATAACGACCGCGCCTGGGCGAACATCGACGTGCTGCTGAAGCAGCGCCACGACGAAATTCCGAACCTGGTTGAGACCGTCAAAGGTTACATGCAGCACGAGCAGCAGACTTTGCAGGCGGTCACACAGGCGAGGGCCGCGTCGATGAACGCGACCAGCGTCGGCCAGAAAGCGCAGGCCGATGCGATGATGACCGGCGCTCTGCGCGGATTTTTCGCGGTCGCCGAAAATTATCCTCAGCTGAAGGCCAACGACAATTTCATGAAGCTGCAGGCCCGCATCAGCGAACTCGAAGACCGCATCGCCGACCGCCGCGAGTTCTTCAACGACGACGTCAACACCTACAACACCCGCATCGGACAAATCCCCGAAGTATTTGTGGCCAGCTACATGAGCCTGAAGCGGCGTACTCTCTTCCAGGTCGCCGAAGATGACCGCAAGCTGGTCGAAGTGAAATTTTCGAGCGCTGCGGGAGCTTAAGGGCTCAGGTATTTTTCCCACCTATCTACAGGAACTACCCTAGGCGATAGCAATCCAGGTCGGCAACCACACGCGCCCAAACGACCATCTATAACTCCGCGTCGTTCTGAGGAGTTCGCGCCAAATGTCTGCCACAATCTCTGGTCCCAAGTTTAGGTATATCTCCGTCCGAAGAACGGTTTCTGTGAACAAGAATTTTTTCACCAGCCTGCTCGGATTGTCGATCGCCTTCACGCTGGCTGGTTGCCAGGGAGTCGGGAGTAACGCCACTTCTACCTCCACCACGCCGACCATCACGCTAAACCAATCGTCCGTAACTCTGGCCGCAGGCGCGAGCACGCAATTTACGGCGACCGTGCAGAACATTTCGAACACTACGGTTGCATGGTCGGTAGATGGTGTCGCGGGCGGCAACTCGACGGTTGGAAAAATCACGTCCGGTGGCATGTATACCGCGCCAGCCGCAGCGGGATCGCACACCGTCACGGCGGCGATTGTTGCAGATTCGTCGGTGACCGCAAAAGCGACGGTCACGGTCGGGATGACGGCGGTGACACCGTCTTCAGTATTGATGGCCCCTTCGAGTAAGCAGCAATTTACCGCGTCGATTCAGGGATTCTCGAATACAGCCGTGTCTTGGTCGGTGGATAACGTGGGCGGCGGCAATGCGACAGTCGGCATGATCACGACTGCGGGTGCGTACACTTCGCCGCCAACTACAGGTTCGCATACCGTGACGGCTACCAGCACGGCTGATACATCCGCTACGGCAAGCGCGTCGGTGGTGGTCTCTACGATTTCGGTAAGTCCCTCGACTGCGACTGTGATCGCATCGACTCCACAGCAGTTCACAGTTAGCGTTCCGGGAGCGTCGAACCCGGCTCTCACCTGGTCGGTCGACGGCACGGTGGGCGGGAACTTGACTGTGGGAGAAATCTCGACCACAGGGCAGTACACAGCGCCTGCTGCGAGCGGAAACCACACCATTACAGTGGCGAGCTCTTCGAACCCATCGTTCAACGCGACCGCGACGGTGAGCGTATTTATCTTTGCCATTTCTCCTACATCGGCGATCGTTGCGCCCTCCGCTTCGCAAGCCTTTACGGCCAGCATTCAAGGGCTATCGAACACGAGTGTTACGTGGGCGGTGGACGGAGTGTCCAGCGGCAACGCAACTACGGGCACTATTACCAGCAGCGGAGTGTACACCGCGCCGTCCGCAGTCGGTCCGCATAGCGTTGAGGCCATCAGTGCGGCAGATCCCGCAGCCAGTGTTTCGTCTCTGGTAACGGTGGTGAACGCCAAGCTCACCTCGGTTCTCACGTATCACAACGACGACACTCGCGATGGCGCCTATCTGGAAGAAGTGTCACTCACGACCACCAATGTCAACGCTACGCAGTTTGGAAAGTTGTTGGCCTATCCAGTGGATGGGCAGGTTTATGCGCAGCCTTTGTACCTGCCGCAGATCACGATTAACGGTGCGACTCACGATGTGGTATTCGTGGAGACCCAGAACAACAGCGTGTATGCGTTTGATGCGGACGCCGCGACGGCGCCGGGGACGACCTTCTGGCACGTCGGGCCATCCGTGCTCGGGCCTTCCGTTCACAAGGGCGATACTGGGGGCGTGAACCCGAATGTCGGGATTCTGTCGACGCCGGTGATCGATGCATCGACCAACACAATGTATCTGGTGGTGGAGACTTCGAACACCGGTCCGCAGGCCACGCCGTTCTTCCTGCACGCGCTGGATGTGACAACCGGGCTGGATCGTGCGGGAAGCCCCGTGCCGATCAACGCGACTTATAACGGGGACGTTCTCGCTACGTCTAGCTACCAGCGAATGGGCCTTGCGCTGAATCCTGTGACCAATTGGATTTATATCGCCTTCGGCGACTCCCCTCATGGCTGGGTATTGGCTTATGACAAGACCAGCCTGGCGCAGAAAGCGGTGTTTGACGACACCAATTTAGCGGCGGGCGGCGGCCTTTGGGACGGCGGTGGCGCTCCTGCCATCGACGACGTAACCGGTAGCGTGTTTGTGATGACCGGCACCGATTACGATGATCAGTGGGTCTCCGCACCTCCGGCTTTTACGCAGACGGGTTACAACGATTCGTTCCTCAATTTGAATCCCGATACGCTGGCCGTGCAGAGCTATTTTTCTCCGGACAACAATTACACGTTGGCGGGGAATGACGCGGACCTGGGAAGCGGCGCCGCCATTCTGGTCCCTGGCAGTACCACCTATCCGCTGGTAACCATAGGCGGCGGGAAGGATGGAAATGTGTTTGTGCTGGATCCCACCAACATGGGCGGGTTTACCGATTCGAATGCGGTGATCCAGACGTTCCAGATGTGCAGCAACGGTTACGACAATATCTACGGAACCCCGGCTTACTGGAATGGAACGATTTATGTCCACTGCATGAATAACGTGATCACAGCGTACCAGTGGGACGCGAGCACTGCGCAAATATCCACCACGCCTCAATCGAAAGGATCAGTCGTCTACCAGATGCATGGAGCGATCCCTTCGCTCTCAGCCAACGGCGCGATGAACGGTATCGTCTGGGATATCGACAACTCGAACTACATTGATTCCACGGGAGTCGCAAACGGGCCTTCGGTGTTGCACGCCTACGACGCCACCAATCTTGCTACCGAGCTCTACAACAGCTCACAGGCGGGTTCGCGCGACACTGCCGGAGTGGCGCTGAAGTTCACGGTGCCGACGATTGCGAACGGCAGAGTTTTTGTTCCGACATCGACCGAGCTGGATATTTACGGGCTGCTGCCGTAACGGAGTCGAGGCTCTCTCAAAACCGGGAGCCTCCTTCTGCCCCATACCTACGCGGGAACATCCGCTTTGCTTGCGCCGTGTTCCCGCCGCAGCCTTCCCACCACCAGCCGGATCTCATCGTAGGTAATCTCCGGTGGCACAATATCTTTCACCGGCTTGTAGCGTTCGAGGCCAACTTTCGCGCAGGCGGCCTCGATCACCGATTGCTTTTCTTTTGTGACCCACTCGCTCCGAAACTCGACTTGCCCGTTCTCTAATAAATTCGCGACGCCGCTGATGACGGTCGATAGCTGTCGTCCGCGGGCTTGCGCAATCTCCTCGAGCGTCCGGCCTTCAGCTAATAGCCGCAGCATCTCGTCTGCTGGTTTTGCCTTGCGCTCTGTGCCGCCCGCTCGCCCTCCCTGACGGAATTTCTCGAGCGCATCCAAAATTGGTTGGCCGTACACTTCCGCCTTGCGCTCGCCAATTCCCGGAATCTCCAGCAACTCGGCGTAAAACTTTGGCGGCCGCCGGCAGATTTCTTCGAGCGAAGAATCGTGCAGCACGATGTATGCTGGAACGTTTTTTCCCTTCGCGATTGAGCGCCTCCACTCCCGCAAGTATTCGCGCAAGTCTTCTGCTTCGACGCCCGCAGCGGGAGCGGCCAGTGGCTGAGAAACTGAACGCTTTTTGCTGAAAGACTTTGCTACATCCGCCGGAGCCTTCACCAGCCATTCCGCCGTGCTGCCGCACACATCACAAGCTTCGCAAGTCTGCCACTTCGGAGTCTCGCCGAAGTGCGTGCAAATCTGCCGGTGCCGGCAGCGCTTTGATTCCACAAATTCGCGAATGATGCGGTAGCGCTCCCACGCGCGGCCGCGCTCGGCGGTATCGGTAACCTGGTTCGCGAAAAATCCCAGCAGCCCCGCATCTTTTTTCTGCCACAGCAAAACGCAATCGGAACTGAGGCCATCGCGACCGGCGCGGCCCGCTTCCTGGTAGTACTGCTCAATCGACTTCGGCAGCGACAAGTGGATCACCGCCCGCACCGCGGCTTTATTAATGCCCAGGCCAAACGCGATCGTCCCCACCAGAACGCGCACTTCGTCCGACATCCAGCGCTCCTGGTTGCGGCGCCGCTCCTCCGACCCCATCTTGCCGTGATACCCAATCGCAGGAATGTCGCGGTCTTCGAGAAAATCTACTGTCTCTTCGACGCGGTTGATGGTGGGCGAATAAACAATCACGTTGCTGCCTTCGTAGCTGCGCAGAGCCTTGACCAGCATTTCCATCTGCTCGAGCCCCTCGCACTCACGCACCAGGTAGCGGAGATTGGGACGGTGAAAGCTCGCAATATATTTATCGGGATTGCGCAGTTGCAGCTGCGCCAGAATGTCATGCCGCACATGGCGCGTGGCGCTGGCCGTGAAGGCCGCGATGGGACGATCAGGAAATTTGGTTCGCAGCCGGCTCAACTGCCGGTACTCCGGACGAAATTCGTGACCCCACTCGGAGATGCAATGCGCCTCGTCGATGGCAAAAAAAGCGATAGGCACATGCTGCAACCATCCCATGGTGTCGCCGCGGGCAATGCGCTCGGGCGAGACGTACAGCAACCGGTAAGCCCCTTCGCGCGCGCGCTTCATCACGGTGGATTGTTCTGAGTCGCTCAACGTGCTGTTGAGCACGGCCGCTGGAATTCCCATCTGCGCCAGTTGCGTAGCCTGATCCTGCATCAGAGCGATGAGCGGCGAGATCACCACGGCTGTGCCTTCCGACGCGACCGCCGGCAACTGATAACAGAGAGATTTGCCGCCGCCCGTGGGCATCACTACGCACGTGTCGCGTCCCGCCAGCAGGCTGCGCACAATGCGCTCCTGCAGCGGACGAAATGTGCTGTATCCCCAGTAGCGCCGCAGTGGCGTCAGCAGATCGGCTTCCGCACTCATCAAGACAAAGTATAGGCTGAGGCGAAGATCGGGAGAAACCGAATCGCAGATTTCGCTAGAGAAAAGTTTCGAAAGGGGACGTCAGCTCTACCCTGTGATCCTCTGTTTCCCCTGTGGTAAAGATTCGTCTTCCGCCGCCGGATGGCTAACCTGCGGATAGGTTCTAGCAAATGCAACCCACACAAGCGCAATCACGACGAAGCAGAGCGCGCTGCCCTCCGGACCAACTTTTCCGCCGGTAAGCCAGCGCGGCCCGTGAAACGACGATTTCAACAGATGGCCGGGGAAAATCGTTCCGCTGTCAGGGACGGAATAGAAGAAAGTCTCGCCCCAATCCCAAGCTGCGTGAAATCCGACGGCAAACCATAAGCTGCCCGTGCGCCGCAGCGTCAAACAAAAGAAAAACCCGATCGCCGCCGCAGCCAGCAGCCCGGCCCACTGCTCGCCTCCATTCTGCAAATGGATCAAGCCGAAGGTGCACGAGAGCAGGAACGCGGCCGGCCAGAAGCCAATTAACCTGGTCAAAGTGAACTGCGTGTATCCGCGAAAGAGAAAATCCTCAAACAGGCCGACCAGGAGAAAAAATATTCCCCAGAAAACCACGAACTTGACGATGCGGACGCCATGCAGAGCGAGGTGTCCAAAGCTGAAAACATGCAGCCTGTACATCGACGCCATGAGCAAGGTGATTGCGGCGAATCCCCACAATGCGCCAACCCAAAATGATTTTCCCAGAGACTGCCGTACTGGCAGGCCATAGGAGCGCCACGGCCTGCTCTCGACTCGTGCCAGAATCAGCGCCGGAAGGACAGCGGCGATTAGGACTCCGAGTTCCTCTAGCATCATCGAGATGAGGCCGTTCGCCCCCGGTTCGAATGAGCCCGCCCAGCGCGTAGCGATAAACTGGAGCGGGTAGAACATGGCCACGTAAAACGCGAAGCCCCACCCCGGCTTCAAACCATCCGGACCAAAGAACACTGTGCGCACATAGGATGGCTGGACGGCAGAGGTGAAATCCGGAGCGGGCGCTGCGGGCGGGTGCGGCCCGGGAAGCGGCCGAGGTTGATTTTCATCAGAATCCGAAATATGCACTTCGTCATTCATGGCGTGCAGCCGGTTTCCGCAAACGGCCTCGCTCATGGTAAAACACTCGGCTCACCCTTATGACGCGATTTTTCACGCGCGAACGCTTTGGGCGTCCGCAATTTCTCGCCGGAATTTTATTATTGTTCTTCCTCGGGCAGGCCTTGTGGCTGGTTCATCGCGAACTGGGTGCCCCCGAAATCAGCGGCGTGAACGCGTCGGAGCAGGTCCGCATTGGCGCCGGCTGGCGTCAGTTGCATGGCGGAGGATTAGCTGGCGCGCCTTTTCCTGATCCGCCGGGAGAACTTCCGCTTGATGTTTCGCAAGACGGCAGTGGATTCGATACCGAGCATTCTCCGCTGCTTTCTCTGGCATCTGCCGCACCGCTCTTGGCGTGGCCTCCGCGGCTTCTCAATGCCCAGTATTCCCTCTACTGGCGCTGGCTGCCGCGTCTTCCGTTTCTCGCTTGCGGCGTTTTTCTTGGCGCTTCGTTATGGTATGTCGCCCGCCGCCTCTGCGGAAATAAGGGAGGCTTTCTCGCTCTCACGCTCTACTGCTTTTCGCCATCGATGATTCAAGCGAGTGCAGTGTGGCATACGGAACCGGAAATTCTCGCCGCATGGGGAAGCTTCGGGGCAATTTTTACCGCCATCGCCGTTGCGCATACACTCTACGCCCCGCGCGAAGTCGTTCTTTGGAACTGGCGCCGCATCGTTTTGCTTGGCATCGCTTTAGCCATTGCGGTCGGCTCGCAGTTTTCTATGATCGTTGTTCTGCCGCTCGCGCTTGCCTTCATGCTCTATCTCGCGCCCATTCGCCGTGGCGCGGCTGTCGCGATCTGGGCCGCGGCGTTCCTCATCGGCGTGCTGCTTCTCTTCGCAATTTACTTTTTCAATCCGCATATCTTTTTCGCATCAATGCGGCACGCATCTTTCTGGGGAGCCACCTGGCGCGGCTTCACCGTTTTTGGCGTCTACCGGCAGACAGCGGCACAAATCTCGCGGGCGTGTCCTGTTCTCGCCTTGCTGCTGCCCGTTGCCATCGCAATCTATAGCTTGTGGCCGCGCACCCGCTACTTCGGCAATACCGCTCCCGGCCTGGTCGCTCTGCTGTTTATCTTCTTAGGCATGGCACATCCACACGTCGCGGGGGCGGGATTCTTGCTGTCGGCGGTTCCTTTCCTCCTGATTTTTGTCTGCGGCGTGCTCGCCGACCTGATGGAGACTTCCTATCGGCTGCTGGTGACCGCGTCCATCGGAGGCCTCATTGGCGCTTACGTACTTTGGAGCCTTCTGGCTCTGGCCCACGTTCCCCTGGGATGAGCCTCTGCGCAGGCCATCTTTACAAATCTCTATGCATCACTCCTACCCTCACGCGATCTAAAATTGTAGTTACGGCGGAGGTACAAAATGCCGTTCTTCTTGGAGTATCCTATTGAAGTGAATCGCTCTGGCCCGCGTTCGATTCCGGCTTCGCTCGCCATCTTCGGAGCGCTCCTGCTGCCGCTTATTTTTAGCTCGTTTTCTTTCGCTCAAGGCGGGAGTTCCGGTGCAGCCCACGGTGCCGGAAGCGCGCCTGCGAGCGCGCAATCGTTCAGCCACAGCGGATACGCGCCTCCGACCGCGGTCAGCGCACATTCCGGATCGTCTCATTCGTCTTCGTCCGGCTGGTCGCACAACAATGCCGGAAGTTACCATCGCCACCACGCCGCGAGCGGCGGCGAGTATTATCCTTACCCCTACCTCTACGCCGTCCCATTTCCTTATGCGGCCGATCAGGGTGACGCTGACGATTCTTCCGACGATGACGCCGATTATCAAGGTGGTCCCACTGTTTTTGATCGCCGCGGCTTAGGCGCTGCCTCTTATATTCCTCCGACCTACGACGGCCCGGCGCACGCGCAGGACGCATCCTCAGGACAGGCTTCAGCCAACGAATCTGCCGCCGATCAGGCTCCGCAGGCTCCAACGAATCCCACTACTCTTGTTTTCAAGAACGGTCGGCAGATCGAAGTCAGCAACTATGCCATCCTCAGTCAGACGCTCTACGATCTGACGCCTGGTCGCCATCGCAAGATCGCCCTCGCCGATCTCGATCTTCCGGCTACGCAAAAACTAAACGACGACCACGGGGTCGATTTCCAACTTCCGTCTTTGCCCGAGGCGAATTGATGATGCGCAAGGCTTTAATTTCAGCCACCGGTGCGATTCCGCGAAGCCTGTTGCTTTTGCTGGCAACAGTGGCAGCTTTTCCCTTAGCGCAAGCGCAAAGAGCTGGCGCGCCGGCACACGCTTCCGCGGCACACTCGCATTCAGCTTCTGGCAGCTTCGCTTTGACCCGTAATCCGTATCGTTCTGCATCGCGCCGTTTGTCCCCGCTGGTTTCGCCATACTCCTCGCTAGCGTTCCCGTTTTTCGGAGACTCGTTCGACCCCAACGATATTTATTCCAGCGGATATCCGGTCGCCTCGCAGCCGCCGCCATTTCTGATGGAAGCTTTGCGAAGTTTAGGAGGCGCGACAGCTGGCACAATGGGACCTGCGATGAACGCGGTGAGCGCACGCGAACCCTCGCCCTCCGAGCCGCTGATGATCGAACTGCAAAACGGACGCTATGTTCGGGTGAAGGGCAGCGCGGCGGATGGCGAGGCTGCGCCGATTTCGTTGTCCAAGAATTCGGGCGTGGCGTTGTCCCGCGTAGCGGCCGCTACAGCTTCGCCGGTACTTCCGGCCGCTGTTCTAATTTTCCGCGATGGGCACCGCGAAGAAGTTCGCGACTACAGCATTGCCGATGGCGCTTTGTACGCCCGCGGCGATTTCTACACCGATGGCTACTGGAACAAGAAAATCAATCTGGCGAATCTCGATGTAGCTCAGACCCAGCAAGCCAATCTTGATCGCAATGTGAAGTTCGTGCTGCCTTCGTCGCCCAACGAAGTGATCACGCGCCCCTGACCTTCGTGAACCTTAGTGTCCTTCGTGGTCAGTGGTTTTCGTGCGCTGGGAGCCACCGCAATCGATCAATTTCCATGATATAATTTTCTTTATCCAAAACCTAACTAACTGCCTTAAAATGCAACTGTTTAGCGAATATTCTCCAAGCTCACAATTGCATCGGAATGCAAACGGAGCGAGCAGCTGAGAACTAACCATGCCTGACGATCAAAATCCAGAACTTCCCCTGACTCCTCCACCGCCCGGCGGCGATAGCGGCAGCCCCGGCGCTCTGCACATTCAGCCCGTCAACATTGAAGACGAGATGAAGAAGTCGTATCTCGATTATTCAATGTCGGTCATCATCGGCCGCGCGCTTCCCGATGTGCGCGACGGGCTCAAGCCTGTGCACCGCCGCATTCTCTACACCATGCAGCAGATGGGCCTGCAGCCCAATCGCGCCACCCGCAAGTGTGCCCGCATCGTGGGAGACGTGATGGGCAAGTACCATCCCCACGGCAACCTCGCCGTGTATGACGCCCTGGTGCGCCTGGCGCAAACCTGGAGCCTGCGCTATCCGCTGATTTTCGGCCAGGGAAATTTCGGCTCGGTCGATGGCGACCCGCCCGCAGCCGACCGTTACACCGAAGCAAAACTGGCGCAGGTCGCAACCGCGCTGCTCGAAGATCTCGACAAAGAAACCGTAGACTTCCGCCCCAACTACGACGGCAGCGAAGTTGAGCCTGACGTTCTTCCCACGCGCATTCCGAATCTGCTGATCAACGGCTCGGACGGAATCGCAGTTGGCATGGCGACGAAAATTCCGCCGCACAATCTCACCGAGATTGTCGATGCCACCATCACGCTGATCAACAATCCGAGTGCGCAGTTGGCCGAGATTCTAAAGTTCGTGCAGGGACCAGATTTTCCAACGGCAGGAATCATCCACGGCCGCGCCGGAATTTTCGATGCCTACCGCGAAGGCCGCGGCCGTTTCATGATGCGCGCCAAAGCCGCTATCGAAAACATCAATAAAGACCGTCAGGCGATTATCGTCACCGAAATTCCGTACCAGGTGAACAAGGCCGTTCTGGTCAAACGCATTGCGCAACTCGTGAACGATAAAGAGATCGAAGACATCTCCGACGTGCGCGATGAAAGCGGCCGCGACGGTATGCGCATCGTCATCGAACTGAAGCGTGGCGCGGAACCGCAGATCGTTCTCAACCAGCTCTACAAGCACACCTCGATGCAGGAAGGTTTTTCCATGATCCTGCTCGCGGTGGTCAACGGAGCGCCCCGCGAACTGGGGCTGATCCAGGCCATCAAGCACTTCATCAATCACCGCGTCGAAGTCGTGCGCCGCCGCACCGCGTTTCTTTTGCAGAAAGCGAAAGACCGCGAGCACATTCTCGAAGGCTATCTCAACGCCCTCGACCATCTCGATAACGTCATCGCCATTATCCGCGCCAGCGCCAACCGCGCCGACGCCCGCGAGAACCTGGTCGCTTATTTCGGCGGCAAGAAGATCGACATCAACACCACGGGCCGTGCGCCGAAGCTCGATCCGGAAAAGCCCTTCACCACACGCCAGGCCGAAGCCATTCTCGAACTGCAACTGCATCGCCTGACCCGACTTTCCATCGACGAGATTTCGAACGAGTTGAAAGAAGTCCGCGAGCGCATCGAAGACTACGAGTCCATCCTCGCCTCCGAAGCCAAGCTGCGCAAAGTCATCATCAAAGAGCTGGAAGAAGTAAAAGAGCTCTACGGCGACGAGCGCCGCACCCGCATTGAAGACGAAGCGGCGGAAATCGTCCTCGAGGATCTGATCGCCGACGAGCAGGTCGCCGTCACCTTCAGCCACTCCGGCTATATGAAGCGCACGCCGATCTCCACCTACCGCATGCAGCGCCGCGGCGGAAGCGGACGCACCGGCATGAAGACACGCGAAGAGGATTTCGTTGAGCATCTCTTCATTGCCTCCACTCACGCTTTTATTCTCATCTTCACCAACAAAGGCCGCGTGTATTGGTTGAAGGTCTACGAGATTCCCGACGTCAGCGCCGCAGGACGGGGTAAGCACATCGGCAACCTGATCGGATTGCAACCCGGCGAAACCGTCCGCACCATGCTCGCAGTGCGCAATCTGGAAGAAGAGAATAAATTTATTTTCTTCGCTACGCGCAATGGCCTGGTGAAGAAATCCGAGCTGCGCGAGTTTATGCACGTGCGCTCGAACGGCATCAACGCCATCAACATCGAAGAAGGGGACGAGCTCGTAGCCGCCCGCATCACCAACGGCAACCAGATCGTTTTCATCGCCTCGCACGAGGGCATGGCCGTGCGCTTCGACGAGAACCACGTCCGCTCAATGGGCCGCGCAGCCTACGGCGTGAACGGCATCAACCTTGATGAAGGCGATTACGTCGTCGGAATGACGGTAACTCCGAAACCGGGCGAAGCTCCGGTAGGAGCTCCGCCGGCTCAGGGAGACGCGGCCAGCGATACGGAAGTCGCGCCCACCGAAGCCGTCGATCTGACGCAAAAAGGCACGCTGATCCTTTCCGTCACCGAAAACGGCTACGGCAAGCGCACCCCAGCCGATGAATACCGCCTCACCAATCGCGCCGGTAAGGGCGTCATCAACGTCAAAACCACGGAGCGTGTGGGTAAAGTCGTTGCTATCGCGCTGGTCGACGAGACCTCGCAGGTCATGCTGATCAGCCACTACGGCAAAATCATCCGCATGGATTCAAAGACCATTCGCGAATCCGGCCGCAACGCCCAGGGCGTTAGGCTGCTGCACATGGAGCCCGGCGACCGGGTGGCTGCCGCCGTCGTGTTAGCGCCCGAAGAAGAGCCGAATGGCAACGGAGGGTTGCTCCAGTAGGTTGCATGGTTGTGTGGAGCGGGCGCCCTCGCCCGCGCTTCCGTCGGCGCAACGATTCGGTAAGATCACAGCATCGGGAAGGGCACGACGTTTAGTCGTGCCGTTGTGGACTTGAGAAACGGAGAGGGCTTTTAGCCCCCGCGAAGGCCCGCTACTTCACTCCCTGCTTGCGGTTAATCTCTCTGGAAAACTCGGTAATAAAATTCAGCAGCGTTCCGTAGCCAGCCTGCCCAACCATTGCCAGCGCACCGTTCGACCACGCATTCTTTGGGCTCGGCTTCCATGAGGTCGCAACCAGTCCTCCGCCGAATGCGCCGCCATAGAGGGCCCACTGCGGATGCAGGTGCTCTTCGCTGCGATCGTAAGTGAGAAAATTTCGGATGATCGCATGCTTCGTCCGTGGCCATGCGCCCTCGCACTTGCACTGATCGTAGCGGACTTCATATCCCAGCTTCGCGTTGCCCAGTGCCGCCAGGGTGTTCGCCGTAATAAACTGGCCTTCGCGCGACGCGAAGCGCTCCGCATACCCTCCCCATCCGTCGTCCCATTGCGAAGGAGTGTCGCGCAACTGGTCGATCCCAGCCCCGAACATGCGCTTCATGTAAGCGCCCGGTGTCGTGAGCGTTTGCCGCAAATAAATTTCCTCGCGCTCTTTGGACGTGGGAGTGACCAGCGGCTGGTGCTTCCCGATATACACACCCGAAATCCAGGTCGCCTCCCAATTGCGAGCGCGCATCAGTTCCGAGGTCGCGGCGTGCTGCGTCATTTCCGCGGCATCCCGGGTTTTGCCCCCAAGTTGCCCGATGGGGTTTGAATTCTCGTTTTTCTTGGTTTCCCCCGGCGCGTCTGGAAGTTCCTTGCCGGGAAGCTGGCTGCCGCTCTGCTCGGGCGGAGTGTTCTGCTGCGCCAACAGCGGCATAGTGGCGCTCAGAGTTGCCGCCAGCGCTGCAATCAGTATCGCTCTACGCACGGCTTTCCGTGAGACCCGGCTGCGAACATTCGGCCAAACCATGCTTCGAGCATACTCTCCGCAGAGTCGCGGCCTTCCTGGAGATGATGAATGATTCAAAGGTTGGCGAGCTTACGCTGGCAAAAAGCGAGCCTGCCAAACCGGTTCGCTGCGCGTCCCGTTCACCGGCATTGCGTTTCTAACCTCGTTCATACGCGTGCTTCTTCTCGACTTCTTCCACGGCACTGCGCATCGCGCTCTCAAATCGATTCGCCTGGTCCATTAGCCCCGGGGTCGCTTCCGCCCACTCGCCATCCATCCGTAGCAATCCATTTCCCGCTACCAGGCGCGCTGCCACTTCGAGCAGATGCCCCGGTGTCGTTTCCAGATATTGCGCCTCCGTCGGATCCCCGACCCAAACTCGCTTCTCTTCGCCGAGCTTCGTCTGCCAGTAAACTTTGCGCTCAATGAACGTTGCAATGGCATCGTCGGCGGCCTTGCCGAAGACCCACTTCTGCCGCTTGAAATCATAATACCGGCTGGAGAACGCAACCGGCTTCAGCTTTCCCGACTTCAAAAATTCAATCTGCCGTTTGTCCACTTCTTTGCGCAGCGCGTTAATCACCGGAGCTTCCACATCCCGCGGCTCCAACGAGGGCAGCACCTCACGCACGGTTGCCGATAGATTCACCGCCATCGGCGCATGCAGGCCATCGGAGTTCTCCAGGTGCACATCCGCATGCAGCACCCAAAAATCCGCGCCCGAAGTCGAGCGGTGAAACGGCCACTGCAACCCAATCGTCAGCGGCAATCCGCTCAACGTCACCCAAATCTTTTTCTGCAGCTCCTGCGCCATCCTCAAAACACCTCGATATCAATGATCTCACTTGTCATGCTGAGCGGAGTGGGATCGTCCGAAGGACGACCCCGCGCAGCCGAAGCATCCCCACCCTCGGCTCGAAACTGTAGCCGGCCATGTACTAACTATTTCTTTCTCCCACTCACCTTCGCCCCCATCCGCAGCAGCTTCCTGACGGTCCCGGTGGGCAGACTCTTCATCTGATCATGCAGCTCGGTCACAGCCTCAAAAAATCCTGCCATCGCTGCCAGCCGCTCACGTGTGAAATCGGCTCCGACTTCTTTGGGATCGATCTGCTCCAAGCTTCGGCGCAGCATCTCGCGGGTGGGATCGATCTCGCGACGTTTTCTCTGCTCGATTACCAGCCGGAACATCTCCCATACATCCTTCATCGATTCGTAGTGCTCGCGCCGGTCTCCCAAAACGTGCACGGCTCGCACGATTCCCCAAGTCTCAAGCTCGCGGATCGACGTGCTTACATTCGACCGCGCCACGCTCAAAGTCTCGGCGATTTCCTCCGCTGGCAGCGCCCGCGGCGACAAATACAGCAAGGCATGGATCTGCGCCACCGTCCGGTTGATGCCCCACCGCGTGCCCATCTCTCCCCAATGCAAAATGTACTGCTTCTGCACCCCGGTCAAAGTCGACATAGCATTGCTTTCAGTTCAAACAGAACCTACAGAATACAGCCTGCAGGCTAATCTGCCCACCACGCGCGCAGGAAGGGGATGAAACCCGGCGGAATCCGCATGGGCCTTCCGGCCACTTCGCCCAACTGCCCATCCGCTCAGGTAACATCCGGGTGGTGAGGTTTGGTGACCCTGTCTTAAGTAACTTCTTAGACGGCCTCCGGTCGTTGACAGGGGGAACCCACTTTGCTACCTTTTACCTGACATTCATACAAACTCTGGCCGAGTGAAGTGGAGTAGCTGAGAGAAGCTAAGCTCTGCATTCCGTATTGATTGCAGCCAAACGCTTCCAGATTGCTACGAGTTTCAAGAGTGATGGGCGCGGGCTAGAAGTCTCCATTCCCAAGATGGGAGGCGCGCCTCAAATATCAGGTGGTCCGAACAGGCTTTCTGCATTCTAAGGTTTTTGCCTGGCATTCCGGCCCTGATCAATTAAAAACACGGAAGGAAAATATTTGCGCAAACGCTTCTACATCCTATTTGTGGCCCGCGGGGACGACGGGCAGTTGCGCAAGATATCCATTCCGCTCCATTATTTGTACGTGTTCGTAGCTGGTGCCGCGATTGGATTCCTCAGCCTCACTGGCATCGCCAGCTCTTATACCCGCATGCTGCTGAAGGTCTCCCGTTACAACGAATTGCGCACCGAAAAAGAGCAGCTGAAGGATCGCTATTCCCGCCTGGAAGAGGTCGCCAAAGAGCGCGACGTTCAGGTCGCGTCGCTGGGTTCGATCGCCAGTGAAGTTTCGGCGCTTTACGGATTGAAGTCGCAGCCCACTCTGGTTACAGCCACAGAACAAGAGATTCATGACGCAGATGTGAGTTCGTCGCTCGACCAGCTGGGGGCGCTGCGCAACTCTGCCCTTACGGGCGCGGCGACGGTTGGTATCAGCCTGGGATTAACTCGCAACGCCACCACCGCCGATTGGTACCGCGCAAACTCCGCGCCCAACCTTTGGCCGGTCGATGGCCAGGTGACCGCCAGCTTTGGCGAGCGCATTGATCCATTCAACGGAGAAGGCGCGTTTCACAGTGGCGTGGATATCGGCAGCGCCTATGGCCATGCGATTATCGCCCCGGCGGATGGCGTGATCGCGTTTGCAGATTTCATGGGCGGATACGGCAAGCTGATCATTATGGATCACGGCCACGGCATCTCGACCCGCTACGGCCACCTTTCGGGCTTCGCGGTCGCGCCCGGCCAGCAGGTGCATCGCGGCGACACGATTGGCTATGTCGGCCTCAGCGGCCGCTCCACCGGCCCCCATCTCCACTACGAAGTCCGCATCAACGATACGCCAGTCAATCCCTACAAATACCTCCACATGACCGTCGCCCACAGCGGCGGCTTCCAAACCGGCGGGTAGAACCAGTTCCCAGTTGCCAGTACCCAGTTGCTAGTCTAGGCTCCTTTGTGAGTACGGAAGCGCCTTTCTCTAAGCTCCAGGCACAGCTTGTACGCCGTGACCGTGTGTTCCTGGGGACTGGCAACCAGCAACTGAACTAACCGGCAACTGAACTAAAATGACTAGCTTCTTCCGCTCCGTCCGCGAAGATATCGCCGCCGTCTTCGAGTCCGACCCAGCCGCGCGCTCCTACTTCGAAGTGCTCATCTGCTATCCCGGATTGCACGCCGTCTGGGCTCACCATGTGAGCCACTGGCTTTGGCTGCACGGATTTCGCCTGCTCGCCCGGCTGAATTCGCAATTCGCGCGTCTTTTTACGGGAATCGAAATTCACCCCGGCGCTCAGATCGGGCGCCGTCTTTTCATCGATCACGGCATGGGCACGGTAATCGGCGAGACCGCGATCGTGGGCCACGATGTCACCATGTATCAGGGCGTAACCCTCGGCGGCACCGGCAAAGAGAAAGGCAAGCGCCATCCCACGCTCGGCAATAACATCTCGGTCGGCTCCGGAGCGAAGCTGCTGGGTAACATCACCATCGGCGACAACTGCCGCGTGGGCGCGGGCTCGGTGGTGCTGCGCAGCGTGCCGGCTAATTCCACGATCGTCGGCGTCCCCGGACACATCGTCCTGCGTGATGGCAAACGTGTAGTGATCACCGATCCCAAAGATATTCGTGATCCGCTCTCGGATGTGATCATCAAGCTGGCGGCCGAACTCCACGAGCTGCGCGAAAAATTCCAGCATCACTCGCACGAAGCCCTCGGCACCGAACCGAACCTTACCATCGACGAAGGAACTGCTACGCCCAACCTCTCGCCTGAGGAACTTTTTCAGGACGATTATCAGATCTAGGTGGGTGGGAATACTCAGGAATGTGAACCTATGGTGTCATCCCGAGCGCAGCGAGGGACCTTGGTTTCAGCCGCCGGCGAGTGAAATTAGCCACGTGCAAGAACCAGGATCATCCCCTTCGACTCGCTCAAGGCAGGCTCTGGCTGCGCTCGGAACGACAGCGCACAACAGTAGCCCCTACTGCCTCAAACCCATCCAGCTTTCCGAGACCACCAGCGAGTTCCCCGGATTGTGCGGGTCGTACTTCACCGACGTAGGCAGGCCGAGCCGGCAGGAGTGCAGATTGATCCACTGCCGTAAATAAGTCACGTCCTGCGAGCACTCGTAGGAGACGCCCGCTACGTCGTACTTGTAGATAAGCAACACGGCGGCGTGATGATCGTCGTTCTGCGCCATCTCCTGAACATCAATGACTGTGCCATCCGTGATTCGCCCGATGCCATCGAGCCAGCTCCGGCGTTCCCGTTCAAGTTCCGCTGGACCTTTCGGCTTGCGCCGCAAAAGCGCATACGTTCCCACTACGGCGACACCGCCTGCCGTGACCAGAGAGTAAAAGCCAAAAGAATTCATAACCTAGGGTGAGCGAACGGCGCTGCCAGCTCGGGTTTCGTTATCTAGAATATGACGGAAGCGCCGTCAGAGGAAGTAGATCGGAGGTTACCGAGGTGGGGCCCTGTGGAAATCTCTGAACGAAGTCGAATTCCTTCGTGAAACTTCGTGTCCTCAGTGGTTCAACGATTTTTTGCACCCAGAAGGCCAGCTATTTCTGCCCGCACACGAAGTCACGCGCAAGCCCCACGAAGCCGCCCTCTGGGGCCTGCCCAAACTGATCGTCGCGCCGGGTCTTTTTGCTGACTACAAGTTTCCCACCGTGGTCGCGCGAGTAAAACCACTCCGAGTTCGGAACCGCGCTGCCATTCGAACAATCGAAGCGAACCCGCGCCCGCAGCTCCACAAATGGACCGCCCTGCGGCAGTTTAGTCGGCTCCTTATATTCCACGCGTACCCATGCCGTGCGCAATCCGTTCTTCCGCGCCGAGATCGAGCTGACCAAAACCTGATCGCCCGCCGCAGTTGCCCCGATCTGCCGCCATTCATTCGCAGCAAGCGCCACCAAACCCACCAGAACGACGGGAGCCAGCGCCAACGCCGCAAGAATCAATGCTCCCTTTTTTATTGGGGACAGGGACCAAGCCATAAGCACGCCGCACACACTTTGGGCTAAAACCCGCTTTCTGTCAACCGCCGCCCCGGCCAGGAATCGGTCTTGCCCTACCCGTTCTTCTCTGTGCCCCCGGTGGTGAAAGCTCTTAGCCGGATGCACCCCGGAATCCTCTGGTATCGTAATCAGCGAGGAAGCCCCATGGAAACTCTCCACTCCACAAGAATAGACTCGCCGGCCGGCCCGCTGTTCCTCGCGTCCTCAGCCAAGGGCCTCGTCGCCTTGGAGTTCGACGCCCGCCTGCCCGGTCAGCAATCGATTCGTCCCAACCCTCGCGACCTGCGCAAAGAGAAGCGAAATGCGTCTGCATTTGAAAACGCACCGCGCCTCATGCAAATGTACGTCCGCGAACTGGAAGAATATTTCTCCGGCCAGCGACGCGAGTTTACCTTCCCCCTCGATCTTCGCGGCACAGATTTCCAACTCGCTTGCTGGCGCGCCCTGCAAACCATCCCTTACGGCGAGACACGTTCCTACGCCGATATCGCCCGCGCCGTCGGCAAGCCCGCCGCATTTCGCGCCGTAGGCATGGCCAACAACCGCAATCCCGTCGCCATCGTTGTACCGTGCCATCGCGTCATCGCATCCGACGGCACCCTCTGCGGCTATGGCGGAGGCCTCGACGTGAAGCGCAAATTGCTGGAACTCGAAGGTGCGCTGAGCGGAACGCTGGCGGCGTAGAAATTGCTGATTTTTGATTGCTGATTGAAGTCTGACCACTCTGCGATTTTCAATCAACCATCAGAAATCAACAATCCAAAATTCTTGAGCACCCCATCCAAATCCGCGCTGCAAAGGGCCGGCCTCTTCTACCTCGTCTTCGTAATGTTTTCCTACACGACCGGCGGCCCGTTCGGCCTCGAAGACATGGTCACGACCTCCGGCCCTGGGATGGCACTGATTTACCTGCTCATCCTTCCGTTTTTCTGGTGCATCCCGGTTTCGCTGGTCTCGGCCGAACTCACCACCGCTCTCCCCGTCGAAGGCGGCTTCTATCGCTGGACCCGCGCCGCCTTCGGCGACTTCTGGGGATTTCTTGCCGGATGGTGGAATTGGTCTGCGTCATTCCTGCTCGGCGGAATTTACGCCGTCCTCTTCACCGACTATCTGGTCTACTACTTTCCCGGACTCACCGGCTGGAAGCACTACCTCGCATCGGTGGCTCTAATTGCGGCCATCACCTGGATCAACGTGCGCGGCATTCAAATGGTCGGCAAGCTCGCCACCGCCCTTGAGCTTTTCATCTTCGTCCCGGTGATGGTGATGACTGTGATGGGATTGATGAAGTGGCATCACAATCCCTTCCTTCCGTGGACGCCGCCTCACCAGCCCACTTTCAAAATCTTTGGAGTCGGGCTTGCTCTCGGTCTCTGGCTGTACTCCGGCTACGAACAGCTTTCCACCGTCGCGGAAGAAGTCGACAATCCTCAGCGCTCGTATCCACTAGCTCTGGCGCTAGTCGTCCCGCTGTCGATCGCCGCGTACTTTGTGCCCGCACTGGTAGGTCTGGCTTCTGCGGGCGAATGGCAAAACTGGCATTCAGGATATTTCTCTGACGTAGCGCGATCCATCGGTGGCCCCTGGCTGGGCACGTGGATTACTCTGGCGGCAATGGTCTGCAACGTCGCATTGCTGAACAGCACCGTCCTTACCACCACGCGCATGCCCTTCGCCATGGCCGAAGACGGCTATCTTCCCACCGCGCTTACCCGCCAGCATCCGCGCTACGGTACGCCCTGGCTGGCGATTGTGGCCTCGGCGGTGATCTATGCGCTGCTGGCGTGGCAGAGCCTGATTGAACTGATCTCCGTCTATACCCTGCTGCGCTCGGCGACGACCGTGCTGACGGTCCTGTCGGCCTGGAAGCTGCGCCGCTTCCAACCCGATCTGCCCCGTTCGTACGTAATTCCCGGCAGGAAGGCCGGATTGTTTTACGTAGTCGTTGCCCCGACGGTGATGGCGCTGGTTGCGCTGTTGGGCAGCGACCGCTTCGGCCTGATCGGGGGCGTGATTGGTTTGGTTTTGGGGCCGATAGTATACGTATTCGTTCGCAACCGCAGAATTGGAGAGCACCCTAAAGTCTTGTCACCCTGAAAGTCTTCATTCTGCTAAAAGTCTTGTCATCCTGAGGTCCGCGCCTTTTGCGGACCGAAGGACCTATGCATTCCTCTCCAACCGTATTTATCTCCAACTTCGCCGAGAAGGAAAGCGTTGTCTGAGGATGAAATCGCGACGGTTGCGCGCTCAGGCGATAGATATACACTAATCAACGTATATCCAAGGAGGACGATGCAAGTCTCCAAGTGGGGAAACAGCCTCGCGATCCGCCTGCCCGCCGCGATCGTCAAAGCTCTGAAGCTCAAGGAAGGCGACGATATCGAGATTCGGGTCGTCGGCAGCGGCACCTTCGAGGTCGGGCGCGACCAGAGCCGTCAACGAGCTTTGGAGACTCTGCGCAAGCTCCGGCGTCCCTTCCCTCCCGGATTCGTTTTCGACCGCGAAGAAGCACATGAACGAGGAAGCAAGGGCGAAGAGTGACGAGGGAAGAGCGATGAGCGATAAGGCGTTCTTCGATACCAACGTCTTTGTGTACGCCATCATCGAAGACGATCCACGCTCCGACCACGCCGAAGAATTAATTGCCCAAGGCGGAATGGTCAGCGTGCAGGTCTTGAGCGAGTTCGCCGCCGTGGCACGCAGGAAGACCAAGATGCCCTGGGTCGAGATTCGTCGCGCCTTAGACGGCATCAAGGCCCTCTGTCCCGACCCACTCCCCATCACGCTTGATACTCACCGAGAGGCGTTAGCAATCGCAGAAAGATACGGCTATAAAATTTATGACGCTCTCATCGTCGCCTCTGCCCTGGAGGCGAAATGCACGATTTTATATTCGGGGGATATACAGGATGGGCAGGTCATCGAGAAGCGGCTGACGATTCGAAATCCGTTTTAGACAGGGGCGGCCTTCAACTCACCCAATCCAAAACCTTGTACCACATCCCCGCGAAAGGCAAAAACCACGGCTTGCCGTTGTACAACCCAAGCGGCGCGCCGGGGAACGGGATGCCGACGAACGGATTCTCCGGCTTATCGCCCGCAATCAACTCCGCCATCTTCTGGCCTTGATACGTAGCCATGGCCACGCCGTGCCCGGCGTAGCCGACGGCATAGTACATGCCGTCGATCTGCCCCGCGTGCGGCATGATGTCGAAGGCGAAGTCGAGCGTGCCGCCCCACACGTATTCCACCTTGGCGTCGCGTAACTGCGGATAGACGTCGATCATGCCGCGCCGCAGAATGTCGGCGCTGCGGCGGATGGTCTGGTCGGTCTCGGGGAAAAATGCCGCGCGTCCGCCAAATAGCATGTGCCGGTCCGGCGTGAGCCGGTAGTAGTAAAGATAATTCTTCGAATCGTAGATCATGCGGTTGCGCGGGCTGAGTTCATGCGCCAACGCATCGGGCAAAACTTCAGTCGTGATGATGAACGAACCAATGGGGATAATTTTCTTCTGCAATGCCGGAGTCGCCGCGCCCGTGTAGCCGCTGGTCCCAACGAAAACTTCGCGTGCCCAGAGCGCACCTCGCGAGGTGGTGATCTTCCATCCCGCTTCGCCCTGCCGCGACTCGCGCTGCACGCTTTCCACGCGAGTGCGCTCAAGAATCTCCGCCCCGGCCTTCATCGCTGCTCGGGCCAATCCAACAACATACCGCGCGGGGTTCACCCCGGCGCTGACTTCATCGACCATTCCGCCGTAATAAATTCCCGATCCAATTTCCGAACTCAACTCACCGCGCTGCACCACGCGCAACTGATGATTAAACTCGCGTGCGATCACTTCCACCTGCCGCGCATAATCGTCAAAATGCTTCTGCTTGCACGCGACTTCGAGATGCCCGCTCCGCGAGAAGTCGCAGTCGATCGCCTCTTCGCGAATAATCGTTTCCACGCAAGCAATCGTCTCCAGCGATGCCGCGTACATGCGGCGCGTGAGATCGCGCCCGTACATCGAAATCAATTGGTTCACGCCCAGCTTCATGCCGCTGAGCACCATGCCGCCATTGCGCGAACTCGCGCCCCAGCCGACGGTTTCGCTTTCCAGCACCGCGACCTTCGCGCCGCGTTTGGCGAGCGTGCGCGCAGCAGATAAGCCTGTGAATCCGGCGCCGATCACCGCCACATCGACTCGCTCGGGAAGTGGGCGCGTCTCGATCTTTGGAAATTCGGCAGTGGTAAGCCAGTAGTTATGTTCTTGCAAAGCCATGTTCAGTTTGTTCTTTCAGAGAACGGCGGTTTCGTGAATCAGCCGGCCTTCGGCAAAGCGATTGATGCTCAACAGCGACGCGTCGATCATGTCAGTTGTGCCGTGCAAAATTAGATCGCTGAGAATTTTTCCGGTTGCGGGCGCGTGCATTACGCCATGCCCGCTGAAGCCGTTGGCCAGATAAAATCCCCGCACTCCAGGCGCTTCGCCCAATATCGGATGATGATCGGGCGTCATCTCATACAGCCCGGCCCACGCCCGCTTCGGATTCACTGGCAGATTGCCGAAGCACGGCACGCGATCGGCGGCACGAGTCAGGATTTTCTCGACGAAGCCAGGATCGAAATCGGTTTTGAATCCCGGCGTTTCCTCCGGATCGTTCCAAGCGAGCAGAAAGCCACGGGCTTCGGGGCGAAAGTGAAATCCATTGGACATGTCGACAATCATCGGCGCGGAGTGCGGAAATTCGTCAAACGGCTCGCTCGGAACCAGCATGCGGCGCAGGGGCTGAACCGGCAACTCCACCCTTGCCATCGCCGCTACGCCAGCCGCCCACGCTCCGGCGCAGTTCACCACTTTTCGAGTAGCGACCGAGCCTTGCGAGGTCTCAACAGATGTAATTCCTGTTACATCGCGCGTGAAGCCGGTAACGACCGCGTTCTTCCACAAAGTTGCCCCACGGTCAGAGGCCCAGGCCATGAACCCGTTCATGGCGCTGTAGGGATCGACAAAGCCATCAGTTGAGCAAAAACTCCCCCCGACAATATCGTCGGCGCGCAACTGCGGAAACATGACGCGAATTTCATCCCCGCTTACCAGTCGCACGTTTTGCAATCCCATCTTCACCTGCTGCGCGAAGTTGGTGCGCAGATACGCCAGGTGCGCATCCGTGGTCGCGCAGAACAAATATCCCTGCGGTCGATAGTCGCACGGAGATCCCAGCCGCTCTTCGAAGCTGGCGTAGAAGGGAATCGAATATAGCGACATCTGAATACTGACTGGAGTAGAAAACTGCGCCCTCACGCCGCCCATGCTCTTTCCGGTCGAGCCTTTTCCCTGCGCTGATTCGCGCTCGATGACGAGAACGCTCCCGCAGCCTTGTTCCGTGAGGTGATAGGCGATGCTTGATCCGACAATTCCTCCACCCACGATCACGACATCCGCAGATTGCATAGTGCTCGAGAATCCTCGGCGAATCCGCATTCTAACCCACTCGCCGGAAAGCCAATCGCTTGCAATTCAGCGCTCCCTGCGGCTCGCTCAGCAACTTGGGCAAACGGACATGTACCGACGGAGCAACAGTGGGGCGGGGTGACCTCCCTCCACCTCGGTAACTTGCGGCAGTTACTGGGGTTGCCTAGTCTGGAATGGCATGGCCTTGCGCTGTCTACTATTTTCAACCCACGAAGAAATCGTCCAACCCATCCTTCAGGTGCTGACCGACCTCGGGATTGAAGGAGAGCACTGCCAAAGCGCGGTGGATGCGGTCGAGCGGGTCACGACCCAGCTGTTCCAGATCGTAATCACCGACTGGGACGATCAGCCTGAAGCGGCATTTCTGTTGAAAACCGCGCGGGACCAGAAGGCTGCGGCACGTCCGCTGACACTTGCGATTGTTAACGAAGATGCACGCCCGGAGGCGTTGCGTGCGGGAGCGAATTCGGTTCTGTTAAAGCCGGTTCGTTCCGACCAGGTTCGCGACACCCTCACCACAGCCTGCCAGTTGCTTCGTTCAAAGCAGCAATCGCCTGCCCAGGCCGCGACACCATCGCCTGGCGCACGCGAAAATCAAACGCCGCACGCGACGGCTGGGGCTGCCGCGGCTGTGGCGCCCGCGATGGCGTCGGTGGTACACGCACCGGAAAAATTGCGCGCCGGCGAATTTCTGCAAACTGCAAGTTCCGCTCCCGGCGCCCAGTTCGACACCGAATCAGAATCCGGGGTTCAGGAGTCGCTCGATAGTGCCGCCATGGCGGAGATGGACTCCCTCACGGAGTTGGAACCGATGGCATCCGCTGTGCAGGACGGACCCGCCGAGCAGGCAACTCAAGCGCCTGAACCGCCGCAGGAAACCCTCACCGGCTGGGCAGCTCTGCAAGCCCGCCTGACAAAAACCGCTCCCGCAGTGCCGGTGGATGCTGCAACCACAAACGGTTTGTTGTCTTACAGTGATACAGCTTCCTCGGGATTGCAGGCCGCGCCAAAAATCGATACGGCCACTCCATCGCAGCCGCAAGCCGAATCTGAAGCCGCCCTCTTTGCTTATGCTGCGGGCGAGCCGCAACCTGATTCGGAGCCTCAGCAAACGCGGCCAAATCGCGCCAGATTCGTTCTCGCCTCGGCATTGGCGATTGCGAGCTTCATGGCGGTCGGCGTGCCTCGGTTTCGCCAACGCCTTCCACTTCTTTACCGGAATACCGTGCACGCGGGCAGGAGTTGGTTGAATCCGCCTCCGGCAGCGCTCCCTCAGGCTGCCGCACAGCATGACAGCTTTGGCCAGTCGGGCGACGAGTACAAGCTCCCCGTGCCCACAAATATTCCCGATGCGACCACCGATCCGTCGCAAATCCAGGTGCTGCCGGTAGTGGACCCCACCGCGAAACTCGACAAGAACGCGGCCGCCGCGGCCGCCGCCGCACAAGCAGCCAGGACCGAAAATCCCAACATACATGATCCGAATGCGCCCGACCCAGGCGTGCAAATCGAAGAAAAATCCCAGGCTGCCGCCGCCGCGCCGGATGCGGCCCCGAATCCCGCTGCCACGGTCGCACCGGTCTTGCCCGCTCAAAGTTCGGTGCCTGAAAATCCGCCAGCTCAGATAGTCACGCAGCCGGTCGCCGCGCCGACCCCTGGGTCGACTCCTGCGCCCACGCATGTCACGCAGCCGGGCGTCGCCTCCGGCATTCCATCGAGCCTGAAGTCGCAACTCGCTTCCTCTACTCCGGAAGCCAGCGGCGCCAAGCCGCCAGAATCCGCCATGTCGTCGATCGAGCCGGTAAACCTGCCTGAGGCGATGGTGCGCGATTTTCTGGCTAAGCCAGTTGATCCCGAATATCCGGCCCAGGCTGGCGGCCAGCGCGGCAGTGTAGTTCTCCAAGTGCTGATTGGCCGCGACGGCGCGGTGCTGGATGCGAAGTTCTTGCAGGGATCGCTCGTCTTTGCCCGCTCCGCAATCGACGCAGTCAAGCTGTGGAAATTCAAACCCTATTTCATGAACGGCCGTCCGGTCGCTGTGCAGAGCCTGATGACGCTCAACTTCAAACCGCCGGCCTAGAACCCGGGTGACTAAACAAGTTCTGGCTCGTCTTATAAATGGCCTAATACCCTGGCTTTCCATGGCTTACCGGCCGCGGACGAATAACAGCAGCCAGCAGGTTAAAAGCAGCATCTACAAGATATAATGTTAAGAAGTTCGCCAGGAAGTGACTCCTTTCCCGAAGAAGAATCTGATGTCCATGAAAATTAAAGCAGCGATACTGGGTTCGTCCTTTGCCGTCCTGTTGTTTGTCGTTGTGGGTTCGCTCGGCGGCGTACATGCCTCCTCGAACGACGGCTCCTACCGGCAGATGCAGGTTTACAGCGAGGTTTTGTCGCGCGTACAGAACGAGTACGTGGAAGACCCCAACATTCCGAAAGTGACGAATGGCGCGCTACATGGGTTGGTTGAATCGCTCGATGCGAACTCGAGCTATCTGACCGCTGCGGCCTACAAGGCTTACAAAGCTCACAAGGCGGAAGGCAAAGGCGAAATCGGCGCGACCATTTCGAAGCGCTTCGGATACGCGGATGTAGTTTCAGTATTGCCAGGCTCGCCCGCGGAGAAAGCTGGAATTGAAGATACTGACATCTTCGAATCGATCGAAGGCCAGAGCACGCGTGACATGTCGCTGCCGGAGATTCGCGCTGCGCTGTCCGGTACGCCGGGCTCAACCGTAAACGTTTCTGTAGTGCGCGCGCGTAGGGCGGAGCCGCAGAAGATGGTCATCACACGGGATGTGATTTCCATTCCTCCGGTCTCCGACAAGATGCTGGATGATGGCATCGGATACATAAAGGTAGATGCATTGACCAAGGGCAAGGCGCAGGACATCGCCGCGAAGATCAAGTCGCTGGAAAAATCGGGCGCAAAGAAGCTGATCCTCGATCTCCGGAACACCTCTGACGGAGACGAAAGCGAAGGCATCGCCACCGCTAATCTCTTTCTGAATCACGGAACCATTACCTATCTCCAAGGCCAGAAATATCCCCGCGAAGCTTTCAATGCCGATCCCGCGAAGGCGATTACCACGCTCCCGGTGGCCGTGCTCGTTAACAAAGGGACGGCGGGAGCTGCCGAAATCGTTGCCGCGGCGCTTCTCGAAAATGCCCGCGCCGATGTAGTCGGCGACAAGACTTTTGGTGACGGATCGGTGCAGAAAACCATCGATCTGAAAGACGGGGGTGCGCTCATTCTCTCCGTGGCGAAATATTATTCGCCCAGCGGCAAGGCGATTGAAGATACAGCCGTAACGCCCAACGTGCTGGTGGCCGACGACACCGATACTGCGATCTCCGACGACGATGGCGCCGAAGCTACTCCGGCCGAGCCCGAGGCCAAGCCGAAGAACACGCAGGACGATCAATTGCACAAGGCCGTCGAAGTTCTGAAGAGCCGCAGCAGCTAGCGGCTACTGAAACTCCGATGCTGGATTCGTGGCGCGCCCGCAAAGGCGCGCCATTTCTTTTCCTGCGCAGAGCATCGCTGCACACGCCCATCGCTAAGTTCTCGAGGAGGCGTCCCCACAGTCACCCCAAACTTATAGTCGGCGCCGATGCTGCCCTGCTATCCTGAACCCATCTCGCCATGAAGTCTCTCTACGAAGATCTTCCGCCGGTCGAAGTTGCCGGGCGGAGGCTGGTGGGCCGCGTATTATTTGCCCTGCTGGTGCTGGTTTCCGCCCTGGTCGGAGCGACTGCGGGGCTTCTTCTGGTCTACACCACGGACTTGCCTCAGGTGGAAGCGCTCGAAGCCTATCGTCCAAGCTCCATCACTGAGCTCTACGACGACCACGGGCAGGTGATCGGATCGTTTGCCCTACAGCGCCGCGTAGTCGCCAGCTACGATGATTTTGCTCCGGTCCTGCGAGAGGCTCTGATTTCGATCGAGGATAAAGATTTCTATCGCCACTCCGGAATTAACTTCTGGCGAATCGTGGGCGCGGCCTATCGAGACATCGAATCCGGCGGCAAGGTGCAAGGCGCATCAACTCTGACCATGCAACTGGCGCGCAATCTTTTTCTCTCGCCCGATCGATCATTTCATCGCAAGGTGCAGGAGGCGATGCTGGCGATCCAAATCGAGCGCCGCTTCACCAAGCCGCAAATCTTCACGCTCTATGCCAATCAGATTTTCCTCGGGCACGGGGTGTATGGCTTTGAAGCCGCGTCGGAATATTACTTCAGCAAACCGGCGCGAAAGCTTACGCTGGCCGAAGCTGCGCTGCTCGCTGGACTGCCCAAAGGGCCGGGAATCTATTCGCCCATCAACCATCCCGACCGCTCGCTTAGGCGCCGCACTCTCGTCATCAACGCCATGCTGGAAGATGGAAAGATTACCGCAGCGCAAGCCGCCGATGCGCGCTCGGTCCCGCTCGACCTGCATCTGCAGCACGATCCCAATTCGCTGGCACCGTATTTCGTCGAAGAAATTCGACGCTATCTGGAAAATAAATACGGCGCGGATCAAGTCCACGAGGGCGGCTTGAAGGTTTATACATCGTTGGATGTCGACCTGCAAAAGGCTGCGAACCGGGCCGTGCTCGACGGTCTGGCCGCCTACGAGCGCCGCCACGGATGGAAGGGCCACCTGGAAAACATTCTTGCCGAAGGAAATTCGATCGATAAATATTCGCATCCCGATTGGGAAGACGAACCGGAAGTGAATGGTTATGTACATGCGCTCGTCACTTCGTCTGGCGTCGGCATCGCCACTCTGAAGTTCGGGCGCTACGCTGCTGCTCTCAGCCAATCCGACGTGGCTTGGACGCAAGGCAAGATTCAGGATCTACTTCATACCGGAGATATTTGTTACGTAAAAATCTTTTCGCTCAGCGCGAACGGCGCGGCCAGAGTCAGTCTTGAACAGAATTCAGGAGCTCAGGGTGCACTGGTGGCGATCGACAACGCGACCGGCGGAATCAAGGCGATGGTTGGGGGGCGCGATTTCAGCGAATCCAAATTTGACCGCGCGACTCAGGCTCTGCGCCAGGTGGGATCGTCCTTCAAGCCTTATGTGTACACGGCAGTCATCGATCAGGGCGGAAGCCCCGATGACACAATCCTCGACGAGCCCATCACGTTTGACACCGTCTCCGGCCCCTACTCGCCCCATAACTACGACGAAAAATTCGAGGGCATCATAACTCTGCGCCGCGCTTTGGCGCAGTCCAGAAATATTCCGGCGCTGAAGCTGGCCGCCAAAGTTGGCATCAAGAGCGTCATCGATTACGCGGGGCGCTTCGGCATCACGGCGAAATTGCCGCCCTACTTGCCAGTCGCGCTAGGAGCGGCCGAGATCACGCTGATAGAGCAGACTTCCGCCTACAGCGTATTTCCCAACGATGGAGTGCGTGTTACGCCGCGCTACATCACCAAGGTGACGGACTACGAAGGCCGCGTGCTGGAAGAAGATTATCCTGATGTGAAGGATGTCGTGAGCGCTCGCACTGCGCGCATTATGACCTCGATGCTGCGCGAGGTTGTGCTGCACGGCACAGGGATAGCCGCTTCGAAGATGCCGTTTCCGGTCGCCGGAAAAACCGGCACCACCAATGATTTCACCGATGCCTGGTTCGTGGGATTTTCCCCGGCGATGACCTGCGGCGTGTGGGTGGGATTCGATGAGAAAAAAACCCTCGGCGCAAAGGAAACCGGCGCACACGCCGCGCTGCCGATCTGGATGAACTTTATGAATGCCGCAATGGCTGGAAAAGATCCGGGGCAGTTTGAGCCCCCGCCAGAGTCAACCGGCAACCCTGTGCAAAAGGTCGACACGCCCGATGCTTCGCCTGCTACCGATGAGACGCAATAGATGAGCGCAATCATATGGACGCAACAGTCTGAGCTAAGATGAAACCTCTATTTCGTTTTGCGATGATGGCGCTGGTGCTGGTGGTCGTCGCCCTGCTATCGGCGCTGACCGCGATGCGCTTCGCCATTCATGGGCAGGAAATTCAAGTGCCGTCGGTCATCGGACTCACTCCCGCTGACGCTGAACGCGCAGTCGTCGGACTCGGCATGCAGGTCGAAGTCGAGCGCCAATATTACAGTCCGCAGATTCCAGAGGGCCGGATTATGACGCAGTTGCCGATGCCCGGCACAAAAGTTCGGCGAGGCTGGCAATTGCGCGTCGCGCAAAGCATGGGCCCGCAGCGCGTGGCGATTCCTGACGTAACCAAAGAGAGTGAGCGCGCCGCCGAATGGAACCTCCGCCGCCGCGGCCTCGAGATTGCCTCCACTGCCGAGATACAAGTTTCCGGGATGCCTGCGGATCACGTATTGGCGCAGAGTCCTCCGCCCAACGCGAACCAGGTTGCCGCACCCCGAACCAGCCTGCTGGTGACCGTCGTGGCCGATCCTGCGGCCTACGTGATGCCGAACTTCGCCGGGCAGCCCCTGGGCACCGCCGCGAAGACGCTGCAAGATGCAGGCTTCAAATTAGGCAACGTCAGCGTTGCGCCGCCTGCCGCGCCGAATCCCGGAGCATCTGGGAGCGCGCTGCCGAATCCCGCGCCCGCAAATATCCCTCCACCACCACAAGCGTCACCGGCCAGTATCATCGTCACCCAGTGGCCCCCGGCGGGCCAGAAAATTCTGGCCGGGGCCGTGCTGAACTTCGAAGTGAAGTGATGCGGCAGTTTGGGGGCTGCGCTCGTCCCGATCACTGTCATCCCGAGCGAAGCGAGAGGATGAATTCACATTTGAAGTGCAACACTGTGTTCAAAGAAGACCTCGTTGGGAGTTTTGAAGTCGAGGCACTTTCTGGGGGTGTTGTTGTAGCGGTCCAGGAAGCTGGCGAGGCGGCGTGCGGGCAGGGCATCGAGGTCGGTCTTTCTTGGCAACTGACGGCGCAACCGGCCAATCGCATTTTCGATGCCGCCCTTCTGCCAGGGGGAAATGTGTGTCGCAGAACCAGGTCTGGATGCCGAACTTTCGGTTCAGCAGAGAGTGCTTGCTGAACTCGCTTCCGTTATCGAAGGTCATGGATTGGCAGGCGCACGGCGGAATCGCTTCCACCTGAAGGCACTCTGAAAACGGCAAGGAGTAAAATTCAGCCGCCTACTTCACCGCCGCATCCGTCACCCGAATCTCCGGATACTGCCGGTTCCACTGTGCGGAAATGCCCTCGAAGGTCAGCCGAAAAATCGTGCTTTGCCCCGGCGCCAGCGGCGAGACGCGGAAATCAACCGCCTCAGGATACGGCCCATCGGTCTTCAAAACCTGCATGGGAACCTCTTCGCGCTGTGCGATCTGTCCCATGTCATCTTTAAACGTTACTTGCGCTATCAGGTGCGTAACGGTCTTGTCCCCGGCGTTGATGATCGTGCCGTCGACGTAGTTCACAGTGTGTCCCACAAAATTTTCCGCGGCGCTCATCTTGAAATCCGAGAGCTTCAGATTGGCAACGTAGGGCGGTGGCCCGGATGCGCCCTTGGGCTGGCTGCGCAGCAGCAAAGCCGCGACCACGGCGACAACGATCACCGCGGCGACAGCAATCGCGATGATCCGCCGGCTGGAGTCAGCCTCTTGGTTTACCGGAGTTGGATCGATCAATCCGCCCATGAGTGTTGATTGTACTCTGGAGCTTAGTTGGCGGTCTTAACGTACGCGGCCACAAACAGCGCTCCGAAGACAAGGTCAACGCAACCCAGGACGAGGTCGCCCGGCGTGAGGCGATGCTGCAAGTAAAGCACGACGAAAGTCACGCCATAGCCGAATTTCTCTAGGGCCGCCGGAATCATCACGGGCCGCATCCGCACCGGGTCCCGCGCAATCACGATGAATACAACCTGGAAGGCCAGGCCGACGCTGACAAAGCCGTAGTAAAAACCGGGATGCGTGATAGCTGGGGGATCCTGCCGGCCGATCAGATCGAACATGAAATACAACGGCGTAAGAATCAGTACGCCCCAGATGGCGGTAATCCAGAAAACGATCTTGGAGAATTTCATAGTCCGGTTAGTCAGCAGCGATTATTCGCCGCCGACTGTCAGGCCGTCAATGCGTAGCGTGGGCGCCGCTACCGAACCGCGAAACTCCAGATCATTCGCAATCTCAGAAATGTTGAAGAACATCTCTTTCAAGTTTCCCGCAACGGTGATTTCTTCCACGGGGTAAGCAAGCTCTCCGCCAGAAATCCACATTCCCGAAGCTCCGCGCGAATAGTCGCCAGTGACTAGGTTCGCGCCATGGCCAAGGAATTCGGTCACATACAATCCCTCTTTCACGTCGCCAATCAATTCCTTCGGAGTTCGTTTTCCCGCCTGCAAAAAATAATTTCCCAGCCCAATGCCCGGCGTTCCAGCAAGCCCGCGCGATGCGTTGCCCGTAGTCGCGAGTTTCAGCTTCTTCGCCGTGTAAGTATTCATCAGATACGACTTCAACACGCCATTCTCAATCACCACGGTGCGCCGCGTCGGAATCCCTTCCCCATCAAACGGGCTGGTTCCGAAGCCGCCGGGGATGGTGCCATCGTCGATGATGGTGACATTGTCGCCCGCAACTTTCTGCCCCAACTTTCCAGCCAGGAAAGATGCGCCGCGGTAAACCGAATCGCCGTTGATGCCTTCAAAAATGTGTTCGAGGATCGACGTTGCAATCATCGGATCGAAAATAATCGGCACCTGCGCGGTCTTCACCTTTCGCGCCCCCAATCGCCGCAAAGTGCGCTGGGCCGCAACTTTCCCGACCTGCTCCGGAGATTCCAGCTTCGACAACATACGCGCCACCGAGTACCAGTAATCGCGCTGCATCCCCCCATCTTCAGCCTGCGCGATAGGAACCGCGGACACCGAACAATAAGACCGCCGGTACTCGCCGACAAATCCATGCGAATTCGCCAGAACCTTGTGGCCGGTGGCGGCGTCAAACGATCCCCCCTCGGAATTTTTGATCCGCGGGTCAAAATCGAGGGCGGCCTTTTCGGCTCTGCGCGCGTATTCGATGCGCTCCGCTCCGGCCAGCGAATAAACATCTTCGTGATACAGGTCGAGGTCGCCCGTAAGCTGCCCCAACTGCGACGCGTCCGGAATTCCGCCAAAAGGATCTTCCGACGTAATCTTCGAAAGCTCCAGCGCCGACTTCACCATCCGGTCAAGGCTGTCGCGCGAGAAATCGCTCGAATACGTGCTGGCGGCGCGCTGTCCATTGAACACCCGCACGCCAATCGAACGCGATCCAGACTCCTTCAGCGTCTCCACCTGGCCAAGCCGCACCAGCGTAGAAAATTCATCGCCCTCGCGCACGACGCATTCGGCGGCAGTTGCTCCCCCATTCATGGCGCGTCGGACGATATCCTGCGCTAGTTCGCGGAGGTCGGTGTCGAGTTGCGGACTTTCCAATTCAGCTTCAGGCATAAACACCTTGAGTAAGTAAGATCGCGGCAAGAAGCCGGAATGACAAGAGTTAAAAGATCCGTGGTGATCCGTGCAAATCCGTGGCAAAGCCTTACTGCATGAACCCGCCCGGATCCTTCTTCGCCGTCCCGCCAACAGTCAGCCGATCGATCTTAAGCGTCGGAATGCCCACACCCACCGGCACGGCCTGACCATCCTTGCCGCAGGTGCCGACGCCCTCATCCAGTTTCAAATCGTTGCCCACCATCGAAACACGCGTTAGCACGTCAGGTCCGTTTCCAATCAAAGTCGCGCCCTTAATCGGCGCAGTGATCTTGCCATCTTCGATCATGTACGCTTCCGACGCTCCAAACACGAACTTGCCGTTCGTAATATCAACCTGGCCTCCGCCAAAGTTGACCGCGTAAATCCCACGCTTCACCGAGCGAATAATATCCTCGGGATTATCCTGCCCCGCGAGCATGTAAGTGTTCGTCATGCGCGGCATTGGGATGTGCTCATAGCTCTCACGGCGTCCGTTGCCGGTGTCGGCAATGCCCATCAGCCGCGCGGAAAGCTTGTCGCTCAAATAGCCCTTCAGAATTCCTTTTTCAATCAGCACGGTCTCCTGCGTAGGCTCGCCTTCGTCATCTACGTTCAACGATCCGCGCCGCCACGGCATGGTTCCGTTGTCGATCACAGTGCATCCTTCGCTGGCCACGCGTTTGCCGATCAGTCCCGCAAATGCCGAAGTCTTCTTGCGATTGAAATCCGCCTCGAGTCCATGCCCCACGGCCTCATGCAGCAGGACCCCCGGCCATCCCGGGCCCAGCACAACTTCCATCTCGCCCGCGGGCGCTTCCCGCGCATCCAACTGCAAAAGCGCCTGCCGCGCCGCTTCCTTGGCAAAAAACTCAGGATTCTTGTCGCCAAAGAAAAAGTCGAGCGCAACTCGTCCGCCGCCGCCCGAACCGCCCCGCGCCGAATTGGTTTCAGTCTTAGCGATGCACGAAACATTCATGCGTGCCAGAGGCTGAGAATCCTCGGCAAAAGTACCGTCGGAAGCGACGACAAGAATATTCCGCAACTCGTCCGAGTAGCTGGCGCGCACCTCCTGAATCCGCGGATCGTACGCACGCGCGGCCTTATCCGCCCGCATCACCAGCTCAACCTTGGCGGTAATCTCCGCGTCCACCGACGGCAAAGTCACTGGATACAAGCTGCGCGCCGCCGTCTTCTGAAACCCCGCCACAGGGGTCTTGGCCGGAGCGCTAGCAATCAGCGCCGCAGTCTTCGCGGCGTGCAGAATGCGGCTGGCCGAAAGATCATCCGTATAGGCATACCCGGTGCGCTCGCCAGAAACAACGCGCACTCCGCACCCCGCAGAAATTCCCTGCGACGCCGACTTCACCATCGACTCATCCACCATCAGCGAGGTCGACGAAAGATATTCGAAATACAGGTCGGCATAGTCGCCGCCGGCCGAAAGTGCCGCGGACAAATAACGTTCAAGGTCGTTTTCAGTAACGCCGTAGTGGTCGAAAAAAAAGCGCTGTTTATCGGAGAAAGTAGATTTTTCCAAACGGATTCACCCAATAAATATAGATGCCGCCGGGCTGCAGGCAGACTCAGTTGAGCGGATTCCTCATTATCCCACAGAGCGCCGCGTGGTTCGGGCAAAAACATCCACAGTGCGCCTGTGACGATGGTCACATGTCACAGACTTCTTCGCGCCCCTAGTCCGACAATCCCCAGCGGAGACCCAAATGCCTCTAGTAACGCCCCAAGCCCTAACTCAAACTGTGCAGGATTTTCTCTGCGAAGCCTCCGGAGCCGTAGTCCTCGAAAACGGCGCTGTCGCATTCGACCTGGCGCAATCCAAGTATTCGATCTCCGGCGAATACAACCGTTGCCTGCTTCACCTGTGGTCGCCCGAGCGCAACGCAGTGCGCCGCGTGCTCGATGCCGAGGTTAAAAACGGCACATTGCATTTAGCGGTGCAGCGCCTGGGGCAGGCCCGACCTTCGAAGCTGGAAATTTGCCGTGAACGCGACCGCCGCTCTCCCTCAGCTCGCCGCATCGCTCGCGCCGCCTACGAACAAAAATTGCGCCGCACTTTAGATCGCCATTTCCCAGACTTCAAAGTCGTCCGTCTCACCAGCGCCGTCGATCTGGAAAAATCCTTCGGCCCCGTCTATGCTCGCGGCCTGATCCGCCGCGGCCGCAGCGCTTTCGCATTTCTCGGTGCCAACGCACAAGAGTCGCAATCCTCCATCGATGCCACTCTAACCTTCGGCATTCTCTGGCTCGACGTTTGCCGCCAGTCCCAAGCCGCGAACGTGTTGGTGGAAGGCTTAAAGCTGTTCGTTCCGAACGGAACCTCAGCGCTGGTGCGCGAGCGCATGGCGAATCTGAATCACAATGCCGCCAAGTGGTCTCTGCTTGAATTCGACGAACGCCATGACGCGCTCATCGAGATCGACTGCGCCGATCGCGGCAACGTCGATACCCGCCTGGTGCATGCCTTCGACGATGTCGCCGCCCGCGAGCGCTTCAAAGCTTCGATCGCACAAGTTCAAGAAATTCTTCCGAGCTGCGAAGTCTCTGTGCTCTCAGCGGCCGAGGTGGTCTTTCGCTGGCGTGGCCTGGAATTCGCCCGCGCACGCCTCGGCACCCTGCCCGGCTCCTTCTACAGCACCGAAGAGATCGTCTTCGGCGTAGGGTCCGAGGAGCGTGTTTTGGAAAAATCGAACGAAGCGCGGTTGATCGAGCTGGCCCGCTGCTTGCGCGACGTCCGCCATCCTTATGGCCCGCGCCATCATCCGTTGTGGCGGCTGCGCCCGGAGCGCTGGCTCGAATCGCTGGTGGTGGGCGATGTCGGCGTGATCGATGACGGTCTCGAGTCACACGGCTGCTATTCGCAGTTGCCGGCCTTCTCCGCCTCCGACCGCGCCATGATCGATGTGCTCACGACCACGAAAGCCGGCCGGCTTGCAATTGTCGAATTAAAAGCCGATGAAGATATTCACCTGCCGCTGCAGGGGCTGGATTATTGGTCCCGCGTCGAGTGGCATCACGCCCGCGGTGAGTTTCCCCGCTTCGGCTACTTCGAGGGCCGCGAATTGTCCGCTGAAAAGCCGCTTCTGTTTCTGGTGGCTCCCGCGCTGCATGTGCATCCCGCCACCGACACGCTGCTACGCTATCTGTCGCCGGAAATTCCATGGGAGTTCGTGGGCATTGACGAGCGCTGGCGCGAGGGAGTAAAAGTCGTGTTTCGCAAGCGGCCAGAGCGGAGCGCGATACATGGATCAGAATTATTCACTTGCAGAGCAAGTTGAAGTTGGAGGGATGCCCCGCGATCGGTTACATCTAACGGATGTGTATCGTCTGTATACAGCGCATTTCGGCCGCTGGTTTGCGATTACAGCTCCAACTTCGATCCTCGCCACGTTGGTGGTGTTCCTTGCCGACAAACGCATTCACGCCATATATAGCTCAATTCCGGCGCTGGAAGTTCCGCATCGCCCCGATGTTCTAGGTGAGACTTTTGTCCTGCGCTTCGGCAGTTTTTTCATCGCTTGGTTTTTAGGTTGTTTCGCGTTAGCGGCAATTGCGACCGTCCTGAATGGCCTGGATGCGGATCCTGGCGAAGTCTGGAGACGAGACAGCTTTCAACTAGCGCGCGAGCATTTTGTATCCCTGCTACGGGCGGCTGTCATTACGTTTGGCGTGTTCCTCCTGGGCCTGGCAGTTATGGTTGCTGTAGGTATCGCATCGCTTAGGCTGTTCGGCCGAGCACGATTCCCGGGTTTGATCATGGCTGTGACGGCAATAGGCTATACGCTGGTAGCAAGCGTGGTCAGTCGGCTCGGGATGGCGATTCCCTTAGTCCTTGCCGGGGAAGCGGGCGTCGGAACCGCCCTTAAGAAAAGCATCAGGCTCAGCGATGGCTACGAGGCCGTTCTTTGCTGGTTGGTCGTTGAGTCGATGGCCGGTTCCTATGCGGCATGGTATGCAGTGCACTATGGGTTGGTGATTGTGTTGCCTCCTTACCTTCGATCCATGGAATGGTATGGCTGGTTTGAATATGCCGCGACAATCTTGGCAAGCGCGGCGGTGCAACCGCCGATGTTTATCGGTTTTTCCCTTCTGGCGAGAAACAACATTCCCGTTTCATCAATCCTTCCACGCCCCCAATGCCCGGCGCACATCGATTAGCTGTCCCAGATGGTATGCATTATGGTCTGCCACCAGCAACGCCTCACGCAGAATCGTCTGCCCGTCTCCCCAGGGAATCTTCGCAAACAGATCGGTCTTCGAATTCCCAACCAGCTCCTGCATGACTTTCGCATCCGCGCGAAACTGCCGCACGCTTTTGTCCCAGGCAGCAGCACTCGCGGGCGCTTCTTCCTTCGGCCAATACTCATCCGGCCACTTCGGCGCTTTATATCTCGCATTGCGGCAAAACTCTAAAATGTCCCACTGCGCAATCCGAAGATGCTCCAGCAACATCCACGCGGAGTGCGGCATTCTTTCCGGCTTCACGACGCGCAATGTCTCCGGCATATTTTTCACTGCGTCGTCGAATGTTGCGTGGGCGCCACCACCCTTGAGCAAAGAGATAAGCTGATCGCGAAGCTGCTTGTCCTTGGAGTCTTTCACTGCCATATCGTTTTCCTCGCATCTGATACGCGCTTGTCATCCCGAGCGAAGCGAGGGACCTTGGTTTGTGCTTGCCGATGCAACATAGATGGCGCAAGTGAGAACCAAGGTCCCTCGCTTCGCTCGGGATGACAAGAAAAATACGACGACCTTACCGCGCGGTCGTTGGTGGTACGCCCAAAGCCATACCCTCATGCGAACCACCAAGCGCCGCCCCGCTCTGTTCTTCCGGTCGCTCGCCTTTTAAGACGCGCCCAATGCCGCGGACGATTCGCCGCATCGGAAAAATATTTTTATCGTCTGCGAGAAAGATTTCTCCCACCCGGCTGCCCCGATAATACCAGCGCTTGAGCAGCGCAAGCTGCTCCATGGTTTCGAGTACAGAAAAACCCTTTGGCGGCGCAAACGAATCGAGAGCGCCAAGCACTCGCGACTCCATCGATTGCGATTTCGCATGGTCCGCTGCTTGAATGCAGAAAGTCGTTGGCCCGGCGATGGCTCCGCCCTCGACGCGAAAGAACGTCACCGAATCCGCCTGCTGGCAAGGCTGCACGATCAGCCCTGAGAGGCGATCGATGCGCCGCACAATTTCAGGAAACTGGCTGACCACCGGCTTCAACTTCTCCAGCCGCACATGAATCGCCGCCGCGTCCTCGAACGCGAGATTGCCCGACGCCGCATCGCGCTGCACAGAAAATTCTCGCACCAGCGACTCTCCCGCCGAATCAAAGTACGCCTGCACCCGATTCACTTCGCCGGAATATTCCTCGTCGCTGCAACCTTTGAAGCAGGGCGCAAGGCACATCTTCATCTCCGAATAAATGCATCCCGGAAATTTGGGATCGGGATGCAGATCGTCCACGCACCTCCGCATCTTAAAGAAGTCGAGCGAGTCGTTCATGAACTTCTCCGCGGCCGCGCGCGACTGGAACGGCCCGTAGTAGAGGGCGCGCCCGTTCAGCCGTCCTAAACGTGTGGTAATCGACGCGCGCGCATACTGGTTTTCCAGATGCAGCTTCACCAATGGCGCGAAACGGAAGCGCATGCGTCGCGCGTAAGCCTTGGGAAAAGCTGCACGCAGCACACGGTAAAGCAAAAAGCCGGATTCAAAATCGGAACTGGTTGGCGTGTATTCGATCACGCGGACCCGCTGGCGCAGATTCAATTTCCGGGAGTGCTCATCCTGCGGTCCGAGCAATCGCTGCAGCCGGCGGCGCAGATTCGCCGTTTTGCTGACGTAAGGCTCGGCTTGCGGATCCTCGCTGCGCAGCAGAAAAACCGCCTGTGCCGCGGGCACGCCGGCGAAGATCGCCACGTCGCGCTCCGGTACGAATTCCAGCCGCTCAGTCAGCACCTAGCCATTCTATTGCGGATTCATCCGAACTTCATTCGCTCGCCTTGGCGAAATTCGCGCTCACATCTTTGATGGTGGCCAATACCGCCTGTTGGATGCTTAATCTCGGCTTCCACCCCAGCGCGCGAATGCGCGAACAATCAAGCAGAATAAACGGGCTGTCCCCGATCCACCCGCGTTCCCCACCGGAATACGTGAGCTTGGGATGAAGCCCGAGATGCTGGCAGATCCATCCGATCGAGTCATTCACCTCGCAAAACTCATCGGTGCCAAGATTAAAAATATTTACCTTGCCCTCCGCGCGGTTGAGAGCCGTAAAAATGCCATCCAGGCAATCCTGCACGTACAAATAAGATTTTCGCTGCTTCCCGTTGCCCAGCACATGCAGGTGATCGGGATGTTCCGAAAGCTGCCTCCAGAAATCAAAAACATGCCCGTGCGTGTAACGCTCGCCGAGAATCGAGACAAAGCGAAAAATATAGCCCTGCATGCCGAAGCCCTCGCAATAAGCTTGAATCATCCCTTCGGCCGCCAGCTTGGAAGCCCCATACAACGACGTCTGCACCGGAAACGGACAAATCTCAGGCGTCGGCAAAATCTCCGGCTCTCCATACACCGATCCGGTTGAAGAAAAAATAATTCGCCTGCACCCCACCTCGCGCATCGTCTCCAGCACGTTCCACGTGGCGATGGTGTTTTGCTCTAAATCTCTCCTCGGATGATCCGTCCCGAAACGCACGTCGGCGTTCGCCGCAAAATGAACAACCAGTTCCGCACCACGCATCGCCCCGGCCAAACTTTCGCGGTCCAGCAAATCGCCTTCGTGCAGTGCGAACTGAGGATGAGCCATCGCACCCGCTAGAAATTCCCTCTGCCCCGTACAAAAATTATCGAACCCGGCAACGCTGTGCCCCTCCGACAACAGGCGATCAACCATGTTGCTGCCGATAAACCCGGCCGCCCCCGTAACAAGAACCCGCAAAATAACCCTCCATGAAATTGATGTTCAGCAGCTGCAAGGAAAATGCAGAAATGTGCAGTTGATTCTCTCTGCGTCCTTCGCGAATCCTTAGCGCACTTCGCGGTAAAAAGCTTTTGTTCGCGGGCAAAGCTTTTCTGCGCCGTATTACTCTCTATCCGAACTCTCCCGCAATGCGATTCTCGTCCCCTTCAACTCAAAACGGCTGTCACGCCAGGTGTAGCGCAACTTCAAATAGCTGGCAAACCAAACCGCAAACCCGAGCAAATCGCGCAGCGGATAAAGCCACGGCGCCCGCCGAACTGACGGATCGCGCACCACCACCCACCCCACCAGCCAAGCCTCAATTAAACGGTTCACCACAGCCGCACCCAGTAAGCCCAAGCCCCATCCCCAATGCCCCAAACCCGCCGCCGCCAAAAATCCCAGCAGCCCGTAAGGAATCGCAAAGATCAGCCCGCTTCCAAAATGTCCCTTGGGCCGCGAATAGCGCGTGGTCTGCGCCCAGCGCAACTGGTTCTGCCACATCCGCTTGAACGATCCCTGGTTTACCACATGGTCGATTACATAACGCGAGAGCACCACGCGATATCCAGCTTTCGCAATCAAATTCCCAATGGCAAAGTCGTATGCAATGTAATCCTTCAGCGCGGCGTAACCGCCGATGCTCGCCAAAGCATCTTTCCGCACCACGGTCGTTGGCCCCAATCCAAATTTCATTCCTTCAAGCAGCTTCGCCACCAGCACCCCGGCAGTCATCTCCACCGACATGCCGATCGCCGTCAGCCCGGAAAAAAATCCTGCCGCGTTCTTGCCGCGATACATACACGTCAGCATCCCAACTTTCGGGTCGAGCAGCGGCGGCACGATTTCCCGCAGATATTGCGGATCGACCTCCACGTCGCTGTCGGTCGTCACCAGAATGTCGTGCGCCGCCGCCTCCGCCATGCAATGGAACGAATACACCACCGGATTCGGCCACGGCGTCCCAGTAACCAGCACCCGCGTACGAATGTGCGGATAGCGCGCGCTCACCTCGCGCACAACTTCCAATGCCGCATCATCCGCCTGGTCGGCAGCGAACAAAATTTCGTAGTCGGGATAATCCTGCCGGTAGAAGCTTTCAATATTTTCCCGGAGCTGTGCCTCCAGCCCATGCACTGGCTTAAGCACTGAAACCGGCGGCAGATGCGCATTCTCGGGAACCGCCTTGGCTTGCTCGTGCGCCTCCGAGCGGAAGCGCATCACTCCAACCATTGCCAGCCCAAGAAACACCGCGGACGATGCCGTTCCAATCAGCGCTATGCCCAGAACAAAATATAGGATCGCCCCAATCAAATGGATCATGTCCTGCATGGGAATAAGATTCGCCGGGCCGCACTATGCCGCCCGCTCTTGCCATCAAAAATGGCAATTCACACTATACATTTACGCGCAGTTCGGAGTATTCAGGATGGCCCGGCTTACCGGGGAAGCGCTCCGGCGGTTTGCGGCCCGCGCAGCGGCGCGGCCTTCGTGATCTTGTAATCTTTGTAGTCGATCGAAAGTACGGCCTCGCCTCCCAGCCGTATCGTACTTTCCGTGCGGTTCTCGGTGGGAAGCCAGAAATCGTTCACTTTCATGTATCGGTGGTTGACCGCCGTCTTCTTAATCCAAATCGAGGGATTCCGCGCCGGCTCGCCTTCGATTCTCACCACCGCGAAATCTTTTGCGTCCACCCAGATCTTTCCGCGATACAAAAATTTGTTCTTCGTCTTGGGCCACAAATTCAGCACGTACTGCGCGCCCGACGGAGTCACCTCGTAACCCGCCGCGGTGAAGTCGTAGTTCTCGGTGGTCAGCGCGCTGTGGCGCCGGTTCTCTTCATTTGCCGCTTCCTGCTCCCCATCGAGCAGTTTCCTGAAAACGTGCTCAATAATAAATTTTGATCCCGTCTGCGAGACCACCGTAAATTGCTTCGTGTTAGGAGCGTTGTAGTCGACCTTCACCACCATCTCCGCATCGCGGTCGCTGGGGAAGCCGCGATATTGCATGTGGTAAACCCTGGTGCTGCTGAATTGCTCAAGCGCTGCGGCCCGCTGCGCATTCCGCTCCTCAAGCTTTCCGGCTACCTGCTGCGCCGAAAGGAGAGCGCCCTCCCCGGGATACTTAACGTCTCCCGAGCCGAGCAGCGGAAGGTTCTGACCGGCCGCCGCCATACTGAACGCCAGTGCCAGCAGACCCCCACCAAGCTCGATCGCAACCCGTATGCAGCGCATTATTTTGATTGGATGCCAAATCACCCGCCCAAGTCTAGCGAAGAAACCACTCCTCTGCTTCCTTGACGCGAATTCCTTCCGAAAGTGGGACCGCTGGTTACCTTTGTGCCTCACTCATCCGAGCCATTCCGCTTTCTTCGCCTTTGTCCCACACTGTCTGTGAGGGGCATGCTCGCAACCAGTGTCAAAACCGATAGGCGCCGGCAGGATCGCATTCCCGCCGTGCTGCCGGTGCGAGTGAAAGGTACCGACGCGTTGGGCGTCGTGTTCGAGGTGCTGGCACATACTCTCGATCTCACTCCCTCAGGTGTTCGCCTGGGCGCGATTCGCCGCGAGTTGAAGGTGCTCGATACCTTGACCATTCTGTATCGCCAGCGCCGCATCGATTTTAAGGTCATATGGACCAGATTGCTGGACACAAAAGGTGAGTACCAGGTCGGATTGCAGGCTTTTTCGCAGGAAAAAGAACCCTGGGGACTCAACCCTGCCGCCGCTGCGGCCATGTCTGGTGCAGCTTAATTTACGGAGAAAAGCATGAACTACTTGATAACCAAACTGCGCTCGAATCTCTGGTCGAATGAAGAAGGCCAGGACGTTGCGGAATATTCCATCATGCTGGCAGTCATACTCGTCATCGTCGTCGGAACGGTCCGCCTCATCGGCTCAAATGCGGGCAGTGTTTTTTCGCAGGTGGGCAGCTCCATTCAGTAACGCAAAAGCATCCAGTGACGTGGAAGAGCGGCGCTTCCAGCGCCGCGTAAGATATCAAGACTCAATTTGGGCTTCAGCCCCTGAGGCGACTGCACCGACCCTAACCAGCCTCCTGCCTCCGCTGCCGGTAAAGCGAACCATCCACCTGCCCCGCCATCGCCTGAATATCCAACTCCCGTCCCGCAAACTTCTCCACGCTTTCTGCGATAACCTTAGGGTCGCGCAACACCGCATGATACTCCACTCTCAACACCGCCAACTCTCGTTTCGAACCCAGCCAGGCGTTCACCTGATTCAAATGTATCTTCAACCCGGCAACCAGCGCCGCCTCCGGTAACTCCGCGCCTTTCGTCCCCAGCCGGCGAATCATCTCCGCCTGCGATGCAACCACCTCAGCCAGAGGCCGCTCCATAAAAATAATTCGATAATCGTGCCCCGCCGGAAGCGCAAACAAAAGCTGCGAGATCACCTTTACCGCTTTGCCTTCCGCTTCCGCAATGCAGGCAGGCTCTTTCGGCAGTTGCTTGATGCGCTCCCACTCACAATATCCGCGCGGATTATCAATGTCCGGAACTCGCTCTCCATCCGAGAGAATCGGCACCCCGCCCGCAGCCAGCATCTGCATCATCAGAGAAGTTCCGGAGCGCGGCAGCCCGGAGACGATCGTGATCACGCCTGCGCTCTCGTCTGCCGCTTTTTCCGCATGCGCAGGAAAATCTCCCGATGCCGCGTAGCTTTTTCCAGATCGCCATTCGGCTGCGTGTACAGCGCCGCCAGCCAGCGATGCGCCGCCATCAGTCCCGGCAGCATGCTGAGCGATGTCTCGAAAGCCAGTGCAGCCCGATCCCGATGTCCCAACCGCGCCAGCGCGACTCCCAAATGAAAGTGCCCAAGCGGTAAGTAATGCTGCAGCCCAACCGCCAGCAACGCCTGCTCCGCCGCATCTTCGTTTCTCCGCTGCCTCAGCCGTACTACCGCCAATCCCAAATGCGCGTCCGGACTGTCGCCGTCAATTTCCAGCGCGCGCTGAAAAGCGCGGTCCGCGTCTTCAACGCGCTTCAACCGCAGATACGTCTCTCCAATCCGCAAATGCAGATCAGGAAGCCTTGGATCGGCGCTCTCCGCCTTCAGCAGGGAAGTCAGCGCCGCGTCCATCTCTCCCTCTTCAAACTGAATCACGCCCATCAGCAAATCCGCCCACGGCCGCGGCTTCGACTCGTCCCCCGACCCATCCTCTGCGGCTGCCTCTTCAGAAGCTCCGACCGTTGGCTCATCCGCCAAAGCGATGCCCGGCAGATTCTCCTTTTGAGCGTTTTCTTTCGCCGCTGCATCCTCCGCCCCGCGCACTTTCGGCTTCAGCGTCATCAACTTCTGCAACAACTCTTTCGCTTCCGCACGCTTGCCTAGCGCCAAATAGCTCTGCGCCAAATACTGCATAAACCGCGCCTCATCCGGCCACTTCTTCACCAGCTCTTCTAAAATCGCCATCGCCTCCGCATGGCGCCGCGCATCGAGATAAGCGCGCGACAAGTTGTATTCCTGCTCGCGCACGGCAACAGCAACCGCCTTCTCCTGATCCTCGCTCAGCGGCTGAATGTATCCGAGCGCAACAAATTGCTGCAGCACCGCCTGAGCGGCCGCTGGGTCCATGCGCAAATCCGCCGGATGCATTCCGCACTCACCCGCCTCACTCTCCCAACTCGGAATGCGCGCGATCGCCGGAGTCTCTTCGAACGCCTGCACCAGAACCCGCCCATCCATGTCTTCGCCCACGGGCAACCCAAACAAAGTCAAAATCGTCGGAGTCACATCGAGTAGCGTCGCTCCGTAAATTCTTTCGTCCTGCTTGATGTGCTCTCCCTTCATGCAAACCACGCCGAACTGCCGGTGCTGCACTGCCGGCCCGGCAGGCTCCGCCGGAATGCCGCGCGGCCGCAAATGATCGGAATGAAATCCGTGATCGGAAAGCAAAATCACCGTAGTATCCGGCCCCGCCAGATCCAAAAGCGTCTGCAGCATCATGTCGTGGAAGCGGTACGCCCCGTTGACCACGTCTTTGTAAATCTCAAATTTATCCTCCGGCACGCCCTCCATCCTCGGCGGATGAAAGTGCATAAACCCGTGGCAAAAATGGTCGATGCCGTTGTAGTACACCGCCAGAAAATCCCACGGCTCGTTTTGCAGAATCCAGGTCGCCGCATTGTGGATGGAGCAATTCTCCGAAAGAATTTTCGCGAATGATTGCAGCCCCTTGTCTTTTTCCTGGTCGATCTCAGCCGCGCGCGGTATCCACGGCAGAATGGCCGCCTCGCTCACTTCCGAAGGATGCATGCGCAATTTGGCAAAAGTATCGCGCAAGCTCTCGGGATGCACCGCGCCCGGCGGCAGCGGCCATTCCTTATCCAGCGGCCCCACCGCGTAAGGGAAAAGATCGGAAACCGAAATGCCATTGATCGGCTCCGCCGGATGCCCTGCAAACCAACCCAGCACGTGCGCCTTATATCCGCGCTGGGTCAAAATATTCCAGATCGCCTTCACCTTCCGCGAAGTGCTGCTCACCGGCCGCACTCCGCCGGTCTGCGGATCGGGCTCCATAAATCCAAGGATTCCGTGCTTGTCCGGCCGCTTGCCGGTAGCGATGGAATTCCAAAGCATCGGCGACAAGATCGGCCGCAGTGTCGCAATATTTCCGATCACGCCGTGGTTTACAAAATCATCCAGCGTCGGCATCAATCCCTGATCGAGCAAAGGATTAATGATTTTCCAATCGGCCGCGTCCCAGCCGATCAGCAGTACCTTTTTCGCGAGCCCACTCATGGAAGTCCTTCAGGATTGTTAGCAGAATAGATCTCTCAGAACAGATCTGCGGGGGAGCACAAGTTTACTACAGGTTCGGTAGAGGTCAGTGTTTGTAGGAAGGGGCTTGCACCGAGGGGTCTGTGGCGCGGTATCAGGGCATGCCTTCAGGCATGCCGCACTCGCACGGAGTACAAACCGGCCTTAGCCGCAGCGGAAGCCGGAAGCCGAGCGCCGGAAGCCGCCCTACGCTCTACGGCTTCACCGAATTCCCCATCATCAACGCAAACAGCAGAGGCAGATAAATCACCGTAGCCTGCAGCACATGCCGGGCCATCATCTTGGACCGAGGAGCCGTGATCGGCATCTTGAGAAATGCCAGCCGCGCCCCAAAATAGAAAAGCGCAATCCCCAGAATCACCGCGCCCACCAGATAAATTTTCCCCGCCATGCCGAAAAAGCTCGGCAAAGCGCTCAGCGGAATCAGAATCAGCGAGTAAGCCACAATGCGTCGCGCCGTGGATCGCCCATCCTCTTCCACCACCGGCAGCATGCGAATCCCGCCGCTCGCATAATCCTCGCGATAAAGCCATGCGATCGAGAAAAAATGCGGAAACTGCCACACAAAGAGAATCGCAAACAATATCAGCGTGCTCCACTCCAGTTGCCCGCGCGCCGCAGTCCATCCGAGAACTCCCGGCATCGCCCCCGGAAAAGCGCCAACGAAAGTGCAGATCGGCGAAATTCGCTTCAACGGCGTATAAGCCGCCAGATAAACAACCGAGGTAAGAAAAGTCAGCAGTCCAGTCAGAGGATTGCAAAAAACCGCCAGATATATCGACCCGCCCAAAGTCGCCAGTACCCCTGCCGCCGTAGCGTGGAACAAACTCATCCGGCCCGCCGGTAGCGGACGCTGCGCCGTCCGGCGCATGTGCTTATCCACATCGTGTTCCATCACTTCGTTCAGCGCGGCCGTTCCGCTCGAAACCAGCCCAATGCCCAGCAGCGCGTGGAACAATCCCCAATTCAACGACGATACCCCGGCCTTTTGCGCGCCGAAGTAATAGCCGCACCACGCGGTCATCACAATCAATGTGGTGACGCGTGCCTTCATCAATTCCGCGTAATCGCGCACTACCGAGGTTGCTTGTTGGCGCAGGGACAGCAGGGGTTCAGTCATCGTGCTCATAGTAAGAATATCAGCGCTAAGAATATCAGTGGTGTGGTTGTCCTACCACATGCCTTGCAATCAGGTACGCTTTTTCAGAACCGATTCCAATAAAGACGGCAGCTCCCACACCGCTGCCAAAATACTCCAAGGATTGCATAGGTACTCTTATGCCAATCCAAAGTCAAGTCCAAAACTCCTCCACGGCTCCAAACCGCACCCGGCTCCGCAACCTAGCCGAGATCCTATTGGCCCCCTGCAGGAGTCGAAACGTTAAACGTTTCCGGGGGATCGAAAAAACATTGGTGCCACAATCCCGCATCCGATAACTTACCCGCCTTCCACTGCTGCAGCGTCGGGAAGGTCGCCGCAATCATTCCTCCATCGACCGAATCGAAGATCAGCACAATTCCCGCCAGCTCCTGCGACTTCTGCTCCAGTTCCGCATAATCCTTCTGCAGCACCGATTTTGCAAAGTCCAACCGCAGCAGCGCACCGGAATCCTTGGCCGCTTCGTTGATTTTTTCCACGGAAACGATCTTTACATACTTTCCCCGTAGCGGAGCCCAATCCCCTGGGAAGGGCGCTGTCTCCTCGCGGGTTACGTGAAACAAATCCGCCGCAATCGGCGCGGGCGCGCTATCCGCGGGTAGATCCGCATCCGGCACGCTGTCCGGCATTTCCAGGTTATTTCGCCAGATCCATCCCCGCGACAGTCCCGAGACCCGCACGTGTACCCAATCGCGGTTAAAGTCCAGCATCTCGAACTCATCGTGTGCGCTGGCCAGGAACAAAGTCTTGGCCGTCAGGCTCGCTGTTGCTACCACTGGCGTCCCGCTCTTTTTCACCGCAACCAGATTCTTGGGGTGAGCCAGATTTTTCAGGATCTCCTCCAGGCTCGCGGCCTCAGCCTGCAAGCTGCTCTGCTCGTCGTCGACCGGTTTTTTCTGCCCAGCACCCGGGGCAGCTTTTTCTTTCTCCTGCTCAGCCAGACTCTGCGCCAAAGAAGACGACAATCCTCCCCCCATCTGCGGGATTCTCGGTACCGGCGCGGAGATCGTTGGTTCATCTTTCGCGATCCGCGCCGGCGGCGCTGTCGCCTTTGCCGGGGGTTGATTTGGAGTCGCCTTCGCGGTAGTCACAGTGTCGCTTGCTGCAGGCGCCGCCTGAGGAGCTGCAGTCGAAGCAAGTTGCTCCGCCAGTTGGTCCAGCAGATCTCCCTCCAGCCGGCCGTTCGAGGTCAAAACCTGGTATCCGGACTTGCCCGCCGCGGCATCGGCATACCACGCCGTCACCTGCACGCTCACTCGCACCACCGATCCGCCCGACGCACCCGCACTCACCTGAAACTTTGCCTGATAATAGCCTCGCTGGTAGCGATCCAGCGGGTGGTCGGCCGAACTTGCAAATCCATCCAGCGTAGGCAGTCGCCCTGCGGCGCCTGGCAGTCCTTTCAGCGCTTTTTCGATCGCGGCCTTCGACTGCGGAAAAGTTCGCTCGCTGCCCTGAGCCCGCGCCGCACTTGCGGAACAAAAAAACGCTCCCACCACCAGAGCCATGCAGCCAAAACTTCCGCTCACTCTGCCGCGATGCATCATGGCTGCTCCAAATCGTCGCGCATCATCCATCCATGCTGCCCTTCGTGCGTCTCCACTCCGTACCAGTACGGAGTCGAAATCACGATCAGAATTTCGGTCCCGGTGGGCAGCGACTGCAACGTGCTTGCCGTATGGAACGGCGCCGATTTCAGAGGCGCACCCGGCGCTTTCACCACCCGCTCAATCTGCTTGCGCAGCTCTTTGACGTGATCTTCCAGGCTTTGCCCCGGCTTCACCGTCACCGGGATCTGAGCTTCCGGCTGCGGCGATGGTTGAGACGAGGAAGGTTGAGTGGCCTCGGGCTGAGGCAAGGCCGCCGCGGATTCCTCCGCTTTCGACGCTCCCGGCTGAGGCGCTGCAGCCGGCGCCGCGCTCGCTTGCAGTTCAGCTGGCCGCGTTACCGCTGGCCTTGAAGATGAAGACGAAGACTCCTCGCTGCCCACATCGAACTTCATGTCGGAATTCTGTTTCTTTTTCTTCAGCTGCTCCTGACGCTCCTGCTGGGCCTCGAGCGTTTGCTGCTTCATCAGTTCAATCGATTCCAGGTGATCGTGAATGTCCTTGTACTCGGCGCTTTCCACCGACCCATCCGATTGGTGAACCGTCCTGCGGAACGTCTCCTTAAACAGCGCGTCGATGCGCAACACCGTGTTCTTATCGCCTTGCGGCTGGATGACATACCGCACCACCAGCGTGCCTACATCGCCGCTATCTTTAAAGTTCCGGGGATCGATGGCATTCTCTCGAACTTTGTAGTAAACCTTCCCGCCCTCGGTCCATGCGCCGAACACGTGCGAACTGCTGGCCGCTTGCGCGCCGCCGACATATTCGTCCTTGTTGTATTCCTTGGTTCCCCGGATGATGCCATTCTGCGCCACATCCTGCACCACTTGTTCGACCTGGCTGACCGGGAATGGCACGTTGATGATCAGGCCCTCGCCATACGATATTTTGTCTTTCCCGCGCCCGGCCAGCGGAATCGCGGCCAGCAGAATCAGCGGCAGAACCGCCGGCAACCCAGACTTGGAAAAATACCGCAAAGCTCCCGCACTCTTGCCTGCTCGCTTGAATCCGCGCTCCAAACAGCTATCTTTGCGGGCGCGGCTATCCTGGAACCGATTTCGAAAACCGATCTTGCAACTCAACTGTGATCTCCGTTTCATCGAGTCTCGTACTGCGGGCATCAAGCTGTCAACTGGCACTTCGGTACATTTTAGATGTACCCAAAGTCACGCGAAAACAGGTTGTGCTCGAGCCATGTCAAGAAATGTCAAGGGAACGGTTGTAAAAAAATTGTCAAAACTACTTGAAATTAATCTTTCGCTCGTAGTACATTTCGACGCGGTAGGGTGGTAGAACCTTTGAGTTCTCCCGCTGTCAAAAATGCGAGGGGTTCGCATTTTTATTTATTTTCTGCACGAATCCGCAGTCTGTAAGAGTTCTTGTGTTCAGTCGCTTGGTCAACTATCGCTTGCTCAACAAGACAGATCTTGATTCGATCTTGCCGAGGAGTCCGGTCATGCACGTTTCGACGCGTTCCCATATGCGCAAGGTATTTCGGCTTGCGCCCTCGTTGTTTTCTTTGGCCCTGGTTGTCCTCTCAGTCGTACTCACTTGCAGCCAGCCCGCCCATGCACTCCCGGCCTTCGCCAGAAAATATGGCTTACGCTGCTCGGCGTGCCACGAGTCCTGGCCTATGCTCAACTTCTTCGGCCAGAAATTTAAGGACAACGGCTATCAGTTGATGAACGACCGCGATGCCCCGATCTGGCAAAACCCGGGCTACTGGCCGGTCACCTTCCGTATCATTCCACTCTGGCATCGCGTGAGCACCGGCAAAGAGGTGGTGGACACCTATACGGGAGGCGCCGTCACCGGTTCGGCCATCCAGCGCGTCACCTCGAATGGCTTCGATCTTAGCGGCCTCGACTTCCACACCGGTGGAACACTCGAGAAGAACTTCTCCTTCTACGTGCTGCCGTCATCCGACGCCACGGCTTCGTTCCACTTCGAAACCGTCATGGCCCGCCTCGATAATCTGTTCGGCAGCGGCTGGTTGAACCTGAAGCTGGGCAAGTTCGAACTCGACAACCTGCTCTCGGAAAAACGCATTCTCACGCTGACCGGCAACGGCGGTATCTATCAGCTCTATCACTTCATTCCCGTCGGCGATGGCAACGTCTTCGGCCAGATGGGCGACAACCAACTCGGCCTCGAAGTCATGGGCCACTCCTGGAACGACCGGACGCGCTACTCGGCCGCGCTCTTGAGCTCGGTCGATGGTCAAGTTGGCCTGCCGTACGGCTCTGGCGCTTACTCTGGTTTCTTCACCGCCAGCCAAGCCTTCGATACCGGTAAGGCTGGGGTCCAGCGTATCGGCGGATATGCATTTGTCGGCGAGGCGCCCACGAGCTGGCTTACCAGCGGCGGTCCCAACAGTTACATCGGCGGTTCGGGAACCGGAAACAAGACGTTCAGTCGTGAGGGTTTCGTTGGTCAATTCTACTTCGGCCAGCACGCCGACCTTACGGTTGTGACTCAGCACGGCGAGGATAGCGCCTGGTTTGGCCAGGGCTATGGCGACGTCATTGACGGCGCTGCCTCCGGCAACAACACCACCGGCACGGTGTTGCCTCCGGGCTCTCGTTCGCCCACCTGGAACGGCGTCCTGCTCGAACCTCATTACGTCTACAGCCCACAGCTGATTTTCATCGGACGGTATGAGACCATCCGGATGTCGCAGCAATCAACTCCGGGCACGGCCTCTACTCTCGGCAACATTTCGACCTACACCATCGGTTACCGCTACAACCCATTCATGACCAGCCGTGCCGGCTTCGCCTGGCACAACGAGTACAACTGGCTGCATCAGGATGGCACCGGTCCGATCCCGGGTACCAACATCAACACGAGCGAATTGTTGCTCGGCTTCGACTTCGATTTCTAGAGAGGATAGACATGCGAACAGGATTGGGGAATTGCTCGCTTTTACTCGGTGCTGCGGCCGTCGTGCTGGCCCTTTCGCTGCCTTCCTCGGCGCAGCTCACCAAGTATGATCTGGAAAAGACCATGAATGCCGAGAGTCATGTCGGCAATATCACCGGCCACGCCAAAGACGCCAAGATGCAGTATCGCCGTTACTGTGTCGGTTGCCATGGTGAACTGGGCGACGGAAACGGCGAAAACGCCCCCTACATGCAGCCCCCGATGTACCAACAGCCACGCAACTTCCAGCTTGGCGTATTCAAGTGCCGCTCTACGCCGACCGGCACGCTCCCCACCGATGAAGATTTGTCCGACAGCATCGCTCGGGGCTTTGACCGCACAAACATGCCGCAATGGAGCCAGCTCACCAAGCAGGAGCGCGCCGATCTTGTAGCCTGGGTTAAGCACTATTCGCCCCGCTGGGCTGGCGAGAAGCCGGGAGCGCCAATCACCATTCCTCCCGAGCCGGAACTTACCCCGGAGCGCATCAAGGCTGGCCGCGAAGTCTTTGCCCGCGTTCAGTGCTGGAAGTGCCACGGCGTCACGGGCGAGGCCAATGGCCCGTCGGCCGCCACTCTCACCGACGATCTTGGCCATCCAATTCTGCCCTTTAACTTTGCCGAAGGCGCCCGCCCCAAGTGCGGCGACACCGACAAAGACATCTATCGCATCTTTATGACTGGCCTCGACGGCACTCCGATGCCCTCTTTCGCCGACAACATCAAGCCCGATGAGGCTTGGGACCTGGTCTTCTATCTCCGCACCCTGATGTCGCAACACAGCAAAGAGAAGAGCATGGCCAAGCAGCTGGGCTTGAAGCCTGTCGACCCCAACGCGCCAGCGGGGCAACAGTAGCGCTAAAATATCATTCTGTTGGTAACTAGTTCGTTAAGGAGAACATTTACTATGAGGAATCGATACGCTGTTGTGCTGTCGGCCGTCCTGTTGGTCGGAGTTGGGGCACTCATCCTTGGCCAGAAAGTGAACGCCGCAGGCGAAGGTAAAATCACAGGTACCGTCAAGCTGGATGGTCCCGCCCCGCACATGAAGGGCATCGATATGGGCAAGGATCCTTTCTGTTCCAAGGCTCACGCCACCGATCCCGGGAAGATGGAAACCTACGTGGTAGGCGCTGACGGAGGACTGGAGAACGTTGTTCTGTATATCTCCGAGGGTCTGAGCAATCCCACCACCGCAACCACCGAACCGGTCTTCGATCAGAAAAACTGCATGTACACTCCTCACGTTCTGGCGCTCGATACCGACCAGAAATTTAAAGTCGTAACCAGCGATCAGACCACGCACAATATCCATCCCCTTCCGAATCCCATGACCGGCAACATTCCCTGGAACCAGTCTCAGCCTCCCGGTGCAGCCCCCGTCGTAAAGAGCTGGAAGGCCCCGGAAGTGATTCCGGTCCAATGCAACATTCACCCCTGGATGCACGGCTGGTTCGTTGTGGTGAAGGGTCCTTATGCGACAACGGACGAGAAGGGCAACTACACCATCAACAACGTTCCGCCCGGAAGCTACACCGTTACCGCTTGGCAGGAAGCTGCTGGTACCCAGACTCAAAAAGTCACGGTGGCCGCAGGCGGATCTGCCAGTGCGAACTTCAGCTTCAAGGCAAAATAATTTCACTTTTGTGCTACCCCTTCACCAGCAAATACGCTAAGATTCGCCGCAGCCTTTCTAGGCTGCGGCGTTTTTCGACCCAGACCTTCAAGATTAGCGGTTAAAGGCGGAACGATATGGCGAAATTACTCGCGGTGACGATCATTGTGATCGCAATTGCCTCAGCGGTTCCCATCGTGATGCACATGTGGCCCATGCCGCAGGACATCTCCACCCACGGCCACATGATCGACGAGCAATATGCCGACACCATGCTGGAGGCAGGCATCTCGTTCCTGGCCTCTCAATTTATTCTGGCGTTCTTTATCTGGAAGTTCTCGATCGTCAAACCGGGCAGCAAAATCGGTCGCCTCCCCGGTGGCGCCGCAGGCCTGGTCACTGCCGCCTTCCTGTTGGTCGGCACCGAATGCCTAGCCTTGGGTGTGTTCGGAGTTAAGGCTTGGGCTTCCGTCTATCTCACTCCCCCCGCCGCCGATGCCATCCCCGTCCAGGTGCAAGCCGGTCAGTTCGCTTTCTACTTCCGCTACCCCGGCCCTGACGGAACTTTCGGCCCCATACACGCCGATCAGATCAGCGAAGCCAACGCCAACTTTTTCGGCCTCGATACCACCCACGATAAGGATTCCAAAGACGATATCGTGACCGCCGAACTCGCCATCCCAGTCAACAAAGAAATCCACTTGCTCATGCACTCGAAGGATGTAGGCCATTCCTTCTACGTGCCCGAATTACGAATTCAGCAGGACTTCCTGCCCGGCCTCGATCTCACGGTTCACTTTACCGCGACCAAAATCGGCAAGTACGAAATCGTCTGCACCCAGCTTTGCGGTCTCGGGCATTACAACATGAAGGCGTATCTCGAAGTGAAGTCGCAGGAAGATTACGATGCCTGGATCAAGCAGCAGGCGGCTTTGCAGTAGCCTCTGCGCATCTGACTTTGTTAAACGGATTCGGACTGACAAAACACCTGTTCTGAGGTGAGGTGACCACAATGCACGACATGTCTACCCACGCGGCGCATGGAGCCCCACACGGCGCTCCCACAAGTTTCATTCGCAAGCACGTATTCAGCATCGACCACAAGGTCATCGGCAAGCAGTACTATGCCCTGGCCTTGCTCGCCGCCCTGGTCGGCATGGTCCTTTCCTGGATCATGCGCATCCACCTCGGTTGGACCAACTTCGCCATTCCGGGCCTTCACCTTCTATCCAGCACCGGCGCGGCCGGAGACGTCCTCACTCCTGAGTATTACCTGCAGTTGATGACCATGCACGGCACCATCATGGTCTTCTTCGTGCTCACCACCGCGCCCTTCGCCGCCTTCGGCAACTTCTTTCTGCCCATTCAAACCGGCGCAGAAGATATGCCCTTTCCGCACTTCAATATGATGTCGTTCTGGGTCACCTTCACCGGCTTCCTGGTTCTCATCGCATCGTTCATGGTTGGCGACGGCCCCACGCTCGGTGGCTGGACCCAATACGCTCCCTTGAGCGCCATCGGTTCCGTCGGCGGCCCCGGCCAGGGACTCGGCGTCGTTCTCTGGGCAACCTCGATCGCTATCTTCTGCGTAGGCCAACTTCTCGGCTCGCTCAACTTCATCACCACCACTCTCGACATGCGCTGCAAGGGCATGTCTCTGATGCGGCTCCCCCTCACCGCTTGGGCTTGGTTTATTACGTCCGTGATGGGCCTCACCGCATTCGCCGTCCTCATGCCCGCCTGCATTTTGCTCATTCTCGATCACGTCGCAGGCACCAGCTTCTTCGTAGCCTCAAATCTTGTTATCAATGACCAGGTCCTGCCGCACTCCGGCGGTTCCACTCTTCTCTGGCAACACCTGTTCTGGTTCTTCGGACACCCCGAGGTTTACATCGCGATCATCCCCGGCATGGGAATCGTCTCCCATGTTCTCATCACCAACATGCGCCGGCCCATGTTGAGCCATCGCGTCCTCATCTACTCCATGGCCTCCCTCGCCGCTCTCAGCTACATGGTGTACGGCCACCATATGTTCGTCAGCGGAATGAACCCGGTTTCCGCGCTGGCTTTCTCGTTCCCCACGCTGGTCATCACCATTCCATCCACCATCGTGGTTTTGATCTGGCTGGGCAGCCTTTACGGATCCAAGCTTCGCATCAACTCCGCATCGCTCTTCGCCCTCGGCTTCATCTCCATGTTCATCAGCGGCGGCGTTAGCGGCTTCTTCCTGGCCCAGCCCTCCATCGACATCATGCTGCACGCCACCTACTTCGTCGTCGGCCACTTCCATCTGGTCATGGGCGTCGCGGCCATGTTCGGCATCTTCGCCGGAACCTACTTCTGGTTCCCCAAGATGACCGGCCGCATGATGAACGAGACTCTGGGCAAGATTCACTTCTGGATGAGCTTCGTGGGCGCATACTGCATCTTCATGCCCTTCCACTACCTCGGCATCGCCGGCAACGTGCGCCGCTATCAGGCCTTCACCGACGATTACCTCATCCCGCTCATTCCAGTTCACAAATTCATCACCATCGCCGCCCTCTTCACCGGCTTCGCCCAGTTGATCTTCGTGGTCAACTTGATCTACAGCCGCTTCAAGGGCGACATGGCGCCGAACGATAATCCGTGGGAGGGCACTTCGCTCGAGTGGAGCACGGCCACGCCGCCGCCCCACAATAACTTCGGCGAGAAAATGCCGGTGGTCTACCACGATCCGTATCAGTACAGCGTGGAAGGTGCCAGCACCGACTTCATCATGCAAACCTCGCCCGAAAAAGTGCACAGTGCGGACGAAGAAAAGTAACTCGTAACCAGCTTTCGCAGTCTCAATCCTTAGGAGCAGTAGCAGTATGGCGACCACAGTTCACGAACCGCCAAAAATCGAGCTCGACCGTTTAACCAGCCACGGCGCAGGAAATGGTGGCTGGCGCAATCTCGTTCCCGCGGATGGAGATCTCCGCAAGGTCAAGGATCACTCCCCCCCACCAGCCAGCACCGGCATTTGGGTAGGCTTGGCTGGCATCACCATGACCTTCGCGGCGTTCACCAGCGCGCTGGTCGTGCGTCAGGGCGGCGCTCCCGATTGGCAGCACATCACCCTGCCTCCCATTCTGTACCTGAATACCCTGATCATTATCGCCAGCAGCGTCACGCTCGAAATTGCGCGCCGCCGCATCGCCTCCTTTATGGGCGGGGCGAAAGATCGCAGCCAAAATCCGGCTCTCTGGCTTTACATCACGCTCTTCCTCGGACTCTTGTTCGTTGCCGGGCAAACTTTCGCTTGGATGCAATTGCGGGCGCAAGGCCTGTTCCTCGCCACCAACATCAGCTATTCCTTTTTCTATGTGCTGACGGTGGCCCACGCCCTGCACCTGCTCGGTGGCCTTGGCGGCCTGGTCCGCGCCATTGGCAAGTTGAACCATTCTGTACTGAAACGCAGTACCCTGGACGCCACTTCGCGCTACTGGCACTTTATGGGCGCTCTGTGGGTGTATTTGCTTGTATTGCTTTGGATGAAGCTCTAAATCACTGAACGACGTAGGAGGCAAAGTGAGCCAAGCCGATCTCTCCATTCATGCGCTCGTCTCTCGGTCTACCGAGAACGAGATCATGACCGCGCCCACATTCTCGGTTCCCGCCAAGAAGATGGCGATGTGGCTGTTTATCATCGCAGATAGCGCGACCTTCGCCGGTTGCCTGTTCGCCTACGGATTTACTCGCAACGCCTCACCCACCTGGCCGCGGCCGTTTCCCAGCATCACCAACGTCGCGATCATGACCTTCATCCTGCTCACCAGCAGCTTGACCATGCTGATCGGCATGCAAGCGGCGCGGAAGGGCGATAAAGCCGGGGCCTTCCGCTGGACCATGATCACCGCCCTCCTGGGCATCTTCTTTGCCGTGCTCCACATCCGCGAATGGATGCACCTGATCGGCGACGGCGTGACCTTATTCCACAATCCATGGGGCACGCCCCTCTTCGGTGCTTTGTTCTTCAGCATTACCGGCCTCCACTTGACCCACGTTGCCGGAGGCGTGGTCGCGCTTGTTGCCGTCGGGGTTCGCTATAAAGGCGGGCACCTCGGCGCCGACGACCTCGAAGTCACCGGCTTGTACTGGCACTTTGTGGATCTCGTCTGGATGTTTGTCGTTCCATTCATGTATCTATTGAATTTGTCTCACTGACGTCGAAAGCACTAGACCGAAACACGAGACGGGAGAAATTATGGCCAACGCCGATACGCACCAATCAAGTGGAATAGGAAAAGACCTGATCGTCTACGTCGCCCTGCTGGTCCTGGCGGCTATCCAGTTCGTCATCGCCTACCAGGACATCAACACCTCGCAGATGTTTGTCCGCATGCTGGCCGTCGCCATGGTCGAGGGTGGTATCGCGCTTTTATTTTTCATGCACTTGTCGGAGAATAAAGGCCTGCGATGGTTTGTTCTGATCTTTACCGTCGCCGTGATCCTTGGCCTGCAGTACGGCTGGCCTGACGCCTTCCGCATCCACAACGGCGCACCCTGGAGTTCGCTACGGCCCTAATTTAGGAGTATTTGTGAAACGCACTCGATCGATCTGGATTCTCGGAGCCGCACTGGTAGGCCTCATCCTTCTTATGGCGCCAGTTCCGGCTCTCGCCCAAAGCTGCGCCCTCTGCTACACCCAGGCCGCTTCATCAGGTGCGCGCATGATTCAGGCCCTCAAGAGTGGAATCCTGATCCTCATCGCTCCACCCACCTTCATGAGCTTCGGCCTCTACTTCATCTGCTATCGCAGACGCAACACCACGCGCGATACCGCTAACGAATCCGACAGCGACTGGGATCCCGAAGGCCCCACCGAGCAATTCCGCAAAGACTGGTAAAACGGAGAATTTTGCGACTAATCACGCAGGCGATCGATTTCCTTAGTGAACCTTCGTGTCCTTCGTGGTTCAAGAATTTACTATCCCCCTCAACCCCTACTTCCTGTAAACCACCCCACCCTTCATCACAAACGCCACATTCTGCAGCACGCTAATATCCTGCACGGGATCACCCGGCACCCCGATCACATCCGCAAAATAACCCATCTCCAGCGATCCAATCTGCCCCTCCCATCCCAGCAGCTTCGCCCCATTAATCAAATCAGCCTGCAGCGCCGCCAGCGGCTTCATGCCAAACTTAACCATCAACACAAACTCCCGCGCCTGCGTCCCATGCGGAAACGGTCCCACATCCGATCCCACCGCCATCGGAACCCCAGCCGCAACCTGCCTGCGGAAGTCGGCAATCTTCAAATCCAGCATCTCGTGCTCGCGCGCCCCCTGTGCCGGCGTCGCCGCATGATCCGCAAAATAATCAAAAATAGTGAACGTCGGCACCGCAAAAATCTGCTTCTCCTGCATCAGCCGAATCGTCTCATCGCCCAGTTGGTTGGCATGGTCGATCGACGCAACCCCGGCGCGCGCCGCAAACAACGTCCCTGGCTCTCCCGTAGCGTGAACTGCAACTCGCTTGCCGGATCGCGCTGCTTCCTCCACCGCAGCCTTTAACTCCGTTTCCGTATATTGGTAAATCGTAGAAAACTTGCCATCCACCAAACGATCCGGCCCGGTCTCGTAAATCTTGGTGAAGTCCGCGCCCTCCTTATACTGCTGGCGCATTGCAGCGATCAATTCATCCTTGCTATTCGCGTAGGTCGCATTCGACAACACGTGCTGTGCCGGATTGAAATGAATCGCGTCCTCATGCCCGCCCAGAATGTCGATAGCATTCCCGCTGATCCTCAACCTCGGCCCCGGAACCGACCCGTCATCAATCGCATTGCGAACCGCCGTATCGGCCGACCCCGCGCCTTCCGTCCCCATATCGCGCTCGGCCGTAAAACCCGCCATCAAATCGTCGCGCGCCGCCAGCACCGCCGTAATCGTCCGCTGCGGCACCGACTCCACAACGGTCTGCAAATCCTCCGCCCCCGGATGCAGAAACAGATGCACATGCGCATCAATCAAGCCAGGCATCAAAGTCCGGTCGCCCAGGTCAATCAACTCGGCGCCCACTGGATGTTTGACGGACGACCCTACCTCCGCGATCCGATCGCCCTGCACCAGCACTTCGCCCGGCTTCACAATCTTTCCGTTCTTCACGTCAAGCAGCCGCGCCGCATGCAGAACGATTGAATGCGGTGGTTGGGATTGAGACTGTGCCGTCGAGAACTGCGAGAAACAGAGCGGCAGGACTAGAACGGCTGCAAAGAACCAGCGTGGGATCTTCATGTTAGTACGGGATGGTACCACCGTGGATTTCGCGAAGCCACATAAAGTAAAAGATTGTCATTCCGAACGGCGCGTTCTTTGCGCCGTGAGGAACCTGGGCGAGCCGCGCGATCCCCACAGCCTGCCCTGAGAGAGCGAAGCGACCGAAGGGCGTGTTTGGCTCGCTTCCTTAATATGGTTATCTCTACACTGCCCTACTGCCGCCGTTCAACTCCCTCCGCAACGCCGTCTCCACCTTCTTCTGCAACTCCGCCGCCAACTTCTTCCCACGCGAAGTCAAATAAAACACGTCAATCGCCATTTGCCCCTCGGTATCGATCAACGCAATCTCAATATTGCATTCCTGTTGCGATAAACATGAACTAATGCGATGCAGCAGTCGTGGCCGGTCCTGCGCAATCACCTGCAATAACGTGCTCGAAGAAGACGATGCATCGTCAAAATCAATGCGCGTCTCCACCACCACCTTAATGCTCGCGCTCTTCTCACTCCGCTGCCGCCCGCGCAGCATCCCCTCCAGATCCGCCTGCCCTGTCAACACATCAACAACGCTTTGCTTAAACCGCTGCCACTCCGATAAATTCAATTCCAGTGTTCGAAAGCGGTCGGTAAAGTACAACGTATCCACCACGGTCCCAGCCTGATTCGAAAATGCGTGGGCCTTTACAATATTCATTCCCCACGCCGCCAGCACCCCCGTCAACGTCGCAAACAGCGAAGGCCGATCCTTCGTCACCAGCGTGAGCTCGTACCAATGCCGCCCCCGCTTCAGATCCACCTGCACCTGGTCATGGCCAAACTCGGCGCTCATCGCCATGTGCTGCATCACTTCTTCGGCGGAGTGCACCCGCAAATATCTCTGCGGAAATCCCTCCACAAACTCCTTAAACTTGCCGCCGGTCACCGGAGCCAGGCTGCGCAGCCGCGCCAGTTTGTCGCTTCCCCCGTCGCCATGCACTCGCTGGTCGGCGCTGCGGCTCAGGTAATTCGCCGACGAAATATATAGCTGCCAAACATTCTCCGCCTTCCACGGCGTCAGCGCCTCCGGATTCACCGCCTTAATATCCGCATACGTCAGCAGGCACAACATCTTCAACCGCTCGGGCGTGCCCATCTTCTCCGCAAACGCAGCCACCGTTTCCGGATTAAAAATATCGCGCCGCAACTGCGACGACATCTCCAGATGGCTGCCAATCAAAAACAGCACCATCCCGCGCTCTTCCGCATCCACATCCAGCCGGTCCAGACACCGCCCGGCGATCTCCAGGCTCGCTTCCACGTGATTGCTGCCCACCACTCCCTTGCCCGTGTCGTGCAATAACAAAGCGAGGTAAAGCAGCTGCGGATCCTCCAACTCCCCCAGCAATTCCGCATATCGCTTGTCCCATTCCGATTGCGACTGCTTCAATCGATGCAGACTTTCAATCGCAAGAATCGAATGCTCATCCACCGTGAATCGATGATAAAAATCCCGCACCACCAGCGAATCGATCGGCTTCAACTCCGGCAAAAGCAGCGTAAGCAGCCGCAGAGAATGCATCGCGCGCAGCGCCTCCGCAGCATGTGGCTGCAACAGCGTTTCCTGCAGGTAAAGCCACAACTCCCCCCCGCGCGGCGGAGTCACCGCGAGCCCCGGCAGCGCCTGCTCGATCCTGTTCTCCGTCGTCGCACTCAACTTCAGCCCATGCTCGGCCATAAAGTGAAACAGTCGCAGCAGCATCTCGTGGTCCTGCAACGACGAAGACTGTTGCAGAAAAATCATCCCATCCACCACGGAAAAATCCGGACTCGACGGCCGCGATCGCAATCCCTGAAATTGCCGACGCAACGAAGACCACGCCTCTGGAATTTCATCCATCAGTTGCGCCGCCGCTCGCTGCACCGCGCGCGCATGGCCAAAGTAAATCCGCATCCAATCCGCGGCCGTGAGGTCAACCGCCTCAGCCACTCCAATCTTCCGCGCGGCGGCCTCGTCCTGCGCCTCCCAACTCAGGGAGTTGTCATCCCGCCCGTAGCGCAGATGCAGAAAGCATCGCGCAGCCATCAGAAACTCAAGCGCCGCCTCCAGTTGCTTGCGCACCGGCGCGCGCAGCGAACTCGCCTCCGGCCAATCGCCCAGCTTGCTCATCGCCGAAATCAGCCCCAGCCAGCACGCCACGTTGTAATCGCGCAGCCCGCCCGGCGCCTCTTTCAAATTCGGCTCAAGATGAAATACCGTGTCCCCAGACTTTGCGTGCCGCTCGCGCGTAACTTCCGCCAGCCCTTGCAGCAGCGCCTTCGACTCCCGCACCACCAGCTTCGGAATTAACTTATCGTGAAGCCGCGCGAACAGTGCGTTATCGCCGGCAAGATAGCGGCAATCAAGAAGTGAAATCGTGAATTCGGTATTGTTGGGATCGAATCGTTCGCACTCCGCAAGCGTGCGCGACGCGGGACTCAGCCTCAGCTTCAAGTCCCACAGCTCCTGCGAGACTTGCCGGATTGCCGCCTGGTGCGCTTCTTCGCCGGCGCGATCGGCATAAAGAAAGAGTAGATCGATATCAGAATAAGGAAAGAGCCAGCCCCGCCCAAAACCGCCAGTCGCTACCAGCGCGAAATTGTGTGGGCCGCCGGCATCAACCGAAATGAATTCGCGCCACAGCCGTTGCAGAATATCTTCAATCAGCCGCGTTCGTTCCGCTACCGCGCCGCGGCCATCCCCAATGCCAGCAAACTCACTCGCAATCTGCCTCGATCCTTCGGCGAGGATGCTCCGCAGTTCACTGATCAGTGAAGACGCTGCCATGGCCTTGGGTCATTGCACAGACCGGCGAAGTATAAATCCCAAACCTCACAGCGCCCCTTCGCCGCGCTCTTCGTTGCGAATGCGAATCGCCTCATCCACACGCGTCAGAAAAATCTTTCCATCGCCAATCTTCCCCGTGCGCGCCGCCGTCACAATGGCCTGCACCGCCTTCTCCACCATGCCATCGGCCAGCACCACCTCCAGCTTCGTCTTCGGAATCAGATCCACGCTATACTCGCGCCCGCGGTAAACCTCGGTGTGCCCCTTCTGCCGGCCATGCCCGCGCACCTCGATCACCGTCATTCCCTCGACCCCAATTTCCTGCAGCGCGCTCTTCACTGCCTCCAGCTTGGAATTTTGGATGACTGCCTCAACCTTGGTCATGATGTTTTTGGAAGTATACCCGCGCTTCGCATTCCCGCACACCGCGCGACCCACTCTATCGCCTGCCGCCCCTTCACGGAAATCGAAACTATTTATCGCTCCTATCGGGATTTGTTATGCAGCAGAGCCGTAGGCGTTTTCCTTAGTGAACCTTAGTGCCCTTTGTGGTTGACCCCGCCAAATCTAACCACCACCCCGATCCCCTACTTCGCCCCGCCCTTTTGCTCCGCACCCGGCTTGGCGAACTTCGAGTTATCCACCGGAACATTCTGCTTTACCTCGCTCACCTGAATCGTAAACCGCCCGCCCGGCCGCGCCAGCGTCCAGATGAATGGAATCTTCACGCCGCTTACCTCGCGATAATCCGCATAATCGATCTGCGTCGGCAACCGCCCCAGCGGAGTCTCTCCAAAACGCACCAGTCGCACCAGCAGCCCCGATTGCGCATCAAAATAAAGCCGCAGCGGCGTCTTGCCCTCCCGCCGCCCCACCACCAGATACGCATCGTGCTCGCCGATCTTCTCCGTTCCCCGCACCTGCGCCTCGCTAAACATTCCCTTCAGGTGCGCCGCAAAATGCAGGTCCGCATCCATCGCCGCGGCATCGATATCCGGCCCATGCATCTCGTGCACCGGACGCTTCGGCGCGCCCAGCCACCCCTCATGCCCGTCGAACGCCGTAATGCTCTCGCCGTCCGGGGTATGCGTGAACGATACCCGCATATCCGGTTCCTTCGAATAAATATCAATCGGCACATTCCTGTCGCCAAACGTGATCGTCCCCTTCATCACCCGGCTCGTCACTTTATCGATCGCTGCCGCTCCCCCAACCGCCTTCAGATACTTGTCAAAAAGTTGATCCGCTGTCGGCCCGCTCGCCCTCGCATCCGCCCCCTCGTCGTGGTTATCTTCGCTCTTCTTGGCCTCGCCCATTCCCGGCATCGTCATTTCCGCCATCACCGGTGGCGTGCCAACAGGATCGGTGCTGCCACGATGGCAGGAGTAGCAAGTCACCTCGCGATGCCCTTCAAAATTATCCTTATTGATGGCAAACATCATCTCCATCATCTTGCGCGCAGTTACTTTCTGTTTCTTATCGTCCTTTTCAAACGCGCCCTCAACGTGGCAAAACTCGCACTCCACTCCCAGCGACGCCGTAATAAACTGCATCGCCGGGATCAACTGATCCGCCGGAATATCCTTGAGCACCTGAATATTCTTAAACTGCTCCACCGCCTTCTTCGGCGCGGAAGCACCAGAGGCGGGCGCCGCCGCCGATGGTGACTGCGCCTTCGCGCTGCGTATCACGATCCCACCAACAGCCAGCACCGCAAGCATTCCAACGATGGCGCCCAACCGCCGATCTCTCTTCATGAATCTCCTCATAGGGACGAACTAAAGGACAGAAATATTCTGCCAGCCCGTAGGCTTTCTCTGCGCCCTTCGCGAAACCTTTGCGCTCTTCGCGGTTAAAAGCTTTTTGACCGCAAGCCCGCAACAAAAGTCGAGCAAAGCAGAACGGGCAGCTTCAAATCTCTACGGCTGTTCATGGCCGATTGCTGTAAACATACTTTCCCGAAACTTCCGCAATCACGAACTTCGAGGGCAACAGTGTATCAACTCGCGCCTTCTCATACGGCGGAACGAACAAAAACACGCGCTCGCCACTAACCCAATCCTGCTGCAAATCCGTATCGCTCAAATAGATTTTAGGCGCGTCTGCAAAAGTCGATCCAAACCACATCGAGGTCGTCCGCCCCTCGACCAGATAAATCGGCCGCCGCAAATAAAACAGCAACGACGATCCAAACGCCTGATCGCCATAGATCATGACCTTATCTTCAGGCCGCACCTGCGCCGCAATGTCGCGAGCCAACTCTTTCGATGAAAGATACGGCCCAAAGCGCCCCAGCGCAATATGTGCCGCGATCAGGAACACCGCCAACCCAGCGCCCAGCGCCCAAGTCGCAGCATAGTGCCGCCGATACAAACGCAAGAGGAAAGAAAGCGGCAAAGCCAGCAACAGCACCACCGCCGCCAGCATCGCCGGCAGTCGCAGCGCGGCAAACGACGCGTAACTCAAATCCAGCATATGCGACGTAGAAAGCGTGTAAGCGTTCGTATCCTGCTGGATCAGTACGGTTCCAATATCTGGTTGGAACGGGAGATTTCTCGATTGCCACAAGCCCACAGCAAGCATCGTGCTGCCGAGAATTCCAATCACCGCCAAGACGCCCGCCGATGCCCTCAGCCAACCCGCGCGCTCTTTTCCTTCACATTCGATCCGCTCGCATCGCGCGATCCCATCGGCCAGCAACAACAGAATCGGCAGATACGCCGGAAACGTGTAGTACTCCTGATTGGTCGAAATAGAAAAAAAGATCAAGACCACGCCCGCCAGAATCCAGCACATCAGCCGCGTCCGAGCGGCGAAATCACTTTGCCGCGACCCGCTTCGAACAGAATCCGGCTCACGCCGCTTCTTCCACTCCGACATTGCCGTTTTCACCGCCGCCGGCAGATACAAACTCCACGGGAAAAGCCAAACCAAGTGCAGTGTCCAATAGAGAGCGGCAGGCAGCTTGTTGTAATCCCGTGGATAGCGTCTACCCAGGAATCTCAGATAATGTTCGTTGACGAAATAAAACCACAAAAACCCGTGATGCTCGCTCGTCCCCGGATTTCGCAGCCCAGCCAGTACGTGCCACGGCGCAGCAATCGCCAAAAATAATGCGAAACCGGAAAACAGCCGGAACTCCCTCCATCTCCGCCACTCTCCCGTCGCCAGCAGAAAAAAGAACGCCGCACCCCCGGGGAACACCAGTGCGATCAATCCCTTCGTAAGCACGCCCAGCGCCATCATCGCGTAGGCCGCGTACCAGCGCCAGGCCGCCGCCCCCGGTTCGAGCGCCGTCAGAAAATAATACGCAGCCAACGCAATCAGCAAACTTAACAACACATCCGGAATCAAAACTCGCGTGAACAAATACACGCCCGCGCAGGTATAAACAAACAACGCCGCGTAAATGCCCGTCCGCTCTCCAAACCCCCGCCGCCCCCAGCAAAAGCCCAACACGCCCAGCAGCATCACCGACAAAACCATCGGCAGCCGCGTGCTGAATTCATTCACTCCAAAAATCCTGTAACTGAATGCCACCAGCCAATAAGGCAGCGGAGCCTTCTCCAGATAACGAACTCCATTGATATGCAGCGTGACGTAGTCGCCACTCACCACCATCTCTCTCGCGGCCTCGGCATGCGTACTGTCGGCGTCATCCAGCAATCCGGGAGTGAACATCGACCCAACATAAACCGCCAGAAACACCGCGGCCAGCGCCCAGTATGGGGCCTTCGACCTGTGCCCACGCTGGACCTTTTCTGTAATGAGAGAACCCTGAGTCGCCATCAAATGGATGAGCCCGATCCAATCTTGCAGTTACCACTATGCGCGCTGGCACTCCACAACAACCGCGTCATTGCTTCTCCGCTCCCGCTTTGCCGCCCCGCACAAAATATTGCCACTTGTCCATCCCCGCCGGGATCGCCACGTCGAAAAATCCTATCATCATCTCGTCCGACGTCTGATCGCCCCACGTCACCGTCTTCTCCGGATCGGGATTATGCGGATTATTCCGCGAATTGTCGTACCACGCCACCGCCCGCAATCGCGTCCCCGCCTTCAACTCCCGCGGCTCCGCCAGCTTGTAACTCAACTGCCAGTGGAAGTGATAATTCACCCGCAACAAAGTCTCCACGCTGCCATCTTCGTGCACAATGTCATACTCAAACCGTTTCCCGCGCAGATGCATGTGCGGAAACAGGCTCAGCAAAGTCGCATCGTTCGGCAGCGTCCCTTCCACTTCCACGCGAAAATTATCCGCCCCCGGAGGAATCAGCAGCGCATGATTATTCAACTGCAGCGTAATCACCCGTTGCTTCGGCGGATTCTTCGAGAATACCAGCCCGGCACTTGTCTGATCGCTCGCCGCCTCGCCGTTCGTGGTGTAGTGCATCTGAAAAACCAAATCCGATCCTGCCGGAATAAATTTTGCCATCCCGTCAGACCAGCGATCCGGCGCGCTTCCCGGCGCGTATACCAACAAAAGATCGCTGGTCGTTTCATGCGCCTGCCGCCGCTCCTCCGCATCGCTCAACATCGAAGCCGTAAACGGTGCGCCCACCGGCGCATGCCGCAGCCACGTCGAATTCGGAGGCCGAATATAAACCACCGCATGATGCACGTGTGCCGCGCTCGATGGCCGCACCTCCGCCATCTGTACCCACTTATCTTCGGTAAAATGTGTCGGCACAATTTCGTAGGTATATTCCACTTCGCCCCGCGCGGGAATCTTCACCGCCTGCGGCATCCTCACCACAACATCCGGCTCAGGAATATTCCAGCCCTCACTCCACTTGCGGGGCGCGGGCGCGTCTTGCGGATTCCCCGCAGCAGCTCCACCGTTCGCCCATGCCACAATGGTCGCGATTTGCGACTCACTCAACGACGGATCGTTGGAAAAATGTCCGTATCGCGGATCGGCAAACCACGGCGGCATCATCTTCATTTCCACTGCAGCCGCCATCTTCCGCGCCCAGGGCCGCGTTTGCTCGTAGGTGGTCAGCGCCATCGGCGCGGCTTCTCCGCTGCGGTGGCAATTCTGGCACTTGTCCTGCAAAATCGGAAACACATCTTTATAGAAAGTCGGTGAGGCAAGAGGTTGCGAAATCTTATCGCCTCCGCCCACAGCAGCGCCGGGATGCCACGCTGCCCCACTCGTAACCAAAATAAGAAATCCCGCAAAGATCCCGCCGGTAATTCTCACGAGCGCAGAAACTCCAGCGTCAAGGCCCACGCTTGCCGCGCCGAGACCGGCTCATACGCCGCGCGTTCGTCGCAGAAAAATCCATGATCGGCGCGCGAGAACTCGGCATTCACAAAAATCTTCCCCTGCGCGCTCAATGCGTCGAGCACCGCTTTCCTCTGCTCCGCCGGAATATGGGTATCCAATCCGCCCCACACGAAAAGCGACGGCGCTTGCAGCTTCGCCACGCGATCCAGCAATGCTGGCGCAATTCCTCCGCCATAAAAAGAAACTGCACCACGCAGCGGCACAATGCTGTTTGCGATAAACGACACTCGCCCCCCCAGGCAGAACCCAATACTAGAAATCGCATCTGCCTTCACCTGCGTATTCGCTCGCAACCACGCGTACGCCGCGCGGATGTCATGCTCCGCCGTTTCCGGCGTCACGGCCTGCATGTGCGGCCTCACCGCCGGAAAATCCGTATAGCTAACCTCGAATCCCGCCGGAGCCGTTCGGTGAAACAACTCCGGCGCAATCACCACATATCCCTCCGCCGCAAATCGATCGCCCACGCTGCGAATGTGATGGTTCACGCCAAACGCTTCCTGAAATAACAACAGCCCCGGATGCGGCCCACCGCTCTCCGGACGCGCCACATACGCACCCATCCGCGTTCCATCCGCAACCGCCAGCTCCGTTTTTTCCCGCACAATTTCCATGATTGATCCAGCTTCTTTCCAAGGCTTCGAGCGCCAAGCTACCTTCTCCCGTCGCTAAGCCTCATCACTAGTCTCGCACAAACACGCCCGCCAATCTCTCGCGTCCGCGCGCGCCCTAGCTCAAAAATGCTACAGTAATCGTTTCATGTCCGCTCCCGATTCCATCTTCGTGCGCGCCTGCAAATCTCAGCCGGTCGAGCGTACACCAGTTTGGTTTATGCGCCAGGCCGGACGCTACATGAAGGAGTATCGCGCGGTTCGCAAGCAACATTCCCTCCTCGAAATCTGCAAGAAGCCCGAACTCGCCGCCGAAGTAACCATCACCGCCGCCGAATTTCTCGGCGTCGACGCCGCCATCATCTTCGCCGACCTGCTCCTTCCGCTCGAAGTCATGGGCCTGCCCTTTCACTTCGCCGCCGGAGAGGGCCCGGTCATCGAGAAGCCCATCCGCACCGCCGAAGATGTAGCCCAGCTCCGCGCCGATCGCGCCGCCGATCTCGGTTATGTCGCCGAGGCCGTGGGCCTGGTTGCGAAACATTTTGCCGGGAAACTTCCCGTCATCGGTTTTTGCGGAGCGCCCTTCACCCTCGCCAGCTACATGATCGAAGGTGGAGGCTCGCGCCACTATCTCCACGCCAAGAAAATAATGTACAACTCTCCCACCGAGTGGGACGAGTTGATGCGCAAGCTGGTCGACGTCACCGCCGAATACTCAGCCGCGCAGGTTCGCGCCGGTGCTGACGTCATTCAGATCTTCGACAGTTGGGTCGGCTGCCTCAGCGTTGAAGACTATCGCCGCTACGTTCTCTCGCATGTAACCATGCTAGTCAAGCGCCTGCAAAAAACCGGCGTGCCTGTAATTTATTTTGGCACTGACAGCGCCACGCTTCTGCCCGCGATGAACGAAACCGGAGCCGACGTGATCGGCCTCGACTGGCGCATCCCCCTCGACCAAGGATGGGCTGCGCTCAACCACCGCTGCGCCGTACAAGGAAATCTCGATCCCGTCCTGCTCTTCGCCGACTGGAACGAATTAAAATCCCGCGCCGAGCAAATCCTGCGCCTCGCCGCCGGACGCCCCGGCCACATCTTCAACCTCGGCCACGGCATCCTTCCCGAAACTCCAGTCGAAAACGTAAAAAATCTCGCCCGCCTCGTGCAGGACTACTCCCGCAAGCCGGAACCCGGAAGCCGGAACCCGAAAGCCGGAAACCGGAAACCGGAAGCCGGAGTCCGGAAGCCGAACGCCGGAAGCCGTATCCCATGATTCGCGTCGCGATCATCGGCGGCGGCATCTCAGGTCTCGCTGCCGCATTCGCTCTCGAAGAACATCGCCGCGCAGGCACCGCAGAATACATTCTTTACGAATCCTCTCCGCGCTTCGGCGGAATTCTTCGCACCGAACACATTCAGGGTTGCATCGTCGAAGCCGGGCCCGACTCGTTCATCTCCGAAAAGCCCTGGGCCGCCGATCTGTGCCGCGCCCTCGGTCTCGGCGATCAACTCATCGGCTCCAACGACGCTGATCGCAAAACCTACATCTTCGTGCACGACCGCCTCATTCCCATCCCCGATGGCCTCATGTTCATGGTCCCCACGAAAATTCTGCCCACCGCGCTCTCGCCGCTTTTTTCTTGGAGCACGAAGCTGCGAATGGCGCAGGAACTTCTTCAACCCCCGCACGCTGCCCAGTCCGACGAAAGCGTTGCGTCGTTGGTCGAGCGCCATTACGGCATGGAGATGGTCGATCGCCTCGCCGATCCGCTCCTCTCAGGAATCTACGGCGGCGAAGCCGCCAGTCTTAGCGTGCGCGCCGTGCTTCCGCGCTTCGCCGAAATGGAGCGTACTCACGGCAGTCTCGGCCGCGCCATGCTCGCCGCTCGCAAGAAAATGCCGCGCTCGGCAAATAAGCCCGCTCCCTCACTTTTCACATCGCTAAAAAACGGCATGCAGCAACTTCCTGAAACCATTCCCCTGCGCCTCGACCAAAATTCGCTGCGCCCCAACTCCACCGTGCAGTCGATCCAACGTGAATCCGGAAGATGGACTGTCGTGGCGGGAACCAAACAAGAAATCTTTGACGCCGTCGTCCTCGCCCAGCCTACGCACGCCGCAGCGAAATTAATTTCAAACGCCAGCCCCCATCTTTCCGCCGAACTCGCCGCCATCCCATACAGCTCCTCCATCACCGTCGGCCTCGGCTACGGACGCGACGTTCGCCAATCGCTCCCTCCCGGCTTCGGCTTCCTGGTGCCGCGTAGCGAAGGCAAGCGCCTGCTCGCCGCTACTTTTGTGCACAATAAATTTCCCCACCGCGCACCCGAAGATCGCGCTCTGCTGCGTTGCTTCTTTGGCGGCTCGAACGCCGAAAATATCTGGGATCTCTCCGACGACGCCATCATCGCCATCGTTCGAACCGAATTGCAGCAGATCATCGGCCTCCGCGCCACGCCTCTGTTCGCTCGCGTCTATAAATGGAAGTCCGCGATGGCGCAGTACTCAGTCGGCCATCTCGACCGCCTCGAACGCATCGATCGCCTTCTCCAGCAATCACCCGGACTAGCGCTCGCCGGCAACGGCTACCGCGGCATCGGCATCCCCGATTGCGTCCGCTCCGGCCAGACCGCCGCTCAACAAATCCTGTCGGCTCTCGGAAAAACTCGAGATTCGTATCAGGGTATGCCTTCAGGCATACCGTAAGTGCCACGTCATCAATTGCGCCTTCTGGAACTCCATAAATGAAAGCGGGGAATCCCGGGCTTTCTACCCACGATTCCCCGCTTCTTTTTCCCTCAGCTAGTTTGCAAACTAGCTCGCGCGCTGCATCGGCTTATCTGTCTTGGAGAAGTCCGCGCTGGCTTCACCCGTCGAAGAAATATCCTCTGCGCCGGTATGCTCCAGAATTTCCTTGCCCCGCTTGGTCCACTCCCGGTTATCGGAGTGAACCGAAAGCAGAATGCCGCCATTTTTTACGCGTCCTTCATAGCGCTTGGCCTCGTACTCCGGGATACCCATGCCGATCAGAGCTCCGGTGATGCCGCCAATCGCGCCGCCAACCCCCACGCCCGCCAGCGCCGCCATAATCGGCCCCGCAGCAATGAACGGCCCAAGTCCCGGAATCGCCAGTGCGCCAATGCCGGCCAACCAGCCCAGGCCGCCGCCAATCACCGCGCCTGTTCCTGCGCCCGTCGCTGCGCCCTCGGGCGCCTTGGTTCCTTTTTCGTGAGCGAAATCCTTGGTGCCCACGTTTTCAGGGAACAGCACCGAAATGTCCGTGTTGCGAAATCCTGCCGCTTTTAACGCTTCCACGCCGTTTTCCACGCTCGCGTAATTCGGATAGATGCCAAACACCGCCGTATTTTTTCCCGCCATATAAAAGCCTCCTTGGGCTGAATATTGTTGAGCTAACTCTTAACTTCTTAATTATTTCTTCGGTGCAATTTCCAGTTGATCGGCCACTTTATCCGGACCTGCAACCTCGGCGGCTTTTGCCTCGATCGCTCTCTTATCTTCTTCCGAGCGTACCGGTCCCTTCAACGTGACCATACCGTTCTCCGTGACGATCTTGATGTTGTGTCCGTAAGCAGAAATCGACTTATCTTTCTCAATCGCCTGTCGAATCTGCTTGGTGGTCTCTCGATCCGACGGATTCATCTTCTGCTGGTCGGCCGTAGGCGAGTCGGCACTCCGGTCGCGCTGGTTGATCTTGGTGTTATCTGGCGCCGGAGCGTTCGATTGCGTGTCCTGCGCGCTAGCGAAGGCCCAGCCTCCCAGCAGTGACGCGCATAATGCCGTGCGGATAATATTTCCTGCATTCACTTTCATCTCATCCTCCTCGCGGATTTCTTCAACGGCTGCGATTGTTTAAGATCGATCGGACACAACCCAACCGGTTCCGGCACGAACCCTTTACAGTTCGCCCGAAATTAGATTCGGATCGTGATAAGCGACAAGGACAGGCTTAGACGCCTTCCGTCCCGGTTCCCGCTCGACGAGTCTCCGACGAAAAGCGGTCGCGAACCCGTCCACTGATGTCCTGAACTTTGTCGCCGATTTGGCTGCGAATTTCCTGGCCGCTCGCCGGAGCGAACAATATCGCGGCTCCAATTCCTACCCCAACGCCGGCGGCAAACGTAAGCACGTTGCGCAAGGTATGATCTTCGCCCGAGTACATATCCTGTGCCCGGTCCCGCAGGTCCGATACCCGGTCGCTCGCGCGATCCACTGTATCCGCCAGCCGGCTGCGCATATCGTCTGCAACGTCCTCGGTTTGATCCAAAACATAAACCGCGGTTTTCAAAACTGACCTCAGTAATTTATTCAGTTGCATAATGTCTCCTTAACTCCTTCATAGTGAAAAGTTCGCACCTATGTAAGTTAGTTGCAGAAAGCGCAGCGCACGAGCGGGCAATAATTGACGCTGAAATGCCTTAAGGGATTAACCGTAGAGTTCCGTTCTGAACCTGAAGCGCAATCGAAAATTGCAGGACGATTCGCTGGCAAGCTACGAAAAAATTCGAGATTCGTATCAGGGTATGCCCTCAGGCATACCGCAAGTGCCAAGTTCCCAATCGCGCCTTTAGGCGCTGCGGGCAAAGGCCGACTTTTTCGGCGGCCTGCCGGCGGATGATTGTGTTGTAAGGAGAGAACAGCCAAAACGGGCCGATTCTACGCCAGCAGTCGGGCCGCGTCCTTCGCGTAATAAGTAAGAATGATGCTGGCGCCAGCCCGCCGAATACTCAACAAGGCTTCCATCATCACGCGTTCGCGCTCGATCCACCCATTGCGCGCCGCAGCTTCGATCATGGCGTACTCGCCCGAGACTTGATACGCCGCCAGCGGCAAATCAAACCTCTCGCGCGCCGCTGCGATCACATCAAGATAAGGCATTGCGGGCTTCACCATAATCATGTCCGCGCCTTCCTCAATGTCGAGTTCAATCTCGCGCATGGCCTCGCGCAGGTTCGCGCCATCCATCTGATACGAGCGCCGGTCGCCGAATTGCGGCGCCGAATCCGCCGCCTCGCGGAACGGCCCATAAAATCCCGAGGCAAACTTCGCCGCATACGAAAGAATTGGCGTATTGATGAAGCCAGCTTCGTCGAGCGCTCGCCGGATCGCCCCCACCCGCCCATCCATCATGTCCGAGGGCGCGATGATGTCGATGCCCGCTCGCGCCTGCGAAACTGCCGTCCGCGCCAGCAACTCCAGGCTCGCGTCGTTATCGATTTCAAAATTTGTCTCGACCGCCTCCGCCACCATCGACGCCAGTTCGTCGATCACTTTTTCTTTTCCCCCGCGCCCTTTCACCGTAACCCCGCCCCGGGGCGGATCCTGCACAGCGTCCCGCGCCGCAGCTCCCAAAGATTTCGCCGTGGGCATCGCCGAAGACTTCACAATCCCGCAATGCCCATGCGCCATGTATTCGCACAAGCAGACATCGCCCATCAAAACCAAATTGGGCACTTCGCTCTTGATCGCGCGTGCCGCCTGCTGCACAATGCCGTCATTCGCCCACGCACCCGTGGCCACGTCATCCTTCGTTTCGGGCAATCCGAACAAGATCACCGAGGGTACGCCCAGCGAATGCACTTCGCGCGCCTCTTTCACCGCCTCATCCACCGACAGGTTAAACACCCCGGGCATCGACCCCACTTCCTTCCGCACGCCTTCCCCCGGGCAGACGAACAGCGGATAAACAAAAGCGTCAGGACTCAACCGGGTTTCACGCACCATATCGCGAAGCCGTTCCGTGCGGCGCAAGCGGCGAAGTCGGGTTATAGGAAAGGCCATGGCGAACACCTGGGAAGAATAAACCGCCTCTCAGCCCCAAATTCTAGCAGGACTGACCCTTCCCAAACTGGGTCACGAGAGTATTCCTTAGTGAACCTTAGTGCCCTTCGTGGTCAATCGCCTTTTCCCGCAGTGACGAAAGTAACCACAGGTACCCCGAAAGCAATCTAGGAACCCTCGATTTCCTCCATAAAATAGAACCGGATGAGTCTGTTCCGGCGATTTCGCTGGTTTGCGCTTGCGGGCGGGATTACCCTCGCCTTCGCCGCAGTGTCTCTGGCTCTGCCACAGGGTCTGCTGCTCACCGCCGTCTCCGATGTCACCTATTTTCTTCTCATCCTCGCAGCCGGCGTAGCCATGCTGCGCAATGCCCGGTCGGAACGCAGTGTCAGCCGGCGCTTTTGGCTCTTGATGGGCGCCGGATGCCTCATTTGGGCCCTGGACCTTGCCGCCTGGAATTATTTCGAAGTTCTTCGCCGAACCCTGGTCCCCCGCTGGTGGTTCATGGATGTCGCCCTGTTTCTCCATCTCATCCCCATGATCGGCGCGGTCGGCTTGCGTCCTCACCGGGCCGAAGAAACCGCAGAGCGCAGATTTCGCGGCGGCACCATCGAATTCCTCATCCTCCTCGGCTGGTGGGCGTTTCTCTATTCATTCCTCGTCTTTCCCGCGCAATACGTCGTTCCCAATGCTGCCATCTACAACCGGAATTTCTCCTCGCTCTATCTGGTAGAAACCGGAGTCCTGGTGCTGGTTCTCGCCATCACCACTCGTGGCGCTCCCGCGGGCTGGAAGATGGTCTACTTGAACTTATTGCTTGCCAGCGCGGTTTACGCAATCGATTCGCAAGGCTTGTCCTTCGCCCTCGATCGGGGAAAGTATTACACCGGCAGCTTCTACGATATTCCTTTGATCGCCACCGTCGCCTGGATGGCCGCAACCGCCCTTACTGCGCCCCAGTGGAAGCCTCAAGCCGTCATCTACACCGGCGAAGATAAGTGGGGCGCAATGGCCCTGCGTCTTGCCATGTTCGCCATCCTCTCTCTGCCCGCATTCGGTCTCTGGACTCTGCTCTGGGATCCTTCGCCCGTTCTGGCCCGCGCCTTCCGCCTGTTTACGGTTCTCATTGCCATGCTCATCCTCGGCGCCTTCGTCTTCGTGCGCCAATATCTTCAAGACCAAACCCTCATCCATCTGCTGGGACAGTCGCGCCGCACCTTTGAGAACGAGCAGCGCCTGCAAACCCATCTTGTGCAGCGCGAAAAGCTCGCATCCCTGGGTCAACTCGTCGCCGGCGCCGCCCACGAGATCGACCAGCCGCTCACCGTCATCATGAACTTCTCCGAGAAGCTTTGGTCCGAGCAGCGCCTCAACAGCAACCAGGACACGCTGGTCCGAAAAATCGTAACTCAAGCCCAGCGCACTCGCGACCTTATCGCCAGTTTGCTGAGTTTCGCCCAGCAACGCTCCGGCGAAAAAACCATGGTCGATCTCTCCACCCTCTTGCAGCGCAGTGTGCAAATGCGTGAACTCCAGCGCCACGACCGGAAAATTCGCATCGATACTGCCATCGACGCCAGCCTCCCACAAGTCTGGGGCGACGGCCATCAGCTCTTCCAGGCGTTCGTTCAAATCGTAGAAAATGCTCTCGACGCCCTCGAAGAATCCGGCGGAGGCCTGCTCTCCGTCAGCGCCCAGCACCACGCGGAAGAAGTCGTCCTCAGCTTCTCCGACAATGGCCCGGGCATCAAAGAGCCGCACCGGGTCTTCGATCCCTTCTACACCACCAAGCCCATCGGTAAAGGTACCGGCCTTGGCTTGAGCGCCGTCTACGGTGTCGTCCAGGATCACCGCGGCCAGATCACCTGCCAGAACAAACCCGAAGGCGGAGCCCTCTTCGTCCTGCGCCTTCCCACCGGCAAGCCGGCCGAAGCCCACGCCCTCGCCGCCGCCAACACCTAGGCTCCAACTAAACTTGTCCTTCCGAACGGCGCGCCCTTTGCGCCGTGAGGAATCTGCTGCTCTCCCGCTTCCTGTAACATAATTTCCGAATGTCCCGGCCGCTCCTCCACAGCTCCGCCCACGTCCTCGAGTTCGAAGCCCTCCGCGAACTTCTTCGCGGATACGCCTCCTCGCCGCTGGGCCACGTCCGCATCTCGCTGCTCGCGCCCTCCACCGATTCCGCTTGGATCGCCGAACAACAAGACCTCACTTCCGAGATTCGCGACTTCCGCCGCTCCGGCGGCCGCTTCGATTTTTCCGGCCTGCTTGAAATCTCACAACTCATCGCTCGCGCTCGCATCGCCGGAGCCATCCTCGAAACTACCGAGATTCGCGACGTCCTGCTCCTCGTCGATCGCGCCGCCGAGTGGCGCGAGATCGCGCTTCATCCCCCCGCAGCCATGCGCTCGGAATGGCGTCGCGTCGGCGCGCTCTCCGCCACGCTTCCCGACTTCGCCGAATTCCTCCGTCACTTTCGCAACAAGATCGAGCCCGACGGCACTCTCCAAGACAACGCCTCACCCGAGCTCTCTCGCATTCGTCGCGAGATCGAGCGCCAGCGTCGCGGCATTCAGGAATCCTTGCGCGGATACTTACGCCGCCTCGCCGAAGGCGGCGCAGTACAGGAAGAACTCATCACCATTCGTGGTGAGCGCTTCGTCATCCCCGTAAAAATCGAGCAGAAGCGCCGCGTGCAAGGCGTGGTCCACGGAGCAAGCTCCAGCGGCCAAACCGTCTTCGTCGAACCCCTCGAAACCATCGAGCAGAACAACGAACTAGTCCGCCTGCTCGACGAAGAACAGGCTGAAATCCACCGCATCCTCCTCGAGATGACGCGCCACATTGGAGAACATGCCGATGAAATCCGCTCCTCCGCCGAAGTCCTCGCCGAACTCGAACTCCAATTCGCCAAGTCCCGCTTCGCCGAAGACTACAACTGCGTCGCCGTCCAGTTGAGCCCAGACCCACGTAGCGACGGGCGCATTCGCCCGTCCGCCGCAAACGAATCCGCGAGCCCCATGGCGAGCGCAGCTCGCCTGCTGCTCCACAACGCCCGCCACCCACTCCTCGAACGCAACCTAAAAGCAAAAAAAGCCACCATCATCCCCATCACCCTCGAACTCGAAGGCCCCTCCCGCCAGCTAGTAATCACCGGCCCCAACACCGGCGGCAAAACCGTCACCCTTAAAACCGTCGGCCTGCTCGCCCTCATGGCCCAATCCGGCATCCCCGTTCCCGCCGACCGCGCCGAACTCCCAGTCTTCGACGCCGTCCTCGCCGACATCGGCGACTATCAATCCATCGAGCAGAATCTTTCCACCTTCTCCGCCCACGTCACCAACATCGATTTCATCTCGCGCACCGCCACTCCGCAATCGCTCGTCCTGCTCGACGAACTCGGCTCCGCCACCGACCCCGAAGAAGGCGCCGCCCTCGCCGTCGCCATCGCCGGACACTTCGCCCGCATCGGCTGCATGAGCGTAATCTCCACCCATCACACCTCGCTGAAAATTTACGGCGCGAACACCCCCGGTGTAATCAATGCGTCGGTCGGCTTCAACGAAACCACGCTGCAACCCACATACGAACTAAAGATGGGAGTGCCCGGCGCTTCCGCCGGCATCAACATTGCGCAGCGCCTCGGATTAAATCCGGAAATCATCGCAGCCGCCCGCGCTCGCCTCGGCACGCAGGCCCGCGACGTCGGCGAATTTCTCGACAAGCTTCACGCCGACCTGCGCTCCGTCGAATCCGAACGCCAGCGCCTGCAGTCTCGCGAGCGCCAACTCGAGCTCGAAACCGCGCGCCTCGCCGCCGAAGGCAAACGAGAGCAGCAAGCCAAGACTCGCGAGATGGAGAAAAAACTCGAAACCCTCCTCCGCGACTTCGAATATCACGCGCGCGAAGCCGTCGCCGCGGTTCAGGACAAAGCCGCCGCGCAGAAAGTTTCGAAAGCCGCCGAGAGAAACATCGCCAAACTGCGCCGCGAATTTCGCGAGCAATTCGATTCCACCATCGTGGCCCACGCCAGCGGAGCCGACCTCAACGATCCTCACGCCCAGCCGCAGCTCGTCAAGCAGGTCGCCCCGGGCGACACCGTCAAACTCAAATCCACCGGACGCTCCGCCCGCATCTCCCGCCAGCTCGATGACGACCACTTCGAAGTCGAAATGGGCGCAATGAAGATGAAGATCGCGCGCGAAGATATCGCCGAAGTCTTGAACGCCGCGTCAACTCGCACTGCAAATTCTCCGGTGCAGGCGGCCCGCTCGCGCGGAATCTCCGTCTCGCTCGAAAACGAATCTCAATCCGCGCCCTCGGAGATCAACGTCATCGGCTACACCGTCGACGACGCCACGCGCGAAGTCGAAAAATTCGTCGACCGCGCTTTCCTCGCCGGACTCCCCCGCGTCCGCGTCGTCCACGGCAGCGGCATGGGCATCCTCCGCAAAGCCCTGCGCCAGGCCCTCCAACAGCATCCCCACGTCGAATCCGTAGCCGAACCCCCGCAAAACGAAGGCGGCGGCGGTGCCACGGTGGTGGAGTTAAGGGTGTAACTGACCCGAGTATGCGTAATTCATTGAAAATGCAAAAGGTATAAGTCTGTCATTATCCCGATATTTAGGGGATAATGTGTCAGATGGGTTGGAGGATAGATGTATGGCGACTTCGGCGAGAGTAACTAGGCAGAAGATCTCGACCACAGTTTCTTCCTCAACCTCGGCCTACCTGGAGCGACTGATACATGACGGCCCCGCTCGGACCTTGGCGGATGCCATTGATCTCGCGATTGAACGGTTACTTGTGTATGAGAATCGCGAACGCCTAGCCGACGACACGACTGCGTATTTCGAAAACATGACCGAGGAGGAGGCTGCGGAGGAACAAAAACTGGAAGCGGCGCTCTCTCAGAGCGCCACGGGGATCAACTTTGACGAGTAGTCCACTGCCGCGCCGCGGGGAAATCTGGACCGCGAATTTAGGTAACCCGCCGATTCGCCACTGGGTACTGATCGTTTCTCTCGATCAAAGAAATCTCAGCGACCGCAGGGACTCCGTCCTCATCGTTCCCTTCAGCAGCAAAGGACCGGCAGGCGCGACGGTGATCGAGATTGCTGCTGGCGAAACAGGCTTGCCCGGTCCATCCTTCGTAAAGGGACACTATATGCAGGTGCTCTCCAAACGGGCGCTCCTCAGCCTGGAGCGGCGCGTTCTTTCCGGAACACGCATGCGTGAGATTGTATTCGCAATTCGGCGTAGCTTCGACCCAGATGCACCGTGGCCAGGGAAATGACGCGAATGCCGCAGGCTGCCCTCAGGGCGACCACTTACGAGTACCGACTTGTTTTCCGCTGGGGTTAACCGGATTCGTGGGCTTTCCACAGTTTTTCCGCAGCTGAATGCAGGTGTTATATTCCCATCACTACTTCTCTGGCTCACAATCGACAAGGGATCACTGTCAGCCCCATCCATGCCCACCGAAGACTTCAAAGAAACCGTCAAGCAGCAGGCCGACATCGTCCGCATCATCGGCGACTACATCAAGCTGAAAAAGGCCGGAGCGCAAAACTATTCCGGCCTGTGCCCGTTTCACGGCGAGAAGACGCCGTCATTTTCGGTTCATGCCACGCGCCAGTTCTATCACTGCTTCGGCTGCGGCATCTCCGGCGACGTCTTCAGCTTCGTCCAGAAAGTTGAAAACATCACCTTCCCTGAGGCAGTACGCCTGGTGGCGCAGAAGCTGAATATCCCGCTGCCCAAGGCCACGTATTCAAGTCCCGGCGAGGCCCGCGAAGCCAAGCTGCGCGCCCAGTTATACGACGCGCAGGAGCGCGCCGCCGCATTTTTTCAGGACTGCCTGAAGCGCCCCGAAGGCGCCCGCGCCCGCGAATACCTGCAGGGCCGCGGCCTCGACTCCGAAACCATCGCCCGCTTCCGCATCGGCTACGCCCCCGACTCCGGCTTCCTCCTCCGCGACCGCCTTGCCAACGAGTTCAGCGAAGAAGTCCTCCGCGAGAGTGGATTATTTTCCTGGAAAGAAGCCGCCAGCTCCGAGCCCCGAGCTCCCAGCAATCAAAGCCAGCTGGTGGAAAAGGTGGCTGCTCAAAATACTGAAGGATTGCGCTCCGCACAGAATGACGAGAGCGGGGGTAGCTCGGACCTCGAAGCTCACGGCTCGAAAGCCGCGATGTACTCCAAATTCCGCAATCGCGTCATGTTCCCCATCACCAACGACGCCGGCAAAATCATCGCCTTCACCGGACGCACACTCGCCACCGACGAAAAATCCGGCCCTAAATATCTGAACTCGCCCGAGACCGGCATCTACTCTAAAGGAAAAGTTCTCTTCAACCTCGACCACGCCAAAGAAGCCGTCCGCAAGCTCGATTACGCAATCCTCGTCGAAGGCCAAATGGATTGCATCTCCGTCTACGCCGCCGGATTTCACAACGTAATCGCCAGCTCAGGCACCGCTTTTACCGAGATGCAAGCCAAGCTGCTCGCGCGCTTCAGCAAGAACGCCCTTGTCAACTTCGATCCCGACACTGCCGGCGCCAAAGCCGCCGAGCGCACCCTCGGCCTGCTTACCGAAGAAGACTTCAACGTTCGCGTGCTAACTCTCGAACAAGGCTTCGATCCCGATCTCTTCATCCGCCGCAAAGGCAAAGACGCCTACGGAGCCGCTCTGCGCGCCTCGCAAAAATACTTCGACTACCTCATCGACCGCGCCCGCTCGCAGTTCCCAGTGCGCAGCCCCGAGGGCAAAGTAAAGGCCGTGAACTTCCTGCTCCCGCACATCCAGCGCGTCCCGAACCCAATCGCCCGCGACGAGATCAGCCAGGAGATCGCTCAGAAACTCGGCATCGACTCCACCGTCTTGCGCCAGGAGTTGCGCCACGTTGCAGTCCAGCGCTCAGCCTCGACGGTGAAAGCGCCAGCCCAAACTCAGGTCACCGACGCCGAGCGCCTGCTCGTTCGCGCCCTGGCGTCCGCGCGCCAAATGCAGCCCGGCGACGACCACCCTTCAGCCCATGACGGAGCCCGCGACTTTGTCAAAGACGAAGAATTCGATCCCGCCCGCCAGGCCCACTACGCCTTTCAAAGCGAAGCCCTTCATCGCGGCCTGGCCACCGAAAGCCTGGTCGACGCCCTGCTCAACGCCGGCGCCGAAGTTGCCGATGTAATGCAAGTGCCATGCACCGACTCGGAGCGCCGCATGCTCGCCACGATTCTGCTGAATGAAGAGGAAGAACTCAGCGCCGAGCGCCTTGAAGGCGCGGTCCGCGCCCTGCGCCGCATCCACCTGCGCCGCCGCCTCGATCAAACTCAGCAGGAATTGAAGCGTCCCGGCCTCAGCGACGATAAAGTACGCATGAAAGAGCTGCTCCTCGAGATGGAGCGCCTGAGCCGCGCCCTGCGCGACCCCAGCCTCGCCGAAGACGGCTTAAAGAAGACTGGGTGAAGTTGAAAACGCCTGAACCAAAACGCCCTCTTATGCCATCTAACTATTTAGCGGACTTACAGATAGCGGCGGCTGGCAGGGAATTACGAGTGGCAAATGATAGACGGAGCGGCATTTACTATGCTAAACTCCATAAGTTTGTGCTAGGTGCACAACTCCGCGCCACCCCAGATTCCCACCTTTTCAAGTTGTACCACACGCTCCGCGCGGGCGAATTAACGAATTTGAGGAACACTTCTCTTGGCTCTTGAAGACAAGTACGACGACATAAAAAAGCTGGTTGATGCCGGTAAGGAAAAAGGCTATCTCACCTACGACCAGGTGAACGAGCTCATCCCTCAGGACGTAGTCAGTCCCGACGACCTCGATGACCTGCTCACCACCATCGGCACCCAGGGCATCGATGTGCTCGAAGGCCCCAAACTGCCCTCGTCCGCGCTCGATAAAAAGTTCGACGACGCCGAAGAAGGCGAGGATGTCGAGCTTGACCTCACTCCCGGCGCCCTCGAAAAGACCAACGACCCCGTCCGCATGTACCTGCGCGAGATGGGCACCGTCCCTCTGCTTACCCGCGAAGGCGAAGTCGAAATCGCCAAGCGCATTGAGCGCGGCCAGATCCGCGTGCTCAAGGCGCTCTCCCGCTCGCCCATCGTCATCCACGATCTTCTCGCCATGGGCGAAGATCTCAAAAAGGGCGTCCGATCGATCAAAGAAGTCGTCACCTTCGACGAAGAAGAAATCACCGACGAGATTCTGCAGAACCGCCTCAACGAATTCACCGGCAAAATCGATGACATGGCCAAGCTCTACAAAAAGGCCGGAGTCCTCCAGGAAAAATACGGCGCAGTCTCCCTGAAGAAGCGCCCCAAGGACCATCGCCGCGCCCGCCGCAATCTTGCCCGGGCCATCGTGCGCGTCTCCCGCGCCGTGCGCAAACTCGGATTCACCAATGCCGAGCGCAAGCGCCTCATCGACCGCGTCAACAAAACTGTCGACAGCATGCGCTCGCTCGACCGCCAGGCCGGGAACCTCGAGCGCAAAGCCGATGCCACCCGCAGCGAAGAGCAGAAAAAAGAATATCGCCGCCAGGCACGCTCCGTTCGCGCCGAGATCGAAAAGCTCGAACAGGAAGCCGGACTCCTCTTTCAGGAGATCAAGCGCACCCAGCGCGAAATCATCCAGGGAGACATGGATGCCGAGCAGGCCAAGCGCGAGCTGATTGAAGCCAACCTGCGCCTCGTTGTTTCCATCGCGAAAAAATACACCAACCGCGGCCTCCAATTCCTCGACCTGATTCAGGAGGGCAACATCGGCCTGATGAAGGCCGTCGACAAATTCGAGTATCGCCGCGGCTACAAATTCTCCACCTACGCCACCTGGTGGATTCGCCAGGCCATCACTCGCGCCATCGCCGATCAGGCCCGTACCATCCGCATCCCGGTGCACATGATCGAAACCATCAACAAGCTGATCCGCACCTCGCGCCAGCTTGTTCAGGAACTCGGCCGCGAACCGACCAGCGAAGAAATCGCTAAGAGAATGGACATTCCCGTCGCGAAAGTTCGCAAGGTTCTAAAGATCGCACAGGAGCCCATCTCGCTCGAAACTCCAATCGGCGAAGAAGAAGATTCGCATCTCGGCGACTTCATCGAAGACCGCGCCGTAGTCTCGCCCGCCGAGGCCGTGATCAACGTGAACCTCAAGGACCAGACCGGACAAGTCCTGCGCACGCTGACCCCGCGCGAAGAAAAAGTCATCAAAATGCGCTTCGGCCTCGAAGACGGCAGCGAGCACACCCTCGAAGAAGTCGGCCAGTCCTTCGCCGTAACCCGCGAACGCATCCGCCAAATCGAAGCGAAAGCCCTGCGCAAACTGCGCCACCCCTCGCGCTCGCGCAAGCTGCGCGCGTTCATGGATGGGGTCAGAGACTAACTCACCATCATGTCATCCTGAGTGGAGCAGGACGATTTGCGAAAGCGAATCGTTCTGCGCAGTCGAAGGATCCCTGCCAGTCAAAATTCACTGGCTGAAATGATCGGAGCCACCCGCGAACGCCTCGCCTCCATCCTTACGTCAGTCCCTACAGTAAACTCCCTATAGTCCTCGTACCTGTTTGCTGCCATGATTGCGCCCTTTCGAGGTGAGGCTCTCCCCATGAAAGCAATCTGCTCAACCCTGCTCCTTTCCGCCGTGATCTGCGCTTTGTCCAGCTTTGCCTCAGCAAACTCAATCGCCATCACCGGTACTGCCTACGAAGGCTATGCCGAATTTAACGGAGACTTCAACATACAAGGCCCCGGGCTAAGCCTGATTCAAGCCACCCCTGGGGGCCCCAGTTTCATTGGAATTTGCAGCATGGGCAGCCTGTGTAATTTCAGCTTCGCGATTGGAAGTACCTCCACTTTTTGCACCTACTGCCTCGGCTTGGCCCAAGGTTCCCTTGGAAGCTTGATGGCCCAATACTTCAATACCAGCCTTGTCTTTAGCGGCTCTGCTGTGTGGAATGGGCAACTCAACATGAATGTCCCGCTTACTATCTCTGGGTTGATCATCGGCTACGAGCTAGTCGACTGTTCAGGTGGCGTTGGTTGTAGTCTTGGTCCCGAAGAATTCGCGCTGCGGATCAACGCCCAAGGCGTTGGAGATTTCACCATGAGCTCCGCGGGATTGATTCAAGGCGTCACCGTGAATCTCACCGGCACCGCTACCACCACAAGCGTGCCCGAACCAATGTCCGCTCTGCTAACCGGCTCCGGTCTGGTCGGCATATGGCTCACCAAGCGAGCTAGAGTTCGAAAGTCTGCCTAAGGTCCGCTCAAACAACTGAATGCGGCCGCCATGTGCTCCGGCGCATCTGCACCGCTTCACCGCATCTCATCTCCTGGCTCAGGCGCAGCCTTCGGCGCCGTCCGCAGAAACTTCATCAGCCCCGCTCCAGTTGCCTTTCCCGCTCTCTGCCTGAAAAAATCGGCGGCGGTTTCCACTACTCCCACCTTCTGCGCCACCGCGGAGGCGATCCACTGATTCAAGGAGACGCCATCTTCTTTCGCCAATCGCTCCGCCGCCTTCTTGATCGAGACCGGAAGCTTTAACGGATAAGTTGCCTTGCTCATAGTTTCACCTTCTTCAGCAATTCTGCCGGGCGCATGATGGAAATCGCAAACCGCTCACCCGCTTTGGCGAAGTCGGCCACGTTGTATGTAACGATGGCGTCGGCCTCGCCGTTAATTGCAGCTTCCAGCACCATCTCGTCGTTCGGGTCGCGCGTTTGCGGCCGCCATTGAAAATGAACTTCGACGGATTCGATCAAGGCCGCCAATTCCGCCAGGAACTCGTCAATCTGCAAGGGTGTGAGGCCGTGAGCCAAACGGTGCTCGGCACGCTTCAACACGTCCTCATACTCCAAAAATAGCGGCGGAGTAGCCAGGAGCCTTACCCGCCTCTCGGCTACCGGGCGCAACACTGCGTTTCCCGCTCCCAGCCGTGTCCTCAATCCCGCGACGACGACCGAGGTGTCAAGGACGATCCTGAACATAAATTCTGTATAGGATACCACATCCTATAGGATGTATTCATATGAATGTTCGGAGCGGCAAATATACAATTTCTGTAATGCATTCCTTTACGCCGTAAAAGTTATCCCATTTTCTTGCCCTGCATTTCGCTCGCCTGATTTTCTCCGCCGTTTTCCTCAGCCTTCCACAGGCAACTCTCATCCTCCACAGCTTCTGCACAAGCATGAAAGGTTTTAGTATTGCCGTCTGCAACATCTTGCCTCACAGTGGTTTCAGCGAAAACGTTGGAACTCTCAACGGCTGTCGAACGATGATTTGCGGTGACGCTGGTGGCAGTCTGGCAATTCTCGAGGGTGAATTGCCAGGGGAAATTGGAAACGCGCGCGAGTGCGTACCGGTTGCCCGGGCATTGCGGCCTCCTCCACTTCCCGTTCTATGAACGGGTTGAGATGCCAGCCGTCGCAGAGGTTGCGTAAACAGCGATTCTCCGAATCGCTGCCAACGCATCCAGTACCGGTAAATGTGGCGCTCGTTCGCGAGCGCTGTCGGACTGGTACCGTCGTCTCGCCGCACCTAAGCGGCGGGAAGGCAGCTTCAGGGTTCTACGAAACAGTGCGGCGCGGGGTGGCTGGCCCTGCGCCGCATTTGTTTTGCTTTCAGCTTCGCGTTGCCAACGGCTCGGGGTAAAAGTCCATACCGACTGCGTCATCCCGAGCGCAGCCGTTCTTCAGGCGGAGCGAGGGATCTCCCCTTAGTGTGACCTGGTGCCCTTCGTGGTTTCTAAATTAGGAAACTATTCTCGCCACTTGACTTCTTGTTCGCTTTTTGTTCACCTAGAACAGATTTCTCTTAATTACGAAGATACTTTTACGCGACAGATTGCCCAAACTCACCGCCCATCGCTCGTCGCCACTTTATTTTTTATTTGGACTTTGTTTTCCAACGATGCGCCTCGCTTTCACAACCCGCCGCGAATTAGTTTGCTCGTGGCGTTTCCAACTTGAGGAAATAGATTCAGCGTGGCCACAACCGATTACAGCATCAGCACTCTTCCCGCGAATGTAGAAGCCGAGCGCTCCATCCTCGGCGCGATCCTGCTCGATAATTTCGCCTACAACCAGGCTGCCGAGCATTTGCGCGTCGAAGATTTTTCCCTCGACTCGCACCGCCGCATTTATTCCCGCATGGTCGATCTCGCGGAAACCTCCCGCCCCATCGACATGATCACGCTGATCGAGGAACTCGATCGTCACAAAGATCTTCAGCCCATCGGCGACGTGGCCTACGTCTCCAGCCTGCTGCACGGCGTCCCCGACCGCCCCAGCATCGAGCACTACGTCAAGATCGTTCGCGACAAAGCTCTGCTGCGCGGATTGATTCACGCCGCCAATACCGCCATCGCCCGCGCCTCCGATCAATCCGACGCCGCCGAAGAAGTCCTCAACGACTGCGAAGCCGCCATCTTTCAGCTCTCGGAAAAGCGCATCGGCCGCGGCTTCCTCGGCATTCAAGAGATCGTCCGCGAATCTTTCGGCTCGGTCGATGCGCTGCTGCAACGCGGCCAACGCATCACCGGCCTCGCCACGCACTACACCGATCTCGATGAGATGACCAGCGGCCTGCAGCGCTCCGACCTCATCATCATCGCGGCGCGCCCCTCCATGGGCAAGACCGCCTTCGTCATGAACATCGCCGAAAACGCCGCCATTGAAGACCAGCAGGTAGTAGGAGTTTTTTCTCTCGAAATGTCGCGCGAAGCATTGCTCATGCGCTTGCTGTGTTCCCAGGCCCGAGTCGACGCCCACAAAATGCGCACCGGTTCTCTCTGGCAGGATGATACTCGCAAAGTAGTCCGCGCCATGGAGCAACTGGCCCACGCACCCATCTTCATCGACGACACGCCCGGCATCTCGCTCAGCGAAATGCGCGCCAAAGCCCGCCGCCTCAAACAATCGCAAGGCAAGCTCGATCTGATCATCGTCGATTATTTGCAGCTCATGTCCGGCGGCAGCAAGCGCTACGAAAATCGCACCCAGGAAGTCTCCGCCATTTCGCGTGGCCTGAAAGCTCTGGCCAAAGAACTTCAAGTTCCGGTGATCGCACTCTCCCAGTTAAGCCGCGCTCCCGAAAGCCGCAGCGGAGATCATCGTCCACAACTCGCCGACCTCCGCGAATCCGGCTCCATCGAGCAGGACGCCGACCTCGTCATGTTCATCTTCCGCGAAGAAGTTTATAACCACGACGATCCTGATCTTCAGGGCAAAGCCGAAATCATTATCGGCAAGCAGCGCAACGGTCCCATCGGCCGGGTCAACCTGGCTTTCCTGAAAAGCTGCACCAGATTTGAGACCATGGTCGAAGGCGGCCTGGCCCCAGAAGAATAATTTACAATTACAGGAATTACTGTAGTTTCGGCTGGTAACTACCTTAGCCAATTCAAGTTGCGCGCGAGGCTTGGCCTGTGGAAAAGCTTGTGGAATGGCGGACGGCGGAAACTATACATTTGGGAATAGTGAGCGGAAAGTGGTCGCGCTCTCGGAATTCTTGGACTCTAAAACTCTGAATAGTAACCAGTTAGGCAATTCACTTGCCATTAACATATCCTAAGGCGAAGCGCCTTCGATCATTTCCCGTTTTAGAGTTTTGCACATTTCAGGGTCATAGCCTTTCGTTCTGCAGCTCTTTCGCCGATAGCGGGGAAGCCCCCGTTCGCCCGCTTTTAGCGGCAGCTTTATTGTGGAAGAAAGGCCGATCGTTTTACAAAACCTGACAAAACAGCTCTCAATCGTCCTCGCCAACCTTCAAAACCGCCAGGAAAGCCTCCTGCGGAATATCCACCCGCCCGATCCGCTTCATCCGTTTCTTGCCCTCTTTTTGCTTTTCCAGCAGCTTGCGTTTTCGAGAAATATCGCCGCCATAGCATTTGGCGATGACGTTCTTCCGGATCGCCGAAACCGTCTCGCGCGCAATAATTTTCGCCCCGATCGACGCCTGGATCGCCACCTCAAACATCTGCCGCGGAATCAGTTGCCGCATCTTCGAAACCAGCGCCTTGCCGCGATCGTAAGCGAAATCGCGATGCACAATAATCGAGAGCGCATCCACAGCCTCGCCCGCCACCAATATATCGAGCTTCACCATTGGTGACTCCCAATAATCCGCCAGGTGATAATCCAGCGAAGCGTAACCGCGCGAAACTGTTTTGAGCCGGTCGTAAAAGTCGAGCACGATTTCATTCAGCGGTAACTCATAGTGCAACATCACGCGCGACGAGCTCACATATTCGAAAGTTTTCTGCTTGCCGCGCTTGTCCTCGACGAGCTTCAAAATACCGCCAACGTATTCTTCGTTCGTAAGAATCGTAGCCAGAATCACAGGCTCTTCGATTTTCGCAATCTCGCTCGGGTCCGGCCAGCGCGATGGATTATCCACTTCAACCATCACGCCATCGGTTTTGTAAATCTTGTAGCGCACCCCCGGCGCCGTCGTGATCAACTCCAGCGCGAACTCGCGTTCCAGCCGCTCCTGGATAATCTCCATGTGCAGCAGCCCGAGAAAGCCGCAGCGAAAGCCGAATCCCAGCGCCACCGAACTTTCTGGCTCAAAGAAAAACGACGCATCGTTCAGCCGCAATTTTTCCAGCGCCTCGCGCAGTCGCGTGTGCTCGTGAGCATCCACGGTGTAAAGGCCTGCAAACACCATCGGCTTAATCTCTTCAAAGCCCGGCAGCGCCTCAATCGCGGGATTCGCATCATCGGTAATGGTGTCGCCGATCTTCGTATCGGCAACGTTCTTGATGTTCGCAATCAAGAATCCGACTTCGCCTGCCTTCAGCTCGCCAATCTCCACCGGCTTAGGCGTCAACACGCCCAGGGCATCCGCATCGAAGGTCGTCCCATTCGACCATAGCCGAATCCGCTGCCCCTTGCGCAGCGTTCCCTGGAAGACTCGAGTCAGAATGATCACGCCGCGATACGGATCGAACCACGAGTCGAAGATCAGCGCCTGTAGCCGGTTATCAGGATTGCCCTTCGGCGGCGGCACGCGCTTCACAATCGCTTCCAGCACGTCGGGCACGCCCTGCCCGGTCTTCGCGCTGATCAGCACCGCATCGGTCGCATCCAGCCCAACCGCGCTCTCAATCATCTCTTTGGTGCGCGGGATATCGGCACTCTGCAAATCAATCTTGTTGATGACGGGAATAATTTCCAGCCCGTGATTGATCGCCAGATAAGAGTTGGCCAGCGTCTGCGCCTCCACCCCCTGCGACGCATCCACAATGAGCAGCGCGCCTTCGCACGACGCCAGCGAGCGCGAAACTTCGTAGGAAAAATCCACGTGCCCCGGCGTATCGATCAAATTAAGCTGGTAAGTCTGCCCATCCTGCGCGGTGTACATCATGCGCACCGCGTGAGCCTTGATCGTAATTCCTCGCTCGCGCTCCAGATCCATGGTGTCGAGCACCTGTGCCTGCATCTCGCGCATGGTGAGCGACCCGGTTAACTCGAGCAGGCGGTCCGCCAGCGTGGATTTACCGTGGTCGATATGCGCGATGATGGCAAAGTTGCGGAGAAATGCTGCGTCCATAGGCTGAAGGCTAATCTTTGATTTTAACAGGCGCGCCGCAGTTCGCAGTTTCAGCGCGTGCTTTCATCGTCGTCGACCGTCCCAGGTCAGAATGAAGTTTTTCTGTAAGATAATCGCGATGCTCGTCCTAGCCTCCGCCTCGCCCCGCCGCCAGGATCTTCTGCGCAACGCCAGAATCCCATTCACGGTTCACCCCGCCGATATCAACGAAGCCCCGCTCCCCCACGAATCTCCTCAAACCTGCGCCGAGCGCTTAGCGCAAGAAAAAGCCCAGACAGTTTCCAACCAACATCCGCGAGACTTCGTTCTCGGAGCCGACACTATCGTCGTAGTCGATAACGCGATCCTCGGCAAACCACGCGACCAGCAAGACGCCGCCCGTATGTTGCGCCTGCTTTCTGGACGCACGCACACAGTAATCACAGGAGTCTGCCTCATAGGGCCAATAACCGCTTCATCAGAATCGAACGAGAATCAGCAACCCGCAACCGTTTCCTCCGAAACCACCCGCGTCCACATGTCCCAAATTTCCGACAACGAAATCCGCGACTACGTCGCCACCGGCGAGCCCATGGATAAAGCCGGAGCCTACGCCATTCAAGGCATCGCCTCGCGCTGGATCACTCGCATCGAAGGCGATTACAGCAATGTGGTCGGTCTGCCCGTGGCGCTGGTTTACGCGATGCTGCGGAAGTGCGGAGCGATGTAGCGGAAAAAACGGAGGGACCAGAACGATCGCCCCACTGAAAACAATCTGGCTTTCAATTACGATTTCTTCTGTTCTTCTTCCTTTTTCTTTTCCTCGTCCGGATCTTTCATCGCCGCCTTGAAATTGCGAATGCCTTCACCCATGCCCTTGCCCAGTGACGAAAACTTGCTGGTGCCGAAGATCAGAAGAATAATTCCGATAATCAAAATCAAATGCAACGGCTGAAACAGGCCTTCGCCCATAATTCCTCCAATGACTCCCGGCGGTCCCGGCAACGCCCGCAGCGGGCTCTGCAACAAAGTCTAGGCTTTGCCCTCTGTGGAGTCAAAGATCGCATCGTGCAGCTCGTCAGCGATTCTTCGTAGCGAACGCTCACCAAACCAAACTGGAAAGGTCTATCCTTAGCAAAGTTTACCGGGAGCGATCTGTGATTTCTAAACGCCGCGTATTCCTGTTTGCCGTTCTCGCTTTATTCACCGTCCTTGCTGCCGCTCAAGATTCTCCGCACCGCAAGACCAGCGAGCCCTACACCGGCGACCTCTCCATCTTCGACTCTCCCGGCCGCGAAAATCGCCTTCAGATCAATCGCGTCATGGATATTCTTTCCATCCAACCGGGGAAAACTGTGGCCGATATCGGTGCAGGATCAGGCTGGTTCACGGTGAGAGCCGCACGCCGAGTCGGCGAAGCCGGAGCCGTTTACGCCGTCGACATCAATCCCGATGCAATTCGTTACGTCAGCAATCGCGCGCAAAAAGAACAACTGCATAACATCAAGACCATTCTCGGCAAGCCCGACAACCCGCTGCTGCCAGCCAACGCAATCGATGCCGTGCTGCTGCTGAAGACCTATCACGAGGTCGCGCAGCCCGTTACTCTTCTGCGAAACCTAAGAGCATCGCTTCGCCCCGGAGCAAAGGTCGGAATCATCGACCGCAACGGCAACGGCGAAGATCACGGAGTAGGCCGCGACGTGGTCATCCATGAAGCACAAGAGGCAGGCTATCGTTTAGAGAAAGAATATGACTTCGTAAAAGCCGACAAAATGGATTACTTCCTGGTCTTCATCCCAGCAAGTTGAATTTCCGCGCTTCACACAGCCTCAATCATCTCCGCCAACAACTGCGCTCTCCGCGGAAGCTCCGAAATCAAAATATATTCATGCACCGCGTGCGCGCCATCGCCCACCCCGCCCATGCCGTCCAGCGTGGGAATGCCCATTCCCGCAGTAAAGTTTCCATCCGAGCCGCCGCCTACCGCAGCCTCTTCCAGCTTCCATCCCACCCCCCGCGCAATCGCCTGAGCCTTGCCATACAGCGCCGCCACCCCCGCCGTCCGCTCCATCGGCAGACGGTTGATTCCACCCGTCATCTCGAGCATGCAATATTTATCGAACGGCTTCATCGAGCGCAGCTTTCGGTCAAGCCCATCCGCTTGCTTCGCGCGCTTGATGCGCACATCAATCGCCACCGACGCCTCGGCGGCGATCACGTTGGTGCGAGTTCCACCCTCAATCACTCCCGGATTCACTGTCACGCCCGCGCGCAAATCATTTAGCTTAGCCATCACCTCGATCTGCCGCGCTAGTTCAACAATCGCGCTATGCCCCTTGGCCGGATCCAGTCCCGCATGTGCCGCTACGCCCTTCACGCGCAACCTATATTCGCCCACGCCCTTGCGCGCAGTTTTTACCGCGCCGCGTGGCCCGGCGGCAGGCTCCAGCACCAGTACTCCGGCAGATTTTTTCGCCAACGCCTCTGTGATTTTGCGCGACGAACGGCTGCCGACTTCTTCATCCGACACCAAAAAAACCCTGACCGGACGCGGCAAGGCCCCGTGCCACTCCTGTAATGCCTCGATCGCATACAGCATCAGCGCAATCCCCGACTTCATATCGAGAACCCCCGGCCCGCGCATGCGTCCCTTCTCAATCCTGCACGGCATCTTCGCCAGCGTGCCCAGCGGATAAACCGTATCGTAATGTCCAAGCAGCAGGACCGGCTTCCGCTTCGTCGCTAACGGAGAATCGAACTCGATCTGCAAGCTGTCGCCAAATTCCTCGCTGCGATGCAAGTGCGTCCGCCCTCCGAGCGCTTCGAACTTACGCGCAACCAGCGCCGAGATGCGGTCGACCGCGGCCTTGTTATCGCTGGGAGATTCGATCTCAACCAGTTCGCGCACCGTTTCCACCATCGCGCTCTCGTGCTCCACGAAATAACGCAGGCGGCTGGCGGGCCCTGGTTTTGCCGCTTCTGCCGCCGACCTCTCAGTTTTCTTCTTCGACACAAATTCCTCTCTTCTTGCGACTGCTCCTAACTCTGCGGGTCGATGCCGTCATCCTGAGCGTAGCCGTTCTTCAGGCGGAGCGAAGGATCTCCGCTACGATGCAGCCTGCCACGAAAGATCCCTCGGCCCGCTGGTAAAAACTCGGGCTCTTCGGGATGACGCCTTGTGAGAACAAGATTCAAACTGTGCCACTACCTGACTCTTCCCCGACCGCAATCCCGGCGCGGTACAGTATAATCTTCAGGCTGATTGATGCGATTTGTCGACACGCACGAATGCGGTTTAAACCAAGCCGAACTCAAGCCGAATCATGATTGAAAGCACTTCTCCCGTCACCGAGGCCGCCCCGAAGATAGCGCTCGACATTCACGACATTCTTAAGATTTTGCCCCACCGCTATCCTTTTCTTCTGATCGACCGCGTACTCGAGCTCAAGCGCAAAGAGCGCATCGTGGCCATTAAGAATGTCACCATCAACGAACCGTTTTTCAACGGACACTTTCCCGGGCTGCCGATCATGCCCGGCGTCCTCATCATCGAAGCCATCGCACAAGCCGGCGGCGCGCTTCTACTGACCGAAGTGGAAGATCGCACCGACAAAGTAATGGTCTTCACCGGAATCGAGCGCGCCCGGTTCCGCCGTCCGGTGAGCCCCGGCGACCAGCTTCGCATCGAGGTCGAAGTCAATGGATGGCGCGCCCGCGAGAGCCTGATCGCTGCAAAGATGACCGGCACCGCCTATGTCGAGGGCAAGCGCGTTGCCGAAGCCACCGTATCGTGCCAGTTGATCGACAAAGCGCGCGGCCGTGGCAGCAGCTCCGATGCCGCAGCCGCAGATGGAGAATGATTCAAATCGCCGCTCGCGCATGCGCTTCTGTGCGAGCGCAATGACTTCATGAACGTCCACCCCACCGCAATCATCGATCCGCGCGCCAAAGTTCCGGCATCGTGCACCGTCGGCCCCTATTGCGTGATCGGCCCCGAAGTCGAACTCGGAGAGAATTGCCGCCTGGTCTCGCATGTGGCCCTAGAAGGCCCTTCGAAGATCGGCGCGAACAATTCTTTCTTTCCATTTTGCGCCGTCGGCATGGCGCCTCAGGATACGTCATATCGCGGCGAACCCACGCGCCTCGAAATCGGCGACCACAACGAAATTCGCGAGTCAGCCACCATCAGCCGCGGCACCGTCAAAGGCGGCGGCGTTACCCGCGTCGGCAGCCACACCCTGATCATGGCTTACGCCCACATCGGGCACGACAGCGTAATCGGCGACCACTGCATGCTGATCAACGGCGCTACCCTTGGCGGACACGTTACTGTCGAAGAATGGGCCGTCGTCGGCGCGCTCTGTCCCGTGCATCAGTTCGTGCGCATCGGAGCCCACGCCTACATCGGCGGCGGCACCACCATCACGCAAGACGTTCTGCCTTTTTCCATGACCTCCGCCGCACGCAACACCCACGCCTACGGCATGAACAAAGTCGGCCTCGAACGCCGCGGCTTTTCGCCCGAACGCATCCGCAAGATTCACCACGCCTACAAAACGCTACTCGCGTCGAAGCTGAACACGTCGCAGGCGCTGGAGAAATTGAAGTCCGAATCAGATCGCGGCGAGGATGTGGATTTGCTGATTCGCTTTATCGAGGCGTCAGAACGCGGAGTAATCAAGTAGCAGTTGCCAGTTGCTGTTTGTCAGTTGCCAGTAGGTGAGGAAACACCATGGGCCTTTCCTATCGAGATGTGATTGCGTGGCAGAAGGCGATGGCCTTCGCGGAGGAAATCTATACCGCGACTCGTGGATTTCCCAAAGATGAGTTATATGGGCTGACCAGCCAGCTTCGACGTGCGGTAATTTCGATCCCAAGCAATATCGCCGAAGGGCAGGGTCGCTTGACGCCAGGAGAGTTCAGACAATTCCTTGGCCATGCGCGAGGTTCCCTGCTCGAAACTGAAACGCAGATCCTTTTGGCGGGGCGGCCGCAGTATGTTCAACAAGAACAGGTCGAGCATCTACTTACTCTGCGGAGCTTGGGCGTATCCTGAACGGGCTTATAACGTCGATCAAGTAACGCAAAGCGAAGCGAGAGCTCTTACTGGCAACTGGCAACCGACAACTGGCAACTGCACTATGCGCATCGGCCTAATCGCCGGCAACGGCAAATTCCCTCTTCTCGTGTGCGACGCCGCGCGAGCGGCAGGATTTGAAGTGGTCGTCGTAGCAATCAAAGAGGAAGCCTCTCCCGAAATCGAATCCCACGGCGCGGCCTCAGTCCACTGGCTCTCTCTCGGCCAACTTTCCAAGCTGATCGAAACCTTCAAGCGCGAAGGCGTAACCCGCGCCGTAATGGCCGGGCAGGTAAAACACAAGCAGATTTTCTCCTCGATCCGTCCCGATTGGCGCTTGGCCAAGCTTCTGCTAACGCTCACCACTCGCAATACCGACAGCCTGCTCGGCGCTGTCGCCAAGGTCCTGGCCGACGAAGGCATCACGCTCGAAAAATCCACCTGGCTGCTCGAACCTCTGCTGCGCAACTCCGGCGTACTCACACGCCGCGCGCCCACCGAGCAGGAGCGCAAAAATATCGCCTACGGCCGCTCCGTCGCCCGCCACCTCGCTCAACATGACATCGGCCAGACTGTCGTAATCGCCGAATCCGCCTGCGTCGCGGTCGAAGCCATGGAGGGCACCGACGCCACCATCGAGCGCGCCGGCCACATCATGGGCTCGCTTCACGGCGACGCCTCCACCCTCAGCCGCGCCCTCACCGTGGTCAAGATCGCAAAACCCAATCAGGATATGCGCTTCGACGTCCCCGTCATTGGATTGAAAACCATCGAGGTGATGCAAACCGCAGGCGCCTCCTGCCTGGCGCTCGACGCCGGAAAGTGCCTCCTGCTCGACGGAGATAAAATCATCGACGCCGCCAACGCAGCGGGAATCGCGATCGTGGCGGATGTTGGATAATCGAAAGGTGTCCGAGAACTGACAACAAGACTCGGGAAGGGCACGACTTCAGTCGTGCCGCCTAAAGCCAATAGACACCCAGGCTTTAGCCCCTGCGGGCTCACCTGACTAGATTTCTTAATTTCTTAGGATGATTCTCAATATGAAGATTCTACCCTCCCCATCCCTCTTCCTAGCCGAGCAACTGCGCCGTGCATTCGAGGGCGATGCCTGGCACGGCCCCGCCGTTCTCGAACTGCTCAAGGATGTAAACGCCGCCACCGCCGCAGCCAAGCCACTCCCCGACGTTCACAGCATCTGGGAGCTGCTGCTCCACATCGAAGCCTGGGACGCCGCATCCCTCCGCCGCCTCGCTGGCGAAAAAACCCAGCCCACAGGTGTAGACAATTTCCCCGTCCCGCCCAAGCCCACCGAAACCGCATGGCGCAAAGCCATCGCCAACGCAACGCGCACGCATAACAAGCTGGTGAAAACCGTAGCGTCGTTACCCGAATCCCGCCTCCACGATCGCGTCCCCGGCAAAAAATACAATTTTCACCACATGCTCCACGGAGTCGCCCAGCACGAGCTCTACCACGCCGGCCAAATCGCCCTCTTGAAAAAAGCCGCACAAATCGAGTGATTGAGTGGTCGGGCGATCGGGCGATTGAAACCCTTATCGCCTTAGGTTTTTCAATCGCCAAATCACTCAATCGCCCGTTCGCCCAATCAGCCCCTATCCGTTACACTGTTCCGCAGGCAACCAGCCCGCAAAGAGTTCCCCTGCCATCCACCAATCCGATCTCCGTCGCAGTAGTAGGCGTAGGCGTCTTCGGACGCAACCACGCCCGCGTCTACAAAGAGCTTGAAAAACAGGGCGAGCCGGTTCGCCTCGCCGGCGTCGTCGATCCCAGCCTCGACCGCGCCGACTCCGTCGCCCGCGAGTTCGGATGCCGCGCCTTCGGCTCTGTCGACCAGATGCTCACCACCCACAGCGAAATCCGCGCCGCGTCCGTCGCCGCGCCCACGGTGCATCATCTCGAAGTCGCCGGCGCGCTCATGCAAGCCGGCATTGATGTCCTCATCGAAAAGCCCCTCGCCGCAACTCTCGCCGAGGCCGATCAACTGCTTCAACTCGCTGCCCGGCACAAGCGCATCGCGCAGGTTGGCCATCTCGAGCGCTTCAATCCCGCCGTCCGCGCCACTGTTCCGCTGCTCACGCAGCCCATGTTTTTTGAGGTGCATCGCCTCAGCGTCTTCACGCCGCGCTCGCTCGATGTCGATGTCGTCCTCGACCTCATGATTCACGATCTCGATATCGTGCTCTCCTTCGCGAATTCTCCGGTCAAAGAAGTTCGCGCCGTCGGCCTGCCAATTCTCTCCGGCAAAGCCGACATCGCCAACGTGCGCCTCGAGTTCGAATCCGGATGCGTCGCCAACTTCACCGCCAGCCGCGTCTCCACCGAGCGCGTGCGCAAGCTGCGCTTCTTCCAGCCCCAGCAATATCTCTCGGTCGACTACGGACGCCAGGAAGTTCTCGTCTTCACCGTCGGCGCAGACGGCGCAGCGCACGGCGCTCCCACCGTGAATCCGCAAATCAAAATGGCCAAGCCGCCGGTCACTTCCGAAGAGCCGCTGCATGCGGAGTTGAAATCATTTCTGCACGCCGTGCGCGAACGCAGCACACCAGTAGTCCCGCTCGAAGACGGCCGCCGCGCCCTCGCGCTGGCGCTAGAAATTGTCGCTGCGATTCGCGAGCACGGAACCAAGGTTGGGCTGATGAGCGGGTTGGGGAAGGCGAAAGGCTAGGCGACGGAGTACGTAAGCGGCGGGCCATGATTGGGTAATCGCCTGCTCGAGAGTTGTGGCTGTATTCCCACTCCTTGGCGCATAATTTCCACGTCCGTATGCCTCGCCACAAAAGAATGAGATCCGATCAGATTTAGGGGCTGTAGCCGCCAGATTGGGAGCTAGACGGGCCGAAAGCCGTGGTAAACTCTTGGACCAGTTAGTTCCCCCGCCTGAGCTGGACTAAAGACTCTATTGAGGTTCGCCATGATCTGCTGCTTCCCGGTTCGTTTTCGTCGCTTTCTGTCAATCTTGGTTTCGTTGGCTTGTTTTGCAGGGGCTGGAGCGCCGGCCTGGGCGCAGTTTGAGACGAGAGCGAGCCGATCCCTCCCCGGCGGGGCCTTCTCCCTAGCCGTCGGAGACTTCAACGGAGACGGCAGGCTTGATGTCGCGGTCACTGGCGACAGTCTTCTAATAATGCTCGGGAACGGAGACGGGACTTTCCAACCTCCCGCGAGCTACCCTGGCGTGTACTATTCAATCGCCGTAGCGGACTTCAATAACGACGGCATCCCCGATCTGGTGGTTGCGCCCGATAATAACAGCGTCATCGTGTACCTGGGCAACGGAGATGGCACTTTTCAGCAGCCCAAGACTTCCTCTACTACCGATGGCTGTGCCTTCATCGCGGTTGGAGATTTCAATGGCGATGGCAAAATGGATTTGGCGGTAGTGGATCATCCGTACGTCAGCGTTCTCCTCGGCAATGGCGACGGCACCTTTCAGCCACCCATCGACAATGATTCGTTTGTCGAGCCGCAGGGGCTTGTTCCCGGCGACTTTAACAACGACCACCTGCTTGATGTGGCGGTGATCGGATCTTTCGGTGGGAGCGCCAATCTAGGCGTCCTGCTAGGCAACGGAAACGGTACCCTTCAACCGGCGCTTACCTATCCTCTAGAGCACCCGCCCGGGACCATTTCAGCCGCCGATTTCAACAGTGACGGCAAGCTTGACGTAGCCATCGGCGGGTACATATTCGACGGCGTGACTGTGTTTCTGGGGAACGGCGACGGTAGCTTTGACGCAGGGCAAACCTACTTAGGAGGAAGCAATGCCGTTTTAATCGCGGACTTTAACGGCGACGGTAAGTTGGACATGGTCGCCGACCCGACGGTTTATGGCGCCGCCGAGTTTCTAGGCAATGGAGATGGTACCTTCCAACCAGCGGTCATATACGCCGCAAACGACGAAGTACCAGCGGCGGTGGGCGATCTCAACGGGGATCGCAAACCAGACTTGCTACTGTTTCTGGAATTTGGCGATTCGGTTACCACGATGCTGAACACCGGCGCTTTGGATTTCTCCCCCAGCACACCGCTGACGTTTCCGGTCCAACTTGTTGGCACCGTCAGCAGTGCGGGCACTGTGCAGCTTACCAATCGAAGCAAGCATTCGGTTTCGATTCAGTCGGTCAAAACCTCGGGGCCGTTCACTGCAGGTGGCACCTGCGACGGCGACATAGCAGAGGGCGCTGCGTGCGAAATCAGCGTGACGTTTACCCCGTCGAACTCGGGTAAGCAGCTGGGCGGCGTTACGCTGGTCGATAGCGCGTCATCTAAACCACAATTCATCGAGCTTTCGGGGGTAGGGACCGCGATTGAGACCTCGCCCACCGCTTTGAAGTTTGGCACGCAGAAAGTCGGAACCAAGAGCGCGCCTCAGGTGTTGACGGTGAGCAACCGCGGCGGCCACTCGATTACGATCACGGGAATTAGCGTAGGAGGAACGGACGGGAGCGACTTTCCCGAGACCAACAATTGCGCGGGACAATCTTTAGAACCTAACTCCGCATGCCAGGTTAGCGTGACGTTTAATCCCAAGGGCACCGGGAGGCGATCAGCGACGATGAGTCTTAAGGCCAAAGGCACGCCCAGTCCGCGCCCTGTAACGTTTACCGGGACCGGGGATTAAGGGCCGGAACGAAAGTGTTCGGGCAAGGGCGACCGCATCCGTGCGACCGCCCTTGCTTTGTACGGCGAGCCTCAGGCGCCCTTCCGGCTTAATTGTGAGGTCCGTGGAAACACTGCGCTGGCGTGTTAACTCCTCCAGCCATGTCTTGCTCGATCGCCGACACCCCTGACATCACGAGCTCGCCGCCGGTTAAGTATGGAACGGCGCCTTGCGGAACTCCTTCTGGCCCTACGCAATTATTCACCGCATAGATGTTGAAGACAGGGGGCGCGTTCGCGGCGGTAAACTGACTGTAGAAAATCTCCCCTTGAGAACTGGAGTTATTGGGGCAGACGTTATAGTTATAATTCGATCCGCTGCAGCTCGGCGGTTGGCCATCCACGTTACTGCAGAGCCAAGCCGACATCGCAGTGCTGGGGTAGCTGAACGTGGGAACCGCCCCCTGCCCCGACTGGCCGGTCGATTGATCCACGATGCTCTCGTTAAGCCACTGTGGGTTTGTCCCTGTAGTGCACGTATTACTGTTTGTCCAATGGTCGATATAGTTGACGCCGTTCGGGACGTAGGTGGGCGGCAGTATCCAGGGCGAGTCGCCGCCCATGCGACACCCGTACTGTCCTGCACCGCAAACAGTGACCGACGGGGGATTCTGTTCGCAGCCCCGTTTTATGTCGCTTAGCACCGGCCCCGATATCAACTCTACATTGTCCAAGTAGCTCCAGGCCCCGTAGTAGGCCAGCGAGTACGCGACGGCGGCGGAGCCGGCGCTGAACCCCTGAGCGCACATTCCTGCAACACCGTTGCCGCTTGCGATCGGTAAATAGACGTTGTTGTATACGTAACTTAGGAAGGTGGCTGGCCGACAGGCCGCGTTCTGTATATTCGGGATCGAGGTTTGCTCCCAAGCCGAACTCCAGGCGATCTCTACAACTCCGTAATTCTGCGCGGCGTAATACTGCAGTATCTCGTATTCCGGTTCCTCACCTACCGCTGTGTTCCCATCGCCCCCGTCAAGATAGACAACGATGCCCTTTACCGTTCCAGACGGGATCCGCTCAAGGCGCAATCTCAAATACCACGCTCCCACCATTCACGTCTCCCGCTGTCGTTCCGTAGAGATTTCCCTGGCTGTCAATAAACAGGCCGGCGTGCGGGAGAGATCCATCCGTGAGAGATCCGAAGTTGTGCACAATGGTTTCGGTCCAACCGCCGGAGGAAGGTGTGAGTTTGAACACAGTCCCCAGGCCCTGCGGATACTCGGGGCTCAGAAAAGTTCCGCCGGCCTGTGTGGTGCCGTAAAGATTGCCAGCATGATCAAGTGTTAGTCCGGCCTCGGGGATCGCGCCGTCTTCTGCTGTCGTTCCCGCAAAAGCGTGCAGCACCGTTTCAGCCCACAGACCCCCGCCGGTTGGAGAAAGCTCGAAGACCGTCCCGCAGGTCTGCAAACGATCGAAAGAGCAATTTCCTGCAATTCCTCCCTGACGGGTGGTCCCATAAAGGTTTCCGGCGTCATCCAGCACGACGCTTGCGAATGGGTATGCTCCGTCTCCCGCAGAATTAGTGAAAGAGTAGAGGACTGTTTCAGCCCATGTGCCGCCGGTTCCAGGCGACAACTCGAACACCGTTCCGCATCCCGGAGGACCGTTTTTCAGCAGGCAATTCTTGCTAATCCCGCCACGCGCTGTCGTGCCGTAGATGTTGCCCACAGCATCAAATGCCACGCCCGCTTCCGCAGCCGCTCCGTCTACGGGATATCCCATGAAATCGTGGATCACGCTCGCCGTCCATTCTCCACCGCTGCCCCGCGTGAGTTTGAAAACCGTGCCGGAGTTGTACCTGCCTCCTAATGAAGAAGTTCCATAGAGATTGCCCGCGGAATCGAACACCAATTTCCCCGAGCTGCCGGTGAAAGTATAAAGAGGTGTCTCCGTCCAGCCCCCGCCGGCGGCCGCTGAAAGCATGAATACCTCGCCGGCCCCTTCGCCCACAGTTGTACCGTAGAGGTTGCCCGCGGAGTCCATGGCCAGCCCCGCAAGGGGTGGCTTATCGAAATTGTAAAGAATTTGTTCCTCCCATCCTCGGCCAGAAGTGGGCGATAGCTCGAATGCCGTTCCTAAGTTGTAGATACCGCCGCCTAGAGTCGTGCCGTATAGATTCCCAGCGGCATCCGCTATCAAATTCGAAAAGGCAACGTCACCGTCGCTGGTTGGAAAACCGTACGCTGTCGTGGTGGTCCAATGCCCATCACTGTTCGGCGTCGTCTCGAATATCGTCCCATTAAATTCCTGCGCCCGTCCGCCCAGGCTGGTTGTACCGTAGACACGGCCACTCGAACCCAATACCACAGTGCCCCCCGGGTTGAATCCGCTCGCATCCGCGCCGGTGAAGTTGTGCAGCACGCTCGCAGTCCATTGTCCGTTCCCGCCTGGAGATAGCTCGAATACTGTTCCGCAACCGTTGTTGCAATTACGGCCTGATCCCCCCTGATAGGTCGCGCCAAACAAATTGCCGGCGGCATCCAGGGTAACGAGGGATGGCCCCACTCCTTCGAGCGGCTCGGTATTCCCAAAGCTATAGAGGACGCTCTCCGTCCACACTCCGCCCGATCCTGGCTTCAATTCAAAAACTGTGCCGCATCCGCCAGAAGGGCCGCAGCCCGAGGCGTTTCCACCGTTCCCTGTCGTGCCATAGAGGTCGCCCGCCTGATCGGCAACCAATCCCGACGCGGGGAAACTGCCATCTGCCCCGCTCATAAAGTTGTACACAACGCTCTCAGTCCAGGTTCCGCCGCTTGAGGGCGTAAGTTCAAAAACAACCCCACCCTTGCTACTCCCGCCCAAAGCCGCTGTTCCGTACAAGTCGCCCCGGTGATCAAATGCGAATTGGCCAAAGGGAGCTCCTCCGTCGGTTCCACCACTGAAGGTGTAAATCACCGTCTCGCTCCACGTGCCTCCTGGAGAGCGTGTCAGCTCAAACACGAAGCCATAACCGAACGAGCCACCCCACTCATACGTTTGCCCGTAGAAATTCCCGGCTTTGTCCATAGAAGGCCCATTTGGAATAGGTTCGGTTCGAGCATCCGTAAGGTTGTACAACACAACCTCCTTCCACTCGCCGCGCGCTGCTGGAGTCAACTCAAAAAAAGTCCCCAGGCTATTCGCGCCCCCAGAGTTCGCGAAGCCATAAATATTTCCCGCGCCGTCCGGTACAATTCCCACCGGTTCTCCTCCATCCAGGCCACCGGTAAAGTTGTAAAGGACCGTCTGGCTGACGCTGCCGTTTGAATCCGGTGTTAGCTTGTAGATCACGCCAGCGTCATACAAGCCCCCGCGGGCAACGCCATAAAAATTTCCCTGCGGGTCCGCAATCAAACCGCCGGGAGAGTCGCCATGCGGAAACGGGCTGAACCGATGCAGAACTTTTTCCGCTGCTCCAGTCGCTTGAATGCCGCTCAGTGTCACAGTAGCTAGAAAGAAAGCGAGAATCCGAAGATGAAGGTTGCGGGCGATCATAAACAACTCCTCAAGGTAGGTGCCAAAACGAGCTTCCCTTGCAGAGCGGGGAGTCTCCGCGGCGGCTGCGAGTATACACTGGGAGAAGGTATCGAAAAAGGCTTTGTGCCTGAATCTTCCGGCACCGTTGACGAAAGATCGCCACCGCACTCATCGCCGCGAAATCGCCCCCACTCCCCGTTTTACAAATGTTTACACACTTCAGTCCCACACCATTTGTCAGCGCGCATTATCCTCGGAAAGATGCGAAAATAAAGATAACTTGCCCGCGCTCATCGCTGGAAACATCCATCGCACGCCGGATGCAACGTAGCGAGGCGAATCAGTGTCTAACGGACAAGCCTTAGCTCGACCAACTTAGTTCATGCCCATCACGCAAATTCCATTCCAGGACCCGGTGGCTCCTCCCGAAAAGCCGCAACCGGAGCAGCTTGGCCTCTACGACCGCCAGGAATGGGAAACTGCCTATAAGGGTATGGATGACGATGCTCGCGTTCCGCATCTCCTCATCCAGTTGCAGGACGACCTCACGCGTTCGCGCCGGCGCGAAGCCGCATGGATCTCGATCATCACGCACCTGGTTCTGATCATCCTTATATTCAACATCGACAAGCTGGAAAAATATTTTCCCTGGATGCACTCGGTCGTCGCCGTCACGCGCGGAACCGATGGAAAAAATCTAACCTACCTCGAGCTTCCGCCCGACTTGCAAAAAGCGCCGCACCGGCAAAGCAACATCATTTCCGATAAAGACCGCATCGCTACCACGCGGCATCCCGAGCTCGATTCCAAAGAATTGCGCCGAGCACTGGCGAGCCCGCCGCCCGGCCGTCCCGGTCCCGCTCCAACCGCGGCGCAGCCCATGCCCGCTCCTCCGCAGAATCAGCCGCAGCCGCAGAAACAAGCGCCGCCGCAGGCCAATCCGCAGATCGCGCAGTTGCAATCTCCGGTCAAGCCGAACATTCAAAATGAATTCAGCAAGTATGCCGGGCCGCAGTCCGCAGGCGACGCCATTCAGCAGGCCACCCGCGGAGTCGCTGCTGCCCGGCAAAGCGGCCAGGGCGGCACCGGCGACAACGGCGATTTCGGCCTCGGCACCGGAGCCCACGGCCGCCAGCTTGGCAACCTCGAGGTTCTCAGCGATACTCAGGGCGTCGATTTCGGCCCGTATCTCTCGCGCGTCTTACACGACGTGAAGATGAACTGGTACAGCCTGATTCCAGAATCCGCCCAGATGAAGAAGGGAAATCTGGTGATCGAGTTCGCCATCACCAAAGACGGCAAAGTTGCCGACATGCACCTCGCCGCCTCCTCCGGCGACGTCCCCCTCGACCGCGCCGCCTGGGGCGGCATCACCGCTTCCAATCCCTTCCCGCCCCTGCCCACCGAATTCAACGGCCCCTACCTAGCCCTCCGCTTCCGTTTCTTCTACAACCCCAGCAAAGAAGATCTGGAATAGTGCGTTTCTGACCGTGGAAACGTCGGCAATATTCTTCACGACACTTCCCCCATGTCATCCTGAAGGAGCGCGCCCTTTGCGCGACTGAAGGACCCCCGCACTTTCAACCCCGCCCCGCCCGCCGCGAGGTGTTCTCTCATCGACACCGCGTAATCCTTTGTCATTTCGACCGAAGTCCCGAGCGAAGCGACAAGTGGAGAAACCTGCTGTTCCCTCCGCTCCACGAAATTCGGAGATGTTCTCCGCGTTGTCATCCTGAAGGAGCGCGCTCTTTGCGCGACTGAAGGACCCCTGCACTTTCAACCCTGCCCCGCCCGCCGCGAGGAGTTCTCTCATCGACACCGCGTAATCCTTTGTCATTTCGACAGAAGTCCGGAGCGAAGCGACAAGTGGAGAAACCTGCTGTTCCCTCCGCTCCACGAAATTCGGAGATGTTCTCCGCGTTGTCATCCTGAAGGAGCGCGCCCTTTGCGCGACTGAAGGACCCCTGCACTTTCAACCCTGCCCCGCCCGCCGCGAGGAGTTCTCTCATCGACACCGCGTAATCCTTTGTCATTTCGACAGAAGTCCGGAGCGAAGCGACAAGTGGAGAAACCTGCTGTTCCCTCCGCTCCACGAAATTCGGAGATGTTCTCCGCGTTGTCATCCTGAAGGAGCGCGCCCTTTGCGCGACTGAAGGACCCCTGCACTTTCAACCCCGCCCCGCCCGCCGCGAGGTGTTCTCTCATCGACTCATGCAGGGACAGCCTCCCAAGCTTGCCCGCTCTTGTCGCCGCCACTACGCCTGCGTGCCCCATATCTCGCGTCCTTTGCGAGATGTGGGGCTTTTCCTCGCAGCCATCCCACAACTTCAATCCCCAGTCATAACTCTCTTGCACCCCATCAGGTGAGGAATCGCGACAGCCTTACTGGATCAGCGACGAACCGATCGCGGCGTACAATACCCTCGTGAGAAACTCTCACCCACATTCCACGAAGCATCCCCGGCACGCCAGCTATGCCACGGAAACTTCCGGCCTGCTGCTGATCGCTTTTTTGCTGCTAGCCCTCACCGTGGTTCGCTACTGGCACGCCATCCACTGGAGCGTACGCTGAAGGTGGCTTCGCCGCCCGATCCGCTGCTGGTGGTGGTGCTGGGCCCCACAGCCAGCGGCAAAACCGCACTATCGCTCGCGCTCGCCGAACGCTTTCATGGCGAGATCGTGAACTGCGATTCGGTCGCAATGTACCGCGAGTTCGATCTCGGCACCGCCAAGCCTACCCCCGCCGAGCGCGCCCGCGCCCCGCATCACTTGCTCGATTGCGTCGCGCCCACCGCCCACATCACCGCCGGCGAATACGCCCGCCAGGCGCGACAAGTGCTCGAAGAAATCAAAGCGCGCAAGAGTTTGCCGATCGTCGTCGGCGGCACCGGCCTCTATCTTCGCGCCCTGCTCGATGGACTTTTTCCCGGCCCCGAGCGCTCCGACGAACTGCGCGCGCGCCTGCGCGACCGAGCAACCAATCGAGGTTCCAATTATCTCCACCGCATCCTGCTTCGCCTCGATCGCGCCGCAGCCGCAAAGATTCACGCAAACGATACGCCGAAATTAATCCGCGCCATCGAAGTCTGCCTCGCCTCTCGCCAGAAGATGACCGAGCTCTGGCAGCAAGGCCGCGAAGCCCTCTCCGGCTTTCGCATCCTGCGCCTCGGCCTCGATCCCGATCGCGCCGCGCTCTACGACCGCATCAACCGCCGCGCCCAGCAAATGTTCGCCGCAGGATTGATCGAAGAAACTCAACACCTTCTCGAAAAATATGGCGAAGATGCATGGCCGCTATCCTCCCTCGGCTACAAGCAAGCGATCCAATGCCTGCGCGGCGAACTCACCCGCGAGCAGGCCGTCCAGGCCGCGCAACAAGCGCACCGCAACTACGCCAAACGCCAGATGACCTGGTTTCGCCGCGAACCGCAGGTCACGTGGCTGCGTGGCTTCGGAGACGAGACGAGTGTGCAGGCGCAGGCTGAAGATCGGGTGTTAGGTCTTGGGTGCTAGGTCTCGGGGCCCAAGTCCTGCGGACTGGCTCTCGGGGGCTTCATGTCCGTTGTGGGAATTGAAAAGCAAATTTTCCGTGACTGTGACAGATGTCACAGGCTGCCGCAGCTTCTTTCGCTATGGTCCCTGAATGCAGGGAACTTATGAGGACCTAAGAGTCTGGCGTCGCGCCATGGACTTGGTATTGGAAGTCTACCGGAGCACCAGCTCATTTCCAAGACAAGAAATCTACGGCCTCACCAGCCAGATGAGGCGTTCCGCGGTTTCGGTCCCGAGCAATATCGCCGAAGGCAAGGGGCGGTTTTCTCGTAAGGAGCTCTTGCAGTTTCTATTTCATGCACGGGGGTCACTACTAGAGCTTCAGACTCAAATCACCATAGCTCGCGAGCTTGGCTTCCTGCCTGCTCGCCAGGGCGAGAAGCTCACGGAAGTGGCAGCGGAAGTTGGGCGTTTGTTGAATGGTTTGATCAATCGCTTCCAAGACCCCGCTCGCGAAAATGCTGCGCCAGAATCTAAGCCTCGGGCCCGTGCTGGGTGTTAGGTCTTGGGTCTTAGGTGATAGGCAAACCTACTGCCTAAGAACCCAAGACCCAAGACCCAGCACCCGCCCCCCACCCCCACCCCCCACCCCCAAGACCTAACCCCCAAGACCCAAGACCCAAGACCTAACACCCAAGACCCAACACCCGCCCTTCTGCTATCGTTTTCCCATGCGTCGCCCACTCGCTCTCTTGCTATCCGCTCTAACGCTCGCCGCCTTCGCCTCTGCCAAAGATAAAACCAAAGACAAATACCAGCGCCCTGGCCCCATCCACGAAACCCGCGACGGCGACAAGTGGGCCGAAAAAACTCTGCACAAACTTTCTCTCGAAGAAAAAATCGGCCAAGTCTTCATGATCTGGTGCCGCGCCAGTTTTCTCAACGTCGAAAATCCCGAATACCTTCAACTGCTCGACGCCATGCACAAGTATCACGTCGGCTCCTTCGCCATGACGGTTCATGTCGACGGCCCCTACCTTCTGCGAAGCGAACCCTATGAAGCCGCCGAGCTTCTCAATCGCCTGCAAAGTGAATCGAAGCTGCCCCTTCTCTTCGCGGCGGATTTTGAACGCGGCGTCCCCATGCGCTTGATGGGCGCAACCGTCTTTCCCCACGCCATGGCCTTTGGCGGCGACGGCAAAATCGAAGACGCGGAAGCCTTCGGCCGCATCACCGCCCAAGAAGCCCGCGCCATCGGCATTCACTGGAATTTTTTCCCCGACGCCGACGTCAACTCCAATCCCGTCAACCCCATCATCAACACGCGCTCGTTCGGCGAAGATCCCACTCAGGTCGGAGATCTGGTCGCAGCCTACATCAAGGGCGCGCATGAAGGCGGCATGCTCACCACCGTCAAACATTTTCCCGGCCACGGGGACACCGCCACCGATTCGCATCTCGGCGTGGCCAGCGTCAACGTCGACCGCGCCCATCTCGATTCCATCGAGCTTCCGCCCTTCCGCCGCGCTATCGCCGCCGGCGTCGATTCCGTCATGGTCGCCCACGTCACCGTACCCGCGCTCGATCCCGACCCCAATCACGTCGCAACCATTTCTCCAATCATCGTTTCCGACTTGCTCGAAAAACAACTCAACTTCAAAGGAATCGTCGTCACCGACGCGCTCGATATGGCCGGCCTCACGCACCTGTTCGCCAACAACATCGGCCGCGCCGCGGTCGAGGCCTTCAAAGCCGGAAACGACCTCTTAATCATTCCCGCCGACTTTCCCGCATCCTATAACTCCATGCTTCAGGCCGTGCAGTCTGGAGAAATTTCACGCGACCGCCTCGACCACTCCGTCCTCAAAATTCTGAAAGCCAAGGCGTCGCTCGATCTCCAGAAAGCCCGCCTGGTCGATGTCAACGCTCTCGCCACCACCGTAGGCAAGCCCGAAAACCTGGCCTTCGGCCAGCAGGTCTCCGAGTCAGCGATAACCCTGGTACGCGACAACGGAAAAGTTCTGCCCCTTAAATCCAAGGGAACTGCCAAGGCCGGCCTTCCGTATACAACAAAGGAGGAAACGCACAACCAGACGCTTGCCGTGCTTTTTTCCGATGACGTGCGCACGGAATCCGGCCGCGCCTTCGGCCGCGAGTTCCACGCGCGCATTCCGGATGCTCGCATGATTTACGTGGACTCGCGCATTGCCACCGATATGACCAACGATGTGCTCAAAGCCGTGGACGAAGCCAAGACCGTCGTCGCCGCCGTATACGTGGTGCCGATGGCAGGCAAGGTCGGCAACAGCGTAGCGATGTCCGACGCGAGCGGCACGCTGTTGCAGCGTGTACTCGACCACGCCGCCGATAAAACCGCCGTGATCGCCATGGGAAATCCGTACCTGGCCGCGGACTTCCCGAAGATCGAGAATTATATGTGTACCTTTTCCAACGCTTCCGTGTCTGAGATCGCCGCCGTCAAAGCTCTCTTTGGCGAGATCCCGATTCGCGGCCATCTTCCGGTGACTATCCCGAACATCGCCGCGCGCGGTGCCGGCATCGAGCGTCCTATGCAAGTGGCCAGCGGAGATTCGACAAGCAAAGGTTCCAACCATGGGCAAAAATAAATTTCCAGCATTCTTCTTACTCGCCTTATCCGTCGCTGGTCTTATCTTCGCTTCCGGCTGCAAAGTAGACGTAAAGAAAGAACAGAACGGAGAAGACAAGCAGGTCGATATCAAAACCCTGATCGGCGGAATTCATGTCAGCCAGCAGGCCGACGTTGCGGACGTCGGCCTGGCGGTCTATCCCGGCGCCCGGGTGAAAGAAAAATCTTCCGACGGCAGCGACAAAAGTGCCAACGTAAATATTTCCGGCTTCGGCTTCGGAATCAAAGTGATCGCCCTCGAGTACGAATCCGGCGACGCGCCCGCAAAGGTTCTCGCATTCTACAAAGATCAGCTCAAGCGTTACGGCAGCGTGCTCGAATGCCACAGCTCAAGCCATTTCACCGTCAATACCAACATGGGATCGCACGACTCGAAAAACAGCTCGAACGAGTTAACCTGCGACGGCAGCCACGGCTCAAACGTCGAATTGAAAGTCGGCAAAAAAGATGATCAGCACATCGTAGCCGTCGAGCCGCAAGGCAACGGCTCAAGCTTCTCGCTGGTTTACGTGCGTACCCACGGCAAGGACGCAGACATTTAAAGCCGTTTGCATTCGTAGGGACGTAGCTTGCTACGTTTCTTTCGCCCAAAGAGGAAATTATGTTTCGATCACTACTCGCAATCACCTTCGCACTCGCAGCCTCCATTTACACCTTCGCCGCCGATCCTCAACAATCCGGCGACCAAAACAAAAATCTCGACGTCCGCAGCTCAGTCGGCGACCTTCACCTGGGCGCAGACGCCGACGCCCGCAAAGCCGGCCTGCCGCTCTATCCCGGCGCCCGCATTCGCCACGACGAAAAAGACAGCAGCGCGCTCAACCTTGGCCTGCTCACCGACGCCTTTGGAATAAAACTGGTCATCGCAAAATATGAATCCGACGACGCTCCCGCCAAAGTAATCGACTACTATCGCGAACGCCTGAAGAAGTTCGGCAAAGTGCTCGAGTGCCACACCCACGAACTCGGCACAGAAATTAACGACGGCAGCAACAACGGCGACGAACATTCCAAGGACCTCAAGTGCGAAGGCGACAACACCGGCCCAGTTACCGAGTTAAAAGTCGGCACCGAAAACAATCAGCACGTCGTCGCCATCGAGCCCAACAAAGATCACGCCGGTTCGATCTTCGCTCTGGTTTACCTCTACGACCGCGGCAAACGGGGCGATATCTGATCAAACCGCGCGTCCTCCCATCCTTGTGCTCAACCGCGCCCTTGCGATACTTTCAAATCAGCCATCCAGCCGGCGAACCGGCGCTGAACTTCCATGGAACATGCCTGCCACCAATGCGGACACAGCGTCGAACAAGGCAAGCCCTTCTGCGCGCAATGCGGAGCACCGCAAATTCGCGTGACTGTGGCTGAGCCCTTAGTGCCTGCCGTAGCGGCGAATATTCCGGCGAACGTTCCCGCAAATGAGTTGCCCGCGTTTTCCCTCGACTCCCCAGTCGTCAAGCCGCCTCGCAACATTCCCGGGCTTTCCAACGCGGTCGATTGGCCGCACGCCCTGCGCACCAGCTCAATCGCCGCTCTAATCTCGGCGCTGGTCATGTCGCTCGGCCTGATGGTTCCACTGCTCGCCGCTCTGGGTGCAGGATTTCTCTCCGTCAGCCTTTATCGCCGCCGCAATTCGCCCTGGGCAGTCACCGCGCGTTCAGGCGGGCAAATCGGCGCTCTTTGCGGATTGCTCTTCTTCGGTATCGCTTCCATTTTCGAGACCATCGCGATTGCCGTCTTTCACACCGGAGCCCAGCTCCGCCAAAAAATGCTCGAAGCCCTGCAACAGGCTGCGACGCGCTCATCCGATCCTCAAGTGCAAGCCGCCTTCGATCGCCTCAAGACCCCCGAAGGCATAGCAGTAATGTTGGTCCTCGGCCTGATCGTCTTATTTGTGATCTCCATCGTCGCCTCAAGCCTGGCAGGCGCTCTCACCGGAGCCGCGCTCGGCCGCCGCAACCGGCCCTGAGCCGCAATCCGCCAATCGCTCTTGCCGCGAACTATACCGCCCGCGTATGATGCAGCGTTTGACTACTCTCGCCACAAACCAACCGGCGCGCGGCTCTCTGCTCGGCATCGAGCACATGGAAGCTTCCGAAATTCTTTCTCTGCTCAAGCTGGCCCGCCGCATGAATCCGCTCAAAGCCCGGCCTCTGTTGCGCAACAAACGCATCGTGCTGCTTTTCTACGAAGCTTCCACCCGCACCCGATCTTCCTTCGAAATCGCCGCCAAGTCGCTGGGCGCAATCACCACTCTTGTGCAATCCTCTGGATCGAGCATCGAGAAAGGCGAATCCCTGCTCGACACCGGCTACACTCTCCGCGCGGTCGGAGCCGATGCCATCGTCATCCGCCATCCCGCCGCCGGCGCGCCGCTGCTCATGGCGAAGCATCTCGATATCCCGGTCATCAACGCCGGCGATGGCATGCACGAGCATCCCTCGCAGGCCTTGCTCGATGCCTTCACCATTCTCAAGCACAAAAAATCGTTCAAAGGCTTGCAGGTCGCGATTATCGGCGACATCTTTCACAGCCGCGTCACCCGCTCGAACTGCCATCTGCTCACCCGCTTCGGCGCGAAGGTCACGCTCTGCGGCCCGCCTGAATTCGTGCCGGACGTCGCAGCCTCTCTCGTCCCCGGCCTGCGCATCACGCGCCACATCGAAGACGCGCTGCGCGGCGCCGACGTCATCATGCTGCTGCGCCTGCAAAAAGAGCGCCTCGCCGGCCAGAAAATTCTGTTGCAGGAATACATCGCGCGTTATCAGATGACCGCCGCACGCCTGAAACTAGCCAAACGTGACGCCATCGTCATGCATCCCGGCCCAATCATCCGCGGCCTCGAACTGACTGCCGAAGTAGCTGACGGCCCGCAGTCGGTCATCATCGACGAAGTACACAACGGCGTTCCCACGCGGATGGCGATTCTGGCGCGGGCGCTGGGGAAGGCGAAGTGAGCCGCGGATTTTCACGGATCGACGCGGATTTTGAAATCAACGCGCGCTTATAGACGAATGCCGAATACCAAACCCAAAACGCCCTCGCTCCTGATCAAAGGCGGCCACCTCATCGACCCCGCCTCCAAGATCAACGCGCCCATGGATATTCTTCTGCGCGACGGCCGCGTCGCCGAAATCGCGCTGCCCAACAAGATCCGTGGCAGCGCCGAAGAAAAATTCGACGCCCGCGGACTAATCGTCGCTCCCGGCTTCATCGACCTGCACGTCCACCTGCGCGAGCCCGGCCAGGGTTACAAAGAGACAATCGCCAGCGGCACCGCCGCCGCCGCTGCCGGAGGCTTCACCTCCGTCTGCACCATGCCCAACACCGCGCCCGTAGTCGATACCGAAGAATGGGTCGCATGGTTGCGCGATCCCGATCGTGGAGCCGTCGTCAACGTTTTCCCCATCGCCGCCGCCACCCGCAGCTCGCGCGGCGCATCGCTCACCGATTTTGCCGCACTCCAGCGCGCCGGAGCAGTCGCCGTCACCGACGATGGCAAGCCCATCCTCGATGACGAAATCATGCGCGCCGCTCTTGAACTCGGCGCCGAACTAAATCTCCCGATCGTGCAGCATGCCGAAGATACCCGCCTCACCGAAACCTGCTCCATGCACGAAGGCCCCACCAGTTTTCGCCTGGGCCTGCGCGGCATGCCGGCCGCCGCTGAGTCGCACATTGTCGATCGCGACGTCACCCTCGCCCAGCAGATTCGCGAATCCCGCCTGCACGTCGCGCATCTTTCCACCTCCGACGCGCTCAAAGCCGTGCGCCGCGGCAAGCGCGCCAAAGCCCGCGTCACCTGCGAAGTCACGCCGCACCACTTCACCCTGCTCGACGAAAACGTCGGCGAGTACGACACCAATTTCAAAATGAATCCGCCGCTGCGCTCGTCGAGTGATCGCGAAGCGATTCTCGTCGCTCTCGCCGATGGCACCATCGACGCCATCGCCACCGACCACGCCCCTCACGCCACGCACGAAAAACAAGTCGAGTTCGAGCGCGCCAGCTTCGGCATCACCGGCCTCGAAACCGCGCTCGCCCTGGCAATCACGCAGCTGCACGGTAAAGCCAAAATTCCGCTCACAAGAATCGTAGAACTCTTCACCGCCGGCCCCGCCCGCGTCTTCGATCTCCGCAGCCGCGGCTCCCTCGCCAAAGGCAACTTCGCCGACGTAACCATGTTCGATCCGAAGAAGCGCTGGACCTTCGCCGCAGCCAAGTCGCGGTCGTTGTCGCACAACACCCCATTCGACGGATCGAAGTTCACAGGAAAAATTGTCGCGACAATTGTGGGCGGGAAGATTGTGTACCAAGCAGATTGAGGCGCGACTGCTCGCGTAGGGACAGCCGCCCTCGGCTGTCCAGCCGCGCGAAGCACGGCAGGCTTTTCGCCGACATCGCTTCGAGGCTAAAGGCGCTCCGACGGCGCGAGAGGCCTAAGCCAAAATCCCCATCCTCTTCCCCACGCTCCCCAGCACCTCCAGCGCCTGCTCCAACTCCTCCTTCGTATGCGTCGCCGTCATGATCGTGCGGATTCGCGCCTTGCCTTCCGGCACGGTCGGGAACGCAATGCCGGTGCCGAGCACGCCTTCTTTGAACAGCTCACGGGAGAAGTCCATGGTCAGCTTGCCGTCGCCAATAATGATCGGCGTGATCGGAGTCTCGCTCGCCGGAGTGGCTCGTCCGCCGATATCAAAGCCGAGACCGCCCAGCTCTTTCTTCCAGAAGCGCGTATTCTCCCAAAGCTTTTCGATACGCTCCGGCTCGTTTTCCAGAACGTCGAACGCCGCAATGCACGTCGCCGCCACCGACGGCGGATGCGAGGTCGAAAACAAAAACGACCGTGCCCGATGATAGAGAAAATCGATCAGATCGCGCGTCCCGCACACGTATCCGCCAAGCGCGCCAATCGCCTTCGACAACGTTCCCACATGAATATCCACGCGCCCGTGAACATTAAAATGATCGACCGTTCCGCGCCCATTGCGCCCTAAAACGCCCGAGGCATGCGCGTCGTCGACCATCATGATCGCGCCATATTTTTCCGCCAGGTCGCACAGGCCGGGAAGCGGGCCGATATCGCCATCCATCGAAAACACGCCGTCAGTAATCAGCAGTTTCTTGCCCGGTTCGTCCCTGATGCTTGCAAGCTGCTCCTCCGCATGGGCGAGATCTTTATGCCGAAAAACCAAAATCTTCGCCCTCGACAACCTCGCCCCATCGATGATCGACGCATGGTTCAGCGCATCAGAAATAATGAAATCCTCTTTGCCCAGCACCGCCGACACCGTCCCCGCATTCGCCGCGAATCCCGACTGGAAGACCACGCACGCTTCCACATTCTTGAAGCGCGCAATCTTCTCCTCCAGCTCCATGTGAATCTTCATGGTGCCCGCAATGGTGCGCACCGCGCCCGATCCCACGCCATATGCGCGCGTCGCCGCCAGCGCCGCCTCGCGCAGTTTGGGATGCGTAGTCAGCCCCAAATAATTATTCGACGCCAAATTGATAACCGTCTTGCCATCGAACGTGCACACCGGCGCCTGCTCGTCATCCAGCACGCGCAGCTTGAAGTGCGTGCCCTTGGCCTTAAGCTCGTTGAGCTGATCGGTAAGATAAGAAAGCGGGTTGGTGCGGGTCGCAGTGGTCATAGAACCTCAAGTCTTTCGCCACGGATTTTCACGGATCATCGCGGATAAACCCAACTACTCTCAGGAGAAATCGTTTTAACCCTGCCTTTGTCCTTAAATCCGTGCTAATCCGTGAAATTCCGTGGCCAAGCTCTTCTCAAAACATAATCGGATTCCCGGTGGCAATGCTGGCCTCGCACAACTGCTTCATGTTGCCAAAAAATTCCTTCTCCGATTCCGACAATATGTCGCTCGAATGCAGCACCGTATTCACTTCTTTCAGCAGCGTCGGAGTTTTCTTCACCGGAATCCAATCTCCCGTGTGCGTTCCATCGTAAAGAACTTTCTCCAGCAGAATCGGAAACCGCGGCCCCGGACTGCCCTGCAGCGCCTTCAGAAAACTTCGCAAATTCTTCACGCGCGTAATATTGCCCAGAAACATTGCGAGCAGAAAGCCCTCGTGCTCGCACGAGCTGCTAAGCCAGCGATCATGCGCGTCCCACTCCTCCTGCGTCGGATCGCCATCCAAAATCGGCTCACCTGATTCATCAAACTCAAGCCGCTTGGGGAACGGATGCGGCTTGGCCTTCCCATCGCGAATGCAGGTGCAGCGAACGAATGCGTCCAGGCTCATAGCATTACTTCCAGCCACGCTTCTGGCTGCGCGCGGCATGCGTGCCGGCTCAAGAGTCTCGCGGACAAGAGTATCCGCGCCACACGATCAGCGCACGCCGTTTGGATACACCAATATTTTACTGGCCTCGCCGGTTTTCAGCCGCTCCATCGCCTTCGAAAAATCTTTCATCGGAATGCGGTCGGTGATCACCGGATGCAAGTCCAGCTTGCCCGCCTTCAGCAGCGCAGTCATCTGGTACCAGGTCTGGTACATGCGGCGTCCGTTAATGCCTTGCACCGTGATGCCTTTAAAAATAATGTCTTCGGAAAAATTCAGCGAGATCGGTTTCGAAGTCAGGCCGAGAAGGGAAATTCTGCCGCCGCGCCGCACGATATCAAACGCCGTGCGAATCGAATCCGGATGCCCGGCCATCTCCAGCACCACATCCACGCCTAGCCCGCCGGTTTTCTCCATCACGAAAGCGCTGGCATTTTCCTTCGACGGATCGATCACATAATCAGCCTTCATCTCCCGCGCAATCTTTCTCCGGTGCTCGTTCACTTCAATGGCAAACACGCTGGTCGCGCCCACCGCCCGCGCAACGGCAATGGCAAACAATCCAATCGGCCCGCATCCGGTAATAGCGACGCTCTTCGCTGCAATCTCACCGGCCAGCACCGTATGCACCGCATTGCCCAGCGGATCGAGAATTGACGCATACTCCTGCGGGATCGCGGGATCAAGCTTCCAGATGTTCGATTCCGGAATCAACACGTACTCCGCAAACGCCCCGTCGGCATCGACGCCAATAATTTTCACGTTCTGGCATATGTGCGCATCGCCGGTGCGGCATTGCAGGCACTTGCCGCAGGCCACGTGCATCTCCGCCGAAACGAAATCACCTTCTTTCACGCTGGTGACCTCGCCGCCAAAAGCCGCGACCTCGCCGCAAAATTCGTGCCCCGGGATCAGCGGAGGATGGATCCGGTTCTGCGCCCATCGGTCCCAGTTGTAAATATGCAGGTCGGTGCCGCAGATGGAGGCCATCTTCACCTTCACCAGCACATCATTCGGACCGTAGGCGGGAATCTTCACTTCCCGGATTTCCGCTCCGGGCGCGGCTTCCGGCTTTACCACAGCAAGCATTGTCGGGGGCATCAAGGCTACCTATAGGAATTCTGACTAAGACGCAAACGTATGATTCTAGCACCGCGGCGAAATGAACGTCGGCCACCAAATATCAAAGGGATGTAAAAGATGGACGAAGCTCTTCTTCGCGTCCTTCGCGAATTCCTTGGCGCACTCCGCGGTCAAAAGCTTTTGCCGTCGCCCCGCCTAACTCGCCGGCTTATAAGTCTTAGCCGCCACGGTCTTATACTCTTCCGACTTCCCGCGCGGCACGCTCAACGTCTTCCACTCCCCCGATCGCAAGTGCTTCGCCAGGAAAACAATCTGCCCGGTATGCTGCGCATAATGCGCCACCTGCCGGTTGATGGCCTGCATCACCGTATGCGGCTCGCCGCGCACGGTCACGGTCTTCATCACGTCCTCGGGTTTCAAAGATTCCACCGTGGCCAGCACCACGCTCCATCCCTCTTCCCACCACTTCATCACCTCGGATCGAGTTGTCGCAGTTGAGATCTCAAACTCTCTATCGCGAAAGCGATCCGGCTTCTCTCCATCACTGGTCAGGAAGTCGGTAAACCGCGAGCGCATATTGCCCGCCAAATGCTTCACCAAGATCGCAACCGAGTTCGCGTCTGCATCCAGCGTGACGAAAAAATCCTCATCGCGCAGTTGTGCCATCGCGCCTTCCGCCAGCCGCTTATGTCCGCGGAACTGCCGCCGCGCTTCCTCCAGATAATGAGTAGCAATGTCAGCCATAAATTTCTCAGCCATAAATTTCTCTTCTACACGTTCACCGCCGGGCTCGGCGGAGGCACAATAGGATAAGGCGCGCTCAACGCGTTCGATTGCAGCTCCACCTCTACCTCAAAGCCTCCCACCCATCCCGCAAACAGGTTATACAAAAACGCGCCAAGGGCCCCGGTGATAAATCCGATCACGCCATAAAACACCGGCATGAAAAGCGCGAAGATCACTCCAAACATTCCCGCAAACGGAGACCTGTGTTGCCCGGCGAGCGAGCCCAGCAGCCCCATCAGCAAAAAAAATGGCGCGAACACCAGCCCGAGGCACGCCTGAATCAGCCCAAAAATCTTTGCAAACGAAAGCACTCCCACCGATTTTACGACGTGCATGGCTTGCTCCTCTTCTCCAGAAATCTTTTTGTCAGGGCGAAATCTTCCGCCCGTGCGCTCAACCTTTTACTCCGCCCGGCGATTTTAATCAATAGTCAATCGCGCCTTGCCACGTCGCTGCGGCTGGTCGCTTCACCCTTCACTTCGCGCCAATCGCCGCGACGGACGCCGCATTTCAACTTTCGCTCTCACATTTTCTCTCAAAACAGCAAACCGCCGCCCTCTGAAACTCGCAGGAATCTTCCCTCAAACTGCAAAATTATGTTGACACTTTGTTTACACTCCCGCAATATCTTGTGATAGGAACGCTGCCTGTACAACAACTTGGTGGCGTTTTGCTTTCGGGTCCGTAGTTGGGAGTAATCCCTTGCAAGGGAAAATCGTTCACGGAGGAACCTTCAATGGCAACGAAGAAGAAAGCAAAAAAGAAGAAACATTAACCGTCTGCGAGACGACACTTCGCACGGGCCGAGATTTTCAACCGCCTCTCAGGAGAAGCACCTCTTGAGAGGCTTTCCTCTCTAGCGCCCTTTTGCCGTCGCCCTCTACCGGATTCACCCATCAAATTTTTCTTGCCCCGCTCCCCGCCTGTGTCACAATACTGAAACCTGATCGACCGTAAATCGGCCCGCTACGCCGATGCACCCTGAACAAGATCGAGCCTGAAGATCGAACCAAAGATCGAACTGAACGGTTGAACTAAAAAAGACGAGCCCTGCGAAAACTCATGAGCCCCAGAAAAAAAACTGCGGAGAAAAGCAAAGCGGATGTAATCGTCATTCCGGATAAACTTTATTTCCGCATCGGCGAGGTGGCCACGCTCTGCCGCCTCCCGGCCTACGTGCTTCGCTTCTGGGAAAGCGAGTTCCCCCAACTCAAGCCGGTAAAGAGCAGCACCGGACAGCGCATGTACCGCCGCCGCGACGTCGAAAACGTTCTACGCATCAAGCAATTGCTCTACGAGCAGGGATTCACCATCGTCGGCGCCCGCCAGCAATTACGCTCTGAAGCCAAGCCCGACAAAGGCCAGGCAGCCATTCCATTCCCCGCGCAATCTCCCGCAGAACTGCAACGCATCCGCCAGGGCCTGCGCGAGATTTTGAATCTGCTCTCGACGCGCCGCACAGGGTGAAGCAGGTCTCAGGTCGAGCAAGGGCGGGTCTTAGGTCATAGGTGTTAGGTCTTAGGACGAGCAACTCGCCGATGGAGACTCGAAGTTCTTCCCAAGACCTAAGACCCACCACCCGGCACCCTCCTCACGCCACCCGCTCCGGTCCCATCTTCCGAACCTTCCCCGCATTCGCCGCGTCAATGCGGATGCGGCTGGCGCGCGCCGTCTCCTGCACCAAATCGTCCGTCACCCGCGCCCCGTCGCCCGCCATCACCGACCCCGCCGCCAATGCAAAGCGCAGCGCATCGGCCTGATCTTCAAAATACAAAATGACTTGTCCGGACATAGAAATACCCCCGTGTGAGCTCACTCAAATTCGCTTTCGAAAGAACTGCGACGAAGTGCGCTGGCGTGCGCATGTAGAACTTTCCTCGATTGTGCGGCAGCGCGATGCCAACTCAAAGTGTTTTTCTTGGTTCGTGAACTTGTGAGTAGCAGTGGAGGACGGGCGCCGTAATCCGGCGAGAGAAGAACCTTCAAATTTCGCGCCACACACGCCAACAATCGCAATTCACTCGGCCGCGAATAAGTGTAGCCGCCCGCTACACCGCAGCCTGCAGCCGTTCAGCATCCACCGAACCGGCTTCGTCCGGTATCGGGATGCATGCAAGGATGGAAGTACCAGTTCCATTCGATTCGATTTTCAGTTCGCCGTGGAATTGCCGGATACGCTCTCGAATTCCCCTGATCCCAACTCCGGAGCGGTGCGCGTGAATTTCCGCCAAACGCTCTGGCGATATGCCGCTCCCGTTATCCCGCACTGCCGTTCGGATGCTCTCTCCTTCGCGAGCTACCTCGATAAGCGCCGTCTTGCTGCCGGAGTGCCGGTGGATATTCGTCAGGCATTCCTGCACCAGCCGGAAGATGGCAAGCTCCAGATCGCTCGGCAGTCTGCCAACATCGGCAGCAATATCCAGAGTGATGGTTACGTGGCTGCGTTCCGCAAGCCCCTCTACGTAGCACTTCAGCGCGGACGCGAGACCGCATTCGTCCAGCAACGGCGGGTGCAAAAGATACGAGGTTGTGCGAATTTCGCGGTGCAGTTGTTGCACGATCTCTTCGATATCTCTTCCTTCTTTCGCCAACTCTGGAGCAATGGTCTGTGCCCGTTCAACCAGCTGCGCCAGGCTCAATCCCAGCACTGTCAGCGTCTGCCCGGCACTGTCATGCAGTTCGCGGGCAATGCGCCGCCGTTCCTCATCTTGCGCTTTCATCAGGCGCGCCATGTCATCCGCGATCCTTGTCTTCTCCGCGGCCTCTTTCTGGTCATGGATGTCGAGGCAACCGCCAACATATCCTTCAAAAGTCCCATCCGGCGTGTAGCGCGGCACTCCTCGATCCAGTATCCAGCGGTACTGGCCTGTGTGATGCCGCATCCGGTACTCCATCTCAAATGCGCGGCGAGCATCGAAGTTGCTAAGGTAGATCTGCAGGCAGCGATCGAACTCCTCCGGATGCACGTTCTCCGCCCAGCCATTGCCTGACTCTTGTTCAAGAGTGCGCCCGACGAAATCCAGCCATCCTTTATTGAAGTAGTAGCAACGCTTGTCCGTCCCTGCCATCCACACCATAATGGGCGAGGCATCGGTAATCACGCGAAAGCGTTGTTCGCTCTCCCGCAACGCCTGCTCAGCCAGCTTTTCCGAGGTAATATCCCGCGCCACTTTCGAGGCTCCGATTACCCGCCCCGAGGGATCTCTCACCGGCGAGATGGTCAGCGAGACATCGAGGAGACTGCCATCCTTCCGCCTGCGGATGGTGTGGAAATGGTCAACCCGTTCTCCCCGCCGGACACGGGCGAGAATGTCTGACTCTTCACTGTGGCGTTCCACGGGAATGACGAGCGTAATGTGTTGCCCAACGGCTTCTTCGGCGGTGTACCCAAATATCCGTTCCGCACTCTTATTCCAACTCGTGATGATGCCATCAAGATTCTTGCTGATGATCGCATCATCAGAGGAGGCCACAATGGCAGCCAACAGACCGGTGATCTCTTCCGCTTGCTTCGGCTCGCTCATATCCAGTGGTAATGACCCAACTACGCTGGGTTCTTATGGAGTAGCGGGCCCGGTGCCCGGTCAGCGCACTTTCATGCTAGCCATATTGCCTGCCAATGCCAAATACGGTAAACACTGTAGGCCAGGGCAAATTTCGGGACAGGTTCAGTGCGGCATTGGCACAGATAGGCGAGAAACGCCTTACCTATTCAGAACTGACGGGGAAGGCTTGGCAAGAGCCATTCTGACAAATATCGCGCTAACCCTTATCGCAAGAAACGTGGGAAGCGGAAGGTCGGGCCTTAGAGGCCTTGGCCTTTTTTTCTTCCGCTAAACGCTCCCGCATTTGAGAATGCGAGACGGTCAGAACTTTGCGGAGAGCGCCGATGAATGTGGCGTACTCACCATCCTGTGGATAATTCGGTTTTTGTTCGCTTGCCATAGGGGATACAATTAAGCTCACCAAGGGGTGCCCCCTCTTCCAAAAGTTGGCACCCCGCGATGATGTGTAATCGGTGAGCGGCTTTCTCCTGTGTTCGGCGTCCAACACCGAACGCAGGGCCGCTTGCCGTTTTAAGTCTCTTTGACGTTCGCACGGGAACTTGCAAGCGAGTAGTCGAAAGGCTTTCAAGACTTACATTGAATTCAACTGATTACAGCAACGGGAGGGCAATATGGACGGACGAGAGCAGACAGTTCAATATCTTACCCAGATGAAACGGGAACTTCTGGCCAAGAGAGAAAAACTTCTGAAACCTGTGCAAGAGATTGAAAGAGAAATTGAGCACGTCACGTCTACGCTTTCCGTCGTTCTGCGCATCGGGGTGCTGGATGAGAAAGAGAGTACGCTTGGATTCCCGGTGAAGAAATTGCGCGGAATGACACAGGCTCAGGCGCTGATTGCGGTCGCTGAATATAACGGTGGCACAATTAAAGCCCTTGAGGCCAGAGCGATTCTGGTTGCTGCGGGGGTGATGCGTAACACTAAAAATACTGCTCGAATGATCCACTCACTAATTGCGCGAAGTGAAGCTTTCCTGCGCACAGGCAGAGGAGAATATCGGCTCAAAGAATCGCCACCACTGAGAGGAGACGGGACGACCGGAATACTGCATTTGCAATCCCCCGTTCAGTGAACTTTGTACAGAATCTTCATTGATGAGTGCGGTCACGGGGACATGAAGTCATCCGATGATCCTAACGAGCGGTACCTGGGCCTCACAGGCGTAATCATGCGGCTCGAATATGAACGGGGAATGTTCACTGAGGCGCTATCTCTTATCAAAAGAGAGATTTTCGGAACCGATAAGATCGTATTCCACCGTAAAGAAATGGTAGGGGCAAAGCCGCCGTTTGGAGCCCTTGCGGACAATGCTGTTCGTGCGCGTTTGGACGCGGGCTTACTCGAACTTATGACCCGCATGCCTTACAAAGTATTTACGGTTGTAATCGACAAGCAAGAGCATTTGAGGCGCTATCAAGTCTGGCAGTTTGACCCATATCATTATTGCCTCACCGTCATGTTGGAGCGATACGTTCAGCTCTTGCAGCGCATGGGGCAGGTTGGAGATGTAATGGCCGAATCGCGCGGCAAGAGGGAGAACCGGAGGCTGGAACGGGCTTACAGGTACATCTACCATAACGGTTTGCGCCCATATTTATCAGCCAAAATTGTCCAGACACACCTCAGTTCAAAGGAGATTAAGTTGGAACTGAAGAAGGCTAATAACAATGGCCTTCAGATGGCTGACATGCTGGCCAATCCTAGCTGTCGATCCCTCATTTGTGCGAAGACGAAAGTGGAGATGACTGCGGATTTTGGCAAGCAGATCGTGGATACGCTAACGAGGAAAAAATACCTTAAGAGTCCGATGGGCAAAATCGAAGGATGGGGAACCAAATGGCTTCCTTAAAAAAACAACCGGCCCTCATGGTGGCAGCCGGGCGACGATAAACGTCCTCCTCCGCTTTTGACACGGATTGCCTATATGATGCGCTGGACAGGCATCGCGGCGCAACGTATTTTTAATTAGAGGTATCAACAACTTAACCTCTGCCCCGTTTAAAACTTTCTGACAGTTACCAGAAAAATTGGACTTTCAAATTAGGGCTAGAGGCGCAAAGTTGATTAGTCCATTATATCTATTGCCCCAAATTTCCAGATGTGCGGCAAATCCTCATAGCGCACATTGACCGTCGGAACACCAACATTTTTGCCAATCCTCAGCGCTCGGCTCAGGGCTTCCAACCTGCCCAGACCCACCAAAAAAGAGTCCTAACCGTCTAAAAAGCATCTTTTAACTACAAGTCCACCCCTGTCGGAGCTGATCCATGGCGGCCAGTTCAAACTTCGCACCCTCACCCTCCTCCACCTCCTCCGCTTAACCTCGATCAAGTGGATGAGCTCCTCCAGCTGCAAAAAGCAGCTCAGAAAATCAGCTCCATCCTTGACCTCGACCAGCTCGTCGATAAGGTTGTAAACGAGATCGCCCGCTCCTTCGGATGCCTGGATTCCGACATCTACCTGCACAACCAGGAGCGCGGCGAACTCTTGCTGGTATGTGCCCACGGATGCGCCGGCTGCGAACTCCACGGCCCCGGCCACAGCCTGAAGATCGGCAAAGGCATGGTCGGCTACGTCGCATCCACCGGCCAAATGCATTACGCGCCCGATGTCCGCCAGGACCCCTATTACATTGGCTGTGAAGAAGCCACGCTCTCAGAAGTTGCCATTCCCCTCCACGTCGAAGGGCAGCTCGTGGGGGTTTTCACCGCCTCCCACACCGAGCTGAATGCCTTTAGTCCCTGCCAGCTGCGGCTTCTCCAAGCCTTATGCAGCGATGTAGCCGTGGCCGTCCACAACGCTCGCCGGTTTCAGCACGAACAGCAACAGCGCGAGCAAATGTCGAGCGAAGCCCGTGAGGCTCGCGTCATTCAGCAAGCGCTTCTTCCCAAAGCGCCGCCTTGCATCCCTGGCTTTACCGTCTCCGGCCTTTCCATTCCCGTGGGCGCAGTAGGCGGCGATTGGTACGACTTCATTCCCATGGACCAGGGCCGCTGGGGATTGGTCCTTGCCGACGTTTCCGGCAAGGGAACCGCCGCCGCGCTGCTCATGTCCGCCACTCGCGGCATGTTGCGCTCTCTGGTCGAAGCGAATTGCAGTCCGGGCGAGGTGCTCACCAAGCTCAACCGCCTTCTGGTCGAGGACTTTCCCGCCGGCCGTTTCGTCACCATGGTCTATGCCGTGCTCGATCCAGCCGGGCGCACTCTCACCTTCGCCAACGCCGGTCACCTTCCGCCGCTCCTCATCACCGGCGCGTCGGCCCAGTTCCTCGACGTGGAGCGAGGAATTCCTCTGGGACTAAGAACTGGAGACTTCTCCGAGGTGGAAGTGAAACTCCCCGCCGGCTCTCGCCTGGTCTTTTACAGCGACGGCATCACCGAGGCCGAAAGCCCAACGGATGAAGAGTTCGGCTCCGCGCGCCTTCAAGAACATTTTCTGCGCCCAGACGCCTCCGCCGAAAGCCTCGTCGCCAACGTCCGCACCTTCGCCAACGGAGCCGGCCTGCGCGACGACGCCAGCGTCATCCTGGTGAACGCTTAAGCGCGATCCTGGCCCGTCATTACGTCAATGAGCGTTAACGCCTGGTTACGTAAACCATCCAGACGCCTTTCTCAGCCTAGCCTTCCCCGTTATGGGATTACTTCCTGTTTGCCCGTGACTCGCCCGTAATCGGCTCAAAGCCACGAATTCAGTAAGCGGATTCGGCGTCAACTTTATTAGCCTGTTTGCAGCAGTTCTGCTGCCTGGCAGCACGCGTGGCCATTCAAAGACTGCTCAGAGTCCGAAAACATACAGTACGTGATCGGCGCTGATGGCAATCCGCTGGTGTCCGTCCACGGTGAAGGCGATCGGGTTTGACGCGATCGCGCCCCCCGTCTGGAAATCCCACAGCGCTTTTCCTGTTTGGTCGTTGAGTGCGTAGAAGTTTCCCTCATCAGAGCCGGAAAATACCACGCCGCCAGCAGTTGAGAGCACTCCTGCCCAAGGGGGAGAGTGTAGCCTGAACTCCCAGCGCAGTGCTCCGGTTGCTGCATCTAGGGCGCGAATGGCGCCGAACGAATCGTCAGCCGGCAATTCATTCTCGCCACCACCTGCGTAAAACGTGCCGACCTTGTACTCCATATCGCGTTTAAAGTATGTCGCGCCGATCTCACGCACCGCGACGTACATAAGACCAGTGTGAGGGCTATAGGATGGACTGAACCAAACCGTAGCCCCGTTCGCGTTCGGGTAAAGGAGGGTACCCTTTACCGTCGGTTCCGCGTCCTGCAACCGGATGGGCCGACCCTTCGCATCGAGACCCGTTGCCCAAGTCTGTCTCGCATAAGCGCGACCTGCAACGAATTCTCCTGTGACACGATCCAGGACGTAGTAGAACGCATTACGGTTGGCGATTGCGACTAACTTGCGCTTGCGGTCACCGGTCGTCGTGTCGAAGAGAATCGGGACGTGATTAGAATCCCAGTCGTGGGTGTCATGAGGCGTGAACTGGAAGTACCAGCGGAGGCGTCCCGTATCGGCGTCGAGAGCAAGAAGAGAGCAGGTATATAAGTTATCGCCATTTCGTGGATCGCCGTTCCAATCGGGACTCGGATTGCCCACCCCCCAAAAGACCAGATTCAAGTCTGGATCGTAAGTCCCCGTAACCCACGTAGGCCCACCGCCAGTTTTCCAGCTGTCTCCCGCCCACGAATCGTGTCCCGGATCGCCCGGGCCTGGAATCGTCCAGAAGCGCCATGCTTGCTTTCCGGTCTGGGCATCGTAGGCATCCACGAAGCCGCGTATACCCGCCTCCCCACCACTGACGCCGACCACGACTTTGCCGTTGATCGCGAGCGGCGCCAGGGTCATGCTGTAAGCGGTTTTGTAGTCGGCAACCTTGACCGCCCAGCGCTCGATACCGCTCTTCAGATCCAGCGCTACGAGATAACAATCTAAAGTTGCAACATAGAGCTTGTCGTCGAGCACCGCCGGTCCGCGGCTCACGTGACCGAACCCAATGCTGTGGTAATCCGATGGCAGGGGACGTTTCCAGTTCCAAAGCACGCGTCCGGTGTGTGCGTCGAGCGCGGTGGCAGAGTTGGGCCCGCTAACATACATAATGTTGTCGACGACAATTGGCGAAACCTCGTTGGTCGGATCCGGGAACTGGTACGCCCATTTCACCGTCAGACGCCTTACATTGTCCGCTGTGATTTCAGCCAGTGGCGAGAAGCGATGTCCCTGGTAATTGCCGGAGTAGGTTAACCAATTTCCTGGCTCTTTGTCGGCGTTCGAAATGCGATCGAACGACACCTGTCCAAACGCCGTAGCACACAGAAGAACAGCAAACGCTAATTTCATGGTTTGCCTCGCAGCGAGGAAAGGTAAGCGACCAAGTCGTCGAGTTCGGATACGTTCAGGACTCCCTCGTAAGAGGGCATGGGAGTCTCGCCGCGTAGCTTTTGCAACTCTTTCACGTCCTGCTTGCGCAAGCTGTGGAACTGGCCGGTTGCGTCTTTGATTTGGATTGAAAAGGTGTCCTCATTCACGCGAATACCTTCAATCTTGTCGCCAGCAGGAGTGATGGCCTCGACTAGAAGAAAGCCTTCGGGCATCGTCGCGCCAGGTTTGACAATAGCCGTTCTTATGTAGGGAGCGCTGCGTCGAATACCGATATTCGAGAGCTCAGGGCCATAGCCAACGCCATCACCTGCAACGATGTGACAGTTGCTGCAGCCACCCTTGGCGTAGACGCGAGCACCGCGTACGGCATCGCCGGGCAGCGGTTCGGATGGGATGTTGCTGAACGAGCGCACGTAAGCTGCCAGGTTCGCGACGTCTTCGTCCGTCAGAAACCAGCCAGCCGGCATGTCAGGCGAAATCCCTTCCGAGATTACTGACTTTAGAGCTGTGTCGTCGGGCGCGTGGGCGAGTTGTACTCGATTGAGACCAGGCCCCCGCCCACCTTTGCCTTCGATACCGTGACATAGCGCGCAATGGCGCTCGAACAAGTGCTTGCCCGCAGTCGCATCTGCGCCAATGACGCTCGCTTGGACAGAGGAAGGTGGCGGTACTGCCACTGTGGTACTTGGAGACCGGAGAAACGCGATGAGCACGATTAGCGCTCCGGATCGCACAGTCGGCGACATAAGCATCCTGCAGTTTCCTTTCGCTAGATACACGCGAAGCCTAGAGCCAACAACAAACGATGTCAACCGTACAGCAGATGCCAGTCCAGAGCTCGCCGCCGGTATTGCCCGAGGATGAACCCCGACGATTCCGAGCGTGTGCTCGGCAACCCGGAAGTTGTCGGAGCCGCCAACTGGTGGGCAATCTTCTCAATCGGTGCTAAATCCCCATTACGCTCATTGACGTTGCCGATCATTTCTCCATCTTGAGGAGATGGGAGAAGGCAGGGAAAGAATAGAAAAAAGAAAAAACCCTTTATTGATCGGGACGGGCAGATTTGAACTGCCGATCCGTCGCACCCCAACCGAAAAAATTCAACCATCGCCTCCCCGCCCCTCTTCATTCAATTGACGGGAATTGCGCTCCGGCCTAAGATTGCGTTGCCCATGATCGGCCAGACCATCTCCCACTATCAAATTATTGCCAAGCTCGGCGGCGGCGGCATGGGAGTCGTATACAAGGCCGAAGACACCCGCCTGCATCGCACCGTGGCGCTGAAATTTCTCGCCGAAGATTCCGCCAAAGATCCCGCCGCTCTCGAGCGCTTCCGCCGCGAAGCCCAAGCGGCCTCCGGGTTGAACCATCCCAACATCTGCACCATCTATGACATTGGCGAAGAAGGCGGCGCGGCCTACATCGTCATGGAGTGCATCGACGGGCAAACCCTGAAGCACCGCATCGAAGGCAAGCCGATGCGCATCAGCGAAGTGCTCGAGATCGCCGTACAGGTTGCCGATGCGCTCGACGCTGCCCACGCCCAGGGCATCGTCCATCGCGATATCAAGCCCGCCAACATTTTCGTCACGCGCAGCGGTCAGGCAAAAGTGCTGGATTTTGGTTTGGCGAAATACACTGCGGAAGCCCAGCCTCACGGTTCCGCCGGAACCAGTTCCATGCCCACTGCGGAAGCCAATCTCCTCACCAGTCCCGGCTCCACCATCGGCACCATCGCCTACATGTCCCCCGAGCAGGCCATGGGCGAAGATCTCGACCGGCGTACCGATCTTTTTTCCTTGGGCCTCGTCCTTTATGAAATGGTCACGGGGAGGCAGGCGTTCTCCGGCAACACCAGCGCCGCGGTGTTTGATGGAATCCTGAATCGCGCACCCGTTCCGCCCCTGGAGCTGAATCCGCAGCTTCCGCCGAGGATCGCTGAAATTCTCGACAAGGCTCTGGAAAAAGATATCAAGCTCCGTTACCAGACGGCTTCGGATTTCCGCGTCGATCTGCAACGCTTGCACCGCGAGTCCGATTCTCACGCCAGCTCCAAATCCGCTGCAAGTGTCGCTCATGCCTCAGCCGTGGCAACGGCCCCAGCCGCCTCTTTCAAGCGCTGGCCGCTGTTGGCTGCGGTCTCTGCCGTCCTGGCGATCGCCCTGATCGCGACCGCCTACGTTCTGGGCAAACATGAAGGCCATGCCAACAGCATCTCGCCGCCTACCTACCATCAGCTGACCTTCCGCGGCGGCACCATCCGCATGGCGCGTTTTGCTCCCGACGGAAAAAACATCGTCTATAGCGCCGCCTGGGAAGGGAATCCATACGAGCTTCTCATCACCCGTCCCGACAGCCCCGAATCCCGCCCCTTTGGCCTCTCCAAGGCCGAAGTGCTTTCCATCTCCTCCGAAGGCGAGATGGCGGTTCTGCTCAACAGCCACAACATCGATCCCTACATTAATGTCGGAACCCTCGGCCGCGTTCCTCTCGGCGGCGGCGCTCCGCGCGAAGTGCTCGAGAACGTTCAGTGGGCTGACTGGTCTCCCGACGGCCAAAACTTCGCCGTCGTCCGCGAGTTCGGCGGCCTCAGCCGCGTCGAATATCCCATCGGAAAAGTTCTCTATCAAACCGGAGGTTGGCTCAGCCATCCGCGCGTCAGCCCCCAGGGAGACCATGTAGCGTTCATCGAACATCCCGTTCGCCGCGACGATGCCGGCACCATTGGCGTGGTCGATCTTAACGGCAAAAAGAAAACTCTATCCACCGGATGGGAAACCGCATGGGGTCTGGGCTGGTCTCCGAATGGAAACGAGATCTGGTTCTCCAGTACTCGCCTCGGCTACGGTCGCTATCTCTCTGCCGTCACCCTTTCCGGCAAAGAGCGTCTTCTCGCTCGCGAGCCCGGCACGCTCACCTTGCAAGACGTCGCCAAAGACGGCCGCGTGCTTATCACTCGCGATGTGCCGCGCGTCGGCATGGTCGGCATGACTGCGGGCAGCGTTAAAGAGCGCGATCTTTCCTGGCTCGACTGGTCCGCGCCCAAAGATCTATCGCTCGACGGAAAGCAGCTCTTGTTCACCGAATCCGGTGAGGCCGGCGGCGAGAATTATTCCACCTACATCCGCGGCACCGATGGCTCGCCCGCAATTCGCCTCGGCGATGGCGAAGGCTTCGCCCTTTCGCCAGATCAAAAATCGGTTTTGATCGGCCTGCCCCGACCCCCGGTGCAATTCAATCTTGCACCCACCGGCGCGGGGGAGACCAAAGAACTAACCCACGATGCCATCAATCGCCTCTGGGCGCGCTGGTTTCCCGATGGCAAACATATTCTTTTTTCGGCGGATGAAGCCGGCAAAGGCGTGCGCCTCTATGTGCAGGACCTGAGCGGCAGTCCTCCAAAGCCAATTACCAGCGAAGGCGTGAACGGAAGTTTGCTCGCCATCTCTCCCGACGGCAAGCAGGTGGCTATAGTTGGCAGCGATCAGCGGCCGGCGCTTCTCTCCGTCGAGACCGGCGAATCTCATCCCATCCCCGGCCTCGATGCCGGCGAAGCTCCCATCGCCTGGAGCAGCGACGGACGCTCCCTCTTCGTCTACAAGCTCGGCGAAGTTCCCAGCACCGTGTATCGCCTCGACCTCGCCACCGCCCACAAACAGCTCTGGAAAAAACTCGTCCCCCCCGACGTCTCCGGCGTCACCGACATCAGCTCCATCCTCATCACTCCCGACGGCAACAACTACGTCTACGAATACGGCCGCACCCTCTCCGACCTATATCTCGTGAACGATTTGAAGTAAGCGCGTGAGCGAAGCAGGAGCCCGCAGGCGAAATCCCGAGCGCAGTATGCCAGGAACCCCAGCGAAGTGATGGTCGGGAATTGAATCGTCCCCGCCTTCCCGAGACCCGAGACCCGAGACCCGAGACCCGAAGACCTAAGACCTAAGACCTAAGACCTAAGACCTAAGACCTAAGACCGAAGACCTAAGACCTAAGACCGAAGACCTAAGACCTAAGACCCAAGAGTTTATTGGTCGGGACGGGCAGATTTGAACTGCCGACCCCTCGCACCCCAAGCGAGTGCTCTACCAGGCTGAGCCACGTCCCGACTAGGAAGGAACCCGCTGCCTCACCTCCGCAGCGGATGGGGTTAACTCAAGGATTTTACCACCAGCAGCCCGCTTTCGCGCAGCCGCAACGCTTTTTGCCAGCAGCTCAACTTCAAAGTTTTTTCGAGCGGCGTCATCCCGAAACCCGGCGCACTTCAGCCGGGTGAGGGATCTCCCGCTGCCGACTGCCGACGAGAGCCGCGCGAGCTGCTGAGGACTCCCCGAAGGTCACTGAACCGAAAAGTCCAAATCCGCCGGACACGCAGTCGGCATCGCATAAAACCCCGGCGCATACTGAAACTCCAACGGAGTCGTCATCTGCACCCGCAACTTGATGCGGACCAGCGCCCCGCTTCCATCAGTCTTATAAGAAGAAATGATTACCTTCAATCTTCCTTTCTTCGCCCTGCGTGCCGCACGCGCGAACTCAGCGAATGCCCGATCCGGATCGGAAACCTTATCCGGCCAAAGAACACCATCAATCAGCGACAAGACCTGGTCATAGTCGGCCTTGTAAATCAGAAACTGCATTTCGTGCGCATAGCCCAGCGACGATTTCACATTCTCCCCATAACCCGGCCCCAGCGTCTGATTTGGATTAAAACGCAGAGGCAGATTTACCGGATAAATGTAATCTTTGGAAACGGCCTCTGCCGGAACGATGTCGAAAAACCAGCCCGGCTGTTTTTCGCTCGTCATCCGAAACAGAAGACCGCCTCCCAACTCCCGCTCGAAATTTTCGCCCGCGTGCAGCGCCACCTTGAAAGAAACGAAATTACAGGTGGGCGACCCCTGTGCCTGACTCATCGTCGTGCCGAGGAGGAAAGCCGAGATCAGCGCCGCTCGAATCATCAGGCCACTTTTCATCTGGGAACTGAGTCTACTTTTTTTTGCGTTTCGGCGCAGGCCGCTCTTCCAGCACCGCAAACTGAATCTTCTTCTCCACCGGATCGATCCGATCCACCAGCACCCGAATCCTCTGCCCCAAACTATAAGTCTTGCGCGAGCGCTGCCCAATGATCTGCCGCGTATTTTCGTGGAACGTATAAAAGTCGTCAGTGAGCGTGTTCAGCGGTACCAGGCCTTCCACGAACAAATCCGTAAGCTCAACAAAGAATCCAAACTTGGTAACGCTGGTGATGAGCCCGTCGAAATCTTCGCCCACGCGATCCTGCATGAACTTGGCTTTCTTCCACTCCATCAAATCGCGCTCGGCGTCGTCAGCCCGCCGCTCAGACTGGCTCGACTCCTCGGCAATCTCATGCAACTCCTCCAGCGAAATCGGGCCGCCCAGCGGTTCGTGCGCCTCACGGTGCGCGGCATGATCCCGCCGCTTGGACCACGGCGAAGGCGCGGCTTCACTGTCGACCTCACCCGCCCGCCCCGGCCGCACTCGATCGGGCACCCCGCTCCTCAGCACCTCCTTCAAAATCCGATGCACTATCAAATCCGGATACCTTCGTATCGGCGACGTAAAATGCGTGTAAGTTGGCGCAGCCAGCGCGAAGTGTCCGACATTCTCTTCCGAATACCGCGCCTGCTTCAGCGACCGCAACATCAAATAACTTAAAATCCGCTCCTCCGGCTTCCCCGCAATCTTCGCCGCCAGCTTCTGATACATGCGCGGCGTAATGTGAACATCCTTCGGAATCTCCACCGTCCGTGCCTGCTTGCCCGAACCCCGCGCCGCCCGCCGGTCGCTCTTGAACTGTACGCGATGAATCGGCAGTGGTCCCACTCCCAGCGAATATCCGAACGTCGCCGCAATCACCTCAAAGTCGTAAACCCGCTTCGCGTCCGGCTTTTCGTGGATTCGATATAACGAGGCGATGCGTCTCGTTTCCAAATACTCCGCCACGCACTCGTTCGCCGAGAGCATGAACTCTTCAATCAGCCGGTGCGCAACATTTCGTTCCGACCGCGTCACTCCCTTCATCAACCCGAATTCGTCGAACTCGATCACCGGCTCCGGCAAATCGAAATCAATCGACCCGCGCCGCTGCCGTTTTCGGTTCAAAATCATCGCCAGCTCGCGCATCATTTCAAACGTCGGCACCAGCGGCGCGTACCGTTCGCGCGCAGCCGCATCGCCTTCCAGCGCGTCATTCACCGCCGTATAAGTCATGCGCTCCGCCGACCGGATCACGCCCTCGCTCAACTCGTAACCCACAATTTCGCCCCGCGCATCGACCTCCATCACGCAAGACAACACCAGCCGCTCCAGCTGCGGCCGCAAGCTGCAAATGTCAGTTGAGAGTTCCAGCGGCAGCATGGGCACGGCGCGGTCAGGAAAATAAACGCTCGTCCCACGCAGCCGCGCTTCCTGATCCAGCGGAGACTCCGGTGTCACGTACTGCGCCACGTCGGCGATATGAACCTGCAATTCGAAATTCCCGCCATCGAGTTGCCGGACCGTAACCGCATCGTCAAAATCTCGCGCAGTTTCGCCGTCGATGGTCACAATCGGCAGCGCCCGAAAGTCGCGCCGCCGGCCCAGTTCCACCGCCGGAATAATCGGCGAAATACTCTGCGCCTCATCGAGAGTCGCCGCCGGAAAGCGGTGCGGCAAGTGATATTTCCGAATGGTGATCTCGACATCCACTCCAAAATCATCCTGCCGTCCCAAAATCTCAATCACGCGCCCGCGCGGATTCTGCGTTGGCGTCGGCCAGTCAGTAATTTCAACGTCGACCACCACGCCTTCCAGATCGTTCCAGTCGGCAGCCCGAGCAGCCTCCTCGCCCAATACGCGATCTACGGATTTTTTCTTCTTTCCTTTCTCAGCGCCCCCTGCGTTCTCGGCGGTTGTAACTTCCGGAATCTCCGCCCCCGCCGGAATCACAACATCCCGCGTGATCTTGCTATCAATCGGCGTCACCGAATTATTTCGGCTGCCGTAATGAAAAATTCCCACCACCGTCGGATGCGCCCTTACCACCGGCCGCACAATCCGCCCCTCAGCCCGCCCATCCGGACGCACCGCCGCGATATCCACCAGCACGCGATCGCCGTGCATCGCATTCCCAATCGCATGCGGAGGAATAAAAATATCTCCCGCCAGCCGCGACTTGAGCGGCTCGCTCAGCGAACTCGCATCAGGGATGACGAAGCCGAAGCCATCGCGATGCATGCTCAGCCGTCCCACTACCAGATTTTTCTCGTTTTTATTTGCCGCAGGTTGCGGCAACGCGTAGCGGTCGGAGTTCAGCTGAACCAGTTCGCCGCGCTCGACTAATTTTTGCAGAACAGAGTCGAGCACTCCGCGCGACTCTCCATGCAGTCCCAACTCGCGCACCAGTTGCTTGAACCCCGCCGACCGCTTGGGCTGCCGCGCAATGTGTTTAAGGATGGTGGATTCGGAGAGCATGGAGCCGTCAGCTATCAGCCGTCAGCTCTCAGCATACCGCGAGAGCGTGACTCCGGTATCCGACCTATGCAAATTCACCACGTGTCCCCGCCGCTCCGTGGAGGCCACGCGCCCAGCGCTTGCCGGATCATCGCGATCTGGCCGATGTGGTAGCTGTTGTGGGCGACGAGCTGCCACAAAACCCCTTCGAGCGTACTCGCGCGTTGCTGGTGACTGGGATGCGTGGCTTCAACCTGACGATCAAGCTCAGCCCGATCCGAATTCGCGAGTGCCGCTGCTTCGTTTATGAGTATGCCAAATCGTTCCCGCCATAGTTTCCATTCATTGGAATCTCGCGGGCCCGCCATCGCCGGAAAGCTTTCCGAGTTATGTGCCGGATACGGCGGCCTCTCCCCGCGGATGCGGCGCAGATCGTAATCCATCCAGTAGTTCATGTGGAAAACGAGTTGCGCGATGGAGTGAGGGAAGCCCGCAATCTGCCGCGCGGCTAACTCGGCGGAAAGATCTTCGACGCAGGCGACAGGATCGGCGTGAGCGCCATTGCCGCGGAGCAGTTCTGTAAGGGCGCGTGGTGACATACGGTTCTACGATCCGCGCACCGCGGCAAAATATTTCTCTTCCAAAATCCCGCGATGATGCAGCTCATGCCCGGCGATAATGTAAGCAAGCGCCCGCACGCTCACTTCGTTATCATTTGCAATTCCGCGCCGCATCCATGCCGCTTCATCCAGATTGCGCAGCAGCGAAATCGTAGCGCGGCGCACCGCAATAAACTCTTCCACCAAATCGCTCAAGGCACGGTTCGCAAACGGACCATTCCGCACATAATCATCCTGCTCAAATCCCGCCAGCGGAGTCGCATCCGCGCGCGAGAATCGCAATGCCCGGTAAGCGAAGATTCGCTCCGTGTCGCACATATGTCCCAGCACTTCCTTCGCGCTCCATTTTCCCGGCGCGTAGCGGAAGTCGCCCTCGGCTTCATCGCGCCCCGAAAGCAGCAGCATCGTCTTCCGCCGCTGATTTTCGAGCGTATTAAGAATGTCCTCGCCCTCGACCAGCGAAATGTATTTCTCATAGTAGGGCGCGTACTCGCCAGGCTGAGGTTTGGCAACGGTAAATGCGGCGGAGACAACGGCTGGCTCAGTCATTTTTTCACTCCTGGGTCTCGATCTCGCGATCGAATGCGGCAGCACAAATTCTGGTGCAAGGAGCATACTCCGAGACCCTGTGGAAGGGTTAGACGTTCCAAGACCCCTTCCGGGAATCTTTACACGGTAAAATTGTCGAAACAGCAGATTTGCCACCTTCACCCGCGCCGCCAAAATTCCCCCAAAAGACGTACCAAGCCAGCAAACTCTCTTGAAAATAAAGGCTTTTCCACAGTGCTCATCCTTAGACGCGGGAGTACAATTTCATTTGGTCACGGAAATGCGGCTCGTGATCCCAATCCCAACAAGGAAAGGAACTTTGTAACCCATGTGGAAGCCGACGAATCAGCCTACGACCCCTGGCCGTCCAGCCGAGCCCGAGCGTCCAACTTCATCTACCCCGAACGCGCCAGCCTCAATGTCACCTGAGCCCGTCATGGCCCCGCGTCCGGCGACCTCTTCTTCTTCCACCACCACCACCACCGCCGACCAGGCGACCATCGGCAAATCCCTGGTCATCAAGGGCGAAGTCACCGGCTCCGAATCGCTTTACATCGATGGACGCGTCGAAGGCTCCATCAGCCTTTCCGGCAATCGCGTCACCGTCGGCCGCAACGGCGTAGTCGCCGCCAACATCAGCGCCCGCGAAATCGTGGTCCTCGGCAAAGTCCGCGGTAACCTCACCGCCAGCGATCGCGTGGATATCCGCAGCGACGGCTCGCTCACCGGCGACGTCATCGCCGCCCGTATCTCCATCGAAGACGGCGCATACTTCAAGGGCGGCATCGACATCCGCAAAGGCGGCCAGCCCGTGCAAACCGGCCAGCAAAAGCCCAACGGCAAAGACGAAACCGTCACCGCCCCCGAGCCCGCAGCCGTCGGCGCAAGAGCGTAAGTTTCACCGTAGGCTCGTCGCAAAGAAATCAGCGGCGGAGATTCGCAGACCCTCGCGAATCTCCGCCGCCTTTTTGTCATTAGTGGAATACCAAAGCCCGTGAGCCTTTCTCCGCGATCTTCGCGGTTAAAAGCTCTAAAAGCCGCCAGCACCCGTCAGCTATTCATTGAGGCAATGCCTTCCATAACCCTCACGGCTGCGTCCCCGCCCCCAAAATCTCCTTCGTCTGCCCCTGCGCTACCGCCGGATACGGCGTCTCTTTTCTTCTCCGCAAATCCTGCGGCAGTTGCGACTTCAGCAGCCACAGCCCCACCGCCGTCGCCGCGCCCCAGGTCAGCGAAATCAAAACCAACTGCGCCAAGTCGGCGACCCGGCTTCCGTGACTGCCGATATACGGAGCAACTCCCTTGGCCACTTCCAGGCTGATTCCTCCCGCAACCACCGCCGTCACTCCACACTTCGCTAACTCATCCCAACGCAACGTTCCCAGCGAAACCATCTTCCGATAATGCAGCAGCCACGCCAGCGCAAACAGATTCGCCCCAATTCCAATGTCAGACGCCCACGCCAGCCCCACCACGCCGTAGCTATGAAATAGCCACGAATAAATCGGCAACGACGACGCCGTAATAATCGTCACCGCCGCCATCGGAGTCAGCGTATCGCCCGCCGCATAAAACGCCCGCGCGTAAAGTCCCTGCGCTGACCACAGCGCCAGCGACAACGAAAACCAGAAAAAATAAACCGCCGTAGTCTGCGTATCCGAAACCAAAAATCTCCCGCGCCGGTAAACCAGATCGATCACCGGGAACGCCGCCGCCATCATCCATCCCGTCGCCAGAAACGACGCCGCAGCCACGCGATACACCGAATCGTTCACCGTTTTCGCAAATTCCGTCAGCCGCCTCTCATTGAACAGCCGCGCAAAAAACGGCAGCGACGCTTGCCCCGTCGCCTGCCCTAGCACCGCAATCGGCACCGCGAACAGCCGCTTCGCATAATTCAGCCGCGCAATGTCGCCAATGCCGCTCGCAGCGTAGTGCCGCAAAATCCAATCGTCCGCCGTCACCAGAGAAACTCCCAGCATTAGCGGAATCGACAGCCGCACCCACTCGCGAAACGCCGGGTTGGTCACATCGAACGACGGCGAGTATCCCGTCCCAATCTTCACCGCGCCAATCACGCTCGCCAAAAACGGCCCCACAATACTTCCCGCCAGCGCTCCATACGCCAGCGACGCAATCCCCCAATGCCGCCCGCCAATCACTCCGCCAACAATAATCAGCACGTTGTAAAGCAGCGGCCCAAATGCGGGAAAAAGAAATAGCCGGTGCGACAGCAGAACCGCCGAAACCACTCCGCCCACATAGAAAAAAATCTGCGCCGGCAGCAGAATGCGGGTGAGGTGTACTGTCAACTCAACCTGCGCAGGCGAGAACCCGCGAAACATCCAGCGCACAAACTCCGGAGTAAAAATCTCCGTGACAATTGTGCCCACAATCATCACCGCCGTCATCACCGTAATCACCACGGAAAAAGTTTTCTTGGCGTCGGCGTCGCGCTTCTCCGCCAGAAATCGCGTATAGATCGAGATAAATGTAATCGACGCCGCGCCGCCTGCCACAATGTAGTTCAGCCAGTCCGGCAGCGTGAATGCCGCCACGTACGCGTCGGTCTGCGGACCCGCGCCAAAGGCGTAGGCAATATAGGCCTCGCGCACGTAGCCGATCACGCGCGAAAGCATCACCGTCCCCATCAGCAACAGCGTCGCCGAGAAGGCCGTGTGCTGGTGCGATGGGCGGAAGAACCGCAGGAATTTGCTCATGGGCCGAAGAGTTGCGCCGCCAGCCTGTTTCTCCATGCGCGCGCAAAGAATTCCTTCAAAGCCTATCAGAGGCTCGTATACGCCACGCACGTATCGTGGCAATTGCTCTCGAATGGTTCCTTTATTGACACTGGCATCTCGACGCTCGGCGCCAGACTCCAACAATCAGCGCGCGCCAGAAAAAGAAATCTCCCCAACCACTTGCCGAGCCGCGCGAATAATTTCATACTCGGACTATGCCAGCGATGGGCGCAGCCTCCAGATCCATCCTGCTATCCGCCCTGGCATCATTCTCCGCTCTCTCGCCAGCCCAAACATCATCCCCGCCGCCGCGCCCTCAGTCCCGACCAGCTGACCCCTCGCTCACCATCACCGTAACCGACGAAACCGGCGTTGCAGTCAACTCCGCTCGCGTGCAGCTGCAACCCCCGCCGCCAGCCCTCGCCCTGCGCTGCCAGACTGATTTCGCCGGCCGCTGCAGCTTCCCCGCATTCTCTTTTCGCACCTGCGACCTGCGCGTTGAAAAGATCGGCTTCTACGCCGTCAACCAATCCAACGTTCAAACCGATGTCCCCAATCTCGATGTCACTCTCAACCATCAGCATGAAGCCCATGAAGTCATTGATGTCGCCGAATCCGCTCCCGCCATCGATCCCGCGCAGGTTTCCAGCAAAGAAGAACTCACCGGCACCGAGATCCTCGACATTCCCTATCCCTCCACCCACGACTACCGCGACGCCCTATTCTTCATTCCCGGCGTCACTCCCGATAGTTTTGGCCAGGCCCACATCGACGGCGCCGAACAGTATCAAACTCTCGTCGTCTTTGATGGTTTCAATGTGACTCAGCCGGCCAATGGCGAGCTTCTCGTCCGCAGCAGCGTGGAGTCCTTCCGCTCCATCGACGTCACCGCCAGCCGCGAGCCCGCCGAATACGGCAAAGGTTCCGGCGGCGTTCTCGCCCTGAACACCCGCATGGGCGACAATCACTTTCATTCTTCGGCCATCGATTTCATCCCCGACATTCAAACCGTCAAAGGTATCTCCCTTGGCCAATGGAACCCCGCCTACACCATCTCCGGACCCATTCACAAAGGCAAGACCTGGTTTATCGACGCCTTCGACGGCGAATACGACAACGACATTATTCCGCAGCTACCGTCGGGATCGGATTCCGATCATCTCTGGCGTGTCGACAATCTGGCCAAGCTGCAGTCGAACTTCACCTCGCGCAATATCGTTACCCTCAGTTTTCTTTCCAACGACTATCACGACGAGTACGCCGGCCTCTCCGTCTTGCAGCCCCGGCCCACCACCCCCGCTGACGTTGAAACCACCTACGTCGCCTCGCTGAAAGATCAATACTATTTTCGCGGCGGCGCTCTGCTTGAAACCGGCCTCGCCTATGATCGCTACACCCTGGCCCTCGCTCCAAACGGAACCGGCCCGTACATCCTCACCACCAACGCCGCCGCGGGAAACTATTACCTGCACGAAGATACGCAAGCCAGCCGCATTCAAGGCGTGGCCAACCTTTACCTTCCGCCTCGCCAGTGGCATGGCCGCCACGACGTTAAACTCGGCATCGATCTTGACCACCTCAATTACAACGCGGAGTTCTCGCGCCAGCCCATCTCGTTTCTCCAGCCCAACCTGCCGCTCCCCGGCCAAACCGCGCAGTCCTGTTCCACCGGCTCGAATGGCCTTCCAACCATCCCCTCCGCCTGCGCGCGTTATTCGATTTTTTCCGGAGGTAATTACTCCACCCTCTACAACTCCGAAGCCAGCGGCTACGCCGAAGATCGCTGGCTGCTCACCCCCCGCCTGCTGATCGAGCCCGGCCTGCGCTTCGACATGGATCAAATCATCCGCGCGCCTCTGCTCTCGCCCCGTCTGGCTGGCACCTACGTTCTCGACGATGAAGCCAACACCAAACTCTCCGCGGGAATCGGAATTATCTACGACAACACCAGCCTCGGCGCAATCCTTCAGCCCTTCGAAGGCCAACGAGTCGATTATTTTTTCAACCCCAGCGGCAACCCGACCGATCAGAACGGAGCACCCGCCAACGCGCCCGTTCCCATCCCCTCCACGTTTGCCGTGAACCGCAACGCGCTCGCCGAGCCCCGCTACCTGAACTGGAGCCTCGGCCTCGAGAAAAAACTTCCGCACGCGCTTTTTCTAAAGCTCGAATTTCTTGAAAAACGCGGCGTCCACGGCTTCGCCTACAACACTCTCAACGGCGAAGTGAACGGAAACTTTTTTCTCTTCAACCGGCGCGACGACCGCTATGACGCTTTCCAGGTCAGCGCCCGTCACCGCTTCCGCGACCGCTACGAAATTTTCGGCGCCTACACCCGCTCCCGCGCTCATACCAACCAGGTCTTCGATTTCAGCCTCGACACTCCGCTCTTGAGCCAGCAGTTGCCCGGCCCCTATCCCTGGGACGTTCCCAACCGCATCATCGGCTGGGGCATTCTTCCATTCTTCAATCTCCCCATCATCCACAAAGTGGATGCGGTCTACTCCGGCGAAGCCCGCACCGGCCGGCCTTTTCTCGCCACCACCGTTCAGGGAGAAATTGTCCCCGGCGATCCACCCGGAACTTTCCGCCTGCCCATGTACTACATCCTGAATCTGCAATTCGAAAAACGCTTCCATCTCTTCCACCGCTACTGGGCCCTGCGCGGCGGCTTCGACAACATCACCAACCACGCCAACGTCGTCCTGGCGAACGGCGTCATCGATTCCACCCACCCCGCGCCAACCTACATCGACGGCGTCGGGCGCGCTTTCACGGGACGGATTCGGCTGCTAGGGAAGTAGTAGAAAGGTTGTCGCGAGGCGGTCGTAGAATCAGAGTTATTGAAAATGAAGGTGGCCTATTCCTCAGCAGGATCTATGGGCCCTGGAATTTTGCGCAGGCGTTCCTCTCTTAAATCAGGCAATAGTTGCTGCCAATCGAAGCCGTCGGCCATTTTTCCAGTGTGGACCCAAAATCCATTTTCGCGCACCAGCGATGACCGCCTGATTGGCCGTAAGAGAATCCCCTCGTCTGACTCGCTCGCCTCGACCATCTCGCCACCCCTAAAACCCATTCGCTGGCGCACAGACTTCGGCAACGTCACTCTGCCGGTTTTGTCGATCCGCAATCTCATTCTTCGATTGTGGCATGTCCTGACGGATCAGCATTGTTAAATCCTCGTTACCTTCCGTGCGCCCTAACTAATCTTCAGCACAACCTTCCCATAGTTCTTCCCATCCATCAGCAGCTTGTACCCCTCCACCGCCCGCTCCAGCGGCAACACCCGCCCAATCACCGGACTCAGCTTCTTTTCCCCAATCCACTGCGAGAGCTGCTTCCACGCCGGCTCCATAATCTCAGCCTTCTGCGAAAGATAAGTAAGCCACAACCCCTGCACCGCCGCGGATTTCGCATACATCGCCCGCACATCCAGTTGCGGAGCCTTCCCCGTCGCCGTGCCATACTGGATCACCCGCCCAAAATCCCGCAGGCACCGCAAGCTCTTCGCCGTGTGCTCGCCGCCCAGCATTTCAAATACCGCGTCCACTCCCTCGCCCCGCGTCAAATTTTTCACCGCGTCTTCATAATCCTGCTTCTTGTAATTGATTCCATGCTGCAATCCCAACTCTTTCACCCGCGCCAGTTTTTCATCCGACGACGATGTCCCATACATCTCCACTCCCAGAATTCCGCCAATCTGCACCGCCGCCGTCCCCACTCCTCCGGCCACAGCATGAATCATCACTCGATGCGTCCCACCCCCCGCGCGCGGCTTTGTCATGCCCGCCTGCCAGTAGCCCAGATATGCGGTGAAAAAGTTCACCGGAAATGCGGCCGCCTGCTCGTCGCTCCAATCCTCCGGCACCGGCCACAGCATGTGCGAGTACGCCGCGACCCTCTCGGCGAACGCGCCCCACTGCGCGTACCCCATCACGCGCCGCTTGCCGCTCTCTTCGACCCCGGAAAATTCCCGCCCCGCAATCAGCGGCGGCGCAGGCGTTCCCGGATATCCGCCCTGCGTGGTCATAATGTCAGCAAAATTCAGCCCGCCCACAGCCACCCGCACCAGCGACTGTCCCGCCTTCAATACCGGATCATCCGCCTCCTGAACCCGAAGCCCCTCAGGTCCCGATAAGCTAGGAATCACTAAAGCTTTCATGCCAGAAAGTCTAGCAGTCGCGGCGTGACTTAGCTCTTCTCTGCGACCTTCGCGAACCCTTAGCGCCCTCCGCGGTCAAAAGCTTTTGATTTTTTTTGACTCTCCAAAAAAAAGATGGGCTCACTCGACCCGGTAATCCAGCAAAGCTGAATGCCGGCTCAAAGAGCCCACCATCCCAAAAACTTCTTTCGTTCGCCCTTCTACATCACCACAAAAACTGCAACCCGAACGCCAGGATGCATCAGGTCAAACAGAAAATATTCTCCATCGATAAAGTCGATGTAGCAGTCGTCGGTGTAAGCCCAATCCGCCGGCCACGCATCGACGAGTTCAAAGTTGTAGCCGCCGTATTGGAATTGCGGCCGCCCCGACACGATCACCGTGCTCGCGCGGAAATGATGGTCATGCCCAAAATGCGAATGGAACTGTTCATCAGGAATATGTCCGCCTCGTCCCGCAGGCCGTGCGTCGGCATGTTGATCTCCGCGCTGCGGTGCCCGGTTTCCATTCTGCATCTCCGGATGCTCCTGTCCCTGCGGTGCCCGGTTCCCCTGCATCTCAGGGTGCTCCTGCCGCTCCGGTGTAGCCTGCTCGTGTGACTGCTCTTGCCCGCGCTTCTCATCCTGTTTCTGCATCTGGTTATCTTGTTTGGGTTTCGCTTCTTCAGGACGCGCCGGCTTCGCTTCCTGTTTCGGCTGCGGCTTGGCTTCTTCCTGCTTCGCCGGTTTGTCTTCCTGTTTATCCTCTTGCGCATACGCCAGCGCCGCGCTTCCTACCATCACCGATACCACTGCTACCTGCAAAAACCTGAAAGTTCGCATGGACATCCTCCAAGACGATCTCCGGGGCCACGGGCCATCTTCTGCATGGTCATTCAGCAGATACCGGATCGCTGGTTTGAGATGCCTTACCCTGCTCCGGGGAACGTAGGGCAAAACTGTAGAGCGGGACCGTAAGCGCTGTAGGCGGCGAGGCCCTCCTTCCGGTTGCCGCACGCCATCTCCGCCTCCGCTGGTCCTACCACCGCTCCCAGATTCTTCTCCGCCACTGAACCCTCGGGTATATACTTTTGGCGTTGCTTTACTCACCCTCCCAGCCGCGCCTCCACGGGCTGGGACGAGGCGCACATTCATCCCCTAATTCTTGCGCGCCTCGTATAGCTTGATTTGCCGGTTCCTGCTCGGGGCGGCGAGGAAATGGCACCGGGGCACCGCGCCTGCGGTTGGGCGGAGCTGCCTTCGGGGGAGGTCTTACCGTGGTAGAGCTGATTGTTGTACGTCTTCTTTTTGTAGTCGTCGTTTCTCTTACTTGTTACGTCATCGCTCCTTTTGGTTTGCCTCGCAACCTTGACGCCGGCGTCGGCGCACTCGTGGGCGCTGGCATCGTGCTGTTCGAGTGGAAGCTGCGCGCGGTAAGCCTGAAGCGGCTGATCGGCGCGGCCATCGGCAGCATCCTCGGCATCTGCGGCGCATACCTTTTCGCGCTGGTCATTCGCAGCAGTGTGCCCCCCGGCAACACCCAGAGCTTCCTGCAAATCCTCGTAATGCTGCTCATGGCCTACGTGGGCCTCATCGTCGGCGCGAGCAAGGGCGATCTGCTGAATCTGGCCGCGTTGGGCGGCATCTTCGGCGGCGAGAAGCAAGGCAAGCGCAGCTATAAGATTCTCGACACCAGCGTCATCATCGACGGCCGCATCGCCGACATCGCCGAAACCGGCTTCCTCGATGGCATTATCGTCACCCCGCAGTTCGTCCTGCGCGAACTGCAGCTCGTCGCCGATTCCGCCGACTCCCTGAAGCGCAATCGCGGCCGCCGCGGCCTCGACGTTCTCCAGCGCCTGCAAAAAATGGCGACACTCCAGATTCAAATCGTCGAAGACGATTTCCCCGCCGTTCGTGAAGTCGATCTCAAGCTGATCGAACTGGCGAAAGTCTACGAAGGCAAAATCATCACCAACGACTTCAATCTGAACAAAGTCGCCCAGCTCCAGGGGGTCGCGGTTCTGAATATCAACGAACTCGCCAACTCGCTCAAGCCTATCGTGCTGCCCGGCGAGATCATGAAGGTCTTCATCCTGAAAGAAGGTAAAGAGTACAACCAGGGCGTCGCCTATCTCGACGACGGAACCATGGTTGTTGTCGACAACGCCCGCAAGATGATCGGCAAGACCATCGACGTCTCGGTCACCTCGGTCCTGCAAACCACCGCCGGTAAAATGATCTTCGGCAAATGGGACGAGCGCGCCTTCGCCCGCACCAGCGCCCCGGCCCCCGCCCCCGCTCCACCAATCTCCACCGCCCCGCCCGCTGTTGCCGTGGTAACCAACGGCATGGTCGAAACCAAACCCACGCAGCCTTGAACAAAGTGTTGGCACGTGAACAGGATTTTGGGTGGCGCAGCGTTTCAGCGCTGCGATATACGAACGCCTCCAGTGACGTGGAAGAGCGGCGCTTCAGCGCCGCGTAAAGCTCCATTTAAATTTTGTCATTCCGAGTCGGGCCGAAGGCCCGGCGAGGAATCTGCTGTCGACCTTTGCCGAAGCCGCACAAAACTTGACCGCCCCCGCATTTGAACTCCCCACCCCCCCGCTCGTATACTGACTCCCCGCGATGAAGGTAGTAGTCATAATTCCGGCCGCCGGACTTGGCACGCGCATGGCGCCCGTCGGCCATCAGAAAAAATCTCCGCCCTCCAAGCAATTCACCGAACTCGGCGGAACCCCCATCCTCATTCACACCCTCCGCCGCTTCGCCGCAGTCGCATCCGTCAGCGAAATCTGGATCGCTCTCCGCGAAAACGAGCTCGCCGCATTCCGCGCCCGCCTCGATCGCGAAGCGAAAGATCTTCACAGCAAGAAAATCGAACTCGTCGTCGGAGGCGAACACCGCCAGCAGTCCGTACACAACGCCCTCAACGCAATCACCGCCGCGCCCGAAGACATCGTTCTCGTCCACGACGCCGTGCGCCCGTTTGTGACCGAAGAAATCGTCACCGACGTCATCGAGGCCGCCAAGAAACACGGCGCAGCCATCGCCGGCTTGCCCGCCGTCGATACCGTCAAGCAAGTCGAGCGCACCGCCGACGGCGCTCTCATCAAGGCCACACTTCCCCGCGCCGGCATCGTCATGGCGCAAACGCCGCAGGGTTTTCGCTACAGCATCATCAAGAAGGCCTTCGACGAAGCCGCCGCCGACGGCTTCTTCGGTACCGACGAAGCCTCCCTGGTCGAGCGTTCCGGCCACGACGTCGCCGTCGTCATGGGCTCGCCCCGCAACATCAAAATCACCGCCCCACCAGACATGGAGCTAGCCGAGTTCTACTTAGGGAAATGAGCCACGGATTTTCACCGATCTTCACGGATTTTAACCACGCCAACGGCATAGACTTGCCGGGGATGAACTCTGTGCCGCCCAGTCTGAAGCATTCCGAGCTTACCGAGAAAATCATCGGTATCTTTTACGATGTTTACAACGAACTCGGGCACGGATTTCTTGAGTCGACGTACGCAGAGGCGATGGTTGTGGCGCTCGGTGAATCCGGTGTGAGCACCGCTCGAGACGTTCCTGTGCCAGTGTGGTTCCGCAGCAAAAAAGTTGGACAGTATTACGCTGATCTCGTCGTCGAAGGGACGATACTCGTCGAACTGAAAGCAGCGCGCACCATCGAGTCCGCACACGAGGCTCAATTACTTCACTATCTGCGCGCCACAGAAATCGAAGTCGGCTTGTTGCTCAACTTCGGCCTTCGCCCGCAGTTCCGCCGCCTGCTCTTCGACAACGAAAGAAAAAAAATCCGTGAAAATCCGTGCGAATCCGTGGCCAAGGTTTCCGCATGAGAATCGGCTACGGCTTCGACTCCCACGAATTCCAGCCCGGCATTCCGCTGAAGATCGGCGGCATCGCCATCGCCCACGATAAAGGCCTCGGCGGCCACTCCGATGGCGACGTCCTCCTGCACGCCATCACCGACGCGCTGCTCGGCGCAGTCGCCGCACCCGATATCGGCGCGCTATTCCCGCCTTCCGATCCCAAATGGAAGGGCGCAGACTCAGTAGTATTTCTCCGCGAAGCCTTGAATCGGGTGCGCGACGCGGGATACGCCGTGGCCAACATCGACACGAGCCTGATTCTCGCCGCCCCAAAAATCGGACCCCACGCCGCAACAATTCGCATGCGCGTCGCACAATTACTCGGAATCCACGTCAACTGTGTCGGTCTGAAAGCAAAAACTCCGGAAGGATTGAATCTGGAAAATGCCGCGATCGCGCACGTGGTAGTGCTGCTGGAAGAAAGTAGCGGCGAGAAAAAGACGCGAAAGAAAAACGCTTCCAGGAAAAGTAGCACTGCAAGAAAAACCAAGAGCCGGGCCAAAACGACCCGCCGCTAAACTAAAGCCCGCCGCGCCTCAGCCGCCTCAATCAGCGCCGCAAAAATAGCCCGCGAAGCCTCATCCAACTCCACCGATCGCTCCGGATGCCATTGCACCGCCACCACAAAATGATCCGCCGCCGTTCCCTCGATCGCCTCAATAATTCCATCCGCCGTGCACCGCGCCACAATCCGCAACCCCTTGCCCACCGCATCCGCCGATTGATGATGCGAAGAGTTCACCGGAAGCTCATTTTTTCCCGCCACTATTCCCGCCAGCAGAGAATCCCCCTCAATCTCCACCGCATGCGCCACCGCCACTTTTTTACCCGCCTCATGATCCACTCGCGCCCGCAACCCCTCCGGCAGAAAATCCGGAATATGCTGCACCAACGAGCCTCCACGGAAAACATTCAAACTCTGCAGCCCATAGCAAATCCCAAGCACCGGCTTGCGCAGGGCATAAGCATCACCCAACAAGAACTCATCGACCTCATCGCGCCGCGGGTCAGCCGTCGCCGTATGCGCCGATCGCGCCGCTTTAAACCTCGCCGGATCCACGTCCGCATTGCTCCCCGGCAGCAACACAGCGTCACACGTCTCGACCAGCTTCTTCAGAGCGTCCAACGGCCAATCGAGCGGAATCCGCACCGCCTCGCCTCCGGCTCGCTGCACGGCAAGCTCGTACTGCGGAATCGCGCGCTCAGAGTAGGCGCGATCAACCGAGTGCGGCATGGGGATGGCAATACGGATCGGCATACGCAGCTTCTTTAAGAATCGACTCTCCAACTAAATTTCCAATTCACCGTCGGGATTTCGCGCCCTCAGTTCGTAGTCCTCAACTCACCCTCGCAATCCCCGCCAGCGTCTTCGACTGCCGGTAGTGCCGCACTTCCATGGTCAGCGCCAGCACAAAAATAATGCTGCCCGCCACCACTGCCACCGGCAAAGCCACATGCCGGTAGGCAAACCTCATGTCAGGATTAGCATGCCGCGCAGCCGCCGCAACCACCGTACCTACAATGCCGATGAACAGGCTCACGGCAAACGAAAGCAGCGTGCCAATGAACGTCATCAGCAGCACGCGCACCGGAATCGCATACCAGCGCGGCGCTCGTGAAATCGGCGGCATTCTTCTAGGCTAACACCAACGAACCGCAGGGGCAGTTGTTGCCCGTGTGGGTCGGACACTCCTGTCCGACGCTTTTGACGGTGCGAGCCTGCCCGCCAAAAGACTCCCAGGACTAGTGTATAAAAGAGCAAGTATGTCGCAAGCAGCACCAGCCATTACGCGCAGTCCCGCCGATGTAGTTCGATCCACCCCGGTTTCCCAGGCCGCCAACGGCGTGTGTTACGCCGTGGCGGGCGAGACCTCCATCGGCTCGTTCGACACAGAGCGCATGGTCGCTGCCGTTCCCATCAAGGCCGCAGAGGCGCTCAAGCGCAAGGCCTATTACTTCGTCCCGCTCACCGTCAGCCAGGGAGAAGAAATCCTCATCGCCGACCGCTACGACGTCGCTCTCAGCGACAACGCCGTCTGCCATCGCAATCTGAATCTCGGCGACTCGCAGTGCGTCTTCATCTCCACCCGCCTCACCGACGACAAATTTTCCGTGGCCTTCGAGTTCTACATCAACGTTGGACACGCGCTGGTCGAAGTCGCCGGAGTCTCGCACGAGTTCAGCGATCTGGCATGGAAGCAGGTGGAAGCCGGAACCCGTGGCGAAACCTCACTCGACGCCTGGGAGGCCCGCAAACTCGCCCTCGCCGGTGGCCCCGAGGCCGAGCGCTATAAGAACGAATATTTCGAAGCCACTTTTTCCGACACCATTTCAATCTATCTGTTGTCGCTTTTCCTAGACGTGGATTACTACGACCTCCGCGAGCGCGACTATCCTCTGCTCGCCCCCTCCGCCCTAGCCGACCGCCTGCGCCTGGTAGCCGGACTGTTCCCCGCGAACCCCGGCTTCGAATTCTCCATCCTCTACAAACGCCGCAGCTAGGCTCGTGCCGCGCCGACAGCGACCAAATACAGGAACCTGTCATGCTGAGCGAAGTGATTTCGTTCCGCAGGGACGAATTCACGCAGCCGAAGCATCCCTGCCGCCAAATCAAAACCCAGCCTCGTTGAGTTTTTGCCGTGAGTCAGCAGGTGGCGCCGAGCGGAAAAGTGAACGATACAGAAAGGGCGGGCAAGACGCCCGCCCCGTAACGCCTCTTACTTATTATTCCCAATCACAAAATTCACCGTGCTCGGCTGGTTCGCATTCACCGTCACCGATTTCTCCCACGTCCTCGGCTCCGTGAACAACGGCCGCTGCACAGCGCGCTCAGTCAAAACATCATAGGCCTGCTCTTTTCCCGCCAGCCCCCAGCCTTCATGCCAGGCCACAATCTGGTACGTCCCCGGAGGCACGCCGGTAAATTCAAATCGCCCTCGCTCATCGGTCACCGCGTAGTAAGGATGCGGCGCCACCATCATTTCCGCATTCATCCACACATGCCCGCCATTGCAGCGCAAGTTCACCAGCCCCGGCGTCGACATGGTCCTCGACGCTACTTGATTCGTAAAAGGGAAGGGCAGATTAAAGCTGGCCGCTCCATCCATATGGATGGTGTGCAGCGTCGCGTCTGAGCTCTGCATCTGCAGCGCCGCATTCTCCGGCACCAGCAGAATGTGCGGGATATACCGGCAGTGCCGCTGGTCCAGATGCCGCCGCTGCTCAGGCAACTCCATCGCCTTGCCCGCGGAAATATTCTTGAGATACACCACCGTGTTCGCAACCCCGCCGTCCGGCCCCACGATCAGCCGCTCCAGGCTGACGTTTTTCTTGCCCTCGGGATCGCAAATTGCCGCGTCTTTGGTGACCGGAAAATACATCTCGCGAGGCACCGTCCCCCCCCACTTGATGGTCCCAGAAATTGTCCCGCCGTCGTTAACGTTGATGACTTTATAGTCATTTTGCGCGGCGGCAATCGTGGCAGCCGTGCAAACAAAAACAAAGATGATCCACACACTCCGTGTGACCGCACTCCGCATACTTATACCCCTGGTAGCCCACCGCCCGTTGCACGCACTCGTCATGGAGCCGGCCTACAACGCGGGCTGAATTTTGGGTCCGTCGTGCTTTTCGCGCAGGCTACGCTTTCACCCGTTACAGGTCATGCTGACAGGGTCCGCCTTGCGAAGCGGAGCAGCACTCGTTTCCTGCGGTCGTACTCGAAGGGAGGACCGGTGTACCGGTTCGTGTGACTCAGATCACAACTAAGATGCTCTCATCCCCGCCCAAGGTCGAGATTACCGAGGTGGTGTATCGAGTGGGGGGGCGTCCCGCTGGCACCTTCTAAGCGGCGTCATCCCGAAGCCCCGCGTTCTCTCCCGCGGGGCGAGGGATCTCCCGCTGCGTATCCGCGGCCCACAATATCCGCTCATTCAGTCCTCCTGTCCCCCGTCCCCGCATTTTCGTTACAATCATCGTCCGATGCCCGTCACCGTCCGATCCTTCGCCAAGATCAATCTTGGCCTGCGCATTGGCCCCCGCCGCCCGGACGGCTTTCACGGCCTCCTCACCATCTATCAAACCATCGCCCTGCATGATCGAATCCGCCTAAGCGCGCAGCGCGGCGCCGGAATCGAAATTCGCTGCTCCAACCCCAACGTTCCTACCGACAAATCGAACACCTGCTACCGCATCGCCGAACTTGCCCTCGAAGCGCTAAAAGTAAAAACTCGGGTCACCATCGATATCGACAAGCGCTTGCCCGTACAAGGCGGCCTCGGAGGCGCGTCCTCCAATGCCGTTGCCACGCTCCTCGCCCTCGAACGCGAATTAAAAAAATCTCTCCCCGCCGCCGAGCGCCTGCGCATTGCCGCCGAAGTCGGCTCCGACCTCCCGCTATTCCTCGTCGGCGGCGCAGCTCTCGGCCTCAGCCGCGGCGAGCAGGTTTATCCCCTGCCCGATTTCCCCGCGACCGCCTGCGTCATCGTCACTCCGCAAGTCGGAGTCTCCACTCCCAAAGCCTTCGCCGCCTGGGACCGCAACTTTCGCCAACAATCCCCCGGCAAATTGACGCTGCCCACTCCATCCGATAGAATGGTTGAGCTTGGCCATGAGCTGTCATCACAGCTAAGCGAGATTTACTCCGGTGCTCCTTTTAGAAGGGGCCGGCGCGAGAATCCACTTTTCGAGCTTGTCCGGACCGGGATTCAGAACGACTTCGAACAAGTCGTCTTTCCTGAGTATCCCGAACTGAGTGCAGTAAAGAAAGCGCTGGAGCGCGCGGGCGCCAAGTACGCCTCGCTCTCGGGCTCCGGTTCAACGCTGTACGGCTTGTTCGCGTCGAAGCCGGCTGCCAGCCTAGCTGTCGCCAAACTGCGCAAGCAGGGATGGGCCGCGCAGGCCACAGCAACGCTGACTCGCAAGCAGTATTGGTCGAAGATTTTCGATTGACAATTTCCGATTGCCGATTTTTTCCGGCGCGATACACTAGGGTCGCCGTTCAATTCGGAAATCGACACTCGAAAATTGGCAATTTACTGGGCCGTCGACTAATGGTAGGTCAAGTGCCTTTGGAGCACTTTGTCTAGGTTCGAATCCTAGCGGCCCAGCCAGAAGATCAGCTTTTAGCCGTTAGCCTTTAGCTCTTAGCGCGCCGCTAAGGATTGAAGGTTTGGCTAAAAGCTAACAGCTAAAAGCTAAGAGCTAAAAGCTAAAAGCTAAGAGCTAAACTATGGCTACTTTGGCAACGCCCGCGGAAAAAATCGAGAAGATGGATAAGAACGTTCCACCCGCTCCCGACGAGAAAGCTGATCGCAAACAGCGCGCGCGCGTGGATGAGAAGTTCAAAATCTTCAGCGGCACCGCCAATGAGCCGCTGGCCGATGAAGTTTGCCAGTTTCTCGGCATGCAGCGCGGCCAGGCCCAGGTCATCCGCTTTGCAGATGGCGAAGCCTATGTGCAGATTCAAGAGAACGTCCGCGGCGCAGATGTCTTTGTCATGCAGCCGACTTGCCGCGCCGCCCACAAAGATGGCGGCCGCAGCACCAGCGTCGACGAGCATCTGATGGAACTGCTGTTGATGATCGACGCTCTAAAGCGCGCCTCGGCGCGCCGCATCACCGCCGTGATGCCGTACTTCGGTTACGCCCGGCAGGATCGCAAAGACAAGCCGCGCAGCCCGATTTCATCGAAGCTCGTTGCGGATTTGCTTACCACTGCCGGCGCGCACCGCGCGCTGATCGTGGATCTGCATACGCCGCAGTTGCAGGGATTTTTTAACATCCCGGTCGATCACCTCTTCGCATCGCCGGTGCTGGTCGATCACTTCCGCAAGCTGAACCTGCCAAACTTAACGGTAGTTTCACCCGATGCAGGCGGCGTGGAGCGCGCCCGCTTCTTCGCCAAAAAAGTAGACGCCGCACTGGCCATCGTCGATAAACGCCGCGTTGAAATGAACGTGGCCGAAGTCATGCACGTGATCGGCGATGTAAAAGGCCGAACGTGCCTGATCATCGACGATTTGATCGACACCGCCGGCACGCTGGTAAAAACTGCGACGGCATTGATGGAGAACGGCGCGACCGAAGTTTACGCGTGCTCATCCCACGCCGTGCTCTCGCATCCCGCGGTGCAGAACATCGCAAAATCGGTGATTCGCGAAGTAGTAGTCACAAACACAATCCCGCTGACCGAAGAGGCGCGCCAGGAACCGAAGATTCGCGTGCTCTCCATCGCCGGACTGATCGGCCGCGCCATTCAAGCCAATCACGAAGAGACTTCAGTGAGCAAGTTATTTATCTAGGCAAGCGATTTTAAGAAGAAGGAATTGAAATTATGGCAACTACGATCGAACAAAACACTCTGGAAGCGCAACCCCGCGAAGCGGGAACCAAGGGCCACGCCCGCCGCGTGCGCCGCGAAGGCAAAATTCCCGCCGTCGTTTACGGTGCTGGCAAGGACTCGATGCCCGTCACCGTCGATCCCCGCCACGTGCTGCGCATCCTCCGCTCCGATAGCGGCCACAACAGCATTTTCGATCTCGCCGTCGATGGCGAACGCGCCAAGGCCATGATCGTCGACTGGCAATACGAGCCCATCAAAGGCCATCTGCTGCACATCGACCTCAAGCGCATCGCCATGGATAAGGCCCTGCGCGTCAGCGTGCCCATTGAGCTGCAAGGCGTCCCGGTCGGCGTAAAGACCGAAGGCGGCATCCTCGAGCACATTCTGCGCGAGGTCGAAATCGAGTGCTTGCCCGGCGACATCCCCAGCCACATCGATGTCGACGTCAGCGAACTCACCTTCGGCAAAGTGTTGCGCGTTTCTGACCTGCCGCACAACCGGAAGCTGAAATTCTTGAGCGAGGCCAATCAGCCCGTCGCTCACGTCACCTCGGTGAAGGAAGAAGTTGTCGCCACCCCGGACGCTACCGCTGCCGAAGCTGGCGCTACTCCTGCCGAGCCCGAAGTTATCAAGAAGGGCAAGGCCGAGACCGACGAAGAGGGCGAAGCTGGCGCCGAGAAAGCCGGCGACAAAAAGGCCGAGAAGAAGGAGAAGAAATGACAGCGTTTGGCGGGCGTCTGAGCCCGCCGCTGTCATCCTGAGCGGAGCGAAGGATCTCCAGCGTGAAACTGATCGTAGGTCTCGGCAATCCCGGCATCGAGTATCAGTTCACGCCGCATAACATCGGCTTTCTGGCGGTCGATCGTATCGCCGCCGCGGCAGGAGTCGAGATCAGGAACCGGCAGTGCCGGGCCCTGACCGCGAAAGTACAGGTTGCGGACCACTTGGTGCTTCTGACCAAACCCGAAACCTACATGAACCTGAGCGGCATGTCGGTTCGCGAGTTAGTCGCCGAACACGATGTGAAGCCCGAATCGGACCTGATCGTGATTCAGGACGAGATGGATTTTCCGCTGGGCACGCTGCGGATTCATACGCGGCGAAGTTCGGCGGGGCATAACGGCATCGAGTCGATCATCGGTGCCCTCGGCACGCAGGATTTTTTGCGCATCCGGATGGGCGTTGCGCCGGATCACAAAGTCGAAAACGGCAAAGATTATTTGCTTTCGCCCTTTCGCAAAGCGCAAATGCCGGTAGTCGACGAAATGCTCGACACCGCTGCCGAAGCGGTGAAAGTGATTTTGACAGAAGGTGCGGCGGCGGCCATGAACCGCTTCAACCGCAAAGAAGAAAAAGAAGAAAAAGATTAGCCACGGATCGGCACGGATTCTCACGGATCAAGTTCTTTGAGAGTTGATTGGTTTATCCGTGGCAATCCGCGAAGATCCGTGGCAAAGATTTGGCAAAGATTTGGAGACCAGCATGAATCGTACCTATGAACTGATGTTTATCGTCCGCCCCGATATGGTGGAGGAAGATCTCGAGAAGTTGATTTCCACTCTGGAGACCACCGTGACTTCGGCCTCCGGCTCAATCAAGAGCATCGACCGCATGGGCAAGCGCCGCCTCGCCTACATGGTTCGCAAGTTCCGCGAGGGCCTCTACATCCTCATGACCATTGAGGGCGAAGGCGCCGTAGTCCACGAACTCGAGCGTCGCCTGCGCGTCACCGAGCCGGTCATCAAGTTCATGACCGTGCGCATCGACGAAGAACAGAAGCGCCTGGAAAAGATCAAGAAGCTGCGCGACGCCAAGAAGAAAGTAAGCGCGCAGCCCGCCGCAGCGCCGGCAGAAGCGCCCGCACCCGAAGCCCCCGCAGCGGCGGAAACTCCGGCAACGGCATAACGCAGTTGCCAGTACTCAGTTGCCAGTTTTTGACTGGCTTGAGCGCAGCGACAGCCGCGCGCTGGAACTGGGTCGAACTGGCAACCGGCAACTGACAACCGACAACTGTTTTAAAGGAGCATTATGACTGACGAAACAAGAGCAGCATCGCCCGTGGCCGAGCGGCCATCGCGGCCTTCCGGCGACCGCCCCGGTGGCGATCGTCCCCGCTTCGGCGGAGGTGGTGGCGGCGGCCGTTCCGGCCCCGGCGGCCCTCCCCGCGAAGGCGGACGCAAATTCTTCCGGCGCAAAAAAGTCTGCAAGTTCTGCACCGAAAAAATTGCCGACATCAATTACAAGGACTATCGCCTGCTCGGCCAGTTCGTCGCCGAAAGCGGCAAGATCGTCCCGCGCCGTTTAACCGGAGTGTGCTCGCCGCACCAGCACCGTCTGGCCTCGGCCATCAAGCAGGCCCGCAACATCGCCCTGCTGCCCTTCGCCGGGCGCGCATCGTAAAAACGTAACGGAAGCCTGTCATTCCGAGCGAAGCGAGGAACCTTGGTGTTTGCCGGCGCCAAGAAGAACCAAGATCCCTCGCTGCGCTCGGGATGACAACTAAAAAATCGGAGTCATACCATGGAAGTCATTCTCAAAGAAGACGTAAACAAACTCGGCTCGCGCGGTGACGTCGTAAAAGTCGCCGAAGGCTATGGCCGCAACTATCTTCTGCCGCGCAAGCTCGCCATCCAGGCGACCGCCGGCAATAAGGCCGTCATCACGCAGATGAAGGCCGCCTCCGTCCGCCGCTCGGCCAAGGAAAAAACCCAGGCCGAAGAACTCGGCAAACAGTTCGACGGACTCTCCGTTTCCTTCCAGAAGCGCGCCGGCGAGCACGATCAGCTCTTCGGCTCCGTCACCTCCAGTGACATCGCCGAAGCCGTCGCCAGGAAGGGAATCAACCTCGACCGCCGCCAGATTCAGCTGCACGATCCGCTGAAAACTCTCGGCGAGTTCACCATCCCCGTCAAGCTGCACAAAGAAGTCACCGCGCACTTGAAGGTGGTAATCGAGAAGGAAGCCGCCGCGGAGTAAGTAATTCGCCGGATGACTTAACCTTAACTTTCTGTAACCCCCCCACCCTTCCGGTAAGAAGGGTGGCGCCTCGCTGAACAGTCCTTACCCAACCCGGTTCTGAATGTATTCTTTGTATCAGGGTATGCCTTCAGGCATACCGCAAGTATCAAGACTAAATCGCGCCTTCAGGCGCTGCCGGGCGAAACCCGACTTTTCCTCGCAGCCTGCTGGAAATTCTTATGGAACTCGGCAAGCTACTAATCTTTCTGGGAGCAATTCTCCTGGTTGCCGGAGTAGTCGTGCTCCTGCTCGCGCGCATGAATCTACCCCTCGGCCGCCTGCCCGGCGATATCGTCTATCGCGGCAAGAATTCCACCGTCTATTTTCCCCTGGCAACGTCGATCGTGGTAAGCGTAGTGCTGTCGATCGTGTTGTACTTCGTGAGCAAGTGGAAAAGATGAATACCAGCCGGCACACTAAGTCCCGGTTCAACCAAAGGTTTACCCGGTTCCCTCTGTGTCCTCTGTGGTAAAAAATTAGTGCACTGAAGAATCAGCGCGCTGAAGAATCATGCCTGAGCCACCCAATCCGTTTCACCCAATTTCTCCGCCCGGAATTGGCCTCCGCAATATTGAACGTCCCAGAAACACCCGGCAGTCCATCTTCGGTAATGAGACTTTTGTACCCTCACCCTGGCCCTTAGGAACTTCCCAATCTTCGCGCAGCAAGCCACAATAAACTTTCGTACTGAACGGGCCCCGACCTCATGCAAAAAGCCTTCGGCACTGCGCTTGCACCTGCCCCCGCAACCAAGAAAGCAGCGGCTCGCGCCGCGTTAGTTGATTTGAACGAATCCTCACGCTTCCTTCTAACCGAATGCTTCCGCCAGTTCGGCATTGAAACCGTGGTCGCTTCGGCGAACGCAGCCGAACGGCTGCGGCAGGAGAAATTTGAGGCTTGCGTGCTCAACCTCGGCCCCGGCGCTGAAGAAATCATGGAAGCGGCTCGCACTTCGCGCTCCAATAGCCGCCTGGTTCTCTACGGCCTGGGCGGCAGCGCCCGCCAAGCCATGCGCTACTCAAAATATGGCATCAACGCCATGTTTCAGGAGCCTCTGGAGCGTCCCACTGCGCTCAAGTTGGTCCGCGCCACGCACATGCTCGTGCTCCACGAATTCCGCCGCTACGCGCGCATCCCCATCATGACCGAGGTTACCGTGGTCAGTCATGACGGCCATCGCCTCACCTCCTCCAGCATCGACGTGAGCTCCGGCGGCATGTCGCTAAAGAGCGCCGAAGACATGCCCTCGGGAACCAACGTCGAGGTTTCGTTTTCTCTGCTCACTCTTCCCCGCGTGAACGTCCGCGCCGTGGTGACTTGGCGCAAGGTCAAATCCTTCGGCCTCCGTTTCGATCCCGCCGACGATCGCCGCCAAAAAATCAAAGAGTGGATCGACGGCTATCTCGAAAGCTAGATTCTTTCAGCATTCCCTGCGTACCAACCCATCACCACGACCCAGCCCTCCCATTACAATATCCTTCGTGCCCGAATCCCCCCACCGCTTCACCCTCCGCCAGCGCATCGTCCTCCGCCTCATCATCGCCGCTGGATCCTCCTTCATCCGCCTCATCGGCCCCACACTCCGCGTCAGCGTCTCCCGCGAAGAGGGCTCGCAGCAAACCATCACCCAGCGCCCTCTGGTCACTTCGTTCTGGCACTCCTGCATCATTCCCTGCACCTATGTCTTTCGCGACTTCGGTGTGCGCGTGATGAGCAGCAACAGTTACGATGGCGAATACATGGGACGCATCATCGGCAAGTTCGGCTTCGTCGCCGTCAAAGGCTCCAGCAGCTGCAACGCCGTGCGCGCTCTGCTCGGCCTGCGCCGCGCCCTTCAGGAAAGCTGGACGGTCGCCTTCAGCATCGATGGTCCCCGCGGCCCTCGCCACCAAGTCAAACCCGGCCCGGTTGCTCTCGCCCGTTCTACCGGCATCCCCATGAGCATGTTTCACATGGCGCTCGACCGCGCCTGGGTTCTTAAAACCTGGGACCAGTTGGTCATTCCCAAACCTTTTTCCCGCGTCCTGCTTCGCTTCGGCAAGCTGATTCCCGTTCCCGCCGATGCCACAGACGAGCAGCTCGCGAACTATCAACAGCAGTTGCAGGCCTCCCTCGACCGCGTCTGCCAATTCGCCGACGCCAACCTCCACAAAGTCGGCTCTCCGGAATTCCCCTACAATGCTTCCCAGCTCAGAAAGTAAACCTCGATGACTACCTCCGCTGCATACGCCGCCATCAAAATCAGTCCCATGCTCGCCGTTGCCGATATGCAGCAGACTCTGGCTTTCTATCGCGACGTTCTCGGTTTCACCGTCACCATGGAATCCCCCGAATATTCCATCATGGAGCGCAATCGCCAGACCATCCATTTCATGAAGGCGGCGTCGGAAGAAGTGTTGCGCTGCGTTCGCGGACACACCGAAATCTACATCGAAGTTTCCGGAATCGATTCGCTATGGGCGCAGGTGAAGCTCTTGAAGTCCGCTCACCGCATTCGAGATTTATTCGACCGCCCCTACGGCATGACCGAGTTTCACATCGAAGACCCGAATGGCTGCCTCGTTTTTGTAGCGGAGCCTACCTCTGCCCGCACCCAGAAGCCAGACAGATAAACTGAACAACATAACAACTCGTTGTACGGCTCGCGCTACAGCGTTTCCTCGAAGTCGAAAGACTCTTTCACTTCTCTCGAATTTTTCAGACAATTCCTTCTGCGTCTCATCGAGTCCTGATTCGGATTTTTGCTCCCTGGTCCGTACTTCACATCACGAGGTGTTTTGAATGAAAACTCGCAAGCGGCTGTTTGTCTTTTCTCTTCCGGTGCTGGCTTCGCTGGCCATTACCGCCGTGTTCGCGCAGGATTCTTCTACCCGGCCTCCAGCGCGGCTTCACGCCTACACCACCGTTAAAAAAGCTCCCCCCGGCGCGCGGGTGCAGGTGCCCGGCAGCCCCACTCTGCCCCAGTGGACCTTCTCGGTGCAATCCACGCGCGACCACAACAACTACACGGGCGTCATGGTTGGGCGCAACCCCTTCGGCCATGAGTCGAACAAAGTTGCCAGCGTCCCCACCCAAATCGTTCCCATTGTCATCACCACCAATCTGATCGGCACCACCGTCCAGAGCGACGGGACCATCACCACTACCCCGGGTTCCACTACCATGGATCCCACGGTCGCCAACACCGCCTGCCTCGCCGCTCCCAACGATGTTCCCCTTGCCCTGTATCGCCAGTCCCCACTCATCCAGCGGGCCGACTTCAGCTTTGGCGGCACTTTCGTTGGCAACACCCAATATGAGGATGCCTTCCAGCGCGCCAACTTCTGGGCCTACACGCAGGGTCAGGACTATCACATGTTCCTTAAACCCGTCACCACCACCAAGCCGGTTTACATCAACGTCCCTAGCGCCGACGGATTGGCGCTGGCCACCGATTCTCTCGGCTCGCCGAATTTCTGCGCTCCCCTCGGCATCATCGACATCAACTGGTTTGACGCTTACCTCGATAGCACGGTCATTCCCGCTCTGTACTCTCAGGGCGTGAATCCCGGCTCCCTCCCCATTTTCCTGCTGGCCAACGTGGTGATGGCATCGCCCGTCACCAACATCGACTCCTGCTGCATCCTCGGTTATCACGGCACGGAAGGCTTGCCCATCCAGACTTACTCGCCCATGGATTTCGACACAACCGGCCTCTTCGGCCCCACCATCTTCGATACGTCAGTCTCGGCCCACGAAGTCGGTGAGTGGATGAACGATCCCTACGGCGACAACGCAACCCCAGCCTGGGGACACATCGGCCAACAGCCGGGCTGCCAGAATAATCTCGAGGTCGGCGATCCGCTCACCGGTACGGATATTCCGACCGTCACCATGCCCAACGGCTACGGATATCACTTGCAGGAACTGGTCTTCTTCTCCTGGTTCTTTGGCGCACCTTCCACCGCAGTAAACGGCTGGTTCTCCGACAACAACACCTTCACCTCGGACGCCGGTCCGCCCTGCCAATAACTCTCAAGCGAACAGCGGGCACAGAACATCGTGCCCGCCCCTTCTAAATTTCAGCGTCAACCCATCCACGAAAACGGGTAGTGGCGCCGTTGATTTTCTCCGCGCCCTTGGCGATACCTTGGCGCACTTAGCGGTCAAGAGCTTTAAAGCCTCTGGCCGCGAGGTCCCCCAAAATTTCCGCCAAGACTTTACCTTCGTGAACCTTAGTGCCCTTAGTGGTTAAATCCAACCGTCTCGGGCCATCCCAATATTTGACTTCCCCCACCCCACCCCGCTAAAGTCCTCGCACCAGATTTTTCGTTCTTTGACAGTCCTTCGGTTTGCGCGCCTTTGCTTTACAGCAAAGACAGGGAAGCGGGTGCAACTCCCGCGCTGCCGCGCAACTGTAAGCGAGAACATCGCACACGGCCACTGGAGAAATTCCGGGAAGGCCGCCTGCAAATTTCGGAAGCTTGGATGAGGCAACCGCCAATCATCCCAAGCCTCCTCACTCGCCAAGCCAGGAGACCGGCGCAAACCGTCCACCCTTAACCCTTTCGCGTGAAAAGGAGAATGGTTATGCGCGCTCATTGCGCCCGGTTTCTGCTATTGATTCTTATTGCGGCCTCGTCGGCGGCATCCGCTGCCGATCTCAAAGTTAAAGTCATCGACCCCCAATCCGCCGCCGTAGCGCGCGCTCAGGTGTCCTTGCTGTCGCAGTCGAGCGATTCTGCGCTTGAAATTGTTTCAACCTCCGCCGAAGGCATCGCCACCTTCACCGGCCTCAAGCCGAGCGATTTGTCCTCCGGTTCGTATCGCGTTCAGGTTCTTGCCCCCGGCTTCGCCCCGCACACGCAAAAACTCGACGCCCGCAGCAACCTCCTCACCATCCAATTGCACCTCGCTGCGAACTCGGAGACAGTTGTAGTCACCGCAACCCGCACGCCCGCCCTGGCCGAAGAAACCGGCGCAAGCATCTCCACGCTCGAAAGCGGCCAGATCGCAACCATGAACCCCGTCGCTTCCGACGATGCAATCCGCTTTCTTCCCGGCGCTGTAATGAATGCCGCTGGCCAGCGCGGAGGCCTGTCCTCCCTCTTCGTTCGCGGCGGAGACTCCACCTACAACAAAGTCATCGTCGATGGCGTCACCGTCAACGAACCCGGCGGCACCTTCGACTTCGGCACGCTGCCGCTCACCGAAGCCAATCGTGTCGAATTTCTCCGCGGCGCACAAAGCACACTCTATGGCACCGACGCCATGACCAGCGTCGTCCAGGTATTCACCCGCACCGGCAGCACGAGTACTCCCGAACTTCGCTTCGGCGCCGATGGCGGCAACTTTTCAACCGCCAACGGCTTCGCCTCATTAGCCGGCGCTCGCGGCCACTTCGACTACAACGCCTTCGCCGATCAATTCAATACCAACGGCTCCGGCATCAATGACGCGTATTCAGATTCTCTCCAGGGCGCAAACCTCGGTGCGGCACTCAACGACCGCACCACTCTCCGCCTGCATGTCCGCCACTCCAACAGCCATACCGGACTTCCCGGCGAATGGGATTTCAACGGAGACCCGCTCCTGCCGCCCGATCCCGCCGAACGGTCGCAGCTCAACAGCCTGCTCGGCAGCGTCGAACTCGCCGTAGCCGAGCCTTCAGGATGGCAACACCGCTTCACCGGATTCGACTATCTGTATCGCTACCACGACGTAAACCTCAACGGCGATCCCGCGCGCGTCAGCCCGCTCTTCGGCCCCTTCGATTTTCCCAATCACGAGTATGACAACATCAACCGCGCCGGATTCGAATATCAGGGCGACTACTCGGAGCGCACATGGGCGCACTCCACCTTCGGATATCGCATTGAAAATGAAAACGGATTTGTCGGAACCATCGGCGCGCAAACCCCCGGCCAGCGCCTCAATCAGGACGCCTACCTGCAACAGCAGTTCACTCTTGGCCGGCTCTCGGTAGTCGCCGGCGGCCGTTTTTTCCATAGCAGCGTCTTTGGCAACATCGGCGTGCCCCGCGTCGCTTTGACTTTGTTGGCGCGCCGCGGCGGAGAAATCCTCTCCGGAACTCGCCTGCGTTTTTCCTATGCCACCGGATTCAAAGAGCCGCGCCTCGAAGAAACTTTCGCGGGCCCGCCGTATTCCCAGCCCAATCCCGGCTTGAAGCCGGAGCGCGTTCGCGCCTTCGAAGCCGGCATTCAGCAGAACTTTTTCCAGGGGAAATATGTTTTCAACGCCACCTACTTCAACAACCTCTTTCATGACCAGATCAACTACGAGACGGTCAATCCTCTCACTTTCGTCGGAGAATACTTCAACGTGAACCAGGCCTTCGCCCAGGGCGCGGAGATTGAACTCCAAGCCAAATTTCGCTCGCGCCTTCTGCTCGACGCCGCCTACACCTACACTTCCACCGAAATTCTCGACGACCCCGCGCCCATCGACTCCCAATACAACGTAGGCCAGCCCCTGCTGCGCCGCCCCAAACATTCCGCTACCACGCTGCTCTCTTATCTTGGAAATCGCTGGGGCTCGAACCTGAGCGGAAGTTTTGTAGGCCGCCGTCCCGACGACGATTTCTTCGGCTTCAACATCAACCATGCCGCCGGCTACGTCCGAGCCGATCTCGGTGGATGGTACGCCCTCAACTCCCGCGTCACCGCCTACGCCAACATCGAGAATGCCCTCGATCGCCGCTATAACGAAGTCGTCGGCTACCCGGCCCTGCCCCTAAACTTCCGCGCCGGCTTCCGCTTCCGCATCGGCGGAGAAAGGTGAATGGATAATATTCCGTGGGCCCGATCGGCCGGCGAAGCGAATATTGCGCCAGCCGCGAAGCGGCGAAAGAATACAGCCCACGGCGCAAGCCGTGGGAAGAAAAGTGGATAGAGAATCAGCCCCGAAGGGGCGAAAGAGGACTTACGCTACGGGGCTTGAAAGGCCCGTTCAACCAGGAAACAATTACGAACCGGCTTGCCGCGCCGGACTACTTCCACAAATCACGTCCGCGCCACAACCCTAACTCACCTTCTCCGGTGGCCTCGCCATCGCGATGGGCATCGACGCCGACATCTTCCCGCCAAAATACTTCGTCCGCGCCAGCAGCAATTTCTCAATATCCACTCCGCTCAACGGCTGCTGCCGCCCCAGAAGATGCGTCACCAGCGCAATCTGCGCAAAATGCTCCACCGTTTCCATCTTCATATAAGCGTGCTCAATGGTGTCTCCGTACGCGACCACGCCGTGGTTCGACATCAAAATCGCATCGTAGTGCGGCACATACGGCTCTAGAGTCTTCGCCAGCTCTGAGGTTCCCGGCGTGCCGTAGCGCGCCAGCGGAATGCACCCCAGCCCCATCACCACTTCGCACACCAGCGGCTCGGTGAGCGCCATGCCCGCGGCCGCAAATCCCGTAGCCGTCGGCGGATGCGCGTGCACAATTGCCTTCACATCCGGCCGCATGCGGTAAATCAGAACATGCATGCCAATTTCGCTGGTCACGCTGCGCCGTCCCGCCACCCGCGTCCCGTCTCGGTCCACAATCACCAGGTCCCCGCCCTTCATTGCGCCTTTGCTCACGCACGTGGGCGTCACCAGGATTCTTTCTTCATCCAGCCGTACCGACAGATTTCCATCCATCGCAGCCACGAACCCGCGATCGTGCAGCATCCGCCCGTAGCGGACGATTTCTTCCCTGTGTTTGCGTTCAGCGGGCATCACTAACTCTCTCGGGGAGTGGCGAAAAGCGGCGAAACTCTCTGCCCCCGCATACTATCGCACCCTGCACGAAACAGACAATTAAATTTACCAAAAATCGCGTAAAGAATTCTGCGGACCAGCCGCCACGCCACTCGATCGGCTAAGTCATTTGTACGCCAGCGCACAATCCTCGGGATGCCGCCGCTCCAAATTGCCCCTCTTCCTCGAATGCCTTCATCGCAACCCTATAATCCATAGGTGCTCGTCTCCGACTTCAACTTCCATCTTCCCGAAGAACTCATCGCCCAGCAACCCCTGGCCGCCCGCGACCACTCCCGCATGTTGCACCTGCAGCGCGCCACTGGAGAACATACCGACCGCCTCTTCCGCGACCTCCCGCAGCTCTTGCGCCGAGGCGACCTGCTTGTCTTCAACAACACAAAAGTCTTTCCCGCCAGGCTCTACGGACGTCGCGCCGGTCTCCGCTCCCAACCGCTCAGCCCGCAAAATGCAGCCTCCCGGGACTTCCTGCGCGGCCGCATCGAAGTTCTCCTCACCCGCCGCCTTTCTACCGATCCAAACGACTGGCAGTGCCTGGTTAAGCCCGGCCGCAAGATCGGAATTGGCGAGCGCCTATTTTTCGGCGAAAACAACGACCTGCAAGCTGAAGTTCTAACCCGCGGCGAATTCGGCGAACGTACAATCCGCTTCAATCCCCTCGACTCCGCCGCCGATTTCTTCAGCGCCCTCGATCGCGTCGGCCACATCCCGCTCCCTCCCTACATCGCCCGCGCTGCGTCAGCCCACGATCTCGACCGCTATCAAACCGTCTATGCCCACGAGCGCGGATCGGTCGCCGCTCCCACCGCCGGCCTCCACTTCACTCCCGAGATTCTCGACCGCATTCGCCAAAACGGCATCGAAACCGCCCAGATCACACTGCACGTCGGCCTCGGAACATTTCAGCCCGTTCGTGTGCAAAAAGTCGAAGACCACCAACTCCACTCCGAGTCTTACTCCATCTCCGCGCCCGCCGCCGATGCCATCAACCGCGCTCTCCGCCATTCCCGCCGCGTCGTCGCCGTCGGCACCACCACCGTCCGCACTCTCGAACACGCAATCCGCCAAGGCGCAGGCCTCATCCCGGCGGCCGATTCCGCCGCCGACATCTTCATCTATCCCGGCTTCGAATTCAAAGCCATCGGCGCACTCCTCACCAACTTCCATCTCCCGCAATCCTCGCTCCTCATGCTGGTCAGCGCCTTCGCCGGACGCGACCACGTCCTCGAGGCCTACACCCACGCCGTCGCCGACCGCTACCGCTTCTACTCCTACGGCGACTGCATGTTCCTCGAATAAAAAAAGTTCTCCCTTAGTGAACCTTAGTGCCCTTTGTGGTTAAAGCCCTTACGCCGTACGCCATCCACGTCCTCTGTGGTAAAGGTTTTTCCCGCCACCAGCACTGAGCTATACTCATCCCCGGAGCCTTCCCATGTCGGTAGCCGCCAAACTAACCCCAATCCAACACTTCGTCACCGAACTCCGAAAATTCCCTGAAGCCGCCTTCGACCAGACCGAGCAGATCCGCGAATTCCTCGAGCACACCCCCCTCGACGCCGAATCACTCTCCCCCTACCTCACCTGGGATCGCCAGCACTACACCCGCAACCTCATCGACAAAACTCCGCTCTACGAACTCATCGCCATCTGCTGGGAAGTCGGCCAGATCAGCTCCATCCACAACCATCGCGACCAGAATTGCTGGATGGCCGTCCCCACCGGACGCCTGCTCGTCGAAAATTTTCGCGTCGTCCGCCAGGACATCGCCGCCGGAACCTGCGCCCTCGAAACCACCGACACGGTCGAGATGAACCTCGCCCACCCCTGCGCCGTCGACCCGCTCGAGCCCGTCCATCGCGTTCTCAACCCGCGTGATTTCAACCAGCGCGCCGTCAGCGTTCACGTCTACTCCCGCCCCTTCGATACCTGCGTCGTCTACTCCGCCGATCAAGGCACCTGCGGCGAAATCGATCTCCACTACACCACCGAGTACGGACGGCCCGCATCTTCATGAGAGCAACATCGCGCCTCTGTTTTGTGCGGATTGCATTTTTGGCGCTCGCAATAGCGCTGATGCTTGCAGCCGCCTGCGAAAAAAAGAAAGCCGAGCAGCAGCCTGTAGCAGACATCGACCGCACCGGGATCTCGCCCCTCGGTACGACGCAAAACGTTTTGCAGAAGAATTTTAAGGTTGCTGCGCCGGCGATTTTTTCTTTCGAAATTCCCGCCCACGCCGCCATGCCACACCTTAGCGGCAACTACAAATCGTATGCCGCCAAGGTGGAAATCCAATCGAGCCAGGATAGCGCCAACGTCGATTTTTTCGTCCTCACTGACGAGCAATATGCCGGCTACGCGAGTGATGGCACCATCGACTCGCTTTTCTCCGCCAGCGCCTCCCACGACCAGAACGTCGATGTCAGCCTTCCCCCGTCCTTCACGCAACCAAAAAAGTTCTACCTGATTTTCCGCTCCAGCCCCGGCAGCGACCCCAAAAAAGTGGTAAAAGCCGACCTCTCTGTCAACTTCTAGCTCTGTCGGCAGCCCGTGTGGATCGGACACTCCTGTCCGACAAACGCCTGCACCATAAAATAAACATGTAGGGACAGCCGCCCTCGGCTGTCCAGTCGAGCGAAGCTCGACAGCTCACCCTAAGCCCGCGCGCGATCCGAACCCCGCTGCTAAACTATTCTCTTGCCCCCGCGAAAAAAATCCCTCGAACCCCACCCCGGCACGCACCCCGCGCCAAGCCCTGCGAAACCCGCGCCCGAGCCCGCCACATCCGCCCGCACCCACGACCGCGTCTTCCTCATCGACACCATGAGCTTCATCTTCCGCGCCTACCACGCCATGGCGCGCCAGCGCTCCATGTCGACCAAGTCCGGCCTGCCCACCGCCGCCGTCTATGTCTTCGTCAACATGCTGCGCAAGTTGCGCGACGATTTTTCTCCCGTCCTCCTCGCCGCAGTCTTCGACGTCGCCGCCAAAACTTTTCGCGACACTCAAGCCGAAGCCATCACCAAAGTCCGCAAGTTCGATATCAAGACTCAAACCTTTACCGAGATCGAGTACAAAGGCTACAAAGCCAACCGCGCCGCCATGCCCGAGGATCTCGCTCAGCAAATCCCCTACATCCGCCGCGCGCTTCAGGCCTACCGCATCCCCATCCTCGAGCTCGCCGGCTTCGAGGCCGATGACGTCATCGGCACCCTCGCCCGCAAAGCCTCCGCCGCCGCCCATCCCGTCTACGTCGTCTCCAGCGACAAGGACATGATGCAGCTCGTCAATGACAACGTTCTCATCCTCACCCCGCCGAAAGACAATCTCATCTGCGATGCCGCCAAAGTCGAAGAGATTCTCGGCGTCCCCCCCGAGCGCGTTATCGACGTCATGGCCCTCCGCGGCGACTCCATCGATAACATCCCCGGCGCGCCCGGCATCGGCGACAAAGGTTCAGTCGAAATCATCAAGCGCTTCGGCACCGTCGAAGAGGCCCTCGACCGCGCCGCCGAAATCGAAAAGAAAACCTATCGCGAATCGCTCCTCAACAATCGCGACATCGTTCTCTTCAGCAAAAGCATGGCGACCATCGACATCAACGTTCCCGTCGAGCTCGATATCGAAGCTATGCGCGCCGGCGAGCCCGACATCGAACTCCTGCGCCAGCTCTTCACCGAACTCGAATTCACCTCGCTGCTCAAAGAATTGCTGCCGGTCGTCCAGGTCACCGAAGCGCACTACAACGAAGCCGACTCCGCCGCCGACGTCGAAAAAATTCTGAACGCAGTTTCGGAAGACAATCCGCTCGCCATCGCCGTCGAAACCGAACAATCTGAACCTGCGACAGAAGAGGAAATAATCGAAGAAGAGCCGCAGGAAGCCATGCTTCCACTAAGCGCGGGCGCACCCGAGCCCGAACCCGTGGCCGCAGCCCAGCGCATCGCCATCTCCTCCGCCGCCGGATTCTCCACCACCATCAAACTCGATTCCGCCTCCGCCGCCGCGAAACTCCGCTCCACCCTCACCGACTCCACGCCCAAAACCATCCACGACTACAAAGCCGCCATCCACGCCCTTGCTTCTCAAGACATCACTCTGCACGGCATCGAGCACGATCCCATGCTCTACTCCTACTTGCTCGATCCCACCTACTCCTCGCATCGCCTCGCCGACGTCGCTCTTCGCCGCTTCAATCTCAAGCTCAACGGCGGCCTCGCCGAAGCCGCCGACATCACCGGACGTCTCGCTTCCACTTTTCGCGACGAAGTAAAACAGGCCGGACTCACCAAACTCTACGAAGAAATCGATCTCCCGCTCGTCCCCGTCCTCGCCCGCATGGAGCAGGCCGGAGTAAAAATCGATACCGCCGCGCTCTCGAAAATGTCGTCCGAGCTCGAGCGTGAAATCGATCTCAAAGCCAAAGAAATCTGCAAAATCGCCGACTGCGAATTTAACATCGGCTCTCCCAAACAACTCGGCGACGTCCTCTTCAACAAACTCAATCTGCCCAAACCCGTCAAATACGGCAAGGGACGCACCATCTCAACCGCCGTCGATGTCCTCGAAACTCTCGCCGAAGACTATCCCATCGCCCGCATGGTGCTCGACTACCGCCAGCTCACCAAGCTGAAATCCACCTACGTCGACACTCTGCCTGCGCTCATCAACCCCCGTACCGGACGCGTGCATACCACCTTCGGCCAAACGGGCACCGCCACCGGACGCCTTTCCTCCGCCAATCCCAATCTGCAAAATATTCCCATCCGCACCGAACTAGGACGCGGTATTCGCGCCGCCTTCATCGCTGAACCCGGCCACGTCCTGCTCACCGCCGATTATTCGCAGATCGAACTCCGCCTGCTCGCTCACTTCTCGCGCGATCCCCTGCTCGTCGAAGCCTACCGCCGCGGCGACGACATCCACACCCTCACCGCCTCGCAAGTCTTCGGCGTTCCTCCGCTCATGGTTACGCCCGACCATCGCCGCGCCGCCAAAGTCGTCAACTTCGGCATCGTCTACGGTCTCTCGCCCTTCGGCCTCTCGCAAAATCTCGGCATCGAACCCTCCGAAGCCAAACAATTCATCGCCGCCTATTTTGAAAAATACGCCGGAGTCCGCGCCTTCATCGACAAAACTCTCGACGAAGCCCGCCGCGACCTGAAAGTAAAAACCCTCCACGGCCGCATCCGCCCCATCCCCGACATCAACAGCAAAAACGCAAACCAGCGCGGCTTCGCCGAACGCACGGCAGTAAACACCCCGCTGCAAGGCACCGCCGCCGACCTGATAAAAGTCGCCATGATCCGCATCGACGCAATCCTCCGCGACCGCAACCTCAAATCCCGCATGACCCTGCAAGTCCACGACGAACTGGTCTTCGAGGTCCCCGAAAAAGAAGTCGACACCATGCAGTCCGTAGTCCGCGAGCAAATGGAAAAAGTCCACGCCCTCGCCGTTCCACTACAAGTAGAAATGGGCGTCGGCCCGAACTGGCGAGATCTGGATTAAACGGCGGCAAGCTCTGTGAGTGGTAAGGAAGCGTGAGAGTGGCAAGCCCCGTGTGGGTCGGACACTCCTGTCCGACAACTGCCTGCCCCAAAACAACTCATTGCGAGCAAGCCGAGAAACTGGAAACAGTTTCAGAAGCGATTATGAGCGAAGTGCGCGCTACGATTGCGTGAGATTCGACTGACTTTCTTCACCCGGCACTATCTCGGCCACAGCCACCCAAACGTCCCCGCCGTCAGCAGCGCATAGATCAACCCGTCGACCACGTGCTTGAACGTCACGCCCCACGTCTGCCCTTTCCAGATCGAGTCCTGCAGTTGTCCCACCCCATAGCCAATGAATGCCGTCGCTCCGGCCACGTGAAACACTTCCAGGTACTGCGTACCCGGGACGCGCGTGCGTCCCGTCAAGTAGGCGACGAAGATACTCATCACGACGCAATAAACGAACCACAAGCCCAGATATTTTCCCATCGCCGGAGGGCCGCTGGGGATTACGTTTATCAAGCCCACCGGACCGCGCTTGAACTTCTCCGCGACCTCCGCCGATTTCATATCCTTGTGGGTGGTGTGGGGAAAGTGGTAGGTGGGGCCGGGAGTTACGCCGGCTGCTCGGAGCGCATCGAGGACCTTTTCTTCGTCGGGCAGCTTGCGGTAATCGCTTCTGTGGAACGGCAGCACCATGTGCAGAATCGAGCTGGCGACAAAAACGATGACCGCGGAAAGCAGAATCGGAAGCCATAGCGCGGAGATGGAAACCATGGTTGCTCCTCAAGAACGAAGTTGGCACGAGAGCTGCCGGTTCGAAACTGCGCACGAGAGTACGCCTGGCTATCGAGAGAGTCAAACCCCCAACTTCCTCTGAATCTCCCCCGCGATCCCCGCCGTCAGCGCCCTCATCTTCTCCTCCGACTCTGCCTCCACCATCACCCGCGCCAGCGCCTCGGTCCCCGAATATCGCACCACCACGCGCCCGTTTCCATCCAGTTCGCGCTCCGCGGATTCAATCGCGCGCTGCACCTCCGGCACCTGCGCAAACGGAATTTTCTCCCGCACCCGCACATTCTGAATTTTCTGCGGAAACACTTTCAAATCGCTCACCAGCTCCGCCAGGGATTTCCCGGATCGCACAATCACATCCATCACGCGCAGCGCGGTCAGCAGCCCGTCTCCGGTCGTCGCATCGCCATCACGAAAAATAATATGACCAGACTGCTCTCCGCCCAGCGTCGCGCCCGTCTTCAACATTTCTTCCAGCACATATTTATCGCCCACATTCGCCCGCAACATTCGGATGCCAGACTTTTTCAGCGCAATCTCCACTCCCATATTCGACATGGTCGTGCCCACCACCGTATCGCCAGCCAACATTCCACGTGCCTGCAAATCCCGCGCCGTCAGCAGCAGCACCCCGTCCCCATTCACCACGCGCCCCTCGCCATCACAAAAAAGCGCGCGATCGGCGTCGCCGTCAAAGGTCACGCCCAGGTCGAACTTCCCACCCGACTCCGCCACGGCCATCCCTAAATTTTCCGGATGCAGCGCCCCGCACCCTTCATTGATATTTCTCCCGTCCGGCGTCGCATGAATAAACGTCGCCTGGATTCGCAAGCTGCGAAACAATTCCGGAGCCTCCGCCGTTGCCGCGCCATTCGCGCAATCCACCAGGACGCGCAGCCCGCTCAAGTCAGCCGCCACTCCGCCTGCCAGCCAATGGATATACGCCTTGCGCAGCACCGCTTCTCCGGGCAAAGTCGGCTTGCCAATTTTCACGGCGGTGTCGTCCACCGCTCCCGGCCTGCCCAGCAGCGCAAAAATTTCTTTTTCAATCGCCAGCTCGCGCTCGTCGGTCAGCTTGAATCCGTCCCCGGAAAAAACTTTGATCCCATTATCCGTCCACGGATTATGCGACGCCGAAATCACCACTCCCGCCGCCATGCCGCGCGACCGCGCCAAATACGCAACTCCTGGCGTCGTAATCACTCCCGCGCTGTGCACATCCACTCCCACCGACGCCAGCCCGGCCGCGACCCGGTCGCCAATCCATCCACTCGACTCGCGCGTGTCCTGCCCCAGCACCACCTGCGGCGTCCGCGTCGCCCGCATTACATCGTGCCCCAGCGCGCGCCCAATCAAGTAAGTGCTGTCCGAAGTCAGCGGAAATTCTCCCGCCACGCCGCGAATTCCGTCGGTCCCAAATAACTGCCTGCCCTGATCGCTCATAAATGGTTCGAAGTTGTAACGGTGAGCATACCGAATTGCGAGAAAGAATGCCGGATTTCACACGAATACTAAGTTCTTCGGATCATTCCGCGCTTTTCAGAAGACCTCGAAAACCAGGACTCGCGCGAACGATAAACCTCTCGAACGCGAAACCTCGCAAACGAGAACCCCCGAAAATGAGAACCAAAGAAAACGAGGAGCTAAGCAAACGAGAACCCAAGAAAAAACTTGTAGAAAACCTGAACCGCCGAAGCCCGTCTCGGACCAGGATAATACCGTGGAAGAGCGGCGCTTCAGCGCCGCGTAAAGCCCTCTTAAAACAACAGGGGCTTTTAAGCCCCTCAATGCCCGCCAGCCTTCTCCACATAAACCGTCACCCGCACCGGCACGGGCTGCACCACCTGCACCAGCGGATCCGGCACAAACACCATCGTCACAAAAGTCGCCCTTGTCCGCGTCCCACTAGCGTCCACCGGATCCGTAGTCGCCGCATCCACCGTCTCCACATGATGCTGCGGCCCCGTGATCTTAATCGTCTGCGGATCCACCACGACCCTCGCGATCTGATCTCCATCCGCAAAAGTCCCCGTCACCCGCGGATGAATTTCCACCTCCCGCGTCAGCCGCGTATCGAAGCTCAAGTGCACCTGCCCCGGCACCACCTGCACCACATGCAGTTCGCGGTCGTGGCGAATCTGCTGCGCCGTCAAATCAAAGGTCCGTTCACCGGGGCGCGCATCCCCCATTTCCAGTTCCGCATGGATATCGGTCGCGCGCAAATTCCGGATCAACCGCTCCGGCCCCCGCACCCGTATCTGCGCATCGGGAATCGTCACCGAACTGATTTCAAGATGCGGCGGTACGTGCTGAAATTCAATCGGCACCCGCACCGCAACTTCCGCCAATTCCTGCTCCGGAGAAATCGCCATCCACAGCCCGGTCGCCAGCAGCAGCGATAATATTTTCAGCCAGAAGTTGTGCAGCACCCAGCGCCGTACCCACGTCATAGCGGACGCTCCATTTCCGAATCGTCAGCCTCGGCGCTCATCGGAACCCGCGCCCGTAGCGGAGATTCCAGGTTCGCGTCTGAATCCGCTGCTGGTGCGGTCGGCAACGCCACCGGAGCCATGTACCGCCGCAGTTCGCTGCTCAGCCTCTCGCGCAACTGCTCCGCCGTAAGGTCGCGCTCAATTCTTCCTCCAACCGCCATGCTGATCGCCCCGGTTTCCTCCGAAACAATCACCGCAATCGCATCCGTCTCTTCCGTAATTCCGATCGCCGCGCGGTGCCGTGTTCCCAGTTGGGTTGAGAGCACAGGGTTCATCGAGAGCGGCAGAAAACACGCCGCCGCCGCCAGTCGATCTTTCTGGATAATTACCGCTCCATCGTGCAACGGCGCGCTCGGACGAAAAATTGTCGCCAGCAGATCGTAGGAAAGCTTCGCATCCATCGCCACGCCGCTTTCAATATAAGTGCGCAACCCGATCTCGCGCTCAATCACCATCAGCGCTCCGGTTTGATGCTGCGAAAATAAATTTGCCGCCAGCACAATATCGTCGTAGGAATCTCCTCCCGGCGAACCCCCGCGCAGAAACTTTACCCGCCGCCCCACATCCGAGAGCACATGCCGAATTTCTGACTGAAAAACAACGATAAGCGCGAACACCACATAAGGCAGCAAATGGCTGACCAGCCAGTTCAGCGTCACCAACTCACCAATTCGCGCCAGATAAAACGCCGCCGCCACCGCGCCCAATCCCGCCAGCATCGGCGCAGCCCGCGTGCCCTGGATCATCACCAGGACTTCATAAATGATGAGCGCCACCAGCAAAATGTCGAGCACCGTAAACGACACTCGTAACCACGGCGCTATCGTCGGCGTCACCGGATCGTCCTCATCGCGAAGTCTCAGCTAAAGAACTCTATATTCTAATGCCAGCGCCCGGTAGCTCCATTGCCAGTAGGACGAATAAGCCCCTGTCATCCCGAGCGCAGCCAGGGACCATGGTTTTTGCCTCCAACTCTCCCGCCCATGGTGCATGCACAATCCCACGCGATCCCCTGGTCTTACTTCGTGAACCTCAGTGCCCTTGGTGGTTTAAGATTCTTCCCGCGCTCTCACTGTAGCCCGAATCTCGCCCCGCGCCACTCGCGCCCGAATCTCCTCGCCCACTTTCACCTGCGACGCGTCTTTCACCAGCGCACCGCTGCCGTCGAACACCAGCGCATACCCACGCTCCAAAATGGCCAGCGGAGAAAGCGCCTCAAGCGCCCGCCCCATCCGCTCCAGCCGAACTTTATTCAACAAAAGCTGGTGGCGCATCGCAGCCGCCATCGCCGCCGTTCCCGCATCCAGTTCGCCTCGAATTCCCGCCAGCACCCGCCGCAAATCATAATGCCGCACCGCCGCCGATACCGTCTCCAGCCGCCGCCGCGCATTCTCCAACATCTGCCGTTCCACGCGCTCCAGCCGGTAACTCAAATCATCCACCTTCTGCTGCCGCTGCCGGATCAAATCCATCATGCGCGCAAAGGCCCCATGCTGCGCCCGCTCCATCAGCGCGTGCCGAGCCTCCAGCAACCGCCGCTCCATCCCCCGCACTAACCGCTCGCGAATCGCCTCCGCCTGGGTCTCAACTTCAATCCGTGAACGGATCACCAACTCCGCCGCCGCCGAAGGCGTAGGCGCCCGCAGGTCCGCGACAAAATCCAGAATCGTGAAATCCGTCTCATGCCCCACCGCCGAAATCACCGGAACCACCGACGCCGCCACCGCCCGCGCCAGGCCTTCATCGTTGAATGCCGCCAAATCCTCCGCCGACCCGCCACCACGCCCCACAATAATTACTTCCACGCTCCGTGCAGCATCATTGCGAACTTCATTGAAATAACGCACGCCCGCGGCAACTTCAACCGCAGCAAAATCTCCCTGCACCTGCGCCGGATAAATCACCGCGTTCGCCGAGTGATGCCGCCGCTGCAAAATGTTCAGGATGTCGCGCAGCGCCGCCGCCTGCGGCGAAGTAACAATCCCAATCCGCGAAGGCAGCGCCGGAATCGCCTTCTTCCTCTCCGCCGCAAACAATCCCTCCGCTTCCAGCTTCGCCTTCAGCTGCTCGAAGGCAATCTGCAAGCCGCCCGCGCCCTTGGGCTCAATGTACTCGGCCGCAATCTGCAACTCGCCGCGGTCTTCATAAATCGTCACCCGCCCCCGCACCACCACCTGCATCCCATCCGCCGGACGAAATCGCAACAGCCGCGCCTTCGAACTAAACATCACCACGCGAATCTGCGCATTCCCATCCTTCAGCGTGAAATAAAGATGTCCGGAATCCGGCGCGCGGAAATTGGAAATTTCCCCCTCAACCCAAGCACCCGAATATTCGCGTTCCACGTGCGTCCGCACCGCCGCCACCAGCGCGTGCACACTCCAGACGCGCCGCTCCGGCGCAGCAAAGCGAAAGCCTAGTTGATCGGTTAGGGACATGGCGTGAGTGCAGTGTAGACTAGCGGCCCAGATTTCCCAACGCGCTGCGGCAGGTGGATCAAACAAACTCTTCAGCCCTGTGGACTGTCCGCCCGCGGCCAGCCCTCTGGCATTTGAGGTTTCTCCAAAAGAAAATCTCCATACACCCAAATGGCCGCCTGATTGTAGAAGCTGATCAAGGGTTCTTTCGGACCGCCAGCCTTGTCCCATGGCTGAAGATCGGAGTCTGCCTCGCAGAATGCAAAGCGTTCAATACCAGCTTTCTTTAGCGCTTCAGCTTTAACAAGAATCGATCCCAGAATTGCCTGATCGAAAGGCTGCAAGCCGAGATAAGTGAACTCCGAGGACCTCTCCAACATTTCCTCTGAGAGATTGAATATCTCTAGGCCGGGCTGGTTGCTAAGCTCCGTCAATAAGTCGTTTAACCGATCCAAATCGCGCTTCACCAAACCTTCCATTTGATCCAAAGTACGACGTACGACGTGGTCGGTAGCACCCTCAATCACGTCGTTTTGTCTGGCCCAGAGTAGGAACCGACGTACTCGGTCAGCTTCCTGCCTGACCTGAAATTTTTCTCGGATTGGTCGGCGGCACTCAGCGATACAGACCGACGGAAGGTAGAGTTGCACTTCGCCGCGATTCGCTTTATTCAGGAGATCAATCGCCGCGTACACTTTTTGATGTGCAGGGGCGGCGTAGCTGACAAGCCAATTCGTCTCGACGAATACGTGGCGCACGTCTCGCCCTCTCTAGATCATAAGCCTGGGGCCCGCAGCATGGATTTCGCCGCTCACGAGACTTGGCAGCACGTACTCCAATAATGCTTCTCTTGTCTCCTTCGGCATCTCCGCAGATCGAACGTTATTCCTCAGCTCCTCTAGCCAGGTCTGCACCAGGGTCTCGAACTCAGCGGATCGGCGTTCCTCAAAACCGGCCCAGCTGCGCGGCGAAGGGAACTCCCCAAGCCTTTGAATGGAATCGTTGGAATATCCGGTGAACCAGTTACGGTAAAGAACAATGATCCGTGGTGACACAAACAGACCAAGCGGGCAACTCATCTCCCACATATACTGTTTTAGCTTCGCTTCAGTCTGCTGTGGCGATTCAGAGGTCTTTGCTTCAACGATAAGCAATACGTGTGACGAGCCGGGCTCGGTGACGACGATGTCTGGATTGAACGGCATTGTTGGCCCTTATGGCAGTTCCAATTATAGAGCCCTGCGCGTTTAATTGCCGCCGCCGACCCTGGCCGCGGAGGCCTTCGCGGCAGGTGCCTGCTCGAGGATCGTGCCCACACGAAACGAAACCGTCTCCACCACCTGCAGATCGTCCTTGGTGAAATCATCCTGCCGCGCGCGATACAGCGCAAGCACGGCCACCACGCCCGCGCTGCCTTCCAGCGGAATCGCCAGCGCCGACCGCAGCGCGCTCTCCTCACTCCCATCGTTCGGATATCCCGGCTCTACCGACGGGTTTCCATTCAATATCGGCTTATGATTCTGCGCCACCCACCCCGACAACCCTTCCCCTAAAGGAATGCGCAAAGCAGAAAACAAACGGAACTTATCCCCGCAGACAAATGCAGGGAGAAGCAGATCGCCGTTGCGCGAATAGAAAACCAGCGAGTCGTAAGGCACCAGCAGCTTCAACCGCGCAGCCAGCAGAGAAAATATGTCATCGCGCCCGAGCACAGAATTCAGCGCCCGAAAAACTTCAGACAATTCCTGCGCCTGCCGCCTCGCAGCTGCAAGCCGATTGCCGCCCACCACACTCAATGAAACTTCCGGCGACGCTTCCGCGGCAGAAGCAAACCCCGCGTCCGGCGCCAGTCCGCGCTCAACCTTAATGTCGGTAGAAAGTTTCGGCGGAGCATGCATCGGCAGCGACCGCGCCAACTTCTCCCACGCGACGTAGCGGTTCTGCAAGATTTTCACCACCTGCGGATCGAACGCCGACCCGGCTTCCGAAAAAACTTTCGCCATCGCCTCATGCAGCGGCAGCGCCTTGCGGTACTGCCGGTCGGATGCCAGCGCATCCAGGCAATCGACCGCCGCAAGAATCCGCGCCCCGATCGGAATCGCCTCGCCCACCAATCCCGCCGGATATCCGCTTCCATCCCACTTCTCATGATGCGCCCGCACAATCGGCACCACCGGATACGGAAAATCCACCTGCTCCAAAATCTCCGCCCCAACAATGGGATGAATCTTCATCTTCTCGAATTCTTCCGGCGTCAGCTTCCCCGGCTTCGAAATAATGTGCTCCGGCACCGCCAGCTTTCCAATATCGTGCAGCACCGAAGCCGCCCGCAGCGCCTCGGTTTCATCCTCGCTTAAGCCCAGCTCGCGCGCCAGTTCCATGGCGTACACTCTCACCCGCTGCAAGTGTTCTCCCGTCGTCTGGTCCTTGGCCTCGATCGCCAGCGCCAGAGCTTCAATCGTCCGCAAGTGAAGGTTCGAAACCTGCTCGGCGTGCTTCTTCTCCGTTTCAAGCTTTCCAAGATACAACCGGTAAGAACGGTACATCAGATAAATCGGCGGCAGAACGAGCAGCGAAGATTGCCACCCAATGGTGTGATTAAGAAAGCTGACCAGTCCCGCGACCGCCGCGCCCACCATGTAGTAAGGAAAAGACCAAAGATAAGAATCGGCCCACACTTTCGAAAAAGGCTTGTCCTCGGTGAGTCCAATAATCGTGGAAGTAGCCAGCGTATTCACCGCAAAATGCGTTACTGCCGCCACCACCAGCGCCAGCGGCCCCGGCCCGTGCAGCACATACGTAGCTACAAGATGGTACGCAACATAAGCCGCCGCTCCCGAAACCGTAACCTGCGAAACATTAAACAGCAGTTGGATCGGCCGCAAACTGCGTGACGGCTTCCAGTAAAACTGCCCTAGCGTGCTCACCAACCCAATCGACAAAGTCTGCGGCAGACTCATTTCAAGAATGCCCAGCAGCGTAAACAAAAAATTTACCGAAAGCGTTCCGCTCGGGAGACTCACCTTCAGCGGAGAAGCCAGCAGCGCCGCGATCATGTAGCAAACAAACTTCAGCGTGTCGGTCGATTGCCAGTGCGCAAATCCCCACGCAAATGACGCCAGCCCGGCCGTAGCCATGCCGCCGACAAACACACGGATTCGCACTTCACGATGCTCGGCCATAACAAGTGAGTTCCTCTAATTTTCGCGGCAAATCGCTCCAGTTCATCGAGAAAACGAAGTTACCTGGTTACCGTAGTGTTGCCGGGCCATGTTGTCCCACTGCCCTGTGGATGCGACAAGGTGTCCCATTGCCGTCCACCACCGTCGCACCAACTCGTTGAATCATCAGGCCCAACACCATCTACAGTTGGAACCCTAGGTGCATGCTTCAGGTCACTGACTGTACGCGGGGGCGTGCAAACAGGGGGGCTTTTTCAATGAAGAAATTTGCGGTCGTGCTGCTGCTGCTCGCAGGCACTCTGGCTCATGCCAATAACGCGAAAATATCGCCGGAGTTGCAGGGATATCCCTCGACTCAGCAGGCCAACGTGATCGTTCAATACGCGCCCGGAACCCAGTTGAATTGCAGCGGGCTGCTCGGTCTTGTGGATTGCCTGCTCAATGACATTGTCAAACTCGGCGGCACAATCCTGGGAGACTTGCCTCTGGTCAATGGCCTGGTAGCACAGCTCGATGGCAATGGCATCGTCAGCCTCTCCAACCAGTCGAACGTTATCTACATCAGCTCCGACCGCGCCTTGGCTCCCAATCTCAGCAACGCAGCTCCGGCGATCAATGCATTCGCCGCGTGGCAATCCGGTTATGTCGGAACTGGCATCGGCGTGGCCCTGGTCGATAGCGGCGTCAGCAGCCATCCGGATTTGAAAGGCGGAACGAATGGTGCGTCGCGCGTGGTCTACAACCAGAGCTTTGTTTCCGGCAACTCCAGCACGAACGATCAGTACGGTCACGGTACGCACATCGCTGGTCTGATTGCGGGCGATGGCGCCAGTTCCACCGGACCGGCCTATTCGCGCACCTTTCAAGGCATTGCGCCGGGTGCCACGCTAGTGAACCTGCGGGTCCTCGACCAGAACGGCGAAGGCAAAGACAGTGCCGTGATCGCCGCCATCAGCACCGCCATCTCGCTGAAGTCTAAGTACAACATCCGCGTAATGAATCTTTCGCTGGGCCGCGAGGTCTATGAAAGTTACAGGCTCGATCCTCTGTGCCAGGCCGTAGAAGCGGCTTGGAAGAGCGGAATCGTTGTCGTAGTTTCCGCAGGAAATAACGGTCGCACCCAAGCCAGCAACGGCTACGGAACCGTGACTTCTCCCGGCAACGATCCTTACGTCATCACCGTTGGAGCCATGAAGCCGATGGGAACTCCTACGCGATTGGATGACCTGATCGCCAGCTATAGTTCCAAAGGCCCGACCGCCGGCGATGCCGTCGTAAAGCCCGACGTCGTCGCGCCAGGAAATCTCCTGGTCTCGCTGGAATCTCCGAACTCAACCTTGTACAACGAATTTCCCGCGAACCAGGTCCCATACAGCTTTTACGTTAACGGCGGAAGCAGCGCACCATCTTCCAGCTACTTCACCCTCAGCGGAACCAGCATGGCCGCCGGCGTAGTCAGCGGCGCGGTTGCCGACATGCTGCAAAAAACTCCAACCCTGAAGCCCGATCAGGTAAAGGCGCGGCTGATGAAGACCGCGTGGAAATCGCTGCCTTTATATAGCAGCTATACCGACCCAGTTTCCGGAATCACCTACACCGATCAGTACGACGTGTTCACCGTCGGCGCAGGCTATGTGGATCTCGAAGCTGCGCTCGCCAATACCGACCTGGCTAAGGGCACCGCCATGTCTCCCATTGCAACTTTCAACTCCGCCACCAACACCGTCTCTATGACCGGCAATCCTTCGGCCGTCTGGAATACCTCGGCCACCTGGTCGAATGCCGCGGTGTGGGGCACTTCCCAATTCGTCGTGGGAAGCGGCGCGGTCGAGGCAACCGGAACCGAAACTCAGCCTTCCGGCACGAATGCGTTATGGGGCGGAAACGCTCTCTGGGGTGGAAATGCCTTATGGGGCGGCAACGCGCTCTGGGGCGGGAATGCACTCTGGGGTGGCAACGCCCTGTGGGGCGGCAGCGCTCCCATCGGAGAAAACTAAGTCCCGGCCGCTAGGACCGCTTGATCGTCGCAGAAAAACTGGAATCCCAAGTCCGCTCAGAGCCGCGAAGCGGCGCCAGAATGCAGCCCACGGCGCAAGCCGGGGTGAGAAATTGGAACGGAACCAAGCCCCGAAGGGGCGAAAGACAAGCTGCGACACAGACTCCGGTAGGGCCGCCTGAACCTGCAAACCGGTCGCCAGCCCACGCCCCTGTCCATTTCCGCAGCATCAAAATTCCCTTCAACTCGCCCTTTTCGCCCCAAACTAATTTCCCCTCACCTCGACTCCCGGATCCCGCTCGTCGATCGCAGCCCTTCTTGTCTCCAGCGAAGTTTTCGCCATCCGTACATGCTTTCGAATCGCCACCCGCAGCTCGCGTGCAAGTTTTCTCAGATCATCCTCGGCTTCGGGACTAAATGGCTGATCGCAGAGCCGCCGGATCGCTCCCACAATCTCATCGATCTCTGCGTCTGTTGACCGGGGCACCCGGAATTATAGTCACAAATCCGCGAAGTGTTCGATACAGAACATACCTGACGCTTTATTAAAGCTGCATGAATTTCCCCTGCAACCGACTCTAGCCATACTTTCCTCATGGCCGCCTCCATTCGTGAAATATCTTCGTACAGCGTTCCCCCTCAGGCATCTGAGGTCGAGCTTTTAACCCATCCATTTTTAGTCGTTTACAAAGAAGTCCTCATAATTCGCGCCCACCGAAATCTTGGCCCTCCTCGTGCCTTAATCAATTCATGACAAATGAAAACAGGGCTCGCAGGGATGCGGGCGCCAACGGAGGCAACAACGGCGGGATGAACCAGAAAGACTGGCGAAACCTTTGTCAGATGGTCGCTTCCGAGCCCGACGCTCACCGTCTCTCGGAATTGGTCGATGACCTGTTGAACGAGTTGGATCGCCGGAAGGATGACGGCAATGCCGCGGATGATCAGCAAAATTAAGATGACAAAATTAGATCGAATCCAGCTCTGCCGGACCGCGCCGACTATTACTCCGGCCACCTGCGAAACAGCAGCGCCCCATTCGTCCCGCCAAAGCCAAACGAATTCGACATCGCATAGTCGAGTTGCGCCTTGCGCGCCTGGTTGGGGACGAAGTCCATCGCATCCGTGTCCGGATCCTGATTCATCAAGTTGATCGTCGGCGGCAGAATCTGATCGCGCAGCGCCAGCACCGTGATGCCGGCTTCCAATCCTCCCGCGCCACCCAGCAGATGCCCGGTCATCGACTTAGTAGAGCTAACGGGAATTCTGCGCTGTCCAAAAAAATTCCGAATCGCATGAGCCTCCAGCGTGTCCCCAATCGGCGTCGATGTTCCGTGGGCATTCACGTAATCCACTTTCTCGGCAGTCACGCCCGCGTCGCGCACCGCGTTACGCATCACGCGGAATCCGCCCTCATGCTCCGGCGCAGGCTGCGTCATGTGATACGCATCGCCCGACATTCCATACCCTGCGACTTCGGCGAGAATCACCGCGCCACGCTGTTTCGCGTGCTCCAGTTCTTCCAGCACCAAAATTCCCGCGCCCTCGCCCATCACAAAACCGTCGCGATCGCGATCCCAAGGGCGGCTCGCTCTTTCCGGATCGTCATTGCGCGTGGAAAGCGCTCGCATGGCCGCAAACCCACCAACACCCATCGGCGTAATCGCCGCCTCCGACCCCCCCGCGATCATCACATCGGCGTCGTTGTGCTGAATAATGCGAAAGGAATCTCCAATCGAGTGCGCGCTGGTGGTGCACGCCGTAGCCGTAGCTTCGTTCGGCCCCTTCGCGCCCACCCGCATCGAGACATGTCCCGCGGCCAGATTCACAATCGCCGCCGGAATAAAAAATGGAGAGATCTTCCGCGGCCCGCCTTCAAACAACGCCGTATGTTCGCGCTCAATAATATCGAATCCGCCGATGCCTGATCCAATATGAACGCCCACGCGCTCGTCATTTTCCGGCGTGATTTTCAACCCAGACATTTTGAACGCTTCATCCGCGGCGGCAATCGCCAAATGAATGAAGCGTCCCATTTTCTTCACTTCTTTTTTTTCGATGAAGTTCAGCGGATCGAAGTTCTTCACCTCGGCGGCGATCTGGCAGGCGAAGGCGGCAGAGTCAAATTGGGTGATTCGGCCCACCCCGCTCTTACCCGCGAGCAGGCCCTGCCAAACCTCTGGGGTGGTGTTGCCCACGCCACAGATCAGGCCGATGCCGGTAACTACGACCCTGCGTCCCAAATCTATTTCCCGCCCTTCGAATGCTTGGAGATGTAATCGATGGCATCCTGCACGGTGCGGATTTTTTCCGCGTCTTCGTCGGGGATCTCGATGTCGAAGCCTTCTTCAAACGCCATAACCAGCTCGACCGTGTCCAGCGAGTCCGCGCCCAGGTCGTCCACGAACGAAGCGCTCGAGGTGACCTCGCCCTCATCCACGCCCAACTGCTCTACGATAATCTGCTTTACCTTTTCGTCAACGGCTGCCATGTTTCTCCTCACTTAACTCGATTTTGATTTGAATTTCGATCCCGATGCCGGATTGCGGCAACGATTGCTGATAACGACATCTGACAACCATTGCCGATAAAAAAATTCCCAGGTGAAACCCGCCCAGATGCCTCCGCTTTTAGATGCCGCGGCCACGGAAAGGCGAACGTGTAGTGTAACGGTATGGGTAAATGGCTGTAAAGGAAGCCCAGAACTTTGTCGAGTGCAGTATCCTGCCAATGCGTTCTTACCGTAGCTCTTCTCAGCGCCCTTCGCGGCAGTTCTTCGCGCCCTTCGCGGTCAAAAGCTTTCAAGAATTCCTAACCACAAAGTCCAGCCGCCGCAGTTGCACCGCACACTTTCGGCACACAGCTATGCTATACCTTCAGCATCCTAAACGGGCCGCTCCAGGCGGTCAAACTTCATGAGAGCAGTCGTGCAGCGCGTAAGCCGCGCCCAGGTTTCCGTCGGCAACGAGATCACCGGCCACATCGGCATGGGACTCCTCGTCCTCCTCGGCGTTGCCCGCGACGACTCCGACTCCGACGCGACCTATCTCGCCGAAAAAATCGCCGGCCTCCGCATCTTCGAAGACGATCAAGGCAAAATGAACCGCAGCCCGCTCGAAGCCGGCGCCAGCATCCTGGCAGTCTCTCAATTCACGTTGTACGGCGACGTCCGCCGCGGCAAGCGTCCCTCCTTCGACGCCGCCGCCCCGTCCGACCAAGCCCGCCAGCTCTACGAATTCTTCGTCAACCAAGTCCGCGCCCTCGGCCTCCCCTGCGAAACCGGCCGCTTCCAGTCCACCATGAAAGTGGAACTGGCAAACGAAGGCCCGGTAACAATCCTGCTGGATTCGCAAAAAGCCTTCTAGAAAGAAACTCGACCCCTCCCAATGTCATGCTGAGCGCAGCAATGGGGATCGCAAAGCGATCCCCATTGCGAAGTCGAAGCATCCCTACCTTCTCCTCAAATCATTCCCGCTTGATCCAAACTTCTCGCGGAGTCCCCGAATCAACTGATGCCTGTAGCGGCCGCGGCTTTGGCAGTCAGAGCGTCGCCCACGCTGACGATCACCAGCACCATCCCCTTCACCGTCCCGGCTTCGACAAAGTTTCGAATCGCTTTGGTCAGCGCATGAGAAACTTCATGGCCCTTGGCGGCGAGCAGAATTCCCGTAGTCGACCGCAGATCTTCGTTCAGAATCATCCCTGCGCGCAAATCGCGAACGTCGACGGATCGCATTTCCGTGCCCCCGCGGGTGAATTTGAAGTCGCGCAGTGCCGCGACCATCTTGGCATCGTAATGTGCGGGATCCTGGGCCAGGGTTGCCAGCGCCTGCTGGCGATCGGTTCCGGTTTTAATCATGCGGTCGAAAGTAAGACAAACCTTCAGCATCTGCGATCCGCGCCGGATATTCTCGCTGGCGGGGGTCAGCGACTTCGCAAGATCGGCGGGAGGATCTTCCTGCTTCAGAATCATCTCCGCCACCAGTTCGAGCCGGGGAATCCGGGCCAGAAGATCGTGCGCGATCTTCGGATGCTGCGCATAGCGCCGTTCGTTCTCAGGGCTCAGCACTTCACCCGCATGGATCGCTTCCAGCAAGTCGGGCGTCAGCGTCACGCATCCCAACTCCGAAAGCATCGCCGCAATTTCGTATTGCCAGGCATCGGGCAGGCCCAAATGCGCCGCGATGTGGCGCACATACTGGCAGATGCGTGTGCCCCGGTTAAAGGCTACGGGATTGGCCAGATTCAGCACCTCGGTCATCACCCGCACCGCGCCCGCCAGGGTTTTTTCCAGCAATTCCTTTTCGCGCCGCACCAGATCGTGTTGCGCCACACAGGCGCGGATGGTCAGAATCAAATCTTCCGCGGTGACCGGCTTGTTGAGGAAACGGAAAATTCTGCCGTCATTCACTGCCCGCATGGCCGCTTCCACGTCCGCATAGCCAGTGAGCATCACACGAATGGAATCCGGAGCCAGCGCGCGCACCCGCACCAGGAACTCTGCCCCATCCATGACCGGCATGCGCATGTCGGAAACCACAACCGAATAAGGACCGTTATTCTTTATCTTCAACAGTCCCGCTTCCGGCCCTTCGGCTGTGTCCGCGCTGAATTCGCGGTAGAGAGAGCGGCACAAGCCTTCGAGCACCAGCGGCTCGTCGTCGACGAAAAGCACTCGGGGTTTGTCTGCCGGAGTCGGAGGGACAACCGTATTAGCGTTCAATGGGTATCTCCTGTGTCGGAAGCGAAACGAATCGGGACAGTAACGAAAAATGTGGTGCCCTTATCGATTTCCGTCTCGAACCAGATTTTGCCGTGATGCTTGTGCACAACAATGTCGTGGCAGATGCTCAGACCCTGTCCGGTGCCTTCCCCCACCTGTTTCGTAGTGAAGAAAGGGTCGAAGACGTGGGCGCGGGCTTGCACCGGAATGCCGGTGCCGTTGTCCTGCACTTCGATCTGCACCATATCGCCGACCTGGCGGGTGCGAATCGTCAGCTTGCCGCGCGGCCGTCCTTGCCCGGCCGAGGCGTCTCGGATGGCATGCGCGGAGTTGACGATGAGGTTCAGAAAAACCTGGTTCAATTCGTCGGAGTAGCACTCCACCCGTGGCAGATCCAACTGGTAGTCCGTTTCAACGCTGGCCAGGTGCTTGATCTGGTTTTGCACTACGGTGATCGTGGCGTCGAGCGCCTCGTTCAGATCCACATATTCGCGCTCTCCGCCGCCAGTGTGCGAAAAGCGTCGCATCGCGCCCAGTATCTTGCTCATGCGCCGGATGCCTTCCCGGGATTGCGCGATCGCACGCGGAACCTCCTGACGCAGCCACTCCCACTCCGCCGGAGGCGCCGCGCTGGTTGTACCCGACGAGTCTGAACCCGAAGAGGCAGCCCCAGCCGCAGCCGCGTGAACCGGCGCCACACTCAGCGCGATAGCGCCCTCCACCTGGCCCCAGCTCTCGCCGATAAACGTAATGTTGTCGGAAATATATTGCACCGGCGTATTGAGTTCGTGGGCAATCCCGGCGGCAAGCTGCCCGATGGCTGAAAGTTTTTCCGTCTGCATCGCCATGCGTCGCGCACTCACGTCGCGCGCCGAGATCACAAACGCCCGAATCTCGCCTTTGGAATCGCGGATGAAACTGCCGTGCGATTCCAGAGTGATGTAAGTCCCATCCTTCCGCCGCATCCGGTACTCGACATTCTGGCCGATGCCCGTTTCCAGCGAGCGCTGGGCTGCCTGCGTCACTGCGGCCCGGTCATCGGGATGAATTTGTTGATACGATACCGTGCTCTTCAGTTCCTCCGCCGTATAGCCGAGCAGGCGCTCATAGGCGGGATTGTTGTAGATGCGGTGTCCGCTCTGGTCGACCACCGCGATCAGGTCGGCGCTGTTCTCCGCGATCGATTGGAATAGCTGATCGGCCCGGCTCTTGGCCTCTTCGGCGTCACGGTGGCGCGCCACTTCCGCCGTCAAATCGCGGTTCGATTGGTCGAGCGACGCCGTGCGTTGCAGCACTTTCAGTTCTAATTCTTCGTTCAGCCGGCGCAATTCGCGTTCCGCCCGCTCCCGCCCCACCGCTTCCCACATCAGTCGGCGGACGACGGCGGCGAGCGCTAACACCAGCAGTAAACCCAAACCATTAAAAAGCAACGTTCGTGTGCCCACGGCCTCCATGAATCGATCACTCATATTTGAGTTTGCTTAGCCCACAAGAGCGGGAACCGTCTTCCGGACACTCGATTCCCCGCTGCATCCCACGATCTCTATCGGCAGGAAAGCTGATTTACTTCACAGCGGCAGGAGTACAACGCACTGCCTTGCGGAGCCGCAAGCAGACCGTAAAGACTAGAACAGCTTCTGCCCAGGATTCTGCTGGATATATTTCTGGCTGTCGAACTTCCCTCCCGTGCTCGCTCCCGACATGTAGCGAATCTGCCCGAAGATGGGCCGCTCAAACCACGGTCGATCGAATTTCCCCACCATCGCCCACGCGATCCCCGCATATCCGTTCGGATCGCGCCCATCCAGTTCATATTTGTCATTGAGTTCCACCGCGATGCGATACGCCTGCGCCGGAGATTGATTCCACTCCAGAATTTTCTTCGCCCAGTACATCCGCATGTAGTTGTGCATCCAGCCGCCATTCACCATCTGCATCTGCGCCGCATTCCACAGCGGATCGTCCGTCTCCGCATTTTTCAGTTGCGGCTCGCTGTACAGAAACGGTCGCCGGTCCTTGGCATGCTTCGCCAGCGTGCGGTGCGCCCACGCTTCTCCACACTCAAAGTTGTCATAGTCGGGATTGAATCGCACCAGATTGACGCTAAGTTCGCGCCATGTGATCACCTGATTCAAAAACGCTTCCTTATCGGCCTTCGGCGCATCCGATTTCTGCACCGCCAGCGCAACCGTCAGCGGCCCAATATGCCCGAAGTGTAAATAAGGAGAAAGCCGGCTCGTATGTTCGATCTCCGGCTTGTTGCGCCCCGTCCCGTATCCCGGCAATTTGTGCTGGATGAATTCATCGAGCAGCCGCAGCGCCTCTTTGCTTCCACCACGCCACCGTGAAACCGGACTCACAGACCGATCAAGCTGCCAGCCTTCAGTGATGTCGGAATCCGGTGCCAGCGATTGCAGCCCTTTTGGTTTTTCCCAAGCCATCCGAGCCGAAGGATTTTCCGGCGCTACCAGAAATCGCGGCAGATGCGCTTGCAGCCGCGGCCGCATGATATGCGAGGCATACTGCGCCTTCTCCAAAAGTCGCGAAGGGACAATCACGTCGGCGTCAACCGTCCACAGCGGCACGCGAAGCTTTTTCGCGGCTTGCCGTCGCCATGTTTCCGGCTCGCGCAGAGGATTTTCATCCCCCACCACCAGCGCCGCCTCAACCTCATCGCAGAATCGCAGCAGGCTGAATTCCGGAAAGCGCCGCAGCACAAATCCCACATTTATTTTCGCCAGCGCTTCGGCAATGTCGGGAATGCCCTCCGCAAGAAATCGATAGTGGCGAAAATTAGCGTGCGGATAAAACGGCACCGGCGCAAAGAAAACCACCACCGGCTTGCCTAGATGATTTGCTGCGGAGATCGCAACATCCAGCGCGGGATTATCGCTTCCCCGCTGTGCCCGCTGCATCCAGTACACCACGCACTTGCCTTCGCTCGCGGGTGAACCCGCGCGCCGCACCGTAACCCGGGGATCGGCAGCCAGCTTCGCCAAATCATCCATTAAAAACCTTGCATAAAAAATCGCCCACCAATTGGTCGATGCCTGCCGCGTATGCACTCGCAGCGCCCCAGTTCATCGCGCCGCCAGAATCGCGTCTGCAACCCGCGCCGCCTGCACCGCCGCATGCACGTCGTGCGTACGCAGAATGTGCGCCCCCTTCAGAATCAAAGCCGTTTGCGCCGCAAGATTCCCATACAGCCGCTCCGTCGGCGCCGCATCTTTTCCTTCCACCGCCAGCGTCCGTCCCAAAAACGATTTTCGCGAAGTCCCCGCCAACAGAGGAAAGCCCAGCGACTGCAAATCCTGAAAGTGCGACAGCAGCGGATAATTCTGCTCAAAATTTTTCCCAAACCCAAATCCCGGATCAAGCGCGATCCTCTCGCGCCGCACTCCCGCCACCACGGCCGCCTCCACCCACTCCCGCAATTCGCGCTTCACCAGCAGCGTAATATCGCCCGCCGGCACCAGCGTCCGCCACTCGTCCGGCCGCCCGCGCATGTGCATCAAAATCGCCCCGCATTTAATTTCCGCGACCGTCCGCGCCATCTGCCGGTCCCAGCGCATGGCGCTCACATCATTCACAATCTCCGCTCCTGCCCCGGCAGCCGCACGCGCAACCGCAGCCTTATACGTGTCAACAGAAATCACCGCGCCCGGTCGCCGCTTCTTCACCTCCCGAATCACCGGCACCACTCTCCGCAACTCTTCCTCTTCGCTGACCACGACCTTTTTTGAAGCCGCCGCAGCCACCTCTCTGCCCACGGCTGAAGAAGAAGATGAAGACGAAGAAGATGGAGAAGAGGAAGACGGCGAGGCTGCCGCAACCGCCGCCCCCGGCCGCGTAGATTCCCCTCCGACATCAATCACGTCGGCGCCCTCATCCAGCAACCACAGCGCCCGCTCCACCGCCTTTTCAGCCTCGTAGAACTCGCCGCCATCCGAAAATGAATCCGGCGTCACATTCACAATGCCCATGATCAGCGTGCGCTTGCCCAACTCCAGCGTGCGCGCACCAATGTTCCATTGAAAGACAGCCCGCATCTGCAAATTCTAAACGACCTCCAGCATCGCGCCCCAAACGCGCCGCAAATACAACATCGTTGCCTTCCTCCGCGACCTTCGCGAACCCTTAGCGCCCTTCGCGGCTAAAAGCTTTTGCCTCTCTGCCGAGCGCAACACAACCATCCAAATGCACTTTTGCCCGCAGCCCCATTCCTTTGCTCTATCATTACCGGGATGACTTTACAAAATCATCGCAGCACCAGCTCTGACCACAACGGTTCTGACGTCCCGCACCGAACCAGAATGAATCATCTGAAGTCCACTGCGCCGATACTCCTAATTTCAATCCTGCTCCTCACCATGCTCACCGCCTGCGACGTCGAGCGCCGCAAATCCGACGCCGAACTCGGCCTCACTCCCCAGCAATCCGCCGGCCGCAAGCTCTACGACAACTACTGCGACCGCTGCCATCGCCCCTACTCCACCAAAGGACGCAAAGGCCCCGGCCTGAAAGGTTTGTTTCAAAACAAATTCCTGCCCCAGACCGGCCTGCCCGCCAACGACGATCGCGTCACCGACATCATTCGCAACGGCCGTCCCGACATGCCCGGCTACAGCCAGGTCTTAAACGCTCAGGATGTGCAGGATCTCCTCGCCTACCTGCACACGCTATAAGAAAGAAGCTGCAAAGCTTAGTATGAGTTCCCATAAAAATCCGCCAGCGAATGCACGAGCGAGTGCACCCGTAAAGCCCGCGCCTGAACTCCTCTTCCGCAAGCTGCCCGCAATCAACGAGGTAATGCTGAGTGAACCCGTCGCCGCGCTTGAGTCCGCCCACGGCCGCGAACCCGTCCTCGACGCCGTACGCGCCGTGCTCGCCCGCATGCGCCACGAAATCCTCTCCGGCCTTCTTGATGAGTCAGCGCTCACCCTCGCGCTCTCCGGTTTGCCCGATGCCATCGAAAAGCAATTACGTCAGGAGTTGAAATATTCCCTTCGCCCGCTGATCAATGCCACCGGCGTAATCCTGCACACCAACCTCGGCCGCGCTCCGCTCGGCGAAACCGCAATCGATCACATCCGCCAAACCGCCGCCGCCTACAGCAATCTCGAATTCGACCTCGCCTCCGGCACCCGCGGCAAGCGCGATATCCACGTCGAACGCCTGCTTCAGCGCTTGCTGCATGAAGAAGCTCAAAGCCCGCAATCCGCCCCGGTTTCCACCATCGTCGTCAACAACAACGCAGCCGCGGTTCTGCTCGCCTTGAACACACTCGCCGATGGCGGCGAAGTCATTGTTTCGCGCGGCGAGCTAGTCGAAATCGGCGGCTCATTCCGCATCCCCGATGTCATGGCGAAGTCCGGCGCCGTCCTGCGCGAAGTCGGTACCACCAATCGCACTCGCGTCTCCGATTACGCGCGCGCCATCACCGACCGCACGCGTCTTCTTCTCCGCGTCCATCGCTCCAACTTCGAGATCACCGGATTCACCGAGCAAGCCTCCACCGCCGAACTTGCCGCGCTCGCGCGCCAGCGCGCCATCCCTCTTATGGAAGATCTGGGCAGCGGCGCGCTCTTCGATCTGCACGCGCTTGGAATCAGCGGCGAGCCCGGCGTCCTCGACAGCCTTCGCACCGGCGTCAGCGTTGTCACCTACAGCGGCGACAAGCTCCTCGGCGGCCCGCAAGCCGGCCTGATCAGCGGCAATAAAGACCTCATCGCCCGCATGCGATCGAACTCCCTCTTCCGCGCCCTCCGCGTCGATAAGCTCATCTACGCCGCGCTTGAGGACACACTCCTCGCCTACGTCCGTCACGATCACGATTCCATTCCCGCCGTCCGCATGATGCGGCTCACCCAAGCGGAAATCGGCAAGCGCGCCGAAAAGCTAGCCGCGCGCCTCGCCGGCCAAAAGCTGAAGTTCGAAATTCTGGATGGCGACTCTCTCCTCGGCGGCGGCGCAGCTCCTTCCTCCGTTCTGCCTACGCGAATCCTGGCCATCACCTGTAAAGGCCTAAGTGCTGACGAACTCGCCACTCAACTTCGCGCCTCCGATCCCCCCATCGTTGCCCGTGTAGAAGAAGGCCGCGTGCTGCTCGATCTCCGCACCGTTTTTCCCGAACAAGACGCCGCCATCGCCGGCGCCCTCACCCGCATCGCGAGCTAATCCCCCGCATCTAATTCTCGTTGGCTCGCCTCTACACCATCGGACACTCCACCCGCACGCTCGATGACCTCACCGAAACTTTGCAAGCTCACCAAATCCAAACCCTCGTCGATATCCGCGCCTTCCCCATGTCGCGACGCCTGCCGCAATTCAATCGCGAATCCCTGGAAAAAAGTTTGCCCGCGATCGGCATTCAATATGTTTGGATGAAAGACCTCGGCGGATATCGCAAAACCCTCCGCGACGACTCGCCCAACATCGCGCTGCGCAACCCATCCTTCCGCAATTACGCCGACCACATGCTCACCCCGGAGTTCGAAGCTGCGATGAGCAATCTGATTGCCCTCGCCGAAAAATCCCCCACCGTCTACATGTGCGCCGAGCGCGTATACTTCCGCTGCCATCGCATGTTGGTCTCCGATTGGTTCCAGGCGCACGGGCACGAAGTCGTGCACATCGACGGCATCGGCCCCGTCAAGCCACATCGATTAACCGCCGAAGCCCGATTGATCGATAATCAACTGATCTATCGCGGCGACCGGCTGTTTTAGAAGGGAACTGCCCACATAGGGAATGAAACCATGATTATCGGCACCGGCATCGATATCGCCGAAGTTCCGCGCATCCGCCACTCCATCGAGCGCTTCGGCGATCGCTTCCTGAACCGCATTTATACCGCGGGCGAAATTCGCTATTGCGACTCCAAAGCCAACCGCGTGGAGCGCTACGCCGCCCGCTTCGCCGCGAAAGAAGCCGCCATGAAAGCTCTGGGCACAGGCTGGAGCCACGGCGTCCGCTGGCGCGATTGTGAAGTCTCCCGCCTCCCCGGAGGCCGCCCCACCATCCTCTTCCACGGCAAGGCCGGCGAAATCGCCGCCACCCTCGGCCTCAAAAACGCCGCCCTCTCCATCTCCCACACCGAAGCGCAAGCCATCGCACAAGTAATTCTGGAAAGCTAGGCCCGCTACTTACGAGGTCGTCATCCCGGGCAAAAACCAGCCTTGTCATCCCGAGCGAAGCGAGGGACCATGGTTTTTCTTCGCCCCCCTCGGTACAGCCGCCCGCGAAAACTACGCTCTCCCGCCCTCCTCGAAATAACGCTTCCCCGCACCGACACTCTCCCGCGTCGCTTCTGCTAGACTGTCGCATTCCATACCCATCATGTCCGCCACTTTACAGGCTCCTGCTCCGTCCACGTCGTCGCGTTCCATCCCAGAAAAGGCGCTGCTCCTCGCCCTGGGTATCACCAGCTTTGCCGCCTTGCTGCTCGAGCTCTCACTCACGCGATTATTTTCCGTCGTGCTCTTCTATCACTTCGCGTTCCTCGCGATTTCCATCGCCCTGCTCGGACTGGGTGCCGGCGGAGTTTTCGCCTACCTCCTAAAACCGCGCCTGTCGCGGATCCCAACCCGCCACCTTGCTGTCCGCCTTTGCCTGGCGAGCGCAGTCGCAATCGTCATCGTGCTCACAGTGGTTCTGCACGTGCCCGTCGCGCTCAACGTCACCGGCAAAAATTTCCTGCGCCTCACGGTCTTATATGTAGTTTCCGCCCTCCCATTTTTTTTAACCGGATTGCTCTTCTCCGTCGTCTTCGCCCGCGAAACCTGGCGCGTAGCCCGCCTCTACGGCGCCGACCTATGCGGAGGCGCGCTCGCCTGCCTCGCCGTCGTCCCTCTGCTCAACTGGCTGGGCGGCCCCAACACCATTCTGGCCGCCGCAGTCATGATGGCCACTGCCGCCGTAGTCTGGGCAGAATCCTCGCAGGCCCGCAAAATTGCTGCCGCATACGTCGCCCTCCTGATCGTCGCGATTGCCGCCAACCACTCCGGAAAGCTCTTCGACGTGGTCTACGCCAAAGGAATATTTCGCAATCCCGCCTGGGTCGAGTTCGCCCGCTGGAATGCCCTATCCCGCGTCGAAGTCGACCGCCAGGGACAAGGCAAAGCCATCGTAATCGACGCCGACGCATCCACCTACATCATGAATTGCGATCTCGCGCATTGGCCTGGGTCGGAGTGGGAGCGCGACCTGATGTCGGCTCCGCCCGCGCTGGCCAATGTTCTGCGTCCGCACGGCGACTTCGCCATCATCGGCCCCGGCGGCGGCGTGGATGTTCTGCGTGCAGTGGCTAACGGAAGTCCCAGCGTCACCGGGATCGAAATCAATCCCATCATCGCCAACACCATCATGCGCGGCCGCTATGCCGATTACTCCCTTCACTTGTACGATCGCCCGGATGTCCATCTCCATGTCACCGACGGCCGCTCCTACCTGCGCTCCACTCCGCAAACTTTTGATGTCGTGCAGATGACCCTGGTCGATACCTGGGCTTCCACCGCCGCCGGCGCATTCGCGCTCAGCGAAAACAATCTCTACACAGTCGAAGCCTTCCGCGAATATTTCCAGCACTTAAAACCCGATGGCATGATCGCCATCACCCGCTGGGAATTCCGCCAGCCCCGCGAAGCCCTGCGCGTGGTCGCAGTTGCCATGCAGGCATTGCAAAGCCTCGGAGTCGCGAACCCGGCCCGTAACTTCATCGTCGCCTCGCAAGGCCCGCTCAACGAAGATGGCATCCCCGTCGTCGTGCTCGCGAAGAAGACGCCATTCACCACCGCCGAAGAATTGGCGGTTCGCGCCCATTTCGAAAAATATTCCGAACTCGCTCCTCTATATCTGCCATCGGACGCGCGCCCCAATCCATTCGGCGACTTAATCGCCAGCAACGATGCCAACGCCTTCGCCAAGAATTACGCCTATAACGTCGCCCCCGTAAACGACAACGCCCCATTTTTCTTTTTCACGCTCAAGCCCGAACAAATCCTCGGCCGCAACGCGCTTCACCAGGGCATCGACTGGAAGGTCAATCTCGGCGTCCTCGTTCTCCTGCTGGTGCTGGTCATCTCGCTTGCCGCCGTCGCAGCGTTCTTAATCCTGCCGCTGGCGTTGCACTCGGGCCGTCAATCCCCGCTGCCGGTCCTTTATTTCGTGGCCGTCGGCCTCGGCTACATTCTGGTGGAAATCGCCTTCATCCAGCGCTTCGTCCTCTTTCTCGGCCATCCCACCTATGCGCTCACCGTCGTGATTTTTATTCTCATGCTCACGAGCGGAGCCGGAAGCCTCGCTTCCCGCCTCTGGCTTCACCGCACAGAAATGTGCTGGATGCCGATCGCCTTAATCGTCGCCGCACTCATCCTCGACGTATTCTTCCTCCCGCACGCACTCGCCGCCTGGGTCGGAATCAGTTTCGGTTATCGCCTTCTCGTTAGCGCCGCACTGCTCGCGCCCCTCGGCTTCGTGATGGGCATGCCATTCCCCACGGGCCTGCGCGCGCTCGGCGGCGCAATCGCCGACGCAGCCACGGCGAACGCATCAATAAAAGACTCATCAATGCCGAACGTAGCCCCCGCTCCCGCCAACGCCGTCGAGTGGGCCTGGGCCATGAATGCCGCGGCCAGCGTGCTCGGGTCCGTGCTCGCCATGGTCATCGCCATCCAGTTTGGCTTGAACGTTACGCTGGCCTGCGGCGTCGCCGCCTACCTCCTGGCGCTGCTGTTGCTTCCCACGCTCCCGCGGCGTGCTTAGTCGAGCCAGGAGTTTGCTATCATGCTGCGATGGGGCGGCGGCTATCACCAACTGTTCCCTGCGCCACCGGATCGACGGCAAAGGCGGTTTGAGGAAATCATTTGCCCAGTCAGAAGCAGCTGAAGTGGTCGGAACTTCGCGTGGGTCTTACGGTCGTCTTCGCCAGCTTAACTCTGGCGCTGCTTCTGCTGCTCATGTCCGGAACCGGCGGCTTCTTTTCCCACCGCATCACCCTTATCTCCTACTTCGATAACGCCAGCGGATTGCGCGTCGGCGCTCCCGTTCGCCTCAGCGGCGTCGACATCGGCAATGTCTCCGCCATGCAGGTCGTTCCCGACAGAGATAAGCAGATCACTCCCGTAAAAGTGATCATGAAAGTCAGCACCAAGTACGGCTTCAACCTGCGCCGCGATTCCGTCACCTCTCTCGACACCGCCGGCGTGCTCGGCGAAACCTATCTCGATATCGAAAGCTCCCAGGCCATCGGCCCACCCGCGCAGGATGGCGACACCCTCCCCACTCAAATTCATCCCGACTTCAACGAGGTCGTTCGCTCCAGCCAAAGCACGCTGCAAAATATGGACGCGCTGCTCAAACGTGCCGACCGCATCCTCGCCTTCGCCGAAAGCGGCAAAGGCTCCCTCGGCAAATTGATTTACGATCCCACGTTGTATGACCGCCTGTCGGTAACGGTGAAAGAATTTCAGGGAATCGTCGATGAGATCGCCAAAGGCCAGGGCAGCCTCGGCCAGTTGATTAGCAGCAACGACGCTTACGACAAATTCGTCGCCACCCTCAACAAGATCAACCAGGTCGCCGACGATCTTCAGGCCGGCAAAGGCACCGCCGGAAAATTCCTCAAAGATCCCACGCTCTACAACAACGCCAACGACACCATCGCAAATCTGAAGAAGCTAAGCGAAGACCTGAACGCCGGCAAAGGCCCCGCCGGCAAGCTGCTCAAAGACGAGGAACTCGCCAAGAAGATCGACACCACCGTAACCAAGCTGGCGGCCCTAACCAGCGACCTCGAAGCCGGCAAAGGCTCGGCGGGCAAACTCCTGAAAGACGAAACCCTCTACAACAACGTGAATCAGACCGTTCTCAGCGTCCAGGATTTCATGAAAGCCTTCCGCGAAAATCCCAAAAAATATCTCACCATCAAGCTCCACATTTTCTAGCCGATTCGAGACGTGATCGGGACCTGTGTGATCGAGGGTGCCCCATTTCTCGCGCGTCCTTTGCGCGAGAAGTGGGCTTTCCGAATCGAGTACTTGAGCCGCCGCGACCCGAGCAGGTTGTGAAATATCTCGATCGAGGCAGAACAAGCAGAAAAAGTGAAATCGCAAGTCTCCTTAAGCCGCGAAGCGGCGCCAGAATGCAGCCCACGGCGCAAGCCGTGGGTTAAGGAGTGGAGTGAATCCAGCCCCGAAGGGGCGAAAGATAAAATGCCAGCAACTCGTACGCGGCCTGTGAAATCGCCAGACTCCGAATTCCGCGATTAACAAACCTCCCCAATCCCGCGCTCAGTGCTCCCCAATCCCAAACACCGCGCCCAGCAGCAGAATCGTCAGCACTCCCAGCGAAATCGCTCCATACTTAAAATCTTTTTCCCGGAAAAATAAAAAGCACGCCACCAGCACTCTCACCACCGGCGTAGCCAGCATCAGCAAAACTCCCGCGCGTTCCACATCGCTGGGAATCCGCCCGTGCGTCGCCAACCCCAACACCAGTCCCGCAAGCATCACAAAAAAACAACCAAACGCCCCCACGCGCAGCACCAGCGCCACCACGCGATCGAAATCAGGCTCGCGCACCTGGCTCATGCTGCGTCACCTTTCAGCAAATGAATAATCATGTGCCCGGCCAGATAAAGCATGATCCCCACCAGCAAATACACAACATATTTAGTTCGGATGCGCGGCGCAAGCCGCGCTCCCAGCAGAGATCCCATAAACACGCCCACCGCCAGCGGGGCCGCAATCTCCACCAGAATATCTCCGCGCCGGTAGTAAACGATGGCGCTGGCCGCGGCCGTCACGCCAATCATAAAGTTCGAAGTCGCCGTCGCCACCATCAGCGGAACTTCCATAAAAATAAACATCACCGGAACTTTAATCGGCCCGCCGCCAATCCCCAGCAGCCCCGAAAGCCCTCCCGCCACCAACGACGACGCCAGCCCCAGCGGATACCGCTTCGGCTCATACGGAGGAATCACCGTATTCCCATTTTCAATCACCGGCGCTTCCTCATCTTTAATTTTTCCGCGCCGCGCCAAAATCGTGATCGAACTATAAAGCAGAAATCCGGCGAACAATCCCTCCAGCCAATTGCGGTTGAAATAACCCACCAGATAAGCCATCACCGCCGCGCCCAGCGAAGTGGCCAGTTCCAGCGTCATTCCCAGCCGAATATCCGTAGTGTGGCGTTGCAGATGAACCGACGAACTCGCCGCCGAGGTTGTGATCACCGCGACCAGGCTGGTGCCAATCGCCTCGCGAATGGGAATTCCAAAATGCAGTGCAAGGATGGGAGTAAGCAGAACCCCGCCGCCAATGCCGGTCAGCGCGCCGAGCAATCCGGCGAAAAAGCCCAGCACCACCAGGAGCAGGCTCTGCATCGTAGCGTTACGTAACCCTCGGCGTAGCCGTCGACTCAGCCTGCTCGTGCGCGTGGTAACTCGAGCGCACCATCGGCCCCGACTCAACGTGCCGGAATCCGAAGCGGAGCGCTTCTTCCCGCAAATAGCGGAATTCGTCCGGCGTATAGAACCGCGCAATCGGCAGATGATCGCGCGAAGGACGCAAATACTGTCCTACCGTCAGAATGTCCACTCCACGCGTCCCCAGATCGCGAAACACTTCAATCAGTTCGTCCGTCGATTCGCCCAGGCCCACCATCACGCCGCTCTTCGTCACCATCGCCGGAGAAATCTTCTTCGCGTTCTCCAGCAAATCAAGCGTGCGCTGGTAGCGCGCTCCCGACCGCACCACGCGATAAAGCCGCGGCACGCTCTCCGTATTGTGGTTCAGCACATCCGGCCGCGCATCGAGCACAATTCTCAGCGGCTCTTCCAATCCCTGAAAATCAGGAATCAGAACTTCAATTCGGCAATCGGGAACCAGCTCGCGAATCTCGCGAATGGTCTCGGCAAAAATCTTCGCCCCGCCAACATTGTCGTCATCGCGATTCACGCTGGTCACCACCGCATGCTTCAGCCCCAGCGTAGCCACGGCCTCAGCCACGCGCCGCGGCTCATCCCAGTCAATCGGCTCGGGACGTCCCTTAGGCACCGCGCAGAATCCGCAGCGCCGCGTGCAGATATCGCCCAGCAGCATAAAGGTCGCGGTCTTATGGTTCCAGCACTCGCCAATGTTCGGGCACTGCGCCGATTCGCAAACCGTATGCAGCCCCAGCCCGCGCGCCAGCTTTTTCAAATTATGAAAGTTATCGCCCACCGGAGCCTTCGCCCGCAGCCACTCCGGCTTCGGCTGCCGCAGCCCCGCGCCAAGCTCAATCTGGATCAGTTGGGAACTACCCGCCATCCTTTGATTTTATCAGTTCAGCCGTTCGCGACGGGCGGGGGGCATTGACCCTCGCCTAAGAACTACCACTTACCGGCGATCTTCAAGATGACGCCAATGGCGAGCGCCCCGAAAATAATCCCGGCTGCAAAATGCAGGCCGCGTTGAACCAAACCCCTTGAGTAGAGAGGAGGAGCGCCGGTGATGCTACCTCGAAAAAACGAAAAGGATGCCCATGTGCTAAATCCCAGCGCGATGAGGGCACCGACGAGGTGACGAACGTCCATAAAGCCGATCTGACCGCTGATATTAACAGGCGATAGCACCCGGAACGAAAAGCGACCCTCTCTAAATTGATTGTTCGACTCGGCAGGCAGGCATTGCGTCCTACCCGCTCACCCCACTTCGACCGTCCCGTAGCTATGCCGCCAGCGGGTGTGCATGGGAGCGACTTCCCGTTTCCGGCCAATAAGCGGACTGGCCGGTCCTGAGCCGCGGAGACGAAAGCGCGGTTGTCGCCAGCCCAACGCAACTACGGCATCCTCAAGTACCCATGCGCCGTCGTGTAAACGCTTTCCTGGTAGTAACCCGTCGACTCTCCCGAGTTATTGATGCTGAACGATAAGATGAAGGTCACGCCAGGGAGATCGAAGGTTACAAAGGTGCCATCGCGCCGCCGTATGAAACCGTGACACTGGCCGCTCGGGTCCTGTGAGGTGCCAGTAATGTCCCCCAGATCGTTGATGCTATATGGCGAAACAGAGGTTGAGGGGTTGCTCGGCGCGAACGTAATCGTGGTGCCGTCCGCCATGCGCAAGAATCCCGCAGGCTCGTTGAAAGACCCGTACGCTCCCGTAATCTCTCCTGCCGAGTTAATGCTCGCGGGCTGGGTATTCTGCCCCGACTGAACGTCGAAGGTGGTAAGGGTGCCGTCTGAAGCCCGCACGAACCCGTGATACAACCCGGCGGAGTCCAGGTAATCGCCTGTAATCACTCCGGTGGCGTTGATGCTTTGGGGCTGGGTGGAAGTCGAACCTGAGGGGTCGAAACTGAGGATGGCGCCATCCGGCTCTCGCAAAAACCCATGAGCCGTGCGGTTCGCGGTGTAGAACCCCGTAACCATGCCGGCAGAGTTGATGCTTCGGGGCGTGGTTGAAGTCGAACCCGGCGGGTCGAAGGCAACGAAGCTGCCCTCCGGAGCACGCAAGAAGCCGTGAAACCTTTGGCGCGCAAGAAAATTTCCCGTAATCCATCCCGCAGAGTTGATGCTCCAGGCAGAAGTGGCGGTCGAGCCCGGCGCGTCGATCACGGTAAAGCTGCCGTCGGGTGAGCGCAAAAAGCCGTGAGTGGCGCTGCCATCCGAGTAGTATCCGGTAACGGAGCCCCCGGCATTGATGCTGAGAGGAACCGTTGTTCGCGATCCCGGAGGATCGAAGCTGACGATCGTGCCCTCCTGCGCCACCGCGCAGGTACTCAGCAACAGAAACGGCGCGAGGCAACGCAGGCTTATGTGCTTCCGATTAGTTGGTAAAGCTAGAAGGGAGAGGGTAAATCGATTCGCGATCATAGTGGCGCTCCTTGACCGGACCTAAGGCGGGTGTAGGATGCGCCTTTCTCGCCAAAGGTAGACCGCCGACAACCATCACTAACAGCGATAGCCCCCAGGATGGACATGGAAAATCTGTCATGCTGAGCGGAGCGGAGAGGATCGCGCTTCGCGATCCTCCCCGCGTAGTCGAAGCATCCCTACCCTCGTCCCAGTGCGGGCAGCGTTTTCGTCCCGGTGACATCCATCACAGCCATGCCCGGTAAACCCTAATCATCCCCACATGCGCGACCGTCGCTACTACTGCGCCTACGTGGCACCCGTGGACAATCAAGACGACGCCCACGCAGGTTGTTTGGAGCGTAGAAGGCAGTAAACGAAGTCCCGTCCGAACAGGAAAATGAGCAGCGCAGACCACAAAATTGGCAGACATGCGCATGGAACAAACCACAGCCATTCTGTCAAGGAAAGGCGCGGGGGGCAAGGCAAGCTGTACGCACGTCCGAGAACGAAATTACCCGCCAGGACCAAAGCCAACATCACGCCCACGCCGAAGACTATCATGTCTCCAAACAATCTCAACGGTGTCCACGAAAACATCAAGATGCGGCGGCTTCGCTGCCAAAATTCTATATTCAACGACACCCAATACCAGAAGACTGCAATTACGAGAACGAAAGCTATGTCACGCCACACGCCAGGCAGGTATCGAAAAACCAGCGCCTGGGGAATTGCCAAAGGAGCATTGATAGCAAGCAGAAGCGTGAAAGAAGGAGGGTTCCCCGGCATGTCATCAACACGCATCAGAGCCCTTGCCCAGCGGTCGGTCCACACTAGAAGGGACACAGCCACTAACGTCTGCGCAAGCGGGACCACGTATTTTAATTTTGGGCGCATGCAAGGTTAACCATAAAAGACGCGTTCATTCTCTTTATGATTAGACACCGACACGGATACTCTTCGGGAGTAACCGTCGTAATCAGGCGATAGCTGGCCAACCCCTCCTGGTGTATCCCCTCATCCCACCTCCACCAACCCATAGCTATGCCGCCACCGTGTCCGCATCGCGACCAGCGCCCGACTGATTTCCACCTGCGAGATTTCTGCATTCGGCCCCGCGATCACGGCAGCGGCTTCGCGCTTGGCCAGCTCCAGCAACTGCCGGTCGCGGATCAGATTCGCCACGCGGAAGCTCGGCAGCCCCGCCTGCCGCGTGCCAAAAAACTCTCCGGGGCCGCGCAGTTCCAGATCGAGCTCGGCGATCTCAAAGCCGTCGTTCGTCTTCACCATGGCATCCAGCCGCCGCTCGCCCTCTTCAGTGACCTTGCCGCCAGTCATCAGAATGCAATACGACTTTGCCGCGCCCCGCCCAATGCGTCCGCGCAACTGGTGAAGCTGTGCCAGTCCAAACCGCTCCGCATGTTCGATCACCATCACCGTCGCGTTGGGAACATCGACGCCCACTTCGATGACGGTGGTCGCGACCAGAATCTGCAACTCGCCTTTCTGAAACATCCGCATGACCTGATCTTTCAAATCAGAATCAAGCCGCCCATGCAGCAGCCCAACTTTAAAATCCGCAAAAACTTTCGAACTCAGCTCGCGATACATCTTGATTGCGGCCTTCAGTTCCGTCTCTTCGCTTTCGGCGATGACAGGGTAGACGACGTAAATCTGATGTCCCTTCGCAACCTGCTTCCGCACAAAATCCCAAACTTCGCTAGAGCGGTCATCAGTAATTCGCCGTGTAACAATCGGCGTCCGTCCCGGAGGCAGCTCATCCAGCACGCTCAAATCCAGATCGCCGTAAAGCGTCAGCGCCAGCGTCCGCGGAATCGGTGTAGCCGTCATCACCAGCACATCCGGCTCGGCAGAATTTTTCTCGGCCGCCTCGTTCGCCTCCGCTGCCCCCGCAGCCGATTCCGATAAAACAGTCTTCCCTCGTCCCTCGCCACCATCCCCCGATTTCTTCATCAGCTTCAGCCGCTGCAAAACCCCAAACCGATGCTGCTCATCCACAATCACCAGCCCCGGTTTGGCGAACTCGACTTTCTCTTCCAGCAGCGCGTGCGTGCCAATCACCAGCTGCGCATTCCCCTGCGCAATATGCCGCCGCACTTCGCGCTTGCGATCAGCCTCAAGCGACCCGGTCAGCAGCACAATCCGGTATCCCGCATTCTCCAGAATCCGCCGCGCGGAAAAATAATGCTGCTGCGCCAGAATTTCCGTCGGCGCCATCAGCGCGACCTGGTAGCCATTCTCAATCGCAATAATCGCCGCCTGAAATCCAACAATAGTTTTCCCCGACCCCACATCCCCCTGCAGCAAACGCCGCATGGGATGCGCCTTCTGCATATCCTCGGCAATCTCCTTCAGCACCCGCTTCTGTGCCGCCGTCGGATGAAACGGCAAAATTTTCTTAATCGCCTGCCGCACCCGGTCGTCCAAAGAAAATGCAATCCCCGTCTGCGCCTTGTGTTGCCGCCGCTTCAGCTCAAGCCCCAGCTCAATAAAAAACAATTCCTCAAAAATGAGCCGGATATGCGCCGGCGTGCGCGACGATTGCAACGCCTCAAAACTCTCCCCCGCCTCCGGCCAGTGAACTTGCCGCAGCGCCTCGCGTTCTGAAATCAGCGCCAGCCGCTCCCGCACCGCCGTGGGAATCGTCTCCGCCAGCTCCGGCGTTAGGTCATCCAGCGCCGTCCGAATCACCCGCCGAAACCAGCGCGCGGTCACCCGTCCCTGTCCCGCCGATTCGTAAATCGGCACAATGCGCCCCACTTCCAGCGACGACGCAGCTTTATCATCCGCTCCGCCCTCGCCCGCCTCGCCCAGCATTTCAAACTGTGGCTGGATAATCTGCAGCTCCCCACTGCGCTGGTCCTGCTCCACTTTGCCGTAAAGCGCGATCAGCTCGCCGGGCTTGAATTTATTTTGCAGATACGTCGCGTTGAACCAGAGGCACTTCAGCTTCGACCGCCCCTGCCCCACCGTCAGCTGAAAAATCGGCATCCGCCGCGTGCGAAACAGCCCCGAGTTCCGCACCTCGCCAATCACCGTAGCCATCTCCCCAGCCCGCAGTTCGCCAATCCCCCGCGGATTCAGCCGGTCTTCGTAGCGAAACGGCAGATAGTTAAGCAGGTCGCCCACCGTGGCAATCCCCTTGGTGGCGAGCACCTCGGCCAGCTTGGGGCCAATGCCTTTCACGTACTGAACGGGCGTAGTGAGTTCGACCATCGTGGCGTAAGAAGGAATGTTAGCAGGAGCTCGGAAGTAACAGATGCGCGCCCTCCATTACCAATTTGTCATTCCGTCTCTAACGACGCTGCACCCTGTCAAGCGAATTTGGGCGAGACCTCTCCGCCGACGCTGGTTTTTAGAAAAGCGCCATTTCGCTCTCGCAGAAAGTTTTTGATGACCAGACCAAAGCTCGTCACTCAATTTCAATCTTGCAGCGGGACTCAGGTCCCACCATCCATCTCTTCGGTACTTGCGCCCACGATTACGCGCTTCGATCTCCCCGACTTTTTCAGGGAGGCAGGCTGCCCACTCAAGCGGTCGGTTTATCCTGCTCGACCACGGAATGACTCGGGCTCGCCTGCATGACGGCCTGATTCAGTTGCGCGTACGTCCAGTTCTCGCGCAACATCAGGTACAACCTCGTGGCCAACTTTCTGGCCACCGCCACTTTGGCGACGCTGCGATTCTTGCGCGCCGCCAATCGGCGATAAAAGCGTTTCAGTTGCGGATCCAACCGCGCCGCCGTCTGTCCCGCTTCCACCAGCAAAAAGCGCAGAAACGAACTGCCCTGTTTGCTGATCCTGCCCAGCCGCTGTTTGCCCCCGCTGGATTCTTCACTCGGAATCAGCCCGAAATAACTCCCCACCTGCTTGGCCGATCCGAATCGCTCCGCCGGCCCCAGCGTCAGCACCATGGCCAACGCCGTTACCGATCCCACTCCCGGATGCGTCATCAACCGCACCGCCTCCGGCCGCTCGCGCGCTTCTTCCGCCACCCGCCGGTCCAGTTCGCCGATCTCCGCTTCCAGCCCGTCCAGCGCTTCCAGCAAGCACTGGCGACGCTGGGCCGCGTACGGCAGCAAGGGCAACTGTTCCAACTCCGCCCGCCCCGCTTTCGTCCACAGCTTGCGCTTCTTCTGCACGCCACAGCTCAGCGCCATGGCCTGCAGCTGATTCTTGGTGCGCGTCCGCGCCTGCACCTGCTTGTGCCGATGCACCAGCAACTGCCGCACATCCCGCACCTCCAGACTCGGTACCCAAATCCGCGGAAAGCGATTCTCCCGCAACAACTCCAGCAGATGCTCCGCGTCCCGCCGGTCCGTCTTCTGCTTGCGCACCACTGAAGCCCGCACCCGCGCCGCATCTCCCATCCACAGCTCGATGCCCAACTCCTCCAGCAACCCCTCGAACCACGGATAGTGCCCGCATGCCTCCATCCCCACCAGCACTTCCTGACCCGCCAGACCGCGGTAAAACTGCTCCGCTCCCTCGCGGTGCTGCAACCGCTTCTCCTCAATCTCTCCCGTTCGATTGTCAAAGATCGCGACCTGCTGAAACCCAGGATGAAAATCACAGCCTATAATCAGCATGACGTTGGCTCCTCTCAGTGAGCCTTGGTCTTGTTTCATCGCAAACCACTCTACTCGCGATGGGCCAACGTCGTTATGCAATCAAGCGCAGCGAGGGACCTTGGTGTTTGTCGGCCGGCTTCGCCGCTGCCCAGCCAACACCACGCCCCTCGCATCCCAGGATGCCCCGTCGCAAATCCCCGTCGCCCCACGTTACTTTCGGAACGTTCCCACCCCGCCCGCGCACGTTACCATTGCTGCTAAGCCATGAACAAAATCGCGGTCCTGTACGACGCGGGCCAGGCTGTGCTCTCCACCTTCGATCTCGACGAGGTGCTGCAGCGCATTCTCGCCATCGCGCACGACTACTTTCATCTGCGCAATGTCGCGATCGTCCTCCTCGACCAGCAGTCGCAGGAGCTATATGTCCGCTCGCAGATCGGCTGGGACCCGGGCGAGGATAAATTCCGCTGGCCCGTCGGCACCGGCATCACCGGTGCCGCCGCCAAAAAAAAGCAGCCCGTCTATGTTCCCGACGTCGCCAAAGACCCGCGCTACATCTGCTCTTCCCAGTCCACGCGCTCCGAGCTGGCCATTCCGCTCATGGTCCGCGATGAAGTGGTCGGCGTCCTCGATTGCCAGAGCGAACGCGAAAACCGTTTCGATCCTGAAACCATCGACCTCCTCACTCTGTTTTCCACGCAAGCCTCCATCGCCCTGCAAAACGCGAGGCTCTACTCGCTTGAGCAGCAACGCGCTCGCCAACTGCAGGCCATCAACGCCATCGCACAGCAAACCACCGCGGTTCTTGATCTCGAAGAATTGCTGGGCACCGTCTGCGGCCTCGTGCAAAACGCATTCCGTGTCTCGCACGTGTCGCTATTCCTCCGCGAAGATCACGACCTGGTTCTGCGCGCGCATCATGGAATCCTAACCCCGCGCATTCCCCAGGGCGGACGTTTTCCCGCCACCAACGAGCCATGGGCCAGCATTCTCGCCAGCAGCCGCACCACCACCGAAACCGATCTGCGCCAGGCAACCACCATGCGTTTCTTCGCCGAATCCGCTTCGCGCATGCGCATCCCGCTGGTTTCCTACGGGCAAACTCTCGGCGTTCTCGCGCTCGATAGCGATCAGCCCGACGCCTTTCGCGACGGCGATCTGCAATCCCTCGAATCCGTCGCCGATATCTGCGCCACCGCCATCCAGAACGCGCATTACGTCGAGCGCGTAAAACAGCTCGCCTATCTCGACGGCCTCACCGGAATTTTCAACCGCCGCTTTTTTGAGATGCGCATCCTCGAAGAACTCGAGCGCGCCCGCCGCTACGGCACCGGCATGGCCGTCATCATGGCCGATATCGATCAGTTCAAGCGCCTCAATGACGAGTTTGGCCACGTCCTCGGCGATGAAGTCCTTCGCCAGGCCTCTTCCTTATTCAATCAGCAACTCAGAAAAATCGATGTAGTCTGCCGCTACGGCGGAGAAGAATTCGGAATTCTCCTCACCCAGGCCAACGCCCAGCACGCCATGAACATCGCCGAAAAATTAAGAAGAATGGTGGAAGAGTGGCAGTTCCCCGGCGTCCCCCGCACCGTCACCATCAGCGCCGGCACCGCTGCGTTTCCCGAGCACGGCACCACTCGCGATGAATTAGTCAGGGCCGCCGATCAGGCTCTGTACGCCGCCAAGCAAGCAGGCCGCAACCGCGTCTGCCTCGCCACCGCCGCCCGCGCCCAAAGCTCCGGCGCGTAACCGACGCAGATCTTCGGTACTGTGTAACGTCTGCGTTGGAGCCAAAAAAAGGCGCCCCGTAGGGACGCCTGGAACCTCACCCGAAAAAAACTCGCCTAAATATCCAGCCCGCCCGCAATCTGCCGCCGCAACTCCCGCATCTGCTCGCGCATCTTCTCGCGCCCCTTCAAAAACTCGTCCCGAACCTGGCTCCCAACTTCCCGGCTCACCTTCTCTGTCGTCTGCTCAATCTCTTCCTGATGCTCGCACACCGACCGCTGAACTTCCCTCGCAGCCTCGCTGCTCTCTTGCGCCGCCAATTCCATCACCGGCTGTAAATCGGCCACTTCCTCCTGCACTTCACTCAACGCAATCCGGGTTTGCGAATCCAGTTCAGGATCGTCCGCGCTCTCCTCAATCATCTCTCCCGAATCTTTCCGCTCCGGCAATGTGATCGTGATCGTCTGTTCTTTCTTGTCGCGAATCACCCCGACATGCACCGTTCCTGCGCTGCGCGTGTGCAGCGCGTGCGTGAAGTCGCTGGTATCGTTCACCGGTTGGTCGCCGACGCGCACAATCACATCGCCCGCGCGCAGTCCGGCTTTATCGGCGCGGCTTCCTTTTTCCACCGAGCGCACCAGAACTCCATGCCCGCTTCTGGCTCCAAAAAATTCTCCCAACTGCGGCGTCAGATTCTCCACCATCAGCCCGCTGCGCATCGAAGAATGCACCACCACCACTCCTACATTCGGCATGTCGAAGTCCGGCATGTTTGGCATCGGAGGGATCGGCGGAATTTCAATATGAAGATCGCCCTCCCTATCCCGATCCATATGATGGAACTCCGAACGCCGGTCGGCCAGTTGCACCTTGATCGTCAACGGCTGCCCGTCGCGGCTCAGCCCCAGCGAAACCATGCGCCCCGCCGGCGTCTCGTGAATCATGCGCTGCAACTGCGACTTGCTCTCCACCGTCGTCCCATTCATCGTCAGGATCACGTCGTGCTCTTTGATCCCAGCCTTCCCGGCCGGCGCGTCCTGATCAACCATCGTCACTTCCACGCCCTGCTCTTCTTTAAGCTTCAGCGCTCCCAGTCGGTCGTTGGTGACGTCGGCAATATCGACGCCAAGATAAGAGCTTGTGCCCGAATCCTCGCTGGGAATCCCGTAGGGCTGCGCCATCCGCGTATTCCAGTTCTGTTCGGCGCCCGCCACACTCGCCAGCAATGGCAACATTGCAATCGTGATCAGGATTTGTTTGCGCATAACATTCCTCCCTGTCGATCCCTAAAGCCGTGTCATCCCGAGCGCAGCCGTCCTTCAGGCGCAAGCCGTGTCATCCTGAGCGCAGCCGTTCTTCAGGCGTAAAGCTTTGTCATCCTGAGCGCAGCCGTTCTTCAGGCGTAGCGAAGGATCTCCCGCTCAACCGGCCCAACGCGTAAGCCAAACCCCACCCGCCCACTACTTCGCCCGCCGAAAGCAAATGTCGCCCGTCGTAGTCCGCACCTTCAGCACCGGCCCTCCGCCGTTCAGTTTTCCTTCCGCGCTCAACGTTCTGGGACCCCACTTGTCGCCTTCGTTCGCAATATGAATGTCGGGAAAATCCGAAGTGATGCGGTGCCCGCTCCCCAAATCCACGCTCGCCCTCACGGAAATATTCACGTCCGAAGCAATGTAGACCGTAATATCTCCCGCCGAAGTTTCCAGCATCGAATTCGCGGGCTCGGCTCCGGTCTTCACCAGTTTCACCGTAATCCCTCCCGCGCCGGTGTCGGCGCGCGCTGAAGGAACTCCATACAATTCGATCCCGCCGCCGCCAGTATGAGCCTCCACATGCCCTTTCGCCGACGACAAGTGAATGCTTCCCCCGCCCGTATCGATTTCCGCGCCTCCTCCAATGTCACCCAGATCAATACTTCCGCCACCAGTAGACGCTTTCACCTTGCCGCTGCATTGGTGAACTTCAATTCCCCCGCCGCCAGTTTCGATGCTGGCGGCCTGCGTGGCCGACATAATTTCCACGCTCCCCCCTCCGGTGCTGGCCACGAGCTTTCCGTTGGCATGGTGCACTTCAATCGACCCCCCGCCGGTGTGCAGCGCAATATCCCCGCTCACCGCGCCCACATCCACCGATCCGCCGCCAGTTTCCGCCGCCACGCCTCCGCCAATGTCATCCAGGTGAATGCTTCCCCCCCCACTCTCCGCTTCCACCCTTCCCGCGATCCCGATGGTATCCACATTTCCACCCTCGGTTTCCACTTTCACCAGCCCAATCTCGCGCGGCACATTGATCGCGAACTCCCCCGAAAACTTGCGCGGATGTCTCCCCTGCCAGTCCCCCACAATCCAAGCCGTGTCGCCGCGAACATAAGCCGAGATTTTGTAATTCCCGAACTGCCGCCGCGCGTCTTCTTCAGAAGATGTATACGCGCGCGTATGGACCACGTAGTTAATCCCCTGCTGCTGCCCGCCGTGTACCACCACCGAACCCATATCGAGCTTCACGTGCAAATTCTTCACCGCGGCCAGAGAGCCCGTAATCTCCTGCCCCCACGCGCCCCCCTCGCGCGAGATCCGCGCATCCTGCGCCACGGCCAGCGGCGCAACCACGGCCAGTAAAAATAAAACTCCGACGAATTGTGGCGAACGCTTCAAATACCCTCCTCAATTTGCATTGTCATTCCGCATTGTCATCCTGAGCGAGACGTCTTTATGTCTCGCGAAGGATCTGGGCGAGCCGCGCGAAGCGGCCTGCCCTGAGCGAAGCCGAAGGGTCGCGTTCTTAGCGACGCAATAATCGCGCGTTTGGCTCGCTTCCTTAATCAATCTCCGGCAACTGCGCCAGCATCGTCCGCGCCTGCGACTTGATGTACTGGCTCTGATCCTTGGCCGCCAGCGTCATCAACACCCCGCGCACGCTCCCATCCGCCTTCACCGGCTCAATCAATCGCAGCGCTTCGGTGCGCACGCCCGGGTTCGAATCGTTCACCAGAGCCTCCAGCACCACGTCGCGCACCCGAACATCATCCTTCACAAAACTGCCCAGCCCATCCAGCGCCTTCAACCGCACGCCCGGATTCGTGTCATAGCGCAGCGCATAAATCAGCGCATCGCGCACTTGCGAAACGTCGGGCTTCTGCGTCAGCAGATCCACCGAATCCATGCGCACGCCGGAATTGTAGTTATTGCGCGCCGCAAACAACAGCAGTTGCTGGATGCGCTGGTCATTCAACGATCCCTGCGTCTCCTGCGTTGAAACCGTGTCGTACTTGATGTCGATCGTATTCGTGCCCGGCTGCTGCGTCACCGAACGGATTCCAGTAATTGACGCCTCAGCGGGAGCCGCCGCCGCCGCGGTCGTAGCGACAGTTTGCGAAGAATGCGAAATCACTTTATAAGCCGTGCCCACTCCGCCCGCGAAGCCCGCAATCAAAATCGCCGAAGCCAGCGCCGGCGAGAACCGAACCTGCCGCAGCCAGTTCGTCGGATCGAACGCCAACCGATTCCAGAAGCGCCCCTGCTCCGCCGTTTCCAGCGCCTCCTGCAGCCGCATCCGCGAAGCCGCCAGCAGATTCGGCGAAGGCTCAACCAAGGCCCGCTGCGAAAGCAGCGCGTGAAAATCCTGCTCGCTCTTCAATTCCGCCGCGCAATCCGCGCAGCGCTCCACATGCTGCTCCAATTCATGCCGCGCATCATCGGCCAGCTCGCCGTAAACCTGCAGCGCAATATTTTGTCGTACCCAATCGCAGTTCATTTCGTTTGCCTCTTAACTTCGCTCTCAGCTCTCAGGTCTTAGGTCTTAGGAACCCATCCCACCTGGGTGCCCCATTTCTCGCGTCCTTTGCGAGAAGTGGGCTTCCCAAATCCAACCCCAATCCCAGGTCTCAGCCGTTAGGTCTCAGGAACCCCAAAGCTGATCACCCAAGACCCAAAACCCAACACCTACCGCATATCCGCCAGCTGCCCCCGCAACTTCTGCGTCGCGCGAAACAAAGTATTCTTCGCCGTCTCTTCCGTCGTATGTAAAATCTCGCCCACCGTACGCAGCTTCAATCCGTGATAATGCTTCAACTCAAAAACCATACGCTCGCGCGGCGTCAACTTTTCCAGCGCACCAGAGATTCGCGCCCCCAACTGCCGCCGCATCAAATCCCGCTCCGGATTCGCCCCCGCCCTCGCATCCGGCACCTGATCCAGCAGGTCGTACTCGCCGCCGTTTCCATCCTTCACCACCGGCGCATCTTCCTTGCGCACATTCTTCTTGCGCAAGTGGTCGAGGCACAAATTCGTCACAATCCGGTAAATCCAGGTATAGAAGGAGCACTCGAAGCGAAAGCTTCCAATGTTTTTGTACGCCTTGAGGAAGGCGTCCTGGTAAACATCCTGCGCGTCCTGCTCGGTCCCCGTCAGGTGCATCGCCAGCCGCAGCACCGCATGATCGTAGTGACGCACCAATTCCTCGAATGCGCCGCGGTTCCCGCTCTGCGCCTCGCGGATCAGAATCGTGTCGTCGATACGCCGTTCTTGCGCAGCCATGCGGTCCCGCGCCTGGTCCTGCCCCTTATTGACTCCGCATCCGTTAACTTGCCTCGCCCACCCGGGCTTTTCTTTCGAGTGGGCCCGACTACCAACCGCAAGTGTTACTGCCCATACATCGGCCGGCATGTTTATCTTTTTCCTATACCGCCCGGTGTCGATGCCATACCCGGGCTTGCATTGGAATAGACGGCCTGTCCGCGGAAGCGTGAGCAGAAATTATAGGGTTTTTCCCGGCTAGATTGTTACGCCGGAACGCTTTAGCTCAACAGAACGCCCCAACACCCCATCCTGAAGGACCCCGCCCCGCCCTCAAATCCCTCCGCCCGTCGCTGGCGTCATCCTGAACGCAGCCGTTCTTCAAGCGGAGCGAAGGATCTCCGCCACGATGCTGTGTCCCACGGGGATCCTCGGCTACCAATTCCCCTCAAACCCTCCAGCACCTTCACCGCCGCGCAGTGTAAAATTCCCCGCATGTCCCGACTCATCCTTCTGCTCGCCGCCGCTCTCCTCGTCCCGGAAGTCACCCAAGTCGAAATCACCAACGAGCCTCACCACCACCTCGTCTTCGAAAATCAGGACGTCCGCGTCTTCAACGTCCAGGTCGATCCCAACACCGAAACCGAAATGCACTGGCACCGCCACGACTACATCGCCGTCACCCTCGCCCCCGCCGAAATCGCCAACACCGTCCTCGACAAGCCGCCCGTCACCACCAAACTCACCGAAGGCGACGTCCGCTTCGCCTCCGCCACCTTCGCCCACTCCGTCCGCGACGTCGCCCCCGCCCCTTTCCGCAATGTCACCGTCGAAATCCTCAAAGACGCAACCCTCCGCACCACCCCCAGCCCATGGGATACAGAAGCAGACACAAAAAAATCCGCCGCCGGAAACAAAGATGCTGCCAAGAATACAAACGACGCCCGCGCCCTCGAAGTCCTCCCCCACGGCACCGCCCAAATCCTCTTCGTCAAAGACGCCATCCGCGCCACCGACTTCGAACTCCAACCCGCCGGCTCCATCCCCACCCACTCCCCCGCGCACCCGCTGCTCCTGATCGCCGTCACCGCCTTCGACCTCTCCACCGACTCCGCCGCCAAGCCCCGCCACTTTAACTCCGGAGACTCCCTCTGGCTCCCCAACGGCCTCTCCCGCCCCATCACCAACCGCGGCCCCAGCCCAGCCAAATTCGTAACCCTGGAATTTCCCGATTAGTTTTTATGTAGGACAGCCGCGCTGCCCCGACCGTCCGCACCGTCAGCCGCGAAGCGGCGCAAGAATGCAGCCCACCGCGCAAGCGGTGGGTCGAATGCCGACGATCTAACATAGCCCCGAAGGGGCGAAAGAATCTCGAGCGTCATCTTTGTCAACCCCCCCGCGCCCCCCAATTCCCCCCACCCCCATGATCCCAAACCAAATATAAATTCCTGCATCATGTCCCACCCACCCTTAGCTAAATGCTATAATAGACTTATACCTAAATAACTCAAACGCGGGCCCGCCAGGGCCGCGTTTTTTATTGCGCCAACAAAAATTTACGGGAACGAACTTCGCACCGTGGATGCCACGCTTCGTATCAGGATATGCCTTCAGGCATATCGCAACCGCAACCAAAAACTCGCGCCTTCAGGCGCTGCCCAGGAGCCCATGCCCGAAAATCCCGGCCACCCCATCCGCCACGCCAAGCGTCGCGGAGAGTGGGCCGAACTCCGCTTCCAGCTCCGCGCCTCCGAACTCGGCCTCATCCTCGCCCGCCCCTGCGGAGAATGCGCCCCCTACGACTTCCTCGTCGCTTGCCCTGAGAAATCCGACGGCAACCAAGGAGCCTGCCCTGAGAGAGCGACCAGCGACCGAAGGGCCTGCTTCCTCCGCATCCAGGTCAAGTGCACCCTCTACAAGCGAGACAACTCCTACACCTGCAGCCTCACCGCCAACCACCACCTCTACACTCCCGACCAAATCGACTTCTTCGCCGCGTATGTAATCCCCGTCGACGTCTTCTACATCCTCCCCCTGGCCGCCACCAACAACCAACCCGCCATCTCCCTCGCCCCTCACCGCCAAAAATCCAAATACTCCGCCTACAAAGAAGCCTGGCAACTGCTGACGCCGGAACTCTGATCGTCAAGGCCAGCAATCCGCTCTTGTGAGGCGGAAGGGAAAGTGCCAATATTCGTCTCAAAAGTGTTGTAAAGCTCCGAATTCTGCGGCATCCTTTTGAAGCCCGATATAACCTGCCGTTTAAATGCGACCACTGCATAAATTTGCCTTGAGGTGAAGCGCCGTGAGACACGTTTTCGAGGCCGTGGTTGCCTTTCTGACTAAGTTCAAGGATGCGATAGGCGCAGGAGCCGCAGCGTTCGGAGTAGTCGTCGCAATGGCCAAAATCTGGCCGTCTTGCAGGGAAGCTTTCCGAAGCTGGCGGGATGCGCGCTCATTGCGTCGCCGCCTCGGGGCAGAGGTATACACACGAGAGGAAATAATTCGCGCAACGAGATACTACATAACTCCAGACTGCCAAGACGTCGATCCCGGCGGCTCTGAAGACTTCCGCACCGTCTACTCCGTTCGGCAGAACGCCTTCGAAGCCCTAGACAAGCTACTCATGAACGACACAGAACATCGGCACACGATTCTGCTGGCCGATTCCGGCATGGGCAAGACGTCACTCCTGATGAACTACTACGCTCGACACCAGCGAAGTCGTAGCAAGAGGAAACGCTTCGCCATCAATTTACTGCCGCTAGGCCTGCCCGGAATCGAGGAAAGAATAGAAGCCGTCGCCAACAAAGCGGACACCGTGCTTCTGCTAGATGCCTTCGATGAGGATACGAAAGCAATAAGCGATCATCGCGAGCGCCTGGGTGTCCTCCTCAAAGCATCCCATGATTTCAGACATGTTCTTATCAGCTGCAGGACGCAATTCTTCCTGAAAGAAGAGGAGATCCCTCGCGAAACCGGCCTGATCCGAATCGGCGTAACCTCCGCGAACGAATCACACGAATATTTGTTTTACAAAATATACCTTTCTCCTTTCTCTGACGACCAAGTCGAGCAGTACCTTCACCGACGTTTTGGACTGCTTCACCCGGGCCAACGGCATGCAGCAAAATCGATTGCTAAGAAAATGCGAGATCTGACGGCGCGACCGATGCTCTTGGCGCACATCCCCGATCTCCTCGGGCTGCAAAAGCCGATCGAGTTTTCGTTCGAACTTTATGAGGAAATGGTCAAAGCATGGATCAACCGCGAAAAGCCACTCGTTGAGGACGGAGAAGCGCTCCGAGAATTCTCCGAACGCATGGCCGTTAACATCTACACCGGACGCAAGAGTCGCAGTTCAGAACGAATTGCCCCGGAACAGTTGAAACCCCTCGCCGAAAAGTTCGGGATTCGCCTTCCCGAGTGGCAACTCCGCGGTAGGTCCCTACTCAACCGAGACGCTGGCGGAAATCTCAAGTTTGCTCATCGATCGATAATGGAGTACCTATTTGTGAGTCGCTTCATCGCGGCACCTGAGAGTGTGAGTAGAACAGAATGGACGGAACAGATGAAGCGGTTTTGGTGGGAAATTGCGTCATCCTTGCGCGGAAAGACTGCGACGAGCGACGGACGCCCAGGACCCCCGGCAAATAGTGCGGCACTTGGCTGGGGCTCGGCGGACCTGACCGATATTGGCCGTCTAGGACTTCGGCCCATCTACACGCACCGAGCTAGGCCGCGAACCATGACAACCTCCGACATTGTCCGAGAATCCGAGGATGCAGCCGGCCGCGAATTTGGGCCAACCGGGCCTCAACTTTCGCCTCCCCACGCGCTGGAGGTAGTCAAATTCTCCCCCTTCCTCCAGTTCGAGGACTATAAGGTACTGGTGGACGGCACGCGTTTGAGCGCCCCATCGTTGGCCCGACATGGGAAGCGAGAGCAGTTCATCTTCTTCGAAGAGCAAACCAGAATAGTTGTGGACCGAGGAGCCCTTAAAGAAGCTCTGCACCGCGTGCGCAGAGTAATAAGGGACAGAGCCAGCGGACTCGTTTGGGCACACCTCAATTTCCATACCCACGTCAACGCCGAAGAAGCCATTGAACGGGCCACCTCAATGTCCCCGGCTCTCCTCGGGGTCCCCGGCCTGCTTCGACTACCGACCACGATCGAAGTACTAGCGCTGATTGGCTGGTCACCCCATTCTGGAGGGGCAGAATTCGTCCGACGAATCTTTCGATTCCCTGGGACGATCGTTTGCTGTTCGGATAGGGATCCGCTAGGCGCTTTTTACGGAATCGACTGGGCCAACGGGGGCCCTCCATTTTCCGCGCCTGATCCCTCGGAGGAACATCTATTCGTATTCGCGTCAAACTACCGCATGATTGTGCCGGATCAGCTGTATGCCGGACCTGGAAATAGCGATAAAGAGTAAACCAAGAGGTCTCTGGATTATAAAGCTCCGCCGACCGATCATTCGCCAGGGCGAAACCAAGCGTGGCTGAGCTCCCGAATCACATCTATAAATTTCCCCTTGCATTCTTTCCCGCTCAGTGCGGATGGCCCCTTGCGTTCTGACGCCCAAACGAATAATGTATATACAACATCGTAGATACACGAATAGCCGTGGAATTCACCTGGGACGCGCGGAAGGATCGGCTGAACCGGCGGAAGCATGGCATTAGCTTCGACACGGCGCTCCATGTGTTCGACGACCCGTACCATGTGACCACCCA
>CAVOUU010000004.1:0-2500 GCA_963699695.1 uncultured Acidobacteriota bacterium | reverse complement strand
CTAATCAAATTCCGTGATTGCTCGTTCTCTCCGAAATAGCTTTAGGGCTAGCCTCGTATGATTTGTCGTGGTGGTAGAGAACTGAATGGACTATGGGGCTTTCCAGCTTACAGAATCCAATCAAACTTCGAATGCCATAGAACAACCAATACGGGAGTCAGACGGCGGGGGCTAAGCTTCGTCGTCGAGAGGAAAACAGTCCAGATCGCCTGCTAAGGTCCCAAAATATCAGCTAAGTGGGAAAGGAAGTCGGAACGCCCAGACAGCCAGGAGGTTGGCTTAGAAGCAGCCATCCTTTAAAGAAAGCGTAATAGCTCACTGGTCAAGCGGTCCGGTGCCGACAATTTAACGGGGCTAAAGCTGATTACCGAAGCAGCGAATGCATCACTTAAGTGTGGTGCGTGGTAGGAGAGCATTCTCAACAGTTAGAAGGTAGACCGAAAGGACTGCTGGACGGTTGAGAAGAGACCCTGCCGGCATAAGTAGCGATAACGGAGGTGGGAACCCTCCGCGCCGAAAGTCTAAGGTTTCCTGAGAAAGGTTAATCCGCTCAGGGTCAGGCGGTCCCTAAGGCGAGGCCGAAAGGCGTAGCCGATGGACATCCGGTTAATATTCCGGACCTCCCTTGTTTTCGTTAATACGATGGGGTGACGCAGGAGGATAAGCAGGCCGTCCTATGGCTATGACGGTTGATGCGCGTAAGGTGTCTTTCGTAGGCAAATCCGCGAGAGAGTTATCACTGAGGCGCAAAACAGTAACCCGTATGGGTGAAAGCTGCCGATTCCACGCTGCCAAGAAAAACCTCTAAGGAGAAAGTAAGGGAACCGTACCTCAAACCGACACAGGTAGACGAGGAGAATATCCAAAGGCGCTCGTGAGAACAGTTGGTAAGGAACTCGGCAATATAACCCCGTAACTTCGGGAGAAGGGGTGCCCCGGTAGAGTTCATAGCTCGAGGGGGCCGCAGCGAAATGCGCACTGCGACTGTTTAACAAAAACACAGGTCTCTGCAAAGTCGAAAACGACGTATAGGGGCTGACGCCTGCCCGGTGCTGGAAGGTTAAAGGGAGAGGTCAACCGCAAGGTGAAGCTTCGAACTGAAGCCCCAGTGAACGGCGGCCGTAACTATAACGGTCCTAAGGTAGCGAAATTCCTTGTCGGGTAAGTTCCGACCTGCACGAATGGCGTAACGAAAGTGCGACTGTCTTGCCGACTGACACGGCGAACTTGTAGTGCCGGTGAAGATGCCGGTTGCCCGCAACTAGACGGAAAGACCCCGTGCACCTTTACTATACCTTAACTATGAACTATGGCCCTTGCTGCGCAGGATAGGTGGGAGGCTTTGATTCCAGGCTCTCGGGCTTGGAGGAGCCAACGGTGAGATACCACCCTGCGAGATCTGTGGTTCTAATCTACTTCCATTATCTGGAAGAGTGACATAGTTAGGCGGGTAGTTTGACTGGGGCGGTCGCCTCCTAAACGGTAACGGAGGCGCGCGAAGCTACGCTCAGCCTGTTTGGAAATCAGGCGTTGAATGCAAAAGTATAAGCGTGGTTGACTGCGAGACCAACAAGTCGAGCAGGTACGAAAGTAGGCTTTAGTGATCCGGTGGTTCTGCATGGAAGGGCCATCGCTCAACGGATAAAAGGTACGCCGGGGATAACAGGCTGATCGGAGCCAAGAGTTCATATCGACGCTCCGGTTTGGCACCTCGATGTCGGCTCATCGCATCCTGGAGCTGTAGAAGGTTCCAAGGGTTAGGCTGTTCGCCTATTAAAGCGGTACGTGAGCTGGGTTCAGAACGTCGCGAGACAGTTCGGTCCCTATCTGTTGTGGGCGTAGGAGATTTGAGAGGACCTGTCCTTAGTACGAGAGGACCGGGATGGACGAACCTCTTGTGTTCGAGCTGTCATGCCAATGGCACCGCTCGGTAGCGAAGTTCGGTAGTGATAACCGCTGAATGCATATAAGCGGGAAGCACTCCTCAAGATGAGATCTCCCAACCCATAAGGGTAAAGAAGGGCCCAGGAAGACTACCTGGTTGATAGGCTGGAGGTGAAAGTGCAGTGATGCATGTAGCTTACCAGTACTAATCGCCCGTTCGGCTTGACCATAAAATTTACTCGGTGCAGAAACAGCCGTCAGCTATCAGCTTTCAGTTCTCAGCTAAAAACTGAGCTGAGGCTGAAGCAAAGTTTCTTTCGACCGCCAGAACTTGGGTGGGAAAGAAGAAATCCGCTGACGACTGTGCGCCGACGCTTTTGAGATTCAAAGACGAAGCTCATGGCTTCGACGAAGAAGACGAAAAGCAAAGCCGATGTACGGTGGCAGAAATCGGAAGTAAGCAAGATGAAAGTAAGCCACACCCAATCTATTCAGTTGTGAGGCATTGTCCTCATGATCTTTGAAAAATCAGCTTCTAGCTGCTAGCTTCTAGCTCAATCCAACGGGCTTAGGCTTTGCGGCGGAAGCCGACAGATCAAGTTTGCAGCGAAGAGAA
>CAVOUU010000003.1:0-180979 GCA_963699695.1 uncultured Acidobacteriota bacterium | reverse complement strand
CGCCAGGCGCAACAATCCACGCGATAGTCTGGCCGACTGGGATATCGGATCCGACCACGCCGGTGATTCCGGCCAGGATGCCGTCCGCCGTCGCTTCCACTTCCATCACCGCTTTGTCGGTTTCGATTTCGAGAAGAGGCTCGCCTTTGGTGACGCGCTCGCCTTCCTTCTTTCGCCAGGCGATGAGCTTGCCGGTTTCCTGCGCCATCTCGAGAGCGGGCATTACAACGCTGAAGGCCATAAGAGTTTTTTATGAACTGCAAATTGAATTTCTTCGCGTTCTTCGCGGCAGTTCTTGGCGCACTTTGCGGTTAAAAGATTTTGACCGCCAAGCCCGCGAAGAAATTCTGCAAAGTTCGCAAAGAAAACCGAAACGCAGCGAAATGCTGCCGTTAGTCCCCTACCACTTGTTCTGTTTTCGCACTGGCTTCAATCATCTCCAGCACATGCTCACTTGCCGGCGCTTCCGACTCGCGCGTTGTGGGCAGCGGGCCGTTGACCGTGTGGTAGTGCGCGCCGGCTACGAGCAACTCCTCCGCCGGAAAGCGCGTGATCACTTCATGTCCCGTCGGTGTCACGACGATCTCTTCCTCGATACGCGCCGCGCTCCAACCATCACTTGAAGGCCAGAAGGTTTCAAGCGCGAACACCATCCCCGGCTCGATTGTGACCGGATGCTCAAACGAAACCAGGCGGCTAATTACCGGCTTCTCCCAGATGGCGAGTCCGATCCCGTGGCCGTATTGCAGAGCGAATGCGTCCTCTTCGTTCTTGAACCCAAAATCCTGCGCCTTCGGCCATACAGCGGCAATTTCAGCGGTGGTCCGTCCCGGCCGCACAAGTTCGATGGCGGCATCGAGATAATCGCGGCACCGCTTGTACGCGTCGACCATGGCGTGCGAGGCGTAGCCAATGGTGAAGCAGCGGTAGTAGCAAGTGCGATATCCCATGTAGGAATGCAGAATGTCGTAGTACACCGGGTCGCCTGGGCGCAGCACGCGATCGGAAAACACGTGCGGATGCGGGTTGCAGCGTTCACCCGAAATTGCATTCACCGCTTCCACATATTCCGAGCCAAGATCGTAGAGAACTTTGCTGACCAAGCCGACGGCTTCGTTCTCGCGCAGCCCGGGTTTCATGGCGCGATAGAGTTCGTCATAGGCCGCATCGACCATCATCGCGGAAGTGTTCAGCAGCGCGATTTCGTCCTGCGTCTTGATGACGCGCGCTTCCGACATGAGCGCCTGGCCATCGACTACAGTAATGCCTTCACGCTGCAGCGCAAACAGCACCGGCAATTCGACGATGTCGATGCCGACCGGCTCTTTGTGCAGGCCGCGTTTTTCGAGTTCGATGCGAATCTTCTTAGCGACAGCTTCGGCGCGGCCCATCTCCGGCGTCATCGCGCCGCGCAGCACAGAGATTCCAGAAAACGAACGGCCATCCAGCCACGGACAATTCTGCTGATGGTGCTTGGCGGCGGAGCCGAAGTCCCACAGAATCGGCTCGTCGTTTTGTGGCAGCAGCGTAAAGCGATTGGCTTTGTCCTGTGCCCAGGTACCGATGTGCGTTGAGGTGAGGTAGCGCACGTTATTCATATCGAAACAGAGCAACGCGCCCATTTCGGATTTCTTCAGCAGCGCCTTGGCCTTATTCAGGCGCTCGCGCCGCAATCGGTCGAAGTCGATTCGATTCTCCCAATCGACGGCCATCGTTCCATGAGTTTTTAATGCCATAAGAAACTCCTTCTAACCACGAAGGGCACGAAGGTTCACGAAGGAAACCTGAGACTTCCTTCGTGTAACTTCGTGTCCTGGGTGGTTCATTAGCTCTTCCCGCACAACACTCGTGCCGCTTCGAATACCGTTTGCTCCGTCGGCACCGTCACGTCTTCGAGCGGCGGCGAGAACGGAATAGGCACGTGCATGGCACCCATACGCTTCACCGGCGCGTCCAAATCGTAGAATGCGCCTTCGGCGACTACGGCGGCAAGTTCAGCGGTGACTCCGTACCGGCCGTAACCTTCATCGAGCACAATCACGCGTGAAGTCTTTTTCGCCGACTCGATCAAAGTTTTTTCGTCCAGCGGCCACGTTGTGCGCGGATCGACCACTTCCGCGCTGATGCCTTCCTTCTCTAATAAGATCGCCGCACCCAGAGCAACTTGCACCATGCTGCTCGTGGCGATAAAGGTGATGTCGTCACCGGCCCGTTTGATATCGGCAACGCCCAGTGGAATGACGTAATCGTCCTCTGGAACCGGGCCCTTCAGCTTGTACATCATTTTATCTTCGAAGAAGACCACCGGGTTCTCGTCGCGAATCGCCGCTTTCAGCAGGCCTTTCGCATCGTACGGCGTGGAGGGCAGAACAACCTTCAGCCCCGGCACGTGGCTGAACCACGCGTGAAGAGATTGCGAGTGCTGCGCCGCGGATCGCCGCGTTGCGCCAAGTGTAGTGCGCATCACCATGGGAACTTTCCAGTGTCCGCCCGACATGTAATGTGCCTTAGCGGCCTGATTCACCATCTGATCCATGGTCAAAGTAATGAAGTCGCCGAACATGATGTCGACGACCGGACGCAAGCCAGTCATCGCCGCGCCCACGCCTACTCCCGTAAAACCCGCCTCAGAAATCGGGGTGTCGATCACGCGCTTGGCGCCGAACTCTTCCACCAATCCGGAGAGAACTTTGAAAGGCGTGCCGGCTTCGGCGACATCTTCGCCCATGATGCAGACCCGCGAATCGCGACGCATCTCTTCGGCGAGAGCCTCGCGCACAGCTTGCGCAAACGTAAGTTCGCGTTCAGGCATAGACATGTTTCTCCACTTCATCGACGCTGGGATAAGGCGCGTCAATCGCGAACTTGACCGCAGCTTCCATGGTGACGCGAATTTCTTTCCCGATCTTTTCGAGAGCGGCAGCATCGGCGTAACCCTGCTCAATCAACCACTTGGCCATGAGTGTGATCGGGTCGCGATCCGATTTCCAGAGATGCTCTTCTTGCTTGGAACGGTAGTATTCGCGATTGATGTCGCCGACGTGATGTCCGCTGTAGCGGTAGGTATCGCATTGCAGGAATGCAGGACCGTCGCCGGAGCGCGCACGCTTTACCAATCGTGTCGCGACTTCATGAACCGCGCGCACATCCTGGCCGTCGACGCTTGCGGCCTCAATGCCAAACGCAGCAGCACGGCCCAGAATCGTTCCGGCCGTCGTTTCCTGAAAGTGCGTGTACTCGTTGTATTGATTGTTTTCGCAAACGTAAATCACGGGCAGCTTCCACAACTGCGCCAGGTTCATGACCTCGTACAGCGATCCCTGTCCGAGCGCGCCTTCTCCGAAGAAACAAACTGCAACGCGATCAGTCCCCAGGGTCTTGGCCGTAAAAGCCGCTCCGGTCGCGATGCCCACGCTTCCGCCAACAATCGCGTTCGCGCCCAGGTTTCCCGTCGCTGGGTCGGCAATGTGCATCGATCCGCCCTTGCCTCGGCAATAACCAGCCTCTTTGCCAAGCAGCTCTGCAAACATGCGATCAGGCGACGCGCCTTTCGCCAGGCAGTGCCCGTGGCCGCGGTGCGTGCTGGTGATGTAGTCGTCGATGCGCAGTGCCTCGCAGATTCCTACTGCAATCGCTTCTTCACCGCTGTACAAGTGCGCGAGACCCGGCATCAGCGCGCGTGTGTACACTTCGTTCACCTGCTCTTCGAACGCGCGGATGCTCACCATCTGCCGGTAGGCATGGATCCATTTATCTTTTTCGGATCCAGTCTCGCGGCCAGTTCCGGATGTAGACGCTACTGTGCTCATATTTTCTTCCCGCCCTTGGTGACCGGTGTCGATACACCTGACATGGCTGCCAGAACATCGAACATGCAGGCGAAGTCATATTTAGTCCAGCCCATGCCGCGGGCAGCCGTGAGAATCTCATTGCTGGCGGCGGTGGTGGGCAGCGGAACATCAAGCTGGCGGCCCAAATCCATGGCCAGCACCATATCCTTCTGCATCATGTTGACGTCGAACCAGGCTTCTTCGGGCTGCCGCAATACGAAGGGGCCACGGTACTGAATCATGGGCGAGGCGATCGCACTGTGGATCATTACATCGACCGCAGTCTCGCGTGAGATGCCGCTCTTTTCGGCCAGCAGCACGCCTTCGGAAAACGCAAGCATCTGCACGGCCAGGCTCAGGTTCACGGCAATCTTCATCGAGAGTGCCAGACCGTTGTCGCCGACGTGCGTAACTTTCGGTCCGATATCGAGCAGCAGGGATTTCACTTTCTCGAAAGTTTCCTTGCGCCCGCCAACCATCACCGAAAGCTTGCCTTCCTGCAGCGTAATCACGCTGCCGGAAACCGGCGAATCCACCATGTCCGCGCCCTTTTCGCGAACCTTCGCGGCCAGCGCGCGGCTCACAGTCGGACTCACGGTGCTCATGTCGATATAAATTTTGCCCGCGCTTAAGCCGGCCAACATTCCATCCGGACCTTCTGTAATGGCTGCAATTGCGGCGGCATTCGTCACCATCGCGAAAACAAAATCGGAGGCGGCCGCCACTTCGCGCGGCGAATCCGCCCACTTCATTCCTTTTTCAACCAGCCACTGCCCTTTGGCGCGAGTGCGGTTGTAACCGGTAACCGTGTGTCCCTTGCTCAGCAGACGGTTCACCATCTGGCTGCCCATTACGCCTAACCCGATAAATCCAAGTTTCGCCATCCGCTCCACTCCTAAACATTCTGAAAGTCTTACCGCCTGATGCAGGACAAATCCGCTGCGCTATTGCCTACGTGCTGCGCAACTACCTAGGTAAATTTTGAAATCGACGGCGAACGCTTCGGCGCCGGCGAAAGTTTGCCGCTGGCGGGAAGTTGCGAGTCGTCGCGCACCTGTTCGAGATGAGCGCGCATTGCATTCCGCGCCGACTCCGAATCGCGTCGCTCCATCGCATCCAATATTCGCTTGTGATGAAATTGCCCGCGCTGTGGGCCGCCCTCAACGTTAAAAATTTTGATGCGCTGTTCGCGCAGAAGTCCCACAATGGAATCGATCAGCGAAAGAATCAGCGGGTTGGCGGCCGCTTCGGCCAGCGCGAGGTGGAAGTCAAGATCCGCCTCGATAAACGCCGCGGGATCTTTCTGGGCGCGGTCCATAACCGCGACCGCTTCGCGCAAACCAACAAGATCTTCCTCCGTTACCCGCGTGGCCGCCAATGCGGTGATGCCCGGCTCAAGGATGAGGCGCAACTCGGCCAGATACGGCGCGCCTTCCTGCTGTCCGATCTTCACCATCAGATCGAAAGATTGACGCGCTGCCTGAGAAGTTCCATCCGTAATAAAAGTGCCGCGGCCCGAGTAGGCCTCGACCAGGCCTTTTTCGCGGAGCGCCTTTACTGCTTCGCGCACCGCGGTGCGGCTCACTCCCAGGCGCTGAGCCAGTTCGCGCTCTGCGGGAAGCTGATCGCCAGGCTTGAGCGATCCGTTGAGGACAGAATCTTCAATCTGTTGGACGATTTGTTCGTACAACCGGGAAGTTCGCACCACTTTGTACACAGAGTTTTCCCCCGGACGAGCCAGTCTTGGGGTACTGGCGATGGTCTGGCTACTATACCGCAGGTCCAGTGCCTTGGGAGGCGGTTGTGCGGTATGGGCGTGAGGGTCGAGCATTTCTGGTCTTTAGGTATGGTGGTATGACAGCTAGGACGATACCACTTTGTCCCAACCCAATGCAAGGATTTGTTGTCAAGGCCAATTTTAGCGGCAAATCCACAGAATCACCTTCGAGTAAAGGATCCAATTGGGACCGAAAACCCCATGTGTCTACAGTGCTAAAGATTAATTTTCTTGACTTCGTTGCTTCGTCAATGGTATGGCTGTCGGACCAGAAAAACGGAGGAGTTCTCGATGACTTTCCGATGCACCGCCCTGTTTGCGGCCCGCAACATGACTTTCGTCACGCGAATCTTGATTTTTTCGATCGCTTTGAGTCTGCTGTGCCTGCCGGCGTTCTCCCAGTCCACTGCCGGACGCATGTTGGGCACCATCACCGATCCCAGCGGAGCCTCCGTTGCCGGCGCCACCGTTGTTGTTACCGACACGCAACGCGGAACCTCGAGAACATTCACGAGCGATGCCTCCGGCGACTACGTGGCCCCGGATCTCGCCCCCGGAACCTACAAGGTACACGTCGAGGCCAAGGGCTTTAAGACAGCGGAACGGCCGGCGATTACGGTGGAAGTAGCCACCGACATTCGCGCCGATTTCAGCCTGCAGACCGGCAACGTCTCAGAAGTTGTGACCGTTACAGAAGAAGTTCCCCTGCTGAACACCACCTCAGCCACTTTGGGTGGCACGTTGAGCAACAAAGAAATCAACGACCTCCCGCTGAACGGACGCAACTACGAAAACCTGCTCCAGCTTCGTCCCGGCGTCATGCGTTATCCCGGCGGCGGATTTTCAACCACCAGCACCGATGGCCTGCGCGCCGAAGACAACGCCTACTTTGTCGAAGGTCTTTTCAATAGCGAACCGTTTTCCGGCCAGGGCATTATTAACGGCGCGGGCATCGCGGGAGACTCCGCAACCATCTTACCCATCGATGCAATTCAGGAATTCAACGTTCAGGAAAACCCTCCGGCGGAATATGGTTGGAAGCCTGGCGCGGTGGTAAACGTGGGATTGAAATCCGGCACCAACAAAATGCACGGCAGCGCATTCGCGTTTGGTCGCGATGGCGCCATGGATGCCCGCAATTATTTTAACAACGCGCCTGCGCCGAAAAATCCCCGCACGCTCGAGCAGTTTGGCGGCAGCGTCGGCGGCGCGATCATCAAAGACAAAGCCTTCTTTTTCGGTGCCTATGAAGGTCAGCGCTATGACGTTGGCAACTCCTACAGCGTAACCACTCCGTCCATGCAGTCATTGACGCTGGCACCGGGATCGACGCCGAATTGTACAGCTCCCGCGCTCGCGGGAAATGACTGCGGCGGCAGTATTCCAAATGCAATCGCAGATCTTCTGGCTAACGGATACACCGTTCAAGCCGCCGGGCCTTGCACCGGACCTTGCATCAGTCCCGCCAGCTTGAAGATTGCCGGTTGCTCAGTCTCGGCCGGTGGCGTAGTCACCTGCAACGGAACTGGGTTCCCCATCAACAACACGCAATCGATCAACATCGTTCAGGGATTCCCCAACGACGTAGGCGTCGACAACGCGATCGGCAAAGTGGATTTCAATCTCAACCAGCGCAACAGCATTAGCGGCATGTACTTCTACGGCAACAACAATGGCACGGTGGAAGATTTCCCGGAGCTGCAGTCCCAGTGGCGCTCCAAGATCCATACGCGCGCGCAAGTCGTGGGCGGAAACTGGATTTGGACTCCGAATGCGAGTTGGGTCAATGAAGCTCGCTTCGGCTACAACCGCCTCTACCAGCCAACCCTGCCCGGCGATTTGAATACGCCCGCTTCCGGCTACGGACTCGATACCGGCGTCAGCGGACCCTTCACCGGCGGCTTGCCGCGCATTGGCTTCGCGGGCGCGTTCGTCCCAGGACTCGGCGGCTTCAAGTGGCCAAAGTTCCAGGGCCCAGATTCCATCACTCAGTTCATCGACCACGTTTCCTACACTCGCGGCAAGCACGCTTTTAAGTTTGGCGGTGAGTTGCACCGTAATGAAGTGACCGGCGGGGCTTTCGGCAACGTGCGAGGCAGCATTACATTCCTGGGCGGAGTCGCCTTGGCCGCTGGAGCCGGCTCCACGGCGCTTGAAGATTTTTTTGCTGGCGATCCCTTCAAGGCCTCGGTTCAGGTCGGCAATCCGGCCCGCGATATTCACAACTGGGCCTATGGGCTTTTTGCGCAGGACGACTGGCGCGTGACCAAAAATCTCACCGTCAACTACGGCCTGCGCTACGAGTTCAGTACCGTGATGTCGGAAGCGCATAATCTGCTGGGCAATTTTGATCCCAACTCTCCGACAGGATTGATCCAGGCGGGAAGGAATGGCGTGAACGGTCCTTACAATCCCGATCACAAAGACTTCGCGCCACGCTTCGGCTTTGCCTGGGATGTAACCGGCAAAGGCGACACAGTGGTCCGGGGTGGCGCGGGAATGATTTACGAGACCATCAACTGGGAAGCGATGTTGGCTTTCAATAACGCGTTCGGCCTCAACAACGTTCCCACTGGCGCGATCATTGACGCCGCCGGCGATACCGCAGGAGGCACCATCACCGCCGGCAATTTGGCAATCCCGCCGGGAATGCCGCAATGGGATAGCGGTGTTCCGATCTACGGGCCAAACGTCAGCACCACAGACCTGAATTGCTTTAACAATCCCTGCCCGATCATGAGCGTGAACCGTAACATCACCACTCCCTACGTGTGGGATTGGACGCTGGGTGTGCAGCACGCCTTCACGCCGAATCTGTCGCTCGAAGTTGCATATGTAGGCAATCATGGCGGAAACCTGACCGGCATTCGGGATATCAACCAGCCGCCCGTCGGCAGCGACTACAATCCGGCTTGCGCAGACGCGGCCACCAACTCCCCGGATCAGCTTTGCCTTCCATACAACAGCAAGTTCCCTTACCTAAGCAACATCTTCCAGATGGGGAATGTCTATCGGTCGAACTACAACGGGCTGCAGGCCACGCTGAACTCGCGGAACTACCATGGATTGAGTATGGTTGCCGGCTACACCTACTCGCACGCGCTCGACGACGTGGGCGCTAACTGGGACTTCGGGTACGGCGCCGGTCTGCCGCAAGACTCTTACCACGTAGGCCGCGAGTATGCCAGCAGCGATTTTGACATTCGACACCGCTTCACGCTCTCGCTGACCTACGCGCTTCCGGGACGTTCCGGCTTCGGGCAAATGCTGGAAGGGTGGGAAGTGAACTCGATTGTCACCCTCGAGAGCGGGCAGCCTTGGGGTCCGATCGATCTCGGTACCGATGCCGCAGGCACTGGCCCGTTGCCCGTGAGTCCGCCGGCAAGCGCGCCCATTCGCTGGAGTTTTTACGGCAAGCCTTCAGATTTCACGTCCGGGCCGACGGCGATTCCCTTCTATCCGGGCGCCTCAAACGCGGCCTGCGCAGCGCAAGCCTTGGCCGTGGACGGCGGAACTCCGGGACCCTCGACCGCATCCTTAACATCATTCGGATGCTACGCCAAGGGCACCTCGATTATGATTCCGCCCCCGCTAGGGCAATTCGGCAACATGGGCCGCAATCTTTTCCGCGACTCCGGCTTCCGCAACTTCGATTTCTCGGTGGCGAAGAACTGGCATTTAGGCGAGCGTGTCCACGCCCAGTTCCGCGCCGAATTCTTCAATATTTTCAACCATCCCAACTTTGCCAATCCGTACGGAGGCCAGAACGGCTTTGGACTCAACGATCCTTCCGTGCAGCCCTTCGGTTGCGGTTGCGCCACGCCGGATGTTGCGGCGGCAAACCCTGTAATCGGATCGGGCGGCAGCCGTGCCGTTCAGCTTGGATTAAAGTTCACGTTCTAGTATTTCGACAGTTCGAATGTACAGAAGGCCGGACGAGTTCCGTCCGGCCCTTTTTTCGCGGCAAATGTTGTGACAAATCGTAAAACTACGAAGCTAGGGCCAGGTGATCAATAAAATCATGAAAGTCAGAGCATATTCTTGTTTCGCAGGATTGTTTTTGGGATTCTTCGCAATGATTCCAACCACCGCTTCCGCACAAACAGAAGAGCATCGCGAACGCACCATCGATGAAATTAAAGTTGAAGCCGTTCATCGTGCCGAGGTCGGGCAGTATCCGCTGATCGGACTCGATCCCGCCGATGTAAAGGCGGCCTTTGAGACCGTTCACACCGCCGATAAAGACGAGTGGGCCGCGGGATTTATGCGCGTCGGCGACCGCTATTTTAACGAGGCCAAGTCGCTGGAGAAATCCGATCCCACCAAGGCGAATGCCGATTACATTCGCGCGTGGCGGATTTATTCCTTCGGACGCTGGCCGGTGCCGTCATCGCCGGGAAAGCAGCGCTCCTACGAGAAGGCGCTCGATGCCTTCCGGGAACACGCAAAGTTCATGGACCCGCCAATCGAAGTCGTACACATTCCCTTCGAGGGCAAAGAGATTATCGGCTATTTGCGCTTGCCGAAGAATGCCAAAGGTCCAGTTCCGCTGGTTATCGCGGTGAACGGACTCGACAGCCGCAAAGAAGATCTAACCGAAAGTTTCGGCGCGATTCTTCCTTTCGGGATTGGCTATCTCGCAGTCGATGGCCCCGGTACCGGCCAGAATCCAATTAAAGTCAGCGAGACGGCGGACCGAATGCTCTCGCGCGTTCTCGATTACGCGCAGTCTCGGCCCGAGATCGATAAGAACCGGCTTGCCTTGCACGGCGTGAGTTGGGGAGCCTATTGGGCGGCCAAGATGGCCATTGTCGAACGCGCGCGTTTGCGCGGGTGCAGTGCGCAGTCTCCCCCGGTCGATCATTTCTTTCAGAAAGAATTCATAACGAATCGCCTGCTGGGCAATCGCGAATATTTGTTTGATCAACTGCCCGCGCTGATGAGCATTGTCGAAGGCGTGAATTCGCTCGATGACATGCTCAACGTCATGCCCAAGCTTTCGCTGGTGAGCGAGGGCCTGCTGGGCAAGCCAACGGCGCCTATGCTGATCATCGGCGGCGTTCTCGATACTCAGGTGCCCATCGACGACGAATATCTGCTTCTGAGCAAAGGCGACGTGCCGAAAGAGGCGTGGATCAATCCTCGCGGCGGCCATCTCGGCCGGCAGGTTGGCGTCTGGCCCGATCCGCTCATCTTTAAGCAAGTGATTATTCCCTGGCTGGTGAAGACATTGCAACCAGCAAATTAAGCACCTGACCTGTGCGGCTGGGCCGGAAAGATTCGTATCGGGGCATGCCTTCAGGCATGCCGTCCGTCCCGGAATTATTGATGCGCCTTCAGGCGCTGCATCTCCCGGCCCGTCGCACGCACCGTCCGCGCCTGAACTCGCGTAGGGTCATGACATGTGCGGCATCGCTGAAGCGATGCCCGATGCAAATCGAAACCGGTTTCGAATAACAACCTTTTAGTCAATCATGCATACTCCTATGGCAAGCCCAGAATCCGACGCCGCACCCTCCGCCACCCCTCGCCGCAAACCGTTCTACGCATCCTTGTGGGTGCAGGTGCTGATCGCCATGGCGCTCGCGCTGATCCTGGGGTATGTGAGCCCCGCGCGAGCCGCCGCCATGAAGCCGCTGGGCGACGCCTTCATCCGCATGATCACCATGATCATCACCATTCTCATCTTCTGCACCGTGGTGACAGGGATCGCGGGCATGCAGGATTTGAAAAAAGTGGGTCGCGTCGGAGGCAAGGCGCTGCTCTACTTTGAAATTGTTTCGACGATCGCGCTGTTCATCGGCCTGGCCGTAGGCAACGTAGTGCACCCCGGAAGCGGCTTCAACGTCAACGCCGCGTCGCTCGATGCGAAAGCCGTCGTTGATTATGCCGGCCAGGCCAAAGCGCAGGGCGTCACCGAATTCCTGATGCACATCATTCCGACCACGGTGACGGATGCGTTTGCCAAGGGCGACATCCTGCAAGTAGTCTTCGTTTCAATTCTCTTCGGCTTTGCGCTGTCGTCGGCGGGGCCGCGCGCCAAACCGATTATCGGGCTGCTGGAATCGCTAACCCAGGTGGTATTCCACGTAGTGAATATTCTGATGCGCTTCGCGCCGATCGGCGCTTTCGGTGCCATGGCCTTCACCATCGGCAAGTACGGCTTCGCATCGCTCGGGCCATTGGTCAAACTGATCGCCACGTTTTGGATTACGTCGATTCTTTTCGTTCTCATCGTGTTGGGCGCGATCGCCTGGATTGCGGGATTCAATATCGTGAAATTCCTGCTTCACATCAAAGAAGAAATTCTGCTGGTGCTGGCCACCAGTTCCTCGGAAACCGCTCTGCCTACTTTGATGGAAAAACTCGAAAACCTCGGCTGCTCGCGCTCTCTGGTGGGCCTGGTCGTTCCGACCGGATACACATTCAATACCGACGGCAGCAGTTTATATATGACTCTCGCCGCTCTGTTCGTCGCGCAGGCGACCAACACACACTTAACCCTGCTGCAACAGCTCACAATTTTTTCCGTCGCAACGTTGACGTCGAAGGGAGCGAGCGGTGTGCAGGGAGCGTCCTTCATCGCGCTGGTTGCAACCTTGTCGGTGATCCCCACGATTCCCGTGGCGGGGATGGCGCTGATCCTCGGCATCGACCGTTTCATGAGCATGTTCCGCGGCCTGGTGAACATGATCGGCAATGGCGTAGCCACGCTGGTTGTGGCGAGATGGGAGAACGAGTTGGATCGCGAGGCACTGAGGAGCAAGCTGGCCTGAGAGTTCTCCTCAAATTAACGGCTAGATTTGGATGCACTATTAGCGTTAATGTAGAGCCGAGAAATATTGCTCGGAGGACCTCGTGAGCAAGCCCATATCGGATCAATCATCCCCCAACCGGCGCGCGTTCCTGAAAGCCGGCGGACTCATGACAGCGGCCGCTCTTGGCTCAGCAGCTCTCCCGGATGTTGCCAGCGCCCAAACGGCTCCAACTTCCACCGCACTTCCCTACAACGCCGCGACCCCAGCAGCCATGCCGACCCGCAATCTCGGAAAGACGGGATACAAAGTCGGCATCTTCAGCCTCGGAGGCCAGGCTGCCCTTGAGAAGGCCAACAACGAAGCCATTGCCGTCCCGGTCATCGAGAAAGCTCTCGATCTTGGGGTGAATTACATTGACACTTCTTCCATCTATGGCGGGCCCGAGCGTTGGAGCGAGCAATATGTCGGCAAGGTGATGAAGCACCGCCGCAACGACGCGTTTCTGGCGACCAAAACCAAAGAGCGCACGCGCGACGGCTCAATGCGGATGATCGAGACCTCCCTCAAGCTGCTGCAGACCGATCACGTCGACCTGTGGCAGTTGCACGACATCGGGACGATGACCGATATCAACGAGATATTTGCCAAGGGCGGAGCGATGGAAGCGCTGCTAGAAGCCCGCGATCAGAAAATCGCGCGTTATCTCGGAATCACCGGCCACTATCGCCCCGACGCGCTGATCGAAGCCATTCATCGCCATTCGTTCGATACCATCCTGATGGCGGTAAACGCCGCCGATCCGCATCACTACAGCTTCTCCGAGCAATTGCTGCCTCTGGCCGTGGAAAAACAGATGGGTATTATCGGAATGAAAAGTTCCGGCGCGCGGACGCATTCTTTCGTCGTGGACGCCGCCGCCCATTGAAGCGCAGAAGCATATGTGGGAAGGGATGGTACTCGCGACCACTCCGGGCACCTTGGACATGAGGCAGGCAATGCGCTATTCGCTTTCCCTGGCGGTCAGTACCGTCATCATTGGTTGCGATTCCATCGCCCAACTCCAAGAGAACGTAGGGCTGGCGCGCGAGTTCACTCCGCTCAACCAGCAACAAATGGCTGAACTAACCGAGAAGGCCCAGCCAGTATCCAAGCAGGCGCTGTTCTTTCGCTTCTACGAACGAGCCTAGTTGCGCGACAACGAGACATTCCGATCGTGGGAGCGGGATTAATTCCGTCCCATTCTGGTAACTAGAGTAATTCCCTGCTGCACAATTTTCGTTGCACGTTAACATTCGTGAAATATCTTGCAGGTAACATAACTGTAGGAGACTTCATGAGCTCGGCACGGGTATCGAAGTCGCTTCCGCTGCAAGTGGCCGCCGTTTGCTACCGCAAACAAGGCGGTGCGGTGGAATTCCTGCTGGTGAACACCAACGGCGGAAACAAGTGGACCTTCCCCAAAGGTTCTCCCGCCGCGCAGCTTTCACACAGCCAGGCCGCCGAGCGCGAAGCCGCGGAAGAAGCCGGCGCGCTGGGCACCATCGAGCCGCGGCATTTTCATCTCTACATTCACTCCAAGGGCGTGTTCTGGCAGCCCGGGGGCGTGCAGGAGTTCGTGGTCAAAGCCTTCTTGATGGAAATCCACCAACTGCGCCGCCCCGATGAACCGCAGCGTAAGCCCACCTGGTTCACTCCTGAAGAAGCGCGGCAGCGGCTGGCCAAAGGCCGCGAAGTAAAGTACGCGCATGAACTCGAAGCCGTAATCGACCGCGCCATGGAGCGCATTCCGCACCACAGCGAACTGTGGGGCAAGCACGCCGAAACCCGCCCCGCGCGTGCCGCCGCGCATTCGTAAGCGGCGAGCTTTGAGCTAGGAGCGAACAGTCCTCGCTCGCCGCTCGCGACTCATAGCTCGCCGCCCATAGCTGCTTTATGAGACGATGAATCCAGCCCATGATTCAGCTTTCCGGCGCCGGAAAACGTTTCGGCCACAAACTTCTATTTGAAAATACCGACTGGCTCATCACGCCCCGCGACCGCGTCGGCCTGGTGGGCGCGAACGGCACCGGCAAATCGACGCTGATGAAGGTTCTCGCCGGCCTGGACACGCTCGACTACGGCTCACTCATCATTGCCAAAGGAACCACCGCTGGCTACCTGCCGCAGGACGGCCTCTCGCTTTCCGGCCGCACCGTTTTTGCCGAGTGCATGACCGTGTTCGCCGAACTCCACGCCATGGAGCGAGAGTTGGAAACGCTGACTCACCGCATCTCCGAGCTCGATCACACGAGCCCCGAATATTCCGACGTCGCCGACCGCTATCACAGCCTCGAGCACGAATTCCGCACCCGCGATGGCTACTCGATTGAGGCCGAAGTCGGGCGAGTCCTGATGGGCCTGGGTTTTCGCAAAGAAGACTGGGAGCGGCAAACCGAAGAATTTTCCGGCGGCTGGCAGATGCGATTGGCGCTGGCTAAGCTGCTGCTGCAAAAGCCAAACTTGCTGCTGCTGGACGAACCCACGAACCATCTCGACCTGGAAGCGCGCAACTGGCTGGAAGAATATCTGCACGATTATCCGTACGCGCTGGTTCTGATCTCGCACGACCGCTATTTCCTCGATGTGGTAGTCAACAAGATCGCGGAAATCTGGAACAAGCGTTTCTGGTTCTACACCGGCAACTACGACAAATTTCTCTCGCAAAAAACTCAACGCAACGAGCAGTTGCAAGCCGCATACAAAAACCAGCGCGACCGCATCGAGCAGTTGGAAGTATTCATCAACCGCTTCCGCTACCAGGCCACCAAAGCCAAGCAGGTGCAGAGCCGAATCAAAGAGCTGGAAAAGATCGAGCGCATCGAAGTTCCGCCGGAAGAAAAGACAATTCACTTTTCGTTTCCGCAGCCCAAGCCTAGCGGCCGCATCGTCGCCGAGTTCGAAAATGTAGCCAAGAGTTATCCGGCCAGGAACGACGGCCGATCGACCGCCGAGAAAGAAGTGTTTCGCAACGTTAATTTTCTGATCGAAAAGGGCGACCGCATCGCGCTGGTGGGAGTGAATGGCGCAGGCAAATCAACTCTGATCAAGCTGCTTGCCGACACGGAAGACCCGACTCACGGCGAATTCAAACTCGGCTACAATGTTGAGGCCGACTACTTCGCGCAGGATCAATACAAAGAACTCGACGCCCAGGCTAGTCTGCTCGACGATCTGAGCGGCGCGTCTCCGCGCTCGACGCAAACAGAACTGCGCAGCCTTCTCGGCTGCTTTCTGTTTTCAGAAGATGATGTCTTCAAGAAAATCGGAGTACTCTCCGGCGGCGAGCGCGGCCGCTATGCCCTGCTGCGCCTGCTGCTGCATCCCGCAAATTTCCTGCTGCTCGATGAACCTACGAACCACCTCGACCTGCGCGCCAAAGATGTACTCCTCGAAGCGCTGATGAGCTACACCGGAACTGTAGTCTTCGTTTCGCACGACCGCTATTTTATCGACAAGCTGGCAACGCGCGTCTTTGAGATCGGCGATGGCAAAGTCGAAGTGTATCCCGGCAATTACGAGGACTACATCTGGCGCAAGCAAGGCGGAAGTGAGAAGCAGAATGCCGCGATTCGCCAGCAACTAAACGCCGTCGAAGCTCCCGCCCCCGCGCCTTGCAATGGCAATCACGCTTCTGAAAACGCGAGCGCCTCTGCCAAAACAAAGCGCATGAATCCCATCAAGCGCAAGAAAATGGAAGATCGCGTCCGCGAACTCGAAGGCGAAATCAGCCGCGCCGAATCGTCCATCGCGCGCTGCGAGACGGCATTACAAGATTTCGTCAGCGCGGACGAAAGCCATCGCCAATCCGAAGAACTTGATCGGCTCAAAGCCTCGCACGCCGCGCTCCTCAAGGAGTGGGAAGACCTTTCGGAATCTCTTCAGGAAGTGGACTAACGGCCAGCCTTTCGCCGCAGTCGTACACTCTCTTCCGTAATCTCGAAGGTTACTTACCTCTGTGCGATAGTCAGCTTGGCCGAAGGGACACGAACTATCCGGACGCCCAAGATCCCAGACTACCGCGTGCACGCATCATAGGACGCGCCCTAACGCGGAACTAAAGGAAGGTCGTAATGCTGCAACCCTCAGAATACGCGTACAACGGAAAGAACAATCCTCCAGCGGCAAACCCAAACGCAATGAATCCCGTAAAAACTGTCAGCGCGCCTGTGGAGCAGGCCACCATCGGCCGCACTCTCGTCATCAAGGGCGAAATCAGCGGTTCCGAAGCTCTCTATATCGATGGCCGTATCGAAGGCAAAATCAGCCTGCCGGATAACCGCGTGACCATCGGCCGCAACAGCACGGTGCAGGCCAACATTATCGCCCGCGAAGTCGTGGTCATGGGCAAGGTCAACGGCAACATCGAGTGCAGCGACCGCGTGGATATCCGCAGCGAAGGCTGTGTCACGGGAGATGTGAGCACGGTCCGCATCAGCGTGGAAGACGGCGCGGTGATGAAGGGCGGTATCGAAGTGCGCAGCAGCGACCGGAAGCAGAACCAGCCTCAGGCAAAGCAGGCGGAAGCACAAAAGCCTGTGGAAACGCCGAAGGCAATGGCCGCGACCGCACAGGCCTAACGGCCATACGCGAACATTGAAGTTGTCCGCAACTTAAAGTTTGTCATCCCGAGCGAAGCGAGGGACCTTGGTTTTTGTTTGCGTCGTACTTCTTTCTGGCGCAAACAAACACCAAGGTCCCTCGTTCCGCTCGGGATGACATTTTGAGCGGTGTCTTGTGCGGTTTGCGCAGCCCGCACTTTATCCGCTACCTTCTACTTCTTATCCTTGGGCTTCAAGTCGAGCGCGGCGGAGTTCATGCAGTAACGCAGTCCGGTGGGCGCCGGACCATCCTCAAACACATGTCCCAGGTGAGCGCCGCAGGACGCACAGCGCGCTTCGGTGCGAACCATCCCGTAGGTCGAATCTTTGTGCTCGTCGATCTTTCCCTCTTCCGCCGGCTTGAAGAAGCTGGGCCATCCCGTACCCGAATCGAACTTGGTCGTCGAATCAAACAACGGTTCGCCGCAGCATACGCAATGGTAGGTTCCCGCGTCTTTCGTCTTCCAATATTTTCCGGTAAAGGCCGGCTCTGTTCCAGCCTCGCGGGTCACGTGGTACTGTTCCGGCGTCAGCTTCTGTTTCCACTCCGCTTCGTTCTTCATCGTCTTCTCTGCCATGAATTTCGGCTCCAATCTATAGAATCGCTAATTTCCAGTGCTTATTGGATGCGCGACGGCCACCAAAAGTGGCGATGCCCAATCACATCTCGACGGCCTTTGTCTAGGTCGTTTGTCACAGGGCGATTGTGACATCCAACCTTGTTATCCACAGCCCCGAACCCCGACTATGCTTTCAACGTCTGCGAGTCCCTCGGGCCCGGCTTCCCCCTCAGAAGGGGCCGGGCCTTTCTACTTACCTGGCGGTCTCAACCCGTAACATTTTCCCCAATCTTGCGATACAAGCCGCGGAAAAACAGCAGCGGATTCCCTTCTCGCACCACGACATCCTCGACTTCGGCGATGAAAATCGTGTGATCGCCCGCATCCTGGGCCGATTGCAGCCTGCATTCAAGGTACGCCAGCGCACCGTGTAGGACCGGAGTTCCATGCGCCGTGCGGTCAAAACGCGCACCGGCCTCCGCCTCGGCGCGCTCATGGTCATACACCGGCTGCGCATAATATTCAGAAATCTTTCGCTGATCCTCGGCAAGAATATTGACGCCGAACCGCTTCCTGGCATGCAGATGAGCGTGGGTGCGCGCATTGTGATCGACGCACACCAGCACTAGCGGCGGATCGAGCGAGACCGAGGCAAATGCGTTGGCAGTCATGCCATGAACGTCGCCATCCAGGTCGACCGTCACGATCGTGACGCCGGTGGCGAAGCATCCCATGGCTTGTCGGAATTCAGTTGGACTAAGGCTCATATCGTAGGTGGAGTCTCACCGCCGCAACTGCCCACATTAGCACGGGAGCGGCCCGCTAAGGTCGATGAGTGTCACCGCCGGATTTCAACAGTTAGCCAAAATCGAGCTCACTCGGATAAACTGGCGAGCGTGAAAAACCCGATAATCTCTGCGGTTTTCTTCGCTGTGCTTGCTACTTACTGTGGCATGAGCCAAACGGGCAAGCCGAATTATCCCGTTTACAAGGTGGGTGGCGATGTGAGCGCTCCCCGTCCGATTTCGACAGTCGTGCCAGCGCCGCCGGAAACCGTCAAGGGCTCCCTCAAAGTCAGAGTCTCTTTTGTCGTGGCACCTGATGGTTCCGTAACAGATGTCCGACTGTTAAAGCGCTCCAAGTCGGATTTCGACGACTTCGCTGTCGGTGTAGTAAGCAAGTGGAAGTTTGAACCTGCGACAAAAGAAGGCAGCCCCGTCGCCGTACGCCTTGAGGCGGATGTCCGAGCCCACCGACCGTAGTCGTTTGCAATGTCCCGATTACACTCCTTGCCCCTTCCAGCCGGTCATCGGCAGTCCCTAACCGCTGTTGTATGATTCGATGCATCAGTACGCTTGCGAAAACTCGAACCGTGACCTCACCCGCCACCATGACGGACGCTCTTGACCACCGCGCATCGTGCGCGGCAGAACTAGCTGATCTTCTGCCCGGATCAGCTATCTCGCGCGACCTGGCTCTGCGCTTGATTCGCTGTAGCGAAGACGATCTTCCATCTCTGCTCGCCGCCGCGCGCGCCGCCAAAGAGAACTTCAAGCCCGGCGTCATTACTTATTCGCGAAAGGTTTTCCTTCCACTGACCAATCTTTGCCGCGACTACTGCGGCTACTGCACCTTCCGCCGCGATCCCGGAGAAGCCGGCGCGCACACCATGACTCCAGAAGAAGTATTGCGCGTGGCCCGCGAAGGCGAAAAACTTGGATGCACCGAAGCTCTATTCAGCCTGGGCGACAAGCCGGAACTGCTCTTCCCAGAGATGCGCGAAACGCTGCAGCACCTCGGCTATAAATCGACATTGCATTATCTGGAAGCGATGTGCGAACTGGTCATGCGCGAAACCAGTTTGCTGCCGCATCCCAATCCCGGCCTGCTCAGCCCTGAATGGATCGCGCGCCTGGCTGCCGTCTCGCCCAGCATGGGCCTAATGCTCGAAAGTACCAACGATAATTTACTCGCGCCCGGCGCCGCTCACGACAACGCTCCCGACAAAGTTCCCGCCAAGCGCCTGCGGACCATCGAAGAAGCCGGAAAGCAGGGCGTCCCGTTCACCACGGGCGTACTCATCGGCATTGGCGAAACTCTCGAAGACCGCGTCGACACGCTTCTCGCCATTCGCGACTTGCACGAGCGCTACGGGCACATCCAGGAAGTGATCGTGCAGAATTTCCGGGCCAAACCGGCGATACCGATGGCTCACGCGCCGGAACCCAGCCAGAGCGAAATGCTGCGCGCGGTAGCGGTAGCTCGTTTGCTAATGCCCAACGTCAACATACAAGCCCCGCCAAATCTGAATGCGCCATACTATGAGGAGTTGATCGATGCCGGCATCAACGATTGGGGAGGAATTTCTCCGCTGACCCCGGATTACATCAATCCCGAAAAACCGTGGCCGCATCTCGAGCAGCTACGCGCTCGCACCGAGAGTAAGGGGATGAAGTTGCGCCAACGCTTGCCGGTTTATCCAGAATTCCTGTCCAAACCTACCGCCTCTGCATTGCTTGACGAAAAACTTCGCGCGGCGCGCGACAAACACGGACTTGCCAGAGAAACGAGGGCAGCATGATTTGCGTCCTGACCGGCGGCACGGGCGGCGCCAAGTTTATCGATGGCCTGCGCCGCATCGTCCCTCCAGAAGAAATCACGGTCATCGTCAACACCGGCGACGACTTGCTTTGGTGGGGACTTTACGTTTCGCCCGACATCGATTCGATCACCTACGTTCTCTCCGGCCTGCTCAGCCGCGAGCGCGGATGGGGCGTAAAGGGCGACACTTTTCTTTGTTTGCAGGCGATGGGGCAACTGGGCGAGCCCACATGGTTTCACACCGGCGATCGCGACCTCGCGATTCACCTGCTGCGATCACGGCTGCTCGCCGAGGGCAAGACCCTCTCGGAGGCTACAACCGCGATTAGCGAAAAGCTGAGCGTGAAGGCGCGCATTCTGCCGATGAGTGACTCGCGCGTTGAAACCCGCGTCGATACTCCTTCCGGCGAACTGAGTTTTGAAGAATATTTCGTGCAGCGCTGGTATCAGGATCCCGTCAACTCTGTCCGCTTTGCCGGCGCCTCCGACGCGGAAGCCGCGCCCGGAGTCATCGAAGCCATTGCCACTGCCGACGCCGTCCTGCTTGCGCCAAGCAATCCCATTACAAGTATCGGACCGATACTTGCCGTGCCGGGTATTCGCGAAGCGCTGCGCGGGGCCCGCGGCAAGATAGCTGCCGTCAGTCCTATCATCGGCAACGCCCCGGTCGCAGGGCCAGCAGGCATCTTGATGACTGCGCAGGGGCTGCCTTGCTCCATCGCCGGCGTCGCCAAAGCCTACGAAGATTTTCTAGACCTTTTAATCTGCGACGTTCAGGATGCCCGCGGCGCAGAGGTTCTCCGGAGAGGCGGGTTGCGCGTGCAGTGCGCACAAACCATGATGCGCTCTGCCGATGATCGCGCCGCACTCGCCCGTAGCGTGCTGGAATTGACCCTGCCTTCCTTAAATTTCGGCGAACTCCGCACAGAAAAATCTGAATCTGACAACTCCGGGGCCGAATCCCCTCCCTCCGGCCAGCCGTGATCCTGGTTCCGGTCAAGAATCTGTCGGGCGCCAAACAGAGGCTTGCGGCCGTACTCGATCAACCCGCGCGCACAGCGTTGGCCCAGGCGATGCTGCACGATGTCCTAGCCGCGATCGCTTCCTGGGCGCGCCGTCCTGCCTGTGCAATCGTCACCAGCGATCCCTTCGCGATCGATCTGGCAAAGAAATACGCTTTTGAAGTGATTCCCGATCCCGCGAACCCAGGAGAAACGGGTGCGATAGAAATGGCCACGCAACTATGCGCAGCGCGCGGCGTCCAGAGCACGCTCGTGATTCCCGCAGACATTCCCTTGATTGAAGCCCGCGAGTTGGAACAGGTTTTCTCGCAGGCTCCAGACGCAGGCTCGGTTCTAGTTCCCGCCGCTGACGGCCGTGGAACCAATGCCGCCTTTCGGCGTCCGGCGAACCTATTCCCTCTGCGCTTCGGAAACGACAGCTTCAAACCGCACTTGGCCGCTGCCCAGGCTACCGGAAAACCTTGCAAGGTGCTTCAGCTTCCAGGCATTGCTTTGGATGTGGACAATCCAGCGGATCTGCATAAAGTGATACAACGGCCCGGCGAAGGCCGCACCCAGGGCTTGCTTCGCCGATGGATGCTCGACGATTCCACTCTCGCAACGCGAATGAATGGAATATGAAAAAGAAGAGCAGCGCTTCCGGAAAGTCCGCTGCGAAGCGGACTGAGAACACAACGCCGGGAAACTTTCCTAAGGAACTCCGCCTCATTCCGCTTCGGCTCGCCGATGAAATCAAGCCCGGCGATTCTCTAGCGGAAAAGCTGCTTCAATCGCTTATGGAGAACGACGTTGTATTCGAATCTGGCGACATCCTCATCGTCAAACATAAAATCGTCTCGAAAGCCGAAGGCCGTGTAGTCGATCTCACCACGATCCAGCCATCCGCCGCTTCCCTAGGGTGGGCCAAAAAATACAATCTCAATCCCCGCGTCATCGAGCTAGCGCTGCGTGAGAGTCGCAGCGTGATTCGACGCAAGAACGGCATTCTTATCACCGAAACGCGTCACGGTTTTATCTGCGCCAACAGCGGCGTGGACGTCTCCAACGTCGATGGTGGCCGTTACGCGCTGCTTCTGCCCGCCGATCCCGATCGTTCTGCCCAAGAACTTCATCGTGAAATAAAAAAGCGTACCGCGCTGGCGATTCCTGTTCTTATTACCGACACCTTTGGCCGGCCATGGCGCGAGGGACTGGTCGACTTCTGTATCGGCATTGCCGGAATGAAGGCTCTGCGCGACGATCGCGGCCGACGCGATCCTCATGGATACACTCTGCATGCCAGCCTGGAAGCTGTTGCCGACGAACTCGCCGCCGCTGCCGGACTGGTGTGCGGCAAACTGAATCGGACGCCCGCCTGCATCGTTCGCGGATTTCGCTACGAACCGGCGCGCGGCCGAACGCGCGATCTGCTTCGACCCGCTGCGAACGATCTGTTCCGCTAGACCCTCGCCAGAAGCTAGCAGAAGGAGTAATTTTAGAGGCGAGATCTTTGGAGGAATTCTTGCCGCGCGCCCTTTCAAACTCGGAGCTGGAAGCTTTTCCCAAGCTGGATTGGTTCGACGTCGCTCCGGCCCTGACGCCGTCTGTGCGCTCCGCGCTGGAGAGAATTCTTGAAAATCAGAACGGCAATGCCGTTTCACTTGAGGGAGCTTATGCCCTTGCGAATGCAGATGGCGACGACCTGCTTGGCTTGCTCACTGCCGCCAATCTTCTGCGGGCCGAACTGTGCGGCCAGCTCGTAACCTACGTGGTCAATCGCAATATCAACTTCACCAACATTTGTTTTGTGGGCTGCAAGTTTTGCGCCTTCAGCCGCGGCCCGCGCGAGTCCGATACTTATTTCTTACAACCCGAACAGGTCGCGCAAAAGGCCGTCGAAGCGTGGCAACTCGGCGCAACCGAGGTTTGCATTCAGGGAGGGCTGCCGCATGGCCTGCCTCCTTTTTACTATCGCGACGTTTTGCGCGCGGTAAAGGGCGCATTGCCTCGCATGCACATCCACGCGTTTTCGCCCATGGAGATCGTCTATGGCGTGGAGCTCACCGGCATGGCGCTTCCTGATTATCTCGCAATGCTTCGCGACAACGGCCTGGACACATTACCCGGCACCGCTGCCGAAATTCTCGACGACGAAGTCCGCAACATTCTCTCGCGCAACAAGCTTTCTACCGCGCAGTGGATTGAAGTCATCCGCACCGCACACCACTGTGGAATTCGCACCACTTCGACAATGATGTACGGACACACCGAAACGCCGGAGCATTGGGTCCGGCAAATGCTGCTACTGCGCGACATTCAGAACGAGACAGCAGGCTTCACCGAGTTCGTGCCGCTGGGCTTTGTGCATCAGAACACATTGCTGTTTCATCAGGGCCTTGCCCGCAGCGGGCCCACGCTGGCCGAGCATCTCAAAGTGCACGCGCTGGCGCGGCTGCTGCTTGCGGGGTCGATCAACAACCTTCAAGTTTCCTGGGTGAAGCTGAATCGCAAACTTTCGCAACTCTGCCTGCACGCGGGCGCAAACGATTATGGCGGCACGCTGATGGAGGAAAATATTTCGCGCGAAGCCGGCGCCACGGCCGGCCAGTACACCAGCGCCGAAGATTTTCAATCGCTGATCCTCGAGGCGGGACGCATTCCCGCCGAGCGCAACACCAGCTATTCGCGCATCAAGATCAAAGTTCCTCTCGAAGAATTCAGCACCGAAGAAGCGTTGGAGCCGCAATTTGCCTGAGTCGCGACCCATCGCAATTCTCGGCGGGACCGGACCCGCGGGCATGGGCCTCGCTTTGCGCTGGGCGCGTGCGGGAGAAACGGCCATCATCGGCTCCCGCGATGCACAGCGTGCGCAAGCCGCAGCGGAGCAGATAAAAGCAAAAGCTGGGACTCAAGCCCGCATCTCGGGCATGGAAAATTCCACCGCCTGCGCTGCCACGGACATTCTTGTTCTCACCGTGCCATTCGAGGGCCAAGCGGCGCTACTGAAGCAACTCAAGCCTGCGATCCGACCCGGCAGCGTTCTCATCGATGCCACGGTCGCGCTGGCCGCCGGAATCGGCGGACGCGCTTCGCGCACGCTCGGCGTCTGGCAAGGCTCAGCCGCGCAGCAGGCCGCGGAACTTGTCCCGAAGGGCGTGAACGTAGCCGCGGCGTTTCACAATCTGTCAGCTGAATTGTTGAATGGCGACGAAGCGCTCGACTGCGACGTGATCGTTTGCAGCGACGATGCCAATGCCGGTCAGATCGCACGCGCGCTCGCGGTGAAACTTCCCGGCGTGCGCGCTATCGATGGCGGCAAGCTGGAGAACGCCCGCGTACTCGAGCAGATCACCGCGCTGCTCATCGGACTCAATATCCGCCATAAAGGCCACGGTGGAATCCGCATCACCGGATTGCCGCCGGAAGCATATCGCTAGATTTTTCTCTCCCGCGCTAGAACGAATACTTCAGCGAAAACTGAATCAGCCTCGGCGTACCGACCGTTGACGTAATCGGCGCTGAACCGCCGCTCGCCGCCGAAACCGAAGTCGCCGACGGAATCGCGAACGACGGATGATTGAACAGGTTAAAGAACTCCGCGCGGAAACGCAGGTTCTGCCGCTCTCCGAACTGAAAGGTCTTGCCCAACGTGAAGTCGACGTTCTTCTGCGGCGGCCCGATGATGCAGTTGCGCGGCGTGTTGCCGTAAAGCGTGGCATCGCTCGGTCCTCCGGTTGAAAGCGTCGCCAGAGGATCTGGCATGTACGCCGCGGGATTCACCCAGTTCGCCAATCGCGATTCCGGGCTGCCATGGCTGGGCGCACTAGCGCAGCCGAAGCCCGGACTAAACGTCGCCGTCGAGGATGGGCTCGCCAGCGCGTAGGCGCTGCCGCCGTTGGGATCGAAAATCGTAAACGGCGCGCCCGATTGCAGGATCATCACGCCGCTGGCTTCCCATCCGCCGAGCGCGCCTTTCGTAACCCCGCTCGCGTGCTCGAAGAATGGCAACTGATAGACCGCGCTGGTTACCGAGCGCTGCCGCCGGTCAAAATCGGAAAGCCCGCGGGAATCGCGCGCATTATTTTGATCGTTGACGCGCGTAAGAAAGGCGACCGAAGCCGTCGAGACGTCGTCGATCGATTTCGACCAGGTGTACGCACTCTGGAAGTACAGCCCCTTGCTGAAGTGGTGGGCCAGCGTGGCTTGCAGCGCGTTGTAGTGCGAATCGGAATTCGGAGCGAAGTCTTCGAAATCCGCCGGCGCAATGCCAAGGTAAGGCGCGCGGGCGCTCACGTTTTCGCCAGTCGAATCCGTAATCGTGCAACTGCCCGCACCGCCTGCACAGGCGTAAGGAATCGTGACCGGATTCGACGTTGTGGCTAAAGTTGCCTGATCGGGATCGTAGGTCGAACGCAAACGGCTACCTTTGGTTCCCACATATCCAAGTTCCAAAAACCAATCTCGGCCCAACTCTTGCTGAATGGTAAAGTTCCACTGCTGCGTCGTGCCTGCGACCCAATGCAGCGGCACCGAAAGTTGGATCAGGCTGTTTACCGTGCCCGTGAAACCTGCACCGCACTGCTGCGCAACCGTCGAAGGAGTTCCATTGGCGAGAGTGCATGCCGGAGAAAATCCAGCGAAGATCGAAGGCAACGGAACGTAAGCCTGCGTAGGGTTCGCTCCCAGTTGAGGTATGCCCGGCAGCGGAAACGCCGGGTTACCGTTGTTTGCCGCAAAGAGATTAGACAGGCAGGTTGAAGTTGCCGCGCAGGTACCCAAAATCGCCGGCTCAAAATTCACTCCGAAAGGATAGGTTGGAGGAACGATGGCCAGGTTATCCACCGCGCCCAGATCTTCGCGCACGCTGTAAATGCCATAGCCGCCGCGAATCGAAGTGGTGTGCCGCCCAGCAACGTCATATGCGAAGCCGATGCGCGGCTCCCATACCGAAGCGTATTCATTGTTGAGCCCGGCTTGATTCAACGTTCCGGTAATACCCGAGAGCCCGAATTTATTAACGCACTTCGGATAGACGTAGGGCTGCCCGGTCGTATTCGCCAAATTGGGATCGGTGTTGCCGGTATGGCAAAGCGTGTCGTAGGGCGCTCCCAGAAATTCGTTGCGGAAGCCGAGATTTACGGTGAGGGTTTTGCTCGCTCGATAATCATCCTGCGCGAACCAGGCGTAGCCGGGAATGCGGTAGTCGTGGTTGCCCAGCCCGCCTCCACCCTCGGCGAAGAACGGAGAGCCCGCCAGAAAGCTCTGGAAATCCGTACCGAACGTTGGCGGCGAAAAGAACACCAGGCCGTTGTCTGCGATGGGCAGGTCGCGGCGCATGGCGACTCGGTCAACCTCTCCGCCAAAGCGCAATTGGTGCGGGCCCCGCGTCCAGCTGACCGTGTCAACCCAGGTGTAGTTGTTCGACAGCGCAGACTGCAATTGTGTGGGATATGCGCCGAAACCCCAGGTGCCGAACTGCAAGCGATACATATTGGGATCGCCCGCCTGGCCGTTTACCCCGGTTGCAGTCGGCAAGTTAATGCCGATCTGCGCGCCCGTAATGGGCGCTTCGTTATTCAATTTGTCGCTGATGATGTTCACGCCGAATCGGAATTCATTGATCAGCGTATTGCTGAAAACATGGGTTTCGGTGATGCTGCCAAAACGGCTGTGCAGAGGAATATCCAGCGGGAAATTCAGATTGTTTACCCCCGGCTGGCCGCCGGTCTGAATGCCGAACGAATCTGCGCCAAACGGTTCGAAGGTATCGGAGTTCGACCAGAAGAAGCGCTCCGATAGCCGGTCTCTGCCATTACGAAATTCACGATCCCAATTCGCTGTGAACTGGTTATCGCTAAACCTTCCGGGGTCGCTCAGAAGCAGTGGACCGTAATTCAGTTGCGGTACGCCGCCGATGGTGGTGAATCCGGGCGTACCGGGGACGCTGGGGAACAAAAACCCACCGCCGACTCCCGGGCCAAATAAAGTTCCGGGCGTATTCAACAGGTTCAACGCCACGGGGTCAATCGCCGGCGTTTTCGGACCTGGGCAGTTCGCGCAATTGAAAAAAGTATTGAGCAATGTGGTCGCATCGCGCGCGGTCGGAAGCACGGGGATGCTGGTATTGATGTATGTGCCCGGCGAATCTCCGCTGCGCTGGCGCGTGCCCTGAAGATTGAAATAGAAGTAGCCCAGCTTGGCTGCCGGTCCGATCGGGCCGCCGATGTCGCCGCCGAAGATGTTCTGCTTCTGCACCACCTGTCCCAGAAAGTAATCGTTCGCGTCCAGCACCGTGTTGCGGAAGTACTCCCACAGATCGCCGTGAAATTTTGCGGTTCCACTTTTGAGCGTGGCGTTGATGTTGCCTCCGCCGTTGCGCCCTTGGGTTGCGTCATAAAGGCTGGTGCTCACTTTGAACTCTTGAATGGCATCGGGGCTGGGCAGCGGCGTGTAAGTAAGTTCGCCGAAGGCATAGTCGGCCACGGTGATGCCGTCGATCAGATAATTATTGTTATCTTCTCTGCCTCCGTTTACGTGCATGTAAACCTGGCCGCGGCCAAGTTGCGCCGCGCCGTTCAAGTCAGCCGACGCGCCGGCGGAAAGCGTAAGCAACTGCTGAAAGTTTCGCGTAGCCAATGGCAGGTCGGCGATCGTTTGTGCGCCCAGCGACTGGCCGGTGGTGGCGTCGGTGGTGTTGACCTGCTCCACCTGGGATTGCACTTCCACGACCTGCTTCACCGTATTCACCTTGAGCACGGCCGTCATGCGCGTGGTTTCGGTAATGACTACGACTACCCCGGGGAAAGTGGTCACAGGAAAACCGGCCGCGGTCACTTCCACCGAGTACACGCCCACCGGCAGCAGCGTGGCCACGAATAACCCTGAGGAGTCGCTGGTGGCCTGGCGCAGAACTTCACCGGTCGCTTCGTTCTTCACGCTCACCTTGGCGCCGGCAATGACAGCGCCGGAGGCGTCTTGAACCACGCCGCCGATAGCACCAGTCGCGCCGCCTTGCGCGAATAACATTGCCGTGGATAACGCGACCAAAAGACTTGATGCCACCATCAGCTTCCGAAGTGAATTCATCTGGTCCTCCGATAGGCCGACAACTTTTACTCATACGCGTTGGGATGAAGAACTGATCGCGGAGCAAGGAAGTGTCGTGATAGCAAGCCGATATATCACGATCCTCTGCCAATATTCAAGAACTATAGGAAGAAGGGAGTAATGTGCTGCGGGTTCTTCGCGACCGTCGCGGAATTTCTTTGCGTCCTTTGCGTTCAAAAGCTTTTAGAAGCTCTTAACCGCAAGGCGCGCAAAGTCATCGCTAAGGGCGCGAAGAAATAAAATGAAGAACCCGGGCCAGCCAGGAACCAATGCAGCCGATGCAAATTTACGATGGGTCACCTAATCTTCAACCGCTTGCGCCGTCATTTCAGAAGGTTCGCCGCCGGCAACCTCTTGCGCCACAATCAAGCGCCGCGCCTCAACCCTGATTTTCGGAAGTTGCAGCCTGAACCAAGCCGCACCCAACAGCGATGCACAGCCGCCAACTGCAACCGTAATCGGCGCGCCCAGGCGGTCGGCCAGTGCGCCGCCCAGCAATGCTCCAATCGGAGCCATGCCCATAAACATCATGGAATATACAGACATCACCCGACCACGCAGCGCGTCCGGAACCATCACCTGAATCAGCGTGTTCGAGCAGGCCATCTGCAACATCATGGTGTAGCCCACCGGCAAGAGCAGGATTACTGAGATCCAGAACCGGTGCGAGAGCGAGAAAATCACCAGGCTCGCGCCAAAACCGGCGCAGCACCATGCCACCCATCGTCCCAGGCCCTTCACTCCTTCACGGAAGGCAAGCGTGAGAGCGCCGAGCAGAGCGCCAACTCCGGTCGCACCCATCAGGATGCCCAGGCCACGCGCTCCCCCGTGCAGAATTTTATCGGCGAAAATCGGCATCAGCACCACGTACGGCATCCCGACCAGGCTGACAATTCCCAATAAAATCAGCAGCGCTCGAATCGGCGCAGTCTTTTCGACGAAGCGAAACCCCTCCATCATGTGCTCGAACGGTGATGCGTTGAGCGCGCGCGCCGGGCTGTGCACCTTCATCAAGAGCAGTCCCACGATCACCGCAATGTAGCTGACGGCGTTGCCGAAGAAGCACCAGCCTTCGCCGATTCTCGCTACCAGAATGCCGGCGATCGCAGGGCCGATGACGCGAGCGCCGTTGAACATGGAGGAATTCAGCGCAATGGCGTTCATCAAATCTTCTTTGCCAACCATTTCCACCAGAAACGATTGGCGGCTGGGGATGTCGAAGGCGTTCACGATCCCCAGCAAACTTGCCAGAACGAACACATGCCAGACCTGGATCTTATGAGAGAGCGTCAGCGCTGCAAGCATAAAAGCCAAAATCATCGCTGAAATTTGGGTGGTAATTACAATGGAGCGGCGGTTGACGCGATCGGCGGTGATTCCGCCCAACGGCGAAAATAGAAATACCGGGATCTGGCTGGCGAAGCCGACCGAACCCAGCAAAAGCGCCGATCCGGTCAAACGGTAGACCAGCCAGGATTGCGCCACGCTCTGCATCCAGGTGCCGATCAGCGAAATCAGCTGTCCGCTGAAAAAAAGCTGGAAGTTCCGGTGGCGCAGCGCCCGCAAAGCCACCTGCCAGCGCGATTTCGGCTCCACAAAGGCTTGCCCGCCATTTACAACCACATCTGCAATCTGTTCTTTCGAATCTGGCACGTTGAGTTGTTTGGATGACTGGAACGCATCGATTGACAGAATAAATTGAACGGAGCCTAAAGCTCCGTTTCAAACCGATCGAAATCCGCACAAACTGACATGGCAAAATTTGGGACTTCCCAGAACTGGCATACTGCGCTAAAGTTGCAGTTGCTCTCCCCCGGCAGTTCCGAAGGAAGTGCCACGACCATGACTACGCCTCCCGTGAATGTTGAGCGCCGCATCGGACAGCGCTTCCCTTTCAACTTGCCGGTTTCAATGCGCGAGACTTCCACCGCAGCGGAAGGCCTTGGCTTTACCCAAGACCTTAGCTCCCGTGGAGTTTTTCTGTTCACCGATATGGCGCTCAGCGAAGGCGCAGAGATTGAACTTACGCTCAAAATGCCCTCCGAGATTACCCTCGGCGAAAACATGCCGGTTCGCTGCCGGGGAAGCGTTCTGCGGGTGGTAAAGCCAGCGCAAAACGGCTGGAAGTCTGTGCTTTCGGTTGCGGCCCCCAGCACCTCGCCCGATTTAAAGTCCGCCGAAGCCACGCCCGAAGAAGCCAGATCCGGGGAAACAAAATCCGAGGAAACAAAGATCGGCGTGGCGGTTCGCCTGAAAGACTACGAATATCTTCCGGACTCCGAGAACGAATCATCCGCGTTCCGGCGTATCTCTGCCCTGCACAGTCCCAGCCAGGTGGAGCGCCCGTCCCCGTCGCCTGGCACCCCGCGCACTGTGGGTGGCTAGCCATCGGGTCTTTCCTGCGATGACCCGGCGCAACTTCCGCCCGGCTGGTTCCTCTTTCGCCAGGCTTCTGCTCAATCCGGCTTCCCGCTTCAGATTCGCCCTTCCCGCACTTTAGTTCTTGTCGTGCTTCCGGAGTCTTTTCAAACTCGGCAGCTTGGCTTAGAATGCTCTCACTAGTGCGGAGCTACTTTGGGGTGTTCGGTCGTGCGCCTTTCGTCAGGGTCTTCTGTCGTACCCATCACAGCCGATCTTCCCACTCCGCATAAACCGAGTACAACTTCCCTCGCAATCAATTACCAAGGTCACTTGGCGAAGGGTATGTCCTCTTTCTAACATGCAAACACCGAGAGAAATCAGCGAGAACCGCGCCATGCATGGGATCGCAGTAGCCCTCCTGACCGAGGACCGGGAGCATTCGTCGGAACTGCAGCGCCGGCTGGAGGCTACGAATCTTGCGCGGGTGGTTTTCAGCAATGTCGGCTTCCCTTCTGGAGCGACCGACTCGATTCTGCGCCAGATTCAAGACTTGCGCGCCGAAGTTGTGCTAATCGATATCGCCTTCGAAAACCCGCAAGGCGCTATCAAGGCCATCGAACTAATTCAAGCCAACACGCTGCAACTGGCCATATTCGCCAACGGATCGATGCAGCAGCCAACCACCATTGTCGCCGCGATGCGCGCCGGAGCCGGCGAATTTCTTGACGATAAAGCGGGCAGCGAAGCCTTGCTGGAAGCCCTGACCCGATTCAGTTCGAATCGTACCCGCACCCGCGGGGGCGCGGGCAAGGCGCGTGTCTTCACGTTTCTCAGCGCCAAGGGTGGCGCAGGCGCAACCACCGCCGCTGTCAACACGGCCGTTGCCCTGCAACAGGCTTATGGCAGCACCGTGCTGGTCGATTTTGCGCCAGTCGGCCACGCCCAACTCCATTTGAACTTGCGTCCCAGCTTTGGAGTTCCCGACGCCCTCGAAAATCTGCACCGCCTTGACGCTTCCCTGCTCGAAGGGTTGATGACCACTTCCAAAGAAGGATTGCACCTGCTCGCCGGCCCGCAGCAGCCTTATCATTCGATCCCTACGCCGGCCGAACTGGCGCGATTGTTCGACCTGCTGGTGAACCACTATCGCTATGTGGTCGTCGATGCCTCGAGCCGCCTTGACGCCACCACGCGCCTGCTTTCCGACCTTTCTAACGCTGTATTAATGATCGCTCAAACCGACGTGGTTTCGCTGTGGAGCGCGGGGCGCATTCACGCTTTTCTGGAAGAGGGCGCGGGCCGCAACCGCTTGCGCATGGTTCTGAACCGGTACAAGAAAATTCCCGGCTTCACCGACGAAGATATCGAGCGCTCGACGCGCTGCAAAGTATTGTGGAAAATTCCCAACGCGTTTCAGGCGGTCTCGCCCGCCATCGATCACGGTGCGCCCGTGGTACTACAGGAAAATCAGGAAGTAAGCCGCTCATATCGCGCGCTGGCAGCGGCTTTGGCTGACGCGTCCGCCACCGCCGAAGGCGGACTGGATTTGCTTTACGCTCAGGAAAAGACCGACATCAAAAAGAAAGTCCCTGGGCGGCTCGTAATCTCGCCCGCCCGCGCCGGACAGTAACAGTCAGCACCCAGAGTTGTCTCGCAAGAGATTCGCGAAGGACACGGCTGCCGGCCGTGCCGTACTCAGGACTAGCAGGCTACGAAAACTCGAGATTACGAACCTAGAGATTCGTATCAGGGTATGCCTTCAGGCATGCCGTCAGAATCGAGCTATCAATCGCGCCTTTAGGCGCTGCGGGGCGAACCCCGACTTTTCCGCACCCCACTACGTACTGGATACTCCCGGAAACCTCTTGAACACAACCTCCCGCGAATGCGCCGTCTCTTTCTTCGCCGCGTCGACCGTCCTATCGGTGAGCATCCCCTTCAATACGTAGTACGCTTCGTCCCCGGGATTTTTCCCCTCGCCTCGCTCGATGACGCCTTTGAAATCGAACCATAGATTGTTCACGGTCGCAGTTGTGAATACGATCTTGTCGCCCTCCAGCTTTCCGCTACGGAAAAAGTGCTCGACAAATTTTCCTTTGTCGCTCCCTCCTTCTCCATAGCGCGAAACATAGCCGGTAACTTGGCCGTCATCTTCGATCGTGATCTGCACAAACTCGCCATCCTCGATGAAGCTGTACATCCCCGAGTACTCGCGTCCACCCTTGGACGCGGCGGCCGCAGGCGCGGTTTTTGTGGTGGGCTTCGGCGAGTCTTGAGCGAGGGATAAAGCCGATACGATCAGAACGCAAGTGCCAGCGACGAGAGCGGCGCGCATCCTATTCAATTGAAAATTCCTCGGCATCCATCGTATCCGATCCTGGGGAGGAGATTCCGCAATAAATGTCCGAGGTCAGAATTTCGCAGGCAAGCGATGCTAAGTTTTGATTTTGACTTCCATTAGCGTGCCGCGGCTTTTTTCTTCTCCAGCGCGTTATAAATAGCGGGATCCGTGCATACTTCGTAGTAGTTGCGCTCACTCCACCCAAGAATAGAAAAATCTTCGCTGTTGATCTTCGGCATCCGGCTTTCCCGCACCACGATCTTGCGGAAAATGTCGCGATCTACCGGCACCGTCCCGCTGAAGAGTTTGTACTCGCCTTTGTCGGGCGAAACCGTCGGCGGCAGCTTCACTGGCAACGGCACCAGAGAAATTTCCTGCTCGAGCTTGCGGAAGGCCGCTTCATTCATGCGAATGCCGCCGAGGTTGAAGCTAACAACCGTGTCTTCTGGATTCGCTCCAGGAGCGGGTTCACCCGACTGAAACGCGTAAACATGAAATGGGCCGGCCTGCGATTCCATCAATTTGCGGGCGCGTTTGTTGCAGGAAGAAAGCCGGTCGCTTTCGTTCAGGGCCTCAGAAATCATGATCTGGTGCTCGCCATCCATCAGATAGAGCGGAGCCGATTCCTGCAGAGTGATACCCACACCCAGTTCAAGCTCCGGCATTCCATCGCGCTGCATCAGTTCGTTGTAGCCGCGTACGATTTCGATCATCTCCCGCGCCAGCACGCAGGTGCGGCTCACGGCCAGCTCAGGTTCGCCAGAACGCTCCAGGATCGCAAGAATAATCGCGTCGCCCTCGAGAAAAACTTTTTGCGCTCCATACTTGCCGAGCAACTTGTTCACCGGATCGTAAAAATTCAGGCTGAAATAAGAAGCCGGATTAAGCCCTTTCTCCATTAGAGTTCGAGTCAGGCGAGTGGAATCGCGCACATCGGCTTTCAGAACCACATGGCGCAGGACTCGATCATCCTCCGGTTCCTCCTGCTCCTCGGGAAGAAAGAATTCGTAGAGCGTGCCATTCATGCGCGAAAGTTCGCGCAATTTGTCGGTGCCCACGAGATTTACCGAGTCGAGCGCGGAGTTCAAAGTTTCCAGGCGGCGCAGATCGCGATGATAGTGCGAAAAATCCTGCAAAAAGCGCGCTGCCACTTTGGCTCGCTCCGCCCCCCGGCACGCTGCAACTTTGGCCACTGCGGCATACAGGCTGTTCGGAGAAAGCTTGCCGTGCTCCTGAATCATGCGCTCCACTCGATCGCATTCAGGCCGCGAGATGAGAGCGTTCTTCAGCTGTTGCGGATTAATCCGCGGCGCGTACTCGCTTAGCAAATTAACTGTGTGATACGAGGCAATCACGCACTCCATCACCTGCTCATCTTCGAGCAGACGCACCCACTTCGCCAGGCGTCCCTGCTGTGCGACCCCTTCGGAAGTTGAGTCATCGGGCGTACCAGTGCCTACCAGAGCCCGCGCGTTTTCTGGAGCACACATCCAGGCATCGATCGTCTCCGTCGTGGTTTCCTCGCCATAGAGCGAACGCACAAAGTTCCAGGCGATATCCTGGAGCCGCGGATAGCGATCGGGATCGCGGTCCCAGTTGCCCAGCATGACGTAGTATTCGGCACATAAGTAGTCGTCTCGCCCGTCCTCGGAAAATGCCAGGCGGTTTACGAACAAACCATAACTGGCGAGGGCAGCATTGTTCGCGCTAGCATTCTTCGGCGCGTCGCTCTGTCCCTCTCCAAAACTCTGCACTTCTCCAAAAAACGAGCGCCGCGTGCGCGCCAGCGTCTCTTTTTCAATCTCGCGAATCGTCTCGAAAAGATCCTGCCCAACTTTCCGCAGGATGATTTTCTTCCGCACCTGGAAGGCCGCCACTCGCTCGCGGTACTCCACGCCTTTGCCTTGACGATTGCCCTCATAGTTCTTCAGCAGCACGCGGCAGCGCTCCAGCACCTGCGCAAACTGATGATGCATTTCGGTTCGCAGAAACTTGGTCACCGCCAGCCGGGCCAGCAGGTCGATGGAAATCTTCTCTTCCTTCTTGGCGCGATTCAGTGTGGCTACATGCAACTCAGCCAGCAACAGCTTCCAATCCGCTGGCTCCGCGGGGCGCGCTTCCTTCCGGCCCACGGGAGCGGCCGCGTTCCGCAGCCATGACGGCGCTTGACTTTGCAACGGAGCCTCTGCCGCCAGCAGCCCTTCGAGCTCTCCGTGAAGCACGATCAGGCGCTTCACGTGCGCTCTCGCGGCTTCCACCAGCCGGGGACTAAGCACTACATCGTGCCGCAGGTTGTCGACGCCGACCATCAGGCCTTCAAGCGTCATCACAGGTGCAGAAGCAATCAACTCGGGTAGCGCCAGTTTTTCTGGTTCTTTGCCAAGGCGGAAGATGGGGAGTCGCGGCATTTGTAAAATGGCGTCGAAATCTTGGAAGTTACTGATTACACATACAATTCGAGGCTAGCACGATGCCCGCGCGCTCTAAAGTTACCTCGGTTATAAGCACGGCCCTTACCAGCCGCATCTTGTGGGCTGTTTTCCAGAAATATTAGACCGATCACGCCTCGCCTCAAACCTGTGTAGAATCGCTAGCATCTCGCCGGCAGCGCCAAACGTGTGCTGCGGATCGACCAGGAGACCTACCATGATTGCCTTCTCCGTAAATGGCAAATCCCTCGACCTCGACGTGGACCCTTCAACCCCGCTGCTTTGGGTAATTCGCGAAAATCTCGGCCTCACTGGCACCAAATACGGATGCGGCATGGCCCAATGCGGCGCCTGCACCGTGCACATCAACGGAGAGGCGGTGCGCTCTTGCGTCGCTCCGGTCGCCCGTGCGCAGGGCAAAGCCGTAACCACCATCGAAGGCCTTTCGTCGGACCTGAATAATCCTCTGCAACGCGCGTGGCTGGAAGAAGACGTTCCCCAGTGCGGCTACTGCCAGTCGGGCCAGCTCATGAGCGCGGCAGTTCTGCTGCGCGAAAAGCCCGCACCCACCGACGACGACATTGACCAGGCCATGACCGGCAATATCTGCCGCTGCGGAACCTACCCGCGCATTCGGCGCGCCATTCACCGGGCTGCCGAAATGGCCGCAAAAGGCGGTGCGCAATGATGGGCCGAAGGATGATCGATCAAGCGATAAGTACAACCGGAGGAATCGAGCGTCGCAACTTCCTGAAGATTTCAGTTGCGGCCGGCGGCGGCTTGCTGATCGGCTTTCACTTTCCAGGAATCAGCCAACTCGCCTCTGCGCAAGCCACGTCCGACACCTTCATGCCGAACGCATTCGTTCGCATCGGCACCGACGAGCGCATCACCGTGATTGTGAACCACTCTGAGATGGGCCAGGGGGTTTACACGTCTTTGCCCATGCTGCTGGCCGACGAGCTCGACGCCGATTGGACGAAGGTCGGTTACGAATCCGCTCCGGTCGACGCCAAGTACAACCACCCCGCCTTTGGCATGCAGATGACGGGAGGAAGTTCGAGCGTCTGGTCCGGGCTGGAGCAGTTCCGCCAGGCCGGCGCCGCGGCTCGCGCCATGCTCGTCGCCGCCGCGGCCCAGCAATGGAAGGTCGCCCCCTCCGTTTGCCGCACGGAGAACGGCGCAGTGCTGAACGGATCAAACCGGCTCACTTACGGCAAACTCGTGACCGCCGCCGCGAAGCTGTCACCGCCGGAAAAAGTGCAACTGAAAGATCCCAAGAATTTCAAACTGATCGGCAAGCCGATCAAGCGGCTCGACACGCCAGAAAAACTGAACGGCAAAGCGGTTTTTGGAATCGATGTGAAGTTGCCGGGAATGCTGACCGCAGTAATCGCCCGCCCTCCGATCTTCGGCGCAACGATGAAGAGCTTCGATGATTCCCGGGCTCGCTCCATGCCGGGCGTTCGCAAGATCGCGGCGATTCCGGCTGGAGTCGCTGTAATCGCCGATACTTTCTGGCAGGCGAAAATGGCGCGCGACGCCGTTCGCGTCGAATGGGATGACGGCGCGATGCGCGACTTCAGCACCGCCCGTATGATGCAGGATTTCCGCGACCGCGCCAAAACGCCCGGAACCAGCGTTCGCAACGATGGCGATGCAACCGCAGCGCTGGCCACTGCAACCAAGAGAATCTCTGCGGTTTATGAGGTTCCGTACTTGTCGCACCTCATGATGGAACCTCTGAACTGCACAGTGGATTTGCGAGCGGACTCTTGCGAAGTTTGGACGGGCTCGCAATTTCAGACGGTAGACCGGGCCAACGCGGCAAAGATCGCAGGTCTTCCGAATGAAAAAGTGCAGTTGCACACCACGCTTTTAGGCGGAGGCTTTGGCAGGCGTGCGAATCCGCAATCGGATTTTGTGGTGGAAGCGGTTTATGTAGCGAAGGCGGCAGGCGCGCCGGTGAAAGTAATTTGGACGCGTGAAGATGATATGGCTGGCGGCTGGTATCGTCCAGCATTTCTGCACGCGATCGAGGGCGGATTCGACGGGTCTGGCAATTTGGCATGCTGGCGCTCGCGGCTCGTAGGCCAATCAATTATGGCGGGCACACCATTTGCGGCAACGATGATGAAAGGAAAAAACTACGATCCCGCGTCGGTCGAAGGCGTCGACGATCTCCCCTACTCGATTCCAAACGTAGCGGTGGAATCGCATCAGGCGGAAGTGAATGTGCCGGTGCAGTGGCTGCGCTCCGTGGGACATTCGCACACGGCATTCGCGGTCGAATGCTTCGTTGACGAACTCGCGGCCGTCGCGCAGAAAGATCCGTACCAGTTCCGGCGCACGTTGCTGCAGAAGCAGCCGCGCCACCTCGGCGTGCTCGATCTCGCCGCCCAGAAAGCCGGATGGGACAAACCTTTACCCAAAGGCATGGGCCGCGGCATCGCCGTGCACTTTGCCTTTGGAAGTTATTCCGCCCACGTGGTCGAAGTGTCGGTGAGCGATGGCGTCGTTCGCGTTCACAAAATGGTTTGCGCCATCGACTGCGGCCAGTACGTAAACCCCGGAATCATCGCCGCTCAAACCGAGAGCGGAGCGATTTTCGGCGCATCCGCCGCGCTCATGCAGGAACTCACATTTCAGAACGGCCGCTTGCAGCAAACCAACTTCAACACCTTCCCGGTTCTGCGCATGAATGAATGCCCTGTCATTGAAACTCACATTGTCGAAAGCCAGGAAAAATCCGGCGGCATCGGAGAGCCGGGAGTTCCCTGCGCCGCGCCCGCCATCGCCAACGCTATTTTCGCCGCGACCGGTAAACGAATCCGCCGCTTGCCCATTCGTATGACGGAGGCTGCATGAAGCGTACGCTCGCCTTAAGCCTGCTATGCATGGTGTGGTTGTTTGGAAGCGTAGCTATTACTTCGCGTTTTTCGCATGTAGCCTTCGCGGCGCAACCTCCCGCTCCAACCGCCAATGACGGCTCACTCTTCATTGCATTCGTTCCCGTGCTCCGTCATCCCCGCTGCATGAATTGCCACTCCAAGGGAGATTACCCGCGGCAGGGCGATGACAGCCACCGGCACACCATGAACATCAGACGCGGACCGGAGGGCTTCGGAGTGACCGCCGAGAAATGCAGCACCTGCCATCAGGACCATAATCTTGATGGCGCGCATCTCCCGCCAGGAGCGCCCACTTGGCATTTGCCCCCGCCATCCACGCCGATGATCTGGGAGGGGCTAACCGATGCGCAGCTTTGTCAATCCATCAAAGATCCCAAGCAAAATCGCGACCGCAATCTCGATCAACTCGTCGAGCACCTCACGGAAGATAAATTAGTGGCTTGGGGATGGAACCCAGGCAACGGCCGAACTCCCGTGCCGATTCCGCATGACGAATTTTCCGCAAAAGTGAAAGCGTGGCAGGCCGCAGGTGCCCCGTGCCCGGCGCAATAAACCGCCGCCTACTTATGCCGAATCTCCACCGGAGCCCGCGTTCGATCCAGCGGTAGAACGTGCAGTTGCCATTTTACCGGCACCGAGGTTGGCCGGTAGCACGTGGTTTTGTCGCAAGCCTGATAATCCAGCGCGCCGTTCATCGTGAAGGTTTTCCCTTCTTTGCCCAGCGAACCCCAAAACTCCGCACGAGTGCTCACCTGAGCCTCCTGGCTGATGCGAAACGTGCCATCGAAAACCGGAACTTTCTCGTTGATGACCGGCAGGAACAAAATCTTCGATTGCGGATAAACCGCCGACGGGAATTCGATCTCGGGCATCGCGTCCATCACCAGCTTGATTGGCTTGTAGCCCTGTGCCCCCGGAGCATACACATGCACATCCGGCGACAATCGCACTTCCGCCACCAGCGTAACCCGCGTGCCCGGCACGCCGATCGAATCGGATTGCTCTAATGCGAGTTGCAGGTGCGGCGCTTCCACCGTCTGCGTCACTTCCTCACCCAGCTCCGGGAAAAGATCGGAAATAATGCTGTTCCCGGTCAGCCGCTCGCGGTATTTTGCCTCGAAAAATTTCTCCCGAATCACGCCCTTGGTGTCGATAAAGAAATATCCGGGGCGCGCAAACCCTTTCTGCATCCCCGCCGCCTCGGGATTCAGCACGCCGTAAGCCGCGATGATTTTCGAATCGGGATCGCCCAGCAGCGAGTAGCCAATCGAATGCCGGTCGGAAAAAAACTTCAGGATTTCTTCCGAGTCATAGCTGATCGCGGCCAGTTTGATCCCTTGTTTCTCGAAGCGCGCGGTTGCATCTTGCAGCTGGACCAGCTGCCCTTTGCAGAATGGTCACCAGTCGGCGGAACGGAAGAAGAGCAGAACCGTGCCGTTCGTGCCTTTCAGAGTCTCGAGGGTTTGCGTGCGGCCAAATTGATCGCGCAGCGAAAACGCTGGCGCCTTTTCGCCCACTCCTAAGCCAATCGTCATGGACTCGATCGACGAAACGCGAATCGTCTCCCCATCCAGCGTTCCCCGAACGGTGACGCTGTCACCCAACTTCCCACCGGCCAACTTCTGCGGCTCCAGCGAGTACAGGACGCGAGTCGTATCGTCATAGAGCGAAACTTTCGCGCCGGGGATGACCTTCGCGCATTCAGGCGATTCGTTGAATGCCTCGTCCGCATTGCACGCACTCGAGACCAGCGTGCCTGACCACGCTCCGGGAACCGCCGCAGGATTTTGTGCCGGCAATAGGGGTGAAGCGAAACAGAACGCCAGAGCGGCGATCAAGCGGAGTTTCGATGAAGAGAAAAACCGGACCAGGGAGATCAAGTCGAAGTATCCTCGTACCAAACTAAATTCGATGAACCCAAGAAATCGAATCCAACATCATGGATTCCTTCGAACCAAGCATACAGCAAACTCGCTACTGATCTTTCATCCGCGCCGCCTCAAACTCGTCGCCCTTCTGCCAGCCGATGAGCTTTGAGAAACTTGCAGCCTCCCAGCCCAGCGCAAATCCGAAGCGGGCCATGGCGGCATCGCCCACAAAATTCATCTCGGGATGATACTCGTCGCTCGGCTGATGATAATGCTTCTCCACGTAATCTTTATACTGCTCCATCCCCCAAGCCGCATCGTGCCCTTTGAACTTCATACCCTCGTTGACGGAGAACGACGGAATGCCCACCCGCGCCAGGCTGAAATGGTCGGAGCGGTAGTAGTGTCCAGCCTCAGGCCGCGCATCGGGACGAATCGCCAATCGAAATTCCTTCGCCGTGGCCTGCACCCAGGGATAAAACGTGGTGCGCTCCGCTCCACTCACTTCCACTTCTTCGGCGGCTCCAATTGGCGGCAGATCGTCGTAGTTCAAATCCAGCGAAATATTGCCCGCGGGAACGGGCGGATGCTTTCCCAGATATTCCGAGCCCAGCAACCCTTGCTCCTCTGCCGTGACCGCCGCGAAAATCAGCGACCGCCCTGGCCGATCCTTGGCCACGCTAAACGCTCGCGCCAACTCCAGCAGAATTCCGCAGCCGGTTGCGTTGTCGGCTGCGCCGTTATAAATATTGTCGCCCGCCATCTCCGGGCGAATGCCCAGGTGATCGTAGTGCGCGGTATACATCACCGCTTCATCTTTCATCTTGCGACTGGAACCCGGCAGCATCGCAACTACATTGTTTGATTCGAAATTTCGCACCTTGCTTACCATGTGCGCCTTCAATTTTGCGCCCAGGCTGACGGGATGAAAGTCACGCGAGCGCGCATCCGCCATCATCTTGTCAAGATCCATCCCCGAAGCCGCGGCGAGCTTCTTCGCCACATCAAACTGCACCCACGACGCAACCTTCAGCGCCGGACCTTCAAGCTTCAAAAAAGACTTCTCGCCCGAATTCGAGTTCCTCACGACTTCCCACGGATAGCTCGCCATGTCTGCTTTATGTATAAGAATCACGCCCACCGCGCCCTTGCGCGCCGCTTCTTCGTACTTGTAAGTCCACCGACCGTAGTAAGTAAGCGCCTTGCCCTTGAAGAAGTTCGGATCGTCCGATGGCGGCTCATTCACCAGCATCAGCAAAACTTTGCCGCGAACATCCACGCCCTTGTAGTCGTCCCACTTGTATTCCGCAGCTTCTATGCCGTACCCCACATACACGATTTCGGCATCGACATCAGAGCGCGTTTGTTGCGTTTGATCGTAGGCAACGTATTCATCCAGCGGCTTCAGGGTAATCTCGCCGCCCTGCTTTGGCGCCAGCGCAAACTGTGTTTCCGGCAGCGTTGTGATTCCGACCAGCGGCACCTTCTGCAAATATGAGCCGTTGTCGCCGGCAGGTTTCAATCCATACTCCGCAAACTCCGTAGCAATGTATTCCGCCGCAACGTCGCCGCCCCTCTGTCCGGTGCCGCGGCCTTCCAAAAGATCGTGCGAGAGAAAGCGAACATGCCAGCGAATGTGCTCAGGATCGATGGTCTGCATGGCGGCAAATGCCACGCCGGGCAGCCGCACCGAGACGGCCTCACGCTTCTCCGCGGAAGGCAAAGGTGCGGGGTCCGCGCCCAACGCCATTCCTGCCAGCAGCAGGCTAAGCGCAGCCCACACACTGGCGCGAACACTTCTTCTCGCGATTGCGCGCATAAAACCGTACTCTCCTTCGTCGAATTGGCGTTCGGCGCGGACCATTTTGTGGCTAGAAGCGCATGGTATTGAGACTTACAGAATTGTAACGGAGACTAAGGCGTTTCTGGGCTGCACGCACGGCACGGTAGGTCAATCGAAAAGGCGACCTTTCGGGCAAGTACAACTGCCGTCCGGCGAGCAGTTGACGCAGAACGATCCAACTGTGGATTCGCCAACTCTATGGTTTGATCAAACGCTTGCATTCTCCCGCGACCGCGGGATCAATTTTTCGAACCTCAACCGGCGCGAAAGTCACGCACATCTTCGCCCGGCTTGAACAATACCGCCGCCACTGATTGCCGCAACTCCGCCATCTTGCGGTTGATGCTTTCAAAATCCGCCTTCACCCAGCCCACACTGGAAATTTCAATTTCCCCATCCTGCGCGATCCAGAAAATTGACGGCACATTCGTCAGCCCGTAAGCATTCGACACCGGATAGCTATCGGGATCGTCGAGCAGCATGGGAAACGTGGCGCCAAACTCCTTCGCGAATGCGGCAGTCGCTTTCGCATCGTTCTGCGAAACGCCGGCAATCTTTACTCCATCCGCTCCGTACGCTCCGTGAAGCCGCTCCAGAAATGGAAACGCATACTGGCAAGTAGGGCAGGAGACTTTGAAAAACGCGAGCAGCACCGGCCCGCTTGCCAACTCGTCGCCCAGCACGAAGCGCTTGCCATCCAGCGTCTTGAGCTCAAACTCGGGCGCCTTCGCGCCCACGGTCAATGCCGCCATCGATCGTCCTCCGCTTTGGGTTTTAAAAATATTTTTCAGCCAGCGCATACAGGATTTCGCGTTCTGAACCGCCTCCATTTTAGATGATGAAGGATGGTGAAGGGACTTGTAAGTCCAGGCTCACAGCAATTCGGCACCACGGAAAATTTTCCGCGCAAGCCCGGTCATAGCGACCTTCCGCAACTGCGCCACAGGAATCCACTTCCCGCCGCTCGGCAACGGCGCAACATCGCGCCATACTTTCACCGTGTAATCCGTCTTCGTGATCGAATGCCTGAGCGTAAATAAAATGATGCCGTCGCCATTGCCTCCCGATATCTCCGGCAGTTCCAACATGCTCGGCATCAGCGAAGCATCCCGCGGGCGCTTTACCATTAATACTTCGCCCTCGCGGTGATCGAGTGAATAGTGAATCTCTCGTTTCCTCCGGGGCACACCTTTCGCGGTTGCACTCAACTCTCCCTGCGTCGCGCATATTTCCAGTACCGGACACCTCAAACATGCCGGCGCCCGCGGCGTGCATACCGTCGCGCCCAATTCCATCATCGCCTGATTGAAGTCGCCGGGACGCTTCGCATCCAGCACTTCGTTCGCCGCCTTCCACAATTCTTCTCCAGCCAGACGTTCTCCCGAGATGCGTTGCAGCACGCGTTCGACGTTGCCATCGACCACGGCCACCGGCTCTCCGAATGCAATGCTGGCGATCGCCGCGGCGGTATATCGGCCGATTCCGGGCAGGACGCGCAGGCCCGCGGCCGTTGCAGGAAATTTCCCTGCATGCTCTCGCACCACGACCTTCGCGGCGGCATGCAACATGCGCGCCCTCCGGTAGTATCCCAGTCCGCTCCACGCCGCGAGCACGCTGGCCCCGCGGGCGGCGGCGAGTTTCTCTACGGCAGGAAAGCGCCGCAAAAATTCCTGATAGTGCTCAATCACCGCCGCGACCCGTGTCTGCTGCAGCATGATCTCCGAGAGCCACACCCGGTAGGGGTCGCGATCCGCGCGCCAGGGTAAAGAGCGCGCGTTCCGCTTGTACCAGGCGAGAAGCCGCCTGCGAAGCTCTTGTCGCTGCGGATGAGAAAGCCAGCCGCCGACGGGCATCCCTGCACTCCTCACCCTACGCAAGTCCCATCTCCACAAACGGATTTCTTATCCGCACCGTCCCATACCTGCGGCCATGTTCAAAATCTTCGGAAAGAAGCTCCGGCAGACCGTAGTGTTCGGCACAAGCCCATAGATGCGCATCGAACCACGGCAGTCGATAGGTCGCCATGCCACGCAGTGCAGTGCGAAAAATGTTTTCGTTTGGATAAAGCACGGGGAATTCAGCCATGAACCCTTCCGCCTGCCGAATGGCCTCCTCTTGCGGGAGCAATGGAGTACCGTCACCCTTCCGGCGCGTCACTACAGACACAAATTCAATCAGCGTTTGATGCGGCACGCGAATCGCATTCTCGATTGACCCTCGCCGCAGCACGTCGCGCGCCACAGCGCGCTTGGCTGGCTCGCGAGGATCGAAGCAATACACCAGTATGTTAGTGTCCACGAGGGAAGCCACGAGGAAGTCCCCTATCGTCGTCGTACAGTTCTTCGCGCGTCCAGCCGCGGTTCGCTCGTGTAATGCGAGTGCCTTTTTTCTTCGCTTCCTTCAGTTGCTCAGCCTGAAGCTTATCGATGCGTTCCATGTTCGCATCGAACAACTCCAACCGCTCCTCGGTCGTCAACTCGTGCCCCGCCTTCGCTTTGCCTCGCACCAACTCCACACGAATACTATCGCCCGCAGGAATCCACTCCAACTCGTCCCCTGGACGAATGCCGTACTGATCGGCAATGACCTTGGGAACGGTCAATTGCAGCTTGGAAGTCACCTTTGGCATATCCTTACTGTATCAAGGATCGAATCCTTACCGCAACCAACACCCGCATTTCCCCTTCGTGCACCTTCGTGTCCTTGGTGGTTGATCCAGCTAACTGAGCACGAAGATAATCCCGCCATTTGACCCGGCGCTCCACCCCGCGAAATAATACGCCCAGCAGTCGCGAGGAAAACCATGAACGACTTCAACCGCAAGGTGGAAGACGCTTCGGCACGCGTCAGCAAGACGGTCGCAGAAGCTGCCGAGAAAATCGAGAAAGAAATTCCGGAGTTCATCAAGTACCTGAACGACGAGGTCGTCCCAACCGTCCGCCAGCACTCGACCAAAGCCTTGCGCACCGCCAGCGTGAAGCTCAGCGAACTGGCCGACTACATGGAGCAACAAAAAGCGTCGCGCCGATGAAGGTGCTCCGCCGTTGCCTAATCCTTTGCCCTCTCGTCGTCGCGGCGGCATTTTTATTTACCGGCTGCGGTCATCCCAAAGCCGCCCAAGTAAACGTCCCTCCTCTGCCGCCACCATCCGAAGCTTCGCCGACTGAACCGCCAGAAGGAACCGTCCCATCGAAGCACCTGCCCGGAGCCGAAAGCAATTCCGAAGAGGCAGATCTAGCCGAGCCCACCATCCCTCCCGGAACCGTTCCCATCGCCACCGAAACCGGGCGCGCCAGTTGGTACGGTCCTCCCTATCACAACCGCCGCGGATCGAATGGCGAAATCTACAACATGCACGCCATGACCGCAGCCCACCGCACGCTGCCGCTGGGGTCGATTGTGCGCGTCACCAATCTGAAGACCGGCCACAGCGCATTGGTTCGCATCACCGACCGCGGGCCGTTTATTCCGGGACGAATTCTCGACTTATCGCTGGCAGCGGCCCGCAAGCTCGACGTCTATCAACCCGGAGTTGCGGAAGTGAAAGTGGAAGTCATGCAATGCCCTGCACCGATAGATAGCGGTGGAAGGTGGGCGGTGCAGATCGGCGGCTTTCCCCACGAGAAGGAAGCCGCGAAAGTTGCCGACCACCTCACGCGCCGCTACAGCACCGCGAAGGTCCAGAAGTTCCCCAGCCCGAAAGGTGACTGGTGGGTGCGCGTACGCGTGCTGGATGACGATCGCCAGCGCGCCAAGCGCCTTGCCGCAGAGACCACAACGCCGGAAGGCGCGGTATTTCTGGTCAGGCTGGATTAATTTTGCTGGATTGATTCTTAGCGACGCCTAAGCCTGCTTATACATTCGTCCCGATGATATCTTTCTTGACGAGGTGAACCAGCAATGACCAACTCCCCCAGCGACTGCCTTTTCTGCCGCATCATCCACGGCGAGATTCCCTCGAAAAAAGTCTACGAAGACGATCATGTCTTCGCCTTTGAAGACATCGATCCAAAAGCTCCGACGCACGTTCTCGTCGTCCCCAAGAAGCATTTTGCGGGATTGCAGGAAGCGCAGGCGGTAGATGCCGAAGTCATTGGCCGGTGCCATCTGGCTGCCGCCGAAATTGCGCGTCAGCGCAACATCGAGCAGGGATATCGAACCGTGCTAAACGTAGGTCCCGGGGCGGGACAATCGGTATTCCACCTTCACGTCCACCTGTTAGGCGGACGGCATCTCAGTTGGCCACCGGGATAAAAGATGGAGGCCGGAATCCAATTGACCTTAAATTGACAAGTAATTACAATGTAATTACGGAGAGATTTTATGAGATTAGAACTTACTCGTATCGGCAACTCGCGAGGAATTCGCATCCCCAAACCGCTCATCGAGCAGTGTGGATTAGGCGATGTCGTCGAACTACAGGTCACGGCCAAGGGCCTGGTGATCGCTCCCCATCGCTCGCCGCGTCATGGCTGGAAGCAGGCTTTTTCCGCCGCGAGCACGACAGCGGAGGAAATGCTGCTCGAATCCGTACCGCCCAATGCCTTCGATAATGAGGATTGGAAGTGGTGAGCTATCCCAGGCGAGACGATGTTTGGCTGATTGCCCTCGACCCTTCGAAGGGGGCGGAAATTAAGAAGACCCGTCCGTGTCTCGTCATTTCTCCGAACGAAATGAACGAACCACTGCAGACTGCGTTGGTTGCCCCCATGACAACCACGGTGCGCAACTACCCAACACGCGTCAACGTTATCTTCCGGAATAAGCCAGGACAGGTTGCGATCGATCAATTACGTGCAGTTGACCGCCAGCGTTTAGTCCGACGACTCGGCACAATCTCATCGAAGGCGGCGGATGAAGTTTCCAGCGTCCTAATCGAGATGTTTACCCGTTGATCGACATTGAACCGGACAAAAAAATTCTTACTGCACCGTCGGATTCTCGTCCTCCGGCGCCCCATGCCTGCGCAGCAACTGCGGCAAGTTCTGCGAGAATGCCGAGCGCGGCAGCACCATGTCACAGCCTACTTCGTGGGCCTTCTGCTTCAGATCGCCCTGCACATGCGACAGGAACCCGATAATCGAAGTCCCCTTCTTTAATTTCGCTTTCAATTTTGGGATGAGCGTCAGCGGCTTGGCGTTGGCATTGTTCAGATCAAAGATGATCAGCGACGGCTTCTCTTCGCCATTCTGCTGCATGCGCTCTGCCAGGTCTTTGTCGGTCTTGGTGAACTCGACCTTCACATTCAGCTTGCGCGCCGTCTCCTGGATCTTGGCGGCAAAAAACAGGTCGTCGACAAAGGCGAATATCCGCGAGTTGGAGTCCTCGCGCACCGGCAATGGCTCGGGATCGACCGGGGCAAAAGGCGCGGCAAAACCGGGGCGTTGGCGCCGTACCCCCTGTCCGTTATTGCCGTTGCCTGCTAAGGCCGCGCGGTAGCTGTGGTCCATAGGAGCGGTGTAAATCCCGTCCTGATTGTGCCGTGCCTGGCTGGGTCCGGCGGCTCGAGGCCCGCGTTGATTGCTAGGGCGGCGTCCGCGACGCCGTCGACTTCTGCCTCCGCCACCGGAGGGTCTTCCTGGTCCTGCGTTCATAGTCCTCTCAGAACTGCTGAGCTGGGTCTTCGACCCGGTGCAGTGTTGCAGCTTGCTTCTTTCAGATTCCCCATTGGTTGCGGCTGGCTTCCGCAGCGTTGGCGCACATCATAATGCCTTAGCGTGTCTGCCCGCTATCGTCACACCCTTGCTTTGAGTCGGGACGAAATCATCTGGCTTTACAACCACACGCGTCTGCCGTGGGCTGGGCGCAATCGCGATTAAAATCCTGTCTCTGGCGCTGCCACTCTTGCTTCGGCGAAAAAGTATAAATCTTGCGTATCGGTGATCCGTTATCGGAATTCATCGCGCCGCCGGGAACGGCCTGGGGCGCGGAAGGCCAACGCGGGAACGAGGCCAATGAGAACAACCTAATGGTACTCGTCCCAGCCCGGACGCGCAAGGGGCAAACCATCCTCACTTTTGCACAGGAGGCCAGCCCCATCTGGGTTCCACACCCGGCAACTGTCGGTATTGCCGTCTTGAGTTTCTATTGTGCCGTTACGCTCAGCGTAATCGCCAGCGAACTCGAGATCGGATTTGCCCCGCCGGTCGTCGCGTTGATCGTCACGGCATAAACTCCCGGAGGCGTGCCCGGATTCTTCAGGCTGTTGTTGTTATTGTTGCTGCCTCCGCAGGCGCCCAGCCACAGCGTGGAACAGCTGAGCACAACAATCAGACTCAGCAGCCGCGCGCCTCGTCCCCGCGATCCCGCGGCGAAAACAATCCCGATTAATCCGGGAAGCAGCAAAGCGTAAAACACGCGGCTGCCGCGGCCCAGCGCAGGCGGCAGCAGTTGCGTGGTCACTGGCGTCGTCACCAGATTAACGGTGACCGCGGTTGCATTGGTTGGCTGTCCGCCATTCGGCAGGGTGCATGAGATTTCCGCGGTTGTTGGAATTCCCGAGCAGCTATAGGTAAGCGGTACAGCGGTTGTGGCTCCGGCGCCGCTGCCTGCAATGAAGCCGTTGGAACCGTTAACTGCAAGCTGCACCGCCGCGGTCGCACCCACCGGAACGGGAAAGGTAAGGCCGGTTCCCGACTGAAGCGTGAAAGCTTCCGTAGTTTTCGTCACCGTCAGATTGACTGGCGTACTAGCCGACGCGGTGCCGCTGGTGCCGGTCACAGTAATAGCCTGCGCGCCCGACGGGATCGCCATAATTGGGTTCGTTGAAATTGTCATGACCACGGTGGCCAGGCTCGATCCATTCAACGTCACGCTATTCGGATTAAAGTTACACAGCGCCCCCGCGGGAAGTCCCGACGAGCAACTCCCCGGCAACGATATCGTTGAGTTCGTAAAGGTTACAGTTCCGGTGAATCCAGCGGTGGGCGTGATGGTGATGACCGTCGCCGCGGCCGTTCCAGCCGCCGCAGTGAGGTTGGGGAGGCTGGGGGGGACGATGGATATGCTGAACGGCGGCGTCACGGTGATGTTCACCGCCGCAGAGGTCGAAGCAGCATTGATTCCGTGGTAAGTTCCAACCACCGAGTTTGTACCGGATGGCAGTGCAGCAGTGGTCAGGCTGGCACTGCCGTTTGTCAACGCGACCGTGCCCAAGGCAGTGGTGGATGCGTTCGTGTAAAAGCTTACGGATCCGGTGGTGGCAGAAGGCGTAACCGTCGCGCTCAAGGTTACGTTGTTGCCTTCGAAAATAGCTGCGGTCGAGGGCGCGACCGATATTGTCGATGCCGTAAACAGTTCTCCCCACGCGGTCGCCAGCGCATTGGCATTCACCGAGCCCAATCCCGTTACCTGATCGTAACCAGCGCCCGCCTCGAAGCCGTACTGAAATGGCGAAGCCGAAGGGCAGCCGATCGATCCCTCGGTGCAAGGCACAACATTGCTCCCGGTAGTCACATCGTTCATCGCAGTAGGGTTGTTTGCGGCAATGTAATACAGGTTCGGATTCGCATTCCCAACCCCTGGAGCTGTCTGGAAACTGTTGCTGACAAGATATTGCTCCATCAGCGCCAAAATCCCGGCAAATGTAGGCGCTGCCGCCGACGTCCCGCCCACTGCCGTAAGGTCTCCGCCGCTGCCCGTCCGGAATCCACTGGTGCAACTCGCCTGAATCGCGCCGCTCGCACCATCCTCCGAGCAGAACAAATAGGGGTCATGAATCGGAGACGCGTTCAATGCAAGGTCCGGTACATCGCGCTTATTATCGTTGGGGACCCCCGCGCCAGTTTGCCAGGTGGGCTTCGAAAAGAAGATGCTGGCGCCTCCACCGGAAGCCACCAAGTCTCCACCGGTATTTCCCGAATTGGCGGTATCGTTCCAACCCATCTCCGGAATGTAGGAACGAGCCGACGATATCACGTCGACGCCCCCCGTCGTACCGGTCCAATACTGCGTGGTCGGCACGTTTCCATTCACCGCAGTACCACCTTCAGCATCGCCGTCAAACTCCGTCCCGCCCATGGCGGTCACCTCGGGAATCGCGGCGGGAATATCGACAGCCAGGCCATCTTTTGCCGATGTCACTTGATAATCGCAGTCGGCTGCACCGGAGTCTCCCGACGCCGACATCACGGTCTGCCCTTGCGTATTCGCCTGCTGAATCCATCCCTGCATGGTCTGGGCTTGTGCGAGAGGAATGCCGAACGATGCCGACTCGCAATTCCCATAGCTGTTGCTAATGATCGGCGCAAGGTTCTGATCGATCGCATATTGCAGCGCGTCGAACGCCCCGAACTGGCGGTTCGTGCACGTATCTCCGCTGGCTAAGCCAGCGTACACAAGCGTTATGCTCGCATTCTTCGCCACGCCGCCCGACCATTCCACATCCAGATCGGATTCCCCTTCGTCGCCCGAACATCGCGTTGAAGTTCCAGTACCTGGAACCAGCAACAGCGTGGGAACATTCGCCGAGAGCCCAGCTGCGCTGCGGAAATTGGCCACGTCGGCCAGGTTGACTACACTCTGCCCAGTCAGAACGATCTTCTGCCCGGTTCCATCGTTCCCGCCGTTGTAAAGCCCAGCGACGTCATAAATGGTGGCAAAGTCGCCGGGGGTCAAAAAATGATTACCAGAAATCGCCGAAGTAAAGTGCGGATCGCCCTGACTCGACGAGATCGTATGCGCGACAGAGTGGGCCTTCGGCTGAAAATTGTGCAGGTGGCCAATCGACGACACCGCACTGGCAAACGCTGCCGGGACGGAAGGATTGATCGCATTGGCGAAATGGATCTCGCCATCCACCAGGTAGTCGTGAATCTCTGTGCTGAATGCCGCCTCGATCTGCGAAACCGTTCCCTGGAAAGAAATCTGATTGCGGCTGTTGGCAACCGAAGTGACGGTCAGCCCTTGGGATTCCAGCCAGCCCACAACCTGGCTCACGTCGGCCTGCGTCATTCCGAACTGGTCGGCGAACTGAGCGGGCGTCAGCCATTTATGAAAGTTCGGAGAGGTGTGATCCTGCTGCTGCGCCAATAAGGTGGTAAGAGCCTGTTGCTGCGCGGCCGAGGGCCGAAACGCCAGACTGACGCCATACATCATTTTGCCGCCATCGGCGCGGCCAATATCAAAACGCGACTGCGCCAGTCCGTGCACATTTCCCTGCACGGCTATCCTTTGAGAGGAATCGATGGGCCCCGCAATTCGGGCAGACTGCGCCACAAGGCACAGGGATGAAGACAGGGATACGGCAAGAAGCGGCAAAAATGGCTTCCAAAATCGCATGAACGCTCCGTCTGGGATCGGGGTGAAGATTGTGTTTATTCTTTAGCTTATACGGTTTTCCTGCATTGGGATCAAGTTTGAGGTTACTAAGGTTGTATCGAGGAAGAAAAGTTACAAATGACCAACGTTGGGACGGAAGCATTCGTCCGTCCAGAGCCTAGCCTAACCCATCGCCACCTTCAGCCGCGAAGCGGCGAAAGAGCGCAGCCCACCGCGCAAGCGGTGGGTCGACCCCCCGGGGAATAAACAAGCACCGAAGGCGCGAAAGAACAATCCCTTACGCCTTAGACCGTCCATCCGCGGCACCTACATTCCTAACAAATTCGGTTGCAGCTTGGCATACCCATGCTCCTGCGCCCACAAACTCAACGGCACCGCCGCCAGTTCATCCACCAGCGGATCGGCCAGGCCGTTCTTCGTCAGATCGATCGACTTAATATAGGTCTTGCAGTTGTCGCAGCACTCCACGCGAATATGAGGGATGGTTTCGGCCGTATACACCGGAAGCTTTGAATGATTCTCCTCCCCGCATCCCGGACAAACCACGCGCCGAAACTCCCACTCCGTCAGGCAGAAACCGCACACTAAACTGCGGCGGCCGCCGTCCCCCTGCTGGCGCAGGACTCCAAGAGCCGGCTTTCGGTTGCAGAGCGGGCAAAGCGCCTGCGTGTGCCCCTCAAGCTGCAACTGGAAGTGCGCTCGCACAAATTCCGCGAAGGGTTGCAGAAGAGCAAACGCCAGAAATTCTTCGGGACTCGCAGGCGCCTCATCCGCCTCGAACCAAACCGAGTTTAAGAGTTCGGACCAGACGCCGTCCGGAGCGCCACGCAACTCTCGCGCCACCTGCGCCACGCGTTCAGGGCCATGTTTTTCGACCACGGTTAGAAATCGTGGAAACTTCGCCAGAAGCTGCCGCTCGAAGGGGTTTGCGGCGCCGCTATCCTGCAAAACAGCCGGCGAGACTGCCGCCATGCCGCCGTCGATTTCTCGATAAACCTCTTCCTGAAATCTGGCGACGTGCTGGTAGAAGCCGAGGATCTCCGCCGCAAAAGAATACTGCGCCGCAAGTTTTTCAGCACGCCGGATTCGTTGCTGCCATGCGGTCGGAGCCATCGGGCGATTATGGGCCATTGGCCCTCATCCAGGCAAACAGCGAAGAGAAAAAGCAGGAATACTAATCTCTGGCCCGCAATATTTTCTGCGACATCAGGAAATTTATCTGCAACCTTCCTCCTCTGAGAAACTCTAAAACTGAAATGGCCTAAATCCGAAAATAGCTTCGCCGCTCGGCGCAAAAAAAATCCTCTTCGGGTGATGACGGCATTGACGGGGCCGCGCATCAGGTTTATAGTTTGTCGAAATTGTGGTGGTATCTGGCCGCTCGGTCTCGCGGCCACAAAGTTTCAATAGTCTGGATGCATTCCGAATTCGATCGCAGTAGTTCGGAGGAAGCGCAATGGAACTCTCCCGCAGAACCTTCCTTAGAGGCGCGCTGGTTGGTGGAGCTGGCATCTCTCTTCTTGGTTTCGATCTCAAACCCGCCGTCGCTCAACTCAAAGAACTAAAAATTGCGCGCGCCACCGAAACTCGTTCTACCTGCCCGTACTGCGCAGTGGGCTGCGGCGTCCTCATTTATACGATCGGCGACAAGGCCAAGAACGTCACGCCGCAGGTGATCCACGTTGAAGGCGATCCCGATCATCCCACCAACCGCGGAACGCTGTGCCCGAAGGGCGCATCTCTCGAGCAGGACATGCTCAACCCGCGGCGGCTCACCAAGCCGCAAGTCCGGCGCCCCGGCGCGACCGACTGGCAAGACATCTCCTGGAACGACGCCCTCAATGAGATCGCGCACTGGACCAAGAAGACACGCGACGATACGTTCGTCGAGAAGGACGCGGCCGGCCATACCGTCAACCGTTGCGAAGGCATCTCTTTCATCGGCGGCTGCACCGACACCAACGAGTTCAATTATCTGGTCGTAAAGTCCATGAGAAGTCTGGGCCTGGTGTATTTAGAAAACCAGGCCAGGGTTTGACACGGCCCCACGGTCTCAAGTTTGGGACCAACGTTCGGACGCGGGGCCATGACCAATGGCTGGATCGACATCAAGAACACCGACATGATGTTGATCATGGGCGGCAATCCCGCCGAGAACCATCCCTGCGGCTTCAAGTGGGCGATGGAGGCCAAACGCAACCGCAATGCCAAGCTGATCTCTGTCGACCCACGATTCACGCGCACGTCTTCGACAGCCGATCTCTTCTGCCAAATTCGCGCCGGGAGCGATATCGCGTTCCTCGGCGGCCTGATCCGCTACGCCATCGAGAACAACCGCATCGCCAAAGAATATCTCGTCAACTACACCAACGCAGCCTTCATCGTGAAGGAGGGTTTCAAGCTTCCTGAGGATGGGCTCTATTCCGGCTTCAACGCCGCGACCGGCAAGTACGATTTATCCACCTGGAATTATGAAGGCAGTGGAGGCTCTGGCGGCCAATCAGGAACGACTGGCCACGCGCCCGAACCCACGCCCGGCGCCGTCGGAGGAGCGACACCACCTCCCGCTCTGCCTGCAAATGTCGACTTCGACATCACGCTTCAGCATCCGCGTTGCGTCTTCCAATTGATGAAGCAGCAGTATTCCCGTTACACCCCCGAAACCGTCGAACGCATTACGGGCATTCCGAAAGACCAGTATCTGAAGGCTGTCGATCTATTCACCTCCGTCCGCAAAGATGGCGACATGAAGAAAGTCGCAACCATCATCTACGCGGTGGGCTGGACGCAGCATACTTTCGGAACCCAGATCATCCGTACCGCAGCCATGATTCAACTGCTGCTCGGCAATGTTGGAAGAGCAGGTGGAGGCGTGAACGCGCTGCGCGGCCATTCGAATATTCAGGGCGCTACCGACATGGCCGGGCTGTATGACTCTCTGCCGGGATATCTCAAGGCTCCCACTCCCGCCGACGCCGACCTGGCCGCGTTTCTAAAACGCACCACGCCGACCTCCTCCAAGCCCACGCCGTGGGAGTCCTTTAACTATTACTCGAACACGCCAAAATTCATGATCTCGCTGCTCAAGTCGATGTACGGCGATGCTGCGACCAAAGAAAATGAATTTGCCTTCAACTACCTGCCCAAGGTCGATCGCGACTATTCGTGGACCCACATCTGGGACGACATGTACAACGGCAAGGTCAAGGGCATGATGGCGTTCGGGATGAATGGCGTCATGATCGGCCCCGACACCAACAAGAACATCAACGCGCTCAAGAAGGCCGACTGGCTGGTGGTGGGCGAGATTTATCCCGACGAAACCAGCGAGTTCTGGAAAGCCCCGGGAATTACGGCCGACGAACAGAAAACCATCAACACTACGGTTTACCGTTTGCCCTGCGCGGGCTTCGCCGAAAAAGACGGCAGCATGACCAACTCGGCGCGCTGGGTGACTTGGAAATATGCGGCGGTTCCGCCTCCCGGAGATGCGCGGCTTGACCAGGATATTGTTGCCCAGATTTTCCTGCGAGTGCGTGATCTCTACAAGAAAGAGGGCGGAAAATTCCCCGACCCCATTCTGAATCTGAGCTGGGCCTATGCAGACGCAACTCATCCATCACTCTCCCAGGTAGCCATGGAGCTTAACGGCAAGGCTCTGGCGGATTTGACGGACCCTAAAACAGGACAGGTGATCAAAGCCGGCCAGCAACTGCCCGGTTTTGCCTGGTTGAAAGATGACGGAACGACCGCCTGCGGTAACTGGATCTACTCCGGCATGTGGACTGAAGCCGGGGCACAGGTCCAGCGGCGAGGCACAGAAGACCCCTCCGGAATGGGTGTTTATCCCAACTGGGCGTGGTCGTGGCCCGCCAACCGGCGTGTGCTCTACAACCGGGCTTCCTGCAATGCCGATGGAAAACCGTGGGATCCCGAGCGGAAGCAAGTGTGGTGGAACGAAGCGGCGGGAAAATGGGCCGGCAACGATGTTCCGGATTTCAAGCCCGATTCTCATCCTAAAGATCACATGGGCCCGTTCATCATGAACCCGGAAGGAGTGGGGCGTCTGTTCGCGCCCATCGGAGTGCTCGCGGATGGACCGTTCCCGGAGCACTACGAGCCGATTGAAAGCCCGATCAAAAATCCGCTCCATCCAAACCAGTCAAATAACCCTCTGGTCAAGAAGTTCAACACTCCGTACGACAAGTTTGGAACGCCGGAGGAGTACGGCATTGTTTGCACTACCTATCGGTTGACCGAGCAATATCATTATTGGACGAAAAATAATCCCATGAATGTCCAATTGATCCCCGAACCCTTCGTGGAGATTCCGGTGGAACTCGCTGACGAAAAAGGCATTCGCGGAACGGACATGATCAAGGTGATCAGCGCGCGAGGTACGTATATCGCAAAAGCCTTCGTTACCCGCCGGCTGAAGCCGATGATGATCGACGGCAAAAAGGTCTACCAGATAGGACTGCCAATTCACCAGGGTTTTCGCGGAATCACGGAAGATGCAGGCAGAGACGCACGCACGCCGGCCAATCTGTTGACCCCGGCGGTGACCGATCCCAATGCACACACACCAGAATCCAAGGGCTTTTTGGTGAAGGTGGAAAAAGCGTGAAGGAGATTGAGCGATTGAGTGATCGGATCATTGAGCGATTTGAAAATCGTTGTCGGTAGATTTTCAGGTTTTTCAATGGCTCAATCACTCAATCGCTCAATGAATCAATCTTATGAGCCAGGCGACATTAGCAATCCGACAAATCTCCGGCCACCCCGGAGTCGCTCCCGGCGACGATGTCGAGCGCGACTTCCAGGTCTGCAAACTCATCGACACCACGACCTGCATCGGCTGCAAAGCCTGCGAAGTGGCCTGCCTCGAATGGAACGGCTACACATTTACCGAGACCGTCTTCGACAACACTTACCAGACCATGCCCGCGACGACATGGAATTACTGGAACCTGATCAAGTTCAACGAGCACGAACGTGAAGATGGCAGCATCACGCTGCTCATGCGCAAGGATCAGTGCATGCACTGCGCCGATCCCGGATGCCTCAAAGCCTGCCCCGCCGATGGCGCCATTGTGCAGTACACCAACGGCATCGTCGATTTTCAGCAGCAGAATTGCATCGGCTGCGGATATTGCGTCAGCGGTTGCCCCTTCGATATTCCCAAGTTCAATCCCACCACCAAGAAGATGTTCAAGTGCACCCTCTGCGTCGATCGCGTAGCCGAGGGATTGGAGCCGGCCTGCATCAAGTCCTGCCCCACCGGCTGCCTGCACTTTGGCAGCAAGGACGATATGGTGGACTTGGCCGAAACTCGCGCCAAACAACTGCGCGAAAATTTCGGCATCGAGAAAGCCGGCGTCTACGATCCTGCCGGTGTGGGTGGAACCGGCGTCATCTATGTTCTGCACGACGTCACCAATCCCGAAGCCTACGGCGGCCTGCCGAAGAATCCAACGATTCCGTGGGTCGTCCGCTTCTGGAAGGGCCCCGCAAAATGGATCGGCAATCTCGCCATGCTCGGCGGCATCCTGGGCGTGACTCTGCACTATATGCGCTTCGGACCGAAACGGCCGGAAAATGAAACGCAGGAAAACGATCGGCCTTCGCAAGGAGGAAAGCCATGAGCACTTCGCAGGTGGTCTCCTCTCGACCGGGCGCCAGTGAACCCGTGGGCCGAATCCACCGCTACACCTTCATCGAACGCGTTCACCATTGGCTCGGCTCGCTCACTTATGTTTACTGCCTGATCACCGGTCTGGCCTTCTGGTCGCCCTACATGTACTGGCTCGCCGCCATAGTCGGCGGCGGCCCGAGTGCGCGCTTCTGGCATCCCTGGTTCGGCCTGGCGTTCGCCGGTTCCATGATTTGGATGTTCGTCATGTGGGACCGCGACATGCGTATTACCGACGCCGACCGCCGCTGGTCGAAAGCCATGGACCGCTACATCGTGAACGATGATGCCAGAGTGCCACCCTCCGGCCGCTTCAATTACGGCCAGAAATTATTCTTCTGGCTGATGTTCTACGGTGTCATCCTGCTGGTCATCTCCGGAATCGGCCTGTGGTTCGTCGAATCGATTCCCTGGAGCCTGCGCTGGCTGCGGTACACAGCGGTTACGGTCCATGTGATCGCGGCGCTGGCAACCATCGGCGGATTTATCATTCACGTCTATATGAGCACGGCCCTGGTCCGCGGCAGCTTCAGCGCGATGGTGCAGGGCGATGTTTCGACTGCCTGGGCGAAAGAGCACCACCGCCTATGGTACGAACAGGTCACCGGGGATCGAACCGACAGGCGGGACTTGCGCTAAGCAGGGCCGCTTCACATTTTGTTCAGCGACTTCGGAGTGCGCGTTGTTCTTTGCGACCTTTGCGGAATTTCTTTGCGCCCTTTGCGGTCAAAAGCTTTAAAAGCTTGAAACCATGTGAGTTCGCACTGCAAGCGTGTTGAATGCCGTATTTTTCCGCACTGTACAAGCCGCCACTGCATCAAAACTCTGAGCAGCCACTGAACGAAAACACTTCGCGAGGCTTCATGCGTTCTTTCTACTTGCTTCCCACAGCAGCTGTAGTTCTCTTTCTCTCCATCGCATCTTTTTCCGCCGACGACCCAAACTTCCACAACGCCCCAGACTCAGCTCGCCAGACAAAAAATCCCTACGAGGGCCAGCCCGCTGCGGTCACCGCCGGCAAGCAGCTCTACGCAAAGAATTGCCTCGCGTGCCACGGACGGCGCGGCGAAGGCACGGGAAATGTTCCGTCCCTGGTCGATGGCAAACTCGAATCAGCCACGCCGGGCGAAGTATTCTGGTTCATCACCAAAGGCAGCAAAGATAACGGCATGCCTTCGTGGGCGCAATTGCCGCAGAAGCAGCGTTGGCAACTCGTCAGCTTTGTGAAGTCCATGGGACTGCCGCAGCAAGTGCACGCCGCTCTTGCCGGCCCGCCAGATACCGGCGGCTCAACTTTTAAAGGCCCGCCTCCCACGCCTCCCTTCACCGACTTCCGCTATGAGAAGCCGGGAACCGTTCACAAGATCACCGCCAACGATCTTCCAAAACCTTATGCGACGTCTTCCTCAAACAATGGGCCAGACGTAGTCGCGCGTCCCGAGAATGTCTTTCCCGTCGCACCCCCGGGATTCAAAGTTGAACTCTTCGCCACTGGCCTCGAAAATCCGCGAACGCTTCGCACCGCGCCCAACGGCGACATCTTCCTTACCGAAAGCGATCCCGGACGCATTCGCATCTTTCGCGGATTAACTCCAGACGGCAAACCCCAGCTATCCGCGGTCTTTGCCACTGGCCTGAAGCATCCCTATGGCTTGGCCTTCTATCCTCCCGGCTCCGATCCGCAATGGCTTTATGTCGGCAGCACGGCCGAAGTTGTTCGCTTCACCTATCACAATGGAGACCTGAAAGCGACCGGCTCCCCCGAGCACATTGCCGACCTGCCAGCCAACGGCGGCCACTGGACGCGCGCCGTAGCCTTCTCGCAGGATGGCAAGAAATTATTTGTCGCCGTCGGTTCGGGATCGAACGTCGACGATCCCGATACCCATCCCGGCGAAAAAAATCGCGCCGACATTCTGGTTTGCGATCCCGCGAATTGCACATTGAGCGTCTACGCCTCCGGCATTCGCAACGCCGGCGGAGGAATTGCCATCGATCCTAAAACCGGCGAGTTGTGGTGTTCGGTAAACGAACGCGACGCGCTCGGCGACAACCTCGTTCCCGACTACATCACGCACGTGCAGGAAGGCGGATTCTACGGCTGGCCGTGGTGGTACATCGGAGCCCATCAGGATCCGCGGCATAACGGCAAGCACCCGGAGTTAAAAGATAAAACGATCGTCCCCGACGTGCTCTTGCAGCCGCACAATGCGTCGCTCGAATTCACCTTTTATCAAGCCGACCAATTCCCCGCCGAATACAAGGGAGATATCTTCGCCTCCGAGCACGGCTCCTGGAACAAAGCGATCCGCGTGGGCTACGAAGTGATTCGCGTGCCGCTGCATCAGACGGCCGACGCCAGCGGCGAATACGAAGACTTTCTCACCGGCTTCGTCCTCCCCGACGGCAACGTCTGGGGACGCCCCGTCGGCATCACCGTAACCCCCGACGGCTCGCTCCTGGTAAGCGACGACGGCTCAAACTCAATCTGGAGGGTCAGCTACACAGGGAAGTGACAGAAAAGGGACTAGCTCGGGTTTCGCATAAGCCATTTCAAAAGGGGGTGCCCATATCTCGCGTCTTTTGCGAGATGTGGGATAGGTGGCTGGCTCGCTCGCAGCTTTTTCTTACGTCATCACCAAATCGGCCGCCCCACTCGTCGCGGTTTGCGACGAGTAAGTTCACACTTCACACAATGTCATCCTGAGCGAAGCCAAGACGTTCGCGAAGCGAAGGTCTTGGCGCAGTCGAAGGATCCCTTGCACCTGCGCACTGCCGACGCCCTCGCTAGGAGTTTCAACGCGAGTCTAGGATGCATCACTCGGTTCACACCTCCAGAATTTGTCCAAAGCCGCGGACTCCCATCCTCGCCGAATGACCGATGTCGAAATCCACAGCCCTCTGTGACATCCCACCTTGTGCGACTCCCAGATTCGTTCCATCATGATTCCAAACCATGATTCATTTCTCCATCGTCGGGCAATCGCAGCGGCCACAGCTAAGTCGTTTCGGGGTCATATTTTGCGGGCAAGATCTTTCGATCCAATATTTTAGCCGGATTAATCCGGACCACTCCCTCCGCAAGTCATTGAGCCAGGAGATTTTAGCGATTTGATCCGTAATTTTTTTTAATCCGGATTTGGCCACCAGCTACCACAGGAGGGTGGAAACGAACCGCTTCAATCCAAAGGCGACGCACTTTCTTTGAAAAAAAAGCGACGGGCGGAGCCGGTCATCTCCGTCATCGCAACAAACTTTACCTCCTTTTACCAACTCTTTACCCAAGATAAGTCTCCCCGCGTGTCTCATATAAAAGACACCAACACTCGGAGGCCCCCATGGTCAAACGAATTTTCCCTATTCTTCTCATCTGTCTTGTGGCCGCGCCGCTATTGCTCGCACAAGATTCCGGCTCCAACAATGCTCAACCCGCCAATGTCGGCGGCGCCTGGCAAATTTCCTGGCAGGGCCGTCGCGGCTCACAGCAAGGCAGCGTTCAGTTCCAGCAGGATGGCTCGACCCTGAGCGGCACCTTTCAGGATTCGGGCGGTTCTTCTCCTCTGACCGGGAGCGTCTCAGGCAACAACATATCTTTTAGCGTGCAAGTACAGAACGGCCGCACCATAACCCTGGCTTTTGCGGGAACTATTACCGGCGATAAAATGAGCGGCACCTTTCAGCCCCAGGGCGGAGGCGGAGGACGCGGTGGCCACGGAGGCGGAGGCGGCCAGGGAAATCACTCCTGGACCGGCGTACGCCAACAGGGAAGCTCCGGCCGCCAGAGCCAGCCTGAACAGAACGACGATGACGACGACGAAGTCGGCCTCTGATTCCGCCGTCTTACAGTTTCCTGACCGACCTCCAGCGCTCCCGTGGGATCGAGCTGGCATCGGTCGGGAAACGTCGCGAGCAAAAAACAGCCACTCCAAGTGGCTGTGCGGTATGAGGATAAGTTGGTGGGCGCTATAGGATTCGAACCTATGACTTCCACCGTGTGAAGGTGGCACTCTACCGCTGAGTTAAGCGCCCAACCCTTTTCTATTCAAACATCAGTGCGCCGTTCCTGCAACCCCGGCAGATTACTGCCAGAAGCACCGTAGCGGGTTCGCTCGCCATCCATCCCTCGATTTGGGATGTGCAATCCAAGCGTGGTAGCCTATCGGCGGCGGGGGCGTGGCTGATTTTCGTCGCCGGAACCCTATGCCCGAAGTAACCTTCATGCCGGACCAATCCAGACCGCCGCGGCCCGCTGTATCCCCATCACCGGCGGGCACTTCTGACCGTTTGGCCGAGCGTGATGCCGAGCAACTTTCCAGCCGAGACGGGGTTCATTCTAGTATGAGCACCGCCGCCTTGGACGGAAGCGTTCTGATGGCCTCGCTGGGCTCTCGCCCATCGCCCGGTCTTCCCCCGGCGATGGCGAATGCCGAGCCTTTCAGCGACGCCGAAGTCATGTTGCGAGTAAAGGCAGGTGACCAGGCGGCTTTCGATTTTCTGGTGCAGAAGTACCGCCGGCCGCTGGTGAGTTTTATGTACCGCATGGCGCGCAACACCGCCGCCGCCGAGGATTTGGCGCAGGAGGTTTTTCTGCGGGTCTACCGTTCGCGGCAGACTTATGAAGCCAGCGCAAAGTTCACCACCTGGTTGTATCGCATTGCGACCAATCTGGCGGTCAACCACGCGCGCGACACTCGCAAGGAGCGTCCGGAAGTAACTGTAAGCCTGGACGAGCCCGACGAGGAAACCGGCACGACCATGGACGTGGCCGATTCCACTATTTCAGCGGAAGAAGCCATGGTGCGGCGCGAGCGCATGCTGGCGATTCGGAGCCGAGTAGAAGCGCTGCCCGAGCGGCAGCGCCTGGCCGTCATTATGCATAAGTATCAGCAGATGGATTACAAACAGATCGCCGATGTACTCAAGCTCAGCGAGTCGGCGACGAAATCGTTATTGTTTCGCGCCTATCAGACGCTGCGGGAACAGTTAAAAGAATTTGTCTGAGGCGATTCCTTGGCAGTGGATTTTATAAGCAGTGAAATTGGCGAAGAGAGATTGAGGGACTGGGTTATGAAGTGCGAAGAAATTCACGAAATGATGCCGGAGCTGGCATCGGGATCATTGGAAGCCACCGCTGAACTCCGCGGGCATATTGCGGAGTGCGGCGGCTGTGCGTCCATGTTGCAGGAATTCCGCCAGACCATGGCGTTGCTCGACGAATGGCAGGCGCCTGAGCCGTCGCCGTATTTTGACGTGCGCTTGCAGGCGCGCCTGCGCGAAGAAATGGCCAAGCCCCAGCCCGGCTGGTTTGCCTGGCTGCGGCGTCCCGCTCTGGCTGCGGCCCTTACGGTCCTGATGGCGATTGGGGTTGGTCTTTTCTTGAGCAAGAACAGCGGAATATACAAGCACGGCGATGACACGATTGCGACCGTCGATTCGCAGATGCCCACAGGTGCGCCTGGCACCGCCGTCGGCGATTTGCAATCGCTGGAGAAGGATCACGATCTGTATTCCGACTTCGATCTGCTGGATGACCTGGAAGTCCAGCATGACGTGGTAGCCAATCCGTAATTTTGACGAAGTGGATGTTCGAACTGGATGTTCAACTGGATGTTCGATGTGATCAGTACAAGTTCCAACGAATGCAAGGGCGGGGAGAATGCAGCGGCAAAATTGGATGACGGGATGGGTGCCAGTGGCGTTGCTCGCCTTGGCCATGGCTATGCCGTCTCTGTCCGCCGCGCAGCGTAATAACTACCGCCCTCCACTGGCCAGCCAGTATCGTCCTCAGCCGCAGGGCCATGCCGGTGACTGGCTGCGCCGCTATAAGAACGTTCCTCCCAGCGAACAGGAACGCGCGCTGCAAAGCGATCCCGCGTTCCGCCGTTTGCCTCCCGACCGGCAGCAAATGTTGCGGCAGCGCTTGCGGCATTTCTCCAGTCTTCCGCCGCAACAGCAGCAGCGCATGTTGAACCGGATGGAAACCTGGGAGCACCTGACTCCGCAGCAGAAGCAGCAGGCTCGCCAGATTCACGGCGCGATGCAGCAACTTCCTCCGGAGCGGCGGCGGATGGTGGGAACCGCAGTGCGCGATTTGAGCGCCTTGCCTTCGGGCCAGCGCGAGCAGATCATCGATTCTCCGCGTTTCCGCGCTTTGTTTTCGCCGCAGGAACGCAACATCATGCGGGACGCCGCCCGCCTGCCGCTGGCACCGCCCGATGCTCGCCGCGAAGGCCCCTAATAGCCGGACTCTAGTTCAGTGAAAATCATGCGACGTGGTCTCCGCCTTCGTCACAAACAATGGCAGCACCCGTTCCGCTTTCACTGAAATTACATTGTCCTGATTTTGCAGGATTCCTTCGATCGCTAGAAATCTCTCCGACGCCAGCAGCAATCGATTGCTGTGAAATAAATCTGGCGCAATAATCGCATTCGCCACTCCCGTTTCATCTTCCAGGCTGACAAACACAAAACCCTTCGCGGTCCCCGGCCTCTGGCGCGTAATGACGCAACCTCCAATGCGCAGCCGCTTGCCATTTGGAATATCGCGCAATTCAATGGCGCGCCGAATCCCCATGGCATTGAGCCAATCCCGACGGTACGCCATGGGATGCGGCCCCACCGTTAGCCCGGTGCCGTGGAAATCCGCCACCAGACGCTCTTCATGATTCATAGGCTGAAGCGGAGAAGCCAAATCCGGTTCGGGCAAATTTTCCAGCAGCGGCCCCGCTCCGCGCACCGCCCGCTCCACCTGCCAGAGAGCGTCGCGGCGATGGATTTGCGAGTACCCAGTACTCGGTACCCGGTTGCTTTTACCGGGCACCGAGATCCGAGTCTCCTCTGTTCTTCGCTTTTTCTCGGTACTAAGTACTGGGTACTTGCCGATTGCGTTCAGCGCCCCAATCTCCGCCAGCGTCGTCAGTTCATCTTTCCGCAACTCAGGCACGCACCGAGTCAGATCATGAATCGAAGTAAAAGGAGCGCGCCTACGCTCCCGCACCAGTGCCTGCGCCGCATCCTCGCGCAATCCACGCACATACCGCAATCCCATGCGCAGCGCGATTTTGCTGATAGCTGACGGCTGATGGCTGATAGCTTCCAGCGTGCACATCCACTCCGAACACCGCACATCCACCGGCAGAATTTTCAAACCATGCCGCTGCGCATCTCGCGTAATCGTTGCCGGAGAATAAAAACCCATCGGCTGGTTGTTCAATAAAGCAGCGGTAAACGCGGCCAGATAATGGCACTTCAGAAACGCGCTGGCATAAGCGATCAGCGCAAAGCTGGCGGCGTGCGACTCAGGAAATCCATACAAAGCAAACGACGTGATGGAAAGAATAATTTCTTCCTGAGCCTTCGCCGCAATTCCATTCCTCGTCATGCCCGCGCGCAGCCTGGCTTCGATCTCGTGCATGCGCGCTTGCGACCGCTTAAAGCCCATGGCGCGTCGCAACTCTTCCGCTTCTCCGCCACTAAAATTGGCGGCGATCATCGCGATGCGCAGCAGTTGCTCCTGAAACAGGGGCACCCCCAGCGTGCGCTTCAGCACCGGTTCCAGCGACGGATGCGGATACGTAACTTCTTCTCGCCCCTGCCGGCGCGAGAGAAACGGATTCACCATCTGCCCCACAATCGGCCCCGGCCGGATAATCGCCACCTGCACCACCACGTCATAAAACCGTTTCGGCTGCAGGCGTGGCAGGCATGCCATCTGCGCCCGGCTTTCCACCTGGAATAATCCAATCGTATCCGCCTGCTGCAACGCAGAATAAACTGCGGGGTCGTCCTGCGGAAGATGCGCCAGATCTACTTCTTCGCGATAATGATCGCGGATAAGTTCGATCGAATCCTTCAGCACCGCCATCATTCCCAATCCCAGCAGATCGACTTTGATGATGCCCATGTCGGCGCAATCTTCTTTATCCCACTGCACCACCACGCGCCCCGGCATGGACGCGGGTTCAAGCGGCACCACGGAATCGAGCGCTCCCTGGCAAATCACCATGCCGCCCGAGTGCTGCCCCAGATGCCGCGGCATATCCTGCACGGCGAGGCACAGCTCGTAATATTTGCGCAGGCGCGGATGTTTAAGATCGAGTCCAGCATCTCGGAAGCGGCGGTCGAGCGCGTCGTTCTCGTCACGAAATTCCCAGGTGGCCACCGCAGCCGAAATTTTTGCCAGCGTCTCCGGATCGAACCCCAACGCCTTGCCCATTTCGCGGGCCGCCATTTTATTGCGGTAAGTGATTACATTTGCGGTCATGGCCGCGCCGCGCTCACCATAGCGCCGGTAAACATACTGGATCACTTTTTCCCGTTCGTCGCCGCTGGGCAAATCAAGATCGATATCCGGCCATTCGCCGCGCTCTTCGGAAAGAAAACGCTCGAACAAAAGTTCCATGCCGATGGGATCGACCGAGGTGATGCCCAGCGAATAGCAAACGGCGCTATTGGCGGCCGACCCCCGCCCTTGCAGCAGAATATTTTCATCGCGGCAGAAGCGCACCAGATCCCACACAATTAAAAAATAACCGGCAAGTTTAAGTTTTTCGATCAGCTTCAACTCCCGCTCAATCTGTTGCCGGGCGCGTCCTTGCATCTCGACCGAAGTGCGGCCGTATCGCTGCTGAAAGCCCTCCCACGCGCGCTTTCGCAAAAACGAATCCATGCTGTCGCCTTCGGGAACGGGATAGCGCGGAAATTCATAGCCCAGATCATTCAAAGTAAATTCCAGGCGCGAGGAGAGTTCGACCGTGTTGTAAATCGCATCTGGCAGGTCAGCAAAAAGCTGCTGCATCTCCTGCGGTGACTTCAAATGCCGTTCGGAATTTCGCGCCAGCAATTTTCCCGCGGTGGAAATGGTACGGTGATGACGAATGGCGGTAAATGCGTCGCAAAGCTCGCGATCTTTCGCGGCAGCATAGCTCACTCCATTGGTCGCAAGCAGAGGAAGATTCAGCGAACGCGCGATTTCAATGGCGGCGCGATTGCGAACTTCCTCCTCGCGCTGAAAATGCCGCTGCAATTCGATATACACATTCCCGCGGCCAAATAATCCCATCAGGCGCTCAACCTGCCTGCGGGCTTCTTGCTCGCCTCCCTGCTTCAAAGCGGCGGCCAGCGGGCCATCCCCGCCGCCAGTCAGGCAGATCAATCCGCCGGCATGTTCTTCCAGTTCTTCTTCGCACACCGCGCCTTCGCCCTTTTTTCCGCGCAGCTTCATCTTTGTAATCATGCGGCACAGATTTTGATAGCCCGGGCGAGAAGCGACCATGAGGGGAAGACGAAATGCCTTGTCATTCCGAGCGGAGCGAGGAATCCCTATTCCCTGCTCTGCTGCATCAAAACACTCGCACGTAACTTCCGCCCCAATGTGCGCCTTGATTCGCAACTTTTTCATCGCCAGATGAAAACGCGGAGCGCCGTACACTCCATCGGCATCGAGCAGCGCCATGGCTGGCATCTGGAATCGCCCACACATTCCGGCGAGCTCCTCCGGCAAGGAAGACCCTTCGAGAAAACTAAAAGCCGACCGGGAATGAAGCTCGATATACATCAGAAATCATTGAGTCATTGAGCCATTGAGCGATTGGGCTTTGAAAATGACTCAATGGCTTAATCACTCAATCACTCAATTCCTAGTCATACGTTCCTTCCACGAACCACTCTCCCCCGAGCAGATCGTGCACCAATCGATAAAGAGCGACTTCATCTACGTTTTGCAAAGCGATGTCCCACTCGTCGCGCGCCCACGCCTCACGCTCCCACCAGTCGCCGGAACTGCGCCAGGGACCAGCCTTCCAGAGAACACTTCCCTGCACTTCTTTTTTCTTCGAGCACGCCAGACGTACCAGTTCCCCATTTTCCAAAGTCACCGCGGCGCGCAGCGGCGGACGAAAACGGCGCAGCGCTGCCACCGCGACCCCAGACTTTTCTTTGGTCGAACCTTTTTTGTGTTCAATCTCTGAAGTTTTTCCCGCGGCAAAACGCCGCATGCGAAAACCCTCCGCGCGATGCGTGTCGAGCAATTCCGGCGACCCCACGTGAGACTCGCCCACGAATCCGGCAATGCGCGCCAGTGTGAGCTCCAGTTTTTCCGGCTCCGGCGACGGCGGCAGAAATAATCCTCCTTGTGCCGATCGTGGCCGCGCCGCTTCCGCCACCAGATGAATCTTTTTAATCGGCGCGCCCGGCGGATGCGCATTCAAATCCAATTGCAGCAGCTTGAGAAAAAGTTTGGCATCGAGCATGGGAAGAGGAAGACGAAGAGTCCGCTGAAATTGATTGGGAGAATTTTGCTGATGGTTGATTCCTGATTTCTGATTCCGCGACGAAAAGTTTTCAAGCTCGAGTGTAAGCCGCAATTCCTGCGTGTTCAGCGCTCGCGCCGCCAGGCGCGCACAAATCTGTTCGAGCAGCCGGTTCAACAGGAAGGCCAAAGGTTCCAGCAACAGAATTGGAAACTCCAACTCGATGCTTTCTTCAAACACCGCCGGCGCTTCCACAGGAACCAGTGTGCGCGAAGCCGCACCTCGAGCCAACCGCTGCAAGCGCAAACCTTTCTGTCCCAGGCGTTCGCTCAGGGCAATTTCCGGCAATGCAGCCAGCGCCTGCAAATTCCGCACGCCCCAGCGCTCGAGAGTTTCCAGCAGACGGCCCGCTTCTTTTTGCTCGTTCTTTTCTTCTTCACCTTCAGGAACGAATAGAACTTCCACCGTAAGAGCCCCCAGCCGCTCAGCCTCTTTTCCCGGAAGAATCACAGTCAGTCCTGAAAATCCGCGAGCCGCCAGCGCCGTAGCATCAGGATTTGCAGCCACCGCAACGTTCACATCCAATCCCAACTCGGCCGCACAGCGAAAAAGTTTGTCGGCAATTTCAGGCATCGTGCCAAACAGAGCTTCCATGCCCGCGAGATCAAGAATCGCTGTGTCGACGGCGGTATCTTCCACGCACGGCGAAAATGCCTGCGCGCAATCCAGCAGCGCAGCGTGCGCTGCCGCTTCCTGCATTGAAGAACGAGCCCGCAGCGTTAACTCCGTAGCAAGCTCTGCCTGCGCTTTCGTCATTCCCGGCGCAATCCCCATGCGCCCAGCCAAATCATTCACCGCAAAAACTTTTTCCAGCGGAGGCTTGCCCTCAACCACGGCGACCGGACGCACGCGCAACTCCGGTTCGGCGCGCAGCACCGCCGCCACAGGAAAATTCGGCACGAAGATGCAGGCAAACATGGCAGTACCCAGTTGTCAGTACCCAGTTAGTTTTTTTCTGGCAACTGGGCACTGACAACTGACAACTGTTCTTACCCCGCCCAAGCCGTTTTGCTGGCGAATGTAGCCTCGGCGGAGCGCGCGGGTTTGCGCTCCATTTGTTCGTAATCCATCCGCGAGCGCACAATTTCTGCTGTGATTTGTAATCCGCTCAGCAACTGCGCGTGGGTCGGTGTCTGGTCTTTGAAATCCACTTCTTCTGTTGCAATCACGCGCTTCCCCGCCGACCTCAGCTTTATCGATAACGTAGAGCAACTTCCGGCAATCGGCTGCCGCTCAATAGCGAGCAGAACTGCGGGCGTGTGCTCCACCGCGCGGCGAAAGCGAAACCACGTAGCCAGCGGGATGCGGCGTGCCGTTTGCGGCGGCAGATCGCCCACATCAAGGGCGATCAGTCCGAAGCCTCCGCTTTCCAGCAACAAATCCGCCACACGCAGAAGTTGTTCCAGGCGCTGCTCCGGACGCTCCGCATTTTCTCCGCAACGCACCCACAGCAACCGCTCCAGCTCTACTCCAGCCGCGTCAATCGATTCCGGATCGAGAGCGTCGCCCGCATCCACCACCGCACAGAACTCTCCCCGCCGCGTGGCGGCCGCCAGCGCGGATAAAAGCAAAGTGGTTCGTCCCGAAGAAGCCGGACCGCAAATTTCCGTCAGGCACCCGCGCGGCAGACCTCCGGTAAGCGCATCCATCGCGGCGATGCCGATCGAGACCAACTCTGGCGCAGGCCGCACCGCCAGCCGCGAAGCCGGGATAACACCGGCAAGCCTTGCATCTCCAGCCAATCCTCCGGGAAAGGCAGCACTCACCCTCTGTGGCGGACGTCCCGCACCAAAAAGTTCCGCTCCAGTAGGTTGCGGGCAAACGGTCGCACCATCTTTCTCATCAAAAATAAAAGAGCAGCTCTGGGCCGCCGAAGTGGAAACCACTGCGGAAGACATAAAATTCCTCGGAAAATTTCAGGGAGCACCGGCTTTGGGAAGCCGTCAGGCGTTTTCGCTTTTTATTCGCCTACAAGAATTCTGCTCCCGCCCCTGAAACTTGTCAAGCCTGAATCAAGGAATCCTGAAAACACCTCGGTTCGCCTCCTTTTGCTTACCTTAATTTTCCCATCCCGTCTAAGTGCATCAGCACAGCGGTCAGGCGCGTGGTGCTTCCAGTCATTGATCACAGGTTGCGACTGATCAGCTGCTTCGATCCCAAGAGTGAGGAGACCTCCCATGCACAAAACTCGCCTGTTTGTTTTGTTATTCAGTTTTCTGTCGATCGCCGGATTTTGCCACGCCCAAACCGCCACCGGCGAAACCTTAATGCTCAACCTGCCTCGTCAGAGCCAGCATGCGCAGATTTCCCAGCGCATCGGCATTACCGATATCACCATCAACTATCACCGGCCTCTGGCAAATGGCCGCCAAATCTGGGGCAAGGTCGTTCCCTACGGGCAAGTCTGGCGCGCAGGAGCCAACGAAAACACCACCATCACTTTCACCGATCCGGTTTCCATCGAAGGACAATCTCTCGACAAAGGCACCTACGGCCTGCACATGATTCCCGGCGAAAATCAGTGGACCGTAATCTTCTCCAAAACTTCCACCGCATGGGGAAGCTTCAGCTACAAGCAAGATGAGGACGCACTGCGCGTGACTGTGAAGCCGCAGCCCGCCGAACTTCACGATACCCTCGCCTACGATTTCGACGACCTCAAATCCGATTCCTCCCTCGTAACCATGAGCTGGGATAAAGTTGCCGTGCCCTTCAAAGTTGCGGTCAACGTCAACGACATCGTTACCGCCAGCATTCATCACCAAATCCGCGGACTCAACCAGTATTACTGGGAAGGCTGGGATGACGCCGCCGGCTATTTCCTCGCCAACAAAATTCATCTGGACGAGGCATTGACCGACGAAGAGCAGTCCATTCAAGCGGAAGAGCGCTACGACAATCTGCTCAGCAAGTCGAAAATTCTTGACGCCATTGGCCGCACCAATGACGCAACCACCGCCCGCAACCAGGCTTTGGAAAAAGCCAGCGCGCTGCAACTTTATTTCTATGGCCGTCAGTTGCAGGGAGAAAAGAAACAGGAAGAAGCATTTTCCGTCTACCGCTCCAACGCCAAAAAATTCCCCGACTATTGGACGTCTCACGTAGGCATGGCCCGGGTGTATAGCAGCCAGGGAGATTTCGACCACGCCGTAAAGGAAATACAAGCCGCACTGACCACGGCTCCGGACTCGAACAAAGCGAACCTGCAAGGCTACGTAAAGCGGCTGCAATCGAAAGACGACATCAACCGCTAAAATCTGTGTGCAGGGAAAGAAAAAGGACCAGCGCAAGCTGGTCCTTCATTTTTCTCAACTAATTATCTACTCACCATACGCGGCAAGCATTCGCCCGCACCATCTTCTGCCCCGCCTTGCAGCCGAATGCCTGTTCAAATTCCGGCATATTCGAAACCACATTATCGATGCGGAAGATCGGCAGCGAGTGTGGATTGGTAGTGACCAACAGCCTCGCCACTTCCGGCCGAATGGCAGAGCACCACGAATACGCATACGAGAGGAAGAAACGCTGGCGATAGGTCCATCCATCCGGACCTTTATCCTCAAGCGATTTACCCTGGTTCTTCAGATCCGCCTCAAGCGCCATCCACGCCAAATGGATTCCGCCGTTGTCCGCCGTATCCTCGCCCTGGGTCAGCAAGCCATTCTGCTTTACCCCAGGACCCGCATCGGGCACATCCTGCGTGTACTCGTCGGAGATGCACTTGCCGCGCTCGTCATATTGCTTCCCGTCTTCCGCCGTCCACCAGTCGCGCAGGTTACCGTGAGCATCGAACTTGCGCCCCTGATCGTCAAAGCCATGCGTGAGTTCGTGGCCGATCACCATTCCGATCGCACCGAAGTTCACCGAATCGTCCATATCCTTCTCAAAGAACGGCGGCTGCAAAATTCCGGCGGGAAAATTAATCGTATTCAACTGCGGATCGTAATATGCGTTGATCGTCGGTGGAGTCATCGTCCACTCGCTGCGATCGACGGGCTTTCCGATCTTCGCCACCTGGCGCTCGAACTCAAACGCCGTGGCTTGTTCAACGTTGCCGAGGTAGCTATCGCGCGTAATCTTCACGCTGGAATAATCGCGCCAGTGCGAGGGATAACCGATCTTGTCTTCAATTCCCTTCAGCTTGACGATGGCCTGTGCCTTGGTCGCCGGCGTCATCCAACTGACGGTTTCAATATCGCTTTGCATCGCCTGCTCGATGGCATGCACCATTTCAAGCGTGCGCGCCTTGCTCGCCGGAGGAAAAGCGCGATCCACATAAGCCTGCCCCAGAGCTTCGCCTAAGTCGCGATCCGCATTGTGCACACATCGGCGCCAGCGCGGCTCGTTCTGCTCCTGCCCGGCGAGTGTGTGATAGAAGAAATCGAAATTCTCATCCACCATCGCCTTTGTCAGGAACGGCGACGACCGATGGATCACCTGCCAGCGCATGTAGGCTTTCCAATGGTCAAGCGGATGCCCCGCCAATAACTTTTCTTCGGCGCGGAAAAAATCCGGCGAAGTAACAATGTAGTGATCGCTGGCCGGTGCATTCACCGCTTTCAAATACGCATCCCAATCGATCGAAGGCGTGAGCTCGCGAACCTGCGCCAGGCTCATCTTATTGTTGATATTTTTCGGATCGCGGCGCTTCACGTTGTCCATCTGCGCCTGCGCCAGAGCCGTTTCCAGTTCGATCACCGCGTCCGCATCGCTGCCCGCTTGCGTCTGCGACTCTCCGGCCAGCACAAACATTTTTTGCACGTGCGCGCGAAATTTCTTCAGCGTCTCCACCGACTTGTCGTCGGTCTTGATGTAATAATCGCGCCCCGGCAGACTTAAGCCGCCCTGATCAATCTGCGCCACAACTTTTGCGGCGTCGTCATAATCTTGTTGTCCGGTAAAACCGAAAAATGGCGCCGCGGTCTGATTGTCCGATTGCTCCCACGCTCCCGGGAACAAACGATGCAGATGCGCAATTTCCAGCGTGATTTCTTTTTTGGATTGGATCGAGTTCACTCGATCCAGCTCCGGCTGCAGCGGCTTCAGTCCGGCCACTTCAATGCCGCTCTCGTCCATGCACGCAGCCCAATAGTCGCCAATCTTCTGCTGCACGGCGCTGCGCTTCGGGTCGTTCTTGCTGCTTGCCTCCAACGTCTCACGCTGCACGCCTTCGTTCCACAGCTGGAGGTTGCTCCCGGTGCTCCAATACACCTGATCGGCGGGAATGGGATTCGCCGCCAGCCATTTGCTGCACGAATATTTGTAAAAATCGTCGCAAGGGCTCAGATCTTTATCGACCAGCTTGGGATCGAAGTGTTCGAGCTTGGGAGTTGAATCCGATTCCTTCGCGGTTTGCCCCAGCAATGCAGGCGTTACAGCCAGCAGCAGAAAACCTAAAATAATTCGAGGAGTAACCATTGTGCCCTTTCCGGGATGATCAAGACTGTCGAATCGATTGAAGACTCTCAGGAGCAGGGCGACAGACCAACCGGGAGCAAAACACACTTCGCCCTTTCCGTTAGACAACATACTACAGACGCACACAAGGCCGCAGGGTTAGCGTCCCACAGGGACGCCTGACAATAGCCCGGCGCGATCAGCGTCGGGTAAAGCTGGCCGACTAGGAGCGCGCCCCGGATGGGGCGCCTGAACTTTTATCAAATGCGTCACAAGGGCACGCTGTGCTCAAAACGCTGCTCACGTTCTATGTCGCCGCCCTCTTCTTCGGCGGATGCCGCAAACTTCGCCCCTCGATCAAACTATACAAATCTTCGGCAAGATTAGTCGTGTGGTCCCCGGCGCGTTCCAAAGCCTGCGCCATCAGCAGCACATCAAAACTCGATTGCGAAGCCTGCTCCGTAAGATGCTTTTGAAACATGGCGTGGCAGACGCGATCGATATCCTTATCCATTTGCAGAACCTTGCGGGCGCTCTCCAGATCGAGACTGATAAATCCTCGATACACCAGATCCAGCATCTCGCGCAAAATCGCCGACATCTCCACCAGTTGCTTCACGTCGGAAGCGGCCATCTTCGAAGTTCGCGATTGCACCCGCATGGCCACGCTCATCATCAGGTCGCCAATGCGCTCCAGATCGGTGGTGCACTTCAGGCTGGTCAGCAACTGCCGCGCCCGCGCCTCGTTCACGCGCGTGATGGCTGCCGGCAAACGGTCGTCGATGTAGCGCTCAATCACGTCGAGCTCTTGTTCGCACTCTTTGATCGCCAGAAAAGCCATGCGCGAGTTGTGCGTCAGCAGATCGCGAATATTGAACGCTGCATCGCGCGCGATAAGAAACGCCCGAAGCGCGGTCCGCGCCAAATCGTCCAGCGACCCGGTCCCCTTTTTTGCGGGCTTCTTCACATTTTCCTGAGCTTCAGCCACCTTGGCTTCCGCCAGCTCTGGAACGTCGTTTTCTTTGATGGTGGTCTGCCGGGTTGACGTTTTTCGAGCCATGTCTGAGGTCTGCAACGAACATTCTGTTCAATCAGAATATCTCACTTGCCTTCTCGATTGGGCAGTCTACGGGAGATATATGAACAAATCGTGAACGCGCGATTGCAGGTCGTATGCGGGCCAACTACAGTATGGAATTAAGGCATACCGACAGGAGCTTCTGACCCCATGCAACTGCTCGAACATCTCCGCCGCCAGTTTACCTACGATGCCTGGGCGAACCGCGAAGTCCTCGCTACTCTCAAGAAAAGTTCCAGCCTGTCCCCGCGTCCCCGGCAACTTCTCGCTCACATCCTTTCCGCCGAACGCCTGTGGCTGGAGCGCATCCAAAGCCGGCCGCAGAGTTTCCCCGTATGGCCGGATTTTTCTTTCGAGCAATGCGAAGTTCAAATGGCAGAACTCACATCCCTTTGGCGCACCTATCTAGACAAACTTGCGCCTGTTGAAATCTCAAGCAAAATCAACTACAAGAACAGCAAGGGAGAAATCTGGACCAGCATTGTAGAAGACATCTTGACCCACGTACTGCTCCACTCCGCTTACCATCGCGGCCAGATCGCGACCGAAGTGCGCGCTGGCGGCCAGCAGCCCGCTTATACCGATTTCATTCAAGCCGCTCGTCAGGGCTTGCTCGGTGATGATTCAGTTTGATTGCGTCATCCCGAGCGGAGCCGTTCTTCGGGCGGAGCGAGGGATCTCCCGCATCTCAGCCCCATGCTAGTGGAAGGTTCTTCGCCCGGCTGAAATCACGAATATCGTAGCCGGACGTGGTTCCGAATCCCAACTTCACGCCGGCCAGGTGCGGTAATATTTCTGCAATGAGAAAACTTGGAGCTCTCGGCACCCTGGTGCTCCTCGCCGCAGCTTCTCCCGCTGCGGACGAGCCCAAAAAAATTCCTCCCATGCCGGTCGCGGTTACAAGTAACGCGGTCGCCGTAGTGCGCGACGGCTTGGAGATCTACTCTTTGATGGGCATGGGCCCGCGCAAAACCTGGGACGACGTTACCAACCGCATCTACGTGCTCGATCTCGCCCATCCCAAGTGGCGCGAAGGCAAGACCGTCCCCGGCGCCGCCGGCCGCCTCGGCGCATCCGCCGCCGGAATAAAAGGTTTCGTCATTCTAATGGGCGGCTACGTGCTCGATAGTCAGGGCGAATCAATTGTCGTCCCCGACGTCAACGTTTACGAACCCGCCGCCCATCGCTGGTCCCGCGCGCAAGATATTCCCACCCCCGTAGACAGCGCGGTCGTCGGCGTCGCACACGATCGCTTCGTGTATCTCGTCGGCGGACGTTCTCCCAACGGCCCCACCAACATCGTTCAGGTCTACGACATCCAAAAAAATTCCTGGGCCCAGGCCACGCCATTTCCAGGCACTCCAGTCTTTGGCCAGGCGGGAGGCCTCGATGACAACGAAATCGTAGTGATCGATGGCGCAAAAGCCGGCCCAACCGGCGGCCCGCGCTACCTTCCCTCCGACGAATGCTGGCTGGGAAAAATCGATAAAAAAGATCCCTCCAAAATCGAATGGAGCAGGCTGCCCGCCCATCCCGGCCCCGCGCGCTTCGGCATCGCCGGCGGCAGCGGCGGCCGCGACCACAGAATTTTCTTCACCGGCGGCACCACCACTCCTCACGATTACAAAGGCACCTCCTACGACGGCCAACCCACCGAAGTTTCCGAATTCACCTTCGCCTACGAAACCCACAGCCACAAATGGGAGACCGCCAGCGAAACCAACGACGATCCCCGCGCCGACAGCCGTGGCATCGTCATGACGCGCATCGGCCCGCTAGTCATCGGAGGCCTGCTCAAAAACCTCGCCGTCACTCAGCGCCTGACCCAAGTCGAACGCAAATAACGCCCCGCCCGCCGCAAAGTAAAAGCGCCCTTCGCGAACCCTTAGCGCACTTTCGCGGTCAAAAGCTTTTGACTTTGACCTCAGACCGCAGCATCTCAAATCCAACGGAGTCTTCGCCTCCATCGCCAGCGTAATCCTCTTCAAACAAGGCAGATGGAAGAAACAAAAAATCTATCGTTAATCAAATGTGGGTGCCCCACTTCTCGCTGCATTTGCGAGAAGTGGGTTTTAGCGGCTACCGCGCTCTTGCCAGCACCAGCGTAATGTCATCCGGCTGTTCATTGTCGCCGATCCAGTCATCCACTGCCGCCGTCACCGTTTGGCTGATCTGCACCAGCGGCAGCGTGCGGTTCGTGCTTACCAGATCGATCAACCGGTCTTCGCCGAACTCACCGAACTCGTTCTCCGGCTCGGTGACGCCGTCGCTGTAGGCCAAGAAAATTTCGCCAGGATGCATCTGCACGCAGCCTTCGTCGTAGGTCATGTTGTCGAACAGCCCGACCACGGTTCCGCCAGCTTCCAGCCGCCGCACCGCGCCATCGCGGCCAATCAGAATCGGAGGAAGATGTCCGCCATTGCTGTAGGTCAGCCGATGCGATCGCCCATCATAGATTCCGAGAAACAGCGTGGCATATTTTTCCGGAGGAGTGCTCTCATACAGTTGATGATTCAGCAGCCCCAGCAGCGCCCCCGGAGAAATCTCAATCCCTTCCGGCCACGCCGCCATCATTCTGCCCGCGCCTGCAACCGCGCCCACGGCCACCGGCTCGCGCATCTGCGGCAAACTTTCTACACTGTACGCTCGCACCGCAGAATGAATGGTCGCCATCAACAGCGCCGCCGAAATTCCCTTCCCGCTGATATCGCCCACGGCCAAAATCAGCTTGTGCGAACTCGCCGTCAGAAAATCGTAATAGTCTCCGCTCACCGTGCGCGCGGGACGGCAGAAGCCATGCACCTCGAGCGACTCCAACTCCGAAACCTGCCGCGGAAAAAGTTGCGCCTGCACTTCCTGCGCAATCGCGAGTTCGCCTTCCAGCCGCTGCTTTTCTTTCTGCTCCAGAATCAGCTTCTCGATCGACTCCGTCATCGAGTTGAACGACAACGAAAGCTGCGCCAACTGGTCCGCCGACTTCACCGGAATGCGATGGCTGAAATCTCCGCGATCGACATTCCGCGTCGCATCGTAGAGCTGTGCCACAGCTCCGGTTACCGTCTGGGTCATGCGCGTGCCAATAATCAGAGCTACGATCTCGATCACCGCGAAGAAAATCAGAATCGCCAGCAGGATGTATTCAACCCCAGTTGCAATGTCCCCCAGCGCCGCGAACAAATGCGTATAAAGGATGGAAGGCCGCGTTCGAACCTTTACCAGAGCGCCCGCCGTCGCGTTCTCTCCGGATTTCCAATCCACCACGGGCAATGGAGTTCCGAATGTGATCTCGCGATCCACCATATCGGTGGGAGCGCTCACAGAACCCACCGAGAACGTAGGATGCAAAATCTGCTCGTCACCCTGCACGCCACCCGCATTGTTTTCTCGAATGACAATCCCGTTCTTGTCGGACTGAGGCTTCGCCGAGGAACGGACCACCGATGTTGCTCGCCGTTGAGCTTGCTCTTGTGCGGATTTCGCTTGCTTGTGCTCAACCGGGAATCCTGCCGCATACAACGTAATCTCGCCCAGATTATCGGCAATCTTACCCACAAGATTTTTGTCGAGCGGCTCACTCGTAACTACGATCAGCTTGTCCGTGCCCACATTGAACATCCAAGCCACGCGCAAGTAAAGTTCGCCATTCTCCCGTACGATCCCTTTGAACGACTTCCCTTCGCGAATGTCGCCAGGATCGGAACCAGTTTCTTTCTGGATAAATTCGGGCATCGCGATGGCGGTGCTCTCGGCGCTCTCCAAGGGAATTGCATGACCGTCGCGCCAGGCCGCCATATGACGCCTGCCCCAGGCTCGATCGCGTTTTTTCAATCCAGCTAATGACTCAACGGTTAGCGGTCCGCCCTTCTCCAGACGCGCCGCGAGTTCGTTGCTTACTGCCGCGTTTACTGCCTGCATGCTGCGCAGCTGTGAATTGATCTCAGAAGTGACTACGAAGCTGGCAAACTGGCCGGCAAAGAGGTAAATCGAAATCAAAGCCATTACAACCAGCAACACCGCGGGAATCACGCCGATGAATACGTAAGTAACGATAAGCCGGTTGCGCAAGCGCCAGAGAACTTTCCGCCGAAGGGACCGGAAAGCGGCGATGGAAAATAACAGCGCCGCATCGAAAAGAAGAAACTTAACCCAGCCTGCAAGACTGTCTCCCCACTTCGGAGAAAGCATTTGAAGCACAACTTCCACAGCGAACAAAACTATAGCCAGACCCAGCGAATAGCAGGCTCCGCGCGCGACCCAGCCTTGCGGCCATAAACCTGCTGCCATCATTCTTTCGCGATATTTCCAGTAAAGCTGCTTCATAATTCGCTGCTCAGGCTGATCGCAAAGCTGCCGAAGTCCCGCCTCGCTCCCGACAGCCGCGAGAACCAATCCGCTAAATTTCCGGATACAGATCGAAGAACGCTTCCAGACTGGTGCGCAGTTGTTTCTCGATTTCTTCTTTGCTGCCCTCGAGCACATGCATGCTGACGTGGGCCTCGTGTCCATTCGTGAGCTTTACCGGAGCCGAGCCCACTTCGGCCACATCTTCAGAAGGCAGCAGCCGCATGCCATAAACCAATGTAAGATTCGCCATGCGTGAATTCTAACCGCCTTCGCGCCTGGGAAGAAACCTTTTGCGCGGTCCCTTGCTCTGTGGCGGGTTTAAGGTTTTTCGCTCTCATCATTTAGAATTCTGCCGTGCCCGTTAAACTCACTTTTCTCATGGCCGGACTCCTGACAACAATGTCTGCGGTCGCTCAACAAGGCGCTCAACCAACTCCCGAAACCGCGAACCAGCCGCAGGTAAAGGTCAACATATTGAACGTGTGCGCGCCTTCGGCGGAAGAACAAAAAGAAATTGCTTCTGCGCTGGCTCACATCCCGAAGCAGCCGCTGTTCAGCGACGATTTTGAAATTTCGCACGGCCGTTCGACTTTGGCCGAGGCGCCGAACTTTTTGAAGCCCGGCAGCGGCACGCAGGTATCTGACACGCCTTCGGTGGCCACTTATGTCCGCATCCGCCGCGAGTTCGCCGTGCAGGCCTTGTTTTCCAGCGTGCAGTATTCCTTCAGTAATGACACCGAAAACATGATCGAAACCCTGGTGCTGCACGTGCGCGATCCAAAAGATCTGATCCAGGTCTCAATGGAAGACAGCGCATCGGCGATCGGCAGCGCCGAAAACATGGTCGCGGCCAATACTCCCGTGAATCGCATCCGGCTTGAGCGTTTCGGAAAATCTTCCGTCGCTCTGGCTCGCTGCTCTGCATCCGAAAACGGTCCTGCACCGGACCAGAGCACATACGAACCGCTCTTTCATAGCGCTTCAGAAGTGCTGGCCAACTACCGCAGGTTGCTGGGCGCAAAGAGCACGGTTCCAGCCGAACTGGCGCAGATTCCGGGCGCGGGGCCAAAGGCAGCCGCAAAACCGAAAACGACGAAAGCGGCAAAAGAAAAAAATGATTAGAGTTTCCTCCGTGTTCCTCAGTGCCCTCTGTGGTAAAGATTTTCCCAGCGCTAAAATGACGCCTGCATCGAAATCAGAACTCGGCAATCTAACTGCTGACAGATAAGAACCTCATGAGCGAAAACCGCAAAGTCGTGATCATCGGTTCCGGCTGCTCCGGACACACCGCCGCGCTTTATACCGCGCGCGCCAACCTCAAGCCGCTAGTAGTTGAGGGGCACGAACCGGGCGGCCAGCTTGCGCTCACCACCCTGGTCGAGAACTTCCCCGGATTCCCCGAGGGAATCATGGGTCCGCAACTGGTTGAGAACATGCGCAAGCAAGCCGAGCGCTTCGGCGCCGAATACCGCATGGCACACCTCACCAGCGTCGATCTCAGCCAACGGCCATTCCTCCTTCATCTGGGCAAGCATCAAGTGCATACTGAGACCCTCATCATTGCGAGCGGCGCTTCGGCGCGATGGTTGGGCATACCCAATGAGCAAAAGCTGATTGGCCACGGAGTTTCCTCTTGCGCCACGTGCGATGGCTTCTTCTTCTCCGGAAAAGAAATCGTCGTGATCGGCGGCGGCGACTCCGCCATGGAGGAAGCGATCTTCCTCACCCGCTTCGCCACCAAGGTCACATTGATTCACCGCCGCGACAGCTTTCGCGCGTCGAAGATCATGTTGGAACGCGCGCAGAAGAACGAGAAAATTCATTTCCTCACCAACACTGTCGTCGAGGATGTTTTCGACCATACCAAGCAGGAAGTGACCGGTCTGAAGCTAAAGAATCTAAAGACCGGCGAGGTCTATGACTTTCCTACCAGCGCGCTCTTCCTCGGGATCGGACACGATCCCAACGCGAAGATGTTCGCCGGCCAACTCGATACCGACGCCGATGGCTACATCAAAACCCACAATCATGTACTAACGAAAGTGCATGGCGTATACGCTTGCGGCGATGTGCAGGATCGCCGCTATCGTCAGGCCATTACGGCTGCCGGCACCGGCTGCATGGCGGCCATCGAAGTGGAGAAGTTCCTGGAAGACCACGGCGCTTGAGATTCTGTCATTCTGCGATTGCACTCGCTCTTTTCAGAAGTGATAGCGATCGCGAACGATGTTACTGAAGTAAGTTTCGCCGCGGATTGGATTTCCCTTATTCTGGGTCGGTATTTACCGGCCCTTATGAAAGCGATCGCACTCTCCCTCTTCGTTCTGCTGGCACTTTCAGCATTCGCTCCCAACCGTTCGCTGGCACAGGAATCGACCGCATCAGCCCGCAAAGTTGTCACACAGGTCATGCCGCAATACCCCAGCCTCGCCCGCACCATGCGGATTCAGGGCTTGGTCCGCCTTGATGTTCTGGTCGAACCCAGTGGCAAGGTAAAGTCCTTCGAGGTGAAGGGCGGACATCCCGTGCTGGTGCAATCCGCCGAGGATGCGCTGCGGCAATGGAAGTGGGAAGCTGAATCTCACGAAAGCCACGAGATGGTGGAACTGAAATTCCATCCCTAAGGTTAAGTTCTCTCTTGCCCGGCAACGCAAGAATCACTTCCGCCCGCGTTCAATAGCCGATACAGTCTGACTAAGCGCCGGGGACCTGAGATCCGTCCTGGTCCCTAACGCAAAAGTCATCGTGCCCAGCTCTTTCGTGGAGGTGTGGCTTTATGAACGCTCGCTTCGTCTGCTGGCTTGTTCTTTGTGGAACTTTTTCCGGGCAGCAATCCCCTCAGCCCTCGCTTACTATTTACAACCAGAATTTTGCTGTGGTGCGCGAGCAACTGCCTCTTGATCTGAAAGCAGGCGAGAACCAGATCAACATCAACGACATAACCATGCACCTCGAGCCTGACTCCGTGATTCTTCGCGATCCGACGGGCAAGCACGCCGTGCAGGTGCTCGAGCAAAACTATCGCGCAGATCCCGTCTCGGAAGCATTATTGCTGTCGCTGTACGAAGGCAAAACTATTGACTTTGAAGTGAACACGCCTCAGGGAACTCAAACCATCAAGGGCAAAGTGATTCGCAGCGGATACATTCCCCATAGCGGGTCTGCGAGTCTTTATGGCCAGCAGTACTACCAGTCCCAGATGTCGGCCGCGTCCGAACAGCCGATCATTGAAGTAAACGGCCAGCTTCGTTTCAGCCTGCCAGGTACACCTGTCTTTCCCGCGCTCACGGATGACACCATCCTCAAGCCGCGCCTGGAGTGGCTGCTTGCCACCGACAAAGCCGGTAAATTTCCGGCCGAGTTCTCCTATGTTACCGGCGGCATGACCTGGCAAGCCGATTACAACATCGTTGCACCAGAGAAGGGAGATGTCGTCGACATCGTGGGCTGGGTAACCATGGATAACCAGACCGGCAAGACTTTCCAAAATGCGCGCATCAAGCTCATGGCCGGGGATGTTAACAAGATGCAGCCCGGAGTTAACGCGCGGATGTACGACCGGGTGGCTGCAGCGGAAGCGGCAGCCCCGACATTCGGGCCGCCGGTCACCGAGAAGGCTTTCGACGAGTATCATCTCTATACTCTCGAACGCACGACCACACTGCGCGATCGCGAAACCAAGCAGATCGAATTCATTCACGCGGCCGGAGTAACTTCCAAACAGGTTTACATTTACGATGGGGCCAAGCTCGATCCGAACCGCTACAACGGATGGGCTTGGGAGAATATTCGCAACGACCACGCCTACGGCACCGAATCGAATCCCAAGATTTGGGTGATGCGTGAGTTCCGTAATTCGGATTCGAATCATCTAGGCATGCCGCTGCCCAAAGGCCGCGTGCGCTTCTACCGCCGAAATGACGATGGCCAGGTCGAGTTCACCGGCGAAAATCTCATCGATCACACGCCCCGCGACGAGACCATTCGCCTCTACACCGGCAATGCCTTCGATCTTACTGGAGAGCGGCGCCGCATCGACTACACCGTCGAAAAGCGCGCGGCAACCGAGTCCTTCGAGATTAAACTGCGAAACCATAAGAAGGAAGCGGTAGACGTTCGCGTGGTCGAACATCTTTATCGTGGGCCGAACTGGGATATCGCTTCGAGTTCCGCGGAGTTTAAGAAAAACGACAGCCACACCATTGAGTTCCCGGTGACCATTGCTCCCGACGAGGAAAAAACCATTACCTACACCGCGCATTACACGTGGTAAACGATGCATTCGCTCTCTTCGCGCCCTTTGCGATTCCTTTGCCCCCTTTGCGGTTAAGAGCTTTTTGAAGTGCTCGTGACCTAAAACACGATGATCGCCCGAACCGCGCCGCTATCCCGTTTGACGCCCTCCCTGCGCCGCGCGGCCTCGTTGTGATACAACTTTCTGTGCTCCTCCTCTTTGTCCGTCCATCAGTGTCAGCTGTTTATTTTCCAGGTGCGGAATGTTAAGAACGTTTTTCGTGCGTCTGTCGGAAAATCCATCCTTGCGAAGTTTTGCCGAGCGCTCCTCGCTAGGCCGCCGCGTATCCGGCCGCTTTGTCGCTGGAACTGAAATCTCTGATGCAGTCCGCGCTACGCAGGCCGTCAACCGCTCCGGAGCAAGCGTCACCATCGACAACCTCGGCGAGAATGTCACGAATCCCGACGAGGCCCGTCACAGCGCCCAGCTCTATCATCAGATTCTCGACGCCATCGTTGCCAACGAGCTCAACGCCAACATCAGCCTCAAGCTCACTCACATGGGTTTGGATGTCGACGAGAAGCTGGCTCGCGACATCGTCAGCGGCCTCGTGGCAAAAGCCGCGTCTATGAACCCACCGGGCTTTGTCCGAGTGGATATGGAAGGTTCGCCCTACACGCAGCGCACGCTCGACTTCGTTCACGAACTTCATCGCATGCCGGGGAACGCAAAATCTGTCGGCACCGTGATTCAGGCGTACCTGAAGCGCTCGGAGAGCGACATCGAAAAGCTCCTGGCCGAAGGCATTCGGATTCGCCTTTGCAAAGGCGCGTACAAAGAGCCTGCGGAGATTGCTTTCGCCGCCAAATCTGACGTCGATGCCAACTATGTCAAGCTGATGAAGATTTTGATGAAGAGCGGCATCTATCACGGGCTGGCCACTCACGACGAGAGCATTATTCATCAAGCTGAGGAATTCGCCACGCGCGAGAAACTTTCACCTGACACGTTCGAGTTTCAGATGCTATACGGCATCCGCCGCGATTTGCAGCAAAGCCTGGTACGAAAAGGCTGGCGCCTTCGCATTTACATTCCGTTCGGCACGGAATGGTATCCCTATTTCATGAGGCGATTGGGCGAGCGGCCGGCAAATGTGTTGTTTATTGCGAGGAATATGCTGCGGGCGTGAAGCTCACTTCTTAGGAGGAGGCTCGGGAACGGCAGCGCCGTCGGCTCGCGCATCGGACGCTCCATAATTCACTTTGGCTTTCGAGTCGTGCAGAACCGCTTGCCCGCGGCCCATCGCTGTCGTGTATTCGCGGCGGACGTCGAGTTGATGCCCCATCGCGGAAAGCTTCTGCCGCACTTCCGGCGACACACGCGATTCGATCACAATGTTGCATCCCCGTTGCGGGCTCACTGTGAAGCGCGCCGTCTCCATCGCCTCCTGAATATTCATTCCGTAGTCTGCGATATTGGAGACGAATTGCGCATGCGCCAGCGGTTGATTCGCACCGCCCATAATTCCGAAACCAATGTGCTGGTCGCCGCGCTCCATGAACGCAGGGATAATCGTATGAAACGGCCGCTTGCGCGGAGCGAGCGCATTCGGAGACACGGGGTCGAGCGAAAATAATGCTCCGCGATCCTGCAGAGCGAATCCCATGCCGCGCACTACGATTCCAGAGCCAAAAGCTTCGTAGTTACTCTGAATCAACGAAACAATATTTCCTTCGCGGTCGACCACTGAAAGATATGTCGTGTCGCTGAACGGCGGAGCGCCTGGCGCAACATCGCAATTGGCTTTGACCGGATCGATTCCCGTCGCGCGTTTCCGCGCATATTCCTTCGACAACATCCCCTTCACAGGAATTTTCGCGAACCGCGGGTCGGCATTGAATTTCCCAAGATCAGCGTAAGCCAGCTTCATCGCTTCGATCTTTTTGTGTAGCTCCACCACGCTGAGCGGCCCATCGGGCGAGGCCGGCGACGTCTCCATAATGTTCAGCATCTCCAGCGCGGCCATGCCCTGGCCATTCGGAGGTAGTTCGTACACTGTCCAGCCTCGATATGTAGTTGAAATCGGCTCGATCCACTCCGGCGAAAATTCCGCCAGGTCGTCGGCAGCCATAGTCCCGCCAAGATTCTGCGACGTGCTCACAATCGCGCGGGCAATCTCGCCTTTGTAAAAATCATCCGGGCTCTGCGCAACTAAGCGCAAAGCTTTCGCCAGATCATGGTTCTGAAAAACCTGTCCTACTTCCGGAGACTTTCCGCCGGGCAAATAAACTCGCCGGGCTTCCGGGTCGCTGCTCACAGTTTCTGCCGCGTCCTTCCAGTACGACGCGATAATTTCCGGAACTGGATAGCCCTCATCGGCATAGAAAATCGCAGGTTGAAACAGATCCTTCCATGGCGTGCGGCCAAAGCGCTGATGCAGTGCATACCAGCCAGCGACCGCGCCCGGCACGGTGACGGAATCAATTCCCTCCAACGGCATAGCGGTTGCGTCCTGGGCTTTGATATGCGCAATCGTCAATCCGCGCGGCGCCCAGCCGCTGGCATTCAGGCCGTAGAGCTTGCCGGTTTTTGCCTCCCAGTAAATCGCGAATAAGTCACCTCCCATGCCATTCATCATGGGCTCGGTTACGCCGAGCACGGCATTCGCAGCAATGGCCGCGTCGATTGCCGAGCCGCCGCGCTCTAAAATCTGCGCCCCAGCAACTGACGCCTGCACGTGGCTTGTGGCCACAATGCCGTAGCGTGTGATTACCATGGAGCGTGCGCTGGATCGATCTCGTGCGGACATAAAAGATGTGAGCAGCAACAGAGCAACTGCAATCCGAAGCGAAAGGTTCATGGTATACCCGCAGCTTTCCGCTCTCAGCTATCGGCAGGAACCTAATTTTCTCTGGCTGACAGCTCATAGCTGATAGCCGAAAGCCTGCCGTTCACTTCTTCAACCCCGCCGCAAAGTTCGTAACCACGGTGACCGATTGGCTCACCTGTTGCTCGACCCGGTCGAGAAGAAATTTCTTGCCGTCGGGCGCGACGTCGTAGAAAACCTGCGGAGCGGACCAGTTGGCGACGAGCCTCTCAGCAGCCCCGAACTGTAGTGCGCCGCCGCCACCGGTAACCGGGACCGCGAAGAGACTGTAAGTTAGATCCATGTAGTAAAGTTCTTTGCCATCCTTGCTCCACTGTGGGCGTTGCCCTCCGTTCGCCGAAACCTGCCATTTGCCCTGCCCGCCGCCAAAGGGCATCACGTAAACTTCCGACCTGCCTGATTCGGACGAATGATAGGCGAGCCAACGGCCGTCTGGAGAAAGTTTTCCAGCCGTACCTCGCTCTACGATCAGCGACGGCTTGTGTTCTCCTTGCAGCGGCAAGGCCAACATCTGACGTAAGGGGCCACCCGAAAGCGGCAGCGAATACAGCAGATACTTCCCGTCGCGCGACCAATCGTGGAGGCCAGGCTGTTGCTCAACATTGAGTAAACATTCTTCCGCGCCGCTGCCGTCCGAAGGCTTGCGGCAGATGGCAAAGTGGCCGCTTTGAGCGGAGGAATACGCGATCCATTTGCCGTCGGGCGACCAGATGGGGGAAACATTCCCAACCGGGCCAAAGGTGACTCGGGTGCGCACTCCACGGGTCAGATCGAGCACCCAGATATCGGTCTGGCCGGCGTTCATCTGAAGAGCGACGCGGTCCCCCTGCGGAGAAAGAACCGCGCTCTGCAAGTCCGGGAGCTTGTTCGCAATGGTGCTGATTTTGCCGCCGCGGTCCATCCAAACCAACTCCAGGTCACCGGATGCGCCGCTGCCGAAAACGAGCAGACCATCATTGGAAGCTGAGGCGTCCATATGCCAGGTGCTGGCGTCGTTCATCACACCCTTAGCCACATTCTGGGGTTCGCCACTCAGCGTTCCGGAGGCGGGGTCGAAAGGCTGTGTCATTAATTGGTCGCCACGCCCGAATAAAATAAACCCGGCGGCGTAAACCGCATTGGTTTGAGAGCGGAACAGCGCGCGATTTTCCCGGCCGTCGACCGATGCGTAGTAGAGCATGTTGTTCGCCGACTTCGCAGCATCATGGTGAAGCGCGATATAGAAGAAATGCTTACCGTCGGGAAGAAAAAATGGCCAGCGATGCGAGGTGTGAAGAGCGGGGTCGAGCTTGGTAATTGCAGCTGGAGTTCCCCCGCTGGCGCTCACCCGCATAAGAGGCGCTGTGGGAGCGGGAGAGAACAGGATCACTCCGCCCAATCCCCAGGCGCCGCCGCGGCCGAGCGGTGCGTCACAAACTATCTGGGTTGAGCCGCCTTCGAGGTCCACTGTCTTGAGCTTCCCGTCGGCAAAAAATCCCAGGGAACGGCTGTCAGGCGACCAGAAGGGAAAAGTCGCGCTGTCGGTGCCCGGCAGTTCGCGAGCTTCCACCGCATTGGTGAGTCGGACCCAGAGCGCGGTCTTGCCGTCATTGCCGGTGGTGGCGAAGGCGAGGTAGGTGCCATCGGGCGAAAGCACGGGCGGGCCTGCGGAATCGCCAGTCAGGTTGAATGTGGTCTTCTCCGGCGGATCAATGACGGCACGGATGGAGCGCGCAGATTGAGCCGGGCGATAGAAGAACACGGCAGCCGCAGTCAGAATTATTGCGGCTAGCAAAGCAGCGGCCCAGCCAATGCGCTCGCGTTTGTTCGAAACCGGAGCGCGCGCTGCCACGGCCTCAGCGACCGCGACTGAAGAAGACTTGTCGCCCGCAATGAACTGGAGTTCAAGCCTTATATCGTGCGCCGCCAAGTATCGATCGTCTGGGGCTTTCTGTAGGCACGTCGTGATGACGTGCTCGAAAGCCGCCGGCGTTTGCGGCTTGAGCTTGGTCACAGATTCAGGATCACTCTCCAGAATCGAAGAGGCCAGCGAGATTTGGCTCTTGCCTGAGAACGGCCGCTTCCCCGCGACCATCTCATACAACACCGCGCCAAAGGCAAAAATATCGGAGCGAGCGTCCGCTTCTTTTCCTTCAATCTGCTCCGGCGACATGTACTGAATCGTGCCAATCACGCTTCCCGCGGTGGTCAACGGCGTTAATGGACTCGGCCCGCTTAACGTGGCCATTGCGGTAAAGGAAGGTGGCGCCGTCCCCGATCCAGAGCCGCCAGAAGAGGCGGGTGATCCCAGCGGCTTCGCCAAGCCGAAATCCATCAGCTTGGCGCCCGCTTGCGTCAGCATGATGTTTCCCGGCTTCAGATCGCGATGCACTATGCCGCTGCGGTGCGCCACGGCCAGCGCCTCGGCAACGGCAATTCCAATTTTCAAAATCTCCGGCAGCGGCAGCGGGCCTTTGCGCAGGCGTTCCGCCAGAGTCTCGCCTTCTAAAAACTCCATCACCAGATAATCGGTGCCGTTCTGCGAACCGATGTCATAGAGCTGGCAGATATGGGGATGGTTCAGCGATGAGATCGCTCTTCCTTCGCGTTCCATGCGCTGCTTGAGTTCCGCAGACGATGAAAGATGGGCGGCAAGCACCTTCACCGCAACTGTGCGGTCAAGGCGAGTGTCGCGCGCACGGTAAACTTCTCCCATGCCGCCTGCGCCCAATTGCGATTGGATTTCGTAAGGGCCTAGTTTGGTGCCGGAGGTAAGAGCCATTGGTCGCGCAATTATAGCGCCAGTCACGGTTTCAAGCGCTGCCGTCGTCGCATTTGGATTAAGGCTCCGCTCGCACTATGATCGGAAGCGCATCACCTGGGGAGTTCCATTGAAAGCCGCCGCATCTATTTTGTTTCTGTACGCCATCGTGGCCCTGTCGCTGTCATCCGCATTCGCACAAACCACGCCTGCCACGTCCGCTCCTCGGGCAACGCAAGCTGAAGCGGCGCCTCAGCAACTCAACGTGACCGAGTACCGCCTGCCTCCCGATAAGCTCGCCAAAGCCGAAGCCCTCTACAAGACCACTACCGTGCTCTACCTCTTCGGCATGGTCTTCGGGATTATCGTTCTCTGGGTCATCCTTAGATTGCGCATAGCTCCGGTATTCCGTGACCTCGCCGAGCGGGCAACCAAAAACACCTTTGTGCAGGCGCTCATCTTTGCTCCGCTGCTGACTCTTTCTATCGCCGTTATTTCCCTCCCCATCGACATCTACGAACATCACATTTCCCGCGCCTACGGACTTTCTGTTCAAGGCTGGGGCTCATGGCTGGGCGACTGGGGTAAGGGGCAGAGCGTTTCGCTGGTTGTCACGGTGTTTGCGGTCTTCATCCTTTTCTACATCATTCGCAAAAGCCCGCAGCGCTGGTGGTTCTACTTCTGGATGGCGACGCTTCCCTTCGTCGTTCTGCTGATCTTTGTCGCGCCGGTAATTCTCGATCCCATCTTCAATACCTTCGAACCTCTGGAGCAAACCCAGCCACAGCTCGTCAGCGCAATCGAAAAAGTCACGCACCGCGGAGGTCTCGACATTCCGCGCGACGGCATGTTCGAGATGAAGGCCAGCGAAAAGGTCACAACCTACAACGCTTACGTCACCGGAATCGGAGCGACCAAGCGCGTGGTTGTTTGGGACAATACTGCGCGCGACATGACCGTGCCCGAAACTCTATTCGTCTTCGGCCATGAGATGGGCCACTACGTTCTGGATCACATCTACAAGGGCCTGGCATTTTTTGCGGGATTGTCCTTTGTCGGCTTCTGGGTGGGACGAAAGCTGGTGATGGCCATGCTTGCCCGCTGGGGCGAAGCCTGGCGGATTCGAGGCGTTGGCGACCTGGCAGCGCTGCCCGTGCTTATGCTGGCGCTTTCGTTGCTGACTCTGGTTGCGGAACCGGTGGGTAATGCGTTCAGCCGTTACCAGGAGCATCAAGCCGATCTCTACGGACTAGAGGTGACGCACGGCCTGTTCCCCAATAACGGCGAAGTTGCCGCATCCGCCTTCCAAAAGCTGGGAGAAAAAAGTTATGACTATCCGTCGCCGAACCGGCTGTTCGTGTTCTGGTCCTACAGCCATCCGACGATTTCTGATCGAGTACAGTTTGCTCTGCACTACGATCCGTGGGATTCGCCCAGCGGACCGAAGTACGTGAAGTAGCGGATTCGCTGATCGCATTACAGCCGACAGATCTTGAACGAGTTTGGCGCCACAACTTTTATCGCGGCGATTCACCTTTCTCGTTTTTAAAATCGGCAACCCCGACTTTGACGACGGTCCCCAGCCGCTTGGGCTCGGCCTCGCCGGGCTTGCTTTCAGCCTTGTCTTTGCTTTCAGCTTTATCTTCAGATTTGTTTTCGGAGTTGTTTTCAGTATTCTTTTCAGGTTTCTCTTCCGTCTTACCTTCGCTCTTCTTCGCTACGTCTGGAGCCGGCACCGGCTTTTCTGTCCAAATTCCATATACGCGGCCGTCGAATGCCGCAATCCCCGAGTAATCGCCAAAGAAAACTCCGCCAGCCTCAAACTCGTTGGTCGTCCACGCGTAATTTTGAAAGCTCTGGCCGCCGTCGGTGGATCGCGCCATGGTCACGGTCTGCATTCGATTCTTGGGATCGGAGCGCCGGTCATAAAAAATGACGTTCGCGCTGCCATCCACGGGATCGACCGCCAGCCATTGAAAGAACTGGTCTGCGCCGTCGTGAACGGGATCGTTATTTATACGCGCCGGCGCACTCCATTTTTTACCGTGGTCGGTCGAGGTCGAACAGAAAATATCGAGGTCTCCGTTCCGGTAATCGCTCCAGGTCACAAACAGTTTCTGGCTACGAGGATCGATTGCAATCTGCGGAAAGCCGTTGGCCCGCTCGAGCGTATCCACGGCAAACATGATCGGAGCGGTATGAATCACCGGGCGAGCGCGGGAAAATGTTTTGCCGCCGTCACCCGACGTAGTGAGAAAAATATCGTCTCCCTGGCTCCAGATCGCGTATACCCGTCCATCCGGGCCAACTACGCCGGAGAATCCTTCCGCCGCGCCGTTGTCATCGCGCGGCAATCCAGGCTCGCGGTCGATCTCGATGGCCGGAGACCAGGTTTGTCCATCGTCGGTTGAGCGCGATAAAACCATCTGCGAGTCGGCGATTCTCCATCGCGTCCAACCTACGTACAGATTTCCCGCGTAGCGGCTGTGGCTCGTATCCGCAACAATGAAAGGCTTATCTTCGAACGGAATCCCCGGCTCGGTCTTTTGCTCGGCAACTGGAAAGTGATTTGCCTCCCAGGTTTTTCCGCCATCGAGCGAACGCCGCACAAACACGCCATTGCGCGACGCATTGTGCGCCCAGTAGTTGAATGTGCCCAACTTGTCGAATGCGATGTAACACACAAAAGCGTGCCCGCGATTGTCGAACGCAGCCGACACATCGCCTGAAACTTTGTAATTGGCGGGAGCAACACCCTCCGCCGCCTTCCAACTGCGGCCTGCGTCGGCGGAGTACGAAGCGTGAACGTTATCCTGAAAAACGGCCAACACTTGCTGCGGATTGTTCGGATTAACGGCTATGCCAGGCTCGGTGAATGAACCGGATTCCGGAGTCAGCGAAAACACCTCCGCACCCGGCGCCTTGGGCAACGATTGCGCATGCAGCAACAAGGTGCAGTTGAGAACAAAAATCAGCGTAGAAGCAAATCCAAGAACGTTTCGTAGGGAGCGGACAGACGAGTGCAACGGAGCGTGGCGCATTGGGCCGAGTAGGCCTCCTTGTCTTTATCGTGACAGGTAAATGACAATCCAATTGTCCCATGCCGAGGAGATTTAACAGCGCAAGTGCGGCAATATTTCTGAAGGCGCCAAGCGGTGTCCTTTATACTGGCAAACAACGGCTGCGAAAGCTAGCTCCGGAGGAACATCCCGTCGGATTTGCCAATGCGTGATGACGACAAAAGTCCGAAAGGTTCGAAGGAAGACTCAGAGTCCTCCGGCGTATCCCGCCGCGACTTTCTCAAGATATCCAGCATCTCCGCCGCCGTCCCTTTAATCGCCGGGCCGAAAATCCTGATGGCCGCGGGCGACGAAGTCGCGGTGCACGGTCCCGGCAAAGTTCCCATGGAATTTTCCATCAACGGCAAGAGCTGCAAGGCAAGCCTTGAGCCGCGCGTTACTTTGCTCGATGCTCTTCGCGATAGCTTCGATCTCACCGGCGCCAAGCGCGTCTGCGATCGCGGCGAGTGCGGCGCGTGCACGGTATTACTCGACGGAAAGCCTGTGTATGCCTGTTCCGTGCTGGCGATCGAGGCACAGCAAAAATCCATCGCGACTGTGGAAGCGCTGATGCAGCAGGGGAACTTACATCCCGTGCAGCAGGCCTTTGTCGATCAGGATGCTACCCAGTGCGGCTTTTGCACGCCCGGCTTTGTCGTCGCTTGTGCGGCGTTTTTGGAAAAACATCCTCAGCCGACGCCCGAACAGATTCGCCACGGCCTAAGCGGCAACTATTGCCGCTGCGGAACCTATGACGGAATTCGCAAGGTCATCGCGCAAGTCGCTCAGAAGGGAGCCCCGCCCACCGATGCGGCCCTTTGAATATGTCAGCCCGAGCCGCAAGAGCCAAGCCACCAGCCTGCTGAGCAATACCTGGGGCAACAGCGAAATTCTGGCCGGCGGCACCGATCTGCTGGCGCTGATGAAAGATGACATCGTCGCACCCAGGCGGATCATCAACATCAAAGATATTGACGCCCTGCGAGGAGTTTCATCGGTCGCTGCGGGATTGCGCATCGGTGCGCTCACCACCCTCGCGGATTTGGCTGACGATCCCGCGGTAAGAGACAATTATCCCGCTCTGGCTGAGGCGCTTCTCGAAGCCGCCAGTCCGCAGATCCGCAATCTCGCAACGCTCGGCGGCAATTTGTGCCAGCGTCCACGATGCTGGTACTTCCGCAACGGTTTTGGATTGTTGCCAAAGGAAGAGGGCGGAAAAGAATTAGTCGCAAGCGGCGAGAATCGTTATCACGCTATTCTCGCCAATCAGGGTCCGGCCAAGTTTGTCAGCCCCTCGACAATCGCTCCGATTCTGATTGCCTACGGCGCGAAAATTCGGGTGGAAGGGCCTAAAACAAAACGTGAGCTTCCACTGGAGAAATTTTTTGTCATTCCGGGTGCCGAAGGCGAACGCGAGCACGATCTTCGGCCCAACGAAATCGTCACCGAAATTCTCATCCCGTCGGCCTCGCATCTCAAGGCTGCGCACTACGAAGTACGTCAGAAAGAAGCGTTCGACTGGCCGCTCGCCGTGGCCGCCGCCGCTTTGCAGATGCGCGGTGAAAACGTCGATTCCGCCTGTATCGTTCTCGGCTATGTTGCCCCAATCCCCTGGCGCTCGCCGGAAGCCGAGCAGGCAATGGTTGGATTACCCATTAATAAGGAGAATGCGCAGAAAGCCGCCGACACAGCTCTGGCGCAAGCTTCGCCTCTGAGCCAAAATGCTTACAAGGTGCAACTCGCACGAGTCGCATTGACGCGCGCAATTTTGAAGGCCGCATCCGGCGGTGCCGTATGATTCGGGAATCTGATCGCTTCAACGCCGCGCATCCCAACCTATGCCGCGCGCTGCGCTGGAAAGGCCAGTTTATTCTCGCCGAAGCTGACTCGGCTACCTCCGCGCCTACCGACGGCCTGTTCTGGTGCCTGCACACTCAAACCTGCATTGGTCCGGATGGAGATGTGGCCGAACCCGAAAACTGCACTTCCAAAAGCCGCCCATGCCATGGAACAGGAAAATGCGGCTAGGCACAGTGGTATAAACCTGCCTTGCGTTAGCGCGCGCGCCGCTTCGACGCCCGCCCTGTAGCTTGTGTCGCCGATGGCACCTGCAGCGCAGTTTGCGCCTCAAAGAAACCCAACGACACCTGTGGCTGAGATTGTTGCGCCAGGTCGTTCTCAACAAAGAATCCGCGAATCTGGTCGATCAGATAGAAATCAGCCGTAACTGCTACCGGAGCGGTTGGATTCGTCGCATTCGTACCGACGAATGCTGCCTGGCCGGTTGCATTCGTTAACGAACCGGAGAAGCAGCCCGCCGCAAGGTTGGAGCAACTCTGGGAACTGAATGTCCCGGTATAAGCTTGATTCGTGCTCGAGCCCACATCGGCAACTCCCGACATCGTCGGGGACGTCACGCTCATGATGGCTGTGGCATCGTATTCCGTACCATTCTGCTGCTGCGTGAAATTGACGCCGTAGTTGCCGCTGAAGGCCACCGTGCTTGCTTGCGGATAAGCCACTCCAGTAGCAATAAACGGAAAGTTAAAGTTGATATCCCCGGACGCGAGAACCAGTGCCGGGTTTCCATTCCCCGTGAGATAGAAAATGAAGTGGGGCTGGAACGGACCATTGGGGCTGGCGAAGCCGTATATTTCGGAAAAGGTGCGGCCGCTGGGGGAAACCTCGTAATATCCTTTGTATGCCCCACTTAGCTGAGCCGGCGACGAGGTCGTTGGCGAGATCAATGCGGCAAAAACCGCATCCATGTAGTCATTCGCTATAACGTCTGTACCATCGGCGCTGAAGACGCCTGCCGAGGTAAAGGTATCGGGCTGGAGGCTCGTAACGTCCACTCCGCTTAGGCCAAACACATACGGCCCTGAGAATGAGGAGTTCACGAACGTGCCCGTTGTGGAACCCGCCGAACCCGCCGGGCCACCCTGGCCAATAGCGGGTCCTGCAACAAAGCCGCCACTGTCACTCTCAATCAGCTGTATATGGGTTGAGTCTACGATGTAACCCGTGAATGTGATAACAGGAGTTGTGAAGTTTGCAAAATTCAGGGTTAAGCTCACCGCACCGAATTGATCGGGCGCTGTCACGATCCCATAAGGCTTGGGTTGGTTCACTAGACCTGTGGAGTAAGTTGCGCTCTGGTTCTGGTCTGCCACACTACCCGTTCCCGAAATGTTATTGGGATTATTGGCTAGATTATCGACATTGATAATCCCCCCCAGTGCAATGGGCATACCATAGCTAAAGTCCGTGCCGTTCACTACAAATGCGTAGCCGCCTGCGAGTGGGGCGATGGTGCTCCCCTGCAGATCCATGGTGCCGGAGGCTGAGACCGACTGCTGAGACGTGGGCGTCACAGTGATTAATGCATGCGAACTGGAAAGGAAGACGACGCTAAAGGTCTGCGAAACAATCGCCGTATCTTTAGTTGGATTGCTCGGATTAATGGTCAGCGTTCCCCGCCCGTCGGGCCCGAGGAAATAACTGCTTCCCGCCGGAACGATGGGGCCGGAGGTCGAAATGTTGGCGCCGGTCGAGGGATCGTTGAAGTTCACCGTCTGCTCGCCGGCGGTGATATTGCCGTTGCCGTCAAGCGTCACCACTCCCGCGTACTGGTAAGTTACTCCACCTTCAACACCCTGGGCGGCCAGAACGTAGGTCCCGCTAAAGTTGTTGGCATAAGCGGAGATGGTGATCGACGCCAGAACGTTCTTGGTGTTGTCCGCGGTCGCGAAGCCCTGGATGTTGATCACCTCAGCGTTTCCAGACAAAGTAGTGGGCGGCGTATAAGTAGTCGCCTGGCCGCTGTTGGTATGAGGAAGGCTCAGCGTACCGCAGGTACCCGTCCCAGTCTGGCAGGTCAAAGTCCAATCAACGCCGGAACCCGACCCGCCGTTGCTCGCATCGTTGGTGACAACCGCCGTAACCGGCGTGGATACGTTAATTACCGTTGCGCCGGGAGGCGCAGGCTGGAAAGCGATGGACAGGCCGGCTGCCGGCGGCGCGGGCGGATTCTGCACATTCGCCGTGCTCCCGCTGTTGCATCCGGCAAGAGCGATCGCGAGCATCGCCGTCAGAGAAAGAAGAATCCATCGTCTGGGTGCCACTTGTCCAACCTCCTGAGTTCTGCTCAACAGTCGCTTCCTTAAATGTCTGTGCCGGCTGGCAGAGAAACTTCACCCGTATCGTTAATCTTTCACTGAAACTGAGGCGCCCATACTTACTGGCCCGTGCCTCGCAAATAAATAATCTGCGGATTGCCGTTGGCGTTCGATCCGAGTGTGTATACAAGATTGATTGCGCCTTGATTGAACCCGGATCCTCCGGGCTTGAAGGTGACGGTCATGGTGCAACTGGCTCCGGGCGCAAACGAAAACGGACAGTCGTCGGTCTCCAAATAATTGCCGGTGACCGCCGCTTTGCCCAGAAAGTTTATGGTCGCCGTATTCGGATCCGCTGGATCGTTGAAAAGCGTGACCGTGAGCGGCGCACTCGATTTCCCCGAAGGCACCAGGCCAAAGTCCAATCCGGCAGCCGGCGACATGCGCAATGGGCTCGGTCCATTCGCCTTCAACTCCACCGGAAACCGCCCGCTATCGATTTCGCAACCCGAGGTGGCTTCGCCGGCGTTCGTTCCGCATTGCTGCGTGTTCAATTCCAGAAAATAATCCAGACCATTGCCAAACTTCAGGTAGGTTGGCTGCGCGATAAAGGTAATTTCCACGCTGCACGAATCCTGCGGAAGAAGATTCGTTCCCGTACAGGTGTCCGAGGACAACTGAAAGTCTGGCAGCCCGGTGGTCTCGTCGGCATCGCACACATACCGGATGGACGGCGGCGGCCCACTCACGTAGGCACCGCTGTTCACCTCTACCACTTCAAGACCTCCAACCTCTCCGTTATTGATCGCTGGATTCGGTCGCGGGGTCGGCGTGTTTGAGAAGACGCAGGGCTGGCTTCGCGGCCCAAGAATCTGCACCGGGTACGCGCTCTGATTGGTAAACGAGAGCAGTTCAGGCAGGCTCGATTCCCCCACGGCCTCGGGGCCAAAGTCGATTTCTTTCACCGAGGGCTGAAGATAGCTGAGGCCAGTGCCGGTAACGGGGACCGCAAACGATCCGTCGTTTTCGGCGGTTGTCGGGCTAGCTACGGTTAAAGTCGCAGTCAGGGGGAGCGGACATGCTGCAACCGAAACGTTTTGCGTTCCCGGTCCCCACGAGCATCCCTCCTGCGGCTCGAACGTAATCGCGATGCTGCAACTTTGCCCCGGAGTGGATGAACTCAGAAACGACGAACAGTTGTCTGACTCCGTGAAGTTCGACAGCAGCGTGAAATCGCTCTGGTTGGTGGTGGAAGCCAGGAAGTTGAGCGTTAAATTTGTTAAAGGCGCGGATCCCGACGGCTGGTTATTGGTAAGCGTAACGGTTTGCGTTGTCGGAGAGCCCAACCCGTTCGGCGGGCAATTCTGCGCTGTACACACCAGCAACTGCGGAGAAAATGAAATCGTCGGCGGCGATAAAGTAATCGGCTGTTGGCATGCGGTCGTGCTGTTCAGCGCCAGGCATACGTAGCCGAATTCTTCGATCGAACTGCCGGAAGGCGGCGCACAGGACTTGGTATTCACCTGGTAGCCTTGCCCCGAGGAATGCAAAATGTAAGCGCCGTTCGTCTGCACCGGATCGAAGGTCACTTGCGTCAGTCCCGTCGAATTCGGGACCAATCCCGCCGCAATGCCAATCTGCCCGTCGCTCGATCCATCGAGTCCGATCAATTGCAGGATCACGGTGTTGCCGCTGATCTGGCCGTTGACGTTCACAAAGCCGGAGGGGAAACAGGGGTAGTCGCTTACGGGATGGTCACTAAGCAGGGTTGATGGAATGACGAAGTTCAACATACCAGTCACCGTGGCGCTGCTGGCGCCAATGTTCTGGCCTTGCGTCAGGCTTCCAGTCACTTGAAAATCCTGATTACCTAATGTCAGCCCGGTGCTGTGAAAGCTGCCGGCTAGGTTTCCGGTGAGCGCAGGCACGAGGACGGCGCTCCATGCGCCTGAGCCGCCTTGTGCCGTGGCGGCTCCGCAGACTGTGGTTCCAACCATTGCACCCGGCGTCGTGAATGTGCCGTTCGTAATCGATCCATTTGCGCCCAGCGTACCGGTCAGTGAAAATGTCTGCGTGGCAGCGACCGCCGTGAGCGTCACGCTCTGTCCACTCACGGTGCCACTCACGGCCGCCGAACCGCTGTCGCAAACTACAGGAACGCCGTTCGGAGCCTGATCGAACGCAATCGTGTACGCCACCTGCCCCGTGATCTTGCCATTGTTCTGCTGCAGAAATCCGCCCTGCAAAGCATATTGCGCGATCGCAGGATAATTAGGATCAGGCGCCGTCATGGAGAACTGCCAGTTCCCCGCCATCGCCCCGTTCTGTTGCGAGTTGCTCGAGGACGAACTTCCCCCGCAGGCCGAAAGTATGAGCGTCGCAGCCAGCAGCAAAAGCCCAGCTACTCGCGTCGAAACCGCGCAGAGCGGCAGCGCGAACGGCTTCCTGCACTCGCAATGGGTTTGATGGCGCTTCAATCTCTTCATGATCTTCCAAGCCCTGAAATCTGTAACAGCCTGCCATCCGCAGAGTGCATGGCCGTAGTGAACGACTGGCGCCGCGGAGGAATCGCTTCCACACCACTCTCCGGTTCAAGACCGCTACCGCGAATCGAAGCCGTGCCGCCGCCCGTCACGCCGCCGATCAGGAGAACGCTAAAGATCGTGTCGGTCGCCGGGATGGCCACAGACAGAGCGCCGCTCAGGCACACGGCCGCAGAAGTCCCGCTTGCGCAGTCTTGCTGCGGAGCGAAGCCAATTGAAACCGTGCAGTATTGGTTCCCAAGCAGACTGAACGACTGTCCCGCCGAACTGGCCCCGTTCGCTCCGCAATTATCCTTCTCGGTAAAATTCGCCGCGGCGCCGCTGTTCGCAAGCGACAAGGTAATGCCGCTCACCGTCGAACCGTGGGGATTGGTCAGAGTAACCTTCAAAGTTGACGCCGCCGAGCCCACCGCTTGCGGCGGAAATACCAAGCCTGGCGGACTCACCGAAAGCTGCGTCTGGCAAGCCGTTGTCGTATTCACTCCGATACAGACGCTTCCAGCATCCGCCGGCGTCTGAAGTGTTCCTCCGCCACACGCGGCCGCATACACGGCGTATCCCATTCCCGCCAACGACTGCAAAATGCTTCCGCCTCCCAACGAATTGAGCGTGACCGCCTGTGGGCCCGCCGTCGCAGGCGGAGCAGCCTCACCGATCTGGCCGATGGTTGTTCCATCAGGCGCGACGATTTGCAGGGATACAGTATTTCCGCTGATCTGCCCGTTCACCGATGCAAGCCCGAAACATGGATAGTCAGGATTGGTCGAAGTCGGATCGATGAAGCTCACGTTGCCAGTGACGACTGCGCTGCTGGCACCTGTATTCGCTTCCTGCAGAAGCAAGCCCGACATTACGAATTCCTGTTCGTTCAATCCGGCAGTGCCGCCCATGCTGTGAAAATAACCCTGCAAGCTTCCGCTAAGGTCCGGCACCAGCGTGGCGCTCCAACTTTGTGAAGCAACCGCGATACCGCAGCCCGCCCCGTCGGTGGAGCTATACGAGCCAGTCATCGTCGAGTTGTCGAACGACATCGTTCCACTCAGCGTGAAGGTCTGCCCGCTGGTAGATTGCGCCGTCAATTTCACCGTCTGTCCGGCGATCGTTCCCGTGATCTGATCGACACCACTGTTGCACGGCGTAGCCTGTCCGCCCGAGCCAACAGGCGGCTGCGTCATGAGGAGGAAATTCGCCTGCCCGCCAATCGCGCCGTTGTTATCCAGCAGAAAACCGCCTTGCAGCCCACCGGTGAACGATGGCTTGGTGGAATCGGAGTTCAATTGTTCTGCCATGGTGAACTGCCAGTTTCCCGCAACGCTTAAAGGAATCGGAACCTGCGTGCTGCTGGGGTCGGAATGCCCGCAACCCGAGAGCGCCATCGTCGCAGCCAGCAGCAGCAGCAGCAGGCTGCGGGTCAACCCAAGCTCGCGAAAATCGCAAGGCCTGCGCTTCCGGCTCGTCCGGGCTGGCGAAAACTTTTCTCTCACTCTCGGCATGATCATGAACATTCCTAGAAGCCCAGCTTCAGCCCAAATTGAATGGTGCGCGGCCGATGCGCATCCAGCGGGTGCAGGAACGATGCGCCAGTGACGCAATCCGCACCCGCGCCTTCAAACCCGGCGGAATATTGTGGCCCCGCATAGCAACTGATGATGTTGTTGCCGCTCCTGCCGGGATTATCGGGATCGTAAGTCCGGAACTGGGTGTGATTGAAAATATTGAAGGCCTCGGCGCGGAATTCCAAGTCGCTGCGTTCCGTTATGTGGAAGTGCTTCAGCAGCGCCATGTCGAAGTTCGTTCGTCCCGGATTATTCAGATAGTTCCGTCCGGCGTCACCGAAAGTTAATCCGCGCGGAGCCACAAATTCGCTGGGATTTCCAATGAGCGGGCCATAGCTCTTGGCATTGTTGCCCGGCGACGGCAACCCCTTCAGAATGTCGGGATAGGAAGCCGCGATGCCGTAATTGCTGTCGACTCCAGCGTTGTCGGTGAGAGAGATACCGGTGTTGCCGGCGCTGTTGATCACCGTAAAAGGTGTCCCCGACTGAATCAGCGTCACACCCGAAATTTCCCAACCTTCGAAAAGAACCTTTGCCGCGGTGCCTGGGTCGCCTTTGGGCGCCGATGCATCGGGCGATGGATCAGCCCAAGCCCAATCGCTCATTCCGCGGAACAAACCTCGCAACGGAAGCCGGTACAAATAACTGATGTTCAGCAAATGACGTTCGTCAAAACTCGAGCTCGCCCGGTTTTCATGAAGATCGAAGGAATTCGCCAGAATCGGATCGCTGCGATCTGACGAATCGTCAATCGAATGGCTGTAGGAATAAGAGAGCCCTGCGGTTAACGGTCCGCTGGTGTGTCGCAGCGTAATCTGGAGCGCGTGATAGCTGGAATTGGCCGCATTCTCCAAAGAGAGAACTCTTCCCAGCCCGGGATACGCATGCCCAGGCAGCGAATTCAGATTTGGCGTGTTCGGATTGGCGCAGGCCGCCTGCAGGTGCACGTACGCGGGGTTCGCTGGAGCCACCAATGCCCCGCCCTGCAACAGGAAGGGAGCAGTTCCGTCTCCCGGAGAATGCCCGAGAAATCCTGGAACCAGGGTGTTGCAATCCGCATTGGTCAGCGGCTCATTTGGTCCAAAGGGATTTTCACGTGCCGGCAGCGGCTGTAACTGGTTGAGCTGCCGCTCGACCGTGAGGTGCGTTCCCGAGCTGCCCACATACGCAATGTTGAAGACATCCTCTCGCGACAGTTGCCGCTGAATTCCAAAGCTCCACTGCTGCGAGTACGGCCATGTCGCCTTCGTTGGAATTCCGGTAACGTCGATGGGGAAGGCATCTCCCGCCTGCGGTTGCACTGCATGGAACAGTGCAGCTACCGGACTCTGGCAAGGATTGACCCCGTTAAACGCCGGTCCGTAGCCTACGTTTCCAATGCACGGATAACTCAGCGGCAGCGGCTGCGTCATGCTGAGCACCAGCGGCGGGCTGGCCTCTAGAGAGCCGGTATTCGATTCGTTGCCCGTTCCGTGTTCGTAGAAAATTCCGTAGCCGGCGCGAATCGCCGTCTTGCCATCGCCCCACGGATCCCAAGCCAGCCCGACGCGCGGCGCCGGATTAAATAAATGATTGTTCATGCACCCGGCTGGAACTCCGCTTACTCCGCACTGCTCCAGGCCCATCGCGGCCACGACCGGGCTGCCCGGCACCAAACTGGAACTAAGCACCGGCGCGCCTTGATACAGAACCTCGCCATAACCTGGGTCGACCGAAAGTTGGCCCGGAGTATACTTCGACGCTACCCAGTTCCACGCGTTCTTGTTCTTCTCGTGGTACAAGCCAAAGATGCTGACTCGCAAGCCCAGGTTCACCGTTAACCGCGGCGTAACTTTCCAATCGTCCTGGAAGTACGGTTCCGCGAGTTGGAAACGCTGGTAGTAACGGCGCTGCGCGGAATCCTGCGTAAAGCTCTGGATGAATCCCTGCGTATTCCCCTGCACATTCTCTTGAATCAGAAAATCTGCGAACGCATTTCCCGTGCTGTGCGCAAGGTTGCTGTAGGTCAGCAATCCCTGCGTGTCGCCCGAAGCTCCACCAATTGCATTGTTGGTCTGGTTGCGCTGCGAGTAAACATATTGCGCCCCGAATTGCAGCGTATGTTTTCCCAAAGACTTGCCTACATCGTCGCGCAACGAGTACGTCGGGTTCGTGTGTCCCCACGGCATATACGACGGATCAACGGCAAAACCTTCACCGCCATAGGCCGCGTTCGTGCCCATAAAGTTCACGCCGGGCATTTTTCCGCCAAAGCCGTTATTAAAGATGTAGCCGATCGCACACTGCGGAAAACCGGTCACGGGATCGACACTAATTAAAGGATTGCACTGCCCGGGTGCTGCTGAGTCTGTCACCAGCGGCTGATCGATCTCCGGATTGCGCTGGAACTGCGCCCCCGCTGGCCCGTTGCTATCCTTCAGCGTGATGCCGGAATTGACGTAGCTCATGACCAGATCGTTGATCATGGTCGATGAGATCGTGTCCGTCAGCCGGCCCACCAGACTTATTCCAGGACCTTGAAACGGATTCTGCACCGTTGGGAACGCGTTGCGCACGATTCCCCACTGTGGGGTCAGCACGGTGGTATTCCAGTCGTCGTGGATATAGCGAAACGAGGCCTTCAGCTTGGTGCTCAACGTGTGATCGATGCGGAACAACTCTTCGCGCCAATAAGTGGAGGGCGAGACCGCAGCCACATAACAATGGTTGGGATCCTGCGGATCGAGATTGGTCGCTGCCGCATTCAGATTCGGCAAAGTCAAATTGCAGCCGTAAGGGGCGTTGGGCAGCGGAATTAAATTCGAGTCCAGCATCAAGGTCGCGCTTTTATCTACGCCGAAATTGGCTCCCGTACCCAGCGTCGTAATCGGCGATACGCCATCGAGCGTAGGGCAGTCCGGAAACTGGAGTCGACTGAAGGCAATTCCTGCCGCCGGACATACATCGCTGAAATCGAAGGCCCGGTAGAATCCATTTCCGTTCAGGTTCGGCACCAGGTTTTGCTGGACTCCTTGCGCAGTCTGGATCAATCCGCGCTCTTTCAGACCCGGCACCGCCTGGTTGTACTCTGTCGGCGTTTTTTCCAGCCGAACTTCTTCCGAGAAGAAGAAAAATGTTTCATCTTTTTGCTTGTTGAAAACCCCTGGAATATAAAGTGGCCCGCCGATCGTGCCGCCAAAATCCTGCCTGCGATAGAGCGGAGTCTTGGTGCCGAACGTTTCCCCGCAGCAGGAATCCCCCACCGGCGGAGGAGTCGTGTACTCAATGTCAAAATAATTGCGCGAGTTGAACGCTTCGTTACGCACAAAGTCGTAGAGGTTTCCGTGAAATGCGGATGTCCCAGACTTGGTTGTCACCTGCACGGTTCCGGAAGCAGTCCTTCCATACTGCGCTCCGTAATTTGAAGTCAGGACTTTCACTTCCTGAATCGCATCCAGGCTGGGATAAACCATCAGAGTGCTGGACGCACCATTGAGTCCGGTGTTCAGCACATCGCTGCCGTCAACTTCAAACGTGTTGTACTCGACGCGGCCGCCGTTCACGCTGTACTTCACGCTGCCCACCACTCCGACCTTGGCTTCGTCCTGCCCGGTCTGGTTGCTCACTCCAGGGGCAAGTGCGATCAGTTGCGTAAAGTTACGGCCATTGAGTCCAATGGAAACCACTTCTTTCTGCGTAATCGTCCCCGAAATTTCCGCGGTTTCGGTTTCCACGTGCCCCACGGTCGAGGCGTTCACGTTCACTTCGGTTTTTTCGCTGGCCGGCTCCATCTGCGCGTCGAGTGTGAGATCCAGACCTGCCAAGAGAGCGATGTTGTCGAAGGTCTTCACCGCGAAAGCCGCAAACGTGATGGTTAGCGTGTACGTATCCGGCTTCAGATTCTTGAAGGAATAGAAGCCTTTGTCGTCGGAGCTGGCCTCAAGCTTCAACCCCGCAGCAGTCGTCAGAACTGCTTTCGCGCCCGGAATCACCGCCTGCGATGGGTCCGTTACTGTTCCGCTGATCGTGCCTTTTTCGCCGCTCCCGCCCCTCGGTGCCAGATCTTGCCCAGAGCACAATGAAGCTCCAAGCAGCAAGAGCGCGATAACGCAGACGATGCGCGAAAAAAAACCTGACACGCAGGAAACGCTCACACTGATGGCTCCGGAGTTACAAACCTTTGAGGGTGTAAATGGCAAGCGCGGATTCTACATGGCAGAAGTATTGTGACAAGTTAAAAGAACATGAATTTCCGCTGAGCTTCACTCTGCAATAAGGAGTCGGTTTCAACTTTTCACTAAGCTAACAAGGAGCAGAACGAGCAATGTTAGATCGAAGTTTCTTAGCTTTCAGCTTTCTTACGCCTCCTATAGGAGGCTTACTAACTATCTTGCACATCGCATTCACGTAACTTTCATCAAATTCTCACGCAGCATTAACAACAGGTTTACAAACGACCTGCTACAGTCCGCTCGACCGTTCAAATCCGCGCCGGGAGTGGACTAGCAACATCCCAGTTCGATCTGCTCACGGCGGCAAACGATCATTTTGCGAAAACATTCCGTCACTCGACAAAGAGTTTTGTCCGCTCTCTGCCTGCGCGGAACTGCGACCCAGCCCGCGCAATTTCAATGGCGTCCGAACCTAGCTGAAAGGATTCACATTATGTCGAACTCGCGCTTGAAGTCGATTCTCGCGGTGCTGGTATTGGCCGCGGTCGCAGGCATCGTGCCGGTGGCACATGCCGTAACTCCTGCGTTTCCCGTCGTGATCGCAGGCTCCTCCGCTATGTGGCAAACCATGGCCCTGGGCGCGTACAACTCCGGCAAGGGTCCAGCGGATGCGGTTGCGCCCACATTCCACTGGACCAGCGCATCCAATGCACTGAGCTTGCAGGATTGCCGCACCGAACAGGTCGGCGCCACCAGTTGCAACGAAGATGCCGCCTCCATGTGGGTGGTTTGGGATAGTTCGACTGCCGTCGGCGGACCCAACGTGTGGATCTACGCGAAGGTGGACTCCGTTGTAGGAGATCGCTGCTTCTTCGCTCAACCCGGATGCCAGGTGTTCGATTTCAATAATCCCACCACCAATGCCGATTGGACCGCGGCTGGCTCCAACAAAATTGCATCCAACCTCTGGGGTGATAACTCCGTCGACACAACTCTTCCCGCCTCGGTACTTGCCATTGTGGAAGGCACGCTTGACAAGGTAAACACGGCAGCCACGGACATTCGTCCGGAAGATGCCGCATTCGCCATCTCCCGCGTCAACTCCCTTCTCGGCGCCAGCAAGATCGGAGGAGCCAACTCCGATAAAACCGATGGTCTGGGATACGGCGTTAACCCCGCCGGAGTTCCTGCGGCCTCCGCCTGCCCAACCAAAACCACACTCGCCGAAGGACAGGGAACCCCGATCTATAGCGGTTACGGTCACACCAGTTCCTCCACTGACGCCGCCAATGTCCTCGCTTTCAACATCACTGGCAAGGACCCCTTCACCTGCACCGCGATCCCCGTTTATACGTTGGCCAACGTCGGCGCATCTCCCATGGTCTTCGTAAATAGCCGTTCCAACACTCTCGCCGAGCTGACAAACGCCAGCGAGCGCCAACTCGAGGAAGTCTTCTCGGGAACCCACACCGACGCTGCTGCCTTCGGTCTGCCCGCCGGCAACATCAACGCCTTCCTGCGTGAGCCTCTGTCGGGCACTTACAACACGACGGAAGCAACCGTAATGCGTTACCCAACGCTGTACAGCGCGACCCCGGCCGGCGGCGTTCGCGGCATCAGCCAGGAACTGTACACCGCTTGCAGCGGCGTTCTGCAAAATCCGCTGGCTGGTCAGGCGTGTGCCGTTGCTTCGGGTTCCGGTTTGCGATGGCGAGGCGTTGGCACCAGCGAGGTGGTTGGCGGCGTCCAAAACTCCAACAACACAACCAAAACCAGTAACCCAACCGATGGCATCACCTATACGTTCTTCAGCTATGGAAACGTAGGACCCCTCGCTGATCAGGCTGGCTTCGGCTACATTACCGTGAACGGTGTGGATCCCATCTTCCAGTCTTACGGCTCCAAAATCGATCCCGGCCAGCCCGCCGGTGCCAACGGGGCGATCCCGGGTGCCGTCGAAACCACCTTCCCCGCCTGTGAGAAGAGCATCTGGGCAAACGGCTTCTCCTTCCCGAACGTGCGCAATGGCACCTATCGCGCATGGTCGCTGTTGCACCTGGTTTTCAACTCAACCCAGTCCACCCCGGTTAAGGATCTGATCGCCACTTCGAACACATATGTCGTGACTTCGGTTCCTGATTACATTCCGGATGCGGTTGTCACCGCCCCGGCAGGCAGCACCTGCGGCGCCACGGCCTACAAAGATAGTGGCCTTCTGTTGGTCCGCTCGCACTACGAGCAGTTCGACGGAAACGGCCATGCCCTGGGTGTGGCTCCCTCGTACCCGGGCATTGCTACCTCCAACACCACTGGCGGCGGCGGCGATATGGGCGGAATGATCATTCCGACCGCACTCGGCGCAGCTACGGCCTATCAGACGTACATAGTTCAAGGTAACGACGCTGCCGGCAGCCTCGGCCCGGCACTGCGTCACTAGAAAACGGCGCTTCGGCGCCTTTGACTGGCAAAACCGACGAACGAACCGGGGGCGGGCATTCTGTATCTGCCCGCCCCTTTATTATTGCGCCGTATTGCTCGGTGTAAAATTTTCGCGTTTTGTACGTGGATATTCCAATCGGGGAAGTGATCATGCCCATCTGGCCGTCAGCATCAACGATTAAGACTTCTGCACTCATTCTGTTCCTGCTTGCATGTACGATTCCTCCCGCCGCCGCACAAATCTTGAAGGAAGGGCCTCCGCCCGGTCCCGACCCGCGGTTTAGCGCCGTCATCGAAGACTGGACCACTCCCAGCCTGAGCACCAGCCATCTCGTCCCCGTGCGCCCGCTTCCCCCTTTTATCGACGACACTCACAGCGGATACACAGTGCAGTTGTATCAAATGCAGTGGCGCGACGCGGACCCGCTCGATCTTTATGTAATGTTGCCGAATGGCGTAAAGAACCCTCCCGTGATTCTGAATCTGTATGGCTACCCCGCCGATACGCCGCCTTACAAAATTGAAGTGTTCCAGCGCGAGTTGGTGAAAGACGGTTTTGCCGCCGTCGGCTTCGTCTCCGCCCTCACCGGCCATCGCTATCACGGGCGACCGATGAAAGAGTGGTTCCTCAGCGAGTTGCAGGAAAGCCTATCGACTTCTGCGCACGATGTACAAATGATCCTTAATTATCTTCAGGCTCGCGGCGATCTCGATATGACGCGCGTAGGAATGTTCGGGCAAGGCTCCGGCGCCACCATCGCAATTTTGGCTTCCGCCGTCGATCCTCGAATCAAAGTGCTGGACGCGCTCGACCCCTGGGGAGATTGGCCCGAGTGGATGCCGACGTCACCCTTTGTTCCGAAAGACGAACGTGCAAATTACGTCACGCCGGAATTCCTGAAAAAAGTCGCGCCGCTCGAACCCCTCGAATGGCTGCCGCGAATCCAGGCAAAAAAATTCCGCCTGCAACAGTTGCTCTTCGAGATCGATACTCCCACGCCGATCAAAGAGAAGATCCGCGCCGCGGTTCCTGCAGGCACGCCTGTCGCACTCTATAAAAATATCGATGAATTCAAGGCGGCGTTTCCTTACAGCACGAATCTCGATTGGATCAAACGGCAACTACGAGCACTTCCCGATTCGGCTGCACCAGTTCCAGCGACGACAGCTGTTTCGAAAATAAAATAAAACACCCGCCCCAACGAAGCGCCTTAATTTTAGCGAGGAGACAATGCTGCGATTTGATCGCGGGATGCGAACAACGAAGAAGCAATGTGGATTCACGTTAATCGAGTTAGTCGTGGCGGCGTCCATCGTCTCAGTTCTTAGCCTGATGGCGGTGCCGCTGGCGCGGCTCACCATTCAGCGTGAAAAGGAGCGGCAACTGCGGCAGGCGCTATGGCAAATGCGCGACGCCATTGACCACTATAAAGATGATGCGGACCGCGATTATTTCCAGATCAAAGTCGATAGCGTCGGCTATCCGCCCGATCTTGAAAGTCTGGTCAAGGGAGTGGAAATACGCGGCGGCGTGAAATATCGCTATCTGCGCTCGATTCCCATCGATCCTATGACCAACAGCAAAGACTGGGGCCTGCGGTCGAATCAGGACGATTCCGATTCGACCTCATGGGGCGGCCAGGCGGTGTTCGACGTCTACACCAAGTCGGAGGGAACCGCGCTTGACGGCTCTAAATATAAGGACTGGTAACCGCCCGCGTACCGCCATCTTAGGAACTGCGAAGTTGTCCGCACCGTAGAGCGTTAGCCCGAACCATCGTCACCATTTGCATGCCACGGCGAGTAAGGGTCGCTGCCTCCGGGCCGCTCCCCTTATGTTGTGCGAAAAAACTCTCCCCCGGCTTTAGCGGATGATAGTTGGTAGCGCTACCGGGAATCGAACCCGGGTTTGAAGATTGAGAATCTTCCGTCCTAACCCCTAGACGATAGCGCCATTCCGAGAGCTTCGATTATAACAAAGCCCAGGGGTGCGATCCGCTCGGTCAGGTCTGCTTCCACAGCCGCAAAAGGTTTATACTTCTCAGTAATCAACCACTCAGACTTCCAGAGTCCTCATAAAGTTGCGGGGCGAGGTGTATGTGGTTCGCTGATCGCTGAAGTTCATTCCTAACTTTTACCAGAATTAAAGGAGTCTCCCATTTATGGCACGAGCAAAATCAAACCCAGGCAGCAAGACCAGTCGCACAAACAACAAAGAGCAAGCCGGCTCCAGCGTTCCTGAGGTGAAAGCGCCCGAGCAAACTGCACAAGCAGTCTCCGCACCAGAAGGTAAGGCGGCGACCGGAACGATGCTGGCTTCTCAAACCAAGGTCGAGCGCGAAGCCACCCCCGCGCCTGAAGTTAAGTCCGCACCGAAGACTCAGGCTTCGCCTGAGCCTCGCAAGCTGGAAGTGATAAAGAATGAGTCGCGCAAGAACGTCGTTCCCATTAATTTGGAAGACGAAATCCGCCGCCGCGCCTATGAGATTTATCAACAGCGCGGGGCCGGGTCGGGCAGCGAGGCCGAAGACTGGCTTACGGCGGAACGCGAAGTGCGGCAGCGCTATCGGCAGCAGAGCGCATAGCAGACTGTAATTTGCGCGTTTGTGACTGGTTCTAATCGAACGATTCTCGGCAGCTTTCAAGCGTTGTTTTGCTGAGGCCTCTGGGGTTCGTGTATCGCGCCAGGCAACCACTGAATCCGCAGGCGGCCTTCAGCGGTTGCCGGATGCGTATATTTCTGGAAAAATAGTCCGGGGTTCCCCCAACATGGCGGAAATTGGTAGTTTCGCGTTGCTCCTCGCTTTGGCGCTGAGCCTGTACTCTTTCCTCGCCGGCATCCTGGCTTTGGCCTATCAGAAGCAGGCCGTGCCTGTGGCGGGCGGATCGCTGGCTCATCTGGATGTCCGGTCCGACGCTTCGCTGGCCGGATTGCTGCGCCGCAGTTCCGAGCGCATCGGCGAGACCGCTCGCCGCGCCGGCGTTGCCACTTTCGCCGCCGTATTTCTCGCCGCCTTCGTGCTGGTGGTTTGCGCCTTCCAGGATAATTTCTCCATCGCCTACATCTTCCACCACAGCAACCGTGATCTCTCCGCGCCTTATAAGTTCGCCGTGCTCTGGTCGGGGCAGGAAGGTTCGCTGCTGTTCTGGTCGCTGCTGCTCGCCGCGTACGGATTCGTTCTCCGCCTCCGCTACAAGACCGATCCCCGGCTCTTCGCCTACGCCTCAGTTGTTCTGGCCGGAGTGCAGATTTTCTTTCTGCTTCTCGTGAACTTCGCGGCCAATCCTTTCGGGATTCTCGAAGGCCCGTTGCGCGCCGATGGCAGTGGCTTGAATCCGTTGTTGCAATATCCCGAGATGGTGATTCACCCCCCCATGCTCTATCTCGGCTATGTGGGGTTCACCGTGCCCTTCGCCTTTGCACTGGGCGCGCTGATCATGAAGTACCCCGGCGAAAAGTGGATTCACATCACTCGCCGCTGGACCATGGTCACCTGGGCTTTTCTTACCTGCGGAATCTTTCTGGGCGCGCACTGGGCCTACTCCGTGCTCGGCTGGGGCGGCTACTGGGGTTGGGATCCCGTCGAAAATGCTTCGCTCATGCCATGGCTCACCGGTACCGCCTTTCTGCACTCCGTGATGATGCAGGAAAAGCGCGGCATGTTGAAGATGTGGAACATGTGGCTGGTCTTTGCCACATTTTGGCTGGCCATTCTCGGAACATTTCTTACGCGCAGCGGCATCATCAGTTCGGTTCACGCCTTCGCGCAATCTTCCATCGGCAGTTGGTTCGCGTGGTTTCTCGGGATCAGTATCGCGGTTTTCACTTTCTATTTCTTCAAGAACAAATCTCATCTGCGAAGCGAACATAAGCTCGAATCCCTGGTCTCTCGCGAGTCCAGCTTCCTCTTCAATAATCTTCTTTTTGTTCTGCTCTGCTTCACGGTTCTGTGGGGAACCTGGTTTCCGAAAATTTCTGAACTGGTGCAAGGCAATCAAGTCACGGTCGGCGGGCCGTTTTACAACCGCGTCGCCATTCCGGTCGCCCTCCTGCTCCTTATTCTTACCGCCCTTGGCCCGCTGCTCGCGTGGCGCAAGACTTCTCTGGAAAGCCTGAAGCGCAACTTTTTTTGGCCCGCTGTGGGCGCGCTTGTGGTCGCAATTTTCTTGATGGTCACCCCGCAAAGCTGGGGATCGCCCTTCGGCATGAGGCCGTGGCAGGACATCTCTTATTTCTATTCCCTGATGGCCATCGCGCTCTCGGTGCTGGTCACGCTCACCGTCGGCAGCGAGTTCTACCGCGGCGGCCGCGTCATCTCCGGTCACACCGGCCAGGGCATGTTCGCCTCCATGGTGCAGCTCACGCATCGCAACACGCGACGCTATGGCGGATACATCGTGCACTTCGGCGTGGTCGTCGTGATCATCGGCTTCGCCGGTTCGGCCTTCAATCTCGATAAAGAGCAAGAGATGGCCTACGGCGACAAAATGGCGATCGGCCCCTACACGCTGGTTTGCCGCTCTTACACCGATGATGACAACGCCAACTACGGCAGCGAGTGGGCCCTGCTCGACGTATATAAAGGTGGCAAGCAGATCGGCACCATGACCCCGGTGCGCCGCTTCTACCACGCCAGCCAGCAGACCTCGACCATGCCCGACATCCGGTCTACGCTGAACGAGGATCTGTATGTGGTCTTTGAGGGCATCAATCCCGATAACGGGCATCCCATTCTCAAAGCGCATTTGAATCCGCTGGTGATGTGGATTTGGCTTGGCGTCTGGATCATTCTGGGCGGGACTGTTTTGGCTTTGGTGCCCAACGCGCCCGCACCAGTTCGCGTCGCGTCACCCGCACGACTGGAACGCGCCCACGCGGAGCCAGTGGCCACAGGAGACTGATGTACCGTTTCTCAAGCTCGATTCCTAAATGGGGTGCCCCACTTCTCGCCGCTTTTGCGAGAAGTGGGCTACGCGGCAGACTCGTGCACACGATTCTCCTCTGCCTCGCCCTCTTCACCCTCCTCGGCGCCGGAGATCCCGCTACGCGCTTCAACGAAATTGGCCATCGCATGATGTGCATCTGCGGCTGCAAACAGATTCTTCTGGAATGCAACCACGTCGGCTGCCCTGATTCCGACGGCATGCGCAACGAGCTCATGGCCTCAGTCACTCGCGGAGACAGCGACAGCCTGGTCGAACAATCCTTCGCGCAAAAATATGGACCGACCGTGCTCGCCGCGCCGACCATGCAAGGCTTCGACCGCGCCGCCTACATCATCCCGCCAGTCGTTCTGATTCTGGGCTTCGGCTTGATCGTGCTCGTCATTCGCTCCTGGAAGAACCGTCCCGCGCCCGCCATCGCCGATGGCCTGCGCCCCGCCCGCGGCGCAGAGCTTGAGCAGTTCCGCGACCAGGCTCGCAAGGACACCGACCTATGACCTGGCTTCCCATCTGCGTGATGCTCGCCCTCGGATGCCTCTTTTATGTCTTCTACTTGCCGGGACGTCTTTTTCTGGGAGCCGAAAAGACCCGCGCCAGCTATCTGCGCGAACGCAAAGACGCCGTCTACGAAAACTTGCGCGACCTTAACTTCGAATACAAAGCCGGCAAACTTCCCGACGCCGACTACGCATCCCTGAAATCAAACTTGCAGGACGAAGCCGCAACCCTCCTGGCCGAAATTTCCCGCCTGGAAAATAATCTGCCGATACAAAAAGGAACCAGATCTTGAAAGCAATCCCCAACTTTGTCATCCTGAGCGAAGTGGAAACTTCGCGAAGCGACATTTCCACGCAGTCGAAGGATCCCTTGCCTCTTGGACGCCACTCGCGGCTTCGCGAGGAGTTCTCTGCTCGGTCTCGGTTTTTCCGACCGCAAGGGGTTGCCCGAAAGGCTCTCCTGGTAACCACTGCCCTCCTGCTCCTCACCTCCCTCGCCGCCGCCCAAACCCTCACCGGCACGGTAAAGAACTCCACCACCGGCAAGCCCGCCGCCGGCGACGATGTCGTCCTGCTCAAGCTCGGCCAGGGCATGGAAGAAGGCGGCCGCACCAAGACCGACGCCAACGGACACTTCAGCTTCAAGCTCGATGACGCGCAGTCCCCGCACCTCATCCGCGCCATTCATCAGGACGTCACCTACCACCGCATGGCGCCTCCCGGAACCACTTCCGTTGAACTCGAAGTCTATGACGTCGGCAAAAAGCTCGACGGCATCATGGTGGTCGCCGACATTATGCGCATTCAGTCCGCGCAAGGACAGATTGAAGTCGTCCGCGAGTTCGGTGTGCAGAACACATCCAAACCACCGCGCACCCAGATGAACGAGCGCAACCTCGAGTTCTACATTCCAAACGGCGCTCAGATCATCCCCGATTCGGCGACCGCGACCACAGAGAACGGCAACCCTCTGAAATCCGCGCCGGTACCCGAGGGCGAAAAAAATCGCTATTCGTTCATCTTTCCGCTGCGTCCCGGACTCACGCGCTTCGAAGTCGCCTACCAGATTCCTTACTCCGGCAGCGCGAATATCGATCCCAAGTCGATCTACCCGCTGGAACATTTCGTGGTGATGACTCCCAAGACAATGCAGTTCACGCCAGCCGCCGCATCGGCCGGATTTAAACTCATCAACTATCCCAACGAGCCGGATGCCTCCGTGCAGGTCGCCTCCAATACGACAGTGAGCCAGAACCTTGCCTTCAAAGTATCGGGCGAAGGCACGCTGGAAACGCAGCAACAGCAGGAAGGCGGCGCGCAGTCTTCGAATGGCGGCGAAGAGCAATCGTCTCCTCCGCCGAGCGCCGGAGGCCAGGCGCGGGTTCGCCCCGGTGGCGGACTCGGCCCGCCCATCGACGCTCCTGACCCTCTGCAGAAATATCGCTGGTGGATTCTTGGCGGCTTCGCCGCCGTGCTGATCATCGGCGGAGTCTACGTGGCCTCGCGGCAACAATCCGCGGCGCGTGCGCTGGCGCGGCAGAAGCCCGGTTCTGTGTCATCCGGCGCGGCGCAAGAGGATGACTATGCAGACGCCGAAGTTCTCCCGTCGCAGCCGATTCGGAGCGCAGCCCGTCCAAGCTCAATGCTGATGGAAGGAATCAAAGAAGAACTCTTCCAGCTCGAAGTCGAACGCAAGCAAGGCCTGATTTCACAGGCCGACTACGAGAAGGCAAAGTCCGCGCTCGATCAAACGCTGGAACGCGCGCTGAAACGAGAAGCGCAGAAGGCATAGCGCACGGTTGCGTTCAGTAACGTGGAAGAGCGGCGCTTTCAGCGCCGCGTTAAGCTCCATTTAAACTTTGTCATTCCGAGTCGGGCCGAAGGCCCGGCGAGGAATCTGCTTTTGCCTTGGCCCGAGGCCACACCGAAACCAACCACGAGCGGCGATGACGATCGCCTAAAAGCCGCGCGCCGTCAGATACACCACCACCAACCCCAGTAGCAACACCGCCCCCTCAACCCGCGTCGACCAAACATGCAGCGCATCAAATTGAATGCGCGCCGGACTGTCGATCGGCGCGGCACTCACTTCTCCCAATGACGCCCGCAAACCATCCATGCGCGGCATAATGCCGAACTGTGAAATCAGTGTCAGCGCCAGCATCAAGCACAACAGCACGTGCCGCAACGCGAACACATGCGCCGTCCCGTCGGTCATGCGGCTATAGATCAGAGAACACGCGAGGTAGACAATCCCAGAAAATATCGCAAGCCAATGCAGCTTACCCAGCGCTTTGCCGACGACATTTCCCGCAAGATGAGTGTTCGGAAGAACCGATGGGATCGAGAATGCCGTGGGCGCCAGCACGAAGGCAAAAAAGATCAGCCCGCCAATCCAGCACACGAGCGACAGCAGCATGAGAAAACGCAGGAAGGACATAGCTGGGAATTATAGCTGCAGAAGGAGACAGTACCCAGTACTCAGTACCTGGAGAAAATAAAGGAAACAGGAATCACCAACTTGGCGGAAGCACCGTGTCCTGAGTACCGGGTACTGAGTACTGAGCAACCGCCTACACCGGCACCGCCACGCTCTCCACAATCTCTCTCAACACCTGATCCGCCTGCTCCGATTTCTTCAGCGTCGAAGCATATCCTCCGTTGAGCACCACACGGTGCGCGAACACCGGCACGGCGAGCGGCTTGAAATCTCCGGGGGTGCAAAACCCGCGCCCATCAAGAAACGCCATCGCCTGCGCCGCACGATACAGAGCCTGCGCGCCGCGCGGCGAAACTCCCAGCGACAAAAATTCCGACTCGCGCGTGCGCCGCACAATCTCCAGCGCATAGCTCACGAGCGATTCATCCACGCGAATAGCTTTAACAGCTTCCTGCATCTCGAGCACATCAGCTCCAGTCAACACTGGACGCATTTCGTTCAAATGCGCCGCACCCGCTTCGGAGCGCAGAATCTCGCGCTCTGCCGCCGCCTCGGGATATCCCATTCTCACCCGCATCAAAAACCTATCCAACTGCGACTCCGGCAGCGGATACGTTCCATGATGCTCCACCGGATTCTGCGTCGCAATCACCAGAAACGGTTGCGGCAACTGGTACGAATGCGCGTCCACAGTGACCTGACCTTCGTTCATCGCCTCCAGCAGCGCCGATTGCGTCTTCGGCGTCGTCCGGTTAATCTCATCCGCCAGCAAAACGTTGGTGAACACCGGCCCGCGCTTGAACTGGAACTCCTGCTCCAGCGCCGAATATACCGAGATGCCGACCACGTCGGAGGGCAGCATGTCACTGGTAAACTGCACGCGTTGAAACGTGCAATCGATGGCGCGCGCCAGCGCCTGTCCGAGCGTGGTCTTGCCGACACCCGGCACGCCTTCAATCAACAAATGCCCGCGAGCGAAAATACTCACCAGCGCCAGACGGACCACATCGTCCTTGCCGCGAATCACGCGGCGGAGCGCCTTTTCTAGTTCGGTGGCCTTATGGGATACAGCAATCGCGGTCTCTGGGGACATTGGATGGATTTTACTATTTCGTTCGTGGGAACTGGAGTTACCGATGTCACCGGACTTCAGTTGCAAGCGGCTGGCTCTCAGCTCTCAGCATTCAGCTCTCAGCCCGAGCGCTCCACTCCGCTTGTCATCCCGAGCAAAGCGAGGGACCTTGGTTTCGCCCGCATCACCACAATTTCAGAACGCAAGCACAGACGTTTCATCTGACAGCTAAAAGCCGAAAGCTGACAGCTAGCAGTTCACTGCATAAACTCCGCCGGCCGCCCCGTCAGCCGCTCAATCCGCTTCGCGATCGGAGGATGCGTCGAAAACAGGTTCCCAAAATTCATCCCCAGCAGCGGCTGAATAATAAACAAATGCGCCGTCGAGGGCGAGGCCGCCATCGGCACCCGCTTCGAGTAGGCATCCAGCTTTTGCAGCGCGCTCGCCAGCGCATACGGATTGCCCGTGTACTTCGCCCCGGTTGCATCCGCCTGATACTCGCGCGAACGCGACACCGCCAGTTGAATCAAACTTGCCGCAATCGGAGCCACAATCAGCATCAGCAGTCCGGCCAGCCCGCCCCCGCGGCGCTCGTCTCGGTTTCCACCGAAGCCGCCGAAGATCATGGCGAATCGTCCCATGCTGGCCAGCATGGTAATCGCGCCCGCAATCGTAGCCGCGACCGAGCTGATCAAAATATCGCGATTCCCCACGTGCCCGAGTTCGTGCGCCAGCACGCCTTCGAGCTCTTCATCGTTCAGCAGTCCCAGAATTCCATGTGTCACCGCCACCGACGCGTGCTGCGGATTCCGTCCCGTGGCAAATGCATTCGGCGACTCCGTCGGGATCACGTAAATCTTCGGCATCGGCAGACCAATTTTCTGCGTCAGCCGCTCCACCGCCGCATAAGCCCGCGGCAACTCTTCGCGCGTAACCGGCTGCGCGTGATACATAGCCAGCGCAATCTTGTCGGAGTAGAAATACGAAACGAAGTTCATAACCACGGCAAACGCCAGGGCCAGCAGCATCCCGTTCTCACCGCCAAAGTAGCGGCCAAAAAACATCAGCAGGAGCGTAAGCGCCGTCAGCAGAAATGCGGTCTTGAATGTGTTTCCCATAATGTAAATCTCACTCAATTAGATGTTACGCCCAGCAACTCGATGCAAAGCCGCACATCACCAAGGATTCACAACTCGCAGGCATCCGCCACAGCCCACGTAGGGACAGCGGCCCCCGCCTGTCCACCTCGACAGGTTCTCCCTGGCAAACGAACCACACAAATGGGCCCGCGAAACCTCCCGGCCCCTGATATAAAATGATCACCAATGCCAATCAAATTCCTGCCGCTGTGTCTGCTCTTCTTGGCGACTCTCGCCCCCGGACAAGCCTACTACGGCCTGGAGCCGGCGCCTCTAAAGCCTTCCGCCCCCATCCCGGCCGCACTGAGAAGCTCGCTCGATCCCCAGGGCACGCGCCTCATCGCCGCTCCCGACTCCGACAAAACCAATCTCTGCGAAGTCTGGTTCAGCAAGACCGTCGCCGCCTATGCCAAAGGTGAAGGCCCGGTAGACTCCAGTTACGGCAACCTGCAAAAGGGCGTTCTGCTCGGCGTCATCTATTTTCCCGCGCCAGGCCGCGACGCACGCGGCCAAAAGCTTCGTCCCGGCTATTACACCATGCGCTATGTGCAGATGCCGCAAGACCAGGCCCACAAAACAGTGATCGCATATCCGGATTTTGTGGCGCTTAGCCCCGTGGCCACGGATTTAAAAAATCATGACACCGTGCCGCTCAACACTCTCATCGAGCTAAGCCGCCGCGCTTCGCATACCCGCCATCCCGCAATCATGAGCCTGATCCCAGTGAATCCCGGCTACTCCGAATTCCCCGGAATTTTGCCGGACGAAACCGGCCAGGCGACCATGCAGGTAAAAATTAAGATCAAGGTCGGCAACAAGGCTCCAGAAGAGATGAAGCTCGCCATCGTGCTCATGCCCACCCCAAAGCAGGATATGGCGTCATAGTCGCTTTTTCGCAGCCAGCATTGAGAGCGTCTGCGCGTTGGATGGAGCACTCTTCAATACGCAGCTTGTGAAGTCTAATGCCTGATTACATTTGGCCCGACGCGCAAAACCGCAAGTTGATCGGCCACCCTGTCTCGCGCGTCGATGCGCCGCTAAAAGTTTCCGGCCAAGCCCACTACACCTCTGACGTAAAGCGCCCTGGCATGCTCTTTGGCCGGATTTTGCGCTGTCCCCACGCGCATGCGGCGGTCCTGAGCATCGACACCAGCGCCGCGGAAAAAATGTCCGGGGTCAAAGCAGTTCATGTGATTCAGGGTCCGGGCACAACTATTTACTGGGCGGGGGATGACATCGTTGCCGTCGCCGCGATCGACGAAGCCACTGCGGAAGATGCCATCCGCGTAATCAAAGTAAATTATCGCAAGCTCCCGCATCTGGTAAGCGACGCGGAGCCGCCTCTCAACCCTACGTCTCCGCTCACCCTCGACGACATCAACCAATTCTTGGATGAGGGCACGCCCGCGCCGCTCCTCATTCAGCAGGTTCAGCGCGATGGAATCGCAGCAAAAATTTCGCAACAGTCGCTTAGCGAACTCAAAACTCTCGGGATCGATCCCGCAATCCTCGCTGTTATCGAATCCGCCGCTGTGCACTCCGGCGCGAAGAGCGTGCGTTCAAATTATCAAAACTTTCCGCCGCTGATTGAAGGCGATCCCGACGGCGCCTTCGCCGAAGCGGAGATCGTATCGGAAGGTTTATACGGTGCGTCCGCCATTGCCCATTGCTGCCTTGAAAGCCATGGCTCCATCGCCGAGTGGACGGACGAAGACCATCTGCTCGTGCACATTTCAACCCAGAATGTTTCTGGGATCGCCGGGCAAATGGCGGAACCGCTGAACCTGCCCACTGCGAACATCCGCGTTCATCAGGATCACATTGGCGGCGGTTATGGCAGCAAATTCGCTCCGGATCGTTGGGGCATCGCCACCGCGAAGTTGTCGAAGCAATCCGGCGGACGCCCGGTACGCACCTTGCTCGATCGCCGCGAAGAGTTGCAGGTCGCCGGCGCTCGCGCCTCCGCTTATGCGCGGGTGAAAGTTGCGGCAAAGAAAGACGGCACGCTCATCGGCTGGGATTCTTCATCCTGGGGAACCGCCGGTCCCGCTGGCGGCGCGATGCCGCCGATCCCGTATGTGTTCGATATTCCCCATCGCCGGCTCCAGCACACTGCCATCCTCAACCACGCAGGCCCAGCGCGCCCATGGCGTGGCTCCAACCACACGCAAGCCGCAGCCATTACCATGTGCGCTCTCGACGATCTTGCCGCAAAGTTGGAGATGGATCCGCTCACCTTGTTCCTCAACAATCTCGAGCTCACCGGCTCTCGCCAGCAAACCTATCGCGATGAACTTGCCATCGCCGCCGAGCTTATGGGCTGGAAGGAGAAGTGGCGGCTTCGTCCCCAGCCCGTGCCCGAGGGCATGGTGCGCGGAGTCGGCTTCTCCATCCACACCAGCAGCGGACGCGGCCACGCCAGCAATTGCGATCTCACCATTCATCCCGATGGTTCGATCGCCATCAAGCTGGGCACGCAGGATATCGGCACCGGGACACGCACGATCATCTCAACCATCGTCGCCGAAACCCTTGGCGTTCCCATCGACGCGGTTACACTCTCTATCGGAGATTCGTCCTATCCCATGTCCGGAGGCTCCGGTGGCTCATCGACGCCCGGCGGCGTAGGCGCTCCCACCCGACGCGCCGCCATCGACGCCCGCGACGCGCTTTTCGCACGAATCGCGCCCGTTCTGAATGCTCAGCCCGAAGAACTCGAAGCCGTCCACGCGACCGTACGCGTGAAAGCCGACCCGGCACGTTCGTTGGCCTGGAAGGACGCCTGTGCTCACCTCGGCGCTCTCCCGCTGACCGTCCGCGGAAAAAATCCTGACCGCAACTCTCCGCCCGACCTCACCAACAGTGGCGTGGGCGGCGTGACCATGGCCGAAGTTCAAGTCGATCCCGAGACCGGAATCGTCAAAGTTAGAAAGATGGTCGCGGTCCAGGACTGCGGATTGATTCTGAATCCAAAGCTGGTTGAAAGCAGTTGCCGCGGCGCGCTGGTCATGGGCATCAGCTACGCGCTCTTCGAAGAGAAAATCATGGACCAGTCAACTGGCCACATGCTCAATCCAAACATGCAGTTTTATCGCCTCGCGGGCCTCGGCGATATCCCCGAACTCATCGTTCACCTGATGACCGGCAAAGGCTACGACGAGCGCGGCGTCATCGGCGTAGGAGAACCACCGGTAATTTCTCCCGGAGCCGCTATCTCGAATGCAGTCACAAACGCAATCGGCGTCCGCGTTCCTTTCCTTCCCCTCACTCCCGAACGTGTGCTCGCTGCCCTCTTAGGCGGCAAAACAAGCAGAACATAAGAAGTGGGGAAACACTCAATGCCGTATTTGATTTTGGGGCGCGCACGCACTTTCAGCGTTGCGACAAAGCCTTCCCGTCGAATCAGGGATTTAACCCCCGCTCGCCGTTCTTTGCGAACTTTCCGGAAATTCTTTGCGGCCTTTGCGGTCAAAAGCTTTTAAAGGTATCCCCAAGGCCCCAAGAAAATGAACTGCACCGCCAGCCTCATTCTAAAATTTGCTTTTCTCCGCGCCTCCAGACGAAGATAGAAAGGAATGATCGTCAACTTCGCGGAGCGGGCGCATAACCACAACTGGGAACTCGACCCGGTTACTCGCTCCTTGCTCGACACCGACTTCTACAAACTCCTTATGCTCCAGTTCATCTGGAAGCATTTTCCTAGAACGCGTGTTTCTTTCGCCGTGTATAACCGCTCCTCATCAGGCCCTGTCGATACTTTCGCCCCTGAAGAATTGATTGCTCAACTCGATCACGCACGCGAACTGCGCTTTCGCCGTTCGGAACTCGTATGGCTCGCCGGCAACACGTTCTATGGCCGCCGCGGAATTTTTGAGCCTGCGTTTCTCGAATGGCTGGAGAAAGACTTCCGTTTGTCCGATTACAAACTCTCCACCACCAACGGCCAATTCCATCTTCAATTCGACGGCCTCTGGACCGACACCACCATGTGGGAGCTGTATTCCCTCTCCATCATCAACGAACTCCGAACCCGCGCCAATCTCAAGCGCCTCAGCCAGTTCGGCCTCGACATTCTTTACGCCAAAGCTAAGACAAAGTTGTGGAGCAAGATCGAGCGCCTGCGCGGAGTTCCCAATCTCGCCGTCGCCGATTTCGGCACCCGCCGCCGTCACAGTTTTCTGTGGCAGGAATACGTAGTTGAGGCGATGGCGTCGAATCTGGGATCTGGCTTTACGGGAACCTCGAACGCTTTTCTCGCGCACAAGCACGATCTTGAAGCCATCGGAACCAACGCGCACGAGATCCCCATGGGGCTTGCTGCGCTGGCGTCCGATGACGAAGCCCTCAAGGCTTCGCAATACCGCGTCCTCGAAATGTGGCAGCAAACTTACGTCGGCGAGCTGCGCATCATGCTGCCCGACACATTCGGCACGACGCAATTTCTCGAAGGCGCTCCCGACTGGACCGCCGACTGGACCGGCCAGCGCGTCGACAGCAAAGATCCTTATATTGCCGGAGACGAATACATCGAGTGGCTGCAAGCTCGTGGCCGCGACCCTCGCACCAAACGCCTCATCGCCTCAGACTCTCTCGATGTCGATGACATTCTCGGCCTGCACGCATATTTCGGCGGAACTCTCGCCCGCGGAATTACCGCCGCAGATTTTCGCAGCGCCGCAGATTTTCACGATCGCCGCAAATGGACACTCGACCGCCGCATTCGTTTTAGCGCGGGCTGGGGCACTCTGCTCACCAACGATTTTCGCGATTGTGATCCCAGCGGGAATGGCGGCTTCGACCCCATCGGCTTGATCGCAAAAGTCTCTACCGTCGAAGGCCGCCCCGCCGTCAAGCTCTCCGATAATTACGCCAAAGCGCTCGGCCCGCCCGCCGAAATCGAGCGCTATCGCCGCGTCTTCGGTACCGTCGGCGTGAGCCATACGCCGGTGCTTGCGTAGTCTCATAAAGTTACTAAGCACCTTAAATTGTGCAGTTTACAAAGCTACCCGTTCGTGCCACCCAATAGCACTTCAGGGCCATGTACGACTTTGATCTCCTCCGATAATGTTGTTCGTGAGCAGCACTTGGGGGAGGGCTGATCAACAGACGCCTGGGACTCAAACGAGTCCGGGGCGTTTTGTTTTGCGCGCAACAATATTCCACGCCCCGCCCCGTTCTTCCGTCGGCAAATTCCGCCCCCATCCAGTTGTATAATCGCCCTTCGGATGCGAGTTCGCCTTTTATCGTGGATTTTTTCTCTCTTCGCTGGATGCCTGCTATCAGCCTCGCTGGTGGCCCAAGCCCCGCCAATAAAATCTCCCTCGCCGGCGGCGTCTAAAACCCTGCCCAGCAGCTCCGAGCCCGTGCCGCAATTTGAAGACGTCGCGCAAAAAGCCGGCCTCACCGTCGCACACATTTCCTCTCCCGACAAAAAATACATCGTCGAATCCATGAGTGGAGGCGTTGGCCTGATCGATTGCGATAACGACGGCAAGCTCGACATCATCACCGTCAACGGTTCCACCGTGCAACGCTATCGCCAGGGCGGTGATCCCATGATTACGCTCTACCATCAAGAGCCCGACAGCGGCGATCCCGCGAGCAACATTCCAAAATTCACCGACATTACCAAATCCGCCGGACTCACCCGCAAAGGCTGGGGCATGGGCGTGGCCGTCGCCGATTACGACAATGACGGCCTGCAAGATATATACGTCACCGGCTTCGGCGGCAACGCCCTCTATCACAACCTGGGCAACTGCAAGTTTGAGGATGTGACCGACAAAGCCGGTGTAGCCGGCGGCGGATTCAGCACCGGCGCGGCCTGGGGTGACTACGATCGCGATGGCCACGTCGATCTTTTCGTCTCGCGCTACGTTCACGTCGACATCGATAAACTGCCCGAGTTCGGCAATGATTCGCGCTTCTGCCGTTTCAAAGGCGTCTTGGTGCAGTGCGGCCCCTGGGGCCTTCCCGGCGAATCCGATTTGCTCTTCCACAACAAAGGCGACGGAACCTTCGAAGAAGTTTCGAAGAAAGCCGGCGTCGACGATCCGCATCACTACTACGGGCTCGGCGTAACCTGGGGAGATTTTGACAACGACGGCTGGCCCGACCTTTACGTCGCCAACGATGCCGGGCCAAATTTTCTTTACCGCAACAAACACGACGGAACTTTCGACGAGGTTGGCCTGCTCGCCGGCGTGGCGCTCAGCGGCGACGGCATGGAACAAGGCTCCATGGGCGTCGATTGGGGCGATTACCTTCACGAAGGCCGCCTGTCGATGATCGTCACCAACTTCGTCGAACAAGGCTCGACTTTATATCGCAATGCCGACGGCGAAAATTTCTCCGATGTCAGCGTGCGCGCCCGACTGATGAAGCCCACATATCCCTATGTCAGTTGGGGCACCGCTTTTTTCGATATGGATAACGACGGCTGGCTCGACTTGTTCATCGCCAACGGCCACGTTTACCCGCAGGTCGACAGCATTCCCGGAGGCACTCCCTACCGCCAGCCCATGCTGCTCTTCCGCAACCATCGCGACGGGACCTTCGACGACGTTTCGCAGGCGCTGGCGCAGATGCCTCTGCAATCCAGGCGTGGGGCGGCTTTCGGCGACATCGATAACGACGGCAACGTCGACGTTGTGGTGCTCAACGTGGGCGAGCCGCCGTCGTTGTTGCTGAATCGCACACGCACGCCCAATCATCGAGTGTTATTCAAATTGGTGGGCACGAAAAGCAATAAAGCGGCAATCGGCGCGCGCGTCACCGTAAAGGCAGGAAGTTTTTCTCAGATCGACGAAGTACGCGGCGGCGCCAGCTATCTTTCGCAAAACGATTTGCGCCTGCACTTCGGACTTGCCGCCAACGATAAAATGAACGAAGTCAGCATCCGCTGGCCGAATGGCGAAACCGAAGTTCTGCGCGACGTCCCCGCCGATTTTATTTATACGATCGTCGAAGGCGCTGGAATCAAACAAAAAGTCTCGCTCCCGCCGCTACCTCACGAATCGATGACTCGCTAAGACCAAAAATCATCCCCGCGCCAGCGGATAACCCTTTTCCCGCCAGTCGCGGATGCCGCCATCCATTGAAATCACATTCTTGTAGCCCATCTTCTGCAGATTGTCTGCCGCCAGCGCCGATCGAAATCCTCCGCCGCAGTACAGCACAATCTCCGCGTTCAGGTCGGGCACCCGCGCCTCGATATCGCGCTCAATAATCCCTTTGCCCAGGTGAACCGCGCCCGGCAGATGATCCGCGGCAAACTCGCTCTCTTCCCGCACGTCGATCAGAACAAATTTTTCGCTATTGTCGATCTTCTTCTTTACCTCGTCGACCTTGGTTTCGCGCACACGGCTTTTCGCGTCCTGCACAATCTTCAAAAATTGCGGCGAATGCTGGTGGGCCATAGATTTTACCTTTCCGTTCAAGCATGAGATGGTCAATCCCCTGGACAGACAAACAGTATAAAACTAAACAAAAGTGGGGCGCACGCGGGGAGGTCAAATGGAGTAGTTAGATTATTTGCCAGATTGATTCTGGGATTTAGTACCAGGCGAGAGAGGAACTCCACGCTCAATCCCCCGCGCTGATGAACCACTTGCCCAAGGCCGTATCGGAGACGACCATCGAGGTCTTCGCGGCTTTGGAGGAAGCCGACATGAAGCCGGAGCCGAAGCGGCAGGAAAGCAAACCGAAAGCTAACACGGTGCCGGAAACCTTTGCCGAATTGGGCGAAGAGTGGAAGCAAACTGAAGGTCAGGGGATCAAAAAGAAGTCTCAAAACACCTTCGAGCACTACGCTGAAGCTCTGTCAGCCTATTTCGACAATTTCAACGAGAAGAAGATTGTAGACATCCAGCGTAAGGATGTGGTGACTTTTCTCAACGAGCAGGCGGAACGCTACTCCGAAAGCTCGTTGCGTTCGATGCGGACTGTGCTACGAAAGACCCTCAACTTCGCGGTGCAGAACCAGTACATCGTGCGCCCACACGGATGGCTGGACAATCGCACTCGCCGAAGCTCACGGTCGCAAGGTGGTGAGGACGGAGCTAACTGCGGAGCAGAGCCTTGGCATCATCCGCAGGCTGAAAAGAACCGCTTGACACCTTCGCATTGCTGACTGCACTGCTCGGTCGCCGGAGCGAGGAGGTTGCTCCGTTACAGCCCCATGATCTCGACGACCAAAATGTACTGCACTTTCGACGCATCATTTGCAGACGCCGAGTTGAGGAATTGAAGGAGGATGAGCAAATCCACATGCCGCTCGACCCCAACGACTATTGGCATGCGGAACTCATCCGACGCCTGCGCAAGCTGGGAGAGGGGAAGAAATGGATTTTCCAGAGCCGTGCAGGAACGCCTATGGATCACAACAACGCACGGAAACGCCATCTCAAACCAGCAGCAGCGGCGGTCGGTGTGCAGATCGGCGGCTGGCATGATTTCCGCCACACGCTCTCTCGCACGTTGCGTCGTGCTGGCGTCCACCCAGTTGTAGTCAGGGACACGCTCCACCAGAGCAAAGTCGATCTGGCGATGAACGTGTACGACAAAGCGAGTGCCGAGGACATCCGTGCGGGGCTTCGGGTAGTGAGCAAGAAGTTGCTGGACAGCGATTTGCTACCAAAGGATTTGCTACCAAGCACTCCGAAGCTGCCTGACGGAAGCGAGAGTGCGGCTTAAGTCTTGCGGTTGCAGTAAAAGATGGTGAGCGCGGTAGGAATCGAACCTACAACCTACTGATTAAGAGTAGGCGAGTCTGATAGGGTCTTTCGCGTCTTATGACCATTGCGATTCAATAACTTACCGACAATCAAGCCCGCACGGAAGCAATCAGCTCTGGTATTGAAAAGAAGCGCTTTAGCGCACATGGGATCGAAGTGCACGGCACACTTACGGCACACCTGCTGGAACCCACCGTTTCGCTCTGGACAACTGATTGATCCCGACAAAATATGCCGATGCCACGCGTCTAACCCGGTCAATGAGCGCAATGGCGATGTTACGCCAATTTGATTCTTGGATCGTTGAAAGTCTGCTGCTTACTTTAGGCAATTCCATCTGAAATTAGTCATGGAACGTTGAGTCGATGCTTGAGCACGTCTGGAACTCTCAGCAGACGCAACCCATCACCACGATGGCTGCTGTCGCTGATCTCGACGAGGACATTCTCCCCAGCCATCACAACATCCGAGGCAAAGCCGCCGTCTCGCTTTCCCCATACCGCGATCACTTCGCCCGACGACGCGTCACGCCACTCAAGGTCGAAATGCCCGTTGCGCGTCACGGCCGCTCGACCGAAGGTCTTGAAAAATGCAAAGCTTGTGAACTCGTCGGTAGCCCACAGCCGGCTCCCGGTCGCAACGTTGAAGGCCAGTGCGCGGCCCTGTGCCAGGACGTAGACGTTCTCGCCCTCCTGCTCAAGCCCGTTATATGCGCCCGTCTCATTTGGCAGATCGGCGCGCCACAACTCGCGAAGTGTCTCTTGCTCCAGGCATTGGAGATGGTACGTGGGACCAAAGCTCACGACGCAGACCACCTCGCCGAACGCGGATAGGTGAGCAATTTTCAGTCCGGTATCCACACGAGCTGGTGGTTGGGTCGGGTCGTCAAACACCAGAAGCGGACCGTTGCTAATGGCCGAAAACACGCGCCGCCGTCCCTGCACGAGATTCCGAGATACGTACTCGCCCATCGTATAGGTCTGTATCTGACCATCGGGCGTTACGACATACAGGGACTTGTCGTCTGGCACGAACAGCCGCCCCGACGCCGCAACGATCGACGGCCCGCTCGTTCCCCGGTCGGGATTCGATGTCAGCGGCCTTGCCCACACTGGCTTGCCGCTGGCTGAAATGCAATGGATCACACGGTCATCGTCGACGAAGTACAAGCGGTTTCCAATTCGAGCCGCATTTGAGCGAACGGCAGCTTTCGTCGGATACGTCCAGATTATCTTGTGAGACACGAGGTCAAAGCCGGCAACTCGAGTCTTGTCGACAATTCCGTATCCAATCGCGAGGACGACAGTGTGATCGTCGAGAACGTTGAGAACGTGAACTCCCGTCTTTGCCAGTCGGATGTCCCAGACCGTCTCCGCAGAGATCGTGGGTAGAGTCGAGCGCAGGGCCTCGTTCAGCGTTCTGAGTGCGTTCTCGGCAATGTCGACGTCGCTGTCCTTTGCGAGGTCGCGAAGAACCTCCAGACGACCCGTGCCGTCAACTATTTCAAGAGCTGCGATTGTCGCCCTTCTGGTGGCACTTTCTTTTGATACGCTCAATGGCTTTGCCAATCGCACGACGTTGTCCGAAGGGACTGTCCGCAGGATTCGCAGGGCGTTCACTTGGAGGTACCGCGGCTGATATTTGGGATTCGAGGCTTGAATTAACGCCGTAACGAACGCGTCGTCCGGAGGATCGGAGACAGGAAACCCATGTTCGACGAACCCCTCTTTGATCCATTGCTCTTGCGTCTTGTCTTTATTTTTTTCGTACCACTGTCGCCAGTCTTCAGCGTTACGTCCGGCATCGTGATTGGTGATTGATTGGAGGGCATCTAGCGTGTGAAAACGGGTGTCAATGGAGGCGTACAGTCCTTCGCGCGGCACGTTCCCCTGTTTCGCCAATGCGTCGATCAAGAACGGAACGGACGAGGCGTCTCCTATCCAGCCGATTTCAAGAATAACGTCATGAGGATCGCCGGGCGATGCGAGGGCCTTATGAAGCTGCGCGAGACGTTCGCCAGCCGAAAGTTGCTGGTCTGGCACCGACTGGAGGTCGTGCGGCTTGATTGTGGTGACTTGTTGCGCCCAACCGTCCAAAGAAAACAAAGAGAGGATCAAGGCTGCCACATGGAGCCACCCCGATCGCCTTGGGTTCATGTTCGTATTAGACACGTATTCAGTCGAACCCGGTCGTAACTATTGTAATCAGGCCATTACACGCTTTAAGCCGCAAAGTGCCATTTTGAGTGTAATGGGGATGTTTCAACAATCATTGTTTAGGCTGCATAACACTTAGCAATCGAACGCCTCTTATTTGTTGGGATCACCCGTGCCTGTGTCGCCGTTCGTCGCGGAATAGTCGGCCCATGCCCAGGGTGCGAGTTCGTCGAACCTACAATTGCGAAAGGGGTTGTTGAGGCAACTCAGATTCACATCGAATGCGCGTTTCGTGGGTGCTCCGGCGGACTGCAAGAGGCAAGTGTCGAGGGAATCTGCGGGAAACTTGCCGCGAGGGTGGCTGATGTACACGCGGTAGGGCTGGTTACGGCAAGCGTAAAAGTCCGTTGGGTCAAGCCGAGTCTCAACGTCGTACCCCAGCGGGACCAAGTATTTATAGCCACTGGAATCTAAGCGTTCCATCCTAAATTCCCAGACTCCCGTTGAACTGCTTTCTATCTTTCCGTTTCGAACTCGAAAGAACGCGGAGGCAGTCCATGAGCGCACCCCGATATAAGGCAGGGTCATATAGAGGAATTGCGCCGTTCTGTCTAGGATTGGGATGCGTGGCAGTGCGGTCATAATCTGCAGGAGAAACGTGCAATTTTGCGGTGTGCAGGAGTACTCCTGATACGGAATCGTATAGGGAAAGGTCACGTTGCCGTGCTCGTCGATCATCGGGTCGCCTAAATCAGGGAGGCGTGGTTGTAACTTCGGTTGAAGGCCCCTGCCCCCATAGCGAACCATGATGTCGCGAACTTCAGGAAAGCGAGCGGTCGCCAAGTTGAGAGATTTCAGGTCGGAAAATAGGGCTTCAGCCCTGCGGCGTTGATAGATCGAATCGAGATATAAGAATAGCCAGCTACCAACAATCGATACGATGACCAGTCGAACTACCCAGCATAAGGTGGCTCGTGATCGATGACGGGTATCGGTCCTGTTTGAGTTGATGTAGGTCACCCAAATAGTCTAGACCCCACCCAGAGTCCCTGAGTTCCTAGCACAAGTGACGAAATCAGGCGGTTACACTCGTTGTCCCGAACAAACCTAGTGTTACCATTCTCGCACCCATATGAAAAAGGGGCTGGCAAGCCTACTCAAGGCAGTTACTGGAATCGCGGGTCTCGTGTTTCTGGTAGCGCCGTTCACGAGTATGGGAATCCTAGTGGCCGTCATTGCCCTCATCGTGGCGATCATCGCAGCAGTTGTTGGAAGTCATTTGAGCGATGACGAGGATGAAAGCGGTGGCTACTGGCCAAAAGGCCCCAATTCTTCGGGGTCGAGTTAGCGTAACTGTTGAAATCAGGCGATTTATCACTCGTTGAGTGGTTCGCCTAAAGGCAATTCGTGTAAATTGCACCTACGATTGGTTCGTCCGCAACCGCCCCGCTGCTATCAGCTTTAACACGTAGCCCGAGGAGAGCGGCATCTGAGCCGCAACCAGCAGGAGCACATCCGTCCGTGTAAATCGTCCCTTCGTACTCGTCTCCGTCCAAAGAGACCGGAAGGCCGTTCTCTTTGAAAAACCGAATTACATCTTCTTTCGGGGTGCCGATTCTTAGCCTCTCGCGTGCGTCACGCTTCAACGTCTCGATGCGCGCTTCGTATGCCTTGCCGCGCTGTTGGCAGGCAGGGCTGTGGTAACGGTAGAACATCCACCCAGACTGAGAGTAGCCCTAGGTCAATACTGCCAACGTCAAAAGCGCGAGCGTACCGATGAGGATTCGCTTTCTCTTCTTCTTCAACTGTTCCTCTCCATCGACTGTACGCGGCATCACGACAGAGTTACGCCTCTTTCGGATTGTAAGGATGCACAGCAAAATTCCTCCAAAGAAGCCGAAAAAATAGGAAGCGTTGTGTGCCCACCAATCAGCCATGAATCTTGCGTGTCTTGCGGGAGGGAGCAGAGAGCCAACCCAACTAGGTGGGGCGATTGCACCCCGGCTGGCCAGCACATAGCCTGTTAGTCCGGCGACAGTCGCTAGAAAGCCCATCGCGACGAGCAACTTCGATATGGGGCGAACCAGTTCGCTTGCGTCGATCTTGTTGCGCGAACCTGCCCTTGCCGCAAATGCTAGTAGAACGCCCAGAAATGCTCCCATCCACCAAGTAGCGATAACGCCCCACCCCAGCGCTAGCAATGTCGGCGATGTTGTCGAGAACACTGGGGGATGGAAAACCGAGAAGTATTCAACACAGATATGTGCGGTGAACTGGTCGTGAACAATGCCGTACAACACAGCGGCCACGACACAGGTCAGGATAATTTTGAGGGATTGCATCTCCCTTAGATTTTACGGCCTTGCAGCCGAAACGGGAGGTTGCTCTTGTAACCAGGCCAGATCGCTCACAACCCGGCTATCAAGAGCCCTCCGGGAACAACGACATTGCTGCCCGTGTCTATTCCTTCATATGGGAGGCCTAATGGTCATCCGCTGGGGAGTGTTCTCCGCCACAAGCAGAACGGCTCTGAAAACAGGCTGGCTCATTACGGCCGGAGTAGTCGCACTCTATTTGGGACTCATTCAACCCCGTGACCAGGCGCGAGGCATTGCCTCGGAGAAGGCGACCGGTCTCGCCGCCGTCAGCGGCGGTGTGGGTTGGGAGCCAATCTCGCTTTGGCGACAAACCTCAATTCTTCCGCACTTCCGATCCGATGCCTACCTTCAAAAAGGCATTGTTGGAGGCGTTCCCGTAGACCGGGCCTTCGTTGCACCCGCCTCTCTCATGACATTTTCGGGAGGACAAACCGGCTGGGAGAAAGGCACGTCGGAGGACCATAAGCTAGTCCGGACGGAGTCCCTTGGCCTCATCGTCAAAACTCCAGCCGACACTGCTGAGAAAATCATACAGATCACGAAAGGTGCAGGAGGATTCCTCGTAACCTCAAATGTTAATGGAGGCGCGGACGCGACCAGCGCCTCGCTCAGTATTCGCGTGCCGGCAGAAAAGTTCGACGAAGTCCGCGCCCAGATCCGAAAGCTCAGCTTGCGCGTCGAAAGCGAAAGCATCGACGCCCAAGACGTCACCAAACAATATGTCGACCAGGAAGCACGCCTGCGGAATCTACGGGCTCAGGAACAACAGTATCTCGGAATCCTCCGTAAGGCTGCGACCGTGAAGGACACGCTCGAAGTCAGCGACAAGCTGAACGAAGTCCGGGGAGCGATCGAGGAAAGGCAAGCAGAATTCGAGGCACTGTCGAAGCAAGTTGAAACTGTAGCCATCAACATCACGCTGCGCGCTGAAGCCGATGCCCAAGTTTTCGGCCTCAATTGGCGTCCGCTGTATCAGCTGAAGATCGCTGCCCGCGAGGGTCTCGACGGGTTCGGTGAATACGCTGCCTCGATGACGACGTTTGTGTGCTATCTGCCCACGATCCTGCTGTGGCTGTTCACGATTCTCGCGGGGGCCGCCGTAGGCTGGCGGATTCTGAAATGGGCAGCCCGAAGACTATTCATTTCGCCGAAAACAAGCTTGAGCTGAGAAATCGGCTAATTGATGCGCCCGCAAGCAGTGAGGGGCGCAACGAGCGAACGCAGCGATTCTCAATGGCTCGCCCCTCAACGCAAGTGACGAATTTCGGACTAAAAACCCCGTAGAATACTCCTGCAAAGGAGCCGGGCGATATGGTGTACATTGCGGACCTAGATGTCTGCCGTTATCATGGCGGGCCTTTCGATCCCGACAATTGGTCGGTTCCCCTGCGGGCGGTCGGCTGGCTAGAGCACCCTCAGCCATTTACGAGCGGCGCTGTAAAGAGCACTGTGATCTCGAAACTGAAGGCAATTGCTGACCAAACTCGGGCGGCTTATCCCCAGTACTGTTTTCGAGGCGTGATGTCCTGTTCCCTTTGTCTTTTTGCGGGCCTTCCGTCTCCTGGCCCGATTTGGTCACAGGAAAACATTTTTGTACCTGGCAGTGGCGTTGTCTACGTCGCGCCGGGCGGCATCACGCACTATATCGAAGCGCACTCGTATCTCCCACCCCCGGAATTTGTGGAGGCGGTTTTGCGGTGCCCCGATTGTGGCTCCGCCGAGTATCGTGAGGCTTTGCGCTCGGCCAATAATGGCATTGAACCGCCTTTAGAAGTTTTCAAACCATACGTTTTCACCGGATCGAAAGCCGCGAAGGAACCGAATACTAATCCGCCTCTGACACTAGCCGCTGCGGAAGAGAAATTCAGGCGATTCCTTTCAAGCCAGAACTACCCGACGACAATCTGCTGGCTGATGGAGGGCGACCTGCTCGTAGACAAGTGTCGTCACTTTTGGGTGAGGGAGCGCAGGTCGAAAGCTGCTAAACATGCCGCTTTGCGTTATTCCGAAGGGCTTGAGCGCAATCTCGGTGTCCAGCTACGCGCGATTTGCTCCTCGAAGGAGCAGACGTTCGCGTCTGTGTTCGTTCCCCGCGATGACCTCGACGCTCAGGGCCATTTGATGGGGCGGGGACTGAAGCTCTCGTGCCCTACCGAGAGGTATTTCACCACGACGGTAAAGAATCCGCTCCACTGGCTAGTGCTTTGGTTGCGATACGGGAGACAAGTGGACAGTTCGCAACGTTTTCTGTTTGAGTAAGTTCGTCGAGTTTTCACTTCGGCAGCCGGGCATCAGCTCACCTGTTCTAAACCGCCTCATAACTTTCGGGATCCCAATCACTGAGCCCGTGGGAAGTTAACAACAAGTAGGTGTATCTCACGCCCTTTGCATCCAACGAATGCGTTTGAATTCGATGAATTGGACCTTGGACTGAGCGTCAGCGGCTGGCGATGTGTCCTTCAAGTATTCGGCGAGTGTACCGCCTTCGATCCAGTAGCCATGCCGATCAATAGCGCGGATTACTCCCTCCTTCATATCTGTGAGACCGTGCAGCTTGAACCGAACAAGCTCATTTATGTGCGTACTGAGCTTGACTCTCTCGCCTGGCACTACCATGAAAGTTTTCGTCGTGGGAATCGGACGCTGCTCACCTAGAATCCGCAACCAGTCGCTTGTCACCGGGGGAACGTAGGTCGGAAGAAGCAACCCTCCAGAATCAAACCATTCGCTTGCAGCCGGTCCCACGTATCCACCCATCCACGAAATTGGGTTCTTGCGCCAATTCTTTCGGATGTACCTGACAATTCGCTCGTACCATTTCTGAAATTCAGGAGGCTTTGCATCGAAGACGCCGTAGATGCGGCCCTGAGTCAGAGCCGGGATGCCTTCCCACCTAGTTAAAACAGAAATCGAAAACTCAAGAATCGGCTCCGTCTGTTCGTCTGCCAGATAATACGGCGGATTGGCAGACGCTATATACCTAGGTTTCAACGTGGGAGCGAAACGCCGACTCCATAAAACCAAATCTCGCACGTCGTCGGGGATGGACTGAAGGGGCTGTGGTTCAGCAGAATCGCCAGAACGGGCCGCGATTTCAATCAACTCCCTTGAGCCAATCGTGCCAATCAGATCATTCGCATCGGCCGGAAGGATGCTTAGTTGGATCTGTCGCCCCATCGGACTCGGAATTATACCCTGAGCTACAATCGCTCTAATGTTGGATCGTGAATCAGCGCCATTCAAACGGTCTCTCGCCGAGACGATTGCGTGGTGCGCGAATCAGCCCGCGGGTGCTAACCAAGCAGGTTCGGATGCGATACGCCGTCGTCGTGCTCTGTATGACGAGTCCGAACAGCAATTGCAGGAAGCCCGTGTGCGTTCAAACCAAGGATGGTTTCGTCGGAAGGTCGTCGATACCAAGCAGTGGCATCGCGCCATGGCGCTGCTCAAGCAGATTCGAGATTCGCTTGGCCCCATGGAGCACAGTCTAAGGAGTGCCATTTTGAAGCCTGGTCTCGATCTGAATGAGATAAGAACGGATTCGCGATGGGCTGAGGCGGTGGCGGAAGTTGTCGCCAAACGATCACAATTGATGAGCAAGATTTCGCCCAAGGGTTGCACCGGCAATGAAGCGGGCGGACGACTGCTGCTCTACAACCCGAACGAGAACCTGGCATGTGGTGCTGCAGAACACAGTTCCAACGGATTCTTTGATGTGAACAATGTTCCGCCCTGGGACATTTGGGTTGATTTTTCAGAAGGCACCTTGATTAGTTGGGTACCACCGACGCTGGTGGATGTTGCGCAAATGGGCATTGATGTAAATCCAGAGGCATGTGTTCGCTGGGCAGATTCAGGCGCTTCTCATTCCAGCGAGTCGACAAGATAGAAAGCTTCGCCGACTCCTGAAACCTCCTTGACAACAAATCCTCGACGTTCGAGAACGCGTCGTAGTTTGAGATTTGGTTTCGCACAAGATACGGCGTGGACAATCCATTCAACACCCGACAATGCATGCAGCTTGGCATATCGTCTTGCCAGCGAAGCCAGAGAGACCAGCACACCTTCACCGCCGCCCTCGATCTGGGCCAACTCCACTACAAGGCGGTTGCAGTTGACGCTAAAAGAGCCGAGAAGCATCGCTGAGCCAACTCGAAACACAATCGGTTCACCCAACAGGATTAGCTGCTCGACGGTCTCCTTTGGGAGCTCAAGAATCGCCTCTTCCCGTAGTCCTTCGAACAGTACTTCACGCTGGGGCACCGAGCCTCCATCACTCAAACAATTTAGCATCAGGCAATGATTGCGATACTCCCACATCGGGTTCACCGTTGCGAGTACGTCAGAAAATGTGCGGCGCTTGCCCTAAGTACAACGTAGCGCATAAGCGCCCTTGTTGACTGGAGTCGAACGGGCCGGATCTCCAGGTTGACATAACGTTCATAATAATGTACATTAAATCTGTTAGTGACCATTATTCTGGACATTAAGTATGAGGACGAGTCGATCATCGGTCGTAATGCCACTCCCCGTAAGGCATTCTCTGCGCAAGCTCGGCCGCGACATCCGTGACGCCCGGCGGCGGCGGCGCATCCCTGCGGCCATCGCGGCGCAGCGCGCCTCGATCAGCCGCACGACCCTCGTCAAGGTTGAAAAGGGCGATCCCGGCGTCGCGATCGGGATATACGCCACGGTCCTTTTTGTGCTGGGGATGGCGGACCGGCTGGGCGATCTCGCCGCGCCAAAGAACGATCCCGTGGGCCTGCAGCTCGAAGAAGAAAACCTGCCGCAGCGCATTCGCGTGGCGCGCGGGCCGAAACGTACGAAAGACAAGTGATGGACACAGAGGCTCTCGTGTACGTGGATCTCGACGGCGTCCCGCACGTGATGGGGCGTCTGTGGGCCCGTACGCGCAAGAACAAGGAAAGCGCCACCTTCGAATATGACAAGACATGGCTGGAAAATCCCGCGCGATTCTCTCTGGAGCCGGCCCTGCAGGTTGGTCCCGGCCCGTTTCACACGCCGGCAGACTCGCCCATGTTCGGCGCCATCGGCGACTCCGCGCCCGACCGTTGGGGGCGGGCGCTCATGCGCCGCATGGAACGCAGGCGCGCGGAGCGCGAAGGCGGGGCGCCGCGCACGCTCCAGGAAATCGACTTCCTGCTGCTGGTGGACGACGAGGCTCGTCAGGGCGCGCTGCGCTTTGCGGAAAAAGAAGGCGGACCCTTCCTGCGGGAGGAGGGAGTCAAGCGCATCCCCCCGCTGATCGAGCTTCCGAAACTGCTCTCCGCGGCGGAACATGTGATGGAAGAAAAAGACACCGAGGAGGAACTGCGGATGCTGTTCGCGCCCGGCTCCTCTCTTGGCGGCGCGAGGCCCAAGGCTTCCGTCAGGGAAAAGGATGACCATCTCGCCATCGCGAAATTCCCACGCAAGGACGATGAAATCAACACGGTGGTTTGGGAGGCGGTCGCACTGTCCCTCGCGCACAAATCTGGCATCCCCGTTCCCCAATCCCGTGTCGAAACCATCGCCGGGAAGCCTGTGCTCCTCCTGCGACGCTTCGACCGCGACGGCGAACGGCGTATCCCGTTCCTCTCCGCGATGAGCATGCTCGGATCGAAAGACAGAGAAACGCGAAGCTATCTGGAAATTGTTGACGCGCTGCGCCAGCACGGCGCCGCGCCGAAAACCGACATGGAAGCGTTGTGGCGGCGGCTGGTTTTCAACATACTGATCTCCAACACCGACGACCACCTGCGCAATCACGGGTTTCTGTACGAAGGCCAGGCGGGCTGGCGGCTGTCACCCGCTTACGACCTCAACCCGGTCCCAACCGACATCAAGCCGCGCATCCTCAGCACGGCAATCAATGAGGATGACAACACGGCTTCACTCGCACTGGCGATGGAGGTGGCGGGATATTTCGAACTGAACGACGGCAAAGCGCGTGACATAGCAAAACAGGTCGGCAAGGCTGTCTCGAAGTGGCGCGATGAAGCCGTGCGGCAAGGTCTCGCTAAAGGCGAAGTCGACCGTATGTCGTCGGCATTTGAGCATGATGATCTGAAAGCGGCTCTCGCAGCGCGGTAAGTAGAAAGAGCAGCACGATGCACGGCAGGTTGTTTGCCTTCATAAGGTAATTTCTTTTCCCGCTCGGGGCTAAACGCCTATCTTGACTGGCAGACCCGCTTCATCAAAATCCCTGCATTCAAAACCGCCAAAGTTGCCCGGATATCCGAGCTGATTTGAAATGATCCGGCTCCGGCCGATCATCTGATCGTCGCATTCATGCGTGTGGCCATACACCCAGAGGGCTGGCTGGTGGGTCTCAATGATCTCCAACATGTCCAGGGAATTGAACGCCGGCGTAAGAGGGCCGCCCTTGTATTTGGAATTGGGATTGATGACCGGTGCATTATGGCTGATAACCACACGCGGACCATTTAGATTCTGGCCGAACCAGTTCAGCAACTTCGACGCGAAGTTTTTATGTAGCGCAATCGAATCTGCTGGCGTGAAAGGCGTTTCGTCGGGGTTATAGATGAGGCGGTAATCATTCATTTGAGAACGGGCGGTCTCCATGGCGTGCATATCGCCGCCGTTGAAATCCGTCCACATCGTGCCGCCGAAGAAATGGACACACCCGATGCTGACCTCTTCATCAAGCAGCAGTTTCACATGCGGATGTTTGGCTTTGAGCCACGCCTTGAATCTGTTGTCCTCTTCGTTCATTGGCCGCCGCGTGTAATATTCGTGGTTTCCCGTCACATAGAGGACTGGTTTCTTCCACTTCCGCAGAATCTGGTCGAGCGGCTCATAATCCCTGAGCGTGACGATATCACCTGCCAGGGTCATGACGTCTCCGTTCACTGCCGGGGGCAACATCCAGCCCGAGCCAAATTCAAGATGCAGGTCGCTATAGGTAATGATTCTCATGCTCGTAAGAGAACGCTTGTTTGAACACGTCTTTCTCAAGTGCTAGATCTCCTCCGACGGGACAGCATTCTTGCACTGTCTCGATGCGTAAGAGGACGATTGCCATCAACAGCGGTTCGACTCGGCGCGGAGCCCGGTCGTGGAAGTAACAATCTGACATCCCCCGGATAGCTGAATAATAAGCCGAGGCGCAAAGGCCAGTGTCAAGGCTCTTGGACCGCGAACGCGGCGCGCGAAGCGCGGCCTTGACACTGGCCGGGCCTCGGCTACACTCCGGCTATCCGGGGTATGTCATTCGGGAATGCTGCATCAAAGACCAAGACCGAAACCCTGACTGATCTGATTCGTATGCGTGGTTTGTGGTTCTAACTTGTGCGCCGCTGGCTCCTGCTGAATGGCGGGGGAATGGGACACGTCGCGGCTGAGTTCCTGGCCCAGCGTCGCTGCATTGTTCGTATAAATCTGCGCGTCATAGCGTCCACGCGAGACGGAAACGTAGGCCATACGGCTGTTGAGCAGATCCTTGGCACCCAGTTCAGTGTCCACGTGAATCAAGACACGGTCGGCAGTCTGTCCCTGGCTGGAGTGGCTGGTCATGGCATACCCATGATCGAGATGCGGATGCTTGTGCGGATCGAGTTCAACCATACGCCCACCGTCGATCTTCAAGCGCAGCCGCCCGTCTCCGTCGATGCTCTCGATGGTCCCCAACTCGCGGTTCGCAACTCTGAGGTTGTTGGCAGGCGCCGTGAGCTGAATGCGGTCGCCTACTGAAAAACTCCGCATCTCCTCCCGAAAGACTGAGACTCCCTGCTGCCTGCGCGGATCGTAAGTGCGCTGCGTGCCATCCTGCAGCTCGACTGTCAGCCGGTTGTTCGGCGCGTCGATACTCTTCACCTGTGCGTACGCGCCTTTCCCGATGCCGGTTTCCTTCGATGCTCGCGAATAGCGCAGCACATCGCCCACCTCATAGCGCTCGGCCCATGTGCGGTCCGCGCCGGTGAGGTCTTGGCGCGGCACCAGCGTCCGGATGCTGTGCTCCTCCCTGCTGACGAGGCCACTACGCTGCAATTCCGCATGGACGCGCTCGTTGATCTCCATGCGAGAGCGATTGTCGGGAGAAATCACCAGCGTGTTCTCCGGCGATTTGGCATACTCCTTCGCGATCGCGGCGATGCGCTCGTCGTGGCCTTGAATCTCATGGACTCGGCCCTGCCGGTCAAGATTCTGTATTGCTTCCTGTACTTCGCCCTGGGCAAGCTGCTCGACTACCTGTTTCAATTCTGGGTCTTTCTGGCGCACGATCTCTTCGAGCTTCACCGTCTTCATTCCAGCGTCCTGGAGCTGCGCGAAGGGCCTCCCGGCCTCAACCGCCTCATGTTGCCGCCGGTCGCCGACGAGCAACACACGCTCATTCGGATGGAGCCGGTCCAGAAACTCATGCACCTGCCGGGTCGATGCCAGAGAGGATTCGTCGAGTACATAGAGCCGCTTCTCCCCGGTATCCGGCTGCTGTCCACGTACCAGATGCTTCTGCAGCGTGGATGTCTCCAAGCCTGCTTCGCCGAGCTTCTGCGCCGCACGGGACGTGGGCGCGAAGCCTTCCACTCTGTAACCTTCAGCCTCCGCACCCTCACGGATCACGGACAGAGTCGTCGTCTTGCCCGCGCCTGCGATGCCATCCAAGCCTACAACCTTCTCGCGCGACAGAGAGATTTCGTCTACCGCTTGGCGCTGCGACGCATTCAACTCCGGGTGGCGGTCTTCCGTGGCGATGCGCATTTGCGGCGAGACCAGCATAGGATCGCTGTAGTCGCGCCGATTGCCTTGCTGCATCCGGCCAACGATCTCACGCTCCATGCGTATCATCACGGCGGTTGTGTACTGTCTGCCAGCACCAACGTGCGAGACTTCGCGGAACTCCCCGGCCTCGATCCGGCGCTCGAACTCCTGCTGGATTCTGGCATACGTGGTTTCTCCCATACCGCGCACCAGCGCTGTTTCAAGGATCGCGCGGCGGTCCTGCACAGCCGATCTCTCGAAGACATGATCGCGCGCCCATGTCACAGCCTGCTTCGCCTGTACCTCTGGCTCCAGCATCTGGTATTGCCCATGTTGGTGCGCCTGTGCGACGACGCGCTCCGCCTGATGGCCATACTGTGCGGCCAACTCTCGGTGCCGCCGTAAGACTTCTCCAGGCGACAGTAGTTCCTTGCGGTCGCGCGTACGGTGGGCCGCGATCTGTGCCGCCGCGGCTCCGTCGATTCCTTGTTCCCGGAGATGGTCTTTGATCTGTTCACGTCGCGGACTGGAAGCCTCCAGATATTCCTTCGTGTAGCCTTTTACTTCTGGCTGTCCATGCTTGCCGCGCTCTAGTGTGTAGCCCAGCTTTTCCAGACGCAGAGCCAACTCGGATCGGTAGACTGCCGTGGCGTAGCGCTGTGACACGAACATCTCGTGTGGCTGCAAAGCTCGCATCTGTTTCCCATGTTCGGGACCGTTCTCGCGCTCGGTCATGTTGAAGATCACGGCATGCGTATGAAGCTGGGGCGCAGCATAGCCGTCGACAGGCCGCGCGGTGTCGTGCTCGAAAGTGGCGGCGATAAATTTTCCGGTCGTCTCTGGGGCATGAACGTTGCCGATCCGCGCCTGCGTGTATCGTTCAAGCTCCTGAAGTGCCGCGCGGACGCTCTCCCGATGGGCTTCCCGCACCCGATCATCGCCGCCCACGAGAGCGGTAAGCGATACCGATTTCGGCGCAGAGAATGTGGCGTCCCACCCGGCGCGATGCTCAGCGCTGGTTACATCTCTGCCAAATTTGCCTTCATAGGTTCTCGAAACTTGATGCCGTACGAGTTGCTCTTCGGTGTGCGGATGTTGGCCTTCACTCAGTCGTGCAAAGTGTTCGGAACCAACGCCACCTTGCAATCCCCACTGCTCGGCGAGTCTGCCCTGCCACTCACTGTGACCTTGCTGATCGCGGCTCCAGTAGTTCTGTTCCTGCGAGGCAAACTCACGCGCATGGTAGCTCTGCGCTTGGCTGGCTGACAGCGGTTTCGAGATCGTGAGCATACGGAGCGTCCCTCAAGTGTGAAGTGGTGTTCTTGCGAATTTGTTTCTCATTCGATTCCCTTCGTTCTCTCCCAGGCGAACGCCTCTTTGGCTTTGGTCTCGGGCGCCGCGCTGGTCAAACCAAAAAGTGCGAGCATCGGCTGGGTAGGCTCCTTCAGCGGATCGGCGGGAGCATTCGGGGGGACTGATGGCGTTGGTTTCGGCGCGATCTCTGGCATCTGCCGCCGTGAAAATCTCGGCAGTCTGAATCGGATTCTCCCCATCTTTATCCTCCATCTCTGGATCAAAGTTGGCCGAGGTTGGCCCCATTCGATCGTCTCCCTATCCGACCATTTACGTGAGGACCGCTTCTGCAACACACTCCGCGCAGCCAGCAGCAAAAGGAAGATCGCGGCTACCCAAAGCAACGGCGTCAAGAGCCAAAAGCTTCCGGGAAAAGACAGGGTACTCATGGCATACGAGCTCTTTCCTTTCGCCCGCGGGCGAAGAAGTCATCAAGCAGGTTGCGTGCCTGCTGAAGCTTTCGTGCGTCTGCCTGGTCGCGAATTTTGAGGACGGAATCAGGCGACAATTGTCTGCCTTCCGATGCCGCTTGAGAGGCTGCATGGAAGAGATTCAAGAGCGCGTAACGCAACGCCCAGACTTCGGCCAACACCAGTTCGGCGGGATCGGCGGGCCGCTGTCGCGCAGCGCACAGAGCGGTCCCGCGCAGCCACTCGGAGAGAGCCTGTCCCGCGCTTTCGGCGGCAGCTTCTATCTCTCCTAGTTCTTGGGGAGTCAGTCTCGTGGCCGCGGTCTTGGTGCGGAAGCCCGGCTTCGGCTCCTCGCCGAATGGCAAACTGGACTGTGGATTGGCTTGAGCGCGAGGACTACTCATTGGACGAACCGCCTTGTTGCACTACTGCACTTGATTCCGCTGCGCTCAAACTGCGTGATTGCTAGTTCACAGGAAGCTCCTGCGCTTCAACGCGTTTACGCGATTCGACGCTCTGGGGCCACCTGTCTCAAACAAACCTCATCGTTCGATATCGCAATCACCCAGCGGAGACGAATTTGTTGACGCAGCGAAAGTTAACCTGCGTAAACGCCAAAGTTTCATCTGGCGTTCCGCAGTTCCCAATTTGGGGGTGACGTGTCCCCACTTCTTCCGGTGCGAAGCACCGCGTTCTTACAACTCGCCATACTCAAGAGCCAGCGCGTCCCACAGGCGGCGTACTTGCGGAGCCTGCCACGCGCGTCGAAACAGCTTCTTGATGGACTGCCAGTCTTCGCCACGAAAGTTAAACGTAATTCCGTTGTCGCCAGCGCGAAAATTCACGCCGATTTCGTCCTTCTCGTCAGCCACTGTGTACGCGAGAAAATAGCGGCCATTCCAGGAGATCAGCACCCGCCTTACATCCAGCCGTTCTAGGATCGTCCTGAATTCCGAAATCTTTGGGTATCCCTCCACTGGATAGAGCGGCGCAAGTCTTCCGGGGAAGGACAACCAAACGGAAAAGCCTTCGCTCGGCGAGCGCACGAATTCGAGACGGTAGTCGCCTTCTTCAAATTTCGGTAATGGAGGATTCAACGGAGCGTCCATTCCCCCTGCCGAAGAGTTCGGATCTTGCAAGGGCTTACCATAGTGAAAATAGTGGCCGCGGGCGCACACGCGCCACAGGGTCGGCCAGAACGGCCGAAGCGCCTCGTTTAGCCTCTCGATATTGGGGAAGTCTAGCTCGTCGAGGAGAAAGTAGAGGTTCCGGGCGACAAAGATGGGTCTCTGCCGCTCTTCTGTCGGGTTTTTTAGCATCCGAATGGTGTGGGTGACGGCGCGCCGAACATCGTCGCTTCCGATCTCTTCCGGTTTCTTCGCTTCGGCTTGCCGATCGGGCGGGAGATGTGCGACGAAGAAAGAGTCCAAATGGGTCTTGTTTGGTTTGCGAAGCAAACCGTAAACCGCTTGGAATGCCTCAAGGATTCCGGCAAGAGATTCATATGAAATCTCCGTCTGTGCGGTGTTGGCAAATCTCTCCACTCCGTGCAGACAGAAATAGGCAATGGCGGTCCATTCTGCTTGCGAAAGCGGGAGCTTTGAGTCTGCCTTTCGGCGAATCATTAACAGAGAATCGGTCGGCTCGGTAAGCAGACTTACCAGCTCAAGTCGTTCTTCTTTTGAGGACTCAAGAAGCTGCTTTGCCGCCTCCGATGTGGAAACGGGTTCGCCGCTCTTCATGGACATGAGAACCTTTAAGCCCTCAAGCTTTAAACGCAGAGCCTCGGAAATACGAATGGAGATCACTGGCTGCTGCGCTATCGCTGCCTTCTCCGTCGTGAGCTCTCTTTCGGTCAATTTCACCTCCTACATGTAACGATACAGCTTGACTATATGTGTACACCTGCGCTACCGTCAAGGGCAATGTCGTCCACGAGGGGCGGATGAGTCTCCCCTCAGGAGTAGATGAACCATGCCCCAGCCAATCGTGATGAAAAAACCAGCCATGCCTCAGCTCGTCAACACGCGCAAGGCCGCTGAGATTCTCGGACGCTCAGCAGCAACATTGAAACGATGGCGCGCCGAGGGAGTCGGGCCGAATTGGATAGAACTGCAAGGTCGGGTTAGTTATGATGTGAATGTTCTTTTGGAATACATCCAGAAGAACACACGAGTTGCTTCCGTGCGGGCTGCAATGGAGGAAGCTCGTGAAGCTGTTTAAGAAAGCGAAGTCCAAGTTTTACTGGTATGACTTCACGGTGCGCGGACAGCGCTACCGTGGGTCAACCAACGAAACAAAAGCGGCCAGGGCGGCAAAGATTGCTGGTCTGAAACTCGGCCATGTGGTCGAGAATACAGATCCGCTTCCCCAAAAAGCTCCTGTGTTGCTGGAGTTTTCCCGGCGCTTCCTGGAATGGCTGGACAAGGTCAGACTGGAAGGCAAAACCAAAACCTACTACCGCGATGGCTGGCGACTCCTCAAGACGACAACCGTCGTGAACATGCGATTGGATCAGATCACTAGGGACGTTATCGAAACATTGAGGTTCTCGGGCGCGTCCTCAAATGCCAATTGCGCGCTGAGAACGTTAAGAAGAATGCTGCACAAGGCGGAGGAGTGGACGCTGATTCGCCACGCTCCGAAACTCAAACTGATGAAGGAATACGGACGTTCACTCAGGCTTGACGATGAAGCGGAAAGGAAATTGTTGGCGGGCGCTGCTGCCTGCAATTGGCGGAAACGCAGCCTTCAACTTTTCCGAGACATCATCATCTTGATGCGCGATACCGGCATGCGGAACGAAAGAGAGCTTTACCGGATGCGCATCGAGAACCTGGATTGGGAAACCCGCGTGATCTTCGTGCCGGACAGCAAGACCGAAGAAGGACGGAGACGCGTACCGATGAGCAATCGCGTCTTTGACGTTCTTAAACAACGGTGCGGAGAAAAACGCGAAGGATGGGTTTTCCCATCGAAACGCGCCGAGTCTGCTCATCTCACCACAATGGCGAAGAGATTTCGCGAAGCCAGAGTCAAGGCTGGGCTTCCCGAAGATCTTGTCCTGTATTGTGGGCGACATGATTACGGCACCCGGATTCTGAAGAGAACCGGAAACCTGGCTGCCGTCATGAGAACGATGGGACACAAGGATGTGAAGACTGCGATGCAGTATCAGCATCCCGAGCTAGAGATCGTCCGCGCTGCGCTCGATCAAGACACAGCAGTAGAGAAACGGGCGTGGCCGGATTGAGTTACGGCACACTTTACGGCACACCCAAAACATCAACTCCGGTAAGTGCTTGAAAAGATGGTGAGCGCGGTAGGAATCGAACCTACAACCTACTGATTAAGAGTCAGTTGCTCTGCCAATTGAGCTACGCGCCCTCGGTGGGAATATTTCCAGCGGAGCAATTTTCGATTGTAACATCTCCGCGCGAGTCCGGTCACCGCTTGCGCGGGCCGCGGGCAAAGCGATGCTTTATCGGAAAAGGCGGAGAAACGTCGCCAACCGAAGGGACGCTGCGGATGCGACAAAGATCGTCTCGGCACGACTTGCCAACCGCCATCGCTAACTCTTAGCGCGACAGCCTACGAGCGCTGACGCACTTCTGCGGCCAAGCCGCCGGCTTCTTCGCGAACCGGCTGGCGCCGAGCCGGCCATGAATCCGGCCCAATCTTCGGCCGTTTTTCCACCGTGCCGATTACCGGAGCGTCTTCCATTCCATCCGCATAGGCCAGCGATACAAACCTTTGCTGGGAACACAAACGGTCGATCATTCGCTGTTGTCCGCCGCTGAGCACCGCGTGCGGCAGAATGGGGAAATTACGGAACATCCACAGAAAGTACACCCGCTGCAAAAAAGAGAGCATTAAATAACGCGGTCCGATAGGAGTTTGTACCTGCACCACTCCCTCGGCCAGTTTTTCAATCCACATAACTAGGCCACCTGAGTTCTGATTTTGGCCAGAGCAATTCTTGGGCCGCCATTATTGCACCAAGGGTGGTATTAATGAAAGCCTTTTTTGAGAAAATTCCAATAATCCTGCCCGCCGACTGGTTCCTTGCGGCCAAACTCAGCCCTTGGCTTCCACCCGGTCACGTAATCTCTCAAAATAATCTTGCATGCACACCCTCAGTGCATACCGCCCGGGGCGCAGTACTTTCACCGCTCAGGCGGGGATTTCCGGCAGGATATCCATCCGCTGGATCTCGGCGGCCACTCCAAACTCCTTGCCCAGTCCAGCTTCCACGCGCACGATCCGGGCGTGGCAGCACACCCAGCATTTCTCACCCGAGGTCAATTCCGGCGGCAGCATCAGCACCAACTCCACCTTCGCGCCCGCGCTCATGCGGGCTTCGGTGTAAAGGAACACTCCATTGGTGCTAACGTCGCGCGTCTCGGCACTCAACTCCACATTCGCGCCCGCGCTTCGCACGCGCACCGGCAGCTGTGCCGCGATCCTTGTACCCGATCGTCGATCAATCTTAGAGTTCATTCATCTTTAAAGTTGCAGCGATAAAATCCGCTGCACAATTTTCAGTGTCAAAACAAAACGCGAGCCAGGGGCTATCCCCAGGCTCGCGCTAGTATAGACCAACTCTTGTTGGTGGAACCGTCTTAGATTTGCGGCCGCCTTAGCCGCGCCGCCGGAACCACCAGCGCCTGCTCCATGGTCGGAACATTGGTGCTGCGCAGCTTGCTCTCGGCCTGCGCCAATTTCTCAGACTCATTCGTCTGGTAGTAAGCCTGCACCAGCAACTCCACGGTGAACGGATTGTCCTGGTCCTCTTCCAGGTACGGGATCGCTTCCTGGAACTTTTTCTGATCCATCAACAGCGTTCCAGCGGCCCCGTTGTACGAACTTTGAACCACGCGATTGCGGCCGCTCGATGCCAACTCTTCCAATTGCTTCAGAGACTTATTAGCAGCGTCCTGGTTCCCCGCGTGTGCGGACCGCACGGTGCGATTGCGAAGGATGCGCGACAGTTCCTCATCCTTGTCTGATTTTGAAATCGCGTTGCTATGCAGCAAAGAATCTTCCGCCTGCTGTAGAAATTTCAGGGCCGCGTTATCGTCCGCCTGATATTCGCCCAAATGGCGGTACGCCTGCGCTTCCTGCAAGTCCTGCTCTTTGGCGTGAGCGGTCTTTGCAATCTCAATAAATTGCTTATCCGCCTCGGCAAAATTTCCGTCTCGCACCCAGGTCATCGCGCTCTGCATGCCGTAACTCAAGCGGTCGGCCTCGTTGTGCGCAAAGCGGATCGCCTTCTCATACTCCACCCGCGCCTGTTTCTGGTCGCCCATCAGCGCATACGTGTCGCCCAGTCCCACTTGCGAAGTCACAAAGTCCGGATCGATCTGCAGCGCCGCCCGATAGTGCTGTAACGATCCTTCAAAATCTCCTGCCATGCGCTTCAGTTCGCCGTAAGAGTCCTGCGGATTCGGCTCCGTAGGCAACAGCGCCACGTAGCGGTCCATATCTACAAAGGCCTTGGCAAACTCTTGGTTGCGCGCGTAAAGATACGCCAGATCGTTCAGCGCCGGAGGAAATTTCTTGTCGACCCCGAGCGCCTTCTCCATGATTCCCCGCGCCTGCTCGTCGCCATTTTCTCCCATCAGCCAATTTCCGGCCATGTAGAGCAGATGCTTATCCTTGGGATACATTTCGAGCAGATCGTTCATGGCTGAAATGCCGCCGATAAAGTCGCCCTCCTGCACCTTGCTGATCCAGTCCACGATCAATCGCTCGCCCGGAGTCGCTTTCGCCGCCGCCGCCTTGGCTTTTTCGCGCGCCGCGCTCACTTCCCTGGGATCGCTGCTGTTCATTGCAAGCCAGGCCCACGCCACCGCCAGATTCGGATCGGCCTTTACCGCTGCGCGCCAATCGTCATTGCAGCGATCGAGGTAAAGGTTTTCGTAGTCCTGCATTCCCTTCTCATAAAGCACTCGAGCCGGCGCCGAGGATGTGGTCAGCGGCATGGAGGCCGAAGAAGATTGCTTCAGGTGATGGGCATACACCGGCGCGGCCAGGCACACACCAGCCATAAGAATGACAGCAGAACGAAAAGAGCGACGCATCAAGATCTCCGCTAACTGACGCTTTGGGGGAAAGATAACCGCAGCGTAACATCGCGGTAACCCCGTACCTAGTGACGGAAGACGTACGACGGCTGGGGAGCAATTGGCCTAGGGTGGTGATCGGCCTCGCCCCAAAACAAAGCCCCTACCGCAAAGCGGCAGGGGCCTGAATGTTGCTCTTCGAGAACCCAAGGTACTCAGTTAGAACTTGAAAACCGCGGCCAACTGAATGCCGCGCGGTCCGCCGCCGCCGATAAACGGGTTGCCGATACCTACGTCGCCGGTGGCGGTGATGACACCCGTTGAACCGGTAGGATTGCCTACCTCACGGCCGTTAACCGCCTGGAAACCGTGCACGGCCGGGTCAGCGATAAAGGCCGGCAAGAATGGGTTGGCGAAGTTCGGATGGTTCAGGATGTTGAAGAAATCGGCTCGTAGCTGCATCGTGACCCGTTCGGTAATCGCGGTCGTCTTATACAGCGCGAAGTTCCATTCTTTGAACGACGGGCCGCGGAGGGAATTGCGCCCTTCGTTTCCGAAGTGGCGAGTGCCAGGTATGCAATCCTGAGCGGTTCCCGTGATGGTCGCTGATGTCAATCCGGGCTGGATCGTGCAAGGAATCGCGAATGAACTCAAATCCACAAAGTTCAGCGGATCGTGAGCGTTGTATTTAATCGGACCTACGACATCTGGGCGGTCAAACCCGTTTCCGCTGCCGCTGTAATCGTCCTCGAAGTTGTAATTGAACTGAAATGGCTGGCCATCCTGCATTGTCAGCACGCTGTTAAGGCCCCATCCATTCTTCAGGCGTTGCATGCCTCCGCTCATCTTGGGTAATTCATAGGCAAAGTTCCATGTAAAACGACGCGGGATGTTGAAATTGGAGGGACCATATTCCAACTGCGGATTAGTGCTGTCATTCGGTTGCGCAGCATTGGGCTCGAAGTCTTCTCCATCGCTTGAGTTATCAAGGGACTTCGACCAGACGAAGTTCGCGATTGACGTGATACCGTGCCAACCGGTGATACGGTAACTAGCCTGTAAAGCGTTGTAGTTCGACTTGCCCGTCGAGTTCTCCTGCAGGATGTAGAAAGAATCGTAAGGATTGCTCCCGTAAAAGCGAGGCACGCCGTAGGCGGGTGTGACGAGCCCAGTCGAAGCCGCGCTGGCAAGATCCGAAGCTGTAATCTGCGCTTGGCCGGGCTGGCTAAGGTCGAAGAAGCGCCACAGCCGATGGCCCTGCGATCCCACATAGCCCACCTGTAGAACCGACTTGCTGGAAAGCTGCTGCTGGATGTTTAGGTTGTAATTCTCCATGTAGGGAGTTTTGATATTGCGATCAAAGCCGAAGGTATCGCATTCATAAGCACAAGTGGAGGTGGCAGCAAACAGCGGAGTGCCGTTTCCAATCGGGCCGCCCACCGCGCCGGTGGAAAGAATGGGATTGGGGCCGATATTGTTGTACGCCGGCCCGGGATCGAAATATGGAGAATAGGGCAGGTGGCCCAGAGCCATGTCTTGCGAGAAGGCGTCAAAGAACATCCCGAATCCGGCCCGAATTACCGTTCTTCCTTTTCCTGTGGTGTCCCAGGCAGCGCTCACGCGCGGGGCAAAGTCCTTCTTGTCAGGGTTGTAAAGGCTGCTCAATCCCGGCTGGCCGACTTGCGTCAGTGTGAACGTGTCGTTGGCCGCATCTAGATTCGTAATGTTGCTGAGCAGATTATTTTTTTCCTTCACGACACCAAAATAATCCCAGCGCAGCCCGTAATTAAACGTCAGCCGCGAAGTCGCTCGGAAACTATCCTGCACGTAGAAACCAAAATTGTTTTCGTAAGTGTGCCGCGTAGAATCGCCGAAGTACTGAAATCCGCCATCCACATAGCCTGCAAGGAAATCCTGTATTCCGGTATTCGGAGGGGCAGCTCCGCCGCCGGAAAAGCTCAGTCGTCCGCGGAAATACTTATCGAAGTACTGCTGAATCGACGTGCGGTGATAGTCCACGCCGAACTTGACATCATGCTTATTCAGCTTCCAGGAAAAACTGTCGAGGATCTGGTTATTACTGTCAACCCGATGACGCGGCAGGCTGCTCGTCGATCCGAGCTGAGAAACTCCACTGATCAGGATGATGGGCAGTCCGGAATCGAACACTCCGCCGTTACACAGGTTGGTGCTGGTCGCGGCGCACATCCCGATCGAACTCGGGCTGAAACTCTGATCCGCAGGGAAGAATCCTTCCGCAAACCGATTCCACCCATACCGCAGTTCATTTACCTTATTGGACCCGATGGTTCGCACGTACGAAAGCGAGACCAATTGCACTCGCGTCGGGGTAAACGTGTTGAATCCCGGCAACTGCCCGCCCGAAGCAGTAAGCGCCAACGGGAAAGACTGAACACTATCGCCAAAGAAATAACGCCCAGTAATGTTGTTATTAGCGTTGAAACTATGGTCAATCTTCGTGATCAGGCTGGTCAACCGGTTGAACGAAGGCGAAACCACTGAGGCGGTTCCTGCGGTCTGGTCGGGAATGCCACGAGTCAAATTCGGTGCCGGCCAGGGATGACGCGCAATCAGCGCTTCAATCACGCCAGACGGATCAGTCGAATCACTCGGCTGCAGGGCTCCGCCGGGTCCGGTGCCTGTAGGTACGTTAGCCAGGGTAACCACTCCTACCGGTTCCTGCTGCCCTTCGTAGTCCACGTAGAAGAATGTCTTGTCCTTCACAATCGGGCCGCCGAGCGAAGCTCCATACTGATTGTTGTGGAAAGGAGCCTTCGGCTGGCTCGATGGATTGAAGTAATTCCGTGCATCTAGCGCATCGTTGCGGAAGTAATCGGCGGCGCTGCCGTGAAGCTTGTTGGTGCCGCTCTTCGTTACAATGTTGACAATCGCACCCGCACTGCGGCCATATTCCGGCTGAAAGTTCGAAAGCACATTCACTTCAGCCACGGCATCAATAGGAAGAATGGTGGAGGGTGTACCGAAAACTCCGGCTTCGTTGATGGCCGGGTCATTGCGGTAACCGTCGTTCATGTCCGTACCGTCCAATAGATAATTGTTAGAGCGTCCGCGCGCGCCATTCATGGAAAACTCGCCGAACGATCCCGGCGAATCCGAAATCTCGTCCGGAGAACCTGCGACGCCGGGGTTCATATAAATCAACTTGGTATAGTCGCGGCCGTTGACCGGCATATTTTCAACCGTTTGCGCCGTCAGCACCCCGCCCAGAGTGTTGGTGGTGGTTTCCACCAGTGGCAGTACGTCGGCTGAAACCTCCACCTTGCTCGAGACCGCACCCGTCTTCAGCGCCGCATCCACGCGCCGTTCCCCGGCCACATCCACGTTCACGCCGGTGGTCACCGCCGTCTGAAAGCCCGCCAGCGTGATCGTCACCGTATACGTCCCAATCGGCAACTCAGGCAGCGCGTAGCTGCCGTCGGCGCTGGTTTCGGTGGTGCGCTCCAATCCCGTTCCCAGGTTTTTCACCGTCACCTTTGCGCCAGAAACCACCGCACCCGACGGGTCCGTCACCGTGCCTAGAATCGTTCCGCGAAAAGTCTGTGCCGAAAGGCTGATGGCGGCCAGAAGCACAAACACCAGCATGATGCGCGCTCTCATAAATTCTCCTCGAAGCTGATCGGTTAAAGGGGAGTGACGTCAGGCGCGGCCGGCGAATTTTCAGGCCAGACCTCTGGGAGACCTGCAATTCCTTGCATGCAAACAAGATGCAACGCCCCGCCGCACAGGAAACACTACCCAAACCCTATCCCAAGAGTCAACCACTGAGTTTTGATGGAAGCAATAGATTTTACGAATGCATCACTCCACGGTAACGTTACGCCGGACGCGGCGAGTGTTTACTTAAAGGATTCTATGGAGAGAAGTCGACGCGCAACGGAGAGGAGAATGCCCGGGAAAATCAGATCGAAGACGGATGAAGAAGAGAGTGGAAGACAGTTTCCGACTAGAACGTGATCGATACGCCGCCGCGCACCGAGCGCGCCGCCTGCACCAGATATACCGTCTGCCCATCCTGCGTCATCACCGGAACATAACCCTGCGCCAGCAGGTTGCGCAAATCAATCAGCGCTTCCATGTGTGCCGGCAGGAAGCCCAGGGTCGGCATGGGCTGGCGGATGAAAAGATTCAGAAACGCATCGCTCTGTCCCGGGGAAGCGTTGAACATATCCACCGGGGTCAGCGCCTGGCCTTTGACCCAGCGGTACGACGCGATCCAACTGGTATGCGTCCGCGGAATGGTCCCGCGCAGTTTGGCGGCGAGCGCATGGCGGCGCTCCGTGCTGATCCACTGTTGCGCCTGTTCCACTTCGACGTCGGGCCGCGTCAAATCAAGCGCCCCGCCGTAAGCATAATCGAGCGTCGCCGTCAGATCCGAGCACAGCTTCCGCTCCAGCACTATCCTTACACCGTTCGTATCAAGGGCGTTGCCGGCATAAGTGAAGGTGCCTGAATAAACGTCAGGAAGCAGGAAGCCGCTGGCCGCGGTTACCGCCCCCGCGCCCGTCAACGCAGTGTCAGCCACGCGGTCGCTGAATACCGCAACTTGCACGCTGGTGTTGCCCGAGCGATGGGAGACGCTCAACTCCTGGTGGTGCGCCCGCTCCAATTTGGTGGCAAAGTTGGCAATGCTCACCCGCGGATCGGCTTCACTCAAATCCGCCGGCGCCGAATCGTAGCCCTTCTCCATTCGCGTGTCCGGCAGCGAGGTCGTGTAGTCGTATTCCACCACTGTATCGGGCGAGAGGTGCATATCCAGCGAGCCGTAGGGACGAAACGCCGTCACCCGGCCGAGAAACTGAATGCTCTGCAGTTCGCTGCCGAACTTCAACTCCAGCACATCGCCCAGCGCCATGTCATTCCCGGCATTCAGCGCAATGGCCTGGAGCGCCGCATAGTGCAGATTGGCATCACTGGGCGCGAAACGCCGCATCGTCACCGCCATCGAGGGACCCGTTCCATCCATGAGCCGGTGCGAATACATAGCGCGCAAAACCGCCGCGGGCAGGCCGTCTCCGTAACCGACGTTGCCGCTCAGCCCAACCCGGTCTGCCGAGAAAATCGAGCGCTCTACCGAGAAGCCCGTGCTCATGTCCGATCCGCTGCCGTAACCCTCCGCCGCCGATCCCGCCAGAAAAGACAGGCTTCCCTTCAAATCATGACTCGGTTGTTCGCCGCTTCCCGCGGGGTCGTCCAACACCCGCAGAACTGGACGATTCGCCACCGAACGCAGCGTCCACTTCCAATCGTCGTCTTCGGAGTTACTCCGCACCGGGCCTACGCGAATCGCGTTCAGCAGCGTGTTCAGCGTGATGTTCACATGGGTGCTGGCTCCAGGATTCAGGCCAACCCTTTCGCGCAGGGCAGGTAAAAAAGAAGCCGCAGAAACTTTAACGGAATACAAACCCGGCAGCAGGTCAGTGGCAGAATAAAATCCCGTTCCATCGGTGAACACGGTCAGCGTCCGCGCCGCCGAACCAACGATCTCAACCACCGCCCCCATCTGCGGTATGCCCGAGGCGTCGCGGACGTAGCCCGAGATCGCGCCCGGCCGTTCCGCGGCCCACGCGGGAAGCGACAACCCGATGATCACCGCCCATAATCCGAGCCGGCGAAGCTTCATTCCAACCCCCGGGGAAGCAAGCAGCCCTACTCCACAGCGAACGTCGCTGAAGGATCAACCGTCTGCTTGGAAATGTTGTCGTTCACCTTGATTTCGATTCTGTATGTGCCCGGCTGTAAATTCGCCGAGGCAATCGACTTCTGCAACGTCACCTGTTCGCCCACGTTGCCCATGGTTTCGGTGGATTCCATCTTCTGCACCACCGCCTTATTCGTCGCGATATTTACGATGTTGAACTCGAAGGTGGCCGAAGGCTTGTGCGTCTTCTCATCCATGCCCAGGTTATATACCTGCAGCCAGAAGTTTACTTTCTGATCCCTGCTCTTCTTGAACAGCGCCGGCTTTCCGTTCGCAGGGGCTACGCGCGGCCGCACCTTGTTCAGTCCAATCACGAAATTTCCCGTGCTTACATCTTTGGTGGGGACTGGCTCCATCAGGTCAGCCACAATCAGCGAAGAAGTTGAGAGCTTATCATCCGAGAATTCCGGCACAACAATGCCCCGGCTCCACAATCCCTTGCGGTCGCCGTTCACGTCCTTCACGGCGATCTCAACCTTATACCGCCCCGGCCGCAGCGGCAGCGCCTTCCAGTACACCGATGAATTCTCGGCGGTGCGCGGCAGCAGTTCCGCTGGCACGTCAACTTGCGCCGTGTCTTCGAAAGTCTGCACCACCTTGCCGGTCAGCGTCGTCACCCGCCCAAAAATATTCACGGTGCCGCGCTGAATCCCATCTTTATTCGCAAATGTAATGTCGCGATACTTCATCTGGATCGTGATCGGCACCAGCACCGTATCCCCGGTCACCTTCACAAAATCCGAGCGTACATCGAAAGGCATCAGGTTAGTAATCAGCTTGGTATTAACGATTTCTTCCAGGTCCTTGAACTTCACCGGCGGAGGCGCCTGCAATTTCGCAAACTGCTCGAGGCGGTCAAACTGCTTGGTCTGCAGATCTGATTGCATGGGGCCGGCCCCAAGCTTTTCCAATCCGCCCGAGTTGAACCGGCTTGCTTTATTCGACAGACCCATCTGTTCGTAAAGCGTTAAGCCTGCGTTCGGGGTTTCGAGGAGCGCATCTTTCTCTGAGCGGTCGATCGTCATGTGGTAGTCGCCGCACATGCAGCTGTCCACGAACTCGATAATAACTTCCTGTCCAATACCCTCAAGGTAACGATATCGCCAGTCTTCGAACGGAAATGTCGAAGTCTCGCCCCCGCCCTCTTCCATGGGGCGCTCGTACGTTCCGCCGGAGGGATGCGCATCCACTTCATCTGCCGGACCGTACATGATGTAAATCCGTCCGCGATCGCTTTTCCAGCCCGGTATGCCCGCGGCGAAATGCTCATTGGCATAAGCAATCCGGCGGTAATGTTCTTCTTTGTATTCGTTCTCTTCGGTGTCGGGAGTGGGGTCGCGGCGCTGCCAGAAGGCTTCAATAAAGTTGTCGCGTTCCTCGTCGTTCGAAAGCTGCTTGAACGCGGCACGCTCTTCGTCCGTGATAATCCACACGACGTCTTCGTTCAGCCACTTTTTGTAAGTTTTGCTCAACTCGATCTTCAGCGCTTTTTTCTGCGCTTTCTTTTGCTTGTCGTTGGGAGATCGCTTGAGAGGGTCAGTATCATTCCCAGTTTGTCCGGAAGTGGTTTGTCCCGAAGTGGTAACCGTCGCGCTCGATTGCGGATCGACCGCAGTCACGGCCTTATCGCTCTGGGCTCCCGCCAACGCGGGCAACCCGGCGATAACTGCCAATAAAATGAGTGCCAAATAGTACTTTGATCCAACCCGGAACATGAGAGGGACTCCTGCCGCGACAAACTTTCGTTTGGCCTATTCTAGGCCCTCTATCGGGACGAACGCAAGGCTAACTCACGCGAAAAGAGCGTCTTGGGACCAAAAACACCCATTCATTGGAAGCTGCGGCCTTCCCGCCGAGTTGCCCGTCTCTGGAATATTTCGTCCCCGGCCCAGGCCAAGCTATAATTCCTGCGGGTTACATAATTTATTTGGGGCATAGTTCTCTTGGACCACCCCTCGCCGTAGGCAATTCATTCCATTGGAACTTTCCTATCCGCAGGATCGTATCCCAGAATGTGTGCCCGTCATCCCGGCGGATGGTGCGTAAACGTAAACTAAGGTTGAGATTCGGGGCGCATTCGTATTCGCCATAGCCCGGCTACTGCTTGAACAGTGACGGAAACGTGAAACTCTGGAAAAAAATCGCGATCGGCATCGGCGTCGTGGCTCTATTGGCCATTATCGTCGGAGTTACGGTTCACCAAAGCGGCAAAAATGTTGTCACGGTGCAAACCGCGAAAGTGCAACGCCAGGATTTGACCTCCGTGGTCAGCGCCTCCGGTGAAATCAAGCCCAAAACCTACGTCAACATTGGCGCCAACGCCTACGGCAAAATCACCCACCTCTACGTGAAGGAAGGCGATCACGTTGAAAAAGGCCAATTGCTGGCGCAACTGGAAAACGTGCAATCTTCCGCCGACGTCAACGCCAGCCAGGCCTCGGTGCAAGCCGCCGAAACCGATGCCATCGCCGCCGACGCCGCTCTCAAAACTTCCCAAGCCGATCTTCTCCGCGCCCAGGCCGATTACGAGCGCAACAAACTCGACTGGGATCGCGCCCAAAGCCTCTTTAAAGACGGCCTCATCTCCAAGTCCGATTTCGATAGCCGCAAGAATGCCTGGGCCACGGCCGATTCCGGCCTGGTTCAGGCTCAAGCTCGCGTCGCCCAGGCGAAAGCGCAAAACGATTCTGCCGGCCGCCACGTCGCCCAGGCTCGCGCCAATCTCACTCGCGTCGCCGACGTGCTGCAAAAAACCACCTATGCCGCTCCCTACGACGGCGTAATCACCAACCTTCCGGTACGCGAAGGCGAATCCGTTGTCATCGGCATTCAGAATGCCCTCGGAAGCACGCTGCTCACTCTGGCCGACATGTCGGTGATTACGGCCGAAGTCAAGGTCGATGAAACCGATATTGTGAACGTGCGCCTAGGCCAGCCCGCCGAAGTCACCATCGACGCGATCCCGAAAAAAATCTTCCATGGCACCGTCTCTGAAATTGGAGACAACGCCATCGTCCGCTCCACCGGCGTTGCTACTTCGCAGCAAACTACCGCCAGCGAAGAAGCCAAAGATTTCAAAGTCGTCGTCACGGTCACCGATCCTCCGCAGGATCTCCGCCCCGGCCTCTCGACCACCGCCAAAATCACGACCGCCTCACGCAGCAACGTGCTCTCTCTGCCCATTCAGGCGCTGTCGGTTCGCAGCAAGGCCCAGTTGGAGCAGGAAAAATCCACTCCCGGCTCGGTTCATGCGGCCGCGCCAGCTCCCAAAGAAGCCGCGCTCAAAGATAAAGACTCCAAAGAAGACATCCAGGGCGTTTTCGTCATTCGCAACAAAAAGGCGGAGTTTGTCCCCGTGACCACCGGCATCGCTGGCACCAGCGACATCGAAGTGCTCAGCGGCCTGCAGGAAGGTGACGAAATCGTCACTGGCAGTTACAAGATTTTGCGTACCATGCGTTCTGGAAGCGGTGTCAAAATCGATAACACCGCTCCTAAAAAGGAAGACGAGTCATAACCTTCTCGGGCTGTCTTCGTCCAACGAAGAAGCCGGTCTGGGTCGAACGAGGAAGTTGACGATCAGGTTTCGAAATCCCGGGATCGGAGAATCGATTCCGAAAAGCACGCGGAGCCCTCGGAGTCGAATTCAATCGCGGAGAACCTAGTTGGCACCGGAGCAGGAGAAAAAAATGGCAACCGCAGAAGTCATCAGCATGCCGAACAACGCCGTCCCCGCGAAACCACCGCAATCCTGCATGATCGCGGCCGAGGACCTCTGGAAGACTTACGACATGGGCTCGGAGCAGCAGGTCCACGCCCTGCGCGGCGTCAACATCCGCATCGAGCGCGGAGAGTACGTTGCCATCATGGGACCGTCGGGTTCCGGCAAGTCCACGCTGATGAACCTGATCGGCTGCCTCGACACGCCCACCAAGGGCGAATACTGGCTGAACGGCCACCTGGTCAGCGAACTCGATGACGACGAACTCGCGCGCATCCGCAACAAAGAGATTGGCTTCGTCTTCCAGACCTTCAATCTGCTAGCCCGCGCCACTGCTCTGCACAACGTTGAGCTACCGCTGATCTACGCCGGCATTCCCACCGAAGAGCGCATCGAACGCGCCAAAGCTTCCCTGGCCGCGGTCGGAATGGAATCGCGCATGACTCACAAGCCCAACGAACTTTCCGGAGGCCAGCGCCAGCGTGTCGCCGTAGCCCGCGCCCTGGTGAATCGCCCATCGATCATTCTGGCCGACGAACCCACCGGCAACCTGGACTCCGCCACGGGAAATGAAATCATGGCTCTCTTCGATCGCCTCCACTCAGAAGGCAACACCATTGTTCTCGTCACCCACGAGCACGACATCGCCGAATACGCTCATCGCGTCATCTTCATTAAAGATGGAGTCGTCGAACGCGACGAGCGCAAGAAGTAGAAGCCTTCAGGCAGACATTCAAAATAGCCTATTCGTGCGGTGACGGTGCGTCGAGCGCGGCGCTGGGAAGCCACTCAACTCCATGCCGCCGCCGGCTTTGCCGGTTCAGCCGCCGGACTCTCTTCTTTCGCCGTCGCCACCACGACCTGATCCCGCCCCCGCCGCTTGGCTTCATATAAAGCCGCATCCGCCGCGGCCATCAATTCCTTCGGCGACATCCCGTGCTGAGGAAATGCCGCCACTCCCACCGAAATCGTCACCATGCCCAAACTCCTGCCCTGGTGCGTGATGTTCAATTCCCTCATCTTCGCCCGTAACCGCTCGCCCCGGGCCTGTGAAATCTCAATGCTACCCGTGGGCAGAATCACCACAAACTCCTCTCCTCCGAAGCGGCACACAAAATCTTCCGCCCGAATTCCCTTCGCCAGGAACTGCCCCGTCTCGCGCAACACCGCATCCCCTGCATCGTGGCCGTAAGTGTCGTTGAACTTCTTGAAGTGGTCGAGATCGATCATCAACAGCCCCAGCGACTGCGCCCCCCGCGCCGCCCGCCGCACCTCCCGGTCCAGCGTCTCCTCGAGGAACCGCCGGTTATACATGCCGGTCAGAACATCCCGAATCGATTGCGTCCGCAGCGCTTCCCGCAGCTTGATGTTGGCAATCGACAATCCCACCTGTCCCGCAAACGTCGTTTTGAACGACATCTCCGAGGTATCAAGATTCGGCTGCTCCTCCGTCGCCTGAAAGTGAACGATGCCCAGAGTCTCGCCCTGCGCCACGATCGGGATGCACAGATAACTGTTATTAAAACCCTCAGCGTGTTCGCACGGCGCCGTGGGGTCGCCCGCCAACACCAGGTGCGGATGCCCCGTCCGAAGCGCCCAGCACGCCGATCGCTCAAACACCGGCGTGGGAATACGGCATGCGCTCCACGATCCGGTGACCTCCGCAAGATTACGCGCCGAATCGAGCATCATCACCGCCCCGGGAACCGCCGGAAATATCTTGGGCGCATGCCCCAACGCCACCGCAAACACTTCTTCCCGGCTGATGCAGCTCTGCAGCAGCTCGCCCATCTTCGCCAGCATGGTTGCCCGCTGCGAGCGCTGCGTGAGTTCACTGACCATCCTTTCGTTCTGTTGATCCAGCTCGTTGCGGGCAAAATCTTTCTCCAGCATCTCCTCCTGCAACCGGGTATTGGCGTCCGCCAATTGCATGGTCCGTTCCAGAATCTGCTCTTCCAGAACCTGCTGGTTTTGCTTTTGATTTTCAATGTCCGCGCAGGTGCCGAACCATTTAACAATTTGCCCCCCCGCGTTTCGGATCGGTCTCGCCCTTCCCAGAAACCAGCGATAGTTTCCTTCTTTCCCCCGCAGGCGGTATTCCACTTCGTAAGCCTCGCCAACCAGAAGCGCATTTTGCCACTTCGCAAAGGCGTGCTCTACGTCGTCGGGATGCACCATTTGCTTCCATCCATCTCCCTTCATCAGATCCACCGTGAGCCCGGTATAGTCCAGACATTTCTGATTGAAGAAGTCGTCGTTGCCATCCGGGTCGGCCGTCCAGATAATTTCCGGTAACGCCTCCGCCATGGTGTGAAAGTAAAGTTCTCTCTCCCGTGAGCTGTCGAGATAGCTTTTTTGCAAAGCCGTTAGCCGGTTCAGCACCGACGATCCAATCGCCACTCCCAACACGAAAAAACTCGTAACGCTGATGGTTGCCATGCCCACGGTCGAAATTCGCAGGGCGTGGGTCAGATCCACCGCGGCTTGCGATTCGTGAAAGCTCGCGGCCCACATTCCCGTGTAGTGAATCAAGGGAATTGCGCTTCCCATTACCAGGGCGGTGACAATTTTCCTCGAGGTAAACGCATTTTCGTTCCGCGCCCGGAAGGCCAGCCGCAGCGCGATCAGCGAGATGGCGACCGCCAGCACAATCGAAAGCACTACGATGCGGCGGTCGTAGCTCACCACCGCCGCACAGCGCATCGCAGCCATCCCGACATAATGCATGGCCGCGATTCCACTCCCCATCGCGATGCTGCCCAACACTTCGCGCCGAACGTCCCCCTGCGGCCGGCTCGCCACAAACAGCGCCACCGCCGAGGCCAGTACCGCCGCCAAGAGCGAAGCAGCCACCGTCGGATAGTGGTAGTACACCGGCATCGGCATCTCCCATGCCAGCATGCCGACGTAATGCATCGACCAGATTCCCAGCCCCATGGCGCAGGCCCCGGCACTTAACCAGAAGATTCGCGCTCGTCCCCGCGCCGAAGTCACTCTCCCAGCCAGATCCAGCGCGGCATACGACGCGACCATCGCCAGCACGACAGACAGCGCCACCAACCGGTAATCATAGCTTCCGATGATGATTGCCCCAGGATTCATCTGTAATTCAGTCTCTCTCTACCGTCTCCGTCGTCCGGCGTCCGGCGTCCCTGCGTCCCGGCGTAGCGCCAGCGTCCCCGCCGGCTGTCGGGGGTGTCTCGCCCCCGCTTTCGGGAGAGCCCAGCACCCACCATCTACATCGGCAGCACTCGCAATCTTCGCCTGAGAAAACTCTTAACCCTTGAGATCGAGGGATCGGTATCGAGGGATCGGTATCGAGGCATTGCTGTCGAAGGCTTCGTATCGAAGGATTGCTCTTGAAGGGTTCGTATCAGGGCACGCATTCATGCGTGCCGTGAACGCAGCCAAGCCTTCCCCCTTTAGGGGCTCGCAGCCTCCAAAACAAAAAGCCTCTCGCATGAGAGGCTTCTTGAACTTCGAAAAAATTATCCTACGGCGCCGTCGCTACCGCATTCACAGCCTTGGGCGTGCCTGCGAGGAAGAAGTTGTGATCGTAAAGATTACGGTACATCACCCCGGCAATCTCAGCCGCTTTGGGGCCGAATGTGGGCCGCCCGCCTTCCAGAAACACGACTACTACAATGCGCCCGCTAGTGGTGTTGGCGTAAGAGGCAAACCAGCCAAAGCGCGTGCCCGCGTGCGAACAAGTCCCAGTCTTGCCGAGAATCGATTCCTCGCTGAAGTTCAGCCCCAGCCGGCGTGCCGTGCCGTATTGCACCGCTCCCGCCATGCCGTCGGAGAGTTCAGGAATCGCCGGCGCAATATCCAACTGCCGCTTGATTCGCGGCTGAAAATTCGCGACCTCTTCCGCCGAGCTCGGATGCTGCAGATAATAAAGAGTGCCGCCATTTGCAATCGCCGAAACCATGGCGCCCAACTGCAGCGGCGTCATCGAAATCCCCTCGCCAAACGAGCACATCTTGCCTACGCCGCCCAGCTTCTGCGGAATCACTTCGTCGGGATACGTACCCAACTGCTCTCCCGGAATGTCATATCCAGCCAGTTCGCCCAGACCATATTGATGGGCATAGTAGGCTACTTTTTCAAATCCCAACTGCCGCCCAACGGCCTCAAAATACGCGTTGTTCGAGTGCGCCAGAGCCTGCGTCAGATTCATCCGGCTGCGGCCGCCCAGTGAAACTTCCGTCTCCTTCGAAATCAAGCCTTCACTCAATGCCGCCAGCGCCACCGAAAGTTTAATCGTCGAACAGGGCTGCGCCCCGCTCGAGAGCGCCAGCTTCTGGTTCACCATCGCCAGCACTCGGCCGCTGGTAGGCTGAATCGCCACCACCGTGCCGTTCATGTTTCCCAAAGCATCAATCGCGGCCTGCCGCACCACCGGATCTTCACCATCGGTGTTGTCGCCGCCCGTCAGCCCCTCGGCGAACGAGCTCATGTAAAAGCGCTCGTGATAGCGGTGCCGCCGCGTGCTCACCCCAGTATGCGCAGAGGTTCGTGTCAGGGTCGCGCCCTGCGCCCCAGCCGGATGCGCCGCGGCGCGATGACCCGCCGTATGCCGCGCTGTGCCCCGCGCATTCGCCAAATGCCGCATCCGCCGCTTGGTGTGCTGCGATTCGCTCACCTTCGCCGTCTTCGTTTTCCCGTTATTCAGCGTGTGCGCATTCACGTGCGCCGCCCATACCGCAGGCGCCAGACACAACCCACCCGCCACTATCACCAGACGAAAAGTGCGCGATCCCCACTTGGACATCTTCTCTGTTTCCTTTACTTCTTCAATGTGGTCTTGCTTTAAGATGCTGCACGAACGCTGCCAGGAACACCCCAACCCCGGTAACTTAGGCCATCTTCGCGATACTACGAGACTTATTGCAATTCGGGCAATAACAAAGTTTTTCTGTCCCGAATCATTGTTTTTTCTCTAACCCATTATGGAACAAACTACTTAAACGGGAAATTACCTCAGTTCCGCTGCCTCGGTAACCAGTTACTAGTTACTGAAAAGATACTGCCTGACTGTGCAAACCCTTGCAACTTCTCTCCAAGCCAGAAGCCGTTCTCTGCGTCCTTCGCGGACCTTCTTCTCGCCCTTCGCGGTCAAGAGCTTTTTCCTGCCCTCAATCACACAGCGAGCCCAAATCACATCACCTCGCCGCGCTTCCTCAGAAACGCCGGCACATCCAAATCTTCCTGCTCAAAATTCGCCACCATGGCGCTCCGCATGCTATCGAGCGAGATCACGTCCGCTGAAGGATGAGCCGTTACCGCAGACCCCTCCATCCTCGTTTCTTCCGTCCTCGGCTCATGAAACGAATCCGTAAAAACGTCGGTGGATGGCTGTGCCGGACCCACCGGATCTGGAAAATCCATGGCATCGTCATGCGTCGCCGCAAACGAACTCCGCACCTCCGCATGCCGCGACTGCGCCCGGCTCGCTTCCTTAAACCCGGTCGCGATCACGGTAATCTTCACCGCGTCTTTCATCTTCTCGTCCATCACCGCGCCAAAAATAATGTTGGCATCCTCGTGCGCCGCGCCTTGAATGATGGTGCAGGCCTGCTGCACCTCGGCCAGCTTCAGCGACGCCGACCCCGTAATATTGATCAGAATCCCTCGCGCACCGTCGATCGCGCCCGCCTCCAGCAGCGGAGAAGCAATCGCCCGCTGCGCCGCCTCTGTCGTGCGGTTCGCGCCGCTCGCCGTTGCCGTACCCATCACCGCATATCCCATGCGCGCCATGATCGTCTTCACGTCGGCAAAGTCGCGGTTGATAATCCCCGGGATCGTAATGATGTCCGAGATCCCCTGCACGCCCTGCCGCAGGATATCGTCGGCAATGCGGAACGATTCGAAAAATCCCGCATCCTCCGCCACCGCCAGCAGCTTTTCGTTGGGGATCACAATCGTCGTATCCACCGTCTCCATCAGCTCGGCGATTCCCTTCTCCGCCTGCGTCATCCGCCGCTTGCCCTCGAACGAAAACGGCTTGGTGACCACCGCGACAGTCAGCGCGCCCATCTCACTGGCCAGCGACGCAATAATCGGAGCCGCGCCCGTCCCTGTCCCTCCGCCCAAGCCGGTGGTCACGAACACCATGTCCGCGCCCTCGAGCGCCTCAATAATTTTGTCGGAATCCTCCAGCGCCGCCTTGCGCCCCACCTCCGGATTCGACCCCGCGCCCAGCCCATTGGTCAGCTTCACGCCCAACTGCAGCTTCACCGGCGCGCGCGACAACCGCAGCGCCTGCAAGTCCGTGTTGGCCACGATGAACTCGATGCCCTCCACTCCCGCATCGATCATCCGGTTCACCGCGTTGCCCCCGCCGCCACCCACCCCGATCACCTTGATCTTGGCATCGTTAAGAGGCTCTTCATTAAAACTGATGCGAATCCTAGAATCGTTGGTCATAACCGTTTCCCCCAAAAATCAAAATTCCGTTCCACTTAGCGCCCTTCGCGGCCTTTCTTAGCGCCCTTCGCGGTTAAAAGCTTTTAAAGCCTTTAACCGCAATGCCCGCCAAGAACATCCGCAAAGATCGCAAAGCCCATCAAAAACTTCGTGATCCTTCGTGCCCTTAGTGGCTGAAATTGACTCAATGCCTAAATCACTCAATGACTCAATCCCCTATCCCACCAGCATCGCTTTCAGCCGCGATCCCCACCGGTCCCCCTGAAACCCACGCGCCACCCGCGCCCGTTGTCCATAAGCCACCATGCCCAGCACCGTGGCGAACTCAGGCTCGGCCAGCGTGACGGGCATTTTCGCCAGAGGCGTAGGCCACGACAGCCGCACCGGACGCCGCAGCACCGACTCCGCCACATCAAAAATCCCCGGCAGCCGCGACCCTCCCCCGCTCAACACAATCCCCGCCAGGCACGCATCGAACATCCCGCTCTGCCGCAGAGTGTCGCGCATCATCTCAAACAGCTCGCGCGCCCGCGGCTCCAGAATTTCCGCCACCAGCCGCTGCGGCAGCAACCGTGAAGGCCGGTCGCCCACCGAAGGAACCTCCACTTCATTCCCTTCGGGAATCAACGTCACAATCGCATTCCCGTAAATCTTCTTGATCTTCTCCGCCTCCGCCAGCGGCGTGCACATGCCCATCGAGAGATCGCTGGTAAAGTGGTCGCCGCCCACCGGAATCACTCCCGTAAACGCCACCGCTCCCTGCAAGAACACAACCAGCTCAGTCGACCCCGCACCCACATCCGCCAGGCAAACTCCCAGCTCGCGCTCATCGGCGCGCAGCACCGAATCGGCTCCGGCGAGCGGCTCGTAGACCGTGTCATCCACATGGACGCCCGCTCGATTCACCGCCGTAATCACGTTCTGCGTGGCGCTCGCCGCCGCGGTCACCAGATGCACTCGCACCTCCAGCCGCGCCGCCATCATCCCCAGTGGATCATGCACTCCCGCCTGCTCGTCCAAAATGAATTCCTGCGGCAGCAGATGCAGCACTTCGCGATCCGCCGGCAGCGGAATCGCCCGCGCCTTTTCGACTGCGCTCTTGATCTCATCCCGCCCAATCTCCCGCGGACGCGTCCCTAAACTGATCCCGCCATGACTATTCACCCCGCGGATGTGCGCCCCGCCGATCCCCACAATCGCGTGCTCTACCGCCGCGCCGCCCTTATCCTCGGCCGCCTCCACCGCCTTCTGAATCGCCGCGACCGCCTTATCCAAATCCACAATCACGCCCTTGCGTGACCCCCGCGACTCCGCCACTCCGTGCCCGCGATAGCGCAACCCGCTGTCGGTCACCTCCACCATCAGCGCACAAGTCTTCGCGCTGCCCACGTCAATCGCCGTCAAATAGCTGTTCTGCGGATTCGCCATCTTGTCAATCAGTCCCTCAAATGTTTTCGCTGGTTAATTTACCCATTGTCATCCCGACCGGAGCTTCGCACTCCCGAAGGGAGTGGGAAGCTCAGTGGAGGGACCTGCTGTTTGCCTCTGTCATCCTGCTGTTTACGTCTGTCATCCTGAGCGAAGCCGCGCGATCAGCGCGGCGCAGCCGAAGGACCCCTACGAATCTCCCCGGACCGCGCCCGAATCTCTTGCGACCGTCCAACTCCATCAATCCCCCGTCCCCGCGCTCGCCTTCGCCACCGCCGGACTCGGCTTCTGCCCACCCGCAGAAGACTTCCTCGCTCCCGCCGAACTCTTCGCAGCTGTAGCTTTCGCCACCGAAACTTTTCCCGCACCCGGCTTCACTTTCGTCTTCGTCAGACTTATCTTTCCCGCGCCCACCGTTTTTTTCCGGGCAGCTTTCACTACCGCCTTCTTCCCCGGCGCTTGCAATTCAAGTTTCTTCTCCGTCAGCTCAAACGCCGGCTTCGGCACCCCTCGATCATTCACCGGCAATCTCGTAATCAGCGCCGCCGGTTTCACTCCCGCCGCAGCCGCCGGCTTCGCCGCCGCCGGACTCAGCGCCGCCACTTTCCCCGCCGCCGGCCGCTCCATGTCCGGATTCACAATGATCTGATTGTCATACCTCAGATCCACAGACTCCAGCTTTTGAAACTGTTGCCGCCATCCCTCGGCATGCGCCACATAAATTTTGTAGCGCGGCAAATAATCCGACGATCCAAGATGCACCAGCACATCCCCCTGCGGATCGTTCACCCTCACCTTCACGTCTTCGAGATCCGACAAATCCACTTCGCTCAAATCCTGCGAGTAGCGCGCCCCGCCCGAATCCAGCTCGCGCACCATGTCCATATAAGTTTTCATGCGCGGCGCGCGCGTCGAAAGCGGCTCGCCCGGATTCATCCCCAAAATCACGGGAAACGAATATTTATGCTTCGGCGAAAGTTCCATCAGCGTCCCGCCCGCATCAATCAGAAACATCCGCGGCCCCACCCGCGCAAACGCCACCGGCGTACGTTCGTGAATCTCCACCTTCAGTCGGTTCGGCACAAACCGCATCACGCTCGCCGCTTCCACCCACGGAATCTGCTCCAACTGCGCCTTCTGCTGCCCGAGCGGAATAAAGAAAATATTGCGCCCAATATCGGCGCCCATCACTTCCATGATTTGCGCCTTGGTGGCGTTCTGCATCCCCGTGACCTCAATGTTGTCGCTCGATTCCACGCGAAAGCGCCAGGAGTGCTCGCCGTAGTTGTAGAGCCACGCCGAGCCCAATCCCGCCACGCACACTGCGAGCGCGACAACCACGCCCCACAGCAATCGATTTGCAGTTTTTTTCGGAAGAGAGCTGCGCCGGGCAGAGACACGCTTTTGCCCGCGCAGAAACGGAGATTCCTCGTTCACATCCAGATCGACCAGACGAGCGTCATCGATCTCCGGCTCGCGGTTTCCCGAGCCGCGCATATCCGCGCGCGCCGCTTCCGCACGCGCCGGATACAACTCCTCCTGCAAGATGGTGGGCCCCGATTTCCGCGCCATCAGTAGGTTCAGTTGTCGCTGTTGAATCGCTGAGCTCTCAAACTATAACTTTATTTCGCGAATTGAGACAGAAAAATTATCGAAGTTTTGCACAGCAGGAATCGCATGAGGCATCAGCGAGAAAATCTTGGAGAAAGATCGAGCATTGCGAGAGCTTGGCCAAACAAGAAACAGGCGCGGAGATATTCTCCGCGCCCGCCCTGAGAACCTAAATATCTAAATTGGATCCCCAACCTCAACCACCGCATCAGAAATATTCACCACCGGTATCTTTGGAATGTTGATGCGCGGCATATCGATCCGCGGCATTTCCACCCGTACTCGCGGACATCTCACTCTAACGTCTTCCGCATCGAACGCCGCCGGCAAAAATCGCACCCGTTCCATCCGCGCTTCGACCCTCGCCCGGCTCGCCTCCGCCCGGGCCATGGCCGCTTCCTGCCGCGCCGTCATCGCCTCAAAACCAGCCCAGCCGGCCTCGGCCCCAGCCATCTTCAGGTGCGTCCGCTTCATCGCAGTCGCCAACCGGCACGATGCCGTCTCACTGCGCGCTGCCATCATCCTAGTCCGCGCCATGAACAGATCGGCGCGCCCCGTCGCCAGTTCTAACACCGGCCCGGTCCGCTCGGCCACACGCGCGATCACAGGAGCCAGCGCCCGATGCAGGTAAGCCGCGCCGCCATCGTGATAAATCCCGTTCAACCCCAGTGCCAGCACCCCGGTAACCAGCCATCCCCACCCTTGTGTCGTTTTCATCGCCATAACCCCTTATGCATCAATAGACGAAGCCCCGCTCAATCGGTTAGCAGTAAAAGATACGGATGCAATGCACGGGAAGTTCCGCGAGGCGTCTCGCCCGCCCACCCATAAACCTCGCATCGACCCAAACGCCTAAAACCATGACCCAAGACCAAAGACCAAATCCCCGAAGAACTAAACCAGCCCCGGCACCTTCAACCCCGCTCCACCCAAACTCTCCAGCACCATCGGCCCCAACTGCGAAACGCTGCCTGCTCCCAGCGTCAGAATCATGTCTCCTTCTTTTGCCACACCCGCCACCGCGATCGCCGCATCGGCAAATGAGCCCACATACTCGGCGGTCCGTCCGCCATTCTCGCGAATCGCCCGCGCCAGCAACTCGCCGCTGACGCCTTCGATCGGCTTCTCGCTCGCCGCATAAATATCCAGCACAAACAGCGAATCCGCATCGCCAAACGCGGTGGTGAACTCCTCCAACAAATCGCGCGTTCGCGTGTATCGATGCGGCTGGAAGACCACATACACCTTGCCAAACCCGCACGAGCGCGCAGCCGCCAGCGTCGCCTTAATCTCCGTGGGATGGTGTCCATAATCGTCGATCACGCTCACCCCCGCCGCCCGGCCGCGCAACTGAAACCGCCGGTCGACTCCGCGGAACTGCTCCAGCCCCGCTCGAATCGCATCCACCGAAACATCCAGTCCCACCCCGACCGCAATCGCCGCCGTTGCATTCAAAATGTTATGAACTCCCGGCACATGCAGCGTGAACTCTCCCAAATCTTTTTTCTCAAAACTGACTTGAAACCGGCTCAACGGCTGCAAGGGGTCCGGTGGGTGCCCCATTTCTCGCGCGTTCTTTGCGCGAGAGAACTCGCCCTGAGCTTGTCGAAGGGTGGGGATTCTGATCCAAAAATCCGACCCCCTCTTCGTCCCATACGTAACCGTCCGTCGCTGCACCTCTGGCAACAACCGCCGTAACATCGGATCGTCATTGCACGCCACCACCATCCCGTAAAACGGCACTCGGTCCATGAACTCCAAAAAAGTCTTCTTCACATCCCGCATATTGCGGTAGCAATCCATGTGCTCGCGGTCGATATTCGTCACCACCGACAAAATTGGCGTCAGCTTCAAAAACGACCGGTCGCTCTCATCCGCCTCGGCCACCAGATACTGCGACTTCCCCAGCCGCGCATTCGATCCCAACGCATCCACGCGCCCACCCACTACCACCGTGGGATCGAGCCCGCCCCCCGCCAGCACCGCCGCCACCATCGAAGTGGTCGTCGTCTTGCCGTGCATTCCCGCGATCGCAATGCCATACTTCAGCCGCATCAACTCCGCCAGCATCTCCGCCCGCTGAATTACCGGGACATGCAGCCGGTGCGCCTCAACCACCTCGGGATTTTCCGGCGCGATCGCCGAACTCGTCACCACCACTTCCGCGCCCGCAATATTTTCCGCGCGATGCCCCTCGAACACCGCCGCCCCCAACCCCGCCAGCCGCTGCGTCACCGCCGAACTTTTCAGGTCAGACCCAGAAACCTTGTACCCGAGATTCAGCAGCACCTCGGCAATCCCACTCATGCCGATCCCGCCAATCCCCACAAAATGCACCCGCTGAATTTTGGCAAACATTTTCTATCCGATGAACCTTCCCACTGTCATCCTGAGCGAGGAATTTGCTTTGCGAAGCAAAGCAAATCCGCAGTCGAAGGACCCCTTTCACCCAAACGCGCAAGCAGACCCGTCAAGGAGTTCCCTCGGCGATCTTCAACGCGCCCTCACAGCAAGCCGAACATCGAACCCGAATTCCAAACCCCAGCCGTATCCGTGAAAATCCGTGCAAATCCGTGGCTGAGATTCCCTCACTCCCACTGCGCGCTATGCCGTTTCAACCACCAGCACGCGGAATTCCCCTGCTGCGGAAAAATCGAGCGGCTACAAGTTTGTTGCCCCGAGCCCACCAGATCGTACTCAGTTTTCTGTCCTTTCAGCGGGGTCGCCAGAAACTGATCCACTTCCACCGAACTAAAAGCCGTCCCTTTCGACACGCGATAGCGGAAAACAAGCCAGTCGCCCGCATACGTGATTGCGAACAGCACGACGAGAGCCACAAGAAGATAAGGCAGCCGCGCTCGCCAGTTCGCCATCACGCAACCTCCTCATCCACTTTTCCCGCCAGTCGCGCCGCCATCGTCGCAATATCCCTGGCCGCATTCGGATGCGCCAACCCCCGCGCCGCCTCGCTCATCCGCGCCAGCCGCGCCGGATCGCCCAACAAAGCCGCAATCGTCTCCGCCAGCCAAACGCCCTCGAGCTTCGACTCTTCCACCACCACCGCTGCACCCTCGCTCGCCAGCGCCTCGGCATTTATCCGCTGATGATCGTCCGCCGCCTTGGGAAACGGCACAAAAATCGCCGGCTTCCCCGCCGCCGTAATCTCCGCCACCGTGCTCGCGCCCGACCGGCACACCACTAAATCCGCCCGCGCAAACGCCGCCGGCATATCCTCAATAAATTTCGCAACCTCCGCCGCGCCTCCCAGCGAAGCATACGCCGCACGCGCATCGTTGTAATCGCGCTCGCCCGTCTGATGAATAATCCGAATCCCCGGAGCCTGCCGCCGCAACTCCGGCAAACATCGAATCATCGCCTCATTAATGGCGTGCGCTCCCTGGCTCCCGCCAAACACCAGCAAAGTCGGCACGCCTCCACGCTTCATATTACTTAGAAGCGGAATCTCAAAAAACGCCTGCCGCACCGGAACACCTGTCACTTCCGCATGCCGAAAATATTTCGCCGTCTCCTCAAAATGCACTGCAGCGCCCGACACAAACTTCGCCACCACACGATTGGCAAATCCGGGCACCACATTCGGCTCAAACGCCAACGTCGGGATATGCTTCACCACCGCCGCCAGCATTGCCGGGCCCGACGCATACCCTCCCACGCCAATCACCACATCTGGCGCAAACTCATTCAACATCCGCCCCGCATCCCATACCGCGCGCGGCAAATTGAACGCAGTCTTCGCCCGCGTCATCAGGCTCACATTCTTCAGCGCGCCCACCCGCACCAGTTGCAGCGGATAACCCGCCGCCGGTACCAGGCGGTTCTCGATCCCTCGCGCCGTCCCAATAAACAGCGCCTCGGCCCCATAATTTTTCTTGAGTTCGTTCGCGATCGCCAACGCCGGAATCACATGCCCGCCCGTCCCGCCGCCCGCCAGAATGACCCGCATGCAGTGACTATAAACCACATCGAAACCAGCCACGGATTTGCGCGGATCTTCACGGATAAATCTTCATAAGACTTTTATCCGTGAAGATCCGTGCCAATCCGTGGCAAAAGATTTTCTATTCCGCCTGCTTCGTAATATTCAGCAGCACTCCCACGCACGCCAGCGTCACAAACAAAGACGACCCTCCATACGACACCAGCGGCAGCGGAATCCCCTTCGTCGGCATCATCCCCAGCACCACGCTGATGTTGATGAACGCCTGCAGCACCACCATGCTCGTAATCCCCACCGCCAGGTACCGCCCGAAAACATCTTCGGTCCGCCACGACGCTCGCATCCCACGCCACAAGAAAATCGCAAACAGCGCCACCACAAACAGCGCGCCCAGCAGTCCCAGTTCTTCCGCGGTGACGGCGAAAATAAAATCCGTATGCGGCTCCGGCAAATAAAACAATTTCTGCTTGCCTTCCATCAGCCCGGTTCCAGTCACTCCGCCCGTGCCCACAGCAATCAGCGACTGAATAATGTGGAACCCGGTCTTCTGCCGGTCGGCATAGGGATTCATAAACGCCAGAATCCGGTCACGCCGCCACGCCACGTGAAAAATCAAAAAGTACAGCGGAAGCAGCGACGCGCCAAACGCATATCCGAAGTACCGCAGCCGCATCCCTGCCACATACAAAATGCATGCCGCAATTCCCGCGCAGGCAATCGCCGTCCCCAAATCCGGCTGCAACACGATCAATCCCAGCAACAGCAGCACCGGCGCGGCCGCCGGCATCAGCGTGTTGCGCCAGTCATCCACGGTCTTCGCGCGCGTCTCCAAAAAATACGCGAGAAAAAGAATCAGCACTGGCTTGGCCAGCTCCGACGGCTGGAAGGAAAACGCGCCCACGCGGAACCAGCGATGCGTATTATGCGAGCGGTCAAGAAAGAACACTGAAATCAGCAGCAGCGTGGTCAGTCCCAAAAACAAAAACACCAGCCCCGGATGCTTATAGCGCCTGTAATCCACCCGCATCGTCACCACCAGCGCCACTAACCCCGCCGCCGCCCAAACCAACTGCCTCACCAAAAACGCATACGGAGACCCAAATCGCTCCCGCGCCATCACCGCCGACGCCGAAAACACCATCACCAGCCCCACAAACACCAGCAGCATGGTGACGGTAAACAACCATCGATCAACACTGACTCGCTTCGCCATGGGATTTCATTTCACCACGGCACGGCAAGTGGAAGAAAAAGGAATTGCTGATTAGTGATTTTTGATTGTTGATTGTCTTGGTTCGGAGGCTTGGCTCCAACGACTTGTCATCCTGAGCGCAGCAAGTGTTTTGCGGAGCAAAACATTTGCGAAGTCGAAGGACCCCTTGCACCACTGCGCGGCCCGAGACTCCGAAAGGAGTTTCTACTACGACTCAGAGGGCCTGCGCCAGCCCGCTCACCACTTCCTTAAACACCCTTCCCCGGTGCTCATAACTCCTGAACTGATCGAAGCTCGCGCACGCCGGAGCCAGAAGCACCACGTCTCCCGCCTCCGCCGTCGCATGCGCCTTGCGCACCGCATTCTCCAAAGTCACCGCCCGCACGATCTCTACCTTCGCAGCGCCAATCTGCGACTCAATTTTCTCCGCCGCTGCGCCAATCGTGTACACGCGCTTCACCCGCTGCCGCAGCAGATCATTGAGCACGCTGTAATCGCTGCCTTTGTCCTTGCCGCCAAGAATCAAATGGATGTTCGCCCGAAACGACTCCAGCGCCTTGATCGTCGCATCCACGTTGGTCGCCTTCGAATCGTTGTAGTAATCCACGCCGCCGATTGTTGCCACATACTCGAGCCGGTGCTCGACCGCCTTAAAGTCGCGCACCGCCCGCCGGATCTTCTCCGGCGCACATCCCATCAGTGCCCCCGCGCACGCCGCCGCCAGCACGTTCTCCAGATTGTGCGCGCCCTTCAGCGGAATCTCCGAAACCCGCATAATCTCGCGCTGAGACTTTTCTCCCGACCCATCGCGGAACAAAATCTTCCCGTCGCGAACCCACGCTCCCTGCTTTACTTCCTTCAGCCGGCTGAACCAGAACACCTGCGCCTGCGTCCGCGCCGCCATCGAAACGCAGGTCGCGTCATCTTCATTCAGCACCGCAAAATCATCACCACGCTGGTTCTCAAACATCCGCGCCTTCGCATCCACATACGCTTCAAACGTCTTGTGCCGGTCCAAATGATCTGGTGTCACATTCAGCACCACGGCCACCTTCGGACGAAACGTCTGAATCGTCTCAAGCTGGAAACTCGAAACCTCCAGCACCATCACGGTCTCCCGCGTCGCATGCTCTGCCAGCGAAATCGCCGGAGTTCCAATATTCCCGCCCACCAGCGCCTGCAATCCGCCGGCAGTCAAAATCTCGCCCGTCAAAGTGGTAGTTGTCGTCTTCCCGTTCGACCCCGTGATGGCCACGATCGATCCCGGCAAGAACTGCGCCGCCAGTTCAATCTCGCCAATCACCATCTCGCCGAGCGCCCGCGCCTGCTGCAACAGCGGCGCATCCACCGGAACCCCCGGGCTCACTACGATTAAATCCTGCTCGCGAAACGTGCGCTCGCCATGTCCGCCGGTCTCGACAGTAATCCCATGGTCGAGCAGCGCCGGAATCTCGTTGCGCAACTCATCCCCGCTCTTGGCATCGGAAACGGTAACTCGCGCCCCGCGCGCCTTCAAGAACAGCGCCGACGCCACGCCGGACTTGCCCAGCCCCACCACCAGCACGCGTTTGTTGTTAAGTTCCATTCGAAAACTTCATCTGCCACAGATCATCACCGATTCGCACGGATCCAGAAAAAGCAAAAGGTTTATCCGTGTGAATCTGTGAAAATCCGTGGCCAGAATCTTCTACCGCAACTTCAACGTCGTCAGCGCAAACAAAGCGAACACCAGCGACGCAATCCAGAACCGCACAATAATCTTCGACTCCGACCACCCCATCAACTCAAAATGATGGTGGATCGGCGCCATCTTGAATATCCTCTTTTTCCGCAGCTTGTACGAGCCCACCTGCAGGATCACCGACAGCGCCTCAATCACGAACACTCCGCCGATAAACGGCAGCAACAACTCCTGCTTGATCATCACCGCCACGGTCCCAATCGCTCCACCCAGCGCCAGCGATCCCACATCGCCCATAAAAACTTCCGCCGGATGCGCGTTATACCATAAAAATCCGATCGAGGATCCCATCATCGCACCGCAAAAAATCGTCAACTCGCCTACCTGCGGCATGCGCGGAATCTCCAGATACGTCGCGAACGTCGCGTGCCCGCTTACATATGTCAGCACCGTCAGCGCGCCCGCGGCGATCACCGTACACCCGATCGCCAAGCCGTCCAGGCCATCGGTAAGATTCACCGCATTGCTCGATCCCACAATCACCAGCGCCACAAATCCGATGAACGGCAAAAACGCCAGCGGCCATAAATGCGGAAAGCGCTCCAGGTTCTGCACCACCAGGTCGGGATGAAACTGCTTTAAGAACGGCACGATCAGCTTGGTCGAGTACATCCCGTAGGTCTGCATCGCGATCAGCATCACCGCAATCACAATGCTGGTCGCAATCTGCAACCCCAGCTTCGCGCGCCCCGTCAGCCCAAGATTGCGCTTGTGCACAACTTTCGTGTAATCGTCGGTAAATCCAATCGCCGCAAAGGCGCACGTGGCAAACACCGCAATCCACACGAAGCGGTTGCTCAGGTCCGCCCACAGCAGCGTCGGCACCACAATGGCAATCGCAATCAGGAGTCCGCCCATGGTCGGTGTGCCGGCTTTTTTCTGGTGCGCCTTCGGGCCTTCTTCTCGTATGTATTGTCCAATCTGGAATTCACGCAGCCGGTTGATTACCAGCGGACCCACGATCAGCGCGGTAAACAGCGCGGTAAGGCTGGCAAACGCAGTACGGAAGGTCAAATAGCGGAAGATGCGGAACGGCGGAAAATAATGTTGCAGCTTCACGAACAACAGCCAGTAGAGCAATCAGCCTCCGTTAATGAATTGAGTCATTTTGTGATTGAGCGGTCGGCTCATTAAAAATCTCACCAATCTCACTCAATCGCTAAGTGGCTCAATCACTCAATGACTCAATTTCTTCCAAACTTCCAGCGCCTTTTCCAGTTTCACCCCGCGCGAAGCCTTCAACAAAATTACATCCCCATCGCGCGCCTCGCGCGCCAGCCACTCGCCCGCATCTTCCGCGGACGCCACAAACTCCGCCCGCATCCCCGCGCCCTTCGCCGCTTCCACCGCCGCCTGCGCCAGTCCGCGCACTCCCAACAAAACATCTATCTTTTTATCGGCAATATGCTGGCCCGCCTTGCGGTGCATCTCTTCGCCCGCCGGACCCAACTCCAGCATCTCGCCCGCGACCACCACGCGCCGCTTCGCAGGCATCTTGCTCAGCGCATCCACCATCGCTTCCATCGCCTTCGGATTCGAATTGTAACAATCGTTGATCACCGTGATGTTGCCCACTTGTAGAACCTGCCCGCGCTTCTCTGCCGCCGCCAACGTACCCAGGGCGCTCACCGCCTCCGAAGGCCGCATCCCGCGTTCCACTCCTACGGCCACAGCGGCCAGGGCATTCAAGACATTGTGCTCGCCCACCAGCGGCAGCGTCGCATGTTCGCGCCCACTTCCCAGCACCACATCGAACTCCGTACCCGCCACTCCATTCGACCGGATGTTCTCCCCGCGCACGTCCGCGCCTGCACGCGTTCCATACATCACGACTTTGCCCTTGAAGCCGCGACCGAACTGCGAAACATACTCATCATCCGCATTCAGTACCGCAGTTCCATTCGCGGGCAGCGATTCCACCAACTCATACTTCGCCCGCGCAATCCCCGCCAGCGAATCGAAAAACTCGAGATGCACTGCGGCCACATTCGTCACCACGCCAATTTCCGGCTGTGCAATCTTGGCCAGCGCCCGAATCTCTCCCGCATGCGACATCCCCATCTCGATCACTGCCACGTCGTACTCCGGCTCCAGTTTCAAGAGCATCAGCGGCAATCCAAAATGATTATTAAAATTTCCCTCCGACTTCATCACTCGATAGCGCGCGCTCAACACATGAGCAATCGCCTCCTTCGTCGTAGTCTTCCCCGCCGACCCTGTTACCCCGACCAGCGGCTTGCCCCACAACTTCCGCACGGCAGTGGCCAATGTCTGAAGAGCTACGAGCGTGTCATCGACCGCCAACACGCGCTCCTCGCCCGGAAAGCGCTGCAACTGATCCCTGCGCACAACCGCCGCAACCGCTCCCTTTTCCAGCGCCTGCTCAACAAAATCGTGGCCATCCAGCCGCTCGCCCTTCACCGCAAAAAAAAGCTGTCCCGCTCCGACCGTCCGCGAGTCGATCGAATACCCGACCGCCACATCTCCCCGTGGAAACTCGCCAGTCGCAGAAACAAACTCCGCGATCTTCGATAACGCCAGCTTCACCTAATCACCCTTGTCATCATCTCCCCTGTCATCCTGAGCGAGGAATTTGCTTTGCGAAGCAAAGCAAATCCGCAGTCGAAGGACCCCTTACCCGCATGCGCCATCACAAGCACAGCAAGGCATTCCTGTCACCGAACGCCGTCCGACCATTACTGCCTGCGCAGCTCACACTCAAACCCCGCCCCCCGCAACCCCTCCCGCGCCACTTCCAAATCGTCAAACGCAGCCGCGCCCTCCCGCGTCACCTGCACCTTCTCATGCCCCTTCCCCGCCAGCAGCACAATATCGCCCGGCCGCGCCTCACTCACGGCCAGCGCTATCGCCTTCCTGCGGTCCGGTTCCACCGAATATTTCACTCCAGTCTTCTGCAGCCCCACCACCGCATCATTAATAATCGCCAGCGGATCCTCGCTTCTCGGATTGTCCGAAGTCAGAACCACGAAATCGCTGCCTCGCCCCGCCGCCTCGCCCATCAAAGGACGCTTATTTCTATCCCGGTCTCCGCCGCACCCAAACACCGTCAGCACTCTTCCCTTCGCGCACAAAACCAACTCCCGCGCCAGCGCCGTCAGATTCCGCAACGCATCGTCGGTATGCGCATAATCGACCACCACCGTAAACGGCTGCCCACAATCCACGCGCTCGAACCTTCCCGGAACGCTCGCCAGCTTATCGATGCCCGCCGCAATCGCCTGCGCCGTGCATCCCCGCGCAAAACACGCACCCGCCGCCGCCAGAATGTTGTACACATTCACTCGCCCAATCAGCGCCGAGAACACCGCAATCTTTTCCCGCGGCGTTACCAGATCGAACCTCGTCCCGCGCGTCGTGATCTCCACCTTCTCCGCGTGCAGATCGCCGCGCTCCCATCCATACTTCAGCACCACCGAGCTCCGCTTCCGGCTGAATTCGGCCAGCTTCGCGCCATACGCATCATCCACATTCGTTACCACCGCCCGCGGAGCGTCCGTGCCGCATCCCTCGAACAGCACGCGCTTCGCTGCGAAATACTCTTCCATTGTCTTGTGATAGTCGAGATGATCGCGCGTCAGATTCGTAAAGACAGCCACATCGAACGGAACCCCGTACACCCGCTCCTGCGCCAGCGCATGCGACGAAACTTCCATCACCGCCTCCGCCGCCCCATTTCCCAGCGCCTCGTTGAAAATGCGATTCAAGTCCAGCGCCTCCGGCGTAGTATGCGGCGCCGGTAAAACTTTTCCCGCCACGTGATACTCAATCGTCCCCACCAGCGCGCTCTTCCGCCCTGCCGCCGTCAAAATCGCTTCGATCAAAAACGCCGTCGTACTCTTTCCGTTCGTCCCGGTAATTCCCGTGACCGCAATCCGCTCCGCCGGCTTCTTATAAAAATTGGCGCTCACCCGCGCCAGCGCGCGCCTTCCTTGCGGCACCACTGCCCACCCCACATTCGCCCGCGGCTTCTCCTCCGCCGAATCCGTCACCACCGCCGCCGCGCCCGCCGCAATCGCCTGGTCGATAAACTTATTTCCGTCGCTCGCCTCTCCGCGCATCGCCACGAACACGCTTCCCGGCTTCACCCGCCGCGAATCGTATTCCACACTACTCACCACCGGATCCCCGCTGTGGGCGAGAACTTCCGCTCCATCCAGAACCTGTTGGAAGGTCATTGTTGAGAATTATAGGGCAGGGAACGCTGGCGGCTGCTTACTGAGGAGGCATTTTCAGGAGAAATTGCTGATTGTCGATTGCTGATTATTGATTGTTAATTGCCGATTAAACTCCGTCCGAGGGATTGCGAGGTTTTCAAACAGAAATCAACAGTCACAATCAGCAATTCGAAGTTACCACCGTCACGTTCCCCAACTCCGCAACTCCGCGCTACCTTATTCCTATGTCCACCGGAACCGCCCACGGCAAATACCGCTGCGCGCAATGCGAAATGCCGGAAAACCAATGCGAGTGCGATAAGTTCTGCTGCCTCTGCCAAACCCAGCTCGATGTCCGCATCTGCAACGATGGCCTCATGTACTGCGAACCTTGCCGGAAGGCCTGCGATTACAAAACCTCCGACTAGCTCCACTTCACACCACCACCGCTTCCCGATATTCCCCAAACACTCGCCGCATCGCGTCCGCAATCTCGCCCACGGTCGCGTATGCTTCCACTGCCGCCACGATCCTCGGCATCAAATTTTCGCCCGACCGCGCGCCATCCTCAACTCCCTGTATCGCTATCTTCCACGGACCCGCATCCCGCCCTGCCCGTAGCGACCGCACCCGTTCAATCTGCTTCGGCTCGAGCGACGGATCGATTTTCTGAATCGGAACCGGCTTCTCCTGATCCACTCCAAACCGGTTCACGCCCACCACAATCGCCTCTTCACGATCCACAGCCTGCTGATATTCGTACGCCGCATTCTGAATTTCCTGCTGCACGTACCCTCGCTCGATCGCCCGCAGCATTCCACCCATCTGCTCAATCTTTCCCAGATACTCGGCCGCTCGCCGCTCAATCTCATTGGTCAGCGACTCGATGTAATACGACCCCGCCAGCGGATCCACCGTCTGCGCCACGCCCGATTCATACGCAATCACCTGCTGCGTCCGCAGCGCAATCCGCGCCGCCTGCTCGGTCGGCAGCGCCAGCGCCTCGTCATATGAATTGGTGTGCAGCGACTGCGTCCCTCCCATCACCGCCGCCAGCGCCTGAATCGCCGTGCGCACAATATTATTTTCCGGCTGTTGCGCGGTCAGTGTCGATCCCGCCGTCTGCGTATGAAACCGCAGCATCCACGACCGTGGACTCTTCGCCTTAAAATGCTCCCGCATAATCCGCGCCCACATTCTGCGCGCCGCGCGAAACTTCGCGACTTCCTCTAGAAAATTATTGTGCGCGTTAAAAAAGAATGAGAGCCGCGGCGCAAACTCATCCACATCCAACCCGGCCTTGATCGCCGCTTCTACATACGTCATGCCATTGCCCAGCGTAAACGCCACTTCCTGCACCGCCGTCGATCCCGCCTCGCGCATGTGATAGCCCGAAATCGAAATCGTATTCCACTCCGGCACGTGCTCCTTCGCCCACGCGAACATATCCGTAATCACTCGCAGCGCATGTTTCGGCGGATAGATATACGTCCCCCGCGCGATGTACTCCTTCAACACATCGTTCTGCACCGTCCCCGAAAGCTTTCGTAGATCTCCGCCCTGCCGCCGCGCCACCGCCGCATACAGCGCCAGCAGAATCGACCCCGTCGCATTGATCGTCATCGATGTAGAAATCTTCGTCAGCTCGATCCCAGCAAACAACCGCTCCATATCTTCGATCGAATCAATCGCAACACCAACCTTGCCAACTTCGCCCGCCGCCAGCACATGATCCGAATCCATCCCAATCTGCGTCGGCAGATCAAACGCCACCGAAAGCCCCGTCGTCCCGTTAGCCAGCAAATACTTGTAACGTTTATTCGACTCCTCCGCGTCGCCCATGCCCGCATACTGCCGCATGGTCCACAGCCGCCCGCGGTACATCGTCGGCTGCACCCCGCGCGTAAACGGATACTCCCCCGGATACCCAACTTCGCCCTCGTAATCGAACCCCTTCAAATCCGCAGGAGTGTAAAGCGGTTTCACGGGAATATGAGAAGAAGTTTCCGGATCGAGCGAAGCGCCATCCGTCCCGCCCCCAGTACGAACTTTCAAATCCGATCCGGCCATAATCTGGATTTCCTCTGTGAGCCTCTGTGTCCCCTGTGGTAAAGGTCTTGACTTCCCCTTAGTGAACCTTAGTGCCCTTCGTGGTTAATTCTCCTCCGTCTCACCCTCCAAAACGAACTCACCCCAAACCACGCAAATGTCACGGTAAAACAAACCGCCGCCGCCACTCTCCCAGCCCCAGCCTTCCCTGCCTGATATTTCCCGTACTCATGCACCACGGCTCCAGCCCCGCTCGCCGCCATAACCAGAAAAACCAACCCAATCGTCTCCAGCCACAACTGATGCAGCACGTTGCCCATCGCCCGGGCGGTCGTAGACACCGCTCCCTTCACTGCGCGCAGCGTGCGACTGCGTCCAGCTTGCTTGCCGGCGACCCGCGCCACCACCCCTAACTTTTGTGCCGTAGAAACCTTGCTCACGGCCTCGATTTTAACAGCCTGGCGACTTGCAAAGGCGCTACAATGTCGCCAACCCACGGCCCGCAGCCAAAGCCGCTCGCGCGACTGCTGTCTGCGTCCGGGTTGCGGAGTGCCGCTCTCATGACTACCGTCATCCCCGATTTCGAAAAACTCAAAGCCGGCATGAAGTTCGCCTGGACCTCAGGCGACTTCGGCCAGATTGCGAGCTTCACCTCAAAGGCGGCCGCGGACTTCGCCAACGGACTTGGCCTTCGCTCCGGCTCTCGCGTCCTCGATGTCGCATGCGGCACCGGAAATACCGCAATTCCGGCAGCACAAGCCGGAGCCCTGGTCACGGGCATCGACATTGCCCCCAATCTTCTCGTCCAGGCTCGACAGCGCGCCGCCGCCGATAACCTGACCATCGCTTTCGAGGAAGGCGACGCCGAGGATATTCCTTTCCCTGCCGCCACTTTCGACGCTGTCATCTCTATGTTCGGAGCGATGTTTGCTCCGCGCCCAGAGCGTGTCGCCTCAGAACTGCTTCGGGTCTGCAAACCCGGCGGCCTTATCGCGATGGCGAACTGGACGCCTCAGGGTTTTATTGGCAAGAGCTTCGAAATCACCGCCAGGATGTTGCCGCCCCCGCCCTGGCTTCCCGCTCCCGTTCTCTGGGGAGACGAAGCCGCCGTGCGCCAGCGTTTCTCGTCCGGGGTCTCCGCTCTAACCACGACGCGCCGAAAAATCTGGTTTCATTATCCGTTCAGCCCGGCGAAAACGGTGGAGTTTTTCCGTCAATATTTCGGTCCGACCCAGGTAGCTTTCTCTCGACTCGACCCCACCGGCCAAGCCTCACTTGCATCTCAGATGGAAGAGCTATGGTCCGCCCACAATACCGCCACCGACGGAACTACCAAAGTTGAAGCAGAATACTTAGAAGTGAAAGCAATTCGCGCATAATACGATTATCATTACTAGGCAGAACAAAGAGAGGGACCGCGTGGATCAACAACTCAAACAGCTCATGAAAGAACTGGGCGAAGCCATCAACGAATCTCTCTCCGATTCCGAACAAATCGCCGAAGTCGTCTCCCGCATCAAAGAAGGCGGCTACGATATTTTTCTGGTGCTCGAAGCCACCATCGGGGTCAGCAAGCAGGGCGACAAGTCCGCGGATAAAACCGCTGTCGTCACCACTCTCTCCACCAACCCCGAATTCAAAATCAACGATCAGGATCTCAAATTCCTGAAATCTCTCCGCATCAAAGTCGAAGAAAAATAATTCGTCCTTAGCCTCGTCGGTGTGCTCAGTGCGCCACCCCTAGTGGTTTTCTTCGCGACCTTCGCGGAATTTCTTCGCGCTCTTCGCGGTCAAAAGCTTTTATCCCGAACCCGCCACCACCCCTCGGAGGGCAACCCAAAATCTCGCCGCTGTTGAAACCTCACAACTGCCGCCAACCCTTCCCCCCTGTGCTACCATCTACTGTTTTTCGGTTTCCAGCATGTCGATGAAAGAGACTCTCGGAGTCCTGCTCGCGGGTGGCGCCGGAGAACGCCTCTATCCCCTCACTCGCGACCGCGCCAAGCCCGCCGTCACCTTCGGCGGCATGTACCGCATCATCGACATCACGCTTTCCAACTGCCTCAACTCCGACCTGCGCCGCGTCTACATCCTCACGCAATATAAAGCGCTCTCGCTCAACCGCCACATTCGCGAGGGCTGGAACGTTCTCGGCCGCGAGGTCGGCGAGTTCATCGAAGTCCTTCCCCCCATGAAGCGCGTCAGCGACCAGTGGTATCAGGGCACCGCCGACGCCGTCTATCAAAATATTTATTCCATCGGCTCCGAGCAGCCTAAATACGTCCTCATCCTTTCCGGCGATCACATTTACAAAATGGATTACGGCAAGATGATGAAGCAGCACGAGGATTCCGCTGCCGACGTCACCCTCGCCACCATTCAGATCGATCCCGAAGAGACCAGCCGCTTCGGCGTCGTCGATGTCGACAAAGACGGCCGCATCAACGGCTTTGAAGAGAAGCCCAAAGAAACCAAGCTTCGTTCTCCCTGGAGCCCCGACAAAGTCGACGGCTCCATGGGCGTTTATCTCTTCAACGCCGACGTGCTCATTCCTCTTCTGCTCCGGGACGCCGAAGATCCCAACTCCAGCCACGATTTCGGCAAAGACATTCTGCCCAGGATGGTTGACGGCTACCGCGTCTACGCCTACGACTTCATCGACGAAAATAAAAAAGAAGCGCTCTACTGGCGCGACGTCGGCACCCTCGAGGCCTACTACGAAGCCAACATGGACGTGGTCTCGGTCTCGCCCATCTTCAATCTCTACGATCGCGACTGGCCCATCCGCACGCACCAACGCCAGTATCCGCCGGCAAAATTTGTCTTCGCCGAAAAAGATCGCATGGGCACCGCGCTCGATTCCGTCGTCTCCAACGGATGCATCGTCTCCGGAGGCATTGTCCGCTGCTCCGTCCTCTCGCCCGATGTGCGAGTGAACTCCTATTCCGAAGTCGACTCCTCCATTCTTTTTTCCCACGTCGCCGTCGGACGCCACTGCCGCATCCGCCGCTGCATCATCGACCGCAACGTCCATCTGCCGGAAGGCACCACCATCGGCTACGACACCGAAGCCGACCGCTCCCGCTACTTCGTCACCGACAGCGGCATCACCGTGGTTACCCGCGACTACTCGCTGTTCGAAAATCCGGTGA
>CAVOUU010000002.1:0-850388 GCA_963699695.1 uncultured Acidobacteriota bacterium | reverse complement strand
CGGATATTGTGAGTAATGATGAAGGTCAAGACCGCTGTTCCCAGCGCAAAGTGAACGGGATCGCCTGCCAACCGATCAGCGGTTTTCTGAATGGGGGCGCGAGACTTCTCAGCTCTTTCGACGGCCTCGATGATCTTGCCAAAAGTAGTGTCGCGGCCCAGTTTCTGAGCGTCGATCTCCAAACTTCCGGACTGATTTATGGTTCCGGCGTAGACCATGTGTCCCAGCGTCTTCTCTACCGGCATGGCCTCGCCTGTAATTGCCGCCTGTTCCACAAAGGAACGGCCGCCAAGGACGATACCGTCCACGGGAATATGCCCACCTGGTTTTACGATGACCGTGTCCCCGACTTTGACCTGGTCCGACGCTATTTCGAGCACCTCACCATTGCGCCGGACCGTGGCGGTTCTGGGAGAAAATCGAGAAGACTCTGGATGGCTTTCCGGCCTCGCCCGACGGTGAGACCTTCCAATACCTCAGCGGCAAGGACGAAGGCAGTAATGACCAGGGCGGTGAAAAACTCTCCAATTGCCAGAGCCGCGAGAGAGCGATGGTCATCGAGAGTTCCATCGTCATCTTTCGTTTGACGATGTTCTCGAAGGCTTCCTTGAAAATGGGATACCCGCCGATCAGAGCAGCCGCGATGCCGATCACGCTGAACTGCGGAAATGGCTCCCAAAGTCGAAACCAGACGGCAGCCGCAGCGAAGGCCACAAAAGCTATGCGGGCGATCTCAGTCCACTCGAATCCGTGCTCATGTTCAGAATGTTCGGAAGTCAAGAGATCATTGACCTCTGAATGGTGGGGGTCCTCGTGAAGACGAGGACCGTCTGCACGATAGCTGTTGATTAAAGTCGGAGCACTCATGTGGATATCCCTTTCGTCACGCGGGAGGCGCTCATTTTAAGTAAGACTTGACCATGTCGATGACTTCATCGGCGGCGGCTACTTGTTGGGAAGTAGGTTTTTGTTTGCCATTAAGAACATGGCTTCGGATGTGCCCCTCCAGAAGCTCTGCCATGAGGCTGTTCATCGCTCCCCTTGCGGCGCTCATTACCTGTAGAACCTCGGAGCAGTCGCGTTCCTCGCTCAGGGTTCGCACTAGAGCTTCCACCTGCCCTTGAATACGCTTAGCCCTCAGAAGGAGCTTCTGTTTGTCGTTTATCGTGTGGCTCATAATTGCCTTAGCATCAAGAACAATACCATACCCCGTATGGTACTACGAATCGAGTTGCAATTGCGACGACTTCCTAACGTCTTGTATTGGCAGGCGAAGAAATCATGCCAGAAGCTAGTCTGCGTGAAATGCCCTTGGAGGGCAGAGAAATGAAGTGCAACTACCTGCTCTGCATATGTTGCCAAGTTTGGATTCGCGTCATCTCAATAAGATATTCTTTGACACCCTTTAGGTTTGTCGATTTTGCGTTCACGATTCTCTCAAGCCATACGCCGTCTGCCGCAAGTCTTACGACACGAAGCTCGATTCTCGAATCAGTTTTCGAATGTTTCTTTAGGCGTTCGCTCAGCCAGTTGTTCCAAACCCTTCCGACCTGATCTTTAGAGGCCATCAGACTCAAGAGCGCACCCCAGACTTTACGTTCAGGTGCACCTTCGGAGAATGCGGCCCTAATGTATGCACGAGTAAAGCATCCGTCGGAATTCTCTTCCTCCGCCATCAGTCGGTCAAACTGCTTGTCCAGTCGGGTCAATAGCATCTGCATCAACTCCGTCACCAACGTTTCTTTGCTATCAAAGTGATTAAAGAAAGCCCCCTTGGTAACCTGTGCCAATTCGCTCACTTTGTTGACGGTGACATCAGCCATGCCCTTGGTCGCAGCGAGTTCGAAGGCGGCATTTAAGAGGGATTCTCTAACGAAGAGAGGGGCCTTCTTTTTCATGTATGCGTTTCGTACTTTAGTCGCCTTCATTGTCGAAAGTCTCCTCAACGTCTCAAAAGTGTATTCCACGGATGAGCCAGTGGCACAAATAAAATGCTTGCTTTTAGAAGATACCGAATGGTATCTTAAGTACGAACACACTTCAAAACGAACCGCGCAACGCTGCTGTGTTGCTTCAGGGCCATTTTGAAGAACAAACTTGTGAGGTGAATCATGACCGGTTTAGGATTGAGCGAGATGAAGACTGTCGTTGACTCAGAATTAGCAGTGGCTCACCTTGTTTTTAAGGTGGCTGACCTTAGGAGCAGTTGCCAATTCTACTCGAATCTCGGCCTTGCTCCATTTGCTATTGACGAAAAGGTCGCAATTGTTGAACTCCGTGGAGGCACTCATCTTCTATTGTTAGAAGGTGATCAGCTGGCTGGAGAAGACATGGCGGAAAGTGTCACAGGACAATTCCATAAGAGACTGTCTGAGCAATTTGACCTCATGATTAAAGGCAAAGGCCTGAATGAATTGAAGAAATATCGGTCGGAGCTAATCAGTCGGGGAATCGCAGCAGGAGAGATTCCTGATGAAATGTTTTATGGACATCATCTGTTTTGCATAAAGGACCCCGATGGGAACGGTATAACGATTTATACTAGCCACGCAATTCAGTGATCAGAAAGCTCTGCCATTGATTTCGGGAACATTGGCGCAGTTAAACGCAAAGAGCCGCCCGGAGCTATGCTGCGCTACCACGGCGGCTCACTACCCCCTCAACTTGCCCCCACATCGTAAAGGCTTTTAGGAGTCAGATCCAGTCTTCTCCCTACTCAACTTCTTCTCAATCTCTTCCTGAGCCTCAGCGAGTTTCGACGGTTTCCCGGAGCAGCCTACGCGCTTCGCATTTGAGCACGACTAAGAAGTCGTCGATGCAACCATCGATGTCGCCGTTATAGAAACCCCGATGACCTTTGGTGTACCGGGCGTGCGGTCCGTCGATGCTGATATGCAAGCTGTCCCACGTCACTGAGCGGCACTTCCTGCCACGGCAGTGTGGATGACGTTCGAGTGGGTTTTTCCGTTTCGATGCCATGGATTTCCTCTCAGGATTCGTGTGGAGCGAGGCGCTGTGTCCTCAAGTCTCGCCAATCGCCAAGATCGCCATTCGGTGCGATGCTGCACATTTCAGGCGCTCTTTCAAAGGTGACAGCGGCTCTCAGATCGAATCTGGCGCGGGTGTTATCCTCGAACTCCACGAAGAGCGCGGTGAACTCATCGTCGTCTTTGAACCACACCCGTCTAACTGTTTTCCCGTTCAACTCCGGGTACTCCACGCCTTTGTGACGCATAGGGCGAATCCTTCCGGGGGGAAGGAGACCGTGCTTGGCGCAATCCTGACCGCACAGGATGCTTACATCCCCGCTCACAAGCACGGTCTCCCAATCGACGTTCCTCTATAGCGGAACACGCCCAAGATAATACCTGCAATCATCCCCGCATGTCAAAAGGGAAAACTGCGCTGAATGTTCGGTTCGGGAAGAGACTTGGGACACTACGGAAAGAACACGGCTGGACGTTCGTCTATCTGTCAGAACACTCAGGCTTGGCGAAGGGGTTCTTACACGCTATGGAGCAGGGAACTCAGGAGCCGTGCCTGAACACGCTCGATATTCTTGCCAAGAGTTTTGAGTTCACGATCAGCGAGTTAATGCAAGGAGTTTAGAGTCGCCATTTTTTCGGACGATTCGCTGCTGTGCGGAGGCCTTCGACCTACTTTCAAGAACTGGATTCAGGGACGCCAGGGATCTAGCAGGCTGCTGAAAAATTGATTCGCAGCGTGTTTTTCTTTCTGTTGTTCATCGTTGATGACGTCGAACGGTTTGATTTCCGGTGTTTTTGTGGCCTCTGCTTCTAACTCGATGCTGCTGGAGACACACGTCCGCCCCGACTTACGCCACCGGAACTGCGGCGGCCAGGTTTCGCATACGCACCAGATTGTAGGCGGCGCAGGCAAAGGTAATATCCAGTGCACTTTGCTCACCCCGCGATGCCGAACCTTCCGCATAAGCGCGATCGTCTTCAGCCAGCCGAAGCATTCTTCGATCCGTTCCTCTTCTTCTGGCTGATGGCGTAACCGGGGTGCCGCGTGGTGCGGCCGTCAATCGCGCTGCCCCCGCGTCGTCCCAGGTTCTGCGCCACGTGCGGCGTCACCCGCAGATGGCGGCACTCCTCCACAAACCCGAACGTGTCGAACCCTTTGTCGCCGCCCACCGTCAGCGGTTGCATGCCGGGAAGCCTCTCCATCATGATCAGCGCCGCATCGCGTTCCGCCGTCCCGTTCGCCGGGAAGACTTCCGCGTCCACGATCAGTCCGTTGCGGTTCTCCACCAACAGATTTCCGCTATAACTCAACCGGGACTCTTTCCCCTGCGCTTTTGCGCGCCAGCAAAGAGTCGGGATCGCTCTTGGACTCGTGGGTTTCGTTCGAGCGCTTCTCCCCGTGAAAGTTCACCGTGGGATTACCGGGATCGTCCGGCGGAGGCGTCGGCTTGCCCTGTTTGGGTTGAAAGCTCTTCAGACTCGCCCAGGCTTCCAGCAGCGTGCCGTCCACCGTGAAATGCTCGTCCGAGGTCAGCCCCTTTCCCCGCGCTTGCGCTACCACGCGCACCAGAAACTCCTTGGCCACATCCGCCACCAGCAAGCGGTCGCGGTTCTTGGTGAACATGGTCGCGTCCCAGACGGCATCGTCCGCGTTCAGCCCCACGAACCAGCGGAACAGAAGGTTGTAATCCATCTCTTCCATCAGCAAGCGCTCGCTGCGGATCGAGTACAGCATCTGCAGCAACTGGGCCCGCAACAGCTTCTCCGGCGCAATCGACGGACGTCCCACGGTGGCGTACATGCCGTCGAACCGTCGCGACAACTGGCTGAGCACTTCGTCCACCATGGCCCTGATAGCACGCAGCGGATGATCTTCGCGCACGCGCGTCTCGGGCGACAAGTAACTGAACATGTGATTCTGTTGCTGATCGTCTCCGCGCATGCCTTCTCGTACCATAGTCGGCTGTGGATTGGGAGTAGTTTTTCAGCAGCCTGCTAGTAGTCGCAAGGCATGATGAATTCCGCAATCTCTTCAGAGCGCTGCAGGAGAGACAAGGTGACCTTGGAACGGCTCAAACCTCTCAATCTAGGATAGGTTGAGGTGTTTTAACAGCCTATCTCTGCCCCCTCTTGGAGCCAGCCTGCCCGCCAAAGCCCTCAGAATCCTTGCCCAAGCGGCTTTCGCCCCGGCGCCGGCTGATGTTAATTTGTATTAGGAGGAAACTTTTCGGGGCTGGCCGGGTTCTTAAAACATAGCCATTCGTGTATCGCGGCCGTCTTTCGTGGCGCGAAGCACGCTTGTCGTACGGTAGTTTCCTGGGGGTCGAGCGGTGTTCCCCGACGGCCACACTTCGTCGTCTGTACTGAGGCATCGTCTTGGCTCAAGACTTGAGCGTAACCAGGGCTACCCAGCGATTGACTCCACCCAACTACCTGGGCTGAGCCAACAACTTGCCGGACTTGATCAGCACCACAATCTTCATTTTTCCTATCATGAAAACAGGTCATTAGCGGAATCGACCGATGCCAATAGTCCGTTCGGGCGGGCGACAGGATTATCTTCAGGTGTGCATGGAAACTAGATCGATGGAGTGGACGATCCACTCTGATGAATACGCGAGAAATCATTGTCGTTGTACAGCTAAGACTCGATGCCAACCATCGTGACGAGTTCCTACGTACACTCTACGATATCGTTGAACGCTCCCGGATTGCCCCCGAATGTCTTTCCTACGAATTGTTCACCCGCGCCGAAGACGAGAATACGCTTGTTCTTTTTCAAATGTGGAGCACACGCGAAGCATTCGAACAAAACTGGCTTTATACCGATCTGCCTAGAATCAACACAAACTCCCATTTGCTCGCGGCTGCAATGGAATCTTGGGAACTCCTTCAGCTGCCGTTGTGAAGACTCTGCGTTCTGTGTTGTCGGCGCGTCCGAGGAACAGGCAGCGGCTATGCCGGGGAGTGCATCGGTAAGCGCGTCCTCCCGCGTGTCTCTGCCATTTGCACGACCCGATTAACAAATGCTTCAATCACAGACGAATGCCTTTCCTTGCGAAGTACAATCGCCGTTTGTGTTTGCACAAGCTCGGAAGGAAACAGCCGGACAACGACTCCTTCTGGGGAGGTTCTGAACGCCCCCGAATTTGCCAGCGCAATTCCGGTGCCCCGTGTGACCAAATACTGTGCTTCGTGAGGACTCGCGGCCTCCGCCGCGATCCTTGGTGTAATACCAGCATCCGAAAAACGACTCAGCAGCCAGCCACGAAACTGAAGATCGAAACGCTTTCCGCCAAGTATCAATCTCTCGTTCTGTAAGTCCTCAAGTCTCAGCGCTCGCCTTTTTGCCAGTCGATGTGTTTTTTGCATAGCTGCCGCCAGCGGCAATCTGAACAGCGGAATGATATCCAAATGTGGCGCATCGACCGGGAGAATGATGATTCCACAGTCCCAGTCCCTATGCTCAACGTGAAGCACTGTTTCCTCAGAGGACGAGCTTTCAAAGCTAATGCTCACTGCCGGTGACTCGCCAAGAGCCATTTCCTTCAGTTCGGTCATGAAACGCAAATCAACATAAGGCGAATAACCAACCGTTAGATGCCCATTGCCTTTCCTCTCTCGGACAACCGCCGAAACAATCCGATCAAAGTCGTAAATGATCTTGCGAGCTCCATACAGCAAACGTCGTCCTGAAGGAGTGAGTTCCACGTGGCGGCTGTGCCGCTCGAATAATTGCACACCAAGCTTCTGTTCCAGGCTTTTTACAGACCGGCTCAACCAAGGTTGGGAAACGTGCAAGCGATTTTGGGCTGCCCTCGTAAAGTGCAACTCTTCGCCCACGGCAACGAAACTCTTCAGCCTGTCGAGATCAACATTTATCGACATAAGCCTCTCCGACCGAGCTATTCAAGCGTTTGGGCACCAAGGCTCTTGCTCAACATCTTGTGCAAATTTAGATGCGTCTCTGGATCACGGCGGCGATTCCTTTTAAGGCAAAATCCATGCGCAATAGGCATGAATCAGGGAGCCTCGATTCAACGCAGTTGAACGATTCCCGGAACAGTAGCTCTGGATCAATCGCTCCTCTTAGCGCCCAGTATTCCTGTTCGTTCCGGTAATCGCTTCCAATCACCTCAGCTATTCCAATACAGCATCGGTTCGCGCCAACGAAGTCTTGGACTATCCCTCGATTCCACGTTACGGTTACTTAAAGATCCAGCCATTTCCATTTAGGAGCAGTTGTGTTCAATACAAGGAAGCAGCCAGCCACTCAGAAAAGTGTTGCGACGCTCCAGTTGTCCACTTCAGGACAGTTCGAGCGCCTGCTTGATAGCGACGAAGCCGCAGCCCTTCTGGGCATCCACAAAAAGACTTTGCAACGAATGGCACGCAGCGGAGAGGTCCCCGGCGTCCAAATTGGGGATCTTTGGCGCTTTCGCGCGTCCACTCTCAACGATTGGCTCGCCTCAAGACTCGCCGGGTAGTCCCAAAACAACCTAGACTCCACCCGCAACTCAAGCTATGCTGCCCAAAGCCACTCGTGCCCGTATCGACGAAAGGAGCAACACCTTTTGTTAACGCGGACACGATATCAATTCGGAAGTTTACGGCTGAAGCAGAGGCGGAATGGATCTCAAGCCTGGGAGTTTCGGTATTACGTGGACCAATTGGACGGCGGACGGAAGCGTCAGCACGTCACGATCGGCACATGTGAGCGGTATCCGACCGAAGCCCTCGCTCGAAAAGCCGTTCAAGCTCTTCTTCTCAACCTCAATGCAGAGGCCCCACGGGCCGAGTTGGAAGTACCAAGCTTTGGCACTCTTCTCGACAAATACGCCGAAGAGGAGATGCCGGACAGGTATTCAACTCGCAAGTCGTATGAGTCAAACATCAAGACGCATATTCGACCGAAGTGGGCCGATTATCCCTTGGACCGGATCAAGCCGATGCCTGTTGAACAATGGCTTCGGGCACTCAAGCTGGCTCCGAAATCCAAGGCGCACGTCCGAGGTCTGATGCACCTGGTCTTCACCTGCGCAGAGCGATGGTGCCTGATTGAAATGGGCAAGAACCCCATCGCACTGGTTCGTGTGAAAGATTGCACCAAACGATTGAAGCGCCCGCGAGTGCTCACGGTTGAGCAGTTCTGCGCGATGCTACCGCACCTGAAACAACCTTACAGGACGATGGTGATCGTAGCGCAGTGCCTGGGGCTCAGAGTCAGCGAGATTGTGGCTTTGAAGTGGGGCGACTTCGATTTCAATGACCGGGTATTGCTCGTTCAGAGAAGCGCGGTCCATTGCCGTGTGGATTTCGTCAAGACCGAATACTCACACGATTTTGTTCCGCTCGATGATGATCTGGCAAAAGTGTTGCTCAACTGGAAACAGCAGAGCTGCTTCCAACGGGATGAGGATTGGGTTTTCCCAAATCCCGCCACGGAGAAGCCTTACTGGCAGGAAGAAATCCAGAAGAAGCACATCAAACCCGCTGCAGAAGCGGCTGGCCTGGGCACCGGAATCGGTTGGCATACATTCCGACACACATATCGGACGCTCCTCGACGAAACTGGAGCGCCGATGAAGGTGCAGCAGGAGCTAATGCGGCACGCCAGTATTCAGACGACCATGAACGTTTACGGGCAGGCTCTATCGAGCACAAAGCGCCAAGCAAACAGCAAAGTCGTTCAGATGGTGCTCAACCCGGCAGTCTCGGTGCAGACAAATGAAAAGGGAGCCGACGTTGCGGCTCCCTGATCAATTGCGTTTTTCTTATTGGGGGTTTTTGGGGGTTTATCGGTTTAACCCAAATTCCCTTAAGCTTATGATTCCTTTGGTTGCGGGGGGTGGATTTGAACCACCGACCTTTGGGTTATGAGCCCAACGAGCTACCAGACTGCTCCACCCCGCAGTTCGATCATAAACAATGACCTCCACATCGTCAAACTTGCTTGTGCGTTTGCCGTGCCTGGCCGTGCTAGGGGGCAGAATTGGGCATGCCGCCACGACGCACCGGCGCGTCACGTGCAGATGCGCGCCATCACTTCATCGCATCCAATCCCGCGTGGCTGGCATCGAAGAAGTGCCAAGCTTTCCCGATTCCTAATCTCAAGACAGTACGCCAGCAAGGAGAAAATCAAACATGGCCAAGAAGGATTCCAACTCAAAACCCGCCGGCAGCGAGCGCGGCAAAGTGAGCGCGCAGCCTCGTCTGCACCAGCGTGCTGCCGAAATTCAAGCCTACGGCACGGTTTCGCATATGCTGCCGCTCGATCTCGAAGAGCCGGTTCGCCTGGAGATGACCGAGCAACTGAACTTGCTGTTAGCCGATACCATGACCCTGCGCGATCTCTACAAGAAGTCGCACTGGCAGGTGGCCGGACCAACTTTCTATCAGCTTCATCTCTTGTTTGATAAGCACTTCGGAGAGCAGTCGGAACTTGTCGACACCATCGCCGAGCGCATTCAGCTTCTGGGTGGGATTTCGATCGCGATGGCGGCAGACGTCGCCGAGACTACTCGCATTGAGCGGCCTCCCAAGGGCAGGGAAGAGGTTCCGGTGCAGATTTCCCGTCTGCTGGACGCGCACCAGATCATCATCAGCCACTGCCGTGAGCTGGCGGAGCGCTCGACCAAGCTCGGAGATGCTGGCACCAACGACCTGGTGGTGAGCGATGTGCTCCGCACCAACGAGTTGCAGGTCTGGTTCCTCAGCGAGCATCTTGTGGATGAACCGCTGGTCAGAGCGGATGACTCGCGAATTCGCAGCGCCAGTTAAGTTCTTGTTTCAGAAAACGAGCAGGCTTTCCCTACGGAAGCCTGCTCGTTTTATTTGTTACCACATCGGCTCCTTCTTTGCGCCCTTCGCGAGACCTTAGCGTTCTTCGCGGTTAAGAGCTTTTCACCGCCGTGCTACCAAAGCCCATCGCGTGACCGCGCGACCAATCCCAATTAGAATTCATTGCGAAAGCGAGTGACCATTCGGCCATGCCATCTTCTCTCGAAAAGATACTCTCCGTTTACGACGACCGCGCACCCTTGTCGCAAGCCTCGACCATTCCCGCCGCATGGTATGTCGATCCGCGCGTCGCCGAACTCGAGCGCCTCAGCGTCTTCAGCCAAACATGGCAACTGGTCGCCCGCACCGAGGAATTGAAAGCGCCGGGACAATTTATTTCGACCACCGTTGCCAGAGAGCCCATCGTTGCGGTTCGAGGCAACGACGGCGTTCTTCGCGCTTTCTATAACGTGTGCCGCCATCACGCGGCGGCCGTCGTCACCCAGCCCTGCGGTCACGCATCCTTATTACGCTGCCCGTATCACGGATGGAATTATGGCCTGGATGGCTCGCTGAAAGGCATGCCCGAATTCGAGGGTGTCGAAAATTTCGATCGCGCTCAGAATGGACTCGTTCCCATTCGCGTCGAAACCTGGGAGTGCTTCGTCTTCATCAATCTTAATAACGATGCCGCTCCACTCGGCGAATTTCTCGGAGGCTTGGTTCCGCGGGTTGCGCCGCTGGGCGTCGGGAAACTGCATTACTTTGACCGCCGCACGTATGACATTCATTGCAACTGGAAAGTCTACGTCGATAATTATCTGGATGGCGGCTACCACGTTCCGCATCTGCACAAGGGTTTGAATTCCGTTCTCGATTACAAGCAGTACACCATCGAAAACGAAGACCGTTACTGCCTGCAATCAAGCCCGATGGTTTCGTCCGCCGAAGATGCGGCTACGGGTTCGACGCGCAAAGGCGACCGCGCGTGGTATTTCTGGCAATATCCGAACCTGATGATTAATTGCTATGAGGGATACATGGATACGAATCTAGTGATTCCAATCGACGTGGATCACTGCCGCGTCATTTTCGATTTTTATTTTGCTGACATCGGCGAGGCGAGCCGCGAGTATAACGAGCAGTCTGTACACGTTGGCAATCGAGTGCAGGAAGAAGATCTGGGTATCTGTGAAGACGTGCAGCGCGGATTGAAATCGCGGGCTTACCGCGCCGGACGGCTCTCGGTGCGCCGCGAAGCGGGAGAGCAATTATTCCACCGCTTGTTGGCCGCCGACCTGAAACGCGGGCTGGCTGTTGCCACAGTTGTTGACTAGAGCGCCTCGGATTACCCTGTGCCCCCGGTGTTCTCCGTGGTTAAGATTTTGCTTTTTGGCTTTAACTTGGCAGGCGCTTTGTCTGCTACCCGTGCTCCGTCTCCCGCCGCACCGCCCGCAGATCGATTCCCAACTGCTCGGCCTTCTTATAAAGATGACTGCGCTCGAGTCCTAGAGCCTTCGCCGCAACGCTCACGTTCGAGTGGCTGCGCTTCAACTCCGCGAGAATCATCTCGCGTTCAAAAGCATCGACGCGATCGGAGAGCGGGCCGGACGATAACGCGGAAGAACCCGCAACGGCAGGGCCTGCGCCTTTGGGCACCGCCATTTCCACCGTATCCAGATCGACCTGACCATGCGTGGCCAGCAGCATCAACCGCTCCACCATGTTGCGCAGCTCGCGCACGTTGCCCGGCCAGGAATGAGATTGCAGAGCTTGGATTGCCTCGTCAGAGAAGGGAACCGGCTTCCATCCATTTTGCGCGCTGACCTGAGATGCAAAATGTTCAATCAGCGCTGGAATATCCTCACGCCGCTCCCGCAGCGGCGGCAGCCTCAGTGGAAAAACATAAATGCGATGGAACAGGTCCTGGCGGAATTTGTCTTCGCGCACTCTAGCTTCCAGATCGCGATGCGTGGCTACGACTACGCGCACATTCACGCTGACCGGCTTGCCGCCGCCGATGCGCTCTACTTCTCCTTCTTCGAGTACGCGCAGTAACTTTGCCTGCATCGCCAGCGGCATGTCGCCGATCTCATCGAGAAAAATGGTTCCGTGGTCGGCCTGCTCGAACTTTCCAATGTGACGTCCCGCGGCCCCGGTGAACGCTCCCTTTTCGTGGCCGAACAATTCTGATTCGATTAGCTCGGCCGGTACCGCTGCGCAATTCAGCGTGACAAACGCCGCATTGGCACGCGGGCTGCGCTCATGAATCGTCCGCGCCACTAATTCTTTCCCCGTGCCCGTTTCGCCGAGAATGCAAATGCGCGACTCGCTCGCAGCCACGCGCTCCACCTGCGCCATCACGCGCTGCATGGCTGCGCCCTTCCATACGATTTCGTGCTTGCCGAGGCGCTGTTTCAGTTGCCGGTTTTCGCTCTCCAGTCTTTGCAGCTTGAGTGCGTTCTCTACTGTGAGCAAAAGCTTTTCGGTGGAGATCGGTTTTTCCAGAAAATCGAGCGCGCCCAGGTGCGTCGCGCGCACCGCGGTCTCAATATCGCCCTGACCGGACATCATCACTACGGGTGCGGCCACTCCGATTGTTTTCAACTCTTCGAGCAATGCCAGGCCGCCCTTACCCGGCATCACGACGTCGGACAAGATCAAATCAAAATTCTGCGCCTTCGCATGCTCAATCGCTTTGGCCGCGTTGTCGCACACGGTGGCCTCATGCCCCGCCAGCCGAAATGCCCGTGCCAGGGAGGCCAGAGTGTTGGCCTCATCGTCCACAATCAGCAGGTGAGCCTTCTTAGCCAACCATCCTCCTAAAGATTTTCTTTGCGTCCTTCGCGGAATTTCTCAGCGATCTTCGCGGTCAAAAGCTTTTCCCGCCGTCCGTGGCCAAAAGAAATTCATCCTTGCCGCGGCAGCTCAATCACAAACGTAGTCCCGCGTCCCGGTTCGCTGTGCACGCGAACTCTTCCTCCATGATCGCTGACAATCGACTGTACAATCGCCAGCCCCAGCCCGCTGCCATTCTTCTTGCTCGTATAATAAGGAGTAAATATCCGCTCGCACTCCTCTGGCGTCAGACCGGTTCCGGTATCGGCAACTTCGATCGTAATATTTCCATCGGTATTTCGAGTGCGCAGATTCAGCGTTCCGCCCTCCAGCATCGCATCGATCGCATTCAGCACCAGATTCGACAGCGCCCGGTGCAGCAATTCCGCATCAGCGGCAACCGGAGCCAAGTGCGCATCCAACTGCATCGCGCAGCCAATCTTTCCGCGACCAGGCGCTTCGAACTGCGCCTGGCACAGTTGCGCGACGCCCGCGACAACGTCATTGACCTGCACCGACCGCAGCTTAGGCTGGGGCATCTGCGAAAATTCGCTGAACCTGGCGATAATGTTTTTCAGGTTCGAAATCTCAGCCAGCATCGTTCGCGAACTCTCGCGGAACACTTCGTCGAACTGCTCCGGAGTCGCCTGCCGCGCCCGCACCAGATTTTCCACCGTCAGCTGCAAAGGAAACAACGGATTTTTCAATTCGTGCGCCAGCCGACGAGCCAGTTCGCGCCATGCCGCCACGCGCTCGGCCTGCATCAGGCGCTCTTTTTGCGCGAGCAACTCGGTGGTCATGCGGTTGAACGAATCCGCGAGCTGCCCCAGTTCATCCGCGCCCATCACATCCACCCGCACATTCCAGTTTCCGCCCGCTACTTCCTGCGCCGCATTCGCCAGTTGCTCGACCGGACGCGTTACCCGCGAGGCCGCCCAACTGCTCACCAGAACAGCCAGCAGAATTCCAGCACTTCCAGACATGAAAGCGGCCGACCGAATGTGGCGCATCAAGCCCACATACGAACGCCGTGAATTGCCGATCAGCAAAATCGCCAGCAATGGACGATCGTTGTCTATCTGACCCTTCTCCGTGGTCGTGCCCAGCAGCGGGATCGCGTGGAAGACTTCATCATCAGCAGAATCGCCAGACCAGTGCACCAAGCCGGCCTGCTCCTCTTTGGAGTGCCGCACCGCGTCGAGCAGGGCTTCGAGTTGCTGTGGCGGACGCGCCGTGTCAGGCGAGGCTGCCGTGGTATCGACCATCAGCTGGGTAGAAAACTGTTCGCCACGATTCTGGTACAGCAACACTCGCATGCCGGCGGGCATGTCCAACTGAGAGAGAAAACTCTTATCCAAGCGACGGCCACCAGCAACGTAGACCGGCTTCTCGCCCGCCTCGATCGCACGTGTGGCAAATAATCCGAGTGCTCTGCCTTCCTGCAACGGCTCTTGCCTCAAGAATGCAGGTTGATGGCTGGCCGCCGCAAAGCTGACAAAGTCTTCGTCGGGATAACCAAACCTTCCCGGCCACTGTGCAGAAGAAACGATCGTGCCATCGCTCTGCACAAACTCCAAGAAATCGAGCTGATTGTTTTCCGCCGTCGCCTGCGCCGTTTCATAAAACGGGCCGGGATCGGCTGGCGCCCGGTTGAGGGCGAGCGCCATGCGCCTGGCCGCGTCCGATGCCGCAATTGCCTCTACGCGCCGAGCGACAGTCTCGCCCTGGCGATTGAATTCGCGATAAAACTGAGTGACCAGCGCCGTGGTGCGTTCGTCTTCGCTGCGATCGAAGGCGCGCCGCGTGACGGCCGAGACCAGAAACGCGACCGCAGCGACCGACACGAACACAGTCAGCGCGAACACAGCCAGCAGTTTGCGGCGGAACATCATTCCCTTTGGTTGATTCGGATCGTTCGCATCATATCGCAGCATTCCTGTTCGCGGTCAGTGATTCTCGATACAACACCTCGCGATACCGATCGCAAATCAGTGTCCCGGGGAGGAGATCATCATCGCTAGGTCGCAAGTATTTCAATGCCAGCATTGCCGTTCTCCCGCGCGTTAGCGCTTCTGTGCGATCTTCACGGCGACCGGATGGCTCGCTTGTCGCACCGGGAACAACCGGAATACCTGGCCGAAAATAAATTCTTCCGCCAGCAATGCTACGGCCACCGAAAAAGCCAATCCCGCCACCACTGCCATAAACGTAATCACCATCTGCATAAGGCACCTCCACCCTTCTCAGACATCAGCCCACGAAAGCGTTACCCTATGTTCCTCAGTGCCCTCTGTGGTAAAGATCTTCTCTTTCAGAGCAAGTGCACGCCGAGCGCCGAGCGGTATTCACTGAAATCACAGGGGATCGAAGTGTCCGCAGCGTGTCACCCGTCCCACAATGTGTCCTGCGGGATACGAGGCGGAGTGCGGAACAGTTAGTTTTTCCCTTAGAGTTGTCATTCGAGCGAAGCGAGGAACCCTGGTTTTACTTCGCCACCAATCTCGCATGCCGGCACTTTTTGACTTTCTACTCTCTCCGCCGCTATCGTTGCCCGCATGAACGTCGTCAAAGCTACCCGCAACTTTGAAGCCTGGCTCGGCCTGCGCACCCATCTCGAAGAGAAAGATCTGCGCCTCAAGCACGCGCGCATGAAGGAAGAGCTTTTTCCGTTCTTCCGCGCAACCTACTATCGTTTTGCGCAACTTTGGCCGGAGGTCTGCCCCGAACTTGCCAAGGCTCCGAAAGTTCTGGCCGTGGGCGATCTTCACATCGAGAATTTCGGTACGTGGCGCGACGTTGAAGGACGCCTTATCTGGGGCGTGAACGACTTTGACGAAGCCTGGCCCATGGCGTACGCCATCGACTTAGTCCGGCTCGCGGTTAGCGCCCACCTGGCGGTCGATGCAGGGAATCTTCCCCTCAAGCGCGAAGATATCTGCGGCACTCTTCTTGAGGGCTATCACGCCGGCCTGGAAGCCAAAGGATTGCCTTTTGTTCTCGGAGAGCGCCACGAGTGGTTGCGCTTCATCGCGGAAGGCGAGCTCCGCGATCCCGTGCGCTTCTGGCAGAAAATGGATGCGATCCCCGCGCTGAAAGCCGAAGCTCCGGTCAGCGCCATCGATGCCATCGAACACCTGATGCCCGCGCAGGGGATTTCTTACCGGCTGGCACATCGCGTCGCCGGGCTCGGCAGCCTCGGCCATGCCCGCTACGTCGCCATTGCCGACTGGCACGGTGGGCGCATAGCCCGCGAGGCCAAAGCGCTGATTCCATCTTCTTCCTACTGGGCGCAAACTCTGGACTCCAAGCACGCAGGCCCCGCCGAAATTCTCTATCAGACGATCGTCAACCGCGCGGTGCGTTGTCCCGATCCGTTTGTCCAGCTTCGGGGCCGCTGGATCGTCCGCCGCCTCGGCCCTTACTGCTCCCGCATCGAACTCGCGTCGCTGGGCGCTCCCAACACCGAGCTGCGCCTGATTCACTCCATGGGGTGGGAGACCGCCAACATCCACCTCGGCACTGCTTCGGCTCGCAAATCCGTTCTGCGCCACCTCGCCAAACAAAAAGGGAAGTGGTTGCACCACGCCTCGGAAGCCATGCTGGAGGCGGTGCGCTCGGATTGGGAGGTCTGGAGAAAGAAAGGCTATCTCTAGAGTTGAAGCGGTCTTTGTTCAAGTTTTGTGTGGAGACCGGGGGCGGCGGAGGCTCGCCCAACGGAAGCCGAATACCCTGCATCCCATCACTCCCGTCAGTGATCTCTTTCCCTCCGTGGCACCAATCGTTCGACATCGAACATACCCCGTACAGTGAATCCTGTAACCTTCACCAAATTATGAATGAGCAGGATAACCAGCGTATTCACGAACTCTGTTCGAAGATAGCGGTGGAACAGGACCACAAAAAATTTCTGGCGCTTGTCGAAGAATTAAATCGAATTCTTTCCGCCCAGGACCAGCGTCTCCAGGCCAAACGACCGGATGCGAAGGAAGACAAATAATTAACGCGCGTTCTGGCCAGTATGTATCAAGATCAACGGCTGAAGATTTGGCCTGTTCGAGCCGATGTAAAAGTACTTGAACAGGGGATTTTCTTAGTTCCTTCTACCATTATTTTTATTTGAAAATCCGTACCGGACTGGTGCAAAGTGCCGGATTTCCTGATGGGTGCAAATTGCCATACCGCATCCAAGCAGCATGACCACTTTGACCAAGGAAGACATCATCGTTAGACGAGCCGCCAAGCCGGTAAAGCTGATTCCGCTGCACGCGGGCGCGCGCAATGCCAGTGGTATGGGTATCTGCAACGTGATTCTGTTGTCGATTCCCGATAAGGAGTACAACCTGCTTCGCCCTCATCTGGAGCCGACGGAGCTTCCGCAATACGAAATTCTTGAGGAGCCCGGGCGCAAAATCGAGTACACCTACTTTCTGAACGAGGGCATGACCTCGCTGGTCGCGCTTAGCCGCGACGGCAGAAGCGTTGAGGTGGGCATTGTCGGGAAGGAAGGCATGATCGGAATGTCGCTGATCGCCGGGCTCAAGCAGGGGACCTTTCGCGCCATCATGCAGATGGCGGGCAGCGGAACGCGGGTGCGGGCCGACGTTTTTCAGGACGTCATGCTCTCTGCGCCGGTGCTGCGCTCCGAACTGAGCCGTTTCGCACTGATGCACGGCATGCAGGTGGCACAACTTGCAGCTTGCAACCGCCTGCACGAAGTGGAGCAGCGCCTGGCGCGCTGGCTGCTGATGTGCCAGGACCGCTTCGATTGCCAGCTTCTGCCGCTAACTCACGAGTTCCTGGCGCAGATGCTCGGGACCGGCCGGCCCAGCGTAAGCCTGGCGGCGGGATCGCTGGAAAACGCCGGGCTCATCGAAAACCTCCGCGGCACGGTCAAAATTCTAAACCGCAAAAGCCTTGAGGAAGTTGCTTGCGAGTGCTATGGCGTCATCCAGCACTTTAACGGCGGCCTCGGCTTGAAGTGATTTCAAGGCACTTGCAGAAGTCTGGTGCAGGAGAGGACCATGTAGGGACGGCCGCCCTCGGCTGTCCTGGCCGAAGCCCGCAGTCTCGCCAGTAGTGTACTCCCCCCCGGTCGCCTCTTTGTTTTCCACTAGTCGCCGATTCTTGAGCAGGAATGCTAAAGTCGTTGCCATAGGGCATCCATGGCGAATCCCATCGTTCTCTACGACGGCGTCTGTGGACTCTGCAACCGCTTCGTCCAATTCCTTCTTGCCCGCGACCGTAGAAAAGTTTTCCGCTTCGCATCGCTTCAAAGCGATTTCGCAGCCCGTATCCTGAACCGCCATGGCGTAAATCCTGACGCCCTCGATACGGTTTATGTCGTCCTCGACAATGAAGTTCTCGACGCTGAAGCAAGAAACGAACGCCTGCTCTCCCGCTCCAGCGCCATCCTGTTCGTGCTGCAACAACTGGGCGCTCCCTGGCGTCTGATCGCATCCTTCTCAATACTGATTCCGCAATTCCTGCGCGACCACATTTATAACGCCATCGCCCGCCATCGCTACCGGTTTTTCGGCCGCTCGGAAGCCTGCACACTGCTCAGTGATCAGGACCACAGCCGCTTTCTCGACCTTTAGATACAAAAGCGGTTGGTCTTTGCGTACACCGAAATGCCGGCATCGGAGCGGCGTGGTAGTAGTAAAATGTCGCCGTAGCTCCGGTGCTTTGGAGTTTGATCAGTCTGTCATCCCGACCGGAGCGGAGCGAAGCGAGCGAAGTGGAGGGACCTGCTTTTTCGGCGCTGGCTACATCTCGGCGCCGCCCAATCACCCGCCGTGCCGCAACTGCGAATCAACCCGAGGCCTCCATCTATGTCCACGAAAGCCCTGACCGATCTTCAAGCCAGCAGCATCGATTCCATTCTGCAAGAGCAGCGCAGCTTCCCGCCGCCGCCGGAATTCAGCCAGCATGCTTACATCAAGAGCTTCGCCGAATACGAGCGCCTCTACAAAGAATCGATCGACGATCCCGACAAATTTTGGAGCGGCATCGCCAATGAGCTGCACTGGTTCAAGAAGTGGGACACGGTTCTCGAATGGAATTGCCCGTGGGCCAAGTGGTTTGTCGGCGGCCAGATCAATCTCTCCTACAACTGCCTCGACCGCCACGTGCAAACCGCGCGCAAAAATAAAGCTGCCATCATTTGGGAGAGTGAACCCGGCGAAGTTCGCACGCTTACGTATCAGCAGTTGCATCGCGAGGTGCAGAAGTTCGCCAATGTGCTCAAGTCTCTCGGAGTAAAAAAAGGCGACCGGGTAGCGATCTACATGGGGATGACTCCCGAGCTGCCGGTTGCCATGCTGGCCTGCGCCCGCATCGGCGCGCCGCACACGGTCATCTTCGGCGGATTTTCCTCCAACGCCCTTGTCGATCGCATCCACGACTGCGACGCGAGCGCGGTCATTACGCAGGATGGCTCCTACCGCCGCGGCGCGGAAGTGAAATTATTTCCGGCCGTCGAAGAAGCGCTCAAATCCTGCCCCAGCGTGAAGCACGTTGTCATCTACAAGCGCACCGGCACCGCGATCAACACCACCGCCGGACGCGATCACTGGTGGCACGAGTTGATGGCCAAAGCCTCCGACGTTTGTCCCGCCGAACCGCTCGACGCCGAGCATCCGCTCTACATTCTTTACACCTCCGGCACCACCGGCAAACCTAAAGGCGTCGTTCATACCACCGGAGGATATTCGGTCGGCACCTATCTCACCACCAAGTGGGTCTTCGACCTGAAAGAAGAAGATACGTATTGGTGTACGGCTGACATCGGCTGGGTTACGGGACACAGTTACATCGTCTACGGACCTCTACAGAACGGCGCGACCACGCTGATGTACGAGGGCGCTCCGAATCATCCTGAGCCCGACCGCTTTTGGTCGATTATTGAGCGCCACGGAGTCAACATTTTCTATACCGCGCCCACTGCGATTCGCACTTTCATCAAGTGGGGCAGTGAGTGGCCGAAGAAACATAATATGAGCAGCCTGCGCCTGCTTGGCACGGTGGGCGAGCCGATCAATCCCGAGGCCTGGATGTGGTATCGCGAGGTGATCGGCGGCAATCGCTGCCCCATCACCGATACCTGGTGGCAGACCGAAACCGGCAACATCATGATCGCGCCCGTTCCCGGCGCAATCGCTACTAAGCCGGGTTCCGCTACTCGACCATTTCCCGGCGTGGTCGCCGATATCGTCACCATGGACGGCCAGCCGGTTCCTCTCGGCTCCGGCGGGTTTCTCGTGATCAAGCGCCCCTGGCCCGGAATGCTGCGCACCGTTTACGGCGATCCGGATCGCTACGTGAAAAATTACTGGTCGCAAATTCCCGGCATGTACTTCACCGGCGACGGCGCCCGCCGCGACAAAGACGGCTATTTCTGGATTATGGGACGCGTCGATGACGTGCTCAACGTCAGCGGCCATCGCCTGAGCACTATGGAAGTAGAATCCGCGCTGGTGGCGCATGAAGCCGTTGCCGAAGCCGCGGTGGTCGGCCGTCCCGATGAACTCAAGGGCCAGGCAATCTCCGCATTCGTCACGCTCGAGCAGGGAAGAAAGCCCACTCCAGAATTGAAAGAGGAGTTGCGCAAGTGGGTGGCAAAAGAAATCGGCGCCCTCGCCAAGCCCGATGACATTCGCTTCACCGACACCTTGCCAAAGACCCGCAGCGGAAAAATCATGCGCCGCCTTCTGCGCGAGTTAGCCAGCAGCGGCGACGTAAAAGGCGATACCACCACGCTCGAAGATTTTGGTGTGATTGCGAAATTAAAGGAGCAGGACGAAGTGTAGTTCGCGGCGCCAGCAATCGGTGGTAGAGATGTTGCTGGCAGCGTGCAACCTGCCGAATCAACCGCATTCGCCGAATTGGTTGCAGCGCGAGAGTGAAAGTTATCTCTCGGGTGAATCACCTAGTATGAATTTTCGCCAACAAAGTAGACCTGCACCCTTGACTCTGTTCGCTACCGTACTATCATTGAACTAATGCTCCTCCCTAGGGCAGGGGACAATCCAACCAACAACTGAATACCGAAATGGAGGAAGTCCCCAATGAAACTGAATGATAGTATTTCAACCTACGATGTTGCCGAGGCTTTGCAGGGCGAGACCGGCAAATTTGAAGTCACCAGCCCCAACGGAGAACGCTATTTCGTTACGTGCCAGCCCGGACACTCAATCGTCAGTTTGGAGTGGGCCGGTTCTGAGCCGAACCTGCAACCCTTCCAGGTGCGCAAAGTAGCTCAACCAATTGCGACGGAGGGTCGCTCCAAGAGATCCGCGGCTGCGTAGCAACGCTCGCAGCCTAAACAGAACGCCCGGCCCTGATCAGGCCGGGCTTTTTACTGCCTCGGTCGCGCTCGATTGGGCGATCAGCAAGCAAGAGCATTACGGATTGCTGTGCTTATGCCGCGCCCGCTCTTCCTCAAACGCCGCATCATTTTTCAAACGCTCTGGAAATTGCTTTTCATACGAGGCCAGGCTGGGGCAAAGAAAATGGTGCGATGCGGAGAATCCGAACGACTTCATTTCCGTCATCGCTTCGTCCGCGGTCCATCCCTCTTCGGCAATCCGGTAGGAGGCGACCATCATTCCGGTGCGGTCATCGCCCAGGCGGCAATGCACAAAAAGTTTCTTGCCTTTATTATCGTGCACCACCTTTAAGAATTTCGCGAACACTTCATCATGCGGCCGCGGGCAGTGCCACGGGATCGCCACATACTTCATGCCTAAGGCCTTCACTTCCTTTTCTTCGGACGCGTCATTGGCGTGCGTATCGATCACCACGTCGATCCCGATCCGCTTCAGCGCCTTCACTCCAGTGGTATCGAGCAAGCCGCCGCGATAAAGATTGGGCGTGACCTCGCCGAAATTCGGCACGCCCTTTTCGTTCAGCTTGCGCCCAATGGCGCGTGTGGCGGGGGATTGCGTTTGTTCTTTTGTCTGTGGCCGCGCGGCATTCATTCGCGCGCCCAGCGCGCCCAGCAGAACCACGGCGAAAATTGCAGTGCATCGAATCCGGAAACGGAAAGGCCCCATTGCTCTAAATTTACACCATGCCGCGTATCGGGACTCCGCCCTGCGTACGCTAAGGGACATTCATTGTCATCCAGAATGATTAGACTGGCTTTTTTGCGTTTGATAATTCGGCAATCCATAAAAATGACCGAGCAGATGCGCTGTCCTTACTGTGTAATGAATGGCACTTTCCGGGCGATGACCGATGTGGCCGAGGAACGCCGGATCTGCACCAGTTGCGGCCACATTGCTTTTCTCAACGACAAGGCGTTTCGCTGCCCTTGCCACAAGTGCCAGGAAATTAATTTCTCTCCCAGCCTGCGGCGAGCGCGTCCTCGTCGGAACTGAGGCACACTGCGTTTTTCTTTCGCAGAACCTAAACGGAATGTAAGCGGTTGGATATTTCTACGAATCCTAGAATCGTTTCCGCAAAAACTCAAATAGACCGTATCCAATCACAGCCGCGACTATCGCTATCGCAAAATTGCCCGCAGTAAACACATCCCGCAGCGCCCACGCCCAACCTCTTCTTGTTCCCATCCCCGAGCGCTCGAACTCGCCCATCAACAAATTGGCGTAGAACAAGAACACGATGAAGCCGACTTCGATGGCCGCTCTTCCCAGGTTTTTCTTCATTGTGAATTGCAACCCTTCACGCTCAATCTAAGAGGCTTGATTCTATATCGATCCTATTTATCGCCGCCTTTACCCCTCCCGCCCCCGCATGGTATCCTCACTACTGTCACCAAGATAAATCGAAACTGAGAACAGGAGTGCACCAGGCGAGTGTTAGCCAGAGAGCAAAAAAAGTCTGTCATTGACCAGTATCAGACGCACGCGACTGACACGGGGAGTCCCGAGGTTCAGATCGCCATCATCAGTGAACGCATTGGCCAGTTGACCGACCACTTCAAGACGCACCAGAAGGACCACGGCTCGCGCCGCGGCCTGCTCATGCTAGTCAGTAAACGGCGTCGTCTACTTGACTACCTCAAACGATACGATTCCGAGCGCTATAAGACGGTCATTGGGAAGCTCGGCATCCGCAAGTAATCCCTGGGAAATTTGGGGTGGAAAGAATTGGGTGCCCCATTTCTCGCGTCTTTTGCGAGAAGTGGGATGCGATGAAGCATCCACCCTTATCTTAAGAACGATCTTCTTCCGATGAAGAACGATCTTCCAAAGAAATATTTCCCGTCAACGTATCTGAGAGAAATCCGCCTTCCTTCGAAGCCGGTACAGCATTGAGCCAATTCACACCGTGCGCAATCTCGAAGACGAATTCCGATTCCACATCGGAATCGGTCTCTCATGGCCCGCACAATTCCTACTCATTCACCATGGCTGAGCGCGTTTTTCCATTCTCGCAACCTGCGAAAAGTTCCAGCAGCATGCGGAAGAGCGCGACTGCCCTCCTGATTCAAATAATAAGGATAAAACATGAAACCAGAAGCTAGCATTGTCACCGTCGATCTCGCCGGTGGAAAGCAAATCTCATTTGAAACCGGAAAATTGGCCAAGCAGGCCCACGGCGCGGCCGTTGTCCGCATGGGCGATAACGTGGTTCTCGCCACCGCCACCTCGAATCCCGACCCGCGCGAGGGCATCGACTTCTTCCCCCTCACCGTCGATTACCGCGAATACACTTACGCCGGCGGACGCTTTCCCGGCGGCTTCATCAAGCGCGAAGGCCGCATGAGCGAGCGCGAAGTGCTCACCAGCCGCCAGATCGACCGCCCGGTGCGGCCCATGTTCGCGGAAGGTTTTAAGTGTGAGACGCAGGTCATTGCATTCGTCCTCTCGGCCGATTCGAGCAACGACCCGGACGTGCTCGGCATCAATGCCGCCTCGTGCGCGCTGACGATTTCCGACATTCCGTTCCTCGGTCCGCTCGGTGCGGTTCGCGTCGGCCAGATCGGCGGGCAGTTCGTCATCAATCCTACGTACGACGAGATGCGCGAGAGCCTGCTGAACATCATGGTCGTCGGAACCACCGACGGCATTGTGATGATCGAGTCGGGCGCGAAGGAAGTCAGCGAAGAAGTCGTCGTTGATGCCATCGAATTCGGGCACACCGAGATCAAGAAAATCTGCGCGGCCATCAACGATCTGCGCAATAAAGTCGGCAAGAAGAAGAGGGAAGTCACCCCTCCGGAGTTCGACCAGAAATATTACGATCAGCTCAAGAAAAAAGTCGGCGCGCAGCTTTCAGACGCGCTCGACACCAAGAAACACCCCAAGGCCGAGAGCTACGCGGCCGTAAAAGAAATTAAGAAGAAGCTGCAGGCCGATATCAAAGAAGATGACGAAGAAGCGCTGGCAAAACTGAAGACCTATTACGAGACCTTGCGCGAGCGCATCTTCCGCGAGGAAGTGCTCGAGAAGAAGCGCCGTCCCGATGCCCGCGCCTTCGACGAAGTTCGCGACATCTGGATCGAGGCCGGCGTCCTGCCCCGCACCCACGGCAGCGCCGTCTTCACGCGCGGCGAAACTCAGGCCCTGGTCACCACCACCCTGGGCACCAGCGACGACATGCAGCGCCTCGAGGGCTTCGAAGGCGAAGCCAAGAAGCGCTTCATGCTCCACTACAACTTCCCGCCGTTCTCGGTTGGTGAGGTTGGGTTTATGCGCGGAGCCGGTCGCCGAGAAATCGGCCACGGCGCTCTCGCCGAACGTGCCATCTCGGGCGTGCTGCCTTCGGAAGAAAGCTGGCCTTACGCGATGCGCGTGGTGTCAGACATTCTGGAGTCGAACGGATCGTCGTCGATGGCGACGGTTTGCGGCGCGTCGCTCTCGCTGATGGATGCGGGCGTTCCGCTCAAGGCTCCGGTAGCCGGAGTCGCGATGGGGCTGGTGAAGGAAGGCGATCAGTACGCCATTCTTACCGACATCGCGGGTGCGGAAGATCACTACGGCGATATGGACTTCAAAGTCGCCGGAACGAAGGATGGCATTACCGCGCTGCAGATGGATATTAAGGTTGCGGGAATTACGTCGCAGATTATGCGCGAGGCGCTGGCGCAGGCCAAGCGCGGACGGCTGCACATTCTTGGCAAGATGGAAGAAGTGATCACCACCGGACGCGAGAAGATTTCCGACTTCGCGCCGCGCTTCTACACGGTACAGATTCCGGTCGATAAGATTCGCGACCTGATCGGGCCGGGCGGCAAGATGATTCGCTCGATCGTCGAACAAACCGGAGTCAAGATTGATGTGGAAGATTCCGGACTCGTCAAAGTTGCGTCGAGCGATCAGGCTTCGGCGGCGAAGGCATTGCAGATTATCGGCGACCTGACGGCGACGGCGGAAGTAGGGAAGACCTACCTGGGTAAAGTCACGCGGCTGGCGGATTTCGGCGCGTTTGTCGAAATCATTCCGGGCACCGACGGCTTGCTGCACATCAGCGAAGTGGCGGAGCATCGCATTGGCGACATCCGCGACGAGCTGAAGGAAGGCGATCAGGTGCTGGTGAAGGTGCTGGCGGTCGAAGGCAACCGCATCCGGCTCTCGCGCAAAGCGATTCTGAAAGAGCAGCGCGCGAAGATGGGTGGAGGCGGAGTCGAGGGCGGCGGCGGGGCAGAGCCGGCTGACGGCGATGGAGATGGAGGCGGCAGTTCCGCTCCGCAGCACGAGCGAGCCCCGATGACGGGCGCGTTAGTGATTGAAGGCGGCGGCGACTTTCCCGACGAAGCCGAGAGCGAGCCCAACTTCAACCGCGACGGCGCGCCGCAGCAACATTTCGGCGGCGGTGATCGCCCCGGTGGAGATCGTCCTCGCGGCGACCGTCCTCCCGGCGGAGATCGCGGTGGTCGCGGCGGAAGGCCCGGCGGCGGCGGTGGACGTGGTCGTGGCGGCCGCGGTGGCGGTGGGCGTCCCGGTGGCGGCGGGGGCCGTGATCGCGGGCGAGGCGGTCCGGGCGGGGGAAGGCACTAATCTTTTGCCACGGATTTTCACGGATTTACACGGATAAATATAGAGGGCCACGGCGAGAGTCGTGGCCTTTTTTAGCTCTCCTGGTTAAATCTGGATAAGCGCGATGTCAGTTGTGCCGTTGACTTGTTCGAATCGAATCGCTTGTGGGTCGTCCCCTGCTAGAAGAAGACCGCTGGCGACACATTAAACTTTTCGCTCAGCCGGCGAATATGTTGCTTGGTTAGTTCTCGCTTCCCTCTCAATATCTCGGACGCGATGCTTTCGGTGCCGAAGACATCGAGCAGGTGCTTTTGGCGGAGGTTACGCGCTTCCATCAGATGGCGAATGATCGCAACAGGTTCTGCATCCGGCACGGGATCGTGTTTCGCCTCATATTCTTCAATCAATACAGTAAGCAAGGCGATCAGCTTCTTTTCGGCGGACGTAACCGATTTTTTTGCCGTGAGCGTTTCCAATCGCTCGATATAGAGGCGGTTCTGTTGCTCTCCGCCGATCACCTCCGGTTTTTCACGAGAGAGCAGGGCTCCGTAACCGCTGGCTGCGGATGTCATTTTTGCCATTCCCTTCTGTCATATTCCGCATGAGTCAGCAGGTGTTTGACGAAGATAATCTGCAAGCGGTATTCGATCTTCACGATCAATCGGTAGGCATTGCCTTTAATGTTGAACGCGGTATAGGAACCGACCGAGTCAGCGCTCGGGTAGACTTTTCTTACCTCCGCCAGATTGCGCCACGATGCCGATGAAGCAATCTGGTGCCATTGGGCAATCGCCGCTTCGAGCGGAGCGTTGGCCACAACCGCCCGCCGCCACGCGCGTTTGCTGAGGACATGCAAATCAAGTTTCTTCGCGCCCTGCGAAGTTAACTGTACTTCGCAGGGCGCGAAGTGTCAAGACGCCTTCCAAGGCGGGTGGGCAACTTCGATAGGCATAGACCTCTATATTTGGCGGGGTCTGGTCGGCGAGGAGAGCGTCCGCTCCACCGCTTCAGGCATAATACCCACTGCATGAAATGGTCAGAGGATGGAATGCTCCGCGCGATCGCGATCTTCAAATTCTTCAAGACTGCGCTGCTCATTGGCGTGGGCATCGGGTTATTCCGGCTTATCAACAAGAATATCGGGGACGCGCTCCAGCACTGGGTTCAGGCTCTGCGGCTCGACACTGGCAGCCACTTCGTCAATCTGGCTCTGGAAAAAGCGGCTCATGTGACACCGCAACAGGTCAAGAATCTTGGACTGGGAAGCTTTCTCTATGCCGGATTGTTTCTGGCTGAGGGCACCGGCCTGTGGCTGCGAAAACGCTGGGGGGAGTGGCTCACGGTGATTATCACGAGCTCCTTGGTGCCGCTGGAGGTGTACGAAATCTACCGCCATCCGGGTTACGCCAAGGTGGCGTTGCTCGTGCTCAACGTTGCGGTTGTGGTTTATCTGATCTGGCACATGCGCCGGACCCGGCGATCCGCGTGACGCGGAGATGCTTAGCTTGGTCGCGCTCGGGGGTCAACCCCCGGAGTGAAGCAGAGCAAAATTTACTCAACCCTGTGTGCGGTTCGCGGAGTGCCAGTGCGTAACGTGCTACAGCCTATGCGGTACCTCGTGTGAGGAGCGTTCCGTAGCAAAGTCACCGAAAGAATCCAGCGAGTCGGCTAACCTGCTGAGAAATAACGCATCGCGTCTGGTCAAGAGAATTGCCCGCAATCCCTGGATTTAGTCGATTTTTTGGCGAGCCGATTGCTTCTCCGGAGATGACGAAGAATTTATGTCGCAAGAATCTCCGGAGGATTTCATGACAAAGAAAATTTGGTACATGGGCGCTTTGGCGGCGTTGCTGAGCGCAGGTGTTTTGAACGCGCAGACCAGTTCGCAGACGCAAACGCCCGATGCCCAGGCGCAACAGTCCACACAGCCGCCAACGGCAGATCAACCTGCTCCGCCGCCAACCCAAACCACGCCCAGCCAGGCACCAGATCAGGCGAGCCAGCCCGCGCAGGATTCGCAGATGCAATCCGCACAGCCCACCGGCACGCAAAGCTTTAGCGGCACGATTGTGAAGGCTGGGGACAAATACAAATTGCAGGATGAAGCGTCGGGCAAGAGCTACGACATCGATCATCAGGATGAAGTGCAAAAGTTTGAAGGCAAACGCGTTCGTGTGAAGGGAACGCTGGATGCGAGCGGAACGATGATTCACTTGCAGTAACGGGTTGAACTGAAGGAGATCAGGCCGCGGTGATAAGCCGCGGCCTTTCTGCGTCCAGGCAGTCTGTGGCAGAAGCGGCGTACTGGCAGCGCCTCAGCGGCTATGCAATACTGAAAAACGGTTGCAAGCCGCCGGGATGGCGAAATTGGCAGACGCAGCGGACTTAAAATCCGCAGGGGCGAAAGCTCTGTGGGGGTTCGATTCCCCCTCCCGGCACCATCGTGTGGCGAGCGCATTTACTCTTGAGGGGGATCCTTCGCCGCGGAGGACGCGGCTCAGGATTTCGCCTGCGGGCTCCCGTCCGCAAAGGGCGCGGACTCACGCCCGCAAAGCGGCTCAACTTAAAATCCGCAGGGGCGAAAGCTCTGTGGGGGTTCGATTCCCCCTCCCGGCACCATCGTGTGGCGAGCGCATTTACTTGAGGGGTATCCTTCGCCGCGGAGAACGCGGCTCAGGATTTCGCCTGCGGGCTCCCGTCCGCAAAGGGCGCGGACTCACGCCCGCAAAGCGGCTCAACTTAAAATCCGCAGGGGCGAAAGCTCTGTGGGGGTTCGATTCCCCCTCCCGGCACTATCGTGTGGCGACAGCATTTACTTGACGGAGATCCTTCGCCGCGGAGAACGCGGCTCAGGATTTCGCCTGCGGGCTCCCGTCCGCAAAGGGCGCGGACTCACGCCCTCAAAGCGGCTCAACTTACATCCTTTGCATCCTAATGTAGCGCGCCAGGTCGGGAAGTGCGTTGAGGGCAACGTAGCCCGCGAAGAGCAAGGTCGCGACGCCGAGACCGGCGGTGATTTTGAAAAGTGTTCTCACAAAAGTGCCTCCTTGGCAATGAGTGTAGGGTTGGATGTCATTCGGTGGGAAAAAGCAGCCAGGGAAGTGAGGGATTGCGGCCCTGCGTTATGCCTTCGGCAACCCGCCGCCTTATCCCACAACTGACATGGGGGGTCGAGCACTGGAGGAGTCTTCAAGGGGGCCTCCGAATCTTGAGGTGGGAGATCGGACGCCGCTGGGGGGAATTAAGGCGCGGTTCCTCGCGAGTTTCCGGGCTTCTCTCGTGCGGGTAGAAAAGAGAGGAAGGCCCCACTTCCCGCCAACAATGTGAGAAATGGGGCGCCCGGATTAAGGCTCAACCTTGATGACCGGGTCTGTGCCTTGGCCCGAGCAGACGGGATGATACACGTAATTGCCGGCCTGCGGCGAACGTAAGAGTGTCACGGTGACGAGACCTGTGTTTATGGTCTGGGGGATCGGAAACAGACCCCCCTGGACTGCCGTGATCGTGCAGGCCGCCCCGGTGTTGTTCGAAAAAACGATCGAGAAAGAGCCGAGGCTGAGCGAGCCTCCGTTGGTAATATCGATAGGTGGGTAGTTTGCGTTTTTCATTGTGTCTGTCTCCAGTGAGATTTTCTGCCTCTGGTTGCCGTTGTCCGAGAGTATTTCCGATACGAGCGCTCGCAGGGTATTTCACCTAGTATCAAGCGCGATGATGCTGCCCGCGTGTTCTGGGATTACTTAGACTCCACCTTGATCGTAGGATTCGTCCTCTTAGCGCAGCAGTTCGGAGTGTAAGTGTAGGTGCCCACTTGTGCCGCCACGGAGAGCTGAACGGTCACGCTGCCAGGGGCGGAGTCCCTGTTTCGCAGGAACTACCGGGTCGGTGGTTGGCCATCCAGCAAGAGTGCAACTCGTGATGGTGCAGGACGAGGTCTTGTTATTGGTGAAGGTAATTGAAGTGGAACCGGAATTAATGGTGCCGCCATCACAGACGTCCATGATCTTCTACTCCTTATGAGAGGAACTTTGGCCCAGGTTACTTCGCCGTGTTCGGCCCGGAAGTGATGGACTTCAATAAATCTTCAAAACGCGGATCCCCGTGGAGATTGTCTAAGTCAGGTTGTTGCCTGGCCATCTCGGGGGAATACCCGGCACGCAAGGCTTTGCCCAGCCACTCAAGGGACAGGCCCTTGTCGCCTAAATGGTTATATATGGTCGCGGCAGAAAAGAGAACCTCTTTGTTCGAACCGCTCTGTTGCACTGCCTGATTGAGATAGGCAAGGGCATCAGTTCGATCGTCGGTCATGGCAAAATATTTTGCGAGCGAGTTCAGCAAATCCGGATCACGATTGTTCACCGCGAGTTCAGCCTTGGCGATCGTGATTCCTTTTTCAAAAGCGGCCCGAGCCTTTGGGCGGTCTCCATCCAGGTAATATGCCTCTGCTAAGTTGCCCCAGAGCGTGTAGTCCTTGTCATTCATCTGAACGGCTTTTTCGTAGGCCTGTGCCGCGTCGTGGTAGCGATGCTGATAATAGTAGGCGGTTCCAATATTGGCGTAACTGTTGGCTGTGGCATGAATCCCCACCGCTCGCTCTAACGGCGTGATAGCTGCCGCATACTTTGCTTCATAGAGCAAAGTAGCCCCGAGATTTGCGTATCCGCGGTAACTCTCTGGTGTCATCGCAACCACTTTCTGAAACATCTTTGAGGCATCGTCATACTGAGCCTGAGTAAGGTAGAACGTGCCCAGCACATTGTAGCCGCGCCAATAATTGGGACGCAGCGTGATCATCTTCTTATAAGTGCTTTCGGCTTCCTGAGGCTTGCCCAGCAATTCATAGGCTTTGCCCAGGCCCATATAGGCGTCTTCATTTGAGGGCTCGAGGTCGACCGCACTTTGGAACTGTTTCACGGCGTCTTCGTATTTGCCGGTTCCGCTTTCGATGACCCCGAGGCAAACATGGCCAGAGGCTCCAGCATTGCCGAGGTTAATGGCTTTGGAACAAGCTTGCCGCGATTTCGCGATGAGGGATTTATCTTTGGCGGTGTTGTATTTGGCCCAGTAGGCGCTTCCGAGATCGGCTTCGGCGCGACCGTAGTTGGGATCTGCTTTGAGAGCCTGACCGAGCAGGATGATGGCGCTATCGACATTGGCGGCTTTACTGCCGTCCTCAAGGTAGCCGCGAGCCTGGGTGTAGTAGTTGTAGGCGTCGGCGACGCTGGTGCCATGGAAGGCGAGTTCGCGGTTCTCTTCGGCTCTCAAAGAAAATCCGAGGGCGGCGGCAACGGCTTGAGTAAGGTTGTCTTCGATGGCAAATGGGTCGGTGACGGGAGAGTCGGCGGAGCCGGCTTTCACGACTTTGCCGCTTTTCGCGTCGGTCAGAGAGTAGGTCACGCGGACGAGATCGCCAGAGCGTTGCAGGCCGAGGTGAAGTCCGATATCAGCGCCGAATTCCTGATGCGCCTGAGCGAGGGTAGCTACATTCTTCTGACGAACCTCACCAGAGGAGACTACTTGCAGGGGATGGTTGCCGCTGAGTTGGGCGAGCTTGGCGGTAAGCGTATCCACCAGACCGTTGCCGAATGCGGTGAGCTTGGCGTCGTCCGATACGGCGTCGAACGGGAGGACCACCAGTGTGGCAGGTTGTTCGCCACCGGTTTGCGCCGAGAGACCGCGCGAAGCGTGCCGCAAGCGACTTCCGAAATAAAACGCACCGCTTACGATGAGCGCGATCGCGACCAACGCGATTGCGGCGCGCGTGCGGTACGGATGGAATCCCGGCGTTGAGGCCACCCGTTTCGGCTTTCCCCCTTCCTGAACGCGGCGCAGGTCCTCGAGAACCGGCGCTGTGGTGGCGTAGCGGGTTTCGGGATTCTTGGCAAACATGCGGTAGATAACGCCTGCGAGCGGTCCGGGAACGTTGGTGAGCGGCGGCGGTTCGATGTGCACGATGCGGGCGACGGTGGTGGCGAGGCTGTCGCTTTGGAAGGGCTGCTCGCCTCCCAGCATTTCGTAGAAGACCAGGCCGAGGGAAAAAATATCGGAGCGGCCGTCGTCGGGCTTTTGCAGCAGGACTTCCGGAGCCATGTAGGCGGGAGTGCCGCCGCTGACGGCCATGGTCCCCATGCTCTTGGTGGCTTCGTCGGGGCTGGCGCTCCAGACACGGCGGGCGACGCCGAAGTCGAGAATCTTTACCCGGTTGCCGGCGGTGAGCATGATATTTTCCGGCTTGATATCGCCGTGGATGATGCCTTTTTCGTGTGCGGCTTCAAGGCCTTCGCAGCACTGCGCCGCGATGAAGAAAAACTCTTCGCGGGACACGGGCTTCTTCAGCCGACGGCGCAGAGTTTCACCCTCGATGTACTCCATGACCACCCAGAGTTCGCCGCCGTGCTCGACCACGTCGTAGATGGCTCCGATGTTGGGATGGTTCAGGGACGAGGCCCGCTGGGCTTCTTTGAGCAGGCGCTTGCGGTCGGAGTCGTCGGGGCGGGCTTGCGGAGACATGCGCTTGATTGCGACGAAGCGCTTGAGGGTGGTATCTGCCGCGCCGTAGACCTGTCCCATGCCGCCGGAACCGAGACGGCGCGAGATTACGAACCGACCGACGGTGGTGCCGGTCAAGGCATCCGTGACAGGGTCCGGCTTAGTGGCCGGTGGGGGCGTCTTTACTAAATCATCCATTGATTCAGGGCCCGCCGAATTGAGCAATTCTAAACTTAGTTGAGGGCGAATGCCAAAGTGAAAGTGAAGAGAGCATCGTAGTTGCCAAGGCGGCGGGATTCCAGGTTCTGTTAGAAAATCTTCACCACAGTGGCACAGGGGATCACAGGGGAGAACTTGAGGGCGCTGTGCATGCATAAGCGCGCTTGCTCGGTTCGTTCGTGCCAGCTATGCTTCAAAGCTATGTCAACGTTAGTGGAGTGTGTTCCGAATTTTTCTGAGGGGCGCGACAAAAGCAAGGTCGACGCTATTGTGAACGCCATGAAGATGGATGGCGTACACCTGCTGGATCGCGAGATGGACGCCGACCACAACCGGTGTGTGATTACCCTGGTGGGCGAGCGCGAGGCGATTCAGGAGGCGGCGATTCGCGGGGTAGGGAAGGCCGCGGAGTTGATTGATTTGTGTTCGCATCAGGGGGCGCATCCGCGAATGGGGGCGTGCGACGTGGTGCCGTTTATCCCGATCGATGGCGTGACCATTGATGATTGCGTCGCCATGGCGAAGCATGTGGGCGAGGAGATTTGGAAGAGGTATCAGATTCCGGTTTATTTGTACGAGGCGGCGGCGGCGACGCCGGAGCGGCAGAATCTGGAGAACATCCGGCGCGGGCAGTTTGAAGGCATCCGGGCGGAGATTGCTACAGTGCCCAGCCGCAAGCCGGATTTTGGTGAGTTGAGAGTGCATCCGACCGCGGGCGCGACGGTGGTGGGCGCGCGGAAGTTTTTGATTGCCTATAACGTGTTCTTGAATACGCCGGATGTGGAGATCGCGAAGAAGATCGCGAAGGCGGTGCGGGCTTCGAATGGCGGGATGCGGTTTGTGAAGGGAGCCGGATTTCTGGTGCGAGGGATGGCGCAGGTCTCGATGAACTTGACGGACTTCGAGCAGACCCCGGTGCATCGCGTGTTTGAGTTGGTGAAGCGTGAAGCGGCGCGGTATGGAGTGATGCCGGTCTCGAGCGAGATTGTGGGATTGATTCCGAAGAAAGCATTGGAGCAGGCGGCGGAGTGGTTTCTGCAGGTGGAGAATTTTGATTCTTCTTTGATTCTGGAAAACCGATTAGCTGCGGTGATGAGTGGGAAGGCCGCGGTGGGCGGATTGCGCGCCGGCGTGGAGCCGTTCATCGAGCAACTGGCAGCGCCGACGGCGACGCCCGGTGGCGGAAGCGCGTCAGCCGCCGCGGGTGCGATGGCTGCGGGGTTGGCGGCGATGGTGGCCGCGATGTCGCGCGGCAAGAAAGCATACTTGCAATATGAAGCACAGTTGAGTGCCGCGATTGGCAGATTGGGTACGCTGCGGGACGAGTTGAAAGCCGCAATCGATGCGGATGCGGAATCGTACGATGCGGTGATGAAGGCGTATAAGTTGGCGAAAAGTAATCCTGGCGGGTCCGACGAGTTGATCGATGCAGCGTTGAAGCTGGCGACCGGGGTTCCGCTGAGCGTGGCAGAGAAATCTCATGAGGTTGAGAAAGTCACAGAGGGTTTGTTCGCGGTTACGAATCCGAATATGAAGTCGGATTTGACGACGGCGAAGGCGCTGGCGCGGGCAGCGATCACCGGTGCGCTGGCGAATGTGGAGATTAATTTAGCGTCGTTAAAGGATCAAGTTTTTTCGGCGGAAGTTCGAAGGAAGGTGGACGCAGTCAGGAGTTGATCGTAGTTGGACGAATGGTGCTGGAGAAAACGGACGTAGCAAGCTACGCCTCTGCAAGATTGATTTTTGGAACGGAGAATGCCTGCCGCTGATAGAAGTCAGCGGCAGGCAAACAGTTTGTTACGGCGTCAGGAAGTCACCGAACATGTCTTCGTTCTTGGCGCCCACATGGCGGGAATCGGTCCAGGAGAACCGGAAGGTGCCGGCTGAGTCGGAGGCCATTCCCTGGTAGTCGCCATATTGGTTGGCGTCCGCGCCGGAGATGGTTTCGTTCGACATTGCGGTGGTGATCCGCAGATTCCTGCTCCAGTTCGCGCCACCGTTGTTGGAGACAGCGACGTACCGATCGGTCCTCTTTGAAGTGGAGTCACGCCGCGTGTCGTAGAAAGAAACCCCGACCAGTCCGTTGGGAGCGACCGCGATTTCATGATGGAAATGATAGGCGTGTACCGTATCGTCGTTCACTTTGGTTTCCGCCGACCAAGTCGCGCCGCCGTCGTCCGAGAAGCGCACGTAGACGTTGGTGTTGGCGCTCGCGGTATCCAGGTCGGTGTAGGAGACATACAGGCGTCCGGCGTGGGCGGCGCCTGCCGGGGCCACGGCGGTCATGGGGTAGGGCAGAATGCCACGCAGGTTCTGCGGAGGAATGAAGACGAAGAATCCCGTGGTGTTCATGCGATAGCTGGTCACCAGTACAGCCGCGCCGAAAGTAGCTCCGCCATTGCTCGACTTTGAGCAATAGAGCTTTTTGCCGCTGTAGTCTTCCCAGCACGCGTAGACCGATCCGTCCGGAGCGGTTGAAACGTTCACACCGATGGTCGGATTTGCGTGGGGGATGGCGGTGCTGCGCGTCCAGCCGGTTTTGCCATCGCGCGAATACATGACGTAGGGCGTGTTGTTGTGGCCGTTGTCGTCATAGCCGATGTAGACGCTGCCGAAGTAGGGGCTACTCGAGGTGTTGTCAACCGTCATCATGTCGCGGTCAGGAGAGCTGCCGGCATTGGTGAGAGTAGTTGCAACCCAGGTGGAAGTTCCAGCCAGCTTGTACGCAATCCGCTGATCGGAACATTCGAAGGAGATGAATGCGTCCCCATTCATGTTGAAGCCCAGCCAGGTGTCGTAGCAGAAAGCTCCGTTGGTGGTGAGTTTGCTGTTGGCCCAGGTTGCGCCACCGTCGAGCGATTCATATACTGCGGCCGTATTCGTGAGGTCGTTCACGCTCTCAAGAACGTGCATGGTATTGGTGGGATCTACGGCCACGCTGGTTTCGCTCTGTGCGCCGGTTTGGTTGGTTATGTTGACGTTCGTTCCAATGGTGATGAAGGTATCGGGTTCGCCGGAGAGCGTTGCAGCATTGTGGCTTCGAACCGGAGCGGTGCTGTAGGCGTTGGTTTGGGCGCTGGCGCCAGAAATTGTTGCGGTGACGAATAGCAGTCCCGTCAGCAGTGCGGTTGCAAAGTTCAGTGACTTGCGGGCAAGTTTCATTCTGAGTTTGTCTCCTGGGTCTGTAGGATTAAGCCTTGAACTGGAAGCGCCCGCAGCCGAGAACGCCCGCCAGCCGCGAGAAGAGAGGCAACTATATGTCAGCGGTAGGGAGGAGTCAATGTGCAGGAAGTTGCGACGTTTCGACGACATCGGCAAGCGCCGGGGATGCTGGATGCGGAACCAAGGTTCCTCGCTTCGCTCGGAATGAAAATGTGCGCTTGCGCGATTCACCCGCACAGCGATCGATTGGGAACTCTAGTCTCCCGCAATGGCGGCCGGGGCCGGTTCCGGTTTGGTCCGCGAATTCCACCACGCCGCAAATCCCTGGCGAGTGAGCTTAAAGATGGTGCGGCGATTTTCTGAAATCACTTTCCACCAGGCGAAACGGCCGAGCATGGGGAAATAGATTCCCCGGAAGCACAGGCGCGCGATCAGAATGTTGATGCGGTAGCCGAGCGGCTGGTCGCTGAGGGAATCGACCGCTTGCGCGATGGCTTCCGGACCGTAGGCACTGGACCAGCCGTAGTTCACTTCGGCGTGGGCTTCTTCGATGCTCATCTTCAGCGGCGTGTGAGCCATGGCGAAGGGAATAAATTCCTGCCAGTGCTTGGGACGAGTCAGTCTGCCCGCGGCCTCAAGCCGCTTCAGCAGCGGGGTTCCGGGCAACGGTGTGAGCAAGCCGAAGATCGGCAGCCCGGGTGGCCAGGTGCGAACCTGCTCGAGTGTGCGCTCGGCTGAGCCGACGGTATCGTTGTCCATGCCCATGATGAAGGACGTGATGGCGTAAACGTTGCGCTGGGCCAGGCGTTGAAGAACCGCGGCGTATTCTTCGGGCTTGTTGAAGCCTTTGTTTACGTCCTTCAAGTTGACGGGATCGATCGACTCCATGCCGATGAAGACCCACTTGCCGCCCGAGGCAGCAATGAGGTCGACCAGTTCCTGATCGCGCAGGAGATTGGCGCTGATCTGTGCCACCCAATTCACCTGAGCGCCAGCAGCGATGATATCGCGCAGCAAAGATTTTGTGCGCTTGAGATTGATGGCGAAATTGTCGTCGATAAAAAAAACGGCGATCTGGCCGCGCTCCTTTCGCGCGCGCGCCTTCAGCAGTAATAGTTCGTTGACCACGCTTTCGTTGCTGCGGAAGCGGATGGAGTCGCCGAAGAAGCCGGTGACGGTGCAGAACTCGCATCCGTAGGGGCAGCCACGTCCGGACTCAACGGGAATAATGCGGAACGTTCCCCAGCCTTCGCCAAGTTTTTGCAGCCAATGCTTTGCCGACTTGGGCACGAGATTGAATTGCTGAAGGTCGATGGTGTCCCACGGGATGACGGGATAAGGTTTGAGCGAAGGCTTGAGCTCTTTTCCGGCGGGGTCTACCGGCGCATAAACATCTTTTAACTCGCCGCGGGCGGCGTCTTCGACAATGCGCGGCCAGGTAGCGTCGGCCTCGCCGAGAGCTACGGCATCGGCGTGGCGAGGGCCGCCATCGCGGCCAAGGGCTTCATCGGCCATTTCAGTGACGTGAGGGCCGCCCATGACAACGGGCACGCCGGCAGCGCGCACGGCATCCGCCATGCGATAGGCCTTGGCGATCATGCGCGTCATGGCGCCAATGCCGACCAGATCGATCTTTTGCTCGATCACATAACGCGCAATCCCGGCTTCGTCCATGGGTTGAGCGTTGCCATCGATCAGCACAACTTCATGGCCAGCTGGGGTTAAAGATTGAAGGAGGAACATCCAGAGGTGAGGCATGAAGTTCCGTGTCACCCCGTTATCGGGGTTGTACAGTAAAATTTTCAATAGGGGGCCTGATCTCTCTAAGCACTCAGTGGTGAGATCGGCTGGGTGCGGTAGCGTACAAAACTGTTGGGGATCATACTCCCATTTGAGTGGCTGGGAAGTTAATTCGTTGTATGCGAGCGAAAATGTTGTTCCAAAGTGGTTACAGGTCCCAGCACTTTTGGATTTGGCATAGGTTGACTCTGTGGGCTTAGAATAAGGTCAACCCATAACATGAAGGCCAAAAACAGCATCTAAGTGCAAGGCGAGGGCTTCGGGGCGTTCTTCGTTCAAAGCTTAAGGGAAGCTTAAGAAAACATTATGAGGACCAAAAGCGTTATGAAAACCGTCAAGTTGTGCTTGACCGCAGTGATCGCGGGGGTTGTTTGTGCGGGCGTAGCCAATGCGATGCCGCTGAATTCGTCGGCGCGAGCGGTGGTTCCCGCCGACCTGCAACAGTTGATTTCCGTGGATTACCGTTCGCTGAAAGATTCGCCTACGGCCATGCAATTGAAACAGCAGTTGCTGCCGGATAACTTGAAAGAGTTTGAAGGCGCGCTGAAGGGCGTGGGCATCGATCCGGCGAAGGATGTGGATTCGCTGGCCTTTGCGGCATTCCGCACGCCCAAGGGTGGAATAAAATCCGTGGGGGTTGCGGCGGGGCCGTTCGCCATGAAGACGGTGATCAAGAAAATGACGGTGCAGAAGATCAAGCCGGTGAAGTATCGCACTTCGAATATCTATCCCATGGATGGCGGCATGGTGATGGTGTTTCTCGATGACAGCACGCTGCTGTTTGGGGAAAGCTCGGCGGTGAAGCTGGCGCTGGATACGCGCGACGGCCAGATTCTGGGCATCGATACCAACTCCAGCATGAGCGATATGATGTCGGACGTGGATTCGGGGATGGTATGGAGCATTCTGGACCAGCAGGGAAGCCAGAATGTGATGCGCTCGGCTCTGGGCGAGGCTTCCAAGGTCGCCGATTATGACACCATCAAGAAACGCATCGTGGGCTCGCGTTACACCATGAGCTTTGCCAGCGGCGTGACTTTCGACCTGACTGTGGTGACCTCCGACACGGTGAGCGCGGCCACGCTTTCGTCACTGGTGAAGGCTGGACTGCTCTATAAGAAGATGAGCGCGAACGGCATTGAGAAAGTGGCCATGGACAATACGACGGTGGAATCCGACGCGTCGAATGTGCAGTTTCACTTCAAGGCCAGCGACACCCAGTTCCAGTCGCTGATGCACTCGGAGCTGTTTGCGGCGGTTTCGAAGTAGAAGTTTCTAACTGGCAGGAAGGCACTGAGACTCGGCGAGTGTGCTGGCCTCAGTGCTTTTTCTTTGGTGTGTTTTTCTCTGTGCCTCTGTCCTCTGTGGTGCGAAGTTTTCCGTAGTAACGCTACTTCCCCTTGCGCGCGTCGCGTCTTGACCGCGCCCAACCTGGCTTAACAATCTGCTGAGCGCGGCCGAGGGCGAGGGAGTCTTCCGGGACATCGCTGGTAATGCACGATGCCGCGCCGACGTAGGCGCCTTTGCCCACACGCACGGGAGCAACCAGAGTGCTGTCGCTGCCGATGAAAGCTCCGTCTCCGATCATGGTCGCGTGCTTGTTCACGCCATCGTAGTTGCAGGTGATGGTTCCTGCTCCGATGTTCACGCCCGCGCCGATTTCGGCATCGCCGAGATAGGTGAGGTGGTTGGCTTTCGATCCCTTGCCCAGCTTGATTTTCTTGGTCTCGACAAAATTGCCGACGTGCGCGCCTTCGCCGATCTCGCTGCCGGGGCGAAGGTGAGAATAAGGGCCGATGATGGCGCCGGAAGCGATGTGAGCCTCTTCGAGAATGCTTCCCGGACGAATGAGAACGTTATCGGCAATTTCAGAATCGCGAATCACGGAGTAGGAGCGGATGCGGCAATTCGAGCCGATGCGTGTTGTGCCAAGAATCTGGACGAACGGCTCGATTACGGTGTCGCCAGCGATTTCGACTTCGTTGTCGATAACGCAGGTAGCCGGAAAGAAAATGCTCACGCCCCCGGCCATCAGCTGGCGGCATTTTTGCATGCGTATCTGGGAGTCGATGAGTGAGAGTTCGGCTCGGGTGTTGGCGCCGAGAACTTCGGCGGAGTTCTCCGTTTTCCACGCAACCACGCGCCGTCCGGCCTTGCGCAGGACCGCTGCCATGTCGGTGAGGTAATACTCGCCGTGAGGATTGGCGGTGGAGAGCTTCTGGATGTGAGCGAGCAACTCCGGCGCGGAGAAGACGTAGAAGCCGGCATTGATCTCGCGAATCTTCTTTTGCGCCGGGCTGGCGGATTTTTCTTCGACAATCTGTTTCACTTCAGCGCTGCGCGAGTTTTTTCGCAGCACGCGACCGTACCCGGTAGGCTGATCGAGATCAGCGCTGAGCAGAGTCATGGCGGCTTGCTCGTCGAGATGAAAGTTGAGCAGGCGGGCGATGGTTTGAGGAGTAATCTGCGGCGCGTCGCCGGAGAGAACGAGGATGTGGTCGTAGTCTGAAAGCGCCGGCTGCGCGACCATCAGCGCGTGTCCGGTGCCGCGCTGTTCGGGTTGCAGGATGAAATTGATTCCGGTGTAGGAGACGGCGGCGCGGACCTGCTCGGCTTCATGGCCGATGATGGCGAAAATATCCGAGGGTGGTACCACTTGCGTGGCCGCGTTGATTACGTGGGCCAGAAGCGACTTTCCGCCCACTTCGTGCAGAACCTTTGGAAGTTGCGATTTCAGCCGCGTGCCCTTGCCGGCGGCCATGATGGCGATGGCAACGTGAGGCGCGGGGGAGGATTGGTTCGAGGTAGGTGCCTTGCCGGATTTCTTCATTTTTTCCACTATACCTTGAGGAGCAGCGCGGAAAGAAGAGACGGGAAGCGATGCCCTGCCACGAATTGCGCAAATCCCGCCAACCGATTTGCAAGACTGTTGCTCACAAACCCAGGGCGCCGTCCACGGCGAGAATTTGGCCCGTGATGAATTGCGGAGCGGTCGCGAAGAATAAAACCGCGGCGGCAATTTCGTCGGCGCGGCCGTTGCGCTGCATCGGTGTTTGTTTGGCCATGCGCTTCATAAACGCGGCGGCGGATTTTTCGCCGAGATCGATCATGCCGGGCGCGACCGCGTTAACGGCGATCTCCGGGGCGAGCGCTTTAGCCATCACCTTCGTGAGCATGTGCAACGCCGCTTTTGACGAACAGTAATGCGCGTGAGTGGGCCAGGGGCGCAAGCCGCCAAGCGAACCCATGTTGATGACTTTGGCTTCGGTGGCCCGACGGGTGGCGCCCGGGCGTTTGCGGCGCATCCACTTCAGGGCTTCGCGCGAGACGAGGAATGGTCCACGGGTGTTCGAAGCGAAGATGTCATCCCACTGGCGAAGGGTGATGCGCTCGAAATCGGCAGTGGCATAATTGGCGGCATTGTTGACCAGGATGTCGATGCGGCCGAGTTCGCGCCCGGCGTCTTTCATCATGGATTTCACGCTGGCTTCGTCAGTGATGTCGCAGTGTAAAGCGAAGGCCCGGACGCCGTGAGCGGAAAGATCGATGACGGTGCGTTGTGCGTCGCGGGCGGAGTTGCGGAAGGTGATGGCGACATCGGCGCCGGCTTGGGCGAGCGCGAGTGCGGAAGCGCGGCCGAGACGGAGCGCGCCTCCGGTGACCAGAGAGGTTTTACCGAGTAAGGGCTTGGCCGCGACTTGAGACATGGCGGAATTCTATCGTGGATGGTTGTGGTTGCGGGGATGCAAAACATTGAACCACGAAGGACACGAAGGTTTACGAAGCCTGGCTTCCTATATTTCCCAAGTCTCCTTACGACATTTACCAGTGGAACCGACGGCGCGGTTACGGCTACAATCCAGCCGTGCCGGAGCCCCGACAGGTGGTGGTTTACTCGCGCAAGGGATGTCACCTCTGTGAGGTGGTAAAGGAGAGCCTTACCAAGCTCTCGCGTCGCGGTGGATTTACCTGGCGGGAAGTCGATGTAGACAGCGACAACGAACTGCGCCGGCAATTCAATGACGAAGTACCGGTGGTATTCATCGACGGCCGCAAGGCCTTCAAGTACCGGATGGATGAGCAGGAATTTCTGCGCCGGTTGTCCCAATAACCGAATGCCCTGCTAATAAAGAGAGAAACGCAGAAGGCCTGACGGCACTCTAAGGTTGCAGGGCTAGTTTGACGCCCCGCTATTTACCGATTGATAATCACAGGACGGCGTATTCTCGGCATGGATATCTACGAACAAATCGTTCAATTGCGGCAACAGGGCCGCCGCGGCGCCGTTGCGACGATTGTGAATGTGCGCGGCTCGATTCCGTCGTTCAAGACGGCGAAGATGCTGGTGCGCGACGATGGTTCGATTGTGGGCACCATCGGCGGCGGATGTGTTGAGGCCGAGGTTTGGCAGGCGGCGCGCGAAGTGATGGAATCGGAAAAGCCACGCACTCTCAGTTTCGATTTGAATCAGGATCCGAAATACGATACTGGACTGGTTTGCGGTGGGACGCTTGAAGTATTTGTCGAACCGGTTTTGCCTCCGGCGCTGCTCTATGTTTTTGGCGCTGGACATGTGGCCGTGAATCTCTGCCAGGTGGCGTCGAATGCGGGATTTGAAGTGATCGTTACCGACGACCGCAGCTCCTACGCCACCAAAGAGCGCTTTCCCACGGCGCGCGAGGTTCACGCTCTGGAGTTTGACGTGGCCATGCAAAAGCTCGACCCGAACGAAGCTTCTTATGTTGTGATCGTCACGCGAGGGCATCGCGACGATATGCGCATCCTGCGCTGGGCGGTGCAGACGCGAGCTCGCTACATTGGCATGATCGGCTCCAAGCGCAAGGTCATCGAAATTTTCAAGAACCTTAAGAAAGAGGGCTTGGCTGCGGAATTGTTCGAGCGCGTGCATGCGCCCGTCGGGCTGGATATTGGTGCGATTACGCCGGAGGAGATTGCGGTTGCGATTACCGCGGAGTTGATCGGGGTTCGTCGGCACGCCAGCGCCAAGTTGCCGCATATGAGCTGGTTTCAGTCGCAGCAGTCGCGGCCCGCTACGGAGGATGTTTCGAAATCGGCAGTTGAAGAATAGAGAGTGGGCTGCTTCCGCCGCTTCGCAGATCGTCCGCAGGTCTCGCAGCCAAAGCATTTGCCAATCGGCAATTGGCAATCGAAAATCCCCAATCGTCCACTTTCCTGCTATCTTCGCAGCATGAAGCGCGCTGCCAGCTTTGCCGGTGTAATCCTCGCGGCAGGAGAATCTTCGCGCATGGGCCGGGACAAGGCTCTGCTGCCGTGGCCCCCGTTGATCAGCGGGCAAACCTCCAGCGAGACATTTCTCTCGGCGGCGATTCGTTCGCTGTTGCGGGCCACGGAGTTAGTAGTCGTCGTTGTGGGGAACAATGAGCGCGCGTTGGCTCCGGTGATTTATGCGCAGGGAGCGGCTTTGGTGGTCAATCCAGATCCGAGCCGCGGGCAATTCAGCTCGCTGCAAGTTGGGCTGCAGGAAGTGCTGAACCACGGCAGGGATGCCGCTATGGTGACGCTGGTCGATCGGCCGCCGGCGCGTAGCGGGACGATTGAGGTTCTTCACCAGGCGTTCTGCTCAGCTGGGGAAGAAATGTGGGCGGTGGTGCCCGAGTTTTCGGGAAAGCATGGCCATCCCTATCTGGTGGGCCGGGAGATGATGGAGGCTTTTCTGCGTGCGCCGGCCACGGCGACCGCGCGCGAGGTCGAGCATACGAACCAGCAGCATATTGAATACGTCCGCGTCGACGACCCTTTGGTCGTGCTCAATGTGAACACTCCGGAGGAGTACGCCAGTCTGCTCCGTGACGATTGCTGATCTTCATACCCGACAGTCCAACCGTCTGATATATGGGGTTCTTCTGCGGCATTGCACGCCGACGCGGTCGCACGTTATCGTCAAAGAATGAGCGCAACCAAGACCGATGCTTTTCCTCCCGTCACGCAAGAATTCATTGATTCGGTTTTGCGGCTTGAACCGCGGGTTGCCGCGTTTGATTGCGACGGGACGTTATGGTCAGGCGATGCCGGAGAGCGCTTCTTCGATTGGGAACTGAGAGAGGGAGGGATTGTGGCGGGGTCCCTGGAGCGTCCGCTGCGCGAGCGCTACGCGGCCTACAAGCGCGGCGAAGTCGAAGAGAGCACCATGTGCGGCGAGATGGTGACGATGCACCGGGGAATTTCGGAAGCGAAGATGATGGAGGCGGCGCAGCAGTTCTTCGATCAGTATTTTGTGGTGCAGATTTTTCCTGAGATGCAGGAATTAGTAAAAAAGCTGAACGAGAGCGGCTGCGAAATTTGGGCGGTGTCTTCGTCGAACGAATGGGTGATTCGCGCTGCGATGAAGCACTTTGGAATACCCGAGAGCCGCGTTCTGGCGGCCAAAGTCGAAATCGAGCGAGACTTCGCAACGGATCGGCTGATTCGTGTGCCCTCCGGTGCGGGCAAGCCGCAGGCACTGCGCGAAGTGGTGGGCAAGCCGATTGATGCGGCGTTCGGCAATTCGCGCTGGGATACGGAAATGCTCGCCATGGCCAAACATCCCTTCGCGGTGAATCCGAATGCGGATTTGGAGGCAGTTGCGCGCGAAAGAGGCTGGCGGATTTATTTTCCCGCGGGAACGGCGTCGCAGGGATGAACTCAGGTGTTGTCATCCCGAGCAAACCGAGAGCCTGCCCTGAGCGAAGTCGAAGGGGACCTTGGTTCTTATCGCCAGTTACAATTGAGCTGGCCATGTATTCCGCGCAAGTTCTGGATCACTTTCAAAATCCGCGCAATGCCGGCGAAATTAACGACGCGGATGCTGTGGCTGAAATTGAAAATCCAGCATGCGGAGATATAGTGCGGCTCACGCTAAAGGCACATGCACGTCGAGTGACCGAGATTCGGTTCAAGGCCAAAGGATGCGTGGCGGCAATCGCTTGCGCGTCGGCTTTGACGGAACTGGCGGCAAACCGCGAGCTCGATCGAGCGCGAAATCTGCAGCGCGACGATGTGATTGAGGCGGTCGGTGGTTTGCCGCAAGCCTCAACCCACGCTGCTCAGTTGGCCGTGGATGTGCTTCAAGCAGCTTTGCGCAGCCTCAAACAATAGTCACGGATTTCGACCATTGCCTCGTCACTGGTTGGTTTTTAATCATGGCTTCTTCCCACGCACCGCGCCGCATCGCCTGCCTGCAACCCAGCGCGACGGTCATCCTGGCTGCGATCGGCGAACTCGATCGTGTTGTGGCGTGTACGAAGTATTGCGCCGATGTGGTCCCCGAGGTTACGGCAACGCCCCGGATCATTCTTGCTGATTCGTGGACGGCCAACGCGGAACAAATTACTTCCGCGCGGCCCGACCTGGTGATCGCCTCCGTCCCCTACCAGGAAAAAGCGGTAATTGAAATTCTCAAGTCTGGCACGAGCTTTCTGGGATTCGCCCCCAGAACCCTGGCGGATATTTACGCCGACATTGCGGTAATTGCGGGAGCGGTCGGTGCGAGCGAGCGCGGCGAAGAAGTGATCGCGTCGATGAAGGCGAGGATCGAAGAGGTGCGCGCCTCCACCGCAGGATTGGAGCGGCCCCGAGTTTTCTGCGAAGAGTGGGGCAAGCCGCTGATCGCGTCGCAGAGCTGGGTTGCGGAGTTAGTGGATGCCGCGGGAGGAGAATTTATCGGCACTCCGGGAAAGCAGATTTCCGCCGAAGAAGTTGCAGCAACCGATCCTGATGTCTTGATCGCGGCGTGGTGCGGAGCGGGCGATCGGGTGCCGCTCGAAAAAATCGTAAATGAGCGTCAATGGCAGGGAACTGGCGCGGCTCGAAAGTCGCAGGTTTACTGCATTCGCGACGAGTATTTGAATACCCCGGCTCCCACGCTATTGTATGGGCTTGACGCTCTGGCGCATGCAATTCATCCCGACCGTTTTCAGCGCACGAAAGGAATCCGGCAGATTACCGGGGTGCCTTCTGTCGCAAGTTAGAAAGGGTTAATCTGAGTTAAGATTCTTCATGCCCACCACCACAAGAATCGAGGAACTTCGCAAGGAAGTTACCGCTCTGGCGGCAGCGGCGCCTACTGCCCAAGAGCTGATGAAAGGTATGTGCCGGCTGCTGCACGAGCGCATGCTGAAGTACAACTGGGTGGGGTTTTATATGTTGGAGCCCGGTGCGCGCCCGCCGATGCTGGTGCTCGAGGCCTTTCTCGGCGCGATGACCCCGCACACACGGATTCCGCTGAATCAGGGTATTTGCGGAGCAGCAGCGTCTAGCGGCAAGACCATTGTGGTGGATGACGTGAGCAAAGATCCGCGCTATCTCGCGTGCTCGCTCGAAACTAAGTCGGAGATTGTGGTTCCAGTTTTTGTGAATGGAATCGTTGCGGGTGAACTCGACATCGACAGTCACTTTCCCGCCGCCTTTGGGGCCGAAGATCAGGCGCTCATCCAATATTGCGCGGAAGTCGTGGGCAAAAAGCTGGAGAAGAAGTGAGGGTTGAAAAAGGTCAGGTGCGTGCGCCGGAAATCGGGCGCGTCTGGCTCAACTCGCCGCCTCTCAGCTTCCGTCAACTGCGCGGCCGCGTCGTGCTCGTGGACTTCTGGGACTATACCTGCGTCAACTGCATCCGTACACTGCCTTACGTGCAGGCCTGGCATGAAAAGTATCGTGACAAGGGATTGACCGTGATCGGGGTTCACACGCCGGAATTCACCTTCGCGCAGTATGAGTCGAATGTGGAGCGCGGCATCCGCGAGTTTGGATTGACTTATCCCATCGTGATCGACAGCAATCGCGAAATATGGAAAGCGTTTGCGAACCGATATTGGCCGACGAAATATCTGCTCGATAAAGATGGATATCTTCGATACGGCCATTTTGGCGAGGGCGGCTACATCGAGTGCGAACAGACTATTCAGGAGTTGATTCGCGAAACTGATTCCGGCGCGACGCTGGATCTTCCGGAAATCATGCAGCCGTTGCGCGAGGAGGATCATCCGGGCGCGGTGTGCTACCGGCCGACGGGCGAGCTTTATCTTGGGCATCAGCGCGGACGGATCGGCAACGAAGGTGGGTTCAAGGAAGATCAAGTTGCCGAATACGAATTTTCCCAAGATATGAAAGAGAATTTGTTTTATGCTGGCGGACGCTGGGCTTCGACAGCGGAGTATTTCGAAGCTGCCGGAGACGCTCCACATTCGCTGAGGCTGCGATATGAGGCTTCGGGTGTAAATCTGGTGATGGCTGCGCCGCGCGGAACTCAGGCGGAGGTTCATTTGTTGCAGGATGGCAAGCCGCTTGCTTCGGAGCAGGCCGGGAAAGACGTTCGTTTTCGCAATGCCACGGGGAAGACCGAGAGTTACGTTGTGGTGGACTCGCCCCGAATGTATTTCCTGCTGCGAAATCCTGAATTTGGCGAACACGAGCTTGAACTGGATTGTTCGCAGGGCATCGCAGCCTTCGCCTTCACGTTCACTGGTTGCGTCGATCCGGTGGCCAGCGCGTTGCAGGCTGGCGCGGTTTCAAAGTCATGAAAAGAGTTGTAGCCGCGGTGATTGTGCAGGAAGGGAAGATACTGGTTTGCCAGCGCACGCGACACCAGACGATGCCGCTGAAGTGGGAATTTCCTGGCGGGAAAATTGAAGAAGGCGAGCAGCCGCGCGACGCGCTGCGGCGTGAACTGGAAGAGGAACTCGGCATCCACGCCAAGGTTGGCGATGAAATCGCGCGCGTGCAGCATACTTATCCGAACGGCGCGATGGTGGAGCTGAGATTTTTTGTGGTTCGGGCATTCAGCGGAGAGATGGAGAATCGCATCTTCCGCGATGTGCAGTGGGCCCTGCCTAAGGATTTAGCCTCGTACGATTTTCTTGAAGCGGACGCGTCCCTGGTGGCGGATTTGGGTGCGGGGAAATTGCTTTAGGCGGATCGTTGGCCGATTTCAATTCGACCGTCGTCCCGGCTAGCCGCCGGCTTTGCCGGTAATGTAGCCCACAACCAGAGCGATCGATAATCCCGCCACAACAATTGTCGTTCCCCACGCAACCGCATTGAACAGATGCGAGTTCACATATTCGCCCATCAATTCTTTCTTGTTGATCAGCAGAAGCATGAAGACGAGCACAAACGGCAGGACGAGTCCATTTACGACCTGCGACCACAATACGATTCGGATCAGCCGCTCACCGGGGATCAGCAGCACAATCGTCGCGCCGGCGGCAATCAGAAACGTGTATAGCCAATAAAAAAACGGAGCCTCGCTGAATTTCTTATCGACGCCAGATTCAAATCCCAGTCCTTCGCACACGGTATACGCGGTCGAGAGCGGCAGAATCGACGCCGCAAAAAGCGACGCGTTGAACAAGCCAACAGCAAACAGAATGTACGCGTATTGCCCCGCCAGCGGTTTCAAAGCCTGCGCCGCGTCGGCGGCGTACTTGATGTCGCGGTAGCCGTGAACGAAAAGCGTGGCCGCGCAGGCGACGATGATGAACCATGCCACGACGTCGGTGAAGATACAACCGGCAATTACGTCCCAGCGCGAGGCTTGCAGACCGCGGCGGGTCACGCCTTTTTCCACGATCGAAGACTGCAGGTAGAACTGCATCCAGGGAGCGATGGTGGTGCCAACCACTCCGATCACCATGAACAGATAAGCCTGCTCGCGAAAGGCATGCATCGAAGGCGGCTTTAAGGTGGCAAAGGCCGCGTCCTTCCACAGCGGGTGCGCGAAGAATCCGGCAAAAATATAGGTGATGTAGAAAAAGGACGCGACGAGAAAAACCTTTTCCACGCTCTTGTACTGGCCTTTGACTACGATCAGCCAGACGATCACGGCGCAGATTGGGACGGTGATGAAGCGCGAAAGGCCGAACAACTCCAGGCTGGTGGCGATGCCAATAAATTCAGTGACGACGTTTCCAAAGTTGATAAACAGAATGGCCAGCATCATCAGAAACGTAATGCGCAAGCCGAATTCTTCGCGGATCAGGTCGCTCAAGCCCTTGCCGGTCACCGCGCCCATGCGGGCGGACATTTCCTGCACCACGATCAGCGCGAGCGTGATCGGGATCATGGTCCACAGCAGCAGAAAGCCATACTGCGCGCCGGCCTGCGAATAGGTGAGGATGCCGCCGGCGTCGTTGTCGACGTTGGCGGTAATAATCCCCGGCCCCACGACTGCCAGAAACAGCAGGGTCCGCCCTCTCCATCGCTTCCAAAGTTTCATGCGCGCATATCGCCGACATAGGAGTTACAACGCCCGAGGACGGAGCCGCCCTGGGATAAGCCTGCACGTCAAAGTCCTGCACAACTGGGCCGAAGCCGGGATCAGAATACATGGTCATGCTGTGGGCGGGATAGTTGAAAGTTGGGTGGTGCATCGGACTGGGTATACCCTCCCCCCGATGCGATGAGTGACCTCATCGCGGCGGCGTGCGGGCCGAAACGTGAAGCTTCTACCAACAAAAAGGGTCGCTGGTCGCGACCCTTTACTTTCGTTAACTAAGTTGTTGAACGCGCTTACAGTGTGGACTCAATCTCGAAGCCCCAGGCTTCGAGCAAAGGCTCGGGGATGTACTTGGAATTCTTGTTGCGGCGGGCCCACTCGCGCAGGCGCGTGGAGCGCAGGTATTGGTCTGGCGTGAGCTTGTACTCGCGCACGACCTGCTCAAATTCGGTGATAGTAGGGACGACCGGCCCGATCGGCTCGGGCTTGCCCCAGTTTGGATTTCCGCGACGCTTGGCCATGTAGAACGCCTTTCCTACGAAATGGAGAATGAACTGAAATGACTGCCTATCTATATGATTCTCCGGCCCGAATAGGGATGCAAGGAAAACGAAGCGCGGCGCCCGACAGTGCGAATGCCGCCGCGTTCCCAGGGACCCAAATCTGAATCGGAGACTCGATAGGTTAGGGCAGTTTTGGTTTAAAGTCAACTCAATTCTGCAGTGCGTTACTTGATTAAATGCTTTCTAACTGTTTGTTAATAATGGATTTGTGTCGATTCGGCCCGGCGTAATTTCCTTGTCGGCTTGGTTTTAATACCGTGGCGGCGGATCTGAAATCTTTACCATAGAGGACACAGGGGAGCACAGAGCAGCTAATCCGTTTCATCTGCAAGGATGATTACGGACGTAACCCTTCAATCCCGGCGGCGATTGATTGGGCATAGGACGGGGCCTACAGTAAAAGAGGCCCTGTTCTGTCGCCACCCCCGGAAAAGCTCCGATTCAACCCTTTAGCCGGCAGCGACGATAAGAACAGTAGGCCATCGCGGTGGGGTTATGGATTTAAAGGCATTGCTGCTGTGTGCTGACGACAAGATCGTCCGCGTCCTGCGCAGGACGCTGGGCGACATGGAAATTGACGTCGAACACTGCACCAACTCGGAGAGCGCGCTGCGGTTCCTGACCCGGGAGCGGTACGAAGCGATTATCGTGGACTGCGCGGGACCTGGCTCGAGCGCAGTGCTGCGCGGGGCGCGCACGGCTCCATGCAATAAACGCGCGGTGGCGGTGGCGATTCTGGACCCCGGAGTCGGCTTGCGATCGGCATTTGAAATTGGCGCGCACTTCATCCTATACAAGCCGGTATCGATCGAGAAGGCGAAATCGAGCTTTCGCGCGGCGCGGGCGCTCATGAAAAAAGAACGGCGCCGCAATACGCGCGTGCCGCTTCACATTCCGGTGCGAATGACGAACCCGGAATCCGGGAAAACCTTCAAGGTCAACACCAACGACCTCGGCGAGGGCGGGCTGGCGGTTACGCTGCCGCAGCGCGGCAAGCCCAGTGGACGATGGCAGGTCGCGTTTACTCTGCCGGGAAGCGCTGCTCTGCTGGAGGTGGATGCGGAATTCGCCTGGGAAGGGACGGGGGCGGCCGTGGGGTTGCGCTTCCTGAATCCATCCGCGGAGTTCATGCAGAAGTTAAGCCAATGGCTTGGCCGCAATACCGCGGATGCGGAGAAGGACGATCCGCCGGCGTGCTGCCGGCTTACCGACTTGAGTTTGGGCGGCTGCTATCTGGAAATGAACTCGCCATTCCCGGTCTGCACGCGGGTGACGCTCTCCATGCGGGCGGCGGGTGCGGAATTGAAGGTCGAGGGCGTGGTTCGAGTGATGCATCCGGAAAAGGGCATGGGAGTGGAGTTTTCGCAGACGACGGGAGAACACAAAGCGTTGCTGGAAAAGTTTCTGGCTCTGCTGACGGAAAATCGCGACGTGCTCCCGGAACTGCTGGTCGAGCCAGAGGGATTGGAGATGGACGCGCGGCGGAATTTTGCTGCTGCATCTGCTTACGACGGGGAAGACGCGCTGCTCGGCCTGTTCCGCAACGACTCAGCTTTTTCCGCCGATTGGTTCCACGCGGAACTGTGCAAGCAGCGAGGGACCGCTGCCGGAGCATCGGCGTAATCTAGATTTCTTCCGGGCGCCCTGGGATCGCAGTTAGTGGGAAAGCGGAACGCCTTCCGCGGGGCCGCCTGCCACCATATCCGTCTTCACCGTCGACTTTTGATTGGCCACTAAGTCGATATCCGTCTCGAAGGTCTGGTATCCGGGCAGCATAATCTTGATGGCGTGCTTTCCGGGCGCAACCAGAAGCGCGCGGCCGATTCCGCCAAATTCGGCGACGTGGCCTACGAAGACACCATCGACAAAGACTGCCGCGCGATTCGGTTTCACATCCAGCTTGATCTCAGCCGTGATCTTGGGCAGGCTCACGCGGGTGTCTTTTTCCATCTTGACGTCGAGCGCTTGTTTTTCTCCGGCGCGCACGGTGATCTTCTGCGTGAAGTCGAGGTAGCCGCCCTGACGCACGGTGATGGAGTGTTCGCCGGGCAGGAGCAGCAATTTTTTTGATCCCTTGAGTTCGTGAAGGTAGCCGACGTACTGGTCATCCACCCAAACGCCGGATGTGTTTTCGACTTTCGACGCGCCCACCAGATCGACTTCGCCCAGCACCTTGTTATCTGCGTGGGCGAGAGGAGGTGCGAGTGCCGTGAGAAAGCTCAGTGAAAAAACGATGCACAAGAAGAAAACGCAACGGTGTTTAGGAAAGAGGTTCATAGGGATTTCCTCGCGCTTTTGAGATGACGCGCTGGGCCAAAAGGTAGCTAATCGCCGGATGCGGTCCAGTCGAGTGAGGCACACGAATTCAGGTTAGCGCGTTAGAAGGTCTTGCGGAATACCCAGAAGAGTGACCCTGAAAGATAGGAGTTCCGTCTGTTATACCGGGACTGTTCAGTCCGGGCTTCGCGGATGTTCAAGCATTGTTTACAATAGAGGATTCCGTGGACGGAGTGCGGCCAGCCTGTACGCGGAATTAAAAATACTTTGGAACCGTCAAACCACAACCCCAACGCATCCCCCAGCGTGTCCGGCGCAGTGTCGGGCAGCGGATGCCCCAGCGTGTACTGGCGGGTGGAAGGCAGTCTGCTTGACCTGACCGTGGTTCAGCCGGTCGCGTTCTTTACCTGGAATGCGCAAACCTTTACCGATCGCTTCCGGCGGCGTGGGCTCATTTTCCTGATGGCGGCGCTGCGTCCCTTTCTTTATTCCACCAACCGCAAGTTCGCCACGCGTGTGGTTCATACCGCGCTGCGTGGGGTCACGCGCGATCGGCTGGACCTGCTGGGCGAAGAATATTTTCAATACAAATTGAAGCCGCAGCTCAAAGCGCATGGTGTGGAGCGGGTGCAGGAACTGGTGCGCTCGGGAGCGGATGTAGTGCTGGTGAGCCAGGGGTTGGAGCATGTAATGAAGCCGCTGGCGCTGCATCTGGGCGTGAAGCGACTGGTGGCCAACCGGCTTGAGTTTCGCGAAGGCGTGGCGACGGGAAGGTTGCTCGAGCCGGTGATCCGGCCGCGCGGCGGATTTGCGCTGCTGCGGGAACAAAGTTCGGATGGGCGGCGGGCGCCGAAAACTTTGGCGAGGCAACTGGATATTTCTCTGGAAGAGTTGCGCGGAGCGGTGATTTCTTCGGCGCGAGAGTCGACGGTGGGCGAGCGTCCGATTGTGCATTTTGAGGGTGAGCGTCCGGCGAATGGATTTTCGGTGCGGCGCGCGCTTACTGGAAAACACGTAATGCTGATTGGCGTTACCGGATTTATCGGCAAAGTGTGGCTGGCCAATACGCTGCTCGATTTGCCCGACATTAGGCGGATTTATTTGCTGATCCGGCGGCAGAAATCGAATCCGGCGCAGCGGCGCTTTGAAAAGATTGTGGAAGAATCGCCGGTATTCGATCCGCTGTTTGAAAAGTACGGGCCCGGGTTCGGCGACTACTTGCGCGATAAGGTCGAAGTGGTCGAAGGCGACGTTACGCAGGCTGGGCTGGGGCTAAGTGCGGATGTCGCGCGGCGCTTGCAGCGCGATCTCGACCTGATTGTGAATAGCTCGGGATTAACGGATTTCAATCCTGATCTGCGTGACGCGATCACCACCAATACCGACGCAGCCATGAACATTCTGGAATTCGTGCGCGGAAGCGATCATGCAGGTCTATTGCATTTGTCGACCTGTTATGTGGCGGGCGAGCGTGACGGGCGGGTGATGGAAAGAGTAGTTCCGAATTACACACCGCGGCGTGTGCCGGGCTTTGATGCGGAAGAAGAATGGCGATCGCTGAAGCAGGTGATTGCGCAGGCTGAGGCGCAGGCCGAGGGCGAAGAAGTGACGGCCGAGTTGAAGTCGCAGTCGCTGACGAAGGAACATGCGGCGAAGAGTTTGCAGGGTGCGGCGCTCGATAATCAGATTAGAAAGAATCGCATTCGCTGGTTAAAGACTTATCTGACCGAAGCGGGAACGCGGCGTGCAAAAGAGTTGGGCTGGCCGAATACTTACACTCTGACCAAGAGCCTGGCGGAATCTTTGATGGTGAAATACGGGGCGGGGCTGCCGATTGCGGTGGTGCGCCCGGCAATCGTCGAAACCTCGGTTGCGAAGCCGTTTCTGGGGTGGAATGAGGGCATCAATACCTCGGCGTCGCTCTCGTATTTGCTGGGGACTTACTTCCGGCAATTGCCGTCGAACGAAAGCAAGCGGCTGGATATTATTCCGGTCGACGCGGTGTGCGCGGGCATGACGCTGATTGCGGCGGCGATTGTGGAGCGTCGGCACGATCAGTTGTATCAACTGGCGACATCGGTGACGAACCCATGCGATATGGGGCGGTCGATCGAACTCACATCGCTGGCGCATCGCAAACATTACCGCGCGCAGGAAGGGTTGGAATCCTGGCTGCGGCTGCGTTTTGATGCGATTCCGGTCTCGAAGACGCGCTACCAGCGTATGTCTGCGCCGGCGCAGAAGGCGATTGTGAAGTCCATCCAGCGCATTATGTCGCCGCTGCCGCTGAAGAAGACCCCACTGGTAAAAACGGAAAGAAATCTGGAGCGGGTGGAAAAGCTGATCGAGTTATTCGAGCCTTTCATACTTTTCAACGATCACGATTTTGCCGCGGACAATGTGGAGAAGCTATCGCACGCGCTGGTGGCCGACGAGAAAGAAGAATTTGGATACAAGGCGCGCATGCTCGACTGGTGGGATTACTGGATCAATGTGCATATTCCGGCGCTGAGGAAATGGACGTACCCGTTGATTGAGGGAAGGCCGCTGGAGGCGCGTCCGGCGCGGAGTTTGCAGAATGGCGAGACGGTAAGGACCGGGACGTGAGGTCGGCGGGTGCGGCGGTTGCCGACACTTGGAGATCGGCGGCGACTGAGAAGAATGTGGGATCTTTCGACTGCGCATGCCGATTCGCTTCGCTCTTCGGCATGCTTCGCTCAAGATGACAGGGGCAAGACAGAGAACGGACGTTGAATGGCGATATTTCTGACAGGATCGACGGGATACATTGGCGCGCATGTGGCGACGAATCTGCTGCGGGATCACGGCGCGGCGCTTAACGTTCTGGTGCGAGCGCGCGATGTGAACGAGGCGGAAGGCCGGCTGTGGCAAGCGCTCCAGTTGCATATGGAGTTTCCGCAATTTTATGAATTGCTGCAAACCCGGGTACGCGTTTTCCGCGGAGATTTGACTGAACCCGGTTTCGGATTGGACCGCGACGAGTACGACCGTCTCGTGCACACCAGCGATTCGGTGATTCATTGCGCGGCTTCGTTGAACCGGAAGTCGGAGAAGAGTTGCCTGAATGTAAATCTGCGCGGCACGCTGGAGGTGCTCACGCTGGCGCGCCATGCCGAGCATTATCACGGGCTGCGGCGCTTCAGCCAGGTGAGCACGGTCGCGGTAGCGGGAAAGCGGCAGAATGAAGTGGTGAGCGAAGACCGGTCGATCGATTGGGAGCGCTCGGACTACGACCCGTACGCGCGGACGAAAAAATTCTGCGAGCACATGATGCGGGTGCTGCTGCCGGAAACTCCGAAGACAGTTTTTCGTCCAAGCATCGTGTTGGGCGACAGCCGCTATGCGGAGACGACGCAGTTCGACATGGTGAAGGCGTTCGTATTTTTGGCGGGGCTTCCGGTGCTGCCATTTCGACCGACCGATAAGATCGACATTGTGAACGTGGATTTTGTGGCGGAGGCGATTGCGACCCTGCATCAGAAAGAACGTCCGGAGTTCGACACGTATCATCTTTCGTCGGGAGTTGGCTCGCAGACCTTTCGCGAAATCACGAAGGCGCTGGCGGCGGCGCAGAATAAGCGCGCGCCGATGTTTGTGCCGGTAGCCGAGAAACCGTTTGCGGGCTCGGTGAATTTTCTGGCGAATCGCAGTGGAGCGGTTGGAAAAAGCGCTTCGCTGATGAAAGCGTTCATGCCATATCTGGTATGGAACACGGTGTTCGATAACCGGCGCGTGATCAAAGAACTTGGGAAAAAGCCGGTACCGTTTTCGGACTACTGCTATCCGCTGCTCAAGTTCAGTACTCAAAATGAATTTGCGTATCGCTACCAGCCCTGGCCCAGAACTGCGGGGGGAACCGCCGCATGATGGATTTCATTCTTGAGGCCTGGGTCAGCAGTTCGATTGAGCGCGCGAAAGCGGCGTGGATGCTGGGCGCGGGCGAGCGCTGGAAGCCGGGGCAAAAGTTGAAATTGTTGTTTGCCGGCTATAACGGCACGCGCAATATGGGGTCAGACGTGCGCGTGGAAGAGATGCTGCGGCAGATCCGCCACATTCTGGGAGCAGAGCGCGTCGAGTTCAGCGTGATGAGCCAGAATTTCGATTTCTCGCGCGGATATTTTGCCGACACGAAACAAGTGCACTTGCCGGATATTTTTCCGCCGTTCCTGGCCAACGAAGTGCCTCGCCACGATGGAGTGGTCGCCTGCGAAGGCTCGATGTTCAAGAGCAAGTTCGCCAACGCGCTGACCACGATGATGATCGGCTCGCTGGGAATTGCTGCGGCGCAAAACAAGCTGTCGGTAGGCTACGGCGCGGAAGCCGGACACATGGATCCGCTGGTCGCGAAGATGTGCGGGCGTTACTGCAAGAGTTCGTTTGTGATTACGCGCAATGAAGAATCGCGCAGCGTGCTGCGAGAATTGGGCGTGCCCACTGAGTTGGGCACCGATACGGCGTGGACGTTTGAGCCGCGGCCGCCAGAGTATGGACAGAGCGTGCTGCGGAAAGTCGGATGGGATGGAAAGACGCCGGTGCTGGTGGTTTGTCCGATCAATCCATTTGAGTGGCCGGTGAAGGCGTCGGTGGCGAAGTATGCGGCCCGCAGTTTGACGGGCGCATATAAAGACAGCCATTACCGGACGGTTTACTTTCACAACTCAGGGCCGGCGGCCGAGCAGGCGTATCACAGGTATTGGAATGCGATCGCAGATGCGGTGAGTGCGTTCCGCAAAAAGAAAAACGTGTTCGTCATCATTGCGGCAACGGAACGGCTGGATGCGCGTCCGGCGAACCGGATTGCGGAAAAGCTGGGCGGAGTGCCGGTTCTCACATCCGACGAATACAACATGTACGAATTGGTGAGCGTGCTGCGCTCGGGTCATATGATGGCTTCGTCGCGCTATCACGGTATTGTCACCTCGATGCCGGGGCTGGTGCCGTCGGCGGGGATCACGATGGATGAGCGCATTCGGAATTTGATGCGGGAACGCGGACATCAGGATTTGCTGATGACGGTGGATGATCCGGATCTCGAAGGCAAGCTGTTGGCGGCGCTGGAAAAGCTCAGTTCCGATGGCAAGGCGATTGCCGACGGCATCGCTCGTACGGTGGTGAAAAACTTGAAAGTGATGGCGCGCATGGGCGTGTATTTTGAAGAAGAAGTGCAGAGAAGATATCCGGAGTTCGAGACGCGCCGGGGCGAGTGGAGTTGGGAAGATTACTTGCCACCGATGAACACGGGGTTGAAAGAGTTGGTGGCGGCTTACAGCTAGTGCCGAACCTCCGAACCGGATGACAAGGACGCTTTTGAAAAAGCTTTTGACCGCAAAGGTCGCAAAGGGTGCGCGCGAAGGTCACGAAGAAGAGCCCAGGCTTCACTACTTTTGTTTCATCTAGACATTGAGCACAGCTATTCCATTCATCGGAGAGATTTTTTCCCAGTTGCGCACGGCTGGGGATACGCGTGTTCTTGCGGAGATTCGAGACCGGCAAATCGCCGGCGTGAGCGGCAATGAGTTGCTGGAGCTTGTGAGCAAAGCTCGAACTTTTATTGCTTCGAAGGGTTTGAAGAAGGGCGATCGTTGCGGTCTGCTGGCTGCGAACAGCATCCGCTGGGTGGCGATGGATTTGGCTTTGATGGCGGAAGGCCTGATTGTTGTGCCGCTGTATTCGCGGCAAGCCCCGGCGGAATTGATTGCGATGATGAAGGATTGCACGCCGTCGCTGGTGTGCTGCGGCGATGCTTCGTTGCGGGATGCAATCGCGCAGAACTGGAGCGAGGCACCGCCGCAGGTTCTGTTCGACGAGGTTTTTGCGGGCGTGGAAGGGGTGCAGTTGGAACGCCCGCAGGTGAGGAATGACGATCCTGTAACCATCATCTATACATCCGGAACTTCTGGCGAAGCCAAGGGCGTCGTGCTGACGGCAGCAAATGTCGGATTTATGCTCGACCGGACTGCGGAGCGCTTAAGTGAACTGATGGAAGGTTCGGCGAGACAAGACCGCATCTTTCACTACTTGCCGTTTACTTTTGCGGCTTCGTGGATCGCGCTGTTAACGTTTTTAAAACGGCGAAGCCTCGTCACCATCAACACAGATCTGGCCAATATTTCGAGCGACATGCGCGCTGTGGCTCCGGATTATTTTCTGAATGTTCCACAGTTGCTGGAGCGGATGCGGCGCGCGGTGGATGAACAACTCTGGAAGACTGGCGGCGTTGCGCAGACAATTTATTCGCGAGCGAAAGCGGCGTGGGCGCGAAAGCACGAAGGGCAGGCAAAGCCGGGAGATGCGTTGTGGCTGGGGCTGGCGAACCGACTTGTGTTTCCGGCGATCCGAAAAAAGATGATTGGGAAGAATTTGCGGGCGCTGATTTGCGGCTCCGCGCCGCTCACTGCCGAGACACAACTCTACTTCATGATGCTGGGAATTCGCGTGCTTCAGGTTTACGGTCTGACGGAGACGACGGCGATCTGTACGATGGACGATCCGAATCGCGTGGAAATTGGGCGTGTGGGCCCGGCGATTTCTGGCATGGAGATGAGGCTGGGCGAGAACGATGAGATCGTGGTGCGCGGCCCGAATATTTTTCGTGGCTATTGGAATAAGCCCGAGCAAACGGCAGAGGCCTTGCGCGACGGATGGTTCCATACCGGCGATCAGGGCGAGGTGAGTGCTGCGGGAAATTGGCGGATTGCGGGGCGCATCAAGAACCTGATTGTGCTGGGCTCGGGACATAAGATTTCGCCGGAGCCGATTGAGAGCGCGATTGCGAAGCTTTTGCCGGAGGCGCAGCAGGTGGTGATTGCGGGCAATGGGCGCGGCTACTTGTCGGCGATTGTGACCGGAAGTGTGACAGCTGAGCAGGTGCAAGCGGCGCTGGATGCTGTGAATCCTGAGTTGCCGCACTACAAGCAGGTGCGGGCATTTACGATTCGGGGCGAGGCGTTCTCGATTGAAAGTGGAATGTTGACGGCGAATGGGAAACTGAAGCGGGATGCGATTGCCGCTCGCATGAAGGATGAGATTGATAGGATGTACGCGGTAAGACAGGCCGTGTAGTTTTGCCAAAACCTAGAGCGGAAACCGCGAAGGATACTAAGGTGCACGAAGGCAAAGCAACGCTAACCAGGACGGACTGTTCGGCCAACGGAAGCGGTTTGTCCTGGAAACTTGTCGACGGCGTGATCGAGTTGGCGCTGCATCGCGCGCCTTGCAACGAGTTGGGATCGGCGGCGCTGGAAGAGCTAGAAACTTTCGCGACTGCGTTGCAGAAGATGCAAGGCGAAGCCCATGCGCTCATCATTTATAGCGAGATCAAAGCAGGATTTTGCGCGGGCGCCGATCTACGGGAACTGTATGAGCGCTCGCAAGCGATGGAGAAAGCCGAGGCTGCGAGGGGAGTGCGGGATTTTCTGGAGCGCATTCATCGGGTGTTAAATCTGATTGATGCATCGCCGTTGACGACGATTGCGGCGGTGCATGGAGTGACTTTTGGCGGAGGGTTCGAACTCGCCCTGGCGTGTGATTTGATTATTGCCGATAAGATGGCACGGTTTTGTTTTCCGGAGCTTCGCCTGGGATTGATTCCGGGGTTCGGCGGAATCCCGCGGCTGAAGCGGGATTTGGGCAATGCTGTGGTAAGAGATCTGTTATTGACCGGGCGGAGTTTCAATGCGACCAAGGCGCAGCAGATTGGGCTGGTGAGTCAGGTAGTGGGCGAGGGCGAGGCGCTGCGTGCTGCGCGGGCTACAGCGGCGCAGTTGGCCAAGTTTGACCGCGCGACTGCGGCAGCCGCGAAAAGATTTATCAAGCCGATTCCGCACGAAGAGTTGCGGCAGGAGATCGATCTGTTTTGCGAGTTGTTTGCGTCTCCGGCGGTCGAGGCGGGGCTGCGCAAGTTTGTGGAGAACACGGATGCGCAGCCGTATTTGCCGTAGTGGAAACAAAAGCAGATTCCTCGCGGCTGGAAGCCGTTCGGAATGACGATCCTGAGGAAGATGAGGCTGACAAAAGAATGCCGACTGCGGAACAAACGCTTGACGAGATTTTGAATCTCGCAGCAGCGCACTTCAAAGTGCCGCGAGAGAAGCTTTCTCCGGACGAAGATTTTTTCAAGGCGCTGGGAATCGATAGCTTGCAAACGCTCGATCTGCTGACCAAGGTGGAAAATCATTTTCATGTAGAGCTGCCGGATTACGAGTTGCAGGGAGTGTCTGACTTTCGAACCCTGGCAGGGAAAATTCAGGCCAGATTGTAGGGCACAGCGCCTGAAGGCAATCTGCAGACCGATCTTTACGGCACGCTAAATGCGTGCTCTGATACAAATCCTTTATGAAGTTTTAACGATAGCTCCGCACCGCCGTGGTGAAATAACTTCTTAATGCTCGATCTCCAAAAATATAGCTGCCTGGGAGCGGCACTGCGCGATGCGCTTGACCGTTTCGCCGGCGAGACGTGCCTGATCGAAGCCGACCGCGACCGCGAAAAAGTTCGGCTGACGTATTCGGACTTTAAGGAAATCAGCCTGCCGCTGGCGCGCGCGCTCGAGGATGCGGAGTTCGACGAGGGAGATCGCGCGGCGATTTTGATGACGAATCAGTCGAAGTGGCTGATTTCGGCATACGCGATTTTCTACAGCGGCGGCGTCCTGGTTCCGCTAGATTACAAGCTGACAGCGAGCGAGCAACTGCAATTGCTCGAACATTCGAAGGCCAAGGTGCTGGTGGTGGAGTATTACCTGTGGCGAGCGATTGCGCTGGCGCCGGAATTCCACAACATCAAGGCCAAGCTGGTGCTGGTGACGGAAGCGCCACCCGGGAGCGATCTTGCGGGGGCGTTTCGCTGGGAAGATTTCAAGCGCAAGGGTGCGCCCGATTTTGTAATGCGCAAGCGCGAGGACGTGGCTTGCATTGTTTATTCGTCGGGCACCGGTGGGCGTCCGAAGGGTTGCGTGCTGACGCACGACAACTATTTAGAGCAGTGCAAGGCGCTGACCGCGTGGTATCCATTCTGGCCGGGAGTGCGGTATTTGAGCATTCTGCCGACGAATCATGCGATCGATTTCATGGTTGGATTTATCGGTCCGTTTGTGTGCGGTGCGTGCGTGGTGCATTTGCGGACATTGCGTCCTGAATTTGTCCGCGACGCGTTTCTGCGCTATCGAATTACGTACGTGGCGCTGGTTCCGCTGATCGTGAAGAATCTGGAGCGCGGGGTAAAGGCAAAGTTCGACGAACTGCCGGGATGGAAGCGGGCGATTCTGAATCGCATGATTGCGATTAATAAAATGCTCACGCGTCGCAGGCCCCGGATAAAGCTCAGCCGCGCGCTGTTGCCCGGCGTGCATCGCGCGTTCGGCGGCGAATTGCTGGCGCTGATTACCGGCGGGGCATTCATGGAACCTTCGACGATGCAGTTTTTTTACGATCTGGGAATTCCGGTGATCAACGGATATGGACTGACAGAGGCCGGAACGTCGCTGACGCTGAACGATCTGAAACCATTTCGCGCCGACACGGTGGGGAAGCCGCTGCCGGGAGTTGATTTGCGAGTGCTGAGTCCGAACGAGGAGGGGATTGGAGAGATTGCGGCGCGGAGTAGGACGGTGATGTCGCATTATCTCGATGACCCGGAGCTCACGCTGGAGACGATTGTGGAAGGCTGGCTGCTGACGGGGGATTTGGGACGTTTCGATACGACTGGGCACCTTCAATTGTTCGGCCGCAAGAAAAACATGATCGTGACCGAAGGCGGGAAGAATATTTATCCCGAGGATATTGAAACAGTCTTCGACGGATTGCCGGTGAAGGAATATTGCGTGTTTGCCGCGAATTATTTGTGGCCGCAAAAAGAACTCGGCCGCGAGGTGCTGGTGATGGTGCTGCGGCTGGAGCAGAACCAGAAGTTCGACAGTTTGCTGCTGAGCGAGATGATCGCGCGCAACCGCAAGTTGCCGGATTTTAAACGCATTGGCGGCTATGTGATCTGGGACAAAGATTTCCCGCGGACGGCGTCGATGAAGATCAAGCGGCAGGCATTGGCGGAAGAGATTGGAAAGAAGATGGAGCGCGGGGCGGTGGTTGCGCTGTGAACGATGCGGCGTATCTGGCCATCGTGAATCCCGCGGCTGGAGGCGGACGGCGTCGCAAGCTGCTGACCCCGGCTTTGGAGCGGTTGCGGGCCGGCGGACTTGCAATCGATGTCGAGGAAACGCGAAGCTGCGGAGATGCTACGCGAATCGCGCGCGAAGCGTACGCTCGCGGTCGGCGTAAATTTATCGCGGTGGGCGGAGATGGAACTTCGTACGAGGTAGTGAACGGGCTTTTTCCTGAGGCGATCGCGGGCGAGCGCCCGACTCTCGGCTTTCTTCCGCTGGGTACGGGAAATTCTTTTCTGCGCGACTTCAGCGATCGCGGCGCGGAGCACGCAATTGAGTCGCTCATTACGGGGCGCAGACAGTCTTGCGATGTATTACGTTTGCGGCACCGCGGGGGCGTTCTCCACTACATCAATCTGTTGAGCTTGGGGTTCCCAGCCGACGTGGCGACTTTGCGCTCGCGACGATTCAGCCGACAGGGCGAGTTCGGTTATATCGTTTCGATCTTTCTAGGGCTGGCGCAACTACACCGGCGGCCGTTTCCGGTGCGGGTCGACGACGAAAAAGAATTCGACCGGCGGCGCTGCCTCTTCCTCACCTTCAACAACAGCAAATTTACCGGCGGAACCATGATGATTGCGCCGCGCGCCCAGGTGAACAGCGGATTGATCGAATATGTGCGATGGGGCGCGATTGGAAGGCTGGGGCTGATCCGCAACCTGCCGACACTCTATGACGGGACGCACATCGAGCATCCCATGGCCGAGCGGAAAGCGGTGCAGCGCGTTGAGTTTGCCCTGGATGCACCGGTGGATGTGATGGTGGATGGAGAGGTGCTGACGCTGCATTGCGAGGAACTGGATGTGTTGCCGGGAGCGTTGAACGTGGTGGCGTGAGGGCGTGATATATAAGAAAGGTAGAGAGGAAATCATGTCGGAAGCGCGGCGAAAGCGGCATCAAGAGAGGGTGGTCAAAGTGGAGGCCACACCGCCCTCTGGCAGCAAACGGCTGTGGATCGGAATTGTGGCCGCGCTTGCCATCGCATATGCGGGCTTCTGGTATTACGGCAATCATCGTTACGATGAGTTTGCCAAGTGCCTGGCGGCGAAGCAGGTGAAGATGTATGGACTGTACTGGTGTCCGCACTGCGCCGAGCAGAAGGCGATGTTCGGAAAAGCGTTTCAGTATGTGCCCTATGTGGAGTGTGCGATCAAGGATTCGCACGAACTTGCGCCTGCATGCAGCGCTGCCGGAGTGAAATTATTTCCCAGTTGGCAGTTTGGATCGAATAAGCCGATCGAAGGCGTCTTTCCCATGCAGGAGTTGAGCGATAAGACCGGGTGCAGTTTGCCGTGATGGCAACTCCACAGGAGTTTGCAGCGTCCAAGTCATCTCGCGAAGGTGGACGATGGTTGTTCGCGACGATCGCGTCACTGGCGGTAGCGGGGATGGTTGTTTCAGGAATTTCTCTGGAACGGCACTATGCGAAATCCGCCACTAAGTTCTGCGAGGTGGGCGAGCGCTTTAATTGCGACATCGTAAATCGCAGTGAATATTCCACCGTGATGGGAATCCCGGTAGCTGGTATCGGAATTGCGGGATACGCAGGGTTGTTGCTGTTGGCGACGATGTACCGGGCGCGGCCAACTACTCCAACTCGACTGCTGGCGGCGTCGGCTGCGGGATTGGTTTTTGCTTTGTACCTTACTTATGTCGAAGGCTACGTTCTGAATACCTGGTGCATTTTATGTTTAAGTTCTCTGGCGCTGATCACCGTGATCACTTTTTTGGCGGGACTGGTAAAGGTGCGGAGCCGCGCGTGAGTGCAATGGACTTCGGCAATAGCGAAGCGGTGAAGTAACCTTCCCGATGGCAAAAATCCAAACAACTCAGACTGTAGCGTTACCGCCAATTCATGCCGGCGGCGCCACGGGCGATCTGCGGCTGCATGAGTTCCATAGCCGGGTTTTCCGCAATACTCGTTTTGTGCGGGTTTGGTTGCCGCCTGGGTACGACGATCGGGAGAATCGGAGCCGGCAGTATCCTGTGCTTTATCTCAATGACGGGCAAAATTTGTTCGAGGCCTCCTCCTCATTCACCGGCGTGGAGTGGCAGGTGGATGAGACCGCCGACCGCTTGATTCGCGAGGGCGCGGTGCCTCCCATGATTGTGGTGGGAATCGACAACGCCGGCAAAGACAGGCTGCGCGAGTATATGCCGCACCGCTCGATTCATCCCATGATGTTGCGAGTGCAGGGGCGGCACTATCCAGATTTTCTGATGAAGGAGATCATGCCATTTGTCGAGCGCAATTACCGCGTGGCCACGGGGCCGGAAAATACGGGGCTGGGTGGATCGTCGCTGGGCGGCCTGATTGCACTTTACACTGCGATCGTAAGGCCGGAGGTGATTGGGCGGCTGCTGATCGAGAGCCCATCATTGTGGGTTTCGAACCGGCAAGTGATTAAAGACAGCCGTACCGTGCGAATCTGGCCGGAGCGGATCTTTCTTGCGGCAGGAACGGCAGAGGCCGGGAATGCGGAGCGCAGCCGAGCCGTGGTTGACGATGTGCGCGAGCTCGCGGCAATCGTGCGGCGAGCGGTGTTGAGTGAACGGCGCTTGCGGTTGGTGATTGCAGATGGCGCGGGGCATACTGAGTCGGCGTGGGCTGGCCGGTTTCCAGAGGCGTTGGGGTTTTTGTTCGGGCAGTAACGGAAGGACCAGAATTAGTTAGGGAACGGCTTCGCTGCGATAAGGCCCGAGTCTTCCAGTTCCCCGCCGTCAGGTTCGGCAGAACTCCGCTGCAGCATTACCATTCTCCGCAGCAGGATTAGCACTCCAAAAGCGGCGAGAGGGAACGCCATGCTGGCGGCTAGAGGAAGGGACCACACTCTCAACAGCCAGCCTGGATTTTGATCAAGCGGTTTGGCGACTGCCACAACCGCGAGCACCCAGGGAAGGAACGCGCAGAAGCAAAACACATAGACGGCGACTCGTGTAAGGGGGCGCGCTCGGTGGAGGTCGCGCCAGTATCGAATGGTGAGTAAGACTGCCGGAAGAAGCAAGATGTGATTGAACGGTTGAACCACTGCGGGAACGATCAAAACCGTAAGCGCCAGCGCAAGTGCTAGAGCAACTGCGAACCATGGCGAATTCGCCGATCTCCTCCGGACATGCCAGCAATAGATGGTCACCACGGCCAGCGCAAGGATCGAAGCAGTCCAATTCCAGGGAACTGGCAAGAGCGTACCCAGGAACGAAGTGGCGTTTGTATATCTGGCATAGTCTCGCAGGACCCCCGGATATCGAACGAGCCAGTCCGGTCTCAGCCACTCGGAACCCAGCAGAAGCAAAGCCAGCATAGCCGCAAATCCTTTGAAAAGATTTCTACGGGACTTCCAATCGCTGCAGAGCCACAAAAAATACCATGCCAGAGGAAGCAAGCAAATTTGCGGCTTAACCGTGGACAAAGCCAACAACGCGCCCGCCAAGAACAAACGGTTGGAAGCGGCCGCGGCTGCGGCACCCGCGATGAAACAGGCAGGCAGCAAGAAGGGTTGAAGGATACTTATGTTCTGTAAAACAGGGATGCTGCTGAGAACCAACCCAAACAGGACGATTAGACCAAACACTGACAAGCCCGGACGAATGAAACATAACCAAAGCGCAAGATCCGCAATGGCGCAGAGAATCAGGAACCACCACACGAGGATGCGGACCGTTTGAAACTCGATGTCAACGGTGGGCGCGACAAAGACCATGAAGTAGAGCGGATAAACGAAGCGTTGTTCATCCTTCCGTTCTTCCGGACGAGACGGGTCCAGCACCTTGCCGTAGTAGGCGATCTGAAGTTCGCGATTGACATCGGGGCCGTAAGGGTCGCGATGCCGCAGAAGAAGTTCCCGGGTCGCGTACCAGCTCGGATAAAAGTCGGTGAGGACTTTTGGTTTTTGAAGCGATGAAGCCCTCGAAGCATGGACCGCACTCGTGACGCTGCTCCAGTAGAGAATCATGCTGGCGCAGGCCGCCAGCGTCAACACCAGCACCGCGAAACGCTGGCCCGAAAATGTAGTGGATCGCATGAGCGGAAGAGACTCTTAAGCGTTCGAACGTTTGTGGCTAGCCGGGGTAGGGCGCAGCCAGCGGCGCAGGCGCATCCGCCTCCACCACCCAAACTTTTCTGCCACTAAAATATTCCAACAGCTCCCGGTTGTTCCCCTCACCCATATCGCGCGCCCATACCACTTTCGCGTTGTCGATGTTGGCTTCGTTATAAACCCACTCGCGGTTACGGTCGTGATGTGGTCCATACCGTACGAGTACAAGTTGCGGGCCGGGCTCGGCTCTGAGTTTGTGCAGAATTGCCGCCCTCTCCAGATCGCCCCGAGGCCACGCCGGTTCGATGCTGACGTGCGTACCTGCCGCCGCTACGCGAAGCAGAATCATACCGCAAGCCAGAACCGGAATCATGCGAACCAAGGCTCGACCCACGGGATGACGATTCGGAGACCAGTGCACCAGATACCGAATGCCCTGAATGAGCACGAGGTACAGCGCGCAAGTGGCGGGAGAAAAATAGTGAGGCAGAGTCCAGGTTTGTACGGAAAATCCCACGGCCATAGCGGCTAGGATCACAAGCGGCAGCCTGATTGTTCGCTGCTTGACGACCGGAAAAATTGCCAGCAAGGGAATGGTGAGCAGCGGGCCAAGATAGAACTGCCACCACGAAAGGATTTTATCTGCTCCTCGCTGCACATAGCCGGTGAGGGTTCGATTTCGTTCGAACTCGCCTAACTCCCAACGATAGAAGTCGCGCATTACAGCGTGGTGGTATGCGGGCTCGGGGCGCGGGGTTTGCCAGATGAAGTAAGGAGCGGTCGCGTAGGTGTCGCGATTCACCTGGTAGGTCATCCGCAAGGGATCTCCGGTGACGCGCTCATAGTAATAGCCAGTCGCGAGGGCCGCAGCGCCCAAGGCGAGCGCGAGAGGCACAATCACTCGCGGGATAGACCGGCGAAGAGGCGGCCGATCTTTGCCTGCAAGCCATAACAACATTGCGGCAGCGACTGGAATAGCGAAAACCAAACCCTCATAGGGCCGGCTGTCGGCCAGAATCGCAAGACCCAACGCCATGAGTAGCGCGTCGCGGATTCGGAGATGTTTTTGTAGTCGCGGCCATGCTCCGAGCACCAGCGCGCCTCCGAGTGCCGCGATCGAGGCGCACCAGTAAGTATTCATCCAATAGCTGAGAATGCCCAACCGCAGGACCGCGAGGCTGGCGCCAAACAGCGCCCATGGCGGAGGCAGCCAGCCTTGCAGCATCCAGCACAGAGCCGAGCACATGAGCGCGGTTATGAAAAGTTGCCCGATCCAGGGATGACCGACAATCTCGCCGGCCGCCAGCACGAGGCCTTGCGCGGGCGGATACATCGACATATAAGTGGGCTTTTCAATGATGTGAAAACTTTCGAAGTGAATCCACATGGGATGCGTGGGATTGGTGATGCGTCCATGGGCGAAAGTATCGGCGGCGAGCAGGTAGCTGTATTCATCGTTGAAGCGCGGGTAGGTAATACCGAGCACCGGGATGAGCGCGACGCGGATCGCGATGACGCTGAATCCCACCACTAACACGGAGAGGCGTTTGCGCCGGGCCAGTCGTTTGAAGGCTCGTTCCAGCGCAAGAAAAGTTGAAGCTGGCTTGAGGCGAGAGGACTTCCGCAGCGAGAATAAGATCAGAACTCCCGCTGCCGCGAGCAGAAGAGATTCTATGAGCGCCAATGACCACGGAGCCAGCCGGAGATAGAGATTCTGCATTGCGCGAAAATGCCAAAAGGCTAGACGGATAAAACTTTATACTGCCTGCCGGTCATCCGCCTTTTGAAACAAGCCGTCCACGATCTGAATCATTTCGTCGTCTACCACGCGATTGCGGGAGATGGCCTCGAGCAGCGGGATGGAGACGATTTTGTTGGCGCGCAGCGCGGCCATGCATCCGAATTCACCGCGGTGCACCATGTCGATTGCGCCCAGGCCGTAACGTGTGGCGAGCACGCGGTCGAAGGCGCTGGGCGAGCCTCCACGCTGAATGTGGCCGAGGACGACGGCACGGGTTTCGAAGCCGGTGCGCTTTTCGATCTCGCGAGCCAGAATGTTGGCGATGCCGCCGAGTTTGACGTGGCCGAACTCGTCCTTGCCCATATCTTGCAGCACCGGAGCGCCTTGCCCGGGTTCAGAAGAAAACTTCGCGCCTTCGGCAACGACGATGATGGAAAAATAGCGGCCGCGCTCGTGGCGCTGGCGGATGGAATCGGCAACTTTGTCGACGTCGAAGGGGCGCTCGGGAATGAGAATGACGTCGGCGCCTCCGGCGATGCCGCTGTAAAGGGCGATCCAGCCCGCGTCGCGGCCCATCACCTCGACGACCATCACGCGATTGTGCGCTTCGGCGGTGGTGTGCACGCGGTCGAGCGCCTCGCAGACGATGTTGCAAGCGGTGTCGAAGCCGAAGGTGTAATCGGTGCCGCCGAGATCGTTGTCGATGGTTTTCGGAACTCCAACTACCTTCGCGCCACGTTCGTGCAGTTTCTGAGCGACTGAAAGCGTGTCGTCGCCGCCGATTGCAATCAGAGCTCCAATACTATTTTTTTCAAGCGTGGCCAGGCAACGGTCGATGCCATCGGGGCGCTTCGAGGGATTGGTGCGCGAAGTACGAAGGATGGTGCCGCCGCGCGGCAGGATTCCGCCCACTGCGTCGAGGTTGAGAGGCATGGTGGTGTTGTCAATCAGTCCGCGCCAGCCCTCCATGAAGCCGACGAATTCATCCCCGTAAGTGAACTCGCCCTTGCGAACCACGGCGCGAATCACGGCGTTCAGGCCGGGGCAATCGCCTCCGCCAGTTAACATCCCAATCTTCATGACCCGCTCCCCTGCATAAATTGAAATGAAAATCCCTGGTATGCACCGCGGCCGTGGGCTGGATTCAACGTCGCCCAAAGCGCGGGATCAGCAATCGCCGGGAAGAAATAAGATTATCACTAAAGCAGGGTGCCTCAGGCGTTCTCAGTTCGTGAGTCCGGCGGCAGCGGCTTCCAGTTGTTCGTGAACCTGCGCGGCGCGGAAGAGCGCCGATTGCACGTTGTCGCAGATGTTTTCCGCGCCCACAATTTCTTCGAACTCTGCCTGATGAATCAGGCTGGCGGGCTGTTCGCGAGCGCCGCAGAGAATTAGTGTGCGATTGCTGGCGTGCAGTTGGCGCGCAACTTCTTCGATGGCGAAGAGACCGGTGGCATCGAGGGCGGTCATATTGCGCAAACGCAGAATTACCACGGGCGGTAAGGTGTGCAGGTCCTGAGTGACGGCGTTGATCTTGTCGGTAGCGCCGAACAAGAACGGTCCGTGGATGCGGAAGATGGTGGCGTAGTAGGGAATGTCTTTATCCTGGAGAATGTGCATGCGGCCGTCTTCGACATATTCTTCGGTCACCTGAGAAACCGTGGTGGTAGCGGCAACGCGGCTGATGAAAAGTAGCGCTGCCAGAATCATTCCGGCCTCGACCGCGACGGTGAGATCGGCGAAGACGGTGAGCGCGAAGGTGACCAGCCATACGCTGATGTCGGTTTTCGTAAGCTTGAGCAGTTGCGGAATCTCGCGCCATTCGCCCATGTTGTAGGCGACGACCATCAGGATTCCTGCGAGCACCGCAAGTGGCACGTGGCGAACCAGCGGCGCGGCGAAAAGTAAAATGCTGAGCAGAGTGAGGGCGTGGATCATTCCGGCTACGGGAGATTGGGCTCCGGCGCGAATGTTGGTTGCGGTGCGAGCGATGGCGCCAGTGGCGGGAAGTCCGCCAAACATGGGCGAGACAATATTGGCAACGCCCTGGCCGATGAGTTCGACGTTGGGATTGTGATGATCGTTGCTCATGCGGTCGGAGACCACAGCCGACATGAGCGATTCGATCGCGCCCAGCATGGCCACGGTAAGAGCGGGACCGAGCAGGCCGTGGATGAGGTCGGCGCGAAAATGGGGAATCGCGAAATGCGGCAGACCCGCGGGGATTCCGCCAAAGCGCGAGCCGATGGTTTCGACGGGCAGCTTAAAGAGAATCACAGCGGCGGTTCCGAGCAGAAATGCGACGATAGCGCCGGGAATTCGGTTCGAGATGGCGCGGCAGAGGATCATGACTGCGACCGTCCCTGCCGCTAGCGCAGTGGCCGTATAAGAAAGAGTGTGGAAGCTTGCGCTTAAGGCTTCCATGCGCTGCCAGAAAACGCCGGGAACTTTCGCCAGTTGCAGGCCGAAGAAATCTTTCACTTGCGTGCTGGCGATGAGAATGGCGATGCCGTTGGTGAATCCAATCACGACCGGGCGAGGGATGAATTTTACGGCGGTTCCCATGCCGGAGATGCCCATGATGACGAGCAGCGCGCCGGCCATCACAGTGCACATGAAGAGGCCATCGACGCCGTGAACGGCGACAATGCCGGCCACGACGACGACGAACGCGCCTGTGGGGCCGCCGATCTGCGTTTTGGAGCCGCCCAGCAGAGAAATCAGGAAGCCGGTGACGATGGCGCAGTAGATGCCGGCTTGCGGGGTTAATCCCGAGGCGATGGAGAACGCCATGGCCAGCGGCAACGCGACCAGGCCAACGGTGATTCCGGCGATGAGATCGCGGAGAAATTTGCTGGCGTTGTAATCTCGAAGGCAAAGAACCGACTTCGGTAGCCAACGGTCTTTCGAGAAGGCAATCTCCATTTTTCTATTATGCGGCGCGGGGTCGTAGACCCAAAAACAATTGGCGGACGGTTACACACAAAGGAACATGTCCCAGGGTATCTGGGGCATTGCGAGTTTCGCCACCAATTGGGTCGCATCCTCTGGCGAGCCAGAATCATTCAAGTTCTATCATCTGAGCCGCTTCCGCGATAAACTGCATTCACATGCGAGTCCTGGGCATCGACTGCGGCGGCGAGTACACCGGCTATGGCGTGGTGGAGATGAATTCAAGCGGCAAGCTGACCTGCCTGAACTGCGGGGCGATCAAGCTTTCGCCTCGGGAGCCGCTGGCGCGGCGCTTGTCGCGCATTTACGAAGGACTCGGGACGCTGATTGTGGAACACCAGCCGGACGAGGTCGCGATCGAAGATGTTTTCTACGCCTTGAATGTGAAGTCGGCGTTGAAGCTGGGACAGGTGCGTGGAGTGGCGATGCTATCGGCCGCTTCCGCGGGATTGGAAGTCGCGGAATATTCTCCGCTGACCATCAAGGCTTCGGTGGTGGGATATGGGCGCGCGGAAAAACAACAGGTGCAGCACATGGTGATGCGCCTGCTCGGATTGACTGAACCTCCCGAGCCGATGGATGCATCGGACGCGCTTGCTATTGCGATTTGCCATCTGCATACCGCGGGAACGCTGGAGCGGCAAAGGGTGAGTGCGCGGTGAGGGCGTGAACTTGGTGAACAGAGTTCTTCACGCAGGCGCAATGCGGTGGATCGCGATTGGAATCCTGGGCGCGTTCGGGCTGGCCACGCCCGCGAGATCTCAGCAATCGCCTGGCGGCTCAACGCAGACACCGGCAACGGTGAACTTCACACTGGATTTTCCTCATTCGAATCCCGAACATTATTCGATCAGCGTCGATGAATCCGGCCACGCCCGCTATGAATGCAGCGGCGAGGTGGCGCAAGATTCGGAGCCGCAAAGTTACCAGGCCGAGTTCAATGTGAGCGCCGAGAGCCGCGAGCAGATTTTCGGCTGGGCGAAACAAGCGCAATTTTTCTCGGGAAATATTGACTCCAAGAATTACAAGCTGGCTTTTACTGGAGCGAAGGTCTTGAGTTATCAGGATAGCCAGCATTCCTACACGGCTCGTTACAACTTCTCGAATCTGGCGCCGGTGAGGCAGTTGACGGCGCTTTTTCAGGATGTTGCAGCGACTCTCGAGTACGGCCGCCGGCTGGCTTACGATCTGCGGTACCAGAAACTGGCATTGGATTCGGAGCTGAAGCAGATGGAATCCCAAGCCAAAAACGGGGAACTTCGCGAGATCCAAAGCGTAGCGCCAGTGTTGCAGGAAATTGTGGATGATCCCGGGGTTATTAACGTGGTGCGGAGTCGCGCGAAGCAGATGTTGAAAACCGTTACCAGCACCTCAGCAACCGCCCGATATTAAGCGCTACTAATTCCAGTCGCCGAATACCCCGAGAAACGCATTCACTCTGCTAGTCGAAATACATCCAAATACAGCCCTCACCGGATACGCTCTGGTCTGGCCTCCCGTTAACGTTAGTTCAGCAGCGAGATGTGGAGGAGGAGCCATGCATGTATCCGTGGAAAAAAAACTGATGGCCGCCCGGCAGGAGATTCTTGATTTACTGCGGCAGCAGTTGGAAGTTCTCGATTCCCCCCTGGGATTGAGCGACGCCCAGTTGCGGGAATGCTATCTGCGCCACACCCGTGTGCAGGAATTGCGCGAGCAATTACAGACGGCTCTGAGTGTGCAACAAGAAACCCGCCCTACGGAAACCACTTCTACCTTGATGCCGCCTGCTCAAGCCGCATCCGCGGAGCACCGCTTGTCGTCGTAGTCGGGCATAAAAATCACTACATAGGAGAAACTATGCATCGAGGATATCGGTACATTGGGATTTTTCTGTTGTCGGCAGCGCTGGGAACGCCCTTGGCCAGTGCCAGGCCCGTCGTGGCTGTGCAGGACCATGACGACCATGACCGCGACCGGGATCACCGGCGCGTCTACGACTCTTACCACAAGGACTACCATACCTGGGACGACCGTGAAGACGGCCTCTATCGTCACTGGCTGGAGACCAAACACGAGGCGTATCGCGATTTCGACCACCTGGAGCGCCGTCAACAGCGGGCTTATTGGAACTGGCGCCACGAGCACGAAGAGCATGAAGAGCACGAGCACCACGACTAAGGGAGGCTAGGTTGCGGGCACAATGACCCCGGCGTAACCGACCACCAGATCGCGGTCGCCGGAGACGTCTCCCGAAGTCGCGTACTTAACCAGCTCGGCGGAAGTTGCGCCGAGCTTTTTTGTTGCCGTCAGCATGGCGATGGCTGGACCAAAGCCGCACATGCTGATGTGCCGTTGCGTGATTACATCGTAGAGAGCGCGGGCGTCGAGGCGCAGAATTGGCTCGATCGCCGCATGATCTTTCGCGCGCGTGATGGCGTCGGACTCGTAATGATTCATGTCGCTGGAAGCGATGATGAGAACCGGCTCAGAATGCGCGGAGACAACGTCCGCGATAGCGCTTCCCAGTTCTTCCAGAATTTCGTACTGTCCCGTTCCCAGGGCTATGGGAACAAAACGCAGCCTGGGCTGGCACAATTGCAGAAAGGGCAACTCGACTTCGGCGGCATGTTCGCTGCGGTGGGCCGTGGAGTCTTCCTGCAGAAGATGGCAGTTTTGCTTCAGAGCGGAGGCGAACCTGCTATCGATTGAAATCTTGCCCAGCGGCGTTTGCCACGCGCCCTCGCTCATAATCGCCAAAGGCCGCCCCACACCCGTGTGATTGGGGCACAACACAACGCATAGCGGAGGGATTTCTATGCTCGCAAATACCGCGCCGGCTACATGGCCGGAATACATATAGCCGGCGTGCGGAGCGATGCAACCGAGGGCTTGAACCGGGGCGGCAGAGCCTCGCTGAGAGAGGAACGCGCTGACTTCGCCCCGCAAGGTTTCGGGCTCGAGAGGATAAAATCTTCCCGCGACGGCAGAATGGCGAAGAAGGGGAGTAGCGGCCATAGACGTTTCCGCGAAGTTCAGCGAGATATTTTGCAAACATGCTACGTCGCACTGCTGGAACTGTGCAAGGCGCGAAACAATGCCGCGCTTTCCTTCAGGCTCAAGGTTTCGGCCCGGGCCGCGGGCTTTATTTTTGTTTTCGCCAGCGCCGCGCGCAATGCAGCTTCCGGATAGCCGGACTTCAGGTTATTCCACAATGTCTTCCGTTTCTGGCCGAAGGAAAGCTTCAGGAAATTGATAAAGCCCTCCTCGCTGTAGCCGTTTTCGTTCAGGCCAAGTTCTTCCTGTCGAGGAGCCATGGTAAGGCGCAGAACCGTGGAGTGCACCTTGGGCGGCGGAGCGAAAGCGCCCGGCGGCAGCGTGATCAGCTTTTCCACTTGCGCATACAGTTGCGCCGTAGCGGAAAGCAGGCCGTAATCGCGGCTGCCGGGTTCGGCGGCGATGCGGTCGGCGACCTCGCGCTGGACAAGGACTACCAGGCTTTCAAAATATTTCGCGTATTCGAAGAGGCGCAGAAGAATGTCGGAAGTAATGTAATACGGCAGATTGCCGATCACTTTTGCAGGCGTGGGCTTGAATTCAATGCCGGGACGGCGAAGGCCGGGCCTGGGGCCGAAGAGGGAATCGAAGTCGATGGAGAGAATATTGGCTTCGATGACCTCGACGTTCGAAAACATCCCGAAGCGCAGGCGAAGCTGGGCGGCCAGAACGCGGTCGAGTTCCACCGCGATCAGGCGTTGGGCGCGCTTGGCCAGCAGGGAGGTGAGCATGCCGCGTCCGGGGCCGATTTCAAGCACTGTATGTTGCGAGACATCGCCGAGCGCGTCGACAATTTGCAGGGCAAAGCTGTCGCTCGAAAGAAAGTGCTGCCCGAGTTTGGGCTTGTGTTGAGGACGGCGGGCGGAAACGACTTTCGGCACGTTGACCCTCATTTCATCGGGCATATAGACTGGCTTCACAGCCCGCAGGTTGCTTGCGGGCGTGCTTCGTCCGCAAACCTATTCCATCATAACGTGAGCCCGCGAAAAGCGGTTGACCGGGAGGCGGTTCATGCATATCGCGTTTGCAGCTTCGGAAGGCGTTCCATATTCGAAAACCGGCGGCCTGGCGGACGTGGTCGGGGCCCTGCCGCGCGCCCTGGCTGCGCTGGGACACCAGGTAAGCGTTTATTTGCCGCGCTACCGGCAGACCAAGCTGGCGGATGCGGCAACAGTCGTGCGCAGCATTACAATTCCCTTCGACGATAAATATCGTTTCGCATCGGTGGTGACGGGGGGAAGCCAGTCGGGCGTGCGCTTTTATTTTGTGGAGTATCCGGAGTTCTTCGATCGCGATGCGCTGTACGGAACGCCCGCGGGAGATTATCCGGACAACGCGGAGCGCTTTGCGCTGTTCTCGCGCGCGGTGCTGGAAGCCACAAAAATTCTGGGTGTGCCGAACGTCTTCCACTGCCACGACTGGCAATCTGCCCTGGTTCCGGTACTTTTGCGCACAGTCTATGCGGAAGATCCTGCCTTCCACGATGTGGGCACTGTGTTCACCATCCATAACATGGGTTATCAGGGATTATTCCAGCCGGAAGTATTGCCGCTGCTCATGCTGCCCTGGGATTTATTCACCATGTCGAAGATGGAATTCTTCGGCCAAGTGAATTTTTTGAAGGGCGCGCTTACCTATTCGGATTACATCACGACCGTCAGCAAAAAATACAGCCACGAAATTCAGACCGCGGAATACGGATTTGGACTGGAGGGCGTGCTGCGCGACCGCGCCGCCACCGTCACTGGAATTTTGAATGGCGTGGACTACGACGAGTGGAGCCCCCAGGCCGATAGATTCACGGCGGCAAAATATTCCCCGCAGGATTTATCGGGCAAAGCGGCGTGCAAAAAAGATCTGCTGGCGGCGTTTGGCGTGAACAACGCGGATGCGAAGATTCCCGTGATCGGCATCGTTTCACGATTTGCCGCGCAGAAGGGCTTCGATCTGATTGCCCAGATCATGGACCGGCTGGCTCGCGAAGAGATGATCGTGGTGGCGCTGGGCGCGGGCGATAAGCAGTACGAAGAAATGTTTAGCCGGCTGAACAAGCAGTTCCCGAACAAGATTGCAGTGAAAGTCGCTTACGACAATGCCATCGCGCACAAGATCGAGGCTGGGGCCGACATGTTCCTGATGCCCTCGAAGTACGAGCCGTGCGGGCTGAACCAGATTTACAGCCTGAAGTACGGTACGGTGCCGATCGTGCGCGCCACCGGCGGCCTCGACGACACCATCGAGCCCTGGGATGCACGCTCCGGCAAGGGTACGGGCTTCAAGTTTACCGAGTACAACGGAGAATCGCTGCTGCTGACCATCAAGCAGGCGCTGCAAGCGTTCCGCGATCAGACTTCGTGGCAGGTCTTGATGCGCAACGGCATGAACAAAGATTTTTCGTGGAACGCTTCAGCACGCGAGTACGGCAAGATCTACGAGCGCGTGAAGCAGGCTCGTGGAGTCGCGCCGGTGGCGGAGCGGGTGTTGGTGTAGCAGTTTGATAAGTGCCACCTAACGGAGCCGCCTTCAGGCGCTGCTTTCGATGCCGCTTACACGGCCGCTTCCCCAAAGAAAAATCCGCGCTGCTCTACAGCAGCGCGGACGATTCAACTGGAAGGACAACCTGCGTTTACTGCGAACGGTTAGGACTTGGCAAACTTGCGGCGCAGCGTTCCCGCCAGACCGATCAAGCCAGTTCCCATCAACATCAGGCTGCTCGGCTCCGGAACCGCGCTGTAACCGATGAACTCCTGCGGTCCGACTCCAGGCTGCGCGTTGAGCGGCGTGTACAGAATCAAGCCATTGAAGGCTGAATTCTTCGCGGTACCCGCCAGTGCAAGGTAAGTGGCCTCGATGTTAGCAAACTGAGGAGTACTGTTGAAGTAGTTGTAGGCGCGACTATCGCCAGAGAAGTTCGAGAACAAGCCCCAGACCGCCCAGGTTGCCTGATTCGCGCTAACCTGACCGCCCAGCATAGCCTTGAAGATCAAGCCGGCAGCTTTGTAATCGAGAGTCATGGACGCCCCGAACATGCTGTTCGCAATTCCTTGCAGGAACGGCGAAGCAGTCGCGGTCCAGGTCTGGCCAAGGCCTTGGCTGTTGGCGAAACTGGTGCAGAGAAGCGCGGTGGCGTTGGAACTGCCGTTGATGACGACGTCATACGGATAGCCGACGTAGGGCGAACCATTCTGCGCCACCGCTCCGCCGTGGCCAACGTACGTCATTTGAACCGTGTTGGCGAAGGCTGAGGTGGCGAGGAAAAGCGAGAAGACCAGAATCGAGATTGCGATTTGAAAACGGGTTAAGCGCATAGGTTTGCCTCCCAGCAAACAACAATGGCTGTACGCGAAGTGGCGCGACAGCGGACCTGCTAATCCTTCCGTAGGGGAGACCGGCCAGCGACGAGAGAGACGAAGTGCTGAATTCGGCGCGCCGCGAAGGTCCGGCGCTGTTTAACGGGTGCAACTGACCCCGGTAACATGTGAGAGAGTACCAGCGGAGCGCGCGGCTTGAGAATGGCCCGTTGGTGGTATTACTACCGTTATCCGGCGTTTCATCTACCGATCGTCGCTGCCGATCGATCTTCTGGGAGCTTGAGTTCCCCTGCTCGGTTCGCGATCGGGAGAACCTTGAAGATCACTGAGAAATCCACAGCATTTTTTGTGTAAAAGATTGCATCCTCTGCTACGATGATCCGCAATAAAAAGCTCGCATCTCTTTATGTATTCGGGCTTTCGACTTATGCGGAACGGCGCTCAACCTGCAAGTGAGGTTCTGGGGTAGAGCGCTTGCAGTCCTGGAGCCCGGACGGCTACCGCTGGTAGGAGTGGTTTTGTGCCCGATCCTGTGAACGGGAACGTCCGAATTGTTGTAAGGCGCAGGCGAACCTACCGTCATCGCCGAAATCGCCTGATACGCCGCTGGCTGACGATTTCTTTCCTCGCTATTCTCACCGCTGGGGCGTCGACGCTTACCTTGCGCGTTCTAAGCCCCGCGCTATTTCAGAATAAAATTCCTTCGAGCGCAAGGCGAGTCGGATTGAATCCCGATCATGCGCGGATATTGCGGCAGGTTCTTTCGCAGCCGCAGTCCTCGCGTCCGGTGTATCCCTATTCGGTTGTGCCGGGCGGAGTGGAGGACGTGAAAGAGTTGAAATGGGTGGCAGAGCATGACCCCGTCGTCGCCGCTCATTATGCTGGCTTTGACTATGCGCGGGCGCAAGTGGTCCGCCTCACACTGGCACGCACGGTTTACCTCTCGTACCGCATCGGCAATCACATTTACTGGACGAGCCACCGAGTCACGCTGAAGAAGGGCGAGAAGCTGATCACGGATGGAAGATTGACGGCGCGGACGCGCTGCGCGAACCGCGTGGAAGAAACTCCGCAGCAGCAAGCGGCTGCGCCGGTTGAGCCGCCAATGGTGAAGTTCGATGAACCGGTGAAGGCTGGCAGTGGCACCGCCGTGCAGTTTCCTCCCGTCCCCTACACATCGGCGTTGCTGAGCCGTCCCGCAGCGTTCGGTTTAGATTCTGCGGGGCCGCTGAGCTTGTACGATCCCTTTGTGGGGGGAAACCTGATTGCCTTCTCGCCGGCTCCGCTGCCTGAAGGAGTTTGCGCACCCATAAACAAGAAGGGAACTTCGGGTGATGAAGTGACCGTTAACGGCAAAAAGAAAAAGCTCGGTCCTTGCGGCGGAGGCGCCGGAGCGACGGTGCCCGAGCCCGCAACCTGGATCCTGTTAGCCTCAGGGCTGGGTTTTATCTTCTGGCAGGCGCGCGCCCGATTTGTCCGTGCCCAGGGTTGAACTTCTTCGCGAACGTTGCGGAATTTCTTTGTGGCCTTTGCGGTCAAAAGCTTTAAAATCCCTTCCCCGCAAAGGGCGCGACGGTGTCGCCAACCGCGCGAAGAGGTAAACTGCATCACTACCAGCGAAAACTCACGCTTGCGATCTTGTCTCGTCTTCCGCTAGGCTTTCTCTTCCCAGCTTTCGGTTCTGTTAATCATCTGGAGGTTCATGGTGCGCCTGGTGCGTTTTGCCGTCTTATGTTTACTGTTGTTAACTCTGGTTGCAGCGACGCGCGCCTCTGCGCAATCGATTCGATTGCAGGTTGACCTCACGGATGCTCCTAAAAATATTTACCACGCCAAGCTGAACGTTCCCGCCGTACCGGGTGCTGTGACGCTGGTCTTTCCCAAATGGATTCCCGGCAATCATCGTCCCAGCGGCCCGATTGGCGGCTTAACCGGACTTCATTTCGAAGCGGGCGGACGGCCGATCGTGTGGCAGCGCGACGAAGTGGACATGTACGCCTTTCATGTTACGGTGCCGCAGGGCGCGAACTCCGTCGATGTCTCGCTCGACGCGATCACCTCCAATGACAGCGCGGGCGGGTCTGGTCCCGCGGCTTCCAGCAATCTGCTCGACCTCAACTGGAATACGGTGGTGCTCTACCCGCAGGGTAAAAGTTCCGACGAAGTTGAATTCGTTCCCAGCGTGAAGCTTCCGGCAGGATGGAAGTTTGGAACGGCGCTCACGCCGGCGCGCACCTCCGGCGACGAAGTCGAGTTTGCGCCGGTTTCGCTGACCACGCTGGTGGATTCACCCTTGATCGCGGGCGAACATTACCGGCGAATTGAGTTGACTCCCGCTTCCGAATCTCCGGCCCACGTCATGGATATCGTTGCCGATAACGAAACCGACCTGGCGATGAGTCCGGAAGATTTGGCTGCGTACAAAAAATTAGTGGCGGAGACCGGAGCGCTTTTCGGCGCGCGCCATTACCGGCAGTATCATTTTCTCTACACGCTCAGCGATCAGGTCGGCGGACATGGGCTTGAGCATCATCAATCGAATGACAGCGCTACTTCTGAGCGCACGCTGCTCGATCCGAAATTGCGTCTGCTGAACGCCGACTTGCTTCCGCACGAGTTCGCGCATTCTTGGAATGGAAAATACCGGAGGCCTGCCGGTCTGGCCACGCGGAATTATCAGGAACCGATGATCGGCGATCTGCTCTGGGTGTACGAAGGGCTCACCGATTATCTGGGAAATCTTCTGGCCGAGCGCAGCGGGCTCACCACGCCCGAACAATATCACGAAGCGCTGGCCGCAACCGCCGCCATGCTCGACCACCGCCCCGGCCGCACCTGGCGGCCTTTGGAAGATACCGCGCGTTCGGTGCAGATTCTGCGCACCATGGGCCGGCCATGGTCGAACTGGCGCCGCAGTCTTGATTACTATCCCGAAGGCGAATTGATCTGGCTTGAAGTCGACGCGGTTATTCGCCAGCAGACGCACGGCCAGCGCTCGCTCGATGATTTCTGCCGTCACTTTCATGGAGCCCCGGGCGGCCCGCCAAAAGTTGTGCCTTACACGTTTGACGACGTTGTACACGCGCTCAACGATGTCGCGCCCTACGATTGGGCCACTCTGCTGCGCGAGCGTGTCTCCTCCACCGGAGCGCATGCGCCGCTCGGCGGAATTGAGCTCGAAGGATGGAAGCTGGTGTATAACGACCAGCCGAACGAGATCGACAAAGCTATCGAGAAGCTCTCGAAGACCGCGGATTTTTCTTACTCGTTGGGATTCACGATCTCGGAAGATGGCAAGCTCGATGACGTCATCGTGGGCTCTCCCGCCTATAAATCTGGGATCGGACCGGGAATGACTTTGATTGCGGTGAATGGGAAGACGTGGTCGCCGGAGCTTTTGCGTGCGGCTCTCAAGGCGGCGCGGGCGGGCACCGAGCCCATCGATCTGCTGGTAGAGAACACCGAGTTCTTCAAGACTTATTCTGTCGCCTATCATGATGGCGAGCGGAACCCGCACCTGGAGCCGATTTCGGGCCAGCCCGATCTGCTGAGCAATCTCCTGAAGCCACTTTCAAAATAGCGAATCGCTTCACCAGGACGACCACTCACCCGCCTGAAGACGTAATCCTTTGGTAAGCAGGGTTGCGTCCAAACGCTGCTAGAATTGGGCTAGACACGTCCACAATTTATTTCCAAAGGTTTTTATGTACCGTCCCCTCGGTATCGTTGCCGTCTGTCTGCTTCCGGTGACGATGTGCTTCCCGCCCCTCGCTTCAGCCCAATCTGAAAATCTACCGTCGATCCGGCGGGTACAGGTGCTGCGCAATCGCGGCGAGGTTGAAATTGAGATTGAAGCCAGCGATCGCGTCGTTCCCCAGACCCACGAAATCTCGAATCCCGATCGCCTGGTGGTCGATTTCGTCAACGTCACTCCAGGGGCGCAGTTGCGAGGGCAGGCGGTAAATCGCGCAGCGGTAAAGAACTTGCGCGTGGGACTTTTTTCTTCCGACCCTCCTGTGACGCGGGTGGTGCTCGATTTGAACGGGCCGCAGCCTTACCAGGTTTTTCCCTCGGGGCGAACCGTGATTGTGAAGGTCGGGGGCGCGGACGTGCAGGATGCCGCGTTGCATGAAGTTGCCAGCCCTGCGCTGAGAAATGCCGCGTATCCGGCGCAAGCTGCCCTGGCGGCAGCGGCAGTGCCAGAAAAACCGCCGCTCGAGGTTACATTCCACGATGGGTTGCTGCGCATCAGCGCCAACCGGGCCAGCTTGTCGGATGTGTTATTTGCCGTGCATCAGCGCACCGGCGCTCAGATCGCAATTCCAGCGGGAGCTGAACAGGAGAAAGTCGTTGGCGAGTTCGGGCCGGCTCCTGCGCCTGAAGTTCTGGCGCATCTGCTGAATGGTTCGAAATTTAATTTTCTGATCATGAGTTCGTCGAGCGACCCGCGCATCGTGGATCAGGTAATTCTGAGCCCCCGTGCCGAGGGTGCGCTGCCGGTGCAAGCGGCAAGGCCACAGCCAGCGCCGCAAACCGCCGAAGCGGATGACGAAGCCGCTTCCGAACCGCCTCCGCCCTCACCGCCGGTGCGCCCGCCGCCACCCATGCCGAATGCAGCGCCCAACGCCAATGGTCCGGCGCAACCCGCCGCGCCGGCGAGTAATGACGTTCCGGATTAACTGTCGAGATTCTGGATTATTTTCTGCTGCTGGATGGCCGCCCAGTCACGCTGCGGACTCACGACGTTGGGCTGATCAGCCGTACCGGCACGGGAGAAGTTCCGGTGACGAAGGGAGTGCTGGTGGTGGCAGCATTTCCGCAGCCGGCAACGTTAAGCACTGTGACGTTCAGGCTGCCGTCTGTGTTGACATAGTTGATGAAGACCTGGAGAAAGCCGATGATGCTCACCGGGGCCTCATTCCCGCCGCCCTTCACGGTCAGGGGCGAAGTATTGTCATAAATCGCTACAGAGATAATCGAGTTGCTGCTTGTAATGCCGCTTGTAATGCCGAGCGGATTCGCCGACCCCGCGGTTATCTGATAAGGGAATGAACCGGTGGAGAGACTATCCTGCCCGTTGCCTGAACCCGGTCCTGATGCGTTGATCAGGCACTCTGCGGCAGTTGCAGTGTCGCCGCCGTTGGGGTTCTCGTTAAGGTCCACTTCATTTGGGTTGGAGCTTAGAGGCGTAGCCTGAATTCCACACTGATACACAGTGGATTGATCACACCCGGCGATGGCCGGCTGGTAGTTGTGAGCCTGGCTGGTTACGCAGCTCGGAACGCCGACCGGCGTGCCGAGTACCTGACCGGGGACATATTGCAGGTTGGGCGTTTCTGGAGCGGGAGCGGTTTGATTGGCCGACGGGGAGTTGAATCCTGAGCCATTACAAGTAGGATTCCCGGTCAAGCAATCACTGATCAAAGTGAAGCTCTCGCCAATCACCCCGGTAGAGCTGCCCGGCTGAATTCCGCCATTTACGATGGTTCCGCTGGTGAGATTGACGAATGCGTCGCAAGCTGGAGCGGTAGAGGATGAGCAATAAGTCCCTTTCGTTGGTGGGGGATTGAGCGGGTCGAGGTTCGGAATGATCAGCGGCTTCACGCAGCGTGGCTGGACGGTGACCATTGAAGCGCCGCTGAGCGTGGTTGAATTCGAGGGATTATAGACTTCGGCCGTGGCCGTGGCGCTTACGCTGGCCGTGTTCCAGGCATGGTTGAACAAGCCGAATATGCGGGCGAAGAAGATCGGCAGACTGGTATTCGCCACCTTTACGGTGACCTGCGGATTAACGCCGAATGCTGCAGCTCCCGAAGTGCAACCATCAGTCGGAATAAAACTGACGTTAACGACGTTCGGAGCCGCACCGGCGACGAAATTCTGGCCTGCAACACTCTGGGCGGCTTGTATCGCAGCCGCGCAGGCGCTCGCCCACTCCCCGGAGGTGTTCGCAGGGTCGCCGGTCATGCCGCTCAACGAGAGTACCCTTGCCGCGGCCAGCGCCGCCGCGTCGGCGCTGCGCTGAGCCTCGGTGCTGGCCTCGTACAAGGTGCCGACATCGATGGAGAGCGCGGCCATCGCGATGACGACCGCGATTGAGGCCGCCACCAATGCCATGGTCACGCCGCGCTCCCGACTATGCGGGAGCTGCTTGCCGCGGCGGCGCTGAATGAACGGAGATCGCATGCGTTTTCTGTTGAGCCTCGCCGGTCAATTTTCGTTGAAGGCGATCGCGGTGGTGTTGATAACGCTGGGCCCCAGGAACTTATTTCCAAACAAGCCGCTGATGCTGCTGAACTGCCATTTGTACGCGTACTGAATACTAACGCAGGTCGCAACTACGGCGGTCTGGGCGGTGGTTAGGGCTGTGGTGGCGCAGTTCGACGGTGCGCTTGACGATCCCGTCGTCGGGAAATAGTAGCCGCGGTTGATGGTGAGCGTGAATCCAAACATGGGGCACTTGGTTTGCCCGTTGGAACTCCACGTAAGCGTGCCGGAGGACGTGGGGTGAATGATGCCGCAGTCGCTTATGTTCTCGGATTTCAGGTAGCCATCCACCACATTGAATGCGTCGGCAATGGAAACCGGGAACGACGTGTTTAGATCGGTGGCCGGGTCGGCGGCCGCGACGCGAGCGCCTTCGCGCGCGGCATTGGCCAGCTTTTGCTTGAGCGTAAGCGCGCTGCTGAAATCAAAAATACCGATGACGAACAGCACCAGCAGAGGCACCGAGACTGCGAATTCTACGATCTGGGCGGCGCGATCCTCCCGGCATCCAAGCCATAGCCGGCGGGCCAGCCGAAGCGGAGGCATGATCAGGCGCTTCACTGCGTTTCCACTCGCATCTGCGCCTGTGCCGGCACACTGAGGTTGCTCAAATTCATCGGTGTACAGGGATCCGGCCAGCAGGGCAGGCTGAAGCTGAGACCATACTTATAACCGAATGAGACCGAGGTGCCACATTCGCCAGCACCGCTCTGAGCCGTGCTCGATAACTGCACACCAAACTGGACGCAAACATTACTGGCTGGGGTGGCGGAAAAGCACGTGTTGACCGGCAGGCCGCCTCCGCAAGCCTGGAAGGTAGGAACCGGCGATGGAGCCTGCACCTGGTTCGGATCAAGGTGGGCCGCGGAAAGCACGTTGGTCACCGCGGTCCCGGCGTTCAGGGCAGCCGCATTCTGTGACATTGCGGCGCAGGTCGTGCAGGCTGGCGCCACAGCCGCGCGCGCTCCTTGCCGCGCAGCCTGCGTGACCGCGCCATACATCCGGAAGGCTTGGCCGAACCAGAAAACCGCCATCAGGAACACGAACAGCAAGGGCAGAACGAGGGCTGCTTCCATGACCTCGTCACCGCGGGAGTCCGCACGCAAACTCCGCGCGAGACTCCGCAAGGCTTTCAGTCTTAAGCGGCGCATGAATTATTTCCCCCAAAGCCTTACGATGCCGAAAATCACCGTGGTCAAAGCCAACGCGACCCCATAGGGAACCTTGAGCGACTCGGGATTATCCAGCGAAACTTCCGCGCTCGGCATACGAAATGTGAGCAGCGAGGCCAGCATGCTTCCGATATTACGCACGGTTTGCTTGAATCGCCGCTTATAAATTACCAGCGCCAGGGCCATCGCCCCCGCCATAAAAATCGAGCCCATGAGCAATGTAAGCATCGCATCCGGGCCAACAAACGCACCTAAAGCGCCAGCCAGCTTCCAATCGCCCGCCCCCAGGCTGCGCAACATCACGAACGGAAACAACACCAGCAATCCCAGGCCCGCTCCCAGCAGGGAAGCCTTAACCCCCGGCCATCCGCTGGCCAGCAGGTTCAGGAGAATTCCAACCACAAGGCCCGGCACCGTAAGCCAGTTTGGGATGCGACGGCTGCGCCAATCGGTCCATCCGGCAACCAACGCCAATGCGAGCGCCGGAAGCAGCACGATCAGGCTCAAACGGTCCTCTTCAAATGACCCTCGGTTTTTTCTGGATCATATCGGTCCATGCTTTCTTGTGAAGCTACTGCACCCACCATCTTCCGCGGATTTTCACATAGGCGGATAGTGAAGTCAATTGCCGAGGCGGGCGTTTGTAAGCTGCCCGCTTTCAAGCTTTTGACCGCGAAGTTCGCAAAGGACTCGCGAAGGCCGCTAAGAGAACCAAAAGCACGAGCGCGTAGATCGATCTGTAAGACGAAAGGCCCGGACGCATCCGGGCCTTCGAAGAAAATCTTCTTCTTCTACTTGTTGAACGGTGCCGGGCTGTTGTGTTCCGCCACGATGCGCTTGGCGTTTTCAGCGAGCGCTTTGGCCTGGGGCAGAAGCTCCAGTCCCTTGATGACTTCCGGATCCGATTCCGCGCGCACCTTCATGCCTTCATCCTGGCCGAATGCATCGACGAAAATTTCAGCCTTGATGTTGGACTTGATCCAGTCGTTGTTATCGACGAGATCGGCTTGCGTGTAAGGAATGTTGGCTTCGTCGAGCGACTTGCGAAATTCCTGCATGGTCGCGTCGTCAACTTCAAAGCTTTTCGTCGGATGATGATTTACTACGTAGCGCTTGGCGAAGTTGAAGAACGCATAGTGCTGCAAGAGCGTGTCCTGAAAGTGATTGCTCTTCACGGGCGGAATCACAACGTCGGGAGTGATTCCTCCGCCGCCGTATACGGTGCGGCCGCTATCGGTGAGCTTTACTTCGCGGTTAGCGTTGCTGCCCGATTCGGCCTCGCGGTTGTAATAGTAATCGTAGAGCGAAATGTTGCTGTAATCGCGCTGAATCAGGCGTCCGCTGGGCGTGTAGTAGTGCGCCGTAGTTAGGGCCAGGCCGGTATTTTCAGAGAGCGGGTATACCGTCTGCACCAGACCTTTACCGAACGTGACCTCGCCAACAATCAGGCCGCGGTCGTGATCCTGAATTGCTCCGGAAACAATCTCAGCAGCCGATGCAGTCAGCCGATTGACCAGCACCACCAGCGGATAATCTCTGCCTCCGTTGCCATGCTGCGCAACGTAACGCTTCTCGGCCGAAGCGCGCCCGTGATGCGAAACGATGACTTGGCCCTTCTTCAGGAACTTATCCGCTACGCCAACGCCCTCGCTCAACAGGCCGCCGGGGTTTCCTCGCAGATCGAGAATTAGTCCCTTCAGGTCGCCGAACTCATCCAGCGCTTTCGAAACTTCTTCTTCGGTGGTCTCGTTGAATCCGGTCACATGCAGGTAGCCGATTCCGGGACGGATCAAGAAGTGAACGTCTACGCTGTAGCGGGGAATTTCATCGCGAATCAGGGTGAACTCCATCGGCTTCTCGACGCCTTCGCGCGAGATGCTGATGTGAACCGTCGTTCCTTTGGGGCCTTTGAGCAGGTCGGCAACGTCGCCGGTGCTCATGTTTTCCGTAGACTTGCCATCGACCGCGATAATTACGTCGCCGGGATGAATGCCCGCCTTATAAGCGGGCGTTCCCGTGAAAGGGAAGATGACGATAACTTTGTTGTTGCGCGGCCCCACCGTCATGCCCACGCCGTAATACTTGCCGCGCTGGTCTTCGCGCATCAGGGCATAGGATTTAGGATCGAAGAAATTCGAGTGCGGATCGAGCGAGTGCAGCATGCCCGGAATCGCGCCGTTATAGATGGCTTTATCCGGATTGACCGGCTCGGCGTAGTTCTCCTCGATCACCGAATAGACGTCGGTGAACTGCTTAAGGCTGGAATTGACGTCGTTATCGCTCGAGAGCGACGCCGGCTGTCCCGTTTTCTGGGCAAACAAAATGCCCAGGAAACCGCAGGCCAGAAGAAAAAAAACGACCAGGAAGAGTGAGCGCCGAGAACTGCGTGCCATCTTTTGATTCCTTCGGTTGAGGGTTATCGGACTACCCCGGCTACCGCGCTGAATATAAGCAGTATATCACTGCGTTAGACTGCCCCGGACCGGAATGGTTACCGTTGGTAACCACCGTGGAAAGTCCTTATATTGAGATGCAATCGGAAGTTGTTAGGTTCTTGCCGCTGAAATTCTCGGTACGGGACATGAGCCGAGCGCACTAATCTCCTTCAGTTCCCGGTTCCACTCAACGGCACCGATGCCGGGCTACTGCTGTCTGTGGCGTTGACAAAGAGCGCGGCATGGCGCGGGCCAGTCTTATTCGGTGTGAATCGCACCGTGATCGTACAACTCTCTCCGGAAGACAGTCCCTTGCCGCAATCGTTGCGCTGGCTAAAGCTGCTTGAGTTATTGCCCTCAACTCGAATGTCATTAAACGAAACCGCCGCGGTGCCATGGTTCGTCATCTTCAACGCCATCGGCGGACTGGTTGTGCCCACTTTCTGCGCCGGGAATGTCAGCGATTGCGGCGCGATTTCAAGCTCGGTTCCCACGCCAAAGACCTCGATCACCTGCGGCTTGCTCGATGCGCTGTCGATGATTGTGACTAATCCGGCGGCGCGACCCGTCGTCTGCGGCTTGAACGTGACTCCAATGTCGCAACTGGGTCCAGCGGTCACCGCGCCCCCACAGTCGCTGTTCACTTGAAACGGCCCGCTGGCAGCCATGGAAGAGATCGACAACTCCGCCGTGCCCGAGTTAGTGAGAACTACTTTCTGCGTGGCGCTCATCGTGCCCACGAACTGCGATGGAAACAGCAGCGGGTCGGTGGGCGAGAAGCTGGCGACGCCGGTATTCAGCAGCACGAACACGTAGTCGAAACGATTATCGGCTAATGCCAAGTCCGGCTCCCCATCGCCGTTGAAATCCCCAACGCCCACGTACTCGCCGTCTCTTCCCACAGGATAGAACGTGCCCGGCTGGAAGGTGCCGTCGCCGTTGCCCATGAAAATTGTGATCCCGGTCGAAACCAGCAGGCTCTTCACCACAATCAGGTCCAGCTTGCCGTCCCCATTCAAGTCCGCCGCCGTGACGTAGACGGGAAATTCCACGGGGTAGTCGACCGCCTTCTGGAAGGTGCCGTCTCCGTTGCCCAGCATTACGCTGATTCCTACGCCTTCAAGATTCGAAACGGCCAAGTCCAGATTGTGGTCGCCGCTAAAATCCCCGACCGCAATCGCTTGAGGCGAAGTCTCGCCGGGGTAGCTGGCCCCATCCTTGAACGTCCCATTCCCATTGCCTAGAAGTATGTTCACCGAACTCGAAGCGCCGAAGGTTCCAGCCGTGGCTAAATCCAATTTGCCGTCGTGATTGAAGTCGCCCACACCGAGAGTTTGGACAGGAAAGGATGGCTGCGTGATTACGGCATCCTGAAACGTTCCATCTCCGTTGCCCAGCAGGACGCTGATGCACTTGCACGGGTTGTTCAGCGAAAGGGCCAGCAGATCCGGCTTTCCATCTCCGTTGAAGTCGCCGACTGTGACAAACTGTTCAAACGTTTGCACCGGAGGGCTCTGCATCGCCCGCTGGAACGTCCCGTCGCCGTTTCCTAGGAGAACGCCGATATACCCGCTCTGCGATGCCACCGCAAGGTCCAGATTGCCGTCATGGTTAAAATCGGCCGCAGCAATGGAAATGGGCGAAGCGCCGGCAGGGTAATCCACCGCAGGGAGGAACGTTCCGTCGCCCCTTCCGAGCAGAATCGAAACACCGCCGCTGGGACAGCAAGAGGAGGCGACCGCGAGGTCTAACTTGCCGTCGTGGTTGAAATCCCCGACGGCGATGGAGTTTGGCTCTTGCTGAACCATAAAGTTCGCGCGTGTTTCGAACTGCGCAACGGAAGGGGTCGCAGAACCGAGCGCGCAGCCAAGAATAACCGCCATGATTGACGGATTTCGGAGAGTTGGAAACACTTGGACTCCTGATGGCTCTGCGTGGCGGGGGGACAGCCACCACAATTTACCACCAAACAGTTCAGTCTTCTAGCTCTATTTCGCATTGTTCGGCTTTCGTAACAAAACCAATTTCCCCACGAGCAGTCGCCGAGGGGCGAGTACATTCCTTGCACACGAGACCGAGGGCTCGGAGTATTTCGAGAGGAAAACGACGATGAAGAAGGTGCCTACACAAGCGAAATTGCTGTTTGTGATGTTTGCATTGGCTGTTGCAGCTCTGGCTCAAGGTGGGGGCCGACCTGCAGCGTAAACACCGACTCCGTGCCGCCGCAGTGCCCCACCAGCGGCGGTTGGCAAAGCGGAGTGACCTGCATGCACAGAACCATAAGCTGCCCGTCAGTCGGCGGCGTTACGGCTGGACTGGGGACAGCAGCGGCGACAGTGGAACCTGCCAAAGGGCAGGCGGCAACACTTCGTCGGCAGCCAACGCGGCATGGAAGGCGATGAGCATCGTAGATGGAACCGTTGGCACCTTCAACTATCCAAATACAAACATCACGTCGTGGCTGTGCTCAAGCGTGCAGAGCCAGGACGGTCTAAACGACGGCGTGATGAATAACTCCTCCCCGGAGGCGCAACTGTTCTTCCAGAACTTCACAAGTTCATCCCAAACCCAAGGATTGACGATCAATGGAGTCACGGGATGCGTTGGCAGCGAGGGCGTTTACGGCGGAACTCCGCCGTCGAACTACTCGGGGAACGGGACAGCCGCTATCGAGACCGACATGACCACGGGATCGAGTGCGTGTGTCTCGCACCACTGAGGCAACATGCCCGGGGCGAACTGCCGATCAAGCCGCCTGAGTCCACAACTCAGGTGGCGTCTATTCTCAAGCGCATTGGGCAAGGGAGTAGCGGCTCGGGCTGCTGGATCGAATCTGGGAGCAGTCACGTGCTCGCCTCCGCGTTGCCCCTTGCGCTCTGCGGCATTATGATGTGGCCATGAGTTTTTCCGACACCATCTTCCTCTTCTTTCTGGCCCTCATTCTTTTCGGGCCGAAGAAGTTGCCGGAGATGGCGCGCCAGGCCGGCAAACTTTTAAACGAGCTGCGCCGCGCCTCGAACGAGTTTAAGTCGCAGATCGAAACCGAAATCGCTCATCTCGAAGTCAAGAATCAAAGTCCGCCGCCAGTTGCACCGCCGCTCGGAGCGGTGGCTAGCACGGGATTAAATCCCGGTGTGCCCGAATCGATCCCACCCCAGCCCGAGGCCATGGCCACGTTAGCCGCTCCATCCTCCGACCCCGCCGCCCCTGTGATATCCGCTACGACCGTGACAAGCCCGACTCCATCGGAGGAGACTCTACCCGAAGCCGGCGATACGGCATCGCAGGCGTCGCATGTCTGATATCGCAAGCCGCTTCGGCGGGGAACAAAACAACGACGCCATGCCCACCATGGGCTTTCTCGACCACCTTGAGGAGTTGCGCCGACGCCTGGTCTACTCGATCGCCGCCGTAGCCGTGGGATTCTTCGCCTGCTGGTGGAAGGTGGAGTGGATTTACAACATCATGCAGCGGCCGATTGTCGACGTGCTGCGCGCCAACGGCCTGTCGGAAAAACTGGTCTACCTCAATCCTACCGAGCCTTTCAATCTCTACCTGAAGATTGCAGCGTTGGCCGGCCTGTTCGTGACCTCGCCGTTCGTTCTGTACCAGGTCTGGATGTTCATCTCGCCCGGACTTTATCGTAACGAAAAGCGCTACGTCGTGCCGTTCATGGTCTCAACCATCGCTCTGTTCATGGCTGGAGGATATTTCGGCTACAAAGTTGTCTACCCGCAGGCGCTGGGTTTTCTGGTGCACTTCGGCAGGCAGTTTCAGCCCATGATCACGATCAGCGAATACACTTCGCTGTTCCTCAGCATTATTCTCGGCATGGGATTAATTTTCGAGATGCCGATTCTCATTTTCTTTCTGGCGTTGATGGGCATCATCACCGCCGGCTTCATGTTCAAGAATTTTCGCTATGCCATCCTCGTCATCTTTATTATTGCCGCCATCGTCACGCCGACTCCTGACATCTTGAGCATGTGCATCTTTGCCGCGCCCATGGTCGGGTTGTACGGCATCAGCATTGGCATTGCGTATTTTGTGCATCCTAAACAACGGCGCGCGCGGGAAGAGAAGAAGGCGTCGTGATCCGCAATTCTACGAAGTGTCATCCCGAGCGAAGCGAGAGACCTTGGTGTTTGCGTGCGGCGGCAAAACTCATAACGTGTGCTAGAGCCCCCCGCGGAAGATGTTTTATCGGATAGATGGATTGATATCGAGGCACTGAATTGACAAAGCCAGCTCTGCGCGCAACCTTGCTGTTTTCCCTCGCGTTCAGCGTTCTCTCGTGCGCCTGCGACAAAGACGTCGCTTCGCCGCAAACCCCTGCGCCCGTGGCGGCAGCTTCCGCGGAATCTTCTGCGATTAAGCTTTCCTTTCCCGCCGACACTGAGCCGCTGCCGGCAATCGATTCCGCCCGCGCCTTCCAGTACATAAAAGATATCGTCGCCTTCGGTCCGCGGCCCCTCGGCAGCGCCAATCATAAAAAAGTGGAGGAGTACATCCTTGCCCATCTCAAAGGCGATGATGTCGAGCAGGATTCGTTCACGGCGGATACGCCCGAAGGCAAATTTCCCGTCCGCAACATCATCGCGAAGTTTCCTGGCGCGAAAGACGGGATCATCGTCATCGCCAGCCATTACGATACGAATTATCCGCTGCGCAATACGTCGTTCATCGGGGCGAACGATGGCGGCTCATCGAGCGCGCTGCTGCTGGAGTTCGCCAATCAACTGCGCAGCAAAAAGCGCGACGGCTACAGCATCTGGCTGGTTTGGGACGACGCCGAAGAGGCGATCAAGCCAGACACAGAAATGCCATTCGAGAAAGATAGTCTCTACGGAATCAGCCACCTTGCCCAGAAATGGGAGGCCGACGGCACGCTGAAAAAGATAAAGGCGCTGCTACTGGCAGATATGGTTGGCGACTCCGATCTGAACATCGAGCGAGATACGAATTCAACTCCCTGGCTCGAAGATGTTGTGTATGAGGCTGCGACGCGACTGGGCTATCAGTCGCATTTCTTCGGCCGAACGATGGAGGTGACGGACGATCATGTTCCATTCGTAAAGCGCGGCGTGCCGTGCGCGGACTTCATCGACTTCAACTACGGCTACAACGACGTTTTCTGGCACACCACACAAGACACCGTGGATAAACTCAGCCCCAAGAGCCTTGAAATCGTCGGCGACACCATGCTGGAAACGATTCGTATCCTCGACAAGATGAGCCCGTTGCCGCCAAAATAGCCCATCACTAATCGAATCTTTACTTAGTGAACCTTCGTGCCCTTTGTGGTTAATCTTTTTGCTCTTTTCCCAAATTTCATTTCTAATTCCCCCGACATGCCAAAGCTAAAACTCCTGGGCCTGTGTTTGTTTCTTTCCGCCATTTGTCTGGCGGCCGCTCCGGCCGACGAAACCTCCAACGCAGATCGCATTATCAAAGCCGCGCTGGAACCTTCCCCAATCGAGAGCAATCTGCGCCGCCTCACTGACGAAGTGGGCGGCCGCGTTCCCGGCACTCCCGCCATGCAGCGTGCCATCGACTGGGGCGTTCAGGCATTCAAAGCTGCGGGAGCCGACAGCGTTCACATCGAGGAATTCACGATTCCAAATTCATGGGCGGAAGGCGCAACCGAAATGACGGTGAGCGCCACCGGCACCGCACTCGACCCCAAGCTCTCGCAGATTCCGAAAGTCGAGTTTCGCGTGCGCTGCGTTTCCATCGCATGGGCGCCCGCGCTGGCTCCCGTGAAGCACGTGCCGGTCATCGATGTTGGCAAAGGCACAGTCGCCGATTTCGCGAAGGCCGGCGATATTTCCGGCAAGATCGTCCTCGTCCACTCCATCGTGCTCAAAACCTGGGACGATCTTTTTGCCGAGTATGCAATCGCCCCGCCGGTGGTTGCAGCGGCGGTAAACGGAAAAGCCAAGGCCGTCGCCTTCATCGCAACCCGCGAGCATGACATCTTGTATCGGCACACGAACACGGTGCAAGGCGAGATCGACCGTCTGCCGCAGGTTCTGGTAGCGCGCGAAGATGGCGAACGCATTGGCCGCCTGCTTGCGTCCGGGCATCCGGTGTGGGCCGATCTGAGCATTCCCAACCAAATCGGCGGAGCGATAAAAACCGCCAACGTAATTGCGGAAGTCAAAGGTAGCGAAAAACCCGACGAGTTTGTGATTCTTGGCGCGCACCTCGATTCGTGGGAGCTAGGCACTGGAGCGCTCGACAATGGCTGCAATGCGGCGTTGGTCGTCGATGCGCTGCGGGCGATCAAAGCCTCCGGATTGAAACCCCGTCGCTCCATGCGCTTTATTCTTTTTTCCGGCGAAGAGGAAGGCCTGCTCGGCTCGCGCGCCTATGCGGTTGCACACCGTTCCGAACTCGACAACGCAGCGGGAGTCATCATCTACGATTCCGGCATCGGCAAGACCACCGGCTTCTCCGACGGCGGCCACAGCGACGTGATTGCGCCCGCGAAGCGCCTCATCGCTCCGCTGCAGCAGTTCGGCGTAACCGAAATGAAAACTGACATGGAGTGGGGCACCGACCACTTCGACTTCATGCTGGAGGGCGTTCCAACCTTTGTCGCCGATCAGGAAGAAGCGAACTACCTGGAAAATTATCACGCCGTCTCGGACACATTCGATAAAGTCGATTTCGCTTTGTTAAAAAATCACGTCGCCGAAGCCGCCGCGTTCAGCTTTGAACTTGCAAATCTGCCGCAGAAAATCGGCCCGCGCTACACCCGCGCGCAGATCGGGCAATCGCTCCGCGAGACCCACAGCGAAGAGATGTTGAAATCTTCCGGTCTATGGGATGAGTGGCAGAGCGGAAGATTGGGCCGGCAGAAATAGCGGAATTTTCAACTTCCGATTGCATGTTGCCGATGGATCTCGGGTCTTTCAATTGGCAATTGGCAATCGACAATCGGCAATTTCATTTGCTCTATTTCTGGGTTCTCTTCAACCTTTTCGCGCTGGGCATGCTGCTGCTGGATTTGTTCGTCTTCCATCGCAGCGGCCGCGTCGTGCGCTCGCGCGAGGCTCTTGCCTGGAGCGCCCTATGGATCGTCCTCGCGGCGGCCTTCGCCATTCTCATGTTCTTCTGGCAGGGGCGGCAGGTTGCGCTTGAGTTCGTTACCGGATACGTCCTCGAACTCTCGCTTAGCGTCGATAATCTTTTTCTCTTTCTGGTGATCTTCCGCTATTTCGCTGTGCCTGAGCGATACCAGCGCAGCGTGCTGTTTTGGGGAATTCTCGGCGCATTGGTGATGCGCGGGTTCTTCATTCTTACCGGTGTCGGCCTGATTCAGCGCTTTCACTGGATTGTCTACATCCTGGGGGCCCTGCTCATTTACAGCGGCATCCGGCTTGGATTCTCGGGCGAGCACCAGGTCGATCCCGCAAAAAATCCGGCGGTCAAGGCTCTACGCCGGCTGTTTCCGATCACAGACGATTTTCAGGGAGGACATTTTTTTGTCCGCGGTTGGAAGGGAAATCCTGGACTCTATGCCACGCCGTTATTGCTGGTGCTTGCAGTGATCGAAACCACCGATATCCTCTTTGCCGCCGACTCCATCCCCGCGATCCTCTCGATCACGCTCAATGCATTTATTGTTTACACCTCGAACGTATTTGCCATTCTTGGGCTGCGGTCCTTGTACTTTGCCGTCTCCCGCTTGATGAGGGTTTTTCGCTTTCTTCATGCCGGGCTGGCGTTGGTGCTTGTTCTGGTGGGACTGAAGATGATCGCCTCGAACTACCTTCGAGTTTCAACTCTGGCGACGCTGGGCGTGGTTGCGGGAGCACTGGGAGTTTCAATGGTTGCTTCAGTGTTGTATCCGGCAAGAAGTAAATCTTGATGAACTAGACGAAGCGCACGGTACCTTTCGTGACTACGGAATGCTTCAAAAAGTTCTTGTCATCCGGCGCAGGATAGTCTGTGCGGTAATGCGCGCCCCGGCTTTCTTCCCGAGCGAGGGCTGACCGCGCCACAAGCGTTGCCGCCAGATACAGGTTTGCCGCCTCCTGCGATCGTCGCGTGCGCGGATGCGCCACCCTCGCCGCCCACCCCTCCAACACTTTGATCGCCTCTTCCATGCCTGCGCGGGTGCGCACAATGCCCGCGCCTTTCCACATCGCATCCTGAATCTGTTCGATCAGCTGTTCAACACCCGCATCCACCGGGCCGTTTTGTGATGCCGCTTTTTTCTCGTGAGCCGCCGACCGCCGCAGCATTTTCAATTCTTCCCGCATCGCCTTGCCGGCTCGCGCCCCGAATACCAGAGCTTCCAGCAGGGAATTGCTGGGGAAACGGTTTGCGCCGTGCACTCCGCTCGAGGCCACTTCGCCCGCGGCATAAAGCCCGTCGAGGCTGGTTTTGCCATCCAGATTGGTGCGCACTCCTCCGATGGCGCTGTGCGCGGCCGGGCGGATCGGAATCACGTCCTCGGTAATGTCGATGTTGTGCTTCATGCAGGTCGCGTAAATCCGCGGGAATCGCTTTTGCACCTTCGCCGCATTCAAGTGCGTGAGATCGAGGTACACAAACGGATCGCGGGCGCCGCTTACCTCCATTTCGTGCATGATGGCTCGTGCCACCACATCTGCGGGCGCCATTTCGGCGCGGGGATGGTACTTGCCCATGAATCGATCCATCTCAATGTTTCGCAAATAGCCGCCTTCACTGCGCAGCCCTTCTGCCAGTAAAAATCGAGGGGCCTTTTTCATGTAGAGGGCTGTGGGATAAAACTGGATAAACTCCATGTCGCCGATCTCAGCTCCGGCTTGAAACGCCATCGCCACACCATCGGCAGTTGCCGATTCGGAGTTGGTCGTGTTGCGGAAGACTTGGCCCAGTCCTCCGGTGGCCACCATCACAGCCGAACAAGTAACGTGTGCGGGCAATCCTTTTTCGCTACGCAGAGAAACTCCCACTACGCGTCCGCTGTCGGTCAGAAGATCGGTACAAAACCCGGACTCGCACACCGTAATGTTCTTGGAGGCCCGAGCCTTGGCGTTGAGCACCCGCAAAACTTCGCCGGCTGCCGATCCGCCGGGGGCACGCAGAACATGACTGTGTTTGTAACGCGCTTCGCTCTCAAAGATCAGATTAGTTTTGTTTTTCTCGAGGCGCCGTCCCCAGCCGATGAGTTCTTCGATGCGCTCGACTGCTTCCAGTTCGAGGATTTTTACCGCCTCTGGAACGCAGAGTCCGTCTCCCGTGATCAAAGTGTCCTGCAAATGAAGGATGACTTCTTCTTCGTCGCTGAGCAGGCTGGAGTCCGGACTTGATGGACGCGCGCTATTTTTGGCCAGCAGCAGCACGCGCCCGGCGGACGCGAGTTCGATCGCGGCTCGCAGGCCCGCGACTCCCGCGCCAACGACTACGAAATCGGTCTCGGCTGGAAGACCCTTCATAGAGGCAAAATGGTACCACTTTCATAGTCGATTCGATCAACGGCGTGGCGTCGATACGCTATTATGGAATTCCCATGGCGCAGGTCACCATCCATGTCCCTCCCCGGCCCTACCAGGCCCGCATCGAAAACGGGCTGCTCGCCCGCTCCGGTGCGCTCCTGGCTGAATTGTTGCCCCAGGCAAGCAAACTATTTGTAGTGACGGTTCCTCCGGTTCGGCGCCGCTGGGGTGCAAAGTTGATGCGTTCGCTGACTTCGGCAGGATTTAAGCCGCAAGTGCTTCAAATGCCCGACGGCGAGCCCGCCAAGAAACTAAAGACGATTGAAACCATGGCGGAGCGCCTCTCTCGCCTGGGTGCGGACCGTAAAGCCGTCCTCATCGCACTTGGCGGCGGCGTTACCGGCGATGTGACCGGGTTGCTGGCCTCGCTCTACATGCGGGGCATCGACCTGGTGCAAATTCCAACGACGGTCCTGGCGCAGGTAGATTCGTCTGTAGGCGGCAAAACCGGAGTGAACCTCGGGGCGGGGAAGAACCTGCTCGGAACCTTCCACCACCCGCGGGTGGTGCTGATTGATCCTGAGCTCCTTGGCACTTTGCCCGATCGCCAATTTCGCGCTGGCCTGTACGAGGCGCTGAAATGCGGCATCATTGGCGATCTCGATTTGTTTTTGCGATTCGAACAAAAACGCGCGCAGATTTTAAAGCGAGATCCGGTGGAACTGGAAGGCGTGATCGCGCAATCGGTGAAGTTGAAGGCGGAGGTGGTCTCGGCGGATGAGCACGAAGGCGGTCTGCGCCGTGTTTTGAATTTGGGGCACACGATCGGTCACGCACTGGAGGCGGAAACCGGATATCGCGGCCTGCTCCATGGCGAAGCCGTGGCGTGGGGTATTATCGCCGCTACGAATATTGCACTCACCGTCGGCCGCACCGACAGCGTTACCGCGGGCCGCATCGCCGATGCCGTGCTTAGCCTTGGCCGTTTGCCTGAATTGAAAGTAAGCCCGCGCAAGATTCTGGCGCGTTTGCAAGCGGATAAAAAGACTCAAAGCGGCGTGGTCCACTTTGTGCTGCCGCGCGAAATTGGAAAAGTCGAAATCGCCGCCGACGTGCCGGACAATGTCGTGCTATCGGCCGTGGAAGAGTTGCGGCGGATCTCTCGCGGCGGATAGCGAACAACTAGGGTTCCATCTTCGATTTTCAACTTCCAATTGCCGATTGAGAATCGTTCGACAGAGTTCCGCGCAAATCAATCGGCAGTTCGCAATCGAAAATTGGCAATCAATCCCAAACTCGTAATCGGCGCCGCTCCGGAAGGCGCGACCGACGCCAGTTCCGCTGCCCGCGCCGTCCGCGAGATGTTTACCTCAATTGCTCCGCGCTACGATCTGCTGAATCATGTGCTTTCGTTTAACATCGATCGCCTGTGGTGGCGGCGAACGGCGCGCAGCTTTCTGGAAATTCTCGCCCAGCCGGATGCCCGCATCCTCGATCTGTGCTGCGGCACCGGCGATATGACGTTCGCGTTGCGCAGGCAATCTCGCGGCTACAGTCAGCAAATTCTCGGCGCCGATTTTTCGCACGCGATGTTGCAGCGTGCGCATGCGAAATCTCGCGACAAAGGCCCGGATCGTGCGAAGTCGTCCACTCCGCGCTGGATCGAAGCCGATGCACTGAACCTTCCATTTCCCGACGAGCATTTCGACCTGGTTACATCGGCCTTCGGCTTCCGCAATCTTGCCGACTACGATGTCGGCTTGCGCGAAATCGTTCGCGTCTTAAAGCCCGGAGGGGAGTGCGGCATCCTCGACTTCAGTGAACCGAAGGGCATGATGGGCAGGCTGTACCGCATCTACTTCAAGCAGGTGTTGCCGCGCGTTGGCACCATGATCTCCGGTGTCAGCGGCCCCTACACGTATTTGCCGAACTCGGTCGAACGTTTTCCTGAGCCGCAAGAAATGCTGGCCCGCATGCGTCAGGCCGGATTTCGCGAAGCCAGTTGGACTCCCTACACTTTTGGCATCGCCGGACTGTACCGCGGGAAGAAATAACGTAGTGTTACGCCTAACGTGCGTAGGCGTGGCCGTCGGTCGCACAATCCAGGATGAAGCTGGCAAATTCCAGACACCCAAGCCCGCCTCGTCCGATAGAATCGACTGCAATGCCGGTAGCCATCCAATGCCGCGACCTGCGCAAGACTTATGACGGCAAGGTCGAGGCGGTGCGTGGTTTGAGCCTTGAAATTCATGCCGGGGAATGCTTCGGACTTCTCGGCCCAAACGGCGCGGGCAAAACAACCACCATTGAGATTCTTGAGGGATTGCTCGAACCGACGTCGGGTGAAGTTTCGATCCTCGGCCACTCCTGGCGCGAAGACGCGCGCGAAATGCGCGAGTGGCTGGGCATTTCGCTGCAAGAGACGCGCCTCTCGGAAAAACTCACGGTGCGTGAAACGGTCGATTTATTCGCCAGCTTTTATCGCGAACCGCGATCGACCGACGAAGTATTGGAGCAGTTGCAACTCACTGAGAAAGCCGATTCCTGGGTGGGCAAGCTTTCTGGAGGGCAAAGACAGCGGCTGGCCGTGGCGACGGCGCTGGTGTGCAATCCAAAAATTCTTTTTCTCGATGAGCCGACGACCGGGCTCGATCCTCAAAGCCGGCGCCAGCTTTGGGATATCATTCGTGAGTTTCAACGCGCCGGCGGCACCGTCCTGCTGACCACGCACTATATGGATGAAGCCGAGCGATTGTGCGACCGCCTGGCGATTGTGGATCACGGCCAGATTATTGCGGAGGGCTCTCCGGCGGATTTGATTGAGCGGCTGGGTGGGGATCATGTTGTGGAATTTGCGGTTGACGCGGTGGATGAAGTAAACACCAACGGCAATTCCGATGGTGCCAGGCTCGACTCGTGGCGAACGCTGCCCAGCGTGGAATTGGTGCGCGAAGATGACGGCATGGTAGCGCTGAGCGTGAAGGAGCCGCATTTAACCATTCCAGCCCTGCTGGATGCGATTGGCAAGCAGGGAAGCACGCTCCAGCACTTGACCACCCGGCAGGCCAGTCTGGAAGATGTGTTTGTCCGGTTGACCGGGCGGCACCTGCGCGAAGAATGATGTCGAGGCGGCGATACCGATATAGATAGTAGGGATCAAGGGACAACCGGGAATTTCAACCCTTTAGATGGGGCAGCATCTCTTTGAACGCCGCCGAAGACGACGATCGCATCAGTTCATAAATCATCATCTCCGTCGACGACATCACCGCGCCCGCGTCGCGCATTCTTTCGAGCCCTGCCCTCCAATTCCATTCCGTTCGCGAGCCGACGGCATCCGAAGCCACATGCACAATGTAGCCCTCGCGCAGCGCCCCGAGCGCAGTCTGCATCACGCAGATGTGGCTCTCCATACCGCACAGCAGCAACGTATTGCGATTGCCCGGCAGGCGCTTCACCCGGCCGCAAAATGCTTCGCTGCCAAAACAAGAGAACTGATCCTTGTCGATCGCTTCCGCTTCCGGCAGTAATTCAGCGACCTCCGCCACGGTTTTCCCAAGTCCCTTCGCATACTGTGTGGTCGCAATCGCAGGAATCTTGAGCACGCCCGCCGCACGGATCAGCAGCTTCGCGTTGCGCACCAGTTGTTCCTTATGAAAAATCGGCGGCAAAAGTTTTTCCTGAATGTCGACAACGACGAGCGCGCATTGCTCCGCAACCAGTGGCTGGCGCGCGATTTCAGCGTAAGTTGAAGCGGTGTTTTCCAGAGTAGTGGCCATTGCGATCCCTCGCATAAAGTCTATCGCGAAGTTATCGAACGGGTCTTGCCTACCGAATGTTTAGTTGACCGCCTGTGGCGCTCGTTGGATAATGAGTCGAGGGATAATCAGTCGCTTGCCCCCTCGTTCAACGGCTAGGACACCTGCCTCTGGAGCAGGCTATCGGGGTTCGAATCCCTGGGGGGCAGCCAGTTTATTTTCCCGTTGAGGCCGACGGTTCCTTCGGAGCCGTGACTCGCTCCGGCGCCGGTTTTGCACTCTCCACCCAGGCCGTATACCACAAATTCAACAGCATCTGCGATCCCGCCGCGAGCCGCTTAATCGTAAACTCGAACGCCTCCGGAGATCCCTTCTCGCGAAACCCTCCGGCCTTCTCTAGCTCGTATACAGTCTCCACCAGCCCGTTCGATTGCTTCAAGTAAGCGACGTATCGCGCAAACGGATCGTCCAGCACCTCCGGAGCCTGCACCAGCCCCGCAAAATCGGCCGCCTTAATATTCGCCGCCACATAGGCCGTTTCGAACTGCGCGTGGATTGTGTGCTCCGTCGTATATCCGTTCGGATTCGCTCCCACCCAACCGTTGTACAGGATGCTGGTATGCAGCGGCTGCGATCCATCCGCCACATAATGCCCGAGCCAGCCCGCATAAAAAATGATCGCCTGCTCCACCGATGCGGTCGGCTTATGCGCCGCCTTCAACTGCCGGTATTCGCGAAACCCAGCCTTCAGCCGGCCGTATACCTCCATCGTGATGTAAGGCTGTAAGCCAACCTTCTCCGGCAAATAATCGTCGGGATGATCCGTGGTCGCCGCCCGCTTCTCATACAGCTTGCGGTAAAACTCGTAGCGCCCGCGGGGCAGCGGATCGAGCCATGCCACCCGCTCCAGATCGATAAAATGATCCGGCTCCTGCGCATTTTTCAGCGCAAACTCCGCCGGATTGCGCCACCGGTCCGGCTCTGGCCCCAGATAAGCAATCTCCGTAACCGCCCGCCGCAAAAACTTCGGCATGGCCTCCGGAATTTTCTGCGCCGCCACCCGGTTCACATAGGTGTGCCCCTCATTGCCCCACGCGAACGAACCCTCGCTCTGAAAAAGAACGAGGGCGATCAGCACAAAGCCGATCAGCCCTCTTTTATCCTTGACCATTTTTCGTCGATTCGCTCCCCAAAGGCTAATGTCACTTCCCGTCGTTGCTTCTCTAGAACGTCAAATGCATCGCCAGTTGCATGAAACGGTTGCTCCCAACGGTTTGCCGAATTACGCCGTAGTTCTGTGGATTCGGGTTGGATGGCGTCAAGGTCTGGGTTGGATCGGGAAAACAAGGATTAGGATTGAAGCACCCGTTCAATGCAAAGTTGCCGTTCGGCGCATCGAAATCCGGATGGTTGAAGATGTTGAATGCGTCCGCCTGGAATTTCAGAGCATAGCGATCGCCAAATCTGAAGTTTTTGACAACCGATACATCGAAGCGAGTTTGAAACGGAGCGCGGAAGATGTTGCGTCCATTCGATCCGTATCCGGTCTCATTCGTATCGCATACAGGTGCCCCGCCAACGGTTGGGCCGCAAGGTGGCACTCCACTCTGCCCCGGCTGCAAAAATGGAATGGAGAAATCATTCGGGTTGATATAGGGAACCCGAACCGTGCCCGGGGGATATCCACCGGACGTAAAGTAACCGTCCGTTCCGCCTTGCGTGGCCTGTTTCGGCGAAACGCCGGCCGCCAGCGGCAGAATTGGATTCGTGATGAAGTCGTCCGCGCTAAAGTAAATGCTGCCCGCGGTTCCCGAAAAATCGATCACGCTGAACGGTTCACCGCTCTGCGCCACAGTGACTCCCTGAATCCCCCAGCCATTCACCGCTTTGTCGACGAATTTCGATGCGTAAGCCTTGGTCGGGAACTGATACGCGTAACTTACCGTCAACACGTGCGTGCGATCGAAATCCGACGAAGCATATGCGGTTCGGGGAACGAGGGGATTGTTTCCGTTGAAAAACAGGCCAGACCCCAGCCCGCTACCTTCATCCAGCGAATGTGAATAGGTATAAGAAGCATTCACCATCAGCCCGTGTGACATCTTCTTGTTGAGCTGGAATTGCAAAGCGTTGTAGGTAGAGATGCCCTCGGCCTTCCAGAAATCCGCATTCGGATTAAAGCCAGTGTAAGGAGTCCGAAGCGCGGTGTTTCCATCCGAGAAGGCAAATGCTCCGATCGTGGTTTGTACCTGCTCTGTAGCGAGAGGGCAGGGGAAATTATTCCCGCTACACGCAGCCGACGTACTATCGGCGGCCTGGAATCCGTAGCTGTAAATCTGCCCGTTGATCGGATTGGTCGGTGTTGCGACGCCCGGTTGGTTGAACGGAATTGGTATCGGTTGGTGAACGCCATGATTCCCGATGTAACCCAACGTCAGCACCAGGTTGTTCTTGGGTTGCCACTGCAGATCCAAACTCCAATTCTCCGAATACGGCAGTTTGTTTGTCGGATCGTACCCGCCGAACAAGAAATCGGAATTCGCGAAGCCTGTTGGCGTGCAGGTAGGAGTAACCGGCTCCGCGCAGCCGCTCAATTGTGACTGGTTATAAATGAGGCTCGCTACTCCGCCTAAATTGCTAGGAGGTGGTGGAAGCGGGGCCGTGCCAAAAGGCCCAGCGGTAAGGCAACCCATGCCAGAGGCCGTGTTGCATGTTGCTACAACGGGAACTGTAAACGGCTGTTGCGTGGTGACGCTGAACGGCCCGCTGATGCCGAGACCCGCGCTGGCCGAAAGTTCGGTAAAGTATTCTCCCCGGTCCGCATATATGCCGAAACCGGCGCGGACCACAACGTTCTTGAAGCGCGTGGGGCTCCAAGCCAATCCAAGGCGTGGCGCGAACATCCATTGGCGGCCGGTCAGCGTTGAATCGCTGACCCCTTTGAATCCATAGGCCTTGTTGTTCCCGGCCACTACGAGTCCGATCCCCGGCTCGCCATTGGCAAGGGTTGCGAAGGTATCGCAATTCGCTGCGGCTGACGGCGAGTTGCACGTCCCGGTATATGCGTAATCTGACGGATAGAAGTTGGTTAGCAGCCCGTTGATTTCGTTCAGCGGTCCGTCCCAATCCCAACGCACTCCCAGGTTCACCGTGAGATTGGACCGCGCCTTGATGTTGTCCTGAACAAAAAGGCCGGCCGATTTCGAGCGGAAATGACGGTTGGTCTCCCCGTTGAGCAATAGCCCGCCGCTGTGATCGGACCCTATGGTTCCGGTGAGGAAGTCCCCGAAACTGTTAAAGCTCAGGTTGGCGACCTGGTTCTCGCGGTTTTCAACGTTGAGCTGCATGTAATCGAAGATGCCGCCGAATGACACCGACTGGCGTCCGTGAACCCAGTGATATGTCGATTGCCCTTCGTGCTCGTTCTGAAAGATTCCAGCGTTGGCGAAGTTCGTCGAGGGCCCGATGCTCATCTGGTTGCCGTGGAACAGCGGCACTGTTCCGCCTCCCAGGAGAGTCGCGCCCGCATCCGCGTTCGCGATTGTGATGCCGGGAAAATACGGACTGCCCAGAAGATTCAGACCTACGGCGTTCGGTGTCAGGGCCTGGCTCGTAGTGGCATTCGCCACTTCGCGAACATAACCATACCGGTTTTCCCAAGTCGAATTCGGAGTGAGAACCGTAGTGTTATCCAGCGAGAAAAGCTGACTTCCCGCATGCATGGTCTGAGGGAACCCCGGGACCTGGCTCACCGCAAATGGGATGGTAGTCGGATCGCTCTGGTAGTAATACTTGCCGGCAAGGCGGTCCTTGGCGCCAAAGTTGTAATCCAGATTGCCGTTAACCTGGGTGGCGTTGAACTGGCTCGCCGGACCTTTGACGAAAGCATTAAAAGCCTGCGTACCACTTTCCGGATTCGGCGCATTCGCCGAGGGAATGATGAACTGGCCGCTCGATGTCTTTGCATTGAGAATCGCCATAGCGACCGGATCTACTTGAGTCGCGGTAATGCACCCGGGGCATCCGTCGGCAGTGTTTACCAGGTTGGCCACGGTTCCCGCATCACTGCGATTGGTATCTGTTAAGCCGGGAAGCGTGGGAACGCCGTTGAATGCGCCACTCAGCGCATCGCTGATTCGCTGTCCCTGGTAGGAAACAAAGAAGAAGAGTTTGTCCTTTTTAATCGGACCTCCGAGAGTGCCGCCGAACACGTTGCGATGCAGCGGAGGCGCGCCCGTGAAGAACGGATTTACTGCCAGGAAAGTCGGCGCCGCGTCGAAGGCGTTGCTCTGGTAATACTCGTACACCTGGCCGTGCAGATGATTCGTCCCCGACTTGGTTGTGGTCTCGATATGAGCGCCGCTGGCCGAACCCATCGACGCGTCATACATCGAGGTCGCGACGTGAACCTCTTCAATCGTCTCTACCGGCGGCGTTGGCAGCGCCTGGCCGATCGCGTCAAATACCGAGCTGTTGGTTTGCACCTGCCCGCCCACCCCAAAAATTTCTCCCGTGTTCAGGGTGAAACGGCTATCCGAAATATTACTCGTCGAATTTCCGTTGAATAAATTGTTCGCATTCACTCCGTTGAAGGTGAACAGATTGCTGGTATCGCGCTGTCCGTTCGCCACGATTCCCTGATTGCCGAGTCCTTCATTCGAACCGGAGCCCGACAGAAAATCCGCGCTCACGCCCGGCGCCTGGATGGCAAGCTGCGTGAAGCTCCCTGTGCCGAGAGGAACGGATTCGATTTGCTGTGCGCCCATCGTGTAACCGTTGGTGGTGTCCGTCTCATTCAGCAGCGGCGTCGCTTCCACGGTGATCGTCGACGACACTGCTCCTGGCTTCAGCCGGGTATTCAGGGTTGTGGTCAGGCTGCCTTGCACAATAATGTTGGGGTACGACGCGGTCTGGAAGCCGTCTTTGCTGAACGTGACGGCATACTTGCCGATCGGCAGATCACTCAGGCTGAACGATCCGTCCGATTTGCTGATGGCCGTTACTTCCAGGTTGGTCGCCACCGCGCGCGCTTTCACTCTCACGCCCTGCACTACGGCGCCGCTGCTATCGGTAAGCGTGCCGTTCAATGATCCCAAGGTTTGCTGCGCGAGCGCTGGAATCGGCAAACCGGCCAGGGTTAGAACTCCGAGCAGCAGAAAACTTCCGGCGAACTTCGCAATCAACGTAAAGAAAAAGACACGGCGAGTGGTCACAGGGCAGACCCTCCTTTTATTGAGACCCGCCGTTATAGCAAAATTGATCGTCGGGGTTCAAGGAAAGACCGTCCTAAAGCCATGAAAAGTCAGTGAATTTTTGGATTTGCCGCAGAGGCGATTCGCCGCAACGGTGCCACGCGTTTCAATTGCAGTTCTTCAGGTTTTGCCCCACACCTTGCAGGCTCATAATCGAGTTCGCCACTAACGGCAAACTCCACAGTTTGAGGCGATGCCGGCGCAAGTAGTAGGCCGCGAAGGCCGCCCCGGCGCTCTTCATCGACGCCACCGCATAAGCCCGGCCGACCGTAGGATGCGTCCCATAGAGGTACGGAGATTCTGTCTCTATATTGCACACGCCCCGCTTGCCGCCCAACCAGTTCTCGCGGGCGAACAAGGTAGTGTAGGAATCTGCGAATGTGCTGCCTGTCGAGATAATGGCAAGACTCAGAAATTTCTTATCGATGATCGGCGCTTCCGCCTTGGCGGGCTGCGCGGAGAGGGCACTCACAGCCGTGGATGGGCTAACCGGTGTTGCCTCCAGGCCAGCGCGTGCCGTATGGCTCGGCGCTTCCGGCAATTCGCCACCATGGGCAGCCGAAACCAGCGCCAGTAGAGTGACTCCGCACCATGCAGCGAACCGCATCTAAGCTTCTCCCCCGGCCCTAACCTACTTCTATCGGGATATTTTCTTGCGAAATTGAATCGCTGGGCTGCCTTCTGCGCGAGGGGACGCGATTCGGGTGGCTGCCATCAGCGTATGCCCAAGCCGAAAGCCGCACAATTACGAGATCGTAATGAGGCGTTAGTCACTCGCGGTAACCACCTGCTTGGGCCATTGCCATTGAAGAAAACTAGAGGAAGGGAATCCAATACGGGAGAAACCGGCGAGAAAAAACAGGAAGCCGCGCAGACTGGAGTCACACAAAAGCGGAAGCGAATATTCGAGTGGGCCAGCGACCCCGCTTAACTTCCCACAAACCGCGCATACAAACTGCGCGCCAGCCCGGTGTCGGTGGTTCCTTTAATAATCGCCCGCCCATCCGGAAACAATGTCATCTCATACGGCTCGTGCCAGAACTTCAGCACAAACTCGTTATGGCGGACCACGCCGTGAATTTCCAACCGCTGTCGCATCGCGGCAAAATCGATGGGACGAGCTCGTTCGTGGATCTGCACCGAATTTCTGCCGCACATCGTAATATGCGGCCGCCCCTCGCCCGCCAGGTGAATGAAGTCCCGCTCGCAGCACGCCCTGCAGCCCGCCCTGGGCGTCGCCGCCGAAATCTCGGCGTGCTGGTTGCTCCACACATCAAACGACCACAACGTCCTGCGCAATTGCTCCACCGCCGCTCCACCGACGAGCAACTTCATCGCCTCCGTCGCCGCAATCGATGCGACCACGTTTACCGCCGAATTCAATATTCCAGCGGTCTCGCAGGTCTCCACCATGCCGCGCGGCGTGTCCGGAAAAATGCACGCCAGGCAGGCGGTTTCGCCCGGCAGCACATTCAACGTCACGCCGTAACTGCCCACTGCTGCCGCATAAATCCACGGCCTGCCGTGCTTCAATGCGTAATCGTTGAGCAGATAGCGCGTTTCAAAGTTGTCGGTTCCATCGAGGATTAAATCCATCCCCTCAAGTAAAGCTTCAACGTTCTGTGGAACCACATCTTCCACTCGCGCCTCAACCGCAATCGCCGAGTTGAACATCGCAATCTTGCGCGCCGCTGCGATCGCCTTGGGCACGGATTCCGCTGCATCTCTCTCCTCGAACAGCGACTGCCGCTGCAGATTGCTCGCCTCCACATAATCGCGGTCGATGATCCGCAACACTCCCACGCCTGCGCGCGCCAGCAGGGACGCCAGGGTCGAGCCGGTCGCACCGCAGCCCACAATCGCAACTCTTCCGGCCCCAAGCCGTCGCTGGCCTTCCGCTCCAATGCCGCCAAACAGAATCTGCCGCGAGTACCGCTCTTCGAATTGGTCCTTCGTTACCGCCTGCCTCAAGTGCGTCACCGGCTTTCCTCGGCAAAACCTTTATTATAAGTGTCGGCGCTGCTTCGTCCGCCCAGGCGGACAACACAGGCCTACCGCTCTTCATCGAACAAACATTGGGCCAAGGATACTATTTGCTGAGACGTCGCGCGTCACTGTTCATCCTGATCACGCTTTTTCTCGCTCCGGTCGCGCGTGCCGGCGCGACCGCGTTCGCTTCTCAGTCGCCGCAATCTGCCGAGTCTCCTTCCGCTCTCGCCACCATGTCCGCCTACGCCGGACGCATCGTCCAATCCATCGACCTCCCCGGCGTGAATGATCCCGCACACCTTTTGGCTATGCTCCCGCAAAAATCCGGAGAGCCGCTGGATCGCGATCAGGTCCGCGAAAGCATCCGCATCCTCTACGCCACCGGACTTTTTGGTGATATCCAGGCCGAAGTCAGCCCCTCAGGCTCGGCTGTCATTCTTACTTTCTCCACCTCGCTCAACTTTTTTATCGGCGCGGTTGAAGTCGAAGGCGCTCCCGCTCATCCTAATCACAACCAGATCGTCAACGCCTCCAAATTTCAACTGGGCGAACTTCATACCCTCGACAAGCTTGACCGCGCCTTACAGAACGTCCGCCAGCTCATGCAGGAGAACGGCTACTATCGCGCCCGCGTCACCGCCGAAAGCACTTCCAATGCGCGGACGCAGCAGGTCAACATTTTGTTTCACATCACGCCCGGAGCGGCCGCCCACATCGGCGAAGTCAAAGCCTCAGGCCAATCCACATTTTCGCAGATTGAACTTACAGACATTTCTGGAATGCACACCGGCGACCGAGTCACCGCCGCTCGCGTCACTAATTCGCTGCAGCGCCTGCGCAAAAAATTTCAAAAGCAACATCGGGTGCTTGCGCAGGTTTCCATCGCCGAGCAAAAATACCACCCCGAATCGAACGCCGTGGATTACACCTATCTGATCGAGCCCGGCCCCGTCGTCCTTATCTACGCCACCGGATTTTCCATCGCCAGAGGCGTTCTCAAGCGCGAGGTCCCCGTCTATGAAGAAAACGCGCTCGATGACGATCTTCTCAACGAGGGCAAGCGCAACCTCCTCGACTATCTTCAGAGCCGCGGACGCTTCGACGCCACCGTGGAATTCCAGAAACAGACCGAGCCCGACGTTGTCCGCGTTATCTACCACATTGAGCCCGGCGCCGTGCACAAGTTCGAACTGATCGAAATCACGGGAAACAAATATTTCCCGCGCTCCATGCTCCGCCAGCGCCTGCAAATTCAGCCCTCCGGCTCCTTCAGTCACGGCCGCTACAGCGGCGCATTGCTCAAAAACGACGTGGCTAACCTGCAGGCGTTATACCTTTCCAACGGATTTCGCCAGGCCAGGATTCAGACCAAAGTAGATGACAACTACCGCGGTGCGCAAAATCACCTGGCGGTCCACATCCACATTGATGAAGGGCCGCAAACCCGGGTGGGCGCCTTTCAAATCGCAGGCAATCAGAAAGTCCCCACCAAAGCGTTTCTCGAACTCAGCACTGCCCAGGGCCAGCCCTATTCGGAGCAAAACCTCGCCAACGATCGCGCTTCCATTCTCAACTACTACTTCAATCACGGATTTTCCAATGCTACCCTCGACATCACCGCGAATCCTTCCCCAGGCCAGCCCGATCGTGAGAATGTTACCTACACCATCCGCGAGGGCGAGCAATTTTTTGTGAAGCGGGTGCTGGTCGCCGGCCTGGAACACACTCGCAACTACGTGGCCCAGCGCGAGGTCCAGGTTATAGCCGGCCAACCCCTCAGCCAGCAGGACTTGCTCGATACCCAAAGCAAGCTCTACGACCTTGGTATCTTCAATCAGGTCGACACCGCCGTACAAAATCCCGAAGGCTCCGACCCAGATAAGAACGTTCTGGTGCAGGCGCAAGAGGCCAAGCGTTACACCTTTACTTACGGTCTTGGCCTGGAGTTCGAAACCGGCTTGTCTTCCGGCCCCAACGCCCCCGCTGGATCCACCGGGGTAAGCCCCCGCGTGGGCTTCGACATCACTCGCCTCAACGTGGGCGGCCGCAACCAGACTCTCAGCTTCCAATCCCATGTTGGAAGGCTGCAACAGCGCGGCCTTGTGAGTTACGAGATCCCCAAGCCGTTCAACAATGACCACCTTAAACTTTTCTATACGATTTTTTACGACAATAGTCTCGACGTTGCTACCTTCACTTCGCAGCGGCTGGAAGGCAAGGTTTCTCTGCGGCAGGACCTTGGCAAACAGCAATTTAATCACGCCATGTCGATCACCTACCGCTTCGACTACCGCCGTGTGAAGGCCAGCAACTTCGCCTCGGATTTTTCTCCTGCCGAATTCAGTTTATTTTCCCTTCCCGCGGTCGTCGGCGGCCCCGGCCTTACCTTCATCCGCGATAAACGCGACAATCCTCTCGAAAGCACCAAAGGCCAATACTTCACTCTGGATGCCTTCGCAGCATCCAGTTACTTCGGTTCTCAGGCGAATTACGTCCGCGTTCTCACCCAGGACTCTACCTATTACGCCTTTGGCCACGCGAATCACAAATTTGTCCTTGCGCGCTCCACTTCTCTTGGCTTAGAGCAGGTCGCCCAGGGCACCAGAGTCCTTCCGCCCGGTTCCTGCCCGCTCAATGACCTGCAAACCGCCTGTGAGTCGAGTATTTCCATCATTCCGCTTCCCGAAGTTTTTTTCGCCGGAGGGGGCAACTCCCATCGCGGCTTCGGGTTGAATCAGGCTGGACCACGCGATCCGGATTCCGGTTTTCCCGTCGGCGGCACGGCCTTGTTCGTCAACAGCGAGGAGCTTCGTTTTCCCTCGGTCAGCCTGCCTTATCTCGGAGAAGGCTTCGGTTTCGCCCTTTTTCACGATATGGGAAATGTGTACACCGCCGGTCACGACATGCTCAAAGGCGCTCTCCGCTGGCACCAGCCCGACCCCGCTCAGTGCCTTGGCGCCGAGGGCGCCCCCAACACCAGCTGCATGACCTATTTCAACAACTCCGGTTACGACTACACTTCTCACGCCGTCGGCCTGGGGTTGCGTTATAAGACACCCATCGGCCCGCTGCGTTTCGACTTCGGATACAATTTGAATCCAACCTACTATTTTCAGGGTTTGGTCAATAAAGCCGGAGATCTTACAGGCGCCTTTGAAACTCAGCGCCTGCGCCCTTTCAACGTTTTCTTCAGCATAGGTCAGCCATTTTGAGAATCAATTTCCAGCCTCGCATCAGCCTTACCCTCGCTGCACTCGCCCTGTTGTGCACGGCGGCGCTCGTAGTTCCCCGAAGCGCCTCCGCCGAGGTACTCGATCGAATTATCGCCACGGTCAACGGCCACGTGATTCTGCAGTCCGATTGGGATGAGGCCCTCTGTTACGAGGCTCTTCTCAGCAATCGCACCCTCGCACAGTTCACCGACGATGACCGCCGCGCCGTCCTCGACCGCCTGATCGATCAGGAGCTTCTTCACGAGCAGATGAACTCCGCCGGCTTTGTCCATGCCACCGACGCGGAAGTCGACGCCCGCCTTGCCGAAACTCACAAACTCTACCCCCAGGCCGCTTCGCCGCAGCAATGGCAGGCGCTTCTGGCTCACTATCACCTGACCGAAACCGACCTTCGCGCCCGGATTCGCACTCAGATCGACTTGATGCGACTGGTCGATGCCCGGCTTCGCCCCGCGGTCCAAATCGATTCCAAAACCATCGAAGCTTATTATCGCGATCAGTTTGTTCCCAAGCTTAAGCAGTCTGGCGCGGCCGATGTTCCTCTCGCCGAGGTTTCTTCCAGGATTCGCGAGGTTCTCACGGAACAGAAAGTAAGCGAGATGCTTGTCTCCTGGCTGCAAACTTTGCGCTCTGAGGGAGACGTGCACATTCCCGGCGTCACGCCCTCCGCCAACGACCCCGGAGTTCAATCGCAGTGACTGAGCTAGCCACCCAGCCCGCCGTGCGCCGGTGGGGGCGATATGTTTGTTATCTGGTCGCCGCGGGCTTGGCCGCTCTTCTCAGCCTGCTCATCTACATCAACACCGATTCTTTCCAGGCTCTGGTGCGCCGCCGTCTGGTTGCCGAAGTCGAACGCATCACGGGCGGCCGCGCGGAAATTGCCAGCATCCATACCATTCCCTTTCGCCTTCAGGCGGAAGCGCGCGGCATCACCGTTCACGGCCGCGAGGCTGCCGGCGAGGTTCCCCTCGCCCACGCCGATGGAATTGTCGCTCGCCTTAAAATCACCTCGCTGCTCCGCTCCGAATTCGGCTTCCAGGAACTCATCCTCGAAAAACCCACGGTGCATGTGCAGTTCTATCCCGATGGCTCAACGAATTTTCCTCCGCGGCTACCCTCAACAAACACCGGCGAAACTCCGGTAGAAAAGCTCTTCGCTCTGTCCATCGATCACTTCGAAATTCGCCACGGCAAAATTCAGTGGGAGGACCAGACCATCCCCCTCGATTTCTCCGCCCGCGACACCTCGCTCCAGATGGACTATTACTTTCTCCAGCGCCGCTACGAAGGCCGCCTGCTTCTCGGTTTGGTCGATACGAAGCTGATGGACTGCCGGCCCTTCGCCTGGATGGCTTCCATGGGATTCAGCCTGAGCGCAGACTCCGCAGTAGTCACGGCTTTTCGCTGGAACTCAGGCCATTCGCATCTTTCCGCCCAGGCGCAAGTCACTGACTTCCAACATCCTAGATTGCAGGCGAATTACGACGGCCAATTCGACCTCACGGAAGCTGCCTCCATCGCCCGCCGCAACGACCTTCGCGCTGGAACTGTATCGCTCAAAGGCCACGGCGACTGGTCGTTCGACCAATTTGCCGCCAGCGGTTTTGTTGGGGTCGAGAACCTTGCCTTCCAGAACGACCAGGTGGCCGTCTCCCGAGCCTCAGCCAACTCGAATTATTCCATCTCTGATCAGCAGATCAAGTTGTCCAAAATGCAGGGAAAGGTTTTCGGCGGCAGCTTCACCGGAGACGCGGAATTCAATCAATGGCTCGCTCCCCAGCAGCACCTTTCAGCGGCAGCCAGAAAAAATCTTGAGACTGCCGTTATCTCCTCTTCTTCGCCGTTGAAGAAGCCTTCCGGCAAGGCGGCGAAGGTCAAGCCGCCTGCAATCCAAACTGCTTCGGTCGTGCTTCATCTGCGCGATCTTTCAACCCAGGATCTCACCGCCGCGATTCGCTCGGCCGCTCATCCCGCCTCGCGCTTCCATCCCGCGGCGCTTGCTTCGGGAACGCTTGACGCTGCATGGAAGGGAACCCCTCGCGACTCCGAAATCCGCTTCTCGCTCGACCTCGTTCCTCCCGATCACCACGCTCCGCCAGAGCTTCCGATAACTGCGAACGCCAGCGGCGTCTATCATTTTTCCGATGACACGCTCGATCTTCCGCAATTTTCCGCGATCACGCCCACCAGCCACATTCGCGCCGCCGGCACGCTTTCCTCAACGTCTGCCCTCCGCCTCTCGGTGACCACATCCAGCCTCGCCGACTGGTTGCCATTCATCGAAGTGGTTCGCGGCCCTGCGCTGTTTCCCGTCGTTCTCAACGGCAGCGCAACCTTCAACGGCAACATGACCGGCTCTTTTTCCTCTCCTCAACTTTCCGGCGTTCTGCTCGTCCAGGACTTTGACGTAAACCTGCCCGCCAGCGCCCGGACTCAACCCCTTCACACCCACTGGGATTCTTTTTCTACTTCGCTCCAGCTCTCCTTCCAAGCCGCAGCCCTGCATAACGCCATTCTCCGCCGCGACGGCACCGACGCTGAATTCGATTTCACCTCCGCTCTCGAGGCCGGCCACTTTACCGCAGACAGTGCCTTCAACCTGCACGCCGATATTCACAACGGCGATCTTGCCGAAGTTCAGTCGCTCCTCGGATACAACTATCCGGTCACCGGCAGGGGCAATGTCTCCCTGCAACTTTCCGGTACGCCTTCCGATCCTCGCGGCGACGGAGAGATTCACCTCACCAGCGGCTCTATCTACGGCCAGCAGATCGAGCAACTCGACTCTGATTTCCATTTTGCTCACGGTGAATTCGCCTTCGATCAGCTCCATCTCTTGCATGACGATGCGGCCGCGACCGGCAGCGCCGCTTACAATCCCTCGACGCGCGTCTTCCGCCTCGATCTTGTCGGAAAGAATTTCAACCTCACGCAGTTTCAGCAATTCCTCTCCAGCCGTTTCATTGTCGAAGGCCGCGCCGATTTCAACCTCAAAGCCTCCGGCACTGGCGACAAACCTTTCATCAACGCCGGTGTGCACCTCCGCGATCTCGCTCTCGACAAGGAACTTGCCGGCGACCTCGATGTGCAGGCGGTCACGCAAGGCAGCGAACTTCGCCTCACCGGCAACTCGCAGCTCCGGCAGGGCTCGCTCGTTTTCAGTGGCAACGTGCAGTTGCGCGACGGCTATCCCGCCCAGCTATCGTTTCAAATGGATCGTCTCGATCTCGACGCTCTCTGGCGCGCCTACCTTCCCGGCAGACTTACCGGCCACTCTGCGGTTGCCGGCAATCTCGAGATGCATGGGCCGCTCCGCGATCCCGCGCAGTGGATCGTCGACGGTTCCCTGAGTTCGCTCGCGATTGACGTCGAAAACGTAAAAGCTCACAGTCAGGATCAAGTTCGCTTCACCATCGCCAACGAATCTCTCAAGGTTTTGCAACTGCGCCTCCTCGGTGACGGAACCGACCTCACCGCACGCGGCGCATTACAGCTGGTTGAGCCCTACGCCCTCGACTTCGTTACCAATGGTCACCTCGACCTCAAACTTCTTTCCGATTTCAATTCCGACTTCGCCTCGTCCGGCGTGGTCACCATGAACATGACGGTCGGTGGCACCTTTGACGATCCTCTTCCGCAGGGCACACTCCAGGTTTCCGGGGGCGCGATCTCCTACGCTGGGCTGCCCAGCGGTCTCACCGACCTCGAAGGCTCGCTCTCCTATACTCGCGACCACGTTCGTGTCGATGCGCTGACCGCCCGTACCGGCGGAGGCACTCTCGACCTCAAAGGCGACGCTTCCTACGTGAACCGGCAGCTTAATTTCAATCTCGCAGCCCGCGGCAAAGATGTTCGCCTGCGTTATCCCCCTGGAGTAAGTTCCACTGCCGATGCCGACCTTCACTGGGTGGGCAGCCGCTCCAACTCAACCGTCTCTGGCGACATCACCATCAACAAGATGGCCGTCACGCCGGGTTTCGATTTCAGCGCCTACCTCGAGCGCAGCCGCCAGTTTTCGGGCGTTGCCGCCTCCAATTCCCCGCTCAATAACGTTCACCTCGATCTTCACGTTCAGACCGCTCCCGAACTTCAAATGCGCACCGCAGTCGCCCGCCTCTCCGGAGACGCCGATCTTCACCTGCGCGGTTCCGTCGCGCGCCCCGCCGTACTCGGCCGCGTCGATATTCTGGAAGGCCAGGCCACATTCCATGGCACTCGATTTACCCTCGAGCGCGGCGACATCACCTTCGCCAATCCCGTCGCCATTGAGCCGCAACTCAACCTTCAGGCCTCCACTCACGTCCGCAACTACGATCTCAACATCACCGTCACCGGAACCTCCGATCGCCTCAGTCTCAATTACCGCTCTGAGCCGCCTCTGCCCAAATCCGACATCATCGCGCTTCTCGCGCTCGGCCGCACCAACGAAGAATCTGCCCAGCTTCAGGAACAGTCTGGCCAGACGGCCTTCTCCGATCAGGCCACCGCGCTCATCCTCAGCCAGGCCCTGAACACCACCGTCAGCAGCCGCCTCGATCGCCTCTTCGGCGCCAGCAACATCAAAATCGATCCTCAGGGGCTCACCACCGAAACCAATCCCATCAGCAACGGACCGCAAATCACCATCGAGCAGGAGTTCGCCAACCACATCTCCCTCACTTACTCCACCAACGTTTCGCAAAGCTCGGAGCAGATTATTCAGGGAGAGTACTATGTGAATCGCAGCGTCTCCGTCGTGGGCAATCGCGATCAGAACGGCGTAGTCAGCTTCGACGTGCGCGTTCGCAGCCGCAAAAAGTAGAAGAGAAAAAGTAGAAGCGGAGAAGTATCTCGACCCTATGCTACAAGTCCTCTTCTTCGCGACCTTCGCGCGCACCCTTAGCGCCCTCTGCGGTCAAAAGCTTTAAAAGCCAGAGCCCAATGTTCGACCCCGCCACAGCGCGCCGCCTCATGATCGACGATCAACTCCGTTCCCGCGGAATCTCCGACCCACGGGTTCTCGACGCCATGCTCCGCGTTCCACGCCACGAATTCGTTTCCCCCGCGCATCGCGCGCAGGCCTACGAAGATCATCCTCTCCCCATCGGCGAAGGACAGACCATCTCGCAGCCCTACGTCGTAGCGCTGATGCTGGGGGCTTTGCAAGTCGGCCCCGGCGAAAAGGTTCTCGAAGTAGGCGCCGGCTCCGGCTACGCAACCGCACTTCTCGCTGAACTTGCAGCTCAGGTGTACGCGCTCGAGCGCCACGACTCCCTCGCCGCCAGTGCCCGCGAAGTTCTGGCACGCCTGGGCTACACCACCGTTACAATCCTCACCGGAGATGGCACCTTAGGCTTTCCGCCTGCCGCACCTTTCGACGCAATCCTCGTCTCGGCCGCCGCGCCCGATCTTCCCACTGCGCTAATCGCCCAACTGGGCGAAGGCGGACGCATGATCGTCCCCGTCGGCGCCAACGACTCGCAGGAACTTCAATTCATCCGGATCGTCAACGGCCGCCCCGTAATCACCGCGCGCGAAGCCGTGCGCTTCGTACCTCTGATTCATGGCAGAGATTGATTTGGAATTAGAAAGTCGCGTGAATGGACTAAAAAGGATGATTCCCTAAAATGGTGCGCTGGAAGCCGCGGAGCGGCGGAAGAGTGCAGCCCACGGCGTAAGCCGTGGGTCGGATGCAGGTTCCTGCAAAAGCCCCGAAGGGGCGAAAGATCTCCGCCAGAAACTACCGAGCGACGGCGCGGAGTCTTTGAAAATTACATCGAATCATGCCAACCACAACCGAAGGCTACAACGACGCTGGCACAACCGGAACCGCCGCTGGCGGAGAACTCTCCGGCCGTTGCACCAACTGCTGCGCCGAATCCTGCGCATACTGCAATACCGACCCCGGAAAGATTCCCAGATAAATCGTCGCCCACAGGCATACCGCAATCGCTACCCGCAGCGCGAGCGGCACCGGCGTAACCGGCGCTTCCTTCCGCGCCTCGCGCATGTACATCACCACGATGATTCGAAGATAGTAATACGCGCCCACACCGCTGTTGAGCACGCCAATAATCGTCAGCCAGATAAGGTTCGCCTTCACCGCCGCGCTGAACACATAAAACTTGGCAAAAAATCCGCCGGTCATCGGAATCCCGATCAGCGAAAGCAGAAAGATTGTCAAAGTCGCCGCCAGCAAAGGAGAACTCCGCCCCAGCCCTTCATAATCCTCAAGATTCACATAGCGCTCGCCGGCATTGGCAAAATGGCTCACCACTGCAAACGCGCCCAGATTCATCGCCGCATAAGCTGCCGTATAAAACATTGCCGCCGAAGTACCGATAGCAGGAGTGGCCGCAAACGCCACCAGCAAGTAGCCCGCATGCGCGATCGACGAATACGCCAGCAAGCGTTTCACATTGTTCTGGACCATCGCGCCCAAATTTCCCAAAGTCATCGAGAGCGCGGCCGCAATCCACACCACCCAGAAGATCGCGTGCACATCCACCACAAAAACAATGCGCAGGAGAACTGCGAACACTGCCGCCTTCGGCGCGGTCGACATGAATCCCACAACTGGCGCGGGAGCTCCCTCGTAAACATCGGGAGTCCATACATGAAACGGCGCGGCCGCCACCTTGAAGCCCAACCCAACGAACATCAAGGCCACCGCCACAAACGCCAGCACCGGAACCGGCCCTGACCGCAGCGACTGGGCGATCAGATCGATGTTGGTCGATCCCGTCGCTCCAAACATCATCGCCACTCCGTAAAGAAAAAATGCGGTGGCGAACGATCCCAGCAAAAAATACTTCAGCGAAGACTCCGCGCTGGTAGCCGCATCCCGGCGAAATCCTGCGAGCACATACGAAGAGATTGACGAAATCTCCAGCGCGATAAAAATCAAAACCAATTCCACCGCCGACGACATCAGTGCGACACCCACCGTGCCGAACAAAAGCAGCGCGTAATATTCGCCCGCCCGGATGCGCTGCACCGCCATGTATTCGTACGAGGTGAGAATCACGACCGCGAGAATCGCAATCACCAGAACATGAAAGAAGACGCTGAATCCATCCACCCGCACCATGTTCCAGAATGCCAGACCGGGCGACTGCGCCATAAGCCACGTCGCCCCAATGCCAGCCAGTGCTCCAACCAGCGCAATCAGTCCTAGAATTTTCGGATTCTTTTCCTCGTCGCTCAAAGGTTCCAGCATCATCACAATCATGCCGAACACGGACAAAACAATTTCCGGCAGAATCCGAACGTAATCCGCGCTCTGCGGAAGCACCGGCGAGAAAGCGGCAAAGGTGTGCATCATTGCCCCACCACCCTGCTCGCCACCCGCACCAACGGATACAGCGCGGCTTGCACCGCCGGGTCGATCGCTCCCAGCCACACAATCGGAGCCACGCCCATCACCAGTGCCGCTGCGGCGCACGGCCACACCGCCCATTTCTCAAATCCCGAGAGGTCGCTCAAAGAATTGTTCACCGCATGTGTAACCTTGCCATAAAACACGCGCTGATACATCCATAACAGGTAAGCCGCGCTCCAGATAATTCCGGTCGCGCCCAGAACGCCATAAATTGCCTTATCCTGGAACGCTCCGCTCAGCACCAGAAATTCCCCGATAAATCCGTTCAGCAAAGGCAATCCCGCCGACGCCAGCACAATCACCAGATACGTTGCCGCATACACCGGCATGCGCGAAGCCAGGCCGCCGAACTCGCTGATCTCATACGTATGCCGCCGCTCATGCAGAATTCCCGCCAGCATGAATAGACCGCCGGTCGAGATTCCATGCGCCAGCATAACGAAGATCGCTCCGTTCAAACCGGCCTGCGTGAAACTGAAAATTCCCAGCACCACGAATCCCAGATGGCTCACCGACGAATAAGCAATTAGCTTTTTCATGTTCGGCTGAACCATCGCCACCAACGCGCCATAAATGATGCCCGTCAGCGCCAGCGCCATAATCCACGGAGCGTTGCGCCGCGCCTGCTCAGGAAACAGCCCGAGATTGAAGCGCAGCATTCCATACGTTCCCATCTTCAGCAGAACGCCAGCCAGCAGCACCGATCCGGCCGTCGGCGCTTCCACGTGCGCGTCCGGCAGCCACGTATGAAACGGAAACAGAGGAACTTTCACCGCGAACGCCAAAAAGAATCCCAGGAACAGCCACTGCGCTGCGGCAGGGAACTGCGGAACGGCCCCACGCATGATCTGATCGCGGATCACCACAAAGTCGAAGCTGCCAGTGTGCGCATACAGCCACAAAATCGCCGCCAGCATAAACACCGACGCGACCATGGTGTACATAAAAAATTTCACCGCGGCATAAACCTTGCGCTCGTGGCCGAAGATTCCGATCAGCAGCGCCATCGGAATCAGCGTCGCTTCCCAGAAAAAATAGAAGAGAAACAGATCGAGCGAGGTAAATACGCCGATCAGCGCCGTCTCCAGAATCAGCAGCAGAATAAAGAATTCCTTCACCCGCTCGTGGATCGAGTTCCACGAAATCAGCACGCACAGCGGCGTGAGAAATGTCGTCAGCACGATTAACCACAGGGATATGCCATCGATCCCCATGTGATAGTGGATGTTCGGCGCCGTCACCCACTGCCGATCGATCTCATACTGAAAACCCGCCAGCGAGCGGTGAAAATGCACCGGCAGATATAAGGACACAACAAAGGTGAACAGTGAAATGAACAGCGCAAAGATCCGGATGTCGCGGTCGCGCCGCGGAAAAAACATCAGCAGCAGTCCGCCCGCGAGGGGCAGAAAAGTCACCAGCGACACGATGATCGAACTCAAGTTCTCGATGCTCATCGCCCCACCGTCCACGCCCACACCATGAAGCCAATCACCGCCGCCGACCCCGCCGCAATCCATCCCGCATACGAACGAATATTTCCCGACTGCATCTGCCGTACTTCATCGGAAATATGCTTCGTGTCATGACCTGCCTCGTTGACCGCCGTATCAATTATCTTCCGGTCCACGCCCTGCCACAGAATCCGCGTCGAGCCCTCGATCAGCGGCTTCACAAAGACGGCCGCGTAAATCTCATCTACGTAATATTTGTGAACCACCGTCTCATACAAACCGTTCAGCCCATTCGCAATCTTCTGCGGTAACTCCGGCCGTTGGTTGTAGAGAAAATAAGCCAGGAACCATCCCGAAAACGCCGCCAGTACGGAAATTCCCATGAGCACCAGTTCGGTCACATGACTCGCGCCTCCGAGCGACCCCGACGAACCCGCAATCAGCCCGGACTCGAACACCGGCGCCAGAAAATGCTCGAACCGGTCGCCAATTCCGACCAGTCCGCCCACCAGCGAAAGCACCGCCAGAATCATCAACGGCACCAGCATCACCATCGGGCTCTCATGCGGCTCGCCGTGCCCATGTCCGCCGTCGCCATGCGCGTCATGCTTATGAGCATCGTGCGCATGGGAAGCATGTCCGTGCGCGTCTTTCTCGCCGCCGCGATAATCTCCGAAGAAAGTCATGTACAGCAGCCGGAACATATAAAACGACGTGAGGAACGCCGTGATCACGCCCACCGCCCAGTAAACCGGGCTCGCCTGGTAAGCCTGCCACAAAATTTCGTCCTTGCTCCAAAAGCCCGCCAGTGGCGGAATTCCCGCGATCGCCAGAGTCGCAATTCCCATGGTCAAAAATGTCCACGGAATGTACGATCGCAGCCCGCCCATCTTCCGCATGTCCTGCTCGCCGCCCACCGCGTGAATCACCGAGCCCGCCGCCAGAAAGAGCAGCCCTTTGAAGAACGCATGAGTCATCAAGTGGAAGACGCCGGCGGAAAATGCCCCCACGCCGCACGCCATAAACATGTAGCCGAGTTGCGAAACCGTTGAGTAAGCAAGAACTTTCTTGATATCGGTCTGCGTGATTCCAATCGTCGCCGCAAAGAACGCTGTCAGCGTTCCAATAATCGCGACAACGGTTAGTGCCATCGGAGCGCGCTGAAAAATCGCATGCGACCGTGAAACCATGTACACGCCCGCCGTCACCATCGTCGCCGCGTGAATCAGCGCGGAAACCGGTGTCGGGCCTTCCATCGCGTCCGGCAGCCAAATGTACAGCGGAATCTGTGCGGACTTGCCGCACGCTCCTACCATCAGCAGGATTCCAATCGCCGTCAGCAATCCGGCGCTCGCGGTCTCGGCTGGCAGTGGGCTCACAGCGCTGAAAACCTGGCCAAAATTAAGCGTTCCAAAATGTTGAATCAGCAGAAATAGCGCGATCAGAAAACCAAAGTCGCCAATGCGATTTACGATGAACGCCTTTTTGCCCGCCGCCGCCGCCGAATCTTTCGTAAACCAAAATCCAATCAGCAGATACGACGCCAGCCCCACGCCCTCCCAGCCAATAAACATCAGCAGATAATTGCCCGCCAGAATCAGCGTCAACATGAAGAACATGAACAGATTTAAATAGCTGAAGAAGCGGTAATAGCTTGGGTCGTCCCACATGTAGCCGACAGAGTAGATATGGATCAGAAATCCCACGCCCGTCACCACTAGCAGCATCACCAAAGAAAGTTGGTCAAGATAAAAAGCAAAATCCGCGCTGAAACTGCCGGAGCGAATCCAGTGTGCGAAGAACTCCGTATAGGGAAGCGACAGAGATGAAAATCGCATCGCCACCCACAGCGCCATCGCGAACGCCGCGCCGCTGAAGACAAGCGCGATCGTCGTCACCGCCTGGCGCGACGACTTCTTGCCCAGCGTTCCATTGATGGCAGCGCCCGCTAGCGGCAGAATCGGGATCAGCCACAGATTGAGCATCGGATTCATAATTTGAGCAGGTTCACCTGATCCACATTCAACGTCTCGCGCGTGCGATACACCGAGATGATGATCGCCAGCCCCACCGCCGCCTCTGCCGCGGCCACAACCATTACAAAGAAAACAAACACCTGCCCGGCCAGCGCATGCCAGTGAGCCGCGAATGCCACAAACGAAAGATTCACTCCGTTGAGCATCAACTCAATCGACATAAAAATCGTGATGATGTTGCGCTTGATCAGAAACCCCACTACGCCGCAGGCAAACAGAAATCCGCTCAGCAGCAGATAGTAAGAAAGTGGCACCATCAGTTCACCTTCCTCGCCGTCGACTCCGGCTTGCTCGCCAGAACCACCGCGCCCATGATGGCGATCAGGATCAACACCGATGTGACTTCAAACGGCAGCAGAAAATCATGAAACAGCAGTTGCGCAATATCGGTTGGATGGCCTGGCAAGGCTCCGATCGCGACGGCTTCAGTCCCGGAGTGCCGCAGTACCACCCAAGCCACCAGCACAGTCGCGATCAGCACGCCTGGCACGCCAAGTAAAACTGCGATGCGGCTGCCTTTTGTTTCTTCTTCCTCGCCCGCATTCAGCAGCATGATGACAAACACAAACAGCACCATGATCGCGCCCGCATATACGATCACCTGCACAGCCGCCACGAACTCCGCGCCCAGCAGCAGATATTCGCCCGCGAGCGCGGCCATCACCGCGATCAGCGACAACGCGCTGTTAATCGGATGTCGTTGCGCCAGCAGGTTAATCGCCCCGCCCACGCAAACCGCCCCGAAAGCCAAAAATAAAATGAGGTGAAAACTCATAGGAACAGTTGTCAGTTGCCAGTACTCAGTTGCCAGTTCTTAGCTGTCAAAGCGACGAATCTCACCGCTGAAATTGTCATTCCGAACGGCGCGTCCTTTGCGCCGTGAGGAATCTGCTGTCCGCTGCTAGCTCCTCGGAAGTCGCTCGTGTGAAACCGACAACTGGCAACTGACAACCGGCAACTACTACCACGCCACGGCGATCGCCGTCGCTACCAGATTCGCAATCGCCAGCGGCAGCAAAAACTTCCAGCCAAACGACATCAGTTGATCGTAGCGGAAGCGCGGCAACGTCCCACGCACCCATATATAAAGAAACAGAAAACAGAAAATCTTGGCCACAAAGTAAAAAACCGGCAGCAGTGCCTGCACCAGCGGAGGCCCACCCAGCGGGCCATTCCACCCGCCGAAAAACAACAGCGTGGCTACGCACGCCACCGTAATCATGTTCGCGTACTCCGCCATAAAGAACATGGCAAACTTCATCGAACTGTATTCCGTGTGGTATCCCGCCACCAGTTCGGTTTCCGCCTCAGGCAGGTCAAACGGAATGCGGTTGGTTTCCGCGTACGCTGCCATCAGATAAATAAAGAAGCCGATAAACTGCCCGTGAAAAATATTCCAGCGCGGAATCACATATAAAAACCGTCCGCCCTGCGCGGTTACAATGTCGCGCAAACTGAAACTACCGGATTGAATTAGTACTCCCACCAGCGAAAGTCCCAGCGCAATCTCGTAGCTCACCATCTGCGCGCTGGCGCGCAATCCGCCCAGCAGGGAATATTTATTGTTCGAGGACCATCCTGCGAGCGCCACGCCATACACGCCCATCGAAGTGACGCCCAGAATCATCAACAGCCCGATGTTAACGTCGGTAATTTGCAACGGAATGTTGTAGCCGAACAGCGGGATCGAATTGCCAAACGGAATCACCGCAATCGAACTCAGCGCAAAGATCACTGCCATCATCGGCGCCGCCAGAAACAATGGTTTGTAAACGTGCGGCGGCGTCAGATCTTCTTTGAATAAAAATTTCAGTCCATCGGCCGCGGGCTGCAGCAGCCCAAACGGGCCAACCCGCGTGGGTCCCCACCGGTTCTGCATGCGGCCCACGACTTTCCTTTCCAGCCAAACCGTATAGGCCACAGCTGTGAGCAGCACGCCCAGGACGATCACCGACTTGATCACCGACACGATGATGAATATGCCAATCGGCAACGCTTTCGTTTCCTCTCTGAAGCTGTGATCTTTAAAGCCGACTCACGACGCCTGGATAAATCGGATGCCCCGAAAACTTAAAGATTTAAAACGCTCAATCCGCCGCGACTTCCGCGGGCTTCGCCTCATGACTCTCTGCCACCGACTTCAACGCACGCGAATACCGGCCTAAAGTTCCAGAGCTGAACAGACCGTCGTTCGCCGGAGCAATCGATTCGCGGCCGTGCGCCGCGCTCGGCCCAGCCTTGGCCAGCGACGTATGCTCGCTGTTTCCCGCCAGCAGATTCCCGCGCGATACGTCATATCCCGGAACCAGCCGCTGAATCTCGTCCAGAATCGCCGTTGGATCGAACGGGCTCATCTTCGGCTCCAGTCCGTGAGCCTCCAGCCACACCGCATGACGATCAGCCTCGCCCGACTGCGCTCCGCGCGATTGCCCCATATCGGCGTGCGTTCCGCCGCCGAAGGGGACCAGCTTCCGCACATCAAATCCCATCGCATCAGCGATGCGCACGATCATTTCGAAATCGCTTTTCGTTCCGGTAACCTCGCCCGCTTTTTTAACTAACTGCACATCGCCGCAGGTATTGGTGAACGTGCCAGATTTTTCGTAAGCATTCGCAGCCGGAAGCACCACGTCAGCCATCACCGCGGTCTCTGTCAGGAACATGTCCTGCACCACCACAAAACTTTTCGAGAACGCGAACGGATCAATCTGCAACCTGCCCACGGGATTCGATCCAACTACGAGCAACCCCTTCAACTTCCCCACTTTGCCCGCATCGACCATGCCGGCCAAATCAAGGCCAGGGGCTTGTGGAATCTCTCCCCACTCCTCGTGGAAGGCACTATTTCCGCTCGTTGGGTGATATCCCGGCAGCAGATCGGGATACAAGCCCATATCCGCCGCGCCCCGCGAATTCGCGTAGTCCGCGAGGGAGATAAACTTAGCCCCGGTGAGCGACGATCCAAATTTCACCAGATCCGCGACTGCACTCCCGGTCACTTCCGATCCAAGAATTACGATCAGCTTTTCTTGGCGCTGCAACTCCGTCCGCAGCGCCCCAATCTCGAACCACTTATCCTTGTCCAAGAGAGAACCAGACGACGCACCCGTTCCACTCTCGCCGCCCGCCAACAGAGCCGCCACCTCAAGTTCTGACCCCGCGGGAATCTCTACAAACTTCGTCGCCTGCCGCCGCAATTTAATCGACTTCGAATTCACCACATACAGCTTCGCCCGGTGCAGCCGCACATTGTTCCGAATCTGCCACGCCAACAGAGGATGCTGCTCGGTCGGATCATTCCCAATCAATAAAATCGCCGGAGCTGTCAAAACATCTGCCATGCTCGCCGTCGCATCCGCCTTGCCGCGCAACGCGGCCGCCAGGGCAGGGAAGTCCGCCGTGCGATGGTGGTCGACGTTATTCGTCTTCAGCACTACGCGCGCGAATTTCGAAAGCAGATAGTTCTCTTCATTCGTAGTCCGGTTCGATCCCACCACCCCAATCGCCTGCCCGCCTTCGGTATCGCGAATCCCCGAAAATGTTTTCCCGATCAGTTCAAACGCTTCTTCCCACGTTGCCGGCGTCAGCTTGCCATTCTTGCGAATCAACGGCTGCGTCAGCCGATCCTCATGATTCGCAAAGTCGAACGCGTAGCGCCCTTTAATACAGAGAAAATCTCCGTTCGTTCCGCTCTTGTCGCGGTTGTCGCCGCGCACAATCTCCATCCCCGTGTCGGCTCGGCGCACGCCCAGCGTCGTCTTGCAGCCGTCGCCGCAATGCGTGCAGATTGTGCCCACATGCTTCATCTCCCACGGCCGCGTCTTGTAGCGGTACGCGCCCGAAGTCAGCGCACCCACCGGGCAGATGTCGATGCACATGCCGCACTCTTCGCACTCCAGATGATCTTCTTTATTCGGAGCGATGATCGAACTCACGCCGCGGTTCTGCACACCCAGAGCCCAGACGTCCATGCCCTCGCCGCACACTCGCACACAGCGATAGCAAAGAATGCAGCGCGGCCGGTCGAAGAATACAATCGGCGACCACTGCTGCTCATCCTTATGGTTCTTCGCCTCCATGAACTTCGACTCGGCGGCGCCATACGTGAACGTCATATCCTGCAATTCGCATTCACCACCCGCATCGCACACCGGGCAATCCAGCGGATGATTCCCCAGCAGCAGCTCCAGCATCGACTTGCGCGCCTGCTTGATCTCGTCACTTTCCGAAGTAACGACCATGCCCTCGCTCACCACGGTGGTGCACGCCGTCTGGAGCTTGGGCATCTTCTCAATCTTCACCAGGCACATGCGGCACGCGCCCTGCAGAGAAAGATTCGGGTAATAGCAGAACGAAGGCACCTCGATGCCCACGGTCTTGCAAGCCTCAATGAGCAGCGTCCCTGCGGGAGCCGTGACCTTCTTGCCGTCAACTGTAAGTGTTACGTCAGCCATAAGAATTTTGCGATTGCGTGATCGGGCGATTGAAAGCCTCACTTTGCGCAGTCCGTGGTTTTCAATCGCAAAATGACCCGATCGCCCAATGACTCAATTTCGACTAGTGCGCCATCACCGGTTCTGCCGCGCCAGCCTTTTCGTACGGGCACGGCTTGCCATCCAAATGATCTTCAAATTCTTTGCGAAACTTCTTCACAAACGCAATCGTCGGCATCGCCGCGGCATCGCCCAGCGGACAGAAAGTGCGCCCCAGCATGTTCTCCGACAAGTACTGCATATTATCGATATCTTTTTTGACTCCGCCGCCGGCATGGAAACGAATCAAAGTTTTCTTCAGCCAGTCGGTTCCCTCGCGGCACGGAATGCACCATCCGCAACTTTCATGCTGGTAAAACTTCATCGTCCGCAGCGCGAATTTCACCATGCACTGGGCATCGTCAATCACCACCACGCCGCCGGACCCCAGCATCGATCCCGCTTTCGCTACCGAATCGAAGTCCATGTTGATGTCGATCTCGTCGGCCGTTAAGCAGGGCGTCGAAGATCCTCCGGGCACCACAGCCTTCAGCGTTCGCCCGTTCGGAATCCCGCCGCCCACTTCATAAATCATTTTTTTCAAGCTGTAGCCCATCGGCAATTCGTACACGCCGGGCTTCGCCACATTTCCGCTCAGACAGAACAATCGCGTGCCGCCATTTTTCGGTGGACCCAATCCCGCATACCACGCCGCGCCGCCCAACATAATGTGGGGCACGCTGGCCAGCGTTTCCGCATTATTAATGACCGTCGGCCCGCCCCACAGCCCGACGACAGCAGGGAACGGAGGCCGGATTCGCGGAATTCCGCGCTTGCCTTCGAGCGATTCCATCAGCGCCGATTCTTCTCCAACCTCATACGCGCCCGCGCCGCCATGCCAGAAAATATCGAGATCGCGCCCGCTGCCAAAAATATTCTTTCCCGCAAATCCCTTGGCATACGCGTCGCGAATCGCCTTCTGCATGATGTTCGATAAATACCGGTACTCGCCGCGGATGTAGATGTATCCGCTCGCCGCGCCCACCGCCAGAGCCGCGATCATCACGCCCTCGATCACCGCATGCGGATCGTGCTCAAAAATCAGCCGGTCTTTGCATGTCCCCGGCTCGCTCTCATCCCCGTTGCACAGCACGTACTTCGGCTTGGCTGATTGCTTGGGCACGAACGACCACTTCATCCCCGTCGAAAATCCCGCTCCGCCGCGTCCGCGCAGCCCAGAATTTTTCACTTCATTAATAATGGCGTCCGCTTCCATCCCGAGCGCCTTCTGCACAGCCTTGTAGCCGTCGAGCTCGAGATAGCGGTCAATCTTCGTCGCACCCTGGCCAAAGCGCCGGGTGACGACCTTTACCTCGTCGGGATGAGAAACCAAGTCTGCCATGGAATGATTTTGCGATTGAGTCATTGTGCGATTTGAAATCGTCGAATCACCCGATCGCACAATCGCTAAATTCTATTGCGTTACCTTTTTTCGATAATCGTCCAGAACCTTGTCCATCTTTTCAGTGTTCAGGTTTTCATGAAAGTCATAATTCACCTGCGCCGCCGGAGCCCAGCTGCACGCCCCAATGCACTCCACTTCTTCGAGCGAAAACAGACCGTCGGGCGTCGTTCCCTTATGCCCAATGCCTAACTTTTTTGCGCAGTGATGCAGAATCTCTTCGCCGCCCCGTACCAGGCAACTGATGTTGGTACAAACCTGCACGTTGAACCTTCCCCGCGGCTTGGTGGTCAGCATAGAGTAGTAGCTGATCACGTTCCGTACCTCGAGTTCGGTCAGATCGAGGCGCCCGGCGAGTTCCGCAATCACCTCATCCGACAGGAATCCCACTTCATCCTGCGCATAAAGCAGCGTCGGCACCAGCGCCGACCGCTTCGTCGGATAGTGCGGCACCATCTCCGCAAACCGCGCTTCGAATTCGTCGGAAAACATCATCGATCTATCTCACCCAGCACAATGTCGATGCTGCCGATCGCCGCCACCACATCCGCAATCAAGCCGCCCTCGCACATCTTCGGCAACGTCTGCAAGTTTGCCAAACACGCTGCCCGCATGTGCACGCGATACGGCTTTGCTGTCCCGTCGCTCACAATGTAATATCCCATCTCGCCGCGCGGAGATTCCACCGCCTGATACACCTCGCCGGCCGGCACCGCAAAACCTTCAGTAATAATTTTGAAGTGATAGATCATTGCTTCCATCTGCGTCTTCATCTTCTCCCGATCGGGCAGCACAATGCCGGGAGCATCCGCCTTGATCGCGCCCTCCGGCATCCCGTCCAAAGCCTGCCTCACGATGCCAATCGATTCCCGCAGCTCCGCCACACGGCACAAGTAGCGCGCGAATACATCGCCTTCCTGCCTTACCGGAACCTTGAATTGAAATTTGTCGTAACTCGAGTACGGCATATCTCGCCGCAAATCAATGTCCACGCCGCTTCCACGCAACGTCGGCCCGCTTGCCCCGAGCGCAATCGCATCCTCTGCCGTCATGCGCGCCACGCCCTGGGTGCGCATCATCCAGATCGGATTTCCCGTCAGCAGATTCTCGTACTCATCCACCCGCGACGGAAAATATCCCGCGAAGTGGCGAACCCGATCGAAGAAATCCAGCGGCGGCTCCAGCGCGACGCCTCCGACGCGAAAATACGACGTCATCATGCGCTGCCCGCTAATCGCCTCGAACAGCTTGAGGATTTCTTCGCGCTCGCGGAAGCAGTAAAGAAATACCGTCATCGCGCCAATATCGAGCGCGTGCGTGCCCAGCCATACCAGATGCGAGTTGATGCGCGTCAGTTCATTCATCAAAACCCGCATCCACTGCGCCTTCGCAGGGATCTCCAGCCCCAGCAGTTTTTCCACGGCCAGCACGTAGCACAAATTGTTGGTCATGGGGCAGAGATAGTCGATGCGATCGGTCAGCGGCACCACTTGCTGGTAAAACTTAGCCTCGCAGGTTTTCTCAATTCCCGTGTGCAGAAAACCGATGTCGGGCATGATCCGCACCACGGTTTCGCCATCGATCTCGAGCAGCACGCGCAGCACTCCGTGAGTCGACGGATGCTGCGGCCCCATGTTCAGGATCATCGTCCGATCCTGCCCAGGCTCAAGAACCGGCGTCGGTGCGAGGTGCGCCATCAGCGGTAACCCTCCACCGGATAATCCTTACGCAACGGATGCCCCTCCCAATCTTCCGGCATCAACAGCCGCCGCAAATAAGGATGACCAGAAAATCGAATCCCAAACAAATCAAAAATTTCTCGCTCAAAATAATTCGCGCCCGGCCACAGCGGTGTCAGCGATTCCACCACCGGACTCGCGCTCTCCAGTTGCACCTTCAACCGCACGCGCTCTTTATTCGGGATCGACAAAAGATGATAAACAACCTCAAAACGAGGCTCGGCAGGATACCAATCCACGCAGGTAACGTCAGAAAGATAATTAAAGGCGCACTTGTCATCGCGCAGCAGCGCGCAGGCCTCGCGAATATTCGCGCGATCGAGATAGATGGTCATCTCATCGCGATCGAACTTCGCCCCGGTTACGGCAGCCGCATTCCACGCCAGCAGGCACGCCAGCGCAGGATGCTCCTTCAACTGCTCCAAATCGGTGATCGCCGCGGCCAAAGGCATTAGCGGAGCCTCCCACGCATCGCATCCGGACCCCACTCCAGCACGCCCTTTTTCCATACATAGAAAAATCCCACCAGCACGATGCCGATGTAAACAAACATCTCCCACAATCCGAAATGTTTAAGGTCGTGCAAAATCACTGCCCAGGGATACAGAAACACAGCTTCCACGTCGAACAGGATGAACAACATCGCCACCAGGTAAAACTGAACTGAAAATCGTCCGCGCGCATCGCCAATCGGCTCCATTCCAGATTCATACGGAGCCATCTTCGCCCGCGTCGGTTTCCGCTGCCCAATCAGCCACGAAAGCGATACAACCGCAATCGCAAAGCCCGATGCCAATAGAAAATGGATCAGAAACGGGAGGTATCGGGCAAAGTAATTGTCGGGCATAGGCGAGGCTATATATAATTCGCGCGGTGTGTTGTTTAAACATTCTAGATTAGAGTTTGTTGCGCGCGAGTGTCAAGAGAACGGGGAAGAATTTGGCGATTATGCGATTGGGTGACTGCGCGATTGTAAATTCAGACCCATGGAACACACCAAAACGATGTAAGCTGAGGTTCGCCGTTCAATTGTCGAATCACTCAATCGCCCGATTACTCAATTAGATTCTTATGATCTTCGGCTTCAATACCGACGTGAAACACGGCGACACCATCTACCACGTGCAGAGCGAAGCGCGCGAAGGTGAAAAGCTGCTTCAAACCCAGGTCTTCGTCCGCGGCCGTTGCATCGGCAAGAAGGCCATTTCTTACGCCACTTCCGCCGCGCAGACAGGCTTCGGTGATCCGCAAAAAGAGCAACAACTGCGCGATCAGCACCGCCTTGTGCTCGAGGCTATTCGAGAAGGGAAGTTGGACGACGTTCTCGATCACGCTGAATCAGAAGCCCTGGCCGCCGTTAAGCAGCTAGACGTGGAATGGGCAAACGCCGCCAGCGTTCACTCCGAAAGCAATCTCACCATGCAGCTCCGGGTCACCGAAGACGGTGCAGCCGTGTCCAGCGCAAAACTCACTTTCCGCTTTGCCCGTCCCGACGCCGCACCTTTTTATACGCAGGCCGTCACCGATGCCGGCGGCAACGCCGCCATCTCCATCGCCATCGAAGAAGCCTCGCTCCCCGACTCCTCCGTCATGGTGCAAGCCAATCACGAAGGCCGCACCGTCACTCGAAAATTCCTCCTCCGCAAAGCCGAATAAATCTGCCCTTACTTCGCGTCCTTCGCGGCCGTTCTCAGCGCCCTTCGCGGTTAAAGTCTTCGTCTCGCCAGCTACCATCCCGTCGCTCCGGATCAGAAGCAAGACTGCTAAACTACCTCTGCCAAAGTTTGATCTCGATCTCATCCGCCCATGACTCTTCACATCAACGGAGAACCGCACACCGTCGCCGATCCAGCTGCCCATTTCACCCTCGCGGCCCTGATCGAATCGCTCGCCATGAAGCCCGACCGCGTCGCCGTCGAGCTCAACCTCGACATCGTCCCCCGCAACCTCTGGCCCCAAACAGAACTAAAAGACGGAGACCGCCTCGAAATCGTCCACTTCGTCGGCGGCGGCGGTTTTCCCCTGTAACCCCCTGTGTCCCCTGTGGTAAAGATTTGTTTCCCGTCGCCAAGGCCCCCGCACTCATCTAGTTACCCCTCCCGCCGTAATCCACAGTTGACACCCACCAACTCCTGTCTAGAATGTTTGAAACATTCAGAACGTACTTTGTTTCAAACATAAACGGGGACCAATGAAGGATCGCTTTTCATCGCAAGAGGTCATCGCGCTTACCGGCGTCACCGCCCGCCAGCTTCAGTGGTGGGATGAGCGGGGCGTCGTCAAACCTGAGCGCGAGGGCCATCGCCGCCTCTATTCCATGCAGAACGTCATGGCCATGGCGGTGATCTGCGAGTTGCGCCGCAAAGGTTTCTCGCTCCAGGGAGTTCGCAAGGTCATGCGCTTCCTCGATCGTGAGTTCGGCAAAGGCCTGGCGGAAATCGTCGGCCGCAACTCCGACGTGCACTTACTTACCGACGGCACTCATCTTTATCTCGAAACATCGGCGCGTCAGATTGTCGACATTCTTAAGAATTCCCGGCAGCCCATTTTAGGCATCTGCCTCAGCGACGCGGTCCGGCAGGTGCGCGCGGATGTCCTATCGCGCAAAAACAGTACCTCCGTAACATCGAGTTCCGAGCGTCGCAGTGTTAGAAAGGCTTCTTAAGCACTGTTTTTTGTTTTGAAGGTTTATCCCAGGAGGAATGCATGGTCGGTGAACTGGACATCTTGAACGAGTGGATTCCCGAACAAATGCAGCCCGGAACCGTCTTCGTCCTCGAGAACGCTGGCGAAGTCGGCGAAAAGGAAGATCCCTACTGGGCCGTGCTCGCCTGCCCGTCCTGCGGCATGCTTGGCCTTATCACCCGCCGCCAGATCAACGGCCTCGTCCCCGTCATCTGCGGCTCCGAGCATTGCTCCGCGCAATTTTTCATTCGCGAGAGCGAAGTCATCGTCCGCAAACCGTTCTAGGCAGGCATCACAACTCGATTTTTTATGATGAAGATAAGGGCAGCCCTCCCCTGTGCCCTCTGTGTTCCCTGTGGTAAAGATTTTTTCTGACTCAATTCTTCGAACCTGCCTTCACCGCTCCCAGCTCCACCGGCACCTGATCCACAATCTCAATTCCAAATCCCTCCAGCGCCGCCACCCGCTTCGGACGATTCGTCAACAAACGAATCCTCCCCAACTTCAAATCGGAAAGAATCTGCGCGCCAATCCCAATCTCGCGCTGCGTCTGCCTTTCGTTTTCCAGTAACGCCGGCAGCTTGCGTCCGCGATGAAATGTTAATGCCGTCCGCTCGCCCGTTTTCTCCACCGAGAATCCCTGCGACGTCTGGTGCAGATAAATCAGCGCCCCGCGACCTTCCTCAGCGATCCTTCGCAGCGAACCTTCCAGCGTCGCGTGACACTCGCATCCCGTCGCGCCAAATACGTCGCCCATCAGGCAGTGCGCGTGCATGCGCACCAGCACCGGCTCGGCACTGTTCTCAATATCTCCGCGAATCAGCGCCACGTGCGATTCGCCGCCATCCACTTCGCTCTCATACGCAATCAGCCGAAACTCCCCATAGCGCGTATCCACCAGCGCTTCGCCCACGCGATGCACATAGCGTTCATGGGCCATGCGGTAGCGAATCAATTCCGCCACCGTCAGCATCTTCAGCCCATGTTCCTTGCAGAACTCGATCAAATCCGGGACGCGCGCCATCGTCCCATCATCCTTCATGATTTCGCAAATAATTCCCGCGGGGATCAATCCCGCCAGCCGCGCCAGGTCGACCGAAGCCTCAGTCTGCCCCGCTCGCACCAGCACTCCGCCCTTGCGCGCCCGCAGCGGAAACACATGCCCCGGTCGCGCCAGATCAGACGCCTTGGTCGCCGGATCGATCGCCACCTGAATCGTTCGCGCGCGGTCGTACGCCGAAATTCCAGTCGTCACTCCCTCGCGCGCATCAATCGCCTCACAAAAAGCCGTACCGTATTGCGAGGTGTTCTCCGCGCTCATCGGCCCCAGCCGCAGATGGTCCAGGCGCTCCTCGGTCATCGCCAGGCAAACCAACCCGCGGCCATATTTGGCCATAAAGTTGATGGCCTCCGGCGTAACTTTCTCCGCCGCCAGGGTAATGTCGCCTTCATTTTCGCGGTCTTCATCGTCCACCACGACAATCATCCGCCCGGCACGAACTTCCTCAACCGCCGTGGGCACGTCGACAAAAGCTTGCGAGTTCATAATCAGCAAATTGTAACAAACGGGTTACAAGTAAGTAACTAGAAGAACGTTCGTAGCCCCTTCTGACCTGGCCTCACTACTGGCAAAGCCGATGATCGTGCGCACTCTCCAACCCCCACCATGGGCATGGTCGACCGAATGACGGCTCCGTCATGGCTGGCTTCTCCGCGATTATTCTTGTTCGCCTTGCAAGTATCAGGCCGTGGAAGAGCGGCGCTTCCAGCGCTGAGTCCAGCGCCAAAATACTGCGGCCTTCAGCCCCCGCGTTATGGCTCAACCCCGCTCACTCCTCATTCCCCCACCGCATCGTCATCAGCCCCCACGCCTCCCAATATTTCCCCATCGCCCCGCTCCTCGGATTCCCCCTCAAACACAACTTCGCCGTCTGCCTCCCAAACACCGCCTCCACCGGAATCACATACCACGCATCGCGCGGCATCACATACGCCACCACGAAATCAATCTCCGACGCGTCGTAAAACACCACCTCCCCATTCAGATTCCTTTGCAGGTTCACCATGTACGCCCCATACTGCTCCGCGCTCGACGACTTCACTTGCACCTTCCACAATCTCCTTCCCACATCCAGCACAAAGTCGTAGCGCCGGCTGTCCCCGCCGATTTTGTCCTGCTCATACGCGTTGTCATCCTGAGCGAGCAATGATTGTCCGAAGGACAATCATGCGCAGTCGAAGGACCCCTGCAATCCTCGCTGAACCAGCGCCGTATCAGGGAATTCTCCCCCCACACCGCTGGAGGCAGGCGTCGACCGGCGGCGCACTCAAGCCGGGTTTTGGCTTGGGTGGGAAAGTCCACAATTGAGGCCCCGGTGAGAACTGTCGAAAGGAAAACCGGGTAGGGCACGACTTCCAGTCGTGCCGATCAGAGTCAGGAAAACGGAACGGGCTTTCAGCCCCCCGCGCTCTACCCAACATTCTTCCGAAACAAAGGCAGCAGCCGCTCATGCAACCCACGAACCGCGCGATACAACTTCTCCAGGCCCTCGGTCTCCAGTCCCATGTCCAGAGAATCCAAGTCCATGGTCAAATCCAACGTGATGTGTGTCGCGCGCCGCACTCGCTCGGCCGTAAGGATTCCCAGCACGGTGTAAGGGTCGCGATGCTGCGCTTGCAGTTCCGTCCATTGCTGCACGGCCCATGCCGTCTGCCGGATGCTATCCACTGCTGTGCGGAAGTCGGCGAGCACGCGCGGCGAGCAATCGCCCGACACCACCATCTGCTCCAGTTTTTGCAGCTCTTCGGTGGTCGACTTTAGCCGCTCCGAAACCGACTTTTCTCGCTTAGCGCCAGCCGATTCCATCATTCAGCCCCCGGGCAAACCAATCCGCCTGATGTCATCATCGGCCAAACCTCGTCAGTTCTTTAAAGCAAGAACCTTCCCTGGTGAAATCCCTACTGTCATCCTGAGCGAGCAATGATTGCCCGAAGGACAATCATGCGCAGTCGAAGGACCCCTATATTCCTCCTTACCACACGACGCATCAGGGAGTTCTCCCCGCATCTGGTTCCCAACTCAGCGAGCGGCGACGGAATCCCCCATTTCACAACCCTGTACAAAACGAACAAAAGGCGAACATGATAAGATCTCCAAATCATGGCCCGCCGTCCTGACATGGGAAAGCGCGACGATACTTTGACCCGCGAACATCTCAAAGAACTCGGCGAAAATCTCGCCCACCTCGGCCCCAGCGCCGTCCTCGACTTCTACCAGCGCGCCTATCGCGATTGCCGCATCGTCAACAGCAGCACCTTCCCCGCGCCCCGCGCCTTGCAGGAACTGGTCCAGGCCTGGAAGCAACTCAGAAAATGGCGCCGCTGAGCGACGCCACTGAAACTTCGCGGATCCATCTCATGCATTTGCAAAAACTTTGGGTATACTAGAAATGCATGCCGGTCCTGAAAAACATCGCCGCCATCGCCAAAGGCATGAGCATCACCTTTATGGAGATGTTCCAGCCCACGACTGTGGAGAACTATCCCGACGGCAAAGGCCCCCTCCGCGGAGCCCGCATCGAAGCCCGCTTCCGCGGAGCCCACGTCCTCCAGCGCGACGAAAACGGCCTGGAAAAGTGCGTCGCATGTTTTCTCTGCGCCGCCAATTGCCCCTCGAACTGCATCTATATCGAGGCCGCCGACAACACCGCCGAACACCGCGTCAGCGGCGCCGAGCGCTACGCCCGCGTCTACAACATCGATTACAACCGGTGCATTTTTTGTGGGTACTGCGTGGAGGCGTGTCCGACGGACGCGATTACGCATGGGCACGGGTTCGAACTGGCGACGTTTAACGCCAGCAATCTGGTTTACCGCAAGGAGCAAATGCTGGCCCCCCGGCCAGCACATATGGGAGCGAATGTGGTGTTCAATCAGGCCGACGTGGACGGCGGAGCTCCCAAGGAGATGGTTGCGGGAAGTTAAGCCGAGACGAGTTGCGAGTTACCACACGCCGGTCCCAGGGGGCCGGCGTTTGTGCATGGTGTGAGGGGAAAACCGGCCACGGATTCGCACGGATTTTCACGGATAGGGCCTTTACGTCATTTATGGTCGGAGGGCTTCAAAAGGAGCTTTTGACCGCGGAGTACGCGAAGGCTTCGCGAAGGGCGCAAAGAGGGTCGTTGCCGAAGTAGCAGTGCGGCGGAGAGAACGAAAAGCTAATGAAGGATTTTCTACAGATCGTGAAAGAGCGCGTCGTCGTTTACGACGGCGCGATGGGGACTAACATTCAGTCGCGCAACCCTACGCTCGATGATTATTGGGGCAGGGAAAATTGCAGCGAAGTGCTGGTGCTGAGCCGACCCGACATTATTCGGGAGATTCATGCCGATTTCTTCAATGTCGGTTGCGACATTGTTGAGACCAACACATTTGGCGGATCGCGGATTGTGCTGGGCGAGTTTGAACTGGGCGACCGGGTACGCGAAATCAATGTGAAGGCGGCGCAACTGGCGAAGGAAGTGGCGCAGCAGTTTTCGACGAAAGAGCGGCCGCGGTTTGTGGCGGGATCGATGGGGCCGACGACTAAGCTGCCGTCGCTGGGGCACATTGGGTTTGAGGCGATGGCGGCGGCTTACGAGGAGCAGGCTTCTGCGCTGATCGAGGGCGGCGTGGATGTGCTGCTGATCGAGACTTGCCAGGATTTGTTGCAGGCGAAGATTGCGACCATCGGCGTGCTGGATGCGATGCGCAAAGCCGGCAAGCGGTTACCGGTGACGGTGCAGGTGACGTTGCAGGAGAGCGGCACCATGCTGCTGGGCACCGAGATTGGCGCGGCGCTGACGGCGCTGGAGCCGTTCGACGTGGACATTCTGGGATTGAATTGCGCGACCGGACCGAAGGAGATGAATGATGCGGTCCGGTACCTGGCGCTGAATTCGACGAAGGAAGTTTCGGTGCTGCCGAATGCGGGCTTGCCGTATAACGAGGGCGGGCACGCGGTTTACAAACTTACCCCGCAGGAGTTGGCGGAATATCACAAGCACTTTGTTGTCGATTACGGAGTAAGGATTATCGGCGGATGTTGTGGCACGGTCCCGGCTCACCTCAAAGCCGTGGTGGACGCGGTTTCTAACGTGGAGCCGGCGAAGCGCGAGGTGAAGAGAGTGGGTGCGGCCTCAAGCGCGTATACGTCGGTGCCGCTTGATCTGGAACCGAAGCCGTTGATCGTGGCGGAAGAGATGAACACGACGACACGCGTGGAGCACTTCCGCAAGCTGGTGCAGGGGAAGAAATACGACGACATTCTTGCGCTGGCGAAGAAACTGGTGAACGAAGGCTCGCACATGCTCGACCTGTGCTGCGCGATTGTCGGCGAGGACGAGAAGGGATACATCTCGACCATTTTGGAAAGAATCGCGACGCGGGTTCCCGCGCCGATTCTGGTGGATTCGACCGAAGCGGACGTTGTTGAAGAGGCGCTGAAGCGGATCCCGGGACGGGCGATTATTAATTCAATCAATTTGGAAGATGGTGAGAAGCGGACGTCGCAAGTGCTGCCGATGGCGAAGCGCTACGGAGCGGCGGTGATTGCGCTGACGATTGATGAAGATGGCATGGCGCTCACGGCGGAGAAGAAAGCGGCGATCGCGCATCGCATCTTCGATTTGGCGACCAAGAAGTATGGCCTTGATGGAACGGATTTGATTTTTGATGCCCTGACGCTGCCGATTTCTACCGGTCAGGAAGATTACCGCAATGCGGGAGTCGAGACGCTGAAGGCGGTCGAGCGGATCAAGAAGGAATTGCCCGACGTAAAGACGATTCTCGGTGTCAGCAATATTTCGTTTGGGCTGGATGCGTATCCGCGGCGGGTGCTGAATTCGGTGTTCATGCATGAGGCTGTGGAGCGCGGGCTCGATATGGCCATCGTGAATTACACGAAGATTTATCCGCTCTACAAGATTCCTCAGGAAGAAGTGGAACTGGCGCGGAAGCTGATCTTCCGGGACGAGTCGGATGGCGATCCGCTGCAGAAGTACATGAATCACTTCGCCGGAATGAAAGGCAAGACGGCGGCTTCTACGACGGCGCATGTGGATACGTTGTCCGTGGAAGACAAGCTCAAGTTCGCGATCATTAATGGCGAAAAATCTGTCGGCGAGGGCGCACATAAGAAATCGTTAGAGGAATTGCTGGAAGAAGGGCTCGTCTCTTATTCCGCGCTGGAGTTGATCAACACCGTTTTGCTCGATGGCATGAAGACGGTCGGTGACTTGTTTGGCGCGCGCAAGATGCAGTTACCTTCGGTGCTCGACTCGGCTGGCGTGATGAAGCAGGCGGTCGCGTATCTTGAGCCGAAGATGGAGAAGAAGGAAGGCGGGTCGCAGAAGGGAACCATCGTTCTCGCGACCGTGAAGGGGGATGTCCACGATATTGGGAAAAATCTGGTCGACATTATCTTGTCGAACAACGGATTCAAGGTGGTGAATCTGGGCATCAAGCAGCCGGGCGACAAAATTATCACGGCGGCGCAGGAGCATGGCGCGGACGCGATTGGGCTGAGCGGGCTGCTGGTGAAGTCGACGCTGGAGATGAAGTATGTGATCCAGGATTTGCAGCGGCAGAAGCTGGAGTTCCCAGTGATCTGTGGAGGCGCGGCGTTGACGCGCAAATACGTTGAAGATGATTTGCGGCGGGAGTATGCGAACGCGGTGTTCTATGCCGAAGACGCGTTTGCCGGGCTGCATGTGATGGAAGATTTAGTTACGGAGAATGGAGCGCGGGAGACGCGGCTGCGCGATGGGCGCACGGTGAAGGAATATGCGAAGGCTGCGGCAGTCGATGAAGAAACCGGTCCGGTGTTCTCCGAGCGCAGCGCGGTGGTCACGGATGCGCCGAATATTCCAGAGCCTCCGTTCTGGGGAGTGCGGGTGAAGCGATACGATGTGCGCGAAGTTTTTCCTTACATCAATGAGACGGCGCTGTTTAAGAATCAGTGGCAGTTGAAGACGGCTTCGCAGGCGGATTATGTGCGGCTGGTGGAGGAGAAATTTCGTCCGATCAAGAAGAAGTTGGAAGAGGAAGTCGCGGCGACGGATTTGTTTGAGCCCAAGGTTGTGTATGGGTATTTTCCTTGCCAGAGCGAGGGGAATGATGTGGTGGTGTATGCAGTACCTGGTACTCAGTACTCGGCACCTGTGCAGGGCGGTGGTGGTGGCTTAACAGCAGGTCCCTCGACTTCGCAGAATCGTTCGCAAGCGAATGATTCTGCTTCGCTCGGGATGACAGGCTCCAGAGAGTTGTTACGATTTACTTTTCCGCGGCAGCGCGAGGGGCGGCGGTTGTGTATTTCGGATTTCTTTGCCAGCAAAGCATCCGGGAAGATGGATGTGATTGGGTTTTCGCTGGTGACGATTGGGGCGCGGGCTTCGGTGGAGACGCAGAAGTTGTTCGAGGGCGGGGAGTATACGAAGTATTTGTATCTGCATGGGCTGAGCGTGGAGACCGCAGAGGCGCTGGCCGAGCTGCATCATAAGACGATGCGCGAGGAGTTGGGGATTGCGGGTGAGGATGCGCCGGCGATCCGGGATTTGTTTCATCAGAAGTATCGCGGGTCGCGGTTTTCGTTTGGATATCCGGCGTGCCCGAATCTGGAGGATCAGACGAAGTTGTTTACTTTGCTCGAGCCGGAGAAGAATGTGGGCGTGCGGCTGACTTCCGGGTTCTTACTGGAGCCCGAGCAGAGCACGTCGGCACTGGTGGTGCATCATCCGGGGGCGAAGTATTTTGTGGTGTGAGTTGGCCACGGATTTGCGCGGATTGGCACGGATCAGGGTCGCGGGAACGATCGCTTGTCAGCAGAGTTCGATGGCGCGCGCGTGTGGGTAGAAACTCCCTGCGAGGTGTGAAGAGCTGAGGTGGTGAAAGGGGTCCTTCGACTGCGCAGGATTGTCCTTCGGACAATCCTTGCTCGCTCAGGATGACAAGCGTAAAGATGACAACGCGTTAAGGAAGTTAAGGGGCGCATCTTGCGATGCGCCCCTTCTTGTTGCCTTCCTGCGGACGAGTTTATTCGTAGCTGAAGTTCAGGTCATCGAGGTAGACGGAGTAGGGTGACTGCGAGCTGTTGCCGTCTTCCTGATAGTTGACGGTGACGCCATACCAGCCGACGGCTGAGCCGGGGTTGTAGTACTGGTTGATGTTTGCGGTGACTCCGTTCAGGGTGATCGACTGGTAGAGGAGCTGGTTGCTGGAGGTGCGTTGCACCTGCAGCGTCAGATGGTTCCAGGCGTTGCTGTTGGGGTAACAGGAGACGCCGGTGGGAACCCAGCGGGCGTTCAGATTATCCCAGATATCCCATTCGTTGCCGCCGGCGACGCGGCACTCGTGGCCCCAGATGAATCCCAGGTTGTCGAAGAACTGGTTGATGTCGAACTCCACCGCCTGCGCCAGACCCAGGTTGCTTCCCCAGAAGTAAACGTCATAGGTGAAATTATGCAGGGTGGGAACCAGAGTGTGGTTGCCATCGGGCAGGCCTTGCGAAGACCCGTCACCGATGAGGTGATTGTTCCAGAAACCATCACCATAGCCTTGACTGCCAGCCAGATAGAGCTGCATGGCTTCGCCGCTCATGGAGGGCGATTTAACGTTCTGGGTCATCGAGAAAACGATGTTGTCGCAGGGTGAGGGTGTGCAGTTAATAAAGGTTGGGGCGCGTTGACCGGCCTCGGCCCATCCGCCGCTGTGCTGCAGGCTGGTAAAGGATTTCTCGCCGGTGCCGCCCACGGTGATCTTTACGGGGGTGGTGGCTGATCCGCCGCAGTTATCCCATTCCTGGACGACTGTATTGTAGGTGCCAGGATTTAAGGACAAGTTGTAATTCATGCTGGCGCCGTTGACCACGTAGGCCAACTGAGAGGGGGCGGTGTAGATGCCCATTGACGCGATGCCCTTCGAGCAGGTGGTGGTCGCGGTGGCCGTGTAATTCACCGGCGAACCCACGTTGCCTCCATTGGAGGGGGAAGAGACGAATACGCCGGAGGAACCGCCGCTGGTGACTGTAATGGTGACGGGGGTGGTGGCTGCGCCGCCGCAGTTATCCCACTCTTCGACGACTGTGCTGTACTTCCCAGGGTTGAGGTTGAGAGAGGTATTTAGGCTGGCGCCATTGGCGACATAAGCCAAAACCCCAGGAGCCGTGTAAATACCCATCGAGCCCACCCCTTTTGAGCAGCTTGAGGTGGTGGCGGAGGCAACATACTTCACCGAGCCGGAGATGGTTGAGCCATTCGCTGGGCTGTTTACGGTGACGCCGGCATAGGCTGCCGGAGCAAAGATGGCCGATAGGCACACGATCATTGACAGAGACTTCCGCATGCTGTGCTTCTCCAATTGTTGGTTTTTAGCTTTCTGACAGCAGAACCGCAGCGCCCTCTCGATTGCATGAGGAGGGCTCAGACGAAGTGGCGGAAACCTGTGGCGTCGTGCTACAACTGAGATTCGCTCCCGGTATCGCGGCCAGTTACAGTCTCAACCGGTTCGAGCTCATCGATAATTTCCATCAAACTACCAGAAACACTGTATTCCGCCCAAGCAAAAACCGTGAAAAGGGTACTCGAAAGTACTACTCCTTCCGAAAATGAACCCACTATGCTAACTGCCATCCGGCACTTTGCCCGGAATCAGTCCAGCTCGCGAACGTGGGGGCAACCCCGGCCAGTGGTTACGAAACTAAGCCAATGCCTTCGAGGAGTGAATCGCTCAGCGCTTTCATGAGCGGGGCCGTCCGTGGTTGTGAAAAGGAGAAAAGCTATGAGCGATGCCAAGACGAATAAGTGTGCGCATTTGCTGTGCAGTTGCGCACCGCGAGAGGGCAGCAAGTATTGCAGCGCAAACTGTGAGGCCGCGAAAGGCAGCACCGAAATTGCCTGCGAATGCGGGCACGCGATCTGCACCGGCGTGGTCGACGGCGTCTAATCAAGCTGTTTCGGCGCCTGGGGCCGCGAACTCAGGCTTGGTTCTGACCGAGTGCGGCCCCAGGCCAGACCTGTTGCGGCGAGCGTTAGAAATGCTACAGGTCGAAACTGGAGTTCATCATTGGCGGCTCCGAAGGATTTAGCAGCTTCTTCCAAATCGCTGATGCTGATCGCCACTCTGCTGGTGATCGCGACTTTGTATTATGGGCGGCAACTGCTGATTCCGGTTGCGCTCGGGCTGGTCTTTAGCTTTCTGCTGACTCCGTTAGTTTCTCTTCTCGAAAAAACTCGTATTGGCCGGGTCGCTTCCGTACTGGTAGTGATTGCGATCACTTTGGGGGTGCTGTGCACGGTGAGTTGGAAAGTGGCCGGCCAGTTGGTGGAGATTGCCGCCAATTTTTCCGACTACAAGGACAATATCGACTTCAAAATTGAATCACTGCGGGTTTCGAAAGACGGAAACCTAAGCAAGGCGAGCGCTACCGTTACGGAATTAAATAAGGAATTGGGCGCAGTCTCGGGGAAGATTGCGGCCGCGCCGGGAGCCGATAAAACCCAGCGCCCGGTGCGCCCGATTCCGGTTCAGGTGGCCGCGCCTGCCACCAATCTGCTTCAGGATCTCCGCAGCTTGCTGGGGCCGCTGGCCGGTGTATTGGGAACGGCAGTGGTAGTCATCATCTTAACCGTGTTCATGCTGCTGAATCGGGAGGACCTGCGCAACCGCGCAATCCGGCTGGCGGGGCGCGGGCAGTTGACCCGCATGACGCAGGCGCTCGACGATGCCGGTCAGCGGCTGAGCAAATATCTCTTGCTGCAGTTCTCGGTGAACGCTGGGTATGGCTTGATCTTCGGCGGGGCGCTGTATTTCATTGGCGTGCCGCACGCGCTGCTGTGGGGAACACTGGCGGCGCTTTTGCGCTTCGTCCCGTATATAGGAACGCTGGCGGCCGCGGTGCTTCCGGTGATGATGGCGATTGCAGTGTCCCCTGGCTGGCGCCCCGCCAGCATGGTTTTCGGAGTATTTGTCGCTTTGGAATTGGTGGTTTCGAATTTTGTCGAACCCATGCTGTATGGGGTTCACACCGGCATTTCTTCGCTGGCGATTCTGGTTGCGGCGGTTTTTTGGACCACCCTGTGGGGCCCAGTGGGATTGATTCTTTCCACTCCGCTTACGGTCTGCCTGATCGTGCTGGGTCGTTACGTTCCGCAACTGAAGTTTCTTGAAGTGGTGCTGGGCGATGAGCCGGTCCTGACCGGGGCGCAGCGCTTCTACCAGAGGTTGCTGGCCCGGGATCGGGAAGAAGCGGAGAGCATTGCGCAAACTCATCGAAAAGAAAAGTCACTCGTGAGCGTTTACGAAACTATTTTTATTCCCGCTTTGCGACTCGCGGAGCAGGATTATCAGATCGACGCGCTGGACGACGACACGAGAAGATTTGTATTCCGAAGTACGAAGGACTTGATCGAAGACTTCGGGGTGTTCGCCGAAGAGGAATCGCTGCTGGCGCCGCCGGGGGAAAACCGGATTCCATTGCAAGCCAATCGATCGGGCGCGCGGATCGCGTGCATTGCCGCCCGCAGCGGTCCGGACGAATTGGTTGCGATGATGCTGGTGCAGCTATTGCACCATTCGGGATACAACGCCACTGAACTGGCGGAGCGCAGGGTGGAAGACGTGCTGGCGGCAGTTGCGCGGGAGGAGTGCGGGGTGGCGTGCGTCTCGACGCTAACTGCGTTCGCGGTTCCCCAGGCGCGAACGTTATGCCGCAGGTTGCAAGCGGCTAATTCCAGCTTGCGCCTGGTGATGGGCCTTTGGGGCCTTGAAGAAGGAGAAGAAAAGGCCCGGGAGCAGCTTGGAGGCTGTCCGGCTGAGGTGTGCGTGACGCTGGAGGATGCGCTGGCTGAAATTCGCAAGCTCGCCGAGGCGCCGGAAGCGGTCGAGCGCGACTCGGGCAAACACCCGATCAGTGCGTGAAGGCGATTTCGTTCATCTAACTGAACGGAGCGAATCCTGGGGGAAGAACCTGAGGTGCGTGAATCATGGAAACCAAAACCCAGCCCCGGTCGCTGAACCGCAGCCGCAAGCGAATGTGGCGGTGGATTGGAGTTTTCGCTCTGTCGGTCTGCGTGGCATCCGGGTTGGCAGTTCGCTATGTGATCGATCATGCCGCGCCCATCTTGCGCGCGCGCGTGATCCAAACGCTCGCAACCCGTTTTGACAGCAGGGTTGAGCTGACTGGCTTTCAGGTTTCGGTGCTGCATGGCATTGAAGTTTCCGGCACAGGCCTGCAGATCTTCGGGACGAGCGATCCGAACCCCTACCAGCCGGGAGTGCAACCCCTGATTGCTATTGGAGAGTTTCGTTTTCAAACCGCGCTTCGCAGTTTGTTTCGCTCTCCCATGCATGTAGATACGGTCTATGTGAAGGGGATGGTGCTGAATATTCCGCCGAGGCAAAATCGCAGGGAAATGACGGCGATGAATTCGCGGGCGGGGCGGCTGACCATCTTCGTCGACAAGTTCGTTTGCGAAGATACGAGGCTGCTAATCAATACCATCAATCCGGAGAAGGCGCCGCTCGAGTTTGCCATCAGTTCGTTGCAGATGAAAGAAATTGGACCCGGCCTGCCGCTGCGCTTCCAGGCCACGCTGATTAATCCCAAGCCGGTGGGGGACATTCAATCGACAGGACTGTTCGGTCCATTTCAGCAGGAAAGTCCTCGCGATACGCCGGTGCAGGGCGATTACACATTCAGCCACGCGGATTTGAGCACGATCAAAGGAATCGGCGGAACGCTTTCCTCCACGGGCGAATATTCCGGCACGCTGAGCAATATTGCGGTGCATGGAACGACCGATACGCCGGATTTCAAAATTGCCATCAGCGGTCATCCGGTTCCGCTGCATACCGAATTTCATGCGATCGTGGACGGGACGTCGGGAGATACCCATCTGAAGCCGGTGCGCGCGAGCTTCCTGCATTCTTCTTTAATTGCCAACGGTTCTGTAATTCGCATGAGCAAAGGCAAGGGCCACGACATAGAACTCGAAGTGACCGTTGACAAGGGGAGAATCGAGGATCTACTCAGGCTCGAGGTGAGAACCGAGCCCGCGGTGATGAGCGGCGGGGTGCAGATGAAAACCCATTTGAGCCTTCGCCCCGGGGAAGATAGCGTGGTCGACCGGATGAAGCTGGGCGGCGATTTTGATGTGGAAGGCGCGCATTTTTCAAATGAGAAGGTGCAGAACAGAATCGATTCACTCAGCCTGCTCACCCAGGGAAAACCGAAACTGGCGCGCCAAGCGGTGATGAGCGACGTTCCGGTGGAATTGCGGGGCAACTTTCAGTTGAGTGATGGGTTATTGTCTTTTTCGCTCTTGCACTTCCTGATTCCTGGAACGCAGGTGGATATGGCCGGTAGTTACAGCCTGGACGGGCAGTTGTTTGATTTTCATGGCACGGCGCGGCTGAATGCGAAAATTTCTCAGATGACAACCGGATGGAAATCGATTCTGTTGAAACCGGTGGACCCGTTTTTCAGCAAGGACGGAGCGGGAACCGAGGTTCCAATTAAAGTAACGGGCACGCAATCGGAGCCGCACTTTGGTTTGGACTTTGGGCGCAAAGACGATCATGAGAATTCGGGGCGCGCCAGCCTGGGAGCGAACCAGCGCTAAACGTTCGGGTGAGGCGGAAGGCGCGCAGGAGTAGGCGGAGCGCCAGTTATATATTTCAGAAAACACCAAGGGACGCTATAATCGGGACACTGTAGCAACAGGGCAAGACGTCAGCACACTCATATATTCAACTTGAAACGCGGAGAACAGGGAGCCCTATGAGCGAAAAACCCAGCACCACTTTGCCCGCTATCGTCGAAAAGATTATCAAGTCACCACATCCTAGTGAGCCCGAGAAAGCCCAGATCTCCGTGGAAGGGGCCGACCACCTCTACCGCGAGCTTCGCATTGAAAATACTCTGATCGACGAAAACGGCGAGAAGGTGCGCTTGAAGCCGGGCGCGGAGATTGACGTGACCATTCAGGCGCCCCCCGAGGCAGTGGCCCCGAAAGCGTAACTGGCGGGCCTCGCCGCCAACATCATCCATGCTGCGTTTTCCGGCCCCTGTCGTCAGCTAGTTGTTGTGTTCGCCGCGGGCGGAAAGAACTCGCAGCAGAAGCAGCCAGCGCCGTACATTCGTGCTCATCAGAAAATTCTCCCGCACATGTTCGCGGCCATTCTCGCCGAGTTGCTTGGCAAACTCAGGGTGAGTCAGCAAATAGCGCATCTGGTAGGCGCAACCGTCCACCGAATGCACGAGCACGCCAGTCAGCTTGTGGATGATCTGGTTCGGAATGCCACCCACCGCGCCGGCAATGGTCGGCTTACTTTTCCAAAGAGCTTCGGTCACGGTGAGGCCGAAGCCCTCCTTCACCGACTTTTGCACAATGATGGTAGAAGCGCGTTGCAACGCGTTGATCTCGAGGGCGCACCAGGGTGGAAGATCGAGAATAATAATGTCGGGATCGTTTCCCGCCGCCTCGCGCACCTCGCGCAAAACCGCCGCCCCTTCAGGATCGTCGGTGGCACCCCCGCCGGCCATCACTAACTGGAAGTCCACATATTTGCGGGCCTGCTTGAAGGCTTGAATCACTCCGACCGGATCTTTGGCGCGATCGAAGCGCGAAACCTGCGTCACAATCGGGCGCGAGCGGTCGACGCCGAATTCATCGCACACCTGCTGAACAAAACTGTCGTCGATCTCCTTGTTCTTTTCCGAGAGCGGATCGATGCAGGGATAAAACAGATATTGCGGAACAGGCAACTGCCGGGCGAAAGACTGCGAAGAGAAAATTGCCGCGTCGTACTGTTCGATAAACGGCCGCAAGAATCCCCAGACCTCGGAGTTCGGATTGGAGAGATCGATGTGGCAGCGCCAAACCCAACGCTGGTCAGACTTGGGGCGGTTGCGAATGAGCGCAGCCGGTTGCGGATCGTGAATGACGATGAAGTCTTCGTTGAACTGAATGCGCTCGCGGTTCTGCTCGTTGTGCATCATGAAAATATCGCGGGCGTGTTGGGACAGGTTGTATTCGCTGCCCTGAAGCGCGTTGTGGAAAGCCTTGGTCACCTCGAAAAAATCGTTGCCCCCGGTGATAACGTCCCAGTGAGTGTGAACCTCGAGCTCCTTCAAAAGGGGAACGAGCTGGTTCAGCATCTCGGCCACACCTCCGCCGACGGCGGTGGAGTTGACCATCTTCACGCTCTTGCCGCGAAGTTGGCGCGCCAGAAAGTGCAGTTCATCGATCTCGGCCGCGCCCACGATGGCCTTGTAATCTTCGAGATGCGGCGGAGGGACGGGGGCAGGAGGGGTTTCCCACGTGCGCGGCTTCCGGCGGCGTTCGACGCGTGCAGGCGAGCCGGCGGCCTCCGCGGAAGAATGTTCCGAAGTCCTTTCCTCCGCCGATCGCTCCCCGGCCGTAGATTCGGATTGAACTTGCAATTCCACTGGTTCCATAGAATGATTTCCGCGCCTCTTGAACGAACGTTTAGAAAGCTAAATCTTGTAGGAATGCGACCCGTTAAATTAACGCCCGCTCCACGATGCGAATGATCTGTTCGCGAACCTCTTCCATGGTCACGGTGTAAATGTCGATGCGGTTCAGTCGGCGGGCGGCTTCGGGCAGGCCGAGATCTTCGTGCAGCCACTGCGAGAAGTCATTGGACATCAGCTTCAGCCTTAGCCGGGCCTCGATGAAATGGTGATGAATGCAGTGGACGGTGACGCGGCGCAGGCCCTCGGCGAATTCCGGCAGGGAATGAGCGACGAAGCCGGTGGGAATCACCACCGACTCGGAGGCGCAGAAATAAAAAGTTTCGCGAGCCTGGCGGGGCCCGGCGGCGGGAACGCGCTTTAGAAACTCTGCAACGATCTCGAGGAAGCGAACGCGCAAGCCGGCCACCGAAGTGAACTCGCGAACGTCGACGCTGGCCAGGCCTTCAGCGAGGCTGGGTTCGTTGCAGGCAGATAGCGCCCAGTGCGCGAAGTCGTTGGAAAATCCTTCGCGGATAAAGTGATGTTCCTGCAGGGTTCGAAAACTGTGCTGGAAGATGGAGGCCTCGGGACACTCGCGCAAGTCGGCCAGAAACTCCGCAAGGGTAGTGGCTTTTTGCCGGGTAATCCGAAGAAGATTCGCAGAGGTATTGAAATAAAAAGGCTTCACCGCAGTGCGAGTGCGAACGGGCGTCATGGTCGCGCTGCTCATACATTTACCGCCAGAGAGTTTTCAGGAAGGCATCGGTCGCCGTCGCACGCCTGCAGCCAGCGTTCCAGCAGGTCGAGGACTTCGCCCGGAGGCTTGAGCCAGACCGTGGCAGCAGTTGCACGGTAGCGCGGGCGCACCAGGATGGGAAGGCCGCGGCCGATCATGGCTTCAAAGGCGTGTTCGTCAGTGGTGTCATCGCCGAGGTAGGCGGCGGGAGTGCCGGGTTTCATTTCGCTCAGGATGGTGCGGACGGCGTCGCCTTTGTCAACCTCCGCCGCGCGAATTTCCACTCCGCCGTCAAACTCAAGCAGGTGCAGGTTCATGTGGCGGGCGATCGGCTTCCATCCCAGCAGAACCCGCTGGCATACTTCCTGGGCTTCGGATTCACTCAGGCCGCGCCAGTGCATGGCGATGCTTCCAGTTTTGAATTCCGCGGTGCCGCGCAGGTGCTGAGCTTGCAGCCAATCGTCAGCCGCGCTCAGGGCATCGACTGTGTCCTGTTCGAGGGGAGCGAGTTCGCAGCTTCCGTCGGGGCGCAGGCGCTGCAAGCCATGCAATCCCCAGAGTTCGGGGCGGGGCTCGACGTCAAGCAAAGGGATAATTTCGTTGGCATCCCGGCCGGAAATGATGGCGACGCGGGTTCTGCCGCAGCGCATAATCGCCTGCACCAGCGCGGGGATGCCGGGGTAGGGAATCGCCTGATCGCGGTTTTTTCGGAAGGGGGCAATCGTGCCATCGTAATCGAGCATGAGTAACGACTGCGGCGCCTGGGCCACGGCCTTCAACAGCAATTCAATCTCGGGCTCGGCGGTTGGCTTCAATCCTTCCTCCTCTAATATCAATATGCATGCGTTCTCTCTTTTCCCTGGGACCGTTGGACTATGCGGCCGGAACCCGTCCGCGGAGTTTTCTTTCCGCGGCATCGGTGGCATCGAGGCGGAGTTCGCAAAGTTCTGTGATCAGGCTTCCCGCCCAGCGATAAATATTCTGTTCTTTAATCACCTTGCGCATGCGATGCACCCGCATCTGTTTCTCTTCGGGCTCCATTTCGAGGGCCACGCGAATGGCTTCCGCGGTCTGGTCGATGTCATACGGGTTCACGCGCAGGGCATCGCGCAGTTCGCGGGACGCGCCGGTGAACTGGCTCAAAATCAAGACGCCACGTTCATCGTGCCGCGCGGCAAGAAATTCCTTGGCGACCAGGTTCATGCCGTCGTGCAGCGATGTGACCAGGCAAAGATCAGCGGCGCGGTAGTAGCGTTCGATCTCGGCATGGCTGTGCTGCCGTTTCAAGAATAGAATTGGCTTCCACTTACCGGCCTGGAAGCGCCAGTTGATGCGCTCGGCTTCGGCTTCAAGTTCAGCCAGCAGATCGTGATAGCGCTTGATGTGGGTGCGGCTGGGCGCCCCGATCTGCACAAACGTGAAATTGTTCCGGTACTTGGGATTCTTTTCCAAAAAGCGCTCGATCGCCCGGAAGCGCTCGTGAATTCCCTTGGTGTAGTCGACGCGATCGACGCCCACGCCCAGAAAAGCTGCTTCCACACCCAGGGTGTGCATCAGGGCCGAACGTTCGGAATAATCGATTCCGTATTTTTCCGCTTCAATGAACTCGTCTTCAGTTAGATCCACGCTGATCGGGAAGGGATGCACGATGGTGCGGTGACTTTGCCGAGTCACCGAAAAATGCTCCCAGTCGACGCGCGATTCCACCACGCGGTCCACGGTTTGCAAAAAATTGTTGCAGTGCGATTGAATATGGAAGCCGATGAGATCCGCGCCCAGAAGGCCATCCACCAACTGCTTTTGCCAGGGGCAGATGCCGAACGCTTCCTGATTGGGCCAGGGGATATGCCAGAAAATGGCGACGCGAGCATCCGGTCTTTTTTCTTTGATCATGCGTGGCAGCAGCGCGAAGTGGTAGTCCTGTACCAGCACGACCGGCTTGGGGATGTCTTTTATTTCTTCCAGGACGGCATTGCAAAACTTGCGGTTCACTTCCTGATAGAGTTCCCAATCGCGGGCGCGAAAAATTGGGCGCTCGTGCGCGATGTGGCACAGCGGCCACAAGCCTTCGTTGGAAAAACCGTAGTAATACCCTTCTTCTTCTTCCTTGGTCAGCCACACGCGGCGCAGCGTGTAACGCGGATCGTTGGGAGGCACGCGCAGGCGATCGTTGGCATCGACGACTTCGGAATCGGCGTCCCCGCTGCCATGCGCAATCCAGGTGCCGTCGCAGGCGTTGAGCACCGGTTCGAGCGCTGTAACCAGGCCGCTGGGCGGCACCACTACTTCGATCGACTTGCCGTTCTGCTGGTGGGCGTAAGGCTCCCGGTTCGACACCACGAACAAGCGGCCGCCATCGAGGCGGGTCTGCACCTGCACGGCGAGGCGGTCGGCAGTCCAAACCGATTCCGAGGATTGGCGCAGGCGCGCTTCATTTTCCGCGGCGGTGCGGGCCTGGCTCAAACTTTCCGCCAGTGTGACCACTTCCCACGCGAGTGGCCTGAATAATTCCAGATCAGGCATTTGCTGGCGCGAAGAAATTCGGCCCATGCGCAGGGCTCGCATCCATAGGGCCGCGCGCGCGATCGGCCCGGCAATACTCCAGCGCACAATCAGAACCGTGATGCAGACAATAAGAAAAACCTGAATCAGGACGCCGAGGAAGGCCCCTCGCCAGGTGCGCAGGCTTTGGGCTCGGATGTAAGTTGAGTCGTGGACTACCGCCAGTCCGCCCACAGTTTCATCGTGACGCCGTAAGGGCAGAGCTAACATGTGCACCGGGTTTCCATCGAGCCGGATGAATGTGCTTACAGGCTTTCCCGAAGCGACGGCTTGCGACACATTGATGGGAGGCGCTTTCAGCTCTTGTCCCAAGGCAGAAGTGATGGCGACCACTTTGCCTTGGCGGTCATATACCGCGATGCCGAGCAGGTGCTCACGGTTCCCGAAGCGCTGCACCAGCGACTCCAATCCGCGGCTGGAGCCGGATTCCCAGGACTTTTCCACGTTGCCGGCAATGCTCTCTCCCAGCACCTCGGCGCGACGCTCAAGTTCGCTACGCAGGGCGCGTTTTTCCCGCACCACCTGGTAATAGGAGAATCCAAGGGAAACCACGGTAATGCCCAGAATTAGAGAGACGATAAGGCGAAGGCTTAACAGGCGCATGGCATCTCCCCTGTCGAAATGCGCGGTAAACGCGCCCCGGTACTCACGATGCGGCCGAACCCATCCTGCCCTTGGACCCGGAACTCACAAATCGCGATGTGTCTTTGCCTTAGGTAAGTCCGCATTCGCTCTGTTGATCCATTCGACGGTTTCGCATCATTAGTTGTTTCGCATCATTAGTTATTGTGTTCAGGTTGATCTGTCCTCATCGTAGGGAATCGCAATAGACCCGGATATACGGGAATGACCCTAGCAAGGGAGAAAAAGCCCGTCACAAAACTTGGGTGCGGAAAGCCGGGCAATGGTTTGAGCGGGTCGGCGGGAACCGCGAAAATTTAAGGGATGTTCACAAAGCCTGAAAAACGAGGGAGTGCCGCGCGCGGCGCGCTAGCTGAGTTGCGGTGAGGAAGCCTTGGCGACGGCATCTGCCAGCGGCAAGTTGGCAATGACCACAGTTCCCGAGTTGCCGGACCGGATCTCCAGCCTGCCCCCGAGCTGGCGCAGGCGTTCCCGCATTCCGCGAAAGCCTACTCCGGTTCTGCCCGACGAACTGAGCTCAAGCTGGCGTTCCAACGGAATGCCTTTGCCGTAATCCTGAACTTCGATTGAAATTCCGTGGTCCTGCTGATGGACGCGGATGATCGCGGCCGATCCGCCGGAATGACGATGAATATTCGTAAGGCATTCCTGCACCATGCGAAAAATCGCCAGCTCCATCTCATCGGGAAGGCGGCCAAATTTTTCCGGAATCTCCAGATTGACCTGGATCTTGCTGCGCTCGGAAAAGCCATCGACATACCAGCGCAGCGCCGATGCCAGGCCCGCAGCGTCCAGCAGAGGCGGATGTAGGAGATGCGAAATGGTGCGAATCTCGCCGCTGATCTGCTGCACCAACGCGGTATTCTCTGAAAGAGCGCGCGCGCCAGGCAGGTCGAGCTTGGAAGCTTGCGCTTCGACAATTCCAAGATTCATGCTGAGCGCAGCCAGCAGTTGACCGACGCTATCGTGCAATTCGCGGGCGATGCGGCGGCGTTCTTCATCGCGCATCTGCTGCAGGCGGCTGGAAAGCTCGCGCAGGTTATCATTGGCCATGGCAAGGTCCGCGGTGCGGTCCTTGATTCTTTCTTCCAATCCGTCGTGTGCTCTTTGCAAATTCTTTTCGGCCCGCCGGCTTTTGGCGAGCGAGCGGCGGTTCGATTCGCCGAGAGCAATAATCATCCCCGAGAAGAACAGAAAACCCACGATCCCGGAAATTGCGCTCTTGGGATCGTCCAGGGTAAAAGAGTGAGCTGGCGGTAGAAACCAGTACCAGATGCCCACCACGGATACCACCGTAGTAAGAATCGAAGGCCCCAATCCGCAATACCAGGCGGAAAAAACCACCGCCGCCCATACCGTGTGATAGGGGTTATTTTCTCCCAGGAATGGAGTCAGGAGGTGGCGAAGCAGCAGGGCAACGATTGCTGCAAGAATGGCGAGACCGTAACGACGGATCCCGTCGTATCCTGCGCTTCGGTTGCTTCGGTCAGCAGTCGCGTCTGGCGGTTGCATTTCTATGGCAGAGACTCAGAGCATAATCTTCGCAGCGGTTGGGGCAATAATGGCGCCCAACTTTGAATGAGTTTTTGACTGTAACAGGTTTGTGAAAGTTACTATTAATTTTACTATCCTGGTGAACCCAAAAACCGCACGGAGGTTGCTGTGCAACCTGTGTCTACAGGAAAGACCCTAGAGTCAGTTCCCGCCTCAGCGTGATACGAATTAAGCGTCAGTGTCTGTATCTGTATATCCCCCGAACGCCGTTCCAAATAATATGCTGTGGGCGAACTCCTGTTTCCATAGGTGGCTAAGCCTGGGCGTGCGGCGCCGGAGAGTCCTGCGTGCGCAGGTTGCAGTTCCACCCGTCAATTTCAATTCCCGGAATTCCAGCGTGTTCCCAGATTTAGGAGATGTTCGATGAAGAAAAATAATCGGGGCAGCGAGTCGACGCTGACTGCGGCCACGCCGCCGGAAGAAACGCACCGAAATAATGGCAAGCAGAACGGCGGCAAATCGGGAGCGCAGGAAGCGCCCCGCCGCAACGGAGGTTCGGTTTTAGTTGCCGAGCCGCCATCAGGCGAGATGAGCGCCATCCTGGCCAGCCTGCAAACTATGAGGAATGGAGATTTCTCGGTGCGGCTGCCGGGTTCGTGGACCGGGGTTGCGGGCAAGGTTGCCGATACTTTCAATGCCATTGTCGCGGCCAATCAGCAGATGGCGGAAGAATTGAAGCGTGTTGGGCAAGTGGTGGGCAAGGAAGGCAGAACGCGGGAGCGTACACGCTTTCATGAGTCCCGGGGCGCGTGGGGCGAGATGGAAGTTTCGATCAATACGCTGGTAGAGGATTTGCTGCGTCCGACTGAGGGCGTGACCCGCGCAATCGCGGCTGTGGCTCAAGGCAATCTTACGCAGACGGTGCGGCTGGATGTGGATGGACGGCCGCTGGAGGGCGAGTTCCTGCGCTCGGCCGACATTGTCAATACGATGATTCAGCAGTTGGGCGTGTTCACCGCCGAAGTGACGCGCGTGGCTCGCGAAGTGGGAACGGATGGAAAGCTTGGCGGACAGGCGCTGGTGCCGGGCGTTGCCGGAACCTGGAAAGATTTAACCGACTCGGTGAACTCGATGGCCAGTAACCTTACTGGTCAGGTTCGTAACATCGCCGAAGTCGCGACGGCCGTGGCCAGCGGCGATCTCTCCCGCAAGATTACGGTGGATGTGCGCGGCGAAATCCTGCAGCTGAAAGAAGCCATCAACACGATGGTGGACCAACTCCGATCATTTGCGTCGGAAGTTACGCGTGTGGCTCGTGAAGTAGGAACCGACGGAAAGTTGGGTGGCCAGGCTGTAGTGGTGGGTGTGGCCGGTACGTGGAAGGATCTTACCGACTCAGTAAACGCGATGGCCGGGAACCTTACGGCGCAAGTGCGAAACATTGCGGAAGTTACGACGGCTGTGGCGCGCGGCGACTTGTCGCGCAAAATCACGGTAGACGTGAAGGGCGAAATTCTCGAACTCAAAGACACCATCAACACGATGGTGGATCAGTTGAATGCGTTCGCCGGAGAAGTAACGCGCGTAGCCCGCGAAGTGGGAACCGAAGGGAAACTTGGCGGACAGGCGCAGGTACCGGGCGTCGGCGGTACGTGGAAAGATCTCACGGACAACGTGAATTTCATGGCCAGCAACTTGACCGGCCAGGTGCGAAATATTGCTGAGGTCGCGACCGCTATTGCGAACGGCGATTTGTCGCGCAAGATCACGGTCGACGTGCGCGGCGAAATTTTGCAGTTGAAAGAAACGCTGAACACGATGGTGGATCAGCTGAATCGATTCGCTGGTGAAGTGACGCGCGTGGCCCGCGAAGTGGGAACGGAAGGGCGTCTTGGCGGCCAGGCCAACGTGCCGGGGGTCGCTGGAACGTGGAAAGATTTAACGGATTCCGTCAACTCGATGGGTGGAAACTTAACTGGTCAGGTGCGAAACATCGCGGAAGTTACGACGGCTGTGGCTCGCGGCGATTTGTCGCGCAAAATCACGGTCGACGTGAAGGGCGAAATTCTCGAATTGAAAAACACCATCAACACGATGGTGGATCAGTTGAACGGCTTCGCTGGGGAAGTGACGCGCGTGGCCCGCGAAGTAGGTACGGAAGGCAAGCTCGGCGGCCAGGCGCAGGTGCCCGGAGTTGCTGGAACGTGGAAAGATCTTACCGACAACGTCAACTTCATGGCCAGCAACCTGACCGGCCAGGTGCGAAACATCGCCGAAGTGGCGACGGCTGTGGCGCGCGGCGATTTGTCACGCAAGATCACGGTCGACGTGAAGGGCGAAATCCTCGAATTAAAAGACACGCTCAACACCATGGTGGACCAGCTTCGCGCCTTCGCTTCTGAAGTGACGCGCGTGGCCCGCGAAGTGGGTACGGACGGGAAACTTGGCGGTCAGGCGCAAGTGGGAGGCGTTGCCGGAACGTGGAAGGATTTAACGGACTCGGTCAACTCCATGGCCAGCAACCTGACCGGCCAGGTGCGAAACATCGCGGAAGTGGCGACGGCGATTGCGAACGGCGATTTGTCGAAGAAGATTACGGTGAACGTGAGCGGAGAAATCCTGCTGCTGAAAGAAACCATCAACACGATGGTTGATCAGCTCAACGCGTTCGCCGGCGAAGTCACCCGCGTGGCTCGCGAAGTGGGAACGGAAGGGCGTCTGGGCGGGCAGGCGAATGTGCCCGGTGTCGCCGGAACCTGGAAGGATTTGACGGACTCCGTGAACTCGATGGCCGGTAACCTTACTGGACAAGTGCGAAACATTGCTGAAGTGACCACGGCTGTGGCGCGCGGCGATTTGTCGCGCAAAATCACGGTCGATGTGAAAGGCGAAATTCTCGAGCTGAAAAACACCATCAACACGATGGTCGATCAGTTGAACGCGTTCGCCGGAGAAGTGACCCGCGTCGCTCGCGAAGTGGGAACCGACGGAAAACTTGGCGGACAGGCGCAGGTGCCGGGAGTGGCCGGAACCTGGAAAGATCTCACCGACAACGTCAACTTCATGGCCAGCAACTTAACCGGCCAGGTGCGAAACATCGCCGAAGTTGCGACGGCTATCGCAAACGGCGATTTGTCGAAGAAGATCACGGTAGACGTGCGCGGCGAAATTTTGCAGCTGAAAGAAACGCTGAACACGATGGTCGAGCAGTTGCGCTCGTTCGCCGCCGAAGTCACGCGCGTGGCTCGCGAAGTGGGATCGGAAGGCCGGCTCGGCGGTCAGGCGAACGTTTCAGGCGTGGCAGGAACGTGGAAAGATCTTACGGATTCAGTGAATGCCATGGCCGGAAACTTGACTGGCCAGGTGCGAAACATTGCCGAAGTTACGACGGCTGTGGCGCGCGGCGACTTGTCGCGCAAAATCACGGTGGATGTGAAGGGCGAAATTCTTGAACTCAAGAACACCATCAACACGATGGTCGATCAGCTAAATGCGTTCGCCGCCGAAGTCACTCGCGTCGCCCGCGAAGTAGGAACGGAAGGCAAACTCGGCGGCCAGGCGCAGGTGCCGGGAGTGGCAGGAACCTGGAAGGATCTTACCGATAACGTAAACGTGATGGCGGCCAACTTGACGGAGCAGGTGCGCGGCATCGTCAAAGTGGTGACCGCTGTCGCCAACGGAGAACTGACGCAGAAGTTGACGGTGAACGCGAAGGGCGAAGTCGCGGCGCTCGCGGAAACCATCAACAACATGACCAACACGCTGGCTACCTTCGCCGACCAGGTTACGACAGTGGCTCGCGAAGTGGGCGTGGAAGGCCGTCTCGGCGGGCAGGCCAACGTGCCCGGCGCGGCCGGAACCTGGAAGGATCTTACTGGCAACGTGAACCTGTTGGCCGACAACTTGACCAATCAGGTGCGCGCGATCGCTGAGGTCGCGACTGCCGTGACCAAAGGCGATTTGACGCGGTCGATTCAGGTGGAAGCCAGCGGCGAAGTGGCGGACCTGAAAGACAACCTCAACACCATGATCGACAACCTCCGTCTGACGACGGACCGGAACACCGAGCAGGACTGGCTCAAGACGAACCTGGCACGCTTTACTGGCATGTTGCAAGGGCAGCGCGATCTGACGACCGTGGGACGCATGCTGCTCTCCGAGTTGGCTCCGCTGGTGAGTGCGCAGCAAGGCGTGATTTACCAGATGGGCGGCGAAGAGTCGGCCGAGATGGTTCTGCTCTCCGCTTTCGCCGGAGACGGCGAAGACGGTCACCTGCGGCGCTTGAAACTTGGCGAGGGTTTGGTGGGACAGTGCGCCGCAGAAAAACGGCGCATGCTGATCTCCGATTTGCCGCCCAATACGATTGCGATCCGATCTGGATTATTCGAAGCGGTTCCACGCAACGTGATCGTGCTGCCGGTGTTGTTTGAAGACCGCGTGAAAGCGGTGATCGAACTGGCTTCGCTCAGCAACTTCACCACTTCGCACCTGGCGTTCCTCGAACAATTAACCGCCAGCATCGGCATCGTGCTGAATAGTATTGAAGCTACGATGCAGACCGAAGGCCTGTTGAAGCAATCGCAGCAGCTGGCGACCGAACTTCAGGTTCAGCAAAAAGAATTGCAGCAGACGAACGAACAGTTGGCGCAGAAAGCGCAACAGCTCGCCGAACAAAACGTGGAAGTGGAACGCAAGAACCAGGAAATCGAGCAAGCCCGCCGCGCGCTGGAAGACAAAGCCAAAGAGCTGGCGCTTACTTCGAAGTACAAGTCGGAATTCCTGGCCAACATGTCGCACGAGTTGCGTACGCCTCTCAACAGCATTCTGGTGCTGGGGCAACAGCTCAGCGACAATCCGGATGCGAACCTCACGCCGAAGCAGGTGGAGTTTGCGCGCACCATTCACGGCGCAGGAACCGACTTGCTGAACCTGATCACCGACATTCTCGATCTCTCGAAGATCGAATCTGGAACGGTATCGGTGGAGGCGGAGGAAGTCTTCTTTGCCAGCCTGCTGGATGCGGTGGAACGTCCGTTCCGCCACGAGGCCGAGCATCGTCACCTCAGCTTCGAGGTGCAATCCGATCCTCATCTCGCTCGCAGCGTTGTAACGGATGCCAAGCGCTTGCAGCAGGTGTTGAAAAACTTGCTCTCGAACGCATTCAAGTTTACGGAAGTTGGAGGTGTGCGCCTGGCGGTGTCTCCGGCGAAGAGCGGCTGGAGCGAAGAGCATCCGATTCTCGGAAAGGCCGCGTCAGTGGTGGCGTTCGAAGTCTCCGACACCGGTATCGGCATTCCATTCGAGAAGCAGAGAATTATCTTTGAGGCTTTCCAACAGGCAGATGCCGGCACCAGCCGCAAGTACGGCGGAACCGGACTGGGCCTGGCAATCAGCCGCGAACTGGCCAGCCTGCTCGGTGGAGAAATCCAATTGCGTAGCGCCCCGGGACGCGGCAGCACATTCACTCTGTACTTGCCGCAAACTTACGTGGGTCCATCCTCGTCGAACGTCGCCGTGATTCAAGGAGGCTCTCCGACTTCCGTGACTCCGCTGCCGTTGTCGGTAGCGGCAGTTGCAGAACACGCGATTGAGAAGATCGCCGATGATCGGGATAATCTACAGCCCGACGACGCGATTCTGCTGATCGTGGAAGACGATCCGCATTACGCACGCGTGCTGTGCGATGTCTCTCGCGACAAGGGCTTCAAAGTCCTGGTCGCAAACCGGGGCGCGGAGGCATTGGCGTTAGCGCATGAGTATCATCCCACCGCGGTTTCTCTCGATGTGTTCTTGCCCGACATGCTGGGCTGGACCGTGCTCAACCATTTGAAACAGGATCCAAGCACGCGCCATATTCCCGTGCAGATGTTGACGCTGGACGAAGATCGCCAACATGGCCTGGCGCGCGGGGCGTTTGCCTTCGTTACCAAGCCAACCACGCCCCAGGGCCTGGAAGCGGCGCTGGCTCGCATCAAGGAATATTCCGCTCCGCGGCGCAAGCGGCTGCTGGTGGTGGAAGACAATCCCGCCGAGCAACTCAGCATCAAGGAGCTTCTGGGCTACGAGGACATCGACGTCACCGTCGTCGCCACCGGCGCAGAGGCCGTCGCGGCTGCCGAAAAAGAATCCTTCGACTGCGTTGTGCTCGATCTGCGCCTGCCCGATATTTCGGGCTTCGATGTTCTCGAGCGATTCCGCGACATTCCAGCATTGTGCGATCTTCCGGTAGTCGTCTTTACCGGGAAGGAGCTTTCACCCGACGAAGATGCCCGCCTGCATTCGCTGGCGCGCAGCGTGGTGGTGAAGGGCGTGGAATCTCCTGAACGCCTTATGGATGAGACGGCCTTGTTCCTCCACCGGGTGGTGGCGGATCTTCCGATTGAAAAACAACGATTGCTCGATCGCCTGCATCACTCCGACGATGCACTCGTGGGCAAAAAAGTTCTGGTCGTGGACGACGATGTGCGCAACATTTTCGCGCTGAGCAGCGTGATCGAACGGCGCGGCATGACCGTGATCACCGCCGGAACCGGAAGGGAAGCGGTCGCCAAGCTCGAATCGACGCCGGAAATCGCGATCGTTTTGATGGACATTATGATGCCGGAGATGGATGGCTATGAGACGATGCAGGTGATCCGGCAGAACGAAAAGTTCCGGCGGCTGCCCATCATCGCCCTCACCGCGAAAGCGATGAAGGGCGATCGCGAGAAATGTCTGGAAGCGGGAGCGTCGGAGTATCTGGCCAAGCCCGTGAATACCGAACAACTGCTATCCTCATTGCGGATGTGGCTGCACCGGTAAGGCTGGGCGGGGCGCGAACAACTTGATGGAACGCAGGCGACGAGAGAAATGATGAGCAAGAATGAGATCGTCAATATTCTCATGGTCGATGATCAGCCGGCCAAGCTGCTCAGCTATGAGGTGATGCTCGGCGGGTTGGGCGAGAACCTGATTAAAGCGACATCGCCCAAGCAGGCGCTCGAAATTCTGTTGAAGACCGACGTGGCCGTGGTGCTCATGGATGTGAGCATGCCCGAGATCGACGGCTTTCAACTGGCGGCCATGATCCGCCAGCACCCGCGTTTTCAGCGAACCGCGATCATCTTCGTCTCCGCCGTGCATCTCACCGATCTGGATCAGCTCAAGGGCTACGAACACGGAGCGGTCGATTACATCTCGGTTCCGGTGGTGCCAGAGCTGCTGCGTGCAAGGGTTCGAGTTTTTGCCGATCTTCACCGCAAGACGCGGCAACTGGAAGCTCTCAATTCCGAACTTGAAAAGCGCGTGCTCGAGCGCACCGAGGAGTTGGCCAGCAAAGCCGAATTGTTGCTGATGTTGAACATGGAACTGATGGGAAAAAACCAGGAGCTGGATGCGATTGTCCATACCGCTCCCGATATAATCTTCAGCCGCCAGGCCGATGGAACCCGCGACTACATCAGCGACCGATTCTACGATTACACCGGAGCGGAGCCGGGTTCGGCCAACGGTTTGGGTTGGATGGAATATGTGCACGCCGAAGATAAGGATCCCGCCTGGGGGCATTGGATGCGCTGCGTGGAATCGGGCGCAGATTATGAAGCCGAGTACCGGATACGCTCGCGCGACGGATCGTACCGCTGGTTTCGGGCGCGAGCCTTGCCCATCCGCGACGAGGAGGGAAAGATCCTCAAATGGTATGGTACCTGTTCCGATATTCATGACAGCAAACTGGTAGAGCAATCGATTCGCAGCAGCGCGGCGGAACTAGAGAAGATGGTTGACATGCGAACCGAGGAGTTGCGAAGACTCTCGATTCGCCTGATGACCATGCAGGACCAGGAGCGCCGCCGCATTGCGCGCGATCTGCACGACGGGCTGGGCCAGGAACTGGCAGTGGCCAAGATGGTGCTGGACCGAATGCTGCTGCAAAAAGAGCAGCCGGTTGGGGAGGCATGGAAGCAGGCGAGCAGCATTGTGGACCGCGCCATTTCACAGGTTCGCACCATGTCGCATCTGTTGCACCCGCCGTTGCTTGACGAAGTGGGATTGCTCTCGGCGCTGTCGTGGTATGTGGAGGGATTGAGCAAGCGCAGTGGAATTGAAACCTCGCTCGAAGTGCAACCCCAGGAGTTTCCGAGACTCTCCACCGACATGGAAACCGCTGTCTTCCGCATCGTGCAGGAGGCGCTTACCAACGTGTTTCGGCATTCCGGCGCGCGCAAAGTCGCGATCACATTCACCCAGAAGGATGGGTACATTTTAGTTGGGGTGCGAGACGACGGAAAGGGAGTCGGCAAGAATGTGGCTGAGCAGAGGCCGGACAGCGTGGGTGTCGGCATCGGGGGCATGCGGCAAAGGGCTCGCGAGTTTGGCGGGGAACTGCGCCTGGTGAATACCGAGCCGGGCACGCTGGTGGAGCTTAAGATCCCCTACACCTCGGTGCTGAGGGAATCCAGCCCGGTTTTAGATGAGTGCGCCTCGGACTGAGAGCGGGGTTGGAAAGCGGAATTTGTTGCTTGGCCAGGAAGGGTCTGAACCGGCACATCCTCCTTAAATCAAGAACCGCTAACCTCTGGCTGCAGTTCGCATCTAAGCGAAGATGGCAAGCCCGAATACGGTCCTGGTTCTGAATCCCAACGGTCAAATCCTGCATAGGGACGAGGAAGCCCTCCGGCTGAATGGTTTTGAAGTGATCTCCGTAAACACTCCCCTGCAGGCTCGCTTCGAGATCGAGATGGGCCGATGCGGAACTTTCTTAACCTGTTATCTGACTCCGGTTTCCATCTACCGGAGTCTGGCCGATCTGTTTAAGCGATTTTGTCCCGATGGCATAGTGATCTTTGTGGCGGAGTCATCGGAGGGCAGCGCTCCCAACGCTGACATAAATCTTACGGCTCAGGGCGACGCTTTGATCGTCGAAAAACTTCGAGCGAAGCAACTGGAATCAGAGCCGGGTTAAAGCGCCAGTGGAGGAAATGTTCGGCGCCAGGTACGGGAAATCCTGTATTAATTTTCCCCTCGGCCATGGGCTAGCATTAACACAATTCCAACAACAAGCTATAGATGACCTTGAGGTTTAGGTCGGTTGACCCCAGAGCGCACCAAAATATATAGCGATACCTCGATGAAGATGGCATCCCGTCATCAGTGTCTTATCTATGAAGGATCGCCGTCCCGCATGCTTCAGGCGGTAGCGACGATCCTGCAGCAAAAGCTGAGTGAGAATTATCGATGCCTTTTTTTGAATAGCACCGCCATGGTGGCCGGCATCCGTTGCTATCTGGCGGCTGCAGGCACGGACGTGGCGTACGAGGTTGGGAGGTCGAGCCTGGTGCTGCGCTCCGAGCAAAGGCATCTTGTGGGTGGAAAGTTCGAGATTGAGCGGATGATGTACTCCCTGGACGGCGCGTTGGGTCAGGCGCTCAACGATGGCTACAGCGGCCTTTGGGCAACCGGAGACATGACCTGGGAAATGGGCCCGCAGAAAGATACTTCCAGGCTTCTGGAATACGAATTGCGGTTGGAAGGATTCATGCGGCAACATCCCACCCTGGGAGGCATTTGCCAGTACCACGCGGACACGCTCCCACGCGGAATTCTGAGGCAGGCGTTATACACGCATCCCTCGATTTTCGTGAACGATACGCTCTCGCACATCAATCCCCACTACCTTCGCGGCGAATACCATCGCGATCCGCTTGCCACCAATCCTGAGATGGAAACGATGATTGACCGTCTTTGCGCCTGGGAACGCCGAGGCTGAATTGCCCGAGAAATGTGGCTCGATGAAATCACGTCTTGCCGGGGTGAGGAAGCGGAGGCAACTAGCGGCGATCTTTCTGCGAAGTTTTCGAGCTTTGTGATTGAGCTGGATCTGGAAACATCACTTCCAATAAAGCCAGAGCTTCTGCATCGCCGTTGTTATAAGCGTGACCCACTAAAAATACCGCTGCTTGTTCAAAATCCAGTTTTCTCAATTCCGGAATGGAGTATATTTTTTCAGATTTTTTCCCGGATCGCACGAATACACCTCCCTTGGCGCGGCTCGTACAGAGAATAGCTCCAACGGTGCAAGTAATCGTATTCAGACTCGTTTCTGTTACGAAATCCGAACACTTTGCATCCAAGCTACAAGCGGAGAAGGCCGCGAAGCGCGGCCAAAGCGTTTGGCCTGTGCAAAAGACCTCAATCAATACAGTCAATCCTGTAGTTTGCCCGGGAATAAAACTCTGCTCCGTGAAGTACTACCCTGATTCTGCAGCTACTCTGTATCGACTTTACAGCGCGAACCGGATGGAACGTTGATGCGGCGGACGTTAGGCTCGCAGCGTAGGAATTTATTTAACCCCCCGTTGCTCTTGCGAGCACAGAAGAGGTCCGTTATGAAGAAAATTGGTTCCACTCTCCCGAGATGTCTCCTGGTGCTCGGTTCCAGCTTACTAATGTTGGGCAGTCTGGCTTGGTCGGCTGATGACAAGGATCGTTCCGATATCGATAAGCGTCTCGAAGCGTCCGCCCACGTTCTGGATGAGATTATGGGCACCCCCGACAAAGCGATTCCAGACAAGGTGATGAGCGATGCAAAGTGCATTGCCGTGGTCCCTTCGATGGTGAAAATTGCCGTCGGTTTCGGCGGCAGCCACGGTAAGGGCGTTGCCACCTGCCGAACCGAACGCGGCCGCTGGAGCGCTCCGGCGCCGATCACCATTACCGGCGGAAGCTGGGGATTACAGCTTGGCGGTCAGGCCGTTGATCTAGTGATGGTTGTCACCAATGAGGATGGCATGCAGCATCTGCTTTCCAGCAAGTTCAAGCTGGGCGCAGACGCCTCGGCTGCCGCAGGCCCGGTAGGTCGGGATGCCGCCGCTGACACCGACTGGAAGATGAAGGCCGAAGTCCTTACTTATTCGCGCGCACGGGGCGTTTTCGCAGGAATCGATTTGAATGGTTCCTCGATAACGCAGGACAAGGACGAAACCCGTCTGCTCTATGGCTCGTTTGTACCTTTCCAGGACATTCTGGCAGGAAAAGTTCATGCGCGAGCAGCCAGCGAGCCGTTCATGGCGGCTGTTCGGAAATACTCGCGACAGTCGAAGAGTGAAACCGGCAAGCGGTCTGACGACGCTGAAGCCAAACGCTAGTTTTTACATGGGTCTCCGCAGTGGGGCCCGGTGAACCAGCCGGGCCCTATGTTCAACCCGAAGTTCAACAAATAACCGGAGGATTTCATGTCGACGATTTTACTGATTCTTTTGGTGCTGCTGTTGGTCGGAGCTCTGCCGGCATGGCCATACAGCAGAGGCTGGGGATATTACCCCAGCGGGGGGCTCGGCTTAGTGGTCGTAGTCCTGCTCGTGTTGCTTCTGGCCGGGCGACTGTAATCGAATGCAGAGAGAAGTGGGAACCCAGCGTCCCACCGATCCTGATGATTTCAGCCGCTTACTGAAATCGCGCAGTGCGGTTTCTTGATTAATTTGTTGGTTTTTGTCGAGGTTTATGAGGAGCGCCAATGCCGAACCAGGATAGTTCTCGCCACACCGCAAATAGTTTTTTCCCAGTTGCCTCATCGGCAATGATCGATCCGCTCTACCCAGGTCGCGAGCGGAACGTCAGGCCGGTTAATACTCCCACGCGCTATCGTCAGTCCAAGGCAGCCGGACCGGATGCGATTTGGGGACAGTTTAATAATTATCGTTCCAATGGATTAACCGTATCCGTGATTGTTCATGCGGTCGCGATTGCCTTGATTCTTGGCGGTGCCTTGTTTGGGCATCAGGTCGTACAAAAGGTGGAGCAGCACGAAACAGTGACGCTGATTGCGCCGTCGCCCGATTCGTACGCCATGCCGGTCGCCAAGAAAGTGGTAAGCGGCGGCGGCGGTGGCGGTGATCGCGACAAGATTGAGGCGCCGAAGGGCCGATTGCCCAAGCTTGCCATGCAACAGATCACTCCTCCACAGATTGTTTTGCGCAACCAGCATCCCAAGCTTGCGGTCGAGCCTACTGTGGTCGTTCCTCCGCAGGTGCGGCTCGCTGAAAATCACATGCCGACTCTAGGCAATCCCTCGGCCGCGGTACTTCCATCCGCCCCGCCTTCGAACGGAACTGGCTCCGGCGGTGGAATTGGCTCGGGCTCCGGCGGCGGCGTTGGAGTTGGCCACGGCCCCGGAGTGGGCACGGGCAGCGGCGGCGGCATTGGAGGCGGCGTATTTAAGGTTGGCGGCGGAATTTCCGCTCCTCAACCAGTTTCGACGCCGGACCCGGAATATACCGAAGAAGCGCGCAACGCCAAGACTCAAGGAACCTGCATTCTGTGGATGATCGTTGACGATCAAGGCCGTCCACGGGATATTCGCGTGGTCCGGGGCCTGGGCTTCGGACTGGATGCCAAGGCCATTGAAGCCGTAAGACAATGGAAGTTCCAGCCGGCGCAAAAAGATGGACATCCAGTGAACGTGCAGATCAGCGTGGAGGTAGGGTTCAAACTCTACTAGGGCGCTAAGCACAGTTGCGCGAAAGGGACCGCGGACGGGCTCGGCAAAGGCCGAGCCCATTTTCACTTGGAGGCAATAGGGATTTTCCTGATGTCCTCTTAGAAGTGGGAGGTTCTAATCCATCTCCGATTCAGGAGTAGGAAGTTCTAATGAGTCTCTTATAAAGCATATTTATTGCCGCTTCAGGCCGACAATAGCCCAGGCAAACGAAAATTATGCAGTTTCGGCGCAATTTTTCGAATCGCCGGAGCCTCTCAACCCGCATCTCTAAGAAAAGTTTCGCTCCATTGCAAGATAAAGCCGGGAAAATCATGCCTCTAACCTCAGCATTCGGTACAGCAAACCTTAGATTCAATTACAGGAGCACCCTGATGGGATGGGTTGCCTGCAAACGTTACTGTCTCTTTGGAAGATGAATGCTCCCGGAATCGTGGAGAGCAAAACCAAGCCCCAGTTCGAAGATAGGAGACTACAGTGGCGACTTGCGTAATTTCCGCGACAGCGACAAACGTGATTCCGGTCAGGGAAGAAACCAACCGAGACGACTCCGAACGCAGCCTGGTACAGCGCGCCCAAGCGGGCGATGAACAGGCCTTTGCCACGCTCTTCCAGTTGCACAAGAAGCGCGTGTACTCCGTTTGCCTTCTAATGACCAAGGATGTTGCCGACGCCGAAGACCTGACTCAGGAAGCTTTTCTGCAGGTATTTCGCAGCGTGAGCTCGTTCCGCGGCGACTCTGCCTTCTCCACTTGGTTGTATCGCGTCGCTGTCAACACGGTGTTGATGAAGCTGCGCCGCCGCAAGGCGCCGCCGCTGGTTTCTCTGGACGAGCCGGTTTCCTCGGAATCGCCCTCGCTGCGCCGTGACATCGGCAAAGCCGATCCCAGCCTGTTCGGCGCCGTCGATCGCATCGCGCTGCGCCGCGCCATGCTGGAGCTCCCCGAAGGCTGCCGCAAGATTTTCGCGTTGCACGAGGTCGAAGGCTACCAGCACCACGAGATCGCCAAGATGCTCGATTGCTCGGTAGGAAATTCGAAATCGCAACTGCACAAGGCGAAGATGAAGATGCGCGATCTGTTGTTCCCCAAGCGGAGAGTGCTGCGCCGTGCAACATCCATGGCAGCCTCGGCTGTGTCCCGTTGAGAAGTCTGAGCATCTAATGCCAGAGAGTAAGACTGGTGCCAGAGAGTAAGACTGGAAAGAATCAAGAGAGGACACGATCCGTGGGGCTAGGAGCCATCGTAGTAGTCGGGGGAGCGCTGGAGGCTTTGAATTCGACAGCGCCACAAGCCCGCGCGCAGGATTCGCCGCCGACAGGGCCACTGGAAGGTGTGGAGATCATGGGACGCTCCATGGTCGACCGGACGGTCGAAAGATTTGTCCGCGCCGGGGTGGAAGTGGTTACGGTGCTGGTGCCGGCAGGAATACCGCTGGTGACGCCGGCAATTTCGATTTCCGCAGCCGCCACCGATGTGAAGGTGCAGGTTTGTTCCGACATTCCTGCCGCCATCGCGGAGAAATTCGCGGAATATGCTGGCAACGGCATCGATCATTCTTTTCTAATTGCCGGCAGCTTGTACACCGAAACCGACCTGCTGGATCTTTTTTACTTCCACCGGGAAGCACGTCAACCCGCTACCAGAGCGTGCGAGCGGCAAGTGCCGCTGGACCTGTGGGTAGTGAATTGCGCAAGAGCAAAGGACTTCTCGATTGAGAACCTGTTTGCGCAATGTTCGGCAGTCTCTTACTTCATTCGCGATTACGTGAACAGCATCGTGCATGCCCGCGACTTGCGCCGGCTGGTTTCGGATGTGCTCCGCGGGCGCTGCATCATGCGCCCCTCGGGCGTGGAAGTGAGGCCGGGAATCTGGATTGAAGACGGTGCGGATGTGCATCGCCGGGCGCGGATTGTGGCTCCGGCGTACATCGGCAGCGGTTCAAAGGTGCGGGAAGACACTCTGATTACGCGCTGCAGCACCATTGAGCGGGATTGCTTTGTGGACTACGGAACCGTGGTGGAAGACAGCTCGATTCTGGCGAACACGCATATCGGAATCTGGCTGGACGTCGCCCACTCGGTGGCCGACGGCAACAAACTGTTCAATCTGGAACGCAACGTCATACTTGAAATTTCCGATCCCAGCGTAATGCGGGCGAACGGCGCGGTCGCGCAGGAGCGGAAGATGCTTCGCGCAGTCCAGGAACCGCGAGCCAAGGCTTTTGAGTTACAAGAAAAAACGACTTCGACCCAGAAGATTTGGCAGTTCGGAGCGAATTTAATTCAGGGGTGAGTGCCATGTCTAACAGAGGACCAGTCATCGTAATGGAGCTGCCGGAAACTTTGAACCATGCCGAGGGAACAAAATTTCTGGGCGACTTGCAGCCGCTGATGGAATCGAATCGGCCGCGCATCGTGCTGGATTGCTCGCAGGTTCAACATATGGACAGCGCCGGCATCGAGATTCTGCTCGACTGCATGTCGGAGGCGATGAAGCGCGATGGCGATTTGAAGCTGGCCTCGGTGTCGCCCGCTTCGGCCGCGATCATGGAACTGATGCGCATTGACCGTCTGTTTGAAGTCTATGAAACCACCGATGAGGCCGCGCGCAGCTTCCAGGCCGCGACTCTGCCGGAGGTTCCGCAGAACTTGCCCTGGTATGCTCCGGGCTACGGCTTGGCTGACCTGAAGACGGTTAATTAAGCGGGTTTAAGAGGATCTGAAATCCGTTCGCTCGATCCCGTATTGCGGGGGACGTTTGTTTCGCGCGCAGAGTTTGCGATCTCACAAATCGGAGGCGGCCATGGGAGCATGGAAGAAAGTGCTGGTGCACGTGGCCTGGATCGGCTTGTTCGTCTCTGGTTTTCCGGGTGCGATCTTGCCGGCGGCCGCGCAACAGGCCGCGGCGGCGAATCAACAGGCGAATGGCAATTCGGACTTGGCGAGACCGCAAAACGACTCGCAGAGCAGCGTTTTGCCGGACAGCCCCAGAGTAGTAGCGACGGAATCGGCGCAGCAGGAGAATTCGGTGGAGGTTCGCCGGGAAGTCGCATTAGCGACTCCGCAGTCGACCCCAGTCCAGGCGCCCTCCTCTGCTTCCAGCCAGACACAACCGCCGGTTCAGCAGCAGGGAACGGCTCAAAAGCCTGTGGGCACGGCTGCGTCGGAATCTCCGAACGCTTCGGGCGTGGCAGCCTCGCAACCGGCGGGGATCGCGATTGCGCCGGCCAAGCAGCATCGGGTGCGCACCATCGTGATACGTACCGGAGCAATCATCGGCGCCGCGGTTGCGGTGGGAACAGTGGTCGCGCTGACGGCAGGGACGTCGAGCAAGCCTCCGGGCGCGCACTAGAGACGACTTCGCCAGCGGAACTTTTTCCCATGAGCAGCTCAGTGAAAATCGTAAGTTTCTCCGGAATCGACGGAGCCGGCAAGACCACTCAAATTACTGCGCTGCAAACCTGGCTCGACGGCTCCGGGCATCGGACGCGGCTGCTGACGTTCTGGGATGACATCGTAATCCTTTCCAGCTTCCGCGAATATCTCAGCCACAAGGCATTTAAAGGGGATCAGGGAATTGGCAGCCCCGAAAAGCCTCTGGTGCGGCGCGATAAGAACGTGACTTCCTGGCCGGTGATCGCCCTGCGCTTTTTTCTGTACCTGGGCGATGCGCTTCATCTGGCGCTGACGGTGCGGAGGCTGCGCAAGGGCAATGCCGATGTGATTATTTTCGACCGCTACATTTATGACGAGCTGGCCAACCTTCCGCTGAATCGCTGGATAGCACGGGCGTTCGTTCGATTCGTTACGGTATTTGTTCCGAAACCCGACGTCGCCTATGTGATCGATGCCGATCCCGCGGCGGCTTTTGCGCGCAAGCCGGAGTATCCCCTGGAATTTGTTCGTAATAATCGAGAAGCTTATCTCACACTGAGCCGGCTGACTGGGGCGATTACCGTGATTGCGCCTGCCAGCGTGGATGCCATGGCGGCGAACGTGAGAGACGCGTTTCTCAAGGCGTCGGCCGCGCGTGGCGTCGACTTTTCGGGGCTGCCGGCTTTGGAGTAGCAGCGCGGCGCGGGCTTGAGGCCCAATCATGAGGGAGCGCTTTACGCGGCGCTGAAGCGTCGCTCTTCCACATCGCCCTCCGTTTCCTTGCCAACATCTACGGTATTCCCCTCATCCAACCGTTTAGTACGCGACAGCGAGGCCCTGACTAATAATGAAAATCTGCCTGGTTACAACCTTCCCGCCCAGTACGGGAGGATTGAGCGAGTACGGACTTCACATCGCAGAAGAGCTGCGCCGCAATCCTTTTCTCAGCTTAACTGTTCTGGCCGATAAAATGTCTCCCGCCCAGCCCGAACTGGAAGGATTCTCCGTCGAGCGCTGCTGGTCGTTCGACGACCCGACCAGCGCAGCCCGCATTCTGGGCGCAATCGCAAGGATTAAGCCCGACGTAGTGTGGTTCAATCTCCTCTTCAGCACCTTCGGTCGCAATCCGCTGAATGCATTCCTGGGATTATTTACTCCTCTGCTCTCGCGCATTAGCGGGCGTTACACGCATGTCACCTTGCATCACTTGATGGACACCGTCGATTTGAAAGATGCGGGCGTGCGCCATGCGCGCCTTTACCGATTGGCCGGAGCGATGGCCACGCGCATGCTCCTGCTCTCGAATTCGGTTTCGGTGCTCATGCCGGGCTACCGCCAAATCCTGCACGAAAAATATGGCCGAACCAATGTTCACCTCCGATCGCATGGGGTGCTGACACGGCGCCCGGAGTATCCCGATTTTTCCCGGCGCGGTAATCCCGAGCACCGCATTCTGGCATTTGGAAAATGGGGAACGTACAAGCGGCTTGAGTTGATGATCGAGGCATTCGCGATCGTGCGTGAAGCGCTGCCGAACACCAAGCTCGTAATCGGCGGGGGAGATCATCCGCAGGCGGCTGGGTATGTTGAGTCGTTGAAGAAACAACACGCGGGAAATTCCGCGATCGAGTTCACCGGTTACGTGGATGAAGATCGGCTTCCCGGACTCTTCCAAACTTCATCGGTTGCAGTAATGCCGTACTCGTCATCGACCGGATGCAGCGGAGTGGCCCACCTGGCATGCGCCTACGGGGTTCCGATCGTGTGCGCGGACTTGGCGGATTTCCGCCAAATGGCCGACGGCGAAGACCTGGCCATTGAGTTTTATAAACCCGGCAGCGCGCAGGACCTGGCACAGGGGCTGATCAATTTCCTCACCAACCCCGAGAAGCAGCAGGCGATGGCGGTGCAGAACTTCTCCACCGCTCTGCGCATGACCATGCCTACCATTGTGCTCAAGTACCTGCGGCATTTCGAGCTGGAGCAGAGAACCGAAGCACTGCGCCAGATCACGCGCTTTCGCCGGCTACCGGGCTGGGTACCATCGAAGTCGCTGATGCTGCGGCTGATGACGCGCAACTCCATGGGTTGGGTGCATCGTTCGGCAGTTCACCTGCCGCGCGCCGCATCCACCCAAAAGGCCTCATTGCACAATAACGTTCACGACGGTCGAGAGCTGGGTGACACTCGATTGCCCCTGAATCGTGACGGCGTATTTGCTGGTAACGGGCGTCACGGCCGCCTGGCTTCCGGCGCTCTGACTGGCGATTCCAGTTCCGCCTCCACACGAGGATCCAGCCATGCCAATGGCAACCACGGCGAACAAGGCGAGCAGTTGAGCCCTGCGTTTGCGCGGCACGCCGCCGGCGAACGCGAAACCTCCAATACCGAAGGGCAACAGCAATCCGGCGGCGATTGGGAGCGGATTGTGCCCCTTAGGAAGGTTGGCGCCCCCACCATTCACCCCGCCAACGGAAGCGGCGGAAATGGTGACGGTGGAAGTGGCGACTCCGCCGCCGGGAGTGATGCTGGCGGGAGAGAAAGCGCAGCTGAGGTTCTTAGGAAGCCCACTGCACGAGAGTGAAATCGGCGTATTGAAGTTGCCGGATTGGGTTTGCGCGGTCACGGTGAATTCTGTGGATGCTCCCGGAGAAACCGTAATGGCGTTGGGCGCGGCGTTCAGGCTGGCGCTCGGTGTGGCCGGTGGAGGCGGCTGTGTGGCCGCCACGCAGCTTGAGTTGTAGTTGATCGCCCCGCTGATCTGGTTCGCCAGCGTCGGTTTGCCAACCGCCTGCACAAACAAACTGTAGCTGGCATTTGGAATGGGAAAGCTGCACAAGTTGAGCGAGCGGTTTCCCGTCGCCAGATTGGTTAGCGGCATCAGGTTCTGGCCGTCCGCACTGATATAGACGGTGTAATGATCGACGGTGTTTTCATCGCCGCTGATATTCCATTGCAACGCGTTGGCCGAGAGGGACGGCGACAGGCTGAAGCAGTTGTCGATTCCCGACTCGACCTCGGTTGCCTCCTCATAGTCGTTCCACGTAACCAATTGCAATTCATTCAGTGGCTTGCCCGAGCTGTAAAGGCTATTGATTTCAGCGAAAGTTTGCAGCCAGGTCTGGCCGCATTGCTGCGCCATGATGCGGTTCGATCCCCAGCTCGCCAATGTGTCATTGAAACCTTTGTAGGTCGCGCCCATCGTCTCCTGGCTGGGATAGTTCATGCCAGTTTTGTAGAAACTGGTGAGATAGCTGATTCCGTAGTCGGTGGTGGTCGGCATCACCCACGCGTAACTGCCTTCGGTAAGGGCCTGCGTGAAGCCGTTATTGTTTTGAAAAATATAAGTGGGCGGCGTGCTCATGGTGGCAGTGGCGGCGTTCCAATCCACCGACGGATACGAAAGACTTACGTTGAAGTTGGTGATCATCGGCTGTCCCTGCACCTTCATATAAGCGGGCGAAGGGAAGTAGGTCTGCTCGATGTATTGCAGGTCGGCAACCAGCGCCTGTTGCGGCGAACATCCGCCGCAGGAGTACCACTCGATCGCGCCCTGATCGATCATGATGGCGAAAGTAAAGCCGGGGTGGGCTTCGGCTTGCGCCATGATGAGCTTCGCAGCCTGATCCATGGAGTTGCCGGGGCCATACCAATCGAGCACTACGCCATCGATGCCGCGACTCACCATGTCATCGATTTGATTGGCGACCTGTTGCGCATCGGTCTCGCTGTAGCCGATGTTCATGTGATTTGATTGCCCGAACCACAGAACCATGTGCGCATAAATCTTGGTGGTGGCGCCGGAGTAAAGCAGCGAATGCACATCGACCTTGCTGATATTTCCCGCGCCCCGATTGTTGTTCGTCTGAGTCTTGAAGCTATTGGCCGCGCTGGTATTGTTTGCGGTTTGGGCTGCCAGGGTGGTCGTGGGCACTACGTAGGAATCGCTCGCCAGGCTTAGAGTGGAAAGTGCGAGAATCAGCACTGCGACAGAATATTTTCCAAGCATTGGTCCTCAGGGCGGAGGTGGATCCGAGGATCTTGCACTCGTGGCCGCACAAAAAGGAGGCACGCCAAGCCTTTAGTTTTCTTTTTGTCGACCGGGATCTTTCTGGGTAACTGGCGTGAGGTTACTTCGGAGTGGAGGTTAAGAAAAGATAACCATTGGCGATGCCCTAAAGTTCCGCTGCGCTCGTCCACTTGGACTACCTCGCCGTCCGCCCGTTCCGGAACGAATGGTTCTGGCAGCCCGCGCTACTCGCGACCGGGCACAGCCTCGATTGAACCGAGCAGAGAGTATTCTGCCAGTTACGGGTGTTCCTTGAGCTTCCCGGTGAAACCATGAGCCAACATTCCGCGGGGGAAAGTCATCTTAAGTGCAAGCCCCTTCAATTCGCTCGCAAAGGCGGAGGACCCTTAAAGATGAGTTCATTCCAGCCGTCTAGAAAACTTTCGGCTGTATGCCTCATAGTTTTATCCGCGGTTCTCTGCAGTTGCCGCGGGCTGGTAACCGGCTCCACGGCCGCGGGATCCGTCAATCACGTCGTCTTCATGTTGCAGGAGAACCGAAGTTTCGATTCCTACTTCGGCATGCTCAATCCCTACCGGCAGGCAAATAGCTGGACCGTCGGCGACGACGGCAAAACCTATACCGTCGACGGCATCGACGACAAGCTCACCACCATCGCAAACTCCGATGACGAAGGCCAGTCCTTTAATTTATTTAAGTTGAGCAGCACCTGCGTGGATGACATGAGCTCGGCGTGGCTGGAAAGCTACGGCGACGTGAATCGCTACGACTTCAGCGTGAGCCGCCCCATGCTGATGGATGGTTTTGTGCACACGGCAGAAGGGTTTGCCAAGGCGGGCGCGGGCGATGGATCGTTTACCGACACCGTGGGCCAGCGCGCCATGGGATATTACGATCAAAGCATTTTGAATTATTACTACTACATGGCTGCGCAGTTCGCGGTTTCAGACCGCTGGTTTTCGCCGGTATCGAGCAAGAGCACGCCGAATCGCATCGCCACCATGACCGGCGGAACTACGCAGGGGCTGGTAAACGATCCTTTTGTGGACGACGCCTTCAAGACTCCGCTGAGCATCGAAACGATTTTTCAAGAGCTCGATCAGAACAACGTATCTTGGAAAATTTATTACTCGATTACCGCAGGCGGCTGCACCGAGAAAGACGGCGATTGCGGATCGGGGGCGCAGTCGAACGATTATCCCGTGACTACGTTTTCCGATTTCACCTACTCCAGCAAATATCTGTATGCCAACCCGCAGCACGCAGCTTGCGCTTCGCCGACGATCGGGTCGCAACAGGCTGTCGGCGATGCGAGTAACGCCTTCTGCATTGACATTACGCATATTGCGCCGCTCAGCCAATATTTGAGCGACGTCTCCAACAATGCATTGCCGAGTTATGCGTTTATTGAGGCGGCGTATGGGGCCAGCGACGAGCACCCCGGCTCCGGCCAGTCGATTTTGGCAGGGCAACAGGAAGTGGCGAGCCTGATCAATCCGCTGATGTCGAGCGCCTCCTGGCCCACGACCGTGTTTTTTCTGAGCTATGACGAACCCGGCGGACCTTACGATCATGTGCCTCCGGTGCCGGGACACTCCAACGACAATACGGATACTTCGCTGGGAACGCTTCCCGATATCAGCAGCATTGCGGTGAATGCCGACACGTACGAACCGTGCCTGCCGGCGGGCGGAACACCGACGCTGCATTGCGATCTTCTCTCGACCGATCCCGGAGCGAATGCGAGCGACGCTCCCGCGCAGCAAGGCTTCGCCGCGCAGTTAGGATTTCGCCTTCCGAATCTGGTGATCTCACCTTTTACGCGCAAGCATTATGTTTCCCACATTCCGATGGATCATACGGCAATCCTGAAATTTGTGGAGAGCACGTTTATCGGATCCAGCGCGCACCTCACCAACCGCGACGCGGCGCAACCTGATCTGCTCGACTTCTTCGACTTCACCAATGTTCCCTGGGCAACGCCGCCTGCGCCGCCCACGCCGAATGCGCCTCCGGGGCAGTGCACCCCGAGCAGTATGTGATGGGCTTGATTTGAGAAGGGATGCGCGCATGTTAAACGTCGCGGACGAATGCGTCCGCAGCTACTTGCGCATCGTTCCACTACTTCGCGGGGAAATTCACGGTCACGCTGCGCGCAACGTATTTGTTGTCGCGAAATCGCGTCAGCACAGTAATGTCTGCCGACGGCCGGACGTCGTCGGAGATGCTAAGCGATGGGTCGAGATAAATTTCGTAACTCTTGTGATCGCTGGAGGAAGTGAGAACGATCAGGCCAAGGCGAAGATCGACTGCCGTCACGATGCCGCCGAAGGTGAAGCTGGCGCCGGGAACGGCCAGAACGGAAACTTCGCGCGCTACTTCCGTGCCATCTTGCCGTGGGCCGAACTTCACCGCAACCAGCGTTCCCGAGGAAAGTTCGCTCGCCGATGTAACCCGGTCGCCGTGGATGATCTTGGTCTGCGGCGTTACGCGGATCTTTATGCTGCGCGGCGAGAGCGCGTCGCGCAGTTGGAGTTCGCCCTTATCGGCACGATAGTTCGTGATAATTCCCTGGCTCTCTCCTGCCACGCTGCCGGCGCCGCGCAGCCGGATGTTGCGGGCAAACACAGTGTCGCCATCGAGAATGGTATCGACGTAAACTCGATCGCCGGGCTTTAGATCCGAAGTCGAGCCCTCAACTCCGTCGTGATAAATACGAGTGCGGGTGTCGAAAGCGATTTTCATTTTTCCGCCGCCGAAGACCTGCACCATGATCTGGTCGCGAACCCGATCCAGTTTTCCGATGGTGCCGCCGATTAGACTGGCCTTCGCTGGGGGAAGCGCCGGCAAGTCGGGAAGCAGGCTGGCAGGGTCGATCATGATATCGGGCGTGTTGTCGTAGGACGGGGGAATTGGTTTTCCTGAGGGCGTGAGTTCCCCTGCAGGCGGCGCTGTGGAGGCCGCCGCTGTGGGAATCGGTTTGATGGAAACAGGAGGCGTTGACACCACGTTCTGAGACGGCGTCACCTGTGCTCCTGCGGAGCACGCAAGCGTGGAACCTGCCGCCACGGCCAGTATCAGTCGCACCCAACCCATAGAACTCCCCAATCGTCGAAACTTGACGCGGTACTTGGATGCCGCCGGGGCCCGGAAGGTGGTCATCATTTTTACCCTACGTGCGCTTTTTGCGACAAACGTTTGGCCGATTTCGGCATCTTATGTTGGCTCTTAGCCTTAAACGCGTTTCGCGAGGTTCTTCAAGCTATGTGGTGGAAGCACTCCTGGAAGCAGTGGATGGCGGCAGGCATCGTGATGACGGCGGTAAGCTGGACTCCGCGCGCCGCAGCCAAGGATTTGACCATTAAGATTCCGCGGCGCAGTCACTTGACGCCGGTGCAGCGCCTGAATCAGGAGGGCGTGGAAGCCATCCGCAAGCATCGTTATGAGAAGGCTGAGAATCTTTTTTATAAGGCGTACCTGCTCGACCCGGAAGATCCCTTCACTCTGAATAACGTTGGATACGTGGCCGAGTTGCAGGGGCAAGTCGACCGCGCCCAACAGTTTTACGCGCTCGCTGCGGACCATCCCAGCGACGCCGTGATCTACCGCGCCAGCTCGCAAAAAGTCGAAGGCCGCACCATGAAGGAAGCGCTGGCGATTCCCGACATGCCTTTGCAGCTCAATCATGACAATGTGGAAGCGGTGCGCTTGCTTTCTCAGGGACGCGCGCCGGAAGCCGATATTCTTTTGCAGGGTGCGCTGAAGCAAAATCCGCGAAACATCTTTACCTTGAACAATCTGGGCGTGGCGAAAGAGATGGAGGGCGACTCCGAGGCCGCTCTGCGCTATTACGATGACGCGGCTGTGCTGCAATCGGATGCGGCTGCGGTGGTCACGGTGAACAAGTCCTGGCGAGGCAAGCCGGTGGCGGAGATGGCGGCGCAGAATGCCAAGAGCTTGCGCTCTCGCATGGATGCCCAGAAGACTCCCGAGCAGCGCGTGGCTGAACTGAACATTCGCGGAGTGTCTGCCGTGAATCGCAACGATTTGAGCGCGGCCGAGAAGGCGTTTCGGCAGGCGTATGCGCTCGATCCAACTAATGTTTTTGCGGTGAATAATATCGGCTACGTTTCAGAGATTGAAGGCGACCGCGAGACCGCGGAGTTTTTCTATCAGAAGGCGCAAGCCATGGGCGGCGTCACCGTGGGCCTGGCCACGCGGCAGGCGGCTGAGGGCATGAAGCTCTCGCAAGTGGCGTCGGAGAACGATCAAAAGGTGGATGCGAAGGTAGCCGAACAGCGCAACGCATTGCGGCAGCAACATGCACCGATCGTGTTGCGACGACGCGATAATTCGCTGGTGCAGGAGCCGGCAGCGCCGCCAGCGAGCCAAACACCGCAACAATAATGCGGGATGCTCTTCTTTGCGTTCTTGGCGAGGCCTTTGCGGACTTTGCGGTTTAAAGCTTTTGACCGCGAAGGGCCCTCAGAAAGTCCGCCGAAGGGCGCAAAGAGAAGCAAGATCGCAGATGCGCTTGCCTTGGTCCCTGGAAACCGGCGGGGCGCTTCCATTATTATTTAGATGAAATGGCTTTCCCCATTAAAGTCTGTGCCATCTGCTCGGAAGAGTTTGAACTGAAGCCCGGCAAGCCGGGGTTTGCCAACCATTGTCCGGAGTGCACCGCCAACGAAGCGGCCGAGGCCACACCGAAGCGGCGCATGGATGCCGACGAGCGCAAAGTCAGCAGCGAAGCCAATGCGGCGAGACGCCAGGCGATGCGCGATCTGCTTTATCGCAAGGATAGTTGAAGCGTCCCGCTGGTGATGCGGGCTCCGTTTGCCGCGCATCCGATCGTTCAATCATCGAACCCTACACTTCGTCTTCCTGGAAGCGGTCGATATCCGACTCGGGATTGTAGGAGACGTAGCGTACCAGATTCTTAAAATAGCGCAGCAGCGTGTTCATGTTGGTGGCGTACCAGCAGCAGCGCGTCATCTGCGGAGAGAATCCGCAGATAAAATGCAGACGAGTAAGCACCGCGGGCGATGGCCCAAGCATGGCCGCAGCCATGCGATGATTGCCGTCAAGGATGGTCAGCGGCCCTTTGTTATCGACGCCAATCAATAGCACGGAGGGATTGATCAGATTTTCCTGCACCGAGGAGCTGAGGCTTCTCAGCTTCGCAAAAAACTCATCATGCGAGGAAGAGTCGAGCTGCTGCCGGATGCGCTCGACCACGTCTGTTAAATAAAAACTTCCCTGTGCCACCCGCCGCCATTGCGCCCGCGGAAAAAAACGAATGCGCGCCAGGTCGTCGTGCGTGAGCTCCACCTCGAACCACTGCGTATCCGCCGGCAGCTCCCGCCACATGGGGCCGCGACGCAAAAATAAGAGCGCCTGCCGCACCGCATTTTCGCGGGTGTTGTTTAAGTTGGGATGCCGCACCAGCGCGTCGAACTCATGGCGATATTCATCGAACTCGGGGTGATGGAATTCGCTGCGCAGGAACTCAGCGATCACTTCCTCTTCCGGCAGCATGCGCATCACCCGCAGGCTGCTGTAGACCAGTGGCGCCGGCGCGGTAAAGTGATTGCGCAGCAGCGGCACCGTCAGCACAAACAAGAGCACGATCATCAGCACCAGTTGAATCATGATCACCTGGTGCAGGGTCTGGTGAAGAATGTAAATTCCCAAAGCCATGGCGCCGCTGAAGGCAAGCTGCAGCCAGCTGGTGTTCGCAATCTTGCGCGACATTTCATAAGTGATGATCACCGAGCTGAGCGAGTAAATTCCCGCCGTAATGGCGTACAGAATGAGCAGGGGCGCGAGCGCGCCGTAGTTGCCAATAGCAAAGTGCGCGCCGAAAAGAGTTTTCCAGAGGAAGCTCGGGACCATCCACAAGCCGAAGATAAGGACGGTCAAAATCATGAAAACCAGCAGCAGGGAAGTGAACAGCACCGGGCTCCCCTGCGGTTCTTCGGAGCTGGTGCTGCTTGAGGCGCGCGCAGAAACCGGAAACATGGTGTTGACCACCGACCACGCGCACATGTTCACCAGCCGCCCCACCAGCGCGATCGCGGCGTAGAATCCCGCTTCCGCCGGGGGAAAGAAATGCTTCACCAGAACGATATCGAAGTTGTTGATGACGGTCTGGCCGGAGAAGAAGACGATGGCCTGCAGCCCTTCTCCGAAGGAAATCGCAATTCCATTCAAACTAAACGAAGCCAGCGGACTTGGGATCGCCGAAAAATATGCGACCACCACCGCCAGCACGCTGGCCAGGATCGCGCCACGAACTCCCAGGCCGAATTCAATCAGGACAAAAGCGCCGATCAGCCGGACCACACCCTCCAGCATGAAGTTGACGGCCAGAGGACCAAATGCGTGAATGCCCTGGATGTATCCGCGGCGCACGCCAAGCGGAACATAGAACGCCGTCCCCACGGCAAGCATGGTAATTAAGGTGATATCGGGCAGGTTCAAATATGCGGCGAGCGGCCGCTCGAACAAAAACACCAGCAATCCAATGACGATGCCGGCGATCCACGCGCGCTGGTGCAGCGTGGCAAAGACAGCCGCGCGCTCCGCGGGCACCGAGGTCTTCGCGACGTACTTGGCGCAAACCACCTGAAAGGAAAGCGTGATCCCCGACATCAGCATCAGGATGGTGTAAACCGCCGTGGCATGGGAAAAGCCCGCGGGGCCAAGCAGGCGAGCGGTAACTACGTTGTAAACCAGGTTGGTGATGCCGACCAGCCCAGAGCCGGCCAGCAGCGTGAGCGTGCCGCCAAGCAATTGCGACTTCAAGGTCTTGGTCGGGGTCGGAGCGGGGGCTGCGACCGGTTCCACGGGGCTCTTTACAGATTCGGTCATGCCGGTTTCAATCAGGCCAGTTTGTATCTTCTCACTCTGGACGCTCCCGCTCTTGATTTTGTCACCTTCGTCCTTGTCAATTTCGATCATGGTTCGTTGCTTAGAATAAAGAGAAGTGCACGATGGGAAGAACTACGGAGTGCGCAGATCCGTAAAAGTCATAAAAAGTTTGCTGCTGCACTCCGAAAGAAAAGCGGAATGGATGCTCGACCGGGGAACCGCTGGCGTCCGTCTTAATGGAGCCCGGGGTTGGCCGGGTGTAGGAGACCTCGAACTGGCTCTGAGCGTTATCGTATTCATGGTAGCCAAAGCCGCGCGAGAGCAGGAACGAACCTTGAAAGTTCCAGCGGGGGCTGGCGCGGAATTCGAAACGCGCTCCGGGCAAGAGAGCTTCTGCAATGGCATATTGCGTGTTTTGCACTCTCCACGAGCGCAGGTCTTCTGCGAGCGCGGCGACCGTCAAACGGCTGCCGAATTTGTGCTGCAATCCGATGTAGCTGCTGGTATTGAAATATTCCTCGACCGTCGGGGAAAACAGTAGATCGCGTGCGGTGTAGCCGGCGAGCAGTTCGGTATGTCCCCAGGGGCGTCCCACGGTGAAATCCAGCGTGCCCGACAGATCGCGCGAGTGCAGGTTCTGGTCGGTGAACGGTCCAGCCTCGCGAGTCCCGCTGGCATTGATGGAAACCCAGTTATAAAAAGAGCTGGTCGAGATATAGAGGAATTGCTTAAACAGGTTCTGGCTCATGAACACCGGCGAAATGGTGTCACGCCGGATGGTGTATTGCAGGCCGCCATTAAAGGCGATGGAGTTCGAGCCGAAGTGCCAGATCGGAGTGATGCCGCCGTTGAAGAAAGTGTCGTAGGTGTTGCGGTCCTGGATGACGTTCACGCTCGGGAATAGCAGTCGGCCCGCTGTGAGGCTTTCGCCGACGAAGCCGGTGATCGCGGGAAGATTCCACAGATGAACGCGGTAGCGCGACTCGGCCAGGGTCTGGTACGAGTGCCGTGGCGGCGGCAACAGCGCGGGGTCGGTGACGTGCAGGATGCGCGCATCGAGCGTGTAGACGTTGATGTCTTCGAGCGACGGGGCCGCTAAGATGTCGGGCGAAATGCTCAGGTTGGGGGTGATTTCCCGGCCTTCCTCGCTGGCCAGTTCGTACTGAGCGAATCGCGCGGTAGTCTGATCTTCCTGTCCGGCAACGCTGCTGGCCTGGGCAAAATTGCTGAGGGCGCGCACCGTATTCTGGCGCTGGCGGTAGAGGTTGGCCGAGGCCATCATGTAGTCGTAATCGTCGCGGTAATCCTCGGGCTTGCCCAGGTTGGCCAGCGCTTCTTCAGCCTTCTGGCTTTCACCTTCGGCAAGGTAGGTGTTTGCCAGGCCGATGTCGACAGTACGGGGATTCGCCCCGACCAGCTTCGCCTTGTCGAAATAAGTTTCGGCGAGATCGAAGTCATGCAGCGCCAGAAAGATGCTGGCCGCATCGGCGATATCGTCGGGCGATACCGGCGAGGAGCTCGTCCGAGCTTCAGCGAAGCCGAGAGCGATTTGCCGGCGGGCATCGTCGTAGTGTCCCTGCCGCAGGAAGACCTGAGCAATCGAGAGCCGCACGCTGATGCGGTCGCCGTTCGGAACGTCGAGGGCGCGGGCAAATCTCTGCATGGCGGCATCGCGGTCGCCAAGCTCAAGCAGCGCGCCGCCCGTGGCCATCAGGATCTCAACTTTATCCTTGCCGTATTGCTCGGCTAGTTGAATATCGCGCATGGTTGCATCGCGGTCACCTTGTTTGGCATGGATCTGCGCACGCAATGCGTAGACCGAAGCCTCGGTGGGATCGAGCCTTTGCGCCGTATCAAGTGTAGAGAGAGCCTGCTGGAAGCGCCGCAGGTGAAAGAGCGTATCGGCATATGCGATCTGCGTAGTGAGATCGTTGGGAGTCTCTTGTAGCGCAAGGCGGTACTCCGGTTCGGCGTGCGCGAAGTCCTGCTCCTGACGGAAAGCCTCAGCCCGCGCCAGGTGCCAGGCGTGCGATTTGCCCAATATCTTTTGGGTTATGTCGAGCTGATTGAGGGACGCTTTCGGCCGGTGCAATTGCAGGTCGGCGTAAGCGAGGCCGAGATGAGCCTCGCCGTAGTCGGGCTGCAACTGGATGGCGGCCTGAAAATCTTTTACCGCCTGGGCTGGTTCTTTCAGATCGTTCAAAATAAATCCGCGGTTGCCGTACCCAAGAGCCATTTTTGGGTCACGCTCGAGGGCGCGAGTGTAGTCGGCGAGAGCCTCGCGGTTTTGCCCGTTGTGCGCGTGCACGTAGCCGGCGATCAGGGCAAGATCTTTGTCGTTGGGAATGATGGGCTCGTACTTGGTGGCCAGCGCCAGAGCCTCATCGTAGCGGCCGAGATAATAAAGATCGTAGGCCAGATACACCACGCCTTCGCGATCTTTGGGAAGTTTCTCGATCACCGCAAAGCCCAGTTTGGCGGACTCGGCGTAATCGCCCTTCAGAGTGAGGTAGCGCTCGCGTTCGCGCTCCACCTGCGGGCTGTTGTTCATTTTTCCCTGGGCGCGGTCGAGCCATTGTTTGGCCAAATCCTGATTGTGGGCTTCGAGCGCGGCATTGGTAGCGCCCGCCACGACGAGAGGATTGGTCGGCATCCGCTTGTAGGCATCCTCGTAGTTCTTTTCCGCCGCGTCGAAGTTGCGCTCGGCGGTGTAAAGATCGCCGAGAGCAAGATACGGCGCAAAATCTTTGGGATGCGCGCTTACCGCGCGGCCGAAATAATCCGCGGCCAGCTTGGCGTCGCCTTGGTCGCGCGCCAGATAACCTAACGACGAGAGCGCGGTGCGATTCTGCGGATCGATCTGCAAAACTTTCAGGAAGGTTTGCTGCGCCGCATCTTTTTGGCCGAGCTTCCACTGCAGGCTGGCATAGTTCAGCAGGGAATTGACGTTCGTAGGCGCCAGCGCAAGCGCGGCCTGCAAATCTTTGTTCGCTGCGTCGCTATTGCCCTGTCCGGCCTCGATGGCAGCCCGTAGGCGCAGCATTTCTGGCTGCGACGACGGCGGAACGTTCACCTGACCAATCTGCGCGAAAGCGGTATCCAGTTGCTGCTTGGCATTTGCTTGATCGTCCTGGCGCTCGTAAAGTTCGTAAAGGTTCAGGCGCAATTCAATGGGATAGAGTGGACCCTCCGGAACCTGCGGCGGAAGATTGCTGATCGCGAGCTTGTACTCGTTGGCGGCATCATCAAAACGATTGTCTCCTTCGGCGATCGATCCCTGAATGGCGTGCAGCCGGTAATTGTTCGCGTCAAGCCGGCGCGCTTCCTGTAGAAAAGGTTCGGCTGCATCGCCTTGCCCAAGCGCCACCAACGCCTGCGCGGCGCTCAGGTTCAGGCCGAGATTTCCTTTGGCGCGCTTCGCCAGTTGGATATATAAATCGGCGGCTTCCTGCGGTTTGCCGGCCAGTTGGTACGTATAGGCGAGGTCGGCCTGCACGTCGATGGTTTTTTCCGGAATCGCCTGCAGCGCTGCGATGGCCTCGTCGTATTTGCCCTGGTCGCGATACTGCCCGGCGACGGCGCGCAGCACTTCCGGATCTTTCGGGGCGCGGTTGCGGGCGCGGTTCAAATATTTTACCGATTCGTCGGCCTGTCCGAGATGATCGTAGGCGTGCGCAATCAGTAGATCGGTGTGCGCAGTGGGCGAGACCGCTTCGGCCCGCTGCAGCAGTTCGAGAGCTTTTTGCGTATCGGTATTGAGAAGCAGTTCGCCAGCAAGCTGCAGGCTGTTGGCGTCTTTAGGATTCGCGTCCACCACTTTTTGCAGCAACTTCTCGGCCTCGTCAATCCGGCCCATCTTGGCGTAAGTCTGCGCTAATCCGGCCATGCCGCGGACGGAGTTCGGCTGAATCCTCAACCCACGGTTGTAGGCGTCAACCGACGCCGTGTAATGGTCCTCAAGCCGGGCGGCATAGCCCAGCAGGAACCACAGCTCAGGATTTTGCGGGGCAGACTTTGCGGCGCGCTCGGCGTAGGCGACGGCGGCGGCGTAGTCGTTGCGATTCAGAGCATCCTGCGCCGCGCGGGCTTGCCGCGCAACGTCGATACTCGATCCCCAACCTAATCCGTTCTGGTCGGAATTATTTTGCTCCGAATTTTGCGCAGGGGGAGGCGCGTTCTGTTTCTGGTTGCTGGGCGGGGGACTGTTGCCTCCGTTGACCTCGAAGTTCTGACCCAGGGCAGCACTGAAAAGAGCGACTATGCAAAAGCTCGCGAGCGGAAATCGGCTTTTCACGGTTTCACCACGTTCTCAACAAGTCTTGGGTTTACCTCCCGCACGATTTTTCTGCGGTGCACATCAGATGCCACTCCTGCGTCTAAGGCTGCTTTTCTTAGGATAGCCTTACCTGTCCGTGAAAAATGCAGTAAACCCCTGAGAAAGAACTAGAATCGAAGCTGTGGCTGAAGACTCTCGGAGCCTAAATTTGAGCACTGGCCAAAGCTACTCTCGTCCAATCCCTATTCTAGCTATCGTCCTTGTGGCGCTGGCTGTACATGGGCCGCTGCTTTTGATGCAGCTGCCGTCGAATTCCTTTGACGCGAATTTTCATATGTTCTTCGCGTCGCACTATGCCCACCACTGGTTCAATCCCTGGAATGAAAAATGGTTTGCGGGCTTCTCGCAGACTACTTATCCACCACTCACCCATCAATGGATTGCGCTTTTCTCCACCGTCGTCGGTCTGAAGATGGGTTACATGCTGGTGCAGTTGATTGGCGTGCTTTTGCTGCCGGTCGGCGTGTACCGCTTCGCGCGAATCTGGGTGGAAGATCGAGCCGCCAGCTATGCCGCCCTCGGCACGGTGTTTCTAGGGGCATTGGCTTTTCTGGTTTACCAGGCCGGGCAGTTGGCGACAGTTTGCTCCGCCGCTCTTTACCTGAATGCGCTGCCCTACTTTTATGAGTGGATGACCGAAGCCCGCGGCCGAGCTCTGCTGAAAGGCGTGGCCATCAGCCTGGCAGCGGCTGCGGCTCACCACGTGACTTTAATCTTTGGCGTTGTGCTCTTTGCCGGCCCCGTGTTGTGGACCGCCTGCCTGGATGCTCGCGACGGGCGCGTGCCGGGAACCCTGGCCGGCGTTCTTTCCCGTGCCGCCGGTTTCGCTGTGCTGGTCGGCGCCGGGGTTGGAGTGGTGCTGTTGCCCTACTGGCTGGCGCTGATTCAACATCCCATTCACCAGATCCCCATTCCTCACGATAGCCGCGCGAATTTTCTTCTGAACTCGACCACGGCCATCAATTATTTCGTGATTCCGTATGGCGCTCTGATTCTCGCGCTGCCGTTCATTTTTATTCGTGGAGCTTCAACCAGCCGCCTCAGGCCGCTGCTGGTGGGCTTCTGGCTGACGATGATATTCGGCCTGGGTGGCACAACTCCGCTTCCGCGATGGCTGTTGGGCCGCGCCTATGAAATTTTGACCTTTGAGCGCTTCACCTTCTGGGCAACGCTGTTGGCGATGCCGCTGGTGGGCGTCCTTGCCGTCGAGTTGCTGGATCGCTTCCAGTCCAAGGCTGCGGTTGCATTGTCGCTGGCCGCTGTGGGAACGGTCGGCGCGGCGCTCTGGTGGCTCAACGGCAACCCCTACCGTCCGGCGGGATCGACCAATGTTCAGCCGGTGATCGCATTTCTGAATCGCGATGGCCATGACGCCTACCGTTACGTAACGCTGGGCTTCGGCAGCGAACTGGCCAAAGTTTCTACTTATACCAGTGCCGGAAGCGTGGATGGAGATTACAACTCCGCCCGCCTGCTGCCGGAAATGACGCACTACGGTTCGGCGCAGCTGACCAATGCCAAGTTCTACGGCTCGGCCGGAATGGCGTCCTTGCGGGCGATGCTTGAACATGCCAACCGCTATGGCTTGAAATACATTTTCGTTCACGATTCCTACTACGAGCCGCTGCTCACGTTTGTGGGCTGGCGGAAGATTGAGACCTTCAACAACGGCGAGATTACCGCCTGGTCGAAAGATGACGTTCCGCCCGCGCACAAGATTCCCTCCGATGCGATCCCGCCTGCGTGGCAAGGTTTGCTGTGGGGCATTCTGCCGATTGGCGTGAGCTTTCTGGCGATCTTTCTCGAAATCTTTTTGCCGGAGCAGCGGCGGGCGCCTCTAGGCGTTCCCCTCCGCTCGGAACATCCCGAACAGCATTTCGTGGCATGAGACTCGAATGAAAATTATTCTGCCAATTCTTCTCGTTGCGGTAACCATCGGCTTGATCGTGCTTGCGCTCTTCGGCGCGGGCCAGGCGCGCGGAACCGTAGGTATCGCCGCCGGCTCCGCCTTCTATGGACTCACTCCGAAGCCGGCCACTCCGCAGCAGGCGCTCACCAATCTCCTCACGGACGTGCAGCGCCGCAACTGGGATCGCGCCTACGACGATGTTTCGAAGAGCAGCGGCGTCACCGAGCAGGCGTTCATTGAGGACTGGACGGGCTCGAATGGAAGCCTGCGTTCGTTCTCCAGTCTTGAAGCTTACGATTCTCGCCCGCTGCACGCCACCAACGATGACGCGCAGATGCGCGCCCGGCTGCATTGGACCACGCCGGTCGGTCCCATCGAAGATGTGCGCGACATTCGTTTAGTGCGCGAGGGCGACATCTGGAAGGCGGTGTGGCCGAAGGTGACGATTCCCAACGTTCCGGCGCAGGTGATTCCTGTTACCTATTTGCGATGGGATCTGGTGACCGGCGGCGCGTCTGATCAGTGGGGATCGGGAAACGTCGATGCTCCGCGGGTGCGAATTATCTCGATGAACGCGGTCGATTCAGCTGAAGGCGCGGTGGTGATGGGCGAGGTTGTCAACGAAGATACGATCCCCGCCTTCGTGAACGTGAACGCCACGCTGGTGGATGGAGCGGGCAACGCAATCGATGACGAGAGCAGCTTCGATAAGATCGATCACGTGCTTCTGCCCAAGCAAGTCACGCCGTATCGCATTGACTTCCCGAACATCAATCTGAAGAACGTGAAAAACGTGCGCATGGACGTAAAGGCCTCACTGGTGCCGGCTTCGGCCGATCCGGTGATTGGGGTCATGAACCAGAAGATCGAAGCCGATCCGCAGGGCAAGAGCGTGTTGCACGGCGAACTGCTCAACCAGAGTGGGCAGACGGTGAACATTTCGCACGTGATCGTGAGCTTCTATGACAACAATGCGAAAGTCGTCTGGGTGGCCGACGGATATGTCGACCGTGCGCTGCTGCCGCAATCGTCGGAGCCGTTTGCGGTGGAGATTCCGCACTCCGTGGCGGGAAGAGTTCAGAATTTTCACGTAGTGGTCGACCAGTTCACGCTGGGAAAGTCCTAACATGCGGCACTTGCGGCGCAATCTTTCAAGAATCCTGTCCGTGGTGGCGATTTGCGCGGTGGTATGCGCGGCGCAGGATATTCGCGTGCCCGAATCAGCGACCGCCGGCGAAGAAGCCAGTATCTCGACCGGCGGAAGCGGCAAGGCTACGTTTTATCTGGTCGGGCCCGGAGTCTCGAACAAGAGCGATGTTGCGCTGGGCGAGCCGATTCAGCTTCATGCTAACGATCTCCGCAATGCCGGCGAGTATCTGGCGATTGTCTGTTCCGATAGCTGTCATAGCGCGCCGTTTTATGTGAATGCAGCCAAGCCCGTCACCCTCACTTTTCTGGTGCATCCGTCGCGGGTGCCGGTGGGGCAGAGCGACGCGGTGAGCGGCGTGGCGTTTCCCTTCGATCAATACCGCAATCTGGTGCTCGCGCCGTTGACCGTGAACTTCCAAATTACGGCGGGAAGCACGCCTCTGTTCTCGCGCCCCGAAAAAACACGCGGCGGCGTAGCCTGGTTCCGCACGGCTTCGGGCAGATCCGCGGGAGCAGTGCAGATCACCGCTTCCATCGACGATGTAATCGCCCGCCGCGCGCTACAGCAGGTCGCTTCCGAGCCCTGCAACCTGCGCATTGATGGCAAGCGCGTCTCCAACGGAATTCTTGTGCAGACCTTGCCGGTTCACGATTGCGCGGGCAACGTAGTTCCCGATGGAACCATCGTCACTTTCTCCGCTTCGGAAGCGCAAGGCAAGAGCACCGTGGATGCGCCCATCAAGCAGGGTATCGCGAAAGCTCAGATCGATGCCTCGGGCAATACCGTGATCTCTGCGGCATCTGGCGTGGTGCTCGGAAACGAATTGCGGATCGGGGCGAAATGATGACAGGCAAAATCAAATTCGCTTCTTGCCTGTGCGCCGCGTTTGCGCTGTCGCTCGCGGCTTTCAGCATAAGCGCTCACGCTGCCGACGCCACGGTTCAGGTTCAACTCAATGCCAAGAACGCGGCTCCACGCGCGGTCGAGAGCTTAACCGAACGCAGCATCGTTCGCGATTATCGCTTCGCCTGGACCAGCATGGCTCAGGCGCTGGAACTCAACACGGCCGATCCTCTGGAAGGTCCGTTCGCCGGAAAAGCCAAAGAGGTGCTGCGCGACGCTGTGGCCAGCCAGCAGCGCTCTAATCTTACGCGCGAATACGCCAATCAGAGCCACCGTGTCGAAGCAGTCTTTTATGCTCCCGAGGGCGATGTGATGGAGTTGCACGATACCGCGGAGTATCAACTCCAGATTCGCGACGGCGGAAAAGTAATCCACGATGAGCATGTGGTCGTGCACTACGTCGTGCTCATGACCCCGGCCGCCGATCGCTGGGTTGTGCGGCAATTGCAGGCTGTTCCGCAATTCTGAAGTGAAAATCACAGGGCCGTATTGGCCGCAGCCCTAGCCATCCACCACGCTTCCCACCTATGTTTTTCGCCAACCGCCGCGCCTGTTCCGGCATCCTAACCAGTGCGCAGGAAGGCAAAGAATGGAGTCGTCACTTGTCAAGGGCGTTTCTGGCTTTTTCATTAGCTCTATTTGTTATGGCGAGCGGATGCACCACCGGCGGAGTACACCGCACGCTGGTGCAGAACGGTTTAACCCCAGCACTCTCTCCTAAGCTTCTCGCGGTGTATATGCCGTGGTTCGGAGATCACACCCACATGGACGTGGGCTACTCCAGCCAGGATCCCGCAGTTCTTCGCAAGCAGATTCAGGAGGCTCGCCGCATGGGGATTTCGGCATTCGTCGTCGATTGGTACGGCGAGAGCCGGCCTTACTCCGACCATAACTTTGCATTGCTGCAAGCCGCCGCGGCCGAGAGCCATTTTCAAGTTGCGCTTCTGTATAACGAATCGGAAGACGAAGATTCCGAAGCCACCGACGCCGCCTTCGCCGCGCTCGACAAAGCTTATAACGCCTATATCGGGCCAAACGCAAGGTATCGCGACGCTTACTTAACGTATGAAGGCCGGCCCGTGTTTTTCATTTTTCCCAAGAGCGGGCACATTGACTGGAACCGTGTCCGCGACCACGTCAGCAGTTGGGAGCGGCCTCCGCTTTTGATTTACAAAGATGAGCCTCCAGCGGAGTTCTCCGGCGACTTCGCGGGCTCTTACGCATGGGTGCAGCCCGGCGCCGGCGGGTGGGCGCCAGACGGCAGCAACCTTGGCCTGGGGTATCTGAAGAATTTCTATAACACAATGAAGAACAAACACCCGGACAAGATTGCCATTGGAGGCGCGTGGCCGGGGTTTGACGACTCGGCCGCGAAATGGGGCTTGAACCGCCACATTCAACGCAACTGCGGCAAGACACTGGACGATACGCTCAGCGTGTACCGCGATTACTACGACAGCGCCAACCCGCTGCCGTTTCTCATGATCGAGACGTGGAACGACTACGAGGAGGGAACCGCGGTAGAACGCCCGTCCACCGCCGGTTGTGGCGCAGAAGGGAGTGCAGGTTCTTCCCAATCCGCTCCTCATTAAAGGTGGCAACCGATACCCAATGATTAACAACCTGTTCACCATTTCGTACATCGAAAATCAGCCGGAATTCACCGGCGAAAATCGGGTGCGCGCGCAAGGCAAGTCACGGAGCAACAGTTTTAAATACTGAGTAAAACGAGTTAAAAAAATATGTCTGGCCCAAAAAACTCTACCCGCTGCCTTACTCTTCTCTCGCAGCTTCTGCTGGGAACTAACAATTCCGATTCGTCGGAGTCCGCTGCCACTCGTCCAACACGGCGGAATAGCCTTGAAGAAATCAACCAGACCGTTGCCAGTTTTGGTCCCCAGGATTTTGGAGAACTCTGGGGCCTGGCGGGCTCGCATCATGTAATCATGCGAGCTTTTCCGGAGTTGCACCGCGTGATGTTGGCGCAGGGCAACGACCATGCCGAGTCGGTTGCGCACGCCGTTCAGCAAGAGAGCGCGCGCATTGATGTCGCCCTGTCATTCCTGAATCGAATTTGCGCGGCGCTGAAGGAGGCCGGCGATGTGATCGTCATCAAGTCGCTCGATCACTGGCCGGACTTGGGCAGCGATCTTGACCTGTACGCGAATGCCCAAAGCTCCGATGTGATTGCCATCATGCGCGAGCGCTTCCAGGCGCACCTTGAGGAGCGCAGCTGGGGCGACCGGCTGGCCAACAAATGGAACTTCGTGGTTCCGGGCCTGCCAGAACTCGTCGAGGTGCATGTAGGCCGTTTGGGGCAGACTGGCGAACAAGTCGTGGTCACGAATTCCCTGGTGAAGCGGGCCCGTACCGTTGACGTGGGCGGATTCACGCTGCCTGTGCCTGCTCCGGAAGAACGCCTCATCATCAGCACGCTGCAGCGCATGTACCGGCATTTTTATCTGCGCCTGTGCGACATCGCCGATACTGCCCAGCTGGTGGAATCCGGCGCCATCGATTACGTGTATTTGAAATCGCTGGCAAAATCCGTCGGATTGTGGGACGGCCTGGCTACGTACCTTGTGATGGTTTCAGGATATGTGGAGTCCTACCGCGGCGAAAGCCTGCCTCTGCCTGCCCTGGTGACCAGCGCGGCGCGCTTTGGTCCAGAACACATCAGCTACCGCAAGAAGTTTTTGCGGATTCCAATTTTTCCCCAGGCCGCGCGGCTTTACGCCACGGAGTGGAAGCGGTTGCTGCTCAACGGCGAACTGCAGAACACCTTGCGCCTGAGCCTTCTGCCCGGCTTGGCCGCCGCAGCTGCTCTGGAGTTCAAGCTCACCGGCACCGATAAGGGAATCTGGTAACGCTCTGGTAACGGCGTGAGAGGTCGATGCATCCAATGACTAGGGGCTTAACGGTATTGCGGGTAGCGACCCAAGCCCTTAGTCTGAATGTACTAAATTGACAATCGGTAATTCAGCTTTGCCATCGGATTTAGAAGGGACGTGCCGCGTGGTTCGAATTCTAGTGGTGGATGACAACCCGGCGGTTCGCCATTACCTTCGGGCAGTATTGGAACAACAAAGTACCTGGCAGGTGTGCGACGAGGCCCGTACCGGCGGAGAGGCAATCCAGCGGGTTCGCAAGAATCCGCCAGACATGATCTTGCTCGATTTCCAGATGCCCGACCTCAACGGCCTCGATGTGGCCCGTCAAATTTCGCAGTTGTTTCCAGAAATTCCAATTCTGATGGTCACCATCCATCTTTCGCGGCAGTTGACCGACGAGGCGCGCAGGGCTGGAATTCGCGGAGCTTGCGCCAAGACCGACGTGGGCTCGATTGTTGAGGCGGTCGATGTGCTGCTGCACGAAGGTACATATTTCCCGAATTTTCCTTCGATCAGCGCGGTTCAGTAACTAATTTTCCGTTTTGGTAGGCGGCTTTTAAAGATACAGGATTCCCTGTATACGGCTTGGTGTAGCAGCGTGCTAGTTTCAAAGCGATGGTTCATCAGGATGCTCGTTTACCTCGGGGGGAGTAAATTGTATGCCGGGAACGAGCACGCATCCAGCAAGCACCATAATCCCGAGCAGCGGTCGCGAAGAAAGTTCTGCGCAACGCTGCCACAGAGAGCAACCTGAAACTATGCCAGTTCGGATCCTGCTTGTGGATGACCATCCTATTGTTCGGCAAGGGTTACGGACGCTTCTCGAAGGCCGTACCGGCTGGGAGGTAGTAGGCGAAGCGTCCGATGGGGTGGAAGCCCTGGAAAAAGTTGAAAGCCTGCAGCCCGACGTGGTGGTGCTCGACGTAACCATGCCACGGATGAATGGGCTGGAGGCATGCCGCGTGATGCAGCAGAAGCTCAACGAAAACCCGGTGGAAATTCTTTTCGTCACCCAACATGACTCTCCGCAGATGATGCGTGAGGCGCTGGACGCCGGCGCCCGGGGGTATGTGGTGAAATCAAACGCCGCTCGCGACCTCTTGGAGGCCGTGGAGGCGGTGAGCCAGCATCGCGTTTTTACCGCCTTGGCAAGAAGCCCGCAAGCTTCCTGCTAAGGGTAACGTGTTGATTCTCTCTCAGGGAACTGCAAGTGGAGGGTGTGCGCCATGAAATTGCGAATCTTGTTAGCCGACGATCATGAAATTGTGCGCCGGGGATTATGCGCGCTTCTTCAGAAGCACGAGGGATGGGAAGTGTGCGGCGAAGCCTCGGACGGCCGCGAAGCGGTGGAAATGGCGAAGCAGCTCAAGCCCGATGTTGTCATCGTCGACATCGGAATGCCTTACCTTAACGGCCTCGATACCACGCGCCAGTTGCTACAGCATGACCCGCATTTCAAAGTGATCGTGCTTACCATCACCGACTCCGATCAGGTAATTCGCGAAGCGCTTGACGCCGGTGCGCGCGGCTTCGTTCTAAAATCGGACGCGGCCCGCGATCTGGTCTCCGCCGTGGAAGCGCTGCAAAGCAAGCGCATGTTCTTTACTCCGCGCGTGAACGATCTGGTCTTGGCCGGCTTCCTCGATAAGGGCCACGCTATCTCCCGCAACGAGCCGCCAAACCTGCCCACGCTCACCGTTCGCGAGCGCGAAGTCACTCAACTTTTGGCGGAAGGGAAGAGCTCGAAGGAAGTTGCGACGCTGTTGAATCTGAGCACCAAGACGGTCGAGACGCACCGCAGCAACATCATGCGGAAGCTGAGCCTGCACTCCATCCGCGATCTGGTGGTTTACGCCATCAAGAACAACATCATCCAGATCCAGATGCCGCCGCAGCTTCGCCCGGAAACTCCGGTGCTACCTCACTAGCTTTTGTTTGGCGCGTAATTTCCGGCGGGTTATTTCAGCGAGGCGACTTTTCCGCATAGTATCCGCTCCGGGTGCGCACCGTCAGCCTGCCATAACCCGGAGCATGAGCCTCCACTTGCAACTGCTGATACTCCGGCTTCACATTCTGGTTATGCGGCTTGTACGCGATGCGGTACTGGCTGCGGATATCGTGCGCAATGGTGCGCGTGATGCTATCCACCTGATCGATGCTGTCAGGGAAGTAAGCCACTCCGCCGGTGTTCGCCGCCAGACTCTGCAACGCCTCGCGTCCCGATTGCTGCATCCCGCTTCCGAGCAAGCCAATCGTATATAGAACCGGCCCATTCACCTGCTGCAAGCGGCGGGATGCTTCTTGCAGCGTCTCCTGGCTCATATTGTCCTGCCCGTCGGTAATTACCAGCAGAACTTTCTTGGTGAGCGCGGTATTGCCATTGAGATGCACGGCTGAGGCCACAATCGCGTCATACAGCGCGGTGCTGCCTTTCGCGGAGACCTGGTGCAACGCGGCCTGCAACAGATTCACATTCGAGGTGAAATCCTGATCGAGATAATAGTTCTGGCTGAAGTTCACCACGAAAACCTGATCCTGCGAATTGCTCGCCCGAATTAAATTCAGCACCGCCTGATTGATCTGCTCTCGTTTTTCCCGCATCGACCCCGAGTTGTCCACCACGATTCCCAAGGCGACGGGAACATCTTCTTGGCGAAACGATGTGATCGGCTGGATCGCGCCATTCTCCAGCACGGTGAATGCACTTTTATCCAGACCGGTAACCAGGCGGCGCTCTTCGTCGTAAACGGTGGCGTGCAGAACAACTTCTTCCACCTGCTTTTTGAAGACGAACATTCCGCTGTCGCCCCCGCCTCCAGGCTGGCCGCTGGGCTGTTGATCGGCTGACTGGGGCTGCTGCGAGGTCTCGCCTCCAGATTGACTCGGCGATGGCTGCGTTGGCTGTGAAGCCGCAGGCGGCTGTGCCGGTGGTGCATTGCCTGGGTTCTGTGCCCCGGCTGTCGAAACTAAAATCGCGGTCGCAGTGCAAACGCTGAGCACTGATCCAAACGACCAGGAAGCGGCTGAACGCATGGGAATCCTCCGCTGTTTTAGATGCCAACCCACGGACCCGCGAAGGATGATTTTCCATTAAAAGGCTACAGGAAATACCCGATTTAGAAGGAGTTACGATCCCATGCAACCGCAGCGGATGGCAAAGCAACTGAATTGCATACGAAAGCCTTTTCGCGGGGCACCCGCGAGGCGTATTCGTTTGGACCCTGGGAGCAACCGCTTGGGCGCACTTCGAATCCTCATCGCCGATGATCACGAGGTGGCACGGCAGGGCATTCGCTCGCTCCTCGAAAGCCACCCCGGCTGGGAAATTTGCGCCGAAGCCAAGGACGGGCGCGAAGCCGTCGAAGCCGCTACCCGGCAACACCCCGACATCCTGCTGCTCGACATCGGCATGCCGAACCTCAATGGGTTAGACGCGGCGCGGCAAATTCTGGCCGCTAATCCTGACGCTTGCATTCTGATTCTTACCATCCACGATTCCGAGCAGGTTGTGCGCGAGGTGCTGGCCGCCGGCGCACGCGGATTCCTGCTTAAATCCGATGCCGGCCGCGATCTGATGGCCGCCGTGGAGGCGTTGCAGAACCGCCGCACTTTCTTTACCCCCAAGATCGCGCAAATGATGCTCGACGGCTATCTGCGTCCCTTTGAAGAGACTGATACTACAGGCCAGCAGTGCATTCTCACTCCGCGGGAGCGGGAAGTGATTCAGTTGGTCGCGGAAGGAAAAACCACAAAAGAAGTGGCCAGCGCGCTCAGCCTGAGCGTGAAAACGGCCGAGACTCATCGCACCAACCTGATGCGCAAGCTGAACCTGCATTCCGTCGCGGATTTAACCCTGTACGCCGTCCGCAACGGAATCGTGCAAATTTACTGATCCTTAATTCCGCCCCGATCCGGCCGCTCTGAACGTCCTCATTATTATTTTCGCTAAGCCTTAAGGCCGGAGTGCATAAAGTGAGATTGCACTCGCGCTAGGGGCTTTACAGGATACCTGCACCGGACGGCCGCCCGTACACTCCCCTCAGTTACTGGCAAGCAGACGAACCTACGAAAGGAGTGCCAATGCTCTGGACGATCGCGGTGATTCTTTTGATTTTGTGGTTGCTGGGCATGGTCAGCTCGTACACCCTGGGCGGATTCATTCACATTCTGCTCGTCCTGGCCATCGTTGCGATTTTGATTCGCTTGATCCAAGGCCGAAGTCCGGTGGTGTAGGCTCGGCGGCTCGCCTGTTCGGTGAGCAAGACCCCAAAATATCCAATCAAAATTCAGGAGGGAAATATGAACAAAGATCAGGTGGAAGGCAAAGTGAAAGACATTGCGGGCCGCGCCGAGCGTCAGGTCGGCGAGTGGACCGGCAACACCGAAGCGCAGGTTAAAGGCACCGCGAAACAGGCGGAAGGAAAAGTCCAGAATGCCTATGGCAACGTAAAGGATGCGGGCGAGAAGGCCGCGGACCAGGCCCGCGCCAACGAAGCGGCTAAGCAGGATATTGAGACTGACCAGGAGAAAGAAGCTCGCGCCCGCAAGGCCAGCTAGCTTTCGGGCGAACCTGAGATCCGGTCTCCAATGACTGCGACTAACTTCAACTTGCGTTGTACCGCTTGTTTTGTACCTCGGCAAATTCTGGGTTCGAGGCGAACGCTGCCGCAGAGCAGCGAAGCTTCGAGCCCTCTCCTTTTGCGGGGAAGAGCATCTCTGGTGCAGGCCCGGCGTCCAGGCGCCGGGAGGCGATCCTTACATTTCGGAAGGGTAACAAATAGGGGAAGCTCTCATGCTTCTACCGGGAGTACACAGTATTGCCGCTGAACACAGCTCATTCTACATTCGCACAGTAGTTAGTGGGACGTTCCGGGTCAGGTAAGAGCAGAAATCAAAGATAGAGATCGACAGAGAAAGTTGAGAGGCTTCCAATGGCATCCAGGGTTACAACTCACCAGATTGAAGCGCATCGCCCTCCCTCCCCGGAAGATCTCCGGCGGGTGTTTGAGTCGGCTGTCGGCGAGATCCATCAGGTTGGCATGGCCGCTACCAAGCGGCTGCAGTATCGAGCTCCCATCGTTCCTCGCGCCCGGCTTTTAGGATTGTCGAAGGACGATATGGAAAAGCGCGCCCTCTCGGACGCAGCTCGAGCCCTGGCGCAACTTTGGAAGGTTTAAAGGCCGCCCTCACGCCTTGGCGCGCGGCGGCGTTTATGCGGCCGCGCGAAATTCCAGGCAGTTGTGCAGAGCGCGTAGAGCATACAGCGCGTCATCCAGCGCCTGATCTTCTTCAATCGTGTCGGTGCCGGCTGCAAATAACTCCCGAGCCCGCGCAACAATCGCTTTCTCAGCCTCCGAAATCCGGGTGGGAATCCGGTCGGTGTCCGATTCAAACAGCGCGGCGGTATAAAGCTCTCGCCAATTGCGACGGGGATGCGAGGAAGGGGATTGATTCATGGAAGGCCTCTTGCAGCTACTGTAATTCCTGTTGGATTGACTGGGAAAGAATGTAGACGCCTCTCCAGAAAAACACCATACGGTAATTACCGTAGAAGCCTTTGGAAAAAAATGGAAGGGTATTAAAACCCTTCCACCATTTCATTTTCTGGCAGTTACGCTGCCCGCTTGGACTTTGAGCCGCTGCGCGTGCCTTGAGAGCCGACGCTGCCGCCTTCCGCTTCTCCCTCTCTCCCTTCGGCTGCCTTGGGATTAATGTCCTCAGCCAGCTCTGTGAGTTTCTGATCGGCTTGCTTTTCCTCTTCCAGGGTCTGCTCCAGCAGCGAAACATCTTCGCTTTCGCCAAGGAGTTCGGCGATGGCGCGCACGGTTCCGTAGCCGGCCATCTCGTAATGCTCCACGCGCTGAGCGGCGCCGATGATGGCGGCGTCCTTGACTTCATCGGTGTAGTCTTCCTTCATGGTTTCCGCGCCTTCTTTTACCAGGCCTTCCATGCCCAGGCATTTCTTGCCGCCCGGCTTTTCCTCCAAGCGCTCGAAGATCTGCTCCAGGCGTGAGACATGCTCCGACGTCTGGCGCAGATGCTCTTCAAAGGCTCCCCGCAGTTGATCGTTCGACGCGGCCTTTGCCATCTTGGGCAGCGCCTTCACCAGTTGCGTCTCCGCGTTATACAGATCTCGAAGTTCATCGATATAGAGTTCTCGCAATGATTCTTTTGCCATGTGTAGTACCTCCTAGGAAATTAAAATTCAGTGTGGTTGCCCAGTGGCTTCGGTTTCGCCGCGGGGCCTCTATTGCGAAGCTAGTCCACGCGATTGTCGGCAGACAATACCCCGAAGCCCGTACCCTGTGGAATGGCGCTAAGGCATTGCGATGCAAAATTTCATCGCAGGCTGATTGCGGTCGAAACCTGACAGTCAAAAAGCCGCCGTTCAGCTTTTGGTGGCGCGCTTTCTCGGACTGCGCGCTGCACTGCTCGTCGCCGCTTTCTCGCGCACGCTGCGCGTTTTCGGAGCGCGAACTCTCGCTGCCGCGGCCTTTTTGCTGGGCCTCGTTTTCTTTGTTTTTATCGCAGCCGCCTTGGATGGCCGCTTCGCGGCCGGGCGCGCCGGGACAAATCGCCCGGCTGGCAAAGATTCTGCCAAGCCTTGCGCCATGTGACTCAGCGTTCCCGCTGCGTACCCGAGTTTGCGGGCCACGGCATTCAGCAAAGGCTCACTCTTTTGCGAAGTCTTTTTCGCTGCCGCCTTTTTTTTGGCCGCTGGCTTGTGTGTTGGCATTGCCAATCCTCCCCGCGAATGATTCCAGCTACAACATCCTGAAAAAATGAAGTCCCGGCACAAGGCCGGGACTTTCATGCTTACAGAATGAAGAGAAACTAGGACGCACGACGCTGACGATTGTTTTCCTCTTCGTCGGTTTCGTTCTGGCCGCCCTTCTTCTGCTGTCCGGTCTGTCCCGGCTGCCCTGACTGTCCGGTCTGGCCAGTCTGGTTTTGGTGCTGCTGTCCGGTCTGGCCTTGTCCGGATTGGTTACCCTGCTGTTGGTTTTTTTTCTCCATATCGTCTGCCATAAATACGTTCTCCTAAAAAAGCGCGAAGCCTCCGCGCTTTTGAGATTTAAGCGCAATCTACAAGATTAGTTGCCGCAAGAGTTTGCAAAGGTTGGGAGGGAATGCGAGCCGGGAAGGTTGAACGAAATTAGATTGAGTTGCAGCAAGTGTCGATAGCACGTGGGGGCCGGACACTCTGTCCGACGCTCTTGACGTTGTTTCTTTTTTTCTCCGCAAACATCGGGCGAGAAAAGTAAACGAATTCCCAAAAAATACGGCGCGAACCTTAGTCCGCGCCGTTTGCAGGGACGATCGATACTTAGGTAAATAAAAACCGGACGCAGGCTGGAGCTATACGCTCGTGCCTCGCCGCGACAAATGGGTGAACAGTGAAATGACAAACAGAACCAGGAATACTACGAACAGCAGCTTGGCCACTCCGGCTGCTGCAACCGCTACTCCCGTGAACCCCAAAATACCGGCAATAATCGCAATCACCAAAAATACCAGCGTCCAATAAAGCATGGCTCCTCCTTGATGTTGGTAACCTGTGCACACTCTAGTGCGCAAGATTGGGACGTAGAATCCCGGTCCTTGTGTATTTCTTCTTGCGGCGGGCCGTATCGCCGGCGGGTAATCCGGTACGCGGCGGCTGAATCGGGACGACTGATTTTGATTTTTGTTTTTTTGAGAGGAGAGCAGGTGCCATTCTCCCAGTGAACAGCACCTGCTCGATGGGGGCGTCTGTCGAGTAGGAACCCAGATTAAGAGACGGGAACCGCACTGCCCATACTGTAAATCGTGTATTTTGGAGCGCGGAAATTATCTAAGACTTTAACTCCGCACACCTTAGGTTCGTGTTTCTATCGAGGCTCTTTCAACTTGCAGTTTATTGCCGCCCTGACTTGCCTGGGGGCGTTACAGCAAACGGTGTATAGACCCCCGGCCCCTCCAGTTGTACAACAGCAGGTGACTTCTTATGTTTCGAATCTTCTGGCCGATTACTGAGTTCGAGAACGCAGAATTTGGCAGCGAGACTCTAAGGCGCTATTCGTCTCACGGAGGTTTTATGAATCGTCGCCTTCTCTCGATTCTCTTTGTCTTCGTCCTTGCATCAGTCTCTTTCCTGGCGGCACAAGATACCCAGAAGCCAAGCCCCGTGCCTCCCTCCGATATTCTTGGACCGCAGCTCATCGCATGGTCGCAGCTGCAGCAACCGCAGCCAATGCAGCAAGCCGAGCCAGCTCCCTCCCAGACTCAGGCTTCTCCATCGTCTGCGACGCAAACCCTCACCGGTATCATCGTGAAGGATGCCGGTCACTATCTTTTGAAAGTTGCCGACAGCAGCACCGCCTACGAACTCGACGACCAGGTTCGCGCCAGCCACTATGAAGGCAAAAGAGTAAAGGTCGCGGGTGTTCTCGACGCAAAAGGGAACAGCTTTCACATCATCAACATCGAGTTGATCTCTTAAGCGGTTTGTGAGGATGCAAGGCTGGCGCGGACGATAACAACCATTATCTCAAGCATCTGGATTCGGAACACTTCGGATTTGCATCACATCACGGTACGGAACCAGCGTTTGAACCATGCTGGTTGAACCGATCGCTTGTATCCGCGTGTTTCAACCCATGCCTATGAACCGACGAGGAAATAAATTCTCGCTCCAGGCGGCTCCCTGGTTTGGCGCCGCAGTTTGCATGTTAGCGGTTTTCGCGGCAGCCTCCGCCATCGTCGGCGGCAGGGCTCAGCAGTCTCCGCGCCCGGCTGTAGCGCCATCGGTTTCAACGCAAGCCCCATTGCGATCCTACGAAGGAATGATTAGCGACACGCGCTGCGGTGCCAAGCATTCCCCTGCAATCGGCTTGACGGCTTCCGACTGTACCCGGACCTGCGTTCATTCCGGCGAACACTTCGCCCTGGTCGACGGCGACGCTCTCTACACGTTGCAGGGCGACGAGGGATCGCTGAAGAAATTAGCCGGCGAGCGCGTGAAAATCACAGGCACGCTCAACGGCAGCGAAATCTCAGTAACGTCGGTGTCTGCGGAGTAGTGGTATCAGACGCGGCCGCTGGTCACCCGGCCAAAAACTAAGCCCGCCGCGGAAGATCCGTGGCGGGCTTTTCGTTCTCGCAGATGAAGCGCGCGTCCCTTCGCTTCGGACGCGCTCCTCAGGCTACGGCAAGTAGTAACGGAAGGACGTGAATACCATCGCGTCCAGACCGTGCGGAGTGTTCGGCGTGCCGGTACCTGACCACGCATAGCGCTCCACGTAAGAGAACTGCGGTCCAAACTGAATGCGGCCGCGGTTGATTTTCTCTTTCGATCCGTCGTAAGGCTTGAACCAGACGCCGATCGTTCCTTCTGCTACGGTCCGTGTGTCAGCAGTGCAACTGGCTAAGCTGCCAGGGATAAAGCCGGTGCCAATCGAAGGCGCAGTCTCGATGTAGCAACCGTTGTTGGCAGCATGCGGCGATCCGTAGCCCACATAGGCTCCGGCTCCGCTTTTTGCCAGGGGATCGAAATCAAACGCCCGTCCCGCGTACTCGGCTCCAACGTTGGCATAAATATCGAGCTTCGGCCCGTGCCACTCCAGGGTTCCCAGGCCCTGGTAGCTCTTCACCAGGTCCAAAGTGCCGTTGGCGTGCACGGAAGTGTCGGGCAGCCCTGCCGTTCCGTAACGGCCGATTCCGCTGCCGCCCAGGAAGTGCACGCCGAAGTCGACATGCTTTTCAAGGAATGACCAGCGCGCGTTGGCGCCGATGCCGCCGCCGTTCTTTGAAGAGTTATAAGCTCCAAGAGCGCTGACGCCCGTGGTGCCATCGCAAACCGTCGTGGCGCTAAGCAGTTCGCCGCAAGGATATACTCGGTCGCGCATCCGGGTGTAGATTCCGAAGATTTCGTAGTGGCCGAATCCCGGCTCGAATACCGCCTTCGCAATCACGTCCGGCGAGGGGTTGAACGAATAGTTGGCCGCCGGGCTGCAAGTGGTGGTGGCGGTGGTGTCCGTGGAGTTGAGCGCCGTGGTGCAATTGGTGATGGCGCCGTTATAAAGTCCGCCGCCCGCTCCGGCCGAGCCGAGCAGGTAGTTCTCCCCGTTGCCGTGCGTGGACAGCGTGGCCTGCGAGTTTTCCGCGGAGACCGCCACCCAAACCTTGTTCCCGATGTTCTGCGACAACCGCAATCCATACTGCCGGGCCCAACTGAACCCGACGGTATACTGCGGGTCGATGGTCATGGGGAGCGCTTCCGTCCGATTATCTACGCCATGTTTGGTTTCGGTAACCAGGCTCCACATCTGGCCGCCGGTGATGGTGGTGCCGCTGTTGAACGCCACCTGGCCCCATGCCTGCCGTTGCCTCATGCTGTAGCTGTTGCTCTCGTTATTGTTCGAGGTAACCGCGGCAGAAAGAAAGTCAGCCTCCACATAACCGGCCAGTTTTGCGCCGTGCAATTGCCCCTGCGCCAGCATCGAGATTCTGGACTGACGGCCAGAACCGAAAAACTCCGAAACCGAGCTCTGCGCCGCCCCAGGCATAGTCACAGAGTTGAAAGGCGTATTGATGTCAGAGGCCAGGGCCCGCGAGCGCCACACCGTTTCAGCCGCCAGGAAGCCGCCCGGAGTAATGGTGATTCCCTTATAGTGCAGGGCGATCGGGTTGGCGATGGAATCGGCCACGTTCTTCTGGGTTTCCTGCACCGACATCGTGGTATTCAGCAGGTTGGTCTTCAGGTCCGAGACATCGGACTTCAGCGAGACCACGGATTGCTGTTGCTGCGCTGCCGTGGCCTGCGCCGCATCCGCTTTCGCGGCCGCGTCGGTAGCCGTGGCTTGTACTTGCTGCACCGCCTGGTCCTTGTGCTGCAGTTGGTCACGCAGTTCTTGAATCTGTTGCTGCTGCTGCTGTATGGCGGACTGCTGCGCGGCGACGGCTTCCCGCAGCGCTTGCACCTCCGCCGCCGTCACAGCCGCTTTGGCTTTTGTTTTCTTCGGTTTGGGCTCCGGGTTGCTTTGAGCCACCAGCGTTCCTGCTAGACACACGATGAGGCCCAGCTTCCATGCAGATTTCATTACACTCTCCTAGTTTTTTTTATAACCTGATACGTCTCGGCTACATCGCGTGGACTAGCTCGAAAAAGACGTGTTTTAGAGCCTTCCCCACACGAACGGATGTTCTCCTTCTATCGGCGCCATGTTAAAGGACTGTTACAAAACGATGAATTTCTGGTGAATGGGGTTGAGAGCAGGATTTTAAATTTTCGTACCCAAGATTCTTCGTTTAAGCACTGCCACCAGCGAGCTACAATCGTTAAGCTCGTGATGAATCTTGGCTTGGAGTATCTTTCATTCTCGAATTCCTGAAGTGCGTTCACTGCCGGCGTTCCGGCAGCGCTTGAAAAGGCATCCAAAAGCCGTGATTTCGCCCTCGCTCAAAACAATTTTCAAGCGCGCGGGGCAGGACCTGCTGAACCATCACACCTTCCAGGTGTCGGCAGCTCTCTCTTATTATTTCATTCTCGCCCTGTTCCCCGGACTCATCGTCCTATCTACTCTGCTTAGCTTGATCCCGATGCCCGATCTGTTTGGCTGGGTTCTGGGCACAATGGCGCGTCTGCTTCCGCCGCAGGCGATGCAGATGGTGTACTCGGTCCTGGCCGATGTCTTGGTGGCGCATCGCAGGGCTTGGCTCTCGTTTGGAATGCTGGGAATGATCTGGGTCGCGTCGGCGGCCTTTGATGCCCTCATTGAAGCCCTGAATATTGCCTACGACCTTAAAGACGACCGTCCTTTCTGGAAGACTCGGTTGATCGCCCTGGGTTTGGCGGCAGTTTGCGGCGGGCTCTTTATCAGCGGGATCGCCCTGATAATCGTGGGCCCGCGTTTCGGCCGCTGGCTCGAACTGCGAATGGATTTTCCACATAGTTTCGCAGTTTTTTGGCCGCTCCTGCATTGGACGATTGCGATCCTATTGACCGTTCTGGGAGTCGAGCTCCTCTACTTTCTCGCGCCCAAGGTCAAGCCCCGCTTCATCGATACCTTGCCGGGCGCTGTCATTAGTGTCGGCGCCTGGTTCGCCTTGTCCTCTTTGCTGGGGATTTATTTCCGCCACGTCGCCAACTACAGCCGAACCTACGGCACCCTCGGCGGATTGATCGCCTTCATGATCTGGTTCCAGTGGACGTCACTGGCTTTGCTGGTCGGCGCGGAATTCAATTCGGAGCTGGTAAAACGCCGCAAGGCCCGATTAGAAGACGCAAATCATCGCCCCGAGCCCCGCGATGCCCACGCACTCGAGAACGTGGCATAGACAATGCGCTGCCCTTCCCGGCGCAAGTTTGTGCAAGAACGAAAATCTGCGCGACCCTAGACTCCATTCATGATTATGTTTCCAGTCCGAATTTGGAAGCAGCCCCTGGAGCAACGCAATGAACTCCACCGAAGTTGAAATCAGATCCTTTACCCCGCAAGATGCCGATGCGTTTCGCATTTTGAACGAAGAGTGGATCACCACATATTTCGGGATGGAAGAAGAAGACCACTTCCAGCTCAACGACCCCGAGAGCCATATCCTCCAGCCCGGAGGTCACATCTGTATGGCCTTCGTGAAGGGCGCTCCGGTCGGCTGTTGCGCCCTGATCCCAATGAAGGACGGCGTATCTGAGCTGGCAAAGATGGTGGTAGCGCCGGGCCTCCAAGGAAAGGGCATAGGGCGCAAAATTCTGGCCCACACCATCGCCGAAGCCAGACGCCGCGGCATAAAACGCTTGTTTCTCGGAAGCAACAGCAAGCTCGCCTCCGCAGTTCACCTCTACGAATCGTTCGGATTCCGCCACCTGAAGCCCGAGGAAATTCCACCTTCGCCCTACACCCGCGCCAACGTTTTTATGGAACTTGATTTGTAACGGTGCAGGAATTTGCACAGCGAATGCCGCGATTGACAAGGGTTCTCAATCGCAGCACAATGGGCGCTCGTTCGGAGGTGGTCGAGATGCCACAGTCTGTTGCCCGCGAAAAAAATCCCGCAAAACTTTCTGGTTCGGTTCAGGGCAAGTTGTCACTGTATGCGATGGCGGCCGGGGCTGCGGGTGTCCAGACACTCGCGCTTACGCCACCTTCCGAAGCGGAGATTGTCTACACCGCTGCGCATGTGGTGATTGGACGGAATCAAAGCGTCGTCCTAGATATCAATCATGACGGCATCAGCGACTTCACGATTCACAATCGCTTCCGTGTACAAAGCTCTTACAGCATGCGACTGAAGATTGCGCCGGATCATAATGCCGCCGTGATGAGGAGTTCCTCCGCAGCAGCGGAGCTCGCCAGGGACTCCGTGATCGGCTTGGGGAAGGGATTCTGGCCTTTACCTCAGGCCATGGCGGCCCGGTGGGGCGGGTACGGTGGCGACGATTATTCCTATGGAAAATGGCTCAATGTGAAAGATGGCTATCTCGGATTGAACCTGAACATCGAGGGCAAGGTTTACTACGGCTGGGCCCGGCTGAATGTGCGATCCAATCGGGGCTTTCGCCTGGTCGCTACCCTTACCGGCTACGCGTACGAAACCGAGGCTGGAAAGCCGATCATCGCCGGCGATACCGGCGGCTCAGCCGACAGCGAAGGGATGGTCGAACCGATGATGCCTCTCCAGCCTCAAAGCCCCACGGTTGCATCTCTGGGCGCGCTCGCTCTGGGCGCGTCAGGTTTGGATGTTTGGCGGCGGGAGGATTCCTAGCAGAAGAGGAAGCAATGTTGGCTGTGTCGCGCTCCTCATGGTCGAAGAAACGCAGTCAACAGGTCGTGCTTCGACGTTGAGAAGGGGTTAGTCACTGTCACTCCGTGCCACGTAAATCCATCCTGTAAGTCTTCGGTCAGCAACAATCGGCAGTCCGCGGCCGCTGCTGCCGCAAAGATAACGGCATCCCAAAGCCTAAAATTGTGATCCATCGACAAATCGATTGCCGCGACCAAAACTTCGCGGGAAGTTTCGATTATTTCGAAGGTGTCCTGCCACGCCAGAATTGCTTTTTTGGCGCTGTCGGGGGAACGTTTGGATTTCCTCACCAGGACATGAAACAACTCGCCCAGAACCTGTACAGAAAGAAACGTGTTTTGGGTGGGTAGCCGGTGGATGAGGTTCAGAGCTTCCGTCTTCTTCGGTTCGCCGCTCACTCCCTCGGCGTAGGCCATGACATTGGTGTCGAGGGCCACCCTCACTTTGGATCCCTCTCATACAGCTCATCCCGATCCCAACGCCCAATGTCGATCACAGGTTGATTCCGGAGACGCTTCAGCAATGCGGCCTTGGCGGCAGACGAACGTTCAGAACCGGATTGAAGCGGAGCGATGCGTGCAACCGGCTTGCCATGACTGGTCACCACAAAGCTGCGGCCTTCTCTCACTTCCCGGAGGACTTGAGAAAAATTTCGGTTAGCTCCTGCGGCGGAAATGACCTTGTCCATCGGACACCTCGAATGTAGGTATTTTACCTACATGTTCCGGGCGAAAGCAACCGATGGATATGACAGGCCTCTTGAACTACTTGATCGACACCGTCTTAATGTTCATGAACTCGCGAATGCCGTTAGCCGAGAGTTCGCGCCCATGGCCGGAACTCTTCACACCACCAAACGGGATGCGCGGATCCGATGCCACCATTTTGTTGATGAAGACCATGCCCGATTCAAGCTCGTTGATGAAGCGTTCGCGCTCGCGGTCGTCGTTGGTCCAGGCGCTGGCGCCCAGGCCGAAGCGCACGTCGTTGGCCAGGCAGATGGCTTCATCAATATTGTTGACGCGAAACAGCAGGGCCACCGGGCCAAAGAATTCTTCGCCGTACGCGGGTGAGTCTTTGGGAATGTTCGTCAGCACCGTGGGCGCATAGTAGTTGCCGGGAAGTTTCAGCGGCTTTCCGCCGGTCAGCAGCTTGGCGCCGGCTTTCACCGACTTCTGCACGTCGGCGTCGAGCGATTTCACCGCATCGGCAGTCGCGAGCGGGCCGAGTTCAGTTTTCTCGTCGAAGGGATCGCCAATCCGCAGGTTTTCCATGCGCTGGATGAATTTCTTCTCGAATTCAGCGGCTATCGGTTCGGCGACAATAAAGCGTTTCGCGGCGATGCACGATTGCCCATTGTTTAGGACGCGCGCTTCCACGGCCGTGGCGACAGCGGCGTCCAGATCGGCGCTGGGCATCACGATGAACGGATCGCTGCCGCCCAGCTCGAGCACAACTTTCTTAATGCGCCTGGCTGCTGAAACGCCCACTTCAATGCCAGCCTGCTCGCTGCCGGTCAGCGTCGCGGCCTTCACGCGCGGATCACCGAGAATCGCGTCGACTTGCCCGGAGCCGATCAGCAGCGTCTGGAACGCGCCAGCAGGGAAGCCCGCTTCGAGAAAAAGTTTTTCGATCGCCACCGCGCACTGCGGAACGTTCGAGGCGTGCTTGAGCAGGCCCACGTTGCCCGCCATCAGCGCAGGCGCGGCAAAGCGAATCACCTGCCAGAACGGATAGTTCCACGGCATCACGGCGAGAACCGGCCCAATCGGCAAATAGCGGATAAAACTTTTTCCCGAACCGGTGTCGATGACTTCGTCGGCAAGGAACTTTTCGGCGTTCTCGGCATAGTAGCGGCACGCCGTAGTGCACTTTACCGCTTCGCCAATGGCGGCCTTGTAGGGTTTGCCCATTTCGAGCGTCATCAATTTTGCGAACTTCTCTTTATCGCGCTCGAGAATTTCGGCGGCCTTCAGCATGCGCCGGGCGCGTTCGGCGAAAGGAGTCTTGCGTTCGGCACGAAAGGCGGTTACCGCGAGCTGAAGCTTTTGCTCGATCTCCGCGCTGGTAAGCGGGTTAAACGTTTGCAGGGTTTCGCCAGTCGCCGGATTAATAGTTGCGATTGCCATGAGGATGTTTCCTTCCGTGCTTAGAAAATCGTAAATGAGAATGAGATTCCAGACTTCTCGTAAACTGAAGCGGTCATACCACTATACCACTGGCGCGGCCTGGGCAGAATCTCCAGCCAAGCCATACCATGTCCCTAAACGATTCTCCCAATCGATCTCGGCGATGTATATACTATATGTATATACGGAGGGCTGTGGAATGGGTACAGCACGAGTATTCCGGTCTGGAAACAGCCAGGCGGTTCGGCTTCCCAAGGAGTTTCGCCTGAAGAGCCAGGAAGTGGAAATTTTCCGTCGCGGGGATGAGATTGTGCTGCGCGAAAAACAGGGAAATATGGCTCGGGCGTTTGATTTGCTCGCCGGCTTGCCCGACGATCTTGCGCTCCCCGGCCGCGACCAGGACCTGCCGCAGAAACGCAAGGGGCATATGTAACCACTGAAAGCGCCGCTTCTCCCGGACGCAGCTTGCGGAATCGCCGCAGAACTTCTTCCGGCCTGTTTTGCCGAATGTAGATACAGATGTTTGTATCCAGCAGGTAGCGCGCGTCCACTACAGCGCGAGTTGTTTTATGGAGCAGCCAAAAGTTTGCAGCGGGCGGCAGCGCTAGAGCGGTTGCAAGAGTTGGTCCGTTTGCTGCCGGCGCTGGCTCTGCCAGACTCCGCAGGCGAAGCCTACGGCTCGATTCGTGCCGACTTGGAGTCGAAGGGCGAGATGATCGGCAACAACGATCTCTGGATCGCAGCGCATGCTCTGGCTGCGGGTTTGGTTCTGGTCACGAACAACGAAAGAGAATTCCGGCGGGTTCGCGGACTGAAAGTGCAGAACTGGGCCGCGTGAACTTATTAAGAACTCGTTCAGCGTCTCAACCCTAATCATGACTTTCAGAAGCGCCACTCCCGCCAGGGTTTACAATTATCTGTTTTGCGAGCATTCATCTTCTCAAGCAGTTCTGGAGGAATTCCATGAAGATTACCCCGGGGAAACTTGCTGGTCTTAAAAAAGTTTCGAACGAGAATGGCGTGATCGCCGCCGCCGCCATGGATCAGCGCGGCTCGCTTCAGAAGTCGCTGTCCAAAGAAAAAGGCGGAGAGATCAGCGACGCCATGATGGAAGAGTTCAAGATCCTGGTCACCGAAGTGTTGACGCCGCATGCCAGTGCCATTCTGCTCGATCCTGAATGGGGTCTGCCCGCCTCCAAGCGCCGCGCCAAAAATGCCGGACTGCTTCTTGCCTATGAAAAGACCGGCTACGACAAAACCGGTCCCGGACGATTGGGCGATCTGCTTGACCACTGGTCGGCGCGCCGCCTCAAAGACGCGGGCGCGGACTGCGTAAAGATTCTGCTCTATTACAGTCCCTATGATTCCAAGGAGGTGAACGACAAAAAACATGCCTGGGTTGAGCGCATCGGCGACGAGTGCCGCGCCAACGACATTCCGTACTTTCTTGAATTCGTCGGCTACGAAGAAGGCGCCGATGAAAAAGGATTGGAGTATGCCAAGAAAAAGCCGCATATCGTTACCGAAAGTATGCGCGAGTTCGGCAAAGACCGCTACGGCGTGGATGTGCTGAAAGTCGAAGTGCCGGTGAATATGAAGTTCGTGGAAGGCACAAAGTCGTTCGGCGGACAGAAAGCCTATAGCAAGAAAGAAGCGATCGATCTCTTTCATAAAGCGGCCGGCGTGGCGACCAAACCTTTCATTTATCTTTCGGCGGGCGTAAGCAATGCGGAATTCAGCGAGACGCTGGAACTGGCGGGCGAATCAGGCGTGAAGTTCAACGGCGTGCTCTGCGGGCGCGCAACCTGGAAAGATGGAATCCCGATCTATGCCAAGCAGGGAGCGGCGGCGTTCCGCAAGTGGCTTGAAACCGAAGGCGTAAAGAACATCAATAACGTCAACGATAAGTTGAAAGCCGCAACCAGTTGGCACTCGATTTACGGGGTAGAACCGGCGCTGGCCAAAGCGTAAAGATCGAAACGTATCGCGTGGGCGCGGGCGCATTCGCCCGCGCCTTTTTTATCGCACTGCAGCGCCTGAAGGCGGATCATAGTGGAGCTTCTTGCGATATGCCTGAAGGCATATCCTCATACAAACCAGAAGGCAAGATCTGAAGGCATATCCTGCTACGAATCGCATATGGAAACCAGGACACAAACCGCGCTGATTACAGGAGCCTCGGGCGGCATCGGATATGAACTCGCGAAGCTATTCGCCCGCGATCACTACGATCTGGTGCTGGTCGCGCGAAGCAACGACAAGCTGAATCAGGTCGCGGCAGAGCTTCAGCGGCAATTCGGCGTGAAGGTGAAAGTCGTCGCGCTCGATCTAAGCGAGCCTGCCGCGGCCAAATTTCTTTTCGATCAACTCCAGCGCGACGGCATCATCGTCGACGTTCTTATCAATAATGCGGGCTTTGGCGCGTTCGGCAACTTCGCGGAGATGAGCGAAGCCGACATCTTAGGCCAGATAAATCTCAACATCACCGCGCTCACTCATCTCACTCGACTATTTCTTCCAGCGATGCTGGCTCGGCGCAGCGGGAAGATCATGAATGTGGCATCGACTGCGGCATTTCAACCGGGGCCGCTGATGTCTGTGTACTACGCTACCAAGGCGTACGTGCTCTCGTTGTCGGAGGCGATCGCGAATGAGGTAGCCGGATCAGGCGTTGTGGTGAACTGTTTCTGTCCGGGTGCAACGGATACCGGCTTCGCTAAGGTTGCCGGAATCGAGAACTCGCGCGTGTTCAAGAAATTCGCCGTCATGGATGTAGAAACCGTGGCGCGCGACGCCTATCGCGGGCTGATGGCGGGGCGCACCCTCGTAATTTCTGGAACGCAGAATTGGCTCACCGCGAACTCGGTGAGATTTGCTTCGCGAAAGCTAGTGACGGCGATTTCGCGGTGGGTGGCCGAGAAGGTGGAGTGAGCACTTCGAACCGCTGTTACAGAAAAAGCAGGTCCCTCCACTACGCTTCCCGTTCCCTTCGGGAACGCGAAGCTTCGGTCGGGATGACAAGGTTCGATGGGGCTAGCGCCTCACCCGCCGGCGGCTAGACGCGGCTTCTTCGCGATCGCTCGTTACTGAATCGTCTCCAACTGCTGCGTGAGTTGGTTCACGGCCGATACATCAAAGAACTGCGACAGGTCGGCGTGTCCAGCCAGCGTCTCGCGCTCTCTTCCCTCCACCAGAATTTTCACTCGCGAAATTCCTGGAATATTCGCCGTGAGCGTCTGAATCAGCGACGCGACCGTGAGTTCTTCCTCCAGAACGCCGGAGCGGTGGCCGTCGGCGAAGGCCGCGTTGATATCGATGACGGCGAGGCCGGGGTCGACCAGATAGACGCTGCGAATATCCGATCCCGGAGGCAAAGGATGCGGCGACGATTTGTCGAGATAGATGGCCAGCAGCGCGCGCAGTAATTCTTCGGCGCGCTCCTGCCGGAACGATGGCAGCGGAATCCGCGCCGATTGAGCTTGAAGAATTCCGACATCGTCATAGGCAACGAACAAAGAAACCTGTTCGGTGGACCCGGCGATGGGCGGCGCAACCGGCCTGCTATCGGTGGCGGCAACCGGCGTGGCGGCGGCGCGTCCGCGCATGCGCCATACGTAGACGCTCATGCCGAGCGCGGCCGCCAGCAGAATCGAAACCGCAATATAGAAAGAGCGAGGGATCACGGCGCAGCTCCCAGTTGCGTTCGGATGTTGACGATTCCGTTGGCGATCGAGCCCGCGATGACCTGTTGGTAATCGGGCGCAGTGAGAGCCGTGACCTCCCCGGCCGGGGGAGCGACCTCCACCGCGATGGCAGCCGTGGTTACATTATTTAAAGGGCGCAACGGCGCCGTAAGCGTGCGCGTCGTTATCTGAACCTTTCTCAGTTCGGCGGCCACGCTCGTAGCTACGCTATGGCTCAGCGGAACCGAAGCCGATTGCGCGGTGCTCCACGAACGAAAGGGACCGTGATCTTCCTCATTGTTATAGGGAAGCATGGCCGTATAAACCCGAACTCCGTGGCCGTTCGACGCGGCATGGACCGCGATATAAACCGCCGCGTGAGCGCCGTTTGCCAATAACGCACGGTCATCAAGCGAGAGGTCGGCGTCAGAATCCCGCAGCACCAGGGTGGTCATGCCGCGGCTCTCGAGTTCCTGGCGCAGGCGCCGGGCGAACATGACCGTCACGTCTTTTTCCGCCAGTGTGGGGCTTAGGGCCTCGCCTCGGTCGTTGCCTCCATGGCTGGCGTCAACCACGGCGAAATATCGGCGCGGAGACGAAGGAGATGGTTGGTCCGCCCGAGTCGGTTGGCTCGCTACCGGCGAGCTGGCAGTTGCAGGAGCTGCGGGCAGGCCGGCCTTCGCCGCGCCTTCTGATTTTGCCGGGGAGAGCGTAATCGTCTTTCCGTCCGGACTGAAATTCGCGATCAAGGGCGCGTGCGTAGTCACCGCGATTTCGGCAGCCCCGTTGTTCTCCGAATAATCGGCGGAGGGAATGATCTTGCTGCTGAAGGTCAGCATGGGCGACGCCGGCGCAGTCAGGGGTTCACGGCGAAAGGTCATGCGCACCGTTCCCGGTTCGCTGGCCACCGACGGATTCACCGGCGCGCTGAAATGAAAAATCAGCCGCGAAGGGTCGTTGGAAGAAATCGACGCAGTGAAATGAGTGGCGATATTTCCAATGAACAGCCGGTTGGACTCCTCGCGCAAGGTCGCCGGTCCGCCGAGAAAGCGCGGCAGCAGGGAATTGAGGGAATCCACCGGAACCAGCCCACGGCCGTTTTCCAACAGAAAGTTTGCCGTCAGGCTCGCATCGCGACCCTGCACGCGGGCATGGCTTTTGCCCGAGATAAACTCACCGAGAACATTGTTGTAGTGAATGTGCCAGCGCTGCCCATCTGACTTCGCGCTGACCGTGCCCAGCGGATCGAGCAATTCGAGCAGGCCTACATAATCGTGTCCCTGGCGTTGAACGATCGTCAGCGAATAATTGGCGGCGGTGGAATAGACTGCGAGATGCTTTTCCGGTCCAGCGGCGCTGAAGAGAACAACCGCAGAGAACAAAAGTGCAGCGGCAAACCATTTCTTACTGAGAGCGTGGTCAGCAGCTTGCCTTACGCCTCTAGTCGAGCGCATAGATGGTCAATCCGCTCAGCAGTTTGGGATAGAAGTCAGTGGACTTCTGCGGCATCACCTCGCCGGCGAACGCCACATCGCGAACCTGCGCTGCGCGGCAGGGATTCATCAGGAAGGCAATGTTGGCGCGGGGGCCGCTTTCCGCGCGCACCTGTGCCAAAGCTTCGCCCGCGTCGCGCACGTAGGATAGATTTTGCTGGTTGCGGATCGATTCCTCCGACAGGCCCAGAACTTTTTCCAGCAGACATTTGTGCAGTTGCACCACGTCGAGCGACTGCTGGCGCAGAGACAGCCCGGAAAATACTTGCGCCGCGTTCGGATTGGGATGGTGCAGAAGAAAAGCGCGGGTCGCGGTAACCGCAAGAATGCAGCTTCCGATGCGTCCGCATTCACGCAACATCGCCGTAGCTCGATGAGCATCCAGCGCCGCATCCACTTCATCGACATCGAAGTAAGCCCGCGCGGAGCTGCGGAATTCATCCTCCGAGAACGACGTCAGGCCATGAACCACTCGGTGCGTCGGAAGAATGACGAGAGCCGGACTGTTCATGTTGACGAAGGTCATCATGACGAAATCATGCGGCGAATCGCCGGGACCAGAAGAACTGGTAGGCGCAGTGCCGGCGGCGCGGCGCTCGTTTCGATACGCGAGCGCAGTTTCGTAGCGATGGTGGCCGTCGGCAATGATCAGCTTCTTATCTTTCATCGCATCCCGTACGGAGGCAATTACTGCCGGGTCGCTCACCTGCCAGACGCGGTGTTCCACGCCGTATTCGTCGGTCATTGAAACATCAGCCTCGCGTTCGATGGCGAGCTGCGATTCGACCTGGCCCGAATCCTCATAGAGCATAAAAATCTGTCCGAAGTGCCCGCGGGTAGCGCGTAGCAGGTCGAGGCGGTCGGCCTTGGGCTTCGCCAGGGTTTGTTCATGGCGGTAAACCACACCGGCGGAGTAATCCTCAATCCGGCCGAGGGCGATGAAGCCGCGGCGCTCCAGTTCAGCGGAAGCACCTTTAGCTAGAGCTTCTTTCCCGCCCGGTAGGGTAAAGCGCTGAGAATAGTTGTAGATCGAGGGCTGCGAATCCTGGCGCAGAATGCCTTTCTGGCGCCAGTCGTTAAAATAGCCAGCCGCGCGGGAGTACACATTTGTCTGGGCGTTGTCCGCTTCTTCGCGGCGTCCCAGGATAATGCGCACCAGGTTGTACGGGCTGGCCGCATAATAATGATCCTGCAGCGTGGGAGTGATCTTGTCATACGGTTGAGTTACAGCTTTTGCGGGCGAGACTTGGGCAGGGTCGTAGCGGAATGCGCGAAAAGGGTGAATGTCGGCCATGATGGAGAGTGATGATTGTAACAACTTGCGCGTTTACGTTCCGTTTCTACACTTGAGTCCCTGCCATAGGGGACGATCGGGAATCGCCAAACTGGGCGACTGGGGCCGCACTGGGACTCATGCCCATTTTCGAATTGTCTGCAACATTTGACAAAGAAAGATCATCCAGTACCCTCAGGCTGTGATACTATCGCGGCCATTGAGGTTCTTATGGCCCTCCTCGTTAGGCGCCGCTCCTCACGTCCCTCGGTCCTGTGCTTCCTTCCGGCTATTCGGTCGAACGCTCTTTCGCGGAACCCTGTTTTGTTTCGTACTCGAAAACCCAGCGCTTTGACTCTATCTCGCGAAGCCGCGGTCTTCGCATCGCTGTGTTTTACGCTATGCGCGGTTTTGTCTTACAAAAGCTCCGCACAGACCACGGTGAACGATGTTCACGTCACCTCGCGTACAGTCGAAACGGTTAAAACCGCCAATACCGAAGAGGCCTCAAATCAGGCGACTATCACTCCAACGCTCAACTCGCACATGCGGCCGTTGCGAGTCGCGGCAGATCTGGTGCTGGTTCCTGTCACTATTACCGATCCCATGAATCGCTTGGTGACCGGCCTCGACAAAGAAAATTTTGAGCTCTTTGAAGGCAGCTCGAAAGAAGAGATCAAGACCTTTTCCAGCGAAGATGCCCCGGTGTCGCTGGGCGTCATCTTCGATTCCAGCGGAAGCATGAGCAGCAAGATGGATCGCGCCAAGGATGCGGTGATGGAATTTTTCAAAACCGCGAACCCGCAGGATGAATTCTTCATGATCACGTTTTCCGACGCGCCGGAAGTCGTCAGTGACTTCACCAGTTCGGTGGAAGAGATTCAGGGCAAGCTCGTCTTCACCGTCCCTAGGCGGCGAACCGCCCTGCTCGACGCCATCTACATGGGCGTCAGCAAGATGCGGCAGGCGAAGTATTCTAAGAAGGCGCTGCTCATCATCTCCGATGGAGGCGACAATCACAGCCGCTACACCGAAGGGGAGATTAAAGCATTAGTTAAAGAAGCCGACGTAATGGTCTATGCTATTGGTATTTATGACCGATACTTTCCTACTGAGGAAGAGCGACTGGGTCCCGCGCTCCTGGGCGAGATCACGGAACTGACCGGTGGACGCGCCTTTACCGTGGATAATCCGAACGACCTCGCCGATGTCGCAACCAAGATCGGGGTGGAGTTGCGCAACCAATATGTTCTGGGATACAAGCCCACAAAAATTGTGCGCGACGGCAAATGGCGTAAGATCAAGGTGAAATTACTTCCGCCGAAAGGATTGCCGCCTCTTCGAGTGTATGCCAGGACCGGATATTACGCGCCCGTGGAGTAGCCGCGCCGCGCACCTTCTGCTTCTTCTGCTCTGCGTTTTATGGATCGCAGCCCCCGCTCGTCCGCAATCCCAACCGGCAGGATCGCAATCTTCCACACCGCCGGCACAAAATTCTCCATCGCAGGCTGCGCCGCCGGCAGCGCAATCCGGCGCAACTCCGCCCAACACAGGCCTGCAACAAACCCAAACCGAAAACGGCACCTACGTCATGCGCAAAGACGTGGATGAAGTTCTGCTCCACGCCACCGTGGTCGACGACAAGCAGCACATCGTCACCGACCTCGACCGTAACGCCTTCACGGTATTCGAAGATGGCAAGCAGCAGACCATCATTTCCTTTCACCATGAAGATATTCCCGTGGCGATGGGCATTGTGATTGATAACTCCGGCTCCATGCGCGAAAAGCGCGCCAAGGTGAACCAGGCTGCGCTCAACCTGGTGCGGGCAAGCAATGCTGAGGACGAAGTGTTCGTGGTGAACTTCAACGACGAATATTATCTCGACCAGGATTTCACCAACGACTTGCTCAAGCTGAAGGAGGCGCTGGAAAAAATCGATGCCAAAGGCGGCACGGCGCTTTATGAAGCCGTAGTGGCTTCGGCCGAGCACCTCAAGCAATACGCGCGTCTCGATCGCAAAGTTCTTTTTGTGGTCACCGACGGCGAGGACAATGCCAGCCGCGAGACGCTGGAGCAGGCCGTAAAGCAGTTACAGGAAGAAAACGGACCGCAGGTGTATGCCATCGGACTTCTAGGTGACGAAGAGCATCCGCGGAAAGCCCGCAAGGCGCTCGAAATCATCGCGCAGCGCACCGGCGGCCTGGCATTCTTCCCCAAGACACTCGATGAAGTCGATGAGATCAGCCGGCAGGTCGCCCACGATATCCGCAATCAGTACACCATCGGCTACAAGCCCACCAATCCCAGAACGAACGGCGGCTTCCGACAGATTCGCGTGGAAGCCAAAGTGAAAGGCCACGGCAAAATGACGGTGCGCACCAAGAGCGGCTACTATGCGACGCAAGGCGCGGCGGGAGCGAAGTGAGGTCATCTAGGGACAGCCGCCCAATCGTGCCCTGAGCGAGCCGAAGGGCTGTCCGGTCGAGCAACGCTCGACAGCCTCGCCATCACCGAAACAATAGCAGTCAATCAGATTTAGGGAATGTTCCGGCCGGTTTTCTTCGCGTCCTTTGCGAAACCTTTGCGCGCTTCGCGGTTAAGAGCTTTTTAACGGCAAGTCCCCTGAGAAATTTAGGCAATTTCCATAAAGAACAACGTCAGCCCCCTACCTGCACCCCTTCGGCCTTTCCTTCCATTGACGATTCCGACCACTGCTCGTACCCTGTAAGGTGCTGCAAAAAACATCGGAATCACTTAATCTCGGCGTCGCCGACAACATTACCGATCTGGTCGGCGGCACTCCCATGCTGCGGCTGAAACGCCTGGTTCCCGCCGGTTCAGCCGACGTTTTCGCCAAGCTTGAATATCTCAATCCCGGGGGCAGCGTGAAAGATCGCGCCGCCATCGGCATCATCCGCCGCGCCGAGGGCGAGGGCAAACTCGTGCCCGGCGGCACAATCGTAGAAGCGACGGCGGGCAACACCGGAATCGGCCTGGCGCTGATCGGCGTAAATCGCGGATACAAGGTCAAACTATTCGTGCCGGAAAATTTCTCGCAGGAAAAGGTGATCATCATGCGCGCCCTGGGCGCCGAAGTCGATCGCACTCCCGACGAGGAAGGCATGCAGGGAGCGATCCGCCGCGCCAAAGAACTTGTTGCTACCGATCCCACTGCGTTCATGGCGGGACAGTTTGAGAATCCGGCCAATCCTGATTATCACTACGAAACCACGGCTGTCGAAATGTTCGAGCAGATGGATGGGCGCATCGACGCAATCGTCGTAGGCTGCGGAACTTGTGGCACTTTTACCGGCGTGGCTCGTTACATGAAAGAGCATCTTCGCGGAGTGCTTGCGGCCGCGGTGACCACCCAAGGTTCGGTCCTGGGCGGCGGCGCGCCTGGCCCGCACAAAGTGGAAGGCATCGGCAACAACTTCATTCCTGAAACATTCGATCCCGCCGTATGCGATGAAGTAATAGCGGTGACGGATGACGACGCCTTCGAGATGGTGAAAAAACTGGCGGCGCAGGAAGGCGTGCTGGCGGGGTCGAGCGGCGGCGCCGTGGTATTTGCAGCGCTGCAGGTGTCACGCCGGCTAGGTGCCGGTAAGCGGGTGGCGACTATTATTCCCGACTCGGCCGAACGGTATTTATCGAAGAAAATTTTTGAGGGCGGAATCTGAGAACCCGAATCCGGCGTTGAAGCCGCGTTCGCCGATCGCAATCGAATTCACAGGACACAATGAAAAATCAGAAGCAGCCCGGCTTTGCTACGCGCGCCATTCACGACGGGCAGGAGCCCGATCCGCTCACTGGCGCGGTCAATGTCCCGCTTTATCTCAGCTCCACCTACGTGCAGCAGGGAATTGGCGAGCATAAAGGATACGAGTATTCGCGCGTGTCAAATCCCACGCGCACCCACCTGGAGCAGAATTTGGCATCGCTGGAAGGCGGCGTCGCCGCCAGAGTTTTCGCCAGCGGCATGGCCGCGATCAACGCGGTCACCTCAATGCTGAAATCGGGCGACCACGTGGTCTGCGGCAACGACCTATATGGCGGAACGCCGCGCCTCTTCAATCAGGTGCTCACCGGCTTCGGCCTCGAATTTTCCTACGTCGACACCTCTGACGCGGCAAACGTCGAGCGCGCGATTCGCAAGAACACCCGCATGGTTTACGTGGAGACGCCGACCAACCCGCTGATGCGGCTGAGCGACCTCGCGGCCATCAGCCAGATTTGCCGCCGCAAAAAAGCGGAACTCGTGGTTGACAACACTTTTATGTCGCCCTATTTTCAGCAGCCGCTGGAGCTGGGCGCGGATATGGTGATCCACTCGACCACAAAATTTCTCAACGGTCACAGCGACGGCTTGGGTGGCGTGGTGGTCTGCAGCCGGCGGGACCAGGCCGAAAATTTGGCGTTCTTGCAGAAAGCCGCCGGCGCGATTCTTTCGCCGTTCGAATGCTGGCTTCTGTTACGCGGCGTGAAAACGTTGGCCGCACGCATGGAGATTCACGACCGCAACGGTCGCATCGTCGCCGATTTCCTCGCGAAGCATCGCAAGATTAAAAAGGTTTTCTACCCCGGCCTTGCCGATCATCCTCAGCACGAGCTGGCCAGAAAGCAGATGCGTGGCTTCGGCTCAATGATCACTTTCGAAACCGGATCGCTGAAGAACGCGAACAGAATGTTGAAAAAACTTCAGGTGTGCTCGCTCGCAGAATCGCTCGGCGGAGTGGAGACCCTGATCTCGCATCCCGCGACCATGACCCATGCGGCGCTCGGCGAGAAAGGCCGCAGAGCGATAGGAATCACCGACGGCATGGTTCGCATCTCGGTTGGCATCGAAGATATCGACGACATCCTCGACGATCTGGAAGCAGGGCTGGCAGCGATTTAGATTTTGCCCGGTCATGCTCCAGGAGTTTCTGCCGAAACTGAGTCGCCGATCCACTGCAAATAATTGGGCGATCCATCTTCAATCGCCAGGCAAATGCACTCGGGAAGGTCATATGAATGCATATCCGCAATCGCGTGCCTCACCTGATCGAAGGCTTGCGCCGTGGTTTTGATCAGCAACAACCACTCGCTGGCTTCTTCCACTTTATCTTTCCAGCGGTAAATCGATTGCACTTGCGGAACAACGTTGACGCAAGCGGCGAGACGGCGCTCCACCAGATGGCGCGCAATTTTGCGTGCCTCTTCTTCGGAACCAGCGGTCGAGAGGACCATGCGTTTGTCGGTCATATAAAATCAGCGTTCGCCTTTCACTGGCTTGCGGCAACCATGCAGCTGCCGTGCACACCAAAGGCTGTTCGCAACCCTTGAGGTAATTTCCATGCTAACGCAGATTAAGTTCGGCACGTCGGGTTGGCGCGCGGTAATGGCGGAGGAGTTCACCTTCGCCAATGTGCGCCGCGCCATCGGAGGCATTGCTCGCTACGTCGCTTCGCAGAAAAAAAATGGCGCACGCGTGATCGTCGGGCGCGATCCTCGCTTTCTCGGCGAGACCTTCTGCTCCATGGCGTCCGAAATTCTTGCGGCGAATGGCATCACGCCGCTGGTGGTGGCCGATGCCGCGCCTACTCCCGCATTTGCCTACGCGGTTACGCATGTGAAAGCCGATGGCGTCATCAACTTTACGGCTTCGCATAATCCGCCCGAGTACAACGGAATCAAGTTCTCCACGCCCGATGGCTGTCCGGCTCTGCCCGAGATCACGCAAAAGATCGAAGCCGAAATTCAAGCTGCCGATCAGGCAGCTTCACCGCTTTCTAATAATGGCGCTGCGACCGTGAAAAAAGAATCGCTCGAAGTGAAGGCAGGATACCTAAAACGCGTGGCTGAGATCGTGGATTTGGATGCGATTCGTAAGGCGAACCTGAAGATTTGTTTCGACCCCATGTGGGGCGCCGCTCGCGGATATTCCGACGATGCCTTGCGCCGGGCCGGAGTGAATATAGAGACAGTGCATGACTATCGCGACGTGCTGTTCGGTGGCCACGCACCGGAGCCCGACGATCACCTGCTGGAGCCATTGCGCGAAAAAATGCGGGCGACGTCGGCACACATAGGCATCGCCACCGACGGCGACGCCGATCGCTTCGGCATCGTCGACGCGGACGGAACTTTCCTCCAGCCGAACTACATCATCGCGCTGCTCTTCGATTATCTGGTCGAAACCCGCGGATGGAAAAATGGCGTAGCCAAGTCGGTCGCAACTACCAACTTGATCAACGCGATCGCGAAAGCGCGCGGCGTCGAGCTCTACGAAACCCCGGTAGGCTTCAAATACATTGGCGAGCTCATCATGCAGGATAAGATCGCGATCGGCGGGGAAGAGAGCGCCGGACTTTCGATCCGCCATCACGTGCCCGAAAAAGACGGAGTGCTCGCAGGTCTGCTTTGCTGCGAGATGGTCGCTCGCCGCGGCAAGCCGCTGGGCGAGCAATTGAAGGCGCTGTGTAACCAAGTTGGTTCCTATTACCCCGATCGGCAGAACTTCCGCTTGACGCCCGAGGTCAAAGCGAAGTTCACTGGAAAGTTGAAGTCTGATCCGAAAGAGTTCTGCGGGCACAACGTCAGCGAGGTAGTCCGCACCGACGGATTGAAGCTGGTTTTCGAAGACGGCTCATGGGTGTGCTACCGGCTTTCGGGCACTGAACCGGTAGTTCGCGTCTATTCGGAAGCACGAAGCGAGCGGGGATTGGAGAAGTTGAGCACGGCAGCCAAGCAATGGATTTTCGAATAAAAAACGTTTCAAAACTTCGGCGCTTTCCCCGCCCCGAGGACGGCCTGCGAGTCATGGCCGAAAATGCTCCTCGCGCCGAAGCCCTGGCCGCGTCGTGGATCGAGCGCGCTCGCCCCTACGCCGAGAAGGTCTACTCGCTGCGCCGCCGCATCGCGACCATTACAGTGGCCGTGCTCGCGGGATTGCTTTTTGTCCACGTCATGTTCGGGGCCAACGGCATGATCGTATACAAGCAGAAGCGCGCGGAATATGAATCGCTGAAGAAGCGCGTCGCGCAGGAACAGAAAGAAAACGAACTCTACGCTGATCAGATCAAAGGATTGAAGACGGACGCAAAGTCCATTGAGAAAGAAGCGCGCGAGCAGTTGCGTTATGTACGTCCCGGCGAATACGTCTACGTGCCGCCCGCTCCCGCGACTCCAGTTCCGGCCAATCATTCGGCGCGAAGATAAGACAGCCTTAGTCGAGTTTCGGCAAACCTTGATCAGCCTCGTTGATTGACACTCCGCATCTTTGGCTGTGGTATAGTTCGGGCTATCGACGTCCGGTCGAGTTGAATGGCTTCCGGTCGCCCGATTGGATTCCTGCCATATCCGCGGCTTGAGCCGCTGCAAAATAAAAGGAGAAAAATCGGCCATGAGAAAAGTTCTAGTGCTTTGTCTTGCGATATTTTTCGTATTCGCCCTGACGGTTTTGGCGGCTGACAATATGGGCAAGAGCACCACTGTCAACGGATGGGTCAGCGACAGCAAATGCGGCGCAAAGGGCGCCAATGCCAGCCATGAAGCCTGCACCAAAAAATGCCTGGCCGCGGGCGAGAAGATCGTCATCGTCACCGACAAGGATCAGAAGGTTCTGGTGGTCGACAACCCGGACGCGCTAAAAGGCCATGAGGGACACCACATTGCCGTGACTGGAAAGGTCAGCGGCGATTCGATTCATGTGGATAATGCGAAAATGCTCTGAGAAGGGCTAGGCAGTAAAAAGGGCGGCCAATCGGCCGCCTTTTTTCTTGCACAAGAAAAACTCAAAAGCCGGCGAGGACGCCGGCGCTACGCTACCGCACCATGCCTTCCAGCGGCGAGCTCGCGGTCGCATAAAGCTTCTTCGGCATACGGCCGGAGAGATAAGCCTGGCGCCCCGCCATCACGCCATGTCGCATAGCCTCGGCCATCAGCACCGGATCCTGCGCATTTGCGATGCCGGTATTCATTAGCACCGCATCCGCGCCCAGTTCCATCGCGATCGCCGCGTCGGAAGCCGTGCCCACCCCGGCGTCCACAATCAGCGGCACGCCGGTGATCATTTCGCGCAATATGCGGATGTGCGCCTGATTCTGAATCCCCATGCCGCTACCGATCGGCGCGCCCAGCGGCATCACCGCCGCGGCGCCTGCGTCGATCAGCCGCTTCGCAAATACAATGTCGTCCGAAGTGTACGGCAGCACCGTAAAGCCTTCGCTCACCAGAGTCCGCGTAGCTTCGAGCGTAGCTTGCACATCCGGATAGAGCGTGGCCTGATCGCCGATCACTTCCAGCTTGACCCAATCGGAAAGCCCGACCTCGCGTCCCAGGCGCGCGGCCCGCACCGCCTCATCGGCGGTGTAACAGCCGGCGGTGTTCGGCAGCAGAAAATATTTCTTCGGATCGAGGTAGTCGAGCAGTGATTCCTTACTGCGGTCAAGATTCACGCGGCGGACTGCCACGGTGACCATATCGGCGCCGCTAGCCTCAAGAGCGCGAGCAGTTTCCTGAAACGATTTGTACTTTCCCGTGCCGACGATCAGGCGGGAGCGGAAGGAACGTCCGGCAATTACGAGTGGGTCGCTCATGCCGCTATTGTAACTAAAACGGGAGCAGCGGGAGTTTACCGCGGATCAGCGGCACGATCGGAACCGGTGTTTTTCATCGGAAGTCTCACCATCACCTTCGTTCCCTCGGGGTCTGAGACGATTCGCAATGTCCCGTCAAATTGACGGACCCTTTCTTCCATCCCGCGCACCCCCACCCCGGATCTTGCGATTGTCATCTGCCGTTCCGCCGGAATTCCCTTGCCGCAGTCGCTGATCTCGAAATCCACGAAGTCATTTGATCGCGCCAGAGAAATCCTCGCCCACGAACTGCCCGAGTGGCGATGAACATTGGTCAGGCTCTCTTGCACAATACGGAAGACGACAATCTCCAGATCCCTGGGCAGCCGCCCGAAACGCTCGGGCAGCTCCAGTTCGACCTGGATGTTGCTTCGCTTGGTGAAACCGTCGACGTACCAACTCAGCGCCGAAGCAAGCCCCGCTTCGTCCAGCAGAGGAGGATGCAGAAGATAAGACAGTGTGCGGATCTCCCGTGAGAGATCGTTGGAAAGTTGCTGGGTTTGCGCCGCCAGGCTCGCGATCTCCGTATCATCATTGCCAACCAGGTTTTGCATTGCCGACAGATTCAACGTTAGTGCGACCAGCGTTTGTCCGGCATGATCGTGGAGTTCGCGAGCCATGTGCCGCCGCTCCTCGTCCTGGGTTCGAAGCAGTTGCGCGCTCAACTCCCGCAAACTCATTTCCGCGCGCTTGCGATCCCCAACCTCAGTCTCCAGTTCCGCCGTGCGTTCCATCACTTTTCTTTCCAGTTCTTCGTTGGCCTTGCGCAGTTCCTCTTGCGCCGCCCGCAGCGGAGTTAGATCGGTAACGAATGCCGCCACTTCAGCTTCGCTTCCTGAATCGCCGATCGTCGAGGCCCCTACCAGAATCGGAACGAGGCGCCCATCGCGCGCCACATAAGCCTTTTCATACACATCACATTTCCCCTGAGTTCGAATCTGTTCCACCGCCATGGCGTCCGCCTCTCGATATTGCGGCGGAGTAAGGTCATCCCAGCGCAGCTTCCCCGCGGCCACGTCGGCCTCGGAATAACCCAGGGTTTTCAACAAAGCCGGATTTACATACTTCAAGCTCCCGTCGAGATTCCCGATGACCATGCCGAACGGATTGGCTTCCGCCAGGCTCCTGAATCGCCGCGCCGCCTGCGCCAATTCCAACGCATGACTTTCCCTTTGAAGCAATCCTGCAATGCGCGTCCCCACCAGATGGAAAAAAGTTTGATATCTCTCGTCAAACGGCAGACGCGGGCTAATGCCGAACACCAGAACCGCTTCGATGGACGATCCCATGCTGCCCAGCGGCAAAACATAGGCCCGCCCCACCGGTTCCGGCCAGGGTTCGCATACTACATCTCCCAGCCGCCGTTGCAGATCTCCCAGCAACATCGGCGACTGGCGCTTCGCTGATCCAGCCAGCGGCCAGTGGCTGGGGTCTGCCACCAAGTCCGCCGCGCCGCTGGTGGCAACCTGGAAGATCTCTTCGTGAGATAAGAAATAAAGCGCGGCAAAGGGCACGTCGAAAGGGTTTTCGCCCAGCCGTTTGATAAGCTCATGGGCGAAGGGCAAGAGGGGTTGCGATTGCGCCGCCTCGATTTCAGGCTCAGACGCGCTGCCAATCGCCAGAAGCGCGCGCAAGCGGCGTTCGCTGAGCACTTGTTCCGTCGACTCGCTGCACACCACCAGCGTGCCCTGAACCGTTCCGTCTTTCTCCCGCACCGGACTATAGCTATACGTCCAGTAGACTTCTTCCAGCTTTTCGTCCCGTTTAACCGGAACGAGTTGGTTTAGATTCCACGTGGAAGCCCCCTGTGCCATCACCGCTTCGATCTGCGGCCCGATGATCGGCCAAATTTCGGGCCAGCATTCGGCGCCCGGTTGTCCTATCGCGGAAGGATGCTTATCAGCGCGAATGCTGGGCCGGTACCCATCGTTATAAACCTGGATTAGCTCCGGCCCCCACCAAAGGAACATGGGATGACGAGAGGCGAGAATCAGGTTGACGGTAGTAACCAGAATGTCGGACCAGCCTTGGATCGGGCCCAGCGGAGTCCGGCTCCAATCGAATTGCCGCACCAGATCGGCCATCTCGCCGCTTCCGGCGATGCGGGATGAACCCGCAGCATCGACCTCGGCCACCTGATTTTTATCGGATTTCGGCATCGAAGGGTAATTCGGAGTCTTACTGCATTCGCGCGGCGAAAGTGAAATATTAGTTAGTCGCCCGCGCGCGGTGCGCCCGATACTAGTCAATCCCAACGCTAGTAGTAAATCACAGATGGCAAATCCCCGCGAAATTGCAAGTCCACGCGCGGCCCAATCCGCCCGTTCTTCCGTTACGGAACGCTCTCGTTCTCCGCCCGGGCGTACAACTCCTCGATCTGTCGGCGATAGCGTTCTTCCACCACTCGTCTTCGCAATTTCATGGTCGGAGTCAGCAATCCATTGTCCGCCGTAAATTCATCGGCCACCAGTATCACTCGCTTCAACTTCTCAAAGCGCGCCAGTTTCTCGTTCGCGCTTTCCACCAGCTTTTCGTATAACCCTTGCACCTCTGCCTTTGCAATCAAGTCGGCGGGAGAAGCGAAGGTCACTCCCTTCGAGCGTGCCCAATCCGTGAGCATTGCGAAGTTTGGGGAAATCAGTGCGCAGGCAAACTTGCGTTTATCTCCGACCACAACCGCCGTCCCCACCAACGGATTTAGTTTCAAAGAATTCTCAATCGGTTGCGGAGCGATAAATTTTCCGCCGGAAGTTTTAATGAGCTCTTTTTTGCGGTCGGTGACGGAAAGATATCCATCGGCGTCGAGAAGGCCGATATCTCCAGTCTTGAACCACCCGTCTTCAAAGGCATTTTGGGTTTCTTCCGGGCGCTGCCAATACCCCTTGAAGACAGAAGGCCCGCGCACCAGAATCTCTCCATCCTCCGCAATCCGCACCGCGAGGTTCGGCAGGATCTTGCCCACCGTGCCGATGCGATGGTTGGCGGGGGTATTCACCGCGATCACCGGAGATGTTTCCGTCAGGCCATAACCTTCGTGAATCCGAATTCCGACTGTGGCAAACCACTCGGCCAGCTCCCGGCCTAAAGGCGCGCCTCCTGAGATAAAGACTTCCATGCCGCCGCCCATGCCCGCGCGAATTTTCGAGAAAACTAATTTGCTGGCGAGCTTCCACGAAATTGAAGTGGGAGTGTGCCCGGCCAATATCGCCGCCTTGTTGGCATGCCCAACCCGCAGCGCCCAGCGATAGATCGCGCCCTTTGCCGAGGAGCGCGCTGTCATCTCCGCCTTCGCGTAGATTTTTTCGTACACTCGCGGTACCGAAACGCATATCGAGGGACGAACCTCTTGAAACGTAGCCGGAAGATTCTCCATGAACGGGCAATACGCCAGCGTGACACCGTGGTAGAGCAGGCCGAGATCCACATGCCGCGCAGTCACATGCGACAGCGGCAGGAACGAAATACTGACTTGGCCGGGGTGCATGTCGAAGCCGAGCAGAGAGCAGGCAATATTTGACGCCATGTTGCCGTGCGTCAGCATCGCGCCCTTGGACACCCCGGTTGTGCCTGAGGTGTAGATGATCGTCGCCAGGTCGTCGGGTTGAATCGAGCGTGCCAGGGCCTCAATTTGCGGATCGAGCGTAGGAGATGCCGCGGCTATAAAATCGCGCATGAGCGCACAAGTCGCAGCCAGTTCTCCCGGCAGTTGCACGGCATCCATCACAACAATCTTTCGGATCTGTGTCTGCGAAAGAATCGCCTGCACCTTGCGCAGTTGCGCTTCGCTCGAGACGAACACGGTACTCGCGCCGGAGTCGCGCAGCGTGTACGCCGTTTGCTCCGGCGTCAGCGTCGCGTAAACCGGAACCGTAACCGCGCCTAGCAGCAGGATTGCGAAGTCGGCAATCGTCCACTCGGGCCGGTTTTCGCTGAGAATCGCGACCCGGTCTCCCTTGCGAACGCCCCAGGCTCGAAGCGCCTGCGCGGTCCCGGCCACATTGCGGAGCAACTCGGAGGAGGAAATAGGCAGCCATTTGCCCGCTTCGCGATGGAGCATGGCGCGCTCAAGGTTGCGCCCGGTGGCGGCGAAAAAAACATCGTTCAGCGTGGCAAGGCTCATCGATTGCGTCGTGCGAGCCCTTCAGGCTCTGGAATTGAATTTACTGGTTTGCATGGTCTTTCGGCAATGCAGAAATCTGACTCGGCAGTACTGGTCGACGGGTAGTAGCGCAGCTTGTTCTCTTTGCGCCCTTGGCGATACCTTTGCGAACTTGGCGGTTAAGAGCTTCTGACCGCAAAGGCCGCAAAGAATTTCCGCAAAGTTCGCAAAGAACAGCCAGTACTGCGAAACTGCACCTCCAAGCAGCATCCTCGATTGCCTGAGTGCAAGTCTCCAGAGTAAGCTGACTGAGTTCGAGAGGAGAACAAATATGGCAGGAAAACTTCCCGCGGCGCTGACAGCCGCTCTGCTTGCAGCCGTTTTGGCGGTTTCCACGGTGGACCGCGCGTTGGCGCAAAGCAACGAACCGGCCGGACCCAAGCCAATGCCGAAAGTTGGCGACGTCGCGCCCGATTTTACGCTGCAATATTTCGACGGCAACGATGAGAAGAAAGTTTCCTTAAGCGACTACCGCGGCAAGAAAAATGTCGTACTTGCCTTTTTCATCTTCGCCTTCACCGGTGGTTGAACCAAGCAAATGCAGGCGCTCCAGCACGATTTGAAACGGCTGGACGCCACCGATACCCAGGTTCTGGGTGTGAGCATGGATAGCCCCTTTGCGGACAAAGCCTTCGCCGATCAGATTGGAGTCACCTTCCCTCTGCTCAGCGATTGGGGCGGCGATATAACCCACAAATACGGAATCTATCTGGATAAATACAAGGCCGCACGGCGAGTGAATTTTCTGATCGGGAAAGATGGAAAGATTCTGGAAGAGCAGGTGGATAAGGATGCGATTGATCCTACAAAAATTGTGGATACCTGTGAGCGGCCGAAGATGAAGAACTGATATGCGACGGATGCGCTGCGGCAGGCATGCGCGCGGAGATTTATGGTCTCGGGCAATCACGCAATCGGCAATTCAAACGAAAACACCGACCCGCGGCCAAGTTGGCTGGTAACGCCGACCGCACCGTTGTGCGCTTCCACAATAGCCTTTGCAATGGCTAATCCCATACCCGTGCCCTGCACGCTGTAGCGCTGGTCGCGGCCGCGGTAAAACTTATCGAACACCATCGACTGCTCAAAGTCGTCGATGCCTGGACCGTGGTCGGTCACGCTGGTGATTACGCGATCTGCTTTGCGTTCTGCGGTAATCGTAATCGCCGCGTTCGGCGGCGAATATTTCGCCGCGTTTTCCAATAACTGTTTCAGCACCTCGGCAATGCGGTCTGCATCCACGCGAACCTTGGGCAACACCGCGGGTATGCGCACGTCGAGCGGATGCTGCCCCAGCACAGTGCGCGATTCTTCGACCGCCGATTCGATCACCGTCGCGATGTCCACCAGTGCCATGTGGAGTTCCACCTTGTGCGCGTCGAGCTGCGCCATTTCTGTGGCTTCGCCCACCAGTCGGTCGAGGCGGTCGGTCTCCTCGTTGATGACGGTGAGCAAATCCTTGCGCTGCGCCTCGTCAAGGTTGTAATCCGAGAGCAGTCCGGTCACCGCGGCTTTGATGCCGGTGAGCGGCGTGCGCAATTCGTGCGTTACCGAATCGAGCAGCACCGCACGCAGGTTTTCGCTCTGATGCGCGGCTTCGGTCTGTGAAAGCTTCTCGATCGCTCCCGCGCGCTCGATGGCGATGCCGATCATGCTGCCCAGCGCTTCCAGCGTCGCGCGGGATAGCACGGATCCCGCAATACCGACTGCTCCCGTGGTGCGTGCTCCCAGATGCAAAGGCGTGAGCGATATTCCGCGCTTGCCATCGATCACCGGCTCGCCGCGAGAACTTACCATTTGCAAATCCTGCAGCGGGAACCAGGTCGCATCCGGATCGGTGCGGTATACCTGTTGCGAACTCAGCAGATAAATTGCCGCCGCTTTGGCCGCGAATCCGTCGCACACGTATGCCGGAATCGCATTCAGCAACTCGGCGACGTTATCGGTGGCGAGCAAGCGCTGGCTAAATGCGTAAAGGCGTTCGACGTCGCGGCGGCGCTGGTTGGCGTCGGCAGTTTGCCGCCGCGCGCGGTCGGCCAGTTCGCTGGCGATGCCCGCCGTCACCAAAAAAGCGAACAGCGCGACCCAGTTCTGCGGATCGGAAACCGTGAAGGTTCCGATAGGCGGAAGAAAATAATAGTTGAAGGCCAGAGTCCCCAGCACCGCCAGGAACACGGAAAAACGAAAACCCCAGTACGCCGCCACCCAAAGCACCATCAGCAAGAACGTGAGCGCAACCGTAGTTGGGTTTACATGTAGAAAATGCCGGTAAGCTTGTGCGACTACTTCCGTAGCGACCAGGCATGCAGCGTAACGGAAGATGTGTTGTGGCCGGATCGCCTTCACGCGCACGATTGTAACGGAAGTGGGACGAGTCTGGAGATCGGAGGAGAAAGGCTTTTCACCACAGGGTCACATCATGGTGGGCCTTTTACAAGTTGTTGGTTTTCACTGGGTCTCTGTGACTCTCTGTGGTAAAGGTTTCCCCTCTCACTCACGGCACAAATTCGACAATTTCCCCAGAGGCGTGGAGAATAACGGCGATGGGTAAGACTCCCGAGCAATGGCTGGAAGAAGTTGATACGGCGAAGCGTCCTGCCGTATTCAAGCTGTTTCTGGGCTACGCTCCGGGCGTGGGAAAAACTTACGCCATGCTCAGCGAAGGCGTGCGCCGCGCCAGCCGCGGGGAACAAGTCGTGATCGGCGTAGTCGAAAACCACGGGCGCAAACCGATTATTGAGCTCTCTTCTCGCCTTGAAACAGTTCCCCGCAGAAAGCTCGAATACAAAGCGACCATCTTCGAGGAGATGGATGTGGATGCCATTCTCGCCCGCAAGCCGCACGTGGTTCTGGTTGACGAACTGGCACACACGAACATCGAAGGCAGCAAACACGCCAAGCGCTATGAGGATGTTTTCGAGTTGCTCGATGCCGGCATCGATGTGGTTTCTACGCTCAATGTTCAACACATCGAAAGCCTCGCGCCGACCATCCGTGGTCTAACCGGCGTTCAGGTTCGCGAGACTGTGCCTGATTGGGTGATCCGCCGCGCGGGCGAAATCGTCATGGCAGATCTGACGCCGCAGGCCCTGCAGACTCGCATGAAGCGCGGAGATATTTACCCCATCGAGCGCGTCGAGCGCGCTCTGGCGAATTTCTTCCGTAATACAAATCTTGTTGCTTTGCGAGAGCTTGCACTCCGCCAGGTCACACAGGCGGTCGATCGCACGCTTTCGGAATTGAAGACGGCAGACGGACAACCGCTGCAGGTGCGCGAGCGCATCGCAGTTTGTATCAGTTCGAACCCGGCGGCGCAATACCTGATCGCCCGTGGCGCGCGCATGGCCCAGGCGCTCGATGGCGACTTTTACGTTTTTTACGTGGATACCGGAGCCGATGAGAGCGACGAAAATCAGCGTTCCCTTGCCGACAACATTCGCTTTGCCGAGAGCGTGGGCGCAAAGGTGGTCAAGGCCGAAGGCAAAGTAGTCGCGGAAAAAGTCGCCGAATTCGTGCGCGAGAATCATGTCACGCAAGTGGTATTCGGCCGTTCGGCGACCAAGGGATGGAAGCGCTATTTTTATCTCTCCGCCATCCACAAATTTCTTCGCGACACTCCGGCCGTCGACGTTCACATCGTCACTCAGGAGATGCGGTGACGGCCATGAACGAACGGGAAACGGCGAACGATCACCGCCGCATTCTGGTGGTGGATGACGAAGCCCAGATCACGCGGGTTCTGCGCACCACGCTATCGGCGCAGGGCTATGACATCCGTGTGGCCAACGACGGCGAGATGGCGCTCGAACTCATGAAGAATTGGACGCCGCATGTGGTCATCACCGATCTTGCCATGCCCAATCTCGATGGCGTCGGCCTGTGCCGCAAGCTGCGGCAAATATCGCAGGTGCCGATCATCGTGCTGTCGGTCCGCGGACAAGATCGATCGAAGGTGGAAGCGCTCGATGCGGGCGCCGATGATTACGTCACCAAGCCCTTCAGCATGAACGAACTGCTGGCGCGCATCCGCGCCCAACTGCGCCGCGCACCCGTCACTGAGGAGCAGCCCAGCGCGATTACCGCGGGAGATTTTTCCATCGACCTTGATGCCCGCTTCGTCAAAGTTGTAGGACACGAAGTTCATCTCACGCCCAAAGAGTTTGATCTGCTTGTTTATCTGGCACGCCGGCCCGGCAAAGTGATCACACATCGCGCATTGCTGGCCGCGATCTGGGGGCCGAACAGCACCGAACAACCGGAATACCTGCGCGTCTTCGTCGGCCAGTTGCGCAAAAAAATAGAAGCCGATCCTTCTTCACCGAAATATCTGCTGACTGAGCCCTGGATCGGTTACCGCTTCGAGCCCGGTTCCTAGTTCCTGCGCGTTTCCTCTCCGCTCTGCCTTTACGAACATTTTATGAACCCTTTATCCGGAATTTCTGTGCTTCCGTATCCAATCGTTGTGTAGAAGAAAAGCAGCTCGGCAGAACATGCGGGCAAGGAGATCAAGGGTCATGTGGATTAACGAAGTAGCACCAGAGCAGTTAGCAGAGCTTTTCCATCACTATCATCAGGCACTCACCCCAGAGATTCCGGGCAAGGGAAGCGAAGGCCGCGGAGTGTGGAAGGAAGTGCCGCCACAGGAAAAGAGCCGCCTGGTCGCAGCCGCGCGGCTGGCACTGCTCGAGCTGGAATCCCTGGCCAACGACAAAGCGCCATCGCGCCGGTATTTCGCGCAGCCCGGCGAAGCCGAGTGGGGATGCTAATGCCGCTCCAACATGCGGAAAGATCAGCCCAGATTACCGGAATCTCAATCCTTACGAATTCCTTATAAATCCTTTAAAGAACTCTTACGCCTGAAGCGTTTTACTGAAGTGTTTGCGTTCGCGCGCTAAGTCGCTGGAGCGAAAGCAATGTGGGTGCCAATTTTAGTCGCAGCCATCGCTCTATCGGGAACATCATTCATGCTGTGGTTCCTGATCGCATTGCTTCGCGACAGTGCGCCATCGACTTGTTGGTGGATCGTACCCATTCGCTGTGAGCTGAAAAGAGAAAACCAAGATGGCCTCGGCGGGTATACGGGAGACGACAACTTCAGGTCCGATTCCGAACCCAGCGCTTGCTGCGTTGGACGATTGGAGAATCGAGTTCATGCGAAACATGCCGCTTCAGGTCTTATTGCTCTCGATGTTCGTAGTGTTACCGGCAGGCTGGGCTCGCGCTCAATCCAGCCCAGCCGCGCCATCTACCACCAGCGCCGCGTCTGGCTCGGATGAACAAACTGAAAGACAGCAAATGCGGGACGAATTGAAAGCTCTGCGGGAGGAAGTAGAGCGCCTGCGCGCGGAAGTGGAAGTCCGCAAGGGCGCAGCGCCCGCCAACGTCGAAGCAATGCCAGCTGCTAAACCTCCGAGCGCTCCGCCGCCCGCTACAGAAACGAATGTCGGCAAAGCGCCTGCGGCAGTCGTCCCCGCGCAGCCTCCGGTTGCGGTCGCAACTGCCGCCGCGTCCTCGGAATCTGCGCCGGCAAAGAAGGCGAAGATCGATCCCTTTTCTGATTGGGATTGGACCTGGCTTAACGGCAGCCCGCGCACCAAAGAGCCGGCCTTCGATTCGAAATTCTTCACGCCAGAAATCCGCGCGGATACGACCTACACCTACGATTTCAACAAGCCCAAAGACAACACCATCAGCGGGTCGAGCGAGATTTTCCGCTCCAACGAAATCCAGTTGGAACAACTCGGCCTCGGCGGTGATTTCCACTATGACAACGTTCGCGCCCGGTTCATGACTCAGTTCGGCATGTATTCCGCGACCACGCCACGCAATGATGCCAGCCCGGCCAAGGGCCAGTGGGACCTCGACACCGCCTATCGCTACCTTGCCGAGGCCTATGGCGGTTACCACATCAATGCGTTGAACGGCATCAACGTGGACGCTGGTATTTTCCTCTCTTACATTGGCCTGTTCAGCTATTACAACTTCGATAACTGGGCCTACCAGCCTTCATACGTTTCTTCCAATACGCCGTGGTTTTTCAACGGTCTCAGAGTTCAGATTTTTCCCAACCCACACTTGAAGATTGAGCCGTGGCTCATCAACGGATGGCAGTCCTATGCCTCAGCCAACTCAAGAAAAGGCATTGGTGGGCAGGTTAAGTGGACTCCGAGGCCGTGGGTCAACATCATCTCCAACAATTACGGACTGGGCCACGACGACCTGTACATACCGAATCGCGGCCGCATCCACACCGACGACAGCATCGAGATCAAGTATTTCGACAAGCCGGGCAAAACCCTCGACAAGATGGCTTTCTCCTTCACCGGCGATATGGGCTGTGAATTCGGTCCCAGCACCACCACCTCGGCAGGCGTTTATTTACAAGGCGTGGGCTGTCTCGGAGACAAGAAGGACGCGAAGTCGGTCGGGGGAGACCACTTTGCTGCGGGAATCAATCCCAAGCAGAGCTTCGTCGGCTATATGCTTTACAACCGCTTCTGGTTCAAGAAAGACCGCTACGGATTGACACTCGGTGGAGGGCAGATCAACAATCCGGGGCGCTATCTGGTTCTGGCTCCTCCCATCAACGGAGAGACGGCAGAGTCGGCTGCGATCAATGCTCCCTACTTCACCGGCAATCCTTCCGACCCATTCAAAGCCTGGGATTCGTCGGTCACCTTCGACTACATGCCCAGCCAGTACATCACCTTTCGCTGGGAATACGATTACCGCCACGCCAGCGTGCCCTACTGGTCGGGCCCGGGAGGCGTCACTCCGCCAGGTTCAGGAGGAGTGCCTTACACCAACAACGGATACCCGCAGTTCTTCGCCTGCAACGACGGAAATTCGTCGATGCAATTGTCCCTCGGCGCCGCGCAATCCGCATGCGGCTCGCAGGGCAGCAGCGTGTGGTTTCCCGATCTGCGGAAGGATGAGCAGTTCATTGACATCGACATCATGGTCAAGTTTTAGTGGAAGAAACCCTTGACGCTTGAAATCAACGACGGCGAAGCCGGGCGCCGCAATTCGGACAATAGTCCGGAGGAGTTTGGTGATGCAAGACGCAATCTTTCTTGCTGTGACGATTTTATTTTTTGCGATCTCGCTCGCTTATGTGCGTTTTTGCGAGCGAATCCGTTAGGGGCGAGACCGCCCAGTATGACTGCTGAACTAGATTGCTACATATGATTGCTGAACCCATCATCATGCTGATCATTTGCGCGGGGCTGCTGGTGTACCTCGTCTATGCCATGCTGCGTCCGGAGAAATTTTGATGACGGCCAATGGATGGCTGCAAATCGCGCTCTTTCTTCTTGCCGTTTTCCTCGTCACCAAGCCGCTGGGTTCGTTTATGGCGCGGGTATTCAGCCGCGAGCGAACATTCCTCGACCCGGTGATGCGCCCGGTCGAACGCATTCTCTACAAGCTCACCAGCGTGGACGAAGCGCATGAAATGGATTGGAAGGAATACGCGCTCGCGCTGATTTTGTTCAGCGCCGTTTCCATGATCCTTCTGTATGTCTTGCAGCGGGTTCAGCAGTGGGCGTGGCTGCCGTGGAATCCGCAAAAGCTGGGCGCGGTGCCTCCCGCGCTCGCATTCAATACCGCGGCTTCTTTCACCACCAATACCAACTGGCAAAACTACACACCGGAAACCACCATGAGTTATCTGACTCAAATGGTGGGTCTGGCCTATCACAACTGGGTTTCGGCGGCAGCGGGCATGGCTCTCGCGATTGCCTTCATCCGCGGTATCGCTCGCCGGGAGCAGAAAACCATCGGCAACTTCTGGGTCGATCTGGTTCGCGGCACACTTTGGATTCTCGCCCCTCTCTGCCTGATCGGCGCGTTGCTCCTCGTCTCCCAGGGCGTAGTGCAAAATCTTAAGCCCTATGACACGGTGCAGTTGGTCGATCCCTACCAGACGCCGCAACTCGGCGCTGACGGCAAACCCGTCATCGGACCCGACGGCAAGCCAGCGATGCAGACCATCACGCAGCAAGTCATTGCTCAAGGCCCGACCGCGTCGCAGGAGATCATCAAAGAACTGGGCACGAACGGCGGCGGCTTCTTCAACGCCAACAGCGCGCATCCCTTTGAAAATCCCACGCCCTTCACCAACTTTCTCGAGATGTTTTGCATCTTCGCCATCCCCTCCGCGTTTACATTCACGCTGGGAAAAATGACCGGCTCCCCACGTCATGGATGGGCCGTATGGTCCGCGATGGCCTTGCTCTTTCTAGCGGGCGTAACTACGGCGTATTGGGCTGAAGCACGTGGAAACCCTTTACTGACCGCAGCCGCGCAGCATGGCTCCCCGCATTCTTCTTTAACAATGCAGCCCACAGGCAATCTCGAAGGTAAAGAAGTTCGCTTCGGCGTCGTCAACTCTGCGCTGTTCGCCACCGTTACCACCGACACCAGTTGCGGCGCAGTCAACTCCATGCACGATTCTTTCACCCCGCTCGGCGGCATGGTTCCCCTCATCAACCTCATGCTCAGCGAGGTGATCTTCGGCGGCGTTGGTGCCGGCATGTACGGAATGCTGGTCTTCGTCATCCTCTCCGTCTTCATCGCCGGACTTATGGTCGGTCGCACCCCGGAATATCTCGGCAAGAAGATCGAAGCCTACGACGTGAAGATGGCGATGCTGGTGATCCTTATTTTTCCGCTCGTCATTCTGGTCTTCACCGCGATCTCGGTCACGTACAGCTTTGGCACATCCGCCATGCTCAATGCCGGCCCCCATGGCTTCAGCGAAGTTCTCTACGCCTTCACCTCTGCCGTGGCCAACAACGGCTCGGCGTTCAACGGCCTGAGCGGAAACACGCTCTGGTATAACTCGTCACTCGGAATCGCCATGCTGCTCGGCCGCTTCATGATGATTCTGCCCATGCTGGCGATCGCCGGCAATCTGGCGGGGAAGAAGCAGTCCCCCGCGACACTCGGAACTTTTCCCGTGACCGGACCTTTATTCACGGTGCTGCTGATCGGCGTGGTCGTAATCGTCGGAGCGCTCACATTTTTTCCCGCACTCAGTCTGGGCCCGATTCTCGAACACCTGCTGATGCAGGCGGGAAAGACTTTTTAACAATCTATGGCAGCCAAGAAATCAAAGCGCAGTTTGTGGGACATAAAAATCGTGCGCCGCGCCGCATGGGATTCCATCGTCAAGCTGCATCCCGCGACCATGATGCGCAACCCCGTGATGTTCGTCGTCGAAGTGGGCAGCGTCGTCACCACCGTTCTGCTTATCCTCGACCGAATGCGCGGCCGTCCCGGTTTCGGATTCAACCTGCAGATCACTCTCTGGCTCTGGTTCACAGTATTGTTCGCCAACTTCGCAGAAGCCATGGCTGAAGGCCGGGGCAAGGCGCAAGCCGACGCCTTGCGCCGCGCCAAGTCTGAAACCATGGCGAACCGCCTTCTCGCCGATGGAAAAACCGAAACCGTTCCCGGCTCGAAGCTTCGCTGCGGAGATTTATGCCTGGTCGAGGCTGGCGAATTTGTCCCCGGAGATGGCGAGATCGTCGAAGGCGTCGCCTCCGTTGACGAATCCGCGATCACTGGCGAATCCGCGCCCGTAATCCGCGAAGCTGGGGGCGACCGCTCTGCCGTTACCGGAGGCACGCGCGTCCTCTCCGATTGGGTAAAAATAAAAATCACTTCCAACCCCGGCGAAACTTTTCTCGATCGCATGATCGCCCTCGTCGAAGGCGCCGAACGTCAGAAAACGCCCAACGAAATTGCGCTGAACATTCTGCTCGCGGGCCTCACCATTGTTTTTCTGCTGGCCGTGGTTACGCTGCAACCCTTCGCCATTTACGCGAACGCGCCACAAACCGTATTCGTCCTCGTCTCGCTATTGGTGTGCCTGATCCCGACCACCATCGGCGGATTACTCTCCGCCATCGGCATAGCTGGCATGGACCGCCTGGTGCAGCACAACGTCCTCGCCATGTCCGGCCGCGCCGTCGAAGCCGCCGGAGATGTGAACACGCTTCTTCTCGATAAAACCGGAACCATCACTCTCGGCAATCGCGAGGCCACGGAATTCATCGCCGCGCCCGGCGCCACCGAAGCCATGATGGCCGATTCCGCGCAGCTCTCATCGCTCGCCGACGAAACTCCCGAAGGCCGCTCAATCGTTGTCCTCGCAAAAGAAAAGTACGGACTTCGCGGCCGCGAGCTCAGCTCTGGCGATGCCGAGTTCATTCCCTTCAGCGCCAACACCCGCATGTCAGGCGTGAACTTGAATGGACGAGCCATCCGCAAAGGCGCAACCGATGCCATCGCCAAGTATCTCGAAGAGCAGGGAAGTCCGCTGCCCGCCGAAGTGCGCAGCGCGGTCGAAGCAATCTCCCGCTCGGGAGGCACGCCGCTGGTGGTCACTGAAAATGGCCGCGCCCTGGGTGTGATTCACCTCAAAGACATCGTCAAGGGCGGAATGCGCCAGCGTTTCGATCAACTGCGCGCCATGGGAATTAAGACCGTGATGATCACCGGAGATAATCCTCTCACCGCCGCCGCAATCGCAACCGAAGCCGGCGTCGATGATTTTCTTGCGCAAGCTACGCCCAAAGACAAGCTCGACTTAATTCGCCGCGAACAGGCTCAGGGAAAGCTGGTTGCCATGACAGGCGACGGCACCAACGACGCTCCTGCACTGGCGCAAGCCGACGTTGGAGTCGCCATGAACACCGGGACGCAGGCGGCAAAAGAAGCCGGCAACATGGTCGATCTCGATTCCAATCCCACCAAGCTCATCGAGATCGTAGAAATCGGCAAGCAGTTGCTGATGACGCGCGGCGCACTCACCACATTCTCCATCTCGAACGATGTCGCTAAGTATTTTGCCATCATCCCCGCAATGTTCGCCGGCACGTTTCCGGTGCTTCAGGCGCTGAACGTGATGCACCTGGCCACGCCGCAATCGGCGATCCTGTCGGCGGTTATCTTTAACGCTTTGATTATCGTGGCACTGATTCCACTCGCGCTCCGGGGTGTGAAATACGTTCCCCAGGGCGCGGCGGTTCTGCTGCGCCGCAATTTGCTCGTCTATGGATTGGGTGGAGTGATCGTACCCTTCATAGGAATTAAGCTGATCGATTTGCTGATCGTGCGTGCGGGGCTGGCCTAGAGGTAATTGTTAAGAAGCTTATGAAAAAGAATCTCATCACATCCATCTTAATGACGCTGGTAACAACCATATTATTCGGCGTCGCATTTCCACTGGTAGTCACGGGGCTGGCGCAAGTTCTCTTTCCCAAACAAGCGAATGGCCAACTCATCACCCATAACGGCCGCGTTGTCGGCTCCAGACTAATCGGCCAATCGTTCTCGTTGCCCGGCTATTTTCACTCGCGGCCATCGAACGCCGGAACCGGCTACGATGCCGCCAACTCCGGCGCATCGAATCTCGGTCCCACCAACCGAACGCTGATCGCGCGCGTGCAGTCGGACGCTGACCGTTTGCAGCCAGAGAATCCATCCGCACCCATCCCCATGGATTTGCTGACCTCATCCGCCTCCGGCCTCGATCCTCACATTTCTCCTGACGCTGCCGAATTTCAGGTTCCTCGCGTCGCCAGGGAACGCGGTGCCAGCGAAGACGCCGTCCGCCAGGCGATCCGCCAGCACACCGAGTCTCGGCAATTTGGAGTCTTGGGTGAACCCCGCGTGAACGTGCTCGAATTAAATCTCGCGCTGGATGAAATCCTGCCCAAGCGCGCCTCGCGCTAACGATTCGTCTTGCGGTGCTCCGCCAAAACCCTAAACGCCCCGATCTAAAGCGCTTCCGCCCGGGTGACTCTCGTAATCTAAACCTCCCTTCTCCTAATCGTTAAACTCTCTTGATTCTCGGGAATCCGCGCGCTATCGATGGGAACGTGATTCAGGCTCTGTTTTCCTGACACTGCAAGGGGCAAATATGAACACGCATAAACAAAGGTGGAGTCGGGCAGTCATTCTGATGGCGCTGGCATGTATGCTGGATTCGCCTCTGGTCAGCCGCGCGCAGGACGCGCAAGATCCCGCAATCGCAGAAGATTCCAACGCCCCCGATCCTCCCAGCCTCATCGCCCGCCTCAGCTTTATAGATGGATCGGTGTCATACCAGCCCGGCGGTGAAAACGATTGGGCTGCTGCGATGACTAACCGCCCGCTGGTTAGCGGCGACAATCTTTGGGCCGACGCGAACTCCCGCGCCGAAGTGCACGTTGGATCGACCGCGCTCCGTTTAGGTGCGCAAACCGGAATTACATTGCTCGAAGTCAGCGACCACGCTGCGCAAATTCGCCTGGCCCAAGGCGAGCTGATCGTAAAAGTTCGCCACGTCGATGACGATGACATGTACGAAATCGATACGCCGAACGTCGCCTTCGTCGTAATGCAGCCGGGGGATTACAGGTTCGATGTCTCGCAAGATGGCGGCCACACCAATGTCACCGTATGGCGCGGCCGCGGCCAAGCCACTGGCGGCGGATCCTCCTATATGCTTGCGGCCGGTCAGCACGCCGCATTCACCGGCGGCGATCCCGTCGACAACGGCCAGATCAACTTTGATTTAAGCCATGCCCCAGCCGGCGACGACTTTGATAACTGGGCCATGCAGCGTGACCGCGATGAAGACGAGTCAGACGCCGCAAATTACCTTTCGCGCGACATGTCCGGATATGAAGATCTCGACGCCTATGGCAGCTGGACGTATGTTCCCGGCTACGGCCCGTGCTGGCAACCGAGTGTAGTGGTTGCAGGATGGGCGCCCTACCACTTCGGCCGCTGGGCTTGGGTTGGCCCGTGGGGATGGACGTGGATGGCTGACGAACCATGGGGCTTCGCTCCTTTTCACTACGGACGCTGGGCCAATGGCGCCAATGGATGGATGTGGGTTCCGGGCCCGAAAGCCGTCCGCCCGGTCTATGCTCCGGCTTTGGTCGCGTGGCTCGGAGGCGGACAGAAGTCGAATTTTTCGTTTGACGCAGGCGTCGGATGGCTTCCTCTCGCCCCAGGCGAAGTCTTCATTCCTGGCTATCGCGTAAGCCGCAGTTATGTGAACCGCGTGAACACTACAAATACCGTGGTGAATGTCGTGCGGATTAACGATGTCTACAACACTGTCGTCATCAATCGAGGGGCTGCGGCAAACAATCTCACGTACGCCAATCGCGGCGTCAGCGGCGGCGTGACCGTTGTCACGCGAGAAACCTTCGTCAACGGCAGGGCAGTCGCGAGCAACGCGGTATCGCTACCGGCGAAGGAGCTTGCTTCCGCGCCAGTTTCGCATACCGTCGCCGCCGAACCGGTTCGCGCCAGCGTGACCGGCTCAGGAAAAACAATTGCGATCAAACCGCCCGCCACCGTGACAAGCCGTCAGGTCGTTGCGCTTCGCACGCCCGCGCCCGCTCCACAGTCCTTCAGTCAATCGCAGCCTCACGTAGGCAGCCAATCGAATCAGTCTGCCTTGGTAAAGCAGCAAGCACCCGGCCGTCCACCCTCAGTCCCACAAGCGTCCGTCCCACTCGCGGCGCGCACATCGCGATCGCAAGACAGCGTTCATTCCATCGGAGAGTCGAACCCAAGCACCCCTTCGAAACCGGCCGCGCGAGTATGGGAAGCGCAGGGAACTCCTGAGCCGGTTCAGACACAGCCGGCCACTTTCAATCCGGAGACGGCTCCCACTCCGCAATCGACGAAGGGGGCGCGTCCTGTCGCGAGACCCGCAGCTCCCACGGCGCATCCTGTGAATCAGCAGCAGGTGAGGGAGCCAGAGCCGAAGCCGCGCAGTTGGCAGTCAAAGCCGGCGCCGACTACCTCCACCTCACATGCGCAGCCTCATACCTCAACCACAGCACCGCATGTGGAAAGCGCTCCCAAGAAATGATATTTGACGCATAACGTCCGGATGCGCTCTGATAAAGGTCGCATGCCGTCGAACCCGCAAGACCGCCGTTGCGCCAGGCTAAGTGAGCTTCCATCGCCAGGATACCGGGCGACCAACCCGCTCCTGGCGATTTGGTTTTGGTCGGCCCAGCAATGAGCCGCGAACCGGAAATTCTGTTCGCCGAGAGCGAGCCCAAGCGCGCGTCTATCAACTGGATGGACTTTCTGTGGCTGCTGTTTCTCGTCGGCCTCGCCTTGCTCCCACCGGTCGCGGAAATTCATAAGCAACTTACGCTGCTCGCCATCGGCATTGTGCAGGTCAGCGAGAGCTGGCTTCTGGCGCGCGCTCCGCGTCAGGGCGCAACTTACATCGTCGTCTTAAAGATCGCGCTGGCTACGCTCTTGATCGACCATACTGGCGAGATCGGAATCAATAGCAGTTACTATCCCATTTTCTATGTTCCCATCGTCACCGCCGCGGAATATTTTGGTCCCTGGCTCACTCTGTTTTGGACTGCTCTGGCTTCCGCGGCCTACTGCTCCTATCTCTATCCCGCGCTGCAGGAATACGAAATTGGGCAGGAAGGTTACGGCCTGCTCGCCATCCGTATTTTATTTTTCTTTTTGGCCGCAATGGTGGTGAACCGCTTCGTCGTTGAAAATCGCCGCCAGATTAAGCGCTATCAGGAACTGGCTGCGACTCTCGCCGATACGAATCGCCGCCTGGAGCAGGCGCAAGAGGAAGCGCGCCGTTCCGAGCGTCTTGCGGCGCTCGGGCAAATGTCCGCCGGGCTCGCGCATGAAATTCGCAATCCCCTCGGCGTAATCAAAGGCTCGGCCGAAATGCTGCAACAGAAGCTCGGTGCCTCGAACGCTCTTTCGAGCGAACTCGCGGGATACATTTTTTCTGAGACGAACCGCCTCAGCGCGCTGGTAACCCGTTTCCTGGATTTCGCGCGCCCCCTTCAACCCGATCTATCGCCGCAAAAAGTTACAGTCGTGCTCGACCTCGCACTCCAGGCGGTTTTAATGACGCGCAAACCGGATGATCCCCCGGTCAAGGTCGAGCGCAACTATCAGCCAGACTTGCCACTCGTTCCCCTCGACGAGGGTTTATGTGAGCAGGCCTTCGTAAATCTGATTCAGAATGCTTATGATGCGATGAGCGGCGGCGGAACTCTACGCGTGTTCGCGAAGCGCGCTCGCGTCGACTACCGTGACGGAGTGGAAGTACGATTCGAAGACACCGGCCCCGGAGTTTCAACCGAATTGCGCGACCAGATCTTCAATCCGTTTGTCACCACAAAGAAAACCGGCGTTGGCCTTGGACTTTCGATCGTGTCGCGCATCGTCGACGGCCATCATGGAACCATTCGCGTGGAGAGCGGCGGGGACGGAGGCAATCCGACCGGCGCGCGCTTCGTGCTCTTTTTTCCGGCGAGCGACGGTAATGATAATAATGAAGAGCGGTAACGCTTAGAACCATCTCGCATCTTAGCAACAAGCACTATGCCAACCATCCTCATCGTCGAAGATGAAGCCAAGATGCGGCGGCTGCTCGAGTTGAATCTCGCCGAAGATGGCTTCACCACGGTCTCCGCCGGGGACGCCGAAAGCGCCGCAAAACTGCTGCACGAAAATCACGTCGATCTCGTTCTGACCGACCTGAAACTCCCCGGAATGAACGGCCTCGAATTCCTGCAAATCATCAAGCGCCAGAATGCCGCGCTCCCTGTGGTGGTAATGACCGCCTTCGGCTCGGTCGAAACCGCCGTCGAAGCCATGAAAGCCGGCGCCAGCGATTACGTCCTGAAGCCGTTTTCCCTGAGCGAAATGCGCATGGTCATTCACAAGGAACTCGACGTGAGCAACCTGCGCGAAGAAAATCGTTCACTGCGCGAAGCGCTAGGAAAGCGCTACAGCCATCCCAACATCGTGGCCCGCAGCCCTAAGATGCAGGAGGTTCTCGCCACGGTCGATCGCGTAGCCTCCACCAACTCAACCGTCTTGCTTGGAGGCGAAAGCGGAGTCGGCAAAGACCTGATCGCTCGCGCCATCCACGAAAAATCTCGCCGCGCCTCCGGCCCCTTCATCAAAATCAACAGCACCGCGATTCCAGAAAATCTTCTCGAGAGTGAGTTGTTCGGTTACGAAAAAGGCGCTTTCACTGGCGCAAACACCAGCAAGCCCGGCAAGTTCGAACTGGCAGACAAGGGCACCCTTTTTCTCGATGAAATCGGCGACGTGCCTCCGATCACGCAAGTAAAGCTCTTGCGCGTTTTGCAGGAGCGCGAGTTCGAGCGCCTGGGCGGAACAAAAACCGTGAAGGTCGATGTGCGCCTGATCGCCGCCACCAACCGCGATCTCCGCGAAGCCCTCGAGCAGGGAACCTTCCGCGAAGATCTTTACTACCGCCTGAACGTTGTTCCCATCGACATTGCGCCTTTGCGCCAGCGCAAAGAAGACATCCCGGACTTGGTGAATCTTTTCATCTCGCGCTTCGCCGGAGATTCCGGCAAGCCAGTGCAAAGCATTTCGCGCGAAGCCATGCAGATCCTGGTGAACTATCACTGGCCCGGCAATGTGCGCGAATTACAAAACATCATCGAGCGCGCCTGTGCCTTGGCCCAAGGCTCGGTCCTCGAGGCCGCCGACATTCATCTCGACCAGCGTCCCGCCAAAACGGCGAACGGCCCAGCAGGATTTCTTCCCGACGGCATGACCCTCGAACACTGGGAAGACGAAATGATTCGCGAGTCTCTGCGCCGCGCCAACGGAAATAAAAGTCAGGCCGCGCGATTGCTCGGACTATCGAGGAATGCGTTGCGTTATCGCTTATCGAAGATTGGCATTGCGGATGAAGGAGAGAAGGATCTGTAACCGAGGCCCTATTTCAGTGGGATCTGAGCCGACTGAAATATGCTCGGATGTCGATCCCAATTTGGGTCGCTTTCCAAATTTAGTTATCCGATTCGTCGCAGAGGCGCTTTGACGAGCGGTACACTTCGATTCGACAAATAACCGTCTGGAGAGTATTGCCAGTGGGTACTGGACGGCATTTGCCAAATGTCGAGGGGCTTAGTCAGCCACTAGCTATGGTTCGAATCCCTTACTCTCCGCCGGTCACTCGACAACGATAAAATGGCTTGACAATCCCTCCATCGCAGTTATGCTCAAGACATTGGCAAATGCCGTCCGCAGGTTGTAAATTTAGAGCCCCGACTGACTATCGGGGCTTTGGTATTTGGCGAAACGCTAGCGCAAGACTTTCGTGGCGCTGCATGCGTTCCGATTGTCTCGATCGGCTGAAAACCACCACGTTGGTGGATCACAGCCACCGCCCACGAGTCCATCCTTCTACATCGGTCAAAATCCAGCTCCTCGCCACTGAAAATACGACACTTATGGCAAGTTGAGGTAGCCTCGTTTTGGCCCCCCAGTTGCTTTCCCAACACCGGGCTAACTCCACAAGTTTTAAGGTTTGGTAGGCCGTTAGGAAATCCCGAGGCGGATGATGAAGCATAAATTCCTATCAGCTTTCGCTGTCTTCACGATGGCTCTCTCCACCTCTCCATCCCTGAGCCACGCGCAAACCACCGACGGAGGCGCCGGCCCCTCCGAGCAACCCAGCGCCCCCATGGAGATGGGCCAGCAATATCCTCTGCATTCTCAGCCACCGCCACGCAATCAGCCGAATCAAAACTCGCAGCCAGGGCAACCGCCCATGCCTGATGCTCAACCGAACGGCCCCTCCGGCGAAGGCCCAGCCGAAACCAATCAAGGCGTCGGCCGCATCAGCATGATCAAAGGCGACGTCTCCACCCAGCGCGGAGATTCCGCCGGCTGGTCGGCCGCAATCCTCAATCAGCCTCTGCTCAACGGCGACAAAATTTCCACCGGCCCGAACGCCCGCGCTGAGGTTCAACTCGATTTCGCCAACATCCTTCGCCTCGGTCCCGGCGCTCAAGCCAACATCGCCGACTTCACCAAAGATCACATTCAGATTCAGCTTGCCCAGGGCCTCGCCAATTACAGCGTCTTCAATGAGAGCGAAGCCGAGCCTGAAATCGACACGCCAAACGTCGCTATTCATCCCGCGCACAAAGATGTGATCCTGCGCATCGAGGTTCGCCCCGATGGTGACTCGGTAATCATCGTGCGCAAAGGCGAGGCCCAAATCTCAACGCCAAAGGGAATCGCCGACCTCAAAGCCGGAGACATGGCCACCGTTCACGGCTCGCTCGACGAAGCGCAATACAAAATTTCTCCCGCTCCCGACCGCGACGATTGGGATAATTGGAACATCGAGCGCGACCGCATGATTCACACCGCGCGCGCCTGGCAGCACACCAACCGCTACTACACCGGATCGGAAGATCTCGACGCCAACGGCAGCTGGGAAAATATTCCCGACTATGGCCAGATCTGGGTTCCGAACGAGCCGGAAGGCTGGGCGCCGTATCGCGATGGCAACTGGACGTGGGAACCTTATTATGGCTGGACTTGGGTTGGCTACGAGCCCTGGGGCTGGGCGCCATACCACTACGGTCGCTGGATGTGGTACGGCGGAGCATGGGGCTGGTGGCCGGGTCCGGTCTGGGGCGCGGGCTTCTATCGTCCTTTCTGGGCGCCGGCTTATGTTTCCTTCTTCGGCTTCGGAGGGGGTTTCGGCTTCGGTTGGGGAGGCTTTGGCTGGCTTCCGCTCGGTCCCTGTGACTGGTTCCATCCCTGGTGGGGCGGCTACGGCGGCCGCTTCGGCTACGTCGGCTTCGCTCGCTTCGGAGGATACGGCTACGGCCGCTACGGAGGCTTCGCCCCGCTGCACGGCGGCGTGCTCTACTCGAACGTAGCTCACATCAACGATGCGCACATCAGCGCCGGAGCATCCACCGTCGCCGCAAACCGCTTCGGAGCTGGCCACACTACCGCAGTCGCGGCAACGCACGCGCAGCTAAGTTCGGCTCACATGATGACCGGCAACATGCCGGTGACTCCATCGCACGCCAGCTTGTCCGCCAGTGGACGCGCCGCCGCGCCCTCTACCATCCACAGTTCGGCGTCGCAGCATTTCGCTGGAACTCAAAACACATCGCGCCCGGAATCGTTCTCTCAGCAGACCGCGCATCTGCAATCGTCCATGCAACAGAATCACGTCTCGTCCGTCACCGCTGGCGCGCGCGGCTCGGCCGCCATGGAATCGAGCGCTGCGGAATCTCGCGGAGCAGAGTCGCGTAGCACAACGAGTGCAGCCGGCCATTCCACCGCCGGCGCTGCCTCAACTTCACGCGGCGGATGGAGTTCGTTCAATCAGTCATCGCACAGCGGCACATCAGAAAGCCGCGGCACCACTTCAAACTCCTCTTCTTCCGCTCGCGGCGAAAGCGGCAGTTACTGGAGCCGCACCTCGCCGAGTTCAAGCACCTCACGCAGCTCCTCGCCTTCCGGCAGTTACTCGCGTCCGCAGCTCAACATGCGCCAGCCCATCGCGCAGCCCCGCTCCTCCGGCAGCTACGGCGGCGGCTCGCACAGCGCGCCAAGTTACGGCGGAGGTCACTCCTCTGCCGGCGGACACTCCAGCGGCGGAGGCCATCGCTAAATCCCAAGTTGCTGTAAACGAAGTGAAGACAGAGGCGAGAGGGCGTGCTAAACCGGCACGCCCTTTTTTCCTGACCAGCGTAGTTCCCTTAGTGAACCGTCGTGCCCTTCGCGGTCAATTTCGCTAGACGCGCCCATTCTTCACTCCCCAGCAGGCTGCGGAAAAACTCAAGATTCGTATCAGGTTATGCCTTCAGGCATAACGTAAGTACCGCTGTTCTCCTCGCTAGTCCCCGGTCCCGGTAAGGGTCACCGGGACCGGACCGGGAGTGCCTTTGGCCTTAATACTCACCGTCGCCGATCGCTTCCCGGTGCCCTTCGGATTAAACGTCACGCTACCTCGCAAGCGGAGCTAGGCGCTAGAGACTTTCCCGCGCAATTGTTGGTCTCGGGAAAGTCGCTCCCGTCCGTTCCTCCTACGCTAATTCCCGTGATCGTAATCGAGTGGCTGCCGCGGTTGCTCACCGTCAACACCTGAGGCGCGCTCTTGGTTCCGACTTTCTGCGTGCCAAACTTCAAAGCGGTGGGCGAGGTCTCAATCGCGGTCCCTACCCCCGAAAGCTCGATGAATTGTGGTTTAGATGACGCGCTATCGACCAGCGTAACGCCGCCCAGCTGCTTACCCGAGTTCGACGGGGTAAACGTCACGCTGATTTCGCACGTAGCGCCCTCTGCTATGTCGCCGTCGCAGGTGCCACCTGCTGTGAACGGCCCCGAGGTTTTGACCGACTGAACCGAAACCGAATGCTTGCTTTGATTGGTAAGCTGCACAGTGCCCGCACTGCTGACGGTGCCAACAAGTTGGACCGGAAACGTCAGCGGTGTGCTGGGGGAGAAATCCAAAGCGCCGGTGTTCAGCATCGTGGTAACCGAATCGCCAAATTCCAGAAACAGTAGCAAGTCTGGTTTGCGATCCCCGTTGAGATCGCCCACCGCCGCTGGTACTTCGTCGTTTGCGGCGTATATGACCGCTGGTTGGAAGGTACCATCTCCATTGCCTAGAAACTCGGCGGCGCCATAAACCGTCGGGTCGGCGACCATGTCCAACTTACCGTCGCCGTTAAAGTCCGCGATTAAAACGGCATTGCTTCCTCCTAAGTAGGTTTGCCCTGCGTCAAAGCTACCGTCGCCGTTCCCCAGAAACACAGTCACGCCGTCGAATATGTACCCGCCGATGGCTACGTCAAGCTTGCCGTCCCCGTTGAAGTCACCGACAGCTACGGAGAAGGCTCCGCCAGGGAGGGATCGGCTCGCTCTCGTCTCAAACTGCGCCAACGCGGGCGCGGCTAATGTTGCAATGCAAAGAACAGCCAACATCAGATGCAACGCCCGATGAAATCCAATGGGAAATGGCAGATCATGACGAACCTCAATAGAGTCTTTAGTCCAGCTCAGGCGGGGGAACTAACTGGCTAAGAACTTTACCACCGTTTTCCTTGCGCGCAATGCCCAATCTCACTCACTTACGGCCGCGCATACGCCGGATTATCCGGGTCCGGCCGGTCATACTCCCGCCCATATTTATTCTTGTGCGCCACTTCCAGATTCGACTCCGCCAACGTGAAATTTCCCAGAAACGTATCGCGCGCGCTCACCGTAATCTCGCGCTCGGCCGCATGCAGCGCATCCGGCGCCACCGACGGATGAAAGACGTGCATCTCATATCGCCCCGGCGCAACCTCGCCAATCGTAATCTCGCCGTGCGGATTTGAAACCGCATAGTACGGAGTATTCACGGCAACCACCACCGCGCTCATCTGCGCATGAATGTTGCAGAAGATATAAGAGATGCCCGGCTTATCGAACTGCACAAACTGCGTGCTGCCGCTCTCATACAGTCCCAGATCAAAGCGCTTGCCATCGAACAGCGAAAACACGTTGTGAAAAAACGGATCGTGATTGGGAAACTCAACCTTGCCTCCCGCTGGAATCACCACCAGCGAAGGCTGAAAACTTTTATCCTTCTGCACCAACTGAGGAATCTGGGATGCTTTCTGCATCGTGGGAGCTGGCGTCGGAGTCGTCCCAATCGCCGTCAGCCAGACGACCACCTTCGATGCGTCACGCAGGTTGCGTCCGCTGCGCGTCAACTGCACCTTCCCCTTAACCTCAACGTTTTGCCCAGACGCGCAAACGCACGGAAGCACAAGAGTCCAGATAATCACGGCTAAGTGAATGCATCGCAAGCGAACCGATCGCAACTGTACCCATGCCCGCATTAAAACAAAACTCCCATCGCAAGATTCAACTGGTTCGTCACGCTGGCCTGGTCATAAATAGGAAAGGTATGCAGTCGCCTGAACTCCGCCGAAAGCAGCAAATCCGAGCGCGGACGATAAACCAGATTGCCCAGCGCCCCACGGTTACGCCCAAGAATCGGTACAAAGTTATTCGCGTCCGTCGCAAACCCGCGAACGTCACTGGCAAATGCATTGTCCTCGGCAAACACGCCATTCAGTTCAAGCTTCGGCGTGAGCTGAAATTTAAGCTGCGCCCATCCTCCCGCCGAATCCAATCCGCGAATGCCGGTGCCCGCATTGTAGGGATTTCCTCCGTAAAGCACTGCCCGGCCGATCCCCGCTCCCAGGCCGCCGATGCCGCGCCCGCGATAAAATTCGCCCGAAAGCCCGAGCCGCCGCACAATCGGAATCTGCCAATCCGTCATCCCCGCCCACGCATCCACCATGCGATTCCACGACCAGTTTTGCCGCCCGTAATAGCCCGCGACCCCGATGCTCAGCGGATGCTCGAACACCGGCTTCGACCACGCGCCCCGCACCGCATACGCCGGCTGCCCCGAATATTCTCCCGCCTGCGCCGAGCGGTAAAACGAATTGCTGGGAAACTCCCAATCCAGGTTGTCGAGGATTCCACCTTGCAGTGTGAACGTTTGGTGATCCGCCAGTTCGAAGCGATGCTCGACTCGAACCTGCGGCGTCCATCCCCAGAGATTTCCCGCATACGCAAACGCCGGCACGGCGAGCGACGCAAATGATGTCGGCGACAACGGCGAGATGAACAACGAATCCTGTCCCGCGATCACCGAAGTGTGCTGCCAGTCGAGCCGCAGACTCGCAGTCTGCATGCGCGCGATGCCAAAGTTCACACCATTAGGCGTGGACGGGAATCCTCCGGCAAAATCGAACACAACATTCGCCGAGGTCTTTGCCCCGGCCAGCGTAGGTCCAAAAATCTCCAGCCCAATCTCACTTTGCCGCAGCGTCGCTCCAAAACTCGCCGCGGAATCCCCGGGCGATGCCGGCTCGGCATAGTTCGGGAAATCAAGATTGTCCGCTGCGCCTACGCTGTGAAACGCATTCATCAGCACAATGCCCGAAAGACGCGCCCGGTACTTTGCCGCGGTTTCCACTTTGGTCTGGTACTGCTCGTCGATCTTCGACCCCAGCAACTGCGTGGATTCTTCCAGCCTCTGCACCCGGGTGCCCAGATCGTTGGTCACCGTTGTGTTCGAAATAGTTTGTCCTTGCGCCGAAGCCCGCGCATTGGAATTCGAAGCCGCACTCGACGCCGCTACCGGAACGCCGCTGCTCGAACTCACACTCGCAGCCAACGGCGCCAACTGCCGCCGCGTCTCCTCCAGTTCCTGACGCAGTTCGCGCATCTCGTCGCGCGACTGCGCATTCTCGCTGCGCATCTGCTCAATGAGTGCACGCAACTCGTGCACCTGCGAATCCAGTTCGCGCACGGTTTCGTCGGCAGGTTGGGAGGGCGAATTGCTTTGCTGCGCAACTACACCGCAACTGAAAAACATGAGCATAGCCACGAGAACTCGTTTACGCAGCGTGAAGGTATCAGGGTTTTTCACACGTCCTCCTGCGCGACACCGGAATCGTCGTCAGAATCGAAAAATGAAAGGGACTACGGTTCCGAATGCCGAATGGATTTCTCAACCGCTCTGTCGCTCTCCGCGGGCACATACGAACGAGCCCCATCGTCGGGCACCGTATCTTCTGTACCGTGAGGAGCGCGTCCCGGAATCGTGATCCGGAAAATGGTTCGCTCGTCGCCGGTGCGCTCCATGAAAACTTCGCCGCCGTGATCCAGCACAATCTTCTGCACCACGGTCAGCCCCAGCCCGGTTCCGTTCTCTTTGCCAAAACTCACGAACGGATGAAACAGCTTGTCACGAATTTCCTTCGCGATTCCCGGACCATTATCCGCGACCGCAATGCTCACCCAAGTTCCGCTACGCTCCACGCTCACCTGCACTCGGCCCTCCCGGCCGGGTGCGGCTTCGCACGCGTTCAGCAGCAGGTTGTATAAAGCGCGCTCCAGTTTGCGCGCATCGAACCACGCCAGATTCTGTGCATGGCTGCGCATCTCAATCACGGTTCCCTGATGCCGCGGATGCAACCGCACTGCCTGCATCGCCCGTTGCACAGTCTCCGTGACGTTTCCATAAGCGGGATTCAGCGATTCGCGCGTTCGCGCAAACTCGAGCAGTGAATCGATCAGGTCCGTCATCTGATTCACGCCGGTCCGCACTTCCTGATACAGTTCCTCGCGTTGCGCGGAAGTCAGCCGCCCGTCGCATAGAAATTCCGAATTCGCCACTACCGCCGCCAGCGCATGTCGCAGATCGTGCGAGATCGAGCTCGCCATCCTTCCAATCGTCGCCAGCTGCTCCGATTCCAGCAGCGCCTGCTGTGTCTTCAGCAGGCTCGCACGCATTCGATCGAAGGCCGCAGTCAGTTCCGCAACTTCATCGCTGCCCCGCGGATCCAGCGGATGATGATAGTCTCCGTGCTCCAGCGCCCGCACTCCCTCCACTAAACTACCTAACGGACGCGTGAACGTGTGCGAGATCAAGAACACCAGGCCGCTCCCGATCAACACCGCAGTCAGCCCCAGCAGCAACAGCAGCCGGTTTAAGTTGCCCAGAAATTTCGCCGCCTGATCGTAAGAACCCAGCACGGTCAATCGCACCGGGGTTGATTGCACGCCCGAAAGGTCGAGCGAGGTGGCAACAAAATTCTCGCTGCCCACTTCAATATCTCGTGGCCCGGTCTGCGAATGTTCCGCGACAATCCCATTCACGCCCGCACTCTTCGCCTGCTGCGGCGTTAGCGTCGTAGCCACAATCTCGTCGCCATAGGAAAAAATCACCTGGCTTGCCGAAACCTTGCTTACCTCACGCGCCAGGCGCTCATCGATCTCATACCCGATAATCAAGAATCCCAGCAGCGGCCCTTCTGTCTTCGCGCCGAAATAAACCGGTTGCACAAAAGTCTGATACAGATGATGCGCGCCAAACCACCAGTGGCTAGCGTCCTCTTCGCTTAAAGACCCCTCGACATATTTCTGCGCGGCCTCGCGCGTAAAACCTTCCGACTTGGTATGCAGCGCCACCACCGCGCCGTTGCGGTCGGTTAAAACCAGCAGGTCGCTGCCGGTCAGTTGCCACACATCTTTCGAAGCATCCTGAATTGTCGCCGGATCGTGCGCCGTCATGATGGCACGCGTAATCGGTAAATCGGCGACCAGCTCCGCCGAGTGCGTCAGCATGGCTTCGCGGTCGTGTTGAAAGTTCTGGAAGGTAGTAACCGAATTCCGCAGATCCTGCACAATGCCTTCGCGCACGTGCGCCTGCACGCTGTGCCGCACCACCAGCAAGCTCAACGCCGTCAGCCCGAAGGTGATCAGCACCATGGAGAGCAGGAAGCGCGTCCGCAGCCGGGTTCGAGGCACCAGCGTGCTCCCGGGATATTGCGGAAATGTTTGCCGCGCGGATTCAGATGAGGGGGCCAAAGGGATGTCAACGCACAAATTTATAGCCCATGCCGTGCACCGTGCGGAAGTGGACCGGACTGGCTGGGTCGCGCTCCAATTTTTGCCGCAGCTTCAGAATGTGGTTGTCGACCGTTCGAGTGGAAGGATAATTCTGATATCCCCAAACTTCGTTCAGCAATTCGTCACGGCTGATCACGCGGTCGGCATTCTGCACCAGAAATTGGAGGGTCTTGAATTCCTGCGCCGTCAGCACCACAACCTTTTCGTCGCGCAGCACTTCCATTTTCTTGAAGTCAACCGAAATGCCGTCGAAGCTTACTCGCCCCACATTCGGAGTTCTCGAAGTATGCCGCAGCGCTGCCCGCACCCGCGCCAGCAGTTCCCGAGGACTGAACGGCTTCGTGACATAATCATCGGCCCCAAGTTCGAGAAGTAGAACTTTATCCGAAACATCGCTGGTTGCACTTAACACCACAATTGGCAGGGTAGGCGCCTGGGCTTTCACTTCTTTGCACAAGTCACTTCCCGAAATTTTCGGCAGGCGCAGATCGAGGATAATCACTGCCGGCGGCACGGCCTGGAAGCTCTCGAGCGCCGACTGCCCATTGCCCTGCACTTCAACCGCGTAGCCCTCGGACTCAAACATGCGCTTGAGGGCCTTTTGCACCGCCGGATCGTCTTCCACCACCAGAATCCGTCCCGGCGTCCGCGCCACGTTCGTATCTTCGGACGATCGTGCTTCGGATGATCGTGCATCCGCCCCTCGCGCCACATTCACCGGAATCACCGTTTGCCCCATAAAGCCTTCCTCACTGGATTCGCTCCCGAGCCAGCCGACAATCGCCGTCGACCCGATTCTGTCTGCAACTGTCGGAAGCTTACATCGTTTCCGCCCATTTTCAGCGAATTCCCAAACCTTTGACAAATTTTTTACATTTCCGCTTCCGTGGGATTAACAACTCGGCGATGGGCTTGCTATGTAGAATGTCGGCGCTCGGTGAAAGGGCTGCGCTTGAGCGCCGCGTAAAGCGGTTCAATCGATCCGGCTTTAGCTCCGCGGTATCCGCCCCCTTAATTGCTGCCGTAAAATAAATCCTTGCCTACTTCGATTGAACTCGATCACCTGCGAGTCATCCTGGTCGACGCCCGCAATCCCCTGAACATCGGCGCGGCCGCCCGCGCCATGAGCAACTTTGGCTTCCTTCAGCTTCGCGTCGTTAACCCCTACGACGTAGCCTTTGAAGGCGCTCGCTCCGCTGTCGGAGCGGCGGCCGATGTTCTTGCCGCCGCGCAAAAATTCGCCACCGTTGCCGAGGCCGTCGCCGATTGCTCGCTTGTTGTCGGCACCACCGCCATCGGACACCGCGACCTTCAACACTCCATTCAACGCCTTGAAGCCGGCGCCCCGCTGATTCGTTCGCACCTCGCCTCAGCTGCGGCTCCATGCGCTCTTTTGTTTGGCTCTGAAAAATATGGCCTCTCGAATACGGACATGAGCCATTGCCATTGGCTCATGCACATTCCCACCCGCCAAGAGCATTTCTCCATGAACCTGGGCCAGGCCGTCGCCATCTGCCTGTACGAACTCATTCGCGATTCCGCCGTCGCGGCGCAGCCAGGGCAGGGAACTCCCGCCACCGGCGCGGAAGTCGAGCGAATTTACGAAACCCTGCTCGTCGCTCTCGAAGCCAGCGGTTATCCCAAACTCAATTCTTCTGAGACTTTCCAGGCTGCCGTGCGCCGCATGGTCTATCGCCTGCAGTTTCACTCCGGCGACGCCGAATTCTTTCTCGGCATGTTGCGTCAGATAGTTTGGAAGTTGAAGCGTCTTGCCGGATCCGCGCCGTGAGGTTAGGGCTTGATTTCGCTGGGCAAAACCTGCATGGAAGTGCGTCCGAACTGAAAGCGCAGCAGCCATTCGCTCGACGCGGCTTTCCCGTTGACCCGGGCCGGCGTGAATCTCCAGCGGCGCGCCGCCGCTAGCGCCTTCTCCGCAAAATAATGGCTCGGTCCCGGCGAAACCAATTGGGCCTGTGAAACATTTCCCGCCGCGTCCACCACGACCCGAACCTCAACCTTTACGTGACCCGTAATCGTGCTCTGCGCTCCACGCGACACGTCGGGCATGATCTGCTGCACCACGCCGCCGCGCACAATTCCTGACTGCCCGGCTTTCGGCGTTGCAGTTGTCGGCGCAGCCGGTGGCGCAGGAATATCAGCCGGCTTCTGCGCCGTGGTCGGTGCCGCCTGCGACGCTGGAGCCCCAGACCGGTTCGATAAAAATCTGCTCCCTACCAGTGCCGCCACAAACAGAATAGCCGCCACAATCGGCACTATGATCCAGCGCCTGGGCCGCGCCGTCTCGGGCGGCGCAGGGTTCTGCCGCGGTTCTGCAACCGCCAGTCTTACAATCGCAGGCATCGTGGTTTCCGCGGCCGGCGCGGGTCGAAGCCTCGCCAGAATCTCCGCCGCGGTACAACGCTGTGCCGGATCCTCGCGCAGACAGGCCGTGATAATTTTGCGCAAAGGCTGCGGAATCGTCTCCGGGACCGGTGCCGGCTCGCCTCGAAGTTGTTTACTGGCAGGTTCACGCTGTGTCAACACCGCGACGAGCGTTGCGGCCAGAGCCCAGACATCGGCAGCTGGCGTGCGTCCCGTGGCGTCGATTTCAGGCGCGTCGTACACACTGCCCCCGCGCGCCCCCCGCTCGCCGATCCGGGCCGCGCGATCGCTCGAAAGTTTTAGCTGATTTTCCGCCGCGAGCGTATTGGAAGGCTTTACCGCTCCGTGCGCCAGCCCCGCGCTGTGGAGCGCATGCAGAGCCTCTGCAGCCGGTTCGAGCGTCTCTTTCGCCTCTGAAGGCGAGAGCGCGCGCACCGGCAAAATCTCCGCCAGCGATTCTTCCGCGTATTCCATCACCACATACAAAAACAGGGTGCCATCAAGCTCGCATTTTCCGCTTTCAAACAAGCGAATCACATGGGGATGCGAAAAAGCCGCCAACATCCTCCACCGGGAGAGTTGCGCTTCTTCGTCCAGATTTTCCGCGGGAATCAGTTTGATGGCAGCTTTTTGACGGCCCTCGCCAAGCTCAGTGATGAACACCGCGCTCCGCTCCGACCCTCCCAGCCACTGGCGCAGCGGGAACTTTTCGTCGATAACCCGGCCCTCCCACTGCTTTCCATCCGGCACTATACTCATGACCTCTATCTGGCAGAACTCGTTATTCTAGTCCAATGCCGCGCCTTCGCCACGTCCGGCAATAACAATTCGTCTGCTTTGGAATCGGCCTGCCCTGGGGCTGGCAACCAGGAGAACCACCCCGAATAGGTTAGATTGGAATTCAGGCGGGCGCGTAGCTCAGTTGGTAGAGCAATGCCCTTTTAAACAGGGCTGATCTTTTCAAATCAGAGAGTTAGCAGAAACGCTGCCGCCGCGAAACGTACCGAACGTTTTCAAAATAATCGAGTGCTAGTATATGGAACCGGCGCAACCCCTCAAGCCGCTTTTTGCATTCCCAGTACAACATGGACCGAATTCTAGCAGTCGCACACATCTTCTGTGTGTCTCTTGCTTTTCTCGCTACAAACTCTTTTGCTACTTTTGCGATGCCCTGCACTCGTGTAACGTCGAATCAGTGGAGTGTGGGCGAGAGGCTCATGCCAGTGGCCCTGAAAGTCATCACACCCGAAACGGTGCCGAAGGTTCAAATCCTTCCCACTCCGCCAAACTCTTACGGAGAAAACAAAAAATGATGCAGGTAGATGACTTGCTCTGTAATGCCACCGAAGCGCAACTGCGAAACGTTCTCGCAATGGTTCGCTTACCCGATGCCGAACTGGTAGCACTCTTCAGCCGTGAACAGAAGATGGCCGCTAAGGAATCTGCTTTACCCGCAAACGTTGTATTCATCCGGTAAGCTAACCGCCAAACCCGTTCCCATAGCGCGGCTAAGAAACCACGTAACACACTCTCCGGTACTAAACCCACTTCTGGGAATGTCAATGAGCGTAATCGGGATGTTACGTCAATCGCGACGCCCCACGCGAGGACGGCTATCAGAGCGAATAATCGAAGGTCCAGGTGTGTTTACCCTGAGCGTCGATATGGATCATGAGCGAGCCAGTGAGTCCGGTCAGTTCTCCAGTGCCGGAATTGGGTACAACCATCACGCTCAGCTCTCCCGCAGAGGGGGCGTCGCCTTTCATCATGCTGGCGCGGTGCGAGAAGGTGAAGCTGCCCTGTCGGCCTTTAAGCTTGCCTGTCATGCGCTCAATAGCAACGTAGGCCATGGAGCCGGTGCTCGCGGTCGAGCCGGTGATCATTTCTCCGTGGCTGACGCCTTCGAAGTCTCCGTGCCAAGTCTTGTCGGATGTGACCCGAGTAATGTCGTTCGCCTTCTCGAAGTCGCTTGGTTCGGCGGGAGTCATCTTGATGTCGAAAGAACCTTTGGCATGGACCATGTGCATCTCCTTCTGGGCTGCGACACTCAGCGCGAGACTTATCACCGCCGCCGCTGCCACTGCGAATCTCACTCTCATATCGCCCCCGAAATGCAACCTTGCGAATGATAAATGATAACTGTTGTTAACAGATGGGATGAGAAGGCCGGTCGTGCGAGATGCATGCCGACATTCGGACCGTCGGAATGTCGGCATAAATGCTAAGCCCTAGCTAGGGCACAAATATAGCAGACTCATCAATACTGTGATACGCTGGCGGCATGAATCAATACAAAGTGCAGATTTTCCCGGAAACAGTTAACGCGGTGAGCGCTGGAATGGACAGCCGAACCTTCCCAGACTTGAAAAGTGCAGAGGCATACCGTCAAGAACTGATCGACACCAAGGAAGCGAAGGATTGCAATATCGGGATCGACGAAGTAGACGCCAATGGCCGCGTGATTCTCAAAAGGCGAAAGCTGGGACGCGCCTAACGCTGGGGGACGAATTTGCTCCAGCGATCTATGAGCGCCTGACTGAAACGAGGGGTCTGTCCGAGGACGTAAGCATAGAAGGCTGAAATTTGCGGTCTGAGCATCCTCGCATCCACGAAGCGGCACGGAATAGTTTCAATTTTGTCGAGTTCCTGGATGAGCCACTCCCAGCCCTCGGTGTTTTTTTCGTGCTGCCTTCTGGTGATCCACGAAAACATATCGGCAGCCTGTAACGGTCGAAATTGAATATCGTTGCGCGAAATCAGTTGCTCTGGCAGCATCTTTTGAAACTCTAGAGGGATGATGGTTTTGATTATGTCGTACAAGGCAGGCGCGCCCGGACACATCTCCAAAATCTGGGTATCAAAGAAGAGATCAAACGGTTCGCGGAAACCACGATCCCAAGCGCCTTTGCAAAACCCAGCCACAAGATTTCCGATTAACCAGAAATAAATGTCATCGAGCAGTTGCTTTGCGAGCGCGGCTACGCGAGGCGAGATGTCGCGTAGTCGTTCATCCAAATTATCTATCGCTTGCGTGACGGCAGAATCGAACTCCGGTATGGAGATAGAGGATTCAAGTTTCATGGGGACATGCTTTCTGATGATGTCGAGAAAATCAGCGATTCGGTCGTTCCGTTTCAATGTAGGTCGCTTTGATTCAAGCTGCATCTTGAACACTTTTAGGTGGTGCCGCTTTAGAGCGGCATCCCAATCGTCAGAAAATTTTGTCCATGCCAGTACGTCGGTAGAAAATCCCGCGAGGGAAACCACTCCATGACTTTTTGTTCCGCTAGAATCGAAGTAACCTTGGAGCATAACCATCAACCTCGCATCGCGCTCTCGTTTGGGCAGTCCAGTCACGTATCTCGCAACTTCCCAAGCCGGCGGAGCATATTGTTGACAAGCGGAACGCACGTGTCCTAGACTCGCTTTCTAGGAGCGAGTTTTGACGAACCCTAAACCTTCCGCCAAGAATGCCCAGGGTAACGTCGAATACGAACGCTTCACCAACCTTGTAGATCAGGTGCTCTCGGTGCCGCACAGTGTCATCAAGCGACGCATCGAAGAGCACCGCGAGGCGGTAGCGAGAAACCCGCACCGCCGTGGACCAAAATCTAAGAAGTCTTGATTTTTCCCCTCTTCTTTCGCAACGGATTAGAAGGCCGTTTCTCCCACCTTGCCAGTCACCTCCGCATAGGTGAGCCGCTTTCCGACGATTTGCGAAACTGCCAGATCGAATCTATCCGCATCGCTCATGTTCTTGCGATTGTTGTAGCGGAACGCCTGTTCGTCGATATAGCGGAACAGGTGGAATGGCTCAACGCTCACGTAAGTACCGTGCAAGCCGCGCTTGAGCAAACTCCAGAAATTTTCCATCCCGTTGGTGTGAACGTTTCCGTTCACATATTCGACGGCGTGATTAATGACGGCGTGTTCGTATTCTACACTCAGGCCATCGTAGGATTTAAGTTCGTCGCTATAGAGAGCCGCGCCAGCTTCGACGTGCTCACGCACTTGCTTGTGCAGTTCGCTTCGGCGGCGATTGTCCACAACTACGGCGCGAACATTTCCGCCGCGCTCCAGCATCCCCATCACAACGGTTTTATCTTTGCCGCCTGTGCCAGTGATGACGCGAGCGCGTTTCGCGCGGTGCATGTTCCGAGCCTTCCCGCCGATGAAAGTTTCGTCAACTTCCACTTCGCTGCCCGGTCCGCCAAGCTTGCCAGCGTTCTTGCCCTGCATGGCGAGGCGAATCCGCTGAAGCATGAACCATGCAGACTTCTGGGTCACTCCCAGGGAGCGGTGAACTTCCCACGAGCTAACGCCGTTCTTGCAATTCGCAACCATCCACATGGCGGTGAGCCACTTGTCTAGGCCGATGGGAGAATCCTCGAAAATAGTTCCAACCTTAATGGAGAACTGCGCTTTCGGATGGCGGGTCTTGCACTGCCATACGCGGCGAGACGCAACGAAGCTGACATCCTTAGATTGACAAGTGGGGCACACAACGCCGTTTTTCCAGCGCCGTGCGATAAGATAGCTCAGACAATTGTCAGGATCGCCGAAGTACTGGATTGCCGATTGAAGAGTTTTAGGTTCGGATGCGCTTGCCATGAACCTAATTTAGTGGAAATGTGTTGATGAGTCAAGTATATTTTTACCCTAGCTAGGGTGTAGACAAGGTATTCCAGAGGAATTGCCACGGGGATGGGCCGCGCATATGTCGGCCTAATCCGAATGCCGCGCCTTCGCCACGTCCGGCAATAACAATTCGTCTGCTTTGGAATCGGCCTGCCCTGGGGCTGGCAACCAAGAGAACTGCCGCTGAATATGTTAGATTGGAATTCAGGCGGGCGCGTAGCTCAGTTGGTAGAGCAATGCCCTTTTAAGGCATGGGTCGCAGGTTCGAGTCCTGCCGCGCTCACCAGGATTTCAAAGTAGTTAGTGAATTTCGGCAGGTTCGCTTTCGGGCACCCCGGACACCCGAGCCGGCGAGACTCTGGTTTCTACGCTGTTGCGGTACGCTCCGCGCCTTCAGTTTCTCTGAGAATTCCGCCGGAAGCACCATTTGCACGACCTTGTTGTGGGCTTCCTGCTGATCGGCTGAAACCGCTTGTGCGTAAAGCTCCAGCGTAATCTTCGGGGTTGTGTGCCGAAGCTGTGACTGTGCGACCTTCACGTTCTCCCCGTTCGAGATCGACAATGTCGCTAGCGACCGGCGTAGCGTGTGCCATCCGATCGGCGCTTCTTTGCTGCTCTTGATTCCGGGGATTCTCTCGATCACGGGACGGATGTGGCGACGGAAGAGAATTCGCTGGACGCGAAGACGTTCGGTGCAAACCGGCTGAAGTTCACCCCTGTTGGAAAGCGTGTACTGATTACAAGTCTGGGCGATGGCGATCTAGTGATCTACGATACAGCGTCGCGCAAGGAATTCAAGCGGGTGAAAATTGGCCACGGAGCAGCAGGCATTCTAATGGATCGGGATGGTAATCGCGCCTTCATTGCCTGTGGGCCTGACAACTACGTCGCTGTGGAACCGCCGTTGCGGATGCTGGACGCCGGGGCGCGAGAACGCCACCTTCCGCTCCGGGAAGCCCGCCTCCGAAGGAACTCTGATCGGCCTCGACTGCCTCAACTGGCGACAACCCGAATTAATAAGCCGATCTCTTCTCAGACAGCACTCGCGCAAAGAAAGACAGATAACCCTAAACAACCCATGGGTGACAAACCTAATACGAGAATTCCCGAACAACCCCAGCGTAGCCGTTGAAACGTAGTCCCGGGCAGTTGAACCGGTCGAACCAGAAGCCTTGGTAACCGCACAAGGCATGCAGATTGTCTCAAGCAGGCAAGCCAATGCGGCGCAAAAGGTTTTGGAAGCGCGGGTCGGAGCGGAGGGGATCGAAGCCCGGCCGGAGCAGAACGCCCGGGTTAAACCGCTCTTCGAAGCCTTTTCCGAGCCAAGTCATGGCTTGATCCTTGTCTCCGAGAGATGCGTAGATCATGGCAATCTCCGCAGCATTCGAATGACCAGGGTTCGAGCGCTTCTTCAGATCGCCGAGTAGCTTTACCGCTTCGCTTCTCTTGCCGGACGCGACATAGGCACGAGCGAGATTGGCTAGGCATGTCGGGCTATCCCCAGAAAGCTTCACCGCTTCTTGGAGTTCTGCGACGGCTTCATCGTACATGTGTTTTTGCAGGTACGCCTGAGCGAGCTGATTATGGGCGAGAGCAAAATTAGGATCCATTTCGATCGTTTTGCGGCTCTGTCGTATGGAATCGTCGTAGGAGTGCGCCAGCACGAGGAGCTCTGCCAAGTCGGCGTTAATGATAAGAGATAGCGGATCAAGATTTTCTGCTTTTCTCATTTCCGCAATCGCATCGTCAAACCGGCCCAATAAACTCAAGTGCCAGGCATACCAATGGTGAGCCGTAGCGTAGCCCGGATTCAGTTCGATGGCCCGCTGAAATTCCTTCTCGGCAGACTCAAAATCCCAGTCGTAGCCGTCCAGGACAAATGCAAGCGAGTTGTGGGCTTCGCCCAGCTTGCTGTCCAATTCCAGAGCTTTGATCGCCGCTGCCTTCGCTTTGGGGAACGCTTCCGTGGGAGTCATCGCTGCATACTGCCAGTCTCCCAACAACGCATAAGTGTCGGCTAAGCCAGAATAAGCTTGGGCGTATGTCGGATCCTCTTCAATCGCCTGGTTGAAATAGGCCAGCGCAGCTTTCAAGCCATCCGCCGTTCGCTTGTTCCAAAAGTAGCGCCCTTTGAGATAAGACTCGTAAGCTTCCGGGGTAACAACTTTTACGTTTTTCAGCGCAGCTTGTTCCTGCGGAGTCAAGTTGATTCGAATTTGATCTGCAATGGCGCTAGCCACCCTATTTTGGAGAGCCAGAGTGTCCCGCAACTCACCCTCATAACTCTGAGACCATAAGTGCTTGTCTGTAGAGGCCTCGATCAACTGTGCCGTGATGCGCACCTGGTCGCCCGAGCGGAGTACGCTGCCTTCTACCACGGCATCAACGTTCAGTTCTCGAGCGATCTGCGGCAGAGGCTTGCGCGCTCCTTTGTAAGTCATTACGGAGGTTCGGGAGATCACGCGTAAAGCGCTGATCTGGGCCAAGTCAGTGATCAACTCATCGGTCATGCCGTCAGCGAAGTAATTCTGGGAAGCGTCGCCGGATAGGTTCTCCAGCGGAAGCACCGCTATGGATCGGATGCCCGTGGGAGCCGGGGCTGGCGAGCGAAATCGCCAAGCGAAGAAAATCAGCAAACTCAGGACGAGCGCCAAGGCGACGACGATCACACGCGTCGGCCACGGCTGGCGCTTGGGTGCAACCGCCAACCCCGACCCTTGCGGCGTCTGCCCAGACTCTGTAGCCGTCGGACCGGTAGCTACAGATCCTGGCCTTCGTAATCGCGCATCGGTGTCGAGGACTGACACGTCCGCGATAAAACGATAGCCGCGTTTCGGAAGAGTCTCGATGAATCGAGGATTTTCAGCCGAGTCCCCCAAGGCACTCCGCAGTTTCCCGATGGCGATATTGAGAGCCTGATCGAAATCACCAAAACTTTCGCTCGGCCAGACTCGGCCGCGCAATTCCTCACGGCTGACGACTTCCCCCGGATGCTCCAGCAGAATCTCCAGCAGCTTCATCGGCTGCTGCTGCACCCTGATTCTCAAACCCGCCTTGCGCACTTCCCCCGACTGGAGTGAAACCTCGAAGGTTCCGAATCGCACGACGGAGTTGGGCTGAAGGGATTCCATGTGCTTTTGGTTCGCACAGAAGTCTAGCACTTCGGTCGGGGAAACTCCCCAACTCAGGATATCTGCAGAATTAACCTCATTCGCTATCAATGACTTAACAGGCAATGCGTTGGATATGTGGAAAACGTCCGCAGTTAATTGACGTTAGAAGACTCATGCACCAAAGTGGGCTGCAACCTGGGGTTCGAACCGATTCATTCGCGCTAATTCTGGAGAAGGCAATGAAGCGTATTGGATTTGCCTCACAAGGGATGGACCGATTTGGGGTTCCGTCCTCACATGACGATCAACCATTGGCAGGCTTCGAAGAGCTGGCTATGCCCCTTTTCGATGCCCTTTATAACTTCGCGCGCTGGCTGGCACGCGATTCGAACGATGCCCAAGATCTTGTACAAGAGACCTATCTCAAGGCTTTACGCAGTTTCGCATCGTTTCAGCCTGGCTCCAATTTCCAAGCATGGATGTATCAAATCCTGAGGAACAACTTTCTAAGCTCGCGTTCAAAACTCGAGCGCCGCATGACCGTTACGATGGACTCGGAGGAGGACGGACCTGAACTGGCAGTTGATACGGAAACTCCCGAAACGATCCTAATGAATCGCTTTAATTCCCAACTGGTGCGGCGCGCCATCGGCGACCTGCCGGTGCATTATCGGGAGACTCTCCTTCTTTGTGAGGTGGAGGAAATGTCATACCAGGAAATCGCGGAAATATTGTCGATCCCGATAGGAACCGTGATGTCACGTCTGGCTAGAGCGAGGAAAGCCATTCGCCAGTCTCTGAGTTCCCGGCCTCGCCGGCCAAATGCTGAGGATGAATTGAATCGAGAGCGACGATTCCAGACGCCAAATCTATGAAGCCGCTCTAAATAACTTCGCAAGACTATCGATGTCCGCAGCACTGGCGTCTCCGATTACGAAATAGCGAAGGCCTCCTTGACTCCAAGTTTCCATATTGAACGGCTGCCTCTTCGGCGAGATAGGATTTTCGTCCAGCCGGGCCGGCAGTGAGCGTTCCTGGAACACGAACACGGAAATGTGGTGTTTGCGCACGTCGTAAATAAGATGCGCACCCGGCGTTTGCTCAAGATAGGTCATCCGCCCGCCGAGGAGAGCAAACTCGCTATTCTGCAGTTCGGGCAAATTGAACGCGAAGGGAATTTTTCCCTGGAACCAGGGCTTCACCGTATGGCGATCGGTGGAGATCACATCCACCGGAGATGAGCTGGCTAGCGCCCCCACGTGCAAATCTGCGATCTCGCTGAAAACCTGATCTCTGCCGGATCGAGTTCCCAGATATCCTGAAGTCAACATACCGACCACGATAATGGCGGCTGCTGCCGCCGCGGCAAATGTCCATCCCGGACCAAAACTGCGTCGCGGTTTTGCAGCAATCTTCTGCTGCATCCTCTTCCTGAACTCAGCACTGGGAGTGTAACGTTTTCCAGCGGCTTGAATCGCGCGCTTCATCTGTACGCGCGCAAGGGCGTCCGCCGAGCACGAGGGGCAGCTGCGCACATGGGCGTCGAAGCTGCGCATCTCCTCTTCTGGAACCTCGCCGTCAAGGTAGGTATCGAGTTTTGTTTTCCAAGATTCACAAACCATGGTTCACCATTTGGTTTCATCCTTTTGCAAACTGTTGCTGTAGGCCACCGCGTAGTGCTTTCCTGGCACGGGATAGACGCGACATGACCGTCCCCATCGGAATGACGAGGGCGTCGGAGATTTCCTGGTATGACATTTCCTCGACCTCGCATAGCAGCAGAATCTCGCGGTAGGCGACTGGCAGTTGCTCCAGGGCTTGCTGCACGAGTTGCCCATTCGAACGCTGCAACAGAATGCTTTCTGGCGTCTCATTGACTACCGGCAATGCTTCCTCTTCATTTTCAAGATTGAGCGGCACCGTGGCGGTCGCCTTAAGCCCGGTACGGGAGGTCAGGAATGCATTCCGCAGAATCCTGTAGATCCAGGCTCGAAAGTTTGTGCCCGGTTGGAACGACGAAAACCCCTTAAGCGCCTTGGCGTAGGTCTCTTGCACCAGATCCTCGGCCTCTTGCCGGTCATGCGTCAGCCAGCAAGCTAAGTTATAGAGCCGCTCGAAGTGAGGCATGGCTAGCTGCTCGAAAGACTCCGATGGCACGTTCTCTCCGACATGCACACAAGGGTAAACCAGCGAGGAAGCATTTTATTCCCATAGCCCACAAAGATTCCTTGGAATAAAACCGTGTGTCGCCGGTTGTACACGATGAGTCCGAATCCGAGAGCCATCGCCGGAGTAAGTTCTCCGGGTTCTCAGATCTGGGCCCGATGGAGTTCTCATTGAGGAGGCACAATGAAACGAATCGCTTGCTTGCTAGTGGCTGTTTTGGGGCTGGGAATCTCGCTGTTTGCCGAGGACATGGGCAAATCGACCGAAATGACGGGGTGGCTCTGTAACAACAAGTGTGTTGCACAGACTTCGGGCCATGCGGCCTGCGATCAGAACTGTGCAGACAAAAGCGGAGATGTTGTCATGCTTGACGATCAAGGCAGGGTTTTCAGGATCGCGAACCAGGACAAGGTGAAGGGCTTCGCTGGTAAGAAAGCTAAGATGAAATGCAGGCCGGTGAAGGGTGAAAAAGACACCATGTACGTCGACACTGTCAGTTTGTATGGTGGTTAGTTTTCTCCGACCCCAAAAGGGCGCCGAGGAATCTCTGGGCCACGTATCCAATGCTTTTCCCGCCGCCTACGACTTCAAGCAGCAGGGCGATGATGTACGCATCCTGTTCTAAATGACGGGATCCGGTGGACCCGCCGCCTGACGAAGAAGGATCACCGTAACCCGCCGAAAGCGGATACGACGTGAGTCACGGCGGCGGCACGCCGGGCTTTCTGAAGGTCACCGGGCCAATCAAGTTAACGTTACCCATTTCACACTCCTTGAAGTCAAGTGCCCTGTATCGCGAATCGAGTTACTCAGCCACTCTAAACTTCTTGTTGCTCTTCAGTGTGGTCTTCGGCGTGGCCACGGTCACGAGGCCTGTTGTCGCCCCCGCGGGCACTACGGCGGTCATATAGGTGTCTGACAGGACAGTGAAGTTGGTCGCAGCGGTCCCGTTAAATGAGACGGTCGTTGTTCCCGTGAATCCCTGCCCGAGAATTTCGACAGTCGCACCGACTTTCGCCGACACAGACACCAAGCTCACAAACGGTTTAAGACCGAGATTCAGGGCGTAAAAAACCCCCGTATTGTTGATGTCGCCGCCCAGCGACGTGTCTCCGTACAGGATGCCGTTCGTGTGCTGGATCGGCGTCACCAACGGCTCCGCGCCATCAGGGGCGTTAAAATCCTCGCATACGGTGAACGTACCCTTCGAGGTGATCCGGAAGAAGGTCCCGAAGCCGTTTCCTCCTTGCTGCGCCGCGCCGTAAAAATCGCCGTCGCTTGCTTGAACTAGCCCAGCGTTAGCGATGGCCCCGTCAGTGCTCCCATTAAGAGCGTGGAGTTCCGCGAACGATCCTTCTGTGGTGATGTCAAACACGTCTCCGAAGAGACTGGCGCCGGTGGTAGTTCCGTAGAGCTTGGCGTCGCCGCTCTGAATTAATCCAGCATAGGGGTAGGCGCCATTGAAAACGTCAAAGGTGTGAAGCAGCGTAACTGCAAAGTCTCCCGACGGCTCTATTTTGAAGATCGTACCGTAGTTGAAACCGAATCCGGCCGTCGTTCCGTATAGGTTCCCATCAGTGGCCTGAACCAAAGGACCAATCGGAAAGGCGCCATGGATCGCGTCGAACTGATAGATAGTCGTCAGCTTACCCGAGGGCGTGAGTTGGTATATCGTCCCAAATGGGCCCGTGCCCCCTTGGTATGTTGTCCCATAAAAGTTTCCATCCGTACCTTCGATGGGCCCGGAGTAGGGGGATTGGCCGTCGTTGCCCCCTTCGAAGTTCCACAGAATCGTCAGCTTTCCCGAAGGCGTAAGTTGGAACAAGGTCCCGCAGCCGCCGATGCAGGCGGTTCCCGTTCCGCCGTTGAAGGTTGCCCCGTAGAAGTTACCGTTAGTGCCCAGCGTCAGTCCGCTGGAAGGCTGGCCGGTGGCGCTGGTGAAATTGTAGACGACGGTCAGCTTCCCTTCAGGCGTAAGCTTGAACGCCGTCCCCATGTTATTCTTCCCTCCAAATAGCGTCGTGCTCCAAAGGTTGCCGTCTCGCCCTTGCGCTATGACGCCAACAGCCTGGGGACTCAGCGGGTCCCCGGTATGGTCGCCGAAGTTGTAAATTGTCTTGAAGTTGGATTTGGAGTGGCAGGCGTCGGCATACGCGCCAGTCGCCACCAGCGCAACCATTAACGCCACTAGCGCAATCCACAGTTTCGACATGCTCGATCGCATTTCGCGCGAAAACCTAACACTCAACATTCGATCTCGCTTCAAAGTCTTCTCCTCAGACGTTAATTGCCAACGCGAAAAATCGTTCGCATGAAGCATCGGACTCCGACTGGCGGGGGAAAGTTACAATTCGCATCGTTTCATATTAAAAAGAGGACCGCTTCTAAGAGCGTCCCGAGATTCGTCTATTATCCATCCACGCCGACCGTGAGATTGGTCTTGGGATTGTGAGAGCCGCGTTTCTGAACGGGGAGATTGTCATTCCGCTTGCGGCGTGTTGTGATGCCTTTTCTTCCAGTTTTGTCAGAGGAACAAGCGAATGCCAAGGTTAAGAAGTATCAGTAGAAATGTGCAGTTCGAAGATTGCTTTCAATTTGTGAACGTCCCTGTGAGTTGCGATGGCGAAATCGCAACTCACAGGAAAATGTTAGAACGCCGCGATTCCGTTGAAGCCGCTGAGCGGAGAGATACCGCTAGCGGACCCAACATTCAGTAGCGTCCCATCTTTTTGGACGGCAAAAATGCCGATGGCACCAGCCACTGAGTTCAAGGTGTAGATGAACTTGCCATCGGAGCTGACCGCGATATCGAGGTTGGTGGATCCCTCGGGGTTGATTCCGACAATCGTTCCTGACAATGCCGTCAATGCCCCAGTGTTCGCGATGGCGAACCCAGAGATGTTGGATGAGCTGGCGTTGGAGGCATAAACGAAGCTACCGTCAGGGGTGACCACATTCCAGCAGTTCGCGGCTCCCAGCGTCGGAACACTGGTGCTGATGGGAGTTAGCGTACCGTTGGTGCCGATTTCGTAGGATGAAATGGCCGAGCCGTTGGGCACTCCAGAAGGACCGGTCTCGGAGACCAGAGCCGCCCCGTTCGGAGCGAAACTCACTGAGAATGCGCCAGGGCCTGCACTCGGGTTCACCACGATCGGAGACAAAGTGCTATCACCTTGGACACTGAACACGTCAATGTCATTAGTCAAACGCTCAACCACCACCAGGAACCTGCCGTCTGGGCTGAACGCCAAACCTCCGGCACCCGAATTATTCGTGGAAAGAAAGCGTGTGGAGTTGGGGATTTGCGTAAGGTTACCATGATCCAAGCGGAAACCAACCACGCTGCTGCTGCCGCCTACGTTGCTGACGTACACAAGATTGCCGCGCTGCGCGACTGCATTGGGCTCGCTGCCGCCGGAGATCACTTTGTCCACCAGCGATAGTTGTGAGCCGTGAACGCTAAACACAGACACACTGCCGCTGCCGCCATTCACTGCGAACAGCAGCGTGTGATCCTGGCTGAGTATTAACGACCCTTGAGATTCCAAGGGATCGTTGTTACCCCCGCTGCCCCGTCCGCCCGTCGCGAATCTTTCGGTTTCCTGTAGCGTGCCGTCCGTCGCGCGACGGTAGGCGATCACTTCGTTCTTGTCGACGGCGTTGGTCATAACAAACACTGCGCCTGCGGTGTCTGAATTTCCAGTTTGTGCGTTGCTGAGCCCGGGCGAAGCCAGACCAATAGCTAGTCCAGCCATGAATAGTTGGCAAAGTACTCTGCGCATTAATTTAACTCCGATGGTTTTAGTCGCATGCCGCCTGACCAATAGAGCAACCGAACACACACAGTCCTGTGCCCAATGGTTCAGGCGCCGCGTTGTGCATGAGAGTAGTCGCGCGATAAAAAGTTACATAGCTCGCAGATTGCTTGAGCGGAGGAGAACTGACACTTTCGTCGGCCACTGTCCATCTGTGCTTGAGAGCGTGCGCAATGTGCTTCAGTCTATAGGGCGACGAAAGAATGTTCGAAGTGCCGCTGGAGTTCAGCTGCCGCTCGCACCGGAGAAGTAGACAATCCGGGCCGGGGAAGGGCTTCGCTGAAGAAGGCCAGTGCATAAGCAGCCGGCACAGGGTGTTCTGAACTGAAGCTGAGGGTGGAGTCTCAAGGTAGTCAGTGATATTTGCTTGCACCAGCTACCCTGAACTCGAACTTAACGCAGGCAAGTGCTAATTCTGCTTCATGCTGTCGTCGTGCTTCATGTTGTCGTCTTTCTTCATGTTGTCGTCTTTCTTCATGTCGTCCTTCTTCATGCTGTCGTCTTTCTTCATGTCGTCCTTCTTCGCCTTTTTCTTGGACTTCTTGTCCTTCTTCGTGTCGTCTTTCTTCATGCTGTCGCCCTGCTTCATACTGTCGTCCTGTTTCATACTGTCCTGCTTCATGGCATCGCCCGACTGTGCGAAAGCCGAAAGCGATACTGCCAGAAGACACATTGCCATCAAACTGCCGATCATTTTCTTCATGAATTCTCCTTGTGTTATTGCTGAATGTGCGCCGGCTCACCCGAGTCGCGCAAATGAGATGCGCCGGCGGCACCAAGGTTACAAGCTTTATCGGTAATCCCTTATCGACCGGCTGCGTTCTGTTGTTGCAACGCTCTTCCCAAAGTTGCGAATCGTTTGGCCCGTTAAGAAACTAAAAACCTACTGACAGTATTCCATTGGGAGGAGTCAATTCTGACTCGGTTCGGTAATTATGCATTCCTAGCGGAATAAAAAGCTAACAAGCTGGTTATCAATGGTGAAGCCCAGGAGAAAACTTAAGAAGGGCGAGGCAATGATAAATCCTTTCGATCTTAAAACCGCGATCTTGGCGAAGCACGCACAGCACGTAGTGCTGATCCACTTTCCGATCGCTCTTTTTCTTGCGGCAGTGGCGTTCGACCTTATCGCAGCGTGGACGAAGCGCCGTGGCTTGGCGGACGCCGCCTATTACAACCTGCTCGCCGCGGCGATTTCAACGGCTCCGGTCCTCATCACCGGACTACTCGCGTGGCACTTCCAGCTCGAGGGACAGAAACTGAAGGGCATCCTATTACTGCACCTCGTTCTGGGGTGTGTATCGACGGTGATGATCTGGCTGGTGTGGTGGGTGCATTTCCGCGCCCGAAGACGCACTGTATACCTTCCAAGCTACCGTCTGGCCGTCGAACTTGCGGCAGTCGGCCTCGTTGCTTTGACGGGACACTTGGGCGGCTTTTTGAGCGGTGTGAATCTCCCCGGCTAAAGGCTGCTCCGACGAAATCTTGCTGAGGATATAGATACAAAGACAGCGCAACGGATTGGGCTAACAGCAAAGAGTCATCGATGACGGTAGATACAGAAGTCACATCCCCGATACGCACCGGCGAGGTCGAGCTCCTGGAATTCCTTTCGCGAAGGCGAGCCTGGGAAGACCGGGGTCGTCAAATATTGTGTTCCGATGTTCGAGCATTGGTGCATGGAATCAGGAATGGACTACTGACGGTGATGCCGCTGTGGCTGGCGCTCGCCTGGTGGTTGGCAAAGTAAACCCTTCACTAAGAGCCTGAGTAACTTTTACTTCTCCTAGACAATTCGTAGACAAGTTGCTGACAAGTAACCACTTATTGCAAATATGCTGGAATAAATCGATTGCCTCCCAGTTATTAACGCTGAGAGACATTCGGATCCCAGCCGGGAAGCACAATCTCGGTGGAACGGCTGCTCTGAACCAAAAATCAAAACCAAGGAAAAGCAATGAAGAAAGCTACATTTCATACGATCATCGGACTATTAGCACTTGGCCTGGCATTGAGTGCTAACTTCGCACAAGGTCAGGCCGGCACTTTGGACCCAACCTTCGGCAACGGCGGGACAGTAACCGCAAATCTGGGCCTCACTGCCACGACCTTAACCGCTTTCGAGCAAGCCAACGGCAACATCGCGGTCGTCACCGGGTTCAACAAGACCGGTTTTCCCGGCATTGAATCCTTTGCTTTGCTCCGATACACATCCAGCGGGAAACTGCTGAGCAAGGCGACCGCCACGTTCTTCGCCAACGGCGACAGTATGCCGGTTGCGGCCGCGGTGCAGTCCAACGGCGACATCGTAGTAGCAGGAACAACCACTGGAACCACGGCGGCCACCGAATTCGCGCTAGCGCGGTTCTTGCCCACTGGCCAACTGGACACGACTTTTGGCCAGGATGGATTGGTCACGATCATCCCCACGGGAGTTTTTCCTACTGTATTTGCGCTCCTGGTGCAGCCTAACGGCCAGATACTGGTGGCTGGGGGTGCGGGATCGGGTATCAGGCACGTTCCGTCTCCAACGGTTCTGGTTCGGTATAACTCCAACGGCAGTCTCGATTCGACATTTGGTACGGGAGGAATTGTGGAGGAGCCCACTCCTGTCGTTCCCACAGCATTGGCGCAGCTCTCCGACGGTTCTTATTTGGGCGTTAGCGGCGCGGGCTCCGAAGAGTTCAGCTCGACGGGAGTGTTGCAGTCGACCGTAACGCCCGAAACACTAGTGGCATCCAACCCGTCGTCACCATCCTCCCAGGCGATTGTTTTCCAGCCCAATGGCGACTTTGTTCAAGCTACAACTGTGGGTGACGGATTCCAGAGGACTGCCGGCGAACTGTTTCGTTTCAGCGAAACAGCAGTTCTAGATCCTACTTTCACTTCCACGAAGTTTACCTTCGGCGGAGCGAAGCAGAACCAGCCAGCCGCAATCGCTCTCCAATCGAATGGGCAATTCGTGGTCGGCGGCGGCAGTGGTCTGGCGCGATTCGATTCCAACGGCGTACTGGACACTGCATTCGCCACTGACGGATCAGTGGCCACAACCTTTGGCATCTCCGGAGTGCTGATACAAACAGACGGAAAAATCGTCGTGGTCGGCAATCAGGAGAGCTTCGAGACTGGAATCACCACTTTAACAGTGGCGCGATACTTGGGGAACTAGCCGAATCGGCATTTACAGAGAGAGGAATGCAGGTTCGGTGAAGGATTCTTTCGATCACTTCGCTGCCTGCATTCTCTCTCGCGACATCGATCTTCGATCTTGCCGGGAATAAAAGCGACTTACGCAGGTTATGAAGCGAGAAGGTTGAAGACCGACAAATCCAAAACAATATTTTGGGAGGAATTGTGAAACTTACGCTTAGCGCAGTTATATTTTTAGGATTAGCGACAGCCATGTTGCAAGGCCCGCCGGCGAACGCACAAACCGGAGGAGGCTCGATTTTTCACGTAGTCCCAACCCCGAACGAGAACAAGTTCAACAGCTCCCTTTTTGCCGCATCGGCATCTTCAGCGAACGACATTTGGGCAGTAGGAAATTCAACCATCCACTTCGACGGCGCCGAGTGGACCGCTTTTCCGGCGCCGTTGATTAATGGGAAACTTACCGCGGACCTGCAAGCAGTCGTCGATATTTCACCGACGCAAGCCTGGGCAGTGGGGAACATAACTCTCGGGGCCAACCCCGGGCAGATCATCGAACAATGGAACGGAACCAAGTGGAGCCTGTTCCCGAACCCTAAGTTCCCGCAAAACTCTCAGGCGGACCTTTTTGCCATGACTTCGACCTCGGCGAATGACATTTGGGCGGTCGGCAATCTGGTGCAAGACCTTTCCAATGGCCAAGCCTTGAGCTTCAACCTTTTCGAGCATTGGAACGGCGCGGCATGGAGACCGACACTTATAAACACGAACGCTTTTGAGGCCTTGACCGGCGTCTCGGCCGACGCCATCAATGACGCCTGGGCGGTGGGCTGGGTTGCTCCTCTCAGTGCGGGTAGCAATGAACCCCTTGCGATCCACTGGAATGGCACGGACTGGGTCAGTGCCGCAACTCCACACGTAGGCCAGGGTGCAAACGAGTTGAACGCCGTGCTGGCGCTAGCCCCGAACGATGTGTGGGCGGTGGGCTTCTCGACGCCGCACGCGCCTCCGCAGCAGTCTGCCACGCTGACGTTGATCGAGCACTTTGACGGTACGAGTTGGACGGTTGTGCCCAGCCCCAATGTTGGACCGCACAGTGTCAATCAATCGAACCGTTTGCTTGGATTGACTGCCAATTCGCCCACCGATATCTGGGCGTTCGGTTCCTACATCGCCGCCGACGGCTCTGGACATCAGATGACCCTACTGCTGCATTACGACGGAGCCAGTTGGACAGTCGCACCCAGCCCCAATCCCACCAAGGGCACTTTCCTTGATGATCTGCTCTTTGCCGGCGTTGTCCCGTCGCCCGGGAACATCTGGATCTTTGGAAACGAAGATGAGGGCGCTAACGGCGGCATGGGTACCTTGGCGGTTCACACGACGGCCGGCAACTAGTCTTGTTGAGCCTCGCATTAAGGCAGCGTCAGAACAGGAATAAGATCGTTCGCGTCTAGTTACATCAGCGGTCACCAAATCTAATAAGAAAAGGATAATGTAATGAACTCGAGGAAGGTTCTGTTTAATGGCAATGGTATTAGATCGGCTATGGCCTTAGTTGTCGGCTTGTCGCTGGCGGCGGTGACCGCCCGCGCACAAACGATCAATCAGCTGTTTGCTTTCACCTGTACCAGAAGCACCCAAAGCGACACGTGTCCACAAGGCGCGCGTCCCGATATCATCATTCAAGGCTCAGACGGAAATTTTTATGGCGCGGCGCAGGTTACCGATGAGGGCGTCTCCGACCCACAGGGCGGCACACTTTTCAAGCTGACCCCTGCCGGAGAATTTACCCGACTGTTTACCTTTACCCAGAGTAGCGGCGGGTTCCCGAACGGCAACAACCCCGCAGATGGTTTTGTGGAGGCCAACGATGGATTCCTCTACGGCACAACCTTTAACGGCGGCAAACAAAATGACGGTGTGCTCTTCCGGATTCGAAAAACCGGCACCGGTTTCAAGGTTCTCCACAACTTCTGCTCGTCCGCAAACTGCGCCGACGGCAGCATTCCCAATGGCCTCTTGCTGGGACAGGACGGCAACCTTTACGGGACCACACAGAATGGCGGATCATCTGCCGGCCTGTGCCCAAGCTCCGGCTGCGGCACGATCTTCCGTTTCGAGCCGACCACCGGCGCTTTTACCGTTCTCCATCGACTGATCGCCGGTGCGAATGGTCTTCAACTATTCGGGAGTCTTCAACCATTCGGGATGATTCAGGCAGCCAATGGCAACTTCTATGGTGTCTCGCAGGGACTCGATATCAAAAGCTTCAATGAGGATATCTTCCAGTTCACGCTGGCGGGCCAATTCACGGTTCAGTTCAAGTCGGCTTTGTTTGATACCGGCATTAGTGGACTGACCCAGGGCGCCAACGGCAATCTCTATGGAGCCTTCGAATCCATTGCAGGGCGCGCAGCGGGCGACATCAACTTTTTTGAAGTCAGCACCGAGGGCACCGGATTTGTGGCCTTTGCGCCATTCACCTCGCTGGTAGGAACGACCACCATTCCTTCGCTCTTCCTGGCTTCTGACGGCAACCTTTGGGACACCAACTTTACGGACTCGACCGCTCCGATGGGCAGCGTCTTCTCGATCAACCCGCAGAATGGAGCGGTGCTCCAGACCTTTGCTTTCGACGGCGTCAACGGTATCTCGCCTGAGGTTGGCGTAATTCAGGCCGCCGATGGCAGTTTCGTGGGCACGACCGAACTGGGTGGCACGATCTCCGGTGGAGGCAACCAGTTCGCCGACGGTACGGTCTGGACCCTGGATGCGGGCCTGCCCGCACCAGCACCTGCTATTACTCTGCTTAACTCGACTAGCGGCAATATAGGCTCGACCGTGTTGATCAATGGCACCAACTTCATTGGAACCACGGGAGTCAGTTTCAACGGAGTCAGCGCCTCGTTCCAGGTTCTCAACACCCAGTTCATCTCCGCAACTGTTCCTGACGGTGCTGTAACTGGGGCTATAAAAGTCACGAACTTGGGCGGAACGGCGACAAGTACGCAGTCGTTTCACGTCAACTAACCTGATGGCGATTCGCGATTCGATCCAATGACCCGAGTCAAAGCGCTCGAAAGAAGCCTGGCACCAGCCACCAAGGGCTTGCGGGGTAGAAAGAAGCTCTCTTCGCTCCGCCGCCGTGGTGGCTGACCGCCGGGCCGACAATCGGCTCACGATTTGTTTCTGGAACAAGGTGCAGACCGTAGGTTCGAGGAACAGGAGAACGCTTCTGAACGCTCGTTGCTGAGCGTTCTCGCGCACAACGTGAACCTGTCAGAGGTGCGCGCCGAGAAAAGATGCCCGGACCCCGTCTTGTCAGTAGGAACAAAAGCAGACCTCACACTTTAATTGCAAGTTTCGTTTCCTACTAAGGAGCTAAGAGGGCCGGGGGGTAAGCACGCTCCGCCTTTCACGGCTTCACTCCACTCCTCGGCAGTTTCTTGAGTTCTGGCGAGTGGGAATAAAACGGACTTACCCCAGTTATCAACTGTGAACGCTACAAAAACACCGGAGGCGAAATGACAGGCAAAAACAAAGATCTCATCGATCAGAAGTTGCAAGACCTCAACAACGACGGCGTCGATCGTCGTGGGTTCCTGAAGTGCATGGCATGGGCCGGTACAGGACTTGTCTGGACCATGGCCGGAGGCGTTCCAGTGTCGAGGGCTTTCGCCAAGGGCTACGGGAAGCACGCCGATAAAGGCGCAGATTTCACCTTCGTACAGATCAGCGACAGCCACATCGGCTTCAACAAGCCGGCCAACCCGGACGTCACCGCCACTTTGCAGACGGCAATCAACAAGATCAACGCCATGCCCCAGAAACCGGATTTCATCATTCACACCGGTGATCTGAGCCAACTCTCGAAGCCCAGTGAATTCGACACGCTCGACCAGGTATTAAAAGGAGCGTCCGCGAAACAGATCTTCTTTGTGCCGGGCGAGCACGACATGCTGACCGACAACGGTGAGCAATATCTCCAGCGCTACGGCAAGGGTACCAAGGGAACGGGGTGGTCGAGCTTCGATCACAAAGGCGTGCATTTCGTCGGTCTCGTGAATGTTGCCAATCTGAAAGCTGGCGGCATGGGATCGCTCGGTCACGAACAGCTGGAGTGGCTCGAAGAAGATCTCAAGGGCCGCTCTGCCAGCACTCCGATTGTGCTTTTTGCCCACATTCCATTGTGGACGATCTATCCAGACTGGGGATGGGGAACCGACGATAGCGAGCAAGCCCTGTCGTACGTCAAGCGTTTCGGTTCCGTGACCGTATTGAACGGCCATATTCACCAGATCATGCAGAAGGTGGAGGGCAAGGTTTCGTTCCACACCGCGATGTCGACCGCCTTCCCTCAACCCGCGCCAGGAACTGCTCCCTCAGCCGGACCCATGAAAGTGCCCGCCGACCAGCTGCAGCGGGTGTTGGGTATCACCGCTGTGAACTACGTGGTCAGCGGCCGCAGCCTCGCAGTCGTCGATTCACCACTTGCAGACTCGGGCACTTCGGCTTCGGGGAGTGGAAGCGGCAATTAACTCAACCATTGGGCGGATCGCCAAGGATCCGATCCAAAGCCAAAAAATCGATCAACCAGAGCTGAAACTGAAAGGAGACAGGAACCATGAAGAGGAACAAACTGTGGATTGCAAGTTTGGCGATGCCAGTAATGATTGCGCTGCTGCTGTTCGCGGCCTCGCCGAGCGTCAAGGCAGCTGACCAACCCTCCGCAGCAAACGCGGCGGTGAAAATTGATAATTTTGTTTTTGGGCCGCAAACGCTCACCGTACCTGTCGGAACTACAGTTACCTGGACGAACAGTGATGACATTCCCCATACATCCGTCAGCACAGACGGAGTGTTCAAATCCAAGGTGCTGGATACGGATGAGAAATTTTCCTACACGTTCACTAAGGCTGGAACCTATCCCTACTATTGCACGATTCATCCGAAAATGACCGGCACAGTCGTGGTGCAGTGAGCGCAGATTTCTAAGGAGGGCGTGGGGCGGCGACCCTGGGAAACAACAGGTTGCCGTCAAGTGAGCGAATATGACTATAGACTCGGCACAACTCGCGGCAAGGGAAGTGGCAAACGATGACTTGGATCTTGTCCACGCCACCAGGAATGGGGACATCACCGCTTTCGAGCAACTCGTAAAGCGCTATGATCGCAAACTTCTCCGAATTGCTCAAAGCGTCACGCATAACAGGGAGGATTCCCAGGACGCAGTTCAGGAGGCCTTCTTGAAGGCTTACCAGAACCTGGCTACATTCCGCGAGGATTCCAAATTCTCAACCTGGCTGATTCGCATCACCCTGAATCAGTCGCTGATGAAGCTGCGTAAGCAACGCAGCGCAAAAGAGGCCTCTCTGGATGATGATTTTCAGGCCGACAGTGACATACTTCCCACCGAGGTCGCCGACTGGGCTCCCAATCCGGAACAGCTCTACTGGGCGTCTGAGCTACGAGACATCCTAATCAAGTGCCTGGAGGAGCTGAGCCCGATCTTGCGGACAGTCTTTGTGCTACGGGATATTGAGGGCCTCACCATCGATCAGACAGCAGAAGCGCTAAGCGTGAGTGAGGCTGCAGTGAAAGCGCGGCTATGGCGAGCCCGGCTGCAGCTTCGCGAAGGCCTGACCAGGTATTTCAGCAGGCAGACACACTTGGCGCGAGCGCCGTTATTCCCTTCAGGCAGACGGACAGGACGGATTCTCGGTCTTTTTGCCGACTGCTTGCGGAACGCGATGGATCGGACACGCTCGATCAATATTGCTGAGCCCGAGACACATGCGGCGATTCGTATGGCAGTCACCAACGAGGTCGACCGTTGCCTCACCAATGTTTGATTTCATGCTGATCTGGTCAGACACTACCTCGCAGCACTCTCCGCTGTACACTCCGATGGATGTTCCCGCCACGTGCTTACAAGATCCCGACAATCTGTTGACAATCAAATGACATCGTGTCTGTATCTCGCCGGTAATTGCCGCGTCTAACTCCCATACGCTGTGAAAACAGTTGATAACGTGCTCAAGGACAAACGTGTGGAATAAAGTCTCACGTGCGCAGTTATCACCGATAAGCAACACTATTTCAATAAGGAGAAATCATGAAGAAATCATATTTGACAGCTGTATTTACCCTGACTTGCCTGCTTGGGTTGGGCCTAAGTGCTCGCGCTCAAGACACCGATGGGGTTCGTGTGAAGGTTCCGTTTGAGTTCGTCGCTGCAGGCACGATCCTGCCTGCGGGTACGTATACCGTTGGGCGTCTCTCTGACGACGCATTTTCAGGCATAGCGATCCGTAGCTAGGAACATGGCGTGCTTGTTCTCCCGATGGTTGTCGACGGAACTGCCGCTGAGAAGCCAACGGTTAGCTTCGAACATGTAGGGGGCACGTACTTTCTGACCGAGGTTCACGCACCAGGAGGCACCTATACCTTCGCGTTGCCGCGGGCGCTGCTGGCGCTGGCGAAGATGAAGGATCAAGGAACGATGACCCCCTCTGGCACCAACTGATTCGAGGATCACAGCAGCATTCATACGGTTGTGGGGGGAGTTTCGGGATAAGAGGTACATCGACCCAAACTCTCCCTTCATTCCGCAACAACCGCTTCACATTGAAAACAACGGTATTCGGCAACGTCGTACAAATCATGAACAAGTTAAGGAGGACAACATGAAAAAAGCACTCTTGTTATTCGGTTTACTCACGGCGTTGACGGTTCCGTCAGGGTTGTGGGCGCAGCAGGCCGGCTATTCCCAGACCAACCTGGTCTCCAATGTTACCGGCGTAGCCGCCACAACGGATTCTCAACTGTTGAACCCCTGGGGGATTTCCGTTCTTCCGGGCCAAGATTTCTGGATCGCCGACAACAACAGCGGCGTCTCCACGCTGTATGACCAAAATGGTAACAAAGACACTGGGCTGATCGTCACCATACCGGGGGCCTCAAGCAATCCAAACGGTAATTGCAGCCCTGGTTGCCCGACGGGAACCGTGGCCAACGCCAGCGGTTCGTACTTCAGCGGCGGCTCGTTCATCTTCGACACCGAGGACGGCCTCGTCGTCTACTGGAACGGTTCCAGTAACACCGCGATTGTCGGTAAAGACAATTCCGCCAGCGGCGCGGTTTACAAAGGTCTCGCTCTGCTGGGCACTAACCTATTGGCGGCCAATTTCAACAGTGGCAAGGTAGACGTCTACGATTCGAACTACGCCCTCACTTCGTTGGGCGGCAGCTTCGCCGATCCAAACCTTCCAGCAGGTTTTGCTCCGCACGGCATTCACGTCATCGGCAACCAGATCTACATCGCCTACGCGATGCAGGACACGCCCAAGCACGATGCCGTTCCCGGCGCGGGCGCTGGGCAGGTGGATATCTTCGATACGACCGGCAACTTCGTGAGCACTTTTGTCGCCGCCGGCGCCCAGAATAACCTCAACGCGCCCTGGGGCGTGGTGCAGGCTCCGGCCAGCTTCGGAACGTTCGCCGGCGATATCCTCGTGGGCAATTTCGGCGATGGCACCATCAGTGCATTCGACACGACGGGGAAATTTATTGGCCAACTCACCGACGCTTCGGGAAAGGTGCTGGCGAATCCCGGCTTGTGGGACCTGGTATTTGGCGGAGGCGGCGGTGCCAATAATGATCCGGGTGTTGCTGGCACTCTTTACATAACCGCTGGAGGGAGCGCCGGGCAACCGAATTTCCCAGCCGGTGGTAGTGCAACCGCGGTATTTGCCAGTCTGGCGCCCGCGGCTGCAGCTGGAAGCGGATTCTCGCTGAACCTCTCTACGATGAGCGCAACAGTCAGTCCAGGAGGTTCAACTACGCTCATGGTGAGTGCCGCTGCGGTCGGAGGGTTTAATAATCAGATTACGCTTGCCTGCTCTGCGCCCACCGGGTTGACTTGTTCTCTAAGCCCTTCAACCATCTCTCCCGGGGGCACTTCGTCCTCGACCTTGACCATCTCCGCAGCCTCGACCCCGCCCCCTACGGGCTACAGCTTGCTCGGCATGTTGGCCCTCATGCCAGGTTTGGGACTGCTCGGAACCGTTGTCACCCCGCGCAAAAGCAAGCCGCTCAACCGGAAAAGCATTGTGGGTGTGAGCCTACTGGGCTTGTTGCTTGGAGTCTCACTGTTCACTCTTGGATGCGGTGGCAGTAACTCCAACAAACCAACAACGCCTACATCTGGACAGGCCACCGTAATGGTAACAGGGACCTCCGGCTCTCTAAGTCATTCCAGCGCAGTCACAGTCACCATCAACTAAAACAAACTGCCTCTGCAAGGGCGCACTCCAATGCGCCCTTGCCCATGGGCAATCTCTTGACCAAGGTTGCTTCGGTTGACCACCAAGAACCATCTAGAAATACAAGGAGAGCAAGAGTGGTGGAACTAATGGCTTACGGACTTACAGGCTTGATGGCAATACTGGTTATAGCGTTCTGTTTTGCCTGGGGTGATGAACTCCCATGGCCTGGAAAACAGTCTTCGCGCGATCTCATCAATAATGCACGATTGGATCATTCCCGGATCATCGAGAGTACGACCAGGAGCCTGAGGTTCGGCAGGCCAGTTGGCGATCAACAGGAAACTGCCCCGGCATCCTCGCCGCGAAAGACATCGCCCGTTGAAGCAGTTCCCAGTGCAATCCGGAACGATAGCTCTCGGAACGCTCGCGGACCACGAAAGGCTTTCAATGGCTGACGCGGCTCCTTCCGTTCTGTCGTTACACATGAGATCCATGTCACTACTGGCTCACCTGGAGGAGTTGCGAAAACGAATTATCTTTTCAGTCCTTTGGGTACTTGCCGGGTTTATCTCATGCTGGTCCTTTGCAGATCGCATTTTCGGTTTAATGCAACAACCTATTATCGGAGCGCTGCGTCACCACGGCATCGCCGGCGGATTGGTGTACCTAAACCCAACTGAACCCTTCAATCTCTATCTTGAGGTAGCGCTTGTAGGTGGATTATTTGTAGCTTCTCCAGTTGTGTTCTATCAGTTCTGGCTGTTCATCGCTCCCGGACTGTATCGCAAAGAGAAGCGGTATGTTATGCCGTTCTTACTCAGTACGGTTGCTCTGTTCATGGCTGGCGGTCTCTTTGGTTACAAAATGGTGTACCCGGCGTCCTTGGATTTCTTAATCGGTTACGGACAACGCTTCCAACCGATGATAACGATCGGGGAATATACGAAGCTGTTTGTGACCATAATCCTCGGTCTAGGACTGATTTTCGAAATGCCAATTCTCGTGTTCTTCTTGGCCCTAATGCGAGTGATCACCGCGCGCTGGATGTTGCGGAACCTCCGATATTCCATTCTCGCCATTTTTGTTGTCGCGGCAATCGTTACGCCTACTGCCGACGTCCTCAACATGTGCCTTTTCGCCGCCCCGATGGTTGCGCTCTACGCCCTCAGTATAGGAGTGGCTTGGCTGGTCAACTCTACACGGGAGCCAGGAGTGAAGGCGGGCTAACCTTCGTCGCTAGTCGCCTTACTAACGATTCAGGAGACGGTGCGCGCCAGGAAAGCATTCGTTGAAAGTGTGGGAATAAAAAACAAACGGCCGGAGTTTCAAATGAAGGCCGAAATACATTCAGAAAAGTGGAGGCTAAGGTATGACAGATAGCGACCAGAGACCATGCTCGAATACTAATCTGTGTGCTTCAATGGCATTCGTAGTTCTATTTGTGGTAAGTGCGGTTGCGAGCTTGGGTGCGCAAACCGCAACCACTGGAGATATCGCAGGGGTCGTTACAGATCCAACAGCGGCCGTGCTTTCAGGTGTGGTAGTAACGTTGACAAACCTCGACACCGGCAGCTCCACTTCCACCACAACCAATTCGCAAGGATCCTACAATTTCGTATTTTTACAGCCAGGGAACTATTCGATCATCGCGAGCGGCACCGGATTCAACAAGACCGTCAAAAAAGTCGCCGTGACACTGGGGTCAAGCATAACGGCTAACTTGCAACTTGCTATCTCGTCACAGAGTGAAAGTGTCGAGGTAACAGATGTGGTCACTGGCGTTCAAACGGAGGACGCCAATCTGGAGACGAACTTTAGCGCACAGCAAATTGCCCTGCTGCCCAATCCCGGCAATGACCTGAGCGCAGTAGCGTTGACTGCCCCAGGCGTTGTCATGAACACGACTGGCGGTTCTGTGTTTGGCGGTGGCAACTATGAGTTTTTTGGTTTGCCTTCAAACTCCAATGTCTTCACATACGATGGGGCCAATGATAACGACCCTTATTTCAATATTAATAATAGTGGCGCCACCAATTTAACCCTGGGTCTGAACGATGTGCAGGAAACCAGCGTAGTGACCAACGGCTATAGCGGACAGTTCGGAGGTCTGGCAGGAGCAAATATTAACTACGTTTCCAAGTCGGGTACGAATTCATTCCACGGCAACGCAGAATACTGGTGGAACGGCCGGGTTCTGAATTCCAACAACTATTTCCGGAATCAGGCGAACGGAATTGCTGGAAGCCAGGTCGATCCTCGCCCGTTCGTGAACGCCAACCAGTACGCAACATCGTTCGGCGGGCCAATCCGGAAAGACAAATCCTTCTTCTTTGTCGATTACGAGGGAATTCGTTTAGTCATTCCCTCGCTTTTTTCAGTTAACCTTCCGACACAGTCGTTTGAGAATGCAGTGATCGCCAATCTAAACAACGTCAGCCCTGCATCCGTACCTTTTTACAACCAGCTATTCGGCATCTGGAACGCGACGCCGGGCGCGGCGCGTGCGCAGAATAATCTTCCCGGCGGCGGCTGTTCGAACGTTACAGCGGTGGCGGGGATCACATTCGGGGCAACCAACCCTTGCGCCAGCCAACTGCAAGGAGGTACGTCTCAAGCCACAAACGATTACCTAATTGTGGGCCGCTATGACCAGATCATTGGCAACAACGACAAACTATTTCTCCGAGTGCAACATGAAAGCGGCCAGCAGGCCACGTACACCGATCCTCTTAGTTCCGCCTTCGATGCTCATAGTGCTCAGCCGGAATGGCAGAGCCAGTTGAGCGAGACTCATACATTCGGCGCGAACAAAGTAAACAACTTCATCGCGTCACTGCAATGGTACAGCGCCCTTTTCACCATCGTGAACCAGACTGCCGAATTTCAGACTCTGCCTCAGACCATTGCGTTCGGCGATGGTTCGTTATTTCCCCTGAATAACGACGGAACGGCGTTTCCGCAGGGCCGGAATGTGACCCAGTACGGAATCGTCGACGATTTCAGTTGGAATCGGGGAAGGCACAATTTCCGGTTCGGAATTAATTACCGCCGTGATGATGTGAGTGACCATAACTTCACCGGAGTGATTCCTTTTGCCGAGGAGGTCTCCTTGAACGATTTCGCCTCCGGAGGTGTCGCACCTGCGAACACCAGTGTGGGAAATCTGATCGTTCAGAACTTCCCCCTGAAGACAAACGTTCCGATTGCGCTCTATCAGTTGGGATGGTACGCATCCGACGAACTCAAGGTTGCGTCCAACCTGAAGCTGACCCTAAGCATGCGGTTTGACCACTTGTCGAATCCAGTCTGCCAGTCCAACTGCTTTCAGAGTTTGTCAGCCCCGTTCCAGGATCTGAATCGAACGGCGCCGGTGAACCAGGCGTTAAGCACAGGGTTGAGTACCGCATTTCCGTCGGTGACGTCGATCGTATACGAGCCCAAGGTTGGCTTCGCATGGTCACCGTTGGGTGCGAAAAACACAGTCATTCGCGGCGGAATCGGCATCTTCAGCGATGCAATTCCCACCGGTGGGATCGACGACATTCTTACGAATGCGCCGAACGATCCTTCGTTCGTACTTTTCAACGGTGCACTCTCACCCGCCGCCCCAGGGAACCTGAACGGGCAGGCGACTGCGGCCAATGCTGCTTTTCGCGCTAATTTTGCCGGCGGTGGCACGGTTCCTGCCTTTAATTTCTTTAATCCGGGCAAAGTACAGATCCCACGTTACGACGAGTGGGACTTGGAAATACAGCAGGCGCTAGGTTGGCACACTACCCTGAGCGCGAAATATGTGGGCAATCACGGTGAGCATGAAGAAATCACGAATCCAGCCCTAAACGCTTTCAGTCCCACCGGCGCTGCGTTCGGTGGTCTTCCGCTCACTCAGCCAGACGCGCGATTCGGAGTGGTCGCCCAGACACAAAACATCGGGAACTCAAACTACAACGGGGTCACGCTGACTGCGGCGCACACCGTAAATGGCGGTTTCCAGTTTCAGGCTTCTTATACTTATAGTCACGCAATGGATGAAATCTCCAATAGTTCGCTGAACCCATTCGGCGTCAACGCCAACAACAACGTTGACGTGGTCACGCCTCTCAATCCATTCAATATCCGGCAACTAAACTACGGCAACGCTGACTACGATGTCCGCCAGTCCTTCAACATGAACTACATTTGGAGTGACGCCATCCGTCATCTAACGGCCCGCGGCCCCAGCGCTCTGATGAAAGGCTGGACCTTCTCTGGCACAATCTTCAAGCATACGGGCTTCCCTTATTCGATTTTCAGCAGCAACGAGACAGCGGCTCTGCAGGGGAGTCTGTTTGGCAGTACAAGTCCTGCCACCACGACGGCGGTGCTCGCCAACGTTGTGGGCTCTCCCAACATCAACTGCGGCAGCTCAGCTGCACAGTTGACTAACCCGTGTTACAGCGCTGCCAACTTTGCTGACCCAACAAACAATTTTGGAACGCAACGCCGTAACCAATTTCGTGGTCCAGGTTACTTCGACACAGACTTCGATGTTGAAAAGGCATTTAACATTCCGAGGTGGGAGGGCGCAAAGTTCTCGGTGGGTGCAAGATTCTTTAATCTCTTCAATCATCCCAATTTTGCCTTCCCGAACACAAACGTAGACAGCAACCAATTCGGACAAATCACCCAGACGGTCAGTCAGCCGACGACCATCTACGGCTCTGGTCTGGGCGCAGACGCGTCACCGAGGGTAATCGAACTGCAAGGGAAGTTCGTTTTCTAATCAGAATGCTTAACCGAGGCGGCCTCCCTTTGGTGGCCGCCTCATTTTTCATCCTCTTTACTCCTACTCCAGTCTTAATCGGGCTGCGGCCGCTAAAGTTCCCCATAACCACGCCTGAAGTGAAAAGCGGTGCAGGTTGACCAGAACCAGGGCTGTTCCACTTCAAGAAAGATTGCCTGGAATCATGGAATAAAAAAGAGATTCGCGGAGTTTCACATACAGATGGCGGAAATCGCAACCGTCGAAAAGTGACACAGGCGTCGCGGGCCAAGTGTTCAATTCACTCTCTGTTTTAAACATTGGTATTTGTCACTGCGGCGTCGCAAAGAGTTGACAATCAAATGACATCCTCGGTGTATCTCGTCATTGATCGTCGCGTCTAACCCACAGTACTGCCGGAACAAAATCATAAGCAAAGGAATTTGAAGCAAGCCCATGAAAAAAGCCAACACTCCATCTGCGGTAATGTCAGAACCAAACTCACCGGAAGCAAATCTTTCTTCGGCGGAAGAAGGTGTTCAACGTCACTGGCAGGGTGTCGTCAAGAGACGTTCATTCCTAAAGGGCCTGGGGATCGCCGGCGCGACTCTGTCGGCCAGCGCTTTGCTCAGAGCCGAGGGTAATGCACAAGCGACGCGCAGCTCGGGCAAGCTATCCAAGGGCGACGCGGCTCTTTTGAAGTTCGCCGCTGCAGCAGAACTCATCGAGGCTGATTTGTGGCAGCAGTACAACGAACTGGGAGGAGTCCAGGGCGGGAATCCGGCCTACATCGCCGCACTCAGCAACCTTGACGGAGATATGGCGCAATACATCGCTGATAATACCGACGATGAATTGAGCCACGCAGCTTTTCTGAATGCCTACTTGATTTCAAAAGGCGAAGAACCGGTCGATCTGGATGCTTTCCGAAACTTGCCTAGCAGTCAAGCGAGTGGCGCCAGGAATATCGGGAGGTTGACCAACCTGCTGAGGCTCAATGTCGACCTCAGTTGGTATACGCGGTACCGCAGCTCCCAGAACCCCGACTTCGGTGTGAGGTTCCAGGGACCGTTCACGATCGAGAACCAGCCAGCTATTCCACTGAACGACACCGACACACCTCCCAACCAGCCCCAACCCGTTCCTCCTGCGACTCCGCAAGAATCGCGGATGCAGGCCATCGCGAACACGGCGGGATTCCACTTCGCGTTCATCGAGCAAGGTGGAGCGAGCCTGTATCCCACGCTGGCCTTCAAGGCGACCGACGCTGAAGTTCTCAGAATCCTCATCAGCATTGGCGGAGTCGAGATCGACCACTTCGGCCTCTGGCACGACAAAGCCGGCAATGCTGTTGCTCAGCCCCTGGCCGGTGTCACCGATCCGGAAACTGGTCTAACATTCCCGGATCTCAATGCCCGCAACTCAGAGCTCGACCAAACCAACCTGATTCTGCCTGAGCCCTGCACATTCATCAGCAAGAGTCTGCCCCAATGCTCGGTGATTCGGCCAACGCTGACACATAACGGCGGAGCTGTCGCTACGATCAAGGCTTTCACGGATGACCTTTTGTTCCTTGGTCAGTCGCAAGCTTTCTTCAGCTTGGTCAACAAGCTGGCGACCGAGGCTGATTCAGTCAAACGCGGATTCTAACTGTTGCAAGCTCTCCCCTCGCTGTAAGGGCGGGCGCTGTACCGATTGCGAGTTACAACGCCCGCATTTTTGTTGAACAGATTGTGAAGCCCTCTAACCCGATCCAAGGAGCCATTATGATTGAAGGACTGTTTCAACCCACGCACCTCCTGCTGATTTTCGGAATCGCATTGCTCGTCTTCGGACCTAAGAAACTTCCTGAGCTGGGCAAAGGAATCGGAGAAGGCATCCGTGGCTTCAAGTCAGCCATGAAAGCAGACGAAGAGAACCCGACAGGGAAAACAACGGCTGTCGCTAACGAGCAAGACGCAACCAAGGGGTGAATTATGGGATTTGGCATGGAAATCATGTTTGTGCTTGTCCTTGGGCTCTTGGTGCTGGGCCCGAAGCGGCTGCACACAATGCTGGCCCACGTGGCGCGGGTTAAAGCCGAACTCGAAAACGCGACGCGTGGCCTAAAGTCTCAACTTGCGGCCGAACTCGATACGGCGCCTGGACCCGGCAAAGGAGATTGTTCTCACGTATTATTTGGGGAATGTGACCTTTGCTCAACTTTCCAATCAGTACCGGAATCGCGCGAGCCTGTGGAAGGCGCCCTTATAGAAAGCTGAACAGCCACATAGTTTCAAGACCGAGGATCGGGAATAACGACGAAAGCCCAGTCTGATCTCTTCGGGTGTTGGAATCACCCAGGTGCAGAGCCATGCGTCGCCGAAGGGCACTGAGATTAGCGCTCACCATCGCTCTTCACTTCCGCACACCACTCTCCTATCGATTTCCTGAGCCGGCGGATGAACCCGCCGCTATGCATCGCTTCCCATCCCCGATCATCTAACTTCTCATGCAGCACGATTTCGCCGTCTCCGTCTTAGACCTGGTGAGCATGCGTCCGCAAGAGTCGGCAGGCAGCGCCATCGCCCGCTCCGTCGACTTGGCCCGCCACGTCGAGAAGTGGGGATACAAACGCTACTGGCTTGCGGAACATCACTCCATCGCCGGACTAGCCTGTTCCGCCACAGCAGTCCTAATCGGTCACGTGGCCGGCGCAACCAAGACCATCCGCGTCGGCAGCGGCGGAGTGATGCTACCGAACCACGCCCCGCTCGTGGTCGCCGAACAGTTTGGAACCCTCGAGGCTCTTTATCCCGGCCGCATCGACTTGGGCTTAGGCCGCGCTCCCGGCGGAGACTCTAAAACCATGCGCGCACTCCGGCGCGACCTTCATCAGACCGGCGATGATTTTCCAGAACTTCTCGCCGAGCTGCAAACCTACCTCGGCCCCGAAAAACCCGATCAAGCCGTCAAGGCGGTTCCGGGGCAAGGCAGCAACGTCCCGATCACATTGCTGGGCTCAAGTGGCTACAGCGCGCAACTGGCCGCCAAACTTGGTTTGCCTTTTGCCTTCGCCGCCCACTTCGCTCCCGAATACTTATATGCGGCCGCTCACCTCTATCGCGAGCAATTTCGACCCAGCAAGATTCTTCGCAAGCCTCATCTAATGGTAGCTGTTCCAGTTATCGCAGCAGAAACCGATGCGGCCGCTCAGCGCCTGTTCACCACCGCGCAACAGCGTTTTCTGCGCCTCATTCGCAACCAGCCCGTCGAGCTGCTCCCTCCGGTCGATTCCATGGACAAGCTCTGGCACGACCACGAGCGCGAGGCAGTGGAAGGCAGACTGCGCCGCGCAATCGTTGGCTCGGAAGCGACCGTCAGAGCCGGGCTGCGGCAACTGGTCGATGAAACTTTGGCGGATGAAATTATCGTTGTCGCCGACACCTACGATCATCAGGATCGGCTTCAATCTTATGAGCGCGTGAGGTTGGCCGCACCGGAGTTAGCCAGTCGCTGAAATCCTTCTTGCGCCCGCTTCTCAATGTGACGCAAATTTCCGTCCCAAAGTTCGCAGCTTAAATGTAGCCAGCCAATATAAGACGGAAACATCCGGCTCCAGCCCCAAGGACTGGAGCCGCCATTGTTAATCCCCCGCCGACGATGGCACCGCCGCTTCTTCCCAAATGCGCGTGCTCTTGGTCTCCCGCAGCAGCAAACTTCCTACAATAAACGTCATGCCCGCAACAATCATGGGGTAGTACAGCCCTGCGTAAATATTCCCGGTCGCCGCCACCGACGATAATCCAATCAGCGGCAGCAATCCTCCGAACACGCCGTTGCCAATGTGATACGGCAGTGACAGCGACGTATACCGAATCTTTGCCGGGAAAGCCTCAATTAAATATGCGGCGATTGGCCCATAAATCAGGCAGACATACAGCACCTGAATAAACACCAGAAGCACCAGCATGGTCCGGTTCGGATTTGGCGCTTCCTTCACCGGGACCAGCGCCCCGGTCGCATCTGTCGTCATCGCGGTGAGCCCGATCGCGCCAGTAATTTTATTGCGCGTCGATTTCACCGTCACCACATTGTTTCCCGCCGCCCGCTCCATCGCCTTGTAGATTGGAATGTAAGTCAGCACACCCAGCAGGCAGCCCGCCATCATCAGCTTCTTGCGGCCGATCTTGTCGGAGAGCGCTCCCACCACCGTGAAAAACGGCATGCCAAGCAACAGCGCAATCGCAACAATAATGTTCGCCGTCTTCACGTTGACCTTCAAAATGGTCTGCATGTAGAACAGCGCATAAAACTGCCCCGTATACCAGATCACGCCCTGTCCGGCCGTCGCACCAAACAGAGAAATCAAAACGTTCTTCAGATTCGGCCATTTCGTAAACGCATCCTTCAGCGGTTGCGTCGAGGTCATCCCAGTACTCTTCAACTGCGCGAAGATCGGCGACTCTTTCATCTTCAGCCGGATGTACAGCGAGATCATCACCAGGATGATCGAGATCAGGAACGGAATTCGCCAACCCCACGCCGAGAACTCTTCCTTCGACATGGAACTCTGCGTCACCAGAATCACGATCAGCGAAACGAACAATCCCAGCGTCGCCGTGATCTGAATAAAGCTGGTGTAGAAGCCGCGCTTGTTGTCGGGAACGTGCTCGCCCACATAAACTGCTGCGCCACCATACTCGCCGCCCAGCGCCAGCCCTTGCAGCACACGAATCAGCAGCAGCACAATCGGCGCGAACCATCCTGCGGTCTTGAACGAGGGCAGCAATCCGATGACGAAAGTCGAGAAGCCCATAATCGAGAGCGTCACCAGAAACGCATATTTACGCCCGACCAGATCGCCGATGCGCCCAAAGAACAGCGCCCCGAATGGCCGCACCAGAAAGCCCACGGCAAAGGTGGCGAGATACGCAACGTAGGCAAAAGTGTCATTGCCCGGAGGATAAAATTTCGGTCCGAGGATCGCCGCCAGACTTCCGAAAATATAGAAGTCGTACCACTCGATCATGGTGCCAACCGACGACGCCATGATTACGCTCCAGATGTTGTAGTCCTGCCTGCCACTGCCAACAACCGCGGCACTCGCCATGACTGCCTCCATTGATTTCTAGAATGCGATTTGGAATTGCGTCCCGGTGCTTTCCGTTCCGTCAATCGCTCACGTGTCTTCACTCGCCCCACATCGGCTCTTCCCGAATTGTCGTCGCAATTCGTCCAGCCACCACTGAACAGGAACCCTCGACTTCTCTAATGGCCGACATTGTATCCCTGTTGGCGGCCAATAAAGCAGTATTTTGTATCCGGGGATTAGGATGCTGCACACCTGAGCGGCTGTGCGTGCCTGACCGTAGCGAGCGGCAGAAGGGAACGACTGTCAGCGAGCAGATTTGCGAAATCTAATTCGGACCACGCACACCCGTGGGCACGGGCTCATATCGCTGATGCGGGTGATGCAGATTGGGCGGAACTTGGGTTCGGCCTATGCCCCAGCACCGCGGCGAAACTCCGCACTGCTGCCGCGCTTCGCGAGATCCTTCATTTGAGGTATCGATTCGGCAATGGTGATCCTGCGCTCCGGCGGTTGCGTGCCGGTGCGGATCGCTTCCGTCAGCATCTCCAGCGCAAGATCGGTGTTCGGCGGCACAAATACAGTGGCTGACAGCAATCCGCTCCGTACCCATGATTGCCCCGTCTTCGGCAATCCATCGCATCCGATGAACGGAATCTTCAGCCAGCGTTCACGATCTCCTGCGGGCAACTCCGAAAAAGCTTTCCTCGCGCCCGCCGCCATGCTGTCATCTTGCGCCCCCACCAGATCGACCACCGCCTCTTTCGAGGTGCGCAGCCGCAGCCACGAAGTCACCGCGCGGTACGCACTTTCCTCCGTCCAATTTCCTCGCATCGATTTCACTTGAACGTTGGCCGGCTTGGTTGCGTTCATTCCGGCAGTCCGTTCCTTCGCGGCTGAACTGTTGGCCGGCCCTTCGATATACAAAATCGATCCGCCCCGCGGCAGCAATTGGCCAATCTGCTCGCCTTGAATTTTTCCGATTTGTGTGTGATCGGAGCTGATGGAAAACACGGGCACATGCGTATTTCTTCGCAACTGCCCCAGATAGTCGGCTTCGTGATTCAGCACCACCCAGCCAATATCCGCGGAAACGGCCGCGCGCGCCACTTGCGGGAACGCCGTTCCTCCCGCGGGCTCGAATACGATCGCATCCGGACGCAATGCCGCCCCACCCTGAATGTAGTGCAGCAGTTGCTGGCTTTGCGACACCGCGTCGCCATTGGCGTGAATGATCTGTACTTCGATTCCCAGCCGTCGCCCAGCCTTCTCCGCCGCCGCGGCTTGTTCCTGCTGATAGTCGTTGTCGTTATTGGTGAGCGACACCAGGAAGTTAAGCTTTTTCATTCCGCACCCTGAGGCGGATCATACCTCCTGATCCGGGATTACCGAAGATAACCACGGTAACTGGGATGCTTAAAGGCCGCGCACTTAGCTCTTCGCAGCTCCATGCTCGCCAAGAAATCGGTTACGATACTCCGCGTCTCTAAATGCATCCGTGCCTCCAGCCCGGGTAGTCGAAAGCGCGCCCGCCATGTTTCCCGCACGCAGGCACTTATCTAAATCGGAACCCCGCACGTACTCATGCAGAAAGCCCGCATCAAAACTGTCTCCCGCTCCCACGGCATCCACACAATCGACTTTTACCGGACGGCTTACGGATCGCTCGCTGCCGCGCTGCGCAATCGCTCCTTCACTCCCAATCTTTACCACAACCAGCGGAATCGTCTTCGCCAGCTTTGCGATCGCGCTTTCCACCCCATCCACTCCCGCCGCTTTCTGCGCCTCGCGTTCATTCGGCAGGAAGACATCCACATACCGTAGAGCCTCCTCGAGTCTGCCTTGCCAGCTATCATCGGGGTCGTCATTTGTGTCGAGCGATGTCGTCAGCCCCGCCTCTTTCATCTTGCGAAATAACTCCGGAATCCTCGGACGCAGCGCCTTCTGCAAATAAAAAGATGACACATGAAAATGCCGCGCGTCGGTCAGATATTCAAAATCCAGATCCTCCCACGTCATCTCCGCGATCGTTCCCGAGTAGGTCACCATGTTTCGCCACACCGCACGCTGCAGAATTGCCGTAAGGCCGGTCTTCGCCGCACCTTTCGATATCCGAACCCGCGACACGTCCACCCCGATCTGCCGCAGCGGCAGCAGAACGCTCTGCCCAAGATCGTCGTCGCCAATCACCGATTGAAATCCCACCCGGCTGCCAAGAGCGGCCAGGTTGTGCGCCATAATCGCCGACGATCCACCCAGCGTCATCGTCATTTCATCGGCAAGAAATTCGCGTTCCGGCGGAAGTTCATCCGGCAGACCGTACAAAATCAAATCCACATTCGCTTCTCCTGCAATGGTCACATCGAAACGCGGCATCGATTCTCCAATACACCTGAGTGGAGCGGCATTCAGCCCTGCCGAACCAACTTCTTTTTATCACGTCCGCCAACCCGGGATTTCCCCATAGTCGTGCCCGGTTCGGATTGTTTTGCTTCTTCGCGAACTTCGCGGAATTTCTTTGCGGCCTTCGCGGTCAAAAGCTTTGAAAGCCTTTGAAAGCCTTTGATCGAATTCCTCTTGGCTTGTTTCGCCATGTACCGTACGGCTGTTTAGCGCCGCCGCACGAACCAATCCTACTGATAACCAACGCAATACCCCGCCCACAAGATCGATTGTTAACGCAGTGTTTCTGCCATAGTCTCAATTTGAACAATCGCGTAGCAAATTTGAGATGCCTCGCGAAAGAACGAAAAACGATCAAGGAGGTCGCGACTTGCTGAACCATCCTGACGAGCAACTCCTGGTCCGGACGCGCAGCGTGGTTTCCCGCGTGGTTGGCGGCGAAACGCTGGTTGTCCCCGTTCGCGGCAAAGTCGGAGACCTCGCCTCCATCTACAGCTTCAACGGCGTCGGCTCTTTTATTTGGCAATCGCTGGAAGAACCAACCTCCCTCGCCGATCTCGTCGCGGCGGTCGAACACGAATATGCGGTCAACGAAGACCAGGGCCGCAACGACGTCATGCGTTTTGTGGAGGATCTGCTTTCAGTCGGCTTGGTGCATGCGTGCCAGAGCGCGGCCCTCGTCGCCGGCGATGCCAATATTCAGCGGGAATGGGTGCCGTCGCATTCCCAGTAGTCGAAGCGGATGTTGCGAGAACAGATGTTGAGAGAACAGAAGAAGTTGGGCCAGGAAAACATATATGGAGCAGCAAACCTACGGAGCCTTCAGCGCGGACCTTCACCAGCGGCACAGCGGCCAGCGCGCCCCGCTGCAGGTTTCAATCGAGGTCACGCGCCGCTGCCCGCTCGAGTGCCAGCATTGCTACAACAACCTGCCCATGGGCGACCAGAGCGCCCGCAGCCGCGAACTGAGCACGCAAGAGCATTTCAAAATGCTCGACGAACTGGTCGAGATGGGCTGCTTCTGGCTGCTCTACACCGGCGGAGAAATTTTCGCCCGTAAAGATTTTCTAGAAATCTACACCTACGCCAAGCAAAAAGGTTTTCTCATCACACTTTTCACCAACGGCATTCTCATTAACGAAGCCATTGCCGACTACCTCGCCGAGTGGCCGCCCTTCGCCATCGAAATCACGCTCTACGGACGCACCAAGGAAACCTACGAAGCCCTCACACAGATCCCCGGCTCCTACGATCGTTGCCTACGCGGAATCAAGCTGCTGCGCGAACGCGGCCTGCCCCTGAAATTAAAAGCCGTCGCCACCAGCATCAACAAGCACGAAATCACCGCCATGCGGCAATTCGCCGAAGAAGAGCTCGGCGTCGAATTCAAAATGGATGGCCAGATCAATCCCCGCATCGACTGTTCGCAAAGCCCGCTGGCCGTACGCCTCACCCCTGAAGAAGTCGTCGCGCTCGACATGAACGCGCCCAAGGGCATCGCCGAATATCGCCGCCTGGCGCGTCACGACGCCGAAAACCCTCCGAACCTCGCACAGAACGACTCCATCTATTTCTGCGGCGGCGGCATGAATTCTTTCGCCATCAACGCCTACGGCGAGATGGGCATCTGCGTAATCTCGCAGCAGGAAACTTTCGACGTTCGCCACTCCGGCCTGAAACCCGCCTGGGAAAACTCTCTGCACGATCTGCGGACGACCAAGCGCACCCGCGCCACCAAATGCGTCCACTGCCGCATTCAATCGCTATGCGCCATGTGTCCGGCCAACGGCGAACTGGAAAACGGTGATCGCGAAAGCCCCGTCGAGTTCCTCTGCCATGTCGCGCACCTGCGCGCCGCCGCGGTTGGCGCGGATGTCCCCGCGCACGGCGATTGCGATTTTTGCGCCGGCGGTGCTCATCATGCAGAAGTGATCGAGTCAGCCCGCCGCATCGCAACCAAAGAGATCGATGTCGAAAGCTGGACCGGACCCCAGCATGCGTTTCAAATTCTCAACAATCCAACCGCCGCTTCAGCTTGCGGAGGATGCGGTGGTCACTAGCTGTGATTGTCACGAAAGACGAGGCAGTCTTTAGAGGCCGAATGAATCAAAACATAGAACAGATCGGCGACAAAAAAACATACGAACCGCCCAAACTCCTCACCATCAGCCTGCGCCCGGAAGAAGCCGTGCTGGGCCACTGCAAGATTTCCGGCTCCGGCGGTCCCGGCATCCCGGGTTGCTCGATCGTAGGACTCTGCAGTTCCCAGGGGTCGTAAGGATGCTCGAATTATCCGAGCATCCGGGCGGTCAGTTCACAAAAGACGCACAGAACCCTTCGTTTCTCCAAGTCGAAAATTTCGCGGCCGCTCATCGATGCACCTTCCGAGTCGGCGGAATCACTGTTCAAATCGAAGGTACTCGCGCTTGCGACGTAAGCCTCGACACAACCGTCCTTCCATTCCGTATCGGTTCCCGCACTCCCGACATTCGTATTCAAGTCGAGCGCGTCTCACGCCTGCTTCCACCCACGGCATCATCACTCTTTGATTCCGGCTCGGTCTGGCGCCTCTTCCGCTCGCAAGACGATTTTCAATTCGATTTCATCAGCCCCGCCATCGGCGACGCTCCCTACAAGCGCCTGCTGGTTGACGATCAATTTCGCCACGCTTGCTTGCTTTTGAACGACGAACTCCTCTGCGAGCAAAGCCCCACCTCTCCACTCGAATACCCCCTCGACGAACTCCTCATCATGCACCGCCTCACGCAAGAGCGCGCCATCGAACTGCACGGCGTCGGCATCACCGGCCCTGATGGAACTTCCAATTTATTCGTCGGTCACTCGGGGGCAGGGAAGAGCACGACCGCCCGCCTCTGGACTTCGCTACACAACGTAGAAATCCTCAGCGACGACCGCATCATCATCCGCGAGGAGAAATATCCCGAAGAAGACACTCACGCCCACGCACCTCAAATCTTCATGTACGGCACTCCATGGCACGGCGAGGCCCACTTCGCTCTCCCCCAGCGCGCTCCATTGCAGCGCATCTTCGTTCTCGAACACGGCCTCGGCAACGTAATCACGCCGCTCTCTCCCAGCCAGGCCGTTTCCCAGCTCTTCGCCCGCAGCTTCGTCCCCTTTCATCGCCACGAGTATCTCGATCACGCCCTCAGCTTCCTCCAGAGCCTTGTTTCCGCCGTCCCCTGCTACCGCTATTCCTTTGAGCCCGACCAGCGCGCCGTAGAAAAAATTCTCCAGTTCCATGACTGAAAACAAACCCGATTCAGCGAGCTTCGAGGCTCTCAGCCGCGAACTCCTGAAGCGCGGCATCAGCGTGCGCTTTCAAGCCCGCGGCGCGAGCATGGCCCCCTGCATCAATGATGGTCAGTTCGTGCAGGTTACCCCCGTAATCGTGAACAAATTACGGAAGGACGATATTGTTCTCACAAAAGACGATAAGGGATTTTTAATGCACCGGTTGGTTGTCGCCGACCTTGATAAGAACGTTTTTATCACGCGCAGCGACACCGCACTTGAGAACGATCTGCCGGTCACCCGAGATCAGGTCCTCGGCCTTGTCGTCGCCAAAGAATCCAGATGCGGAAGAATAATTGTGCGGACAAAACTGACTGGTATCAGCTGTAGGATCAGCGAAACCTTGTTGCGCGGCGTTGGCCGCGGCTTAGCAATCGCGGGCACACTGGCGGGGGCCGCAGGCTTGCGCCGTTCCACGCGCCCGGGCGATGGCTCTTCCAGTTCCGGCAACACTCACAAACTCCTGAGCTTGATCGTCCTCTTGCTCGTGCTCTTCGTGGCGCTGTATTCTCGCGCCCAGGTTGCCGTCGATACCGCGGACGCCAACTCCACCGCTGCCGAACTCACCGGCCCCGGCACTCAGGCTCTCAACTTTACTCTTCACATTCCGAACGGCAGCCTGAACCGCCTGCTCATCGTCGGGGTCTCGCTCAACATCGCGAATGACCCTACCGCCGCGGTTACGTCAGTCACCTACAATGGCACAGCCCTTACTCTGGTCGGCGCGCACAATGACGCCTCAGCTACCCGCAGGTCGGAGATCTGGTCTTTGCTAGCCCCCGCTACGAGCGGCAATAAAAACATTGTCGTCTCCGTGAGCGTTCCAGGCGCCCTTACCATCGGTGCCGTCGCCGGAGCCGTGTCTTTCACCGGAGTCGATCAAACCGTCCCCCTCGGAGCTTATGTCTCCTCTGACGGGGCGGCCGGCGCGTATTCCGAACTGGACGTTTCCAGCGTGGTCAATGGCATGGTGATCGATAACTTGGCGACCGGAGGCGATCAAGGTGTAACCATCCCCGGTCCGCAAGTCAGTGAATGGAACAATGCCAGCGGCGGAACTTCTCCGCCCGACGTGACCGGAACCGCCAGCGCCCGCATCGGCGCGCCGGCCGTACCAATTTCCGAAAGCTTCAGCGGAACCTCCAACTGGTCGCTGGGCGCCGTTTCCGTCAATCCCAGCGGCGCGGATATCGGCGTGACCACAAAAGTCGGTAGCGCTGTATTTCTCGGCGGCAGCAGCACATTTATGATCACCGTCAGCAATAACGGACCCTCTGCCGCCAACACCGTTTCCCTGAAAGAGACGCTTGCCGCCGGGATGACGCTGAACTCCATCACCACGACCGTCGGTACTTGCACCAACGCAAATCCCAGTACCTGCACTCTGGGAAACATGGCCAGCGGAGCGACAGCTACGATCACCGTGGTCGCGACCGCCGCGACCACCGGATCGTACTCCGACACTGCCGTGGTTACCGACTCCGGAACTCCACCCGATCCAAACACCGGCAACAACACGTACGTTGCGGTTGCAACCGTTCAGTCGGCTGCTTGCGGCACAGTTTCTCAAGCGGTGCCGAACAATAGCGTGAGCGGCACGCTTAACACTTACTATCCTGGCACCGCGAACGTCGCCGCCGCAGCGACCAAGATTCCCGTCGGCGCTGCCACTGGCGCCGGAGCCGCCATCGCCGCCGGAAATCTCCTCCTCGTCATCCAGATGCAGGATGCCAGCATTAACGACAGCAACACCGTGGCTTACGGCAACGGCTACACCGGCCAGGGTTTTACCGCGCTGAATAGCGCAGGTGATTTTGAATTCGTCAAAGCGACCGGCCCCATCGCCGCCGGTTCCGTTCCCATCGCAGGCGCAGGTGCCGGTGGTGGCCTTGTCTTCGCGTATCACCAGGCCGCCGCTTCTAACAACGCCGGACAAAGCACCTATCAGGTTATCGTCGTTCCGCAATACACCACTGCAACCTTCAACAGCACCACGCCTCCGCAGGCCCTGGCCTGGAACGGTTCTACCGGGGGCGTATTGGTGCTCGACACTTCGAGCACGCTTACGCTGAACGGAGCAGTGGTTTCTGTCGATGGCATGGGTTTCCGTGGCGGGGCTGGCATGCAGCTGAATGGCGGCGTTGGCGGCAACACTACCGACTACTTCCACGCCGCTCCCGCCAACTATACGGGGCTGGAGAATGGCGTCGATTCGGTTAAAGGAGAGGGAATCGCTGGAACTCCGTTGTGGGTGGAATCCGGCGGAACCTATTTCAAGACCACTTCCAAGTATCCCAGCGGCAGCGGAGCCGATGGCAGCAGCGGCCGCGGCGCACCCGGCAATGCCGGCGCTGGTGGAACCGACGGCGATCCCACCAATAACGATGAGAATGCAGGCGGTGGCGGCGGCGCCAACGGTGGCGCTGGCGGCTTCGGCGGCGACTCCTGGAACACCAACCTCAGTACCGGTGGAGAAGGCGGCACAATATTTCCCGCCACCATCAATCGCGTCGCCATGGGCGGCGGCGGTGGCGCCGGCACGCGCAACAACTCCGACGGGGATACTTTGGCCAGCAGCGGCGCAGCCGGCGGCGGCATCATCATCATCCGCACTTTCGGCCTTAGCGGTACCGGCTCGCTTACTGCCAACGGCCTCGCCGCCTATAACGGCACCGCCAATGACGCCGGCGGCGGCGGCGGCGCGGGCGGCAGCATTGTGCTCCTCTCTGCCAATGGTGGCGAATCCGGAGCCACCCTCCAGGCCAACGGCGGCAGCGGCGGCAATGCCTGGGAGATCGAACCTTACAGCCTCGCCAATCGTCACGGACCCGGCGGCGGTGGTGGTGGCGGTGTGGTTCTCATCTCCGGCGCACCCGCAAGCGTCGCCCTCGCCGGCGGCGCGAACGGCATCACGGAAAATCCCGGCGTACCGTATGGAGCCACATCCGGCACCGCCGGAATCAGCGTGACCAACGCCACCCTCTCGCAGACTTCAGGCACGCTCTCGGGAGCGCAATGCACTCCCGACATGACCATCGCCAAGAGTCACGTCGGCAACTTCACTCGCGGCCTGAACGCCAGCTACACACTCACGGCCTCGAACATCAGTCCTTACGGATCCACCAGCGGCACGGTCATCGTTAACGACACTTTGCCTCCGGGGGTCGTTCCCACGGCTGCCACCGGAACCGGATGGGCCTGCTCTCTGGCATCGCAAACCGTTAGCTGTACCGATTCCACGGTACTCGCCGCCAGCAGCAGTTATTCTCCAATCACGATTTCCGCCAGCATCGCGCAAACCGCGCCCTCCACCGTAACCAATAACGCAATCGTGGGCGGCGGCGGCGAAGTCGATCTTGCCAACGACACCGCAACCGACATCGCCAGCGTCGTCTCCAGCGCCGATCTCAGCGTTACGAATACCGCTTCGCCCAATCCCGTTACCGCGGGCAGCAACATTACTTATACCCAGGTACTCACCAACAACGGGCCCAGCGCTGCCGACAACGCCACGATCGTGGAAAGTGTGCCCGCCAACACCACGTTCACTTCCTTCACCGCTCCTTCAGGATGGAATTGTATTACGCCCGCCGTAGGCGCGACCGGAAATATCGTCTGCACCGACCTCAACCTGGCCGGTAGCACGGCAGCCGCTTTCTCTCTGGTCACGAAGGTCGGCGCCGCCGTAGCCAACGGCACCGTCATCTCCAACAGCATCACCGCAAACTCTTCCGTCAGCGATCCCAACAGCCTGAACAACACCGCCGCTGCCACCACGGTAGTCGGGCCTTCCACCACCGCGGAAATGGTGGTCACCAATTCTGGAACGCCCAACCCCGTCCAGGCCGGCAGCACCATCACTTACACCCAGACCAGCACCAACGTTGGCACCGGCACTGCCAACAATCCCACGCTCACCGAGAACACTCCTCCAAACACCACCTTCGTTTCAATCGCCGCGCCCCCGGGCACCACCTGCACTACCCCCGCCGTGGGCAGCGCCGGAGCCATTTCCTGCACTTCCACCACCGCATCTTCCGGATCGGCCACCACCATAACCCTGGTGGTGCAAGTCACCGCCGGAACCGCTAGCGGAACCACAATCACCGATACGGCGAATGTAACCTCCACCAATCAGGCCTACGGCACGAACTCGGCCAGCGTCACCGACGTCGTCGCTACCGCCGCTCAGGCCGACATAGTTCTCAGCACCGCCGCAACGCCACTGAGCGTCCTCGCTGGTAACGACATCACCTATACCCAGAGCATCAGCAACAACGGTCCCGCTGCGGCGGCAAACCTGAGCTTCACCGAGGCAATCCCCACCAACACCACTTTCGTTTCCGTCTCCGCTCCCGCAGGCTGGACTTGCACCACCACCACTTCCGTCACCTGCACCGCATCGAGCCTTGCAGCGAATACTTCTGCCGACATCATCGTGGTCGTTGCCGTTCCATCCACCGTGACTACCAGCCCCATCAGCGAGACCGCTTCGGTTACATCCACCACCAGCGATCCCAACTCGGCCAACAACACCAACATCGCCACATCCACGCCGGTCATCGATAAGTGCGATCTTGCCGTGACCAACAGCGGAAGCCCAAGCCCAGTTCTCGCCGGAGGCACGCTCACCTACACGCAAACCATCACCAACAGCGGCCCCAGCAATTGCAGCACGGCAACTTTTAGCGAAGCTACGCCCGCAAACACAACCTTCGGCTCGGTCGCAGTCGTAACCACCGGTGGCGGTACTTGGACTTGCCCCAACTCCGCGCCCATCTCCTGCTCGAATCCCAGCGTTCCTCCCGGCTCCGCGGCCACCATCACTGCCACCTACACCGTGAATGCCGGAACGGCCTCCGGAACCATCATCACGGACACCGCGAGCGCACATACCACCACGCTCGATTCGAATATTCTGAACAACACCGCGACATCGACCATCGGAGTCGCAACCGCCGGCCAGGCCGATCTCAGCATCACAAATTCAGCCAGCCCAAATCCAGTCAACGCGGGCCAGAGCATCACCTACACGCAAACGGTTTTGAACGCCGGACCCGCTACCGCGACCAGCCTCGCGGTCACAGAGACTCTTCCGGCAAATACTACCTTCGTCTCGTTAGCAGGTTCCGGCTGGACCTGCACCTCCGCTTCTCCCTATACCTGCACCATGCCTAGCCTCGCAGCCAACACTCCGAGCACAATCACCTTTATTGCGATGGCCAACCCAACGGACGCTTCCGGCAGCACCATCACCGATACCGCGTCCGTCGCCAGCACCGTTACCGATCCCAATCTCAGCAACAACAGCGCATCCGCCATCGTGCAGGTCGCGGATTCCGCTTCGCTCTCCATCACGAACACCGGAACTCCGGTTCCCGTGCAAGCGGGCAACAATATTACCTACACGCAAGTGGTCGGCAATGCCGGACCCAGCGTGGCAACGGCAGCCAGTTTCACCGAGACCACGCCAGCCAACACCGTCTTTCAATCGATTTCAACCGTCGCCGGCTGGTCCTGCGTTACCCCAGCCGTAGGCAGCGCCGGAACCATTACCTGCACCAACCCAAGCTTCGCCGTCGGTAGCGCAAGCTTCACTCTGGCCTTGAAAGTAAATACTGGAACCTCGGCCGGTACCGCAGTCAATGACACTGCTACCGTCAGCTCTTCCACCACCGATCCCAATCTCACCAACAATTCAGCCACCGCGAACGATGTAGTCGCTCTCGCCACGCAATCCGATCTTGTCGTCACCAATTCGCCATCGTCGGCATCAATCGCGCCAGGCAGCAACGTCACCTACACGCAAAGCGTCACCAATATCGGAACCGCCGTTGCCGCCACCGGCGCAACCTTCACCCAAACCACTCCGCCCAACACCACTTACCAATCGATGGTCATTCCCGCGGGATGGACCTGCACCACGCCCGCAGTCGGCGCCACCGGCACCATTACCTGCACCGCCACCGGCACAATCCCGGTCAACGGCTCAGCGCCTTTCACCGTCGTTCTTCAAGTCAGCGCTAGCGCCCCTACCGGCACCAACATCGCCGAAACCGCAACCGCCACCGTCAGCAACGTCGTTCCAAACATCACCACCAACACCGCCACGGCTTCCATCATCGTGGCCAATGCCAACAGCGCCGACATGGCGATTGTCAAAACCGCCAGCCCAAGCCCGACGGTCATCGAAGGCAATCCGCTCATCTACACCCTTGCCATCACCAACAACGGTCCGGCGACGGCCACCAACGTAGTAGTCACCGATCCTTTGCCCTCAGCCGTTACGTACCAGAGCGTAAGCCCGGCCGGGATGTGCTCCGAGGCCGGAGGCACCGTCACCTGCCAACTCGGCACCCTGGCAAACGGAGCCACGGCCACCGTCACCATCGGCACAACCGCGGGCGTACCCGGCATCGCAACCAATACGGCCAGCGTCGCCGCCGATCAAACCGACCCCAATCTCAACAACAACAGCTCCACGCAGACCGAGACCATCACTGCCTTCACCAAAATTACTCTGCACGGCTTCGCCGCCCGCACCGGCACTGACAAGTCCGGCGCAACCCGCACAATTCTCTCGTGGAAGACCGGCGCAGAAGCCCACAATCTCGGTTTCAATATTTACCGTGAAGAAAATGGCCAGCGCGTTTGCCTGAATTCTTCGTTAATCGCAGGCTCCGCGCTCATGATGCGCGGCGCTCTGCCCAAGCACTCCGGCAAGACATATTCCTTCATCGACACCTCCACCAACTTCAGCACCAGCGAGTACTGGCTTGAAGATGTCGACGTGAACGGCGCGCGCATCATGCACGGCCCGGTAAGAGCAGGTTCGGCGATTTCAGAATCAGAGTCAGACTCGGATTCAGCCTCCGAACCGGCTGCTACTCCCATGTTGAGCCAGCTCAACCAATCGTTGCCCAGCGCATCGACCGCAGCCAGCCATCCGCACGAGCGCATGCGTCAGGATTTCACCCCCACGTCCGCGCAACGCCAGATGCAATATGAAATCGCAGCTCACGCCGCCGTAAAGCTCTATGTGGAGCATGAAGGCTGGCATCGCATCACCCAGCCCGAACTCGTAGCCGCAGGACTCGACCCCAACGTCGATCCCGCTTACCTGCATCTCTACGCCGAAGCCATCGAACAACCGATGCAAATTACCGGAGCAACTTCGGGCTCGGGCGGATTCGGACCTCAAGCCTCCATCGAGTTCTACGGCACCGGAATCGACACTCCATATTCCGGCACGCGGGTTTATTTCCTCACCGCCGGCAACACTCTTGGCCAGCGCATCTTCCAGTTGGCTCCAACTTCCGGCTCCAACCAGCCGCCGTCAAGCTTCATGGAAACCGTCGAAGTCGTCCCTCGAACCATCTACTTCGCCGCGCTCATGACCACCAACGGAAATAATTTCTTTGGCCCGCTCGTTTCGTCCACTCCGGCCGATCAAACCATCACCACGCCAAACCTCGACCAAACCTCAACCGCTTCCGCGCAGATCGAAGTTGTCTTGCAGGGAATTATTCAGGGATTCCCGCACGACGTTGCCGTCTCTCTAAACGGCACTTCGCTCGGCAATCTCACCTTCACCGGACAAACCCAAGGCACATTCGAACTCACTCTGCCGCCGAATGTTCTGCAAGAAGGTGACAACACCGTCACGCTCACCGCGCAGGGTGGGGAATTCGACACCAGCCTGCTGCAGTCCGTTCGCATTCGGTATCCGCGCCGCTACGTGGCCAACTCCGATCTGCTCAAGTTCAACGGCGCCTCCGGAGAACAACTCACCATCGGCGGCTTCACCAGCGCCCCAGCGGCGGTTCTCGATATCACCGACCCGAATCATCCGGTCGCCCTCACTCCGCAAATTTCATCCGACACCTCAACCACTCCGGCGCAATACACGCTGCAAGTGCAGGTTCCTTGGGTGAGCATTAATTTGTTGGCCAAGCGCCATACTCTGCTCGCGCTTTCTCAAGATCGCTTCCTGTCTGCCGCCGCAGTCCACCCGAATCATCCTTCAACCTGGCATCAGCCTCAGGCTGGCAGCGAAATCGTCATGATTTCGAACGCCGACTTCGCCCCGGCCCTCGCGCCGCTGGCGCAGGCGCACCGCGCTCAAGGACAATCAACTGCGCTCGTTCTGATCGACGATCTCTACGACGAGTTCAGCTTCGGCGAGCACAATCCCGCGGCCATCAAACAATTTCTCTCGGCCGCAACCCAAGCCTGGCACACCTCGCCGCACTATCTCTTGCTGAACGGACGCGCCTCGCTCGATCCGCGCAACTATCTCGGCTTCGGCCATCTCGACTACATCCCCACCAAAATCGTGCAGACCTCCAGTCTCATGACCGCGTCCGACGACTGGTTCTCCGACTTCAACAACACCGGCATTCCCGCAATCGCGACCGGACGTTTCCCCGTCAGCACGCCCGAGGAAGCCACGCTGATCGCGGGAAGGGTCGCCACCTACGAAGGCCAGTCAACCAACGGCCCATGGACCTCGCAGGCGCTAATGGTCGCGGACGTAAACGACACTATCGACTTCACCCAGGCCAGCCAGATCGTGCAGGCGCAACTGCCGAAAAACCTTCAGGCCACCGACGTATTCGCTAGCAACATGACCATCGCTCAGGCGCAGCAAGATATTATTTCGTCCATCAACGCCGGCCAGCTCCTGGTGAATTACTCCGGCCACGGATCGGAAGAACAATGGTCCGGCGAAGATCTGTTCAACGACACTTCCGCCACGGCGCTCACCAACGGCTCGTCTCTGCCGGTCTTCCTCCTGATGAATTGTCTGAATGGATTCTTCCAGGACGTCTACGAAGTTCCTTTAGCCGTCACCCTCATGCTCGCACCAAACGGCGGCGCAGTCGCCGTTGTAGCTTCCAGCGGCTTGAATCTCCCCGATCCCCAAACCGTTCTGAACGCAGCAATCGTAAAGACCGCCATGCACCCCCCGTACCCCGCAATCGGCGACGCGATCATTCAAGGCAAGCTAGCCATCACCGACCCCGACGTCCGCAACACCTTCAACCTGTTAGGCGACCCCGCGATGAAAATAAAAAAACCGGTAAGCCAAAAATAAACATTCTCGTCCGAAGAGAATGTCGCCCTAAAAGAAATTTGTCATCCTGAGCGAGGAATTTGCTTCGCGAAGCGAAGCAAATCCGCAGCCGAAGGACCCCATACCAGTCAGCAGCTTTCACAAGCCCAACAGGGAATCCCCACCAGCGACGGTTTTCCTTCGTGAACCGGCGCCTGCCCTGAGCGAAGCCGAAGGGTGTCCTTAGTGGTTAACGCCCGTAATCCGCCACGAGAACAACTCACGCCCGCGCCACCACTCTCAACGGCTCCTCCAACCCCCGCATCACCTTCTCAAACCCCGCAAAATCCAGCGACTGAGCCCCATCCGAAAGCGCCCGCTCCGGGCACGGATGCACCTCAATAATCAGCCCATCCGCGCCCACCGCAACAGCCGCCCGCGATACCGCCGCAATCAAACTCTGTTTTCCCGTTCCGTGCGACGGATCCGCAATCACCGGCAGATGCGATAACTCTCGCGCCAGCGCCACCGCCGCCAGATCAAACGTATTCCGCATCTCCGTCTCAAATGTCTTGATGCCGCGCTCGCACAGCACCACCTGGCTGTTTCCTCCCGAAAGCAAATACTCCGCCGCCAGCAGCCACTCCTTCACCGTCGCCGACGGACCTCTCTTCAGCAGCACCGGCTTATTCACCGTCGCCAGCCGCCGCAGCAGCGCGAAGTTCTGCATGTTGCGCGCTCCCACCTGCAGCATGTCCACGTGCTCGCAAATAATGTCGACATCCTCCGTGCTCATCACCTCCGTGATCACCGGCAGCCCCGTCTGCTCACGCGCCTCGCGCAAAATTTTCAGCGCCTCCAGTCCCAGCCCCTGAAAGTCATACGGAGAAGTCCTCGGCTTATACGCACCTCCACGCAGCATCGCCGCTCCCGCGCGCTTCACCGCCTCAGCCGTGCTCAGCAACTGCTCTCGCGATTCCACCGAGCACGGTCCCGCCATCACCACCACTCCCGCCCCGCCAATCGCCACCCCGCCCACCTTCACCACCGATCGCTCGGGACGCACTTGCCGGCTCACCAGCTTGAATGGCTGCGCAATCGGCACCACATTCTCCACGCCCGGCGCGACCACCAGCGCCTCAATCTCATGTCTTCGCCCGTTGCCCACCGCGGCCACAATCGTCCGCTCCACGCCTCGAGTCACGTGAGGCTGGTATCCCGCCTCGCGGATGCGCTCAATCACATGCGCAATTTCCTGCTCGCTAGCCTTCTCCGACATATTGACAATCATTGAATGTTCTCCTGAGATGACAACGTTAAAGAGGCCAATAAAAAAGCCGCGATTATTGATCGCGGCTCCTTGGCTAAAAACTTGCTGAATTCTCTAGGTGATCCTACCCTTCGATCTCCTCGCAAGCCCCGCCGCAGCCGCTAGCCGGATAAACCGGTAGCGAAACGGCACGCTAAACAAGGTAAACCGTGTCATGAACCAATCTTTCTATTGAATTGAACTGGCTGTATTTGAGAAAACCGTGTTCGAATTCGATCCAATCAGCCGGATCGTACCCACCACCAGCACCAGAATCACGGCCAGCATCACCGCGTATTCTGCAATATCCTGCCCTTCCTCTTCCAACCAAAACCTGCGGATGAGCTTACTCATAGACACTCCATTCTGTTCTGCCCATCAGGGGAGACCGCGTTAGTGCTCCCAATAATGCCGCACGCCCCCAAGCTTGTCAATCGTGGAAATCTTCCGGTCGGTCGGCGGAGTTTGTCTGTTGGCGGGCAGGGAAGTGGCGAGGATCCGGGCGAGGAAGGGAAGTCGACCCTGTTTCCGTTACAATCTTTTCGTGCCAGTCATCCGCAACCTTCGCGTGACCCTTGAAATGATCAAGTGGGAGCACTCCATCTTTGCTCTCCCCTTCGCTCTCTGCGGCGCGATGCTCGCCGCCTCGGGACTTCCCACTATTCATCAACTTCTCTGGATCGTAATCGCCATGGTCGCCGCCCGCTCCGCTGCCATGGCCTTCAATCGCCTCGCCGATGCCGCCATCGACGCCGCCAATCCTCGCACCCGCACCCGCGCCCTACCTGCGGGAGCTCTGTCACCCGCATTCGTCGCTACCTTTGTTATCGTCTCCTGCGCCATCTTCATTCTTGCCGCCGCTCAACTCAATCGCCTCGCGTTCTGGCTCTCTCCGGTAGCGCTCGCCGTACTGCTTCTTTATTCCTACACCAAACGCTTCACGCGCTGGTCGCACCTGGTCCTTGGATTCGCCCTCGGCATCGCCCCCTCCGCTGCCTGGATCGCCGTTCGCGGTTCGCTCGATCCCCGCATCCTTCTTCTCACCGCCGCCGTCACCTTCTGGGTCGCCGGCTTCGACGTCCTCTACGCCTGCCAGGATTTCGATTTCGATCGCGACACCGGCCTGCACTCGATCCCGCGCTACCTCGGCATCTCCCGCTCTCTCTGGGTCGCACGCGCATTCCACGTCATCATGCTCGCGCTCCTCATCGCAATGATCCCAGCCTTCGCTCTGGGCAAACTCGCCATCGCCGGCATCTTCGCCGTCACGCTCCTGCTCCTCTACGAACACTCCCTCGTCAAACCCACCGACCTCTCAAAACTCAACGCCGCCTTCTTCACCATGAACGGCGTAATCTCCGTAGTCTTCCTGATATTTCTCTCCGCCGACGTGCTGCTCCGAAAGTAGCAAGAGCCGTGTGGTTGGACACTGCTCGTGTGGGTCGGACACTCCTGTCCGACGCCCTTGACTTTGCTGTTGCTCTTGATCGTCAGGATTGTCATGGATGTCGTGGTTCATCCCGTACGCCAGCCATGCCGTGGAAGAGCGGCGCTTCAGCGCCGGGAAAACGACCCCACCAAAAATAGGGCTTTAGCCCCGGGTGTATCTTGCCGTGGCCTCCAAAACTCTGCTAACAGGGAACTGTCGCCTGAAGCTGTTCTCATAAAACGAAACCGGCGCTCCCACCCCCTGCGGTGGGAACGCCGATTTCTCCCCCTCGTTTGAAGAGGGCGGTGCTGCATCTCATATTGCCCGACCTAGATGCTTCGTTTGTCAAAACAGTGTCATCAATTTGTAAATTTCTGACGGCACCTGCTCGTCCGTGGCGTCATCCTGAGCGTAGCCGTTCTTCAGGCGGAGCGAAGGATCTCCGCTACGATGCTGTCTGCCACGGGAGATCCCTCAGCCCGCTGGTAAAAGGCGCGGGCTCTTCGGGATGACGCCTTTTGAGAACAGAATTCAAACCGAGCAGCTCCTCAATTCCCTTAGTAACCCAAGCCCGCACCGCAAAGCTGGTAGCATTATCATTCCCCCATTCACTGTGCGCCTGCTGCCTCACATTGCTCTCCTCCTGCTTGCTCTCCCCATCATGGCCCAGAGCAACGCCGGAGAGCTCCGCCTCAAAGTCGCCGGCCCCGACGGCCTCCCGCTCAAAGCCGCGATCGATCTCTCGAACGATGCCCTCCAATTCCATCGCTCTCTCACCACCGACGACGCAGGCCAACTCACCATCCGCAATCTTTATTTCGGACTCTACCGTCTCCAGGTTCGCGGCGAATCGTTTTCTCCCTACGACGGCATCATAGACATCCACTCCGCCCTCCCCACCGAATACGACGTCAAACTCAACCTCGCCGCCCTCAGCACCGCAGTCAACGTCACCGCCGAAGCCACGCTGCTCGATCCCGAACGCACTACCACCATCAACCACATCGATTCCAAAGCCATCGCCGATCGCCCCTCTTCGCTCCCCGGCCGCTCGCTTCCCGACCTCATCAACTCCCAGCCCGGATGGCTCTACGAAGGCAACGCCGTCCTTCATCCTCGCGGCTCCGAATATCAAACCCAATATGTCGTCGATGGCATTCCGCTCACCGATAACCGCTCCCCAAGTTTCGGCCCCGAGATCGAAGCCGACGGCGTCGACTCCCTCAACATCTACACGGCCGGAATTCCAGCCGAGTACGGCCGCAAGATGGGCGGCGTGGTCGAAGTCAACACGCTGCGCGACGCCCAGCCCGGATTACACGGCCAGGTCGTCCTCTCCGGCGGCAGCTTCGACACCGCCGGCGCATTCGCCAGCGCGCAGGACACCTGGGGAAGCAACACTCTCGGCGCCAGCGCCTCCGGCAACGGCACCGCGCGTTATCTGAATCCCGTGGTTCCCGAGAACTACACCAACCGCGGCACGACCGGAGATTTCTCCGTCAGCTACGACCGCGAACTCACTCCCGCCGACCGCCTAACCCTCAGCATCCGCCACGAACTTTCGCGCTTCGAAATACCCAACGAAAATCTCCAACAATTCCCTGAACTTCAAATTCCACCCGGCACCACGCCGCAACTTCAAACCGCCGACAATTTCGAGACGATGGGTATCGCTTCCTATCAGCACATCTTCTCTCCAAACTTTCTGCTGAACATCCGCGGCATGGTTCGCGATAACTCCGACGACCTGTATTCCAACACCGGCCCTTGGCCGATCGCCGCATTTCTTCACAACCACTTCCGCGAGGGATACTTCAACTCCGCCATCTCCTACCATCACGGCCGCCACGAGTGGAAGGCCGGCATCGAATCCGACAATTTATTCCTGCACGAAAATTTCAGCGACCTCATTACCGCCAATCCCGCCGATCCTTATTACCCACTCGACCCCGCCACGCCCGCAACTTTCGCCTTCACCGGCACTCGCCCCGATCTCGAACAATCCGCCTATGTCCAAGACCTAATCCATCTCGGCAACTGGACCGTAAACGCCGGCCTTCGCTGGGATCACTACCAACTCATCGTCAATCAGAGCGCCGTCAGTCCGCGCATCTCAGTCTCACGTTATCTGGCTCCCGCCGGCTTAGTCCTCCATGCCTCCTACGACCGCGTATTCCAAACGCCATCCTTCGAAAATATTCTCCTGGCAAGTTCGCCCGACGTTACCGTACTCAATCCCAACGTCCTGCGCCTGCCAGTCGAGCCTTCCCACGGCAACTATTTCGAACTCGGCGCAACCAAGAGCATCTTCGGCCAGCTTCGCTTCGACGCCAATTACTTCCGCCGCTACGAAAATAATGTCGCCGACGACGACCAACTGCTCTCCACCGCCGTCAGCTTTCCCATCGCATTCCGCAAAGCCGTAATCTACGGCGCGGAAGGGAAGCTCGAACTCCCGCACTGGAGGCGCTTCTCCGGCTTCCTCAGCTACTCCTACATCGTCGGCAACGTCTGGCTCCCGGTCACCGGAGGCCTTTTCATCGGCGACGACGCCCTCAGCGCCACCACGCAACTCACCGGACATTTTCCCGACTCGCAAGACCAGCGCAACACCGCCCGCGCCCGCCTGCGCTATCAAGCCACGTCCCGGTTCTGGATCGCCGCCGGTGCCGAATATGGCAGCGGATTGCCCTTCGACTTCAACGGAACCTACGCCCAAGCCTTAGCCGAATACGGCCCGCAAATGGTCGACCGCCTGAACTTCGCCGCCGGGCGCATCAAACCCACTCTCGCATTCGACCTCTCCGCCGGCGCCGACCTTTACAAAAAAGAATCCCGCTCCCTGCGCCTGCAAGCCGACGCCGAAAACCTCAACAACCGCCTCAACGTCCTCGACTTCGCCGGCCTGTTCTCCGGCACCGCCGTCGCCCCACCCCGCAGCTATTTCCTGCGCCTCACCGCCACCTTCTGACCCGGTCTCGCAGTTGGCGCCGGCTCAGCCCGTGTGGGTCGGACATTCCTGTCCGACGCCTTCGCCTTTGCTCTTCAACGCAGTGCCGAGATGAAATGCGCTACCGAAGTCCTGTCATCCTGAGCGAGGAATTTGCGTCGCGAAGCGAAGCAAATCCGCAGTCGAAGGACCCCTTGCACCCGTAAATCCCCACCGGCCCCCACGAGGAATTTCCGACGAGACTTTTCCCGTCTGCGAGCAGCACGGCTGGCGCCTCGGCCACCTCATCGATCCCTTCGGCCTGCACTGGGAAGTCGGTTATAAAATCATCTAACGCCCCACCGAACATGCACCGGGGTACCGCGATTTATAAACACACTGTAAAATAGAAACAGTCGCCAGCCTCACGCTGACGCCTCATTCTTCGCGTTTGCGAAAAGGTACCCACGGTTCCCAATCATGTCCAAGACCAACGGCTCGCACAATAACGGCAACTCCACCTCCCTCCGCCTCAAAACCGGCCTCGCCGAAATGCTAAAAGGCGGCGTAATTATGGATGTGACGAATGCGGAGCAGGCGGCCATTGCCGAGAAGGCCGGAGCCGTCGCCGTGATGGCGCTCGAGCGCGTGCCGGCGCAGATCCGCGCTGAAGGCGGCGTGGCGCGCATGGCTTCGCCGAAGAAGATTCGCGAGATCATGGCCACCGTCTCGATCCCGGTGATGGCAAAGTGCCGCATTGGACATTTTGCCGAAGCACAAATTTTGCAGGAGCTCGGCGTCGACTACATCGACGAATCCGAAGTGCTCACGCCCGCCGACGAAGCTCACCACGTCGATAAGAACGCCTTCAAAGTTCCATTCGTCTGCGGCGCGCGCAATCTTGGGGAAGCTCTGCGCCGCATCGCTGAAGGCGCAGCCATGATCCGCACCAAAGGTGAGGCCGGCACCGGCGACGTCGTCCACGCCGTCAAGCACATGCGCCAGATCGTTCTTGAGATGCGCACGCTCACCGTCCTCGGCGAAGAAGAGCTCTACGCCAAAGCCAAAGAGCACGGCGCCCCCTACGAACTCATCCGGATGGTCGCCAAAACCGGCAAGCTGCCCGTCCCCAACTTCTCCGCCGGAGGCATTGCCACCCCCGCCGACGCCTCTCTCGTCATGCAGCTCGGCGCCGAAGCCGTCTTCGTCGGCAGCGGCATCTTCATGAAAGACTCCACCACCTTCGCCGACCCCGTCGAAGCCGAAAAGCGCGCCCGCGCCATCGTCAAAGCCGCCACCCACTTCAACGACCCTAAAGTGTTACTTGAAGTCAGCGAAGACCTGGTGGGAGCAATGAAAGGCCTGGCTGTGGCTGGGATGGATGAAGCGCAGATGTTGCAGACTCGGGGATGGTAGGCTGCGATGGCGGATGATGACAAACCGGCGCCACAAACCGATCCAAGCTACGTGCTCGTCGCGCGCGATTATGCGGATATCGCGCATCTACAAAACCCGAGCGTAGTTGAGCGAATCCTTTTAAGATCACGGTCCGAGAAGGTAGCGTACGTGTCCGCGCTGCTTACTTCTGGATTGTCAAAATATGCGCTGGCGGGGCCGAGGGTTGCATTCGCCGCCACGGCGGTGGAAGCTCTGGCCGATTTCGGAAGGGAAGTTTCCGAATGGGCGAAGACCGGCAGACTCCCCGAGGATTTCTCGAGCAGACCGTCCGGCTACCAAACTTGGGTCGAACTTCTTCAAGAGATCGATTCAAATCCCACCGACGCGGACCGACTCAAGGCCATGAAGGCCATGTTCCTCGCGGCGAATGAAGTTAGTGCCACGGACGAAGCCAGCAGATTGGCCTACCAATTATTTCAGATCGCTAAAAGCCTTAGCTCAGGTCAGCTCCTCCTGTTAAGAGGCGTTCGGGCCTGGCATCTTGATTACTTACGCGGCCCTAGAACAGGGGGAAGTATGCCCGCTATCCAGTGGCGCGAAGTCATGGCCCAAAGATTGGGGCACAAGCTATCGGCGCTCGTAACACGGGACGAGCACAAGCTAGTGGAATACGGCCTAATTGCCCCTTGGGCCGACGCAAATGAGCGTGATGTGCCGCTGATGGACGCCCGAATGATGGACCTGGGGATTAAATTCTGTCAGAACCTGGAGGCATATCAGGAGGCGTCGAAGACCTAGCTCGGGGTAGGTGGTACAGGTGGTACCCCGTGGCTGGCCACGCCATGGTCGGCGAAACCGGCGAGGCCTATGGTAGCGGGCTGCCCAAGCAGCAGAATTGAAATCCGGTCTGAAGCTACGGTGTCTTCATTTGAGCTCGGGATCGCGCGTCGGAGATATTGTTCAATCCGCGGCTCACTACGTAGGCGGATCCGATGAGCGCTGACCACTGCGCAAGAAGGGAGCTCTCAATCGGGCTTCTTAACGCAACGTTTAAGCATGAAGCCATTCCGAAGGCAACTTCCACTCTTCCGTACAAGATTTGATTGGCGTTTTTGAACCGGAATGCTACAAATCCGGCGGCGATAACCACCAATGACAATAAGGCGCGAGACCAATAGGTCCCTAGGCCGTGTCTCACGGTCGGAATCGAGAAGAGCCTGGACATTCCGGCGTAAACCAGAAGAAATCCTATGACGATCGCGGCCACTAATAGATCGCCCTTCCAGCTACCGGGTGAACTGTCATGTCGAGGGTTCTCGGCCTCCCACTCTGCTCTTGCTCTCGCGTTGTCCGGATTATTCGGATCGTACGGATCGATGCCACCCATGCTGCCTCCTTGAAGAATGGGCGGGTGGCCCAGGTCTGGGCCTAGTGTCACGCAAAAGCGGCGAGACATGGGGCACCCGGCACTCTAGTTATTTGTCAGATACTTGATCTGATCGCTAAGGGTCGACCATTTATTGAGAGCTTTGCGAAGGGATTCGATAGTTTGTAACACAAACAACAGAGCCCAAAAAGATGCAGGTGCCATGTACCACCAATGGCGTGCGGTGGGAACTACGACCGCACTTAGCAAGCAGTACACAGCAGCTGTTTGCAGGCTGAAGCTCAAGCCGGTGTGCACCTGCTGTAGATGTCTTTTTCGTCGGGGAGTACGATAATCATGTGGTAGTGGTCGTACCACATGGACCAAGCAAGGTCGTCAGACCCCAGCCTGAATTTTTCTTGCCCTAATTTAAAAATCTCCTCGGCCTGCAGAGGCTGTGGCAAAGTTTCTATTAGTTTCGTTCGCAGATCCAACTGGGCAGCTGACAATGGTCGAGTATCGTCTGGGCACCTACTACCGGGTTTTTTCTTTATAAGTTCCCGCCATTGGGGGTCACGCCACGGAGCGATTTCGTATGATTGCGGCGCCCTATAGGTTGCCCCGCCAATAGCTCCGCCGACCGCCCCCATAAGCGCGCTGAGGAAACTCGTCATGGTGAAGCCTACAAGAAATGCAATGGCGATTAGGATCGAGAATCTCGTGCGATACCCTAAAGAGGGCAGCAAAAACAGCACCGCTGTCACCTTTCCTGAAATAGAGAGCGCAGCAAAGCCGGGGATTAGCGCAGCAACGAAGGAAAACAGTTTTTCGAGCGGGTACTTTGACCAGTCCATTGGGCTAGAGCGTAGGGGGTTTAAGGATCAAATGCAAGCCCCTAGGAATCAAGGTAACGGCGAAATTCCTTCATCTGAGTGGCTGGCTCAGTTCTGTGGCGCTTATTCCCGTGTCTCGCGAAAGCGGGGAGACATGGGGCACCCCGGGGTTCTTCGCATTGATCGGTAGGTCACGCGGCCAGTAGAATTGGGTTATTGCTGGGCCGACGCTATGACCTTAGATGGATACGAAGCGCCTCCGCCACCTCGTAAGGGCGACAAGCTCTTCCGCGGCGATTTGCGAGACTGGAAGAATAACGCTTGCCTGCGAGATGGCGATGAGTACGCCTACCGCGAGGGGTACCGACGCGGTGCTCAAGTTCTCATCCGCGCCGTTGAAGAAACCGGGTCCGACCAGGACTTTCTTGTCTACCCGATAGTGTTCCTGTATCGCCACCACATCGAGTTGGCACTGAAAAGGATAATCAGGCAGACACCATACCTGATTGAACGCCCACTCACGAAGGCAGAAGAGGATCACCTTGGTGGGCACCGATTGGATTTGCTCTGGCAGGATTTCAAGCCGAAGACATCGGAAGTTACAAAGGCGGCTGGGTGGAGCGAGTTGCCGCCAGAAGATATTGAGGGCATTGACGACTACGTCCGCCAGGTGTCCGAAATAGATCCTGCTTCCTTCAGCCTGAGGTATGCCCATTCCAAGAAGGGCGACCCCTCGCTGCCGAAAGACATGACGCACATAAACCTCCGACACTTCGGAGACCTGATGGAGAGGCTAGCGAATTATCTCAGCGGGCTGGAAGCGGCGATGTGCGACCTAGCGGGGCTAAAGCACGATTACGAAGCCGATAAGGCGAGCTACTGTGACGGCTATGGTGCCGATTTCTACGAAGGCTATTAGCGGCCCTGGTCCGGGGAGGGGCTTTAGCAGCAGCACCAGCTCAACAAATCTTGTCAATAGTGGCGGGTGGCCCAGGTCCCGGACTCCCATGTCTCGCAAAACCGGCGAGACATGGGGCACCCCATCTGTGTGGTCATTACTCCGCGAGGGAATCTTGTCAAGGGTACTTGGTGAGAGATTTTGGCTTATCCTGTTGATTCGAGGGGTGAAATAAATCTAGCTATTGTGTCCCAATAGCCTATTGCGGAATGATATAATAGAATTATAGAGTTTAGAACGGAGACGCGGCCTTTGGGCTGCGTTTTTGTTTTTAGACAGGCTGCGGGAAAAAGTCGGCCTTCGCGGCGCCTAAAGGCGCGATTGTTAGCTGAGCTTTTGCGGTATGCCTGAAGGCATACCCTGATACGAATCTGGGGTTTTTGCAGCTGTTCGAAAGGCTTTTTCAATCGAGGAGAGTTGCGCGGCCAGGAGCCGCGCTTTTTTATGGGCAAAAGAAGGTCAGATGCTGCGGCGGAGCAGGAAAGCACCCGGCAGGAAAGCGCGACGGAGGAGATCATCGAGATTCAGGCGGTGGGCGTGCCGGAGCGCAAGCGGCTGGGCGAGGCGGTGGAGGCGGCGTTTCTGGCGAAGGCGACGATGTTGGGGTTTTATGTGTTGAAGCCGTGGGGAGACAGCCGTCCGTATGACTTTGCGGTGGAGAGCGGGCGGCGGCTGTGGAAGGTGCAGGTGAAGTGCGCTACCAGTTATCGAGGGACGCGGTGCGATGCGAAAGCCGCTGGCAGCAGCGGAACACTCTACACGCTGGATGACCTGGATTTTCTGGCGGCGTACGTGATCAAAAAAAACTTGTGGTATGTGGTTCCGGCGGATGCGTTTATTCCGCGGGCGACGGTGCACTTCAACTATGGGCCGTTCAGTCAAGCAATGTTTGAGCATTATCGCGAGGCGTGGTGCTTGCTGGAGTGCGAGGGAAAGCAGCGGGGAAGAAACGACATTCCGAAGCGATGCCGGTGCGACGAGTTGACGCAGAGGTGCGTGGTTTGCCCGAGGAGATGATGTCCCCGCGCGGCTGCATTACGGAATTCTAATCCTTTCGCGAAGATCGCGAAGGGATGTCCCACTCGTGTGATTTAGAATGAAACTATCAACCCACACATGGCCGGCACTGCTCAGAAATTCAAAATGACTCTCGATGCTCACGGCCTGGAGGCTGCGCTGCGTGGGCTCAACCACGAAGTGCCGTACCGTTACACCGCCATTTTCGCCTTCGACGGTGAAATGCTTCGCAACATTTATTTGATTGATAAAAACAATTCCAGCATCACCAACTGTTCCGATCAGTCGATTACCGAGTCGTATTGCATGTACATCCACCGCTCGCGCGAAGTTTTTAACGTAGAGCAATCTCTGCTCGATTCGCGCGTGGAAGGGCATTCCAAACAGCGCACCTTTCAGTGCTACTACGGCATTCCCTTATTTGGGCCGCAGGGCAAGATGCTGGGCACCGCGTGTCATTTCGATGTGATGCCGGTTCGCGTTACAGAAGAGGTTGCCGAGGCGTTGGACGCTTTAGCTCCCTTGATTGCTGAAGCGGCGTTTGGCGCGAAGTAAACGTTCTGCCCCGGAACGTCCAGCTCCATTCTGGAAGTTTCGGTCCTTCGCAAGAATCAGCAGATAAACAGCCGCCGTCGTTCGCTCACCCAAACGAGCGACTTGACAGCAGTTCCCCGGCGACACGTCTGCCCCGCAATTCTCCTTTCTCCTCTATTATGGTTTCCTCCGCAAAAAGGATTCCGCTCCTATGATCGAAGGCGCTGCGCTCTCTACCCTTACCAGTTGGCAAAATTTTTACGTCGTCGTCGGCTCCTCCGCCGGGGCGCTGACCGGGCTGCAATTCGTAACTATGACCCTGATTGCCGAGTCGCAGATTAGCGATATGCGTGCGGTGCGGGCTTTTGGGTCGCCGATCGTGGTCCATTTTTGCGTCGTCTTGCTTATTGCCGCCCTCGCGAGCTGCCCCTGGCCCACGTTGGTTTGCGCCGCCGCTGCCCTGGCTTGCTGCGGGCTCGGCGGGCTTGCCTACTCGCTGATAGCTATTCGGCACGCCGGAAAGCAAACCAGTTACGACCCCGATTGGGAAGACTGGATGTGGTACGGCTGGCTGCCGGTACTGACTTACGCTGCGTTGGCGCTGGCGGGATTTCTGGTTGCAATCAAGCCCACATCCGGCTTGTTCCTGGTTGCCGCGATCTCTTTGGCGCTGTTGTTTATCGGAATCCACAACTCCTGGGACTCGGTGACTTACATCGCCGTGCATCGGCATGGAAAGGGAAACGAGGAGAAGGAGGGGAAATAGTCTAGCGGCGGCTCCGGGCGATGGCGCGGGATCGAGAACAACTGCGCTGCGCGGCGGCGCATCCTAGCCAGCCGTGCGCAAACTTGCCGTAGTTGCTCTCTGCCTTATGGCCACGCCGCTGTTCGCGCAAAAGCGCATCGAACTCGGGGTCTTCGTCGACTATCTCGATGTCTCGCAAACCAGCACCAACAATTTTGGACTCGGAGGCCGCTTCGGCTACCGCATTCACCACTACGTGCTGATGGAAGGCGAGCTCGCCTATGATTACGGGCTGAACTTCGACGAGGCCTATCGCAATATCGCGAACGGAAATGTTTCTGCGATCGAGCGCACATCCATTGGAGTGACTCACGGATTGGTTGGACCGAAGTTGCAGCCGGGCGGTGGAGGGTTTCGTCCCTTCGTTACGCTCAAGGCTGGGTTCATGGATTTCCGGCTGAGCCCGAGCCTTTTGCCGTATAGCAGCGAGATCAGCGGGATCGTTGGACTTCGAACCAGCAATCTGAATGCGGCTCTCTATCCCGCCGGCGGAGTGGAAGCCGCGCTTGGACCGGTTGGCCTGCGGCTGGAAGCGGGAGATGAAATCTATTTCAATGCCGGAGCCCACCACAACCTGCGCATCACTTTCGGCCCAATTCTCAGGTTCTAGGACGAACGGTTCAGCCCAAGCACAAAGCAGATCAGATAAAATCACAGTGAATGCCAGCAAAAAAACTTACGATTGGAGTTCTCGCCCTGCAAGGCGATTTCGATGCGCACCGCCGCCGGCTCGAAGAACTGGGCGCGAAGGTTCTCCTCGTCAAGAAGCCCGAGCAACTGGATGCGATCGACGGGCTCGTGATTCCAGGTGGCGAGTCGGGAACATTTCTTAACTTGCTGGGGGAAGAAGGCTTCGCGAAGCTAAAGGACTTCGTGCGCCTCAAGCCGACGTTCGGCACCTGCGCGGGAGCGATTCTGCTGGCGAGCGAGGTGGAGAATCCGAAGCAGGCTGGCCTCGGCGCAATCGACATTGCGATCCGCCGCAACGCTTATGGGCGCCAACTCGAGAGCTCCATACGCGAGGGAAAATTCCTTTCCGGAAGCTCAGCCGAACCCCTGGAGATGGTTTTCATTCGCGCGCCCAAGATCGAGCGAGTGGGTCATGGTGTCGAAGTTATGGCTACCGAGGGCGAGGATCCAGTCGCGGTGCGGCAGGGAACCGCGATGGCCGCCACTTTCCATCCCGAACTTTCCGAAGATACGCGAGTCCACCAAGCGTTCCTGCAGTTGGTGGCCAGCCGACGCTGACCTATGCTTTTCCTTCGCGCTCTTTGCGGATGTTCTTAGCGTCCTTCGCGGTTAAGAGCTTTGGGCTGGGTGGAAATGCAGACTGGGAACTCCATGGAGGATTATTTCGCCGGCAGAAATCAATCGTCCCGTCTCGCTCCGCAGGCTTGAAATCAAAACCGCTGCCACAAAAACGCCCTCGCCTCTTCTTCGAGACGACAGGCCACTCCAGTATCTTCGGCGATTTTCTTCGGACCTGCTAAGGAACGATTTTGTCTTATGTGACTGCTGCCGGCCGCTCCACTGACTCTTTCGCCGGCGCCAACGCGATCAGCGCTACGCCGATAACCACCAGCACTGCCGAGCCGATGAGCTCTCCGCGATCGATCAGCCCAGCCAAAGCCTGTCCTCCCATAAACACTGCATGGGCCAGGCTTGACCATGCCGTGAACGCGATCAGGCTCCGATTCGCCGCTGGGTTACGAGACGCGATGAGCAAGAAGACGCCGAGGGTGGCGTATACGCTGAACTGCATCGCCAGCGCAGGCGCTTGCTTCACAAACATAATCATGGGATAAGCCAGACCGCAAAAGATCAACCCCACAACAGCCAACACAACCTTCAGCGCCCGTTCTCGCCACATGGTGCCTCCCTGCGAAATTGCGTCTTAATTTCGAGTCGCTTCTTGCCGGTCAATCGACCGCTTGCCTGCAAGAATCTCAACCCGCTGGCCTTTCCCCTCGGGTGCTTTTCGAAAGAAAAACCACTAGGCCGCAAGTGATCGAGAGAATGGTGCGCCCTGAGAGATTCGAACTCCCGACCTTCTGGTTCGTAGCCAGACGCTCTATCCAGCTGAGCTAAGGGCGCAGTGTGCTGCGGTGGGTAAGCTTGCTCAAGAATTATAGCGGAAGTCGCGCGTCGCGGCGAACCGTTCGTCCGGTCATCCCAAGCGCTCAGGTATTTGCCCTACGCCAATTTTTCGCCTCGGCGCGGAATCCGCAGACCGTAGATGTGCGTGGCCGGAACGCTCGAAAAGGTTGCGGGGTAATTCTTTCCCGCCTGAGAGCAAATCCTACAAACATACGAGTCGCCGATTTGTGTATTTTGTGCGACTTAGGTAATGGCACGCTGTGTGCAAACACCTAGAACAGACGAAGTGGCGCGCAACGGGGCGCTCCAAGAAGGACTTCGGCCAGAGGTTTTCTTGGGCGCCCCTTTGCATATCTCCCTGCATCAGCCCTCCCAGGTCCTCCCCCTTTAAAGTCAAAGCATGTAGCTAAGGAAACTCGTGTGGGTCGGACACTCCTGTCCGATGCCTTTGACTTTTGTTTTTGTCTTTGATCTCGCCTCAGGTACAGGCGGAGGACGACAGTATTTGCTACGCCAACTCCAACCGCTCCCGCACATCAACCCCAGCCTGGCGCAGCAGCTTCGCCACCCCGTCCGCCTTCAGCCGCGAGGCGTCGAACTCCACGCGCACCGTCCGCTCCGCCTCGATGAACTGCACGCGCCGCACTCCGTAGACTTCGCGCATGCCGTCGATGGCCCGAAAAACATTCTCACCCGGCGCCGCGCCGTAGCGAAACACCACATCCAGATAAGTCATGGGATAATCCTTTTGCCGTTGAAAAACCGCTATATCCGTCCACGGTAAGGCTGAATCCAATATAAAGCATCCTCCATCGAACCCCTAGAGGCCGAGGAGGACGAATGTCCCAAGCTCGCGCCGTTTCGGAGTGCTCGCCGCTCTTTGCGAACTTCGCGGAGTTTCTTTGCGTCCTTTGCGGTCAAAAGCTCTTCGGCGATGCGGTAGGAGGCCGCACACTTCGATCGGCGTCAAGGCTCAAGATTGGGAGCTCAATAACTGAACACATGTCGACCCCAGCCACAAATTCCGCCGCAGCCCTTGAACGCGACCCAGTCTGCGGGATGAACGTAAATCCCGCGACCGCAAAGCATGTCTACCAGCATAACGGCAAAAACTTCTATTTCTGCTGCGCCGGCTGCGTAGAAAAGTTCAAAGCCGACCCTGCGAAATATCTCGACGCCGAGCCGCGGCCAGCTGGATTGATCACTCTCGGCTCTGCCCCCGCGGCGCCTCCGCCTCGTCCGCAAACCGCGGCTCCCCAGCCCGCAGCCACGGCCTATGTATGTCCGATGTGCCCCGAGGTTCGCGAGACTAAGCCCGTGCCATGCCCTTCCTGCGGAATGGCGCTCGAGCCCGAAGCTCCCGTGGCTTCAACCCGCACCGAATACACCTGCCCCATGCACCCGGAGATCGTTCGCCCCGGCCCCGGATCCTGCCCCATCTGCGGGATGGCGTTAGAGCCGCGCACGGTCACGGCAGCACCGGAAGAAAATCCAGAACTGCGCGACATGACTCGCCGCTTCTGGATCAGCCTTGCTCTGACCGTGCCGCTGATGGCCATCGCCATGGCAAGCATGCTCTGGCCGTCAACGCTGCAGAAACTCATCACGGGAGCGACCCTTCCCTGGCTCGAGCTCGCGCTTGCCACTCCGGTCGTCCTCTGGGGCGGCTTGCCCTTTTTTCAACGCTTCTGGACTTCGCTGGTCAACCGCAGCCCGAACATGTTCACGCTGATCGGCATGGGCACCGGCGTGGCCTATCTGTACAGCGTCGTGGCAACCCTGGCTCCGCGGATTTTTCCCGAGTCACTGCGCGGAATGAGCGGCTACCCCGATGTTTACTTCGAAGCCGCCGCCGCCATCACCACGCTCGTTCTCCTCGGCCAGGTGATGGAACTCCGCGCCCGCAGCCGCACCGGAGCCGCGATCCGCGCCCTGCTCGATCTCACTCCCCGCACCGCTCGCTTACTCGCGGCCGACGGCAGCGAAAAAGACATTCCGCTCGATCAAGTTCATCCCGGTGATCGGCTTCGGGTTCGTCCCGGAGAAAAAATTCCGGTCGATGGCGTTGTCCTCGAAGGCCGCAGCGACGTGGACGAATCGATGATCACCGGCGAATCCATGCCGGTTGAAAAGTCATCCGCAAGCCAGGTGATCGGCGCGACCATCAACGGCTCGGGATCGTTCCTCATGCGCGCCGAACGCGTGGGCACGGAAACTCTGCTGGCGCGCATTGTGCAACTCGTCGGGCAGGCGCAGCGCAGCCGCGCTCCCATTCAGCGCCTTGCCGATCGCGTTGCGCGATGGTTCGTGCCCCTGGTAGTCGCAATTGCGGTCATTACTTTTGTCGCGTGGCTCGCTTTCGGTCCGCAGCCGCGCTTTGCGCACGCTCTGGTAAATGCCGTCGCAGTGTTGATCATCGCTTGCCCCTGCGCCCTGGGACTTGCGACTCCCATGGCAATCATGGTCGCGGTTGGCCGAGGCGCTCGCGCTGGAGTCCTGATCAAAAACGCTGAAGCGCTCGAAACTCTCGAAAAAGTAGACACGCTTGTCGTCGATAAAACCGGAACCCTCACCGAGGGCAAGCCAAAACTTTCGAGTGTCGCAAAGGCATTCGAAGACGACCCGGAGCTTTTCCGCCTAGCTGCCAGCTTGGAGCGTGCGAGCGAGCACCCGCTGGGAAAGCCAATTGTCGATGCCGCCATCGAGCGCGGACTCAAACTTTCGCAGCCACAGGAATTCTCCTCCATCCCCGGAAGAGGAATCCGAGGAGGTGTCGATGGAAGGCAAGTCGCCGTCGGCAACCTCGCCCTCATGGCCGAGATTGGCGCGCTAAAAACCGGCGACGGCGTGATCGCCCTGAACACGCCCGGCGGCACGTCGATCTTCGTCGCAATTGATGGCAAATACACCGGCGACTTCGGCGTCGCAGATCGAATCAAGCCTTCTACTCCCGGCGCGCTCCGCGATCTAAAGGCACTGGGCCTGAGAATCGTCATGCTCACCGGCGACAACAACAAAGTCGCCGAGTCGATCGCGAAAAGTCTGGGCATCGGAGAATTCGAAGCTGAAATCCTGCCGGAAAGAAAGTTGGAAGTTGTCCGGAAATTACAGGGGCAGGGAAGAGTGGTCGCAATGGCCGGCGACGGCATCAACGATTCTCCCGCGCTCGCTCAAGCCGATGTCGGAATCGCCATGGGCACCGGCACCGACGTCGCCATGGAAAGCGGCGGCATCACGCTGATTCAGGGCGATCTCTCGGCAATCGTGCGCGCCCGCAAGCTAAGCCAGGCCACCATGCGCAACATCCGCCAGAATCTGTTCTTCGCATTTATCTACAACGCCGTGGGGGTGCCGATCGCCGCCGGGATTCTATATCCGTTCTTTGGCCTGCTACTCAGCCCAATCTTCGCCGCCGCCGCCATGAGCTTCAGTTCCGTCTCCGTAATCGCGAACGCCCTGCGCTTACGAAGAGTGAAGCTGTGAGTCTTGTGTGGGTCGGACACTCGTGTGGGTCGGACACTCCTGTCCGACGCCGTTGATTTTGTTCTTGCTCTTTTTCTTGCTGTTGATTTTGTTTTTCTTCGACGAGTGCAGATCCCTTTCCATCCCCGAGAGCTGACATCTGATAGCTATTTCACAGCCTTCCCAAATACTCGATCACGTCCGGCTCCGTCCAATCCACAGCCCCAATAAACTTTCTCCTCACCACACCGCTTCGATCAATCACGTAGGTCTCAGGATATTTAAACGTTCCATACAGCGCATTGCTTTTCTGGTCGGGGTCGCGGACAGAGAGCAAGTTCACATTATGGTCCCGCAGAAATCTCCGATAGCTGCCTTCGTCAACGTCGACGCTGACCGCAAGCACGGTCACGCCCTTACTCTTCATGCGCTGCTGCATCTGCACCAGCGAGGGCATTTCTTCAATGCACGGCGGACACCACGTCGCCCAGAAATTCAGCACCACGATCTGGCCCTTGAACTGGCTGAGCGTCACCGTGCGGGTCGCATCTTTAACCGTGAAATCGGGCGCGGCTGTGCCAATGCGCGCCGGGCGAGTTCCGCTATAGCAACCGGAAAGCGTCAGCAGCATCAAAGCAACTGCGATGTGTTTTGCAAACCGAAGCATGTGTCGCACCCAGCTATAATAATAGATTCGGCCGTATGCCCGAGACAAATACAGTCTGTACTCGACCCGCCGTATCGGTGATCGTACCCGCGCGCAATGAAGAGGCCTGCCTTGGCGCCTGCCTTCAGTCGCTGGTTTCGCAGAGCATGGCTTCGCAGAACTTGGTTGCGCGGAGTTCCTCCGACGGCGCGACTCAGAAGGCCGTAGAGATCATCGTCGTCGACGATCATTCCACCGACCGTACTCGCGAGATTGCGCGGTCATTCAGCGCCGCGGGAGTTCGCATGATCGACGCCCCGGCTTTGCCCGTTGGCTGGACTGGAAAAAACAACGCCGTCTCCGCGGGCGCCAAAGTTGCCACTGGCCAGTGGCTGCTCTTCACCGACGCCGATACCGTGCACACACCGGGATCGCTCACGCGCAGCCTCGAGGAAGCCAGTCGCCACGGCGCAGCGCTGCTTTCATACTCTCCACGGCAGGTGGTGAAGAGTTTTTGGGAACAGGCGATCATGCCCGTGATCTTCGCCGAGCTTGCGGCGACCTATCGTCCTTCACAGGTCAGCAATCCGAATTCCAGCAACGCCGCCGCCAATGGACAATACATCCTGATCGCCCGCGAAGCGTACGACGCGGTAGGCGGCCATGCCGCCATCGCCAATGAAATCCTCGAGGATGTCGCCCTGGCGCGGGCCGTGAAGCGATCGGGCAGAACAATATTCTTCCGTTACGGCGCGGACGCAGTCCGCACCCGCATGTATCGCAGCTTCGCGCAGCTTCGTGAAGGCTGGACGAAAAATCTGGCGCTCTTGTTTTCGTCTCCGCTGCGCCTTGCAGTTTTGCGGATCCTCGAATTTATTTTGATCGTTTCCACCTTCTTCATAGCGGTGGCCGCACTCACGCGCCAACGCTGGGTACCCGCGTTTCTAGCCGCGGTTCTTTGCGTCACTCTGTACACGATTTTTGTCGCTCGCATTCGCCGCGCCCACTTTTCCTGGGACGCGAACTTCCTGGCGCTCTTCGGGCTGCCTCTGTTCTCATATTTATTGATTCGCTCGGCGAGGGCCCACGCCCGCGGAACCGTTGCATGGAAGGGCCGCACCTACGGTGAAAAGGCGTCGCCGACCGCAGACTGGCAACCGGCAACTGACAACTGACTCTATGGTCTATCTCACGCGCAAAGCCGAGTTTTCCGCATCGCATGTCTACCACAATCCGGATTTCTCACCGGAGGAGAACCTCCGCATCTTTGGCAAGTGCAATAACCCGCACGGCCACGGACACAACTACACGCTCGAAGTCACGGTCAAGGGCGAAGTCGATCCCCGCTCCGGCTTTGTGGTCGACCTGAAGCAACTGAAGGAAGTGATGCATCGCGAAGTTCTCGACGCCATGGATCACCGCTTCCTGAACAAAGAGGTTCCGGAATTCGCAACCCGCATCCCGACCACGGAAAACATTGCAATCGCGATATGGCAGCGTCTGATTTCCAAACTTGAAAGAGCTCAATTGCACCGCGTTCGCGTTTATGAGACTCCCGATCTGTTCGTCGATTTCTACGGGGAGGAGTGAGGAAAGTGAGAAGCCAGAAAGCTAGAAGCTAGTAGCCAGAAGCTGACTTATGAAAGCCCATCTCTCACGGCGCTACTTGTTCTCCGCCTCACACCGCCTGCACAGCGATGCCATGAGCGATGCCGAAAATCAATCTACCTATGGCAAGTGCAACAACCCCTACGGCCACGGCCACAACTACACCGTCGAAGTGACGGTCAGCGGTCAGGTGAATGAAGCAACTGGCATGGTCTGTAACCTCGCGGATCTCGACGGATTCATGGAAAGGGAAGTGCTCGCCCGCTACGATCACCAAAACCTGAATACGCTGAAAGATTTTGCCAAAGACATTCCCACCACCGAAAACCTCTGCATCCAGATCTACGAAATAGTGCACCGTGGCTTCCTTCAGGCGCATCTTGAAAGAGTGCGGATTGAAGAAACCATGCTGAACTCCTTCGAATACGCCGGCGAACAGCGATGAAGCCAGTATGGAAACGTTGTCATCCTGAGGCGCGTTCTTTGCGCCGAAGGACCTATGCAATTGAATTCGGTGTGAACCACACGATGAACGCTTGCAAGATGGTCGCTTTTTTCAATCACCGAACTACAAAATTACACAATGACTAACGCCATGAAACCCACAACCGAACCCTCCACCCTCACCAGCGCGACATTCGAAGACCTTGTGCAGGAGATGCTCGTCCGCCTCGGCGAGGACCCGAAGCGCGAAGGCCTTCTGCTCACGCCGGAGCGCGTGCGCAAGTCGATGCAGTTTCTCACCCGCGGCTACACCGAAGATCCCGAAGCCCTGCTCAAAGGCGCGCTCTTCACCGTCACCTACGACGAAATGGTGATCGTCAAAGATATCGAAATGTTCAGCCTGTGCGAGCACCACATGCTGCCGTTTTTCGGCAAGGTTCACGTCGCATATATTCCGAACGGAAAAGTCATCGGCCTCAGCAAACTTCCGCGGCTGATCGAACTATTCTCGCGCCGCCTGCAGATTCAAGAGCGTCTCACCACCCAGATCGCCGAAACCATCCAGAAAGTAATCGAGCCTCAGGGCGTAGGGGTAGTCGTGGAAGCGCGCCATCTCTGCATGATGATGCGCGGGGTCGAAAAACAGCACTCGGCGGCGGTAACCTCCTCCATGCTAGGCTGCTTCCGCAACGAGCAGGAAACGCGCCAGGAATTCCTATCTCTCATCCGTCAACGCCCCAACGGAATCTAGAATACTTAGCCCGTGTGGAGCGGACACTCCTGTCCGCTGCCCTTGACGCTGATGTGGGTGTTGCCTTTGCTTTTGGTGCTGGTCTCCATTCCCAGCTGCGGGGGGTGCCCCCACTTCTCGCCGCTTTTGCGAGAAGCGGGATATTCGATCTCGCCTTTAAGTGCTCTTGTTTTCGGCTCGAAAGTTTCGACGCGCCGCCCTGTTAAGATAGCCCTCGCACCCGGGCGTTAATCCGGGGCCTGATCCTTTTGAAACAGACCACTCCAAGTCTCGCCAACCGCACCGCCCTCATCACCGGCGCCACGCGCGGCATCGGCCTCGCCATCGCCCGCGCCCTCGCCGCCGAGCACTGCAATCTCATTCTCACGGGGCGCGATCACTCCGCATTGCATCGCATCGGCAAAAAACTCGGCTCGGCAAAAATAAACCTTCTCGCCCATCCCTGCGACATCCGCGACCCCCAATCGGTCGATGAACTCTTCCGCGCCATTCGGACCAAATTCAAGCGCCTCGATATCCTCATCAATAACGCCGGCATCGCTCATGCCAATCTCGCAATCGAGAAACTTCCGCTGCAGCTTTGGCGGGATGTAATCGACACAAACCTGACCGGCACATTCTTAGTCACACAAGCCGCGCTCGCTCTGATGGCTCGCGGCGGCACAATCGTGAACAATCTATCGGTCGCCGCCACCCAGGTGTTCCCTGGATCAGCCGCCTATGCCGCATCGAAACACGGAGCGCTCGCCCTCACGAATACGCTTCGTGAAGAGTTGCGGCCGAGAGGCATCCGCGTGATCGCGCTGCGTCCCGGCGCTACCAACACCGACATCTGGAACACTTTCTGGCCGGACGCGCCACGCAAGAAAATGATGTCCCCTACCACCGTGGCGACGGCAGTAATCGATGCGCTCAAGTTGCCCGCGAATGCCACCGTAGAAAATCTTGAACTCATGCCGACCGCAGGCATTCTGTAATCCCAGAAAGCTTTACCCTGCGCCCCTATGGGGAAGATTTTTCTCCCGTTTACACCAAAACAAATTCCGTCTAAGATTGCGCTCGCCCATCTGACAGATCACTGGAGGAATCCTCTATGAGGAAAATAGCAATTCTCGCCGCTCTAGTTCTGGCGGTCTCGACGTTTGTTTCATCTTCTCACGCCCAAGAGGCCAAGAAAGACGCAGCCGTGAAGCCCGCCGACAGCCCATCGCAAGCCGTGCTCGCCGCCTGGAACGACATCGGCCGCAAACTCATCGCCATGGCCGAAGATTTTCCCGAAGATAAATATGACTTTAAGCCCACGCCCGCCCAGCGCACCTTCGCCGAGCAGTTACTGCACGCGGCCAATGCAAATTATTTTTTCACCGCTCCAGCGCTCGGCCAGAAACTGCCGGTGGAAGAGGATCCGAAGCGGGATCAATACAAAACCAAGGCCGACGTTGTCGCCTTCGTGAAGAAAGCCTTTGCCGACGGAGCCGCTGCCATCAAAGCCAAGGGCGACAAGGGCATGTCCGAGATGATTATCGATCCCTTTGAACACAAGCAGTATCGTATCTCCGACTCGGCGTACGGATTCATCGAGCACTCCGGCGAACACTACGGCCAATTGGTGGTCTACTACCGCGTAGCAGGAATGGTGCCCCCGGAATCGCGTCCGAAGAAATAAGTGGCACGCCGCTTGCCATTTGAGATATACTCTCGCGCCATTGGGGTTCATCAATGGACCTGAAGCGCCTATGGAAGCAGTGGTTCGGTCGCCCGTGCACGCGGCGGTTGCAGCGTTGGATAATTCCTCATTTACGCTGGAATCAGGCGATCTGGGGAGAAACGGTCTGCAACTACACTTCGCCTTCCGTGCGTTATTTAGATGCCGGCTGTGGCTGGCGGCTGCTGGGCAAGGATCTCGAAGAGATTGAGAACGAAATTGTCCGCGTGCCCGGTTTTTGCGTGGGCGTGGATCTCGATCTACCCCATTTGCAGAAGCATCGGAACATCTCCCGGCGGCTGCAAGCTTCTCTAGATTCGCTGCCTTTCCCCGATGGCAGTTTTGACCTGATTACCTGCAACATGGTCGCCGAGCACCTGTCCGCACCGCAGGTTACATTCCATGAGCTTTCTAGAGTGCTTGCGCCCAACGGCGTGCTTATGGTGCACACCCCCAACACAAGAAATTATCTAGTTTTCGCCAACATCATCGCCAAAAAGATTCTGCCCCGCGCATTGGTTTTGAAAATGGTTGGCGACGGCCGCGCTAGCGACGATATCTACCCTACCTACTACCGCGCCAATAGCACATCTGTTCTTCGAAAGCTTGGAAGATCGGCGAACCTTGAGACCGAGTTCGTGAAGTGCCTCATGCACCCGCAGCCTTTCGCCGGCTTTTTCGCGCCACTGGCGGCGCTGGAGTTGCTGCTGATGCGCGCCCTCATGCGGCCGACGTTGAACCGCTTCGGCACCACGATTGTCATGGTATTCCGCAGGCAGCCCACCCATCCCGCCAACATGAAGGCCGCCGCCTGAATGCATGGGCTCGCTTACCCCATCGCATACGGGGAGCGCATGCGCCGCTCGCCAAATGCTTTTACGAGTATCGCTCCAGAGACGAATCCGCCGACGTGCGCCCAAAACGCCACGCCGCCCATATTCGGGCCTTGCACCGACAGCGCCGTTGCCGTACCGCTCAAAAAGTTCAGGACAAACCAGTAACCCAGGATGATCCACGCTGGAACCCAGATTACAAACACAAAAAACCAGGTCAGAACTCGCGCTTTCGGATACAGCACAAAATATGCCCCAAGCACTCCCGCGATCGCGCCGCTGGCTCCTAACGTCGGCACCGTCGAGTGCAGATTGATCGCCACCTGCGTGGTCATCGCAATCAACCCGGTCGTGAGGTAAAACGCGAGATATTTAAAGTGGCCCAGGTAGTCCTCAACGTTATCGCCGAAAATAAACAGGAACCACATGTTGCCGATCACATGCATCCACGAGCCGTGCAGAAACATCGACGTGAAAAACGGAATGATCACAACCGGGAATGGAAAACGATGCGAGCCCGCCAGGTACGCGCCCGCGTGCGTTGGGATCACTCCAAACTCGTGCAGCAGCGTATTCAGGCTTCGGCGGTCGAGTGAGGCTTCGAAAAAGAAAATGAGCAGATTGATGGCAATTAAAAATCCCGTTACCCAGGGCGTGCTATAGCGAGGCTGGTCGTCGCGGATAGGAAGCATAAAATATCTGTTAAGTTAGTAGCTGTACTGGCCGCGAGCGACGGTTTTCAATCAGCCGATCACTCAATCGCCCAATCACCCGATTTTCTAATCCTCTCATGAATGGCGTCATCATCGTCGATAAGCCCGCCGGCTGGACCTCGCATGACGTGGTCAGCCGCATGCGCCGTATTCTCGGCGAACGCTCCATCGGGCATCTTGGCACGCTCGACCCGCTCGCTACCGGAGTCTTGCCGCTGGTCACCGGTAATCTCACCCGGCTGGCGCAGTTTTATACCGCGTCCAAAAAGAGCTATGAGGGCGTAATCCGCTTCGGTTTCGCCACCGATACCTACGACGCCGATGGCACGGCGCTAGGCGAAGCTGTTCCGGTCGCGCCTGCCCTCGATGAACTGCAAATGCTCGCGGCCCGCTTTCGCGGCGTGATTCAGCAAACCCCTCCGCCATTTTCGGCCAAGAAAATTCAGGGCGTCCCGGCCTACAGAATGGCGCGTAAACGTCAGGAAGTCGTCCTTCAGCCGGTCGAAGTGGAGATCGAAGAGTTCGAACTTCTCTCCGTTGACGCGGGCCGCGCACATTTCCGCGCCCATGTTTCGTCGGGAACTTATATGCGCTCCATCGCGCACGAAATGGGCCAACATCTGGGTTGTGGGGCACATCTGGAATCACTCCGCCGCACTGCCGCTGCGGAATTCGAAATCGCTCAGGCCCACACCCTAGAAGAAATCGAAGCTCAATCAAAACCTTGTCATTCCGACCGGAGTTTCCCTTTCCCGAAGGGAAAGGGAAACGGAGCGGAGAGCCCGCCCCGAGCAAGCGAAGCGCGCCGAGGGGAACCTGCTGTTACCGCCCACGAAAACGGAACGTCACTCTTCGTCCACCCGCGCCAACTCCTGCCGCAGTTTCCCGCCGTTACCGCTGACGAACCCACCGTCGCCCGCATTTTCACCGGACGCTCCGTCAATCTCCCCGAACTCTCTCGCAGCCGGCACGTCAAGGTTTTCCGCGGACAGAGCGATCTGATCGCCATTGCTACTCGGATCGCCGGAACCTTGTTCCATCCCAAGATCGTCTTTCCCAGCGACACAACAAAGAGATGACCAAAGCTTGATGGGCGCTGGAGCTTAGGGCGAAAAGCGGAGATAACGGAAACAAGCTGCTGATCAAAAGTCCCGATCAGAGCCTTCGTGGAAATCGTATTTAATACGCCAAGGCGAAAGTAGCATCCGACGATAACCCTCCTCCGCATCCTAGTTCGTGGATTTCGTGAGAACATCCTCGGACTGAAAAGCAACGGGCAAAGCCGGTACGTCAACTAGCCAACTCCCAACTCTTTCGCCAGCGCCTTCCACTTTGCATCTACGGCGGCTTTCGTCTTCGAATCCATCACAATCTCATCCGGCCACGGACGCGTAAACCCTTCCGTCGGCCATTTGCGCGTGGCGTCGATTCCCATCTTCGATCCGTAATTCGGCAGGCGGCTGGCGTGATCGAGCGAATCGACAGGCCCAAGCGTGAACTGAATATCCCGCTCCGGATCAATGTGATTCAGCACCTTGAGCGTGACGTCGGCCAAGTCCTGTACGTCCACATCTTCATCCACCACTACAATGCACTTGGTAAACATCGCTTGCCCGAGCGACCAGATCGCACTCATCACCTTGCGCGCTTGTCCGGGATAAGACTTGCGAATCGAAACAATCATCAGATTATGAAACACGCCTTCCACCGGCAGATTGATGTCGATCAATTCAGGAATCGTAAGCCGCATCAAGGGCAGAAACACACGCTCGACAGCTTTGCCCATGTAAGCGTCTTCCATCGGCGGCTTGCCGACAATCGTCGTGGCGTAGATGGGATTTTTGCGATGCGTGATGCAAGTGATGTGAAAAACGGGATAGAGATCTTCGAGCGAATAGAACCCAGTGTGGTCGCCGAACGGGCCTTCAGTACGCAGTTCGTCGAGATTGACGTAGCCTTCGAGCACGATTTCGCTGGAAGCCGGAACCTCAAGATCCACAGTTTCGCACTTCACCAGCTCCACCGGTGCGGCGCGCAGAAACCCCGCAATTAAATATTCTTCGACATCGGGCGGCGCAGGGACGATCGCTGAAAACGTTACCGCCGGATCGGTGCCGATGGCCACCGCCATTTCCATCCTGCCAGCGGGATGATTGTTCGCCGCGAGAACTTGCCCGCCGGAGGTGCGCGCCATCAGATCTACGGCCGCTGTGTTCCCACTTCTGCCAAAAGACGGCAGAAGTGGGGCACCCACTTTCGCGGTGCCGCCCGCTTCTCCTGCGGCATTTCTCATCGCCTGCCGAAAATGTTCGGCGGCAATCTTCTGCCGTTGCCAATGCGCACCCGTCGTCTGCCCATCAAATACTTGCAGGCGGTACATTCCCAAATTTCGCTTGCCGCTCTTCGGGTCGCGCGTAGTCACACAAGGCAACGTAATAAACCGTCCCGCGTCCTGCGGCCAGCACTGCAAAATCGGAAAGTCGAGCAGCGAGAAATTCTCGCGCTTGATCACTTCTTTGCAGGGTCCCGTGGCGACGGTCTTCGGAAAAAACTTTCCCGCCTCCGTGAGCAGCGGCAGCATCTTTAGTTTGTCAAGAAACCCCTGCGGCGACTTCACGTCCATGAACATGCGGATGCGCTCACCGAATTCGTCGAACGAATTCACGCCCAACGCCATCTTCATCCGCTTTTCCGAGCCGAACTGGTTGATCAGCACCTGCGCGCCCGCATGACCTTTCACGTTTTGAAACAGCAGTGCAGGCCCTCCCGGAGCGCCCGTCTTGCTCTTGCTCACACGATCGGTAATCTCCGCGATCTCGAGAATCGGATCAACTTCGGTCTGAATGCGCTTGAGTTCGCCGGCACGCTCCAGCGCGGCGATCCATTGGCGAAGGTCGTCGAAAGGCAAAGGGTTTCTCTCCTGAGAACGAATGATTATAGCGGTTGCAAGAGGCGAAATAACTTTAACCAAAGGAGACAGTAGCGGGGCGATTGGTTCTCTTCGCGCCCTCGGCGAAACCTTCGAGCACTTCGCGGTTAAAAGCTTTTAAAGCTTTTGACCGCAAGCTCGCAAAGAGCAATGAGTACTCTGAAACAGACAGAGAGAAAAGGAGATCGAACGATCAGAGCTTCGAGCGCAGCATCGTGATCACATCGTCAGACGTAATCACACCGACGAGCTTATTGTCTTTATCGACGACGGGCAGGGTAATCAGATTGTATTTATCGAACTGCTCCGCCACATCGTTCTCGTTGGTGTTGGTGTGGGCAAAGATCAACGGTTCCGTGGTCAATCCCATCAAGAGCGTTGCCTGATCCGCAAGCACAAGTTTGGCCAATGGCACCGCGCCGGCAAGCCTTCCATAGGAATCGACCAGATAAATCGTGCTCACCGATTCCACTCCGCCTTCAAACTCGCGCATCACGCCGATCGCATTTTCCACGGTCGCAGAAATCGGCAGCGCGAGAAACTCCGTCGTCATGCGCCCCGCGGCGGTTTCCTCGCGGTGTTCGAGCAACTCCACCATTTCCTGGCTGGCCTGCGGTTCCATTTCCACCAGGATCTCTTCCGTACGGTCTTGCGAAAGATCGGCCAGCAGATCGGCCGCGGCGTCCGGGTCCATCTCCTCTACAATCTCCGCGGCGCGCTCCGAATCGAGCGATTCCACAATCGACTTCTGCACCCGCGGATCAATCTCTTCCAGCGTCTCCGCAGCCACATCTTCATCCAGCGTGCGGAACACCGCTTCGCGCTCGTCGGGCGCAAGGTCTTCCACAATATCGGCAATGTCAGCCGGATGCAGCGTGGCCAGCCCGTCATGCGAAATTTTCAGCTTTACCCGCCGCGCCGGATCGGTTTCGATGAGATCGACAAAGCTCCAGGGAATGCTGCGCTGCGGAATCTTAGCCAACAGGGCCTGCAATGCCGCCTTGGGCGCTACGCCGCGCAGAAGACGCCGCACCGCGCCTCTCGCGCCAATATCCACCGATTGCACGCGCAACACGGCGTGGCTGTGTGCCGCATCGGTCTGCGCTTCCACCTGCAGGTCGACGTCATTCACCCGCACCACTTTTCGCCCGTGCACGTCGATCACCTGCTGGTCGAGCAGGTCGCGTTCCAGCAGAAACAGGCCCTCGGCGCCATTCGCAGCGGGCCAGTCGGCGGGCATGGTCGAGGTGTGGATGTTCGCATCAATGCTGGCGACGCCGGAGAAGGGAAGCACTCGGTTGCCGGATTTTGTCTTCACGATAAACGACGCAATCCGGTTGCGGTCTTCCTGCGGAGCGAGCGTAACTTCGCGCACTCGTCCGGTCGCCGCGCCCGACGGGTCATACACCGTGGCTCCAAGCAGGTCCGAAAGTGGCAGCGAATTCGTCGGCGGCGTGTGCATCCCGCGTAGAGCATAGCGGACTTTTGCGCGCCAGAGAAAGAAATTGTGAAACCCGCGGCGAAAAAGTTTCGCTCCTGAGAATTTTCTGACTCAGCTGGTGTGGGTCGGACACTCCGGTCCGACGCTTTTGACCTTGATCCTGATCGCACCACCCTCACCCAAACAATGCGAGAATAGGAACCGAGGCGCCCTTGAACGACGACATCCTAAGCCTGCCCCCTCCCAAACCCGACTCCCGCGTGGCCTACGGCAACGATCCCAATCAGTTTGCCGACCTGCGCCTTCCAAAGCAAAAAGCACGCGGCCTTGGGATTGCAATCCATGGCGGATTCTGGCGGGCGAAGTATGACCTCGCATACATGGGACATCTCTGTGCGGCCCTCGCGGAAAAAGGCCTCGCAACCGCAAACCTGGAGTACCGGCGGGTCGGCAACCCGGGCGGCGGCTGGCCGGGGAGCTTCGCCGATATCCGAAACGCCTGCCAGTTCCTGCAGCAGAACGCGCTCAAGTATGGATTCGAGGCCCAGCCGATGCTGGCGATTGGCCACTCCGCGGGAGGCCAACTGGCCCTCTGTTTGGCCGCGCATGAGCCGACAGTCAAGGCAGCGATCTCTCTCGCGGGCGTGGTGGACTTGCAGCGAACCTACGCGCTTCACTTGAGCAACGACGCGGTGGTCGAGTTTCTAGGCGGCAAACCCACTGAAGTCGCCGACCATTACCGCGAGGCGGACCCCATGCGGCTGACGATCTCAGCACGGCAGGCTCTGGTTTGCGGCTCAGAAGATGACACTGTGCCGCCGACCTTTAGCCGCGATTATGTCGCTGCGAAAAAGAAGATGCATGAAGACGTTTGCCTCAAAGAAATAGCGGGCGCAGGACACTTCGAAGTGGTTGATCCGCGGACCGAAGCAGGCAAAGAGGTGCAGCGGATTGTGATCGATTCGCTCGCCTGAGCACTGCCTTGTTCCTGGCTACAAGGCCGGGGCAGCGGTCGTAGGTCTTGGGTGATAGGTCTTGGGTGATAGGTCTTGGGTGATAGGCCTTAGAGGGTAGCTTTAGGTAGCCGCAACAGCCACGATCTTTTTTCCTAAGACCTAACGCCTAACACCTAAGACCCAACACCTGGCACCTAATACCCACCCGGGCTCACCGCGCTGATCGCTTCTCAATCGCTTGTTCCGTCTCCAGTGCCTGCTTGCGCACATGATCGGGAACATCAGGGAGTTCGCGCTCGTAAGGCCGGATCGCCGCGAGATCATCAGGTTCGCCAATCAGATACAGAGCCCGCAGCGCCTCCCAAACCTGATCTGGTGCTGGGTCGACCACGGCGACTTCGGCTCCGGCCGCGATGTTCGCCCCCGTACCCGCTACCGAGTGGATTCGTCCCGGAATCGGCGAGCGAATCTCGGCAACTTGTTTATCGCCATATTCGAGTTTGGCAATCAATCCATTTTGATGAATCGGCGTACCCGGACGGTCGGAGTCGAGAATTCGCCCCGATTGCGGCGCGGTAATCTGCGCAGGCTGCAGCAACGCCAAAATCTGCGGCCGGCCAGCCGCATCGCCAAAGCGCACCAGCGAGAGCGCCGCATTCCCACGCACCATCGGCGACGGATCAGAGAGTAATTTCAGCAGAGCATCGTGAAAGCCCGAGCCTGACGTGTCCTGCCCCATCACCCACGCATCGGTATTGCGCACCTCTTCCACTGGATCGGCAGACAGCCGGACCAAATCCGCATACCACCGCGTAGCGCTGGCCTCGTGCCGCCCGATTCGCTCACCCACCTGCACCAACGCCTGCTGAATGTGCCGCGGCTTTTTCGCGTCGTGCAGATATTCAGTAAGTTGCTGGTCAGAGAGCTTGCGGCCAAACCACGTATTCCACCAGAAAAGAAACGGCATCAGGCAGATCAGCCACGCGGTAACAAAGAAGAGCAATTTTTGGCCGCGCGACATGCCAGGCTTTTTCGGGCGATCGGATTCGATCAAGGGTGGGGAACTGGAATTCGCGGACATGGATAAATTTCCGTCCATCACTCTACAACATCGGCGTCGAGCACGCGCTCTTGTTCCAGATAATGCGAAACCGCGTATTGCGCCAGAAGCGGTGTCTGGAGCCGGATTTCGGCTCCGATCCAATCGCCCTTCGCATGCGGAGCGTCCGAAGCGTGATTACAGCCCCCGCCGCTGCCAAACTGCGGCCCGAACTCGGCGGATTGAATCTGGTCAAACTGCTGAATCTCGCGCCAGGCCTCGTCGGCGACAGTACCCGAGACGTCGATTTTCAGGCGCACGATCGACATAGGTCAAAATCTTCACCACAGGGGCACAGAGGTACACAGGATAAATCAGCTGTGCGGAAACCACTGGTACAGCATGAAGTACACCAGCACCCCGGTCACGCTCACATACATCCACAGCGGATACGTCCAGCGGGCAATCGCGCGATGCCGGTCATAACGCCCGCGCAGTCCGCGGCTCAACGTGATGATTACCATCGGAACAATCACAATGGCCAGCGTCACGTGCGGGATCAGCACGATCAAATAAACCACGTGCCAAAAATGATCCCCGAGAAACCGGATATCCCCAACGTGGTAGTGAAAATAAAGATAGCAAGCCAGAAACAACGCCGAGGAAACTACCGCCGCGATCATGCAGGCGCGGTGTGCGGCCATGCGGTTGCGCGCGATCATGTAACGTCCGGAGGCAAGTAGTACGGCGCTGGTTCCATTCAAACCTGCGATCAGCGCAGGGAAGTACGCGTATTGTTCAGCAATCAAGCGGAGGCCCTCGTAGTGCGGCGATTAGCCATCAGAAATGCCAGTCCGAACATTACCAGAGAAAACAGCAGCAAGGTTGCCATCGCCGAAGGCAGCGGGAACGTCGCCGGCATCCCGGGATACAGCAGCGCGCGCAGCGCTTCCACGCCATAGGTCAACGGATTCATATACATCAATACCCGAATCCAGCCCGAGGCGCCGGTCATGGGAAACAGCGCGCCCGACAACAGCCAGAGTGGAATCAAAAACAAGTTGATGATGCCATGAAAAGCCTGCGTTGAATCCATCGGCCACGCAATGGCAAATCCCAGCGCGGTCAACGCAAACGAAACCAGAAATACCACTACCGCAACCAGCAATACTTGAACCAGCCCAAGATGCACGCCCGCGAACGGCGCAAACACTAAAAAGATCATGCCCTGCGCGGCTGCCAGCGTAGTGCCACCCAAAACTTTTCCCAGAACAATCGCCGAGCGCGGCACCGGAGCCACCAGCACCGAAAGCAGAAACCCTTCCTTGCGATCTTCAATCAGCGACATCATCGCGAAAATCGAAGTAAAGAGCACGATCATGATGAGCGCGCCGGGATAAAAATAATCCATGTAGTGCTGTTGGCCCTGGCCGCCGCCGGAACGGAAAGAAGTACCGAAACCCGAACCGATCACCACCCAAAAAATGAGTGGGCTGGCGAGCACCCCAATCACGCGCGACTTCTGGCGATAAAATCGCACAATTTCTCGCCACCACAGCGTAAACGCGGGCAGCAATATGCCAGACGAGGTCGCCGTGGCGGGTCGCGGAAAAACAGCAGTTTGTGTAGCCATAAAATTCAACTCGTTTTTGCCGCCGGAGTTTTCACAACCGGCGCGGCAACTTTCTTCTTGATGATCCCGCTATCGCGCATCTCCCAAAACGCATTGAGCATGAACACTCCGGATAGCGTCAGCAGGATCAGCGTCATAAACAGCCCGTCGACCGTGGTGATCAGGCCATTCATCAGCGTCCATGCGATTCCTACCAAAGGCAGAATGCCGAGCACGAGAGAAAGAGCAAGCATCATAGAAAGCACGTTACCTCCTGTGATTGTCGGACGTGTGATGGTCCGACTTGAGAACGCCTGACTCGGATTGCGCTTCGTTGGTTTCGCTCCAAAACTTGTGGCCGGTGCGGCGGATGAAAACATCTTCCAGCGCCGGCTTGCTTACCGAGATCGCCTCGATCTCTCCCGGGAAAGCCTCCACCACCTCAGTCACAAAACGATGCGCGCCCTCGCGCTCCATGCGCACCTGATTTTCCAGCACCGTCGTCTCCACATCAAAGCGCGCGCGGATGCGCTCGGCGAGAGCGCTCGCATCGTGGGCGGCATCCAGTAGCACCACGTCGCCACCGATTTCACTCTTCAACTCCGCGGGCGTGCCCAGCGCCACCAGATTGCCTTCGTTCATAATGGCCAGCCGGTCGCAGCGCTCCGCTTCTTCCATCAAGTGCGTCGTCACCAGGACTGAAACATGCTCTTCGTCGCGCAGCATCTGCAAATATTGCCACAGATCCCGCCGCGCTCCGGGGTCAAGCCCAGTCGTAGGCTCGTCGAGCAACAGCACCCCGGGATGATGCAGCAATCCCTTTGCAAGTTCGATGCGCCGTTGCATTCCTCCAGAAAATGTTTCAACCAGATCGTTGGCCCGATCCGCCAGCGCCACGCGCGAAAGAATCTCCTGAATGCGCGCCCGCAACGCCGATCCGCGAAGTCCGTAGAGATGGCCTTGATGCCACAAGTTTTCGTATGCCGTCAGCTTCAGATCAATGCTCTGCGCTTGAAACACCACCCCAATCTGCCGCCGCACGCGGGCCGGTTCGCGCGCCGCATCGCAACCCAGGATAGTCGCTCGTCCCGCGCTCGGAACCATCAACGTGGAGAGAATTCGAAACAGCGTTGTCTTGCCACTGCCGTTCGGTCCCAGCAATCCGAACAACTCCGCCGGACGCACCGTGAACGAAACCCCATTCAGCGCGGTGCGGTTTTCGTAACGGTGTACAAGATTCTCAACAGAAATAACGGCGGGCGCGGAAGCGCGTTCAGCTTCCGGTGCGGCATGGGCGAATGGGGCAACTTTCGAGGCCAATGGATTCCTGACTGAAGCTATCAACGATGATGCAATTAACTACGAACCTGTTAACAGTTTACGATGAGAAAGCGTCCGGCATCATGCGAATGAGTGGTTCGGAACAAATAAAGGCTGGCTCATCGAGTGAATCGCAACGCCCCCCAGCCCGAAGCCTGTTATGCCGCCGACACTCCCCGCTCGGTTTGCGGCACCCGCTCTTCAAACGCGACCGGAACGTGGCGCCTCACCTGGATCGCCAGCACTACGGTAGTGGCCAGCAGAATCGCCCCGACAGCAACATGCATCACCGTCGAAACCACCATGGGCAACTCAGGCTGCGCCGCACTGCGCCCCCAAGCCACGCGAGTTAGAAACGCAGCAAACCCCAGGCAAAGCTGCGTGATCAAAAGCGAGAGCATCACGATCGCCGGCCGCCGCACCGCGTCAATCTTCGAGTAAGCCGAAATCGCTCGAATCGCAGTCCACGCCAATACAAACGCGACGATCACCGCATTCGCCACATGCGGCCACCAGCTCATTCCGTGGTGGCGGAACATCCCCCCGAGAATAAGCTGCACATACAGAACAAAGATAGAAAGAAGAGTCAGAGTAAACAGAGCCGGACGCCTCGTATCAAACTCAACCCGCGTCTGCTCCTCCACCCACTTGCGTCCGGTGAAAAGCGCGATCGATACCGCGATGCAGAAAAACGTTTGCGCGACCGTGGCATGAGCGGTAGAGATCCACGGCGGCTGAAAGAGCAACACCGTAAGCCCGCCCAGCGTAGCCTGTGCAATCACCGTGAGAAAAGCCCCGACCGCCAGCCATCGCAGCCACCGCCGCTTCTCCACCAATAAGGTCCAGAGCGCAATCGCCAAAGTCAGCGTCACCAGAGTGCCGGCGACCATGCGATGACTCCATTCATAGCGCACGCCGCCCACGAAGTGCGGCACCTTCACCAGATAGCCAAACGAAGTCGGCCAGTCTGGAACGGAAAGTCCGGCGTCATTGCTGGTAACTAAAGCGCCCGCGGTAATCACCACAAGCGCGGCGCACGCGGTAAACACAGCAAACCCATGATGCGCAGGATTGTATTTTGCAGGGATGGCTTTCAGAAATCTACCTCTTGGCCCGAAGTCAGACGAACACGTTATTTTAACAAAAGAAATGCGGGGAAGCGGCGAGGAAAGCATTCGCAGCCTCGGCCCGTCCAGCGCCGCGTCTGCCGCTTTCCTATCAGCCGCATCCTCCGCGGTTGGTCTTAAGCTTTACTCAGCAGCCGTAAAGGTCTGGTCAACCGTCTTCGAATCCTTCGGGGCCACCGTAATTTTCTGATCCTGCTCGCCAAGCTTCTCATGCACGAAGGCGATGGTGTAATTGCCCGGAGGCAGGCCTTTAATTTCATACTTGCCTGATTTGTCGGTGACCGCGTAGAAAGGCGTTTTCACCACGTTGATGTACATCTTCATCCACGGGTGCTGGTTGCACTTCACCGGCAGCATAATTTCTTCGCGCGCAAAATTCTTTTCAATCGCCGGCGAAGAGGGCGGCTGCGACTCATTCCATTCGCGGTTATCTTTCGGCGTCGGGTGAATGTTATGCGTCGTCTGGTCGTCATTCTTAATCTGAACGGTCTGCCCCGCCATCACGCCGAGCACGTGCGGATGATATTTGCAACCACTCTGGTCGAGCACGACCGGATCTTTGGGAACGTCGAAAGTCCGGTTTCCGAGCCCATCTTTAATGTAGACGAAGACATTCGCGAGATTGCCATTATCGACGACAATGTTTTCCGATTCGTTTCCGCCCTTGCACGCAGGATCCTGGCTCATATCGATCTTCGCCGGCTTGGGCGCAACCCCGCTCATCTTCGCCTGTCCCGATACAGTAGCGACTGTCGATGGATCGATCGGCGTCGCCGCAGGGGCCGCTTCCTTCTGCTCAGAATTATTGCTGGATTGCTCGGTGTTCTTGTTGCACGCAACCCCCAGCAGCAGGGCGCACGATGCGAGGGTGCCGATTGAAATTCGAAGTGCCGTTTTCTTATTCATGATGTCCTTCTTTCTTTGGTAGTTGATTGAAAGGAATCGTCGTCAAAAACGCATTGCCTTAAAAGCTAAATCTCAAAGCTTGTCATCCCGAGCGCAGCGAGGGACCTTGGTGTTTGGGGGGAGCGCCGACAGTGCCGACAAGAACCAGGGTCCCTCGCTTCGCTCGGGATGACACTCGTCTTACAAGCATAGCGGTGCCGCATCGAAACGGACATCTACCGCGATCCTCCACTCGCCGCCCTCGGCGCATCCTCCGCAGCCTGCTGCCGCACGCTTGGCCTCCGCACTTTCGCCGTCTTCGCCTTCGGCATCGACGACGCCACTTTTCTCTGCTCCTCCGGCGTCAGCTGAAAAATATAATCCGTCAGCAATTTTCGGTGATCGCCCTCATACCCCTGGAACGACGGCGGCGTCGGCCCGGCAAACACCCAGCGATTGTCCTGCTCCTTGAAAAGCCCCGACGGCATTGACGTTCCCGGACTCACCGCCTGCGGATCGGTAATCCAGCGCTCCACCCAATCGGGCTTCAATCGTTCTTTTGCCAGTAGGAAGTTGGGCGCGGTGGCAATCTTATCGTGCGCCGGATCGCCGGTTGCATGGCACTTCAGGCACGGCGCAGCCGAGCTCGAGAACAGGCTGCGCGCCATATCGCTTTCCTTAGTCGTAAGCACCGGAACCTGCTCCGGAATATACGGCAACGGCTGCTGCGACAGCGCCTGGAAGAATCGCACCAGCTTGCGCAGTTCATTATCCGAAAACGAGAAAGTCGGCATGCGCACTTTCAAATACGGCCGCACTCCGTTGCGATTCGTGTCGGTCGTCGAGAGCGCCGGGTTCGACAAAAACTTTCGCAGCCATTCCGGATCCACGCGCGCGCCCTCGGTCAACAGCTTCGGCGGCAGTTGCTCCTGATTGTCCTGATACTGCGGCAATCCCATCAGAATCGTCTGCTGCCCCGGAATAAATTGATGGCATCCCATGCAGTTGTATTTCTTGACGATCCACCAGCCCTCTTGAATATCATGCCGCGCATCGCCCGGTTTGTATTGATAGCTCTGGGGCAGGGAAGTCTCTTCGCTTCCCATCAGGAAGGTCGTAAGATCGAGCACCTGCTCTTTCGTGAGGTGCACGTTCGGCATGCGCAGGGCCTCAGTCGCGCCCTTCACTTTTCCTTGATCATAAATATTGGGTTCGGCCAGCTTGTGCTCAAAAAATCCCTTGTGGTCATACCAGGGCTCAGTCGCGGGACCATCGGGAAGCCGCGCCAGATCTTCTTTATCTTTGATCGGCTCAGCATCTTTGCCGCCGCGCTGCGCAGTTTCAGTGAACAGCGCGAAGTCGAGTCGCTCGATCGGTTTGCTGCCTTCGAATGTAAGCTCGGTTCCAATGCGCCCTTCATCTTCAAAGCCCGCGATTTCGTGACATCCCGAGCACCCGAAATGCCGCACCCACTTCTTGCCTTCAGCTTTCAAGTTCGGATCATCCATGAACGCCGCTTCGGCATACGCCGACGCATCCTGCTTTTTCTGCGTCATCAAATAGCTGGCAATATCTTCCGCATCTTCCGGCGCCAGGCGCAGGCTCGGCATCACCGTCATATTCTGCACTTGCAGTTCGTGGCCATCGTTGGGACACTGGCTGTGATCAAGATCAAATTTGTAGGGCAATCCCTTCTTTGCGTAATCTTCCGGCCCGATATCTTTTTTCTCGTACGGACAATACGGTCGCGTCCGCTCCCGCGCGTTATGAATCCATCGCACCAGATAATCGTAATTCGCCTTTTCACCAACCCGGCTCAGATTGGCCGCAAACGTTCCGCCAATGGTTTGGCTGCCTTCGCCAATCGAGTGGCAAGCCAGGCAACCGCGGGTCTCAAACAATTCCTTTCCATGCGCCGCATTGCCCGGCTTATGTTTCGGAATCGCGTCGGTGAATCCCGACTGCCAGATATACGCTGAGATCGCCTGAATCTGATGATCGTTCAGCCGGAAGTTCGGCATTTTGGTCGTCGGACGAAAATCCGTCGGCTTCTTCAGCCACACCGGAATCCAATTCTTATTCAGCTTCAGCCGAGCGTCTTTTAAATTCGGCCCGACCTTTTTCATGTCCTGCATCAGGCTGTGCGACTGGAAATCGAGCTGCTGTAAACGCCCGTCCAGCTTGCTGTTTGCCACGCGCAGGTCAACGGCTTGCGTGTTCAGCCGGTTCGCCTCGTCGTTCGATTCCGCGGCGTCGGCCTGCTTCATCAAATACGCGTTCTGCTTGATGTTGTCTTTCTTCTGCGTCTCGATCTGCTTAATTTGCTGCCCAACCGAATTCAGATCGTCCGGCTCTTTGTCGTAGCCTTCGTAGCGATGGCAGCCCATGCAACCGCGCTGCCTAAATAAGTCTTTCCCGCTGTTGATGGTCTGCCACTGCACATCACCGCTCGCTAAAACCATGTCCGAGGCGTGGCAGTTCTGGCATCCGGCCTCGGAATTTTCTTTGGGAAACAGCGGCCATAGCCAGTGCTCATAATTCCCGTGCGCCTTCTCCACGCTCGTCGTGGCGCGCCCGTTACCCTGATGGCACGGCGAACACCCAAACTTTTCCGGATCGTGAATCTGCAACAGCGCAGGCTGCGGATGGCTGCCAAACGCCGCCGCATATTCATCCGGCTTCTTCTCACCCTTCGGAGTCATCGCCGCAGCCGTCACTTTGATCGGCTCGCGCGCATCCATGTGGCAAGATTCGCAGCGGTCTACAATATTGGCGTCGGCAACGTTAATCTGCACAATCGCCGGAACCCATTCCGTAGCGCGCTTCTTCAACCCGTCAATCTGCTGCGGCGTCAAATCGACCATGTGCTCGGAGATGTATTCATCCATCTTCGCGCGCGCTGCGGTCACCGGCTTCAACACCTCGCCGAGTTCCAAACTCAGCTTGGTGCGCTCGTCGCGAATCTCGTTATATTTTTCTTCCAGTTGCGGGAATGTATATTTCTGTTTGCTTCCGTCGGGATATGTAACCGTCGCCAGCTCGCTCTTATATTTATCGATTTCCTTCTGCTTGCTGGCTTTCGCCGAGGCGCTGTCGCTGGTCTCAAATTCATAGGTCAGCGCATTCACATACGCGCGCCGGTCGGTGAACACGCTCTGCACCGCGAGCAGCCGGGCGCTGGCGTCATCCAGCTTGCGCCGCGCTTCGTCGCCCTGTGGCTTTGAGGCCTGATAGCTTTTTTCGTAATTCTGTTTCAGCGCAACAAAATCGGAATTCTGTTCAATATCTTTTTCGGAAGTTGCCGACTTGGAGCGCGCCGTGTCCAGGAACGCGGTGTAACGATGCATCCATTGTTCCTGAAACGCCTTCCACGGACGCTGTCCCCACGCCTCATCCCACAAGGCCCAGAACAACGTCGCCATCAGAATCACCGTCGCGATCAGGTAATACGCGGCGTACGACTTGCTTGTGATCGGGTCCTGCTCGGGGTTGGGTTGTTCAGCCACCATTGCCTCCGAATTAATCTTTCGAGCCTTAGTCGCTTTATGTTTCTTGTCATTCCGAGCGAAGCGAGGAACCCCTACCGCCAGCACTCACTACGGTTATAGGGATCCTTCGACTCCGCAGACCCTTCGCTTCGGGAAGACCCTGCTCCGCTCAGGATGACAATCTCAAACATTGAACCAGGGCGTAATCCACACATACTTGATGTGCCACAGCAGCCGCAGCCCCATCTTCAGCGGCAGAGCTACCATGCTCAGCAATAAAAATTGCGTAATCGAAAATTGCAGCAGGCTCATGCGCTTAAAATCTTTCGCCATGTAGCGGCGGAAGAGCGAATACACAAGAAAGCCGCCGAGCAGGTAATAGCCTCCAACTACAATCGCGCCAAAAATAATCTTCGCCAGGTTCGAAGTGATTCCAAAAATATCCGGCAGATCGCGATTCACCTCATAGATCAGCCGGTTGTGATCCCAGGTTTGCCCCGGCCAGAACCATTGCCATCCAGGGCCTCGTATGAAAGTTCCAATAATGATCATCGCAACCCAAAGAATGATGAAGCCGAACAAAAAAGTCCCAATCGAAAACCTGCGCTGCTTCCACGTGTAATACCCGCTACCCAGCGGGTTGGTATCGATATATGGAATCACCATCAGCCCAACAATGATCATCGTGGGCATCACCACGCCGGCGATCCACGGATCAAAATAGACGAGCATCTCCTGTAGCCCGAGGAAATACCACGGCGCCTTCGCCGGATTCATCGTCAGATTCGGATTGGCAGGCTCTTCCAGCGGCGCATTCAGCGTGATCGACCACACCATCAAAATGATGGTGATAATGATGGCGGCGAGAAATTCAATGCGCAACAAAAACGGCCAGACGTGAACTTCCTTCTGCCAGCCCGGCTTGAACGGCCAGGTCTTGCGGTGATGAGTCTTGGCGAGCGCTGCATCGCCTTCGAGCTGGGCGATGAGCACATCGTTGGCATGCGCCTGCTTCCACGCCAGATAAATGTAGAACCCTAATAAAGGAATGAGGCCAACGATCGGCACGTTGTCGGGTGCAGAGCAGATTTCCCAAAGTTGTCGCCAGTCCATAAGTTCTTCTCGAATACCGTAGCTAAATTCGATAATGCAGAAGTCAGAAATCAGAATGACGAAGTGCGTTCCTATTACTTCTGCATTCTTACTTCTTCATTCTGACTTCCTGACTCACTCTCCCGCTGCCTTCGGCCCTCTGCGCGGTTTATCTGCTTCCGCCTCCAGCATCACCGGCGCCGGCCCCGAAATCCCGCCATCTTTCCTCACCCGCCAGAAATGCACGATCATCAGCACCGACGCTACGATCGGAATTCCAATGCAGTGCCAGATGTAGGACCGCAGCAACGCATTCGCATCCACGATCGATCCGCCAAGCAACCCAAAGCGCACATCGTTATACGGAGTCATTCCCAGCATCGATCCAAACGGACCTTCATGCCCCAGCAGCGGCGTAGCCCGCGCCATGTTCGTGCCCACAGTAACGGCCCAGAATCCCAGTTGATCGTCCGGCAAAAGGTATCCAGTGAAAGACAGCAACAGGGTGAATACCAATAGCAGCACGCCAATGTTCCAGTTAAATTCGCGCGGCTTCTTATAAGAGCCTGTCAGGAACACGCGGAACATATGCAGCCACACGCCAATTACCATCAGGTGAGCGGCCCAGCGATGCATGTTGCGCAGAATTTTTCCGAAGGGTACATCGTGCTCCAGATACAACACGTCGCGAAACGCCTGCACCTTCGTCGGATGGTAATAAAACATCAGCAGCACGCCGGTATAAGTCAGAATCACAAACAGAAAAAATGTGATCCCGCCCATGCCCCACGTATAGCTGTAGCGCACCGCGTCGCGATTAATCTTCGCGGGATGCAGATGCAGAAATACGTTCGACAACACGCCCAGCGCCCGGTTGCGCGGCGTGTCGTCGTGCTTGTGCCGGAAGATCGACGTATACACCTGCGTCTTCGTCGGATCTTTCAGCCCCTCGATCTGCTCTTTCGCCTTGGTAGGAATATCGACCTTCATCGCCTGGATGTCGCCTTTAACGCGATCGACCAGTCCCACCTTGCCGTTCTTCTCGTTCGGAGTTTCGTCTGCCATATGAGTTCCGTATTTCGGTCTTAGGTCTTAGGTCTTAGGTGATAGGCAATTCAGCTCTGGGTCTGCCAAACACCTAAGACCCAACACCTAAGATCCCGTACACACTGTGTCTAGGTCATAGGTCTTAGGTGATAGGCAATCGAGCCGAGGGTCTGCCTAACACCTAAGACCCAACACCCAAGACCCTTTTCACACTCCCGTCAAAAACGCTCCCGGATCGTTGAACTTGCTCGGCTGCCCCTTCGGCCATTGATACAGCCGCGAAGTATCCACAATGATCTGCCCATCGGGCGCAAGCTCCACATGCGCGCGGTCCATCGGCCGCGGCGCCGGCCCTTCGAAGTTAATGCCTTCGCTGTCATAACCGCTGCCGTGGCACGGACACTTGAATTTGTTCTCGCTCGGCTTCCAATCCGGCGTGCATCCAAGGTGCGTGCAGCGCGCATAGATCACAAACACGCGATCCGGAGTGCGATCGACCCAGATGCGAAATCTCTGCTGAAATTTGGTATCGACCCCGAGCGCGAACTCCGAGGGGTATCCGATTTTAAAAACTGTATTGGGTTCGAAAAGTGTGCGGGGAAGAAAGAATCGGAAGAATGCCAGGAACCATGCGGTCAGAAATGCGGTAACCCCAACCCAAACCAACCGCCTGCGCCGCCGGTCAATATCTGTGTTCGAGGGGCCTGTGTTAGAAACTCCAGCGGCCGCCGCCGCCTTCGACGTTCCCACCGCCGGAGTGCCGACGTATTTCGTGGCATCTGCCGCGGTGCGTGGCGCGGATTGCGCCGCATCTGCAATCGGACTCGGGTTCGGTTGATCTTTCGGCTGATCTGGGCCCGGAACCGCCATGAGTACCCTCCTGCTATAAAGTCGTGCTTAGTCTCCCCCGGCTGCCAACAACATCGGCGTCGCCACCTGCCCCCGATCGGTATGAATCGCAGTACTGGAGAAAGACGCATCGCGCAGAGTCTCACGCACTAACTGCCCCAGCGCGAAAATAAATTTTGGAGAATCGTTTAAACCCGAAGTCATTTCAAACTGCGTAATGCCCAGCCGTCGCGCTTCTTCCCGCGCCTCGTGATTAATCTCGCCGAGCGTTTCTACGTGGTCGGAAACGAACGCTACCGGAACCACGCACACTTCGTGTTTCTTTTCCTCGGATAAATCGTGCAGCGCGCGGTGCAGGGAAGGCTGCAGCCACTTACTGGCGCCCACCTTGCTTTGATAGCAGAGTCGATGACCGTTGCGCCATCCGCCGCGCTTCATCAACAGTTCGACAGTGTCTTCAATCTGCCGCTGGTACGGATCGCCCTTCGCGATCACCGACATCGGAACACTATGCGCGCTGAAAACAATCTCGGCGCGATTCGGAACCGAAAATCTCGACAGCGCTTCCTCGATCTTTTCAATCACCGCATCCAGATATGCCGGATGTCGGTAAAAACTTTTCACCCGCCGCACCGGAGCGTGCCCGCGGAAATTCCGCTCCCATTCATTCAAGCTCGATCCCGTGGTTGTCGAAGAATATTGCGGATACAGCGGCAACAAAACAATCTCATCGCAGCCCGCCCGCATCACCTGCGCAATGGCTTCACTGGTAAACGGATGCCAGTAACGCATCGCAACAAAGCAGCGCGCATCCAGGCCGTGACTTCCCAGTTCCGCTTCCAACGCCATCGCCTGACGTTCGGTGAAGTGGCGGATCGGCGAACCCCCGCCAATGGTCGCGTAGTGGTGCTGCACCTTGCGGGCGCGCGTGGTTGAAATCAATTTGGCTAAGGGTTTGCGCCCGATGCGGGCAAAAGGGAAGTCAATAATGTCGGGATCGCAGAAGAGGTTATAAAGAAAAGGTTCGATTGCGGCCAGTGTATCCGGACCGCCGAGCTGAAACAGGACCACCCCCAGTCGCCGCGTTGTCGTCAACATCCCCTCTGATTCCCCAGAACGGGCGAATTTACTCCCATCCGGCTTGAGAGTCAATGGCCGACATACAGAAAATTTCGCCTCACCAATTTGTGTGCACTGTATTGTCTGCGGTAGCGAGTCGTTATTTTCTCTCGGCGCGCATTGCGAGCGCTGGGAGTGAACAGCGCAGCCGCCAGCGATTTCTAACGCCTCACTCGGATAACACTTAACAATTCATCTACTTCATTCCACATTTCCGCGAACGCCATTTACGATTTTTCGGATTTAACAAGCCGCGCCGGTCGCGCCTTCTCGCTGCTTTTTATTCCTTCACAAGAATTAAACCCTTATCGAACACGCAGATATGCAATGCCTCTCCGCATCGTGAATTTGTTGGCGAAGAAATTGCAATTTGTTACGCCAATCAGCCTCGGTGCATCACTGCTCAAAGGCTCCAGCTAAGTCGTTCGCAAGCGACTTTGCAGTCTTGTGGAATCAGCACGCGATCGATTCGCCAGAACGATCAGGAAAGGAAGGCACTCGATGTACAGCTTTAACTCCCGCCGCGTTGCATTGTTTCTCACCCTCACACTTGTGGTTGTTTCACTTACTGTTTTGTCTTCTGTAATGCTCGCGCAGACTTCGGTTTCTACCGGCGGCATCGTCGGCACAGTAACCGATTCCACCGGCGCACTCTTGCCGAACGCCAAGGTCACCGTGATCGGCCCGACCGGGCAAACCCTCCACACCACGACCAATAACTCCGGCGGATATTCCTTCGCTTCTCTCATTCCCGGCGAATACCACGTGCGCGTCGAGAGCGTTGGATTCAAAACCAGTCAAGTCGTGCTCAACGTCCAGGTGGACAACACCGCCAACGGCAGTTTGAAGCTTGAACTCGGCCAGGAAAGCACCGTGGTTGACGTTCAAGCCAGCGACGTTCAGGTCAACACCGAGCAGGCCACCGTCCAGGGCGTCTTAACCGCCAATCAAATCGAGAACCTTCCCGTCAACGGCCGTAACTTTCTCGACCTCGCGCAGCTCGAGCCCGGCGTGCAAATTCAAGACGGCGCAAATTTCGATCCCACCAAGGTCGGCTACTCGTCAATCTCTTTCGGCGGCCGCTTCGGCCGCACCGCCCGCATCGACGTTGACGGAGTCGATGTCTCCGATGAAACCGTCGGCACCACCACCGAAGATATTCCCGCCAGCGCCATTCAGGAATTTTCGCTGGCTCAATCCAGCCTCGACCTCTCCAACGATCTCACCTCTTCCGGCGCCGTCAACGTCACCACGAAATCCGGAACCAATGCCTTCCACGGCGAGGCCTACGGAGCCTATCGCGACAGCACAGTAGGTTCAGCTGGACTGCCTTCCCCCATCAACCCCGCAACCGCGAATGCGGTAACCGGCCTGGGCCCGCTCATCGCCGCGCCTTATCAGCGCAATCAGGAGGGCGGTGACTTCGGCGGCCCCATCATCAAAGATAAATTCTTTTTCTTTCTCGATGGTGAGCGCACCATGCAGCATCTCGCCGCACCCGTGGCTGAAACCGGGCCCCTCGCCGGCTACTCCGGATCGTTTCAGGCTCCCTTCGTCGAGAACGAACTCATGGCCCGCCTGGATTATTCCTTGACCAAGACCGCGCGCCTGTTCGCCCGCTACAACTATTTCGACAACTCTGTTTTCGCTACGTTCTTTCCTTCCAGCTTTCAGCTCTATCACAACAAGGATTACACCCGGAACGAAGTCGTCGGCCTTGATTTCACCACCGGCGCATTCGCCCACTCCATTCGCTTTTCGTATTTGAAATTCCAGAACCAGATCCTCGACGGCACTCGCGGATCGGCGCTTCCGTTTGCCAACTACCCCGTGAGCATCAATATTGGAACCTTCACTGTAGGACCGAACCTGCTCGCTCCGCAGAGCACTCCGCAGAGCGACCATCAACTCAAATACGACGGCAGCAGGGTCATCGGAAAACACATCATCCGCTTCGGCGGCAGCTGGAATCACATCCAGGGCGGCGGCTTTGCCAGCTTCTTCAAGATTGATCCGCAGGTATTCGGCATCGCAACCCCTGCGACCGTTCCAACCGATCCCACTACTTATGGCATCTCCGAGGCCATCATCGGAAATGGCCAGGGCTTCTCTACCACTCAAGCCGCGCTCGGTTTCCCCGCCGGCGGCCTCGGTCCCGATAACCGCCTCGCCTTCTATGTCGGCGACACCTGGAAGCTTCGCCGCAATCTGACCGTCAGTCCCGGACTGCGCTGGGAACGCGACACAGGCCGCACCGACAGCGATCTCGGCTCCATCGCCGCCATCAATGCCGCGTTCCCGGGATTCGGCAACGCCGTCCCCAACCCCAACAAGAATTTCGCCCCGCAGTTGGGCATCGCATGGGATCCGCTCGGCCAGGGCAAGACCAGCATTCGCGCCGGCATCGGTCTCTACTATGAGAACGTCATCTACAACAACGTGCTCTTCGATCGTCCGTTCCGCCTGCAAAAAGGCGCCTTTCTCGCGACTCCACTCGCCTGTCTGGGCGGTGCCGCGCAACCCGTTGCTGGCTTCATGACCGTCGATCAATTCGAGCACAACACGGGAGCCAGCATTTGCAGCCAGACCATAGGCCAGGCTGCGCCCGCGCTGGCTGCGTTTGAAACCGCCTATCAGGCGGCGAACCCATTCAATCTCACGGCGCCCAACCCCAACTACATCGGCAACCTGCTCGCCGCAGGAGCCAACATCAACTCGCCCAACGGCCAGGGCCTCTTTAGTCCCAACTACGTCTCGCCGCGCTCGGTGCAGATCAATGTTGGCATCCAGCATCAGCTCCGTCCCGGCATGATTTTCAGCGCCGACTACCTTCGCAACGTCGAAACCCGAGCCTTGCTAAACATCGACGTGAACCAGGTTGGTGCCGCACGGCATTTCAATCTCATTTCGGCCCAGACGGCCATCAACAACACGGTCGCGGCCTGCGGCCAAACGACGCTCGCGGGTGCAATCGCAAGCTGCGCTCCTCTTAACAGCACCAACCCCACGACGAACCTGCCGAACGGAGCCACTATCTCAAACTTCACCAACTTCGGCCTTGGAACCTCTCTGGACGTTGGCCAATCCTGCGAGGTCGCTCTGGGCTATCCTTGCGCATTTCCTGGAATCAACCCCGCCTACGGTCAAACATCTTTCCTGATGCCAGTGGGCCGCTCGGTCTACAACGCTCTGCAAATGAAGTTGGTGGAGAACGTCAACCACCTCATGCGCGGCGTGAAGACCGCTAACTTCCAGGTATCCTATTCGCTCTCCCGCTTCGTCGATCCCATGGGCTTCCAGGGAAATGCAGCCCCCTCGAATCCCATTGCGGCCAGCGATCAGGATTTCGTCATTCAAACCTCCGACAACGACAATCCCCTGAAATACATGGGACCGTCGCTGCTCGATCGCACTCACCAGATCTCATTCGGAGGCAATTTCAGCGCACCGTACGGCTTCCAGTTTGGTCTGATCGCTCATTTCTATAGCCCGCTCTCGAGTCCTGTCATCATCGGAAACACCGGCACCGGTGGACAGATCTTCCAAACCAACTTTGACGGCAGCGGCAGCGTCAGCGAGCCGCTCCCCGGCACCACCAACGGATCCTACGAGCGAGACTTCGGTCTGAGTGGCTTGAACTCAACCATCAACCGCTACAACGCTACGCAAGGCAACCAACCCACTCCGGCCGGGCAGGTGCTGGTCTCAAATGGCCTGTTCACCGTCGCTCAATTGCAGGCCATCGGCGCGGTCGCTCCCATCGTCTCCAACACTGCGCCCAACCAACTCGTGTTCCCGTGGCTTAAGGCGACCGACTTTCGCATCAGCTGGCGGCACACGTTCCACGAGCATTTCACCATCGAGCCGAACGTAGGCTTCTTCAACATCTTCAACTTCGCCAACTTCAACCTACCCCCGGGCGCCATGACCGGATGGCTGAACGAAGGCGCAGGATCCATCAACAGTATTTCGGCCAACACCGGAGCAGCCGTCCCGTTCCGCACCGGAGCCGGAACCGGCGTCTTCGGCCTGGGCTCTCCGCGCGCCACCGAATGGGGCCTGAAACTCAGCTTCTAGCCGCCGATAAAGAAACACTCGAGCCACCAGCACCCGCTGGTGGCTTTTTTTTGTCGCACTGGCGTTCTAGCCCCGAAACGAATGTGGGTGCCCCGTTTCCCGCGTCCTTTGCGAGAGATGGGAACCACAACCTTCACGCCCTTGGGATTTCGATCTCCAACTGAAAATCGAAAATCCATCCCAATTCTTGTCAAGCCCCCAAAACCTCACATTTCCCCCTAACTCACTCTCCACGCTCCAAATATAAATTCGTGTTTCCTGTCCCATTCACCCCTCGCAACTCGATACAATAGATATAGAGAGAAAAACAAAGGCGCGGCCCCCAGGCTGCGCCTTTTTACTTTGCTCGTGTGGGTCGGACACTCTTGTCCGACGCCTTTGACCTTGCTCTTGCCTTTTACTTTTTATGAATATGCCCCAGCACCCACTCCTCACCCTCCGCGCCGCCGCCGAACCCACCCGCAAGCGCCTCGGAGAAGCCGCCGAAGCCGCCTTCCTCGCCCGCGCCACCGCCCTCGGCTTCAGCGTCTGCCTCCCCTGGGGAGACAGCAACCGCTACGACTCCGTCGTCGAACTCAATCACGGACTCCTTCGCGTCCAGGTCAAATCCGCCACCCTCTACGCCGAGACCCGCTACCGCGTCAAAACCACCGGAGCCAGCGGCAAAGTCTACACCAGCAAAGAAATCGACTTCTTCGTCGGCTACATCGTCCCCGAAAACATCTGGTACATCATCCCCATCCAGGCCATCGGAAGCCGCAAAGGCGTCCGTTTCTACCCTCACACCCGCCGCCAATCCCGCGCCATGTTCGAAAAGTACCGCGAAGCCTGGTGCCTCCTCGATTCCTGCCTAAGCGTCCGCCTCCGCAAGAGTCATCCCCGCCGCTGCCGCAGCAAGAATCTATCTCACCGCTGCGCCGAATGCCCCCAACGCGGCTGACGCAGACGATTTCCAGACCGTCATCCCGAGCAAAGCGAGGGACCTTGGTTTCCTCGCGCGCTGAAGAGAATTCAATTCTCTGTGGCTTTGATCGGACCCCCGCAGGGATGACAACTCGGGAAGGGCACGACTTCAGTCGTGCCGAACTGGCCCGTAAAGAAGGAACGCGGCTTCAGCCGCTGAGGAAACCATTAGCCGGCGCACTCCTCGGACGCTCATAGCCGCCGTGGAAGAGCGGCGCTTCAGCGCCGCGTCAAACCGCAAAATGAGAACCGGGCTTTAGCCCCATCGGAAATGAGGGTGGCCCATCCTTCGCGCACTTTGCGAAGGGTGGGATTCCACAAAAGCCGGCGCTATGGGGGCTGAGCTCCACCACTACAGGAGCGCCATTGCACCAAACTGGTGTAAACTGGTGCAGCGATGTCTCCCGCAAAACGATCCCGCGCAAAATCAGCTGGGGTAAAACATATCCGAAGAAGCGTGACCCTGCCGCCCAAAATCGCCAGACAGGTCGAAACCATCGCCAAAGAACGATCCCTCAGCGATAACCGGGTCTTGATCGAACTGATCGAGCAGGGAATTGAAGCCCGCCAGCAAAAAGAGAAAGCATTCTTCCAGTTAGCCGAACGCTTCCGCGCCGCCGACGATCCCGAACAGGTCAAGCAGTTGGGCAACCAGTTAGGCCGTTTTGTCTTTGGCGAATAGGTACCACAATCCCCTGTCTTCCTGAGGCAGCCGAGTTCCACGCCCTTAGGCGGGGAACTCACAACGAAGGACCTATGCATTTCTGCCGGCTCCATCTGTGAAGGAGGGGTGCCCCATTTCTCGCCTCCTTTGCGAGAAGTGGGAACCACAACTCTCGGGATTTTGATTTTCCAACTCGGCGCATCGGAGCAGGCAAGCAAGACAGTCCGTGTGGGCCGGACACTCCTGTCCGACGACTTTGACGTTGTTGTTGAACCTGAACTTGCCACTAGCCGGTCATCGCTGCGACCTGCTGAGGTTTACTCTGAGGCTTCCGCAGCACACTTACGTACGTTTCCTGACCGTCGCGGTTTTCCCAGGTTGCCTTGATATGAGCGGTTAGCTCAGGTAAGTCCTGCCCGACCGTAGTTCGCCAAAGCTGCTTTTTGTAGGCCAGGACTCGCAGTATGTTGTCGACGTCGAAAACTCGTTGTGTACCCTCTGCGTGAATGAGGGCAACCGGCTTCTCGTGAGCGAGGCGCATGCCAAGTTCAAACAGCACATTGGGGTTGTGCTCCGACAGATCGCAGACGCACATATCCGCATTCAGCACCTCGCTGATAATTGTTGAGTGAATTATGTCGGTACCTTGTCGGTTTGCGGTCTTCACCTCGAACCCCGCGTCGGTCACGGCAGGGATTATCAGGCTGTTGAGGACTTCCTCAAAGAATCCAGGCATGAATTCGCCTGTGCGCTCCTTGAAGGGCATGATCACGAAGCAGGCCAGACCGGTTCTTTTCTTAGGCTCCCCCAAAACTATGACATCCTTTGGCGGACGGTTTGCGCCGTCTCCCCGCGATTCAGTCGCATCCAGTTCGAGCCCTTCTTTCCACCCGACGTAATCGCAGGTTTGCTTGAACAGCTTGGAGAACTCTTCGTGGAATTCAAGGGGTAGTTCGAACTTGTCCTGGAGGGTGTTGCCGAGGTACTGCATTTCCGGAAGTCGGTTGCCGTTGTAGTGGCGCAAAACCTTCGCAAAGATGTCAACTGAAAGAACAGCTTTGCGCTTTGCCGCCAGTTCTTCTTCGGGAGTTCCGCCGTACACCACCTCACGACCAAGGGGGGTTAGCGAAACCTCTCCGTCGACCTTTATCCCTGTTGTAAGGCCGAACTTTTGAGAAGCCGCCAGCAGGTAAAAAAAGTTGGGCGTCTTGGGTGACAGGCTAACTGCGGCCGCCACCTGTTCGGCTGGCCAAGAATTGCCACCGTTCTTTTCCTTGATGGCCAGAGCGACCACAAGGGCTCTTTCGAGTGGGACGCGAGGATAAGGTCGAAAGGAGCCGGTCTTCTTCCGGTTCCTCTTGTTCTTCGACTTCCGATTGCGAGCAGGCTTCGCGCCCTTCGGAGCTTGTTCCTCCTGTGCAAAGGCCAAGTCACCGCTGGATTTGTGTTGCTTGTCATTCATAACTCCTCCATAGTGCCGCGTGGTGCTCTTAAGTTCCCGCCGAGGCCGCCCGACGGCGAGGGGAGAGCTTGCCGGCCCTCTCCGTTACCTTGGGCCAAGTCTCAACGATCTCCCGAGCGGCCGCCGTCAGAGTGAGAAACATCTCTTCGTATGAGAATCTGCTCGCAAATTCCTGCCCTGATGGTGCGTGCAGGTAAACCACATTTCTCGCAAATATCGAGCGCCCATGGGTAGCAGCTGCCCTCCTCATCACAATTAGCAGCGCATCGATGTACGAACGGTCCTTCCTACCGAAACCTATCCTGATCAGGCGCTCCTCCCCGTTTTCCCTGACCCACAGGTCCGGTGACGCGGCGAAGACAATTTGCCCGATCCGGCAAGTGATCTTCTGGTTCGGCAAGATTTGAAAGTCCTTGGCAGCGAGGTGGACCCGAGATCGACTAATGTAATCGATGTTACTGAGCAGCCTCGCGCGTACGGACCTACTACTTGTTCCATCGGCTCTCTTGCGCCACTCCGCCATCGCGGAGTCGAGTACGCCAAAGTCCATCCCGCTCCTATAAAACTTGCGAATGACAGTTATCGCAGGGGGATGGCAGATGATTCGCGCCCGACCTTCGCCGGTTTCTTTAAGCTTGTACGGACGAAGTACTGCTTCCGGTGAGCGACCACCTCTTACCACAAATGCGGCCAGACAACTCACTGGGAGTTGAGGTATAACTTCACCTTTAGGCACCATCGTTGAGCTCCAGGATGCGTTACTCGGGCCTAACTTACCTATGCACCACTAATAATCTACTCCAGCGACAAAGCGAACAAAAGGGGAATCTTATGATTCTGGTCACGAAATTTGGTGGAAAAGCTGTGAACTGCTGTGCACAATTATCGGTGCGGACCTCTCAAACAGGACGGTAGAGGTGGCTCCTACGGGCAACCCCAACCCCAAAACCGTCGGACAGGAGTGTCCGACCCACACAAGCATCGCTTATACTGAATTCACCTATGTCCGCTGGCCCACAAAAGACCTTCTACCTCGAAACCTTCGGCTGCCAGATGAATGTCCACGACTCCGAAAAAGTCATGGGCACGCTGGTGCACGAAGGCTATCGGCAGGTCGAGAGCGTCGAGCAGGCCGACCTTGTTTTGTACAACACCTGCTCCATTCGTGATAAGGCCGAGCAAAAAGTTTTCAACCGCCTCAACGATTACAAGAAGTATCAGAAGCAGGGCAAGAAATTCGGCGTGCTCGGCTGTGTGGCCCAACAGGAAGGCGAAAAGATTTTCGAGCGCGCACCATGGGTGTCGCTCGTCTGCGGATCAGCCAGCTACCGCAACCTTCCGCAAATGCTAGCCCAACTGGAAACGGCGCAGCCAGAGCCGCCGGTAGCTCGCAGCTCGAAGCTCGCAGCTCAAAGCTTAATCCACATCACCGGCCTCGACGACCGCGAAACCGACGAGTGCTTCGAAACCGAATTCACCGCCCGCAGCAATCCTCATCGCGGCTACATCACCATCATCGAAGGCTGCGACAAATTCTGCGCCTACTGCGTCGTTCCTTTCACGCGCGGCAAAGAACGAAGCCGCACTTCCGAGTCGGTTCTCGCGGAAGCTCGACAGATGGCCGATCTCGGCTACACCGAAATTCAACTGCTCGGCCAGAACGTAAATTCGTTTAAAGATCCGGCAGGGAAGCGAACTTTCGCCGAATTGCTCGCCGCCGTCGGCGAAGTGCCCGGCATTCGCCGCGTCCGCTTCACCACCTCGCACCCCCGCGACTTCGGCCGCGACATTATCGACGCCATTGACGCGGTACCCACCCTCTGCGACCACGTGCATCTGCCCGTGCAGAGCGGCTCAGACCGCATCTTAAACGCCATGCAGCGCCTCTACACCCTCGAACAATATCTCGAGCGCATCGCCTGGATGAAGTCAGCCAAGCGCCCCATCAGCATCACCAGCGACATGATCGTCGGCTTTCCCGGAGAAACCGATCAAGACTTCGCCGATACCTTGAGACTGCTCGATGAAGTCGGCTACGACGCCGTCTTCGCCTTCAAGTACTCGCCCCGCCCCAACACTCCGGCCTTGACCCTCCAGGACGCAATCCCAGACGAAGAGAAAGCGCGTCGCCTGGAAGTGCTAATGTCCCGGCAACGAGAAATACAGATCGCCAGTTACAAGCGGTACATAGGGACAACATGCGAAGTAATGGTTGAAAGCAGAAACCAAGTCCGCAAGCAATGGATGGGCCGCACCACCCACAACAAAACGCTCAACTTTACCGCTCCAGAAACTTCAACCCTGACAGCAGGAAGCTACGTCCAAGTAAGGATAACCGGTAGTTTCCCCAACAGCCTGATCGGCGAATTGGTGGTATAAAGAGCGAAAGCATGAGGCTTCGGCAAGAGAGTTCGGCATCGTATAAAGAGGTAGAGTTGAGGTGTTTTAAAAAGTGGAGTTGGAAAGTTTAAGGAAGTGAAGTTGAGGAGTTCCCAATGGAAGTAGAGATGACTATCCGTGGCCTTTTGATGGATCCAGTTAGTAATATGCCGATTGTGATTTTGAAGGATGTGGCGGGCGAGGCGGTGCTGCCCATATGGGTGGGGGTTTATGAGGCGAATGCGATTGCGCTGGAGATGGAGAAGGTAAGCACGCCGCGGCCGATGACGCATGATTTGATTAAGAATGTGCTGACGGGGCTGGAGACGCAGGTGCATAAGGTTGTGGTGACGGAGCTGCGCGAGGATACGTTTTATGCGGTGATCTGGCTGGAGCGCAGCGGCGAAGTGGTGAGTGTTGATTCGCGGCCGTCGGATGCCCTAGCGTTGGCGTTGCGGGTGGATTGTCCGATCTTTGTTGATGAGACGGTGCTCAAGAATTCGAAGCAGGCTGCTAATATGTCGGACCGGGTGACGGCTGAGGAGCTGCGGAAGTACCTGGAAGGGCTGAACGACGAGGATTTGGGCAAGTACAAGATGTAGGCTTGGCTCGGGGGCGCTCGCTCCCCAACTACAAGAGCAAAACCGACGTCAAAGGCGTCGGACAGGAGTGTCCGACCCACACAAGTGTGTCCGACCCACATGTGCATCGGTGATGCCCGCTTTAACTTATTGACATCAGACTAGTCAGCGTGACATCATTATGTCATCATGCGCACCACGCTTAACCTTGATGATGACGCCCTGAAAATTCTGCGGGAGTACTCTGAGACGCGGTCCATGGCTTTGGGCAAAGCCGCTTCCGAGTTGGTACGTAGGGGGGCAAATGCTCCGCTCCAGATGGAAAATGTCAATGGTTTCTGGAGTGTTGTTCTGCCCAAAGGCGGAAAGAAAGTAACCAGCGAAGAGGTGAAGCGGTTGTTGGAGGAGGAGCTTTAAGGTGCCGGGCTATCTGCTCGACGCTAACGTACTTATTGCTCTGGCGTGGCCTGAGCATACGGCCCATGACCGCGCCCATCGCTGGTTTGCGCGACATGCGCGCCGTGGTTGGGCTACCTGTCCGATGACGCAGGCAGCGCTGGTCCGGGTGCTGTCGAACCCAGCATTCTCGCAGGACGCGCTAACCCCGAAAGATGCTTTGCAGGTCCTGGTTCGCAACGTGGGACTTCCTGGACACGAGTTCTGGGCGGATTCCATCGATTTGCCCGAAGCTCTAAGCCAAATGCCCGGGGCGCTGACCGGACACCAGCAAATTACAGACGCCTATCTGGTTGCATTGGCCATGAAGAATCAAGGGAAGCTGGCCACACTGGATCGGGGAATTCTGCAGTTCGCACCGGGTACGGTTGAGCTGATCTCCTGATTTTGCGACTTTACATAATACCTGTTATCGGACATTGCAAATACCCCGTGCGCGCCAACTAGAAAGTTGCGCGGGCACTCGATCTGCCCTCTTGGAGATGTTCTGCCTGAGATTCGGGCAGAGGACCGTCAGATTGAAACGTTGAGGTGAGAACGTTAAACGTCTTAAGGTAAGGAACCCCGTCCAAAAGGTTCGCCAGAATACTCAACACCTCTTGATACCCGCTTGAATCGTAAGCTAGGGCATCCCCTGGGTGGTCCCAAAAACTGATTGTTGCGACCTCTAGCTCATCTGGGACCGCCAGGGTAATCAAATCGCGGAAACCTTGCTGCTTTCTCAGCCAGGGTAGGATTTCATACTCCATAAGATTGGTAAATTCTCTGAGCGAGTTCGGTTTTAGACGCACAGCGACCTTGCGGACAAACATGGCCCCACCTCCGAGTGCGCTGCCTGCCACTTGCCTGAGCAGCACCCTCTATTCGACATAGTGAACATCACCCCCCCAGCGTTACATTTGGAGAAAGACTTTCCTTTGCCGAAATCGGGCGGATGCACCGAAACCCGGAGCGTGTTGGGGTCTCCGTCGTGAATCCTTGTGTATGTCGCGGTTTTCGTAGTTCCCTTCGGCTTAACGATCCAGGATTGGAATCTTGCCCTTGTGCGAGAGGCTGGTCAATGGCCAAGTTCCTTACGCTAGAGCCGAAAACCTTTACCACAGAGGACACCGGGAACACCGGGTAAATCCGCTTGGTGACGGTGGCGAGCCGAGGACAGAGGTTCGCATACTAGCTTGGACAATTCCATCGAAGATCAAAGTCAACGGCGTCGGACAGGAGTGTCCGACCCACACGGGCAAACCTGCCACACGAGCAAGCCTCCCACGCGAACTACTTTTTTGCGTGTTTGGCGAACATTTTTTCGGGGTCGATGGCGATGAAGATGCCTTTGCTGCGGGCGAGGACTTCGTTTTTTTCGTTGAGGATTTCGGCGGAGTTGACGTGGGTGCGTCCGCGCTTTTCGATTTCGCGGCCTTCGACGCGGAGAGGTGTGTGGAGCGGGACGGGCTTGAGGTATTCGACGGTCATTTCTCTGGTTAGCGCGATCACTTGGTGGAGTTTATTTACTTTACCCATGGCGTCATCGAGGATGCTGGCGATGATGCCGCCGTGGCAGTGGCCGGGCGGTCCGGTGTAGCGGGAGCTGAGGCGGAATTTGCAGACGAAGGTTTGGCGTTCTTCGTCGAGGATGAATTTCAGTCGCATGCCGCCGCGATTGCTTTGTCCGCAGACGAAGCAGTTGTTCTTTTGGAGTTTGTGGTAGAGGGTTTCGTGGCCTTGCGGCTTGCGTAGCATGGATGTGATTTTAGCTTAAGGGCGGTTGGCAGTCGTTAGCCCACATCTCTCATAAGGGCTGCATGTGGGGTATTCCCGCCTGGAGGATTCTGACGCGAGAGGCCGATGCTGATGCTGATGCGAGGTCAACATCAAACTCAAAGATCGAAGTCAAAATTCAAAAGTCAAAAGTCAAAAGTCAAATTCCCCACTTCTCGCAAAAGACGCGAGAAATGGGGCACCCCCAATCTGATGGGTCCTAACGCGCCGGGCTGTTCCGGTTACAAGGTCAAAGGGCAGGGTCAAATTTCTGCTCATTCATTTTCATCCATCCATCTCTGATGAAACGATTTCGCTCTGACTTTCACTATGTAGTGAAAGGAAGACAACCGTGAACGATCAGAGCTATGGACGTATCCGACGAACCCCGCGGCAGACGAGGCTTGCGCTGTGCCTGTGGGCGATATTTGCGGTGGGGCTGGCGATTCAGTTGGTGGCGCCACGACTGAAGATTGAGAATCACGCCTTCGTGATGCCGCCGATCAGCGATGCACGATCGGCAACTCTGCGGCCGGATGTGCTGGTGAGGCGCGAGCGCTGGATGCAGTCCGTGTCCGGCATTCTCGCGGTGGGTGGAGCGTTGGCGCTGGGGGTTTACTACCGGCGCAGTCTCGCGGCGGCTCTCAGGGGATGAGCGCCTGAATTTTCTTTCGGAAATACAGCGTGGCCAAAGTGCGGTCTGTGAGAATCGGCCACAAACCTACAACCGACGAAGACTCGCGGGAGTGGTATGGCTTCGTCTCTTCCCCTGAAGATTGCTTGCTGAACTCAACGTATTGAACAGCGATCAGGGCCGACCGAACAAACTATAAGGAGATTACAAAGTGAATCACTCAAAATTGTCTCGGGTTTTCAGACTGTTGCTTGCCGGTTTCGTCGCTGTGGTGGCGCTCAACATCGGAATGCACGCCACCCAAAGCATTACCACTCCGAACGCTTCGAAGGTCACTTACAGCCTGGCTGCGGGAGCGTCCAGCGCTGCGGTTAATCCGGCGGAAAGCACTCCCGTGCTGGTGATGGGCGTGCAGAATGCTCTCGGCTACCGTGGAGTTGGTCAGGTGGCCATGCTTCACGTGGCTTCGAGTTTTCTGGAGTGGACGGGAATCGAATCGCCGGCATCTGCGGCGATCACTTCTGGATTCAGCGGAACTGCGGGCACGCACATTGTTTATCTGGATTACAGCCATCTGGTGGATATCCAGGTAGCGAGCGCCGACACGTTCATTATTCACAATGCGAATACGATTGCGATGTCGGGCGTGGTGACGTTGATCTGGTAGTTGGGAGGGGGCACGGGGCCGCGGGCGAAACTGCTCGCGGCCTTTTTGTTGTGTGGCGTATGCGGAGAAGAGCCCCACCCTTCGGCTCCGCTCAGGGCAGGCTTTCTCGCGAACAGCGCGAGAAATGGGGCACCCGCGTGGATTTAATGGATGTGCCCGGATTATTCATTCCAATGGGATTTGACTTGCCTAGCGAAGACAACAAGTGCGAGAAAGCCCGCGGGAAGGATGGCCCAGTAGAGGAATACTGCGCCAAGCCACGCGTCCCGGTCGTCTCCGAGAGTGAACAAGTGGGTGTAGTGTTCAACCAATCTGACGACGACAGAGAGAACACCAGCAGCGATTTCGACGCCTATGAATGTGGCGCCGGCGGCGGCCATGCCTCCGAAGACAGCAGTCAGGTTTTGAGCGGCTGGCATGTGAGTCAATATGGATCGGACCAGGTGCGCGGTCAAGGTTACTAATAATCCGGGTGAGAGGGTGGTCGATATTTTGGTCTGCGCGAATAGCGTTGTAGGTGTCCGATATTCCGGTGCTTGAGCCGCTGTTACGGAAACTCCCTGCGAAGCCGGCGGCAGCGACATAGTGAAAGGGGTCCTTCGACTGCGATTATGCTTCGCTTCGCGTAGCACAATCTTCGCTCAGGATGACAGGGTTTAGAATTCGAGCTTCTAACTATCGGTTTATTCCTGTATACATATCGGTTTTGGAATTCTTGGACCGGAGATGCTTGTGAAATTGCGCCCAGCCGTTGTTCTTGCCATTGTCGTCGCTTTGCTTCCCTTTACTTCTCAATCGCAGGATCAGGATGCGGATAAGAAACCGCAGGCGGTTCCGACTTCACCTACAGGCAAGAAGTCCTCGAAGAAGGGCGAGAGCAAGAGTGCGTCGGCTGCGCCTGAGAAGAAAGATGACGAGAAAAAAGGCGGGATGACGGCCGAGACTTTTTCGGGGCTGAAGTTCCGGTCGCTGGGGCCGGCTGTGGCTTCGGGGCGGGTGATGTCGATTGCGGTGAATCCGAAGAACAAGGTTGAGTATTACGTGGGCGTGGCGTCGGGCGGGGTGTGGAAGACGGTGAATGATGGGACGACGTGGACTCCGGTGTTTGATAAGGAGGGATCGTTTTCGATTGGGTGGGTGGCGATCGATCCGAATGACGCGTCGGTGGTTTGGGTGGGGACGGGCGAGAGCAATTCGCAGCGCAGCGTGGATTATGGGGACGGGATCTATCGGTCGGATGATGGCGGGAAAAATTGGCAGAATTTGGGGCTGAAGAAATCGGAGCATATTGGGCGGGTAGTGATCGATCCGAGGGATTCGAAGGTGGTGTATGTGGCGGCGGAGGGGCCGTTGTGGGGTCCGGGCGGAGACCGCGGGCTTTATAAGACAACCGATGGCGGGAAAAATTGGAAGGCGGTGCTGACGATCAGCGAGAACACGGGCGTGGCGGATGTGGCGATGGATCCGGCGAATCCGGACATTCTTTATGCGGCGGCGTACCAGCGGCGGCGGCATGTGTTTACGCTGATCGATGGCGGGCCGGAGAGCGCGATTTATAAATCGACTGATGCGGGCGCGACCTGGAACAAGTTGAAGAACGGATTGCCGTCGGTGGAGATGGGACGGATTGGGCTGGCGGTTTCGCCGGTGGATTCGAATGTGGTGTATGCGACCGTGGAGGCGGCGGACCACAAGGGCGGGATTTTCCGGTCGGACGATAAGGGAGCGAACTGGGAAAAGAAAAATGAGTTTGATGTGGGCGCGATGTATTACGCGCGGTTAGTGTGCGATCCGAAAAATGTGGATCGCATTTGGGTGATGAATGTGAGCCTGCGCGAGTCGCTCGATGGCGGGAAGACTTTGCAGAAGGTGAATGAAGCGAACCATCACGGGGATAATCACGCGATCTGGGTTGATCCGGAGAATACGAAGCATTGGCTGATGGGGTCGGATGGCGGGATGTATGAGACGTGGGATGACGCGAAGAACTGGCAGTTTAAACAGAATCTGCCGACGCTGCAGTTTTATGACGTGGCGCTCGACAACGCGCTTCCCTTCTACAACGTGTGCGGCGGAACGCAGGATTATTTTTCGTGGTGCGGGCCGTCGCGGACGCGAAACATCAACGGGATTGTGAATTCGGATTGGTTTGTGACCACGGGCGGAGATGGATTCCGGTCGGTTGTGGATCCGGTGGATGCGAACACAATTTATTCGGAGTCGCAATATGGCGTGCTGGTGCGCTACGACAAGCCGACGGGGCAGGAGCTGGTGCTGCAACCGCAGGAGGGAAAGGATGAGGCTCCGCTGCGGTGGAATTGGGATTCGCCGGTGATTATTTCTCCGCACTCGCACACGCGGCTGTATTTTGCGGCGAATAAATTATTTCGCAGCGACGATCGCGGAGATACGTGGAAGGAGATCAGCGGCGACCTGACGCGCCAGATCGATCGCGATACTTTGCCGGTGATGGGCAGGGTGTGGGAGCCGGATGCGGTGGCGAAGAATGCGTCGACGTCGTTCTACGGGAATATTGTGGCGCTGGCGGAGTCTCCGAAGAAAGAAGGATTGATTTATGTGGGGACGGACGACGGACTGATTCAGGTGACTGGCGATGGCGGGCAGGGTTGGACGAAGTATGAGAAGTTTCCGGGCGTGCCCGAGATGACGTTTGTGAGCCGGCTGGCGGCATCGCAGCACGATGCGAATACAGTGTATGCGGCGTTTGATGGCCATAAGAATGAGGACTTCAAGCCTTATTTGTTGAAATCGACGGATGCGGGGAAGACGTGGAATTCGATTGCGGGGAATTTGCCGGAGAATGGGACGGTGCTGGGGTTTGCGGAAGATCCGGTGAATGCGAATTTGTTGTTTGCCGGAACCGAGTTTGGCGCGTTCTTTACGATCGATGGCGGAGCGCATTGGGTGCAATTCAAGGGCGGGTTGCCAACGATTGCGGTGCGCGATATGAAGATTCAGGAGCGCGAAGGCGATCTGGTAATGGCAACGTTTGGGCGCGGGTTTTATGTGCTTGACGATATTTCAGTGCTGCGGCAGACGAAGGCGGAATCGTTGCAGCAGAGTGCGGCTCTGTTTCCGGTGAAGGATTCGCTGATGTATATCGAGCGGCATCCGCTGGGCGGGCCGAATAAGGGGTATCAGGGAGCGGCGTTTTATACGGCGGAGAATCCTGCGTATGGGGCGGTGTTTACGGCTTATTTGAAGGAGAAGTTGAAGACGAAGAAGGAGAAGCGGCAGGAAGCGGAGAAAGAGGCGGCGAAGAAAAATCAGAATAATGCTTATCCGAACATGGCTTATCCGACAAAGGATGAGTTGCGAAGTGAGGCCGAAGAGGCGAAGCCGGAAGTTTATTTTGTGGTGTATGACGAAAGCGGGGCGGCGATCCGGCGAGTGGATGGCGCGATTGACGAAGGATTTCAGCGGACAGCGTGGGATTTAAGGTACCCGGCGGCGTCGTTGCATGAACATGCGGAGGATGGTGAGGATTTTCCTCCGGCGGCGGCGACGGGGCCGCTGGTGACGCCGGGAGCGTATTCGGTGCGAATGTTTCAGAAAGTGGACGGAGCGGTTGCGGAGTTGGGAAGTGCGCAGAATTTTAAAGTGGTGGCGGATGGCGCTGGCGGGTTGAGCGAGGCGGATCGCGCGGGGCTGGCGGAGTTTCAACGAAAGGTGAGCCGGTTGTATCGCGCGGTTGCGGGGGCGGTGCACACAGCGGAGGATGTGCAGGCGAAGCTGAAGGAGATGCGCGAAGCGATGCAGGATGTTCCGGCGGCGGAGAAGCAGTTGAGCGCGGAAGCGGATGCGATTGAGAAAAAAGATCGCGAGGTTCTGCGGGCGCTGAGCGGCGATACCGAGATGCAGAAACGGAATGAGCCGGTGAAGTCGTCGATCAATGATCGGGTGGTTGCGATCATGGAGGGAGAGCGATTTGCTTTGGCGAAGCCGACGCAGAGCCATGTGGACGACTACAGCATTGCGGCGGGCGAGTTTGGAGGGGAGTTGAATGGGCTGCGTACTCTGGTTGAGGTCGATTTGAATAAGTTGGAGAAAGATATGGAGAGTGCGGGGGCGCCGTGGACTCCGGGGAGGGTGCCGGAGTGGAGTGGGAAGTAGGTTGGCCACGGATTTTCGCGGATCTTCACGGATTAAAACCAGAACCTTTACCACGGAGGACACTGGGTACCACGGGGTCGGACAAAAAAGATTGTGGCGCTGCGCAGGAAACCGAGGTCCCTCGCGTTGCTCGGGACGACAGCCGTTTGAGCTGGGATGACTTTTGGAGTGAGAGCTTTGAGATATGGGGCACATGAAGCGGATTCTTTTGTCGTGGAGCAGCGGGAAGGATAGTGCGTGGAGTTTGCATGTGCTGCGGCAGCGTGGAGAGTATGAGGTGGTGGGGTTGCTGACTACGTTTAATGCGGAGGCTAGTCGCGTCGCGATGCATGCGGTGCGCCGGGAGTTGCTGGAGCGGCAGGCTGCGGCGGCGGGGCTTGCGCTGTGGCCGGTTGGTCTGCCCTGGCCGTGTTCGAATGAACAGTATGAGGCGCTCATGGCGGAGACCTGCTCGCGGGCTGTGAACGAGGGGGTTGTGGGAGTCGCGTTCGGCGATTTGTTTTTGGAGGAAGTGCGGGCGTATCGGGAGAAGCAAATGTCTAAGACTGGGCTGGAGCCAATATTTCCGCTGTGGGGATTGCAGACTCGCGAGTTGGCGCGGGAGATGATTGCGGCTGGGGTGAGGGCGAAGCTGAGTTGCATCGATACGGGGAAATTGGATCGATCGTTTGCGGGGCGCGAGTTCGATGAGCAGATGCTGGCGGAATTGCCTGAGGGAGTTGATCCTTGCGGGGAGCGTGGGGAATTTCATTCGTTTGTTTATGCGGGGCCGATGTTTGATTCTTCGATAGCGGTTTCTGTGGGCGAGACTGTGGTGCAGGAGCAGTTTGTGTTTACGGATTTGATGGCGGCGTGAGGGTGGATGGGAAGTGGGGTAGAACAGACGAGAACCAAATCAAAATCTTTACCACAGAGGGCACGAAGGAACACAAAGGGAAGAACAGAAATTTAATTTTTGCGTAAGTCGGTTGCGAAATTTCCATGGAGCTGTGATAAACTCGCCGCCGACTGTTGCTTTGCGCTGTGGGGCGCGGCAACTCGCCGTGGGGAAGACGTCCGGAGTCACCGTTTGGTTCGGAGGACTGGGGAATGGGCCTCGCGTTAATGGTTGTGATCTGGCTGATCACGTTGGCCAGTACGTATTTTTTTGTCGCTAAAACGTGGTGGCTACCGGTTGGAGCCTCCGCCGCCACGAAATTCATTGACGGACAATTTGCGCTGACGTTTGTGCTGATGGGCATTGTGTTTGTCGCGGCACAACTTTCGCTGGGCTATCTTGCCTGGCGTTATCGGGAGCAGCCGAACTCGCCTCCGGTGGCGTATTCGCATGGGAATGTGAAGTTGGAAATTTTGTGGACGGCGCTGACTACGATTCTGTTCGTCGGACTGAATCTGATGGGCAGCAGCGTGTGGGCCAGCCAGAGATTTGATTCGGCGGGAACGGGCGCGGTGCAGGTTGAGGCCACGGGGATGCAGTTTGCGTGGTACTTCCGCTATCCGGGGCCGGATGGGAAGTATGGCGGAACCAGCGTGAAGCTGATGGATCCGTCGGCTGGTGGCGAGGCGGCAGTGGGGTTGAATACGTCTGATCCAGCTTCGAAAGATGATGTCGTGACGGGCACGATGTATCTGCCGGTGAATCGCGAAGTCGATCTGAGTTTGCGGTCGGTGGATGTGATTCATAGCTTCTTTGTTCCCAATCTGCGCTTCAAGCAGGATGCGGTACCGGGACTCAACATTCATATGCACTTCACCCCCACGGCAATTGGCGATTATGAACTGGCCTGCGCCGAACTGTGCGGCCTAGGACATTACAAGATGCACGGCATGGTCAAAGTCGTCAGCGCTGAAGATTACGACAAGTGGCTGGCGGCACGGGAGGCTGAGAAACAATAATGGCGACCTCGGTTACGGCTCACGCGCACGCTGGTCCTCAGGGATTCATTCGCAAATATATTTTCAGCCTCGATCACAAAGTTATTGGCATTCAGTACTTCTTTCTGGCGATTACGGCAGTGTTTGTGGGAATGTTTTTGTCGCTGCTGATGCGCATTCACTTGTATTGGCCGAGCGCGGTGTTGCCGCTGGTGGGTGAGATTAAGCCGGAAACCTATCTCAGTTTGCTCACCATGCACGGAACCATCATGGTGTTCTTCGTGCTGACTACCGCGCCGCAGGGAGGGTTCGGAAATTATTTTCTGCCCATTCAGATCGGCGCGCCGGATATGGCGTTTCCAGTGCTGAACATGCTTTCGTTCTGGACGACGTTTGTGGCGTTCATGGTGATCATCGCAGCGTTTTTTGTGAGTGGAGGGGCACCGCTGCATGGGTGGACGGGATATCCGCCGCTGAGCGCGATTCAGTCGGCCGGGCCGGGTGAAGGGCTGGGCGCGGATTTGTGGATCACGAGCATTGCGATTTTTTGTTTAGCGTCGCTGATGGGGGCGTTGAATTTTCTGACGACCACGCTCGACATGCGAGCCAAGGGTATGACGATGATGCGCATGCCGCTGACGGTGTGGTCGTGGTTCATCACTGCGATTCTTGGGTTGTTGGCTTTCGGTGTGCTGCTCTCGGCGGGAATTTTGCTGCTGATGGATCGCAATATGGGCACGAGCTTTTATGTGCCGCTGGTGGTGGTGAACGGGCAGGTGCTGGGACATAAGGGCGGATCGCCATTGTTGTGGCAGCATTTGTTTTGGTTCTTTGGGCATCCCGAGGTTTACATTGCGATTCTGCCGGGCATGGGCGTGACGTCGCAGATTCTCTCGACGTTCTCGCGCAAGCCAATTTTTGGATATAAGGCGATGGTTTACGCCATGCTGGGCATCGGCTTCTTAGGCTTCATGGTGTGGGGCCATCACATGTTCATGAGCGGGATGAGCCCATATTCGGCGTTCGCGTTCTCGCTGCTGACCATGTGTATTGGGGTGCCTTCGGCGATCAAGACATTTAACTGGCTGGGGACGATGTATAAGGCGCGCATTCGATTTCAGACTCCGATGCTGTATGCGATTGGGTTTGTGTCGTTGTTCGTTTCTGGTGGGCTGAGCGGGCCGTTTTTGGCGCAGCCGGTGCTCGATATCCAGTTGCACGATACGTATTTTGTGGTTGGACACTTTCATCTGATCATGGGCGTGGCCGCGATTTTTGGAATGTTTGCGGCGACCTATTATTGGGTTCCGAAAATGTTCGGCCGCATGATGAACGAGAAGTGGGGACGCATTCATTTCTTCCTCACGCTGATCGGGACTTACGCGATCTTCATGCCGATGCACTATCTGGGAATTGCGGGCGGGACGCGGCGGTATTCGCAATATACGGAAGTTGCGTACTTGCAGAAGCTGATGCCGATTCACGGGTTTATGACTTACGCAGCGATTCTCACGATTGCGGCGCAGTTTATTTTTGTCATCAATTTGTTCTGGACTATTTTCAAGGGGCCGAAGGCGAGTGACAATCCGTGGGAAGCGACGACGCTGGAGTGGACGACGGCGACTCCGCCGCCGCATGACAATTTTGGCGGGGTGACGCCGGTGGTGTATCACGGTCCGTATGAGTACGGAGTGCCGGGAGCGGCGAGGGATTTTGTGATGCAGACGGATCCGGCGGGGGTGAAGTCAGGGCATTAAAACAGCGCCTGAAGGCGCAGGTCGGTTTGCGGCGGGTTGCGGTATGCCTGAAGGCATACCCTGATACGAACCGTTGAGCCGCATCAAAAACCGATTCCGGCCGACATGAGTTTGCATCTGAAGTGATTATGGCGACGTATACACCGAGCACTGGGATTAAGGGGTTGGGGCATGGCGGGGATGTGCCGGGGCCTCCGAGCGGCGGCGGAGATGATGGGCGATTTCCGGATGCCGGGCTGCCGAATTATGGAGCGCGGTTGCGGCGGGCGCGGCTGGGATTGATTTGCGGGATTGCGACGGTCAGCATGATTTTTGTTTCGCTGACCAGCGCTTATGTGGTGCGGCGGGGGCTGCCGACTTTTGACGATTCGAATCGCTCGTATGTTCGCGACTGGGGTTCGGTAGAACTGCCGTGGTTGCTGCTGGCGCTGAACACGGCGCTGTTGCTGGTGAGCAGCCTGACGATGGAAGGTGCGCGGCGCGACATCAAACGGAGGGCGGCGCTGGCTCCGGTGGAGTCGATTCCGGGAGTGTCGCTGGGCGATGAGAGAAGTTTTCCGTGGCTGGGTGTGACGATTTTGTTGGGCCTGGGATTTTTGACAGGGCAATGGATCGCGTGGGGCGAGCTGCGGGCGCGGGGATTTCTTGTGAGTACGAATCCCGACAGCTCGTTTGTGTATCTGCTGACGGCGACGCATGCGGTGCATTTGGCGGGAGGAGTGCTTGCGCTGCTATGGGCCGGCGCGACTTCCCTGCTCCACAGGCCGATTGAGGGGCGCAGGATTGTGGTGGATGTAGCGGCGTGGTATTGGCATTTTATGGCGGTGTTGTGGATTTATGTTTTTGCGCTGTTGGCGTTTGTGAAATAGCTGACGTCGACAACATTGATTGACGCTGCGAGCGAGTTGCATAGGTCCTTCGCGCAAAGAACGCGCTCAGGATGACAACCTAAGGGAGGAATCTTCCGAATGGCTGAAGCGGCACTAGAACACTCTGAGGTTGCAGAACACGGGACCGCTGGCGAATTTGAGGCGCCGCTGTTTGGGGCTTACTCGAAGAAGGTGGGCATGTGGCTGTTTCTGGCCTCGGACTCGCTAACCTTTGGGGCGCTGCTGTTTGCCTTTAGTTACAACCGCATTTATACGGTGTGGCCGACGCCGTTTGGGAAAGACAGCATCATCAATGCGACGGTGATGACGGCGTGCCTGCTCTCAAGTTCGCTGACCATGGTGATGGCGGTGTTTGCGGCGCAGCGACACGACCGGTCGTGGACGCGCAACTGGCTCCTGGCGACGATGGCGTTTGGAACGGCGTTCATTGTGCTGCACGGCATGGAGTGGACGAAGCTGATTCATGAGGGGCTGACGATACCGGGGTTTCCGGTGCCAGCAGGGCAAGGGACGGGCGAGTATGCCAGGATCTCGCAGGGAGTGCCGCAGTTTGCGGCGACATTTTTTGGGCTCACTGCCATGCACATGCTGCACGTGACGATTGGCGTGATTTATCTGGGCGTGGTGGCGCTGCGTAAGTGGTTCTTGCCGATTCTGGGCGCGCTGTGGCTGGCGGGATTTTTATTGATTCCTGCGGATAACGTTTTCCATTACGGCGTGCATGCTTTGCTGATTGGGTTAATTGTTTCGGCGATTATTCTGTTTTTGAAGCCGAAAGATTATGACGCGCATGATGTTGAGGTTTCGGGTTTGTACTGGCACTTTGTGGATCTGGTGTGGATGTTTATTTTTCCGCTGGTTTATTTGATGTCGACCAAGGTATAGCGGCGGCGGTGGCGGTGCAGGCAAAATGCATGGGTCCTTCGCGCAAAGAGCGCGCTCAGGATGACAAGTGCTAGTGAGGGTGACGACCATGGATGATTTGGCGAAGCACGACGACAGCAAGGGGCAGTATTTCTGGGTGTGGGGCGCGCTGCTATTTCTGACGGCGATCGAGGTCTGGCTGGGTTACAGGCAGATATTTGAGCCGGTGCGTATGTTGCAAGTTTTGCTGCTACTGTCGGTGATCAAGTCGGCGTTGATTATTGGATACTTCATGCACTTGAAGTTTGAGAAGGCGGTGATGCGCTGGATGATTGTGCTGTCGGTCGTCGGTTGTTTCGTGATCATGTATATGTTTTTCTTTCCGGATGCTGGGCGGATTTTGCGGTTGGGCGTGAAGTAGAGGTTCAGGCCAGTTTGGCTGCGGCGGAGGTAAGAACGCCTTGCGAGGCTTGGGGTTGCTTGGGCTGGTATGGGGTTCTTCGCTCCGCTCCGAATGACAGCGTTTGTTTAGCACGGGCTGAAGGAATCTCTGGATTCGGAGATGGGTGTTTTGACCAACAAATTACGGTCGCTCGCGGTGATGGCAATCTTTTTCGTTTGCGCTCTGCCCGCCCTGGGTCAGGGGTGCGCCATGTGCAACGCGAATGCGAGAAGCACGCCCAAAGAAGGTCAGCAGGCGCTGAACCGGGCGGTGCTGGTGCTGCTGCTTCCTCCGGTTGGATTTATGGCGATTGGAGTTGGACTGGCTTTCCGTTATGGAAGGAGACGGGATCGGGAGCAGGATTAGATTTCCCTGCTTTCTGAGATTGCCGTCCCTGATGCGCCCGATCCCACCAAAAGCATTAAGCCATCACGCAGCGGCGGTGGCCGCGACGGTTCGCTTGCCATCGAGCGTGGCGGCCTCGTGAGCGCCGCTGTGGCGCATGACTTCGCGGGCCCAGAGGGTTTTCGCACTTTCGGTGCAGGAAACGTAAACCATCACTCCGAGCTGGCCGATCTGATCTTCAAAGCGTTCCGCGTCAATTTCTGAAAAACCCAGTCCTACAAGCGTGCGCGCGTTGCCGCAAAGGGCGGGAGTTTCCCGAGCCACCATGAGCGCGTGAAAAAACGCCTGCGAACGAATGAAGAAACCGACGGTCGGAATAAGGACTGCGCCAAAGCCGGAGAGCCATCCGATGAGGCCGGCGGTTACGGCGTTCGCTTCCCTTTCGGTATTGAAGAGGCTGGCGTCGCGAACGATCGAGGCGATGGGATGGCAGGGAGAAAGCATCATGCAGATGTCTTCGTTATCGAAGCCAGCCTGATTGAGATTGCGAACGATGTCGGCGAGTACGACATCTTGCGAGTAGATTCCGTATGCGGCTGCGGTGACCATGGCAAACTCCAAGTTCGAGAATGTTGACTCCTGCGACTGACGGGAAATCTGATTGCTGGTTGAGCCCGATTGCGAAGGAGCGATTTTGGCCTGGCGCGGCAGGAGCTGATCGCGAATCCCTTGTGAAACAGTTAGTAAACTACGCTTCGAAACAGGGGATGAAACTCGGGTAAATCATGTAGAAAAGTGGATATTTTTCAATTTGTAATGTGGATAAGTGGCGCGGGCAGTGCGGGTTGGGATGGTCCTTCAGGGAGCGATGGGGGGCAAGATGGGGCGCGATGCGGAGCTGCCGGTGGTGCTCGGCCGGACGGACGAATGCGTCCGCCGCTACAGTGGGCACTTCCAATTCCGCGGATGCGGGCTTCGCCTGCGGAGCGGGGGGCTAGAAATTCTGATTTATAATAGAGAATTCGGCAGTACGCTCGGAAGGCACAGGGAACGATCCCAGCGCGTCCGGCGGGCGGCCGGAGCTGGTTTTTATGTCCTCTTCTTCCACTACTACTGCTACCTCCATCGACAGCATTGTGATTCGCGGGGCGCGGGTTCACAACCTGAAGAATGTCGATATTGAGGTTCCTCACAACACGCTGACGGTGGTCACCGGGGTTTCGGGGTCTGGCAAGTCGTCGCTGGCGTTTGACACCATTTATGCAGAGGGGCAGCGGCGCTATGTAGAGTCGCTGTCGGCGTATGCGCGGCAATTCCTGGAGCGGATCGAGAAGCCGGACGCGGATTCGATCGACGGGATTGCGCCGGCGGTGGCGATCAAGCAGAAGAATACGACGCGGAATCCGCGGTCGACGGTAGCGACAGCTACGGAGATTTACGACTACTTGCGATTGCTGTTCGCGCGGGTGGGACGGACCTACTGCGCGAACTGCGGACAGGAAGTGAAGAAAGACACCGTCGATGAGATTGCGGATGCGGTGCTGGCGCTCGATCCGGAGATGCGGGTGCAGGTGGTGTTTCCGCTGCAAGCGGTGGGGCCAGTTGTGCCCGAGGCGGAGAAAAAGACTGGGCGTGCGCGGAAGGCGAAGAAAGCGGCGGTTGAATCGGGGTTGACGGAGCAGTTGAAGGCGCGATTATTTGAACTGCGGAAGGCAGGATTCAACCGGCTCTATCAGGCGGGCGAAGTGTTTGAGTTTTCCACGCCGGAATCTTTGCTGGATATTCGTTTCGATCAGCCGGTGTATATGCTGGTGGACCGGCTGACGGTCTCGGCGGAGGCGCGTGCGCGGATTGTGGATGCGGTGGAGACGGCGTACCGGGAGTCGGGTGAGGTGATTTTTGATCTACCGCCGCACAACGAACAACCGGCGCGGCAGTTGAGATTCGCGCAGCGCTTCGAGTGCAAGAATTGCCATCTGCGATATGAGGAGCCGGAGCCGAGATTATTTTCGTTCAACAATCCGTATGGCGCGTGCGCGCGATGCCACGGGTTTGGCAACACGATTGATTTCGATCTCGATCTGGTGATTCCGGACAAGATGAAGTCGCTGGGCGAAGGAGCTGTCGATCCGTGGAACAAGCCGAAGTACCGGCCGGTGTTTGCGGAGATGAAGCGCTTTGCCAAGCAGAACGAGATTCCGCTGGATGTTCCGTGGGTGGAACTGGATGCGGCGCAGCAGGAGTTGATTCATGAGGGAGACGGAAAGTTCCTGGGAATCCGCGGGTTCTTTGAGTATCTCGAGCGCAAGAAATACAAGCTGCACATCCGCGTTTTTCTGAGCCGCTACCGCGGGTATTCGAGTTGCCCCGAGTGCCGGGGTTCGCGGCTGCGGCTGGAAGCGCGGCAGGTGAAGATTGACGGCAAGAACATTTGCGAAGTTTGCAGCATGACGGTGGAGGATGCGGCGAAGTTTTTTGCCGGCGTGGAGTTGAGCGCGGAGGAAGCGGAGATCGCAGAGCGGTTGCTGCAGGAGATTCGCGAGCGCTTGCGATTCCTGAACGATGTGGGATTGGAATATCTGACACTGGACCGGTTGTCCTCGACTTTGTCGGGAGGCGAGGCGCAGCGGATTCAATTGGCGACTTCGCTGGGCTCGCGGCTGGTGGGAACGTTGTATGTGCTGGATGAGCCCTCGATTGGGCTGCACAGCCGGGATACGCACCGGTTGATCAAAATATTGCAGGATTTGCGCGACCTGGGGAATACGATTCTGGTGGTGGAGCACGATCCCGACATTATGAGGATGGCGGACCGGATTGTGGATCTGGGGCCGGGAGCGGGCGAGAATGGTGGGCGGGTGGTGGCGGAGGGAACGTATGACGAGATTTTGCGTAATCCGGCATCGTTGACCGGGCGCTATCTATCCGACGATTTGCGGATTCAGATTCCGGCAGTGCGGCGGCAGCCGGGTGCGCAGCAGATTCGCATCACCGGGGTGCGGGCGAACAATTTGAAGGGCGTGGATTTTTCTGTGCCGCTGGGGATGCTGGTGGCGATCACGGGAGTTTCGGGTTCGGGCAAATCAACTTTGTTGCATCAAGTCTTGTATCAGGCTTTGGGTGAGGCAAAAAAGCAGCCGGGCAGCGGGTCCGAGCGCGGGGCGGCGACGTGGGAGAGCCTGGAGGGCGACGAGTTTATCGATGAAGTGGTGCTGGTGGATCAGTCGCCGATTGGGCGGACTCCGCGCTCGAATCCGGTGACGTATATCAAGGCGTTCGACGCGATCCGCGAATTGTTCGCGTCGCTGCCTGAGGCAAAAAAACGGGGATTCACGGCGGGACATTTTTCTTTCAACATTCCCGGCGGAAGATGCGAAACCTGCCAGGGCGATGGCACGGTGACGGTGGAGATGCAATTTCTCGCCGACGTCGAACTGTTGTGCGAAGAGTGCAAGGGCACGCGCTATAAGTCGCAGGTGCTGGATGTGCGCTATCGCGGGAAAAATATTCACGAAGTACTGAACCTGACGGTGAAAGAGGGGCTGAAGTTTTTGGCGGAAGTGCCCAAGGTGACCGATAAGCTGCGGGTGCTGGATGAAGTTGGGTTGGGATACTTGCGGCTGGGGCAGTCGGCGACAACGCTTTCAGGCGGCGAAGCGCAGCGCATGAAGCTGGCGGCGCATTTGCAGCCAGCGGCGCGGGAAATTGGGCGGCCGGCGGCGGCGCGGCAGGATGAGGCGAGGCGCGGAAGAAGACTGCTTTACATTTTTGATGAGCCGACGACCGGGCTGCATTTCGATGACGTCAGCAAACTTCTGGCGGCGTTTCGGCGGCTGATTGATGCCGGGGGATCGATTCTGGTGATCGAACATAATCTGGAAGTGATTAAAACGGCAGACTGGGTGATTGATATGGGTCCGGAGGGCGGAGCGCGCGGAGGAAAGATTGTTGGAGAAGGGCCGCCGGAGGCGATTGCGGCGCTGCCGGGATCGTATACCGGGAAATATCTGGCGGAGATTCTGGGCGGGAGGGTGTCGACGGAAAAGGCCGCGAAGGGCAAAGTTGTGAGCGGCAACGGATGTGGCAGCGGCAGAGGAATGGCGCGTGTCAATGGCAGCAAGTAGATTTCTCGCGGGGCTTCTGGCTCTGACCGCCGGAGCGTGTGCGGGGGCGCAGGATGCGAGTCCATCGAATGCGCAGGATTCAACGTCGCATCGCTCCGGCCGGCATGTCCGGGTTCCAGTCGAGGACAGTCAGGCTACGGAGTTGGTCCGGGCGGAACACGCCATCGAAAACAAAGATTATGCGGGGGCTGAAGGGCTGCTGCGAACGTTCGTGGAAAAGAATCCGGCGAACTACGAGGCGTGGTTCGATCTTGGCTTTGTAGAAAACGAGTTGGGTAGAGTGGACGAATCGATTGCCGCCTACCGCAAGTCGGTTGCCGCGAAGCCCGATGTTTTCGAATCGAATTTGAATTTGGGGTTGCAACTGGGCAAGACCGGCCAGCCCGATGCAGAGAAGTTTTTGCGGGCGGCGACGCTGCTAAAACCCACCAGCCATGCGGACGAAGGCCGGTACCGGGCTTGGCTCTCGCTGGCGGAGACCGTTGAGAAATCCAATCCAGAAGAAGCGATAGCCGATCTTCAGCGGGCAGAAACGCTGCAACCGAAGGAAGCGGAGCCGCATTTGCTTGCCGGGCGGTTGCTGGAAAACGAAAACAAATTCAGCGACGCCGAGGCGGAGTACAAGCGGGCGTTGGAGCTGGATGCGCACTCTGCCGATGCGGCGGTGGGATTGGCAAATATTTATATGAGGGCGCGCCGATTTCCTGAGGCCGAAGAATATTTGCGGAAGGTAGTGGCGGCACAGGGCGATTCGGCGCCGGTGCACATCCAGTTGGGGCGGGTGCTGGCGGCGGAGGGAAAGAACGACGCCGCGATTGGTGAGCTACAAGCGGGAGTTGAGTTGGCCCCCGGGGATGAGAGCGCGCAACGCGACTTGGCGGAGTTGTACACGACCGCGCAAAAGAACGATCTGGCCGAGGCTGCTTATCGAAAATTGATTGTGGCGCATCCTAACGAGGTGGAGTTGCGCCGGCGGCTGGGGCAGACGTTGCTGCGGGAAAAGAAGTTCCCTGACGCAGAGAAGGAGTTTATGGTAGCGATCAAGCTTGTGCCGGGAAAGGGCGAGGCTTATGGCGATCTGGCTTTTGCGGCGAGTGAGAACAAGGAATATCCTCTGGTGATTCGCGCCTTGGAAGCGCGGTCGAAGCTGCTGCCTGAAAATGCGATGACATATTTTCTGCGGGCTTCCGCCTACGATCATCTGCGCGACTATAAGAAGGCTGCCGCGAATTTTCATCTCTTTCTTAATAACGCCGGCGGGAAGTATCCTGATTACGAGTGGCAGGCGAAGCATCGGCTGATCGCCATCGAAGCGAAAAAATAAAAGACGGGGACGCAATGGCCGGCATGGGGCATTCACGGTGGCGGAGAGCGGCATCGGGCCTGGCGTTTGCGCGAATCATTTTTTTCTTATGGGCCCTGTCTTCCGCCGTCCTGCCTTCCCTGCTGGTGGCACGCGACGAGCCGACCATTGAAGATCTCAAGGCAAAAGTTGGCACCGCGAGCATGGGAGAACGCCCCGCGCTGTGCATCCAGATCGCAGAACGGCAGCTCAATACCGCTGACAAGCTCTATTTAGGGGGAGACAGCGAGAAGGGCCAGGCGGCTCTGGCCGACGTGACGGCTTATGCGGAGAGGGCGCGGGACGCCGCGATTCAGTCGCACAAACACGAAAAACAGTCGGAGATTGCGATTCGCAAGATGACGCGGAAGCTCTCAGACATGAAGCACCAGCTGGCCCGTGAAGATCAGGACCCGGTACAAGCTGCGATTGAACATCTGGAGCGGATTCGGGACGATTTGCTGGCCGCGATGTTTGAGAAAGGGCGATAAGAAAATGAAAAGCATCGTGCAGATTGGAGTGTGCGCGGGGCTAGCGCTGGTGATGGCGATGGGCGCGGCTGCACAGCGGCATAAGGATCCGTTTACGGCGGCGGAGATTGACCAGATTCGCGATGCCAGCTGGGAGCCGCAGCAGCGGCTTACGTTGTATGTGAAATTCGCACGGGCGCGGCTGGTGAGTATGGAGCAGATGCGGAGCGATCCGAAGGTTAAGGACCGGGTACAGCAAACGCATGAACGCCTGGCCGATTTTTCGGCGATCTACGATGAACTGAACGACAACATCGATACCTATATCGACCGCAAGAATGACATCCGCAAGCCGTTGAAGATGATTATTGACGCGGACGCGGAGTTTCAGGCGAAGCTGTTGGCGCTGAAAGATGCGGCGGGGGTTTCTGCGGAAGAAGCGAGGCAGTACGAATTTACTTTGACCAATGCGCTGGATACGTTGAATGCTTCGATCGAGGATCATCGGAAGTTGCTGGAAGAGCAGCAGGATGCGGCGAAGCATAAGAAGTTGGCGGCGAGGGGCGCGGGAAAGCCGGAGTGAGGGAAAAAGCAGGTCCCTCGATTGCGTGAGATGATCCGTTGCGCGGGTCAATTCACTTCGCTCGGGATGACAAGTTCATTCTCTCTGGATAAATCTGCATAAAGAGGGGATTTTTGTGGCGTGCTAATCTGGGCTCATTGTGCGTGAAGGTTTGCTGGAAATTTTTCATGAGGAGCACCGGCAGTTGCGGCCGGGGACTGCGCCGCCGGAGCTGAAGGTTGAATTCTTCGCGTTTGCGAACGTCAACAACACCATTCGACTGCGGGAAGGCAGGCTGCTGGTGCGGCTTTCCGACTTGCTCGAGGGAGCGCCCGACGGCGTGATGCGCGCGATTGCGCATATCCTGCTGGCGAAAATGTATCGTAAGCCGATCGACCGCAGCCATGCGGCGCGCTATCGAAAATATATTGGCAGCCATGAGGTGGTGAACAAGGCGCACCTGGTGCGGCAGATGCGGGGACGCAAGCGGCTGCATTCTCCGCAGGGGCGCTATTACGATCTCGACATGATTTTTGAGGATTTGAACCGGCAGTTCTTTCATGGACTGCTGGGGCGGCCGCGGATGGGCTGGAGCCCGTCGAAGACGCGGCGGATTCTGGGGCATTATGATCCGGCGCACAATGCGATTGTGATCAGCCGGATTTTTGACCATCCTTTGATTCCCCGCTACGTGGTGGAATATATCGTGTACCACGAGATGCTGCATTTGAAGCATCCGGTGCGGCTGCACGGAAGCCGGAGATGCGTGCATTCGGCGGAGTTTCAGGCGGAGGAGAAGTTGTTTCCGCAGCTGGGGCGGGCGGAGGAGTTTTTGAGGAGGCTGTGATTGCCGATGCCAATTTTTGCTTTCCTCTTAGGTTGCGTGACGGGACTGCGGTCGATGGCGGGAGCGGCGCTGGTTTGCTGGGCGGCGCATTTTGGGTGGCTCCAGTTTGAGGGGACGAGGCTTGGGTTTTTGCATCGGACTGCGGCGGTTATTGTCTTTACCCTGTTTGCGCTCGGCGAGCTCGTTGTCGATAAATTGCCGAATACTCCCCCGCGAACGGCGCTTCTTGGGATAAGCGCGCGGATTGTTTTGGGAGCGGCCTGTGGCTATGCGCTCGGGGTTAGCCGTGGTGGTGGGGAGCTTCTGTGCGCGGCGGTAGGTGCCGTTGGGGCGGTCGCGGGAGCGTTTGCTGGAATCAATTTTCGCCGTACTTTGGCGGCGCGCGCGATGTTGCCGGACCTGGTTGGAGCTTTACTTGAAGATGCGATTGCGATCGTGGGTGGGCTGCTGATTGTCTCGCATGTTTGATGATGTATCAAAATGGTGACGATCACCTAAACCCCATTCCTCCGGCATCATGCATTCCCACTTCTCGCGCAAAGAACGCGCGAGAAATGGGGCACCCGCTTTTTATCACCCTCCACGCCGCATCTTTTTCGCGGGTACGTTGTCATGAAGTCCCCCCGCCGCTTCCCTACCAGGCCCTGAAGCGCTCGAGTTGGATGTGGGAGCAGCGGTTTTGACTGAGGGAGGATTGGATTGCGCCTTGCAGGCGGATTTCGTCGTCCTGGTAGAGTTTGATGAATTTGAAGGGTTGCAGAGTCCAGGAGATGGGGCGCAGCATTTCCGCGGCGCCGAGGACTGAGCCTTTCGCCGTAAGAAAAATTAGCTTTACGCGCGAGCCGAGGTCGAGCTGTTTGGAAACCCACAGGAGCCCACCGGTCAGAGAGACGACCAGGAGCTTGCCTCGGACACGAGAGCCATTGTGCGAGCGGAGGACGGTGGGAGTGTTTTCCGTAAAACTGGTGCGCGGGGCGCGCCTGGCGGCGGGCTTGGGGGGAGGGGGCAGCATATGGGTTGGTCGAGTATGCGATTAGCGGTAGCTGGTGGGGAGATTACGGAAGGGATTGGTACGGATTCGGGGAGGTTTGAGGTTTTAGGACGGTATAGAGTTGGTAACGGAGAAAGAAACAGCGTCAAAACCAAGATCAAAGGCGTCGGACAGGAGTGTCCGACCCACACTGAAAAGCCCACTTCTCGCAAAGGCGGCGAGAAGTGGGGCACCCTATTCGGTGGTGGTAATTCAGGCTTAGTGCATCTGCGCGGTTTCTTTCGCGTTCCGGACCGCGTTCACGAAGGCGACGGCGTCGGCATTGGTGGTATGGGCTTCGCCTTTCAGGATTTCGGAGAAGGATGCGTCCTTGCCATACCAGTCCATGGTGGCGTCTTTATCCTGCTGGATTTCAGCGCCATTGAGCGAAGCGCCGATGAACGCGCCTTTGCTGCTGGAATAAGTAAGGATGCCGGCTTTCATGCCAGCATCGACGGAAGCGGTGCGTCCGACTGGACCTGCCGCCGCAGAGACGTCAGCGCCGAGCTTGATGTGGCCCTTCATCAGGCCGTTCATGCCTTCATCGTTCATGATGAACATCATGAGGTCGCTGCTTTTGCCGCCGATCTGGGGGCCCCAGCTGATGCCGGAGACAGAGAACGGAGCGGGCGAGCTCCACGCACCAGGGCCGGTGCGGCAGGTGGCGACGCCTTTGCCGTGCTCACCGCCGACGACGAATGCGCCTTTTACGAGCTTGGGAATTACGGCGACGCACTTTGCGCCCTCGAGAACCGAGTTGGGGACGCCGGTGTCGGGCGCGGTGGAGGTGAGGTGGGTGACGGTTTCGGTGGCTCGTTGAAGTTCGGTATCGTCTTTATCTTTATCTTTGTCTTTCGGAGATAGGGCCCAGGCGGAAGCGCCGAGGCAAAGCGTTAAGAGTCCTACGGTAATTGTGTGTTTCATGGTTGCTCCTTTAAGTAAGCGCGAAGGTTGGATTCAGGTTTGGGGGCTATGGTTTTCGGGAATATGAGGGGCGGGCACAATCGTCGAATGCCATTCGCTGCAAAAATCGCGCCATGGGATGCAAATCACACGCGCTTGTGACCTGGTGGATTGACCGGGCTGGCGCGGACGGCATATCCTTGTAATTGAAATTGAAATTCATTTTCAAAATGGTTGAGGCTGGGGATTGATCCAAATGAGGGGAATATTCGACGCAGGCAGCCGGGATGGGGGAGATCCTTCGCTCCGCCTGAAGAACGGCTGCGCTCAGGATGACGCCCCCGAGATGACGGGGAATTTCTAAATGCTACAGGCATTCATTATTACGCTGCGAGAAGGGGTTGAGGCTGCGCTGATCGTGGGCATTACTTTGGCCTATCTGAGCAAGATTGGGCGCAACGATTTGCGGAAGGCGGTTTATGCGGCGCTGGGTTCGGCGTTTGTGGGCAGCATTGGAGTGGCGATTTTGCTGTCGCGGCTGAACCTGAATGAAGATGTCTTCGAAGGTTGGGTCATGTTAGTGGCCGCGTTCTTCGTGATCACCATGGTGATTTTCATGATGAAGACGGGGCGCAAGCTGAAGGGCCAGATCGAGGGCAAGGTTGGGCTGCTCGCGGGCAAGGATGCGTGGATTGGGCTGTTCTTTTTTGTGTTTCTGATGGTGCTGCGCGAAGGCGCCGAGACGGTGTTGATTCTCTCGGCTGTGACATTGAATTCAAGCGAGCTGATGAGTTTTATGGGAACGCTGTTGGGCGTGATTGCGGCGATTGCGTTTGGGGTGATGTTCGTGAAGGGGAGCGTGCGAATCAATCTGCAAAAGTTTTTCCGAGTCACGACGGCGATTCTGTTTCTGGTAGCGGCGCAGTTGGTGATTTCGGGGCTGCACGAACTGTCGGAGAGTGGAGTGATTCCATCTTCCAGGCAGGAGATGGCGCTGATTGGGCCGATCGTCCGCAATGATCTTTTTTTCTTTGTGACGATTCTGGCGTTGGCGGCGTTGATGGTGCTGTTCGATGCGAAGCGGCGGCAACCGGCGCCGGAAGCGGCGTCCGCAGCGGAGAAGCGCAAGGCGGCATGGACGGCGCGGCGGGAGCGGTTGTGGATGGGATCGGTGTACGTTTTCTCGTTTCTGTTTATCGCAATGATGACGGCTGAGTTTGTGTATGCGAAGAGTCAGAGCGCGCTGTCGCCGGCGACGGAAGTCACGTTTACGAACGGGCAGGTGAAGATTCCGCTGGCGCAGGTTTCGGATGGCGACTTGCACCGCTATCAGGCGGTGGAGCACGGAACGCCGATTCGCTTCTGGTTGTATCAGAAGCCGGATCGAAAGATTGCTACTGTTTTTGACGCGTGCAGGATTTGCGGAGCGTCCGGGTTTTATAAGACCGCCAATGGAGTGGTGTGCAAGAACTGCGCGTCTCCGGTGAACCCGCAGTCGGTGGGATCGCCGGGAGGGTGTAATCCGATTCCGCTGAAGGCGACGCAGACGGCGGATACGGTGATTATTCAAGAGGCGGACATTGCGGCCGAAAGCCGTGTGTTCGAGAAGCAGTAGCGCATGTTTGCGCGGCTCGTCTACGAATCGTTCCGGCGGCAGAAGCGGCGCAAGCTGCTGGCGGGCGCTGCGATCACGCTGGGTGTAACTGTCGCTACGGCGATGATTGCGGTTGCGACCGATATTGGCGACAAAATTAATCGCGAGCTGCGCACGATTGGCGCGAATCTGGTGGTGACTCCGCAGGAAGATACGCTGGATGTGGAAATTGGCGGGGTAAATCTGAAGCCGCCGAGTGACGGCGCGTTCCTGAACGAAGCTGACCTGCCTAAAATCAAAGGAACATTCTGGCATAACAACATCACTGGCTTTGCACCCATGCTGCCGGTGAATGTGACGCTGGAGCGCGGCGGACGCACGGAAAACCTCACATTGCTGGGAACTTACTTTGCCAAGCGAGTTGCGTTTGGTAAAGAGGAATTCAATACCGGAGTGCGGTCGACGCATCCGTGGTGGAAGGTTAGCGGCGCATGGCCGGATGATTCGTCGCGCGATGTGCTGCTGGGAGAGCGGCTGGCAGCGGAGCTTTCGGCGAAGATGGGTGATGTGCTCAACGTCTCGGGGCGTGAGTTGCGGGTGAGTGGAATTGTTTCGACGGGCGGAGCTGAGGACGATCAGATTGTGGCTCCGATTGCGGTCGCACAGGAGATTCTTGGCAAGCCGGGCGCGGTGCGTCGCGTGTATGTGAGCGCGCTGACCAAGCCGGAGGACGCGTTTGCGCGGCGCGATCCGAAGAGCATGTCGGGTGCGGTGTATGACCGATGGTATTGCTCGCCGTATCCGCAGTCGATTGCCTTTCAGTTGCAGGAGGCGATTCCGCACTCGCACGCAGAGCAGATCCGGCAGGTGGCGCAGAATGAAGGCGCGGTGCTGACGCGGATTGAGGGACTGATTTTTCTGGTGACGCTGGCTGCGCTGTTCGCTTCGGCGCTGGCGGTTTCGGCGGCGATGGCGACGGCGATCTTTGAGCGGCGGTCGGAAGTGGGGTTGATGAAGGCGCTGGGCGCGGGACGATTCGCGGTTGCGTCGGTGTTTTTTGCGGAGGCGACGCTGCTCGCTTTGTTGGGCGGATGCTTGGGATTCGCCGCAGGTGGATTGCTGGCGCGGCAGATTGGGCAGTCGATTTTCAACTCGCAGATTACGATTGCGCCGGTGCTGTTGCCGGTGATCCTGGGGATCGCGGTGATCGTGACCTTTGGGGGGAGCGCGGCGGCGATCCGCAAGGCCGTGGAGATGGATCCGGTGTTTGCGCTGCGGGGGGAATTGTGACCGGCGGATCGAAGCAGGAGCGATCAGAATCTGGAGGCGGAGTTGCCGCAGCGCGCGCGGGTGCGCCACATACTTCGATGTTTGTGCGGATGCTGATGCGAGCGGCGGTGCTGCGGCGGGGACGGGCGGCGGCGGCGCTGTTTGCCATGGTGGTGGCTGCGGCGGTGACGACGGCCATGTTGAATCTGTATGTAGATGTGCAGGCGAAGTTGCGGCGAGAGTTTCGGAATTACGGGGCGAACATTATTTTGGTTGGAAGGAACGGCGGTTCCCTTCCCGCGGATGCTTTGGAGCGGGTGGATTCGACTTTGGGCGGGAGGGGTGTGGCGGCGCCGTTTGCGCTGGTGGTGGCTCGGACCAGCGATGGACAAGCGGTGGTTGTGGCGGGGACGGATTTTGAGCGGGTGCGGCAGTTGGATAAGTGGTGGTCGGTGAGTAAGTGGCCTGCGGATTCCACCCTTTTCGCAGCCGATACCCGCAGCGCTGATACAGAAACCCCCACTTCTCGCGCAAAGGACGCGCGAGAAATGCGGCACCCGGTCGCGGAAACGGGTCCCGCGGATTCGAGTCAGGGGCTGGTTGGGGTTCGGGCGATGGCGGTGGTTTCGCCGAAGGGGCAAGCATTCGAGTTAAGTTTTGAGGGGCACACGATTCGGGTTTCGCCGCTGGGAACGGTGCGGACGGGAGCGGCGGAGGATAGTCGGGTTTATCTTTCACTCGCGGATTTTGTTGCGTGGACCGGAGTTCAGCCTGCGACGATTGAGGTTGCGGCGTCGGGATCGCCGGAAGAGATTAGCGGAATCATGCAGCGGTTGGGGCAGGTGGTGCCGGAGGCGGAAGTTCGTCCGGTGCGGCAAATTATGGAGGGCGAGGCGAGAGTGCTGGGAAAGACGCGGGCGACTTTGCTGGCGGCTGCGGCCTTGATTATTTTGACTGCGGCGTTGTGCGTGCTTTCAACTTTGATGGGGTGGGTATTTGACCGGCGAAGGGATTTTGCGATCATGAAGGCGCTGGGAGCGTCGGACCGATTGCTGAATGGATTTTTCGCGGCGGAGGCGGCGGCGCTGGGGGCGGCTGGAGCGCTGATCGGATTTGTTTTTGGGATCGGGATTGCGGCATGGATTGGGAGGGTTAACTTTCATGCTGCGGTGACGCCGCGGTTCAGTGTTTTGCCGGTGGTTCTGGCTGGTAGCATGGTCGTGACTTTGCTGGCTGCGATCTTGCCGATTGGGCTTTTGCGGCGGGTGCAGCCCGCCGTTATTTTGAGGGGGGAGTGAGATGATCCTGATTAAGGATGTTACGAAGCTCTACCCTACGAAGGCTGCGGGGGGGGATCCGATTGGGAATCCCACGTCTCGCAAAAGCGGCGAGACATGGGGCAGCCCCGGTAATGGAAGCGGCCGAGAAAACGGGTCGATTCATGCGCTCGACCATATTTCGCTGCAGGTGGAGAAAGGCGAATGGCTGTCGATCATGGGGCCGTCGGGGTCGGGGAAATCGACGTTGGTGAATTTAATTGGGTGCCTGGACCGGCCTTCGTCTGGAGAGATTTGGCTGGATGGGCAGAATGTGGCGGGGATTTCTGCGGGCCAATTGAATCGGGTACGCGCGGAGAAGATTGGATTTATATTTCAGCAGTTTCATCTGATTCCGTTTCTCACGGCGGTGGAGAACGTGATGCTGGCGCAGTATTTTCACAGTATGACGGATGAGAAAGAGGCGGTTGAGGCGCTGACCCGCGTGGGGCTGGGCGACCGGGCGCATCATCTTCCGTCGCAGCTTTCGGGCGGCGAGCAGCAGCGGGTGTGCATTGCGCGGGCGTTGATTAACGATCCGAAGATTATTTTGGCGGATGAGCCGACGGGAAATCTGGATGCGGTGAATGAGGAAATTGTGCTGCGGCTGCTGCGGGAATTTCATCAGCAGGGGCGGACGATTGTGATGGTGACGCACGATCCAGTGGTGGCGCGGCTGGCCGACCGGAGGATTGAATTTCATCATGGCAAGATCGAGTCGCAGGAAGTTTTTGCGATGGCCGACGAAGAGCAGTTTGACGAAGTGCTCGAAGAGTTGTGGGTGCTGGGCGAGCATGGCGAGATTGCCGAGGTTGAGCGCATGGAGGTTCACGGGGCGCTGCCGGTGAGCATCGCGATTGAGAAGATGATGCAGATGGGGCTGGTGGTTTCTGCGCCGCATCCTCCGATGGCGCATGGGCATAAGCCGTTTGTGAATCCGTGCCACGATGCGCTGAAGCCAGTGGCGGCCTCGATGGGCGATGGGACGTTGATTGTGGAACTGACGCCGCGCGGGCGGGAACGGGCGGGGAGCATTATTCGACGGCACCGGCTGGCGGAGCGGCTGTTTACCGACAGCTTGGCGATGGACAGCGAGTCGGAGATTGAGCAGCAGGCGTGCAAGTTTGAGCACATTCTTTCTCCGGAAGCGACGGATAAGATTTGTACTTTTCTGGGGCACCCGAGGACTTGCCCGCATGGGGCGCCGATTCCGGCGGGGGCTTGCTGCGGGAGGAATTCCGAGATTGCGGGTGAGACTTTTTCGGGATCGAGCCGTTCGACCCGCGGGTGAGGGCAAAATCTTTTTACCACTAAGGGCACTAAGGGACACGAAGGGGAATTTCTGACTGCGCGACGGCCTACTATCGGGGTGTTTGATTCGGGATTTGGCGGGCTTACGGTTCTTAAAGCTTTGCTTGAGGTCATTCCCGGGGCCGATTATCTCTACTTTGGGGATACGGCGCGGCTTCCTTATGGGTCGAAGTCGGTGGAGACGGTGGCGCGGTATGCGGTGGAGGCCGCGCATTATCTGGAGAATCATGGCGCTGAGTTGTTGGTGATTGCTTGCAATACGGCGACGGCGCTGGCATTGGATCGCATCACGGATGCGGCGCATGTTCCGGTTGTGGGGGTGGTTGAGCCAGGGGCGGAGGCGGCGGCTGCAGTCAGCGGGAATAAAAAAGTTGTCGTCATTGGGACTGAGGCTACCGTTAGCAGTCACGCGTATCTACGAGCGTTGCAGGCGCGGGGACTGGAGGCGCGGGAAAAGGCTTGTCCGCTGCTGGTGCCGCTGGTGGAAGAGGGATGGCTGGAGCATGCGGTGACCGAAGAAGTGGCGCGGATTTATCTCGGGGAGGGATTTGCCGATGGCTTTGGCGATGCGGATACGCTGGTGCTGGGGTGCACCCATTATCCGCTGCTGAAGGCGGTATTGCGGCGCGTGGCGCCGGGACATGTGACGATTGTGGATTCGGCGGAGTCGACGGCGAGAGCGGTGGCAGGACGGCTGGGGAGTTTGGTTACGCCGGGGCAAGACGAGGAGCGGAGAGCGGCTCCGCGGTTGAAGTTTTTTGCTACGGATTCAGTGGAGAAATTTCGTAGGTTGGGGACGAGGTTTTTGGGACATCCGATTGAGGATGTGCGGCATGTGGATTTGAAGGAGTGAGGTGGGTGTTTTTTGGCGCGATTTGTGCAGCAAAGATTCCGCGGGCGCCTGATCCTCTTTCGCCCCTTCCGGGGCTCGTTTCCCCTTAGCTTTCTACCCACCGCTTGCGCGGTGGGCTGCATTCTTGAGCCGCTTCGCGGCTGAGTGAGGTAGTGATCCCGACGGCTGGATCTGGAGCTGGGTCCTGACTGCGGGCCATGACACGAGACGATTTGAGAGCAATATTCGGATAGTAAGGCGGCTGCGGCGAAATTATTGTGTCCTGTATGGCCTTCCATCATTCCAATCAGAATCTCGAGGAACCCGGCAGCCTCACATTCGGCGCAATGCATCCTCTCGACAACATGATCTGGAAGGCGCTTTCGACGCGGCAGGCGGAGTTTGCGCAGGACTTCGGCGAGGCGCGGAAGTTTATGCCGGAGGTTGCGCCGCTGGCGGGCTTGCGAGAGCCGACGGCTGAAGGGTATAAATCGCTCGCGCAGTTGGTTCCGGAGAATGGGGTAGCTGCGGTTTTTCTGGATGAGGATTATGCGCCGCAGCGAGGGTGGACGAAGATTGCGGGGGCTTCGTTGCTGCAGATGGTTTGGATGAGCGGAGATGAATTGGCGAGTTCGGAGGCGGTTTCTGGTCTTGAGGTTATCGAACTTGGGGTGCGAGATTCGGCGGAGATGATTGCGTTGACGCAATTGACGAAGCCGGGGCCGTTTGGTCCGCGCACGCATGAGTTAGGGACGTATTTGGGGATTCGAGTTGAGGGGAAGCTGGTGGCAATGAGCGGGGAGCGGATGAAGGTTCCGGGATATACGGAGGTGAGTGCGGTGTGTACGCATCCGGAGCATACGGGACATGGATACGCGGCGCGGCTGATGAGCGAGGTGATGCGGGGGATACGGGAGCGGGGAGAGATTCCGATGTTGCATGTAAGAGGGGACAATGAGCGGGCGATTGGGCTTTATGGGAGGTTGGGATTTGAGACGCGGTGGAGAGGGTTCTTTGCGGTGCTGAGGCGGGACGGGGACGCGGGTTTAAGGTAGCGCGAAGGAAAGAAGGAAATTGTTGAGAGTTCTGACCAACAGAAGCAAATACGACGCCCAGGGCTAAAAGCCCGTTTCCATCTGGGTCGCTCTACGCGGCGCTGAAGCGCCGCTCTTCCACGGCAGCGGAGGCATTTGAGAAAACGACGCGTGGCTTCCCCGTGGCGATTGGATCCTGAGGATGAGGGTGATGTTTGCAAAATCTCAGTAGAGGTGAAAGTCGACTTCGACGGCCATTTCGAAGGGGACGGGGTGGCCGTTCTTTTGGCCGGGCTCGAAGCGCCAGGTTTTGACGGCTTCGATGGCTTTTTCGTCGAGGCCCATACCGAGGGAATTGACCACGCGGATATTGGTGGCGCGGCCGTCGGGCGAGACGACGATCATCAGCGTGCAGGTGCCTTGATATTTAGCCTTGCGGGCTTCTTCTGAAAATTCAGGGTCGGGTGTGAAGATACCGCGTGGCAGGGATGCTCCCATGCCGGGGCGGAAAACGCCGCCGCCGGTACCCATGCCTTCGCCGGGGCCGAAGCCGCGTCCATTGCCAAGGCCCACGCCGCCGCCGTTTCCCTCTCCAATTCCGCTGTTCGAGCCGGTGCCATTGGACGGGATGGTCGCCGAGGATTTGGGATCGCCAAGGTTTGGCATGCTGTTATTCATGGCGATCTTCACTTCGGGGGGAACCATGATTGTGGGAGCGACCGCCAATTTCGGATTCTGATTACGAATAATCACCGTTGGCGGGGTGATTTGCGGCTGCATGGAGCGGGTGGGCAAGCGTCCCTGGGAAGCTTTGAGGACGTCGTGGTCGCCGCCGCCACCTCCGCCGCCAGCTTGAGTTTTTGAGGGTTTGAGGGGGATGAAATCGCCGGGATCGACCAGTGCCGTCATTTGGGGCTTGGCTTGCGCGGTGACGACGTGTCGGCCAAGGATGGTCCCACCGATGATGAGGGCGATGATAACGACGTGGGCGGCGGTAGATGCGAGAGCGCCATCTTTCTTGTAGTTGTAGAAACCCCAGATATCTTTTACCGGGACGGGCTTCGATTCCAGCTTGAGCGGCGGAAGCTTCTTGGGGAAGAAGAATTCGTCGAGCCCGCGGAAGAGCGACTTCCAGAGCGGCTCGAAGTGATCGGGAGCGAGCAGAAGGTGGAGTTCGGGATCGTTGCCTGAATTCGGATTGATTTCTGCTGATGCCATGTTCCCCGCTACGGCTCCTGATGGGTGGTCGCGATTGCGATCCGGGCTATCTTGTCGGGGACGCCCATCCTACACAGATGAGCAGTCTTTCCGGCAAGTTGCCTGATTGTGTAAGTTTGTGGCAGCCCCCGGGAGAATGGACTCGACTCCAAACTCCGGCTTCTACGTAAAATTGTACCTCTTCTCGAGGGGGTTGACGAAGTGTATTTGTGAATTCCCGTGGATGAGAGAGTATGGAACCCGAAAGAAAAGGCTTTAACCACGAAGGGCACTAAGGTTCACGAAGGGAGGGCGCGTGGACGTTCGTGGCGTTGCTCCCTATAATGAGAGGATTCAATCATTTGGGAGATGCTCACAGGGTGCCGTTCGAACTGAAAGCTACGATTAATCTGCCGAAAACTGCCTTCCCCATGAAGGCGAATCTGCCTCAGAACGAGCCGAAAATGCTGGCGCGCTGGGAGCAGGAGCGAATTTACGAGCGCATCCGCGAAGCGCGGAGGGGTGCGCCAACCTACATTTTGCACGATGGGCCGCCTTATACGAGTGGGCCGATCCATATGGGCACTGCGCTGAATAAGTGCTTGAAGGACTTCATCGTGAAGTCGAAGACGATGGCGGGATTTGACGCGCCGTATGTGCCGGGGTGGGACTGCCACGGGCTGCCGATTGAAATCAAGGTAGATAAGGAACTGGGCGGCAAGAAGCTGCAGATGCGGCCCACAGACGTGCGCGCGGAGTGCCGCAAGTATGCACAGAAATTTCTAGATCTGCAGCGGACGCAATTTAAGCGCATTGGCGTGTTTGGAAGATTCGACCGGCCTTACGCGACGATGAATCCGCAGTACGAATCGGTGGTGCTGTCGACGTTTTTTTCTTTCTACGAGAATGGGTTCGTCTACAAAGGGTTGCGCGCGGTTTATTGGTGCATGCACGATGAGACGGCGCTGGCTGAGGCTGAAGTTGAGTACGAGAACCATACGAGCCCGACGGTTTTTGTGAAGTATGGGCTGATGGATGATCCAGCGGACATTGATACGGCGCTGGCCGGGAAAAAAGTTTCGACCATCATCTGGACGACTACACCGTGGACGCTGCCAGCGTCGATGGCGGTGGCGTTTCATCCGGATGAAGAGTATGTGGGGTTGGAATCGGACGGCCAGGTTCATATTGTGGCGGCGAAGCTGGCGAAGGATGTGGCGGAGAAGTGCAAGCTGGGCGAGACGCGGGAGATCGCGCGTTTTCCAGGGCGCAAGATGGAGAGGCTGAACTTTCAGCATCCGTTTCTGGAGCGGAAAATTCTGGGCGGGCTGGCGGATTACGTCACGATGGATACGGGGACGGGCGTGGTGCACACTGCGCCTTCACACGGCGCGGAAGACTTTATCACGGGCGTGAAGTATGGGCTGGATGCGACCAGCAATGTGGATGAAAAAGGAATTTTGCGCAATGGGCTGCCGGAATATACGGGCAAGCGGGTGTGGGAGGCGAACCAGCCGATCATGGATTTGCTGGCCAGCCGCGGGGCGCTGCTGCATGCGGAGAAGACGGAGCATTCGTATCCGCATTGCTGGCGCTGCCATAATCCGGTGATTTTTCGCGCGACCGAGCAGTGGTTTATTTCGATGGAGACGCCGATGCCGGGCGGGAAATCGAAGGACGACAACTTGCGGACGCGCACTCTGGAAGAGATCAAAGGTGTGAAGTGGGACCCGGCGTGGGGCGAGGAGCGATTGTCGAACATGATCGCAACGCGGCCGGATTGGTGCATCTCGCGGCAGCGGGTGTGGGGCGTGCCGATTGCAGTGTTTCTGTGCGAGCAGTGCGGCAAGCCGCTGAAAGATCATGCAGTGAATCAGAAAGTTGTCGAGTTGTTTGCGCGGTCGGGTGCGGATGCGTGGTTTACGGCGGAGTCAGATTCGATTTTGCCGGAGGGGACGAAGTGTCCGCACTGCGGCGGCACGAAGTTTGAAAAAGAGACGGACATTTTTGATGTGTGGCTGGAGTCGGGTGCGAGCTATCTTGCGCTGATCGACGATGAGCCGTCGTATCCGTGGCCTTCGGATCTTTATCTGGAGGGCGGCGATCAGTATCGGGGGTGGTTTCAGTCGTCGTTGCTGTGCGCGATGGGGACGCATGGGACGCCTCCGTACAAAGGGGTGGTGACGCCGGGGTGGACGCTGGACGATAAGGGCCAGGCGATGTCGAAGTCGCGCGGGAATGATGTTGACCCAGTGGATATCGCGGGAAGGCTGGGCGGTGAAGTGGTGCGGTTGTGGGTTGCGTCGGTGGATTTTCGCGAAGATGTGGTGGGCTCGGAAGCTCTGATGCAGCGGGTGGCGGAAAATTACAGGAAGATTCGAAATACGTTTCGATATGTTTTGGGCAATCTCGGGGATTTTGATCCGGTGAAGGACGCGGTTGCGTTCGAGAACATGGAAACGCTGGATCAGTACATGCTGCGGCAGACGGAAGCGTTCGCGACGGATGTGCGGAAAGCGTATGACGAATTTTCTTTTCACAAAATCTATCACCAAGTGAACCATTTCTGCATCGTTGATTTAAGCGCCTTTTATTTTGATGTGCTGAAGGATCGGCTTTATGTTTCGGCGCCCAAATCGCAGGCGCGGCGGAGTGCGCAGACCGCGATTTGGCGGATTGGAGAGGCGCTGGTGCGGCTGCTGGCGCCGATCATGAGCTTTACGGCGGAAGAGATTTGGGGGTATCTGCCGAAGACTGCGGGGCGCGAGGCGAGCGTGCACTTAGCATTGTTCCCCGAAGCGGAGGATGTCCTGGGCGACGCGACGGCAGCGAGTTCGACTGCCGGCGATGAGCAGGCGGCACAGGACTGGGAAACTTTGCGGTCAGTGCGCGACGAGGTGTTGAAGGCGCTGGAAGAGGCCCGCAATAGCAAGTTGATTGGGACGGGACTTGAGGCGCAGGTGGAGTTGAGTGCGTCCGATCCGATTTATTCGGTGCTGTCGCGGCATGCGGATCAGCTGCGGTATTTGTTTATCGTCTCGGCGGTGAAAGTCACGCAGGGCGCGGGCAATGGGACGGGAAGCGTGCACGTCGAGGTGAAGAAGGCGGATGGGCTGAAGTGCGAGCGTTGCTGGAATTATTCAACGCGCGTGGGCGAGGATAAGGAGTATCCGACGGTTTGTGAGCGGTGCAGTGCGGTGCTGCGGGAGTTGGGCAGTTTCGGGGGCTAAAGTCCGCGTCGGATTCTGGGGCTTTGCGCGGCGCTGAGGCGCCGCTCTTCCACGGTTGTGCCGGCGGTTTGGGGACGCGGTAGCAGCGCCTAAAGGCGAGGCAATGGAGCTAACTTTTCGGTACGCATGAATGCGTGCCCCGATACGAATCCTGAGGGCGGCTTCTTAGCGCGGATTTTGAGCGCGACGACTCGAGCGAAATTGTGAACTGGCGAAAAGTACGAATATTCTTGGTTACGGTGTTCTTCCTGAGCCTGATTCCCGCCACGCGGTATTATCAGATCGACGTGCCGTTGATTCACTGGCTGCAAGGCAAGAATCATGTGGATCCGTTGACGCTGCATTTGGGCGGCGAGTTTGTGGAGAATAACCTGGGCAGCGAACAGAATGCGGATGGGTCGGTGACGGTCCGCATGATTGCTGAACAGTATCTTTTTATTCCGCACTGCATTGTGGCGCCGGCGGGAGTTCCCGTCCATCTGCGGATTGCGAGCGCTGACGCGGTGCATTCGCTTGCGTTTCTGGGCACGGATATTGCGGTGAAAGTATCGCCAGGATCGGTGCGCGAGACACAGCTTCAGTTTTCGAAACCCGGAGAATATAAAACAGCGTGCCGCGAATTTTGCGGCGCGGGGCACTATGCCATGCGCTCGGAGTTGAAGGTGGTGCCGAGAGAACAGTTCCCTGTTCTGCGTGGGGACGAGAGGGGGAACTGTGCGGCGCAGTAAGCGATTTGTTCAGCAATCCGCGGGCGGTTTTTCTTTGCGGCTGCGGACGGCGATTGTTTTCGCTCTAGCGGCGGCTGCCGCGTTCGCGGCGACTTCGATTGTGCTGCACGCAGGCGATGAGGCTCCGGAGCGAGTTCCCTCTTACGTGGCGTGGACGCCGGAGACGATTGCGGCGGCATCGAATGGGGACGCCTTTCGCGGCTCGCTGCTGGCCAAGCGGTGCGAACATTGCCACGGGGCGGAGGGCTTTAGCGCGGAAGGATATACGCCGAATCTTGCGGGCATGAGGAGGCTGGCGGTTTGGAAACAGTTGGAAGATTTTAAGTCGCGGAAGCGACTCTCGAAGGCCATGAATCCGATTGCGGGGTCGCTTACGGAGCGGGATATTGTGGATGTGGTGGCATATTTTTCCGCGCTGCCGTTATTCCCCGATCCGCAGGATAACCGCGCGTTTCCGCGCGGGCAGGGCGATGCGGCGCATTCTGCGATGGCGTCCCGGCTGATTGACTTTGGCGACGGGGAGCGTGGGATTCCGCCGTGCCAGGCGTGCCACGGTCCGGTGGCGTACAAAGTTGGAGTGCCGTCGCTGATGACGCAGAATGGCGATTATGTTTTGAATCAGCTGGAAGCGTTTGCGAACCGGACTCGCGCTAACGATATCAATGAGCCGATGCGCGTGATTGCGGGACTGCTGAGTGAAGATGAGCGGCATGCGATCGCGGAATATTACGGGGCGGGGTTGGGAATGCAGCCGGCTGGGACAAAGTAGCGTCGGCTTCGCTTACGAACTTGACAGCAATAGCTGCTTAAGGGAAAGCAGGTTCCTCACCGGGCCTTCGGCCCTGTTCGGAATGACAAAGAGTTTTGCTGCGGGCTAGGCCCGTGCTGAACTGCGGCATCGGTTCTTCTGATCGAATTTTTCCTACCGCAATTCTTCCATTGCGGCTTCCAGGACTTCCCTGCCTGGCCGGGTTAGCGATTCCGGCAACGTGGCCAGTGGTTCGTCGACCATGTTCAGCATGTCGAGGAAGCTGGGGGCCTTGGTGTTCACGTAGAAAATTCCGGTCAAGACTTCGCCTTTATCGTGGGCTTCGCTCAGGCGCTTCATGGCCGCGATGCGGTCGGTGGGGTCGAAGTCTTCTTCGAGCTTGCGGAGTTGCAGGTGCGAGCCATCGTGCATGGTGACGCTGACGGTGGTTCCGGGATCGTACTCGACATTAATTTCCTGGAAGTGCGGGACGAAGGACATTTCCTGAAGAGTCTCTTCGTGGTCGATTACATATTTGTAGGACTTGGTTGAGCCTTCGTGATCGTTGAAGGTGACGCAGGGGGAAACAACGTCGAGCATGACGGTGCCGTGGTGGGCGATGGCGGCTTTGAGCATGGTGCTGAGCTGGCGCTTGTCGCCGGAGAAGGAGCGTCCGACGAAGGTTGCGCCGAGTTCGATGGCGAGGCCGCAGGTATCGATGGGGGGAAGATCGTTGATGACGCCGGATTTTAATTTCGATCCGAGATCGGCAGTGGCGGAAAACTGGCCTTTGGTGAGGCCGTAGACGCCGTTGTCTTCGATGATATAGATGAGCGGAAGATTGCGGCGCATGAGGTGAACGAACTGGCCGATGCCAATGGAGGCGGTGTCGCCGTCGCCGCTGACGCCGAGTGCGATGAGATTGCGGTTGGCGAGCATGGCGCCGGTGGCGACGGAGGGCATGCGTCCGTGGACCGAGTTGAAGCTGTGGGAACGGTTCATGAAGTAGGCGGGAGACTTTGAGGAACAGCCGATGCCGCTGAGCTTGGCGACGCGCTCGGGCTTGACGCCCATGTCATACATGGCTTCAATGATGCGCTCGGAAATGGCGTTGTGGCCGCAGCCGGCGCAGAGCGTGGTCTTGCCGCCTTTGTAGTCGATGACGGAGAGGCCGATGCGGTTGGTTTTGGGTTCTGCTGCCGGCGTGGTGGCCATTATTTTCCCTCCATGGTGCTGAGCTCGTCGGTGACGGAGCGGGCGTCGAGCGGCAGGCCGTCAAGATGGGCGATGCTGCGCAGGCGCGTGATGAGTTCTGGTTTTAAGTCGAGTTTGAGCAGGCTGAGCATTTGGGCGTCGCGGTTTTGTTCGACGACGTAGACGCGCTCGTGCTGCTCGATGAATTCGTGCACTTCGCGGGTAAAGGGATAAGCGCGAAGGCGCAGGTAATCGGTTTCAATGTTGTACTCGGCGCGGAGCTGGTCGCGGCTTTCGATGATGCCCCAGTGCGAGGTGCCGTAGGCAATGATGCCGATTTTGGCATTGGAAGAGCCGGCGTTGGAGGCTTTTTGAATTTCGGGGCGCGGAACGAAGGAGCGCGCGGTTTCGAACTTGCGATTGAGGCGCTCCATGTTGTTTTCGTAGTCGTCGGGGCGCTCGCTGTAGTTTGATTTGTCGTTGTGTCCGCTGCCGCGGGTGAAGTAGGCGGCGTTGGGATGATCGGTTCCGGGGAGTGTACGGTAGCCGACGCCGTCGCCATCGAGATCTTTGTAGCGGGCGAAGCCACCGAGTTTGTCGAGATCCGCTTTCGCGAGCACCTTGCCGCGCTTGATGGGCGTGGTGGGATATTCGAAGGGATCGGACATCCAGTTGTTCATGCCGAGATCTAGATCGGACATGACGAAGACCAGAGTCTGAAATTGCTCGGCGAGGTTGAAGGCTTCGGCAGCCATGGTAAAGCACTCATCGACCGAGCACGGAATCAGCATGATGTGCTTGGTATCACCGTGCGAGAGAAATGCCGTGGCGAGAATATCGCCCTGCGAGGTGCGCGTAGGCAGTCCGGTGGAGGGTCCGACCCGCTGGATGTCCCAGATGACGCCGGGAATTTCGGCGTAATACGCGAGGCCGGCAAATTCAGACATGAGAGAGATGCCGGGTCCGGCGGTTGCGGTCATGCTGCGAGCTCCAGCCCAGCCTGCGCCGATGACCATGCCGATGGCGGCGAGTTCGTCTTCGGCCTGGACGATGGCGAAGGTGGCTTTGCCATCGGGGCCGATGCGATGATCTTTCATGTAATCGATCATGGTCTCGACCAGCGACGATGAGGGAGTGATGGGGTACCAGGTGACCACGGTACAACCTGCGAACATGCAGCCGAGCGCGGCGGCGGAGTTGCCGTCGACGATGATTTTGCCCGCGGTCTTATTCATGCGCTCGATGTAAAAGACGCCGCGCTTTTGAAGGCTGGCTCTGGCATAGTCGAATCCGGCTTGCGCGGCCGCGAGATTCAGGTTAGCGGCTTTTGCCTTTTTCGCAAATTGTTTGCGAATGGCTTTTTCGACTTCGCCCATTTCAATTTCAAGAAGCTGGGCGACGACGCCGACGTACACCATGTTCTTCACTAGCTTGCGAAGCTTGGCTTCGGGGCAAACGGTGGCGACGATTTTGTCGTAGGGGACGGAGTAGAAAACGACATCGTTGCGCAGCTTGTCGAGGGCGAGGGGCTCGTCGTAGAGGACGGATGCGCCGGGGGCGAGGGTCATGACATCATCCTGCGCAGTCTCGGCGTTCATGGCGACGAGGAAATCGATTTCTTTTTTGCGGCCGATGTAGCCGTCTTTGTTAGCGCGAATGGTGTACCAGGTGGGAAGGCCGGCGATGTTCGAGGGAAAAAGATTCTTGCCAGAGATGGGCACGCCCATCTGAAAGATGGCGCGCAATAAAACTGTGTTTGAACTTTGCGATCCCGAGCCATTGACGGTTGCGACCTGAATGCTCATGTCGTTGACGATGCGCTTGCGTTCCAACTGACCGCTTGAACCCTGACGCGCCACATCGGTAGTGGCCATGCCAACACCTTCCTTCTGATTTGACGGGCGGAGTGATCCGCCTGGATTCGTATCTTAGGGAACTAAGTATTATACGGCTGAGTTGGCTTGCTGGCACGGGGATTTCGAGCGCGGGCGATACCTTTGGGCGCTTTGCGGGGAAAGCTTTTGACCGCGAAGGGCGCGAAGAAAATCCGCAAAGGTCGCGGAGAAGATCCTAGGAGGCGGTTTGGAAGAATTGGGCGATGGTGCGGAATTTTTTGTAGCGGGATTCCACTAAGTCGGAGGTGGAGAGTTTTTTTAGTTCTGATAGGTGCTTCTGTAGACTCTCATCGAGCAACTTCGAGGCGGCTTCGTAGTCTTTGTGCGCGCCGCCTTCGGGTTCGGGAACGATGTCGTCGATGCAGCCGAGTTCCTGGAGGTCGGGAGCGGTGATGCGCATGGCTTCGGCGGCGAGTTCTTTCTTGGTGGCGTCGCGCCACATGATGGCGGCGCAGCCTTCGGGGGAGATTACGGAGTAGATGGAATTCTCCATCATGAGCACGCGGTCGGCGACGGCGATGGCGAGCGCGCCGCCGCTGCCACCGACTCCGATGACAGTGGCGATGATGGGGACTTCGAGGTGCGCCATTTCTCTTAAGTTGTAGGCGATGGCTTCGGCCTGGCCGCGCTCTTCAGCGTTAATGCCGGGATATGCGCCGTCGGTATCGACCAGGGTGAGAATTGGGCGGCGGAATTTTTCGGCGACCTGCATGATGCGAATTGCCTTGCGGTATCCCTCGGGATGCGGCGTGCCGAAGTTGCGATGCACGCGCTGCTTCATGTCGCGTCCCTTTTGCGTGCCGATCACAAGAACTTCTTCGCCGTGAAAACGGGCCATACCGCAGATGACGGCGGGGTCGTCGCCGAAGCCACGGTCGCCGTGGATTTCGCTGAAGTCGGTAAAGAGGCGTTCGATGTAGTCGAGGGTCTGCGGGCGCTGGGGATGGCGGGCTAGTTCGGTTTTTTGCCAGGCGGTCTGTGAGGCTTTCAATTCCTGGCGGAGGGTGTGAATGCGTTCGTGGAGATTTTCCAGTTGCTGACGGGTTTGATCGTTCTTGCCGGTAGAGGCTTCGATGGAAGCGACTTGCTTTTCGATCTGCTCCAACTCTTCTTGTGCCTTTTGGCTGGCTTTCATAATTTAAACGTAATGCAGAAATTCGCAGCGGCTAAAGCCGACAGTATTTGGAAACGACCACGGCATCGGTGAAGCGATGCCCTGATACGAAGCGCAAAGAATACGAACAGCGAAGACGGCGGCGATCAACTGATTACGCGCACACTGCCCCGCCCGCAGAGTTGTTCGACGCGGGCGATGAAATTTCGGTCCGGCAAGACATTATAGCCTTCCGCCTCCATCACCACCATGAAATCGCCGGAGCGTTCCACGTCGAACAATACGCGGGCTTCGCCTTTGCGTTCCTGGAAAAGTGAGTGAAGGTCGTCGATGGTTGTCTCGACGGCGGATTCCAGCGGGATGCGGACGCGGATGGCGCGCGGGAGCGGGACTTTGGCGTCTTCGAGCGGCATGATTTCGGCGGCGGTGATTTTTGGATTGGTGCCTTCTTCGATGCGCACTCCAGCTTTTACCAGGACGGGGACTTCGAGTTTTACTTTTTCCTGCAGGCGCTTGTAGGCTTCGGGAAAAACGATCATGTCGATGGAGCCGGACATATCTTCGAGTGTGGCCTGCGCGTAAAAATCGCCGCGCTTAGATTTGAGCACGCGCAGGTTGGCGATGATTCCGGCGGTGGCGATGGTTTCTTCTTTGCCGGTGGATTTGGTCATGGCGCCGACTTCGATGATGCTGAGAGCGTGCAGGCCCTCGAGTTTCTCTTTGAATTTTTCGAGGGGATGACCGGAGAGAAAAAATCCGACGATTTCTTTTTCGGCAGCGAGACGGACTTGTTCGTCCCAGTCGGGGATGTTGGGCAACTTGTCGTTATGCGATTCGGAGTCTTCCTGCTGAAAGACGCCGAAGAGGCCGTGCTGGCCGGATTCCGCGTCGCGCTGTGATTTTTGGGCGCGTTCCATAGCGCGATCGAGGACGGCCATGAGTTGAGCGCGGCGGCCGAGGGAATCCATTGCGCCGCTCTTGATCAGGGATTCGAGGACGCGCTTGTTGAGAAGGCGGAGGTCGACGTTCTCGCAGAATTCGTAGATCGACTTGAAGCGGCCGAGTTTCTTGCGGGCGGCGACGATGGATTCGATGGCGTTGCCGCCGACATTTTTTACAGCCGCCAGGCCGAAGCGAATGGCCTCGCCATGCGGGGTGAAGTTGGCGTCGGAGACGTTGATGTCGGGAGCCTCGACGGAGATGCCCATCTCTCGGCATTCGTTGATGTACTTGACCACATCGTCGGTGCTGCCGGTGACGGAGGTGAGAAGCGCGGCCATGAACTCGACCGGGTAATGGGTTTTTAGATACGCAGTGTGATAGGCGAGCAGCGCGTAGGCGGCGGAGTGGGATTTGTTGAAGCCGTATCCGGCGAACTGGGCCATGAGGTCGAAAATCTTTTCGATCTTCTTCGCCGGGAATTTGCGCTGGGCCGCGCCCTCGACAAAGCGCTCGCGCTGCTGCGCCATCTCCTCAGCTTTTTTCTTTCCCATGGCGCGGCGGAGAAGGTCGGCTTCGCCGAGTGAGTATCCGGCGAGGCGGTTGGCGATCTGCATCACCTGTTCCTGATAGACGATGACGCCAAGAGTTTCTTCGAGAATTTCTTTGAGCTCCGGGAGTTCGTACTCGACTTTCTTGCGGCCGTGTTTGCGGTCGATAAAGTCGTCGATCATGCCACCTTGAATTGGGCCGGGGCGGTAGAGCGCGTTGAGGGCGGTGAGGTCTTCGATGGAGTTCGGCTGATATTTGCGCAGCACATCGCGCATGCCGTGCGATTCAAACTGGAAGACGCCGGAGGTCAGGCCCTTGTAGAAAACTTTTTCGTAGGTTTCTTTGTCGTCGAGCGGAACAGTTTCGAGAGTGATCGGTGTGCCGCGGGTTTGCAGGATCAGCTTGAGCGCGTCGGTGAGAATGGTCAGGGTGGTGAGGCCGAGGAAGTCCATCTTCAGCAGGCCCATCTTTTCGATGGCGACCATGTCGAAGGCGGTGACGATTTCGTCGTTCTTGGTCTTGTGCAGCGGGACGAGTTCGGTAAGCGGACGCGGCGAGATGACGACTCCGGCGGCGTGCACGCCGGAGTTGCGCACCATACCTTCCAAGCGCTTTGCGGTTTCCATCAGCTCGCGAATCTGGCCGTCTTTTTCCATGGCTTCGCGGAGTTGGGGAGAATCCGCGATGGCTTGATCGAGGGTGATGTTGAGCTGCGTGGGGACCATCTTGGCGATGCGGTCGACGTCGGCGTAGGGGATGTCCATGGCGCGGCCGACGTCTTTGATGGCGGCTTTGGCGGCCATGGTGCCGAAAGTGATGATCTGGGCGACATTTTCGCGGCCGTATTTTTGGGTGACGTAGTTGATGACTTCGCCGCGGCGGTTCATGCAGAAATCGATATCTATATCGGGCATGGAAACACGCTCGGGGTTCAGGAAGCGCTCGAAGAGAAGTTCGTGCTGGAGCGGGTCGATATCGGTGATGCCGAGGGCGTAGGAGACGAGCGATCCGGCAGCGGATCCGCGGCCGGGGCCGACGGGGATGTCATGCTCTCTGGCGTAGCGGATGAAATCCCAGACGATGAGGAAGTAGCCGGGGAACTTCATCTGCTGGATGATGGCGAGCTCGCGCTCGAGGCGCTGGTCGTAATCTGTGAGCGAGTGCTTCAGCTTGCTTTGTTCGGAGAGTGGGCGCAGGGTTTCGAGACGATGCGCGAAACCTTCACGGGTGACGTGGACGAAATAACTGTCGATTGTGTAACCGGGCGGAACTTCGAATTGCGGGAACGGCGTGGCGACTTTTTCGAGCTTGAGACTGCAACGCTCCGCGATGTCGAGGGTACGAGTTAAAACCTCGGGCGAATCTTTGAAGACGCGATACATTTCGTCATGAGACTTGACGAAGAACTGGTTGCCCTCGAACTTCATGCGCTGGGTGTCGCGGATCGACTTGCCGGTCTGGATGCAGAGCATGACGTCCTGGGCGTGGGCGTCGTCCTCGCAGAGATAGTGGCTATCGTTGGTTGCGACGAGCGGGAGGCCGAGATCTTTTTCTAGTTGGAAGAGGCCGGGATGGATTTTGTGTTCCATGGCGAGGCCTTGATCCTGAATCTCGAGGAAGAAATTTTCTTTGCCGAAAATGTCGGTGTAGGTTCCGGCAGCGGCGCGGGCGGCGTCGTAGTTCCCTTCCACCAGGCGCTCGGCGACTTCGCCCTTGAGGCAGCCGGAGAGGCCGATGAGCCCACGGGAGTGCTCGGCGAGAAATTGTTTGCTGACGCGGGGCTTGTAGTAGAAGCCGTGGAGTGAGGCTTCCGACGTGATCTTTACCAGGTTGCGGTAGCCTTCTTCGTTCTGGGCGAGAACGAGGAGATGGTTGTAGGTGTCGCCGTCGGGCGGAGTGCGGGTGATGTTGTGATCGTCTTTTTTGCAGACGTAGAGTTCGCAGCCGACGATGGGCTTGACGCCGGCGTGCTTGGCGGCGTTGACGAAGTGGACTGCGCCGAAGATGTTGCCGTGGTCGGTCATGGCTACGGCGGGCATGCCCATTTCCTGGACGCGGTTGCAGAGTTTTTCGACGTCGCAAGCGCCATCGAGCATGGAGTAATCGGTATGCAGGTGCAGGTGGACGAATTGGGGCATAGGGAATTGTCTATTGCCGATTGTCGAGTGCCGATTGAAATTTGGGCAGCCGGCGAACGTGCTAGTTCATTTTAACGGGAAATTTGCTGGTGGAAGCGGGGAGTTATGCACCGGGCTGCACAGGTTTTCCGACGAGCAAGAAAAATCTTTACCACAGGGGGCACTGAGGGAAACACAGGGGGTAAAACAACAGCTATTGGCCTTCGTTTGCGCCGGGGACGCGGAAGGTTATGCCGCGGTCGTCGTTGGCTTTGGTGGTCGCTGGAAGGTCGAGATTGGAGAGCGGAATCTTCTGCGTTTGACCGGGTGCGAAGTTCCACAGGGTTTGGCCGACGATCGCGTAGTTCTGAACTTCCTGACGGTGTTGATCGCGGAAGACCAGTACCGTGGGCTGGATCGCTTCGGTGGGCTGAGTGCTTCGAGTTTGGTGTTGCGGCGGCGTGGGAGCCGAACGGACGTAGGGATCCTGATTGGCATCAGCTTGCTGCCGCATCTGCTGCTCTTCGAGACTTTGCTGGTTCATCTCGTTGGCTAGGCCGTTCTCGTACTGTTGATCGGGATCGTAGGATGTGCCGGGATCGAACCACCAATAAGGATCGATCAGGCCGCCGTAGTAGGGATATCCGTAGCCATAGCCGTATCCGCCCCAACCCCAGCCGCGATTTCTGAAGCCGTAGGTGTGGAGATTTCCGTAGCGGTTATAGCCGCGCGAATAGAGCGAACCGCCGCGGTTGTAGGAGCGAGCGCCGAAGGATGATCCAGAGCGAGCGCCACTGAACGAACGGCTGCCGGAAAAACCGCTATGGCCGCCGCCGGAGAATCCGCTATGACCGGAGAAACCACTGTGACCGGAGAAACCGCCTCCGTGCGATGACATTCCGCCGCCGGAAGCATGGCCGCCACCGTGTTGCGCAAGAAGAGGGGCTACTGAAAGGAGAAACCCGAATGCCGCGACTAGAAGCGGGCGATTCATAAGACAATTATAAGCCTAGCCTGAGGCTTCGAGAAGCACGAAAAAATGGTTACCGAAGAGCTAGCGTTTCTTGGCTTTTGCCTTCTTTGGGGCGGCCTTTTTTGCCACCGCTACGTGCTTGGGGGCATGAGATGCGGCTTTGGGCTTGGCTTTCGGTGGCTCGGGCTTGGCCTTGGTTTTGGCCTCAGCTTTAATTTCCGGCTTTCCCGGTTTCGCTTTCGCGGGCGGCACGGGGGCCGGGGGTTGCGGTGGCGGGATGACTACGGCTGCGCCTTTTCCCTTCCCTTTTTTTCCAATTGGGGCTGGAGCAGCGGGTGCAACTGCTCCGGCGGCGGCTTTGGCTCCGCGACCTCGACGTGGTGGCGGAGGTGGTGGTGGCGGAGGAGGAGCGAATGGCTTGAGGAACTTCAACGTCTCGGTTCGCGAGCGCAGTTTTCCGTCGAGCAGAAGCATGAAGACGTCGCGCGCAATTTTTGGATATTCGGGCAACTGTGCAGTGATGAGAAGTTCGGTCATCTCCGGCAGTGGAATGCGTTGCTGCACTTGCCGCCACTTGGTGAGGAAATTCTTGATCTTGAGGGCGACGGCCTGCTGGCGCGCGGTCACAGCCAGGAACAGAACCATCTCCGGACGAGCGGAGGAAAGCAGATTCCAGGTGCGCGAAGGTGTTGCGGCTTCTTTTCCAGTGAGGCGCTTGGCAAGGTCTTTGGCGTGATCTTCGATGTCGCGCCAAGCGTCAATAAGATCCTTGCGGGGAATGAGGCGGCGCAGGTCGGAGATGTCTTTCTCCGAAAGGCGTGCGGTGAGGAAGTGCATCACGGCCGCGGAGGGATCGACGGTGTAGCCGAGATCGACCATCTGCTGGCGGGTCTTCATTAACAGCGCAAGACCGTTGGTATCGATTTTCGCAGAAGACCAGTGGGGATGGAGAACCTTCATCCAGTCTTCTTTTTCGAGGGCGCGGATTACGTTGAGCGCATCATCTTCGTGCGCGAGCTGTGCGATCTCATGGCCGATGGCGCTGCGCGAGATGTGATCCATGTACTTATTTTCGCGGGCAGCGTCGAAACGCTGCTGGGTGCGCTCTTCGAGCGGCCAGTGGAAGCGGGCGGCGAAGCGGGTGGCACGGATGAGGCGCGAAGGATCTTCGACGAACGAATAGTTGTGCAGGATGCGCAGGACCTTGGCTTCGATATCGGCAACGCCGTTGAAGGGGTCGAGGAGAAGACCTCGAGAGCCTTCGTTGAGCGAGAGCGCCATGGCGTTGATGGTGAAGTCGCGGCGGCGGAGATCTTCCTGAATGCTGGCTGGGGCGACGACGGGCGGACGGCCGACCTTCTCGTAGGTCTCGGTTCGGGCCATGCTGACTTCGGCGCGGACGTTGCCGGGAAGGACCAGGAACAAGGAGCGGACATCGTCTTCGTGTCCGGCGATCTGGGCTCCGGCGCGCTCGAAATCCTTTTGCAGCTTGAGGGGGTTGCCCTGGACGGTGAAGTCGAGGTCGCGGATGGTGAATCCGCTGATGATGTCGCGGACCGCGCCTCCGGTAAGATAAAGGGTATAGCCCGCGGAGCGGGCCACGTCTTGTACCAGATTGACGCCCTTCAACTGATCCGGCGTCAACCGGATTTCCATGGTGTAGATGTAATCAGCCATTCGTCGTCAAGCGATCTCAATCATGCACTGCGCGCCGGAGAGTGAAGACCATTTTGGCCAGCCCGACGTTTTTCCACAGTATTTCCACAGGACAACACGGCCCAAACTCGGCGATTGCAGCCGAAATCCGCTACAAGCCATTCAATACAATACACTTATACAGGCTTGAGCGGTGCCGAGGCAACTTAAATGAATAACACAACGTTAACGATTTGGCTACTGCGAACATGGATTCCGGCGATTTCTCATGAATTAGTGCGAGAATTGAGCGGGATCGGTTCGGGAGCGTTCATCATTTTTACGAAGCTGCAAGCAAAGAGCTTTTAACCGCGAAGTACGCCAAGGTTTCGAGAAGGACGCAGAGGAAAGGCTAGCCGAGCCGCTATTCGACGAGATTATGCCTTCAACACACAAAAAGGTGATTGTGCGGAAGATGGACCGGGATTCGGTCTCGGGATACGTGTCTCCGGCGCAGTTCGTCAATGAAGGCAAATTAGAGCTTCTTAACACCGCTGGCAACGTGGTCGCCATGGATTTGCGGGAGATTAAAGGGGTTTACTTTGTGCGGGAGTTTGGCGAGGCGGAGTCGCTGACGCGCAAGACGTTTGCCTCACGTCCGCGGTCAGAGGGGCTGTGGGTGCGGCTGCGGTTTAAAGATAATGAGATTCTTGAAGGGCTTATGCCGTCGGATCTGACGCAGAATCTGCCGGAAGGGTATTTGGTGAACCCTCCTGACCAGCGCTCGAACACGCAAAGGATTTTTGTTCCGCGAACTGCGCTGGAATCACTTACCGTGCTGGCGGTAATTGGAGCGGGGCGACGGCCGCGCCGCGGACCGACGGATGATCAGCGCCAAGTGCCGATGTTCGAAGAGTAGCGTGGCCTACTGCTGCGGCGGCTTGGGATCGGGTGCGAGGGACTTCACATAGCTGACGAGCTGCCAGCGTTCCGGTTCCGGCAGCTTGGACCATACGGGCATGTCGCGGCGTACTACTCCGTTGGTAAGAATCCAGAAAATGGTGCCGGGTGTGGCCTGCCGGACTGGATATGCACGGAGGCTCGGGCCTTTCTTTCCGCCCTCGGCCATGTCTCCGTGACACTCTGCGCAGTGCTGGTCGAAGAGGTTGGCGCCGGCTGCGACGGAGTCAGGATCGTCAGCCAGCGGATTGCGGCGCTCGACGGCCTTTCGGGGAGCCTTCGCCAGTTCGTCGTACACCGTAGGGTCGCCCGGTTTGTAGGGATTTTTTTTCTCCGCGGAAAGAAGGGGCGCGAAGACGGCCAGCGCGCAGGTTGCGCAAAGTATTACCAGGGTGGAAGAATTTTTAGTCCTCATGGTTCGCATGATTAATGGCCTCCGAGCAGTCGAGCGATCGCGGAACCGAAGCCGGAGAATTCTCGCGAAACTCCCCAGCGCAGCAGGAAGCGGTGACTATCTTCGTTCAGTCCAAAGCCCGGCGACAGCCGGAGAGTCCAGTCGGAAGGAAGATTCCATGCTGCTACGGCTGCGAGATATTGCGAGGTCTCGTGGAGGCCGAAGCTGTGGCGATCTCCGAGTCCGCCATACATTTCTGCTCCGGCAATGAAATTCTCGCGGCAAAAGCCGCAGCGGTGAGCGGATGCCTTTAGGGCCAGCGGCCGGCTTGCGCCGACGGCGTAGCCAAACTCCCAGGGATTGCCGCCAGTGAGACTTTTGGTGGCAAGGGTGTTCTGCGCGACATTCCATCCCTTGAAATTCCGGGAGAGCAAAAGTTTGAATTCCAGCTCGTGATCGTGTTCGCGGCGGGCGATCGCGTTGGGGACGGCGTAGTCGGCTTCGATGTCGTGGCCTTCGACTTCTTTAAGGATTTTATCGGCGCCGCTGGTCTGCTCATACTCGATGTAAAGCACGGGATTGACGAAGTGCTCGCGCTGTAGCAGGCGAAAGCGGTTCTCCCAGCGAAAGCCGGTGAAGATGGTGCTTTGATCGAAGGTACTTTGGCCATCGAGATAGACTTCGGTGGTCCACCAGGCTTTGACGCCATATTCGAACTCCATCCAAGAGGCGAGAAAGTCGTCGCCGGCGCGCTGCGTGCCGAAGGTTGAAAGGTATTCCACTTCCAGGTTGCCGGGCTCTTCGAGATAGTGGTCGTAGGTGACGAAGTAGGGACTTTCCTGGGCGTGGGCCGGGAGCGACAGAGCCCAGAAGAGGATTGCCAGGGCGAAACAGGACCAGAGCATGCACGCTCGCTCCGAGCATAGGCCCGGGCGGCGGGTGCAAGAGTTAAACGCAGGGGAAGAAAAATGTACGCTGTTGGGTTTGAAAAACATCTGAGTCTGGAGAAACTGTAAGTTCTCTAGTTGCAACCGAGTCGCATCTGGACTAACCTCTTAATGTTGCCGAATGCGGATTGCTTCCGTCAAGCACTCGCGACAAATTCCGTCGCAGCGCAGATGCGACCAGTTGCGACGGCAAGGAGCTTGCTATGCCGCTTCCCCAAACCGAGATGCCTGGAAGATTGCAGGCTCATTTCGCAGAGCGCGGAATCCGCATGACCGAGCAGCGGCGCGCGATTTTGCGGGTGATGGAGACAGCGACAAAACATCTGGATGCGGCGCAGTTGTTGCGACGTGCCCAAAAACTGGATGCCAGCGTGGATCGCAGCACTGTGTATCGAACGCTGCAACTATTGAAACGCCATGGACTGATTGACGAGCTCGATCTGATGCATATCCATGGCGAAGGACATTATTACGAGCGAAAACTCAACCGGGATCACATTCACATGGCGTGCCTGCGTTGCGGCAAGATCATGGAATTCGTCAGCGATATTTTTGAGAATTTGAAAAGCCAGGTGGAAAAAGACTGCCGGTTCCGCATTGTGGTATCGCGGCTGGAAATCGGAGGATACTGCGCGGCCTGCTCGAAATAAAAGGTGCTCGAGAAACGAGAAATCCACGCCAACGTCCAGAGTCTTTTTTCTCTGATGGTATCGAGCGATTGCGATTGAAGTCGCTACCCGCCTTTGCCACCATGACCGGCAGGAACGAGGGAGAGCTGATTCGCAATTAAGGCGATCAACGGCAGACGCCCGCTTGCCGTGCCCAACTTGGTTTTTCATAGTTGCAATCTGGCCGAACTTACGGTAAAAAGGCTGCGCTCGTTGCGTGAGGTTCAACCCTCATGCGGCGATCTGTCGAGCCTTCCCTTCTCCCAGAACGCTTGGTCGCGACAGACGTAGCCACATCCCGGATGAAGGTGGCCTGTCATGCATAGGTGGTTGGTGTGTTTGAAGCGGCTGCTTGCGGCCGCAAGTCTGGCGGTAGTGTTTTCCTCTTCTTCCTGGGCGCAGCTGGCGAGTGTGCAGCCGGCGCTGGTTTCGCAGCCGCTGATTACGCAAGCGGTGGACGAAACGCGCCTCACCGTGCTTAAAGGGAATACGCATCCGCTGGCGCGTCCGGAGTTTGATTTGGGCACGGCTCCGGCGACCCTGCCGATGCAGAGAATGCTGCTGGTGCTGAAGCGCAGTCCGCAGCAGGAGAATGCGCTGCGTGCGCTGCTCGATAACCAGCAGGACAGGCATGGGACCAGCTACCACAAATGGCTGACGCCGGAGCAATTCGGCACACAGTTTGGGCCGACGGACGGCGATATTCAAATCATCACGAGTTGGCTGCAATCGCATGGCTTTCAGGTGGGGACGACTAAAGGCCGCAGCGTGCTGGAATTTTCCGGCTCCGCCAGCCAGGTGCAGGAAGCCTTCCACACTGCGATTCATAAGTATGTGGTGAACGGAGAGCAGCACTGGGCCAATGCCAGCGATCCTTCGATTCCGACGGCGTTGACGCCGGCGGTGGCCGGGGTGTTGACGCTGCATAATTTTCTGAAGAAGCCGGCGCTGCGGCTGGCGAAGGAGCCGGCTCGCGCCAAGATTGTCCCCGGCAAGAAACCTCAAGTTACTTTCCCGGCGCAAAATGGCCAGCCGGTTACCTATGCGCTCGCGCCGCAGGATTTTGCGGTGATTTACGATGCGAATCCAAGCTATACCCTCGGCATTTCCGGTGGCGGAATCACGATTGGAGTGGTGGGGCGAAGCAATCTTTATAGTGGAGCGCCTAACAACACACCCGGCGAGGACGTGCAGAGTTTTCAGCAGGACGCGTTTGCCATGTGCTGCAGCGTTTTTACGCCCGGCAACATCGTGATCAACGGTCCTGACCCCGGTGACCTCGGCGGCGGCGAAGAAGCGGAAGCCACTCTCGATTCAACCTGGTCGGGTGCGGTTGCGCCGAATGCGACGGTGAATTTAGTCGTCTCCGCGTCAACCAATACCAGCGACGGCATCGATCTCTCTGAGGTGTACATCGTCGAGAACAATTTTGCGGACATCATGACCGAGAGCTTCAGCAGCTGTGAGCTTTTAGCGACGGATGCTCAACTGGCGTTCACCTATGGTCTGGCAGAGCAGGCGGCGGCGCAAGGGATCACGTATTTTGTCTCGGCTGGAGACAATGGAGCCGAGGGTTGTGACGACCCTTCGAACCCACCTGCCACGAATCCCGTGTCGGTTAATCTTCTTGCGTCCACACCGTTCAATGTCGCGGTTGGCGGCACGATGTTTAACGAAAATGGCCAGGACAGCAAGTATTGGGGCACGGAGTCGCCGGTCGAGGAATCGGCGATTTCCTACATCCCGGAAAATGTCTGGAACGAGAGCAGTCCGAGTCTGGGACTCTGGTCAGGCAGCGGCGGGGCCAGCGGCGGGAACATTCAGGCTGGGGGAACGACGCAGGGCGTGCCTAAGCCGTCGTGGCAGTCGGGTGTGCAAGGTATTCCGACTGATGGGGTGCGTGATGTGCCGGACGTTTCTCTGAGTGCTGCGCAACATGATTCCTACCTGATTTGTCTTGAGGGATCCTGCTTTCCGGACAGTAAGGGTGAAATCTACATATACTTCGCCGCGGGCACATCGGCTTCCGCGCCGTCGTTTGCCGGCATCATGGCGCTCGTTGACCAGCAGATGGGCGGGAGGCAGGGAGCGGCGAACTATGTGCTGTATCGTCTTGCCGCCAGCCAGGCCGCCTATCCTGCGCAATGCAATGGTTCGAGCACGGTCACGCCTCCGGCCAGCACTTGTATTTTTAACGACGTAACGGTTGGCAATAATGCTGTGCCTGGAGAGCTGAACTACGGCTCAGTTACGGCCGACTATCAGGCTGGCGCAGGTTATGACCAAACCACGGGGCTGGGATCGGTCAATATTGCAAACCTGGTGAGCCAGTGGAACTCCGTCACGTTTAATCCCACGACGACTACGTTGACGGTCACTCCGACAAGCATGGTGCATGGAACATCAGCGAGTGTGAGCATTGCGGTTGCGCCGAGCGGCGGGAGTGGAACTCCGACGGGGAGTGTGTCTCTGATTGCCGCTGACCCGTCGGTTCCGAGCAGCTTGAGCGCTCTCGATTTTCTTACGCTTGGCGCGGGGGCTAGCGTGGCTGGATTGACCAGTCAGTTGCCAGGCGGCGTGGAGTATAGCGTTTATGCGCACTATGCGGGAGACGCCAACTTCGCTGCCAGCGATTCTGCAACTTCCTCGATAACGGTTACGCCGGAGAATAGCACCACAGCGCTCTCAGTGCTTTCCGCGGATGCACTGGGAAATGCAATCCCCTTTAGCGGCGGCGCATTCGGAAGTTTTGTGTACTTGCGCACCGACGTTTTTGGCTTGTCGGGACAAGGCACGCCAACCGGCACAGTGAACTTCACCGACAGTTTCGGGACGATTCCGGGCGGCAGTTCTACGGGCTTGAGCCTGCTATTGAACTCAGGAAGTTCATTCCAGGGCGGTGCTAACACCGCGACTCCCAACGGAATTTTCAACTTCGATACGGGCACGCACACGATTTCAGCGAGCTACGGCGGCGATGCCAGTTTTAATGCCAGCAGCACCACACAGTCGGTGACCTTTACGATCACGCCGGGATTTTTCGTAGCGCCTTCGTCCAACCAGGCGTATGTGAATGTGACTGCGCCGGGATCGGCGGGCACGGTTTCGCTGGCGGTTGCTAACTCGACGGGATTTAGCGGGAGCATCGCGCTTTCATGCTCCGGGCTTCCGGTTGGAGCTACCTGTGCATTCAGTCCCTCTACGGTGACTGCGGCTGGCACGCCGGCAACTACTGCCTCGACGATGACGATAACCACGACCGCCGCCACCACGACCGCCGCTCAGATGCCCCCCACACATGGACCTTTTTCGCACTGGCTTGCGATCGGGATGTTTGCATTGTTTTCGATCGTGATGGCTGGCTCGCCGGCGCGGCGCCGCTCGACTGGATTGCTTCTGCTGTTGGCTTTGATTGCCTTGGTGCCGGCATGCGGCGGAGGCGGCAACAGTTCTACGACCCCGCCGCCGGTACCGTCGACTCCTACGCCTGCGGGAACTTATAACCTGGTGGTGAGCGCCACCAGCGGCTCGACCACATCCACAACGGCGATCACGCTCTACGTGCAATAAGGGGCGACCGGTTTTGGCCGCTGGAGCTGAGCGATGCCGTCTCCGTTCGCCTTGCGGCGCCTAAAGGCACGATCGATAGTGCGGCACTTGCGGTATGCCTGAAGGCATACCCTGATACGAAGCTCGAGTTTTTCGGCAGCCTGATCGAGAAATCCTTCGCTGGTGTACGATTATTCGTCTTCTTTCCATCCCCATGAAACTTGGACAAATTGCATCGGTGCTGCACGCGCGCCTTGATAAAGCCGGCGACACCGAAATCAGCGGGCTCAACGGCATTGAGCAGGCCGGGCCACAGGAAATTACTTTTGTAGCCAATCCCAAGTATGCTCCGGCGGCGCGGCGTACGCGGGCTGCGGCTGTAATTGTTGCCGAGGACTTCCCGGAGATTCCGGCGGCTACGCTGCGCGTGCCTGATCCGTATCTCAGCTTCGCACAGGCTTTGAAATTATTTCATCAGCCAATTCCCTACCCGGCTGGGGTTCATGCAAGCGCTGTGATCCATCCTACGGCCAAGATTGGGCGCGATGCGCACATTGGGCCTTATGTGGTTGTGGGTGAAGAAGTGGAGATCGGGGCAAACGCGGTGCTTCTGGCCCATGTCGTGATCTATGGCGGCGTAAGGGTCGGCGACAATTTTTTTGCGCATAGTCATGTGGTGGTGCGCGAGAACTGCCGCATCGGCAAGAATGTGCTGCTGCAAAATGGGGTGGTGATCGGCTCCGATGGCTTCGGATTTGCAAAGAGTCGGGACGGGGTTTGGCACAAAATTCCGCAGCCTGCGCCGGTGGTGATTGAAGATGATGTGGAAATTCAGGCGAACACTTGCATCGACCGCGCCAGCGTGGGGGAGACGCGTATTGGCCGGGGAACGAAGATTGACAACCTGGTGCAGGTGGGCCACGGTTCGCAGGTTGGCGAGGACGCGCTGCTGTGCTCACAGGTGGGGATTGCGGGATCGACGGAAATTGGCAATCGCGTGATTTTGACTGGGCAGGTTGGAGTAGTCGGGCATTGCAAGATTGGCGAGGCGGCGATTGTTACTCCGCAGAGTGGAGTGTCGGGCGACGTTCCGGCGGGGGCGCTGGTGAGTGGAGCTCCGGCGGTCGACCACAAACTTTGGCTGAAATATTCGGCGCTGTTGCCGAGGCTGCCGGAGATGGCGCGGGCTTTGCGGACGCTGCTGCGGAAGGAATAGCTAGACAGCGCGGTTCGGCGTGTCAGATTTACCTGTCGTCGATGGGATCGTTCGCGATTCCTCTGGCAATCCGCTATCGATCACGCTGTGAACTTTTTCCATCAGACAGTCGCGGCTGCCAAAATCTTTGGGTTCTATGGGCGGATGAAACTGCACGGTGACTAATCCAGGCTTGATGGCGAATCGAGTCTTCGGCATGACGTAGTGGGTGCCGGTAATGGTAATGGGGACGACGGGAACTCCGCACTCGATGGCGAGATAAAACGGTCCCTTTTTGAAAGGAAGGAGCTTGCCGTCGAAGGAACGCTTGCCTTCGACGTAGATCACCATATTCAAGCCCTGCCGCACTACCTCCTTCGAGATGCGTACGGATTCGATGCCGGCGTCGCGATTGCCGCGATCGACGGGCACGAGCGAACCCATGCGCATGGCACGGCCGAGGATGGGGAATTTGAACAATTCCCTTTTCACCATGACCGAAGAGCGCCGCGGAATTAAGGGGACGGTGATTGGCGGGTCAATGTTCGAGACGTGGTTCGACATGAAGATATAAGTGCGAGTGGGATCGAGCGTGTCGAGCCCGATGGTTCGGACTTTTACGCCGGTCAGTCGAACGCCGTTCCAGGCGCCGAACATGAACATGCGGTAGAGAAGGCTGACGTCGCCGGAGATGAAGGTCCAGGGAAAGCCGATCAGAGCTGCGACGGGCAAGGCCAGGGTCCAGAAAGCGAGCATTGCGATGGTGCGTATCATCGTTCTATTGGTGTTTGCGAGTTTCGCTACGAGTCGTATTACTGGGTTGCCGCCTCGCCTTTCAGCCACGCTGCGCGCTGCGTTCGCTGTTCGGCGCTGACGTGTTCTACGTCTTTCAGCTGGTATGAAATTTCGTCGCGGCTGCCAACCTTCCACTTCAGTTCGCGTTCGGGGCCGCGCCGGGAGCGGACTTTCACGGTGATGGTGTCGCCGGGCGAGAGATTCAGGGCGGCCTCTGATGATTCCAGCCCGGGAGGATTTCCGTCGATTTCAAGAATAGTATTTCCGGCTTGCAGACCGGAGTGTTCAGCTTCGCTGCCGGTGGATACCGCCGAGACGATCATCGGGCCGTCGAAACTGCGTGAGGCCGTGAAGCCGAGGTCGGCGCTGGTTGCGCTGGTTTCGATCAGGCGTAATCCAACAACGCGGAAGAAATCGTTCCATGGAATCTCTTCTGTGCCGGCGACATATTTCGAGAAAAAGTCTGACAAGTTTGTGTGGGTAAGCGATTCGGCGGATTCGCGGACGCCATCGGAATCCGGGAAGGGATGGTGCTTTTGCGAGAAATTGCGATTCATCGATTGGAATACTTCGCGCAGGGACTCGCGGTTGTGGCTGGCCTGGCGCACCGCGAGATCGAGCATAATTCCTAACAGCTCGCCTTTGTTGTAATACGAAATACTGCGCTCGGGACGGCGGTAATAAGGGTCGCCCTCGAGCCACGCGTCCAGGCTCGATTCCTCGGCGGACTGAGTCAAATGAGCGGGACGGCGCTCCAGTTCGCCGATGCCGGCGGCCAGAGCGTCTTCAAAATGGCGCTCGTCGAGGAGTCCGGCACGGAGTTCGATAAAATCCGCGGCAGTGCTGGTACAGCCTTCGCTGAACCAGAGTGCGCGCGTGTAATTCGCTTTTGCGTAGTCGATGGGCTCGAGCGACTGTGGGCGGATGCGCTTCACGTTCCACAGATGAAAAAACTCGTGCGCGGTGACCGACGCTAGCGCCTCGGGAGAGTGCGAGAGAACGTCGGCATTGATGGCGATTGCGGTGGAATAGGCGTGTTCCATGCCTCCGCCTGCGGGACCGTGCGGAAAATGATAGAGGAACATGTAGCTGTTGAAGGGGCGGTCGTCCATCCAAGAGGTTGCGGCGGTTACGATTTTGCGCAGCATGGCGGTGATCGCAGCCATGTCGTAGTCGGTGGAGTCGGCGTCGACGATCACGCGATAATGTGCGCCGCTTTCGTCGAAATCCGATTCCTGAAATGCGCCGATTTCGACTGGGGAATCGACCAGGCGATCGTAATTCTCGGCAGTGAATGCGCCGTCGGATGCCGACGTGAGCGGAATGGCGATGTGCCATCCCTCGGGAAGCTGGCTGAAGCGTACGACCATGGCCGCGTTTCGGGCATCCTCGGAATACATAAGAACCTGCGCGAGGTTTAAGAATGCGTGATGAGAATTGAGTTGTGCGCCGAAGGGGCCGGGCGAATCGGCGAAGATTTGGTAGTCGACGATGGTGCCGGCTTGAGCGCCGGAAATCTGCCAGCGGCTCGTGTTTAGCTGGCGAACGGCGAGAGGCCGTCCGGCGCGGTCTTTGGCGTGGACCCAGTTTATATATTGGGCGAAGTCGCGAACTTGATAGAGAGCATTCCACACCGGAAGTTGGAGCTCGCGATCGGCTGCGCCTTCCGGCAAAATGATGCGCACTTCGATGAGATGCTGTTCCGGGTTGGCGAGCGAAATTGTGTAATTGGTAGCGGCGTGGGCACCGGCAGATAAAAGCAGCAGTAGGAAAAAGGCGAGCGCATGTTGAAGCGATCGACGGGCTTCGTTGCAGCGAGTCATCGCTTCCCTGCCGGGCTGGCCGAACTCGCGATTGCATTTTGCTTCGTCAGAGCTTGCAGGCGCGCCGGCAACTTTTGGTAGATGCCGCCAAAGCCGCCATTGGAAAGAATTACGACCACATCGCCGCTGCGCATTTCGGGAGCGGCGATTTCGATGATGGCGTCGGCGTCGTCAGCGAGGCGTGCGCGGCGGCCTTGTTGTTGAATTTCGGCAGCGAGTTCGGGCAATTGGAGGCGCTCGTTGGCCGGTACCGCATCCGAGCGAAAAACACCTGCCACAATGATTTCATCCGCGAGAGCCAGGCTGCGAGCCAAGTCTGATTGAAGGATGCGGCGGCGGAGAGTGTTCGAGCGAGGCTCGAGAATCGCCCACAAGCGCGCGCCGGAATAACGGGCCCGTAGCGCTTTAAGCGTTTCTGCGATCGCGGTGGGATGATGCGCGAAGTCGTCGATGATGGTGATGCCGTTGACCTGCGCTTTCACTTCGAGGCGGCGCTTTACGCTCTTGAATGTTTTCAGGGCGGCGGCGATGTCTTCTTTTGAAATGCCGTAGTTTGCGGCCATCGCAGCAGCAGCGGTCGCGTTCCACACGTTGTATTCGCCGGCCAGAGGAAATTCGAAGTCCGCCCATGCTCGGTTATCGCGCGAGACTGACCATGAAGTGCGATCCGCTTCGAACTTGATATTGGTGATGCGCCATGCGGCGCGTGCGCCTGATCCGTAGCGTTCCACCGGGCAGAAAGCTTTGCTCAGGCTGCGTTCTAGCGATGGGCTTTCAGACGCATTACCGGCGGCGCCGTCGAAGGCGATGATGCGGCCGCGGCGCGGGATGAGATTTACCAACCGCTTGAACGCGGTTTCGACGGCGTCAAGATCTTTGTAAATATCCGCGTGATCGAACTCCACTGAGGTAAGAATCACAGAATCGGGAAAGTAATGCAGGAACTTGGGGCCTTTGTCGAAGAATGCGGTGTCGTACTCGTCGCCTTCGAGGATGAAATATTTTCCCGAGCCGAGGTGGAAGCTCGATCCGAAATTTTCGGCGATGCCGCCGATCAAGAATGAAGGCTGCATGCCGGCGGCGTGGAAAATCCAGGCGAGCATCGATGTGGTCGTGGTTTTACCGTGAGTTCCGGCGACGACGATGACTTCTTTGCCTCGCAGGAACTCGTCGTGCAGGAGTTGCGGCAGTGAGCAGAATGGGATTCTGCGGTCGAGCAATTCTTCAAGTTCGGGATTGCCGCGCGCAATCGCGTTGCCCACCACGACGAGATCGGGAGTGGGTTCGAGGTTGCGCGCGTCGAAGGGCTGTGCGACTTGAATGCCAAGCTCTGCCAGGAAGTCTGACATCGGCGGATAGGCCGCGGCGTCAGAGCCGGTAACGCGAAAGCCGCGTTGCTTGAGCATTCCCGCAAGCGATGCCATAGCGGTGCCGCAAATGCCAATGAGGTGAATGTGTTTAGTTTGGTTCATGCTTTTGGGATCTTTTTGTGTTTTTCGATTAGTCGGGTTTCAACGGTCGCGCTCGCTGACTGCCGGTTCCAGAATATTGAGACCAACCTTCTCGCCGCTCACCGTTAACGCCGCGCGCACTCCAATGGGCAGCGTGATGTTGCTGCTGGTCACGTGACCAGAGCGTAGTCCAAACACCACGGGTATGCCCAGTTTTCCTACGATGCGGACGATTACTTCTTCCAGAGTGTATCCCTGATTTGCGGTCTGAACACAATCGCGCATTTCGCCGAAAATAATTCCGTGCACGCCTTTCAGTTTGCCCGCCAGCTTCAATTGCATGAGCATGCGGTCGATCTGGTACGGTTTCGCCGCGATGTCCTCGAGAAACAAGATCGTCCCTTCGGTGCGAATTTCATACGGAGTGCCGAGGGAAGCGACCAGGATCGAGAGGCATCCGCCGTAAAGAATTCCGTCGGCGACGCCGTCGACTAAGCCTTTTGCGCCGGAATCGGCTCCCGATGCGGCATCCCAGCCACTCGCGCCAGTCAGCGCCCCGTGCCACGAAGCGATATCTATGCCATTTTCGTGCGCCCAGTCTTTGGTCACCATGGGGCCGTGAAAGGTGATCAAGCCCGCGGCATCGGCGAAGTAGGTGAGCAACGAAGTCAGATCGCTGTAGCCGACAAAAATCTTGGGATGGGCTTTGATCTTTTCGAGATCAAGAGCGTCGAGCAAGTAGTTGGAGCCGTATCCGCCACGCGCACAAACGATTGCGCGGACATCATCGCGAACGAACATTTCTTCCAGTTCGCGAGCTCGGCGCTGAGCTGATCCTGCAAAATAAAGGTCTTTCTCAAAAATGGATTCGAAATAGAACGGGCGATAACCGGCGCGGCGCAAGGCTTCGCAGCCTGCTTCAAGTTCAGCGCGCTTGATGTTGCTGGCGGGCGCAACAATGCCAACGGTATCGCCGGGCCGCAGTGCGGGCGGCTTAATGCGCGGGATGGCCGAGGATGACATTCAATTCGAAGCATTTCCAGAATATATGACATCCGGCGAGGATGGGATTGTGAAGCGAGGTGCGGAGGGGGACGCTCCAGCGGGGTGCTAAAAATGGCATCGTCTCGCAGCGCCTGAAGGCGTGATTGATAACCTGACACTCAGGGTATGCCTGAAGGCATACCCTGATACGAATCTGAGATTTTTTGTAGGCTACTCGGTCAGAAAAAACTCTCCCCGGCATACAAGTTGTGCCATGCCGCGAAGAAACACCCGGTTGCCGTGGGTACGAATAGTCTGCGTTCCGCCCGGAGCATGCACGCGGACGGGCGATTCCGCTTTTCCGCTCGCGATCGACGCAACGGCACAGGCGCACGATCCCGTGCCCGACGATTGCGTTTCGCCGGCGCCGCGCTCAAAAAAGCGGGCCTTGACGTCGTGCCGGCCATCGATGGTAACGAATTCAACGTTCACCCCGTTCTTCGTGAACTCTTCGCTGCGCTGAATCCTGGCCGCTTCTTCCTGCCAATCCGAAGAGAACTGGGTGACGAAGATTACATAGTGAGGATTTCCCATTGAAACTGGGATTCCGCGCACTTCGTGCGAAGCAACTTTCAAAGCAAGTTCGGATTCGACCACCGCTTCGCCCATATCTGCTTCGAACTCGTATCCGGAGGCACTTTCTCCGATCAGCGTACAAGCTTTCGGGCCGGCTCCGGTTTGGATGATGACATTACGTTTCACGCTCTCTGCGTACAGATAAGCAGCCACACAGCGGGTGCCATTGCCAGAAATTTCCGCTGGCGAGCCGTCGGCATTGATGAGGTGAATTTCGGCATCGGCGGTTGCGTGTGGATAAATCCATTCGACGCCATCTGCGCCGAGGCCAGTGTGCCGATCGCAGATGCGCTGCGTGAACGACGCCAATTCTTCGGGAGGCAGCTTCCCTTCGATTTGCGCGGCATCGATCAGCAGAAAATCGTTTCCGCAGGCGACCGCTTTTACAAAGGGAATGGACCGCGTGTGCGGGCTCACTCGACGTCCACCGGGCCCAGCGAGGTCACGCTGGCAAGTACGCTCGAACTCTTGAGATCCGCGAACAATTTCTTCTGATCGCGATTGCAGGCGGCGAGGTCAAACTGGAGGCGCACATGCTGAGAGGTGCTGGCGCTGGCGACGTTCAGCATCATGCGATGGGTGGGCTCGAGGATGCGGTTTACTTCCGCGCTGATTTCTTCCACGCTGCCGCCGGTTACTTCGTAGGTGAACAGGAAAGATTTCAAACTGAAGGTTCGCTCCACGTGGCCGAGCGTAAACAGCGTCATCAGAACGACAAGGGTGGCAAAGATCGCGGTCATGTAGAAGCCGCCACCTGCGGCCATTCCGACGGATGCGACTACGAACAAGGTGGATGCCGTGGTGAGGCCGGTGGTGAGGCCGCGGTTGTGAAGGATGGAGCCCGCGCCGATGAAGCCGATGCCGGGAATGATTTGCGCGGCGATGCGGGTGTAGTCGGAGGGCTCGGCCGCAAGACCACGGGAAAGCACGGTGAAGAGCGCGGCGCCAAAGCAGATAAATAAATTCGTGCGCAGGCCGGCGGGGCGATGGCGGAGTTCCCGCTCGAGGCCGATGGCTCCGCCCAGAATCGCCGCGAGCACCAGGCGCGTCAGAGACGTGGCGACGAAACCGCTCGCCATCTCCCCGTGCAGCAAGTCGATGATGTGTGGCCAGTTCATTGGTTGAAAATCGAAGAGGTTGCGAATGGCCGGATTTTATCACTGCAACTCGCGTAGCTTACGGGCCGCGCATTAACCCGCGTGATTACCGCCGAGCTTGTCACTGGTGGGGTTGCGAGCGGGTGGGAAAAATCGCAGCCGGGGGCTGGCCGGTGGTGTGGATTTCAACCAACGCAACCAAGTGTTGGTCGGTCGCGGACTTCCAGACGGGATCGCCTTCGAACGCAATGGCATAGTCCGCGTAGGCGGCGGGGTCTGCCAAGGCACGTTCCCACAAGCCTTCGGGATCGACTGGTTGACGCCATGTGCGGTGATTGCCTTCGTTAATCGTTTGACGCAGCGGGATGCCCGCCTGCTCGAGCGCGCCCACATGCTCGCCGAGAAACATCAATAGTGTGGAATTCGGAGGGAGCGAGTTGATCCAGCGTGCGACCTGTTTATCGAGCACAACACGGCCGCGTGAGTTGACCTGAGCTTCGCGATAACAGATGGGATCGGCGCGCCAAATTGCGGCGTCGCTGGCCGCGCCGAGCGACAGGACGGATGCGAACGTCGCGATGGCGGTCCAGCGACGCCAGTCGAGGGCAGGTCTGGCAGCCTTGGCGGCGGATTGGACAACTGCCGGATGCAAAATAAACGAAATGCCCAGCGGGGCGAAAACCACGAAGGCTGGGAGGAGTTGTAATCCATAGCGCAGGTTGTATAGCGAGAAGGGCCACCAGGTTGGAACGAAGATTGGGATGCTTCCGTAGGCGATGGAGCAGGCGTAGAACGGCAGCGGCGTCCAGAGTAGAAGAGCGACGCGGCCGCGAGGCGTGGTCGCGGCCGCGAGGCTTCCAAGGAGCGCGAGGAGCAGCCAGAGCCGTTGTAGCCAAGTCGATTCGCTCAGGTTGAGTTCAGCGGCCTTTAAAAAGTATGAGGAAGCCGCCCAGAGATTTCCCTTGGCCGGATTTACCGTGGAAGTCTTTTGTTCGATGGCTTTCGCCGAGTAGGGGCCATTGGCGAATTCCAGCGGATTGCGATAGACGGCGGCGTTGTAGGCCAGCCAGAGCGCGGGAGCGGCGAAGGCGATGAGTGCAAACTTCGTGAGCAAAGGCCAGACCGCTCTCTGTTCTCGGCGCGATTGCTTGATTTCGGGCTTTCTGAACACAAAGAGAATCGCCGCAGCGGCAATTGCCAAGACTCCTGCGAGAAACCATCCGTCGTAGCGCGTCCAGCAGGCGGCGGCCAGGCATAGTGCGCACTTGATCAGCGAGCGGGAGGCATCCTCCCCACGTTGCGCGAACTTTGCGAGATACACGACAGACCAAATAAAAAAGGCAAGATACAGCGACTCGCCCATGGCGATTGATTGCATGTAGATTAAATTCGGATTGGCGGCGTACAGAATTGCAGCGACCCAGGGCAAGACCAGGATCGCCGCATTGGTCTTTCCACCTTCTTGCTCAGCAGGCGAAAGAACTGTGCGAAGCAGCCGAAAAATTCCCAGAACTCCGAAGACAAAACCTGCCATCGATGGAATGGAGCCGCCGGAGCCGCTCTGCCACATTTGTTTTGAAAGGATAAACGGGAGGATGAGCAAGTGCGGCAGCGGCAGCCACACGGTTCCCAGTTGCAAGATTCCGGGAGTTCTGGAGTCGAAGATGCGGCGCGCGATATTGATGTGGGCGACGGCGTCGCCGTAAAGCAGGAGATCGCCATGGCGGTTGTAGTAAAGAAAAGAAAATATCGAGACGAAGATCGCCAGCCATACCAGGCGCACGGTTTCGATTTCGGAATGCAGTTTTGGCGGCTCGGGTTGGGGCTTCATTCGAGGTGAGTGAGTTCGCGGAAAATCTGGAAACGCTCGTCGATCGCTTCGCGCGTGAGCGACTGTAAGCGCTCGGTGCCAAAACTTTCCACGGCGAAGGAGCCCATGACTCCACCATAGAATAGCGCGCGCTTGAGAACTTCGCGATTCAGTTCTTCTTGCGAAGCCAGATAGCCCATGAATCCGCCGGCGAAGGAATCTCCGGCGCCGGTGGGATCTTTCACTTCGTCGAGCGGCAGGGTGGGAGCGCGGAAGGGATGGCGGCCGATGCCGAACGCGCCTTCGCGAAAGAAAATGGTCGCGCCGTATTCTCCGTGCTTGATGACCAGAGCCTGCGGTCCCATGGCCAGAACTTTCTGCGCGGCGCGTGGTAGATTGCTTTCCGCGGCCAGCATTTTCGTTTCGGTGTCGTTGATGAGGAGCACATTCACGAGCTTCAGGGTTTCGGCCAGTTCGGCTCGGGCCCCATTGATCCAATAATTCATGGTATCGCAGCCGGTGAGGCGGACTCCGTTCATCTTTCGGCGGACGTCGGCCTGCAGGGTGGGCTGGATGTTGGCGAGAAACAGAAATGAAGTGTCTTCGTATTCTTTGGGAATGCGCGGCTGGAACTTTTCAAAGACGTTGAGATCGGTGAAAGTGGTTTTGGCTTCGCTGAGATTTTCGGAGTACGAACCACCCCAGCGGAAGGTTTTGCCGGAAGCGCGCTCGATGCCGCGGGTATCGACGCCCCGCTTTTTAAGGACGTTTTCGTGCTCGGCAGTGAAATCGTCGCCCACAACGGCGACCATGCGAACTTGCGTGAAATAGCTGGCGGCGAGAGAGAAGTAGGTTGCGGCTCCGCCGAGAATTCCTTTTACGCTGCCTGAGGGCGAAGCGATGTCGTCAAACGCAACCGATCCGACTACGACAATACTCATTCGAACTATTCCCTCCCGGTGATTGAGTGGTGATGATTCTTTCAGATATTTGGAAGACGTTGGATTGTCGTCCGCGATCGATGAGCACGCAAATTTACTTTATGTATTTCCCAATGATCAGTTTCAAATTCTTCTTCGTTTTTGGAGGAATCTTTTTGCGGTCGGTCAGGATGGCGTGGGCCAGCGCCGATGAACATTTGCACGAACGATCATGCGGCATTGCGGCCACGGTCTCGCGCACGACTTTTGCTGCGTTCTCGGCATTCTTCTGCAAGACTGCAACGATCTGATCGACCGTGACCGAGTCGTGATGGGGATGCCAGCAGTCGTAGTCGGTGACCATCGCGACCGTAACATAGCAAAGCTCGGCTTCGCGCGCGAGCTTGGCTTCCTGCAGGTTGGTCATGCCGATGACATCCATGCCCAGGCTGCGGTAGACGTTCGACTCCGCTTTGGTGGAAAATTGCGGACCCTCCATGCAGAGATATGTTCCGCCGCGCTTCGCGGTGACGCCGGCCTTGGCGCTGGCGGCCTCGACCACGCGCGAAAGCTCTCCACAGACAGGCTCGGCAAAACTGACGTGGGCCACCAGTCCGTTGCCGAAGAACGTGTCGATGCGGTGGCGGGTGCGATCGAAGAATTGGTCGGGGATGACGAAATCCAGCGGCTTATGTTGTTCTTTCAGCGAGCCGACGGCGGAAACCGAAACGATGCGTTCGACTCCCAATTGCTTGAAGCCGTGAATGTTGGCACGGAAATTTAGTTCGGATGGAAGGATGCGATGGCCGCGGGCATGCCGGGCCAGGAATGCCACTTTGCGGCCTTCGAGTTCGCCGCAGATGTAGGCGTCAGAAGGTGCGCCGAATGGGGTCTTCAGGCGTATTTCTTTTGCCCTTGTGAGTCCTGGCATGGCATAGAGGCCGCTGCCGCCGATGATTCCTATTTCCGCTTTTGCCAATCATCCTCCGAAAGCCGGCGCGCACGGTGAGTTTCGCGTGCGCGGCCAAACTCGTGATTATATCAAGGCGTGGATTCTGGCGACTGGGACGGGGGGGCAATTTTCTTTGCGTCCTTCGCAATGCTTTGGCGCACTCTGCGATTTAAGCTTTTTACCGCGAAGGTCGCAAAGAAGTGCCGCTAAGGTCGCGAAGAAGAGCGCGGGCGATGCGGCCATCAAGCCAGGACGCTCGGCTTCTCTTTAATGTTCAACCGCTACAATTGATTTATGCGAGTTGCGGTTTGTCTTTTGTTCTGCATTTCCTGCCTGATTCGTATTCCGGTCTTTGCGCAAAAATCCGCCGCGAATGCGGCTCGGCCTGCGGCGTCAGCGGTAACCGTTCCTCTGATTCTCGATCACAATCGCATTGTGATCGAAGCCGATGTTTCGCTTTCCGATGGCCCACCTCAGCGCGTGCGGGCCTGGGTGGACAACGGCGATCCTGAGTTTTCGATGAGCCAGCGCGTGGCTCGGCTGATGGGATTTGATGTTGTTTGTGATGGACAGGCGTGTACGGGCAAACCGGGTGCTGCGGTTGGCGAATTGTCGATCCGCGGGTTCAGGATTCTGCTGCCTGCGATGGGCAGCGCAAAAGTTTTGCAAGGCATGGGTGCCCATGGTATGAACGCTGAAATTCGCATTCCTTCGATGATCTTGCGCGATTATGACGTGCTTGTAGATTTTCCGGGCCGCAAGTTCACCATCGGGCCACGCGGCAGCTTGAAATTCAACGGCACGAAAACGAAAGCTGTTGTTGATTCCACGACTGGGCTGATTCGGATTCAGAGTCAGATTGAAAATAAGAAATACGAGCTTGGGCTCGATTTGGGATCGTCGATGAGTTTTTTATCGAAGGAGCTTTTTGAAAAGCTGTCGGGTGCTCATCCGGATTGGCCGAAGATGACTGGCGCGGTTGGCCCGGCGAATGTGACCGGATCGAGTGATGAGCTAAAGCAGCGGCTAATGCGCGTCGATCGATTGCAGTTTGGTCCGCTGTTTCTTGTCGATGTTGCGGTTGCCGATTCTGCGGAAGGCCGGATCTTGACTCAAGGAACGGCGGTGGGGTCGGCGGTATCCGGTGCGCTTGGTTCGGAGGCGCTGCTCAACTATCGGATTGGATTTGATTACGCACACTCGGCGGTATATTTCGAAATTGGACGCACCTTTAACTTTCCAGATTTCGATGTGATCGGGCTGACCTTGAGGCCAGAGGCTGATGGAAAATTTGCGGTAGCTGCGATCGCCGATTTCAACGGCGAGCCGTCCGTGCTGAGTGGTGAGGATGGAGTGCAAGTGAGCGACTTGCTGCTGGCCGTCGACGATATCCCGACTGCTGGCTCGACGCTCGGGCAGGTGTGGGCGATGCTGGGCGGCGAGATCGGCCAGCAGCGCAGGCTCACGTTGGAACGGGATGGGAAGCGGTTTGTGCTGCTGGCGAAGGTGCGGCACTTCTTGGGGAGTTCAAGTGCAAAGTCAACGGCGCCGGATAGGAGTGTCCGACCCACACGAGCAAATTACTTTCGAAAAACTTCCTGTTCCAATGTCTGCGTGGTTTCGGGATCTAAGCTTTCGCTTACCAGCACCGTGTCGCCTTTTTCTTCGATGACGACTGTGCCTTCTTCCGTGGTCCAGGTGTGGCGGCCTGAGAGGCGGACTTTCAATTCGGCGTCGGCGGCTTCGTCTTCGGCGGTTCCGGCTTGGCGAGTTTGTTCTACGTGCTTGTAGCGCTGCTTGAGGGAGCGCGCGTAAATCGCGGCGAACTCGGAAGCTTTCTCGGGGCTCGACCATCGGGAGACGTAGAGCAGTCCGAGTGGAGTTGCCGCGGAGTCGAGATTTCCATTTTGCTTGGGACGCGCTGCGTAATAATAGCCGCCGCGCCACTCGGGATACATGCGGTCGGAGGTTTTTTTACCGGCATATTGTTCCATCAAGACCGCGACATCGAACTCGCCCATGGCGCCGATATCGAACTTCACGTAGTTCTTGAAGTCGCGCTTGAATTCGGGGACGGGCATGGGATCGATTTTTTCGCCCGAGAGGTAGGTGTCCGGTTGCATGATCTGGCGCGTGGTGTGAGGAGGATTTTCGAGCACGCCGGCGAACGCCTTTTCTTTCCCGCCCTTCTGCATCATCGTGACGATGAATTTCAAACCGTAGCTGTAGGGGAAAGTCAGCGACTCGCGCAGGAAGATTGGCGCGTCTTTGAAGACAGTGGAATCGTCGGTGCCGCTGGACATTTGGGATTCCATGGTGTCGACCAGGTCGGGCGAATCGACCAGCGAGCGGCCGACGGGAGCGAGTTCGTACTCCAGCATCATGGCCTCGGCTTGGCCTTCGACTACGGCTTCGCGGGCGTCGTCGATCTCGTCGTTTTCGATGTCGGCGGGCGTCGGATCTTTTTTGATTTCTCCCAGATCTTTGTCGCCTTTTTTCATCCAGCGATTTAGGTTGATGGTCTGATCCTGCAGGGCGTGGGTGAGTTCGTGCGCCATCACGGGCTCCTGCTGGTCGATCGCGACCCAATCGAGCAGGTTCACGGTTTTGGTTTTGGGGTCGTAGTATCCGGCGATCTGTTCGCGAAGTAACGAGACCAGAAGTTTTTCCAGATCGAAATCGCGAGGCAGCAGGCCGAACTTTTTCAGGACGAGTTCGGAGCGCTGGAGGCGCTTCACGTCTTCGTCCTTCATGTGTTTGGTGAGGTAGGAGACGACTTCGTCGCGGCTGGTGAGGCGGCGCTTCACTTCTTTCTTGATGGGTAGGCCGGTGTGCTTGCTGTCGAAGGCGAGGATTTCATCGACCGAGTGGAAAAGCTCTTCGGCCTCGCGGGGGGTGATTTTGACTTCGTCTTCTTGCTCCGCAGGTTTCGACTGCTCTTTCGTGTTGGGAGATTCTGCTTGTGGAGCGTTATTCCCCCGGCTCTGTGTAGGCACAGATGGGTCTTCCCGCTGTGACTGATCTGACGGTCCGAAAGCGTGAGCAGCTTTGACGCTTTCACCTTCGGAAGTGCCGACCAGAGAACGATTGGCGGTGATGGTTTGAGCTGGCAGTGCGCTGCGGATGGCCGCTTTGACTTGCCGCGAGTTGAATACATCGCCCGCGCTATGGCCGACGTTGGAGAGTTCGATGAGCTTCCATTGAAAAGGCCAGTTGTGAGCCGCCGCAGCGGCCTGGGCACTGCGAAACGTGTTCATCCCACGCTCATAACGGGTTTTCCCCTGCTGCAGCGCGGCAGGTTCATCATCCCGGTCTTTGTCACCGACATCTTCTTTTCCGAGCACCATGATTACAGGTTGGGCCAGATAGTTGCGCAGCGCGGTTTCTGACTCTTGCTTGTCGTATACGCCAGCAAAGCCGAAAGGAGCGCCAATCTCGGTGCTTGGCAGCACATGGGTGGATGGATTGGCGATCACGATTGCCGCCGCTTGGTTCGGTACGAAAGCCGCAACCCGGCTAAGGAATTGAGCGCCGGCGGAATGTCCCACCATCACGTAGGGCAGATGAGGCTGGCCTTCTTGCCCGCGTGCCCAGTCCACCAGCTTGATCGCAAGATTTCCCGTCCACTCGGTCGGCGGTAGGACGTTCCCCTGATGGGCGATTCCGCCTTTCTGGTACCGCCAAGAAGGAAAGCGCTGTTCGTCAAACAGCGGCACAACTTCCAACATGCAAAGCTCGTTGGCTAACGGATGCAGGTCGTCACGGTAGGACTCCACATTGCGGTGCAAACCGTGGAAGACTAACAGCAGCGCTGAGGGCGTACATTTCTTGGGACGATACGTTAATACCTCCAGGCGGATTCCGCCCAGATCAACCTCCTGGTGATCGTTGCCGTCACGGATGGATGCAGCTTGAGCGGGCAATGCGAGGCACGCCAGCAATAAAAGCGATCGCAGCCGGATCGTGAGGGGGAATTTCTTCCGAAGTCTATTCATGTCGGCAATTCTGCGCGCGATTGCACTCGCATTTCGAACTGTACACCCACTCAAAGCTAACTGAGTTGGATGCGTTCCGCCACCCACTCAGCCGCTTCGCGTGTCCCAAGAGTTCCGCCGACATCCTGTGTGGTCTTTTTCTGGCGCACGGCTTCGAGAACGGCGGCTTCGATTTTCTCGGCTTCGCGAGTGAATCCCAGATGGGCGAGCATCATGGCCGAGGTGAGAATCGCGCCGAAGGGATTTGCCAGATTTTTTCCGGCGATCGGCGGGGCCGAGCCATGAACGGGCTCGAACATGGAAGTCTGGCCGGGATGGATGTTTCCGCTGGCGGCCATGCCCAGGCCACCCTGCAATCCGGCGGCGAGGTCGGTGATGATGTCGCCGAACATGTTGTTGGTGACGATTACGTCGAAGGGTCGCGGGTCGCGAACCATTTGCATGCAGAGCGCGTCCACGTACATGTGCTGGGTTGAGATCTGGGGAAATTCGGCGGCGACCTCTTTGAATACGCGTTGCCACAGGCCGCCCGCGTGAGTCATGGCGTTCGATTTGTCGCACATCAGGACGCGGTTGCGGGGCGAGCCGTCAAGCTTAGTGTGGCCCTCGCAGTAGTCAAAGGCGTAGCGGATGATGCGCTCGACGCCTTTGCGAGTGTTGATGTCTTCCTGAATCGCGATCTCGTCGGGCGTGCCTTGCTTGAAGATTCCGCCAGCGTCGGTGTAAACACCTTCAGTGTTTTCGCGGATGACGACGAAATCGACGTCTTTGGGTTCGACGCCTTTCAGCGGGCAGAGCGACGCATCGAGCAGGCGAACTGGGCGGACGTTGGCGTAGAGATCCATCTTGAAGCGCATGCCGAGGAGGATCTCTTTGGCGTGAATGTTGGTTTTGACGCGGGGATCGCCGAAGGCTCCGGCGAGGATGGCTTCAAAGTCGCGGCCAAGCATGGCGAAGCCGTCGGCGGGGACGGTGAGGCCGTCGCGGAGATAGCGGTCGGCGCCCCAGTCGAATTCGGTTATTTCGACATCGGCACCGGAGGCGCGAATCACTTTGAGAGCTTGCGGAATGACTTCCTGGCCGATTCCATCGCCGGGAATCACGGCGATGCGCTTCTTCGAGGGTTTTTGCGGGTCCATGGTGGAAAAGCTAACATAAGCGGAGGGGAATGGGTAGGCGCTACAAACGCTGATAGAGGCTCAGTTTCTGGGCTTGTTGTTCTTCGCGAACTTTGCGGAGATTTCTTTGCGGGCTTCGCGGTCAAAAAGCTCTTAACCGCGAAGCGCGCAAAGGTATCGCCAAGGGCGCGGAGAAAAACTGGCTGCTACCCAATCGCTGCCCGGCGTGAATCGCAGCAGCATTCGCTATAATCAATACTTTCATGGCACATACTCCACTGCTGGCGGCGCTGGGCACAGACTGCGGGAAAGCGGCGCAACCGGTGCGCGTCGGCCAATACCGCGGCGCTGAGGCGGCGGCGTGCTTTGCGACTCCGAGGCAGGAATTTTCTGCGTTGCTGCACGGGTGTGGGGTTTACGATCTCGGCTTTCGCGCCAGGGTTTCGCTTACGGGCGGCGACCGCATGCGCTGGCTGAACGGAATGGTCACGAATAATGTTCGCGATCTTGCGATTGGACGCGGGGTTTATGCGTTTCTGCTGAATCCGCAGGGCAAAATTCTCGGCGACATGGACTGCTACAACCTGGGCGAATCGGTTGTTGTGGAAACTGACCGCAGCCAAGCGGAGAAGATTCTGGCTACGTTCGATCACTACATCATCATGGATGATGTGGAGGTGAAGAACCTCAGCGACGAGCAGACGACTCTTGGGCTGGCGGGGCCAAATTCACGGGCCGTGTTGAAAGCGGCGGGGATCGAGATACCTGAGTTAGAGCCGCTGCAAATTGGAACGGCGCGTTGTACGTGCGATTGCGAGTGCGTGGAATGCACGGTGGTGCGCGGCGAAGATGCGGCTCAGGAAAGCTACGAGCTGTGGCTCGCTCCGAAGGATGTTTGCAAGACATGGCAGGCGCTGGTTGTGGCGGGAGCTGTTCCCGTCGGGAGCGAGGTTTTGGAGATGCAGCGCATTGCGGCGGGCATTCCGTTGTACGGGATCGACATTCGCGAGCGGGAGCTTCCGCAGGAAACGGAACAGGTGCGCGCGCTCAACTTCAACAAGGGATGCTACGTGGGTCAGGAAATTGTCGAGCGCATTCGATCGCGCGGGAACGTACACCGAAAGTTTTCCGGATTCCTGGCTGAGAGCGACGAGGCGATCGCGGCAGGAGAAAAAATCTTCGTCGGCGAGAAAGAAGTTGGCGAGGTGACCAGCTCCTCCGTATTGCCTAGCGAATCCGGTGAGCGGACGGTCGTGCTTGGCTACATTCGGCGGGAATCGGGCTTGCCGGGTCGCGAAGTTATAATTGGTGGCGCGAAGGCGACGGTGATCCAGTTGCCGCTGGCTGGCGTCGCTTCGGCGCAGCAGGATGACGCCATTCTGCATAAGGCGTAATGACCAACGTTGTTAAGCGTCAAATTTCCTCTAGACTTATAAGTGATCATTAAAGGACAGATATATGGCTGAGAAGAGGCGGGAATCTAGTTTCACCGTGACCGACCGACGTTTGTTTACCGAAGAAGGAGAGTTGCGGAAGGATGTGCGCGAGGAAGCGGAAGCGCCGAAAGCGGCGGCATCGCCGACTCCGGCGGCAGCCGCATCGACGCCTGCACCGAAAGAAAACTTGAGCGCCGATAAATCCGTGGCAGCGTTCCCTTCTGCGGGCGACGAAACGGCCGGTGCTCCCGCGCCTCCGACGGCAGCTGAGCAAAAGGCCCAGGCGGACGCTTACCAAGCGTCGTCGAAGGAATTGGATTCGCGGGTGGAGATGAGCGGGCGCTCGGCCAAAGAATTTGAAATGACCTTCGAGCGATTTCTGGCCTCGCTCTACATGACCGCGATGCTGCAACTGGGATTGATGCATCAGCAAGGCGAGCAGCCGCGCATCGATATTATTGGAGCGCGGCAGACCATCGATACACTGACTCTGATTGCGGAAAAAACCAAGGGCAATCTGACTTCGACCGAGGAGAACTTCCTGCAGAACAGCCTCTACGAAGTTCGCATGGCGTATGTGGAAGTGACGAACGCGCTGGCGCGCCCGCCACAGCCCGGCGTGGCCACGGGAACCGGCGGACGATGAGCGAGCGGGCCGGCAGATGAAGGCCACGCTCACAGTTCTGGGCAGCGGCACGTCGATGGGAGTGCCAACTCTGGGGTGCGACTGCGCCGTTTGCCATTCTGCCGATCCGCGCGACCGCCGCACTCGGCCTTCGGTGATGATTGAGTACGCGGGCAAGGTGGTGCTGATCGACACCACGCCCGATTTTTACGCGCAGGCGATTCGCGAGCGCATTACACGCGTGGATGCGGTGTTTTATACGCACACTCATGCCGATCATATTCTTGGCATTGACGATCTGAGGCCGCTCAGTTTTGCTCACAAGCCGGGAAGATTGCCGCTGTACGCGCGTCCCGATGCGGCGGCCTTTCTGCGCAGAATGTTCTCTTATATTTTTGATGCTGACTATAAGTACGGCAGCTTACCGCAGCTCGAGTTGCGGCCGATTGATGGGCCGGTCGAGCTTTTCGGGGCGCGCTTTGAGCCGGTGCGGCTGATTCACGGCGAGGCGGAAATCTACGGCTACCGCTTCGGAAGCGCCGCATACCTCACCGACCACAGCGAGATTCCCGAGACTTCGCTGCGTCAATTGCAGGGGCTGGATATTTTGTTTCTCGACGCGCTGCGCTACAAACCGCATCCCACGCACTCGACGGTGGCGAATTCTCTGAAGATTGTGGAGCGGCTCAAGCCGAAGCGCGCATTCTTTACGCACATTTGCCACGATCTGGGACATGAGGCGGCTAATGCGGGTTTGCCGGCGCATGTGCGCCTTTCGTATGACGGGATGAAGTTGGAGGTTGAGATTTGAGGGTGGCCACGGATTTTCACCGATCAACACGGATGGAAACAAAATCAAAATCTTTACCACAGAGGACACTGGGAAACACGGAGGAATTCAAGATGGTGGTGCAGTATCGAGGTTCGTTGTTCCCGGCGCACTTTGCGGAATTTCTTGGCGAACTTTGCGGTCAAAAGCTTTGAACCGCAAAGTTCGCCAAGGTCTCGCGAAGGACGGAAAGAGAACGGCCTGCGCCGCTTCAAGAATTCGAACTACATAGAGCTGCAACTTTCGCGGCGAACTCGGCGGTTAATTCCTACTCATGCAGGTTTTTCACAAACTCGAAGACATTCCCGCGGAATTTGGACCATCGTTTCTGAGTGTGGGCAATTTCGATGGAGTGCACCGGGCGCACGCGCATGTGCTCGGCGAAATTGTGCGGCGGGCGCGTGACAACGGCGGAAAGGCTGTGGCGGTGACGTTTGAGCCGCATCCGGCGCGGATTCTGCGGCCCGACGCGGGGCTGAAGCTGATCACGCCGGTGCCGGAAAAATTACGGCTGCTTGAAGGCACGGGGGTCGATGCGGTTCTGCTGCTGCCGTTTGGACGCGATCTTTCGCTGATGACACCACGGCAGTTTGCCGAGCGCATTTTGAAAAAGAAATTGCATGCGCGCGAAGTGCATGAGGGCTACAACTTCCGCTTCGGGCACAAAGCCGCCGGAGATGTGGATCTTCTGACGCAACTTGGCGCGGAGATGGGTTTTGAGGTGAAGGTTTACGCTGAGGAAAAGTTGCGGGGCGAACACGTTTCCAGCAGCCACATCAGAAAACTGATCAGCGCGGGACGAGTGAGCCGGGCGCGGCATTTGCTGGCGCGTCCGTTTTGCATCCTGGGTACGCCTGGAAGGGGGCGGGGGCTGGGATCGAAGTATACGGTGCCCACCATCAATCTGGCGCGTTACGAAGAGCTTGTACCGAAGGATGGCGTCTATATCACGTGCACGCGAGTGGCAAGCGAGCGCTTCGATTCGGTGACCAACGTGGGCAATCGTCCGACGTTTGGCGCGGATTCGTTCGCCATTGAAACTCACTTACTGGACTTTCATCCCATTGAACTGACGCCGGAGAGCGAAGTCGAGATTTGTTTTCTCGATCGGGTGCGCGATGAGATTAAGTTTCCGTCGGTCGAGGCATTGCGCGAGCAGATTGGGCGCGATGTGAAGAAGGCGCGGAGATATTTTCAGTTGATGCGCCTGAAGTAATGGCTCGCATCTTGCTAATGCCGCAAAGCTAATGCGGCAGGTAACCGGATTCCATCGGCAGCTTGCCGCCCACGCGAACCACAGTGATGGTGTTGTCGACCGAGCGCACATCGACCAAACCGACCGCGCCGGGGATCGATTGCACAATCTTCAACACCTCGGCGTCGGAGTCCGCCATCTGAATCTCGTCTTTGTGGGCGGCGATGAGAGCGGACCATTCTGCGGCGGTCATCTGGTTCAGGTGCTGGAGGGTTTCGGTTTCACCGGCGGAATTTTTGTGCAGCACCAGAATGATCGGCTTTCCGTCTGGCCATTTCTTTACTTCCGAGCGGAAAAGTTTTGCCAGGTGTGCGGCGGTTATGTTGCCGACGTTATTGTCTTTGTTCACCACCACCGCCATGTGGTGCGCAAAGCTCGGCGTGATGAAGGCGAAGAGGAACGCTAAGAGCGTGAGGAGCCGGCGAACATTCATTTTGCATATCCAGTTCTAACTGCCGAAGACGTGTTGGAGATAGAACGAAGCTACCGTAGTATCGCGGGACCAGAAGTCAAATCATTGTAAAATCAAAGCGCGGGTATCCGAAGAGCAAACATCGCTTTGGAGTTGCACGAAGGTCTCATTTCGATCTTTTCAGCCGTTGGCCTTGATCATCTGCTCGGCATGCTTGCGCGAGGTGTCGGTGAGCTTGGCGCCGCTCAACATGCGGGCCACTTCTTCGGTGCGCTCTTCGTCCACGATTAGGCGAATACTGGTGCGCGTGCGGCCATTGCGCTCTTTTTTCTCGATCACGTAGTGGTGGTCGGCGAAAGTTGCGATCTGCGGCAGGTGGGTGACGCATAAGACCTGGTTGGCTCGGGCCAGAGATTTCAGCTTCTTGCCGACGGATTCGGCGGCACGTCCGCCGATGCCGGTATCGATTTCGTCGAAGACCATGGTTCGCTGGTTAATGGCCCGGGTAGCTTTCGTGGGCGAGGGCGCCCGCGCGAGATGGTGCGTGCTTGCTTCCGCTTCTACGCTGACCTTCAGCGCCAACATAACTCGCGAGAGTTCTCCGCCGGATGCGATGTGCTCGAGTTGGCGCATGGGTTCGCCGGGATTGGTGGCGATCATGTAGAGAACTTGATCGATGCCGGCGGACGTCCAGTTCTCTTCGCTGTCGCTCGCTGTCATCTCGATGCGGAAAGTTGATTTCATCGCGAGATCGTTGATCTCGGCTTCCACCAGCTTGCTGAGCTTTCGCGAAGCGTCGTTTCGCTTTTTTGAGACAGCGAGGGCGGCTTGCAAGTATTCCGTGGCAGCTTTGGCGAGTTCCACCCGCAGCGAGCGCAGAATCTCGTCTTTGTTTTCGACTTCGGAAAGCTTGCGGGCGACATCGGATCCGAAGTTCATCACATCCGCGAGTGTGGGGCCATATTTGCGCTTCAGGCGATCTAGTATCGCGAGGCGATCTTCTACCTCGGCCAGATGTTCTGGCGAAGCGTGAATCCCTCCGGCGTAGTCGCGGACGGTTGCGCCAACGTCTTCTACGCTGATGCGCGCGGTTTCCAGAGCGGCCAGGGTCTCTTGAAATTTCGGTTCGTATCGCGCCAGATCTTCGATCTGTTTTTGCGCGGCGCGCAGAGATGAAGAGGTCGACGCGTCGCCTTCGTAGAGCAGATCGAAGGCCTGCATGGCGGCGTTGTAAATTCTTTCGGCGTTGGCGAGGACGCGCTTTTCGGTTTCCAGGCGCTCATCTTCGGCTTCCTGCAAGCGCGCTTCCTCGATTTCGCGCTTCTGGAATATCCACAGATCTAGCAGCCGCAAGCGGTCCTGCTCGCCGCGTTCAAGTTCTTCGATGCGGAAGCGAATTTGCTTCCAGACTTCAAAGGCGGTCGCGACCGCATCGGTCGAGATGCCGGCGAAGGCATCCAGCAGAGCCAGGCGGGCTGGCGCGTCGAAGGAAAGCAGCGATTCGTTTTGCGCGTGGATGGTCGCGAGATGGGGCGCAAGCTGGCGAAGGACCGCAACTGTGGCTGCCTGATTGTTGACGAATACTCGGCCTTTGCCTCCGGCGGCAATTTCGCGGCGCACAATCAAGGAGCCATCTTCGGATTCATCCAGGCCGTTGCCTTCGAGCGTTTTTTCGATGGCATCGGCGGCCTCTCCGCCGCACTCGAAGACGGCTGAGATGACGGCACGGTCGGCTCCGGTTCGGATTACATCGCTCGAAGCTTTTTCTCCCAGCAACAGAGAGAGCGCATCGATCATGATCGATTTACCGGCGCCGGTTTCGCCGGTCAGCAGGTTCAGGCCGGGGGCGAACTCGATCGCCGCGTTATCGATGACCGCGTAATTTTCCAGGCGCAGTTCAACCAGCACAGGCAGTCCTATGAATGATGAGTTTGGCGCAGCATAACATGAAAGTGGCGTGGGGACGGATGCGGGCGCACAGAAAAAAGCCACGACCGAAGCCGTGGCTGTGGAAATTTGCGGATTGAGCTAGCTGGCCTTGCGGAGGCCGTCGCGGGCGGTTTCTGGAGTGCAGCCGGTATAAATCACGTCCTTGCGACGTTCGCGCAGACGATTTTGGAAGGTATCCCAGCGGGGACCGATGCCATTGGCGCTTTGGCTGATTTCGACGGTGTCGGTGCTGGCGGCGAATCCGCCGGCGGTGAGCGCATCGGTATCGCTTTCCTCGGCGGCAGTGACATCACTCTTAATTCTAGCGACGCTCCCTGCGGCCCGCGTCGAAGATGCATTGCCTTCCATTTGCTGGGTGGTGGGAGTGATATTGCGATCGGTTCCGACGCGATGCATCACGGGATCGGATTCCCACTTCGAGCGGTAGCGGCCTTCGTAGTCGGCCCACAGTTCATCGGATTCCAGATTTTTTTCATCGTAGGGCGGGAAACCCTCGACCTGCGCCTTGGTGAGATCGACGGCGAAATCGTCTTTGTGTTCGACCGAGGCATGCAAGCGCTCCGCCGGAACGATAAACTTCTTGGTCGAAAGCCATCCGCCGGTATCGACGACGATGTAGCGAATCGTTCCTGTGCCGTGATCAAAGATCACGTCATCGATCTTTCCCAGTTTTTCGTCCTTCAGGCCGTAGAGCTGAGAACCGCGAATATCTTCTGCGGCTTCGGTGAAGCGATAGTCTCGTAACATTCCGGATTGCGCCATATGTTCATCTCCTGCGAGAAAAGTGTGGATGAAATCCCGCCGCCTTTGGATGCCAATCCCGCGAGAGAGGTCTAGTGCGAAAATCGGCGGAGGCTGCTTTGGTGCAAGTAGCCGCGGCGAATGGCGCAGTTTTCCTCAGTTATGCTTCAGATACGCCCCGGAATGGCGCGGCAATCATCATCTATAATCCAGACAAGGAAAATCCTTGAATCCAATGCAATTTCCCTTTCTGCTCGCATTTATCGGCGGCGAAATTCTCGATATGCTTTCGAGTACCGGCGCCGTCGCCAAATTCGTTCTGCTGACGCTGCTCGTCTTCAGCCTGATTTCATGGGCGATTATTTTGACGAAGTGGAGCCTGTTGCGCCGCGCCCGCTTACAGAGCGGCCGGTTTTTGCGAGCCTTCCGCAAGGCGCAGCGGCTGCAGGATATTGCTGCGGTGGCGGATCAATTTCATCCCAGCCCGCTGGTTGGCGTTTTTGAAGGCGGGTTTTCGGAGTACAAGCGGCAACTTTCCCAGTCGGGCTCCCTACGCAGCGTCGCGATTCAGCGTGGCATGCAGATTGGAGCCTCGGAGGAGATTACGCGGCTGGAGCGCAACGTGCCGTGGCTTGCCATTACGGCCGCGGTGACGCCGTTTATCGGCTTGTTCGGAACGGTCTGGGGCATTATTGATGCTTTTCATGGGCTGGGGACCGCTGGCGGCGCGACGCTGCGCGCGGTTGCGCCTGGAATCTCGGAAGCTCTGATTACTACCGCTGCCGGACTGGCTGCCGCGATTCCGGCTGTCATTGCCTATAACCTGATCGGTAATTCGATTCGCGTTTTTGCCGCGCGCGGCGACGATTTTTCTCTGGAAGTAATGAACGCCATCGAAAGCATGCAGCCGCAGCCCATGGCTGAAGTGAGGCGCTGATGGCGTTTACTTCTCCAAATGGGCGCACTCAGACTGCTCTGGCCGACATCAACATCACGCCGCTGGTTGACGTGGTGCTGGTGCTGCTGATCATTTTTATGGTGACGGCTCCCGTGTTGCAGTCGGGCATAGAAGTGAGCGTGCCTAAGACGCGCACGGTGAAAGAGATCACCGAGGAGCGGACGGTGATCACCATCAACAAAGATCAACGAGTATTCATGGGCAACGATGCGGTGAACATTAATGAGATCGCGGCCAAGCTGAAGCAGAAGATTCGCGATCCGCGAGGCCAGTTTGTGTTTGTGCGCGCGGATGAAAACGTTCCTTTTGGCGCGTTCGCTACCGTGATGGACGCGGTGAAGCAGTCGGGGATTACCAATATCAGCATCGTGACCCAGCCGATCGAGCAAAATGGCGCAAAACGCTGAGATATTTTTCGAACACGATAATTGGCCGCGAGCTTTGGGATGGTCCGCGGGATTCCATCTCGCGCTTACCGGAGTGATTCTGCTGTATACGGCGGTGTTTACCGGATCGCGCGGCGAGGGCTGGGGCGCGGGCGGCGGAGGTTCGGCGATCGGAGTCTCGGTGGTGAGTTCGATTCCCTTGCCTGCCACGCCAGCGCAAAAAGAAAATGTGCTGGCCAATGAATCGAAGGGCGTGACGAAATCTGAGCCGAAGGTGGAGGAGAAAGAGCCGGACGCGATTGAGATTCAGGGCAAGAACGCGAAGGTGAAACCGAAGAAGCCTCCGACTCCGACCAAAGAGAGTAAGCCCGCGCCCGAGCCGCAGACGAATCAGGTGGCATTCGGCGAGGGTGGGCCAGTTAGCGGTCCGTACGGAAGTTTTGCCGCGGGCGGGGCGAAGGGCGGGTTCGGGGTCAGCGGGAGCGGCGGCGATTTTGGCACGAAGTATGGATGGTATGTGCAGATCATTCAGCGCAAAGTTTCGGAGAACTGGTTGAAGTACGAAGTAGACCCGAAGATCACTACGGGCGAGCGGGTTTATATCACGTTTGATGTGGCGCGGGACGGTCATCCGTTTAACGTGCGGGTGGAGCAATCGAGTGGAGTGCCTTCACTGGACGTATCGGCGACGCGGGCGTTGCAGCGAATCGATACGTTCGGGCCGCTGCCGCCGGATTACAGCGGAAGCAAAATCTCAGTGGAGTATTGGTTCGATTACAGCAGAAAATAAGTTGTGAACTTATCCTAACGTCTGGCATCGATTGAATAAGGTAGTGTTCCGGACCTAATGCCGCGAGAGGAAAATCTAGGGAATTTACCCGGTTAGTTTTGAGGTTCCGTAACATTACCCATGAGCGATCGTAACTTGCCAAGCAGAACATATCGGACTACGATACTGTCGTACACGGTATCCATTTGTCCGGATTCCCGTGCCAATTCCCAGCGGATGGACGACAACCATATATTTATTTCACCTTCGCCCCGAAGCAGCGTTCGCATAGCGAGAGCTTTTGGTGTGCTGCTCGCGTGCTTTCTGATCTGCGCGGGTTCCACTGTGTCTCTAGCGCAGGATTGGGTTCGAACCGGCTCCGGCCTGGGCGTAGAGAAAGTCCGGCTGGCGGTTCCTGATTTCAAGCCCTCCAACAGCGATCCGCAGAACGCCGCTCTGCTCAAGACGTTCAACGGTACGTTCTGGAACGATCTGGATAACTCCGGCGTGGTCGAGCTAATTTCGAAGAGCTTTTATCCGCTGCAAGTGCCCGGGCAGCCCGCCGAAGTTACGGGAGCGGCCTGGGCATCGCCACCGCCTAATGCCGCGATGCTGGCCTTTGGAAACCTGGCGGTTGCAGCTGGTAAGGTTACGGTTCAGGGTTGGCTCTACGACGTGAAGAATACGGCGTCGCCCCAGGTGTTGGGCAAGCAATATTCCGATACCGCGACCGAAGAAGCTGCGCGCGTAATCGCGCACAAGTTTGCGGATGAGATTATTTTCCGTTTAGGCGGCGGCATTCCGGGCATTGCCGAGAGCAAGATCTATTTTGTCAGCGACCGCTCCGGCCACAAAGAAATCTGGGAGATGGATTACGACGGTTCGAACCAGCACCAACTGACGAACCAGCGGTCAATTTCTCTTTCGCCGCGCATTTCGCCTGATGGTTCAAGGCTGGCTTTCAGTTCGCTCACCAAGTCGGGCTGGGATATCTTGATGTACTCAACCGAACTGAACCGGCTGGTGAGTTTTCCGCGCTTTGGCGGGACGAACCTTGCGCCCTCGTGGTCGCCCGATGGCGCGCGGCTGGCGTTTTCCTCGTCGCGCGGGGGGCATTCGGAGATTTATGTTTGCGACGCGGCCGGCGGCAATCTTCGCGCTATGACCGCCGGTAAGGGGCCTGACGTTTCTCCCACATGGAATCGGAAGACCGGGTCGCAGATTGCCTTCGTGAGCGGAAGCACGGGCCTGCCGCAGGTTTATACCATGGAAGCCGACGGTACCAACCAGCAGCGCATGACCGACCAAGGGTACGCGGTGTCGCCCAACTGGTCGCCCAACGGGCAGTTTCTTACCCTGGCGTGGACGCGCAAGTACGGCCCGGGAGCCCCGGGATCGTCGGATATTTACCTGATGGATATCGCCAGCAAGCAGTGGGTGCAGCTCACCCACGATGGCGGGCGCAATGATTTTCCTTGGTGGGCGCCGGATGGCAGGCATATTGTGTTTCAATCCAGCCGCTCCGGCAAAGAAGAAATCTGGATGATGCTGGCCGATGGCACCAAGCTGCATCAACTGACTTTTACAGGACGTAATTCACAACCAAACTGGAGTTCGAAATAACGCACTTCGTCGTACTCGAATTTGATTTCCGATCCGCAGGAGGATCAATTGAAGAGGAGCTATATGAAGCAAACTTTGAAGACAACCGCTACTGTCATCGTTCTGGCCACTGTTCTAATGTTAGGCGCTTGCAAGAAAAAAGCCGCGCCACCACCGCCTCCGCCACCCCCACCACCGCCGGCCCCGACGGCTTCGATTTCCGTGAGTCCGGATACCGTGCATCAAGGGCAGTCGGCGACCCTGAGCTGGCAGACCTCGAACGCGACTGACGTCTCGATTGACGGCATCGGCGCGGTGCAGGCCAGCGGATCGCAGTCGGTCAGTCCGTCGGACTCAACCACCTATCACCTTGTAGCCAAGGGATCGGGCGGATCGCAGGAGGCCAGCACGCGGCTTACGGTTACGCCGGCGCCGATGGCGCAAGGCGCGCCGACTCCTTCGGTAACCGAAGAAGACCTCTTTGGCCAGACGATCAAGGACGTTTACTTCGACTACGACAAGTCGGATGTGCGTGCCGATCAGCAGTCCGCGATTCAGGGCGACGCGCAATTCCTCAATCAGCACTCTGATATTAACTTCACGATTGAGGGTCACTGCGACGATCGCGGATCGACGGAATACAACCTTGCCCTGGGCGACCAGCGCGCTTCTTCGGTGAAGAACGCACTGGTTTCGGCGGGAGTGAGCGCGAGCCGCATTAAGACCATCAGCTACGGCAAAGAAAAGCCGTTCTGCATGGAAGATAACGAAGCGTGCTGGCAGCAAAACCGCCGCGGGCACCTGGTTTACCAGAAGTAGATAGTTTTGTCGGGTCAGGGGTGGCTCCCACCGCCCCTGACTTTCTTTGTTCCCGCTCCATAATCTTCGCAACCTACGGCGCTCACTACCCGTCTAAAATAGACTTGGGGAAATCTCCGCTTATGAGACTACAACGTGGTTCCACAATTCTCGCTTTCATCTCCATCTTATGGCTGGCTGTCACTCCGGCCATGGGCGCGAGCAAAGAGATGATTCAACTGCAAACCCAGGTTCAACAACTGCAGGAGCAGATGACCGCCATGCAGCGCAGTTTTGACGAACGCATGGGCGTGATGAAAAACCTGGTCGAGACCGACACCGATGCGGTCAACAAAGTTGCGAACGCACTCACTGGACTCCAGAACTCGCTGCAAAAAGAGCAGGGAGATTCCGGGGGCAAGGTTGACCAGCTCTCGGGGCAAATCCAGTCGCTGAATGACAGTCTCGACGAACTGAAGGCGCGGCTGGCCAAGGTGAGCAAGCAGCTTGAGGATATGCAATCGGCACAACAAAGCACATCTGCGGCGGACGCGGCCAAGCTGGCGCAACAGCAGGCAGCGGCTTCGGCGCCTCCGCCGGATGTGCTCTACAACAATGCCCTGCGCGATTACAACGGCAACAACAACGAGCTGGCGACGCAGGAATTTTCTGACTATTTGAAGTTTTACCCGAATACCGATCTCGCCGGGAATTGCTACTTCTATCTCGGCGAAATTCAATTCCGCCAGGGAAATTACCAGCAGGCGGCGCAGAGTTACGATCAGGTTTTGCAGAACTTCCCCAGCGGCAACAAGGCTGCGTCGGCGGAACTGAAAAAAGGTTTTTCGCTGATCGAACTGGGCAAGCAGGATGACGGAGTGAGCGAGCTTCGCCATGTGATCCAGCGCTATCCCAAGTCGAATGAGGCGCTGCAGGCGCGGGAGCGGCTGAGAAAGCTGGGCGTGGCGACGCGTTCGGGAGAGTAGATTTTATTTTTGAGGTAGTGCAGATGACCAAGATTTCAGAGAACGATCCCGATCGCGGCAAGGGCGCCGTGGAAGAGGAAGAACATCATCATGACGGCAACCTGGCGTTGTCGGAGCCGATTGGTCACCGCGACCAGGATCCGCGGCTGAAAGATGCTGATAGCGATTTTCCGGAGCCGGGGAACAGTCCGGAGCATTCGGGAGAGCGGCCGCCGAAAAAGGGTGTGCAGAAGAGCCGGCGGTAGAGTTCTTCTCCGGTCAGCCTACGAATTACCCGTGTCATTCCGAGTGGAGCGAGGAAGCTTGGTTTCGCTCGGTATCGGCAAAAACCAAGGTCCCTCGTTTCACTCGGGATGACACCGTGTGCCAGATGTGGTTTAGCTGAAAGCTGAGAGCTCATAGCCGAAAGCGTTTCTAAATCGCCATCGCGCCGACTTCTTTTTCCACTTCGGCGGTATCCACCATTGCGATGGCGTCCCAGGGACAACCGTCGAGGAAGCAGCCATCCGGGCCTTTGCTGAGGCACTTCTTGCAGCCGATGCAGAGGATGGGGTCGATGGCAATGCGGCCGAAGGGCGTCGCGTCCTCGTCGGGCACCCAGAACATGCAGTCTTCCACCGGGCAATATTCCACGCAGGCAGGCGAGCCGGCGCAGCCGGTGCAGCACTCGGTGATTACCGCCAATTCTTTCGGCTTCTTTTTGCGCGGGGTGGTGAGGCCTTTGGATTTTGGCTCCCACTTCATCTCGTCAGGAACCATGCCGACAGCTTTGGTTGCGCCGGGTGCAGGAGGCATGGCAGGGATTATACCTTAGGTTCGGGATCCGGCTTCCGCTTTCCGGCTTCCGGGCTGGATATCCCTACAATGTAGAGAACAACAGCCGTCCAGTTTCGGAGTGGCTGCTGTGCTTCGCGAACTTTGGGGAATTTCTTTGCGGCCTCTGCGGTCAAAAGCTCTTGACCGCCGAGCGCGCGAAGGACTCGCCAAGGGCGCAACGAAACTAATGTGGGTCACTTCCAAAGAGCACTGGTTTATTGACATGTGCATAGCATGAAACTACGCTGGTAACATGTCCAAGATGATTCAACTGCGCTTTGAGAGCGGCGGCTTGTTTGTCAGCCAACTTGCCGATACGCGCGAAATTCCTCGCTGCGCCTGAAGAACGGCTGCGCTCGGGATGACGTCGTCTTAGTGACGGCATGGGCCTGACGTGACCTTCTCCCAGAACGGCACTTGAGGCGCGAAATCTCATCGGCACGCGCTTTCCACGACCCTGATTCTGCTATAGTGAACCCCTGCTCGGAGAAAATGGAAGGGTTGGCGGACAAGAGTGTCTGTCCGCCCCACACATTTCTGTCCTACGTGGAAGGAGCATCGCATGGCTGGAAAAAGTCTGAACCGGGTTCAACTGATCGGCAATCTGGGCAAAGATCCGGAGATTAAATACACGCCGCAAGGCACGCCTGTGGCCAAGATCACCATCGCCACCAACGAGCGCTTTAAAGACAAAAGCGGCGAGTGGCAGGACCGCACCGAGTGGCACAACGTGGTGCTCTGGCAGCGACTGGCGGAGATTGCGGGCGAGTATTTGAAGAAGGGTGGCAAGGTCTACATCGAAGGCCGGCTGCAAACGCGCTCCTGGGACGACAAGACCAGCGGGCAGAAGAAATACATGACCGAAGTGGTGGCCAGCGATTTAATCCTGCTTGGCGGACGCGGCGAAGGCGGCGGTGGTGGGGACTTCAGCGGCAGCTCGCGCGGTGCCTCGGCCGGCGGCGGCAACAACTTCGACCAGCGCATGCCGGAGCCCGAGCATGCGAATGCCGGGTCCGGGCCGATTACGGATGAGGATATTCCGTTTTAGAGGCTGCGGGAAAAGTTGGTTATCCTCCCGCAGCCTAAAGGCGCAATTGGTGGTACTTGCGGTATGCCTGAAGGCATACCCTGATACGAATCTTGGGTTTTTCCGCAGCCTGCTGGAAGTCGGTGGGAGACGCGCGCTTGAACGGCTCACTTGAACACCTTCATTAACTGACATAATATGAAGGCATGGCTATGACTTCGCTCAACATTTCTCTTCCCAAACCGCTAAAACAATACGTCGAGGGGCAAGTGGCTTCCGGCGATTGGGGAACGCCCAGTGAATATATCCGCGAGTTGATCCGACAGGACAAGGAGCGGCGGCTCCATTCGCTTGAGCAGGATTTACTTGCAGCGGTAAGGGGGCCGAAAATTGAGATATCCCTCAGCGAGATTCGGAAAAAGGGGCTAATCGCAACGCTTCGCGAGCGTGCCAGCCGGCGGTGAACGCTCTGAAGTTGCTTTTTGCCGATGCCGCGCTTACCGACATTCTCGAGCAGTCGGACTGGTACGAGCGACAGTCTGGAGGGGTTTTAGTAAGTCGCTGGGAAAACGCCGTGGCAGGTGGCATTGAAAGTGTCGTAAAAATCCACTTGCCGGAGCTCGGTGCGAATTCGGCGACGGCGAACTCCGAGATATTCGGCGCGTTTCCCTCAACGGATTCCGAAAGCATTCAATTTTCTACAGAGTTGGTAGCGCCGAGATCGTAATCTTGAGAGTCGTTCATGGCTCGCGAGATCTTTAGAGCCTATTCTGATGACAGATTGCTTCGGGATGTCCTCAATTTGCTGCGAGCGCAGCGCCTTTCTTCGCGGCCGGCTTCTTCGGGGCGAACACAATCGGGACGCAAGCGAAGCACGGTTTCGTGATAGGGTTTACGGATTAAACCATGACCGAGCAACTAGCCGATAAACAATGTGTTCCCTGCCGCGGCGGAGTGCCCGCCCTTAAGGGCAAGGACCTCGAAGCGCTGCACGAGAGCGTTCCCCAGTGGAAGGTGATCGACGAGCATCACATCGTCCGCACATTCACCTTTCCCGACTTTAAGCAGGCGCTCGCTTTTGTGAACCGCCTGGGAGCGCTGGCCGAGGAACAAGGCCACCATCCCGACATTTTGCTGGCTTGGGGCAAAGCTGAAATCACGCTCTGGACGCACAAGATCGACGGGCTCACGGAAAGCGATTTTGTGATGGCGGCGAAGATTGACCGGCTGCTGAAGAGCTAAGAGCGGCTTCCGGCGCCCGGCTTCCGGGGTCCGGCTTCCACTTTCCGACGTCTGGATTTCGCCTCGATCTTGATTGACTCTCTTTTCGCCGCGGGCCTAAGATTCCCTGACTTTGCTTACCTCACATCTACGAGTTCGTCTGAGAGACAAAGACATCAGCACGCTGCTGGATTGGGTTAAGACGCAGCCGGATTTGGATGCCGACACGGTCATGATCACCGGCGGCAGCTATGGCGGATTCATGACGCTGGCGGTCGCGACCAACTACAACGATCGAATCCGCTGCTCGGTGGATATTGTAGGGCCTTCGAATCTGGTGACATTTCTGGAACATACGTCGGGATATCGGCGTGACCTGCGGCGCGTGGAATATGGCGATGAGCGCGACCCGAAGACGCGCGAGTTCCTGGAGCGGATTGCCCCGGCCAACAATGCAAAAAATATTACGAAGCCGCTGTTCGTGATTGCCGGGCAGAACGATCCGCGGGTTCCGGCCAGCGAGTCGGCTCAGATGGTGCAGATTGTGCGGCAGAATGGAACCCCGGTGTGGTGGCTGCTGGCCAAAGACGAAGGGCACGGCTTCGCGAAGAAAAAGAATCGCGATTATCAGTTCTACGCCACGGTCATGTTCGTTAAGGAGCAGTTACTGAAATAAGGGCGAGGCTGGTTGAGTAGCTCACCCCCAGCCGCGAAAGCTGAGTACACCTGCTTGAAACAAAACTGCAAACGTCTGCAGCCAAGGGTAGGTGCGGTCGCGCCCGAATCGGCAACGAGTCCCCGCATCAAGCTTTATTTGCAGCAACATGCAGAGCACACCGCAATCTTTTGCATGAACCAAGGAATGGTATACGTCGTGCAGTGAAGGGAGTGGAGGAATCTGTAACTATGCGTTTGTCTTCAAGATCTCTGGCTTTTCTGGTTCCCCTGCTTCTAACGTTTTCCGGCGCGGCATTGGCCGATAGCTGCAACAGTTTCTCGATTTACACCTGCGCCAAGGGTGTGCATGACGGTGCGTATATCGGCGGCGTTGGTACCCTCATCGCTGCACCGGGCGCTGGGCTGCTGTTAGGTAGCAACACATTCACGGTTGCCATGCACAATGGCGATGCCGGTGCGGACGTACTTATCCTTGCCGCTTCTGCGGGTCCACTGACTGGCACTTTGAACGGAACTGCCTTCACCAGCTTGAGCAGCTTCCCGGAACACGGCGCCACCGGAGCAATTACCACAAACTTGCAAGAGACCGGCTTCTGCGGTTCGAGTTGCAATCTGTCGTATGGCTTCGTCGATCTGCATACGGCACTGTCGGCCAATGGCAGCATTACGGTTACGGCCGCCGGAGTTGCACCCGGAACCGCGCTTTACGCCGAAGTACTGAACAGCAAGGGCCAGATCATCTACATCACCGCGAACTCGGAATCCGGAGTTTTGGGGAACGGTAGTTCCGTCGTCCCTGAGCCGGGATCACTCTCGTTGATGATTACGGGCTTGTTTGGAGTGGCGGGCGGGGCGTGGCGCAAGTTACGCGCTTAGCAACGTCTGTGGGTGTTCGTTTCTTTTGATTCTCGCTTTTGATTCACGGCCTCGGGCGAAACTGCCCGGGGTTTTGTTTTTTGCTTCGCAGGCGTCGAGAGGAGATTGAAAGAACGGCGGCGTGAGCCTGCCTTGTGACCCTAAGAGGCGGGACCTAGCTTGATCTTCAGATCCGCGGCGATCTGCTTGCCGTGGAAACGGCCGTTCTCAATGAAAATTTCGTTCGTCCGCGATCCGGCGACGATTACACCCGCGACGTAGATTCCCGGCACGTTGCTTTCGAGCGATACCGGATCGCAAACCGGGCGGCATTGATCGGCAGAAAGCTCGATCCCCATGCTGCGTAGAAAATCGTAATCGGGATGGTAGCCGATCAGGGCGAGCACGAAGTCGTTCTTCAGACGGAAGGGTCCGCGCGGAGTGTTCACCACGACGTGGTCAATCCCAATTTCCTGCACCGTGCTGTTGAAGTATGCCTCGATTTCGCCATTCTTGATGCGGTTCTCGAGGTCCGGCTTCACCCAGTACTTCACATGATGATGTAACTGCGCGCCGCGATAAACCAGCGTGACTCGCGCTCCGTGGCGCCACAAATCGAGGGCGGCAATGGCGGCGGAGTTCTTGCCGCCGATGACCAGCACGTCTGAATCGTAGAAAGGATGCGGCTGGTTATAGTAGTGCGAAACTTTGGGCAGGTCTTCGCCGGGCAGGCCGAGCTGGTTGGCGAGATCGTAGTATCCGGTGGAGACGATGACTTTTCGAGTCTGATAATCATGTGGACGTCCGGCGCGGTCGGTGGCGGTGATGCTGAACTTGTTGTCCTCACCCATGACGGTCTTGACCCATTCGTACTGGCGGACATCCAGACGGTAGTGCTCTGAGACCTTGCGGTAGTATTCGAGCGCTTCTTCGCGAGTAGGCTTCTGGTTGGCGGTGGTGAAAGGAATCTCGCCGATCTCGAGCAGCTCGGGCGTGGTGAAGAACAACATGCCGGCGGGGTAGTGAAAGAGCGAATTGACCAGGCAGCCTTTATCGAGAACGACAACTTTCAAGCCGAGTTTTTGCGCTTCAATCGCGCAGGCCAGGCCGGTGGGGCCGGCGCCGATGACGAGCACATCCGTGCGCATCTCTGGATTTGCGCGGACTTTGGCCTTGGGCAGAGTTTCGACTTCTTCGGCGGCAAAAATCTGAGGCATGGGGTTCTGTGGCGCTGCGCGAAACGGGTGGCGCCGGGGCAGGCCAGAGACCGATGATTCTAGCATGAGCAAACCTCAGGAATTCCAGCAGAGCCAGCTCAAGTGGTGAACGTCACAGGCCCACAATTTCATCCGCGCTATAATTTTCGGTTACTCCGTTACTCGCGATCTAATTAGGAAGCTTATATGCCGATTACTGCTGAGTCCGTCAAGACCCGCATTGAATCCGACAGCATGGGAAAGATCGAAGTCCCGGCGAATGTCTACTGGGGGGCGCAGACCCAGCGCTCGCTGCTGCACTTCAACATAGGGCGCGACACCATGCCGCCGGAGCTCATCCGCGCCTTCGGCACGCTCAAGAAGGCATGTGCGCTGGTGAATCAGGATTTAGCCAAGCTGCCTGCCGACAAAGCCAAGCTGATTGTGCAGGCGGCCGACGAAGTGATTGCTGGAAAGCTGAACGATCAGTTTCCCTTGCGCATCTGGCAGACCGGCAGCGGCACCCAGACCAACATGAACGTGAACGAGGTCATCTCGAACCGCGCCATTGAGATTGCTGGAGGCGAGCTGGGATCGAAGAAGCCCATCCATCCCAACGATGACGTGAACATGTCGCAGTCGTCGAACGATACATTTCCAGCGGCGATGCATATTGCCGCGGCGGATCGTGTGAAGAATGCGCTGATTCCGGCGATTAAAACCGTGCGCGACGCCATTGCGGCCAAGGCTAAGGAATTCGAAAACGTCGTTAAGATCGGGCGCACGCACTTGCAGGATGCTGTGCCCCTGACTTTCGGACAGGAATTCGGCGGCTGGGCCAGTTTGCTGGAGCGCGATATCAAGCGGCTGGAGCAGGCTCTGGACGGGCTTTACGATCTGGCTATCGGTGGATCGGCTGTGGGTACGGGACTGAATACGCATCCCGAGTTCGCCGAGCGCGCTGCGAAAAAGATTGCGGAATTAACCGGACTTCCCTTCCGCTCGCACGGCAACAAATTTGCGGCGCTCTCGGCGCATGATGAAATTGTTTTTGCGCAGGGCGCGATGGAGACGCTGGCCGCCTCGCTGATGAAAATTTCGAATGATATCCGATGGCTGGCATCTGGACCGCGCTGTGGCCTCGGCGAGATTTCGATTCCGGAGAATGAGCCAGGGTCGTCGATCATGCCGGGCAAGGTGAATCCCACGCAGTGCGAGGCGATGACCATGGTCTGCGTGCAGGTTCATGGCGCGACCGCGGCCGTGGGATTCGCCGGCTCACAGGGCAACTTCGAACTCAACGTCTACAAGCCGGTGATGATTTACAACTTTCTGCATTCGGTTACGCTGATCACCGACGCGTGCCACGGGTATGTCGAGTACATGATCAAGGGCATCGAGGTCGACCGCGCGAAGGTGGATTGGTATGTGAAGAACTCACTGATGCTGGTAACCGCGCTTGCGCCCAAGGTGGGATACGACAAGGCGGCGCAGATCGCCCATACCGCGCACGTGGAGCACAGCAGCCTGCGCGAGGCGGCGGTCAAGCTTCGATATCTCACGGGCGAGGAGTTCGATCAGTTGGTGAAGCCGGAGAAGATGACGCGGCCGTAACGTGGGCTGGGGCACGATCCCGCTAAACCTGGGAGCGTACCGCGCAGGATCCCTCACTCGGCTGAAGTGCGCCGAGTTTCGGGATGACGCCTTCTGGAGGGGGACGAGGTCGGCCATTGCGGAAACCTAAGCTATTTCACGTTTACGTCATGACGAACCGGCCTCGTTCTCACGTGTTGTACACGGGCGTAACGGGCGATCTGAGCCGGCGCGTATTTGAGCACAAGCACAAACTTGTCCCTGGATTCACGAGCCGGTACAACTTAACGCGATTGGCGTACTACGAATGTTTCTTCTATCCCGACGCCGCGATCAACCGCGAAAAGGAGATCAAGGGATGGCGGCGAAGCAAGAAAATTAAACTGATTGAATCGATGAATCCCCACTGGGACGACCTGGCCGAGCGCTGGGGTGATGTCTACAAACCGCCAGCTCAGAGTAGTCCGCGCGAGATCCCCTTCGACAAGCTCAGGGCAGGCTCTTGCCCCGCTGGAGAAAACGCGGGGCTTCGGGATGACGTCTCCCAATAGTGGACGACGGAAGGGCTCAATCAGACCGGTTCGGTGTCGGGCGGCATCGGCCGCGTTGAGAGCACCGTCTCATTCGGTGGGATTGCCCCAACGCCCTTCTTCGGCGTGGTCGTTATCACTACCACGCTCACCAGCACCAGCAGAGTGCCGACGATCGTACGCGGACCCAGCGATTCGCCGCCGAGGAAATATCCAATCAGCACCGCGACAACCGGGTTTACATACGCGTAGGTGCCAACTTTGGTTGGCGACTCGTGATGAAGAAGCCAGACGTACGCCGTGAAGCCGATGATCGAGCCTGCGACGATCAGGTACACCAGCGCCAGCCATGCTCTCTCGGAAACTGCGGCGAGGTGAAAGCCTTTAAACTCGCCGAAGAGTGCGGCGGCGAGGATGAGCATGAACCCGCCCGAGAGCATCTGCGCTCCTGAACTCATCACTTTTGATTCGGGCAGGCGAAGCTTGCGGCTGAGAACCGCTGCAAGCGACCAACTGATCGATGCCACTATCAGCGCAATCGCGCCGGAGGCGTCGACCGGGGCGTCGCCGAAGCTGACCGAACGGCTGATCAGAACGCCGACGCCTCCCATTCCAATCAGAAGCGCAACCGCCAGGCGAAGCGTTAACCGTTGCGTACGCAGAAAAATAATCTCAGACAAGGCCATGAAGGCGGGAATGATCGCGAGGATCACGGCAGCGATGCCCGAAGGAACGCGCTGCTCTGCCCAGAAGAGCAGACCGTAATCCATCACGAAGATTAGCAGTGCGATGGCGGAAAGCGCGAGCCACTCGCTGCGCGTGGGCGAAGGCGTGCCTTTGGCGCGCATCCAGCCATAGAGGATGACTCCGGCGGTGAAAAAGCGCATGCCAGCGAATACCAGAGGAGGGACTTCGTGTACTCCGATGCGGATGCCAAGAAAGGTCGACCCCCACACAAAATAAATGATGGCGAAGGCTAACAAAGTTTTCATGCGGTGCTGGCGGGCTGCGGGGGTCATTGGTCGTCCTGGCGGGCGTTCGAACTGGAAGGCCGCATGGTCGTTAGATCGAAGTTACTCGGAAGAGAAGCACCTATCGCGCAAGAAAGTGCAAGTGAGAATAGATTTGTGCGGACGCGACGACGAGATAGCTCTGCCGGCTTAACGCGAGAGTCTCTCTTCTGGACAGGGATTACTTCTTCAGCAGGCTGGTATGGCTGGCAACGCATTGCCAGCGTCCCTCAGTGAATGCCCATGTATCCGTGAAGCGGCCGAAGTGCTCGTAAGGCTTACCCTTGTACGAGCCCTTGGTCTTATAAGTGCCGACCACAACGGCGGAGTCGGCGTACATACTGACTTTGAGATCCTGGATCGTCAGGTTCGTGAGATTAAAATGCGGGTCTTTGATGTCGGCGAGAAACTTGGCTTTATCACTGACCTCGCCATCGTATTCGGTGTTGACGAAGTTGGTGCCGATCATGGAATCGAGCGCGCGGGCGTCGCGGTTGACCTGCGCTTCATTCCACAGGTGTTCCATGACCAGCAGTTTGGTCTGTTGCGAGTCGTCGTTCGACTTCTGCGCGACGGCCTGCCCGAGCGAGGCCAGCAGCAGAAGACAGCAGGTAGTACGAAGCATGTCTTGCTCGTTCGCCGCATCCCCACGTGAGGCGAACGCTGCGAGAGCATAGCAGCGTTGTTTGTGGACGTGCTATTAAAATGGGTTAATGAGAGTTACGAACGTACCGCTGGGGCTAAAGAGTCTGCAGTGAAACTTTCAGGCGCCCCCCAAGGACGCGTCTCGCACTTCCGCTTTACCCCCGGCTCTAAAGGCACCGGGCAATTATCAAAGCGTCCCTGCGGGAACCTGAAACACCGATCGCAGCGCTCAAGCGCTCCGCCGCACGGAATCGGGCGGACTCGTTTCTAGAAAGCCCAGCGCAGCAGTGTGGCGCCTACGGTAAATCCCGCGCCCACCGACGCCATCAATACTAGGCTTCCTTTTTTCAGCTTGCCCTCTTCCACCGCGGTTTGCATGGCCAGAGGAATGGTTCCGGCGGTGGTGTTGCCGTAGCGGTCGATGTTGACGATTACGCTCTCCGGGCGCAGTCCCAGGCGATCGGCGGTGGCGTTGATGATGCGCAGGTTCGCTTGATGCGGAATGAAGGCGTCGATGTCGGAGCCTTTCAGGCCGTTCCGCTCCAGCAATTTCAGGCAGGCTTCGGTTTGCTTGCGGACGGCGAACTTAAAAACCTGCTGGCCATCCTGATGAACGTAGTGCATTTTTTTATCGACGGTGTCGTGAGTGGAGGGATTCAGGCTGCCGCCGCCGGGCATGTAGAGGAAGCATCCGCCCGATCCGTCGACTTCGTGGATGAAGTCGATCAGGCCAACGGAGTCATCTTCCGCAGCCTCAAGGATCACCGCGCCTGCGCCGTCGCCGAAGATTACGCAGGTGGCGCGGTCGGTGTAGTCGATGATTGAGGACATCACATCGGCGCCGATTACCAGCACGCGCTTGTGCGAGCCGGAGGCGATGAATTGCGCCCCGGTTTGGACGGCGTAAATAAAAGCTGAACAGGCGGCGGAGAGATCGAATCCCCAAACGCCTTCTGCGCCCAGCTTATGCTGTACCAGGCAGGCGGTGGAAGGGAAAAGCATGTCGGGCGTGACGGTGCCCACAATGATCGCATCTACGTCGTTCGGGCTCAGGCCGCGCTGGGCCAGAGCTTTCTTTGCGGCTTCGACTGCGAGGTCGCTGGTGGCCACGCCTTTATCGACAATGTGGCGCTCGCGGATGCCGACGCGGGCAAGAATCCATTCATTGTTGGTGTCAACCATTTTCTCGAGGTCGGCGTTGGTTAGAAGACGAGGCGGCACATAGGTGCCGAGGGCGCTGATCTTGGCGCGAATCGGTTTGGTCAATGAAAGCTCCTGAGTATTAAGACTCAGTATTTTGCAGGATTGGACGTAGAAAGTCTAACCGATGGCTCAAGAAAGGCACAAAAAGCTCAACAGGGAGCTTTTTGTGCCGAAAATTAGTATCGAGATGATTGCGGTTCTTAGCGAGCGAGTCAGGCCGTTCGGGAAACTCGTGAGACATCCAATCGCGGATGAAGGCGGGACATGAGACTAAATCGAAGTCGCGCGCTTCCCCATGCATGAGATACAGCAGCGCCTCCCGGTCAATCTCTTCCAGGTTCTCCAGGTTGAGCACTACCCATAATTGGCATGCATCCGCGGTTTGGACGAGTTGATTTAGGTAAAAAAGATGGCCTTTAAATAATTTTCCCGAGACGCGAATCGTGACGTTAGGAACCCCTAAAGCGGATGACGCCCGTTGCATTGTTTCTCCCTTCGACCGATGAGCTTGCGGTGCGTTCTTATAGATAACGCGAAAAAGCCGGCCTCTTGCGAAAAGAGTGGTCAACAGGGTGTAAAGATTTGTAGGGCGCTGGAAGCGTGGGCTTGCAGGGTCGGGACGGCGATGGGAACGAAAAAATAAGCCAGACACCGGGACCTCACTGCACACGCAAGAGCCCGTTACCGTTGCTTCCTTCCGGACCTGGCGGGGTTGGCGAGAGTACGTCGCGTGAGACCGATGCCTGACCGGAACCATTCTAGCAAAGGTGAGCAGATTCCACAGTCCTGCGCGCACGGACTTGAACGGTGCGCGGAAGTATGGTGACTATTGGTGCAAGAAAGTTCGCTGAGTGTCTTCCCTTCTCAGGGCGATTTAGCGAACAATAGGAGCAATTGGCTAAAACTGCGGCGATGGAGAGAATCGCCGCCATTTGCAGCTCCGCATGACCGAAGCGACAGCACAACTCGACGTAATTCCCTTACCGCAGGCAATCAATAAGTACTTTGAGCTTTCGCTCTATTTACTTGTGTTGATGGGATTTGGAACTCTGGCCAGCACCGGCGGACTGGACTTGCCGACGGTCTTGCTTGTGGGAATTGCTCTGGCGTTTCGCGGATACTTGTTTACCAAGCGCCGCCGGATCGTGATTTCCGAGCGCTGGACCACGCCTCTCACCATCGTTTATTTCGTTTTTTACGCGGCCGACTATTTTTTTCTTTCCCGCAATTTTCTGCCGGCCACGGTTCACCTGGTGCTGTTTGCGGTGGTGGTGCGCACATTTTCGCTGCGCCGGGATCGCGACCACACCATGCTGGCTATTCTCGCGTTCCTGATGGTGCTGGCGTCGGCGGTGCTCACGGTCGACAGCGTGTTTCTTTTCTTTTTTGCCGGATTCATGCTGATGGCCGTCGTCACCTTCATTCTGATGGAGATGCGCCGGTCGGGGAAAGCCGCACAATTTCAAGCGAGACACTCCCGCGATTTTCAGGAACACCGGCATCTCGCGCTTTCGCTGGGGCGGGTTACGCCAGTTCTTGTGGCGATGACGCTGCTGGGGGCGGCAGTGGTCTTTTTTCTTTTGCCTCGCAAGTCGGCCGGTTATATGGGCGGCTACTCGTTTGGCACCGATTACTCGACCGGCTTCAGTGACCGGGTTGAATTAGGGGGCATTGGGCAGATTCAGCAATCGGACGCGGTGGTGATGCACGTTCAGATCGATGGAGACCGCGATGGCCGGGAGCAGTTGCACTGGCGTGGCGTTTCGCTTTCGAATTTCGATGGCAGGAACTGGACGAATCCCCCAGAGCAGTTCGCGCTTCGGCGGGGAGAGGACGAAGCCTTCACGATTCCTCTGTTCAGCCAGGGATTACCCACGCCTGATCGGACTGAAGCGGAGCGCGCGCTGCGGCACCACTTCATTCATTACCGCGTAGTCATGGAGCCGATTGGCACCAACATTTTTTTTCTGGCCCCGTGGGCGCGGCGGGTGACTGGCGCGTACGGCGCTTTGGAGATCGATTCCGGCGGCGCGATTTCTGACTACGACACCCAGCGCGGCGTAAGCATCTACGAAGCGGATTCGGATATCTCGACGCCATTGCCGGAGCAACTACGGGGCGCGGGAGATTATATTCCGCAATCTGCATTCCCTTATTTGCAGCTTCCCCGCGTCGATCGGCGCATTCCACGGCTGGCGGTGGAGGTTGCGGGTTCCTCTTCGAATAACTACGACAAAGCCGTTGCGATCGAGAGCTATCTAAAAACACATTACGGATACACGCTGCAACTACCTGGGCAACCGGTTGCCGATCCGCTGGCGAATTTTCTTTTTGAGCGCAAACAGGGACATTGCGAGTATTTCGCCTCTTCAATGGCAGTAATGCTGCGAACGCTGCAAATTCCGGCGCGCGTGGTCAACGGTTTCATCTCCAGCGAGTTCAACGATCTGACCGGCAATTACATGGTACGGGCGCGGGGCGCGCACTCCTGGGTGGAAGCATACTTTCCGGGCTATGGATGGATCACCTTCGACCCCACGCCGGGCGGAGGGCCGGGAGCGCCGCAGGAGTGGAATCGAGCCAGACTCTATCTGGACGCAGCGGCATCGTTCTGGCGCGAGTGGGTTATTAACTATGACTTCGGGCACCAGTATCGGGCCGGCCAGTCGATGGCGAGCAAGACGCGGAGCTGGGCAGAACGGGCACGCCTGTGGACAAGCTTTCGTTATGCCCGGATGTTGAACTGGGCGCGGCGCAGTGAGCATGGAGCGGAGCACGCGCCGGTGCGGTGGATGTTCTGGAGTGCGGGTGGCGCGCTGCTTCTGTTGCTCGTGGGGAATGCTTCGAAGATCGCGGGCATGATCCGAACGATGCGTTTGCAGGCGCATCCCGAGCGTGCGCCGGATCAGGCGGCTACGATGTGGTATGAGCGGATGGCTCGCTTCATGGCACGGCGCGGAGTGAAGAGATCGGGCACGCAGACCGCTCAGGAATTTGCCGGCAGGATTGAGGATGCGCGATTGAGGATGCCTGTGGTGCGATTTACCGACGCTTACGAATCGGCGCGCTTTGGAAACTCGGCCGACGATGCGCGGCGTCTGCCGGATCTGTACGAAGAGGTGGAAGAGGCGGCGCGGAAATAGGATCGCAATGGGGGCTGAAGCCCCTAAGAGAAGTTAAGGCTTTACGCGGCGCTAAAGCGCCGCTCTTCCCCGGGAACCAGATTCCAAAGTGACCGCTCTTCACACAAACTGCAGAGATTCCTGAAGCCTTAGAAGTGCCAGACCACGCCGGCGCCGACGAAGTAATTATGCTGGCGGGTCTTGCCGGTATCGGCCAGGGGCAAATCAGGCGTGCCCGACCAGAAGTCCCGTAGTTCTCCGCGAATGCTGAAGCGATGCCAGACTCGAACATCCAAACCAATTCCGCCTTGCAATACGCCCGAGGTAGTCGACTTGCCTGGGTTCGGGCCGGCATCGTAAATCAGTTGGCTGCTTTCGCTGAAATGGGCAAAGCCTCCGCCAAGGCTCACCCAGGGAGAGACTGCGGTCGCGGGAAACAGATTCAAGCGAGCCGCGGGAGTCACGAAAATTTGCTTGTATCCGGGCGGAACCAGCGGTCCGCCGGAGGCTATATCTTCATCCAGATTGAAGACCGCGGGGATTTCGCCTGAGAGCTTAAAGGCCGGAGTCACGATCAGCGCGCGCGAATAATTTACTTCGAAGGTGAGGCCTTTGCCGGAGCGTACGAAGGGGTTGACCGCGGGTGCGTTGACGCCGTGAATGCCTTGATCGCTGATGAAGATTCTGCCGAGAACGCCGGTTAATTCGTTTTTCTCTTCGTCCTGGGCGAATGCCGACGCGCCAAGAATGGAGATCGTTACTGCCAGGACTGCGATAACGGTCTGTTTCCCAGACATTGCCCCTCCAGAATGCGGGATCGCTTTGTTGATTCGGTACCGCCTAGCCTAGCACGAGAATTAAGGATTTAATCCACAGGCTGCTGTCGTTGGTGAGTCCGTGTTCGTCTTGGTGTACCTTCGAGCCCTTCGTGGTCAACTGATGCAAAGTTCGCTCGCCGGGATGATCGCTCGGAGAAACTCCCAAAATGCTAAAATAGTGAGATTGCATGCCGTCTAAAATCCTATCTGTAGCAAGCACCCGCGAAAATACTGATCAAGTGTTAACTGGCCGAGCGCTAGAAGATCAGAAGACTCCCGTGCGCCAGAAAGTTGGTTTCGTTAGCTTGGGATGCCCGAAGAATCTGGTGGACAGCGAGGTCATGATGGGCCTGTTGGCCCGGGCTGGGGCGGAACTTTCGCAGCGGGCGGAAGACGCGGATGTGATTGTGGTGAATACCTGCTCGTTCATCGAGAGCGCGCAGGAAGAGTCGGTCAACACGATTCTTGAAATGGCCGCGCACAAGACTTCAGGGCGCGCGAAGAAGTTGGTGGTCGCGGGATGCCTGGTGGAGCGCTTTCGCGACGAAATTCGCAGGCGCATTCCCGAGGTTGACGCGGTGGTGGGAACCGGCGAACTGGAAAAGATTCTTTCCGCAACCGGGATTGAGTATCCTGCCGCGCGAACGGCGCCCGCGAATAATCCTCTGGTGGTGCTGAGCTCGCGAGCCGAAGGCGATGCCCGCGCGGCGCAAGGGCGATTCAGCCGCGAGGGCTGGGACGGCGCGATTGCAGACCTTCCAAACTACTTGTACGACGAGGAGACGCCGCGCGTTCTGGCGACTCCGAAGTCCACGGCTTATATCAAGATCGCCGAAGGCTGCGATCACCCCTGCACGTTCTGCATTATTCCGCAGTTGCGCGGACAGTTTCGTTCGCGGCGCTTCGAGTCGGTTGTTGCCGAAGCCGAGAGTCTGGCGAAACGCGGTGTTCGTGAGATCACGTTGATTGGGCAGGACACAACCTGCTTCGGGGAAGACTTCGGCCTGAAGGACGGGCTGGCTCTGCTTCTCGAAAAGCTGGCGGCCATTGAGGACTTGCGCTGGATTCGATTTCTCTACGCGTATCCCAACAAGATCACGGGCAAGCTGCTGGAGACGATTGGGTCGTCTGACAAGATCTGCTCGTATATGGATGTGCCGTTGCAGCATGCCTCGGCGAGCGTGCTGAAGCGCATGAAGCGCGGCGGAGGATCCGATGTGTTTCTGCGCTCGATTGCCAAGATGCGGCGCGCGATTCCCGGCCTTACCTTGCGCACTTCGTTTATTGTCGGCTTTCCCGGGGAAACCGAGGCGGAATTCGAAGAGCTCTGCGAGTTTGTGCGCGAGGCTCAGTTTGACTGGATGGGAACTTTCTCCTATTCCGACCAGGATGGCGCGGCCGCCTACGGATTGGACAAGAAACTTTCGCCTCGCGAGATCGAGCGCCGGCGCAAGCATTTGATGGGAATCCAGCGCCAGATCAGCAAGAAGAAAAAGAAAGCGTTAGTCGGGCAGGAGTTCGATCTGCTGCTGGAAGGAGCATCCGAAGAAACCGACCTGTTGATGGAGGGCCGCACCGCGATGCACGCGCCCGAGATCGACGGCAAAGTATTTGTGAATGACTTCGACGAAAACCTGCAACCGCAACCTGGCGAATTTTACCGCTGCGAAATTACCGAGGCGCACGATTACGATTTGGTGGCGAAGATTTTGTAAGCGTAGCCGTCCGGAAAAAGTTTCAGTTCGATGCCGCTACGCACGGTTCGTATCAGGGTACGGCTTCAGCCGTACCACCAGAACTAATGAGATGACAGGGCTTTTAAGCCCCTGAGCGACCCTTCATGCCCGCTAAATCACTCAAGCTTCGCTGCCCCATCTGCAAGAAGGCGGTGAAGAGCGGCGACGCCGACTTTCCCTTCTGTAGCGATCGCTGTCGTACGATCGATCTAGGCAAGTGGGCCAGCGGTGGTTACGTAATTCCGTCACCGCTGGAAGATGGAGAGGAGCAGATTCAGGAACGCTCGCCGGATCGCTCGGAAGAGGAAGAATAAAAGCGGGCGGGACGCGCGCACGACAGCCGCTGAGGACGGCGGCGCTAGGAAGAGCGCTTGATCATGGAATCAACGACGACCCGGCAAACTCCGATGTGGGCCCTGACTCTAGCCACGTTCTTTGGCATCGGGCGGCTGCGGCCCGGGCCCGGCAGTTGGGCCTCGGCGGCGACCGTTTTGTTGTGGGCGGCGTTGGCCGGGGTTCTTCCGCTAGCCACGCGCACCCCGTCCGCGATTATTTTGGCGATACTGATAACTTTCATCGGCATCCCCGCGGCCACGCAGGTCGCGCGGGGTACGGGCATCAAAGATCCTCAGTTTGTGGTGATCGATGAGGTCGCGGGCCAACTTGCGGCTTTGATTGCGGTTCCGCTGGCATGGAAAACTTTTCTTGCGGGCTTTATACTTTTTCGTGTCTTCGATATTTTGAAGCCGCCGCCGGTGCGACAATTGGAGGCCTTGCCGGAAGGCACCGGCATCGTGCTCGACGACGTTGCCGCGGGTCTCTACGCGCTAGGATTTATGCATCTCTTTCTGCACTTTGGTCTTCTAAGGTAGTGCGAGTATTTTCCTGATGGGATTTTCCGACCGTATCCTGGGCAAGAAAAACGTGAATGGCGGACCGCACACCGAGTCCGTGACTCCGGCCCTGGCTTTGGTCGGAGGCGAGGTCCGCATCGGCGGCACGGGGTTGCGGCCACAGCAATTTCTACGGCCACGGGTGCGCTTCGGCGATATTGAGGGCGGAGTTGTGGTCAGCTCCGATTCGTTTCTGGTGGCTCGCGTGCCGGAAGGAGCGACCTCGGGTCCGGTCGTGGTCGCCGCAGACGATCACGTCAGCAATCCTCAAACGGTGAAAGTCGCGGTTCCCATTTCCGAGGGGCTGCATCCGGTGACCAATCCGGCGATCGACGCCCAGGGCAATATTTACGCAACTTTTTCCGGTTCGCGCGGGCAGAAGGTTCCAGTCGCCATTTTCAAAATCGACACCAATTACACGGTGAAGCCCTTCGTCGGCGAGATGATGAATGCGACCGCCATCGCCTTCGACCGCCAGGGCCAGATGTATGTCTCTTCGCGCCATGATGGCGCCGTGTACCGCGTGGCCTCGAACGGAACCATGACCACTTATGCGGAAGGCATGGGCATCGCGACGGGAATGGCTTTTGATCGCAACCAGAATTTGTATGTCGGCGACCGCAGCGGCACGGTTTTCAAGATCGGCCGCGATCAGCAAGTGTTCGTCTTCGCCACTCTCGAGCCTAGTGTTTCCGCTTATCACTTGGCCTTCGGTCCGCAGGGAGATTTGTTCGTGACCGGGCCGACCACGTCGAGTTTCGACTGCGTTCATCGCATCGATCCGCAAGGAACGGTGCATAAATTTTATCGCGGGCTCGGACGCCCGCAGGGTTTGGCTTTCGACGCGAGCGGCAATCTGTACGTTGCAGCATCACTAGGTGGAAAGCGCGGCATTGTGAGAATTACTCCCGAAGGATCCGCCAGCCTTGAAGTCGCCGGCCACGGTCTGGTTGGATTAGCCTTTGCGCCGGGGCGCAGCGTGGTTCTGGCGACCACGGACGCGGTTCATCACCTTTCCTGGGATATCCAGGGGCTGCCGGAGTAGCCGCGGAGGACGCGGCTCGGATCGCATCCTGAAGCGCTTCCCGGGCCGACTTCACTTGCAGTTTTCATTTACACTTTTAGCCGTGCATGCCGAAATCATCGCGGTTGGATCAGAACTTCTCACCCCCTCCCGCATGGATACAAATTCCCTGTATCTGACCGAGCAGCTCAACCTGCTGGGCGTCGAAGTGATTTTCAAGAGCGTGGTCGGGGACGATCGGAAGCGGCTGGTTGAGGCGGCCCAGCATGCCATGTTTCGCTCGGATATTGTCATTTTCAGCGGGGGACTCGGGCCGACGGAAGACGACCTGACGCGCGAAGCGGTTGCGGAAGCGTTGGGCGTCGGCGTGCACCGCGATGAAGAGGTTCTTGAGGCCATTGAGCAGCGCTTCGCAGCCCGGGGCTGGAAGATGTCGCCCAACAATGCGAAACAGGCGGACGTGATCGAAGGTGCGACGGTTCTGCCCAACGCGAACGGAACTGCGCCGGGGCAATGGCTGAGCGGAAAGTTTGAGGCCCGCGAGCGCATCGTAATACTCTTGCCCGGACCGCCGCATGAATTGAAGGCGTTGTTCGAAACCGAGTGCCGCGAGCGCCTGCGCTCCAAACTGCCCCCGGCATTCATCGCGACCCGAATACTGAAAGTTGCCATGCTTGGCGAATCGCACGTGGACGCGCGCGTGGCGCCGATCTACAAACGGTTCACCGATGTGCAAACCACGATTCTTGCTGGGCCCGGCGAAATCCAACTGCACTTCAAATCGCGCGCTGAGAACCTTGAAGCTGCGCAGGCGCGAGTGGATGAAGCGGCCGATGCGGTCGAGGAGGAGTTGGACGACGCGGTCTACTCGCGCAACGGCGAGTCGCTCGAACAGATCGTCGGCTACTGGTTGCAGATGCGCACTGCCACAGTCGCGGTGGCAGAATCCTGTACGGGAGGGTTGTTGGCGGAGCGGATTACTTCCGTCGGCGGGAGCTCGCGTTATTTTATCGGCGGCGCAGTCGTTTACTCGAATGCGCTGAAAACAGACTTTGCGGGCGTGCCGGCCGATATGATCGAGCGTCACGGAGCGGTAAGCCGCGAAGTTGCCGCGGCGCTTGCCGAGGGCATACGCTATCGCTGTGAGACGACGCTAGGAGTTGGCATCACTGGCGTGGCCGGGCCCGCGGGGGGAAGTGTTGAGAAGCCTGTAGGGCTCGTGTTTCACGCGCTAGCCAGCGCGACTGGAACCGAAGTGATTGAGCGGCAGTTTCCCGGAGATCGTAAACGCATCCGCTGGTTTGCATCCACGCTCGCGCTCGATATGCTGAGGAAGAAGTTGATGTGAAAAGCTGTCAGCTTTCAGCTATCGGCTCTCAGCTACTTGATGCTTGAGTTTCGTCCAGGGCTTGTTGCCGGTCCGAGCTGACGGCTGAGAGCTGACAACTGAGAGCTCTTATGCGCCTTTTCGTCGCGCTCAATATCGAGGAACAGATCCGCGCACGGATCGCGGGCTTTATTGACGAAATGCGCGTTCTGGCGCCGGACGCCCGCTGGGTACGGCCCGAGTCGCTGCACACTACTTTGAAATTTATTGGAGAGCAATCCGAGGACGAGGTGACGAAGATCCAGCCAGCTTTGGAAGCAGTACGTGGTGCCGCGTTCGACATAACTTTTCGCGGGTTTGGATTTTTTCCCAATCCCCGAATGCCGCGAGTTTTGTGGATTGGAGTTGAAGCCGGACCGGCGCTCGCTTCGCTCGCTGCCGCTGTTGACGCGAGCCTGGCCTCGCTAGGCATCGCAAAGGAGGAGCACGAGTACAATCCGCACCTCACGCTGGCGCGAGGCGGCAAAGGTTCCGGTTCGCCACACAAACAAGGCGGCGACGTTCCCAGTCGGGGTTTTCAACGATTACAAGAGAAGTTGGCCACTTCTCCCGCGCCTGAGTTCGGCACGATGACGGCCAGCGAATTTTTTCTGTATCAGAGTACACTCGGACCCGGCGGTTCAAAGTACACGAAGCTTGCAAGGTTTCTCCTGCCATAGACGATCTCATGTCCCGATTAGTCCTCATCGCTGCAATCAGTTATCTGTTGGGATCGATCCCGTTCGGGTACTTGCTGATCCGCGCCTTTCGCGGCGAGGACGTGCGCCAGAGCGGCAGCGGCAACATCGGCGCAACCAATGTGTCGCGCACATCGCCGGTGCTGGGGGGCTTAACTTTGGTATTGGACGCGTTGAAAGGCAGCGCGAGCGTTGGACTGGCATACTATCTCTCGAACGGCGGAACGATTGAATTCCGATATGAGGCGATGTCGATTGCGGCTTTCTGCGCGGTTGCCGGCCACGTATTTCCCGTGTGGCTCAAGTTTCGCGGGGGTAAGGGCGTGGCCACGGGCCTGGGGTCGTTCGTGGTGATCGCGCCAAAGGCCGTATTGTGCGCAGCGGTAATTTTTGTCGCAGTTGTGGCCATCTCGCGGCGCGTGTCTCTCGGCTCCGTCATCGCCGTCGCCAGTTTCCCTTTGCTGACTTATGGACTGCGCGAGTACGGGAATGTTCCCAGCGCTCTCGCCCTCATGGCGGTCACTTCCCTGCTCATCCTTGCCAAGCATCATGAAAATATCCAGCGCCTGCTCGCGGGTACGGAGAGCCGATTCGGAAGCAAACACGCATGAGCGAGATGGCCATCATTGGCGCGGGAGCTTGGGGCACAGCACTTTCGATCGTGCTTGGGCGCGCGAACCGGCACAGGATTCGTCTGTGGACTTACGAACGCGAAGTGTGCGAGAGCATTGCAGAGAGACGCGTTAATGAGAAATTCCTTCCTGGGCAGCAGATTCCTGCCAACGTCATTTCTTCCACCGAACTGGCAAAAGCGATTGCGGGAGCCGAGATCGTAATCAGCGTGATGCCTTCGCAGCACTGCCGCCGGTTGTTTGAGCAGATGCGGCCGCAGCTGCAACCGGGAACCATCGTGGTGAGCGCAACGAAAGGTTTGGAAGAAAACTCTTGGTTGCGGATGACCGAGGTGATCGACCAGGTACTCAATAGCGACAGGCCGGGAGGCATCAAGATCGGCGCCCTGAGCGGACCCTCGTTCGCTTTGGAAGCGGCGCGCGGGGACCCAACGGCAATCACCATCGCCTCCCACGATGCCGAGCTTGCGCGACGCGCGCAGCAGGAATTTAGTACCTCAACTTTTCGCATTTATACCAACGCAGACCCGACCGGAGTGGAACTGGGCGGCGCGCTGAAAAACACCATTGCGATCGCTGCCGGGGTCTGCGCGGGGCTCGGTCTCGGCCACAATTCGGTTGCGGCGCTCATTACACGCGGCTTGGCTGAGATGACGCGCCTGGTTGTAGCGTGCGGCGGCCAGGCGGAAACAATGGCTGGCCTCGCCGGACTCGGCGACCTGGTTCTTACTTGTACGGGCGGCCTCTCGCGCAACCGCAACGTAGGGTTCGAACTTGGCCGCGGAAATAAGTTGCACGAGATTCTCGCCGCCATGCACGGCACAGTTGCCGAAGGAGTTTCCACTACCACGGCGGCGGTTGGGCTAGCGCGGGCCCGCGGAGTCGAAATGCCCATCACCGAACAGATGCATGCCATCCTGCACCATGGCAAAGCTCCGCGCGATGCCATGTATGAATTAATGACGCGCAGCGGGAAAAGCGAAACCATCCGGCCATAAAGCTATTCATTAGCTCGTTTCGGCTCAGCTTGTTTCGGCTCCCATCCCAAATGCGTTCGTATGCCACAATCCGCGCCAGGCAGGTTGTTTGAGCGGTACTTTGGTAATGCCCGTCCAGGCGGTTTTCTCTGCTACGTAAACTTTCTCCAATTAAACTTCCTAGATACTGTGACGACTGCCGCCACTTCGACCGACGGCGCTCCGCATCTGGCTCAGAGGAGCGACTTGTCTTCGCACGCACCCAGCCCGGCGCGCGTACCCATCTTGTATGTGATTCTAGGCGTGCTGCTGATGATCAGCATCGTGCCCATGTATTTTTACTCGGCGCAAGTGGAAGCTATCAACCGGGACCGCCTGAAGACCAACGAGATGCTGTTGCAGAACACAGTAACGCGGTCGCTAGCGGATGATCTCTCGCAGCACGAGCGCTCGCTGCGAATGATGCTCGCGAACCTCTCGTCGGCGATTCAGGTAGCCAGCGGCGGCGATATAGGCAATAAGAACATTGAAGCGCCGGAACTGCGCGCATTGTTGGAAAATTTTGTTTCGTCTTCGGACGAGCTCGCCTACGCCACTCTGCTCAATTCGGAAGCCAAAGGAGTTTCCGCGGGGCGCATTGCCCCTGACGCTTTTCTGCAAAGAGAATTGCAGCACGCCTTTGACGCAGCCCGCGACGGCCGCGCCTACAACGGGCAGGCGCTGCAAGTGGAGGACGGCAAGTCCAAGCGAACCGTCGTGCTGGTAAGCAGCCCGGTAAGTTACGGCGGAAGTTTTCTTGGGATGATCGGAGCGGTGGTGGATTTGCAGTTTCTGATCAGCCGCCTGCACGAAGTGAGCGGAGGCGGCCTCATTCCCTACGTGGTGGATTCGCAGGGACGGCTGGTGGCTGCCGCGACGCCGCAATATGTGACCGGACAGGACATGAAGAGCCTGGAAATCGTCCGCAATTTTGTAGACGCGGGCAATAAGGCGCAGCTCGCCGCCACCAAGGAATTCGCGGTTGCCGAAGGCAAGAATAGCGTGGAGATGCTTGGCACCTATAGTCCGGTTACGACCTTGGACTGGGCCGTGGTGGTGCAGAAGCCGCAATACGAAGCCTATCGCGGAGTCTACGAGATGCAGCGCACGGCGCGCCTTCTGGCGCTGCTCGCCGTGTTGTTAAGCATAGGCGTGAGCATTTTTGCGGCGCGCAGGATTACGAATCCGTTGCAGGTTCTGACTGAATCCGGCCGGGCTCTGGCGCGGGGGGATTTTTCACAGCGCGTCCACTTGCGCAGCCGTACTGAAATCGGCGAACTGGCGGAGACTTTCAATACTATGTCGGAGGAGCTGGAACATTTCGTCGAAGATCTCAAGCGGGCGGCGGAAGAAAACCGGGCGCTATTTTTGGGATCGATTCAAATGCTGGCCGGAGCGGTCGACGAAAAAGATCCTTACACGCGCGGCCACTCTGACCGGGTCACGCGCTATTCCCTGTTGATCGGCAAAGAGCTTAATCTGGACGCGACGTTTCTGGAGACGCTTCAGATTTCAGCGCAACTGCATGACGTGGGAAAAATTGGCATTGAAGACCGCATTCTGAAGAAACCCGGCGCGCTCACCGCCGAAGAGTTCGAGGTCATGAAGACTCATACTACGAAGGGCGCGAACATACTGCGTCCGGTCACGCAGCTTGCGGAGATGCTGCCTGGAATCGAATTGCATCATGAAGCGCTCGACGGGCGCGGCTACCCTTACGGACTTCAAGGCGAACAGATTCCGCTGCTGGCGCGCGTCATCGCTGTGGCCGATACTTTCGATGCGTTGACCACGAACCGACCTTATCAGCACGCGCATACTCCGGAAGAAGCCTTGAAGATTATCCAGAACCTGGCCGGAAAGCGGCTGGATCCGGTTGCGGTAGCCTCGTTGATGGCGGTGTATGGGCGGGGGGAAATTCGCATCCAGCGCATTGCGATTCGGCGGCCGGCGGCGACGGCGCCAGCGGAGCCTGCGGGCGGCGTGGCAGCAGCGACTGCGACGGTCACTACGGCGGCGTCCTCGGCCTTGGCTTCGCCCGCCGCTCCCGAGGCGGTCGCTACCCTTGAGAGAACCCGCGTCTAATCCTTGCTTCGTTTTGCCGATATCGAGAGTGGCGCGATTTATTGGACGCGCGCAGGCGGAGCCGTACCCGTTTTTTACCACTAAAAACCTTAAAGCTTTTGACCGCTGAGGCCGCAAAGAGATTCCGCAAAGGTCGCGGAGAACGACGGGCATCGAGCGGCACCTGCATGGCCCCTACGCCCGATCGCATGACACCGCTATAATCAACTGTCCGGCGCACTCATGATTCAAACTCTGTTTGGTAGCACCGAAGAAAAGAAGACTGGCCTGTTTGAGCGCATGAAGCAGGCGGTCACGCGCACGCGCGAGAACCTGGCGGAGCGCATCGAGGAAGTTGTCGCCTTTGGCAAGGAAATCGATAGCAATACGCTGGACGACCTTGAAGCTACTCTGATCGGCGCAGATTTAGGCTCGACTACCACGCAGGAAGTGTTGGGCAAGTTGCGCGACAAAGCGGACCGGAAGCAGATCAAAGACGTTGCCGAGTTAAAGCGGCTGCTGAAAGAAGAACTGCTGGCAATATTGAATGCGGCGAATACGCGCCCGGTGCAAAAAGTGGATGGGACGCCCGAAGTCATCCTGGTGGTCGGCGTAAATGGCACAGGCAAAACGACTACCATTGGGAAACTATCACAGGTGTTTCGTTCGCAAGGAAAGAACGTTCTGCTTTGCGCCGCCGATACTTTTCGCGCGGCTGCCATCGATCAACTCGAAATCTGGGGACAGCGAACGGGCACCGAAGTGATTAAGACGAAACCTGGCGGTGACCCGGCGGCCGTGCTATTCGATGCGTTGCAGGCGGCCAGCGCCCGGAAGGTCGATTATGTGATCGTCGACACCGCGGGGCGGCTGCACACCAAGAGCAGCCTGATGTCGGAATTGGAAAAAATGCGCCGCACCGCGCAGCGGATTATTCCCGGCGCGCCGCACGAAACTCTTCTGGTGATGGATGCGACCACGGGCCAAAACGGATTGCAACAGGCACGTTTGTTCACCGAGTCGGCGGGCGTGACCGGCATCGTTCTCACCAAGCTCGACGGCACGGCCAAGGGCGGCGTAGTGGTCGCCATCTCGCGCGAACTGGGATTGCCGGTGCGATTCGTTGGCGTGGGCGAGAAAGTTGGAGATCTGCTGCCCTTCGATCCGAGAGAGTTTGTGGATTCGCTGTTCGAATAGGAATTCAGGTTCGAGAGAATCAGTTTCAATCTTCGCCGTGTGCTTTCGTCCCCGAAATTCTGAATGTCTGATCCTTCCAACGACGAGCAGTTTCTGCGCCGCGCGCTCGACCTGGCTCGCCAGGGCGTTGGGCTCGCTTCGCCCAATCCGCACGTCGGAGCTGTCATTGTCGATGCGCAAGGCAACATCGTGGGAACTGGAACCTACACTTATGAAGGCGTGAAGCACGCCGAGGTAAGGGCGCTGGAACATGCCGGAGAGAAGGCGTGGGGCGGCACACTCTACATCAATCTCGAGCCGCATTCGCATCACGGACGAACGCCGCCGTGCACCGACGCTCTGATCGCGGCTGGGATCCGGCGCGTGGCAGCGTCTATGGCGGACCCGAATCCCAAAGTTAGCGGACGTGGTTTTGAGCGGCTACGCGCTGCCGGCATTGCCGTGGACGTTGGGGGGCTCGAAGCGGAGGCGCGGCGGATCAACGAGGCTTTCGCAAGCTACATTCTTCACGGCATTCCGCTGGTTACGCTCAAGGCGGCGATGACGCTGGACGGGAAAATTGCTCCTCCTTCCGGCGAGGGATCGCGTGAGACTCCTGGAATTCCAGCTGGGGGATGGATTACGGGCAAAGCGGCGCGCGCCAATGTGCAGCTTCAACGCCATCAAAGTGATGCGATCCTGGTGGGAGTAGGAACGATTCTCGCGGATGATCCTTTGCTCACCGATCGCAGCGGCTGTAAGCGGCGGCGGCGGCTATTGCGAGTCGTGCTCGATACCCGTCTGCGTATACCTATCGAATCACGAATTGCGCAAAGCGCATCCCAGGGAGATGTTCTCGTGTTCTGTTCTTCGGTTGACGATGGGAAAAAGCGCGCACTGGAAGCACGCGGCATCAATGTCGAACAGGTCGCAGCGGATGCGAATGGACGCCCAGACATTCACGTAATTCTCCAGGAACTTGGGCGGCGCGAGATGACAAGCCTCATGATCGAGGGCGGATCTGCTGTGAATGGCATGGCGCTATCCGCCGGCGTTGTCGATAAACTGTTTTTGTATTACGCCCCCAAGATCATGGCCGCGGGGAACGCGGTTCCTTTCGCTGGCGGCGGGCAATTTCGCGAGATGGATCGGCAGCTCGAACAGATTCAATTGCATCGTTTCGGCGATGACTTCGCAGTCGAAGGTTATTTGCGCGATCCCTATCAGGTTTGACGGCTCGACCAGAATTACGAGTTTCGTTTCACCTGTTTTGTGCTTTGTTCTGCTAATCAATTTCCGTAACTCTGAGGTGTTTCATGTTCACCGGCATCATTGAGGAAGTAGGAGGTGTCGCCCGCATCGAACAGCGCGGCGAGAATCGCCGTGTCACGATTACGGCCAAGAATGCGCCGAACGAGTTAAAGACCGGCGACAGCGTTGCAGTGAGCGGCGTATGCCTGACCGCGCTTGATATAAGACCTGGATCGTTCTGCGCCGATCTCGCGCCTGAAACCTGGGTGCGAACTTCGTTTTCGCGCATGCACGATGGGGCTCTGGTAAACCTGGAGTTGCCGATGAAGGCTGACGGGCGCTTTGGCGGGCACATTGTGCAAGGGCACGCGGATGGAGTCGGCGAGCTGATTGCACTTGAGCGCATTGCCGACTCGGGAAACTTTCTTCTGCGCGTGGAGTTACCGCGCGAAATTGAGAAATACACGGTTCACAAGGGCTCGATTTGCATCGAGGGCATCAGCCTGACGGTGGCGAAGATCGAAGGAAGGATTTGTACTGTGGCCATCATTCCGCACACAGTGGAGATGACGAACCTCAAATCACTCAAAGCTGGCGACCCGGTGAATCTTGAAGCCGATCTGATTGCGAAATATGTGGAGAAGATGATGAAGCGCGAAGCGGGCGAAAGTTCGTTGACTGTGGAAGAGTTGGTGAGGCAGGGATTCTAGTGGGGAACGAGGATTCGAATGTGCGCGAATTGAAGCTGGGGCTATGCGCCAGTTGCGTGCATGCGCGATTGATCACGTCGGACAAGGGCTCGACTTTTCTGCAGTGCAGCCTGTCGTTCAGCGATCCTGGTTTTGCGAAGTATCCGCGGCTGCCGGTGCGGGTTTGCAGCGGGTGGCGGGAGCGGGCGACGTAGCGAGCCCCCGCGCACTCGGTTGCACACAAAAGCTTTTAACCGCCAAGGGCGCTGAGAAAGGCCGCGAAGGGCGCTGAGAAAAGCACAACTAGCCTTTCGCGCGCTAACAGCCGATCTTCAGTTCGTCGAGCTCGAGGAATTCCTGGACGATGGGTTCGGTGGATTGTTCCATTTGGGCGGATGTGCCGAAGAAAATCGCCTTGCCTTCGTGGAGAAAGACCACGCGGTCGGCTAGCTTTTTGGCGAGGCGCATGTCGTGGGTGACCACGATGCTGGTGAGGTTCAGCTGAATCTTGAGGCGCTTGATGAGATCGCCGAGGAGTTGCGCCATCAAGGGGTCGACCATGGTTGTGGGTTCGTCGTAAAGAACGCATTCGGGGCGCGCGGCCAGGGCGCGAGCTATCGCTACAGAGCGCTTCATTCCCGTCGAAAGATCGGAAGGGAGAAGGTCGCGCATCTCCTCCACGCCGACCATTCTGAGCAGGCCGCCGACGATTTCATAAATTTGTTCTTCGTTCAGATCGCTGGTTTCGCGCAGGGGGAAGGCGACGTTTTCTCCGACCGTTAACGAATCGAAGAGGGCGCCGTTCTGGAAGACCATGGTGACTTTCTTGCGGATGGCCTCCATTTGCGGCTCCGAGAAATCGGTCACGTCCTGGCCGGCGACGATGACTTGGCCGGAGTCGGCTTTCAGGAAGCCCATAAGAATTTGCAGAGAGACGGATTTGCCGACGCCGCTGCGCCCGAGAATGCAGACGGTCTCGCTGGCATCGACCTGAAAGCTCACACGATCGAGGACAGGCTTATCGCCGAAGGCTTTGGAGACTTCGCGGAATTCGATGTAGGGACGTGGCGGAGTGTCGGGCATTTGTATTGGTCAACTATATTAGTTAATCATATTTGTTAACCACGAAGGGCACGAAGGTTCACTAAGGAAAACCGAGTGCGCCCAAGCCTACTCGATCAGGCGCTCCCCTTCTCGGCTGCTAATTCTTCGGGAGTGTTCAGGTTGCGGAAGATGGCGGGATCGAATCCCGCGGCGCGCAGTTCACTGTCTTCGATCCGCAGGGTTGGCACGTCGTCAAACAGGCGGCCGATTTTATATCTCCCAGCGAGCAAGGCGCTCTCGGCGGCTGTGGCGAATTCCTGGCGGTAGATGGCGCAGAGAGGTTGTGCGCGCCCGGCGAAGCTGGGGAGCGTCACGATTGCTTCGCGATCGGAGCGCGCCCGGGATATGAGAAAGCGCAAGAACTCGGAAGAGATGAAAGGCGTGTCGACGGCGAGCATCAGATTCAGTTCGCTGGGCGAAGCCAGCAAAGCCGCGTGAATGCCGGCGAGCGGACCGCAATCACGGAAGATATCTTCGATGACCGGGGTGATCACCGAGGCGAAAGAGGCGAACTTTTCGCGGCTGCCGACGATGCGCACATCGGGAGTGACGGACCGAGCGAGATCGAGGGCGCGAGCCAGAAGTGTGCGGCCTTGGTATTCGATAAAGGCCTTGTCAGCACCCATGCGCGTACTCTTGCCGCCGGCGAGAATGAAGGCGGTCAAGGTGGGCGGGGAGGCATTTTCCATGCCGCGATCATACCTAAACTGGAGATTGACCGACACGAAAGTAACCTTCCCAAGATGCCTTCTTCGCGAGATCATGAGGCATTCCAGCGCTCCCAAGGTCTGGAAGTAACCATCATGCCGCAGAAAATCATGGATGTTCTTATGCTCGGGCGTTGTTCCCACGAGTTTTCCTGGCCCCGCCGCGGGGCTGACGGCGAGTATTACCAGGTCTGTTTGTTGTGCGCTGCCGAATACAAGTACGACTGGGCCACCATGCGGCGTACGCAGCGGGTGGAGCACGCCAAGCCGGAAACGGTACGGCGCACTCATACCCGGGAGAAGCGGCCGTCGTGGACTCCGCGCGCGCGGCGGTTGAAGCTTGATGTGGCACTGCGCTACCGGGTGAACAGCACCAGCGCGTGGTTTGAAGGCGCCATTGAAAACCTGAGCCAGACGGGATTGCTGTTTCGCGGTCCGCAGCAACTGCCGGTGAATGCCTTGATTGAAATGGTTTTCGAGATGCCGGAGGAAATTTCGGGGCAGAAAAACCGGAATGTGCTTTGCCAGGGGCGCGTGATCCGTTCGAAAGATCAGATGGAGCCGGACAAAAAGGCAAAGCACGAGAAGGACGAGGATTCAGAATCAACCCCCGGACTTCTGGCTGCGACGATTGTGGATTACAAGTTTATCCACTAGGCAGATGCGTTGGTCAAAGGCGCCGCTTCTTCGGTATCCAGCAAGAAACGTCTTCTCATTCCTGCTGTTTTGATCCCCACTTCTGTTCCGACTTCTGAACGAGGCGATAGAGGTGGAAACAGGCATTATATTTGTGCGTCCATCGTCTGCGAGCCGCGGGGGCGGCGAATGCGGCTACCGAACAAGGTTTATCTCGGAAACGATCAGATGTGCGTACTCACTCCGATTTAGTTATATTCAACCACTAAGGGCACTAAGGTTCACGCAGGACATCCCTGTTCTTTATCTCATCGCCCATCGGCCCATGGGACAGTGACTTCAGTACCTTAGCCCGGCATCCCTCGTCGCCTTATAATCCACTCAAGACAGAGCAGTTCCTGCGTTCTAGAGGAAGGCACGCGTATACGCGCTTCTTTGGAGCACCAAGAGACATTGTGGATCCTGTTTACGCATTCGCGATTTTTTTTCTCGGGCTGGCTTTCGGCAGCTATTTGAATGTGTGTATTTACCGGCTGCCGCTGGGTCTGTCGACGGTGAAGCCGCGTTCGGCTTGTCCGGGGTGCAAGCAGCCGATTGCCTTCTACGACAATTTGCCGGTGATCAGCTGGCTCCTGTTGCGGGGCCGTTGCCGGCAATGCCAGGTCCCAATTTCGCCGCGTTACCTGTTGATCGAGTTGCTGACTGCCGGGCTATTTCTGGGCTGTTACGCTTACGGCGGGTTTACGCTGGCGACTCTGAAATATTGCGTGTTCGGATTTCTGTTGTTGGGGCTGATCTTTACCGATGCAGAAACCAAGCTGCTACCGGATGCGATGACGCTTCCCGGACTAGCCTTGGGTTTGATCTTCAGCTTGCTGGTTCCGGTGCGTGATGTGGCCTCGGAGTTTCTGCCCGGCGTGGTGCAACTGCCGGTGAGTTCGTTGTTCTCGATGAGCCTGTTTTCGTTCGTTGACTCTCTGCTGGGCGCAGCGGTGGGCGCTTCGTTTATTTATGGCGCGGGCGCGGTTTACCTGCGCTGGCGCGGCGCCGAAGGCATGGGCTTTGGCGATGTAAAGCTTATGGCGATGGTGGGCGCGTTTTTGGGCATCAAGCTGACGATTTTCACGATTTTTGCAGCGTCGTTGACGGGATCGTTGTTTGGCATCGCCACCGTGCTGATGGTCTGGATGAAGCGCACCCATCGTTTCGCGCGGCGCCTGGCCCGGGCGCAGGCGCGCCAGCGCGGCTGGCAGTCGGCGCAAATGGTGTATCGGCATTACCAGATGCCCTTCGGAGTGTTTCTGGGAAGCATGGCGCTGCTCGCGCTGTTCGCGGGCAACCAGTTTTTGAGCTGGTACGGGAGGCTGTGGTGGTAAACATCCTCGGCAATCCGATGCTTTTGCGCGCCGTGCTGGTGTTCTTTGTTACGGCTGCGGCCTTTGTGTTTTTCATCATGTTTATTCGCGGCCTGCGAAAAAAGATCTCTGAGGAGGCGGATCTGGGCCCGGACATCCCAGCCAGTCTCGAAGCTCTGCCCTTGCACGTTTACAACACCGTCATCCAACAACTGAAGCAGCAGAAGCATGAACTACAGGTGCAGAACCAGGTAGAGCAGCGCAGGGCGCGAACCACGGAGAACTTCAGCCAGGCCGTGTTGTCAAACCTGACGTTAGGGGTACTGGTCTTCGATGGCAGCGGACTAGTGAAACAAGCGAACCGTTCGGCGAAAGAAATATTAGGGTTCCAGTCGCCTTCGGGGATGAGCGCGGAAGACATTTTTCGCGGCGCCGAAGTGTGCGCGGCAAGGTCTACATCCTCGCTGACGCTGAGTTCCGAGGTACTGGCGGTATTGCGCGAAGGCAGCAAGTGCCGGCAGGTTGAATCCGACTATGCAGCGCCGAGCGGAAAGAAGTTACGCATCGCGGTTACGGTTTCGCCGGTGCCGGGGGTCGATGGCGCTCTGCTCGGGGTAGCTTGCATGATCAATGACCGCAGCGAACTGGAACACATTCATGATCAGCAGCGGTTGCAGGAAGAAGTTTCCGCCGAGATGGCGTTGGAGTTGCGAACGTCGTTGGCTACCATCGCGGGTTTTGCCAAGCGGCTGGAGCGAAATCAGGATGCGGAGACGGTGCTCCAGATCGGTGCCGATATTGCCAGCGAGGCTGCGCGGCTCGATAAGCAAATTGGAGGATTGTTGGCGGCGAAACATGCCGTTGTGGGCGGCTGAGCGACTGCAAGTAAAGGATAACTCTATGAATCATATGAAGCACACAATGCTTGGGTTAGCAATCGTCATCTTGGCGGCATTCGCAGCTTCCCTGGCGGCGGCGCAAAGCCAGGATCAGCCCTCGCCTTCGCTTGGCGACTATGCCCGCAAGGTGCATAAAGATCCAAGCACGGCAGCGAAGCCCAAGGTGTATGACAACGATAACTTGCCGAAGGACAATAAGCTTTCGGTGGTTGGCCCGGCGCCGGCGGTGGATGCGGACTCGTCGGGCGTAAGCGACAAATCGTCGTCCCCGGATTCGAAGGCTCCGGCCGAGAAAGCCGTCGATGCGAAGGCTGTCGCCAAGCCTATCGATGATGAACAGGCGAGAAAACAGACAGAGTGGAAGGGATGGCAGGGGAAGATTTCCGGGGAGAAAGATCAGATTGACATGACCAGCCGGGAACTCGACGTCACGCAGCGCGAGTACCAACTTCGCGCCGCTGCCATCTACGCCGACGCGGGCAACCGCATGCGCAACGCCGCTGCCTGGGATAAAGAAGATGCGGATTTTAAGCAGAAGATTGCCGATAAGCAAAAAGCTCTGGACGAATTAAAGGAAAAACTGAACGACCTGCAGGACCAGGCACGCAAGGCAGGGGTTCCCGCGTCGATGACCGAATAATCTGGATTTACCGCTGTGAAGAGCGCCGGAGTACCCGGCGCTTTTTTATTTTCGATCCCAACCTCGAGAGACTTTGGCCTCTAACCTGTAGGCGCGTGACGATGCTAGACTTCATTACTCCTCTTCGCGTTCGCGCCGCAGCGTCTCTTTTGATCCGAATTATCTTGGGAGTTGAACATGAAGCTTCGCATTTTTTTGTTTACGTTTTGCATGGTTGCCGGCATGACTCATGCTCAGAAAGCGCCGCCCACCATCAGCGGCGCATCTTTCAAAGGCATCACGGCTTCGCAACTGACTTCTCCAGGTTACGACATTGATCCATCGGGCGCGGTGGGCACGAAGCAGTTCATGGAATACGTCAACACTTATTACCAGGCGTACAGCAAGGTTTCTCCGTACACAGCGGTGTGGGCAACGCCGCAACTGTTCAGCGCGCCCTTTACCAATGCGGGGCTTTCCAACTGCTCTGAGATCACAGGAGACGGAGAAATTTTGTTCGACCGGCTGGCGTCGCGCTGGGTGATTGGGGCGCATACGTCGATTCCGAACAACTACTACTATTGCATTGCGGTTTCGAATACCGACGATCTTTCGTCCTCGACGCTCTCGTGGTACGCCTATGAGATTGCGCTCGACCCGATCATGGGGAAAAATACCGAGGGAAATTTCTGGTTTCCGGACTGGCCAAAGTTGGGCACATGGGCGGATGGATATTATTTGACCTTCGACCTCAATGACCTCAACAATAACTATCAGGAAGTTGGGGTGGTGGTTTGTGCGCTTGACCGCGCGAATATGCTGACCGGAGCCGCGCCCCGGACGCAGCAGTGTTTTGAGAATCCAAACCCGGTGACGGGATCGTTGTACCTGGGGCACAGCCTGATTCCGGCCGATATCGATGGAACGGTTGCCCCGCCGGCGGGAACCGTCGAATATTTCGTAAGCATTGAAAATCCGCCGAACGACAAGAAAACCACCACATCCGACAGCTTTAATCTATGGGCGTTTCATGTGGATTGGACCACGCCCAAGAATTCGACCTTCACGCAGAGCACATTGCCCGAAGCCCCTTACACGCCGGGTTGCTACAACCCTCTGCAGGTAACGCAGACGGTTTGCGTGCCCGAGCCTTCAACCGGAGCCACGGGACAGCACATCGATTCCGTCGGCGACCGGTTTATGCCCCGGTTTGCGTACCGCAACTTTGGGAGCTACCAATCATGGCTGGTAAGCCATACCGTGCAAGTGAGCGCCACGCAGCAGACGGGGATCCGGTGGTATGAGTTGCGCGGCACCAGGCCGGCTCTGTATCAGGATGGAAACCTGAGCTTCGATAGCACTACGTTTCGTTTTGTGCCCAGCATTGCGCAAGACCATAGCGGCAATGCGTTAGCGGGCTATAGCGTATCAAGCAGCGCGATTCATCCCGGGATTCGAGCCGCTACCTGGAACCTGCGCGCGGCGAACAAGCCCAACGAGATGGTGATTCTCGCAGGCGCGGCGGACGACGAGAGCGACTGGAAATGGGGAAGCTATACCAGCATGACGGTTGACCCGGTGGATGACTGCACCTTCTGGTATACGAACGAATATTTTCCGCAGAACCAGAGCGGCACGACGGTCAACTGGTACACGCGAATTGCGCACTTCAAGATTTCGACGTGCAAATAGCCGGAAGCGAGAGGCCTTGCTTCACGCGTCGGCAAGGCTTTCGCGCAGGCGGAGAATTTGCTTCTGGTGATGCAGGCCGTGAATCAGGTGGAACTTTCTCCACTGCGAAGCGGTGAAAGGACCGAGGATCGGATGGTCGAGCAGTTTGTTGCTTCGTCCGAAGCGCTCGGCGCATTGTTCAATGGCCGCATCCATCTCTTCAATCCTCGTGCTGACCATGTTCCGCACTTCTTCCAGCGGCAACCCCTTCGGCTGGGTGGAAGCAGGCGCGGTTCTTCCCGTGGGAAGGTAGTTAAAAGTCAGCACGAATAATGTTTGGTAACGCTGCTTAATGCTCGCGGTGGTCGCAAGCGAACGGCCGGCCTGTGCGACCTTACCAAATCCCTTGATCGTTCCCGTATAAGAAAGGTATAGGTGCTCCAGTATTTCGGCGGAGCACCACTTTCCGGCGGGATGCCACAGCAGTTGTTCGTGGGTCATACCGCTTACTGAAGCTTCCAGAGCTTGGGATAATTTTATTAAAGAGGAATCCATGCCATTACTCTCGCGTTTCCGGGTGCATCAGGTAAAATGTTGCGCGATCATAAATAATTCCAGTTATAACAGGAAGGACGCTATGAATTTGCGGGACTCTGTGCCCGTTACCGGTTCCGTCATCGCAGGCTTGGAGTCGGGGAAAACGGCTTCGCGAGCGCGGCGCGCCACCGCTATGGCCGGCTTGCTTGCGGGAATAGTTCTTCTCACCTTGCTGGCCGGCTGCGATTCCAACACGCCCAAGCAACCTGAGGCCAAGCCCGAGGCGAAAGGTCCCGAACTGTTGACCGGGCGGGCGGCTTTTCAGAAGGTTTTTATAGCGGCGCGCAACTACGCGGCCGATGTAAAACCCTTCCGCATCGAGTCTACGCCCACCAGCGATGCGAACGGGCAGGACGGCAAATCGGCGATCTGGCAGGCGAGTTTTGCCTCTGCGTCGCGACGGGGCGTGAAACCTTTTATCTGGTCGGGCAGTAACGCGCCCGATGCGCCGTCGCGGGGAGTTTCGCCGGGCAATGAAGACACCTACAATCCGAGCAATGCGTCCACGCAAATTTTTGATGTGGCTTTCCTGAAAGTGGATTCGGATCAGGCCTTCACCGAGGCCCAGAAACATGGGGGAGACAAGTTGCTGGAAAAAACTCCGGCAACGCCCGTTATCTACATCTGCGATTGGAACCACAATACCAACGAACTGATCTGGCATGTGATCTACGGCGATTCCCGCGACTCCGCCAAACTGACGGTCGCAATTAACGCGTCCACAGGGGCATTTATCAGGGTGGAGAAATAAGGTTGCGGGCTGGGAGGGCGGAGAAGCGGAGGGTCTGCGGCAGGCAACGCCAGGGCGTTACTTCCGGCCGCTGCGCTTCATCTGTTCTTCTATGGCGGAAAAAAAACGGCACAGAGCGTTGGCGGAGGCGATCGCGGCTTTCAAGGTTTGGGATTCGCCGTGAGAAACGATATCTGGGACTGAATACTGGAGGCGAAGCCGGTCGGCGGCGCATTGCGCACTTAGGAGTTCCACTTTGGCGGCGCGGAGGTCGGCGAGCAAACGACCGGCTTCTGTCGCCAACCTCGATTCCCCCTTCAACATCCACAACTCCTGGAGTTCGACGGCGAACCGGATCGTCCGCCGGCATCGCCAGTTTTTGGGGAGGGCTGCGGGCTTTGCGATACAGTTCGGATGGACGATCCGGTTCTCATGAGCTACGATTCGTATCCATTGTACGATGTTAGTTATACGCAGTCAAAGAAATTGGGCCAGGCAGTGAAACTAAAGCAACGGAGGCGCGACCTTGCCCAGACACGCAGATCCTCAACTGGAACAACGCATTCTTGACGCCGCATGCCGGCTGTGGTCGAGGGGCGGAGGAAAAGCTCTGACCATGCGCGGCGTGGCCAAGGCAGCGGGCACCACCACGCCCACCATTTATGAGCGCTATCGCGACCGTGATGAAATTCTTCGCGCCGTCCGGCTACAAACCCGGATGGAACTGTTTGCCGCGCTGACCCGCACCCAGTCGCTGAGCCAGGCCTGTGAGCGATACCTGCTTTACGCGCTGGAAAATCCGCATGCCTACGAAGTTCTTTTCGACGGGTTCGCCAAGCCTCCCTCTCTGCACGAACCCTGGCCTTCTTTCAACCTGATGCGGATACGGCTCGCACAACGACTCGGAAGCCCTCCGCGAAAAACTACGCGTCTGATGCTCTCGCTGTGGTCGCTGATGCACGGGACGGCGATGTTAATGATTCGAGGAGGAGCGAAGGGACCATTGCGCACGCAAATGGTTCATGCTTGCCTGGACGCGCTGGAAGCGATTGTTTGCGATGCCGACCGCAGGAAAGTTAAGCCACGGTCGGGACCGAAATGGCCTTCCGGCTTGATTCTTGGAGAGGCTACGCGGAGCCAGGTGGCTGCCGGCGAGGATAAAAATGACGCGCAAGCTTCGAAGGATGAGGGCGCCACGCAAAAGCGGAGCACTCGATCCCGCAGGCCTTCTTGAATCAGACTTTACTTCTGCGCCCTCGGCGCGCCGGTTTCGGCTTTCAAGCGGTCGATCGCTTTTTGCGCCTCTGAGGCTTGCGGACCATGCGGAAGGATGCGCAGGTAGCTCTCATATTCGGAGCGCGCATCGTCGAAGATTGCAAGTTTTTCCAGGCAAACGGCCAGCCGAATGGTCGCGACCGCATCGCTATCTTTGAAGCGCAGGGCATCGCGATAGCGCTCTTCGGCGGCGCGATAATTTTTACGCTTAAAATAGAAATCCCCCACCTCGACATCCTTCGCGGCGCGATGCGGATCCCATGCGTGGAGTTCGTTGATTCCGCCGGGAGACAGGGCTTCGGCTTCCGCATTGGCAACTGCCGTTGAGCTCTCAGGATGCAACTTCGAATCGTCCGCTGGCGGGCTCAGATCCACTTGCGTGTCTTTGCTGGAGCTCTCGCCTTTCGCCGAACCTAACTCGTCGACCCATACGCGATCGGAACGCGGGGGAGCCAAATGCGAAGCTGTGGACGAGGCCGGGCGCGCGGGCGGATCGGACTCAGGGAACGTAAGATCATCCGACATTCCGTTAGGAAGAGTGTGACCCGCGCTCGGAGCTGTCTGCGAAGGTGAGGTTGCGGGCTTTGGTGCAGAATTCTGTTCGGAGGAATTCGACTGGGGCGAAGCTGCCTGTGGTGGCTTTGACGGAGAGGAATCCGGAGCGCTTCCCGGCTGTGCCCAGGCGGTTGCCGCGGCCGCGATCAAGACTGGTACTAACAACCTTCCACGCATGGCTATATTTTACGCGCGTACGGGTCCGGGGAAAAGAAGCATTGCTGGCTCAACCACAAAGGGACACGAAGGGAATCCGGGTTCCTTCCGCGAAAAAAGATCCAGCGCAAAAAAAACAGGCCGCTCAAAAGTTCGAGCGGCCTGTTGACGAAGTCCTCCGGGGAGGGGAGGAAAACTTTTAGTTACATCGACGAGGGATTATTCTGGCCCGTCGTCGCTGGCGTAGTCGGGGTGGTATCGCCAACCGTGTTGGTCATAAGGCGAACATCGACGCGGCGATTATCGGCGCGGCCCGTGCTCGTCTTGTTCGATTCCACTGGCTTGTCCTTACCCAATCCGATCACGTAAATCTTGTGGGCGGGCACGTTGTACTTGGCAGCCAGGTACTGGATCACAGCGTTGGCTCGGCGCTGGCTGAGATCATAGTTGTACTCGGCGGAGCCGACGGAATCAGTGCTGCCCTCAAGTGCGATGATGTAGCCCTTGGTGCTGGCAATGGTTCCTGCCAACTGGTCGAGCGCTTCCTTGGCCTTGGAGGTGAGGTTGTCTTTGTTAAAGCCAAACTTTACCGAGGTCTCAGCGACGGGGCGATAGTTGTCCAGATTCGCGACGGTGTTGGTGAGGACACCCACGCGGCTGTTGGCGGTGTCGGCTAGTTGCTGCGCCGAAGCTGCGGACTGCCCGGCGGCCTGGGCCTTCTGTTCGACATCGGCGGTCTTGGCGTTTACGGCCTGAATTCCGGCTTGGGCACGGGCATCGACATCTTTAATGTCTTTGCTGTTCTTCGCCGTCATGTCGTCGAGTTCGTTGGTCTTGTTGATCAGCGGCGTGGTCTGTTGCTTGACGTAATTCTTGGTGGTGCAGCCTACGGTGGCTGCCACGCTGAGAGCCAGGAGAAGTGTTAACGAAGTGCGGTTCATAGTTGAAAGAGCTCCTTAAATTCTTGTCTCGGCGCTGTCGGATCAATCCCCGCGGCGCACAAAATTTGAGAAACCACAAACTCTGGGAAAGCGGAAAGCCCACAAATCCCATCTTTAACTTTTGCACGGGACATGCCAGTTCGCAATACAGTCCCTTCCCACCCGTAAGTATATACCCTTCAAGCAGTTGCAGAGGAAGCCCGAACAATCGCGGCAGTTTTGGCGCGTCCGGACAACGCAAAGCCCACATTCCGGAGGGAAATTTTATACGGTATAGCGAACGCCCAGGCAGAGCCGAACTGTAGGACTCTGCTTCCAATACACTCCCTAATCATCGAATAGAATGAACCATTCTTCCTGTGGACCTTCTTCAGAAAATTCGCACCATCCCCACCGAACCGGGCGTGTATTTGTACAAGAACGCCGAGGGCGAGGTGATTTATGTGGGCAAGGCCAAGAACCTGCGCAGCCGAGTGGCGAGCTATTTCCACGAGGGCCGGTGGGAAGATTCTAAGACCGGCACGCTGGTGCGCGAAGCGGTCGATGTGGATTACATCGTCGTCGCCAACAACAAAGAGGCGCTGGCGCTGGAAAACAACCTCATCAAGCAGCGCAAGCCTCGGTTTAATATTCTGCTGCGCGACGACAAGACTTATCCGTATGTGAAGCTCACGCTGGGTGAGCGCTGGCCGCGAGTTTACGTAACGCGGCGGCTGCGCAAGGACGGCAGTTGCTACTACGGACCGTACTTTCCTGCGAACCTGGCCTATCGAATCGTCGATCTGATCCACCGGAATTTTCTGATTCCGTCGTGCAAGGTCGACTTGACGAGGTTTCATCCGCGCCCCTGCCTTCAGTACTACATCAAACGCTGCCTGGGGCCGTGCGTGAAAGAGTTGACGACGCCCGAGGCGTATCAGGAAGCGGTGCGCGATGTGAAGATGTTTTTGGAAGGGCGGCCAACGGATTTGAGTCGCTCTCTGCACGCCCGCATGGAACAGGCTGCGGCGGCCGAAGAATATGAACGCGCAGCCCGCTATCGCGATTTAATTTCGACCGTGGAGCAGTTGCAGGAGCGGCAGCGCATTGCCTCCGCCGAAGGCGACGATGCCGATGTGTTCGGGTATCACTATGAGAACGGCATGCTGGCGGTGAATTTGTTTCACATGCGCGGCGGAAGGGTGGTCGATCGCAGGGAATTCTTCTGGGAGGATTTGCCGGAGTTCGGCAGCGCTGTGGAGGATTCTAGCTCTTCGGTTTGTCATCCTGAGCGGAGCGAAGGACCTGTGCATTTCGCCGGCGGCACCGCGGACGGCGAGGAATTCATAGGTCCTTCGGCCCGCAAAGAACGCGGGCCTCAGGATGACAACGCAAATTTGGATGACAAAGCAAAGTCAAGCACGGATTTTCATCCCGGCGAGTTCTTCTCTGCCCTGCTCAAGCAGCTCTACATCGGCCAGCCGTACGTACCGCGCAATTTATACGTTCCCGTTAATTTCGAAGATCGCGAGACTTTGGAAGACTTGCTCTCCGAGCAGATTGCGGGCGAGGGGGCCCGCACTGCGCGAGTTCATATTCTTGTGCCGCAGCGCGGGGATAAACGGGCTCTGATTGACCTGGCTGGCACCAACGCCAAGCAGTCTTATGATCAGCGGTTCCGCATCCTTAAACCCAACGCGAGAGCGATTCAGGAAGAGTTGCAGGAAGTGATGAGCCTGCCGGATTTGCCGAAGCGCATTGAGTGCTTCGACATCTCGCACATTCAGGGAGCGGAGACTGTGGCCTCGATGGTGGTGTGGGAAGACGGCAAGATGAAGAAATCCGATTATCGGAAATTTATCGTGCGGACGGTTGAGGGCGTGGACGATTTCGCCTCGATGCGCGAGGTGGTTGGACGCCGCTACAAGCGCGTGCAACAGGAAGAAAAGCCGATGCCGAGCCTTGTGCTGATCGATGGCGGCCTGGGACAACTGCATGCCGCTGCCAAAGCGCTGGACGAACTTGAGATCATCAACCAGCCGCTGGCGGCGATCGCCAAGCGCGAAGAGATTCTCTATGTCTACGGACAGGAGAAAGACCCGATCGCGCTCGATCATCATTCGCCGGTCCTGCACCTGATTCAACTGATTCGCGACGAAGCACACCGCTTCGCCGTAACCTTCCATCGCAAACGCCGCCAGATGCGCGACCGCTCGACTGAGCTTCTTGAGATTCCGGGTGTGGGCGAGAGCACAACGCGGCGACTGCTGGAACACTTTGGCAGCTTGCAGGCGGTGAAGCAGGCTGATCCGGCGGCGCTATCGGCGGTGGTGACACGGGTGCAGGCGGAGGCGATCAGTAGCTATTTTCGGAGGTAGAGCGCTACGCCCGCGGCAACTGCGGCAGCGCGTCAAAACGTGCATCGCGGGCACACAGGACGAGTGAATGCTGAAGAACGAGGGCCGCGGTCCACATATCGTTGGTCGGGATCGGAGTGCCTTGTTTGCGCAGTTGGCGGTAAACGGCACCATAATGGTGCGTGGTTTGTTCGTCGGCATAGAGCACACCAACGCCGGGCTTCAGCAGAAAGCGGCGCAGGACAGCCTCGTTGCGCGGGCCCTGGCTGCCTACCGCGAATCCGGCGCGCAATTCTCCAAGCACGATGAAGGGCAGCCAGACTTCATCGGCGAGTTCGACCGTTTCGACAACTGACGAAGTGCCGCGGCAAAGGTCGGTATAGCGGTTGGTGTCAAGCGCCAGCCTCACCGCCACATCTCTTCATCGATGGTGTGCTGCGCGGCGAGAGCGCTATCGAAAGCGGGATCTTTGCGCCAGGTGCCAGCGATGTCGGCGAGATCGCGCTGCCGGTCACGTTCCCCAGTGACGCCAGCGCCCCGGGCGAGGGCTTCAATCGCTACCTCGTTCAGGCTCTTGCCTCGCTCACGGGCGGTCCTGCGGAGGGCTTCGTCCAACCTACGGGGGATTTGGCGGATAGTGTATTGCATGCATACATTGTAGGCACTGCAGGCAAAGAATGCAAGCGAACCTGGACAATGCGAAAGAGGTTGCCCGCGCTGATGGTTCGACGGCCCCGTCATCCCCACCCAGCAACCCAGAAAGCTCGCGGGGGGCCTAACTCTACTGCGGATTGGATCGCTTCGAAAGAAACTCCTGAAACCTGGCATCCTCTTCATCGGACGCTTGAAGCGCTGAAACGTTGCCCGTTTTTTGGCGCGCAAACCAGATCACAACCGCGATCATTCCGCACCATCCCAGCAGGCGAACTACTGCAGCAATCGTTGTGTCGTAGTTGAGTACCCCGAGGTCCGAGAAGATTCGAAAGAAATCGTGTTCGGCGAATTCAGCGTTGCCCGTCGTAACCAGAGGCAATACCTGCGCTCGAGCATCCGCCATGTAAGTTGCGGTATAGAGCCAGTTCTCGAAGAAAAAGAAAAGGCAGAAGACGAAGCCGGCGGTCTCGCGCTGGTTGAAAAAATATGCGGCCAGAAGAAATGGCACCAGCCATTGCAGCAGCGTGCCTCCCCAGAGGTGCATGGTCGGGCCGAACCACATAAAAAGATTGTGGCCGCCTTCATGAACGACAAGGTTAGCCATGTCGATGAAAAGAAATCCGCCGTGAGCATTGAATGCATAAAACATAAAGCCGATATAAAAAACGAGCCAGGCCACAAGCGCGGGCTTGGAGACCGGCTTCCACGGCTTCTCGAACACCGGCCACTCGCAAATCGATTGCAGGATATCGATCATGGAACGATGCTGTGATGTTACCGGCATCGAAACAGGCGGGGTAGATTACCTTGGGGTGCTTTGGCCGACGCTCCTCGCCATCTGCAATGCGCCCAGGACGGGCTCCACAATTTCTGGCTTTACCTCGATCCGCGGATCAAGCTTCTGAAGCTCGCGGTGAAAAGATTCCCGCACAATTTGCGAATGGCGAAAGACGCCGCCGATCATCGCCACGTGCACGAGGGCCTCGTCCGAAATTTCATTTGCAAAGAGGCGCCGAGTTACGATAGCGGCGAGCTGTGCGAGTTCGTTGCCCGCCCGGGATAAAACGGTTGAAGTTATTTCGTCTGCATCGGCGGCGACGATCAAGGGAAACAAGGCCGCGAAGTCGGGGTGGGAGTTTGCCGCCCGAACAAACTCCTCCGGGGAATGAAGATTCCACGCGGCCTGGATTTCGCGCAGGAGCGGAAAAGCGTTGCTCATCCCTTGCACGTCATTTGCGCCGTCGGGACGCTGGTCGATCGCGCGCATAAGATCGTGAATCAGGGTGCGGCCAATCCAGTGCGCGGAACCTTCGTCGGAAACCGCGAAGCCCCAGCCTCCCGCGCGAGCTGTTTGTCCCCGCGAGTTGCGGCCGTAGGCGATCGAACCGGTCCCCGCTATTACGATCACACCAGGCCCCGCGCTGAAGGCGGCTTGCAGTGAAGTGACGGTATCCCCGACGACTTGAATCTCGCCGGGAATCACTTCGGCGACAATTTTTCGCACGGCAGCCGCGACTTCTTCGCGTCCGGCGCCGGCGACGCCGATGCAGGCTCGCTGAATTTGGCCGAGAGCGATTTCCGCAGCGGCGCAGGCCTCGCGGATGGCGTGGTGTAGAGATTCGCGCGCGCGCGTTTCTCCAACGCGGGTAATGTTGCTGGGGCCCGTGTTTACAGAGGCCAGCGGCGACGTTTCGTCCCCCACGGCGCAGGTCGTCTTGCTTCCGCCGCCATCAATGCCCAGGTAGTACGCCACGGGTTAGTTCTATCACAGAGATATCCGCCGCAGCCGGGCGGCTCGATCGAGTGCCTTCAGGGGATGGGGAAGCATGTCCATAAACACTCACTCGCGCTGGCTTGTAATTGCCGCCATAATTGAAGGCTCACTTATGAAGATGCAGATTCTGGAACTGGCGAATTCCGGTGATGCACGCGGCTTCAGTTTCACTCCCCCGCAGGCTCTTGCGTTCCTCGGCGATGTTAAGGACATACACCTGGCTTCCAGCGCGCCGGGGGCGGTGCGTGGCAATCACTATCATCTAGAGAAACGCGAAGCGATTATTTTGCTGCCGGGTGCGGCGTGGTCGCTGCATTGGGATGAAGGCGAGGGTGCTCCGATCCAGCGCAAAAGCTTCGACGGCGCGGGCGCCGTGCTCTTGCTGGTTTCCCCCGAGTGCTCGCACGCGGTGCGGAATGATGGGACAACTTTGTTGTGGTTGGTGGCGTGTTCGTCAGAGCCGTACAATCCGGCGCAGATTGTGGCGCGAAAAGTTGTGTAGAGAAACGATCCGGCACAACGAATGGGCCTCGATAAACTCGATCTCGCAATAATCGCCCTGTATCTGGTCGGTATTACGTTGTTCGGACTGCGCTTTCGCAAGCGGCATCGGTCGCTGCGCGATTATTTTCTTGCCGGGCGTGATATTCCGTGGTGGGCGATTGCGCTGTCCATTGTCGCGGCCGAGACCAGCACGCTGACGATTATCAGCATCCCAGGGCTTGCCTACGATACGAATCTGACATTTCTGCAGGTAGTGATGGGATATGTGGTGGGGCGAATTATTATCGCCTTCGTCTTGCTGCCGCATTATTTTCGCGGCGATCTTTACACCGCTTACGAACTGATCGAACTCCGCTTTGGGCGCGGGTTGCGATCGCTGACTGCGGGATTATTTCTGCTGACGCGCGCAGCTGCCGAAGGAGTAAGAGTGTATGCGGTGTCGATCGTGGTCTCGATTGCGCTGGGCACAGGCGAGGTCGCGTCGATAGCGATTATCACGATTTTGACTCTGGCTTATACGTTTGAAGGCGGACTGGCTGCGGTGATTTGGACCGACGTAGTGCAGACGGTGATTTATGTGGGCGGAACTCTGGTGGGCCTGGTGACTATTCTGCATTTGGTGCCGGGAGGGTGGACAGCGATTCATGCCGCGGCGGCGAGTGCGGGAAAGCTGCGAGTGTTCGACTTCACACCTAGCCTTTGGATTCCTTATACGTTCTGGGCGGGAGTGATCGGCGGAGCGGCGTTTACTACGGCGAGCCACGGCACCGATCAACTGTTCGTGCAGAGGCTGCTGGCGGCGAGTGGACAGAAGCAGTCTGCGCTGGCGCTGATTTCGAGCGGGGTCGCGATTCTGTTTCAGTTTGCGTTGTTCCTGATGGTGGGCGTGATGCTGTGGGCGTATTATCGCGTGCCTTCGGGAGTATTTGGAAAATCCGATCGCATCTATCCGACGTTTATTGTCAGCCGGATGCCGCACGGAATTTCCGGGCTGCTGATTGCAGCGGTTCTGGCGGCGGCGATGTCGAATTTGAGCGCGGCGCTGAATTCGCTGTCGTCAAGCTCGATTATGGATTTTTATGTTTATCTGCGTCCGCGGGCGGACGAGCAAAGCCAAATGCGGCTTTCTCGCGTCGCGACTTTTGTGTGGGCGTTGTTGCTGTTTGCGCTGGCGGTGCTCTCGTTGCACAAGGCGGGACGCGTGGTTGAGGTTGGGTTGCAGATTGCGTCGGTGGCGTATGGGGCGCTGCTCGGAGTTTTTCTGCTGGGCGTACTAACGCGGAGGGCAACACAACGTGGCGCGATGGTGGGAATGCTGTTTGGATTTTGCACGGAATTGTACTTATGGCGGATACATCTGCCGTGGACTTGGTGGGTCATTCTGGGAACGGCGGTGACTTTTATTGTCGGATACGGTCTGAGTCTCGCAACTCCGGAGTAAGCTTTTCTCTGCGAACTTTGCGGAAGTTCTTGGCGAGCTTAGCGATTAAGAGCTTTTTCGCTGGAATCATAAAAGCTTTTAACCGCTAAGTGCGCTAAGAAAGGCCGCCAAGTTCGCGGAGAAAAGCAGTAGCGGAGTCTTTATGGGGCGTGGAGACCTTACTCAGGAGATCATTGGGGAGGCGATTAAGATTCATCGCAGGTTGGGGCCGGGGCTTTTGGAATCGGCGTATGAGGCTTGTCTGGCTTACGAGATTGGAAACCGCGGACTACGCGTCGAGCGGGAGAAGGCTGTACCTTTGATTTATGAATCGGTCAAGCTGGATTGTGGCTTTCGTGCGGATTTGGTGGTTGAAGGCATGGTTGCCGTCGAACTGAAGTGTAAAGAGGCATTGCATCCGGTGGATGAGGCGCAACTTCTCTCTCATTTGCGGCTTCTAAATATTTCGGTGGGTTTGCTGATTAACTTTCATGTGGTTTTGCTCAAAGATGGCATCCGGCGGATGGTGAACAATTACAGAGAGCCGCTGGAAGGCGAACGGATGGTTGCGAGTTTCGAATCGAGAGCCTTTAACCGCCAAGCTCGCTAAGAAAGGCCGCGAAGGGCGCAGAGAAGAGCAGCATCGATTTGCTTTGCGAGCTTTGCGGCAGTCCTTGGCGTTCTTGGCGGTTAGAGGCTTTTGATCTTCGCGTATACTGGCACACTCCTCCGATGCCAGAAACTATCAAGCAGACTGCAATTCGTCCTGAACTGGCGCGCGATCTTGGCGTCAGCCATGCGTCGGCGGTGGTGGTTGGAACCATCATCGGCAGCGGAATTTTTTTAGTTCCTGCTGAGATGATGCAGGCGGTGGGTTCGGCGAAGCTGGTTTATCTGGCATGGCTGGTCGGAGGGCTGCTCTCTTTTTTTGGCGCGCTCACTTATGCCGAACTGGGGGCGATGAAGCCGCAGGCGGGCGGCGAATATGTTTACGTCCGCGACGCGTACGGACCGCTCGGCGGATTTCTCTATGCGTGGACGTGGTTCGTCATTGCGAAGCCTGCATCTGTCGCGACGGTGGCAACCGGACTGGTGCGCATTCTGGGAACGTTCCCCGTCTTCAACTTTTTTTCCAGCAATGCGTTTACGGTCCCTTTCGGCATTACTTGGGGTCAGCTTGTCGCCATCGCTGCGGCCGTCCTCATCTCGGTTCTTAACTATCTGGGCGTAAAAAAGGCCGGGGAATTTCAGCTGATATTTACCGTGTTGAAGGTGGCGATCATTCTTGGCATCGTAGTTGTTTGCTTCAGCGGAGCTGGGTCTGCCAGTGGACGCGGTTGGAGCAACTTTGCGACAACCTTCACGGGGGCCAAGGGCGGGATTGCCGGCTTCATGGCCGCGCTGGTGGCAGCGCTCTGGGCTTATGACGGATGGAACGATCTGAACATGGTTGCCGGAGAGGTGAAGAGGCCTGAGCGGAATATTCCGATTGCGCTGATTGCTGGCGTGGCAACGGTCGGCGTGTTGTATGTGCTGGTGAATGCCGCGGTGCAGTACGTGTTGCCGGCGAGCGCGATTGCGGCTTCGCCGCGTCCGGCGTCGGATGCGGTTGCGCTGGTGATGGGGCGCATAGGCGCGGGCTTCGTTTCAGCGGGCATGGCGATTTCGATGCTGGTGACTTTGAACGGCACGATCATGAGCGGCGCTCGAGTGCCGTATGCCGTAGCTCGCGATGGATATTTTTTCTCGGCGCTGGCGGAGGTACATCCGCGGTTTCATACTCCGTCGATTGCGATCGTGCTGCAGGCGGCAATGTCGATTGCGCTTCTTCTGCTGGGCGGAAATTTTCGCCAGCTTTTTTCACTCGCTATTTTTGCGGAGTGGCTTTTCTACATGATCGCGGGCAGCACGGTGTTCGTGTTTCGCTGGCGAGAGCCGGATGCGGTGCGGCCTTATCGGATGTTCGGTTATCCGCTCGTGCCTGCGTTATTCATTGGCGCGGCGGGCGTGCTTCTTTACTACACGTTCCGCGGAGACTGGCCGAATTCTTTTTATGGAGTGCTGGTGATTCTGGCTGGCGTGCCGGTGTTCGCGTGGTTTCGCTGGCGACGCGGAGTTCGAGAAGAGTTACACGGCTGAGCGGCGTACCTCTTCAGTAAGCCATCCTGTAGCTGTTCAGCTGAATCGAACGGCAAACCCCAATTCAACCGAACAGCTACGGATTGGAACTGCGAAGATGCACCGAGCCGATTAGGCTGCGGAAGCGACTCCCTGAACCCCTTTTACGGCGTCACGGATCACATTGAGCACTTCGTCGGGGCGGGAGAGCATTGGGACGTGGCTGCTGTCGAGCTCATACATGGTTGCGCCCATGCGCTTGGCCATGGCGCGCTCCAGATCGGGAGGCACGGTATGGTCTTTCTTGCCGACGATGTACCAGCTCGGCTTCGTCTTCCAAGCAGTTCCTCCGGCCTTCGCGCCGAACAGGTCGGGCTTGGGGACGCCTTGAGTCGCCCAAACGAGCTTTTGCTCCTGCTCCGAAAGATCGCCGCAGAAAAACTTGGTGCCTTCGCGGCGCAGCCAGATGCGTCCATCGACGACTTCGATTTGGGAGAAGACGTCCGTTGTCGGGTAGTTCGATAGCTGGGTCTGTGATGTCTCATCGGCGTCTGGAGCGAGCGCGCAGATGTAAACCAGGCCGGCAACGCGATCGTCAACTCCCGCGCCGGTGATGACGGTTCCGCCGTAGGAGTGGCCGACGAGGATGACGGGGCCGCTGACCCGGCCGATCGTTGCCTTGGTTACGGCGACGTCCTCTGCCGTTGTGTTGAGGCCGTACTGGGCGGCGATGCACTCATATCCCTGCGCCTGAAGGGGACCGATCAGCTTGCTAAAGCACGAGCCATCAGCCCAGAGGCCGTGGCAGAACACGATGCTGGGTTTGCTTTGCGTAGATTTCATTTTGTTCTCCTCTCACGTACCCCGGCTTCCAGAGAACCAGAGATTGAAGACGTGTACCTGTGATTCTATGCCCGAGGATGGCTGGTCTTTTGCAGAATTTTGCTGGTTTTGTTGATTATTGCCCAAGAATCCGTGGCGTTCACCCTTTTGCTGTGGCTTATCCGGCTGTGAGCGAAAGTCAAAGGCGTCGGACAGGAGTGTCCGACCCGCACGATCAAGATCAAGACGAAAGGCATCCCGAGGCCGTCCGTCCTCTCGTAACCATTGCGAAATGGTTACTTTTGGTCAAGAGCCGTGGACACGTTTACCCCCTGTCCCTTCTCCCGTAATGTGAAAACTCCAATCCTGGTCTGCTCCCTCGGCCTGGATCTCCTGGAGCTAATGCATGGCTACGTCTGAACAGGGCTTTCAACTCGGCATATTGCCCGAGCGCAAGATCGACCGGCGCGCGCTGGCGACCAGCTATGCCTTTATGGTGCTGCTGCTGCTGCTGCTGGTCAATCTGGGAATCGTGTTTCCCGACAAGCTCCAGTTGAAGGCGTATCGGGTAACCGAGCTCATTCCGCTGCCTGCCCTGAAGCCGGAGCCCGCTCCTATCAAGGTAAAGGCGCTGAAGGCGAAGGTGCTGCCGCCGACGCCGGTGTTTGAGGCTCCAAAGCTGGTGATGCCGCATGAGGTTCGCCACGTTGTGGCTCCCGAGCCGGTGGAGGCGCCCAAAGTGGTGATGAATCAGTTTGCCGCTCCGCAGTTGAGGATGACGGCCGACACGGCAAAGCCAAAGCTCTTGCATACCGGAGATTTCGGGGGCAGCTCGGTTGCTCCAACCGTGAGCGCAGCGGTCGAGAAAGTTCAGACCGGAGGGTTTGGCGATCCAAATGGATTGAAAGGCACGGGCAAACCAAACGCCAAGCTGTACGCGGCGCAGGCTGGCGGCTTTGATATGCCGGTGGGTCCGGGGCAAGGCAATGGATCGGGCGGGGCGAATGGAATCAAGGGCACTGTGGCGAGCGCAGATTTCGGCAACGGTGTTGCCACTACGAAAAAGAGCGCCGGCGGTTCGATTGCGACCGGCGGATTCGGAACCGAGCAGGTGGTACACGGGGGACCGAAAATCGCGCAGGCGGATTCTGGTCCTGCAACCACGCCCGTGGAAATTACCTTTAAGCCGCAGCCGGTTTATACCAACGAAGCGCGGGGCTTGAAGTTGGAAGGCGAAGTTTTGCTGGAAGTGATGTTCGGCGCGAATGGCACGCTGCATGTGAACCGCGTAGTGCGCGGCCTGGGACATGGGCTGGATGAGGCCGCCATCGCCGCCGCGAACAAGATGCGCTTTAAACCTGCGGCACGGATGGGACAGCCGGTCGATTCGACGGCAGTGGTGCATGTGTCGTTTCAGCTGGCGTATTAGACGGAAATCGAATTCGAGACATTTGCGGTAAGAAACTTGGAGACAAGAGCCATGCGTAACTGGAAATGGATGTTCACCGCGGCATTGCTGGTAACGGTAAGCGCTGCCGCACAACAGTCCGCGGAGTCACAACCTTTGAACGCCGCCGCAGCGGGTCAGCTACCGACCGACGCGCAACATCTGAGCGTGGGCACGATTCCGCCTGCGCCGGATGGTGCTGCGCCGGCAACTCCGGTACAGGCTCCATCCGCACAGCCGGCAGCGTCTCCGGCGGAACAGCCGCAGGCTGCGCCCGCGCAGGGCCAGCAGTCAACGGCTCCGGCGCCCGTGGCGTCTTCCTCGCCGCAGCCCGTCACCATGGACCAGGTGGTGGACCGTTTCATCGAGCGAGAACACGATCTGATGAAAGCTCTGGCCACGCGCACCCCGGTGGTCGAAACCTATTTGCAGGATCTGACGGCCGATGCGCAGCTTGGCCCCGTGCCCCGAGGCGACCATTATTTTCTGGGGCGCATGGATATGGGCGCCACTGTCGATCGCAAAGACTATTTGAAGGAACAAGACAAAGGCATGGAGACGCGCCTGATGGGCGGCTTCAACAAACTCTTCAAAGTGCAATACCAGCCCATGGGTTTTTCATGGATGGTCTACGCCGACCGCACCGACTTTGACCGCTCGCACTATGAGTTCCATTACATTCGCCGCGAATTTCTGGGCGATGTGCGTTGCCTGGTGTTCGATGTGACGCCGAAGAAAGATTCCGGCCGTGGCCGATTCCTGGGCCGCGTGTGGGTGGAAGATCAGGAATATAACATCGTCCGCTTGAACGGAACCTACGCACCCGCTCCAAAGAATTCTTACTTCTTCCACATGGATAGCTGGCGGCTGAATCTGATTCCCGGCTACTGGGTACCGGCCTACATCTATAGCGAAGAAGGCGACTTCAGCGCTGGCGTGAAAAACAAGATGGCATTCAAGGCGCAGACCCGCATCTGGGGCTACGACCTGAAGAAAGATGGCAAGGACGACGAACTCACGCAGATCCGCGTGGACAGCGTGAAGGACGAAAGCTCTGCGGTGCAGGACGCCTCGCCGCTACAGGCCGAGCGCCAATGGCAACAGCAGGCAGAAGACAACGTTATCGAGCGCCTTACTCAGGCTGGATTGCTCGCGCCTGAAGGCGATGTCGATCATATTCTGCAAACTGTCGTAAACAATCTTGAAGTCACCAACAATATCGACTTGCCGCGCCCGGTGCGCACGCGCGTGCTGCTGACGGCTCCGCTCGAAACTTTCAGTGTAGGCAATACCATCGTCATCAGCCGCGGATTGATTGATGTGCTGCCCGACGAGGCCAGCTTGGCGGCCGTACTTTCACACGAGCTGGCGCACATTGTGCTCGGCCACAACCTGGGCAGCAAGTACGCGTTCAACGACCGTATGCTGTTCTCCGACGACTCCACTTACAACAACCTGGGTTTCAAACATATCCCGGAAGAAGAAGCGGCAGCCGACAAGAAAGCCATCGAACTGCTCAACAATTCGCCGTATGCGCAGAAGCTCGATAACGTCGGACTGTTCTTGAAGGCGCTGCAGGCGCGCGCTCCGCAGCTCAACGCGCTGTTGACTACGCACCTGGGCAATCCGCTGGCGCAAAATGGAAGCATCAGCCGGCTGAATGCGCTTTCGACGCAAGGTCCGGCTCTCGACAACAGTAAGCTCGATCAGGTCGCGGCGCTGCCTCTTGGCGGCCGCGTCAAGATCAACCCGTGGGACGACAAGGCGGAGATGGTGAAGACGGCTCCGGTCGCGATCACTTCAGCGCGCGACAAAATGCCGTTTGAAGTCACGCCGTTTTATCCGCGCCTGGCACGGTGGGGAGCATCCGCTACGCCGAGCACGCCTGCTACATCGGCGAGCAATTCACCTTCGGGCAACTAGCTTTAGCCCGTCGAATACATTCACAACAAGTTGCAATAAGACGCAGGCCGGGATCCGGAATCACCTTCCGGGATACCCGGCCTGCGTTCTGCGCAGTACTCGGTACCTAGTACTCGGTGCTTGCCATGACAAATGCGCTTACTGGGTACTGAGTACTAGGTACTGTTTTTCTTCCCCGGCAGCCCCGCCGGATTCTCATGCGTACGTTCGCGGAAGTTTCCGCGCATGCCGGTGGCTAGTTTCACGCTCGACTCCCCGAATTTATCGCGCAGGCGGTCGGCCGCTGCCAGGGCGTCTTTCCAGCGCTGCTGGCGGCCGCCTTCTAGTAAATTGATTTGCTCGGGCTGCTGCTCGAAGGACGATGCCTGCACGCCCAGCAAGCGTACTTGCATTCCCTGCTTCCAGTTCTTTCGGAACAGCGTACGTATCTGCGCGAAGATTTCGCCATCGAGTTGCGTGGGGGCAGGTAGCGTGTGTGCGCGAGTGATGGTGGTGAAATCTTTGTAGCGCAGCTTGAGCTGGATGGTGCGAGTGTGCAGACTCGCTTCCCGCAAGCGCCGCGCGACCATTTCGCAGAGGCGCATTAGAGTGGCCTCAAGCTGGGTCAGGTCCGCGGTGTCTTCGTTGTAAGTGTGCTCGTGGCTGATGGATTTGGCTTCGCTGTCGGCTCCGACCTCGCTATCGAACCAGCCTCCGGCATCTTCGCCGCGCGACTTGCCCGCGAGGGCCAATCCCCATTTGCCGAAACGTTGTTCGAGTTCTGATTCTTCAAGGCGAGCAAGATCTCCAACTTTCTTGATTCCAATTTCGTGAAGGTGCTTTTCCATGACCTTGCCGACGCCGGGAATCTCACGTACATCGAGCGGTGCGAGGAACTTCGCTTCCTGGCCGGAAACGATCCAGAGAACGCCGTTTGGCTTCGCCTGTCCGGAAGACACTTTCGCGATCAGACGCGACGAGCCGATGCCGATGGAGCAATTCAGCCCGGTTTCTTGTTTCATGCGTGCGTGTAATTTGTGTGCGGCTTGCAGGGGCGGGCCGTGCAGGCGAGCGGTGCCGGTCATGTCGAGGTAGGCTTCGTCGATCGAGGCCATCTCGACTTGCGGCGAGAATGCGGAAAGAACTTTGAAAACTTTTTCGGAGCATTCGCGGTAGCGCTCGGGATGGCCGTCGACAAATATTGCTTGCGGACACATCTTCGCAGCGGTTCGCAGCGGCATGGCCGAATGCACGCCGAACTTTCTGGCCGCATACGAAGCGGCCGAAACTACGCCACGTTCGTCTCTTTGCCCGCCGACAACCACCGGTTTGCCCTTCAGCGAGGGATCGTATAGTTCTTCCACCGAAACGAAGAAGGCGTCCATGTCGACGTGGAAGATGGTGCGGGCGAGAGCCGGGATGTGCGGTGCCGCGGCCATGAGGGAATTTTAGCAGCCAGCTTAAAACCTTCACCACAGGGGACACAGAGGGAACTGGGTAATTCGTTTTCCGCTAGGTGATTCGCAGCGTCAGGGAGGGAAGCGAGATACCTTCGACATCGGCGGTCCATTCGTCGCCGCTGGTGGTGAGATGGCCTGCGGTGAGCGTTCCTGAGCTTACGATGTCTCCCGCAGATAACGGCTCGGAGGGAAAACGCCTGGCGATGGCTGCGCCCAGTTCCGCCAGGCATAGCGCGGGACTCTTCAACGAATTCTTGCCGGCACCTTCTTCGACGAATTCGCCATTCTTCTTCATGCGAACTTTGAAGCGGGCGAGTTCTTCGATCAGCGTGGGGATTTGATCGGGCTGAACAGTCTTCTTTTCGCCGATCACGAGTGCGGCGTGCAAGCCGTATGACGCGACGAAATCACTGGGCTGAAACTTCCAATCGGGATACGGGCAGTCGATGATCTCGAATCCAAACGCGAGCCACTCTGCCGATGCCAGTGCACCCGCGGCGTCCATGCCCTCGCCATTGGTCTGCTTCATTCCAAAAACGATTTCAGGTTCGATTTTCAGAGACCGAGGATGCGGGACGGCCAACGTAGCCGAGTTGCCATCGGCGAAATGAACCGTATCGTCGTACATGTGGCCCCAAACCAGAGTCTCAAGCTTGAGCACGCGCCACATGGCTTTGTTGGCGTAGCCGACCTTGCGCCCGACGGATTTATGGCCCGCGGATTCGCGGAAGCGCTTCAGCATCGCTTCGACGTCATACGCCGCGTTCAGATCGAAGCCGGGACGCGCCGAAGGCTGAGCCTCAACCATCTGGCCAGATTCGAACGCGGATTTCAGTTCTTGCGCGATTGACTCGACTTGCTCTGGAGACATTCTGTGATCCGGCCCTTCGATGAACCCGCTCTAAAATATTACATCAGCTTGATTTCGTGAACTCGCGGAGGCGGCGTACGTGACTGAGATCCCTCGTCCCGCTGGTCAGGACGCGGGATTTCGGGATGACGGCGGTGATAGTAATTTCCGCGCGAGAAGGTTTTCTGATAAATCTTGAGCTTGCCCTTCACTCACGCCATCCTGTTATTTTTCGCCGCCGCGATTGCGGGAACTTTGAACGCTGTCGCTGGCGGCGGCAGCTTTGTGTCGTTCCCAACGCTGCTATTCCTGGGCGTGCCCGCCGTCCCCGCGAATGCAACCAATACGGTTGCGTTATGGCCGGGTCTGGCTGCGAGCGCGGTTGCGTACTTGAAGCGCCTGAATGCACCGGCTCGGCTGCTCGTCCCGCTGGTCGTGGTCAGCGTTGCCGGGGGCTGGGCCGGAGCCCTGTTGCTGCTCAAGACTCCGCAGCATACCTTTCTGCATTTGATCCCGTGGCTGCTTCTTTCTGGCACGTTGCTGTTCGCCTTCGGCAACTCCATGCGTTCCCTCGCCGGCAGAAGCGCTCAGATCGACGATCTTCACTCTCTCTCGTGGATCGCCATTGCCGTCAGCTCTTTCGTTGAATTATTAGTCGCAATTTATGGTGGCTACTTTGGTGCTGGCATCGGCTTCATCATGCTGGGTATGTTTACCGCGCTTGGCATGCGCGACATCAACTCCATGGGCGCGATGCGAACCTTGCTCGCCGCCGTTATCAATGCCGCCGCTGTAGTCACATTTATCCTGGCAGGGGCGGTTTTATGGCCGATCTTCCTGGTAATGACTTCCGGCGCCCTGGCCGGAGGCTGGTTTGGAGCGCATTATGCGCAGAAGGCCGACCCACGGCACGTGCGGGCCTTTGTGATTACCCTGGGCTTGGCTATGAGTGCGTATTTTTTCTTTACAGCCCGATAGGGAGAAGCGGCATCCAAGTTCGGCCAAGCTATTTGCGGTTAGGAAATCTTGATAAGGAAGCGAGCCAAACCCGCGATTTACGTTTCGCAAAGAACGCGCCACTTCGCGCGGCTCGCCCAGATTCCTCGCGGCGCGAAGAGCGCTTGCTCGGAATGACAATCGCATTGAAGTCGGTCCACTTTGCGAGGATAATCACAGTCGTACAGCTCCTGGATGTCCGGCTAATTTCGGGCTTCCGGGCGCAGTTGTGAAGGAAAAGCAAGCTATGGCTACGCACACGGAAAATGCCACTTCGCAGTACATGAACTACGCGCCCGCCACCCTCGATCCGCAAAAGGATCTGCCCAAGGGGTTCATGGATTACCTGCTGCCGCTGCACAAGCAATTCACTCCACGGCAGCAGGAGATCATCGCGAAACGGGCCAAGGGATTGGAGACATCTCACCGAGGCAAGGCGCCGGATTATCTGCTGCCTTCAGAGGCCACCACGACCGACTGGAAGATTGAATTGCCCGAGTGGTGCGCGGATCAGCGCAATCAGATGACCGGTCCGGCCGACGACGGCGAGCTGACGGTAAAGCTGCTGAACTCGGGTTCGCCGGCAGTGATGATCGATATTGAGGATTCGACGGCCAATATTTGGGAACACATAATGCTGGCGATCAAGAACACGCTTGCCGCATACAAGTACGAACTGAGTTACGACGACAAGAAGCGCAAGAAAAAAGTTTCGGTGCAGCGGACGAAAACCGTGACTTGGGTGCGGCCGCGCGGTTTGCACGTGAGCCAGGGCGGAGTGATCAAGAATGAAATCATGTCGGCTTCCCTGTTCGACCTGGCGCTGATCTGGTATCAGCTCGACCCGGCGACTTTGCCGCACAATTTTTCGGTGTACATCCCAAAGAGCGAGAGCGCTGATGAAGCTTTCTGGTGGCGCGATCTGTTCCAGGCATTAGCCAAGGCAAAAGGCTTGCCCGCGAATTACATCAAGTGCATGGCGCTGGTTGAAGCGCACCCACTCGCGTATCAGATGGAGGAGTTTCTATACAATCTGCGCGACCACTGCTTGGGATTGAATCTGGGCCGCTGGGATTACATGGCGTCGCTGATCGATTTCATGTTCGAAGACCCGAACTGGATTTTGCCAGACCGCAATACCATCCCGCACGATGTGGCTTTCTTCCAGAACTTTCGCACCCTGATGCCGGAGATTTGCCACAAGCATGGCGCGTTGGCGATTGGAGGGATGACCGCGCTCTTTCCCAGCCGCAGCGATGCCGAATTGAATGAGCGCGCCATGAAGGCGCTGAAGCAGGATAAGAAAAATGAAGCCGACTGCCTGATGGACGGAGCGTGGACTGGGCATCCCGACCAGAACAAGATTGCGGTTGAGCAATTTCCTTATCCCAATCAGATTGCGATGCGGCCAAAGCTGGCGAATGCGCACCCCAACCTGCGACCAAGTCCCAAAGGCGTTGGAGCAATCACGTTGGATGGAACACGGGCCGCGGTACGCATTGTGATCCGCTATCGCAATGGCGTTCTAAACGGTAAGGGCGCAAGCCTGCTGGATGGTTACATGGAGGATCTGGCGACCGACCGCATTTACCGGCTGATGATTGCGCAGCGCGTTCGGCATAAGGTCAAAGTCAAGGACGACAACGGAAAAGAGATCGAACATACTCTGGAATTGATTACAAAATTGTTTGACGAAGAACTAGCAAAAATTCAAAAGAACTTGCCGGCGGAAATCGATCGCAAGGCGGCTGCTACGCTGCCCGAAGCGCGGCGGATTGCGGAGGAGATGATCGTTGAGGGTCATCATTCGCCGGTGTAGATCGAGGCCGAGAAGGGGCTTGCGCCGGGGCAGGTGACGGCCATCACAGAAACCAATCGAACGGATTGGAATAATTGATTTGACGGCAGGCGTGCGGGTGGCGCTCACTGTCAAACTGCGCCTCGGGTGGAAAGGCGCATCTTTTGACCACCAAGGGCACGAAGGTATACGAAGGAAAATCACTGGGAGATTTTGGGATTTTTACCGTAAGATTTAAGACAGTTTCTATTCGAAACGAGGATTATGAGCACAATTGAACAGCCAGCCGCACTTCACTTCCCTGCCCTGAAACCGCCGCAGAGATTTCTATTTGGCCCGGGACCAACCATGGTGCATCCGCGAGTTTATGAAGCGTTGTCGAAGCCGATCGTCGGACACCTCGACGCCTACTTTATTCAGGTCATGAGCGATGTGCAGCAACTGGTGAAAATGGCCTATGGAGCCGAAGAGGGCGCAACCCTGGTTATTTCTGGGACGGGCAGCGCGGGGATGGAGGCAGCGATTGCCAACTTCGTAGACGCCGGCAGCAAAATCGCGATCTTTGCCAACGGGTATTTTTCGGACCGGCTGACCGAAATGGCGAAGCGCAACGGAGCCAACGTGGTGCGCTTCGAAAAGAATTGGGGCGAAGTTTACAGCGATGATGAAGCGCGGGATTTCATCCGGCGAGAAAAGCCCCAGGTCGTTGGATATGTGCATGCCGAGACTTCAACGGGAGCGCTACAATCCGGACGAGCGATCTGCGCCGCCGCGCATGAAGTTGGCGCGCTGGTAATTGGGGATTGCGTCACGTCGCTGGGCGGGCTACCGGTTGAGTTCGACAAAACCGGCATCGACATCGCTTACAGCTGTACGCAGAAGGGGCTGAGCTGCCCTCCGGGATTGTCGCCCATGGCGATGTCGCAGCGGGCGATGGAGTTTTTGCGGGCGCGCACGACGCCGCCGCGCAGTTGGTATCTCGACCTGAGACTGATTCATGATTACTCAACAGTTTCGCATCGCTACCATCACACTGCGCCGATTTCTATGTTCTACGCGCTGCGCGAGGCGCTGCTGGTGGTTGCCGACGAAGGGATTGAGAATCGCTGGGAGCGGCACCTGCGCTGTAGTCGCGCCTTCGTGAAGGGAATCGAGGCGATGGGATTGAAGATGCACGTTCCCGAAGCCAATCGGATTCCTACGCTGAATACGGTTTGCGTGCCTGCGGGAGTGGATGAGGGCAAAGTCCGCAAACGGTTGCTCGATGGGCCGGGGATTGAGATTGCGGGCGGCTTCGGGCCGCTGGCGGGCAAGGTATTTCGAATCGGCGTGATGGGCCCGCTGGCGACGGAAGAGAATGTGGCATTCTTCCTGAAGGAGTTCCGGAAGGCGTTAAGCGCCGAGGGATATTAGATCCGGCGGGGCTGAGAGCGTTTCCATTATGAGACTATGAAAGTTTGTGGCGCGGCGGAAGCCGCGCCCTTTCAACGCTCGCGCCTGAGTGCAGGCTACCGATTCTTTTTTCACGAACAACAGATGAAGCCGACGAAACATCCAAGGTCCCGCGCCAGAGGCAAGAACGAATGACACTGAAGTCGGTCCAGACCCTTCTTGATGTTTTGCATTTCGCCGATAGCCATACGGCAATCATCGTCCCCGAGCTTGGTATCCGGGTAACGTACGACTCGCTGCGGCAACAGGTATTGGAGATGGCGAACGCGCTGGCCTCCGCCGGAATTCGGCGCGGGGATGCAGTGGCGATTGCGCTACCCAACGGATTGCCGGCAATCGTAAGCTTTCTGGCGGCCTCGATTGCAGGCACGGCCGCGCCTTTGAACCCTGCCTATCCTTACGAGGAATTTCACTTCTTTTTGGGCGACACGGATGCACGGATTTTGCTTTGTCCACCGGTGGGAGCAGAGTTCGTCCGCACCGCCGCGAAGGACCGCAAGATACCGGTATTTTCGGTGGAGATGAGCGATAAAGGCCATGTTTCGCTGGTGGGCGCCCCGAGCGGAGAAACCGCCACGGAACCGAAGGCGGATGACATTGCGCTGATTCTGCACACCAGCGGCAGCACTGGAAAACCCAAGCGCGTGCCGCTGCGGCACTTTAATCTGGCGGTTTCGTCGGCCAATATTTCCAACAGCTACGCGCTCTCTGCAGAGGATACCTCGCTGTGCATCATGCCGCTGTTTCACATTCACGGCCTGATCGGTTCGACCATGGCGACGCTTCTCACAGGTGGAACGGTCGTGGTGCCAACGAAGTTCAACGCGCTTTCTTTCTGGCGCACTGTGGCGGAGCATCGCGTGACCTGGTACTCGGGCGTGCCCACCATGCACCAACTTTTACTGGCTCGAAGCCGCGGCAAACCGGTAGAGGCGGCAACGCTGCGCTTTCTGCGCTCGTGCAGCGCGCCGCTATCGGCCGAATTGATTCATAAGATCGAAGGAATTTTTGGCGTGCCCTTCGTCGAGGCTTATGGCATGACGGAAGCGGCCCACCAGATGACGTCGAATCCGCTGCCGCCCAGGCATCGCAAACCGGGCTCGGTGGGCGTGGGCACGGGCTTGCGCATCAGCATCATGGATAAAGAGGGCAAACATTTGGCCACCAACCAGCGCGGAGAAATCGCGATCCAAGGCGCGAATGTGTTTCGCGGATACGAAAATAATCCCGATGCGAATGCGCGCGCGTTTGTGGATGGATGGTTCCGCACCGGCGACCAGGGCTATCTCGATTCCGACTGCTACCTGCATTTAACCGGACGGATTAAAGACATCATCATCCGTGGCGGAGAGAATATTGCGCCGCACGAAGTGGATGAAATTCTGTTGCGGCATCCGGCGGTCGCGGCGGCGGTCACGTTTGGTTGCACGCATCCGACTTTGGGCGAAGAGGTGGCGGCGGCGATTGTGTTGCACGAAAAGAACGGCACGACCGAAACTGAGCTGATCAACCACTGTCGCGAATTTATGGCGGAATACAAGTGCCCGGCCAAGATTTATCTGGTTGATGCGATTCCCACCACCGCGACCGGGAAAATCCGCCGGCGCGCCGTAGCTTCCGCGTTGATGGATCCCGAGCTATGAAATTCCTGATTGCCGGGGCGGGCGCCATAGGCGCCTACATTGGCGCGCGCATGTCGCAGGCGGGATTCGACGTCACGCTCTTCGCGCGCGGGCCGCACCTGCTCGCCATGCAACAGAATGGGGTGCAGGTAAAAAGCGCCGAGGGAGATTTCACGGCGCGGCCGAAAATCGCGAGTTCGCTCGATGATGTCGGCCCGGTGGATGTGGTTTTTCTCGGCGTGAAAGCGCATGGGCTGCCGCAACTGGCTCCTCATCTGAAGCCGGTGCTTGGGCAGGACACTACTGTGGTCAGCACTCAGAATGGAATTCCCTGGTGGTACTTTCAGGGCTTTGGCGGGGAGTGGGAAGGCTTGCGCCTGGAGCGCGTCGACCCGGGCGGCGTGGTTTCGTCGGCGATTGAGGCGCGGCGCGTGGTGGGTTCGATCGTTTACTTTGCAACCGAGATTTCTTCTCCGGGCGTGATCCAACACATCGAAGGCAATCGCATCACGCTGGGTGAGCCGAACGGCGCTCGCACCGAACGCGTTCGCCAGATTGCCGAAGCGCTGATTGCTTCCGGCTTACGTTGTCCCATCACCGCCCGCTTGCGGCATGAGATTTGGGTGAAGGTTTTGGGCAACGCTTCTTTGAACCCGATCAGCGCCTTGACTCGCGCCACCATTGTGCAGATGGTGCGCGATCCGGGAGTATGTTCGGTGGTGCGCGGCATCATGCAGGAAGTGGAAGCGGTCGCCCACAAGCTTGGCATGGAGTTGCCGGTTTCCATCGACCAGCGGATTGCCGGAGCCGAAAAGGTTGGCGAGCACAAGACCTCCATGCTGCAGGATCTGGAAGCTGGCCGGCCCATGGAACTGGAAGCTCTGGTAGGCGCTGTGGTTGAGGTGGGCGAGCGCGTCGGATTGCCCATGCCTCTATCGCGCGCGGTATACAGCTGCGCCAAGCTGCTGGCGCAAAGCATCGCCAAACCGCTTAAATCCAGCCTGCAGATCGCTCGGGGTTGAACTCGCTTCTCCGGGCGCGAATCATCCAATCGTATTTTCCGATCCGACGTTTCGACAATAAAGGATGCCAGTGGACGCAAGAACGGGGTATACTCCGTTTCGCAAGCCGGTACGTTTATCGGACCACTTGGAGATTCCAATGGCCACCAGCATAAAATCCGACTTCGAAGTCGTGCGGCGGAACAAGGTCTACGAAGAAGTCGCCAAACAGATCGAGCGCCTGATCCTAAACAAACTGAAGCCGGGGGATAAACTGCCCTCGGAGCGCGAATTGGCCGAGATGTTGCATGTGAGCCGCGGCTCCATTCGCGACGCCATTCGCGGCCTCGAATTAATGGGGCTGGTCGAACCCCGCCAGGGAACAGGAACAATCGTGCGCGCGGTCGCCGCCGATTCCCTCACGAATCCCTTTACCAGTGCGCTGAAACGCAGGCAGGAACTGGTAAGCGAGCTGCTGGATTTTCGCAAGATGCTGGAGCCTCCGCTGGCCGCTCGTGCGGCCACGCACGCTTCCGCCGAGGAACTGGCCGAGATGGAAGAGATTCTGCGGCGGCAGGAGATCAAACAGCGGCGCGGGGAATTGACCGTCGCCGAGGATACTGAATTCCATTACAACGTCGCGCTGGCGTCTGGGAATACCGTGGTGATTAAGGTTCTCGACATTCTGATGGACCTGCTGCGCGAAACGCGGGAGCGCTCGTTGCAGGTGAAAGGGCGGGCGGAGAGGTCGCTGGTCGGTCACCGGAGGATACTGACTGCCATTGAGAACCACGACACCGAGGCAGCCAAGGACGCGATGCGGCGGCACATTGAAGACGTCGAGGAGATGGTGGTCGATCAGTTATAAGCGATCAGTTGTAAGCGGGGCGCGCGCTTAACGCGCGGCAGCGGCGAATGCTTTGGATTTCTCTTGCGGCTCGGCAGAGTCTTCTTTTTTACGCGAACTGGAAAACTTCCGAGAACCTTCCCCCGAGTTGCGATGATTCTCGCTTCCCGCTTCCAGCTTGAAGCTGCCCACCAAGCTTTGCAGATCTGAAGCCAGGTTCGAGAGATCCTGGCAGGCTTTCGCGGACTCCTGCGAACCCACGGTCGATTCCTTTACCTGACTGGCGATTTGATCCATGTTGCGATTGATTTCGGCGGTCGCTGAAGATTGTTGCGTAGCGCCAGTGGCGATGTTCGCGATCATGGCGCCAACCTGCTCCGACATCTTAATGATCTGTTGCAGCGAATCGCCGGCGCGCTCGGTCGAAGCCACACCCTCAGCCACCTGAAGGCTCGCGCTCTCCATGGCCTTGGCGGCTCCGCTGGTTCCGTTCTGAATGGTTTTGATCATCTCGGCGATTTCTTTGGTGGCTGTGGTGGTGCGCTCGGCGAGTTTGCGGACTTCGTCAGCCACCACGGCAAAGCCGCGGCCTTGCTCGCCCGCCCGCGCTGCCTCGATCGCGGCGTTCAGGGCCAGAAGATTCGTTTGGTCGGCAATGTCATCAATCACCGAAGCGATGCGGCCGATATGTTCCGAACTTTTTCCCAGTTCGCCCATCTCCTTCGCACTACCCCCAACGGATTCGGCGATGGCGTGCATCTGCGTCAATGCTTGCGTCACGACGCTTCCACCTTCGCGGGCGGTTTGCGCAGCCCGGCTTGACGCTTCGGCGGCCCGCAGGCAGTTCTCTGAGACCTGTTGAACGGTCGTGGACATTTCCTGCATGGCCGTGGCGATGCGGGTCACCTGATCTTTTTGGGTATCGGCGCCTTTGGCTTGCAGCGTGGCGGAAGAGGAAAGCTCTTCACTGGCGCTTGCCACCTGATGAGCGGTGCCGGCCACTTGCGAAATAATGTGATGAATTTTATCCAGGAATGAATTGAATTCTTTCCCCAACTTACCCAGTTCGTCGCGCCGGGCAGTATCCAATCGCGTGGTCAGGTCTCCCTCGCCCTGCGCGAGGTCTTCCACCATGCTGATCATGCTTTTGAGCGCTTTGGAAACACTGCGAACCAGGGCCAGTCCCGAGACCGTCAGCAGAACAATGCCGGCGACTACCAGGGCCAAGATGGTGGACTCAATCCGGGCGGTGCGAGCTTGTACCGCGGCAGCGTCATCCGCCAATTTCTTTGCGACTTGATTTTGATATTGATTGATGGCGCTTAGCAGAGCTTCAAATGCCGGATTTGATTTCTCGATGATGGCCTGATGGGACTCGGCATTGCGGGCCTGGAGTACCAGATCGGTGACCTGCTGGTTGGCCTTAACCAGCGCCATGAATGCGTCCTTCACACCGCTATCGCCGGCGGCAACTTGATCGGCTTTTTGCTGCGCATCCTTTACCAGCGACTTGTTCTGCGCGATTAAGGATTCCATCGCATCGGGGTCACTCTCCTGCACCAGTTTCTGCGTGGTTCCCTGAACTTTTACGGCAAGGTCCAATAGTTCGAAGGAGTGTTGCGTCTGCTCGCGGGCGGCTGAGGCTACGCTCTGGGCCGAGGCGGTGGAAACGCGAAGCAAATACGCTAAGCCCAGAACCGCGGCCACAGTTACGGCCAGCGATGCAGCCACCACGAGGACCATGCGGCGAGCTATCCCCTGATTTCTCATAAAAGTTAAGCCACTCGGATGCGCGCTCTAGTGAAGTTTGTCCACCCGCAAGCCAACCACGATTGATCCAATCGGCTTTCCATCGTCGAGCACGGGAAGTCCCGCCTGAATGAGCGGTTGGCCGGTGGAATCATCCACCTTTACGGTGCCAATCCAGGTCTCTCCGGTCATCGGCACTTCATGCTTGGGCATGCCCTTGTGAGTCCAGTGTTCGGTCTTGGCATCGAAGCCAACTTTCATTCCGTCGGCGCCGGAAACGAAAATCTTGGCGATGGTCTCGTCCGCTTTCTTTTTGGTTTTGAGATATTCCGACAATGGGGCCTTGGCGGTGGCGCGGACAAAAGGATCAAGCACCGAAAGGCTACGCCACTTGTCATTGGTCATGTCCGAGGCTTCGGCGGTGGCGGGCGTGGCATTGTGGGCCTTCACCGCGTTCACGATTTCAGGGTCGGTGCTGAGCGAAGCCAACTGCTTGATTTCCGCATCGAGTTTGGCCTTGATCTCAGGCGGAGCCTGGGCCAGGGCTGCGGCTGTAAAGATAAGAACGATCCAGAAGGATTGATGCAGGCTGTTGCGCGCGTTGATCATCGGCACTCCTTATTCGGTTGGGGTCGTGCAGCTCCGCTCGTATAGATCGCGCTTCTCGCGAACACGCGTTGGGTGGATTGCAGCCCTTCTTTACGAGTTTCTTATCGGCAGAACCGTGGAGGCACTTTAACCAGGGAGATGTAGCGAACGGACCGCCCACGTGTAAGCGGGCGAAAAGAGATATTTAACACTACGCCGGGCGTCAGTTCGAGACGGTCGTTATGTGGGCAACACTTTGCCGCGAGTCTCAGCGGCCAACGGAATCAGCATTAAGCCAATCGCGAACGCGATCGCCGTAAGCGCCACGGGCCTGCCCAGCGAGCCATAATGGCGGACGCCGCTGCCCACGAGAAATGTGATTCCCGCACCGCCGAAGCGCGCAAAGGAAGTGGAAAACGCGAAGGCGCTGGCGCGGCATTCGGTGGGATATTGCTCAGGCAGCCAGAGCGTGTACACCGCGAAGTTGGCTCCGCCCAGGCCGAGAAAGAAGAGGCACACGAACATCCAAGGCAGCCCTGCCGCTCCGAGGTAGAAAACCTTGCCGAAGGTAAGCGCGATAAAAACCATCATCAGAGTAAAGAAAAAACTGAGCGCGCCGCGGCGACCAATGCGCTCAGCCAGCCACGGCATTGCAAGACATCCGAGGATGGTTGCGAACGATACCAGCATCACGCCCCAGGAGGCGAGTTGCGCGGCTTGCGGGCCGACGCGTCCGCTGGCTTCGGCGAGGGATGTGATCGCTGCCGGAACGTATACCGTCCCTGCCCAGAGGCCGCAGATGGAAGCCAGCATCAACAGGGCATTGATAATCGTGCGGCGTCGCCATTCCGGCGAAAACAAAATGGCGAACGGCCGCCAGACTGCCCACGAGCGCATCACATTGACTTTCTTTTTCCATGCGGCGGGTTCGACTACGCCGTGGCGAATCCAAGCCAGGAGCAGCGCGGGAACTCCTCCGACGATGAACATGGCGCGCCAGCCGTAGTGACTGCCGATGCCGTAGTTGGCCAGGGCGGCGAGAAAAATGCCGACGTAATATCCGGTATGCATCAAGCCTGCGCCCATGCGACGGCGGCTCTCCGGCCACTCTTCGGCGACGAAGGTTCCGCCCATCGCCCACTCGCCGCCGATGCCGATGCCGGCAAGCAGGCGAAGAATCGCCAACTGCCAGATGCCGGTCACGAAGGCGCTGAGAAATGTGAATACCGAATACCACGCGATGGTGATCATGAGGGTGCGCACACGGCCGAACTTATCGCCGACCGGACCCCAGAGGAATGCCAGTCCCCAGCCGATGAGGAACAGCGCGAAGAGCAGTCCACCGTATTGGCCGATATTGGCTTTGGTGGCGGCGATGCCAGAGCGCGGAAGCAGTTCACGCAACGAGGGCACGAGCACGAGAGCGTAGACGAAGGAGTCCATGCCATCGAGCGTCCAGCCGCCCCAGGAGGCCCAGAAGCCGCGGACTTGGTTGCGGGTGAGAGACGTCGAGGCCACTGGAACGGGCCCAGGGGGAGGCGGTTGAGCTGCGTTCGTCGCGGAGCGCGCCATGATAGTGGGGAACTATATCAAAACGGCGCGCGGGTGCGGGGAAAATTATAGCGGGCGGGTGCAGGTTGGGTGTTGGGGCTTGGGTGTTGGGTCTTAGATGTTAGGTCTTGGGTGTTTGACAGTTGAGCTGTTCGCTTCTGTTTGGATCTTAGGCATTGCCTAAGACCTAACACCCAAGACCTAAGACCCGATCGTCACTTCTTCGCCGCCCGCAGCCTTTGTTCCAGCCCCTTCACTTCGGCCTTCAGTCCTTCCGGAAGATGCGATCCGAAACGGGCGAAGTGTTCTTCGATCAGGGGAACTTCGGCCAGCCAGCCATCGATATCGACGCTCAGTAGTTCGTTAACCTGAGAACTCTTGAGATCAAGACCGCTGGTATCGAGGTCGGCAACTTCGGGAATGCGCCCGATGGGTGTTTCATTGGCGTGAACCTTGCCGTCGCAGCGCTCGAAAATCCATTTCAAAACGCGGCTGTTCTCGCCGTAGCCCGGCCAGAGGAATTTTCCGCTCTGGTCGCGGCGGAACCAGTTGACGTAGAAAATCTTGGGCAATTTCGCATTGACGTGCGAGCCGATCTTGAGCCAGTGGGCAAGGTAGTCGCCCATGTTGTAGCCGCAGAACGGAAGCATGGCCATGGGGTCGCGGCGCAGGGTGCCGACTTTGGCTGTGATGGCGGCGGTGGTTTCGCTGCTGACGGTCGCTCCCAGGAACGTGCCGTGTTGCCAGTTGAAGGCTTCGGTGACCAGTGGAACGATGCCGCCGCGGCGGCCGCCGAAGAGAATCGCATCGATGGGAACGCCTTTGGGATCTTCCCACTCGGGAGCGATCACAGGACACTGGCTGGCCGCAGAGGTAAAGCGGGCGTTGGGATGTGCGGCGGGACGACCGGTTTCGGGCGTCCAGGAGCGGCGCAGCCAATCGACCACTTTCGCCGGCTTCTCGTCGGTCATACCCTCCCACCAGACGTCGCCGTCATAGGTCATGGCGCAATTGGTGAAGATGGAATCGTGCGAGACCATGCGCATGGCGTTGGCATTGGACTTCATGCTGGTGCCGGGGGCGACGCCGAAGAATCCATACTCGGGGTTGATGGCATAGAGGCGGCCATCGGACCCGAACTTCATCCATGCAATGTCGTCGCCGATGGTTTCCACCTTCCAGCCGGGAAGAGTTGGAATCAGCATCGACAAATTGGTTTTGCCGCAGGCGGAAGGAAATGCACCGGTCATGTACTTCGCCTGGCCTGACGGGCTGGTGAGCTTCAGGATGAGCATGTGCTCGGCCATCCAGCCTTCGTCCCGGGCCTGGACTGATGCGATGCGTAGGGCATGACATTTCTTGTTCAGCAGTGCGTTGCCGCCGTAGCCGGAGCCGTAGGACCAAATCTCGCGGGTCTCAGGAAAGTGGCAAATCCATTTATTCTCGGCGTTGCAATTCCAGGTCTTGTTCGGCTGATTCGGGCCAAGGGGCGCGCCGATAGAATGTAGGCCACGGACGAATTCGCCATCGGATCCAAGAACATCGAGCACGTGGCTGCCCACGCGCGCCATAATGTGTATGCTGACCACGACGTAAGGTGAATCGGTAATTTCGACGCCGATCTTGGCGATCGGCGAACCGATCGGACCCATGCTGTAGGGAACGACAAACATGGTCCGCCCAGCCATGCAGCCGGCAAACAGCCCCGAGAGTTTCTGTTTCATCTTTGCCGGATCTTCCCAGTTGTTGGTAGGGCCGGCATCTTCCCTGGTTCGCGAACAGATAAAAGTTTGATCTTCTACGCGGGCTACATCGGCGGGATCGGAGCGTACCAGATAGCTGTTCGGCCTTTTTACAGGATCGAGGGGAATCGCGGTGCCGTTGAGAACCAGCAACTGGATCAGGGAGCGATGCTCTTCCTCTGAGCCGTCGCACCAGTGGATGCGATCCGGTTTGCACATCTGGGCGACTTCTTCGACCCATTGCTGCAGCTTGGTGTGGCGATGGGCGTTCGCAGTTGTTTCCACTTCAATAATGGTAGTAGCCATGAGGATGAGTGTCTCTCCGGTAGATTGAGCCGCGGATTAAAAAGATCTTTGCTATCGAAAAACGTGAGCCGATACAGCATATTCAAAACGGCGCAACTGAATATTGTCTCTCAGTTGCGGACATTATTCCAGCACTGTTGCAGGTCGTCGTTCTTTGCGAACTTTGCGGAATTTCTTTGCGGGCTTCGCGGTCAAAAGCTCTTAACCGCGAAGGGCGCAAAGGTCTCGCCAAGGGCGCGAAGAGAATGACCCGCGATGCTGCCCGCAGGTAAAAATTCGCCAGGAATATCGAGCGCCCTGCACGCCGAACTGGGATGCGCGTCACAGGGTGAAGGTTGAGTGAGAAGCGGCAGCTGATCTGCCATTTTCTCCTCTCCATTCACCCATTTGGTGGCGCTCCTTTTCTCGGACTCTTCCCGCTCATTGCCATGACTATGGCGTGCAAGCGATTTCTATGTTTACAACCTCACCTCAAGATAAGGTAATCGTTCACTGGCCCGGGCCTTCACTCCACGCTAAGTCGTTCCCACAGAATAGTTTACAGATATCATTGCACTATACACATGGAGCAGCGTGACTATGGTCCTATCTTTTGGATAGTATCGGCATCTAAACAAACGGAGAAACAGGATTGATTGTGAGCAACAGTAAAACGGCGTGCGGGCGTGTGAGTACCTCGGCAGGAGGATCAAGAATGAAATTAAAATTTTCTCGGAATAGATTTCTTAGCGGTGTAACGGCTTGCCTGGCGGCTCTGGCCATTAGCGCTTCACCTTTGCTTGCGCAGGATCAGGGCGCGCCTCCTCCGGATCAGGCTGAGCCGGCGCCGCCGGGTCCGCCACAGAACGCACAATTGTCGCCAGAGCAACTGCAGGAACTGGTGGCTCCGATCGCGCTGTATCCGGATGCGCTGGTCGCGCAAATTCTTGCGGCTTCGGCGTATCCCACACAGATTGTTGAGGCCGAGCGATTCATTGAAGCGAACCCTAATTTAAAGGGGCAGGTGTTAGGGGCCGAGGTCGACAAGCAGGATTGGGATCCGAGCGTAAAAGCGCTCACCCAATTCCCTTCCGTGCTGGCCAACATGAATAAAGATCTTTCGTGGACGTCGGAGCTGGGTGATGCCAACTACAACCAGCAGGCCGATGTGATGAGCGCCATTCAATTCATGCGGCAGAAAGCCAAGGGCGCGGGCCACCTTAACAGCACGCCGCAGCAGACAGTGACGGAACAAGGTGACGATATTGATATCGCGCCCGCCGATCCGGATGTGGTTTACGTTCCCGACTACGATCCCGAGTTGATTTATGGATATCCGGTGGGATTGTGGCCGGGGTTTTATCCCTGGTGGGGAGTGCGCGGTCCGTTCCTGTCGTTCGGTGTGGGCTTCGGAATTGGCCCGTTTTTCGGCTTCGGGTGGGGATGGCGTGGATGGGGCTTTGATTGGGGCCATCGCGGATTAATCTATGGCGGCCGGCCTTATGAATTCCGCAGCCATTCTTTCTATGATCGCAACGCTTACTTCCACGGAGGCTATCGCGGAGGCCCGGCTTATGGTCGCGGAGATCGCAGCATGCGCGGCTACGCGGGCGGGCGCGGAGGCGGAGAGCGTGGCTTCGGTGGAGAACGCTCAGCTCCGGCGGGCCGGGGCGGCGCGTTCGGCGGAGTTTCTCGCGGCGGCGACGCGCGAGGCTTTTCTTCACGCGGACAGTCAAGCTTTGGCGGCGGACATGGGGGCGGAGGCGGCCATGCAGGAGGCGGCGGGCATGGCGGAGGCGGCGGACACCGCTGATTGAGGGCGATACCGACCCTCGACAGCTCGGTATCGCAGGTTTCAACAGGGCCTCAACCATAGCGTAAGGAGATACGAATTATGTTCGACAATCAGCGCAGTTTGAAAACGATCGGTTTGAATCTTGCCGGCGCTCTGAGTGGCGCAGCGATACTCGCGGTTGGAATGTCGGCAGTTCCCGTGATGGCGCAGCAGGCCGGGCAGAAAACGTTTTCGTCCGCGGAAGAGGCCAGCCACGCGCTGGTGAAGGCCGTTCACCGGGAGGATGTGCCGGGGTTGATGGAAATTCTTGGACCCGATGCCAAGGATATTGTCTCTTCCGGAGATTCGGTTGAGGACAAAAACAATCGCGCCGAGTTCGTGAAGAAATATCGGCAAATGCACCGCCTGGTAATCGAACCCGATGGCAAGACCACGCTCTATATCGGAGCAGAAAACTGGCCCACGCCGATTCCCCTCGTTCATAAGGGAACGACGTGGTACTTCGACACTCCCGCGGGAAAGCAGGAGATTCTCTATCGCAGGATTGGGCGCAATGAGTTGTCGGTCATCCAGGTATGCCGCGAATTGGTCGATGCGCAGAAAGAATATTATGCGCAGCCGCATGACGGCGAGACCGCCAACCAGTATGCACAAAAGATTTTCAGCGATCCCGGCAAACACAACGGCCTTTACTGGGAGGCCAGCTCGAAGGAGAGCGAAAGTCCGATCGGGCCGATGGTGGCAAGGGCTGCCGCTCACGGCTATTCAGCGGACCAGCAAGCCGAGCCCTTCCATGGTTATTATTTCCATGTTCTGACCGGGCAAAAGAAGGGCGGCAAGAGTTACATTGTCGACGGCAAAATGACCGGCGGCTTCGCGTTTGTGGCGTATCCCGCCGAGTACCGGTCCACGGGGGTGATGACCTTTATCGTCAACCAGGATGGAATCGTCTACGAGAAAGATCTTGGCCCGCGGACGGCTGAGGTAGCAGCAGGAGTGAAGGGATACGACCGCGATCGATCGTGGCGGAAGGCCGACTGACGCTTCGCCATTAGCTTGGATCACATTCCCCCGTGGAACCGTGCGAATGAGCGGGCGAGCATCAGCGACATGGTGAGGATGCCCGCCCCGAGGACGAGCGCGTGCTGGATCTTGCGCAGATTAAAGCTGCCCACACGGCAGACCAGCAGGTAGCCGACCGCCAGGTTGAACAGGCCCCATAGTACATTGACCATCGAGGAGGACAAGCCTACCCCAGGCGGGGACGCAAAGGGGCTCTGGAAGGCGTGCCCCGAGACTCCGTTGCCGAGGTGGGGCAGCACGTTGGCAAGGAATACGCCCCCGAAAAAGTAGGATATGTAGTGGTACCAGCGCATGGTCGATCCCTTCTGAGTGCGAACACCGATGGTAGCGCAGACGCGTCAAAAACTAAAAGGCGGTGAATTCACGCCGTCTTAGGACGCAGACTCAACTCGATGAGCGCAACCGCGATGCTACGACAGCGATTCGAGTGCAGTGCCGACCGGGAAAGTCACAACGCGCTCGGATAGAGGTGGCTGAACGATCATCGCTATCTAGGCCAGCCGATGGTACGATCCCACATGAAACGAATCGGTGCTTTCTGGCGGCTCAGTGCGCCTCTGCTCGCATTGCTGGCCTTCCAGGGTTGCAACGCACTTAATCCGCTATGCGGAAGTGCCCGGCCAGCGCCGAAAATCGGTTCCCTTTCTGCCAGCACGATTACGCTCGCTCAAGTGCAGCCCGGCATCGTTCTCAATGTGTACGGCAGTCAGTTTGTTTCGTCTTCCGTCGTGCTCATCAACGGGACAGCGCTAACCACCCAAGTCACAAGCAGTACACAGTTGCAGGTGACGGTCACTGCCGCGGTGATCACCGCCCCTGGTACAGCCAGTGTGACGGTCAACACCCCGAGCGGGAACTCTGGAGACGTGGGCTGCTCCAGCGGTGGGACCAGCAGCGCGCTTGTCTTGACCATTACTTAGAATGCACGTAACCGCCTGCAAGCGGAAATTGGCCGCAATCGTGATTGTCAGAGTTTGAATGCCGGTTCAATTCGGCAAGTGATTGAAAGATTTGGTGGAGCTAGTCGGGCTCGAACCGACGGCCTCGTCGTTGCGAACGACGCGCTCTCCCAACTGAGCTATAGCCCCACAGAAGAAATTGCTGGTTGGAGTTTTTATTTTAGCAGCGTTCGCGGATTCGCACCAAGCGGGGGAGTACGTGGGAAGAGCGTGCGCTAAAGCAGCTTATTTTTCTTTGCGGCCTTCGCGAGGCCTTTGCGCGCTTCGGGGTTAAGAGCTTTTAAAGCCTTTAACCGCGAAGGCCGCTAAGAAATTCCGCAAAGTTCGCGAAGAACGACCAGCACAGCGAAAACTACCGGGTCCCGCTTGGGCAACGGCTGCTCAATAAACCACCAAGGGCAATCAGGGGCACTAAGGAATCCGAATTCAAAAATCCGCTTGACCAAATCCGCCTTGGTGCGTCTAAGCTAGGACAAGGCATCTGCCGTGTTTTCGCAATTGAATCCGCGGTTTAGCAGGCGGCGACCCGTGATTGCGGGCTCGCTGGTTGTTCATGCGCTGTTGTTCGCCTGGCTGCTGCACCCGCCCGAGCCGCGTTTGTTGATGCCAAGCTCTGTGGCGATCGGCCACGATGGCAAAGTGCTTACACAGATTTATTTCCCCAGCAGAAACCCCGACGACAGTGCGACCAATTCTTCTGCGAGCGCGACCCAGGTCTATCGCCACCAGCGGCTCGGCCATGACAAATTAACGTTCAAGCCAAAGCTGGCGAGGGCGAGGATTGCTGCTCCGCAGATTCTGTCGCAAACGCAGGACAGCTCTGAAACCGCGACGCTCTCGAAGCTGGGGCACGGCGCGGATGCGGGCCATCCCTACGGAACGGTGCCGGGCGGGCCGATCTACGGGGATGAAATTCGTCCGGCGCTGCCGATCAGGACGGCCGATCCAGTTGCGTATCCGTGGGAGCTGCCGGCGGGCGAGGGACGGATCGTGGTTGAGATCACGATCGACGCGCGCGGAGAAATCATCCGCAAGACCGTGCTCGAAAGCCTGGGCCAGAAGCTCGACCAGCGAGTTCTGGAGGCACTGAACAACTGGCATTTTCAACCCGCCATGCAGAACGGCACAGCGATCCCTTCCAAGCAGGATGCTATCTTTCACTTCCACGCCAAAGGCTGATGGAAGCGGTGCAGTTTCGGAACGCTCGTTGTTCTTCGTTCTTCGCGAACTTCGCGGAATTTCTTTGCGGCCTTGGCGGTTAAAGGCTTTAAAAGCTCTTGACCGCGAAGCACGCAAAGGTATCGCCAAGGTCGCCAAGAAAATAAATGTGCCGCTCACGCTCGGCGCGAGTGAACTCGAACTGCCCTGCCCAGCCGCTATAATCAGAGTGTGAGCGAAAATTCAGTACAGCAAGTAGCATCCGCGGACTTTCCTACGCGCTGGGGCAAATTCCGGATCTATGGGTTTCGAGCGGAATTCGGCTCGGATGGCAACCGGCGCGTGGAAGAAGCTGTCGCCCTGGTGATGGGCGATGTGAAGTCTGCGCCGCCGCTGGTACGCATCCATTCGCAATGCCTGACCGGCGACGTTTTTCATTCGCTGCGGTGCGACTGCCGCCAGCAGCTTGAAATGGCGTTGGGGATGATTCGCGACCTGGGCGCGGGAATCCTGATCTACGAGCAGCAGGAGGGTCGCGGCATCGGCCTGATGGCAAAGCTGCAGGCCTATGAATTGCAGGACACGGGCCTGGATACGGTCGAGGCCAACGAACAGCTGGGCTTTAAAGCGGATCAGCGCGACTTCGCGTTGCCGGGAGCGATCCTGAAGGCGCTCGGCGTTTCCCGCGTACGGCTTTTGTCGAATAATCCGGAAAAGGTGGAAGCCCTGGAGCGGGCAGGAGTGGAAGTTGTGGAACGCGTTCCCTGCGAAGTTGAGGCCAGCGAGTACGCCGAAGAATATCTGAAGACAAAAAAAGAGAAGATGGGCCACCTGTTTACCTCGCGCTAGTTTCTCCCGTTGCCCTCAGCGCAAAGCCTTCAGTACCTTTTTCATCGCAGATTTATTTTTCGCAGGCAGGTACGCGAGCGCCGCTTGCGCCAGCGCGACGTAAACCTGCCGTGCGACCGGATCTCTGCGCAGCGATTGCAGATGGTGCCTCACGGTATCGACGTCGCCGCGGACGATGGGACCGCTGAAAGCGTCGGGCGCTCCGAAGTTCGCATAATTCTCCAGAGTCTGCCGCAGGATCGGCAACATTTTTTTTCTCGCCGCTTTCCCGTTCACCCCTGCAATTGCAGCGACCTTCTCGGTTGCGGCTAGCAGAGCCGTGAGCAAAGGCGAGGCAAAGGTGCCCCATGCGTGGTACGCGGCCTTGTCTTGTTTGGGGATGGCGAATGCTTGGCCTCCCAAACTCTTCACAATACTTCGCGCCGCCCGCACGGCGCCGGGGTCGCCCTCGATTGCAAATGGAACGTTCGCCACGGAAGGGCGAGACTTTGAAACGAACGTCATGAGGGGATGGATTGAGGCCGCGAATGCTCCGCGCACCCGCAGGATTGAAAGTTCGTCGCTGGTAAGAGCTCCGCTGGAGTGCAACGCGATCTTGCCGCGCCACTCCGCTGCCGGCGCGAGAGATCGCGCCGCCGACGCGATGGCTGCATCCGGCACGCAGAACCAGACAATGTCGGCGCGAATCTGCACCTCGCCCACGGCCGAGGCCCGCGCTTCCACTTTACGCGCAAGCAGACCCGCCCTGCGCATGGAAGAGGCGGTTTTACGTGAAATAATTTGATCGATGGAATATCCAGCTTGGTGCAGTGCAATCGCCAGCGCGGTGGCCAGGTTCCCGGCCCCGATAATGGCAATACGCGGCTTGGCGGAATCCGCAGCGGACACGCCCGGCAGAATAGCAGAATTCAGTGCAACGCGGTTCGCGCCCTGTCGGGAAGATCGGCGACGACTCTAGTGGTATGACATCGCGATCAGTTCACGCCTGATCACATCCAACCGCTTACGTCGGCGATCGTACTCCGCACGGTCTATGCGAGATGGCTCACTGCCATCTGTGCGATGCCAATACGCGAAGTTGGCGACGTGGATGGAGTTGATCTCTTTTTTAAAGACAGCAATTCTGGCTTCCCTCGCGGCTTGCGTGGTCATAGCGATGCTCCGGGCGGAATCTATCGACCATTTCCCACGAACATAGATAAAATGCCGGCCGCACTTTTATGTACGCTATCGTACGCTGACGCCGAGGGTTTATCAATTGATAAGTTCGTGCCTTGTTTTATATTGGTCCTATGCCCAAGTCTTCGCCATCCAAGTCAAAGCCCGCCAAACCCCGCGGCGGTTCGCCCTCGAAAGCTCAAGTGATTTCCTCGCGCACGGTTTATCGTGGCCCGGCATTCTGGGTGACGACCGACGAGGTACAGGAGCCCGGTGGCGTGCGGGCGCGCCGCGACATCGTGCATCACACCGGGTCGGTGGTGGTGCTGGCGGTGGATGAATCGCGATCGGCGCCACGCGTACTTCTGGAGCGCCAGTATCGTCACGCCGCCAACAGCTACCTCTGGGAGCTTCCTGCGGGACGGATCGATCCCGGTGAAAAGCCGCTTCCCGCGGCCCAGCGCGAGTTGCTGGAGGAAACCGGATACACGGCGGAGAATTGGCGGCGCATCTTCCATTTCTATGCCAGCCCCGGGTTCGTCGCGGAAACCATGTCGGTGTATCTAGCCATCGGACTGCGCGCTGGAAAGGCTCAACCCGAAGAAGATGAAGTCATCCAGAAGCGACTTGTGCCGCTTAGCACGGCCCTCAGCATGGTTCTGCGCGGGACGATTCGCGACGCAAAGACGATTTCGTCGGTATTGTGGCTCGAACATCAGGTGACGAATCGCCGCAGCCTTACGGTGAGGCCACGCCGTAGCGCTCGCTAGTCCATGAAAAGCCGTAGGCGGAGAAATTGGTTCCGTATATTCCACATTTATCAGTCACGCTACGCCCTTTTCCGCCAACCGTTTCGTCTTGACACCCCATCCTAATCATTACAAAATGCGTCCTATGTGGGCACGTTCTTAGTCCCCCCCACTCAAGGACGTGCGGAAAGAGGGGGTATTTGCGTGGAACGCTTGAAAGGTACGGTGAAGTGGTTCAACAACGCAAAGGGGTACGGCTTCATCGGGCGGGCGGATGGTCCCGATGTTTTTGTTCACTATAGTGCGATCTCTTCCGAAGGCTACAAGAGCCTGCAGGAAGGCGACGCGGTGGAGTTCGAAATTACCGACGGGCAAAAAGGACCACAGGCGGCAAACGTCAGCAAGGCTTCCTGAAGGTCTTGCACCCTGGCCGGCGGAGCGCTGAGAACAGCTGTTCGGTAATTGCGTTGGCGGAAGCGTGTACAACACTGTTTCCCGTGTTCTAATCTTGTCCCGTGGACAACAAGGCGATCGCCAACATCCTGTACGAAACCGCGGACCTGCTGGAAATTGACGCAGCCGATTCTTTTCGCATCCGCTCGTACCGCAATGCGGCGCAGGCCGTGGAAAATCACTCCGAGTCCATTAAAGACATCATCGCCGAGCCCAAGAAAGTGCTGGCCATTGCCGGCATTGGCAAAGGCATGCTGATGAACCTGCAAGAGCTGCTGAAAGAGGGCAGCTTGAGCGTGCAGGCTGAACTACTGAAGAAATATCATCCCTCGATGCTGCAGTTGCTGAACATTCAGGGGTTGGGACCGAAGACGATTGCGCTTATCTGGAGCGCTTATCAAGTTTCGGACGTGGACGGCGTGGAGAAATTAGCCCGCGAAGGCAAGATTCGCGAGCTGCCCCGCATGGGCGAGAAGCATGAACAGAAGCTGTTGAAGGCGATTGAAGATTACCGGCGAATTTCTGGACGGTTTTTGATTGACGCCGCCGAGGTCGAGGCGGCGAAGCTTACCGAGTATCTGGCGAAATTTGCGGGCATCGACAAGATCACGCCCGCCGGATCGCTGCGCCGCGGACGCGAAACCGTTGGCGATCTCGATATTCTGGTGACCGGCGGGGCATGTTGCGATGCGGCTGAACGCAAGAAAGCCGTGGAATATGTGGCGCAGTATCCGCCGCTAATGAGCGTGATTGCGCAGGGGGATAACAAAATCAGCTTCCAGGTACGCAGCGGCATGCAGGTGGATGTTCGCCTGCTTCCTCCCGAATCGTTTGGCGCAGCCATGCAATATTTCACCGGATCGAAGGCCCACAATGTCGCTCTGCGCCAGCGCGCTCTGAAGATGGGATACACGCTGAACGAATACAGTCTCTCCGATTTGAAAACCGAAAAGCCCGTAGCGGGTGCGAGCGAGGAGGAAATCTATGCCAAGCTGAAGCTCGATTATGTTCCGCCGGAGATGCGCGAGAACCTGGGCGAGATCGATGCCGCGGAAAAGCACGCGTTGCCTAATTTGATTTCGCTTGAAGACCTGCAAGGCGACGTGCACATGCACACGGTCGAAACCGACGGCCGCAACACCATCGAAGAAATGGCCGAGGCAGCCAGGGCTCGCGGCTATCAATATATGGCCATTACCGACCACTCGAAGAATCTGGCTTTCGCCAATGGCCTCGACGACCAGCGTGCCCTCGCGCACATCAAGAAGATTCGCGAGGCCAGCGACAGAATCGGCGGAATCAAGATTTTTGCAGGAATCGAAGTCGACATTCTCGCCGATGGCGATCTCGACCTCTCTGACGACGTGCTCGCGCAAATGGATGTGGTGATCGCGAGCGTGCATTCAGTGTTCAACCAGGAACCGGCAAAGATGACCGACCGGCTGTTGAAAGCGGTCTCGAACCCAAACACCTCGATTATTGGGCATCCCACCGGCCGGTTGCAGTTGCGCCGCGACGCCTACCAATTCGACATGGATGCGGTGCTGACTGCGGCCGCCAGGAATAAAGTTGCGATGGAGTTGAATTCCTATCCCGACCGGCTCGACCTGAACGACGTACACCTGCGGCAGGCGAAACAGCGTGGCGTGAAAATCGTAATTAATACCGATTCTCACCACACTTCGCACCTGGATAAGATCCGTTACGGCATCCTGCAGGCGCGGCGAGCGTGGCTCACTAAGAACGACGTGCTGAATACTCTGCCTGTGGAGCAATTTGCCAAGGCGATGAAGCATGGGTGGAGTTGAAGCCGGCCTCTCGGCGTCAATTGCGGAGTAAAATCGAAACCACGAAATCTTATGTCTGACCCGATTCCCAACCAGCCCACAGACCCAACACCAAAACCCCTTGCTGCCGGAGATCTCGAGCCCGCTCCTCAGCCCGGGCCAACCATTCACATCGCCGACGAGTTCGGGACCGCGAAGCGCAACCTTCCTCCGGCCAGAATTCTGGTAATAGCTACAGCCGGAATTCTTATCCTCGTAGGGATTTTTTCGTTTGTTCAGCGCGCGAAGCCGCAAGGCGCGGGATCGCTCGATAGCGTAGCGGCGGTCGATCTGCCGGGGCAGAATTCGGTTTTGGTGGCGCTTACTTTCACGCTGCGGAACTCCGGCAAGAAATCCATGTGGATTCATGATATTCAGGGTAAGTTAGTGAGCGCGGGTGGAGAATCGAGCGGGGACGCGGTTTCCGCCGTCGATTTCGACCGCTATTACCAGGCGTTTCCTGGGCTGAAGCAGAATCCGCAGCCAGCGCTCATGCCGGAAGAAAAGCTGCAGCCGGGCCAGGAAGTGCAACGCATGATAATGGTCAGCTTCCCGGGAAACCTCGATGCGTTTAATCAGCGAAAATCGGTCAGCGTGGTCATCCAGCCTTACGACCAACCTGTGCCGGTGACCCTGAGCAAGTGAGAACAGGAACTGAATCCCATCTACGCAAGGAATTAAATCAGAACATCCATGAAAACTTCAATGCGTCGTCTTGTGTGGTCCGTCGCTATCGTTGTGTGCCTGATCTCGTCGCTGTGCGTCGGTGAGAGCGCCCACCACTCGAAGTATCTTATGTACGTCGGCACCTATACCGAGGAGGGCAGCACGAGCAAGGGCATCTACGCGTACCGCTTCGATTCGGCGAGCGGAGAGATAACGCCGCTCGGATTGGCCGCGCAGAGCGTCAATCCGTCTTTCCTCGCGATTCATCCCAACCGGCGTTTTCTCTATGCGGTGAACGAGGTTGGCAATTACAAGGGCGAGAAGAGCGGAGCGGTGAGTGCGTTTTCCATCGATGAAAAAAGCGGAAAACTTACTCTGCTGAATCAGATCGCATCGCGAGGTGCAGGTCCGTGTTATGTCTCGATCGATAAAAGCAGCAAGCATGTTCTGGTCGCAAATTATGACTCTGGCAGCATCGCGGTCTTTCCTATTCTCGGGGATGGGCGGCTAGGTGAGGCTTCCGCATTCGTGCAGCATACCGGGCACGGGACGAACCCAGAACGCCAGGAGGCTCCGCACGCTCACTCGATCGAGGTTTCCCCAGACGACCATTTTGCGATCGTCGATGACCTCGGCCTCGATCAGACTCTGGTGTATCCCTTCGACAGTTCAAAAGGCACGCTAAATGCGAGTGCGGCTAACGTGGCAAAAGCCGCTCCCGGCGCAGGCCCGCGGCACTTTGCTTTGAGCCCGAGCGGAAAATTCGGATATGTGATCAACGAGATGGCGAATACGGTTTCGGTTTTTAGTTACGACTCAGCGGCGGGCGCTCTTACGCAACTGCAAACGATCTCCGCTCTCCCGAAGGATTTCACGGGACACAGTGAGGCGGCGGAAGTTGTGGTCCATCCTTCCGGAAAATTTCTCTACGCTTCCAATCGTGGCTACGACAGCGTTGCGGTATTCGCCATCGATCCAAGCAAGGGGACGCTGACGCCAATCGAATATGTTCCCGCGAAAGGTGTAAGCCCGCGCAATTTTGAAATCGCTCCGGGTGGAAAGCTGCTGCTGGTAGGCAATGAAAAGTCCGACAACATTGTGGTTTTTCAGATCGACCCAAAGACTGGCCGATTAACGCCGACCGGCAAAGCCTTGAACATCTCACAGCCAGTTTGCATTCGCTTCATCGCAAACGACTGAGGCAGTTTGGCCATCGGCTCGCGGTCAGGGTTATTACTTTTTCTGAATGAAGCGGCGGCGAACCAGGTGGGTGTTGGCGTCGGGTTTGATCTCGTCGTACTTCAGACAACTGATCGAGCCATCGACTTCGAGTACCGCAAGCGCCACATCGTGGACATTGGCAATGCCGTGTTCGCGCACCGCGCGTTGCAGTTCGTCCATGCTGACGTGCTCGCTGGCCATGTGCGATTCAATGGCCTGGCCATCGTGAATCAGCAGGCTGGGCTCGCCCTGCACCACGCGGCGGAAGGCGCGATTGGTGCCTGAAAGCGAGCCAATGCCGTAGTTCAACAACAGCAAAGTGCAGGCGGCAATCACACCGCCGAACAACGAGGTGTCCGGCCCAGTCATCGCGTTCTGGACCGAGTTGGAAAGTAACAGCAGAAGCGTAAGATCGAACGGCGTCATCTGCCCGACCTCGCGTTTACCGCTGAGCCGCACCCCAATCAACACCACAAAATAAATCACGCCCGTGCGCAGCGCGATCTGCAGCAGGGTGTGCCAGCCCGCCGGGAAAAGCACTCCGTTCAATTGGCGGTCACCGGAACGGGTGCGCTCTTTGGCGTGCTCAAATATCCAGTGGCTTTTTTCTTGTCGACGGTCCAGATCACCAATTCGAACAGCAGGTGGTCGCGTCCGGAATAGAACTGAATGGGTTCGGAAGTGTTCCGATCCCGTTTCTCAATGGTTCTATCGTCGGAAGTCACATTCACTGTGAACTTTCCATGCTTGGCGTCAGTCTTCTTTAGCTGCAGGCTGACTGTGGCCACGGGTTGCGGTTTCGCACCCCTCATCAAAGTAAATTCGTAATAGTTGCGGTCGCCTTTGTGCTTGAGAACTTCGAGATCGCCGCGGGTGTTTGCGATTAATCCGCTCTGCACGCCCAGGTCGCCGACTGCACTTTGCAGCTTGGCCTTGGTGGCGTCGAGATCGGCTCTGGTGGAGGCGACATCGGTTTTCACTCCGCCAACATCCGTCTTCACTCCGGCGACTTCGCCGCTTACCTGGCCAATCTGTTGCTGCGAAGCCTTCTCTTCCTTTTCTAGGCGGGACTCAGCGGCGCGCTGTTGCGCCTGCAACTCAGCCGCACGCTGCGACAGTTCTTTCTTGGTCATGCCCAGCTTCTGGCCAAGAGTTTCTTCCTGCGCCTCCGCCGATTGCATCCGCTTCTGCAATTCTGCAACTTGCGCCTGGCTCGCGCTGAGATCCTTGTTCAGCTTATCGACGTGCTGCTGTGTGGTTACGTATCCGTAAACCGAAGCGGCAACGAAAACGATCGCCAAGAACAACAGGATCCATTTCCCAGTGTTCGACTGCTGCTCCAACTGTGCCTGCTCGACTTCTTCCACCATGACTCCTCCGAAGTGTGAATGCGCGCAACCGTACCGTCATCCAATTGTTGAGCACAAGTTCTGCACTGTCAATCGTAGTCGAGTTACTCGAAGTCGATCTTTTACAATGCTAGGGATGAAGAGTTGGGATGTGATTGTAGTCGGAGGCGGCATCATTGGCCTCTCACTGGCGATCGAACTTCGCAGAAAAAGCGCCAGAGTGCTGGTGGTGGAGCGCGGCCAGCCGGGCCATGAGGCCTCGCATGCTGCGGGCGGCATGCTGGTGGATTGCGCCCTGGAAACGCCTGCCACTCTGCAACCGTTGGCAACCGCGAGCGCGCGCATGTATCCCGAGTTCGTTCGCGAGTTGCAGATCGAGTCTGGATTGAATGCCGACCTGCGGGGCCTGGGAACGATTCTCTTTATCTCTCCGGCGCATGAGAATAATTCTGGAATGAACGATGCGAGATTGTCGGCGAAGCAACTTTCTGAATTGGAACCCTCGCTGGTTGCGTCGGATGGTCCGGCATTTTATCTAAAGGAACGCAGCGTCGATCCGCGCGGGCTCACAGCTTCGGCACTCTCCGCGGCCAAACATCTCGGTGTCGATGTTTCATCGGGCGAGGAAGTGATCGCAATCGATGTTTCCGAAGGTCGGGCTGCCGCCGTGGTCACTACCAAAACCAAATTTCATTCCGAAAATGTTGTCACCTGCGCGGGCGCGTGGTCAGGCCAGATCGCGCCTTACTCTTTCCCAACCCGCCCGGTGAAAGGGCAAATGCTTTGCCTGATTTCGCCTTCTCATGGGCTGCTGAAACATGTGATTCGAGCGCCGGAAGTATATTTAATTCCGCGCAGCGACGGCAGAATATTGGTGGGAGCAACCGTCGAGGAAGCCGGATTCGACAAGCGCACCGACCTCGCAACCATTCAACGCCTGCATCGCGCGGCGCTGGCACTCGTCCCAGAGTTGCGCAACGCGAAGATTCATGGGGATTGGGCGGGGCTTCGGCCGGGCACACCGGACGGACTCCCCATCCTCGGCGCAACCGCGACTCCCGGCTACTTCGTGGCAACCGGCCACTTCCGCGACGGCATTCTGCTCGCGCCGATTACGGCGCGAGTGATGGCGCAAGTGATCGCAGGCAAACAACCTGACTGCAATCTTGACGCCTTCTCGCCTTCGCGCTTCGGCTAGGTAATCATGCAGTCTCGAATGCGCCGTTCTTCTTTCCGAACTTTGCGGAATTTCTTTGCGGCCTTCGCGGTTAAAAGCTCTAAAACCTCTCAATCACAACCGCGGTAGAAGAAAACCGCCGCACCGCAACCCTCCGCGGACCGGATGAAGTCATCCGATTCGTGGCGTATACTGAACCGTTTCCAGAGCATCCGCAGCCGCATTAGAAAGGAACGATGATGGCATCTCCAGCAGTTGATTTTGCCCGCAATAATCAGCAGCGATTCCTTAACGAGCTCAAAGATCTGCTTCGCATTCCGAGCGTGAGCACGCTCGATGAACATAAGGGCGACGTGCAGAAAGCCGCAGAGTTTGTCGCCAATGACCTGCGCCGCATCGGCATGGAAAATGTCGAGGTCATTCCGACCAAAGGTCATCCTCTTCTCTATGCTGATTGGCTGCACGCGCCCGGCAAGCCGACTGTGCTCTGCTACGCGCACTTCGACGTGCAACCGCCCGATCCGCTGAACGAGTGGAAGACTCCGCCATTTGAGCCCACCGAGCGCAATAACAATGTTTACGCGCGCGGCGCGGTCGACGACAAAGGCCAGCTTTGGATGGAAGTGAAGGCGCTCGAAGCGCTGATGAAATCCGGCAACGGCAAGCTGCCGATCAATGTGAAAGTGATTTTTGAGGGCGAAGAAGAAGTTGGCGGCGAATCGATCACGGAATACGTTCGCAAGCAGAAGGCCAAGCTGAAGGCCGATTTCGCGCTGGTCTGCGACACTGAGCTCTTCGCTCCCGATCTTCCCACGCTCTGCGTCGGCTTGCGCGGCCTGGTTTATACCGAGATTGAAGCCACCGGCGCGATGATTGATCTGCATAGCGGCGTTTACGGCGGCGCGGCGCCGAATCCGTTTTTCGCGCTGATTGAAATCATCAGCAAGATGAAAGATGCGAAGGGGCACGTGGTGATCCCCGGCTTCTACAAAGGCGTGAAGGCTCCGAGCAAGGACGAACTCAAGGCATGGAAGCGGCTGCCGTTCAGCGAAGAAAAATATCGCAAGACCGAGGTTGGTTCGAAAGTTCTCACCGGCGAGCCGGGATACTCCGTGATGTACCGCACCTGGGCCCGGCCCACGCTTGAAGTCCACGGCATGCCCGGCGGCTTTGTGGGCGCGGGCGCGAAGACCGTGATCCCCGCCAAAGCCACGGCAAAAGTTTCCATGCGGCTGGTGCCCAATCAGGATCCCGATGACATTCTGAAAAAGTTCATCGCGTTCGTGAAGAAGCACACGCCCAAGGGAATTGAGACTCGCGTGAAAGTGCACAGCAAAGGCCCGGCGTGCGTGGTTGGAACCGACAACCCATACATTAAAGCCGCAACCGAGGCGCTGCACGATACCTTCAAGAAAGAGACGGTCTTCATTCGCAGCGGAGGCTCAATCCCAATCGTCAACGATTTCTACCAGGGATTGAAAATTCCCAGCGTAATGATGGGCTTCGGCCTGCCGGACGACAACCTGCATGCTCCCAACGAAAAGTTCCACATCCCGAACTTTCACCACGGGATCGAGACGATCTGTTTGTTTTTTGAGAAGCTGGGAGCACAGTAGTCACCGGCTTCCTGCGCACTGCTTGTGTGGGGACGGGCGCATTCGCCTGTCCTCTGCACCTTCGTTTATAATCCAGGAACCCCACCCCCCTCCCCCTCGGTCTTTTGGAATCATGGTGCCCGCGGGAATTTCCCGCCAAATCTGGCGATTTACACGAGTTAGATATCAAAATCTAAGAAGCAAAGGAGTTGCGCGCCGTGTTGCTTCAGTGGTGCGGATTGCCTTTGCTTTCGCTTGGAACATATATCGCCTAAACGATGGTCGGCTGGCGGGGCTGTGGAAGACAAGGTTGGATGCCACAAGAGGGATATGAATTTGTGAGAAATACTTTGGGATGGGTTTAGTAAGCGCAAGAAGGTCAGGTCCGTGCTGCCCAGCTTTGCAAACGGGGTAAAGATGGGGCAGCCTCAGTTAGATGGTGGGCCGAGCAAAGGGGACCAGCCCCAGCTTTATTCGTACATTCCCACGATTCATCCCGACCCGTTGACGAAGCGGAGGAAGGACCCGTGCAACTCGCGGGCGGTGTCGCCACCGCCGACAACTCCATAGGTCCTTCGGCCCGCACAGAACGCGGGCCTCAGGATGACAAGCCGGTAGCCAATTCAAGATGGCCCTGGCTTTAGTGGGGATGTCCACCCTTCACAGGCTCGATCAGACAGGCCTCGACTCTCCGTGGTGCCTACTCGCAGAAAATCACGACGAGTGGAGTGACCGGAAACGTACCATCAAAAGTCAGAGGCGTCGGACAGCAGTGTCCGACCCACACGGGCAATCGCGCTGTCGAGCTTCGCTCGACTGGCCAGCCCCTTCGACTCCGGTCGGAATGAGAGAGTTGTTACGAGAGAGTTGATACGATGGAAAGTTGGAAGCGGCTCTCTTTCGTGAAAAGCGCATCCAACCCCTTCGCCTATGAACATTCTCGACCTCGTGGTTGGCAAGCCCATCCCCACCAGCGAGGAACGCGCCGAGCAGATCGGTCCCGTCCAGGGCATTCCAATTTTCGGCCTCGATGGACTTAGCTCCGCCGCGTATGGGCCGGAAGCTGCGCTCAGCTTGCTTATTCCTCTGGGGCTGCTCGGCGTGCGTTATATCGTCCCGGTCAGCGCGGCGATTATCACGCTGCTGATTATTGTTTATTTCTCTTACCGGCAGACGATCGCCGCCTATCCGAACGGCGGCGGCTCTTATACAGTTGCGCGCTTCAATCTGGGTGCGAGCGCCGGATTGTTCGCTGCGGCGGCGCTGCTGGCCGACTACATTCTGACCGCGGCCGTGGGAATCTCCGCGGGGGTGGGCGCGTTGGTATCGGCGGTTCCGTCATTGTTGCCGCACACGGTTTCTCTGTGCGTCGGCATCTTGATTGTCATCACGATTCTGAATCTGCGCGGCGTGCGCGAGGCGGGCACGGCGTTCGCCATTCCGACATATCTTTTTGTAGGCACGCTGCTGATCACCATCCTCGCGGGAGTAATTCGCGTTCTGATTAGCGGAGGGCATCCAACTCCGGTGACCGCACTGCCGCCCCCGCCGCCGATCACCGAGGCGGTGGGCTACTGGCTGCTGCTCAAAGTTTTTGCCAGCGGATGCACCGCGCTCACTGGCGTAGAAGCTGTGAGCAATGGCGTGAAAGCGTTTAAGGAGCCGACGGTCAAGAATGCGCAGCGCACCCTGACGGTGATTATCTTCCTGCTCGCCGTACTGCTGGCGGGAATTTCGTATCTGGTGAAGATCTACGGGATCGCGGCGACCGACCCCGGCAAACCCGGCTACCAGAGCGTGCTTTCGATGCTGACGGCGGCGGTGTTTGGCAAAGGATTTTTTTACTATCTCACCATCGGCTCCGTTCTGGTTGTGCTCTCGCTTTCCGCCAATACCGCATTCGCCGATTTTCCTCGCTTATGCAAAGCCATCGCACAGAACAATTATCTTCCCCATGTTTTCGGGTATCGCGGACGGAGACTGGTTTACACCTACGGAATCGTCGTGCTGGCGCTGCTTTGCGGCGGGGTTCTGGTGGCGTTTGGCGGGGTTACCGACCGGCTGATTCCTCTTTATGCGGTGGGCGCGTTCATGGCGTTCACGCTGTCGCAGGCCGGCATGGTCATGCACTGGAGAAAAAAGCGCGGGCCGGGCTGGATGAAGAACATGCTGGTGAATGGCCTGGGCGCGTTCGTTACCGGCATCACCACGCTGGTAGTGCTGGTGGCGAAGTTTGTTGAGGGCGCGTGGATCACCCTTCTCTTCATTCCATTCGTGATCATCATGTTCTCGCTGGTGCGGCGGCATTACCACGCGGTGAATATGCTAACGCGCTGCAAAGAGCCCGTGGATGCAGCTGCCCTCGCGCAACACCCCATCGCGGTGATTCCCGTGGACCGCTGGAGCAGCATTACCAGCCAGGGCATTGAGTTTGCCGCGCGCCTTTCTTCGGAGGTGATCGCCTTGCACGTGGAGTTCGGCGAGCAGTATTCGCTGCTTCGGGATGAATGGGAGCACTACGTCGAGAAGCCGTTTCGTGAGGCGGGCAAAGAGCCTCCGCAACTGCACGCGCTGCCCTCGCCCTACCGGTTGGTGATCGTCCCCATCGTGCAGTTCGTGCTCGATCTTTCGAAGAAGAATCCCGGCCGCAACATTGTGGTGGTGATTCCGGAGCTGGTTGAGGATAAGTGGTATGAATACTTCCTCCACAACCAGCGCGGGCGGATGCTGGAGTGGGTGCTGCTGGCGCGCGGCAATGAACATATTTTCACCGTGAGCGCGCCGTGGTATGTGAGGAAGAGAGGGTGAGTTCGGAGCGTTCAAGGCATGAAACTATCGAGCCACCCGATCGAGTCGAGAGCGTGGCGTTCTCAGCATTCGGGAATTATACCCATGCTAGAATTCGATTGTGAAACGACCCCGAAAATACACCGTGCTCATCGAACGGGACGAACAAGGCTACTATGTAGCTACGGTTCCCTCGCTGCGCGGTTGCCATACTCAGGCCAAGAATCTTGACACCCTGATGAGGCGCGTGCACGAAGTGGTCGAGTTGTACAGGAAAGATAATTACGCGAACCTTGTTTGATTTTCTCTCGAACGGCGGATTCAGTAGCCCACCCTTTCACCGATGATCTCCATTGTCTTCCGGTGCCCGGCCGCGCTACCATAATCTTGCTCCCGCGATTCTCCCGCCTCAGTCGTTTCCCCACCCGTAAAGCAGGTATTTGCTGCAATGTGTGTGCAACCCAGTGCGCTGGACCGTAAGGCCATACAATATATAGTGTTATATTGCTTGACCCCGGGCCTATTCGACCGTTACAGTTGCTTAAATTTGTGCCCGCCCTCTCCAGCCTGGGGTGAGAAATCTGGTCCAGCATTGTTGGACGCGCCGTTTTCGCGTTGGGGGAATCCGATTGGTACATAGGTCTGTGTAGAGGTTTAGGGGTGGCACTGCATGCAGCTGTGGTTCCCACGTTTCGCAAAGGACGCGAAACATGGGGCACCCTCGGGCTGATGTTGGTGCACGCCGTGACACGGCCAAACACGAAGCATCGCTTTTTCCAAGGAGTTTACGTTGCTTAAACTGAAGCGGCTACAGATTCTCGGCTTTAAATCGTTTTGCGACCGCACCGACCTGAAGTTTCAGGGCGAGGGCGTCGCCGCCATCATCGGCCCCAACGGATGCGGCAAGTCGAATATTGCCGACGCGATTTCGTGGGTGCTGGGCGAGCAATCGGCCAAGACGCTGCGCGGATCGCGCATGGAAGATGTGATCTTCGCCGGAACGCGTGACCGCAAGCCAACCGGCATGGCGGAAGTGTCGCTCACGCTGATTGATCCGGAAGAGTACCCCGGTCCTGATGCCGACGCGCCGACGGAGATCGACATACAGGACGAGCTGCCGGTCGAGGGAAACAACGAGACACCTAGCGCCGCGGCGGCCTTGAAAAATGCGGCCAATGGCACGAATGGCGATTTGCCGGATAAAGATTGGGATGAGACAGCGATCCGGGCGCGTGCCGCCGAAGAGACCGAGCGCGCCGTGGAAGATGCACAACCGGGGCGCACCGAAGAAGTGGAGGTTCCGCGCTCGAAGATCACGACAATTGCGGTTGCTTTTCCCGAAGATGAGCCGGTATTCGCCTTGCCTGGCGGAGTGCTCGCCACCGTCACGCCGATCAACGCGGCGGCGGTTAACGCGTCGCCGCAGGTGGTGTTGAAAATCCGGCGTCGCAAATTCAACCAGCAGCAATTTCATGCGGGAGAAATTGTGGTTACTCGGCGATTGTTCCGCTCTGGTGACAGCGAATATCTGCTGAACGGAAAGCTGTGCCGGCTGCGCGATATTCAAGAACTGTTCATGGGAACAGGGCTTGGACCGGAGACTTATGCGCTGATTGAACAGGGACGCATTGGGCAAATTTTGAGCAGCCGTCCGACGGACCGGAGGGCGATTCTTGAGGAAGCAGCGGGTATCACAAAGTTCAAAACCAAGAAGCGGCTGGCCCAGGCGCGGCTGGAAGATGCGAAGCTGAATCTATCTCGCATCAACGACATTTTTGACGAAGTGACGCGGCAGATGAATTCCCTGAAGCGGCAAGCTGCCAAGGCCGAGCGCTACGCCAAGCTGCGCGATGAGATGCGGGCGAAGTTGCGCGTGGTGCTGGCCAGCAAATTTGCCGCGATCGAACTGGAGAGCACCGAGCTTGATGCGCAACTTAACGCACTCGCCGAGGATATGCAGCAGCGCACGGAAGCGGTGCAGCAACTGGAAACCGAGCACGCGGAAGGCACCGAGCGTGGCTACGCAATTGAAACTGAGTTGCGCGAGAATCGCGAGCGCCTGAGCCAGTTGGCGATGGAGATTGACCGTGCGCAGGCGCGGCGCAGGCACAATGAAGAACGCTGCGCGGAGTTGGTGGCGCGGTCGGCGGCGGCGGATGCGGAACTGGTTCAAGCACGAGAGCGCGTGACGTCTCTGGAAGCTGAGCGCGATTCGAACCGGCAAGTGCTGGAGTCGGCTGCGGCTGACTTGGCTGAGGCGCGGCAGGAGCTGGCACTGTCGCAGCAGGAAGCCGCTGCGGCCGCGGCGGCGGCGGCGGAGTTGGAGCGAGGGCAGGAAGAATCGCGCGTGGCGATGTTCGATACGGTTGCGTCGGCTTCGCGGCTGCGCAATCAGTTGGCGCAAGCGGAAGAACGGCTGGCGGGCGCAGATCGTGAAGCTCGACGGCTGGAAGTTGAAGTGGAGAATGCAAATCAGCAGGTAGAGGCCTTCGGCGGACAGCGCGGGCAACTCGCGCTCGAGTTTGAAACGGTGACGCAGCGCGTCAGCGGAATTTCTGAGGAAATCAGCCAGCTGCGGCGCCTGATTGAACGCAAGCGCATAGAAGAAACCGCGGCGAAAACAAGTCTTGATTCGCTGCGCGCGGAGTTTGCAACGGCTATCGGAAAGAAAGGATCGCTTGAAGCTGTGATCGCCGAACATGGCTACTCCACGGAATCTGTACGGCGGCTGTTTCAGTCGGGAGTGATGCAGAGCGGGTTGGCGCCCGTCGGCGTGCTTGCAGATTTTCTGGAAGTTGAGCCACGGTACGAGCGCGTGGTCGAAGACTTTTTGCGCGACGAACTGAATTACATCGTGGTGAAGTCGTGGGATGCGGCGGATGAGGGGCTGCGTCTGTTGCGCAGCGATGTGGACGGACGCGCAACTTTTCTGGTGCATCCGGAAGATTCGCAGGCGAAGTTTTCTTTCATCGTGGATGAAGCAGCGCACTGCGCGCCGCCGACGGCTTCGATTGTGCCGCTGAAGAACACGATCCGCGTTCTCGACGGATTCGGAAAATCGCTGGAAGTAATTTTGCCCAAGCTGCGCGATGGTTACATTGTTCCGGGATCGGATACGGCGCGCGGGCTGGCGCTGGAAAATCCCGATGCGTTTTTTCTGTCGCAAGCTGGAGAGTGTTTTCACAATGTGACGGTGACCGGCGGCAAGCAGCGCTCCGAAGGCCCGCTCTCGATGAAGCGCGAACTGCGGGAAGTTCTCCGCCAGATGGAAGAACTTGAGCGGGCGTTGCGTGACGGCGAGATGAAGGTGCTCACACTGGGCAAGGAGATTAAAGAGCTCAGTTCCCTGCTGGAGCGATTGGAGGGCGAAAAGCGCGAGGGGGAACATCAGTCGATGACGTCGCGCCATATGCTGCAGCAACTGGATTCGGAGATGACGCGGGTGACCGAGCGCATGGGAATCGCGCAGGCGGAGTTGCGGCGGTTGGCCTCTGAACGGGCGGAGCAGGAGACGACGATCACCGTGCGGCAGACTGAGATTGCTGTTCTTGAGGGCAAACGGGTTGACCTTGAACAGCGGATTGCGGCGGCGCAGGAATCTTTGGGCGCATTGCGCCAGCGGCGCGAAGGTGCTGCCCAAGCCAGTTCGCAGCGGGTTGCGCGAGTGGCGGCGCTGGAAGAGCGGCATCGCTCAGCCACCGGAGTGCTGGCGCGGATTGAATCGTTGTTCAGCGAGATGAACCAGCGGGTGCACGCGCTCGCATCGCAGATCGAGGGCGCAGCGGCGGAAAAAGCGCAGCGTGAAGCCGAGAATGTACAGCTTGAGCAACAGACTGCCGACTTCGAAGCCGAGCGCAATGCGGGGCAGGCGCGCGAAGGCTTGCTGCAATTTGAAAAAGATCAGCTGCGCGCCCGGCTAGCGGAAATCGACGATCTGCTGCGCAACGCTCGGCAGTTGCTCGATCACGCTCGCGACCGGCGCGGCGAGTTGCAGGCTGCGGCCGCGAAGTTAGAAGCCGATGCCATGCACATGGCCGAGACTTGCCTGAACGAACTGGGAATCGAACGGACGGCTCTGCTGGCCGACACCACGATTGCGATGGTAACGGGCGAAGAACTGGCCACTTGCGATCAGGAGTATCGCGAGATGCGCGCGAAGCTTGAGGCGATGGGACCGGTGAACATGATGGCGCTTGAGGAGTATCGCGAAACTTCGGAGCGGCACACGTTCCTGGATGCGCAGCGCAAGGATCTCATTTCATCGATCGAGAACACGACCGCAACCATCCGAGAGATCGACGAAATTTCCAAACAAAAGTTCCAGGAAGCCTTCAACAAAATTAACGAGAACTTCCAGACGACGTTCAAGAAACTCTTCGGCGGCGGCCATGCTTTTATGAAACTTACCGACGAAGAGAATTCGGCCGAGAGCGGAATCGACGTGGTGGCTTCGCCGCCGGGCAAGCGCTTGCAGAGCGTGCTGCTGCTGTCAGGAGGCGAAAAGGCACTCACCGCGCTGGCCTTGCTGGTAGGTATCTTCCAGTTCACGCCCAGCCCGTTCTGCATTCTGGACGAGGTCGACGCTCCGCTCGATGAGGCCAATATTGGTCGCTTCACCGAACTGGTGAAAGAGATGAGCGTCCAGACACAATTCGTTCTGATCACGCACAGCAAGAAAACCATGAGCATTGCGCCGGTGCTTTATGGAGTAACGATGCAGGAGCCGGGAGTATCGAAGCTGGTCTCGGTCAGGTTTGGAGCGGCCTGAACTGTTCGTGAAAACCAGCAAGAACGGCTGTCAATGATTCCCCGAGGGAAAGCCGCGGGTAAACACATAACCCGAGTCTCGCGGAAGCGTGCCTTCCGTACTCTTTCCGTTCTGCCGCTTAGCGTGTAGTTTTAGCTCAAGCCGCCAGTCTGGCTGCGCCTAATAACAAACCCTTATTCTCTTTTATCCCGAAGGAAGAGCTTCTCAATGTCGTCTCCCGCTACCGCTGCACCCAAGTTCGCTGCTGCCACAGCGACGGCCGCCGCACCCGCGGCCGCACCCATATCGACGCCCAGCCTGCTTGAGGCGATGCTACGAACCTCGCCGAAAATCAGCGATCTTTTTTTTACTCCGGGCAAGCCGCCGCTGGTGGAAATCAGCGGAAAACTATCGCCCGCCGGAAGCACGCGCGCCCTCACATCCGAGGATACGCGGCGCATCGCCACCGATCTCATCGGCAACCACCAACATGCAATCGACAACTTGAAGGAGCTGGGTTCCTGCGATGTTTCGTACAGCCTGCCGGGAGCGCATCGATTCCGTGTCAACATCTTCATGCAGCGGGGCTCCTGTGCGGTCGTAATGCGGGTGATTCCGGCCAACGTCCCGGACTTTGAATCGCTGCACTTGCCCGCTGAGTTGGAGAAGATCGTGGGACTTCGCAACGGCATCGTGCTGGTCACGGGTCCCACCGGCTCTGGCAAGTCGTCCACTCTCGCTGCCATTATCGACAAGATCAATAAAGAGCAGTCCTATCATGTGCTGACCATCGAAGATCCGATCGAGTTTCTGCATCCCCATAAGGGCTGCATCGTGAACCAGCGTGAATTGCACAGCGACACGCCTAACTTTGCCCTAGCCTTGCGGGCTGCGCTCCGTCAAGCGCCCAAAGTGATTCTTGTGGGTGAAATGCGGGACAAAGAAACCATCGAAATTGCGATGGAGGCTGCAGAAACGGGTCACCTCGTGCTCTCCACATTGCATACCATCGATGCCTCGAAGACGGTGGAAAGAATCGTAGGTGTCTTCCCGATGGCCGAGCAGCACACGCTCCGCAACCGCCTGGCAAAGAGTTTTCGCTACATCATTTCGCAACGACTGCTGCCCCGTAAAGATGGCACGGGGCGGGTAGCCGTACTGGAAATATTGAAGTCTACTCTGCGCACTCGGGAGTACGTGGAGAAAGGCGAGGGCGACGGCAAGACCTTGCTGGACGCGATGCGCGTCGGCGACCAGGAGGGCATGCAGCATTTTGACGGGAGCATTGAGAAACTGATCCGGGCAGGGATTATTGATCTGCAGACGGGCCTGGCATATGCCACCAACCCCGACAATCTCCAACTGGATCTAGCCGATCTGGCCGCGCCGTCGCCCTCGGATCCGTTGCTGGAAACCGTCACCTAGCTGCCTTGCTCGAATCTCTCGCCATTTTCGACGTTTGTCATATGACCCATTCTGACTGAGATCAGACTTTGGCTGAGATCAGATTGACGCGGTTCGACTGACAAGTCAGAACGCGAACCAAGACTACGACTCAGCGCGCTCACAATATCCACTCCCGTCCTCAGCTTTTCCACAAGGAGGATGTTCCTTCAGAAGAATTGGAGCCGCGGCGGAGTTTGCAGGCGGCGAGGAATGCCCGGTTTCTCAATGGGTTACGGACCGGGCTTCGCTGCCTTACTTCTTTCGTTGACAAAAAAATCTGACGGTCTAGAATACCCTTCGCTCCTTGCCTGTAAAATTCCAACATGAGCCCCAATCTTCTGGATCCCGTTCTCTTACAAACCGATTTCCCCGACCTGCACCTGCATGCCAGCGGCAAGGTGCGCGATGTTTACCAACTTGATAATGAGCAATTGCTGTTCGTGGCCACCGACCGCATCTCGGCTTTCGACTATGTGTTGGCTACGGGCATACCGCACAAAGGGCGCGTCCTGAGCCAGATGTCGCTGTTCTGGTTCGATTTGCTTTCGGACATTGTTCCCAATCATCTGATCACCGCGGATGTGGAACGTTATCCGCAGGCGTTGCAGAAATATGCCGACCAGTTGCGCGGGCGTTCGATGCTGGTGCGGCGCGCCGAAATGTTTCCAGTGGAATGCGTGGTACGCGGCTATATTTCCGGCTCGGCATGGAAGGAGTACAAGGCTACAGGAAAAGTCTGCGGCATCGAGCTGCCGGCGGGATTGCGCGAGTCGGACGCTTTCCCCGAGCCGATCTTTACCCCCTCAACCAAGGCCACGAGCGGACATGACGAAAACATTCCGTTCTCGCGCATGTGCGAGATTCTGGGCGCGGAGACAGCGAGCTACCTGCGCGAACTCACCCTGCGAATTTACAAAAAGGCCGCCGGATATGCGCGCCAACGGGGTATCATCATCGCCGACACGAAGTTCGAGTTTGGGCGCACCGCCAAGGGAATCACGCTGGCGGATGAAGTTTTAACGCCAGACTCTTCGCGTTTCTGGCCAGCCGACAAGTATGCCCCGGGCGGCGCGCAGGAATCGTACGACAAGCAATATGTTCGCGATTATCTGGAGCAGATTCGCTGGAACAAGCAGCCGCCTGCACCGGCGCTTCCGGCTGAAGTCGCCGGCGGGACGAGCGAGAAGTATCTTGAGGCCTATCTCCAGCTTACCGGACACAAACTGGATGTTTAGGCAGGAGGCTGTCCGCGGCCTGCAACTAGGAGCGGACAGGAGGACAGTATGACTGCGGCGGATTGGCTGATTGTCGCGGTTGTGCTGTTGAGCGTGGTGATGGCCGCCATTCACGGCTTCTTTGCAGAGGCTTTGAGCACGGCGGGGCTGGTGATTGGATATATCGTGGCCGCCTGGCAGTATCCGCGCCTGGCGGAGTGGTTGAACACGTTTTTGAAGTCGGCATTGCTGGCGGACGTTTTCGCTTTCCTGGCAATTTTTTTTGTGGTGTTGATCGCGTTCAGCATTGCCGGACGGATCGCGCGCAAATTAATGAAGGCAGCGGGGCTGAGCGGATTCGACCGTTTTCTGGGCGCGTTGTTAGGTCTGGTAAAGGGCGGGCTGGTAGTGGCGGTGGTGCTTATGGGATTAACCGCTTTCACGCCAACCTCAGCGCTGCTGGAGGATTCGCGGCTGGCGCCGTATTTTTTGGTGGTGGGAAGAGCCGCCATCTGGGTGGCGCCTTCGCAGTTGCGGGCGCGATTCTACGACGGGCTGGACTTTCTGCACCGCGCGCCAAGAGATTTCACCAGTGTTCCGGCTTCCCGTTCGAAATAAATGCGGGCCAGTTAAAACATTCGAGAGAAAAGAGAGACACCAACGTGAAAGATCAACTGGAAGCCCTGATTTTGCAGATGTACAAAAGCAATATTCTGTATTCGGAAGGTGTGCGGGAGTTCAAGAAGCGCTTCATCCTGACCGTGCTGCAGGAAAACAAAGGCAACCAGTGCCGCGCCGCCCGCGAGCTGGGGATGCATCGCAACACGCTCAGCCGCACCATCGATGAACTTAAGATTGATGTGCGGCAGCTGCGGGATGGAGCAAGGCGTCCACCGCGCAGTGCCCGGCCAATGGGATTGGATAAGAAAGCGGCGCGATAGCAAGATCGAGAGCCGTTCCGGTTTTTGCTGGCCAAGTTCGCGGCATTCTTCCGCCTCCGTTCTGTCGTTGGTAGATGTGACAGTAGTCATCAAAAATAAAGGCAGCCCTTGCGGGCTGCCTTTTGATTTCTACTTCGGAACGATTACTGAGCTGAGGCCTTATGATGAGTGGCCTTCTTTGCCGGGGCAGCGGGTGCGGCAGCCTTCAGCAGCTTCCCTTTTTCCATGGTCATCATGAACGGGGTTGAGGTATAGGATGCCGGCTCTCCCTGGAAGTCGAGAGTGGCGCCTTCTTTGGGAATCAGCCGGAGCGGCACTTTTTCTTCAAAGGTTAAAGTGATGTCCGCCTTCTTGGCGTCGATATCATCCGAACTGCCTGCGATATCAAACTCGGTCGCCGTAGCTTTGATGACGGTTCCCTGCATCTGAACGGCTTTGCCCTTGATGGCATTCCACACAGCGTCCTGGTCATCCTTGGAGCCGTTGGTGAAGACGAACTGCCAGGTGGCAAAGTCCATCTTGTCAGGCGTGGTGCCTGCCACCATGGTGTGAGCCTGCTCGGCCGGGCTGGGAGCGGGTTTGATGGCAAATCCCGACGGAGGATCGGGGTTGGCTTTGGCTTGCGCGAGAACATCGGTCCAACCATCTTCGCCGCCGTGGTACTTCATGTACTGATTCTTGGCGTACTTCTCGATCTGCGTTTGATACTGCGCGTTGGGGGCTACCGAGGAAGCGCGTGCGGCGAACCAAATTCCATTCAGCGGATCGGCTGGCACGTTCGGGTCGGCGGGAGTGGGCCCGGCATAAGCCAGCGCCAAGGGATAGACGACGCTGAAATCCTTTTGCGAGTCGGGGCTGCTATCGGCGGCAGCGCGCAGAGCCTTTCGCGCGGTAGCGTAGTCTTTGTCGGTGAGGGCGGCAATGCCGATGGCGGCGTTAAAAATGCCGGTCATCTGGCCCTTCATCTTGTCGAAATCTGCCTCGGATGTGCCATCCGGCTTGGTGAACTTGGGCAATGCGTCGAGCCCGGCCTGGCCATATTTCTTAGCATCTACCAGATCCTGCTTGGCATTCGCATCGCCACCCTGCGCTTTCAAGCGGTCGATGTATGCGAGCAGAGCCAATGCACGCACGTTATTGGGATCCAGGGCAACCAGTTTCGTCGCGGTATCAATCGTCTTTTGCTGGTTATTGGTCTGTTGGTAATCCTGCATCAGGGTTTGCAGAGCGGCGGTCTTCATCACGCTGTTGGGATACTGCGTCATAAAAGCTTCCAGGCCGCTGATCTGCGCCGCTGGATCTTTCTGCTGGATGGCGCCCACATAGGCGTTGTATTCGGCCGGGTCTTTGATGACCGGAGCTTGCGCCGACGCGGCGGGCGCCTGCCCCTGGGCTGGTGCGGGTGAAGCGGACGGTTGGGCCTGTGCTGCTTGCCCCGGTTGTGCTTGCGCAGGCTTGGCGGCGTCCCCGGCAGCCGCCAGTGCGGCAGCGCCAAGCATCACCGTGACCAGAATCTTTTTCATCAGTATGGCTCCTTGAGTCTTTGAAACCGAGTCTTTGGAACAGAGTCTTCGGAAAAACGAAATCTCAGGAAATCAAATTCCTAAAACCTACCGCCAGTCATTCTACTAGGAAAACACGCCGCGCTCCTTGTGAGTATGGAACGCCATCCCCGAACCGGGAAAAAAATCCGTCCGATCTGCCGCTTAGGCAACCAGTTCTTTACCGCAGGTTGGCCGGATTATAAGTATCTCGTCGTGCGAAAGGCAAGCGCCTTCGCTCACGCCCTCGCCAGCATTGTATAAGATGCAAAGGAGAACTCCAGCAGATGGCCCGATTTTAGTGGATGGGAACACTTCGGCTTAAAGATTAGAGGATTTCATGGAAAACGTGAGTCAAGAAGATAAGACCCTGAATGGTCAGATAGCGGTAGTAACCGGCGCGGGCCGGGGAATTGGCGCCGCCATCGCTCAGAAGTTGGCGGAATTGGGTGCAACTGCCGTGCTCTGCGGGCGGAACCGGGATTCCCTCGATGAGGCCGCGAAGTCGATCGTCAAAGCTGGCGGGCAGGCGGAAGTTGTGCCCTGCGATGTCACGAGTCTGCAATCGGTCGAGGCGGCAGCGAAAAAGGTGGAAGCACAATTTGGTCGACTGGATATCCTGGTGAACAATGCCGGCATTGGAGGATTTGGCGGCCCGCTGTACCAGTTGCCGACCGACGAGTGGGATCAGATTCTGAACACAAATCTGCGAGGGGTCTTCTACGCCGTCCGGGCCTTCGGGCCGCTGATGATTCGAGCGCGCTCGGGGCACATCATCAATATTTCGTCGCTTGCCGGAAAGAATGCCTTGCCGAACGGCGCGGCTTATGCGGCCTCGAAGTGGGGATTGAACGGGCTGACTTATTCGCTGGCAGAGGAACTTCGCGGGCATAACATTCGCGTGGCAGTGATTTGTCCGGGGTCGACGAATACCGAGTTGAGTCCGCATGAGGGGAAAGATCCGGCAAAGATGCTGCAACCGGAAGATGTGGCGCACGCAGTGGCCATGCTGGTGATGCAGAGTCCGCAGTCGTTTGTGAGCGAGATCTTGCTACGGCCGACGCAGAAGCCGTAAATCGCTTGGATCGTCATCCCGAGCAAGACGAGGGACCTTGGTTCTCGCAGCAGCCGGGGCTGCATTGCAAACACCAGGATCCCTCGCTTCGCTCGGGACGACAATTCTCCTACTATTCGACCGCTATTTCTTAAATAGATTTTCGAAGGCCTGGCGCGCATCATTCGGCCGCAGGCTGGCTGGAGTGGATGTTTCTTTTTCTGTTGTCACTCGGATTTCATAGAAAGTGCAGTCGTTACGCGCGTCTTTCCTGGTGATGCGCACCGTCACGGGCTGCATGCACTCGAATCGTTTTCCGGGGTCGAAATACATGCACTGCTTGCAGGAGTGAAGTTCAAAGCCGCACTTCGGGCAAAGACCGGTGGGCGGAATCGCTTGCAGAACCGTGCCACACTGGGCGCAGCGCGAGACAGAGCGCGTTCCCGGCATGTTCACCGGCTTCGGCCCCATGCTGTAGTCACGGCGCGCGGGAGGGACCGGAGCCGGCTTTTCCGCGGGCTTGGCGCGCGGCTTATCCTCACGGTCGCGGTCCTGATATCCGTGCTGACGGTATTTCGCCAAAATGCCTCCGCACTTGCTGGCGTATTGTCTCGCCAGTTCTGCTTTTAGACAAGGGCATTTAACCACGAAGGGCACGAAGGTTCACAAAGGAAGGCCCGACCAGGAGACCTTCGTGTCACTTCGTGCCCTTGGTGGTCGATGAATTTTGGACGCTACCACGAACTCCGCTCGCCTGGTACTCACTTCGCTACAATTGAAAAATGATCCATGAAATATTTCCAGTCGGTCCGCTGCAGTGCAACTGCTCGATCATTGGCGATGAGACCTCGCGCGAGGCGATGGTGATCGATCCCGGCGATGACATAGAAGACGTGCTCGCGCTCATCGCGAAGCATAATCTCCAGGTGAAGCAAATCGTAGTGACCCATGCGCACATCGATCATGTGGGAGGAGCGATGAAGCTGCGTGCCGCTACGGGAGCGCCGATTCTGCTGAACCAGAATGACTATGCGCTTATCAAGATGCTCGATGTACAGGCGGCGTGGATTGGCGTTGCGCCGCCGGGAGCGGTCGAGATCGACCAGAGCGTAACCACTGGCGACAAGGTAAAGGCCGGAGCGCACGTCGCCAATATCCTGCATACGCCGGGGCATACCGAAGGCAGCATCTGCCTTTACTTCCCTGCCGAGAAAAAACTGATCGCCGGGGATACGCTGTTTGCAGGATCGATTGGTCGGGTCGACCTGCCGGGCGGGTCGATGCAGAAGATCCTGCAATCGCTGCATGGCACGGTGCTGGCGTTGCCCGATGAGACCGTAGTGGTGCCGGGGCACGGGCCGCTGACTACGATTGGCGAGGAGCGGGAGAGTAATCCGTTTCTGGTGAAGAGATAGTTGTTCGTGATTGTTGGCGAAAACCCTCAGCCAATCAATTCCAACGTCCGTTTGATTCCTTCCGCGAATTCGGCCTCAGGCGTGATCAGGCTCAACACGAGATATCCGTCGCTCGGGAAGTCGTAGAAATGGCCGGGATGAACCGAAACTGACTTCTCTTGCAGCAGCCTGATCGCTAGCTCCTCATCAGTTTGGGTTACGGGGACGCGCAAGATTGCGTACCATCCTCCTTCGACCTCCAGGCGTTGACAAGCTTTTTGGGACGCAAGCTGGCGGTCGAGTTCGGCGAGATTGGCAAGGACACGATTCAGCAGCTGGCGCTGAATGTTTATTCGCTGGTCAAGCAATGCCGGCGTGGCCCATTGGATGGGCGCATTCATTGAAAGATAAGTATCGGCGATGACTTCGAGACGCGCCTGCGCGGCTTCAGGCTCGGCTTTCGGGCCGCTGCTCACGATCCAAGCGAGCTTCATTTGTGGCAGGGCTGAGATTTTTGAAACTCCGCTGAGCGTGAACGTGAGTACATCTTGATTCGCGGCAAAACTCCGGTGCGGCGAAGGGTCGAGCGCGTAATCGAGAAAAACTTCATCGGCAACCAGGGCGAAGCCATGTTCTCGGCAAAATTGATTGAGCAACTCCAGCTCATGCGGATGCACGAACGATCCCGTGGGATTATTCGGATGCACTACGATTACGGCGCGGGTGCGGGGCGTCACCGCTTTTTGGAGTGAGTGAAAATCCATCTGCCAGCCGTGGTCGTAGATCAGAGGATACGGAATCAGCTTTACGTCTTGCAGGTCAGCGAGAAATTCGAATAGCGGATAGCTTGGCTTAGGGACCAGAAGCTCGTCGCCGGGGTTGCAGAGTAGACGGAAGACGAACGAGTAGCCTTCGCTGGTGCTGGTGGTGAGGATGATATGTTCCGGATCGACAACGGCCTTGTGCTGGTCCTGATAATACGCGGCAACGGAAGAGAGCGCGCTCGGCAGGCCTTTGGGTTGGGGATCATAATCGAGGGAATGTGGCGAGGCGAGCGCTTGCAGAATTCGCGATTCGTCGTATTGCAGGCCGGCACGGGTGGGGTTGGAGAGCGTGAGATCGAGCACACCAGCACCGGAGGCTTTCAGCTCTTCGAGCGCTTCAGTGAGGCGATTACGCGAGAGCCTCCAGTTGGTGCGGTTGGAAAACATCGGGACCTTGTGCGCCGAGCGTGAGGTATCCGACGCAGAGACTAATTTAGCAGGTGAGCCAATGGAAGCTAATCGATCGCGGCCTTGATCGTGGCTGCACGGTCCTCTACAGCACCTGGATCGACAAAGAGCAAGTCAAATCCGAAGCGGCGATACGTCTCTTCGTGGATTCGTTCGAAGCGCACGGTTTCCTTGAAGGTTATGCGACGGGCCGCAGTGGGCGTGATAAAGCCAAGATTCCGGAGGAAGAACACACGCTTTTGGAAATCGACTCGGCCTCGATACGTTCCAGTTCCCGCGAGAGAATCTGAGAAACCGGATGGCCGAGATACGATGCCAGGGCCAGAGTGCAAAGCGCCGAGCGATCGTGAAACTGGATGTCGTCAGGAAAGGATGCCGCTCGAATTTGCCTCCGCCGCTGCAAATTCACGACCGCATCGATGAATGATGGATTCGTCCAGGGCTCAGCGATACCCTGAGCCTGCTCGAGCGCGATGACACCGGTAGCGGCTTCCTCCACGACACTGAAACCGTCGAGTTCCAGTTGACGAAGGATTGCTGTCTTGCCTGATCCGGGCGCCCCGGTTAGAACGAATCTTTTCACGCGATGTTTCGCCTGAGATTTACGGTTGCAGGTAAAAGCCGAGCTCTTGCGGCTGGATCAAAGTTTTGGTCGCGTCATACTGGCGACGCGCCTGGCGCACGGCGACAATCTTCTGTTGAAATTCGCGGGCGAGCGTGTCGTAGCGAACCAAAACATTATCGAGCCAGTACGGGGCGTATTCGCGGAGCCAGGCCTGGCGATACATCTCGCTCAGGCGCGTGGTCGAATCGCGCAGGTCTTCGAGGCGCGCGTTGATGGCGGTAATTTCTTCCAGGTCGTTGTTGACGCGGCCGGAGTCGGTGGGGTTCAGAAATGCGTCCCAGTAAAAGTGGTTGATCTCTTCGGTGAACTCGGCCTTCATGCCGAGAGCGTCCCAACGCCACGCGGCCAGCGTCATGTCGTCCAGCGTGGGCTGATTGGCGTGAGCCTTGGCGCGATTGCGGTAGAGCGACACCAGGGCGTGCTCGGCGCCCAGGCGCATTTCAGGCGCCGCCGGCGCCATCTTCTGCATGGTCTTTGCGCCTTCGAGAGTGAAGGGGTCGATCCAGAAGAGATCGTCGGTTTCGGCGTCGATTTTTACTTTGTCCAACGCCTGATGGCCGCGATCGAGATTATCGAGTACGTCGCGAAAAGTTGTATCGGATGCGTTGCGATAGAAGGCCCAGTCGTAGGCATCTTTGAACTGGTCAATGTTCGACTCGCCCTCTTGCCATCCTGCGGCCGCGCCAAAAATCAGCGTGGGCCATGCCATGCCGTAGATCGATTCACCGTCGTCGTTCCACGTGGTGTTGAGCATGCCCATGGCGCCGAGCTTTTGGCCGTCGCGAACAAAGTTGCGGATGTTGACATAACCCACGTCCAGATTGGGCCACAGCTGATTCCAATTATTCGCACCCGGAGCCACGACTACGCGCAGGCCTGCATCGCGATAGGGCTTGATAATATTTTCGAAACTCGGCTTGGCATCGTAATCCCAGGGGACAGCAATCATGTCCTTGGGCAGAGCGCCGAGGAGTTGCGGATACTTCACGGCAATGTCTCCCCAGAACATAAGCTGCTTGTGATACGGCTGGAGAATTTCGCTGACTTTCTGCATGTGATCGAAGTAAACGCGGCCCAGGCCAACTTCCGCGGCGCGAGCAGCAGTTTGTCCGTGGCCGAGTTCGAAAGTTTCGTCACCTCCTACATGGAGAAAAGGCCCGGGAAAAAGCGGCACCAGATCCGCGTAGAGAGCCTTGATGAGATCGTAGGACTGCTCTTTTGTGGGCGTGAGCACGTGCCCGTGCGGGCGCTCCGCCACGTCGGAATAGATTTCGTACTTCAGCATGTGGTGAAGATGGCCGAAGGTTTGCTGCTCGGGAAGAATGGTGACGTAAAGTTTTTTGGCGTAATCAACGAGCGCATTGATTTCGGCGGGCGTGAGTGCGGCTTCTTTCGGCGCGACCAGCGGCTGGCTGGGAAAGTCGAAAACGTGCTCCATGTACAGCGCGAAGAGATTTACTTTGTAGGCGGCCAGAATTCGAATCTGGTGCTTCATGAAATCTTCGGTGGGGATGGGGCCGCGGCTAATATCGTCCTGCACGCCGCGCCACTCCATGCTGGGCCAGTCGCGGATGGAAACCGCTGGACAAACCAGAGTCTGGCCCTCGGGGTGAAGCAACTGGCGCAGAGTTTGCACGCCGTAGAAAAGTCCCTGGCCTGTGTTGGCAGCGACGATCAGGTGAGTATCGTCGGAGAAGAGGAGATAACCCTGGTCGCCGATGGAATCCGAGTTGAGTCCTTTGGAGGCGAGGAATTTGCGAACCTTGCGGTCCTGCAGACGCGCCAGAACGATCGCGCTTACATCCAGCTTTGATTCCTGCTTCGAATCCGGCTTTTCGCCGACGATGCTCAGGCGCAGGCCTGACTGATCGCGGATTTCTTCCGCTAGAGTTTCAGCGGCGATGCGGTCTTCCTCCTGGTGGCCGAACTCTACCAGAATTTTAGTAGTAGGCCTCACGCGAAAATTGCCCTGGCGGACTCGCACTTCCTTAGGCTGAGGAATCAGCTTCAAGGGATTGTCCGTACCGGTCGCGACGGTTATGGCGTGAAGGCTAAGCAGCGGAGCGAAAGCGAGAAAGAACGCGAAGCGCTTTTTCATGGGGACCTTGGAAAACAGTGGCGATCTATTTTAGCGGAAGCCCTGACACGCGGTGGAGCGTATTCGCGAACTCATGAACCACGAAGGGCACGAAGGTTCACGAAGGAACCCTTCACTTTATTTCCCGAACGCCTCTTTATTCACCACGTACGGCATCTTCGTGATGTCGCCCCCGTAATTTCCTTCGAGCACGTCGATCAAGCCTTGCACGCAGCGGCCCGCCATGCCTTTGTTCGGGTCAGTGGAGAGGCGGGTTACGCGGGCGGCGCTGGCGAAGTGCGGCATCAGGCGGCAGCGGTCGGCGATGGCGGGGTCGCGCAGCGGGGAGTCGGCGGGCAGCGGCTCTTTCTCATAAACGTCGAGCGCAGCGCCGGCAATCCAATTTTCGCGCAGGGCTTTTACCAGCGCTTGCTCGTCGACGACCGGGCCACGCGAGTCGTTAATCAGATAGGCGCTCGGCTTCATCATCTTCAAAGTTTGCTCGTTGAAGAGATGATAGGTCGGCGCGGTGCTTTCGCCGGCGCGCAGCAGCGGCACATGCACGCTGACGAAATCGGCCTCGCGCAAGGCTTCTTCCAAGCTGACGTACTTGATCCAATTTTTCTCGCGAGCGATGCCGCGGGCGTGACGCAGGTCCAACACTTCCTGGATGGCCTTGATGTATTCGTGATTCTGGTAGGCCGGGTCGTAGCACAGGATGTTCATGTCGAAGCCGGCGCACTTCTTGATCATGGCGAGGCCGATGCGTCCGGTGCCGATGATCGCGATGGTTTTGCCGGTGACTTCGTCGCCGAGAAACGGCAGGTACGGATGCCAGTATCCCCACTGGTTTTCGCGCGTGAGGTGCTCGGCGGGCCACATTTTGCGGGCCAGCATGCCCATCATGAAGAAGGCGAACTCGGCGGTCGCTTCGGTGAGAACGTCAGCAGTGTGAGTGTAGGGAATCTTGTATCGGTTGGCGTCGGCGCGGTTGATGTTGTCAACGCCGACCGCGTATTGCGCTACGACTTTCAGCGTGTTCTTCCCTGCTTCGAACACTTCGGCGTCGATGGGATCGCGCAGCGTGGTAATCAGGCCGTCGATGCCGGATTTCACTTTCTCGATGATCAGGCTCTTAGGCGGCGCTTCGGGCTGGGGATAGACCTCGACATCGTAGCCGCGAGTGCGCAGCAGGTTGATGGCTTCTCCGATATCACAGGTGGCGAAAACGCGGGGTTTCTTGGTCATGAGATTTGACGACGAAAACCCGAGCGGCCTATGCGGCTTCCGGGCGGAGTATCGAAAATATCACAAAGCGGGGCGATGCGCGGAGATTGCTAAGAGTCCAAATCTTAACCACAGAGGACACGGGGAGAACACAGAGAAAATCTGCCAGGCCTCGATCAGAGATTCTTTCTTGTCCACAGGTCGACGCGGTCGAGCGCCTGTTGCAGGTTCTCCAGCGAGTTGGCGATGCTGAAGCGCAGATAGCCTTCGCCGTATTCGCCGAAAGCGGTACCGGAAAGCGCGGCTACTCCGGCTTGGTCGAGCAGAGCGTCGGCCAGCGGCTTCGACTTCCAGCCGGTCTGGGTAATGTTGGGAAAAACGTAGAACGCGCCTTTTGGCATGCGGCAAGAAAAACCTTTGATCTTGTTGAGTCCGGCGACGAAGACGTCGCGGCGCCGTTTAAATTCCGAACACATGTGATCGACGGAACTCTGATCTCCCCGCAGTGCTTCGATTCCCGCCATTTGAGTAAAGCTTGCGGTGCAGGAATTCGAGTTGGTCATCAGGCGCGTGATCTGCGTCGCCAGGTCGGGGCGCATCACACCGTAGCCCATGCGCCAACCGGTCATGGCATAGGTTTTCGAGAAGCCGTCCAGCAGAACCGTGCGCTCCTGCATGCCGGGCACCGACATGATCGAGAAGTGCTCGCCATCAAAAAGAAGGCGGCTGTAGATTTCATCAGAAAGCACGAGGATGTTGCGGTCGCCGATAATCTTTGCGACTTGTTCGACTTCGTTACGCTGCATCACTCCGCCGGTGGGATTGTGCGGCGAGTTCAGAATGATGAGCCTGGTGCGGTCGTTGATGAGCGCAGGAAGATCGTTGACGTCGAGGGAGAAATCGCGATCTTCGCGCAGATGAATCGGCACGGCTTTGCCCCCGACGTAATGAATCATCGACTCGTAGATGGGGAAGCCGGGATTGGGGTAAATAACTTCATCTCCTTCATCAATTAATGCCAGCATGATGAAGAAAATGATTGGCTTGCCTCCTGGAACCACGACTACTTCTTCGGGAGTAACTTCAACTCCGCGGGTGCGGCTGACATAGTCGGCAATCGTCTGGCGAAGATCGGGCAGGCCAGCGGAGGGGCCGTAGTGAGTCCAGCCCTTGTGCAGCGCGTCGACGGCAGCTTCGACCACGTTGGCGGGAGTATCGAAGTCGGGCTCGCCAATTTCGAGGTGAATGATGCTTCGACCCTGGCGCTCAAGGGCGCGGGCTTTATTCAAGACCTCGAACGCGGTTTCGGTGCCCAGCCGGCTCATGCGGCGGGCGAGTTGCAATTCGTGCTGCGTGGTTTCTGCCATGGGGACGAAAGCTCCTAATAAGCAAGAGGCACATTATACGACGGGGCGAGGGCTTTCCAGAATGGCGGAACTTCAGTCTGCTACGCGTCTAAGCCTTCCGGGCGCGGATGGCCCAGGCCCTGGCGGGAAGTTCGATTGCACCTTGAGGTGCGTTTGGCAGTGAACTCCTAAGACGCTCGCGAATTTCTGCTTGAACGGGCTGAGGCCTGGTGGCCAGATAGTTTGGCGCTGAACCCTGGCCGCTAAGAAGGGGCTCCCAGTAATCTTCGAAGTTGGCGAATCGGGTGACGATTTCGAGTGGGTGCGTGGTTACCTCTTGAAGATTCGCTTTTTGGAATGTCTCGGTCAATCCATTCTGCGTGCAGATTGGAAAGCGCCGGGCCTGATCGTGCGCAGCGGCTTCGGGATCGACGGCGAGAGCTGCGTCCCAGAACTCTCGCAAAAACCTCGCGCCTTCTGCGTAGTCCCACACGTAAAGCGCGACGATGCCGCCGGGGCGGAGAACGCGGATGATTTCGGACAAGCCCCGCACCGGGTCGGGAATGTAATTGAAGCCCAACCCGCTGACGGCGATGTCAAAGCTGGCGTCGGGGAATCGCATGGCCATGGCGTCGCCGACCTCGAAACTTACGTTTGGAAGCGCATATTTCTCGCGGGCGAAATTAATTTGCGCAGGCGAAAAATCGACGCCAGTTACGGAACTTGGCGAGGCGCGTTCGAGAACTGTCTGGGTGACAACACCGCTGCCACAACAAACATCGAGCCAGTCAAGTTGAGGCGGGACTTCTAGCCATGAAACGAATTCGTGGGCGAGGAGACGGCTCCAACGGCCCATCCATCGGTCGTAATCGGCGCCGGAGGTCCAGCGATCGGTGGCCATTGCAGTGGAATGAGTGAGCTTCAGTTGCCTTAAACCGCAGCACGAGCGAATTATTCCGAAACGCTGTGCTCTTCACTCTGCGCGCGCAGAACGCGATCGACAGAGTACGGGGCGCGATGGCGCGGCTCGTGGTAGTGGCGAACCTGCATTTCGCCGAGCAATCCGATGGCGAGCAGATTCAATCCACCGAGAAGCAGGCCCAAGCACAACATCATCAGCGGGCCGTGCGAAGCCATTACAGGAACGTGGCGGAGGAATTTTTCCGCTCCCAGCCAGGCAACGATTGCGCTGCCCCCGAACATACTGAGCACGCCGAAAGTTCCGAAGAAGTGCAGTGGACGTGACAGATAGCGCAGCAAAAAGCGGATGGTGATGAGATCGAAGAATACGCGGAAGGTGCGCGAGATGCCATAGTGCGAGACGCCGCGTTCGCGGTTCACATTGCGGATGGGCACTTCGCAAATCGACGCGCCATACCACGACGCCAGCGCCGGAATGAAGCGGTGAAGTTCACCGTAGAGCGGAACCTGCTCGAGAATTTCGCGGCGATAGGCTTTGAACGTGGTGCCGAAGTCGTGGATCTCAACCCCACTCAACTTGGCCATGAGCCAGTTGGCAATGCGGGAGGGGATGCGGCGCATCCAGAAGTTGTCGATACGAACCTTGCGCCAGCCGCTGACAATGTCATACCCGGCTGCGATCTTTTCCAGGAACATTGGAATGTCGGCGGGATCGTGTTGCAGGTCGCCATCCATGGCGATGATGTACTCGCCGCGGGCATGGTCGAAACCGGCCGCCAGACCTGCGGTTTGGCCGAAGTTGCGGCGGAGTTTGACGACGGTAACGCGGCTATCAACGGCGGCAATCTCGCGCAGCATCGCGAAGGTGCGGTCGCTGGAACCGTCATCGACCAGTACGATTTCAAAGGTCTCGCCTGCGGTTTCCATTACCGCTTTCAGGCGGTCGTAGAGGTCGGTGACGTTCTCCTGCTCGTTGTGCAGGGGGACAACTATAGAGTATTTCGGCACAGTCCTACTATTATATAGCGGCAATGGCTGCGTGCATTGCTGAAATTATCATGCGACGTAACCGGCGGGTTACGAGGATGGGAGGCTGATGGCAGCGGCCGCCTTCTGCCGGCAGGCTCCGAGCCCGCCTTTAGCCCTGCTCTTTCAACTTGAGCTTCGATTTATTCTCTTCCATGAAATTTTTGATGTCGTCGGCCGCGCCCAGCAACCGGTTCCATTGCTCGTAATAGAGGGTGACGGGAAAGCGTCCCAGGCCGTAGACGCTGACGCCGCCCTTTTCCCCGACCTTAAAGATCAGGTCGCCGCTGCGTTTCTTCACTTCGACTTCTTTTTCGAGTTGGGACAAGCGCGCTTTTAGTTCTTCGTAACTTGGTTCAGACATGAGGCTCCTTCAAGTTATTCCTGTACAGGGATAAGAACAACAAGATACGCCGCACAAGCGATTCATGCAAAAAAAGAAGGTTGCGCGCTCTGCGGTTACGAGCTTTAAAAGCCTTTGACCGCGAAGGCCGCGAAGAAATTCCGCGAAGTTCGCGAAGAACAACGAAGCACTCCGAAACTGCACGATTTGCCGAGGCGAGGGCAGCCACGCTTGCCTGCTTGCCAAACCGCGACCCTCCCTTCTTCAGCATTAGCATTGCCTTGCGACACAGGCCGATATAAGCTAACTAGCATCTAGCCCATGCAGGAACGAATGCGATTCAACTGGCGAGCGTGGACGTGGCTTTGCGTGTCCCTGATGTTGTGGACAGCGCTGGCCGAGTCCACTCACAGCCACGCGAATCAAACTGAATCGGCCTCCTGCTCGATTTGCGTGGTGGCGCACAGCACCACGCCCGCTGCGATTTGCAATCACCCCGAGCCGGCATTTGCGCTGGTTGGGTTGACCCAGGAAAAGGAAGATGCCGTTCGAGCCCGGCTCAGCATCTCTAAACTTGGCATTCGCGGCCCTCCTGCGAGTTAGGGACACTTCGCACTTCGAAGCACCGGCATGCATGCCGGCCGAACCCTGGCGCAACCAAAACTTCTCAGGAGAACTACATGTCTACTTCGTACAGGTGGCACTTCATCGCCATTGCCATAGCTTTCCTAAGCACCATTGTCGCAGCGCAGTCCGTTGGAAACTCAGGCTCCATCATCGGCAACGTAGTCGATCCCACGGGCGCTGTGGTCGCCAATGCAACGGTCAGAATCCAGAACCCAGTCAGCGGCTTTGACCGTACCACCACCACCGACAATGCAGGAAAATTCAACTTCACCAACGTTCCTTTTAATCCTTACCATTTGACCGTTGCGGCTCCGGGATTTTCATCCGGCGTACAAGACGTGGAGCCACGGTCGTCGGTGCCGGTCAATGTTACGATCTCGCTGAAGGTGCTGGGATCCACGCAGCAGGTGACGGTGCAGGCGGAGGCTGGAGACCTGATTGAGAATGACCCCACGTTCCACACCGACGTGGATCGAAACTTATTCGACAAGTTGCCGCTGGAAAGCCAATCCTCCTCGGTAAGTTCGCTGGTCACCCTGGCGACGCCCGGCATTGCCGCCGATTCTAACGGGCTCTTCCACGGCCTCGGCGATCACGCAGAAAATTCATTCTCCATTGACGGCCAGCCCATTACCGATCAACAGAGCAAAGTGTTTTCCAACCAGATTCCCCTCGAATCGATCCAATCGATGGAAGTGATCTCGGGCGCGCCGCCTGCGGAATACGGCGACAAAACCAGCGTTGTCATTAACGTGACCACGCGCTCGGGGCAAGGGGAAACGACTCCTCACGGCAGTGTCACCACCTCTTACGGTTCGTTTGGAACCACCAACGCTACCTTCGATCTTGGTTATGGCGGCAAGAACTGGGGCAATTTTGTTTCCGCGAGCGGATTGAATAGCGGTCGATTTCTCGATCCCCCGGAATTCACCGTCATGCACGACAAGGGCAACGAAGAAAATCTGTTCGACCGGGTCGATTACCAGCTTACAAGCGCAGATTCGATTCACCTCAATTTTCAGTTTACGCGCTCCTGGTTTCAGACCCCGAACACGTTCGATACCCAGGATGCTACCGCCTGGAATTGCGTGGTCGTTTGTAATGGCGGGCTGGACCCAACCGGTCAGGTTGTCGGTCCGGCGGATCAGCGCTCACAAATCAAGACCTTCAACATCGCCCCTTCCTGGACACGGCTTATCAACTCAAACACGGTGTTCACTGCGGGTGTTTTTATCCGCCGCGACCAATACAACTACTACCCGAGCGGCAATCCGTTTGCCGATCTCGGCCCCACCAATTTGCAGCGCGAAACGGTCGGACAGAACCGCAAGCTGACCAATGCCGGTTTCAGGACCGATCTCTCGTATGCAAAAGGGATTCACAACGTGAAGGTAGGAGCCGTCTATCAGCAGACGTTCCTGGATGAGCAGGATACACTTGGAATCGTCGATCCCACGTTGCTTCCAAGTCTCGGCTGCCCAAATGGAAATCCGCCGCCCGATCCCTGCGCCGTTCTGCCGCCTTACGATTTGACCACCGGCGGTGGGTTGTATACATACAACGGCCACACCGACGTGAAAGAGCTCGCTTTGTACGCGCGAGACAATATCACCAAAGGCCCTTGGTCGCTGAATCTGGGCCTGCGGGGCGATTTCTACAATGGCCTGACCACACACAAGGAAGCCGAGCCGCGAGTGGGAGCCGCTTATAACATCAAGCGGACAAACACCGTTCTTCGCGTATCGTATGCGCGAACCATGGAGAGTCCGTTCAACGAAAATCTCGTGCTCTCGAGCCTAGGCTGCGGCAACGCTGTGTTGAATCCCCTGCTGGGGTGCACCGTTCCTGGTATCACTCCATTCAGTCCGGGATGGCGCAATGAGTTCCACGCCGGCATTCAGCAGGCTTTCGGCCGCTACGTCGTGTTCTCGGGTGAGTACATCTGGAAGTACACCCACAATGCCTATGACTTCAGCGTTTTGGGCAACACGCCCATCACATTTCCGATTGAGTGGGATCGATCGAAAATTCCGGGGTATGCCGGCCGGGTGAGCGTGCCGAACTACCACGGATTTTCTGTTCTGATGGTCTTTTCAAGCGTGGCTGCGCGGTTTTTCACTCCTCAAATCGGTGGAGCAGGCGCAGTCCCAGCGGTGGCCGTCACTTCATCCACCTCCACCCCATTCCGCATCGATCACGACGAAAAATTCAACATGACGTTTCACACCCAATACCAGCCGTGGAAGCTGGGGCCGTGGTTGGGCTTTAACTGGCGTTACGATAGCGGCCTGGTAGCCGGGCAAACGCCTTGCTTCGGCGGCAATTGTGCTCAAGGATTAACGGTAGGCGGCGCAGACTATGTTGCCCTGACCGATTCGTTCGGCACTCAGCTTACGGCCGATCAGGAGTTCGAGGCCGGACTCTTCTGCGGATCACAACGCGCCACCCCGACCACCGCTTTGGGAGTGCCTGTCACAACTCCCACAGGGACGGTGATGGCGTGCCCGTTAAGCCAATACGGCTCGACCTTGCTGAATGTGCCAAAGCCGAATACCGAAAACGACGATAAGAATCCACCCCGGATTGCGGCCCGTAACCTTTTCGACATCTCCATCGGCCATGACAACATTTTCCGGGGCGACAAGTACAAGGTGAGCCTGCAATTTACCGCCATCAACATCACCAACAAGTACGCACTCTACAACTTCCTTTCAACTTTCAGCGGCACCCATTACGTCACGCCGCGAGCACTTACGGCTCAACTCGGATTCCACTTCTAGCCGTAAACTGCTTAACCGGAAGCGGCGGCCGAACTCTCGGTCGCCTTTTTTTGTTTTTGGAGTTGCCCAAATGGCTCCAACAGAATTAGTATTTTCCGTGAAATATCGCTTTATCGATGTCAGGCCAGAACTCTTTTAGCGCGTTGAATACGCCGTCCAAGCCCACCTGTGTGCCCCAACGTTGGTAGGTTTTCACCCACGGGTTGGATTCGGCCGGGTAATACGCATTGCCGAGGCCTGCGGCTGCTCCGGCACCGACGATCTCCGATAGATTGAAGGTGCTTCCTCCGGAGTTGGTCCTGGTGATAAATAGCCGACTCACCGCATAGCCTGTCCGCTTAACGAATCCGCCTTTGCCCATGGTGTAGTACCTGGGGTCTTCCTTCGTCGCCACAGGGACGATCGCTTCCGTCATGTAATTCTCGATGGCGCCATCGACAAAGACGTGCCAGTAGTACTTGCCGTAGCCCTCAGCGCCATGGCCAAACGACGGCTGGGACCTGCCCGCCATATCGACTCCAGCGAGACCTGCCACGAAAATGAAATCGGAGTAGTCGAACGTATCCTGGGTCGCCAGCCAGAGGTCACCCTTGAAATCCGACGGAGGCAAATGCTCGTTGGCGCTGACCGCCCGGTAATTGGGGATGATCCCGAGAATTCTCTTGGGTTGTTTGCCGGACTGGTCATTGGGATCACTTGAAGGTGAAGCGCTGACCCCGGGCATCGGCGCGTCTGGCAGGGTGGACTTTCCATTTGCGGGTGTGGCTTTTTGCTGCGGGTCCTGGTTTTGCGAAACCTCGGTTCGCGAAATCTCGATTGGCGCAAGAGTAGTGGTCAGCGAAACACTGCCCAGACCCGACGGTACCGATGCTTCTTGTAATTGTTCTCGCCCGCTCGCTGACTCCTGAGCTTGAACAGACGCCGCCGTCAACATCCCGGCCACAATCAATGTCGTGCAAAGTAATCGAATCGCTTTCAAATCTTCCCCCACTTCCGTATTTTCCCGCTCGACCGTGCCTGCTGTGCTTTGGCCAACAAATCCTGCCAGTTATCCGAAGTTGGATTGCCTGAATCGGCGTTTGGATGCACGCCAGGGGCAGAAGACGCGTAAGTGTGGAATCTGGATGGAACCGTCAGTCGGATCGTTTCTGCTGCTGCTTCTCAAGACGGCGCTCGTGTCTCCTCTCCAGATAGTGATGAACGTCCGGCCAAAACTCCTTTAGCTCATTGCCAAAAGCGTCGATGCCCATCTGCGTTCCCCAGTCGGAGAGACTCGACGACCAACCGCGATCCGCCTCGGGATAATAAAAGTTGGAGATAGCAATCGCCGTGGCATTGCCGGCAAACTCTGGAATGTTGAACATGGAATGGCCGGAGTCTGTTCGAGCGATGAAGATACGGTCAATACCATAGCCAAAGCGGCGCACGAACGAGCCTTGGCCCAGTCGAAAATAGCGGGGATCGATTCTTAGGATCGAGGGGTAAACGCCGCCAACCATGATGTTGCCATCCACTTGATCGGCGAACGCCGTTCCGTACCGCTTTCCGTATCCACTCATGCCTTGCCCGAAAGCGGGGGACGAATTGTCCGCTTGCCGGATACCCGCCACGATGCCCACGATCGTGAATTCATAGGGGTCGAAGGAGCCCTTGGCCGCCATGGCGAACTTCTCTTTCCATGAGACTGGCGCCACTTGTGAAGCACCATCCACTGTCAAGTAGTTCGGCATTACGTAAAACATCCGGTCGTCTTTTTTCTTCTTTGGATCTTCCTGGGCGGGGTCTTTTTGATCCTGAGACTTGCTCTGGGCAGACGGTTTATCCTGCGTCGAAGAATTGATCACGGGCGATTGGGCGGCAGCGGATTGCACAGGGTTTGATGTTTGAGTCTGCGGAACAGTCTGACCTGCGCAAAAAAACGCAGCGGATAAGATCGACACGAAAAGCAGGCCTATACGCGATGAATAGAACAGTTTCAAATTGATGATGGCTCCAGGTCCGGTTGTTTGACATATCGCCGGGGCGATGGTGGCAGTTCACTTTTGGCGGCCCATTCTCCGCACACACCGTCCGCAATCCTGGCAGATGTTAACTGTCGTAAACCCCAAGATCCAATGAGTCGTCAGCTAGATTCCGCGGTTAGCTTCCCACCTGCTCCAGAATGGTTTCCAAGCTCCGATCGGGTTGCAAGCGATGGAACCCCTCTTTCCACTCTACCAGTTAAGATGCAGTTTGGGGCGAGCAGGGAATCCAGGCCGAAACCTCGCTATAGAATTCTCTCGTGGTTGTAGCCATTGGCGATCAGCGCCGAAATCAACTCTGCGATGTGGTCGGGGCCGCGAGTCTCCATGGTGACGTCGATCGCGGTATCTCCCAGATTTACGTTGTGGTAGGCGCGGTCGTAAGAGGTTTCGACGATGTTGGCGCGGTGTTGCGCGAGAATTCCGGTGAGCCGGTGCAGAGCGCCGGGGTAGTCGGGAAGATGGACGCGCAGACGGACCAGGCGGCCATCTTTCACCAGGCCGCGTTCGATGATGCGCGCCAGCAAAGTTACATCGATGTTGCCGCCGCTCACCACGACGACAACCTTCTTGCCTGCCTTATCACGGATTACCGGAATCTTCCGGTTAACGAGAGCAGCCAGAGCCGCTGCACCGGCGCCTTCCGCGAGAATCTTTTCTCTCTCCAGCAGCAGTAAAACCGCGTTCGCAATTTCCTCTTCTTCAACGGTGACAATGTCGTCCACATACTTCTGCACCAGTGGAAGCGTGCGCTCGCCGGCGCGGCGAACGGCGATGCCATCCGCGATGGTCACAGCCGAAGGCAAGGTTACTGGCTTGCCTTCGGAGAGCGCCGCCTTAACCGATGGCAGCCTCGCCGGCTGCACCCCGATCACTTGAATCCGCGGATTCGTTTCTTTCAACGCACAGCCGATGCCACCGATCAGGCCTCCGCCGCCGATCGGCACGATGACCACTTCAAGATCGGGATGCTGCTCAAGTAACTCCAGCCCAAGCGTTCCCTGCCCTGCAATCACTGCGTCGTCGTTGAAGGCATGGACGAACGTCAGGTGATCCTGCAGGCTGAGGCGCATGGCTTCCTCGCAAGCCTCGTCGTAATTCGCGCCATGCAGAATGACGTCGCCTCCGTAGCCGCGCGTGGCGGAAACCTTGATCAGCGGCGTGGCCAGCGGCATAACTATCTTGGCGTGAATTCCCAGATTCGAGGCGTGGTAGGCAACGGCCTGGGCGTGGTTGCCGGCTGAAGCTGCAATTACTCCCTGCGATTTCTCCTCAGCGGTAAGACTAAGAAGCTTGTTCAACGCGCCGCGTTCTTTATAAGCACCGGTTCGCTGCCGGTTTTCGAGCTTCAAGTAGATCGAATTCCCGGTCAGCTCGGAGAAGGTTGCAGATCGGGTGCAGGGAGATACAGGGATCGACTGGCGAATGCGCGCAAGGGCCGACCCGATCCGCGAGAGTGTTACTCCGGGCACGCTAAGTGTAGAAGTAGTCGCCATTCTTAGCCGGGTTATCTAAGCTTACAGGGTACCGGAACAGCCTGGCAGTAAGGCTCAATATTCATGCTGTATTCATGCAGAAAAATCCATACGCCGCATTAAAAATGACGATTGTACTTTGCCGACTTTTCGGATTAGACCAGTACTATGGCGGAAAGTCGCCTCACCTTCGCGAACGATCATGATGCCTGCGGCGTTGGCTTTATCGCCCAGATCGGCGGAGCTGCGTCGCACTCGATCGTGGAGCGCGGGCTAACCGCCCTGATGCGGCTGGCGCACCGTGGCGGAGTGGACGCCGACGGACGCAGCGGGGACGGCGCTGGGCTGCTGGTCGGGCTTCCGAAAGATTTTTTCCGCAAAGCGACTCGCGTCGACGGCATTGAACTGCCCGAAGAATTTGGCGTCGGCATGGTGTTTCTTCAGCGTGGCCAGGAAGTTCGAGCGGTCGAGGCCATTCGTGCCGCGGTAGCGAAATTTGATCTTTCCTTTGTGGGTTGGCGCGTAGTACCGACCGATGATTCAATTCTCGGTCCGCGCTCGCGTGATTCCCTCCCAGTAGTGCGGCAATGCTTTATCGCGCCCAGTTCTAACTCTGCCCGCCAGGAATCAGTCGATTTTGAACTGCAACTGTTTCGGCTACGGCAAGAACTTGAACGGACTTCCGATTCCGGATATTACTGTTCACTCTCATCCCGGACCATCGTTTACAAAGGTCTGCTTACTCCCGAGCAGTTAGCTCCGTTCTACTCCGATCTTAGCGATCCGACGTTTTCGAGCTCGTTCGTAATCTTCCACCAGCGTTACTCCACCAACACGCAACCCAGTTGGTCGCTGGCGCAACCCTTCCGCTTTGTGGCGCACAACGGCGAGATCAACACCATCAGCAGCAACCGCCGGTGGTTTCAAGCGCGCGCACGAACGCTGCGAAGTCAGCTGGATCTGGCCGATGGTGCCAGACTGCTTCAACCGGGAATGAGCGACTCCGCCAGTTTTGATAATGCGCTGGAAGCGTTTGTGCGAAACGGGTCCAGCCTGGCCGAATCGGCGTTGCGGTTGGTGCCACCGGCATGGGAGCACGATGAAAACCTTGACTCCGGGTTACGCACTTTTCTTGCCGCGAGCGCACCCGAGCAAGAACCCTGGGACGGTCCCGCGGCCTTGATTTTTACCGACGGCCAGGTGGTGGGCGCGAAGCTCGACCGCAATGGGCTTCGTCCCTTACGTTACACCCTCACTTCGGATAGATTGCTGATCGTGGCTTCGGAAGTGGGCATCACCGACCTGTCGGACAAGCAGGTGGTAGAGCGCCAACGTCTGGGCCCCGGGGAGATGCTCATTGCCGACCCCGCGCTGGGAACGTTTTTCCGGCCGAACGAAGTTGGAGGGCTGGTGCGAGCAGAGACGCGCCAGTCCGCGACTTCAGTAGTCGCGCCAACGCACAAAGCATCGCATGACGTTCACTGCGCCAACCGGCAGATGGCGGCCTTCGGCTGGACCGAAGACCAGTTCCGCATGCTCTTTCAGCCCATGGTGGAGCACGGCCAGGAACCGTTGTGGAGCATGGGCGATGACGCTCCGCCGGCATTCCTATCGGGATTGCCGCGTCCGCTGTGGGATTACTGCAAGCAGAGATTCGCGCAGGTAACCAATCCTCCCATCGATCCGCTGCGCGAGAGCCACGTGATGTCGCTTGACGTATATCTGGGCGCGCACATCAAGCTCAATTCGCCGCTGCTGGATGGCGGCCAGATGGATAAGCTTGGGGAGACGCTGCTAACGATCCATTCCATCGACTCCACTTTCGAGTTGAATGAAGAAAGCGTAGATTCCAGCATCGCGAACGCCCGTAAGGTTCTGGGCGGAATTCGCGAAAGGGCTTTTGAAGCGGCTTCGAATGGCAGAGCGATTTTATTGAGCGATCGCGGTATGAACGAACGGCACATCGCTATACCCGCGCTTCTGGCTGCTTCTGCCGCGTGGCAGGGTATGGTCCAGGCCGGGGGCTGGAATCTTCCGCTGATTATTGAGACCGGGCAGGCCGTGGATACACACCACATCGCGCTGCTGGTCGCGGCCGGGGCGACCGCCGTCTATCCATACCTGGCGATGAATCTGGCTGGCCGGGTTGCCACCAACGGATCTTTTTCGCGGGATTCCGACGGCGTCGCGCACTACCGTGCGGCCATCGATAAAGGCCTGCGCAAAGTTTTGGCGCGCATGGGCATCTCGACCATGAGCAGCTACCGCAATAGCCAGATTTTCGAAACCATCGGCCTTGACACCGGAGTTTGCGACGAGTTCTTCGAAGATGCTGGACGAACTCTCGGCGGAACTTCGCTGGAAGATCTTTTGCGCGATTGCATCGCTTGTCATAAAGCCGGTTTTGGGGCTTCGGAAGCGGCGTTTCGCGATGCAGGGCTTTATCGCTTCCGCCGCACCGGCGAGCAGCACGCGAGTTCGCCTGAGTTCGTGCGGCGCATGCACCGCTTTATCAAGTCTCCTACTCCCGCGAATCAAGTGGCTCTGGCTGCGCTTTCGAAAGAAAGAAAAGATGTTGCGGTTCGGGACTTGCTGGACTTTCGTCCCGGCGATGCGGTGCCCGTGGATCAAGTGGAGAGCGAAGTATCGCTGCTCAGCCGCTTCAGCACGCAGGCAATGTCGTTAGGAGCCATCTCACCCGAGGCTCATGAGACTTTGGCGATCGCCATGAATCGCCTGGGCGGACGCAGCAACACCGGCGAAGGCGGCGAAGATCCGCGAATTTATTACGAGCGGCCGGAAGCCAACAATCGCGTGAAGCAGGTGGCGTCGGCGCGCTTCGGCGTAACCGCCGAATATCTGGTTCACGCCGACGAAATCGAAGTCAAGATGGCACAGGGCTCGAAGCCCGGTGAAGGCGGACAACTGCCATCGGCGAAGGTTACGCCATATATTGCGCGGCTGCGGCACGCCATTCCTGGAACGTCTCTGATTTCGCCGCCGCCGCACCATGACATTTACAGCATCGAAGATCTGGCGCAACTGATCTACGATCTGCGCGCGGTGAATCCGATTGCGCGCATCGGGGTGAAGCTGGTTTCGAGCTCAGGAGTAGGCGTGATCGCAACCGGGGTGGCGAAGGCCGGAGCGGACGTGATCACCATCAGCGGACACGACGGCGGCACCGGAGCATCGCCTCTTACCTCGATTAAGAATACTGGGCTGCCGTGGGAGATAGGTCTGCGCGATGCGCACACCGCGCTGGTTCGTGCGGGCCTGCGTGCGCGCGTGCGCCTGCGCGTGGATGGCGGCCTCAAGTTCGCTCGCGACGTTGTGATTGCCGCTATGCTGGGGGCCGAAGAGTTTGGCTTTGGAACCGCCGCTCTGCTGGCGATTGGCTGCGTCATGGCTCGGCAGTGTCATCTCAATACTTGTCCTGTCGGCATTGCCACGCAGGACGAGACCTTGCGCGCGCGCTTTGCCGGCAATCCCGGGATGGTGGAGATATTTTTTCGCGCGCTGGCCGCCGACGTGCGCGAACTGCTCGCCGGAATGGGCGCGGGATCAATCGATGAAATTCTTGGCGCGGTCGAGCGGTTGCGGCCGCGTTCGGAAGAAGCTGCCCGAAGTGTGCAAGCACTTCTGCAGCCGGTGATCGAACCGCCCGCGCAATTTCCCTGCCCGCACCAGGAGAGCGGCACGCTGCACAAAGAGCTGAATCGCGTGGTTGATGACATGGAATCGCTTTCCCTCCGGCCTTACCGGTTTGCCATTACCAATGAAGATCGCGCGGTCGGCGCGCACTTTAGTGGAGAAATCTTACGGCGGATCAGGCCTTCGTTTGGCGCTGGAAATTCCGAGATGACCGGCGTCGAATGCGAATTTGTCGGCACCGCGGGGCAGAGCTTTGGCGCGTTCCTGGTCTCGGGAGCAAACTTCCGGTTGACCGGCGAAGCCAACGATTATGTAGGCAAAGGCCTGTGTGGCGGCAGCATTGCCATTACCGCAGATAACAAAGCCTCAGAACGCGGCGACGTTCTGGTAGGGAATACCGTGCTCTACGGCGCGACCTCGGGCGAGTTGTTTGTGGCCGGACGCGCCGGAGAACGATTTGCAGTCCGCAACAGTGGCGCGCTTGCGGTGGTGGAAGGCGTCGGCCGCCATGGATGCGAATACATGACTGCGGGCGTAGTGCTGATTCTCGGCCCCGCGGGCGCAAATCTTGGTGCGGGTATGACGGGCGGCCTCGCGTATCTGTTGCGGGAAGAAGCCGAACGCAGTATGGCAAATCATGCGATGAATCTCGAATCGGTGCGCTTCGCGGAAATTGAGAATCAGGAAGAGCGCTGGTTGCGTCACATTCTCCAGCAGCATGTACAGCGAACTGGAAGTCCTCGAGCGGCAGAGATTCTCTCCTGCTCCGCGCTGCCCCTTCTTAGGCTTGAGCCCGTGGCGCCGCCATGCACGATCGAAGAAAGCTGGTCGTCCATCCTTTCTCGAATTGTGGCGGAAGAAGCTTGCAGCTACGAGGGCGACAAGCGAATGTCGTCAGAAAGTCCGGTTGTGCATTAAGTCTTTGTCTGGAATCTCTCTGTCCACAGTTATCTGACTCCGAGGCCTTCTCGTGAAATCGTGTGTGTGCGCGCCGCTAACGTTACGGATTGCCGTTCTAATTCCGCCTGCGCCTTTAGCAGCTCGGCGTCGTGCGGAAATAATTCTAACCCTCGAACCACAAGATTCTTCACCGTCTTCCAGTCTTTCGTCTGCCCATGAATGCTGGCGGCCCGCAGAAACGCGCTGGCGGTTGGATAAACGGTAGCGAGTTGTTCCGCCGCCTCCGCGGCCTGCGGTAGCTGGCCCAGCAAGATATACGCCTTGATCATTCTGTCGTGCACTTCGTGCGCATCCGGAGCCGCCTTAAGCGCACGCGCAAGCCGCGCCAGCCCATTCTTCTTTACTCCCAACCGGACCTCGGTCAATCCCAGCTTGCTGGCGAGGCGCGCGTCTTCAGGGAGCACGTCGATCGCCCGCAAGTAGGCCGAACGCGCCTCTTTCAATTGTCCCAGGTTATAAAGCGCGTCGCCGCGAATGTTTTCTTTCGCGCCCGCAGACCGTTCCTTCATGGAGACTCTCGCTAGAACTTCAAGCGCGCGGTCGTTTGCCTGAATATCGACGTAGAGATTCGCCAGCGATAAGTAAGGAATATTGGAATGGCCGGGCAGAGCCAGTGCTTTCTTCAGATAATCGATTGCCGCCGTGTAGTTGCGAAAGCGCTCATACTCCAGTTGCCCGATCTCAGTCCAGGCCTGCGGATCGCTGGGCGAGTCTTGTATCTTGAGAAGGCCCAGCCTGCGATAGAGATCATCTTTCGCGTGCACTTGGTCCAGAGAAATCAGGTGGCCAAAGTGGTGAATCATAAAAGCAGCAGACGCGAGCTCCAAACCCTGGGCGCGAATGCGGGGCTCGATCAGTTCGTGCACGCGGCCGATGTAATAAATCTCGGCGTGCCGGCGGAACAGACGGTAGAGCATGAAATCCGCATAAGTACGCGCTCCAGACGCGCGCCGAACGGGCGTCTGAATTGGCCGGATCGACGGTGCATGCCCTCCCACCCCGAACCTGAGAGGAAGATAGTTTCTTAAGGTCACCGCGTAGCCGCCGATTCTGGCGTTACGAAGCAGCGGAGGAATCGTATGGCGCGCTGCGGGATCCAGTTCTTCGTCGTCATCGAGTACCAGGACCCAATCGGTGGTCAGGGCATTGAGAGCGGCGTTGCGGGCCTTGGCAAAATCATCCTGCCACGGGAAATCGAATACCTCGGCGCCCAATTCGCGGGCTAAGTGCGGGGTTCCGTCGCTCGAGCCAGTATCGGCAATAACGATCTGATCGGCGAGACCGGCAACGCTGTTCAGGCACTCGCGCAGCGTCTCCGCGCCGTTCTTTACGATCATTGCCAGGCCAAGGGATGGCATTGCGACCTTCCTATACTCTTGATCAAACCTGAGTTCCACAGCGGCCAAACCTAAATCATCGGCGGTTTGAAGAAGACTCTTTAGCAGCGTCTTAAATGGATCGCGGTAGAACGATGCAAAGAAGCACGCAGCGAAGCTCGTTTTCCAGCTGGTTTGAACACCGCGGTTGAACGCGAACAGAAGTTCGCTATAATCTCGCATGGATTTCGATCAGCTCATAACCTTCCTCGAAGTTGCCCGCCAAGGCAGCTTCTCCCGCGCAGGAGAGAAAGTATTCCGTTCGCAATCGGCGGTGAGCGCACAAATCCGTCAACTCGAGCAGGAGTACGGCGACCGCCTGCTCGACCGCTCCGGCAAAACTGTGAAGCTGACGCCGGCCGGCGAGGTATTTCACGAATATGCGTTGCGCATGAAAAAGCTGCGCGACGAATCGCTGGTCGCCGTCGCCGACCACGGCCACACGCCCCGCGGCACGCTGATGGTCGGGGCGAACGAAGCTACCTGCCTCTATGTTTTGCCGGAAGTATTCGGCGAATATTGCCGCAAGTATCCCGACGTACAAATCAGCATCTACCGCAACTTCACCTACAAAATTGTAGAGAAGCTGGAAAATGGCACACTTGATGTCGGCATCCTGAGCCTGCCCATCCAGTCGGCCAGCCTCAAGGTGCAGCCGATTTTCCGCGACCGGTTGATGCTCATGGTGAGTCCCAAGAATCCCATGGCGAAGATGAAATCGGCGGATATTGCCGAGGTGGTGAAGCATCCGCTGCTTCTGCCGAAAACCGGACACACCCGCCGGCTGCTGGATAAATTATTCCGCGAGTACAACACCGAGCTCAAAGTCAGAATGGAATTGCCGAGCGTGGGCATGATCAAGAGCTTTGTGGCCGCCGACCTTGGCATCTCGCTGATCAGTGCTTCGTTTGCCCGCGATGAGGTTGCAGCAGGCAGAGTGAAGTTGATCGAACTGGAAGGTGTAGAGTTGTGGCGCGAGCTAGGAATCGCTTATCGCAAGGATCGCACACTGTCGGTGGCGACGAAGACGTTCGTCACGGTGGTGCGGCAGCTCTCGGATTATTTGAAGAAGGTCGAAGGGGGCGGACAGAAGTGAGCTAACTGAAAGAATGGAGCGGGAGACCGGGATCGAACCGGCGACATCCAGCTTGGGAAGCTGGCGTTCTACCGCTGAACTACTCCCGCCCGGGTGGTCTAAGAACTCAACATACAGGCCACTCCCGCGACTGTCAACGGCGACAAGCTTCGGATAGCTGAGGTTCTTGACTTGGCGGCATTCGCGATTCCTTTGCGCGCTTTCCGGTGAAGAGCTTCTAAAAGCTTTTGACCGCTGAGGGCGCAAAGAAACTCCGCAAAGTTCGCCAAGAAGAACGAGCGCTCCGAAAGCCGGATTTCTCAGCTTGCCGGTCCAGCGAACAGCAGCAGATTCCCATCCGGATCTTTGACGATGAAATTCCTCGCGCCCCAGGGCTGCTTTTTGAGAGTCTGGTGAAACGCAACTCCAGCGGACTTGAACTCAACAAAGAGCAGCTTGATCTCGTCCGCAGTAGCGACCGTCATTGATACCGATAGTAGTTCTTCACGATCGCGCTGCGCTGACTCGATTACAGCTCGCTCTACACACCTAAGATTAAGGCGCGCCGCATCGCGTTGTACTTGTGCGTAAAAAGGCGGTTTGCCATAAGTGAATACGATCGAGAAGCCCAGTTTGTCACGAAAAAACTCGCAGGATTTCTTGATGTCTGTAACAAACAGTTGCGGTTCGGCTCCGACGATGGTGGCCTTGGATGGCGACGCTTTCCGCTCGACCGGCGAAATAGAAAGCCCTTTTTTCAGAGCCTGCCAACTATCGAAGCCTTGCTGTCTTGCCACTATCTCCTGCGCGTCGCTGAGCTTAAAGCTCGCGGCAAGAATCTCGGAGTCGGTCATATTTAAGAAGCGCGGCAGGTACTCGCGGATTTGTGCAGCGACCGGATAATGGTGTTCGCGATGCCACCGCAATATGAGCTTGGCTTGCTTCTTGAGATTTTCCAGATTGGGCATGTAGTCCTCCACGATGAGATCGTAGGCGGGCATTGCCCTTTGGCGATGAGCCGTTGCATCCTACATGCGCAGATCGAAGTATCCGCGACGGTCTCGGCCATTGTCAATTGGGAAGTCGCAGCATGCGGCGATCTAGCCGCCTGTTAGACTGCGTAAGAGCACATCCATGTCATCTTCCACGCCGAGAAAACACGCTGGCCCCGGTCCATCGGGCGATCAGCCGGCAGTTCCGGAGCCTACATTTTCCGAGCGCGCCCGCACGCTGGTTTATGTCGGACGCATCGGCAGCATGTCCACGGTCTCGCGCAAGCAGCCGGGGTTTCCTTTTGGATCGGTCATGCCCTACGGGCTGGATGAGTGCGGCCGCCCTATATTTCTGATCAGCAGCATGGCCATGCATACGCAGAATCTGCAAGCCGATGCCCGGGCCAGCCTGCTGGTGGTGCAGGCCGACACCAGTGGCGATCCGCTGGGCGCATCGCGGGTCACGTTGATTGGAAACGTTGCGAGGCTTCCGGCGGATGAAATCGCCGAGGCGCGCAAGCTTTACCTCGACCGCTACGCCAATAGCAAGTACTGGGTCGACTTCGAGGACTTCGCTTTCTATCGCATGGACGTCCTCGACGTTTACTACGTGGGAGGCTTCGGCGTGATGGGCTGGGTTCCAGCGCCGGATTACGATCAGGCACAGCCTGATCCCCTTGCTGATTCAGCCGCTGGAATCATCGAGCACATGAATGCCGACCACAAAGATGCGCTCATTCTGCTGGCGCGAACTGCGGCCGGAATCGACGCCCAGGAAGCTGCGATGACCTCAGTCGACCGCCTCGGTTTCCATGTACGGCTGAAAACCGCGGACGGCATGAAAGGAACGCGAATCGGGTTTCTGCGGGAAGTACGGAATCCGATGGAGGCTAGGAAGGTTCTGGTGGAGATGGTGCAGCAGGCTCGCCAGCAGCCTTAGAGTCTCAGCCGCTAAAAGTCAGCTGCTTAAAATCAGCGGCTAAAAATAAGAACGCCCGTGATCTTTGCAGATCACGGGCCGTTGCTTATAAATCAGAGAGCGGTCGCTTAGACAGCCTGGACGTTCTCCGCTTGCCAGCCCTTGGGGCCCTTGGTCACGTCGAACTGGACGGTTTGGCCTTCCTGCAGGCTGCGGAAACCGCCAGCCTGAATCGCGGAGAAATGCACGAAAACGTCTTCGCCATTCTGACGGCTGATGAAGCCGTATCCCTTAGCGTCGTTAAACCACTTCACTGTTCCTTGTTCTGCCATTGATAGTTCCTATTCTTGTTTCTATTGGATTGTGCTGAGAAGATTCGCTGCTAGTGAGGGGGTGACGCTGGTTGGCGATACCGACCTTCAGTTGCTTGTGAGTCAAACTTAGCTGGACTTAATTGTACACAAAAATTGACAAAATGCCAGCCAAATTTTGAGGTCAGCCAGTTTGGCTCTATTTCCCTCGGGGCCGTCTCCTCCAACGAGGCGTCATCCCGAAAGGCGGCGATCTTCAGCCGCATGAGGGATCTCCTGCGTCATATGCTGCCGGTCGGGGGATGCTCTCCACCGCGTAGAAACGCCTGTCATTCCCACTTTGGGAACGTCTCCGTCTTTTTTCCCGGCTATTCCCCGATCTTTTCTGGGAAGTAGCTAATCTCCTTAATTAGCCTGATCCCGCTTACACGGTTTGCCAGTTGGGGTAAGGCACGAAGTCCGGGAAAACTTATGGATAGCTTTTATAGCGAAGTGATCGCAAGAGACGCGCGCTTCCGTTCGCCGGCGTGGGTGAACGACAGTTCCCTGCTCGAGCCGGCGACGCGGCAACTAGTGGAACGGCTGGTCGCGTCCGCCAAGCAGATGGGAATCGACGTGATGGTCTTTGAGACTTACCGCAGCCAGGAGCGCCAGCAGGCGCTTTTCGAATGCGGGGCGACAAAGCTTCGCGCAGTCGGAGTGCACCATTACGGCCTGGCGTGCGACATCGTGCGCGTGGTTGGCGGCGAGCCCTGCTGGAAGGGCGATTTCACCTTTCTAGGGCAGCTTGCGCAGAGTTGCGGGCTGATCTGGGGCGGCGATTGGGGCGCCCCGCAGATTAAACACAGCTTCATCGACAGCGTACATGTGCAGCGCTGCACGGTCGCACGGCAGGGCGATTTGTTCTCTGGAGTGTGGTATCCGGACGAGACCTACAATCCTTACGACGATGTACAGCATTTGTTCGCTGCGGCCACAAAGAAACTGAATGGACTTGCCACCACGGCCGGTAATAACTCTTCAAGCCTTAAGAAAGCGTAGTCCGCCCAAAGCATAGGTTCCCCCGGCACGCTCCGACCTTACCTTGCCACGCAAGAGCTCCCACGATTTCCAACCGATCGGGTAGTGGACAGTTGAATTCTGGTCTCACACGGCGTCATCCCGAAGAGCCCGCGTTCTTACCAGCGGGCCGAGGGATCTCCGGTGGCAGACCGCATCGTAGCGGAGATCCTTCGCTCCGCCTGAAGAACGGCTACGCTCAGGATGACCCCATCGACCAGCAGATGCCATCAGAAATTCAAACTGACCCACTACCAACCAATCGGGTAGTATGTCCGTTGCAATTAAACGAACCAAAACTGCTATCAAGGATATTCTCCTCTCATGCCTCGAAAGAGTCCGCCGTCCACCAATCGACGTTCGTTTCTTAAAACCACCCTCGTGGCCGGAACCGCAGCGAGCGCTGCACCACTGTACCCGGCATTGGGCGCGGCGCGGGAGATCGTCGCTTCGCCTGCCGCTACTGAAGTTAAACCTTTCGAACTGGATGAAGTCTCCGTCGCCGAATTGCAGGATGGAATGAAGTCCGGCAAGTTTACTGCGCAGTCATTGGTAGAAAAATATTCGGCGCGGATTGAGGAAATCGATAAGCGTGGTCCCGCCATCAATGCCATCATCGTACTGAATCCCGATGCGCTTGCCATCGCCGACGAACTTGACCGGGAGCGGCAGGCCAAAGGCCCACGTGGCCCCATGCATGGCATTCCGGTGCTGATCAAAGACAACATCGATACCGCGGACAAAATGATGACCACCGCCGGTTCGCTCGCCCTTGTAGGATCGAAGCCGCAGCAGGATTCTTTTGTCGCGCAGAGACTGCGCCAGGCGGGCGCGGTTATCCTGGGCAAGACCAACTTGAGCGAGTGGGCTAATATTCGCTCCAGCCACTCCACCAGCGGATGGAGCGGCCGCGGCGGCCTGACGAAAAATCCATATGCATTGGATCGTAACCCGTGCGGATCAAGCTCCGGTACGGGGGCGGGCATCTCGGCAAATCTCTGTGCGGTAGGCATTGGCACAGAGACAGACGGGTCGATCGTGTGCCCATCGTCTTCGAACGGGCTAGCCGGCATCAAGCCGACGGTAGGATTGGTTAGCCGAAGCGGCATCGTTCCTATCTCGCATAGCCAGGATGGCGCCGGCCCGATGTGCCGCACGGTACGCGACGCAGCCACTTTATTAAGCGTGCTCAGCGGCGTTGACTCTGCCGATGCCGCCACAGCGGCGAGCGCGGGCAAGTTTTATACCGACTACACGCAGTTCTGCGACCCCAACGGTTTAAAAGGCGCGCGCATTGGCGTGGCGAGGAAGTACTTCGGCTTCAGCGACGGCGTGGACGCGCTGATGGAAACCTCTCTCGAGGTGATGAAGAAACACGGGGCGACGCTGGTCGACCCTGCCGAGGTCGAGACCCTGGGTAAGTTCGACGAGAGTGAGCTATTGGTCTTTATGTACGAACTAAAGGCCGATCTGAATGCATATCTCGCGCGGCTGGGGCCGAATGCCCCCGTACATACGCTGAAAGAAATTATCGAATTTAACGAGCGGAATCGCGAGAAGGAGATGCCTTACTTCGGCCAGGACTTATTCATTAAAGCGGAAAGCAAGGGTCCGCTTACCGAAAAGGCCTATCTCGACGCACTGGAAAAGAACCATCAGCTCGCCCGAACTGAAGGCATCGATGCCACCATGGATAAATTCCATCTTGACGCCATCGTCGCGCCTACGGGTGGCCCGGCATGGCTCACCGACCTGGTGAATGGCGACCATGTGGCAGGGGGAAGCTCGAACGCCGCAGCGGTCGCGGGTTACCCGAACATTAACGTGACGGCGGGATCTATCTACGGCTTGCCGGTCGGTATCTCTTTTTTCGGGCGCGCCTGGAGCGAGCCGACTTTGATCCGGCTGGCGTTTGCTTTTGAACAAGCTACAAGGGCGCGGCAGACCCCTCGATTCTTGTCAACAATCGACGCAGGATAGGGCGGCAAGATAGGAGGCGAAGCTAAGAGAGTAGCTTGCTTTGCCAATCCCGATTCGTAAGTACTTCCCACTTTCGAGCTAAGTGTAACCCGCGAAAAATTGTAAAGAAATCTTCCAGTCGTCCCAAGAGGGTGCTTCCGTGTTAGCCTTAGGGGCAAAGGGGGTATTACAGAATGATGAATAAAGTTGTCAGTTCCCTGCAGCGGGAGTACTCCCGTCTTGAAAAAGAGATGGGAAAAGTAGGGAAAGCGCTGGATGCCCTCGGTCACGCCGGCGGGAGAAAGCTCAAGAAGACGGGCCGTACCTTGAGCAAGGATGCCCGCCGACGTATCGCTGAAGCGCAAAGGCTACGCTGGGCGAAGGTCCGAAAGGCCGCCGCCAAGGTAGTGAAGGGGTAGTGAGCAGTTACTTTCGCAAGTACCGCAGCCGGCCTCGTTCGTAACTGAGTTGCAATATGCGAACGAGGCCCAAGCTTCGGAAATAGACCCTCCTGAAACACAATCCTAAGTCCAGCGAAACCACTTCAACGCCAGCAGAAACGAAATCCCACCCCACGCGGCCATCACCAGTAAGCGCGGCCATAGGCGAATCAGCGGCGTGCCTTCCAGAATGCTGGCCCTTAGCGCGTCATTCAAAGCGGTCAGCGGCAGCGCCTTGATGAGCGGCTGGATGACGGCGGGAAAACGCTCGTACGAAAAGAATACGCCGGAGAAAATCCACATCGGCATCATCACTAAATTCATCAGCCCGCTTACGCTTTCGATTTTTTGCGCCCGGCTGGCGGTGAGCAGGCCGACTCCACCGAAGCACATTGCACCTGCGGAGCCGAGCAGAACGATCGCGAATATCGATCCCAGCACTTTCATGTGAAATACGAGAACGCCGAGGGTGAGCAATAACCCAATCTCGATGATCATGAGCACCAGGCGGCTCGACATCAGGGCGAGCAGAAAGTCTCCGCGGCGCATCGGCGTCCCCACAAAGCGCTTGAGCAGCTTGCGCTGCCGCATATCGACCAACGCAAACCCGATGCCCCACATACCGGAGTTCATCAGGTTCATTCCCAGCAAGCCGGGAATCAGAAAATCGATGTAGCGCGAGCCTGGTTCGGAAGCGGTTACTAACTCAGTCGCGATCACATCTTTGCGTCCCGCTGCCGCTTGCAAGGCATCGTTCACTTCGGCGCGCGCCAAAACGCTTTCAGGCCGCGCCGGGTCGTAGCGGTAACGAAGCGCGCCCTTTCCATCCGGTTCGATGACCAGATCGTATTTGCCCAGCCGGAAGCCCTTGCGCGCCGCTTCGGCATCTTGCACGGAAATCTTAAACGAGGAGTGCTGCGGAGAATATTCCAGCAGCGCCTGCGCTTGCTGCGCCCCGGGACCGGCTACGATTGCGACTGAAGATGCGTCGGAAGGCTTATTGCGGAATGCAATCCCCAAACCCGTGGCCAGCAACAACGGAAACACAAAAACCCAGAACACGACCTCCGGTTCGCGCTGCAACTCGCGCATCCGCGCCATGAGCAGATGAAGGTATCCGGCCCAGCGGCCGTTTCGGCGGGGCGGGCGTTGCCGCAACATATGTGTTTCAGGGGCGCGCGTTTGCTCGGCGATAGTCATGGGACGCTCATAAAACCATGCGCAAACCAAATCTCGCAACCACATCCATCACATTGTCATCGCCAGCGAAGCGACGGACTTTGGTTCCTGCCTGGATCAAGCGATAGTGCGCTACAGGCAAAAACCAAGGTCCCTCGCGTTGCTCGGGATGACACGCGAGAGACGCACGAGAGACGCTGACATTCGAGAGGCGCTGACTCGCGAAAGGCGCCGACTCGCGAGAGGCGCCAGAAGGTGCGCCGGTCTAGGGCGACGCCCGCCTCCACTTCTTCAGAAACGCAAGTAACGCTTCCGGCGTAAGCGCTCGCGCATCTTCGAACTCGCCGTTTTTCTGGCTGACCACGAGGGTGCCGTCGCTCTCGGCAACCGCCAATGCAGGCACGCCTTTATTCAGCGGAATATCGAACTGCTTCACCAGATCGGCATTCTTTTTTCCATCCGCGCCAATGTCAATGTGCACCACTTCATAGCCCGCCATAACCGTCGCAAAATCGGGACGCTGAAAGGCCAAGTCAAGCACATGGCAGTCGTAGCACCAGTTTGCCCCGAAGACGAGCAACATGCGCTTGCGCTGGACTGCGGTTTTTTCCTCGGCATCCTTTATCTCCGCGTGCGCGTCCTCATCGTCCGGATAAATATTCTTTTTCATGTCGGACGGTTGCTTGAGATGAGGAGCGTCGGTCCGTTCCACGCCCACAATCCGCCACTGATCCCCTTGCTTTTGCCAGGCTTGTGCATCGGTCACGTTCATGCCTTCGCCATTGGAGGAATCCGTTTTTACCTCGGCCTGGAAAATGACACTCTCGGCCCCCGGTCGTTCCTTCAGGCGGACAATGTCGATTCTCATGCTGCGAGCCTTCAGGCCGAGCCAGAAACTCACGTCCGCATCGGCGCTGGCGGCGGCGCCGTTAGCCTGCACGTCAGCCGGCGGGGTGGTACTGTAAAGCGCCTTCAGGGCCGCAGCATCTCCCGCGAGAATGGCACTTTTCCATTGATCGAGCGGAGGGAAGCCTGAGGGCGCGGACGAACTCTGCGCGACCGTATGTGGGGCGATGAAGGCCCCCGAGGCTACAACTAGAAGGACACGGCGAAAATATCCCGCGAGTCTCATTATCTGATCTCTGATTAATGATTGAAAGACAACGCTCTCGCCGAGTTTCAATCAAAAATCAGAAATTAGCAATCAAGATTTTTTTCTTATCAGTCTTTCTTCTTGACGCGCACCACTGTGATTTTCGCAAAACCTTCTTCGAATGCGGGCGGTTTCAGTTTTGCGGCCATGCGGCGCATCACATCTTCTGGAACGACGCGGTCGCGGCGCTGGTGGCGCTCAACACAGACTTCCAGCGGGACGTCGAAGAAGACGGCGTGGACCTCATATTGGTAATCCTTGGCCAGCTTGATCCAGTGCTGGCGCTCCTGCGGAGTTAGATTGGTGGCGTCCACATAATTCATGGGGCGCTTGGCGATGAGGCGCGCTTTGAGCATGGAGCGCAGGTTGGAAAAGACGAGATCCTGAAAACGCTGTTCGCGGATGTCATCGAACAACAGCGCGCGAACCATGTCGCTGGAAAGCGGAACGATGTTGTGGCGCTTGAACCACGAACTCTTGCCGGAGCCGGGCAGGCCGATCGCGAGAACAACGACGCCTTTGGGCGGGCGCGGCGCGGCGGCGGGAACCGCCATAGCGTTCGGAGGAGCGGCGGTAGGTTGCTGCGACGGTTCTTGATTTCCCGCTTCTGAGTCGGAGCCTGCGTCATCGGCTTCCTCGGCTGAGGCATCGACGGGCAGAACTGGAATCGATCCCTTTGCAGCAGCTGGGGCGAAGGCCTGAGCTACAGCTTGTTCGCGACCACGTCCGCCGCGTCCTCGGCCACCGCGGCGACGGCGACTGCGGTTGGCTTGGCCGGTCCCGCCAGTGGATGTTTGCTGGGAAGCTGAGTGCTCCGGGGTGGATGCGCTTTCAGACGCCGCCGTTGTTTCATCCGTCGAGCGCAGTTCTTCGGAGTGCCCGGATTCTGTTTCGACATGTTCCGCTTCAGCACTTGCTCCGGAACCTTGTTCGGCTTCAAAGTATGCCGGCTGCAAGGGTGGAGGAGCGGGTTGATCCGCCGTCTCGGCGGGCTGTTTTTTGCGGCGCTGCAAGCGATCGCGCATCCATTTCCGCATGCAAGGTTTTTAACACGGAAGCGAGGGTCGGAGCAATCGGCGTGGGCTGGATACGAACCTTGCGTGATAGCGGGTTGGAAAGGCCCCCTATCGATACTTCTGGTGTAGATGATTAAGAGGAATTAACCACTAAGGGCACTAAGGTTCACGAAGAAAAAACTTGGAACCGCTTGCAATCGCTACAATGAGTGAATGGCTTCACAAATTCCTGAGGCGATTCGCGGACAAAAATATGTGTCGTTGGGAACTTTCCGCAAGAATGGCGAAAAGGTTGCGACCCCCGTATGGTTCGGCGAGCAGGGCGAAAAGCTCTTTGTAATGACGCGCAGCGATACCGGGAAGGTGAAGCGCATTCGTAACAATCCGCAGGTGACGGTGGCTCCATGCACCATTCGAGGACAAGTTACCGGGCCGGAGATTGCTGCGGTTGCGCGGCTACTTCCTACGCAAGAACATGCCCAAGCGCACGAAATGGTGAACCGTAAGTATTGGCTGGCGAGGTTGTCCTCTCCGTGGAGCAAGGCCGATGCGTTTATTGAAATAAGCTTCCCTTAACGTGATGATGCGCGTGCGCTGGGCTGTCGTCTGACGTGCATTTCGCCCATCCGCCAGCCATTATTTACGCCGCTTCCCCGTCCTGCTAACATCATCTGTCCCGGAGGGTGCCGGGGCGTTTCTGATTACGCGATCATTATTTGCGATTCTAGAACGGAGAACTCATGGCAATTAAAGTTGGCATCAACGGCTTCGGACGCATCGGGCGCAACGTGCTGCGAACATCGCTAAACGATCCGAACCTTGAGTTCGTAGCGGTGAACGATCTTACCGATCCCAAAACGCTGGCACATCTGCTGAAATACGATTCGATTCTCGGCAACCTGCCGAACAAAATCAGCGCGACCGCCGACGGGATTCAGATCGATGACAAGATCATCAAGGTATTTAAGGAACGCGATCCGGGTGCGCTACCGTGGGAGTCGGTAGGTGCGCAGGTGGTGGTCGAATCGACCGGGCACTTTACCGACGCCAATGATGCCAAGAAACATCTGCGCGGCTCGGTGAAGAAGGTGATTATTTCGGCGCCCGCGAAGAATGAGGACATCACGCTGGTGCTGGGCGTAAACCATGAAAAGTACGACGGCGCGAAGCATCATATTATTTCGAACGCATCCTGCACCACGAATTGTCTGGCCCCGATCGCGAAGGTGATCAACGACGAGTTCAAAATCGTCAGCGGGACGATGACCACGATTCACTCCTACACCAACGATCAGGTGATTCTTGATTTTCCACACAAGGATTTGCGGAGAGCGCGGGCAGCGGCGATCAATATGATTCCGACTTCTACCGGCGCGGCGAAGGCTTTGAAGCTGGTAATTCCTGATCTGGCGGGAAAGCTCGATGGTTTTGCGATGCGCGTGCCCACTCCGAACGTTTCGGTGGTCGACCTGGTGGCGTGGGTAGAGAAAAAGACGACGAAGGAAGAAGTGAATGCCGCGCTGAAGAAGGCTTCGGAGAGCGGGCCGCTGAAGGGATATTTGGGCTACGAAGTGAACGAACTGGTTTCGTCCGACTTCAAGGGCGACTCGCGATCGTCGATCGTGGATTCTCCGATGACGCTGGTGGTGGGCGGCAACTGCGTGAAAGTGATCTCCTGGTATGACAACGAATGGGGATACTCGTGCCGCGTGCGGGATTTGATTCACTACATCGGCGACAAGGGTTTGTAATTTGTTGAACGACGACCGGCATTTTGCCCGGCATCGCCAAGTGCGGGCGTGACGCCCGCACGACTGCAGCCGTGACGGCGCTACTTTTTCGCTGCCTCTATTAAATACTTAAGGACGACCAGCCAATGTCCAAGTTGTCTATCCGTGATCTTCCTCTTAACGGCAACCGTATTTTCATGCGCGTCGACTTCAATGTTCCTCTCGAAGATGGACGCGTCATGGACGATACCCGCATCCGCGAGACCCTGCCCTCGATCGAATATGCGCTGCGCCATGGCGCGAGGCTGATTCTGGCTTCGCACCTGGGACGGCCAAAAGGCAAACCCAACGCGAAGATGAGTCTGAAGCCAGTGGCCGAGCGGTTGCGCATGGTTTTGGATAAGGAACTGGCTCGCGGAGAGAACGTGGGTTTTTGTCCGGAGTGCGTTGGCCCGGAAGCGGAAGAAGTGGCGACGCAATTGGAAAAAGGGCAGACGCTGCTGCTGGAGAATTTGCGCTTTCACGCCGAAGAAGAAGCTAACGACGCGGCCTTCGCCAAGCAGTTGGGAAGTCTTGCGGAGTATTACGTGAACGATGCGTTTGGAACGGCGCACCGGGCGCACGCTTCGACCGTGGGTATCACCAAGTTCGTATCGAAGTCGGCGGCTGGGCTGCTGATGGAAAAAGAACTGAAGTATATGGGTAAGGCGCTGGAGCATCCCGAGCCACCGTTTGTGGCGATTCTGGGCGGGGCAAAGGTGAGCGACAAGATTGGTGTGATTCGCAATCTGATGGACAAAGTGGATTCGCTGATCATTGGCGGCGGGATGGCTTATACATTTTTAAAGGCGCAGGGCCAGGAGATCGGCAAATCTTTGCTGGAGGCTGACAAAGTTGAGCTGGCGCGGCAACTGCTGGCGGAAGCCAAGCAACGAAATGTAAAGATCCTGTTGCCAATCGATCATGTGGTGGCCTTGAAGCCGGAGACGAACGCAGTGGTGCAGCGGATCGATGAGGGGCAAGCGATTCCGGCCGACAAGATGGCGCTCGATATTGGACCGAAGACAATTGAACTGTTCTCCGAAGAAATTTCGCGCGCGCGGACGATTGTGTGGAATGGGCCGATGGGAGTGTTTGAGGTTCCAGGATTTTCGCGCGGGACGTTCAAGGTGGCGCACGCCGTCGCCGAAAATGTAGGCGCGATTTCGATTGTGGGCGGCGGCGATACAGTGGCGGCGGTGCATGGCGCGGAAGTGGCGGATAAGATCACGCACATTTCTACCGGCGGCGGAGCGTCGCTGGAATTTCTTGAAGGCAAGAAATTACCCGGGGTTGAGGCGCTGACGGATAAAAAGTGACCGTTCTGGATACGGGCGTGCGGGATTCTACAATTCGAATCAACCTGGAGAGTGGCAAGGCCATCGAATTCGAAGGCCCCGCCGATATCACTCAAGAAACTACAGACGCCATCGTGAACGCTGCAAACTCTTCTCTGCTGGGCGGAGGCGGCGTGGATGGCGCGATTCACCGCGCCGGCGGAAGCGCGATTCTTGCAGAGTGCCGGCAGATCGTGAGCAAGATCGGGAGATTGCCCGCGGGGAATGCGGTAGTTACTGGTGGCGGCAACTTGGCTGCGAAATATGTGATTCACACGGTTGGGCCTGTATATCGCAGCGGTACTCACGGCCAAGCGGAGCTGTTGGCTAATTGCCATCGCGAATCGATTCGATTGGCTGATGAGCACAAGCTGACTTCTTTATCTTTTCCTGCGATTTCGACGGGCGCGTATGGATATCCGGTGCACGAAGCGGCGCCGATTGCGATTTCATCCAGCGTGGCAGCTTTGGCCGCAGCGACGCACGTAATGCTGGTGCGATTCGTTCTCTTCGACATCTCCACTTTGAAGGCATTTACGCGCGCGGCCGAAAAACTCGTTCAATCCAATTCCGCGTTTTCATTCCGACTCGAAAAGGCCCAATCATGAGAAAGAAGCTGCTCGCCGCCAATTGGAAGATGAATAAAACTCCGGACGAAACAATCGAGTACTTCCGCGAGTTTTTGCCTCTGGTCGCGGGACATGACCGGGATGAGATTGTGGTGTGCCCTCCGTATACGGACGTGCATGCGGCGATTCAGGCGGCGAAAGGCTCGAAGGTCTCGATTGGAGTGCAGAATGTCCACTGGAAAGCTGACGGCGCTTACACCGGCGAAATCTCGGCTGGAATGCTGACCTGCCTGGGAGTGACGCATGTGATCGTCGGTCACTCGGAACGGAGGCAATATTTTGGCGAGACCGACGATACGGTGAATCTGCGGCTGAAGACCGCGCTGGAAGCCGGGCTCACCGCGATCTGCTGCGTGGGAGAAGTTCTGGAGGAGCGCGAAGCGGGACTGACCGACGACGTGTTGCGTCGGCAATGTGTACGCGCCTTTCACGCGATCTCTTCGAAGAAGGCGGCAAAGCTGGTTGTGGCGTACGAGCCGGTATGGGCGATTGGCACGGGTAAGACGGCGACTCCAGAGCTTGCCGCGGAATCGCATGCCGTGATCCGGAGCGAAGCTGCGGAAGTTTTCGGCGAAGAGTTTGCGGCGAAACTCCGCATCCTTTATGGAGGGTCGGTGAAGCCGGATAACGTATCGGAACTGATGGGGCAGGAAGAGATTGATGGCGCGCTGGTAGGCGGGGCCTCGCTCGATGCGAAGTCGTTTGCGGCGATTGTTAAGTACTGATTGGGATTACCAAAATTTGCGCAGTACCAAAATTTGCGACCTCGAAAAAATCTTCAAACGAGGCTTGACGCCTGCCATCTCTCGCACTATAGTTTTGGCCTCCTTCCCCGGTGAGATCGATTCTCACTCTACCAACTGAGCTATTACTCTCTCGTTCTTGCAAGCTGGGCCCCTGGGTAAATCCGAAAGTGATTGCACGCGCGGAAATTCTTGTGGAGGAGTATTTATGCGGAGGAATAAGAATTCGATAGTCCTGGTCGCGTCTGCGATCTTCGCGGTTAGCTTGCTTCTGGCTGGCCCGAGCGCGTTTGCCCAGACCCTAACGGTCTTGCATAATTTCCAAAACGATCCCGCGGATGGATTTGTGCCTTCGGGCCTGGTTATGGATTCCGCGGGAAATCTTTACGGAGTGACAAGGTATGGCGATGCCGACTACTACAACGGCATAGCGTTCGAACTAAGTCCTTCGGCGGGAGGAACATGGACAGAAACGGTGCTGCACACTTTTACCGGCGACACGGATGGATCGCAGCCCGTCGCCAACCTGGTTCTTGATGCGAAGGGCAATCTTTATGGAACCACTCTCTACGGTGGAGGCGGGCCGTGTAAAACCAGCCAAAACGCGCCGATTATTGGGTGCGGCACGGTTTTCGAATTGTCCCCCGGAGCAGGCGGCGTGTGGACGGAGAAGATTTTGTACACCTTCGGATTCAAGACGGATGACGGAATTTGGCCCTACTCCAACTTAGTATTCAATGCCGCGGGAAATCTTTACGGCACGACCAGTCTTGGAGGTTCAATAGATGCGCAATACTCCTGTTTCATGTATGGCCTCACTCACGTTGGTTGCGGAACGATCTTTGAACTGAGACCTAACAAGAACGGCACCTGGTCCGAAGAAACGATTCACAATTTCGGAAATAACGGAGCGATTCCGCAAACCGGCTTGGTCTTCGATAGCGCGGGCAATCTGTACGGAACGACATATTCTGGCGGGGAGACGGGCTGCGGAGGAGGCGGAAACTATCCCAATTGTGGCGTCTTGTTCGAACTGACTTTTGTTGCCGGTAAGGGCTGGAGAGAAAGCATCTTGCCGCCAATCGGATACTGGTACCAGACGGGCCTGGCTGTAGATTCTCTGGGTAATGTCTTCGGGACCTCATGGGAGGGGGGAGGCGGCGTCTGCGATGACGACTACGGCGATGACGGAGGAGCGACTGAGATCTCCCCAGCGGGCGGCGGGAAGTGGACGGAATCGACGATCGGCGTTTTCGGGTGCGGGTCCAATCCTTCGCCGCTCACCTTCGACTCCGAGGGCAATGTTTATGGCACCACCGATGCCACTAGCCCATCAGGTGGTGAGGTCTATCCGGCGAGCATCTACGAAGCGTATCGCGGGTCGAACGGCGCTTGGCAAGTCACAATCCTGTATCAATTCACCGCCGCAGCTAACGGATCCGGCCCCGCTGGCGGCCTGGTGCGTGACGCCGCCGGCAATCTGTATGGCACTACCCAAGGCGGTGGCACCAAAAACAAAGGAGTCGCGTTCAAACTGACGCCGTAGATCCGCACGTCAAACGCTGAGCGTCGCGAGAGGTCGGTATTCACCACACGGAGTCCGGAACGAATTCATCCGACCACCGCGCGCGGAAGACCAGATACAGGCCTTACCGCAGCACCACCGATGGCCGTCCCAACGACGAAATGGTGTGCGGGACGTCGGGTTGCACCGACTTCCCTTCTGGCTGCGAGGCCACGCTCCAGGCTTTGGCCATGGTTTCTCCGGCAGCCATTTTGGTCAGAACATTGTCCAGGAACAGAGAAGTGTTCGATCCCAGGCGGCGGAGAGTCAGCACCACGTTCAGCTTCACTCCCTTGGTTTTGAATCCGGCATCGTATGCCTCTTGCGGATTATCGCTGCCGATCCAAAGGAGTTTGACTCCGGAATCGGTGGCGGCTTTCAGCAGATCGGTTCCTGAGATACGGTCGCCTGAGGCGTCGGCGATCGTGCCGCCGTTGCCGACAGTGCAGAAGACGTGAAGAATGTCGTAGGAGTGTGCGGCCGCGCCGCGGAGCTCGGCAACGGTCGTGAACGTCGCGCTCGAAGCCGAAGGATAAAAGCGCTTGTAGACGCGCAGATCGGATTTTAGCGGCTCGTCGAAGCTGGTTCCGAGCTGGCAAACCAGCACTTTCGAGTTTGTGACTTCTTCTTTGCGAAACGCGTTAAAAATTCCCATGTGATTTGATTGTCATCCTGAGCGAAGCAAGGCGGGGAGCGCAGCGAACCGGCTTGCGAAGTCGAAAGCCTGCCCTGAGCGAAGCCGAAGGGATATCTCTCTGCACCCCTCTGCTGCGCTCGAAGCAGTAGCAGTTACCTACTTCTGGTAAATCGTCGGCTGCGGACCTTTTTCCAGGGTCTCGCGATCCCATATCCATCCCTGGCGCGTGTAGCTGGCGAGTTCAAAATCCTGCGTAAGCTCGAGCGCATCCACCGGGCACGCATCTTCACACAGGCCGCAGAACATGCAGCGGCTTAGGTCGTAGGTAAAGTTGGTGAGTTCTTTGCGTCGTGTCTGCTCATTGCGCGCGCTCGAGACCACGATCAAATTTTCCGGGCAAGCCAGCGCGCACAGATCACAGGCAATGCACATCGTCTCGTTAGTATCGGGATTCACATTCAACCGTGGCGCGCCCCGGTAGCGCTCGGCGACCTGAGGCCGCTCCAGCGGATACTGCTCGGTATAAATTTCCCTGGGATCCTGGTAGCGAAACGTGAGCCGCAACCCTTGCAGCAGGTCGACCAGAAAAATCTTGCGGAGAAGGCTTTGCATCCCCATAACGCGGTAAGCATACCACCTAGGCGGCGGCAGTTGCCAGGGGAGCAAGCGGACACGCGTTCGTGTGGGGATGGCTGTCGGGAAAACCGATGGAACTTTCCCGCCCACCCCTCCGTATCCCAATCCAGAGGCCGTTATGCGATTCAATCTCAGCCCTAAAACCCGGATGCTGCTGGCCATTCCTCTGCTCGTCATCGCTTACCCGGTGGTGACGCTGATTCTCCCGGCCTTGCTGCGAAGCATCGTCCCTAATGTCGTGCGCTCAGTGCTTAGCCTGATCTAGCAAGAAGTCGTTCCTTCGTGAACCTTGGTGTCCTTCGTGGTCAACTTTCTTGGCTTTTCGTGACTACCTCCGCACAGTGTTACCCTGACACCGCCGTGGACATCTCCGTTGAGAACAACGACGAACTTTGGATGGAGGAAGCCCTGCGCTCGGCCCAGCGTGCGCTTGAAGCCGGCGAAGTGCCGATCGGCGCAGTCGTAGTCTGCGAAGGCCGGATCGTGGGCCGGGGATGGAACCGCAACATCACCGACAGCGACCCCACCGCGCACGCCGAGATCGTCGCGCTGCGCGAGGCCGGTGCAACCGTTGGTAACCACCGCCTGGCGGAGTGCGAACTGTTTGCTACAATTGAACCGTGCCCGATGTGCGCCGGAGCGCTGGTGCACGCGCGGATCAAGCGCCTGATCTATGGGGCCGACGATCCGAAGGCAGGCGCGGTGCAATCGGTGGTACCGCTTCTGAACCATCCGCGGCTGAACCATAAAATAGAAGTTCGCGGGGGAGTACTGGCAGGCCGTTGCGCAGAATTGCTGCAAACGTTCTTTAAAAACCGTCGTTAGTTTGTAGTTAGTCGGCCGTTAGCCCCTAAGGATTGTCATTCCGAGCGAAGCGAGGAACCTTGGTTTTGGCTGATAGCTGATGACTGACGGCGGACAGCTTCATCCGGAGAGGTGCGTGAGTGGTTGAAACGATCCGCCTCGAAAGCGGACATACCTTAACGGGTATCGTGGGTTCAAATCCCACCCTCTCCGCCATATTTTTTCTAGTCTTTCCCGACCTTGAAAACCCGCCGTTAGATTTCCGCTTATGACCCGAGATCTGTAGCAAAAAAGAATCAACCGAAAATCTCGGAGGGGCTCGATCGAACTATTGCAGCTTCGCGTACTCTGCTTTGGCTTGCTTAAAGAGTGGGATGTCGGGGTCCGCGTCTTTCCAGCGGGTGAGGAAATCTTTATAGGCGGCGAGGGCCCGGACACGGGCGGCATCGGCATCGGCTGCCTGACCTTGTCCCTGAAAAGTTTTGGCCTGCAACGCGTTAGCGCGGGCCACTCCCAGATGCGCCAACGCTCCCGTCCAGCAGTTCCAGACGATGCCACTGTGGTCGAGAATCTTCTGAAACTCGGCAGCCGACTCTCTGCCCTGCCCGGCTGCCAGGTAGGCTTCTCCGCGCAGATAAGTCGGATACAGGCAGGAGACGTTGGCGACGAAACTGATTTCTCCAAACTCGATAGGAAGCGCGGCTTGCAAAGCGGCCAGGGCGGGAGCCGGATTTTTTTTGTTCAGCGCCAGCTGCGCCTGAAGCGCCGGCAGCCATTGCGTTTGCATCTGGGTGCCCAGCGGAAAACGCTTTCCCAGGTCTTGCGCCAGAGATTCCGTTTCTGCGGCATCGCCCGCCATGGCAAACGCAAGCGCGGCTTCAAGGGCGACGCCCTGACTTGTGGGAACCAGCTTTAAGGCTTCTGCCGCTGCCTGCCGCGCTTCCGCGGGATTGCCAAAAGCGGCTTCGCGCTGTGCAGCAATCGCCTGCCAGATCGCTGCCGTCTCCTTGCTATCGGCCCGGATGGCGGAGTCCACGGACCGCCTGGTCAACTCCCGCGCCTGCCCTAGATGACCAGAGTAGGCTTCAGTGTCGGATGCCAGTGCCAGTCCAAAATTATCTTCCGGCTTGCCTGCAAACCACTGTAGCTGTTCCGCCATCGCGGCGGAATCTGAAGCGATGAAGGCAAGTGCGTAGAGAGCATTGTGGAGTGCGAGATCGTCCGATTTCCGCGCCTGCGCCTCGTGAATGGTCTGCCGGGCCTCGTCGAGTCGTTGCAAGGCAAGGATGAAGTTGGCGAGATTTCCGTAAAGAGATAATCCGTCTGGAGAAATGCGCAAAGACTGCTTTGTAGCCTCAACAGCCTTCTCGTACTGCCCCAGTGCGGAGACAATTACGCCTAAATCGCCGTACACCTGCCATTGCCGCGGGTAGCTCTCAATTTCTTCTTGATAGGTCTGGGCCGCTTTCTCCATTTCCCCGGTTACATCCTGATAATAGGAGGCCGTGATGCGTAGTTTTTCCCGTTCGCTGGCATGATCGCGCAGCTGAAATGCCTTGGTGGAATACTCGGCGGCCCGGCCGAGCTCGCCCAGGCTGGAGTAGTCGCCATCCACCGCCCTGTAGCCCATGGCGAAATTCGGGTCAAGCTCGATGGCTCGCTGATGGTAAGGCAGGGCGGCTGCGGCGCCTCTCGCGTTACGAGCTTTATTGCCAAGGCTGTAGGCCTTGAGGGCTTCGAGCGATGAGGTGGTGGCCTGTTCGAGTGGGACGTCAAACCTCTGCACCGTCGCCAGCGACTCACCCAATTCGCCGCGCAGCTTCGACGCGGCCTCGCCCAATGAGTCCAAAACTTTTTCTTTGGACGGCGCCGTCACCTGTTGCTGGGCCAGCAGGTCTTCGCTCTGGCAATTCACGGCCTTCAGCTCCAGCACGAACTGGCTGCCAAGACTGGTAATCGACCCTGCCAGGTAAGCTTTGCTGCCTGCGCGCTGACAAACCTCGCGGGCAACCTCGGGCGTCAGCCTAGTGTCACGGGGACGGGTCATCAGCTTCAGGGTTGCCGCCACCTTGCTATCGGAGAGTACGTTCAGAAAGGGGGACTGATTGAGGGAGACGCTGAGCGCGGTTTTCAGGGTGTCGTCGAAGACCGGGTCGCCGGTGTTGTTGGCGAAATCCCCAAGGATGATAGTGTCTTTGTCGGTGAGGGGTTTGCTGCGATGCGAGCGGTAGTAAAGTCCAGAGGCGCCGGCAGCAACTACAACGATGGCAGCCAGAATCCACACTAGCTTTGCACGACCTGAACGGCTGATAGCCTGCCCTGAGCCTGCCGAAGCGGCGGACGCTCCCACCTGAGCTGATTCCAAATTTGCCGGGCGCGAAGCTTGTGCGGAGACAGCCGTCCCCGGCGTCCCGGTCGAGTTCGACTCCAATGCTTCGATGCTGCTTGCAGCGGGCAAACTCCCGGAGACCACCGCAAATCGCCCCGTTTCTGTATCCCGCTTCAGCCGTTGCAAGTCCGTTCGCATGTCGGCCGCATTCTGGTAGCGCAGGTTCCGATCTTTCTCCAGCGCTTTATTGATGATGTCTTCCAGCTTGGCTGGAATATCCCGATTGAAACGAAGCACCGGAGGCGGAACAGAATCGAGAATGGCTTTTAAGATGACTCCCGAACTTTCGCCATGAAAGGGCAAAGCACCGGTCGCCATCTCGTAGAGCACAGCGCCAAAGGAGAACAGATCGCTGCGCGCATCCAGATCCTTCGCCCGCACCTGTTCCGGCGACATGTACGCCACGGTTCCGACCATGGTGCCGGGACTGGTCAGATGTTCCGCTTCCATTGTCTGGGTTTTCAATGACGCGATCTGGCTTGAGGAACCGCCCGCCAGACTGACCTTCGCGAGTCCAAAGTCGAGAATTTTTGCGTGGCCGCGCTTGGTAACAAAAATATTGGCGGGCTTGATGTCACGGTGAATGATGTTTTCCGAGTGGGCGGCATCGAGCGCGTCGGCAATCTCGATGGCGAGTGACAGAATCGCGTCGGTTTCCAAGGGCCGCCCGCCAATGCGATGCCTCAACGTCATGCCATCGAGAAACTCCATGACGATGAACGAACGGCCTTCCTGGTCGTCAATTTCATGAATGGTGCAGATGTTCGGATGATTCAGCGCCGAGGCGGACTTGGCTTCGCGCTCGAAGCGGCTCAGCGCCTGCGGGTCTTTGGCTACCTCGTCCGGAAGAAACTTGAGCGCGACAAAGCGGCCGAGCTTTATGTCTTCAGCCTTATAGACGACGCCCATCCCGCCACCGCCGATTTTATCGACGATGCGGTAATGCGAGATAGTTTCCCCTATCATGAAGTCGCGCAATCTTAGTGCGTGGTGCAATTACAAGTCAATGAACGCGGAGTGCACGCCGTGAGGTGCCGAAGATCAGATCTCACAAGGTCAGATCGGCATGGTCGGTGCTCTGGGAGCTCTTCCGGCTATTGCAGTTTCGCATACTTCGCTGGGATCGTAAGAGTTCAAGAGGGAGGTTCCACATTTATGACGCAAACAACGACGCAAGCGATTTCACCGTGCTTCATCGTCAGCAACGTGGACCAGACCATTGCTTTTTACCGCGACAAGCTTGGCTTTCAGACGAGATTCCGGCAGCCGGATCAAGATGCTTTTTTCGCCATCATTGGCCGTGATGGGGCGCAGCTATTCATCAAGTCTGAGAAAGACATCGAGCCAGTGCCGAACTCAAAACGTCATCGTCACTTCCGGTGGGACGCATTCGTCTATGCGCCAGACCCGGATGCGCTCGCCGCCGAATTTGCGAATCGCTTTTCTGGTGGCGGACCAGGATTCAGCGCTCCGCTTGAGGATACTCATGATGGGCTTCGCGGATTTGAGATTTGCGATCCGGACGGCTATGTCTTATTTTTCGGGAGGCCGAGGTAGACCGCGGAGTAACGATGCGGCGGGTAGTGAGTGTGATCCCTCGTCCCGCTTGCGACGCGTCTGTTCGCCGCGACGAATTGGACTTTGTTGTTTGCGCGAACACGGTCTTCACGATGCAGCCAAACAACACGATCAGCTTTCGCCAACGAGCCATTTCGTTCGAAATCCCCGTTCAAGATCAAACAGAAACTACTCGAGATGCAGATCAAAGGTATCGGCTGAATTCTCGTTGTCGTTGCCTAACTGCTTGGTGGTGAATCCGTAGTTCTGGAGGGTCGTTACGCCGCCAAAGTTGGTATAGAGGGCCCAACCATATACGCCATCCTTTATTTCCTGCGCAGTGGACGGTCTTAATTTGGTTACATAGTACTCGGAGCAGCCGCATGTACCCATATAACCCCCCTTGCTGTTGGTAGGTGTCGTCGGCAAAAGTCGTGACCGTACCGGTGACGACCGGGCCCGAGGTTAGCGGAATGTTTGTCACTATGCCTGCCATTACGCCGTTGTAGCCGGGTTCGTTGAAGCAGCTCTCGGATCCAGTTGCCGCTATGTAATGAACCCCACTTACGATCGAAGTCTTCTCAACGGTGATTTGTACGTAGTCGCAGTATTGGGTTTGTTGATCGTGGCTGAGAAATCCAAGTTTTACGGTGGTCTGCCCGAAGGCTGCGGTGCAACTGAGGACCAGAACGGCGACGATGCTTAAACTTGTCAATTTCATGGCACCCTCCGGTAGGGATGAAAGCACACGTCACGCTTGCAAATGTCATGGCGATGTAAAAATTCGGTCGATTGGCTGCGCGTTTGCGACCCTGACGGCTACGTCTTGTTCTTCGGGAGACCGAAGTAGAGGGCGGCACGGCGATGCGGGGCCAATGAGTGTAATCGCCTGATTACGTCAACCGGGGGCCGAAGGCGCGACACGCTGCATCCGCGCAACGCGACTGGACAGCAACGAACTTCGCTTATGGAACAGCGCGGAATTTGACGACCGCGCTGAATGTGCCGTTCCCGCACTGAGAAGGGGGCATTGGACTTTTGCGTCTAAGGTGAGAGTTCGAACACAAGGCCGAGTCCCCCCGTGCCTGAGCTGTACGTTGTGCCGTACAGATTCCCTTGGGTGTCGAAGATCGGGCTCCCTGAGGGGGAGTAGCCGCTATTATCGTAGGCGAAGTTGTAGAGAATGGTTTGCGTCCAAGCACCGCCACCAGAAGGGCTGAGTTCGAAGGCGACGCCGCCGTCAGGGGTACCCCCCTCCCCGGCTAAGCCGTAAACGTTACCTGCTGCATCAATGGTCAATCCACCTGCGGGATATCCGCCGTCGCTTCCTCCAGTGAAGGTGTGCAGCAGGATTTCCTGCCATCCTCCCCCGGAAATTGGCGACAACTCGAAGGCAGTGCCTCTTCCGAAAGAGGCACCGTAAGCTGTCGTACCATAGAGATTGCCGGCAGAATCGAAAACGAGTCCCGAGAAGGGCTCGGAGCCGTCACTTCCGCCCGCAAAGCAGTAGAGCACGCTCTCGGTCCAGCCGCCACCTGTGGATGGTGCGAGGCGGAAGACGGTTCCATGTCCCATGCTGCCTCCAGATTGCGAAGTACCGTAGAGATTGCCGGCCGAGTCGAAGACTACGTTCGCGAGCGGAAGACCGCCGTCGCTTCCGCCCGTGAAGTTGTATAGCACGCTTTCCGTCCAGCCGGCTGAACCGCGGGTGAGCTCGAAGACCGTGCCATGTCCGGCGGACCCACCCTCGTAGGTGGTGCCGTAGAGATTGCCGCTGGGGTCGAGAGTCAAGCCGCCATAGGGGTACAGTCCATCGGGGATTCCGGTAAAGCTATGCAAAACGGTTTCAACCCAACCGCTTCCCGCGTTGGTCAGTTCGTATACCGTGCCACAACCCTCACCGCTGCATTTTCCCGGAGTCCCTCCAAAGGGCGTCGTGCCATAGAGATTTCCGCTCGCGTCGACGACAACTGGCGCCTCCGGTTCGAATCCGGCGGTGCCACTCTTAAAGCTATGCAGCACCTGCTCCGCCCACCCGGTTAAGCCAGGCACTAGTTTGAACACGGTCCCAGCATTGTGTGCCCCGCCTTGAGAGGTTGTCCCATACAGGTTGCCAGCCGCGTCGAATGCGAGTCCGGCATCGGGCCCAGCCCCGCCAGGTTCGCCGGAGAAAATATGCAAGATCGTGGAGGAGTAGCCGCTGGCCGCCGTGAGTTCGAATGCAGTCCCGTATCCGTCCAGGCCACCAAATTGCGCGGTGCCATATAAATTTCCGGTCGAGTCAGAGGCCAAGCCCGCCACGAGATTGTTGCCTTCCTGTGTCCGTACGAATGAGTGCAGAATAGTTTCCTGCCACGTGCCGCTCGTGGCCCTCGAAAGTCGAAAGGCTGTTCCGCCGTCAGCACTCCCACCTGCGGTGGTTGCGCCATATAAGTCGCTACCCTGGGGGATCAGGCCGCCAACCGGCCACGCTCCGTCGCCACTCTTGCCAGTGAAAGAATAAAGGATTCTTTCCGTCCAGTTACCCGACGCCTGCGAGAGCTCAAACGCGACCCCTTTATTATGGGCGCCCCCGTCGTGCGCGGCACCGTAGATGTCGCCCTGAGGGCCGAGGAGCAACGTGCCGACCGGGTTTGTGCCATCGTGGCCCGTATTCGTGAAGTTGTGAATTACGGTTTCGCTCCAAGTTCCGCCTGACGATGGCGAGAGCTCAAACACCGTACCCCAGCCTGCAGTCCCTCCTGCGCTTATGCCGTAAAGATTGCCAAGGCGGTCGAAGGTCAAAGGGCCTGGCTGGCTCGCATCGATGGGATAACCTTGAAAGGAATAAAGCACAACCTCAGACCAGCCGCCGGAACCGGGGGTGAGCTCGAAAACGGTGCCGCATCCTGAACCAAAGCAATCGCTGACAAGGCCGCCGTAACTGGTTGCGCCATAAAGATTGCCGGCTGCGTCCAAGATGACACCTGACGGGCCACCACCGTCGGTCCCTCCCGTGAAGCTATAAAGAATTGTCTCCTGCCAACCGCCCGAGACGGGGCTGAGCTCGAAAACGGTGCCTCCGCCATAAATGCCTCCAATCAAGTTTGCCCCGTAAAGGTTGCCGGCGGAATCGCGCGCCAGTTTCGCTGCGGGCCCGTAACCATCGTTGCCGCTGAAGGTGTGGATTACGGTTTCGGTCCACCCGCTGCCAGATTTTGGCGACAGCTTGACTACCGTTCCAAGGTTTGTTGATCCGCCCGCGGCAGTAGTGCCGTATAGATTTCCCTGAGGGTCGAAGATGAACGTGGTTGCTGGGAACGTTCCATCAGGCCCCGGAATGAATGATCGCAGTACGGTCTCAGTCCATTGTGCTGGAGATGATCCGGTCAAGGCGAACACGGTAAGAAGCAGCGCAGGGAGAATTCTGCTTAGGCGAACAGACGGATTAACGAAGCGGCGCATTAGTGCGATCCTTGGCGAGCGAATGGCGCTTTCGGTGTCGGCCAACAGTATGATCGCTACAGCTCGATCCGATCAAGAGCCTTTGGACCTACAACTGTCCTACCAGATTCGTGCCATGCCAGAGTTCGGGGCAACACCGCTCCGAAACCCAACTGATGTAACATCCCGATTTCACTCATTGACCCGGCAGGATAGCCACTTCTACTTTTCCGGATCGAATCCGCGCCCGACGCGGAACACACGCCCATCGGGATGGCGAAGGTGCATTTCGCGAACATTCCAGGGCATATCGGTGGGCGGAAATGTGATCTCAAGGCCGGCGGCGACGCAGTGCTTGTGCATCTCGTCCACGTCGTCGACCCAGACCGACATCCAGACACCCTTGTCGCCCTCTTCGTCTCCCGGCTGCTGAAACGTGGTGGTGTTCGTTCCGCGTCCGCGGCCGCCCTGCGCGCCCTGACAAAGAAAGATGCACACTTCCTTGCCCGATCCGACCGCGCCAAAAGTCGGAGGCGTTCCCCAGTCCCACAATTTCTTCCATCCCCATTTCTCAAACCACGCGACCGTGCTCGCGATGTCGGAGACATTCAAGATCGGGGTTTAGACCTTTGACTTCCATAACGGAAGAAGGATAACACCGGCGGGCCGGGATATTTGGTCGAGGGGTTGGAGGATCGACCTCACGCCAAACAACCCCATCTCATGGCCTTCATAGTTCTGGCACACCTCACCGGAGGTGTGTTTTCAATAAGTTACGACCACCGCCTTACCCCACAGCCGTGCCATTGCTGAGTCGCTGAAATCGGGGTAAAGTCCTATTATGGTCCGATTGGCCCTTGTTATCGCGCTCGGGTGCACCCTGGAACGTGACCTTAGACTAAGGTCGGGGCATCCGGTCTGGTACTGGCTCACCGTCGGGGCGATGGTCGCGGTTTCCACCTCCACCCTCTAACTAGATAGTCCTTCGCCGCGGCCAAACGCTATCCTTGCAGTGCGAACCCGCCGTGCAAACTTTCTCCTCCGTCTGAGCCTAGAAATCCGAACTCCGCGTTCCTTAGCGAAACTCCAGTGGCAACTTACTGCCGGAGCGCCGGCGAATTATTCCCGAAGGGCGTCGAGCGCGGTGACCGTTCCAGTACCGAATCGCAGACCCGGTTCGTAAGTTCGATAATGCTCTCTACCTGGGATAGAGCGCCGCTGATCAAAGCTGCCATGGAAAGCGACACGACGTGGCGAGTGTCGGCGTGAAGTAACGAGCTGAGCATTTCGGAGGAAGGCTGGGGTGTAAGCATTGTTGCTCCTAATTTTGATATTCGCGAGCAAAAGCTCGCTTCATGTAATTAGGATTCTGTAACAAGTGCAGTGGTTCCTCAATACCCTTGAAACCCAATTACTAAGGTACATGTACCGTGACGACGGCACCGATGGCCTTTCACTCTCTCGGCCATCTTTTCGGAGTTTCGTAACCCTTCAGGTTCCTCCGGCGCTCCTGCCCCGAAGCTGCCCTACCCACCTACGCGGAGAAAATCTAGAGGTCCTTTGCGCCGGTTTCAAATCCCAGCGGCAGAGCACGCAGCGAGTGTCGACCGTGTAGACGAGGTGCTGGTTGCCTGGGCATTTTCGATTCGTGCAAACTTTGGTATTCATTTCGAAGTGGCTCCGATCACGTCGCACAAAACAACGACTGTTTCGCTTAAGCAAAAGTAGCACGCGGAATCTAGCCTCCAGCGCCGATTTTCAGCGGCAGAGGATCGGATTTTCTTCTTAGGATTCTCTGACTACAATCCCGCTTCGAAGCGCGTGCGCCCAACCTGCGCTGCGGCAGCAACCGGATTGCACCCGGTTTGTGAACCTTTGAGACCTATGCCCTCCAGAGCGATTGAGGCTACATTCGTGTCCATCCCAGACAGACCGGGCCAGAATGAAATTCAGCGCAATGCTTGAATCTCACTTTGGCCCAGGCACGCAGATCGCAGTACGCGGGCCGAAGCGAAGATTGCAGAACAAGATCGAAGCACGAGAATCCAGCCAGCCTTGTAAAGCACGTAGAGAACGAACGAACGACAGAAAGCAAATCGATCCTTAGAAACTCCGCTCCTGAGGACTTTATGCGTCGTATAAAACTGTGCGCAGTTCTGCCGCTGGTTATTTCCAGTGCAGCGTGGGCGTCGAATTACGTTGTGCCTAATACCACTCTCGCCGCGCAAACCGCCAACAATACCAGCGCCGCCAACGGCTTCACCAATCAGTCCAATGGCAACCTGGGGGCAAACAATGTGAGCAAAGTTGACGTGCATTCGCTGCTCTATTCCGGCGCCTCCACCAAGATCTTCGCTCACATGATGCTGTGGTTCGGCGACGGCGGTCACATGAACATCGGCTACAGCTCCTCCGACCCCGGCCAGGTGCAGCGGCAGGTCGACGACATGATCAGCCGCGGCATCGATGGCGTCGTCATCGACTGGTATGGACCCAATAATTTCATCGACCAGGCCACGCAGGCGGTGATGAATGAAGCGGAAAAGCATCCCGGCTTCACCTTCGCTATTATGATCGACGCGGGAGCGATCCAAGAAAATTCCTGCGGCGGCTGTTCGCCGCAGCAGACTCTGGTAAACCTGCTGCAATACGTGGCGCAGAAATATTTCGTCTCCAGCGCCTACTTCACCATTGACGGGCACCCGGTCGTCACCAATTTCAACGTGGACGGCGCCGGTTCCATCGATTGGAATGCCGTGAACGCCTCCATCCCGGTTCATCCCCGCTTCCTATTTCAAGATAATGAAGGCTTCGGCCACGCGATGAGCGACGGCAGCTACTCGTGGGTGATGCCGCAGGCGAGCAATTATGGCCTCGACTATCTCTCGAGTTTCTACGACACCGGCCTGGCGTTTCCGAATATTGAAACCGTTGGCGCCGCGTACAAAGGATTTAACGACGGCCTGGCATCGTGGGGATCGGGCCGCGTTATGAATCAGCAGTGCGGCCAAACCTGGTTGCGGACTTTTTCCGAGGTCAACAACCTTTACAACTCCGGCAGGCAATTGCCCTACCTTCAGCTCGTCACCTGGAACGATTACGAAGAAGCGACTGAAATCGAATCCGGCATTGATAGCTGCTTCTCGCTGAACGCGTCAATCTCAGGAAGCACGCTGCAGTGGAGTATCACTGGAAACGAAGACACCGTCGATCACTACAACGTCTACCTCAGCAGCGACGGCCAAAATCTGATGACGCTGACCACCACCGAACCTGGACTGCGTTCGGTGAACTTGTGCAGCTTTCCGATTCCCGCGGGAAAATATCAGATGTTTGTGCAATCGGCGGGCAAGCCAAGCCTGGCGAACCGTATGCCTGGCCCCGTAAGCTACAGCCCTGCTTGCGGCGGCGCAGCGCCCACACCGCCAGCGCCTTCGCCATCACCGAAACAGACTTCATCGCTCACGGCATCGCCGACGACGTTAACGATTTCCGGCGGCGAGTCGGGGCAGGTTACTGTGAGCGCAGCTGCGACTGCGGGCACGAATGCGGGCAGCCTCGCGCTCTCCTGCGATTACCTGCCAGCGAATCTGATGTGCTCCTTCTCGCCTTCAACCTTAAAGCTCGGCAATGGAACTGCCACCTCAACGTTGAAGATCACCAACTCCGTAACGACGGCGAACAGTAGTCCGATGCGAACGAATGGCTTCGCTTACGCGAGTTGGATATTTTCTTTCGGAATCGCAGGCTTTGTATTCCTCGGGAATTTCAGGAGTGCACGGCGAGCGCTGCCCGCGATCGTTGCGTGCCTCATCATCGGCAGCGTCATGCTCACAGCATCTTGCGGTGGGGGCAAACCTTCGAGCCCGCCGGCGGGCGGGCCGAACACTTACACAATTTCAGTGTTAGGAAACTCGGGTTCCACGCAGCTCTCTACGGAGTTGGTCGTGTCGGTGCAGTGAGACGAGAAGGTTTTCTCTGATGATAATTATTTCGCGCCGACGATCTCTTCAATCTGCCGCAGATGATTCAAATCGTGCCCGGCAAACATGCGCACAATATGTTCGATCGTTTCCTTGCCGCGCTCCGCGTGCATGCCATGATGCTTCCACTGCTCAGGCGTTAGAGACTTCAACAACTCGAGGTTAGCCTGGCGCAGTGCGCGAAATTGCTCCAGCGATTTGCGCGGATCGCGCTTGCCATAGTGTCCGCTCAACACCCACGCGTCCTGGTCGAAGGCGGCGACTGGCGTGCCGGGAGATCCCAAAATCAGGCGCATGCGAAAGCCGCCGGCAATTTCGGCTTCGGCCAGGTGCGCCAGAATCTCGTTCACCGACCATTTCTCTGGCGCGGGACGCTTGCGCAGCTTCGCCGTCGAAACGCCCTTGATTAGGCGCTCGATTTTTTTTCGCGGTCGAAGCCTGCACTGCCAGGGGCTGCTTTCCTTCTACGTGGCCGGTGATTCGGCGAATATATTGTTCCGCTGTTTCCTTCATTTCTTCTCTCCCGCCTCGAACGCCGTCCACGGACCAGCCTTCATATCGCGGAGCAGCGGCTTCTGCCACGAAAATTCGGGATGCCGCTCCAGAAAATCGGTGGCCAGAAAATCTTCGCCGCAGGGATGGCCAGCGCGCGCCACGAAGCTCATCTTCGCAGTCATAGCGCTGTCGGTGGCTTTGCCCTGCACCGCGCCGCCGGGATTAAACGGCGCCCAGTCCCACTCCTTCACGCCGCGCGGCGAAACGTCCGCATGCCCGCACAGCGAGCGCTCGTTCGGTTGCGGCTTCTCCGCGCTCGAAGCATTTTTCTCAAAGCTGTCCGCGTGATCGCCAAGAAACTGCTCGGCCATCTGCACGTCGATCTTCCCTTTTTCCTGCTTCATCAACTCTTCCCATCGAACGTGCCGGGCATTCGCCGACGAAGACTTATCGTTCACGTCGAAGCCGCTGGTCTCCTCGCGAATCAGCTTGGGATCGCGCGCAAAGTTCGAGCTTACAAAATATCCATCTTTGGTTCGCCACAACGGCGTGTTCTTCAGGCCGAGTTCGAGATAGGCGATCTCGCCCGTTTTGCGGTCGCCGATCAGCCAGTCATTGGCGTATCCGCCGTTGTTCCCTTCTTTAATAATGCGCACGTAGTCGTCGATCTGGTGATCTTTGGTATAAGCACCCGTTGCGATGAACGCACTACAGTTGCCCGGAGCCGCCAACTTTGGAGCCTTCGCTGCCTTCTCGCGCTTATTCAACCACGGCACGTAATAGTCCGGGACTTCCTCAAACGCGTTCAGCGCCACAACATCCCAGACGTCGAGATCGACGCCGTGCGCCTTTACGCCGTCAGCAATCCCCTGCAGTTCCTGCTGATACTCGGCATCAATATGCGGCCATAGCATCTCGCGCGCCGTCTTGCGAAAAAATTCCCAATCGCGCTGAGTCTGGCGCGTGTCGACCAGTTTGATCGCATCAAGCCCATCAGAAATCTCCGGGGCCAGCAAATACCCATGCTGGAAGCCGATTTCGGCGGGAGTGCCTTCGAGGTGAACGTAGGTCCATCCGCCTTCCTGAAAGCGGTAACTTTTTTCGAGGCGCGGATCGGCGGCGGCGCCATTTTGGGCTTGAGTGGAGCGCACGCAACCCATCAGAAATACGCCAGCAACCAGGCTAAGTATGGAGATTGTTTTTCTCACCGAACACCTCGTGAACGAAAGGGTTGACCTGCGTGCACGTCATTCTAGCTCACTCCACCGACCGCACTGATCAAATAAAAAGCGGGACACGTTTCCGTGTCCCGCAAGCTATCGTTTCGATCTCGCTACGAATCCGTGCGGCTAATCCACCCGCAACAACATCCCGCTCCCGGCCCGAACATTCACTTCGTTTCGCCGCGACGCCAATGTGATCTCGCCCACCGGCGCCGTTCGCCCCGCATGAACGATCTCGAGATCCGAAAAGCCGTAGGCTCCGCAGGCATCCGAAGAAAACACCCAGAGCGACTGCATCGGAGGCTCGCCTCCGACTTCTCCGCGACATTTCGAGCCGGCCTTGGCTGAAGCTCTCATCAGCAAATCCGGAATGGTCGACTCGCCTCCCACTTTCTCCACCGTCCACTCTTCTTCCGAGGTTCCGCGGTCGGGGCCGGTCACGGGAACATGGGCCTCGCTGACCGCCATCATCGAAGCCAGCGCCCGCAAATTGGTCGTGACCGGAAGGGAATGCTTGCCAACTACAACTTCGTCAAAACGAATCGACACCCTGGCGTCATGTGCGTTGTTCTTAACTTCCAGCACGTGGCCCTTTAGCTTGGCTCCCGCCCGAACCTTCGATCCGCCGGCAAGCGGCACGTTCTCCATCACCCGAGCGGAAATTCCCTGCCCGGCCCTGATTTTTCGCGAGTTCAACGACGAGTTCAGCTGCACGGGCAGAATGGTTCCTGCGGGAATGGAGCTTTGCGCGGCAACCTGAGTCGCTAACAGAATCGAGCTGACGAATCCGATCCATAGCCACTGCCTCATAACCCCCCACTTCAGCGTCGGCCTACTTCGCCTCCGTCACGTAGACTTTGTGCGCGGCGACCAGTTCGCCATTCGGCACTTCGGTCGAGACCTTGATCGAACGCCAGCCGCTCTTTTTTTCCGGCTTGGGATTGAAGGCCAACCAATACTGGTTGTTCAGGTGACGCTCGAAATCCTCGAGATATGGATTGAAGGTGACTGGCGGCCCGCTCATGCCGATGTAGTAACCCTCCCCGCCAGTGTCTTCCGCCAGATGCGCAAGATAGATCTGTCCCCAATAGGCCTGCCAGTAGCTGTGGCCGAAGTGGCCGGCGCCGGGGGTGTAAATGCCGTAGACCAGAACGCCAGCGCGCTGGGCGTCGTCGATTGCCGCGGATAAATACGGATCCTGCAAATCTCCGCTGCCGTAATAACGGTCGATGCCGTCGGTGATCATCAGAACCTCGCGGCGGGCGGAGCTTTGCGGCCAGCGTTTTACCAGATCGCTGAGCGAAAAATACGGGCTGGCATTCACGCCAGGAATGCCCATCGGCAGCCGCACCGCATTGGCTACGGCGGCGTGATCGCTGGTCAGATTCTGCTGCATCCTCGCCATGCCATCCTGCATGTAGGCGAGGGCAACTTTTGTTGAGGCAGGCTGGGCCAGGATGAACTTCTTGAGCTCGTCAAGTTGCGTGCCTAAACTCATGCCCGAACCGTCGTCGAGCAGGATGACGAGTTCCAGCGCCGCGTTGTCACCCTGAGCCGGGACCCAGCTCGTAACTTGGTCGCGGTCGCGTCCCTCGTTCACCATTACGTCAGCCTGGGCGATTTGCGGTGCCTCAGAACCTTTCCTGGCTTCCGCAGTCACTACCATGCGCACTGGCGCAGGCGCATTTTGAGCAAACGCCGGTGCCCCTACAAAGGCGCATAAGACAGACGCGATTGCAGCCGTTATGCAAATTCCAAACCTATTCATGAAACCACCTTTCGAAGTGTCCCGCCACAGCCATGAAGTGGCCAAGACGAAACACCCACAACACCTTGGATGCGGCCAGTTGTATTAGGTAACAACGTGCTCTACGCCCCTCGGCCTTATGGTGCAAACCCTCCGCATAGACCCCAGTGGCAAAAAAACGGGACGCATTTCGCGTCCCGTTCGATCAGACCTTAGCGGCCGGCATGGCCACCGCCTCCGCCGCCACCACCATGGAAGCCGCCGCCCGCGCCACCGTGAAAGCCGCCTTCCCCGTGAAAGCCGCCAGCTCCGCCCCGGGCCATCAAAGCTCCCGAGTTGAATGCTCCACGCTCTGCGCCTGCGCCGGTGTACACGCCGTGCGCGTAGCCGCGGCTATTCGCATAGTGCGGTCCCGGTCCCCAAGCGCGAACGTTGCTGGCGTTAAACGTACGGTAGAAGTGTCCACCGTAAAACGGAGCCCGCCATACCAGCTCCGGCGAATAAAATCCCCAGCCAAACGGGCTGTAGAAAATCCCATCCAGCGGCATGAAGGTGTAAGCCGAGAACCACGGATCCCAGTACCATCCGCCATATCCGGCCAATCCGTAACCCCCCCAGCCCCAGCCAAATCCCGGACCCCAGAAGCCGCCGCCCCAGCCGCCGGCTACTACAATGCGAGCCGCGTCCACGTTAGCTTCCGCCACGTAATCCGAGCGCAGGCTGCTCCAGCGGTAAAGGTCGTCGCCGTTCATCGCTTTCTTGTTGAACTTCACGGCCTTGTCCGGAGAGTTGTCGGCAATCGTGAGCTCGCGATCGCCCTTCAGCTTGATCTGCTTTTCGCCCTGCTGCACCATGGCTTCGCCATCGAGCACGCGCATCTGGTGCTGTTGCAGATCGAAATCGTAGAGCCCCGGCTTGGTGATTTTCGCCGTCGCGTCGCCTTCCACAATCGTGAGATTGTTCTGCGGATAGATCTGGTCGACCTCGACCATCACATGTCCCTGCGTCAATTTCACCTGCGTGTCGGTGAGGCCGCTCGCCACCATATTTACCGACGAGTTATCGCCCTCGCGCAGAAACACACCGGGAGTCAGCAAAATCTCAGCTTTCCCCGTCTGCGTGTTCAGCGACTGTCCAACCTCCACCGTCGTCTTTCCGACCGAGTTGTGATCGACCGACTGACCGCTAACATCTACTTGTCCCTCGACATAATTTAAAGTCCCCGGCACAGCTGAATTTGAGCGCGCGTTGTTGGCTATGCTGGTATTGCCTGCACTGCCTGCCCACGCGGGCACAGATAAAACCGCTGCCAGGACCAAGCCCACTGCCTGTCCCTGTAACAGCTTCATAAAATTTCCTCCGATCCCTTCCTTACTGCCTTACTGCAGTCTTACTTATAACTAGTGATATAGATGAGCGCAGAAGCGCATTCGATGCCCGCTGGGGCGCGGGTTCGAGGGCCTAGAATGTAAAGATTCGTGTGGATGTAAAGGTTCGTATCAGGCCATGCCTGTGCACGATTCGTATCGGGCCGTGACGAGGTTCGATTCGTTTCGGGCTGTCCCTAAGTACGATTCGTATCAGGGCATGCCGCAGGTACGATTCGTATCAGGGTATGCCTTCAGGCATACCGATAGCGCCGCATTATCGAAAGCGCCTTCAGGCGCGCTCAAATATCGGTGCGCTGCTCCGAATGTTTTTGTAAATACCAGCAAGGCGTGTAACCGGCGTGAGGAAATAGCGCGTTGACGCAGGTCTGCGCCTGCGGAGGATTGAAGAGAAACTGCGTCTTGCCGCTCTTCTGCGCAACCGCGTCGTAGCTCTGCACCATGACCTGCCCAAACGCGCGGTTATTCGCCACGCGATAGCGGAAGACAGCGTAGTCGATCCCATAGGCGACCAGGGTCAACGTCAAAATGGCCGTCAGTCCGATAGCCAGCAATCGCTTTAGGAATTTCTTGATGCGGTCTCGCAGCGTGGAACTCACGGCCTGATTATAGCGGTGCTGATCGATCAGGAGCGGCCCGCAGCGTGGGCGGGACGCGGCGAGTAAACCGCCCGCCGTTCGTGGTTGTGCTCTTGTATTTCCGCCTCAGCGTTGACAACTCGCCGCTCATACAGGCAAACTACCGAATCGTCGATTGCAGCGGTTCGGCGAGCCCTACGGGGCAATCCAGAGGACAAGTGCGGGTCTAACAGCAGTCATCGACCATGGAGCAACTAGTCTCCTACACGCTCGATTCCACCTTGGAAACCGTGGACCATGCGGAGGAAAACGCCTCCCGCATCGCCACCGAATTGGGCTTTCAGGAAGATGAAGTCATGCAGATTTCGATGGCCGTCCGCGAAGGCGCAGTGAACGCCGTGTTGCACGGCAACGCCTATGCTCCGGATAAAAAAGTGACACTGGCTTTCGAGCGAAGCGGAGACGATCTCGTGATCACCATTCGCGACCAGGGCCGGGGCATCAACTTGAACGAGATTCCGAACCCACTGGCGCCGGAAAATCTTCTCAAGACTTCGGGACGCGGAATTTTTCTGATGCGTTCTTTCATGGACGTGGTGGAAATCCGCCCGTCCCAGACGGGGACAGAAGTGAAATTGATCAAGCACGTCCACGGCTCGACCGCGGGCGCCAAGGAGGGGTCTCAGTGAGCATGAAACTTAGTACACGGCAGGTTGACGGAGTCACCATTGTGGACTGCAGCGGCCGCATTACCCTCGGCGAAGGCAGCGTCATGATGCGCGATACGGTTCGCGACCTGCTCGCCAAGGGCAACAAAAAAATCATCTTGAACCTCGGCGAGGTCAACTACATCGATAGCTCCGGCATCGGCGAGTTGGTTAGCGCCTTCACCACCACCAAGAACCAGGGCGGCGAACTCAAGCTGCTGCACCTCACCAAGAAAGTTCACGACCTGCTGCAGATCACCAAGCTCTACACCGTCTTCGACGTGAAAGACGACGAAGCCGCCGCCGTCAAGGCCTTCAAATAAATCTGCTTGGCGTCATCGCTTTGAAAGGGCGCGGCTTCAGGCCGCGCCGCCACACCGCTCGAACCTTGGATGGATTTCCAGATGGACTCCCATTTTATGGGATGTCATTCTGTGGGATGTCATTCCGTCTCTAACGACGCTGCACCCTGTCAAGCGAATTTGGGCGAGACCTCTCCGCCGACGCTGGTTTTTAGAAAAGCGCCATTTCGCTCTCGCAGAAAGTTTTTGATGACCAGACCAAAGCTCGTCACTCAATTTCAATCTTGCAGCGGGACTCAGGTCCCACCATCCATCTCTTCGGTACTTGCGCCCACGATTACGCGCTTCGATCTCCCCGACTTTTTCAGGGAGGCAGGCTGCCCACTCAAGCGGTCGGTTTATCCTGCTCGACCACGGAATGACTCGGGCTCGCCTGCATGACGGCCTGATTCAGTTGCGCGTACGTCCAGTTCTCGCGCAACATCAGGTACAACCTCGTGGCCAACTTTCTGGCCACCGCCACTTTGGCGACGCTGCGATTCTTGCGCGCCGCCAATCGGCGATAAAAGCGTTTCAGTTGCGGATCCAACCGCGCCGCCGTCTGTCCCGCTTCCACCAGCAAAAAGCGCAGAAACGAACTGCCCTGTTTGCTGATCCTGCCCAGCCGCTGTTTGCCCCCGCTGGATTCTTCACTCGGAATCAGCCCGAAATAACTCCCCACCTGCTTGGCCGATCCGAATCGCTCCGCCGGCCCCAGCGTCAGCACCATGGCCAACGCCGTTACCGATCCCACTCCCGGATGCGTCATCAACCGCACCGCCTCCGGCCGCTCGCGCGCTTCTTCCGCCACCCGCCGGTCCAGTTCGCCGATCTCCGCTTCCAGCCCGTCCAGCGCTTCCAGCAAGCACTGGCGACGCTGGGCCGCGTACGGCAGCAAGGGCAACTGTTCCAACTCCGCCCGCCCCGCTTTCGTCCACAGCTTGCGCTTCTTCTGCACGCCACAGCTCAGCGCCATGGCCTGCAGCTGATTCTTGGTGCGCGTCCGCGCCTGCACCTGCTTGTGCCGATGCACCAGCAACTGCCGCACATCCCGCACCTCCAGACTCGGTACCCAAATCCGCGGAAAGCGATTCTCCCGCAACAACTCCAGCAGATGCTCCGCGTCCCGCCGGTCCGTCTTCTGCTTGCGCACCACTGAAGCCCGCACCCGCGCCGCATCTCCCATCCACAGCTCGATGCCCAACTCCTCCAGCAACCCCTCGAACCACGGATAGTGCCCGCATGCCTCCATCCCCACCAGCACTTCCTGACCCGCCAGACCGCGGTAAAACTGCTCCGCTCCCTCGCGGTGCTGCAACCGCTTCTCCTCAATCTCTCCCGTTCGATTGTCAAAGATCGCGACCTGCTGAAACCCAGGATGAAAATCACAGCCTATAATCAGCATGACGTTGGCTCCTCTCAGTGAGCCTTGGTCTTGTTTCATCGCAAACCACTCTACTCGCGATGGGCCAACGTCGTTATGCAATCAAGCCGGGCTGAAAGCCCGGTGAGAGCCTGCCCTGAGCGAAGCCGAAGGGAACTTGCTGTTCTGCCCTGTCCCATCCTGGTTTCATTCCGGGAAACTTCCCAAACTTTTTCGCCCGCTGCGCGCCACGCGCTGCCTTTGGACTCATAGAATCCTGACATGCAGGAATAATCCATGTAGGGATAGCCCCCAAGCTTGCCCTGAGCGAAGCCGAAGGGGTGTCCAGCCGGGCAAAGCCTGGCGGCGCCTTTACTGTTCCATGTACAGAACCCTCCATCTCGCACTCCTAGCCTTCTCCACCCAGCTTTTCGCCTCCGATTGCCTACCCATCCAGGAAGCTGCCAAGCACATCGGCGAAACCAAGTGCGTGACCGGAAAAGTTTTGCGTGTCAAAGCCGGAGCCCGCGGGGTTCACTTCGTCGACTTCTGCGCCGATCAAATGTCGTGCCCGTTCTCGGTCGTCGTATTCGCCTCCGACTTGAAAGATGTCGGGGACGTCCGGCGCCTCACTGGGCAAGTGATTGAGATTCATGGCCCGGTGAAGTCCTACAACGGCCGCGCCGAAATCGTCCTGAACCGCGTCAGCCAGCTCACCGGCGGCTCAACCCTGATTCCCCCGCTGCCCAAAAATTATGACGTTGAAAAACAAGGTCATTACAGCGCCGGAAGAATGCGCCCGCCGAAAAAGCTCAAGGCCGCCAAGCCGGTTCCAGCCACTAGCGGCACTTACGGCAACGAAGCGGATGTAACCGCCGAGCCGCCGCAATAATGCAAGTTCACATGTCATCCTGAGCGCAGCAGAACGATCCGCGAAGCGAATCGTTCTGCGGAGTCGAAGGATCCCTATGCCCCAGCGACGCCCCCTGCAACTCTACGCTTCCGGCTTTCTCACACCATCCCCCGCCTCAGCTCCTCCAGAGGATACTTCGTCCCACGCCAGACGATTCCATCGTTCCACAGAGTATGGAACATGGAACGCAAGAGGGTGTAGATAAAAAGAACCGTGCTTACCGGATGCAGCACAAAATAATAAGCCGGGACGCCCGACCGCCACGACATTCCCACATAAATCGAAAGCATCGCTCCGAGCGCGACGCCATATGGCACCCGCTCCCAACCATGCGCCAGGAACACTCCAAAAAACGGCCCGAGATTCAGGAATGCCAGGCCGAAGGCAGAGATGATTGTGCGCGGCCATTGAAACGAGAGCACGGCGAAAAAGTTTTTCGTCAGATTATCGACCACGCCGCGCGCGCCGCGCGCCCAGCGAATTGAAATCAGGTCTGCGCCGAAAACATTGCGCTGCGCGAAGCCAGCGTTCTTTACTACCTTGCCGAGTTTCATATCATCGAGCACTTCCATCCGCAGTGCTTCATATGTTCCGACCGCTTCGTAGACGCTGCGACGGACCAGATTGAATGCTCCCACACCCATGTGATCGCGGGATTTCGGATCCGCGACCTTCCACGGACGGTGCCCGAAGACGAACATGGTCTGAAAAAAAGCGATCATCATGTACTCGCCCGGCTCCTTCATCACCATCTGCGGAAACAGCACGACGTGATCGGCGCGCTCGGCTTCAGCGTAAGCCAAGGCGCGCCGAACGGAATCAGGCTTGAACACGACGTCGGCGTCAGTAAACAGCAGCCACTCGCCGGTCGCTTCATTCGTTGCCGTCCACATAGCGTGGGTCTTGCCTAGCCATCCGGCGGGAAGTTCGCGGTGATGGAGGATTTTCAAAGCGGGGTGCCCCGTTTCTCGCGTATTTTGCGAGAAGCGGAAATCACGAAAGCGGGGATCTCCGAAGGATGTACCTCGAGAGCGACTCTGCCCCGCGACATTCTCCATGATCTCGCCGGTGCGATCGGTCGACCGGTCGTTCACCGCGATGATTTCATAGTTGTTGTAATCGAGTTCAAGCAGGCGGGTCAGTGACAATTCAATATCGGCTTCTTCATTGCGCGCCGGAACAATGATCGAGACGCGCGGATTTTGCGAAGCAGCGCCGGGAAAACGATTCCATTCAGGCTGTGAAATATCGGCCACGCTCGGCATGCCCAGCGCCGCATCCACAATGCGTGAGACCCATGCCAGCGCCAGAATTGTTCCTGCAATCCAATGAAAGTAATGCATTCCCGCCTAATGGTTCCCTGTTCCGGATGGCGCGCCATTCGCCCTCACTTCCGGCGCAAATCGCATCCCGTAAAACAGTATGGCAGAGGAGAGCCCCGTCGCGACCACCGGCGCAATGAAAGCGGCGCGCAGTGAGTAATGGTCGGACATGTATCCGATCAACGAGGCGGACGGCACATCTCCCAAGAGATGGAAGATGAAAATATTCGTCGCAAGCGCTGCCGCACGGATATGCGGACCGACAGAATTGATCACCGCCGCGTTGAGCGGCCCGGTGTTTAATAGCAGCAAGAATTCCGCGATAAAGATAGCGGTGATCATTGGCCTGCCTGAAGCGTGAATCGCGACCCACATTGCGGGGATGCCCAGACCCAGGCTTACCGCTGAAACCAGATAGTGCGCTCCCCGCGTTTTTCGTAGCAGATAATCCGAGAGAAATCCTCCCGCCAGCGAGGCCACAAGCCCGTTCACGGCAATGCTTAGGCCGAAAAGATTATTAGCCTGCCCCAGCGTGTAGCCGTGAACGCGATGCAGAAAGGTCGGCATCCACACCTGCAATCCGCCGAGCGCGAACGTCATCATGGCCATGCCGAAGGTCGCGGTCAGAAACGCAGGATTTTTCGCCAGCCCTTTCAGCGTATCCCGGTCGGGAGTTTTCTCAATGGGATCGAACTGCCCGACTGGAGGCTCGTTCAAGAACAACAAACACAGCGCCAGGATCGCTCCCGGAGCCGCTCCCACAAGGAACGGCGTGCGCCACCCGTAGGCCGGCCCCATCAATCCGCCGAGCACATAGCCCATCGCGGTGCCGACAGGAATCGCAAGATAAAAAATGCCCATCACGCGCCCGCGTTGATTTTCCGGGAACATGTCGGCGATAAAGGTCGGCGAGAGAATCACAAAGCTAGCTTCTCCAATTCCGACAAGCGTATGGCGGATAAGCAGTTCCGTGAAATTGTGGGTGAACGCGGTGAGGAGCGTCGCCGCGCTCCAGACCAATGCCCCGGCGATGATCACGTACTTGCGCGAAAAGCGCTCGGCCAGCGGCCCCATGAACGGCGCCGCACACATGTAGAAAATAAAAAAGACGCTGGTGAGCATGCCGAAGGCGGCATCGCTGCGGTGAAATTCTTCTTTCACCAGATCCTGCACAGCGAAAAGCACCGAGCGGTCGATATAGTTCAGCAGATTCAGCGCGGTCAGCAGCGCGAGCGCGATGCGGGGATAGAGCTTCTTAGAGGTCACAGGTCGAGCGAATATAGCATGACGGGCAGTGGAATTTGTCGGCACGAATCAGCTTGAAAAAGAGTGCGCTACACGCAACACCGATTAGTCCGCGGAGGCGGTTGCGGCGTGAGTTTTTTGCAGCAGGCGGCGGGCTTGCGTGATCAGTTCGGCAACTTCGAAGGGCTTCACCAGGAAAGGAATATTGTTCTCTTGCAGAAAAGCCCGCTCAGTGCCCTGCTCAACGCCGTGCGAGAAAGTGAACAATATGTGGCGCTCCATCTCGGGGCAATTCTGTTTGATCCACAAAGACGCTTCTTTGGCATTCCAATCCGAAGGCATCTTCCCGTTCATGATGATGACGTCGAAAGGCTCGGAGAGCAACCGCGTCTTCACGTCGTCGCTGCGGTTGGCGGTGACCACGCTTGCACCAGCGCCCATCAAGACATCCCGTTCAAATTCCAGCACGGCTTCTTCTTCTTCCACCAGCAGCACGCGTCCCTGGATGGCTCCCTCGCGGCGCGGCGCAACCGCGGGAGCAACTTCTACGGGCGCACCCTCGGCGATTGCCATTGGCAGCCGAACCTCGATCACAGCGCCGCCCTCGTCGGCATTGCGCGCCGTAATGTCGCCACCGTGCTCTTTCACAATTCCATAGCAGATGCTAAGTCCCAGGCCAGTTCCCTTCCCAACATTTTTGGTGGTATAGAACGGATCGAAAATTCGCTTTGGATCCTTGAGGCCCGGCCCATCGTCAGCAAACTGCGCACACACGTCGTGTTTGTCGCGATAGACGCGGATCGACAGCTTGCCGGATCTTCCGGTCTCTACGACCGCATCGACGGCGTTGTTGATGATGTTCAGAAATACCTGCTCGAGCTGATGGGGATCGGCTACAACCATCGCGGGTTCCGCTCCCAGGTCTTTTGCAACCGCGATCTTGTTAACCTTCAGGTCGTAATCGCGCAAAGTCAGCGTATCTTCGAGCACTTTGCGGATATCGACTTCATTGCGCTCGGGCTTTCTCTGACGCGCAAACGAGAGCAGGTTCTGCACGACGCGGTGCGTGCGCTGCGCCTGCTTAAACATTTTGCCGACGTAGTCCTGGGCGCGTTCGTTCAGGCCTTCGCTTTCGAGCAGCTGTGCATAACCTAAGATCGCGGTGAGCGGATTGTTCAACTCGTGCGCGACGCCGGCGATCAACTGGCCGACGGCCGACATTTTTTCGCTCTGCAAAAGCTGTTCCTGGGTTCGCCGCAGATCTTCATAGGCCTTGCAGGTCTCTTCGTAGAGCCGGACTTTTTCGATAGTGGTAGCCAACTGGCGGCTGATCGCCACCATCAAATTTTCTTCCCCGCTGGAATACTCGTGCTGCGCATGGCTGCGCAAGCCCATGATGCCGATGGGCGCGTCCTTGCCCCAGAAGAGCACCCAAATCCAGGCACCATCGCTATCGGAGCGGATGAACTCGGCGACCGCGCCGGTGAGATGCGGAAGATATTCCGCAGTGATTACTTCAGCGCGCGAGCGCATCACCAAATCGCCGAAGCCTTCTGCAAAATTAACTTCGGCTGGGCGCGATTTGTCGCGGCTGCGCGGACCCCAGGCCGCACGGCGGCGGTAGGTGGGTGCATCGGAGTCGGAGAGATACACCGCGCCGCTTTCTGCACCGAACAATGACACTACCTGCCGCAGTGTGAGATTCAGAATTTCATCAAGATCGAATGACTGCGTGGCCACCACAGCCATTGCGTTCAGCGCATTCAGTTCCCGGTTGCGCCGGCGCATTTCGTCTTCGGCGCGGCGTTTCTCTGTTACATCGAGAACAAAACCCTGATATCTCTCAACTTTTCCTGCGGCATCGCGGGTGGCAAAGCTGCTTTCGGACGCGAGCAACAGCGTGCCATTCTTGCGGCGCATGGTCACTTCAAAATTGCGAACGTAATTCTGGCGCTCGATATCGCGATGGAAAGCGTCGCGCTGGCCGGCATCCACGCGGATGTCTTCGTCAAGATTGAGGGGCAGCACTTCATCGCGGCCGGCGTATCCCAGCATATTCACGAAGGCGTCATTGCAATCAAGCAAGCGGCCGTTGGGCGTAGCCACGTAGACGCCTTCCTGCACCTGTTCGAAAAGGAGGCGGTATTTTTCTTCAGCCGAGCGGCGCTCGGTGATGTCGCGGACAATGTGAATCGTTCCTTTTTGCTTGCCGCCCTGCTCCATGGAGGAAGAGGTGGAGACCATCGAGTAGCCGCCGAAGCAAGGGTCGGGTCCTTCAGTGATTTCTGCCCCGCCACGCGCACAGTAAGGACATCCGGTCCACTCGCCCAAGCGGTGCGGCAATACGGAGTCGCAGGTGCTGCCGATGACGTCCGCGGAAGCGAGTTCCAACTGCTCGAGCAAAACCTGATTCGCTTTGATGATGCGGTATTCGGCATCGTGCGCCACGATGATGTCATGCACGGAATCGAATGTGTTGCGCCATTGGCGCTGCGAGCGCAGGGTTTGCTCAAGCAATCCGAAATTTTCAATGGCAATGCCCAACTGCCGTCCGCAAGTTTTTAGAAAGTCCAGTTCCTCGCCAGTTAATTGTCGGGGGTGTGAAGTGGCAAGCGAAAGCAATCCGATGGGCGTTTTTTTACCGAGCACCGGAACCATCAGCACGTATTGCAGATGTTCCGCTTTCAGCAGGCCGGCGTCTTCCGGGCTTGCGCCGGCGCGGTGAGCCAGCACGGGCTCGCCGCGCTCCAAGGTTTGGGCCGCGGCTCCAGATAATTCCGCGATGCCGGCTTCGCGCAGAAAGTCCTGCGACACGCCGACAGCATGCGTTGCCACCAGATGCCCACCTTCAATCAGGCGGAACCACGCGGCCTTGCTTTTAGTCACGCGCTGCAATTCCGCCAGCGCGTCTTCCACCATTCCACCCTGCTGCTGCGCAAGCACAATGCTCTCGGTGATGACGCGCAGAGCCGTCAATCGCCCGGCGCGCGACCGCGCCTCGCCGAACACGACCAGCAACATGCTGAGAGCGAGCAGGATTTCAGACGCGGCCACGGCTGCCTGCGGAATCTGATTGGTGAACGGAGACCAACGCAAATGTTGCGCCAGCAAGGACGTGGCAAGAAGCCACGCGGAAATTTCCCAACGGCCGCGGCGCGCACGCAATAAAACGATCGCCGCAGTCAACAGAATAATTCTGTAGGAGACTTCGAGCGCCACGCGCAAAGGCAAAGAGTCAGGCCATAACATTACGCGCGCAATGGCGAATACCGCAACGCAGGCTGTAATCGCCGCTAAGGGGGCCAGCAGATTGCGCGACCGAGTGTAGAAGAGCACCGCTCCGGCAAAGCAGCCGATCGCGATTACGAACGCCGCTTGCTCAACCGCGGGAATGTAGCGCGCTGGAATCTGCAACGCCGTGCCGTGAGCGAGTGCTAGCTGGGATACAGCCAAAAGCGCCCATGCGGCGCTCCAGAGCGCAAGGAAGCGTTCGCGCATCGTGCTCGCTACCAGCAACGACGCGCCAAACAGAATGAGCAGCACCCAGTCTGCCGCGTGTAACGCGGCCAGTACAGGCTGCAAGCTGCTCCAAATTGTCCCAAGCGAAGCGTTCATCTTCTTTACAGCGAGGGCTCGGACGTAACAATGCCCCGCTTTTTGAATACCACGCCGCGCCCCGTTCGTGATGCGATTTCCGGACCACAATGGTTACTTTCGGCACGTCACGCGTGGCGTAAAATCGCCGATAGTATCTTTGGAACTCCTAATGCCGGACCGCATCCTGGTTGTTGACGACGAAGAGGCAATCCGCGAGATTGTCTGCGCCATTCTTGCCGCGGCCGGCTACTCGTGGAAGCAGGCGAGTTCGGGCATGGAAGCGCTTGCGCTGCTCGACTCCGGTGAGATATTCGAGCTGATGCTCTCGGATTTGATGATGGCCGACCTTGACGGCATCGGCCTGCTGGAGCGCACCAAGGAACGTTTTCCCGACATGCCGGTGGTGATGGTCACGGCGGTCCACGACATTTCGGTGGCGCTCGCCGCCATCCGCAACGGGGCCTACGATTACCTGTTGAAGCCGTTCGAGCGCGAACAATTGCTGAACGCGGTGGCGCGCGCGCTGGAGAATCGCCGACTGAAGGTCGAGAACCGGACTTACCAGACAAATCTGGAGTCTCTGGTCGAGGCACGCACCGACCAGCTTCAGGCCGCCATGGCCGATCTTGAGCGCTCCTACGACATCACGCTGCAAGCCCTGGGTGACGCGCTCGATTTGAAAGATGCGGAGACCGAAGGCCACTCCCGCCGCGTCACCGCCTTTACCATTGCCATTGCGCGCGCCATGGGCGTGCCTCGCGAACAAATTCTTGTCATCGCCCGCGGTGCGTTTTTGCATGACATCGGCAAGATGGCGATTCCCGATAACATTCTGCGCAAGCCGGGAAAGCTCGATGACAACGAGCGCGCCATCATGCGCGAGCACTGCTATCACGGTTACCAGATGCTTAAGAAGATTCCCTTTCTCGCCGAAGCTTGCGACATCGTTTATTCGCACCAGGAGCACTTCGACGGAAGCGGCTATCCGCGCGGACTTCGGAGCGGCGAGATTCCGCTGGGCGCGCGAATATTCTCGGTGGCCGATACGCTCGACGCCATCATCTCCGACCGACCTTACCGGCCCGCGCGCAGCCTTCCTGAAGCGCGCAAAGAAATTCAGGCCTGGAGCGGACGGCAGTTCGACCCTGAAGTGGTGGAAGCGTTTTCGAAAATGCCCGACGATATTTTTGAAAACCTTCGCCGCGAGATCAACTCGCAGAGCGTGTATCCGTTCAGCTACTCGGCCAGCACCAAGAGCTCGTAGACGGTGGCGCGGCATCCCGCATCACAGTCAACGCCCTCAACATCTGCTTCAATCCAAATCATCACAGTCATGTAATCCCAGCACTCCGCAAGATCGCTCTTTCTCCGCGTTCTAACTGGCAGATGAGCTTAGATACACACTACAATCTGGAAACGGCGATTACGGAGGAACTCGATGAGATTCGCGCTGACTTTTCTCGCGCTTTACATGCTCGCCGCTGTATCTGTGGCGCAAGAGCATCCCTCGGTGGCTGCGCTTCCCAACTCGCTCTATGTCAGCGCCGACGGAAAGTTTGAAGCTGCTCCCGATACCGCGGTAATTCAGTTCAACATCTCGGTGCAGGACGATTCGTCGCAAAACGCTTACGATCGCGCCTCAAAACAAGTCGAGCAGGTTCGTCAGGTGCTGCGAGGCAACGGCATTGAACCCAAGGCCGCAAGCATTGGGTTTTTCTCGGTGCAGCCTGCCTATGAGTGGAAGAACGGCAGGCAGAAGCCGATCGGCTTCCGCGTGACCACCGACGTTGTACTCAAGCTAAAAGATTTTGCAAAGATCGGCCCGATCACCGGACAACTGGCCGAGGCTAACGTGAGCGAGACGCAGACGTTGAATTACACGCTCGAAAATATGGATGAGGCGAAAAACAAGGCGGTTGAAGACGCCTACCGACGCGCCCGCAACTCGGCTGAGGCACTGGCCCGCGCCAGCGGCCGCACGGTGGGCGAACTGAATTACGCGTCGGTGGACACTTTCGAGAACCAGCACATGCCGATGCCGCGTATGGCTCGCGCAATGGCCGCAATGCCCAATGCGGCGCCCGCCCCAACGGAAGAATTCACGCCGCAAAACGTTACGGTGACGGCTCATGTGAATGCGCTGTTTAATTTGAAGTAGTGCCGGTCTTAGGTCTTAGGTCTTAGGTCTTAGGTCTCAGGTCTTGGGGTTTTAGGTTTAAGAGGGTCTTAATGTAGGGACAGCCGCCCTCGGCTGTCCCTCGAGCGAAGCTCGATCGCTCGTCGCCGGAGCTACTTACAGTAGTTCGTCAGATCGTTCAAAATTTGCGCCGCGCCATCCAAGACATCCGCCATATCGTGCGGAGCGTCGGCGACGCATGCGAATGCTGTACCGCTCGTGGGCGTGATGACTTCCTCCCATAACTGCCCCATCACCGGCGCGCTGGTCGTGTCCACTCCTCCCCACGCGAAATGGACATACGTCCCGGGATACGTCAAAGCCGCCTCCGGACTCAGAATGCTATCCGAGAGAAACTGGGCGGCGTTGGCGGTGCTGTGGGTAGTTTCATCGCCCGAACAGATCGTAGAGGTCGTCGTCGGGGTCGAATAGGCGGGATCGATATAATCCTGCGCATTCTTCGGACCCACACATTGCGTCAACATCTGTCCCGCCACGCAAGGGTCGGGCAAGTCGGGTTGATTGCATTCGCAGGAATAATCCAAACGGGAAAACGGAGGCCCGCTAGTGGGCTCAACCATTTTGAACAGAGACGTTCCGCCATAGTGCGCCATGGCATAGCCGATCAAGCCCGCACCCGCGCTGGTTCCGGTGGCGCACATGGGCGCACTCGATGGCGCAATATTCTGCTGCACCCACTGGGCCAGAGTCGCGTAACGGCACGCTACGCGGCGCAGACCACCCGGGCCAGTCTGCCAGCCGTGAGGTTGCGTTGTGGTAAAGACTCCTCCAAACGAAGTCTGCACCGTGATGTAGCCCGCAGTGAGCAGACCGGTCACAACATTCGCGCCGTAGGTGAGGATATTCGGGTCCGCGTACAAGCCTTCTGAGTTGGCGCCGCCGGTTAGCAAGACCGTACCGATCGGCGTGCCCGACGGCATGTTTACCCAAAGGTAGCCGTTGAGGTCGGAGATTCCCGGGCAACTCAAGGCGACTGAATAGCATGTGCCTGCAGCGACGCCAGCCACTACCGGGCAGGTGATTTGGTCGCTGCTTGCGGTGCCGGCTCCCGTGCCCAGCGGATCGGTGGCCGTGAGCGTAATCGCTGCTGTTCCGCTGGTCGATCCGTCGGCTTGGGAGACTGCGGCGACTGTGATCGTGCCACCTGAGTTCGACACGGGAGCAATGTAAAATCCCGTGCTGTCGACGGTGCCAACGCTGGCGTTTCCGCCGGCGATTCCATTGACCTGCCAGGTCACGGCGGTATTGCTGGTGCCGGTAACGGTTGCCGAGAACTGATAATTCGAGCCCACTCCCATGGTGAAAGAAGACGGAGTGACCGCGACCGCAATGCCACTTGTCATGGTCGGGGGCGGAGGGCTCGAACTTCCTCCGCAACCCGTCATTAGAGCGCACACGAAAACGGCGACAGTGCCTATCAGGCGGCGCTGGGGCACCGGCGGTAAGCTCGGGACGGACCCTTGCCAACCTCTTGTAAGCGCGTTCCTCATGCGATCTGCCTATGGCCTCGCGTTCGCGACCGCGATGCGGCTCGCATCCACCGTAATTCCCCGCTGGATTTCCATCTCAATCGATGTACCCACTTCAAGCCTGACGTCGGGACCGCGCTTCAGCAGAGCCCATCCAATGCCCGCTGCCGCGCCCACGCCGGCGCCAACGCGCGCTCCGTTCAGACCTCCCGTGGCAACACCACCCGCCGTTGCCCCGGCTACGGTTCCATACGCGCCGCCCTTGGCCGCGTCTTCAATTTTCTTTCCCGTATCTTTGTCTTCTTGAATTGTTCCTTCGGAATCCTTGACTGATTCCTTCTCCGCACCGGGCGTGTTTTCCACCGAACCCGGCAGCATCACGGTGTATCCGTTGGGATAAATCATTGAAGTGAAGTGCATCAGGATTTCGGCGCGCCCCTTGCCGTGCCCGGCACGCTCGACCTGCGCGATCTTTCCCTGAATGTAAGCGCCCTCGGGAATGATTACGCGGTTATCGACGACGTAGGGGAACGCGGTTGCCGCATAAACCGCATCGCCTTCGCGAGCATTCTTGGTGGAGATTGCCTGCTTAAGAACGAGCGGAATCTTTGTGCCGGCGGGAATCATGAAGGCTTTGGAATCCTGCTGCACGGAATTCGCAGGCGTAGTAGGCGCGGCCGCTTCCTGAGATGAAGAATCCGCCGCCCTCGGCGCATCGGCCGCCTGGCCGAGAGCCATACCGGAAATCACGAGTACAGTAAGTAGTCCGCGCATCGGTACCTCCGCAGTCTTGTCACCCTATCTCAGCCTGAGATTACCACGGCATAGGCCTTCGGATGCATAGCTTAAAGGTTGGAGTTAGCTAGTTTCGAGAGCTCTTTGGCCTGATACATAAACCCTCCTACTCGGTGTGATTCGTTTGACCTACGATGATTTAATCTATATTGTATAGATAATGTCTGGCCGCGATTATCTCGGCGAATTTGAGCACATCGTCATCCTGGCACTCCTGCGACTGGAGGATCGAGCCTACGGAGTCACGGTGCGGCAGGAGATCGAGTTTCGCATTCAGCGTGAAGTGTCAATCGGTGCTGTCTATGCCACGCTTGATCGTTTGGAGACAAAAGGGTACGTCAAGTCCCGCCACGGCGACCCTACGCCTGAACGCGGTGGGCGTTCGAAACGTTTCTTTCGTGTCACAGCAGGAGGAATGGCGGCTGTAAACCGCACACAACGGGCCCTCCAGAGCATGGTGGAAGGACTAGCCCTCATTCGGAGCTACTCATGACCTCCGCAGCAGATTTCGTTCAGCCGCCGCGCCTTGCAACTTGGCTCTTGAATCTCTTCAGCCCTCCTGATGGAGAAGAATCGATCCTGGGGGACCTGCTTGAGGAGTTTTCCCTTCTCGCGTCGAAATCGGGAGTTGCGTTCGCCCGACGATGGTATCGGCGGCAGGCCGTGAAAACCATCGCACACATCTTCGGCACCGCGTTCCGCGTCGCTCCCTGGTCAACCGCTTCCGTAGTGGCCGGAGGGTTCCTGCTGCACAGGTTTGTCTCTGGGCTGCCCGATAGGTTGCTGTCGGCGGTTACCGACAGATACCTCGTCTACTGGTCGGCCCATTTTCAGGCTTACATATGGGTACTGAAGGGAATGTGGCCCGCACAACTCATCTTGTCGATGTTCGTCGGATGCATGGTCGCGTTCGTGGCCAAGGGCAGGGAGATGGTTGCCACGATGACGCTAGTTCCGCTCCAGCTAGCGTTGGTCGGCTCTGCTTGGGTGTGGGTAGCTATGCATAGGCCCGTGGGTATGGCGTGGATGCTGTTATCGTGTGCGGATTCGTGTGCAGTCGTTCTTGGCGGAGCAATAGTCCGAATGCTCAGATCAGGCGCGAAACCTCTACCTTTGCGTGGGTAATCTGGCACTTTATCCCCCGGATAATCGGCCAGTGCGTCAGCCAATCGGCCCGATTGTCGTAACATCGCGATTACGCTCGTTGGGGACCAAACACCTAGTAAATCAGATACTTCTTCCTCACGACTTCAAAGTTCTCCAGATCTTCCTGCCAATCCTGCGCGATGCGGCGAGGGTCTTTGCCTGCAACCAGGCCATCATAGGCAGCCTGGTTCACCAGCAACTCCGCCATACGCTCCATTTTGTAGTCGGCCGGATAGAGCTTTCTCAGCGCCGCGGCAAGCTCAATTCCCAACTCCGGCGCATCGAGCGCGTTGCGCTCCGTCAGAACAATATTTACGCCCTCGCACTTCTCGCCTGAATAGTTGCTAGCCGTGGGTGTGAACTGTATGGGCACGAAGCGCACTCCGGCAATTCCGCGCGCGTTCAAATAAGCGGCCAGTTCCTTGCTCTTTATCCAGGGCGCACCCAGCAGTTCGAAAGGACTATCGGTCCCGCGGCCGACGGAAACATTCGTGCCTTCGATCAGAGCGACTCCGGGATACAACGCCGCTTCGGTGACGCTGCGCAAATTCGGCGACGGATTCACCCACTCCAATCCCGTCGCATCGAACCAGTCGCCGCGCTGCCAGCCCTCCATTGCAACGACGGTCAGCTTGGCGTTTATCTTCCGCTCCGCGTTGAACATCTTCGCCAGTTCGCCCATTGTCATTCCGTGGCGCACGGGCAACATCGAGTAGCTTGTAAAGCTTTCGCGTCCGGCATCCGCCACCGGACCCTGCACAAACGATCCTGTAATCGGATCGGGCCGGTCGAGCACGATCACTTCGATTCCCGCCTGCGCCGCGGCTTCCAGAAAATATCCCAGCGTGGTTTCGTAGGTGTAAAATCGCGCGCCCGCGTCTTGAATGTCGATTACAACGGCGTCGAGTTGCTTGAGCACATCGAGTGACGGCCGGCGGGCCGCGTCGGTCCCGCCGTAGACGCTGTAGACAGTCACGCCCGTCGCCGCATCTTTGGTGTCGCCGATATGCGTGGTGTCGAGAGTGCCTGTGACTCCGTGTTCGGGGCTGAAGATGGCGGCCAGTTCTACGCCCGGAGCTTGCACCAGCGCATCGATCGTCCGGCGGCCCTGGGTGTCAACCCCGGTCTGGTTCGTCAGAACTCCGACACGCCTTCTGCGCCCCGCTGATTGCAGCACATCAAATCCATGCGCCTCGAGGACATCGATGCCATTCTTCACGCTGCCGTTGCGCGTGCTCATGCGCCGGGCTGCGCTCTGCGCTTCGTTGTAACCCGTGATGCTCTTCCAGCGGAGTGCCTCTTTTTCGCTGCTGGTAAACGGGAGAGCCGCGGCGACCGCAGTCGCCACCTTCGAGCGCAACGCGATCGCATTTCCCTTCCCGCGCGGATGCACCGCGTTGGTCAGCAAAATAATGTAGCTCTTCGTGGTCGGATCGATCCACATCGATGTTCCGGTGAAACCGGTGTGACCGTAGCTGCCAACGGGCAACAGGTCTCCGCGATTCGAAGAGTATGGAGAATCGATATCCCATCCAAAGCCGCGCAGCACGGGCGCCGACGGAGGCTGCTCGGGCGTCGTCATCTTCTCTACCGAGAGCGGCGACAGGATATCTCCGCCGCCGTTCAGCAACGCTTGCGCAAATTTCGCAAGATCGTCGGCCGTTGAAAACAATCCCGCCTGCCCCGCTACGCCGCCCATGCGCCGCACCGTGGGATCATGCACCACTCCGCGCAGCATGTGCTCGTTCTCGTCATACTGCGTGGGCGCAATTTTTTGGATCCACCCGGCGCGCGGAGCGAGCGGGGGCACAAAGCGCGTGCGCAACATCTTCAGCGGCGCAAAAATATGCCGCGTCGCATATTCGTCGAGCGTCTCGCCCGAAACCCGCTCCACCAGCGCACCCAGCACAATAAAATTAATGTCGCTGTAGGTAAACTTCGCTCCCGGCGGATCCTGCGAAGTCTCGGCAAACGCCATGCGGTACGCCGTGTCCTTGCCCTGCCACGGCGTCTTCAAATCCAGGTCGGGCTCCAGTCCCGAGTAATGCGTCAGCAGTTGCCGCACCGTGATTTCATCTTTGCCATTCGGCGCGAACTCCGGTAAATACTTCACCACCGGATCGTTCAACCGCACCTTCCCCTTCTCCACCAACTGCATCACCGCGGTCGTGGTCACGATCACCTTGGTCAGCGACGCTACGTCGAAGACCGTATCGAGCGTCATGGCCTCGCGCTTGGGTTCCAAAGCCCGCGAGCCGTAGGCCTTGCGGTAGATCACGCGGCCATCGTGGCCGACGATCAAAACCGCGCCAGGAATGCTGCCCTCGGAAATTGCCTGACGGATGACGGAATCGACGGCGGGAAGAGCGATAGTGTGCGCGGAAGCCGGCGCGGGCTGATGCTCCGACGATGCCGAAGCCTTAGCAGCGACGGCGCTGAAAGAGATGGATAGGCAAAGCGCAAAAAGTCCGAAGCGCCGCGAATTTGTTTTCGAGAAGAGGATGCTCTGACTCTACACAACCTGGGCGCCGGGACTCAAGAAACTCAAGTAAGGGGTGCCGCATATGCCATATCATAAGTCTCGATGCAGCCAATCGCTCCGAGCGCCTACTCTCCGTTGCTCGACGGTTTTGACCATCAGGATGCGCAATTTGCCTCTGCGTTTCTAATCCTGGATGAGGCCATAGCGCAGCGCGCCTTCCCCGCGGCCTCAGTCGCTATAACCCATCACAGCCAGTTGGTAACATTAAAGGCCCTCGGCCGCTTCACTTACGATGCTGACTCGCCTGGAGCGATTCCGAACACTCTCTTCGACCTCGCGTCCCTCACCAAAGTCGTCGCCACCACAACCATGGCCATGATTCTCGACGAGCGCGGCCTGCTTGATCTGGATGCTCCCGTCTCAGCTATCGTCCCCGAGTTCCTTACCGACGCCGCGAAAGATTCTCGACGCCGCGAGGTGAGTCTCCGCATGTTGCTGGCGCATTCTTCCGGCTTGCCCGTCTACGAAAAGTTATTCCTGAGAGCGAATTCTAGCGACGAACTGCTGCGCGCGGTCTTCACGATACCCTTGACCGCGAATCCGGCGACTCGCGCGGAGTACAGCGACATTGGATTCATCCTGCTCGGCACCGCGCTTGAGCGTATCGCCGACGAAGCACTCGACCGATTCTGCCAGCGCGAGATCTTTGCCCCCCTCGCCATGGCCAGCACAACTTTCAATCCACCGGTGGAACTTCGCGCGAAGATTCCGCCCACTGCGGACGATCAGACTTTCCGCCACAAAATCATCCAAGGCGAAGTGCAGGATGAAAATGCCTTCGTGCTGGGTGGTGTTGCGCCTCACGCGGGACTATTCTCGACCGCTCGTGACCTTGCTGAGTATGCGCATGCGATGCTCAATGGCGGCAAGCCTCTCCTTCGCCCTGAAACCGTCGCTCTATTCACCCGCCGCGAATCGGCACCCTCGGGAACCTCCCGCGCTCTCGGCTGGGACACACCATCCGTTCCCTCGCAATCGGGAAAATATTTCTCGCCGAACTCTTACGGCCATCTCGGATACACCGGCACCTCGCTCTGGATCGATCCCACTCGCGAGCTCTCCATCACCTTACTCACCAATCGCACCTGGCCTGATTGCTCGAATCGGGCGATCAAAACCATCCGCCCCAAATTCCACGATGCCGTGATCGAAGCGATTGAGAAGCACGCTTAACCGTCTTTACACTCGCCTGCTTGGGTTGGCGCGGCGCTCTTGCTCTTGGCTGGAAGCGCTCTGCTTTTGGGTGTCGCAGCGCTTCCAGCGCTGCGATTGCTCTTCCCAGGGTTCGGGGCTTTGGCCGCCGCGTACTTGTCCCAACCCGCAGGTTAAAATGATCCCGCCGCTCCAATCCCGAAAGGCTCCAACTTTGAAACGCAAGCCCGCGCCTCTTCGCCGCCTCCGCACCGAACAACCAAACGAGGCTGCCCTCGATCTCGACCAAAAATCGTCCCTTGAGATCGCGCGCCTTATCAACGCTGAAGATGCCACGGTCGCCCTCGCCGTGACCCGTGTGCTGCCGGAAATAGCACGCGCCATCGATCTCGTCGCCGCCGCCCTCCGCCACGGCGGACGCCTCATCTACGTCGGCGCCGGAACCAGCGGTCGCATCGCCGCGCTCGACGCCGTCGAATGCCCACCCACCTTCAACACCGATCCGCGCTCGGTGCAGTTCATCATCGCGGGAGGCAACAAGGCTCTCGGCGCGGCCTCCGAAATCAGCGAGGATGATGCGAAGGCAGGGCGCAACGAAATGGCTCTGCGCAAACCAACCAAGCAAGACGTTGTTCTCGGCATTGCTTCGAGCGGGCGCACGCCTTTTACTGTGGCCGCCGTCGCCGCGGCCCGCCGCCGCGGCGCGCGAACGATAGCGCTGACCTGCAATCCGAATTCGCCGCTGGAACGCGCCGCGCATTTCGCCATCGTTACGCAAGTCGGCCCCGAAGTGCTAGCCGGATCGTCGCGCATGAAAGCCGGCACGGCACACAAGATGGTTCTGAATATGATCTCCACCGCGGCGATGACGCGGCTCGGCTACGTCTACGGCAACCTGATGGTGAACGTCGCGCCGAAAAACGAAAAGCTCATTCAGCGCGCGATCGGCATCCTCGAACGCGCCACGGGCGCGGATCATGCCGCTGCAACCCAGGCTCTAAAAGCCTCCGGCAATCGCACTCCGGTGGCGCTGGTGATGCTGGCCGCGAATCTGAGCCGTGCCGAGGCGGCGGACGCGATAGAGAAGGCGAAAGGAAATGTCCGCCGGGCGATTGGGATGGCCAGATAGCCTCTTGTGGCAGCGGGCCACTCGCCCGCAACTACTTGCAGCGAATAAAAACCGCAGAGGGTAACCCGGCAAGGGCAAGACTTAGCCGCTGACCCGGCGCTACACTTTGAGTTCCGAGGTGGCACGCAACATTTCTCCGCCCTCGGCAACCTCCTGCCCGCTGTCGCACTCCAATACCCGCACGAATCCCGCACGCGGAGGATCGTATGCGCAGCCGCCTTTCGTCGTCTCCCCTGTTCTCTCTCGCCCTTTCCCTTCTCATTCCACCCACAATCAGCGTCGCCCAAACCGGGCCCGCAGCGTCATCTCCCCTGGACGTGCTCTACCTTGTTACTGGCATCGAGATCCAAACTTACAATGTCAATCCCGAGACAGGAGTTCCCACAGACTACGGGACCTCAACCATACCTCTGCCCCAATATCCCACGGTCGTTCCATCGCTCGATGGCCACTTTCTTTATATCTTAGGGAACAACTTCGAACCAAGAACTCAATTCTCCTGGTCTACCAGACCGACCCGAACGGAGTGCCGCAAAATCCGCCGATTCAAACCCTGAATTTCGGAGCCTCTGTCACGAACTTCGTTCTCGATTCCAGGGGATCTTTCGCCTACGCGGCGCAATCCAAGCAAAATTCGCTCCACCAGTCGTTGGCCGAAATCCGCTCCTTCACCGTTAATCCGCAAACAGGACTTCTGGTGGAATCGCCCAAACCCAGCGCCACCTATCCCCCAGACGGGCCTTGCGGCACCGGACTCCTCGACACCGGCGGATTTTCTACCGTAAACATCACGCCAATCGCGATCCTCAACTACTACAATGCCGGCTTCAACGGAAACGAGAACTCAGTTTCTGTCTTTCCGCCAACCGGGGGAACCACTCCCATCTTTACGTGCACTTGGGCAATGCTCGAACTCTGCGGCTTCGCAGGTGCTGAGATCCCGGATCGCACCGGAAACTATATCTTTTTCGCAACGAACCAGGGTGGTAGCGAACTCACAAAGTTGGACCTTAATGAGAGCAAGATCGTAGACCTTGGAATCTCCATCCCAGACTATGTCGAAGTATTCGGTCTCGATGACAAGCTCATCTATGGAGGAAGAAAATCCTATGGCAATCAGTTTGTGATGCCCATTTACGTCTTTGACCCTGGCAGCGGCAGCATCACCAACAGAAGCGAGGTTCCACTGCCGAGTCCCTATTCCACGCCAGTTCCGGCATTACGAAATTGATTTGATCTTGCCGGTGCTCATTTCTCGCGCGTTCTCCGCACGAGAAATGGGCTTCTGACATGAGCCCACAAGGCCGTGCCCTCCCGATTACCCTCCTTCACTCCATTTCCCCGCTAAAATCAAACTTGGGTGCCCCACGTCTCGACGCTTTTGCGAGACGTGGGTTCGCCACGAACTCGCCCTCATGGATAAACTCGTAATCCGCGGCGGCTCTCCTCTTCTCGGCACCGTCCGCGTCAGCGGAGCAAAAAACGCCGCACTCCCCTGCATGGCCGCCGCTCTGCTCACCGACGAGCCGGTCATCCTCGAAAACATTCCCCAGGTCCGCGACATTCAGACCACGCGCAACCTGCTCGCCGCCATGGGCGCCGAGGTCGAACTTGGCTACGGAGTCGCACGGCACCGCACCACCATCCACTGCAAAAATCTCGCCGCCCCCGAAGCCTCCTACGAATTAGTAAAAACCATGCGCGCCTCCACCCTCGTCCTCGGACCGCTCGTCGCCCGCTGCGGCCGCGCCCGCGTCTCTCTCCCCGGCGGCTGCGCCATCGGACAGCGCCCCATCGACCTCCACATCAAAGGCCTCGAACTTCTCGGCGCAAAAATCACGCAAGAACACGGCTACGTCGAAGCCACCGCCACGCGCCTCCGCGGCGCAGAAATTGTCTTCGACAAAATCACCGTCACCGGCACCGAAGACCTCCTCATGGCCGCCACCCTCGCCGAAGGCGAAACCATTCTGCAGAACGCCGCCCGCGAACCCGAAGTCGCCGACCTCGCCGCCCTCCTGAACAAAATGGGAGCCCACATCGAAGGTGCCGGCACCGCCACCATCCGCGTCAAGGGCGTGAGTAAACTGAAAGGCGCGAAGCACCGCATCATCCCCGATCGCATCGAAGCCGGCACTTTTCTCATCGCCGGAGCCCTCACCGGCGGCGACCTTAACATCGCGGGATGCGACCCCGCTCATCTGACGGCGGTCCTCGCAAAACTGAAAGATGCGGGAGTGAAAATCAAATCGACTGCCGATTCGGTGCGCGTGATGGGAGACAATCCCTTCACCGCCTCTGATGTGATCACCGAGGAGTATCCCGGCTTCCCTACCGACATGCAGGCGCAGTTCATGGCGCTGGCCACGCAGGCCGAAGGCACCAGCATCATCACCGAAAACATTTTTGAGAACCGATTCATGCACGCGCAGGAATTGGTTCGCATGGGCGCGAATATAAAGATTGAAGGCCGGCGCGCGGTGGTCGTCGGCAAGACTTCGTTGAGCGCCGCGGCGGTGCTGGCCTCCGATTTGCGAGCTTCGGCGTCGTTAGTTTTGGCAGCGCTCGTCGCAGACGGAGAGACCATCATCGATCGCGTGTACCATATCGACCGCGGCTACGAGAAGATTGAAGAGAAGTTGAAGGCGGTCGGGGCACAGATCAAGCGCATTGGGAATATGCTGCCGTAGCGCATCGAGCTTCGCTCGACGGACAGCCGAGGGCAGATGTCCCTACATGGGCATTGCCGAGTTGGCGCAGTGGTTAGAAACTACCCTTCTCCAGCATTCCCGCGGTCACCAATTTCTTCTCAATATGCCGCTGAAGTATCTGGATCAGAAATTTGCGCAGATCCGCGCCCTGCGCCTTGGGCCATGCCGCCGCGGCAAAACTCTCTACGGGAGCGCGGAACATCTGCGCGGCAAGGATGCGCGAATCGCCAGAAATTTCCGACGATGCCAGGCGCTTGTCTTCGGGGCACATCAGGCCATCGGCCAAAGCGTGAAAATAGGCGCGGCTGCCGTTCAGTTCGCGGCCGCAGGCGACGCACTCGGTCAACTCGGGAAGAAATCCAACCAGACGTGTCACCCAGAGATCGAAGTAGGTAACCGGCATCCAGATATCCGGCCCGGGCAGAACATGTAGCACCGAAAGCGTGAGGCGGAAGATGGCATCGTTGGCTTCGCGATCGGGCAGCAACTCATCAAGCAGTTCCGCCACATGCGCGAGGGCCACAGCTCGCGCATAGCTGACTTCGGTGGCGAGGGGAGATTCCAGCACTTCGCAAGCATCCAGCCGAACCAATTCCTGACCTTCGCGCACGTCGTAGAACGCACGCACGTGAGTAAGCGGCTCAAGCGCGCCGCCAAAGCGCCGCTTTGACTTTTTCGCCGAGCGTGCCACACCACGGACTTTGCCCTCAACGCGGGTAAAGAGCGTGACCAGCAGGTCCGCTTCGCGCAACGGATAGGTGCGCAGCACAATCGCTTCCGACTCCATCAATGCCATGCAAAACCAGTGGGTTAGGTATGGGAATTGTATATGGATCAGTGAGATTCAAGAAGGAACGCGGCAGGATGGGAGCCACGAGAAGCGCGCCCAATAACTGGAGTGGAAAAAGAAAGGACGATCGTGAGGGTCAAATGCCGCGACCGCCGTCGCGACGCTAACCCATGATCGTCCAAGATCTTGCGTATATGAAAATGTTACCAGCCAACTGTAATCAGCCCGTGCAAGGCTCGCAATACAGTCGATTCCGTAGTGTCGGCACGAACAGAGCCGATATAAAGACTCAGTGCGGTGGCGCCCGGGTTCGAGGAGCTAACGGTCCAGTTGTTGCCGGGCAAGCGCCATTTGGCCGGTTTTCGTATAAGCCATTCCCAAGTGATAATGGAAGCGGGAGAGGTCTGGTGAGTTGTTCGCCTGCCCCAGCTTCAGCGCCTCATGGAGCGAGTCGATTGCCGAACGATAAGCGCCTTTCTGGTAATAAACCCACCCTAGAGTGTCGGCGGCCGCCGGTGAGTCGGGCATACGGCGTCGCGCCGTTTGCGCAAGAGAAAGCGCGGGCCGAATCAACGGATAAGCGGCTCACTGACGAGACATACGGTAATGGATTTGGCGTCCCCGACGGGATTTGAACCCGTGTTACCGCCGTGAAAGGGCGTTCCGGGCATTTGGGCAAGTTGCTAATTACATGGCACTTATCTACCTAAGCTCTTGATTCCTCCATAACTTGCGCTGTAAGTAGCTTCGCACCAGTTTTGAGAGGTTCGGAGTGGTTTGTATGTTCTATCGTGACTGGTAAGTGATCGGCAAAACCGGGCGGGAACACGTCATCGAGCAGCTTTACAGTCTGCTGCAAGTAGTCTGGCGACAGGTGAGAATAGCGGGCGGTCATGCGTGGATCGCGATGCCCGAGCACCTTTCCCACGGATTGAAGGTTCGCCCCACTCATAGTTAAATGGCTCGCGCAAGTGTGCCGCAGATCGTGGAGGCAACAGTCTGTGATTCCCGCACGCCGACAAGCCCGAAGGAACGCGAGAGAAATGTTTTCCGGACTGACATGTTCAGTCTCTGGGAACACATAATCTGTGGGCTGTGCTCGCGGGATCGCCGCCAGCACGCGACAAGCTCCGGCGTTTAGTTGCACGGTGCGGGAATGTCCGTTTTTCGTTTTCGGCAGGAAAATGCGATTGCCGACTAGATCGACGTGCCGCCATTGCATCCCCAGCAATTCCCCGCGCCGCATCCCCGTTGCCAGCAGTAGCAGCACAATAGGCCGCAGCCATAGCGGGCAGTGCCCGAGGATGCGCAGCGCTTCATTCATCGACAAGTATTTCTCCCGTCCCGCTGGTGCTTTCGGCGGTCGCACGTCACGGGCGTAATTGACGGGAATGAGTTCCCTGCGCACTGCCACGGTCATCAGATGCTTGAGGACGTTGAATTCTTTGATGATGGTCCCCGGTTTAACCTTGGCTTCGCTTGCGCGCTGGGAAATGTAATTCTCTATGTCCTTTCGCCGGATCATGGCAAGCCTCATCGGTCCGAAGGCAGTCTTTAGGTGGGTTTCGACAATCCCGCGAGTTCTCTCATAGGCTCGCGGAGTGATACGAGTTTTCTGGTGCTTAAGGTATTCCGTTGAAAATTCGGCAAACGTGTCTTTCGTAGGCGGGGCGTACCCCAGCACCCGCTGCTTTTCCGCTTCCGCCAGTTTAGCGTTACGAATCTCGCGGGCCTGGGTGAGAGTCGGCGCAGACGTTTTTAGCTGTCTGCGGCGACCTGTGGCGTCAATGAAGCTGATGTAATAAGCGCTCTTGCGTTTGAAGATTCCATCTCGGCTCATGCTGCACCCCCTTGAGTCGGCGGAACCTGAAATGGGATTACGTTGCCTGTTCGGAGTTTGGTTCGCCGCCTTTTTGGAGCGGGCAGATCATGCATAGGTTTGGGCGCGATTCTCTCAAGCGCTGCCACGGCTTCCCTCTTCACTTCGATTCTCGTATGGCTGTAGCGCCGTTTCATTCGGTGCGAGATATGCCCTGCTATCGCTTCTGCTGTCTCTTCGGATACGTCTGGATTCTCTAAGAGCTTGGTGATGGCGTGGTGGCGGAATGAGTACGCTGAGATGCGGAGATTCGCCGCAACGAGCATTTCATGGAGCGCGTAGCGCCAACCCTTCGCCGGACGCTCGGGATCGTAGGTTCCTTTTTTCTTGCGGAAAGGAATCAGGTAGTGATGGTCGGATTTTGAACCGAGTTTTTCAGCGCGCTTCCATAAGTGCTCCACGGCTTTCCATGCCGTCTCATTTAACGGGATCACTCGGATGCGGTGCTCGTTCTTTGCGCCTTCGGGCTGCACTCGCATGGTCCGTTTCTCGAAGTTAATGTCCATTCTGCGAACGTGGCGAATTTCTCCGGGGCCCGCAGTAGTGTTGATGGAGAGCACAAACGCGCAGTAGGCCACTTCCCATCTTGGGTTGCTGGCACCGATGCGGTATAGTCGGTCTTCCTCGATTGGCGTTAACGCTGAGTGCGGCGATTCCTTGGGAAGTGTCAGCGGTTGGTATTGGGCAACAATCTCAGGCCAGCGCCCGATGCGCTTTAGCATTTGCTGCAACAGGGAGCATTCTTTGTTGATGCAGGAAGCTCCGGCTTTCATCATGCGCATTCGCTGGTAGGCACGAATTTCATCCGGGCCAATTTCTACAAGACGCATCTCTCCGAAAAACGCCGTCAAGATACGAAGGTATCCTTCGTAGTCGCTATAGGTTCTCGGGGAGAGGTACGGACGCCGCGATTCCAGCCAGAGATTGCTTCCCTGCTGGAACGCAGATTGCGCGAGGGTTTGCGTGTGCACAAGAAAGTCTTTCGCTTCACGGCGGATTTCTTCGAGTTGTGGAATGGTGCTGATTTGATTGTTAGACATTTTTTCCTCCCATCCAGACTGGAGCTTGGGCCGTGACTTTGTACGTGCGGGCGAGTTCGGCGCACTCTTCGTCCGACCACTCGACACCAGGGTGAAACATCGAGACGAATGCCCGGTCATGGAGATCATGGATTGCGTTTGAAGTTACGCGCGGCATTCGCGCAGTGGGCGTAATGTTGATAATCTGCGATGTAGCCATTGGATCACCCCCTCCTTTGGGGCGACTGGTGGTTAGTGCCGTGCTGGTGCTGATAACACTGGCGCGGCGCGTTTTTGTTTAATTGCTTGACTTCCGCGATTTCTTTTCCTCATTCGTTCTCGGCGTTTGCGCCAGAGATTCCCGCATTTGTTGTCATGGAATAACTGATCTGGTCTGCTGGGCTGAAAAAGCGCGTGACAGCCGAGACACGCGCTAATATTGGCGAAAATCAAGCTGACAATAAGTGCCGTCTGGTGATCGGGACAGAAGATAGCTGGGCGGAATTCTCCGCGTACTTGCTTCCCTTTGCGCCATTGCTGCCACCAAAGCACGAAGCGAGCCTTCCTCACTTTGTCATTGAATATCGCGGGCAACCACGTTGAAGTGCTCTGCCATTGGGGATGCGCAGCCCTCAATGCCTCTACGAGCTGCGGGCTGTAGTAATCACCCAACAAAGCCCCGGAGGATTCTAGGAATAATGCCTGATCGATTTTTGTGCCCCTCGCAAACTGAAGCAGGTTTCCTAGCGCCCGAAAAGCCTTCCAGTCATGCGGACGCATGACTTTATCCAATTCCTGATACTTGACACCCTGCTTTCGCAAAACAGACGTCGAAAACCTCCGCACCGCGATTTCCAGACGCTCGCGCCCTTGCTGACAACTGACGATGCCTTCGAACGTATCGCCCGTGCTGGGAATGAGAATTGTCAGTTCAGATGTCACGGTATTATCTCGGTCATTGCTTTTTCGATTTACCATGACCGCAATCATAGGGCATAGTACACCAAGAAAGCAAGAACAAACGAAGCAGGGCCAAAGATATGGCGACTCAGAAAAACGCGCGCAAGGTATATGCAACCGACGGAATCGTTAAACCGATAGAGCCGGAACTGATAGGCGTGGCTGATGCTGAAACGTTGACTGGCGTGTCCAAGTGGTCTTGGCGGAGCTATGCCTACAGTGGCCGCATTACGTCGGTGAAAATTGGCGACCGGCTATTGATTCCCCTTACAGAGGTTCGGCGCGTCATTCAAGAAGGCACCCGCCCGCGTCGTGACCTGGGCGTGATCGACTCTGATGCTACGGATAAGGCCATTGCTTAAACCCGCACCAAGTAAAACTTCTGCCGACGTTACGCCCGAACTGTTACTGCCGGGTGTGGGCGGTGTACCGCCTAACGATGGTTTCTATCGCCCCGATGAATCGCGGCGGTTGAAGCTAGCGCGAGAGTGGATTCGGAAGGCGCGTGGCGAGGCTCCCAAGTGAGCGCCAAGCGGAATGGCACCACGAAATCCCACTATGACGGCGAGGTACTCGTTCGGCTCGAACGCTGCATCCTTGGCTCTCTGTTGGAATCGCCTTCCCTCCGGACCACAGAGGTTATCGAGGACGGACAGTTTACGCTCAGCGAACACAACATGGTCTATCGGGCGATACAAGAACTGAACGCCCACAGTTGCATAGCGGACCTGTGCGCAGTCTCGGCACAATTGGGCGCGGCAGTACATCCTTCCGTGCTCGCCGAGATGGTTTCGGGAGTAGTGCCGGCCAATTTTGCAAGCTATGTGAAGCAGTGGAAGGTAGCACGGCGCGAGCGAGAGTTGCGAAGATTACAGGAGCAACTTAGCGAAGCCGCGACTGCTGAAGATCGTCGCCGCGTGATAAGCGAACTCCAGATGCTTGAAGGAGAAGGCGACTCTGCAAACTGGCGTGACATTTTCCACAATTGGAAGGATTTTGAAAATGCGTCTCCGCTAACATTTGCCATCAACGGGTTTTTGCAAGAGGCGGGCGTTACCCTCATCGGCGGCCTGGCTGGACAAGGCAAGACCCTAATCATGTTGGCAATGGTACGAGCGCTCTTAGAAGAATCGCCATTGTTCCACTATCAGCCATTTTCAGTATCCCGGTCGGCGAAGCGAGTTTGTTATCTCATCCCCGAGAGCAGCATCGGTCCTTTTTGGTCACGTATCAAATTGTTTCGCCTTGAGGAGCATGTCCGCGAGGATCGCCTATTGATTCGGACATTATCTTCCCCGGAGCAAGTTCAACTCACGGACCCGAGAATTCTAAAGGCCGTGGAAGGTGCGGACGTGTTCCTAGATAGCGTAATCCGCTTCACGGTCGGAAGCGAAAACGACGCGGAAAACATCCGCCTATTTTCCGATGTGCTTTTTCGATTGCTCCACGGTGGCGCAAGAACTATTACGGGCTGCCACCACTCGCCAAAATCCTTCGAGACGGCGCAGAGCATGAGCCTTGAGAACATCTTGCGTGGCTCTGGCGATCTGGGGGCGATGGTTTCAACAGTCTGGGGCATCCGGCAAGTGGATGCAGTCCGAAACCGTATCTATGTCGAAAACTGCAAACCTCGTGATTTTCAGCCGTGTGCGCCGTTCGTCATCGAAGGTAGGCCACATCTGGATTCGTGCGGGCAGTTTGCCATGAGCGCGCTACCGGGCGAAGCGGAAGAACTGCGCTCTTACCTCCAGCAGAAGGGCGGAAGGCCGTTAGCACCCGACCGGGCCGAACAGGCACTAATGGCCGCGTCACTGAGGCAGCAGAAGTTATCTCTGCGAGAGATCGCCGAAAAAATGAAGATCAGTAAAAGCACCGTGGAACGAATGCTATTCGACTTCGACGCAGAAGACCATTCAACGGAAGAGAAAAGCAGAAAACCGCAATGACTTCTATTGAAAACGTCGTAGAACTGTCCCAAATAGTGTCCCACGCTGGGACAGTTTCGGGACAACGCAGAAGACAGGCGGAAATAACCCCTCAAGGGTTTTTCCTAGCCTGAGGGTTTTGAAGTGTCCCCTAACTCTTTTACTAGGGGTTTTGGGACAGTGGGACAGGTGACCTAGATATGAGTAAGGAAGAAAAAACGCAGACACAAACCCCGTTAAAAGACGACCCGTGCTTAGCTCAATCTGAGTCCGCCTGCGGTGCAAACAAGCGCGGAGTTAGGTGCAGCGCTCCAACCAAAGCTGGGAATGCTTGCCCACAGTTTGCGATGGTGGGGGAAACAAGGTGTGCCTTGCACATCCCAGGAAACGCTCAGCGCTTTGGACAGAGAGGCGGCGCAAGGCGTGCAATTTTCGATCCTAGTGAACTGACTCCGTTTGCCGCTCCCACATCAGCCCGCGAGCAGGCCGCGATCCTCGCACAGCTCCAAGTGGAGACGCACCAAGGCAAAATCGATCCTAAGGTTGCTTCAACAATTTCCACAATTGCCAATGCTTACCTATCGGCCCTGGAGCTGGTTGAGTTCTCCGAACAGCTAAAGGAATTGGAAGAAAGGGTTGGCGTCGAGAATCCGCTGTCGCAGTTTCGGCGGGACTCGGAAACGGGAAGGTTCACCCAATGAAAGCCGCAAACAAATCGCGACTCTTAGAAATTGCTCAACGGATCAAGCGGCGAGCCCGTCTCTCGCCTCCCTTGCTCGTCTTTCACGACGCACCGACGTTGCCAAGCACGTCAGCAGAAGAGATTGAAACAGCACGCATGACAGGCCGACCGATTGCAAATGTGTATTTCGAGAATCCGGCGGTGCTTGGTGACCATGACGTGACCACTAATTTGCCAGATAGAACAAATTGAATGCTTTCGTGTAGTTAGATCGCAGCGTTACCGCCTGGCAGAGGCGATTTAGGAAAAAGGAGTGTAATTCACAATGGCAGAAATCATTACGACCACGCGACCGAACCCCGCTCCACCCCGTAACCTTACCGACCCGGATATTGTGACGAAGCCCGTAACTGCCTCGCCTGTCGCCATTCCGATTGGCGAATCCAGCCCCGGCAACCTTCCACCGATGAGAATCCCACGTCCGCCACAGTGGACACGGGAGGAACCTAGCAGCGTGCGTGCTGGCCTCGGTGGCGACGATCTACCTGGAATTGATCAGAATGGCGCACCAACGCCCGACCCTCGCTATGACCCAACGGCTGGCGAGTACGCGCCGCCTCCAAGCAATTTGCCAATGACAATCTCTGCCGCGCAGATTGCAAAGGCCAGTGAAGCGTGGATGTATAACGTTGGCCCTGCTGAGACGCTACCGGATACGCCGCTAATAGCGGGCACCAAAGTCGCGGCGAGTGTGGACGGTCTACGACGCGCAGCCGGGGGAAAGTGATGTCGATACGAACGCATCATCATCTAACTCGCGATTCTGCAAGTCCAACGTTGGCGAATGGTTCGCTGCGCGTTGCGTTGTTTCGTCCTAAGAGCGACGCGGTATGCCGATGCGCGGCGGGAGAGTGTAAACAGGCCGACTGCGATGCGCTGTACGTCCTAGACTCGGCAGGCGAACATCTCGCCACTTTCCACGGCTCTGCGTTTCGCGCAATCGACGAAGAGAATGCCAGCGGTACTGGTGTTTCTGGTCTATGCATTTACAAGATGCCTTCGAACACTCGCGACAATGACCGCCTGTTGGCGCTGCGGGATGCCTTGGCGCGATTGAACAGGAAGAACGCTGAATACTGGAAGCGGAAAGAGGAAGAAGCATGAGCGCATTACAAGATGTGATTATGGCCCGCCTTGAACTAGATAGGGTCGAAGCTGAGGCGGAAGAAAGGCGGCGATCAGAGGCGAGCGCCGAACTGAAGCAGTTACAAGAGAAGGGCCACGAATTGGAACAAAGATACGCATACCTGCATGGCGTCATAGTGCGCGGTGATTCGGAGATACAACGTTTGCGAAACATCGATCTAAAAGTGGCGTGGGCAGAATACGAGACTTGGAGCGCCCCTCTTCCGGTAACCGCGTTTGTGACTGATGCAGATCGTGAGGAAAGAGCGCGACAGGCGGAACGGTACAAAGTAAAACACTCTAGGGTCTTGGAGAAAATCACGGAGCGGGAAAACGAGTCGGGTGAGGCGCGAAATGAAGCGCTGCTAATCCACAACTCACTGCCCAAGATGCGCAGCCGCATGGAGCAACTCGCGGGCATCGTAGACCGAAAGACTGATACGGGCTTGCACTTCGTGAGAGACAAGTTTTTGTGACATTCCGGCCAGCCCGTTGTTTGCTCGGCAATGAATCCGGGCCGATCCGTAAGTATGAGGGGCTTCAGCTCCCCCTCTTCCTTCCTTGCGGTGGGCCGAAGGCAACGGGCTGGCGAGGTCAGGGGTTTCGGGTGCGCGCACTAAAAGCCGGAGGTCCTCTTTCTCCTTCCTCTGGCTGCTGCCCGATTACCGGAGTCAGGGATCGTTAAAGTCCCTGACTCCTGGCGTATTTCGCATTCAACGTGTTCTTAGCGTGACCGTGAGTGAGATGAATTAAGTAAGTGATGTGGGGTGAGTCAGTTATCCGAAGATGTTACCGCCCGGTTGGGGCGATGGGAAGGCGGGAAATGGCAGGGAGCACGATTCGAAGCTATTTAGTCTCATTAGGCTTCAGTATTGACGGTCAATCGCAGCGCCGTTTCGAGGATGCGCTAAAACTTACAGCCGTCAAGACAGAGAAGATCGCGGCAGGCATGGCCATTGGAATGGTCGCGGCTGGCGGAGCGATTGTCACTACGATCGCAGCCGTAACAGGCGCGGTAGTTGGCCTAGGAACATCGGTCGCGAACAATGATCTCAAGTATCAGTTATTCGCTCGCCGCATGTTTATGGGAACGGAAGCGGCAAAGAAAATGAAGATCGCCACAGATGCCCTCGGCTACTCGCTGGAAGAAATCATCTGGGGCCCGCCAGAACTTGCGGAACGCTACCACCAGTTAGTGAAAGATCAAACCGAGATGCTGAAGTATCTCGGCAGCGATGGCGGGGAAAAAGCATTTCGCAAGATCAGAGACATCGAATTCCAGTTCACCCGCATGGAGCCAGCGCTGAAGATATTCGGCATGAAACTGACTGAGGATGTGATTAATAAACTCTTTGGCGGATCAGAATCTTTGGAGCAGCGGCTGAAAGAGTTCAATGCGTGGTTCCAATCGCCCAGCGGATTCGTACACATTGCCGATGTTGCGTCGAATGTCATCGCGCCAGCGCTGAGAACAATTGGAAATGTCGCAGTATGGGCCTTTGACAAGACGGCTGCAGTAGCCAAGTATCTAGATCATTGGTTCTCAGGGAACTCCTCGGAAGGACAATATAACGGCGCATGGTCGAAAGCTCATCCGGGGGGCTTAGACGTCGATACCTCCGCTACTCCGCCTGAATCCGGCGGGGGAATGAGCGCTATTGATAAAGCAATCGCCAAGAGTCCTGGGGCGTCCGCTCTAAACCGTGGACTTGATGCCCTTATCAATGGACACACCTACAATCGGGTCATCTTAGACGACGCCAGAAAGGTAGGAGTTCCGCCGGGATTAGCTCTCGCGCTAGCGATGAAAGAATCCGGGATGAATCCCAATCCGCCCGTTGGCAGCCACGGGGAAATTGGCATGTATCAACTGATGCCAGATGCAATAAAGCGACTAACTAAACAGTTCGCAGAACAAGGGAAGACATTCGATCCAAATGATCCCATGCAAAACATCCTCGGCGGATTAACGTGGTTCTCTCAAAAGCCGGGAACTTTATGGGACAAGATGAAGGAGTACAACGGCAGCGGTCCAGCAGCCGATTCGTATCGCGAGGATTTATTAAAACGCTGGCGAGCTCTTGACCCTATGGAGGCAGGTACGCTGGTTCAGCCGCAAGCATATAAGGGGCAGGGAGTAGGGACGGTAAATGTCTATGTGACGCAAACCAGCGCCACGCCAGATGACATTAAAAAAGCTGTTGTGCAAGGGATTTCAGAGCATGAGCGGCGTTCGGCTTCGCGGCATTTTGCTGCCGCGCAAGGGTCGTTCGCATGAGTACACCCGGTCTTTACCGTCCGCCGAATTGGGGAGCGCAAAGAGCCCGCAAGCGCCAAGCGCTTCGCAACAGGCGCAGCTTAATGCGATGGCTGGAGGGCGGGTAAGCGATTTAAGGCCAAGGGAGTTTCGGGCGACGTGTGGCGCGGGGTAACGGCTTCTTAGCGGCGAAAGGTGATCGCAACCTCAAGATGGCGATCTTGATGAAGAGGTGCTGAAAAGTGCGCCATGTTCACGGAGCGTTGCGCTATATCCAGCACCCCTTCCAAAGTCTCAGGTGCGCTACCAACTGAGGGCGAGCGGCCCTCGTAGTCCAACGTGTACGCTTGCTGGCAATTCTTACAAATGATTTTCTCTGAATGGCGTTCCCGACCTGATTCGAGCGGTGGTGTTTCCGATTCCCGGTAGAGGTTGATCGTGAGCAAGTTTATAATTTCGCTCTTTTGCATGGACTCCTCACTCTCTTTGGCCGGTATCGTGATCATAACGTGATCGAGGTGAACGTATTAAATTATTTGAACCCGGAACCCCTTTATTTTGTTGGCGTCCCCGACGGGATTTGAACCCGTGTTACCGCCGTGAAAGGGCGATGTCCTAGGCCAGGCTAGACGACGGGGACGGCTGTGAGGCGGGCAACACTTGATCGTAGCAACCCTGGGCATTGCTGTCAAAAATCGCGCAGCGTTCGACCTCCCTTGTGATGGCTGGACGAATTAGAATTGTGGGAGCCAGCTCATTTCAGAAATCTATACCCGCTACTGGGCGGAAATCATTGCGAGGCGAATGTGGCTGATCCTCTTTATCTAAGTCTTTGGTTCCCTGATTTCTCCGGGCCGGAAATGCTGCCGCACATGTTTACTGTCTTACAGCAGTTCCCTTTTTCGACGCAACGCCCGGGCGTTACATACTTCGCGTTGCATCCGGTCTCGTGGAACGAGGCGACGGTGCTAGAACGCCGATTTCCGGGGGGACTCGATCCGGGGCAAGCTACGCTGATCGCAGCGGAATCGGTTCATGACGATTACGCCTACGCTTTCGAGGCGCACTGGGACTTGTGGACGCCAGACGCATCGAACGGGAACTGGCTGCTGGAGCCTGCGACCGTGAAGTTCATTGCGCAGGGAGAGCAGTTCGACGAAGGAAGCTATCAGGAAACGGGCCACATTGAAATCGATTTTGGCCTGGATTCGTTTTTCTTGCAGCCGGAGACGGAACTGAACCAGCAGACCCAGGCGAAGATTCGCGACAACGTTGCCAAGTTGGTGGAATTCTCTACGAAGGTGGAGAAACACAGCGGAGCGAGCGCGCGGCTGTTATGGTCGGAATCGGAAGAAAGCCTGGCGCAGAAGTTGATTGCGCGACTGCAGAAGGTGCAGTAAAGCGGATGCATTCAACAAAAAGGTCACCGCGGAACACAGGGTAGCGCGATGCCTTGCTGGGTTCCGCAGTGACCTCGGTTCTTAGCTTGAGGCTACTTCGTTCTTCCGCCCTCAACTTTCAACTTATCTGCGGCACCGGCCTGCGCACCCGCCAGGCGCGCCGTCAGCACGCGGAAGGGCGAGCAAGAGACATAATCCATCCCAACCTGATGGCAGAACTCCACCGACGATGGATCGCCGCCGTGCTCGCCGCAGATTCCTACTTCGAGTTTGGGGCGCGTCTTTCGGCCGCGCTCAATGCCGATGCGAACCAGCTCGCCGACGCCATCGCGATCGATTGCGGCAAATGGATCCTGCTTGAGGATTCCTTCCGCCAAGTAAGTAGGGAGGATTTTATTTACGTCGTCGCGCGAGAAGCCGAAAGCAGTTTGCGTCAAATCGTTTGTGCCAAAGGAGAAGAACTCGGCTTCTTTTGCAATTTCATCCGCGACCAGGCAGGCCCGCGGCAATTCGATCATGGTGCCGACAAGATAATGAACGTGCCTTCCTTTTTCCTTGAAGACTTCTTCGGCGACACGTTTTACGATTGCACCCTGATTCGCCATTTCCTTCACTGTCGAGATCAGCGGAATCATGACTTCAGCGTGAGTTTTGATTCCCATTTTGTCGACCGCAACCGCTGCCTCAAAGATTGCGCGAGACTGCATCTCGGTGATTTCCGGATAGGTGATTCCTAATCGGCATCCGCGATGGCCGAGCATAGGATTGAACTCGTGCAACTCTTCTACGCGAGCGAGCAACCCGGGAAGAATCTTCTTCAAGTCGCCAGCCCCCCTCGCGCCGTACTCACGATATTCCTCGACCAGAGCTTTCTTCTGCTTGGCATCGCCGCTGGGCAGGCTGGCAATATCGACCATGAGTTTCTCGCGCTTCGGCAAGAACTCATGCAACGGAGGATCGAGTAGGCGGATCGTTACTGGCAGGCCGTTCATGGCCTTTAGCAGCCCGATGAAGTCGGCGCGCTGCATGGGAAGCAACTTTTTCAGTGCTGTGCGCCGATCTTTTTCGTTGTCAGCAAGAATCATGGCGCGCATGTGCGGAATTCGGTCGGCTGCGAAAAACATGTGTTCGGTACGGCAAAGGCCAATGCCTTCGGCCCCGAACGTTTTGGCTTGAATGGCATCGCGCGGAATGTCGGCGTTGGCCCGCACCCCGATCTTGCGGAAGGGTTCGGCCCAGCTTAAAAGTTTCTGCAATTCTTCATCGTCCGAAGAAGCTTCCAAAGTGTTCAGCTTGCCTTTGATGACGCGGCCGGTGGTGCCGTCGAGTGAGATCCAGTCACCCTCGCGAAACACCTGTCCTTTCACCCGCATCTGGCCGGTGCGCTCATCTACTTGAATATCGCCTGCGCCAGCAACGCAGCATTTGCCCATGCCACGAGTGACCACAGCAGCGTGGCTGGTCATGCCGCCCCGCGAAGTTAGAATTCCGGCGGCCACTTCCATGCCTTGAATATCTTCTGGAGTGGTTTCCGCGCGCACCAGGATCACAGGATTCTTCTGCGCGCCATGCCCGGCTTTTTTTACCGCCTCTTCTGCGGTGAAAACAATTTGACCAACGGCCGCGCCCGGCGAAGCGGGCAGGCCTGTGGCGAGAACTTCCACCTTGGTACTTTTTTCGTCGAGCCGCGGCACCAGGAAGTCGTAGAGTTGGTTCGGTTCGACGCGGAAAATAGCTTCTTCTTTTGTAATCAAGCCTTCGTCCACCATCTGAATCGCAACTCTAACGGCGGCGCGCCCGGTGCGCTTGCCGTTGCGGGTTTGCAGCATGTAGAGCTTGCCATCCTGGATAGTGAACTCGAAATCCTGCATGTCTTTGTAATGTTTTTCGAGGCGCGTAGTAATGTCGCGCAACTGGTCGTAGACGTTGGGCATGATCTTGTGCAGTTCGGAAATGTGCACCGGAGTGCGCACGCCTGAGACCACGTCTTCGCCTTGGGCGTTCATCAGGAACTCGCCGTAGAATTCCTTCGCGCCGGTAGCCGGATTGCGCGTAAAGCCCACGCCCGTGCCGCTGGTATCGCCGAGGTTGCCGTAAACCATGGCCTGAACGTTGACGGCGGTGCCGAGCATGTCATCGATATTATTGATGCGGCGATAATGTTTGGCGCGATCATTCTGCCACGAGCGGAACACGGCATCGCGGGCCATGACCAGCTGCTCGTGTGGGTCCTGCGGAAAGTCGCGCTTGGCGTGCTTCTTGACGACCTTCTTATATTCTTCGATGACTTCTTTCAGGGCCTTGGCATCGAGCTCGGTATCGAGCTTGGCTTTTTTCTGTTTCTTCTTCGCGTCGAAGACTTCGTCGAAGGCAGACTTCGGAATCTCGAGCACGACGTTGCCGAACATCTGAATCAGCCGCCGGTAGGAATCGGCCGCGAAGCGGGGATTGTTGCTGCGCTTGGCCAGCGACTCCACGCTTTTGTCGTTCAAGCCGAGATTCAGAATGGTATCCATCATGCCCGGCATGGAAAATTTCGCGCCCGAGCGCACGCTCACCAGCAAAGGATTCTCGCCCGTTCCGAGCTTTTGGCCTTGCAGCGTTTCAAGCTTAGCCAGGGCCTCGTCCATCTGACGGTCTACTTCCTTCGAAGCAGCGCCTTGCCGCATGTATTCACGGCAAGCTTCGGTTTGAATCGTGAAGCCGGGGGGGACGGGCAAGCCCGCGTTCGTCATCTCGGCAAGACCGGCTCCCTTGCCGCCGAGATCGTCTTTCATTTTGCCGTGGCCATCGGCCTTGCCGTTGCCGAAGAAATAAACGTATTTGGTTGAAGAGTTTTTGTTCCCTTTTTTGTTTTCTTGGACCGCAGCTTCAGGAAGAGTGGTTGTTGCCATGAGTGATTCGTCCTTTGTCGTTGCGTAGCGCCGGCGTCCGCCGGCAATCCGTAGATCTAAACTCGAGGTCAGGAACGTTCGCTGAATTAGCTCTTGCCTTCGGTCACGATCTCCGAAAAATCCGCAATCGTGGAAAACTCTTTCAGCAACGTCCGCAGCAGAGCCAGTCGGTTCGCCCGCACTCTCGGCTCTTCCACCATGACCATTACTTTGTCGAAGAACGCGTCCACTTGTTCGCGCGCAGTAGAAAGCAGAAGCAGCGCATCGACATATTCTTTTTTCTTCCGCAGCGCTTCGATTTTTGGCCCATTGACGTCGAGATAAGCTGCCAGATTCTTCTCTTCCGGCGACGAGTCAGGCAAATATTCGAATTGCGCACCTGACTCGATTCCCTTCTCTTCGGCCTGCTTCAGAATATTCCGCATGCGCTTGCAGGCTGCGCCGATTGCCAGAAATTCAGGCATGTGTAAAACCTGCTTCACCGCTTCTGCGCGCGCCAGCACGTCGGGAATATTATCAGCGTCTGCCGCCAGTGTGGCTTTCACTACATCGTAGGAGTAGCCGCGCACATCTTTTAGATAAAACTCAAGCCGCTCGCGGAAAAACGTCTTCAGTGATGCCTCGAACTTGACCTGGTCGACAAATTTCATTTCGGCGAGCGAGCCCTGGTAGCCGCAGCGCGCGTCGCGCATCATGTCGCTGAGGCGCAACGGCAGCTTTTTCTCCGCGATGATTTTCACGATGGCGTTCGCCTGCCGTCTTAACGCGAACGGATCTTTCGATCCCGTGGGAACCAGGCCCAGCGCGAACATGCCGGCGATGGTGTCGGCTTTGTCCCCGATGGAAAGGATTGCCCCTTCCGTCGAGCGAGGCACGCTGTCTTCCGTCGACTCGGGCTTGTAGTGGTCGTACACCGCGTCGGCGATGGCGAAGCGTGTCGCCTCCGGCAGCGAGTGGTCGAGTTCCTGCGCCCGCGCGTACAAGCCCCCGACAATGCCTTGCAGTTCTGTGAACTCCTTCACCAACTCGGTGGTAAGGTCGCCTTTGGCAAGGCAGGCGGCCTTGTGAATCACTCCGGGACGAACTGCAATGCCCTCGCGCTTGAGCAATTCGCTTAGCCAACTGCACAAGCGCTGAACGCGCTGTGTCTTCTCGTAATAGCTGCCCAAATCTTTTTGAAAAGTGACGTGGCGCAGCAGGTCGAGACGATCGAGTAGAGAACGCTTCTGATCGGTTTCCCAGAAAAATCGCGCGTCGTTGAAGCGGGCGCGCAGCACCCGTTCGTTGCCGTGACGTATCAGGCCTTGTGGATCGCCATCGGTATTCAGCACGGCGAGAAAGTGGGGCATCAACCTGCCCTGCGCGTCTTCGATGGCGAAATATTTTTGATGGTCTCGCATTACCGTGACCAGCACTTCTTCCGGCAAGGCGAGAAATTGCGGATCGAAGCTGCCAAGAATCGCTGAAGGGAATTCGGTAAGATTCACCACGGTTTCAAGGAGCGCGGCATCTTCGCGCCACCGAGCGCCCGCTATCGTGCGCGTAGCATCATCAAGCGCTTTGCGAAGCTGGTGCTCGCGTTCAGCACGGCCCAGCACTTTGGCGCTGCGCAAAGCGTCGATATAGCCAGAGCCGGCCTGCAAAATCGTGACTTCGCCCTGCGACAAAATTCGGTGTCCCCTCGACGTGTTGCCCGCGAAAATTCCATCGAACTCGAGCGGGATGGCTTGGCCGTCGAGCATGGCCACCAGCCATCGCACCGGCCGCACGAAGCGTTCGTTCGGCTTGCGCCAGTACATATTCTTAGGCCAATAAATGGAGGAGAGTTCTTTCGGCAAATGCTCGGCAAGAATTTCAGCCGCCCCGCGACCTTTTTTCGTGACTTTCGCGGATAGATATTCACCCTTGGGGGTCGTGATTGTTTCCAAGTGCGCCACGTCGATGCGGGATTTCTTGGCAAATGCATGAGCCGCGGGTGTCGGCTGGCCATCTTTATAAGCGACCGTTAGCGAGGGTCCAGTAAGCTGTTCGGTTACATCCGGCTGGGCTGCGGAGATCCCGTTTGCCCAGACGGCTAGCCGGCGAGGAGTAGATAGGGTCGGTACCGTCGCCGTTGCCGGTAGGAGCCCTTGGTCTAAAAGCAATTTGGCGACGCGGACGCCGAGGTTTGTCTCGGCATCGTCAATCATCCGCGCGGGAATTTCTTCGCACCCGATCTCTAGCAGAAAATCTGGCATGCTTTCACACCATTGATCTCAAGAAACTGCAGCGATGCGTGTGACCGCGATCACACTGCGCTGTTTACGATCACCGGAGACAATTTCTGTTTCGCCTTTTTCTCGTGGACCGGTTTTTCCTCGACGGGGTCGGCAGACGATTTTTCGCCCGCGGCAGCTTCGCTCTTCTGTTGATCCACCCAGGCTTTCGCAACTCCCACCGCCAAAGCCCGCACTCGAGCGATTACTCCGACGCGCTCGGTGACCGAAATCGCTCCTCGCGCGTCGAGAATATTGAACAGATGCGAGCACTTCAGGCAGAGGTCGTAGGCTGCCAGCAAAGGGAAACGCGGCTTTTGGCACCCGCCGCCATCATCCGACGCAATGTCTTTCGCCAGTGCCGCGTATCTCTCCAACAAACCCTGGCATTCTTTCTCATATAAAGCGAAATGCTGCCACGCGCTTTCCACATCGGCCATCTCGAAGTTGTAGACGGAAAACTGGTGTTCGTCAGCAAGGCGCACGGCGCCATACTTTACTACCTGTCTACTCTCCGGTTCGCGTGACCAAACGATGTCATAAATCGAGTCCACATCCTGAAGAAACGCGGCGATGCGCTCAAGGCCATACGTCAGCTCGGCTGAAATTGGAAACAGATCCACGCCGCCGCACTGCTGGAAATAAGTAAACTGCGTGATCTCCAGGCCGTCGAGCATCACCTGCCAACCCACACCCCACGCGCTCAGCGTCGGAGCTTCCCAGTTATCTTCCTCAAACTTGATGTCGTGCTGCCGCAGATCGATGCCGATGGCTTCGAGCGACTGCAAATACAACTCCTGCACATTTTCCGGCGGCGGCTTCAGAATAACCTGCAATTGCATGTGCTTGAACAGGCGGTTGGGATTCTCGCCATAACGCCCGTCCGCGGGACGCCGCGACGGCTGCACATACGCCACCTTATAAGGTTTGGGCCCGAGGACGCGCAGAAACGTCTCCGGCGCCATCGTCCCGGCGCCCACTTCAACGTCATACGGCTGCTGCAGCACACATCCGCGCTCCGCCCAAAAGGCTTGCAGACGCAGGATAAGCTCCTGAAACGTAAGCGGATTGGGTTTCGGATGGGTCACAGAGCCATTATCAACGAGTAGTCAATTTCCGATTGTAATGGAAGGGGTGGCATGCCGTCAGCTTTGGGGATTCGCTGGCAGTGGTACTGTTCGTTTTCGTTCCTTGGATACCTTTGCGCAGTTTGCGGTCATGTTAAAGCTTTTAACCGCGAATGCCGCGAAGAAATTCCGCAAAGTTCGCAAACAACAACGAGCGCTCCGAAACTGTACGACTACGAATTGTCAGGTGCGGAGAGGCACGATTCAAGTTGATTTGTCTTCGCGGGAGGAAAAACAATTAGCTGGATGTTTCGGTGGTCGCCGCAACAAAGTCAATCAACTGGTGCACGCCGTGGCGTTCATCTTTGGTATTCAGTTTGAATAGAATGCCCATTCCGTAGCTGGGATGCGAGGCCTTTACTTCCCCGCTCAGGCGTAGCTTCATCTCATGGGTGCGAACGGTGATCTCAATCGCGGTTCCTGCTGGGAAGACCAGGGACATTTCAAGATAGCATCCGCCGGGGCTGAGATCGCTTAGGTGGCAATAGTGCCGCACCGAGCTTCCTTGTTGATAGACTTCCGCTCCCAGGCGGCAGGCATAGCGCGTCTGTTCGCGGCGGTTGTCCGGCTCGGAGCGCAAGCGGGCGACGGCATCGCGGTCGCGGATTTTGCCGTCCCGTTGATCGGCCACGCTCAACATCTGCCCTTCGCCCGGTACGATCGAATGCTTCACGTCAACTGTGGCATAAACCAATTCCTTGCTTGACGCTGGTTTCAGGTTGGCTTGCAACCACTCAGTGATCAAACGCCGGGATGATTGCGGCACATCCACAAACTGAACGCCGGCGCGGCCGCTCCACTCCTGCCACACCACGTGGCCGGAGAGCCGAACCGTCGATTTCTGCCCTGGAAGTTGAAATTGAAAATAAACCTTGCAGGTAGGTGGAAGGTGTTTGCCGAAGTTCACGGCCATGCCGGTTTCCGCAAGATCCACCAGCGTGGCTTGCATCGCTTCGCCGCCGGCATAGTCAACAGTGGCCTGCGCATGCACCGCCGCCCGCGCCTTGTGGCGCTTGTCGCGAATAAGCACGGCCTGGGCCGCGCGCAAACTGGCGAGCGCACGATCATGCAGGACCGGCTTGTAAACCACGAAGTTCACGCCCAGCGCGAACATTTCCCGAATGCTTTCCTGTCCCTCAGCCACCACCACAGCGAGGATTGCCTCGTTCGGCTTCGACGACCGGGTCTCCTTCAGCAGCGCGACTGCGGTCTTGGCCTTGCAATCGAGAATCAGCAGGTCGTAGCGTTCCTGAGCCAGCCTCACCGCGGCGCGCGCCTCTTCGGCGCACACTTCCACTCTGAAGCTAAGTTCTTGCAGGACGCCGCGCAGCACCTGTACCGTCCCCTCGTCCGCGCAGACCACTAACGATGAAAGATTCATACCTGTCGTATCCTAGGATCACCACGGTTCCCGCCACAAGTTACCTTTGTCATTCAAATCGAGCACGATCAAGGTACAGATAGCACTAACTTCACTGCACTCAGCGTAGTGACCTCAGTCACCATCGTCATTACAAAAGACCAATCACCGGGCGTTGCACCGTAGTGCTTTGACGGTGCGGGCACCCCTCCCTACGATGAAGAATGCCGGAAGAGTTGTCGTTGTATTCCGGCGAAGTGGCCGTTCAGAGCTGGATTTGCACCTGGCGATCGGCATCACGGAAGCGGACTCGCCGGACTGAATTTGGACAAACTTGCTTCCGCAGACAGGATCTATGGCATCGACTAAACAACGCGGCTTTTCGATTATCGAACTGCTGATTACAGTCACCGTCACGGTCATCCTTGTGGCGGTCGTAACCGTGAATTTGCAACCCGCGATCCGGATGCAGCACGTCAATCAGGCATACAACACCACGCTGATGGCATTGCGCCGCGCTCATGACCAAGCGGCTGCTGACATGCGGGTTTATGTTGTAGTGTTCACGCCCGCTACAGTTGGTGTGAACGGGGGCACGATCACGGTTACGCAGGACGTCCTTGGCGCCCAGCCCTCGTTCACCGCCACCCTACCCATTGATGTCACGTTCAACATAACGACGGGCATACCGACTTCCCCAACGACAGCGCCCACCACCCCCGATGGATTTGGAAGCGGGGCAACTGCATTCGACTTTGACCAGGCACAAGGTGGCGGCAGCAACACCATCTATTTTTATCCGGACGGTTCGGCTCAAGATAACGGCCCCAACGGCGGGAACGTGAATAACGGAGTCGTCTATCTGAGCATGCCGGGGAAACTTGCAACCTGCCGCGCCATCTCGCTGTGGGGATACACCGGCCGCATCCGAGGGTGGCAGCTCTACCAGAATGGAAGCGTATGGACATGGAGCCAAATTTGAAGATCATGCGGAACATCAATCATTTGAACTCGTCGCAGCCTTCGGATCAGTCGGGCTTCTCGCTGATTGAAGTGATGATCTCGATGGGCGTCCTCACGGTTGGGCTACTGGCTTTTCTGACTGTGCTGTGTGTAGCTGTGTCAGCCAACCAGACCTCGCAGCAGGACATGATTGCCCGGCAACTCGCATCGGAGGCGATGGAGAGCATTTTCAACGCGCGCAACACTTCACAGCTCGGCTTTGCCGAGATCAACAACACTACAGCGCTTCCGGTGCCCGGAATTTTTCTTGCGAACGCCCAGCCCATCCTCTGCGCAGGGCCTGATGGAATTTTGGATACCGCTGACGACACTCCTTGCACGACGGCTGCTGGAGCGCCGTGCCCGAACTCGGGGGTGGAGTGCCTTACCGAAGCCGGACCCGACGGCATTATGGGTACGGCTGACGACGTCATCCTGTCATTGAGCAATTACACCCGGACCGTCGCCATCACGCCGCTGATCTCTGGCGGCAGCACCATACCGACGTTGGTGCAGGTGACCATCACCATCAATTACAACGCACCACAACCAAGATCTTATGTGCTCGAAGAATACATTTCCGAGTACCACTAGAAAGGAAGTCATGCAGCGCCGGTCGAATCCAATTCGTGGTTTCAGTCTGCTCGAGCTGATGATCGCAGCGGCTGTTGGAGTGTTCCTGGTGGGCACTGCGGTGAAGTTATACAGCATCGGCCTCACCATGAGCTGGCAAACTTCGCAGAAGGCGCAGCTCCAGCAGGATTTTCGTGCCGCCGCCAATCTGCTGGAGCGCGACCTCAGCATGGCTGGCTCCGGCGCCCTCGGCCAACAAGGGTTGTCGAACGGCTCTGTGGGCTTGCCAACAGGGGCTGGCTCAACCGTACCGGTCTACCCGTGCACTGCGCTGACCACTTGCAACTATATTAAAAGCGCTCCGGTCGCGTATCCGAATTCTCCCACCCTGGTTCCGTCGCTGTATTCCATCATGCCGGGCCCGAGCCTTGGCATCACCGTCACAGCCGGAGCCGGCCCCACGGACATTATTACGGTTAACTACGCCGACGCCACCCTGCCGCTGAATTGTTACACCGGAACGGTAAACGCGGCTGCGACGATCGTCACTTTCGTTCTGCCCTCCACTTGGAGCACGAGCTGCGTGACACCGCCCAACATCGTAGCGCCCGCCCTCCCGCCCTCCCTGGTTTACAACGCGGCTGGAAATCAACTCGGCCTGCAAGTCGGGGACATGATCATGTTTGGCACGAATGCCCTGGGAGTTGTGACTGGCGCAGCGTCCACGTGCGGAATCGTGGCTCCGAATTTGGCCTGTTATCAGGTTCCGTTCGCCACGGGCGATCCGGGCCACATTAATCAACCCGGAGTAGCTACCGGAAGCCTGCTGCAATATGCCGGCGCTGCCGTTCCTTCGGCAGTGCGAATGCTCTCAATCACTTACTATCTTGCAATTCCGGCTTCGACAGGAATTCCGACTCTGATGCGCATTCAGAGCGGGCAACCGCCCGCGCCGGTCGCGGAAAACGTTGTATATCTCAAGTTCACGTATGACGTAATCAACAGCGCCGGCACGGTCACTGCCAACCAGGCTACCCTCCCCGCCGGCACCACTCCCTCGATGATCACCAAAGTCAACATTGCTCACATGAGCATGCGCAGCCAGGGCAGAGACACGGCGTCAAAGAGCTCGCTGTCGAGATACGGCTACGAGAGCCTTGATCTCCAGACTTCGATCGCTGCCCGCAGCTTGACTTCGCAACAGCAGTACCCAATTACAGTCTCGAATTAAAAAATTGATCTCATGGGACAGGACGGAAAAGGAACCGGTCGAAAAATGAGGATAAACACGATGCGTAGCGCCAAACGGGATTCACGAGGATTCACGCTGATCGCGTCCCTCTTGTTGATGTTGCTGTTGTCGGGAATCGCGATCTCTCTGCTGATGATGGTGCATACCGAGCAGCAGAGCGGTAACGCCGATCGCAGCAACAACTACACATACCGGTCGGCCGAAGGTGGCATGGAGAAGATGACCTCCGACCTGGCCAACGTTTTTAAGAGCATCCAGGCGCCCACCAACACGGAAATCTGTGGCAGCGCCGCCGCTCCCACGTGGGATCCTAGCGTCTCTTATCCCACCTATAATGTGGCGCCAATTCCGGGCGCGACGACCGCCAACCCGTGCCCTCCGCTTCCCAACCCCGCACCGTGGGGACCGATCAATACCGGTCCGGATGCCGGCTTGTACGCGCAGATTTTGCCGGTCACCCTCAACGTGCAAGCCTTGCGCGCCGACAATCAGGAAAGCGTCAGCATGACGCGCACGGCGGAAGTGGTATTGATCCCGGTGTTTCAGTTTGGCGTTTTCTGTGACGGAGATTGTTTCTTCGGGCAAAGCCCGAACCTCGGATTCGCTGGACGCGTGCACACCAATGGCGATCTTTATCTGGGAGTCGCCAACGGCTACAACCTGGTTTTCGGCGACAAGCTCAGCGCCTTCGGCAACGTGATCCGCGAGCAAATGGATAACGGCGTAGTAGTAGGCAGCGGCATGGACGACGGTGTCGTTCTGGTTCCCACCACCAGCAACGGTTGCGCCACGCAAATGGCGAACGTATCAGCTGCAACCGCGAGCGGCACTTGCATTAACCTGGCTACCGCATTCGGCAGCACCGTGGGCAGCGTAAACGGCGGACATGGCTCCACGCAGAATACTACCAACTGGAAGAGCGTCTCAACGGGCACGCTGGCCAGCTACCTGATCGACGGCAATGGTCCCAGTCCGGTGGGTTCAACCAACCCCGGCACGAACAATACCGGCGCCTCGGATCTTACTTTGCCCTTTGTACAAGGCACCAACTCAGCCATTCAGATCATCCGCCGTCCTCCGCCGGGAGAGGCGATCTCCTCCTTGCTGGGCGGATCGCGCCTGGCGAATGAAGCCCAGATTCGCGTCCTGCTCAGCGACAATGAGGATGGATTGCACCTTTCCGACTGGAATGGAGTTCCGGCTCAGGACGTGCAACTCGTCAGCGAACTTCCCTACACTTTGGCCAGAATGACCCAGGGCGCAGACTCCGTCTCACCCGGCTTGCAGGCCAACGCTTGGCAAGTCGGCAACACGTTTCCTATCAGCAGCTCGCACTACTATTCTTTCGGCGAGAGCTTTTGCACCGGTAACCTGTACCCAGGCGTGCAGGCTTACCTTTCATACGGAACGCTCGGCACTTACGGTGCGGCTAGCCCCAAACCCAACGCCAGTTATTCTCTGAGCTTTTCCGGGCCGATTGCGGGCACAGCCACCAACGGCGTGATCACTACGTACAGCGGGGTTCGCACCTGCCCCCGCCTCACCGTAGCCGGAACTTTTTCCAATGCTGGCACCGTCACCGATACCAACTTTGTAGTCCCTCCCTATTTTGGAGGTCCGAACACAACCTATCCGTGGCCGCCGACGACGTATCCGCAGTGGCCGCCGCAGACGTTTCCTTTGCCAACGCCTCCGACCGCGCCCACGCCGTACTTCACTACCGCGAATAATGTGCGTAACGCGGCTCTGGTCACCGACGGTTTGGAGTGGCCTCTGATCGGCGGCTGGCTGCTGGTGGAAGTGAAGATCAACGGAGTGTGGACGGGAGTTACCCAGGAATGGTTGTCCATGGGCTTCGCCCGCGGCGTGAATGCACCAACTCAACCCGGCACCAATTGCCCGTCGACGGCGTACACTGCAAATTCCTTGAGGACCAATAACGGCTGCAATTCACTGGGTGATCACAAGAACGCAATTTTGTACTTCCAGGTCACCAAGGACAGCCAGCTGGCTGGCATGCCATCGGTTGCTCAGGACTATCCGCTAACCGGTGCCAGCACGTACTGGGACAGCGCCAGCTGCGGAACGACCTCACCCGCTCCACTATGCACCTCTCAGTACAACTGGTATCCCATCAACTTCTACGATGCGCGCGAGGGAGAGAACAACGACACCAGCGCCCTGTTTACCGCATCGACCGGTACGCCCAATGGCATCATGAACGCGGTTGAGCTCGACGTGGGCAACCTGCGCAACTGGCTTCTGGGAACTACCGGCGTCACGGGCAACCAGGTGGATTACACCACTGCGAACGGTTACATCTTGTACTTCTCCGATCGCAGAGGTATGCAGTTCACCAACCCCGGCGGGACACAACAGAGCCAGTCCCAATGGGGCGAATACGGCTATGAAGACACGGTGAACTACGCGAACTCGGGCAACAGCTTCAAACCCAATGGATCGCTGGACCCCAACAACTACAACGGCGTATCTCCGGAAGATATCAACAGCAATACCGTCCTCGACATCTACGGCGTGAAAGGCGTGGGGGATGCATTCGGTCCTTCTACAACCACAGATACCGACGTCACAAACCCACCCTCACCCTATGCCCAGGCCGGAGGCGCGGCGGAGCGCACCCCGCTTAAAACGGTTGGCATTGCCAACCGTGTAACGGGAGCACGCCACGTGCTCAAACTGGTGGATGGATCGTTGGGCCAACTGCCGACCATGCCTCCCGCGAGCGGATGCTCGCAATCCGCCGCCAACCCAACGGGGTGCGGCGGGTTCACCGTCGCCTCTGAAAACCCGGTTTATGTTCAGGGCAATTACAACTCGAACTGCCCGACGGCCGGTGGCAATGGATGCACGCCGAGCAACGCCACGACCCCGGTCGATCCGATGTGGACCAACCTGCTGGGTGCCGAACCAAACCACGCAGCCGCGTCGATTATCGCCGATGCCGTCACCGTGCTCTCGAATCACTGGCAGGATTGGGGCTGCGTCACAGGCGCAGGCTGTACAACCGGTGCAGGCTCCCTCAACCAGACATCCGGCAGTATGGTGAACCCATTCAATCCTGGCGGCCAGGCCGTTCCCGCCACTCAACCGAACCGGATCGCGGTCAATACTTACTATCGCGTGGCGATCGCGGGCGGGAAAACTATCGCCTTCAACAATACTGCCCAAGTGCCTGAATTCTCTTTCGGCATGGATGGCGGTATCCATAACTTCCTCCGCTTCCTTGAGGATTGGGGAGGGATTAGCGGTGGCCAGCAGGGGCTCTACTACAAGGGATCGCTCGTCAGCCTCTATTGGAACGCCTACGGGACCGGCACTTTCAAGTGCTGCAACCTGGTATACAACCCGCCGGATCGTCAGTACACTTTCGATCCGTTGTTCTCGCTGCCGCAGAATCTGCCGCCCGGAACGCCAATGTTCCGCAACGTAGATAACCTGAGCTACCGCCAGAACCAGTTCGCCCGCAGCAACTAAGCGAACTGCAAGAACTCACGGACCCCGATCGCAAGATCGGGGTCTTATTTTTTGTCGTCTTATTTTTTTAAATCAGGCGGGCAGGATAGAATCGCGGGAGTCTTTCTCATGAGCCCGACGCATTTTATTTCGCCTGAGCTGCAGCGCGAACGTGTAAGCCCGGCATGGAGAGCGCTCGCGTTCTATGTGATCGCCGTCGCAGGGATCGCGCTGTTTGTGATTCCCACGTTCATCATTCGGCCCTTCCGGCAGCAGACGCCGCGTGCGCTCTGGCTTGCGCTCGCGCTTCGCCAACGCGCTCCGCTGTTCACGCTGATCGCCGCGGCGGCTTGCATTCTCCTCGTGGCCGCGATGTGGAAGGTGGCAGGCGGATGGAGGAAACTGATCCTCGGAGTCACGCTTCTTCTGGTGGTGGCCAGCGCTGTGATGTCGCGCCTGAATTATTTTGAGTGGATGTTTCATCCCATCGGCGGCGCGCAGTTTCAATCGCAAGCTTCGAGCAAGCTTGATGCGAAAGAGATGGTGATGGCCGTGAGCCTGAGCGGAGAGGCGCGCGCTTATCCCATCAGCCAGATGGCCTACCATCACGTGCTGAACGATACAGTCGCCGGAGTTCCCATCGCGGTTACGTATTGAACGCTGTGTCACACCGGTCTGGTGTGGAAACGAAGCGTAAAGGGGAGCGAGCTGCATTTCTATCTCGCCGGCATCAACAACCAGAATTTTCTGATGCGCGACCGTGAAACCGGAAGCTGGTGGCAGCAGATCTCAGGCAAAGCGATCTATGGTCCCCTGCAAGGTGCGGCGCTGGAGCCTGTTCTCAGCGACGAGCTGACGTTCGGAGAATGGCGGCGCGAGTTTCCAGCCGGGCAAGTGTTGGCGCCGGTTCCGAAGTATGCGAAAGAGTATGACAGCAATTGGGAGCCCGACGTGGCCAAACTGCCGGTCGTCATCAGCTTTCCTGGCAGCGAACTGAAATCGCGCGACGTTGTCATTGGACTCTCTATCGACGGCGAAGCTCGCGCCTATCCCTGGGAAAGTTTCACGAAGCAAGCTCCGGTTCTCGATCGGGTGAATGGAACGCCTCTGCTGCTGGTGCTTGGACCAGATGGCAAGTCGTTTCGCGTTTTCGTTGCGCGGGTTGATGGCCGCGACGCGGAGTTCTTTCTGCAGGCCGAAACTCCGTCTGAGCCGCAGAACACTGCTGCGTCAAATCCCAAGAAAGACTGGGCGCTGCTCGATACCTTCACAGCGAGCCAATGGAATTTCCAGGGCTGCGCCACCTCTGGGCCGGCGCAGGGGAAATGCCTCGACCGCGTATACGCGCTGAAAGATTATTGGTTCGACTGGCGGAACTATCATCCGGGGACGACGGTTTACAAACACTAAGCCTGGATGAGCTTTCCTCTTTGCACGAGTTGCACCCGCATCAGCGGCAGTGGACAATCAAAAGCAGATTCCTCGCCAAAGAACGGCTCGGACTGACAACCCTGCGTGGGACCTGCGAGACGTAGCGAAAGGCAGCTGAAGTGTCGAAAATCAATGCCATCTTTTGGGACGTTGGGGGAGTGCTGCTCACCAATGCGTGGGACCATACTCAGCGCATGGCTGCTCTTGAGCACTTTTGCCTGGACGAAGAAGAATTTCATTCGCGGCATGAGATGGTGGTGTCGTCGTTTGAGCGCGGCAAGATTTCGCTCGACGAATATCTGGAGCGTACGATTTTTTACCGGAACCGCCCCTTCAGTCGCGACGAGTTTCGGGAATATATGTTTTCGCTTTCGCAACCCATGCCGGAGGTGCTTGCCTTCGCGCGCGCCTTGGCTTCCTCCGGGCGATATTTTATGGCAACGATCAACAACGAGTCGCGCGAGTTGAATCTGGACCGCATCAAGAAGTTTGGCCTGAGGAAGATCTTTCGGCTGTTTGTGAGTTCCTGCTTTGTGGGATTGCGTAAGCCGGAGAGCGAAATTTATCGCCTGGCGATTGAGACCACGCAAATGAATCCGGAGGAATGTTGCTTCATCGATGACCGTGCGCTGAATCTGGAATGCGCGGCAAAGCTCGGCATGCGCACAATACAGATGCAGAATCTGGAACAACTGCGCGAGGAGTTGGGCAGGCTGGGAGTGCAGTAAAGCGGTGTTAGGTCTTGGGTGTGAGGTATATGCCTAAGACCTATGACCTATCACCTGAAACCTAAGACCTGCGCGGAACCTTCGGCCCCGACGCCCCCGCGGACTTCGGAACATCGGACTCAGCGCCGGAGAGCGTGAGGTCGCTCGACCAACACTCCGAAATCAGCTTCCAGTCCCCGCTCGACTGCTTGGCGAAAACCCAGAGATATTTGCCGCGCTCCTCGCGGCGTTTTCCAGCCGTTCCCGGAACCAGCGCGCTGTAGCGGCCAACTTCGTGGGCCAGGTCTCCGGAAACTTCCACGCGCATGGGATCGAGCGCCACTTCGCCAAGTCCGGCTTCGAGCGTGGCAAAGAAGAATTCTCGTACCGCCATCGCGCCGCGAATGGGAGGCAGATTCGAACGCAGCACTAACGCGTCCGCGGCATAGAGTTCGATCAACTCATCGAGTTGCCTGGTGTTGCAGGCCAGAACCCACTCCTGGGTGAGGCGGCGGACCGCAGCCTCGCCGCGGCTCATAGGCTCGCCCTTGGCTGCGGCAGCCACTCGCATGCGGTCGGCTTCACGGGCGCTTACCGGCGCGTTCGGACGCGGAGTTGCAACAGCATCGACCGATCCGCCCTGAAAATAATGGTGATGATAATGATGATGGTAGTGATGCGTTCCGGCGGCAGTTCCGGCTGGGGGATGCACTTCGTTCGCCTGTTGCGGCGCGGGAGGCTGAGTTTGCGGTAGAAACTCATCCTCAACGTCGGGCGCTGTAGCGGGAGCGAAATCGACCGTGGGCGCTTCGTCGGGCTCCGTACCCAGAGCAAGGCCGCAGGCGCCGCAAAACTTGTTGCCTTCGCGATTGCGATGTCCGCAGACCTGGCAGGCGATTAGCGTTTCGGGATTTAGAGCGATTTCGGGCGCAGCTTCCTCCGCGACAATTTCGGAATCCGCTTCCATGGTGAGGCGCTGCATGGCTTGCAGAGCGGCGGCAATGGCCTCCTGGTTCGGTTTCGGCCGCTTGATTTCGGGGTAAAGCCGCTGATAGATCTCGCCCAAGGCGGGATTGTGCGGACCAATAACCGGAACTGCGCTGTCGGAATCCCCCGAAGACGATGGTTTGCCGAATTTCTTGTCTCTATCCACGATTCAAATGGCCGAATGTGCCTGGCTTTATTTTAGCCCATGCGGAAAGAATCTCAGCGATGCGAGAATTCGATCTTGCCCTCCGCCTCGGTGGGGACGCCATTGCATGTCGCCGGGCGATAGCGCCACGTGCGAACCGTGCGCAGCACGTTACGGTCCCCGGCGGGTCCAGCGCTTTGCAGAATTAGCGGGCTATGGACGCGGCCATCCGCGCCAACAATAAAACTGACTTTCACTTTGGACGCCGCGGCGGAGGGGGCCAGCAAAGGATCTGGCGTAGTCAAGGCTTGCGGCAACTGAGTGTCCTCACAACGCGAGCGCGCGCTGACGTGCGGCACCTCGGCGAATTCGGAGGCGCGGGCGGGAGTCTTCCACATCTGGGTTTCCCGATCGGATAAAACAGCCCTTTGCAGGTTGGGTGCCGGAAGCGCAACCGAGGCCATACCGACAGCCGGAAGTGCAAAAATCGCGAACCAGCGCATAATCCGAATCATTCGTCGAGTAGCCTCCCAATCAAACTCAACAACTGCCACATCTGCGTAGCGGCAACTTTGGGGCCAGCCTTCTGCGGATTTAACTACAGCGTTATCAGATCGTTATAGCGAAGCGAGGGGCATCGAGGGCGGACGATGTGAAGACGATTGCACATTTCAAGCCGCTGTCCCATCGAAAGCCGGTTTCAAATCTTTGCTGGCAAACGTCTATGTCTTCGCATGGCGCAGCGTCAGCAAGGTTATTTCCGGAGGGCAATCGAAGCGCAGCGGCACCACCACCGTTCCAAGACCGGCATTGGTGTAAAGCAACAGCGGGCCCACACGGTATGCACCCAGGACGTATTTCTTGGCCATGATGGGCAGATAAATCGGCGGCAGAAAAGGAAGGCGAATCTGCCCTCCATGAGAATGTCCGGAGAGTTGCAGGTCAATCGGAAAGCGTGAAGCTTCATCGGCAAAGTCGGGTTCGTGCGCGAGCAGAATGACCGCCTCACCCGTGGGGACACGAGCCAGCGTCTGAGGCAGATCGGCGGTGTGACTGAGCACGTCATTGACACCCGCGAGCCAAATCCGCGCGCCGTCGCGTTCAATCGCCTCCGACTGGTTCGCCAGCACATGAATATTTTCGGCCTGAAGGGCGCGTGTGACGATCTCGCGATCGGTGCCCTCGTCGTGATTTCCCATCACTGCCCAAAGGCCATATGGCGCAAACATCTGACGCAGCAGGCGGGCGCAGGGCTCGGCGTCGAATGCGCCTTTTCTTTCGTCTCCGAACATCGGCACCGAGACGAAATCTCCAGTCAGCACGATCATGTCAGGACGAAGATTATTGACCATGCCGATGGCCGAGTGCAGCGGATGAATGGAAAAATACGGGTCGTAGTGAAAATCGCTGAGCAGTGCGATGGTGAAACCATCCATGCGCTCAGGCCAGCGCGGCAGAGAAAAATCCCGCCGCACAATTCGGGGAAGGTTTGGCTCCAGCAGGAGGGAATCGCCGGCAACGGCCAGCACGCCAACGGCCGCGGCCGATTGAAGAAACTGCCGTCTGCTTGTAGGGATCAAGGTCAAAAGGAATTTATGTTGCGGAAAGCTGCGTCACATCCGTGCGCTCTTCCAGCATAACCGAAATTATGACCCTCATGCCGGGAGGCATCGCAGCGCTAGACGTTAGAAGCTGAACGTCGCCTGAAGATCGACCCGCCGATTCGCAGCGGAGTTCGAAAAAGGCCCGCCCTGCAACTGGTTGGACGTATCAAAGAATCGCGACCCTAAAATTCCGCTGGGATTCGCGAAATTCACTTTGTTAAAAATGTTGCGTGCGTTGACCGCGAAGGTCAGATTGTAGCGGCGATCGGTGTTGCTGCTGGGCATTCCACCCGGCCCGCCGCCGAACAGCGGACCACGGCCGCCCCCGCCGCCGTGTCCGCCACCTCCACCACCCCCGCCCTGGATGCCGGCATTTCCGGCAACCTTGGGACCGAAGCCAAATGTTTTCGTGAGCCGCAGGTTCAACACCACATGCGTTGGACCCGTGGCGTCGTTGATGGGAACGATCCTTTCGCCCGCTTTCGGCGCTGCGTCAAATGTTCCCAGCGGCGTGCAGTATGTGGTGGAAGGAGCCGTAGGCGCGACGATTGTAGGACACGTCGCCGTCGATACGAAGCCCGGCCGATCGTTGAAGATGGAATCGTTGTTGAGATCATTGGTTGTAGTGATATTGAACGGAGTGCCCGAGCTCGCCACCATGAAAGGGCTCAACCGAAAGTTATAAGGCAAGCCGAACGAGCCGCCAAAAAAAAGACGGTGGCGATTGTCGAAAGAGGCGCGGCCATAATCAGCGCTGATGTCGTGAGAGTTCGAGGGGAAGCTGGAAACTCCAGACGTATCGCTGTTGGCGTAGTTCAAAACGTAATAGCCAAAAAGTTGGGCCTTAGTGCTTACTCGAACGTTGGTGTTGACGATTAATTGATTCTGCCGGAAGACCGCTTCGGAAACGTATTGGTACAGATTGCCGCCAGCAACCAGTTGGCACGACGGATTACACGGCGTTCCGGGATAAGGCGCATTCGCATTGACAGTCAGTAGCTGATCGAAGCCGCGGGAGTTCAAATACGTAACGTTCAAGGTGGCGGACTTGGTGACTTGCCGCTCCAGGCTAACAGCGGACTGAAGGGTGTACGGCGCGTGCAGCCGAGGGCTGATGCTGTACACCGTGGGCGTAACCGGCGTGACCGCGCCCATGCACGCCGTAAGGTCGGTAAGCGATGGGCATTCGGGATTGTTGATAACGAACTGTTCCTGGTTGATGCCGTTCAATCTTTCCGCTTCCAGGATTTGCGCCTCCTGGAACCGGTCATAGAAAATGCCGAAGCCGCCTCGCAGGACAACTTTTGGGGGCGCCGACTTGCCGCCGATCCCCCAAGCGAGCCCCAGGCGTGGCGCAAAGTCCGCGTGGTCGTGAATGCCCGTCTGAGTTTCAAATCTCATGCCGTAACTGAACGTGATGTTCGAGCGAACCTTCCAATCGTCCTGCACGTAGAGCCCGGCGTCGAAGTTTCCCACCACCAGCGGAGCAACGCCGGTTGTGTAAGTGAGCTGGGTTGCGATGGGAGTCGCAATATTTCCGGCATTCTCAACCGCGTGCGCATACGAGACGGGACATGGCGTTTGTCCGGGAACCGGCACACAGGTTAATCCGGTCGCCGTGTCCAGCAGGGAGGAGAACGTAAACGTGCCGTTGAAGCCGGAGGTCGAACTATTGGCGTCGCGAATGCCGCGCAACCGCGCTCCGAACTTGATAGTGTGCGTGCCGTGGATGATTGATGTGTAGTTTTGCAGTTCGTAATGATCCTGGTGGTCGAGGATATTTCCCTGGCTGTTGCCACCGCCGCCAAACGCTCCCAGAACGTTCAGCGTGGGCTGCGTATTCAAAGCGTTTTGATTGTCGATCTCGCGCAGATATTGGAATCGAGTCTCATTCACAATCTTTGCGCCAAATATCTGCGTGTCGCTCAGCTGTAAAGTTTGCTCGGTGGAGAGCGAATTGTAACCCTGCGATGCCAGATTAAACTGCCCGATGCCATCCTGATTTTGTGTGTCGCGATAATACTGGTAGCGGCCGGTCAGCGTATTGTTCTTGGCCAGTTGATAGTCGATGCGCGAGCTGATGTTGGTTCGGTACCGGTCGCTGGGCAGGGATTGAATGAGCGGAACAGCTGCCAGCGATGTTGGATCAAGAATGAGGGCGTTTACGGCGGAAAGATCATTGATATTTCGCCTCTGTGCATCGATAAAGAACGACGCTTTCTTATTGATTGGGCCGCCGAGGTTTCCGCTGAACTGCGTGGAATCGTAGCCGGGCTGGTTGGTGCCTCCAAAGGGATTCGGTGAGTTGAAAGCGGAGTCGTTGCCGCTGGCGAACAACTGGCCGTGAAATTTGTCGGTGCCGGGCTTGGTGAAGACTTCGATGCGGCCATAGCCCAGCTTGTCAAACTCGGCGGAAAATGGATTCCGGTTAATGCGAATCTCGCGAATCGACGACTTCGGCGGAAGCTGCCCAGCCGTGAACCCATCAATGTAAAGCTGACCGCCGTTGGGTCCGGCGGAGGGCCCTGCCAGGGCTTGCAGATCGGTGAGCAACTCATCGGGATCGTCGGGGAGCGCTTCAAGTTCTTTGCCGGAAATCACGATTGCTCCGGCATTGTTTTCTGGATTCACATCCACGGTGGGCACAGTATCGGAAACCTGAACCTTTTGTTCTTCCACCTCAATGCTCATCGCAACGTTCAGGCGCATCGCTTGATTCGGCGTAATCGCGACGTTGTCATTTTCGTAAATCGCGAATCCCTGAGCAATTACGTTCAAGGTGTACTGCCCTGCGGGAACGGAGGTGAATTCGTACTGTCCCTGGCCGGTGGCTTGCGTTTTGATGGGAGTGGAAGGCGGGGCCGCCGGAACCAAAATGACTTGGGCGTTTGCAATCGCAGCACCGCTCGGGTCGGCAACCTGCCCGCGCAATGAGCCGGCGCCGGACTGGCCTTGCACCGTAACCTTGGTCGCAGGCGTTTGAGCCGCCGCCAGTGACGCGCAGCAAATCAAAAATAACGCGCTAACAATGCACAGACACTTCCGAACTTTCATTAATCTTCCGTTCTGTTTATAAATTCCTGCAACGCGGGATCGCCGCAACCATAGCGCAAACGCGATGAGATTACGGGCCGCCGGAATCCCCCGAAGGCATCCCTAAACTCCACGGCGATAGGATGGAAGCTCCGCTGGCATTGGGAGCAGCCCGTAGGATCGGCTCAACTCCGGTAAGCAGTGTGATAACGGTGCCGACCCCTGCGCTGCCTTCGGTCGACAGAACGACGACAGCGTCTCCCTTATGCAGGTCACTCAACGCAACCGCGGGTAAGCGGCCCAGCATCTGCTGCAGATCCGACGCTCCGCCTGGACGCCGGGAGCCACCATTTCCGCCTCCAGCCGTTGTCGCGGAACCGCCAGCGGGATGGCCGTTTTGGCCGTTCGCCGAGTCAGAGCCCGGTGCTGCACCAGCGGATGCTGCGCCAGCCGCCGCTCCTCCCGCAGTTCGTTTTAACCGGGCCGCCATGCGCTGTGCCATCTCGGCGGGCAATTGGTGAAGCTGCGAATCAGCAGTAACCTTCACCGTCACATTCTTCTTGGACAATAAATCATGAACGGTCACCGTAGATGAACTTGCGTCGACCGAGTTAACCGTGCCCGCAATATTGCGGAACGTCCCGGAAACTATTTCATCCGCCGCCAATTCCCCGCTATCGGCGCTGCGTTCGCCTCGGGCGCGAACCTGATCGCCGGCATGGATTTCAGCGATCGCGCTGGGCTTGGCATCATCGAACTTGACCGAATCGGGAGCGTAGCGGCGAATCACCGTCGTCTTCGAAGTGTGAAGGACGACATTCTTGCCGCTCACAGTAATGGTGACCGTTCCCGCGTTCGCATCGACTGCGGACGCGACCCCATCGATTCCGCGCTTTTGCCAATCCTGCAAATCCTTCTGATGCTGGGCTGCGAGATCAGAATGAGTCATGACGACGATCGAAGACGCGGCGAGCGATTGATTATCTTCCGACACCTTGCCTGCGACCAATATGCGATCACCCACCTGGAGATCCGACAGCTGAATTGGCGTGGCATTCTTGAGATCCTTTTCGCCCGGAGCGATGCGAACAATCCGAGTTTCGGGCTGTACCGTGATTGTGCTGTCAGCGCCCGAATCCGGAGACACTGTGATCGTAGTTCCAGCAATAGTTTTGATGGCTCCAATGCGGCGCGACGCGGCGCCGGGGGCGGCACTTGGGGCGGTCTGTTGGGCATAGGCGGTAGTAATGCAAATGGGCGTGAGGGCAACGGAAGAAAAGGCGACAGTCAACGCAACAATGCCCAGGCGGCTGGCGGTCACACGAATGCGGCCTTTATTCATCGTGCTTATTAATTTACATGGAAGCAAGAGGCAAAAAACGGGGTTTACAAAGTTTTACCTCGTTTTAACTGAACATAAGAGTGCTGTTCGAATTCCGGCAAGGTAGCGCCAAGGCGTCCGTTTCTCGTGTCTGCCGTTACTCCGCGATCAGCAGATTCTCCGCGAACGGCCATTGATGGTCGATCCATTGCGCATCGCAGCGGAAGCCCGTGGTGCGGGCCATCTCGAAGATCTCCTCGGGTGAATATTTATGGCTGCTTTCGGTCCAGATGGTTTCGCCCTCGAGCAGTTCGACCGACAATCCGGCAGTCTCGATATAGACGGTCTGGCGGCGCTTCGAACGCAAGTGCATTTCCACACTGCGCTCGGCGTCATTAATCTTGGCGACGTGCTCAAATTGCGCGAGATCGAAATTGGCGTCGAGTTCGCGATTGATTCGCACCAGCAGATTCAGATTGAAAGCCGCGGTCACTCCGAGTTCGTCGTCGTAAGCGCCCAGTAGCTGGGAGCTCGATTTCAGCAGGTCGGTCCCGAGCAGAAGCGAATCCCCGGGCTGAAGAATGCGCCGGACCTCAGCAAGAAATTGAATTCCCGCGGGACGATCAAAATTGCCGATGGTGCTGCCGAGAAACAAAACCAGAAGATGCTGGCCAGCACGCCGCTGGGCGGCAACTTCGAGCAATCCATCGAGATACTCGCGCTCGAATCCCAGGATGCTGATGGAATCGATATCGCTAAGCTCGCGCTCGCACATGACGAGAGCCGAGCGGGAAATTTCAATAGGATAGTAAGCGGTGCGCTGGCGACGGCAAAAGGCTTCCAGCAGATGGCGCGTCTTTTTTCCCGTGCCGCTGCCCAGTTCAGCCACGGCGATCGGGCCTTCGAGGCGATCAACCACATCCCAACTATGGCGCCGCAGCAGGCGTTCATCGGCACGAGTGAGCCCGTACTGCGGCAGGCGGCTGATCACTTCAAAAAGCGCAGATCCGACATCGTCATACAAATATTTCGAGAGCAATTCTTTCTGGCCGGGCTTGGTGAGGCCGGTGCGTACGTCCGCTGCGAATTCGTAAGTGGTATTCGGAGTGATGGCCTGAGCGAGCATGTTTGCGTCTCCTTAGTCTCTGTGACGTACGCAGCGAAATCCGGTGTAAATGTATTGATAGTGCGGCTGGAACCAGTTGCGAAAGCTCCGCCGCAGCATGCTGGCGGCGGTCCGCGTAGAGCCGCCTTTCATGACGAAGTGCTTGCCGTCGAAAAAGTCCGCGGAGTATCCCCGATAAAACGGAAAAGGCTCAAAGCCGGGAAACGGGGCGAATTCGCTGGAGGTCCACTCCCATCCGTTGCCCACCATGCCGTCGACTCCGAAAGCGCTCTGCGATTCCGGAGCAGCATTGACCGGCGCGGGACTCCAGCGCGCGAAATCAAAGTTGCCGAGGGTTGAAATCTCGTCCAGCGTTCCTTCGCCCGGCTTTTGTTCCCCCCAGGGATAAGCCCGCTCGTCGGCGTCTGGAGTTCCGTGCGCCGCGCGTTGCCATTCCGCTTCCGTCGGCAACGCCTTCCCTGCCCACTTGGCATAAGCCTTCGCTTCCGCTTGGCTCGCGTAAACCGGCCAGTCGAGAGGCAACTCAATATCGGCAAACATGGTGCGATAAATCCACTGATCACTCGCGCGCTTCCAGAATGCCGGATGTGAGACTTTATGCTGCGATCTCCACTGCCAGTCTCCATCTTCTTTGTCATTCATCCAGAATTCGCGCTTTTCGTAACCACCGGCTGCAATGAATTCGAGATACTGGCGATTCGTGACTTTGTATTTGTCGATTGAAAAAGCCGGCACGTTCACGCGATTCGATTCGAACTCATTGTCCCAGCCGAATTCACCAGCGGTGCGCGAAAGCCCCAGCGTGACATCGCCCTGCGGAATTTCAATCATCTGATGTGCGATGGGAGAAGCAGCAAGTTGCAAAGGCTCGTTGTACGGAATCTTTCGATCAAGTGGCAACTGGTGCAGCATGTAGGCGAGCGTTTCCGCGTGCATAAGGCGATGCTCGATTGCGACGTTCAGGAGCGTGCTTAACGGGAAGCCATCGGCCGAGGGTGAGTTTGCTTCGTCCAACACATCGTCGAGTTTGGCATCCAAAGCGTTTCGAACAGTCGCAACGTACTCGCGAACCTGAGCAATCGAGGGCCACGCCGAGGGCTGATCATTCGGCATGCCTCCTCCGACGGGATCGATACCGAAAGCAAAAAGACGGTCGAATTTCGGATGAAAAGCCTTTAGTCCAAGCACCCGGTCGTGCAGCAGATTCCAATCGAAGGCCTCGAGATGACCGATATAAAAAACGATGCGATGGCGTTCGGCAATTGGCCGCTCGTAAAGCGAATCCGGCCGAACGATCGCGAATAGTTCATCGGTGCGGCGGCGAGCGTGTGCGAGTTGTTCGAGAACATCGGGACGGACGCTGACGTCGACTTGCGTGGCTGGCATCGAACCTCCGGGAGTACAAGGGCGGCTGACTGCGGCCCTACCATCCATCAGTGCGTCTAATCTAAGCGGAGGCAATTGCTTGTAACATAGGGTGATGGCCCTACCGATTTTTCAGATCGACGCTTTCACGTCAAAGGCTTTCTCAGGCAATCCGGCTGCCGTCTGCCCTCTAATGGAATGGTTAGATGACGGCCTGCTGCAATTGGTCGCTGCCGAAAATAACCTTTCGGAAACCGCTTATTTTGTGCCTCGGGACGATTATTACGAGCTTCGCTGGTTTACGCCTCGTTGCGAGGTCAAGCTTTGCGGACACGCGACCTTAGCATCTGCCTACGTGATCATGCAAATTCTTGCGCCTAAGTGTAATTCCGTGCGCTTCAAAACCCGGCTGAGTGGGGATTTAACGGTCGCTCGCGAGGGCGATCTGCTGGCCATGGACTTCCCCGCCCTTGCTCCCTGGGCCTGTCCGGCGCCCCCGGCTGCTTTGATTGAAGGCCTCGGAAAAGCTCCCTTGGACGTGGTGCAGATTGAAGACAATTATTTTGCCGTCTATGGGACCGAGGACGATGTGAAAAACCTTCGCCCCGATCTGCGACTGCTCGAAAAGCTTCATCCGGCGGGAGTCGCGATCACCGCTCCGGGGGACGATTCCGATTTCGTCTCCCGTTACTTCGCGCCGAGCTATGGTATCCCGGAAGATCCGGTGACCGGCTCAACCCATAGTTCCCTCGCGCCCTATTGGGCGCAGCGATTGGGAAAAACGAATTTGCACGCCAGGCAGGTCTCAGAGCGCGGCGGAGAAATGTGGTGCGAGGTCAAGGGCCAGCGAGTCGTGCTCAAAGGAGACGCTGTGCTTGTGATGCGAGGCGAACTGCTGATCTAAAAGCAGCAAGCGGCACTTCTATGGAATCAGGCCTTTGCTGCTCAGGAATTCTCGCGCAACTTCTTTGGCATCGCGGTGCTGCCCGTCGAGTGCATAGTTCATCTTTCGCATATCGTCATCGCTGATCTTTCCCCCCAGCGCAGCGAGAGCCTGGGCAACTTCCGGATGTTCATGCAGCGTTTGCTGACGCACAACTGCCACTGCCTCGTAGGGAGGAAAATAGTGGCGATCGTCGTCCAAAACGAACAGATCGAGCGCGGGAATCAATCCATCGGTGGCGTTGCCCGCGGCCATGTCGATTTGATGATTTTTCAGCGCAGGAGCGAGAAGTCCCAAATCCATCACGCGAGGAGCCTCGGCGAAATGCAGGCCGTATGCGGCAGCTAAGCCGGGGTAGCCATCGGGACGCTCCATAAACTCATACCCGAATCCGGCACGCCAGTGCGGAGCATAGGCGGCGGCCTGCGACAGAGTGTTAACACCCAGCTTGCGGGCGTCGTCGCCGCGAATCTCCATGGCAAAAGTGTTGTTGAAGCCGAACGGCGGAGATAGTGTAAGACCGAGGCGCGCTTCATATTCGCTCTTTACGCGCTGGTAAACCTCCGCCCGGTCGCGCGCAACTTTCTGCTTCAGAATCGCGGTCAACGCGGTGCCAGTGTATTCGGGATAGATATCGATGCGCCCGGAGAGAATCGCCTGCTGGCAAATGTAGGTTCCAGCAAGGTAGAAGCGGCGCTCGACTTTCAAACTCGAGTGCGCTTCAATCTGCTGCGCCATCAACTCGCCCAGCATGAGCGACTCGGTAAAGTTCTTGGAGCCGATTACAATTCGATTGGCGCGGGAGGGACCGCAAGAGCAGAGCGAGAGAGCGAGAACAATGCAGCAGAACAAATCTCTACGAGTTCGGGGCACCCAGTACTCTCGCTTGCGCTTCATTGCGGGCGCAAACGCCTTTCCAGCCAGCCGAGGCCGAAATCGGCAGACAGTGCAAGAACCGCAGCAGGAATCGCGCCAGCTAAAATCAGCTGATTGTTCACCATGGCGAGTCCGCGAAAAATAAATTCGCCCAGGCCTCCCGCGCCGATGGCGGCGGCAATCGTGGCTAGTCCGACTGATACCACTACGGCCACGCGCACGCCCGAGAGAATCACGCTCACCGCCAGCGGCAACTCCACCTGAAACAGAAGCTGAGAATCGGTCAGGCCGAGGCCGCGTCCAGCCTCAACCACCGCCGGATCGACTCCTCGAATTCCGGTATAGGTATTGCGAATCACGGGCAGCAGCGCGTAAAGCGTGAGCGCGAGAATTGCAAGCCGGTCTGCGCGATCCCCCAGCCACGGCACCGGCAGCAGGAAACCAAACAGCGCAAGACTTGGAATCGTCTGAATGATGTTCGCCGTCCCCAGGACTGGCCTATTCCACACCGGCCACCGCGCCGAGAGAATTCCCAGCGGTATTCCGATGAGAACCGCGAGCAGAGTGGAGACTCCCACTAGCCAAAGGTGTTCGAGCGTCAACTCCACAATCTGCTGATGATTTTCAAAAAAGAAGTGTAGGAGGTTCATCAATCGCCTCGATAATCGCCTCGATTCGCCACAAACTCCAATCCCCCGGCAAACGCTTGAACGTACGCGGCGGCCAAGGGATCATTAGAGCGAACGAAATCTTTCGGAGAAAGCAACGTGACCAAGCGGCCGGCATCCATCAATGCGATGCGTGAGCCCAGTCGCAAGGCCTCGCTAAGATCGTGCGTGACAAACACAACAGTTTTGTTGAGGCGCTGCTGTAATGAGCGAAACTCGTGCTGCAGTTGCGCACGCGTAAGAGCGTCGAGTGCTCCGAAAGGTTCGTCCATGAGCAGGATCGCCGGGTCCGCTGCCAGAGCTCGTGCGACCCCCACCCGCTGCCGCTGTCCGCCTGAGAGTTGGTGCGGATAGCGCTGCGCCAAACTGGTCTCAAGTCCGACCAGTTGCAGCAACTCTTCGACTCGTTGGCGAGTTCGCGAGGCGCCCCACCCCTCGAGCTTTGGAGCGATTCCTATATTTCGTTCCACCGTGTAATGCGGAAACAACCCGACATCCTGAATGACATAGCCGATGCTGCGGCGCAGGCGAATCACGTCGCTTTTGGCCGTGGACTTTCCATTCACCAGGACATCACCACCAGCGGGCGTCAACAGCCGGTTGATCAACTTCAGGGTTGTGGTCTTGCCCGAACCGCTGCGTCCCAGCAGTACCAGAGTCTCACCGCGTTCCACGCGAAGGTTCAATCCGCTAAGCAGCGTCTCGCCATTCGGAAGAACGTATGAGACATCACGGAATTCAATGACCGGATTTTGGGTTGGATCTGCCTGCATGTCGGATCGGCTACTCTTTGCAACGTCGTGCCGCAAGAATACCGGAGATCGAGCGCCCGCGGTATGGCAAGTGAGAGGCTCCAAAGTGCTTGTCTGGCGCGCATCCAGAGAGCCAATAGACCATCGAGTTTCTGGCCGTTACCATCTTTACTGGATTCATAGGGAAATTTCCCAAGGGCCTATGTGTGTTTTTTTGCGCATTTTCATATCGTGGATGTTGGTCGTGCTCTTTCCGTTCTCGCTGATGGCCCAGGACGCGCCGTCGGCCGTCGTGCACAGTAAGGGAGGAGTTTGGGTGAATGGCGCTGAAGTGGCCGATTCGATTTCCATCTTTCCTGGGGAAGTGCTGGAGACCAAGCCTGGATTCGTCGCCGAGCTGGACGCAACGGGATCTGCTGTTCTAATTCGCCCGGAATCGATCGTGAAGTTTGAGGGGACATCGCTTGGCCTGGAGCATGGAAGCGTATCTGTAGGCACGTCGACGATGATGACAGTGCACGTGAATTGCATTCGAGTCGACCCCGTCTCGAACGAGCGCACGCAATTCGACGTGACCGATACTACCGGAACGGTTCGGGTTGCGGCGCTGAAAAACGACGTGAATATCACGCAGGACGGCTTGCGAAAAGCGTCTGCGAACAGCACCTCGTCGCAGTCGGCTTCTGTACATGAGGGCGAGCAAGCAACGCGAATTGAAGCGACTTCCTGCGGCGCCGCTGCCCGGCCCGGATCGGCCGGGACTGGCATGAACGCCAAGTGGCTTGAGATTGGCGGCGGCGCGGCTGGGGGCGTTTTAGTTCTTTGCCTGCTCTTGTGCAAGAGCACGAGCCAAAGCAGCGTGAGCCCGTCGCAACCGTGAATCTTTCGGCGATACTTCCCTACCTAAGGCTGCGCAGGACCTTTCGAGATATTGGAACCGGAAGGTTCATCCACTTGCAGTATTTGATCGCCCCGCACACTCTTTAGCGTTTGAATAATTCCGCTGGGCCAACGAATCTCAATCGATTCCGCGCTGGCTTCCGATCCCAGACCGAAATGCACTCGCTTGTCGCTCGACGAAAGATAGCTGGAGGCTGTGGTCGCGGTAGCCCACTGCGAGCCCTTGGCGGTCGTGAGCTTTACCTCGGCGCCAATGCCGTCGCGATTGCTGCGATGCCCGACTAATTTCAACGTCAGCCAGTGATTGGCCGTCGGGGTTTCGTTATGAATAATGTGCAGCGGCCCGCCGTTCGTGGCGACCACGGCATCGATGCGTCCGTCGTTGTCGATATCTCCGATAGCGAGGCCGCGCCCGACCCACGCCTCGTGAAAAACCGGACCAGAATCGGCGGAGACATCGACAAAGCCTTTGCCGGTATTCCGCAGCAGCATCATAGGTTCGCGGTAATGCAGTTGCGGATTCGTCTTCTCAATCGTATCGAGGTCGTGGCCCTGCGCGATCAAAATATCTTTCCAGCCGTCATTGTCATAATCGAGAAAACGCAGGCCCCAGCCGGAATGTAAAAGCGTCATGCGTGTGAGTCCGGTCGCATAACTCACGTAGTTAAACGTGCCGTCGCGGTTGTTCAGGTAGAGGGCATACATTTGGTTCGCAAGATCGTCGACGATCAAATCCGGGAAACCGTCATTGTTGTAATCGGCAAGATCCACACCCATGCCGGCAAAGGTGCGGCCATCGCCATCCAGCGCAGCTTCCGCACTCAGGCCCACTTCTTCAAAAGTGCCATTACCTTTGTTATGAAAAAGAAATTCGGGCCAGGAATCGTTGGCGATGTAGATGTCGATGTGGCCGTCGCGATCACAGTCGGCGAGCGCGATACCCAATCCCTTGGCCGGCTTTGACAGGCCGACTTTTTGCGCGACTTCGGTGAAGTGGCCGTTGCCATCGTTGTGGTAAGCGAGAAGGCTGATCGGCGGAAACACATCTGGATGGCAGTAAACGCGCAGACCGGGCGGCGGCGGCCCACACCGGATGTCAGAGAAATCCCATTCGATATATCGCACAACAACGAGATCGAGCAGGCCGTCGTTATCGAGGTCGACCCATGCGGCGCTGGTTGACCAACCGCTGCCGGCAACACCTGCGGATTGCGTCACATCAGTGAAAGTTCCATTGCCGTTATTGCGATAGAGGCGATTGCCGCCGTATGCGGTTACAAACAAATCTTCGTAACCGTCATTGTCGTAGTCACCGACCGCGACTCCCATGCCATAGCCAGCGCCCTGCAATCCGGCTTTTTCGGTTACATCTTCGAAGGTTCCGTCGGACTTCTGATGATAGAGGCGATTCCAATACTCGGGCCCGGTCTTCTGCGGAATCGTTCCTTTGGGCGTCGGGTCGCTGATCGGAGCGCCGTTGGTGACGAAGATATCGAGGCGGCCGTCGTTATCGAAATCGAACAGAGCCACGCCCGGAGCCATGGTCTCGATCAGATATTTTCGCGAGGTATGCGGCGCGACATGTTGGAAGCGCACCCCTGCGGCGGCCGTTATATCAGTAAACTTTCCCGGGGTTATGACCGGCGCATGCGGAGAATTGATGAGTTGGGCGCTCGAGGACAAGAGTGCAGCGGTCACGAAGAACGTAGTGGCGCAGGCTCTCATGGCGAACATAACCATGCACTCTACTATAGTTTTTTGAAGGAGAGCGCGGTCGTTGGAGCCTTCCCCGCTCATCCTTGGCGAACTTTGCGAAACCTTGGCGAACTTGGCGGCCAAAGGCTTTAAAAGCTCTTGACCGCGAAGTGCGCGAAGGTTCCGCAAAGGACGCGAAGAAGAACAAATCGTCCGATTGTCTCGACGCGCAAAACTTACCGGAAAGCACGAATGCAGCGTATACTAAAGACCTTAACCTCGAAGACCCCAAAACAGCACGTTGCGCCTTCGCGATTGAGAAATTCCCTTGAAAGGCGACTGACGTGTCAATCTGGAAACCCTCTGGAATCCAGCTGCTTGCGCCTAATGCCATAGTTTTCAGACAAGCGCCAGGTAGATCGCTGCAACCGGCGATTCCGTCATAGCCCGTACGAAAACAGGAGATACCGTATGTCTGGAGTCAATGGCGACAAAGCGCGATTTAACCGGCGGCGCAGGCAAAAAATCAGCCGCCGCATCACCACCAAGGCGATGTTAAAAACCCTGGCTGAAAAAAATCTTGTGGCGCCCGCAGCCGGTGGCAGTTCCAAGGACGAGAAGACCGCCTGACGTTTCCCGCCCTGCTCGTTGCGGCGCACCACAACCAGTTGCATCTAAAGAAAGAGAACTCTCATGAAAAACCTGTACGTTGGCAATTTGCCTCACAGCACCACCGAACCCGAGCTGCGCGGATTGTTCGAGGCGCACGGCGCAGTTGAGAAGGTCAGCATCGTTACTGATCGCGAAACCGGGCGCGCCCGCGGCTTCGCCTTTGTCGAAATGACGAATGCGGGCGAAGCGGATAAAGCCGTGGCGGCATTGAATGGCAGCGACCTGGGCGGCCGCGCGTTGAAAATCAATGAGGCTAAGCCTAAAACCGATTCGCCGCGCGGCGGCGGAGGGGGTGGGGGCAAGCGCTTTGGCGGCGGTGGCGGAGGCGGGAGCCGTGACGACTACCAGGGACACGCCCGACAACCCCGGGAACCGCGCTGGTAGCCGGTTTCACCGATGAATTCAGAGCACGACCAGTCAACTCGGCCTAGCCACGAGTCTGACTGAAGCGCATGGCAGTATCGCTATTGCGAAAATTGACGATGGAGGGCAGTATGCCAGGAAGAGGTCGATCGAGTTTCACCAAGCGCCAGAAAGAACACACGCGGCAGCAGAAACAGCGCGATAAAGCGGAACGCCGCATTCAACGTAAAGACGAACCCGGAAGCTCGAACGCTTCCAGCGAGCTAGACTTGGACGAACTACAGCGCCATGCCGCCGAGCAGGCCGCTCTGTTTCAAACCGATGACGACCGCGATATTTCGAGCATTCCCCGCGAACCTAGCCCGGGAGTAGATGAATCGTAAAGCGACACCGTAAGCATTCATAATGCAACTCAGATCGCAACACAAAGGGCGCATCTTCTGGATGCGCCCTTTGTCTTTCTCTGCTTCAAATACCCTTGAGGCTATGCGAATACTTCGCCCGGCAACCTGGTCAGCGTCCTACTGGCCAACGTGTTTTCCACCACGTGTTCCGACCTTCCAGCATTGGCCCAATCGATCTGCTTGCGTTCGATCTTCAACTTCAAGGCACGCTCGATATGCCGGAGTTCAATGACTTCCCCGCCGGATACCAGGCTTGTCGCCAAACCTTCCGATCCAGCACGTCCTGTCCGTCCTACGCGGTGGATAAAATCCTCCGCCATCTTGGGCAGGTCGTAGTTGATTACGTGGGCCACATCGTCGATATGCAAACCGCGCGCAGCCACGTCTGTGGCAACCAGTACCTGGAACTTTCCGTCCTGGAAGCCGCTGAGGGCTCCGTTGCGCTGCGACTGCGAACGGTCGCCATGAATCATGGCCGCGGAAAAACCTTCCCGCACCAGTTCCTTCGCCAGCCGCTCGGTGCCGCGCTTGGTGCGGGCGAAGATCAGCGTCTGACCTTTTTCAGCGTAAAGCAATTGCCGCAAAACATCCGGCTTTTCTGCCGGACGAACTTCATATGCCTGCAGCCTGACGCTCTCGACTGGCTTAAGCACCGAACCAATGGCGATGCGAACCGGCTGGCGCATGGCATCGTTTACCAAGCCAGCAACGGATTGCTCCATCGTGGCTGAGAAGCAAAGGGTTTGCCGGCGTTGCGGCAGAATTGCCAGAATGCGGCGAATTGCGGGCAAAAAGCCCATGTCGAGCATGCGGTCGGCTTCGTCGAGCACGAGAATCTTGATATCCCGCAGGTCGATCAACCGGCGAGTAATGAAGTCCTGTAAACGGCCGGGAGTTGCAATCACCAGGCTGGAACCGCTGCGTACCGCCTGAATCTGATTTTTCTCGGAGACGCCTCCGATGACCAGCGCAGCCTTGGACAATTCCCTTCCGCGCAGCTTTTCGTACTCTTCGTTGACTTGAATCGCCAGTTCGCGCGTGGGCAGCAACACCAGCACGCGGGCTTTCTGCGATGGTTCGCGCTGCAGCATCTCGATCACCGGGATCAGAAACGCCAGCGTCTTGCCGGTTCCGGTCTGCGCCGTAGCCAACACGTCTTTGCCCTCAAGGGCATGGGGTATGGCCTGCGCCTGGATGGGCGTAGGGGTAATAAATTGAGCTGTCGCCAGCCTCTGCTGTAAGGCAGAAGATAACGGTAGTTCCGTGAAACTTGTCATTCGTAATTTTCTTTCTGGAGAGGCTTGAATGGAACTTGATACACGTATCGCGAATTCATGCCGCTCGTATGTTTTTAGATTGACGCTGAATAAACGGCGGGCAGGAAAAGCGGAGATGAATCTGACCCAACAGGGTCACCGCGTCACGAGCAAACCGTGGCAGTAGCGTTGATTTCAAGTATAGCACAGGCGGCTAAGTTTAGCTCTGAGCCATAGGCGAAGGTCACTCGAAAGTAACCTGCGATCGCTGCATCGTAGAAACGTCGACGCCGGCGGCCCTATCCTGCAGAAAACGCAAAAAGTAAGGGGGGCTGACCGAAGTCGAGCCACCCGCAATCATACCCGAAACCGAAACCACCTGTAGGTTATGCCACGCCTCTGGCTTTCACCGGCTCCGGCAGCCTGCCGCTGCTGCTGGATGCGAGCGCGGCATTCGACTTCTGCACGGCTCGTCTCGCCAGCGGCTTCAGCCACAACAGAGCCATAAACGCGGCAATCAGATCGCATACGATCATGGCCCAGAAGACCTTCGTCCACGAACCGGTCTTCGCAAATAGCCATGCCGCGCCGGGACCCGCAAACGCAGCAGCCAATCCCTTCGCCGTGTAAACGATTCCGTAATTGGTGGTCGCCCATTTATTCCCGTAAAGGTCGCCGGTAATCGACGGGAACAACGAGAAAATGTTGCCCCAGGCAAAGAAGCAAAGACCGGACAACGCCACGAACCATACTGGCCGATCCATCAGTTGGAGCAGCGCATAAACCGCGACGGCTTCCAAAACAAATGAGATAAAGATCGCATTCTCGCGTCCAATGTGATCTGACACCCATCCCCAGAACGGGCGCGTCAGCCCGTTCAAGATTCGATCCACGGTAATCGCCAGTACCAGGGCCGTCATGCCCCAGGCAACAACAACTTTGTCGACGTGGTAGGAGGCGGCCATGGGATTGAGTTGCGCTGTCACCACCAAGCCGCCAAACGCCAGCATCGTCATCATCAAGTAAATGACGTAGAACGAGGGCTGGGCCAGCATCTGCCACGGCGTCATTTCCACCGCCGAGGTGTTGATCTTCGCTTTGATCTTGGCTTCCTTCGCCTTCCAGTCCGGCGGCGTCCATCCCACCGGCGGCTTGGCCATGAAGAGCGACGAAGCTAGAACCACCACGCCCTGGATACATCCCCACACGATAAACGTGTGCTGATAACCGGACGATTTCAGCATGTTGGCGATGGGAGCGATAGTGGTCGCGGTTCCAATGCCGAATGCGGCGGCAGTTAAGCCGACGCAAAGACCGCGGTGGTCGGGGAACCACTTCAACGCGTTTCCTATTGCGCCGCCGTAGACCACGCCGGCTCCGACGCCGCCCACTCCGTACCAGAAGTAAAGGGCGTTGATCGTCTCGGCGCGGCCGGAGCAGATCCAGCCGAGTCCGACCAACACGGAGCCAATCCCCAGCATGAATCTGGGACCGATCCAATCGACCAGTGCCCCTTCAAAGGGCACGAGCCAGGTCTCCAAGGCAACGAAGATGAAAAACGTTACCTGCACGGCCTGCAGCGACACGTGCAAATGCGCCTGAATCGGTTTTGTAAACAGGGTCCAGGCGTATTGCAGGTTTGCGATCGCCATCATCGCGACAATGCCTGCAACGAGCTGAATCCAGCGGTTGGGAATGCGTGAGGTGTGAATCAGGGAGTTTGGGGTAAGGGAAGCCTGAGAATTCGAAGATCCAGTCATAGGTCCTGTCTCATCACGGAGCATTAGACTTGCATAAGACCGTCACCAGACCAAGGAAAATTTGTAGTATATTGGTCTGGTTATCGAACCACTTGCGCGTCGGAATGTACCACTCTTCCAGCCGAGTGTCAAGAGGGTATCTCCTCATCGCGGAAGGCGCGTGCAGAGCCCATTGGCAAGCATATGCAAACTATGGATGAAAGCCTTAGAGCGCAGATTGACACCTATCTGTCGCATCTGGATGGCCTGATCAAACGTGGCCAGCAGCTTCGCGACACGCTGGCCGCCGACCCCACCGACGCAGTGGCTATGACCGCGACCCGGCGCTGGCAGGAGGATTGCGGCGTCACGATCAACCAGCTATCCGGAGGCAGCAAAGCCCATTGGCTGGCTCGGTCGTTCAGTGGGGCATTTTTGATGCGCTCTGCAGACGGCAACGCAGCGCAAGGCGCGGCGCCTGCGGAGATTGTTCAGCAGCTTCTTGGCGTGCTTGGACAGGCCGTCGCGTCGCTCACGCAAACCAACGACGGCGCAATCGTTTCCGCGTCGACTACGGCACCGCCTCCGCGGCGCTTTGAATTCGTTCACAATCCTGAGATTCGTCCTGTGCTGGAGCGGGCGTATGCCGACAGCCGCAGCGCGCTCGAACAAGGGGATTATGACCTGGCGCTGGTGACCTCGTCTGGAATTCTTGAAGCCATTGTTACCGATGCGCTCGAACACAAAGGCTTGGCCGCGCTGGTGGAAACGGGAGCCCCGGCGGAAAAGATTTCTGATTGGTCGTTCGATACTCGGCTCGCCGTAGCTGAGAAGGCAGGTTTAATCCGCAGCGGATGCGCGCGGCTGCCGGCGATTGCGCGAACCTATCGCGATCGCATGAATGCCGAAGGCGACAGCGTGCCGCAAGGAACGGTCTCCCAGAGTGATGCCAAGCGTACGGGGCAGGTGCTGCACGTGATTATGAGGGACTTGGATCCGGGACGGTAGAAGGGTTCGCGGGTGCTGTGGTGCGAACTCCCCGACGTGGCGTCGGCGATCGATGCAGTGTAGGGGTCCTTCGACTGCGTGAATGCTTCGCTTCGCGAAGCACGCACTACGCTCAGGATGACAGACTTAAAAACACAGCAGTTTAATCTTCCAGATCTTGCCGAAAAACAGGCTGCGACGGATCGACCGTTCCGTCGATCACTTCTACCAACAAGTTTCGATACGCATTCGTGGCATCTTCCAGGTTCGCGTAGCCTCGCTCGCGCTGGAGCGCTCCTCCGTCGGCGTACACCAGCGTGAAATAGCGCCCCGACGAGTATTGGATTTCGAGCAACTTGTCAGGCATGTCTGGGTCGCCCTGCTGGCCGAGAACATCCATCAGCGCGACCGTCCACTTCCGGCCCTTGGGGTCGGTAACGGTTTCGCGTTCGACGTACTGCCAGTTATCGAGGTTCCAAAGCGGCATAATCAGGATTCTGCGCCTGAAGGCGCGTTTGTTGTGATGCGCTTTGCGATATGCCTGAAGGCATATCCTGTTACGAAGACGCTATTGCAGCAATTGCGTGAGCGCACGCCCGATTTGTGAGCCAGTAAACGGTTTCGGAATCAGCAGGACGTTTTCCGCTTTCCGCGAACGCAGGCTGGAATCGGCTTCCTCGGGCGTATCACTGACGATCACGATGGGTAATTGCTCGTGACCGGAATAATGACGAATCGAATCGAAGAGCGCTTCGCTCATCTCATAGCTGGTGCAATCCAGCACTACCGCTTCGGCTCGCTGCTCATCGATGAGTTCGTTGACCATCGCCGTATAGCCCGATGCGGAGACCTCGAATCCGAGGTCCCGCAGCGAGAAGGTGAGCAACTCGGCGATCTCCGGCGTGTCGTCGATCAGCAGGATGCGGCGCAAACCGGCTACTTCTTCGCGGCAGGGCCGGTGCCCGGCAGCCGCGGCTTCTTACCCTCCGAGGGCTCGAGATCCATCATCCAGATGCGGCCGCCGGCGGTGTAGTAGGCGCGGTTATCGTTTTCGATCATCGCGCCCCAAGCCTCCAGCGTTCGCATGGCGAAGGTCACGCCCTCAAAATTATTGCGGGCGTGGTTGAGCACCTCGTTGGTATGCCAGTTGTCGGTGAGAATCGCGTCGCCGGGATGCACTCGCAGCACGGTGAAGAAGCGGTCGTAGGCCGCAGCCTCCCGCACGTCGCGCGTTGCGCCGCGCTTCTTGCCTTCGGTGACGATGTAACTTTCCTGGCCCTCAGGCTCGACCTCGGGTTCGGACTCGACAGGGTTAAAGGGAGCACTTGTTTTCGTGTTCATACAGTCTCCGCCACGGCTGCGGCTTCTGATGCAGCGGCCATGTTCACAAGATTTTTCGCGTCCGAGGCGTGGAGCAGAGCTTCCGGCAACTGGACGCCCATCATCTTCCACTGCTCATTGGCGAATTTTTGCAGGTTCGCAATGTGCTCGGCGTGCAGATGCCCGAAGCGTCCCTGCAACTTCAGGTATTCGGAAACGGGACGCATGCTCGCCGGACGGAAGCTGTAATCGAACTCGCGCTTCTCCGGATTCCACTCCCACATGGGATAGAGCCCGCATTCGACCACCAGTCGGCCCAGATCGATGGAGCGCGGCGTCTCGTAGACAAAACCTTTCTGGCAGGGCGTGTAGATCATCAGGTAGGCCGCGCCTTTGTGGTTCAGTCCCTTGCGAACTTTATTCATGAGGTCGATGGGATAACCGACGCTCGCGGTCGCCACATAGCAGTGCGGATGGCCGGCGGCCATCATGCGTGCGAGATCTTTCGGGTAAAGCTTCTTCCCTTCCGGAACTTCCGGGCCCGGAGGCGAGAACGTGGTCATGCCGCCATACGGTGTACGAGAAGAAGCCTGAATGCCGGTGTTGGCATACTGCTCGTTGTCGTAGCAGATGATCAGGCAATCGTGGTTACGATACAGCGCGCCTGAGATCGAGGCGAGGCCGATATCAGAAGCGCTGCCGTCGCCGGCTTCGCAAATAATGTTCGGGAATTTTCCCTGCCACTTCCCTTTGCGGATCATGGCTTCATACGCTGCAGCCACGCCGGCGGTAAAGCTGCCCGCGCTGCCGATCTGAGTATGCGCCCACGGCACGTTGTAGGGCGTGCAGAGGTACGAACTGTTCGCCACGTACATGCAGCCGGTAGGGCCAACGAGAATGGTGTTGTCGCCCGCGGCTTTGCTGGTCATGCGGTATTGGATGGAAGGTCCGCAACCGGCGCAGGTTCGGTGGCCGGGAACGAACGGTTCCGATTGCGGCAATTCCGGGTTGTAGAAACGCGCGCCCTGGTTTGGGCTGTTCAGGATTGGCAGTATTTGCCGTTGTACTTCAATGGTTGCCATATCGATTCCTCCCAGGGCCGAAGCCCCGTTGCAATATCAATGCGTTTGTGCGGACGCGAACTCCGCGATTGCAAAATTTAGTGCTCGAATCCTACCCAGTGGGTGCGCTTCTCAATCTTACCGCGGCGTTGCGCATCCAGCATTTTCTCGGTCATCCAATAAAATTCTTTTAGCACGATGGCCTCGCCGCCCATGCCCGCCATGAATGAGAGCACCAGCGGGCGGTCTTTGCTTTCATACAGCGCCGCAGCAGCTTCGGCATAAAGCGCGCCGCCGCTGCTCACGCTGCCTAGAGCCATATTGGTTTCAATCACTCCGACAACTTTGAACTTGCTGAGTGATTCGCGCACGCGCTCAGTTGGATACGGACGGATGGTTCGCAGGCGAACCAAGCCGACCTTCAATCCCCGCTCGCGCATGTGCTGAATCGCAAACCGCGCCGTCACCGCATGCGCGCCTTGCAGGAAGAAGACCACATCGGCGTCATCGGTCATGTATTCTTCCAGCCACGCATCGTACTTGCGGCCGAAGATTCTGGCGAACTCTTCGTGCACTTCTTCGATCACCGCCATGGAAGCTTCCATGGCGCGGGCCCGTTCAAGCTGTAGGGGAGGGCCTTGCTCAGGCATGATCTGCGGGCCGTGCGATACCGGGTGCCGCGGATCGAGCGGATACGGATGCTTGTAAGGCGGCAGAAATTCCTTCACCTGCCCCATATCTGGCAGTTCCACGTCCCCAGTAATGTGCGAGACGAAGAATCCATCCTGGCAAACCATCTGCGGCAGAAGCACTCGCGGATCTTCGCCGATGCGGTAGGCGATCAGGTGATTATCGAACGCTTCCTGCGCATCGCACGACCAACCCATGATCCATCCCATATCACGGGTGGAAAGAGCGTCGGTGTGCTCGGAACCGAAATCGCCCGGAGGGTCGAGCGTGCGGTCTGCGATCATCATTTGCACCGGCATGCGGCTGCCGGAGATCGGCGAATACAGTTCATACGCGAACTGCACGCCAACCCCAGAGCTTCCGGTGAAAACGCGCGCGCCGCTCGAGGATGCGCCGTGCGCGATGCTGAGTTGCGAGTGTTCGCTGTCGGCCACAATGTACTCGGCGTCGAGTTCACCGTTGGCCACCATTTGCGCCAGCGCCATCATGGTCGCCGTGTAGGGGCGGATGGGATACGCCGCAATGACGTCCACATCCGCGTATTTTGCCGCCTGCGCCGCGGAGACGCAGCCGTTAATTCGAACCATCCGTTTTTTTGCTTGAGTTGCTGTTGCCATAATTCGCTCCGCACATTCTCGATTCGCAAATCGTTTCTGTTGCCGTCGTTAAATATTTTTCGGCGCGCGCTCGCCAAGATTCTTCAGTTGTTCCGCCTGCCGCCCGTGCAATCCAGGAGAGATGGCGAAGGCCGTATCCATGCGGACTACGCCGGTATCAAAGTCGAGTTCAGGCACGCCCTCAAGGCATCCCGTTGGGCACTCTTCGATGCAGACGCGGCATCCTTTGCAATAGTCGACGAGGATTTTATAAAGCCCATTCGACCGCTCAGGACGCGCGATGCAAGGCTCGGGACAAACCAGATAACAGTTGTCGCAAGCGTTGCAGGTTCCGCAACTGAAGCAGCGATTGGCCTCTTCGACAGCCTGTTCTTCTGTGAAGGCCTGAATCACTTCATCCTGTGTTTTGGTTCGTGTCTTCGTCGGAAGCATTTCCTGCTGCACGCGCGGGAAGTGCGGGAAGTAGGTCATGTTCATGCGATTCAAGTCGAAGATTACGTCGACCGGAATCGTGCGGGGCTGCAAGGCCTCGCCGCGCATGACTTTATCCATGTTGAAGGCGACGCGTTTGCCATCGCCCACGGCGTTGACCACCATCAGCGGCTGGCCAGAGCCAACCTGCGCGATGTCGCCGGCGGCGAAGAAGTTCGTGTCGCCGAGGCGGCCGAACTTATCCATTTTGATGGTGCCGCGCTCGTTCTTGAATTCAGCGGGCAGCCAGTTCAGCGATGCACGTTGTCCGATGGCGATGATGACGTTATCGACCTTAAATTTCTCAGGCGCGGTTTCGCGATCCACCGTGATCGGTGAAGCGTTGACGGCTCCCGAGAACTTCGCTTTGTGCAGTTGCAGAGCTTCGACTTTTCCGTTCCCCAGAACCGCGGTCACCGAGCGGCCATGCATCAATTCGACGCCCTCTTCCAGCATGTCGTGCAGATCTTCGGGCGAGGCGGGCATTTCCTTGGCGTCGCCTTCGACCGTGATCATGGTCACTTCGGCAGCGCCTTGCCGCAGGGCTTCACGAGCGCAATCGATGGCGGTATTGCCGCCGCCGATCACCGCCACGCGCGCTCCCAGCTTTACTTTTGAAGCTCCCATGCCAATGTCGCGCAGGAACGGCAGGCCGTAAATTACTCCGGCTTTGTCTTCGCCTTCGGCGCGAACGCTGTTGGGTTCGATTAAGCCGACAGCCAGTACGCAGGCATCGTAATCTTTCTTCAGATCGTCCCAGGTGACGTCTTTGCCGACTTCGCAATTGGTCTTGATGGTGATTCCGAGCTGCTCGAGGCGCTCGATCTCGCGATCAAGAATGTTCTGCGGAAGAACCCAGTCAGGAATACCGCCGCGATTCAATCCGCCAGCCTTCGGCGATTTCTCGAGGATCGTGACCTTGTAGCCCATGCGCGCAAGTTGATAGGCGGCGCTATGGCCCGCGGGACCGGAGCCAACCACGGCGACCTTCTTGCCGTTCGACTTGCCCGGCTTGACCACGTCATTGGTCAGCGCCTGTCCGAGATCGCCGAGAAAGCGCTCGACCGCACGAATTGAAATGGCTTCGTCGTATTTTCCACGGTTGCAGGCTTGTTCGCATGGGTGGTAGCACACGCGTCCTGTGACCGAGGGAAACGGCATGTCTTCCTTGATGAGCGCGTAGGCGTCCAGATACTTGCCGCGCTTTACCAGGTCGAGGTAGCCCTGAATTTTTTCGTTGGTGCCGCATGCGTTGTTGCACGGGGGCAACTTGTCGCGGTAAACCGGCCGTATCGAGCGCCAGTTGCCGGTAGGAAACAGATCTTGCCCTTTTTCCTGCGAGGGCGCTGGCGTGATGCCGGCGAACGGTACGGTAAGCCATTCGGGAATATGCGTATTTTTTGTCGACATGAGTCCTCTCTTCTCTTCTACACGGCGTCTTCTACACCGCGTCTCCTACACGGCCACTGGATTCAGCGGCATAATATGCATCTCTTCAAGCGCGACCTGGAAGGCGTGCTTGTTGGCGATCATGGGCTCGATAGTTTTCATCTTCACGATGCCCGTGGTCTTGACCACTGCCGCAATCAGCGGAGCGGCAATGTCAGGTGCGATTAATTTATTGCGCTCGGCCGCGCCTTCGGTCGAAAGACGATCGAGACCGAGTTCGCCGAGCCGGTAGTAAAGCCACTTGTGATCAGCGATCTTTGCGGCATCGACGCAAACCAGTTGCGCCAATCGCTCTACGCCGGGAACGAAGCGAAGCATGTAATCCGGCGTGTAGTGCGTGTTGATCACCAGCGTTCCGCCCGGCGGCATGCCGCGCATGTAATCCCAACCCTTCACCATCGTTCCTTCAACCAGCACAACGATGTTGGGATGTTCGTTTTCGTAGGTGAGTTCGTTTTCAAGAATGGTATCGCTCACGCGGCAATATTTTCGCGTGGGGCAGTTGGTTCGGTCGGGATTGTCGACGTAATTCTCCATCGCCTGCGCGTACTTGCCCTCAATACGGGCGGAGGCAGAGATGGAGTTCACGATGTCGCGGCCTTCCTTGTCCATGATGATGCCGCGCGTCCAAACGGTGAGTTCTGTGTAACTCATAATCGGTCCTCGCAAATTGCTGTCGCTAACTGTTGTTTGTTGCGTCGGGAGATAAATCCCCGCCGCTGCTCAAAACGTTTACCGCTTTCAATTGCTTTGCACTGCCACGATCGGATTCGACAATCGAAAGAAAATCATTTCGCAGCACGACCAGCGGCGCGCCCCGACTCCCGTCCTGAAACTCGGAGATCGCAGTGAGCGTCGCTTTCTTGCATAGAGTTTCAATATCGGCGCCCGTCAAGCCATCGGTGCGGGCGGCGAAATCTTCGAAATCGACATCTGGAGCCAGCGGAACACGGCGGCAGCACAGGCGCATAATCTCAGCGCGATCGGCGGCGTTCGGCTTCGCAAACGGCAGGATGTAATCGAAGCGCCCGCTTCGTAAAAGTGCAGGCTCGATTCTCTCCGGACGATTTGTCGCCGCCAGCAGAATCACGCCCTTCACATCGCGCAGATTATCGATCTCGCGCAAAAGCTGGCTGAGGATTCGCTGATAAATATCGGTGCCGAAGTGATCTGCGGCAAACTTGGGAGCGATTGCATCGATCGTATCGAAGAACAGGATGCAGGGCGCGGCTCGTCGAGCCTTCTTGAATACTTCGCGCAGCGCGCGCTCGGATTCCCCAAGCCACTTTGAATAAAGTTGCGGACCATCGATTGCGATGAGCGGAATCTGTTTTTCGCCCGCTAGCGCTCGCGCCATCGCAGTCTTCCCTGTGCCTGATGGGCCGGCCAGCAGAATTCCGCGCGGCGGCGTTAATCCGACCTGCTCGTATAACTCGTCGTGAACGTGCGAATGCTCGATCACGGTATCGAGAATTCTCTTCACATCTTCAAGCCCGGCCAGCGAAGCAAAATTTGATCCGCTCTTCTCTATGAAAAATTCCCGCGTGGCGCTGGGTTCCACTTCTTTCAGGCCGGCGAGAAAATCTTCGCGCGTCACCTGCAGCGCGTCGAGTTGAGCGGACGTGGCTCCGTCGCATTCCAGGGGGAAGGCCGATAAAAAGCCGCGCAAAGCGTTCATGCCAACTTCCTGGCACAACGCTTCGAGATCGGCTCCGACGAAGCCATGAGAGTGCTCGGCAATTTCGCGCAGATCGACGTCCGCCGCAAGCGGCATCGCCCGCGTATGGATTCTGAGGATTTGCAGCCGAGCCTGATTATTGGGAACTCCAATTTCAATTTCGCGATCGAAGCGGCCGGGACGCCGCAGCGCCGGATCGAGAACTTCGGGAATGTTAGTCGCGCCGATCACGATCACCTGGCCGCGCGCGACAAAACCATCCATCAAGCTGAGAAGTTGAGCGACCACGCGCTTCTCCACTTCTCCCGTGACTTCGGCTCGCTTCGGAGCAACCGCGTCAATCTCGTCAATGAACAAAATCGCGGGAGCGTGGCGGGCCGCTTCTTCAAACACCTCGCGCAGCTTGGCTTCGCTCTCGCCGTAGAACTTGCGCATGATCTCTGGGCCGTTGAGATGAATGAAGTGAACCCGGCTTTCGGCGGCGACGGCACGAGCTAACAAAGTTTTTCCCGTGCCCGGCGGACCATATAACAGCACGCCCTTGGGCGCAAGAATTCCCAGTTTCTCGAAGATGCGCGAATACTTAAGCGGCAGTTCAACAATTTCTCGAACCCGAGCCACTTCGCGCTCCAGGCCTCCAATGTCTTCATACGAGACAGAGGGCGCCCGCGCCGCCGTCTGATCGCCCTCCACCACGCGAATGTCGGTGCGCTTGCCAATGACCACCGCGCCGGAAGGAATGGTGCGCACAACCTGGAAATTCACCGCCTTGGCGAACGTGGGCACGCGCACGACCGAACCTGTCATCACCGGAACGTCGATTAAATCTTCCAGCATGCGATCGGGCGCAATAGTCGCGGGCGCGGCGCCAATCCATAGCGGAGAAAAACGTACGGCGACGGCATCCTGGCGCTCGATCACGCAGACGGTGACCTGCTCCTGCAATCCTGCACCGCAGTTGCTGCGGCAGGTGCCGTCGATTTGGATCATGCCTTCGTGCCCATCGTCGGAAAGTTCCGCGCGTCCCACGCCGACCGTCGCACCGGTAATCTTCAGCACATCGCCGGTGCGGGCGCCAATGCGCCGCAGATCCACCGGCGCCAATCGCGCAATCGCGTGGCCCACGTCCTCGACGCGCGCTTCTGCAACGCGGAGGGTGAGGGTCGCGGTCGAAGATTGAGAGGCTTCCGTCATAGAAAGCTTGCTGAGGTTTTCTTGACCGTCGTGAGATCGATCGCCAAGAGATTGATCGTCGTGAGAAGCGACGGCCAAACCTGCGATGTCGTTTCCCCGTTCGGTCAATCTCATGTTCCCCAGATCAAATATCCGCTAGAATTTGTTCAACACGATTTCTTCTACATCTTCTAAATGGCGGCGCATCGCGGCTTTCGCAGCCTCGGCATCGTTCCGTTTGATGGCCGCCAAAATTCTACGGTGACCGGTAAGCGACTTTTGCGACCGGCCTTCCACCTGCAAGGAACGCGCTCGCGTATCGCGCAGCAGATCCATAATGATGTCGATCACTTTCAGCACGACGCTATTGCCGGAGGCCAAAGCCACGCTGTAATGGAACTCGGCATCTTCCGCAATGGCGGCATCTCCCTGATTCTGCCTTTCCTCTTGCCGCCGCAGAATATCTTCCATTTCTACAATCTCGTCGGGAGACGCGTGAATAGCGGCCCGCGCCGCCAGCGGCGGTTCCAGCATCTTGCGGAAATCCAACAATTCGCTCACTAATTCTTTACGCCGCTTAAGGGCTGTAGCGAACGGATTGGCGATGGAATCGATGGAAATCTCTCGAACGATAGTCCCCGTTCCCTGGCGTGGCTCGACCAGGCCTACCAACTCAAGGCCCCGAATCGCATCGCGGATGGAGCCGCGGCTTACGCGAAGCAGTTCCGCCAATTCGCGCTCGGAGGGAAGTTTGTCGCCGGGTTGAAGTTTTTTTAGAATCAGCCGCTCAATTTGTTTGGCGACTTCTTCGTAGACACGGCTACGCCGTACAAATTCGAATTCGGGCTTAAGGGCCGTGGGCATTTTTGCAAGTGGTCCGATAAGTGGACCATCAGACGAACCGAGTATACTCCGCTTGTCAAGCCCCTCACAAATGAGTTTTCAACAGGGTTGAGACTGCGAGGCTGCACCGGCAACGCCACGCTCGTTCGCACGCCGCCGCAGATTCAAAAAGCGCTTCAGGTTACGCGAGAGAGTGTGCGTGGAGGCCCCGGGCGGAGTCGAACCGCCGACCAACGGTTTAGGAAACCGCTGCTCTATCCAACTGAGCTACGGGGCCAATCAGCAACATAATTATCGCACGGTATTTTTTGCGAAAATATTTTTGTAACGCCGGTGGTTTTTCAAATTTTTCTCGCTTCGGTCGAAGAGGAGTTGTTGCGGGCACTCCACCCCTACGCAAACGAGCATCAGGCTCACCGTTTCTTTCATCGCGTTTTGCGGCCAAGGACCTTAACTTACGAAGCACCTGGAAACCGATTCTAATTATTTCTTGACATCTAACTTGGCACGATGCTATACCCAGCGGGCTGGAATGGTCCGCTTATCAGACGTGTTCTAACGAAAATCTGTTTTGAGATCAGCCAGGCAGTTGCCGTGCCCGACTGAAAACGTCTGAGGTGCGTTCTTGGCTACGCGGTGCGCGCCGGGGCCTTGCTGTTGCTTACATGTCACTCCGAGAGGGGAAATGCATGCGTTCTCTTACGGCTTCCTTCGCACTGGCCATTCTCACTGTTTCCGCTTCCCTCGCATATGCGCAAAGCTCACAGCCCGCGGAAAAAACTTCCGCCCCGGCTTCCAACGTTGCGAGCCAGGAAGAAGTCAACCAGTTGCGCGGCGAAGTCGCCGCTCAGCGGAAGAGCATTGAGGAACTGAAGGCGTTGGTGGAAAAACTGGCCGGCGAAAAACAGCCTGCCGCCACTAACGGCGCGGCGCAAGTGCGGCCCGTTTCCGGCGCTCCTACCGTGCCCGAGCAGCCGGTGAGCGCACGCAGCGAGAACTTCCCAATGCTGCGCAACGCGGTTCTCATCGAAGCCGAACCCGGAAGCATGGTCCTGGGGCAAAACGCCGCCGCCGCTCCCAAGAAAGACGCCCCGCTCACCGCGGGATGGAACGGCGAGCATTTTTTCATTCGCAGCGCCGACGGACAATTCACCATCAGTCCCTACGGCTACGTCGATAACGACTACCGCGCCTACAAAGGCGACGGCGCGCCCGCCGACACGTTCATTCTGCGCCGGGCCCGCTTCGGCTTTCAGGGTAGTTACGGTTCACACTTCGATTTTGCACTGCTCACCGACGCGGCCTCGACCAGCGGTTCGGTCGTGCGCGATGTTTATCTCAACGTAAGGATCCGCCCCGAGTTTCAATTCCAGGCCGGCCAGTTCAAGGTACCGTTCGCGCAGGAAGCCGGAACCGGCGCAACCAACTTAGATTTCGTAGAGCGCGGCTTTCAATCGCTGCTGTACCCCTCAGCGGCTTCGGCATATCGCAGCCCGGGAATCGCCCTTCACGGCGACATTCACGGTGGCGTAATCCAGTACTGGTTGGGAGCCTTCAATGGCAAGGGCTATGCGATTGCCAACACGACGAATCAGGCCGAAGTCATCGGCCGTCTCCGTTTCTATCCCTGGCGCAAAACCAAGAGCACATGGCTAAAGGAATTAGCTTTCGGCGGATCGATTGACCGGGCGCGTTCGCGCGGCCTTTCCGGGGATCAAAGCTTCAGCGGCAACCTGACCGATGCCGCTTACAATTTCTTCCCCCAGTTTGCCATCAATGGACCGGTCCAGCGTTACAACGGCGAGTTCACCTACATCAAATCGCAACTTGCAATACGCGGAGAATACGATCAGCTCAACATGTCGCGCAATAACGTCGGTTCCGAGCAGGTGGGAGGGCTGGGCTTCCTGAGCCTGCCTTCGATCATCGCAAAGGCCTGGGACGCCACCGCCACATATATGCTGACCGGCGAAAAACAGCCGGAGAATGGCACCCCGCGCGTCAAGCATCCGCTCTTTGGCCCCGATACTCCGGGCGGCAAGGGGCGCGGCTGGGGCGCATGGGGTGTGGGCGTCCGCTACATGGGCATTCAGGCCAAGGAGCCGGGTGCAAACTTCTTGAGCTATTACACGCCGGGTTTTGTGCCCACTTTCAACTATCACACGGACGAGTTCACGATGGGGGTCACCTGGTTCCCCAATTATTGGGTGAAGTATTCGGTGAATCTTGGGATTGATCAGTTGAAAGATCCCAGCACGATCGGCGCGGTACCGCAGAATTATTACGTGGTCTTGCAGCAGTTGCAGTTCCGGTTCTAGGTGTTCAAGTTTTCGCACGCGGTTGCGGGTTTGAAGTTAACAATTCCATAGATGCCGGGGCTCAGCCAGAGGCTGGCTCCGCAGGGAAATTGCAGGAGGGAGTTCGAATGAGACCGAGGATTCTTCTTACTATTCTTCTCACCGCGTTGTTTGTGATCTTGAGCGGCTGCGGCACAACGCCGAATTGTCCCACGTGCGGCACCACGCTCAACGGCGCTTACGCCGTCATCAACGTCATTCCTGTGCCCGAGCATAACGGCACTGGCGAACCGGGCGGCCCTTTCAACTCCTTCGACATTAGCTGGTTGACCGGACCCCCTTCCGGTGGTTTGGCGGGCACGCATAATCTCGACTACATTTCAGATCGTATCGGCGTCGCCGTGCAGGTTATCGACACCAATCAGGATATCTCCGTGTTCTCCATTCAAGGATCGAATGCGGTAGCAGGCGCGGGCAACGGCGCCAGCCCATGCCCAACGATTGTGCAGCCTGGCTCCACTCCTCCGGCGAACGTGGAAGTCATTCCTCCCATCGTGGATGTGTTTGGCAACTTCAGCCGGTATGGCTGCAGAACTGATTTATCGTGGGAAGGCGGACCGACCTTCCACCTGATTACGGGCTTTGGTCCCAACGGCAATTTTGGTGGCTTCCCCGGCGCGCAGTGCTGCGCGTCGCGCGCCAACGGTGTGAACCCAATGTCCGGTCCTGACGGCCTTGAGGTCAGCGCAGACGGCAATACCTTATTCGTAGGCAATGGCGATTCCTCCGTGGCGGTTTTCGATCTGACCACGATGAACCTGGGCGCAGGCTCACCACCCACAATACTCGCCACCATCCCCACCGGCGTTGGAGCGGACTACGATGGTCCGCAAGGCATCTCCGGCTGTATCGCCTCCTGGAACGGCGAAGCCGGTTCGGCTACCGATTGCGGCGACGACCGCGCCGATGAAATGTCGTTCGACAATGTGCATAACGTTTTGGCGGTGATTAACGGCGATCCGGGTTTCCCCTTCATCACTTTCATTGACATGTCCGGTGTGGTCGCGAGAAACGCAGCGGATCCTCAGAAGCGGCAGCACTGCCTGCCCATCGACACGACCCTGGCTTATGGCCCTTATCCTCCGGGATTCGACCCGGCAACTTATCCTCTGCAAGGGTCTGGCACAGGCGTGCCGCCCTCTATTCAGTTGGATCCCAGTGTAGGCGGTTCGTTTAATCCCCCAAGTTGTATTCTGGGACAAATCTATTACGACGGCGTGGGAGGCGCGGCTTCAGGAGTTGGGCTCACAAACACCGTTGCAGTGGACACGGTGGGGGCAACGTTCCCCTGCCCCGATCCGTCGAATCCCCACGTCTTCAGCGGCGTGTCAGGATCAGCGGCTGACGCGGTCGGTACCGTAGGTTACCCTGGCTTCGGCACGACCCCCAGTGGTACTCCCTACACAATCCCCTGTCATCATGGCCCCATCCTCGATCAAGGCACTGGAGCTTTTTGCAGCCAGGCTCCCCCATTTACCGACACCAGTTGTGGCGGCGCGATCGCTCCCGCCGGTTTAGGCGGAATGGTATGGGATCAGAACAGCGGACACCTGCTGCTCTCAAATGAAAATTCGGTGGGCAATATTAACATCGGAAGCATCGATATCATCGATCCCAGGTTGACCGACACGACTTGCGGCGGGGTGTCCTGCGGACCTGTGGTGGTCGATAGCATCCCGATGCCGAACTGCATGCCGACCAGTGTGACCAATGGCCCGGGCAACAATTTCCTGATCGGCTGCGCCGACCATGACGGCAAGGCGTTTCCTCCCAACGAGTACATCATCACCTACACGCCCGGCAATCCCGTCAATTGCTCAACGCCACCATTGAGCAACTGCATTGAGATCAATAACGTTGGCGGTGTGGACGAGACTTGGTATAACCCCGGCGACAACAAATATTATCTGGCCGCGCGCGACATGCTTCCCACAGCACAGATGGGCGTGATTGACGCCAAAACCAACCAGTGGCTGGTAAACATGCCAACCGGGTCCAATGCACATAGCATTTCGGTGGATCCCGTTACCAATCATGTTTTTGTGCCGCTTCAGTCAGGGGCGGTCTGCACAACGTTGAATTCCTATGGTTGCGTAGGAGTGGTTGCCCAGCAATAAGGAGAGCGTGCGGTTGCGGTGGTATAGTGTGCCTTGAGAGTGACATTGTGGGAGAAGCCCGGGAAGTAGTGGTGCGAATCATGGAGACTCGTCGTAGGAAATCTCAAGGGATCGTTGCGCTTTCCTGGTTGCTTCTGGTTTTATCAACGGCGCTGGCGGGCGCGAGCGATCAAACCGCGGCGAAACCGACCGACGTTCCCGCCACGGTAATTGCGCATTTACCCTTGCCGCAGGCAACGGGCAGCCAGATGCTGCTGCAGAAGGAGAACGGCAAACAGTATCTTTACGTGCAGCAGGCCGGCAAGCAGGGCTTCATGGTTGTGGACGTGAGCAAGCCTGAAAAGCCCAGCCTGCTGAAGCGCGCTGCGGAATCGAACCAGGCCACGTCGGGAAATCTGGACATCGTGAGCCCCTCGGTGGCCATTGCCGAAGCTCCGGAGAAAAATCCCTCTACCCTGACCAGCAGCGCGCATCCCACCGAGACCGTTCGCGTGCTCGACTTAACCGACCCCAAGAATCCAAAGACGCTGGAAACCTTCAACAAAGTCACCAGCGTACTTCCGGATGCCGGCCACGGCCTGATCTACCTCACCAATGACGAGGGCTTGTGGGTTCTGCGTTACAACCATCCCGCGCTGATCGAACCGGAGAAGAAGAAAAAGCCTTGTGACTCCAGTTCGGAGATTCAGGCCATGCCCCCGGATTGCGAGTGAGACTTGGAGTGACTCGTCCGGCATTGCAAAACCAGATTATCGATTCACGTCCCGCGCCGAACAATTCTTATCCAGCGTCTTGATCGATGAAACGGTAAAGGTCACCGGGGAGGGCGAGCCGGTTCGTGCCATCGCATCCGAACTCGTCGCCATGCTCGGCGAAGTGCTTCCGGTTACCTCCACGCGCTGCCCCACGTAGTGGCTGAGCTTGATTTTGTGCGTGCCTTGCAGCTCGTAGGTCATCGCCGGGTCCTGTTTAATGAGCGTGTAGTCGCCGCTGGCGCGGCTGACGCAACCTGTCACCGTGACCTCCCCTTTGGAATCCTTGACACGACCATTATCCTGCGCGATCAAGAAGCTACTCGACAGCAGCACAGCCAGCAATAACTTTCTCATGGATTTTCTCCTCTATCGGTGGGATGGCGAAGAACCGGACACGGTTGCAACAAATCTGCGGTCGATCAGCTACTTGACGTGGGTTTCCTGGTAGTGGACTAGCTTCCATTCGACTTTGCGTTTCAGCCAAAGCTCGCTCACATAGACTCTTGAGAAACGCACCACCGATTTGGGCGGGAACTGCATGGTCGATTCGTAGGTGACGAGCGCAGCATCCGGAGCGCCCTCAGGCCCCAGCGGGATAATATTGAAACCCCAGAGGGTATAGCTGAAGACGTTTTGAGTATCTAGTTCTCTCAGGGCGTGCTCTTTGGGGCGCTCACCCTTACCGTCAATTTCAACTCCCTGATAATCGTCCGCCAAAAGCTCGCCGTAGGCCTTCTTGTCTCTGTTCCGGATGGCCTCCCATTCGGCTTTAATCTTCGCCTCAAACATGTCGCGAAGGGCGTCGGCACCCGCGTTCCCTGACTTTTTCTCCTGTCCAAAAGCCGTGGGCATAGTGGGCTGGGTTGACGGTTGCGCCTCTTGCGCCGCAACCATAGCGGTGAGCCCGGCAATAAAAGCAAAGATGAAGCACTTTCGCATCCGTCCTCCAAAATTTGAGTGCAGCGCATCTTAACAGGCGGAGCTCCGGTCTCTCAAGAGCGGCGAGGCAACGGATTTTAAAGCTTTTGGCCGCAAAGGCCGCGAAGAAGAACGAGCTCACCGAAACTGCACCATTGCCTGTTTTCGCTGACGTTTGCTCCCGGCGCGGCAAATGATTTACCCTCAGCCGCAGCCAAACATGAGTTCCTACGAGCCCCACAACCACAATCCAAGCGGCGGTTTTTCCCATGCCATGCGCCGGGAGATTTACGAACAGCCGCAGGCAATCGCGAAAACCATTGAACAGCACCTGGACAACGACATTCTTTTCCCCGGCGAGCTGCACTCGATTGACAGCGCCTTGCTGACCTTCGAGAAGCTGATCATCGCGGCCAGCGGATCCAGTCGCCACGCCGGCCTGGCCGGCGAGATCATGATCGAAGACCTCTCAGGCGTCGCCGTGGATGTGGAATACGCCAGCGAGTACTGCTACCGCTCAACCCATACGGCCGTCGAGCCGATCGTGATGGTGGTCACACAATCCGGCGAGACGGCGGATACGATTGCCGCGCAGCGCGAGGCCTTAACGCGCGGAGTAAAAACCATTGCGGTCTCAAATGTGGCCGAGGCGACCATTCCCCGCGAAGCCAGCGCGGCGTTAATCACCGGAGCCGGGCCTGAGCTTTCGATTCCGGCAACTAAAAGCTTCACCACTCAGCTCACCGTGCTTTATTTGATGGCATTATTTCTGGCGCGCAAGCGCGGGCGCATGACTTCGGAGGTGACGCGCTCTTATTTGCAGCGCCTGCAGCGCCTTCCTGAAGCGATCGACAAAAATCTCGGCATTTGGGACGAACTTGCCGAGCGGTTCGCGAAAGAATATTTTGAGGCCGAGAAATTTTTGTATCTGGGGCGAGGAGTCCATTACGCGATCGCGCGCGAAGGAGCGCTCAAGCTCAAGGAAATTTCCTATGCTCATGCTGAGGGTTATCCCGCCGGAGAGTTGAAACATGGGCCGAATGCTCTGGTGGATGAGCACCTTCCGGTCGTCGTGCTGGCCACCTGCGACCACCGCGATCCGGATTCTTTATTGCGCTACCGCCGAACTCTCGAAGTGATGAAGGAGGTCAAATCCCGCCGCGGACGTGTGATCACGGTTGCCACCGAGGGCGATCAAGAGGTAGGCGAAATCGCCGACGACGTCTTCTTTGCCCCGGCAGCGCCGGAACTCTTGCTGCCGATCATTGAAGTGATTCCACTTCAATTATTCGCTTATCACGTCGCTACGAAGAAGGGATACGACGTAGACCGCCCGCGAAACCTGGTGAAAGCGGTGGTCACGGAATAGTCAGGGTTCGTAAATTCTTTACCACAGAGCCACCGAGACACAGAGAAAACCAGAAAGCGGCGAAGGCCCATGCCGGCAATGATTTTACCGATTTTGTTTTTCTCTGTGACTCTGTGGTGAAAGGGTTTTCTTATCATTTCTATCCTGACGACGAGCTAATGCCCAATCCTCCCATCGATCTGCAAGCCGCCGCCAAAGAGATCATGCGGCAGCACGGCTTTGAGCCCGACTTCCCGCCCGCAGTGCAGCAACAGCTAGCCCAACTTCGCGCCGCTCCTCCGGCAATCAACGCTGGCCCGGAGATCCGCGATCTACGAATGTTGTTGTGGTCGTCCATCGACAACGACACTTCGCGAGACCTGGACCAAATCGAGGTCGCCGAGCGTTTGCCTAATGGCAACGTTAAAATTCTGGTCGGAATTGCCGATCTGGATGCCTACATCGCCAAGCAGAGCGCCATCGACCAGCATGCGGCGAAAGAAACCACCACGGTTTACGCCGGAGTCCGAAATTTTCCCATGCTGCCGGAAGAGCTTTCGACCGGCAAGACTTCCCTGCTGGAAGCTCAGGACCGGCTGAGCGTGGTCACCGAATTCGTAGTGGACGGCGAAGGCCACGTAACATCCAGCGAGGTTTATCGCGCTCTCGTCCGCAATCAGGCGCAACTGCAATACAACTCGGTAGGAGCGTGGCTCGAAGGTACCGGTGCCGCGCCGGCGAAAGTTGCGGCTTCCCCTGATCTACAAGCGCAGCTTCGCATGCAAGACCAAGCCGCGCAGAAGCTGAAAACCCAGCGCTACGAAAATGGTGCGCTCAGCCTGCAAACCGATGAACTGTTCCCGCTGATGCTGGACCAGCAAGTGGTCGATGTGGTGAACGAGCAGAAAAATCACGCTACCGAGTTGATTGAAGACTTCATGATCGCGGCCAACGGCGTGGTCGCGCGCATGCTCGAAAAAGTTTCCTCGCTGCGCCGCATTGTGAAGCAACCGAAGCGCTGGGATCGCATTGTCGAACTGGCCGCTGCGCACGTGAGAAGCTGCCGCCCACTCCCGATTCCAAAGCGCTGAATGATCTTCTGGTGAAACGCAAGGCCGCGGATCCCGACCATTTTGCCGATCTTTCCTTAGCGGTCATCAAGTTGATTGGCCCCGGGGAATACGTCCTGGAGCGCCCCGGCGATCCTGCGCCTGGCCACTTTGGCCTCGCCGTGCAGGACTACACGCATTCGACCGCTCCCAATCGCCGCTTCGCTGACATCGTGACGCAGAGAATTCTCAAGAACCTGATCGCAGCAAAACCCAACCCATATTCGGACGACGAACTCTCAGCGATTGCGGCCAACTGCACCGAGAAGGGAGACGCCGCACGAAAAGTAGAGCGGGAGATGTCGAAGCGCCTGGCTGCGATCGCCATGCAGAATAAGATCGGCGAAGAATTCGATGCCATCGTCAGCGGCGTAACGCCGAAGGGGACGTTCGTCCGTGTACTGCAACCGCGCATCGACGGCTTGCTCGCTCAAGGACAGCAGGGAGTCGATGTCGGGGACAGATTGCGCATCAAGCTGATCCGCACTGATGTGCAGCATGGCTACATCGACTTCGCCCGCAGCCCGCAAGTCTACCCCGCCGCCCAGTAATCGACCGCATCAAGTAAGCCAATACCAGCTTGTCCGCCCCCCAGCTATCCTAGGCCAAGGACGTTGTGCGGAGAAAGGCGGGGCGTTTTATTGCCTGAGTGGCGCAATTTCGTTTGCGGCGTGATCGTCGTCATCCTGCCGGCGTCGCTGCCGGCGCAGTTTGCCGGCGGAGCCATGCTTCACAATGACGGCGGAACCTACCTGAACGATGAAGTCGCGCCCAACTCCACCGCGATTTTCGCCGACTCCTTCCTGCAGACTCAGCGCGGCCATCACGCCACCATCGAGGCGAACGGAACCACGGTTTTCATGCAGCCGGAAACCGTCGCGCAATTCCAAGGCAATCTTTGGGTCCTTGTGCACGGTACCCTGCAAATGGGCACCTCGCGTGGAATGCCTGTGCTGGTGGGCTGCCTGACCATCACCCCAACCAGTTCCGAGCAAACCCAGTTCGATGTGGTCGATGTGGATGGAAAAGTAAAAATCATCGCCCACAAGAATGATGTCAAGATCCACTTTCACACGGAAACCTATCAAGGATCAAAGGACCATACTCGCTCCGATACGGTTATCCACGAGGGGGAAGAAGTGACTCGGGAAGAACGGTGCGGGCTGCCCATGCGAACATCGCAGCCTGTCGGCGCAAACAATGGAATCCTGAATAGCCCATGGGCCATAGGAGCGGGAGCTGTGGCAGTCGGCGTAGTAGCCTGCCTCGGCTTATGCCACGACGATGATCCAGTTAGCCCCTGGAAGCCCTAGCCAAAGCGTTTACTTCCCCGGCGTTAACTCGTGCCGCGCAAGCGATCAATGTCGGCATTGGTGTAAATGTGTAAAGCGTGGCCGGCCGCAGCCTTACTGTGCGCCGCCGCGTTTGCCACGGTCACCCCAATGCCGCGATCATTCAGCGCCTGGGCGGTAGTCATCTGCACCACTCCCGACTCGCGAATGCTGCTGGGAAACTCTCCAGCTTGCGATGCACCCTCCGCAAAACTGATCTGAATCACTTGAGGCTGCGAGGGTCCATAAAAAATCGGAAACAGATCGAAGGACGGAAGAGCGACCGCCAATGGCGGCAGCACGGTTTGGTTCTGCGCGCCGGCAAATAAAACGCCGGTCGCATTATCGGCGCCGGTTTCGAGCGGCGGCCCCGTCAACGCAAGCGAGGGCGTTGCGATTGGACGCGCGAACAACGGCGAACCCGAGGTCATCAGATACTGCGGGCCGTTCGGGAAATTCGTATCTTGCCCAAACGCCAGCCCAACCGCCGAAAACGCCAGCAGTGTGCCCACCAGGAAAACACGCATGAGACCCCCTCCATCGAATCTTGCGCTCATTATGATGCTGGGAAGGCCGCCGGAGGGCAAGAGGCATTCGACCCTAGTCGCCGCGCTCCTCGGGGGGTTCCAAGCCGGCGACGCGCAATCTTCGCCGCTCACGCCGGCCCGCCCGCAACAGGAACCCCATGTAGGCAATGATCATTAAATTCACCGCCAATGCGCCGCAACGTAGAGCTGTGATTCCGTGCGTCAGCGCGCGCACCTCCATGGGCATCAAAAGCATCCCCGAGCCGAAAGCCAGCCACTCCGCCCATGTGCGCTGGTTCCAAAGACCGTAACCTTCCGCGAAGCGCAGCACTGAATAAAAGAATGCCAGTCGGGCAAGCATCCACAGGCGAGCGTCAGTAAGGTCGTCGGCTAAGTCGAGAAATAGCTGGGCAGCGTGCCGGTCCGTGTTGATATGAAGAAGCGCCAGAATGCTCTCCGCGATTACCCATACGTCTTTGTGAAGAAGCAGGATGGCAATCACGCCCAGAAACAAAACGGAGACGCCTTTTACAAATTCAACGGTGGCTACCGCACGGAGCAGATTTTTACGAGCGCGTTGCCGATCGAATCTCGTGGCTGAGGAAACCATGCGCGCGGCGAATTTTCAGACTACCACGAATAAGCAGTCCCGGTCGGCACGATGCAATCCATCGCCAGGGCTCAGCGCCGGCCATTGCGGACCGCAGTCCGCAGCTCATTCACGATTTCGTTGGATGCCCGAATCGCCTCGGCATGTTGATTCACATTGAACGAAATAGCACCCACGCGAGCATGTCCACCGCCTCCGTAACGCTCGCAAATCTTGGCCAGGTTGACCACCGGCTCTTGCGGAGCCCAGGGATTTGAACCCACCGAAACCTTTACCCGGAAGCTGCTCTTGCTTAGGCCTACGCTATAAATCGACTCGGGATGCAGGTAGTAGGGAACGAATTTGTTGTAGCCTTCCAGGTCGTGATCGGTGACGTCGAAAAAAATCGTTCCGTCGACGCATTCGGTTCGCTGCCTGAGAATCTCAATGGAGAGTTCGTGCCGCCGAAGCAGTGGCGGAAGCAGCGGCGCAACAAACGGCTCCTCCAGGATTTCCCGTAGAGGTTTCGTTGCAAGCAACGGAATGAGATTGGGAACGAAGCTCTGGTCGGGCGCCGATTCGATCACCATGGTGAGCTTCATCGCCGGTTCTTTCATCTCCACCGCGGTCTGAGCATCAGGATAAAGAGCTCCGTCGACGACGTCGGTCCAATGCACAAGGTCGGCCACAGGCGCGGGATCGAAGCCGAAACGCTGCTGTGCGATCATCGCGATAAAGCTGGTGCAGGATTTGAAAGCGGGATCGTAGAACTTGCGGTTGCTCTGGTCGCTTTCGAAGTGGGCGGCGTCGGCGGGAGAGAGAAATGCACTCTCGTGATGATCGAACCACCAGGTGATTTTCGGCGAGCTCGAATACTTGAAATCGACGATGGCGTTTTCATCGCCGTCAAAGTCGGATTCTCTAAATAAAGCTCCTGCGCGGTGCAAGAGGCCGGAGAAGGTGAAGTCGGCATTTTCGCGAATCCGCTCGCGGTAGAAACGGGAAAAAAGCGCAGCCGAGGACGCCCCGTCAAAACACTTGTCGTGATAAAAGACTCTGACTCTCAATGCACGCCCCAATCCACCAGGAATTCCGGCAGGCCGAAAATATTTCGCAAGCCGCGCATTTCGGCGCGCCGGGTGAAAGCTAATAGGTTTGACAGCTTACGGAAAGAAAGTCAAGCGGCGCTAAACTCGATTCGCGCGCTCCTCGGCAAATTCTCCCAGCAACGGCAGCTTAAAGCGCTCTCCCTGCCAGGCCTTCACCAGAAGCACAATCCACACGATGAAAAACCCGATGCTGACCAAAAGCGAAGCCAGAAGTTGGACGAGCGTCGGAATAAACGTAAAGACAACGCTGACAATCCTGAGCATCGCGCCCGCTGCCAGCACGCCGAGCCACGCGCCGATACTCTGAAACGAATGAAAGCGCAGAAAGCGGCTCTTGTTGTAGGGCGCCACCGCAAGGAACAGGATAGCCGGCAACAGGAAGTACGACAGCACTGCGGAAAACGTCTCCGGCAGCATGCCCACGATGCCGTGAGCTCGTTCGGCAACCCGCATGTCACGGCCGCATCCCGGGCAAAACGCCGCCGTATCGGGCATGGATGCAGAGCATTGGGAACATTGAATCGCCATGAATATATTCAGACTGGGCGCGCCGCAACGGTTTTCTTGCGGCAGTCTTCACAAATGCCATAAATCTGAAAGGTATGGCGGGTCGTTGTGTAGTGGTGCCGGCGGCCGATCTCCTGTTCCAGTTGGTCCACTTCTTGAGAAAAAAACTCCACAGAGCTGCCGCACTCGGTGCAGACCATGTGGTGGTGGCTGCGGCGATTGTATTGATGCTCGTAGCGGGCAATACCATCATGGAAAGCGACTTCGCTGGCCAGTCCGCACTCCGCCAGCAGTTTGAGGGTGCGGTAAACCGTGGTATAGCCAATCCCCGCATCTTTTTTCTGCACCAGCCGATGCAGTTCGTCGGTTGAAAGATGGTCGCGGGTTTCGAGAAATGTGCGCAGAATGGTATCGCGCTGCGCCGTCTGCTTCAGACCCACGCGCTTGAGATGCTGATGGAGAATCCCCTGAGCCTCGCGCACCATCTCGCGCGAAATGGAGGGTTGGTCGTCGATTCGCTTCTGCAGCATGACTCGTCAGGATAGCATCGCAGCATCTTGAAAATGAAATTCATTTTCAGCGGCTGCGCAGAAGATGACTGCGGCCTGACGCGGAAATTTGAGCCTCATTCGCAGGCATCGCAGACCGATTTGTGTCGCGGCCCGTGAAACCCTAGAATCGATTCTGCTCATGAGCACTGTCACGGTCACTGGCGTCCCCACCAGGCAGCCCTCCGCAGGGCAACGCGTCTTGCTGTGGCTGCTATCGATTCTGGTTCTGTTGCTGGCCGGCGCGGTCGCCTACGCCTATTGGATCGCCCGCTCGGCCCTGCCGCAACTGGATGGATCGCTCAAAGTGAACAGCCTTTCGGCCCCGGTGAAAGTAACGCGCGACGGCCACGGCGTTCCCACCATCGAGGCCGCTACACTCGAAGACTTATTTCTGGCGCAGGGCTACGTCACGGCGCAAGACCGCCTCTGGCAGATGGATGTGATGCGGCGCTTTGGCGCTGGAGAACTCTCGGAAATTCTCGGCGAGAAGCTGCTTAAGATCGACCGCCAGCAGCGCATTCTGGGTTTGCGCGCCGCGGCCAGAAAATCATTGCAGATGGCAAGCCCGCGCGATCGTTCGTATCTCGAAGCGTATGCGCGCGGGGTCAACGTGTTCATCGACGCTCACAACCACAACCTTCCCATTGAATTTCATCTTTTGAAATATCGCCCTACGCCATGGCTGACCGAAGATTCCATTGTCATCGCAAACCAGATGGTGCAGAACCTGAATTTCTACAGCTTCGGCGACATCTTCGCGCACGAAAGGATCCTTGCCAAGCTGGGGCCGGAGTTGACAGCTGATCTTTACGTGAACCGCTCGTGGCACGATCGTCCTCCCACGGTAATGCGAGAAGATCTGAACAACCAGGACAATCAAGGCGACTCTGGCGATGAAGATGATGACGATGGGCCGGATAATTCGGTAACACGATCCGAAATTTCAAATCCGCAATTCTGGGCGCGGCTGGAGTTTCCCGCTGCCCGCGAGGAAGTGAATGGCTCGAATGACTGGGTGGTTTCAGGGACGCACTCAGTCACGGGCAAGCCACTGCTCTCGAACGATATGCACCTCGGCCACCAGATGCCGAATCTTTGGTACGAAGCGCACCTGAAGTCAGGAAGCCTGGATGTCGCCGGGGTGACACTGCCCGGGATGCCCTATGTAATTGTCGGCCACAACCAGCGCATCGCATGGGGATTCACCAACGTCGGGCCCACGGTTGCCGATGCCTTCATCGAGACTTTCAATCCGCAGGGCGAATACCAGACGCCGCTGGGATGGCAGCAGCCCGAGCATCGCCCCGAAGTGATCCACGTTAAGGACAAGCCTGATGTGACGGTAGATGTGAAGATCACGCGGCATGGGCCAATCGTCACCGACATTCTGCCGGGCGAGACCCGTCCGATCGCGCTGCGCTGGACGCTCTACGACGACCTGCGCATGCCTTTTTTCGACGTGAATACGGCGCAGAACTGGGAAGATTTCCGCAAGGCATTTTCGCAGCTCGACGCGCCCGGACAGAATGTGGTTTATGCCGATGTCGATGGCAACATCGGCTACCAAACCACGGGCCGTGTTCCGATTCGCGCGGCCGGAGATGGCGGGCTTCCCGTCAGCGGCGCCGATGATGCTCACGACTGGAAAAGCTTCATTCCTTTCGAAAAGCTGCCGAGCATCTACAATCCTCCTTCAGGAGTGATCGCGACTGCGAATGGACGCATTACGTCCGATAAGTATCCTTATTCCATTAGTTCGGGATGGGAAGCTCCCTGGCGCACGGAACGCATTTACCATGTATTGGAATCGGGGCGGAAATTTTCCGCCGCCGATATGCTCGCGCTGCAAGACGATATCCACTCGGAAAGCGATCTGTTCGCGGCGGAGAAGTTTGTTTACGCCATCGATCATGCCTCGAAACCTTCGGCCCGCGCCAGGCAGGCTGCCGATCTCATGCGCAACTGGGATGGTCGCATGCTCGCATCGTCAGCGGCGCCCACCCTTGCCGTGCGTTCGGCGGAGGAACTCCAACGCCTTCTGCTGGAACCGCGGTTGGGACCCGCGCCCGAAGATCCGGCGCTCCAGAAAACGATCTTGAGTTGGAAAACTTATCAGTGGCAGATGAGTACGGTGTGGCTGCAAAACATCATGCTGCATCAACCCAAACGCTGGCTGCCGGAGAATTATCAAAATTACGATGAGTTGCTCGCCGCCGCCGTGGAAGCCGCGGTGAACGATGCAGCGACTCCCAAAGACCTAACTGCCTGGCACTGGGGCAGCATAAACGCCATCCAGATCGAGCATCCGGTTTTGGGCGAGATTCCAATTATCCGGCGCTGGGCCGCGCCCGGGATTCACGAGCAGTCGGGCAGCAAGTACACCATCAAAGCGGTGACGCCGCACCAGGGTCCGTCAGAGCGCTTTACCGCGAATCTCGCAGACCTCGACCAGTCCACGTTGAATACGGTGACCGGACAGGGAGGCAATTTTCTTAGTCCCTATTTCATGGACCAATGGCAGGCTTGGTACACAGGCTTCACGTTCACGCTGCCCTTCACCCAGCACGCTGTTGAGGCAGGCGCAGCCCACCGACTCGTGCTCGAGCCTGGTAAATAGAGGCATTCTGCCTTGTGTTTCCTCTGCGCACTTTGCGGAATTCTTAGCGGCCTTCGCGGTCAAAAGCTTTTCACCGCAAAGTGCGCAAAGGTATCGCAAAGGACTGCTGAGAAAATCAAACTGCTCTCAGCCGAAAAAGAGCCGCGCTTAGAAGAAGTCGACAGCCTTTACATCGATCACCTGGCCCCGGATCACGATGGTTCCGGTGGTGATGTAATCGTTGAGCAGCAGAGAATTCAGATCGGTGTCGTAAACCCGCAAATTCCCCCCTTCGGCAACATACATGACAAATCGCGTAGTAAAGCTTTGCAATCCGGTGACGTCCCCGTTGTCGGGCGGAATGATTACATTCCCATTTGTCGTATTGAAAATCGAAAGGCAGCCGCGCACTTCGCCCGAAATATTGTTGACGTTCCCAATGTTGGTGCAGGTGTGGGAACCAATGTAGAGCTGTGCATTGGCGCTGATATCGATGCGGTCGTGGTAGCCGTCGGTAATCACGGCGCTGCCGGTAACGGTCATCGAACCCAGGTCGATCGTGTCGAGGCGTCCACACACTGTCGCGGCGGTGGTCTGGCCGGTGCACTTGTTGTTGGTTGGAGAAGTCCCCGCCACGTAGAGATTCGTCCCGTCGATCAGTCCAATGGTTGCAGCATCGACCGCAACCGAAGCCCCAGTCGTCAAAGTCGCCATATTAAGAATTTCGACACTGGCGCTGGCGGATGAACTGCCGCACTGCGGTCCGCAGTTCAAAACATACGCCGTAGTTCCATCGGAACTGAAGACCGCGTAAACCGGCTGGTCGAAGCCTGAAACCGTGGTTGTAACCGGCACACCGGTATTCACGAGAAGGGGGGAGATCACTGTCACGTTATTCGAATCGTTGCTGAATACAAGAATCTGCGATCCATCCGGACTGGCAACAACCGTTTGCGCTGCGGGAAGCGGAATCGCTTCAGTAATGCTTCCATTGGTAAGGTTGAGCACTTCCACCGCTCCGGGAGGAGACCCCACGATGGAAGCGGAAGGCACAGGCACATAGCCAAAACCATTGTCGAGAGCGACCATGCTGGTGATCTGCCCCGGCACAGAGATTGCTCCCGCCGTGGTTTCCTTCACGGTGTTTACCACATTGACGCTGTTGCTGCTGGAATCGAACGCCAGGACTGTGCTGCGGCTGGGCGAGATCGCCATCAATCCCGGAGAACTACCAGCGCCGATCTCCCCGGCTCGCGGCAAAACGTCGTACTCCCCATTAATGATCACCAGTCCACCGGCGGAAGCCGGACCAGAGACGCTTTGCGAGGCGAAAACCCGCTCCGTAAGTCCACTCGGCGGGTTCGGGACAACCGTCCCGCCGCCACAGGAAATAAAACCCAAACTGGCCACCAGCAAGACAGACAAAAGTACCGGCTTGTTCAAACGTCAGGCTCCTAACTGCAGGAAAACCAGAGATTTATGTGCGAAATAGGGGATTATAGCAGAGCTGATGCCGCGATCCGTTTGGCTGGCATCGCGAACCGCTCTCGCAGTCATCCCGTTTGTTTGGATGCAAGAACTGGCGCTAATCCTGTATTCTGACTGTGACCCCATCAACAAAAGTTTATGGCATCCGACATTCTATCCCGGATCAAGCAGTCCCCACTGCTGTGCGACGGCGCCATGGGAACGCTGCTCTATTCCAGAGGCGTATTCATCAACCGTTGCTACGACGAACTGAATCTTTCCCAGCCCGATCTGATTCGCGGTATCCACCACGATTATTTGCAGGCTGGCGCGGAGATCATCGAAACCAATACTTTCGGAGCCAACGCCTTCCGTCTGGCGCGGCATAGCATTGCCGACAAAGTGCGCGACATTAACCGCGCCGGCGCACGTTTAGCTCGCGAAGCCGCCAAGAGCTTCGACGTGTGGGTCGCGGGATCGATTGGCCCGTTGGGTACCAGAATCGAGCCATTGGGCAAGACTTCCTTCGAGGAAGCCCGGCAGGCGTTTCGCGAGCAGATTGAGGCGCTCGCTGAGGGTGGCGTCGACGTTCTGATGTTTGAAACCTTCGGCTATCTCGAGGAACTGCATCAGGCCATGCTGGCCGCCAAGGATGTGGGCGCAAAGCTGCCGTTGATCGTGCAGGTCACGATTGATGAAGACGGCAACTGCCTGGATGGCTCCGATCCGGAGACCTTTACCCCGCGGCTGGAGGAGTGGGGCGCGGACGTGATCGGTTGCAACTGCAGCGTTGGCCCGGTGGCTATGCTCGATGCCATCGAGCGGGTGCGGGCGGTCACTTCCCTGCCGCTGGCCGCGCAGCCGAATGCAGGCATTCCAAGGTCGGTGGAAGGCCGAAATATTTACCTGTGCTCTCCGGAATACATGGCCAGCTATGCCCGCAAATTTATCGCCGCCGGAGTGCGCGTGGTCGGCGGCTGCTGCGGAACCACTCCCGACCATATTCGAGTCATGAAAGCCGCCCTGAGGGTTGGAGAGGCCCGCGGAAGAGCCGTCTCGTCCAGCGTAGGTGGTGGCTCGGCCGCACCGGTTCATAGTCCGGTCCAATCGTTGGAAGAACGATCCACTCTTGGCGCCAAGCTGGCCCGCGGAGAATTCGTCACGATGGTCGAAGTGGTTCCTCCCAAGGGCACCGACATCCGCAAGGAGCTGGAAGGTTCGAGGTTCCTCAAGTCCGTGGGAGTGGATGCGGTGAATATCCCGGACAGTCCGCGAGCCTCGGCGCGCATGAGCAATCAGGCGCTCTCGCTGCTGGTGCAGCGGGAAGCCGGCATCGACGCGATTCTGCACTACACCTGCCGCGACCGCAACGTGCTGTGCATTCAGAGTGACCTTCTGGGAGCGGCGGCCGTGGGCATCAAGAATCTGATCTGCATCACGGGCGATCCGCCGAAGATGGGGAACTATCCCGACGCCACGGCGGTTTTCGACGTGGATGCCATCGGCTTGGTGAACATTGTCAGCAATCTGAACCGGGGGCTGGATTTGGGTGGAAATCCCATCGGAGCCGGCACTGGATTTGTGATCGGCGTAGGCGCGAATCCCGGACTCACGGACCTGGACGAGGAGATCCGGCGATTCGAGTATAAGGTCTCCGCTGGCGCCGAATATGCCGTGACCCAGCCGGTGTTCGATATTCGCCTGCTGGAAAACTTCCTGCGCAGAATCGAACACTGCCGCATCCCGGTGGTGGCGGGAATCTGGCCGCTGGTCAGCGTGCGCAATGCCGAGTTCATGAAGAACGAACTGCGGGTTTCGGTGCCGGATTCGATTCTGGAACGTATGCAAAGGGCGGCAACGCCCGAAGCCGCCCGCGAGGAAGGCATTGCCATAGCACGAGAAATGCTGGTCGCGGTGCGGCATACCGTACAGGGAGCGCAGATCAGCGCGCCGAATGGACGCTACAGCTCAGCCGTGGATGTGCTTGAGGCGTTAGGAACGAAAACTCCCGCGCCCGCGTAAAATTCCCTTTTGCGGAGAAACCTCTGTCCTAACGTGCGCTCTCTGCAAAAAACACTGGACAAGCGCTGCGCATCGGAGCATTACAATAGAGAAGGAGCAAAACCCCGTTGGCCAAGTTTGAAGATTGCCTTCAACGACTGGAAAAAATTGTTCAGGAACTGGAAAAGGGCGAGGTGCCCCTGGAAAAGAGCCTCACCCTTTTCGAGGAAGGCATGAACCTTTCTTCCATCTGCCGTAAAGAGCTTGAGCAGGCGGAGGGCAAAGTGGAAATTCTGTTGAAGAAAAACGGGAAGCTCCAGGCCGAACCCTTCGAACCTGTTGCAGAGAAAGCGGCTTTGCGCAAGTAAAGCAGCCCTGTGGCAGGCGCTTTAGTTTGAACTGTCTGTGGAGTAAGTGGTGCCGAACCCTTCCCCGCAGCCCTAGTCCGCCGTTTTTGACGGTTGTAAGTCAGGAGGATCTATGGGCTTCAACGCTGTCGTTGTCGAAAGCGATCCCAGGGTCGCCAAAACGCTTGCCGGTGGCCTTTCTTCCCATTTCCATTCCATTCATCTGGCACGCTCCGGGGAAGATCTCCACGAGCGGGTCGCCAACAACCGGCCCGAGGTCGTGATTCTCGACATGGAGTACTCTCGCCTCGCCGATTTGAGAAACTTGCATCACGATTTTCCCTCCCTGCCGATCGTCTGCACCCACCGCATTCCGGATGAGCAGCTATGGATCGCTGCTCTCGAGGCCGGCGCCACCGATGTTTGTGCCGTCGATGATGTGCAGAATGTTTTAACTTCGGCATTGCGCGGGATGGCTGCCGCAAAAGCCGCTGCGGCTTGAAGACTTCCCGAATTCTTGATTTAGTGAGGACGCCTTCTGGCGTCCTCATTTCTTTCTGCCTGCGAGATGCTTTGCGGGCACATGCCTTGCTATACTCACTCGTCAATGCTGCAGGATACTCTTGAGCAAGGGCGAGCGCTGACCGATGCGGCCCTCGACCGCCTGATTCCGCTGGAAACCGCAGATCCGGTATCCATACACAAGGCCATGCGTCACAGCGTGTTTGCCGGAGGCAAGCGATTGCGCCCGGTGCTGTGCATGGAAGCCGGCCGCATGATTGCCGGATCTCTGCCCGATAAGATTGCGGAATTAGGCGCGGCGCTCGAGATGCTGCACACCTATTCCCTAATCCACGACGATCTTCCCGCGCTCGACAACGACGACCTGCGCCGTGGCCGCCCCACCTGCCATAAAGTGTTCGGTGAAGCTCTCGCCATTCTTGCCGGGGATGCCCTGCAAACGCAGGCCTATGCGGTCCTGGCTCGTCTGGATTGTCCGGCCGAGGCGCGGGTACGCATCATCGAGGAGATCGCCGACGGTACGGGCACGGTCGATGGCATGATCGGGGGGCAAGTGGTCGATCTGGAAGCGGAGCATACTCAGCCGACCGCTCAGATGCTGGAGTATATCCATCGGTCGAAAACCGCCGCATTAATCACCGCGAGCCTGGTCAGCGGCGGCCTTTACGCCGGAGCGAAAGACAGCGAAGTTAAAAAGCTCCGTAGCTTTGGGCAGTCGATTGGCCTCGCCTTTCAAATCGTCGACGATGTACTCGACGTGACGCAAACTTCAGAGCAACTGGGCAAGACCGCCGGAAAAGACACGGCAGCGCAGAAGGCGACGTATCCGGCGCTGTTTGGCGTGGAAGAATCCGAGCGCAAGGCCGACGCATTGGTGAAGTCGGCCTTTGAAGAACTGGCGAGCTTCGGTGACCGGGCCGAGACTTTGAAGGCGCTCGCACGCTATCTGGTAGAGAGAAAAAAATAGCAAAGGCGAGATCAAACCAAAGAAACTCTTAGGTTGAGAATTCCTTCGTGAACCTTCGTGCCCTTTGTGGTTTAATGACTTTACGGCGATGGAGTTCGCCATAACCGCGTCCAGAGCGTTTCCCGCTCAACGCTGATAACTCCTACAAAATTCAAGACCCGATTTGTAGGGAGAACTCTATCGTGAAAGATTTCGTTGCCATTTCTGTCGCCGCCATCGTCGGCGCAAACCTTCGCTATCAATTGAGCCGACTTGCAGCCAAGGAATTCGGCTTCGTGTTTCCCTACGGAACGCTGTTCATCAACATTGTAGGCAGTTTCATTGTCGGCTTCTTCGTAATCTGGACAGCCGAACGCGTTCTGATCGACCCGCGCTGGCGATTGCTGGTGGTCATCGGTTTCTGCGGATCGTTTACTACCTTTTCCAGCTATGCCTTTGAAAGCATGGCTTACTTTGAGCAAGGCCAGTGGGGATTGATGCTGGCGAATATTTTCAGCAACAACCTACTTTGCCTGGGCGCAGCGTTAGGGGGCATCGCGGTCGCACGGGCCTTGTAAGGGCGCAAATGCTTCACCAGTAAGTTCGCGGATTAAGAATGATTATTCCTGATATTGACACCGCCCGGCTGAAGTTGCGCGCATTCACTGAGGCCGATATCCCGGCGTTGCTGCCGCTGATCGGCGCCCGCGAAATTGCGGCGACCACCCTTCGTATCGCGCATCCCTACACCGAGCAAAATGCCAGAGACTTCATGGCGAAGGCCCGCGAGGCCGATAAAATCTGGCTCGCCATCACTCAGCGCGCCGATGGCCGCCTATGCGGCGGGGTCGGACTAATGCTCGATCTGGAACATCAGCGCGCCGAACTGGGCTATTGGGTTGGCGTGCCCTACTGGGGCAACGGCTACGCTACGGAAGCCGCTGAGGCGATGCTGCAGTATGGTTTTACCGCGCTCAAACTCCACCGCATTCTGGCTTCCTGTATGACTCACAACTCAGCGTCTGGAAAAATCCTGCTGAAGCTCGGCATGCGCCATGAAGGCTGCCAGCGCGAACACCAGCGCAAGTGGGGTGAGTTTGTGGATGTGGATTGCTATGGAATTCTTTGCAGCGACTGGGAGAACGAGAGCAAGTAGCCCGAGTTTTGTGGCGAAGCGATTCCAAGTACAATGCAAGACGCAATGGCAGTTCAAGTCACAATCTATCTGAACGAAGCCGACCAATGGCATCACCGGCCGCTGCATCTTGAGATTCTGAACTATTTGCGCAAAGAAAACGTTTATTCTGCCACGGCGTTTCACGCTGTTGCCGGATTCCTGGGACGACACCGCGTGCAGACTTCTCACCTGGTTGAAGCCGGTGGCAAGCTGCCCGTGGTCATCATCTTCGTCGATACCGATGAGCATGTAAGCCGCGTACTGCCCTCGCTGAAGGAAATGGCGGCACACCGGTTGATCGTGCGGGAGAATGTGGTGCTCGAACAAGGGAACCTCGACTGACATGTCCTCGCTGCCTCTAGACATCCTTGCCATAGCCGCGCACCGCGACGACGTAGAACAAACGTGCGGCGGAACACTGCTGAAAGCGGCACAGCGCGGCCAGCGCACCGGCATCCTCGACCTGACGCAAGGCGAGATGGGAACGCGCGGCACAGCCGAAGACCGCGCCCGTGAAGCGGCGGATGCGGCGAAAATTCTTGGAGCAGTCTGGCGCCGCGCCCTCGATATTCCAGACGGCCGCGTCGAAAATACCTATGAGAATCGACTGAAGGTGGCGTCGGTCATCCGCGAGACTCGCCCGCGGGTGGTGATTCTCCCTTACTGGCAGGGCCGCCATCCCGACCACTACACGGCGTCGATCCTTGGATACGAAGCGTGCTTTCTTGCGGGACTGTCCAAACTGGCTCTCAGCTCTCAGCCGTCAGCTGTCAACCAAACCAATCCCGGCGCGGAGACGGTTGACAAAGAAAGCAAACCGCTCTCGCCACATCGTCCGTTCAAAATCATTTACGCCACGCTGTATTACGACATCCGCCCCACGTTTGTGGTCGACATCGGCGAACAGTTCGAAAAGAAGTTCGCATCGATCCTCGCTTACAAATCGCAGTTCAGCGATCAGGAACCTGGCAAAGACCTCTTCCCAGCTCACGCCGAAATTCGGGCCCGCGTCGATTCGATGGCTCGATTCTACGGCGCTCTCGGCGGCGTCACCTATGCCGAACCGTTTCTACAGAAGGAAGTCGGACTGGTCGAGGATCTGCTCGCGGTTCCCGTCAAGTCCATTTGAGCCGTGATGACGGGGGCAGAAAAAGATCCCCTTCGGCTTCGCTCAGGGCAGGCTCTCGCTTTACAAGGGATGACAATGTGGTTGGGTTACTTTTTCACCGCTACAGCCAACCCATCCCGTATCGGCAGGATCGTCGTATAGAAATCTTTGGAGTTGTAGAGCAAGCGATTGAATTCCAGAATGGCCCTCGTACGCGGTTGCTTGGGATTCTTTTCCGCGACGCGCCCGCTCCACAAGACGTTGTCGGTGATAAACAGCCCACCCTGGCGCAAACGAGCCGGAACCAGGCGCAGCACACGTGGATAATCTTCTTTATCCACGTCATTAAAAATAATGTCGTATTGCTGCGTCTGCTCGGATAGGACTTCGAGCGCGTCTCCCGTATGCAGCGTGATGCGCTTGGAAACCCCGGCTCGGCCGAAGTATCCACGCGCCCGCTCGGCATTCTTGGCATCGCCGTCGGTGTAAGTCACTTGTCCTTTCTCGCCCACAGCCTGCGCCCACCAGATCGTCGAATAGCCAATCGCGGAGCCGAGTTCAAACACCGTCTTCGCCTGGATCATCAAAGCAAGTTGCTGCAGCACTCGCGCCACGGCTGGGCCGACGATCGGCACATCGTTCTTCGAGGCATACTCCTCCATCTCGGCGAGAACCGGATCGCGCTTGGGTAGCATGGAGTACAGGTAATCATCCACCGGTCCGGTGGTGGTGAAGTTGTAATGTCGCCAGTTGGGCTTTTGGGCTTTCTTCGTCTTGATTTGCGCCACGCGGTCTCCTCGCTCTTCAATTTGCAGATGCAGATTATCCGAGTTAACTGATGGTCACGCCGGGCTTCATGGTAGCGACGTTTACATTGGGCGCGAGCTTTTGCAATTCACTGGGACTTCCCGTCAGCACCGGAAATGTGCCGAAATGCATGGGGATCACGGTCTTTGGCTTGAGTAGATTGCACGCGTACGCAGCCTCGCGCGGCCCCATGGTGAAATGATCGCCGATGGGTAGCATGACAATCTCAGGCGCATAGAGCTCGCGGATGATCGCCATGTCGCCGAAAACATTTGTATCACCGGCGTGGTAAATCTTAACTCCGTTTTCGAATTCGACCACGTACCCAACAGCTTCGCCGCCATAAATCAGCTGATCCCCATCCTGAATTCCGCACGAGTGGTCGGCATGAACCATTGTGACTTTGACGTCCGCGATCTTCTGCGTTCCGCCCTTGTTCATCATGGCAGTTCGCTTGGCGCCTTTTTTCTCGAGCCATCCGCACATCTCGGGAATGCCCACCACCTGCGGGTTGTGCTGTTTGATGATTTCCACGGCATCGCCAATATGATCTCCGTGGCCGTGCGTCACCAGCACGAGATCCACGTTCTTAACCTTTTTTTCCGACGCCGGACACGCCGGGTTGTTCATGATCCAGGGGTCAATAATGATGGTCACCCCGCCGGGAGTAACGATGCGAAACGTTGCGTGACCGAGCCAGGTAAGATGAATGCCTTTGAGATCCATGAGTGTTGCCTCCTTGCGGTGATCAAACGTGCAGAATTAACCGTTACTCCACAGCCCGTGGGCTGTTATCGAACTTTAGTTTAATATGAAACGCCATGGCAGAACTTAAGGTGCTCATCTCGCGGGACGAGATTGCGAAGCGCGTCGTAGAACTGGGCGCGGAGATCACACGCGACTTCGAGGGCCAGCCCGTGATCCTGGTCGGCGTGCTCAAAGGCTCTGCGATTTTTCTTGCCGACCTGGCGCGCCAGATTAAACTGGACGCCACATTCGACTTCATCGGCGTCTCCAGCTACGGCAACCGTCCCAGCCCCACGCAGGAACTCAAGAGCGGATGGGATTCCACCGGCGAAGTAAAGTTGACCAAGGACGTCGACCAGTCGATGAAGGACAAGAACGTGATCGTCGTGGAAGACATTCTCGACACTGGATTGACGCTGACCGTCCTGAAGAAATTGCTGCTGGCCCACCAGCCTCGATCGCTAAAAATTGCGGCGCTGCTGGATAAGCCTTCCCGGCGCAAGCTGCCTCTGCAGGGCGATTATGTTGGGTTTACTATTCCCGACGAGTTCGTCGTTGGCTACGGTCTGGACTACGCCGAACGCTATCGCAACCTGGCCGACATCTGCATTGTGCCGCGGGAGTAGCAGTATTCAGTACCCAGTACCTAGCACTCAAAGTCTGGGGTCCGACAAATTCAGCAGCCTTTTCCGCTGGGTACTGAGTACTGGCTACTAGGTACTGGTTGCACGGCTGCTATCATAGAAAAAAACATGGGGTCCGTTCTGAGCAAGCAGGAAAAACATCTGCATGTCGAGCCGCTGTTGTTGGAAGTCTCCGACGTCATGTCCACTTCGCTGGACCTGGATACCACGCTGCGCCGGGTCGCAGAGGTGGTGCGCAAAGTCATCAACTACGAAATCTTCGCCATTCTCCTGTTGAACGAAAAAACGCAGGAACTGCGCTTCCGCTTTCAGGTCGGGTACCCGCAGGAGTTCGCCGAGCGCGCCCGCATTAAAGTGGGCGAGGGCGTCACCGGTCTGGCGGCACAGGCCAGCCAGGCGATTCTGATCGATGATGTTTCGAGCGACCCGAGATATATTCCCGCTGTGCCGAACGTGCGCTCAGAATTGGCGGTTCCGCTCACCACGAAGAATCGCGTCATCGGCGTCATCGATCTGGAGGCGCGCGACCCCGGCTACTTCAACGAAGAGCACAAGCGCTTGCTCATGCTCATCGCCTCGCGCATGGCGGCAGGCATCGAAAACGCACAACTCTATACCCGCACGACGCGGCAGGCGAAGATTCTGCTTCTGCTGAACGAGATCGCGCGCGAGCTAAGTTCGATCCTGAACCTCGACGAATTGTTCGGCCGCATCGCGGAATTGTTGCGTCGTTTGATCGACTATCAGATGTTCAGCATCCTCTTGCTCGATTCCGCCGGGGAGAAGCTGCAGCACCGTTTCTCGTTGCGCTTTAACGAGAATGTCCACATGAAGCGGGATATTCCGCTGGGCCAGGGACTGGTTGGACATGCGGCGCAGTCGCGGCAGCCGATTCTGGTCGCGGACGTAAATAAAGATCCGCGATATATCGAGGGCAATCCGGAGACCCGCTCGGAATTGGCAGTCCCTTTGATTTACAAAGACAAAGTCATTGGAGTGCTCGACCTTGAGCACACGCGCCGCGGATTTTTTACCGACGATCACCGCCGCACCATGATGACCCTCGCGGCACAAGTGGCGATCGCGATCGAAAACGCGCGCCTGTATGAGGAGATTGCACGCCAGGAACGTCGACTGGAGCGGGATTTGGCGCTGGCGCGTGAACTGCAAATGCGTCTTCTTCCACAGACCCTGCCGAAAGTCGAGCATCTGGAACTTGCGGCCAAATTCACGCCCGCCCGCGCCATTGGCGGCGATCTTTACGATTTCATTCCCTACTCGCTTTCGCGTCTGGGAATTGTAATCGGCGATGTCAGCGGCAAAGGCGCGCCCGCAGCAATTTATGCCGCGCTGGTGAGCGGGATTTTGCGCTCGCACGCACCGATTGAACCGGGGCCTGCTGAGATGCTCGCGGCGGTGAATCTGTCTCTCGCCGAGCGCCGCATTGAGGCGCAGTTCGTCTCGCTGATTTACGCGGTTTGGGACGATCTGACTCGCACCCTGGTGGTGGCGAATTCCGGCTTGCCGAGACCGGTGATGCTGAGCGAAGGTAAGAACACGGTAATTGAAGCGACCGGCTTGCCTCTCGGCCTTTTTGACGATGCCAGCTATGACGAATTCCGCTTCACCATGAAGCCCGGCGATATGTTTGTATTTTTCAGCGACGGTATGCTCGACGCGCGAAACCGCAAGGGCGAACTCTTCGGCCGGACGCGCGTAGAAAAAATCATTGCAAGCTGTGCGGGCCGTTCGGCCGATTGTGTGGTCGATTCTCTCTTCAAAGCCGTAGCTGAACATTCCGCCGGAGTCGAGACCTTTGACGATCAAACCGTGGTCGCGATCAAAGTGAAGGACTCGTCTCCTTCCGGCGGCGTCAAACGAAAATGAACCGGCGAGGCGCATTCGCAGCGCTGGGGCGTCCGCCCGGCTTCGTATATCGCAGCACGGGCGAAGGCTCGTCCCGCAACGGTCAGCGATTCGCCCTGCACAGCGAAGGCGTCTCTCTGGCCAAACTCGCAGAAAAGTATGGAACGCCTCTATACGTCTATTCGGCAACCGCGATTCGAGAGCGAGTGGCCGCCTTCAGGCAGGCATTCCATAGCGTCCGCCACACGCTGTGTTACTCGGTAAAAGCCAACTCGAATTTAAGCATTCTTCGCATGTTGGCGCGCGAGGGTTGCGGCTTTGACGTGGTCTCAGGCGGCGAACTCGAGCGCGTCCTCACCGCTGACCGCACTGCCGCTCGCAGGACTGTTTTTTCTGGCGTGGGAAAAACTCGCAATGAAATGTCTGCCGCGTTAAAGGCAGGAATTCTACTTTTTAATCTGGAGAGCGAAGCGGAGCTCTACGCTTTGGCCGAGTGTGCGACCAAATTGCGCAAAGAGGCGCGCATCGCGTTTCGCGTGAATCCAGACGTCGCAGCCGACACTCATCCGTATATTTCAACCGGCCTCCACAAGCACAAGTTTGGCGTCCCCATCGGCAGTGCGGTCGAGCTCTATGCGCGAGCCTCGGAAACAAAGTATCTGAAGGTGTCGGGAGTCAGCGTGCATATTGGTTCGCAGATCACCGACGTTGCTCCGTTCGCCGAAACGACCGAACGAGTCGCCGCTCTGGTTCGCCAATTACGAGCGGACGGGCATAACCTCGACTATGTCGATATCGGGGGCGGGCTCGGCATTTCGTATCAGGCGCCGGAGTTGGATTTCACTCGACAGCTTGCCCGGTACGCGCGCGCCGTGAGCACTCCCTTGCGTGGGCTCAATCTGCATCTGCTGATGGAACCCGGCCGCTCGATCATCGGATCTGCCGGAGTTCTGCTTACCTCTGTCCTGTACAAAAAACAAAATAACGGCAAGCGATTCTTAATTGTGGACGCCGCCATGAACGACCTTATTCGGCCAGCGCTTTATGGGGCACATCACGAGATCGTTCCCATTTCGCAGCCTGCGAACTCTGCGTCGGATGCGCGAGAAACTGTGGATGTCGTAGGTCCGGTGTGCGAGTCAGGAGATTTTTTTGCGAGAGATCGAGAATTGCCGCACGTCGAAGAAGCTGACCTGCTCGCGATTCTCGATGCGGGAGCCTACGGGATGGCGCTGGCTTCCAATTACAATACGCGTCCGCGGCCCGCGGAGGCATTGGTGAGCGGAAAATCTGTAAAACTCATTCGGCCCCGCGAAACGATCCGGCAACTCTACTCCGCTGAGCTCTAATCTTGGCGAACTCTATCTTTCTCCCCACTTCAACTTGGTCCGGAGCACGTGGAAAAAATCGGCGTTCGTACGGAACAGGCTGACTTTGTGCTCCGAGCGGCGGCAACGCACGCGGTCTCCATCTTTCAGATCGAGGCCGGGCTGGCCGTCCATGCTGACGTATGCGACTTCCTCATCGCTGCGCAACAAAATTTCTACCACAGAAGAATCGGGCACCACCAGCGGACGGTGCGTGAGCGAGTGCGGCGCCACCGGAGTGATCACAAACGCATTCACCGTCGGCATCACAACCGGACCACCTGCGGAGAGCGAGTACGCGGTCGAGCCTGTGGGAGTGGCTACGATCATTCCATCCGCGCGAAACCCGGCAACGAATGCGCCGTCGACCGAAAGTTCGTAGGTGTTCAGGCGAGCCAGTACGGTCTTGTTTACCACGACATCGTTAAAAGCCAGATAGCTGCCCACTACCGCATCGCCGCGCAGCAGTTCACAACGCATTAACGTACGCTGCTCGGTCGACGCTTGTCCCTTTACGATTGAGTCGAGCATCTGGAAAAGCGATGGCAGCGGAACATCGGTGAGAAAACCGAGAGAGCCCAGATTCACGCCCAGCAAGGGAGCGTCGGTCGCCGCCGTGGCGCGCACGGCAGAAAGCAGTGTGCCATCGCCCCCGAGCACTACAACTAAATCCAGGTGGCGCGATGCCATCTCTGAGAGCGGCACTGGCTGCTCTCCCTGGATATAGTTCGAGGTTTGCGGTTCGATGATGACCTCATAGCCATGATCGCGAAGCCACGTCAGCAAATCAGGCAGGACGCGGCCGACCTCAGGCCGCTCCGGACGCGAAACAATCGCAGCAACTTTCTTACGAGCAGATGAAGGCAAGCTTGCCATGGGAAAAGTACAAAGAAGAGATTGTACAGAATTCACAGAAAAAAAAGCTCGTGACGGCCGAATGAGCGGTGGTGCATCTTGTTTTCTTTGCGCCCTTGGCGATCCCTTTGCTCGCTTTGCGGTTAAGAGCTTTAAAAGCTTTTTAACCGCAAAGGCCACGAAGAAATTCCGCAAAGTTCGCAAAGAAGATCTAGCCCTTCTGCACCATCAACGGAGAATGCTCCTTTAGGAAGGGGCGCGGTTCAAAATACGCAATGAAGAAGGAACTCGCGATTGCCTTCCGCGCCAAGGATCGGCGATTCGATCACATCGATCTGCGCGCCGTTCAGTTCCACCAACGTTCTCTTCACCTTCTCGACCGACGCCATCCGTGCGGATTCGTCTCGCACAATCCCGCCCTTCCCCACGAATTCCCTTCCCGCCTCGAACTGAGGCTTTACGAGGACGATCATCTGCCGGCTGGGACGCTCGTCGGGATGGATTGGAAACGCTGCGTTGACGACCGGAGGCAGAACCAGGGTGGCGGAAATGAAGGCCACGTCGATCACAATGATGTCTACTTTCTCGCCGATGCTGTCTTCGGTGATGTACCGGGCGTTAGTTTTTTCAAGAAGTCGTACGCGCTGGTCCTGGCGCAATTTGAAATCCATCTGCCCATAGCCGGTGTCGATGGCAATCACACGAGCCGCGCCACGCTGCAGCAGACAGTCCGTGAAGCCGCCGGTCGAAGCGCCAACATCAAGACCGACTTTATCTTTCACATCGACTTTCCAGTAATCGAGCGCGCGCTCAAGCTTGAGGCCGCCGCGGCTCACGTATTTCAAGTCTTCGCCGAGAAGCCGGACGGTGGCGTCGGCCGCGACCTGCATCCCAGCTTTTTCCACTTTCTGGCCGTTGATTAAAACTTTGCCCGCGAGAATTAACGATTGAGCCCGCTCGCGTGAGCCAGCCAGTCCACGATCTAGAAGAAGTTTGTCGACTCTGGTTTTCACGGTTAGAGGGAACACGAAAAACGTACCAGAAATCCACCGCCGGCGCGGCTTAGCACCACGAAAGTGCCAGCACCCGCTCCGGTGCAAAGTGCTGAACTGTCTCTCGCTGAATCACTTACAGTGATACGGTCTGGCTTTTCCACAGAATTATCCACGGTTGTGTTGAAAACTTTTTTTCTCACGGGATAAACCTCAAGATCGAATTCATAAAAAAGCCGCCCTATGAGGGCGGCTTCCGGAACCTTAAGAAACGTGTCTCAGCCAGCCACTTCTTCCAGCAGCTTTTGGTCGATGTCAAAGTTCGAGTGCACATTCTGAACGTCGTCCTGATCTTCTAGTGCTTCCATCAGGCGGATCATCGTGTTCGCAGCCTGCCCCTCAAGCTTGATGTAGTTTTGAGGAATCATGGCGACGCTGGAGGACGCTGGCTCGATGCCAGCTTTCTTCACTGCTTCGAGCACCGCTTCGAAGGCCGAGGGTTCGGTCAGGATTTCCCAGTTTTCCCCGTCATCGTTCAGATCTTCGCCGCCGGCCTCAAGAACGATATTCATCAGGTCGTCCTCTTTTGCCGCGGATTTCGGGATCACGATATCGCCTTTCTTGTGGAACATCCAGGAGACAGCTCCGGCTTCGGCCATGTTGCCGCCGTTCTTGCCGAAGCAGTGGCGAACTTCGCTGACCGTGCGATTGCGATTATCGGTATTGATATCGAGCAGAACCGCCACTCCACCTGGGCCGTAGCCCTCAAGAGAGAATTCCTCGTAGGTTGCGCCGGGCAGTTCACCGGTGCCGCGCTGAATGGCTCGCTTGATGTTATCGGCAGGCATGTTCTCGGCCTTAGCCGCAACAATGGCGCCGCGCAGGCGCGGATTGGAATCAGGATCGCCGCCGCCATTCTTCGCGGCAATGCTGATTTCTTTGATGAGACGGGTAAAAATCTTACCGCGCTTGGCGTCGAGCGCGCCCTTCTTATGCTTGATTGTGGCCCATTTTGAGTGGCCAGACATGGCTAGACCTCGATTTAATAATTTCGTTTCAACGCGGGATTCGCCCGTAGAAAGTGCACAGGCTGCCTCGGAATAGAAAGGCGAAAACCGGATTATAACACGTCAGGATTACGCCGTCACCGAAAACCCGCGCGGCGCAGGCGTCGATTCCGTTATTGACGGCAACCGACGCTAACCCTAACATGCCAAGCGAGGCCGCATGCCTGACCAACTCATCGGTCACTATCGAATTGTCGAAAAAATCGGCGCGGGATCCATGGGCGAAGTTTTTCGCGCCCGCGACGAAAGACTGGGGCGCGATGTCGCGCTGAAGTTTATCCGCCCGGCTTCCAGCGCTAATCCCGATCATTTGCGCCGTTTCGAGCTCGAATCTCGCGCGGCCGCGGCGTTGAACCATCCCAATATCGTTGCGGTTTACGATGTCGGCTCCCACGAGGGCGCGCCCTACATCGTTTGCGAGTTGCTGGAAGGCAAAACTCTCCGGTCGTCCCTGGCAAACGGAGCGCTGCCGGTTCGTCTTGCCATCGACTATGCATTGCAAATCGTCCATGGATTGATCGCCGCGCACGATCATCGCATCGTCCATCGCGACCTGAAGCCAGAAAATCTTTTCATCACCACCGATGGCCGGCTCAAAATTCTCGATTTTGGAGTTGCCAAGCTCCAATCCACGCCCGAGGATTCCGGCCGCTCGGTTGAGGAACTTACCACGGTCACCAAAGCGGGTGCGGTGGTTGGCACGGTGGCTTACATGTCCCCCGAGCAACTGCGCGGCAAGGCGGTTGACCATCGCAGCGACATTTTCAGCGTGGGCGCGATTCTCTACGAAATGCTTTCTGGTCGCAGGCCTTTTCGGGGCGAGACCGAGGTCGATACTATTACCGCCGTTCTCCGCGAAGATCCTCCGGAGCTCTCTCCAGAGCAGACTAATATCCCTGAATCGGTCCAGTTAATCGTCCGGCACTGCCTCGAAAAAGAACCGGAGAATCGCTTTCAATCGGCGCGCGATCTGGCATTTGCGCTCGAAACACTTGCTGATGCCACCGGCGCCAGGCAAATCCGCTTCCGGAGTTCAAGAACCCGGCTGAAAATCCTTCCCTGGGCCATCGCCGCCGTTTGTCTCATTGCCGCGCTCTTGCTGGTAACGCAGTGGCGGCCGAAAACTTCGTTCCCATCGTACCGTCGACTCACCTTTGAGCAAGGCACGGTATACTCCGCGCGTTTTGCTCCCGGCTCGCGTGCGATTGTCTACGGCGCTGCGTGGAACGGCGAGCCACTCCAGTTATTCACCACAGTGGGCGATTCGCTCCTGACTCAACCAATCAATATCACAGATGCAAAGTTGCTTTCGGTCTCACGCACCGGAGAGCTTGCCGTAGTGCTCCACGGAGATCATCTGGCTCACCTGGAAATAGGCAAGGGCACTCTGGCTCGCGCTCCTTTGGCCGGCGGTTCTCCACGCGAAGTGCTGGAAGATGTTCCCTGGGCCGACTGGGATGCAAAGGGCGAGCTTGCGATGGTTCATCATGCCGAGGGCCGCGACCGGATCGAATATCCCATTGGACACATTATTTACCAAAGCAAGGGGTGGGTAAGCCATCTCCGCCTGAATCCCCAGGGCGACAAGATTGCCTTTATGGAACATCCGGCGCTCTGGGATGATCGCGGCTCGGTCGTCCTGATGGATCTCAGCGGCAAAGTTACCGAGCTGTCAGCCGGCTGGCTATCGGAGGCTGGCTTGGCCTGGAGTCCTGATGCGAAGGAAGTTTGGTTCACCGCAGTGAAAGGAGGATACAGTCGAGCCCTGTTTGCCGTGAATATGTCGGGACAACTGCGAAAACTTCTGGAGCTTCCGGGAGGAATGACGCTCGAAGATGTCTCGCCCGATGGTCAGGTTCTGGTGAGCCTGGAAACCGAACGGCTTTCGATGGCCACGAACGCGCGCGGCGGCAAGCCGGTGGATATTTCATGGCACGACTGGAGTATTGCGAAAGATATCTCGCCCGACGGAAAATCAATTTTATTCGAGGATGCCAGCGAGGCTGCTGGCAGCCACTACTTCGTTGCCATTCGCAAACTCGACGGCTCGCAACCAGTGCAATTGAGCGAAGGCAGCGCCGGCGGCCTTTCTCCCGACGGCAAGTGGGCGATTTCGGTTATGCCCGGCAGCGCGGGTCTTACTCTAGTTCCCCTCGGCCCCGGCCAGCCGCGAACCGTTCCCATACGCGGACTGGAGCAAATTCAGAACGGCGCCACTCACTTCTCGCTCGACGGAAAACACATCAGCCTCAACGCCAATCAGCGTGGCCACGGCGTGCGCTGTTTCCTGATCGATCTGGAAGGAGGACAACCGATCCCCATGACTCCTGAAGGAGTCGTATGCGGACTTCCCTCGCCCGACAGCCGTTCCGTCTTAGCCAACGATGGCGATGTGGTTGCCGTGTATCCCACTGATGGCGGGCCTCCGCGTCACATTCCCAATCTCGAGGAAGGTTTCATTCCTCTACGCTGGTCGCTGGATAACGCTTCAGTTTATGGATATCGCCCCGGTCAGGTGCCAGCCAAGATCTACAAAGTGAACGTGGCGACCGGCGCAAAAAGTCTGGTCCAAGAATTACTACCGGAGAATGCAACCGGCGTCGTCTCCATCGCGCCGGTCGTTGTAAATCGCGACGCTTCGCGCTTCGTCTACAGCTACTACCAGATGTTCTCTGTGCTCTATCTGGTTTCTGGCTTGTAGTGACGCGCCTCTGATCGGCCGTGCTTAATCCAGTGGCCCTTCAAAATCCGCCGGAACATAGTGAAAGAAGATCGATGTGGAGGTATGTCCCGCAGCCAATGGCGAGCGGTAATGGGGAACTTTGGTCCCGCGGTAGATTAAGCCGTCGCCCAGAGCCTGATAAACCGTAACCGTGCTGTTTGGAGTATCCAGGCGAATCGGCCACGATGTCTCAAGCTTGGGTTCCGGAGAAAAATCCAGGCACAAAGTAACGCTGAACTCGCATTGCGCCCGATCGATATGCTTCTTGAGTTCCGCGCCGCTCAAGTACGACGCAAGATACACATACGAGGGCTTGATCGCTGCTCCTACGACAGCCGCAACGGCGTTTGCGATCTGGTAATGAAAGAACCGCGCCACGCTATCATTGTGGGCGACGTGACGGCGTGAACTCTGCTCATCCCCCAGGCGAATGTTTCCGGCGCGAATCTCGTGTCGATAGTAGCGGCGCAAGGCGGCTATATGAAACGGATGAATCAAGGCGCGGACTGGGCAGTAACCTTTTTCGCGAAATTGTTGCGTAGATTTTTGGGCGCGTTCCTTCCGCTCGGTTTGAGGCCGTTCCGTTTCGTCCTGGAGTTCCAATATTCCGGCCGCGGCGAGTACGGCTTTGTCGTCTTCTGAAATCGAAGCGGGCACAGGATCACCCGGACGCATGCCTGAAACCGCCGCCTGCAACCTGGGCCCGAGCCAGAATGGCCGCAGCGCACTCGCAGTAGGATCAAGCACCCAGGCAATCGTGTTCTCCAAATAAAAGCCGCTTAACAAATCGGGGCGAGATCCAAGATCCTCAGGCACCTGCCCCGCCGGCAGCACAGAACAATGTGGACTAAAAACAAGCTGCCGCTCAGCCAGACTTCGCCGCCAGTCCTGTAATTCGAAATCCCGCCGCCGAATCAAATGCAGCGGCAATTCGTCGAGCAGGCAATAAAATCGGTTGGAAGGCAGGCTCGCGGCGTAGGTTTGCCGCGAACCTGCCCCCATCAGGCTTGCAACCCACTCAAGCCATGCCGAGTCTTTTAGTTGTGTAGCCATCCGTTTAAGGTGAAGCGGCTGTCGGCAAAAGCCCTCGACGGGCAATTCACCGGGGTTATTTCGTGCAGCATGGAACACGGAAAAAATACGATCTGGTTCTGCTGCGGTACGATGCTCTGGTAACTCCCCGCGCTGACGCAGTGGCCACCCTCTTGCCGCGTGTCGTGAATGCGCAATTCTCCGCCTTCAAACTGGCGCGGCTCGCGGTGTAAGAAGTAAACGAACGTAAGGCGCCGGGACGCGATCATCGCCTGCGCATCATCGCAGTGAGCTCTGAAGAAGTCGCCTTCGTTGCTCGCTGTAATCTGCGCCTCCACCTGAGTAACCGGAAACTTTTCAATCCCAAGTTGATCCAGCACACTCGGCAAAACCGCATTGATTCGCTCCACGATGATCTGCTCGTACTTGCCCAGATCGGTAAGTACGCGAGAACGGCGATGGTTGAAATCGACGATTCCAGGTACCCCAGCCGGAGAAATCACCTCGCTGCTTTGGAATTGCGCTTCCTGCTGCAGCGTGTACGCGATCAACTCTTCGACTTCCTGCGGAGCCAGAAACTCATCTAAGACCAAGCATTGCGCCTTCGCCGGAGCTTCCAAAACCGCCACCGCGCCATTCGCAGGAATCTGCTCCTGCTGAACCCGGAAAGGCCGCGCACTCATATTTGGGGGTTGCGGACCGGGAGGTGGTGGAGTGTCTTTCGCCGGACGCGGTGTGTTCGGCGGTTGCGGACCGGGCGGCATCGGAGCCTTGTTCGGTGGTTGCGGTCCCGGAGGAATGGGCGTGTTGAGCTGTCCCGGCAAAACTTCTTCGGTGGAAATTCCCGGCTGCGCCAGTATCCGTTCCACGATGCTCCCACCGAGCAATGCGAACGCACGCTGAGTTACCGTTTCTCCTACCGCTCGCGCAATTGCTTCTGTCACGGCAGATTGCGTTTCTGGATTGCGGCTGGCGATGGTCCTTGAGTTTTGCAGAATGCCCGACAACAGCTCCCGCTCACGCGGGCTCAAGATTCGCTCATCCTGCATTAAGGTTTCGGAAAAAGCATCGAGTATCTGCTTCGCCGTCATTTGCACACACTCCTCCCTTTCGGTTGCGGAACGTTGAAATTCCCATGAAGCGAAAGGGGGGAAGCACTTTCGCGGAGAAAGGTATCACCTGGTACGAAGATGATCAACTCTTTATTTTGGACGAAGGTTGAGTTAACTATTACGCAGAGATGAATCTACCTGGCTGCCATGGCGCCAATCATCGAATGAACGATCTTCATGCCGTCGATGCCGCCAAGTTCGGCTTCCGATGCTCTCTCAGGATGCGGCATCATGCCCACTACGTTGCCGCCGGCACTGCTAATACCGGCTATGTTCTCCAGGGAACCGTTCGGATTGGCGGACGGCGCAATTTCACCGGACGCTGTCGCATAACGGAAAACGATGCGATTCTCGCGCTTCAGTTCGCTCAGCGTTGCGGAGTCGCAGAAATAATTCCCTTCCATGTGCCCGATCGGAATGGTCAGCACTTCCCCTTGCGAGCACGCGTTGGTAAAGGGGGTAACGGCATTCTCCACCCTCACCTGCACCGGTTTGCAAACGTACTTCAACCCAGTGTTGCGCAGCAGCGCGCCCGGCAAAAGTCCCGACTCGCAAAGGATTTGAAAACCGTTGCAGATTCCCAACACCAGGCCCCCGCCTTCGGCGAAGCGGCGCACTGACTCCATCACAGGCGAAAACTTCGCGATCGCACCGGTGCGGAGGTAGTCGCCAAAAGCAAAACCTCCAGGCACGATGATGGCATCGCAGTTTTCCAGATCGTGCGACTCATGCCAGAGAAAAATTACCGGCTGCTTCGCCACCTGCTGAATCGTCCAGTAAGCGTCGTGATCGCAATTCGAGCCAGGGAAAATGATGACCCCAAATTTCATCGCCAGTCCTTGGTGTGGGATAAGGTGAGTTTAGCATGGGAGAATGGAGGCTCAGGAAGATTGAACTTTGATGCGTGCGGCGAAGCCGCGAGCCATTACTGCGGTAAAGTCTGAACCGCAGCGGCGGAGTTCGGTTGCGCGGTCGACAGTGGAATCTGCGAAATTGGCTCAGCCGAGAGAGATTCGGGCGGGAGATGAAAGTGCGGGGCGTCGACTGGTACTTGCATAAGCATTTCCTGCGGAACGACAGGCGGAACTCCCTTGGCCTTCACGATCGCCCAGTGCCACTCCTGATCGGGGAACAGTGCGAAGTTCAACGAGGTGCGGAAGACCGCGGTCGTCAAGGGAGCGGCCGACCCCTTCACGCGCAAGAGCAAAGTTACATCCGGCTGCTTTTCATATGAATCTTGCGAAGCGTCGGCCGCCGCGGGAACAATGCGCGCACGCCCAAACGACGACGCCGAGCTTGCGCCTTCGGATCGCCTGACGATCGTGAGGCCAATAAGCACTTCGTGCAGTTCCCAAGTAGTACCGTTGTGAAGCGAAAGTTGCAGCGAATCCCCTTCGAGCGTTGCCGGTCCATCCAGCTTGGATAATTCTTCTCGCGGCAACTCATTCAACGTGAGCGTATCCGAGAGTGACGAGGACGCTTTGGCGGTGAATGACAAGCTGCAGGTTACGTCCGGCGAGGCGACGCTGGGATCCTTGCGCCCCGCATCGAGCGAGAATACTGGCGTCGAACCCGCTGCGCGCCGGCTCTCGGCGCTCTCCATTACCTTGGGCAGATTGTCGTTGTCGATGACGGTCTCAGAAGGGGAAACCGGTTTCTTGCGCAAGCTGCGCGCCAGATCGCCGAGGGAAACATCGTTTCCGTCATCCTGCGCGCACAACTGCGCAGCCGATCCCATAAACATAAAGAAGATCGCCAACAATAATGAGAATAGCGCCGCGCGGCTTGGCGTAATCAGGAACACAAGAAGATTCGGAGTCGCCACCGGAACGCGGCGAAGCTCAAGCAAATTGTAGCGGGAACGAATGCTGAAGAGGAGTTACCGAAGGTAACTTTAGTACTAGAACAGTTGCCGGAAAGTGACCGGGCGCGCGCTGACGAAATGGATGCGCAACGGGGCGCACGCCCGGAACCCTTAACGCAACTCTAGACTCAACGCGATCTAGAGAAGACCCGAAGACCGCAAACGCGACACAGGGTCGGCTACCGGCTCCCGCCGGAACACCCACCGCGCCACCGCAAAGCCCAACGCCGCATAGCAAAGATGCATGAGCCTCATATACACCCCCAAGCCATCCGATCTGATCACTACATCAGGGGAGGATCAGCATCACTATCGGCAAAATAGCAGTCGACCGAAAGCCGTACAAGGCCCAACAGTGCCATCTCGGTGGCACGGAAGTAATACACAAGTCACGCCTCAAATAGATGGCGCGCGTAACCTGTGGCGCTGCGTCCCGCCCAGCGGTTGGCAGTAAGAGAAACTGCCGCGCTTCTTAGTGCGCCTCTACGCTCTCCGCTTCCGCCGCACGACCGGCCGGGGGAACCACAACCGTCGAAAGGTTGCCTTCCACCGTCAGCTTGCGGAAGTCCGCCAGATCATGGCTCTGAAGCGCATCCCAGCGGCTGAGCAGTTCCCCACTCTGCCGCTTCAGCTTTTCGAACTCGCGCTGCTCCGCTTCGGTCGGGGCCGAGTCCGCGCTGCCCAAGTCCATCGCCAGGTACGCCAGCTTGGCATCAATCCGTGGCGGATATGCCAGCGAATCTTCGTTCGCGCTGATGTCCAGGTTGATGAAATCGTTGCGCACCGCGATCAGCTTTTTCTCCAGATCGTCGGCCGAGGAAGCGATCGACTTCGCGCTGGCATTCTCCGGCAGCCGACGCTTCAGTCCGGTGATTTGCGAACGCACATCCTGAATCTGATTGACCGCGTCGTATACCCGGTTCAGTTCTTCATGAATCCGCATCTGCATGTTGAACTGCTGCGCCAGATCCTCCTGGCTTACTTTCACTCGCGGATCGATCTTTACTTCGAACGGCGCTGTCTCGGTCGTGCCACCCACAGTCAGCCGCACCTGATATTTGCCCGGCGCAGCCACCGGCCCGCGCGCACCCGCGCCATATTCCCAGAGGAAATAGCCCGGCACGCGATGCGCTTCTTCATATCGCAAATCCCATACAAAGCGATTCAGCCCGGCCTCCGGCTTGATTTCTTTTTCGGGCTTCTTATCGTCCGGGTCGGGAGGTTCATCGAGCAACTGCGTCTGCGAGCTGGAATACTTCCGCACTACGTTGCCAGAAGCATCTAAAATTTCGACTTTGGTTTCTGTTCCCGGTTTCGGCGCGTCCTTCAGGAAGAAATAAATAACCGCCCCCGCCGGAGGATTTTGCCCGGTGCGCTTCGACGGATGCCGCTCTCCACCTTCGCCCGCCTGAATCCGATACGCCGGTCCCGGAGTGTAAAGATGAACATCTTTCTTGGCCAGATCATCGTTGAACTGGCGCAATGGGCTGATGTCATCCAAAATCCAGAATGCACGCCCGTGCGTGGCAACCACCAGATCGTTATCTTTAACCACCAGGTCGTGAACCGGCGTAGTCGGCAAATTCAGCTTCAGCGAGCGCCAATCCGCGCCGTCGTTGAACGAAACAAAAATGCCGTTTTCCGTCCCGGCATACAACAAACCCCGGCGCTTCGGGTCTACGCGCACCACGCGCACGAAGCTTCCATCTGGAATGCCGCTAGTCAACTTCGTCCAGCTCTGGCCGTAATCGCTGGTCTTATAGATATACGGTTTCAGATCGTCGCTCTGATGCCGCTCAGCCGCCACATACGCAGTACCCGCGTCGAAGGGCGAAGCGTCAATCTGGCTAATGCGGCTCCATTCCGGCAAATCTTTCGGCGTAATGTTCGCCCAGTTCTTGCCTTCGTCGCGCGTAATTTGAATCAGGCCGTCGTCGGTGCCCACCCAAAGCAGGCCCTTTGTAATCGGCGATTCCGCCAGCGCAAAAATCGTGTCGTAATACTCGGTACCCGAATCGTCTAGCGTGATGTCTCCGCCAGAAACATGCTGCTTGCTCTTATCATTGCGCGTAAGGTCGGGGCTGATCGCAACCCAGTGAACTCCCCCGTCGGTAGTCTTAAACAGCCGTTCGCCGGCATGGTACAGCGTGTTCGGATCGTGCACAGAAATCATCACCGGCGCTGTCCACTGAAAACGATGCTCCAGATTCTCCGCGCCATAGGCATCGGAAAGTTCCGGCTGCTCGGTAATCGCCTTCACCTGCCCAATATGTTTGTCGAAGCGCGTGATGTTTCCCTGGTAATCGGCCGCGTAAACAATATTCGGGTCCGGCGGATACGGCGCAATGTAGCCGGCTTCGCCTCCGCCCACGTCATACCAGTCTGAGCGGTCGATTGAGCCATCGTCGCTGCGGCTTGCGATCGCCACGGTACCAGTGTCCTGCTGAGCTCCGTAAACGCGATACGGCGTCGCATTGTCGGTGGTCACATGGTAGAACTGCGCCGTTGGCTGGTTATCTTCGCGCGTCCAATTCTTGCCGCCATCCAGAGTAACGGTAACTCCGCCATCGTTCGAGGCAATCATTCGCCGCGTATCCCTGGGATCAATCCACAAGCCATGATTGTCGCCGTGCGGCATTTTGACTTTGTTAAAGAGATGCCCGCCATCAGTCGATTTGAACGCCTCAACATCGAGGATGTAGACGACATTCTCATCTCTTGGATCGGCGAAGATGTGCATGTAATACCACGGCCGCTGCCACAGACTGTGGCTGGGATTGACGAAGTCCCAATTCTCGCCGCCATCGTCAGAACGGTACAAGCCGCCATCTGGATTGTGCGCCTCAATCAGCGCGTAGACGCGATCCGAGTTGGATGCAACCGCGATTCCGATTTTTCCGTACGGCCCCTTCGGCAGGCCGTGCTCTTCAATGCGCTTCCACGTGGCGCCTCCATCGCTCGAGCGATACAGGCCGCTTCCCGGGCCTCCGCTGGCCATGCTCCATGAAGTGCGCCGAGCCTGCCATAGTGCCGCAAACAAAACGTTCGGGTTGTGTGGATCGAAGGCCACATCAATCCCGCCCGTGTTCTCGTCCTTATAGAGAACTTTCTCCCAGGTCTTTCCGCCATCGACCGTGCGGAAAATTCCGCGCTCCGTATTCGGTCCAAAGGGATGGCCAAGTGCCGCCACAAAAACGATGTCGGGATTATTCGGATTGATAATCACCTTGCCGATGGCGCGGCTATCATGCAGGCCGATATTCTTCCAAGTCTTACCGCCATCCATCGATTTGTAGACGCCGTCGCCGTGAGAAATGTTTCCGCGAATACAAGCCTCTCCCGTTCCCACGTAAATCGTGTTGTGATCGGAGTTGGCGACCGCGATGCTGCCAATATCTCCGCTTCCTTCTTTATCGAAAACCGGCGACCAGGTCATGGCGCCATCGGTCGATTTCCAGACTCCGCCGCCGGTTGCGCCAAAAAAATAAGTCGTCGGGTCGCCGGGAATTCCCGCGGCCGTAAGCGAGCGGCCGCCCCGAAAGGGTCCGATCAGCCGGTACTTCATTCCTTTAAAAAGTTTGTCTTCCGGTTTCCCGGTCTCGGAGTCGGTGTCGGATTTCTGATTCGCCGCACCCGCCGGTGTAGCTGCGGATTGCGTGGGCTTGACGGCTTTCGACTGGCGCTCTGGCTTAGTCTGCGCGAAAGCGCCGTGCAACCCCAGCGTCAGGACCACAAAACACAGCGGCAGAGACGACACCAATAGAGTCTTTACGGACTTATTCCTGCGCGACACAGTTCGACCACCCATGTTCGAATGCCCCCCATTGTTAAGAAAGTAGAGAAGTGAATTTTAGATTGTACTCGAAGATATGTTACTGCCAGACAGTGTGATTGAAAAGCCTCACAGGACAGTAGCGCCACGACGCACGAGTTTTTTCGTTCCGCTCGGAAAGAAGCAAGAGAAGCATCTAGAAAAATCTGGTAACGCCCTCTTCCATTACGACCACACGATCTTTAATTCCAGCCGACTGAGCTTCCTGATCCAGTAACTGCAACGGCTCGTCCACGGGCTCATGCGACAAGCGGAACGTACCGTAGTGCATCGGCACCATCCAGCGCGCGTTGAGATCGACGAAGGCGCGGACGGCATCGGCGGGATCGGTGTGCACATTACGGAAACTCGACGGATTATAGGCGCCGATCGGAAGCAGCGCGAGCTCCGGCGAGAGACGTCGTCCAATTTCGCGGAAGCCTGCGAAATAGGCGGTGTCGCCTGCATGATAGACCGAGTGCTTCCCTGCCCGCAGCACGAATCCTCCGTAGCCGCGATGCGAATCCTTCAGAATCCGCGCGCCCCAGTGCCGCGAAGGAACGTGCGTTACCGACACGCTGCCATGCTTCGAACTTTTCCACCAATCGAGTTCGATAATCTCAGAGAAGCCGAGATCGGAAACCAGATCGGTGACATGGCTCGGAATAATAATTGCAGGCGCTTTTCCCCGCGTACGCAGGTTGTTGTGAACGATCGCGCGCAACGAGGGCCGGTGCAAATGATCGAAGTGCGCGTGCGTCACCAACACCGCATCGATGGCTGGCAAATCGCGCACACGAACGCCGGGACGCCGCAATCGCTTCAGCACAAACAACCAGCGGGCAAAGTTGGGATCGATCATCACACTCTGCCCGCCGATCTGAACAAAAAAACTGGAATGCCCGATGAACGTAACTCCCAATTCGCCCTTCGCTGCCAGGCGCGGCTTGTAAGTTTCGCCACAGAGAGGGGTTACCGCGGAGTGGCGCACCAGTCGGCCGAACTGCGATGCGCGTTTGCGGAGAGCCGGATTCTTAAGCGTTGCCTTGATCATCCCAGGCGGGCCTGCTTCATTGGATGAGGTTTGCAGACCATTCGAACTATTTTAGTTCAGCACCGATGAAATGCGCTTAATTTGAAAGGTTCCCCCCGATAGGTCAGCTGGCGGGAATCAGAAACGCCGCCGGCAAATTCCACGCCGGTGGCTTCGGAATAATTAAATAATTCTTACTGCGTTGAGGAAGTAGTTACAACCCAGCGCGAGCGCGGAACTTCCCGCGTGCTTTCATCGTCATAGTAGAAGCGCATCTCGTGATCGGACTTCGCCCCGGCCACTGGTTTCTCAGCCGCCGCGCTGAAGCGTGGAGCGCTGCCTGCCGCAGGCAGCGGCGTCTTGGTGGTGAACATCGACTCATGCAGCGTGCTGCCGCTCGGCGCTTGCGCCACGGCAAACACTCCGAACGGATTTCCGTTCACGTACGAGACGCCGATGTAGTCCGCCACCATTGGTCCGTTGTCGGAGACCGGCAGCCACGCCATCTTCATCGGGCCAGCAATCTTTTTTCCAGCCGTCCATGTTGTGCCGCCGTCGGACGAAGTGACGAAACCCACGTCCAACGCGCATGTAGCCGCAGTGCAATTGGAAACCGGATAGAAGTAATAAACGATCGTCATGTGAGCGGTGCTTCCCGAAGTCGCCGGATCAATGCCGATGCCGGGCAAAAAATGATCGACTGTGCTGCTCGTTGGATCAATCGGAATGCGCGCAACGGCGCTCCACGTTTTGCCGTCAGAAGACGAGCTAACCACGATATCGTTCGACACGCAATTCTTGCGAAAGCGGCAATCGGACCACACCACAAAAACTTTGCCCGCTCCATCAATGCCGACCGAAGGCAAATTCGGATTCCGGATTCCGCCGCCGTCGAGATGGCTATTAATACTAGCGATGGCCTGGCTTCGGCCCCAACTCGCTCCGCCATTGGTCGAGCTAAACACATCGATGCCGCCGCCTTCAAACGGAACAATCACCGTCCCATTCGGCTGCACCACGGGCTCACCGCCCAGTCCGCCCGCATGATCCGACGAAGCTAGCCCCGGCCCCCAAGTCTGTCCGCCATCGCTCGAAACACTCATCAACACGTCACCGCTGCCGTAAGCCTGATCCCACTCGGTGTAGCAATTACCGTAATAAGGACTGGCGGGAGTGTTATCGCACACGCTCCAGTTCTTATCGTCGAGATGCGTTTTGTCGATGATGATCGGATTGCCCCACGTGAGACCGTCAGGAGATCGGCTGACGGCGACATCGCCAATTCTCCCAGAATTAGAGTTCAATCCGGCGAGAGGAAGAGTCGAAATCAACCACTCGCCATGCTTCGCATCGTAGGCTACCGATGGATCGGCCGCTGCACCGTAAGTTCCGCCCTCATAATTCACCGTGAGTCCCGGAAGGCTCCCGTAGGTCCAGCTCACGCCGCCGTTGGTTGAAGTTGAAAACCCAACATCGGCGCTGCCCCAGCCAATCGAACCGGGCCGCCGCGCTACGTGAAACGCGCTGACAATCGTATTCCCCCACGCGAAGGTATCGGGCTCGACCTCGGTTTTATGATCGCTGTCTTTATTCGTGAATGTGTCCACACTGATTCTCGCGAGCTGCGCGTGGGCCGGCGCGGGTAGAGCGAGCGACAGAAGCAACAGCATGATCACGCTCAAAGAAAGCGAAACTTTTCCGGCGAACGAATTACCGCTTGTAATTTTCATGTGATTCCTTATCCAGAATTTCTTGATCTTTCTCGAGGGGATCGAACATCGCAAGGATGGCCGCAACGATCCCGGAAACTATACCCCGCAGACGAGAGCCTGTCGATGTGAAGATTTCTGCACATAACGACACAGGACCGGCATTCGCGCCTCGCTCATATTTTGCGAAGTGGTTCCTCACGATTTACAAGCGATTGGCTTGACCTTGATCGATAGGCTCATTTCTAATCCAAAGGTCGATTCAGCACGAGGAGAAGTTTACCGATGCGCGTTGCTTTCTTTGGTTTGGGAATTATGGGCCACGCCATGGCCACGAATCTGGTCAAGGCCGGTCATGAGGTTACGGTCTGGAATCGCACTCCGGGCAAACTGGTGGAAGGTGCTGGTGTGGCTCCCACTCCCGCGGCCGCGGCGCAAGGCGCAGAAGTCGTGTGGATGTGCGTGTCGGATACGGCTGCGGTCGAACAGATTTTATTTGGCTCCGAGGGCGTTGAGCAATCGCTGGCCGAAGGCATGATCATTGCCGATTCCAGCACGATCTCGCCATCAGCCACCGTAAAATTTGCTGAGCGAATACGAAGCAAGGGAGTGCACTATGTTGACGCTCCGATGACCGGATCGAAAATCGGCGCGGCCAATGGAACTCTAATTTTTATGGTCGGCGGCGAAGGATCCATCATCGAGCGCCTGAATCCTTTATTCGCCGCAATGGGCAAAAAGATTTTCCGCATGGGAGATATTGGCAAGGGACAAGCCACCAAGCTGGCGATGAACCTGCAAATCGCGCTGATCTTCGAAGGCTTCGCCGAAGCCCTCACGCTGGCCACCAAGCTCGGCGTGGATTCGAAACAACTGGTCTCGCTGATCGAAGCCACCATGGTGAAATCGGGCGTAGTGGAGTACAAGGCGCCGTTCGTCCTGCAGCGCGACTTCACGCCTAACTTTCCGCTTCGGCTGATGCATAAAGACATCCGCCTCGCGCTTGAGGCTGCGAAAGACGCGCGCGTAAAGCTGCCCGCGCTCGAGACCGTGGAAGAAGTTTACGAAATGGCCACCGAGGACGGCCACCAGGATCTCGACTACGCCGCAACCCTGACTCTTCTGGAAAAGTGGGCGGGCGTGCAGGTGAAGGGCGAGGCAGCGTAGGCGCTGCCCTGTTGCCGGGTTGCAGCTAATACGCCAGCAGAATCCTGAGATCGCGCAAGTTGTTCCCTGTCGGCCCGGTCTCGATGGAATCTCCCAGTACGCTGAAGAATGGATACGCAGCAAATCCCCCTAACGCTCCTCCCGCGTCTAATCCCCGTGCCCGCGCTCGCTGCAAAGTCGTTCCATCCACCACTGCTCCAGCCGCCGGGCTGTTCCCATCCACTCCATCCGTTCCTGCGCTCAACACGGTAATGTTCTCACCCGCAATCTTCGCAGCACAGGCCAGTGCGAACTGCTGATTGCGCCCCCCGACTCCGCCGCCCGTCACTTTAACCGTCACTTCCCCGCCCGAGAGCAAGCACACGCTCCCAGATTCTTTTCTCAGCTCGCGCAACCGTTCCAGCAAATACTCGGCCGCAGCCTGATAGTCCCAATCATCGCAAGAGTTGTCCACATACACGGCAAACCCAGCGATTTCAGCCGCTGCCTTCGCCTGCTCGAGCGCCGTCTGATTGGAAAGCAACGTCCACCAGCGCGAACGATAAAACGACTGATCATCTGACTTTGGCGTCTCTTCCAGAGCATGCCGCTCAAAAAGCTCACGCGTTGAATCCGGCAACTGCTGCGCCAAGCCGTGTTTCTCGGCGATGCGATAACAATCCTCCACACTGGTTGAGTCTGGCATCGTCGGTCCAGACGCGAGCGCATCCGGCGTGTTGTCGGGAACGTCGGACACCAGCAACGAAACCTGCTGCGCCGAAAGCGCAGCCCGTGCCAGCCTTCCGCCCTTCACCAACGAAAGATGTTTGCGGATGGCATTGATTTCGGCGATGGGCGCTCCCGAAAGCACGAGCGCGCGATAGGTCGCAATCAAATCGTCCACCGAAATTTCGCCGTCGATGGGCTTTTCCACAATCGACGAACCTCCGCCGCTGATCATAAAAATCACCAGCGATGCGGCGTTCTGCGCATCGAGTGCTTTTAGAATCGCACTGGCAGCCTGAATCGATTCGGCGTTCGGAGTGGGATGTCCACCGCGAAAATAGCGAAACCCACGCACCTGCGCGGGTACTTCTACCGAAGTCGCAACAATACCCTCCAGCGACGCCCCCAGGAAAGATTCTCCCACCCGATGCGCCAGAGCCTCCGCCATGGTGTGCCCAGCTTTGCCAATTGAGACGACGAGCACCCGCGAATACGACTGCAGTTCGTACAGGTCTTCGCAGATGCGCAATACGCCGCGCTCACAGTGCACATGCCGCTCAAACGCTTTTGTGATCGAAGCCTCTTGCAGGGCGAAGCGAAATATCTCGCGCGCAGTTTCGCGCATATGACGGAACTGCGATTCGCGTTCGTCGGCGGTCATGCAGGGATTATAAAGACTGTTCGGAAAGGTTTAGCCGATAGCTGAAGGTCGATCGCTAACAGTTTCTTTCACCCACGCTTCAATCGCCTCGCGAAGCTCGCGCAGGCGTCCCTCGAAAAAGTGATCCGCGCCTTCAATGATCACCAGCTTTTTCGGCTCAGGCAGCGAACTGACCAAAGCCTCCAGCTTCGCCTTCGGGCCAAACTGGTCGCGCGCCCCGCTCACAAACAGCTTCGGCCGGCCGCAATCGCGCAAGAAATCGAGAGTGTACACGCGTGGTGTTTCGGTCTCGGCAGCGACCGGAACCACCGGCGTCCCCAGGCCGATCAAGGCTTTCACGCGCTGATCCGCACAAGCCGCCTTCAGCCCCACCGCCGCGCCGAACGAGAATCCCGCAAACAGCAGCGGCAGGTGAAACTCCGCGTCCATCCAGTTCAGAGCGGTGCGAACATCCTCAACTTCTCCCGCGCCCTGATCGTGTCCACCCTCGCTGAGTCCAGCGCCGCGAAAGTTAAAGCGGAGCACAGGAAATCCAAAGCTATTCAAAGCCTTCATCGTATGAAATACGACCTTGTTATGAAGCGTCCCGCCAAACAGAGGATGCGGATGGCAGACCACCGCCGCATGCGTTGCGCTCTCCGCCCCAGCGTTCAGCAAAGCTTCCAGGCGGCCCGCGGGACCATCAAGAAAGAATGACCGGATGGTTGAATTCTGGGCAATCACAGGTTTCAGATTACACGACCAATGGACTTTGGCGCAGGCCGGCACCCGCTGCAACGCATTGGATTTCCTTCGCGTCCTTCGCGGAACCTCTGCGTGCTTCGCGGTGAAAGGCTTTTTTGCGCCCTTTGCTCAAACGATCGTCGCTTTCCGAAAGCGCCCGTAGTTTATGCTTCTTTTATGGACGCAATCGCGCTCACCCGCCAACTGGTCGACATCGAATCCATCTCCGGCAATGAGGCCGAAGCCGCCGACTTTCTCTTCCGCGAACTTTGCCGACTGGGTTATCAAACCAAGAAGATGCCGGTCGAAGGCGACCGGGCCAACGTCTATGCGCTTTCTCCCGAAGAGCCGCATCCGGCAATGGTTTTTTCCACGCACATCGATACCGTGCCTCCGTTCATTCCGTCGTCGGAAGACGCCACGCGCATCTTCGGCCGCGGGTCATGCGATGCGAAAGGCATTATCGCAGCGCAGATCGCCGCGGCCGAACAGTTGCGGCAGCAAGGCATTTATGTTGGACTGCTTTTCGTTGTAGGCGAAGAGCGCGACAGCCTGGGCGCGAAAATTGCAAATGACTACGCGGTCGCAGAGCAAGCGTCTAAAGATTCCGCCCGCCAGTCGAATGGCCGCCGATTTCTGGTCAATGGCGAACCCACCGAAAATCGCATGGCTCTGGCCTCGAAGGGAACCCTACGCGTGGAAGTCACTGCTTCCGGCCGCATGGCGCATTCGGCCTATCCAGAACTCGGCGAATCGGCGATCGATAAATTAATCCCCGCCCTGGTGCGCTTGCGAGCCATGCCATTGCCCTCCGATCCGGAGGTCGGCCCCTGCACCCTGAACATCGGATTACTCGAAGGCGGACGCGCCCCCAACGTCATTCCCGACTACGCTCACGCGGATTTGCTCTATCGTCTCGTCGGTCCCTCAGACGAGTTGCGCCGCCAGATTCTTGCAACCGCTGGGAGCGAGGTGAAGGTCGAGTTCCCTCTTGAGCTTCCCTTCCTGCGCCTGCGCACGATTGACGGACTGCCCACGATGATCGCGGCGTTTACCACCGATATTCCCAAGCTCACCAACTGGGGCGAGCCGCTGCTGATCGGTCCGGGATCGATTCACGTCGCACACACCGAAGGCGAGTTCATCGAGAAAAAACAACTGGTCGACGCCATTGATTTGTATTGCCAGATTGCGAAGCGGCTGGCGTAGGACTCGGGTGAATCAGCTTGTGTGGTGAAGTTTCAGCGGGACTATGCTGCCGAAATGGGTGAAGTCTTGATCGGTGGTGAAGATTCGCCAGTCACGGCGGAGGGCTATGGCACAGATTAAAAAGTCAATCGACGAACCCGCGACACCCCGAGCCCGGCACTTGTTATGAATGGTAGCGGCTTCTTCGTGGTCCGCAGCGTCGAGTCGAGGTTCATCAAAGGCGCGCAAATCATTGCGCAGCTTTTGGAAGGTCGCCTCATGACGAACTCCGGAGAGCAATTCCTGGCGAACCGGCCCGATCAGTTGCGCACGTCCCTCGCGTAGCAGTTCTCCAAGTTCCGCGGTAAGCTGTTTTTCGTGAGGATTGAGGTCGGTAGCATTTCGCCGCAAAGCCAGCGACCAAATCGGCGTATCGATCAGAACAATCACGAGCGCTTTCTACGACGTTCTGCTTTGTAATCGTATTCCGGATCGAAATCGATCGATCCAAATGCTTTGAGGATTTCAAGCTGCTGGCGTCGTTTCACGTACTCGGAGAGTGCGGCTGTGACTGCTTCCCTTTTGGTCTTATGGGCTCCAGCCCGCCGGGCCGCTTCAATCAGTTTGTCGTCAAGAGCAAGATTGGTCGCCATGTGTAGATTATTACACATATGAGTGTGTATGGAAAGAATGCTGTAAAAGCACTTTGATTGGACCCGCCACTCGGCCTCACTCCGGAACATCAATCGGGCCAGCGTAGAATCGCACTGTGCAGCAATCTAAATTCAATCTTCCCCTCTTCGTGTTACTGTTCGTCACATTCAATGTGGGGGTCTTTGCTCAAGACATCCACTCCTTCGCCTCCGCCGTCGACGACCATTACAACCACCTGCGCACCCTTGAAACCCAGTTCACCGAGATCTATCGCGGGTCGGGCATGGAGCGCACCGAATCCGGCACCCTTTGGCTGGCTAAGGGCGGTCTTAAAAAACCTGGCAAGATGCGCTGGGAGTACCGTTCTCCTAGGGCAAAGCTCTTCGTGAGCGATGGGAGAGATGCGTGGTTTTACGTCCCAGGCGACCGGCAGGCCCGCCGCACCGAGGCCAGAAAGCTGGAAGACATTCGCTCACCACTTGCATTCCTGCTGGGCAAGAGCAAGCTGGCAAAGGAGTTACATGGATTATCGTTCGCCCCGGATCTGCAACCTGTAGAAGCTGGCGATTTTATGCTGCGGGGCGTGCCGCAGGCGCTGGCGGACCGAGTCAGCGAAATTCGGCTGGAGGTCACTCCGGGGCATCGTATTGTGCGGATTGTGATCGACGACGTGGATGGGTCCTCCACCGAGTATCGATTCAGCGACGAAAAGGAGAATGAGGCGATCGCCGAGAGCCAGTTCCGGTTCATTCCGCCACCGGGGACTGAGACGGTGGAAGGCAGTTTGGAACCTTAGGTTCGGCGGTCCAAACCCTTAACCACTGAGGACACAGGGATCACAGAGGACACGGTGCCGATTCCGAGGTTACTTGCGATACTGGATTTGCAGTGAGATATCGGGATCTCGCTCTAGGACCACAGGTTGGAATGTTAAACTGAGCAGTTAATGGTCTTCCTACCGGAGTCCCAAAGACGAGCTCCGGAACGCGCGAAAAGAACACTCAAATGGCGGAATTTGTCGTAAAAATCGCAGACGATCGCGGCCATACCCACGAGCAGGTGGAGCAGGGGTATTCCGTGGCCGAGGTGCGCGACCGTTTCGCCGCCCAGGGATATCTGGTTCACTGGGTAAAGCCCCAGGGTCTGCTGACCAGCGGCTTTTCCACCAGGCGCACGCGCAAGATTAAGCAGAGTTCTTTTCTGGTTTTTAACCAGCAGTTCCTGACTCTGATTAAAGCCGGGCTGCCGATTTTGAATTCGCTCGACCTGCTCATTAAGCGGCAGAAGGATGCGAACCTGCGCGCGATTCTCGAGAATGTGCGCGAGCGGGTAAAGGGCGGCGAGTTGCTCTCCGACGCCTTTTCGGCGCACTCCATGGTGCCGAAGATCTACACCACCACGCTGATGGCGGGCGAGAAGAGCGGCAACATCGATGAGGTGCTGACCCGCTACATCAACTTTCAGCGCATGACGATGACCTTCCGCAAAAAACTTTTCGTCTCGCTGATCTATCCCGTGCTGTTGGTCACGGTTGTGACCATCATGGTGCTCTTCCTCTTCACTTATGTAGTGCCCAAATTCGCTGAGTTATTCAATAGCCTTGACGCCAAGTTGCCGGCGGTTACGCTGTTTATGCTCGCCGTGGGAGTGAACGCACAAAAGTTTTTTCCCTTTATCCTGATCGGGTTGGTGTTGTTTGCCTTCGTTTTCTGGCAGTGGAAAAAGACCGACAGTGGCGCCGACCAGATTGACCGCGTCATCCTGGGATTGCCCCTGCTCGGCGATATCCGGTTGAAACATCAGGTCGCTACCTTTTCCCGCATGTTGGCGACTTTATTGCAAGGCGGCCTGCCCCTGGTGCCTTCCATGGAAACGGCCAGCAGTTCCATGAGCAGCCGTCGCATTCAAAAAGGCATCATGGCAGGCAGCGTTCGAGTGCGCGAGGGTCAGGGGCTGGCGGGAAGTCTTGAAGAGCAGAAGATTATGCCCGACCTGGCTGTAGAAATGATTGAGGTCGGCGAATCCACCGGAGCGCTTCCGGCCATGCTGAATTCGGTGGCCGAATTTTATGAAGAAGATGTGCAGACGGCGCTGGGCGCGGCAATGGCCTTGATCGAGCCGTTGATTCTAATCGTGATGGCAATCTTTGTGGGCGGAGTATTGATCTCTCTGTATTTGCCGATCTTCAGCTTAGGAATGCAGGGCGGCCACTAAAGAGGTTGCGGGACGACGGGGTTTTGAAATAGCAATGGCGGAAAAAAAATCACTTTTCGTGAACGGTCAGAACGGCGGGCAGATGGTGAGCACCGGCAATCCCATCACCGATCTCGAGCGCGCGCAGGACGTGGCGCGCCGCTACCGCTGCGAATTCGTCGACCTCACCGACTTCCAGCTTCACCACGAGTTGTTCAAAAAGTTTTCGCCGGAACTGATGTTCCGCTATAAGTTTGTGCCTCTGGAAGAGACCGCCGATGGGCGGCTGGCGATCGCCATTGCCGACCCCAGCCAGCTGATGATGATTGACGAAATCAGCCTGCTGCTGCAGAAGCGGATCGTCACCAAAGTCGCAACTCTGAAGCAGATCGACAAAATTCTCACCAAGACCGAGCAATCGCAGCGCGTTCTGGAAGAGGCCAGCGAAGGCTTCCAGATTATTCGCGAGGACGAGGCCACCGGCGCGGAAGAAACCCTTACCATCGATAAGCTGACCGGCGCGACCGATGCCAGCCCGATCATCCGCCTCGTCGATACCACGATTTTCACCGCACTTCAGCGGCGCGCTTCCGACATTCACATCGAGACCCGCGACGACTCGGTAATGATCAAGTTCCGCATCGATGGCGTGCTCACCCAAGCCATGCCCCCCATCGGCAAAGAACATCACTCCACCGTAATCTCGCGCATCAAGGTCATGAGCGAGCTCGATATCTCCGAGCGCCGCGTACCACAGGACGGCCGCTTCCGCGTGAAGTACAACGGCCGCGCCATCGACTTCCGCGTGTCGATCATGCCCTCGATCCACGGCGAAGACGCCGTGCTTCGCGTGCTCGATAAAGAATCGATGAGCGAAAAGTTCCGCTCGCTGACTTTGGAAGTGGTCGGCTTTGACGAAGATGATTTGAAGAAATTCCGCCGCTACATCAAAGAGCCGTACGGCATGGTGCTGGTCACAGGGCCGACCGGCAGCGGCAAGACCACCACACTCTACGCCGCAGTCAATGAGATCAAGACCGATGAAGATAAGATCATCACCATCGAAGACCCGGTCGAATATCAATTGCGCGGCATCACACAGATTCCGGTCAACGAAAAAAAGGGATTAACCTTCGCTCGCGGATTGCGCTCGATCCTGCGTCACGATCCCGACAAAATCATGGTCGGCGAAATCCGCGACCAGGAAACGGCGCAGATCGCGATTCAATCCGCTCTTACGGGCCACCTGGTCTTCACCACGGTTCACGCCAACAACGTCGTGGACGTCATCGGTCGCTTTCTGAACATGGGCGTAGAACCATACAACTTTGTCTCAGCTTTGAACTGCATTCTGGCCCAGCGGCTGGTGCGTTTGATTTGCGAATCCTGCCGCACTCAGGTGAATTACGCACCTGAAGTGCTCGAGGCCAGCGGACTCGATCCTGCGCAGTGGTCGAAGGTTGCGCTGTATGAAGGACCGGGATGCATTGAGTGCGCGGGTACCGGCTTCCGTGGCCGAACGGCAATTCACGAATTGCTGGATCTCAGCGACCGCATCCGCGAGATGATTCTGGCGCGGAAGCCGACTTCCGAAATCCGCCGCGCTGCGCGCGAAGAGGGCATGCGCTTTCTGCGCGAGTCGGCGTTGGATAAAGTCCGGCTCGGCCTGACCACGCTGAAGGAAATCAATAAGGTGACCTTCATTGAGGCCATGCGGTAACCCGCACAGTTTCTTCGATGTGCCTGATCGTCGGGGCCAGCGCGGCGAGACCGAAGTGCCGCCGCCGCTATTGCATTTCGCGAGCCAAGGCGTTTGAATTGTAGAGAGAGTGGATTCCTCGAATGAGCTCCAATTCCAAGTCGGTAAGACCAAAGGTGGCCTGCGAGATCGCCGCCGACCGCGTACTGGTGGGGCGCCTGGCCGACGGTCGCGACACCCTGGAGGCTTGCGCAGTTCGCGAACTGGCGCCGGGCAACGTGGTTCCCGACTTGGTTGAGAGCAATCTTCGCCAGCGCGCCGCGGTCAGCGAAGCCATTGCTTCCGCTCTGGAAACGGTGCAGGCGCGGACCCATGATGTGATCGCGATCGTTCCCGATGCGGCGGTGCGCGTAGCGCTGCTGGAATTCGACACGTTGCCCTCCGACTCGGACGAAGCCGCCAGCGTGGTGCGCTTTCGCTTAAAGAAGACCCTGCCTTTTGATGTGGATAAGGCCAGCGTCTCCTATCATGCGCAAAAATCGGATTCCGGCGTACGCGTTGTGGCGGCGATTGCCCTGGCCAGTGTGATTGAAGATTACGAATCCGCATTTCGCGAAGCTGGATTCAGCCCGGGCGTGGTGCTGCCTTCCATGCTGGCGGCGCTGGGCGCGGCCGCGGGCGAGCGTCCCACGTTAGTGGTTAAAGTGGACGCGCGCACCACCAGCATCGCCATCCTCAACGATAACCAGCTTCAGCTTTTCCGCACGCTGGAAAATACCCGGGGAGTGACGATTTCGGGTGAGCAACTGGCCGAGGAAGTTTATCCCTCGGTGGTCTTCTTTCAGGACACATACCAGCTGAACATTGAAAAAATATTTGTCGCTGGCATATCGGAGCTGGGCAATGCGGCTCCGGCATTGCAATCGCAAACTGGCGCCGAAGTGGAGGAACTGGTTAGTTCGTCGCAGCTGGGAGCGAGTGCCAGCGGCTCAGTTCCGCGTTGGAGAATGGCGGGAGTGGTAGGAGCGTTAGTCTCCTAATATGCGTCTCGAAATCAATCTCGCAAGCCAGCCCTACGAGGATGCGCGGCAGTTCTGGCTGCGCTGGGGAACCGGACTGGCCATAGCCACGATCGTCACGCTGGCCCTGATTGCCATCGACGTTTCGGGTTGGTTTGCCGCGCGCCGCGATCATGTCATGATCGCGAGCTACCGCGCCCAAATTGCGCAGCGCGACCACACCCGCCAGCAGGCCGAGGCGTATTTAAATAAGCCGGAAAATCGCACCACGCGCGATGAATCGCAGTTCCTGAACACCCTGATCGAGCGCAAGTCCCTTTCCTGGACCCGTGTTCTGGAAGATCTGGAAAAAGTTATGCCGGCGCGGGTTCACCTGATCTCCATCCGTCCCGCCATTGGCGACGAAAATCAGTTGATGCTCAAGTTAGTGGTCGCGGGCGATTCCCGGGATCGCGCCATCGAGCTCGCGCAACGCATGGAAGAGTCGCGCCGTTTCAGCGAAACCTATATCCAGTCCGAACATTTCACTCCGGTGGGAAGCGGAGACCGCTTTGAGTTCGATATCAGCGGAGTGTATCTTCCCCAAGTTGCGGAGCTGGTTCCTCCGCCCAAAGCCGGAACGCCAAAGCGGAGCCATCCCTGATGCCCGACCTGCGCCGAACCCGCAAGAAGATCAAAGCCACGCTGGCGATCCTCGGCGTGCTCGATGTGGCCGCCATCGTGGTGCTGTTCTCACCTCTGGTGGGCTCGACCGAATCGCGGCGGCAGGAGTTGAACCACTTGTGGGCTGAGCTACAAGCCAAGACCAAGCAGGTCGAACCCTTGAAGAATCTGGATAAGAAGGTAGTCCTGGCCAACGACCAGATTGGGGTCTTCTATAAGAAGCGCTTCCCTTCGCAGGATTCGATGATTGCCACCGAATTTGGCAAGCTCGCGGCGGCCAATGGCGTCACAATCGACCAGGCCCGCTACAGAACGCTCGACGAAGAGGTCGGGCATCTGCATCCGGTGGAATTGGATGCGGGCCTTTCCGGCTCTTACATTTCGCTGGCCAAGTTCATCAATGCGCTGGAACGCGACGATATGTTTTTCATCATTGACGAAATCTCGCTGGTGGGCGAGCAAAACGGCCCTATAAAATTGCAACTAAAGCTTCAGACTTATTTGAGGTCGGCGTCCTAGTGAAAATGGGAACCGAAAATCGGAAGCAGTTGATCGCGGCGGGCACTCTGCTTGTGGTGCTGATTGCGATTCTTGTCTTTGAATTCATGCCTTCCTCCTCAACCAACGCTTCGACTGCGCCGGCGACGGCCCCGCAGGGATGGGAGACGCAAATCGCCGCGCCGCCAACGCATCCGGCGACGCGCCACGGCGCCACTACGGCGGGCAAGAAATCCCCGCCGCCACAAAGTCTGGATCCAACCTTGCACCTGACGCAACTCGCGTCGGCTGAGCAGATCAAGTATGAAGGCGCGGGTAGAAACATATTTGTGGCCCAGGCCGAGGTGGCGATTCCTACTCCGCTGGCTCCCGGATCGCCCGACGCTCCGAAATCAGGAGTGTATACGCCGCCGCCAGTGGCAGCGCCGCCGCCGATCCCATTGAAGTTTTTTGGCTTCGCCAGCAAACCCGGAGAGCCCAAGAAAATTTTCCTCTCCAAAGGCGACGATGTTTTCATCGCCGGCGAGGGCGAAGTAATCGACCGCCGTTACAAAGTGGTACGCATTCTTCCCAACGCGGTTGAGATTCAAGATGTCGTCGGCAGCGGACCGCCGCAAAGTATTCCGCTGACGCTGGGATAAGCACTTTCTGAACTGTTACGAGGCTCTGCGAATAAGCATGTTTCCCTTCTCCAAAGCGCGCAAGCCCTCCCCGCGACCCCGCCGGGATCAGGAAGGCTACGTCATGCTCACAATCATGTTCACCGTAAGCCTGATGGCTATCGCCGCAACCGCGATTCTGCTGCCCATCGCCTACCAGATGAAGCGCGACCAGGAAGTGGAAATGATTCACCGCGGCGTGCAGTATTCCCGCGCGATCCGCGCCTATTACAAAAAATATTCGCGCTACCCCTCCAAGCTGGAAGATCTCGACAACACCAACAACTTCCGCTACCTGCGCCACCACTATAAAGATCCGCTCACGGGAAAAGACTTCAAGCTGCTGCACTACGGAGAGCCGGGCGTACAACTCGGCCTCGGCAGCATCGGCGGCGGGTCAATACCTGGCGCATCCCCGGTGGGTGCGCCGTCGGGCTCGAACGGCAGCTCGGCATTTGGCGGGAGCTCAAGCTTTGGCGGCGGTTCGTCCTTCGGAGGAGGCTCATCTTTTGGAGGTTCGAGCACCGGCGTGAACAGTAATGGTGTGTTCGCGCAGTCGTCTTCTGGTTTCGGAGGAAATTCGAGCGCCGGTTTCGGATCCAATTCCAATTCTCAGAACGGTTCGGCACCACAAGGCAGCAATTCCACTTCAGCCACGCCCGCATCGGGCGGCACTCAAGATCCGTCACAAACCACTGCATCCGGCGATGCGGATAGCAGTTCCGGCAGCCAGCTCGTTTCTGGCGGAGCGATTGTGGGCGTGGCGAGCACCAGCAAGAAAGCCGGATTGCACGAGTTCAACCACAAGAAGAAGTTCAACGAGTGGCAGTTCGTCTATGATCCCAGCACCGATCGCGGCGGCTTGATCACTACGCCCTACCAGCCCGCATTGCAGAACCTTGCGGGAGGACAGAACCTGAATTCGCAGCCCGGAAGCTCCACGGGAACGAACGGCACATCCAGCGGAAGCTCCTTTGGGAATTCTTTCGGGAACTCGTCAGGAAGTTCCTTTGGAAATTCAGGAAGTTCTTTCGGCCAGTCCCCGGGCGGGAACAATTCAAATTCTTTCGGCTCGCAGCCGTCGCAGCCTCCATCAACCTCCCCGCAGCAGCAATAACGTCGCTGCGAAATAACGCTAGCCAAAAAGCAACGGCCTCATCCCAGGATGAGGCCGTTTTCTTCTTCACAAAATCTTAGCGTCCCGACCACGACACTTACACGCTAAACGACGAGCCGCAGCCGCAGGTGCTCTTCACGTTCGGATTCTCGAACTTGAAGCCCGCGCCTTCCAGCGTCTCCACATAGTCCACGATGCAGCCATTCAGGTACATTACCGACGTGGCATCGACGAACACCTTCAGTCCGTCCATTTCAAAAGTCTTATCCATCATCCCAGCGGCATTTTCGAACTGCATGGAATAGGAGAAGCCAGAGCAGCCGCCGCCAACCACGCCAATGCGCAAGCCGGCAGGAACGGGGTTCTGTTGCCCCATGATCTCTTTCACTTTGGAAACCGCGTTCGGGCTGAGCGAAACGGGAGGCGTCTTTTTGACCTCCGGTTCAGCAGTTACTCCGGGCATCGTTGTGGTGGCCATTCGTATCTCCTTGGCTCGAAAGTAAGTAAATTATAGCAGAGGGCGACAAGCCAGTCTGTGGACATCTTTAGAATGTCCCCGCAGATCAAGCCCTCACCTGTTTGGATGCCGTCCACGCTTCCTTCGATTCCTGCGCGTCACCTCTTGCCAACGGGTCTATAATGGCTGCGTCAGGCCCTTCCCCAGCTTCCGGATCGAATGGGCTACACGCCCGCGTTCCACAGGGAGCTGTCGACAGGCTTGCACTCGGTCGAGGTGGCCTATGACGTGGAGTCCTTTACTTGTCGGCTTGGCGGTGGTGTGGGGAGTTTTCACCGTCGGCTTGATCATCCTCCTTATCTATCGCAGCACGCTCACCATGCATGAGGACGAGCAACTGTATCTCGACGAAGCCAGCGCTCACATGCAGAAGGAGCAGACCGAACTGCTGACCAAGCTCAACCGGCTCACCATGCCGGTCTGGGTCTTCGGTGCTGGCTCTGGAGTTCTTCTGCTGGTGATCGCCGGCATGATGATCTACCAGGGCCTGAACGCCGTCCAGTAGAGGTTCGCTCACCCGTGCGAATGGCGCTGGCAGAGCTGTCTTCAGCTCTATGCCGGGCCGCATTCATTTGGCCCGGTTCGCAAGCGCGGCGGTGTCTCCGCTCCTCACCATAGTAGTTCTCTTGCAAACGCTGAAAAAGAATCCCCGTCACTTTGTATAATTGTGCCTATTGCGAAAGTGGCGGAATTGGCAGACGCACCAGACTTAGGATCTGGCGGGTAAAACCGTGGGGGTTCGAGTCCCCCCTTTCGCACCAATTAGTTTTACCTTTTTGAATCCACTACTTCTGCCGTACGCAGCATCAGCGCAAAAATAAAAACCGGACGGCATTGCTGGTTTGCAAGAGCCGGATCGCCATTAGGGTTGTCTTCCCGAGCGAAGCGAGGGATCCTGGTTTTGGCTGATGGCGGCACTCCGGTGGCACAAGCAAACCCCAAGGTCCCTCGCTGCGCTCGGGATGACAAGAGGGGTTTCCGGGAAGGTCACGAGCGGAATTCCTAAGACAACTCTTAGTTCTGCAGCATCACCGGCGAAGCCGCCAGCACACCGGCTGCGAGTTCCAGATCATGCAGATCTTCGCGGCTGAAGTCTTGCGTAAAGCGCGGATCCAACCCCTTGCGCGAAATTTGTATGACCCCAATCACCGCTGATTGTTGGTCGAGAATCGGCACCGACATCAATTTTTGTATCGGCGCGGGTGGAACCGGCTGGTCGTCTTCGACTCCAATCGGCTTGATCGTTTCGAAAATGCTGGCGTGCTTGACCCGGGCGAAATTATTGAAGATCTCGCCTTTTTTGCTCAAAGCCGTGTGGGCAGCTACAGCTTTGCTGGAAATGGGGATGGCTCCCGTGGTCCGCAGATGCTCCGGGAAGATGAACTTCAGCAGGCCGCCATCCAGGCGCAGCAATGCGACTTCGGCATAGTTCACCTTGAAAACCTTCGCCAGCACCATGCTGATGTCCAGCGCGGTAACGTTCTCGCTCAATACCGAACTGAGAGGCAGCAAATTCTCAGGGAGAATAAATTCGTCAATTGCACCGTCTTCGGGTTTTTGGGTCATGAATTGAACTCACGCAAACTTTCAATTTTAAAAGCGCTCCCAGTTGCCCGCACGTTGAACGCCAGCGAATGCCTGTAACAACATCCTACAAGCCCTTTTAATTCAGCAAAGTAGCCAACGTGCATGACCTTCCGGTGGGCTGCTTGTGAATTTCGCGCGCCAGAAGTCCGTAGCCGATTGACATTATTTGTCAGGCCTTTAGCGTGCCGCTGCGACCGCCCCGGCGCTGGGTTCATTGAGCTGCTTGAGCAGCCCGCGGGCGCGGCGCTCCTGGATCAGATTCTTCAGCCGGCCCTGGTCTGACGCTGGCCAGAGTTCGTCCAGGGCCTTCCAGGCCTGCTCTTCGCGGCCGCTATACAGGTAATTCACAATGATCGTCAGCACGCGACGCACGGTCGGGAGCTGGTCGGTAAACATCTTGTCGTTATAGCGCGAGTGCCGGAACTTCTCCAGATCGGCGGGGGTAAGCTGGCTTTTCGCGTCGTCGATAAGCTTGTCGTACTGCGGCTGGAACTGCGCGCTTACATCCTCAAGCGCATCGCCCTTCATCTTCAAAAAAACCTGCGGAACCACTGCCATGGGATGCGGCACCACAAAATAGTCCATGCTGCTGTCGACACCCTTGATCAGAACGCTTCCGTCGTCCTGTTTCTCAAAGTTGAGCGCCGAGTTGCTGGCAATGCTGCGAAGCACCTGCGCGCTCGCTGCGAGCTTGACGACCGTGTAGGTGAAGCAACAACGCTCGCCGCCGGAATACCCATCAATCACCACCTCCGGTTTGTCGTCGCCGTTGATGTCCGTGCCCGAAATTTTATCCACCTTCAGCGCCCAATCTCGCGCCACGATGAGGCGCTTCCCTGCAGGCGAGGTGACGACGGCGCGGCATCGATCCGTCGGCGTCTTGGTGCCGCGACTCAAACGCAGAGCGTAGCTGTTAAAGTGCTCAGGATGCTCGAATCCCTTGACGTAGGGACAGGTAAAATCGACATCGAGCGGCTTTTCGCCGGGCTTGAGCGCGGGCGGGCGGAACACCGGACGGTCATCATCATCGTCGTCATCTTTATCGGGACGATGTTTGGTTTGGCCATGCGCCAGTAGGGGAACTACGAGAATCGCAGTGAGGAAGACTAAAAACAGATTCTTCTTGGTCATTGTAGAAATTAGGCCTTTTATGTGGTCAGAGCTGTTGGGGGGATTGTTCTAACTATTATCCTCGCAACAGTGCGAGATGCAAGCGGAAAAAATAGCCCTCAGCGACAAAGGGTAACCTCGTCCTTAATTTCCCATGCCTGTGAGGTTGACCGTTGTTGGACTGCTGATGTCGTTCGTATTCAGCACCAGAGTACCCTTTCGAGTTCCCGTCATCGATGGCGCGAATACTACATTAATGGTGCAGTTACCGCCCCCGAGCACTCCGCCGATGCAATTGTCGGTTTCGGAAAAATCACCGCTGACCACAATGCTGCCGCCGAAGGTCAGCGTGGATACACTTCGATTGGTGAGGGTGATCGGCAACGGCGGACTCGAAGTTCCCACCGCTTCGGAGCCAAAATTGAGGCTGTTCGGGGCCAGCAAAACTCCAGAGGCCGTGCCAGACAAGCGCACGGTCTGCGGACTCCCGGGGTCGTTGTCCCAAATCGCCAGATTTCCAAAGAAATACGGAGATGCCGTCAATGCGGTGGCGGAGGTGGGCGCGAAACGCACCTTGATCACGCAATTGGCTCCTGGCCCCAATGCTTTGCCGCAGTTGTTGTTCTCGGTGAACCCTCCGCCGATCATCTCGACCTTTGAAATCGCAAGCGGCATACTTCCGGCGTTGGTCATAGTGACGGTTTGAGCGCCTGTCGTGGCCCCAAACACGGTTTTGGGAAAGCTAATCCCCGGATAGTAAATCGGGATCGAAACATTCGAACCAGTTCCCTGTAGCGCGACGACTTGCGGGCTGCTTGAATCTGTATCAGTGATGGTCAGAGTTCCGGTTCGTGGCCCGCTTGCTGTGGGAGTAAAAGTAACCTTCAGCCGGCAGAAATTATTCGGAGCCACCTTCGGGCACGTTCCCGTGTAAGCAAAATCGCCCGCCGCCGTGATGCTCTTGATAAAAAGATTGGTGCTTCCGTAGTTCGAGAGCGTCAAGGTGTAGCCGGGCGTTGTGGTGCCCACAGCCTCTCCGCCAAAGGCAATCACGCTAGTCGAAGGAATCGGGCAGGCATGGGTTGACAAGATGAGGGGCGAGCGCGGTGACTGATTAAAGTCGAAGCTGTCGGTGGTGTCGCTGGCATTGGCATCGCGTGCCGTCAGCGGCGGCAATCCAAACCGTTCCTCGATAAACTTGAGCACCGACGAAAATTCGTACTGCGTATGCGAGATATAACCCGCCCTCGCATACGGAGAAATCACCAGCATCGGCACCCGCGGCCCTAATCCATAGGCATCGACTACAGGCGGCGTGACGTGGTCGTAGAACCCGCCAAAATCATCCCACACGAGGAAGATCGCGGTCGTACTCCAATCCGGTCCCTGCATGATGGCGTTGATCTGGTCGACGCTCCAATTTTCGCCGACGCAGACCGAACTGAGATTCGGATGCTCCGAACCAATTCCCGTGGCCAGCCAGCTCACCGCCGGCAGATTGCCGTTCTGCGCGTCGGTCACAAATTGCGTATCGGGATAAATATTGGTCGTCCACAGCGGGCCGTAACGTATGTGGCTGATGGCGTCGAGCGTGGAGAAGTTGTGCCCCGGCGCTCCGGTGGGCGGTGCGTAGAATCCCCAGGAAACTCCCGCGTTCTGCAGGCTGTCGGCCAGGGTTTGAAAATTCCAGCAGGGCGCTTGCTTGCTGAGATTGCCCAGGTCGTCCATCACAATCGCGGTGTAACCCGCCGGCGAATCGCATCCCCAGGCTGGATTGCCCGTAGCCGTGCTGGGAAGATTGATATCGAGCGCGCCGCCCGCTTGCGCCGCCACAATGTACAAGTGATTGGAAAAGCTGCTGGCCTGGATCGAAGAAAACATATTGTCCGCCAGCACATAATTTTTCGCGTAGCTGAAATAGTTCGGAATATTGGCTTCGGTGAGTTGGGTATACGCGAGCAGGTTCCCGTTGACGTTAGCGCCGTCGTTCAAATCGAAGCGGTCCATCTTGCCGCCATCCATCCCCTCAATCGCAGCGCCCCAGCCATGATTGATGTCCCAGGGGTAACTCAAATCCGGCTGCTGGCCCAGGGGAATCACTTGCCCGGTCGAGAGCACGCCGGTGGTCGCGCCATTGGCTCCGGGAAAGGTGCCGAAGTAATTGTCGAACGTGCGATTCTCTTTGACGATGAAGACGATGTGCTGGATCGAGCTGAGTCCGGGCGGCGCGGCCGGCACTTGCGCCAAGGCCAAAGACGCCAGAGCTAGACATACGCCAACGAGCGATAGGGCCTGTCTCAGGTAAGGAAATTTTGAAGAAGAACTCATAGCGGCTCGCACACTTTGGCACCCTGAGCCTTGAACAACTAGTTTGGACGTACCGAATATGCAACTAGGGAGGGGGAGCCAAAACTCTTAGGAATGGTGTCACCGAACCTGCGGAATGTCAAGGATTTATGGCGGCCTGTGGAAAACTGCTACGAGCTGTAATGCACTACTGACGGGCTTTCACGAAGATTTCTCTTTCTTTAGCGACGGCTTCGACGTATTCTTCCGTCACTGACGTAATGGCACGGAAGTGCCATTTACTCACTTTCGTCGCAAGACTAAAGTCTCTCAAACGATGTGCTCTGGATGGGTAGTTGCAAGTCTATCCCTCCGGAACGAGTCGAGTTCCCCGCTCCAACCGTTCGCGTGACGTTTGGAAAACCCCCAATTGATTGTGCCGCAGAAGGTGAAGCCGCTTTCATAATCCGGGTGCCGGCAGTTTCGGCGCCTGACAATGCATTTTCCGATCATTACCCGTCGCTTGAGGAGAAAATAGAATGCCGCAATCTTTAACGCCCTTCCCGGAAAACGCGGAAAGAATTCGCGTCCTTGCCGCCGACAGTTCTCGAATGAGCAGCCAATTGCTGGCCCAGGCGCTGGCTCAGGACGGCCACTTTCACGTTACCGGAACCGAGCCCAAATCCGCTTCCATTCTGGCGGCGGTGGCGGATGAGAAACCTCACGTGGTGTTGATGAGCTCGGTGCTTGAAGAATCGACCACCGGCTTCGACCTGATCCGCCAGGTGTGCGCGGCCCATCCCGATACGCGCGTGGTCATGTTGATGGATACTTCCAAACGTTCGGCCGTCGTCGAAGCATTCCGTTGCGGGGCGCAAGGCGTCTTTTCGCGCACGGAATCGCCCAAAGCATTGGCGAAGTGCATTTGCAGCGTTCACAACGGGCAGGTCTGGGCCAACAGCGCCGAGTTGCGCTATCTGCTCGAGGCGCTCTGCCAGTCTGAGCCGGTGCGCGTGGTCGATGCCGGCGGCGAATCCATGCTCTCCAAACGTGAGCAGGATGTGGTGCGTTGCGTGGCCGATGGCATGTCCAATCGCGAAATCGCCAACCAACTCGGTCTCACCGAGCACACCGTCAAGAATTATCTTTTCCGCATCTTCGATAAACTAGGCGTCTCCAGCCGCGTGGAGGTCGTTCTTTACGCCTTCCGCTTCCGCAAGGACCTGGTCGGTTCGCCCGTTTCCGACAGCGCCGGCGTGCCGAGCGTTAAGTCGTACGCCGGACCGCAACCCGTGAAGCTTACTCGGCCTACCATGCCGATGGCGATCAAGAAGGCGCAGGAACCGCTGGAGTTGCTGGCTCGCCGGGCTCGCGTCTAGGCCTGATTCGGCTGCGAAGCGGCACAAACTGGAGACTCGCGCTCTGAACGATGATCACATCATCTTGAGCGCGAGTTTTTTTCGTCGCGACGCAATTCCGCCGTGCATCGACCTATGCGATTTCATGCAAAGAAACGTCAGCCTGACTGGTTTTCTTCTCCGTACGCTGCTCAGAATCAACACCAATCAGATCTAACAACGGTACAGCCATAAACGTAGTCGCCAGGGCCATCACCACCATCATCGTAAATAGCGCCGGCGAAATAATCTTGATATCCAGGCCGATGTCGAGAATGACCAGCCCCATCAATCCGCGAGTATTCATCAGCGTTCCCAGGCCGGCAGCTTCCCGCCATTCCATGCCGCTCATCCGCGCCGCAGCCATGGAACCACCCAGCTTCCCAGCCGCGGCCACCAGAATGATTAGAGCGCAATAGAACCACATCGCAGGTCCCTTCAGCAGACCAATGTTGGTTCGCAGGCCGGTGAAGGCGAAGAAAAGCGGCAACAGCAACGTGACCGTGATGGTTTCGAAACGATCGACAATGTATTGCACGAAGCGCGGCTCTTTCGGCATGATCGCGCCCATCAGGAACGAGCCGAAGAGCAGGTGAATTCCCAGCCGCTCCGTGCATAATGCCGAAACCATGGCCAGCAACAAAAGAAACGCCATCCGGTTTTCGCTGATCTCGCCATACTTGTGAAATGTGCGCTCCAGCCCGCGAAGCAAGAACCTAACTCCATAGATCATGACGGCGGCAAATAGCAGAATTCCACCCAGCGTTACCCAAATTGAAGTCGTCTGATGCGCAGCGCGGATGAGCACGACGATATAGGCAAGAATGCACCACCCCGTAACGTCGTCAACCGCGGCGCACGCGATGGCAACCGTCCCCAGGCTGCTCTTCATCATGTTGCGCTCGATCAGTATCCTGGCCAGAACCGGGAACGCGGTGATACTCATGGCCGCGCCCATGAACAACGCGAAATTCGTGAACAACACGCTGTTGTCGGAGAGCCTTGGGTACAGGTAGTAAGCCAACAACGACGCCAACACAAACGGCGCGACGATGCTGACGTGGCTTACCAGAACCGCAGAGTGGGTCTTGTGTTGAAGCTCCTTGGGATCGATATTCAGCCCCACCAGGAACATGAAGACGACGACGCCCACCTGGCTCAACGCGTTAAGAAATCCCAGGCTCGACGGCGGAAACAAATATGCGGAGAGCTGCGGGGCAACCCAACCCAGCAGCGATGGCCCCAGCAGGATGCCGGCAAACATTTCTCCCACCACGCGCGGCTGGTGAAATTTTCGAAATAGGCTGCCCATCAGGCGGCACACGGCAAGAATCACCGTGATTTGCAGGACCAGGGTAAACAGGTTCGGCATGGAGGAAGCGAGTTGCACCGAATCCGTTCGCACGCCGGCCATGCCATCCATCGCAAGCGGAGCCTTAAGGTTGTGACCGCCACGAAGGATCCCGACCAATCCCGCGAGAGGAAGAATCACCAGAAACGCGTACGCAAACCCGAATTTTTTTCTGGCGCCGGACATTCGCGCTGATTCACCTATTCGCGGTTCATCTCTCGACGGGATCGAGTCCTATGCGGCCAATAATAGTACAGGGAATCCCGGCCCTTAAAGGCTTGGGGATTCCCTGAAAAAACAACTTCTACGCTGGCTGTGCTACTCCCGCCTACACCGCCGCCGGACTGAAGGCATTCGATGTCAGATCGCCCAGCAACTTGTGCCAGGGATGTTTCTCGTTCTGCTCGACTTCCGCCACCATGCTGCGCATTTTCTCGAGCACCGGCGGCGTCGCCTCATCATACACATCGCCCTGCAACAGCTTCAGCACGTCGAGGCGATATCTGGGGTCGTTAATGAAGTAAGTGAAGAGCACGTTCAGCCGGTAGTACACCGTGATGAAGTCGTACCAGTTCTTGGTTCCAAGGCGCAGCGTGTTCTCGAAGTTCGAGAAACTCTGCCGCGAGAAGTCGTTCTTCTCGAGCGCCCCGATCACATCTTTGTGCGCGAAACGCGAGCTATTGAGTGCGATGCTCACGCCCGTGGAGAAAATAGGATCGACGAAGCGGCCCGCGTCGCCGACCATTAGGAAGCGGTCGCCGCAAAGCTGCTTCATGGCGTAGCTGTAGTCGCCTTCATCCTTGAAAGGGCGAATGCGGTCGGCCTTGCGCAGCGTTTCTTCCAGCTGCGGCCGCGAAGCCACTGACTGCCAGAAGAACTTCTCGCGGTCGGCCTTCGATTTCGCGAAATTCTTTTTCTGCGTCACCACGCCCAGGCTCGTGATCGTTTCGGTGATCGGAATCTGCCAGATCCATGTGTTCGAAATCGGCAGGAAGTGAATAAAGATGTAGTCGCGGTGATCGCCCTTTTGCGAGAACACTTTGCGATCGTAGTTATCGAACCAGGTATGGATCGCATACTGGTCAAAAACCTCGTCCTGAACCTTGAGCTTGAGCTGGTTGCCGAGGAAAGTGTTGCGGCCGCTGGCGTCGATCACCATCTTCGCGCTCACGCCCATTTCCCTGTTGTTGCGGCCCATGGTAAAGCGGACGATGGGTTCTTTGGGGCCAAAATCCACCGAGCTGACTTTCACGCCTTCATATACCGAAGCGCCCAACTGATTGGCGTGCTGCAGCAGCAGCAAGTCGAACTTGCCGCGGTCCACGTGGTAGGTGTAGTTCGCATCGATGCCTTCCTGTTTTCGCTCTTCGAAACGGATGTCGGCGTGGCAATCCGCAGACAATCCCTCCCAGCCGTGCTGGTAAGGAATCTTCTGCTTGTCGTCCGCCGTCCACACCGCGCCAAACTTATGTGGAAATTTCGCCTCTTCCATCTTAGGAAGAAAATCCAGATCTTTAAACACGCGCGTGGATGATGGCACGAGCGACTCGCCCACATGCGGCCGGGGAAACAGTTCGCGCTCAAACACCACACAGTTCACGCCGGCTTTGGCCAGGTACGATCCCATGGATGCTCCGGCCGGTCCTCCCCCAATAATGGCGACATCGAAATCAGGCTTCGTAATAACCAACGCTTCCTCCTCAGATTGCTCGTTGCGAGATCATTTCAAAAAAACTGGGGATCAACTCAGTCTGGGCATACGGTGCGGGCCGATACGGGCATTCTCCGCAGCCTTTTTGAGACGAGCTGACTCGATATTCTCCGTCCGCTTAGAAGTTCAGGTATCGCGCGAAACTCGGTCGATAGGGGGTAAACCAGCAGCTGACTGGGTTCCCTAACTATGAACCGCGCCGCGGAAACCTGTCAAGAGAAGTTCGACTCTATCCGCTCACGGTGCACGCTGTGGAACTTCGGTAACACACGGGGGTAACCAGCGAACTGCGCTTGCTTCGTTACAGTTCTCGAGATTTTCTCAGCGTCCTTCGCGTGACCTTAGCGCCCTCCGCGGTCAAAAGCTTTCTAACAAAGCTCAAATGCTCTCGCCCGCCAATTACCACCCGAAGCTTTGCGTGGCCATTTCGGTGATGACTCGTCCAATCGGTACCGACGCCGTTGCAGCCGGCGATGGAACGTTCAACACGTGAAGCATTGTTCCCGAGGGCACAAACAGGAAGTCATCCACCAGAGTGCCGTCGCGTTTTACCGCCTGGGCACGAACTCCAGCGCCGCTCGGAACCAGATCTTCTTCTCGCACCTCGGGCAGCAGCCGCTGCAACGCTCGAACGAACTCCGCCTTAGAAAGAGAGCGGTAAAACTCCTCGACTCCACTTCTCCAATTTCTGGCAGCCATCCGCCAGAATCCAAGAAAGCTAAGAGCGCCCGCGAATTCACTCAAGTTGAAATCCGTGCGCCGGTATCCTTCACGGCGAAAGGCAAAAACGGCATTGGGACCGGCGTCCACGCTTCCGTCAATGCGACGCGTAAAGTGAACCCCAAGAAAAGGAAAATGCGGATCGGGCACGGGATAGACAAGCGACCTCACCAGCGCCGCGCGCTCGGGAACTAGATCGTAATACTCTCCGCGAAAGGGGATAATGTTTACCTCCGGCTTCTCTCCGGCCATGCGGCAGATTCGGTCGCTATAGAGCCCGGCACAGTTGATGAGATTCCCTGCGGAGAACGTAGGGCCATTTGTTTCCACGACCACATCGCGGGAAAAACGTCGCAGGTCCGTTACCGCGGTGGAAAGAGCGATCGTTCCCCCCTGCCCCTGAATCAGTTCAGCATACTTGCCGCACACCGCCGAATAATCGGTAATGCTGGTTGAGGGCACAAGCAGGGCTCGCAACCCACGCGCATGGGGTTCAATCTCGCGGAGTTGCTCCGGCCCAATCGCCTGCACATCAGCCACTCCGTTGGCTTCGCCGCGCCGGCGCAATTCTTCCAGTCGCGGAAATTCTTCCTCCTCGGTGGCCACTATAACTTTGCCGCAGATCTCGTGTGGAATTCCCTGTTCCCGGCAGAATTGCACCATGGCCCGCGCGCCCTCCACGCACAATCGCGCCTTCAGTGAACCAGGCTTGTAATAGATTCCGGAATGGATGACCCCGCTATTGTGGCCGCTCTGGTGCCGCGCCACCCGGTCTTCTTTTTCAAGCAGGAGGAGGCGCAGGCGCGGAAACCGACGGGTGATTTCGAGTGCGACCGAAAGCCCGACAATACCGCCGCCGACGATCACAACGTCGTAGCGCCGAGTGCTCATGACCCACGATCATAGCGTAGCGCTTTTCTTCCGCGCAGCGTGCACCGATGAGATTTTACTGATTCACAATCAGAGTGATGGGCGAAGATTGATGAGTCAGAGCTCCGGACGTTCCGATGACGCTGATCGTGTAAGTGCCGGGCGGCGTGCCCTGCTGCTGGCCGCCTCCGCCACCACCTCCTCCACCAGTCCCGCCATTTGCTCCTCCGCCGCCGCATGACGTCAGCAGGCTGCCCAGCAGGATTAATCCGAATATAGAAGAAGGTAACGCCAGCTTTGCCCCCCGGCCACAGCGCAATCCGAGCAAGCAAAACCCCGGCAGCATCAACCACATCGCGTAATAGATTTTCCCTCTGCCGCCTCCGATCGCTGGCGACGCGTTTGCCGAACTTGATGTCGTCGAAATTTGCAAAACTACGGCCGCTGAACTCGCCCCCGGAGTGACTTGCGTTGGCGTAAACGTGCACAGCGATAGCGCAGGCTGGCCGGAACAAGAGAAACTCACGGCATTGCTGAACAACGATCCGACAGGCAGCACGCTGAAGTTATAGCTGGCCGACTGCCCTGCCGTGATTGTCTGCGTCGATGGCGTCAGCAAGCTCAGACTGAAATCCTGAAGCACGGTCAGCGCAATCGTCAGCGAGTGGCTGGGCGTTCCCGCGCTGTCCTGCGCATTGACGTTGATGTCGTAAACGCCGGGACCAGCGTCATTTGGAACATTAATCAACGCGGAGGCATTGACCACGGCTCCCGCCCCAACCGCGATCGGATTCTGGGGACTGATCGTGCATTGCGCCGCTGGCAACTGCGAGGCGTCACAAATGGCGTTGATTGTTCCGCTGTAGGAATCGACAGAGGTGAACGTAAGATTCGCCGTGGTCTGGCTGGCGGGAGGCGACGAAATCGACTGCGACCCAGCCAGCGAATAATCACCAACATTGAACGCTACCGGGAAGGTATTTGTTATCGAACCGGAAGTTCCCTGCACCGCGACCTGATAGCTTCCGGCCGCAAAACTTGTGCCGTTAATGACGAGATTCACGCTCGCGGGAAATGTACTTACTGACGCGGGATTCACGCTGCAACTATTCGCCCCGTACGTAGTAACGCAACTCAAAGCGACGATTCCGCTAAATCCATCTTGCGAGCCGACCATGATTGGCCCGGTCGTCCCCGTACTGCCCACCTTCACATTCGGAAAAGGACTTGGCTCGCTAAAAATAAAAGTAGGATTGGTAGTAACCGTCATCACAAACGAAGTCGTCACAGGTGCAGGCGCTCCAGGCGTAGTGGCCTGCAGCGTCACCGTATAGCTGCCCGTTGCCGTTGTAACGGGAACGGTGACCGTCGCCGTCATATTCACGGGCGAAGCAGCCGTGGGGTTCACGACGGCCCCAGGAGTAAAAGCGCATGTTGCTCCCGTAATCACAGGTGCAAAGCTGCAACTCACGGTCACGCTCTGATTAAACGACCCCTGCGCCGTCACTTGAAAACTGACCGGCGGAGATATCGCGCCCCGCGGTTCGCTCACGATGCTCGGCGAAGGTGTGGTGATCCCGAAGTTCACCACATGCAGAACCATTGCGACAGTTTGCGTGGTGTTGCCCGGGTCGGAGCCCACCCCCACCAGATTAAAGCTGTAGTCGCCGATCACGCTGCCCGTGGTTACGGAGAACGGTGATCCCGCGGGCGAAGGCGCCAGAGTCGCAGGATTCGGAGTGCATGGACTCGGCGGCGCGGTAGAACCCGCGGCACACCTTAACGTTACGGAACTGTTGTATCCATTCAGCGCGGTAATCGTTCCATCAAAAATCGCCGGAGACGTGCCAAAAACCGTGAGCGGATTGTTCGCAACCTGAATTTCAAACGTAGATACCGCCAGCAAATTCGTTTGCCACACGCCACGGCCATAAGTGGAAGCTCGCAATAATTTCTGCCCACCCGAATTGAACAGAGCGAGAGCGGTGACCGCCACATTCGGCAGAAAACCTACCGATCCGCCCGACGCATTTGGCGTTGGCCCAACTTCGGTCCAAGCCGGAGAAGATGTAGAGCTCTGAAATACCCCCACGTCGGTGCCTACGTAAATCATGTGCGCGCTGGGGTCGATCACCAAAGCATTCGCCGGAGAATCGGGAATCGCGCTGGGGCTGCCACCGCTGAAGTCCGACCAACTCGCGCCCGCATTCGTGGTCTGCCAAATGTGCCCCGGGCCGCCGGTGAACCCCATCACGGTGACGTAAGCGGTATTGCCCGTACTATCCGACGTGTCGATGGCCACGCTTGAAATCGGAAATTGATTGGGATTGATGCTGCTCCCGCCAGGACCATCGAGCGTCACATTATCAAAGGTGGAACTCGTTCCCGAAACCGCGGCGGCATTCGTCGTAACCCAAACATTGCCTCCGATGGGCGCGCTCAGGTTATCGGGGCCGGGTCCGTCAGTCGTCGCGTAAATTACCTCCGAGCCATTCGCGGTGAATGGCCCCCCAGCCGCTAACGAGATCACAGTATTCACTTCCGTGCCCGCGCAGATTCCGGTACCAAGCGTATCGAAATTAAGGCTCAGCGGCGTAAATGCTCCGCCCGATCGCGGTCCGCTCCATACCCGGCAGGTTCCCACCAGCAGCGCAGTCGCCGATTGCGGATCGAGAATATACGGAAAGTAGAACGCTCCGTCGTCTCCGCCCACACTGCTGCTGTTCACCACTACATCGAACAACGAATCATCGCAATTCACTCCCGAGGCGCACTCCTGAATATTCAGCGTCCCTGCTCCCGTGTCGGGGTTCGAGGCAAACCAGTCGCCGGTAATCGAGTCGATCGCGTTGTAGCCGCCGTCGCCGCTCAGCACATTTCCCCAGTTTTCGTTCGTTGTAGCGGTCATCGTTGCCGGCGAGCCGTTATCCTGCGTGCCTCCCAACAGCATCTCCGCGTTCGTAGGATGTTCCGAAAAGCTTACGAACTGGGTCATCGAGCCCAGGTTTTGATTGAGATCGTCGAATTGATTGGTGCCCGAGCACGAGCCGGTCGTCAGCCCGGTGAAGGCGTTGAGCGCGCGATAAATCCCACCATCATTGCCGAAGTACATCACATCAGCGCCGGAAGCGGACGGAATGGTAAACCCCATCGTGTGCTGGTCGGGGTGAACGTGCGCCGGCCCCGCAATCGGATTGCATCCGTATACATGCGTCAGATTCATGAATGGCGTGCTGCCGCAAGTCGCATTTACGGAACTGAGAGAGCACTTATACAAATTGATTGCGCCCGCATAGAGGTCGGTAGCAGCCGTGCCGTTGGGAACAGCCAGCAGCGCCAGATTGTAGAAACCCTGCTCCACGCCGCAGCCATTGGAATCGCCGCAGTTCGTAACCCCGCTATCGCTGATCGCTACCCACGAGGCCCCACCGTTCATGCTCTGCCAAATACCTTCGTCCACCGGATTGCCGTTAACATCGAGCGAGATGAACCATACATACATTTCGTTGCGCCCCGGCACCACGGTGATTTCACCACGGTAGATCGGGCAACTCGTGCTGTAGTTTTGCGGACACGCCGTCGTGCCGAGCAATCCCGCAGGTCCCGGTTGATTGGTGAGCCGTGTCCAGCTCAGACCGTCAGGAGACGAATAAAATCCGTGATAGCGCAGCGCGGCAAAAAAGAGTCCAGCGCTGGCGTTGTAAACCACAGATGTAGCTGACGTCGACTCGCTGGCCCCGCCAGAAAACAAAGAATCGAACGTCCAGGTCTGTCCCGCGTCGGTCGAAGTGTAAAGGCCGCGATTCGTATTGCTGGTGAGCGCGTCTTCGGTTTCTCCCTCGGTGGTTGCGGCCATGGCGGCAACTACCGTATTCACGTTCGCGGTGCTGAAGGCCATCCGGGTAGCACCCAGTCCCGCGAACGAAAGCGATCCAGCGTTCGCAGTCGAGATCACCGTCCACTGGCTGCCGCCGTCGATCGAACGCAGCATGCCCAGCCCGAAATAGGAATCCTCGGAATTATCAGCCTCGCCCGTGCCCACAAGAATCACGCTGCTTGCCGGAACGGAATTTCCCGGCTGAATGGCAATTGCGCCAATCGAGAGCGTAGCTTGATCGTCGGTAATCGGCGTCCATGTCACATTGTTGGCGGTGCTGTTCGCCGCGTTCGTCGACTTCCAGACCCCGCCCTGCGCACCTCCGATGTAAACCGTATTTCCGCTCGAATCCGCAGGATCGATCGCCACCGCCGTTGCCCGCCCGGAAACCTGGTTGTAGTTCTGCCCCGAACTCGATCCCGATGCATTCGACGCCAGCGGGACTGGCCCGAGCGGCGTCCACTCGCCCGTGGCCGGCACAGGCAGTTGCGAATTTGGCTGCGCGGCGTGAGCCATTGCCGCGCGAGCAGTTCTCGCCTGCATCTTCGCTTGATAAGCGCGATGGCGAAGATCGGCAGCCACTTTGCCAGGCGCCACGCGCCCGTGCAAAAACCACTTCGCGCGTTCTTTGAGGTGGTCCGCATCCGCGTCTGCAACGGGTAGTGCGGGCACAATTTTCTTTGCGCCCTGCGAGAATCCAGCAACTGGCAAAACCAACGGCAACGCTGCAAGCAGAGAGATGCGAACTGAGCGACAGAATCCTGGAAAAGTCATAGACGCCTGACGACGTGGCAAGTATGGGTGCCCGGAGAATCGCGGTCAAAATAAAAACGCCGGTCTATAGCGTAGAAAGACCATTTCGGGAAGTAGGAAGTTCAGGAAATACGGAGCTGTCGCGGTACAATCGCCAATAATGATGAAGGGCTCGCCCCGTCACAACGGTGCGGCCTCTTCCTGAAGTTAATAAAAGACTGCCGAAATCGGAGACTTGCTGCGGCGTTACGGCTTCAGTAAGCCCCAATAGAAATAGCGAACGAAAACAGGGACCGCAACATGTCCATCGATTGGCAAGCCTTCCGGCTCACGATAGAACTGGCGGTCGTCGTGTCGGCTATCCTTCTTGTAGTCGGCTTGCCTCTCGCCTGCTGGATCGCCTTCTCCCCCCGACGCTGGAAGTTTCTTGTGGAAGCAATCGTCGCGTTGCCGATTGTGCTGCCTCCGACCGTGCTGGGCTTTTATGTCCTGGTAGCTCTCGGCTCGCGCAGCCCACTCGGCCGCGGGTGGCAATCCCTAACCGGCCACACGCTGGCCTTCACTTTCACGGGCCTGGTGATCGGTTCCGTGCTCTACAGCCTGCCCTTTGCTGTGCAACCCTTCGCAGCATCGTTCTCCGCGGTCGATCGCAAACTGCTCGCCGTCTCAGCCACGCTGGGAGCTTCGCCCTTGCGCACCTTCTTTCGCATCGTGCTTCCGCTCTCCCTGCCCGGACTGGTCACGGGCGTAGTTTTGGCATTCGCCCACACCATGGGCGAGTTCGGAGTAGTGCTGATGATCGGCGGCAATATTCCCGGCGTGACGCGCACCGTCTCCATCGACATTTACGACCAAGTGCAGGCTTCTAATTACGCCGCGGCCAATGCAACTTCGTTGCTGCTGCTGGTCTTCTGCTTCGCGGTGCTGGCGATGGTCTATGGTTTAAATCGCCGGACAAGCCAGAAATGGCTGCCGGTAGGACCGGCAAAGTGAACAGCGGATGCAACCAGTTCGCATTGAGCTTCTCTTCGCGACCTTCGCGAACCCTTAGCGTCCTTCGCGGTTAAAGGCTTTTTAACGCAAGACCTCAAAGGAATCTCGCCAAGTTCACAAAGAGAGTATCCTGAACGTCGCTCGCTCGATTTAAGACATTCAAAACTCAATGCCCACGTCAGCGGAAGCAAGCCCGGCAGCCTCAACTCTGACCGCACGAGTTCACAAGACTCTCCCATCGCCCGAACGCGCATTCTCGCTCGATGTGGAGTTCACCGCCGCACCTGGTTTCTCCATTCTCTTCGGCCCCTCGGGCTCCGGAAAAACTACTCTGCTCGATTGCATTGCGGGTCTCGTTACGCCCGACGCCGGACGCATAGCCGTGGGCGCGCGTGCTTTCTTCGACGACGTCCATCCGCGAAACGTTCCCGTGGCCCAGCGCTCCGTGGGTTATGTTCTGCAAGACCTTGCACTTTTTCCTCATCTCACCGTCGAACAAAATACGGAATACGGCCTGGCACACCTGGCTCACGCGGAGCGCAAGCAGCGGGCAGCCGCCATGCTAAAAGAATTCCGCATCGACCACTTGAGCCGGCAACGGCCCCGCCAAATCTCGGGAGGTGAGCGCCAGCGCGTTGCCCTTGCGCGGGCTCTCGTCACCGATCCCTGCGCGCTCCTGCTCGACGAACCCCTGGCCGCGCTCGACGCCGCCACCAAATCCAAAATCCTTGATGACCTTCACCGCTGGAATCAGGTGCACCGCATCCCGATTCTTTATGTCACGCACAGCCGCGAAGAAGTGTTCGCCCTGGGCGACCGCGTACTGGTGATTGAACACGGCCGCATCATCGCGCAAGGCACACCCCACGAAGTGCTTAGTGCGCCCCGTCAGGAAACCGTTGCCCAGCTCGCCGGCTTCGAAAATATTTTCGATGGAACCGTCTGGCTTCTCCACGAAGACCGCGGCACCATTACCTGCCGCCTGGGCAGCGAGCCGAAAAACTTCGTTCTGCTGGAAACGCCAGTGATCCGTGCCGAGCAGGGCTCGCATCTGCGCGTTGGAATCCGCGCCGGTGACATATTGCTGGCTATCTCAAAACCAGAGGGGCTAAGCGCTCGAAACATACTTCCCGGAAAAATCATCTCCATCGAACGCCGCGACATGATGATCTCCGCCCGCGTAAACTGCGGCATCGAAATGGAAGTTCACCTTACCTTGGCGGCACGCGATTCGCTGAAGCTAGAAGTGGGCCGCGAAGTCTGGCTGGTGATCAAAACATATTCCTGCCATCTGATGCGGAAGTAGCGGGTCAAAAGCAACGATGCGCAAATAAACGTTCGAGCGCGGTGTTCTCAGCGATCTTCGCGAGACCTTTGCGCCCTTCGCGGTCAAAAGCTTTTGCCTTAGCCACGCCGGGGAACCGTAGATCGCGCTCACTCCGGCCGTCTGATCTGCGCATCCCGAATCTCATCCCGCTCCATCTCAATCACCGCAATCCACTGACCTTGCCGTCGCTCGCTAAACACAATGTGTCCACCAAGTACCTGCGCGGCGGCCGCCGGAGGCAGATCTCGATGGAATCCAAAGAATCGCGTTTTAAGTTCTGTCCAGCTACGCCAACGTTCCCATCGCGTCGGGCCAGGGTCATACTTCGTCGAAAAGACCAATGCGATATCGTACTTATCTCGAACCGAGCTTGCCGAAAGAACTTCGTCCAACGAGAAGTCCTCGATCCGCACCGCTCGCATCGGCCGCGTCGTGTAGCCCAGCCACGGACGCGTAATTTCATCCGACGCCGGCCACGCCGTCAGCACCCGGGCCATCGGATAACGGGCTTCAAGAAAGCGCTCGCCATCTTCATGCAGCACCACGTAGTCGCGATAGGCAAGGTTATCTTCGGGAGAAAATCCGTAGCCTGGATTCCAAAACCATGCAGCCACAAACGCCAGCGCAACCAACGCGATCGCCGAACGCCAAAATTGAAATCGCCGCCACAATGTTGAAACGCACGCAATAATGATGAGCGGAACCGCCGGCAGCATATACCGGGCCAGCACCGCGCCGCCAATGGCCGCCATCGCCAGCACATAAGTGAGCACGACAACATAGAAAATCATCTGCATGGGAATGCTGATCCGACCACGCTCGCGGCCCAACTCGCAGCGTGGCGGCAGCCCCCACATGGCCAGCAATGTCGCCAAAGCGAGAACCCATAAGTGCAGATATCCAGTGACCTGCCAAAGCCGCAGGCCCAGGGCCAGAAGAAACCGCAGAGGATTTAAAGTCGCGGCCACGTTGTAGCGAAAAAATTCCGGATTGCCGAAGACGTATCCCGTGCGCGCGTAGTGATAGGCATACCAGAACGCCAGGGGAAAGACTGGAAGGAATAATGCGGCACCGCGCCAGGCTCGGCCAGAATGTAATTCGCTGTCATCGGCGCTCAGCCAGAGCCCGCGCACTCGGCTCCCGTGGGCAATCCAGCCAACAATCTCCCACGCCAATAAAGCCAACGGCGCGAGGATCGCCGTCTCCTTCGCCAGCGCCGCAACCGCAAACCACAATGCAGCCTCAGCCATCGCGCCCGACACGTACGCCGACAGTCCCCAGAAGATGAACCCAGCCGCAGCCAGGTCAACCTGTACAAGCGAACTTTGCGCGAAGAATACCGGATACAGCGCCGTACAAAGCGTCGACGCAATCGCGACTTGAGTATTCGCGACTCGCTCAGCCAACCGGAAGACGCCCAGCAGCGAGAACGCCGCCACAAACAGCACGGCCGTCCGCGCAACCAAAGGCGCGAAGCCAATGACCTTCCACCACAAAGCCACCCACGCCATCACCAGCGGAGGGTGCGCATTCGAAACCGTCGAATGAGGAATCAGGCTGGCGCTCAGCAGAATGTCGCGCGCCGCGGGGACGTAATATCCGGCTTCGTCCCAAAAGTAAGGCAGCCGCAGCAGCGGCAGGTGCAGCAGAAATATAAAAACGAGAATGACCCCAAACACCAGCGCGGAATATCTGCTTGACCACTGCTCGCTCCGACGCTGGTCAGGCCGGGAATCTTGCAGAATCTGCCTCCTGAGTGAATGCAGCGAATGCCGCGCGTCGTTCTAATGCACCGGCCCCGCCGGATTCATCCGCGGATCGAGCTTGATCTCGCCAAACGCGCTCTCGTAGCCGGAGACGTTCTGCTGCAACAGTCCCAGCAGCGCCTTCGCCTGTTGCGGGCTCAGGTAGATGCCCTGAAAGTTGCGTATCTCCACCTGGGTTTCGGATTGCTGTTGCAGCGTTCCAAACACCATAAAGAAGTCCCACACATTCACCCGCATCTGCACGCTGTTGGCATACGATTCGCGGTAATCGGGACCGTTGTTCAGCTTGACGTTCGGTTGTACAGGATTGGCCATAGAAAGGCAGTGTACTGACTTTCAGCCCACGAAGGGAAGATCAGCCGGTGGAAAACTAACTGGCTTTCGCGCGCTTTTTTTTCAAAAGCTAAAGTGCGCGGCACGGAATGGAGTGGCGCCGTTTCCCTCCGCAGTGGTGGCTGTTGGCCAAATCCGGATTAAAAAAAATTACGGATCAAATCGCTAAAATCTCCTGGCTCAATAGCTTGCAGAGTGGTTGGACCGCGCTAGTCCGGCCAAAATCTGGCAACGAAAGAATTTGCCCGCAAAATATAACGCCGGAACGACTTAGCTGCGGCTGCTGCGATTGCTCGGCGATGAAGAAGTGAGTCATGGTTTGGAATTATCATGGAACGGATTGTAGGGTTGGCACAAGGTTGGATGTCACACAAGAGGTGTGGATTTCGACGTTGATCGTTCGGGGCGGGGCAATGAAGGGTGGCCGAAGATTTCGTTTCGGGATCGGGCGGCGTAGCTGCCCAGCTTTCGGCGTTCGTGGTACCCGCCCTCGGCAAACCCCGCGAAGCACAGGGCACCACGCACTAGTGAGATTTCGGCTACATTGAACGCCCTGCCGCCCGCCGATGGCTAAACAGGTCGGTCATGCGGAAGTTTGTAGCAGCCGCAATCAAGATGCGGTAGGATCACGCTGAAAGGGGTTTATGACAACACGAGAGCAAATCGCAAACGAAGTTAGGCAAAAAAACAACACGCAACCGCACGGTATTCATCACAATCTGCAAGGACGATTGTGGAGGAAATGAAACAGTCCTCCCCTATCTCGGCTGAGGCGCGGAAGCAAGAGGTATCTGCCTTGGATTTCATTCAGTCATTCTGCTCCACGTACGTGGAGAGGGTAATGATGCGGACTCGATGATCGAAGAACAGGAAAAACTATATCGTGAGTCTCGACAAGGCGTTAGCAAATGCAAAAATCGAAGGATTCACCCACTACGATATTTACTGTAAGGAAACAGACAAATCAGCAAAGGGGAAGATTGGTAACCCCGCCGAGGTTTGGAAAGTAGTAACAGCTGCCTAGCCTGGATCTCCGGACTTAAAAATCGCTTGTGCGAGTTCCACATTACGCCAGGGCAGCGCTTGAGGGTCATGCGAGCTTCCCGGGTCCTTCCCTTGAATTTCACTTACCCAACTCAGGATTGGCCGCAATCACCCGCTTTATAAGGGCCTCTAAATAATCGGCATCTTCCTGAATTGGTCCGGGTCCAGTGCCGCCAAATGCTTGCCCGTGGAACTTCATGTCCTGCGCCTGAATTTCTTTTGACCGATCCGGGGTATCCGGAAGCAGGGCTAACAATTGGAGAGTGGCAGGACGAGCATTGCCGAGAGGGTCCCGTTGATTCCATTCTCCGTGAATTCGATCCCGTTCCTTGTCATCTTTAGCACGTGCCTCCGCCAAACTCCACTCACGGGCGGTATTTCGCAGTCGCGAAACGGCATACCATGCATTCCTAATGACTTCCTTTGAAAGCACTGTTTTGGCTGTCTTTACGTCTGACAGTTCGCTTTTAAGTTTGGCAACCACAGCGGTATCATTCGTCGCTGAGAGTTGGGTCCGTATATCAACCATCTTGGCATCAAGTGCGGAAATGAGGGAAATACACGTTTCAACCGTGCTCATTTTGTTCAACAGCGTGTCGGTTTTCTGGAGTTCTACATCCGTCTTATCTAATCCCGATTTAACTTCTTGAAACAAGTCTTGGCTCGATTGTTCGGCGTGGTGCCGTTCGGTTGCGTCGTATGTCAATGCGAGGGTGCCGAACACGAGGCACAAGACTCCAAACGATCTTCTTGCCTTGGTGCTTTCTTCCACGGAGGTTGCAACGTTTGGCAACGACATCCAAATTCCAGCCAACACGAGCACAAAATTAGAGAAAGCTGGAATTAGGAAAGGAAGCCATTCTCTGAGCCATGTCCACAACATTTTGCTTGCTCCTAACTCCACCAGTGCGATTGGGCAGACAGTATAATTCGTCATGCCAGTGGTATGTCATCACCAGTGAAAATATAGTTCTCAAAACCGTTTGTTAGCATTGCCTCTAATCGGAGAAACCCAAAATGAGATACGCCAAATGGTTGGTGCTCTTGCTTTGTATGGGCTTTCAACTTAGGGCGGACACGTCCCTAAACACCGATCTCGTGAAGAAGATGGTTGTCTTTCTGTACCCAGCCCACAATGATGGCACTGTGGACCGCGATCATCCTCTAGGAACGGGTTTCTTGGTAAGTATTCAGAACAAATATTACCCAGTTCCCATTTCTGTTGACGCCGAACATGGAATTACGCAGACGATTGGAGCACTTTACCTTGTGACAGCGCGGCACATTGTTAACCCCGAATGGGCACTGTGCTCGATGCCTCAACCCAATGTCATCTGGATGAGGTTGAACAAGATGAAATACGATCCCACCAAGGATGCAACTGGTGTCGAATACGTCGCCCTACCTTTAATTCAGAGTGGAAAGAGGAAATTCCTTGTCCTCGATGACGACACTGTGGACGCTGCGGTGATCGAGGTTGGAACCTTAATCAGTCGCAGTGATCCAAAGCAGAAAGATCGGTACGAGACCTTGTCTATTCCGCTTTCAATGTTTGCCACCCCCGCTGAGGCGAAGGCTCTGAAAATGGGGGATTCGGTAATTTCGGCTGGTCTCGTTCCGGGTAGGTCAGGAGAAGGGCGCAACTATCCGTTTTTTAAATTTGGAGAGATTTCCAACATACCCAACGAGCCGACACCAGTGGGATGTGGCGACGGCCTTGAACTGAGGCTTGAAAATGTTTGGTTCCTAGCCGCAAGTCTGGTATCGGGAAACAGTGGTTCCCCGATAATTTATGTTCCCCCAGAACTTTGCAGGATGACTCGCTGCACTAGAGGTTTGAATAGATTCATCATTATCGGCGTGCAATCTTCCTCGATTGCTGGTTCCTACCTAGCTGGGATGACACCCATTGAAGGGGTCTTCAAAATAATCGAGCAGATTGGGGACAAGGATTTGGACTTGTACAGGGGAGACGAATCACAGCGCCCCAAATCGCCAAGCTAGGGGTTGGGCGTCCTTCTTCGCCTCAAAAATCGTGTGGCCGAAGCTGCTTCGGCCACAAGCATTTCTCGCGACAGGTGCTCCAGGCCCCTTATGGTTCTCCACAGCAGTTCTCAGACGCGGCTACGAAATTGTGGTTTCGCCCTAATTCACCGTGGTCGACACGTTCACGGCATTGTTGCCCTTCTTCGCATCGTAGGTAGTTGAGGTGACGCTGGCTTTATCTTTGATCACCGTTCCCGAGGCGGCGTTCACATTCACCACCATCGTGATCGTGCCCTTCGATCCGTTCGGCACCGTGCCGATGGTGCAGGTGACGTTGCCGGTGCCGCCAACCGGAGGCGTGATGCAGCTTCCCACGGTTGTGGCTACGCTGACAAAGGTTGTGCCGGTGGGTGTTGCGTCGGTCATGGAAACGGCGGCAGCGGTATCAGGACCGTTGTTCCGCACCACGATCGTATAGGTGAGATTCGCTCCGGTCAGCACCGGGTTGGGCGCGCCGGTCGCGGTGACCGCGACGTCAGCGGTAGCCACGAGCTTGGCCGCCCAGGCGTCGCTGAGGCCGCCGTTGCAGTTGCCGTCGGTGCCGCAGACAGCCTGGAACACTCCCGGCTTCACCGGGAAATTCGTCGACACGGTTCCGCCGGAAACGTAAATGCTTCCCAGAGTATCGAGGGCGATGCGGTAACCAAAATCCAGCCCGTTGCCGCCAAGATAGCTCGATGAAGTAAACGCGCTTCCCGCCGGATTCACAATGGTGACAAAGGCATCGCTCGACCCGCCGCCATATGTAGCCTGGAACGGCGACACCAGCGGAAAGTTGGTGGAGTCGGTCTGCCCCGTGACATAAGCGTATCCGTTGCCATCGACGGCCATCGAGAGCCCAGGATTCTCATCCAGACTGCCGCCGAGGTATGTGGAATAAGCCAGCGTCTCGAGCCCCGGATTCAATTTGGTGACGGTAACGTCTCCGCAAGTCTGCCCGGTGGTTGGCGAACATCCCGCCGACATTCCGCCGAAAGTAGTCTGCGCCGCAGAAGCAGTGGTCGGGAAATCCGAAGAAGTGGTGTTGCCGGAAACGTAAACAGCGCCGGTCTTATCGAGCGCAATCCCGGCGGTGTAGTCGTAGCCGCTTCCGCCGAGGAAGGTCGAAGCGAGAATTCCCTTCCCCGCATTATTCAGCTCGGTCACAAAGCCATCGGAAGTTCCGTTGCACAGGCCGTCGCTGCCGCAGATCGTTTGGTACGCACCGGCGGTCGTCGGGAAGTTCGGCGAACCCGTCATGCCGGAGACGTAAACGTTCTCGCTGCTGTCGACCGCGACTCCGTAGGCCGCGTCGCCCAGGCCGCCGGAGCCGCCGAAATAGGTTGAAAACACCAGCGCCGAGCCCTTGGGATTCACTTTGCTGGCAAAGGCGTTCGAGCAAGTTCCGTGCGCGGTCAGTCCGCAGGTTCGCTGGTAAGCGCCAGTGGTCGTGGGAAAATTCGGCGAGGTCGTCGATCCCACCACGTACACATTGGGAGTGGCACTTGGAACGTAATCTACCGTGATCCCGTAGGCGACATCTTCTCCGCTGCCTCCGAGGTAAGAGGCGTATTCGATGCCGCCGGCCGGGCCGGATTTCGAAGCCAGCTCAAACACAAATCCATCGCCGGTGACGGTGCCGCCTCCGAAGGTTTGCTGAAAAGCTCTTGCTGTGACCGGGAAATCGGTGGACAGCGTGTATCCCACGACGAACATGTCGCCCGCCATATCGAGCACGAGTTGCGTGGCTACATCGTCGTTGGTGCCCCCGATGTAAGTCGACAACTGCAACTTGGTGCCCGTGGGGTTGAACTTGCTGACAAAGACGTCGCGGCAGGCCAGGGTTCCGCAAGATCCTGGATGATAGTTTTCAAACGGTTGGTCGACGGGAAAATCCGCCGAGCGGGTGCTGCCTGCGACGATTACGTCGGTATACCGATCCGCCGCGATTCCTACCGCGAGATCCTCGTCGCTTCCGCCGAGATAGGTGGCAAACGAAACGGTGGGGTCGATCACCAGTTCTTTGCTGTGATCGTACGCGCCCAGTTCGAATCCCGCCTCACCGTCGGCCTTCAGAATATAGTGGCCGTTGACCGGGTGCTTCATCTGACTCTTGCCTGTGCCGATAGTTTGATAGATCACAGGCTTGTGAAAGCTGACATCGCCGCCGGAGAGATGTGCGATTAAATCGCCATCGCTGCTGATGTGAAGCGGAAGGGTCTTTGCTGCCGCGTTTCTTGATTCCGTGCCCGCCTGCGGAAATCCCAGAGCGATCACACTCGCATCTGCGCCGGGCGCGACGATAAAGTCATATTCAAGTTGCCGCTGGTTGCCGTAGAAAACCAGATCGACTCCAGGATAGACATCGGCGTAATGAACCCGGCTGTAGTTGCTGACGTTGGTCCGCCATTTGCTGGGGTCGTTGCCAATGTAGTAATTGCTCTTGGCTCCGTTTTCATTTAACCCGACGACGTGCGGCGCGGAATTCGCGCCCAGCAATTGCATGCGCAGAACATCCTGCGTTCCGGCATCGCGCGGCTTGACTTCAGCAGCCGGCTGCGGAGTGCGGTCCAGCGATCCCACCGACAATGGATTTCCGGGGTTCGATCCAAAGCCAGTTCGCTTCTCGCCCTGCGGAGCCGGTTTCACGTTGGCAGAGTTCAACGACAACACGGCTTCCGACGGAGTTAGAAACAAGGTGTAGCCAGCGCCTCGGGAGAGAAACTTTACGCGCTTATCCGTCTGCCCCGCGTTCACTTCAAAGCTCATGGGAGCGTGAAGCAGATTTCTGGCGATATCGATTTTCGATGGCACTGCAGTCTCGGCTGAATGATTGCCGGATGAACGATTGTCAGCTGAACGATCTTCGTTGCCAGCGCGGCCGGCCGGTGATCCAGACGCCCCCAAACTCACAACTCCCGCCGCGAGCAGTGTGCACAGCGCCAGTTTGTTCCCTGTTCCCATGATCGAAACCCTCTCCGTATTTCTGTTTCGAAACCCTGTTTCTATTCGAGCCTGTACCGCGAACCAACCCTTGTTCAACTCAACTTGAATCGCAGCGTTAATTCCCGGTGCCGGTCAAAGCAATCGTTTGCGGGCTTGCGCCGTCGTTATCGTTGAGCACCACCGTCCCCGTGCGCGTTCCGGTTGCACTCGGTGTGAAGGTAACCTGAATCGTGCAATTCCCTCGCGGAATCACTCCGCCCAGGCAGTTGTCGGTTTCGGCAAAATCGCCGGTGGCCTGAATACTTCCGAAGGTCAACGTGTTGCTGCCGGTGTTCGTGACTTTCACTGGCAACGGCGCACTGGTCGTGCCCACACCTTGAGTAGCGAAGATCAAACTTCCCGGCGCCGGCGTAACCGCGGTAGCGGTTCCACCCAGGAGCACGGTCTGCGGGCTGGCCGGATCACTATCGTTGATAATCAGATTTCCGAAGAAGGTCTTCCATCCCGGGACCGCAGTCGCCGTGGTCGGCTTAAAAGTTACTTTGAAGGTGCACGTCACACCCGGAGCAACGCTCGTGCCGCAGTTGTTGGTTTGGGCAAAACCGCCAACCACCTGCACGCTTGAGATGTTGAGCGGTGTGCTGCCTACGTTGGTCAGGTTGATCGGCTTCGGAGCCGAAGTGGTGCTGAAGGCGCGCGTGGGGAATGACAGCCCGGGATAATAAACCGACAGCTCGCCCTGGCTTCCGATGCCCGAGAGGGTGACTACTTGCGGGCTCGACCCGCCCGTGTCTGTAATGGTCAGCGTGCCATTGCGCTGCCCCATCGCCGTGGGATTGAACGTGATGGTGACATAACACAAGTTTCCCGAACCCAGCGTCTTGCCCGTGCAGGAACTTTTATAGGAATAGTCTCCTGCAATCGCGAGCTTGTTGATGGTTATCTTGCTCGTTCCCCAATTGGTGAGCGTCAGGTTATACGAGGGACTCGAAGTGCCAACCGCCTGCCCGCCAAACGGAACATAATTCGCCGAGGGGATGGGGCAGCTGCGCGGCTTCAAGATCAGCGGCGCGGTTGGCGACTGCGTAAAGTCGAAGCTATCGGTCGTATCGTTCGCGTTCGCATCACGCTGGGTGAGCGGCGGCAAACCATACAGCTCTTCAATGAACTTCAGGATCGAAGAAAATTCATATTGCGTGTGCGAAATATATCCCTGCTTCGCATATGGCGAAATGATAAGTAGAGGCACGCGTGGCCCAAGCCCAAACTGATCGTTAACCGGAGGCGCTACGTGATCGTAAAATCCGCCGGAATCATCCCACGTCATAAAGATGGCTGTAGAGTTCCAATCCGGCCCCTGCATAATGGCGTTGATCTGGTTGACCGCCCAGTTTTCGCTGGCGCAGACGGCGCAGCCTTTGGGGTGATCGTTTTCCACGCCGGTCACCAGCCAGCTTACGGCGGGCAAGTTGCCGGCCAGCGCATCGGTGGCAAATTGACTGTCGGACGCGATATTGGTCGACCACAGCGGTCCGTTGCGAATGTGATTGATCGCATCCAGCGTGGAGAAGTTGTAACCGATCTGCCCCGATGCCGGCGCATAAAACTTCCAGGAGACACCGATATCCTGCAGGCTGTCAGCCAGGGTCTGAAAATCCCAGCACGGCACCTGATTGCTGAGATTGCCGTTGGCATCCATCAGTTCCGCAACATCGCCCACCGGGCTATCGCATCCCCAACCGGGATTGCCCGTGGGGCGTGTCGGCCCTTTCAGCATGATCGCGCCATCATCCTGCGCCGCAACGGTGTACAGATGATTGGTAAAGCTGTCGGCCTTGATGGAAGAAAACATGTTGTCGGCGAGAACGTAGTTTTGTGCGTAACTCCAGTAGTTCGGAATCGTCGCCTGGGTAGCTTGCGTGTAGGAGAGAAAGCCGCCGTTCACATTGCCGTCGATGATCAAATCGAAATGGTTCATCGCGCCATTGTTCATGGCCGCGATGGTTCCGCCGAAGTCGTGCTCGGGATCGAGCGGGTAGGTATAGTCAGGCGTGGGACCAAGGGTAATGGTCTGCCCGGTGGAGATCGGCCCGCTGGTCGCTCCATTGGCGCCCGGGAAAGTCCCGAAGTAGTTGTCGAAGCTGCGGTTCTCCTTGATCAGGAAAACCACATGCTGAATTACTCCTATGCCGCCGGGCTTGCCATTTGGCCCAACTGACACCGGTGTTTGCGCGTTCGAGCTCTGGGCTGAAACAAAAGACGCCGCCACAATAAGAGCAGCACAGAAGAAAAAATTAGGATTCCATTTGCACTTACCGGTCACAGAAACGCCTCCACGGGCAAACTTCGGTCGTTGTGAAATTCTGGTCTAAGTTGGCTATTGGGGAGGGACTACCTGACTCGAGATTGAGCCAGCTTACTATCGAAGCTCGGCATTGGCAATGGAGACCTTCGTCTATAGCCGAAACTCCGCAAGCCTTGCCAAGCCGCACCCGTCGCTCTGACATCCGAATCGCGAAGCGACGCCATTCATTAGCCCAGCACGTCAGTGCCGGGAGGCATCGGTCAATTCCCCGTCCCCGTCAAAGTCACGCTCTGCGGACTGGTGCCATCGTTATCGCTGAGCACAATCGTTCCAGTTCTCGTCCCGGTCGTGCTCGGAGTGAACGTTACCTGAATCGTGCAGCTCGAGCCGGTCAACACTCCGCCCAGGCAATTGTCGGTCTCGGCAAAATCTCCCGTGGCTTGAATGCTGCCGAAAGTGAGCGTGTTCGTCCCACTGTTGCTGACTGTTACCGGGATCGCCGAACTCGTCGTTCCCACTCCCTGCGAACCGAAATTCACACTCGAGGGTGTGGTCGTCAGAGCAGTCCCATCGCCGCCCAGCAATACCATTTGCGGGCTCGCTGGGTCGCTGTCGTTGATAATCAGGTTGCCGTAAAGCGCCTTCCACGAAGGCACCGCGGTGGCAGTGGTGGGCCGGAACGTCACCTTGAACGTGCAGGTCGCACCCGGCGCAACACTCTTACCGCAATTATTATTCTGCGCAAAACCACCCACAATCTTCACGCTTGAAATCGTCAGCGGAGTGCTGCCCACGTTGGTCAGCGTCACCGGCTTTGCCGGAGAAATCGTTCCGAACGCCCTCTGCGGAAAACTCAGCCCGGGATAATACACCGAGAGTTGCCCCTGGCTCCCCGTTCCGGTGAGTTGCACCACCTGCGGGCTGGTCGGGTCGGTGTCGGTGACCGTAATCGTTCCGGTTCTGGTGCCGAAGGCGGTCGGAGCGAAGTTGACCGTCACAAAACAATAGCCGCCGTTGGGCGTTAGCGTCTTGCCGGTGCACGAACTCTTCTGCACAAAGTCGCCACTCGCCGCGATGCTTTTGATCGTCATCTTGGTGGTGCCCCAGTTGTGCAGCGTGAGGTTGTACGACGGACTGGTGCTGCCGACAGCTTGTCCGCCGAAGGGCACGATCGCAGCCGAAGGGATGGGGCAACTCCGCGGTTGCAGCACGAGCGGCGGAAGCGGCGATTGCGTGAAATCAAAACTGTCGGTCGTGTCATTCGCACTGGCATCCCGCTGCGTGAGCGGCGGCAAGCCATACAGCTCTTCAATAAATTTCAAGATCGAAGAAAATTCGTACTGCGTGTGCGATATGTAGCCTCGCTTTGCATACGGCGAAATAATAATCAAAGGCACGCGTGGTCCCAGCCCGAACTGGTCGACTGCCGGGGGCGGAACGTGATCGTAGAATCCGCCGAAATCATCCCAGGTCATAAAAATTGCCGTCGAATTCCAGTCCGGTCCCTGCATGATGGCGTTGATCTGGTTCACCGCCCAGTTTTCGCTGGCGCAGATGGCGCAGCCCTTGGGATGATCATTCTCGGTCCCGGTCACCAGCCAACTTACCGCAGGCAGATTCCCTGCCGCCGCGTCCGCCGCGAATGTGCTGTCAGGCACAACATTGGTCTGCCACAACGGACTGTTGCGAATGTGTTCGATCGCATCCAGCGTGGAAAAGTTGTGGCCAATCTGACCCGCCGGCGGCGCATAGAACTTCCACGAGACGCCAATGTTTTGCAGGCTGTCGGCCAACGTCTGATAATCCCAGCATGGCGGAACTTCGCTGATGTTACCGACGCCATCCATTATCTCGGCAAAAGTCGTCGGCCCGTCATCACAACCCCAGCCGGGATTTCCGTGAGGCGTTGGCGCCCTCAACATAATCGATCCACCATCCTGCGCCGCGACTGTGTACAGGTGATTGGTAAAACTATCGGATTTAATCGAGGAGAACATCCGGTCGGCCAAAACAAAATTCTGCGCGTAGGCAAAATAATTCGGAATGTCGGCCTGGGTCACTTGCGTGTACGCAAGAAATCCGCCGTTCATGTTGCCATCGCCAATCAAATCGAAGCGGTCCATTGCGCCGTTGTCCATGCCTTCCACGGCGCTGCCGAAGTCGTGCTCCGGATCGAGCGGATAGGTATAGTCCGGCGAGGGACCAAGCGGAATCACTTGGCCCGTGGAAATCGGTCCAGTGGTAGCGCCATCGGCGCCGGGAAAAGTCCCAAAATAATTATCGAAGGTGCGATTCTCTTTGATCAGGAAAACGACGTGCTGGATCACTCCCATGCCGGCGGGCGCGGCTTTCGATTCGCCCGCGCCGGTCTCGGTTTTCTGCTGCGCCGCCGCGCTGCCAGATGTCTTGGCAGTTTCGTTGGCGCGCTGCGCGGAAAGCAAGGCACTCCCAAAAAACAAAACACCGCAAGCGAGGATTGCGCAACGACGAATATGTCTCACTGAAAGCCTCCGCAGGGCAGACTCCGGGCCTGAGTTTTTAGATTGGCTTGGATAACCAGGGGGGGAACTTGGAACTATCCAGCAGCAACGCCTCGCAATCCTACCCAATGAGGCTGGCATTAGCAACAGAAAGTTGCGAGTGCAATCGTCATTTCGGAAACTTTCTTCGAGTTGCAAGATTCTGCAACTGTTCAAAAACAGTTGACACTGCTTCCACTCTCGTTCAGAATGCAGAAGATTTTGTTGCGGACAAATGTAGAAATACATTTGGTTTTTTCAACCCGCGTTGCGGGTCTTCCTCCAAGCTGCGGGCCTTCCCCAAATTGTGATTTTCGACATTCTGACTGCCCGGTTGTCGCATTTTGCATTGTGAACAGGTTGCTGGATTGACAAGTGAAATCAGCGTGGAAGGAATTTTGATGCGCACACGTTTGTGTCTCGCCATTGGGGCTGCACTCTTATTCTCCGTCTTCGGGTGTTTGAGCGCCTCGGCGCAATTGCCCACCGGCACAGTAAACACGGTCACCGCCGAAACGTGTCCTACAACTTTGGGCGGACTGGGCGCAGGATGGGTTACTGGGACCAGCGGCGGCCACAATATTCAGGCCGTTTGTTACCACGCCGTCGTCAGTTGCCCCAACATGCCCGACCTTGGCGTCACCTACGGCGTCTCCACTCCGGTCGGAACTTCCAACGGTACGGTGGCGTTTGTGAGTTCCAGTGGAGGCACCACGACGCTGGCGGGAAATGCTCAAAACGACGCGCCCTTTGATTTATTTCACGCCGGCTTTCAAATTGTGCAGTTCGCCTGGGATTCCGACTGGCAGATGGGATCGACCTCCGGCAGTCTGAAGGTCGCGGCCTGCCGCGTCGCCACCTTTCTCGCCTACGCCGATAGCCAGTACTATCAGGCCAACTCCAACAGCCTCCCAACGGCCGGCATGTGTGCCCACAGCCAAAGCGGCGGCGGCGGAGGACTCGCTTTTTCGCTCACCTATTACGGCATCACTTCGTTTCTCGATAAAGCGGTCTTCGTCTCCGGCCCACAATATGGAAACATGGTGCAGGGCTGCTGGGTGCCAAACTATCCGGATGTCGATATCTGCGCGCCGCAGAATGGCGTCTATCCCATGGGATGCAACAGCGTGGCGGCGGATTGGACCGCGCTTCCAACTTATGTTCGAGGCCAGGCCTCGACTCTCAGCATAGAACTCGCGCGTCATCCGGTGTGTAACAGTCTTTATCACCGCTACAACTCGACCGACTCCAGCGAACTCACGGCCACCAGCCTGGTCGATGGCGCATCCGACGCCAGCTATAACTATCCGCAAACTGCGATCAGCGCTTGGGAGTGCGACGACGACTGGTATTGGCAGAATCCCACCGAGGCTCAGGGTTGGATTTATCTATCGCAGTTGAACAATCCCAGCCAGGTCGCGCAAAACTGCAACTACGCCGCGGACAATACGCTGTATCCCACCGCGTGCCTTAACATCAACCGCGTATACGGTTGCACCAGCCAGGAACTGGCTGCGAGCGGTTTTGTCTGCACTGGAAGCTCCTGCCCCGTTTGCACCGGAAATCCGCCGACCAGTTGCACCTGCGGAGGCGTAGCCTGCAAAACCGCGATTCCGTCGTTTGCTATGCCGGTTTACCGCGATGAAGATTACACAGACCCGGTGAACGGCTGTATCAACCGGCATATCACCAGCCGCGCGCCGGCCGCCGCGTTGGTGAAAACTTCCTTCTAACCACGCGCAGATCCCGGCAGAGACTTTCGTCTCTGCCGCAAAACCAACCAAAGTTTTCGCGCTTCTCAATTGACACACCCGCCCTCCCAAGGCACAATGAAACCCAATGCTGGAAGCGGATTGGGCTCTGAGCCCGCCGCGCGGACACTTCCGGCGCTCTTTACAGACGTACCCTCAACTCCACCCCCCGGGATAAACATTAACGCAGTCCCCTGCTTGCATTACGCACGTCCTGATCAGTTGCAGACCTGGTCAGTGCTCGTTCGAGAGGCCGATGAGAATACGGACACCGTTGCGCCCCCGTTTTTTGAAATCCAGCCAGTCGCAATTGCTTGCTGCTTTGGCGTGCATCGCCGCCGCATTGGCGCTTCAGTTGAGCGTTTTCGCAGGCCCGTATGTTGGCTTCTCTACCGCGCCCATTCTCGTGGTAGGCAAGCGAGCGCGAGTTCTCGTCACCGGGGACTTCAACGGCGACGGCCTGCCCGATGTCGCCGTCACTGGTATCGGCAGCAACAACATCGACGTCGTCCTCTCCTGCACGACGGGAACAACCTGCGTCAATGGCTTTCTTCCGCCCGTAAGCTACTCGACGGGTACCGCGATGGCGATCGCCACCGCCGATGTAAATGGCGACGGAAATCTGGATCTGATCGTGGCAAGCGCCGGAGGCAACTCAGTCTCGCTTTTCCTGGGCCGCGGAGACGGCACCTTCGCCACTACCAAATGCAGCTCACAAGGCGGATTGTGCCCCACCGGCCTCGGTCCCGTGGCTCTCGCAACTGGAAATTTCAAGGGCCAGCCAAAAGAAGTCGACATGGTGGTGGTGAACTCGGCCGCCAATAACATCGAAGTGTTCTTTGGCAATGGAGCGAACTTCGGCGCTCCCGTCACTTACAAAGTCGGCAACGGCCCCACCAGCGTCGCCATCGCGGATCTCAACGGAGACGGCTTCCAGGACATTGTCGTCACCAACGGCACCGACAACACCGTGACCGTTCTGCTCGGCAATGGCCAGGGAAAATTTACCGCCAAGCCTTTGATTGCGACCGGCACCACACCGGTTTCAGTTGCGATTGCCGATTTCAATGGCGACGGTATTCCCGATCTTGCCGTCGCGAACTCTGTTGGAAATAGCGTAGGCATCTATCTGGGAATTGGCAACGGCACCTTTCATCCCCCCACGAATATTTCCGCCGGCGCCTATCCGCAATCGGTCGCCATCGCGGACCTCAACAACGACGGCAAAATGGATCTCGCGGTCGCCGACGGATCGGGCAATAACGTCACCGCTCTCCTTGGGAACGGCAACGGAACTTTTCAGCCCGGCATGCAATTCGCCTCGGGAGCGAAAACCGTTTTTGCCGCGATCGCTGACGTGAACGGAGACGGCAAACCAGATCTGGTAGTCGCCAATGCCGATCTTGTTCCCGGCGAAGTCACCATTCTCTACGGAAACGGCAACGGAACTTTTCAAACTGGATTCAATTATCCGACCGGCCTGAACCCGCAGGCCATCGTCACCGCTAACTTTAATTGTGACACTCACTTCGACCTGGCCGTTGCCAACGCCGGCTCGAACACCGTCAGCGTGCTGCTCGGCAACAGCAGTGGAACCTTCGCTCCGGGAGCCACGCTGCAGACGGATCAGCATCCCGTCTCGATTGTCAGTGCCGACTTCAATCACGATGGCGTTGCCGACCTTGCAGTTGTGAACTCGCTGAGCGGCGATGTCACGGTTTTTCTCGCCAACTCGAACTGCACCGGATTCAATCCCGGTGTAAATTACAGTCTCGGTTCCGGCGTGAATCCGGTCTCAATTGCAGCCGCAGACTTCAACGGCGACGGCTACTTCGATCTCGCGATCGCGGATGAAGGTAGTTCCACCAGTCTCGGCGGCGTAATCGTTCTTCTCAACAATCAGAATGGAACCTTCGGTTCCCCCGTTGAAACCAGCGGGCCTTCCAATCCGAACTCCATCGCTGCGGGAGATTTCAATGGCGACCACCTACAGGACGTGGTCGTCACTAATTCAACCACCAGCAATGTCTCGGTTCTGCTGGGCAACGGCAATGGCACCTTCACGCTGAAATCCAGCACCTGCGTAGGCAGCACGTTATGCGCGGGCGTACCCGTTTCGGTTGCAGTCGCCGATTTCAACGGAGACGGCAAGCTCGACTTAGCAATTGCAAATTACGATGACGTGAGCATCACCGTTCTGCTGGGAAGGGGAGATGGGACTTTCACCATTTCCAAATCCTGGACGGTCGGCGCCAATCCGCTCTCCATCGTCGCAGCGCCGATTCAAGGAAACACGTCGCAGCAGGATCTGGTTGTGGCCAATTCCGAGAACGATACCATTTGCCTTCTGTTGAATCAGTTGAACAAAACCGGCGAGTTCAAAGGCGTTTCCACGCGCACCTACTCCGCAGGCGAAGCCCCCGCCGCGGTAGCCATCGCGGATTTCACCGGCGACGGATCCTTGGATATAGCAATCGCCAACCAGTCCAGCAACAACGTCACCGTGATGGTGCAAAAGTAACGCTAAGTAATAACGCGGCAAAAATAAAATGGCTAAGATCAATTCGAAATTCGCAACAAAAAATACGCCGGACGAATTTTCACGCCGCGAACTCCTGTCCGCAGCCTTCTTCGTAGTTTGTTGCCTGCTCGCAATGGTCGTTCTGGCTCTGGCAAGCACCCCGGCTCATGCCCAGACCGCCGACCCCATCAACGGCGGCGTCACCTACCTTGGCACAGCAAAGTGCCCGGCTGGCGGCGTGGGCAATAGCGCGTGCTACTCGCTCAGCGTTCAATGCTCGGGAATTGACAGCTCCGGCGTCGGCGCAATACCAGTCACGGTAAAGGTCACAAACCCCGGCGCAACAAAAGGCGCAATCATCTTCGTCGCGCCCGGCGGAGGCACCAGCTACTACGATCAGAGCTTTACCTATGGCGCGGTCATCGTGAACTCCGCGCTGCAAGCCGGATTCACCGCCATCCAACCCTATTTCGGAACCATCAACGGCTGGCTGCAAGGCCCCGCTCCCAATGGAGCGAGATCGCTCTCCTGCCGCTTTGCCGCCCTCGCAAACTGGGCCGCAACCAGCACCTCGCCTCTGATGCATCAGTCCGGCACTGCGCTGTGCGCGGCTGGCGTTAGCGCGGGATCGAGCGTGGTTGTCTATAGCCTCGCGCACTACGGCATGGGAAGCGGCGCCACGCGCCTCTTCGATATGGTCGAAATCACCAGCGGTCCCACCTTCGGCCGTCTCGACCATGGCTGCATCTGCAACCAACCGCCGCTGCAAACCAGCACCGGCCAGGGTCCGCTCTCCGACTGCTATCTCACCATTGGCACGCTGGTGGATAACACTTATTCCACCGCCGCTTGTTCGGCCGCCAAGAAAAATCACAGCACCACCAACGAGGAATTGCTCTATCACGACAGCATCATGTCTGACGATCAGCCGTTCCTCAACTACACCACCAACGTCCATATCGTCTTCGGCGCGCAGAACGACGAAGGCGCAGCGATCCCGCAGGGTTTGGAGTGGGCTGATTACGTTACCTCGCCGATCACGATAAACGTGGTGCAGGACGCGGCGCACCTGGTGCCTGATTCCTTCGATGGTGCGCTACAAGTTACGAACGACCTGGTTAGCTCCTGCGTATTGCAAACTCCCAAGCACTAGCAAATTCGGGAGGTCGACTCGAGAAACATAAGGCTTCAGGACTACCTGGCGAACTCAGGCTTCATCACGACCGGGAAGGGCACGACGTTCAGTCGTGCCACTCAATCGCTCAATGTGGTTGCGCTTCAGCGCCTGCGGTACGCCTTCCGCTGCACTAAAACTGTGCCGCACTATAAGCCTGCGTCGGAAATGTCGGCGCAATTGTTGGCTCCGGAATAACCGGATTATTCCTTCCCGCCTGGGTCGGATCGAACGAGGTAAACCCTACTGCCGACGCTGCGCCAGACGGAGCATAATCCGCGGTGTTATTCGAAGGGCTCACACTGCTGAACGGATTCTGCTGCATGCTGCCCAGATCTTCGCCAACTCCCTGCCACTGCTGCAATGTGGCGTAGGTAGTGACGCTGGTCGATTGCGAACACCCAGACTGCCCCGCCAGATCCTCGCTGCTAAAGAACGCCGGGGAAGGCAACGTGCAGTTGTTGCTTCCCGCGTAGCAATACATATTGCTCTGCATGTTTACCGTCGCTGGCAGCACGGTCGCGCAATCGCCGTTGAGGCACGAAAAACATCCGCCCTGAATATTTCCCTTGTCGTAAATGATCAGGTTGTTCGTCATATCGAACAGCTTGTTGGTCGCGTCGTACGGAGTGCAGCCTTGCTGCTTGACCGACTGCCGGCTGAAGGCAAGAATGTTGTTCTTGATGACGTTCTGCACATTCGTAAGCCCTGGGCCTTGCGGACCGCAAGTCTGCGCCACCGCCGAACCCGAGACGCGATACACCAGATTATTTTCGACGTTGACGCTGCCGGAGTTGTTATCGATGTACATTCCCTGCCCGCCGTAGCCCGCAACTCCGGGCAGCGTAGCGGAAAACACGTTCGAGTCTGTTACATCGTGGCAAACGTTATTGAGCGCCTGATTGCCGGTGGGCGGCACAGCGCCTTGCGGCGTGGTATTGAAATACACGCAGCCAAAATCGTTGCTCACGCCCTGTCCCAGGTTGTAAATATTGTTGAACTGCGCCACGTCGTTGCTGGTGTAGCTGGTGCTACCCACCGGACAATTCAGCGCGCCAATATTAATCCCGCCGCTGTAGCCGTCGAAAATGTCATTGTTGGCGTAGAGATTGTCGTGATTGCAGCCCTGCGCAATGCCAAATCCCTTCGGGAACACTCTGCCGAACCCGTCAATCACATTGTTCTCGACGGTAGTAAACTGCGGCAGGTTTTGCGGCGTGTCCGAGTACACCGCCAGCAGCCCCACCCGAATTCCGTGCGCGGCCACATCGTAGATCGCTCCATTCACAAACTCGTTGTTCGCCGTGGTCGCGCTCTTGGACGTGGTCGTAAAGTCAATTCCCGTTCCCGAGGTCTGGGTGATGATGTCTCCGTTAAAAACCACATTCTGGCAGTTCTGGCATGAGACCGCGCTGGTAATCGCCTGATCCAGCCGCTCGTAGGCATAGCCCTGCGCTGGCACCGTGAAGTTATCGTGCTCGAAAGTGAGCCCTTGAAATGTTACATATTGCAGATTCGTTGCCACCAGCACTTGCGGCGAAGCCGCTGGCATCTGCGGAATGATGACGGCATCTGTGTTGGGATTTTCTCCGGAGTTCGCCAGATAATTCAAAGTCCACGGCGTATGCGAGCGGTCAAGGAACCATTGTCCCGTCTGGGTAAAGTCATTCTTGACATTCTCCACCAGGTAACGATGGCCAGCGACAAAGCCGGTCGTGGTGTCGCTCAAGCTGGTGCGCATCCGGATGGGCCCGGTCAGATAAATGATGTCGTTACCAGTATCGACACAGTCGATCAGCAGCTTCGACGTACCCATTTGCTCAAAGCTATAGAGAGCAATATCGCCCACGGGGTATGGGTTTCCATTCGCGACGCAGGGATTTCCGTTGAGCGGGCTCGGGCTAAGATTCGCCCAAGTAGAGCTGATGGGATCGGTCGAGGTGTATTGAAAGCGGTCGTAACACTCGTATTGGCCGTTAGTCTGGCTAAGATCCGGGCAGTTCGTGCTAGGCGCGGAAGCGTACACCGGTCCCGCAACCTGAAAGTACGTTCCCACCGAACCGCCGCCCAGCCGCGAACGCAGCCTGCGCCCGCTCTGCACGGCTGAGCTCGCGCTCATGTAAAACAATTGCTCAAAGTACTGCGCATTCGCCGGCAGCGTCGCCGTGAACTGATTCCCGTTCTGCGTCCAATTCGTAACTCGCATGCCTCCGCTGATTGCCGGCGTCTCTCCCGGATAGCTTTGCCACGACACGTTTACAGCTGCCGTGCCAGAATCCGCCGCTGAGAACGACAAGGGCGAGTTGAGATAGAAAGTTCCACCGCCGCGCACCATTACGACAATCGAACTGGTAGCGCTGGCCAGCAAGCCCTGCACCGCTTGCTGCGTGCGCGCGATCGTCGCAAAGGGTGAAGCAAAACTTCCATTGTTCGAATCGCTGCCAGTGGGCGAGACGAAAAAATTGGCCGCAGGTGACGGCGAAATCGTAATCGTCGCCGCCCTTGAGGCGCTCGCTTGATCTCCCGCGGTAGCCGTGACTGTCACAGTATTGCCGGAAGGAACCGAGACCGGCGCGGTATAAGTGGTAAAGGCGCCGCTGGCGGTGGTCGCGGAACCGAACGACCCGCACGAACCCGCCGGAGCACAACTCCAGCTCACTCCGCCATTCGACGAATCATTCGAAACCACGGCCCCGATGCGGGTCACCGCGGTTACACCCATGGTTGTCGGAGGTACGGGCTGCAGCGTTACGGAAACTGTCGGCGGCACCTGCAGAGCCTGGGTGCCGGTTCCCCCACCGCAACCGGCCAGAGTAAATAGCCCGGAACCCGCTAAAACCAGGCTAATTCCTCGCAAAAGATTTCTTGGAGAATGTGGCGTCACTCGCGTCTCCTCAACAGGACTTTTTGTCAGGAATTCCTAATGTGATAGTCAGCTTAACACCGGGAAATCGCGAAGGTTGCGGCCGAAAGTTCAGGGTCCGACGAGCGATTAGTACACGACACCTTCAGGCGGGAAAATCTTGAGCAGGCAACAACTTAGGCGAAAATCTCTCAAGCAGGTGATCAAAATAAAAGCCGGGACACATTACGTGTCCCGGCCTGGAAGAAATCGCGACCGCTAGTTGACTACCTGCGTCAGAGTGAAGGAGCTAGGAGCGTTGTTGACGCTGCCCTGGTACGCGGCCTTCAGGCTGAACGACCCTTGGCTCGGGAAGCGGTAGGTCATCGTCGCCTTGCCGCTCGAAAGCGCAACTGTACCGAGAGTCGTGGTGCCATTCTTAAACACCACGTTTCCGGTTGGAGTTCCCACCGTCGCGGTGACCGTAGCGGTAAAAGTTACAAGTTGGCCCACGGTTGAGGGGTTCGGCGATGAAGTGAAGGCGGTAGAACTTGCCTCCGGCTTTACCGTCTGGGTGAACGCAGCCGAGGTGCTCTTGGCATGGTCCGTATCCGGATTGTAGACCGCCGTGATCTGGTCCGAACCACCCGTGAGCTGGGTAGCCGTAGTGGTATAGCTGGCCACGCCCGAAGCATTCACAGTCCCGCTGCCCAGCGTCGCCCCACCCTTGTTGAAGGTGATCGTCCCTGTCGGAATGCCCGCTCCCGCCGTCGAAGTCACGGTCGCGGTAAACGTTACCGACTGCCCGTAGGTTGAAGGGTTCAACGAAGATGAATTGATCACCGTCGTCGTCGGGGCTTTATTTACCGAGAACGTGATCGCAGCGGAGCTTACCGCCAGGCTCCCCGTCCCCATGTAAGTGGCGTTGTAAGTGTGTGCACCGACGCTCAATCCGTTGATCTGGATGCTCGCCTTGTTGCCCACCAGAGGCGCTACGCCCACGATGTTGAAGCCATCTTTCAGGTAGAACGTCACATTGCCAGTCGGGGTACCGCCCGTCGAAGTGACCGTGGCCGAGAGCGTAATCGGCGCTCCGTAAACTGGATTGGCGCTGGTAGAAAGTTTGGTCGTGGTGGCAGATTGTCCCGCCAGCAAGCCGTACACATCCAACTCAGCGAGAGTGGGTAGATATACTTTGCCGTTCGCCACGGTCGGGGTTACAAACTTGGTCGCCGGACCGGCCTGGTCGCGGGTTCCCGCCTGTGAACTGCTGTAGAGTGTTGTGCTCACATTGGTAGCGTCGTAGGCGTACAAAGTTGAGGGATGGATATTGGAGGTCGCGCTCAGAACGTCCTGCCGCTGCTGCGCCCACACAATGCCGTTGGCGCCACCATTGGATGAAACCGAGGGTGTTGCCCCGATCACAAAGAGATTGCTGCTTTCGTCCACGGGTGCCGTCGAGAGCAGACCGCTGGTCACCGAAAATTGTTTCAGCGGTTCACCCGCGCCCGCCTCGGAAATCAATCCAGCCAGGTAAATCCAGGTGCCGGTCGCGCCTCCAAAATAAGCCGGGCTGCTGTGGTAGCCGTAAACCGCGCCCTCAATCGTCTGAATATCCAAATCCGGCCCGTTCGCGTTGTAGCCGCCCAGGCTATCCTTGTCGACCAGATACACCAATGAGTTATAGCCGCCATTGTAAGGATCGCAAGGCGTTCCGCCTTTTCCCGAAACCACGATTTCGTTGGGATGGGAGCCAGGCTGGGTCGGCATCAGCATCGGGCCGCCAGAACCTAAATCCATGTCGTTCAGCCGGCGGCAATTCTGGTCCATCGGAGTGAAGTAATCGAGGACGGCGAGGGTATTCGGGTCGAGCTTGACCACGGAGTCGCCGAAATCTCTTCCCGAATCCTCGAGGTCAAAGGTCCCGTCTCCGGCTTCCACAAAAATATCGGTTCCATCCGAAACGATTCCGCCGCCGCTGGCCCACAATCCGCCGAGGTCACCGTTCGGAGTGGTAGAGATCAGAGCCAGTTGTTGAAGCGTTGTAGCATCATAGGCCGCCATCCAGCCATGCGTGCTGCCAGCCCACGCCATGTACACAATTTTATTGAGCAACAGCATTCCTGGCCGGGGCAGGTTATGTTGCGGATCGAACGCCAGTGATCCGTGGGAGTTCTTGACCGAACCCTGAATTACAGTGGGGCCGCCGAACTTTTCCGCTCCAGTTGTGGTATCGAGCGCGTGCAGCCGCTGATAGTAGACGCCATTTTCCAGCGTCTGCGCTACGAAGTAAATAGTGTCGCTGGTGGTATCGATCACCGGCGTCCCAGTGATTCCGTCAATCGGAAACACGTTGCAGCTTTGCGCCATCTGGGCGCACGGTACCGCTGTGATTCCTTCGGCGGGATTCACCAGGCTCACATACCATAACGGGCTCGGCTGGTGTCCATCGGCATCGAAGGCGTAAACGCCGTCATTCTCCGTGACCACATAGAGAACGTTGTGCGTGCCCTGTCCCGGGATGGCCACATTCGGCACATAGAGCGGCTGCGAGAATGATCCGCCGTCCAGCGGATATGCGAACACCTTGCCGAAGTTGCTAACGTTCACGTTCAGGGGGGTCAGAACGGTTTCGTTAGGATTCCAGCCGGTTCGGCCAATATCATTATGATAGGTCGTGATTCCCGTGAACTGGGCCCAGCTCTCTGAGACCATGGTGCAACTTACGAACAGGACCGCGAGCGCGGTCAGCCAAACAGCCGAGAAGCGACGTGGCAATGCGGTAGCAGGCATATACACTTTTCCCCCAAAGAATCCAAAAAGCTTTCTAGCTTATATGTCACCCCTGCTACGCTGACAAGTGGACTTAGTTCCCTAGGAGTGGCACTTTCGTGCCACTTTCCGTCCGAAACCGTTGCTGTTCTTATATCGGCACGCGGAAAATCAATGCGCAGATGCCATAAATCTATCCTTTCGCCTTTCTCTCCTAGAGATAAAAGTCTCCATACTTTGCGCCTCTTGCCGCCCCCTTCCAACTCGACTATTCTCGATCCTCAGCTAAGTGGTTTCGCCATCGAAGCGGAACTACTCCCCCCAGCAAGAGACTACGCGGATCTGACTCCAAAGTGCCCGGCGGTTGCCGCCGCTTTGGAGAAATAGTCTGGCCAGGATTAAATGCAGCTCGAAATGTTTCAACCACACATCGAGGACTTGCCTGTGAATCTCTCAAAGAATCAAGCGCGGATTTCAAAGTCGTTCCGGTCTCTGGCTGCTTCACTCGCATTTGTTAGCCTGGCTGTGGGCGCCGCATGGGCCGCAGGTCCGGCTGCTCCGGCGGGCGGCGACCAGCCCGCGAGCAACCCGGCGGGCAATATCAACGTCATCCAGCACGTCATCTTCATCGTGAAAGAGAATCGCAGCTTCGATCACATGTTCGGGCTTTTCCCGGGAGCGAACGGCGCCAGCACCGCGACCATCTCCACCGGGGCTGTGATCCCGCTCGGAATCACGCAAGACACTATGGACCGCGATGTCGACCACCTGTGGTACAGCTCGCTCACCGGCGTCGATGGCGGCAAGATGGATCGCTTTGACCTCATCCCCGATGCGAATATGAACGGGGATTATCTTGGCGAGACGCAGTTCCAGCAGTCACAAATTCCGAACTACTATTCTTACGCAGGCTACTACGTCCTGGGCGACAATATGTACTCGTCGCTCGCCGGACCCAGCCTTCCGAATCATCTCTACACCATCGCGGCCCAATCGGGCGGAGTCTACAACCTTCCCAGCCGCGGTCCGAATGTTCTGAACTGGCAGGTGTCCTGGGGATGCGATGCTCCCGTTGGTGAGACCGTCCCGGTCATGGATAGCCGCGGTGTAGTCACGCAACCGTTCCCTTGCTTCGACTTCGAAACCCTGGGCGACGAACTCACCAGCGCGGGCGTAAGCTGGCTCTATTACGCGCCGATTTACAATACGCTCGGTTACAACTTCAACACTTACGACACCATCAATCACATCCGCAACACCTCCGCGTGGAGCAAGTACGACGTGCCCACCTCGCAGTTTCTTACCGACGTGGCCAACGGAACCCTGCCGCAGGTGAGCTGGCTCATCGCGGGCGGCGTGGATAGCGAGCATCCGCCGAACAGCATGTGCGAAGGCGAAAACTGGACGGTACAGCAGGTCAACGCCATTCTCCAGTCGCCCACTTACAAAAACAACACTGCGATTTTCATCACCTGGGATGACTTCGGCGGATTCTACGATCACGTGGACCCACCGGTTACCGACGAATATGGCCTGGGCGTACGCGTACCGCTCATCATTATTTCGCCTTACGCCAGGAAAGGATCTGGGGGGTCTGGGCTGGTCTCGCACACCCAATATGAGTTCTCGTCGGTGCTTAAGTTTATTGAGGAAGATTTCGGCGTTCCCCCGCTCACTACCCGTGACGCGAATGCGAACGATACCACCGACAGCTTCAACTTCACCCAGGTTCCCCGGAGCCCGTTGATTTTGTCCCAGCGGTCTTGCCCCATCGCTTCGCAAACCTGGGAGAAATTCGGGCAACAGCCGCTCGGCACCACTTCGGTCACTCAGCCCGTGTACCTCACCAATCTTGGTACGACAACTGTCAAGCTGACCGCCAAAACTACAAACAATCCCGACTTCATCGTGAGCAGCAGCAATTGCGGCGGATCCATCCCGGCGGGCCAGAAATGCCAGGTCAATATGGCGTTTAAGCCTTCCATCATCGGGGAAGAAACGGCAACACTCACTCTTACCGATACGTATCCCGGAAGCCCACAGCTAGTGACCCTGACCGGCACCGGCTCCGCGTTAAGCCTGTCGGCCACCAGCCTCACTTTCATCGGCAACATCTCCGATGGAAAAAATTCGCTCATGAAGCTGACGGTGAAGAACATCAGCACCTCGGCCGTCAATTTCACCAGCATCGCCGTTGTGGGCAATTACTCGCAGACCAATACCTGCGGAACTTCCCTCGCCGCCGGCGCAAGCTGCGCGGTCACAGTTACATTTAGTCCGATCGGCTCAGAGTCCGGCTTCGAGTACGGCAACCTCATCCTTACCGATAGCGATCCTGCGAGTCCGCAGACCGTCTGGCTCAAAGGCACCGCGACTCAGGTATCGATGGCGCCCAACGGCTTGAGCTTCCCGGCAACGGCCGTCGGCACCACCAGCGCGCCTTTGAAAATGAACTTCCAGAACCTGGGTAACGCCACGGTGAATCTGGGCACGATGACGGTGACCGGTCCGTTTACAATTTCGAGCACCACCTGCAGCACCACTGTGGGGCCGTTGGGTAAGTGCTCGATCAGCGTCACCTTCTCCCCGACTCAAACCGGAACCGCAGCTGGCAATGTCACCATCATCGATAGTGACAACCTGAGCCCGCAAGTTCCCAAGCTGACGGGTACGGGAGACTAAGCGAGAGGGATTCCATCGATCGATCTGCGGTTCGCGCGGTCAACACTCCCCCCATGGGTAAGCTGGCCCTTGCCCCTGTGTAACTTCTCAACCGAGCGGTTGGGCAGGAGCTTATGAGCACAGAACAGAAATCCTTGGGGGAGTGTCGAACCATATCTCGCCTCACCCCTTCTGGGGCGGAGAGCGCGAACCGCCCTGCTTTACGGAAGTCGGCCATTGCTCGATATTTCTTTCACGCAGTCGCTGCGGCAGCCTTCACGCTATCCGTTTCCTCCCTGCTCTGGGCTGCAGACGGCCAGTACACCCAGCGTGGCGGCGTCAGCCGCACCGGCGCTTACGACAACGAAATTTTCCTCACTCCCGAAAACGTCAACACAACAAATTTCGGAAGCCTCTACTCTTACCCCGTCGATGGCGCCATCGCGGCGCAACCTTTATATGTGCCCAGCGTGACCATTCCCGGTGTCGGCACCGTTGACGTTCTTTACGTTGCCACCCAGCACGACGGCGTATTCGCCTTCAACGCCGCCACTCCCGGGTCGGGTTCTCCGCTGTGGCAGGTCAACTTCCGCAACACCGCCAACGGCGTGAACTCCGTTCCAATCTCAGCACAAGGCTGCGCCGGCGTCACCGCCTACACCGAGATCGGCATCATGGGAACCCCGGTCATCGATCCCACCACCAACACCATGTACCTGGTGGCCAAGACTCAGGAAACCAACGGCTCGGCTTACAACTACGTCTTTCGCCTGCACGCGCTCGACATCACCACCGGCGCGGAAAAATTTGGCGGTCCCACAGTCATCACCGCTTCGGTGATGAATGGCAAAACTCAAGTCAACCTCAATACCCAGGACGATCAGCAGCGTCCCGCATTGCTTGAAGCCAACGGATCGATCTTCATCGGCTTCGGCTCCAACGGGTGCGATAAAAACGCGCACGGCTGGCTGCTCGCTTACAGCGCGACGACTTTGCAACAACAGGCCGTATTCAACACATCTCCGGCTGTGACCTACGGTTCTTCTTTGTGGATGTCCGGCGTAGGACCCGCAGCCGATGCGGAGAACAGCATCTATTTGATTACCGCGAACGGAACTTACGACATCAACACGGGCGGCTCCGATTGGGGTGACACCATGTTGCGGATGACCTTCAACGGCTCCAAGTTCACCGTCGCTGATTCCTTCACGCCCTTTAATCAGGCAACCATGGCGTCCGAGGATCTGGATCTGGGTTCGGGCGGCGCGATACTGTTGCCGCCACAGACTTCCGGTCCGCCAAATCTGCTGGTCGCCGCGGGAAAAACCGGGACCATCTACCTGGTCAATACCGCCAACATGGGCGGCTACAATTCCGCTGCTGACAACATCGTTCAGGAATTGCCCGGTGCCGTCACTTCTCTCTACGGCGCTCCTATTTATTGGAACAACGCGCTCTATTTCGCTGGGCGAAACGACATGATCAAGGCGTTTCCGTTCGTGAACGGTGTCATCACCACGCCACCGGTGGCTTCCGCGAATTCCTATCTGCTCACCGGAGTGCCGGTTATCTCTGCCAACGGCAGCAACAACGGAGTTTTCTGGCTGGTGCGCAATCTCACGCCCACCAGCAGCACCACCATGCTCTCGGCTTTCAACGCCAGCACGCTGCAAACGAATCTGGTTGAGATCTACGACTCTCAGCAGAACACCGCGCGCGACGCTCTCGGCACTGCTCCTCATTTTGCCACGCCGCTGGTCGTCAACGGCAAAGTCTACGTAGGAACCAACACGGCCGTAAAAGTTTACGGACTTTTTCCAAATTTGGTTGCGACCGCGGGAAACTCCCAATCGGGCACAGTCAACACTGCGATCAAACTGACCGCACAAGCCACCAGCCCATACACCGGAGCCGGCGTTCCGAATGTAACAGTGGCATTCTCCGATGGCGGACGCGGCGGAGTATTCTCTCCCGCATCCGTCGTCACCGATGTATCGGGCAACGCAGCCACTACCTATACCTTGCCGAAGACCTCCGGCACAGTTTCAATCACCGCAACCAGCAGCGGCTATACGACGGCAACGTTCGCCGAAACTGCCGTCGCCGGGCCTCCTGCTTCCATCGCCACCGTCTCCGGCTACTCGCAATCCGGCACCGTCGGTACAACCTTGCCCGCGCCTTTGATCGCGAAAGTAAAAGACTCCTACGGCAACATCGTCATCAATGCGCAAGTTACATTTACAGACGCCGGACTCAACGGCTCGTTCGCACCGAATCCTGTAACCACCGGGACAAATGGCGAAGTCAGCACCAACTTCACTTTGCCCACAGCCGCCAAAACCAATCTCTCGGCGACGGCTTCTTCGGGAACTGCCACAGCCGCGGCCTTCCACGAAACCTCGACAGCCGGCGCGCCTTCTACCATGACCATTACCGCCGGCAACAAGCAGACCGGCACTCACGGCACGCAACTCGCCAGAGCCCTACAAGTCACGGTGAAAGATGAATTTGGCAACGGCGTTCCTAACCTGACGGTGACTTTTTCCGACAAGGGCTCGGGCGGAACCTTCTCGACATCCGCTCCCGTCACCAACAGCGCGGGCGTGGCCGGCGCTTATTACACGTTACCCGGTGTGCCGGGCACATGGACGCTTACTGCCACCGTTGGCAGCCTGCAAGTGAGTTTCACGGAGATAGGAAATTGACGAACTTGATGGTTGGAGTTGCTAAGCGACAATTCAATTCCAATTGGGGACCCTACTTGTGTCAATGACGAGCCAAAAGTTAATTGCAGTCACCGTGCTTTTTCTGGCCCTGCTTGCGCAACCGCTCATAGCCCAGACCGTGAGTACTTTCGAGGGAATCGATGCCTCGCAGTTGACCCGGCCGCAATTCGACGTCGACCCCAACGGCGCCGTCGGTACCAAGCAGTTCATGGAGTGGACCAACGTTTACTTTCAGGCCTACGACAAAGTCACGTATGCCCCCGTGTGGTCGACGCCGCAGATCGGCACCAGCCCCTGGACGAACAACGGCATTACCACCTGCACTAGCATCAGCGGAGACGGCCTGATAATGTTTGACCGCCTTGCCTTACGCTGGGTGATCTCCGGTCACTCCGAAGCCACCAACAATTACAACTACTGCATCGCGATTTCCAACACCGACGATCTCACGTCTTCGTCCCTGAAGTGGTACACCTACGTCTTCTCTCTGAACGCCGCGCTCGGCACCAATGCCGAAGGCAACGTCTACTTCCCCGATTGGCCGAAGATGGGTACCTGGTCCGACGCCTACTACGTCGCCATGGATTTGAACGATATCAATCTCAGCTACCGCGAAGTCGGCTTCCTGGCGTGCGCCTTCGACCGCACAAACATGCTGGTGAACGGCGCTGCCCATGCGCCTATCTGTTTCGAACAACCCACCCCGGTGACAAGCAGCGTTTACCTCGGCCACAGCTTGATTCCCGCCGACGTCGAAGGTACGACTCCACCGCCCGCCGGCCGCGACGAATTTTTCACCAGCATTCAGAATCCCGTGCTCGATGGCAAGACCACCACTTCCACATCCTTTAACCTGTGGGATTTTCATGTTGATTGGACGACGCCTGCGAACTCGACGTTCACCCAGAACACCATCACCGAAGCGGCTTACCGCCCCGGTTGCTACTCCCCCGGAACCCCTTCGAGTACTGTCTGCGTTCCCGAGTCCACCACCGCGACCACGGGGAACTCCATCGACTCTGTCGGCGACCGCTTCATGCCGCGCATGTCTTACCGGAATTTCCACTCTTACGAATCTTTTCTGGTTAGCCACACCGTTCAGGTCGGCACCAGTCCGAACAAGCAGACCGGAATTCGCTGGTATGAGTTGCGTGCCAACGGCAGCGGTGAGCCTTCGCTTTATCAGGATGGAAACATCAGCCCCGACACATCTCTGTTCCGCTTCATGCCCAGCATCGCCGAAGACGCCAACGGCAACGCCGCCGTCGGCTACAGCGTTTCCAGTTCGACCACGCACCCGGGCTTAAACGCCTCTTACTTCAGCCTGGCCAGCCCCGGATCACCCACCGAGATCACGCTCTACGACGGCGCCGGCGACGAAGAGAACAGCTACCACATGGGCGACTACTCCAGCATGACGGTCGATCCCGAAGACGGCTGCACTTTCTGGTATGTGAACCAATACTTTCCCACCAATCAGGTGCTCGGGGAAATCGCCTGGGGAACGCGCATCTCAAACTTCGCGGTTCCAGGATGCGGCAATGCCACGTTGTCTCCGGCCAGCCTGAACTTCGGGTCCGTCGGCGTCGGCGGAAAGAGCGCGGCGCAAAACATCACACTCACCAACAGCCAGAGCGTGACGCTTAACATCACCAGCATCGCCTTTACCGGAACCAACTCTACCGACTTCGGGCAAACCAATAACTGCGGATCCAGCCTCGCTCCCGGCGCGACCTGCACCATCAGCGTAACTTTCACACCCAGTGCCCTCGGCGTTCGCACCTCAATGCTCAACGTGAACGACGACAGCATGAACAGCCCGCAAACCGTGACCCTGAGCGGCACCGGAATTACGCCGGTTACTGTATCACCCACGGCGCTCAGTTTCGGTGGCGTAGTCTTCGGAGCCAAGAGCAATAAGACCGTTACGCTCACCAATAATCAAAGCGTGGCATTAACCGGCATCACCGTCTCGATTGCGGGCTCTTCCGCCTACAGCCAAGTCAATACCTGCGGAACCAGCATCCCAGCTAAAGGCGCATGCACCATCACCGTTAGCTTTGCGCCGACATCGAGCGGCAGCCAACCGGGGACGCTCAGCATTACCGACAGCGCCAGCAATAGCCCGCAGACTGTCGCGCTTAGCGGCTCCGGGGTTGCGCCACTTACCCTAACTCCCGGCAGCTTGAGTTTTGGCGGACACAACGTAGGCACCACCAGCGCAGCCAAGAACATTACCGTCACCAATCATGAAAAGGCTACGGTGACCTTTACCAGCATCGTGATCAACGGCAACGACCCGCACGATTTCGCGGAGACTAACAGCTGCACCAGCCTGGCCGCCGGCGCTACATGTGCTATCAGCGTGACCTTCACACCCACGGTCAAGGGATATCGCAGTGCCGTGTTGACGCTGACCGATAGCGCCACCAACAGCCCGCAGAGCGCGACGATCAACGGCACCGGCTTGAATTAAATTGCCCTCCGCCACTTGAGGTTTAACCCAGGCGAGCGTTCGGCTCTCGCTCACTCGATTACGCTTGACACCGTCATTCTCCCTCGACAGACTGGATAACACGGCAATGAATGCTGGCCGTGCATTGCAACTTACCTCCGGTTGGATCGACAGAAAGGCCAACGCTTGTCAGCACGCAAGAATTCAGTTCTGGTAGTCGGCGGAGCCGGATACATTGGCTCGCACGCCGCCCATGCCCTGCGCCGCCACGGCTACGACGTACTCGTCTACGACAATCTTTCCCGCGGCCACCGTTTTCTCGCTGAAGGTTTCGAACTTATCGAAGCCGCCATCGCTGATCGCGCCCAACTCACGCGCGCGCTCGCTCGCGTCTCCGGCATCATGCACTTCGCCGCCGAGTCCCAGGTCGGCGAGAGCGTAGAAAACCCACGCAAATATTTCGATAATAATGTGGAGGGCGGACTTACTCTTCTCAACGCCGCTCTCGATGCGGGCATCAAGCGATTCATTTTCTCTTCCACCTGCGCCGTCTACGGCATTCCTGCCAAGGTTCCCATCACCGAAGACACTCCGCGCCAACCCGTGAATCCCTACGGAATGTCGAAACTGTTCTTCGAAAACGCCCTCGAATCCTACGGACGCGCCTACGGCTTGCGCTCCATCAGCCTGCGCTATTTCAACGCCGCCGGCGCAGACGAGGGTGGAACCATCGGCGAGCTACACCACCCTGAAACTCATCTCATTCCGTCCGCGCTGAAAGCCATCACCGGAGAACGCGGCCCGCTCGAGCTTTTTGGCGAAGACTATCCCACGCCCGACGGCACTTGCATCCGCGATTACATTCACGTCAACGATCTCGCCGAAGCGCACGTGCTCGCGCTCAAGCACCTCGATGCCGTGACCGAGTCGGCGCGATTCAACTTAGGGACGGGTCAAGGCGCGTCCGTAAAGGAAGTGATTGCGGCCGTTGAACAAGTAACAGAATCAACCGTGCCGCGCCGCATGGGTCCGCGCCGCCCTGGAGATCCTCCGGAACTCGTCGCCGATCCTTCGCGCGCACAGGCCGCCTTGGGATGGAAGGCCACACGCTCGTTGCGCGATATCGTTCACACTGCATGGCGGTGGGAGCAGACACTTCGAAGCCGCGCCGGCGCAACCAGAACGGCTCGAGTGTAAGGTACACTCAGACGAATCCAAAACCCGCAGGCTTTAAAAGATAGTGATGGGGTCAGGGTTTTTCTTCGCGAACTTTGCGGGTTTTCTTTGCGCCCTTTGCGGTCAAAAGCTTTAAGCCTTTAACCGCAAAACGCACCAAGGTATCGCCAAGGACGCAAAGAAAACAAACGCACCACTACCGCCGCGAACACTAAGCGAGCATAGGAAGCGAGAACCAGCTTGAGTAAAAAGATTGTGACAACCACTCTCTCCGGGAAAAAAGTCGCGGTACTCGGCGCCGGTAAAATGGGAGGGATTCTCCTCCAGGCCCTGCTGAAAAACGGCCTGCTCTCCGCCAAGCACACCACCGCCACCGTGGCCCATGAAGACCGCGCCAAGGCGCTCGGTCGCAAGCTGGGCATCTCAGTCGGCACCGACAACGTAAAGGCCGCCGAGGGCGCCGACATTATTCTTATCGGCGTCAAGCCCCAGGTTGTCGAAGACGTGGCTTCTCAGCTTCGCGGTCATCTTTCTCCCAACCAGCTTGTCATTTCCGTGGCCGCCTCGGTTCCCAACAGTTTAATCGAGAAGGCGCTCGGCTCCGACATTCCCGTAATTCGCGCCATGCCCAACACTCCCTGCTTCGTTGGCTGCGGAATGACAGCGATCTCGAAAGGCGCGCATGCCACCGCCAAGCACGTCGAGCTCGCGACCGCCATGTTCAACGTAGTCGGACGCACCGTCGTCGTCGATGAGAAGCACATGGACGCCTGCACTGGCCTCTCCGCCAGCGGCCCGGCCTACATCTACATCATTCTGGAATCGCTCGCCGAAGCCGGAGTAAAAGTCGGCCTGCCCCGCGATATCGCTACGCTCCTCGCCGCACAAACCACCATGGGCGCGGCGCGAGTAGTGCTCGACACGGGCGACCATCCTGCCCTGCTGAAGGATTCCGTAACCACACCCGCCGGCTGCACCGTCGATGGCCTGATGGAACTCGAAGAAGGCAAACTGCGGGTCACGCTGATTAAAGCCGTCGTGAAGGCCACCCAGCGCGCCAAAGAGTTGGCCTATACCTCGTAACAGATGGGATTCTCCGGCGGCTTCGAAGACCGACGCCCAATCACGGAAGCAAACCGCGCCGCGGAAGAACGGCCTTGAGCGCGTGGAAGATCGGCGCTTCAGCGCCGCGTAAGGACGCCAAATAAAGTCGGGCTTTGAGCCCCCGGGGTCACCATCTTCTAAAAACCCCTGCGCCCAAGCCCGCAGACTCAATCCCTCGAGGGGACTTCGGTCATGGCACCCCGGTGCTATTGGCCCCGCCCCACTCCGGTACTATTATCTCTACATGCGGCACTTGGTCGAGCTGACCCTCGATCCCTCCCAAGAACTACAGGAGTCAAGACTCGACCTTCGCAAGGTAAAGAACCCCGTTTACCCGGCCCGATAACTTACCCATGGCTCATTCGATCGCTCTGCCCGACATTTCCCAGTCTATTCGTGTCTTGGCCGCCGACAGCACGCGCATGAACAGCCAGTTGCTGGCCAATGCACTGGTTCGCGACAAGAAATTCCAGATGCTGGAATGCGAACCAACCGCGTCCGCCATACTCGCGGCCACCGGCGCAAATAAGCCCGCGGTGGTTCTTCTTAGTCCCTGCCTTGAAGAGAATCCGGCGCTCGGCTTTCAGGTAGTGCGCCAATTAATCGCGGCCCATCCTCAGATTCGCGTTGTCATGCTGCTTGACGCCCCCGACCGCAACTCTGTCGTGGAAGCTTTTCGCGCTGGCGCTCGCGGAGTATTCTGCCGCACCGAATCCTTGAAGTCGCTCTCCAAGTGCATCCGCTGTGTGCACGATGGGCAGGTATGGGCCAACAGCAATGAGCTCCGCTTCCTGCTGGATGCGCTTTCCCAAGCCATGTCCACGCGCATCGTGGGGGCGGCCGGAGTCTCGCTCTCCAAACGCGAGCGGGATGTGGTGCAGTGCGTCTCCGAAGGTCTCTCCAACCGCGAAATTGCCCACCGCCTGACTCTCACCGAACATACGGTCAAAAATTATCTCTTCCGCATCTTCGATAAGCTTGGGGTCTCCAGCCGGGTGGAAGTTGTGCTCTATGCATTCAATCTTGGCCGCCCGGCTCTGCCGATCAGTGCGCCCGCGGCCGCCGGCCCCAATGGCAAAACGCGTCCTTCGCCCACGCCATCCGTTCGCAAGACCGCATCTCCGCCAGAGGGTTCACGCTCTGAAGTTGGAATCGTATAAGCGCAGCTTTCGGCAGTGCTGCAATTTCGGAATGCTCGCCCTTCTTCGCGATCTTTGCGGAATTTCTTTGCGGCCTTTGTGGTCAAGAGCTTCGAAGGCTAAGCCGCGCAAAACGAACGCCAAGAGGCAAAAAGAATAAACTGCACCACTCCCAACTATGCCGTGCGGTTGGCAACTCTAACTTCGCGAATTGTTCGTGTCGAGAGCTCTTTCCCGCCGGTTTTCCACAGAAGATTATTAATAGAAGTTTAATTTGCGTTTAATTTCTCGCGTCTCGAGTTCGTCTCCTGTCAAGAGGACGCTAGTCCAAAAGCCTTGCCCATCTTGGGATTTCACCGATTCCTAGTTTTCGGCCATGCACTTCTGGGACCTGTCCAAAGACTCTCCCCTGTAGTCTCCTTGAATCAACGGGGCAATCGGGTCGTTACCTGAGATTGGGTCATTCCTGAGATCCCCTGCGTCGAGTAAGCAATTCCAAGAGGTGAATATGTTTCCCCTGTCCTCCCCCCAGAGGCAGTCCTCGTTTAGGGCTGTCTATGTCTCAATCGTTTCCAGCGCAGCCATTGTTTTTTCTTTGTTGTTGGCCGTTCCCGCTTCTTCTTACGCGGTCCAAACCAAAGTTCAGCTTGAGGCTTATCCTCCCGTCGGCACAGTCGGGACGGTATATACCACCACGCTCTCCGCTTGGGGAGGCACTGCTCCTTATGCGTTCGCAGCCACGGGATTGCCCGCTGGACTCACGTTAAATTCTGCCACCGGCCTTATCTCCGGCAGCCCCGTAAATACTGGAACGTCCTCCGTAAGCGGCACGGTAAGCGACGCCACAGGCACCCACGGCTATCTCACATTTTCGATGACGATGTACAAATCAGGCAGCGTGAGCGTGACCGTTACGCCTGAGACCTCTGTCTTACTCTCCGGACAAACGCAACAATTCCACGCCGCAGTTTCCAACTCCACGAATCAGAACGTAACCTGGAGTTGCTCGGGAGGAACCGTCAGCAGCAGCGGCTTGTACACCGCTCCAGCGGTCAATGGGGGAACATGGTCCTATCGCGTGTGGGCAACGAGCGCCGCGGATTCTTCGAAAACCGGCGGAACTCTTTCTCTCGTCAGCCCCAATATTCCTGCACTGCAAATCACCACCTCTTCCCTGCCTGAGTTCATGGCCGGAAGCGCCTATTCCCAAGACGTAAATGTCACCGGCGGCAAATCGCCCTATCACTGGAAGCTCACCACAGGAACGCTTCCCGTCGGCATCACGCTGTCGGGCAGCACCGGCGCGATCGCCGGAATGAGTTCGCAGACCGGGCCTTTTCCGCTGACCGTTCAGGTTACGGATTCTTCCTGGCCCACGAACCTGACCACAACTCAGTCTTACACTCTGCTCGGATCAAGCACGCTCGAAGTCACCACTCCGCTGCTGCCGGAAATCACTGCGGGTGAGAACTACGACACCGCGGTCTCCGTCATCGGCGGCACCACTCCTTATCATTGGAGTCTCTCCACCGGCAGCTTCCCGCAAGGCGTCAGCTTGAATACGGGCACTGGCGCGATTTCAGGAACAACCGAGCAGACCGGCACCTACACGATGACCGTCAGGGTAACGGATTCGTCTTCACCGCAGCAGACCGTACTTCAGCCCTATAAGGTTCTCGCCGTACAAGGCCAAAGCAGCCTCGCCGATTTCTATGTAGCAACCGATGGCAAAGACACATGGAGCGGCAAACTCGCTGCGCCCAACTCGGGCAACACCGACGGTCCCTTTGCCACCATCGCGCGCGCCCAAACCGCGGTTCAAGGAATTCTGCAGAATCCCAAAGGCCGAACCAATCCGATTCAAGTGCTGGTGCGCGCCGGAACCTATTACGTCTCAAAACCTCTGACCTTCACCTCAGCCGATTCCGGCACCTCCACGCTGCAAGTGAACTGGGCAAACTATCCGGATGAGACGCCCGTCATCAGCGGCGGCATGAAAGTTACCAACTGGATGAAGAATGGCGAACAGTGGACAGCCACTCTTCCCGCCAGCACGCAATATTTCGAGCAGCTGTTTTACAACGGCCAGCGCCGCCTGCGCCCGCGCCTCGGTAGCGCAATCGGCACCTATTACCACATCGCCAAGACTGTCTATTTGCCCGGTTCAGGGAGCGGTCCCGCGCCCGATCCCAATTGCAGCGTCTACATCACTGGAGCGGGCTGGGAATGCTTTGACCGCTTCGCCTATAGCCCGAGCGATCCCATCAGCAGCACCTGGCAGAATTTGAGCGCCCCCTATCCGGCCGGCGACATCGAACTCCAGGTCTTTGAGAAATGGGCCGCGTCAAAGCTGCGCATCAAATCCATCGACACATCCGCTCACATCATTTATCTCACCGGCCCCACAAGCCAGATCGACTTCTACTACGGCATGATTCCCGGTCACCGCTATCTCATCGAGAATCTGAAAGATGATTTCAATCAGCCCGGAGAATGGTTTCTCGACCGCTCCAAGACTCCCTGGTCGTTGAGCTATATTCCAAATTCCGGCGAGAATCCGCCGACCGATACCATCATCGTTCCCCAAGCCACACAGGTGCTGAACGCGACCGGATTGCAATACGTAACTTTCCAGGGAATCACCTTCGAGCACGACAACTGGACCATCCCCGCGCAAGGCTATGGCTCGCTAACTTCCGATCCCGGCGTCTCCGGCGCGGTGGGCTGCTACAACTGCTCGAACGTGACCCTGAACGGAGTGACCGTTACGCAAACTTCCGGCGGCGCGGTAGAGTTCTACACCACCAACACGTCCTTAACTACGGCGCATGACACCGTCGAAAACTCTGCGCTTTATGATTTGGGAGGCTTCGGCATTCGCTACGGCTCACTCTCGGTCTATACCGACACCGATGCCAACGTTGCACAGTTCGGCACCTTCGAGAACAATGTGATCTCAGGCATTGGCCGCGTGACCCCGAGCGCGGACGGAATCATCGTGGGCGACAGCCATGACAATCTCTTCACCCACAACGAAATTTACGACGGCTATCACGATGGCATCCACGTCTGCGATTTGAACTGCCCGCCCGGGTCCTTTAATTCACACGGAGCCTTCAACAACGTCTCGTCCTTCAACCTGGTTTACAACCTGGGCCAGGGAATCCTTGACGACATGGGCGCCATTTACTACAACACCGACCCGGCGGCTACCGGCAATCAGGTGCTCAACAACAAAGTCCACGACGTCAGCGACGCATCGGCCCTCGATAGCGATGGCTACGGAGGTCAGGGCATTTACGTCGACAACAGCACCGCCAACATGCTGGTGCAAAACAATCTGGTCTACCGCATCTCTTCCGCTACCGGCGCGCAGACCTGCGGGCCAACCACTCCGGGCACAGCGAATAACTTCGTCAACAATATCTTCGCCTTCGGCCGTCTCGGGATCAAACAGGAAGGCTGCGCTCCGCCGGCCGCGGGCGTGCTGCAATTCAACTTCACAAATAACCTAATCTACTTCGACCGCGGTAAGGTACAGAACGGCGCGCTCGATTGCAGCGGCTCAAGCTGTCCCGAAGTTCAGATGTACGCCAATAACATGTACTGCTACGTTCCGGGTAACGCCTGTGCTCCGCCCGCGGACATTTTCTACACCACCAACTCCACCGGCAAATACGGCTCAGGGCAAACCTTTGCCACCTTCTCCGCGTGGCAGAGCGGCACCGGCGAGGATAAAGGCAGCGTGGTGCAAAACCCCGGCTTCGCCAATCCCGCCTACCCCAACGATGACTACACTCTGGCCGAATCTCCCGGCGTCGGCTTCGTCCCCTTCGATTCAAGCCTTGCGGGACGATCGAATCCAGTAATTCCTTCGCCCACCATCCAACCGACGTTCCCCATCGCTCCCTTCAATCCGGCCACCGATTTCTAACCCGGATTGAGGTGTAACTGCGAAAGCGGTTTTGCCGAGAGCGGCGATCTCTGAAGTCAAGGAATCGCCGCTTTTTTTCAGAGTGATTTGCTTCACGAGCAAAAACAACGCTTCCAATGACGTGGAAAAGCGGTGCTCGCAGTAACGTTATTGCAGCCGTTCGGCTCGCGTCCTATCCCCATTCGCTGCAGCAAACCCTCGATCCGGCGCAGAACCTGCATAAACACTGCTTTATGAGCACGTTCCCTGCCCTGTAATGCTAAAATAAGTGAACATCCACTATGCATCTTAAAACACTGTTTTTGAACCCCCCATCCTTCGACAACTTTGACGGTGGAGCCGGCTCCCGTTGGCCCGCGACCCGCGAAATCGAGAGCTATTGGTATCCGGTTTGGCTGGCGTATCCGGCGGGTATGCTGGAGGGAGCGCGGCTGCTGGATGCACCTCCGCACCATATTTCCGCGGAAGAGACCATTGAGATTGCCAAGGGGTACGAGTTTTTGGTGCTGTTCACTAGCACACCCGGCTTCCCTGGCGACATTGGGCTGGCCAAGGCCATCAAGGCGGCGAACCCGCGGATCAGGATTGCGTTTGTGGGGCCGCACGTTAGCGTGCTGCCTGAGAAATCTTTGCGCGACTGCCCGGCGATCGATTTCGTGGCGCGCAAGGAATTTGACTATGCCGTGGTCGATTATGCCAAGGGCAAGCCGCTGGCCGAGATTGCCGGTATTTCGTACCTGAAGGATGACAAGATCGTTCATAATCCCGATGCGCCGCAGATTCAGGATCTGGATGCGCTGCCGCACGTCACGGAGATTTACAAACGCGATCTCGACGTCTCGCGATATAACGTGCCGTTCCTGCTGCATCCGTACGTTTCGCTGTATACGACGCGCGGATGCCCGGCGCAGTGCACATTCTGCCTGTGGCCGCAGACGCTGAGCGGACATCCGTGGCGCAAGCGCTCGACGGACGACGTGGCCGCCGAAATGTCGAAGGTGAAGCAGTACTGGCCGGAAGTAAAAGAATTTTTCTTTGACGATGACACCTTCAACATTCAGAAGGCGCGGACGGTGGAACTCTGCGCGAAGCTGAAGCCGCTGGGGCTGACATGGTCTTGCACGTCGCGAGTGACTACCGATTTTGAGACTTTGAAGGCGATGAAGGAAGCGGGATGCCGGCTGCTGATTGTGGGCTATGAATCGGGCGACCAGCAGATTCTGAAGAACATCAAGAAGGGCGCGACCGTCGAACGAGCGCGGCAGTTTACCAAAGATTGCCACAAGCTCGGGTTGGTGGTGCACGGCGACTTCATCCTCGGGCTGCCGGGCGAGACGCATGAAACCATCAACAACACCATCAAGTTCGCGAAAGAATTGGATGTCGAAACCATTCAGGTCTCGGTGGCGCACGCGTACCCCGGAACCGAACTGTACGATTACGCGGTGAAGAATGGATTCATGGTGGGCGACAACAAGATGGTGGATGAAGGCGGACACCAACTCGCGCACATTCAGTATCCGGGGCTGCCGGCGGATGACATTATGTCGGCGGTGCATCGGTTCTACGACGAGTACTACTTCCGGCCTAAAGCGGCGTTCCGCATTTTGCGGAAAGCTGCATTTAGCAGCGCCGACCGCAAGCGGCTTTATAAGGAAGCGAAGACCTTCCTGAAGCTGCGGTCGCAGCGGAATAAGATGGTGAAGCAGCATCATGACGAGGCAGCCGCGGAGCTGGCTAAGGCCTAGTAGCAGGACTTTTCACCACAGAGGCACAGAGACTCAGAGGGAAACGTTTAAATGATCGCGCGAAGTAGCTTCCGGCTACTTCGCGTTTTCTTTTCCCTTCAATGTCGGATTTGGGGATTAAAATCTTGCTTTGATTTCGGGACAGTTTCACTTACAGAGCGCGCTAATGCAGTCTTCGGATATACGCGAGTAAGCATTGGAGAAACTTATGGCGAGGGAGATTATTCGAACACCGAACGCCCCAGCTCCGCCACCGACCTACAGCCAAGCGGTGCGAGCGGCGGGTCTTCTCTTCGTCTCGGGCATGGGACCGCACGATCCAACCAGCGGGAAGATTGTGGGGGAAACGATCCAAGAGCAGACCAGACAGTGCCTGGAGAATGTTTCCGCCGTGCTCAAAGCGGCAGACACTTCGCTCGAACGGGTCGTGAGCGCCACCGTCATCCTGCTTGAGGAAACCGACTTCGCCGGAATGAATGAAGAGTGGGTGAAGTGGTTTCCAGTGAATCCGCCTGCACGGCAAGGCGCGAAGTTGCCGGTTCGAATCCCCGGCATGAAAGTGTCGATCGCGGTGATCGCCGAGGCTTAGGCGCCTTGGCGGGCGGCCGACTTTCAGCTTGTGTAGCCATTCCGAGAGGCTGAAGGGAAAGTCCCCCGGGCTTCGGCCGGCCGGACACCTGATGGCAGCTGTCCCTACATGGGCATTGCCGCTTCCACGCTGTACCCTGCACGTCACCACGCGTGACCGAGCACGGGGAGAGTGGTGCAGTTTCGCGAACCTGGCGGAATTTTCTTCGCGGCCTTTGCGGTCAAAAGCTCTTAACCGCAAAGCGCGCAAAGGTATCGCCAAGAACGCGAAGACAATAAACTGCACCACTACCAACATGGGGCGGGCTTCGGGCTGGCGCTGCGGGCACGCTATACTGGATGGAGACTCCCAATTTTTAAACAAATATTTAGAGGTAGGGCCTCGCGTCCTCATTTCCGAATGAATTTTCGCAAGTATCTTGTGCTGGCTGGGGTTACGGTGTTTGCCGTTGCCGGCGATTCCATGCTGTCGCATGGCATGAAGCAGGTCGGGAACATTTCCATCCATCATCTGTCGAGCGTCGTTTTTGCGGTCGTGAATCCATGGGTGGGGCTGGGCATACTTTTTCTGCTGGGATTTTTCGCGACCTATACGAATGCTCTTTCCTGGGCCGATCTGACGTACGTAATGCCGGCAACTGCGCTGGGGTATGTGCTGCTGGCGCTGGTGGCGCGATTTGTGCTGCACGAGCACATCAGCCCGCTGCGCTGGATTGGGATTTTATTGATCACGGCTGGCGTGGGATTTGTGGCAGGAGGACCGGCGCTGACGGAACATCCGTTGAAAGAAGCTGGGAAGATTGTGGAAGCGAGCGATGCGGAGGCGGTTGCGAGCGGAGTGGAATCATGAGGCAGTTGTATACCTGGGGCGCGATCTGCGTCATCGTCTTGGCTTCGGTGGTTGGCGACGTGCTCTTGTCTCATGCCATGAAGCAGGTTGGCGATGTAGGCGAACTGCGGCGGCGCATTGGTCTCGCCAAAGTGATTGGGCGCACGCTCAGCAATCCTAATTTTCTGTTTGCGGTTGCCAGTATGGCCGCTGCCTTCTTTAGCTTGCTGTTTGCGCTTTCGTGGGGAGATGTGAGCCTGGTGGCTCCCGCGGCAGCTTCGTTGACGTTTCTGGCGAACGCGGTGGCGGCGAAAGTATTTTTGCATGAGCGAGTAGACCGGCGGCGGTGGATTGCGGCTTCGCTGGTGGCGGCGGGGGTAGCGTTGCTGGCGGGGTAAAGCAGGGTTGGGGATTGCTGGGCCGAGATTCGATAAAAATAGTGGCGCAGGGCCTTTCCGGGCCGTGCGCTTTTTGTTTTTGGGGCGCAGAAGTGCGACGACTGAGGCTGAAAGGCCGCTTGCTTCGGAGATCTTTAGACTGCGATGAAGCGACGATCTTCCCCGGTATTGCTATGGCATTCCGGGTGGGGGGAAGCCTTAATGGGCCTGGTGAACGGCGGGGAATCCGGTAAGTAGTTCGCTGTATGTGAAGCGAATTGCACCGTTGCTTGGGCGATGATATGCGGGGTTCCTATCTGGTATGGCCAGTGGTTTCGGCGGAGGGCGCTGGTTTGGGTCACAACATGAGCTAGTTATCCGGCAACTAAGTATGAGTTAGGACTGAGCTATCCGGCTCAGAAAAGTGGCATATGAAGTGCTAGGTTCAAGTAGGTTGTGGGATTATGGCGAGCAGCGGTTCAATCCGGGTGATCGTGTTCCTCGCTCTGGCGGCTTGCGGTGCGGCGTGCCAGGAGCGGCAAGAGACGCGGAGTTCGGTGCCGGATGCACCGTCGGCCGTATTTGAACGGGCGAAGCCGGGTTCTGTTTCCCGGGGTTACCAACCGATTCTCACGAGCCAGGGCGCAGGGGTGGGTGGGATGGCGTCGGGCGGCGGACATGCGTCGAGTCTGCTATTCGACGCGATGGGCACAGGGGGACGTCAGCAGACGCATGCGAGCGACTTTTTCACGAAGCACCTGTATGCAGCGCACCGGAACGTGAGTTACCGCCCGTTGGCGGAGGGCAGCTTAATGGGGCGCGCGACGTTTGCGGCATCGCGAACCTTTATCACGCGGGATCCTTCAGGAAAAGGCAAAGTGAACACATCCTACTTTCTGGGAGTGCTGAGTTCGGCGTTGGTGCATACGGCATACCGTCCTTATTGGAAGCGGTCGGTGGGCGCGCCGTTCAGCGATTTTGGGTCGACTGTGGGCAACGATGCGGGAATGAATTTGTGGCACGAGTTTAGGCCAGGCATCGAGCAGATGATGAAGAGCCATACTCCGAGGTTTGTGGAGAGGATTGAAGAGAACGTTGGGCGGCGGTAGGTAGAATCTCCAAAGACTCTTGTGTTAAAAAAAAACAGGCATCCCGCTCGGGATGCTTTTCTCCTTCTCCCAGGTTTCACTTCCCTGTTCGGGCGATCAGACGCCAGGGCCAGCGAGTGCTTCTCCGAGCCGCTCGATTAGCTAATCACGACCCTGTGACGATGCGGTGGCGGAGGCGATGTAGCCTTTGCGGGCGTACACATGCAGTTTGTGGCCGCCTTTTTCGGCGCTGATATCAATGGCGCGGTACTGGCCGTCCCGTTGGAACTGAGCCGGCTTGTAGGAGAGAAGGTAGCGGCTGCGAATCACCTGTTGCAGAGCGGCGAGGCTGCTGTTGAGCCCACGAACGGAGCCGGGGGCGAAGGCAGCACCGCCGGTAAGCTCGGCCAAAGTCCTTAGAGCGTGTTCGCCAACAAAAGAATTTTCAGCCGTGTCGGTGAAATCCCGAGTGCTTACGGTGTAGATAATGACGTCTCCGCTTTCGGCGCGATGGATCGCCTGTTTGGCGGTCACAGAGCTGGAATTATCGTCGCCGTCACTGATGACGACAAGAATGCGTGCCACGGGCTTGGTTTCAGAGCGGCTGGCGAGTTTTTCAGCGGCAAAGGAAACGGCGTCCCAGAGAGCGGTGCCGCCGGAGGGTGCAAGCTGGCCGAGGGCATGGGTAACGAGAGACTCATCACGGGCGAAATCCTGGACGAGCAACACGGAGTTGGCAAAACCGACGACGAAGGCGAGATCGTCGGGACCGGTGACGACCGTCTGCATGAAATGGGCGGCGGCCTCTTGTTCGAACTTGAAGCGGCTCGCAATGGAAGCGCTGGTATCGATGACCAGGCCGAGGCGAAGGGGAAGTTCGGATTCGTTGCGAAATCCGGTAATGGCAGCGGGTGGTTTACTGTTGTCGAGGACTCCGACATCCTTAAGGGTAAGGTTGCTGACCGATTTGCCGTGATCCGTGGCGGCGAAGAAGATTGCCACTTCGTCGGCAGAGGAGCGAAAAGTGTAGCCGTCATATTTTGCGGAGCGATTCGGCTGCAGATTCGGAGACGAGCCACTCGGGGATGGAGTTGCGGCGCCAGGCGCGGAGCAAGCCGGGCAGGCATCTGCGGCTTCGGCTTCGGCGAGTTGAGCGTTTTCTTTGGACTCCTGCATGAGCTCGCGGACTCGCTCGGGCAACTGCACGGGGCCGGTGGGGATTTCGGCGGGAACGTCGGTGATCGTGACCTTCAGTTCGGAAGTTGGACCGATGGGACGGCTGGCCTCGTCCTTGATCTGAAGCATCATTAAGCGAGCCTGCTCGGCAGCGGGCGATTTGGGATCTTCCTTGAGAAGAGTGTTCAGTTCTCGTTGCGCTTCGGGGTAGTTCTGTTGCGCTTCCCAGGCTGCGGCTGCGAAAAAGTGAACCATGGCAGCCCCGTCGTGTTTGCGATCGTGAACCTGTTGAGCGGTCTTGATGACAGCCGGAAAATTTTGGTTCATGTATTGACTGTAGGCCAGAGCGGTGAGCAGGTTCAGATCCAGCGGGGCGATAACTGAGGCTCTCTGCATAGATTGTTCAGCGGGGGAATAATTTTTCAGTGCGAGTTCGGCACAGCCCAAATTGAAGTAAGAAGTGGGTAAGTGATTGTCGAGAGTGACCGCCTGGCTGAAAGCCGTGCGTGCCTGATCGTGCTGGCGGAGAGGAAGATACGCAGAACCCAGGGCATTGTAGGCGGCGACAAAACTTGGATAGATGGAAGTCGCGGTGGTAAGGTGCTCCACTGCTGCGGGAAAATCTTTTTTCATCAGGAACTGATAGCCCTTTTCGTATTCGCGGCGAGCCTTGCCGGGGGCTTTAAGGTCGAACTTGGAGACCGAACCGCCCGGGGTTTCCAACGGGCTGCGGTTCGTTCCGTCTATCAACCACAGGCTTCGATCCAGCATGGTTTCCTGAACAATGCCAACCAGTCCCGTGTACGACGTCATGCCAACATTCGACGAGGGAAAGTTGAAGACCTTGGGAGGATCCTGCGGACGAGAGAAGCGGAACCCAGAGTGCGAGAACGCAAAGACGGGAACACATACGCATACACCACCCCAAGCGAGTAGACGAAACGGCACCGTAGGATAGCGACTGCCAGGAGTTTAGCCTGAACTGGCATTGCGGACAATAGCCCGAATTGACAAATTCGGCTGGCTACGATGCCATTTCCTTCTGTTTTGGTTTCCGCCGCTCACCTAGAACCAGCGCGAAAAACCAGCGTCGGCCATGTCGGGGACGACAAAGGGTACTTTCCCTACCTCGGAGTGAGCAAGAGATTGGGCGGCGAGGTAACCGCTGCGGACGGCGCCTTCCATGGTGGCGGGCCATCCGGTGGCGGTGAAATCTCCGGCGAGGAAGACGCGAGGCCAGGGGGTGGATTGCGCCGGGCGGAAGGCGTCGATGCCGGGACGGGGTGAGAAGGTGGCGCGGACTTCTTTGATGACGGTGGATTTTACGAGATTGGCGGCGCGGGCCCCCGGGAAAAATTCGCGGACTTCGTTGAGGGCGAGGTCGACGATCTCGGCGCGGGATTTATCGATGAGGGATTTGGAGGCGCTGACGACGAGCTCGATGTAGCTGGCATCGGGGGCTAAAGCCCCATTTCTTAAAGTGTCATTTTCGGCAGGGCTGAAGTCGTGCCCTTCCCGATCGTTCTCGACTCCAGAGTTTTTCTTCTCCGTGCGGTTTAGCAGGCGGGATTTGTGGAACATCCATTGGATGGTGCGGTCGAGGAGTACGGCATGGTCGAGGTCGGTGATCTGGCGGTCGAACCAGAGGTGGATGCCGGTGATGGGGGCGGATTCGAAATGGGAGAGTTGCTCGCGGAGAGGTGCGGCGTCGGGAGTCTGCGGGAGGACGCGGTCAAGATTTTCGAAGGGCAGCGCGAGGATGAGGTAGTCGAAGAGTTCGTCTTTTTCGGCAACGCGGATTCGGACTTGTTCGGCCTCGGGGGAAAAACTTTCCAGAGAGGAGCGGAAGCGGATTTCGCCGCCGCGGGCGCGGATGTAGTCTCCGGCGCGGTTGTATAGATCGGTGAGTGGGATGGTGGGAACGCCCATGTGGCGGGCTTGCGGGGATTTCATGGACTCGCGGACGACCTGGGCGGCGTAGGGGATGGAAATGAGGTCGAGATCTTCGCTGAGGGCGCTGACCAGGATGGGCTTCCAGAAGCGCTCGATGGCGTGGGGGGTTTGTCCGTGGCGATGGCACCAGTCGAGAAAAGATTGGCCGGTGTCGGGTTGAGCTTTGAATACGAGAGCAGCGATCGCGCGAGAAATGGCGAGCTTATCTTGCAGCGTGAGGAAAGGAAATCTCAGGAATGACGGAGCGGTGTGAAGCGGCGCGGGCAGCGGGGATCCGCGCATGACACTAGAGCGGCCGCCGGGCTCGATAAAAGTCATTTCGTCGTACCAGCGGATTTTGTCTTCGACGCCGATGCGGCGGTAGAACTCGACGAGGTTGGTGCAGACGCGGAAGAGGACGTGCTGGCAGTTGTCGACGACTTCTCCGGTGCCGGGATGTTCGTAGGAAGAGGCGCGGCCGCCGAGGTAGGGGCGGCGCTCGAAGAGGGTGACGCGGAATCCGGAGTCGGCGAGGGCGCAGGCGGCCGCGAGGCCGGCGAGGCCTCCGCCAGCGATGGCGACGGTGGGGGTTGGCTTCATTAGTGGTGAATTGATTATGAACGATTCTTGGAGAAGAGTCGCGTGGAGGCGAGGCATTTTGGTGTGGGAGTTTGGCTCAGCATTGCGGAGACGCGGCGTTGGCGGATGATTTGTTGATCTTTTATCGCGTGAGCGAGGAATTTACAGAATCGCACGTGCGAGAGAAAAGCAGGTTGCTCACCGGGCTTTCAGCGCGGTTCGGAATCACAAAGAGTATTTTTGATTGGCTCTTAGAACTCCTAAGCATCGTGCGAATCCCTGGCGGGGCCTGTGGCGCTGCACAAATGCAGGGGTCCTTCGCGCCAGAAACAAGGCGCTCAGGATGACAGGGCATCTTGAGTGCATTCAGGTGAGGCGCTGCAGGATGCCTTGAGCGAGGATGCAGGTTCCGAGAGGAGATTTCAGCCCGGTTCGGAATCACAAGAGTATTTTTGATTGGCTCTTAGAACTCTTGAGCATCGTGAGAATCCCTGGCGGGGCCTGTGGCGCTGCACAAATGCAGGGGTCCTTCGCGCCAGAAATAAGGCGCTCAGGATGACAGGGCATCTTGAGTGTATTCAGGTGAGGCGCTGCAGGAAGCCTTTGGCGAGGATGCAGGTTCCGACCGGGCTTTCAGCCCGGTTCGGAATGACAAGAGTATTTTTGATTGGGTCTTGAAACTTCTGAGCATCGTAAGAATTCCCTGCGGCGCGGGTTGCGCTGCACAAATGCAGGGGTCCTTCGCGCCAGAAATAAGGCGCTCAGGATGACAGGGCATCTTGAGTGCATTCAGGTGAGGCGTTGCAAGAAGCCCTTCGCGAGGATGCGGAGTTTTTCTGAAACGGTGAGCGAGACTTTGGCGGTGAAGACGTCGTACTGGCGCTCGGCGATTTTTTCGAGGAGCTTGCGGTAGATGTTGATCAGGACCCAGAGTGCGGGCTGGCTGTCTTCGGAGATGTAGGGGATTAGCTGATCTCCAGATTCGTAAAACGCGCGGGCGCGATCTGCCTCCATGGCGAGCAAAGGGCGGAAGCGCACGGGATCGGGCGCGGAGAGCAGGTCTTCGGCTGAGAGGGCGAATTGCGCGAGGTCTTCTTGCGGGAGATAGACGCGGCCCATGGCGGCGTCTTCTTTTACGTCGCGAATGATGTTGGTGAGTTGGAAGGCGAGGCCACACTGCTCGGCGAGGGGCTCGGCGGCGGGGTCGCGGTATCCGAAGATGTGGATGCAGACGAGCCCGACTACGGAGGCGACGCGGTAGCAGTAGAGTTTGAGATCTTCGAAGGTTTGATATTGGATGGTGAGGGGCGAGGTTGCGGAGGTTTGCGTGGATTGGGCTTCTTGATCGACTGGGGCGACATCCATCGCGGTGCCCATGGCGAGTTCATCGAGCAGGCCGGCGGGGATGGTAAAGCGGCGTTGCGTATCGGTAAGGGCCAGGAGGATGGGATCGTCCGTGGGTTCGCCTTGCTGGGCGCGGTGGAGAGCGTCGAGCCAGGTATCGAGCTTGAGGCGACGGTCTTCGATGGAGAGGGTGGGATCGTCGGCGATGTCGTCGCAGCGGCGCATGAAGGCGTAGACAGCGCAGAGCGATTCGCGCTTGCGCTTGGGCAGCACCATGAAGGCGTAGTAGAAATTTTTGGCGTTGGAACGAGTGATGCCGCGGCAGACCGAGTACGCCATGGTGAGCTGGGCGGGAGCTGGGGTCCAGGGCGGAGTAATCATTTGCTGAACTCCCGCGCTCATGCTGGGTCCCCCAACGACTTTCCTAAAATTTTACCCAATGCGGCGCGGGCGACCAGCGCGAGTTTGCGGGGCTTTGAGATTGCTGGACGGCGGCCGAGGACGGCGAAGTTTTGGCGCTCGATGGCGTTGAGGATTTCCTGGCCGCCGCGGCTGAAGAGTTCGAGATCTACGGCGAGTGATTTGTCGACTTGTTGGATCAGCGGCAAGCCGCGATCGAACCACTCGCGGGCGCGCTGGACTTCGAATTTCATCATCTCGCGGAAGGCGGGCGTGTTGCGGGTTTGCGCGATGTCTTCTTCGGAGACGGAGTATTTTTTTAAATCTTCAAGTGGGAGATAGATGCGGCCTTTGGCGTAGTCGTCAGTCACGTCTTGCCAGAAGTTGGCGAGTTGCAGCGCGGTGCAGGTGAAGTCGGAGAGCTGCTGGCGCGCGGGGTCGCGATATCCGCAGAGGTAGAGAACGAGATGGCCGACTGGGTTGGCGGAGTAGCGGCAGTAGGCGAGAACGTCGTTGAAAGTTGGGAAGCGGGTGATGGTTTGGTCCTGGCGGAAGGCGATCAGCAGATCGGAAAATTCGTGCTTGGGGATATCGAATTTGCGAACGGTTTCGGCGAGGGCGACGAAAACGGGATGGCGCGGTGTGCCGGCGTAGCAGGCGTCGAGCTCGGTTTGCCATTGGTCGAGCAGGGTGAGTGAGACGGCGGGGTCGCCCACTTCGTCGCCGAGATCGTCAGAGATGCGGCAGTAGGCGTAGATGTTGAGGAAATCCTGGCAAAGGTGTTTGGGGAGGAACCAGGTGGCGACGGAGAAATTTTCGTAGTGCGTGCGGGCGAGGCGGCGGCAGTATTCGTGGGATTCGGCGAGGGATGGCGCGGATGCAGGGATGGCGTAGGCAGCGGGCAGGCGGGACCAGAGGGTGGCTTGTGAGGGACGCGCGTCGGTTGTTGTGGCGGAAGTCATTCGGTTAAGTTTAGCCGCAAAGCATGTTCGCTTTGCTTTTGTGGTTTGGCGCTGGCGGGGAAAAGCTTTTAACCGCCAAGAGCGCAGAGAAAATCCGCGAAGGACGCCAAGAAAATCGAGCGAGAAGCTGAGCATCGTGAGAACGGCTATCGGCGCCGGTGGCGCTGTGTAGGTGCATGGGGTCCTTCGCTTCGCTCAGGATGACAGAACGTTGAAAATGTCGCCGCGCATCAGTGGCCGGGGATGATGGCGGTTTTGATGTCGCCTCCGCGGTTGAGCATGTGGCGGAGCACCTTCTGCAGGCTGGAGAGCGGGGCTTCGCCGGTGATGTAATCGGTGGGGCGGATTTTTTTGGCGGCGATCAGGCCGAAGGCGCGGCGCACGGTTTCGGGCGTGTGATGGAATGTGGCTTTCAGCGTGATTTCAGAGTAGTGCAACCGGTTGGTATCGAGCTGCACTTTGCTGCCGCTGGCGCATCCGCCGAAGAAGTTGACGGTGCCGCCTTTGCGGACCATCTCGATGGCCCACTCCCAGGCTTCGGGGCGGCCGACAGCTTCGATGACGACATCGCAGCCTCGTTTTTGCGGAGCAAGACCGCGGACGGCTTCGACTACATTTTGAACTTTTGTGGTTTGAACAATTTCGTGCGCGCCCATGTGCTTGGCGGCTGCGACTTGCTCGTCGCGCTTGACCACGGCGATAACGTTGCAGCCGATGGCCCGGGCGACCTGAATGAACATAAGGCCGATGGGACCGCCGCCAATGATAGTGACGGTATCGCCGATTTCGACTTTGGTTTCGTGAAGGCCGCGGAGAACGCAGGCTAGAGGCTCAGTCATGGCGGCGTCTTCGAAGCTGACGTTGGGCGGAATGACCAGCATGTTGGCTTCAACGATGCGGCGGGGCACGCGGATATATTCGGCGTAGGCTCCGTTATTGAAGAGCAAGTCTTCGCAGAGATTCTCCTGGTGCTTGGAGCAGTAGAAGCACATTTGGCATGGAGCGGAGTTGAGCGCGACGACGCGCTGGCCCTTTTTGAAGCTGAGAACGCCTTCGCCGACCTCCTCGATAACTCCGGCGAGCTCGTGGCCGAAGAGCGCGGGAGGGACGATCATGCGAGCGTGGTAGCCGCGCTGATACACCTTGAGATCGGTGCCGCAGGTGAGAGCGACCTGGACCTTGACCAGCACCTCGCCTTTTTCGACGCGAGGGATGGGTATGCGTTCGATTTTTAAATCTTCTTTGCCGTACAAGACGGCAGCGGTCATTTTTCCATTCACAGAATGACTTCCTCGCCTCAAGGGCTAAAGCCCTATTTTTTGAGGCCTGTTACGGCACGACTAAAGTCGTGCCCTTCCCGAACTCACGGCGCGGCTAAAGCCGCGCGATTTTCAAACCTACTTCGGCCAAGTGCTCTTCATGCCCAGGCAGCGCCTGGCTGGATCACAACTTTCATCGACGACGGCTGAGGATTGGCGGCAAGTTGCAGGGCACGCACACCCTCTTGCAGCGGGAAACGATGGCTGATTAACCGTTCCAGATCCATCTCCCCGTCCATCACAAAACGAACTGACTCTCTTTGTAAATCGACCGAGGCGCTGTAAGAGCCGAGCAGCGCCTTTTCATCTACGCAAATCGAGGCAGGATCGACCACCACTTCGCCGCGCTGGGTTTGCGCAAATAACAAAATGCGCCCACCCGGGCGGGCGGCCTCCATGGCAGGACGAATCAAGGCGTTGCTGCCGACGGCTAATATTACCGCGTCGGCGCCACGGCCCTCTGTCTGCTCCCGCACAGAGCGGACGGCATCCTGCTGAGACGCGTCGATTGTACGCTCGAAACCAAGGCTTTTACTTATTTTAAGCCTTTCGGGGTACAAATCGGAAGTAATAACAGTGGCCCCTGCCCTGCGCGCCAAGACGCTCAAGATGATGCCGATTGGACCCTGGCCGATAGCCAGAACGGTCTCGCCTCGCTCGAGGCGCAGAGCTTCGATTCCCTTCAGGCAGGTATTTACAGGCTCGACAAAACAGGCCTGCTCGAAGCTGACGCCATCAGGAATTTTGACAGTCCCGTGCTCAACAATCCAATCCATGACGCGAACGTATTCGGCGAAACCTCCGCCGGAGGCTTCGAAGCCGGCGGTGCATCCCACTTTTTTGTAGGTGAGACATTGCGCGAATGTTTTGTGGCGGCAGTAGTAGCACTCGCGGCATGGGATGTGATGGAAGACGACGACGCGGTCGCCGGGCTGAAAAATGTGGACGCCGGCGCCGACGGCGGCGACTACCCCGGAGGTCTCGTGGCCGAAGATGCGGGGTGCGGAGTGCGATCCGGTGGCAATTTTCTTGAGGTCGGTGCCGCAGACCCCGCAGGTGTGAACTTTCAGCAGAAGTTCGCCGGGACCGATGGCGGGAACGGGAACGGTTTCGAGGCGAACGTCATTCATGCCGCGGTAGACGGCGGCACGCATGGTCGATGGAATGGAATGTAAGTGGTCTTCGATTGCGGGTTGTCCGGCAATTGCCATCTGATAGTTTGATGAACTTTAAGTAGTTTTCGCTTCAGTTACATCTTGAGGCGCGAGATGGGAGTTTTTCAAGTGACGAGCGAGTGCCCAGGCGGCTTTGGAGCTGTTGCGGGCCAGGGTTGCGACGCGCGGCCAGAGCCAGGGACGAAGAGCGGTAAAAGCGGCGAAACGCGCAGTTTGGAACTGGCCGTTGGAATCTATGAATTCTGCGGTTTCGGGCATATCAAAATCTAACCCGTCTGAGATGGCTTTTGTTGCGGAGAATATTATGCCGTGGGCGTGGGCGGCGGTGGCGACGGCGGCGGCCTCCATGTCGACGGCTTGGGCCGAGTAGGATTGGGCGAGGCTGGCTTTTTGTTGGGCTCCGGCGACGGACATGAAGGTGATGAGAGTTCCCTGCCCCTTTTCGACTCGTGTGCGGCTGCCATCGCGGGCGTCGATGATGGTGGCGGGAGTGAAAATGTCGCCGACACGCAGATCGGGAGTGAGTGCGCCGGCGAAGCCGACAGAGTTAATTTCGCTGGGGTGATAGATGGCTATGATGGCTTCGGCGGCGCGGCGTGCGGCATCGAGGCCGATACCTGCGCAGACGAGGACGGTGTCGTTTTGTTCGAAGAAATCGAATGTGCGTCCGGCGTGGGTGTGGCGGGTGCGGATTGAGGATCGGATGAAGCTGGAGACTTCGCGTTCGAGGGCGGCGACGATGGCGAGTGTCATGGGCAGTGTATCAACTCAAGCGGATTCGATTGGCGCGTCGGAAAAGAATGGCCTCAGGCGCTAAAGCGCGATCTTTTTTGACGATTTAATGGTACGGCTGAAGCCGTACCGATACGAAGCCCAATGACTATACTTTCGAAACAACCGCCGCTGATTACGCATAGCCGTTGGCGCGGAACCATTCTACGGCGCGGCGGAGGGCATCGTCGGCGGGGATGATTTTCCATCCCAGTTCACGCTCGGCTTTGTCGGAGGTGGCCCACATTTTTTTCTTGCCCATGCGAACGGTTTCGATGGTGGCGCGGGGTTCGCGGTTCAGGATGCGACCGGAGACGGCTTCATCGACGGCTCCGGCGATGTAGGCGACGAAATATGGAAGTTTCACGGTGGGCGAGGGCAGGCCGGAGATTGCGCCGAGCTTGTCGAGAATTTTTTTGAGTGTGAGATTTTCGCCGCCGAGAATGTAGCGCTCGCCACTTCTGCCTTTTTCGAGAGCGGCGATGTGGCCGCGGGCGCACTCACGAACATCGACCAGATTTAATCCGGTTTCAACGTAGGCGGGAAATTTTCGTTTGAGGAAGTCGACGACGATGCGGCCTGTGGGCGTCGGTTTGATATCTTGCTCGCCGACTGGCGTAGTGGGATTTACGGTGACTACGCGCAGGCCGGCGCGTCCGGCATTGAGCGCGAGCTGTTCGGCCATGAATTTGGAGCGCTTGTAGTGGCCGATCATATCGGCGAGGGAGACGGGAGAATCTTCGTCGGCGGGGCGGCCGTTGCCGGTGAATCCGATGGTGGCGACGCTCGATGTGTAGACGACGCAGCTGACTTTATTCTTGCGGGCGGCATCGAGGATGGCTCGGGTGCCTTCGACATTGGAACGGTACATTTCGGCGGGATCGCGGACCCAAAGGCGGTAATCGGCGGCGACGTGGAAGACGGCTTCGCAGCCTTGCATGGCTTTTTCAAGCGAAGCGGGATCGCGGAGGTCGCCGGTGACGGTTTCGGCTTGGAGGCCTTCGAGATTTTTTAGGTTGCTGGTGGGGCGGACTAGCAGGCGGAGATTGGCTCCCTGCGCGGCGAGGGCGCGGGCGACGTGGGAGCCGAGGAATCCGGTGGCGCCGGTGAGGAAGGTTTGCATTTGTGTTGCTAGCGGGTGTTAGGTCGTGGGTGTTAGGTCTTAGGTTTCAATTTCGACGTACGTTTAGAATTTTTAATTTTACCGGCAGAATCCGCAAGGGCTAAAGCCGAGACAATTTAAACGATTGACGCGGCGCTGAAGCGCCGCTCTTCCACGGTACAACGCAGGCCGTTCTAGCTTCCGTTTTTCTCCATCACCTTTGCGTAAGTTGTCAACGCGAGCAGCGGGAAGTATTCGCGGTAGAGGTGATATTTCAGATAGAAGACGCGGGGGAAGCCGGTGCCGGTGTAGAAGGGCTCGTCCCAGGAGCCGTTTTCTTTTTGGGTGCGCAGCAGGTAGGCGATGCCGCGCGCGACGGAGTCGCTGCGGATGTCGCCGACCGCAAGGATTCCCAGTATTGCCCATGCGGTTTGCGAGGGCGTGCTCTCGCCGACGCCGCGCAGGGAGGGATCGTCGTAGGAGCCGACGCTTTCTCCCCAGCCGCCGTCGGGGTTTTGCATCATGCGGAGCCACTCGGCGGCCTGCTGGATGCAGGGTTCGTGGTTGTCCATGCCGATGGCTTCGAGGCCGCGCAGGACGAGCGCGGTGCCGTAAATGTAATTCACGCCCCAGCGGCCGAACCAACTGCCATCGGGTTCCTGCTCGTTGCGGATGAACTGAATCGCGCGCTTTACGGCAGGATGATTCTTGTCGTAGCCGTAGGTCGCCATCATTTCGAGAATGCGGCCGGTGATGTCGACGGTCGCGGGATCGAGCATGGCGTTGTGATCGGCGAAGGGGATGTGCTGGAAGACCATCTTGTCGTTGTCTTTGTCGAACGAGGCCCAGCCGCCGTTCTTGCACTGCATGGACAAGATCCAGTCGATGGCGCGCTGGACGGATTCGCGCTGGTAGCGTCCGTTGGGATGCTCGACGCGGCTAAGCGCGAGGCAGACCATGGCGCTGTCATCGACGTCGGGATAGAACTCGTTGTTGAACTCGAAGTACCATCCGCCGGGCTTGCCTTCTTTATTTTTAATCTGCCAGTCGCCGGGATTGCGGACTTGTTTTTGCAGAATCCAGTCGGCGCACTTCACCATGCGAGGATCGCTCGCGGGAACGCCGGCTTCGCCGAGGGCGAATGCGGCGTAGGCCGTATCCCAAACTGGAGACATGCAGGGTTGCATGCGGAAGGTGTCGCCTTCTTCAATGCCGAGTTTTTCAAATTCGTCGAGGGCGCGGATGACCTGCGGATCGTCGAGGGAATATCCCTGGCAACGGAGCGCAATGATGGCATTCATCATCGAGGGATAGATTGCGCCGAGACCGTCGCTCATTTCGAAGCGCGCGAGCATCCACTTCTCAGCTTGCTTTAGGGCGATGGAGCGCAACGGGCGGATGTGGACGCGCTCGAACCAATGCGTGAGGCGATCGAGGCAAAGGAAAAAATTTCGCCAGGAGACTAGCTGCTTTGACCAGCGCAGATGCATGCGCGACTTCGTCATGCCGCCGACGAAAAGTTCTTCCACGCCCATTTCACGGGGAATTTTTTTGAAGGGCTTTTTGGCGTAGCAGATGGAAAGCGGCACCAGAATGGCCCGCGACCAGGAGGAAATTTCGTAGATGTTGAACCAGAACCAGTTGGGGAACAGGACGATTTCCGGCGGGATCGCGGGCACGGCGTCGTAATCGTATTGCCCGAAGAAACAGAGATATATCTTGGTGAATGTGTTGACTTCGGTGACGCCGCCGAGTTCGAGAATTTTTTTGCGGGCGCGCTGAAGGACCGGGTGATCGGCGTTGTAGCCGGCGAGTTTAAGGCCGAAGTAGGCTTTCACCGAGGCACTGATGTTCGAGGGGCCTGCGGCATAGATCGGCCAGCCACCGTCTTCGTTTTGGTGGCGGATGATCCAATTGGCGGCTTTCTGAAAGCGGTCGGGATCACCGGTGCCGAGAAGCGTGTGCAGCAGAATGTAGTCGGATTCGAGGGTAGTATCGGCTTCGAGTTCGCCGCACCAGTAGCCTTCTTCGTGCTGCTGGGAGAAAAGAAATTTACGGGCGGCCGAGACGGCGGCGGAGACGCGGGTGACGAGGCCATCGATTTTGCCGAAGCGGAGTTGCGGTGCGGAGGTTTGCAGAGAGTCGGGGGAGTTTATGTCCATCTACTTAAGCCTCCATTTGCGAGCGAGACATTTTCCCGGGATGACTCCCAGGCAGACGAGATCCTTTGCTTTGCCTGAAGAACGGCTGCGCTCAGGATGACGGCGGGTATGGGGAACGTGATTCATGCGCTTTGAGCATCCGGCGTCAATCTGCAGTTGCCGTGGCCGGAGCGGCGGCGATGGCTTCGACGATCTCCGGCGGCAGGCCGAAGCGGACGTTTTCGGGCATCACTTCGAGCTCCTGGACGTTATTGAAACCCTTGGTGGCTAGAAACTTCATGGCTTCCTCGACCAGGCACTCCGGCGCGGAAGCGCCGGCGGTGAGGGCGATCGTTTTCACGTTCGCGAGCCAGTCGGGTTCGATGTCTTGATAGCTATCGATGAGATGCGAGTTCGTGCCCAGATTGCGCGCGACTTCGACGAGGCGGTTGGAGTTGGAACTGTTTTCGGAGCCGACGACGAGGAGCAGATCGGCTTCCGAGGCAACCTGCTTCACCGCGACCTGGCGGTTCTCAGTGGCGTAGCAAATATCCTGCGCGGCCGGGCCTTTGATGTTGGGGAATTTCTGCTTGAGGGCCGCGATGATGTCTTTGGTTTCGTCGAGGCTGAGTGTGGTTTGGGTTAGATAAGCGACGCGATTGGGATCGGGAACGGTGAGCGACTTGACCTGCTCGGGATTGCCGACGACCTGCGTAACCAGCGGCGCTTCGCCGAGGGTGCCGATGACTTCGTCGTGATCGTGATGACCGATGAGGATGAGCGAATAACCTTCTTTGGCGAACTTGACGGCTTCGACGTGAACCTTGGTGACGAGCGGGCAGGTGGCGTCGATGACGCGCAGGCCGCGGCGCTTGCTGTGCTCGCGAACTTCGGGAGAGACGCCGTGAGCGCTGTAGATGACGCGCTCGCCGTTGGGGACCTCGTCCTCGCTATCGACGAAGATGGCACCCTTGCCGCGGAGTTCATCGACCACAAAGCTGTTGTGGACGATCTCTTTGCGGACATAGATGGGCGGCCCGAAGGCTTCGAGGGCGATGCGGACGACGTCAATGGCACGGACGACGCCAGCGCAGAAGCCGCGGGGCTTCAATAGAAGTAAGGTTTTTTCCTGCGTGCTTGGCAAAATCGAACTCCCCTGTTTGGTCTTCTTAGTCTTCTTTTAATTCTATTTTGATCGTCGCCTGTTTGATCGTCGTCTCAACGATAAGGATGCGAAATTTGACCCTGGGATGAATACTCTTAGGGTACACGAAGCCCAGGTTCTTTGTGCTAATAAACTATCGAGAAAGTGCCGCAGTGGTCAATGTAAGCCGAAGAAACGGCGGGGATTAGCAGCGGGATGGGAGTTTTGGGGATTGAATGGAAGGACGAGAGTGGCTACCACAGGCGTTTGATCTGGTACTTATCGAGAAGCGCATCGGCGCTGACGACGGAAATGCGCAACAATTGAGCCTGAGCCACCAGCATTCGATCAAAAGGATCGCGGTGGTGAGGCGGTAGCGATCCAGCGCGGAGAGCCATTTCGAGAGTGATTGGCAGTTGCACGAACGCTTCTTTCTCCAGTTCGTGTTCGAGATCGTCGAGGATGGAGGCGGGCTTCATCTTGCCCGTGCTGACCTTGATTGAAAGTTCCCAACCTACGGCGGCTGAAATGAAGATCCGGTTGGCAGTATTGCCGATGACGGTCGCGGCTCGGCGGGAAAGCCGGGATGCATCCTCCATCCACCAGACGAGAGCGTGAGTATCGAGGAGTACGTCCATTGTCTATCGCGACGCGGTTAGTCGAAGCCAAGATCTTTCAGCTCTTTTGGAGTCAGGGGAGCGAAGGCATTGGGCGCGTAGGAAATCTTGCCTTTCCAGGCGCCGGGCTTGCGCTTGCGGCTCTTCGGTTCGACGGCCACGAGTCGCACGACTGGGTCTTTGCCTCGGGCAATCACGACCTCCTCGCCGCGGCAGGCTTTCTCGATGAGGCGGGAAAGCTGGGTTTTGGCCTTATGAATGGTGATGGTTTCCATTTGGTTAGCTAATCTAGGTTAGCTAAGCGAAACAGGAACGTCAAGCGTCGAATTTAAATGGATGGAATCGCTCGCGACGGTGACTTGTCTTGACCGCGTGCTCTTCCCTGCCTGAATATCGAATCTCGTTTTGAGGGGGAGATATTTCATATCCAAATCACGAACGCGAGCGGGAGCATCCTCATGCGTGGCGGGGATATTTGTTTATTGCAGGGGCGGCGTTTCTTTGGGGAGTGTCGGCGTCGCTGGGGCGGGCGGTGTTTACCGGGAAGCTGCGGTTGGGGGGAGCGGCGCTGCGGCCGATTGATCCGCTGATTTTGTCGCAGAGCCGGGCTACGTTTTCTCTGCTGGTGTTGGGGACGCTGCTGGTGGGGTTCAAGGGATGGAAGCGAATCAGGCTGCCGGCGCGGGATTTGGCTTATTGCTTTTTGCTGGGGACGTTGGGCGTGGCGGTCTCGAATTATTTTTACTACGTTGCAATTCAGCGAACGAGTGTGGCAATCGCGATTATTGTGCAGTACACGGCGCCGGTGTGGGTTTTGATGTATGTGGTGGCACGCGGGCAGCAGAAGCTTTCGGCGCAGAAAGTGGGCGCGGTGGGGATGGCGGTAACGGGGATCGCGCTGGTGATTAATGTGTTTGGGGCGCGCGGCGGTTCAGGGCTTCGGCTGGATGGGTACGGGCTTTTTGCGGCGCTGCTGGCTTCGTTTTCCTTCGCGTTTTACAACGTGGGCGGGCACAGCATTCTGGCGCGGCACGATCGCTGGCGGGTGCTGGTGTGGACACTGGCTGCGTCGTCGGCGTTCTGGATGGTGGTGAATCCTCCGTGGAAGGTTGTTGAGGCGAAGTATGGCGCGGAGCAGTGGATTTTTCTGTTTGTGTTCTCGATGACTTCGGTGCTGGGAGCGTTCTCGCTTTATTTCTTGGGGCTGCAGCATCTGGAGCCGACGCGGGCGATTATTGCCAGTTGCCTGGAGCCGGTGTTTTCGATTGTTCTGGCGGCTGGGTTGTTGGGTGAGGTGCTGCGGCCGGTTCAGATGGTGGGGATTGTTTTTGTGCTGGCGGCGATTGTGATGGTGCAGCGGCGCGAGGGAATGGTTGTGGAACCGATCGAGTGAGGATGGAAATGCTTTAGAACCCTAAACACAGAGGATAAAGGGGGGCACAGGGTACGGCGAATAGAGGTATAAATCCGGCCTGAACCGCAGCGCTGCCTTCAGACAAGAGCGTTGTGCGAACTCCTTGCAATGCCGCTGTTAATGCATAGATGCATGGGGTCCTTCGCTTCGCTCAGGATGACGGGGCTTTCGACGGTCCAATCAATCCGTGTATTCGATCTCGGTGGTAATCTTTGCGGTTTTTTCAAGCATAGCGGAGACTGAGCAGTATTTTTCTTTGGAGAGGCGGACGGCATCTTCGACGGCCTTGTGCGAGACTTTTCCTCCCACGCGGTAAATCAATTTAATTTTGGTGTAGACGGCGGGCTGGGTCGTGGCACGCTCGGCTTCCGCGCGGACTTCGAGGCTGGTGAAGGGCTCGCGTTTTTTCTGGAGGATGGAGACCACGTCGTACGCGGTGCAGCCGCAGAGGCCGATGAGGACGAGTTCCATGGGGCTGTTGCCGGCGGCTTTGTCGCCGTCGACGGTGATGGCGTGACCGCTGGTGGCGACGGCTTCGAAACGGTGGTTGTCTTTCCAAGTGGCTTTGGCTTCGGTCATGGGGCCTTCCTCCGCGATTTTCGATTGCCAACTTCCGATTGCCGAATGGTTCGTTTCGCGGTTGTGCGCGAGGCGGCGAAAATTGCGGCCAGTTGTTCCGCTTCGTCAATGAGATTCATCATTCGTTTGCCAAGTGCAGTTTATCTTCTTTTGCAAGCTTGGCGAATCTTTGCATGCCTCGCGATTACGAACTTTTAAAGCTTTTAACCGCAAATGCCGCAAAGAAATTCCGCGAAGTTCGCGAAGAACAACGAGTACAGTCGGCGGGACGCCGGCGCTACTTTTATCTGCGGTTGTCTGTGCTGGGCTCGGGATGAATCAACACGCGAAAAAGTTCGGGGGCGGCTTGTTTGAAGCGGATTTCGAGGTCGGTCTGGATGTCGTGGACGCGGGCGAGCGGGAGATCGTCGGAGAGGGTGCAGTGGCAGGAGACGTAGAGGCGTCCGCGGACTTTTTTGATTTGGATGTCGTGCATGTCGAGAATTTCGGGGAATTCGGCGGCGAGGGATTTTAGCTGGCGCTCGAGGTCGGCGTCGCGGACAAGTTCGTCACCGGTTTCGATGGTGGCGGGTTCGCTTTCGATGTGCGTGAGGATGTCGTCGATTTCTGGGACATCACGGCGCATGTCAGATTCGAGCTCGGTGACGCGATCGTGGGCGGTTTTTAGAGACATGCGTTCATCGAGTTCGATGTGCTGTTCGACGTGAGTGCGTCCGCCGAGATGCTGCACGCTGATGTCGTGGACGTTGAGGTTGTGGCGGGTGGCGACGGCGCGGATGCGGTCGAAGATATTTTCGGAGCGTTCGGCGCGCGGGAGGGGCTGAACCGTGACGTCGGCGTCAGGAAGAATTTGGTGAACGGCGGCGGTGACGGCCTCGACTAACTGCTCGGAGCGCTGGAAGGTGACGGTGCGGGCGAAGCCGACGGCGAGGTCGGCGAAGTAACGGTTGCCGGCGCGGCGGATGCGGACGCGTCCGATTTCGAGGACGCCTTCGACGTGAGAGACGGCGTCGATAATTTGGGCTCGGACTCCGGCGGGAGCGGCGTCGAGGAGGGCATCGACGGTACGGCGGGCGAGGCGCCAACTGACGGAGACAATGACTCCGGCGACGAAGAGGGCGGCGATGGGATCGGCGGTGCGGAGCCAGTCGAGGTGATAGACGCGGCCGAGAAGAATTAGAACGAGGCCTAGGATCACGACGCCGGATGACCAGACGTCGGTGGAGAAGTGGAGGGCATCGGCTTCGAGGGCCTGGCTGTCGTATTTGACGGCGATGCGGCCGAGAGCGCGGGAGCGCCACCAGTCGACGGCCATGGAGATGAGCATGACAGCGAAGGCCCAGACGGAGGGTTCGACTTCGACTTTGCGGAAGAAGAGGCGTATGACGGCTTCGTAGATGACCCAGGCGCAGGTGACGAGGAGCAGGCCGGTTTCGACGAAGGCGGAAAAGTTTTCGACTTTGCCGTGACCGTATTGGTGGTCGGCGTCGGCAGGCTTGTCGGAAACTCCGACAGAAAAATAAGTGAGCGAGGCGGCGATGAGATCGAGGGCGGAGTGGGCGGCTTCCGAGAGGATACCGAGGCTTCCGGTGGTAAGGCCGACGATGACTTTGGCGGCGGTGACGAGGATGGCGGCAAGGACGGAGCTTCCGGCGACGGCGCGCTTTTCGGCGCGCATGGCGTTCGGTGAATAGAGAGCGGGAGTGCCGGACATGATGGGATTATCGGCGATTCGGGGAGATTGCGGGAAAAATCTTCGTCGACTTGTGAGAAATCTGAATATCTTTACCACGGGGGGCACAGAGGAATACACAGAGGAGAGCTTGGGCGTCTGGTGCCTGCATGGGTGCGTGATGGTGCAGGCCAACAGCAGGTTCCTCCGCTTGCCGTCGCTTTCGCTCCGGACTTCGGTTGGAATGACAAAGGGTGGGGGTGGCTGATGCATGGTCGGGTGGCTGTGCGCACCAGTGACTTCCTTCTCTACTGGCGAAAAGGGGGGCTATGCTAGGATGCTAAGTTCGGTAGTCCAACTTCCTGAAGTACCAATCCTGGAGGAATCTTGTATGCGTAAGAGTTGGTTGCTGTGTGTGTTGATGGGAACCCTGGCCTGGGGACAGGCACAACCGGAGGCGGCTCCGGCGGGTGGGGCGAAGGCTCCGGCGGCGGATGCGGCGGCTTCGGTTCCGCCGAACGCAGCGGTGCTGACGATTAAGGGAGTATGCGCGCCGGTGAAGACGGCGGCTACAGCGAAGGCCAGCGCGGCAAAGACGGCGGCTGCGAAGAAGCCGGCGAACTGCGAGACGGTGATTACGCGCGCCGAGTTCGAAAAGATTGCCAACGGGCTTTCGCCCAACGTTTCGCCGCAACTGAAGCGGCAACTGGAGCAGGCGCTTCCCCGGTTTATCGCGATGTCGGAAGCGGCGAAAGAAAAAGGGCTGGAGAATTCGGAGCGATACAAGCAGAAGTTGAAGATCGCGAAGATGCAGATTCTGACCCAGGAGCTGCAACAGTCGGTGCAGGAACAGGCGGATAAGATTTCGCCCGCGGATGTGGAGAAGTATTACAAGGATAATCCGGAAGCGTACGAGCAGTATTCGCTGGACCGGCTGTTTGTTCCGCGCTACAAGCAGGCCGAACCTGAGGATCAAGCAGAAGCGAAAGATCAGCCAAAGCTGACCGAGGAGCAACAGAAGGCGAAGGAAGCCGATGAGAAGGCCAAGCAGGAAAAAGGCGAGCAGGAGTTGAAGCAACTGGCCGAGAAGCTGCGCGAGCGCGCGGCGGCTGGAGAAGATTTCGCCAAGCTGCAGAAGGAAGCGTTTGAGGCCGCGGGAACCAAGGTGGAGAATCCGACGGTGAATTTGCCGAAGGTGCGGCGTACGGGATTGCCTCCGGCGCACGCGGAAGTCTTCAGCCTGAAGGTGGGCGAAGTTTCAAAGGTGATCAGCGATAACGGCGGAAGCTATATCTATAAAGTTGTGAGCAAGGATGTTCTGCCGCTGGATCAGGTGAAGGATGAGATCCACAACAAGCTGAAGGCGGAGCGCACCAAGGAGTTGATGGACAAGTACACGAACTCGTTCCAGTCGGTTCCGAACGAAGCGTACTTTGGGCCGGCGGCACCGATGGGACCTGGAGGAATGGGAATGCGGCAGGGACCGCCGCCCCACATGCCGCATCCGCAGATGGCGCCGCGGCCGACACAGCCGCAGCAGAACCCGCCGGCGGGTCAGACACCGCCGCCGAGCGCGCCGCCTTCGGCGAATGCTCCGTCGCAGGCTCCGGCACCGCAAGCACCAGCCTCGAAGCCGGACTGATGGCTAGCGAGAAACCTGTCGTCGTAGTTACCGGCATCGCAGGAAATCTGGGATCCAGATTGCTGCCGATGCTGGAGGACTACTCGGTGATTGGCGTGGATTTGAATCCGCCCCAAACCGATCTTCCCCTGCAATTTGAACGGCTGGATCTGGGCGAGGAAGCTTCGACCCGGACTTTATACGAATTGCTGCGGGATACGCGGCCGGTGGCGGTGATTCATCTGGCCTTTGTGATCGACGCCGTTCGCACGGGAGTGCTCGACACCGAGCGCATGTGGCAGATCAATGTGGCAGGCACGGCTCGGGTAATGGAAGCCGTGACCGAGGCCAACCGGACCGCCGAGTTCCCTACCCGGCAATTTATTTTTCCCAGCAGCGTTTCCGCCTACGGGCCCAACCTGGCGGAGCCTGCGCGTGAAGAGTCGGTGCTGGCGGCGCATACGCTGCCTTACGCGATCCATAAAAAACAAGCGGATGAAGTGGTGCAGCAGCGTGCGCCGGCGCTGCGAGGATGCAGCGTGTATATTTTGCGTCCGCATATTTTTGCCGGGAAGAGTGTGCAGAATTATCTGCTGGGAGCGTTTCGGGGAACGGTGAATGGGACGGGCGCGCGGGCCGAGAAGATGCGCAGCGAGGGGAAACGGCTGCCGTGCATGATGCCGCGCGGGCAGCAGTATCTGGACAACAAGATTCAGTTCGTCCACGTGGACGATATGGCGAGGCTGATCGCGCATATTCTTAAGCGCGATCCGGAGGCGCAGCGACTGACGATTCTGAATGTGGCGGGGCGCGGCGAACCGCTGACCTTTGGCAAGTGCATTGAGATGGCGAAGGCGAAGCTGGTGCGGGTGCCGGGAAAGTGGGCGATGCGGCTGGTGCTGAAGTTTTTGTGGAAGCGGAAGATTTCGGCGATCCCTCCGGAGGCGCTACCGTATATGACCAGCGAATACATTATGAATACCGACCGGCTGAAGAAATTTTTGGGCGGCGAGTATGAAGCGGTGATGAAGTATTCGATTGGGGATGCGTTTGCGGATAGCATGTGAAGTGCCGCTTCCGCTTTCCGGCGTCCGGTTTCCGGGTTGCACAGTTTAAGATGTTTTTAGATGACTAAGAGCACTGCGCGCGTTTCTTATCTTCTGATTGCACTCGGCGTTGTTTTTCTTGACCGGTGGAGCAAGCGGCTGGTGGCACGCCGGATTTCGATGTACTCCCACATTCAGATTATTCCGGGATTTTTTCGACTTACTCACACGGAAAATACGGGAGCGGCCTTCAGCCTGTTCGCGGATTCGACCAGTCCGTGGAAGACGGGGATGCTGATTGCGTTTTCTGTGATTGCGCTGCTGGTGGTTGTGGTAATGCTTTGGAAAAATAATCATAAGCACGTTGTGACCGGGATTGCTCTGTCGCTGATTATGGGAGGGGCGCTGGGGAATCTTTGGGATCGGGCGACGAGCGGACGCGTGGTCGATTTTTTGCTGTTCTATGTGAAGCGATATCAGTGGCCGGTGTTTAATCTGGCGGATAGTGCGATTGTGGTGGGAGCGGGGTTGCTGGTGGTGGAGATTTTGTTTGCCAGGTCAGGGGCGCAAGAAGGTTAGCCGAGCTGATTCCCACGATTAGCTCATCCGGGCATTGACACATGTTATGTGCACACGTATACTGTGCGGATGAATGTGACTCTTTCCATCGACGAGCGGCTGGTAGCTCGCGCCCGCGAAAAAGCCGACGCCCTGGGCAAGAGCCTGAATCAATTGATTCGCGACTACCTGCAAACCGTTGCCGGCACCGACGATTATGAGCGCAGTATCGAGGAGTTCCGGCGACTTTCGGGGCAGGGCAACTCGAGAGGCTGGCGCTTTAATCGCGACGAAATTCATACCCGGCGGCACGATGCCCGTCCGTAGTTTTTTCGACACCAACGTCCTGATCTACGCCGACGACAAAGCTGCGCCCGCCAAACAGAAGCGAATCCTTGTCCTGGTCGCCGAGCACCGCCGCGCGCGCACCGGCGTGGTATCGATGCAAGTGCTGCAGGAATATTTTGTGACCGTCACGCGAAAGCTGGGAGTGGATGCTGCGATTGCTCGCCGCAAGGTTGAATTGCTGGCGGAGTTCGATGTCGCCGCACCCGCGCTGGCGGACATCCTGGCCGCGATCGATCTCCATCGGCTTCATGGGTTTTCGTTCTGGGACGCGTTAGTCATTCGTATGGCCAAGCAGTCGGGTTGTGGCGTGCTGTTGTCGGAAGACATGCGGGATGGGCGGGAGATTGATGGAGTGCAGATTGTGAATCCGTTCGGATAGGGTTCGTTTCTTTATTTGGGCCGTAAGATTCGCCGCTACGGCGGACAGCGCAAGAGTTACGTTGTCCTAATCTCTACGCTCAAACTAAAGCCGCGCCCGGATGCCGCCGATAGATACAACGGAGGCACCCCATGATCAGTTCAGTCAGCAATGCCGCTCATGTTCAGGCCGTGGCGCAAACGGCGGCTCGACCGGCATCGACGCCCAAACCAGCCGCTCAAGCTCAGCCGCAAGCCGCACCCAGCGACACAGTTCAGATCAGTGCAGCTGCACAGGCCATAAAAGAAGCCGTCGAGAATCCGGCTCAGACTGCGAAAGAAGCAGCCGGAGGCGATGCTCAGGCCCGGAGACTGCTCGCGAAGGAAGCCGCCGATAAGCTAGGGTAAGGGCTGGAACGAGTTAGGGCAGCAGAAGTATGAGTTGCCGTTGTGGACTGAAAGAACCACAGCGGCAACGCTGGCCCTACGGTGTTCCATAGATCTGCTTGTACACACTGGCATTGCGCAGGATCGCCTGCACATACTCCCGCGTCTCGGTGAACGGAATCGATTCCACGAATTCCTGGGGATCGCGGTACTTACCTTGACTCAGCCAGTCATCGACGCGATCCGAGCCGGCGTTGTAGGCGGCGAGAGCGTATTCGAACGAGCCGCCGAAGCGATCGACCATTCCGCGAAAATATTTTGTGCCCAGTTGCAGATTCACCGCCGGAGTAAATAGCTGGCTGGCGTTGTAGCGTTTCAGCTTCACCTGATGCGCCACGACCTTGCCGGTTTTCGGCAGCAACTGCATGAGGCCGACGGCATTCGCGCGCGAAACCGCGCTGGGATTGAATTCCGACTCCTGGCGGATCAGGGATGCAACGAGATAGGGATCGAGGCCGTTGGCGGCGGCAAAGCGTTTGAGGTCGATCCAGTAAGGCTTGGGAAAGAGCGCCTCCCAGTACGAGCGCGGGAGATCGGGAATGTCGAGGGCGAAATAACTTGGGGCGGAGTGCTTCATAGCCTCGATGGCGCGGTCGTAGTGGCCGGTTGCGATGTAGAGGCGCGCGGTTTCGGCGGGAAGCCATGCGCCGCTATCGGCGGGTGGGACGGCTTGCAGTTCGCGGACGGCGAAGTCTACAAGGCCACCGTTGCCGAGGAGTTCGGCTTTCTGAACGTGCAGTTCGTCTGAGGGCGGCTGAGTGTCGGCGACCTTTACATCGCTTTCGAGTGGAGGCACGCGGTCGAGGACGGCAAAGTCGGTCAGGGCGCCACTGGCTGCGGGAAGGTTCTTCAATCGCTGACGAGCCAGCTCGGCGTAATAAAAATTGCGGTAGCGCTCTGAAAGTTTCCGGTAGAACGCCCGAGCCATCGCGGGCTGGTTGTCTTCTTCGGCCAGGCGTGCGCGCCAGTACAAGGCTGCGGGAGTTTCGGCTCCGGCGGGATAGAGGGTTATCTGCTCCTCGAACGCTTTCTTGGCTTCGTCGTTGCGGCCCTGGCGCAGGGTGAGCCACGCGGCCTTCCAGTGGACATACGAGGCTCGCGGGCCGTTGGGAAAGCGCTGCTGCGACTCGCGGAACATGTCGAGCGCCTGGTCGTATTCGTGATGCACCAAATGCAAATTCGCGGCCGAAAGCAGCGACTGATCGAGCCACGGACTAGTGGGAGCGGCGTGACGCAACTCTTCAACGGTGCGGTAGAACGTGTCGTTGTCGCTGGAGGCGAATGCCACCTGGCCAAGGAGATAGAGACGCTGGGCGTTCTCCTCGCCGGTGACTGGACCGATAGAGGCCAGCACCTGATTGGCGTCGCGGTTTCGGCCGCTGCGATGCAGGGCGTCGGCTAGGTCGAGTTCGATGGCAGCCTTGATCGGCGCGGCAGATTCGTTCGCGAGGCTGCGATACTCGTCGGCTGCGTCGGCATAGCGGTGGTGCTTGACTAATATTTCGGCGCGAGTTTTTCGCTGGCTGACGGTTGGTGAGAGGTTGATCGCGAGTTTCTTCCACTCCGCGTTCGCGGAGTCGGCTTCGGCGCTGGTGGGCAGTGTGTAGTAGATATTGGCCAGAGTTTCGGCGGCTTTCGCGGTTTGGCCGGAAGCGGCGTAGGCCTTGCCCAGAGCGAGTTCTACGTCGGAGCGCTGCGGAGTGCGGAGAGGTTCGAGAATGGCGGCCGCTTCGGCTGGCTGGCCTTCGAGCATGAGCGCGGTGGCGTGACTCACGGCTGCGTCGCGCACGAGCACGGAATCGGGATGGGTTTTTCCGAAGTCGGCCAGTGTTGCAATGGCTTCCGCGGTGCGTCCGGTTTGCAGATAAGAAGTTCCGAGATAGTACGTGACGTAATCGCCGAGATCACCGGCGTGAACCTTGGCGCGATTCAGCGGATCGATGGCTTTGGCGTAATCATGATCGAGCACGTGAGCGTAGCCAATGACCAGCCAGGCGAGAGCGCCGGCATCTTCTTTGGAGTGGGCGCGAGCGTAGGCTTCGACTCCAGCATAAGCGGGGAGGGTTCGATCCTGAATGAGTTGCTGCGCCATCAGGCGCAGGGTGGCGGAAGAGACGAAGGCCTGGCGTATTCGGCGGACGCGCGGGGAAATGGTTTTCTTTCTGGTGTTCGAAACGTGCCGGGCTGAGGTGGGCGCGGTTTTTCGGGGAGTGGTGGCTTTCGGGGACTTCTTCGCTGCCGGTTTTTTGGCGGGAGAAATTTTTTCTGTAGATGCGGGCTTGTCGCGATCAGGAGACTGAGCGGCCGTTTGCGAGGACGGGTCGGCCTGCGCTTGCGGAGCTGGAGAAAAGATGAGAGCATGCGGCGAAGCAAGCGCAGGAAGGACCAGGCTGCTCAAGCCCAGAGCGGCGGCTACATGCCGCCATCGCCGCCAATTCGAAGTGGATCGCACTACTTTTATTTTACGCAGAGACACTGCCGGGAAAATGCCGTGATGGTTAACGGCGGAAATTCGCACCCATGATGGAAAGATCGTCTTCCGCCAGACTGCGCAACAACTCGTGATTAAAATAATCGGCATTGGCCGCTGCAGTTCCGCCATAGCGCTTATGGAAGGTGCCGCGGCTCTTGTCGATATCCTCTTTCAAGCGGTCGTACAAATCTTTGTTGCGGCGACCTTCGGCGACTTTCGCCTGATTGTAGAGTTTGATCTCATCTACGAGTAAGCGGGCGAAGCGCTGCGCCTTGCGATGAACGTCAGCATCTTCGGGAGACAATCCGGCAAGCGGATCGGCCGCGGTTGCGGGCGCGGCGGCGGCGCTGGCGTGAGCGGAAGCGACCTCGACAACTTCGGCCGGCTCGGCTGGAACCGGAGCGCTTGCGGGCACATGTTTGGGCGCGTGTGAGGCGAAGGGATCGGAGAACGAAGAAACGGTTTGGACCGGCGGAGCCGGAGCGGCAGCTCTGGGGGCCATTGCGCCTTCGTCTTTTGTGGCCTGCTTGCGAAGCGATGCAACTTCCAGCCACGCGCTGGTGGCCATGACGAGCAATTCCACGGCAGCCGCATCGAGCTTGCTGCTCTCGCCGCCATCGGCGTATACGAGAGCGGCGACTTTTTCTTTCAACGCCAACGGGAGCACCAGGACCTGCTCGTTGGCCGGCTTGCCGAAGTGTTCGACGAATTGGCCGCCCATCTCGGCGATGTTGCCGGGGGTTGCGACGCGATTCTGATAAGTGTGCGCGACCGGGCCGGCATTCAGATCGAGAGAAAAATCTTTAATGCTGTCATCGTCACCGAAGCCGCGCGCCTGCCAGCCTGAGGCTGCTCCTGCTTTTACGACGAAGAGGGCGATGCGCTCGGAGTAAGCGCTGCCCGCATCCAGCAGAGCGCGCAATATTTCTTTCTGGGTAGAGCCGGCGTGGATGGTGGCGACGGCGCGCACCAGCGCGCTGGAATCCGCGGCCGGCGCAACGCCTTGCGGCGAAGCGGGGGCATCGGTCGCCGGCGCGGGCAAGGCGTCAAGCACCTGCTGCGCGATGCGCGATTGCAATTGCGGGAGCTCGGCCTGCAGCGCTTGCGACACTGCGTGCTCGACCAATTGCTTTATTTCATTTTCTTTTTCAGTCAATTCCGTCATGCCTTGCGATCCGCAATTTCGCAACGTGACCGTGGTGTTGGTCACGCACGATTCCTTAACCGCTGATTATACGGCACTTGTGTACATGCCCTAGAGTACGTCGGGACGTGTTCGACCGCGTTACCTTCCGCACCTCTCGACTCTACCGTAAAAGTCGTGGTGATAAAAGGCGGATCAGGTTGCCGAATTGTCCATCTTGACACCGGGCTATGGATGCCGAGCCGCGCCGCTGACTTCCGGCTCAACCCGCAGTCTGATGGTCCGGCTCAAAACGGCTGAGGCTGCCCCACCCTTCGCGATTTTCGAAGGTCTGGGACGCTCGGACGGACGAATGCGTCGCTCCCTACATGAGCGAGGTCAAAGTCAAAATCAAAGTCAAAGGCGTCGGACAGGAGTGTCCACCCACACGAGCCTGGCCGATTCGCCTAAATCCCCGGCTTCCAAGTAGAATGGTCGTTACCATCGTTTTCCGCAGACTGAGAATTCACAATCAAAATACTGCATCGCACAGACAATGGGAGCCATCCAAAACAAACTAGAAGGGCCTGTCACCGACGAACTGACCCTGGTACAGGCGGCGAAGCGCGGGGACGACTCGGCGTTTGAAGAGTTGGTCCGGCGTTATGACCGCAATGTTTTCAGGATTGCGCAGCACATCACGCAAAACCGCGAGGATGCGGAAGATGTGGTGCAGGAAGCGTTCCTGAAGGCGTACAGCAACCTGGCGAAGTTCCAGGAGCAGTCGAAGTTTTATACGTGGCTGGTGCGCATCGCCGTCAACGAAGCGTTGATGAAGTTGCGGCGCAAGAAACCGGAACGCACGGTTTCGCTGGACGAAGATATAAAGACGGAAGACGATTCCCTTCCGCGCGAGATTGCGGATTGGAGCCCGAACCCCGAGCAGCAGTACACGCAGGCGGAGTTACGGGAGATTTTGAGCAAGACGATCCAGGGCCTTCCCCCAGGCTTCCGGACGGTGTTTGTACTAAGGGATGTGGAAGGACTTTCGACCGAAGAGACCGCGGCGGCACTGGAATTGAGCGTGCCGGCGGTGAAGTCGAGGTTGTTGCGGGCGCGTTTGCAGTTGCGCGAGCGCCTGGGACGGTTCTTCCAGAAACGTGAGAACGGAGATAAACGTGAGAGCGGAGATGGCGACCTGTGAAGTGCTCTGATTTTTTGCAAGAGCTGACGAATTACCTGGATGGGGTGCTCGACGAGCCGACGAAGGTCGAGTTGGAGAACCATCTTTCCTGGTGTCACAACTGCTATGTGGTCTGCGACACGACCAAGAAAACCATCGAGATTTACCGCGACTCCCAGCTTTATGAATTGCCCGAGGAATTGCGGACGCGTCTGCGATCCGCGATCATGACCAAGTGCCAGCAGCATAAGCGGCGCGGCCCTGAGAGCGTATAGACGGGGCGGGCTCAAAAGCGGTAGCGCTCAAAATCAGGGTAGTGGTTCAGTTTATTCCTTCGCGCCAGTGGAGATAACTTCGCGCCCTTGCGGTGAAAGGGATTTTAAAGCTTTTGACCGCGAAGACCGCAAAGAAATTCCGCATTCGCGAAGAAGAAAGTTCGCCGAAGAAGGGCGAGCGCTCCGAAACTGGCCGCGACCAAAATCTGTGGCAACTCCGCATCCCCTTCCACCATCGCATATAATGATGGTCGCGTCTGGGGTCCTGTATGCCGCGATTCCCAAGTTTCGCCCTGCTAGCACTGCCTCTTCTGTTCGTCTCTAATTCTGCGCCGGCGCAGTCGGATGGCGCTCCCAGCGAAATCTCCCTGGGCGCAACTGCGGCAAAACCTCAGCCCGATCCAAGTTTCACGCCTGAAGCTGCTCCCATTGCGCCGAACTCGCCGCGCATAGTGAGGCAGACGCGCTTTGAAATTATCCGCGATTTTGAGACGCAACTGGTGTATTCGCGCACTACTTTTCCGATGGGAACGAAAGGGATTCAGTTGCGGCAGGGGGTGATCAGCCCCAACGGCGAGGAGATGCGAACGGCGCTTGCCATTTGGGGGCCAGCGATCAAGCCCGGCGACCCGGCGCATATCTCGATGGTGCAGATTAGAGACGATCACATCCGCTTCGAGATTAACGGCGGACCGGTGCATCATCAGAAGTGGTACCAGCGGGTGCAGGTATCGGGCGCGGGCGGTACGGTGCAGGCGCCGCAGAACAATCCACAGACTAACGTGCACGGTTCCTATGTCGATCTTTATTTCGCGAAGTATGTGCCGGAGATGACGCCGCAGCAGTTGCGCGACCTGCTGTATCCGGTGCTCGACTTTAAGGCTCGCAATAAAGAGCAGGCGTATCTGGATACGGTGCCTCCGAAGGTGAAAGAAGCCATCGTCGCTCACAACGTTCTGGTGGGGATGAATACGGAGATGGTGGTGCATGCGAAAGGCAAGCCGCCGAAAAAAGTAAGGGAGCGCGAGGGCGAAATCGAATACGAGGAGTGGATTTATGGCGAACCTCCGGCGGACGTCGATTTTGTGCGCATTGTGAACGATGAAGTGGTGCGCGTGGAAACCATGAAGATTGACGGCGAGAAGATTCTGCGCACGAAAAGAGAAGTGAGCTTGCAGCCTGCGGCGGAGCAGGAGGCGAAAGCCGGGAAAGAGCCCGCGCAGCATTCCGGGAACCCGCCGAGCCTGCGGCGGCCGGGCGAAGATTCTGGCGAAGTTCCGCGGCCGGCAGATGGAGCGTCTCCGCTGCCGCCATCGCCTCCTCCGGATCTTCCGCAGCCTGGTGGCGGGCCGGGGGAGATGATCAGCGCGCGTTGATCTCATGAACTGCGCGTTTTGGCAGTAGATTGTTTGTCCCGACGAAGACTCAACTCAATCCTACACGGCTCACCTTAAGGTGCTTTTTAACGCAGCATTCACAGGAATGTAAGCGGGTATTCATTTGCGGCTGCTAATCCTCCTCTAGCACCTTTCAAAATCCCCTAGGAGGAAGTCATGAAGCTTTCTCGCCTTCGTTCAGGCGCAGTCACTCTTACCCTGCCAATTCTTTTTCTGCCAGTGCTGGCTCTGTGGTTAGCGGCTAGTCCTATGCTTGCCCAGGGCCAATCCAGCGGTCAATTTAAACGTGTACTGCTCATCAGCGTGGATGGAATGCACGCGGTGGACTTTGCAAATTGTTCGAGCGGGCTCAGCACCGTGAACAACGGGCAGCCGTATTGCCCGGCGATTGCGGCGCTGGGAAAGACTGGAATCAATTATGTCGCGGCCAGCACCTCGAAGACATCGGACTCCTTCCCTGGGCTCACCGCGATTGTGACCGGCGGAAGCCCGGCGCTGACCGGCGTCTACTATGATGTGGCGTATTCGCGGAACTATAACGCCCCGGCGCAGACCACGGGCAACGGGCTGGGAGCGGGTCCGTGCGTTCCGTATACGACGCCGACCGGGACTACGAGCGAGTATGAAGAAGGCATCGACTTTGACAAGACGAAGTTGAATGGCGGCGCGCCGGGAGCGTCGCTGACCGACGGCGGGCTGAACTCGATTGACCCGAAGCATTTGATACGCGATCCGAATAACGGTTGCAACCCGGTTTTCCCGTGGGATTTTGTGCGCGTCAACAGCATTTTCAGCGTGATTCACCAGGCAGGCGGATATACGGCATGGTCGGACAAACATCCGGCGTACGCGTCGGTTTCGTCGGGACTGGGTCCGTTGGCGCTGGATGATTTTTATGCTCCGGAAATCAACTCGACGGTGATCGCGCTTCCGGGCGTGGTTACGCCGCTGGGAGCGTCTTGTAATCCGATTCGCGATCCGGGTTCGGATCTGACGGCATGGACCAACAGCTTCGAGAACATTCAGTGCTACGACACGCTGAAAGTGCATGCAATCCTGAACGAGATTGATGGAAAGAGCCACCTGGGCAACAAGCAGACCCAGGTTCCGACCATCTTCGGGATGAACTTCCAGGCTCTGAGCGTGGGGCAGAAGCTGGTTGAGGCAAGCAACAGCACAACCGGCGGATATCTGGATGCCACTGGGACGCCGGGTGTGGCGCTGCTGAGCGAGTTCCAGTTCGTCGACGCTTCAATCGGGGCGTTTGTGAGCGAACTGAAAAAGCAGGGGCTGTACGATTCGACGCTGATCGTGATTACGGCGAAGCATGGGCAGTCGCCGATCGACCCCAGCCGCTATGTTTCGCAGCTGATCAACGGAACTTCGCCGGTGACGCTGCTTTCGAACGCGGGCTACATTCCATTCTCGGAGTCGACCAACAATCCGACGGGTATTGGGCCGACGGAAGATGATGTTTCGCTGATTTGGTTGAAGAACTCGTCGGATACGCTGTCCGCCGTAAGCATTCTGGAAGCGAACGCCGGACCGACAGGGATTGCTCTGGGTCAGATTTATTATGGGCCGGCGCTCTCGATTAACTACAACGACCCGACGCAGGATCCGCGGACGCCGGATATTATCGTGACGCCGAATGTGGGCGTGACGTATTCCGGCAGCACGGCGAAACTGGCGGAGCACGGTGGCTTTGCGCATGACGACACCAACGTGATTCTGCTACTTTCGAATGCGGGCTTTAAGCCGGCGACGGTTCGCGAGGGAGTAGGCACGGTACAAGTGGCACCTACGATTCTGCGCGCGTTGGGTATTAATCCTTCGAACCTTCAGGCTGTGAAGTCGGAAGGGACGGGGGTTTTGCCGGCGGTGCAGTTCTAAGCAGGTTTAGCTGAAGTGGAAAATGAAGGACGCTCGGGTGAGCGTCCTTTATTTTTTGCTACGGAATGCGGGGAGGGAAAATACAGACATGCGCCGATTCGGATTTCATCAGGGATGAACGAGCTTAAATCGCAGGAGGAATTTATGGATCGCGATAAGAAACAGCAAGGCCGGGAAGGAAAAGAGACTAATGAAAAGCGGGACAAAAATAACAAGGTGACCAGCATCCGAACGGGGAGTCAGGAGCCGGAGCCGAAGGATCCATTTGACGAAGGGGATAACGCGAAGGCGGAGTAACGTGAGCCCAGCGCGGCCGACGAAGTGTTTCAGGCGTCCCTCCGGGGCGCGTTCCCGTGTTTCTTGTACCCCGGCGCTTAAGCGCCGGGCTATTATCGTGCGCCCCTCCCGGGGCGCGAGTCTCCGATTTCTACCGTCCGCAATATCTAGGCAATCTGCTAATCTTCTGTGCGCGTAAGGCTTTTGAATTCTGGCTGAAAACTTATTTTGCTAAAAAACAAAGTGGGATGATGGGAAGCTGCGCGTCCCGAGAAGCAGTCTGAGGTCGAAAAGATACCAATTTCTGAAGATTGCGACTCTTTGGCTGGAATTGTGTTTACAGAGTGAGGGTTAGTGACTACATCCAAGTTGGAGTAGACAAAGGAATTCCAAGACATAACAGGCGACGAATTGGAGACAATTACCGGCCTCCATAGATCGGTAGAAATACTCTGATATTCTGGAAGTGCGGAAGCCGCTTCGAGTGCGGCTAAACCCTGCAAGCGATACAACAGAAACTACTTAAGCCGCATCCCAATGAGTGCGGCCGGATAAGGTGACTTGACCGAGCCACGACAGCCCAGAAGCACGGAACTTAGCGAGGCCGAGGCCATTGAACGGGCCAAGCTGGGGGACGCAGAAGCGTTCCAAGTGCTCTATGACAAGCACAAACGACGCGTGTATTCGCTGTGCCTGCGCATGACGGCGAATACCGCCGAGGCGGAAGACCTGGCGCAAGAAGCCTTTCTTCAGCTGTACCGGAAGATCGCGACTTTCCGCGGAGAGTCGGCATTTTCGACGTGGCTGCACCGGCTTTCGGTGAACGTGGTTCTGATGCACTTGCGGAAAAAGAGCCTTCCGGTGGTTTCGCTGGAAGAGACGACGCAGGGCACGGATGAGGATTCGCCGAAGAAAGATTTTGGCGCGGACGATGTGGCGCTGAGCGGATCGATTGACCGACTGCAGCTGCAAAGGGCGGTGGATAGCCTGCCTCCGGGCTATCGAACGATTTTTGTTCTTCACGATGTAGAAGGGTACGAGCATAATGAGATCGCGAAAATCGCGGGATGCTCGATCGGCAACAGCAAGTCGCAGTTACATAAGGCCCGGATGAAGCTGCGAGACCTGCTCAAGATGAATAGAGCCGAAAAGGCCGGTAGATCTCGAGCGGGATAGTTGCTATGGCAGGGATGATTTTGGTTGACAGGGGCGCAAGAGGTGCGGCAGTTTATCCGCATCGTACTTGGGGAGAAGCAGTATGACGTGCATGGAGCTGCAACAGAGCCTGGCGGAAGTAGACGACGGGAGCACTGTAGAGCAGCGAGCCCATCTGATGGAATGCCCGGCGTGCTCGGCGCTGGTAGAAGAATTGGATTTGATTATTGTGGCTGCTGGCCAACTGCAGGAAGCCGATGAGCCCAGCCCGCGCGTGTGGAATGGAATCGTCACCGCGTTGCGGGACGAAGGAATTATCCGGCCGCAGCGCCCCGTACCGATTTCTTCATTCGGCGCACGTTGGGGGGCGGCGTGGTGGCTGGTGCCTGCGGCCGCAATGTTACTGCTATCCCTGGGAATCTATTTGCACCGCGAATATGCGCCAGCGCCCTCGCTGGTGCAGACTGCGGCAACCCTACCAGTGGTTAGCAATAACGGCCTGGATGACGAGGACTTGATGCAGGAGGTCGCATCCAGCACGCCGGCCATGAAGGCGCAGTATGAATACAACCTGCGGCAGGTGAATCAATCCATCCGCGAAGCCCAGGGCGTGGTGGATGAAAGTCCGAACGATGAGGACGCACGCCGTTCGCTGATGGATGCCTACCACCAAAAAGCCATGCTATTCGAGATGGCAATGGATCACCCTCAATAGCGAGGGTTTTTTCTTGACTGGTTTCAAACGACTACACGGGGCGGTACGTTCGAGGAGCCGGATTCTATGGTCAGCAAGCGCGGGGCAAAGCTGGTTGCGATCGGTGTGATCGTAGCGGGCACTTTGATCGCCGAAACCAAGAAGGAGTTCCACTTCTCGGTCGGCGCCAAGGCGGGAGTTTCGGTGGTAAATCCATACGGGTCGATTTCCGTGAAGCCCTCCACCAATAACACTGTGGTGGTGAACGCGGTTTTGCACTCCGACAAAGTGGAAGTGGATAACAACCAGAGCGGGAATCGTGTGGATATTCAGTCGCACCTGCTGGCGGGAGCGGATGCCGAATCGGGGCGGGTGGATTACGAAGTTCTGGTTCCGGCCGACGCCAGCATTACGCTGCACTCGAGCACGGGATCGCTGCGCGCGGAAAAACTGCATGGCGACCTCAGCCTGGAAGGCCCGGGATCGTCGGTGGACGTCCGCGACATTTCGAACGCCCATGTGCACGTAAAGACGATGAATGGACCGGTGAACCTGGATAACATTCAGAATGGGCACGTCGAGGTGGATTCGCTGACCGGAGACATTACGCTGCACGCTGTGACCGGCCCGGTGGTGCAGGTGGTTTCGACCAGCGGACGGATCAATTACATTGGCGACTTCGGGAAGAGCGGCGAATACCGGCTGACAAGCCATAGCGGAGACATTGAGGCAACCATACCGGAATGGACCTCCGCGGATGTAAGCGCACGCTCGGTGCGCGGCGAAGTGAGCGACGATATTCCCTTGCAGCCCAAAACTCACAGCTATTTTGCGATCGACAAGGGACGTGCCTTTGCAGGTACAGTGGGCAAGATGGCGGTATCCTCTACCGTCGTGTTGCGGAGCTTCAGTGGTAAAATCCACCTCAGAAAACGCTCCGAAAAACAATAAGCAAAACGAAACGCAATCCGCACTGACGAGAGCAGATCCGCGCAGGAACCGTCGGCACAGACACGATTGGCGCAAGCAGGATAACGCATGAAAGCCCGGCGCAGGCGAAGTTTGGAGAAGCCCGCCAGCAAGGTTGGCGCTGGTGTGCTCTCTGGGCAGCACACGGCGAAGCGCGGGCGACCGCGGAAGATACGCGCTGTGGTGTTGATCGGCTTTATGGGCGCGGGCAAGAGCAGCGTAGGCCGCGCTTTGAGCGAGCAACTGGGGTGGGCGTTCGAAGATTTGGACGAACGGATTGAACGGCGCGAGCAGCGGAGTGTTGCGGAGATCTTTCGGGAGTCTGGCGAAGTGGGTTTTCGCAAGGCGGAGCATACCGCGTTGAAAGAATTGCTGGCCGAAGTGCAAGACGGCGGGAAAAAAATTGTGGCTTTGGGTGGGGGCGCATTCGCGCAAGAGAAGAATGCGAAGATTCTGGCGGCAGCAGCGGGGGCGGTGACGATTTTTTTGGATGCCGAAGCGGAAGAGCTTTGGAAGCGTTGCCAGGGGCAGGAAAATGTGGAGCGTCCGTTGCTGGGGAGTCTGGAGAGTTTTTGTGAGCTTTATGCAGCGCGAAGGCCGTACTACTTGAAGGCTGTGGTAAGGCGGGAAACGGGCGGAAAAACTGTCGCGCAGATTGCTGCGGAAGTGCTGGAAGTTTTGGGATTGCAGCGAGGCGCCGGAAGGCGAGGAGAAACGTAGTGAATGGAATGGCGCGGATGCGATGGACAGCAGTATTAATACTGGCGGCGTCGGTGCTGTTGACCGCCCGCGATAAGAAGGATAAGCCGAAGTCAGGGGTTCAGCAGGTGGATTCGGGGTCCTTTGGAGTCTTTGTGAGAGGACAGCGCGTGGTGACGGAGACGTTCAGCGTGCAGCAGGATAACGGCGTGAGCGTGGTGAAGTCGCATCTGCAGGAGACGGGTTCGCCGACTTCACCGGGGCAAAAGTCAGAGTTGCAAATGAGCGGAAGCGGAGAGCTGTTTCGCTATGAGTGGAGCGACAGCAGCGGAACGATCGTGGTGACGCCGAACAACGAATTCCTGCTGGAAAAGATCACGACGGCAGGTTCGTCGAAGGCGGCAGAACAACCGTTCCTGATGCCGAACACGTCGGCAATTCTGGACAATAACTTTTTCGTGCATCGCCAGGTGCTGGCGTGGAGATATTTGGCAAGCAACTGCCAGACGCAGAACGGCGCTCTTAAGTGCCAGCAGGGGCCGCTGGAGTTTGGCGTGCTGGTGCCGCAGGATCGCACCTCAATGCGGGTGCGCATGGAACTGGTGGGACGAGAGAAGGTGATGATTCACGGGGCGGAACGGGAATTAATGCGGTTGAACCTGAAAGGGGAATCGTTCTCGTGGGCGCTGTGGGTGGATGACAAAGACCAGTTCAAGTTAATGCGGGTGTTGATTCCGGACGATAATACGGAAGTGGTGCGAGACTAAATTTTGTGCGCGGTTGGGGTTGCGCGGCAGGTTGCGCGGCGGAGAATTAAGAAGAAGATCGAGCGGGTTGGGATTGGCGGAATGAAACCATGCCAGTAACCGATGCACGGACGGCGAAAGTTCTGATCACGGTGCTGCTGTTTGCGCTGGGGCTGGGCTTTCTCTATGCCGCGCGGGAGACACTGATCGCGTTTCTGTTTGCCATCTTCTTTGCGTATCTCATGAGCCCGCTGGTGAATTCCCTGGAGAAGCTGTTGCACGGGCGGGTTCTGGCCATCGCGGTGATTTACTCGTTGTTGCTGGGACTGCTGATCCTGTTTTTCGTTTCGATGGGCCCGCGAATTGCCCGCGAGAGTTCCCGGCTTAGCCAGTCACTGCCGGCGTTAACGCAGCTGAGTTCCGGCCAGATCGCGGAGCAACTCGGGAACGAACATGGGTGGAACTCGCGAATCGTCGAATTGGTGCGCACCTATCTAGTCGGGCACAGTACGGAGATCGGCCGTCTGGCGCAAAAAATTGGGCTGCGTGTGGCGGATGTTGCGAAGCAGGCATGGCTGCTGTTTGTGGTGCCGCTGCTCTCGATTTTCTTCCTGAAAGACGGGCAGCAATTCAGCGAGATACTTTTGGATCTGGTGCGATCGCGCCCGCAGCGCGAGCTGTTGCAGGGCGTGTTAAGCGATTTGAACCAGATGCTGGCACACTTTATCCGCGCGCAGCTTACGCTGGCGGCGCTGACGTTTGTGATGTATTCGGCGGTGCTTGGCATCATGCGCATGCCCTATGCGCTGGTGCTGGGTACGCTGGGCGGGATGCTGGAGTTTATTCCGGTGGTCGGACCTCTGGTCGCTGCGGTGACCATTGTGGGAGTGGGGCTTTTGCTCAGTTTTCCGCACTGGATTGGGCTGGTGGTTTTCCTCGGCATCTGGCGGCTGATTCAGGATTACGTGACATCGCCGCGCATCATGGGGCACAGCATGGAACTGCATCCGCTGGCGGCGATTTTTGGAGTGATGGCGGGTGGCGAAGTGGCCGGGATTCTGGGGATCTTTTTGTCGATCCCGGTAATGGCTGCCTTGCGGATTATTTTCCGGCGCTGGCGGCTTTATGCGGAAAAGAGGAAGTTTGGGCCGCTGAATGAATATGTGTTTGATCCGCAGAGCGTGGGAAAGAAGTAAGGGCAGGGGCCGGTTGTCAGTTGCCGGTTTTTTCGAGAGTGTCTCGGTTTGAATTCGGGGCATTTTTGCAGTCGCCATCCCTCACCTGGAGCGCTCCAGCCCGATGAGCGATCAGCCGCTAGGGGGGAAATCCCTCGCTCCGCCTGAAAACGGCTGCGCTCGGGATGATGCAATCAAGAAGAATTCAAACTGAGCCACTGCCGCATTTTCGTGCCGGCTGTGGTTGTCGCCGCTTAAAATCATTCCTGTTTTCGCGAATATTCTCCTCGCCCCAGTGAAAAACAGCATATTGCTTCCGGTCGTGGCTGCAGCTACGGCGGTTTTCTGTGCGTTTACGTTGCGCAGGAATTCCGCGGCGGATTCGGGGAGCTTTAAACCTCGTTTTAGTAGCAAAAAACCGACCCCCAGGCGCTAAAGCGCGGCAGATTTTAGGGAACTTAACGGTACGACTGAAGTCGTGCCCTTCCCAAAAACTATTCCAGTCAGAGTTTTTCAGCAGCCTGCTAGTGTCAGAGTGAATTGGCTCCGCGCCAGACCGCGGAGCGTTCACGGGGCTGTTGTAGAATTCAGAATATCCTCATATGAGCAAGAAACTTCCTGTAGGCATTCTGGGCGCCACCGGAGTGGTGGGGCAAAGATTTATACAGATGTTGGAGCGCCATCCGTGGTTTGAGGTGGCGTGGCTAGCGGCATCCGACCGCTCGGAAGGCAAGAGCTACGCGGAGGCGGCACGCTGGCGGCTGAAGACGCCGGTTCCGGCGAATATCGCCGGAATGAAAATTTCTCCGGCTACGCCGGAGGGCGCCCCGAAGATTATCTTCGCCGCACTCGATGCATCGATCGCCGCCGAACTCGAACCCCGCTTTGCCGATGCGGGCTGCGCAGTGATTTCGAATTCGAGCGCGCTGCGGATGCACGCTGAGGTTCCGCTGGTGATTCCGGAGGTGAATGCTGAGCACATCCGGCTGATCGACGGGCAGGCGTGGAAGAAGAAATCCGGCGGCTTCGTGGTGACGAATTCGAATTGTTCGGCGATGGGACTGGTGCTGGCGTTGGCGCCGATTTACGAACGCTTCGGGCTGGAAGCGGTGATGGTCGTGACCATGCAGGCCGTGAGTGGGGCGGGCTACCCGGGCGTGGCGTCACTCGATATTCTGGGCAATGTAATTCCTTACATCCGCAACGAAGAAGAAAAGATGGAAGAGGAGACGCAGAAGCTGCTGGGAAAGTTGAACGGAAAGAACGTTGTTCCGGCTCCGTTCGCGATGAGCGCGCAGTGCAACCGGGTTGCGGTGGAAGACGGGCACACGGAATCAGTTTCGGTGCGGCTGAAGACCAAAGCCAAGCCGGAAGAGATCATTGCGGCTTGGAACGACTACCGCGGAGGGGTTGCGGATTTGCATCTGCCGAGCGCGCCGGAGCGGCCGGTGGTGTACATGGAGGCGAATGACCGTCCACAGCCGAGATTCGATGTTGATATGGGCGCGGGGATGACTACGGCGGTGGGCCGGTTGCGGCCGTGCGGCGTGCTGGACTGGAAGTTTACTGTGCTCTCGCACAATACGATTCGCGGAGCGGCTGGGGCTGCGGTGCTGAATGCCGAACTGCTGAAGGCCAAAGGTTATCTCGACGCGGATGGGCGGAAATGAAAGCTGCGCCGCATCCGCCAGATTCGTCTTCGCCACATTCATCTTCGCCACTTTCATCAAGGAAGCCACGCCGATGATCGTGATGAAATTCGGCGGGACTTCGGTGGAAGATGCCCGCGCCATCGAGCGCGTCGCGGCGATTGTGAAAGACCGCGCGGCGCAACGTCCGGTGGTGGTGGTGAGCGCCATGGCGAAAGTTACGGACACGCTGCTTACCATGGCGCGAGCTGCCGGCGAGGGCGAACGCAAGACGGCGCTGAAGCTCTGCCGCACGCTGCAGGAAAGACACTACAACACGGCGAGCGAACTGTTGGGCACTGCGCTGTTCACTGATTTTCATTCAGAACTCGGCAGCGACTTTGAAGCGCTCGACGAACTGCTGCGAGGAATTACCGCAGTTGGGGAGATCACGCCGCGTACCACCGATCACGTGGCGGCGTTTGGCGAAATGCTTTCCAGCAAGATTGTTGCGGCGGCATTTGCGGCGCGCGGGCTGAACGGGGTGCATGTGGATTCGCGCGATGTGATGGTGACGGATAACAATTTTATGGAGGCCGCGCCACAACAGGAAGAGACCAACCAGCGATTGTTGAGCAAAGTGAAGCCGCTGCTCGATGCCGGGCAGGTACCGGTAATGGGCGGATTCATCGGGGCGAACCGCGCCGGGATCACGACGACGATTGGACGCGGCGGCTCGGATTATTCGGCGGCGATTTTTGGCGCGGGGCTGGGCGCGGAGCGAATTGACATCTGGACCGATGTGGATGGAATCCTGACGACCGATCCGCGGATTTGCCCGGAGGCGCGGCGGATCAAAATCATCAGTTTCGATGAGGCGGCGGAGTTGGCGTACTTTGGTGCCAAAGTGCTGCATCCGGCGACGGTGCTGCCGGCGATCCAGAAGAATATTCCGGTGTATGTGTTGAATTCGCGGAATCCGTCGTGCGAAGGGACGAAGATTACGACGCGAGTCCCGCAGGGCAAAAATATTTTTAAGGCGATTGCGGTGAAGAAGCGGATCACGATTGTCGATGTGGCCGCGCCGCGAATGCTGCTGGCGCACGGATTTTTGCGCGCCATCTTCGAGGCATTCGACCGGCACAAAGTTGCGGTGGATGTGGTTTCGACTTCGGAGGTAAGTGTTTCGCTGACCGTGGATTCGAACTATGCGATCCCGGCGCTGGCTGCGGATTTGGCGAAGCTGGCGGATGTGAAGTACGAAGGGCGCAAGGCGATTGTTTGCCTGGTGGGAGAAAACCTGCGCGACACGCCGGGAGTGGCGGCACTGGTGTTCAGCAGGCTGGCGGATAAAAAGATTCGCATGATCTCGCAGGGCGCGTCGGAGATTAATTTGACGTTTGTGATTGAAGAGGATGAGGTGCCGGATGTGATTCAGCGGCTGCATAGTACGTTTTTTGCGGAGTTGGATCCGGAGGTTTACGCGTAGCTTAAAGCAGCAAAAGAGCTTTTAACCGCGAAGAGCGCGGAGGAACTCGCAAAGGACGCTGAGCGGAGCTGTCGGGTCACTTCCCATGAAATTACTGATTCTCGGTCGGGGCAAAACCGGATCGCTGGTGGGGGAAGGTGCGCGAGCGCGCGGGCACGAGGTCCGTGTGGTTGGTGCGGCGGAGAACGCAACTGGGGCCGCACTTACTGGCGACAGCTTACGCGATGTTGATGCGGTCATTGATTTCACAACTCCTCACGCTGTCGTCAACCACATTGAAGCCTGCGTCGGTGCCGGAAAGAACATGGTGGTTGGCACCACCGGCTGGTATGGCGAACTCGAGCGCGTGCGGGGACTGGTGCAGGCCCGCGGTACTGGATTTATTTTTGCGGCTAATTTTTCGGTGGGAGTGAATCTGTTTCTTGAGGCCGCGCGGGCTGCTGCGGCGGCGCTGCATCACAACTATTCCGGACAAATCTTCGAGCGGCATCACGTACACAAGAAAGATGCGCCGTCGGGAACGGCGATCGCCATTCAGAGTGTGATGCGCGACGCCAGTGGGAAAGAGAATCTGGAAATTACTTCTTTTCGCGAGGGCGAGGTTGTGGGGATGCATGAGGTTGTGCTGGAATCCGCGGCCGACCGCATTTATCTTTGCCACGATGCTAAGTCCCGCCAGGGATTTGCCGATGGCGCGGTGCGGGCGGCGGAGTGGCTGGCGGGCAAGAAGGGTTTTTACGACTTCAAGGATGTGTGGCGGGAGTTGTAGGTAGAGTCGTTCCCACGCAAGCCTATTCGCGTTATCTTATTACCATGCAACTTCGTGGCTGTGGCACTGCGCTCGTCACCCCGTTTCATGCAGATGGCTCGATCGACGATGCTGCCTTGCGCAATCTGGTCGCGTGGCAGATTGAGTCGGGCATTGATTTTCTCGTTCCCTGCGGAACCACCGGCGAAACTCCTACTCTGAATCACGATGAATGGCTGCAGGTGATCGATACCACCATTGAAGTGGGCGCGGGACGTGTGCCTATCGTGGCGGGGGCGACTTCGAACTCCACGCGCGATGCGGTGGAGAAGGCGAAGGAAGTCGCGACGCGACCGGGTGTGGATGCGATTCTGACCGCTTCGCCTTACTACAACAAGCCGACGCAGGAGGGGCAGTACCGGCACTTTAAGGCCATCGCGGAGGCGGTGGGCGACAAGCCGGTTATTCTTTACAACGTTCCGGGACGCACGGCGGCGAACCTGGAGCCTGCGACGTTAGCGCGACTCGCGGAGGTTCCGAACATTATTGGCGTGAAGGAAGCCAGCGGCAACATGACGCAGATTGCCGAGGCGATTAATGCGGTGCCGGAAACCTTTCTGGTTTTCTCGGGAGACGACGCAGTGACGTTGCCGGTGATTGCGCTGGGCGGCGTGGGAATTGTTTCAGTGGCGTCGAATGAGATTCCGCACGAGATGGCGAAGATGACGCGGGCGGCGCTGGAAAATGATTGGACGGCGGCGCGGAGTATTCATCGTAAATATTTGGCGCTGATGCAGGCGAACTTTATTGAATCGAGCCCGCTGCCGGTGAAGGCGGTGCTGGCGATGATGGGCAAGATCGAAGAAAATTACCGGTTGCCGTTGCTGCCCATGCGGCGCGATACGCGGGCGAAGTTGCAGAAGATTGTGGCCGAGGCGGGATTGATTGCCAGCGCACCGGTTCCTGCGCCGGAGGCGAAAGAATTTTATATTTACGAGAATTGGGCGGCGGGGCCGCACAAGATTGTGCTGCATCGGGGATCGTGCGGGCAATGCAACCAGGGCAAGGGGCGGCCAGCGGGTCATGACGCGAACCATGCGCGCTGGCACGGTCCGTATGCGACGTTGACGCAGGGGCGCGAGATTGCGCACGGCATGACGGGAGTTTTGATTCGGAGTGAGTGCAAGTGCGTGTGAAGTCAAAAGTAAGAAGTCAGAATGCAAAAGTAAAATCTCGTAACGCTCGTGCTGCCTTAACTTCTGCGTTCTAACTTCTGACTTCTTCATTTCCTTTATACTTTTCCCACATGCCATCCCTAAAATCTTCTATCGAGCGGCTCGCCGCGCTGGGCGAGGTTGAACGTAATCCTGAGGCGCGGGGGATTTTTCTGGAATTTCGTGATGCGCTGACGCAGGGGACGATTCGTGCCGCGGAGAAGATCGACGGGCGCTGGGTGGTGAATACCTGGGTGAAACATGGCATTCTGCTGGGGTTTCGGCTTGGCGAACTGGCGGAGACGGGTTGCGCGGCATTAACTTTCGTCGACAAAGATACCTTCCCTGCCCGGCGATTTTCTTTGGCGGATCGCGTGCGGGTGGTGCCTGGCGGCTCGTCGGTGCGATTGGGGGCGTTCGTTTCTCCCTCGGTGATTTGCATGCCGCCGATGTTTATCAATGTGGGCGCGTACGTTGATGAAGGAACGATGGTGGATTCGCACGCGCTGGTGGGGTCGTGCGCGCAGGTGGGAAAGCGCGTGCATCTTAGCGCGGCGGCGCAGGTTGGCGGGGTGCTGGAGCCGGTGAATGCTGCGCCGGTGATTATTGAGGACGATGTGCTGGTGGGCGGCAACTGCGGGATTTATGAAGGCACGCTGGTGCGGACGCGGGCGGTGCTGGGCGCGGGAACGATTTTGACGAGGTCGACTCCGCTTTACGATTTGGTGCGCGGAGAAGTTTACCGGGCTACGGCAGAGGGTCCGCTGGAAGTTCCGGAGGGTGCGGTGGTTGTGCCGGGATCGCGGGCGGTGAAGAAGGGATCGCTCGCGGATGCGGGGATTTCGTTGTATACGCCGGTGATTGTGAAGTATCGCGATGAGAAGACGGATCGCGGGATTGAGCTGGAGGAGTGGCTGCGGTAGTTTGGGCGCCCGGCGCTGCGGCGATTTCGGCGACAGCAGATTCCTCTCGTCTCGCCGCGCTTTGCGCGGCTGCGAGCGCGTTCGGAATGACAAGGCCTATTTTTTACGCAATTTTGATCGCGAGGTTGTGCGTGCCATTGAGGCTGACCTGAATTTGCGACAGGCTTTTTACTACGAAGTTGGCTTGAGTTAGGGCTGATGCGGGATAAGTGCTGGTGAGAGCGATTGCCTTCATGCCTCCGGCTTGCGCGGACTGGATTCCGGCGGGCGCGTCTTCGATCACCAGACATTCTGACGGATTTACTCCCAGCAATTGCGCGCCTTTCAAATAGGGCTCGGGATGCGGCTTTCCGTGAGTGACGTCATCCGCGGTAATTAGGACTTTGGGAAGCGGGATTCCGGCGAGTTGCAGGCGCGCGGTCGCCAGATGGCGCGTGCCAGACGTGACCACGCACCATCGGCCATCAGGAATTGCACGGACCAGGTCGATTGCGCCGGGCATAACTGCAACGCCGTCGCGGTCGTTGGCTTCGCGGCTTTCGAGTTTGCCGACTTCGGCTTCGGCGTCGAGATGAGGAGCGACGGCGCGAATCACTTCGATAGCTCGAACGCCGTGGCTGACGTGGGCCACCTGATCTTCGCTGAGTCCCTGTTCGCGGGCCCAGGCGCGCCACTGGCGCTCAACTGAGCGAGTGGAATCGACGAGAACTCCGTCAAGATCAAAAAGAATGGCTGCGCAGTCGAACTCGATCATGCTTCTTTTCTAGCACAGTGGAAGCGTTATTTTGCGGGAGGAAGCACTTCCGGCGATGGCGGCAGCAAAATGGGCTGCGCTGTTTGTTGAATGGATTGCTGCCGGAGTTGCAGGTGGCGTTCGCGGAAGTGAGCTTTGGCGCGCTCTCCCCATGCGCGCACGAACCAGTAATTTAATCCGGCACCGATGGCGGAACTGACCAGCGGAATCATGCGGCCGGCCCATTTTTCGACGACTTCAGCGCTGGCACGAGCAGCAATACGCTGAATCACGCGTGGGACGAAGCGGTTGACGAATTCTTTTTCTACGAGTTCCCGGCTGATGTCGACTCCGGCGGCGCTGGCAGCGGCGATCCAGAGTTCGGCGATTTCGCCGTCGGTGTTGAATTGGAAGCCGTAAACCAGGCTGAGCTTCTGGATGGTGCGCATGGTGATGGCGGAAAGAATGCCTAGATCGGGGAGAATGGTAATCATCCCGCCCATGCCAAGGCCCGCGCCCTCGGCGGCGGCTAACTTCATGCCACTGCGAATGATGTCTTCGGCTACGTTATCGATTTCATGCACTTCGAGGGAATATAGGCCGTGATATCCCGCGATGGGCAGGCGATAGGCAAGGCGAAGCTGGAGGAGAAACTTTTGGGGATCAACTTGGACGGTGGAGTAGGCGCGAGAGAGTCCCCTAACCAGCGTCTTTTCGACGCGAGTGCGAAGCCACGATTTCGGGGAATTCTCGGGCACAAGTTCACCTTACCTCAGCGGGGAGGGGAATGCTATCGGGTGGGTTGGGTAGAGGGGCGAGCGGCATCGAAAGAACAAAGGCTTCAACCACTAAGGACACGAAGGTTCACGAAGGGACAGGCAATGCACTTTGGGGAGTGGCGCTCTGGCGAGGAGCCCTGTGCGGTGCAGGTCACGGTGTGTGCTAGCATCTTGAGTTACCCATGACAACTGGAAAATTGCAAATTATCCCTCTCGGGGGGCTGGGCGAGTTCGGTATGAACTGCATGGCCGTCCGCTGGGGCGACGACATTATTGTGATCGACGCGGGGTTGATGTTTCCCGAGGCGGAGTTGCTCGGCGTCGATATTGTGGTTCCCGATATTTCTTACCTGATTGAGAATCGCCAGCGGGTGCGCGGGATTATTTTGACGCACGGGCACGAGGATCACATTGGAGCACTGCCGTGGATTCTCTCTGAACTCAAGGTGCCGGTGTGGGGGACGGAATTTACGCTGGCGTATGTTGAGGACAAGCTCGACGAGCATGGATTGCTCGAAGATGCCGACCTGCGGGAGATGCGGCCCAACGAGCGCTTCAAAGCTGGGGCGTTCACGGTTCATCCGATTCGGGTGACGCATAGTCTGGTGGATTGCGTGGCGCTGGCGATCCACACGCCGCTGGGCGTGATTATTCATACCGGAGATTTCAAGGTCGATCCGACACCGACCGACAATCATCTTTTCGATCTGCACTCGTTCGCGGAATACGGCAAGCAGGGCGTGCTGGCGCTGTTTCAGGATTCCACCAACGTGGAGCGCAAGGGATACACGCCGAGTGAGCGTGCGGTGCGGCGCAAGTTCGACGAAGTTTTCGCGCATACGCAGCGGCGTTTGTTTATCTCTTGTTTTTCGTCGTCGATTCACCGCATTCGCCTCGCGGTTGAGCTGGCGCACCAGCATGGGCGCAAAGTTGCGTTCATCGGGCGCTCCATGAACAACTCGGCGGAGATTGCCGAGGATCTTGGGTATCTTGAGATTCCCGAGGGGACGTTGATCAATCCCGGCGAGATGAAGAACTTTGCGCCGGAAAAAGTTTGCGTGATGATCAGCGGGACGCAGGGTGAACCGATGTCGGCGCTGTCGCGCGCGGCGGTGGACAATCATAAACACGCGAAGATTGAAAAGGGCGACACGGTGGTGCTTTCGTCGCGCATCATTCCGGGCAACGAAAAAACAATTTACCGGATGATCGATCACCTGTTCCGGCGCGAGGCGCACGTGATTTACGAAGATGGAACCTCGCCGCCGATCCACGTGAGCGGGCACGCGAGCCAGGAAGAGCTGAAGCTCATCATCAATCTGGTGAAGCCGAAGTATTTTATTCCTGTGCATGGCGAATACCGGCAGTTGAAGCTGCATGCCGAGATGGCGGGAGCGATGCATAGCTCGGTGGGCAAGGTGATGCTGATTGAGAGTGGCGACATTCTGGAGATCGACGAACACAATGCGCGCAAGGCTGGGCGTGTGAATGTTGGACGGGTGTGCATCGATTCGGGATCGAGAACCGATGTAGTTGAGGATTTGATTATCAAGGATCGGCGGCATTTGAGCGAAGACGGTATCGTGCTGCCGATCATTGCGATCAATAAGCTTACGGGCCGAGTGGAGACAGCTCCGGAGATTGTGACGCGGGGATTCAATCCTGGCGAAGATGGTTTGATGGACGGAGCCAAGCGGATTGTCGAGGATACGCTGGCGCATTCGAGCGAGGAAGAGAAGGCGGATTACGGCGTGATCAAGGAAAAGATTCGAGCGGATTTGAAGAGGTATATTTCGAGGCAGACGCAGAAGCGGCCGCTGATTATGCCGGTGATACTGGAGATTTAGTGTTGGTGGGCTGTTGACCGAAGCTCATTCCGGAGGTAGTTTTAGCAGAAGAAGCTTTTCCGAGCTTATCCATGACCATCCAAATCAACCGTCCCGAAATCGAAGCGCTCATCGAGCGGAGGCTGAATAGCGGCGCGTTCGAAAGCGTAGAAGATGTGCTCTTCGATGCCCTGGAGGTACAACGCGAACGCGAGGAGTGGCTTGAGGAAAACAAAGACGCCATCAATGCCAAAATTGAGCGCGGCCTGGCCCAACTCGACCGCGGCGAGGGAATTCCAGGCGAACAACTACGCAAGCGCCTTGCGGCGGATAAAAGAGCATGGCTCGCGGACCGTACTAAATTGTGAAGCCTTACGTCGTTGCGCCGGAAGCAGAAGACGATCTCCGGCAAATTTGGCGTTATCTGTTGGGCGAGGCAAGCCTTGAGGTGGCCGACCGAATCGAAGCTGAATTAGTGAACGACTTCGAAAGCTTGACCGAATTTCCCGGACGTGGGCACAAACGCCTCGATCTCACCAGCCACAGTGTCCTCTTCCTTAGTGTCTATCAATATCTGATCGTGTACCGGGTTATATCAATCGTCGAGATTGTTGCTGTGTTGCACGGTAAGCGCAACCTCAAACGGCTTCTGAAGAGCCGCCTCAACAAGTAAATTAAGGACGCGAAGACCTCTGACTTACTCCAGCGGGTTCTTCCAACGCAGTCCCGGAAAACGCGAAAAATCCCGGTCCGCCGTATAGAGCATGCCTCCATACTCGATGGTCAGCGCAGCAATTTCAGCATCACTTACTAAAGGCCCTGACGCTTGTCCCTCCACCACCATCCGACGGAGAATGGACCAGTAGTCGTCGCCGGGTACGAGAATCCGGACACTGGGTTGCTGCAACCAGATATCGATTTCATGCGCTGCCTCGGCGACGGGGCGCGAACCCGACAGCCGGGAGTTCGTACTGATGCGAAGAAACGCCGCAATCGTCTGCCACGGCAGGCCGACTTGCTCGTGCCCGGAAAACAGCTCGTCAACGCGAGCCCTCGCCTTTGCATTCCGCTCCGAAGCTCCCCCGTAGGCATAAAGCAGAATGCTTACGTCGAGGACGATCACCGATGGTAAGGCCCTTCCAAAGCCTCGATCAGTTCCTCGACGTTATTGAAGTCGAGTCCTGGAGGAGGTCGTAGATTCCAGGGTTTGACCACGAAAGGCTTTCGAGTAGGTTGCTTTGCCGCGGTAAGTCCAAGCCTTAAGAGGCGATTCACTATCTGTTTGAATGGCTCTCCGGACTTGCGCACTTCTTTGCTTAGCAAGGCGGCAACATCGTCATCGAGGGTAAGAGTGGTTCGCACATCATGATGCTATCTCTTTTAGCATCATGATGTCAAGGGTTTCCTTGCGTGATTTGTTGCGCCAAAATCGTTCATAATGAAAGAAACCCATGGTCAGCCTTTCCGATATCCAAGCCGCCCAAGCCCGTCTTCGAAATGTCGCCGCACGCACTCGTCTGGTTGAGTTCCTGCTTTGCGCCGAGGATCCTCGGCAGCTTTTTCTAAAGCCAGAAAACCAGCAACCGATTGGGGCTTTTAAACTGCGCGGGGCTTATAACAAGATTGCATCGTTATCACAAGAAGACCGGGCACGTGGAGTGATCACTTATTCGAGCGGGAATCATGCGCAGGGCGTGGCTTATGCAGCGCGGGCCTTAGGAGTTAAGGCGCTGATTGTGATGCCGAATAATGCCCCTGCGATCAAGCGTGAGGCTACGGCTGCGCTGGGAGCGGAAATTGTCTTTGTGGGGCCGGGCAGTGCTGAGCGGCAAGTGAAGGCGGAGGAATTGGCGGCGCAGCATGGATATGTGATTGTGCCGCCGTATAACGACGAGTTGATTATTGCCGGCCAGGGGACGATTGGATTGGAGATTCTGGAGGATTTGCCGGAAGTAGAGATGATTCTGGCGCCGGTGGGCGGAGGGGGATTATTGAGTGGCGTAGCTACGGCGATTAAATTGAGTAAGCCTTCAGTGAAAGTAATTGGAGTGGAACCGGAAGTGGCGGGCGATGCGCAGGCCAGCTTGCGTGCGGGGAAGGTGGTTCAGTTCCCTGCTGAGGAGGTTTCGCGGACGATGGCGGATGGGCTGCGCACACAGAGTATTGGCGCCATTAACTTTGAGCACATCCGGCGCTATGTGGATGACATTATTACCGTGACCGAAGATGAGATTCAGAAGGCGGTCACGTATCTGAGCGCGAATCCCGAAACTGTCGCGGAACCGAGCGGGGCGGTGGCGGCTGCGGGATTTATTTTTCATGCCGAGCGGCTGCCGAGGGCGAAGGCGAGTGTGGCGATTATCAGCGGGGGGAATATTGAGCCGGCGATGTTGGAAGAATTGCGGGTAAGCAGTGCTGCTGGCGATTGAGATTATTTTGGCTCGGCCGCTTTCAGCCAACGGCGCAAGGCTACTACCGACCAGATAGCTTCGACCACTCCGAAGGGCCAAGCGCCTTGCAGAAAACCGTAGACCGAGCCCAGGGCACAGGCGGCGGCAAAAGCTAGGATGAACAATCGGCTGCGGGCTTCGAGGGCGTAGAAGACCAGCATTGACGTCACCGCGAACAGACCGAAGATGGTTAGGGGCTTCATTGGAGGTGAACGTCCGATAGTATCAACTTGCCTATTATTATGGGGGAACGCCTTGTGGGTTTAGACGCGAAGATCAAAAGCTTTCGACCGCGGAGGGCGCAAAGGGTTCGCGAAGGGCGCTGAGGAGCCGGGAAAGGGCGTCTTGACCTGTGGGAAAGTTGAGCACTACTCTGTTGCCGAAGGGATTTGTGCTGCAGAATAAATCCTGACTCTTACAACCTAGTTCCCTTTCAAGCGATTCACAGTCTTATGCCAGTTCCGTCGAGTCTTCTAAACTTTAAGCCCCGTGGCGTGCTCATCGCGGCTTCCATTGCGATGGCGCTTCTTATTTTTCGTTCGCTGGCGATTGCCGACGCGCAACGCGGAACTCTTGTGCATGAGGAAACGATTCGCGTCTCGGCGGATAAGGGAGCTGCGCGGTTGGGAGATGTTGGGCGAGGATACGAGTTGATCGTAATGGAGACCAGTCGCGATTGGGTGCACGTGCAGGCGATTCTTGCCGTGCCGCGCCACGACGACGGGGCGACCGAAGAAGAAGAGGAAGGTAAAACCATCAGTGGATGGGTTTCAGCGAAAGGATTTGTGGGAGCGACTACCCAGGATGGCGACAAGATTATTTTCGGGGAAGCTGCGGATTCAGAAGATGAGGCGAGCCGGAGGCGGGGACGGCGCGACGCGGCTCAGGATGCGATGCGGCTTTATTATCGCGTATATGACTTGATGCCGGCATCGCCGCTGGCCGCCGAAGCATTGTATCGCGCGGCGGACATTCGTTGGCAGATTGAGCGGGCAGATGTGATGACGCGGCCCTCGGCGCGGGAGCGCGAATCGTATATGCGCGGGCAGATGCAGGAAGAGTGGATGAAGCTGGTGATGAAGAAATATCCGGGAACGAAGTGGGCCGACCTGGCAGCGTTTAAGCTGATCGAGAACAAGCTTTGCGGGGAGTGGGAAGGGCTGTCGAAATGTCCGGATAGAGAAGCGGAGATGTATGAGAAGTACGCGAGCGAGCATGCGCAGTCTCCGGCGGCGGCGGAGGCTTTGTACGATGCGGCGTGGCGGCGGGCGGCGCTGATTGAGATTTATAAGAACGAGCCGAACCAGAAGAAATCTTCCGAATCGAAGGATCGAGCGCTGGAATTGGCGCACAAGATTGTGAGCCAATATGGGCAGGGCGATTGGGCTTTGCGGGCGCAGCGGCTGATTTTCTACGTGCAGCAAGGGATTCCGACGTATGGGAATACCAGCGATTAACGAAAGATCGTAAAACCACAAAGGACACGAAGTAGCACGAAGGAAATCTGCGCACTGAGAAGCGCCGGCGTTAATCTTCCCGCAAAGTTTTTCTGCCATACTGTTCGCTTACTTCTGGAGGGCGATTGAACGATTATCTGCTGTCACTTGTGCTGGGCATTGTCGAAGGTCTCACGGAATTTCTGCCGGTCAGTTCGACGGCGCACCTGCGGCTCTCGGAGGCGCTGCTGCACATCAGCCTTTCCGATGGGTACTGGAAGATGTATTCCATCGTGATCCAGTTGGGGGCGATTCTCTGCTTGCCGGTTTATTTTCGCAGCCGCATCGCGACTTTTCTTTCGACGTTTCCGCGTGGCGAGCGTGGGGACCGCACGGCACTCACGCATCCTCTTGGCCTGGTGATGATCGCTTTCGTTATTACCGCGATTCCGTCGTTTCTGCTGACGAAGGTGATTGGAAAGCATTTGGAGAATTTGCAGATCATTGGGTGGTCGCTGCTGATTGGCGGAGTGGTGATGTGGATTGTAGATGCCATGAATACGAAAGCGGAGGCGGCTGGGCCGAATGCACCGGGCACACGGATTCATACATGGAAGATGGAGAACATGAGCCTGGGACAGGCCGCGTGGATTGGCTTTTGCCAGATTTTCTCGGGAGTGTTTCCGGGGACGTCGCGCTCGATGTCGACGATTGCGGGCGGACAGATTGTGGGAATGTCGCGGGCTTCGGCGCTGGAGTTTTCATTCTTCTTGTCGATTCCGACGATGTTTGCGGCTACGGGATATACGCTGCTGAAGTCGCTGAGCGGTAAAGGGGAGAATCCGATTGGCGTGGCGCAGATTGATGCGCATGGATGGATTGTGCTGGCGATTGGGTTTGTGGTTTCGTACATCGTCGCGTATGCGTCGGTGGCGTGGTTCATGGCGTATGTCAGAAAGCATGGGTTTGTGCCGTTCGCGGTTTACCGGATTATTGTGGGGGCGCTGGTGTTGGTGTTTGCGGCGAGGTTGGCGGGATAACTTGCCGGCCCTATTCCAGGGCGAGAGCCATTTTGAGGGCTCGATCCAACTCCTCGCGCTTGGGGCGCGTCAGGGAACCGACGAAGCGAGTCAGTTGCACTTTGCGGAGACTTACGAGGTTATCGCAGAGGATCCAGCTTTCGTGCTTCAATCCCTCGTCAATGCCGACCGAGACTTGAGTGGACAATCCGTGGCCGTGAGTAAGGATGGGCGCGCAGATGACAGTGGGGAATTTGGAATCGATCAGGGTTTGCCTGCTCACCACCACGAAACAGCGATAGAGTTTTGGATCGTCGCTGGGATGATGAACGCGATAGATTTCTCCCCGTCTCATCGGCTCCCGCCTCCGCCCTACGTCTGCTGGTAGCGGAGAACATCCTCTACTTCTTTATTCAGTTCATCCGCGGCCTTGTTGATGAGTTCCAGATCGCGCGCTTCGATCTGCGCCCGCGCCTGTTGGCGCAAGTACTGAGCCAGCACCGCTTCAATAAATGCCGAACGCGATTGCTTCGATCCCGCCATGCGGTCGATGCCTGCCAATATCTCTCTGGAGAGTGTGATGGACGTCTTCTCTTTCATACTACTAACATACTACCATGAGAAACAGACGCTTTTGGGAGCCTCGTTTTCCTTCGCAGTAATCCAACTGTACACTCCCGCTGCATTCCGCCGTTGCCGCGGCGGACGCTTCTTGGCATAATGGTGAGGCTCTGGCCGATTTGCGCCACAGGACTTTTGTCCCGTGATAACAACGGCCCAAACATGCGTCTTCTGGAAAGCATCTTTGTCCCTACGGGCAACCGGCGGCTGAACGAGCTGATCGGATTCCTGTTGTGCGTCTCTGCGCTCCTCCTCTTCCTCGCGCTCGCGTCGTATTCTCCGCTTGACCCTTCGCTGAACAGCGCCTCGGTGCTGACCGGAACCCATGCCGCGCGCAATTGGATTGGCGTAGTCGGCGCGGTGATCTCGGACTTGATGCTGCAATTACTCGGGCTGGGCGCATTTCTGCTGCCGGTTTTCCTGGGCGTGATGGGGATTCGCTGGTTTGCTTCGCGGAAGATTCAGTCTCCGGTGGCGAAAAGCCTGGGCGGATTGTGGCTGGTGGTATTTGTTCCGGCGCTGCTCGCGCTGTTGCCGGGGCATATGCGGTGGTTCAATGTGATCCCGGTTGAAGGGCTGCTGGGGCGGATTGTGGGGGATTGGCTGATCCGCTATTTGAATGTGGCGGGGGCTTACATTGTTTGCGCGACCGTGCTGGCGGTTGCACTTTATTTAACGACGGCATTTTCGTTCTCGTCGATTCAACTATGGGCGCCGACGCGGTTTGCGTTTGTGACGGCGCTGTGGAACCGGTATTTGGATTGGCAGGAAGATCGGCTCAAGCGGCAGCAGCAGAAGGAACTGGAAAAGCGGCGGGTGGCGAAGCCGGTGGTGAAGACGCAGTTGATTCAGTCGCGGCAGAGTGCGCCGGCGGAACCGGCGGTGCAGGCGCGGGTTGCGCCGCAGCGGAAGACTGGGATCGAACGGATGCTGGAGAGTGAATCTGCCACGGTCGCTACGGGTGGAATTCTTCGCGAGTCTCTGGCTGAGGTTGAGGGTGGCAGGGATGCTTCGACTGCGGATGAGATCGCTGCGCGCTCTCATTCCTCGCTCAGCATGACAGAGAACCGCATGGCAGAGGATCCTGAGGTGATGGAGCGGGGGGACAGCGATCACAAGGCCAAGACGACGATGCCGAAGATTGCTGGCGGGTACAAGTTGCCCTCGAGCAGTTTGCTGCAAAGGCCGGATGAGCAGCAGGCGGTGGATGCCGACGAACTGAAATTGTTGGCGCAGGTCTTGACTGAGAAGTATGCCGAGTTTGACATCCACGGGCAGATCACGCAGATCAATCCCGGTCCGGTGGTTACGACGTTTGAGTTCAAGCCGGATGCGGGAATCAAGTACAGCCGGATTACAAATCTCACCGATGATCTTTGTTTAGCGCTGAAGGCCGAGAGCATTTTGATTGAGCGCATGGCGGGCAAATCGACGGTGGGCATTCAGGTGCCGAACCGCGAGCGCGAAATTATATGGCTGCGGGAGAATATTGAGTCGCAGGAATTCATGGGGCATAAGTCGAAGCTGACGATGGCCCTGGGAAAAGATATTAACGGGCGCATCGTAGTGGCAGATTTGGCGGGCATGCCGCACTTGCTGATTGCGGGATCGACGGGCGCGGGCAAGAGCGTGGCGATTAATGCGTTTATCATGTCGATTTTGTATAAGGCCACGCCCGACCAGGTGCGGTTGATTCTGGTGGACCCGAAGCGGCTCGAACTGGGCAATTACGAAGGCGTGCCACATTTGTTTACGCCGATTATTACCGAGCCGAAGCTGGCGGCCAATGCGCTGCGCAATGCGGTCCGCGAGATGGAGCGGCGGCTGAAGCTGCTGGCGGCGAAGGGTGTGCGGAATATCGACCAGTACAACCGGCTGTTCGATAACGGCAATACTCCGAGCCTGTTCGAGGAAGAATCCGACGACAAGCCGATTCCCTACATTGTGATCATCATCGACGAATTGGCTGATTTGATGATGCTGGATTCGAGCAATGTGGAAGAGTCGATTACGCGGCTGGCGCAGATGGCGCGCGCGGTCGGCATTCATCTGGTGCTGGCGACGCAACGGCCGTCGGTGGATGTGATTACAGGATTGATCAAGGCGAATTTTCCGGCGCGAATTTCGTTTCGCGTGGCGACCAAGGTGGATTCGCGAACCATTCTTGACGCGAACGGCGCCGAGGCGCTGCTGGGCAAGGGCGACATGCTTTATCTGCCTTCCGGGTCGGCGCGCGTTCATCGATTGCATGCGCCGCTGGTTACGGAGAAAGAAATCGCGGCGGTGGTTGAGTTCTGGAAGGCGCAGGGTGCGGCGGAGTATCAGCAGCAGTTCCTGGAAGCGCCGAGGGATGAGCGCGAAGGCGGCGGGGCTGGCGGTGGCGAGGGATCGGCGGAAGGTGGGGGACAAGATGATCCGGTGTACATGGATGCGGTCAAGCTGGTGGTGGAGTTTGGCAAGGCGTCCACTTCCCTGCTGCAACGGCGGTTGCGCATCGGCTACGGGCGCGCGGCGCATCTGATCGATTTGATGGAGCAGGATGGAATTGTGGGTGCGGCAGATGGTCCCAAGCCGCGTGAGGTGCTGAAGAAGCCGGATTGGATCTCTGAGATCGAGGAGACGATGCGGTAGCTCGGCAGGGCGCGGCGATGGCGAAGAAACATTTGCGCGTACTGAAGTGGTTGGGGACGACTCCGGCGATTGCGGTTTGCAGCGTGTGTAGCCGGGAGTTTCGCGTGCCGCTGGAGATTTTGAAGCGCGTGGGCGGCGCGGTGGAGAATTTAAAGCTTCAGTTTGAGCGGCATCGCTGTCAGGAAATGGCGGCAGAAGTCGAAGATGCGCAGGTGCAGTAGCGGGTGCC
>CAVOUU010000001.1:0-1024276 GCA_963699695.1 uncultured Acidobacteriota bacterium | reverse complement strand
CACCCTCAATGCATACTCTGAACCATAACTCAAGATTTAGCAGACGCCAGATGCGGTTGCCGTGATCGGCGTGGCCGGAGCGATGTTCGTCGAACAACCGCCGCACGGACTCAGGGCGAAATAATTTCCTGTCCAGAGTTCGCGGCTCCAGCAGGGTTGACTGAATATTGTCCAAGGATGAACCGGTGAGCCAATAGGCCCATGGCGTGGGGAATCCCATCTTTTGCCGGTAGATGATCGAATGCGGCAAAAGATCTTCGACCGCCGATTTCAAAATACACTTCCCGGCCACGCCCTTGGTTGAGTATTTCGCCGGAATGCTGGCGGTGAATTCGACCAGCTTGTGATCGAGAAACGGCACGCGGCTTTCGACGGATGCGGCCATGCTCATCTGATCCTGCTTCATCAAAAGTTCCACGAGATAGGTTTTTATGTCCGTGTACAGCAGACGATGCAGCAGATCGCCGGAGCTGTGGTTCCAGTGCTGCATCGAGGCTGCATAGGCGTCGCCGGAAGATTGTTTTGCTTCCGCAGTCAGCAGTTCACATTGCTCTACCGCGGAAAAAGCGGAATAGAAGTTATCGAAATAGAAAGACGGCCAGGAGGCACCGTCGCGCCCCAGAAATGTATGGTGCAGCTTTCTCTTAGTGGCGGCGGAGACCGGATAATGGTCGATTCCGTTGCGCAGCACGTCGCGTAAGGCAGCCGGAGTCAGCGCACGATACGCTTTATCCATGCGCGAGTTCAGCAAGGTCCAGGGATAGCGAGTGTAACCGGCGAGGGTTTCGTCACTGCCTTCGCCGGTGAGAACGACGGTGACGCGCTCTTTTGCCAGCCGCGCAACGAAATAGAGCGCGACGCTTGAGGGCCAGACAATGGGCTCGTCCTCGTGCCAGATTAGCTGCGGCAAGCTTTGAAAAAACTCTTCGCGGCTGAGATGCACTTCGTGGTGCTTCGACTTCAAATGTTCGGCAACAGTGCGGGCGTAGGGAAGTTCGCTGTAGGCCTCTTCGCCATAGCCCACTGCGAAGGTCTCAATCGGTTGATCGCGAAGTTTTGTGGTAAGCGCCGCCACCGCGCTCGAATCCAGACCCCCACTGAGGAAGACTCCCAGCGGAACATCGCTCATCAGATGGCTGGAGACGCAAGCTTCGAGTTGTTCCCGGTAGCTGCGGACATAGTGTTCGCGTGGCAGGCCGCCGTCGTCGGCTTGGACGCTTAAATCCCAATACTGCGAAGTCTCCAAGTGCCCGCTCTCGTCAAGCGTGAGCGTGTGGCCCGGCAACAGCTTTCGGATGCCGGCATACATGCTGTGTTCGCCGGAGAGGTATCCAAAAGCGAGATACTCGGCCAACGTGCCACGATTAAATTCGGGACGGACTCCGGGATACGCAAGGATGGTTTTGATTTCCGAACCAAACAGCAGCGTGCCGTTTTCGAACCGATAGTAGAGCGGCTTGATTCCCAAACGGTCGCGCGCCAGAAACAAGCGGCGTTTCACGCGGTCCCAGATGGCGAAGGCGAACATTCCGCGCAAATGGTTTACGCAGTCGAGGCCATACTCCTCGTAGAGATGAACAATGCTCTCGGTGTCGCTACGGCTGCGATAGCGGTGACCACGGGCTTCCATCTTTTCGCGCAGCTCGGCGTGATTGTAGATTTCGCCGTTGTAGACGATCCAGATGCTGCCATCTTCGTTGCTGAGCGGTTGATGGCCGGATTTGATGTCGATGATGCTGAGGCGGCGCATGGCCAAGCCGACGTTCTCCTCGACGAAGAAGCCATCGTCGTCGGGGCCGCGATGGACGATTTGCCGATTCATCGCCATCAACGAATCTCGGTCAACTGGCCGGCTTCGTTCGGTATGGAAAACGCCGCAGATTCCGCACATAATTACGCGCCAGTTCCCTTTGAATCTCTTAAATCTTGGCCTTGAGTTACGGGACGCTTTTCTGCCCACAAGCGGTCGAGTGGCCGATTCAGTTCCACTTCGTCCGGATGTGAGGACAAGATCTCAACCACCCCCGCCCGGCTTGATATTTCAGCATATCGCACTCGCTGGCGGGAGGTGATGACCCGGAGGCCTCCGGCGTCGGCGTAGGTGCCGTTGCATAGAATCAGGGAGAACTCTTCTTCTTCGCGATTGAAAGAGAAGCAGAGAAACTCCGCGTCGCTGACCCAGCCTGCAACAGACCATAAGGGAGACGAAGCGAAGAAAAAAAAGTGCTCTTGCCGTGAATTTGAATAGCGATAGCCGCAGATTCGGCCAGGGATAGAGCCTTCGAGCCTTTCCAGCCTATCAACATCGGTTGGAAGATTTTCGCCTGCGATCAACAGAGTGGCAAAATCGGCTGGGAGTTCGACCTTGGCATGGAGGCTGACCGCCTTCATTCGTTCTTTATGGCCATAGGCGGGTGAATAGTAATCCTCGCGAATGCGCGACGACCAACGACCGTCTTCCACGGTCAGCAAGGCGAAATTTACTGGTGTGGAATTGAAGCGAAGCCGCCCAGAAGCATCGCGGACCATGGCAGGAGCGAGGTGCCATGCAATATCAAGTTCATGCATCCCCCGCCCTTCAGCCAGATCGCGCACCAGCCAGAATTCGCCCTTCTTGTGGAAGACCGAGCGGCTGTGAATGACGGGCGACGCTAATCGCGCGTATCCATCGTGGCTGCCTTGGAACAAATCGAAACACTTTCCGTTGATCCATTTCTCGACCGTGACGTTTGGGAATCTCTTCCAGGAAAAGGGGCTGGCCTGTTCGGCCTGATCGTGGCCATCGACCAGCATGGTGTTGTGTGCGGCGGTGCCGCGCAAGCGGGAACGTTCGCCGCTTGGGCCGACGTATTCGAATGTGCCGGGATCGATCAGTACATTTTCCCCGTTCCCCACCAGGCAGACGCTCAACGCATCGGCGTGGCCGTGTCCGCCGCTGCCCGAGCCCAGCAGTCCGGCATCGATCAGCAATTGCTGGTTTGAATTTTCATCGGACATCAGAAAAAAGCCACTATCGATTAGCGCGGTGGAATCAGCCTGAGGTCTCGAGGCGGACAATGAAGCGAAGTCGGTAAGTCCCTTCTCGCCCAGCAGCCACAGAGTTTCCTCTCGCAGAGTGCGAGCCAGGAACTTGAAATCTCCGCGGCGGTAAAAGGCCGCACCGGTTGCCAGCGGATCGAGCATGTGCTCGGCCCGATTGCGACGTGCGTCGAATAGCCTTCCTCCGTCATCATCGCCAAGGCTCGGGGGAACTCCAGCGCATCCCAGCGAGACAAGAGCATTCAACATGCGCTGCAAAATCTGATCGAAACGAGGCGAGATCTCAACTTCATTCAGATCGGCCAGAATTCGGCCGTGCAGAAACATATCGAGCGCGTAGACGTGATAGTACGTCGACTGCTCGAAATAAAATCCGTCTTCACGGACCTGCTTCGCGGCTTCACGTTCAAGAATGTTCCAGCCACGCTGCCTCCAGCGCGCGGCTGATTCAAGGCCAGGAAACAGAGTGCCAATAAAAAATAAAGCCAGCGCCTCGCCCAAAAGATGGGTATTCGGGGAAAAGTACGTGGAAAGATACGCTTCGATATGGCGGCCGTTCAGGCTCAGCGCAGACTGCCACTGTTTGCGCAAGGCGTTCGTGAAAAGCGGCGATGGCTGGAGAAAAAAGAAGGTCCAAATCCATGACAGGCTGCGAAAGGCGACTTCCAGGCTGCTGGACCAATTCATTCCGATGGGATATGGGTTTTCTTGATGCCAGTGCGCCCACTGCGCGAAGATCTCGTGCGCAAATCGTTCATCGCCGGTGAGGCCATAGGCTTTTGCAAGGGTGACGAAGTGCTGGTGGCGGTTGAGTTCCCAGGTGATTTTCGAATCGCCGACTTGTTCGAAATCGAGATACTTTATTTTGAACCACGGCTTTTTCGCGGCGCGCTTGCCGTGCACCGCATCGAGATGCCAGTCGATAGGAGTGCCGTAATCGAGATGTTCGTAGCCCAGCACATCGAAGCGATGCTGGCAAATTCGTTCCGCGCCTTGGACAATTTCTTCGGCCTGAGCGGGAAAATCCTTCTTCAACGTCGCAAACAGTGAAGGAAGGTCGGAGGGGGCAAAAAAGAAACGCCCTAACCGGGATTCCGGTTCCTCTGTAGTTTCCTCGAGCGCACGACCATTTCGAAACCGCAGGACATCCGCACGAGCGGTCAAATACTGCCGGACACGGTCGAAAACTTCGCGGCGATCCATGGCGGCGAGTCGACCGACACGGCGGCTCAAGTTAGAGGAACTGGCCATGGTCACGGATGCCTCCGCGCGGCTAAAAGCTCGCTGTAGAGCGCGTCCACCGCGTGAACGAGCCTTTCGAAGCTGAAGTTTTGAACGACAAACTTATGTCCGTTTTCAGCTGTCTGCCGCGCCAGCGCAGGGTCACGCAACAACCGGATCAGCCCAGCTGCGAGTGCCGGCGAATCTTCCGGAGGCACGAGCAAGCCGGTGACGCCATCCTGAACCAGTTCCGCATTTCCGCCGACCCGGCTCGCGATAACCGGCAAGCCAGCGGCCATGTACTCGAGCACGGCATTGGACAAGCCTTCCGCTCTGGAAGGGAGCGCGGCGATGTCGCAGCAGGCAATAATTTCCGCAACATCGGAGCGGTGACCCAAGAACAGAAAATTTCGCTCCAACCCCAAGGTTGCGACTTGCTTTTCGAAAGCGGCGCGTTGCTCTCCCTCGCCAACCAGGACAAAGCGCGCCAATGAAAACTCCCGGACTACGGCATTTGCAGCCTCGATCAACCAGGGATGGCCTTTCACGTCGGTGTGCATGTTGCCGACGAGCACAATCAGTTTGGCGTCGCCTACTCCGGGAAACAGGCGATCGCGGTCGCGAGGAACTTGAAACTTCTCGATGTCAACGCCGTTATGGATCACCCGGACCTTCTCGGGCGCGAAACCGTCTTCGGCGATCAGCGCCTCTCGTATGGGTGTGGCATTCGCCAGCACCGCGCCCGACAGATTTTGAACGCGCCGCAACCAGACCCTGCGCTTGCCCTGATACCAATCGAAATGCGCCAGATCGCGCCGGCTGGAGACGATTGCCGGCACTCCAGCAAGCCGCGCCGCGGGAACGCCGAGCAAGTTGGACCATAAATCGTGGGTATGCACGATATCGAACCTCTCGCGTCTCAGAAACCAGCTCAGCCGCAACATCTGGTAAAGGCCGGACGGGCTGTCGATGCCGCCCTGAGGATGAAATTCTTTAACCTCGACGTCAGTCCCTTGAAGCTTTTGCAGCAACGGGCCCTGCGCACGCAGGCAGCCCAAAGTCACGTCGTATCCGGCGGTTGAGATTCTACGCGCCAGTTCCACGGCTTGGGTCTCAGTTCCACCGACATTGAGTGAGTCCAAAAGGTAAAAGACTTTCCGTGCGGGCCGCGGCGACGCGAGAGTTTGCGGCGGGCTCGACGGGACTGGAACATTCGAAGTTTTATAGGTTGCAGTCACCCGTCTCCAGCATAATGCCACCTGTGGCCGGAACTTAGTTACCGCCGTGCTTCCCGCCACGGCGAAAACCGCGCGGCGCATGTTTAAATACTATCTGGAGTCTTAATCGGCTGGAGCATGCGAAATCACTGGAAGCTGCGGCCGAAGGCTTCTTTTGATCTCAAACTGTAGCCATCAATCCGGCAAATTGAGAATTCTGGGTACTTTAATTCGCATGAGTTCCTCCATATGAGTTCATCGATTAGCGTTTTCGGGCTGGGCTACGTAGGAACGGTTACCGCCGCGTGCCTCGCGCACAAAGGCCACAACCTGATTGGCGTTGATCTCAGTCCCTCAAAGGTGGAAGCCATGCAGGCAGGGCGCAGCCCGGTGGTTGAGCCGCGGGTGGGCGAACTGATCGCCGAAAGCCATGCCGGCAACCGGCTGCATGCAACGTCGAACTCCGAAGAAGCGGTTCTCAATAGCGAGATTTCTTTTCTATGCGTGGGAACTCCAAGCCTGCGGAATGGAAAACTTGATCTGGGCCATATTGAGCCGGTTTGCCGGGAAATCGGCAAGGCTCTCAAAAAGAAAAATGCGTTCCATCTGGTTGTGCTGCGCAGCACCGTATTACCTGGGACCGCAGAAACGATCGTAGTTCCGGCGCTGGAGAGTTCCAGCGGCAAAAAGCTGGGGGCGGATTTTGGGGTCTGCGTGAATCCCGAGTTCATGCGCGAGGGCACGGCGGTCGCGGATTTTCTCGAGCCCTCCATGACCGTGATCGGTGCGGGCGACTCGAAGCACAGCGGGGCCTTGCGCGAAATCTATCGGTGGGCTCCAGGCAGAATTTTCGAGACCTCTTTTCGTTCAGCGGAAATGGTGAAATACGTTTGCAACGCATGGCATGCCGTGAAAGTTTCTTTCGCCAATGAAGTCGGCACTTTGGCGAAGGAGTTGGGGGTTGACGCGGAATCCGTGGCCGAGATTTTCACATCCGATACCAAGCTGAATATTTCTCCGACTTATCTGAAACCGGGGTTTGCGTTTGGCGGATCCTGCCTGCCTAAGGATGTGCGCGCCCTGAATTACCGCGCCAAAGAATTGGACCTGAACCTGCCGCTGTTCCAGTCGATTCTGCCGAGCAACGAAGAGCACCTCGAGCGCGCGGTTGAAATGGTGCTCGAATCGGGAAAGAAGAAAATCGCGATGCTGGGCCTCAGCTTCAAGGCGGCTACTGACGATCTGCGTGAGAGCCCGCAGGTGCAACTGGTGAAACGCCTGCTCGGAGAAGGCCGCCAGGTGCGGATTTGGGATGACAATGTGTCGCTGGGACGGTTAATCGGCTCCAACCGGCAGTACATTGAAGAAGTGATTCCGCATATTGGCTCGTTGCTTTCGACCGACTTTGCAGACGTGGTCGCCAATGCTGAAGTGGTCGTCATCGCCACCCGCGGACTGGATGAAGCTCAGTTGCGCAAGAACCTCAGTCCGGAGCACATGGTGATCGATCTGGTGAATCTGGAGCACAAGCGGCGGCCCGCGACTTCCGGCGAATATGAAGGCATCTGCTGGTAAAACCCCCTTGCCATGAAAATTCTGTGGGTAAAGGCTGGCGGACTGGTTCCGGTTGATACCGGCGGAAAAATCCGAAGCTATAACATTTTGCGCGAGCTGGCACGGCAGCATTCGGTAACGTTTTTTTCTTTTCATGGCGCGCACGAAAACGACCTGCATCCCGGCTTAAAGGACGTTTTCGAGCGTGTTGTTTGCGTTCCGCTGGATCTTCCCGCACCAAAAAGTATGGCGGAGATGCGCGACTATGCCCTCCGACTACTCTCCTCGGAACCCTACGGCATCACGAAATTCTGTCGCGCTTCCGTGGGTCGAAAGTTGCGCGCGCTGCTGGAGGAGGAGACCTACGACGTCATCCTCTGCGATTTTGTTACACCGGCTGGCATCATTCCGTGGGATTGCGATACCCCGAAAGTAGTGTTCACTCACAACGTGGAAGCTACGATCTGGAAGCGGCACTACCAGGTTGCGACGAATCCAGTGTGGAAGGCGATCTCCGGGTACGAATGGCGAAAGATGGAGGCGGCGGAACGCAAGTACCTGCGCCTTGCCGATCATGTCTTGACAGTTTCCGAGAACGACCGCGATGCGTTTGCGGCTTTCGTTGATCGAAAGAAACTCACGGTAATTTCTACCGGGGTGGACGTAAATTATTTCCGGCCTGCCCTACTCGCGGAGGTCCCAAACTCGCTCGTATTCACGGGTTCGATGGATTGGCTTCCGAACGAAGACGCAATTTTCTATTTCGCCGAAGAAATACTGCCTCTAATCAAAGGTCGCTGCCCTGAAGTTTTGCTTGAGGTCGTAGGGCGAAAACCCTCGGCAAAGTTGCAGGCGATGGCCGAAAATGAAAAAAGTATTCGACTCACAGGCTGGGTCGACGACATCCGGCCATACCTCGCACGCGCAGCGGTTTGCATCGTGCCTCTGCGCATCGGAGGCGGGACCCGGCTGAAAATATTTGAAGCCATGGCAATGGCGAAGGCGACCGTTTCAACCACGATCGGAGCGGAAGGATTGCCGGTAAAATCCGATGAAAATCTCGTTCTGGCCGATTCGCCAGCGGATTTCGCTGCAGCAGTCGTGGGCTTGCTGAACGATCCTGAACGGCGCACGCGCATGGGAACGGCGGCGAGAGCGATGGTGGAAGAGAAATATAGCTGGCGTAAAGTGTCGGAGAGCTTCGCCGCCACGCTGCAAGATGTGATACGCAAAAGCACCCGCCAAGCAGGCTAACTTCCGAAAGAGATTTTCCCGAGGCGAAAACCCCAAACTTCAGTGCACACGCTTGGCCATGACCCAACGGTCATGCGCAATGCACAAGTGTGTCCCGTGGGGCCATGCCTTCTGGAATCTGTCCTGCACGCACATCTCTGGTTAAAGTCTCCTCACGGACTTGAACCCTTGGTCCTCCAAATTTTTTTCCCGAGGGAAAGTGAATGCAACGTAAGAAACGCGCCGTCGTCGAAGAACAGTACCGTCCGAAGAGAAGCCTAGCGGCAGGGCTGTGGCTATTGTTGGCAGCAGGGCTGTCTCTCATTGGTGCGGGCTGCAATACGATGCAGTCGGCTTCCGCGGCATCCCCCACTGGCTCATCGGGCGTGTCGTCTGCCCATATTCCGGTACCCGTTCTACCCTCGAAGGACGATTGCCCCGGTTGCGTCTTCATCCAGCTCTCGCCGAGGAATGTCTCGGTGGTGCGCGGCGGGACGGTGCAGTTCGTCGCCGCCATTAGCAACACCAGCCAAACGGCGGTGAACTGGTCGAGCAGCGCTGGAAGCATCTCATCCGCGGGCCTGTTAACGGTTCCAGGCGATTCCAGCGTGACCTCGATCACGGTTACGGCCAGCAGCGCCGCGCTGAGCTCGTTACAAGCCAGTACAGGCGTCACGGTTACTAATAGCGGCAGCGGCAGCGGTAGTGGGAACAGTACGGCATTCGCAATTACGACTTTAAGCATACCTCCCGCGGTCGAGTCGAGCCCGTACTCAGCGCCATTGCTGGCAACTGGCGGAGTGCCGCCTTACCAGTGGAAAATCGCCTCGGGATCGTTGCCGGCCGGACTTCAGCTTTCAGCCGGTAGCGGGGCGCTTTCCGGAGCAGCGACACAAGCTGGAACATTTAACTTCGTGGTTAACAGCACCGACTCCGCCAGCCACACGGCACAGCAAAATCTTTCTCTCTCTGTTTCTACCTCGAACGGGAACGGAAACTGCGGACCTCCGGCGTACGGCTGTTCGCGAAGCGATCTGAATATCGCACAGCTGCCGTCGACGCCACCCAGCGTGGGAAATCTTGTGGGCGCAAATACCATTGTCACCGACCCTGACTTCAATAATCACATCGTGCGCATCACCGACGCTCACACCAATCCCTATTCAACCTTCGTCAACCGCACCTACGTTTCTTCCGGTAGCGGCAGTGCGGACATCAACGTCTGGAACTTGGATTCCACATTATTCGCGGTGCAGGATACCGGCGAAAACACATTGCCCTATACCTTCAACCCTGCTACCATGCAGGCCTCGCGAATGTATGTCTCGAGCTTTCCCAGCACCAACGGCATGATGATTACCTCGAGCGGAGAATGGAGCCGGGTCAATCCGAATCTCTTCTTCACCTTTGGCGGGACCACCATCCGGACTTACGATTTTACCGACCGCAACATCGCGCCTTTGCCGCAATTGTTTTACGACTTCACCACCAGTGCGAATTGCTTGCCCGCGGGATTCACAGTAGTGTGGAGCACTGAGGGCGGAGTCAGCGGCAACGACACGGTTTTCGGCATGGCTTATTCCAACACCGGCATTCAGGGCACCGGCGTCTACGTTGTGGCCTACAAAGTGGGCAGCGGTTGCAGCATTCTGAATACGCAAACCGGCCAGGTTGGCGGAGATTGGGGAACTAAAGGGACGATCAACATTCCCGATCGCTGGACCATTCACAACGTGAAGTTGTCGAAGGACGGAAACTGGATGGTGATCGCTCGAACCACATGTCTCTCTTCGGTTTGCAATGACGACCCGTACTTCTGGCAGATTGGGACGACGACGGTGAATAATTGCGGCGAAGCGGGACAATGCGGCGGCCACTGGACGGAAGGTTACAGCCATTGGGTCAATAATGATAATTCGCCAATCGCGAATCAGGTGATTCGCTTGTATTCGCCAGCGACTTCTGCCGGCAACCTTTTCAGCGCCTTCCCGGCTGGAATCGCTGCGCCCCTCGATCAGCATCAATCCTGGAACAATGTCGATCCGGATGACACCTTGCCATTGCTTTCTTCTACTTGGAGCAGCACGACACCCTTTCCCGCACCATGGTACAACGAGATTATTGCCGTCGCCGCGGATGGAGGCGGAAAAATCAGCCGGTTCGCGCACACCTTCATCACCACAAAATCGCAACGGTTCAGCACGGAATACGCGATTGGAAGCGTGTCTCAGGACGGAAAGTTCTTCCTCTTCTCTTCCGACTGGATGGGGAAACTTGGGTCTGAATCGGGAGCGTCGTCGTGCACCATCGGAACGAATTGCCGCGGCGACGTTTTCGTGGTGCAACTACAGTAGGGGCGGATCTGATAGTCCGGAGCCGGCGCGGGTCATTTCCGCAGGCTCATGACCTTGATCGTCGCGAAGTGCTGGAGACCGGAGAAGTGATTGAGCAACCACCGGTCCGCCCTCCACACGTGTCTGCTGGGAAGCTTGAGTTTCCTAGCTAACGGAACAAGAGGCAGCCGGAAGCTCCTCTCTGCCACTATGGTGAATCCCTGCGTTACAATCGCGAGCTCGGAGGCCGTCATAGGATGCTCATAGTCGGAGATGTCAGCCTCCGGCGCCGGAAAAAGCCGGCGCAGAAAGTTCATAGCCCGGGAGAAGCGAACCGGTTCGCGGATGATGAACAATCCGCCCGGACGTAAAATCCGGTCTACTTCGGATCGCGCGGAGGGCAGATCGAGATGGTGAAGCAGGGCCATCGAGAACACCACATCCACTGAACCAGCCGGCAATTCGGTCGCATATGCGGAGCCTACGCGAAGGCTTGCCTCAAGCCCGTAGGAGTTCAGTCGCCGGCGCGAAAGATCAATCAGCTCCGGCGAAACGTCGATGCCGATGGCGCGGGCACCTCGCCGTGCCAGCGGCACCAGGTTCTCCCCGGACCCACAACCTAGATCGAGAACCGTTTCCCCGACAACGTCACCCAGAACATGGAAAGCATATTCCAGTGCGTAGGGAGTGTCGGCGGGGGGATCCAAATAGCGGTCGATATCAACGGGTGCCAGCACTACTCCGCGAGCTTCTGCCGCGCTCCGCTCGACTTCGACGCGATCACGCTCCGACAACCTTTCGAAGGCCATAAATTCATCCCCGGGGCCCGTGCTACGATTCCGGCAACCTGCGTTCGTAAGACCTGTCTTTGTTTGAATAGAGTAAGCCGCGGCAAATGGTGATGGGGGCTTGGCCAAATTCAGGTCGGCTGCCATTTTATAACAGAATCGGTGGGTCTCTCTTTTTAAATCAGGGCCCGCTTTCCTCCCGTCGAGTCCACCTCGCATCGTCCTGCTTCGTGGGGCATTCGGCCCGACATGATTCCTCAGCCCAATATCCTTTCCTGGTAATACGCAAATCCATCCAGATACTTTGCGAACTCTTGTTCGCTGGACTTCCGCGACACGCCAATGCGCGGCAGGCGGTAAGGATCGCTGGCAGTCGTGACCATGCCGAAATCTGCGATCACCGAACAAGCGTAGCCTGCCCGCTCCACCTGCTGCACCTGGCTTGGACGGAAATCGCCGGGCATGCCGTTGGGAAAACAGAAAGACGCCACGCTTCGCCCGACGCCTTCCTCGATTTGAGCCCGCGACTGGGTCAACTCATTCCATGATTCTTCGTCGGTAATGCTCGATAGGATCGGATGAGTAACGGTGTGCGAACCGATCTCCATCAGGCCGGAGTCCGACATCTCCCGAAGTTCGTTCCAGGAACAGGGCGCATACTTCGCCGGAGCCGACTGCGGGACGCTGACGCCCATACTTTTCGCAAGAGCTTCGATCCGGGCCTTGCGATCTTCGGGGCGAATTCGATTCAGCGATTGGAAAGTGGCGGCCAGGGCGCCATGCGACAGCTCTTGCGGCCGATTGGGTTGCTCGCTCAACCACATTACTTTGTCGGTCCAGATCCATTCTTCGCCGCGAATGAACGAACTCACTACGAAGAAGGTTGCGGGCAGGTTAAATTCTTTCAGCAACGGGAAGAAGAATTCATAACAGTTGCGGCGGCCATCGTCGATGGTGAGCGCCACCGTGAGCCGGTCGAGTTTGCGGCGGGAGGCCAGTTGCTCGGCCAGTTGCGATAGAGGTATGACTTGAAAGTGTTGGCGCAGGTAGGTGAACTGCCGGCGGATTCCCTCCGTATTCAGGAAGTCGGGATCGGCTCCGCCCGGGCCGGAAAAGTTGTGATACATCAGAATCCTGGCCATCCCCGCGGTGAGCGCCCGCGTTACGGAGAAAATGCCGGAGGCATGCAGCGCGCGAAGAGCCGCTTTACTCATGTGGCGCTCCGAAGCGGCAACACTCGAAACCGAGGCGGCAGCGCGGACGTTCACAGGCAGAAACTGTAGAAGGAGGCTTCACAAGCAAGATTCGACGCCGAATCGACTCATTCGAGCACGATGATACCATTGGCTCCGAACAACCACTCTCGCCAAGGCGAAATACTCAATCTGAATTTCTGCCCCGGCATCCGGCATGATCGAGTTACTTTCGAGTGTTCCATCCCCTGCCCCAGCGCTGCGATTTTGCGGTAACCTAACAACGTGATGCCAGCTTTGCCACTTTTATTGCCTGGGTGCGCCGTTCCCTGTGCGGAGGATGGGAATTGACCCCGCTCGCACTGAACCCCGACCTGCTCACTTTGCTCCGCTGCCCGGCATGCAAAGCACCTCTGACCGGCTCGGATGAGGTGTTGAGTTGCACAGCCTGCGGCCAACGCTATCCCAAGGTTCGCGGGGTTTTCCGTTTCGCCGGTGAAAACAATTACGCCGACAGCTTCGGATACCAGTGGCACAGTTTTCAGCGGACGCAACTCGACAACGAGAACAAGAACCTTTCGGAACAGGATTTTATCCGCAAGGTCGGGGTGAAACCGGAAGACTTCGCGGGAAAACTGGTATTGGACGTTGGCTGCGGCATGGGCAGGTTCGCCGAGGTCGCTACACGCTGGGGCGCGCGCGTGGTCGGCATTGACTTGAGCGCGGCCGCCGAAGTTGCCGCCAAGAATCTTGCGGATCGTGATTTCGTCGCGCTGCAGGCCGATGTATTTTCACTTCCCTTCGCGCCCGAATCTTTCGATTGTATTTACAGCATGGGCGTGTTGCATCACACGCCGGATTGCGAAGCGGCGGTTAAGGTTCTGCCGCAATATTTGAAGCCGGGAGGAATGCTCGCGGTCTGGCTGTATAGCGGTTATAACAAGTGGTTCCGCTTCAGCGATCAGTACCGCAAAGTCACGCATCGCATGTCGCCGCGAGCGTTGCATAGTTTTTTTCGCGTGGCGGTGCCGTTTTTTTACTGGCTCGACCGTGGTTTGCGCGTAGTGCCTGTTGTCGGCGAGCCTGTAGCGGGAGTGGTCCATCACGTTTTTCCGGTGAACCGCCATCGCGACGCAGAGACTCGAGTGCTGGACACTCTGGATTGGTACTCGCCGAAGTACCAGTCCAAACATACGTATGAGCAGGTCTTCCGGTGGTTTGAAAGCGGCGGATTGGAAAATCTAACAGTAGGCAACGATCCGATTGGGGTCAGAGGGCGAAAGATGGCGCGTTGAGATTGGAATGCTCTAACGCCCTCCGAGGACCGTCCAAATTAACTTCGTAACTTCTGAGAGCCAGATCTTGGCAGACTGGCGGTAGCGCCACCACGGCTGTTGGAACTCAGGGTCAGCAATTGCGTCGATCCATAGGCGAATTCCAGGATCATTCTTTAGACCCCGCCTCCAGATGATTCCAGCCCGGCGAGTATGATAGCTCGAAGTCACAACCGCGATCGCATTCCAATGATGGTCACGGATGCACGGGAGCAGCGATTGAACCTCCTGGGCGGTGGAGTTCACTTCTTCGCTGGTTTCACAAAAATCGATTCGAGCCGCCAAATCATTGCCAAAGGTCCGCTCGATGTAGGCGCGGGCGACCGGCGGAATTGTCTGGCCCCAGTACCCCTCCTTCGGGACGCTAAGCAGAACTCGGTCGGCAATGCCTCGCCGGAATAGGTCGATGGCAGCGCCCAGGCGGGCTTTCTCCGCGATCATCGACCCCTGTAACACGATTGCCGCATCCACATGGTGAGGCAGCGGGTCCGCCGCGATCAACAGGCTTCCGCCCCAAGCCATTAAACACAGCGCGAGAAACGCCAGCCCCCCGGACAGCCACGCTGCACCGCGAAAAAAGCGCATAGTCGAAGAACGCATTCCGGGGATTGCCTTTCAGGCCGGCCAGTCGGGCGACAAAATTGGCGCGGAGTGCGGCGATTCTAACATGCTGCTGCGAATGGTGATCTGGACATCACCTGCGCTTTGTGACAACCTGAAACGGATGTTCCTGACGGCACCGAGATTCGGCACACCTGGCTTTTTGTGGAGCTTTCCGCGGGAACGGATCCAGGCAAAATGAGTCTAGCGATCCGGTCTCTTAAGAATGTTGCGACCAGTTGGGGCGGCCTGGCGGTAAACATCGCGGTCGGCTTTTTCCTTTCCCCGTTTATTCTGCATCATCTCGGCGACGACGCCTTTGGCTTATGGCTTTTGATCTTTTCCTTGACGGGCTATTACGGCATTTTTGATTTTGGAATTCGCTCGTCGCTGGTGCGTTACGTTTCCAAGTTCCAGGCGACCGGCGAAAAAGACGAACTCGCGAAACTGGTGAACACCAGCCTGTTTACCTACACCTGTGTGGGCGTGCTGTTAGTGATTCCCACCACACTGGGGGCTTTCTATGTGGGACGACTGTTCCACGTTCCGCCCGCTTTTCTGCGAGACGCTCGACTTCTTTTTCTCATGGTCGGGTATTCGCTGGCGCTGGGCTTTCCGCTGGGAGTGTCGGGAGGAATTCTCGAGGGCTTGCAGCGCTTCTACCTGATGAACTGGACCAACATTGTGGGAACGCTGGTGCGAGCGGTCCTTATCATCTACGTTCTGCGCCACGGCCTGGGATTGCTGAGCGTCGCTTTGATAACCGTAACCTTGCCGCTGATTACGGCAGCGGTTCGGGCTGTGATTGCGCAGCGCCTGCTGACGATTCCCTACGGATGGAAGTATGTGGACCGCGGGTCGCTGCGCCAGGTAGCTAATTACGGCTCCGTCACCTTCATGATCATCGTGGCCGCGCGGATGCGGTTCAAGTCCGATGCCGTGATCATCGGGAGCTTTCTTTCCGCCGCAGCGATCACGCACTTTTCGATCGGAGCACGCCTGGTCGATTACGCTGGCGAAGTAGTGAGCAGCCTGGCGCAGATTTTTACTCCGATGTCGAGCCATTTCCACGCCACCGGCGACTTCAAACAATTGCGTAGAATTTTCATCACCGGGAACCGGGCCTGCGCGCTGGTCATGTTTCCCATGGCGGTCGCTCTGATCATCATGGGAAAGTCGGTAATCGAGGCCTGGATGGGCGCGCGTTATGTGATCACCAGCTACCCGGTTTTGCTGATTCTTCTGATTCCTTCCACGATTTATCAAGCACAATCGACCTCGAATCGAATGTTGTTCGGAATGAGCCTGCATAAGGCTCTGGCCTACGTCGCGCTCATGGAAGGCGTCTCCAACGTGGCTCTAAGCATCTTTTTGGTTCGGCCCCTGGGCATTGTTGGCGATGCAATCGGAACCGCGATTCCTCTTGCATGCACGGCGTTATTTTTCCTGCCTCGCCACATGTGCCGCCAGTTGGGGATTTCGGTCCGAAGGTTCGTCTACGAATGTTATTTTTATCCGGCGCTGCTCACCGCCCCCATGATTGGAGTGCTGATCTTGATGCAGCACAGATACTACGCGCATCGGTATCCTCAACTGGTCTTGAATCTAACGGCAGGCATCGCCGCTTATGGGGTGGGAGTTGGCTGGTTCGTGTTGACACGGGAATCCTTTGGAATCCAGCTAAAAGATCGCTTTTCACGATTCGTATCGGGACAGGTTGGGCAGGCCGAGCAGTGAGGACTGCATGGCAAAGATGAACGATGAGCGTAAGAAGATAACCATGACCCCAGCGGAACGAAAGCGGCGACCGGTCTTTGTGATGGGCTGCCACCGGTCTGGCACCAATCTTCTTTACGACAATTTGTTATCTGCCGGCGGGTTTGCCATCTATCGCGGATATCTTCCCGTGTATGAAATTCTGATTCCGCATTTCGGTTCTCTGGACAATGTTCACCAGCGCGAGAATACGGTTTCGACGTGGCTGAAAACGAAAAGCTTTGAGCGCACCGGCCTGGACGCCGGAGCGATCTCTGCGAAATTGCTCTCGGAATGCCGCAATGGCGGCGACTTCATCCGCATTGTCATGGACGAGATTGCGACCGCCGGAGGTGCACAGCGATGGGCTCTATACGATCCAGACAGTGTCCTGCATGTAGCGAGAATTAAGCGCGAGATCCCGGACGCTCTGTTCGTGCATATTATCCGGGACGGGCGAGACATCGCTCTATCGTTGATGAAGATGGGCGGCTTTCGCCCTTTTCCGTGGAATCGAAAGCAGCGAAGCTTGATCGAGACTGCACTGTATTGGGATTGGATGGTGCATAACGGCCGCCGCTCGGGTCGCGTGTTCGCCGAAGACTACATCGAAATCCATTACGAAAAATTGGTCGCGCAGCCGCGTAAAGTATTGGCGAAACTTGGCGGGTTTATCGATCATGACTTGGATTACGATCGCATACAAAAAACCGGCCTTGGAAGATTGCGCGAATCGAATTCATCTTTCCGGGGCGATGAAAAAGAAACGCAGAATCCCGTTGCCCGCTGGAAAGAGAAACTCTCGAAGGTGGAGATCGCGTCGCTGGAAACCATCATCGGCGCCAGCCTGCAAGATTTCGGCTATGAGTTGACTGTCGGAGAAAGCAACCGCCGGGCCAGTATTCGGGAACGCTGGCTGAAGCAGGTATACCCAAATTTGCTAAGCTCGAAGCAGTGGCTCAAATTGAACACTCCACTCGGAAGGCTGGCAAGCTTGTCAGCGCTGGAAATCGACGAGTGAGTTCTTTCGCTTTGTTACGGCACTCTATTGTATGAAAACGCTCTTCCAGTGGTTCACGATTTTAGCTCTTGGCGCGGGCTGTATTTTCGCACAAACTGCCCCTAACGGCGGCGCACAGCACTCTGGCAGTGCCAATTGCGGGCCGCCGCAATACTGCGCGCGTAGCGACCGGCGCACTGAGCCTTATCCAGACAAGCCGCCTGCGCTGGGCCCCGCTGGATCTATCATTCAAGATCCATCATTTGGTTCTCGGATTTTGCGGGTTACCGACGGCACTTCCGATCGGAATGGTCCGGGGCGTCCTCTTTTCACGCCATCATCCGCCGAACAGAATCCGTGGAATAAGAACAGCACAATGTTCTACGTCACCACGTCGGGGGGATCGATTTTGCTGTACCGCTTCGACCCCGATGCGATGAAGGCGGAGCCGATTGGAACCCCGACGGTGGGGCTGGGAGGTGAGCCGCAGTTCAGTTTTCAGCAACCGAACCTCTTGTTTGGTTTCAATCGCCGGCAGCGAATGTTTCAGCAATACGACGCGCAGAGCGGGCGCGCAACGGAGGTTAACGAGCCTTCGAAGTGCGTGAAACTTGCGTCGAATGATTTGGGCAGCGTGATTGGAGTGAGCGCGGACGACAATCGATTCATGACGGTGCTGGGACCGCAACAGGACAAGGATTATCTGGTTTATATCTATGACCGCACGCAGGGCTGCCGGTGGTATAACACGCAAACGGGGGAAGTCGGCGGACAGTGGGGCCCGAAAGGAACCATCTCCGCTTCCGACCGCTTTTCGATTCACAATGCTCGCATATCGAAGTCCGGCAAGTTTGTGTATGTAACGCGCGGAGGCGGCGGAATCGGCCACGGATGGGCAGTTTGGAATATCGACAGCATGACCGTGAATTTTTGCCCCGCAGAGTGCGGGGGCCACCACGTTCTCGGGTACTCACACATCATCGGTCCATCGGGCGGACTACATCCTTTGGACCTGAGGATCCGGCCGCTGAGTCATCTCGATGAATCGACGCCCCTCATCAGTGGACTAGAGCGGGCAAATGGGTTTTGGTACGACTCGCATTATTCGTGGAACAACGTGGATGCGAACGATTCGACGCCGGTCTGCTTTTCTACATACCGCCCGACCAATCCCGAGGCGCCCGGAGCGGCTCCGCTTGTAACCGGGCCATGGGACAACGAAATCGACTGTGCTGAGACTGATGGGAAGGCCTCAAAAGTCTGGCGGTTCGCTCACACGTACAGCAGCGCGCGCAATGGTTTCTGGTCGACGCCGCGCGGCAATGTTTCTCCGGATGGCCGCTTCTTCATGTTCACGTCAGACTGGGAAGATCAGTTGGGACGAACCCCGAATGGCAAGCAATATCGGACTGACGTTTTTATTGTCGAGCTAAAGTAGCGAGTGCTGGAAGCAATGTGGTCCGGAGTTATCAGTCCGGTTACTTCGTCGCTGTCAGTTCGCGAGCATGCTTTTCTCGTGGCGTCAGCAAGCGATAGACCTCCAGCCACTGCTCTCGTACCGCTAGCCAGCGGTAGGCTTGCGATGCCGCGTATGCCTGTGATGCCAACTTTGCGGCGAGATCGGGCTCGCGCAGAAGACGCAATACATTCGCGGCCAGGGCCTGCGCATCTCCTACCTTAGAAAGCAATCCCGTGCTGCCGTCCTCGACCAGATATGCAATGCTCTCCGCCGCGGTGCTGACAACCGGAGTTCCGCAGGCGAACGCCTCCAATATGGAAACCGGCATATTGTCGAGGCAGGACGCGTTGATAAAAATATCCGCCTGGTCGTAAAAATGGCCAATCTCGTTTCGTGATGCGACTCCGGTAAAGTTAACTCCGGCAAGTTTCAAATCCCGCACCAGCGCTCGGATTTCGCCCTCGGTGGGTCCGCCGCCGAGCAGATCGAGGCGCGCCTCCGGAATTTGCTTTTGCACTTCTGCAAACGCGCGCACGACGACATCAATGGCGTAGTAAGCGTGAAATCCTCGCGTGCAGATCAGATGCGGACGCAGCGGCCTGCGCTCGCGAAAGGAAAATTGACTCATGTCGACGATGTTCGGGATGGCATGCGCTTCAAGGTTAAACTCCTGGAAGACACGAACCAAATACTCGGAAGGCACAACCAGCTTATCGGTCTTCGCAAGAGTGGCTCGCGCACTGGGGAAGCGCTGCAAGTGATCGCGCGCTTCTCCACTGTGATAGTGGATGATGGCTTTCTTCCCCCTCAGATGGGCGATCCACAGCGCGGGAGCGGGTGCGAGCAGGAATGACCAGTACGACGCGGAAAAGATATGCGCGATATCCGCTTCGCCCAGCCCGCGCCAAAGTTTGAGCAGATAAAAAGGCTGGCGGACCAACGTACGAAGAAATGGGATTCGATTCACCCAGCGCAAAAACGAAGGGAAAGGTGGATCGACAGGAATAAAAACGGCGTCTACATCGGCATCATCTTGCCAATGGCGCAGCAGCAATTCCACCTGAACGGATTGGCCGCCAACGTAATTTCCCGAGGGTCCGACGATTGCCACTCTAAGCCGACTAGCCGGGTTTTTCTTCTCGCGCACCTCTGAGCCGGCATGGGAAGAAAGTGCAGTCAACGCGCACTTACTCCGAGGTAGGCGGCGGGCGAGGGTCGCGTAGCATCGGCCGCACCAACTTTTTCCAGGAAGTTCCGGTGCCACAACTCAAACATCAGCAACCGCCAGAGCCGTGCCGAGTGATCGCGGCGCCCATGGAAATGCTCGTCGAGCATGCGCTTTACACCGCGGGCTTTGAAATAGCCGCGGTTCTCGGTTTGGGTGTCGAGCAGCGTCGTTTGCACCAGATCTTTCAATTCGTTGCGCATCCAATGGCCGAGCGGCAGGGCGAAGCCTTGCTTGGGACGGTTCAGCACTTCGCTGGGGACCCCCAACCGAAGCGCGAGCTTCTTGAGAATAAACTTTTGCGAACCGTTGCCCATTTTCCACTTGGGCTTGAGCGCCGTCACCCACTCTAGAAAGATATGGTCGAGCATCGGCACTCGCGCTTCCAGCGAGGTCGCCATGCTCATGCGATCCACTTTGGTGAGAATGTCGCCGGGCAAATAAGTCTTGCTGTCCAGATACAAAACCCGGCTCAGCGGATCGTCCGCCGGCGCCTTCTCGAGATATTCTTCAAACCCCTTCAGAGGCGTTCTATCCGAAGCCATAAACTCGTCGGAAAGAATGCCCATCTCTCGCTGAAACGATTGAAATGAAACACCCTCAATGTACCTCCGTTGCCAGGGCAACGAAATGCTATATGCCAAATTGCGACCGGGCATGCGGTACGGAACCAGGGGATGGACGTAATCACGATAGAGCGGACCGGCCCATTGCGGTAACCACTTGTACGACCGGTCTTCGAGATGGATGCGGTAACGCTCATATCCCGCGAAGGCTTCATCCCCGCCATCACCCGAGAGCGCAACTGTCACATTCTGTCGCGCAAGAGAAGAAATGAAATACGTGGGCAGCATGGAAGAGTCTCCAAAGGGTTCTTCCATGTGCCGGGTGAGCATCTCGACGGTTTCGAGAATATCGGGTTCTAAAATTAATTCGTGGTGGTCGGTGCCAAATTTTTGAGCCACGATGCGCGCGTAAGGCGCCTCGTTAAAATCGGCCTGGCGAAACCCAATGGAAAACGTTTTGACTGGCTCCGATGTCGCCCTTGCCATCAGCGCGACGATCGTGGAAGAGTCCATTCCGCCGCTGAGCATCGCGCCGAGAGGAACGTCGGCGATCAAGCGGATTCGCACTGCTTCTGCAAGCCGGAATTCCAGTTCTTCCAGCAACTCTTCTTCGCCCGCCGGTTCGTACGTACCGTACTGGGGAAAATCCCAATATTGGCGAAGTCGAATTTGCCCTTTCTCGAATTCCAACAGATGTCCCGGCGGCAATTTTCGAATCGATTGAAATGCGGTCGCTGGATCGGGAATGTATCCGAAATACATGTAGTGCAAAAGCGCGGCTTGATCCACTTGCGCGAGGTCTGGGCGGACCGCCAGAATTGCCCTCATCTCCGATGCAAACAGCAAGCTTCCGTTATCCAGGGCGTAGTGGAGCGGCTTGATACCCAGGCGATCGCGCGCCAATAACAGGCGGCCTGCGCGCTCATCGTAAAGGGCAAAGGCAAACATCCCTCGCAGCTTTTTAACGCAGTCTGCGCCGTGCTCTTCGTAAAGATGAACGATCACTTCGGTGTCAGTGTGGGTTGAGAAGCGATGACCTCGCGCCAGCAATTCCGAGCGCAACTCGGGAAAGTTATAGATTTCGCCGTTGAAGACGATCCAAATGGATTTGTCTTCGTTGAATACTGGCTGGTGCCCACCTGCGATGTCGATGATGCTGAGGCGGCGCATGCCCAGCCCGACGCCGGCTTTCACGAAAATGCCTTCGTCATCGGGTCCGCGATGCACGATGGCCTGGCACATGCGGTGAATCGCCGCGCTGTCAATTGAGCCGTCGGGATGAGTTTGCGCCATTCCGGCGATGCCGCACATACGCTAGCCTTTCAAGACCCCGGCAGAGCTGCGATCCTGCTCAGAAACGGGAGGCGCGGGGCGTTCGCGCCTCAGGTGATAGTCACGGTATTCGCCCGGATTGCCATCCTTGCCATCGCACGCCGCAAGAATGATATTGAACATTTCGCGCGCGGACGCAAAGTGGAGAATTTCTTTTCGCTGCTCCGCACCTTCCACCAGGTTGCGCAGAAATGCTTGTATAGCGGAGCCCAGGTTCGCCTCTTCGTGACGAGCGTCCATTCCGTGCGTGTGCAGCTTAATAAATACCCAATCCGGCCTTCCGTAGACCGAGATTGCCGCCTGTTTCCAGAGTTTAAGGCGATGAAGGCTTGGCGGATTCGCGCCCGTGAGTGCAGCATTTTCCACGCCCCACCGCCGCCCTCCGTTTGAGCGGTTCAAGTCCATCAGGAGAGGCCCCTGCACGATCAGGGGAAGAGTTTGCGGCGATCGTCCTCGCGCAACGTCTCTGCCGGTGCGATGAGGCGCCCTCTCGCTCAGGGGCAGGCCGCACTCGTAAATCGAATTGATCTTGGCGGTTTGCGCACGATGAAAAATGCCGGTTGGCAAGGTGAAGTCGGCGTAGCAACCGGTCTCGGCCAGAACCTGCATCTCGCTATCCACGCCGCACGCGAAACCACGATTCGAGTTGGCCAAAGCGAAGTTGCCATGCACAAAGGCGTAGCGCGGCTGCCTGGAAACACTCGAATAGGAGAGGCAGCCGTGATCGATGGCGAGGCGGTCGCGAAATTCAATCAGTTGACGCCGGGTATTTTCTGCCGTGTCGGGAGAGGCCACGCCGTGGTGAAGGTGAACCTCAATCTCGCCCCAGCCTTCGCGGCAATGCTCGGCAAGCCGCGCGATTAAGGGCCTGTCGTACTGCTCAGCCGGGTAAAAATAAGTGTGAACAAAGGGGCGGCCTTCCGCATCGAGGTAGTCACTAAAGCGGCGCGGATATTCGCGGCACCACCGCTCGAGCCGGCGCTCCTGCTCGTCATAGGGAGAACGCGCCGAGCCGTCTTCGGGCACGATTGCCGGCTCGAAGTGGTCGGCGAGGGAAATAATCAGGTGGGTTCGTCCTGCCGGATGAGTGCGAATGAGGTTCTGCACCAAAGACTTGGGTACCCAGCGAGCCATGTAGCTGAGCTTCTGCATGGCGCCGATACGCCGGAAGCCTCCGCGAGGCACCTCAGGAGGAAGGTTCGCACTAGGGGTTGGCGGCGTCATCGCTGGTATCGGGTAAATACCCCCGAGGCTGCGCGATCCTTGCCGCCGCCGCCACGAACCGGAGCGAAGTTGTCCGTTCCGCGCAGCCTCCGCCGCGACGGATGGGATGGAGTGGATGGAAGAATTTCCGATCCGGATTCTTTCTCCTTGACCACCGCCAACAGAACCGAAGTATAAGCGACGGCGAAATAAGGGAAGTATTGATACGCCTCGGGAGCGAAACACGCCCCGACGACGAATCCGATTAACGATGCGTATAACGCGCCTGCAAACAACCCGGTATCGGCGTCATAGCCGGGCAAGCGGCGAAGCTGGCGCAGATTGCCAAAGCCGCGGGCGAAAAACATCAGGTAGAGAACGAAAGCTCCAATCCCGCCCTCGACTGCGATCTGAAGATAGGCCACATGAACTTCTCGCCAGGTTCCGGAGTAGCTAGGAAAGTTTCCCAGGCCGATGCCCAGCGGATATCGCCCAACAGTTTTCACACTTTCGATCATCAGGTAGCGGCGCTGCTCATAGGATCCGTGAGCGCTTATGTCGATTCCATTTTCCAGATCATTTCCGGAAATCGCCATGAACCGATTCTTCAGCTGCCTGCCCGCACCAAAACCAAGCACGATCGCTACCACAGCCGCGGCAACGACCAGGTGAATGCGTTTTCCCTTGATCCCGAAAAGCCACAGGCAAACACATCCGGTGACCACCAGGTTGATGAACCCTGCCCGCGACGCCGTCAGGAACAGGGCCGTGCACATGACCAGCATCGCCGCAGCCCACAGACCTTTGCGCACGACGCTGCGCGTGCTCAACAGGAAAGCGAAACAGAAGGGCAGCGAGAGCACGATGGCGAAGGCAAGATCGTTGGGATTCGAATAAATGCCGCCGATGACGCCTTCGAGGCGCGGAGTGTTGTGCCCCTTCACCAGCGAGACCAGGGCAATGACCGCAACTGAGGCCGACTGGATGAAAATAATCTTGCGCAATCGCGCAAAGCTGGTGATGGCCAGGAAAGTCAGCGCCCACGCGATCAGTGCCTTCGTAAAATCGATGTCTTTGAAGAATGCGCCACCTTTCCACACCGGTGACAGGATGGCGGAGATAAACAGGAAAGTCATGATACCCAGAAGATAAACGGCCTCTCTGGGCAGGTCGCGAAAACTTCTTTTGGATCGGCCGGCGCTTATCATGAGCGCCAGCAACGCAAAGACGCCGGAGATTTTCGCCAGGGGAATGTATTTGAGCGCGGGCAGCCAATCCTCTGGACGCGCGCAGTAAACCACGTAGAAAGCGCTCAACCAGAAGAATGCGCCTTTCAACGGTTCGCTCAGCGGCGGAGCGTTGGCCAGCACAGTGCGAACGGGGCGATCTGCCGTAGTCGCCATTATGCGTTCTCCGCTCCGCTCATTGTTGACGTATTCGTCATTGTCAGCCTAAGAACTTACCTCTCGATTACAAGCTGCGTTCTTTCAGCGTACTACCGCATCCAGACGGTCTTGCGTCCGGTCATAAAATTCACGAATGCCATAGCCGCAGCACCATTCAGCGTAACAAAAGTTAAGGCCGCATCCGCCATTCTGGCCAGTGGGCCCCGAGCCAATCTTAATAGCGCCAGCAAACTCAATCCGTAAAAGGCGGATTGCAGGGCGAATGCGATTCTGTATAAGGGCCCAGTCAACACAAGCGAAGCAAGCAAGAGCACGGCCAAGGCAAACGGCACCAACAACCGCAATAATTTATGGCTCACGAACTCGAAGCGCAACGGATTTTCGCCGCTCAAGAGCCATGGCGCCAACTGCAACAACTGGTAATTGCCGCTCAAGGTGCGGACCTTCCGCGCAAACTCACGGTCCTTGCCGAGGTCGGGGGCATCCCATGCACGGGCGCGCGCTTCAAAAACCACGCGTTTGCCGTGGCGCACGACTTGCATGGGAATGTAAACGTCATCCAAAATCGTTCCTTCGGGCACGGACGAAAGCAGCTCCCGGCGCACCGCATAAATCGCGCCAGTAGCGCCGACGACCGAGCCGGATTCCGACTCCAGTTCGCGAATCTTCTTCTCGATTCTCCAATAAAGCCCCATGCCTTCCGCCGCTTCACCAACTTGTGGATCGCCCAGCATTAAAGCGCCGCTAACACAACCTACCTCGGGATCGGCGAAGCTCTCCATGAGCAAACGGATAGCGCCGGGCTCGATCGATTGGCGAGCGTCGGTAAACACAATCACCTCACCCGCCGCCTGCGCGATGGCGTCGTTCAACCCGCTGGCCTTTCCGCGCGACAATTGATTCAAGATCACATGCATGCGCGGATCGGCGGCGTAAGAGCTTAAGGTTCGCTCCGTGTTATCGGTAGAACCGTCGGAGACGACCACAATCTGGCATTGTTCCGGGGGATAATCCAAAGTCAAAAGATTTTGCAGCTTGCGTTCGAGCACCAGCCCTTCATTGCGTACCACCATCACCACAGAGACCGCCGGCTCAAGGGTGGAATGACGTACCGGCCACGGAAACAAGCGGGCGCGCAGCCATAACCAAGCGAGATACCCGACGTAGGTGTAGGCGATAAGAGCGAACGCAGACCAGAACATCCACCTCATTGCGCGCCTCGTCCCAGCAGCACGATCTTGATGGTCTGAAACATAATCAGCAGGTCCAGGCCCAGTGAGGCGTTCTTGATGTAGAAGAGATCGTATTGCAGCTTCTCGCGAGCATCCTCCAGCGTGTTGCCGTACTTGTATTGCACCTGCGCCCAGCCGGTAATTCCCGGCCGCACTACATGGCGAACACCGTAATACGGAATCTCCTTGCTGAGCCACTCGACGAATTCTGGGCGTTCGGGGCGCGGTCCAACAAAGTGCATGTCTCCCTTGAGCACGCACCAAAGCTGCGGAATCTCATCGAGGCGGGAAGAGCGCAGGAACTTGCCGACGCGGGTGATGCGCGGGTCGTCATCGGTAGCCCAGGTTGCGCCCGTATCTGCCTCGGCATCGATTCGCATGGTGCGGAATTTGTAGCAATAGAAAATTTTTCCGCCGCGGCCTACGCGCTGTTGCTTGTAGAGAGCCGGGCCGGCGGAGCCCAGCTTTACAGCCAGGGCGATGAATGGAAGCAACGGCAGGGCGAGCACCAGTCCAACCAGAGCCACACTAAAATTCACCAGTCGGCGGATCAGCCGGAAAATGCTGCTGAAGCGAAAGCCATCGGCGAAGATCAGCCAACTGGGATACAACTGCTCGACTTCGATCCTGCCGGTGATCTTTTCCAGCCACGAGGTTGCTTCCTCCACCTTTACCCCACCCAGGCGCAGGTCAAGCAACTCTTCCACGGGCAGCGTGCCGCGGCGGTCAGGCATGGCCACGATCACGCGATGTACACCTTTTGCGCCCTTCGCCAGACCGACCAGGTGCGAAGCCACACTTTCGCGGGTTAAGGCACCCTCCACGTCGCCCGTCCACCCAACTACTTCAACGCCCAGAGCGGAGCGCTCGCGCAACCCGTTTACCAGCCGCAAGGCGCGGTCGCCGGTGCCCAACACATACACTCGCTCGCGCAGAAAGGGCTGTCTGACCATCCATGAACAGACCGAGCGCCAGCAAAACAAAGTGAAGGTAAGGATGACGAGTCCCCAGAATGCGGAACCGTTGCCCGGAAGCAACGTGGGAAATCTGGAACCGAGGGCGGCGAGAGCGAGAGCGACGGAACCCAGCACCAAAAGCAGGCGGAAGGCATGCTCCCCCTTGGCGCCTAAACTCGCTGCATCGTAAAGATCGAGCCAGTGGGAGAGCAGCAGCACCGCAGTGGTGACGACTAGAATCTTGGGGCCAATATCCGCCAGAACTTGCAGCGACCCGCCTTCGACATTGAGCAAGAGCCAACTGTCGTGATTGCGCCAGAGGGTCGCGAACAGGAACGACATCCAGACAATCATGGCTTCGCCCGCCAATAGAACCAGCGTGCGCAGCGGGTAATAAACTTTAAACAGGCGGATCACGGTTCCCTATTTCCTACGAATTGGAATCGGCGGCACCTTTGGCGTATGCCCCGTAGTAATAGCGCGCATACGGAGAGGTGTCGTGACTCATGCCATTCAGCACGATGCCCACCAGCGCCTGGTCGGGAAATTCTTCCCGCGCGCGGCGCGCCATTTCCGTGGGCGTAGCGTCGGAGCGCACTACCATCAGCACGCCATCGCAGCTCTTCGACAGCACGCTGGCGTCGGAGACCGGTACTGCTGGAGGAGAATCGATAATGATCCAATCGAACAATGCGTCCACGCGCTGCAAAAGCGTCTTGAGCCGCCCGTTGGAGACCAACTCCGCAGGATCGGAAATCTGATTGCCGCTGGGAATCAGAAAAAGATTTTCCATGGGGCCACGTTGCATGATGGCGAATTCATCGCTGCTTCCCTGGAGATAGTCTGAAAGTCCGGGAGACGAAGTCGTGCCCAGCATCAGGTGCAGCCGCGGCCCGCGCAGGTCGGCATCGATCAGCAACACGCGCCTTCCATGCTGGCGGACCAACACTTGCGCCAGATTCGCGGAAGTGAATGACTTCCCTTCTTTGGGAAGCGCGCTGGTTACCAGAACTTTCTTCAACGTCATTTTTTCGCGGGTGTGATAGAGGCGCGAGCGCAAGGTGCGAAATTCCTCGGTTCCGGGAGCATTGTCATCGCCGTTAAAAAAGAGCATGGTCTTGGCGTCCGGCGTCCACTGCACTTGCGGACAGCGAGCCAGCAACGCGTCAAGGCTGAAAGGGCTTGCGAAGGAAGGCATCGCCGAAGTGAGCGGCACGCCGCCTGCACTGACTGGCCGGAGGGAGTCGACGGAGGAATGTTCCGTCATCGACGGCATCGGAATCTCAGTCGCTTCGGGCATTGCTAGACTGGAATGCGCCGTGTCTCCCTGCGCGGCCGCGCGCTCCTGTTCGGCCTTTTTCAATGCTTCGTGAATTCTGCTCATAATTTCCTTTCCTTCGGAAGGTCCTTATCTTCTTCGCGCAAGCGATCCGCCAAGCTGGCCAGCGACCGCAAAGCTTCTACCAAGTTAAAATTTTCCTGGCCAGCCGCCGCCGGCGGCGGTGCAGTCAGAGCCCCGGACGTGGTGTTGTCTCCGAGATCGAAATCGCGAGCCACGCCATCGACGACCGAGGGCGCAATGATCTTTTGCTGATCCACGAACGCGCTGACAAGACAGTGCTCGCACAATAGGTTGATCACGCGCGGAATGCCATTGGCATAACGGTGGATCGACACCACGGCTTCAGGATCGAAAATCTGCTGGCCGTTCGATCCGGCGATGCGCAGCCGCTGTTGGATGTAGGCTTTCGTTTCTTCCAGGGTCAGCGGATGGGTCTTGGCACGCAGCGTTAGCCTTTGCCGTAACTGGCGCAGTTGTGGCTGCTTCAGCTTTTGCTCGAGTTCGGGCTGGCCCACCAAAACGATCTGCAGCAACTTTTCGGTGAATGTCTCGAGGTTGGTGAGCATGCGGATTTCTTCCAGAACTTCATCGCTCAGGTTCTGGGCTTCATCGACGATCAGCACTGCGGTCTCGCCCGCGCGGTAGCGATCGAGCAGCCAGTTGTAGAGACGAAGAAGAATCTGGCTCTTGGCCTTGGAGTCGCAAGGGATGCCGAAATCCGCCATCATGTAATCGAGGAATTGCGGAGTATTTAATCGCGAGTTGAAGACAAAGGCGGTAGCGACCTGCTGCAAGCGCAGCCATTCCAGCAGCTTGTTAATGAGCGTAGTCTTGCCGGTGCCCACTTCGCCGGTGAGCAGCACAAAGCCCTTGCGGCTCTGGATGCCATAAGTCAGGCAGGCCAAAGCCTCCTCGGTATGCCGCGTCAGAAAAAGATAACGAGGATCGGGATTGACGTTAAACGGATTGGCCCGAAGGCCGTAAAACTCTTTGTACATGTTCGTCGCCTTACGTTATGCCGAAACCGACCTAGACTCTTGCGGTCTCCTCGGGTTCTTTCTTGCGATTGAAAAAGCGTCCCTTGCCATTGCCGTTGCCAATTTCCGCCGCCTCAACCACCCACGGCACCGTAACCAGCACTGGGAGGTCCATCGCAGCTTCAGCATCCGCTTCGGTGCGGATGCATTTGTCGCGGAACTCCAGCCAAATCGCCAAACCAATCCCCAACACCAGGCCCGCGCCCAACCCTCCGCCAGCAAACAGCGGACGATTCGGGAAGCTTGGCGCGTCGGGCAGATTGGCGGGATTCAATAATGCCATCTGCTCGCCTTGCTGTTGCTGCTCAGCTTGCGTCGCCATCTTCGAAGTGCTTTGCTTCGCCAGGTCGTCCTGGTAAACCTTCTGTGCATTGTCGTAGTCGCGAGCCAGTTCCTTGTACTGTTCTTCGATCCCGGGACTTGAGGCCACGCGGCCCTGGTACACGGAAATCTCCTGCTGAAGTTTCTTCTGGTCGCGCGTGGTTTGCGCGATCAAATCGCCGTACTGGTGAATCTGCAGCCGCAGTTGGCGAATTTCGGGGGGTTCCGATGCCGAGCCTTTGTCGTTGGCGGCGTCGGTGGTTGCCGCCGGATCGTTTGCTTCCGCCAGCTTCTTTTTCACTTGCGCGATGTCCGCTTTGGTCTTGATCACATCCGGATGATCCTCGGTGTAACGCGCTTCCAGATCGATCAGTTGCGCTTGCAACTGTGAGAGCTGAGTCTGTAGAGTCTGCGGATTACTGCTGGATTGCGAGGTCTTCCATGCGGAAATCTGCTGCGCCAGCATCGACTCGGTATAGGCCTTATCCTGCGTGGCGCGATTCAGATTTTGAGTAGTGGCGTCGAGTTGCGAGTTCAGCCCCATTAAAATTTTCAGGTTGTTGTCTTCGTCGCCGGGAAGCTGCCCCATGTGCTGGTTCTTGAAGGCGGCTAGTTTCTTGTCGAGATCGTCGAGCGCCTGCTTGGCGTCTTCCACCTGCTTGGTCAGGAACATGGTGGTGCCCTGGGAAGCGTCCTGCCTTGCTTTTAGATCTTCTTCCAGCAGCATGGAGGTGAGTTCGGTGCAGATTTGCTGGGCCTCGCGCGCATTGGAAGCGGTGTAACCCACGTAAAACGCCGGGACCGGGGCTCCGCCGGGCCTTTTCTTGCCCATGGAAAACTGTGCCAGATCGGTGACCACCGGTTCAATCGTCATGCTGGCGCGGATCCCATCGGAGACGTCATCGATGTTCTGCCCCGGCTTGGCAAGGCCGAGGCGCTCGACCATGGGCCGCAGCCGGGCTGTGCTTAACACGCGCTGCTCGATGGTCGTGATGTGCTGCGTCAGGTCTTCGGTGAATACCTGCTGCACCACGGCGTCGGGAATCTTGGGCGCTTCCACCAGCACCAGCGCCTGCGAGGTGTACTTTGGAGAAAACACGTAGGACACCAGAAATCCGGCCAGGGGCGCGAGCAGCGCCGGGATCAGAATCACCTTCGCCCGGCGGCGCAACATCGCCAGATAGTCGTCCATCGTCAGTTCGCGGTTTTGCATCGTCTGTACCTTCTCCGCCGGCCCTCGAGGGCCAAGCTAAAATTAATCCAGCCGGATGGGCCGGGGCGTCCAATCCAATCCAATCGAACCGACACTCCGCTGGGAATGGTTGCTGCAGCCGCCCACTGCGCCCGAAGTTCCGGGTATTGGGCACTCGGTATCGAAACTCAAATAGTTGTACTGGTAGCTGGCGAATGCCCGCAGGCTGCGCCCGAACTGGCGGTGCAGGCCCACACCAGCATAACCATCCTGAAACTTATCGGCAGCGACGGTTGAACCCGCAAGTTGCACGCGGCTGTTCTTGGAATAGCCGAAATCCGAAAACAGATCCCAGACGCGAGTGATTCGCCGCTGAGCATCGGCGTGCACAATATCGCTGAGCGAACCGGCAAAAACTCCGTTCCCGTTGGTGGTAAAGCGCTGGTAGCTGAGGGAGACAGTAGCCTTTGGAAAACGGTAGCGAAGTGAAACGCGCCCTGCGGCGCCGATGTGATTGACGCTTTGATGGACCGTAACGAACTCGCCAGTAAAGCATTGGCCGGGCAGAGTCTCAATCGGGATTCCCAGAAAGCTGCATTCGGTGGCATTGGAGTCGATATGGGTGAACTGAGGTCCGGCTCCGATCATAAAATCCATGCGCCCGGAGATGCGGTGCCCATACATCAGCTGAATCACGTTGGAATGGAACGCGGTCCCAACGGTGGAAAAATCAAATCCCTGGTAGCCGTAACTGATTGCGACCTGGTCTTTCGCGTTGAGAGTGCGGTCATACGCGACCTGACCTGTCTCTTCGCGGCTGCCGACGAAATCGATATTTAACGGCGCGCCAGTCACCGAGGAATTGAGATCACCGTAGAAGTGGACAAGACCGTAGCCGGCCACAGCTGTGACAGAGGATTTGGGCGACAGTTCCTCGACGACATCCACCAGGCCCAAATTCGTCAGCCGCGGCACTTCGCCAATGGTAATGCCGCTTCCACCGTTGAAGGCGCTACTCGTTCCTCCGAAGGCTCCCGACCCCAGCATTCCCGAGCCCAGGCTTCCGAAACCCGCGTTATAGGCCGAGCCTCCGCCGTAAGCGCCAAATCCGAATGTGCCTTCGGGCAGGTAACTGAAGGAATCGCGAATTCCCAACTGGCCGCGCTTCCAGTTAATCCGGTTGTCCATATCGAACTGCTGCAATTGTTCCAGGCCGACTCCCACGTTCGCGTAGTCCGCCACGCCTCCGATGTAGTCGACGGCCACGTCGTAATTTTTCCAGAGCTTTTGCAGCGTGAGGCTGCCCATGCCGCGAGTTACGACGCCGGTCGACGAACTGCCCAGATTGTTGCCCACGTTGGAATCGACCGACTCGCTGAAATGCAGCCCCGTCAACAGAAAACTTTCCGGCGCGGCGTGCGGCTCGAGTCCAGGCTGATCGAGACCCGAAATCGGCGGGTTGTCGGTCACCAGCGGCACCGAGTTCTCCTGCCCGAACGCGGGTGCGGGCGAGGCGGCCGGCGGTGGGGTGGTATCGTCTTGCGCCCAGGCCACGCTGGTTGCCAGCAACGCCAGCGTCAGGGTCAAGAGTGCTCGGCCTTTTTTCATGGGCATTTCCTTTTTGCGGCTCGCGCCAATAAATTACGGAACGACAATCGTATCTCCCGGTTTGAGCACGATGTTTTGCTGATCGCCGCGCCCTTTAATCGCGTCTTTGTAATTGAAGCGCATCTTCACCTGCTGGCCGTTTTCATTACGCAACAGGTAGACCGCTTTCAGGTTGGCAAATTGCGTGAAGCCTGCGCTCGATAGCGCCTGTAATACCGTCATGTGCGGAAGCAGCGCCATGGCTCCGGTATGCAGCACTTCGCCCAGCACGTAGATTCTCTGGCTGTTCATCGCCGTTACCGTCACGGTTACCCGCGGATCGGAGATGTATTTCTTCAGCTTTTCCGTGATCGAGGCCGCCAGCTGCATGGGCGTCATGCCCGCCGCTTGCACATCATTGAGCAGAGGCAGCGAGATTTTGCCGTCGGGACGCACCGGCAAAGTGGCGTTCATGTCGTTTTCCTTCCACACCGAGACGTGCAAGGTATCGTCGGCGCCGATGACATAATCCGGCGGAACCTCGGGCTGTGGTGGCGTAACGTGCTGAGGCTGCTGCTTCTCTTGCGTAGCGGCACCGGCGTCAGCGTCATCTTGCGCCTGCAAGCCCAGCGCCGCAAATCCCAGCAGTGCAAGGCAGGCAAACTTCATCGCTTTCTTCATGCGCTCTCCTCGGAGCTAGGACGCTTCGTACTCGGAGCATCCCATCTGTTTCAACTTGTATAGCAAAGCTTTGTAGCTGATCTGCAAGTCTTGCGCGGCGCGCCGCCGATTCCAGCGAGTGCGGGTCAGCGCCTTTAAAATGATTTCTTTCTCCGCCTCGCGAGAGGCCGCGCGAGCTGCCTGCTTCAACGAAACCCGGCTGCCATTGCTGCCGTGATCGGCGCGCATCAGCATGGCCCGGAGGCCGCCCATCGCAACTGCCTCATCCCCCAGGGCGACGATGGCTTTGGCGGCATTCTCCAACTCTCTCACGTTTCCCGGCCAGGAATATTCCTGAAACAAGCGATGAGTCTCCTCACTCAACACCGGCACGGGCCGCTGGAACTCTTCGGCAAACTTGCGCAAAAAATGCTCCACCAGGATCGGAATATCTTCCCGCCGCTGCCGCAGCGGAGGCAGGCGCAGGCAGACGCCGCTGATGCGGTAATAAAGGTCTTCCCGCAAATTTCTCGCAGCCACTTCCGCTTCCAGATCGCGAGCACTGGCGCAGATCAGCCGCGCCAGACCGGGGCTTCGTCCGTCCGTTGCATTGCCTTGCATCAGCCTCTGGATAAGCCACGCCTGTCCCTCGACGCTCAGATCGGCCAGTTCCTTGAGAAAAACGGTACCGCCATTGAGCAATCCGGATTGCCACGCCGGATCGGCAAAATTTTCTGACTTCAGACTGGCGCACGAGACCACCCGGAAGGGCTGACCCCGCCGTCGCGATAAGTCGTGAACCCGCCGCGCTGTAGCCTTCTTACCAGCACCAGCTTCCGCCAGCAACAACACCGGGACTTCGCTCTGCGCCACCTCGCGGATGACCGCGTCCACGCTCCTCATACTGGCGCTCACCGCTCCCGCGAAGCCTTGGGCTCCGTTACTGGGCACAGAACCCTGCACATTCCTTACGCGTTGGCGGATTGAATCCATCAATGAGTCTTTTTCCGGGGGACACTAGCCTAAAATACCGCTGCATGGCTACGCCTGAAATAGCACGGCAGATGCCATCCAATTTGCCGGCGCAGTGACCTCCAACTTAAAGGTTAGCGCCGTGTTTTCAAAAGTATATAAGCCGGAGCCGGACTCGGGGAGGAGAAAAAGCCATTCCATATAACCTACACTTCCCCGCATAAAAGGGAAAGTATTTACCCAATCGAGGGTAACCAAAGTGGATTACGCTCCCCAGCCTTGTGGGAAATAGTCCTGATCGGATTTCCCCTCCGGAACCGAAGATATGCAACTCAATGGGGTTAAACTCCTTCAGCCGAGCATTGCGTGGTCACTTTGGCGGTATTTTAGATTGCGTGTTCGGAATGGTTCGCATACGCTAGGGGAATCCCCCCTGGAAATGCTAGAGACTGTGCCTGTGACCGAAGTGCTTCAACCCAAGCCGTCGATCGCCTCGGGGAACGCCGCCAGCCCCAGGCGCCCGATCCTGTGGCAAAGCGCGGTGATCGCGGCGCTATTGCTGTGGCTGTACCATGCAACGCTGGCTCATCTGGTCGGTCAATGGTGGAACGATCCTAATTTTTCTCACGGTTTTTTCGTGCCGTTGTTTTCCGCCTTCGTTGTCTGGCAGGAACGGCCGCGGCTGGCCAGCTTAACGCCGCGACCTTCGTGGTGGGGGCTGCCGGTGCTGGGTTTCGGATTGTGCGTCCTCATCGTCGGTCAGATGGGCGCCGAGCTTTTTCTTTCGCGGCTCTCGCTGCTGATCGTCTTCGCCGGATTGATCGTCTTGTTTCTGGGATGGACCTTCATGCGCGCCCTGCTGTTTCCCTGGGCGTTTCTTCTGTTGATGATTCCCATCCCTGCCATCGTGTTCAACCAGATTACCTTCCCGCTGCAACTGTTGGCTTCGAAAGTAGCCAGTACAACGCTGCCCTGGATGGGCGTGCCGGTGCTGCGCGAGGGGAATGTCATTATCCTGCCGGCCATGGCGCTTGAGGTTGCCGAGGCCTGTAGCGGAATTCGCTCGCTCATGTCGCTGGCCACGCTCGCCGTTATCTACGGCTATTTAATGGAGCGCAGGGTCGCGGTTCGCACCGTGCTCGCGCTGGCGTCGATTCCGATCGCGGTGGCGGCCAACAGCCTGCGCATTGTCGGCACGGGATTGCTCGTACAATATTGGGATCCGGAGAAAGCCCAGGGATTTTTCCACGAGTTTTCGGGCTGGCTGATCTTTGTGGTGTCGCTGGGGCTGCTGTACCTTCTGCACGCCGCTTTGCGAATTATTTGGCCCGATCAAGAGGAGCAATCGTGAAAACCTCGACAACATCAAACGGACCACATTTTACTCTGGCGGTCGCGCTGATTGCCCTCACCGCAATTTTTTTGCAGGCGCGAAGCCGCAACGAGGTAATTCCTCAGCGCATGCCGCTCTCCTCGTTTCCCGCGCAACTGTCGAATTGGGACAGCACTGAAATCGTGCAGGATAAGCAGACACTCGCAGTCCTGGGACCGGGCGACTTCATGGAACGGATTTACCAGGATCCCAACGGCAAACTGCCCTACGTCGATTTGTTCCTGGCTTATTTTCCCAGCCAGCGCGCCGGAGAAACCCCGCACTCGCCGCAGCATTGTCTACCCGGCGCTGGATGGAACCCAGATGAGAACGTTCGAGTAACGCTTTCGCTGCCTGGACACGCACCGTTTCCAGCCAACCGTTACGTTATCTCCAAAGGAGATCAGCGGCGCCTGGTTTTGTATTGGTTCTGGGCGCACGATCGCGGAGTGGCCAGCGAATATTGGGCTAAGTTTTACCTGGTGAAAGATGCGATCGGCATGAACCGCAGCGACGGCTCACTGGTGCGGTTCGTTACTCCGCTGCTCCCTGGCGAAACCCCGGACGCGGCGCAGCAGCGCATTCTTCCGTTTACTTCGGCGGTGGTGCCGATGCTGGACAATTACATTCCGCGCTGATCGAGAGCGAATTCCGTGACATAGAGAATATTTAGGAACTGCCGCCCGTAGTCTGTCTTGACGATGCCCGAGGTTGCGCCAGGAGCAGCCCCGGTTATCCTGAGTTGTCAGCGAATGCTACAATGCTTACAACAGTTACAAGGACATCCATGAGGTCAGCCAATTCAGTGGTAATCAGCATGCGCCTACCGACGGCAAGCGGAAACCGCCTGAAGCGCATGGCGAACCGGCATGGGTGGACTACCAGCGACGCCGGCGCCCGACTGGTGGAGGAAGGCCTGCGCCGGTCGGAATTTGGTTTTATCGACTTTCGCGATTCTCCTGCCGGCCGCCAGGCTTATCTTCAAGGCAGCGCGCTTGCCGTATGGGAAGTAATGCTGCTCGTCAACAGTTATAAGAAAAATGCATCGGCTGTCGCGAAGCATCTTAAATGGCCCGAAGTAAAGGTCTATGCGGCAGTCAACTATGCGGCAGCATTTCCAGACGAAGTCAACGCAGCAATCGCTGAGAATGAAGCTGCGGATTTTGAGGCGCTAAAGCGATTACTGCCGCAAGCGATCGAATTCGTTCCCAAGAAAAACGGGAAGAGCAATGCTCAAGCTCCTTCTCGATGAGCATATCTCTCCCCAGGTCGCAGCGGGTCTGCGCCGCCGCGCTCCGTCGCTCCAGATTCGCTACATGGCGGAGTGGGAAGACGGACGTTTCCTGGGTCAAGACGACCACGATTGCTTGCGAGAGGCCGCGGTTCAGGGTCTAACCCTGGTAACATACGACCGGAGAACGATTCCCCCGCTGCTCAAGACTTGGGGGGAAGAAGGCCGAACCCACGGCGGCCTGATCTTTGTGGACGAAAAATCGATTTCGCCCTCTGATATCGGCGCGTTGGTCTGGGCATTGACGGCACTGGCAAGGGAATCCGGGAATTGGCAGTGGAAGAATAGGATCTTGTTCCTCCGCCGCTGATCCCCAGAGCAGGGCGTGGCGGCGAGTTACACCGGCGTAGCCGTCTTCCTCGCCGGACTGAAGAACGGCATCGGTACCACTTTCACATTCGTCTTCAGCCGGATCGCCTCAATCGTAATTTCCATCTGCAACTGTGTGCCAAGTTTTGAATGCTCGGTTTCCACACTGGCGAGCGCGATCAGTTTTTTCAGGATCGGCGACCAACTGGTGGTGGTCGCCTTGCCGACGTGCTTCTCTCCTGCATAAAGCGGAACCGCCACGCGCGAAGCCTGGCTGGGTGCGGCCGGAGTGAGCCCGTACCGCTCGTACAGCGCCTCAACGTCGGTCCAATCCACTTCGACTCCAACAAACTGTCGCGGTACGCCGTTCTTCGCATCGCGCTCCAGTGCTTTCTTGCCGATGAAATTTTCTTTTCCGAGATGCACCATCTTGCCGAAACCCAATTCGTAGGGAGAAAATTTCTGCCGCGCAATCAGCGCCTTTTTAGAACTTGTGTAGTCGACTTCGATCAGCAACAGTCCGGCTTCGGTCCGAGCCACATCGAGCGCCAACATGCCTGCTGCATGCAGATCGAACTGGCGCCCCTTTTCATTGATTGCGTCCCACACTTTCACAGCGTCGTTCCACGGCATCCAGATTTCATAGCCCAGATCGCCGGTATATCCGGTGCGCGAAATGTCAACCGGCACGCCGGCAATCTTGCCGCGGGTCACGCGAAAATATTTCAGGTTCGCGATATCCGCTTCGGCCACGGACTTCAACAGCTTCGCCGAAGTGGGCCCCTGCAAAGCCAGCGCCGCAACTTTTTCGGAAATGTCTTCGACTTGTACATCCATGTTCAGGCCATTCTGCCGGAACCAGCGCAGGCTCGGGTCGGCGGCCGTCCAGCGGTAAACATTCTCCTCGAGGCGCGAAACGGTTCCATCGTCGATGACCTTGCCCTCTTCATCACACCAGCAGCAATAAATCACCTGCCCCACTTTTACTTTGTTGATGTCACGCGTGATCACGCGGTTCACCAGCCGGGTCGCGTCTTTGCCGGTGATCAAATACTTGTAGAGCGGCGAAATATCGATCAGCGCCGCGGCATTGCGGATGGCGTTGTACTCGTGCTCGTGATGCACCTCATACACGCTGACCGCGTAATATCCCGACCACTCGCGGTAATTCAGGCTGTGGCAAAGGGGGAAGGTGCGCTCGTGGAATGCGGTTCCAATGGGCAAGGAGGTCGCCTCGAAAAGAAATAGCTCGAAGCGAGATTATACGCCGTAGTCCTCCTCGAGGCTGCCATCCGAGCAACCCGCATATCGCGTTTGGAATTTCGAAGAATTCGTGGGATTATGGCCACGAGGCGAGCTTGAGCCATGATGAATCAAAAGAGCACCGGGAGAATGGCGGGCGTTTGCCTAGCGACAATCTATGCAACACTGATTGCTGCCATGCTCCATGATTCCTGGCGCGCCATGCCAAGCGTAATGGCCGTCCTTCTGTTCGCCGTACTATGGATTGGGTTTTTACTTTGCGGGAGTCTGGGCGTTTACCGAACGCCGAGATAAACTCAACAAGAAGTTCCCGATTACGGGTAGAGAACTCCGTACAAGGAAAAAGCAATTGTACGATTGGCTAGCTTCACAGAGTCGCCGTCGTTAGATAATTCTTCCCGCTAGTCTTGCAGACAAAACCCAACATTCCCGATAGAATTGCCCTTCAACGATCCAGCGATGCGCTCCATTATCCCAAACTTATCGAATCTGCTCCGCAGTTGGAGCGTCCTACCCAGCGGTCTCTGATCGTAGCGCCGCCGCCTCGGCGGCCCTGCCCGGCGGGACGCCGGCGCTACTCTTCTCCGAAGGCTTAAATCTTATGGCGAACTCGTACGACGTAATCGTGATCGGCGGCGGGCACAACGGGCTGGTCAATGCCGCCTACCTGGCGCGCGCCGGAAAAAAAGTTCTGGTGCTCGAACGCCGCCACATTCTCGGAGGCGCGGCCTGCACCGAAGAAGTTTTCCCCGGCTTTAAATTCTCGGTATGCTCGTACGTCGTGTCTCTGCTGCGGCCGGAAATCATCCGCGACCTCGATCTTCCCCGCCACGGCCTCGAGATTCTTCCACTCGACGGAACGTTCACGCCCATGCCCAGTGGCGATTATCTGTGGCGCGTCAATGACCACGGCCAGACTCATCGCGAGATCGCCCGCCACTCGCGCGTGGACGCCGAGGCCTACGACGAATTCGGCAAAGCCATGCAGGCCATGTGCCGCTTCGTGAAACCGATTCTGAGTATGGTGCCGCCCGACCCGAACACTCTGAATCCTCGCGAACTGATGAAACTACTCTTCATCGGCAAGCGCTTTCAGGGGATGTCGAGCTACGACAAGTACAACCAGGTCCAGCTCATGACCATGAGCGCCATCGACTTTCTCGATCAATGGTTTGAGACGGATGTGCTCAAGGCGACCATGTCAGCCTCCGGCATCATTGGAACTTTTCTCGGCGTGCGCTCGCCCGGCACCGCCTACGTTCTGCTTCACCACTACATGGGGGAGATCGACGGCGCATTCCGCGCCTGGGGATTCGCTCGCGGCGGCACTGGGGCAATTTCAAACGCCATTGGCGATGCGGCGCGCGAAGCTGGGGTTGAAATTCGAACCCAGGCCGCGATTGCCAAGATCATCGTCAAAGACGGCAAAGCAAAAGGCGTTGTTCTCGCCAACGGCGACGAAATTTACGCCGAAACAATTTCTTCCAGCGTCGATCCCCGGCTCACGTTCAATAAGTTCATTGAGGCCGAGCATCTTCCCGCCGACTTTCTCGAAGACATCAACCGCTTCAAGTACCGCGGATCTTCCGGCAAAGTAAACATGGCGCTGGATGGGCTGCCGAACTTCAAATGCATGCCGGGAGTCGGTCCTCATCTCCGCGGCGCAATCTCGATCTCACCTTCTGTCGAATATATGGAACGCGCATACGACGACGCCAAGTATGGAAATTTCTCGCGCAAGCCGTATATCGACATGGTCATCCCTTCGCTCACCGATCCTTCGGTCGCGCCGCCGGGCAAGCACGTGCTCTCGTGCTTTGTGCAGTACGCGCCCTACAAGCTGCGCCCCGGCTTGAACTGGGATGATCAGAAAGAAGCGTTCGGCGACACCGTCGTCAACACCATCGCCGAGTACGCGCCCAACATTAAAGACATCATCTTGCATCGCCAGGTCATCACGCCGCTCGATCTCGAACGCGAGTGGGGCTTGAGCGAAGGCAACATCTTTCAAGGCGAACTTTCTTTGGAACAGCTTTTCTTTTTACGCCCTGCGCCCGGTTACGCGCGCTTCCGCACGCCGATCAAGAACTTGTATATGTGCGGTTCAGCCACGCATCCCGGCGGCGGGATCATGGGCGCACCCGGACGCCTCGCCGCATTGGAGATGTTGAAAGATCTGGGAGGAGCGGCCTAGAATATGCCTTGCATCTCACACCCTCCTGCTTGTCATCCTGAGCGAGGATTGTGCTTCGCGCCAGAAGCGCGAAGCACAACCGCAGTCGAAGGATCCCTACCCTCCATCTCGCACCCAGCGGTGTCAAGGCGTTCTTCCCGCGAACCCGGGGGATGTTCTCTATGACCACGAACGGAAACCCCACTCGCGACATCATCATCATCGGCGGCGGCCACAACGGCCTCGTCACCGCGTTCTATCTGGCAAAAGGCGGATTCAAGCCGCTCGTTCTCGAACGCCGCGCGCAAGTCGGTGGCGCAGCGATTACTGACGAATTTCATCCAGGCTTTCGGTGCTCCACGTTGTCTCATTCGGCGGGACCGCTGCTTCCCAGTGTTGTTCGCGACATGCAACTGGAAAAGCGTGGCCTGAAATTCATCACGCCGGATGCTTGCGTCACCGCGCTCTCACCCGATGGCCGCGCTCTCACGCTGTATCAGGACGAAAATAAATCTGCGCAGTCGATTGCCTCCTTTTCGCAAAAGGACGCGGCGAAGTATCCGGAGTTCGCGAAATCTCTCGGCAAGATCAGTAAAGTAATCGCAGAGGCGCTTGCCACCACTCCGCCAGATATCGATCATCCCAGCCGCGGCGACCTTTGGAGCATGCTCAAGACCGGCCGCGCGCTGCGCAATCTCGGCAAGCGAGATATGTATCGCGTGCTGCGCTGGGGACCGATGGCCGTCGCCGATCTGGTCGCGGAATATTTCGAAACCGAGTTGTTGCGCGCGGTAATCGCCGCACGCGGAATCTTCGGAACGTTTCTGGGACCGTGGTCGGCGGGGAGCGCGCTGCAGTTGCTGATTCGAGCTGCCGGAGATTCTCATCCCGCTGGTTCGGGATTCTTTGCTGCCGGCGGTATGGGCGCAGTGACGCAGGCGATGGCATCGGCCGCGCAAGCGGCTGGGGCAGAGATTCGCACGGGCGCCGATGTGATTGAGATTCGTGTGAAAGACGGCGCAGCCACCGGCGTGCTGCTCGGTACCGGGGAAGAGATCAATGCCAAGGCCGTTATCTCCAACGCCGACCCGAAGCGCACGCTGCTCAAGCTTACCGATCCCGTTCACCTCTCTCCCGACTTCGTACAGAAGATGCAGCATTACCGGGGGAACGGCACCGTCGCAAAAGTAAATCTGGCTCTATCCGCGCTGCCAACTTTCACCGCGCTGAAAGACGGGGACGCCTCGGCGCTCAAAAGCCGCATTCACATTGGCCCCGAGATCGACTATCTGGAGCGCGCCTTCGACGAATCGAAGTATGGCAACTTCTCGCGCCAGCCCTATCTCGAAGCGACGATTCCGTCGCTCACCGACCCCACGCTCGCTCCCGATGGTAAGCACGTGATGTCGATCTACATGCAGTACGCACCATACAAACTGAAGGGCGATTGGGAAGAACAGCGCAAAGATTTAGGACAAACCGTTGTAAAGACTCTCGCGCAGTACGCGCCGAATCTGCCGGAGATGATCCTTCATCATCAGATCATCACGCCGCTCGATCTCGAAGAAGTTTACGGATTAACTGGCGGACAGATTTTTCACGGCGATCTGGCGCTCGATCAGTTCTTCACCATGCGCCCGGTGCTGGACTGGGCACGCTACAAGACGCCGATTGAGAATTTATATTTATGCGGAAGCGGCACGCATCCCGGTGCGGGGTTGACGGGAGGCTCGGGGGCGAACGCGGCGAGAGAGATTCTGAAGGAGTTGAAGCGCTAGCCCAGTTGGCAGGTTGCGCGAAGGGCATTTTGAGCCGCGCCGCAGTTCACGGTGTGAGGTCGCGATTTGGCCAATAACCACAGGTCGGTAACGAGAGATAAACTTGTCGGAATGAAATGGGTGACACTCTACGTGCTGACGGGTTTAGTGACAGGGCTGCATAACTTCTATGGACTTATGAGCATAGTCAACGGCGCGCCGTTAAATCTGTTGAATTATATGTCGCTATTAGGTTCGGCTACGTTGTTGGGCACCGCATTTCTTCTGCCCTTTCGACCAGGTCTGGCCGCACGGGTTGGTTTAGCAGGCTCAGTTTTGTCGTGGGTCTTTTACGGTCCGTTGATTGTTAGCAGCATGGTCGCCACCTTTTCCATCTGGCTCGAAATCAAGACATTTATCGCTTTCCACGACTATATTCCGCTTATGGGCCTGCTTTTCGGTCCTGTCCTCTTGATTGCCTGCACCATCCACTCGATACATTCCTTCAGGCATCGCTCTGCTTAGCCTGTATGAAACCCTCCGCCATTCTCCTCGTTTCCTGCCCTGACCAGAAAGGTGAAGTCGCCGCCATCTCCGACTTCATCTACCGCCACGGCGGCAACATTCTGCACGCCGACGAGCACGCCGACGAAGAATCCGGCCTGTTCCTGATGCGCGTCGAGTTCGATCCTAAAGACTTCGACATCGACCTGAGCGACCAAAACCTTACCGATTTCGGCAGGCATTTCTCGCCGATCGCTGAAGAGTTCCAGATGAAGTGGCGGCTGGCGCTGTCGTCGCATCGTCCGCGCATGATCGTCTTCGTCTCGAAGTACGACCACTGTCTTGTCGATCTTCTCTATCGTCATCAGAGCGGTGAACTCGCCTGCGACATCCCGCTGATCATTTCAAACCACCCGGACAATCAGCCTATCGCCGACTTCTACAAGATTCCTTACGCCGTCATCTCAATCACGAAAGAAAACAAGCAGCACGCCGAACAACGGATTCAGTCTTTGATCAAAGAGCACCGCGCCGATTTCATGGTGCTCGCCCGCTACATGCAGATTCTCTCCAACGACTTCGTCAACCGCTATCCGCAGCGCATCATCAATATTCACCATTCGTTTCTGCCCGCCTTCGTCGGCGCCCGGCCGTACCATCAGGCCTTCGAGCGCGGAGTGAAGCTGATTGGCGCAACCAGCCATTACGTCACCGAAATTCTGGACGACGGTCCCATCATCGAGCAGGATGTAGTCCGCGTCTCGCATCGCGACACGGTCGAAGACCTGATCCGCAAGGGCCGCGACCTCGAGAAAGTCGTGCTGTCGCGCGCGGTGCGCTGGCATGTGGAAAATCGCGTTCTTCTTTACGGCAACAAGACCGTAGTGTTTTGAAAGGGCGTGGGCTTCAGGCCGCGCCGCAATCATCCCCAACAATTAACCCGGCTTTCTGGCCGCGAGCCGCGCGGAAGGCCATGCACCCCCGGAAAATGCAAGCCCGATTCGTGACAGTCTTGCACCGGTAGTAACTTGCGAGGGGGGTGACTATCGTCTTTACTTGAACAGCAGTTAATAATTCCCTCAACCGACGAGGAGAATCTCGCTCGCGGGAGCGTTTCTTGGCCGAGGACCTAAAGTTCGAGTTGTCGATCCTGGCGACAGTCCAGGGGTTTTATCAAAAGCTGATGCGCGACTCGCTGGGCGGTAATGTGCCGGTCCCCAGCGGGCTCGACGAAGACTCGCTTCGCCACTCCGAAGAAGACCTTCCGCACACGCTTTCGCAGATGTATCGCTGGCTGCATTTGCTGGATATGGCAATTACGCCGGCGATGCTGCGGCAGGCGCTGACCCCCGACACCGATTCGGAGGTTGCAGAAGCTCTGCTGCGTTATTTTGTACGCCGGCGCGAGCCCAGCGAAGTCAACCGCGACAAGACCGATTTGATCGCGACCTTTCTTTATCGCCATCCGCGGGTGCAGGGACAATGGCAGCAGCAGGGCTACGGGCTGGATGGGTCGCTGCCCCTGTCTCCATTCGAAATTGCGCTCATTGAAATTCTTGCCGATACCGACGTGCCCTCGCTTCCCGAGGAACATGTGCAACTGCTGCGCAATTTCGATCCGTTACGGGAAGAGATCGCCCGTTATCGCGATTTCAATTCGCTGATCGATTCGGGAATCGTTTCGCGGGTGCGCGAGTTGAAGCGCTGGCTGGATTCGTCGTTTTATCACCCCGGCGTTTTGGCCACGATTGCAGCGTACAACTGCGCATTCGGCGCCCGTTTTGACCAACTTTTCTCCAAGGCCCTGGGTGAGATCAAACAGTTCGCTCAGGCGCTTGATGAGATGGGTGGAAGCATTCTGAGCACGGTGGATGGCGTGGAAGTAACAGTGGAGCACGTGGCTGCCATTGAACAGAAGGAAATGCTCAAGGCGGATTACGACAGCGCGCTGGAGAAATTCCGGCGGGTGTCGAAATTAAAAAAAGAGTTGGACCGGCGGCCTCCGATTCGGAAGTCGTTGCTCGCGCCCAGCGCCGGCAACGCAGTACCGTCTTCCGGAGGCTCGGCTGCGGGCGCCAAAGCCGCGCGCGTTGCTGCGGCCGCGAAAGCGCCGGCTGCGGCTGTAGCGCAGGCATTCCAACCTCTCGCGATTACGGCGCAGCAAATTTCCGCGGAGGAAGGCAAGCTGCGCCGCGTGGAAGAATCGATTCGAGTGTTTGTTCGCGTGGCCGACCCCAAGTATCGCCAGATTGTGCCCATGCGCTTTTTCAATCTCGCTCTGACCGCGCCCGAAGCGGAAGCCTATAACGCCGGATTTCTAGAAGAGAAAAGTCTTCGCGCCGATGTTGCGCGCACTCTGATTCGGTTGGTTTCGTGCGTGGCGCGCGTCAATACCGAACTCGAAGAACTCAAGCGTAGCCAGAGCATGTCGTCGCTATGGAAGCTTCATGCCGATGCGCTGGTTGTGTTGCTCGATATCGCCAGCACGACGACCGAAGAAGCCGGAAGAGTTGCCCAGATGGCCACAAGCACCGAAGGCGGCGCGTGGAGCAAGGCTATTCACGAAACCGTGCAGAAGCTGCGCGACCGCTCGGATCTCGCCGTGAAAGCGCTGGCGCATCCGGGAAGCTAGGGCGCTCAATTCATACTTTGATCGTAAGAAAGACGGACAATTTTGCCCGTCTTTTTTCGTTGCGATCGCTAAATTATCAGTTGATATCGAACTGCTCCTGATGCAGCGCCGGATCGCTTTTCACGATGATGGTCCGCTTGGTCAGCTCTTCCATCTCGTTCAGCAAGCGGCCGTTGTTCCCCTTTAATTCTTTCGCGACATCGGGATGCACGCGCAGCATTACATCCTGTTGATCAAGATGTTTCGCCATCTTGCGCATTTCGACGTAAATCTCGTTCGCCACCGTGGTCAGCGATTTCACGTAGCCGGTCGACTGGCAATACGGGCAAGGCGCGCCGATGGTGCGTTCGAGCGATTGCTTTACACGCTTGCGCGTGATCGCGACCAGGCCGAAGTCGTTAAACTGCAAAACTTTTGATGGTGCGCGATCGTGCCGTAGTTCCTCTTCAAGAGCCTGCATCACGCGCTGGCGGTTGCGGCGTTCATCCATGTCGATGAAGTCGATGATGATGATGCCGCCTAGATCGCGCAGGCGAATCTGGCGCACGATTTCTTTGATCGCATCCACGTTAGTTTTTACGATCGTGTCTTCGAGGCGCGACGTCTTGCCGACGTACTTGCCGGTGTTGATGTCGATCGCCACCAGCGCTTCGGTCTGATTGATGACGATGTAGCCGCCGCTCTTCAGCCAGACTTTTGACTTGAGCGCCTTGTCCATCTCTTCTTTCAGGCCGAACTGCTCAAACAGCGGCGTCTCTTTGGTAAAGAGCTTCACTCGCTTCACCAGCCCCGGCTGAAAGCGGTTGAAGAAACGCAGAATGCGCTCGTACTCCGGTTCAGTATCGACCCAGATTACGGAGAAATCGGAGGTGACCTGATCGCGCAGCACGCGTTCGACCACGTTCAGATCGTGATAAATCAGCGCGGGTGGCTTCGAGGCTTCGGCCCGCGTTTTAATGTCGTTCCACAGACCTTTCAGGAAGCGGATATCGGCGCGCAGTTCGTCTTCACCCGCGTTTTGCGCGGCGGTGCGAACGATGAAACCCCCGTGGCCGTTTTCGCGCTCGCTCATCACGATGCGCTTCAGCCGTTGGCGTTCCTCGTCGGACGCGATCTTGCGCGAAACTCCAGTGTGGTTCACGGTCGGCATGTAAACCAGAAAGCGGCCGGGCAGCGCGATGTGGCTGGTAATGCGCGCGCCTTTCTTGCCGATCGGCTCTTTCGCAATCTGCACCAGAATTTCCTGGCCTTCTTTCAGTAGATCGCTGATCTTAGGAACTTCCTGCTGCTCGCGGCGCGGGAAGCGGCGACCACCGCCGCGACGTCCGCCGCGCTGGCGGTCGAAACCGGGTCGCGGACGCGGGGATCGCTGCGTGTAACCCGCCGTGGCCGCTGGGGCACGAACTTCCGCGCGGGCATCGACCGTACCGTTCCCGCGCGCTTCAGCATCGAGCATGGCCTCGGCTTCTGCCTGCGCCTCTTCCAATTCCAACTCTTCGGTGTCTTCCTCGCTCGCAGCCGCACTGTCCGCTGGCGGCAACACGCCCGCCTCAGCTAAGGACGACATGTGGATCTCATCCACCGTCTGGCGGATTTCAGCGATCTGGCTTGCAGCTCGCGTCTCCTCTTCAAACTCGTCGTAGCCCTCGTCCGACGATGCTTCGTAGCGCGCGGACTCGGCTTCGTCTTCGTCGATGGTTTCTTCTTCCAAGGTTCCGGGCGCAGCAAAAACCGCTGTCTGAGCTTCGCGAGCCTGAACCTTCCTCTGATTTGCTTCTTCGGAATCGACCACCATCTCGTCTACTTCTTCGACGAACTCCTCTTCCCGGGGCTGCGATTCGAAGGGCTGTGCGGCGGCGTCAGAGGCTTCTGCATTTTGGGTATCCTGACGGTGAAATTCGCGATTCCAATCGACGGTGGTTGAGGCTTGAGAAGGTTCGGCATCTCCTTCATCATGCTGCGACTCGAAGTGCTGCTCATGCGCGATCTCTACGATTGGAGCGGTCTTCGCGAAGATGGGCTCGTCATCGGGAAACGTCACGGCCACTGGCGCTTCAGGCTCGGCTGCCCGGGAAGGGGCCGCTTCAGCTGCCACAGGTTGAGAATGCCGCTCCGGCATTACCGGCGTAGGCGCCAATCCGCGGTATTTCGAAATCGATTCTCCGGGGAGCAAGATCGGCTGGTAGCCCGCAGGCGGCCCAAACTGCTGCGGCCTGGCCGATTCTCGAGGGCGAGAGATTACAGGCGGCGCAACCGGCGTCGGAGCAACCTCCACTGCTGGGGGCGCAATTCGCGGCTCCGAACTTCGGTCCCGTCCCTCGCCACGGCCATCGCGGCTCTCTCGTCCATCGCGGCGTCCGCCACGGCGGCGTCTTCGTCCGCGATATCCGCCGCGCTCGCGGTCGGGTGAGCCGCCACTCGAGCTCTCGGGCGCTGCCGAACCCGCATTGGAAGAGTGAATCTCTTCCGAGTCATGGGACTCGTTGAAAGTTGGTTCTTGATCGAATCCCGGCTGCGCCTCGCCTTCCTGAACATGGGCTGAGGGTAGAGCCTCAACCGCCGGCGAATGTTCGCGCGGCGTCTGGGTTCGCATATCCTGCACGCTGCGATTCGCCGGAACTGCATCGGTCAAATCCTCGTCGTGCTCTTCCAACTCCATAAAGTCGGAAACATAGAGGAAGGCATCGCGCTCCAGGCCGATGTCAACGAAAGCTGATTGCATGCCGGGCAGAACGCGGGTTACGCGCCCTTTGTAGATGGAACCGGCTAAGGTGTATTCGTTTTCGCGCTCGAGGTAGATTTCTGCGAGCAGATCGTCTTCCACCAGTCCCACCTTGGTTTCGTGGGGCGTGGAAGAGACAAATAACTCTTTATTCATTGGTACTCCGCTGCCAACCGGCTCATAGGCCGGGCGGCGTTCACCGGAGCGGAGCTAGGAAGCGCACGGGAGGATGGAGCGTCGCGATGTTGGCCCCTGATGGGGGACGGCTGGGGCCGGAGAGGTTTCTCCCTGACCGAATCCGCTGCACAAGCTTGGGTATCTTTTGCACTATTCGCTTTCGTCTGCCGGGTTTGTGACCGCACTCTCAGACCGTTTCGGGTCGGGGGGCCGTTTCCCTGCCAGCAGCGTTATAGCTTCAATCCTGCCCGGCCTTCTTCTGCTCGACTAGCCGGTGAAATTGCCCCCTTCACGCGAGGGCGATCGATATTTTTGGGGCTGCGCCAACTGGCGCAACAATTTGTTCCCTGCCGTCTTCCTAGTTCAAGACCTTTACCCAACCGGCCCAGCCGGCTAGTTTACAAAACGGCGCATTCGGACGTTCATTACCATCCCCAGCGCCAGGAACATGAACAACACGGAAGACCCACCGTAACTCATCAGCGGCAAGGGTATTCCAGTGACCGGCATAAAGCCGACCACCATGCCGACGTTGACCAGAATATGGAAGCTAAGCACAGCCACCACACCCATTACCACGAACGTGCCAGCGCGGTCGGGCGCCGTTTGCGCGTTCTGTGTCAAACGCATCAGCACTATGAAGTATAGCAGCAGAACGCCGAGCGCGCCCACGAATCCATGCTCCTCGGCAAAAGCCGCAAAAATGAAGTCGGTTTGCGGAATCGGCAGGAAAGCCCCGTGCGTTTGCGAGCCTTTTCCGCCCCAAAGGCCTCCGGAGCCCACGGCGATCATGGATTGCTTAACTTGATACCCGGAGCCTTGAGGGTCGGCGTCAGGGTCCTGATAACTGGTCAGCCGTTGCTTTTGATACGACTTGAGAATGTGAACCTGGGGAACGTAAAACACTACTCCGAAGGCTACCGCCGCGAGCAGAGCCAAAGTGACGCCCTGTCTCCATTGCATTCCCCCCAAAAAGATGCCCATGACAGCGATCGGAAGATAGGTGAGAGCGGTGCCCAAGTCCGGCTGTTTCAGCACCATCAGCATTGGTATGAGGACAATTCCCCCGGCCTTCAGCAGATCGGACCACGAGAGTTCGCGCTGCCGCATATCCGCAAAATACTTGGCCATGGCCAGAATCAGGATTAATTTCACCCACTCGGAAGGCTGGAAGTGGTTTCCTCCGGGCATTTTGATCCAGCGGCGCGCTCCCAGGTATTTCTGCCCGAACACGAGCACTGCCATCAGAGATGCAACACCGGCAATATAAAACCAGTGGATTCTATCGAGCAGCACCTGATAGTTGAGTAGGCTGATCAGAAACATCATTCCGACACCGCCCAGTACCCAATAGATCTGCTTGATGTGCGAGCCGGCAAACTTGGTATGCACGGTCGCGCTCTGGATCTCCATGACCCCGAGACCGCAGATCATGAGCACAAAGATCAGCAGCAGCCAGTCAAAATCGCGAAATGAAACGTAGCGTGACATAAAAAGCTTCTAGCTCCTAGCTTTGAGCTCCGAGCTTTGAGGCCCCGAGCAATACCTCGTCATCCTCTAACTACTGTGGTTCTCTTAATTATTGTCATCCTGAGCGAGGAATTTGTTTCGCGAAGCGAAACAAATCCGCAGTCGAAGGATCCCTTTCATCTGTGCACTGCCGTCGGCCTTTACGGGCGTCCGCTTCAGAGCTCACTGCAACCCCGGCGCGGCTGTCGCTGCGATCATCGGCTTCTTCGCGAGCTTGATCGCATAACTGCCGCCCTCGAGTTTGTCGCCGCCGGGCGCGGTCCACAATGCTCCCATGTCTACCTTGCCGTCGCTCGCGGGTTTCTCTACGAGCTTCTGAGGGGCACGCCGTTGCTTATCCACGTACGCCTTGAGCACTTGGGTCGCAATGCGCGCCGCTAGCTTCCCGTGCTCTCCGCCCTCAAACAGGACGCATACGACTACATCCGGATTTCGCCGCGGAGTAAAACCTACAAACCAGCCGTTCTGCGCCAGAGCCTCACTGTTTTTGAATTTCGCGCGCGTGGCCAGCGATACAATCTGCGCCGATCCCGTTTTGCCCGCGATATCAACCCCGGGAATATGTGCCGAGGGCGCGGTCCCTTCCGGCAGCAAAACCCGCGACATCGCATCCGTAATATAGGTCCAACCGTTGGGATCGATCGGAACCGTCTTGGTCTCGGTCACGTGACTGGTCTCGACGTATCCACTGGGGAGTTGTTGCGGATCGACGACGTGAGGCACGACCATGCGCCCGTCCATGGAGATCGCCGCAATCGCGCGCAGCAGCTGCACCGGCGTGATGGCCACCGCGCCCTGCCCAATGCCCACAGAAATTGTTTCTCCAGCAAACCACTTCTGCTTGAAGTTCTTGATTTTCCATTCTTCCGAAGGCATCACGCCGCTCACTTCGTTGGGCAAGTCGATGCCGGTTTTCTCACCTAGACCAAGCGAGGTCGCATATTTAGCGATCCGATCGATTCCGAGTTTCTCCGCCAGCGTATAGAAGAAGACGTCGCAGGACTGGTAGATGGCTTTCTCCAGATCGACCGCGCCGTGTCCGCCTTTCACCCAGCAGCCAAATCTTCGGCCGTAAAACTCGGCACTGCCGGTGCAGTTCACATGCAGCGTCTGGGCAATTCCCTCTTGCCAGCCTGCCACGGACATCAGAATCTTGAACGTCGAACCCGGCGCCAGCTGCGCCTGAATCGCCTTGTTCAGCAGCGGCTTGTCCGGATCGTTCACCAGCTTGTTCCACTGGTCGCGCGATACCCGCACCGCAAAATCGTTGGGATCGAAGGTAGGCCGGCTGGCCATCGCAAGAATTTCTCCGGTGCGCGGGTCCATGGCCACGATGGCTCCGTTCTTGCCTTCCATCGCTTCCTCGGCGGCAATCTGCAGATCAATGTCGATTGTGAGCTTTAACTGCTTTCCGGGGATCGCATCGGTTTCTTCGAGCAATCCAACTTCACGGCCATGGCTATTAACCAGAGCCCGCCGCGCTCCGTTCGTTCCCATCAGGGCGTTGTTGTATTGCCGCTCCACGCCGGAAACACCGACAACATCACCAGGACTGTAGAGTTCGAACTGCGGCTGGTTGAGCATGTCTTCGGTGACTTCGCCCACGTAGCCGATCAGGTGCGCCAGGAATCCGTTGCGCGGGTACAGCCGGCGGTGCGCCACAATCGTATCCAGTTCCGGCAATTCGTTGCGATGAGCATCGATGAATGCCAGCTCATCGGGCGTGATGTCTTCCTTCAGAAAAATCGGCTGATACTGCGGCATCGAAGAAAAATGCCGGATGCGTGCACGCACTTCGGTCGGATCGAGATGCAGGCCCTGAGCGATGAGGTCAGCGTCGGAACTGAGGTCGTGCGATGTATCGCGCAGCAGCAGGGCGGAGAATGAAGGATAGTTGTCGACGATGATGCGTCCTTCGCGGTCGAGAATTTTGCCGCGGGGCGCGAGGATGGGTACGTTGCGGATGCGGTTTTTCTCCGCCAGCGAAGCGTAAAGATCGCTCTGCATCACCTGCAGGCGCCATAACCCGTAAGCGAGAACGAGAAAAATCGCGAGGATAATGTACTGCGCCGCCGTCAGTCGAAATGCCGATACTTTGTCGTCACGGCCAAACATCAGTTGCCAGTGGCCAGTTGCCAGTTGCCAGACAAAACCTGATTAAAGGTTGCCCGGCGCGCAACAAAACCAGCGCCTCGCTGAATGAAACGTATGGGAGCTTTCATGTCTATTGTAATGCGTGTTGAAGCTTAGGCTCTTTGAATTTGGGTAACCGAGGTCACTACCTTCACTTCTGAGTGTGACAACTAACAACCGGCTACTGGCCCCCTATGTTCTCTGCTTCAATTTATCCAGCAGAAAGTACAGCAGCACGCCCAAAACCGCGTTCGCCAGCCCGGCCAGAATTCCCCGGCTCCAGCTCCAATTCAGGGTCAGGTTCACCATGCCACGGGCTACGGTAAAGAAAACCGCCTGGTGAATCAGGTAGAAGCCGAGCGTCACGAGCAAGCGCGCTCCGGCATTTTCCACGTCGAGCTTTGCGCCGAGCGACGATGCTCCGTAACCCACAACGGTTTTGGCGATTCCGTAAATTCCGATGGGATACGGCCCAAGCATATCCTGGGCAAGGCCAATCGCCGCACCGGTGAGTAATCCTGAAATCGGATTCCGCCGAGCCATGGCAAAGAAAATTGTGACCAGCAAGGGAAGATCGAAGATGGAAAAAATTCGCCTGGGCAAAAACGCTTGGAGAAAAAGCGCAGCCAGTGGCACGCCCACCGTCACCGGAATGCTGAACCGGTAGACCTCAATCTGCTCCCCCGATGTGTAAGTAATGGGCACGCTAGTGGGGAGTGTCTTCCGTCGTGCCAGGGGTTGCGGCAGGCGGAGCCGGGTTTGGCGAAGCCGCCGGTTTGGGCGATGCAGACTTTACTGGTGCCGATTTTTGTGGCTCAGATTTCGCCGGTGGATCGGTAGTGTTTTCCGCAGGCGCAGCGGCAGTTCCCGGAGTCGATCCGGTTTTTTGCACCGAAGTCTTTACAGCGTCGACGATAACCGGATGGCTCGCATGGCTCGCGGAGTTCACCGGCATTAAAGCAGGCACGCCGCTTGGCGCAGATGGGACGGCAGGTTTGGTTGCTGCCGCAGTCGACGATTTGACCATGTCAGGCGCGATCCGGTTCGCCGGCGCACTCTGCGCTTGCAGCGTAGCTCTCGCTCCATTGGCTGGCGGGCTTACTGGCACCGCAGGCTTGTCTGGCACCGAAGGCAGCCGTTGCGCCAGAATATCTGCCGCGCGCACGTGTGTGCCGCCTTCAGCGGCCGGCGGCGCTTGTTGCTTCTCGGTGACAACGAGCACTTCCTCGAGGCGGCTGAGATCGGCCGCGGACTTTACTTTGATCCTCAGAAATAATTCTTTCCCCGGACGCACTTCCGTCACGGTTCCCACGGGAAGTCCTTTGGGAAAAATCTGATCGCCTCCGCTACTGAGCACCGTGTCTCCGGGAGAAACCTGCTCATCGCTCATCACCCGGTCGATAAGCAATTCGCCGTCCGGCGTACCGTGCAGCACGCCTTGCAGCCGCGACTTCTCCAGCAGAACGCCCACGCCGCTGCTCTGGTCGTTCACCATGAGCACCAGCGAAGTGGAGGGATACACGCGCAGCACTTTGCCTACGATGCCGCCAGCGGTAATCACCGGCATGTCTGGCGCAATTCCTTCATTCGAACCTTTGTCGATGTAAACGGAGCGCGAAAGATCGCTTCCACTTGACCCGATCACCTGCGCAGGCTCGGTCTTGGCGACGTATTGTTCCTTAAAAGCCAGAAGCGCCTGTAGCCGGTGCGCCTGAATAGCGTCTTCGTTCAAACGCACCTGCTCCACGCGCATCCGCTCAATCTGTTGCTTGAGCTGGCGATTCTCGGCGCGCACGCCGCGGAGAAAGAAATAGTTGTGCCACAAATTATCCGTGCCGTTCTGCGCCCAGACCAAAATACGCTCGAAGGGCGTGACCGCGTCGACGACCCAGATGCGGATCAGCCGGGTATGCTGCGCGTCATTGCTGCGCTTTACTTGCACCGCCAGCCCCAGCACCTGTAGAAACAGCACTCCTACCAGGATGGTGAGATTGCGGTAGCGGCCAAATACGGATTCCATAAAAACAGTTGGCAGTGCCTAGCACCCGGTAAGAACAACCGCGATTGATCCTCTGAGTACTGAGTACTGGGTACTGGGTACTGGGTACCGAAATTACTCGATCGAGATTTTTCGCAGCAGTTTGAAATCGCTGAGCATCTTGCCCGTGCCTAGAACCACGCTGCACAGCGGATCGTCGGCGATCGAAACCGGCAAACCGGTTTCTTCGCGGATGCGCTTGTCCAGATTCTTCAGCAGCGCTCCGCCACCAGTCAGGACGATTCCACGATCGCTAATATCCGCCGAAAGTTCTGGCGGTGTGCGCTCGAGAGCCACGCGAATCGCGTTCATAATCGTCGAGACGCACTCGCTTAGAGCCTCGCGAATTTCGCCGTCATCCACGGTAATCGTCTTCGGCACGCCTTCGATCAGGTTGCGGCCTTTGATCTCCATGGTCATCGGCTTGTCGAGCTGGTGGGCCGAGCCAATCTCCATTTTAATTTGTTCCGCGGTACGCTCGCCGATCAGCAGGTTATATTTCCGCTTCAAGTAATTCATGATGGCTTCATCCATCTGGTTTCCGGCCATGCGCACGGAACGCGAGTAGACGATGCCACTTAACGAAATCACCGCGATGTCGGTGGTGCCTCCGCCAATGTCGACCACCATGTTGCCGCTGGGCTCGGTAATGGGAAGGCCCGCTCCAATCGCCGCCACCATGGCCTGCTCCACCAGATGCACCTCGCTCGCCTTGGCACGGTACGCCGAATCCATGACCGCGCGCTTTTCCACCTGCGTGATCTCAGAAGGCACGCCGATCACGATGCGCGGGTGCACCAGCATCTTCCGGTTGTGCGCTTTCTGAATGAAATAGTTCAACATTTTTTCCGTGACTTTGAAGTCGGCGATCACGCCGTCCTTCATGGGCTTGATGGCCACGATGTTGCCGGGCGTCCGGCCCAGCATCTCTTTGGCCTCTTTGCCCACGGCTTCGACTTCGCCCGTGTTCTTGTTAATGGCGACGATGGAGGGCTCATTGACCACAATGCCCTTGCCGCGCGCGTAGACCAAGGTATTGGCCGTGCCCAGGTCGATGGCCAGATCGCTTGAGAACAGGCTGAATAGCGACCTGAGGTTGTGAGAACGAGATGAATGAAATCCGTTATTTGACATGACGAGCTCTTCTCGCGATCTGCATGGATCGCATTGTTTCCGGGCGAACCCGATTGTGCCATCCGGCGCGAGAGCTTCTCTCTAGTGTAAGAGCATCCGCGCGATCCCGCCGGAACCGAAGGTTCCTCGTCCTGCTAGAAAGGAAGAACCTCATTTCTGCTGTGCTGTGACCCATCCATTCCCTACTGGATGATGATCTTCTTTTGCTGCGTATTCACCCCGCCCTGCGCGGTCTGCGCCGTCACTGTAATCACGGCCTCGCCCGTCACCAGAGGCGGCGTAAAGTAATGGAAGGTTCCGTCGGTCGAGACCATTGGAACCTCCCGCCCATTTACCATCACGCGGGCGCCGATCTGCGTCTTGCCGGTTACTTCAATCACGTGCCCGTGCTGGATGAAGGGATCCAACTCCAGATCGATCGCCTCCATCTGCTTGCCTTTAGGGATAATGGTGAAGCGATTTTTCTCACTCTCTACGGACTCTTTCCCGGAGGCTTCGTACGACTGAACCATCCAGTAATACGCGCCTTCGCCCAGGCTGGTGACCGTGACATCCGCTGTGTTCACTCTCTTGTCAACCAGTGTAGAGGAGAAATACGGGTTCCTCGAGATTTGCAGCCGGTAACCAACTGCATTCGCCATCGGGGTCCAGGAAAACTCGACATCTTTGGTGGCTTCGCCAGAGGTAAAAATCGGGGCCATATTCGCGGGAGCAATCGGAGTTGGCGGCCCGGTTCCCTTCTCCTTCTCCATGTGGGGCGCAGCCGCCTGGAAGCTTACTTTCTCCCAGTTGGCCAGCTGGACGGTTTCTCCGTTGCGCGACACTTCGCCGGTGCCTTTCTTCATCAAAATTTCGTGCTGATCGGACTTGGGATCGTTGTGCACCTGCGCCGTCGATTCCGGCGATAGTGACGCCGTCGCGCCCGCCACAATCACCTGCGATTTCGATCCCTGAGAGTAAGTCGCGGTCGAAAGATCCACAGTACCCGTGCTTACTGCGACAGCAACGTTGGTCTGCTGCTGATCGTTTGCCGAATTTTCCTCGATCACAATCAGTGAGTCCTGTTTCACGGTGTAACTGGTGCCGTCGTTGAACACCACCTTCGCCATGCCTTCCGAGCCGGTCTGCACCACGTCCCCTTTTTCCAGAGGGATGTTGTAATCCGCCGCCATCCAGCTATTGCCGTCGCCCTTCTTTACTCGCACCGTGCCATCGAGCGCGGTAAAGTGCGCCTGCTGCGCGGTAGAGACTCCAGTGCCCGCCGCCGGCGCCAATCCTGCGACTCGCTCGAGCGCTTTGTTCGCAATGCTGCCCGCGGCCTTGATGCTGCTTTCGGTAAATTGCGGAAAGGTTAACCGCACTCCAATCAGAAACACGACCGCACCGGCTACGACCATCAGCGCGACGCTGCGGTACGTGACCGTCTTCCACGCGATGTGAATACCCGGTTTGCGAGTCTGCGAAGACACGTGTACGAAAAACCTTGTTAAACCTTCTTAGGGATGCGGTAATTTCAACGTTACCATATGCCTATCGGCGCAAAAAATGGGTAATCAGCAGGGAACGTTACCTTCGTTATCTCTACGGGCCTCAAGCTGGACGAGCGCGATGCACCGCTTGCGCAGGATCATCGCCGGAACAAATAGCTGACCTTCACAAAGAATACCCGGCCATCGTTGATGAACCCGTTGCTCCGCACCAGTCCGCTGCCGCTTGGGTCGCAGCCGATCGCCCCGCCGGGCGCGGGCAGACAGAGGTTGGGAATCAGGTTCTCCAGGTTGCTGTTATAGCCGACGTAGACGGCCGTGCCGGGATGAACCAGGTAAGTGAGAAGCAGATCGAAGTTCAGGTCCTTGGTGGTTTGCAGTGAGCTGTAGGTGGGATTAGCCAGCAGCCCGTTGTACTGGGTAATGGCACGCAGCGAAAGCGCCCGCGTGAATTGATAATTCCACTGGCTGCGGATGATGTGGTTATTGAACGAGGCATGATTCGCCGCGCCATTGAGCACCCGGTCAAGAATATAAGTATTGTCGATCTCCAGATTGCCGGTGGGCTTAAGGCTCATCGTATGGTTGATGTAAGTTTCGCTGCCCGTGATCGGCAGTTGCCCGGTCGGGACGACGATCAGCACTGTCCCATCCCGAATAATCTGCGTTCGCCAGGTAATCAGACGCGACGGGCTGCCTGAAATCACCAGGCCGCCGATATCCTGCGCATATTTGTGGTTGTCGGGAAGGCCGGAAAAATCGACAGGCCGCAGCACATCCTCTTCATAGCCGCCAATCGGGGCGAACAGCAAGTTGTGCCGGAAGTAGAAGACCCAGTCGCCGTTGTAAGCATGCTGCAGGCCCACGCCGTTGTGATCCCATATATCGTGAGTATTGAGTTCTGGCCCTTGAAATACCAGATGCTTCCCTTCCGGCCGCCAGTAAAAATGGTAGTACTGCGCCGCGTTACGTATATCGGTTCGCGGAACAAAGCCGGCATCGGTATGGAAGTTTGGGGTGATACCCTGGAACATCAGATCATACTGAAAGCGCCGTCCAGAGCCATTCAGCACCGCTTCGTGATCCTGCCCAAAGGTGTAACCGACCTCCGGGGGAGCGATTGAGGTGCCGGCAGTCGTGTTGCTGAAAGTGTTGAGCGCGGAAACCACTTCGCTTGTGGCGTAAGTGGACGACACCATGCTTCGGGCCCATGCAGTCCAGTTCTTGCCCAGACGAATGTTGGCGTCAAGGCCGCCGACCCGGTTAAAGTTGCCGTTATATTCCCGGTCAACGTAGACGGCACCCACGCTGCTTTGCTCGCCGATGTCATGGCTCACCCGGCCGACTGCGAAATACGCGCGCGTCCCCCTCAGGGGACTGTTCTCGGGAACGATAAGGCCGGGAGAACGATCGTCGGCGAGGAAGAATCCCAAATTCCACGGACCCTGCTTGCCAGTGAGCCGCGCCCCAAAACTTGGCTCGATGATGCGGCGCGTAAAAAGTATCCGCGACAACTGATACACGCCGATGTTCGTATCGCTGAAGAAGTTCGAATTTTCCAGAAAGAATGGCCTCTTCTCGGGAAAGAACACTTCAAATCGCTGATTCACGGTGTTCTGTGGCTGGTCGGATTCGATCTGAGAGAAGTCTGGATTGATGGTCGTATCGAGCACCAGGCTGTCATGAAAAACGAATTTCGAATCAAGCCCGGTCTTGCCCTGAAGATCACGGTTGTCGAAATAGGGCTGAACGGGATCGCGGTCGTCCAAAGTGTGCAGGCCACTCAGGTAGCCATAAGGATTGAACTGCATGTTGCGGCTGGGGGAGACATCTTCGACGCCGGTGATACGGGCCTCCTGGTTCAGTCTCCCGGAAATGCGGCTGGAAACGCGCGGCCAGTAGTCGTATTCATCGTTGCGTGCGATGTAGCGCATTAACGTCACGCCCCATACTTGCTGGCTCGCCGGATGAAAACGAATGCTGCGGAAGGGGATCGAAACGAAAACCAGGTATCCCTTCGCGGTCAGCTTGCTACTTGAGTCCCACACCGTATCGTAGGAATAATCCGCCCCGCTGTCTTCCGACCAGAGAGCGTCGGCTTGAACGCCTCGGGGGTTCACATCGAATAAGAAGCCGTGACGCTGGTCGTGAAACGTATCGAGCGTGAGCTCAACGTAATCGTCGTCCGGAGGAGTAACCGCTTCGCGCCGCGTCATGTGTCCGCGAATCGCTCGCGGATCGTTATCCCAGCACACCCAGACCATATAAAAGTTTGTTTTGTCGTAGCCCAGGTAAACGTCTGTGCGCTGCGTGGCGGGCTTACCATCAGATGGCGCGAGCTGAATAAAATCGGTAACCTTGGCCATTTGCGCGGCGTTGCCGTCCGGCGTCATCTCCGCGAAGTCTTCGAGACGTGGAGGTGTTGGAACCCGCGCAATTCGAACTCCGGCAGCCGCGCCTGCGCTGAGAGCCGTAAATATCAGGGAAATGCCGGCCAATGCGATGATGCCAAGCCGAAGATTTCGCCGATAGATGCGCATCAGGTCCATTGATCGTCAGTGCAACTGATGTCCGTACAAAGGCTCGCAAGCGAAGTTGCGTACCTGGCTTTAGACCCGGCCACCGGCAAAACGTTAGTTATATCAACAGTTCATGCACAAGTTTTTGTTATGTTGAGGCAGGCAAGTTTTTTCTTCCGTCCGCTTGACATCTGTGACTACCCTCATCAACAATTTATGCGCTCACAAAGGTTTAAGGAATAGTTCCATCCGGTTTCAATTTTTTTTCACGAGGTTTTCATGCTTCTCGCTGCGCGCGTAGCTGTATTGTGCTGCCTTCCCTTTATTCTCGCCGCCGTTCTCTCCGCCCAAAGCATCACCGTCTCCCAGCCGACGATCTGGGCTTCGAAGCCGGACGTTGCCGCTTTCGAAAAGATTGAGAACGACCGGCTTGCCGCAGGTAGAGCCGCCATCGATCAGATGATCGCCGTGAAAGGCGCGCGTACCATCGAGAACACATTAGCTCTCTACGATGAGGCGGTGCGGCAGAATAATGCCGCCGGCTATTTCGCGGGATTGATGGAGCAGGTGCATCCTGACGCCGGCTTTCGCGATCACGCCACGGCCATGCTCACCAAAGCCAGCGCCGCCCAGACCGCGATTGCTCTGAATCATGATGTCTACAACGCGCTGGCCGCGCTCGATCTCTCTAAAGCCGACGCCGCTACAAAGTATTATGTACACCGCCAACTGCTCGAATTCCGTCTCTCGGGAGTCGATAAAGACCAAGCCACCCGTGACCGCCTCAAAAAATTAAACGATCAAGCCACCGAAGAGCAGTCGATGTTCGACCGCAATATTTCCGACGGAAAGAAAACGATTCAGGCCGACGCCTCCGAACTCGATGGGCTGCCTCAGGATTACATCGATCGCCACAAGCCCGGCGCCGACGGCAAAATCACGCTCACCACCGATTATCCCGACGCCTTCCCGGTGATGACCTTCGCCACGAGCGGTGAGTTGCGCCGCCGCATGTCGCTCGCCTTTAACACTCGCGCTTATCCGAAGAATCAGGAGGTGCTGACCAGCCTGATGAAGACGCGTTATGAGATCTCGACCCTACTCGGCTTCTCCAATTGGGCCGATTACAACGCCGCCGACAAGATGATGGAGAAGGGGCACAACATCGCCGATTTCATTCAGAAAGTGGAAGACGCATCGCGTCCGCTGGCGAAAAAAGAATTCGAAATGCTGCTGGCGGAAAAAAAGAAGACCGATCCGAACGCTACAGAAATTTGGGACTACGAACGCTCCTATCTTTCCGAATCGGTTCGCCGCACCAAGTACGACTTCGACTCTCAATCAGTGCGGCCTTATTTCCCCTTCATGCAGGTGAAGCAGGGAATTCTTGACGCGGCCGCGGATCTATTCCACGTCAGCTTTCAGCAGGAGCACAACGTTCCCTCATGGGATCCCTCAGTTGAAACCTGGCTCGTCATCGATAGCGGCAAGCCCATCGGGCGCTTCTATCTCGATATGCACCCGCGCCCCGGAAAATTCAGCCACGCTGAAATGGTTCCCGTGCTCGATGGCGTGCGCGGCAAGCAGCTGCCCGAAGCAATTCTCGTTTGCAACTTCCCGGTTCCAACTGCCACCGATCCAGGGCTCATGGACTACGGCGACGTAGAAACTTTCTTCCACGAGTTCGGCCATCTGATGCACCACATTCTCGGCGGCCAGCAGCAGTGGGCCGGGATCAGCGGCATTACCATGGAATCCGATTTCGTCGAAGCGCCTTCGCAGATGCTTGAAGAATGGATTCACAGCCCGCAAGTCCTGTCGAAGTTTGCCCGCAACTATAAAACTGGGGAGCCGATTCCCGCGGAACTGGTCGCGCGCGCCAATCGTGCCGCGGCTTTCGGACGCGGCATGTGGGTCGACCGCCAGAATTCTTTCAGCGCCATCTCCTACGACATTTACAAAACCAAGCCGGAGGATGTCGATCTCGATAAAGTCACTCTCGACGATACGAACCGATACACGCTGTTTAAATCGCTGCCGGAAACCCACACCTGGGCGTCGTTCGGACACCTAGGCGGCTACTCCTCGGCTTACTACACGTACTTGTGGGATAAAGTGATTGCAGAAGATTTCTTCCTTCAATTCGACCACAAGAACCTTCTGGCCGGGGATGCGCCGATGAAGTATCGCCGCGTGGTGCTGGAGCCGGGCGGTTCGATGTCGGCAAATGATCTAGTGAAGAATTTCCTGGGCCGCCCATCGAATATGACGGCGTTGCAGCACTGGATGGCGGAGGAGTTTGAACCCGCTCAGGCTGCGGGCGGGACGAAGTGAGCTCGCAGGCCTTCGGGCGCTTCTCCAGTTCGCTAAAAGTCACACTTGAACTCGATCCGCAGCGGAGCGGGTAACCGCCTTTGTCGCGGTGAGCATATCGATCCAAGAAACAATGATTTGCGGAGTTCACAAGAGAACGACAGGTTTCGAATGAGGAGGGGGATATCGACGCATCGGGGGCGGAATCCCACGGAAAAACGGATTCCAACCCAGCAATCGTTTTTCGCGAGAATCAGTAGGTGAACGATTGAATCTCAGTCACCCCGGAGTCGGGGCCATCTACATATCCGGTGCGAGTGCTGGGATTAAGCGCGATGTGTGTGGCCACAACATTCGACGCATTCGAGAAGTTGAACCCATTCAACGATTCCACCAGATTTCCCTTCGTGTCGTAGACCTGAATGCTGCTTCCGGGAGCGGTACTCGAAACCGATTGCGCGACAAAAAATAGCTTGTTCACCGGATCGAACTCAACATCGGATGCGCTCTGAATTTGACCTGTCGCACCCGGCAGCACCACGGCAAATCCGGTTTGAGCATTCAGGTCGTAGAACTCGACCCTGAAATCCAGTTCGGTCGTGGTAACCGCAATTCCGTCTGCTGAATCTACCGCCAGCCCGTTGATAAAGCCTTGTCGAAACGGTGGCGGCCCGGGGATGCCAGTGAATTCGTCGACCGTGCCCGTGGTGAGGTTGGCCAAGGCAAATTTCGGTGGCGGACCACCTACGGTTCCATCGGACGACGCTACTACCGCCTGATTCGTCACGCTGTCATATGCGATTTGCGGACCGTTGCTGAAGCTGAATACCGGGTTCGCCAGAGTGATGAGCGGTTCGAATGTATTCGCCCCTATATTTGAGCCAAATACGAACGACGAAAAATTGTTGCCGTCATTTTTAAGAAAAAGTACGGCGGTGGTAGGCACTCCCTGGTTTCGACTGACCCCGATAATGATGTCTTCAGCTGTAAGCGGAGGCGTCCACGTGCCGGTAAATTTATTCGCGGCGAGCGGATTCAACTCCTCGTAAATCCGCTTCACCACGTAGATGTCTTGAACATGTTCGCGTTCGACCAAGCCCACACTGGCGCCAACAATTCCCAGCGTCAAGAAATCGTCTTTGGACTCGAGCCTCGAGACCACGTTCAGAATCTTGCCGCTCGCCTGATCGAAGGTTTCCACCGCGACCAGGAATTTATTCGCGCCGACGGTTTGGGATTCGCTGAGCATGCCTTCGCTTCCGTTCTGGTCGATGTCGAAGCCGAAAATCTGCCCGCCAAACCTGCTGTGCACAATCGTGCTGCCAGCTCCAACCGGCGATTGAGCAGCCGCCGCAATGGGCCCGCTGAGCGAACCCAGAGACATCAGCGCAACCATTCCCGCAACCCACGGCCGACGAAGGTTATTGCGTTTCATGATTTCTCTGCTCCCATACTCGATGAAATTTCCTGAGTCCGGCTCACGACCACAGAAGAGTACAACCACCAACCGAACGCTAATGTCAGAGGTTTGTAAAATTTGCGCTTTGGCCACGCCTTCTACCTTCGAGTACAATTGCGCTCGTAGGGCCGAATCCGGCGGCACGAGCGCCGCGCGAACAAGGGTGACTGCTTTGGCAACTGGCGAAATGGCTGCTTCGGAGACAGACGCTCCGGCTCAGCTTCCCCACCACAAAGTGAAGATCAAGAAGGCGGGGCAGCGCGCCTGCAACGAGAAAAACGAAAAGGGCAAATTCTGCGGCGGCCATTTGAAGCGCTGGTTTTACACCACCGATGTAGTGGAGCGCGCCTGCGGCGACGCGGAGAAAGCCTGGGGACCGAACGCGGAAGTCTACCGCTGCGAACATTGCGGAACTCTGTATCTGCCGAATCCAGCCGAAGCGAAAGTGAATGTAGCGGGCCAGGGGATCATTTCAGTGTTTGGCCTGACGCTGCCGCCGAAGGAAAAGTAGTACCTAGTACTCAGTACCCAGTCGCATCAGAACGAATCGTGCGTTGATTTGCTCCCGTCACTGAGTTCCAGGTACTGGGCACGAGGTACTGAATACTGTCCATGAACTCTTCCGAACTCATCTACGATTGGAACCAGAATTATCCGCCAGGATTGAAGCCTCCGGGGCCTGTGCTGCTGAACGACGAGAGCCTCCGCGATGGCTTACAGTCGCCGTCGGTTCGCGATCCTTCGATTCCAGAAAAAATTGAGATCCTCCATCTGATGGAAGCGCTGGGGATCAACTCGCTCGACCTTGGATTGCCGGGCGCGGGAGTGCGCGCGGTTGAACATGTGACGGCGCTGGCGCGTGAGATCGTGACGAACAAGATGAAAATTCGCGCGAACTGCGCGGCGCGCACGCACGAGAACGATATCCGGCCGATCGCCGAGGTCGTGCAGAAAACGGGCTTGCCCATCGAGGCCGCGACGTTCATTGGCTCCAGCCCGATTCGCCGCTTTACCGAAGGCTGGACCGACGATTTTCTTCTGCAGACCACCGAGAAAGCTGTGAAGTATGCGGTTTCGCTCGGACTCGACGTGATGTATGTCACCGAGGACACGAGTCGCTGCGATCCAGAAACCGTGAAGCGACTGTACTCGACCGCAATTAATTGCGGCGCGAAGGCCGTAGTGATCTGCGACACCGCTGGGCACTCAACTCCGATGGGGGCGCTGGCGCTGGTGCGGTTTGTGATTGAAGAAGTGGTCAAGCCGTCGGGCGAAAAGATTCGTGTCGACTGGCATGGTCATAGCGATCGCGGTTTTGCAATTGCGAACTCAATGGCAGCATTAATTGCCGGCGCCAACTGCGTCCATGGGTGCGCCATCGGAATCGGTGAGCGCGTAGGCAATACCCAGATGGATCAGATGCTGGTGAATCTCAAGCTGATGGAGATCGCGCCCTGGGCCGAGCAGGATCTCACCAAGCTCAAGCAATATTGTCAGCTGGTTTCGCGGGCGACGGGCGTACCGATCCCGGCGAATTATCCGGTGGTGGGAGATGACGCTTTCCGCACGGCTACGGGTGTACATGCCGCGGCGATCATCAAGGCTTTTCGCAAAAACGATGTCGTGCTGGCCAACACGGTTTACTCGGGGGTGCCGTCCCATGTGTTCGGGCTCGAACAAATCATCGATATCGGACCTATGAGCGGGAAGTCGAATGTGCTGTTCTGGCTGGAGCGGCGCGGCATCGCGGCAAATGACGACTTGGTGGATCGAATCTATCAGCGCGCGAAATCCAGCAACCACACGCTCACCGAAGCCGAAATTGTGGAGTGCCTGCCCGAGGCCGTGAAGCCAAACTGAGGCGGGTTGCATCTGGATATTGATGGCGTCATCCTGAGCGGAGCCGCATTTCAGGCGCGGCGAAGGATCTCGCGAGCGCATAAATAAAATTGGGAACTTCGCGCGAGATCCCTCGCCCCGCTGGAAGAACGCGGGTCTTCGGGATGACGCATCGAAGAGATCGGACTAAAACATTCCATGACCAAACCAGTAACTCATGCCATTCTCGGAGCCGGCGGCGTTGGCGGGCTGATCGGCGGTTTGCTGGCGCATGCCGGGTCCCCCGTAATATTAGTTGTGCGTCCCGAAACGCTGGCAGGGTATCCAAAAACTCTGCGAGTCGACAGCACGCTGGGCAAGTTCGAGGCGAAGGTCGATGTTTCTGCGGAAGTGCCTCCTGTCGATGTGCTGTGGATCGCGGTGAAGGCTTTGCAGTTGGACGCGGCGCTTAGCGCGATCAAAAACCCGGATGCGGTTCGGGCAATCGTCCCGCTGCTCAACGGCATTGACCATGTCGCGCTGCTGCGAAAGAAATATGGCGCGGGGCGCGTGATTCCTGGCACATTCGCCGGCGAAACTGAGCGAGCGAGCGCTGGGCACATTGTCCATCGTTCTCCGTTTGCGAGGCTTAATGTTCTAGCAGCGGGAAAGGATTTGCTTGCGGGATCGCTCGACGACCTTCAGAAACTGGGCTTCGAATGCCGCTTCATCGACGACGAACCCACGCTGATGTGGGGCAAGTTGGTTTTTCTCGCTCCATTTGCATTGAGCACTACAGCAGCGGATAAGTCGGTGGGAGAGGTCCTTGCCGATCCACAGTGGCGGGCGCTGGGCGAGGCTTGTGTGCGGGAAGCCTGCGCTGTTGGAATTGCCGAAGGGGCGAATGTGAGCGCTGAAAAAGTTCTCTCCGGCGTGGCGGCGATGCCAGGAGCGATGCGGAGTTCCATGCAAAAAGACGTGGACCGACACAATACGCCCGAACTGGATGCCATTGCTGGGCCGATCTTGCGCGGCGGGAAAAAGCACGGGATCGATGTGCCCGCGACGAAAAAATTAGTGGCTGGCGTGGAGCAGAGGGCTGGGTTGTGAGATCCGGATTAGGAGGGTTACTTCAAGCTTCGATCCGGAAATCAATTTTGAGGATGGCCTGCAGCGAGCGTGGTCATGAAAGCTGCTAGGGATCCTTCGACTCCGCATTGACTTCACTTCGTGAAGTCGATGCTGCGCTCAGGATGACAATTCTTACCTTTCCCTCTTGCTCATCCACTCTTGCTCATCTCGAAGTTAGGAAATATGACTTATGTTTACGTCGCAGCCTATTGGATTTGTGAAGAGCCCTTACAAAGATGCGGGGCAGGTTCCGAAGGGGCTTGGTGCCAGGCACGAAGCGGATGGGGTGCTAGCCATCTTGCCGGAGTTCGAGGTAGGGCTTGCTGACATTGAAGGTTTTTCGCATCTGGTCGTGCTGTGGGAATTCGATCGCTCGAATGGGTTCGAATTGCAGGGGACGCCGCCTTCCGATAACCGGCCGCATGGAGTGTTTGCGACGCGGTCGCCGCGGCGTCCGAATCCGATTGGGCTGACGATTGTTGAATTGCTTCGGCGCGAAGGGCGCGAACTGCATGTGCGCGGCGTCGATATGCTGGATGGGACGCCGATTCTCGATATCAAGCCTTTGTTGTCTGGCGTTCCGCTTGAAAAGTTGCGACGGGGATGGTTGGCGGAGGCGGAGGCGCGGAAAGGTTGAGCGAGGCCGTCGTGGGACCGCAGGCAAACAGCAGGTTCCTCGACTCCGCCGTCGCTGTCGCTCCGGCTGCGCTCGGAATGACAAAGCGGGATGACATCGTCGGAAACGGGTGCGCGCTTCTGCCTCCTGCTCGTTTCCAGCTCGTGCTGCCTACTCTTTGACAATCCCCGTTCCATTCTTCCGCGTTGTAAGATGAACGCAATACTTCCCATGAGCCCAACTCCCCCGCGCGCTGATATGCCTGAGATTGCGCCTACCATCCAGCAGGATGTGGCGCGACTGGCGGCATCGCCGGAGGTGCGGTCGGCGTTTAACTGGTTGCGCACGCAGGAGCCGCAACTTTCACAGTGGCAGATGGAGATGGCGCGGATACCTGCGCCTCCGTTTGGCGAGTCGGCGCGCGGAGCGTGGCTGGCGGAGCGCTTTCGCGAAGTCGGCCTCGACGATGTTCGTATCGACGATGTGGGGAATGTGTTCGGTGTGCATCCGGGATTTGGACAGCGTTATGTGGCGCTGAGCGCGCATATCGATACGGTATTTCCGGCTAACACCCCGCTGAATATTCGTCAGCAAGGCAGCCGGTTGTATGGGCCGGGAGTTTCTGACAATGGTGCGGGCGTAACAGCGATGCTGGCGATTGCGTCGCTGCTGCGCTCGGTGAAGGTGCGGCATGCGCTGCCGTTTGTGTTTATTGGCAACGTGGGCGAAGAGGGCGAGGGCGACCTGCGCGGCATGCGGCACATTTTCTCCACTCCGCGCTGGAAGGATTCGATTGCTTACAGCGTGGTGCTTGACGGCGCAGGCTCGGACACGATTGTGGCTGAAGCGCTGGGCAGCCGGCGCTTTGAAGTGATCGTGCGCGGTCCGGGCGGGCACTCGTGGAGTGACTTTGGCGCGCCGAATCCGATTGTGATTCTGGCGCGAGCGATTGATGCGTTTACTGCGACCCCGGTTCCGAGCACGCCGAAGACGACCTTCAACATTGGAGTGATTCGCGGCGGAACTTCGGTGAATTCGATTCCGGAGTCGGCGAGTATGAAGGTCGACATCCGCTCAACTTCGATGAGCGAAATGGAGCGACTGGAGCAGACGTTGCGGCTGGCGCTGAATCGCGCGTTGGAAGACGAGACGCTGGCGGCGGAGATGCGCTCGCATGCCCAGAAGCGGCCTTCGGGAGTGAATTGCGAAGTGGTGCCGATTGGAAACCGCCCGGCGGGAGAGTTGGCGACGGGGGCGCGGATTCTGCATGTGATACGAGCAGTAGATGCGCAACTGAATAATGCGGCGCAGGTACAGCGGGCGTCGACGGACGCGAATATTCCGCTGTCGTTGGGACAGGAAGCGATTGCGATAGGCGGCGGCGGTTCGGGTGGTGGGGCGCACACTTTGCAGGAGTGGTTTGACAGCAACGGGCGTGAGTTGGGATTGAAGCGAATTCTGCTAACAATGTTAACGCTGGCTGGAGCGGGGGAATAATGGGGAGAGTGGGTGGGGCTAAAGCCCCTTATGAACGGGAACATCTTTTCGAGGCGCTGAAGCGCCGCGCTATCCAAAAGTTTCGGGCAGCGGTGGAATCCCATGTCTCGCAGAGGACGCGAGACATGGGGCACCCGGCGTTTGTGGTGGTTTTCTGTTGTTTCGCTGCTTTTTTAGTGCAAGCGCAGAGTCCGGCTACTGGCCAGGCATCGGCTGCGTCTGGACCGAAGGCTGATGTGATTTATATCCACGCCAACGTCTACACGGGCGTGCCGGCGTCTTCGCAGTTCAGTTCTGTCTTGCGCGAAGAGGCGATTGCGGTACGCGGCGACCGCGTTCAGGCAGTGGGGAAGAACGCGGAGATCGAAAAGCTCAAAGGTCCGCAGACGCAGGTTGTCGACCTGGGCGGGCACTTCGTGATGCCGGGATTCAACGACGCTCACGTGCATCTGGCTGATGCCGGCCTGCAGAAGCTCAGCGTGGATCTAACTGCAGTGAAATCGCTGGAGGAGTTTCGCGAGCGCGTGCTGGCCAAAGTGGAGACCGCGAAGCCGGGCGATTGGATTCTGGGCGGGGGCTGGGACGAAACTTTGTGGCCGGTGAAAACACTTCCCAACCGTTGGGATTTGGATGAAGTTTCGAGCGGGCATCCTGTCCTGCTGGTGCGGATCGACTTACATGTTGCCGTCGCTAATACCCGCGCATTGCAATTGGCGAAGATCACTCTGGCGACTCGCGATCCCGAGGGAGCGCAGATCGAGCGAAATGAGAATGGCGAACCCACCGGCATTTTGCGTGAAACGGCCATCGGGCTTGTAAGGGCGGCAGTGCCGAAACTGTCGCATGAGAAGCGGCGTCAGGGGATCGAACTGGCTTTGGCAGACCTGGCGCAGCACGGCATCACCTCGGCTCAGGACTGCTCGACGATAGAAGAGTCGTGTTCGACATGGGAAGACTTTGGGATTTACGAAGAACTGGAAAAAGAAGGCAAGCTGACGGCGCGGATATCGGAGTGGTTGCCATTTGACGATTCCGTAGAGGAGTTGAAGAAGAAGCGCGATTCGCATCCGCAGACCGACCTGATGCTGCACACCGGTATGGTGAAGGCTTTCTTAGATGGCTCCCTGGGATCGCATACGGCAGCGCTTCTGGAGCCATATTCGGATGATGCAAAGAATTCGGGTTTGTCGCGCTATGAAGCGGACAAGTTGAACGAGATGGCGAAAGAAAGAGTGCTGGCCGGCTTCCAGCTTGGTTTTCACGCTATTGGCGATCGAGGAGCGCAGATGGCGCTCGATGCCTTCGCCGAAGCAGAGAAGGCCGCGCGCGAGCAGAAAGTGAAAGCTCCGAACGGCGGTGACGATTTCCGTTTGCGCATCGAGCACGCCCAGGTCGTGACGCCCGCTCAGATTGCGCGGTTCAAGGAGTTGAAGGTAGTTGCCTCGATGCAGCCGAGCCATATTCTGTCGGACATGCGCTGGGCGCAGGCGCGACTAGGGCCGAAGCGAGCCGCGACATCGTACGCCTGGGCTGCCTTTTTGAACAAAGGAGTTCCGCTGGCGTTTGGTACAGATTATCCGGCCGAGCCGGTGACGCCGTTTCGGGGACTCTACGCGGCGGTTACTCGCAAGAGTGAAGACGGCAAGCAGGAATATTTTCCGGCACAAAGACTCAGCATGGATCAGGCCATCGCGGCTTACACGACCGGATCGGCGTTTGCTGAATTTGAGGAGAAAGAAAAAGGCAAGCTGGCGCCGGGAATGCTGGCCGATTTTATTGTTCTAGACCGCGATGTCACTGCGGTATCTCCGGAGAAGGTGCTGGCGACGAAGGTGCTGCGAACCGTGGTGGGTGGGAAAACTGTTTGGGAAGCTAAGTAGATCGCTTCTGCGGGCAAGGGCTCGTGGTCTGTAATCTTCACGTAATCTTCGAGATTCCTATCGAATCCGGTACAGCGCTATCGCGGCTTCGTGCGTCTAAGTCAGTTGCTTGTTGAGCGCTCTCTGCGCGCCAAATTCGCTGAACCACCAAGGGCACGAAGGATCACGAAGGAAAGCTGATGCGGTTTCTGGAATGTGGGTCCGCATTTGCAAATGAGTATAATTAGAGGTTCATCAAGTTTTGGAGGAAAGTTGCATATGGATTCGCAGGCGATTTGGATGCGCTTGAAGACCCGTCGTTGGGTTTACTCGTTCAGCATTGTGGCTACGCTGGCGCTGGGTATTTTAATCGGCACAGTAATTTCTTATGGAGTAAAGGGCAAGGAAGGGCAAAAATCTTCCGACGCGACTCCGCTGACGATTCCCTCTCCCAAGCAGCTTTCCAATGAATTTTCGCAGATCGCCAAACAGTTGGGCCCGAGCGTGGTCAACATCAATACCGAGTCGACCATTAAAAATCCCCATCGGCGCCGTGGCGGGCAGGCGACCCCTGATGACCAGAACCCGGACGATCCGGGTGGCGGTGGCGGCAATGGTGGTGGTGGCATGGACGACTTCTTCAATCGCTTCTTTGGCGGGCAGGGCGGCGGAGGGCAGGGTGGTCCGTTTGGCGGAGATGGTTCGATTCGCGAGCGCTCGCTGGGATCGGGCGTGATCGTCGATCCCAAGGGTTACATCGTAACCAACCGGCACGTGATCGAAAAGGCAGACCGCATCCGCGTTCGCTTGCAGGACGATCCGCCGGGCATTCAGCATGACGCCAAGGTGATTGGAGAAGATCAGGAGACGGATCTGGCGGTAATCAAAATCGATATGGACCGCGCGGTTCCAACGGCGAAGTTGGGCAACTCTGACAGCATGCAGGTGGGTGATTGGGTGCTGGCCATCGGCAGCCCCTTCGGCCAAGTCGGAACGGTGACGGCGGGCATCGTTTCCGCCAAGGGTAGAGACATCGTTCCTGGAAGGCAATTCCAGACTTTCATTCAAACCGATGCCGCGATCAACCCAGGTAACTCCGGCGGCCCGCTGGTAAATATGGATGGCGAAGTCATCGGCATCAACACGGCGATTTTGAGCGAGACCAACGCCTATGCGGGCGTGGGATTCTCACTGCCTTCGAATACCGTGGTGCAGGTTTACAACCAGTTGATTGGACCCGAACACCGCGTGGCGCGCGGATCGATCGGCATCATGTTTGACTCGGTAGAGAATCCAGCGATCACGCGTGTATATGGCTCGGGCTCCGGTGTAACGGTTTCGAGCGTGGTGGCAGGCAGCCCCGCTGACCAGGCAGGTCTGAAGGTAGGCGATACCATCACCACCGTTGACGGCAAGAAAGTCACGAAGGGCACCGAACTCGTGGCCGACATTGCTTCGCGCAAGCCGGGGTCGAAAGTAGAACTCGGCTTTGTGCGCAACGGCAAGCAGCAGACGACGAACGTGACCATCGCGGATCGAGCCAAGCTGTTTGCGGCCCGGCTGAACGAGGACGACAGCGGCAACGATGAGAGCACTCCCAAGCAGAATAAGTTCGGCGTCACGGTGCGTAAGCTAACGCCCGAGATGGCCGACCGGCTGGACATTCCGGCGGGCAAAGGCGTGATTGTACAGGACGTGAAGGGCGGTTCGTTCGCTGAGGACGTGGGCGTGGGCCGCGGCGACGTGATCCTGGAAGTGAACAAACAGCCGGTCAACAGCGAGGAAGATTTCGCGCGGATCGAAGCAAACCTGAAGAGCGGCCAGGACGTTGTATTCTTGGTCCGCCCGCGCGGATCGACGCGGCAGGATGGAACCATCTTTATGGCGGGAACACTCCCGTAACCGTAGACATAGCCCCACGGGAACTGGCATTGCCTCTTGAATGAGAGGATGATAACAATGCCAACTTCCGTGGGGATTTCTTTTTGCGGTCTTATCGAATGAAATCGCGAAGCCTGCGGCACGGAGAGCATAGCGAGGTTGAGTTTGGAGCTAAAGCGTAAGCATTGTGCAAGACTGCGGAGATGGTTGGGGATGTGCTGCGCTCTGGCGCTGGCCTGTGCTCCGGCTTATGCTCAGAGCTCTGCCGCTTCTTCTACTTCTGCGCCTTCAGCGAGCACCACCAAGCCTGTCGCGAAAAGTTCGACGGCGAAGACAAGTTCGAAGGCATCGACTTCTAAATCAGCCACAAAAAGTACGAAATCATCTGCATCGCACTCCTCGTCACACTCTTCTGCCAGCGGCCGCACGAAATCGAACTCGGTTTCCACCGCTCACAGAGGCAAGTCGACGCGCGCGAGCTTACGAAAAAAGGGCAAGGGTAAGGCGCGAGGCCAGCAGAAAATCGATTCCGAGCGGGCTGAGGCGATTCAGGAAGCTCTAATTCGCGAGCATTACCTGAGCGGAGAGCCGGCCGGAGTCTGGAACCAATCGAGCGAAGACGCCATGCGGCGCTACCAGGCCGACCATGGCTGGCAATCGAAGGAAGTTCCCGATGCGCGCGCGCTCATCAGCCTGGGGCTCGGCCCCAGCCACGATCATCTGCTGAATCCGGAAAGCGCGATGACCACTGGTCCAGCCGCGCCCCACGCGGCCACTCTAACTCCGGCGTCGCACAGCGCAGAGCCGGGGGGGCGGATGAATACCAGCCCCGCTCCGGGAGCGGACTCAGTTCCGACGGCTAGTTCTGATCGCGACGCGACACATCCGCAATAAATCTTTTCGCCAGCGATAAAACCTAGGGGAGTCTCGCCTATTGGCAAGTAGGGACTTTGAAATTGGCGATGCGGGTTGCCCAGTTTGTGGTCGTCGGCCAATACTCGTTTACGTACCAAAACGTGCAGTCGTCCGAGGGATCGACCGTCATGCTGGAATAACTTCCCCATTGTCCGCGGCCTGGAGTCTTGTATGGCGGAGCGGTAGTGACCTCTTGCGCAGGCCCATCCAGGATGCTGAGCTCCGAGGCTGGCGAGTCAAGGGTGCCAAGATCCCAGTTGGAGAAAGCAATCCCGGGATTGGTAAAGCTGTTGGAGTAACTGTAGCCGACCGCGGCATTACCGACTTTGTCCTGAGCGATGCTGGGCAGGAACCGGAAGAGCAGCGCGTCGGGATTGATCGTGCCGGTTTGGCAGACAACCGGCGAGGTGCTGAGAGTCACCGTGCCGGAGTCACAAGCCGCGGATGATCCGTTGACATCGGCGCGAAGTTCGTACCAGCGCACGCCGGTTTGCAGCGCGTTGGGCAGGTTCCCCCCGGGACCGGTCTGAATCGTGTGGCTCACCAGGAACGATTCATAGCCGCCAAAATTACGGTAGTCGAAGCGCGGCATGAGGCGGTCACCGACCGAATCGATAGTCTGGCCTACACCTTGGTAGGACGGCTCGGTGGCACAATTCGTAATTGCAGGCAAGCCGGAGACGAATAGATAGCAGCCGGGAGTAAAGCTCGCGACCGTCGGTGGCGTGAGCAGCGTGAACGTCGTATTCGCCGGAGTCGTCCAATCGACGTGGAAATCCCAAAGGTTGAAAGTGTTCGAAGTCATCGCGGACATATTGTCGGCCAAGCTGGGATTCTGGATGCTCACCATGAACTCATCGCGCCCGGTGGGAGGTGGTATGGTGCCGTCGAAGTCGGCCGGGATTAGGCTGTGCGCCAAGTAGAGACCGTCGCTAATCAGATCTGGGTCCGCGTTCTGAATGCACTGCGGCGGGTCCCATGGATTGCCGGCAATCATGCTGATGCGATCGAAGGCACAGACAACAACTCCTACTTCGGCATCGCCATTTAGCGTGTCCTGCATGTCCATGGTTGCATAGTAGGCGTCCGGCCAAGTGCCCAGCTTCGGCCAATCCGGAAAGTAGTAGGTTCCGTTGGAATCTGTGCCCAGAATCCCGTCTAACTGAAATTCGTAGGCGTACCACCCGAATGCAGGACTGGTTGAGGTTACGTCGTCGGTGTTCGAGACAGCAATGCAGAAGTCATAACGGTGCTGGGTGCCGGCTGCTCTTACCGATTTAGCCGCGATCACCCAGCGGTTTGGGGTCGCGAGGCGGTCGAACAATATCACGGCATCCAGTTGGATGCCGGTTCCGGCGCAGTCGGTGGCCGCACCGTTCAGCGCGGTTGAGAATGGCGTTCCGATACCTTGCGGACCGGAAACGCCAGCGATGGGCACGGGCAAGAGGGTCGTCTTGTCAAAAGCCTGATATTCAGTGTTCACGTACTCCATGTATTGCTTGGTACCGACGGAGCCATTGGGGTCGATATCCTCCTGGCTGGCATTGGTGGCATCGGGCAACATTCCATCGGCGGCGTTCAGCGGGGAAACTAATATCGTTTGACTGGCGGCGGACTGCTGGAAGTTTCCGGTTGCGGTCGCGGTGTACGTGGTGGTTACGGTAGGGAACAAGGTGCCGATCCCGCTGAGCTGGACCCCGCCCGGATTGGGCTCGATGGCGACGCTGGTAGCGTTCGAGGAGCTCCAGGTAAAAGTAACGGGCTGGCCGGCGATGATCGCCGCGGGAGCAGCCTGCAGCGAGATCGTTGGAGGGGGTCCGAGCGGAGTGACTGTAACCGTAGCTTGAGCCGTGGCGGTGCCGCCGGGTCCTGTAACGGTGTATGTGTACGTAGTGATTCCTAGTTTTGAAGGTGTCACCTGAACGCTGCCACGGTTGGTCCCTACTGGTCCCACGGTTGGGTCGATGCTGCCCTGGGTGGCGTTGGTCGAAGTGAAAGATAGCGTAGAGTAGCCGTTGCCGATGGCGAAGCTTGCTGGACTTGCGCTCAGCGTGGCCGTTGGCGCGGGCGAACCGCCTCCGGATCCGGCCGAACTGCAGCCGACGAGAATGCTCAGGGCAACGAGCATCGCCAGGAATTTAAAGTGTCGGATCATACCGCTGACGGGAACCCCTACAGTGAGGTTTATCGTAGCATCCAGCCAGTAGCGATGGGATAGCCTAACCGTGGGGCGAATATCGAGCGAAGTTGCGACGCAGGTAAACGCAGCTAGCCGGACCTTTTGCGATATCCGCCCCCAGTCACCGGCCGCGGAAAATACGGCAGCGGCTGCGAACGCAGGATGGCTTGCGGGTTGGATTCGACCAGGGCATCGGCGATCTCTTCTCCGCAGATTTCGGCTGCGGCATCGCGCGCGGTTGAGAGCACCGGAATGCGCTTCTCGGTATCGTGGGCGTCGGTGGCGAGGACGTGGACGGCGTCGTGTTCGATAAGCCAGTGCGCGGCGCGGCGCACGCGCTCGCCCCAGAATCCGGTGAGGGCGGAGCCGGTAACTTGAATCACGCATCCCTGCTCGGCCCACTCGACCACGCGCTGCGGGCTCTCGCGCAGAATCGGATTGCGCTCGGGATGGGTAATGATGGCGGTAATGCCGCGGTCGCCAAGTTGCATGAAGCAGTCGGTAGTCTGCTGCGGCACGCTGTAATTGCTCAGCTCAACCAGCATATAGTGCGTGCCTTCGATCGCGTAGCGCTCGGGGTTGGCGAGCACGTCCTGCATGTTGTCGTAGGAAAGATGGAAGTCGCAGCCGAGGCTGAGGGTGAGCGCTGGGCCGACTAGCGCTTGCAAGTGCGCGACCAAGGTTTGCAGATAAGCGCGGTCGTAGTGATAGCGGTCGTTGGCGTGAGGCGTGGCAACCTGATGGGTGATGCCGTCGGCGGCCGCCATGCGGCACATGGCGACGGAAACGTCCCAGGACTTGGAGCCGTCGTCTACTTCCGGAAGAATGTGGGAATGAATATCGATCACGGGTTATGAGAATTGATGGAATGCGCTTGCAATGATTTAAGCAGATTCGCGGGGAAAGAGAAAGGTCGGGATCGGCAGCGAAGAGTCAAAGGCTTTACCACGGAGGACACGGGGGAACACTGAGGAAATCTGATCGGGTATTTTTTTCACCAGATGGTGGGAATCGCACGCGACTTGCGAATTTCGCGGTCTGCGGTAAGCAGCGGAATATCCGCCACGAGCGCGGTGGCCCCGATGATGCGGTCCGCCGGATCTTTCGGATAGCTCGGAGGCAGAGCATAGGCCTTGAGGGCGATATTGGCCGTTATTGGAATAATAACGAAGCGGCGCTCAACTTCGGCCAAAACTGCCTCCGCGTCAGGCTTCAAGGAAACCTGCCCGCAACTCGAAAGACGAGCGATTTCGATAAGCGCGATGCTGGCGACCGCGAGTCCGCGGTCTTTCTGGCGAGCCTCTTTGATGACGGACTGGGCCTTCGTGGATATCCGCTCATAATCTTGCGCGAGCCATATCACCACGTGGGTGTCGAGGAGGATCAATACAGATCGCCCCACTCTTCCGGAGTAAGTATCGGGGAGACGATATCGCCCTTGATCTCAACCGTGCCTTTGCCCTTCATGAAGCCGAAGATGTCATCTTTCTCGTTCTCGACGGGGATAAGCCTCGCCACCGGCTTGCCGCGCTTGGTGATGAGCACAGACTGGCGCTTGGACTGAACTTCATCCATGACTTTGAGGCAGTGGACTTTGAACTCGCCGGCGGCCATTCTTTTCATCAAGGAAAATCCTTTCGATCATGGTCATTATACCATGGTCATCCCGTGGTCCCAAGAGCTTCTATGGCAAAGTTCTCAAAGAACTTTGGCAAGGATGCGAAGGTAGAACGGGTTGATGGCTTGACGATCTTTGCGGACCTTCTTTGCGTATTTTGCGGTTAAACGCTTTCGCGGCGCTAGGAGTATCTTTCGCGAATGAAGGCAGTGATTCCCGCGTATGCACTGGTCAGCGTCTTCTCCTCCGGCAAAAATACAATTCTGAAATGCTGCGTGCCGGGCTTCTGCCCGAAGCCGGAGCCGTGTACGGCCATGACATGCTTCTGGCGGATGAGCTCTTTGACGAAGACTTCGTCGCTCTCTGGGATGTCGATTTTGGGGAAAGCGTAAAACGCTCCGCGCGGGGCGACACAGCTTACGCGTGGCGTGGACTCACACCACTTCTGCGTGAGGTCGCGGCGGGAGCGCAGTTTGTGCTTTACCTCGACGAGGTGATCCTGCGGGCCTTCGAGCGCGGGCTTGATGGCGTACTGCTCGGGATGGTTGGCGCAGAGGCGGGCGCGCAGCAGGCGGTGAATGCCTTCGGTATAAGGCTTGATCGCGGCGGCGTCGCCGGAGACGATGCCCCATCCGATGCGCCATCCGGGGACGAGATAATTTTTTGACATGCCCCCGAAGGTGATGCAGGGCACGTCGGGCGCGACCGCTGCGAAGGCGACGTGCGGCGTGTCGTTTCCCTGAGAATCGCAATCGAGGATGAGCTTGTCGTAGATTTCGTCGGAGAAGACGACGAGATTGTGGCGGCGAGCGATGTCGGCAATTTTCTCGAGCATCTCGCGCGAGCAGAGTGAGCCCGTGGGATTATTCGGATTGATCAGCACAATAGCGCGGGTGCGGGGCGTGAGCTTGCATTCGATATCGGCGAGTTCGGGCTGCCAGGCGTCGTCCTCATTGAGATCGTAGGCGTTGATCGGAATGCCCAGCTTGCACAGAACGGCCGAGTAGAGCGGGTAGTCGGGCTTGGGGGTGAGGATGTCTTCGCCGGGATTCACTAGCGCGGAGATGCAGAGGTCGACGGTTTCGCTTACGCCGGAGGTGACAAAGACATCGCGCACCGTCGTGATGCCCTTGCGTTCAGCTTCGCCACGAATCGCTTCGAGCGCCTCGGGAACGCCGGGCGACGGAGCGTAGCCATTCTTGCCCTCGCGCATGGCTTTGTACGCGGCTTCGATAATGTGCGGCGGAGTCTGAAAGTCGAAGTTCAGCGGATCGCCGACGTTGAGCGGGAGAACTTTGTGGCCCTGCTTTGTAACTTCGTCGGCGACGCAGGCGAGGTCGCGAATGGCATAGCGGACATTGTCTAAGCGGACGGCGGCGGTGATTTCGCGGGTTTGGGTCAGCGGCATGAATGCCTCCAGGAAAAGCGAAGCAAAAGCTTAACCGCAAAGTCCGCTGAGAACCACCGCAAAGGTCGCTAAGAAAATATTTTCTTCGCGGCCTTTGCGGCACTTCTCTGCGTTCTTCGCGGTTAAATGCTTTTACTCCGCCCGGTCGATCTGAGCTTTCTGCAGCGTGTCGGAATAGTCTATGTAGACCGACTTCCACTCAGTGTAGAAATCGATGGCGCCGATGCCGCCTTCGCGGTGGCCGTTGCCGGTGGCTTTGGTTCCGCCGAAGGGAAGGTGAACTTCAGCTCCGATGGTCGGAGCATTGATGTAGGTGATGCCGGTTTCGAGGTCGCGAATCGCGGCGAAGGCTTTGTTCACGTCTTTCGTGTACAACGCGGACGAAAGACCGTACTCAATGCCGTTAGAGATTTCGATGGCGTCTTCGAGATCGTCGCAGGGAATGATGGAGACGACGGGGCCGAAGATTTCTTCCTGCGCGATGCGCATCTTGGCGTCGACGTCGCTGAAGACGGTGGGCTCCATGAACCAGCCGTGAGCGTAGTCGCCTTTGTCGAGGCGATTGCCGCCGCACATTAATTTCGCGCCTTCGTTCTTGCCGATGTCCACGTAGCTCAGGTCGGTTTGTAGTTGCTTTTCGTTTACGGCGGGGCCCATCTCGACCGATTCGTCGAGGCCGTTGCCGACTTTCAATTTTTTCGCGCGGGCAACGTAGCGCTCGACAAATTCGCGGTATACGCCTTTCTGCACGATGATGCGGCTGGTCGCGGTGCAACGCTGGCCGGTGGTGCCGAATCCGCCCCAGAGGCCGCCTTCGATGGCGAGTTCAAGGTTGGCATCGTCGAGGACGATCATGGGATTTTTGCCGCCGAGTTCGAGCGAGCAGTGCTTGAAACTCTTAGCTGCAATCTGGCCGATGATGCGGCCGACGGCGGACGATCCGGTCAAAGAAACGGCGCGCACGTCGGAATGTTCGGCGAGCGGCGTGCCGACTTCGGGGCCGAATCCGGTGACGATGTTGACCACGCCTTTGGGAATGCCTGCGTCGGTGAAGGCGCGGACCAGATTAAACGTGGAGAGTGGCGTATCCTGCGCGGGCTTAATGACGCAGGTATTGCCGCAAACGACTGCGGGCAGCAGCTTCCAGGAAGAAATTGCCATGGGGAAATTCCACGGCGTAATCATGCCGCAGACGCCGATGGGCTGGCGCACGGCCATGGCAAATTTATTGGGCAGCTCCGACGGCACGGTGGGGCCGAATAAGCGGCGGCCTTCGCCGGCGTTATAGTACGCGGCGTCGATGGCTTCCTGCACGTCGCCGCGAGTTTCCTTGAGCACCTTGCCCATTTCACGCGTCATCTCGCGCGAGTGCTCTTCTTTGCGTCCAATCAGAATTTCGGCGGCGCGGAAAACCATTTCGGCGCGGCGCGGCGCGGGCACCAGTCGCCACTTGGCGAAGGCGCGCTTGGCGGCGTCGACCGCGGCGTCAACATCGGCCTTCGCGGATTTCTGAAAGATGCCGACCAGGTCGCGGGTGTCGGCGGGATTGCGATTCTCGAAGGTCTCTCCGGTCGAGGACTCGACCCACTCGCCGTCGATGAAGTTCTTGAAAACTTTGGTCTGGGTGTGGCTGAGCGTGGCGGGGGAAGCGAGCGTGTCGGTTGCCATGATTTCTCCTGTTTGCGTCGATCTTTATGAGGGCCTGAATATTGATGCTACAGGGGGTGGAGAAGGTGCGGCAAGGGTGGGGGCGCCTCGGGTTCCATGCCGATTTGCATCTGCGCGGGCTAGAACTCCCGCTTCGGCCTGGCTTGGTCGGGCCCGACGCGGCCTACAATGATTTCCGCTTCGTAGTAGCTCTCGCCCTTCAGCGGTTCGCCGGCGATGCGGCGCAACATGGCGATTTGGCCGATGTGGGTTAGCGCGTCCGCGACCGGACCTTGCAGGAGTTTTTCTGGCGAGGCTTGAAGCGGTTCACTGGAGGCGAGGCAATCGTCGAACTTTTTTATGGTAGCGAAAAAACGTTCGACTTCGCTTCCCCAGGACAGCGGCTTGGAGTCGCGCCATTCCCTTTTTCCGAGGGCTATAGTAAGCGCCCAGTCCATGAGGTCGCCGATGTGCGCGAGAATTTTTTCTGGGGCGCGAACTTCGCCTCCTGCGGTGAAGGCGGAGAAATTCTCGGGCGCGTTGCGGATCGCCTTACCGCCGCGGTAGGCCAGCGTGGCCAGAGCGTGGCGCAATAGTTCGCGTTTGGGATCGGAAGAATTGCTCATCGAAGGATTATTCATCTAGGGTTTTCCCCTAACAAATATACAAAGCCAATTCGGCGCCAGGTTACAGTTTCTTGCTTCGCAGCAAACTCGCCGATCGCATGGCGCCGCGCAGGCGTGCTGTTAATCTTCGGGCAAACTCTAAATCCATAAAGCCTGCCATCTGGCGCGCGAAACCTGCGCCGTAGCCATACCACCAGAGTTTTTTCATTCCGGGCGCGCGGTCGGTATCCAGATATTTCAGGCGCACCATTTCTTCCAGTCCGAAGCGGCCATGAGTTCTGCCGATGCCGCTCGATTTCACGCCGCCGTGCGGAGCCTCGCTGATGCCGAAGCACGAAACCACATCGTTGACCATTACGGTGCCGGCGTGGATGCGCCGCGCCAGTTGTTCGCCGCGGGCTCGATCGCGCGTCCAAACACTTGCGGCCAGGCCATACTCGGAATCATTCGCCAAGCGAACTGCTTCATGGTCACTGTCGAATGCCATCACCGGAAGGACCGGGCCGAAGGTTTCTTCGCGCATGATTCGCATGTCGTGAGTGACATCGGCGAGAACGGTTGGCTGATAAAAGTTCTTTCCCAGCTCCGGAACTCGTGCGCCTCCGGCCAGAACCCGTGCGCCGCGCGCAACGGCGTCTTCGACATGAGATTCGACGATGTGCAACTGCCGTTCGTGAATCATTGGACCGACATCGGTATCCCCGTCCTGGCTGTTGCCGACGCTTAACTTCTTCACCTTCTCGACACAAGCGCGGAGAAAGTTTTCATATCGATCGCGATGGACGTAGCAGCGCTCGACCGACAAACACGTTTGGCCGGCATTCACAAACGCTCCCCACACTGCGGCGCTTGAGGCTACGTCGAGATCGGCATCGTCGAGCACGAGCATAGGATCTTTGCCGCCCAACTCCAGGACCACGGGGAGCAAGCGCTCAACGGCGGCCGCGGCAATTCGCTTGCCTGTGGCTACGCTTCCGGTGAAAACCAGTTTGTCGATTGGCGAGTGAAGCAGCGTGGATCCTGTGGCGCCATCGCCGACTATGACCTGAAAAATATCTTTCGGCAAGCCGGATTCATACAAAAGCGATTGCAGCTCTAACGCGACAAGCGGGGTAAATTCCGAGGGCTTCAACACAACCGCATTGCCCGCCACAAGCGCCGCGAGCGTCTCGGTCGCGGGAATCGAGAAGGGATAATTCCACGGGGAAATGATTGCGACCAGTCCGTAGGGTTCGCGCACCAGAATTCCGCTTTTCAGCTTGGTGGCAAGGCTTCCATGCGGAACAGGTTCGTCGCGCAGCAGGCGATAGGCGTTGTCGATAAGGAAGCGCGCGGCATCGAGGACGACCAACACTTCTGTGGTTAGGGCCTCTGCCACGGGCTTGCCGGCTTCGCGTGTGATGGCCTCGGCGATCTCTAATTTTCTTTGCAGCAGCCGGCGCTGAAATTCGCGCAGCACTCCGATGCGATGGCGCACGCCGAGCGCGGCCCACTCCACTTGCACTGCCCTCGCCGCCCTCACCGCGGAAAGAACCGCTTTCTCGCCTGCGCATCCCAGTTCGCGCTGAAATTCGCCCGTGGCCGGATTCACCGAGGCGATGGTGCTGGCGGCGATCTCTAAGTCGGTGCCCATGAAAGAGCCGTTCATCAGAACTTGCGACGAAGTCGCTCAGTATTCCACATTCACCAGATACAGCCCATGCGCCGGTGCCGTCGCGCCCGCCGCAGAGCGGCTGCGAGCCTCAAGAATGCGCTCGATATCATCAACATCCAGCGTCCCTTTGCCTACGAGGATAAACGTCCCTACGAGATTTCTCACCATGTGATGCAGGAAGCCAGATCCTTTTACCGTATACACCAATTCGTCGCCGAACCGCTCCCAGGTTGATGAAAAAATCCGCCGGACGTTTGAGATTTGGAAGCCTTCTACTGGGAAGCCTTCGCCCCCTCTGGCATTCTCTCTATTCGCAAAAGCCGGCGGGACGCCTGCGCTGCGTTCGGGATCGACCGCGGCAAAAGAAGTGAAATCGTGCTCGCCTACGACGTTTTCGGCCGCGCTCATCATTGCCGGTTCGTCCAGGGGATAGGGATAATGCCAGACGTATCTGGCCAAAAACGGCGGGCAGATTGCTCCGCGATAAATGCGATAGCGATAAGTCTTGCCGCGAGCCGAATGGCGTGCGTGAAAATCATGCGGCGTCTCCTCAACTCCCAGAATCCTCACCGACGCAGGCAAAAGATCGTTGAGCGCCTTCACAAAATTCGCCGTCGGGACCGAAGCTTCAGTGCAGAACGTTGCGACCTGGGCAAGTGCGTGAACTCCCGCGTCCGTCCTTCCAGAGCCCTGGGGCAATACCTTTTCGCCGGTAATTCGTCCAATGGCAGAGGCAAGTGTGCCCTGAATGGTTACGGAGTCGGGCTGCACCTGCCAGCCGGCGAAATCCGTCCCATCATAAGAGAGAGTGAGCTTGAGATTGCGCATGCGAAGTTTCGAGTCCAACCCGTGGAAAATTGTATCCAATCCAATTCATGCTCAATGCGATCAGCGTCTTCGGAGAAATCCGGCCATGGCGAGCACTTTACCAGTTTCGACTTGCCTGAAGCTGCGGAGAGAGATGTCGCCGGGTCAGATATACTGGTGCGTTTCACCATATATTCGTCTGGAAGGCGCGAGCCTAGTCTCGGGCGAGCGTTTTTGAGGAACCTCGAAGCGGGTAGTTGCGTACCAATGTCTGTATCGGGTCCTAAATTCTGTGCCAACCCAGATCAGCCGGGTTAAATTGCAAACCTTTGCAGCACCTTGTAGCAAGCTATTTTTGAACGGAGATGAGTAGATGCCATTCGCACGTATAGCCTCGACCATCCGGCTCACCGCGGCCGCACTTTTTCTGGGACTAATGACAATCGCAGCTCGGGCGCAGGAACCTCCTGCCGCGCCGGCGCCACAGGGCCGCACAGAGACTGGCTCGGTGCCCTTACTCAATTACACCAAACCGGCCTCGCACTTTCCCAATCCGGTTGCCCCGTACATGCCAAGGCATGTGGGCCCGCCGAACCTGGCGAACACCTCGCGCATCGATCAGTCGCTTCGAGACGGCAAACTCTACCTCTCGCTGAATGATGCTATCGCGCTAGCGCTCGAAAACAATCTCGACATCGCCATCGCCCGTTACAACTTAAATATCGCCGATACGGACGTACTGCGTGCCAATGCTGGCGCGGCAATTCTAGGCGTTCCCATTGGGCTTGTGCAGAATACGCCGGGCGGGGGAATAGGCGGCATTGGGGCATCCTCCGGTGCATCCACCGGTGGCACCAGCATTGGTGCCGGCGGCATCGGTGCAGGCACCAACGGCTTGGTAAGTTCCACCCTCGGCCAGGGGCCGGTGATTAACTCTTTCGACCCAATCCTCACTGGCACGCTGCAAGACGATCACTTGAGCCAGACCGCCACCAGCCTCTTCCAGGGCGTATTCCCCGGAGACAGCCTCGTTCAAAATACCGGCACGTTCGACTTCGCCTACAACCAGGCCTTCCATTGGGGCATGAATCTTTCGGTAGGCTTTAATAACACGCGGCAGACTACAAACAGTTTCTTTTCCAGCGTGAGTCCGGCGCTGAACTCCAGCTTTAAGGCTACGATCACTCAGCCGATTCTCCAGGGTTTCGGCTTCGCGTCGAATACACGTTTTATTCGAATTGCCAAAAACAACCGCGAACTCTCGGATGTGGCCTTTCGGCTGCAAATCATCGACTCGGTCGACCAGATCGAAAACATCTATTGGGATTTGGTTTTTGCCTACGAGAACGCCCGCGTACAGAACGAGTCGCTGGCCTTCGCCCAGAAAACCCTGTCGGATACCAAAAAACAAGTCGAGATTGGCAGCCTTGCGCCCATTGAGGTAGTGCGAGCGCAAAGTACAGTCGCGCAAGATCAGCAACTCGTTACCGCCGCGCAAACCAACTTGCAGCTCGAGCAGTTGCTGATGAAGAACGCACTAACCCGCACGTTGAAAGATCCTGTGCTGGCGATAGCCGAGGTCATTCCAACTTCGACGATGGATGTTCCGGCAGAAGAACAGATCGTTCCCACCGAGGACTTGATCAACGAAGCCCTGCGGCATCGTGCGGAATTGGTGGAGTCGCGCATCGATTTGAACAGCCGCGATCTCAGCAACAAAGCCATACGCAGCGCTCTGCTGCCCACACTCAATGCGTTCGCGTATTACGGCGGAGCTGGCGTGGGTGGCAATCAGAATCCAACCAATACTTGCGCCCTGGATCCCGTCCCTGCCTTCGGGTGCGCAGCCCCGGGCCCCCTGAGTGCCACGAACCCCGAGCCATTCTTTCCGACAACTCCCATCGGACCCACGCTCAACGAGTTAGTGAACTCGACGAATCCCGACAAAGGGTTCGGCTTGACGCTGAACATTCCCATCCGCAACCGTGCGGCGCAGTCGGTGCAGATTCGCTCGGAACTCGAATACCGGCAGGCCCAGATGCGGCTGCAGCAGATCGAAAACCAGGTTGGGATCGAGATCCGCAGCGCGCAGTACAACGTGCAGCAGAACCGGGCCAGCGTGGAATCCGCGAGAGCGGCGCTTGACCTTGCACGCCAGTCGCTCGACGCCGAGCAGAAGAAATTTCAATTCGGCACGTCGACGAACACGCTGGTCTTGCAGTACCAGAGCCAGTTGGCGACCGCTGAATCGACCCTGGTGAATGCTATGGTCGCGTACGAAAAATCCCGCATTGAATTGGACCGCGCCACCGGCGACTTGCTGGATCACAATGGCGTCAGCATCGACGATGCCGCCAGAGGACGGGTGACCCATATGCCGAACGCACCATTCATTGCACCGCGCAAAGCTACCCCTACAGTGGCGCAGCCACTGCCGGGCACGCAGAACGGCCAGCCACAACCGCAGTAATCCCGAAAATCAAAACATGGCGCGGCCACAAGCCGCGCTTTTTTTATTGCACGATCATCAGCGCTCAAACAATTCTTTACAATCTGCGTCCGCATGCCCGCGTCGATCCCGTTAAGATGGAACGACGGTTTATGTTCTTGGCATCAGCCTTTCGACATCTAAATTGAAGATGCTGCACAACCCTTCCTGGTTTCTGAGGAGACGAATCATGTCTTTTTTGCACCGTAGTCTTGCGGCAAAGTTGCGGAGGAATCTGTCGTTGCACGGCTTTGCAATCCTGACGTGCTTGCTGGCACGACCGTTGTTGCCGGCGCAAGACGCACCCACAGCGCCCGTGCCGCAACCCGCGCCTGCCGCAGCGCAGCGGCAGGCGATTCATTTGCAGGATTACTCGAAGCCGCGTTCGGCCTTCCCTCATTTCTTGCAGCCCTACCGGGCGCAGCGGGTCGCACAGCCGAACCTGGGCAATTCCCCGCGCATCGACTCGCTCATGCACGACGGCAAGATCTATCTCTCGATTGACGACGCTGTCGCCCTCGCCTTGGAGAACAATCTTGACATCGACATTGCCCGCTATAACCTGAACATCGCCGACACCGACTACCTGCGCGCCAAGTCGGGAGCCAACATTCTTGGAGTCAACGCTGGCATCGTGCAGAACACTCCGGGCGGTGGTGTAGGTGGTCTGGGAGGAACGGTTGGTTCCGGCACCGGCGGCACGACTGTGGCTCCCAGTGGCGTGGGCACAGGTACCAACGGATTGGTCAGTTCCACACTTGGCATTGGCTCGACGATTACGAGCTTCGATCCGGTCATCACTAGCACGCTGCAGCTCGACAAGAACGACAGCGAGTCCGTCAGCGTTTTCAGCCCGGTACCGGTGGTGGGACAGAATACCTATACCGCAAACTTCGCCTACACCCAGGGTTTCCAGTGGGGCACAAGCATTACCGCCGGTTTCAACAACAACCACGTCACAACGAACAACCCTACCAGCCTGCTGAGCCCCGACTTGAGTTCGAACTTCCAATTCAGGATCACGCAGAATCTGCTGCAAGGCTTCGGCTCCCTCCCCAACCTGCGTTTCGTCCGCATTGCCAAGAACAATCGCGAAATTTCTGATGTTGCTTTTCGCTTGCAGATCATCACCACGGTCGACCAGATTGAAGATATGTATTGGGATCTGGTGTATGCCTACGAAAACGTGCGCGTACAACAGGAAGCCCTGACGTACGCGCAAAAAGCATTGGCCGATACGAAGCAGCAGGCGCAAGTGGGCACGGTTCCGCCGATTCAGGTCGCAAGCGCGCAGAGTACGGCTTCCACCGACGAGCAGAACCTGATCCTAGCGCAGAACAATCTGGAGCTCGAAAAGTTGCTGGTGAAAAACGCGCTAAGCCGCAGCGTTGAAGACCCGGTGCTCGCGGAAGCCGAGCTCATCCCCACCTCCACCATGCAGATTCCGCATGAGGAAGCCGTGGTTCCCACGCAAGACTTGATTAATGAAGCTCTCAATCATCGCGCGGAACTGGTCGAGTCGCGTATTGATCTGAATTCCCGCGACCTCAGCAGCAAAGCTGTCCGCAACGCCTTGCTGCCTACGCTCGATGCTTACGCCTACTACGGAGGGTCCGGAGTGGGGGGGAACGTCAATGGGGCCGTTCCGGCCTGCGCATCCGCTCCCAGCGCCAGGTATTGCTACACTCCGAGCGAAAACCCGCCTCCATTCCAAAACACAACTTCGGTCGGCTATGGCGGGACCCTCAACCAACTCTTCAACTCTACAGCTCCCGATAAGGGAGTTGGATTGACGCTGAACATTCCACTGCGCAATCGCGAAGCCCAAGCCAACCAGGTGCGCGCTGAACTGGAGTATCGCCAGGCGCAAGTGCGGCTGCACCAGCTTGAGAATCAGGTGCGCATCGAAGTGCGTAACGCACAGTTTGACGTGAAACAGAACCGCGCCGCAGTGCAGGCGGCACAATATGCAGTTGACTTTGCCCGCCAGACGCTCGATGCCGATCAACAGAAACTAAGAGTCGGACTGACCACGACAACTGCGATTTTGCAGGACGCTTCCGTCTTAACCACATCTGAATCGAATCTGGTTTCGGCCAAAGCGGCTTATGAGAAATCGCGCGTAGAACTGGATCGCGCCACAGGATTACTGCTCGATCACTCCGGCATCGATGTCACCGAGGCAACGCGGGGTCAGGTCACACACCTACCGACGGTTCCTTATGTCGTGCCGCAGCAGGAAAATGGCCCGGGCGGGGGAGTCGCACCACAATCGTCTCCGGCACAGGCTCCGGCCTTGTAGTTTTGATGAAGCGAGGGCGCCGTACACGGAGATTGCACTCTCGCTCCTGTAAACAAATTCTAAAAGTTGATTTGCCATTAAGCCCGCGCGAACGCCTGCAAAGAGACCTGATAAACTCGCCCGTGATGCCACGGCCAACCTTCGGCGCCCCCGCTCGATCTGTTTTGTGGATGGTGTTGCTGTCCTTCGTCCTGCAAATCGCGGCAATCGGAATCTTTCGCCAATATCACACGCGGCCCGGACAAGATAACTTCGGCTTCGGCTTTGAAATGGGGCGCGTCGGTCGTTCCATCGCCCTGGGACACGGATTCGGAAGCCCCTACGAAGGAAATACCGGATCGAGCGCCTGGGAGCCACCGCTCTATCCCTATCTGATCGGCGGTGTGTTCAAAGTTTTTGGGATCTACACTTACGCGTCGGCGTGGGTGTTGCTTTCGATCAACAGCCTGTTTGCCTCGCTCACGACGATTCCAGTTTTCTTGATTGCGCAGAAAAGTTTCGGCCCGCGCGTAGCGCTGTGGTCAGCGCGGGCGTGGGCGTTCAATCCGTACGTGTGGTATTGGTCGATCCATTGGATATGGGACACGACGTTCACTCCGCTGGTTCTGGCGTTGGTTTTTCTAATCTCGCTTCACATGGAGGGGTGGCCGGGTTGGCGCGGGTGGGTACTGTTTGCCGTGTTGTGGGGCGTGGGAGCGCTGGCCAATCCCGCGATTTTCGCTTTTCTGCCATTCTGCGGGCTCTGGATTTGGTGGCGAAGACACAAACGAGGGCTTCCTTCGCTGGCTGGAATCGTTCTTTCCTCGGCGGTTTTTTTTCTGGTACTTTCGCCTTGGCTGGTTCGGAACTACGAAGTTTTCGGACGCCTTGTTTTCATCCGCGACGATTTTGGATTGCAGTTTCGCCTGGGCAACAACCAGATGTCCGATGGCATGTTGTATGCCTCGATGCAACCGAATCTGGACAGGACTGAGTTTGAGAAATTTCAACGAATGGGCGAGCTTGGGTATGAAGCGGAGTGCAGGCGCCTGGCATTCGAATGGATCCGCGAACATCCGGAACGCTTCGTGTTGATCAGCGTGAAGCGGTTTATTTACTACTGGAATGGGGTGCCGCGGCCTACCAACAACATGTCGCCATGGGACTTTCGCAGTTCATTATTTCTAGCGTCGTCGGTGCTGGCGATCTGGGGACTGGGACGCGCGCTGCGGCAGAAGCGGCTGGGAGCGTGGCTTTTCGGCGGGCTCGTTTTGACCTATCCGACGGTTTATTATTTTGTATTTCCCCATGCGAGATACCGCCATCCCATCGAACCTGAATTGCTCATTCTGGCGGTTTTTTTGTTCTGCGAAGTTCGCAGGCGCGACACCGGGGCAAGCACTGAATCTTTATGACGCTCTCCGTGGCCATCGTTGCAATGGACGAAGAGGCAAACATCGGCCGCACCCTGGCCAGTGTGCGCTGGGCGGATGAAATGGTGCTTGTCGACTCCGGCTCGAAAGACCGCACCTGCGATATTGCGGCCGCGCACGGAGCCCGAGTAGTTGTGGAACCGTGGCGCGGATATGTCGCTCAAAAGCAATATGCGATCGAATTATGCACCAAAGATTGGGTCTTGCTGCTCGACGCCGACGAGGAAGTAAGTCCTGGACTAGCCGAAGAAATTCGCGCGGCGATTGTGGGGCCCGGCGCCATCAGCGGTTATTGGCTTCCGCGCAAGAACTTATTTCTGGGCCGCTGGATCCGGCACGGTGGTTTTTATCCCGACCCCAAGCTGCGCCTGTTCCGCCGCGGGCAGGGATTTGTGACGGGCCACGACCCACACGACCGCTGCGAACTAAAGCCGGACGTTCCTCAACGAACGCGGCAATTCAAGAACGCGCTCATTCATTACACCTACCCGAATCTCACTCTCTACCTCGGCCATATGAATCGTTATTCGTCGCTTGGGGCAAAACTGGCCCTTGCCAAAGGCGATCGCCGTTTCAGTTTCACAAATATTGTGCTTCGGCCGATGGCAACGTTCGTATACAACTACTTTATTCGGCTGGGATTTCTCGATGGCCGTGAAGGCCTGCTGCTGCACCTCTACCACGCGGGTTATGTTTCTTGGAAGTACGCGAAGGCGTGGGAACTCGCGCGCAAAGATTCTGAACCTGGTTAATAGACCGACCGGTCGTTCTGATGGGCTTTACTCCCCTTGCTCGCGGACCCAAGCTTCCCTATCATCGCAGCAGAGCACTGGGGTGATCATGCCGGAGAAAAAGCCGTCTAAGCCGCAAGTTGCAGAAAGTCCCATCGCCGAGATTTTCGAGAATCGACATCCTTCCGCCAATGAAAAGAAGTGGGCGGAAGACACGCTTGCGACTACGCTCGAAAAAAATCCTGAGCGGCCCATTGGCGCGGCCACAGGCACCAATCGCGACGAGCACGGCCACGCCCGCTTCACCACGATTTCCGGCGTTCCCATTCGCCGGCTCTACACGCAAGCCGATTTGCCCGAGGATTGGAGCGAAGAAAAATATCTCGGCTACCCGGGCCAGGCACCGTTCACGCGCGGCATTCACGCCACCGGATATCGCGGCAAGCTGTACACCATGCGACAGTTTTCCGGCTTTGCGTCGCCCGAAGAGACCAACCAGCGCTACAAGTATTTGCTCGAGCACGGCGGCGGCGGGCTTTCCGTGGCATTCGATCTACCCACGCTGATGGGTTACGACTCCGATCATCCAGCCAGCGAAGGCGAAGTCGGCAAGTGCGGCGTGGCGATTGATTCGCTCGAAGACATGGAAATTCTCTTCGGCGGAATCGATCTGGAAAAGACGACCGTCTCGATGACCATCAATTCTCCGGCGTCGGTGCTGTGGGCGATGTATCTGGTAGTTGCGGAAAAGCAAGGCGCGGATTGGAAAAAGATTTCCGGCACGATTCAGAACGACATCCTCAAAGAGTACATCGCGCAAAAGGAATACATCTATCCGCCGGCGCCTTCGATGCGGCTGGTAATCGACACCTTCGAGTTCGGATCGAAGTTCACGCCCCGCTTCAACACGATTTCGATCAGCGGATATCACATTCGAGAAGCGGGATCGACGGCTCTTCAAGAGCTGGCCTTCACGTTATATGACGGTGTCGAATATGTAGAGTGGGCGCAGCGCCGAGGCCTCGACGTCGATGATTTCGGACCACGGCTCAGCTTCTTCTTCAACGCGCACAACGATTTCTTCGAAGAGATCGCCAAATACCGCGCCGCGCGCAAGATTTGGGCGCAGGTAATGAAGGAACGGTTTGCCGCCAAGAACCAGCGCACGTGGCTGATGCGATTCCATACCCAGACTGCCGGCGTCTCGCTACCGGCACAGCAACCGATGAATAATATTGCGCGGGTTGCGCTTCAGGCTTTGGCCGCCGTACTTGGAGGCACGCAGTCGCTGCATTGCGATTCATATGACGAAGCTCTGGCGCTGCCTACCGAGGAAGCCGCTCGCATTGCACTACGCACGCAGCAGATCATCGCTTATGAATCGGGTGTGACGCAGACCGTCGATCCTCTGGGCGGCTCTTATTTTGTCGAGAACCTGACGCTGCAAATGGAAAAAGGCGCATTCGATTACTTCCGCAAACTCGACGCCATGGGCGGAATGGTAAAGGGGATCGAACGGGGCTATCCGCAAAAAGAAATTGCCGAGGCTTCGTATCAATACCAGCGCGCTGCGGAAGCGAAAGAAAAAATTGTCGTAGGCGTGAACGATTTTGTGATCGAAGAAGAATCGCCGCACATTCTTTATATTGACGAGAGTGTCGCGCGGCAGCAGTCGGCGAAGTTGAAGGCGTTGCGCGCCCGGCGGTCGAACGAAGAAGTGCAGCGCGCGCTTGAGGCCCTGAAAAAAGCTGCCAGCCTGGAACCAAAGGCCGGCTTGAACGGAAACCTTTCTCCTGCCAATACGATGCCCTATATCGTCGATGCAGTTCGAGCCTACGCCACTGTGGGCGAAATCTGCGAAGCGTTGCGCGAGGTGTTCGGAACTTATACCGAAGTCAGCATCACATAGAGAGCTTTCTGTCGTTGCGAGACCAAATCGGGAATCGCGCCACGATTGCTTGTATCGGCATGCAAACTCGGCCCCCTGTTAATTTATGATTGAGGTCGCAATTTGCGACCTCAAACGAAAATGGCAAAAAGCGAAAACCTGCTTCCGACGCCCAAATCTCGTGCGGCACTCCCTTTTGTTGTCGAAACGCGAATTCTGTTTCTTCGTCATCACAGAGTTATTCTCGACAGCGATATCGCCGAATTGTATGGGGTTTCGGTGAAGCGTCTTAACGAGCAGGTCAGGCGCAACCAAGAGCGGTTCCCTCTGGACTTTATGTTCCGGCTATCGGAGAAAGAAAATATCGCTTTGAGGTCGCAAATTGCGACCTCAAACAAACGCGGTGGGCGCCGGTATTTACCGTATGCATTTACCGAACACGGTGCGATTATGGCTGCGACCGTGCTCAACTCAAGGCGCGCAGTCCAGATGAGCCTCTTCGTCGTACGAGCCTTCGTTCGTTTGCGCGACATGCTGGCAACCAACAGACGTCTGGCTGCGAAGATTTATGATTTAGAAAGCCGACTCGATTTTCACGATTCAGCGATTCGAGAACTGATCGATGTCCTCAGGAGGCTCACCGCTCCGCCCAGGCCGACGCGCGCCCGCATCGGATTCCAGCTTCCTGTGGCCAAAGCAAAGCGCTGACACCTTACAGTTTCTCCCTTGTTGTTTCGTATTATATTCGCCACGGGCGGCAATTCCGTGGTACATATAAACCTTATGCGGAAGGCGGTACGGCACCTCAAGAACTCCGATCCCGTTATCAAGGCGATCATAGAGCGCATAGGCGCCTGCCGCATGAACTACGGCCCGCCAGACTTCCACAATCTTGGCGAAGCAATCGTCTACCAGCAACTGAACGGGAAGGCCGCGGAAGCCATCTTCGGGCGTTTTACAGCGCTGGCCGGCGATCCGCTCATGCCGGAAGGCATTTTGAGATTGACCGACGAACAAATGCGCGAAGTGGGACTGTCGAAACAAAAAGCGTCGTACTTGAAAGATCTTGCGGGGAAGACAGCATCAGGGGCGCTGGATTTTGCGCGGCTTCCGAATCTTCCCGATGAAGAAGTGATCGAGCACCTCACGCAGGTAAAAGGCATCGGCGTTTGGACGGCGCAGATGTTCCTGATGTTTTCTTTGAAGCGCGAGAATGTGCTGCCGACTGGCGATTTCGGCGTGCGCATGGCGATGTACCGACACTATCTCGACGTGCAGCGGACAAAAGCTGCGAAGAAGGCCTCAGTGCCCAGGAAGGGGCGCAAGAAGAAAATCAAGCTACCCACCCCGCAGCAGATGGAAAAAATCGCCAGGTGCTGGGAGCCTTATCGCAGCGTAGCTTGCTGGTACTTGTGGAGAAGCCTGGACATAAAAACGCTTTAGTTACAGTGAGAATTCCGCAACCGTCTGTGCTGCGCAAGCTTCTGTGATTAAATGAAGTGGGATGGCTGATCTCAAGATTCGCGTGTTGGTGGCGAAACCCGGTCTCGACGGGCATGACCGCGGCGCCAAAGTAATTGCGCGCGCTCTGCGCGACGCCGGTATGGAAGTGATCTATACCGGGCTGCGGCAGACGCCAGAGATGATTGTGAGCGCCGCGCTGCAGGAAGACGTGCAGGTGATCGGACTCTCGATTCTGTCTGGGGCGCACAACGCGATTGTGCCGCGCGTGATGCATCTGCTCAAGCAGAACAAGATGGACGACGTGTTGGTGCTGGTCGGCGGCATTATTCCCGATCAAGACATCGCAGCTCTGAAGCAGCAAGGCGTGGCGGCCATTTTTCAGCCGGGCACGGCGATGGATGAGATCGTTCAGTTTATCCGCGCAAACGTAAAGGGTGCCGGAGTGACCACCGCAAGTTAAAGTCGTACGGCTAAATTCAAATCTTTTCGAACCGCTTTCCCTCTATCCCTTGCATGCCATCTCCGAATCGAACCAGCATCCGGCAACAGCTTGAGCGCACAATCGGTCCCGCGCCGTGGTATTGGAGAACTTTTCCGGCATTTCTTTCTCCCTCAGGGCAGCAATTTGTTTGGACGCATCACGGCGACCAAGGACCGGTAGCGTATCTCGTCACGCTCGCCCTTAGGCAGGAACCGGACAAGATTCGGCTCGCCCTGAATACTTACTGCCGGCCGTTTCCGGTATCGCCGCGATTACTTGGGATCTGGTGTCCGGAGGGCCGCAACATTCGTCTCGCATGTTTTGAACTCGATCAGCTCAAAGCATTTGAAGTCGGCGAAATCGCGGGATGGTTCAAGCAGTCTTCCGACCGAATCTATTCGGCTACGCCACCGGTAGTGGAGATCGAGTTGCCCCTCACGTTAGGCGCTGGAATGCATAAGATCGACGTACCGCCGGAATTGGCCTCCGTCGACGAGTTGATCATCCCCAGCAGCTACAAAGCGATGTCGAACGACGACCCCGCCTTCGCGCTGTTCGTTTGTTACTTACAAGCCGGACTGGTCGAAGTGCTGCCGCAGAAATGGTTCACGGCTGCGCAGTATCAGGTGGGCAAGCAGTGGATTTCACGCGCCGCGCGCGACTTAGAGTCGCATCGCATCTTCGGCGAATGTTTTGGCGTAGGAACGTTTCTGCTGGAAGAAGACGGCTCCAGGCTGGCGGAGTGGGTTGAGACCAAAGAGCCGTAGGCTTTCGGTAACAGGTGTTAGGTAATAGGTGTTAGGTGCTGGGTCTTGCTTGTCCAGAGACTTTTTCATCTCGACGAACATGGGAGCGCGTCGGTTTTGCGTCTTCGATCCGCGGACGGGACCAATCGCCTTACCCGAGAATGCGTTCTCGCGCTCATCGACGCCATCGAGTCTCTCGCAGAGAAGCCACAGCCGCTGATTATCACCGGAAACGAAAACATTTTCTCAGCGGGAGCCGATCTCCGAGAGATTGCAGCGCTCGATGCACCAGCCGCTTACGAGTTCTCTAAAATGGGGCAAGGGCTGATGCGGGCGGTCGAGCAATATCCCGCGCCGCTCTACGCCGCCATCTCGGGATATTGCCTGGGCGGCGGACTCGATCTGGCGCTGGCGTGCCACCGGCGAATTGCCGCTTCCAACGCCGTCTTTGGACATCGCGGTGCTGCCCTGGGATTGATCACTGGCTGGGGCGGAACGCAGCGATTGCCACGACTGGTTGGCAAGGGCATTGCTCTCGGGATGTTTGTGGCCGCGGAAAAGATCACCGCGCAACAAGCCCTGGCGATCGGATTGGTCAATGCCGTCGTGGCCGATCCAGTCGAGGAGGGGCTGAGGCGGATCGCATCGCGACCGCTCTGAATTCGTAAACGCAGCATTTCCACGCGCAAGTCATCGCGTCCGTTGCGCCTCCGCACCGGAGTGGTATACCGTAATCAGTCCGACTCTGCATTTATGGCCAACCGCACAGAAAAGCTTCCTGATCAGCCGCCCAGCGCGGCCACTGTCCTGGCTACGAAGATCGATCCCACGTCGGCGAAGTTCGAAGCCAACATGCGCTTCATGGCCGACCTTATGTCGCAGGTTCGCAACGAGGGCGAGAAGATTTGCGAAGGCGGCGGTCCCAAGGCGATCGAGAACCAGCACGGCAAGAAACGTCTCACGGCGCGCGAACGCATCGATCTGTTGGTCGATCCGAGAACATTTTTTGAGCTGGGACTTTATGCGGCTCATGGCATGTATCAGGAGTGGGGCGGCGCGCCGGCTGCGGGCGTAATTACAGGCTTGGCACGGATTCACACGCGCATGGTGATGATCATCGCCAACGATGCCACTGTGAAAGCGGGCGCTTTTTTCCCGATGACCTCGAAGAAGGTGATCCGCGCCCAAAACATCGCCATCGAGAATCGCATTCCGACAATTTATCTGGTGGATTCCGCCGGCGTGTTTCTTCCGCTGCAGGAAGATGTTTTTCCTGACACCGACGACTTCGGCCGCGTCTTCCGCAACAACGCCGTCATGTCGGCACTTGGGATTCCGCAGACCGCCGCGATCATGGGCATGTGCGTGGCCGGCGGAGGCTATTTGCCGGTAATGTGCGATCACGTTCTGATGACCGACGGTAGCGGACTATTTCTGGCTGGACCCGCGCTGGTACAAGCTGCAATCGGACAGAAAGTTTCAGCCGAGGAATTGGGCGGAGCCGCAATGCATGCCAGTATCAGCGGCACCGTGGATTTCCGCGAGGCCGACGATCCGGCCTGTCTGGCGCGGATCCGCTCGATCGTTGAAAAATGGGGCTACCGGCGCCAGTCGCCATGGGATCGCAAGAAGCCCCTCGATCCGGCTCTGCCTGCGGAAGAGATCTACGGCATTTACGATTCTTCGCCGGCGCGTCCCTACGATATGAAGGAAGTTCTGGCACGCGTACTCGATAGCAGCCGCTTCGATGAGTACAAGCCGGAATACGGCCAAACGCTGATCTGCGGCTATGGACGCATTGGCGGTTTTGCCGTGGGAATTGTCGCCAACCAGAAACTGCACGCACATCAAACCGATCATGAGGGCCACAAGCGCATCGAGTTCGGCGGAGTGATTTATACCGAATCTGCCGAAAAGGCTGCCCGCTTCATCATGGACTGCAATCAAAATCTGATTCCTCTGATTTTTTTCCATGACGTAAACGGGTTCATGGTGGGCCGCGACGCCGAGTGGAGCGGGATTATCAAAGCCGGGGCGAAGATGGTGAATGCTGTTTCGAACTCGGTTGTGCCGAAAATTACTGTGATCGTGGGCGGATCGTTCGGCGCGGGACACTATGCGATGTGCGGCAAAGCGTTCGATCCGCGTTTCGTGTTTGCATGGCCGACGGCTCGTTATGCGGTGATGAGCGGCGATTCAGCAGCGGGAACTTTGGTGGAGATCAAGGTGAAGCAACTGGAGCGCGGCGGAAAGAAGTTGAGCGACGAAGAAAAGAAAGAGCTGTACGAATCGGTGAAGAGCAGTTACGACGAGCAGACCGACCCTCGCTACGGCGCGGCCCGGTTGTGGATCGACAAGATCATCGATCCGATCGAGACGCGCGATGCGATTACGCAGGCTCTGGAAGCGGCGTCTCTGAATCCGGATGTAGCGGAATTCAAAGTGGGAGTTTTGCAAACCTAAAGTTGGCCACGGATTTGCACGGATCAACACGGATAAAGAACGCGATGTCTTTTTTTGCAAGGGTTTGATCCGTGAAAATCCGTGCGATCCGTGGCAAGTTTTCCTATGGCCGACACAGTAAAGCTCATCGAATGTCCGCGCGATGCCTGGCAGGGGCTGAAGGGACAGATTCCGCCCGACATCAAGCGCGCTTATTTGCAGGCATTGGTTAGCGTGGGGTTCAAGCACATTGATGCCGTTTCTTTCGTCTCGCCAAAAGCCGTGCCGCAAATGGCCGATTCCGAAGAAGTATTGAGAGAACTCGATCCGCCGGACGACGTGGAGATCATTGGGATCGTGGTGAACGAAAAGGGCGCACAACGGGCCATCGAAACGCATGCCGTTCATACACTCGGATTTCCTTATTCAATCTCAGAGACGTTTTTGCGCAAAAATCAGAATCAATCCGCCGAAGCTGCGCTTGAGGAACTGGAAAAGATTCAGAAGAAGGCCGACGATGCCGCGCTCGGTGTTGTGGTCTACATCTCGATGGCGTTTGGAAACCCGTACGGCGATCTGTGGAGCGTGGATGAGGTGCTCGAAGCCGTCGCGCTGATGGAAGTGGATAATCTGAAAATGATTTCGCTGGCTGATACGGTGGGCGTGGCAACTCCGGAACAGATCGCTGAACTTGTTGGCGCCGTGATGGAAAAGTACGATTATCTGGAGATTGGAGTTCATCTGCACAGCCGTCCTGAAGAGGCCGTGGCCAGGATTCTCGCGGCCTACGACGCTGGCTGCCGGAGGTTTGATTCGGCGATCGGCGGCCTGGGCGGTTGTCCATTCGCGCAAGATGCGTTGGTGGGAAACATCGCAACCGAAAAAGTAGTTGAGGTTCTAAAAGAACGCGGCGCTGATTTGCCCCCGTTAAAGCCGCTCGACACTTTAATGCGTGCCACGAAGGAAATGGTAGCGAGGTACACGAATTCTATTAACGATGACTAGCCGCTTCAACATATGAGTTACAACAACCTTGATCTTGCTTACGATTCCGGTGTCGCGACCATCACGCTAAACCGTCCCGACAAGCGCAACGCGATCAGCTTCGATCTGATCGACGATCTGCTGCGCGCACTCGAAGAAGTACAGAAATCCGATGCCCTTGTTCTTATCCTGACCGGCGCTGGCAAAGCGTTTTCGTCAGGCATGGACCTGGAGAATTTGAAGGCGCTAATTGGCCGCTCGCCCGAACAAAACATGCTGGATTCGCGGACCATGGTCCGTATGTTCCGTACACTCTACGAATTCCCCAAAGTAACGATCGCAGCAGTGAATGGAGCTGCGATTGCCGGAGGAACCGGACTGGCGCTGCTGTGCGACTTCACTTTGGCCGTGCCCGAAGCCAAATTCGGTTATACCGAAGTTCGAATCGGTTTTGTGCCGGCCATCGTTTCCACATTTCTGTTGCGCCAGACTGGAGAGAAGTACGCTCGCGACTTGTTGCTCACCGGAAGAATTATCGGCGCGGAAGAAGCAGCGCGAATGGGATTGGTGAATGAAATCGTTGCGCCGGAAACCCTGATGGGCCGCTCGCGCGATTTGGCACGTCTTCTCATGGAAAACAGCCCTTCTTCCCTGAGGGCAACTAAGAAGCTGCTCAGCGATCACGCGCGCGCCGAACTTGACGTGCAGATTGAGGCTGCGATTCGAGAGAATGCAGCCGTCCGCAGCACCGCCGACTTCCGCGAGGGCGTGACTTCATTCCTGGAAAAACGCAAGCCGGTGTGGAGCGGGAAATGAATTCGAATCGCGAAACGGGTATGAACGAAACCCGAGTACGAGTGCGCTACGCCGAGACCGACCAGATGGGTGTGGTGTATCACTCAAATCATTTCGTGTGGTTTGAAGTGGGACGCGTCGAGTTGCTGAGGCAGTTGGGCTTCTCTTATCGCGACATGGAAGCGCAGGACGGGCGCTTTATTGCCGTCGCCGAGGCCAAGTGCCGCTACCGGGCTCCGGCGCATTACGACGAAGAAATTCTGGTGCGTACAAAGTTGCTGAATGTGCGGGAGTCAGTTGTCCACTTTGGATATGAATTGCGCCGAGCGGAAGACGGCGCGTTGATCGCCGAAGGCGAGACTACGCACATCGTGACTGATGCCAATATGAAAGTAGCCGCATTGCCGGAGAAATATTTGAGCGCATTTCGCGCCGCCACAGGAAAACAGGACGGGAAACTTTGAACGCACTGCACATTAACGGCAACGACCTGACTCTGGAAGAAGTACGCGAAGTGGCGGCCGAACGCCGTCCCGTGCTGCTTTCGGCAGATGCGCGAGAAGCAGTGAACCGGGCACGCGCCGTTGTCGACGAGATTGTCGCCAGCGACAAATTGGCGTATGCGGTTACCACGGGCGTGGGGAAACTCAGCGATGTGCGCATCGTCGGCGAACAAATTCGCGAATTGCAAGTCAATCTGGTTCGCTCTCATGCTGTGGGCGTGGGCGAACCCCTCGCCGCGGCGGAAACCCGCGCCATGATGCTGCTGCGCGCCAATTCCCTTGCTAAGGGATATTCGGGCGTGCGGGGAGTTGTGATCGACACGCTGTGCGAGATGCTGAATCGCGGCGTCACTCCGTTTGTGCCTTCGCAAGGGAGTGTTGGCGCAAGCGGCGACCTCGCTCCGCTCGCGCACTTGGCGCTGGCATTGATCGGAGAAGGCGAGTGCATGGAGCCGACAGGCGTGCGCATCGCCAGCAGCGACGCGCTGAAGCGGGCACAGATCAAGCCGCTTGTGCTGGAAGCCAAAGAATCGATTTCGCTCATCAACGGCACGCAAGCCATGCTGGCAGTGGGAACGCTCGCGCTGCTGGCAGCGGAAACGCTGGTGGATACCGCCGACGTGCTGGGCGGACTCTGCTGCGACGCGCTCAAGGGCACTGACACGGCATTCGACGAGCGAATTCACAAGGCGCGCCCCCACAGCGGGCAGATGAAGACGGCGGCGAATCTGCGGAAGATGCTCGAAGGGAGTGAGATTCGCGAATCCCACCGCGATTGCGGGCGCGTGCAGGACGCGTATTCGCTGCGCTGCATCCCGCAGGTGCACGGCGCAGCGCGCGACACGCTGGCTCACTGCCGTAATGTCTTCGAAATCGAGGCCAACTCCGCGGTCGATAATCCTCTGGTGTTTATCACCAACGCCAAAACTTCTGAGGGCGATGTAATCTCGGGAGGAAATTTTCATGGCGAGCCGCTCGCGTTTGCGTTGGACTTTCTTGCGATCGCGTTAAGCGCGCTAGCCGGTATTAGCGAGCGCCGAATCGAGCGCCTGGTGAATCCCGCTCTCAGCGAGGGTTTGCCGCCATTTCTGGCGCAGGGCGCTGGCCTGAATTCGGGATTCATGATGCCGCAGGTCACGGCGGCGGCGCTGGTCAGCGAGAACAAAGTGCTGGCGCATCCCGCGTCGGTGGATTCGATCACGACCTCGGGAAACAAGGAAGATTTTGTCTCCATGGGAATGACGGCGGCGAACAAGCTGAAACGAATTGTCGATAACACGCGCAATGTATTGGCGATTGAGGCCATGGCCGTGGCACAGGCCATCGACTTTCTGGCGCCGCTGAAAAGCTCGGCGCGGGGGCAGGCTGCACACGCCGCGATTCGGTCAGTGTGCCCCACTGTAGAAAAAGATCGCATTATGTACAAGGATTTTGCGCGGCTGGCAGAGCTGATTGGTTCAGGCAAGATCGCGGCTGCGCTGCGGTAGCACCGGGCTTCGCCCGGCAGACGGCCGAGAGCTTGCCCTGAGCGTGCCGAAGGCGCGGCTGTCCCCACATAAACACCTACGCTGTCTTCACCGCGCTCCCATCCAATCCCAACTCCGCAGCAATGGGCTTCAGCGCCTCAATACAGAACGCAATGTGCTCATCCAAATCCACTCCCAAAGCTGCGGCTCCGTTCACGATGTCGTCGCGGTTCACTTTACGGGCGAAGGCTTTGTCTTTCATCCGCTTTCGCACGGACTTCACGTCTACCTCGGCCAGCGATTTTCCCGGTTTGATCAGAGCGACGGCGGTGATGAACCCGGCGAGTTCGTCGCAGGCGAAGAGCGCTTTTTCCATCGGCGCGTCGCGAGTGACTCCGGTATATTCGGCGTGGGACATAATGGCTCGTCGGATTTCTTCCGGCCACCCGCGTTCTTTCAGAATCTCATTGCCCTTATATGGATGGTCTTCGAGGCTGGGATATTTTTCGTAGTCGAAGTCGTGGATGAGGCCGACGATTCCCCAGAGTTCTTCTGCGGTGATTCCCTCAGGGGCTGAAGCCCCGGATTCCTTCTGTCCGCTTTGCGGCACGCCTGAAGGCGTGCCCCGATACGAACCGGAGACGTCCTGATGCGATGCGGTGCCACCGAATTTTCGCGCATAGGCGCGCATACAAGCTTCAACTGCCAGCGCATGCTTGCGCAAACTTTCCGATTGGGTGAACTCAGTTAGTAAACACCACGCGCTCTCGCGATTACTCATGATTTTGCGTATCCATAACGGGTTTTCTGGTTGTTCACACGACATTTCGTTAAAAAGAAAACGAAGGAGATGAGTCCTGAGTTTGATTTTGCTTGACATCCACAGGCCTTGTACCGCAGATTGTCCCTGCAGTCGGAACCTCTCCCCCAGATAAGGTTCCAAAAGTAAGGAGTAGCCCGCTCTGGCACTCCCACAACCCGATGGCCACGACTCTTGCCCCAGTAGATTCTAGGGAAGTCGTCCGTTGCGATCACTGCCTGCTGGTTCAATTCCGTACGGTCAATAACAATTGCCGGCGCTGCCACTCGTCCCTGGACGAGGAACCTGAACCCGAACCGGTGGTGATGACGCCGCCGGTCATGATGCCTATACACGGCACAGGCCGGGGGCATCTTAACCTGGCCACGTCGATCCGATCGCTGCGTCTGCGCAGCGGGCTGAGCCAGCGGCAACTTGCGGGACGCATGTCCGTGCCCCGGACCTACGTTTCGAAAATCGAAAACGAAAAGGCCACGCCCACGCTCTCATCGCTGGAGCGGCTGGCGCGTGCTTTGGAGGTGTCCGTGCCAGAACTGCTCAGCGGCGGAGAAAAGAACCGCCAGGACGAAGTCAGCGAGCTGATAAAAGATCAGTTCATCGCGGAGATTCTGCCGTTCGTCTCGCAACTGAATGGGATGCAGATGTCGAGCATCCTCACGCAGGTGCGGGATTTGACGGTACGACCGCGAAGGACGGCGTAGGCGCAGCGGGCCTCGCGGAAGGCAGCCGGGCTTCGCGCAGCCGGACAGCCGAGGGCGGCTGTCCCTACATAAAACTTTTTCCGGGCAACCAGCCAACTCAATGCCGGGACCGATTCTTGGTCCCGGCTTTTTTTCTCGGCCTTCTCACCGCAGGTCCCCTGAATCCGGAAAAGATCGACTGACATCTATCAGTCATGGATTTAGAAAAAGTTGGAGCGAGCTTTTCTGCTTTGCACGGACAGCTGGCGTCCGTCGAGGAACAGATCTGGCCCGAGCATTCGCCTCGCGCAGGAGACTCCGCGGCGAGTTCTCCCGCTACTGACGGTTCCCTGCTGGATGCTTATTCTCGAGCAGTGACGAGCGTCGTTGGCAGCGTCAGCCCAGCCGTCGTGAACATCGAAGTGCATCAGCCTGCCGGCCGCACGCGCTCGGGCGAACCGCGCGAACGGCGCGGTGGAGGATCGGGATTTGTCTTCACGCCCGACGGGCTGATTCTCACCAACAGCCACGTAGTGCACGACGCCAGCCGCATCGAGGTCACGCTGGCCGATGGGCGCCACATGCCCGCCAGCGCGATTGGAGACGATCCGGCAAGCGATCTCGCGGTGATTCGAGTGGATGAACCCGGCCTGACTGTGGCTGCCCTTGGCGATTCGCAAAAGCTGCGCGTTGGACAACTGGTGGTGGCGATCGGCAATCCGTATGGCTTTCAGTCGACGGTGACGGCGGGCGTGGTGAGCGCGCTGGGGCGTTCGCTGCGGTCGTATTCGGGGCGGCTGATCGACGACGTCATCCAGACCGACGCGGCGCTGAATCCGGGCAACTCCGGCGGACCGCTGGTCGATTCCGCGGGACAGGTTGTGGGCGTGAATACTGCGACGATTCTTCCGGCGCAGGGGATTTGCTTTGCCATCGGCATTAATACGGCGAAGTTCGTGGCCAGCCGCCTGCTGCGCGACGGACGCATCCGCCGCAGTTATATTGGCGTCTCGGCGCAGACGGTGCCGGTGCATCGGCGCGTGGTGCGCTTTTATGATCTGCCCAAAGAGTCGGGCGCGCTGGTTATTTCGGTGGAAGAGGATAGTCCGGCGAAGCGCGCGGGATTGCGTGATGGAGACATCATCGTGGCCCTGGAGGGGAAGCCAGTGGCGGGCGTGGACGATCTGCACCGCTTGCTGACGGATGTTCGCGTGGGGGCCGAGTGCTTGCTCACGGCTTTACGGCGCACGGAGAAGTTAGAGTTGAAGATTGTGCCGGAAGAAGCCCAGTAGAGATTTTATCTTCGATCAAAGGCCGAAGATTCCCTACTGGGAAAGCGCTGGCCTGCCCACATTGCAAGCCCCTTCCCCACTGTGGTAGCGTCAACCTTCGGAAGGGGATAGGCCTTGCAGGCAAGAGTTCCCGCCGGGCTGGATCGCAAGGAAACCGAAGTCTACCGGCATCTTGATCCAGAGCGGCTCCCAAAACACATCGCGATCATCATGGACGGCAACGGGCGCTGGGCAAAACGGCGCCACATGCCGCGCGTGGCCGGCCATCGCGCCGGGGTCGCGGCCGTGCGTTCGACCGTGGAGACTGCGGCGCGCATCGGGATTCATGCGCTCACGCTGTATGCGTTTTCGGAAGAGAATTGGAAGAAGCGTCCCAAGAGCGAAGTCGACTTCCTGATGCGGCTGCTCAGCCGATACCTGAAGGCGGAAGTGCCCACGCTCAACGAAAATAATATTCGTCTGGAGTACATCGGACGGCAGCATGAACTGCCCGACGACGTGCAGGAGCGCATGCAATGGGCGCGCCGGAGCACGTCGCACAATACCGGAACGGTGCTTACGCTGGCCCTCAACTACAGCGCGCGCAGCGAACTGGTGGACGCTTTCCGCTCGATGGTGAATGCGGCCTCGCAAAATGGCGGCCTCGAACACTTGCGCATCGACGAAGATACGGTCGGGCGGCACTTGTACACGTCTCATTTGCCGGATCCTGATCTGGTAGTGCGCACTTCCGGGGAGATGAGATTGAGCAACTTCCTGCTTTGGCAACTCGCCTACGCCGAAATTTATGTGACGCCCACTTTGTGGCCGGACTTTCGCGGCGTACATCTGCTCGAGGCTATCGCCGAATATCAGAAGCGGGAACGTCGCTATGGCGGGTTGAACCATGGGGATGCACACGCACACTGAGGCGCCGAAGGTGCGACGTAACCGAGCCAGTCTGCCGTAAAGAGTGTTAGGGCAGATTCCTGCCTGATCCCCAATCCGACTCAAAAATGACAATCGTTAGGTAAGATGGACAAATCTTGCTGAAGCGCATCGCGACCGCGATAGTCCTCATTCCGATCGTCGTAGTGCTCGTGTTGCGCGCGCCGGTGACGGTGGTCGCCGTCGTCGCGGGGGCGGTCGCCCTGATCACGGTCCATGAATTCTTGAAGCTGACGGAATTCTATGGCGTGCAACCACTGCGCCTGCCCACGTACATTTTTTCCGGCTTGTTGTTTTTGCTGCTCGCGGTGAACGCCAGCACGGACACGCCGCAACTTTCATCCCTAAAGTTTGTGCTGGGCGCGGCCTTCGCAGCAGGCATCGCTCCATTCTTCTTTCTTAGCATTCTCATGCGCAGGACGAATTTGGGCGGTGCATATCCGTCGGCGGCGGCCTCGGCATTCGCCTTCGCCTACATCGCGCTGCCCATGGCAATGCTTGTGCAACTTCGCCAGCAATGGGCGGGAGCGTTCTGGCTGCTCTATTTGCTTCTTGTGGTGTGGGCGGGAGATATTTTTGCCTATTTTGTTGGCAAGGCGGTCGGCCGCCACTTGATGTCTCCGCGCATCAGTCCCAAGAAAACATGGGAGGGCGCAGCGGCATCATTGGCGGCAAGCCTATTGATAGGTGTCCTGTTATTTAGTCACGCTTTGCAGATCAGTTCGTTTTTTCTGCGCGTGGGGCTGATCGAGCGCCGGGACGGCCTGTTTGGACTAGAAAAGCCGGAAATCGTGTCCATTGTCCTGCTCACCATTGCATTGAATATAGCTGCGCAGCTTGGTGACCTCGTGGAGTCACTGATCAAACGCGGCGCTGGCGTGAAGGATTCAGGAGCAATCCTACCCGGCCACGGCGGCATGCTCGATCGCATCGATGCCCTGCTGTTTGCCGCGCCGGTGCTGTGGTTTTACGCGACCGCGATCTTCCCCCCCGCACGTCCCTGGTAACGCGTAAAATAGGAGTTCGGAAGAATTACGCCTGAGGAACTCGAATCCCGAGAATCGAACGAGCATGAGACGCATTGCCATCCTGGGATCGACCGGCTCGATCGGCCGCAGCACGCTGAGCGTAGTGGAGTCTTATTCCGATCGCTTTCAGATCGTGGCGCTAGCCGCCGGCGCTAATCTTGAGGCAGCGTTCGAGCAGGCCGTACGCTGGCGGCCGCGCATCGTTTCCATGGCTACGGAGGCCGATGCTGATCGACTGCGATCGCGCCTGAAACATGCCGGGCTCAGCGATACCGAGATCGTTTACGGATCAGCCGGAACGGTGAAAGTTTCCACTCACCCTGAGGCTGACTTCGTCGTAAGCGCTATCGTGGGCGTGGCCGGACTTGAGGCCACCTATGAAGCAGTCAAGGCAGGCAAGATTGTTGGCGTCGCCAACAAAGAATGCCTGGTTGCAGCCGGCGAACTGATCACCGCCGAGGCGCGCCGCCAAGGCAAGCCGCTGCTGCCGATCGATAGCGAGCACAACGCGGTGCATCAATGCCTGCGCGGTGGGCGCATGGAGGAAGTAGAACGGATCTGGCTGACGGCCTCCGGCGGACCATTCCTGAAGACGCCGCAGTCTGAATTCGAGTCCATCACGGTCGAGCAGGCGCTGAATCATCCGACCTGGAAGATGGGAAAGCGCATCACGATTGACTCGGCGACTTTGATGAACAAAGGCTTCGAGGTGATTGAAGCATGCCGCCTGTTTAACATCCCTCCGGGGAAGGTCGATGTGCTGGTGCATCCGCAGTCGACGATTCATTCCATGGTCGAGTTCATCGATGGCAGTATACTGGCTCAGTTCTCGGTGACCGACATGCGGCTGCCGATTCTTTATGCGTTAACATATCCTGAGCGCATTCAATCGGATATGAGATTTTCCGTGGGTAACTTGCGTCATCTGGACTTCTCCCCCCAGACGTGAATAAATTCCCTTGTCTGCGTTTGGCGTATGAAGCCGCCGAGGCAGGCGGGGCAAAAACCGTGGCCCTGAATGCCGCCGATGAGGTCGCGGTGGCGGCGTTCTTGAATGGCAGAATTGGCTTCAACGATATTCCCAGAATCATCGAAGCCGCGGTTTCGGCATCTAATTCAGGCAGGCTTCAGTCGATTGCACAGGTTCTTGAAGCCGATGCTGAATCGCGCCGATATGCGGAACAGCGCATTTTGGGAATTTCGAAAAGAGGCGCGCAGCCAAGTGCAACGTTTGCAGTCTAAGTGAATCTAAGAGGGGGAGTTTTTTCGTACTTCTTTATGGCTGATTTTTTTATTTCCGTCGCCGCCGTTGCTGTCGTCCTGGGCTTCATGATTCTGATCCACGAGTTCGGCCATTACGCCGTGGCCAAGCTGCTCGGGGTTCGGGTCGAGGTGTTCTCCATCGGATTCGGTAAGCGCCTGCTGGGCTTTCGCAAGGGCGACACCGACTATCGCATCAGCGCCATCCCCCTGGGCGGCTATGTGAAGATGAGCGGCGAAAATCCCATGGACGAGCGCACCGGCGATCCCGCCGAGTTCATGTCGCACTCGCGCTGGCATCGTTTTCTGATCGCGATTGCCGGGCCGACGATGAATATTCTGCTCGCCATCGTACTGCTCACCACGGTTTACATGGTGCACTACGAATATCCGGTTTTTCTCGATAAGCCAGCGGTAATCGAAGGCATTAAGAAAGATTCTGCCGCAGCTCAGGCTGGTTTGCAGCCCGGCGACCGGATCGTAAAAGTCGACAACATCGAGAATCCTACGTGGGAGCAGCTTCAGCCGCGCGTCTGGCTGAGCCCGAACCAGCCGCTCACAGTTTCTATCCAGCGCGGGAACGAAGTCTTTCAGAAAACCATTGTGCCGCAGTCGGTGACAAGTTCCGAAGTCGGTTCGGCAGGTTGGTATCCCGAAGAGCCAGTCATCGTTGGCCACATCGAGGCCGGCACGCCCGCTGCCAAATCCGGGCTTATCGAGGACGACAGAATCGTCGCCATGAACGGAACCCCGCTGGTTTCGATCGAATCGATGATCGAACGGCTTCAGCAGACCAAGACCGATCCCGTTGATCTCACAGTGCTGCGCGGCAACCAGACATTGCAGTTCCACATGCAGCCCGTGCTCTCGAAGACGGAAGATCCTAAAGAGCAGAGATACCGGCTGGGCTTCCTGAACAAGAGCGAAACCAAGGTCACGACGTTGCCCTTCGGGCAGGCATTGAGTCTTTCGCTTGAGCAGAACAAGAAATATTCCCTGCTGATTCTGGAATTAGCCAAGAAGATCGCCCAGCGCAAGGTCTCACTGCGCGCGGTTTCGGGGCCGATCGGCATTGCGCAGGACGCCGGCTACGCAGCGCAGCAAAAGGGCTGGACTCCGCTGATGGAGTTGACTGCCGGCATCAGCCTGAACCTGGGGATCTTTAACCTGCTGCCGATTCCGATTCTCGACGGCGGCGTGATTCTGTTTCTGCTGATCGAAGGCCTGATGCGGCGCGACGTTAGCTTGCGGATTAAAGAACGTGTCTACCAGGCGGCGTTCGTGTTCCTGGTGCTGTTCGCGGTGATGGTCATCTACAACGATTTGATGAAGACCCTGCCGGGGTTGATGGATCGACTGCCGTAGGCCGCATTCAACTCGACTAAGCTCCTGCCCCAAATGGATCATCGCTAGTCACGCCATTCGGCAGCGCCTTCACAGCGGCCAAGAATGTAGACCACGCATTGTTGGCCGATTGCGACGTCAAATTCGCATAAAGTTGCGCCAGCGTTTCATTCGTACCTAAAGCCACCATTGCTGGCGCGATCTGGTTGAGACTGTATCCCTGTTTCATTAGCCAGGATAGGAACGCCATGCCGCAGCCGATGCTGTCGGAATCCTGGTCGGTAGGGTCAGTCTTATCCACCCAGTCGGGCATGCCATCCTGCACCCAGGTTGGGGCCGTCGCAAAATCAGCCAGCGCATTGCTGCCAACTTGCGCGGCGCACCAGCGGGAGAGCGCTTCTCCCGTGCTCACGCCACACAGATTCCCGCCCATCGAACACTCGCTGAGTTCGGCTTCGAAGAGAGCGGAGACCCGGGCAGAGTTTCCGAACGACGCGCAGACTTCAATCGCATTGCCCGTCTGGTAGTCGCAGCCTCCATGATCGGCGCCGCCGGTGCCGTCGGTCGCGCCGCCCAGGGCAAAGATGATCGCGCTCACATTTCCGCCCGTCGTTCCGAAGATGGCGTCGTTGGCGCTGGTAATTCGATCCGCATCGGCGAGCAGGTCTTGAGCATTTTGCAGCGCGGGCGCACCCAGCGTGGGATCGGCATACACGTTTACGCGCCCATTGGAACTGGTGCCGACAAACTGCGATGTGCCCTGGTAACTCGGCCATTGGGGCGCCAGTGGACCGGAGCGTTGCAGGTTGCGGGAAAGCTCGCCGCGCGACGTTGCCTGGATTCTGTGATGCTGCATTCAAAACCCCCTTCGTTCATTGTTCTAAGTATGGTGAGGCCTTTGGCGCCGAATGTTGCAATCTCTTTTTTCCCTTCTGTGCTGTTGTGACGATGTGCTCTCAACGAATCCATCGCATTTGTCGAAGCAATCTTGTAGACTGCGTAATCTGCCATAAAACCTGAACCGCTTACCGAAACGGTACTGGGAGGCTAGGTGTTAACAGCAATTCGATCTGTGATCTCTCTGAGTATTCTTTGCAGTCTGGCCGTTGTGGTTAGCGCCCAAACTCCGGCCGACAGCGCCAAACTATTCAAGGCAAACTGCGAGTTATGTCATGGGGCCGACGGGAGCGGCAAGACCGGCCCTGGCAAGGCTTTTCATGCGCAGGATCTTCGATCGGCCGAAACTCAGAAACAAAGCGATGCCGCTTTGGCTCAAACGATCACCAAGGGCCGGGAGAAGATGCCCGCTTTTGCCGGCAAGATCAAGCCAGAGGACATTACAAATTTAGTGTCATACATTCGAACATTGGCCGCGAAGTAGAGGGACGCTCGGAAATTTAGAGCGTCCGGCATAGTCCGATCGAAACCGATTGAGGTTTTTCATGTTCGAAGACGCGGCAAATTCAGAGATGGCACCCAAAGACTCCTCTGGGTCATCGCTAGGGAGCAGGCGCTCTTTTCTGGCGGCACTGCTGGGAGTGGGTTCGGTGTTTATCGCCGCGTTGCTCTCAGTTCCCCTAATCCGGTTTGCCTTGTTTCCGTTGATCCGCCGGACTACGGAATTGAAAGGTTCACCGGTCGGGGAAGCAGGTGAATTTGCTTCCGCGACCGAGCCCGTGATGCGAACGATCCAGATCGAGCAGGTGGATGGCTGGCGAAAAGCCATCTCCGAAAAGGCCGTGTATATAACCAAAGACAGTCAGGGACGGCTCGCGGTGCTCAGCTCAATCTGTCCTCATCTGGGCTGCACGGTTCCCTGGAACAAGGAAAAGAAGGAATTCGTCTGCCCCTGCCACGGCGGCACCTTTGCGCCGGACGGAGCCCGCGTCAGCGGTCCTTCGCTGCGGGGAATGGATACACTGCAAACGTCGATTGAGAATGGGCAACTGCTGGTGCAGTTCCAATATTTCCGGCAACTTGTGTCCGACAAGGAAGTGATTGGCTGATGGGGGAAAACGCGGGCGAAGGTGGATCGAGAGAATCGGGCGCATGGGCATGGCTTAACCGGCGTACCGGCGTCGACGATTTATTGCGCGGCGCTCTCGATGAACCGATTCCGGGCGGTGCGCGATTCGCTTACATATTTGGCTCCGGACTGCTGTTCATTTTTATCTCGCAAGTGATCACGGGAGTGTTTCTTGCCCTGTATTACGTCCCTTCCGCCGATCATGCGCACACCACGGTCGCTTATATAACCAAGGCGGTCACGGCGGGGTCGTTTCTCCGCAGCCTGCATGCCTACGGCGCAAGCGCCATGGTAGTGGTGTTGTTTCTGCACCTCTCGCAAACCTACATCTATGGTTCTTACAAAGGACGGCGGGAGCTTCTCTGGTTCTCGGGTTGCATTCTCTTCGCTTTGGTGCTGGGAATGGCGTTCACAGGTTATCTGCTTCCCTGGGATCAAAAAGCGTATTTCGCCACCGCGGTCGGAACCAACGCGGTAAGCGAAGTTCCGATCATCGGGGAATCGATCAAGCGGCTGATGCGCGGCGGCACCGAGATGGGCACGCTGACCATTTCGCGGTTTTTCGTGGCGCATGTTTTTCTGATCCCCGCATTCATCTTTGCCATGGTGGGGTCGCATATTTTTTTATTTCGCAAGGCTGGCGCTGCGGGCCCGGTCGATGAAGATCCGTACCATCCCCGGCAGAAAGCGTCGCTCTTTTACCCTCGCCAGGTGCTGATGGATCTCTCGCTCACAGCACTCCTGATCGCCGCTCTTGGGCTCTTGTGCTTTTTTGTTCCCATGCAACTTGGACCGCCGGCCAATCCCGCGGACACGCAATATATTCCGCGCCCAGAATGGTATTACCTGCCGATATTTCAATGGCTGAAATATTGGCACGGTGCGGCGGCTGTGGTCGGCGTGCTTGTGATCCCAACTCTGTTGGCTTTGGCGATCGTCGCCCTGCCCTTTCTGGATCGCAGCATTGAACGGCGACCCTGGAAGCGTCCTATCGCAATGGCGGCCTATGCGTTCGTGGTATTGGCGCTGGTCGGCCTCGGCCTGCGCAGCCGGTATCTGGACCGGCACGACCCCGGTGTGGCGCAGCAACTGGCTAAACAGAACGCCGAAGAAAGTGACTACGCAAAAAAGCCCTTCGAACCCGAGCTCTCCTCGGCATCGTTAGCGGCGGCGAATGTGTCGCTGGCCGACCCGCTGGCGGCCAAAGGCAAGACCATTTTCGAAGGACAGTCCTGCAATGCGTGTCATGGCGACGGGGGAGTGGGTACGGCAGCGGCCCCCGCGCTGGTCGGAGTAAACAAGAAATTTACGCCCGGTCAGCTTGCCGTTCTTTTCCAGCATCCTACGGCAAAAATGACCGCGGGAGGCATGCCCCCAGTCGATCTGCCGCCCGACGATACAAAGGCGCTGATCGCCTACCTAGAAAGCCTGAAATAGTCCTCCCCCCCGACAGTCGGTCCTTCGAGCCTAAAACTGCGGGTCGTGCGTGTTAAAATAGAGCTTCCCATGGCTATGATTCCTCGTAGAAAGACCGTGACCGTCGCCGTTGGCGGCGTGCGCGTCGGCTCGGATGCACCCATTGTGGTGCAGTCGATGACCAACACCGATACCGCCGACATTGCTTCGACCGTCCAGCAGTGTGCCGCGCTGGCGCGCGCCGGGTCGGAACTGGTACGCGTGACCGTCAACAACGAAGAGGCAGCGGCGGCCGTTCCACACATTGTTGAGCAGCTCGATAAGCAGGGCATCCGCGTACCCATCATTGGCGACTTTCACTACAACGGGCATGTGCTGCTCACCAAGTATCCCGAGTGCGCGCGCGACCTGGCGAAATACCGCATCAATCCCGGCAACGCCAGCATTGGACGCAGCGGCGACTCGAATTTCCGCACCATGATCGAAGTTGCGGTGAAATATCAGAAGCCGGTGCGCATCGGCGTGAACTGGGGCTCGCTGGACCAAACGCTGCTCACGAAAATGATGGATGAGAATTCCGCGCTCGCCGAGCCGAAAGACGCGCGCGAAGTCACGATGGAGGCGATGGTGGTGAGCGCGCTGAACTCTGCGGACCTGGCACTGAAGTTCGGGCTGCGCCCCGACCAGATTATTTTGAGCGCAAAAGTCAGCGGCGTGCAGGATTTAATCGATGTCTACCGCGCTCTGGCGGCGCGTTGCGATTATCCGCTGCATCTTGGCCTTACCGAAGCTGGCATGGGCGCTAAGGGCGTGGTCGCCTCGGCCGCTGCTATGGGCGTAGTGCTTCAGGAAGGCATCGGAGACACCATCCGCGTTTCGCTGACTCCCGCGCCTTTGGGCGACCGCACCGAAGAAGTTCGCGTGGCGCAGCAGATTCTGCAGTCGATGGGCATTCGCAGCTTTACCCCGCAGGTTACGGCCTGCCCCGGTTGCGGACGCACCACCAGCACATTCTTCCAGGAGATGGCCGAGCAGATTCAGACCTACCTGCGCGAGCAGATGCCGACATGGAAGGGCCAGTATGTAGGCGTCGAGGAGATGAAGCTCGCCGTGATGGGATGCGTGGTCAATGGCCCCGGCGAATCAAAGCACGCCAACATCGGTATTTCCCTGCCGGGAACGTTTGAGGAGCCGAAGGCTCCAGTTTACGTGGATGGACGGCTGTTCACCACGCTCAAAGGCGATCGCATCGTCGCCGAGTTCATCACGATTCTCGATGAATACGTCGATTCACACTATGCGGCGCGTGAAGTTGAGAAAGAAGAAGTCGCCGCCAGAAATTAGCGGATGAATCAGCGCCTGAAGGCGCGTTCCCATGTAGGTCTTTTGTGGCACGCATGAATGCGTGCCCTGATACGAATCTCTCTCCGATACAAATCCTCTAGAAAGAAGATGGGGTAGACGATGCGCGTCCACTCGAGCGAAATCTCCGGCGTGCCGCCGCTACTGTCCCGTCACCAGAAAAATAGGATTCTGATTCGCCGGCAAACCATTGGATTGAACAGGTCCGGCGCTGAAGGCGGCAGGCAAATCTGTGACCAGCGTATCGGCAGGCGTGCCTGTACTACCGGTTTCGTTGTTGTTGGTATCGGTGGTATCGATCACCGCGATCGCTCCGGCATCGCACATGCTCACGTAGACGCGGCTGCCATCGGCAGCAGCAGCGGTGAACACCCGGAAGCGCGTGGCTCCGGGCGCATACAAAGTTGTCGGCGGGGGCGGCGTAGTTGGACCGCAGCCCGCAACCGAAGGTACGGCGTATTGATAAGTGTTGGTCGCCAGATTTGCCGAGAACGGCGGACTGGTCAACAACGTCAGCGTAGACGCGTTAGAGTATTGCAGCGCGAAATTATTGGCATTGAATACCGTAACGGTGGGGATGATGCAGGCGGAAGAAGCTCCGACAAATGAATCGGGGCATGAGGCCGCCGTCAGATAGCTGGCCACGTAGAAGCGGCTGCCGTCGGGGAGCGCGGTCACCGACAACGGAGTTAGCGTTACCGTCGAACATGCCGTCGCAGTGGTGCAAAGCGAAGTCCCGGCCAACGACAGCATGGCCAACTGCACCGGCGTATCGTCGGCGCCACCGGTATCGGAAAAAACATAGACCGTGCTGGTCGCGGGGTTGGTTACATACAGCCGGTTCAGATTCGGATCGAAGAAAATAAAGTTCGCGCCCGCGCCTACGGTTGCGCTGCTGATGACCGTGTCGGTCGCGGTGTCGATGGTCACTAACTGCCCGTCTCCCTGAGTCACGACGTAAACTCGTTGGCCATCGCCGCGAGCCACGGCCCATACGGGATTCGTCCCCGTGAAACCAGCAACCGTGGTCGGAGTTAGAGCGATGCTATTCCCGCTGGTGACCGAATACACGCTGCTGATCGAACTGGTCGCCTGACTCACGCCTTGATTCGCAACATAGACTTTATAGCCATTCTGGCTCTTGGCTTCGGCAAGGCTGACCGGATTGATTCCGACCGCGGAGCTATTGCTGACCACATTCAGCGTCGAATTGATGGCAGAAATTGTGTTGGCGTTGTAATTCGCCACATACATGGCGGTGCTTTCGATACTGTTCAGGAAGACCGGCTGAAAAGGGATTGAGGCGGTTGCAGTGGTCGGGCAAGGAGGGTTAGGCAGAATAGGGCCGCAGAGCGGCAATCCGGTTATCGTGCTGTTAAAAGTAATCGTCGCCTGCGTAGGAGTGCTGGTAATCGTGGAAATCGGAAAAGTTCCGTTATATCCAGCGGTTGCCGGAAGTGTGCCGATAATGCTGATCGCGTATCCGGCGGCGCTGGTCAGCCCCGGAGCGACGGTAACGGTGACGACATTCCCCGCTTCGCTAATCGCAACAATACTGGCCGTCTGGCTGGGCAAGCTGATCGAACCGACATTGCTGAATCCGCTGGCGCTATTGAACTGAAATGCGGGGGTGAAGTATGCGACGGAATCAGGCTGACCCGAAATACTTCCTGCCCCGGCGACAAAAACTTTCGAATCGTTGGGAGAGATCGCGGCGTGCGTGGGATTATCGCCGAGGTTGGGAGCGCTTGAGTCCGAGGTAGGAGTGGCGGCAATGATGCTATCGCCGGACACGTTGATCTGGAGAGCCCCGCCTGGACTGCCGGGTACGTTGGCGCTGATGCCGAAAACGGTGTGGAAATTCGACGGAGTAGGCGGCGTCTCTACCGGGCAACCGGGAAGCCCGCCCACGGAGCAAGGCAGCACCACCGGGCGATATACCTGCCCGCAAGCCATCCAGAGCACAATTGGAAGCACCATGGCCGCCAACCGGCACGCACGTCGAAACCTCATCCGCACCCCGATCAAGAAATTATTGGTTACAACAGCAGAGGAATTGAACATTCTAACGGCTGGCCGCAATCCGCGCTAGTGGCGCAAGCCGGATTTCGGGCTCATACGCTGGGTCGATTCTGCCGTACTCGTGGGATGCACGACTTCAGAGACAAGTTGGATGCTCGAGCGAAGCAGAAATGTTTGACTGCGAACCTTAGGCGAGGTCCGCCTCGCCACAGACCAGACGTATCAACCTAGATCACGGGTTTGGAACACGCCTAGGAACGGCTGCGGCGCGACTTGCCGGCTGCGGCTGCGGCCGGAGCTTCTGGCTTCGCGGTGGCCGCCGGTTTCTTCTTGCCTTCCATCTGCGCCAGGCTTTGCTTCAGCGCGGCCATGAGATCGACGACAGGAGCCAGCTTCTTGGGTTTCTCGACCGCTGCCACTTCCCCACCCTCGAGTTTGGCCTCAATCAGTTTTTTCAGATTGTCCTGGAAGGTATCGTGATATTTTTTCGGATCCCACTCGTCGGCGAGGGCCTCAATTAACTGATGCGCCACCTTCACTTCTGCATCTTTCAATTGCACGTCGGGCGCGCCGAAGCCTTCCACCTTGCGCACTTCTTCTTCGTAATACATCGTGTGCAGCATCAGTCCGCCTTCTGAGGGACGCAGAAAGCATGTGTATTCGCGGTTATGCATCGTGATCTTGGCGATCGCCACGTATTCGCTTTCTTCCAGCGCCTTGGTCAACAGCGCGTAAGGACGGCGCCCCGCCTCTTCCGGCAGCATGTAATACGACGACTCAAAATATACCGGATCAACGTCTGAGGCCTTGACGAACTCCAGGATCTCCATGGTCTTGGCGGTCTGCGGCTCGATCTTCTTGATCTCTTCCGGCTCAATGACAATGTATTCGTCTTTGCGGAACTCGTAGCCCTTCACAATGTCGTTGCGGTCGACGACCACTCCCTCTAGCTGGCAAACGTACTGCTGCTTGAGCCGCGACTTATCCGTACGGTGCAGCATGTTGAAAGAGATGCCGCTGCTGCGCGCGCCCGAAAACAGGCGCACAGGCATGGAAATAAGGCCGAAAGTTAAATGTCCAGACCAGACCGACGATGGCATAGTTCCCTCTCGCTTCGCCAGGGATCACCAACTCATCCCCGTTTTCATCGCAATTCGCCGAAACCGCCCAGAATTGGCAGTTTAGCTTAGAAAAAGCAGTTGGATGCACAATTCTTAGGGCGGGAGGAACTGAAAGGAGAAGCCAGAGGGAATGGGGTTCCCGATGGCGACGCCCTAGGGGTTGTAGTTGGCAGGGTGGTTCCTCATTTTTCTGCGAAATCAATTCGCCTCGCGGGGACACTGTCTGGAACCGCAAGATTCAATATTTTCCCGCCTTTCTCAGGGCAGTCTCGATCGTCGCTAGCGGCAGCAGCAATGTCAACGGTGCCTCCAGCAATGGTACTGCGCCATAGCCCGCATACCACGACGCCACCCGTTCATTCTTGGCGTCGATCACCAGCACGACCCCACCGACCTCCGCAGCGGCCAGCAGGCAGCGTCGGCCGGCCGCAAGCAAAAGCTGTCCGCCGATTTCCTGGCCCCGAAACCTGCGATCCACAGCCAGGCGCGCCAGCCGGAAGCCCGGAACGTCGTAGCGAGCCAGCCCGTGCCGCACAATCTCGGGGGTACGGGCGTAGTCAACCGATGCGGCGCTTAGACTATAGAAGCCGACAATGGTTTTCTCGGCATCTTCAATCGCAAGGAAAGTCTTCGCACCACCGCGCTCGTGGCTCTTGCGAGCATACCGGCGCAGGAACTCGTTCAGCGCTTCTTCCCCGCAGTCGAAAGCTTCCCGATCGTGTTTCTTGCTGATCGGCTCTTCGTGCCACGCCGTCACAGTCATCGCCGCTTAGGCATTGCGCGAGCTGCGTTCAGCAGTTTTGCGTTCGGCGCAGGTGGGTGCTCGAGCAGATCCAGCACATGCAAGGTATCCCTCTGCGAGAGTTGAACATGATCAGCCTGTTCGATGACGGCTTTGGCTGCGCGTACGGCGTGATCGATTACGAACTCGGTTAAATCGGTGTGTTTAAGGGCCACCGCGCGCAACAGGAGCGCTTTCTCTTCGCGGCGGATGCGCAGGGACATGCGGCTGTTATTTTCGATCGCTATTCGAGGCATGAGGCCTAACTCCTCCGTGTACGCATTCAAATAGTACGCTGGATTATCCCAAGATTCAACTATCCGATAATGCTCTTGCACGCCTCAGCCGCTCGAGGCCATTCTGTAAACATGAACTCCGTCACTGACTTGCGCTATCCCATCGGCAAATTTCATTACGACGGCCCGGCCACCGACGAGCAGCGGCGAAAATCGATTGACGAGATCGCACTCGCGCCCTCGCACCTGCGCGCGGCAATATCAGGCCTCACCAATCCTCAGTGCGACAAGCCATATCGTCCCGAAGGTTGGTCCGTGCGGCAAGTCGTGCATCACGTTCCCGACAGCCATATGAACGCCTATATCCGCTTCAAGCTGGCTCTCACTGAGGACGAGCCAACGATCAAGCCGTACGCCGAAGACCGTTGGGCACAGCTGGCGGATACCCGAATTACTCCGGTCGAAGTTTCGCTGACTATGCTCGACGCATTGCATGATCGCTGGGTACGCCTGCTGCGTTCACTCAAGACCGATGAGTGGAAGCGCACATTTCGCCATCCTGAGTTGGGGGCGATGAATCTGGAAACAACTCTCGCTCTATACGCCTGGCATGGGCGCCATCACGTGGCCCATATCACATCCCTGCGCGAGCGCGAGGGTTGGTAAAGATCGGCAAACAAAGGGTTGAGCACGGGTAACTTTGGTCATCTTTTTCGCTTGGAAGCCGCCCGATACGATTCTGCGTGCTCTTTTTCGAGGCAACATTCGGCGTGGTTGTGCGGAAGTTGCGGCAATCGCTTGTGCTGGCGGCCTTCGTTTCGGCCTGCCTTTTCGTTTGCGCGGGTCAACAACCTACGCCCGTGGCCCCGGCTGTGCCGGAACCCACGGGCACGGGAACGGAGCAATCCCTGGGCACCGTCGTACGAAACTCCAAAAGCAAGGCCAACTCGCACTCCAAAAAAGTAATTACCGAAGACGACATGGACGCCGCGGCGAACCAACTGCCGCGCATTCGAATGGATGGCGCCGAAAACGCCGACGAAATCATTGCGGCAATCGGCGCATATAGATCAACCCACACCCCGGAACAAACTGAAGAGGTGATACAAGCCTGGTACGAACGCTACGACACTGACCTGGCGGCCGCCATCCAGCAAAACATCACCGTAAACACTCTGCGGGAAGAAAACTACAGCAACGGCAATGAAATGTGCCGCGAAGGCGGCGATTATCAGAAGTGCGAAGGGCGCCGCCGCGCAGAATATATTGGGCAACGGCACGATCAATACACCATGATGAAAAATGCCGCGCTCGAGGTCCGCGTTCAACATGTCTTCATGAAGGTGCGGGGCGGGATTATGCGCTACAACCTGCGCTACCCGTGGTTCAGGATCCGTACAGCGAACGGCATTGATACCTACTGAACTTCTATCCTCGGTTCCGCTGCAACCGCATAACTTCCGGACCAGCCTAGGTGACGCCAATCTTCCATAGCAAATAGCTGCAGGCCTCGCGCAACACCGCGTAAAAACGCTGCACAACGCTGTGTGGACGAGAATCAGGCCGGGGCGAGACGTAGATGGGACTGATGCCCTCGTGCTCGAGCAGCCTTTTGATGCGGAACACATGATAGGCATCGCTGACCGCCACGCAACTGTGCAGCCCGTTGGCGCGCATGATCACGGCCACGCGCGCCGCTGACTGAGCGGTGTCTGAGCCCTGTGTTTCCGCGATCAGGTTGCGTTCCGGGATTCCGCGGCGCTGTAGATAATCGCGCCCCACCCCGCCTTCGCTAAAGCTGGGATCGGATGCGGCTCCGCCGGTAGTGATCACGACGGGAGCAATCCCAAGGCGAAAAAGATCGAAGCCGTGATCAAGCCGCGCTCGCAAAACGGGCGAGGGACGCCCGGCGTACTCGGCAGCTCCAAAGACTACGATTGCGTCCGCCCGGGCGATCTCCTGACGCGAGCCTTCCTGTGTAATCCGTATTCCGGTGAGCGCGAGAAATGCGGCCAACGCCGCCAGCAACAGCCCCTCCGACCAGAGCAGCCAACGGCTCCCCGCACGCCGGTTAACGGGATCGTCATCCTTGGGCAAAGTAGGTGGAAATCTCCTCGGCAGGAATTGCTCCCACGCGCATGATGCGCCAGCGCGCTCCTTCGTCGGTGAGGTCGACAATGGTGGACGCAACGTCGCGCGGCGAAGTGCCCCCATCGACAATAATGCTGATGCGGCCCTCGAGCTGGTCGCGCACCTGCTCGGCGCTGGTACACTCCGAAGCTCCGCTCAGATTTGCTGACGTAGCCGTAATCGGAATCGCCGCCGCCGCTACCACTGCCCGCGGAATTCTTGCATTCGGCACGCGCAGGGCGACGTTGCCGGTGTTGGCGGTTACCTTCAGAGGCAGACGCGATCCCGCCTTGACGATGATGGTCAGCGGCCCCGGCCAATACTTGCGCGCCAACGCATAAAACTCTTCGGGCAGCGACTTGGCAAGCTCTTCCGCCTGATCGATGCTTTCGATCAGCAGCGAGAGCGGCTTGTGGCGAGAGCGCGTCTTGATGTCGTATACGCGATCGACCGCGCGCAGGTTAAAGGGGTCGGCCGCCAAGCCGTAGAACGTATCGGTAGGCATGCCCAGCACCTCGCCGGCGCGAATCTGATCGGCGGCGTACTTGATGAGTGAACTCTCCGGGGAATCACAATTGATTTTTACGATTTCGGCGCGCACGGCGCTCCCTTCGTGTATCCATCCAGCTGGAATATTTTGTGCGTGGAACTTACCATAATACGTCATCGTCCCTCAAGGTAGGCTTGGAGCGTATTATCCGCAGTAACAGAATGACAAAATCCTCAGAACCCGCTGTTCGCGGCCAACATAGGCTCCGCCGCATTGAAGGCCGCCACAACGCCATGGTGAAGCAATTGCGCCAGGCCTTTGCCCGCGCCGAACTCACCGACAGCGGAGACTGCGCCATTGAGGGATTGCGCATTCTGGAAGAGGCAATCCGCAGCGGACTCCGCTTGAGCGCGGTTTTTTTTCGGGAGTCGGCGCAGGATCGCGCCGAACGGCTCTTGCCGCAGATTGCGGCGCAGGTCGAAACTCTGCTGCTCCCCGACAAGTTGTTCGACAGCATCGTGCCCAGCGAATCCCCGCAAGGCGTGGCCGCGCTGGTGCGCCTGAAAGAATTCTCTCTCGATGATCTGTTGCAACGGCTGCACGTCGGCCCGATTGTCGTAGCGGCTGGATTGCAGGATCCCGGCAACCTGGGCACGATTCTCCGCTCGTCAGAGGCGTTCGGATGCGCAGGCGTCGTTCTCGGCGAAGGCACAGTCAGTCCGTTCAATTCGAAAGTTGTACGCGGATCTGCAGGGTCGATCTTTCGGCTGCCGATCGTCCATAGGCATTCGAAGGAATCGGCCAAGTTGCAGGGCGTACTCGAAAAACTTCGCGCCAGGAGCGTGCGCCTGATTGCAACCTCCTCGCACAAGGGCACGTTGTTGGACCAAGCAAACCTTCAGGGCGAAGTGGCGATCTTTTTTGGCAACGAGGGCGCGGGCCTGCCGCGGGACGTGACGGCGAAGATGGATGAGTTCATCTCTATTCCTCATACGCAACAGGTGGAATCTTTGAACGCAGGCGTGGCCGCGAGCATCGTATTGTATGAGGCGGCACGGCAGAGAAAATGAAGAATCAACCGCAAAGGCACCGAGTCACGGAGAAAAGAAGAACCAATAACGGTTTTCTCGGTGACTCTGTGATGAAGAAGTTTTAAATGGGACTCTTCCAACCCATTCCGAGCGTTGACCGCTCCACCGACCGAACCCGGCCGCTGGCGGACCGCATGCGTCCGCGCACGCTCGAAGAGTATGCGGGGCAGGAGCACCTGATCGGCCCCGGCAAGCCGTTGCGCACCCAGATCGAGCGCGACGACACGGGTTCGCTCATCTTCTGGGGTCCTCCAGGCACGGGCAAGACAACCCTTGCGAAAATTATCGCCAGCATGACCAAGGCGGAGTTCATCGAATTCTCGGCGGTGCTCGCCGGGATCAAAGAGATCAAGCAGGTGATGGCCGACGCCGAGCGTGCGAAGCAATACGGCACGCGCACCATTGTGTTCATCGATGAGATTCACCGCTTCAACAAAGCCCAGCAGGATGCCTTTCTGCCGCACGTGGAGAAAGGCAACATCCGACTGATCGGCGCGACCACCGAGAATCCCTCATTCGAAATTAACTCCGCATTACTTTCGCGTTCCCGGGTATACGTGTTGCAGCCGCTGACCGAAGATCAGATCGTTCATCTGCTCAAGCGGGCTCTTGCCGATGAAGAACGCGGCCTGGGCGCGATGCACCTGCGCGCGACGGATGACGTGCTAATGAAAATCGCGAACTACACCAGCGGCGATGCTCGAAGCGCTTACAACGTGCTGGAAGTCGCAGCCGGTCTCGCGCAGCAAGCGGCAACGCAGAAAGGCGAAATTACCGACGATATCGTTCGCGATGCATTACAGAAGCGCACTCTACTCTACGATAAAGCCGGGGAAGAGCATTACAACCTGATCTCAGCACTGCATAAGTCCGTGCGTAACAGCGACCCTGACGCGGCGCTCTATTGGCTTGGCCGCATGGTCGAGGCCGGAGAAGATCCGCTCTACATTGCGCGCCGCGTGGTGCGCATGGCAGTGGAAGACATCGGCCTGGCCGATCCCAACGCCCTCTCGCTTTGCATGGCAGCACGCGACGCCGTCGATTTCATCGGCATGCCCGAAGGCAATCTCGCCCTGGCGCAAGCTGTCGTATATCTCTCGGTCGCTCCCAAGTCGAATGCGCTCTACACCGCCTATGGCGAGGTACAACAGGATATCGAGCGCACCGCAGCCGAACCTGTTCCGCTCCACCTGCGCAACGCGCCCACCAAGCTGATGAAGGGCCTGGGCTACGGCAGGGATTATCAATACGCGCATGACGCGGAAAGCAAAGTGGCGAACATGCAATGCCTGCCAGACAACCTGAGGGATCGCACGTATTACCATCCCACCAACGAAGGAATCGAGAAGCGCATCCGCGACCGCATGGAAGAGATCAAGAAGCTGCGCCGGCGCGAAGACAACCGCGAGTCAAGATAACTTCCCGCGCCTATCGAAAGCGCACTCGATGTTCTTTCAGGATGCAGCGGTCCATCACCACGAAGATTCCCGCCTGGCGCGCCTTCTCGGCAGCCTTTTCGTGAATCACGCCTTCTTGCATCCAGATCGCCGGCAGCTTAAGGCGGATGGCTTGGTCGACAATCTCTTCCACAAACTCCGGACGCCGGAAAATATCCACGAGGTCGATCTTCTCCGGCACTTCGAGTAACGTCGCGTACGCTTTCTCTCCCAGGCTGGATTCGATTCGCGGATTCACCGGAATAATCCGATACCCGTGGCTGTGCATGTAGGCCGCGACTCCGTGACTGGGACGCAGCGGATCGTTAGATAGGCCGACAACGGCGATGGTTTTCGCTCGTCTAAGAAGTTCGGCGACCGGGTCAACGTGAGGGAGGGTGGCCATGGATTTTTCTTTTAATTCTACTTTTTGTTGGCCGCGTCCAGCTTCTGCTTATACATTTTCATAGCCAGCTTGCGGACGGTCTCGGAAATCTCTTTGTTGGCCGAAATATTCTTCAGGTCTTGCAGCAGAAGATGCTTCATCAACCCCAGGCCAAGATCGAGCGGCGTGCGCGGGTTCGCAACCAGATTCCGCACGACGATGTAGTTTTTCATGAAACGGCGCTTCAGAGGAATCTGCCGCAGCACCGCCTCCAACACATTTTTTTGCAGCGCAAACTTCTCGACTTCGCCGTCAGCGAGCTTTGGCGCCTCGAGCACCGCCAGGGCCACGACCTTGGTCCCGTCGCGAATTAGAATCGAGCGCTCCTCTTTATTTCCCTTCAGCGCCAATTGGATGCGGCCTTTCACGTCAAGGCCGTTGATCTTCTGCATGGTGTTCTCGCGTTTGGCTAGTACCGGGGCCGGATGGCTTGCAGCCGAAACGGGTGCGGGCTTGGCGGCAGTTGCAGAGGCCGAACCAGGGAGCTGCGCTGGGGGATCTGCCGCATTGGCGCTGATTACATGAGTTTCTTTTACTCCCTCCGTAATCGGAGAATCTGGCCCAGGAAGATCAAGCATTCCGCCCACCGGGTGAAAAGCTTTATCCTTTTCAGCGGCGATTTCGGCAGCATGTTCGGCCAGAAAAGCGGCGACTGTTTCATCCGGAACCTCGCCCCCTTCTTCGGAATTCTCAGCTTTGTCCTCGGCGTTTGGTTCCATGCCATTCGAGCCTGCGGATTGTGACGCGGTCGTTGTGGCAGGTACGGCCTGGGGGCCGGTTGACGAGAGCAATTTTGCGACGGTCGCGGCGTCTTCTGTTCTCAGATACGGATTCGATCGCAGCGAATCCAGAATCCTCACAGAAGCGCGCACGCGCGAGCTCCGTAGCATGACTTCGATGGATTCTCGCGAGGCCGAAATTGCAAACTTTACAAGTTCACTGTCTGAAACCGAAGGATTTTCAAGCAGCGCAGGCAACAGTTTCGGACGCAGATTATCGGGAGCAATGAAGTAATCGAGGACTTCAGGCGGGGTTTTTTCATCGGAGGCGGCCGCCAGGGATGCCGATTCGTCCCAGCCAGCAAGGGTCATGCGAGCCAGTTCGCTAAAAATCTTGTTGTGCTTGGCCAGATACACCAGGATTTCGATATTTTCGCCGGCGGGAACCGACAGTGCGCCCTTCGCCGCGAACTGCATCATGTTCGAGGGCAATTTGGAGGCACGAATTAAATCAATGGTGCGTGGCATGAACTTACCTCCTGTCAGCGGAAGTCACCTTGGCTAGGACTTCGAGTTCCTGATTCGCGCGTTCGAATTCTTTGGTCAAGCGATTCGGCTTGCGAAGAAATTCGTTCAACAACGCCCGGTAGTACCAGAGCGTTCCATCGCGTCCGCCGTTAAAGCGCTGCCATATGGTCTCGCCAACGCCGCGGTAGTCGGAAAGAATCGAGCGGATATTATTCAGCTTGTCAGCCGCCGAAACCAGTCTGGTTTCATCATCGGCATTCTTCAAGTGACGAAGGTAAGTTTCCTTGCGCTCGCGCCATGGCGGTTTGGGGTCGGTATCGGAGTCGGTGCAACCATCCACAATTTTCGCGACGCGATAGCCAAAGCGGCGCCGGACTTCCCGCAGCATAGGTGCGCCGCCGCAGTCTTCCACCACATCATGGAGCAGCGCTGCAATCGCCTGATCTTCATCGCCGCCGAACTCGAGCACGAGCGATGTGACGCCCATCAAGTGCGCTACGTAGGGAATCGTCGATGCTTTGCGAGTCTGCCCGGCGTGCTTCTCGGCAGCAAACAGAAACGCCCGACGGAAGCGCGCACCAAGCTTTACTGATTTGCGCCTTGCTGCCGTGCGCTTCGCGGATGAACTTGGCTTCCGTGGCGATTTTTTCGCTCGCTTCAGGCTCATGATGTTTTTTCCCCGCGCCGCGCCAGCAGATATGCCCGGATGAACGGCTGCAGGTCGCCATCGAGCACACGGTCTACGTCACCCACTTCGGCCTTGGTGCGATGATCTTTGATCATGCGATAAGGCTGCAACACATACGAGCGAATCTGCGATCCGAAATCGTTATCGAGCTTCGAGTCCTCAATCTTCTTGGTCGCCGCCCGCTTCTTTTCCATTTCAAATTCGTAGAGCTTGGAGCGCAGCATGCTCATGGCTCGCTCGCGATTTTTATGCTGCGAGCGTTCATTCTGGCAACTGGCGACCAGGCCGGTGGCAAGGTGCGTGATGCGCACCGCAGAATCGGTGGTGTTTACGTGCTGCCCGCCCTTGCCGCTGGAGCGGTACGTATCCGTACGAATATCCTCAGGCTTGATGATGACTTCAATGCTGTCATCGATTTCAGGCGAAACGAAAACGCTGGCAAAAGAAGTATGCCGCCGTTTGGCCTGGTCGAATGGTGAAATTCGCACGAGCCGATGCACACCGATCTCGCTACTCAACAATCCAAAGGCATACTCGCCATTCACCGCGAAGGTCGCGGACTTCAGTCCGGCTTCTTCGCCGGGCTGGTAGTCGTAGAGAATGGTTTCGAAGCCCTGGCGCTCGGCCCAGCGTAAATACATTCGCAGCAGCATGTCGGCCCAGTCCTGCGATTCGGTTCCACCCGCGCCGGGGTGAATCGTTACGATGGCATTAAGTGGATCGTTCTCGCCAGAGAGCAGCGTTTCGGTTTCCAGCTTGTCGACCAGCTCGCGCAGCGAGTCGATCTCGCGCCGCAGTTCGGCATCAATGTTCTCGCCCTCTTTTGCGAGCTCAAAATATGCGGCGATGTCGCCGTCGCGGCGCTGGAGATCTGCATCGGTGGCGAGCAAGTGCTCCAGGCGCTTTTTCTCGCGCATTACCTGCTGCGAGCGCTGGGGATTGGACCACAGATTCGGGTCGGAGGCTTGCTTTTCGATTTCAGCTAGTTGCGGACGGAGCTTTTCCGCGTCAAAGATACTCCCGGAGCTCGCGGACTTTCTTACCCAACGATTCGTATTCCTGCTCAAGCTCTTGATTCATGAGGATGCTTCCGCTTTCTCGATTGCCGGGCTGCGTCGCCCGAAGCGCGCGATGATCGCCCCTGTTGAAATTATCGCACACAGCCACGCGAACCAATCGCCGTGGCGGGTGTAAAACGTGGTTACCGAAGTGAGCGCGTAAGGCGCGACCAATGTTGCGCGTTCTTTGCGCGGAAGGCGCGCCACGGTCCGTCCGTAGGGGTCAATCGACGCCGTAACTCCGGTATTGGTCGCGCTTAGAATCCAGCGGTCATTTTCGATCGCGCGCATGCGCGTCTGGTTCAGATGCTGCGCATACGCGCCGCTGTCGCCATACCAGCCGTCGTTCGAGAGATTCACGAACACCTGAGCACCATGATCTGCAAATTCCCGAACCTCGCCGGGAAACACAGACTCGTAACAAATAAAAATCCCTATGGGCGTGCCGCCTGCATTCAACGGCGCTCGCGATTCTCCGGGCGTAAATTCTCCGACTTCTTTGGTTAACCCGCCCGCAAACGCAAATAGCCGCGGGAACGGAAGATACTCTCCGAACGGTACAAGGTGAACTTTGTCGTAACGCGCCGTCCATTCCCCTGACGGACTGATGAGGGCTGCGGAATTGAACACTGGGGAAGTCGTTGCGCGGCCGGGCGTGGCCGGAGAGTTCCCGATGGCGCCCGTTATCACCCACGCATTTGTTTCTCGCCCAAGCTGACTCACGGGTTCGCGAAACAATGGATCACTGGTAAAAAATGGCGCGGGCGATTCCGGCCAGACGATGAGATCGAGTGCCCCCGATTTCGAATCGGCTGCGCCTCTGTTAGACCTTGCTGAAGTTTCTGACTGTAGGCTGAGACCGGTGAGCTCGCGCAACGTGCGTTCGAAAGTCTGGCGTGTCCAGTTGGTATCGACGGCAATGTTTTCCTGCACCAGCAGGGCCGAGCGATCCGCGGCCAATGCCGGTGCGGCTACAAGCACGCCAGCCTGAAGCACCGCAGCCGCAGCTACCGAAGCGATCAGCAATGTGCTTCGTTTTTTCCGGGGCACCAGAAATGCGGCTGCCAGCGCCACATTCACCAGCATGATCTCGAACGAGACACCGTAGACGCCGGTCCATGTTGTTATGCGGCTGAGCGAAATGTTATCCACTTGAGCAGTGCCCAGTAAATTCCACGGGAAACCAGTGACGAGAGTGCGCGCCAATTCCACCCCAACCCAAAGAAACGGCGCGGATAGCAAGGCGAGCCGATGGTCGCGGCCCGGCCCGGCCGCCAGGCTCAATAGCAACCCGAACAGACCGTGGTAAAGGGCCAGATACAGGCAAAACAGAAATAACGCCAGCGCAGCGAACGGCGCGCTAAGGCCGCCGTACTGATGCATCGTGTCATAAATCCAATAGCAAGTGCCCGCGTACCAAAGAATTCCGGAAACATATGCCAGCAGAAATGCCTGCGCAGGCTTAGCGGGTTGCAGATTGACTGAGCCCTCGATCTCCAACGCCCCCGCCGGTCGCGTTCGCAATAGCGCGACAATCAGCGGAGCGAAGGCCATCCACGAAAGAACGTAAAGCCCGGGAAGAGGAAAGATGAGGATTTGCAATAGCGACGAAAGAAGGATTAACAGCCAGGCGCTGGGATGAATTTGCCGCACTGGAGAGAATAACAAAAGTATTTTTTTCATTCCGAGCGGGCTTCCCGCGAGGAATTATCTCTTTGGGCGGGAACCAGGGAACTACGGACGAACTCGATAATCTCACGCGTCACATAAGGGGGAGGGGTAATCCGAAATACAGGCTGCCCAGCCACTGGTTTGAGAGAAACTTTTCGCCAAACGGCTTTCTCAGTTCGCGCGGATTCGTGAAGAATGACCGCGTCGGCACGATCAAGAAATTCCTGCGCCGAAGTTTTGAAGTCTTCGGTGTCCGGATCAAGCACCGTCAAATACAGATCCGGACGCAAAAACTTCAACACGCTGTTGGATTCGATCAACACATTGGGTGAATGCTGCAACCGCTGCCGCAACGCCGGCATGGCCTCCGCCAGTCTGCCCTGCTCAGTACGCACCCATAACGAGCGCGACGCGCCCGCCGCCAGAAATCGTGACGTGTCTGACTCGCCGGCGCGCGACTTTTCTTCGGAGATCGCCCAGGCATGATCATCCGTAACGCAGTCGCAAGGCGCACCGTTGGCGGAACAGACACCGTGACCGTACTGCGTGATCTTCACAGCGGTCCAATCACAAGGGCTCAAGGCGGAAATCAGCCCGGCGACCACGCTGGTCTTCCCTACGCTGCGCGAATGTCCCCCGACCACAACGATTGCCATAGGTTCCGGCTTTCGGCTTCCGGCTTCCGGCGGGAGGGCAATAACCGGAAGCCGGATGCCGGATGCCGCTCTATGTTCTCCTATTTCTTCTCTTTCCTCGCCAACCGCGCCAGCGCGGCCAACTGCTTCAGATATTGCCGCACCGGTTGCGCCGGAGTTCCCCAGAAAGCCACGCCCTTGCCCCGCAAAACTTTGTTGGGCAGAACTCCGCCCTGCCCACCGAGCATCACGCCCTCTTCAATGCGCGCATGTTCGCCAATACCAACCTGGCCGCCGAGCAATACATTATTCTCGATTACGATGCTGCCAGAAAGTCCGGTCTGGGCCGCAATCACTACGTTTTCTCCGATGCGGCAGTTGTGACCAATGTGTACCAGGTTGTCGATCTTCGTTCCCCGACCAATGCGCGTCTCATCCAGCGCACCGCGGTCGATGGTCGAGTTGGCGCCAATCTCTACATCGTCCTCGATCACCAGTTTCCCTGCCTGGGGAAATTTCTCGAAGCGGCCACTTTTCGGATCTCGGACATATCCAAAGCCATCACTGCCGAGAACCGCGCCAGCATGGACGATCACCCGATCGCCGACCGCAGTGCCGGCATAGACGGTCACGTTCGGATAGACCTCGCACTCCCGCCCGATTCTAACTCCGTGCCCTACGGCGCAACCTGCGCCGATGCGTGTGCTTTCGCCGATCTCCGCATCCGCGGCAATCACAGCGCGCTCTTCGACAATCGCGCCCCGCGCGAGCCGAGCTGAAGCATGCACGACCGCCGTTGCATGTACGGTGGTATCGCGCCCGTCATGATTTACCTCCCGCAGAAGTCGTGCCGCTCGCGCAAAGGCAAGCTTGGGATGAGGACTGATAATGAGCGGCTTGCCGGTCGAAGCCGCAGCGAATTCTCCCGCAAGGACCGCTCCGGCATCCGAGCGCAGAGCTCGCGTCAGATGTTTTTCTTCTTCTACAAACACCAAATCGCGCCCCGATGCCGCCCCAATGCTTGCCACGCCTTCGATCTCGACACAATCATCGCCTTGCAGTCGGCCTTCAACGGCCTCGGCAATCTGGCGCAGGGATCGCTTCATAGCTTCACTGGTTGCTACTGGCGCTGCTTCACTCTAACCCAATGCACCAAGGTGACGAAAGTGCCGGACCGACCGCAACAGTGCGATCCCGCCCACCCCGTCTTACAATTATCCAATGGAACGGAAGATCTTCTGGATGGTTTTTACCGTGCTCGGCCTCTTGGCTGATTTTCTGCTGCCGATTTGGTGGGGACTGGCTGCGACCCTGCCCATCCTTTACATCTCCTGGTGGGTGGCGTATCGCAGCGATTGGTTCTGACTTCTAGGTCGTCCCCGACGTTTCTGTCATGGTAAAAGTGCCGCTGGAGCCGGCGCAGGACCCACTGCCACCGGCAAGGGCCCATGTACCGGTAATGGTGCCGGCAGTCAGCGCGGTCCCAGTCTCGGTTCCAGTTACGGTCCCGTTGAGCGTCAGGGTGTCCCCCGAAGATTGCACCGTAAACGCAAACGTACCGGTCACCTGCTCGTTGGCGTTATTTAAGGTCAGGTCCATCGTTCCCGTCGGGGCTTCGCCAGTCGCTGTAAAACAAAGGCCCTCGGTCAGGAATTGAAAGAAGGTAACGCTCAGGCTGCCATCGCCATTCACCGTGAACTGGGTGGTAAAGCTAAGGCCTGAAGCCTCTCCGGCGCCGCCCAGCAGTTGGGCGCTCCAACCGCCACTGGCGGCCAATTGCGCGGTCGCCACGGTTCGGGTGTTGCTGCCGCCACAGCCGCTCACCATGGTCAGCGCCAGCAACAACAGGACTCCAACCACCTTCATGATACGTCCCTGAATAAACATTGTTATTGAGCATAGAGAGATGCGGGCAGTTCCGTCAATGGATGCAAGGGGCAGGAAAATTCTTCTTGCTCGTTTGTCACTCTCTTGACGAAGCCGGATCTCTTCAAGCTCCCCGCCTCCCCTTTAACTCCACCAGCAGCTTCTCAATCCGATCCTCTTTCTCCAGCGCAGCCAGCCGGTCTTCCATGTTGTCTCCGGCAATTTCGGACTTGGCCTGGCCTATGGCTTCGGAATGCGCCACTTTGCGCTTCATGCGGTCGAAGGCGGCAGCCTTTGATCCGTCGCCCATGGCCAGCCGCGCATCGCTTGCTTTCCCCACCGCGCGGGCGCGGCGATGTTGCGCAATCAGCAGATCGGCCTTAGCTTGTGCCTCGGCCAGTTTTTGCTCCAGCTGGCGCAGTGCCGACTTCAGATTTTCCACCTGAGCTTTCTGGTCGGTCACCTGCTGCGCAAAGCTTTCGCTCATCTCGCGATAACTTTCCACCCGCTGTAGCGAGGCGCGCGCCAGGTCGTCCTGTTTCTTATCGACCGAGAGTTCCGCCTTGCGCATCCATTCCGCAACTTTGTCCTCGTTTTCTTTCTGCTTCTTCTCAAGCAGGTGCTGATCGGCGATGGCGATCGCTACCTGCGTCTTCACTTGCAGCAGTTGATTCTGCATGTCGAGAATCACCTGCTTGATCATCTTTTCCGGCTCTTCAGCCTTATCGATCAGGTCGTTGAGGTTGGCCCGGACCAGTGTGGAAACACGCTCTAGTAATGCCATGGTGGACTCCTTTTTGTTGAAAGCTTCTAGCTTCTAGCTTCTAGCTCCGAGCTGCTGATTTCGTTTTGCGGCTTCGCAAGTGGGGCAGGTGGTGCGCCTCATGGTGGCCCCGATGGCCATCCCAATCGCTACGCCGATCCCTAGCCATATCGCCATGTGACCGGCCACCACTCCGAGGACCGCGCCCAGCACGGCTCCCAGCGCAATGCCTAATCCGGCGTGTGATTTGCTTGCCATAGCCGCTCCAATTTGACCTCGCTGCTCGGGGGACGGGCGAATGCGCCCGTCCCCACGCGAGCAGTGCCGCAAAAGCTCACGCTCTTACTTCGCCGCTTCGACCACCGGCGGCTTCGGCGGCTTATCGCCGATCTGCCGCACCTTGCCCAACAGTTCTGCCAGCGGCATTCCCGAGAGCGTTTCGAACAACGCCGGCACCTGCGCCGCCATCTTGGCGATGTCGCCGGTGATCTTGTTCATTCCGGAAGCATCTCCGTTGCCGGTGGAGACGATGGTGATCTTGTCGACGTTGGCCAACGGACTGGCCAGCGCCCTCACGATCTCCGGCATGCTGGTAAACAAGCGATCGATCACCGCCGCCTGGTTGTATTCCTGATAAGCCTCGGCTTTCACGTTCATGGCCTTGGCTTCGGATTCGCCTTTCTTGAAAATAATCTCCGCCTCGGCTTCACCCTGCGCCCGTATCGAAGACGCATGACCTTCCGCTTCCGAAATCAGGCGCTGCTTTTCGGCCGCGGCCAGTGTCTCAATCCTCTGCCGTTCGATTTCGGCTGGCTTGAGCACGGTTGCGATCAGTTCATTCGAGCGGCGATTGATTTCCGCCTCCTGCACCTTCACCTGCTGCTCCTTTTCGATCTGCTGCACCTTCACCTGCTCGGCGATGACTTGCTGCTGCATGATGTTGGTCTGGATGTCATACGCCTTGTCGGCTTGCGCCTGCTGGCGCTTGGTGACTTCCAGGAATTGCGCCTTCTTCACTTCGAGGTCGCGCTGCGACTCCGCTTGCTTCGCCAGAGATAAAGTTTCCGCCAGCACTCGCTCTTGATCCGCTTGCGCCTTGGCCACCGCGGCTTCCCGTTGCGCCAGCGCGCGCTTGATCGCGGTATCGCGATCCGCTTCCGCCGTGGCGACATCAGCATCGCGCTTGATGCGGGCCACGTCCGGTTTGCCCATGTTAGTGATGTACTCGTTTTTGTCGCGGACTTCTTTAATGGTGAACGAGATGACTTCGAGCCCCATCTTGTTCATATCCTCTGCGCAAGTGGAGCGCATGCGGTCGGAGACCATTTCCGGCTGCTTGACGATCTCCTCCACCGTGAGCTGGCCGATAATGCCGCGCAGATGGCCTTCCATCACCAGCCGGATGAGGCCTTCGCGCTCCTGATCAGTTTTTGTCAGGAACTGCTCGGCCGCTGTTAGCACAGACTCGCGGTCGGACTTCACTTTGATCTGCGCCACCGCTTCCACCGTGACCGCGACGCCTTGCTTCGTGTACAAATCCTGCTGAGGCGCCACATCGAACGACATCAGTTCCAGCGACAGATCGCGGCAGATCTGCACCATGGGCAGCACCAGCGTGCCATGTCCCTGCACCACGCGCGTTCCACCCAGGCCGTACACGATGAGTGCCTCGTGCGGCCCGGCTTTGCGATACAGCCTGGCCATTCCGCTCATCAGGAACAGGATGACCATCACTCCCAGCCCAACGAAAATCCAAATCTCGACCATTGCTGACATCTCGAACATAACGCCTCCTCCACAAAACTTTTTGCTTACGAATGTTGGTGCTTGATTACATTCAAGTCATGCACGATCCGCTGCGGATCGCTGTGCCCCAGAAAAACTTCGCCGTCATACATCTCGACGCGAACTCCGGTCCGGCCCCAGACATACGCTTTACGGTTGCCGATGCCGCGAATGCCCAGTCCGCGAAACGGGTTCCAGCTTTGAATCTCGTAATTCTTGATCTGCAAGACCGGGATCGACTTCAGCCGGAAACCCAGGGTGCGGATCTCGACTCCATGCCGCGTGAAGTAATAATGAAAGCCGTCCCACGCCATCGCGTAGGCAAGAGCCACAATCACCGCGCTCGCGCCCAGGGCCACTCGCGCGGTCGAGTTTGGAATCGTCAGCGCAATCGCGGCCATGAACGCAGCCGGCAGGAGAAAGAACACGCCCAATTTTTTCCCCGAATGGATCTCCTCCGCTAACACCTCCGAAGTAGAGAGCGGCGTGCCGCGCTTCTCACCAAGCGCGAAAGCCGCGATTACGATTGCTCCTACAACGTTCACCACCAGGAGCGGCGCAATCGAGATCGCGCTTCCGTTGACGTTGTAATCGAGGGTGGAGCTCAACGTCTGCATGATCGCCCAGATTTCTGCGTGCAGGACGAAGAGCAGCGCCCATGAGAGCTTCACCAGGTCATATTTGTTCAAGACCACAAGCAGCACGGCGGTAAATACCGCGGTCATAAAAACCAGCAAGCCCAGATCGAAATAGAGCGCGGCGTCACGCGGCATCCAGCCATTGACTCGGCCCGCCGCGTCAAAGTGACTCGCCATGCGGAGCGGCAACTGATTCCACAGCTGCGCGTAGCGAATCCCCATCGCCACCGGGGCAAGCCATAAAAGCGCCACCAGCGTTTTGTACCAGGTGCGCGTCATCGTTGCTCCTTCTCGGCAGGAATCACCGGCTCAGTCTCGTCGCCCGCCATCTCGCTCCACAGCCGGACGTAAGCAATGCCCTTTTCGTAGCGCGTGACCACAACCTCCACTCCCTTTGGCATGGCGCTGCCATCATCGCTGCGCGCCCCACACACGCGGCGCGTTCCCATCTGGGTGTAGATCAACTCGCCGGTGCCCTCGGCGCGGATCGAACTGCAAACCCGCCCCAACACTCCAACCATTTCGTAGTCGGCCGGGTCCATGTTTTCTTCCTCTGACATCAGCACTCGGCTCAAAAACAGAAATACAATTCCGCCGCCCACCAATCCGCTGATTACCGCGGCCAGCAATCCAAAGCCAACCCAAACTCCGGAGTAGCGCGTGAGCAGATATCCTGTGCCCCCGAACCACGCCAGGAAGGCGGTGAGCGTAACAAAATTAAACGGCGAGATTCCGCCGGGCTGATTTCCGCCGGCCGCCGTTCCGCTAGCCTGACCGGGGCTGCCATGCCCGACCCCACTCGACGCTGAAGGCACATGCGCTCCGCCCACGTGCCCGTGAAAGTGCGGCAGGTGCAAATGGCCGGTGCGCGCGCCGCCAAAGACGAACGAAAAGAAACTGAAACAGAATCCAACAGCGAAACAGATCAAGTAGAAATCCGACCAGGTCATGGAATGAGTCATCGGATTTTCCTTTCTTCTGCAGCGTCCCCCCGCCGGGTTTTGCCATGGCGGTGATTGCCGATCGCCGCCAAATCCGGCCGGAGCGCCTCAAGCAAGCGCTCTGCAAGTCCCGGCGTGTCGAGAATCGCGCCCAGCAACAACAGGCAGCGGCGCGTATCTTTTTCGCGCGCGGCCTTGATCAGCACTTCGCTCACCGCGGCATCGCTCACAAATTTTTCCGACCCTTGCAGCAGCCATACGTCCAACTGCCCTTCCGTCGTTCGCAAGTCCGAAGTCAGCTCCGTGTGGTAGCCCTCCGGGTCATCCACCAGAAAGCCGGGATGAACCTTGAAGAACTTCGCCAGCAACGCGCGCGACGACTGCGTCATATGCCGGCGAGATCCGCCTTCAATCTGCGAGAGGTAGGACTGGCTGATGCTCTTGCGCAGCTCCTTCTGAATCGCTTTCGCCAATTCCTGCTGCGTCATGGGGCGAGCCAGACCGCGCAGCGAGCCTTCCACTTCGCGCAGGTAACGGATTTTCTCTCCCAGCGTCATATAACTAATCGAGATAGTTATATTGCAATTTGTAATATTTAGTCAAGAAATGAATGTGCAATGATTTCAATCACTTCCAGGCGAGGATTACAGGCCGGCTTCGATCCGCGAACGCGGATCAAGATAATCGCGCAGGGCATCGCCGATAAAATTGAACGACAGCACTGCGAGCATCACGGCGAGCGCGGGAAACAAAACCAGGTGGGGAGCGTCGAACAGATGGGCTCGCCCGTCATTCAACATCGTTCCCCAGCTCGCAGTCGGCGGAGGAACTCCGAGACCAAGAAAGCTCATGGTAGCTTCGGCAAGAATCGCTCCGGCCATGCCGATTGCGGCTTGCACGATTACCGGCTGAATAATGTTGGGCAGAATGTGGCGAACCACGATGCGCACATCGCTGGCGCCAAGAGCGCGTGCGGCTTCCACAAATTCGCGCTCGCGCGCGGCAAGAACTTGTCCGCGCACCAGCCGGGCATAGCCCACCCAGCCGCCGAGCGAAAGCGCGAGAACCAGGTTGAAAATGCCGGGACCGCGAAACGCGACGAAGGCAATGGCAAGAAGAATTCCAGGAAACGAAAGAAACCCGTTCATCAGCACGACGTTCACGAAGCGATCGATGGCGCCGCCGTAGTAGCCCGCGATCGAGCCAATGATCAGGCCAAGCGCGAGCGGGGCCACCACAACCGAACCGCCGACCAGCATGGAGATGCGCGCGCCATAGATGATGCGCGAAAGAATATCGCGGCCCAGTTCGTCGGTGCCGAACCAGTGGGCGTGGGATGGAGTGGCGAGACGCGAGGGAAGGTCGATGAATGCAGGATCCTGCGGCGCGATCCAGGGTGCGAACAGCGCGAATATTACGAAGATGACGACCAAGACTGCGCCGACTGCCGCCAGCGGGTTGTGGCGAGCGCTGCCTGCAACCCGGCGGCGCAACGAGATGGATGCGGTTGACATAACACAATCGTAAACAGCGATATTAAATCACGAGGGCCTTGAGACGGATCGCAAGATGTGTTCTCATGGAGAGGTAGTTCATCGTGCGGCGTCCACTTGCGCCGCAAACCTCCATCGCTAACTTACCTTCTCAGGAGGAAATCATGAGCAAAGTCTCGTATATTCCAAAAGACTACAACTCGGTCACACCCTATCTGGTGATCAAAGGCGCCGCGAAGGCCATCGACTATTACAAGAAAGTCTTCGGAGCGATTGAAACCGTTCGCATGGGCGGCCCGGACGGAAAAATTGGTCACGCTGAATTAAAGATCGGCAACTCGCATATCATGCTGGCCGACGAAAATCCCGGCATGGGAAACAAAAGCGCCACTACGATCGGCGCAAGCCCTGTGAGCCTGTACGTATATCTTCCGGACGTCGACACCGTCGTGGAGCGCGCCGCAGCCGAGGGCGCGGTTATTCTCAAGCCAGTGGAGACCCAATTCTACGGAGACCGGTCGGGATTTATTCAGGATCCGTTCGGACATCTGTGGGGCATCGCCACTCATGTGGAAGATGTGTCGCAGGAACAGATGAAAGAGCGGATGAAGAAGTTTATGCCGGCGGCCTAGTTTGAATGTGTGATAGAAGGCGAAGCACAATGTGCTCCGCCTTTTTCTAATTCATGCGAGATGGGCGAACGGGTTTCCGATGCGGATCCCCGCGATCGTCTGTTGCGCATTCAGGTCTTCGGAGAGAATTCGCGCAGTTCCTGATTTGGCCGCCGAAGCGACGATGAGCGCGTCCCAAAAGCTGATACGGGATTCGTCCTCGATTCGAAAGGTGGCTGCGATTTCAGCGGGCGTGGTTTCCATGCACCATATCGAGTAGCTATTCACTACCAGCCGCGCTTCGGCTTTCGCAAGCGGCTTTGCGATTTTCCGCGTCACGTTCACATAAAATTCCTGCAGCACCTGCATACCCAGAACCCCTGACCGCTCACTCCAAAGCTCTCGCAGAACATCTTTGGCGACTTCGTGCTTGGCTTTCGCATCCACGTCGTGAGCGTAAATCAAGACGTTCGTGTCGACAAAGGTTTTAGCGCTCATGCCATTCATCCCGGTTTGAGCGGATCACTCCGCCCAGTTGAAACCCTCGATCGAGAAGGGCTGTGGCTTGGCGCTGGGACCGTGCGTAGGCTTCTTCTTCACCAAAAACCAAACGGCCTAACTCCAGGCCCAATCGCTTCGCTTGCTGGGGATCGCTCGCGGCGCGAAAGCGTTCGGCAAGCTCAAAGAACGCCTTCTCTTTCTGCTCCCGCGCCTCGATGCCGAGCTCGATGAGCTCCACCAGAATGCGGTTGTCGCTCAATCGCTGACTCTTGGCCATGCGCTCCACCTGTTTAGCGATGGGAGTGGGGAGCGATACGCTTCGGCGAACGTGTTTTACGGTGACATGGCATCATTATACACCAGTTTGGTGCATCGCAGCCCCAGGCGTCGCGCTTCCGAGTTTGCGGCCGGGGGCGGCTTTGGTTGGATGCAGTTGGGTTAAGAGGCTAGGCGCTCTGCGGTTGGTACTGATGACGTTCGTACCACTCTTCGCTTAAGTCTTTCCATGCTGGATTGACGGATACGATTAGAGCAATGTTCTTGATTCTGAGTCAGCCTTTGATACGCTTCTCGCGTCCGAGTGCGTTGCAAACATCATCGAAACGCTCGAAGTAGACGAGCCGGTCGAGTTTGTATTTCGCGGTGAATCCCGAACCTGTTCCGCTCTTGTGCTCGCTTACCCTTCGCATGAGATCGTTGGTCATGCCGATGTATAGGGTCATTGAGCGGTTCGTCATGATGTAGACCAAATACATAGGTCCTTCGCGTGACGGCTCCCGGCTGCGCTGGAGCTGCCGGGGCTCAGGATGACACATCTGAAGACGCGCGTCAGTGACGGATCAACCCGCCGCGGTGGAAGGCCAGGCGGATTCTGTGCTTTGTCATCCTGAGCGCGCATTTCGCGCGAAGGACCTATGCAGTTGGGAGTATTACTGAATTATGCTGCGCCCGACAAAACGCTGTCACTGCCTGATCCTCGGGTTCGCCACCGAGTACAGCACGTCCGTCAGGAAGTTCACGGCCACATATGTCAATCCAATCGCCAGGATGCAGCCTTGGACCAAATAGTAGTCGCGATTCGAAATGGCTTGGATGGTCAAGCGGCCGATGCCGGGCCAGGAGAAGATTGTCTCGGTGACGATTGCACCGGCCAGCAGCGCGCCGAATTGCAGTCCCAGCACAGTAATAATCGGGATCATGGCGTTGCGCAGCGCGTGGCGGTAGACGACGGTGCGCTCGGGCAGTCCTTTGGCGCGCGCGGTGCGGATGTAGTCCTGGCTAAGTTCTTCGAGCATGGAGGTGCGCACCATGCGCGTGAGGATGGCAGCGAGCGCTCCGCCCATAGTGATGGCGGGAAGGATGAGATTCGCAAACGAGCCCGCGCCGGAGACCGGGAGCCATCCCAGCTTGATGGCGAAAAGAAGAATCAGGATGGGACCGAGCGCGAAGTTCGGGAACGACAAACCGAAGAGGCTGACGACCGAGAACACGCGATCGTCCCATCGGTTGCGGCGCTGCGCAGAGCGCACACCCGCGGGAATCGAAAGAATGATCGCGACAAGCAGCGATGCCAGCGTGAGTTGCAGCGTGTAGGGATAACGCTGGGTCAGAAGCCGCGTCACGCTTTGGTTATAGCGGAATGAAGGGCCGAGGTCGCCGTGCAGAACTCCCTTCCAATAATGAATGTATTGCTCGCCGAGCGGAGCGTCGAGGCCGTAGGCGTGGCGCGTGGCGGCGATGTCGGCAGGCGGCGCGCCTTCGCCGAGCATCTGCTGGATGGGATCTCCGGGGACGAGATGAATTAGCAGAAAGACGAGCGAGACCACCAGCCAGATCACTGGCAGAGTGTAGAGGACGCGTTGGAGAAGATGGCGCATTTGTTAGATCGGCTTCCGGTTTCCGGTTTCCGGCTCCCGGTTCTGAAAAGTCTTGTCGCTGCGCACGAAGCCGTGGCCCGTGATCTCCACTCGCGTTGGGGTCGGGGGCCGAAAGCCGGAAGCCGGAAGCCGCATCCTAATCTCCTGCGTGCTTGGCCGACTCTGCTTTGATTTCAGCATTCTCCACTTTCTCAATCTTCACCTTCGCGATCCGATGGGCTTCCATTTCTTCTACTTTGTAGCGGTGGCCTTCGTACTCGAACGATTCGCCCAGATACGGAATGCGCTGCAAGCGGGCCAGAATGAATCCGGCGAGGGTTTCGAATCCGGCATCGCGGGGCAGCCGCAGGTCATATTGGGCTTCAAGGTCGCGGATGTTGACTGAGCCTTCGAGCAGGAGGACGGATTCATCCTGCAACTCAGGTTCCGGCGGCGAGATATCGAACTCGTCCTCAATATCTCCCACAAGTTGTTCGAGGATATCTTCGACGGTAATCACGCCCGCGGTCGAGCCGAATTCGTCGACCACTACAGCGAGGTGACGCCGACGCTCTTTAAACTCGGCCAGCAGCTCCGCCAAGACTTTGGTCTCAGGAACGACTAGGACGTCGTGCATGATCTGGCCGATCTGTGTGCGCGCAATGCGCGACGCGACAGGCTGGCCAAGGTTCGCCAGCCGTACGCGAACCCATCGAACGAGTTCCTTGTAATAAAGAACTCCGACAATGTGTTCGGGACCGCGTTGCGGATCGTATACCGGAATACGCGAGTGCTGGCCTTCGACTACACGGTTCAAAGCGTCGTCGAGGGTAAGGTCGGAAGGCAAAGAAAAAATATCGGGGCGCGCTACCATCACCTCGCGAACAGTGATGTTGTCCAGTTCGATGGCGGCATGGATCATTTCTTCCTGCGACTCAGGAATCTGACCGAACTTGCGGCTGGCGGTGACGATCAGTTTGAGTTCATCCGGAGAGTGGACGGCACCTCCGCGCCGGGTCTCACGTGCGCCGAATAGTCGCAAGACCAGGCCCCCAGATTGGCGCATGAAAAATAGAAGCGGGCGGGTCAAAGTGAGAAAGCCTTCCATCGGCGCAGCTACTGCAAGTGCGATCTGCTCGGCGCGCTGCAAGGCGAGAGTCTTTGGCACGAGTTCGCCCAACAGAACATGCAGGTAGGTGATCAGGCTGAAAGCGACCACCATAGCGATGCCGTGGGCGTACACCGCCGCATGGGGCACCTTGTGGACAAACTGCAGGCCTTCGACCAGCCGGGCAACCATGGGCTCGCCGATCCAGCCCAGGGTCAGGCTGACCATGGTGATGCCAAGCTGAACGCCGTTTACCACCTCGTCAAGATGCTGGTGCAGGCGTTGCACAATGCGCGCGCCGGTGCGGCCCGAGGCAATGAGCTGCTGAATGCGAGTGTCGCGAACGCTGACCAGGGAAAATTCAGCCGCCGCAAAAAACGCATTCGCTGCCACCAGAAGAAGGATCAGCAGAACTCGGAGCAGCACAAAGGCGATCATTTAGGAGTGATTCTGATCGGTAATTCTAGCATTCCAAAGCAGCTAAGCGGCCCTGGCGCATCGGGTAGCCGATCTACAATCTTTAACACAGGGGTACAGAGAGGGGACGCGGAAGAATTTGAGCGCCAGTGGCTAACCTTTTTTGTATGAACACGGTCTAAGCGTACAGGGCGGCTCGGGTGCCCGCCCTATTCTGTTTCGAGTGAATTCCTGGAACCAACCTGGCTTCGGCTGCGTACAACATAGTGAGAGCGCGAGACGGCTCTAATCTCAGCAAGCATTCCGGCAAATATTCAGGAGGCGGTTGTGCACAGTAACGGAAATTCCAAGAAGAAGCGCCGCAGATTTTTTATTTATGGTGGCATCGGGCTGGCCATCGTCCTGCTGATCGCAATCGGCGTATTTGCCGCAACACGCGGAGGCACCAAGATTGATCCCTCAAAGCTGGCCAAGGTGGAGAAGGGCGATCTGGCCAAGAGCGTAGTCGCAACCGGAAAGGTTACGCCGATCATCAAGGTCGAGGTAAAGTCGAAGGCCAGCGGCATTGTGAAGAAGTTGCTGGTTGATTACGGCGACCGCGTGAAGAAGGGCCAGTTGCTGGCTCAGCTCGATAAGGTTGAGATTGAGGCGCAGGTTGACCAATCGCGCGCCTCGCTGGAAGCTGCGCAGGCCAATGCGAAGGGCACTCAAGCCGACTACGAGCGCGCCCGAGTCGACGCGGAGGGCCCGGAAGTGCCTCTGTTAAAGCGTGCCTACGAGCGCGCCGTCGGCATGGCAAAAGATGGCGTGGTTTCGGCCTCGGCGCTTGACGATGCTGAGAAAAACTACGAGTTGGCTTTGAATAAGCAGAACGTGGCCAAGGCGCAGGTGACGGTATTGAAGGCGAAGATCGCGCAGGCAGAGGCGCAGGTAGCGCAGGACCAGGCGAATCTAAAACAGCTCGAGGAGCAGCTCAGCTACACCGACATCGTTTCACCGCTCGACGGCATCGTGCTCTCCCGCGACGTTCAGTTGGGCGATGCCGTAAGTTCGATCCTGGTGCTGGGATCTTCCGCCACTCTGGTGATGACCCTGGGCGATACCAGCGAAGTTTATGTAAAAGGCAAGGTGGACGAGAGCGACATCGGCAAGGTCTATCTGGGCCAACCAGCGCGCATTAAAGTGGAATCGTTCAAAGACAAAACTTTCACCGGAAAGGTCACAAAGATTTCTCCCATGGGTGTGGAGAAAGACAATGTGACCACCTTCGAAGTCCGGGTATCCATTCAAAATCCCGGAGGCGAATTGAAAGCCGAGATGACTGCCAACGCGGAAATTATTCTGGAAGAACACAAGAACGTGTTGCAGATTCCCGAAGGCGCGATTCTCTACGACAAAGACAAGAAAGCCTCGGTTGAGATTCCTGATCCGAAAGGTAAGGACGGCAAGGACAAGATCGCGGTCAACATTGGAATCTCGAATGGCGCCAAGACGGAAGTGCTCAGCGGGCTGAAGGAAGGCGATCAGGTAGTGCTGCAGTAGCGGCTTCCGGAAGCCGGCTTCCGGCTTCTGGTCGATGCTCGGCTCAGGCTAGCGTATAGAAAATCCACTGCGGAGCGAATCATGAATGGAGACAGGGTCTTCCGAATTTCCACGCTGATTTTGGTTGGGCTGGTGGCTTCAACTTTTGCGGCCGCATCCACGCCGCAGGGACACTTCGAGAAAACTTTGCAGGTCACCGGTCCAGTGGAGTTGGAAGTGCAGACCCATTCCGGGGACATTATCGTGCGCAACGGGCCTGCCGGCACAGTTTCAATCCGAGGCAAGATTTTTGTCGGCGACCATTGGCTGCTCGGCGGCCGTCACGCCGATGTAAGCGAAATTGAGCAGAATCCGCCAGTAAGGCAGGACGGAAACAGCATCCACATCGATTACGTCAACGCTCACGATATTTCTGTGGACTATGAAATCACCGTTCCCTCCGACACGACGATCCGTACCCACAGCGGCTCGGGAGACCAGACCATCGAAGGCACCAACGGCAACGTCGATCTGCAAAGCGGATCGGGAGACGTGAGGCTCTCTCACCTGACAGGCGAAATTCGCTTGCAAACGGGCTCGGGCGACGTCCGCGCCCATGAGATTTCCGGTCCGGTTCGGGGCGGCGCTGGCAGCGGCGACATTGAACTGGAAGAGACTGGAACGGGCGACGTTGACCTGCATACCGGCTCCGGCAATATCACGGCTCGCGGCGTCCAGGGCGGCTTGCGCGCCGATGCGGGCAGCGGCGACATTACCGCCAATGGCTCGATGACCGGCGCATGGGAGATTCGGACCGGATCGGGAAATGTGCACGTCCGGCTGCCCGCCAGCGCCGCATTCGACGCCAATATTTCCACGAGTTCCGGAACCTTGAGCGTGGACGCGCCGATCACGATGACGGTGCAGGGACGCATCAACGAAATGCATAAGTCGATCAATGGCAAGGTGCGGGGCGGTGGGCCGCTGCTGACGGTTCGTACCGGCTCTGGCGACATTCACATCGAGTAAAGCAGCCTCGGTTACCTCAGTGTCTTGACGTTGCCAACCTCAACAGTTACCTTCGAGTTTTTAGGAATTCGTGTCTTCCAACCGCGAGGGAACCTTGGCGCAGCGTCCGATTATTACTCTCACCACCGATTTCGGCACCAACGATCATTTTGTAGGCGTAATGAAGGGCGTCATTCTGGAGATCGTTCCAGATGCCCAGATCGTAGATATCTGCCACTCCGTGCAGGCTTTCGACGTGCTTGATGGCGCGCTCACGATCTCGCAGGCTTATTCCTATTTCCCCACTCGCACCGTGCACATGGTGATTGTCGATCCCGGCGTGGGGACGGCGCGGCGGCCGATTATCGCTTCGTGCGACAAATATCACTTCGTGGCTCCCGACAACGGGGTGCTTTCGCTGGTCTACGCGAAGGAAGAGCGCGTGCATGTGCGCCACGTCACCTCCGACCACTATTTTCTGCAGCCGATCAGCAACACCTTCCATGCGCGCGATATTTTTTCTCCGGTAGCGGCTTATTTGGCGAAGGAGGTCGATTCGCTGAAGTTTGGCGACGAAGTGCAGGAGTACGTCCGCTTCTCCGCGCCCAAGCCCAAGCCCGTCGATCAGAACCGCATGCGCGGCGTGGTGCTGAAAGTCGATCGCTTCGGAAATCTGATTACCAATTTCACTCCGCAGGATGTTCCCTCGCTTTTCGCAGCCGGCGCCAGCGGATTTAAGATCAACGTCGGCAGCCGCGAGGTGAAGGAAATGCACAGCGCTTATGCTGAGGGAGCTCCCGGAGAAGTGTTCGGCATTCTCGGTAGCATGGGATTTCTTGAGATCGCCGCCAACCGCGGGGCGGCAGCGCAACTAATCGGCGCATCCAAGGGAACCGATGTCACAATCACGTTGGGTGAGGCTGCCGCCGCCGGCAAGGGCGCATAAGGCAAGGTTTCAACCTCTTAAGATTTCAACTTTCAGGAGCCATCCTGAAACACGAAACATTGAAACTCAATTCTTAGGCTTGGGGTGGGCGTATCGGTCCATCTCTCCGGTCCACTTGAGAAAACGCCATAGGCTGGTGCGCTCTCTCCACAGAAATTCCCAGAATTCCAGAAAGCCGATCTGCGTCATCTTGACTCCGCAGTAGGTTTCAATGCGCCACAGCAGGTACGGGCTGCGCCACGGAGTAAGCCGATGGCCCCGGGTGGCATTCCACAGAAAGCGGAGAGAATGGCGCATGGAGGCATGATAATCGCAGCACGCGGTTTTGGCATTTGTTATCGAGGGACTCTTGGCATTTTGTCATCCCGAGCGAAGCGAGGGACCTTGGGGCTTGCTTGCAGCGGCGGCGGACTCAGAAAGCAAGAACCAAGGTCCCTCGCTTCGCTCGGGATGACAATCCAGGCGGCGGTTCGAAATTACTCGAGGGGTCCATGTTAGAATCCTGTCTCCGCCAAGAGATTCCAGCCATGTCTGACGCCAATCTCCGCCACAAAGCCGAAGACCGCTACTATGCCGCGCTGGACTTGATGGCGGATGGAAAACTGGAAGAGGCCGTCGCGGCTTACCGGGAGTCGTTAGAGATCGATCCCATATTTACCGAAGCCATGCACGGCCTGGCGCGTGCTCTCCAGGACATGCAGCGCTACGACGACGCAATCGGCGTGGCGCAGAAGATAACGGAACTAGATCCGGACGACGTGCTCGCGCATACTAGCTTGTCGGTGCTTTACCAGAAAAAAGGAATGATTCCCGAGGCTGAGGCTGAAGGTGCGAAGGCGCGCGTGTTGGGCTGGAAGCAGCAGTTGAAGAAGAGCTAGCTGACAACTCTCAGCTCTCACCTTATGGCTTTACGCTTCCATCTTTAAGCTGAAAATTGAAAGCTGACAGCTGACAGCTACAACCCGTACTTCTTCATCAAGTGCCGAAACGAGCGATAAGAAATCCCCAACAGATCGGCAGCTTTCGTCTGCACACCACTGGAGCGGTCGAGCGCACTTTGCAACAACGAGCGCTCAATGCCAGCAACGTAACTCTCCATGCCCACGCCCGCAGGGAGCACCGCGCCGGGCGCAATCTCGGAGGCACTGTCGAAGGCACCTACTCCCGCCGCCGCCGCGCGGGCTTTTGGCCGCTCCACCGGCAATTCCACGTGCAGTTCGTCCGTCATCTCCAGGGCGACCGCGCGCTCGACTGTATTTTCGAGCTGCCGGACATTGCCCGGCCATTCGTATCCGCAGAGCGAGTCCAGCGAAATCTTGTTCAGGCGCATAATGCTTCTGCTGGCAGCGGCCGCATATTTTTTTAGAAAATGGTTGGCCAGGAGCGGGATGTCTTCGCGACGTTCCCTCAGGTTCGGCACCCGAATCGGAATCACGTTCAGGCGATAGTAAAGATCTTCGCGAAACAGATTCTCCGCTACGGCCTTGTCGAGATCGCGGTTGGTGGCGGCGATCACGCGGACATCGATCGGAATTTCGCTCGTCCCGCCCACTGGCCGAACAGTCCGCTCTTGCAACACCCGCAACAGTTTCACCTGCATGGCGAGAGTCATTTCGCTGATTTCGTCGAGGAAGATTGTTCCACCTCCGGCAACTTCAAACAGTCCGCGCTTATTCTGATTCGCCCCTGTAAAAGCGCCTTTCAAATAACCGAAGAGTTCGCTTTCGAGCAAAGTCTCGGGGAACGCGCCGCAGTTAACCGAAACAAAGGGCTCGGCCGCACGGGGAGAGCAAACGTGAACCGCGCGCGCGACCAGTTCTTTACCCGTACCGCTCTCGCCGTGAATCAAGACTGTACTCGCTGTGGAAGCGACGGTACGAAGAGTCTGCTTCAGCTTTTCCATCGCCGGGCTGGAACCGATAATGTTGTCGAGTGAATTATGAGAAGCGGCGTCGCGGCGCAGCGCAAAATTCTGCTTGCTAAGCGAGAGTTTTTCGAGCATCCGGTTGGTGGCCAGCTTGATTTCATCGACCAATCCGGGACTTTTGCGAATGTAATCCGACGCGCCTCCGGCTTTTACCGCTTCCACGGCAGCTTCGTAATCGTCGACGGCAGTGATGAGAATGACTGGGGAATCCGGAGAAACGCGATGCGCGTGCCGCAACACTTCGATGCCGTCGATATTGGGCATCTTTATATCGGTGATGATCAAATCGTAGAGCGCGCCGTCGATTTTGTTTTTCGCGGCCTGGCCGGATTGCACCGTCTCTACGCGATGGCCTTCGCGGCGCAAGGCAATGTCGAGCATTTCGCAGATGGAGCGCTCATCATCGCAAACCAAAATGTTAGCCACGCGGCCTCCCTTCCCCTGCGGTGGCTGCGAGTTGCGCGCTCATCCCTTCGCGCATTGACGGAGTAGCATTTTCCTTCTGCGAAACCTGCCCGCGCTTGTGTTCCGCATCAAAACGCCGCAGCCTGACGACGAAGGTCGTTCCCTGCCCCGGCTTCGAGCGCGCCCAAACTCTGCCTTCATGCGCTTGCATGATCTGGTAGACCACGGCCAATCCCAGCCCCGTGCCGCCTTCGAAGCTCGACTGGAAAGGCTCAAAAATCTTCTCTGTCTGTTGTGGAGTCATTCCCATGCCAGTGTCGGCGAAACTGATCTGCCATTCGTCTCCCGATGGTTCGATACTCACTTGCAAGACTCCACCCTCACGCATGGCGCGAATGGCATTCTCGGCAATGTTCCAGAACACCTGTTTGATCTTGTCCCCATCGGCGAGCACCCACGCCCCGTGAACGGCGAAGTGGCTCTCGATCGAGATGCCGGTATTCTCCGCAGTCATGCGATGCCGGATCAAAGTCAGAGTATCTTCCAGCAAGCGCAACAGATCGCACTTATCAAAGTGATACTGCTTGCCGCGGGAGTACGCCAGAAAGTCGGTGATAATGCCATTCAGCCGCTGCGATTCGCGCGTTACGATATCGAGGAGATGGTGATGTTCCTCCGTCATATCGGGTATGCCGGAGAGCATGCTGACGGATCCTGCGATGGAAGTGAGCGGATTGCGAATCTCATGAGCGATGGCGGCTGCCAGCCGCCCTACCGCCGCCAAGCGGTCCTGCATGCGAACCTCGCGCTCCAGGCGGCGAATCTCGGTGAGATCGTCCAGGGCATACACATAACCCAAGGCCCCGCGGTCCGACGCACTCAAAGCTGTCACTCGCACCCGAACCGTTTTGCGGAAACTTCCGGGAGTATCGAAACGAACCTCGGCGTGGGTACTCGATTCCCCATTGGGCAGCATGTCGAGAAAAAGTTCGGCGACAGATCTCGCCAGCAGCTGACTGGGCGGCCGCTCGAGCAACTTCTCGGCGGCGTTGTTGACCAGCGTAATTCGTCCGTCGAGCCCAGTCGTGATCAATCCGCTGCCGATGGACTGGATGATGTTCTCGTGCAGGATCTGAAGATCCTCAAGCGCCCCGCTGGCATCTTCCAGTTGCACTTCCGCTTGGCGTAACTTCGTGACCAACAAGCTGGAGAGATAGGCGACGGTGAGGAACGCGAACAGATTCACAAAAATAATTCCCTGCAGCGTTCTCAGGCCGGGATGCGTGGTGCAATAGGATCGTACGAATCCGTAGTAGTTGAGTTCAAGCACGGAGCCGTAAAGAATGAAAGCCAGCGCCGCCACCAGACGAGCCCACACCCGCGGAAGCAGAATGCCGGCCACGATGATGACCAGAGGATAGAGAAAGTTTAAGGAGCTGTCCCAACCTCCGGTTTCATGCACGACCAGGCTAACCATCACCAGATCGGTAAGCACTTGCAGCAACGCCTGTAGACGGTGCTCATTCCACAGGGAGAGCAGAAGAACGTAAAACAGCGAGAGCGAATACCACAGGACAATGGTGCCGAGGAAAAGACGCATCGGCAAGCGCGACGGCGTCAACTGTACCACCGCCAACTGAATTCCGAGCAGGAATGTCAGGATCAGAATTCGTACTTTAACCAGCCATGCCAGCCAGTTGCGCTCGTCGAAGGTCGATTGCATCGCGATCTCGGGTCTTAGGTCTTAGGTCTTAGGTCTCAGGTCTTAGGTCTTAGGTCTTAGGTCTCAGGTCTTAGGTCTTAGGTGTTCGGTAGAAGGAGCGAGAGCAGGCCTCAGGCCTAAGACCTAACTCCCATGACCCAAGACCCAAGACCCGCTTTTTTTCTATCCAGACAGCTTGGCGATCATGGCGAACAGCGGCATATAGAGGGCAATCACGATACCGCCGACGGTAAGGCCGAGTAGAGCGATAATGCCCGGTTCCAGCATGGCCAGCATGTCCCGCGTAGCTGCGTCGACTTCTTCTTCGTAGAAGTCGGCGATTTTCTGCAGCATGTTGTCCATCGCACCCGTCGCTTCGCCTACGCCGATCATTTGCGTGACCATGTTAGGAAATACTCCGCATTCCTTAAGAGGATCGACGATGGTACGGCCTTCCTCGATCGCCTTTCGCACCTTCATCAGAGCCTCTTCCAGCACTGCGTTGCCGGAGGTCCGGGCGGTGATCGCCAAACCTTCCAGAATGGGCACGCCTGAAGTGATCAGGGTGCCAAGGGTGCGGGTGAAGCGTCCCACCGCAATCTTGCGCAACAGTGAGCCAATCACAGGGATGTGCAGCAGAACTTTATCGAAGTAGTAACGGCCTTTCGGATGCTTGCGAACCTGCTTGAGACCGTAGATAGATCCTCCGACGGCAACGATGATGACCCACCAGAAAGTGCCAATGAAGGCGCTCATGCCCACCACAATGCGGGTGGGAAGGGGCAAAGCGACGCCGAGTCCGGCGAAAAGATTGGCGAAGATCGGCACCACCCACTTCAGCAGCGCGCCGACGATCAGCACGGCAATGCTGACCACGGCGATGGGATAAATCAAAGCCGATTTCACCGCAGACTTGAGCCGGACCGCTTTTTCAACGTAAGTCGCCAGACGCTGAAGGATGACGTCCAAGATACCGCCGGTCTCACCGGCTTCGATCATGTTGGTGGTGAGGTCGTCGAAGACGTTGGGATACTGGCGCATAGCGTTGGCCAGCGTCGCGCCGCCCTCGACCGTCGTACGAACTCCGGTCAGCGTCTTCTGAAAGGTTTGGTTTTCCTGGTTGGCCGCCAGAATTTCCAGGCACTGTACCAGCGGCAGTCCGGCGTCGATCATGACCGAGAACTGGCGGAAGAAAATCGCGATGTCCTTGACCTTGACCTTGCCAGATCCGAAGGTGGGCATGGCAAATTCTTTGCCCTTCTCCCGGATCGCGCCCGGAGTGATGCGCTCGCGCCTCAGTTGCTGGTTTAGCGCCTGCTTATTGGGCGCCATGCGCTCGCCGGAAATTTTCTGTCCCGAAGCATCTTTGCCGGAAAATGTGAAGACTGGCATGGTTTAGTTTCTCCTCGCTCTCGTCGCCGAGCTGTCTCACTCGGTCGGCTTATTCGAATTCGTTTTGGCATTGCCGCAATTCGCAATGCCGCTTCGTGCGGTTAACGCTTTGCGGGCGCCGCTCCCTTGGCCAGGCCCGCACCCCCAGCCGTGGGCCTGCTTAGCAAACTCGCCCCGCGATTGATCATTTCCTGGAGCTCATCCGGATTGCTCGAGCGCTGCAGCGCCACTTCCAGAGATACCTCCTTCTGGAAGTACGCTGTGGCCAACGCCTGGTTAAACGTCTGCATGCCGAACTTGTCCTGCCCTGACTGCATCGCCGAATAGACCTGATGAATTTTGTCCTCGCGAATCAGGTTACGGACGGCGGGATTCGGGATCAGGATTTCCATGATCATGGCGCGGCCCTTGCCGGTTGGCGTTGCCACCAGGCTTTGACACATGATGCCTTCGAGCACCAGCGAGAGCTGAGCACGAATTTGCGGTTGCTGGTGCGCCGGAAATACGTCGATAATTCGGTTGATGGTTGAGGTTGCGGAATTAGTGTGCAGTGTGCCGAAAGTCAAGTGGCCCGTCTCGGCAATGCGCAATGCCGATTCAATGGTTTCGAGGTCGCGCATTTCGCCGATCAGCACAACGTCCGGGTCTTCACGAAGTGCGGCGCGCAGCGCGTCGGTAAAGCTCTTAGTGTCGGCGTGCAACTCGCGCTGGTTCACCACGCAGTTCTTGTTCATGTGGACGAATTCGATCGGATCCTCGATGGTGAGAATGTGATCGTGGCGTTCGCTGTTGATCTTGTCGATCATGGCGGCGAGTGTAGTCGACTTGCCGGAACCGGTCGGCCCGGTCACCAGCACCAGACCGCGAGGCTTGTCGCAAAGCTTGCTCACCACGGCGGGCAGGCCAAGCTGGTTGAACGATTTAATTTCGAAAGGAATCAAACGGAATACTGCCGCGGTCGCGCCGCGCTGGTTGAACACGTTCGCGCGAAAGCGGGCCAGGCCTTTAAGTCCGAAAGAAAAATCCAGCTCCAGGCTTTCTTCGAAGCGGTGCTTCTGCGAGTCCGTCATCACGCTATAAGCGAGCTGCTTGGTCTCAGCCGGCGTCATCTGCGGAAGGTCCAGTGGCACCAGATGCCCGTGAACGCGGATTTGCGGCGGCGAATTGGTCGTGATATGGAGATCGCTGCCACTCATCTCCAGCATTCTTTTCAGCAAGTCGCTCAACGACAAACCCATAATGGTGATCCCTTTCTTGTCTTGTAACCTACGCTAAAGAAAATTAGTGGATGGTTTCGCGGGCAACTTCTTCCAACGTGGTAACGCCCGCCGCCACTTTGATCAAACCGCTGCGCCGCAAGGTGATCATGCCGCGCTCAATCGCTTTCTTTTTTAATTCCACCGCCGACGCGCCTACCAGCACCAGTTCCCTGATTTCATCATCCACTTCCATCACTTCATACAAACCGCAGCGGCCTTTGTAGCCGGTGTTGTTGCAGACTCCGCAGCCTTTGCCCTTGTGAATCTTGGCGTTCTTTGCCTCTTCGGGCGTGAATCCTTCTTCAATCAACGTTTGAATCGGAACCTCCACCAGCTCAGAGCAGTCTTTGCAAATTCGGCGAATCAGTCGCTGCGCGCAAATCAAGTGAACTGAGGTCGCGACCAGGAAGGGTTCGATACCCATGTTCATCAATCGTGTAATCGTTTCGGGCGCACCATTGGTGTGCAGCGTGGAAAGCACAAGGTGACCAGTAAGAGCGGCTTTAATAGCAATTTCGGCAGTTTCAAAATCGCGGATTTCGCCGACGAGGATGATATTGGGATCCTGACGCAAGAAAGAACGGAGAGCAGCGGCGAAGTTCAACCCGATCTGTTCTTTCATCTGCACCTGATTGACGCCGCCCAACTGGAATTCGACCGGATCTTCGGCGGTCATAATGTTCGTATCAGGCTGGTTCAGGCGCGAGATCGACGAATACAGGGTGTTGGTTTTTCCTGAACCCGTCGGGCCAGTCACCAGCACCATGCCGTAGGGCTTGAGAATTGCCTTCTCGAATTTCACCAGCGATTCCGGCTCGAAGCCCAGCTTGGTCATATCGAGCCGCAGGTTTTCTTTGTCGAGCAAGCGGAGCACGATCTTCTCGCCCCAGAGTGTTGGCAGAGTGCTGACACGGAAATCGAGCTGTTTCTTTCGGCCGCCAACGTTCATCTTGAGCATGATGCGGCCATCCTGGGGCAGCCGCTTCTCGCTGATGTCGAGCTTCGCCATGATCTTCAGGCGGGACGTAATAGCGTCCTTCAACTTCATTGGTGGCGACATGATCGCTTGCAACACACCGTCAATGCGGAAGCGTACGCGGAATTCTTTTTCGTAAGGCTCGATATGAATATCGCTGGCTCCGCGCTTTACCGCGTCTCCCAGCACCACGTTCACCAACTTCACCACCGGAGCTTCGTCGGCGGCTTTCTCCAGTTCCGAAAGTCCGATTTCTTGCTGCTCGGCTTGCAGTTCGACATCTTCGTCACTCATCTCAGACATCGACTGCATTACGGTTTCAAGGTCTTCCTCTTTGCCGCCTGTGCCGTAGGATTTGTCGATGCCCGCCAGAATCGAGCTTTCGGAGGCCACCACCGGCTCGATGTTGAAGCCGGTCATGAACTTGATATCGTCCATCGCGAACACATTCGTGGGATCGACCATCGCAATGGTCAGCGAAGCACCCACGCGGCTCAGGGGAAGGATCTGATAGCGCTTGGCAGTTTCGAATGGAATCAGCTTGACGACGGCTGGGTCAATTTCAAAGTAGGAAAGATTGATCGCGGGAACGCCATATTGGCGCGAGAGAAAATTGGTGACGTCCTCGTCCGTGAGGAAGCCGAGCTTTACCAAGGCGGACCCCAGGCGGCAATTCTGTTCCTTCTGCGCCTTGGTCGCTTGTTCCAACTGCTCCGGGGTAATGATCTTCTCTTTAACGAGAAGGTCACCCAGCCGTTGAGACATACGTCGATCTCCTAACCCACGTTGTGGAACGATGCCGCGCCGACTCGCCGGCATTCACGCAAACCGCGGCTTCTTGCTATGGAAGAAGAGCGGCGTGCTTGCGTTGACATAAATTGTCAGGGTTAGTCGATTACCGTACCAGTTACCGTAGTACTTGCACTTGGCGCGCAAAGTCAGCCGACGGGTGGTTCCCACCGGAAACCTACGCCAATTGAGTATTTTTGCTGAGAACCTTTTAAATGGTTGGCCGGAGTACATGCACTTCGGTAAGCAAGGCACCGGCTGTTGCAGAATCACTCGAGCCCGTACTCTCGTCCAGCGTAAACTGAGGAGAGGATTGCCAACCTTGCCCGCGGACTCGAAAAATAAGGAGATTAGAGCCTATTATGACGCTCTTTATCGCACATGGGGACCGCAGCATTGGTGGCCGGCGCGGTCCCGCTTTGAAGTGATTGTGGGTGCCTACCTGACGCAAAATACCGCGTGGACCAACGTGGAAAAGCGCTGGCGAATCTTCGCGCGGCACGAATGCTAAGCCTAAGAGGGATTCGGGATGCGTCCATTCCCGAGTTCCAACGCCTGATCCGGCCTGCTGGGTATTTTCGCCAGAAAGCGGAGCGGCTGAAACTGTTCGTTGATTTTTTGGATCGACGATACCGCGGCTCGCTGGCAAGAATGTTTGCGCGCCCTACAAGCGAGCTTCGCAAAGAATTGCTTAACCTAAACGGGATTGGTCCGGAAACGGCTGATTCGATTTTGCTCTATGCAGGCAATCATCCGGTATTTGTGGTCGACGCCTACACCCGAAGAATCCTAGCTCGTCACGAAATACTTCCGGGAAAATCTGGTTATGACGAAATTCGGGCGCTGTTTGAGGAATCCCTGGCTCCGGAAGCACGAGCAATCGCCGAGCCTGGCAAAGCCAATCGGCCGGTCCTAAAGGCCGGCGTCCGAGGAGCGGCTCATTCTCCCTCAAAAATGAGCACCGCAAAGCGCACCGCTCTCGCCCAGGTCTACAACGAGATGCATGGCCTTATCGTGGGAGTCGGAAAGAACTACTGCAGAAAATCACAGGCTCGATGTGATGGATGCCCTTTACAGAAGTTCCTGCCTGGGCATAGACAAGGAAGGTCTTAGGTCCTGGGAGATTGGTCCTGGTTTTTTTTGCCGCTGACATCGTCGTCAGGAATCTTTTGGGCAACCCCGATGTATCTATTCGTTAAAGGTCGCTATCGTTGGGCCGCCATTCTTGGGGTGGTAATTCCAGTACTCTGTAACGCTCAATCGCTGCGCGAGGCAGCCGACCAGGCGAATGTGCTGATTGGCACTGCCGTGCGTCCGTCGCAACTTTCTGAGCGCGCCTACAGTTCAACCTTGGCTCGCGAGTACAACATGGTCGAACCGGAAGACGCCATGAAGTGGCGCATCCTGCGGCCGGATTCGACAACTTATGATTTTCGCCAGGGAGATGAGGTCGTTCGCTTCGCGCAGGCGAATCTGATGAAAGTGCGCGGCCATTGCCTGGTCTGGGGCCGGGACAATCCTGAATGGCTAGCGCACGGCTCGTTCACCCCTAGGAGCCTGCGGGGACTATTGCGCGAACACATTGCGCGAGTGATGAAGCACTATGCTGGCGAGGTGTTCGCGTGGGATGTGATCAACGAAGCGCTGGATGAGAATGGAAATGTGCGCGACTCCATCTGGTACAACCAGCCTGGCATTGGACTTTCTGGAAAAGGAACCGCCTACATCGAGCAGGTTTTTCGCTGGGCGCATAAAGCTGATCCGGCGGCGTCTTTGTTCTACAACGAAGCGGAGGGCGAAGGGATGAATCGGAAATCGGACGCTATCTACGCCATGATCAAAGGTTTCAAGCGCCGGGGAGTGCCCATTGATGGGGTCGGCCTGCAAATGCACATTCCCGCCCTCGATGCCGATGTCCCCGCCATCGCGCAGAACATCTCCCGGCTTACGGCGCTGGGTGTGCAGGTTCACATTACGGAACTTGATGTTTCCCTGCCGATTGATGCCAACGGAGAGCCTCAGCCTGAGGACTTGGACCGCCAGGCCAGAGTTTACCGCGGCATCGTGCGCGCATGCTTAGCCCGACCGGGCTGCACCGCGATTGCGACCTGGGGATTCACCGACAAATACTCATGGATCGGCTCCCACTCTCGCGGCACTCGGGGAGATGCGCTGCCATTCGACCGGACCTACCAACTCAAGCCTGCGTATCGCGCGATCCAGGAAGAACTCCGGATTGGCCGACCTCCGCACTAGTTGACCGCGGAATGGCATTCTCGAAGTCCTCTGCCCCAGCTGCGGCATCTATAATCAGTTCGGCCCTTTCGCTGTGTGGTCGCCGTACGTAACCCTGGGCCTCGCGAATCTTGGGACAAACCATTCCAACTCGGTCTACCGCATCGTCGAACCGCAAGCCTTACATCATTTCGCTGGCGGTTGCGGTGTTTATCCTGCTGGCGATCTTGGTTTCGCAAACCGCCTTTGATCTTACCCTTTTGCGCCCCGGTAACAATCAGCAGATCGTGGTGTTCTACGCGCTGTCGCTGCTGATCTCCCTTCTCTTTGTCGCCCTCACGTTCGTGCTGGCGCGCAATTTGTTAAAACTGTTCGCCGAGCGCCGGCTCGGAGTACTGGGATCGAAGTTCCGCACCCGCATGGTAGTCGGGGCGCTGCTTCTTTCCTTTGTCCCAGTGATGGTGATGTACTGGTTCTGCTACGGGTTGATGAACCGGTCGATTGATAAGTGGTTTTCCACTCCGGTAGAGGAAGTTCGCGCCGACACCGACGCCATGGCGTCGCTGCTGGGCAGTTATGCGGCACAAAATGCGCGCGCCGAGGCATTGGCGATTGCAGCCTCTTCGGAAACGCAACGAGGATTCTCGGGACACGGATTTTCTCCGGTCTCCAGCGAATTCAAAAATCATGAACTTACTTTTCAAGGCGGATTCGCGATTGCTCTGCAAGATGGCGACGCAGAAGCCAGTTTCAACGCACCCGCACCGTGGTCGCAGCTGAAGTCGCGATTGCCCCTGGCGGAGGCGGCGAGTTCAAAACCGGCGGAATTCAACTGGGAGCAAACACAGTACACACTGGGCAGCGCTCCGGTTGGCGACGACGGCGTAATCCTTGTCGCAATTCCGCTCCCCCGGCAGTTCGCGCAGACGGTCAATCAGGTCCAGGCCAGCCAGCAACGCTATTTCGAGTTGGCTCGCGAACGCAGGCTGGTGCGCCGCACCTACATGGGCTTGCTGCTGCTGCTCACCATGATGGTGCTTTTTGTGACCACATGGCTGGCACTGTTTCTTTCAAAGCTGGTCACTCGTCCGCTGGCCGCATTGGCGGAGGCGACCGGGGAAATTTCCCGCGGACGCCTCGACTATCGAATCGACGTCAGTGCGGCCGATGAAATTGGGGACTTGGTCCGTTCGTTTAATCGCATGGCGGAAGATCTTGAAATTAGCCGCCGGCAAATTGAGTCCTCCGGCCGCGATGCCCGCGCTGCCAATGCGGAACTCGATCACAGGCGCCGGCAGATGGAGACCATTCTCGAAAGTATTCCCACCGGCGTTCTTTCGATCGATGCGGCGCGGATGGTTACCCACTCCAATCAAGCGCTGCTGCGAATGTTTCATCCCGAAGGGTTCGCCGAAGGACAACACGTGCTGCGCGGCGCGCGCCTGGTAGACATGTTTCCGCAAGAAGTCCTCGAAGATTTAGAGCCGCTACTGCGCCGGGCTGATCGCATGGGAATGACCACCAGCCAAATGGAGATGCCACTGCAACGGGGGTCCCTAAACGTTGCAGTCACGGTTGCAACGTTGCGGCATCAAAATGAGCGCGCGGGATACGTGATTGTCTTCGAAGATCTGTCGGACCTGCTCAAGGCCCAAAAACAGGCGGCATGGCGCGAAGTGGCGCGACGCGTGGCGCATGAGATCAAGAATCCGCTTACACCCATCGCGCTTTCGGCGGAGAGAATTCAGCGCCATCTCGAACGAGGAACCCCTCCCGATCAAGCATCGCTGGAGATTGTGCGAGCGTGCGCTCAGACCATCGCAGGCGCTGCCGAGACCGTGCGGCGGCTAGTGGATGAATTTTCGTCGCTCGCCCGCTTTCCTGCATCGAAGCCACAGCCATCCGACATCAACGATGTGATCGAAGACGCGCTCTCCATGTTCAACGGAAGGCTGGACGGCATCGGCATTCACAAATTGCTTTCACCGGACTTGCCGAAAGTGATGGCGGACGCGGAAGCAATGAAACGGGCGGTCGCCAACCTGGTCGACAATGCCGCGGAGGCGATGCAGGGTGCACTGGTGCGCGAGATTCAAATTTCCACTTCACTCGTCGCCAGCCGTGACGCCGTTGAGATCGTTGTTGCTGATACAGGACATGGCGTTACCAGCGAACTGAAAGAGAAGTTATTCCTGCCGTATTTTTCCACTAGAAAACGGGGAACGGGCCTGGGACTGGCGATTGTGAGTCGCGTGATCGAAGATCATCACGGGTCGATTCGGGTGGAGGAAAACCAGCCGGTGGGCGCGCGCTTTATCCTGGAGCTTCCAGTGGCATCAGAGGCTGCGATGGCTACGACGGCTGAACAACATGCATAAAATTCTTATCGTCGACGACGAAACTGGCATCCGCGAGTCCCTCGAGGGCGTTCTGGCCGATGAAGGTTACGGAACTGGGTCCGTGGAGAGCGGTGAGGAGTGCCTGAAACTGCTGCGCCGCGAGCATGAGTTCGATGTTGTTCTTCTGGACATCTGGCTGCCTGGCATCGACGGCCTTGAAACTCTCGAAAAGATCCGCGAAGTCGAAAATCCTCCCGAAGTGATCATGATTTCCGGACACGGCACCATTGAAACCGCGGTTCGCGCAACAAAGCTTGGGGCCTACGACTTTCTGGAAAAGCCTCTTTCAATCGACAAAACCGTGATCCTGGTGAAAAACGCGATTGAGTCGAAGAAGCTGCGCCATGAGAATCTCGATCTGAAAAAGCAACTCCACGCCAAAAGTATCATCGTGGGCGACAGCATCCCGATGAAGGCGCTGCGCCAGCAAATTGGACTCATGGCGCCCACCAACGGGCGGGTTCTGATTTACGGCGAGTCGGGCACGGGAAAAGAACTGGTGGCTCATGCCATCCACGCGCAGAGCCTGCGCAAAGACGAAACTTTCGTCGAGGTAAATTGCGCCGCGATCCCGGAAGACCTGATCGAAAGTGAGTTGTTCGGCCATTACAAAGGATCGTTTCCCGGCGCGGCGGTGGACAAGGAAGGCAAGTTTCAAAAAGCCAGCGGCGGCACCCTGTTTCTGGACGAAGTGGGCGACATGAGCCTGAAGACGCAGTCCAAAGTTTTGCGCACGCTGGAAGAGCAGCGGGTTTCTCCACTGGGCAGCGACGAAACCATTATGGTGGACGCGCGAATTATCGCTTCCACTAATAAAGATCTCGAAGAAGAAATATCGCGGGGAAACTTCCGCGAAGATCTTTTTTACCGGCTTAACGTAATTCCTTTTTTTGTTCCCCCGCTGCGCGACCGTAAGGAAGACATCCCGTTGTTTGCGCGGCACTTTCTGAAAGACCTGGCCGCGACCTATGGACGTCGCCCGCGAGAGATTACAGATGACGCCGTCGAGGCTCTGATGCGCTATTCATGGCCAGGCAACGTGCGCGAACTTCGCAACGTAATTGAGCGGATCGTCATCATGAATCCCATGACCACGCGCTTCGACCGCAAGCATCTTCCTCCCCTGGTATATCGCGACGGCCACCGGCGAGCTGTCCGCAACGAGTTCTCCACTTTGCACCAGGCGCGGGACGCTTACGAGCGCGACTTCATTCTTAAGAAACTGGACGAGAACCACGGGAACGTCACGCGCGCCGCCGAGGTTCTGGGCCTGGAGCGCAGCCATTTATACCGCAAGATGAAAACTCTGGGGATTGCCGCGAAAGAGTAAGAGCGGGCTCGAAGTCAGTGCTTCACCATATGGATTTCAGTTCCATTCTTGCGGAACTCAACCTTATCCATGAGTTGGTTGATGAGAAAAATTCCGCGGCCGTGGTTGGAGTAGACGTTTTCTCCAACGGTGCAAGTCGGTATGCCGTCGGGAAGAAAACCGTTGCCGGGATCGCGCACCACAATTAGTATCCCTCGCTCGTCATCGCTGCTTACCAGGCATTCCACGGTCTTCGTCGGATCTTCCTTAGCACCGTGAATCACGGCGTTGGCCAGAGCTTCCTGCAATGCCAATTCAATAGCGTCTTCCTTGCCGTCCACGTTCTTCATCTCGCGCACGACTGCCATCACCTCTTGCACTACCGGATCGACGGCATTTCGGTCGGCGGACAGGGTAACCCGCAAAATCAGATGCAACTTGTCCGGATCGAAATCTTTTTCGGGAAGAGGTTGTGCGGGAGAGTCCGGCGATGGCATGATTGGCCTGTAGGTTACGATTGCGCGCTGCTTTATTGATTCTAGCTGCCTACCCTAGATAGCACAAACCCGGCGACGAACCACCATCACCGCACACTGAGCTTAGGAATGGCGTTTCCAGCTTCTGTCTGAATTTTCCTCTTAACTCTTTGACGTTTGGCGCCACGCAGCTTTTCGCTGGGACGTTTTTGAGGCAGTTCAACCCTCCCACTGGTCAGTTGTTCCAACTGCCTTCTCCAGTCGAGTTCTTCAACAAAGCGCTGCGATTCGCGCCAGTTGGGCTGCACCTTCACGAAGAGCTCAAGAAAAACTTTGGTGTCGAGCATGCGCTCGATTTGCAGCCGCGCCGAAGTGCCAATCCGCTTCAGCATCTGCCCTTTCTTGCCGATGAGGATTCCCTTCTGACCTTCCCGCTCGCAATAGATTGTGGCGGAGATTAGTGTCAGCCGCGCGCCTTCCTCAAAATTATCGACGATCACCGTGGTCGCATAGGGCAGCTCTTCTTCAGTTTCCATCAGCACTCGTTCACGAATAATTTCAGCCGCCATGAAGCGCGCTGGTTGGTCGGTGAACTGATCCGGTGGAAAATACGGGGAACCGGCAGGTAATGCCGCCGTGACTTGCTTCAATAAAATATCGAGCCCATCTTTTTTTAAAGCTGAGATCGGGATGATGTCGTAAAAGGGATGCAGCTTGCGGTACTCTTCGATCAAAGGCAGCAGCTTGCTCTTGCCCCCACGTAGCGCGTCCACCTTATTAAGAACGAGGCAAACTTTAGTGGAGGAGTGCTTGAGCATTTGAATCGCGAACTCATCCTGCCGGTCGAGCTTCCGCGTCACATCCATTATGAGCAGGACAAGATCGCAGCCCTCCAGAGCTTCGCGAACTTCGACCATCATTTTGCGGCCAAGTGAGCTGTCAGGCTTGTGAACGCCCGGCGTATCGAGCAATACGATCTGCGCGCCGGCCTGTCCTTTGCTCTTGGGAATGTTTACGACGCCCTGGATTCGATTGCGTGTGGTCTGCGGTTTAGGGGAAATGATCGCGAGTTTTTCGCCCACGAGCGCATTGAGCAGCGTGGACTTGCCCGCGTTAGGACGGCCGAGAATGCAGACAAAACCGGAACGGAATGGCATAGCGTCGGTGTAGGTGTTAGGTGTTAGGTGTTAGGTATTAGGTATTAGTTTTTCAGCTGAGCATCCGCGTTATAATTCATTCGTCGAGAAGCCTGCCACCATAGCCTAACACCGGATGCCCAAGACCTAAGACCCGTCATATCAGCTTCAACTGTCTCGGCTGGGCAGCGGTAATTCTTACGCGTTCCACTCTGCGATCCGTCGATTCGACTACTTCAAAGCGCAGGCCATCATCATCCACGGTTTCGCCTTTTCGCGGAATGTGTCCGGCAAGTTCACTGACAAGACCAGCCACGGTAGCCGATTCCCTTCCCTCTGGCCTGGTTCCAAAAAGTTCGGCGAGCCGGTCCACGTCCATCCCGCCGGCAACAATATACGACTGATCGTTTTCTCTAACGATTTCCGGCGTTTCGTGCTCGTCGCGAATTTCACCTACAATCTCTTCGACAAGGTCTTCAATCGTTACCAACCCTGCCACGCCCCCGTATTCATCGACCACGATCGCCATGCGTATGTTGTTCTTCTGCATCTCACGCAGCAAATCGCTGCCCAGCTTGCTCTCCGGAACGAAATACACATCGCGCCGCATCAGCGTGCCAAGCGTGCGGGCCGCAGCCTCGCTATCGGGAACCTGCAATACATCCTGGGCGTAAACGATCCCTTTGATGTTGTGGATGCTCTCTTCGTAAACCGGAACGCGCGAGTAGTGCTTGGTGCGCAACATCTCGATGAATCGCTCGACGGTGGTTTCTACGGGCACGGCAAACATTTGCGGCCGTGGCTTCATGGCTTCGCGCACCGTCTTGCCGCTGAACTCGACCGCCGACTGGATCAGATCACGATCGCCTTTCTGAATGATTCCCTCTTCTTGACCAGCTTCAATCAGGGCATCCACGGCCTCCGCCGCGCTTTCTGGCTGCTCGCGGGTGTTCTGGCGAGTGAGCGAAGCGACCGATTGCAGGAAGCCAAGAACGATCGTAATTGGAAGCACCAGATAAATCAGCAGCCTTACTAATGGCGCCCACCGGACCAGCCACGTTCCATTCGTGCGCGAGAAAAATACGTAGGGCAAAAACTGGTTGAATAGGATGATGATTAAGATCAGCGTGATCGCAGCTTGCAGAATCTCGTAGATGCTCCAGCGTTGATCGGCGAAGACCAGGTAGCCCACGAGCAGCGCCATGGTGGCTGTCGTGAGTTGTTTCAGCACCGACATGGAGAGAGACGCCCGCGCGCGACTGACGCGCAGTGCGGGCTCCACTCTTTGCTCGAAGACGTCAATGTTGTCCTGAAAGTCGCGGGAGAGAAATTTGCCAATCTCTTGATACACGCGGTCCACGTAGGAAGCCAAAGCCAACAGTCCCAGCAGCGGAATCAGCGCGAGAGCGACCGTCCAGTTCATGCGGTTCTCCGCGATGTTGCAGGCGTCCGGGTTGAAGATTTCTTGTGAATCGAGGTTTCTCGGCGAGGCGATTGCACTCGTTCAATCAATCCCGACTCCAGCTTCAACTGCCTGCGCAACTGACTTTCTTTGCGAGCCATCTCGCCGTGATCTTTTTCGTGATCGAAACCCGCCAGATGCAGAATGCCGTGCAGAGTTAGAATCTTTACTTCGTCCGCCAGGCTGTGGCCAAGGCGCTGCGCATTCTCGCGCGCAATGTCCAGCGAGATTGCCAACTCACCTAGGAGACGCTGGCCCCGACCGTTCGTCGCGGGCGACGGCGGAAAAGACAACACATCCGTTGGCTTGTCAGCCCCACGGAATTGGCGATTGAGCGACCTCATCTCTGCGCTGCCGGTGACGAGCACATTCACCGTCTGTCTCAGCCGCACCGATCGTCTCGCTCGCAACACAAAACGCTCCAGCGTCGCCGCGCTCATTCGTACGATTTTCTTTCGCAAAATGACCACTTGTTTTCCACGCCACTCAACGGTCCGAAGTTCTACCTCGGCACCCTTCCAAGCAAAAATACCCGTTAATAAAGAAGAGGGCTCGAATGCAGCCCTCTTCGTCGCCAGGATTTTATTCTCCCGAAGCTGTGAATCGTCCGTCAGACTCAAGCGCACTCTTCGACTCCGCGCCTCTTACGTCAATATGCTTACCGCCCGAAAGCAGCAGCATTTGTTGCTCGGCGACGTGGGTTTTATGTTCGTCATAGGCGCGGATGATGCGCTGCACCAGATGATGACGCACCACATCGGCCTCGTCGAAGTGAACAAAGTTGAGACCTTCGACTTTTGGCAGAATATCCATGGCCTCGAGCAGCCCACTACGGCGGGCATTCGGCAAATCGATCTGCGTGACATCCCCCGTAATCACCGCCTTGGAGTTGAATCCCAGGCGAGTGACGAACATCTTCATCTGCTCCGAAGTCGTATTCTGCGCTTCGTCTAAGATCACGAACGAATCGTTTAACGTTCGTCCGCGCATGAAGGCGATGGGTGCGATCTCGATGACATTCTTCTCCAGGTAGCGATCGACCTTCTCCGGATCGAGCATGTCATAGAGCGCATCGTAAAGCGGACGCAAATACGGGTCGATTTTGTCCTGCAACGTGCCCGGCAAAAATCCCAAACGCTCACCCGCTTCCACCGCCGGCCGCGCCAAAATGATGCGATTCACGCGCTTTGCCAGCAACGCCGAAATCGCCATCGCCACGGCAAGATAGGTTTTGCCTGTCCCCGCCGGACCAATGCCAAAGACCATGTCGTGCTTCTCGATTGCCTCAACATACCGCCGCTGATTCGCGCTCTTGGGCTGCACCATGCGGCGTCCCAGCGATCGCTGGCGGCCGGCATCGGCCAGCCCGCGTAGAGTCGTGGTCGAATCCGCCGTAAGCACGCGCAGCATGCTGTTGAGGTCGCCGTTGTTAAAGGTGTAGCCGGAGCGCTGCAGGCTTTCGTAATCGGAAAATACCTGCTCGGCACGGGCGACATCGCGCGCCGCGCCCTCGAGTTCGATGGCGTTCGACCGCAGGTCAATGGTGACGTTCAGACCGTCTTCCAACAAGCGGACATTCTCGTCGCGCGTGCCGAAAAGGGTTTCGATGTTAGGACTAATTCCAATGCTTTTCTTCATTCAATCTCTTTGGAACCTGGGTTGGCCAATGAATGCCCACACTTGAGCCTCAGCGCGGACAAAACAGGATTATGCTTGGAGACGGGAACCGCCGGAATGCGCATGCCCATGGGGCAAGTCACTACCATTGGCATCAAGCCTACCCCGCGCCGGGGCGGGAGTCAATGGCGACGAAGCGTTGACCGCTAGCGAGTTAGTCCAGTAAAATGAAGCATTCGGCACCTACCGAATATCCGGCTGTACGCACAAAGGTAAAGAATCCAACATGGCTAATCATTATTCGGCGCTGAAGCGCGCCCGTCAGACCATCAAGCGCACCGCTACCAATCGCGCCAACACCTCGCGCCTGCGCACCGCGCTGCGCACACTGCGCGAGACCATCGAGAAGGGCGACAAGCAGGCCGCCGAAAAGACTTATCGCGAGACGGTCTCTGCGCTCGACAAGGCAATCCAGAAGGGTACGCTGCACGCGAACACGGCAGCCCGCTATAAATCTCGGCTGGGCGTGCGTGTTAACGCGATGAAGTAGGCGCCGCAGGGTAACTTTTCGCTGCAATGGCAGGCCTTGGGTCTGCCGTTTTCTTTTCAGCGTGCCCGAGGGTCTCGGCTCATCCTAGGTGCGGCAGCAGAAAACCCGTGTGCCGGCAGTGCTCCTGAAAATCCGCACCGAATTGCGCGGTCAGCATGGCTTCTTCCCTCTTCGCTTTGATCACATAGCCAAGAATAATCAGGCAGACGCCCAGCACGCATCGCCACTCGTCGATAGCCAGCGCCGAACCGATCGCAGCGAGATCTAGCCCGGAATAAATCGGATGCCGCAGCCGCGCATACGGCCCAGTGCGAATAAGCTTGTGATCTTCCTTGATCGTGATACGAGCGCTCCAATACTGGCCCAGATGCCAGCGAGCCCAGAGCGCCAGCGCAATGCCAGCCCAGGTCAGCGCCACGCCGGTGACTGCCAGCGCGTAGGTGCGATGAAACACTCGATTGCCGAGAACGCCGATCTCAGCTTCATCGCTAAATAAAAGAACGAAGCCGATAATTTCGAGGAACAGAATTTCGTAGCGCGAAGCGAACGATTCCTTCCGCGTGGTGCGCCGCGTCTTGAGTGCGCCAACCACCCAGTAGGCGACGAAGACGATCCACGGGGCTTCGATGAGATGGCGCCAGCTCATTTCTGATTGCTCACTGCAAGCTTTGAAAGAGGCTAAACCGGCAGCTGCTCTTGCATCCACCCCGGCGTTTCCACCTTGGGCTCGCTGGTTAAATCGATCACCAGACGTTCCAGCACCATCCGCTTGCTGACGGGATTCGAGCGCAGCGCGAGATCGGCTTTTGCCACCAACCGGATCGCCCGCGTCAGATCGCGGCGAGATTTGTAGCGCCGCGCCTGCTTGATGATGTCATCGGCGGCAAACGGCGGCACGCGGAAACCCTGCCACAACGCCGCCCATAACATGCGCTGGTCGCGCACATTGCGCTCGAGAATCACCAGCATCTGGCGAAAGGTTTTCGCCAGCATGTAAATGTGGCCAATGGCAGCCTCATCACCATCGCCCGAAGAGAGGATTGCGTCCAGCACTTCGAGCGCACGGACGCGTTGCCGGGAGGAGATGGCATCGGTTAATTCGTACAGTGAACGCTGCTTCGCGGCCAGCACCATGGTTTCGACGTCGCCCAGCGTGATGCGGTTGGGCGCGCCCACATAAAGCATGAGCTTCTCCAGCTCGTTGGAGATCATCATCATGTCGCCCCCGAGCGCGTCGACCAGCTCGCGCGCGCCATCCGGCTCGATCTTGACCGGTTCGGCACGGCTGGCGCAGTACTCCGAGATCCAGCGCACCGCCTCGCCTTCCTCCACGCGCGCCAGTTCGACGATGCCGCAGTAAGAGCCCATGGTCTCGCGGATGCGCTGGTAGCGCTCCTTATCTTGCATTTCCATGCGGCGCACATCGGCTGGAATGCTGATATGGTCGGCGACGAAAACAATTAGTGCGTCAGGATTCGGATTTTTGCAATACTCTTCGATGGCAGCGAGTTTTTCTTCGTTCGATCCGCGTCCGAAAAGAGTCTTCACTCCGCGCACGAAAAAAACCTGGAAAGGCGCCATCAGAGAAGGTGTCTGAGCACGATCGAGAACTTCCGCCAGATCGTTTTCGGCGAGATCGAATTCGAACAAGCTGAAGTCGCGGAGATCGATGGGAACGAGATGTTCCAGGATGGCGTCGCGGAAGCGCTTGCGGAAGAAAGCTTCGTCGCCCACGAACACGTAGGCGGGGCGCAGCTTGCGCGCCTGAATCTCGCCGACAAAGCGCTCCGCCTGAGCAAAAGCCCGCATTAGAAATTGCCCTCGAAATCAGTACGGCGTCGTTTCACACTCTAGCATCTAGAAGCCCTCCAGGATGTTAGAGACCAGGGTACGCGCGAAATCCTGCGAGAGACGGCGGAAGGCTGGCGAATCTTCCTCGAAAAAGCTGGCGAGGTCCTGTGAAACCTCATACTGCTCGCGAAACAGATACGCCGGATTCTGGTACAGCACCTTGCCCTGCCGGTCGGTAAGAGCGACCCTCATGCTCACCACCACCAAGACGCTGGCTGCCTGGCCGGTCGCCGAATTGTATGTAAGCGGAGAAGCGGATGTCGAAAGCACGGCGCCCCGCAGCGTGGCGTCGGCGGCATCGCTGGAATTCTTGAGAATGTGATAGTGCGTTCGCGTTGTGAACTCGCGAACCACCGAGGCGGTCAACAACTGCTCAATGCGATACTCGCTGGTCTCGTTGACGAACGCGGGCACGGCAATCGTTTTGACGTTTTCGGGAAGCTGCACCGCATGTCCAGCCGTGTGATACCCGCAACCGGCGCCGATCATCAGCGACACCATAAGAGCGGCCAAACGAACCGTCATTGAATTTTTCCCAGAGGGCGGGTCGCGATCATGCTCTCAGCGCAGTCGACCGCCGTAATCGCAGCGACGCGCAGATTATCGGCCGCGGCATACAGCCAAATCCCGTTCGGATTGGCTGAATCTGCCTTCAGCGAAACGAGGATATCGCCCTGCCCCGCGCTGTTCACATTGCTCGGTTGCGACTCATCTTCTGCGCCGGCAATCGTGACGTGATCTCCAGCCAGCGCCTGGGACAATCGCTCTTGATTGGCAGCCTGCTCCATCTCCAAATACAGCGCGACCGAATTCCCGTGAAACACCGGAGGCTGAAGAACCATCATCGCAACCGGCATCGCATCAGTCCCGGCAAGCTTCTGGTAGTGTCGCCGAACGCGAGCTTCTACGGAATCGAGCGACAACTGCGACTTCTGGCCGTAGCGCGCCACCAGATTGAATGCCACTTGCGTATCGAATAGATCCTTCGGCAGAGGCTGAAACGAAAGCAGATTAACGGTCTGCTGATGTAACTCGTCCATACCCCTTTGACCCTGTTCTGAAGCAGGCTGGAAAACTGACGCGACCGCGCTGCGAATCATCCCGGCCTTGCGCGCACGAAGCAAAAGCAACGCCAAAGTTACGGCTGCAGGATGCGCCACCACGCAGGGAGCCGGCTGCAACTCCGGTTGCCACATTTTTCCGCGCTCCCGCTCGATCCAAACCGAGCGCACTTCCGCGCCAGCTTCCTGGTCTAATGCGCCGGAAAGATCGATGATCGCGCTGCCGGCGTCGCGGGCCCGCTTCCAATTGTTGCGCGTACTCTCTGCGTCGGCGGCAAAGAAAGTAAAGTCCACATTGGTGAACTGCTCAGCCCGCACACTCTGGATGAAGTTAATCTCATCGCCCGTAGCCTCAAGCTGGCCGATCGATTCGTCATCGTCGAGCAACCGGATATCGACGGCGGGAAAGTTGCGTTCGTTCAGCATTTCGGCCACTTCTTTCCCTTTCAGGGTAGCCGCGCCTACGATGGCCGCGCGAAAAAGCTGGCCGCGAGTTACAGCCAACGATCCCGCAGCGATTTTTGGTGGTGCGCTCATGACGTTAACGATGCCTCCTTATAAGCTGGAGGCGGAGGCTGCTTGCGGCGGCGGAAGATCCATTGCAGCCGCCAGTAGACGCCTGAAAATGTGTAAAGCAGCGCTATCCCAAACAACACCGGCCTCGACAGGAAGATTACGCCCGCGAATAAAGCAGCGACCAGAATAACCAGGCGAAAGGGGTGGCGTGCGTCGAAATTAAGCTCCTTAAAACTATAAAACCGCCAGGTGCTCACCATCAGGTAGCCTACGGCCGCCACCATCGCCAGCCAAGTGATGGCCGTATACCAGGACATGAGTGGGCTACCCGCCCGAAAGTGAACCACCGCTGCGATCACTCCTGCCCCAGCGGGGATTGGCATTCCTACAAAGTATTTTTTTCCAGGCTTTCCTGGGTTGGAAGGCTGAGGGTTACTGGTGATGTTGAACCGAGCCAGACGACTGGCTCCAGCGATGAGGAATAAAAAGGCGGCAATCGCACCCACTTGCGTGAGCTTGATGTTCCAGTCAGTGAGCGCCACGCCTTGCTGCATCAGATGAAAGCCCCAGGTCCAGGCCAGCATAGCCGGAGCCACGCCAAAGGTAATTACGTCCGCAAGAGAATCGAGTTCTTTGCCAAAGTCGCTGCTGGTGCCGGTCATGCGCGCCACCCGCCCGTCGAGTCCATCGAACAGGACCGCGAAGCCGATCGCCTTGGCGGCGTTATCCAGGTGCCACGTAGTCAGGGCAGTCGCATGCACCACTTCCAGAATGGCGTAGAACCCGGCCGCCATATTCCCTGTAGTAAAAACCGACGGAAGGATGTACATTCCCTTGCTCATGCGACGGGGACGGCGTTCGTCCGGTCCGCGGTTGGGATTCTCTGCATCCATTAGCGTGCCTTTTCTTCGCTCGAAGAATAAATCACAGCGCCGGTCAGTTCGCCTTTCGGCGCCAGATGCGCCAACACGCTGGCGCCCCCGCGCACCCGGTCACCGATTTTCACGTGTAGTGTGGCAGCGGAATCCAACAGAACATCTACCCGCGAACCAAACTTAATGAGTCCCACACGCTGCCCTCGCTCGACCCGGTCGCCGATCTTCGGATGGAACACGATTCTACGCGCCAACAGTCCGGCGATCTGCTTGAAGATCACGGTTTGGCCGTCGCCTTCCACCCGAACAATATTCTGCTCATTCTGCTCCGCGGATAGGCTGTTCATCGCGTTCAGAAACTTGCCTCGCTGGTAGCGCACCGAGCTGATCACTCCCGCAACCGGCGAACGATTCACATGAACATCGAAAACACTGAGAAAGATGCTGATGCGGGTCCAGGTTTTGCCGCTGTCGGCGACGATGGAAACGTCTGTAATTTTGCCATCGGCCGGAGACACGATGGTCCCCTCGGTGTAAGGAATTACGCGTTCCGGGTCGCGGAAAAACCACAGAAAAAATAGCGCCAGCAAAGCGGGTATCACCGCCCATCCGGGCCGAGCGAACCAACCCACAAGCGCCGCGGCAGCAATTAGAGCGAGCCCGTAATAGTAGCCGTCACGAACCATGCGTAAGATTCCCAATTATAGAGCAGAGAGGGCAGAGTGCTCGCTTTCTCTCAAAGGAAACTGCGTAAGTCGTAATAAAGAAAGGCGCTGATCAGCGCCTTAGGGCAGATACAAAACCGCTGTAGCAGTCGCGGCCGTTCCTGAAATGGCCAGCAGATTACGCTACGTGCGTTCCAAACTGCTGCCGATATTCCCGCTCAATCGACTGCATCTGGTCTTTCAGCCGCAGCTTAAGTTTTTTCAGCCGCACTTCCTCGAGCTTTTCATCTTCGCTGAGGTAACGTTTTTGGGTGAGAGAATCAAGACGAGTGGAATACTGCAGGTGCTCCTGGGCCAGCTTGCGAAATTCATCACTGGTCAGGAGAGCGTTATTCGAAGTCAGCATCCAGCAGACCTCCAACCGGGATTTCTAAGGCCAAGCTACCACAGCGCCATAATCGCTTCAATGCCAAATTTATGGTGCAATCTGGCGCCTCAGTCTCGTAATGAGAAAGTTCTTACCCAGCCGGGAAATGAACCATTGAAACCGTTTTGAGAAGGCTCAGGCGGAAGACAACCGCATCTTCCCTCGGATCGGAATAGTAATCTTTTCGCAAATCAGTCTTTTTGAACCCGGCCTTTTTATACAAGCCTTGGGCGCTGGAATTCGATTCCCGCACTTCGAGAAAAATTCCGCTTCCCTGCTGCGCGCGGGCTTCGGCAACAAGCGCGGCCAACAACATCGATCCGGCACCGCGGCGGCGGAACGTTTCAGCTACCACAAGATTTTCCAGCTCCCATTCCAAGTCAACTCGCCGCGCCACGAGGAATGCAAGAATTTTCGAAGCTTGCCCGGCAAACTCTGCGGCGCTCCGTCCCTGATCTTCAACCACCCAAGCCTGTCGATAAACGGTTGGTGAACTCCGGGAATCGGCGAACACGCTTTCATAGAGCCGCCTTGGCCAATGCGCTGCCGACGAACTCGAGTTCTCGAGTTCCATCAGGGTTGGAACGTCTTCGATAGTGGCGCGTCTGACCTGCACGTTAGGATCGCATTTTTTCGAGCATCTCAGCGTCGGTGCGGCGGATGTAGTTCGCTTCCAGCGCTTCCGGCTTGATCGTGCCGCCAGCGCGAATCCTGCGCCAGCCCACGCGCGCAACTACTCCGGCCGTTATCGGCGACAGTAACTGAACAGACAATCCCGTTCGACCCGCAACTTCGGCAAGAGCTGAGTCCGGGGTCACCACAGTCCATCCTTTCGCAGAAGACAGAAATTCGTCCCTGCTCGATATTCGCTCTCGCGGAACTACACCAGCCGGTTGCGAGCTTTCGAATTCTCCAACATAAACATCGCCGCGGCCCGCATCCAGCGCGGCCATAATCCGGCCCTGCGCGCCACTGGCAAAGGCGCACGCTTCCAAAAGCGACACCGGCGCGATCGGCTTGTTCAATATCTCAGCCAGGGCCTTCACTACGGCCAACCCAATGCGAAGCCCGGTAAACGATCCCGGCCCGGAAACTACGGCGAGAGCGCCAATGTCGAGTTTGGTAAATCGGTGGCTGGAAAGCAGCGCGGCAAGCTGCGGAACTAGCTGCGCGGAAAAAGTGCCTCCGGTCAGCAGCGCTGTCTCGATCACATCGACATCATCGTCGTCGGCAGACCGCTCACCGACACGAGCCAGCGCGATGCTGCCTTGTTTGCCCGAGGTATCGATGGCGAGAAGAAGCATGAGGAGAATAGCTGCCCTATCCGTGGAAATCCGTGGCCAAATGTCTTACTCTTGCACCAACTCCAGCAGCACGCCGCCCGTGCTCGATGGATGCACGAAAACATATTTGTGCCCGCCCGCGCCGATCTTGATTTCTTCCGATACCAACCGCACACCGTCGTTTTTCAGGCGCGCGACCGCCGCCGGCAAATCCGGAACCTTCAGACAAACGTGATGCAACCCTTCGCCGCGTTTGGCAATAAATTTCGCGATCGTCGAATTTTCCGACGTTGCTTCCAAAAGTTCCACCCGGCTCTCTCCGACGGCAACCATCACCAGCCGCACCTGCTCCTGCTCCACCGTTTCCTCCGGCGAAACAGTCAGGCCGAGCTTTTCGTAGATCGATTTCGCCGCCGCCAGCGACTTCACCGCGATTCCGAGATGATCGATTCGCACCATGTTGGTTTGAAAATTAGCTTTTCCCCATGCTCGCCGCGATCTCCTCCACGAGCGTATAGGGATCGCGTTTGTGCTCTGCCACCTCGGCGGCGAGCCTTGCCAAATTTCCGTTTCCCAGTTGAGTTCGCGCCTTTTCCAGCAGAGTGTCGCGCAGCATCTCGATCAATCGCTCCTGCCAATTTTCGACGCTCTTATTCAGCGCCCGATTCTTTTCGCGCAGGTACGCCTCATAGTTCGCGACAGCGCCGGCCAAGTCTTCGATCCCGACTCCTTCGCTGGCGACGGTCTTCACAATCGGCGGCGTCCAGCCGTCGCTGCGCATGGCAAGCGATTGCAGAGTTCGGATCTCGCGCTCGACATGATCGGCACCGTCGCGGTCGCTTTTGTTGATCACAAAAATGTCGGCGATCTCCATGATGCCGGCCTTGATAGTCTGCACATCATCGCCCATGCCGGGCACCAGAATCACGATCGTGATGTCGGCCAGCCGCACGATGTCGACTTCATCCTGGCCTACACCCACGGTTTCAATCATGATGAGGTCGCGGCCCGAAGCGTCCAGCACAGTAGTTACGTCGGCCGTGGTGCGCGCCAGGCCGCCCAGCGAGCCGCGGGTCGCCATGCTGCGAATATAAATCCCCGGGTCGGAGAAGTGATCTTGCATGCGGATGCGGTCGCCCAGAATCGCGCCGCCAGTGTAGGGGCTAGTGGGGTCGACTGCGATGATGCCCACCGTGTGGTCGCTCTTGCGATAGAAGCGCGCAAGTTGATCCACCAGCGTGCTCTTCCCCGCCCCGGGCGGCCCGGTCAGCCCGAGCACACGAGCCTTGCCGCTGTGCGGGAACAAAGTCTTGAGCAGCTCCGACCACCCCGGCGCACGGTTTTCGACCGTCGAAATCGCGCGGGCGAGCGAACGCACGTCGCCGGAGCGGAGTTGGTCAATCCATGTCTGGATGGGTGGGTTCAAGCGATCAGTGTAAAGCAGGGGACGGGGAAGAAGAAATCCGCGCCGGGGGTAATCTCGGCATCGGTCACTTCGTGTGGGAGATCGACAGAATTTTGCCGTCGCTTTGACGGAACTGGAGCGCGGCTACCCCTCCGACGCATGAGCCACTTTTGCACGTTCGCCCTCCCTTCCGGGAGGGGCAACACAGTGTCCCATATATCTTCCAGACTCCATTTTCCAGTTTCGCCACCAGCGGTTTCTCGTATTCTATCTCGCGCTTGCCGTAGACATTGATCAGAGCGGGCTCTGCAATCCTCAGGGCTGTAGCGGCATCGGGAACGCGCGCCCCTGAAGGCTGTGCTCTTGAAACGGCAGGCCAGATGCCATTAGAAGCAGAGTAGCTCTCATAGCCCAAGTTTACTCACCACCCCTCTTGTACTCCAATGGACACAACTAGTGCACACGCTCCCCTTCGCGATAATACCCTTCGGCGAGTAAATAGTTTTTGACCTCCGTGCCCGAACCCCTTACGATAAGTGGGAGGAAACGATGGCCGAGATGGATATGATCCCGCTGAAGCCGGAGCGTAAGGCGCAGCTCGAAGAATACGCCAAACGGCGCGGCCAGGACCCTGCCGCTGCTCTCGACGATGCTCTGGCCGCTTACCTCGAGTGGGAGCGCCAGGACTTCGCAGAAGCTGTCGAGGGTGTCGATCGTGGTTATAAGGATCTGAGAGCAGGGCGCACTCGACCCGCTGCTGAGTTTCTCGCCGACCTCCGCAGCAAGCATGACCTTCGGCGTTGAAACCACGGCAGCAGCTGAGCAAGACGCAGACGCAATTCTTGACTGGCTGCTCTCTCAACATGCCGGAGAGACCGGCATGCGTTGGTTTGTGGCCCTGGAAGATGCTATCGCGTCGCTCGCGGAGTTTCCGGCTCGTTGTCCGTTAGCTCCGGAAAGCGCGGTTTTTCCCTTCGAGGTACGCCATCTGCTCTATGGCCGAAAGGCGCATGTATACCGGATTTTATTCACAATCCAGGATCAAATCGTGTACGTTCTGCATATCCGCCACGGTCGCCGTGAGCCGCTGAAGCTCTAACGTGGCTAATCCTTCAGCAACTGCCTTGCAATCACCAGTCGCTGAATCTCACTGGTCCCTTCGCCGATGGTGCACAGCTTCACATCGCGGTAAAACTTTTCTGCCGGATAATCTTTGATGAACCCATACCCGCCGTGAATCTGCACACCTTCGTTGGCGCACCTGACGGCAACTTCGCTGGCGTAGAGCTTCGCCATCGAGGACTCAAGCGTTGTCTTCAGGCCAGCATCTTTCATCGATGCGGCGCGCATGGTGAGCAGGCGGGCGGCGTCGATTTCAGTGGCCATGTCCGCCAGTTTCCACTGAATCGCCTGAAACTCGCCAATCGCCTTGCCAAACTGCCGCCGCTCCTTGGAATAATTCAGCGCGGCCTCGTACGCGCCTTGTGCCATGCCCAGCGAGAGCGCCGCAATCGAAATACGCCCGCCATCGAGCACGCGCATGGCATCGATGAATCCGTCGCCTTCCTTGCCCAGCAGATTTTCCGCCGGAACTACGCAGTCTTCAAAAATCATCTCGGCGGTATCGCTGGCGCGGAGACCGAGCTTGTTTTCTTTCTTGCCGGGACGAAACCCTTTTGTATCTTTATCGACGATAAACGCCGAAAGCCCGTGAGTATTAGCGGCGCGGTCGGTGACGGCGATCACCACAACGGCATCGGCGTAATGGCCGTTGGTGCAGAAAGTTTTTGTGCCATTGAGCACCCAGTTATTTCCGCGGCGCTTGGCGGTCATGCGGGCGCTGCCCGCGTCGGAGCCGGACGAAGGTTCAGTCAATCCCCACGCACCGATGAATTCGCCGGTGGCCAGGTTCCCGATGTACTTTTTCTTTTGAGCTTCAGTGCCCGCCAGAAAAATGTGATTGGAACAGAGTGAAGTGTGCGCTGCGACGATGATTCCCACCGATCCATCCACGCGCGACAACTCTTCGATGGCGATCACATACTCGACGTAACCCATGCCTGCGCCGTTGTATTCGGTGGGAAAAACCGTGCCCAGCAATCCGAGCTTGCCCAGTTCCTTGACTGTAGCCAAAGGGAATTCGCAGGCCTCATCCCACTTCATGACGTTCGGCGCGATCTCGCGCTCGGCAAATTCACGCACGCTCTTTTTCAGTTGCTGCTGCTCGTCGTTCAGTTGAAAATCCAAGCTTCCTCCAGGATCACCCGCCCAATTTTGATTAGACCATAGAGGCGAGAGGGGGCAAAGTTACCGGAGGCGGATTCAACCAAAAGTGCTGGAAGCCGCATGTTCAGCGGGGATAGCGCTGGTCGCAGCGGGCTGTCCAACCGACCGGATGGTTTGGCTCGAAGGCCCGCAAAGACATTGAGGAGTTTTACGAGCTCTAACGGGTAATTTCATCAGCGAGAAGAAAACGCTGGAACACTTCGTTCGATAACAAACGCCCGCGCGAGGTCAAGCGAATGGTATCTTCGCGGCGGTCGATCAGACCGTCGGCGGCAGATTCGGCAATCGTGGCTTGATAGCGCTCGACGGGCTCGTTGCCAAACTTCGTCGCGAGGTCTTGCAAACTAACTCCGTGCGTTAACCTTAGCCCGAGGAAGAAATGTTCCTCCATGGCGGCAGCAAGAGAAATCGAACTCGGCTGCAAAACACTGGCGGCCAGGTATTTTTCCAGCGAATCCGCGGATGCGAATCGCACCGCATCAAGATCGGGGATCGCGGAGAAAAGCATCGAGTGCGCGTCTACACCGAAGCCGAAATACGGTTGGCGCGTCCAGTACTTTAAATTGTGGCGCGATTCAAATCCGTCGCGGGCGAAGTTTGAAATTTCATACTGCGCGATTCCGGACGATCGCAGCCTCTCACAGGCTGCCAGATAAAAGTCCGCTACAGATTCCTCGTCGGGGACGAAATGCGCATGATAACGAGTGCCCCCCGCGATCAATTCCCGGCCCAGCCGCGAGTCGTCATCGACCTCGAGCATATACACACTGACGTGCGGCACCTGTGTCGCGATGGTCTCAACCAACGAGAACTCCCAGCTTTCAGCCGTCTGATGCGGCAATCCCGCAATCAGATCGATGTTGATGTTCGTAATATCAGCAGCGCGCAAGCGAGCGATATCGTCGAGCACCGTCGCACGCTTGTGCAACCGCCCGACGGACGCGGCCTCCTGATCCGTGAAGGACTGCACGCCGAGGCTGACGCGATTCACGCCGCAGCGCGACAGGCTTTCCAGCACGGCGGGAGTCAATGTTCCAGGGGCACATTCAACCGTGATTTCCGCTCCGGGCTGCACAATAAACTGCGATCGCACGGTCGCGAAGATGCGCTCCAGTTGCGACGCCTCGAGCACGGTCGGCGTGCCTCCACCCAAATAGATGGAATCGACTTGGTGTTCCATTTCCCCGCCCATCTCGCTCGCAGTCTGCTGCGCATTCTGGATGTCGGCGCAAACACGATTGACATAGCGTTCAAAAACCGCCCGCGAAAACACGTCGGAGGCAAAGTTGCAGTAGCTGCATTTGGTGCGGCAAAATGGCACCGAGATGTAAACGCCCAGAGGCATACCACTTATTATCCCACTTGTGTTCGGTTGAACCGGGCGCTCAACTTTTCCATCCGCCGGGCTGCCTCAGCCATCCATATTGCGTTAACCTGTTACCAGCGCCGCGAACGCGTTTCGCAGCCCAATCGCCAGGAATCCGATGTCTCAGGAAGAAGAGGTATTAGGTAAAGCGTATGACAGCCGCCTGATGGCGCGGCTGCTGAAATATCTGCGCCCCTACCGTTGGCAGGTGACGATCGCGCTGGTATCGATTTTTCTAAAGTCTTTCGCCGACGTGCTCGGCCCCTATCTTACTAAAGTTGCCATCGACCGCTACCTCGCTCCGAAAGGCGCGTCCGTGGCTGCTTCCGGCATCTGGAGTTGGCTCAGCCCAAACGCTGTTACCGGCATCGCGCAAATCGCGGCTATCTATGTTGGGCTGCTGATAATGACTTTCCTCCTCGAGTTTCTCCAGACCTACTTCATGCAGTGGACCGGACAGAAGGTGATGTTCGACCTCCGCCGCCAGATATTCCGTCACCTGCAACGCCTGCACGTCGCCTTCTTCGACAAAAATCCCGTCGGCCGCTTGGTAACACGTGTGACCACGGATGTGGACGCATTGAACGAAATGTTCACCTCCGGCGTGGTCTCGATCTTCGAAGATCTGTTCGTACTCTTCGGCATCCTCGGCGTAATGCTTTGCATGAACTGGAAGCTGGCGCTGATTACTTTTGCCGTGCTGCCCTGCATCGTTTATTCCACCAAGATTTTTCGCGACAAAGTACGCGACTCCTATCGGCGCATTCGCGTTGCCATCGCCCGCATTAATTCGTATCTGCAAGAGCACGTCAGCGGCATGGTCGTGCTGCAACTCTTCAATCGCGAGCGCAAAGCGTACGAGCGCTTCTCGGAAATCAACCGCAACCACATGGACGCGTACAAAGACGCGATCATGGCCTACTCGGTCTATTACCCAGTGGTCGAAGTTCTTTCCTCCATCGCGATCGCATCCGTCATCTGGTTCGGCGGCGGCGATGTGATGCACAATATTCGCGCCGCGAGCGTTTCAGTTAGTTTCAATTGGAAAACGCTGATTGCGTTTCGGCTGGTGCCTACCGTCGCGTCTCTGGGTGTGCTCGTCGCCTTCATCCAGTACGCCTTGCGCTTCTTCCGACCGATCATGGACTTCAGCGAAAAATACAACATTCTGCAATCGGCGATGGCGGCGAGCGAGCGCATCTTCAAATTGCTTGATACTCCCGTGCAGGTAGTTTCGCCCGCGGTGACCAAGCGCCCCGAAGGCCCAGGCAGAATCGAATTCGACCACGTCTGGTTCGCCTATCGGGATACGCCTGAAGAGATCGCCGAGTCCAATGCCGCAAGCAAGGCTCATGTAGGGACGGCCGCCCTCGGCCGTCCAGCCGAGCAAAGCCCGGCAGGCTCTTCTCCTTCCACGAGCAATGAAACCGCCAGCCCCTCCGCTCCCGACTGGGTACTCCGCGATGTAACCTTCACCATCGAGCCCGGCGAAACCGCGGCCATCGTTGGCCACACCGGCGCGGGCAAAACCACGCTCATCTCGCTTCTGCTGCGCTTCTACGATGTCCAGAAAGGCACAGTGCGGATCGACGGCGTCGACGTCCGAGACATGGACCTTGCCGATCTGCGCAGCCGCTTCGGCGTGGTGCTGCAAGATCCATTTCTGTTCAGCGGCACCATCGGCGGCAACATTCGCCTCGGCACCAAGCGCATTCAGGACTCGCACGTCGAGAAGGCCGCTGAAGACGTGAATCTCGCCGACTTCATCCGAGCGCTGCCCAAAGGCTTCGACGAAGAAGTTCGAGAGCGCGGCTCCACGCTCTCGACCGGCCAGAAACAACTCATCTCCTTCGCGCGCGCCCTGGCCCACGAACCGAAGATTCTGATTCTCGATGAAGCCACCTCGAGCGTGGATACCGAAACCGAATTCCGCGTGCGCGACGCGCTTAGCCGCATGGTCGAGGGTCGCACCTCGCTCATCATCGCCCACCGGCTCTCGACCGTGCAGCGCGCCGACAAGATCATCGTCATGCACAAAAGCCAGCTCCGCGAAATGGGCACGCACCAGCAACTCCTGGCGCAACGCGGGATTTACTTCAAGCTGTATCAGTTGCAGTATAAGGATCAGGAGCTGAATGTGGAGCGGGCGCCCTCGCCCGCGAACTCAGAGGTCACCGCCAGTGCGGATGACTAGCGCTCCGCCCGAACACGGCAGCACTGAGCACACATCTCAGGCAACGAAGGTCTTCCTCTCGGCTGAGTGGCGAGATCTCGTGATGCTGAACTACGAGGTTGAACCCAGCCTCCTGAATCGGTATGTTCCGCCGGGGACGACAGTGGATTCATATCAGGGACGAACCTACATCAGTCTTGTCGGTTTTCGGTTCTGCCGCACCAAACTGTTTGGCCGTTTTCCGATTCCCCTTCACGCGAATTTCGATGAGGTAAATCTGCGCTTGTACGTTCGTCGGAAAGAAGCCGGCGAAGGTCGGAGGGGAGTTGTTTTTATTGCCGAGGTCGTGCCCAAACGAGCAATCGCGACGATTGCCCGCCTCGTGTATGACGAGAACTACGTACGCCTTCCGATGAGACACGAGATTGAAGCGAACGAGTCTGGGAAGAGCGCCGAGTATGAATGGAAGATTGGCGGTCAATGGTGCAGACTCTCTGCCCAAACGGACGGTGTCTCAAAACATCCTCAAGAAGGAAGCTTGGAGCAGTTCATCACTGAACACTACTGGGGATATTCCGCAAGGCGAGGCGGCGGAAGCCTCGAATACCATGTTTCGCATCCCCCCTGGGAAGTATGGCCCACAATTGCCGCTGGGTTTGAAGGGGACGCTACCGCTCTTTATGGGTGCGAACTTGCAACCATTCTTCAACGGCGCCCTGACTGTGCGTTCGTGGCCGAGGGATCGCCCGTCATCGTGTTCAAGGGGAACAGGGTCGAATAATGTCCGCAGATCAGAAATCGGAATCTGGTTTCCCTCGCGAAGGCTGGATACTCTACGACGGCGCATGCGGCTTCTGCTTTCGTTGGGTTCACTTCTGGAAGAAGGTGGTTGGACGACGAGGATTTGCGATTAAAGATTTGCAGTCCGCTTCGGCCGAGGGCAGCTTGCCAATTCCCGAAGAGAATTTGCTGGATGACATACAAGTATTGACCCGCACCGGAAAACTGGAGTCGGGCGCAAACGCCTATCTATATGTGGCGCGACGAATCTGGTGGGCTTGGCCCTTCTATGCAATCTTCCGATTGCCAGGCTTTAACTGGATGCTTTGGTGGGGTTACCGCTGGTTTAATCGAAACCGATATCGAATTTCTCGGCATTGCGCCCTGCCCCGACAAGACGGCGCGGGCCGCATTTCGAAGAGCTAATTCTCTGAACTTTCCGGCCAATCGTCTTCCCTCCGGTCGCGCAGCTACAATGCTCTCTTGCGAATCCTGATCTCAGCCGGCGAAGCTTCCGGAGAAATGTACGGCGCGCAGATCATCGAAGCCCTGCGCCATCACGGCCCGCAGCTCGAATTCTTCGGCGTCGGCGGAGAGCGCATGCGCGCCGCCGGCTGCGACACTGTGGTCGATGCCAAGGATCTTTCTGTCGTCGGCATCACTGAAATTCTCAGCCACCTGCCAAAGATACTCGGCCTCTACCGGCATCTGATTGCCGAAGCCGACAAGCGAAAGCCCGATCTCGCGATCGTAATCGACTCCCCAGCCTTCAACTGGCGCGTGGCGCGGCAGATGAAGAAGCGCGGCATTCCCGTGGTTTATTACGTCGCACCGCAATTCTGGGCGTGGCGGCAGGGACGCGTGCGCCTGCTGCGCGACTACATCGACAAGGCGCTGGTGATTTTTCCCTTTGAAGAAAAGTTCTATCGCGACCGCGGAGTGGACGCTACCTTCGTCGGCCATCCCCTGGCCGATTTACCGCTGCCCGCAATCGAGCGCAAAGACTATGCCGCGCAATTTAGCCTCGATGCGGCGAAACACTGGATCACGCTCATGCCCGGCAGCCGCGTCAAAGAAGTTCGCATGAACCTGCCCACCATGCTTGAAGCCGCAGCCCAAATTGGACCCGACTACGAATATCTTCTTCCCGTAGCGCCCACGCTCGATCGCGAATTCCTGCAAAACATGATCGGTAACAAAACCAGCGGCCAGAAAACCGGACATCTCAAGATCACCCTCGTCCCCGAATCTCTGCCCGCGCTTTACCACTCGCGCGCCGGAATCATCGCCAGCGGCACAGCCACGGTGGAAGCCGCCATGATGCGCACGCCATTCGTAATGGTCTATTGCGTGTCAGCACTAACCTATTTCCTGGGCAAGCCCAGAGTTAAGGTCCCGCATTTCGCCATGGTTAATCTGATTGCCGAGAGAGAAATCGTGCCGGAGCTCGTGCAGCATGATTTCACTCCGCAAAATGTTGCCGCCCGGCTGCGCGAGATCATTCCCGACGGCTCCGCGCGCGAAACCATGCTCGCGGGCCTTAGCGAGGTTAAGAACCAACTACGCGGGCAAACGAATGAACTCGCGACCGCACATCCCGCGGATCGTGCCGCGGAAATCGTCCTTAATCTTGCGAAAACTCGCCTCGCCTAAGGTCTAAAGCCGAAGATTGGGGGTTAATAGCGACCTAAACCTTGTGCTCTCAGCATCTTTTAGGTGAGAATCTTCATCATAGGAAACGGCTAGCCAGTTTTCCGGAGACTCTCCTTAATGCAGATCCGCTTTCGGCGTGCCCAGAGCATTCTCGCCAGCCCTTTCGTTCTGCTCTTATTGGTTTTTTCGACTACCCCCTCGCGGGCCGTCGAAAAGGCCCGCCTACGGGTCGATAATTATCAGATCGAGGCTGAACTCACGCCTCATCTCCACCAGATTTCGGCGCGCGCCAAGGTAAAGTTCACGGCGCTTACCGACTTGAGCGTAGCTGTCTTCGAGCTCCACAACGACCTGCGCGTCACTCGTGTTCTCGACGAAAAAAATCAGCCGCTCTCGGCCGAGCGCGTCACCCAGGATTCCACAATCCGCGTGCCACTTCCCGCGGGCCTGGCCAAAGACGCCTCAACAACCCTCACCTTCGAATACGAAGGCGACCTCGAAAGCGCCGACGACAGCCCTGTCCCCGGCCTCAAGCTCGCGTATGTTGGCGACGACACCAGCTACCTCCTCTACGCCGGACGCTGGTTTCCCGTCAGCGGATACGGCCTCAACCGCTTTACCGCAACCATCAGCATTACGATTCCCGCTCACATGCTGGCCATCGGCAGCGGAAAAGCCACCGTCACTGACAATCCCCCTTCGTCTAAGCCCAACACGAACGGCTTGCCCACCAAAACTTTTAAATTCGTCTATGACAAGCCTAGCTTTCCCGGAACCATCGTCGCCGGCATTTTTCAGGAATACAAGAGCGACGAAGCTGGCATGGATTTGCACGTTTTCTTCAAGCCCTCACACCAAACGCTCGCGCCCACTTACACAACGACTGCGGTTCAAGAATTTACTTACTACATCACCCTTTATGGAACTCCGCTGTCGCAGCGGTTGAACGTCGTCGAGTTACCCGGCGACACGGTTCCTTACGCGTGGGCTCCCGAGATTGCAGGTCTGGCGGGGCCATCCATCACCGAGAAAACGAACTATCGATTGCTGGCCAACGCCCTCGCCCACCAATGGTGGGGAGTTTCCGTAAGTCCCGCGACTAAAGATGACTGGTGGCTCACCGACGGCTTCTCTCGCTATTCCGAAGCCATGTACGTAGAGAACGCCGCCGGCTCAGCAGGTCTTGAAGAAGCTGTAAAAGATATGTCGGTTGGCGCGCTCGCCTACGACACGGTTCCGCTTTCGAGCGCGAGCAAACTCGACCCTTTTTCAACCGAGTTTCAGTCGCTCGTTACCGACAAAGGGGCGATGATTCTGCACATGCTGCGCTGGGTGCTGGGCGAGGACAAATATCTTAAAACCATGCGCGAATTCGCGGAAACTTACGAAGGAAAATCGGCCACCATGGACGACTTTCGCGCCATCGCCGAAAAAAATTACGGCGATCAGCTTACCTGGTTCTTTTCGCAGTGGCTGGATTCAACCGGCGCTCCGGAATTCAAAGTGAAGTACACGACCTACCGCCTGGGCAATAACAAAGGCTTCCGCGTTGTCGGCGAAATTGCGCAGGACCTGGATTTGTTTCGCATGCCCGTAGATTTGCGCATCGATACCGACGGCAAAACCGAAGACAAGAAAATCGAAGTCGTCGGCACCAACTCAGCCTTCGCCGTCGAGACCTTCGGGCGGCCACGGCACATCGCGGTCGATCCCGATCATCATGTCCTCACCAATTCTTCTGACGTAAAGCTCCGTTCCTCCATCCTTCGCGGCCAGGCTATCCAACAGCAGGGCGACCTTGCCGGGGCCCTTGCCGAGTACAACAAAGCGCTCGACCTGAATAAAAACAGCTCGCTCGCGCACTACCGCGTTGCAGAGATATTTTTCCTGCAGAGAAACTATCAGTCCGCCGCAAACTCCTACCGGTCATCGATCAATGGCGACGGAGAGCCGCGCTGGACCGAGGTTTGGAGCCATGTTCAACTGGGGAAAATTTTCGACATCACCGGACAGCGCGAGCGCGCCATCAACGAATATAGGCAAGCCATTCAGACGAATGACGACACCTTCGCGGCTCTCGAAGAAGCGCGCAAGTACTTACAGAAAGCCTATGAGCGGCCAAAGAATAAAGAGCAGCAGTGAAGAACTTCGCGTAGCTGGCGTTAGCGCAGCTTGGCGCCGCTTCCCAGAGCCGGAGGTTTTTTCTGCCCTGCCATGCTGAATTCCAAGACCTCGCACGGCAAAATCTTGCGGCTCGTCGTCGGATCGACGCCCGACGGGAAAGATTTCTCCGTCAGTCTTTGGTTAGCATAGCCGTTAAACGTAGGTGTCCAGGCCGTTCCTCGAATTTCCATCGGCGCTTCGAATTGAACCTTCCTCAGCGGATCATTCACTTGAACTCGGGTAGGCTGGTCTGCTATCTCGTCATTCGCGCTGTGCAGTTGCCGGATTCTCGCCACCGCCTTCTCTAGCACACGATCGAACTCCGCTCCTTCATCATCTCGGCGCCCGTCGCACAAGCGGCGACTCGCGTCATCGATCGAAAACCATGTTCGATCCCGATTCATTTCTTTCGGCTTTGTGAGTCGCATCACCTCACAAAGATGAGCGTTCACCCTAAGGTCTCTTCGGCCTGAGCCGGCAGAGGACTTTCTCGCATCCCGTTTTCGCGAGTTATAGCGCGCGAATACTCCCTCTTCAATTCGGCCATGGACCCCGGCCTCCTCAAACGCCTCCAATGCCGCCGCCTGAGCATGGGTTAGACCCCGCTCGACCGAACCCTTGGGAAACGTCCAACGTCCGCTTCCGCGGGTGCGAACCAGCAGAAACTCGATTGCATCATCCCGCAACCGGTAACACACGGCTGCCACCTGTTCGCACGCGCGAACTTTGCGTAACTTGGAAAGTTGGACAAAAACGGACACGCCCACGTTCGCGCCGCTTCTGGATAAACGACCCGCGTCCCTCTTTAAATCACCGGCCACGTTCCCATGACTCATCGCAATAGATTGCAACACCCGATGCGCCTACGCCTAGAGCCCATCTTGGTTCTCGACAGCCGATGAGCATCCCCAGGAAGCCATTCTCATCATGGAATCCTTCTACATACTTGTGCCAAACGACGCCTCGGCGACAGTATTCATAATTCAGGTGTTGCATTGCAGGCGGGGGAGAACTTCTGTGGAGAATATGCATTGTTTGCGTTGTGGCCGCGAAATTGGGCCAGGGCAAAAATCGGTGGCGCTGTATATGTTTGCGCAAACCGTCGGCATCAAGCCGCGCCAGAAATCAACGGCCCATCGAATTTCCTTCTGCCCGCAGTGCTCGGTTTCCCTTGCCATGGGCCCACCCCCGGAAGGCGCTCTGAACGTGGCCGCATGGGACATGATCCGCGACCTGGTAGCTTCGGACCCCGCACTGAACCGCGCCGCATGGGAAAGCTTGGGCGGCGTTCTCGGCCTTCTCCCGGCTACCGGAACTGAGGGCAATTCCCGTGCCGCAACCAGCGGAGCGTATTTCGAGTTCTAAACATTGGACTTTCAGATCGGCCCCCGGCCTCCCCTTGGATTCCTCTCACTTTGGATAACCTTTTTTCCTTTCACACGGTCTAACGATCTAACGGGCAGCAGGGAACTTCGCATGTCCCAACTGCGTATTACCGATTAGATGATTAGGCGGGATTGAGACCCCTCGCCTGAGCGTTACCGGGACCCCCACCCACCTCTCGGCGGAGTGGGGGTTGTTTCCAACATGCGAACACTTCTCGATATCGTGCGCCAGTCGCTGTCCACTCTGTGGGCGCACAAACTCCGTTCGTTCCTAACCATGTTTGGAATCGCATGGGGCGTGGGCTCTCTGCTCCTGCTGGTAGGGCTGGGAGAAGGCTTTCGCAGCGGCCAGAACAAAAACCTCGCCGAACTGGGCCAGGACATAATGTTCGTCTTCCCGGGACGCATTCCTGCCGTCGCCGGTAGTTATCAATCGGGCCAACCCTATTACCTCACTTATGGCGATTATTTCGCCATACGCGATCAGGCCAGGTTCTTGCGCGCGGTTTCTCCCGTGCTCGAGCGCGACGACATCCGCGCCGTCAGCGATTACGGCTCGACCGGCGGCCAGGTTTTTGGCGTCACCCCAGAGTACAGCCAGATTCGCAACACCCCCATCGAACCCGGCCGCTGGTTTAACGACGAAGACAACGTTCAGCATCGGCGGGTAGCCGTGGTGGGCTGGGAGCTGCTCAAAAATATGTTTCCCGGTCAGGCCGCCGTGGGCAGCACCATCCTGCTCAACGACCTGGATTTCAAAGTGATCGGCGTTATCCCGAAGATTGGCAAGGAAGGCGAGAACGGCACGAATCACCGCATCTTCATTCCCTTCGAAACCATGCGCCGCACCTTCCCGCTGATCGCGCAAAATTCAGAAAACGCTATCTCCTTCATCAACTACCGGCCCATCAAGAGGGAATTGCATCTCGAAGCTCAGAAAGAAGTGCACGCCATCATTGGCCTTCGCCACAGTTTCGACCCTAAGATCGACGACGCGTTCAATGACTGGGACACCATCGACGGCGCCATCCGCGTGGCAAAAATCTTTGACGCTATGGATTGGTTTCTCGGCGTAGTGGGAGTGGTCACGCTCGGCCTGGGCGCGATCGGCGTGATCAACATCATGCTGGTTTCGGTGACCGAACGAACTCGTGAGATCGGGCTGCGTAAGGCATTGGGTGCGACCCATCGCAACATTCTCACGCAATTCTTTATCGAAGGCGCGTTTCTCACGGCTTTCAGCGGCGGCATCGGGCTGGCAATCTGCACCGCATTCGTAACTCTGTTGGCGCAATTGCCTGCTCCGGAAGGATTCGATACGCCGCGAATTGTGCCGGCTTCCGCCGTCGTGGCGATTGTTTCGCTGTCGCTTGCGGGCATTGCCGCTGGAATCTACCCCGCGCGTAAAGCTGCGCTGCTTCCTCCCGTGGAAGCACTGCGGCAAGAGTAAGCGACTACCGGAGAAATTATGTTTGGCGATCTAGGCAAGCAAGCTTTTGGCGCTCTAAAGCACAACCGGCGCCGCACCGTACTCACCATGCTCGGCATGGCATGGGGCATCGCCACGGTCGTCTTACTTCTGGCGTACGGCGCGGGATTCGAGAACGCCCTGATGATCGCCTTCCGCACCTTCGGTGGCAACCTCGTGGGCATTTTTCCGGGACACACTTCCCTGCAAGCTGGAGGCACCAAGGCCGGCACCCAAGTTCGTCTCACCCGCGACGATCTCGACTTCCTCAGCGCCGAGTGCCCGATGCTCACCCGCATCTCGCCCGAAGTCGATAAGCAAAGCCTGGTCTCGTTCGGAACGCGCAGCGGCAGTTATGGCATTCACGGAATCTATTCCACCTACGAAAAAATTCGCGCCCTCGATGTAGGCGAAGGCTCGTTCTTCAGCGAGCAAGAAGACTTCACGCATACCCGCGTCGCCGTAATCGGAGCGACCGTGAAGAAGAAGCTCTTCTCCGGACAAAACGCATTAGGAGAAAGCATTCGCATCGATGGCATTTCTTACAAAGTGATCGCCGTTCTTCGACACACCATTTCGAATGGCGACGAAGACATGAATTCGCTGGTTTACGTCCCCTATAGCGCAATGGGCGATCTTAAGAATAGCTACTATCTCGACGGCATCTTCATGGATTACGAAGGCGACCATGCCAAAGTCGTCCAGGCCGTCCGCAACTCCATGGCATTTCATCACGGATTCAATCCGAAAGACGATCGCGCCATCTTTGTCTTCGACGCCGTGAAAGATCTCGCCGACCTCAATATCATTACCGTCGGCATCAAACTTCTTTTGGGATTCATCGGACTGCTAACGCTCGGTATCGGCGGCGTCGGGCTGATGAATATCATGCTGGTTTCAGTAACGCAGCGAACCCGCGAGATCGGCGTCGAGAAGGCCCTCGGCGCTCACCGCTGGCACATTCTTTTTCAGTTCCTGGCTGAGGCTCTGGTAATCACCGCCCTGGGCGGTTTGTTGGGCGTGGTGCTGGCGTATGTAGTTTCATGGTCGGTGGGTTCGCTCACTCTGTGGAGCGCGTTTATTGAAGACGCCAACGAAGGCGACATTCACCTGTACATCGATTCCGCCACGCTGATCTGGTCAACAGCGATTCTCAGCTTCGTCGGCATCGTCAGCGGTATGCTGCCGGCAATCAAAGCAGCCCGCTTGAATCCGATCGAAGCGTTGCGCTACGAATAGGCAGTCCACCAGCGATTGTCATCCTGAGCGAGGATTATGCTTCGCAAAGCGAAGCACAACCGCAGTCGAAGGATCCCTTACAACGCTTCGCGACCCCCGACCTCCCGAGGACTTTTTACGAAGGCTCTGCTCTGCCGATTCGCTCGACTCACACGTCTGACAATCTGCTTTACAATCCCACTGTGCCTGAAACAGCCACCACTCGCCTCGACCGCGTCCTCTGGCAACTGCGCCTTTACGAACATCCTCTCCTGAACTTCTCCGCGCGCTCCAAAGGTGACGGAGTCGAAATCGTCATCCAATTTAAAGATGCAACCGTGCCCGTGCACACCTATTATTTCGACCTCCATCCTCGTGACCTCGACCATCCCCAGTTCGAATGGAGCTTCCAGCGCCAGCTCTACGATGCGCTGCACGACTATTTCGTCGAAATGTTCATTCGCACTCCGCAGGACCGCGCCGACCGCCGGCAAAAAGAATTGTGAATCGACTGCGCCAAAAGATCGAACAAGAAATTCGCGAGCGTGGCCCCATTCCATTCTCGCGCTACATGGAGCTGTGCCTCTACGATCCCGAACTCGGATACTATTCCCGAACCGCGCAGCAGTTCGGTAAAGCCGGAGATTTCTACACTTCCAGCGATGTCCACGCGGTCTTCGGACGGCTTCTAGCTCGGCAGCTCGACGAAATGTGGCGCGCCCTCGGCTCGCCCGAACAGATAGAACTGGTCGAACTCGGCCCCGGCCGAGGCTTGTTCGCACAGGATGTTCTCGACTGGTCTGCCAAGAAGTTTCCTGATCTTTTCGACGCGCTCCGGTACGTCCTCGTGGAGAACTCGGCCGCACTGCGCGAGCGAATCAGAGAGAAGCTGACCCGTCATCTCGAATCCGGAAAGGCCGAGCTTACTGCGCAATGGCTGCGAAGCCAATCTTCCACTCCCCCGACGATCATCTTTGCAAACGAATTTTTTGACGCGCTGCCGGTCGAAATCGTTTCAGCAGGAGGGTCCCTGCGCATCGACGCGAACGCCGGCCACTTCGTAGAAACCTGGGCGCCCGCCTCAGCGGAGGAACTAAAGTTTCTCGATCGCTACTCGATCCATCCCGAAGGAGACGAACGCGTCGAAGCGCCTCTTGCCGCACAACAATTCATGGAACATATCGCCTCGAGCATCGAGTGCGGGTTTCTCATCGCCATCGATTACGGCTACACCCGTGAGGAGCAACTCGCCGGGCGGCATCGCGGAACCCTAAAAGCAATTCGCCAGCATTCCATCAGCGCGAACGCTTACGAAGCTCCCGGCGAACAAGACATCACTGCCGACGTAAACTTCACCGCGCTCGCGGCTGCCGCACAAGAGAACGGAATGCGTGCCTACAAACTGGTCACTCAATCTCAGTTTCTATTGGGAATCGGCGAAACCAACCAGTTCGCCGATGCGTTCGAGGAAGCACGCTTGCCACAAGAACGCGCCAAAGTCGCTCTGCAACTCAAGCATCTGATCACGCCCGCAGGCATGGGCGAGAGCTTTCAGGTTCTGATTGCTAGTAAGGGGGTCGAAGAGAAAAAACTTGATTCATTGTGCGGCCTAAATTTCGGCAAGAATCAAATGCCGCGCTGAAAATATAAATGCTTACTGCTTGACTCCGGCAAGCGTACTCTTTGCACCCGGCGCAGATTTGGCAACTTGACCTTCCGGCGCTGCAGTTTCGGGGTACTCGTAAACACCTCGCCCGGATTTTCTCCCCAACCTTCCCGCCTTCACATATTGCACCAGCAGCGGCGCAGGACGATATTTCTCTCCCAGCGATTTATGCAAATACTCAAGAATATTTAACCGCGTATCGAGCCCAACCAGATCGACTAATTCAAACGGCCCCATGGGATGATTCAATCCCAACTTCAGCGCCTTATCGATGTCCGCCGCCGAGGAAATTCCCTCCTGCAACATGTAAAACGCTTCATTGCCGATCATGGCATTGATGCGGCTGGTGATGAACCCCGGCGCTTCTTTGATCACCACCACTTCTTTTTTCATCCGCTTCCCGACTTCAACCGCAGTAGCCAGCGTATCCTCGTCGGTTTCCAAAGCGCGCACCACTTCCAGCAACTTCATCTTGTGAACGGGATTGAAGAAGTGCATGCCGACGCATTTTTTCGCGCGGTAGGTCACGCTGGCAATTTCCGTGACGCTTAGCGAAGAAGTATTCGAGGCCAGAATCGTCGTCGGGCGGCAGATCTTGTCGAGCAGAGTGAAAATCTCAATCTTCGACTCCATCTCTTCCGGCACCGCTTCAATTACCAGATCGGCTTCGCGCGCTGCATCTTCTACCGAGCCCGCATATTCCAGCCGTCCGAAAGCCGCATCTGCATCGGGAGCCGAAACTTTTCCCAGTTCCACGGCCTTATCCAGATTCGCGCGAATTTCGCTCTCGGCACGCCGCAACGCCGTCGGCAGCAGATCCTCGAGAATGGTGCGGTATCCCCCGACCGCTGCGGCATGGGCTATGCCTCGCCCCATGATGCCAGCGCCGATTACAGCGACTGTCTTGATCTGTGCCACTACTGCGCCGCCTTTTCCAGGTCCGTAATCGCGGCGGAGATGGCACCTCCGGCGGCGCGCAAAGAATCCGCCAGACGCTTGCGTTCTTCGGTGTTCATGGCCGGAATCGTAATGGAGATGCGACGCAAGGTATTCGTAATATCTTCCACGTAGTTCATCGAACGAATGAGTTCACCAGATGCGGGCATGAAAGCTCCTGTCTGTTCTTGTCTTCCCGCGTCTTATCTTCATGCGGGATTCTGACATTTCCGGCTTTCAGCTTCGTTCGACAAAGAATGAAGCCGGCCGAATATCTATTCTGTACGCCTAAGCGAATTTAGTAAAGGCACCGCGTACTGCGCTCGATCACCACTTGGCTGATCTCTTGTTTACAACGCCGTAACCAGCTCCACAATATAATCTCGATTGATTCTTTTAATAGTCCGTCCGAACCCATCGCGAATCTAAGGACCATATGGCAGACACTCCGCTAAAACGCTACATCTTCGCCAGCGATTTCGACCAGACGCTGACCTTCAATGACTCAGGCTACGTACTGGCCGAGCTCGTCGGCATTCCTACCGACGAATTCGAGCGCAAGGCCAAGGGGATGGCAAAAATCAACCTTGTGCAGCAGGGAGCGGAACTCGCCTATCTTCTGTTGCACGATCCGGAATTCAAAGCGAAGGTCCGCAAGGAGCATCTCCACGAGGTGGGGAAGCGCATTCGTCTCAAGAGCGACATCAAGCTGCTGTATCAGATCCTGGCTAACGGTGTGGATGGGCACTTCTTCGACTTCTATGTTCTCTCCGCCGCACCTGTCGAAGTGATCCACTCCGCTTTGGAGGGAATCGTTCCGGAGGATCACATTTTCGGAACCGAATTTCGCTACAAACCGACCGGCGAAATCGACACCATCATTCGCGCCACTGCGGGCTACGGGAAAGTCGCCGTGCTCAATCAGTTGCTGGCGCGGCACGTCACGGGGCCCGATCATGTTGTGTATTCGGGCGATGGCAGCTCTGACATTCACCTGATGTTGCAACTGAACGCCCGCGATGGGCTCACCATTGCAGTCTCGGAGTCGCCGAACGTTTCTCAAATCGCGCGGCGCACGGTACTCAGCACCAGCGCGGTCGCAGTGCTGGCGCCCATTCTCGAAGAAATTGCGGGCTGGCAGCGCGCCCGCATTCGCAGATTTTTCGAGGCAAACGGAATGCTGATTCAGGAGTGGGAGCGCGTCCGTACGGACTGGCTTACCGTGCGTCCGGCTATCGCAGAATCTTCGGAACCCGTAGGCATGGTTTAATTCCTCCCCCGATCCTCCGGGCAGGATTGGTCGCAGTGCTTCTGACGAACACTAGCGCCAAGCCCCGGCGTAGCCAGAAGCTACTTCATGTCTGCGAAAGATGGTCGAAAAAGAAGAAGCCGTTTTATGTTTCCAGCCGGAAGCGCGTCTCTGCCAACGCGTAGAGCTTGCGCCATACCAGTCGATTGATAGTGACCACAGTAGCAGCCATCATCATGGTCGCAGCCAGCAGCAAATCGAAGTTGCCGCTGTCGGTTGCCTGGCTGATAGTGGCACCCAATCCGGTCGTAGTGTAGATCTGCCCCTTGAAGTGAAAATATTCGGCGACAATGCTGGCGTTCCATGCGCCGCCGGAGGCCGTCACCATACCGGTCACAAGATAGGGAAAAATTCCCGGCAGGATTAGCTTCTTCCAGCGCTCGATGCCCCGCACTCGGAAAACAGAACAGCATTCCTTTAAATCGGTAGGAATCGCCATCGCGCCCGCGATCACGTTGAACAGCACATACCACTGCGTGCCCAGCAGCAGTACCACGATAGAAGCCAGGCCCAGCCCGCCGCCAATTCGAATCAGCAATAGCAGGATCACAGGCAGAAGCGCTGTCGCGGGAACCGAAGCGGCAATCTGAGCCAACGGTTGCGCAATCCGCGCCAGTTTGGGATTGAATCCGATCGCCACACCCGCTGGAACCGTCCACAAAGCACCAATGAGCAATGCAAGATTCACTCGCAGAAAAGTTGCGCCCAGGCCGAGCGCCGCTTCATGCAACTCAGCCTTCTGCAAGCCGCTGAGAATGATCGCCACGCGAACCACTCCGTAGCCGATGCCGATCAGCGCCGCCAGAAAAAACGCGCGCAGCGCCCACTCTCGCCAAACCGGAACTGGTTCTTCCGCTTCTTCGTTGATATGCGTCCGCGAAAAATGTAAAAGAAGCCGCTCACTCAACGGCCGCAAAGTTCTCTGCCGGATCGCTGCCAATCCGCTGGAACGTTGAATCAAGTTCAGCACCCAGGAGCGCGGAGGCTCGGTATTTTCCACTTGCTCAACTTTAAATTTCTCCGCCCATGCAATCACCGGCCGCCATATAAACTGGTCGAGCAGCACGATCACCAGAACCATCGTGGCAATGCCCCACAAGATTGAAGTCGTATCGCCAGCACTGGCAGCGGTTTGCAGATACGATCCCAGGCCGGGCAACCGAAAATCGCGCGGCCCCAGCACGAACATTTCGCAAACCATGAGTGCGAACCATCCGCCCGCTACCGACATCATCGAATTCCAAACCAATCCAATGGCTGAGAACGGCAATTCCATTTGCGTAAACCGCTGCCACCAACTGAAGCGGTAAATCGTTGCGGCTTCACGCATCTCTTTCGGAATGCTCTTCAGCGAGGCGTAAAAACTGAACGCCATGTTCCATACCTGGCCGGTGAAAATTAGAAGAATCGCGCCGAACTCCACGCCCAACTGCCGTCCCGGAAAAAGCGCAACCATCGCCAGCATCACTCCAGGAAGAAAACTGAGCACGGGGATCGACTGCAGAACATCCAGCAGCGGAATCATGAAACGCTCGGCCCGCGGGTTGTACGCCGCTATGTAGCCATAGACCAGCGTAAATACCAGACTCAACACGTACGCGATCGTGATGCGAAGCAAGGAATAGCCCGCATAAGCCGGCAGCGCCCAAACGCTACGCGATATCTCTACCGCAGGAGTGAACGGACCGAACCACGATCGCCCCACGGTCACGACCGCATAAAAAAGCGCAACGCCAGCCGCGAACATAATGACGTCGGGCAGGTGCGACACTTCGATGCTCGGCAGTTGCGACCACAAGCGGTACGCCGAGAATCCGCGGAAGCTGAGGCTCTTCTTCATGCGCTGACTATTCTCTTAAATGCGGCTTTGTTCAAGACTTGGGCGTGCGGTTGGAATCGGATATATCGACCTGTGCGGCCGTTGCAGGCCCGGTGCCTGCGCCGTCATGCTGCGACGGACCACTATGCGCGCCGTGATTCGGGAGAGCCCCGACCGGCGCTACTTCACCTTGCACGCTCTCAGTTTGCACCAGCCGACCGCTCTCACGGTCATAATCGAAAATTTCCCCGTACCGTCCCCAGTTCATCGCAGTATCGAACTGGCGCTGTACTTCATCTTCAGAAAAGTGGTCGTCAAGAACATCGCGGAAAAATTCGTCGTTGATGGAGTGATCCGACTTACGCTTCAAAATGCTATCGATCTGCTTCAGGATGGTCACATGCTCAAGCGCCGCTTCGCGGAACAAAATCTTCCGCATCTGGATATCAGCGTCGGCAAAGCGGACTCCCTGCCCCGTGAGTTGAACGTCGCCTTCCTTCAACCGGGCGAAGCCAAGCAACTGGCAGGCTTCGAGAATCGGCAGCAAATCTTCCACGTCCATCACCAATTCTTCGCTCAGGCGAAACAGATCTTCCCGGCCGCCACGGTCGTGTAGCAATTCGAGCAGTCCGGCAACTCCGCCCACGCGCGCATGCGGCAGAATCTGATACTTGTTCATCCGCACCGGAGCTTGCCCCGCCTTCAGGCCGCCGGCTGGAACGTGGATCTCTCCCGTACTTTCCGGATCGGGGAGCTCGTGCTCGACATCCGGTTCGGTCATGATCTTGTAGATGTAATCCACCAACTCCACAAAACGCCCGGACTTGCGATCCCGAGGATGCACCAACCGAACATTGAAATCCGAACGGATGCGCGCCGGATTCCGCCCCAGCACCACAATGCGATCAGCCAACATCACCGCTTCCTCAATGTTGTGGGTCACGATGAAGATGGCGCTGGTGGTCATCTTTTTGTTGAGCCATAACTCCAACAACTCGCCGCGCAGGTTTTCCGCCGTAAGAACGTCGAGCGCGGAGAACGGTTCGTCCATGAAGAGAACCTCCGGTTCGACAACCAGAGCGCGGGCGAATCCCACTCGCTGCTTCATGCCGCCCGAAAGTTCCTTGGGATAGGCAGTTTCAAAACCGTCCAGTCCCACCGTGTCGAGAGTGCGCAGGGCGCGCTTATGCCGCTCTACCGCGGCAACACCGCGAGCCTCCAGTGGCGCCTCAACGTTCTCTAGCACCGTGAGCCATGGAAACAGAGCGAAGCTTTGGAATACGATCGCCACATTTGGCGACTGGCTCGACATTGGCTTGCCATGCCAGAACAGCGCCCCCGACGAAGGTTGCGCCAGCCCGCTCAGAATGCGCAGCAGCGTCGACTTGCCGCAGCCTGAGGCCCCCAGCAGCGCGATGATTTTCCCGGGCTCGATGGAAAAATCCATCAGCCCTACTACTTGAATGCGCGTGCCATCCGGTTGCGGATAGGACTTCTCAATCGCGCGGCCTTCGATAATTGGTTCGCTCGCCAACAAAACTCTCCGTAACTTCTATACACGATTCGCAGCAGAGCTCAAAGTATCCGCGTTTTAACTTTCTATTCACAATCCAAGGAAAGCATCAGGCAGCGAAATTTTCATCTGCCCGAACGGGGATGGGCTGAGGCAAGCGGTCGGTCACCTCGGTGAGGAGCGCCAATTTGGCGGCGATTTCGGCGCTGAATTGCCCGGGATTGAGTCGCCACTTCCAATTCCCGCCATGCAGGCTGGGAGTGTTCATGCGCGCAGAGCTATCCAATCCAAGTACATCTTGCAGTGGGATCATGGCAAGATCTGCCACCGAATTCAGCGCCGCGCGAATGAAGGCCCAGTGAATTCCATCAGCACAACGTCCGAGATACGCCTCCGCATTGCGGCGTTCCTGCTCGGATGCGCCGGAGTGGAACCAGCCGACCGTCGTATCGTTATCGTGCGTGCCGGTGTAAATTACTCGGCCCGCAGCCCGGTGCGGCAAATACATGCGCGCGCCTTCGTCGTTGAAACCGAATTGCAATACCGACATTCCTGGAATCTGAAGCCTCTCGCGCAAGGCATGCACTGCCGGTGTAATTAATCCCAGATCCTCCGCGAAGAACGGAAGTCCACCCAGCGCTTCGCGCAGTTTCTCAAACAACGCATCCCGGGGGCCATCCACCCAGCGGCCGTTGATCGCCGTCGGGTCGTGCGCCGGGATTTCCCAGAACTGGTCGAAGCCGCGAAAATGGTCGAGGCGGATGTAGTCGCAGTTTTGCGTGGCCCAGCGCAGGCGCTGCACCCACCACTCATAACCGCGCGCTTGCATCACATCCCACCGATAAAGCGGATTGCCCCAGCGCTGTCCAGTCTTGCTGAAAAAATCCGGAGGTACACCCGAGACCACATCCGGATCAAGACTGTCGTTCAGCTGGAACAACTCCGGATGGGTCCAAACGTCGGCACTATCGTAGTTCACAAATATCGCAACATCGCCCACAATGCGTATAGCGCGCTGCGAACAATACCTGCGCAACGCCTGCCACTGCTCATAAAAAGCGAACTGCAGGGCACAACGAATCTTCAGTTCCACAGCCAACGATTTCCGTGCCCGTTCTATCGCTTCCGGTTCACGGCGCGCCAGTTCAGAAGGCCATTGGTTCCAGCTTGCCAGCTTGTTTTGGGCGCGCAACGCATCGTACAGGGTGAAGTCGTCGAGCCACCAGGCATTTTCAGAACAGAACTTTTCAAAACGTTGCACCGCATCTCCCGATGCCGAACCGATAAAGTTTCGTCCCGCCTCAAACAGCAGCGGCATCTTCGCGGCGAAGACCTGATCGTATTCAACTGGGGCCGAATCGGAAGAGAGATGGGAAAACTTAGCCTGATCGATCCAGCCATGCTCCGCCAGACGCTCCAGGCTGATCAGCAGCGGATTGCCGGCGAACGCTGAGATGGAAGAATAGGGTGAGTTGCCGTAGCCCAGTGGCCCGAGCGGAAGCACCTGCCAGAGCCCCTGTCGCGCAAAAGCAAGACAATCTACGAATGCATAAGCGGCCGGGCCAAAATCACCGATGCCGCCGCCCGAGGGCAGCGACGTAGGGTGCAGCAAAATACCTGCGGTGCGGGGAAACGACATTCAGATCGATCACTTAGTTCGATTGATTCGGCAGACCGTGATTTGTTTAACGCAAGCTCACTTCAGCTGCGTCGTGGCAGAACTACATTCCAGGTTCGCCTCCCGCCTTGGTCAGCGCTTTTAGTTCGTCCTGGTTAATTTTAATTTTGCCCGACTTTTCCATCTGGTCGCGCAGGTTGGTTATGAACAGGCCAAAGAGCTCTCCTTGCTTGCCCTGGAGCAGCGTGTCGCGAATCTGATCGCGCTTCCCAGCAAAGTCGGAGTCCGGCGGCGCCTGCACTTCGAGCAGCGAAATTACAACCCCACCGGCGCCGCTGTTGATCGGGCCGCTGATATCCCCCGGCTTCATGCCAAATACAACCGAAGCTTGCCCGTTCATGGCGCCGACATCCGGGACCTGCCCATCCGGCCCCACAAAGTCGCTGGTTTTAACGGTCGCGCCCAACTCCTTCGCCGCCTTCTTCAGATCATGTTCGCTCTTGGCGCGATCGGAAAGTTCCTGCATCTTCTGCGACAGCAGCAGATTTCCGCGCTCACTCTTAAATTGTTCCTCGACTTTCGTGCGAATCTCATCGAACGTCGGCGTCGAAGGCGGCTTCACGCCCATCAGTTGAAAAACCGCGAAGCCCTGCGACGTCGCTGCCATCTCCGGAGCGGACTTCTCCGCCGCAGCGAACACAGAGTCCATCAACTGAGGAGCCGGCCCCAGTCCCGGAACCATATCTTTCCGGGCAAAATAATCTGACGTCACAACCGGCACGCCTTTGCTTGCCCCCGCGGCGTCCAACCCTTTCGTCTTGGCTTGCTGCAACAAATCTTCCGCCTGCTTCTGGACGATCTCCTGCGCCTTCTGGTGCTTCACCACCGGCTCGATCTGATCTTTCACTTCGTCGAGCGTCTTCATATGAGCTTCCTGGCGATCATCCACGCGAATAATGTGGAAGCCATAGCTGCTCTTCACCAGATCGCTGATCTGCCCCTTGGGCAGTGAGAACGCGGCCTTCTCGAACTCCGGCACCGTCCGGCCTTTTCCGATCCAACCTAGCGAACCGCCTTGTTTGGCGCTGCCCGGATCTTCGGAATACTTTGTGGCCAAATCTTCGAACTTCGCACCGGACCTCAATTGCTTCAGCAGGTCTTCGGCGCGCTTCTGGGCTTCGGCCACGCCCTTCTCGTCGACTTTTCCATCGGGTCCGGGAAGCGGAGTCTTGATCAGAATGTGGCTGACCTTCGCCTGCTCGGCGGTTCGGTACTCGTCTCGGTGCTGGTTGTAATAGGCCTGTAGATCGTCTCGCGAGACCTGCACTCCAGATAGAACCTTGCCAGTGTCGATTACGGCATACTTCATCTGCCGCCGTTCGGGAATCGAGTTCGCGTAGTTTTTCAGGTGAGCGTCGTAAAAAGCCTTCAGCTCCTCGGTCGTCGGATGAATTCCCTTTTTAATATCCTCTTCCTTCACCACCGCGTATTCGAACTTTACCTTCGTATTCTGCTTATCAAACTCCTGGCGTATGGCGGCGTCGCTCACCGAGGCGCTGCCTGTGATCATCGCCTGCAGCTTGGCGATCATGATCTCTTTCCCAACGTTATCTTCAAAAACTGTCGTAGTAAGATTGGCGCGCTGCAGCATCCCTTCGTACTCTGCCTGGCCGATAAAGTTTCCACCCGGGAAGAAAATCGCCGAATAGCGGCCGTGCTGCAACTCGTCCTTCACTTCCTGCGGCGTAAACTTCAGGCCGAGATGTTGCGCTTCCGTCAGCAACGCCTGCCGGTCAATCAACTGCTCGGCCGCGCGGGGAGTATCCTGCTGCAACAGAAATGGCATCAGCATGGACGCATTCTGTCCGTATTGCTGGGCCTGCTGTTGCGCCATCTGGCGCGCCGTATCCCGCACCTGCTGCGCGGTAATGTCTTCGCCGCTCACCTTGGCCACAACACCCGGCTTACTTAACGTATCGTTGCTGCCAATGCCGGGAACGAATGCAATTACCATGGCAGCGCAAATAAGCAGCAGAAGGCCGCTCAGCACGATTTTCTTGAATGGTCCTTCAGTTTGCAGAAATCGAATCATCTTCTTATCACTCCAGGAAGTGTGCTGCGGAATCAACAATTATAAACTACCGACCGCTGGCTCGAATTGGGGGCTTCAAATGGGCATTTTTGCTTCGCGAACCTTCGTGCCCTTTGTGGTTGATTGTCTTTCCGCTCTGACCGCAAAACTCAGCTATTGAAACGTATCAATAGAAGTGTTATCCATATTTCGCGGGTTCCGTCAGACATAACTCTCGCATTCGCGGCACGGCAAGGAGCAACATGAGTTCTGGTAAATGGCAGGGTTTTTTCAAGCGCCAGTGGGCATCGTGGATTGTGCTGTTGCTTCTCTCATCATCCTTCTTTCTAGCCGCGGAAGCCCCTGGTTCCAAGTCGTCGAACTCCAACGCGCAGTCAGACAGACTGGTGCTGCGCGATTCCTGGGCGCTGCAATCCTCCGCCAAAGTGGATTCCGCCGGCGACGTCATCTCCACTACTGCGTTCTCTTCCAAAGGATGGCATGACGTCACTGTTCCCGCCACAGTTGTAGCGGCGCTCGTCAAAGACAAAACTCTGCCCGATCCGTTCTTTGCCACAAACCTGCGCCAGTTCCCCGGAGTCACTTACCCCATCGGCGGAAATTTTTCCAACATTACCATGCAGCCCGACAGCCCCTATGCGGTCTCCTGGTGGTATCGCAAGCAGTTCGCCGCGCCCGCATCTTATGCCGGCAAGACCGTCTGGCTGAATTTCAAAGGCATCAACTACCGCGCCAATGTCTGGCTGAATGGAAAACAGATCGCCAACTCGAACGATATCGCCGGCGCATGGCGCACCTATGAATTGAATATCACCAACTCCCTGAAGCCCGGAGCCGACAACGTTCTCGCTGTGCAGGTCTTCGCGCCCACGGAGAACGATCTCGCGATCACCTTTGTCGATTGGAATCCCGCGCCGCCCGATAAAAACATGGGATTGTGGCGCGAAGTGTATCTCACTACCAGCGGCCCAGTCGCGTTGCGATATCCCACCGTCGTCTCGAAGCTGAACCTGCCGAACGACGATTCCGCCCAACTCACCGTAACCGCTCAACTGAAAAACTCTACCGATCACGCGGTGAAGGGAAAACTGAAAGGACTGATCGAGAGCGTCGCTTTCGAACAGGAGGTCGATCTCGCCGCCAACGAAGCGAAGGATGTGACCTTTACGGCCGAGCAGTTTCCGCAACTGGCTTTCGCGAATCCGCGCCTCTGGTGGCCGGCCCAGATGGGCAAACCGAATTTATATCCGTTGATCATGGCGTTCGAGATCGGTGGCGCGATCAGCGATCAATCGCATACGGAATTCGGCATCCGCCAGATTACCTCGGAACTCAATGCCACCGGCGGCCGCGCCTTCCACATCAACGGGAAGAACATCCTTATTCGAGGTGGCGGCTGGACGCCCGACATGATGCTGCGCTCAGACTCGCAACGCTTGCATGACGAATTCCGCTACGTGCGCGATATGGGCCTGAACACGGTGCGGCTGGAAGGCAAACTTGAAACTCAGGAATTTTTCGACATTGCCGACCACGATGGAATTCTGGTCATGGCGGGATGGTGCTGTTGCGATTTCTGGGAGCGCTGGCCGCGCTGGAAGCCTCAGGATTATGAAATCGCGCAGCAGTCTTTGCGCGATCAGATCTATCGCCTGCGCAGCCATCCCAGCATGGTCATGTGGCTGAATGGCAGCGACAATCCTCCGCCGCCGGACGTTGAGCACATGTATCTCGATATCGAAAAACAGCTTCTATGGCCGAATCCTGTGGTATCGTCGGCAACCGGCAAGGCCACCAGCGTCACCGGAAACAGCGGCGTCAAAATGACTGGTCCCTATGAGTATGTGGCGCCCGAATATTGGGAGCAGGACACGCTGCAGGGCCAGCCCGATCGCAAGTCGTGCAATGCCGGCGGCTGTGGCGGCGCCTATGGCTTCAACAGCGAAACCAGCATGGGACCTGCGGTGCCACCGATTGAAAGCATTCGCACCATGGTTGGCAAAGATCACCTTTGGCCGATTGACGACACATGGAACTATCACGCGGGCGGCGGGGAGTTCAAAACCATCAAAGTTTTCAGTGATGCGCTTGCCAAACGCTACGGCGCGTCTGAGAGCGTGGACGATTTTGCCGCCAAATCTCAACTGCAAACTTACGAAGGCGTGCGCGCCATGTATGAAGCCTACAGCCGTAACAAATACAAAGCGACCGGCGTGATTCAGTGGATGCTCAACAACGCATGGCCTTCGATGATCTGGCACCTCTACGATTACTACCTTCGCCCCGGCGGCGGCTACTTCGGCGCAAAACGGGCGATGGAAGCGCTGCATCCCGTCTACGGCTACGACGATCATTCGATCTGGCTTGTCAGCAGCCAGTATGAAGACGCCAAGGGTTTAAAGCTGAGTACGAAAATCTTCAACCTGGACATGACTGAAAAGCTCTCTCACGAAGATTCGGTCGACGCGGCCGCCGATAGCACTGCCAAAGTATTTACGTTGCCCGAGGTGCAGGGACTCAGTTCGGTTTATTTCGTTGCGCTGCGCCTGACCGACTCGACCGGCAAACTGGTGGGATCGAATTTTTACTGGCTCTCCACCAAACCGGAAACGATTGACTGGTCGAAATCCACCTGGTGGATGACCCCAACTGAATCCTTCGCCGACTACACCGCTCTGGCGCAGCTTCCGAAGGTGAAGCTGAAAGTGAGCGATAGAACCGAGAAGAATGGAGAGAACTCGATTACTCGCGTGACTCTCGAGAATCCCAGCAAGAATCTCGCGTTCTTCGTGCGACTAAAGGTATGTAAAGGCGCGAATGGAGAAGAAATTCTGCCGGTTATCTGGGAAGACGATTACATCTCATTGCTGCCGGGAGAAAGACGCGAAGTAACGGCAACGTATCGGAGTGAGGAACTGGGCGGCACGAAGCCGGCAGTCGAAGTGAGCGGGGTGAACGCGCGGTAAAATTATTCGCAATGAGGCGTGGGCGCCCTCGCCCGCGCACTTCAAGAACCCGCCCGCCGAGAATGACCCAAAGCCTTGGGGTCTTAAATCGCCCGATCACCCGATCGCGCAATGGCCCGATTCTCCTACTCTTCCGGCGGCAACTCGAAATCGACCAGGTTGCCGCGGAAGCCCTTGGTCTTCCACGCGCCGAAGCCAATGCCCAGGGCCATCCAGATCGCCCCGAAAACCAGGGCCTTCGGACTTAAGCTGATCCAAAGAAAGAAACAGATCACAAAGCCCAGCACCGGCGGCAGCAGATTGCCGAGCTTTTTCTCGGGTTCGTGCAAATAGTAGCGCACAAAAGCCGCGGCATTCACTCCCATGAAGGCGATGAGCGCGCCGAAGTTGAGCAGGTTCGCTCCCAGATCGTAACCGGTGGTTGCACCGGCCAGCGCAGGAAGAAGAAAAGCCCCAGCCAGAGCGAGGACGCCAACGAACAAAACGTTGTTGCGCGGAACCCGCCGCTTGGCATCGACTGCGCCAAAGAAAGACTTTGGAAGAGCATTGCTGCGGCCCATGCCATAAAGCAGCCGTGCCGCGCCCAGTTGCGCGCCCATGCCCGAGCCGAAGTTAGCGACGACCAGAGTGAATCCTACAATTGCGAACAAGGGAGCCCAGGCGCGTCCGGCTACGAAGGTAAAAGCCGTATCCATGTTTGGATAAGGTTCAGAAGCCGGCCAGATCAACTGCGCGGCATAGACCTGGAATGCTGACAAAATTCCGATCACCACGCAGACCAGCACTGTGGCCAGAAGAATATTTCGCCGAGGGTTTTCGGCTTCCTCCGACAGCGTGGAGATGCCATCGAAACCGATGTAAGTAAGCACCGCAACCGATGTCCCGCCCAGCACCGCTTTCGTATTCCAACTCGCCGGATCGTAAAAGGGCCGCGTGAAAAATGCTGCTCCGTCGTGGGGATGGCCAAAGATGTAGCGCGCCGCCGCGACGAAGAAAATTGCGATCACGACTCCCATGCCCGCGGCCAGTGCGGTGTTCACGCGGGCTGAGGTTTTCACTCCCTGAACATTCAATGCCGTGAACATCAGTGCGAAAACAATTGCCCAGGCCGTATAGGAAACGCCGGGCGCAAACACATGCGCCTGCTGGCTGATCCAGATAATGCAGATCATGGGATTCAGAAGGTAATCCATGACCATGCTCCATCCGGTTACATATCCGAGCGCAGGATTAATCTCCTGCCCCACGTAAGTGAATGCCGAACCCGCGCTGGGATAAGCCCGCGCCATGCGTCCGTAGCTGATTGCGGTAAAAAGCATGGCGACCATGGCTATGAGAATGGTGGTGACCACGTGGCCGCGGCCGCGATTGCTGAGCACGCCGAACACCGACATCGGCGCAACCGGCTGAATCACAATGACGCCGTACAGAATGAGGTCCCAAAGGGTCAGCGTGCGGCGCAGGCGTGGAGCGGACGACACAGTAACGGATGGGGTGGTTTCCATGGGTGCGCCTATTGAATTATGAGGAGGGCGAGAATGTCAATATTAAAACGATTTTATAAACCGCTCCGCGACAAACTTGTAGGTTCACAGACCTTATTTTCCATAATCGAACCAATATCCTCGCTGCTCGTTCCCCGACATGTGCCGCGTGTTGTATTCCAGAAGGTAGTTCAGATGCGCATCGTCGAGCGGGAACGACGCGCCTGGCGAATATGGATAATCGGTCATTTTCAGGAAAGGCAGCGGGGCGACGAAGTTCCCTTCCGCAGCGTAAAAATCCATATCCTTCTCGTATCCATTAGCGGCAAAGAAATAATCGCGCGCCCATCCTTGCGGCAGCACGGGCAGCTTCGAAGGATCGAAATCGAGCTGCACCTCATCACCCGAACCAAATACAGCCAACCGATCGTCGAGAGCCGCGAGCAGCGGGAGCACATCGCCATAGCGCGTGTACGTCCCCGACGGGCGCGTGTACGGCCCGGTCGAACTCACTTTTTCGTAGAGGTAATTGACGTTCCCCGGCGGCGCACCCTCGATCTTCAACGGATAGCCGTGAAATCGAAGATCGGCACGCACGAGCGGAATCGACTTCCATCGAACATTTTGGGCATCACCGTTTTTAGCAGGAGGCTGGGCTGTTCGATCCACCAAAATGCTGTCCCAGTAAACCTGAAGATTGGTTGTAATACGAATCTTCCTCGTACCCTTCGGCAGCTTCCCGGTCAAATCGGCAGTCATGGTGCGCGGACCGCCCGCGGGAAATCCCATGTCATCGGTCACACGCGTCCACTTGCCGTCTGCGGCGTTGTCACTTCCAACCAGCGCCTCCACATAAGGAGAGATCGCCTTCACTCCCGCTTGCGACGCGGCATACATGCTGTTCGCCGAAAAATATTCGACCTCGCCATGCATCAGCAGCCACAATGGGCCGCCACGATACGCCGCGCCCAAGTCAAGCACCAGACTGTGCGGCTTCGCAAAGCCCTGAAACTGCGTCAACGCAAAATCGCCGAAATAACGATGCGCCAGAAGATCGGGCAACACATCATGTCCATGCTCATCCCACGCGCCCGCCGGCGGACGCGCGTCTCGACTCACCACCACCTTGAACTCCGGATACGGCGGGTTCGATGCGAAATACTCGTTAGGATAGACCTCGACATCCGCCGGATGATCCACTGCGAGCAACCTCACCTGATCCAGATACACCGCCTCCTCCAGCGGCTCCATAAAACGAAAACTCAAAGTTCGTTTCTGCTGAGGGTGCCCCATGTCTCCCTGTTTTTGGGAGACAGCCTGCCCTGAGCTTGTCGAAGGGTGGGACTCCACTTTCTCCCGAATCACCTTCCGATCAATTTTGATGTACTCCACCGGCCGCGGAACGTCACGCTGCCCCGGTCCCACCCAGTGTCCCACCACGCCCGCGCCCAGCATGTCCGCGACAAATTCGTAGCGCTCGCCATTCCACACAAACAAAGTCGGACACGAACTCCCGCGCCGGTCGATCTCGGTAATATCCTGCTGCCTGTCGCCGGCAACATTGATTTCATCCTGCAACACGCCAGTCGGCCACAACAGGCGCACGATGTCGGCTTGCTTCGCGTCGCCCAAGCCAACGGTGAGATACGGCGAGTTCTGCCCGAGATATCCGTTCGAACCGTAAATTTCAAACTTCTGCCGGTTGCCTCCCGCAAAAACTTCCACTTTCGTTCCAATGGCACTCTTGTTGTCGGCGAGCCCTTTGAGCGAAAGCCGCAGCCAATGATTCTTGTTGCCGCCTTCGTTGCGCAGCAGCACCGCAGGGTCATGATTCTGAGTGATCAGCAGGTCGGTGGCGCCATCGTTGTCGAAATCGCCGGTAATGATCGCTCGAGGATCTTTCAACTGAATTTTGTCGAGGCCAACATCAGCAGTAACATCTTTGAAGCCATCGGGACCGAGATTGCGAAAAAGCCGAACTTCCCCCTTGCCTTCTTTCGTCTCGCCGACCGCAACCAGATCGACCCAGCCGTCGTTGTCGTAGTCGAATGCGGCTACGCCCCAAGCATGAACCCAGTCTGTAGCTGGCAGCGAGACAGGTTCGAAGTTTCCGTGGTTGTTGCGCCACAGAGTGATTGCGGGAGTTCCAGACTGGCTGAAGGCCAAATCCATCCAGCCGTCGTGGTCGAAGTCCAGTGCATTGATCCCGAAAGTGAGAGTCGGCGCGGATTCCGGCCAAGGCTGGCGACGCTGGAACATTCCCTCTCTTGGATTCTCGAAAATCGTCGGCGCTTTCGCACCTGCGACGACGATATCGACACCGCGATCATTGTTGTAATCGGTGCCGATGGCTCCAACAGCTGCACCTGCGGCGACGAGACCAACCGATGCCGTCGCATCGCTGAAGGTGCCGTTCCCATTGTTCCGCCACATGACATGGTCCGCAGTATTCTTTCCTGCGAACGACATACTGGATTCGATGTAAAGTTGACGATTCCAATTAAAGCGGGTGACATAGAGATCCAAGTCGCCGTCGTGGTCGTAGTCAACAAATGTCAGCCCGAGAATAAGCGCCTCCGTGTGGATACCAGCAGCTTCCGCGACGTCCTTGAATGTCCCGTTCTTCTGGTTATGCTCTAACAAAACGCGTCCGTCGAGTCCGATGGCCAGGTCTGGAAACCCGTCATTGTCGTAATCTCCGACGGTGCAGCTGGTTGCGTGAAGAGCTGGGTCGAGCCCGACCTTTCGCGTGACATCTTCAAATCTGCCATTTCCTAGATTGTGGTATAGCGCGAGGCCGCCCGTCTTACCATGGTCCGCTATGAAGATATCTACGAAACCATCCGCGTCATAATCGAGAAAGCAGGCGCCAAAGCCGACCAAGTTAGGGACTGTGCCCGCAATCTCCAGCGGGGATTTCGACTCCGTGATCGCCGTAGACAGGCCTGCCCTCGGTGTCACATCCACAAATCGCACCGGAATCTGCGGCGGCACCTTCAACACTGCCACCGGAGAATCGACCGCGCGCGAATACTGCCCCTGCTCACCGTAAGCCAGGCTGATGGGCGCGCCCAGCTTTTTCTGCGTGATGTATTGAAACTTTTTCAGGTTCTCGCGGGCATGTTCGGTATCTCCCGACTGCTGGTATGCGCGCGACAATCCAAACTCGGCCGAAGCGTGCAGCGGGTTGAGTGCCAGCGCATGCTGAAACGCATCAATCGCCGGGGGAAACTGCCTCGCTTGCACATACGAGGCGCCCAGAAAATACCACGCGTCGGGGTCGTTGGCATCGAACTCGATTACGTGATGGAAGGCGTCAATCGCGCCTTGCGCATCTCCGGTATTTTTTGCCAGCAGGCCAAGGTTGTACCAGGTGTGCGGATCCTTAGGGTCGCGCTTCAGCGCGTCTTCAAACGCGGCCTTTGCCTCGTCAATTTTTTGCAGGTTGAGATACGCGATGCCCTCGTTCAACCGCGCGATCGTCAATTTCGGATCCAGCTCGGCCGCCTGCTGAAAAGATTTCAAGCCCTTCTCGAAAAGCTGCTGATCCATGTACGCTGCGCCGAGATTATTCAGCCGCGCCGCCTCGGCGGGATTTGCTTTCGGCACTCCTTGCGGCGCGCGCGCAAACAAGCCAAACGCTGCCAAAAACATTGCGGCGAACGCAGCTGAGATTCGAAAAGTCATTCGATTAGGAATTTAACCACAAAGGGCACGAAGGCACACTAAGGGAACCGAGGCTTCTTGTTTAGCTTCCTTCGTGATACTTCGTGCCCTTCGTGGTCGAAGATTTTTTCTCTATTTGACAGACTTGCCGTAAGCTCGGCTCGCAACCACGCCCTTCCCTTCCTGCACTGTGAGGGTCTGCCCCGCTTTTAGGTCTGAAAGCTTATCGACTTTTCCACTCGGCCATTCAATCTCGATCGCCTCAGCCTCCGTTTGTGCGCCTAACCCGAAGGTCAGCACCAGTTCGCTCTGCGAAAGGTAGCTCGATCCCGAGCGGAGCATTTGCCACTGCTTATCCTTGTCATTGTTCGAGGTCACGCGCACAACGGCGCCGATGCCGTCGCGATTGGATTTTGTCCCCACCAGCTTCAGCCGCAGGCTGTGATTGGTTCCACCTTCGTTGTGGAACAGGAAAGTTGGACCAGCATTCGTAGCAACGAGCACGTCGAGAAAGCCATCGTTGTCAATATCGGCGTAAGCCGCGCCCCGCGCCACTCTCGGCGCCGCAAAGGCCATGCCCATCTGCGCCGTCACCTCTTGAAACCGCCCTCCGCTCAGGTTGCGAAACAAGTGCGCCGGCTCGGCATAGCTCACGCGCTTCTGCACTCGTTCGATCTGATCTTCAATGTGGCCATCGGCCACGAAAATATCGGGCCAGCCATCATTGTCGTAATCGAAAAAGAAACAGCCAAATCCCAGCGTGACCAGGGTCGCACGCCCGACTTCGGATTGCGGAGCCTCATCCACGAACAACCCGTTGCCTTCGTTGTGATACAGCGAAAGCATCTGATTGGCAAAATTGCTGATGATGACGCTGGCATGGCCGCTGCGATCGTAATCCGCCGCGTCAACGCCCATACCGGCGCGCGCAACGCCATCTTCGCTAAACGCAATGCCGGCCGGAACGCCGCGTTCCTCAAATGTCCCATCCTTTTCGTTCAAGTAAAGCTTGTTGGGCTGCGTGTCGTTCGCGATCAGAATGTCGGGCCAGCCATCGTTGTTGTAATCGAGAATGGTGATGCCTAGGCTCTTCGAAGTTGGATCTCCGAGCCCCGTCTTCTGCGTCGCATCTTCAAACTTCCCCGCGCCCAGGTTATGCCACACTCGCACCGATGTTCCCTTATATGACTCCGGCGTGCAATAAGATTTGTGCGCGCCATCGAGCGTGCAATAGAGATCGTTCTGTTCGCTCCAGCGCACATAGTTGGCGACGACTAAGTCGAGCTTTCCGTCGCGATCGTAATCCACCCAGGCGGCGCTGGTGGAAAATTCGTTCGGACCCCACATTCCCGCAAGCTTCGTTACTTCGGTGAATGTGCCGTTGCCGTTGTTGTGGAAGAGATGGCTTTGCCCGAGCGCGGTAATGAATAAATCTTCGAAGCCGTCGTTGTCGTAATCGCCGACCGCGACCCCAAGGCCGAACATGGGTACGGCAAGCCCGGCTTGGCGCGTCACGTCGGTAAAAGTTCCGTTGCGATTGTTGTGGTAGAGCTTGGGAGTAGTTGCGCCAGAGTGAGGATGCCTGGCGAAGTCTGTGCCATTTACCAGAAGAATGTCGGGATAGCCATCGTTGTCATAATCGATAAAGGCACATCCGGGTCCCATCGTTTCGGGCAGCCACTTTTTCCCGAACGCGCCGTTGTTGTGGGTGAAGTGAATTCCGGCTTGCGCGGTGACGTCGCGGTACCGAATCTGCGCTCTAGCGTTGAGAGCAAATGAACAAGTCATTAACCACAGAGACACAGAGACACAGAGAAAACCTTCTTTTCTCTTGTGAATTTCTCTGTGCCTCGGTGTCTCTGTGGCGAAGTGCCTTTTGGTTGGATTCTCGCCGCTGCGTTCCTCACTTTTTGCGGTTTTCATTGTGCCGAGCCTCCCGCAGAAGCAACGGAGATTGTCTTCCTTATCGGTTTCGCCTTCATCCCCGCCAGCGGCACGGAGACATGCTCATGCACCGCCTGCCTTTCGTTGTTGTCTTCGGGATGCGCTTGCCGGTACGCTCCGGTAATCGCTTGTGCAGACTCGTCTGCCTTGAAGCGCATATAGCACGCTTCGTGTTCCTTCGCGAGCTTCTCGTTTCCCAGTCCGTTGTAGCAAAGCATCAAGTTGTAGTGTGCCTGCAAATCTTCGGGATCGATTTTCAAAACCGCTTGCAGCGTTTCCACCGCCTCGGCGTATTTGCGCTGCAAAAACAAAATCCGTCCCAGATCGTTGAGGGCGACCCGATCGCGTGGATACTGGCTCAAAACTATGCGCAAGCGGGCCGCAACTCCCTCATAGTTTCCATCGGAGCGGAGCACGCGAGCGTAGAAATAGTTTGCCCTGGCGAGAGTTGGAGACAGGGCCAGCGCTTTCTCAAGAACCGTGCGTGCACGCTCCATGTCGCCTTCTTGCACGGCGCAACGTCCAATGTTGACCCATCCGTCGGGATTGTTCGGGTCGGCCTCCGTCACTTTTTGAAACGCCGCTGCCGCTCCCTTCAGATCGCCTTGCAGAAACAGGCCAATTCCGTAGTCATTCCAGCGCTGCCACTCTTCTTTCAACGCAATCGTCTTTGGTTCCGCGAGAGGCATGTTATGCGCAACCACCGGCAGCGTTACCTCGTCTTCCGCCACCGTGACGATCGGCACGTCAGGAATCTTTTCTTCTTTGGCGGAGACTCCCTTTATCGATTTGGTGAACAGGGCGGGACGATCGTCGTAGTCGGGAGTCACTTCATGACCGGACTTTTCGTCCGGCTCGCCCACGAAAGAAAATTGCGTTCCAAACCAAGAAAACTTGCGGTAGCAGAGGCGAGCGTGCAGCGTGATTTTGCCGCCCGCATTTTCCGGGATCGACATTCGATAATGCACCGTGTCTGCCGCGCCGGGAGGAATCAACCTCACATAGACCACTGCGCGCGTGGCCCAGGCATTGCGCTTGTTGATGGGATTCCCGTGCGCGTCGATTTGCAGCGAACGATAAAAGTGCGCGCCCTTTTCCACCGGGCCTTTTCCGTTGTCTTCAACCTTGCCGCTCCAGAAAATTGTCTGGCCTTTGTCGTCGACCGCCTTCAACTCCAGCCACGTGTCATACGCATCGACCGTGCCGCCGGGGAAAAAATGGCCGACCTTTTTTGTTCGCACCACGACATCGACGCGCACCGTATCGCCGCGGCGCAGGGCGGGCTTCACGCGATTCAGCGGGGCGGTAACGGGCTCAGCTTGTCCGCCTGACTCCGGAGTGAGTTTTGTCTCCGCCTCTTCACCCACGGCAAACGTTGTCGCCAGGTCCGATTGACTTGACGCTCCTGACTTCAGCGGCTCCTGCGCAGGGGATACAGCGAAAATATCTACCGTGAGTGCGCCGCTCTGCAAAAATCCTTCGGTCAGTTTCAACTGCGCCTCGTCCTCGTTCGCCGTGGGGACGGCGGTGTTCGCGCCGGGAAAACGATGCGAGTGCACGAATCCGTTCACGTTGCCTGCGTCTTTTGAAGCCTCAGCCGGCATGTGGCAATCGGCGCACTGCTGCGGCTTCGGTGGATAGTAAAACGATCGCGCGCCCTGTCCGGAGACGCCGCTGGCCTGCCAGTTATCGTATTCGTTGAAGCCGCGGACCCAACGGTAATGGTTCACGGGCGCATCCAGGTGCACCTTGTGACAGGACGAGCAGAACTCCGCCGTCTGCGTCCGCATGAACGGTTTGAGAAAAACCCGGCGATGCGGTTCGGGATTCAGCCGAATCAAAAAATCATGCAGTGCGCGCGCTACTGGATTCTGCGTGGCCGCCAGCTCATGCAATTTGGGATATTCCAGATAAAAATCGCCCTGACCCATGGTGCTCTTCACCTGGGCGATCGAATGGCACATCATGCAGCCCAGCCCCGCCTGCGACTCCGGACGGTGCACGATTTGCTTGATGGGGGTATCCATCAATCCGCTGTAGAGAACGGCGGGATCGTGGCATCCTCCGCACCATTTCGAGGGCTGGGTGCCGATCGTATCCTGCATGTATTCGATCGATTTGCGGTACCACTGATTATTGAAAGAAGAAAAATGGTGCGCCGAACTGAACCACTGGTTGTAAATATCTTCGTGGCAGCGCTTGCAGGAATCGGACTCCATAAAAAACTTGCTGGGAATTTTCCGGTTCCCGTAGACCTGGGCAGAACTGGGAAAGAACGGCCCTTCAGGCCCATCGCCTTCGCCGTTCATACTCAAGGGCGGCATGGATGGATTTTCAATTTGCCCGCGTGTCTGCCAGCTTTCGCGCAGGTAATGGGCGCCGTAGCCAACAGCACTGATCACAGCGATGCAGGCTGCAGCCCGAAGCGCGGACGCACTCACGCTTGAAGCGACCCAGCCTTGCTGTCCCAATTCCTCGGCCATTAGAAGAGCGATGCCGATGAGCGAAATAACGATGTGAAGATAAAGCCAGTTCCATTCCGAACGCGGCGTTCCGGTTTTTATGAGGATGATTCCGAGAACTGCGCCGGTCGCCACCAAGGACCAGCCTGCCCGGCGATAGAAACTTCCGCTCCAGGCAAAGCGGCGAAATGACAGCAACAGAAGGACGGCAGTCACAATTCCGGCGCACACATGCAGCAACACCACCCCCGCATAAAAGATGGTGGGCTGGGGAAAGGCGTAGAGGTAGGCCGCGGAGATAACCAGGAAGGCCAGCAGCCATGACAATGGCCGGCGGGCAAGCTTCCGCAGGATTAGGTTGTTTCGCATTGGGACCTGTGGCGCGCGCCGACTTCAGCCCCACATTAGCTGAAATCATGTGGCAACCAAGTTACTCAGCGCGCGGCGTCCGGGGAATAATGCAAACGTACTATGGGAGAGCTCGACGCTTAGACCGCTTGTCTTGACCCGCGGACGGAAAACTAACCTCTCGTTGTCTCTTACGAAAAGCGCGATCCAGCATTTGTTTCTCTTCGATCGTAAGGGCGCGGTACTGGCCCTTCCCAAGATCGCCCAACTGCAATGGCCCAATGGCCACACGCACCAGTCGAAGCACCTCGACTCCGAGCGCTTCCATCATGCGGCGGATGTGCCGGTTCTTGCCCTCATCCAGAACGATCTCGAGCCAGCAATTTTTCTCTCCGAGGCGCAGGAATTTCGCCTGTTTCACTCGTAGCATCTCTCCATCTCTTACATTCACGCCGCCGGTCAGTCTTTCGAGGAAGGCAGCATCCGCGAGCCTGCCAAGCTGCACGTGGTATGTCTTATTCAAGTGCGATTCCGGCGCCGTTATTTGCGCAGCCCACTCGGAATCGTTGGTCAACAGCAATAAGCCTTCGCTCGCCTTATCCAAACGGCCGACGGGCGCGACCCAGGGATTCTCGTCTGACGAGGTTGCGACCGGTTCGGATTCACGACCAAGCAGGCTATAAACGGTGTCCCGCGCTTTTTCATCGGACGCCGTCGTGATCACGCCGCGAGGCTTATTCAGCATGAAATAGAGTTTTTCGCGGGCGGTGATGACTTTTCCATCTACTGCAATTTGACTTTGATCGCCGCGGACTGGGCTTTCAGGATCGCGGCGAACTTTCCCTTCCAGACTCACGCGGCCGGCGCGAATCAATTCAGCGGCTCGCGAGCGAGAACAGTACCCTAGCTTTGACATAGCGCGGGCCAGACCAATCCGCCGCGGTGTATGGTTGGCTTTCACTCGTTCATGCTAACTGAGAGGGGCAGCGATTGGGGTGAGTCGCGGCTGCTTCCTGCGGCTGCGCTTGTGAAGGCAGCGCCTGAAGGCGCCTTCGTGGAGCGGCTTTTGCAGTATACCTGATACGAATCCCTGATACGAATTGTGATGGCTTCAGCTGAAGGTCGCGGCATGTGCCGCCAGGACTTGTTCGGATTTCGTAACAGAATCAAAAAACCTGTGAGGCCAACTGGCTCGTTGTGCAATAATTCACGGAATTTCCCCAGCGGTGTACGAAGTTATACGGCTCTTGAGCGCGAACCAGCCAGTCGATTCGCACATTATGGGTCGCTTGAAAATGTGACTAGCTTTGCGCTAGCACGCATCGTATTCTTCCCCCACTCGCGTGTTTTTCGTGATTGCTCGGGCTAACTTGTCCGGGGGCCAAATGTTCGCGGAGACGAATAAGAGTCCAGCCAATCCGCCTCCCCGGGTCGGATCCCGCTTCTAATTGGGAGTGCTGCTCTCGCGCTGTGCTCCAGCCATTCGGCCGGAAAGGTACCCATGCGCCCCAGTGCAACGTTAGTCGCCATGGCTCATCCCGCAGAACCGCAAGAGAGTGGGGTTGACGCAGTCGTCCGCACTTTGGCGGGATTGATCGATATCGCATGCCGGGGACGAGCTCCAATGGAGTCATCCTGCAATCCGGTGGAAGAAGTTCTTGTAGATGCGGAAGTCGACGGCGCGCGCTACTTACTGTTACGCATGCGCCGACCGGGCTTCAATCGAATCCAACTCAGCCCGCGCGAGCAGGAAATTGTCCGCATGGTAGCCAAGGGCCACCCCAACAAAGTGATCGCCGATGTTCTCAACATCAGTTCATGGACGGTGTGTACTCATCTGCGGCGCATCTTCGCCAAGTTAGGCGTCGGCTCGCGCGCCGCCATGGTGGCTCAGTTATTAGAGTTAGGAATTCTCGGTTCGGAACATCGCATTCCCTTGGAGCCGCATTAGCGGCACTGTCTGCAAAGATTAGAGATGATATTCCGCCTCAGGGATCGCCGGCGAAGGTTCGTTCGCACCCATTGCAACCGATGGCAACGTTGAAGCCTTTGACCGCATACTTGGATCATGGCCCGGGACTGCCTTGAGAAACGAAGACCGGCGAAGCAACCGCATAGTGTTCCCGCCCAGCACCATCGCCTCGTGATCCGGAGATAACTTCAACATTCGTATCTTGTGTAGTTCGAGTCCCGGATGAGTCCACGGCCCATCCGACCCAAACAACAGCTTTCGCGCTCCCGCACGCTTGACAGCTTGCACCAGGTAATCGAACTGCCGCACGGCGGATGTGTCCGCATACACGTTTGGATAGCGGGCAATCTGGTAAATCACCTGCTGATGCGCCTTCCAATCGTCAGTGAAACTGCCGAGATGTGGAATGATGAAATTCACATCCGGATATTGCGGAGCGAGCATATCAACCACTTCAGGCCGACTGATCACATCCACCAATATCGGCAGACGGAAGGCTCTGGCCGTTTCGCAAACTTCGCGCGTGGGCATCGCGTCAAAGCCATGAACTTTTATTCCTCGACATCGCCATGTCTTATACGCTCGCCCGATCATCTCGCGGATTCGCCCTGCGTCCCGCTTCGCATGGACGAATGCAAATCCCACCAGCCGGTCCGGATCTTGCGCGATGATCCGCCCGAGTTCGTCATTCGCCTGGTTGTAATCGCTGTGGAAGGCAGGAATGACGACGGTCTTGTCGATGCCGGCCGCGTGAGCACGGCGCAAATAATGCTTTAGCGGCGCGATCGTATTCCACGGCGCCGTCATTTTATCCCCTCTGCCGGCATGGCAGTGGCAGTCGATCACCGGAAAACCGCGGCTCGCAAGATCGCGTGTTTTGGATTTAAAGCTCATGAGATTTCCGTTCGGTTCGCCGTGGCAAGGTCACTGGACCACGCAACTTCGCAACCGCTGCCAAGTACCAGGTGCTGGTGGCGATCGCTTTCTGAAAGTTTGGCAGGTTCAGTTTCTCGTTGGGCCCGTGGATGTGGTCATCCGGCAGACCGAACCCCATCAGCACCGTCGGGATTCCAAGTACTTTCTGAAATGTGTTCACGACCGGAATGGATCCCCCGGAACGAATAAAGACTGGCAGTGCACCAAACCCTTTTTTGTAGGCAAATGCCGCCGCTCGAATGGCAGGATGATTGCGGTTTACCGGCGCAGGTTCGATGGGAGCGTGAGTCCGCACTGAACATTGCACGGCCTTTGGCGTAATGCGCTCGACGTGATCGCGAAAGAGCTGCGCGATCTTCTGCGGATTCTGGTCGGGAACCAAACGAAAGCTCAGCTTCGCAACCGCCTTTGCCGGAATAATTCCCTTACCTCCAGGCCCGCGGTATCCGCCAGAGATTCCATTAAGAGTCAGTGCCGGCCGAATCGTTGTGCGCTCATACAAGCTAAAACCCGGCTCTCCCCACCCGCGTTCGACTTTCGCATCATGCAGAATGTCTTCGTCGGCGGGGCCGGAACGCGCCATGAAGTCTCGCTCCTTCGCGCTCCATTCCCGCACGTCGTCGTAAAAACCCGGAATCGTTACACGCCCTTGGGCATCGTGCAAACGCGCTATCATCTCGCACAGCGCCTGCACCGGATTCAGCACCGCGCCACCAAAGCTGCCGGAATGCAATTCCTGCGGCGGCCCCATCACCTCCAGTTCGGCGCGCAGGCCGCCGCGCTGCGCGTAACTGATCGCAGGCCGATCGGAAGCCAGCATGCGAGTGTCGGAGATAACCGCGGCATCGGCGCGCAGGGCGCGCTTATTCCGCGCAATGAAAGACGTCAGATGCGGGCTTCCAATCTCCTCTTCTCCTTCAAAAATGCACCTCACATTTACGGGGAGCGCGCCAACAGTTTTCAGATACGACTCGATCGCTTTGACATGAGAAAAAAGCTGTCCCTTGTCGTCGCTGGCGCCGCGGGCATGAAGGTTGTCGCCCTTCAGCGTCGGAGTGAACGGAGGAGTGTGCCACTCGCGCAGCGGCTCGCCGGGAAGAACATCGTAGTGGCCGTAAATAATCAGCGTCGGGCGTCCGCGAGCCCGCAACCAGGACGCATACACAATCGGATTGCCGCGAGTCGGAATGACACGCACCCGATCGAGACCAACGCTCTGCAGATGATGAGCCAGCCAGTTCGCGCACTTCTTAACATCGCCGGCCCTTTCACCCTGCGAACTCACGCTCGGGAAGCGAAGAAATTCTTTTAGTTCCGCAACAAAGCGGGGGTGGTGAACTCGTGCGTACTGGAGCGCGCGCGAAGGGTTCATGGGTGCGCCTACCCCGCACTGCGCTACCTCCCAGCGCGAGCCGATTCGCTCGCGCTGGAAGGAAGCGTGCCCGGTCAGACTTCAAACTCGTACTCTCGTGCCGGCTCGCGCCGCGGAGAAACCCCAGCTTTCTGCCGGCCGTTTGCCTTCATCGGCGTCGGTTGACTCTGGTCCCAGGGTAAAACCCGGTGCGATCCCGTTCGCTTGCTCACGCCCATGGCTTGCGCGCTGGTTAGCCATTCTTCCGATTGTTCGGCGATTTCAAGCAACAAGGTTTCAAATTGCGCTCGCGTGGTCTGCAAGATGTGCGGCTGCGCCAGCCAGCGGAGAACCTCGCGTCCCGTCACTCCCATGCGCTGCCGGGGCGAGGTCACCAGACGCTCGTTGTAGTAGCGGATCAAAATTTCTTCCACCACATCCCACGAGCTATCGGCGCCGAATAAGCGCTTCACGTCCGGCGAATTGAGAATTTTGAACGCCTCTTCGAGCAGTTGCATCACTTCCACGCGCAGCACGTTCAAATGGCCGAACGACAGCCACTTGAGGTTATTGCGCAAATCCAACCCGGCACGGCGAACAATAGCAACCGAACCAAAGCTCGGATCGTACGCTCGCTCACGGATCACATCGGAGATCCGCTTGTCGCGCCAGAACAACGTGACCTGATGCACAAAATGCGAGAAAAGCTTGTGAAAATCCGAGTTCGGCCGCGAGCCAGTTGGAACCGGCGCTCCACCGTATCCGAAGATTCGCTTGTAAGCCGACAACCGGTCCCGTTTGGTATAGCGCAGCACATCGCGTCGATCGAACTGGTACAGTGCGAACGCCCCGGGGCCAGCCGACAGCCGCACCGTGCCGGCCTTGAACAACTCCTGAAGCTTCTGCACCGCGCGAAAAACCCCGATCTTTTCATGCTGCCAGAGATAGTACATATCTCCGACCGCCATGATCCGTTCCGAGGTAATGGTCTCGTCATACGGCTCCACGCCTGCTGGAATGCGCGTCGTGCCCAGTTCGCTCGCGGCCTCCGGACCAACGCCGACTAAAGACGCCAAGCCCTGATCTGGCGGCGGCGGAATCTTGCCGTCGGCTGCCACCGCGGAGGCCAGCATGTCATCAATCTGTTTGGTGAGCGCATCGGCGAGCTGCGGATTCGAGATCAAGTCCGACGACAACTTGCCCGTTACCTGCTCCCGTAATGCCGCTATACGGTCATATAAGCTTTGATAATCTTTTTCGGTCGCCATTGATGACCCTCCTCGCTACTGTGCGACATCTAGTTCCTGGCCCCCGACCCAATGGCCCGGGGGAAACATCAAAATGCGGCTGCTTACGGACCGACGGTGAATCCACCCTTGAGCGTCAAGCCAGTGGCTGGCTGCAGATCGGAATTGATCACGGTAACGTCCCAAATTCCCGTCGGCAGCGCCGGCCCAATCGCCGCACGCTTCAGCCGCACCAGCAACAGCGACTCGGAGCGGAAATAGACACCTTGTACCGTGAGCGCGCCCGCTCCGACGAATTTAACGGTTGGCGCAGGATTCGCCTGGAACCCATTCCCTCTCACTTGCACCGGAATCGAGGTTGCGCTCGATCCCTGCGGCAGGTCGCTCAAGAACACCGGCACCACCGAATCCACCTGGAACGGCAATCCAAAGTCGGGCTCGGAAGTGATCTCATGCTTGATCGGAGCGGCCAGCGTGATGAGCGCCTGCAACTGTTCGATCAGATCTTGCACCGCCATCTTCACCCGCGGAGCAAAGAACCCCGCAGGCAGCGGGTTCCCCGGGCTCGGGAACTTCGGCACGTTCACCACAAAGCTCAACAGTTCGCGGACCACCGGGGTGAAGGTGTTCTGCACCCCAAACTTCCCGCCGTCCTGGATCAGTCTCGGGCCCTCTTCGGCCGAGAAGTTATGGATCCAGGAGAGCAGATCCTCGAGGAAGATCGATTGCAGTCCCGATCCCATCGGATAATTCAATTTGATGGTCTGCCGCTCAGCCGGCCCAATGAACACCGAGTCAAGGGTGAAGCGCACCTCATCCACCAACTCAGCCACCACCGAAAGCTGGCGTGAGAGCAGCACCAATTGCGTACCGAAGAATGGATTCGGCGTATTCAGCCCAAGGAACGGAATGTTATTGATCCAGCTCTGGGCCAGCGATGTCACGTAGTCCGACAAAATGCGGTAGTTCGAAAGGTTCTGTTCGTCCACCACCGAGTTCACGAAATCCTGGGTCTCGAAATTCAGGCCGAGGATGTCGCGCAGATTTCCCAGCGTGCCTTTGATCTTGTCGGGATCGGCGGTCACCAGGGGCGGGAAGCTGAATCCGGAATCGGAATCCATCAGCAGCAGCGTGAAGTATTGATTCACACGCGAGATTCTGGGGCCACTGGCAAACGCAAGTTCGTTCACCAGTTCACTGAGTTGCCCTTTGACAACCGCCTTCAGAGCGGTCACATCTTCCTGGTCGGCTTCAGGATCGAGCGTGTAAAGGCCATCGAGCAACGGCAAACATTGTCCCAGCGCTTCCTGGCCGCGGGCATAGATGCTGGCTTGAGCGCCGGTAATGGTTCCACCGAGGTCGGTCTGCGCTGCATACGTGCGCGGCGTCCAGGTGGATTCGATATGCCCTTCCACCTCCTTCAACGTGAACGATTGCGTCAGCGCGCCCAAAAATCCCTTGGTGTCGCCGTCTTTAAACTTCCATCCCAGGACTTCGCTCATGGCCCGGTTGACAGTCTGACCCAGCGATGTGCCTCCGCCGCCAGTGCCGCCACTGCGGCCGCCGGATGGCGTGGCAAGAGGTGATGGCGGGTATCCCACTTCTTCCGTAAGGATTGGGTAGGCGGCAAGATCCGCCAATGGATTCTTCGCTGTCTTCGCGGCTACCCGCATTCCCCTCAACAGAATTCCTGGTGGCATGACATTCCTCCTCGGTCAAAATCGTTTTCAGCTAACTGACCATCACGGGCTCGGTCGGAGCTCCCCACGCATCTTCCCTGGCGTATACCTGGCTACCTACCGGAGCTTCAAAATATCCCTGGTCGTCGGTCTCGAGTTGAATCTCGTCGCCGTTCGGCAACAGCACCCAGATGGGCCGGCGCACAAACGGAGTGTTGGTCTGATCGACAAAGCGGGCCTGCACGGTCCGTCCGCTCGCCAACACGGCCTGTTCCGTGACCGTGAAGGTGGTGACCGTCGGCGCGTTCTTCGTTGCGTCGAGTGCGGCCGGCGTGAATGTCACGTTCGGCGCGCTCAAAGTGAGCACCGCACCTTCGAGGGTCGGGGGAATGTTCAAAATCCCGTTCTCTCCGATGGTTAAGTCCATGCCCCCAACGTTCACCGTCCTGCCATTTCCCCAACGATCGACCTGGCAGTTCTGCGGAATAAATATTGCTGTGCGCACCCCGCGCACGCCGCATGGCTTGAAATACTGCTCGATCTCTACCGCCCGTTCGCAGCAGATATAGCGGTACTGCATCGCCTGCCCTTCGCAGACGCAGTAGCCTTGTTGTGTTTCGGCGACGATCTGGTAAAGCTGATTCAGCGGTACTTCGAAGATCTCTCCAACTCCCTCCTCGCTTGTAACGGAAGAGGTCCAGGGCTGAAATGTCGAAGTAGCCGCAACTGTTGTCGCAGGCGTAGCCGCGCTGCTACCTGTGGAGCCTGTCGAAGGCGTTGGCGGCAAAGCCGTCTGCACCGCGGTGATGGTCCATTTCACATCGCTGCGAAAGGCCTCTGCGTTTTCAATAAAGTCAACCTTGCTGGCGTCCCAGGCACGAAATCGTATGACGCAGGTATCTGCAAGCTTGGTGACTGGAATCGGAATGCGGTTACAGCAGGCCTCTGCCAGCCGAAACGTACCATCTTTCCGGACCAGATTCATTTGATACGCAACCTGCGCAGGCGCATAGCGGGCGCAGCCTACCGTGGCTCCCGCTGTTAAAGCCACTGTCGCAAGTAAGGTTGTCTCCTGGTCCTTATCGGCAAGCTTTTGAGTCACCAATTTCAGAAAGTTATTCAACGAGACATACTGGCCGCGTCCCTCATCTTCTGTTTTCAAGCTGGCCGGCGCGGAAACTGCTTCCTTGCCTACGGATGCCTGAATCTGGAGCGCCGCGTCATCGTCCATCAAAACCGGCGCCAGACTGGAGTCGTCGAAGAACTTCACGTACAAACGGTCGCCGTCTCGATCAAAACCTTTAGGCGGATTATTGACCGCATTGCCAGTATCTGAAGGTTGCTGCACGTTTCCATCCTCGCTTGGCTTCTCGCCTGTAAACACTTCCTCAATCTCCTCTTCGCCTTTCTTAATGGCCTTCTTGATCTTGTCCATTTCCCCCATAAGTGCCTCCGAATCCAATATTGAAATCCCAAGCTCAGCTGCCATTCAGGTTGAGGAGCTGCCCACCATATCTTTGGGTTGCGCAAAAATCTTTTGCCCCAGGTTCTCGGTGCGGATGGAAATCGAGGTTTTTCCTCCGTGTTCCACCAGCTCCTTCCAGCCGGCAGCAAGCGCTTTACTCGCTTCGTGCAGGCATGGCTGGCATTGCTCGATTCCGAGCTTCACGCTGTTCGCCCACAGCCGCCACTGTTCTCCACGCTCGGTTCCCAGCCGGGCCAGTTCTCGCAGCTTCTCGTAGGACACCAGATTGTTGGCGAACTCTTGCTCGATCTGGTGAAAGCGGTCCTGGCAATTCGCCAGCGACCGTGATGCCCGGTCGATATCCATGGGTGGCGCAACTGCTCTTCGAGCATTCAACGCCGCTCTTCGCCCCTGATGCAGAATTCCGATCAAATCAAGCACGATGTTTTCGAAACCATCCGCGAGCGCCGACCCGCCGGCCTCGGGCTCGTCACCCAGCGTCACATTTAACGCGTCCAGCGCGTCGTGCAGCTTATGAAGCTGATTCGACAGCTCGCGAAATGTTGCTTCCAGCGCCACAACTACCTCCGCACCAGTTCCTGGTAAAAGTTTTTCGTGATCACTCCTGGCCGCGCCAGCCGCTTGTTAAGTGCGTACCGCGCCGCTCCAATCAAAAATCGCTCAGGAATAATCCCCGGATCCACTCCCGCCGCCACCCGGCGCGCCGCTTCTTCGATCATCTTCTGATCCTTTTTTTCAAACCGCACCACCTGCGACAGGCTCTTGTTTCCCAGCGATGGATACGGCCGGTAACACATGGCATCCACCGCTATCCGGCAAGCCTTGGGAAAAGTCGCCAGCACTTTTTTCGGAATTGAACCGGCATGCGGATTCGGATAAATGCGAGTCCATGCCCGCGCGTATTGTTGCGCCTCCGCTTCAAATCCCATGCGCCGCAACATCTCGGCGCTGATCAGCAGCCGAAGATACGGGATCGGATGCGGTCCCTTCGGCCGGAAGTAGAACACCGCTCCCGGCGCGCGCCCAATCACATCCATCAGCGAACCAACCGCTTCAGGACCGCCCAGCAGCAGCGCAATCATGTCGGCGAACATCTCGCGGTTCCAGCGCACCCAAACCTTTGCCACCGAACGTCCCATCCCGCCATTGAGCAGCCGCAATCCAACCTGGCGCGGAATATCCTTATTCAGCCCAAGATCGCTCTGCAGATTGTGGCCGACCTCGTGCATCACCGCGCCCAGCGTCCAAGGATTGACCAGCCGGTGATAGGGCAACTGCACCAGCGGAAACGGATTCAATTGCTTTCCCAATTTCCGCACCGGAATCCCGCGCCGGATCGTCGCCGGAGCGAATCCCGTCTTCATGTAACAGAACGGCGGTGGGGCCGGCACAGACCTCGCCGTGCCCAATCCGGTGTACGCGGCCTGATAACAATCCATCGCGATGCGATCGCAACTCAGGAGCCAATCGCCGTACTTTCCCTGCCGCTGGCCGAAGAGCTCGAAATAGAAATCCCAAATTTTTTCGATGCCCTGCACCCAGCGATGAGCCCGATCCTTCCTCGCCACCACCCGCTCCAGCCGGCGTGAGGTGCGCTTTTCAATGGCGACTCCAATCGCGTCATGCACGTTCTCCGACATCTTCAACAGCCCTTCACGCAATTTCGTGATCAGGCTGTTGACCGATTGAATGTGACCCTCCGAGGGCGCTGACGCTCCCGGACCGAACTCCTCGCGCTTGAAGGGACGCAGGGCCGCGGCATGTCGCGTTACATTGATCGATTGCGCCCGCAACCAAGGCAACAATACGTCAGCCGCTTTGCTTTCGGCGCGAGAGCGCATACGCACAGGCGGCTTTTTCCGCATCGTTGTTTCTGGCAACATTTCGGCCAGCGTGGCCATGGTCCTTCACCTCACCAATCAGCTTTCAGAACCGCCAGCGTTATCGAATCACCTGCCCACAACACCGGCAATACGCCGGAGCTGGTGCCGCACCGACCGGCGTCGTGCCGCAAGTTGGGCACGTACACTGACCGCCGACGACTCGACCAGATCGAACACCAGCTCGGCCGGCAGCGCGTGGCCCAACAACTCCGCGCGAACCTGCGCGAACCATACCTGGTCCGCCAGTTGCCATTGCCGGCACTCCATAACCAGCTCGACCGTAGCGCTGTCCAACAAGTCGCCTCCCGCGTCCGTAACCTACATGCGGACGAACGATTCCCCGCCCGACGTGTCCGTGGAACTTGCGTTCCAAATGGTTATGCCGGCGGAGCGCCTGCACCCGGTGCTGCGGCGTGCCCAGCACGCGCCGGGTCTGCCGCGCCAGCGTGCGGACGGCGGTACGCGGCGTAACATGGCCGCCTCGCGCCACTTTGTGTGCAAGGTGCCCAACCGTGCGCCGGGCAATGCCGGGCACCGCACGCAGCAGGTGCCGCGTCTGCGGATTGCGGTGCAGCACTTTGGCGACCTTGCCAATTCCGCGCGTGAGCTTCGGCGTCGCCCGCGTCAGCGCCCGGGCGATCTTAGGAAGCGCACGCTTCGCCATGGGAGCGACCGCCTTGGCGACCACAGGCAGCAACTTGCTCGCGGCCATCCCGATCAACGGAAGGAAGTGTTCAGCCGCCTCGTCTTCGCTCTCGGCTTCGGCCGCGAGTTCGCCCAGATGTTCCATCATGGCGTCTGGATAGATCTTGCGGATGGGGCTGACCTCATCCTCGTACTCATCCTCAGATTCGAGTTCGCCTTCGTACTCGTCTTCGCCTTCGCTTTCGCCGAGCAGGCTTCCCGCAATGTTGCCGAGAGTTCCGAGCCAGCCTTCGCCCTCGAGCTCGTCCTCCATCTCCATCTCATCTTCCAGTTCGTCTTCCGTCTCGTCTTCGAGTTCCATTTCGAACTCGTCTTCGAGTTCCAATTCGCTTTCATATGCCATGACGAATCCTCCTGCGAAAAGTGCTCGCACCTAGCGAGATGTTTGGGTTAGCGCAACGCGCTGCGACGGCGGCGTGCCGAAAAACGCCGGCGCATATGGCGTGGACGCTTGTAGGCACGGCTCACCCGGATGTTGCGCCGGATTGCCGAAGCGGCAGCCTTCGGATTGCCTAGAACACGGCGAATCTGTTTCGCTGCCGTACGTCCCGCCCGCCGTCGCGTGATCTTCATACCCTTGGCGGCTTGCCGCTTCAGGCTCTTCACGGTGCGGCGCATGATGGTCGGCACGGCGCGAACTCCGGCCCGCGTGCTGCGGCGGCGGCGCAGAATCCGTGTAAGGATCGCGGTTCCGCGCGTGAGATGCGGCAGAATGCGGCGCAACGCTCTGCGATCCCGGGGAGAGATCACTGTAGCGACGGCCGCTCCAACCATGGCCTCCGCTTCGCCTTCGTGGGCTTCCGTGGAAGCGGCTTCGGCCATCATTTCGGCGACCGCTTCGTTGTGCGTCAATTCGTGCGAGGCGATCTCATGCGCTACTTCGGACTCGGATTCTCCCTCGTCCTCGAACTCGCCCTCGCCCTCGTCTTCGTCTTCATACTCGCCTTCGCCAAGCGCGCCTGCCGCCAGGGATCCTAGCTTGCCGCCGATCGGACCGCCAATCGCGGTGCCCACAATCGGCGCCGCCACTTTGGCGACGCTCTTGAGAACCGGTAGAGCTTTCTTCAGGAAACCGCCGAAGGAAAAATCCTCGGTCTCGTCTTCAAATTCATCTTCGGCTTCGAGCTCGTCTTCGCTCTCGCCGAGCAGGCTGCCGGCAATATTGCCGAGCGCGCCCAGCCATCCTTCGCCCTCCATCTCGTCTTCGCCCTCCATCTCATCCTCGAGTTCGCCTTCGCCCTCGAACTCATCTTCGCTTTCGCCGAGCAGGCCGCCGGCGATGTTGCCAAGGGCGCCCAGCCATCCTTCACCCTCACCCTCATCTTCGCTTTCGAGCTCGCCCTCGAATTCGTCTTCGAGTTCCAACTCCAGTTCGCTCTCTTGGTCCGCCATTGTCCTGACCTCCTTCTGTTGGTGACGACGGGAGCGAGAGTAGAATGCCGCGCGCAACGCGTCTAGTCACACCTTGTGGCGACCGCCTTTATGTTCGCTGGAATTGGTTCGCTCGAATGTGCGACAGAGGAATAAAACAGATTCGAAAAAGCAAAATATAGATGTTCTTACTTCGTGGACCTTCGTGCCCTTCGTGGTTGAAATGTCTTTGTGGTTTGAATTTCTAATTGTGGTGATACCCGCCCGCACTTTTCCTGGAAACAGATTTGGCCGCGGGATTTTTCTCGAAATGCCGCACGGCCCGCTCCAGATCCTCAAAGAGCAGTCCCGCCAGATCGCGGCTCAGGCCGAGCCGCGCCAAAACTCTCTGCACCACCAGATCAGTCCGATTCGCGGGCACGGGATACGCCGGCACCTGCCATCCCTTCACCCGCAAGCGATCCGCGAGGTCATACAACGTGAAGCCGGGATCCACGCCTTTGCGAATCGTCCAGGTGCACCCCGGAACTCCTCCGCGCCCGTCGTAGATCAGATCGAACACTTCCAGCTTTTTTACCTGGTCTGCGAACCACGCGCCAACATCGGCGCAGGCTTGCGTGATGCGCCTATAGCCCTCGTGTCCCAGACGAATCAGGTTGTAATACTGCGCCACAATCTGCCCGCCCGGACGCGAAAAATTGAGTGCGAACGTCGGCATGTTGCCGCCCAGCACCTTTACATTGAAGATCAATTCCTCCGGCAGATCCTGCGCCTCCCGCCAGATCGCCCACCCGCAGCCCAGCGGCGCCAGGCCAAACTTATGCCCCGAGGCGTTAATTGACCGCACCCGCGGAATACTGAAATCCCACCGCACCGAGGGATGGATAAACGGCGCAATAAATCCACCGCTCGCTCCATCTACGTGCATCGGAATATCCAGTCCGTGCTCCTCTTCCAGATCATCCAGCGCAATGGACACCGCCTGCACCGGCTCATACTGCAGCGTGTAAGTCACACCCAGCGTTGCCACTACTCCAATCGTGTTTTCATCGCATCGCTTCACAACTTCCTCCGGTGACATAAGCAACCGCCTGCCTTCGCACGGAATCTGGCGAAGCTCCACGTCAAAATATTTCGCAAACTTTGGCCAACAGGTATGTGTGGGACCGCAAACCAGGTTAGGCTTTCCAGTCGCTTTTCCGGCCCGCTCGCGCCGCTTTCGCCATCTCCACTTCATCGCCAAGCCTCCGAGCATCGCCGCTTCGCTCGATCCAGTAGTCGAACAACCAATCGTCGTCGCAGCATCTGGCGAATTCCACAAATCGGCCAGCATGTGGACGCAGCGCGACTCGAGCTCCGCCATCTGCGGATACTCGTCCTTGTCGATCATGTTCTTGTCGAGGCATTCATCCATCAACTTGCGCACCTCGGGCTCAACCCACGTCTGGCAGAAAGTCGCCACGTTCTGCCGCGAATTGCCGTCGAGCAAAAGTTCGTCGTGCACCAGTTGATATGCCGCCGTCGGGTCAGTCTCATGCTTCGGCACGCGGTACTTCGGCAAAGGATGAGGAAGAAAGCCGGTGCCGAAAACTTCGTCATCGAGGGCAGAAAAAACTTCTTCTTTCGGGTGAATCGCCATGCCGCTCTCCGTTGCGCAGCTGGTCGTGCTGGTCCGAGCCGTCCATTCATACAACCAGAAGGTAGCGAATGCAATTCACCTATTTGAACTACCCAATCCGCTGTGTGTTCAACCCAATTTGTTCCGAGATCGCCATTCTTCTATGATTCATCGCCAGACGCAGCCATATGGGCAAAACTTCATCTCCAATTTCAAACAAGACCGTCGCCGCGTTCCGGCTGCAACGTCATCATTTTCAAGATAAAAAACTCGCCGATGCGGTCACCATCTGTCGCGACATCTGCGGCGTTCAAGCACAGGTGATGTCCTCCGCATATCTTCAACTTTGGACGCGCAATCACGCTCTCACTCGCACTGAGATCGAAGACGCCCTCTGGAAAACGCGCACGCTGATCAAGACTTCGCTGATGCGCCAGACCCTACACATCATCCCGACCGATGAATTCGAGTTGTATATCGCTGCGGTAAAACCATCCCGGCTCGCAGGCGCGCTGCGCATCATGGCGAAGTTCGACATTGACCGCGAAGAAGCCGATGCCTTAACTGCCTTGATCATGAACGCGCTGTCCGAAGGTCCGCTCGGCAGGGCTGCGATTCATGCTGCCATTCGCCCCAAAGCCAGCAAGCGCGTCCTCGCGTGGATGGAAAAAGTCTGGAGCATCCTCCGCCTGCCAGTTGCGGAAGGCTTGATCTGCTACGGCAGCGGCGAGAGCAAAGAAGTGAATTTCATCCGCGTAGATCACTGGCTGCCGGATTTCAAGCTGACGACCATCCCTGTCGCCGAAGCCCAATGTGCCCTCTTCCGCAAATATTTGAGCGCCTACGGCCCTGCGACCTCCGCCGATTTTGCCCACTGGGCCGGTATTACCATGCCGGAAGCAAAACAGATTCCGCCTCTGCTCAAATCCGAACTTGCGGAGATTTCCGTTGAGAATAAAAAACGCTTTTTATTAGCTAAGGATGTTGCTGCCCTAAACAAAACCACCGCCGGAAAAACCTGCATCCGCCTGCTGCCCAGCTTCGACACTTATCTTCTCGCCCATCGAGAGAAAGAACATCTGCTGAGTGCGAGACATTACAAGCGCGTCTACCGCAACCAGGCCTGGATCTCGCCGGTCGTGCTCATCGACGGCGAGATTGTTGGAGTTTGGTCTCACCAAGCGAAAAACAGGAAGCTGTTCGTAGAAATCGCTCCCTTCGGCAAACTCACGCGTCCCAGGCGCAACGAAATTGAGATCGAAGCCGAGAGCCTGTCCCAGTATTTCAACTGCCCACTCGAGTGCCGGTTCGTATAGGAAAGCCGTCAGTGGTGCGCTTTGCCTTCTTCGCGCACTTCGCGATGCCTTGGCGCGCTTCGCGGTTAAATGCTCTTGGCTCTTTACAGAGGCTGCATCACTCCCTCCCCATTTGGGCAATCTCCTCCCGATCATTTATCCTGAAAGGTTGCCCGACGACTGCTGAAGCTGCAGTACGCATTCACTCTGCACACCCCGGCGTCGCATCCACACAATCCAGGAGCCAGTAGCTAGAAGCTTTCTTATGAAAACCGGCATCATCGGCCTGCCCCAGGTAGGCAAGACATCGCTGTTTCGCATTCTCACCAAAGCCAATCTCTCGGATCAGGCGCGCGCTAACCCGCGCGAAGCTCACATCGGCGTCGCCAAAGTTCCCGACGACCGCCTCGACCGCCTCGCCGCGCTCTACAACCCGAAGAAACTCACGCACACTTCGGTGGAATACGTTGACGTCGGCGCCATCGGACAGGAGGCGCTAAAAGACAGCGCCTATGCGGCCCATCTGCGAAACGTGGATGCGCTCGCTCATGTCGTCCGCGTATTCGACGATCCTTCCGTACCGCACACCGGCGAAATCGATCCCCTGCGCGACATCAAAAATGTTGAATTCGATCTATTGGTTAACGATCTGGGCCAGATCGAAAAGCGACTGGAACGCCTGGAAAAAGATTTGAAGAAGATGAAGACGGCGGAACTCGAAAAGGAATTCGAGCTGCTCAAGCGCGCCAAGGCTCAGGTGGAATCCGACAAACCCCTCCGCGAAATGGAGATGTCTGCCGAAGACAAGAAACGCATCAAGGGCTTCATGTTCTTAAGTGAGAAGCCGATTTTTTATGTGCTCAACATCGGCGAGTCGACCGAACTCGGTAAAGAACTCGAAGAAGCTGTAGGCAAATACAAGCTGACGGAAATTGCCGCGCGCCCGAACGCCGCGGCCACGGCGATTTGCGGCAAGGTCGAAGCCGAACTCGCCGAAATGAGCGATTCCGATGCCGCCGAATTTCTCTCCAGCTACGGACTCACCGAAAGCGGCCTGGTGCGCTTGATTCGCACCACGTACAAGTTGCTCGGCCTGATCTCCTTCTTCACCGCCGGCGAAGACGAATGCCGTGCCTGGCAAGTCCCAGCAAATTCGCGCGCACAGGAAGCCGCAGGAGCGATTCACTCAGACCTGGAAAAACACTTCATCCGCGCCGAAACCATCCGCTGGAACCAGTTGCTGGAAGCGGGTTCAGAAGGCAACGCCCGCGCCAAAGGCACGCTTCGCCTCGAAGGCAAAGACTACATTGTGCAGGACGGCGACGTGATGCACATTAGGCACTCGGGATAACTTTTTTCACCACAGGGATTGGAGGCGCAGAGAAAAGAAAGGATTGGTTTTCTCAGTGTCCTTGTGACTCTGTGGTGAAATGTCTCTGATATCATCCTCGCCACCGACAATGAGCCCGATTCTCATCAGTATCCTGCTCGGCCTCACCGCCGCGGCCGCCAATGTTTTCGGCGGCGCGATCATCGTGCAGCGCAGCTGGGAGCGGCGCTACCTGCGTTATTTTGTAGCGTTAGGCGCGGGCTTCATGCTGGCGACGGCGCTTATGGAGATGGTCCCCGAAAGCCTGGCGCTGCGCGGACGAAGCGCCGCGGTTCTCATTCTTCTCGGTTATCTCATCACCCATTTTTTCGAACACACGGTCACGCCGCACTTTCACTTCGGTGAAGAAACGCATACCGATGAGTTTATGCATTCGCACAGTGGTTTTTCCGTCCTGCTTGGTTTGATCATCCACACCTTTTTTGACGGCATCGCCATCGCCTCTGGATTTCTGGTTTCGAACTCGCTGGGCTGGTTGATTTTCTTGGCTATCTTCCTGCACAAAATCCCCGAAGGTTTCACCGTGAGTTCGGTAATGTTAGCCAGCGGACGCAGCCGCGGTGCGGCTTGGGGCGCGTCCATCATTTTAGGAGGTGCGACGCTGGCCGGCGTCCTCACCATGGCGTTATTTCGCCATCACGTCAGCGCGGGCCTGCCGCTATCGGCCGGCGTCACGATTTATGTGGCCGCCTCAGACCTCATCCCGGAAGTCAACAAAGAGCCGGCGATGAAAATGGCTCTGTTGGTATTCGTGGGCGCGGGAATGTTTTTTCTGCTGGAAAGTTTATTTCACGGGATTTAGCCAGGCGACAGTTTCTGATGCCCTGTATCGAATCGCCTCTTCTTTACTAGGTACTGAGTACCAGATACTGGCTTTAATCCACCGTATGCTTCGCCGTGTATCCATCACGCGCGACGACATCGATTTTCTGATCCTTGCCCTTCTGGTCTCTCACCTTCAGTGGACCCCCGTCCGGCGCCACCACTTGCACCTTCAGCTTGCGATAGGTTCCATCCAGTTTAGTATTCGTGGGATGATAGGAGAGCGAATACTGATTTCGGATGTCGTTCGCAATGTCTTGGAAGTCCTCGCCGTACTCCGCTGCGAAACGGGGGAAGTACGCGCGACCTCCAGTCATGGCGGCGAAAGTCCGCATTTCGTTATCAGCCTGCAGATAATCCATTCGATCCACGGGAATGCCCAATCCACGGCGCGGAGCGTCATGTAAGATCCGCGCTATCTGCCCCACGTCGATCGGGAAGATGGTGACATCCTTCGTATCCTTGACCTTCTTGGTAATCTTGTCGAGCGTCAGCCTGCTGAACGTATCGACCCCGGTAGTAATCAGAATGATGTACTTCTTCCCCTCTACTCGGTCCAGGCGATCCAGCGTGTCATACAAGGCGTCAAAAAGATTCGTCTCGGAGAAGCCAGGAATTCGCAGCTCGTTCAACGCACCATAAACAGCTTTCTTATCCTGCGTGAAGTCGACGAGGATATGCGGATTCATGTCGTAATAGGAGACGGCAACCCAGTCGTCTTTAGTGAGCGTGTTGGCAAAGGCATACGATGCCTGTAAAGCATCCAGCATGAAACGGTAATTCGTGTCCGCGAATTCCACCAACAGCACTGCGGTGATCGGCGCCTTACTGATATTAAAGTTTGTAATCTGCTGCGGCGACCCATCTTCGAACAGCCGAAAGTTATCCTTTTTCAGTCCGGGGACGAACTGCCCGTTTTTTGTCGTAACCATCACATCGACATTCACCAGGGGGACGTTCACCTTAATCGAATAATCCGGCAGACCCTCGACCTTCGGTGTCGTCGCCGGCGGAGGCAGCGGTGGCGCCTCCGTACTTTTCTTTGGAATGGCGTACGGACCCATATTGTCCGTAGGCCCGCCGGCCTCTGGCGGCGCTTCTTGCTTAGGCTTTCCATTATCCTGAGCAGAGCTCTGCGGCGGGCTTTGCGTTTGATCCTGCGCAAAAAGTCGACCTGCAGCGGTAAAGAGCAGCGCCAAAGCTGCCACTACCAGCAAAGAACTCACTATTCGAAATCTCGATCGCGGGGTCATGTCCTTCCGTTCGGCAACCATGCGAAACCTCTGGAAAAACCTAATAAAGATCGTGAAGAGCGAAAATCCTATGTGCTAGTATAGACGCAAGGATTCGCCATTGGGATGTTTTGCCTGGCTCCCAGCAAGTTCCCCTCCTGGCAACTACTTACGACCGGGCGAAGTCTAATTCTGTATAGGCGGAACGCTTCGGTTCTGCCGGGCTTTGGTTCATGAAAAAATCGCTTTTCGCACTCCTCGCTGTTAGCCTTTTCTTCCCTACCCTGTTGCTCGCGCAATCGATCCCCGCCGCGTCGACCGCGCAGAATCCGCCGATCATCCCCGTCAGCCAGATTCACACCGGAATGCGCGGCGTCGCCTACACCGTATTCCAAGGCGTAAAGCCCGAGTCCATGGACGTGGAAGTTCTCGGCGTGCTGCATAACGTCAACGGCCCCAAGGGCGACATTATTCTGGTGCGCTTGCACGGCCAAAAAGTTGAGTACACAGGCGTCGTGGCAGGCATGAGCGGCAGCCCGGTATATATCGATGGCAAACTCGCCGGCGCACTCGCCTTCCGGATCGGCGAATTTTCCAAAGAGCCCATCGCCGGAGTTACTCCCATCGCCGATATGCTCGAGATCAGCGCGCTTGATCGGTCTCCCGCCGAAGAGAGCGCCGCAATCAGACCAGCGGTAGACGCCGTTGCCGGCAAGACGGCCTCACCCGGAGAAAGTTCTCCGCTCAGCTCTTCGGTCCAGAATTTCGCCAACTACCTTAAGCCCATCGAAACCCCGCTGGTCTTCAACGGATTTTCCGAACAGGCCGTCCAGCTTTTCTCAGGGCAACTCGGCGCGGCCGGAATCGTCCCGGTCATGGGCGCAGGCTCAGTGAGCGATGATAAACAACCCGAGCCGCTTGAGCCCGGCTCCGCCATCAGCGCAATTCTCGTTCGCGGTGACATGGATATCGAAGCCACCTGCACCGTCACCTACCTCGATCCGCAACGCCTGCTGGCTTGCGGCCATCCGCTCCTCCAGTTCGGTTCTGTCGATCTGCCGATGAATAAAGCGGAAGTCCTGGCCACGCTGCCTTCGCCGTTGAACGCCTTCAAGATCGTTAACACTACCGAGCCAGTCGGCACCTTTGTTCAGGATCGACACACCGGCATCATGGGCGTCTTCAACCGCCAACCAGAAATGATTCCGGTCACGCTCAACATTCACAGCAGCACCGGGGTCAAGCAATTTCACTACGAAGTGCTGAACAATCCGAAGCTCACGCCAGTTGCCCTCATGGTCACGGTTTTTAACGCACTCCACGGCGTAAACGAGTTCGGCGAAGAGATCACTTACCGGCTCGCCGGAAGCATCGGCGTAAAGGGATTTCCTGAAGTCACCATGCGCAATATGTTCGCGCCCTCTGAAGGTGCGCAACCGGCTGCTATGCAGGCCGCCATTTCGCTCGGCGAACGCTTCGGCCGCATCTACGACAATCCCTATAACGCCCCGGCAATTGCTGGGGTAAATCTGGATTTCGATTTGGTCCGCGAACGCCGCTGGGCGCGGCTCGAGAGCGCCCGCACCGATGTTACCGAAGCCCGCCCGGGCCAGGAAGTAATGCTCGAAACCGTGCTCGCTCCCTATCGCGGCGAACGCATCGTGCAGCAAATTCCGGTAAAGATTCCTACTTCGGCGAGCAAAGGAACCCTGCGCATCCTGGTCAGCGACGGAGAAACCCTCGACCGCATCGGCCACGGTTCTCCCGCCTTCGGACGCAAACTCGATCTCGCCTCCACCATCTCGCTGCTCAACAAAGAGCACTCCAACAACCGCGTTTACGTGTCGCTGCTCGAAGCCGACCCCGAAGCCCGCGTCGCAGACAAAGTGATGCCGACTCTACCGATTTCGATCATGAATGTGATGGACGGTATGCGCGGCAATCAGGAAATGGTGGTCAGCGGCGAGTCAAACGTCGACGAAACCGCCACTGCTCCGTTGGACTACGTAGTCAGCGGCGCGCAGCTTCTGACGGTCACCATAAAGTAGCTTTCGGTTGTGTGGCGCGGGCACTCCTGCCCGCGAATCCAGCCAGGGTAGTCCTGCGCAAGCTATAATGCCCTTCTGTTTCTGAATTCCGGCTATTCACAGAAACTCTTCTTCCCTTATGCATTGAGGAGGCAACCGTGTCTGACATTCTAGAAGGCCCGCAAGACCAGCCCAGCCAGCCTCACTCCCACCCTCACGCCTGCGGAAACCTATTCGGATGCGGCGAAGTGCAAGGCACGGGCGTTTTCCGCGAAGACATCAAAGACGCTGCTGTCACTCCAACAGCCGCGGACCGACTGCTCCACGCCGAAGAAATCAACCAAGACCAACTCGACGGCTTCCTGACAGCACGCGGCCGTTCGCGCCGGCGGCTGCTCCGCGCCAGCAGCTTCATGGGAGCGTTGGCCGGCATTGGCCCGTGGTTCACCAAAGTCGCACGCGCAACGGATTCTTTCGACGAAATCACCGGCGCAAAATCTGCGGCGGCAAAGAAAAACAAAGATCACGATAGCAACGACAAAGATAAAAGTGATCAGGGCCGCGTTCATATCGTCGAAAGCAACGATAAAACCGTGCGCCTCGGGGTCTACGACACCACCCTCGATCCCATCCTGAAAATCGACTCCGGCGACACCATCAGCTATCCCAATACCTGGTCGCATTTCCTGAACCAGATGCAGCCCGGTGTCCCCATCGAGACTCTGGCGAAGCTGCGCGTCAGCAATCCAGGGCACGGTCCGCACTCGATCATCGGTCCCGTTTACGTTAATGGCGCTGAACCGGGCGACGTCTTGGAAATCCGCTACAAGCGCATTCTTCCCTTCGACTGGGGAGCGGTCTTCAACAATCCCGGCCAGCTTGGCACCGGTCTGCTGCCCCAGGATTTTCCCGAAGGCCAGGTGAAATATCTGAAGCTCGACCTGCCCAACATGACCGCCGAGTTCAACTCCAAGATCCACGTGCCGCTCAAACCTTTCCAGGGCACGCTGGGAGTGGCGCCACCGGATGGCTACTATCCGCCGCTGACTCCGGGCGTCACCAGTTCCGTTCCTCCCGGCCCGCACGGCGGCAACACTGATTTAAGCGAAATGGTAGAAGGCTCGACCATGTTCATCCCCGTTTGGAAACCGGGAGCGCTGATTTTCACCGGCGATTCCCACGCCGTGCAGGGCGATGGTGAAATCAACCTTTCCGCCCTGGAAACGCGCATGCAGGAACTGCGCATTCAAGTCGTGCTGCACAAGCAGAAGAATTTTTCTTGGCCGGTGGCCGAGACCGCGACCCACTGGATCACCTTAGGACTGGATAAAGACCTGAACGTAGCGATGACCATGGCCGCGCGCAACGCAATCAATTTCCTGGCCGCACACGCCGGTCTCACCAAACCCGACGCCTATGCGTTATGCAGCATCGCTGTGAGCTTCCGGGTAACGCAGGTGGTCGACATCGTTCGCGGAGTTCACGCCATGATCCCCAAAAACCTCTTCGCCCCCGACCTGCGCCAGCAGATTACCGTTGTTTAGTACGGGTGCGTCAACAGTTCCCGACAAGCATCTTCTTCCGAAGATGTCATCCCGAGCAAAGCGAGGGAACTTGGTTTTGGCTTATACCATCGATACCACGCGCTAAAGTGTGCGGCACACGTGTCATGGACACTTGAATTTCAGAACGAGCACTCCCGCCTTATCCATATGCCGGAAGCCGTCGGTAGCCACAGCGGCCAACACCATCAATGTCCCGTTGTACCCAACATGCGCCAGAAAACTCGAGGCCACCGACTTGGTGAGCGCCCGCACGGTAGTCAGAACCAATCCGACCATGAAAATAATCAGCACCGCGCCCCACGCATACCCATACTGCACGGCATGGATCAATCCAAACGGCAGCGCCGTCAGCACAATTCCCCAGAACGCCCCCATCCGCCGCGCCAGCACCGGGTAAAGAAATCCGCGAAAGAAAAGCTCTTCCATCAGAGGACCTAGAGTGACGGCAAAGATCGCCGTCAAATAAGCGTCGGAAGGATGCGCGAAGAATTGATCGAATGGCGTGCTCTTCGGCATTGGCAGAAAACGCGCCATGGCATCGAAGGCAAGCATGAGCACGCCAAGCCCCAGAAAACTCACTCCCGCAACGCCCGGCCACTTCCACCGCATGGCCTGCCCAAAGCGCGCATGATATTTGCCCGTGATCAGCAAAATCATATAGAGCGCCACGATGGCATACGTTAGTAACTCGGAAAGCAGCGCCAGAGAGGGCTTCTGCGCCACATCGACCCAGCTCTCATGACGAAAAATAAAATGCCGCGCTCCCATCACAACGAAAAGTTGCGACAGAAAAAGTATGAGGAGCGTAAGCCCGGCAATCTGCAGCACATCCCAACCGGACCAGACTGGATTTTCGCCAGCTCTAGGCGCGGGTGCGGTCGGCTGAATGTCGGGGGGCGGAAGCGAATAGGTAATCGGCGGGGCGAACTGCGGCTCGCTATTCAGAGGCTGCGGGGCAAACTGCGAATTGTCGGGTGATGACAAAATATCCTTCTTGCGTGGTCGTTATCGCGCTACCACCGTAGAGAGGGGCCGGATCGCCTTGAGTTCCTTCGAGTATTTCTTTCGAACCTGATGAACCGCGAAGGCGTCCTGCAGATTCAGCCAGAACTGCTCGGAGGTTCCGAAATACTTGGCCAGGCGGGCCGCCATCTCTGGCGTAATTCCGCGCTTTTCCCTAACAATGTCGTTAACCGTGGGAGGAGAAACACGCAACTCCACCGCCAAGCGATAAGCGGAGATGCCCATCGGCTCCAGGAACTCCTCGCGCAGAATTTCTCCCGGATGCACCGCCCATCCCGCCGGCGCTTCATTCTTGATCACAGTCGCCTTCCCATTCAGTGGTAATCCGTAATCTCTACTCCATAGGCGTCGCCGCCCAGCCAGACGAAGCAAACGCGGAATTGGTCGTTCAGCCGGATGCTATGCTGACCGCGCCGTTTGCCCTGCAACGGCTCCAGACGGTTGCCGGGAGGAATCCGCAAATCTTCCAATCTCCCGGCCGAGTGAAGGATGGCCAATTTCTTCTTGGCAACGCTCCGCAGGTTCGCCGGAGGCATTCCCCGGCTCTTGCCTGTGTCCCAGAATTCCTTCGTATTCTTGCCCGCGAAGGTCTTGATCACTCTAGCCAGTTTAACGAGTATCGTTAATAACGTCAAGCATTAATAGAGCTACGCGCTCCGCTTCCCGTTCCCCGCAAAGTACCCCGCCAGCGCCTGCCCGGTATACGACTTCTTCACCCTCGCCACCTGCTCGGGAGTGCCTTGCGCCACGATGCGGCCGCCTTCTTCGCCACCCTCGGGGCCGAGGTCGATTAGCCAGTCGGCATTACGGATCACATCCAGATTGTGCTCGATGATCACAATCGAATTGCCCAAATTGGTTAAACGATGCAGCACGTCGAGCAGCTTTTTCACATCGTCGAAGTGCAGTCCGGTGGTGGGCTCATCCAGAAGATAAAGAGTTTTCCCCGTCTGCCGCTTGCTCAACTCGCGCGCTAGTTTGATGCGTTGCGCTTCCCCGCCCGAGAGCGTTACCGCAGATTGACCAAGGTGAATATATCCCAGCCCCACATCCACCAGCGTCTGCAGCTTCTGCTTCACTTGCGGAATATTTTCCAGAATTGGCAGCGCGTCAGCCACCGGCATCTCCAGCAGGTCGGCAATCGAGTTGCCGTTATATTTCACGGCTAAAGTTTCGCGGTTATATCGCCGTCCCCCACACACCTCACACAGCACATACACATCCGGCAGAAAATTCATCTCGATGCGCCGCTGACCCTCGCCCTGGCACGCCTCGCACCTTCCGCCGGGGACGTTGAACGAAAATCGACCAGGCTTGTAGCCGCGCTCGCGCGCCTCCGGCAGCATGGCATAGATATCGCGGATCGCAGTGAACACGCCCGTATAAGTCGCTGGATTCGATCGCGGCGTCCGTCCAATCGGCGACTGGTCGATGCGAATCACCTTGTCGATGTTCTCCGCCCCGACAATCGCCTTGTGCTCGCCAGATTTTTCCCGCGAGCGGTAAAGCTGCCGCGCCAGCGCGCGGTAAAGAATGTCGTTCACCAGCGTCGACTTGCCCGAACCCGAAACACCGGTAACCACGGTCATGACGCCGAGCGGAAAAGTCACATCGAGATTCTTAAGATTATTTTCTTTCGCGCCGAGAATCGTCAGCCCAGCGCCGTTTGCATGCCGCCGCTCTGCCAGCATCTCAATCTGCACTCTGCCGGAAATATAAGCGCCGGTCAGCGAGTTCGGCTCGCGCATAATCTCCTCCGGCGTTCCATGCGCAACCAAATCGCCGCCATGCCGTCCAGCTCCGGGCCCGAGATCAATCACGTAATCTGCTCTGCGAATGGTTTCTTCGTCGTGTTCGACAACAAGAACGGTATTGCCCAAATCACGCAAATTTTCCAGCGCTGTCAGCAGCCTGCCATTATCGCGATGATGCAGCCCGATCGAGGGCTCATCCAGCACATACAAAACGCCGCGCAGCTTCGAGCCAATCTGCGTAGCCAGCCTAATGCGCTGGCCTTCGCCACCAGAGAGTGTCGCCGCCGAGCGGTCGAGCGAAATGTAATTCAATCCAACCGCATTCAAAAACTGCAGACGCTCCACCACTTCATGCATCACACGCCCTGCAATTTTTTCTTCGCGTCCCGCGAGCTTGATTCCCCGAGCCACTTCAAGGGCCTTCGAAATCGGCAGCGCCGTAAAGTCCGCGATCGACATGCCGTTCACCTTCACCGCAAGGCTCTCCGGCCGCAGCCGCTTTCCATGGCACGCCGGACATTCGCTCGCCGACATATGATCCATCAGCCAATCGCGGTAGCCTTCCGACGACGACTCCTCCAGATTCTGTTTCAGATATCCGAATATCCCGCGGAAGCCCGTCTTCCCGCGCCCCGATTCGCCATTCAGCAGCAGATCCTGAACCTTCTCGGGAAACTTTTCAAACGGAGTATTCAAATCGATCCCGTGCGCCGCCGCCACGATCTGCAAACTGTGAATCAATCCCTGCGACGCCGAACCCGGCCCCAGTCCACCGTCGAGCAGCGGCTTTGACCAGTCGGTGATCACCTTCGCCGGATCGAAGTCATATCGGCTCCCGAGTCCATGGCACTCCGGACACGCCCCATACATGCTGTTGAACGAGAACGAACGCGGCTCCAGCTGCGGAACGTTGATGCCGCAATCCGGACACGCCAGCTTCTCCGAGTAGAGATGCTCCTCGCCGCCCACCACGGCAACCTGTACCAACCCTCCCGCCAACTTCATCGCCAGCGCAACCGACATTTCCAAACGGTGCTCAATCCCCGGCTTCACCAGCAGACGATCCACCACGACCTCGATCGTGTGATTCTTGCGCTTGTCCAGATTCAGGTCGTCTTCCAGATTAACGATTTCGCCATCCACTCGCGCCCGCGTATATCCGTGCTTGAGCAGTGTCTCTATTTCCTTCTTGAACTCGCCCTTGCGCCCGCGGACGATCGGCGCCAGCACCATCACCCGGTCTTCTGGCGTCAGGGTTAATACCCGCTGCACGATCTGTTCAGCCGATTGCCGGCTAATCGCCTGCCCGCACTTAGGACAGTGCGGCACCCCGATGGAAGCGAATAACAAGCGAAGATAATCGTAGATTTCGGTAATGGTTCCGACCGTCGAACGAGGGCTGCGGCTAGTGGTCTTCTGCTCAATCGAGATGGACGGGCTAAGTCCATCAATTGCATCGACATCCGGGCGCTCCATCTGGTCGAGGAACTGCCTAGCGTAGGTCGAGAGCGTCTCCACGTAGCGCCGCTGCCCTTCGGCATAAATCGTGTCAAAGGCGAGCGACGACTTGCCCGACCCGCTCAGCCCCGTGACCACGGTCAGGGTGTTGCGCGGAATCTCAACGTCAATGTTCTTAAGATTATGTTGGCGCGCCCCGCGCACCGAAATTCTGGTAATAGCCATCTGGTAATTGGCTGAAAATCCGGGCTGGATGGCCCTTCCGTAATGTCGACAGGTTTACAGAGATGCCTGACAGTAGGGATGCACAGCTCTACTCCGTATCTTACTATGTCGGCGTCTCCGGCGCATCCGGGTCGCCACTAGCGGAGGGCGGAAACGCGGGTAAATTGAAGAAACCGCGTTGACCAAAGTCGAGCTTGCGGCATCTGACTATTGCAATTCAATAAGGGTGGTTGACCGTGATTTCGCTCTTCATGCCTCTCATTCTCTGCGTTACGGTAGCGCTTTCGGTTGGAATCGGCGTTTTCGCGGCCTACGCCCTGGTATTCGGCATCCTGCAGGCCTGCGGCCGCGCCTCGCAACCGCGCTTGGCGGAAGCCCGCCCCCGGCTGGTTCTCGTGCCTACCCAGACCCACGCCAGCGGCGACTAACCTTCTCACTCGTCACCTTCACCTTGGTTTCTAGCTCCTTGTATTTCCGGGTAGTACAGTTTCGGAGTGTTCGTTCCTCTTCGCGAACTTTGCGGAATTTCTTTCCGGCCTTTGCGGTCAAAAGCTTTGAAAATCCCTTTCGGCAAAGGGCGCGAGGCCCGAAGAAATAAACTGCACCACTACCTATTTCCGACCTTCATTGACTGCGCATCCCCTCCTTCGTAAGATGGACCGACCCCAACTACGGGGAATCCCATCAAGCTCGTGATCGCAAAATAGTGACCGCCCAACCGTGATCGACCAGACCGTCTCCCACTACCGCATCGTTGAAAAACTTGGTGGCGGAGGCATGGGCGTCGTCTACAAAGCCGAAGACACCGAACTCGGTCGCTTCGTGGCCCTCAAATTCCTGCCCGACGAAATGTCGCGCGATCCGCAAGCGCTCGAACGCTTCCGCCGCGAAGCCCGCGCCGCATCCGCGCTTAACCACCCCAACATCTGCACGATCTATGAGGTCGGCAAATATGGCGAACAGTCGTTCATCGCCATGGAGTTTCTCGATGGCGCAACCCTGAAACACCTGATCGCGGGAAAGCCGTTAGAGAACGAAACCATCCTTTCCCTCGCCATCGAAATCGCCGACGGATTGGACGCCGCGCATTCGCAAGGCATTGTCCATCGCGACATCAAACCCGCCAACATTTTCGTCACCAAGCGCGGCCGTGCCAAGGTTCTCGACTTCGGCCTCGCGAAGGTGACCGCCGCGAATCCTTCCAGCGACATCGCGTCCGCCAATACCATGACGGCCGCCATCGACGAGCAACATCTCACCAGCCCCGGCTCTACCCTCGGCACCATCGCCTATATGTCCCCCGAGCAGGCACGCGCCAAAGAACTCGACGCGCGCAGCGACCTATTTTCCTTCGGCGCGGTCCTCTACGAAATGTCCACCGGCACTCTGCCGTTTCGGGGCGGCAGTTCGGCGGAGATCTTCAAGTCGATTCTTGATGCCGCACCAACTCCTGCCATTCGCCTGAATCCCGACCTGCCCGCCGATCTCCAGCGCATCATCGACAAAGCTCTGGAGAAAGATCGCAACCTCCGCTACCAGAGCGCCGCCGACATGCGAACCGATCTCGCGCGACTGAAGCGCGACTATGATTCGGGTCGTTCCTCGGCCGCGTCCGTCGCTCCGCCCTCGGCTAGCTCTTCAGCCATTGCACCCGCCTCACCACGTCGATCCCTCACATATCCTTTAATCGGCCTGCTGCTAGTTCTTGCAATCGCCGCCGCGGTTGGCATGTACCTTCTGCACGGGCGCTCCGATAGCACCAAAATAACGTCAATCGCTGTCCTGCCCTTTGTCAACGCAACCTCCGACAGCGGCAACGAATACCTCAGCGATGGCCTCACCGAAAGCCTGATCAGCTCTCTTTCCCAGCTGCCGCACCTGAAAGTCATGGCGCGCAGCACGGTCTTCAAATTCAAAGGGAAAGAGGACGACCCGCAGCAGATTGGCCGCTCCCTACAGGTAAGTGCCGTGCTCATGGGCCGCGTCAGCCAGCACGGTGATCAACTCGGAATCGATGCCGATCTCGTCAACGCCGCCGACGGCTCTGAACTCTGGGGATCGCATTACGAGCGCAACGCGGCGGATGTATCGCAGGTGCAAGGAGACATCACCCGCGACATTTCGAACAAGCTGCGCATTCACCTGAGCGGCAACGAACAGCAGCGTCTGGCTCACTCAGGGACCACGAACGCCGAGGCCTACCGCCTCTACCTCGAAGGCCGCCAGCTCTGGCATGGCCGCACTCCCGAGGGACTGAAGAAGAGCATCGAACTCTTCCGGCAGGCGATCGCCGCCGATCCCGGCTATGCTCTCGCGTACTCTGGTCTGGCTGACACTTACAACATCATTCCCAGCTATGTCGAGAATCTCCCCTCGAAACAAGCCGAACTGCTGGCCGATGAAGCCGCGCTCAAGGCCGTGGAACTCGACGACAGCTTGTCTGAGGCGCACTCCGCACACGCTTTCGCTCTCTCAAATTTACGGAAGTGGAACGAAGCCGAAGTGGAATTCCGGCGTGCTCTTGAGTTGAACCCCAACAACGCCACGGCCCACTATTTTTACGGTATGGGTTTGCTCGCGCCGGAAAACCGCATCGACGAAGCGCTACAACATTTTCGGACTGCGTTATCGCTCGATCCGCTGTCGTCGATCGTGAATACCAATTACGCCTTGACCTTGATGGACGCGCATCGCTATCCCGAAGCTCTGGCTCAGTTCCAAAAGGTTCTGGAGCGCGATCCGAATTTCCTGGCCGCGCGCTACAAACTTTCGCAGTTGTATGCCACCACCGGCCGCTTCGCCGATGCTGTCGACGAAGGCGAAAAAACGTTCCCCAAGCCAGTACCCGTCACTCGCGACGCTAAAGGCTATCGTGATCTGATGATGAAGCTCGGGGGCTCCGACCGTTCGGGCGCCGCGGCAGTGGCAGCCTCGCTGAATGGAGAGCGCGACCTCGCATTTCAATATCTGGAAAAAGCCTACGCGGATGGAGATAATGAACTCTTGACCGTCATCCGCTACCCCGCCTTCGATCCGCTTCGTTCCGACCCGCGCTATGCCGACCTGATGCGGAGACTTGGGCTGCCCAAGTGAGCGACGAAAATTCCCGTTGACGCTACGCTAGATGCAATTTCCGGCGCACCACTCCTCCAAGAATCACCAGCCCCGTCCCCATAAATCCTAAAGTCCCGGGCTCTGGAACCGTTGTGGTCCCGCCGCCGCATTCGCTGATGCTATTACCCTGTAGCGTCACCGCACCGTTCTGCGCCAATGCGCTTCCGCACGTGATGCTGGCGCCGGTATTCAGGGTGATGCTGGTTAGCGCAAGAATATTTCCTTCGAATTTCGTAGTCGTGCCCAGCGTCGCGGAGCTGCCCACCTGCCAAAAGATATTCGGATCCGTCGATTGCTTACCGGTGAGGCTATTGATAAAAATAACCGCCGAACCGCTCCCCGTGGTGAGGGAACTTCCGATTTGAAAAACAAACAACGCACCCGGCGTACCCTCAAGAGTCAGCGTAGTCCCGGTCCCCAGATCGGCGGAACTCGCAAACGTATAGACGCCAGTATTGAGCGTCAACCCGCCCAGATCCGTCCCTGTCAAGTTGCCGGTCGACTTCAAGCTCTGCGCCTGCAAATATGCAGCGGTCAGATCCTTCTTCGCCTGCAGTGCGGCTGCGTTGCACAGGTTGGTCGCCCCGCCTACAGTCATGGTTCCAGCCCCGGTCACCGCGCACCCCGGGCTTACGCCAAGATTTCCGCTGAGCACCGTTGTGCCGGTATTCGTCACGGTTGAGCCAGCCAGCACCGAGTAGCTACCGGCCGTTCCCAGAATGATCGAGCCGGCATAAGCGTCGAGCGCCAGCAGTGGGAGCAGCAAGAACGAAAAAGCCATCCAACGAACAGCGAGGGATTTCATATTTTTCCCTACCCTTCACGGCGATTCTTAGCAGCTTCTAATGTTCTCCGCGCGGGTTCAGGAAAGCTGTTCACAATTGCTCAATCAGATGATTTTGTGGCTCCGGTTGTTGGTCGCCACTCAGCGTAGAGAGGCCTCTACCGCTCCTTTGGCGAGGGAAAGAACGACGGAATATCCGGCAGAGCCCCGAAAACAATCAGAAGGTGAAGTGGCCGCCAACTGTCGGAGCAAAGTTGCTGTTGTGGTTATAGGGAACGCCGGGCCCATGAGGAATGGCGATGGCCAAGCCGCCGTTCACATAGGAATACGCAAGGCCAACAAACCCATCAAATCGCTTGGTGAAGTGATGGTCCACATAGAACGATCCTTCGTTAAGCGTGCCAGCGCACGAACTGCGGAAACCCGCCGTTGCCGAGCAAGTCTGCGGAACTCGAAAATCATTCTGCCGCTGTTGATACCACGCGAGCGTGAAGTCGGTTTTGCTGCGGTAGGTATACTTAGCGCCCGTCCACCAGATATTCAACAGCTTCTCAGAATCAAGATTATTATCTTCCACCCCGCTCATGAAATACCCACCCTGGTCTGAAGCGCCAACACCCAATGGGTCGTGCGGGTTGTTCTGCCAAATGTATTCATAGCCGGCAAAAAACTTCAACGGGTCCATCACATACTTGGCAGCGAACATAACTGAGTTGTTGTCGGTCACAATGCCATAGACGGTGTTGTTCGTAGCGATCAGATTGGTCCCGTTGATCGGGTTAGTATTGATGCTGTCGGTGGTCGACTGATATTGCCCAGCCGAACTCAGACTCTCCGGCCCCAGCAGGGGGTTCAATACGCTGATCGCGTCGTTGTAATGCTGGAAGACCAAGTCGGCTGAGAATTTGCCCGAGGTCCCACCAAGGTCAAATCCATAGGCGTTGTTGTGCGCCGATTCCGGCGTACAGGTTGTGGCAGTCCATGTCGAGGAGGCCGAGTAGCACCCTCCAGACCCATCGGCGAATTTATACATCGCCCCAAAATGGATGGGGCCGTAGGTGATGCGATACTTCACGGCGGCGTCCCAACGGCTGTTCTCGGTATCGCCGCCGCCGGCCATCGTGCCGTTATATCCAATGTACGAAAAGGCATAAGCGCCGCCGGCAGGATCGTATAGCAGCATCGCATCAGTACCGAGCGAGCGCTGGCGGCCGAAGGTCAGCTCGCCGAAATGCGCGGACGATATCCCTCCATAGTATTGGTCATTAAAAGGTTGGCCCGCGCGCGCCCCGTCAATGGCTATTGAATAGCTGCCCCTCGGTAGACCATTGTTGATGATGTCAGTCTGGGACGCATTGGCCAGCAAGCCAGACTGCGGATTGATGCCAGTGGAAGCGTTGAATACAACGAACCATCCCGGCCGAAACTGTTCTTTGCCCCGGATGCCGAAGCCAGTCTGCGACAGGTTGTTCGGCGCTACGACGAACCGGCGCTGGTACCCGTTTCGGTTTACCAGAGATTCGCCTTCATAGTTATAGCCGTTCTCCGGCAATCCATGGCTCACCCAGCCGACCCCCACGTCATACGCACCGTAAACCGTGATCCCATGCCAGGTCAGCGTGCAGTCGCTGGTGGCGAACTGGTGCCCGCTCGCGCATGGGTCGGGCGTGCTCTGAGCGAAGATCAAGGATGACGAGAGCAAGAAACTAAGCACTGCGATAAACAGGTGGGCCTTGCGCATTTCGACCTCAAACCTTCAATCTATTTGGAATAGAAGCCGAAAGTGTATATCAAATATTTATTTCGTGTCTAATACTATATGATTTGGTTCGTTTAGCAATTACACTGGGCAATACTAGTGCGGATGCCGCGACTCCCGGGGACGACAACGCCAATTCCACGGGGGTGACAATGAAGGCGGTTCTCAAAACAGACTGGAGTGGCATCTGGTATAGACGGTATAGGAGGTAACGTATGAGAAAGCCGGCACCGAGCCTGATTGCGCTCCTGGCGATCATGTTTGTCCGCCAATTCTGTGCAGCCCAGGTAATCACGGTCGCCGCCGCCGCTGACCTTCAGTTTGCCATGCAAGATATTGCTGCCCGCTTCCAAAAGGAAACAGGAAAAACCGTGAAACTGGTTGACGGCTCGTCCGGCAACTTCTTCCAGCAAATTCAGAGCGGCGCTCCCTTCGACATGTTTTTTTCCGCAGATCTAAACTATGCAAAGGGTTTGGAATCCGCCGGACTTACGGTTTCGGGGAGCTACTACCAGTACGCAACCGGCAGGATTGTACTCTGGGTTCCTAACGAGTCAAAACTCGACCTCGGTTCCGGCCTCCACGTACTGTTAAACCCTTCAGTCAAGAAGATCGCCCTGGCAAACCCGCAGCACGCCCCGTACGGCCAGGCTGCTGTGGCAGCGATGCAGAAGGAAAACATCTACGACAAAGTGAAAGACAAGTTCGTCCTGGGCGAAAACATCTCGCAGACAGCATCGTTTGTGGTCTCCGGCGCGGCCGATGTGGGCTTGGTGGCCTTGTCGCTGGCGCTGTCTCCGAACATGAAAGATAAAGGCCGCTTCGCAGAAATTCCTCCTGCTGAATACCCTTCTCTGGCGCAAGCGTGCGTCATCCTTAGCTCGTCGAAGAATAAGGAAACGGCGCAGCAGTTTTTGTCATTCATCAAGACCAGGGAGTCCGCCGACACTTTGCGGCGGTATGGGTTTGATGTCCCACCATCCCAACGGTGATTGAACATGGTCCCGATGACCAATCCTGGATCAGAAACCTCTCGACCAGTTTGACCTCGCTTCCTGTTGACTGTAGGATTCCATTTTCGATGAGACAAAACGGCGAGTCCAGTCAAGAGAACCAAGACCTACTACAGCTCCGTGATGCTGCTCTGCAGCTCGGCATCAGCTTCCCCTCCATCAAGCAGTGGATCTATAAAAAGAAGATTCGCAGCGTCCAGACTGCCGGAGGGCACCATCGCATTCCGCGGAGCGAGGTCGACCGGCTGCTTTATCGAACCCGCGGCGGCACAGAAAAAGAGCGTCAACAAATGACTCGACGCGTCAGCGGACGCAATCAACTCGTGGGACGCATTGACCGCGTTCGCATCAGCGGCCTCATGGCCGAAGTCAAGATCTCCATCGGCGAGCAGCAAATTACCTCGATCATCACCGCAACTTCGGCTCGTGAGATGAACCTCAAAGCCGGCCAAACCGCTGTCGCGCTAATTAAAGCTACCGAAGTAATGATTCTTCGCGCTGCGATTTGACCAAGCTGCCCACTTCCCGTGTTAGCATTCCAGTAGTTTCCGCTTCCAAGGCGGCCCAACATCCGAATGGCCCGCACTCGACTCATCCCGGTTTCTTTCCTCTTCTCAACCCTGATTGGAGTTTCCCTCTGCACTTCGTCGCCAGCTGCTGAACCTTCCCCCTGGCTCGAAATCCACTCCACCCACTTCACCGTCATTACCGACGCCGGCGAAAAAAAAGGCCGCGAAGTCGCGCTGCGCTTCGAGCAAATGCGCTCCATCTTCGCTTCCCTGCTGATGAAGGACCGCCTCAACGAACCTCTGCCGCTCACCATCCTCGCTTTCAAGAGCGACAAACTTTATTACCAGACGGCCCCTCTCCACCAAGGCCAGCCCACCTTAGTTCCGGGATTTTTTCTTTCCGGCGACGATCAGAATTTCATCGTCCTGAATCTATTCGAGGACGCACCCTGGCGCGCCGTCACCCACGACTACGCCCACCTTCTTCTCAGTTACAACTATCCTCCGGTCGAAGGATGGTTCGACGAAGGCCTCGCCGAATACTTTTCTTCCATCCGCCTGGACGACAAGAAATACGAAATCGGCGGCGATCCCGAATTACGGTCCATTTATAAACAAGACCTCCTGGAGAATCAGCATGAGGTCCGTAATCCTCCCAAGTCGCTCACGGAACTGCTCGGCGGTCAGGTCTGGCTCTCTCTGCCCGACCTGCTCACCATGAAGCACGACACCTCCACTCACACCGAAGGTACGCACCACACGCTTTTCTACGCGCAATCATGGATCACAATCCATTACATCCTGCACCAGAAGAAACTGCCGGAAACCGGCACCTACTTCAACTTAGTCGAAAACCAGCATTTGCCCGTTGACGAGGCCATCCAAAAAGCCTACGGCGTGACGCCCGCGCAATTCGACCAATCGGTGAAGGATTACTTCCACTCGCTCACGCCTTTATTCGTGGCGCTCGACCAGTCGAAGCAGCAGGGAGCAAATCTGAATGCTCCTCAGGTCTATCAGTTCCCCGAACTCGTCGCACCAGACGATAACGTCATCACCGCGAAGACGCTCCCCGAAGCCGATGCGCGCGCCATCATCGCAGGAGTAAAGACGAGAATTCCCGAGCGTCGCGACGCCGGATTGCAGGAATTGCAGGCGCTGGCCACGGCTCCCGATCCGTCCGCGAAGCCGGCAAAAGAAAGAGATAAGGACAAAGACAAGAAGAAGGACGAGTCTTCCGACACTCCGCTCATCACAGCCACCGGCAACGAAATCGCCCACCGCGCGCTCGCCTGGGATCATATCCAACGCGCCGAGTTCGACGCTGCCGCGCAGGAACTCGGCGACGCCGCTGCGCTGAGCCAGAAAGATATCTGGATTCGCTACTACCTTTGCGTGCTGAAGTACCGGATGTCGCTTAGCAAGAAAACCGACATCCAGGGCCTGCCGAACATGATGCAGGACCTGCGCTCGGTCCTCGAATGGTATCCCGAATTCGCCGAAGCCTATGACATGATGGCGGTCGCGCGCATGGAGGGCGGCGGCCCCGTCGCGGCCATGCAAGCCGAACGCGCCGCCATGCAACTCAGCCCGCGCAACCAGCAGTACGCGTATCATCTCGCCGAAATCTACATCGCCGACAAAAAGTGGGTGGCCGCGCGCGCCCTCCTCGATCGCCTCAAAACCAGCAGCAATCCGCAAATTGCCGCCATCGCGCGTGAGCGTCTCGGCCAACTTTCAACCGAACAAAAATACGGAGCAGTTGCGACCGGCTCGCCGCAGAAACTTCCCGCGCAGAGTTCTCCCTTCGACGTGCTCGAGCAGGATGCAGCCAGGCGCGCCGCCGCCCAAGCCGCGCAATCGCCCGCCAGCGACAAACGTCCCGCAAAGTTTTTTCAGGGACGCCTCGTCGGTGTCGACTGCTCGCAATCCCCCGCCGCAATTCTCACCGTCACCTCCGGCGGCGTGGTGCTGAAGCTGCGCACCTCCGACTACAAATCGCTGCTGCTCATCGGCGCCGAATCGTTCTCCTGCGCCTGGAACGACCGCTCCGTCTCGGTAAACTACAAGCCCGGCGGCTTGTCGGATGGAGACTTGCTGTCAGTAGAAGTGCGGTGAAACCGGCTCTCATCCTTGTCATCCTGAGGCCTGCGTTCCTTGCGGGCCGAAGGACCTATAGATTTCGTCGGCGGCGGCGATGCTTTCGGCAAGTTGCACAGGTCCTTCGTTGGGAGTCGCCCGCTTCGCAGGCGACTCCGCTGCCTCAGGATGACAAGGGGTCGAGGCAGCGAACGGAATGCGCAGCAGTTCGTGACGACGTGGCGCGTCAGCCCCCGCACAAACTTGTCATCCTGAGGCCCGCGCTCTTTGCGGGCCGAAGGACCTATGGATTTGTCGGCGGCGGCGATGCTCGCGGCGACTTGCCATAGCAAAATACGTCGGACAAAAAGCTTAGAGGCAAAATAAGTGAAACACACGACTTAGGGCGCGGCGGCCTGCTGTATCGCCGACCGTCACTGCCTCGACCATGATTGCTGACCTGGATTGCGGGCGCAAGGTTGGATCTCACAGAGGGGGTTGTGGAAAGGTGGAGATCAGGGTCCGGGGGAATCCCACCTTTGCGGAAAGAGCGCGCAACGACGGGGCGCCCGGCGTCGAATCTCCGAAAAACATCTCGCCGCGTACCCTGGACGAAACGACCTTCCGCTGTATAGCCGGAAAGATTCGAATTTGTTCTTGCACACTTTCGCCGTATGATTACCGCGTCCGTTCTCACGTTTGAGAAGCCCACTGATAGGGGAAATTAACAATGGAGCCTTCCTTACTCGGAGCCTATTCCAAGATCGATCGGGTGATACACCACTTCACGGAAATTGATGGTCGCTATCGGGAAAGTTTTCTTGGCGGACATAGACGGTGGGTCCGGTACCCATGAGGTTAAGCCCGACACGCAAGAATTGATCATCTCTTTGGGAAAGCAAGCACCACTCGATCCATGCCTTCCGCATATGGTAGGGGATTGTGTCCACAATGCCCGATCCGCGCTCGATCATTTGGTTTACCAACTGGCCATCCTCAATCATGCCCCGGAAGAGTCCGCCAGAAAAACTTCTTTCCCTGTCTGTCTTATTCCCAAGGACTTTAAGAACGCACCGAGCGGAAAATTGCTCCCTTCATAAACGGGGCGGCTTTGACAGAGATCGAGAAATTTCAGCCATACAAAACTGGGGACGGCGAGGGCGACATCCTTTGGATTCTTTCGCAATTAGACATTATCGACAAACACCGCTTGCTTATCGTCGCGAAACCGCAGATGCGGCCCACTGCTTTCAAGATTTCTACCCAAGACGGAAATCCCATTTTCGCCCGCGAGACTGGGAACAGCCCCTGGAAGCCCGCGGAAACTGGCGCAGAAGTCATTCGCTTTGGTCTGTCCGGCAGCGTGCCAGCACCACTGAAAATGAAGGTAGAAGTCGACACAGCCAAAACGGTAAAGCTCTTGGATACCGGGCTGGTCGTTGATGGAATGATCTTGCCGAAAGTCCTAAGCGATTGCGTCAACCATGCCGGGGCTATCCTTCACCACTTCGGGCAAATGTTTTTTGATCCCTAGACGCGGTATACCTCGATCTTTTCCAATCGGAAGTCTCAGCCTTCGGCATTTCGAGCAAAACCCCTGCCAAAGCCGGGTGCCAAATCTCCAGCCTGCCGGGATTTGCACAATCCCCTCGCCGTTTCCACTCCTCCGATGTTCATTTAACCTTGCTTAGCTTTTCGCAATACATAATAACTTCCATCTAGCTCAACAATGCATAGCGACTCGAACAACTCGTTAAGGTTCAAGATGTTGCCTCTAAGTGCTTGCAGCCTTGGGATTAACTCGCAAAATCCCGCTCGCTAACCCTCAGATTCCAGAACACCGAGGGGGAGTAGGGTATAGATCATCATGGCTCGCTTACCCAGGGCGACGCCAGCAAACAGCAGGTTCCTTCACTACGCCGTCGCTGTCGCTCCGGACTCCGGTCGGAATTACAAGCTTATTTTTTTGGCGTCATTGATCGGCGCGACGGAAGTCGTGCCATGACAGTCCTGCGAACAACAAACCCTCCCGCTGCGCGGGAGGGTCAGAGAAACGTAGAACCGAGCAGCTAGGCGCGGACGACGTTGCCGGCCTGAAAGCCTTTGGGACCTTTGAGCAGATCGAACTCCACGGTCTCACCCTCGTTGAGCGAGCGGTAGCCGTTCTCCTGGATAGCGGAGAAGTGTACGAAAACGTCCTCTCCCGTGGAGCGCTGGATGAAACCATATCCCTTCGCCCCGTTGAACCACTTCACTGTTCCCTTCTCTCTCACAGAAAAACTCCTTTCCCCTTATCATTAAGAATTAGTTCCCCAACCTCTTGTATCGTTGCTCCGTTGCATCCTTCGCTGATGCGGCGAAGCGCCCCCTCAAGAAAGCCGGTGAAACCCGGTTGCGTCTCTCTGTGCCGGAGAACCTGCCCCAAAGCAAAAGACTCCTCGGTTCTTCGCCGCATAAAGAAAATGCGGCGCGAACTTCCGGAGCCCTGGACCCTCGGCGCTGATTTCAACCGTACTGCTCAAGACATCAACCTACCTTACGGACTCATGCAAGCGGTCATACCACTGCATGAGCAAAGGATAATAAGGGCTGTTAAATCGTTTCGCAAGAAAAATTAGCGATTCGGAAGAAAAAATAACCCCAGGAGCCGCTTTTAACCTTTACACGGTATAAGAAATGGCTGTTTACCCTGCCGTGGATCACCAAAATCCGCTACATTCAGTCCTCTGGAGCGGCTGTTTGATAGGATTGGGGACGATTATGGCCGATCCGACCATAGAGGGCGCGCCTTCGCCGATGGAGCGGGAACCGACCCCGCCGCAGCGGCCGCGGCGCAGGCGTTCGCCCGGAATGGCGATCTCGACCGCAAAATACCTGCTGCGAACCGATGTGCACACTTTTGCATTCTCGGTGGCGGCGAATTCGATTCTTTCGTTCTTCCCATTTGTCGTCCTGCTGATGACGCTAATCCGGCGGGTCTTTCACTCCCGTGTGATGTATGACGTGGTGGTGGAGTTACTGCGCGACTATCTTCCCGCTGGCCAGGAATTCGTGATCCGCAACCTGAACGCCATGGTCAACTCGCGGCAACGTGTGCAGGTGGTGTCGCTGGTGATTCTGCTGGTGACCTCGTCGGGGATTTTCATGCCGCTCGAGGTCGCGCTGAACCGGATCTGGCGCTTTCCGAATAATCGCTCGTATGTGGGCAATCAATTGATCTCTCTCGGCTTGGCGTTCGGATGCGGCGTGCTGGCGCTTTTGTCGGTGGCGATGACAGCGGGAAATGTCACCCTGATGCAATTTCTGCTGCGCGGCCATGCCAGCGGAGTTATCCGGCTGGTAGGTTTTCTGGTGATGAAGGCTTTCGCTATCGCGGCGAGCATCGCCATCTTCTTTTTGATTTATTGGGTACTGCCGAACGGAAAGGTTCCGGCACGGGCGGTTCTGCCGGCCGCGATCATAATGGGACTGCTTTCAGAAGCACTCAAATACGGATATATCCTCGCCTTGCCCTGGCTGAACTTCGCTGAGGTTTACGGGCCATTTGCGCTGTCGGTAAGTTTGATGTTCTGGGCCTTCCTCACCGGGTTGTTGATGCTGGCGGGCGCGAACCTGAGTGCAGAGGAGCATCTGCGACGCGGGCTGTAGAGCATCCTGCCTGTCAATCTGTTTATCGAGGGGTGATGCTACCGAATGCGATCCCACGCTTGCGGCGGATCCGGCATATTGCGTCTTCCAACTTTGAGCAACAATTTTTTTTCTGCCGCTAAACTATCTTCTACTAAGAGAATTTTCACGAGCTTCGCCCGCCCCGCCTAGCTCACCGACTCGGTCCAAAAAAATTGCCCAGCGTTTTTGGGAGAGAACATTGCGCAGTAATCCACAGCGGCATGTGACGTCCGTCACATCCGGTGTTCGCCGCAGTGAATAGGATGCATTCAGTTTCCCAGATTCCTCCGAGCAGACAATCGCGTTTCAAGGGATGGCTATGGCCAGATTGTGCTGGCATCTGCTCGCCGCTTTCACGCTCATTCTTGTTGCTGCCGCACTGCGGGCGCAAGCACCCAGCACACTTACTCCCGCTTTAAAGCAGGAATTCGACCCTTATTACACAGCGCCGCATTGGACCCCACCGCCTCAGCCGCTGCCCACGAAATCGGTTGTTCGGTATCCGATCGGAATTAGCCCGCCGATCCCCGGCTCCCTTGCCTTCTCACAGATTGTCCAAAATGCCGGAATGATCTTCTCCGGCCAAGTTACCGCCGTTGGACGCGGCAACGGACCAGGCCTAGCAGCCACTACTGTGACGTTCCATGTCCAGCAGGCGATCCAGGGAGTTTCGGCCGGGCAGTCCGTGACCATCCGCGAGTGGGCTGGCTTGTGGACCACCGGAGAACGCTACCGCGTGGGTGAACGCGTCTTTTTGTTCCTGTACCCCCCCAGCAAATTAGGGCTCACCAGTCCTGTGGCCGGAAACCTGGGCAGGTTCGCCGTCAATTCCCGCGGGATGGTCGTGTTGACTCCTCAACATGTCGCAGCCTTACTGCCTGATCCTGTTCTGGGCGGCGGACGAACCTTGATCCCCTCCAAAGATTTCGCGCTCGTGGTTCAGCGCTTCGGCGGGCGGGAGTGAGCCTTTTATGACCGAATTGAGAGCGGGCTCATCGTCAAGGAATCGTCCTGAGGACCTTGCCTGCCATATCTCAGGAGCGGTGATCTCGGTACTCTTATTCACTGGGCTCGCCCTCGCGGGAGGCCCTAAATACGTTGCGGGATCAAGCTACTTTAATTCGTCCACCATGGGGCAGCCGATCACCTGGCCTCTGGGACAAATCAATTACTACACCGATCAGGGCGACCTCAGTCCCATCCTGCCGAACCTGGCCGCAAATGCTCTCGTCGCCAACGCCTTCAGTCAATGGACTGGCGTACCCACGGCGGCGCTCACAGCCATCAACGCCGGTCAACTTGCTGAAGACGTAAACGGCAGCAACCTCCAGGTCAACTCGAGTGGAATTGTTACCGCCCCAGCCGACATCACTCCCGACGCCACGCAGACCCCCATCGGCATCGTCTACGACTACGACGGCTCGGTGACCGACGCACTGCTAGGCTCGGGCGCCGGCGATTCTTCACAATGTTTCTGGAACGCGGTTTACGGCGGAGACGACAACTTCAGCATCGAGGCGAATTTCTCCCATGCCCTCGTTGTCATCAACGGTCAATGCGCACTGCAGTCATCGCAGCTTACCGACGTTGAATATCGTCTGGTTCGAGTGCTCGGAAGCGTCATCGGCATGGGTTGGTCTCAAAATAATCTGAACGTGGTTACCGGCCGCCCGCCTCCAACACTGGCCGACAAAGTCGGTTTTCCGGTCATGCATTACATGGATTTGTCCAGTTGCATTCCCATCACCGTCTGCTACCCGAATCCGTACCGGTTGGCCGACGATGACATCGCCGCCCTTTCTCGTCTGTATCCGGCCGGTAGTTCAGGTAATTCTGCACGCATATATGGTTCGGTCTACTTCGAGAGCCGCATGGGCGCAACCGCTCAACCCATGCAAGGTGTAAACGTAGTTGCGCAATGGATCGACCCCTCGACAGGTCAGCCGTCCACACAGTACTCGGGTTCTTCAGTTTCTGGATTCCTTTTCACCGGCAATGCCGGAAATCCAATCACCGGATTGACCAATCCTTTGGGCGTTCTTTACAGCCAGTTCGGCTCTTCCGCCCAGACGATGGAAGGCTTTTTCGATGTCGGCGGATTGCCAAATCCAAACGCGGCTGGCACCGTGCAGTACCGACTCTCGGCCGAGACACTCGACCCGCTGTGGTCAGCCGGGGTCGGACCCTATATCTCATCCCAAGTCGCCCCGTCGGGAACTTTCGAACCGATCACAGTCACCGTGAGCGCAGGTGGAGAGGTGGAGCAGGATATTCTGATGTCTGCCAGCGCGCAGGCCGTACCCTCATGGGCCGTGGCTGAAGCCTGGAGCACTCCGGCCACGGTTCCCGCTGCGGGCGATTGGGTAGGATCGTTAAGCGGCTACGGAGACGTCGGCTATTTTCTGGTTGCCGCGCAGGCGAATCGCACCTTGTCGGTCGCTGTCACCGCCCTCGATGAAACCGGCGCTGCCAGCGAAGCGAAGGTTGAACCTGTCGTCGGCATGTGGACTCTCGGCGACCCGCAGGGTACGCCTCCGCCCGCTTACACCACCGCTCCATTTAATTCCGAAACCGTTGGCATGACGCGCCTCGATGCGCAGGTTTTCGCCTCCAACAGCTTCGTCATTGGCATCGCCGATCTGCGCGGAGACGGGCGCCCCGACTACCACTACCACGCGCACGTGCTCTACGGAAACACAGCAACCCCCGAGCGGATTCCAGTAAAGGGCGCTGCCATCCTGCTACAGGGAATTGGGTTTGAGCCAGGACTCACGGTTGCGGTAGGGCCGACCAGTGTGCCTGTGCTCGCCACCGGCGGCAGTCAAATGCTGGTTGCCGCTCCGCCACAAGGCGATGGACTGCAGACCATCACCATCACCGATCCGGTGAGCGGCGCGTTTTCCATCATGACCAATTCCCTGACTTTTGGCGCCGCAGCTACCGACACGCTTACGTTGCTGCAAGGCAAAGTGAACCCTCCAACGCCGGTGGGAACACAAGCCGTTGACCCCGTCACGGTGCAAGCTTTCTCCTCCGATGGCGTTACGCCCGTCAATGGAGCCACCATCGGATGGAGCACCACCAACGGCGCCACACTCTCGGCTTGTTCGGGCGCGACGAACTGTTCGGTCATCACAGATGAGACTGGTCTAGCCTCGACTTGGGTAACGCCCGCCGCAACGGGAAATGCGACTATCACCGCGTCCCTTGCGCCTGCCGTATACAGTCCGCCACAGTCGGTCAGCGCCCCGTTAACGGCCACATCCACATCTTTAGATCTTGGAGTTACCACGCCTTACCTCTGGATCGCCTCTGGCGCATCGCTCACTGTGCCGCTCACGGCGCGCGTGGTCGATCTCGGAAAAGCCGATGTAGGCGCAACGGTCACCTTTCGCATAGCGCAGGGAACAGGCTCTCTGAGTGCGGCGAGCGCTGTAACCAACGGCAGCGGCTATGCCTCAGTGAACCTGACGTTGACCAACTTCACCACTTCCTTCCAGATCAGCGTCTGCGTTAACAGTGGGAACCCTTGTCAGCCGATCTACGGCAACGCCGTTGCCTTGAGCATGCTGAACCTGCAAGCCGTCGCTGGCGAGAGTCAAGTAGTTTCCGGTGCGGCGTTTCAACCGCTGACAGTTCGAGTGACCGACTCGTCAACTCCGCCGAACCCTGTGCTCGGCGCGAGCGTGCTCTTTCAATCCACCGTGTCGCGGCCCCTCGGGGATGATTCCATCCTTCTGCAAAGCGACCCCAGCGCTACGCAAACGGGAATGAACGTTGTTCTAAGCGTAAGTCAAAATACGGTGCAAAGCGATGTGAACGGCCTGGCTAGCTTACTGCCGTCGGCGGGATCGTACAGTGGGCCGCTGGAAGTCGTGGTACAGATTTCGGCCGGAACTGTCGCGGCGTTGCAGGAAGTGATGGAGGCCTACCCCGGAAGCAGTGGCGAGAATAGCTCTCCGCCAGCCGCAGGTACGGGCGAGCGTATTGTTCCGCCGCTTACACCGCCGGTGTTTGTGCCGCGGATTGAATTTCGCTGAGACCCCGAATTCAAACTGACGGAGCGAAAAGCCACGGCCAGGAATTACTTGCTCGCGCCCCTCCGTCGCGGCCTTTGCTTGGCCGAGATCGACCGAATGATGAGCTTGCGCTTCGCTTTTGCCGGCATGGGAACTTTCGCGCGGTTGTGCGCGACATTAATCAGGCTCAGAACTTCAGGTTCGTCGAGAAGCTTGCCGTCAGGCTCGCCAGCCCGGTACAGCCGCAGGTTCCGGACGACATTCCCGCTGCCTTGTAGGCGCTTGCCGGGATCGGGCAATCCTGCGCCTTGCAGAAAGCACAAAGTCACGCCGCCGGGAGGAAGCACAATCGAGAAAATCGCCTCTGACGGCCGTTCGCTGGGGCTGAAACCAATCACCAGCCAGTTGTAATTGTCATACACCATCTCGATCGCGCCAGGGATCAGCTTCCGCATCTTGGCGAGAGCGCGGCGAGCGAATGCCGCTACGGCGGGATCGTATTTCACCAGGAACGAGTCGAGTTGTGCCTGTGCGTCGCCTTGCGACGATGTTCTGGCGTCGCGCGTCGAAGTTTTCGTCTTTCCCATCGGGCCGCGCCTCCTACCCAAATCTTGTCAATTCGACCTGAGCGAAGCTCAGGGAGAAACCTGCTTCTCCGCCGGCATCGACCAAAGGCTTGGGCCAAGCCTCACTTCTTCGTCCCCTGCTCCCTCGTCCATTGGTCCACCCAGTCATTCACCGTCTTATACCAGAGCTGCGAATTCTGCGGCTTCAGCACCCAATGGCCTTCGTCGGGGAAGTACAGCATCTTCGACGGCACGCCTTCCATTTGCAGCGTGGTGAACAGGTCGAATCCCTGCGATACGTCGAGCCGGTAATCGCGCTGCCCGTGAATCACGAGAGTGGGCGTCTTAAAATTCTTCGCGTATTCGTGCGGCGACCATTTGCGGTACGCCTCGCGATTGTCATACGGAGTGCCTTTGAACTCCCAGTTATTGAACCAGAGTTCTTCCGTATCTCCCCACGCCGACTCGGCGTTGAACATGCCGTCGTGTGATACCAGGCACTTGAAGCGGTCGGTGTGGCCGAGGATCCAGTTGATCATGTATCCGCCGTAGCTGGCGCCCAGCGCGCACTCGCGGGTCTTATCAATAAAAGCGTAATGCTCTTCCGCGTAGTCGAGGCCCTTCATCAGGTCTTCAAACGGAGCGCCGCCCCAGTCGCCGTTGATAGCGTCGATAAACTTCTGCCCGTAGCCGGTCGAGCCGTGGAAGTTGATCATGATGACCACGTATCCGCTGGGCGTCGCAGAAGTTGGTGCCGTGAACAGTTCGGCGTTCCAGCGGTAGCTCCAGTCGTCTCCCCAGGCGCCCTGCGGCCCGCCGTGGATGAGAAACTTTACGGGATACTTCTTGCTGGCATCAAAGTTCGGCGGCGTGACGATAAACCCTTCGACTTTGTCGTTGCGAGCGCCAGTAAACCAGAAGGATTCGAGCGGGGACAGGGCGACTTGGGAGAGGAGGGCGTCGTTAAAGTGTGTGAGTTGCTCGGCCTCCGAAGGTTTGCAGCGTCGATCCGGTTCGTTCGAGGGTCGGGCACCCGCGCCATGAATAAAGTTTGTGCAATCCGGCATTGCTGGAGCACGGTAGATTTCGGTCGGACTTGAGATCGACATGCGTGTGAAGCGTAGTCCGTCGCCGCGAGGTGACACCGCAACGTCATCGTTGAAACTGCCGACTTGTATTGTCGGCCCCGGAAACGCTAATCGCCGGCCTTGCGTTGGGACATCGAGGACATAAATCGGCGACTCGCCATTGTCCTCGGCAGCGAAGTACAGCCGTGTCGAATCGGGAGCCCAAGCAAAAGTCCCGATCCAATGATCGAAACTCTCCGTCAGGTTCTTCTTCTCACCCGCCTTGCGGTCGTACAACATCAACCGGAATCTGTCGCTTTCGTAGCCTGGCCTTTGTTGGGCGCGGTAGGCGATGTAGCGGCCATCGGGCGAATAGAGCGGCGTCGAGTCGCTGGCAGGATTGTCGGCGGTGATGTTCTTGGCCGGGCCTCCGGTGACCGGGACGATCCACAGATCGTTGTTGGTGGAAGCAGCCGGATTCTTGTCATGATTCGAGGTGAAGCAAATCTCTTGCCCGTCGGGCGAGAAAGCGTAATCGTCCTGCCCGCCGAGTGAGAACACGGGCGCGTCATAGTCGCCGGGGGTGAGGTCGCGCGGCACACTCATGTGGGGACAGCCGCCCTCGGCTGTCCGGTCGAGCGAAGCTCGACTGCTGCCGCCACACTCATCCACTCCGACCACAAAGATATGGCTGCGCTTGCCTTCTTTGTAGGCGTTCCAGTGGCGGTATAGGAGATGCGTAAAGATCTGCGCTTTAACCTTGGATTGCTGCGCTTCTTTCAGCCTCTTCGCATTGCAATCCTGTTCGGCGGCAGGTGCACCGTCGCACTCAGGACAAACATCGGAAGTAAACAGAATGTTCTTGCCATCTGGCGACCACAGTTCCCCGCTGGCTTCTGTGGCGATGGAAGTCAGCTTGTGTACAGCCGTGACTGTGCCGTTCGTGCCATCAAACTCCGCGATCCAAACTTGCGACCCACCGTCTTTATTCGAGATGAATGCAAATCGCTTTCCGTCCGGCGCCCAGCGCGGGCGGTCTGCGCCCTGATCGGAGATTAGTTCGCGTTCCGTGGTTCCCATGTCTCGCAAATTCGGCGAGACATGGGGCACCCCACTTTTTTCTTGGTCTCCACTTTTTTCTTCGCCGCCAGTAAGCGGCACAACCCAGATGTGCGGGGTCTTTGTGTTGGCTTCAAGGCTCACATCGACCACGCTGAAGATCACCCACTTGCCGTCGGGCGAGATTTCCGGCTCGCCCACGCGTTTCAGCTTCATCATGTCTTCGAAGGTGAAGGGACGCTTGGCCTGGGCGAAGGCGGAGAATGCGAAGACGAAGATGGCGAGCGAAGCAAGACACAGACGGCGCATGATGGGATCTCCCGGAAAGCAATCGTAGAGACTAGCTTGCTACGTCTCCTGCCGGCGGCATCGGCGCTGCGGGCAAGACGTTGCAAGCAACGTCTCTACGGCAAACGGATGAGTGTAGCAAAGACAGGCTCCGAGCTTCTAGCTCTGAGCGAGGCTGTGGCGAACGACCTTCGGAGCATCGGCACGGCAAGCGAAAGCAGGTTCCTCCACTTCGCTCGCTTCGCTCCGCTCCGGTCGGAATGACAATGCTTTCCTGAAAGGTAGATTTTTGATCTCTACGACTACGTGGGTTCCCACGGATTCACCAGCTGAATGCCGCAGCCTTCGAAGTCACCAGTGTTGCGCGTGGCTAGGAAGGCACCGCGAGAGCGGGCGATGGCGGCGATTTGCGCATCGAGGTCCGCGATGGGACGACCTAGCGTGCGCCGCTGGATAGCGATCTCCGGAAAGGCGCGCGCGGCATCTTCGTCGAAGGGCAGAACTCGCCCGGCGAAGTCTTCCGCAAATACCGCTTCAGCTTGGGCCAGCATCCGGTCGCGACGCTTTCCTCGCGGGAGCAGTTCGATCCCAAACAGAATTTCAGCCACGGTGATCGTCGTAACGAAATGCGCGCCACCTTCGTGACTTTCGGCCAGCCAGGCCAGCACCGCAGGCGACGGAGAAGGGCGCATGGGCTCGGAGACCACGTTCGTGTCCAAAATCGTGATTATGCGATTCACTTAAATGGATTTTCCCGGTTCGAAATGCGGCGGAGAGGAATCTTCAAATCAACGCCACCCAGAGGGGCAAAACGACGGCGGATCGCCTCTCCGATATTAACTGTCTCGAAATCTGGTTGCGCCAGCCCGGTTTCGAGCAGTTCGCGGGCCTCCTGCTCCATAGAGCGGCCGTTGCGCGCCGCCCGGATGCGCAGCCGCCGCTTGGTCGTCTCCGGCAACTTTCTGATCGTAATGCTCGCCATGCAATCAATGATAGCATTGATTGCAATGATTGCATAACCGCCTTCCGCTCGCCGCTTACCGGCCTCCGCCACCCGGCTTTCTACATAAAGTTCCCGCGCGCGCGGGAGCCTTTCGTTTCTCCGCTCTACGGATTTCACCTGAGCAGACCTCAGGAATCGCGGATCGGGCCAACTTTTTCCAACAGCAACCTCTCTTCCAATGTGGCATCCAAGTATGCGGCAGAACTGCAGCGCCCTACCCTCGGCCTCACTGAGCGGAGAGGGGTCGGGGGAGGGTTGCCGCGGTCGCCTTTTCACCACTACGATTTCCTATCAAAGCTCCCACACGAAAAACGCCGAGTGGCTGATTCCGCTAAAATAAGGCCATGAATCGGCCGCTGGGTCTCCTCGCCTCGTTCATTGTTATTGCGTCGTGCCTTTCCACAGCTTTGCCTCTCCTCGCGCAAGAGGGCTCGCTCGAAAACACGCAGCCCACCGGCATCAAGCCCGAGGAGATCATCACTCGCTTCGCCGAAAAAGAGAAATTGTTTAAAGAAGCCCGCGAGCACTACACCTATCGGCAAGACATAAAGGTGCAGACTCGCGACGGCAACACAGTCACCGGCGAATATCACGAAGTCTTCGATGTCCTGTACGACGACAAAGGCCATCGCATTGAAAACGTCGTCTTCGCGCCCCAGTCTTCGCTGGAGCAAGGCGGCCTGTCGCTCGACGAAGGCGACGTGCAGGACTTCCGCAATCGACTTCCGTTTGTACTCACCTCGGAAGAAGTTCCGGAATACAACATTCTCTATGTTGGCCAGCAGCAGGAAGATCAGCTGCACTGCTACGTTTTCGACATTGCCCCCAAGCAGATCGTCGGCAAGAAACGATATTTCCAGGGCCGCATCTGGGTGGACGACCACGATTTCCAAATCGTGAAGACTTACGGGCAGGCTGTGCCGGAAACTCGCGACACGAAGAAGAAAGGTAACAAGACCGAACACCTTTACCCCAAGTTCACGACCTGGCGCGAACAGGTCGACAACCAATACTGGTTCCCCACCTACACCCGCGCCGACGACACGCTGCATTTTAACCTGGGCGATATTCACATCCGCGAGATCGTGAAGTACGAGGACTACAAGCGCTTCGGATCAAGCGTAAAGATTCTGTATAACGGCAAGGAGATTCCGAAGGGGGATCAGAATCCGCCGCAGGCGCCGACTCCCGATCAGAAGAAGCCGGATGCAGCGCCGAATCCGCAGGCGCCACAGAAATAGCCGAAGGCTATCAGCTATACCAGGATCCCCTCGCTTCGCCCGGGATGACACGACTGCTGCTGCGTGGTTGAGTGAGTGAGTGCCGCGCGAATTGCTGATAGCTGACGGCTGAGAGCTGACAGCTTAGTAGAACAGATACTTTCTCCACTTATCATCCGACCTTCCCATCAATCGCATGATGTGGCGGCTGGTATGCAGGTTGAAGGCGCGGGGTTCACGCATTAACTTCATGCCGGCTTCCAGCGGAAACTGGTTGCCCTTGCGGCGATTGCAAGTGTGGCAGCAGGCCACAAGATTTTCCCAGGTGGAAGACCCTCCGCGAGAGCGCGGGATCACGTGGTCGAGCGTGAGTTCGCCCGAGGGCAGCACGGTGGCACAGTACTGGCAAGTATTGCGGTCGCGTAGCAGGATGTTTTTGCGCGACAGTGCGCGGCTCTGGTGCGGAATCCGACGATACTCCAGCAGACGGATGACCGACGGGAGTCGAATCGCAATGCGGGCAGCGTGCAGAAAGTGCCCATTCTCCTCTTCCGTCATAGCCACGCCCTTGAGCACCAGAACCAGGGCGCGGCGCGCGGCGCACACATTGATGGGCTCATAAGAGGCGTTCAGAACGAGCACCGGCGAATGCAGCGCGTTGCCGTTGCTATCGCGATGCAAGGCCGCCCCCGCAAACAGGCCAGCGGCCGGCATGCTTGTTGGTCCTGCTTCGGATTCCATTCTGCCTGACATGTTTTAACCCGTTCCCCGCTGTAAATCGCACTTGCTTCAGGCCCGAACCACTGCCAACTCGCGCGACGCCAGGAGGCCTTATCTCGCCTGTTACCCGCCCGCTGCACGCGCCAGCGGAGCGATAATCGCCGGATGGAATTCATCCACTTCGGCTCCATCGTCGTTCGATGCAATCTCAAGGTCGTGTGAAGCGATCTTCAAGGTTCGCGCTACCGTCGCAACCCAGACCTTGCTTGCGCCCGCGCGCAGTAGAACCCGAGCGCACTCCGAAACTGTCGCACCGGTAGTAAGAACATCATCGACCAACAGCACTTCCTGCCCCTTAATGGCGGCCCGCGCGATCCCGAACGCTCCGCGAAGATTCTCCCGGCGCTGGCGGCGCGTGAGCCCGATCTGCGATGTGGTTTCGCGCTTTCTGACAAGAGCGCCAGCGCAGAGACTGAAACGATCTCGCCGAGGATTAAGTTTCAACGCGGCGCGCGCGATAAGCTCGGCTTGATTGAATCCGCGCTGGCGAAGTTTGCTGCGATGCAACGGCACCGGAACTACGACGACTAACTCCGGAAGTTCAGATTCAAGCGTCGTGATCGCTTCAGCCAGCATACGGCCGAGAACCGCCGCCGCTGGGCGCACGCCGCCGAATTTAAGAAGATGGATAAGGCCGCGAAGTCCGTCTTCGTAGCTGCCGTAAGCGACAGCGCGGGCAAACACGGGCTCAATGCGCCGGCATAACCCGCAGCGCAATTCACCTTGCGCTCCGGCAATCAGGTAGGGCGAAAACAGGCGCTCCCCGCATAGCGAGCAGACTCCCTCGTCGAGTGGGCCCACGTCATCGAGGCAGCCCTGGCAAACCGGCAAACGAGAAAACTTGACGAGAGGTTCGCCGCAGATGCGGCAATCGGAGGGGAACAATGCGGCGAAAAGGCTTTCGGAAATCTTTTTCGAGGCCTGGTAAATCCAACTTCGATTCAGCTGGCTTTCTTCCGTCCTGGCGGACGTTCGCTCGGCAACACGCGCCCGAAAGGCAATAGCCCGGCGTGCCACTGCATCATTGGCTTGGCTAGCCCGAATTCTGTCCTCACTACTGCTGAAGACGGCCTCCGTGTAACCCGCTTAAACCAAGCGGGTTGCTTATGCAATCGCCTACTGCACTCAGTATAACGGCGTTCGGCTGCGCTAGGCAACGTTGCGTTGGGGCGGTGCGGTCGAGACCACCGATTTTTTAATTTTCTCGGGAAGACGGTCCTTCACCGACATAAACAACAACCGATAATCCCTGCGAAAACAGTCCGAGCAACGCACCGGTTGCAGCAAAAAAACCGGCAACACGTATTGCTCTGAAAAAGTGCGGGGACGAGAACGAAACCCCGTGCCGCTGCCACAATCTTCGCAGCGATATTCGAAGCACTTCTGGAACCAGGTTTGGCCGGCAGAATTACTTGTCACCTTACACCTCCACTGGAGATCGACGAAGCAGCGGTGGGGCTCTACAGACCAGTTACCAGGCATTCTAGCCTGTAAGGCGGAGAATGTGCCAGTGCTCATTTCACCCTGGCGGGAACTCGCACGCGAAGCCTGGATCGCACTTGTAATTCCCATCGCCAGCGTGCTAACGTGCGCCGTTTAGTCTTTTGCGCAGAACGGCTCCACGAACTTATCCCAGGATTGTCGAGAGGATTTGCAATATGAGCAGTCCAGTCCGCGATGCAGGAACTGGCGTCAAGAAACACGTTCCCTTCGTGCCCGAGCACATGGAGATGAAAGAATTCACGCTCCGTGCGGTATTGCTGGGACTTGTAATGACGATCGTGTTGGGTGCGGCCAACGCATACCTGGGGCTGCGCGCCGGCATCACCATCGCAGCGACCTATCCCGCCGCCGTCATTGCGATGGCGGCAATGCGGGCGTGGAAGGGATCGCTGCTCGAAGAAAATATCGCGCGAACCGCCGGGTCGATTGGAGAGTCTGTGGCAGCGGGAGCGATCTTCACGATTCCCGCTTTTCTGATTGCCAAAGCGTGGCCTTCCTTCGCGCCTGGAGTTGCGTACTGGAAATCCACAGCATTGATCATGGTGGGCAGTATTTTGGGAGTGCTGTTCATCTCTTTGGTACGCCGCGGCATGGTGGAGGATCCGGAACTGCCTTTTCCTGAATCGCTGGCGGCATCGGAGATTCACAAAGCCGGGCAACGCGGAGCACAGGCTGCCAAATATCTTTTTTGGAATATTGGCATCGGCGGCATCGTATACCTGCTCGGGCGCTTTGGACTGTTCGCCGCGGATAAAGATTTTCACTTTGGAGTTGGGGCTCTGGGCCGGAGCCAGGTGAAGCTGGGTGGAGTGGGTACCACGAACGTGCTCGCGACCGGTGGCGCCAGCATGGCCTCGGCGCCAAGTGTGAGCCCGGCATATTTGGGCGTTGGATACATTATTGGCCTTCGCTTGGCAGCGCTTCAGTTTTCCGGCGGCGTGCTGGCGTGGGGAGTGATGGTTCCCCTGCTCATGTATTTTCTAGGGCCGCAACTGAGGCATTACATACCGGCGGACACGCCGGATGACTGGGCAACCATGGCGGCGGCAGTGTGGCGCTTTATTGTTCGACCGATCGCCGTCGGCGGCATGTTGGTGGGCGCCGCTTATACGCTCTACAAAATGCGAACCAGCCTTACCGCCGGATTGGGAAAGGCATTCTCCGACCTTCGGCAAACTGCGGAACAGCAAGCCAAGCTTTCACGCACCGAGCGCTATATGAGTTCCAAGGTGGTGTTCGGGCTGATCGCGGTCATGTTCGTACTTATGTGTTTCCTTTATATATATATTTCGGGGCTGGTCTGGCCGGCGGTGCTGGCCGCAGTGGTGATGCTTTTGGTGGGGTTTATTTTTGCGACCGTATCCGGCAATCTGGTCGGATTCATCGGCTCCTCCAACAATCCCATTTCCGGGCTAACGCTCTCGACTTTGATTATCGCCGCACTGCTGATGGTCGCGCTCGGAGTCCACGGCATTAAGGGCGTGGCTACTGTGCTCGGAGTGGCTGCGGTGGTGTGCGTTTCCGCGGCGGTTGCCGGCGAACTGTTGCAGGATTTCAAGGTGGGTTACATTCTTGGGGGCACGCCCAGCAAAATTCAGAGCGCGGAATTAATTGCCGTGGTTGTGGCCAGCCTGGTCATGTATTGGCCACTCTACCTGCTGCACACGGCCTTTGGTTTTGGAAGCCGCGAGCTTTCGGCGCCGCAAGCCGGACTGATGGCCACATTGGCAATCGGCATCGTGGGTGGCGACATGCCATGGCCTCTGGTCGTTGTCGGCATCTGCTTTGGCATCGGGCTGATCATGATGCAGGTGAAGAGTCCGATGCTGGTCGCCGTAGGAATGTATCTGCCCTTCGAGACTACGTTCGCGATTTTCCTGGGCGGAGTTTTCCGCTCGATCGGCGACTGGATGGCCAAACGCCGGGGACTGAACGCGGCGCAAACCGCGCGGGCGGAAAATGCCGGGGTGCTTACGGCATCCGGCTTAATCGCCGGCGAAGCCATTTGCGGATTGCTGTGGGCCGGCATCATCGCCATGTCATTCGCGCAGCAGCCCTGGCTACATGTGGCCTCGGCGTGGGCAACGAAAATTAAGGCGGCGCAGATTTTTGACCATCCCTTGTATCTAAGTGGAGTTGTCGTAATGGCTCTGTTGGCCGGCTTGCTGATCTTCTTGCCGCTCTCCAGCGCCGGCGATCCGAATGAACCCGCACCGCCTACGGCAATGATGTAATCGTTAGGTGCAAAGTTTCATCAAGAAGACTGGCCCCCCGTGAAACCTCGTGCCCTTCGTGGTTGAATTTATGTCAATCTCCGAGAACCTTGCCAGAGTGCGCGATCAGGTTGCAGCTGCCGCACGGCGCGCGGGGCGCTCACAAGAAGAAATCGCGCTGATGGCCGTGAGCAAGACGCAGGCAGTGGAGCGCATTTGCGAGGCATACGCGGCCGGCCAGCGCCTGTTCGGCGAGAACCGCGTTCAAGAAGTTTCCAGAAAAGCGCCATCGCTGCAAGATTTGAAAGATGCCGAGTGGCACTTGATTGGCCACCTTCAAACCAATAAAGCAGCAAGAGCAGCAGAATTATTTCACGCCGTAGATTCAGTCGACTCCCTCAAACTGGCAGAGAAACTGGACGCGTCTGCGCGCAATGCTGGCAAGAAACTTGATGTGCTGATCGAAGTGAACGTCGGTGGCGAGGCTGCGAAGAGTGGGCTTGCACCCGACTCGCCGGCTTTCAAAGAATTGATCGCCGCCGCACCCCGGCTCGAAGCCTTGAGCTTTCGCGGACTCATGACCGTTCCGCCCTTTACCGACGACCCCGAAGGCGCACGGCCCTACTTCCACAAGCTTCGCGAACTGCTCGATGAGATTACCCGACACAAATGGGCGGTTGCAATGGACCAACTTTCCATGGGCATGTCGCACGACTTCGAAGTCGCGATTTCAGAGGGATCGACTTGCGTGCGCGTCGGGACGGCTATTTTTGGCGTAAGAACAAAACCTTAACCACAGGGCGCACAGGGGAATCGTGGTTCACTTTCACGAGTCAGCAGCGGGCACAACTTTTTCAGTTAAGGTGCATCCCCACGCCAGGAAAGATGCAATCACCGGCGAAGGCGGCGATGCGGTCAAGCTTTCTCTCACTGCGCCACCAACCGAGGGCCGTGCAAACGAGGCCTGCATCGAATTCTTCGCGAAACTTTTGAAGGTGCCGCGATCTTCCGTTACCATTGCCTCCGGCCAGGGCAGCCGCAACAAGACGATTCGCGTGGCCGGGATGTCGAGTGTGCAACTCCGAGAGCGAATCGGAATGTAACTGACGCGAGGATCAAGCGGGATGCGGGCGTTGGCTCCCGCTCCAGCGCCGCACAAAGGGAGACACTTTGAGTTTCTCAGAACGCTTGCAGGAAATTCGCACCGGATTCGAGCGGCCCTTCTGGGTCGCCAACATCAGCGAGCTTTTCGAACGGCTCTCGTACTATGCCGCATTCGCCTCGCTGGCGCGCTATCTGCATGAGACGTTGAATTTCGGCGTCGAGCGCGCCAGCAGCCTGACTGGCTTATTCGGCGGGCTGGTCTGGTTCCTGGCCGCGTTCGGAGGGACGCTCGCCGACCGGCTTGGCTTCCGCCGCGCTCTTTCGCTGGCGTACTTCATCTTGAGCGTTTCGTATTTTCTGTTGGGATCAATTGGCGCGCCCTGGCTTGCTCCGCTGCGTAATGCCGTCCCTCTGATTGCGCTGGTCACGGTGCTACTAATGCTGCCCGCATTAGGCATCGCGCTCGTAAAGCCTTCTGTGGTCGGAACCACTGCGCGCGCATCGAAAGAAAACGTCCGCTCCATCGGCTACTCGATTTATTACACGCTGGTGAACATCGGAGGAGCAGCCGGACCCTACGTCGCTTCCTGGGTGCATCAGCACATGCGCGTGGAAAATGTTTTTCGGGTCGCGGCGGTTAGCGTCTTCGCCATGTTCTTCGCCGTCCTCTTGTTCTTCAAAGAACCGCGCCGCTCGAACGAGGCGCAGACCGCGAGCCTCGGGGAGGCGGCAAAGAATTTTCTTACCGTACTTTCCAATCCACGTTTCATGATTTTTCTGCTGATCTTCTCTGGCTACTGGGTGGTGTACTGGCAGGAGTTCATCATCCTTCCGCTTTACGTTCACGATTACATCAATCCCCAAGCCACCGAACTAATGCTGGTAACCGGCCCGCTGACCGTGATTGCATTGCAAATGGCAATGAGCATTGCCACGCAAAAAATTCCGGCCTTTCGTGCCATCACTCTTGGAACTCTCATCTCGGGGCTGGCCTGGCTTATTTTAATTGCGCACCCGACCATGCCCATGGTTATTTTGACGCTGTTCGCGGTTTCGCTCGGCGAGATCATGCAATCTCCTCGATATTACGAATACATTTCGCGGCTTGCGCCTCCCGGCCAGCAGGGCACTTACATGGGGTTCGCCTTTCTGCCGATTGGAATTGGCTCGCTGATCGGCGGGTGGTTCGGCGGTTTGCTCATCCATCATTTCGGAGAAGTAATGCACCGTCCGGAATTGATCTGGTGGACAGTGGCAGGAGTGGGTGTCGGGACTTCAGTCTTGCTGTTGATCTACGATCGATATTTGAGGACAGCGGGAACTGCCGAGACCTCGTAGGAGCTTTACGACATTCGATTCGCCCAAGAACAAGAAGACCACCGCCTCAATTCGCTCAAATCTGCGGCATTGTTTACAATAGACGTTTGCCCATGGACCTATCTGCGATTCAGGCCGCGCTGCGCGAACGCAACATCGACGCATGGCTTTTTTACGATCATCACCATCGCGATCCCATTGCCTATCGCGTGCTGGGGTTGCCGGCGAGCCTGATGGTCACGCGGCGCTGGTTCTATCTGATTCCGGCACAGGGCGAACCGGTGAAGCTCGTGCACAAGATCGAGGCCGGGCATCTCGACTCGCTCCCCGGTAGCAAGCGGCAATATTCCGGATGGCAGGAGCTGTTTGACAATCTAAAGACGATGCTCGGGCCCTACCGTGACATCGCGATGCAGTATTCGCCCAACAACATCGTATTTACCATCTCGTTGGTCGACGGTGGCACAATTGAGCTGTTGCGTGGGCTGGGGAAGAATGTCGTCAGTTCCGCCGACCTGGTCGCGCTGTTTGAAGCCACCTGGAGCGAAGACCAAATCAAGTCTCACTTTGCCGCCCGCGACTCGATCGATGCGATCACCGCCGCCGCCTTTAAAGAGATCGGCAATCGCGTGCGTAACGGCGGAACGACGGAGCATGAAATCCAGAACTGGTTCATGGAATCGTTTCAGCGCGAAAATCTGCTCACCGACGATCCGCCGATCGTCGCTGTGAATGCCAATGCTGGAAATCCGCACTACGAACCGAGGGCAGATCGCCCCGTTCCCATCCGCGCCGGAGACTTCATTCTGCTCGATGTGTGGGGAAAGAAAAATACTCCGGGCGCGGTCTATTACGACATCACATGGGTTGGCTTCGTAGGCAAGGCGCCCAGTGGCCGCATGCACCAGGTATTCGAAGTCGTGCGTGACGCGCGCGACGCCGGAGTGAAAACGGTGATCGACGCGGTCTCCACCGGCCGCCGCATTGCCGGGTGGGAAGTGGATCGCGCCACCCGCAATCACATTAAAGAAAAAGGATTTGGAGAATATTTTATTCATCGCACCGGACATTCAATCGGCACCGACGTCCATTCCAATGGAGCGAACATGGACGATCTGGAAATTCACGATGAGCGCCAGATTTTGCCGAACTCTTGCTTTTCCATCGAGCCCGGCATTTATCTGCCGGAGTTCGGAGTGCGCAGCGAAGTCAACGTGCTTGTGCGACCTAAGTCGGCGGAAGTTACCGGGAACATTCAACGCGAGATCGTAATCATCTGATGAACAATCCCACTCCATTGAAGACAAAATCAGCAGCGGTGCCGGCGCAACCAGCCAGCATGATGGCCGTACTCGCGCCCGCCATTGGGTGGTTAATCCCCGGCGCGGGCCACATGATTCAGAAGCGCTGGATTCGCGGCCTGCTGTTGCTGATTTCGATCGGCACTCTGTTCGCGCTCGGCCTGATGATGCAGGGCCATATCTACAAGGCGAATGGCGGCGACATTCTGGACATCCTTGGATTCGTCGGCGATTTGGGCGCCGGCGGAATGTATATCATCACTCTTGCCCTGAACGGTGGCCAAGGCGCCGTCGCCTTTGCCATCGCGGATTACGGAACCAAGTTCATGATCGTCGCCGGACTTCTGAACTTCATCGCAATAGCCGACGCCTACCACATCGCTATCGGGAAAAAGCAATGACCATCCAACTCACCCACTTTAGCGCGGCATTCGTATTCGCGCTCTTCGCCTCGATCGTTTTCGGCATCACGCATCGCGAGACCACGCGCGACATGGTTCGCTACGGCCTGTACTGTTTCGCCATGTTTCTGGGCGGAGTTTTAGTCGCGGGCTGGGCGATGTGGCTGGTGCGAAGATAGCTGAAACCCCGGTCACGGAAGGCCGGGTTAACCCTCCCAAACGAACGCATCGAACACTCGCTTCGATTCAAAACCCAAACGTCGATACAAGGCGACGGCCCCCGCATTCGCCTCTGTCACGGTGAGGGACAACATAGTAAAACCGCGTTTGCGCAAGTTTGTAGACGTGGCATCAAGCAACGATTCTCCAATTCCGCGTGAGCGGTATTCCGGCAGCACGCACACTTGAGTCACGTGGCCTACGTTATTGCGCACGCGGGAACAGAGAATCAATCCGATCAGGTTTTTCGCTTTTCGGTCGAAAGCGGAGAATGACGATTCCGCATCGAACACCCCGCATCCGGGGAAACGCACAATGTTATTCAAGAAGCGCAGCGACCCGCTCAGCGTGTGGTACTGGTCGTTGATCTGTGCGTCTACGTGACCACGATAGGCCGCGGTAATCACCGCCGCGGCGGCCTGGTAGTCGGCTTCCGTCCAGCGCCGGATTTCGATCTCCGGATGCGTCCGAGTTACGGGTTGCGTGGCGTGATCGAGTGCCAGCACCATGAAAAGCCGCGGATGGCGCTGGAACCCCTGATCGAGAAACGGCCGCGAGACACTCCCCGCCTCGTGCGCCAGCAATTGAGCCTCGACGCGATGAATGCCGGGAGACTGTTGCAGAGTTTCAATCACATGCGTCAGCAGCCTGATCTCCACTTCGCGCGCATTCGTGGCGCGCCCACCGTTCGCGACGAACAGATCTCCGACCACGCCTTTGCTGCCCTCGTAGACGAAAAAACTGTATCCGAAAACAAGTCCGCGCTCGATCGCCGCATAGCCGGGAAGAATCTTCGCATCCACGTAACGCAGAATCATCTCCGCTGAGCCGGAGTAGTCCCATGAGAGCGCGCTTGACCAAACTCGACTTTCGTCGTCGAGCAGGGGGCGCAAATCCACGGAAGAAAAATGCCTGAGGTCGAGAATCTCCACGAAGGCTCCTGCAAGCGCAGCCATCAACAAAATCAACCGCCACTAGCAATGGCAGATGTTCGAGTTTAGTGCGTTTGAAGGGCGTGAAGCAAACTGCCGGAACACTGCATGGCAACAGCGATTTAGCGCGTGGAAGCCGCACCAGCCGCGGCAACCCAGTAGTAGTCGACATGCTGCGCGGGATAGCGCCCAAGATAGGAAACACGCCGGCCGGGCATCAACTTCTCAATCTCGAGTTGCGAATCTTCCGGAGCAACCAGCAAATGTTCTTCGCGCGGTTCGCTGCCCCAGTCATAATTAAAGGTCAACTGGTTGCGATAAAACGTGAGGCCGTACTCGAGCTCGCGCCGTACATGAAACACAGCAAGGGGGAGACGATGAGTTTCGACCGCGGCAATCTCCTGCGCCAGAGGACGCGCCGAGAGCGTCTGATCCAATGCCGCGGATCCAAGTTTCAGCACGGCTCCAATAGTGAGCACCACGGGAATCAGAGTTACGAAGCGCAACATGCGCAGCCCACCCTCGCGAGCGAGCGTAAGCGCAATCCCCGCACAGAGGATGAACGCAACGGCAAGCGCAACCAGCATTAGTCGTCCGCTGGGAAGTCGATGTTGGGTTACCAGGTATGCGATCAACAAAGCTGGAACGATCGGCGCCGCCGCTAGCAGGGAGTGCGCCACTGTCAGCACTTTGGGCGGGCTCGCAGATTTGGTTTCATTTAGCCTTCGCCGCAGATAGCTCGCCAGAAGCAGCGATCCCGCGGGCACTGCGGGAAGAATGTATCCGGGCAGTTTGGACTGCGAGAGTGAGAAAAAAAGTACAGGCACGATCAGCCATATGCCGGCGAACGTATCGAATTGCTGTTCCGGATCAGCCTTCTTCGCAGGCTGTTTTCGTGCGTCACGCCAGACACGCAGCCGCTGAACAAGAGCAGCGACGACGAAGACCGTCCACGGAGCGAGCGCCAGAGCGGCTACGGGAAGGTAGTACCAGAACGGTTCCGTGTGGTGATAGAGATTGTGCGAGAAGCGCCCGAGATTATGCTCGAGGATAAATTCACGGAAAAAAATCGGATTGCGCATCTGGACCGCGAAATACCATGGAAGTGCGATCGCGCAGAATAGAACGATCCCCGGCAGCCACAGGGTTCTTAGCATCAATCGATTTTCCCGCAAAACAAGCGAATAAAAAATAATGACAGCCGCAGCGAGAAACGGAGCGATCGGCCCCTTTGCCAACATTCCCAACGCGACGAAGCCGTAGAAAATCGCAAGGTAAACCCGCTTCCCGCTCTCGCGCCAGGCCCACCAACCCAGCATCGCGATGGTGAAAGCCGCAGCGAGTGCCATATCCATAGACGCGGCGCGTGCGTAGCCAATAATTCCAGACGAAGATGCGGCGATCAATGCGCCATCGAGCTCGACTCCGGGCCGGAAGCGGCGCAGAAAAAAATAAATTGCCAACACCAGAAACGTTGCGTCGAGAGCCGAGGGAAGGCGTGCGGCCCATTCGCTCACACCGAAAATCCTATAGGCCAGCATCGCCTGCCAGTAATACAAAGGCGGCTTCTCCAACCAGGGCCGGCCTCCGAGCACGGGAGTGATCCAATCATGCCGCAGCAGCATTTCGTGCGCCACCTGCGCGTAACGGGGTTCGTCGGCTCCGATCAAGCCGAATCGTGCGAGGCCGAAAAAAAACAGAAAGGCGCAGAATCCCGCCAGCAACAGCGAGTCGGTGCGGGTGCGATTAGTCATGTGGAAAGAAGTTCGGAGAGCGCGAGCATCGCTAGTGGATGTTGATTCATTGATTCTTGCAGGTTTTCAACAAGTAATCAAAAATCAGCAATCAAAAATTCTGCGCCCTAATGCACGAAAGGACCACGGCGCAGCAGCTCCAACACCAACCGCACCGAGTTTGCAAGCGGCCCATCCACGGAGCAGCCGCTGGCGCATTCGTGGCCGCCCCCGCCCAAACGCTCGGCTACGCGCGCCACATCAAGCTGGCCTTTGCTGCGAAGGCTCACTCGAAAACGTCCTTCCGGCAGCTCGCGGAAAAATGCCGCAACCTCAACTTCTCCAATCGAGAGCACGTAATTCACCAGGCCCTCGCAATCTTCTTCCTTAGCCTCGCAGCGATCCATCTGCTCCTGCGTCACCCACGTCCAGCCGATACGGCCTTCTGTATTAAGGTTGCGCAGTGCTTCGCCGAGTAATCTCATCTTTGCGACTGAGTGAGCGAAATAAATGCTGCGCGCGCAATGGGAGGGATCGGCGCCCGCCAACACTAATTCGCGTGCCAGCGCGAACGTGCGTTCGTTGGTTCCCTGGAACATGAAGGAGCCCGTGTCGGTCATCAACGCGGTGTAGAGACAAGTAGCAATCTCAGGCGAAAAGCGGGTTCCAGCTTCGCGAGCGAGACGAAATACCATTTCCCCAGTGGCTACAGCGTGCGGATCAATCCAGTTCACGTCGGCGAAGGGGCGTCCGCTCACATGATGGTCGATGCTGATCAGGAAGCGATTCTCCAAACCCTCCAGCCGTGTGCGATGAATGCTGTCGCATTCCAGAATGATTGCCGCCTGGTAACTGCCCGCAACACGGTCGGCCTGCAGCACTTGATCCGCAAAGGGTAGCGCGCGGTAAATCCGCGGCACTCCATCGTGCAGCACAACATCAGCCTGCTTCCCCATCGCCCGCAAGACCTGGCAGCACGCCAGCGCCGATCCAATGGCGTCGCCATCGGGCCGCGCATGCGAAGTAAGCACGAAGCGGTCACGCTGCTCGATTTGTTGGAGAACGTCCTGCAACATCGTTGCGCCTTTTTGGTTATGCCTTCTTCTTCTCAACCGGGTTGGCGTGCGGCTTCGCTCGTTTTTTAGCGCGCGCCAGCAATTCTTCCACCCGGGCTTTTTCGCGCTCCGAACGATCCAGCCGGAAATACAACTCTGGCGCGCGCCGGCGACGCAACCGCTCCACCAGTTCGTGCCTTATGTATTCCTTCGCCGCCAGCAGTCCCTCAAGACTGCGCTCCGCTTCCTGGTCGTCGCCGTCCACATCCACCAAAACCTGCGCCGAGCGGCCATCGTCCGCTATATGCACCGCTGTCACGCGCACCAGTCCGATGCGCGGATCGGCCAGTTCCCCTTCCACCAGGGTTTCGATCTCCTCGCGCAGGGCTTCACCCAGCCGCCCGCGATGGTACTTTACTCCACGCTTCTCCAACCTTCACCTCGAGTAAAACGCATGAGAATATCAGAAAATGGACTACAGATGTTAGCCCTCAAGTGCCATTGTCGCGCACAATCGTGGGGTATCGATAAGTACAGAGGTAACAAGGGGATAGGAGTCAGTTCTATTTGATATTCAAAATCGCATCGCTAGGATTACAAATAGTCCACGAATGAATCCGCGACGTCCGCCCCATGATTGTTGGCGATGCGCGTAGCCGCACGCTCCACATTCTTCATCAATCCATCCAGATAGTCACGCGAGTCGGAGATGCTGACCACGCCGATGGTTGCACGGTTCCACACCGCGCTGGACTCGAGTTCGGCGACGGAGACGTTAAAGCTGGCGCGCAGCCGGTCCTTCAGGCTGCGCACGACCTGCCGTTTGTCCTTTAACGATTGCGCCGCTTCGATGTGGAGTTCGAGCGTGAGAAAGGCAATGGGCATTTCGTCGCTGGCCATCGGTCTTTGGTCGTTGGCCAAAACACCAAACCCGTAGGGGTACACTAACGACCAACGACGATTCCTACGCCATCGCTTCCGCGGCAATTCTCTCGGTGGCGAAGGCTTCGATGGTGTCGCCGACCTTGACGTCGCCGTAGTTCGCGATCGAGATGCCGCACTCCATGCCGTTCGTGACCTGGCTGGCATCGTCCTTGAAGCGGCGCAGCGATCCGACCTTGCCCTTGAAGACCTGCACGTTGTCGCGCAGCAGCCGGACCTCGGAGTCGCGTTTGATCAGGCCGTCGCTCACGCGGCAACCAGCAACCGTACCCACTTTCGGAATGCGGAAGACATTGAGCACTTCGGCACGGCCCTGGTAGGTTTCTTTGATGGTCGGCTCAAGCAGGCCGGTCATGGCGCGCTTGATCTCATCCTGCAATTCGTAAATGATCGAGTGCAGGCGGATATCGACCTTTTCCTGTTCGGCGATTTCCTGTGCTTTGCGCTCCGGACGCACGTTGAAGCCGATGATGATGGCGTTCGACGCCGAGGCCAGCAGAACGTCGGTCTCGGTAATCGCGCCTACGCCTGACCGCAGCAACTTCAAGCGAACGCGATCGTTCGAAAGCTTCGTCAGCAAGTCGGTAATCACTTCCACCGAACCCTGCACATCGCCCTTCAGAATTACGTTCAGTTCCTTCGTGCCAGCGGATTTGATCTGCTCCGCCAAACCTTCAAGCGATACACGGGAGCTCTTTGCCAGCGCGGCTTCGCGCGATTTCTGTTCGCGGTACTCGGAGATGCCACGCGCTTTGTCCCGATCGGCGACGACGACAAACTGATCGCCAGCCTGCGGCAAAGCTTCGATGCCGATAATTTCTACCGGCGTAGACGGAGGTGCGGTCTGCAACTGAGCACCGCGATCGTCAAACATGGCGCGAACTTTGCCGTAAACATTCCCGACCACAAAATTGTCGCCGGCATTCAACGTTCCGTTCTGCACCAGCACCGTGGCCACAGGGCCGCGTCCGCGATCGAGCTTCGCTTCGAGCACGACTCCGGTCGCAGCGCGTTCTGGAGTTGCCTTCAGTTCGCCAAGATCGGCGACCAGACAAATCATTTCCATCAGCAGATTCAGATTGGTTTTCTTCTTCGCCGAAACATCGACGAACACGGTCCTGCCGCCCCACTCTTCAGGGACAAGGCCACGGTCGGCAAGCTGCTTCTTCACGCGATCGGGCAGCGCATCCGGCTTATCGATCTTGTTCACCGCAACGATGATTGGAACTTCGGCGGCGTGCGCGTGGTCGATGGCTTCGAGCGTCTGCGGCATCACGCCGTCATCCGCTGCAACCACCAGCACCACGATGTCGGTTGCCTTCGCCCCGCGCGAACGCATGCGGGTAAATGCTTCGTGACCCGGCGTGTCGAGGAATACAATCTCGCGTCCATACGCGGGAGACTCCTTATCCGCAATGCGAACTTTGTAGGCGCCGATGTGTTGCGTAATTCCACCGGCTTCTCCGCCCGCAACGTTCGTGATTCGAATCGAATCAAGCAACGTAGTCTTGCCGTGATCGACGTGGCCCATGATGGTGACCACGGGCGGACGAATTCCCGTCTCTGGGACCAACTCTTCGGCCGCAGCTGCAGCGTCGATTTCTTTCGCCGTCTGCTCTTCGAATGTAATGACGTTCGTATCCGCACCGAAGAAGCGTGCCATTTCACTGGCGAGCTCCGCATCAAGGGTCTGGTTAATCGTAGCGAACACGCCCTTCGAGAGCAGCCGCGAGATCAAATCCTTGGCGCGGATTTCGAGCTTCTCCGCCAGATCCTTTACGCTGATGCCTTCGCTGATCGTAATCGTGCGCGTAATGGGCGCAGGCTCGTTCGACACCACCATGCGGGCCGGTGGCGTGTAGCCCTTCATCGGGCCTTCTTTTACACCGCGCGGAACGTAGCGCTGCCCAGGTCTTCGCGCGGGACCACCCGGACGGCTTCCCGGTCGCGTTGTCCCGGGAGGCGGAAGAGCTGGACCTACACCTAGCGGACGCGCGCCTGCCGGCGCCGATCGCGTGGGATGCATTGGCCTACGCTCGCCGGGACGAAGCGGCGGACGCGGCGGCCCTCCGCCAGCAGTCGGCGGGCGGCGCTGAAAAATTGGCTGACCTGGAACGGGACGTCCCGGAGCGGCGCGCATAGCGCCACCGATTGGAACTCCAGGCTGCACCGGCGGTGGTGTGGGCCGGACTGGAGCCTTATACACCGGACGCGGTCCAGTCTGCGGAACAATCATGCGCGGTGCCGGAGGCGGCGGAGGCGATGGCCGCGTTGTGATCGGCGGCGCAGGCGGTGCACTCGCCGAAACCGCCGGCGGAGCAGCGATTGTTACCGCGGGCGTTTGACTGACCGGCTGCGGCGGAACGGCAGGCGGAGCGACCGGGCGAACCGGAGGCGCACTCGTCCCTGCAGAAGCGGCCGGTGCGGAAACAGCCGGAGCAGATGGAACTGGTGGCGCGACTGGGCGGGCAGGAACCGCTGTTGTGGGTGGCGCAACCGTCGCAGCCGGCGCGGCCGGTCTAACCACCGGAGGCGCGACCGTTGTGGGACGGCTCACCGCAGCCGGAGGAGCTGCCACAAGTTTCTCTGGAGCTGGCGCTGGCGGCGGAGCCACTACCGGTCGCGGCGCGATTGGGGGAGCCACTGTTTCTTTTTTCTGGGTGATCGCGCGCAACACGTCCCCGGGACGGGAAATGTTCGACAGATCGATTTTGGTTTTGATTTCTTCTTCGCCGCGGCTGGCGCGGGAACTGGATTTGCTCGATTGAGACGAGCCTTCCGCCGAGCGGATATACACTCGAACCTTTTCCGCTTCGTGCTCTTCCAGAGAACTGGAGTGCGTCTTCTTTTCAGTCACTCCGACCAGCGGAAGCGTATCAAGAATCGCCTTACTCTTGACTTCCAGCTCTCGGGCAAGATCGTTAATTCGAACCTTACTCATCCGGCCTTTCGTTTCTCCGCGTTTTAGTTAGGTCTTCATTGCGACCTCACGGAGCTACTTGTTTTACTGCCACGCTTTCGAAAGTGCGTAAACGTGACATCATTATTTCCTGGTTTCGGAAGATTCCTCTTCCGTTGCGGGCTGCTCGCCCTGCGTTTCATTTTCTTTTTCTTCTGAGGTGAGAGAGTCCGCCTCAGCAGCCAAATCTTGCGCCGATGCTTCTTCGCCCGTAGCCTCATCGCTGGCGGCAACTTCTTCACCCGCGACCTGCTGGGCTTCGACCGTTCCTTCGGCGGCTTCCGCTACAGGAATTTCGCCTTCCGCAACCGCCTCGCCTTCAACCGCAACGCCCTCAAGGCTGGCAAAGTAATTATTCACCGCCAGACTGATTTTTTCCACCGTTTTAGGGCCAATGCCTTCGATTGCTTCAAGCTGCTCCGGCGTCATATCCGCCAGGGCCTCCACGGTTGTGATGCCTGCGGCGCCCAGCTTCTCAACCAATCCGTCACCTAGGCCCGGCACGCTCTCAAGCGGTGTCGCGGTCTGCGGAGCCATGGCCGACATCTGCTGCTCCACTTCCTGCCGCTTCTCTTCCTCGCTCTTGATATCTATCTTCCATCCCAGCAGCTTCGCGGCCAGCCGGACGTTCTGCCCTTTCTTGCCGATAGCAAGAGAGAGCTGGCTGTCATCCACTACTACTTCAAGATGCTTGCCACCGGAATCAACCACGGTGACTTTGCTTACTTTCGCCGGTTGCAAAGCCTTCTCGGCGAAGGTCACCGCGTCTTCGTGATACTCAATGATATCGATCTTTTCTCCATGCAGTTCGCGGATAATCGACTGCACGCGCATTCCCTTCATGCCCACGCAGGCGCCCACTGCATCGACGTCCTTGTCTTTGGACATGACGGCGATCTTGGTGCGCTCGCCGGCTTCGCGTGCAATCGCACGAATCACTACCGTGCCGTCGTAAATCTCCGGGACCTCAGTCTGAAACAAATGTTGCACCAGATCCGGCACAGCCCGGGACACAACCACGCCCGGCCCCTTCGAAGCACGTTCGACCCGCGCAATCACAACACGAACACGCTCGCCAATGGCGAACGACTCCAGCCGCGACTGCTCTTTGCGGGGCATGCGCGCTTCCGCTTTCCCGATGTCGAAGATTACGTCCGGACCTTCCACGCGCTTCACTGTCGCGTTTACCACTTCGCTGACGCGTCCGATGTAATCGTTGTAAACGGTGTCGCGCTCGGCCTCGCGCACCTTCTGGAAGATCACCTGCTTCGCCAGTTGCGCCGCGATGCGGCCGAGAATCCCCTCAGTGGGCTTCGGAATTCGCAACTCTCCGCCAACTTCAAGGGAGGGATCGGCCTTGCGCGCATCTTCCAGCGTGATCTGAAGCAGAGGATCTTCCACCTGCTCCGGAGTTTCCACCACCGTCCTCACCGCGTAGGCATTGATCTTGCCGGTTTCCTTATCCAACTGGGCGCGCAGGTTTTCCTGCGTCTTGTAGTATTTGCGCGTAGCCATCACAATGGCGTCTTCCACCGCGGTCACCACAATCTGCGGATCAATCCCTTTTTCGCGGCTCAATGCGTCAATCGTGTTGTAGAGCTCACTTGCCATAGAAATATTCCGTTATAAATTCGGGCCGCGTGCTTTAAGTCTTAGGTCTCAGGTCTTGGGCAAAACCTAAGACCTGACACCTAGCACCCGCCTTCAGATCTCGGGCACCAGATTCGCCTTCTCTACATTGGCGAAATCAATTTCAATTTTTTGCTCAGGCTCTGCCGCCGTCCCCATTTTCTTGCGGGACTTTTTGCTCGCCACGCTTAAGTCCAGCGTCAGGCGCCCCTCGCGAAAACCTTCCAGCCGACCCTCAAAGTATCGGTTCTTATTGACCGGCTGCCGCGTCATTATCTTCATGCGGCTTCCGGTGAAGCGCTCGAAGTCAGCCGCTTTCGTTAGCCTGCGATCCAACCCGGGCGACGAAACCTCCAGGGTGTAGCTGTCCGGCAACACATCCTCAACGTCGAGAATGGTGCCAAATTCGCGGCTAAAGTTGGCGCAGTCGCCGTGCGTCACTCCCGCCAGCGGATCGCCACTCGCCGCTCCCGGCTTGTCCAAAAACACTCGCAGCATGCGGGCCTTGCCGCTTCCCAGAAACTCCACGTCAACCACTTCCAGCCCGCTGGAGGCGGCTACCCGCGCCGCAATTTCACGTACGCGATCAATCTCAAGTGCCATGTATCCAATAACTTGCACCGGCAGCCATTCGAACGAATCTCTGTGCAACGAAAAAGTGGGCTTGCGCCCACTGGTGTGCTTCGCCAAATGCCGGTACTACACAACAGTTCTCAGTTCTCTAATATACGCTGGGTTGGGGAGAAAAGACAAACGCTCCGGCACGTCACTATGGGCGGCTCTCACTAGTTAACGACATTCTGCGCGAAGCGTTGTTACAATGCAAACTGGCCACCTAAATCATGCTCGTAGTCAGCCCACTATTAAAGCGCGTGGTGTATCCGGCTTTGCATCGTAGCGGATGCCTCGTCCGCGTCGCGCCAGCCGCCGGCTACGCAATCGTGAACTATCACGGCGTACTTCCGTCGGGTTATTCCAGCGGCGATGTTCTGCTGGACGGCACCTTGGTGCAGCCAGACGCATTTCGGCAGCATCTTCAATTTCTTAAAGCTCACTATCACATCATTCACCCAGAGGAATTCCGGGCCTCGATCGAGCAAGGAGAATCGCTTCCTCCGCGCTCCGTTCTGCTCACCTGCGACGACGGTTTGGTGAATGCTTTTACCGAAATGCTTCCGGTGTTGCAGTCCGAGAACGTGTCCTGTCTCTTTTTCGTGACGGCAGCTTCCTGCAGTGATCAGCCGGGGATGCTTTGGTTTCAGGAGCTGTACCACCTGATGCGGATGAATCCGGCCATTGGACTGGATCCGCACCTGCCTGCGGATGAAAGCGAAGCGGCAAAGCCTGCCAACGGTTTCCATTCTCTTTGGTGGAGCACGGTCAGAAGAGCTTCGCGCTGGAACGCGGCCAAGCGAACGGATTGGATGCACCAAGTGCGTAGTTCGTGCGCGTCAATGCCGAGCCCAGCCTCCGATCGTCAGTGGCAACTTTTAGGGCACGATGAGTTGAAGCGACTGCTCGAGTCCGGCATGAGCATCGGAGCGCACAGCCTCTCCCATAACGTGTTGTCAGTGTGCAGCGAGGAAGAAGCTCGACACGAAATCCAGGATAGCAAGATTGAGCTTGAACACGCTCTCGGACGGCCTGTCTGGGCTTTTGCCTACCCGTTCGGCGATCCCTCGACCGTGGGTGAGCGTGAATTGCGGTTGGCACAAGAATCTGGCTACTCTTGCGCCTTCGTCAATGTCGAAGAGTGGGACACCGAGTGCAGCACTCCCTTTGCGCTTGAGCGAACTCACGTCACCTCAGATATGGCTGTGCCTGAACTTGCAGCTCATTTGAGCGGAGTTCACAAGCGCCTTCAGCGCGCCATGGCCGGCTAAAACCGCGACACCTCGATCGCAGCAACCTCACCACAAGCTGACAATTCTCCTGTCGCAACCTATTCCATTTGCCTGAATCCTATACGCTCTCTAGAATGAAGATTCATCCCTCGCTGGGAGAATTTCCGAAATATGATTCATTTTCCCGTACCCGAAGCTCTCACCTTCGACGACGTTCTCCTCTTACCCGCTCGCTCCGATGTAATTCCCGCGACCGCCAATACGCAAACCCAGCTCACGCGCGCGATCAGCCTGAATATTCCCATCGTCAGCGCCGCCATGGATACCGTCACCGAATCGCACATGGCGATTGCGCTCGCGCAGCAGGGCGGAATCGGAATCGTCCATCGCAATCTCACGATTGAGCAGCAGGCTAACGAAGTCGATAAAGTAAAGCGCTCGGAAAGTGGCATGATCGTCGACCCTGTCACCATGTCGCCCACCGACAAAGTCAGCGACGCGCTTGAGGTCATGCGCAAGTATAAAATTTCCGGCGTGCCTATCACCGAGCACGGAAGGCTGGTCGGTATTCTGACCAACCGCGACCTGCGCTTTGAAACTCGCTTCGATGTTCCCATCGACCGCGTGATGACCAAGAAAAACCTCATTACTGTGCCCGTTGGAACCACGCTGGAAGACGCTGAAGAAATTCTCCATGAGCACCGCGTCGAGAAATTACTGGTGGTCGACGACAAGTACAACCTTAAAGGTTTGATCACGGTTAAAGACATCCAAAAGAAATTGAAATACCCGAACGCCGCCAAAGATTCTCACGGACGCCTCCGGGTCGGCGCCGCGATCGGCGCTACTGGAGATTTTCTGGAGCGTGCTCAGGAACTGGCTGCCGCAAAGGTAGATGTGCTCGCCATCGACAGCGCCCATGGACACTCCACCAAAGTGCTTGATGCAGTGAAATTGGTGAAGTCGAAACTACCGGAGATGCAACTATTAGCGGGCAATGTCGCCACCTTCGACGGCGCATGTGAACTGGCTCGCGCGGGCGCAGACGGCATTAAAGTTGGCATTGGCCCCGGATCCATCTGCACCACGCGGGTAGTCACCGGCGCGGGCGTGCCGCAGATCACCGCGATTGCCGAAGCATTTCGCGCGACCAAAGATGCAGGCATTCCGATCATTGCAGATGGCGGCATCAAATATTCGGGCGACATTACGAAAGCGCTGGCTGCGGGCGCGAGCGCGGTGATGATCGGCTCACTCTTTGCGGGAACCGACGAAAGTCCCGGCGAGTTGATTCTCTATCAAGGCCGCTCGTTCAAATCCTATCGCGGTATGGGATCGATTGGCGCCATGGCGCAGGGCTCGAGCGAACGCTACTTCCAGAACACCGAAGGCGAATCTTCTTCCGCAGTCTCTTCCATGGATGGCGATTCCAATCGTTCCGCGAAGCTTGTCCCCGAAGGCATCGAGGGGCGTGTTCCCTATCGTGGCTCGGTCGCAATGATCGTTCATCAAATGGTCGGCGGACTGAAATCAGGCATGGGGTACTGCGGATGCGCTACGATTGCCGAACTGCTCCAGAAAACGCGCTTCGTGCGCATCAGTGGCGCCGGACTTCGCGAGAGCCACGTTCACGATGTCATGATCACCCGCGAGGCTCCCAATTATGGCGTCGAGTAAGCCGCGCATTTGAACTCTGACCGTAACAACGTTCTCAAGGCGTGGATCGCGGCCGTTCTTTGGCTCATCGTCATCGCCATCGAATCGAGCGCCCTGTTGTCTGCGCATAACACCAGCCGCATTCTTTATCCCATCCTGCACTTTCTTTTTGGCGTCGATCGCCTGCGCTTCGAGACCTGGCACTTCTACATTCGCAAGGGCGGCCACGTCGTCGGCTACGCCATTCTCAGCACTCTGCTCTTCCGCGCCTGGCGCGCGACACTGCCGGCGATGAGCGGCGCAAAATGGATTCCCCGTTGGGCCACCATCGCGGTCCTCGGAACTGCGTTCGTGGCCAGCCTCGACGAATGGCATCAAAGCTTCATTCCTTCCCGCACGGGACGATGGCAAGACGTGGTGCTCGACACCTGCGCCGGAATCGCGGCGCAAATATTAATCTTCCTCTGGTGGAAAAATTCCCGCGAAGAAGAACGCGAGGATTTCAGCAGCTCGGTTCGCGATCAAGAGTGAAATTGCAAGGTGATGATTCTTCGAGAATCGATCGGGAAGGGCACGAGTTTCACTCGTGCCGTTAAAAACCAAGAGCGAATCGCGCTTTAGCGCCTGAGGTCGGTTTTCTCAAGCTGGTATCTATCCTCGCTCACCTTGCGCGCCCTGCAACAATCCCGCCGCAACCAGCGCTAATGCCGCTGAAAAATAAAACGGAATCGCCGCGCCAAAATGCTTCCACAATTCACCTGTGATCAAACTCGCGGCCAACGTCGCAACGCTAGTCACAAAAAAATAAATCCCTAACGCGCGCCCGCGCACATTTTCTCCCACGCTCTCAACTACCAGCGCCTTCAGCACAGGCTGGGTAAGGGCATAATAGAAACCGTACACAGCCATTGCCACCCAGATTGCCATCGTCGAGGTCGCGCGCCCGAACACAAAATACACTGCTGCGAAAATCACATAACCGACCGAAGCCAGCATCCGGCGCGAAACGCGGTCGCTAAACCAACCTGCCGGCCACGAGGCAAGGGTGTACGTGATGTTGAAAACCAATCCGAGCAAGGGCGCGAGCGCCACACGAATGCCTACACTCTGCGCCCGCAGTACCAGAAACATGTCGCTGGAGTTGCCGATGGAAAAAAGCGTGACGGCGATTAACACAAAATAAAAACTCGAGGGAAGCCTTACACCTGCCATTTTCGACAGCGCTGGAAACACCTTGTTGCTTCCCGCGGAGACGGCCATGTCACTCTGCGCGGAGTCGCCATTACGTTTTGCGCGCTCGCGTATCCCCGCCCACGCCGACAATACGCACAACGCCCCGGGAATGGCGGCGGCCAGGAATACGCTTCGAATGCTAAACCGGGAAAGCATCGCCAGCGCGGCCAACGGCCCAGCGACCGCGCCGGCAGAGTCCATCGACTGGATCAGGCCGTAAGCCCCGCCCAAACGATTGCTTGGGACAGACTCGGCCACCATCAGATCGCGCGGAGTGGAGCGAAATCCTTTTGCGAGTCGGTCGCTAAAGCGAATCAGTAAAATCTGGGGCCACGACCCAGCGAGCGCCAGCAGTGGCTTGACCGCATTCGCGATGAAATATCCGGCGACTACAACTGGCTTGCGGCGTTTGATGTGGTCCGCCAGATAACCGGAAAACAGCTGCGAGAACGACGCGACACTCTCCGCAATTCCCTCAATCAATCCCAACTGCGCCGGGCCCGCGCCCAGCGAAGCCAGAAACGCCGGCAGCACCCAGTACGCCATCTCGGTAGCGGTGTCGTTCAGGAGGGAAGTGATGCCGAAGGCGTAGATGTTGCGTGCGGCGGAAGGTTCATGCTCGGCAGCGGGCGGTTCGGGCATGAGACGTTTTTACCACAGAGGCACAGAGTCACGGAGTCACGAAAAAAACAAGAACACTGCGGCGTGCGGCGTGCGATTGGCGGAAATTGGCGGAGATTGACAACCTACAGCCAACTCTGGGAACCGTCTTTTAATACATCGCGTCGTACTTCGTCACCACCCACTGCCCATCTTTATTCTCGGTGGTAACGGTGAACAGCTCCTTGTAAGTCCCGGGCTGTCCCTTGCCGTACTCGCGTTTGCCGCGGTAGTGAAGAATCGTCAACGGCGGCGCGCTTTCCCACTCGGCCAGTTCCCACGAAAGCAGCGGATGTTGCGCCTCTGAATTGCAGATGAAATGCGCGTACTTCTTGCGGTAGTCGTGCTCCCAAACGGAGAGCAGTTCATCGCAGTGGCCGTCGCGCAACTGGCGAAGGAAGAGATTGGCGCTGTGCTCGATGGTACGGTCGCGCAGCGGATTCATGCGAATGCTTACCGGCAGCCCGGTGAGCGGATCGTGCTCATCCGAGCGCGCCAGCACTGGCCCTTGATTACTCAGCCACCAGATGTAGCCGAGAAACCCAAAAACCAGCAGAGCGCCGACGGTGACGGCGATCGCGATCTGTGTTCGAGTGAACCCCATCCTGAAAGTAAGTTTATAAGGATGGCAACTTACGGCAAGGTTACCGACGGAAGACGCAGGAGGACATGTACGAGTGGCGGCGCCGTGGCGCTGCATGGAAAAGCAGGTTCCTCCCTGGGCTGTCGCCCAGGTCGGAATGACGAAGGCTTTGTGTGACGGCCTAAGAACGTTTTTGCGAAGAAAAAGGGCACGGTTCGCACCGTACCCTTTCGTCATCCAAACCCAACTACTTCTTATCTTCTGCCTCTTCCTTCACTGGTTCCACGCCGCCGTCGTGCTGAGCCTGCGCTTCGGCATCTTCCATCGCCTTCTTGGCTTCGGCAACTTTCTTGGCGCGAGCTTCGGCGCGCTTCTCTTTTTTCTCGTCGAGAATTTTTTCGCTGCCCAGCAGTTCGAGGAACGCCTTGTCAGCGCCGTCGCCCTTGTTCCAGCCGGTGTGGATGATGCGCGTGTAGCCGCCATTGCGGTCGCCAAAGCGCGGTCCGACGGTATCGAACAGCTTGACCACCGCTTCGTCGGTCATCAGATAAGAAGACGCCTGCCGCCGCGCCGCGAGGTCGCCGCGCTTGCCGAGCGTAATCATCTTTTCGACGATCGGCTTGGCGGCCTTCGCTTTGGGAACGGTGGTTTCAATCCGTTCCTCGACGATCACCGAAGTGACCAGATTGCGCAGCAGCGAGCGCCGGTGCGATGTGTTCCGTCCGAGTTTGTAGCCTGCTACTTTGTGACGCATGGAAACCTCAGCTTCTAGCTCTTAGCTTCTAGCTCAAAAAAATCAAAACTATGCTTCAACGGCGCCCGGATTCGCGATGCGGAAGCCGGGCGCCGGAAGCCGATTACAGCTGGTCGTCCGGTCCGTAGGCCGAAGCCGGCAGAACCATGTTCGAAGTCGGGCCGGGCACGGCGTTGCCGTGCTCGTCGATCTTCATGCCCAGGCTCAGACCCATCGTGGAGAGAATCTCCTTGATTTCGTTTAGCGACTTGCGGCCGAAGTTTTTGGTCTTGAGCATTTCCGATTCGGTCTTCTGCACCAGCTCGCCAATGGTCTGGATGTTCGCGTTCTTCAGGCAGTTGTAGCTGCGCACCGAGAGCTCGAGCTCTTCGACGGAGCGGTTCAGATTCTCGTTGTGGATCTCGGGCTTGCGATCGTCCGACGACGACGTGCCGGTCTCGATTTCCTCCTCGAAATTGATGAAGATGTTCATGTGATCCTTCATCAGCTTCGCCGACAATCCGATAGCATCGGCGGGAGTAATCGAGCCGTTGGTCCAGACTTCAAGCGTGAGCTTGTCGTAATCGGTGATCTGGCCGAGACGCGCTGCTTCCACGGTGTAGTTGCACTTGCGAACCGGCGAGTGGACGGAATCGATGGGAATGAATCCGATGCCGAGATCCTCGTCGAAATTCTTGTCGGCAGAAACGTACCCACGGCCGCGCTTCAACCGCATTTCCATGTCGAGCTTTCCACCCTCGCTCACGGTGGCGATGTAGACGTCTTTATCCAGAACCTCGACATCACCGTCGGCTTCGATCATGCCGCTTGTGACCACGCCCGGCTGATCGGCGCGAAGATAGATCGCCTTCGGAGCATCGCCCGCCAGCTTGAACGGAATCTGTTTCAGGTTGAGGATAATGTCGGTCGCGTCCTCGACTACTCCGGGGATCGATTGAAATTCGTGCAGCACGCCTTCCATCTTTACCGCGGTGACGGCCGCGCCTTCAATCGAGCTCAGCAGCACGCGCCGCAGGGCATTGCCCACGGTGGTGCCGAAGCCGCGCTCAAAAGGCTGCGCCCAGAAAATTCCGTACTTGTCGGTGAGGGTTGAAGTATCGACTGCGAGACGTTTCGGTTTTTGAAAACCCTTCCAAAGCATTTGTTTCTCCTTCGGCCGTTTGGCTCAGTGCCGGCTCCCTGAATCGGTCCCTGTAAAACTTGATTCAGGTGGGTGCCCCATGTCTCGCGTCTTTTGCGAGACGTGGGGATTTTCGTCAGCTCAGGCTGATCTGGCTCGAAATATGGACCAAAGATTCTCGATATCGGGAGATTGAGTGATTTTAAATCGCTCAATGACCCGATGGCTCAATCACTCAATGTTCTTACTTGCTGTACAACTCAACGATCAGCTGCTCGTTCACCGGCAACTGAATGTCTTCGCGCTTGGGCAACGACAAAACCTTGCCCGTGTACGCGTCGCGATTCACTTCCAGCCAGTTGGGCTGCGTGCCGTGGCTGGCAAATTCCTTCGCCATTTCCAGGATCACCAGCTTCTTACTCTTCTCGCGAATCTCGATCTCGTGTCCGGCATTGACCTGGAACGAAGGAATGTTGACCTTGCGTCCGTTCACCGCGACGTGGCCGTGACGCACCAACTGCCGTGCCTGACGCCGCGATTGCGCGAAGCCGAGGCGGAAGACCACGTTGTCAAGACGGCGCTCGAGCTGCTGCAACAGCAACTCGCCGGTTACGCCCTGGGTGCGCGCGGCCTTTTCGAAGTAGTTGCGGAACTGGCCTTCGAGCGTGAAGTAGATGCGCTTGGCTTTCTGCTTCTCGCGCAACTGCAAACCGTAGCCCACGATTTTGGACTTGCGGTCTTTCCCATGTTGTCCGGGAGCGAAGTTGCGCTTCTCGATGGGGCACTTATCGCTGAAACACTTGGAGCCTTTGAGGAACAGCTTCATGCCCTCGCGGCGGCATAGACGGCAAACTGCATCGGTATAACGGGCCAAGTTGCTCTCCTTTAGATGACCGGTTTACGGGTTTGGCTTCACCCTTCGTCCCGGACAAAATCAGCTTTTAGCTTCTAGCTCTTAGCTAACCCGATTCACTTTGGGTTTGCAGCCAAGACTCGGAAGCAGGGTTCACTACACTCTGCGGCGCTTCGGCGGACGGCAACCGTTGTGCGGAATCGGCGTAACGTCGCGAATCGATCGCACTTCAATGCCTGACGACGCCAGAGCACGCACCGCCGACTCGCGGCCGGAACCCGGTCCGCTGACGCGAACGTCAACGCTGCGCACTCCGTGATCTCGCGCCATGTTGGCCGCGTTCGAGGCCGCCTGCTGCGCGGCGAACGGAGTGCCCTTGCGCGATCCGCGAAAGCCCAGCGATCCTGAACTCTTCCACGACAAAGTGTTGCCATTCATGTCGGTGATGGTCACGATCGTGTTGTTGAAAGAAGCCTGCACATAGCACAGTCCGTGCGGAACGTGCTTGCGCTCCTTCTTTTTGAAGGTTTTCTTTTTGCCTTTTTTATCCGGTGCGGCTGCGCCGCCCGCTGCTGCTGGTTTAGCCATAAAAGTCAGTTCCCGGTTGCCAGTTGTCAGTTACCAGTTCCGCCGCCAGCCTCGTACCAGATTGTACTGGCAACTGGCTACCGGCAACCGGCAACTGCCTTTAGGTCTTCGCTGTCGCCTTCTTCTTCTGTGCGACCGTGCCCTTGCGCGGACCTTTGCGGGTGCGCGCGTTGGTATGCGTTCTCTGTCCGCGGACCGGCAGGTTGCGGCGATGGCGGAATCCGCGATAGGAGCCGATTTCGATGAGCCGCTTGATGTTCATCGAAACTTCCTTGCGCAGATCGCCTTCCACCAGTCCCTGCTGCTCGATTACGGTACGGATGCGGTTGACTTCCTCTTCGCTCAGGTCCTGGACCTTCTTCATCGGGTCCACGTTCGCCTCGTCAAGAATGCTGCCGGCGCGAGGATGCCCGATGCCGTAGATGTAGGTCAGCGCGATGTTGATGTGCTTCTGGCGCGGTAAGTCGACGCCTGCGATACGTGCCATATTCCTTTGACCTCAGCGGCGAAGGCCGCATTTGAGCTTTTAGCTCTTAGCGTGTAGCTAAAAGCCAGCCAAGAGCTAACAGCTTCTTACCCCTGGCGCTGTTTGTGTTTCGTGTTGACGCAAATCACCCGCACCACACCTTTGCGGTGGATGACCTTGCACTTGTCACAGATTTTCTTTACCGATGCTCGTACTTTCATAACTTTTCCAGCCCTAATCTGCCCCTGAGATCCTTCGCAAAGAACGCTCAGGATGACGCCAGCGGGCTCCCGCTTCGCTCACGCCCGCCGAACGGCGTCATTTGTAGCGATAAACAATCCGGCCGCGATTCAAGTCGTACGGCGAAAGCTCAACCGCAACCTTGTCGCCGGGCAGGATGCGAATAAAATTCTTGCGCATCTTGCCGGACACATGCGCCAGCACCTGATGCTTATTCTCCAGCTCCACCTTGAACATGGCGTTGGGCAGCGGTTCCAAAACCACTGCCATCACTTCAATCGCGTCTTCTTTACTCATTCGCTCCTTGAAATCAGCTCTTAGCCTTTAGCTCCTGGCTATTAGCTAAAAGCCAAGGGCTAAAAGCTAACAGCTTATTTCGTCAAAATCACCGGACCATCTTTGGTCACGGCTACACAATGCTCAAAGTGCGCGCTAAAACTGCCGTCAGCCGTGACTGCGGTCCACTTGTCGCCCAGCACCCGCGTCTCCGGCTTGCCGCAGTTCACCATCGGCTCGATCGCAAGCACCATGCCTTCACGCAACTTTGCGCCATGGCCGCGCGCTCCAAAGTTCGGAACCTGCGGCTCTTCGTGCAGGCGCGTTCCAATCCCGTGTCCTACAAATTCGCGGACCACGCTGAATCCGGCCGCTTCCACATGCTGCTGCACCGCAGCGCCCACATCGCCCACCGAGTTCCCGATGCGTGCCTGCTCGATTCCGCGATACAGCGACTCCTCAGTCACGGTCAGCAGCTTGCGCAACTCCGGCTTCACTTCTTCGCTCACCGGCACCGTAATCGCCGCATCGCCGTAATATCCGTCAAGCACCACGCCGCAATCGATGGAGACGATGTCGCCTTCCTTCAGCGTCCGCTTTTCCGACGGAATGCCGTGCACAATCTCTTCATTCACCGAGGTGCACAGCACGCACGGAAAATCGAAATAGCCTTTGAAGGCGGGCTTGGCTCCCAGCTCCGCAATCTTTTTCTCGGCCGCGCGCTCGAGGTCCATCGTGGTCACGCCCGGCGCCACCAGCGTGCGCACATAATCGAGCACCTGGCGAACGATGCGGCCGCTTTGCCGCATCCGTTCAATCTCCGCTGCCGATTTGCAAACTATTGCCATGCTTGATTAAGAAAGCGCTACCGCGTGATGATCCTCAAGAATCCTGAAAATCTGCTTGGTGACTGCGTCCATCGGCTGGTCGCCATTCACCGAAATCAACCTTCCCGTACGCTGGTAATAATCGGCGACGGGCGCAGTCTGCTCCTGATAGGCCGCCAAACGCGGCTGAATCACTTCCAACCGATCGTCATTGCGGGTTATCAGCTTCGACCCGTCCACGTCGCAAATTCCCTCGACACGGGGCGGCTGGAAGTGGACGTTATAGATCCGTCCACAGGTGGGACAAGAACGGCGTCCAGAAATCCGGAGCAACAACTGATTATAATCCACATCCAGCCGGATCACAATTGGCCACGCCCGGGTCGGCCGCGAGTTGTCAAAGAGCCTGTCGTCGAGCAGCGCATCCAGCCATCCGGCCTGCGCTTCCGTCCGCGGAAAACCGTCAAGAACATATCCGCGCTTGCAATCCGGCTGCTTCAGCCTCTGCCGGACCATTTCGCAAACCAGATCGTCCGAGACCAGCTCGCCGCGATCCATCACGCTCTTGGCAATCCGTCCCAGTTCCGTTCCCTGCACCACGTTGTAGCGCAGCAGATCTCCGGTGGAGATTTGCGGAATCTGATACCGCTCCATGATCCGCTTGGACTGAGTTCCCTTGCCCGCGCCCGGCGGGCCAAGCAATACCACGGGACCTACATCGCGTGAGGTTTCCTGCGCCATCGAGTTGGCAAAAGCCTCCCGAACAGTTTTACCGGCCAGCCTCCCACAAGGCCGGCCATGTGCAGCAACCCCAATACAAACTTGCAATTTAGCAATCGGGCAATTTTGTAATTTGAAGAACCTTGAACGCCAGGTTTCAAATTACCCAATTACAAAATTGCCAAATTACAAAATCTTTTTAAGACCAGTTCCGGCGCCCGCGAATTCTTCCGCTGCGCGGAGTGAATCCATCGTAGTGGCGCATGATCAACTGCGCCTCGATCTGCGTAACCGTATCCATGGCCACGCCAACTACGATCAGCAACGACGTGCCGCCGAAATAGAAATTCACTCCCAAGCCGTTCGTCACCCAGACTGGAAGCTTCTCAAACATCGTTCCTCCCAGCCAGAACGGTAAGTGGTTCAAGTGGATGCCGGTGATCAGCCACTCGGGGATAAACGAGATAATAATCAGGTAGAGCGCGCCTACCAGCGTAATGCGCGTTAAAATTTCGTTGATGTAATCGGCCGTGCGCTTGCCCGGACGGATGCCAGGAATAAATCCGCCATACTTCCGCATGTTGTCGGCGACTTCGCTCGGGTTGAACACGATCGAAACATAGAAATACGCAAAGAAAATAATGCCCAGAGCATACAACAGTGTGTAGAGCGGCTCGCCCCACCCGATCATGCGAAAAAAATCGCCAAAATAACGGCTGTTGCGCAGGCCGTAGCCGACGGTCTGCGGCAAAGTCAAAATTGAAGAGGCGAAGATGACCGGCATCACGCCGCCCGCGTTCACACGCAGCGGCAAATGCGTGGACTGCCCGCCCATCACTTTTCGCCCGACCACGCGCTTGGCATACTGCACCGGAATGCGGCGCTCGCAGCGTTCGACGTAGACGATGAACGCCACCACCGCGATCATGAACACAACCAGAAACGCCATCAACACTGGAGTGATCGCGCCCCAGGTCCCGGTCTTCGCTTTCTCAATCAGATCCTGTACGCCGCGCGGCAGCCCGACGACAATGCCGGCGAAAATCAGCAGCGACATGCCATTGCCGATCCCGCGATCTGTAATTTGTTCGCCCAGCCACATGATGAACGCGCTGCCCGTGGTGAGCGTGAGCATGGTCATCAAAATGAAGCCGGGGCCGGGATGCAGCACGAAGTCCCCAGCTTTTTCCAGGCCAATCGCGATTCCGAACGACTGCACCGCGCTAAGGATGACAGTAATGTAACGCGTCCACTGCGTAATCTTCTTGCGTCCGAGCTCGCCTTCTTTTTGCAGCTTGGCGAGCGGCTCATACACAACGGTCAGCAGTTGCAAAATAATCGATGCCGTAATGTACGGCATGATGCCCAGAGCGAAGATGGTCATACGGCGGAGATTGCCGCCGGAAAACAGGTCAACGAAGCCGAGCAACGATCCGGCATTGTGATTGAACGCATCTTCCAGCTTGAGAAAGTTCACGCCCGGCGTAGGGAGATGCCCGCCCAGCCGGTAGACCGCGAGCATGGCCAGCGTAAACAGAACGCGCTTGCGCAGGTCCGGAATGCGGAAGATATTCGCCAGCTTTTCAAACATTACTGCAAGACCTCAATCTTGCCGCCCGCCTTGGTGATCTTTTCTTCTGCCGCCTTGGAAAACTTGTGCGCATGTACGGTGATGGCAACCTTCAGTTCGCCATCGCTCAGAACTTTCAATTTATGCTTGCCTTTGATCACTCCCGCCTTGCGCAGCACTTCCGGAGTAATCGCCTCGCTGTGCAGGTCGCTCAACTCGGCCAAACGCTCCAGGCTGACGATATTGAATTCCTTTCGGAAGATGTTGGTGAAGCCGCGCTTGGGCATGCGACGGTGCAGCGGCATCTGGCCGCCTTCAAAGCCGCGAATCAAGCGCATGCCGGTGCGCGAACGCTGGCCCTTATGTCCGCGAGTGGACGTCTTGCCCATGCCGGAGCCCATGCCGCGCCCCACGCGCTTGCGCTTTTCCGACGCCTTTTTCGGTGCTCGAATATTGGATAAATTCATGACTCTCTCTCGACCACGGTTTCGGGTCTTAGGTCTTAGGTGTTAGGTCTTAGGGAAATCGAAGCCCAAGACCGAACACCGAGGACCCAAAACGCCTAGTCCTGCAAAATCACTACCAGATGCGGAACCTTCGCCACCATGCCGCGAATCGCCGGATTATCCGGACGCTCGACCACCTGGTTCAGCCGGGTAAATCCCAGTCCCTTGATTACTTGCTTCTGCTTTACCGGCGCGCAGATCGCCGAAATCACCCACTTCAGGTGGATCTTTCCAGCGACCGCCTTCGGCTTTTTCGTCGTCATCGATAATCCCTCTAACTTCCGGTGTTAGGTGATAGGTCTCAGGTATTAGGAAACCCTAACACCGGAACCCCAACACCTAAGACCTATCACCTAAGACCTGGTCTTCTACAGCTCCTGCATCGTCTTGCCGCGCATCGCAGCGACGCTCTCGCGGCTCTTCAAATGCCGAAGCGCGTCGAACGTCGCCTTGATCACGTTATGCGGATTGGTGGTGCCAATCGACTTGGTCAGCACATTCTGGATTCCCACCGAGGTCATTACCGCGCGCACCGCGCCTCCGGCGATCACTCCCGTGCCTTCCGGCGCCGGCTTGAGCAGCACTTTGCCCGAACCGTAGCGGCCCAGAATCAGGTGCGGAATCGAAGTCTGCGTCAGATTGACCTTGATCAAGTTCTTTTTCGCCGACTCAATCGCCTTGCGAATCGCCTGCGGAACTTCCTTGGCCTTGCCCGCTCCGTGGCCGACCACTGCGGCAGAGGGATCGCCCACCACCACCAGCGCGGCGAACGAAAGGTTCTTGCCGCCCTTCACCACTTTGGTGACGCGGTTAATGGCAACCACCTGGTCCTTCAACTGGTACGAATTCGCATCGAGCTTCTTAATGACTGTTGGCATTCTTTAAACCCAGCTTTCAGCTATCAGCTTTCAGCTCAAAGTCTGTCGCTCCAGCTAGTAGCTGAAAGCTGACAGCTAAGAGCTGCCTTTAGAACTCTAATCCCGCTTCGCGCGCCGCATCCGCCAGCGCCTTCACGCGTCCGTGGTAAATGTAGCCGCCGCGGTCAAATACAACTTTTTTCACGCCCTTCGCTTTGGCCCGCTCGGCAATGGTTTTACCGACTGTTTTCGCGGCCGCTACGTTGCCGCCGGTGGTCCGTTTTTCTTTCTCGCCCTCGGCCGAGCTCGCCGAAACCAGCGTCTGGCCGTGGAGATCGTCGATGACCTGCACATAAATGTGGTTCAACGAACGGTACACATTCAACCGCGGACGCTCCGCCGTTCCAGCCATCTTTTTGCGGATGCGGTCGTGAATGTGTCCGCGCTTCTGATTCTTCGATTTCTTCGTAAACATAAAGCCCGTCCTTGGTCTTCTAAAACCAGTGAAGGTCCTAGGTGATAGGTCTTAGGTGTCGGGTTTCCTATGACCCAAGACCTGATACCTAAGACCGCTTCTATTTCGCTCCGGTCTTCCCGACCTTCTTCTTCAATCTCTCGCCCGCATAGCGGACACCTTTGTTCTTGTACGGATCCGGCGGACGCAGCGAGCGCATTTCCGCCGCAACTTGCCCCACCTGCTGGCGATCGATTCCCGTCAGCGAAACCTTGGTCTGCTTGGGATCGACTGCCGCTTCCACGCCCGTAGGCAGCGGGTATTCAATGGGGTGCGAATATCCCAGGCTAAACACCACCATGCCCTTGCCCTTCATTTCGGCGCGGTACCCGATGCCGACGATCTCTAAGTCGCGGGTCCAGCCCTTGGTGACGCCTTCGACCGCGTTGTTCACCAACGCGCGCGCCAGACCATGCACCGCCGCCTGCGAATCGTTCTCGCGGATCGCGACCAGGTTGCCGTCTTTCTGTTCAATCTTGATGCCCGCCGGAAGGGGTGTATCGAGCTTGCCCTTCGGTCCCTGCACCAGGACGGTGTTGCCTTCAAATTTAACCGTCACCCCTTTGGGGATCGGGATCGGCTTTTTTCCAATTCTCGACATAAGTTTTAAGCTCTCAGCTTTCAGCTCTCAGCTTTTTCTCAATCCGCGCTTTCACTGAAAGCTGACGGCTGAGAGCTGACAGCCGCTTCTCTACCAGATCTCGCACAACAACTCGCCGCCCACGCCTTCTTTGCGCGCCTGCCGGCCGGTCATCACGCCACGCGGCGTAGTCAGAATGTTGATTCCCATTCCGCCCAACACCCGCGGAATTTCGCTGCGCCGCACATACACGCGGCAGCCGGGGCGCGAGACGCGCTCCGCCTTCGAAATCGCCGCTTCATTGTGCGCGCCGTATTTCAGGTAAATGCGGATGACCTTGTGGCCCTCTTCTTCCGTGGCCTTGAAGTTCGAGATGTAACCCTCTTCCTTCAGAATGCGGGCAATCTCCACCTTCAGCCGCGAGGCCGGAACGTCCACCTTCTGGTGCCGCGCCTGTAGCGCGTTTCGCACCCTCGTCAGCATATCTGCGACCGGATCGGTCAACCTCATCGTTTGCTTCTCCTCTCGCCACCCGTTCGCTCCGCATTTCGCGGAGAACCTGCGGCGGCTCGCTTACCGCTTACATCGTTACTGCCGTCATCATCAACGGCTTGTCATCCTGAGCGAGACGCCTTTTGTCTCGCGAAGGATCTCAGCCAGCACGAGCCGGCCTTTTACCACGAAGACTTCGCAACCCCGGGGATCTCCCCGCGCAGCGCCAGCCCGCGGAAACACAGGCGGCACAGGCCGAACTTGCGCAGATACGCCCGCGGCCGTCCGCAAATCTTGCAGCGGTTATGCCGGCGCGAGGAAAACTTCGGAGTCTTCTCTTTCGCGTTCCGCGCCGTCTCAAACTTCTTCTCGATCTTCGCGTCCTTCACTCGTTTTGCTGTAGTCATGAAATCCTTAAGAACTCTTTGTTGTAAAACCTAAAACTCGCACTTCCAAACCTTGGAACTTAAAACTTTCTTACTGTGCCCGGAACGGCATTCCTAGATGCTTCAACAGCGTTCGCGCCTGGTTATCGTTCGCCGCCGTGGTCACAATGGTGATGTTCATGCCCTTCATCTTGTCAACCTTCTCGTAAGAAATCTCCGGAAAGATCAACTGGTCGTGCACGCCGAGCGTAAAGTTTCCGCGCCCGTCGAACGACTTGGTGGAGACGCCCTTGAAGTCGCGCACGCGCGGCAGGACGATGTTCACCAGCCGGTCTAAAAATTCGTACATGCGGTCGCCGCGCAGTGTGACCATGGTCCCAATCGCCTGGCCTTCGCGGACTTTAAAAGCCGCAATCGATTTCTTCGCCTTGGTCACAATTGGCTTCTGGCCGGTGATCTGACCCAGTTCGTTGACCGCCGGATCGAGAATCTTCGAGTTCTGCGTAGCCTCGCCCATGCCCATGTTGACCACGATCTTATTGAGCCGCGGAACCGCCATCGCGTTCTTCAGCTCGAGTTCCTTCAACAATGCGGGCGCAACTTCTTTCTCAAAACGCGCGCGCAGCCGTGGACGCTCCTTCGCGCTATGCCGCGCCTGGTCCGGCTTCGCCTGCTCCTGCGACGAATCCCTCGATCCCCGTTTTTCTTTGTCTCGTGCCATCGTGTCTCTTCAACTCTCTCCCACGGTTTCGGAGTGTAAGAAAGCTTTCAGCTATTAGCCTTCAGCTCTCAGCTTCTTACGTGTACCGGTACGTGAGACCAAATGTTTGCCGCTCTGTCTGCACCAAAGCCATAAGCTGAAAGCCGAGGGCTAAGAGCTGACAGCCTATTTATCCAACGTCGTTCCGCACTTCTTGCACACGCGCACTTTGCGGTCGCCGCGCATTTCGTGCCCGATGCGCACCGGCCCGCACGTTCCGCAGACCAGTTGCACATTCGAAATCGCAATCCGGGCCTCCTGCTCCGCAATGCCGCCCTGAATGTTGCGCTGCGGATTCGGGCGCACGTGCTTTTTCACCATCATCACGTGCTCCACCAGCAGCTTGGCATCGTTGGGAAACACGCGCAGTACGCGCCCTTCCTTGCCTTTGTCCCGCCCCGTGATCACTTTCACGTTATCGTTGCGGCGGATATCCACTCGCTTTTGTTCTGTGCTTGCTGTTCTCATTCTTCACACCCTATTTTGCGATTGGGCGATTGAGTCATTGCGCGATTGAACCAATTCAACAGGTTTTGATCTTCAATCGAAAAATCACTCAATCGCAAAATCGCTCAATTTCAAAACTGCCTTAGATCACTTCCGGCGCCAGTGAAACGATCTTCAAAAATTTCTTCTCGCGCAACTCGCGCGCTACCGGACCAAACACGCGCGTCCCAACCGGCTCGCCCGCGTCGTTGATCAGCACCGCCGCATTCTGATCGAAGCGGATATAAGTTCCGTCACGCCGGCGATGTTCTTTGCGGGTGCGCACGATCACCGCCTTCACCACGGTTCCTTTTTTCGTCTGGCCCTCGGGGGCGGCTTCCTTCACCGCAGCGGTGATTATGTCGCCCAGGCCGGCATTCAATCCGGTCGAACCGCCGAGCGGCAGAATCATCTGCAGCTTGCGGGCGCCGGAGTTGTCGGCGACCTCCAGCATCGATCTCATCATCACGGCCATAGCGAATCTCCCATTTACTTCGTCATCCTGAGCGAGACATCTTCCTGTCTCGCGAAGGATCTCGGACTCACCGAACCCAGCCCCCAAGCGAAGCGGCCTGAGCGCGTCCGGCGCCCCTCCTTACTACTTCGCATCCCGGTCCAGCACAACTTCCGGCACCAGCGCCGTCTTGCGCACGATGTCCTTCAGCTTCCAGCGCTTCAGCTTCGAGAGCGGACGCGTCTCTTCGATCCGCACCACATCGCCCACGTGGGCCTGATTGGTCTCGTCATGCGCGTAAAACTTCTTGTTGCGCGCCACCACGCGGCCATAGAACGGATGCGCCTTCTTGCGCGTCACCGTCACCACAATCGTCTTCTGCATGCGGTTGGCGACTACTTCCCCCACCACTTCCTTGCGCCGACCCTGCACCTGCTCCACCCGCGGGGTCGCGGATTTTCCGGTTGCGCTTTCCGCCATTAGCGTTTCTCCGATGCGGCCGAGCGCGTGCGCTCGCCCAGAATTGTTTTGACGCGCGCAATATCTTTGCGCAATCCTCGCATCTTTTTCAGGCTCTCGTTCTGCCCCATGTTCAACTGGAACTTCAGCTTGAACAACTGGTCCGCGAGATCCTTGCCCTGATGATCGAGTTCGGCGTCGGTTAAGTTTCTGACTTTATCTGCTTTCATAAAATGCTCTCAGCTTTCAGCCTTCAGCTAACCCGCCGCCGCTCTTGCTGAGAGCTGACGGCTGAAAGCTGATCGCCGTTTTAGTGCGCGGTTTCGCGCTTTACCAGCGTGGTGCGCAGCGGCAGTTTGTGCGACGCCAACCGCATCGCCTCCGTCGCATCGGCCAATGCCACGCCTTCCATCTCGAACAAAATCTTTCCAGGACGTACTACCGCGACCCAATGGTCGGGCGCGCCCTTGCCCTTACCCATACGGGTTTCGGCCGGCTTCTTGGTGACCGGCTTGTCGGGAAACACGCGAATCCAAATCTTGCCGCCGCGCTTCACGAAGCGGGTCATGGCCACACGGCTGGCTTCGATCTGCCGGTCCGTGATCCATCCCGGCTCGAGCACTTTGAGACCGAAATCCCCGAACGCCAGCGTGCTGCCGCGCCAGGCTTTGCCCGTCATGCGCCCGCGCTGCTGCTTGCGGTACTTCACCTTCTTTGGCATCAACATAAAGTCAGCTCTCTATCTCGGTCCAAACTCTTGTCATCCTGAGCGAGACGTTCTTTGTCTCGCGAAGGAGCTCGGACGCCACGGAACCCGTCCTCGGGATGCGAAAATTAGAACGCTCCCACGCCCGCCGTCTGTTCCCGCTTCTTCGCCGGGAGGATTTCGCCCTTGTACACCCAGCACTTCACGCCAATCACGCCGTACGTGGTCCTGGCTTCGGAAAATCCATATTCGATATCGGCCCTCAGCGTGTGCAGCGGCAACCGCCCCTGCAGGTACCACTCGGAGCGCGCGATTTCGTTTCCATTCAGGCGTCCGCTTACGCGCACCTTGATTCCCTTGCAGCCGAAGCGCAGCGCCGAATCCACCGCTTTGCGCATCGCCCGGCGGAAGCCCACGCGCTTTTCCAGTTGCAGCGCAATCGCTTCCGACACAAGCTGCGCGTCAAGCTCGGGCTTGTGCACTTCCTGAATGTCGACAAACACCTCGCGCGAGGTGCGCTTCTGCAAGTCGCCCTTCAGTTTGTCGATTTCCGCGCCCTTGCGCCCGATAATAATTCCCGGACGCGCCGTCTTGATAATGATCCGCAGCTTGTTGCCCGGTCGCTCAATCTCGATCGCGCTCACGCCCGCCGACTTCAGCTTTTCCTTCAGTTCGTTCTTCAGCTTGACGTCTTCGAGCAGCAGCTTGTCGTAATCGCGCTCCACAAACCAGCGCGACTTCCACGGCTTGGTGTAGCCGAGGCGAAACCCATAAGGATGGACTTTTTGTCCCATTGCTTCTCCTAATCCAAACCCAAAAACATCAATCCAAAAACATCAATCCAAAAACATTGACCCAGACATCATCTCGAAATTGTGTCATTCCGAACTCGCGCAAAGCGCGGGTGAGGAACCTGCTGTTCGCTTATTTCGCAGCAGCTTTCTTCTTCTTCGCGCCGCCGGCAGCTTTCTTCGCCACCGGAGCCCGCCGCTTCTTCGCACTCCCTGCTTCAGCCGCCCGCACTTCGCGGCCTTCGCGGGCCGCGCCGTTGCCGCGCTCTTCGAGCACCAGCGTGATGTGCGCAATGCGCCGCTGATAGCGGAAGGCGCGTCCCTGCGGCGCCGGACGGATACGCTTCAGCCGCGGCCCGTCATTGGCAATCGCATTCTTCACGTAGAGGTTGTCGAGATCGACATCCAGGTTTTTCTCGGCGCTCAAGAAGTTCGCGTTGTCGAGAGCCGATTGCAGCAGCTTGCCAATATGCGCCGCCACCCGCTTCTTGGTGAACAGCAGCGTATTGCGCGCCTCTTCCACCCTGCGCCCCTTGATCAATTCCAGCACCAGGCGCGCCTTCTGCGGCGAGACTCGCAAGTAACGCATTTCCGCTCGAAATTCCATATTCTTATCTCTCTTCTATCTACGCCTTCGGTGCCGCAGCCGCCGGAGCGCTCGCGCCCGGCCCGCCCGGAATTCCCGCCGGCTTCGCCGCCACTTCGGTCGCCGCCCGCATGGAGTGGCCCTTGAAGTTGCGCGTAAAGCTGAACTCGCCCAGCTTGTGGCCAACCATGTTTTCCGTGACGTACACCGGGATAAACTTTTTGCCGTTATGCACCGCGATCGTGTGGCCAACCATTTCAGGAACCACGGTAGAACGCCGCGACCAGGTGCGCAGAACTTTCTTCTCGTTGCGCGAATTCATGCCTTCCACCCGCGACATCAGGAAGCCATCGACAAACGCGCCTTTTTTGGTTGAACGTGCCATAAAGTCAGCTCTCAGCTTTCAGCCGTCAGCTCTTAGCTTTCAGCCTTATCGAAATCTTTGCTATTCGCTCCCAACGCCTGTCATTCCGAGCGCAGCGAGGAACCCTGGGTTTACCCGCCGCCTTACTTCTTGCCTCGGCGGTTCACAATAAACTTATCGGTGCGCTTGTTGTTCCGCGTCTTGTAACCGCGCGTCGGCTGTCCCCACGGCGTTACCGGATGCCTTCCGCCCGAGGTCTTGCCTTCACCACCGCCGTGCGGGTGATCGACCGGATTCATCGAAACGCCGCGGTTGTGCGGACGCTTGCCCAGCCAACGCGACCGTCCCGCCTTGCCGATGGTGATGTTCTCGTGATCGAGATTGCCCACCTGCCCAATCGTCGCCATGCAGTCCTGCGAAATCTTGCGGGTCTCGCCCGAAGGCAATTTCACCAGCGCGTAATCGGATTCTTTCGCGACCAACTGCGCCGCTCCGCCCGCCGAACGCACCATCTGCGCGCCCTTGCCCGGCTTGAGTTCGAGATTGTGAATCGAAGTGCCTGGCGGAATGTTTCGCAGCGGCAGCGCATTGCCCACAAGAATGTCAGCTTCCGGTCCGCTCACAACCTTCTGCCCAACCTTCATTCCTTCGGGCACCAGGATGTAACGCTTCTCGCCGTCGGCATACGCCAGCAGCGCAATGCGCGCCGAGCGGTTCGGGTCGTACTCGATCGTCGTCACCGTGGCGGGAATGCCGATCTTGTCGCGCTTGAAGTCGATGATGCGCAGCTTGCGCTTGTGGCCGCCGCCAATAAAGCGCATGGTCATGTCGCCGGAGTTGCGGCGTCCGCCGGTGCGCGGCTTGGGCTCAAGCAGCGGCTTGTGCGGATGCATCGTCGTAATGTCGTCGTTGACGATCGTGGTGCGGTAACGCAACGTCTGCGTCGTCGGTCTATATGTCTTAATCGGCATAATCAGCTCTTAATCTGTCATTGGTCGTTCGTCGTTCGCAACTCATCTTGGTCCCCTATGTCTTTGCCAATGACCAACGACGGTTCTTACAAATTCTGCGCGTACTCCGGCATCTTCTCGCCCGCGCGCAGCCGCACGTACGCCTTCTTCCAGTCCGGACGGTAGCCGGCAAACTTGCCCCGCCGCCGCTCTTTTCCCGGATACATCGCGGTGCGCACCGAGTGCACCTTCACCTTAAAAATCGACTGCACCGCCTGCTTCACTTCCGTCTTGGTCGCGCCCGGCGCAACCTGAAAGACCAGCGTGTTCTGGTTTTCCTTGATCGCCAAGCCTTTTTCGGTGATCACGGGACGGCGAATAATCTGGTATGCGGATTTCATAATTGGTTAGGCCTAAGCCACCTCCGCCGCTTTTTCATGCCGCGTGCGTTTGCGCGGAGCTGCCGACGCCTTTTTCGCGCCTTCGTCTTCATCTTTTTCTTTCGCCGCTTCACGCTGCCGCTTCGGCAGGCTGTCTTTCAACGTCACCTGCAGCTTCTCAATCGCGGGATGAGAAAAAATAACGCGGTCGTACTTCAGCAGATGGTACGGATGAACCTCGTTGCCCGGAACCAGCTCCAGCCCCTTAATATTGCGGGCGCTGAGATCGAGGTTCTTGTTGCCCGAGTTCGGAACGTCGACGATCAAAACCGTCTTGTCAACCTTCAGCAAATCGAGCGCCGCGCGGAAAGCCTTGGTCTTCGCGTCCTTCAGTTCGAAGGTATTCACGATGATCAACTTGCCGTCGGCAAACTTGGCCGCCAGCGCCGAACGCAACGCTCCCAGAAGCTTTTTCCGCGGAAACTTGTAATCATAAGAGCGCGGAACCGGGCCATGCACCGTGCCGCCGTGGCGCCAGAGTGGCGAACGGATGGAGCCGATACGCGCCCGCCCCGTCCCCTTCTGCTTCCACAGCTTTTTGCCCGAGCCGGAAACCTGCCAGCGGGCCTTGGTGGCGTGCGTGCCGCGGTGCTGTCCGGCGCGGTAGTGCTTCACCGCCTCCCAGATCAGGTCTTCATTCACCGCGCCGAAGATCTCATCGGCCAGGTCGAAGGTTCCGACCTTTTTGCCGCCCAAATCGTGTATGTCAATCGTTGCCATATCGCTTCTCGATACTACCTACTTCAATTACCAGGTACTGAGTACTAGGTACTGATCTCTTATGCCTTCTTGGCCGCGCGCTTCGCCGCCTTCAACGGATCGACCGTAGCCGAACCCGCAAATCCGCGGCGCTCTCTTGGCGGTTTCTTCGACTTCGTAATCACAAGGTATCCGCCCTGCGGACCGGGCACGCTGCCTTCGACCACCAGCAGGTTCTCGTCTTTATCAACACCCAAAACTCTCAAGTTGCGTTGCGTGACGCGGTCGTGGCCCATGTGTCCCGACATGCGCATTCCCTTGAACACGCGCGAAGGAAACGCCGACGATCCAATGGAACCCGTAATTTGGAACATCGAACCGTGCGACTTGGGGCCGCCGCCAAAGTGATGGCGCTTCACCACACCCTGAAAGCCTTTGCCCTTGCTGATGCCCACGATGTCGACAAACTTTTCGCCTTCAAAAATCTCGACCAGCACGCGGTCGCCAACCTTCACCGTCACGTCGCTGTCCGCGGCGCCGTCCGTCTCGAGCGGCACCTCGCGCATAAACTTCACCGGAGGCAGATTGTTCTTGGCGAGGTGTCCCTGGGCCGGCTTGGTCAGCCGCGACTGCTTCACGAACTCGACCAGGCCAATCTGCGCCGCTTCGTAGCCGTCGCGAACCGCCGACTTGTGCTGCGTCACCACGCAAGGGCCAGCCTGCAGCACCGTGACCGGGCGCACATCGCCCTTCGAGTCAAACAGTTGCGTCATGCCGACCTTTTTGCCCAGAATGCCTGTAACTCTCGTCGCCATTTCCTTCTCCATCCAGCTTGGCTCGTCGCGATGAAGCGGCGTCTATTGGCTGGGATCTTCTTACTGACAGCTACTAGCTGACAGCTGAAGGCTATTTATGTTCCTTGCCGAACGCCTTAATCTCCACATCCACCCCCGCCGGCAGATCGAGCTTCATCAGCGCGTCCACCGTCTGCTGCGTCGGCTCAAGAATATCGAGCAGCCGCTTGTGGGTGCGGATCTCAAACTGCTCCCGCGATTTCTTATCCACGTGCGGCGAACGCAGCACGCAGTATTTATTTTTCATCGTGGGCAGTGGAATCGGCCCCGCGATCTGCGCACCGGTGCGCCGCGCGGTTTCGACGATCTCTCCGGTCGACTGATCCAGAATGCGATAGTCGTACGCCTTCAACCGGATCCGAATTCTCTCTTTTCCAATCACGTTGCACTCTCTTTACCCCTCCCGATATCTTCGGGAGGAAAGAACTTGCGGCAAGCCGCCAGCCGCTTTAAACCAGCTTCGAGCTGTTAGCTCTTAGCTTCTAGCTTAAAACTCTTACTTCAGAATCTCTGAAATCGTTCCGGCGCCTACCGTGTGCCCACCTTCGCGAATCGCGAAGCGCAGGCCTTTTTCCATGGCCACCGGAGTGATCAGTTCAATCACCAGGCTGACGTTGTCGCCCGGCATCACCATCTCGGTGCCTTCCGGCAACTCCGCCACGCCCGTCACGTCGGTCGTACGCAGATAAAATTGCGGACGATATCCCTTGAAGAATGGCGTATGACGTCCACCTTCTTCTTTGGTCAGAATGTAGACTTCCGCTTTGAAGCGGGTGTGCGGCGTGATCGATCCCGTCTTCGCCAGCACCATGCCGCGCTCGACATCTTCTTTCGCAATGCCGCGCAGCAGCAGTCCCGCATTGTCTCCGGCCATGCCTTCGTCGAGCTGCTTCTTGAACATTTCGACGCCGGTCACAACCGTCTTGCGCGTGTCGCGGAAGCCGACGATCTCGACTTCTTCGCCCACCTTCACTTTGCCGCGCTCGATACGTCCGGTTACGACGGTGCCGCGGCCCTGAATCGAAAAGATATCTTCAATCGGCATCAGGAAGGGCTTGTCGAGTTCGCGCGCCGGCTGCGGCACGCTCTTGTCGACTGCTTCCATCAATGCGTCAATCTGCTTCTCCCACTTTTCTTCACCGTTTAAGGCCCCTAAAGCAGATACGCGCACCACCGGCACATCGTCGCCGGGGAACTTGTAGCTCTTCAGCAGCTCGCGCACTTCCAGTTCAACCAGTTCGAGCAGCTCGGGATCGTCGACGGCATCAACTTTATTCAACGCCACCACCAGATACGGCACACCAACCTGGCGGGCGAGCAGCACGTGCTCGCGCGTCTGCGGCATGGGGCCGTCGGTCGCGGCAACAACCAGAATGCCGCCATCCATCTGCGCCGCACCGGTAATCATGTTCTTGATGTAGTCGGCGTGGCCGGGGCAATCGACGTGCGCATAGTGCCGGTTCGCCGTTTCATACTCGACGTGCGCCGTCGCAATCGTGATGCCGCGAGCCTTTTCTTCCGGCGCGTTGTCAATGCTGTCGAAAGACCGGAACGTGTTCTTCGGATTGTGCTTCGACAAAACCTTGGTGATGGCCGCCGTCAGCGTGGTCTTGCCATGGTCGATGTGACCGATGGTTCCCACGTTGCAGTGCGGCTTATTCCGATCAAATTTCTCTTTCGCCATTTCTCTTCCTCAACTTTTCTCAGTTAACTCTTAGCTTGTCATCCTGAGGCGCCGGTCTTTGGCGCCGAAGGACCCATGCAACTCGGTCTCCGTCAGATCCTTCGCAAACTACACTCAGGATGACCGCAGCGGGCTCCCGCTTCGCTCACGCCCGCAAAACGCGATCACTTTGTCGTCCCCTGCACCTTGGCGATGATTTCCTCCGCGACGGATCGCGGAGCCTCCTCATAGCGCGCAAAGTGCATCGAGTATTCCGCGCGGCCCTGCGTTGACGAACGCATGTGAGTCGCATAACCGAACATTTCCGCCAGGGGCACGATGGCCTTGATCACCTGCGAGCCGGCGCGGTGCTCCATTCCTTCGATGCGTCCGCGGCGCGAACTCAGGTCGCCCATGATCACTCCGGCGAAATCTTCCGGCGTCACCACTTCGACTGCCATCACCGGCTCGAGCAACACCGGCGAAGCCTTGCGCGCGGCTTCTTTGAAAGCCATTGAACCGGCAATCTTGAACGCCATTTCGTTCGAATCGACGTCGTGATAGCTGCCGTCGTAAAGCGTCGCCTTCACATCGACCATCGGATAGCCCGCAAGAATGCCGCCTTCGAGGGCCTCGCGAATTCCCTGATCGATTGGCTTGATGAATTCTTTCGGCACCGAGCCGCCGGTAATGTCGTTGACGAACTCGTAACCCGTACCCGGTGGTTGCGGATCGAGCTTGATCTTCGCGTGCCCGTACTGGCCCTTGCCGCCTGTCTGGCGAATGTATTTGCCTTCCGCTTCGGAGTGCTTGCGGATGGTTTCGCGATACGCGACCTGCGGCTTGCCGACGTTGGCCTCAACCTTGTACTCGCGCATCATGCGGTCGACGATGATTTCAAGATGCAGTTCGCCCATGCCGCTGATGATGGTCTGCCCGCTGTCGGGATCGGTGTGAACCTTAAACGTGGGATCTTCCTGCGCCAGCTTTTGCAGCGCCATGCCCATTTTTTCCTGGTCGGCTTTCGTCTTGGGCTCGACCGCAACCGAAATCACGGGCACCGCAAACGTAATATTTTCGAGAGCGATGGGATACGCCTCGCTACAGATCGTGTCGCCCGTAGAAACGTTCTTCAGTCCGACTGCGGCGCAAATATCGCCCGCGAGAATTTCGCTGATCTCTTCGCGTTTGTTGGCGTGCATCTTCAGCAGACGCCCGATGCGCTCGCCCCGGCCGCTGCGAACGTTCAGCACGGAGTCGCCGGTCTTCAATTGTCCGGAGTAAACGCGAATAAAGGTCAACTGGCCCACAAACGGATCGGCCATAATCTTGAACGCCAGCCCGGAGAAGGGCTCTTTATCGTCGGGCTTGCGCGTAATCTCCGCGCCATTATTGTCTGGATCGGTGCCGTGCGTCTCGCCCACATCGAGCGGTGACGGCAGATAATCGACCACGGCATCGAGCAGCGGTTGTACACCCTTGTTCTTGAACGACGTCCCCACGACCACCGGAAACACCTTGAGGCCGATCGTCGACTTGCGCAGCGAACTCTTTAACTCGGCGGCAGTAATTTCTTCGCCTTCCAAAAACTTGTGCAGAATATCGTCGTCGTTTTCGGCAACGGTCTCGACCAGCTGCGCGTGGAACGCTTCCGCTTTTTTCTTCAGGTTTTCAGGAATCTCTTCGACCACATACTCCGCACCCATGGTCTCGTCATTCCACACAATCGCCTTCATGGCGATCAGGTCGACGACGCCGACAAACTTGGCTTCCTGTCCAATGGGAATCTGAATCGCAACCGGCTTGGCGCTCAGGCGCTTGCGGATGGTGTCGACGGCGTGCTCGAAGTCCGCGCCCATCTTGTCGATCTTATTAATGAAGCAAATGCGCGGCACGCCGTACTTGTCAGCCTGGCGCCAGACTTTTTCCGACTGCGGCTGCACGCCATGCACCGCGTCAAACACCGCTACGGCGCCATCGAGCACACGCAGAGAGCGCTCCACTTCGGCCGTGAAATCAACGTGCCCGGGCGTATCAATAATATTGATGCGAATATCGCGCCAGGTGCAGGTCGTCGCCGCGGAGGTAATCGTAATGCCGCGCTCCTGCTCCTGCTCCATCCAGTCCATGGTGGCAGTGCCTTCGTGCACCTCTCCGATGCGGTGCGTCTTTCCCGTATAAAACAGGATGCGCTCCGTCGTAGTGGTCTTACCGGCATCGATGTGGGCCATGATGCCGATGTTCCTACAGCGTTCTAATGGGACTGTTCTAGGCACGACTCTCTCTACTCTTTCCAGGGCTCCGACAGCTAATTAAAATTTGGCGATTGTGTGATCGGGCGATTTGGCGATTGAAAATCTAGCATCCCGCACGATTTTCATTCACTCAATGATCCGATCGCTCAATGACTCAATTCTTTCCTACCATCTATAATGCGCGAACGCCTTATTGGCTTCCGCCATTCGGTGCACATCCTCTTTCTTCTTGATCGCTGCGCCTTTTCCGTTAGCCGCGTCCAGCAACTCATTGCTCAACTTGTCGACCATGCCGCGCTCGGCGCGTCCGCGCGCGTAGGTCAGCAGCCAGCGGATCGCGAGCGACGTACGCCGGTCGGCATTCACTTCCACCGGAACCTGGTAGTTCGCTCCGCCCACGCGCCGCGTCTTCACTTCGAGCAGCGGCTTCGCGTTCTCGACGGCTTTGGTGAACAGCTTTAACGCCTCGTCGCCGCCCTTTTCCTGAACCTTGGTGAGTGCTTCGTAAAAAATTCCCTCGGCGGTGGAGCGCTTACCCTGCCACATCATCGAGTTAATGAACTTCGTCACCAGATTCGAGCCGTATACGGCGTCGTTTGGCACCGTCCGCTTTGCTATATGTCCTTTACGCGGCATCGTCTCTTAACCCTTCTTGGCGCGCTTGGCGCCGTATTTCGATCGGCCCTGCTGGCGGCCAGCCACGCCCACCGCATCCAGCGTGCCGCGAATCACGTGATAGCGCACGCCCGGCAGATCCTTCACGCGCCCCCCGCGGATCAGAACAATCGAGTGCTCCTGCAGGTTGTGGCCCACGCCGGGGATATAAGTCGTCACTTCGATTCCATTGGTCAGCCGCACGCGCGCAACTTTACGCAGCGCCGAGTTCGGCTTCTTCGGCGTTTGCGTGTACACGCGGGTACAGACGCCGCGCTTCTGCGGACAACCCTGTAGCGCCGGACTCGCCGTCTTATAGCGCGGCCGCTTCCGCCCCTGCGCCACCAACTGATTAAATGTAGGCACTCTCGCCGCTCCTTGTGTTACGCCCATCCGCCTTAGTAGACGGCGCGCAGCACTATCAGCATTCCCGGCGGCTTACCGCACATCCGGGCTGGCAGGCGAATTCGCCCAGCCATGCTTCTTGCCGCACACGAATCGCGGAAAGAAATTCTTGAATACCAACCTTAGATTTATGCTGCCGACGGTGGCACCCGGCCAAAATTACGGGAGTGCTCCGTATCGCCAGCTTCTGTCCTGCATATCCTTTCGCAAACCGCTTCGCGACTTGCATCACACGCGAAAGCAGCTCTCGTGATAGGGCAAAAGGCAGCGCAGGAACGTTTCAGCGAGGAATAATTTCCGGAACCTTGCTTCGACTTACTTATTCTACACACCGGAAACGCATTTCACAACAGCTCTGCCGCAAGCCTTCGCACAACTCTGCGAAAACTCACGGCGCACAACAAGCTTGGATGAACTCGCGGAACCAAACAACTATAGCAACACACTCGAAACATCGTCAACCCATCTTTTTGCATCCCACATTTCGGGAGCAGGAGAGCTGACTCGAAAGCTTTGAATTTCTGTCCTGTGCAAGAATCTAAGGTCAGAAAATTACGGGCGGCGTATCAGAAACCAGCGCAATGATTCCCGTTTCCAGAAACAAATCAGCACTACGTGCGGCGGTCTAACTTGCTGAATCCGTCAGCAGACACTACACTACGAGTTTTCCATTCCATTTGATTGCGGCTCGCCACGCGACTCGATCGCGCGGCGACGAGAGGGTGCATGGGCAGGTTGCGTTTCGCTTCGTCGGCGGGGATCGCCTTCGCTATTACTTCAATCTTTTTATTGCCGGCATGCGGCGGCCACAAGAGCGCCCCCTCCTCGCCCTATCCGGCCAAGATCACCCTGAGCCCTACTCTTAGCTTCTCCATGCAGGTGGGCAGCGTCTTACAGCTCAGCGCTACCGCGCAGAACGCCACGAATTCGAATATCGCGCCCGCATTTACCTACGCGCTCACTGGCAACAGCGCGCCTGGAATCCTTGACATTGCCCCTAACGGCGTCGCCTGCGCCGGCACCTGGAACGCTCCGGCCTACAGCGTCTGTACTCCTGGCGCCACCGGAACCGTGCAGGTCACGGCCTCGGCTCTCGGCGCATCCAGCGCTCCAACTTTATTTTTTGTGCACGATGCCATCGATAACATTCAAATCAGCTTCGTCCCTCTCGTGACCGCCCCGCCCCAGGCTTGTCCCGCACAAACCTCGCTGCCGGTAGCCTGCCAAATCAAGGCTCTTCCCGCAGTGCAACCACCTCCGTCCTCCGTACCCATCTGCATGTCGCTGAACCAGATTGAAACTCTCCAGGCCAGCGCCTACAGCCATGGCAGCGATATCACCGCGTCCATCGGTCCCTTCACCTGGACTCCGGTGAACGCCACCGTAGTCAACGTCACTCCTCTCGTGACCTCCACCCAATATGCTGTGCCTACCAATCAAGTAACCATCGCTCCGAGTGCTCCGGGGCAGACTCAAGTAGTCGCCTCCGCCTCAGGATTCTCCAGCCAGCCCTACACCGTTGAAACCTGCCCGGTGCAATGTATTTCGCTCGAGACGACCGTCAACGGCACCATCGGCGAAACCAACTTTAGCGTGACCAAGGGCGCCAGCGAGACCATTACCGCAACCGCAGTCGACGTGCAGGGCTGCATCGTTCCCAAGCCGACCCTGACTTGGGTTTCCTCCTCGCCCGCAGCCATCTCCGCCGGCGGAGCCACCGGATGCGGCACCGGCGACACCTGCACCGTCACCACCACTCAACCCGGCTCAGCCTCCATTACTGCTTCTTGCACTCCTCCCACCTGCAATGTCGGTTTCCCGCTAAATCCCGCGGGAAGCTCCGCTCCCTATATTCCGCAGGCGGTTTACCCCGTCACCGCGATCTCCGGCTTGGTGACCGGCGCAACCTCGTCCACCAACGTCGTAGTCAGCAGCCGCGATTGCGCCACCGATCAACTGTGCACGGTCGGGCTCTACAACGTCGCCACCTCCAACAATTTAGCCGGCGGCGGCATCGAGGTGCCGACCCCGCCGAACTCGTTGATGTTCGATCCCGCAGGGGACAGGGCGTACATGGGCAGCCAATTTGGCGCAATCGCAGTCAATCCCGCCAATTTCTCTGGCACCAGCAGTCCCTTCACCGCATTGCCCGCCCCCGGCACGCCGCTGGGCTTAGTCACCGGAACCGTGATTGCCGTATCGCAGAATGGCAGCCAGGCCATTTTCTCCGACACGGTTTCTACTCCGAATCAGGTTTATATCGTCACCTCGGGAGCTGCATCGGCGGCCACCACGCCATTCGCCATCAACGGCGCAATCTCTGCGGCGTTTTCGCCAGACGGAATGGAGGCCTATATTCTGGCCAATGGCGGAAACACGCTCTACATTTATTCCAGCCTGCAAGGTTTGCAGATGCCGATCGCATTGCCCACACCCGCAACTTCAGTCGTATTCTCTTCGACGGGATCATTTGCCCTGCTCGCCGGAGGAGGCGCGCCTTCCACTCTCGCCGCTTTCGACACCTGCAACAGCCTCCCCGTTACTCCGGCATTGTCGGCAGGCACGCTTACCGCCGCGCCACGGCTGTTAAAAATGGTGCCAGCAGGCAATGTTTCGTTGAACAGTTTGCTCATCCCGTCCGCGCTCAACCCGCTTGGTCTCGACCTTTTCTACGGCGTCGATAACACGGGTATCGATATCATCGCGACGACAACGGCAATGCCAAATTTCTCTTCGGTTCCGTTCTCGCCCGGCATTCTTTGCCCATGGCTGGTCAGCACCCAGTTCCCGCCAATCCATGTCAACATCGGCGCGGGCACATTCAATCCCATCGCTTTCTTTATCTCGCCGGATGCGACTCAGGCCTACATCGTCACCAGCAATGCCGGGGTGCTCGTCTATAACTTCAACACGCTCTCGGCCTCTACGATCGCGCTCCTGAACAACGCGACCCCCATCTCGGCGGATATGACGGTCGATGGCACTCTCATCTACGTCGCCGCCTCAGACGGGGAGTTGCACATCCTCAACACGGCTTTAGGTATCGACGAAACTCCGCCCACCGCATTCCCTCCGCTGCCCAACTCCACCAGCAGCTTCTGCTACACCGCAAATACCTGCGCGGCAAACATTGTGGCAGTAAAACCATAGGGATTGTGCTGAGCCGCGAAACGGAGTAGGAAGGCAGCCCACGTCTGCCCTGAGCCAGCCGAAGGGGCACAAGCCGTGGGATCCGAGATCAGAATGAGATCGAGCCCCGGATGGGGCAAAAGAGATTCGTATCAGGGCACGACTTCGGTCGTGCCGATGAGCCGCAAGAATTATCTGCGCTTTAGCGCCGGAATCGTCCGCTAATACTTCCTTAATACCCCAATCACTCTTCCCTGCACTTGCACCGACGCCGCCGGAACAATGATCGGCTTCATATTTACATTGGAGGGCTGCAAGCGAATGTTATCGCCCTCGCGATAAAAGCGCTTCAGCGTGGCGTCGCTCGAATTCACCAGCGCGACAACAATGTCGCCGTTGTGCGCCGTCTTCAATTTCTCGACTAAAACATAATCGCCATCCAGAATCGCTTCGTCCTGCATCGAGTCGCCGCGCACCTCGAGCACGAACACTTCCTTCGAGCGCACAAAATCCGCCAGCGAAATCGTCTCATTGCTTTGCACCGCCTCAATCGGCTGCCCGGCTGCGATGCGCCCCAGCAGCGGCAGCACCAGCCCGGTATTCACGTTCATCGACTGCTTCAGCCGCCCCTTGGGAGGAATCAGATCGATCGAGCGGCTGCGATTGTAGTCGCGCGTGAGCAATCCTTTTTTCTCGAGATTGGTGATGTGCTTGTGCACCGTGGCCAGCGAATTCAGCTCCAGCCCGTTGCCGATCTCTTCAAACGACGGAGAGTATCCATGCTCCGCCACAAAGCGGGAGATGAAGTCATACACTTCGCGTTGCCTGCGTGTGATCGCCATGCGGGTATTGTTGGCGAATATAAAGCGAATGTCAAGGGGATTTTGATGGTGGCTAAGAGCTTTTGAAGCGTTTGACCGCGAAGGCCGCAAAGGATTTCCGCAAAGTTCGCAAAGAACTAAAGAGTACTGCGAAACTGCATCTCTCCCGAGATTTTCTTGCAGATGCGGTCCCTGCACTTTTGATGTAGGCTTAGGTCGTTTCGAAGGAGGCCTCTATGGCGCAGAATTCTCCGCTTGAGATGGTTCGACACGCTTCCACGATTTCGATTGCGTTCGGCGTGTTGCTGATCGTGTTGGGCATGTTAGCGGTAGGCTCGCCTTTTCTTGCCGCGGTCGCGGTGAACGCGGTCATCGGCTGGATGATTGTCCTGGCGGGCATCATCCATATGGCCCTGGCGCTTCGCATACATGGTGCAGGCAGCATGATCTGGAAGCTGTTGGTTGGCGTCGCCTACGTCTGCTTCGGCATGTACGTGATCCTGCACCCCGTGCTCGGTGTGATATCGCTGACCCTGTTGCTGGCGTCGCTCTTTCTTGTCGAGGGCGTTCTCAATATCGTCCTGTATGTAACGACGCGGCGCCTCCATGGATCGAACTGGATGCTGATCGACGGGGTCGTCACCTTGCTGCTGGCCCTGATGATCTATATGCAATGGCCGTCGAGCGCCGCCTGGACGATCGGCACGCTGGTTGGCATCAGCATGATCTTCAGTGGGGTGGCGCGCATCATGATGTCGCTGGCCGCGCGCAAAACTACGGATGCAGTTTCGTCGCTGGCGGCCTAGCGCCGGCAACGGCTCAGGCTGTAATTACTGCTCCAGGAAACCGGCGAGTGCAGCCGCCTCAGGAAAATTATGCCTGCGCCTTACTTTTGAACCGTAGCCGACGGCGAACGGTCAGCGCCGTTGAGCAGGAGAGTTCCTCAAAGCACCTCCCAGCCATCCGAAACTTCCTCCCAACTCGTAACTCTAATAGGAGAGCGAATAGCAACCCTAAGGAGGGTTTATGTCCAGGGCTCCATATCGAATATCAGCTATGCTCGTCACAGTTCTCGCGGTAGCAATCGCGTGCCGCGCAGGCAGCGGAACTGCGGTGCCCGCGCCCGCAGTCGACCAGCCGAAGGCCGCCGCTGCCGCCAAACAGACTGCGGTCGTCGCGGGCGGCTGCTTCTGGGGAATTCAGGCCGTGTTCCAGCATGTAAAGGGCGTGATCAGCGCCACCTCGGGGTACTCCGGCGGATCGGTCAATCATCCCGATTATGAAATGGTCAGCAGCGGCAGAACCGGCCACGCCGAGTCGGTGCAGATTGTCTACGATCCTTCGCAAGTCACTTACGGAGAGCTGCTGCGCGTTTTCTTCTCCGTCGCCCACGACCCCACGGAGCTCAACCGCCAGGGCCCGGATGAGGGCACACAATACCGCTCCGTGATTTTCTATGCCAACGACGAACAGAAAAAAATCGCCGAGGCTTACATCGCGCAGCTCAATCAGGCGAACGTCTATCGCCACAAGATTGTGACGCAGGTGGTGCCATTCCAGGCGTTTTATCCGGCCGAGGCGTATCACCAGAACTATGCGATTCAGCATCCCAACGACCCCTACATTATGTACAACGACGCGCCCAAAGTAGCCGATCTGCACAAGGAGTTTCCTGAGATGTACACAGGAAAGTAACGCGACCGCTTCGTATCAGGGCATCGCTTTAGCGATGCCCTGGCGGACAAACATACGAGCGGCTTCAGCCGCCGTTAGGAGGTACCCATGTTGGAAGCACATCGCGAACCGGAAGCCGAAGTCAACTCCAGCCGCCGCATTTTCCTGGCGGGCTCCGTCGCCGCCCTAGGCGGCGCGTTGCTCTGGTCGTGGCGCAAGCCTCACATGATTGTGGCCGAAGCGAAATCCGAGCCCGGAGAAGTCACCGTCGTGCAATTCTCCGACGACGGCAAGCGCCTGGCCAAAATTAAAATTGCAAAGGTGATCAAGACCGAAGACGAATGGCGGAAGCAGTTACCCTCGGGAGTCTTCCAGATAACGCGGCACGCGGACACAGAGTTCGCCTACAGCGGCAAGTACTGGAACCTGCACGACAAAGGCCTCTACCGTTGTATCTGCTGCGACAACGCATTATTCAGCTCAGAGACTAAATTTGATTCCGGAACCGGCTGGCCCAGCTTCTGGGCGCCGATCGCCCAGGAAAATGTGCGCGAGACCAGCGACTCCACAATCGGAATGCAACGGATAGCCGTGGCCTGTAAAGAGTGCGATGCCCACCTCGGCCACGTATTCGACGACGGCCCGCGCCCGACCGGCTTGCGCTATTGCATGAATTCGGCGTCGTTGCGCTTTGTGAAAACCGCGTAGAGCTCTCTTAAGCGGTCGATCGATCCCGCTCGACGGTCGCCCCCAAAATACGAAGAGACGGGATTCATCCCCCGTCTCTCCCTGGTTCTCAATCCGATGGTTCAAATCGATGGTTCAATCCGCTCGAGCGGGTTGAAGTTGGCTTATGCGCTATCGCCGTCGTGATCGGCGTCGCCCGTGCTCTTCAGCGTTACGGTGTCCGCTTGCTGCGGAGCGCTCTTCGGCTGAGCTTGCTGAGTCTGGGGCGCCGCCGGTTTAACGGCTTGAGTGACTTGGCTGGGTTGGGCACTACTGACTGGACTAAACATAATGAATCTAGATCGGCAGGCGGTAAACAGACTTTAGCGGGAAACGAAGTTAAGTATTAGAACTTCACAATATTTCCATTAAGCAGCTTGCCCCAGCGTCTGACCTTCACTCCAGCACGCTGTCATCCAGCTTCTTGCGGCCCCAATCAGCCGCCGCCTGCACAAACGCTAACACTACGGGATGCGGATTCTTTTCCGTGGAAGAGAGTTGCGGCTGGAACAGCGTGGCCACGAAAAACCGATGCGTCGGCGACTCCAGCGCCCGAATCTCTCCCTCCGCTCCCCGCGCCACCACCGGAAAGCCGGCCTCCATGGCGCACCACTCGTACTCTGGATTCACCTCGAAGTTGCAGAAAAACTCTTCGGTCACAATTTCTTGATCTTTGCCGTAAAACGATTGCAGATAGGATCCTGGCCGCAGCCGAATCTCCGGCACCTTCCCCGATAATTTCGGTGCATCGCCTTTGCGATCGGGCACCGCGCAAGCTACGGGATAAATCACGATATTTTTCGAACCGGAATTATTCTCCGCACTGTCCGCATCCGCGATCCCCAGTACGTTGCGAGCAAATTCGATCAGCGCATACTGGAATCCGCCGCAGGTGCCGAGAAACGGCCAATCGCGGCGGCGGGCGAATTCAATCCCCTTCAACATCCCGTCAAAACTCTTATACGGACTGCCCGGCGAAGCCCACAATCCGTCAAAGCTCTCCAGCGTCTTCTCGGCTCCGGCCGAAGTTAGCGATGACGTAGGAATCCACTCGAACTCAACTTTCATTTCCAGCTTGCGCGCGGCGTGTTGCAGGGCTTCGCCGGTGGCATGGTGGGAACGGAATTCGGGATTGAAGTCACCCAGGATTCCGATGCGAACAAGGTTACTCACGCGCTCATTGTACTAGAGCCTCACCCAGTGTCTGCGCGCGGATGATTAGAAAGCTGGTGCGCATCCCAGGCCCAGCGGCGAGAGTTAGAACAGGTGGGAAATGTTGAGCAGCACGTAGAGCGAAAGCAACGCCAGCGCCGGACCGCCCCAAATCATCAGCGTGCACTTCCATCCCAGCGATTGCGCCACTTCACGCTGGCTGCGCCAGGAGATTAGAAACGTCGGATTATTCTTCCCTTTTCTCAACACAACCGCAGGATGCGCTTCAAAACCATCCATCGCCGAAACTTGCGCCGAAGATTGCGCCTGAGTGTGAGCATTGCCGCCCGATGCGTCGCTCTTCGCGGCATCACTCGTCACTCCACCGCTGTTCACAGCCTCGGTGGTCCCGCCGCTCCCAGCCCCAGCCGCCGATATCTCCGCAACCGCCCATGCCGCCGGGCTTGTGATGCCCGCCTTCAGCAGGGCCGCAGCGACCTTCTGTTGTTGTGTCATTTCCGCCGCCGTCGCCGGTCCGGAAGCTGGAGAAAGATGAACCACCTCGCGCCGCCATGAGCTCGCCGCCCTGGCTGGCTGGTCCAACTTCAGCCCGCTCGCAGCACGATCCGCCATCAGCTCGCTCAGCGACGCCCTGCCGAACCCATCGCCCGCTCCCGCCAACGACATCCCTGTGCCCCCGATAGAAAACGAAAACATCTTCTCGGAAGCGCTTCCCATGGTTTCAATGTCTTGAATCGGCTTCGGGGTCACTTCAATTCCGGGATTGTCGTCCAAGGTTCCTAGCAGAAACAGCGCGTTCTTTGGCTTGATGCAGAACTCTTCCACCTTGATTTTGTTATTGGTGCTCACGCCGTGGTTCGACAGAAAATTGCGTACCGCATCCGGAGCAGCCTGCTTGGTCGTGAAGAACGAATCGCAAAATTCCTCGCGAAAGTCGCAATGCAAATCCAGCTCCGCGCCCCGCGGATCAACCATTACTTTGCCGGTGTTGTCATCCAGAAAGAACGGAACATGCAAGCACTCGGCGGCAACCTTCACCCATTGCTTGTTCTTGCCGGACTGCCTCCATTCCCAAATCAGGGTTCGATAGTAGTAACAGGGGCGCTGCGTAATCGGCGCAACTATGGTGTACGGTCCCACGGCCTGGCCGTTCAGCTCGACCATCCCCATCGATGCGCCGCGAATTTTAGAAACCGGCGTGTCCAGAATCAGGTGCCGCCGCTGCAATAAGCGAAACCCTTTGTAGAACAGATAAATTCCCGCGCACAATCCGATCACACACCACACGATCAGCCCCCCGGGATTCGAGGACCGTATCAACAAAAAAGAGGCCAGTGTGGAGGCAATCATGCTTGGAACCGTGGGTGCGCTTTTCCAGGCACCTGAATATCGAGGCTAGCTGAGCGCGCTTGAAACGAGCAGCGCAAAACGGCGGAAGTGGCTTACGTTGGTAACCGTGAAACTGCCCGCGCAGCGCCGCTTATGCACCTGCCTGCGCGGCCTTGGCCTTGCCAGTTGCGTAGGCTTTCGGTTGGGCGCTCTTGCCAGGAGCAGGCGCGCCGGCATTCGACTCCAGCTTGAACTCGCTCACCAGAGTCTGCAGATCAAAGGCCAGGCTCGACAAATCGGCGCAAGCCTTCGAGGTTTCTTGCGCCCCGTCGAAGACTCCTGCGTCGAACTTGATATCTGTGACACATTCGCATTGATGTGGTCGGTTGTAGCCGACATGATTACGACGATCGCGACGGCCGCTACCGAACAGTCGGGATCATCGCGGCAATTTCTTTCGTGGCTTTGGTGGTGCGCTCCGCCAGCTTGCGCACTTCGTCGGCTACCACCGCAAAGCCGCGCCCCTGCTCGCCCGCGCGCCGCTTCAATCGCCGCATTCAACGCCAGCAGGTTGGTTTGATCCGCGATGTCGTCGATCACCGAGATGATATTTCCGATCTGCTCCGAACTTTTCCCCAGCTCGGCGACGGTGGTCGCCACATGCTTGGTCGAGTCGGCAATGCCTTGCATTGTGGTAAGCGTCTCCTGCACAACTTTGCCGCCCTTGCGAGCCGCATCGGCCGCCCCGCGAAGTGTTGCGGAGGCTTTACTGGCGGAGGCTATCATCTGGAGTGTGTCTGTACTTTATGGCTTCGCGATTGGCCGGCGACGTTTCAAGAGAAGATAGGCTACAGTGAGCGTTACCAAGAATCCAAGCCCGCCCCATTCATTGATCCGCGAGGAGCGCAGCGTCTGAATGATCGCGGCTGAAACCATAACAAACCCAATCATCGATCCCCACATTCCCAACGGCGAACGCATCGGCAGCGCCGCAACCTGCTCGGGCGTCAAGCGTGATCGAAAGCTTACATGCGCGGCCAGAGAAACTACCCAAGAGAGAATCAACCCTGAGAACGCAGCTCCCATGATGTACAGAAATGCTTGCTTCGGCGCCCAGTTTTCAATGATCAAAGCGGTCACAATGCCATACGAAGAAACCAGCAATGCCAGCCTCGGCGAACCGGCGGCGTTCAGCTTTCCCAGCCGGGCCGGCGCCCATCCCGAGCGTCCCATCGAAAACAGCAGCCGCGACGCCACGTAAAGCTTCGCGTTCGCTCCTGATAGCGCTGCCGTAAGCACCACAAAATTCATAAAGTACGCAGCTGCGGGAATCTTCGCCAGCCTCAGCACGCTGACAAAAGGGCTTTCGCTCACCCCGGCATGGTTCCAGGGCATCACGCCAACCAGCACCACAATCGCACCCAGATATAACCCCGCGAGCAGAAAAAAAGTAAGCTTGGCCGCGCGCGGAATATCTTTCGCCGAGCGCGATTCGCCCGTCGTCACCGCCAGCATCTCCACTCCCCCGAATGCGTAAATCGCGAGAAAAACCGCCAGCAAAGGCGCCACTGGACCCTTCGGGAAAAACCCGCCCTGTGCCGTGTACTGTGCCGCCACTCGCCCGCTCGCCAGCAACGCGGCCCCGGCAAGGATGAACGCGGCGATGGTCGCCAACTTGATCATCGAGAACCAGAACTCGAACCGCCCAAACGAACCTACGCTGCGTAAATTCACCAGCAACAGCAGCGCCGAAAAAATCAGAACCCAAATTACTCCCGGCACCGCTGGAAGCCAGTACGTCATGTAGGTTGCCGAAGCCACCAGTTCCGCTCCGATCGAAAATGCGATCGAAGCCCAATAAGCGGCCCGGCAGATAAATCCCAAATACTCATTCAGGTAAAGTTCGCCGTAGACTCCGAACGATCCCGCGGCTGGGTGAACGCTCGCCAGCTCTCCCAAGGCCATCGCCACCGTATACGCAATAAACGCCGCGACCATGTAACTCAGAATCACGCTGGGCCCGGCGATCTCAAGCGCCGCGGCCGACCCCAACAGCAGGCCCGTGCCGATTGAACCGCCAACCGCAACCATGGTCATCTGACCGGCGGTCAGTTGATGATGCAGTCCCTGTTCCTGAGCTTTTTCGGGAGCAACTTCCGCGGAAGAGCGCGCAGCAGGCATGCGGCACAATAACAAAGCGGCACCCAAGATGAAAGCGCCTCTCCGGCGCCAGCATTGTTCCCGCGAAGCCAGCTGTGACTTTCGTAATCGCCTTCCCGCCCTTCCCGATTGCTGCCCTCTTCCCTGCCTCCTAGAATCAATGCAGCGGTACTCTGCCCTCAATTGACCCATGCCCGAAGCCACAAAGCACGTTGATCGAACCGAACTTACCCGGCGCATGGAGCGTGCCGAAAAGCTTCTGCAGAAGGGCAAGGCCGCTGAGGCGCTGGAAGAATATCTTCTTGTCCTGCGCGACGATCCGGAAAACGATACGGTTCGCCAGCTTACCGCCGATTTGTGTTTATCCCAGAACCGCAACCGCGATGCCGTCCGCCTGCTCGGCGAATTATTCGAACGGCAAGTGATCGCTGGAGACGCCACTCGGGCCAGTCTCACCTATAAAAAACTGGCGCGCCACGGCAGTCCCACCTGGGAGCAGAAATTTCGCTTCGGCCAGTTGCTCGAAGGCTCGAACAAGAAACTTGCCGTCGGCACCTACGAATCGGCTCTTACCGACCTCGAAAAATTAGGCAACAAGAAAGACGCGATTCAGGTCCTTGGCCGTATCGTCGCCCTCGAGCCCATCCAGGCAAATCTTCTGCGCATTGCCGAACTCTCTTCCGACCTTGGAGAAAGCAAAGCCGCTGCCGAAGCCTTCAAGCAAGTAGCGCAGCTCACCGCTGCCGCAGGCAACGATCCGGCGCAGTGGTATGAGCGCGCCTATCAGGAAGATTCCTCTGACGAAGAGATCGCGCTCGCCTACGGCAAAAGCCTGCTCGCACAAGGCCAGGTGGGCGCTGCCATTTTTATTCTTGAGCCTCAGGTCAACGCTGGAAAGAACTCTCTCGAACTGCGCGATATCTATAGCGCAGCTCTGCTGGCTGCCGGCCGCTTTGCCGAAGCTGAGCCGCTGGTCTGGCAGCTCTTCGAGCAAAACACCAACCGCATCGAGCAAGTAACCGCTCTGATCAGTCAGTTACTCGATGCCGAACAGGAAGAAACCGCCGTCGCTCTCGCCCGTAAGCTGGGACAATTCCAGGCCAAGCGCGGCGAGCGCCGGCAATTTCTGGCGTTGATGCAAGACATCACGGCCAAGCGCAAATCCTCTCCAGCCATGCTCGAATTTCTCGGCGAGCTCTTCAACGCGGCCAACCGCGAAGGCGACTACTGCCAGACCCTGCTCAAGCTGTTCGACGTCTACTGCGGCACGGGAGATTTCGCCAAAGCCGCCGAATGCCTCGACCGCGCCGCCGAAGTCGACCCCTACGATTCCAGCCACAACAAGCGCCTCGACTCCTTGAAGGGCAAGATAGACGACGGCAAGTTCAAAGCTATTGCTTCGCGCTTCACTTCGACCAAGCCCAGCGCGGCCGAAACCGCCATCGAACACGAAGCTACGCTTGGAGCATCGACTCTCCAGGATTTAATGCTCCAGGCCGAAATTCTCGTCCAGTACGGCATGCGCAACAAAGCCGTCGAGCGCCTGCAAAGAATTCAGGAACTCTTTCCTCGCGAAGAACAGCGCAACGAAGATCTGCAGCGCCTTTACATGGCTGCGGGGATGACTCCCACGTATGCCGGTTCTGCGCCGCTTCCCGCCGCGCCCAGTCTGGCAACTGCAATGCCGGTTGCTGCGCCTGCAGCCCCCGCCTCCGATCCCGCTGCGGAGATGCGCAACGTCACCCGCGTCGCCGAGATCACTCGCAAGCTCTATCACCAAAGCTCTGCGCCCGCGGTTCTGACCACCGCGGTGAACGAAATCGGCGGCCATTGGGAGGTTTCCCGGTGCATCGCCATGATGCGCTCTCCCGGCTCCGCCCCCACCGCGCTCCAGGAGTTCTGCGGCAAAGGAACGAAAGAAGGCGGCTCCGCAGCCAGAAAAGAAGTGATGATCGCGCTGCAAGACATGGTTTCAGGCGAGCCCCTCGTGATCAATGAAGTCCCAAAAGCGCCCGAGCTGCAGGAAATCCGGAACGCCATGGCCGAACTCTCCGCCGCTTCGCTGCTGGCATTGCCGCTGAGCAACGGCGAAGATTCCGTCGGCGTCCTCGCTCTCTTCCACAACAAAACTCGGGTCTGGCCGCACACCGATGCGGTGATTCTCAAAACCCTCGCCGACCAGATGGTCATCGCGCTGAACAATGCGGGCCTGCGCCGGCTGGTAAAAAATCTATCGGTGACCGAAGAAAAATCGGGACTGCTGAAACGCAGTTCTTACCTCGACTTGCTGCTTGCTGAAATCAAGCGCGCCGTTCAAAACGCCTCATCCATTTCCGTGTTGCTGCTGCAGTTTGGCCGCGGCGCGGCTCTGATAAAAGAGCTTGGCGAAGCCGCGGTCGACAGCACCATGGATAAAATCGGCCAGCAGATCGCCGCCAACATCCGCACCAACGATCTCGCTTTCCGCTACGACACCACCACCATCGCTCTGATTCTCGGCGAAACCGCCGAAAAAGAAGCCCTGATGGCAGTGGAAAAGCTGCGCAAGATCGTCGCCGGAATCCACCTTCCGGCCAAAGAGGGCCGCTCCGTTGAATTTTCCGCTGGATTGGCAGAAGCCGTTGTCCGCGACAGCTACGATCCCATCGACATCGTCACCGAAGTGATAAACCGTGCCGAACACGCGCTGGCCACCTCGCTGGTTCAGGGCCCCGGCAAAGTCGTGGCCCTCGGCGCAGCGCTAGCCGCCGGAGCCGTCGCCTAGAACATTTGATTCGCCCCTGGCTGCCTCGCCAAAGCGATAGCACTCCTTTTCAAATTCCCCAGCATGGCAGCCGCCAATAGTGCGGTCCTTTGTGGACTCCGCGGAATTTCTTTGCGCACTTTGTGGTCAAGGCTTTGCTGCCTTCGCCTGTTCCGCTCTCGTCATTTATACTTACGAGTTTGGCATCTGCCACGATAGATACTCGCAAGGAGTTCGATTTTGAAAATCCTGGTTTGCATGAAGCAGGTGCCGCAGAAAGATGCACCGCTCAAGCTCAACGAATCCTCGGCATGGATTCGCGAAGATGTTTCGTATGAAGTGAACGAGCCGGACGCCTTCGCGCTGGAAGAAGCGCTGCGCCAGCGCGAAAAACATAAAGGCGAAGTCGTGGTCATCACCAGCGGCCCGGCGCGCGCCCAGCAAGTGTTGCGCGAAGCCCTGGCCAAGGGCGCGGACCGCGCCATTCACCTCGAAGACAACGCGTTCGTCGGCCTCGACGCCTTCAACACCGCCAAAGCCTTCGCCGCTGCCATCAAAGACGAGCAATTCGACCTCATCTTCACTGGCCTGCAATCCGACGATTACGGCTACGCGCAAACCGGCGTCATCCTCGCCGAGTTGCTGGGCTGGCCGCATGCCACGATCATCATGCAGCTCGAAAAAAACGACACGGGCATTCGCGTGAAGCGCGAGCTCGAAGCCGGTTTTTTCCAGTTTGTCGATATGCCTTTGCCCGCTGTGCTTACCATTCAGTCGGGCATCAACAAGCTGCGCTACGCCACGCTGATCGGCATCAAACAGGCCAAAAACAAGCCCATCCGCAAAGTAACGCTGGCGGAGGTGCAATCGGCGATTGGTGAGAATCTGCAAAAGATCGAGCGGCTTTATGTGCCCGAGAAGACCAAGAAGACCGAGCACATTGAAGGCACGCCGGCTGAGATTGCTAAGAAGTTGGTGGACAAGCTGAGGAATGAACTGCGGGTGCTGTAACGCGGCTGAGAATTTCTCGACATGACCCTTTCGACCTCGTCCCCGACCGCCCAGAATTGGAGTGCGGCTGACTATGCGGCCAACGCTCACTTCGTGCCCGCGCTCGGGCAGCCTGTATTGGATTTGCTCCGACCGCAGTCCGGCGAGCGCATTCTCGATCTGGGTTGCGGAGATGGAGTGCTCACCGAGAAACTGATCGGGCTTGGCGCCAAGGTGGTCGGCGTTGACAACTCTCCGGACATGATCGAGGCCGCGCGCCGGCGCGAGGTCGATGCGAGAATGATGGACGCTCGATCGCTGACGTTTGAAAACGAATTCGACGCGGTCTTTTCTAATGCCGCTCTGCACTGGGTGAAGGACGACCCGGACGCGGCCATCGCTGGCGCTTTTCGCGCCTTGGTGGATGGAGGAAGGTTCGTAGGGGAGTTAGGTGGCCATGGCTGCGTCGGCGCAATTACCATCGCGCTAATGGCCTCACTTGAGCGCCGGGGCATTCGAGATGCCGCCTCGCTGATTCCCTGGTACTTTCCGACCGTCGACGAATATGAAACGCGTTTGCGGCGGGCCGGGTTCGTGCCGCAAAGTGTGCAATTGATCCCTCGTCCCACATCGCTGCCAACCGGAATGCGGGGATGGTTAGAGACATTCGCCAATCCGTTCTGCGCCGCGCTTGCGCAGAACGAGCGCGACGATTTTCTTGACGAAGTCACAGCCATGCTTAAGCCTGTGCTGTGCGATTCTCGGGGGCGCTGGACCGCAGACTACATGCGCCTTCGCTTTGCAGCGGTTAAAAGACTTGAGGGATTAAATGGCTAATACAATTCTCGTAGTCGTCGAACAACGCGAAGGCAAACTCAATCGCGTCTCGTGGGAAACGATCACAGCAGCACAGGCAATCGCCGCCGCGACGGGCTGGGCGCTTGAGGCAGCCGTTGTGGGAAGCAATGTTTCCGCCATCGCTTCTGAAGTCGCAGCCAAGAAGGTCGCGAAAGTGTACGCGGTGGAATCCGCGAAGCTTGAGCCTTATACGCCCGATGCGCTCGCCGCCGCGCTGAAGCAGCTTATCTCCACGAAGCAGCCGAGTCTCGTGCTAATGCCGCACACCTACCAGGTGCGTGACTTCGTTCCGAAGTTGGCGACTGCGATGGGTCGTACCGTGATCAGCGACTGCGTCGGCTTTAAGCACGAAAATGGCAAGCTGCTGTTTACGCGGCAGATGTTTCAGGGAAAGCTTTCGGCGGATGTGAGCTTCAACTCTGCCGCTCCGTGGTTCGCCACATTTCAGAACGGCTCGTTCCGCGGCGACAAGGCGGAAGCTGGAGCGACCGCCGCGCCGGTCGAGACCGTAAATGTCGAAATTCCGGATGGCGTGATCCGCAACAAGCCGCAGGAAGTTTTTAAGGAGGCGAAGCACGCGGTCGATCTGACACAGGCCGAGGTGATCGTGGCCGTGGGCCGCGGAATTAAAGAGCAAAAAAATATCGAGATCGCAAAGCAGCTTGCCGACGCCCTCGGCGCGGACCTGGCGGCATCGCGTCCGATCTGCGATTCGGGCTGGCTGCCCATGGACCGGCAGATCGGCTCCTCCGGCCAGACGGTCGCTCCCAAGCTTTATCTTGCGCTAGGAATCAGCGGCGCGATTCAGCACATTGTTGGCATGAAAGGCTCGCGAACCATTATTGCAGTGAACAAAGATTCCGAAGCGCCGATTTTCGAAATCGCGGATTATGCGATCGTGGGAAATCTGTTTGAGATCGTGCCGCCGCTTACGGAGGAAGTGAAGAGGGTCAAGGCTGGAAGTTGAAGCTCTAGCCTAGACGTTGGGTTTACAATGGCTTCAATGGACATGGTTCTCACTGCCATCTACGAAGAAGTCCCCGAAGCCGACGGCGGCGGCTATGTTGCTTACACCGAAGAACTTCCCGGCGCTATTTCGGAAGGGGACACTCTTGAAGAAGCACGTGAAAACCTGCGCGACGCCATCGAGCAGCTACTGGAAGCTAATCGCCAGATGACGGCTGCTTCGAAAGTCGGAAAGAAAGTGACCCGTGAGACGATAGCGGTATCGCTCGGCCGACTGTAGGTTTCCGCCGCCCTTCACAAGCCCCTCCACGGTTTCTGCACAGAAGAAGTTGCAAAAGAACATCCCTCGCATCCTCAAGCGGCTCAGCGGATTTTTTGACTTATGCACGGCTTTTCCACAGGATACGCCTCGCATTCACAACCGGGCTTATGGCATCGTCGGTGTATTGAAGCGAACAGACCTAATTCGTCACTTGGAAGCGAACGGTTGTGTCTTCGTGCGCGAAGGCGGCAGCCACAGCGTCTACTTCAATCCTGCGGCTCAGCGCACGAGTACGGTTCCGAGACATCGCGAGGTCAAGAACCCCACCGCAATTCGCATCTGCAAACAGCTTGGCTTGCCCGATCCACGCTGAAATCTCACAAAACGTTTATCATAGCGAGTCGCTTCCTATGCTAGTCTTCCGCAAACCAATCGAAGGCATTGAGCGCCCGCAGATGCCGGCTGACGTGGTCATTGTTGGCGGCGGCCCTGCCGGCATGGCGTGTGCGCTGCGGTTATCGCAGTTGATCGATGCGCACAATGCGCAGCATCCCGATTCGCAGTTGAGCAAAGAAAATATTTACGTGCTTGAAAAGGCGCGCGAGGTTGGCCAGCACTGCCTATCGGGCGCGCTGCTCGATCCTCGATCGATGCGCGAACTGCTCCCAGGATTTGAAAAAGAAGCTCCGCTCGACGCCGAAGTGACCAAGGAGGATGTTTACTTCCTGACGAAGAGCAGCAAGTTCAAGCTGCCCATTACGCCGCCGCCACTGCGCGATCACGGCAACTACGTGATTTCGCTCAACCGTTTCGTGAAGTGGCTGGGCGGAAAAGTGGAAGAGACCGGCATCACAGTTTTTACGGGATTTGCCGGCTCCGAGCTGCTGTTCGAGGGTGACCGCGTTAGTGGCGTCCGCACGGACGACAAGGGCGTGGACAAGGAAGGCCAGCCTAAGTCGAACTTTGAGCCTGGATACGACATTCACGCCAAGGTGGTGATTCTTGCTGAAGGACCACGCGGATCATTAACGAAACAGCTCGTATCGAAATTCGATCTGGCCAAGGACGCGAATCCGCAAACCTACGGCGTGGGCGTGAAAGAGCTGTGGGAAGTTCCCGCTGGCCGTATCGCCGCGGGAGAAGTTATCTACACCCTGGGCTGGCCACTCACGCCAAAGGAATACGGCGGGGCTTGGATCTACGGCTCGAAAGATAATGTGGTGTCGCTGGGCTTCGTGACCGGGCTCGACTATCCCGACCCGCGACTTGACCCGCAGCGCGTGCTGCAAGAGTTCAAGAAACATCCCATGGTCGCGAAACTGCTCGAAGGCGGCAAGATGGTGCGCTATGGGGCGAAATCCATGCCTTACGGCGGCTGGTGGGCGATTCCGCCGGTCGCGGGAAATGGATGGATGCTTCTCGGCGACTCCGCAGGCTTTCTGAATTCGGCGCGGCTCAAAGGAATTCATCTTGCCATTAAGAGCGGAATGCTGGCGGCCGAGACTGCCTTTGAAGCACTGAAGAAGGGCGATTCGTCAGCCGCTATGCTCGGCGCGTATCAGAAGAAAGTGGAATCCAGCTGGATCAAGGACGAACTCTGGAAAGTGCGCAACATGCACCAGGGATTCGAGCAGGGCATGTACGCGGGAATGTTCCACACCGCGTTGCAGATGGTGACTGGCGGGCGTGGATTGCGCAATCGATACTTCGCGCATGCCGGCCACGAGCACATGCGCAAGCTCTCCGAATTGCCCGCGAATGGCGGCACCGAGGCGCATCTGCTTGGCCCAGCAAAAGGCGATGGCAAGCTCACTTTTAATAAGCTTACCGATCTTTACCACTCCGGCACCAAGCACGAAGAAGATCAGCCGTCGCATCTGGTCATCCACGACACCAATGTTTGCAATACGCGATGTGTAAAAGAGTATGGCAGCCCGTGCCAGAATTTCTGTCCCGCCAATGTTTACGAAATGGTGGAGGATGGGAGCCAGCCCAACGGCAAACGCATCAGCCTGAATCCCTCGAACTGCGTGCATTGCAAGACCTGCGACATTGCGGATCCCTACCAGATCATTACCTGGGTTCCACCGGAAGGCGGCGGTGGGCCGAATTATGACGGGATGTGATGCGGACGGGCAATTCCTCGCCACGGATTTACGCGGATCTCCACGGATACAACATCAAGGCATGACGGGTCTCCGGGCGGCTACTGTCTTTTTTCGAGGATTGCCGAAATCGCTTGCGGATCTCGCCGGCCGTGCAGAACGGCAATTACAAGAAACGGCTTTTCATCGGGCGCGTAGGCGATCAGGTACTCTCGGACCGCTTGAAAACGTAGGGGTCGAGTACTGAGGTCGGGCCGTTTATGCCCTTGGTGGGGAAAGGGCACAAGGCTAGCGATGGCGCCTAATATCTCCATGCGGAATCGACTGGCAGCCAGCACACTGTTCTCCGCAATGTATTCCCATAATTCCGTGATGTCCTGGGCCGCGCCAGGATGAAGATCGAAGCCCGGCGCAGGATTCATTCCGACGAACGCCGCTTGAGCTGTTTCTCCTCACGCTGTCGTAAGCTATCGAAGAAAGCTTCGCCGTCGATGGGCTTCACTCGTCCGCTTTTGATGTCGTCGTAACGGCTGTCGAGCATTTGGCGCGTCTGTGCCAGATCCTGCAGATACCCAGCCATCGCGTCTTCTACAAGTTCTTCAGGTGCGCGCCCGGTTTGCGCGGCGAGCTCCTGTAGGCGAGACTCGGTTTCCGGTTTGAGGCGGACTTCCATGAGCGTAGTTTATACCAGCGTGGCATTTCACCGGAAAACCGCGACATTGCCGGTCCTGCGAAAGGACGAACAGCGTCGGCTATCGGCTCTCACAAAATGTGGGCGTGTTAGGATTTTTCCATGCATCGTGATGCATCGATTTTTGCTGCCTTAATGTTTTTTGCGTTTAACGCTCTGGCCCAGCAGTCCGCGCCCTCAATCCCCTCCACCGGTTCTCCCGGCCTCGATCAGTACCGCGCCTCTCGCATCGTTATTTACACCGACGATTTCGGCGAACTGAAGCGCTATCGCGAGGCCAACGCTGCGCTCGCGCCGCCGGCTCCGACCGAGAACCGGGTTGTGTTTCTTGGCGACTCCATTACCGACTACTGGAAGCTGGCCAATTATTTTCCGGGCAAGCCTTACGTCAATCGCGGCATTGATGGGCAGACTACGCCGCAGATGCTGGTACGCTTCCGGCAGGATGTGATCGATCTGCATCCCAAAGTTTTGGTCGTGCTCGCGGGCACCAACGACATTGCCGGCGTCACCGGACCAGCGCGTAGCGAGGATATCCAGGCGAATTTAGCATCCATGGCCGAGTTGGCGCGCGTGCACCACATTCGCGTAGTCTTTGCATCGCTGCTGCCGGCAAACAATTACACGCAGGAAGCGAAAGAGAATTTTGCGCTGCGTCCACGCGCAAAGATCCTGGCGTTGAATGAATGGCTGCGGGGTTACTGCGCTAAAAACGGCTTGGTGTATCTGGATTATTTTTCGGCGGTTATCGATGAGCAAGCCTTGCTGAGGCGCGATCTCTCCGGCGATGGATTGCATCCCAATGCGGCGGGTTACAAGATCATGGCTCCGCTGGCGGAAAAAGCGATTGCGAAATCGCTGCAGCAAAACGAACCCTAAAGGAGCGGCGTTTGCGGCTATAGCAGCCACCCATTGGCATTCCCGCGCGCAACTGTTTACCATGTCAGCCGATGGCGCGAGAGGCGGCGGTGGATTCCCGGCAGGAAATTTTGCGCACGGCGGCGCGGCTGTTCCAGCAGCGCGGCTATGACGCGACTTCGATGAACGATGTGGCGGCCGCGCTCAAGCTGAGCAAGGGCGGCCTTTACCATCACTTCCAGAGCAAAGACGAGATCCTTTACGAGATCATGAACCACGCGATGGAGATCACCGAGGAGCGTGTGCTCAATCCGGTGCGCGGGATCGCCGATGCGGAGGAGCGGTTGCGGGCGCTGATCCGGCTGCATATTGAGGTGGTGCTCAGCCCGCGCGACCGCGAGATTACGGTGATGCTGCATGAGAACCATCCGCTGCCGCCGTCGCTGCGCAAGCGCATCAACGGGCGCAAGAAAGATTACGTGCATTTTCTCGAAAAGCTGATGGGCGAAGTGCAGGAAAAAGCGCAGGCGATGGCGCGGAAAGAAAGCCAAGCAAATCACAAGCCAGTCAGTGCGAAACCTAAGGTTAGTCCGCGGGCGGCAGCGTTTGCGCTGCTGGGCATGATCAACTGGATTTACCAGTGGTATAAGCCGGAGGGAGATTTGCAGGTGCAAAATCTGGTGCCGCAATTTACCGAGCTGATTTTTGGAGGCATCTTCGCGTGAAGACGATTTTCGCCAGCCTGGCCGGGATCGAGGAACAGCGTGCCGAGACCGGTAAGTCGTACCGCGAGTTCATGCGCGTTCCGGCGATGAGCGCGGGATTGTATGTGCTGCCCACGGGCGCGGTGGATCACCAGAAGCCGCATCGCGAGGATGAGATTTATTACGTGCTGCGCGGGCGGGCGCGATTCAAGGCTGGGATGGAAGATCGGGAAGTTTCCGGCGGCGATGTGATTTTTGTGGCGGCGGAAGTGGGGCACCGCTTTTACGACATCGCGGAAGAGTTGGCGGTGCTGGTGGTGTTTGCGCCGGCCGAGACGTAGGGCGACCACGGGGGCTGAAGCCCCAGGATCATTTTGAAGGCTTTGCGCGGCGCTGAAGCGCCGCTCTTCCACGTTACTGCGCGCAGCTGTTCCTGGTCGCGAAAGGCGCGGCATCCGCCGGCTCAATGACTATATCCTCTCCGTCGGGCGTGCTTGCGGGTTCGAGTTCGGAGGTTGTTTTGACTGCCGGGGCAGCCGGTTCGGGAAGCGCGCGCAGCTTCGAGAGCTCATCCTGTGTCTTATCCCAGGTCTTGGGCTTCTTTCTTGTTTTGTTCGGGGCGGCAGGATTGGAATAGAAGGCGAGCAGATTGTCGCGCAGATCGGGCGAAATCTGGTCGAAATTATGCTGCGCCAGCTGGTCGAGCAGGTGTGCGTAAGTATCGTCAGTAAGCCCGTACTCGCCTTCGCGCGTATCGTGGCCGGTGTCAAAGTCTTTGTTCGTGAGTTGAAGTTTATTTTCTTCGGCTTCCTGCAAAAGCTTTTTATAATCCTGCACCGTCAGGACCACGCTGGCAACGTAAAGGTCTTCGGTTTTCTGGCTGGGAATTTTGAAGTCCAGCGCTTTGAAGGGCCCAATTTTGGGCATAAATCTTAGAAAGAATGCCAGAACGCGAGTGCCGAAGCCGGGCTTGCGGTAGCCTTTTCCCCATTCCTTTTGATAACTGGTTCGCGACAGATAATAGCGGAACTCGCGAGCTTTGAAATTGGGAGTTTCTTTAACGATTTCCTCGCGGCGCGCAACCAGCGCCACGCGAGTCATCTCGGGGATAATCTGGCTGATGGCGCGGCGAAAAGTGCCAAAGGCCAAGTCTTCTTTGGTAAGAACCTTGTTCAAAGGCTCGCTGTACGTGTCCTGAAATGCTCGCTCGAGCACGGGCTTCGAAATTTCGAAGCCGATGAAGTCATGGTATCGGTCAGAGGTGTAACGGTTCTTGGCGACCTGCGTCACATCGAATCCGAACTCGGTGCGGATGTGAGCCTTCGGATTATCTTCGTAAGTCACGATATTGCCGTACTTTTTTCGCAGCTTGGGGAATTCAATTCCTACGGCCTGATTCACAGTGGGGTGTCCGCAATTATCGGCGGAGTAGTGGGCCAGCGCGCCGAGAGCGAAAGCGTATTCATCCAGATCGGTGGCTTCGCGAACCATATTGACGATGAAGTCTCCGCTGCGCACGTAATGAGTGAGGTCGCTGAAATATTTGCTGCCGAAGGGGTAGTAGCCCATGTCCTGAATGAGCGAGCCACCATAGGCGAAGGCGTGGGCTTTTTTGAGATCATCGTCGGTGGCTGCGGGAAAACGTTTTTTAAGAAGCGGGATTAAATTATCCTTCCACACCAGGTCGACGACTTCCTCGTGAGTAAGAACAGAATAGGCTGCGCAGGATTGCACAGCGCAGAACTCGGCCAGCACGATGGCGAGGGCGAGCAAGAGAAAAGTTTTCAGGAATCGCATGGGTTGTTTCATTTGCAAAGGGCAGGGAATATGAGGCTCTTGGGCGAAAAATCCAGCGTCATGATCGTGGGTTTCAGCATGGTCCAGTCCGGCGTTGTATGCGATGCCAATTTACGGCCAGAGGTAGCCGCAAGCGGGTATCTAATTTCATTAGGCCGGACCCTGAGGTAACTTTACGCCATTCGCAGCCAACCCTAGACTTTTAGGATGGACGTATTTCAGCAGAAACCGCCGGAAACGGGAAGTGCAGGTTCGGGCGCGCCCGATCCGCGGCTTACCCCGACCCCGGATTATGGAACGCTGGGGCCAGAGTCAGACTTTGCGAAGCTGAGTGGAGGGGGTTCAGCGGCTAGCTCAACAGCAGACGGTGTCCCGCCGACCAGCGGCGCTCCGGCCGGAAGCAGCGCGAAGAACAAGAGCCATCTTCGCAGACTTCAGGTGGTTGCGGCGTTGGGAGGAATGCTTTCTGCCTTGCTCGTATCAGGAGCGGGCCGGATCGGGGGCTGGGAAAAGATTGCAGATTTGATTTCCCCGCGGAAGAAGTCGCCGTCGCCAGCCGCGGGATTTGCCGACCGTAACGTAGGGCAGCAGCGTCCGCAGAAACAAGTGGAGATTCTGCTGGCGCGGGCGGTGAGCAGAAACGACGGCGCCGCCGAGCAGATCCAGGAGCATGCGGCAGGCTGGCGGGGAAAAATCCAGTGGAACGCTCAGTTGAGCGACCTGACCACCGCAGCTTTGAACTCGGATGACAATAGCGTTCGGGCTTCTGCAATCGAGGTGCAATTAGCCGCATACGGGCTCGCGAAGAGCCGGCTGAGCGTGGATCGCTTAATACCGCAAGCGGGCTCCTCCGATCACGCCCAGAAGATTTGGGCTTTGTGGGCTCTTGGTTTGCTCGGCAATCGCGGCGTTGAAACTGAGCGTGTGGTGCAAGCGCTGTCTGCACCGCTCAAAGGGGCGAGAAAAGATTCGAACGAAGATTCGCGGCGCTGGGCGGTTGAAGGGCTGGCGCTGGTGGGAACGGACTCCACGATCGCACCGCTGCTGGATGCGATGCACAATGATGAGTCTCCACTGGTGCGTGAGCGTGCAGCATGCAGCCTGGCGGAGTCCGGCATGTTGACGCATGAGCAGCGCATGACCGCCGTTCCGCAGTTGATCGACTATTCTGGCGATCCGACACTCGATGCGCAAACCCATGCATGGGCATTTCAGGCACTATCCGACATTACCAAGCAGCCACTACCCAGAGATTCTGCCGCTTGGCGGGAGTGGTATCGAAGGCAGTGATTGGCGCTGCAAGCTGGAGCTGAAACGCCGCTCTTCCACGCCACCCCCGGCGGATTTCTTCAACATCAATCCGTGGGGATTTCCTAGTCCCTCCTTTGCATGGTTGCAGATCCCTGTCCACGGCTGTGCATGAAATCCCCGAAGCGAAAAGAAAATCTGGGCCGGCGGACAAAAATAGGGTTACGAGCGTCTAATGAATTGGTAGCATCGACGATAGTAGCCAGTTCTTCTTTTCACCTGCATGAGTCCTGCGAAAACCATTCCCGCGGTGGTACAGTCGGCAGTCTCTGCTTCGCTGGGGGAGCTGGAAGGCAAAGCCTGCTGCGAAACGGTTGGCCTGAAGCGCGAAGATTTTGCCGCCATTCTTTGTGAGGTCGCGGCGAAATACCTGCCTGCCGGCGCGAGTGAAGGCGAGGTTAAAAGCTTTCTCGTGACATTGCGGCTGGAAGAACTTGCGCTGGCGCGCGCTTGCGCGGCGGGAAGTAACTCCGCGTGGGAAGTTTTTCTTACCCGTTACCGGGAGAAGCTTTACCAATCGGCTTTGCGCACTGCGCGGGAGGATTCCTCAGCACGCGACCTGGCCGACAGTCTATACGCCGAGTTGTACGGTACGAACCTACGCGGCGGGGAGCGGGTTTCAAAGTTGGCGTCGTTTACCGGACGGGGATCGCTGGAGGGCTGGCTGCGCACGGTTTTATCGCAGGAATTCGTCAACCGCTACCGGCGAACCAAGCGGCTGGTCAGCCTGGACGAAGAAAACGAAGAAGGCGAGCGATTCGCCGCGCCCGCGCCCGAGCCGGCCCCCACCTCAGATTCGAGGCTGGAATCGGCCACGGATGAGGCTTTGGCAGCGTTGCCGAGCGACGATCGCCTGGTGCTGGCGGCATATTATCTTGACGGACGGACCCTGGCAGAGGTAGCCCGCATGCTGGGCGTGCACGAATCGACCATCAGCCGCAAGGTGGATAAGCTGGCCAAAGCTTTGAGGAAGAAGATTTTGGCTGGCATGATGCAACGGGGGCTGAGCCGGCGACAGGCCGAAGAGGCGCTGGACGTGGACGTGCGTGACGTACAGGTAAATATTCGGCGGAGTTTGGCGCAAGAATCCCCGGCAGGTGCGTTCTCAGAACAGAACAACAGTTTGAAGGTTCGGCAGAAAGTTGCGCCGAGGGCGAAGGGTTAGGTTCCACGATGCTGAACTGGAAAGTCAGAAGTTACTGATGCAGGAGATTTCTAAAATCGTGCTGGAACGGCTGCACAAGCAATCGGCGCAGGAGATTCATCCGGATGCGAATCTTCTGGCGGCGTTTGCGGAGCGCGGCCTTGCCGAAGCCGAGCGCGCCCAGGTGGTGGAGCATCTGGCGCGCTGTGGCGATTGCCGCGATGTGGTCGCTCTTGCGCTGCCTGCTCTGGAAGCGATGGGAGCGAACGCTGCTATGGCAGCTCGCAAACGCTGGTTCAGTTGGCCGGCTCTGCGCTGGGGATTAGTGGCCGCGGGTGTGGCTGCTGTCGCGTCGGTGGGTGTGGTGCAATTCGAGCACCGTCAAGTACAGGGCGGCGCGTTTTCTGCGGAGGTTGCACGGAATGAGCCTGCTACCGGTACGGTGTCTTCGGTCGAGGTGCCTGCAACAATAGCGGCTAACACCCCGAACGAAATTAAGGCCGGAAGCCGAAAGAATTCGTTCGAAACAAATCCCGTAGCGCAGAAAGTTCCGGCGAAGGGAAAGCAGGCTCGAACTCCAACCGTCTTGCCAACGGTCGCACTCGAGGAGAAAAGTGCGATTGCGCAGAACCAGATTGCGGATCAACTGGTGCACAGGTCCGCCGCCAGTCCGGATGTGGTGAAAGCGAAGAATCCAGCGCCTGCGGAAATGCAGTCGGCGATTGCCGGTCCGAATGTGCCGCTGCAGACCGAGCCGGCGATGATGGCGCGCGCATTGCCGCGCTGGTCGATTAGTTCAAACGGCGGATTGCAGCGATCTTTTGACGCGGGCGGCAGCTGGGAAGACGTGAACGTAGAAGTTGATGATTACTCGCCGCAGGCGGCAAACGAAGCTGGCGGCCAGGGACAAAACGAGAAGGAGGCCGGTATGCCTCCAGTGTTCCGCGCGGTAGCGGCAATTGGCTCTGAGGTTTGGGCCGGCGGAGTGAATGGCCTCCTTTATCACTCAGCCGATTCTGGAACTCGATGGACTAAAATTTCACCATCCACCGGCGACGCGGTGCTGACCGGCGACATTAGTGGAATTCAGTTTTCCGACGCTCAACATGGTGCGATCACGGCTTCCAGCGGAGAAGTCTGGACGACGAGCGATAATGGACGAAGCTGGAATCGGCGACCGTAGATTGTGGCAAAAACGACTATGGCGCGAAAAACCTAAAAGACGCGGCCGACACGCGTCCAAAGAAATTCCTTCCTGATGCCCCTTCGCGCCCGGAAAATTCCCATTACCAAAGTGACGTTTACACAAAATGAGTAGTTCCTTACTATCCATTCTGTGGTTTGGCAGTTCTGGGGGAGGGCTGCCGAGGCGTCCTTGACTGAAAAGTCGAGGGCGCTTTTTAGTTTGGGCAGGTGTGACCTCTCCGCATCGGCCGCCTGGCAAATCACTGACACTTGACCTCATTACACCGAGCCGAACCTTTTGTCAGCCACGGCGTTTTTGCGACTTCTGCACCGCCCCACGCATCGAATAGCGGTGATACGATAATAGGTTGCCCAGAGGATTGGGAAGCACTTATACATAGATCGCCGAACCGGCTATGAGCGCTCGATGGAGCGTCCGCCGAGAGCGCGACGTTACGACGAGGAGAAATAAAATGGCAGGCAATGGAATTGTCGAAGTGACCGATGCGAATTTCGACCAGGATGTTTTGAAATCGGAGACGCCCGTGCTGGTGGACTTCTGGGCGACATGGTGCGGTCCATGCCGCGCGCTCGCTCCCATCGTGGACGAGCTGGCCAAGGACTATCAGGGCAAACTCAAGGTCGGCAAGATGGACGTCGACTCCAACAGCTCGACTCCGATGCGCTACAAGGTGACCGGCATCCCGACGCTGCTGGTTTTTAAGGGCGGTCAGGTGGTGGAGCAGTTGGTGGGCTACCGTCCCAAGGAAGCGATCGCGCAGGCGATTGATCGGCACGTTGGGTAAGACTGGCTGAAGTTTGATTTGATGATTTGATTTGACTGACGAGCGCCCGAGACTTGATCTCGGGCGTTTTCTTTGCCTTCGGGATCGCGGTGACGATTGTGCGAGGGGAAGGTTAGGCTGACTTCGCCAAGTCTTTCGCAACGCTATCGAGGACGCCGTTGACGAACTGCACCGATTCGGGGCTGGAGAACTTGCGGGCGATCTCGAGGGCTTCGTTAATCACAACGGCGCACGGGGTCTCTGGATAGCCCAGAAATTCCGCGACACCGGCGCGCAGCAGGTTGCGATCGACGGCGGCCATGCGGTCCATACGCCAGTGCTGGGCATGCTGCTCGATCAGCTTGTCGATCTCGGCGCTGCGGTCGGTAGCGACGCGAAACAGATCTTCGGCGAAGCCGCGCACTTCGGCGCTGGTGCCGGTGTGCTCTGCCCAAAACGTACGCTGAACCTGGTCAAGCGACTGCTTGCCCAAGTCCGCTTGGAAGAGCATCTGCAGAGCCATTTCACGAGATTTACGTCGAGTACCCATAAGACAGTTGCCAGTAACCGGTTGCCAGTTGTCAGTTTACTGTAGCGGGAGGGTATTTGTACGGTGCGGGACTATTTGCGGGTTGGCTTTTTGCTTTGAGTTTTACTCTTGCCGCTCTGTTTATTCCGGGCGCCGGGTGCCGTACGACGGATACTCTCAGCGAGCGACGCCATCTCCACCGCAGCCAACGCCGCTTCGAGACCTTTATTGCCCATCTTCAATCCGGCGCGGTCGATGGCTTGCTCCAAACTCTCGCAGGTAAGCACTCCGAAGGCGTGAGGGACGCCGGTTTCCTGCGCCGACTGGCCGATGCCGCGGGTGACTTCGTTGACGATCACGTCGTAGTGAGCAGTGTCGCCGCGCAAGAGACAACCGAGGCAAATGATGGCGTCGTATTTTTTCGTTTCAGCTATTTTGCGCGCAGCCAGCGGGATTTCAAATGCGCCGGGGACACGCACCAGCGCGATGTCTTTTTTGTTTGCGCCAGAACGGGCCAGACCGTCGATCGCGCTCAACAGCAGGCGTTCTGTAATGAATGCATTGAACCGGGCAACGACAATGGCGAAGCGCTTACCGCTGGCGTCAAGCGAGCCTTCGATCGCGGGCAGACCGGCCCCAGGAAGAGGCTCGAAAACCAATTTACTGCTGTCTTTCTTTTCCGTGATTCGCTCCTTTAATATTCCGCATTTTTATTTTGTCATCCTGAGCGGAGCGAAGGACCTATGCATTTTGCTGGAAGCACGAACCGCATAGGTCCCTTCGACAAGCTCAGGGCAAGCTCTTCGGCGGCAAAGAACGCGCCTCAGGATGACTATTAAAAAACAAGCTTGGAATCCGTGAAAATCCGTGGCAAAAGCGTCTTACTTGCCTTTAAACTGCGCCGCGCGCTTTTCCAGGAATGCCGTAGTGCCTTCTTTTTTATCTTCGGTCGCGCAGGCGACGGCGAAAAGCACCGCTTCCAGATATAGGCCTTCGCTTAACGTCATCTCCATGCCTTTGTTGACGGCTTCCAATGTGTACTGCACGGCAAGCGGCGCATTGGCGATGATCTTCGCGGCGATAGCTTCGGCGCGAGGAATTAATTCCGCAGCTACGGTGATTTCGTTCACCAGTCCGATGCGGTAGGCTTCCTGCACGGTGATCATCTCGCCGGCGAGCAGCATTTGCATGGCGAGACCTTTGCCCACCAGTCGCGGCAGGCGCTGCGAGCCGCCGTAGCCGGGGATAATTCCGAGCTTCACTTCGGGCTGCCCCAGCTTGGCGTTTTCGCTGGCAAGACGCATGGTGCAGGCGAGGGCAATCTCGCATCCGCCGCCGAGGGCGAATCCGTTAATGCAGGCGATCACCGGCTTGCCGAGATTCTCTATGAGATTGAGAACGTTCTGGCCGCGATGCGTATATTCTTTCGCCACAACCGCATCGTTCTTAGCCAGTTCTGAAATGTCTGCCCCGGCGATGAAAGCCTTCTCTCCGCTGCCGGTGAGAATGACGACGCGGATGGCGGTATCGTTCTTAATGTCATGAAAAGCTGCGCGCAGCTCTTCCATGGTGGCCATGTTCAGCGCGTTGAGAACCTTCGGCCGGTTCACGATGACGTAGGCGATGGAGTTTTTCTTTTCGAGGAGAATGTTTTCGAAGTTCATAAGACCATATTTACCACGGATGTTCGCGGATTAACTCGGATTAAAAACCTTACGTCCAGGTAATCCGGGACTGCTATAATTGTATAGCACGAGGTCATCCATGCTAGCCATTCGACTGCCGGAAAAAATTGAAAAACGTCTGGAACGCCTCGCCAAGCGTACCGGCCGCACCAAAACCTATTACGCGCGCGAAGCTATCTTGCAACATATTGAGAATCTTGAAGATATTTATATTGCCGAAAAGCGACTCGCGGAAATTCGATCGGGCCGCGCGAAGACCGTTCCTCTCGAAGAAGTGATGCGCCAATATGGCATCGACCCAGATGTGGACGATTGAGTTCGATTTTGCGGCTCGAAGGGAACTCGACAAACTGGATAAACCGGTCGCCGACCGCATCCTGAAATTTCTACACCAACGGAGAGCAAGGCTCGACAGTCCTCAGCAAGTCGGCGAAAAGCTCCAAGGCGCGTTGAGTCCCTACTGGAAATACCGTGTTGGAGATTACCGCCTCATCTGCTCCATCGAGCACGCCCGATTCGTGGTATTAGTTCTTCGCGTCGGCCACCGCAGAGATATTTACTCTCGCTAAGGGATTACTTCCCCTTCGCCACGCCGGCAACTTCATCTTTGCTCAAATCGCAACTGATGCAGCGCTGCGTCCACAAGCGATGGCCAAAGACTTTGCCACAGCGCGGGCATTTCCATTCCGTGAGCCACCATCCCCCGGCGAGGTAGACTCCGATCCAGACCAGCAGGATCGCGGAATCGGTGGGTTCGCCCATTTTCAGCTTGCCGATCATGAAGCCGACAAATAAAAAGCTGGCAAACAGGACCACCACCAGATTTCGCCGTGCCACGTAGCTGCGCCAGGCGCGCCGGTAGCGTTCAATATCTTGCGGTCCGCCTTCGCCGGGCGCTTGATCGGTTTTTCGTCGTCGGAACATGGCCAGTCAATTCCTCGTCAGTCGATCCGCATACAGAAGAAGTGTTCTACAGTTTATGCGCCTTCGGCTGATTCGGGTCGGAATAATCGTAGAAGCCTTTACCACTCTTGCGACCGTACCATCCGGCCATCACGAGCCGCTTCAGCAGAGGTGGCGAGGCGAAGCGGCGCTCTTTGAACTCGTCGTACATCACGTGGGTAATGTAATAGGTGGTGTCGAGGCCGACAAAATCGAGCAGCGTGAACGGCCCCATGGGATAGCCGCAGCCCAGCTTCATGGCGTTGTCGATGTCTTCAATCGATCCCACACCTTCTTCGTAGGCACGAATGGCATCGAGCAAATACGGCACCAGCAGCCGGTTTACGATGAATCCGGTTTTGTCCGAGGTGCGGACGGGAACCTTGCCGAGCTTTTTGGCGAACTCGTAAGCGCTTTCGTAAACGTCGGCGGCGGTAGCAATGGTGCGGACCACTTCGACCAGCTTCATCAACGGCACGGGATTGAAAAAGTGCAGCCCTATGAAGCGCTCGGGACGCTTTACCGCAGTAAGAAGCTCGGTGACGGAAATCGAAGAGGTATTCGAGGCGAAGATCGCGTCTTTTTTGACGATGCCGTCAAGCGAAGCGTACATCTTTTTCTTCTCTTCGACGTTTTCAATGATGGCTTCGATGACGATGTCGCAATCGGCGAGGTCGGATTTGTTCATCGTGCCTTTGAGACGCGCGCGGATCGCGTCTTTCTGTTGCGCGGTGATGCCTCCCTTTTCTGGCGGGCGCTCGGCGAATTTCGCCAGAGACTTTTCGATCCCGGCAAGACCTTTTTCGAGATATTTTGTTTCGACTTCGAGCACGGTTACGTCGAACCCGGCCGTGGCACAGACTTGCGCGATGCCGGAACCCATGAGACCACAACCGAGAATGCCTACTTTTTTAATTTCCATAGAAGAGCCTTCTTGAGATGAAAAATATATCTACCAGCAATATAGCGCATCGCCAGACCTCATTCGCGCGGCTGCCAGTGCCTCGGATTGCGTCTGCTATGGAAGCACGCGATAACTACGATCCGATGTTCCTGAACGTCGAAGAAAATCCCGTATGGAAAGCGGCGCACTCCCGCGCGGCGACGGCTTCGATGGACGACAGGAAATTGCAACGGATGTTCCGCAATGCTTTCAACTACAGCCTCGACCGCCTGCGCAAAGCGCTCGCCAAGCTGTGGACGAATGTTGTCATACCAAGCCCGAGCCTCCAGCAAATCCTCATTCGCGTCTGGAGTCCAAACGACCGGGAGCGTCACTGCTTCTTAAGCAGCCCCGTCTTGACCTGCTGCCAGGGGATCACCGCGGAAGGATTTTGCTCGTGGCGGGCGATTCGGTAATCGAGCTCATCCCGTTGCGCATCCGTCAACGATACCGCGTCTGCTTCAAGGCTCTCCCAGACCCTATCTAGCAGCTCTGCCTTCTCGGCGGGAGAGAGGCTGTTTATCTGGTTTCGGAGATCGTTCATACGGCTACGATATCACGCGTTGGTTCGCCAGACAGTCTCACTTTCAGTTGGAGCACGGTCGGTCGAATGCTGGCTTCATGCAGTTCCATATTTATGGCACACATGGGATAATAACCTTTATGAAGCAGGATTGCATTCGCACCACGGTCGATATTCCCGCGCCGCTCTATCGCAGGCTCAAAGCGCAAGCAGCCGCGAACGGACGATCGGTGCGCGAACTGGTTCTCTCCGGCGTGCAGAGCGTCCTGCTGCAGGCGCGGCGGCCGCGCCCGAAACGAGTGCAATTCCCGCTGATCGTTTCTGACGGCCCCAAAGTCGATCTCACCAACGAACAAATCTATGAACACGTTGAATTTCCTTGATTCAAACGTGTGGCTTGCCCTGATTTGGAGTCGCCACGCTCATTCCGAAAGGGCTCGTTCCTGGTTTGCGGGAGCGGCTGAGCAACAATTTTTCTTCTGCCGCTTCACTCAGCTTACCGTCCTTCGCCTACTCACCACGGAATCGGTTATGGCCAAAGAAACCAAGACCATGTCCGAATCGTGGGCCCTGTGGGACCGCGTGTGGGCCGACCCACGCATTGCCTTTCTGCCAGAGCCCGACCACCTTGAAAAAGAATTTCGTTCACGTTCGAAGATTTCCAGCCGATCTCCCAAGCTTTGGGCCGACGCCTACCTCCTCGCCTTCGCCGCCACCTCTGGGTTGAAATTCGTCACCTTTGATAAGGCCCTTCGCGTCCGAGGCGAGGAAGTGCTTGTCTTATAAACTCACGAGGTGATTTGAGTTTGCTCTGAAGCGGACTGCGCGAAGGCTCCAAAATCATTGGCCACGGATCACACGGATTTTCACGGATCAAGAGCTCCAGTATGAACGAATCAGACTCCTCCCTCTTGATCTGTGCGAATCCGTGAAGATCAGTGGCTAAGAATTCGACATGCTCTCCACAATCATCGCAATCCCTTGCCCACCACCGATGCAAGCCGTAGCCAGCCCATACTTCTTCTTCCGACGCCGCAACTCATACAGCAGCGTAATCACGAGCCGCGTACCGGTCGCGCCCAACGGATGACCGAGAGCAATCGCTCCTCCGTTCACATTTACTTTTTCGCGATCGAGGCCCAACTCTTTTTCGACCGCGAGATATTGCGCGGCGAAGGCTTCGTTCACTTCGATCAGATCGATGTAGTCGAGCGAGAGGCCGGCTTTTTGCAGAGCGACTTTTGTCGCGGGCACGGGGCCGCGGCCCATGAGCTTCGGCTCGACTCCGGCAATGCCCCAACTTACAATCCGACCCAGCGGCTCAATGCTGCGCTTGCGGGCTTCTTCCAGGGACATCAGAACCACGGCGGCTGCGCCATCGACGATGCCGCTGGCGTTGCCGGCGGTGACAGTTCCAGCTTTGCCGAATGCGGCTTTCAGTTTAGCCAGGCCTTCCATAGTGGTCTGCGGGCGGCGATGGTCGTCTTCCGTGAGCGATTCTCCCGTGGCCTCGCCTTTGGAATTGCGCAGCGGAACCGGGACGAGCTCTTCCTGAATGCGTCCTTCTTTGTAGGCGGCGTCGGCTTTTTGCTGCGAGCGCAGCGCGAATTCATCCTGCGCCTGGCGGGTGATGTCCTGCTGCTCGCCGTAGAGTTCGGCGGTGTTCGCCATGTACAGGCCGCAGTAGCTATCGAGCAGCGCCACCATCAGCGAATCTTCCATTTTGCCGCCGGGAGCGAGCGTAAAGCCATCGCGGCCTCGAATGGTAAACGGAGCTTGTGACATAGCCTCCATGCCGCCTGCGAGAACGAGCTTAGCTTCATCGGTCTGGATCATCTGCGCCGCGCTCACGATCGACTGCATGCCGCTGCCGCAGAGCCGGTTGACGGTGAGCGCCGGAGTTTCAATCGGCAGGCCAGCGCGCAGACCAACATGGCGTGCGCCGTAAAGCGCGTCGCCGGAAGTCTGCTGCGCGTTGCCGAAGACCGCGTGGTCGAATTCCTTAGCGTCGATGCCGGCGCGCTCGATTGCGCCTTTGGCGGCAACTGCGCCCAGCTCCTGCGCGGTAAAGTCTTTCAGCTTGCCGCAGTAGCGGCCAAAGGGCGTGCGCGCCCCACTGACAATGGCAATGTCCCCGGGTTTCAACATGATTTCCTTGCAGGCTCCGCTCTCAGAGCGGAATAAAAGTGAGAGTCAAACTGGTTAGTGTAGCAGCGCGGAAGGAGATTTGGCCATCGCTAGGTCGATCAGGTGCTGTGTTAGTTTTGAACCGGACTGGCAATCAGCTTCGGGCTGAGGGAACTGCCTTCATGGCGATCACAAACATTGCGGCCGGTCTCCGTTTCTTCGCGCGGTTATAGAAGAGCGCGACGGTCACGTCGTACGGATGGTCCTTATTTATTTCCTTAGCTGCTAATTGCCCTGCCTATTCCGTGAACACGACCGACTGCACCCCGGAAATCTCAAAGCGCTTGCGGCAGCGCATGTTCTTGCAGGCCATCAGGTCGTCTTTGCGGAGCATGTAGGAGCGAGCCTTGGCAAAGCGGGCGCGGTCGCGCTCGTCGGCACGTCCGCCGAGCTGGCGCTTCTTGGTACGCACCACCCATGTAACTTCATACTCAGCGGGCTGGTGGCAGTGCGGACAGTTCAGGGTCGCTGCTTTCTTCTCGGTGCGTTCGTCAAAAAAATCTCGCTCTTCCATAAGGGTCGTTGGTCGCTAGTCGTTCGTCGTCGGCTGGCCAGCTTTTCTCAGGGCCCGCCTTCGATCAACCGCGAAAGGTAATTATTACAGTTTTACGGGGGACAAAGCTATGGCAAGATGAGGATCGGGGGCCAGAAATGGCGCGCAAGAAAAAACTAAAGCGCTTCGGCGCGGTCCAGGCTGTAAAGGAATTGGCGAGGGAGCGCGTAGGCGCGCCTCCGGTAGAGAAGGTCGTTCCGCACAAGAACAAGAAGGCGGAGCGCCACAAGCCTACGCTGGGGAAAATGTTGGAGGATGCGGACTAGGTCGCCATCCCATGCATCACTGGAATGTGGCTGTAACGGTAGTATCAAAGTTCATAACCACCGTGCAGGTATTGCCGACGAACGAACTGCAGTTTGTCCAAAGGACTTGCGCGGCACCCGCCGTCGGAGTCGCTGTCAGCCCGATTGTGCTGCCGAGCGTGTAGTCGGCAGAACAGGTTCCGGGACATTTAATAGCATTCGTGGAGTCATTCACCGTTCCGGATCCCACGATATTCACAGTCAGCACGGCCTGATTGCAGGCGCTGGTACCGATCCCGCCACCAGTAAGGAACGCAGAACCCGAAACTAAATTCGGGCTGTCGTAGTAGCTAGCCGTCAGATTCCCGCTGCCACAAATGCTCACAGCCGTTACAAGGCTCGTGTCGGTTATGGTAACCAGATTCTGGGAGTCCACCGACCATGTCACCATGTTGGTGATATCTTTTGTCTCCGGCGGATGGTCGTATGTCCCCGTTGCCGTGAACCTAAGCGCCGAACCGATCGCAGTAAAGGTCGCTCCAGAAGGATTGACCTGGATCGACACCAGATGCTGGTTAAATCCGCAGCTCGAAGTGTTGAGCATGATCGTCGCAGCGGCGATAAGGGCAAGGATGCTGAACCACTTCCGGCTCATCAACGGCTCCTGGGATTAAGCAATCGACTAAATATTCGCGCGTTTAGGGAATGCGCCAATTTAGTCAAAAATCGGCCAAAAAGCAATCGCTAACCGCACAACTGATTCCGTCCGGTCATCCCTTCACCGCCTCCGCCACCACCCCGGCAAACTCGCGAATATCCTCTTCCGTGGTGTCGAACGAGCACATCCAGCGTACGATCCCTTCCTCTTCCATCCAGGTATAGAAAAAATAGCGCTGCTTGATTTTTTCGATGGCATGGTGGGGGATTTGCGCGAATACGCCGTTTGCTTCAACCTTCCACACAACTTTCACCTGCGGAATGCGGCTGATTTCTTTTTCCAGCAGCAGCGCCATCCGGTTGGCATGCTCGGCGCTGCGCCGCCACAGATCATCCGTCAGCAAAGCCTCGAACTGGGCGGCGATAAAGCGCATCTTCGAGGCCAGTTGCATCGACTGCTTGCGCAGGTAGAGGAAGTCTTTGCCCAAGCTGGGCTGGAAAAAGACGACCGCTTCCCCGCCCATGATCCCGTTCTTCGTGCCGCCAAAAGAGAGGACGTCCACACCGAGATCGCGCGTTGCCTGGCGAAGGTTTTGCCCGAGCGAAGCGGCGGCGTTGGCGATTCTTGCCCCATCCACGTGCAAAAACATGTCGTGCTCGTGAGCAAAACTGGCGAGCGCCCGGATTTCCTCGGGCCGATATACGGTCCCCATCTCGGTCGATTGCGTAATCGAGATCACGCGCGGCTGGGAGTGATGTTCGTCGCCAATGCCGTGATACGCATGCCGAACCGATTCAAGCGTAATCTTTCCATTGTCCTGCGGCAGCGGGATCAGCTTGCATCCCGTATGCTTTTCGGGCGCGCCGCATTCGTCGGTATAAATGTGGGCATAGGCGCTGCACAGCACGGATTGAAACGACCGCGTCAGCGATTGCAGGCCCAAAACGTTGGCCCCGGTGCCGTTGAAAGTGAAAAATACGGCGATGTCGGAGCCGAAGTGCTCTTCGAACTTTTTGATGGCGGAACGCGTATAAAGATCATCGCCATAAGCGACGACATGGCCTTGATTGGCGCGGGTTATTGCCTGAATGATTTCGGGATGAACGCCGGCATTGTTGTCGCTGGCGAAGTTGCGCGTGAGCTTAGTGAGCGGGGTCGGCATATCGCATAATTTAGCAGACTGGCGGAGTTGAGTGTCTTCACCCTCAGGCTGTGGGGTTTCGCGCCGACTGAGCCTCGATAAGCCTTCGAAAACAATTGGTGGGCTGTCGATTTCAGCCTTCCCGGTTCGTCTAACTTAATAGAGAACAGGTCAAGGGGTTTGCTGGGCTACTGGTATGCAAGTTTTTTCATGTGAATTGCACAATCGACAGGGCAGGCTGAATCCTTTCGCCATGCTATGAAATCAATAGTTACAATGTTTTTGGGGAGTGCGCGTCTAATCCCTTAACATACCCAGTTTGAGCTTCCGGTCCGGAGAACGTATGGCGAAAAGATTCATCGTAGTGTTGTTGCTGATGGCGGCCCTGATTGGCGGCCTCGCTTTCATAAAATACCGTCAGGTCGAATCTGCCATAGCGGCAGGCGCCAGCTTCCAGATGCCGCCCACGTCGGTGACGACGGTGGTCGCCAAGCGCGAAACCTGGCCCACCACTTTGTCGGTCATTGGGACGGCTGCAGCAGTCCAGGGCGTTACTGTCGGCGCAGACCTTCCGGGAACCATCGATAAGATTCAATTCGAATCTGGCCAGACCGTGCATGAGGGTGACATCCTGGTCGAGCTCGATATCCGCCAGGAAAAAGCCCAACTCGCCAACCTTGAGGCCCAGCGCGACCTGGCCCGCATTCAATATGGCCGCTCTGAGCAATTGTCCAAGGCAGGCGTTATCTCCAAGTCGGAATACGACAATGCCGCGGCCCAGCAGAAAGCAACCGAGGCCCAAGTCAACGACATTAAGGCTGCCATCGCCCGCAAAACCATCCACGCCCCGTTCACCGGAGTCCTGGGCATTCGCCAGATCAGCCTCGGCCAATATCTCGCCGCCGGGCAGGCAATTGTTTCGCTCGAGTCGCGAAACCCTATCTACGTAAATTTCGGCGTGCCGCAGCAGGATGCGCCGAAGATGAAGATCGGCCGTACCGTTCGAGTCAGCAGCGAGGATAATCCCAAACTAAAGGCAACCGGAAAAATCACCGCTCTGGATTCCGTGATCAACGAACAGACGCGAAACATTCAAATCCAGGCCACAGTGCAAAATCCCGGAGGGGATCTGCGCCCCGGCATGTTCCTGCAAGTAGAGTTGCCGCTGGGGGTTTCTCGGGATGTGGTCCCTCTACCCGCATCGGCCATCAATTACGCACCCTCTGGCGATTCGGTCTTCGTTGTGAGTGACATGAAAGATGAGAAAACCGGAAAGATGTACAAGGGGGTCCGCCAACAGATCGTCAAGATTGACGGCAGCAAGGGCGATCAGGTCGCAATCGTCTCCGGCCTGAACCCCGGTGACGAAGTAGTCAGCGCGGGGACGTTCCGCCTGCGCAACGCCGCCCCGGTTCTGGTCAACAACAGCGTGCAACCGTCAAACAGCCCCAAGCCGAATCCGGAAGAGAGCTAGAGTAAACGGGTTGCACTCAAATTTGTCATTCCGAAACGCGGCTTTATCGCGCGAGAAGAATCTGCTGTTGCAGCTTTCGAATAACGCAGGAGACTCACCATGAAGTTCACTGATCTATTTGTAAGGCGTCCGGTGCTGGCGATGGTGGTGAACCTCGTCATTCTGATCGCAGGTCTCCAGGCGATTCGTTCGCTGAGCGTCCGGCAATATCCCCGCAGCGACATTTCCGTCATTCAAGTCACCACGGTCTACGTGGGTGCGAACGCCGATTTGGTTCGGGGCTTCATTACCACGCCGCTGGAGCGCGTGATCGCCAGCGCCGACGGAATCGACTACATGGAGTCGAACAGCGCCCAGGGCCTGAGCACCATCATCGTTCACCTCAAGCTGAACTACGACACCAACGCGGCCCTGACGCAGATTCAGGCCAAAGTAGCTCAGGTCAAAAACGACCTGCCGCCTGAATCGCAGGTTCCGGTCATCGATCTGCAAACTGCCGACCAGCAGTTCGCCGCCATGTATATCGGTTTCGCAGCCAACGACCTCGACCAGAATCAAATTACTGATTACCTCACCCGCGTCGTCCAGCCCAAACTGAGCGCGGTCAGCGGTGTGCAGCGCGCCGACATTCTCGGCAATCGTACTTTCGCCATGCGGATCTGGCTCAAGCCGGATGAGATGGCGGCCCGCGGCGTATCACCCTCCGACGTGAACGATACGCTCGCCAAAAATAATTACCTCTCGGCGCTCGGCAGCACCAAGGGCTCCATGGTTTCAGTAAACCTGGTCGCTAACACCGACCTGCGCACCCCCGACGACTTCAAGCAGATGGTCGTCAAGCAGCAGAATGGCGTGGTAGTGCGCCTGGGAGAAATCGCTGACATCCAGCTCGGCGCTGAGAACTACGATCAGGATGTCCGCTTCAACGGCCAAACTGCTACCTTCATGGGAATCTGGGTTCTTCCCACCGCCAATTCCCTCGACGTGATCAAAGAAGTTCGCAAGCAGATTCCCGCCATTCAGGCCCAGCTCCCGGCGGGCATGACCGTCGGCATTCCCTACGACTCCACCGCCTACATTCAAGATGCAATCAACGAGGTGTTGCATACCCTGGTTGAAACTCTTCTGATCGTTGTGGTTGTCATCTTCCTGTTCCTCGGTTCGTTCCGCTCAGTTCTAATTCCAATCGTCGCGATTCCAGTCTCGCTCATCGGCGCAGTATTCCTCATGCTGGTGGCGGGATTCACCATCAACCTTCTGACACTGCTCGCCATCGTTTTGTCCGTCGGTCTGGTCGTCGATGACGCGATCGTGATGGTGGAAAACGTCGAGCGCCACTTGCAGATGGGTAAGACTCCCTTCCACGCCGCACAAGATGCAGCCCGCGAACTCGTCGGCCCGATCATCTCGATGACGATCACCCTCGCCGCGGTCTACGCGCCAATCGGCATTCAAGGCGGCCTGACCGGAGCCCTCTTCCGTGAATTCGCTTTCACTCTGGCAGGCGCAGTCACGGTTTCCGGCATCGTCGCACTCACGCTTTCTCCCATGATGGGATCGAAGTTGCTTCGCGCCGGGGATGCCGAGAAGGGGTTCGCAGGCATCGTCAATCGCCGTTTCGAGTGGGTACGCAAAACTTACACTCGTGTGCTGACCGGCACTTTGAACTATCGCCCCGTCGTGCTTACGGTGTGGATAATCGTCGCCCTGCTTGCGGTTCCCTTTTACATGTTCTCGTCGCGGGAACTCGCTCCTCAGGAAGATCAGGGAGTCGTGTTCGGCGTGATTCAGGCTTCCGCCAACGCCACGCTCGATCAAACCAATCTCTTCGCCAAAGAAGTGTATGACGTGTACCACTCGTTCCCTGAAAGCGACAGTCTGTTTCAGATCACGAGTCCTGGCGGCGGTTTCGGAGGCATGGTCGTAAAGCCCTGGAGCCAGCGCACAAAAACCACGCAGCAATTGCTGGTGGAGTCGGCCGGCAAGCTTTCGAAGATTCCCGGCATTCGCGTCATTCCTCTGACCCCTCCGCCATTGCCCGGAGGCGGCAACTTCCCCGTGGACTTTGTAATCATGTCGGCCGCCGAACCCGCGCAAGTCAGTGCGCTCGCCGAAAAGCTGGTGCAGAAGGCCATGGCGAGCGGTATGTTCATTTATGCCGATACCGATGTAAAGTTCGACCAGCCGCAAACGGAAGTCATCTTTGATCGCGACAAGCTGCGCTCGCAAGGGGTGGATCTAAGCCAGGCCGGCCAGGATCTCGCCACCATGCTGGGTGGAAATTATGTCAACCGCTTCAGCATTCAGGGGCGCAGCTATAAAGTAATTCCGCAGGTCGAACGCGTGGATCGCCTCACCCCCGAGCAGCTTTCTCACATTTACGTCAAAGGCTCGGCCGACAAACTCGTGCCGCTCTCAACCTTTGCCACGCTGAAGACCACAACCGAACCGCGATCGCTGAACAAATTCCAGCAGCTGAATGCCGTCCGTATCCAAGGCGTAATCCCGCCGAACGTGTCGCTCGACAAGGCGCTTACGTTCCTCGAAGACCAAGCCAAACAAATTCTCCCACAAGGATTTACCGTCGATTACGCCGGTGAATCCCGCCAGTTGCGCGTGGAAGGCAGCAAATTTCTGGGCACGTTTCTGCTGTCGGCAATTCTGATTTACCTCGTGCTCGCGGCGCAGTTTGAAAGCTTCCGCGATCCTTTCATCATTCTCGCCGGCTCGGTGCCGTTGGCGCTTTCTGGCGCGTTGATGTTCTCGTTCCTCGGCTTCACCACGCTCAACATCTATAGCCAGGTCGGACTGATCACGCTGGTCGGTCTCATCGCCAAGAACGGCATTCTGATTGTGGAGTTCGCCAACCAGTTGCAGGAAACCGGAGTGAGCAAGCTGCAAGCGATCATCGGCGCGGCCAGCACTCGTCTCCGCCCCATCTTGATGACCACCGCCGCTACTGTCTTCGGCCATTTCCCGCTGGTTCTGGCCCGCGGCCCCGGAGCCGGAGCCCGAAACAGCATCGGTATCATGCTGGTCAGCGGCATGATCATCGGCACCGTATTCACCTTGTTCGTGGTGCCCTCCATTTATATGCTGGTCGCCAAAACCCACACCGCATACAAAGAAGAAGCCGAAGAGACCGTCGTGCACGGCGAACCGGTGGGCGCAGGAGTGTAATCGGTTAGGCGTAACGAACTCCGCGGAAGAGGGTTTGCGTGCGGCACGCACAGAAGCGTGCGCGCGCAGTGCCCTGCGTCGTTGCCTGTGCCGGCACTAACGTTGAAGAGCGGCGCTTTAGCGCCGCGTAAGAGCGCTCTATATGCCGGGCTTTAGCCCCCGTGATTGCCCGCGCGCTTCTTCGCCGCCGACTTTTCCTTCCGCGCCGCCTTCCGCCGCAGCTTGGCCATCCACTCGCGCGAATACATCGTCCCCCGGCACTTCGGCGATCCGCAATGGCACGGCGCAGGATCGTCATCGTCATACAGGTTGTAATCCCACAACAATTCTTCCCCGGCAGCGATATCTCTCAGCGCAAAAATGTATGCCCGGTTCTTGATCTCATCGATCTCGCAGTTGGGATCGCACGAATGGTTCAGGTACGCCGCAATACCCTCGCCATCGATGATTTTCTTGCCGTCGCCCAGCCCATACAGATAAGTGCGCGGCTCGCTCTCATACAGGCGGTCGGCCTCATCGGGCGTAAGAAACTTGCCGGTGTATTCGATCAGGCGCGTGCCTTTGCGCACCGGCGCATTAGTAAACACTCCGACGGAATGAATTCTGGAAGGACGGACAACCAAAGCCATAGAACTAATTTCGCACGAGCGGCGTCTTCGGAGGAAGACGCCGCCTGGAAAAATCAAAATAAAATTGCCGGACCGAGCACTCCGCCCAGCTTATGCTGGCAATGTCGAGGTCGGAATCTGCTGTGCCCGGTTGCGCAGCTCCTCAAACAGAACCGTGCTCAAATACCGCTCTCCAAACGAAGGCAGCACCACAACGATCAGCTTCCCAGCATTCTCTTTCCGCCGAGCCACCTGTAACGCGGCGGTCACGGCTGCCCCTGAAGAGATCCCGACAAACAGACCTTCTTCCAGAGGCAGCCGCCGCGCCATGCGGATCGCGTCATCATTCGTGACGGTAATGACTTCATCGATATAGTCGCGCCGCAAAATACTGGGAACGAATCCGGCACCAATCCCCTGAATTTTATGCGGCGAAGGTTTTCCGCCGGAGAGCACCGGGCTCTCGGCAGGCTCAACCGCAATCGCCTTGAACGATGGCTTGCGCGGCTTAATATACTCAGAAACCCCAGTAATAGTCCCTCCGGTGCCCACTCCCGAGATCAGAAAATCCACGCGGCCGTCGGTATCCTCCCAAATCTCCGGGCCGGTAGTTTCGAAGTGAATTTTAGGATTCGCCGGGTTATCGAACTGCTGCAGCATGTAACTGTTCGGCGTGTTCGCAATCAACTCCTGTGCCTTGGCGATGGCGCCCTTCATGCCATTCGGCCCGGGCGTAAGAACAAGCTCGGCCCCGAACGCGAGCAGTATCAGCCGGCGCTCCATGCTCATGGTCTCCGGCATGGTGAGAATCAACCGATAGCCCTTCACCGCCGCCACGAACGCGAGGCCAATCCCTGTATTGCCGCTGGTGGGCTCAATGAGCACAGTCTTGCCCGGCTGAATCTTTCCCGCGCGCTCCGCCTCGGCAATCATGCTGACTCCGATGCGATCTTTCACGCTGTCCATGGGATTCCGGCTTTCCAGCTTCGCGACCACCTCGGCCACGCAGCCGCCGGTAACTTTATTCAGTCGCACCAGCGGAGTATGGCCAATCAACTCGGTAATGTCATTGGCGATCTTCATAATGCTCTTTCCTCTTCAAGCGTTCGCGTTGCCAAATCGTCACGCAAGCGGAATTCACTTTTCTACAACTTAAAATTTTTGGCGGAAGCGAGTGGGGGTCGAACCCACCGGTGACAGGAAACCTGCCGCCCGCCGGTTTTGAAGACCGGGACGATCACCGGACCGCATGCGCTTCCAACTTCATTCAACCAACTTACAACCAACTTTAAAGTATCATCGCCCCCGCTCGCGCTGGTCCGGTCCATGCAATCCGGTGCTCAAAACGAGAAATCGCTGTTAAAATCCGCCTCATGTCCGGCCGCACCATCAGGACGGCAGCCCGCATCTCATTTTTCCTCTGCGGACTGACTTCCCTCTCCACCGCCGCTCCCTATCTCATGCTGCGCGGCGCTGAACTGCCGGTGCAGAGCGAATGGATCATATTTGTTGCGGTCCTCGCAGTGGTCGGCCTTTTCAGCCTGGCATGCGCTATCCTGCCCCGTTCGTGGTTCGCAAAACTGTGCAGGAAAAATCGCGACGACGCCCAATTGTTCTTAGCGCCCCTGAAATGGCTCGGCACCTTCGCGGCACTTGCCTATCTTGCGGCGCTGTTCGCCTTTCTCGCTCCCCACGAATGGAATCTCACCCCCCAACTGATGTTCTCGATCTGTCCGCTTTATTTCGTGAAGATGACCTTCGACCCCTCGCCGATAGCCACTTTTTTTCTGCTCGCTCCTATGAACGCCGCCGTGTACGGAGCACTCGGCGTCATCTTGGCATGCGCATGGTTGGCGCTGCGTCAACGTGCACAGCAAACTGAACCTTGACGAGATATCGCGTCCCTATTTCGGCTGGGGCACGATCCGCAGATACGGCTTCGGCGACTTCCACCCGCCGGGATATTTCTGCTGCGCCTCTTCGTTCGAAACCGAGGGAAGAATGATCACGTCATCCCCCGCCTTCCAGTTCACCGGCGTCGCAACTTTGTGCTTAGCGGTGAGCTGCATCGAATCGATCACGCGTAATATTTCATCGAAGTTGCGCCCCGTGCTCATCGGATAGCTGAGTTGCAGCTTGATTTTCTTGTCCGGGCCAACTACGAAAACCGTCCGCACCGTGGCGTTATCGGCGGCGGTGCGTCCTTCAGAACTCTCCCCCGCAGCGGCCGGCAGCATGCCGTACAACTTGGCGATCTTCAGTTGCGGATCGCCGATCATCGGGTAGTTCACCTTCGCGCCCTGCGTCTCTTCAATGTCAGCGGCCCACTCGCCGTGCTTGTTCACCGGATCAACGCTCAGCCCGATGATTTTCGTATTGCGCTTGGCGAATTCCGGCTGCAGCCGCGCCATGTAGCCCAATTCGGTCGTGCACACCGGCGTGAAATCTTTGGGATGGGAAAACAAAATTGCCCAGCCGTCGCCGATCCACTCATGAAAATGAATTGTGCCCTGCGTGGTTTCGGCCGTGAAGTCAGGGGCGACGTCGTTGATGCGGGGAACGCTGTAGGTTTCGTTGGCTAGCGCAGTGCTCATAAATTTCTCCTTCAAGAAAATTCCCGAGGTCGCCGCAAACGGCGATGGATTACGCACAAATCTTTGGATGAAAACGAAACCCACCCGATTCACGCCGGGTGGGTTAAGAAGAAACCTCTCGATCGCTCCCTAGCCACACCGCGGCATACACATGCAACAACATGCGCCACCGCGCTGGAAGGGGCATAACACGTAGGTAGAATAGAAGCCTGCCCCAACCCTGTCAACCTCTCCAGGCTCGGGCAGTGGCGCAATTTCGAAGCCCTCGTCGTTCTTCCCCGAACTCTCTTCTTCGCGACCTTTGCGGAATTTCTTTGCGGCCTTCGCGGTCAAAAGCTTTGGATCGTAACTCGGCGGCCTGAGAGCGCGAAGCGTCCGAATAATTCCCACTTCACCACGCGACACATCGATTTTTTCTCCACCCATAACCGTATAGTTAACGTGTGTAAAATTCGGCGGCCTGTTGAAAATCATGCGCGGCGATTTTTTATTCGCGGCACGCATTGCGCGCAGTGCCCAGGCATCACAACTTTCGCATTTCCAAAAAAAGTCAATGGCAAACAATTGCTATTTGCTTCGACGCTACTTTACAGCTTCGTTCCTTCCCGATAGCATCCAATTCGCTCTTCCATTCTTCGCGAACAGAGAAAAATCCCGTCGACCCGGCCTACCCCCGGGAAGAACGGATACGGACGGTGAATGAAACCAAAGCGCACGATCCTCTGTGTTGACGACAACGAACAATCTCTCTCCTATCGAAAAATCATGCTGGAAACCCGCGGCTACCGCGTGGCAAGCTACGCGCGAGGCGAAGAGGCGCTCGAACGCTTCAAGCAGGGAGGCATCGACCTTATCGTCACCGATATGGCCATGCCTGGGATGGATGGCGCTAAATTGATCACCGCCATCAAGGCCATCGCACCGCAATGCCCCGCGATCTTGATTTCAAGCAAAGCTCGTGTTTACGATCACGAATCGCAGGCCGATGTTTTTCTCGCCCGAGGAATGTACGCGCCGGCGGACCTGCTAGAACGCATTCGCCTACTTCTGGTGCGCAAGCGCGGCCCCAAACGCATGCACGAACGTGTTGCACCCTTAGCTCACCGGCAGGGCGTCGCCTGAAGACCGACAAAAACTTTTCATCGCCGAGAACGCAGAGAGCCCCACGAAATTTCCCAGAAAAATATTTCCCCGTTTAAATTTCTCCTCGGCCTCGGCGCGCTCGGCGGTTGAGTGTCTTCCCCTCGTGTAATATCGAAGCTGGCATGCCCGCATTCATTGCAGCTATCGATTTACGCAAAACCTACCGCGTCGGGAAAGTGGATGTGCCCGCCCTGCGCGGAGTTTCGTTCAACGTAGAGAAAGGCGAATTCGTCAGCGTCGTCGGGCCTTCCGGAAGCGGCAAGTCCACTCTTTTTTATCTGCTGGGCGGGCTCACGCAGGCCGATTCCGGCAAAGTAGTTCTCGACGGCGATGACTTCACCGTCCTCAGCGACGCCGAGCGCACTCGCATGCGCAAGCGCAAAATCGGCTTTGTCTTCCAGAAATTCAACCTGCTGCCGACTCTCAGCGCGCGTTCTAACATCGCCATCGCGCAGGAAATTTCCGATAACGGCGATCGCGATCCCGCTTTCTTCCTTCGCATTTGCGAATTGCTGGGATTGACGAAGCGCCTCGATCATCGTCCCTCGGAGCTTTCCGGCGGCGAGCAACAACGTGTGGCGTTAGCGCGCGCCTTGGTCAACAAGCCTTCCGTGGTGCTCGCCGACGAACCCACCGGAAATCTCGACACCGAGAATTCCAACATCGTCTTGCGCATGCTTCGGCAGTCGAATCAGGAACTCGGCCAGACCGTACTCATGATCACGCACAATCCCGAAGCCGCCCGCTTCGGAGACCGCATCATCCACATGCGCGACGGCCAAATCGTAGGGCCCGAACAGGATCCCCAGTGGGCGCCACACTGACCACGCAGCCGCATCCGCCTCTTCGCCATTCCAGCTAAGGTTTCCTCCCACTCTTGCCGATGACTTCTAATGTGCAGTCCCGCGAGTGCGATTCAGGATCGCGCCATGAGCGAGAAAATTCTGTTTGTCGATGACGAACCAGCTTTCCTCACAAGCTACCAACTCATGTTGCCGCAAGACCTGCGCTTGCTGAATCCTGGTCTGGACACCGATTCGACAAGCACCGCTCCCAAACTCCTCGACTTTCATACAGCCGTAGGGGGTGCAGCAGGATTGGCGGCGATTCAAAACCGTGGTCCCTACTCGCTCATAATTTCCGACATGCGCATGCCGGGAATGAATGGACTCGAGTTCCTCACCCGCGTGCAGCAAGCCGCACCCGAAACTGTTCGCATGCTTCTCACCGGCTACTCCGACATTGAGGTTTTGATGAACGCAGTGAATCGCGGACAGGTCTTTCAATATCTCGCGAAGCCTTGCGAACAGCAAACCCTGGCCCAGGCGGTGATAATCGGCCTTTCGCAGTACCGGCTGATTCGCGCGGAAAAGGAATTATTAGAAAAAACATTGACGGGCGCCATCGAAGTGCTGGCGGATGTTTTGAGCGCGGTGAGTCCTGAAGCCTTCGCCAGGTCGAACCGAATCGCTAAGTATGTCAAGCATCTCACGGCCAAGCTTCAACTCCACCAGGCATGGTGCTACCAGGCTGCGGCCATGCTTTCGCAGCTGGGCTGCATCACGCTCAATCCCGAACTTCTTCAGGCGGCATATCTCGGCACTCGCCTTTCCCCCGAAGACCGCGCGCTCTACGAGGCGCACGCCGCTGTCGCCCAGGCTCTTCTGGCGAACGTACAACGCCTCGAACCCGTGGCCTGGATGGTCGGCCAACAATTCGGCGCGGCCTCGCAAAAGCCGCCACAGACGCCTCATCTCAGTGAAGAAGATCTGTGGTTGGGCGTAAAACTCCTGCGTGTCGCTTCGTCGTTCGAGAGCTTGAGGATGAGCGGATTTTCCGTCGAAGAAGCTATTCTGCGCCTTCGTCATCGGGCGGAGTTCGGCCCCGAACTGCTCGACGTGTTGGCTGAAGTGCAAGAGGACGACTCAAGAATGGAACTGCGCAGGGTTGCTATTGCGAAAATCAAAGTCGGAGCCATTCTGCAGCAGAACGTGCGAAACCGGGGCGGGGTGTTGATTGTCGCCAAAGGGCAGGAAGTGACGCCGCCGGTGCTGCTCAGGCTGCAACATTTTTCCGAAGCTCGCCTGATCGGCCGTGAAGTGCTGGCCTGGGTTTTGGAATAGCTGTAACCTGGAATATCTCTTTCCGCAGTTAGCGCTTCACTTGGCAGCCGCGGCCTTGCGCTTCAGCGGCGCGCTTCGAGTGGCGCCATGCGAAACCACTCGCGCAGAAGAGGCCCCAAATTCCGCATCCGCATGGCGGCGTGAATCATCCAGCTTGAACTCGTTCACCAGATTTTGCAGATCGAGCGCCATGGCCGAAAGTTCCGCGCACGCTTTTGCGGTTTCCTCCGCCGCCGCTGAAGCTCCCTGGGTCAGGCTGGCAATCTGCGCCACGTTCATATTCACCTGCTCGGTTGCGCTCGATTGCTCCGTGGCCGCGCTGGCGATCTGCGCAATGGTATCGCCCACTTGCTCCGCCATGGCGATAATCTCTTTCAAGGCCGTACCAGAAGCCGTAGTTTTCTCCACTCCGATTTGCACATCGCGGCTCCCGAGTTCAATGGCTTGTACCGCATTTCTGGTCTCGTTTTGAATCGACTCGATCATCGTGCCAATGCCCTGCGTCGCCTGGGTAGTGCGTTCGGCGAGTTTGCGCACCTCGTCCGCCACCACCGCGAATCCTCGTCCCTGTTCGCCGGCGCGCGCCGCTTCAATCGCGGCATTCAAAGCCAGCAGATTGGTTTGGTCGGCAAGGTCGTCGATCACCGCCACAATCTTTCCAATCTCTTCCGAACTCTTCCCCAGCTCTCCAATGCGCGCCGCCACTGTCCGGGATGATTCCGCAATGCTGCGCATGGTGGACAGCGTCTGCTCCACCACTTCCCCGCCCTGCTTGGCCGCCGTCGCCGCCTGGGCTGAGGAATTCGAAGCGTTCTGCGAATGCTCCGAGACATGCTGCACCGTGCTCGACATCTCCTGCATCGCGACCGCGACTTGCTGCGCCTGCCCGGCCTGCACCCGGGCGGTCTCCACCGACTGGCTGGCCCCGGCGGAAATCTCTTCGCTCGCGCTCGCCAGATGCTCCGCGGTCGCCGCGATGTTTCGCACCATCTGGTGCAAAGTGTTCTTCATGCTGTTCAGCGCAATCTCCGCCTGCCCGATCTCATCTCTCGATGTCACCTCCACGTCTTCCACTGCCAAGTCCTTCTGTGAGATTTTCTGAATCGTCCCCAGCATCCCGGTGACGCTGCCGGTGATGGACCGCGCAATCAAGAAAGCAATTCCAATGCCCAGTAGCAGCCCGCATCCCACCAGGGCCAGCGTGATGGCATTGGCCAGCCCCTCGGCCCGGCGTTCAACTTCCAGTTGATCCTGCGCAAGTTTGTCCTCCCACCCCTCCAACTCTTCACAATCCGCGACAAAGGTCTTCAGCATCTCCTGCGTCTTCGGTCCCGAGGCCAGATCGTTGGCTTCATAAGAACGGTTGGCGCGCTTGAAAGTGATCTCCTGGTCGGTGATTGCCGAAATACGAGTCGTGTCTTGTTGGATCTTTTCCAACAGCCCTTTGCCTTTTTCCGTCTTTAGCATTTTCCCTAATTCGTCCAACTCCGCGCTAACCTCCTTCTTCGCTTCTCCGTGCTGTTGCAGCGACTGATCGTCTCCATTGAAAACGTAGCCCGTGGCGGCTTGAATCTGCTTCCGGACGCTCAGTTCGACGGCGGTGGCGAACTCTTTCCGTTGCAGCGAAAACCTGACGTCTTCGGCCGCCGCAATCACTCTTCCCGTCGAGTAATAGCCGACACACCCGGTCAGTATCAGCAAGGCCAGCAGCGTCCCAAACCCCAGTGCCAGTTTTTGTCGTAACCCGATCCCCTTCATTTAGACTCCCATAAGCAGCATCGGCATTTTCTTGCCAGGCTTGAATCATTTCGATTGCCTCATCCCGAGCGCAAGCTTCCTTCCGGCGAAGCGAGGAGTTCCGCTACTATGCTGTGTGCCACGGGTGATCCCTCGGCTGGCTGGTAAAAACGCGGTCTCTTCGGATGACGCCCTATGAGCCTCAGAGTTCAACCTGAGCCACCACCAACATTCTCATTCCACTGGCCGCTCCGAAGCCCAATCGTGTAAAATGAGACCGTCGAGCGGGAGTAACTCAGTGGTAGAGTGCGACCTTGCCAAGGTCGAAGTCGCGGGTTCAAATCCCGTCTCCCGCTCCAGTTTTCTTTCCGGCCGGCGATTTCCCCCGCAGATGGACTTTTTCCGCACGGAACGCTACTTTATTGAGGGCAGGGGCGCGGTACCCAAGTGGTAAGGGAGAGGTCTGCAAAACCTTTATGCGTCGGTTCGATTCCGACCCGCGCCTCCATCATTAATCAGCAGATCAGATTCTGACGGCTGCTTTCCAGTCTCCTAAGGACTCATCCCGCCTGGCCAGCCTCAATCCGATCCCGCGAACTTCACTTCAATCAGTTCGTGCGCTTCATGCAACGCCAGCTACCATCTCCACTTGCGCACGGCATTCATGGCTGCCTGCGCGAGCACGGGACGCCCGCCCTTCACCTCCAACCCCTTAACGCTGCCGTCGGAAATTACTGAGGCAATTTCTGAGCAAAGAAGCCCGCCAGGCGATTGCGTCGCTTTTCCACCGTTGCCTTCCAGTTTTACGACGGAAGTAGCCAAAAAAAATGGATGTTGACAGCGTCGCAGAATGAGTTCACACTGCTTTGCTTACGAAAGAAAATGAAACCAATCGACAGAAGACGAAAGAAATAGAAGCATTACTAATCGTTCGGAATTATCGATCCACTGAAAGGGTTGGAGCACTTCACAGCAGTGCGCATAGGGAGATCCGTAATTCGATGTGGCGGCAAAAATCCATTCGGAGGCTTTCCATGATCACACGCTTTCCTAACAATCCCACAACACTTCTCCGGCGCAAGCTATCTCGCGCCGTATTCTTGTGTCTCTCTATTTTTGTCGCGCTTTCCTGTTGCGCACAAGGGCAATACTACGTAGCCAAGAATGGTAGCGACTCCAATAGCGGTAGCGCCAGCGCACCCTGGCTCACCATTGGACATGCGGCTCTAGAAGCCACGGCGGGCAGCACCGTGTATGTCGGGGCGGGAACCTACAACGAGAGCGTGCTTTTCGCCAACTCAGGAACCGCTTCGGCTCCGATCGTTTTCAACGGACAAGGCGTCGCCATCGTCGATGGCACAGGGGTGAGCTGTTGCGCGTCGCCCAGCTTCGCCACCAGCAACGGTTTTATTGGCACCAACACGCAGGGCTTATTCAATATCGGAGCCGCGAGCGGCGTGAACTACCTGACTGTCGAGGGTTTCACAATCCAGAATTACAAAACGGCCAGCGCGGCATACGTTCCGCTCGGCGTTTTAATTGTCGGCAGCGGCACCGGCATCAACCTGCTCAACAACACCGTAAAGAATATTCAAACCACGGCTGGAAAGCGCGGAAATGCCTATGGCATCGGCGTTTTCGGAATCAGCGCAACGCCGCTTAGCGTAAATGTCAGCGGAAACACCGTCACTGGGTGCTTGACCGGCGAGAGCGAGACCACCACCTACAACGGCAACGTACAGAACTTCGTCGTCTCGAATAACGTGATTTATGACAACGACAATATTGGCATGGATGCGATCGGCTTCGAGGGCGTCGGCCCCACCGGCTACGATCAGGCCAAGAATGGGGACGTCTCCGGCAACCTTATCTACAACAACAGCGCGTACAAAAATCCAGGGGAAGGCAACCAGTACGACCAGGACGGCCTTTACTGTGATGGCTGCGCCGAAGTGACCTTTGAGCGCAATACACTCTACGGCAACGATCTGAACATCGAGGCTGCGAGTGAAACCGCGGGTCAAGTCTCAAGCAACGTCATCATCCGCAACAACCTGTCGTACGCCGCAAATTCGTGCGGAATTTCGGTGGGAGGGTACGCCAAGTCGGGAACGGGCGGAAGCACAGGCATCACCATCGTGAACAATAGTCTCTACGATAACGACACCCAGAAAACGGGAAGCGGCGAGTTCCAGATTCAATACCGCGCAACCGGGATTGTCTTCGAAAACAACATTGTCTATGCGGGAGCTCAAGGGCTATTCCTGCACGGCTTCACTGCCACCAGCGGGGTTACCGCCAACTACAACGATTACTACACCACCAGCGCGACGACCACGTTCGAGTTGAACGGCAAAACCTATACTTCGTTCGCCGCCTACCAGTCAGCAACGGGGCAGGATAAAAACTCGGTATTCGCGAATCCGGATTATCTGACCACACCCACCTGCACCTCGACGGTGGAGAGCGGCCCGCCGACTCCGATCACCACCTGCTCACCAACGCCGAATTTCGACATTTCAACCAGTTCCCCCGCAGAGAACACCGGCAATGCCAGCCTGGGATCGGCCGACTTTGGGACAGTCGATTTCAACGGCAATCCGCGCGTGAATTCCAGTGGGCAAATCAACATGGGAGCTTTTGAGCAGTAATCTCAAACTCGGGCACGCGGGCTGGTCGCGTGCCCGTTTCTCTTTCGACCTTTTCCGGAGGAATAATCCGTGCGTTTCCGTCCCTTTGCGTGGCTTTTGTTCGCGACCTTGGCCAGCGGTCAAACCGTGCAAACCAAGCCCCCGAGTTCCGCCGAAGTCAAAGTCGCGCCTGACGACCCCGTTATCACGATCGGCGATTTCTGCGCACAAGCGCCTGCACCGGCAGCTCCATGCAAGACCATCGTGACACGATCGCAATTTGAAACGCTTTCCGAAGCTCTGGAGCCCGGCATGTCACTCTCCCAGCGGCTGAAGGTGGCCAATGCCTACGCGCGCAACCTGAGAATGTCCGCCGCAGCGGAGAAACGCGGCCTCGACAAAACTCCGGCGTTCGAAGAAGAATTGCGCTTTGCGCGCATGCAACTGCTCGCGCAGGATTTAGGACGCACCCTCCAGGCCGAGGCCGATACAATCTCCGACACCGATTTCGCGGACTACTATAAAAAGAATCAGTCCGCTTTCGAGCAAGCCACGATTGCCCGGATTTTCGTCCCTCGCGCTAAAGCAAATTCCGCAGCGCATCCAAACGAAGACGCTGCTGACGACACAATGATGAAAATCGCCGCTGATCTCCGCGCCCGCGCCGTAAGCGGCGAAGATCCCGATAAGTTGCAAATCGAAGCCTACGCGGCCGCCGGATTCGAGCGCACCAACCCCAGCACAAAGACGGAAAAAGTGCGCCGCACCACTCTGCCTCCGCAACATGAAGCCGTGTTCGACCTGAAACCGGGAGAGGTTTCCCAGGTCTTCTCTGATCCCGCGGGAGCCCACTTCATTTACAAAATGATCGATAAGCAAACTCTGACGCTGGAAGAAGCGAAGCCGGAAATCCGCGGCGAAATTTCCAGTCAGCGCTATCGCGAAAGCATGAAGGCCTTTCAGCAAGACGTCGTCTTCAATGACGCCTACTTCAATCCTCCGGAGAAATCACCGGCCCCGCCACAAAGAACTTCCCGGAAAGCAAGGAAGACCGCACCTTCCGGGCAGCAATAAAGTGCCAGGTTCGCAACACTGCAATCCAGTATTTCGCTGAATGGCGCGGCCCTCGTCGCGTGCCCGTTGGTACAACCTGCAAGTACAATCGGAAGTCATCTCTTTCCTTGCCCATCCTCCAGCAGTCGCAGACCGTTAGTTATCTACTAACCATCCTCATCGCCCTATAAAGTGCCGTTCAACAGGGGCGGTCCAGCCCGAACGCCCCCTTCAATGCCCTTTGTTCAGAGGAGAAATCATGTCTTGCCGCCTGACTCCTGAGCGACAACCATGCAACCGGACGGCCTTACCCCAGCGCGCCTCGATCTTCCTGCTGCTGCCCTTATCTCTGTGGCTTACTGCATGTTCCACCGTCTCGTCACCCGCGATCGGTGCCACGACGCCATCCAGCGGTTCTTCATCCGCAAACTCATCGGCCAATTCAAATCTCGTAATCTCTCCAACGCTTCCTGCCGCTTCAGTCGGCGCCGCTTACAATGCGAGCGTCACGGTCACGGGAGGCACCGCGCCCTATAGGTTCTCGCTCGCCTCCGGCCAGTTGCCTTCGGGCATTCTGCTCGCCGATGCCTCCGGCGCATTCTCCGGAACTCCCTCCGCCTCAGGAAGCTTTCCCTTCGCACTCTCCGTCACCGATGCGAAAGGCCTATCGAGCCAGCAATCCCTTCAGCTCTCCGTCGCCGCCAATTCCGGCTCCAGCGGCCATGGAAGCAACCCCAGCCAATCTTTTTCGAATTTACAGCAAAGCAACGGCTGGGCAAGCTACGGCCAGGGACCGCCTGACTTTATCGATTGCTCGCCTTCACCCTGCGACGGCATTACCTTCTCGATGAAGCAGGGAGTCGCCTCACCTTCGCTTAGCGGATCCTCTACTCAGTACAGCTTGGCCGGCACGGCGGTTTATACCGATGCTCTTTTTAACAACCACCTGATCGGCGCATTCTCTTCGCAAGGCCTGCCCGACACCACTCAAACTCTGGTTCCCACGCTTCACAATTTCACTTACGACGTCTATTTCTACGGAACCAATCTCGAACTCTCGCAGGCCGTCGAGTTTGATATGAATCAGTTCTTCAATAACCTCGGCTTTATCTGGGGCCATGAATGCCGCGTTGCCGGCGGCCACGAGTGGGATATCTGGGATAACCTCAACGCGCGCTGGGTTCCAACTGGCATCGCCTGCAATCCCGTGGATAATTCCTGGAACCACCTCACCATTCAGGTGCAGCGGACTGCGAGCAATCAACTGCTCTACCAGTCGATCACCCTGAACGGCGTCACCAGCGCCGTGAATCAGTATTACAATCCTGGCGCCGCGGTGAACTGGTACGGCGTCACCATCAACTATCAGATGGACGGCAATTCGCAGCAAGCGCCCTATTTCGTGTATCTCGATAATCTGACTTTCACATATCAGTAATATTCGCTGCATTTTGATATTCGCTGCATTTTGATATTCGCTGCATTTTTCGACCGCTCCGGCAAAACTTTCCCTTCAGGTCTTCGATTGCAAGGTCAGGTGCGACTCGACCGCAATCAGGTCTGCGCCCGCTCAATTCAGGTCTATTCCGTAATCGCTGTATTCTGCCCAACCTCCGCACTGTAGGCCCGCATCGAAGGGTCGCTTCGGAGGAAACTTTTATGTCCAGTGGTAGCCCCTCGTCTCTGGAAGCGCGTTGCAACGCGCCTTCCGCGCCTAAACCTTTCAGCTCTCTCCTGCTCAAGCCTTTCGCTCTTTTAGCCACTGCTCTGGCCGGTACCGCTCTGCTGTCCGCGCAAACCACCGTCTCCTTTACCCAAACCCCCTACAATTCAGGAGACTACAGCAGCCAGTTAATCGTCTCTGGCGACTTTAACAACGATGGCATTCTTGACCTTGTCACCATCAATCCCACTACGTTGTCGTTTTACAAAGGCATCGGAAAAGGTGTGTACGCCAATGCCGTCACGCAAACCATCCCCAATAATTACGGCGGAGGAGGCGGCATTTTCGCCGCAGACCTCAACGGAGACGGCAAGCTTGATGTCGCCGTCTCCGGCGGTTACGGGGGCGGGGCTTATGTCCTGATCCTGCTGGGCAACGGCAAGGGCGGCTTCACTCAGGGCACGTCCATCACTGTCCCGGGCACGCCGGACAGCATGGCATGGGCGGACTTTAACGGCGATCACAAACCGGATATTGCGGTCTCCGATGCCGAAACCAACCAGACCTGGGTCTACCTCGGCAAGGGCGATGGCACCTTCACCTTGTCGGCAACTCTCTCTAACGGGGGACGCTCGCTGGTGGCCGGCGACTTCAATGCCGATGGCAAACAGGACTTGGCTTTCGCCTCCGGCAACGGCGGCGACGCGCTCGGAATCTATTTCGGCAACGGCAACGGAACCTTCGGTGCTCCGGTTCTCTCAACGCTCACCAACGTCAGCTCGCTCGCCGTAGGCGATTTTTACAACAACCGCATTCAAACCATCGCAGCGCTGAACAGCACCACCAGCGGCTTCTATGTTCACTCGCTACGCTACAGCAATGGTGTTCTGTATGTTGAAAACCAAAACTTCATTGGCGATCCTTCCGCCGGCGGGCCTTACAATCTCGCTGCCGGCGATCTCAACGGAGACTTCCTCTTCGACATCTTCCTTGCCGGAGGCAGCCAAAACGCCACCGGCTACACCGCATACATGATCGGCAACGGCAACGGTACCTTCCAGGCTCCTCAAACCGCGCCCAATAACAACGCTGGCATCGCCTATGTCTCGCCCTTCATCCGCGATCTCAATCGAGACTCGCGCCATGATGTGGGCTCGGTGTTTCAAACCGAAGGCGAAGGCGGGGCAGACATTCTGCTCAACACCAGCGCCACCACCAACTGCAATCCTCCCGCAGCCAATAAGCTGAGCGCCGTCATCTGCGCGCCCGGCCCCGGACAAATTGTCAGCCCTACCTACACCTTCAAAGGCGCAGGCAATACCTTCAACGGCGTCGTCAAGCGCATGGAACTCTGGATCGACGGCAAGAAAGTCGGCCAGAATCTTGAGGACCAGTTGAATGTGAAAGTTGCGTTGACCAAAGGCCAGCACACCGCCTCGTTTGTCGTCGTCGATACCTTCGACGAATACACTTCGACGTCGGTGACCTTCAGCGCGAATTGAGTCTCGCGAAGAATCGTTGCAAATAACTTCGCCCTCGGCAATCAAATTGTCGAGGGCGAAGTTTTTGTCGGTTTGGAAAGCCTACGCACTCCCTAGCTTCGCGAACCCTTTGTGAATCACCTCGAGCGTATCCTTCGCCAGCTTCAACCCCGGCAATTCCTCCCGCGTAAACCACCGCACTTCTGCGGCGTCGCTCGCGGCGAACAGATCTCCCGCAACCCGGCGGCACAAAAAATCAATCAAAACGTAGTGATACTGCACGCGCTGCTCCGGATTCCGCAACACCCGGTCATACACCCCGAGCAGTTCTCCGGCCTCGACTGTAAGTCCAGTCTCCTCACGCGCCTCGCGGACCGCAGCCTCGCGCACCAGTTCGCCAACTTCAAGCACGCCCCCAGGAATCGACCACTCCGCCTGCAACGGCGGATGCGCCCGCTTTACCAGCACCACCCGATCGCCCTCAATAATAATGGCCCCCACTCCCACCAGCGGCACCTCAGGAAATTCCCGTTTCATGGTGGAAGGATTCTATCGCATGGCAGGAAAGTCACAATCGTGAACCACCAAGGACACAAAGTTACCAAAGGCCATGGAAGAGTGGGGTCCCTTAGTGAACCTTCGTGCCCTTCGTGGTTGAAGGTTTGCCATTCTCTGTGCCCCCTGTGACTCTGTGGTTAAATAGCTTTTGCCTATGCCCTTAGAAGAATACAAACGCAAACGCCGCTTCGACGAAACCCCTGAACCAGCCGGCGAAGTCGAACCCAAATCGACTCACCGCTTCGTCGTCCAGAAGCACGACGCCACCCGCCTGCACTACGATTTCCGCCTCGAGATGGAAGGCGTCCTCAAATCCTGGGCTGTCCCCAAGGGCCCCTCGCTCGATCCCGCCGATAAGCGCCTCGCCATGCAGGTGGAGGATCATCCCGTTTCGTACTTCGATTTCGAAGGCATCATCCCGGAAAACAACTACGGCGCCGGCACCGTCATGGTCTGGGACGTCGGCACCTGGCAGCCGCTCTCGCCGATCCCTGTTGAAGGCAAGTACGTTCCCGGCACCGAAGCCGAAGCCGCTGCCATGCTCGCCAAAGGCGATCTCAAATTCCGGCTTGACGGCAAAAAATTAAAAGGGGACTTCGCCATCGTAAAAATGAAAGGCCGCCGTCCCGGAAGCAAAGGCAACGAATGGCTGCTCATTAAGAAGCACGATCAATATGAAGTAGAAGGCTACGACATTGACGAATACGACGAGTCGGTTCTCAGCAAGCGCAGCCTCGCCGAAATCGCCGGAGACTCCGGCTCCAAAGAATGGACCAGCCGCCCCTCGGGCGGCCGCGGCAAACTGAAAGCCGCATGGCTCGCCGACGCGGTCGCAAAACTCGACAAGAAAAAATCAGCAGAGAAAGAGAAAGAAAAGAAAGAGCCGGCTCCAAAAAAGTCTGCCAAAAAATCCATCGCTAAAAAAAAACGGAAAACATAACCACAGAGGTCACAGAGAAACACAGGATAAAACCAGCCCTAGCTGAAACCCTATCGGTTCACTCTGTTCCGCCCGTGGCCTCTGCGGCAAAGGTTTCTGCATCCGCATCCTCAGCCCCCCCAAAGCGCGCCATGCCCACCGCGATCCACCCCATGCTAGCCACGTCCATCGACAAACCCTTCGACGCCCCCGACTGGCTCTTTGAAATCAAATGGGACGGTTACCGCGCCATCGCCTTCCTCGAAAACGGCAGAGCCCGCCTCGTCTCCCGCAATCAAAACGACCTCACTCCGCGCTATCCCGAACTCAAAGACCTGCCAAAGTTCCTCAACGCCAAAACCGCCATTCTTGACGGCGAAGTCGTCGCCCTCGATGCCGAGGGCCGCGCCTCCTTCAGCCTGATGCAACAGCGCACCGGCTTTCGTCCCGGCGGACGCCGCGCCGCCGCCAACGCCAACGTCCCCGTCCTCTATTACGCCTTCGACCTGCTCTACCTCGACGGCTACGATCTGCGCAAACTTCCGCTCGAAGAGCGCAAGAAAAAATTGCTCTCCATCATCGTCCCCGGCGACGCCCTGCGCTACTCCGACCATTACGAGCAGCAAGGCAAGGCCCTCTTCAAAGTCGCCGAACAAAAAGGACTCGAAGGCATCCTCGCCAAAAAACGCGACAGCATTTATCAGGAGCGTCGCAGCAGCGAGTGGTTGAAGATCAAAATCCGTCATCGCATGGAGTGCGTCATCGGCGGCTACACCGAGCCGGAAGGCAGCCGTGCCCACTTCGGTTCGGTCGTCCTCGGCCTCTATAACAAACAATCCCGCCTGATTCACGTAGGGCAAGCCGGTAGCGGATTCACGCAAAAATCGCTTGCCGAAATCTGGAAGCTGCTGAAAAAACTCGAGACCAAACAGAAGCCGTTTTACGGAGAAGTCGACGCCCTGCGCAAAGTCTACTGGGTCAAACCCGAACTCGTGGCCGAGATCGAATACGCGGAATGGACCGACGGCACAAACACCGGCAGCGGCCCCAAACTCCGCGCCCCAGTCTTCCTCGGCCTCCGCGACGACAAATCCCCAAAAGAATGCCGACTCGAAGACCAATTAAAAACTGAAAACTAAGAACGCCCGACTCCTAAGACCCAAGACCTAACACCTGGCACCGTGCCCCCGCTACTTAATATCCTTCATCGCCAGCATCGTCCCATAATCGCGACCGCTCGGATCCACGGCCCTCGCCACCACCGAGGCAAACGCATCCCGCAGCTCCGGATACTTCGCCAACAGAGCCTTCATCACCGCCACATTACTGCTATAGGTTGTGTTGGTGTTCGACACATCCGCCGCCTGATATTTCACAATCAAATCCAGATCGCTGCCCACCACTTCCGGAAACAGCGCGGTGAGTTTGTGGGTTGTGCCTCCGGCCGAAAGATCCGCCGTCTTGCCATCCGCCGGAAAATCCGCCGGCTGCAGCTTCTGCGAATCGTCATATAGCTTATCCGTCGCCGCCGTGCTCATAAACGGCAAGGGCGAAATCAGCGAGCGCGCCACAAGGTAATAGAGCCATGCGTTGTGCGCCTGCCCCTTGCCCTGGAATTCTTTCGCATGCGTGATGAACCAGTTGCTGTCGTGCCCATTCGTTTGTCCCGACTTGATGTAAAGCCCGCCGAGCTTCCAATCCGAACCGATCAACTGCAAAATCTGCGAAACCGAGTACGCGCCCTTCGCCGACGAAACATCCAGAATCACAACTCCATATTTTCCCGGCGCAAGGCTGCCCAACGAAAACGCCGCGCTATTCGCGGTCTGCCCATTCGAACCAAAAACTCCGCAGAAAAATTCCGCGTGCGGAATCGTCGCCGTCCCATCTGCCTCCAGCAAAAACGGCGGCCGCGCCGTCGCCCGCCCTCCAGCCAGCGCCGGCTGGTTCGCCTTCACCGTTCCTTCTATCCCCGAAAAATCCGCCGCCAGGCTCGGGATGGCGCTCTGCCTCAGCGACGCCGCATCGCCCCTCGCAATCAGATCGAAATAATGTTGCGCACCATTGGTCAGCGCAGTACGCGTAGCCGCATCCATCTCGCTGGCGGCAAGGCAAGTCTCAGCACCGGCCTTTGCAGCCGCGAAGGCCAACACACTCACCACCACAAAATTCAGCCAAACGTTACGGCGCGAAATTGCGAAGAAATTCCTGCCCTCCACCGAGCGGCGCTTCAGCAAGCATTCTTCTTCTGACATTTTCGTACCTCAAGCGAACGATTCTGCGGCCAATTAAACCGCACGGCCGTGCAAAGCTGCGGCCATCGAATTTCTGGGCCTTATCCAAATTCCGCTTGCAAGGGAATAAAGTCAATACGTTCTATTGAGTAGGGCAGATCTCGGCAGGTTATTTTCTAGGCTCCCAGGGCCTCCGGCAATGGTAAAATCACATTTATATCTGCCGTTCCCCCGAATCAGTCGCAATCGCAGTTGGAGGGCTTTCATGAGGGCGGGATTCAAGCTTGCGGTGTCATTGACTGCTGGAGTCCTGTGCATTCCTGTCGTGAGCCGCGCCGATACACCGGCGGCGCCGCACCACGCCGACACTCCCAGTACCACTCATCGGGCTCATAAATCCAAGAAGGCTGCATTGCCGCCGCCATTGCCCTCGGGCACGCGAGGCCCGGTCCCTCAAATTCCGCTCGACTCCATGCCCGCCGTCCCTCCGCAAATCGACTATCAGGATGGCCAACTCACCATCGTCGCCCCCAACTCCACCTTGGGCGACATTCTGCGAGGCGTGCGCAAACATACCTCCGCCGATATTGACATCCCATCCAGCGCCACCGAGCGCGTCGCTACCAGCCTTGGGCCCGGTCCCGCACGCGATGTAGTCGCCCAGCTTCTCAACGGATCGCACTTCAACTACGTGCTGCTTGGATCACCAGAAAATGCCGGCCTGCTGGTTCGCGTCGTGCTGGTAGCCAAAACGCCGGATGCCCCCGCGGCCAACGCCCAAGCCGCGAAGAGCGCTACGCCTGCGCCAGCCGCCGCAGCCGATGCGGCCGATGCCGATCCCGCCGACGAAGCCGTCGAAGAAACTCCCGAGCAGGCTGCCGAAGCTGAGCAGCAACAAACCACTCCCGACCAACCGGGCGTGAAAACGCCACAACAGATGCTTCAGGAAATGCAGCAGCGCCAGCTTCAGATGCAGCAAAATGGCCAAACCGGCGTGCCCTTCCAACCCGGTCAACCCGGCTACCCTCCGCCCGGAATGCCCCTCGGCCAGCGCCCGCAACCGGCTCCGCAACAACAGGAGCAGCAATAGCAGTGCGAGCGCACCCGCGCTGAAGTTCGGCAACAATCGTCGCTGCTTCGATATCCACCCCATAGGGGCGACCGACAATAGCCCGGCGCGTTCAACGCCGGGTTAAGGCGCAGAAATGTCACCGCCTCCCGCAGGGATGCCTGAACCATCACCTTTTTTGAATGGATTTACTCGAATAACTCTGGCTGGATTTGTCTCCGCACTCGCCCGCAACAGCCAGACTACCGCTGATTTCGCGCTGCCGCCTGCGACCCACCCTGCATCCCCGCCGCTTCCGCATCGCCATTCAACGCCTTCTGCAACAAGCTCCAATCGCGCTCCACATCGTTCTCTGAAACTTTCGGCGCCGCTCCCCGCTTCAACTCCGCGCGCAACCGCGCTTCCAGCAATCCCTGCGTAAAGCGACCACTCGTATCATTCGTAAGCAGGTTGCTGCCCGAAACTCCAACACTCACCATGTCCTCGCCCCTGTGAACCAGCAGAATCGGGCTTCCATCCGCATCAAAACCCGGCGCGGAGCCGTGCAGAACCCGTCCCCATTTCTCCGCCCCCTCATCATTGCTTTCCGCCGACAAAGCCGCCACCAGATGATTCAACTCCAGCTGATAGGCGCGCCGGTCCTCAGCGCCAATCGGATCCTCCAACCCCCGCTCCGCGTTATAAACCAGCGCCTTCCGCGCCGGATCGAAGCGACCCGCTCCCGTTCCCTCGTACACCGCCAGCACGCATCCCGCGAGAATCGGATTTACCACCGCCGTGGGCACGATATATTTCTTCGACTTCAGAAACGACTCGACTACGCCGTGAACCTGCGTGCTACGCGCCGCGCTGCCCGGAACCTGCGGAATCACAAAGCGCGTAAACTCCAGCTCCGAATGCCGATCACTGAATTTGAGTAGCGTCTTCGCCATCTGCTTCGGCGTCGTGATTCCGACATCCGCCACAATGCTGCGGTGCAGCGCACGGGGATAATAAAAATTGATCACGTCCTTGGAGAAATCCGCGCAGTTGCGGTAGGTCAAATGAAAGTGCGAGACGTTCGGGGCCGCATTATATTTTCGAATGAACGCCGCATCCTCCTCGGCTGTAGTCTCAATTTCAAAAGCGTATGCCGCCCGGTCGTACGACGACCCCACCAGCTCATACCAATTTCCGCCCGGAGTTTTTCCGTTGTCTAAATCCGGCGCAACCTGCTGCAGATATTTCCGCCGGTACTGGTCGCGCAGGAACAGCACCATCTTGGGATCGGCAAACAGCGGAATATCCTCGGGCTGCTCGACGGCATATAAATAAGGAATCAGCGGAATTGCCAGCCAATCGTAGCCGCCCACTCCGTCATAGCGGCTGATCACCGCGCCCAATTCGCCCGGATGGCAAGGCCGCAGCACCACCGGCGTCTCAGCGCACACTCCCGACAAATACACGGCCGCATGTCCTGTCGCGGTAAAAAATCCCAGCTTGCCGTAAGGCTCTTCCAGCAACAGCGTGGCCGAGGCCCGCGCGAAGCCGGCACACGCCAGCATCAGCACCAGCAAAGTGCCCAATCCGCGCCGCTTTTTGGCCCACAAGGACATACTTCTCCCTCTTAGGATGTCGTAAGTATTAACCCGTTAACTAAAGTTTAGTTGTCACCGCTCGGATGGGCCAATTACCGAAGTCAGCAAACCCACGCATAAGGGCTAAAACCGGCCAACTTTTAACGGACTGTTAACACTTTCCGGGCACGCGTTCTTCTTCGCGAACTTTGCGGAATTTCTTAGCGGCCTTCGCGGCCAAAAGCTTTCAAAGCTCTAAACCGCAAAGCGCGCAAAGAAATTCCGCCAAGGTCGCAACGAAAATCAACCGCCCACTACCCGCAGGAGAAAATCGTTCCCGTTCGCCGGCTTCCATACTCTATTACTCTGTTTTCCGCGGCCCTTCTTTCGATTTGTCTAAGACCCGCACAAAACGTTAAGCTAATCCGCCATGAAGAAGTTTCACGAATTAAGTGAACGCGAGGTGCTGGCCCTGGCCATTGCTCTCGAAGAAGAAGATGAGCGCGTCTATGCCGACTTCGCCGAGGGCCTGCGCCAGGACTATCCCGCATCTGCCGCCATGTTCGAGGGCATGCGCGAAGAGGAGTCAGGACACCGCCGCCGCCTGATCGAACTTTTCCAGCAGAAATTCGGCGAGCACATCCCTCTCATCCGCCGCCAGGATGTTCGCGGTTTCGTCGAGCGCCCCGCCCTCTGGCTGATTCGCCCGCTGCGCATTGAAGCCGTCCGCAAAGAAGCCAGCACCATGGAAGTGGAGACGCGGCGTTTTTATGAAAAGGCTGCTGCGCGCACGCAGGACGCCAGCATCCGCCAGTTGCTCGACGACCTCATCAACGAAGAACGTGAGCACGAGGAGCGCGCCCAGGAACTCGACAAAGAAAAACTTCCCGCCAACGTAAAAGCCGATGAAGAGAAAGCTCAGCGCCGTCTCTTCGTCCTGCAGATCGTACAGCCGGGCCTCGCCGGGCTAATGGATGGTTCCGTCTCAACTCTTGCGCCAGTATTTGCCGCCGCCTTCGCGACCAAAAATAGTCACGAGGCGTTTCTCGTCGGCCTCGCGGCCTCCGCCGGCGCGGGCATCAGCATGGGCTTCGCCGAAGCTCTCTCCGATGACGGCAGCCTCACCGGCCGCGGCCATCCCTGGGTGCGTGGCCTGATCTGCGGTGCCATGACCGCACTTGGCGGCATCGGCCACACTCTGCCATTTCTCCTGCAAGATTTTCGCGCCGCACTCTGGGCCGCCGGCGGAGTCGTAGTTGTCGAACTGGCGATCATCACCTGGATTCGCCACCGCTACATGGATAGCCCATGGGTCGCAGCCGCACTGCAGGTAGGGTTAGGCGGCGTCCTGGTCTTCATTACTGGCGTGTTGATTGGCAATTCTTGAGGCCGGCGTCAGGTCTTGGTGTTAGGTCTTGGTCTTGGTCTTGGGCCTTGGGCCTTTAGTCTTTGGCCAATGGCCATCGGCCATTGGTAGTATCGAGCACCTACCGGCCCCAAGAGATCTACGCCTCGTACCAGGGTATGCCTTCAGAGCCTGCCCTGAGCGGAGTCGAAGGGCATACCGGAACAGCAGCGTTATGACTCGCGCCTTTAGGCGCTGCGCGCCCACAACCCGACTTTTCCCGCAGCCGACCACCTAGTCCCTAAAACCTAACACCTACGACCTAAGACCCAAGGCCTAACACCCTTTCTCAGGGCTGCGTCTCCAGAGGATGTTTGCTCTTCTCATAAAACTCATTCTGCAACTTCAAACTCACATCATCCGCCTTCACAGCTCGGATCGCATTCACCACCGCATCAATCCACCAATCCATCTGAAATTTGCCGAGTTCCACCGTGGCAGCCGATCCATCGCCAGAATAATGATTCGGAAAGCGCGCGTACCACCAGATTCCCGTGTAAACATCTTCCGGCAGATTCTGCCGGTGCTGGTCCGCGCCCGATTCGTTTCCCGCCCGCTCCATGTGCACCGTGTCGGGACGCGCGATCAGCATCTTTGAAGTCTCGCTCTCGCCGGCGTGCATATCGATCGCCGTCTTCTTCTTCGGTCCGCCTGAATCCGGCCTGCGTTTATCGAAAACATACACCACATAATCGTGCGGCTTATCCAACTGCGTCTGAGCAAAATATGGCAGCAGGCTTTCGTTTCCGCCATGCCCGTTGACGATAATCACCTTCTTGCAGCCATTGCGCGCCATCTCGTCAGTCGTTTCCTGCAGCAACGCCAGTTGCATTTCGCGGCTGTAAGCGATGGTTCCCGGCTCGTGCCGCGCCTCGGCAATTTGACCAAAATAATATTCCGGAAAGACCACCGCATATTCTTTCTCCGCCGCATGCAGCGCGGCATAACGCACGTCCAGCAGATCGGTGCCCAACGGCATATGCGGCCCGTGTTTTTCCAGAATCCCGAAGGGAAGCAAACAAGTCCCCTGCGCAAGATGAATCCCCTCCCGGAAATCCGCCGCCGTCAATTCCTCCCAGTGCACCGAAAGCTTTGCCTGGGGTGAAGTCGCCTGGGCGTCGCCGGCCTCGGAAGCCCACACGATGGTACTGATCAGACTCACAACCAACAGCAGACAATGCCCGCAACCCGCGACCATCCTCATCATCAAATCCCTCTAGGCGGCGAATTTTAGCACGCCACTCAGTATTTTCCTGTACCTCGCCAAAAACACTTCCGTAGAGTATTCCCTCCCAGCACCGCAAAGCATCTCAACCATTGCGCAATCCGCCGTTGGCGAACCTGCCCGGCCTTGCGCACGAGATTTGTCGCTTTGGAATTTTTGCTTAGGAGAGACCGATGACCAAACGCATACTGTTCCCCTCCTTGGTCGCCCTTCTGTTTCTAGCCTCCGTTGCCTGGGCACAGGACGTGAAAACCGATTACGATCACCACGCAAATTTCTCCCAATACCATACCTACTACTGGGAGAAGGTAAAAACCACCGATCCACTCTGGCAGAGCCGCATTCAAGATGCCGTCGACCACGCGCTACAGGCCAAAGGCTGGCAACGAGTGGACACCGGCGGCGACATCGCCATCACCGCCGTCGGCAGCGCGCGCAACCAGCGCGAATATCAAACCTTCTACGACGGCATGGGCGGCTGGCGCTGGGGAGGCTTTGGCGAGACTACCACCCAGGTTGTGAATTATCCCGTGGGCTCATTGGTCGTCGACCTGTACGACGCCCACGCCCATCAGTTGATCTGGCGTGGAGTCTCAAGCGAGTCCCTCTCCGACAAACCCGATAAGAACGAGAAGAAACTCGACAAAGCCGTCGACAAAATGTTTGGCCACTTTCCGCCCCACTAAGGCGTTCGCCTGAGCCTCCGTTCGTCAGTCTCCCACTTCCCGCGCCCCTCGCGGAAAGTGGGATTGGCTCACGCTCTCAGTCATCAACTTCACTGTACTCAGTACTCTAATGAGCACCCTTCAGGTTTCCTCTGTATTAACTAAATTTTCCAATCTGCTAGCTTTCGTTCACAGCGTCAAACCTACCAAATCAGGCATTTGAAGCTGTTCTCCAACGAACGATCAATCGCTTTGCGTGAGGCCTCTTCGTTATGCTTCGCACTCTCTGTGTCCGCTCGCTGCTTGTGGTTGCGACCTTCGCCAGTTCAGTTCTGGCTTTCTCCCAGGTCCCGTCTTCACCAACTGATTCGAAAGCGCAAATCCCGTCCGGCGCCCCCGTCGCCTTCGTGTACGTATCTTCCACTCAAGGCGGCAACGCTTACGAGGTTAACGGATTTAGCGTCGCCTCTACGGGCCGGCTTACAGCCATCTCCGGTTCGCCTTTTGCCGCCAACGTCCAGAACATGGCGCTGAACGGAAAATTTCTCTTCGGCACCAACGGAGTCGATATCGACTCTTTCTCCGTCGCCTCGGATGGCGCGCTTACCCAGGTTTCCACGCTCAACGCCCAGGATTTTAACCAGGACAGCTGCGGCGGTCCGGAAGCTCTCTTTCTTGACCGCACCGGCGCCAGCCTCTACGACGCTGACTACCTCGGCAGCTCCTGCGCCAACAACGCCTACCAGTCTTTCAGCATCAACATCACCACGGGCGCGATCGACTATCTCGGCTCAGCCATTGCCAGCCCAGCCTTTAATTCGCCTCTGGCGTTCATCGTCAACGACACTTACGGCTACAGCTCATCGTGCTACCGCTCGACTGCGACGATCTACGGATACCAGCGCGACAACGACCAGATACTCACGCAAGCCAGCATCAATCCCGCAATCCCCTCCGCGCCCGCAGGCGAATATTATTGCCCGTACCTCGCCGCGGCCGATTCGAGTAATCACGTAGCCATCCCGCTTACGCCGCTCAGCGACAATACCTGGACGCCAGCAGGCCCGATCCAAATTGCCGTCTATACCTCCGGCACTTCCGGAAATCTCATCACCACCAGCACGGCTGCGAATATGCCGACCACCGCCATCACCACCGCGACCGATGTGCGTATCTCGCCCTCCGGAAAATACCTGGCAATCGCCGGAAGCACCGGCGTGCAAGTTTTCCATTTCAACGGAGCGAGTCCCATCACGAAGCTAAGCGGGCTGCTCACCACCGACCAGATCGACCACGTCTTCTGGGACAACCTGGGCCACCTCTACGCCATCGGTACCTCGGCCGGAAAACTCTTTGTCTTCACCGTGACCTCAACCACGGCAACCCAAGCGCCCGGCTCGCCCTACACAATCACCAGCCCGCAGAACCTGGCCGTGTTGGTGAAGTAAACTTGAAAAATATAGAAAGTCGATAGTTAGGAAAAAAAATAAAGGCCCCATCCTTGCCGGACTGTTGGTGGCAGGATGGGGCTTTTGACTTGATGTTCCTTCAACCTCGCCGCGGTGTATGATCAACCTGACTTGTCGGAGGCTAACCGTGAGCGACCACTTAACCGGACTGGGCATCGGCATGTGCGGCGGCGCCGTCCTCGGACTGATGTTCCATAGCGTCCTGCTCGGAATCGCCATCGGCGCGGCCCTTGGGGTCGCTTACAACAACCGCCGCAACCGCCACCAAACCTAGCCCGTCCGAACCCATTTTAGGTGGCGCAGTTCTTGGGTCGCGCAGCGCTTTCAGCGCTGCGATGAAGGTCTTTCTCACGGAAATAGGGTTTTAGCCCCTGAGGTTCAACTTCCCCACCGCCCACCCCGCACTCTCTCTCACAACCTCATCCTCATCCACGCTCAACCTCTCCAGCACCGGCAAAAATTTCCGCTCCCCGCTATTCCCCATGGCAATCACCGCGTTCCGCCGCAACCCCGACCGCTTCGCCCTCCGCACCGGCGACCCGCGAAATGCAGTGCGAAACTCTTCCTCGCTCATCTCCGCCAGCCACTCCAGTTCCGGATTGACCATCCCCTCCCGCGGCTGAAATTCGTCCGCCTTCGCCGCCGGAGCCTTCCGGTTCCACGGACACACATCCTGGCAAATGTCGCAGCCAAACACATGCCGCCCCATCCCCTCGCGCAACTCCTCAGCAATCGCGCCGCGCTTCTCAATCGTCAAGTACGCGATGCACTTATTGGAATCCAACTGATACGGCGCAATCAGCGCGTCGGTGGGGCAGGCATCGATGCAGCGCGTGCAAGTTCCGCAGCGATCCGGCGCAGGCACGCCCGGCTCAACTTCCAGCGAAGTCAGGATCACGCCCAGGAAAGTCCACGACCCCATCTTCTGATTAATCGTGCACGTGTTTTTCCCAATCCATCCCACGCCGGCATATTTCGCCACCACACGCTCCACAATCGGCCCGGTATCCACGTAACAACGCGTCTCCAGTTTGCCCGGTGCCGCAGCGCGTAGCGCTGCCTCCACGCGCCGCAACCGCGGCATCACCGAATCGTGATAATCCTGCTTCCCCCACGCATAGCGCGAAATCCATCCCCGGCGTTTCGCATCTTCACTCTCCACAGCCTCCGTAGAATAAGGCTGCGCCGTGTTGTAATTGATAGCGCACACCACCACGCTTCTCGCCCACGGCGCCGCGTGCGCCAGCGACGCGCGCTTCAGCCTTCCCTGCCCGTCGCGCGCCTCCAGGTACTTCATTTCGCCCGCGTGGCCTTCCGCAATCCAGCGCGGAAAATATTCCAGCTCGGCAAAATTCTCGACCGCCGCCACGCCAGAAAGCTCGAACCCCGCATCTGAGGCCGCTTGCGTTATTACCGATATCACGGCAGCGGATCGAAACATTCATTCAGCATAGCTCGCTTTATGCCCCCTGCGCGTTGCTTGCCGCAAGTTTTCCCGTGACCCGGCTTCCGCACAGGCTCTCGGTGGAGGCGCTTGATTGATCAGCATCCAAAACATTCCGATCTGCCGGATCGCCTCCCCGAACTGCCCGAAGTCCACCGGCTTCTGAACGAAGGCATTCACCCCCAAGTCGTAACCGTTGATGAGATCTTTTTGTTCCTTGGATGAAGTAAGAATCACAACTGGAATTGTTTTGGTTCTTGGGTCTCCCCTCATCTCCCGCAGCACTTCAAGGCCGCTGATCTTGGGAAGTTTCAGGTCGAGCAGCACCAGATTCGGAGGATTTGCAGGGCTGCGATCTTGATAATTGCCTCGGCAAAAAAGGAAGTCAAGCGCCTCCGGCCCATCCTCGGCAACTGCGATCTCGTTGGCGATTTTGTTGCGGCGCAAAGCGCGAATTGTCAGCTCCACATCCTCGGGGCTGTCGTCAACCAGCAAAATCTCCACTTCGTTAGACATGCGTCACCTGCTCCTTGATCTTAGAGTTTGGTTCGTTTGCCGGCCCGATCTCCGGCGTTCCCAGGGTGAAGAAGAACGTCGCTCCTTGGTCAAGCTTCGCTTCCGCCCAAATGCTTCCACCATGTTTGCGGATGATGCGTTGCACAATTGCCAGTCCCACTCCCGTTCCTTCAAAGTCGCGAGCCTTGTGCAATCGCTGGAACACGCCGAACAGTTTGCCCGCGTGCTGCATCTCAAATCCCGCTCCATTGTCCCGCACGAAAATGGTGCGTTTCTCATTCTGCAGGATCCATCCCACCTCGATCACGGCATGACTCCGCTTGCTGGCGTACTTGATGGCATTCGACAGCAAGTTCACGAATACCTGCCGGATCAATCCCGGATCGCATTCCACACTGAATAGCTCGGTAATTCGCCACTCGATTTCCCGCCCGGAATACTCCGGAGCAAGCTCCTCCATCGCCTCGCGCACGGTCAGATTCAGTGGGGTGGCTTGCAGCACGAGATGCTGGAGTCCGATCTTCGACAAACTGAGTAGATCATCCACCAGTCGCCCCATCTTCTGCGCACCGTCCACAATCTTCGACAGAAGGCGTCGCCCTTCAGCATCAAACTGAGGTGCGTAATCCTGAGCCAGGACATTGGAATATCCCGCGATGTGCCGCAGCGGCGCACGCAGGTCATGGGCCACCGAATAAGCGAAACTCTCAAGCTCAGTATTGGTCTCTGACAATTCCGCTGTGCGGCGTTCCAGTTGCTCGTTGGCATGCCTCAGCTTCTGTTCCGCATGATTGCGCCGGCCGGTTTCCCGGTGAATCACGAGATCCTTAACCAGCAGGATTAGGATGGCGAGAACGTTCCCGCAAATGATAACGATCTTCATCTTCCGCGTACTGTCTGCCGCCGTGTTCAACCGCCTGCTTAATAAGGTTTCTTCCGTGTTGCGTATCTCCCCGAGCTGGGATCCGATCTGCTCCATCCACTTTCCCCCGGTATTCTCATAGGCCACCGCTTCTACCCCGGCGAGCAGCCCGCTATGCCTGCGAACTTCAATTCCTCCACTTAACTCGTCCAGCCTGCGAGCGATCAGCGGCTCAAGCCGCCCGAGCGCCGCCCTTTGCTTGGGATTGTCCGAGGTCATACCCCGCAGCTCTTGCAGATCCACGCGGAGTTGTTCCACGCCAGCGTGATACGGCTCCAGATATTTATCTTCGCCGGTAAGCAGGTAGCCCCATTGCCCGGTTTCAGCTTGGGTGATATCGATGCGAATCGCCTGCGTCTTCTGGACGACGAGCAGCGTCTGTGTTACCCATTGCCGGTCTTCCTCGTTTCGCATCTCGCTCCAAAACGAGAGCCCGCCGATGCAGATAAGAATCAGCAGGGCGCACGCGGCAATCGCTTTGCTTGATGGCGACATCCAGAGCCAAGGGACATCTCTCTCGGTTCAGATCGGCCATCGGCGGGGGACGCTTGAATGTTGGCCGCAGCCACTCGCAACTTCCGAGAGAAAACGCATGGATCAGATGCGAAGCATCAGTTCCAAATTGGAATCAACTCCACATTTTTTCGCCGTAGAAACGTTTTCCTCCATTGGTTCGCGTATAAGCTTTTTCTCACAGAGTCACGCAACTCACGCTGCGCGTTCTCCGAATTTGTTCCAGGAGAAAACCCTATGCCGCAACTGACGCAAACTCAACCCTCCACCATTCAAATTTCCGTCATCAACGAGAGCACGGTGCTGGCCGATACCGATGTCGTTCCCGTCGTCGCCGCGCTCCAGAAACAAGTCACCAACGATTTTTTCCCCGCATGGGGAACCGACGCCGAACTCACCCTGGTGCCCAAAGGCACGCAACCTGCAAGCGGAAGCTGGTGGCTGGTTCTGCTCGATGACACCGACCAGGCCAACGCCCTCGGCTATCACGACCTCACCAGCGAAGGGCTGCCCATCGGCAAAGCATTCGTCGTCAGCGATCTGAAAGCCGGCACATCCTGGACCGTCACCGCCAGCCACGAACTCCTGGAAATGTTGGGCGACCCCAACATCAACCTGACCGTCTTTGTGCAAAACACCAACACCGCCGGGATTCTCTACGCCTACGAAGTTTGCGACGCCTGCGAAGACGACAGCCTCGGCTACAAGATCGATAACATTCTCCTCTCCGATTTCGTCTATCCCGGCTGGTTCGAAAGTTTCCGGACTGAGGGCTCGACACAGTTCGATCGCATGAAGAAAATGCAGTTGCCGTTCCAACTGCTGGTGAATGGCTACATCGGCGTTTTCAACGTAACCGCCGGAAGCGGCTGGCAACAACAGACCGCCGAGAAGCGTCCCGCCAGCCTGCTGCACCGAGGCGGCATCGGCACGCGCCGCGAGCGCCGCAGCATCCCCCACGATCAGTGGATCAACAGCCTGCCGCAGCGCAAAATCGTCGGCAACGCGCAAAAATACCGCCAGCAACTCGAAACCATCCAGCAGCGCCGCAAAGCGGCATAACACTAGACGCGGATTGTCATCCCGAGCGAAGCGAGGGATCTTGGTTTCTCTGGGCCCGTTCATCTCTCTCATGCCCCGCACAAATTTTGCGCGGGGCTTTTTTGCTGCGCCAACTCTTCTTCGCGCGTCAAACCTATGACCTGAAAAGGTCTTCTCAGCGTCCTTCGCGACCCCTTAGCGGCCTCCGCGGTCAAAAGCTTTTTCCCCGCCGCCATGAGAAAATCAAAGTCAAAACTCACTCCCGGAGACCCCCAATCCACCTCACCACGCTCCTCATCCTTCTAATCATCCTTATCGCCACGCTGATCCGCTCCACCTTCGGCTTCGGCGAAGGTCTCATCGCAGTTCCACTGCTCGCCTTCTGCATCCCACTCCAAGTCGCCGCCCCGCTCGCCGTGCTGGTCTCGGTCACTATCGCCGCCGTCGTCGTCATACAAGACTGGAAGAAAATTCACCTGCTTAGCGCCGGATGGCTGGTCCTCGCCACACTCTTCGGCATTCCCCTCGGCCTGCTTCTGCTCACCAGCAGCCATCAACAAATCGTGAAAGCCACTCTCGGCGCAGTCATCCTCGCCTTCTCCATCTACTCGCTCCTAGGCCGTGCCGCGCCCGAACTCAAGCGCGACCACCGCGGATGGCTTCTCCTCTGCGGATTCTTCGCCGGCATTCTCGGCGGCGCCTACGGCATGAACGGCCCGCCGCTCGTCATCTACGGATCCATGCGGCGCTGGTCCGCCCAACATTTCCGCGCCACGCTGCAAGGTTATTTTCTTCCCGCCAGCCTCATCGGCATGGCCGGATACTACTTCGCCGGCCTTTGGACTCCCACCGTAACGCACTACTACTTCCTATCTCTGCCGGTTACGCTGCTCGGTGTCTTCGCCGGACGCGCCCTCAATCACCGCCTGGACGGCGACGCTTTTCTGAAATACATTTATCTGGGATTGGCGGGAATTGGCGTGATCTTGGTGCTTCAGGCAATCTGACGAGGCCGTGGCCCGCTGCCTGTCATCCCGAGCGCAGCGAGGGACCTTGGTTTCCCCTGGCGGCGTCGATGCTGCCAAGCGAAACCAAGGTCCCTCGCTTCGCTCGGGATGACAAATTGGGGAATAACTACTGCATCAGCCGCTTCAGCGACGCTCTCGCCTCAGCCACCTGCGGCAGCTTGGTGTGAGAATTCGTGAAGTGCGAAAGAAAATCCTGATACTCGTTCACCGCCTCGTCGCGTTTGTTGGTGCGCTCGTAAAGCTGTCCCAGATAGTAGTGAGAAAGCATTTCGACCACAGGGAATCGCTGTGAGATCGTCCGCGGATTCATCAAAGAGCGGCTTCGCCGTATGGTAGCGCGAAAGTCATGCTCCGCTGAGGAGTAATCGTTGATCAGCAGATGCGCCCGGCCCTTGAGAAAGAGCAGACCAGCATCCTGAAAATCTGGAATGCTAGCGGCCCGGTTCAACGCTGCCTGCCCGTCTCCCTGATGCACTGCTGCAGCAACATCAGCGTACGCTTCTTCGGTCTCGATTTCGCGCGATGAAATCCACGGATGGCTGGAAGCGAATCGCTGCCAGCTTTGCCGCGCCGCCGCAGTGTTCCCCGCCAAAGTCTCGAGAAGCCCAACGGTTGGCAACTGATTGTCATCCAGTTTCTGCTGTTGCACGAAAGCCAGCGCCGAGGAACCCTCCCCCATCAGCATGGAAAGTATTGCCAAGGTCCGCAGCGAATCCACAGCCGCCTCGTACTGTTTTGCCTGTCCCAGCTTCTGCACCGACTCCCGATACTTGGCCAGCGCGCCTTCCAGATCGCCCTCAGACTGCTTGAATTGCGCCTCGAAACCTGGAATATAAAGACGTCCGAAAGGCGAAGTTCGCTGCGCAAATTGCTGAAAAGCAGCACTGGCCATATCGGTTTTTCTCTGATCGCTGTAAACGATCGCCAGAGTGGCATATTCTCCATAGCCGCCAAAATCCGGTTTCAACTCAATCACTTTGCGGAAAGCCTGTGCTGCTTCGTCGTCGCGCCCTGCTTCAAACAATATATCTCCGCGGCTATCGTACGGATTCGGATCGCCGGGACGAACCGCCATGTAAGCGTCATCGGCGGCCAGCGCGCCAGTCGTATCGCCCATCCGCCCTAATTGATAGGCTTGAAAGTTGAGCAGATCTTCGTTCTTCGGGTCGAGCGCCAGTCCCTGTTTCAGCAACTCAAGCGCCTGATCATTCCTTCCTACTTGGCCCAGAATGACGGCCAGAATGCCTCGGTCCATAGTCTGGCGGGGGAACTCAGAGACCAATTGCTGACGGGCGGCTATACTGGCTTCAACATCGCGAGAGCGGCCGGCTTTCATCGCCTGCAAATATAGCTGCTCGTAGCGCGGCAGACGCGATTGCAGTTGATCTAATTTACGCTCGACCTCATCCCGTTTACGCATGTCGAGCGCCAGCCCATATTGATCGGCCAGCCGCATGTAAGCCAGCGCAAACTGCGGATCCAGGCGCACCGCCTCTTCCAACTCACGAATCGCATCCGCGGTTAGAAAACGTCGACCGTAGTCGATTCCCAACTGGTAATGCCGGTACGCCTCCACATTTGAAGTGGAAGCCTGCTCAATCTCCGGAGCCTGTTTCGGCTGCTCCGATGCCGGAAGAAAACTTGCGGCGATGCTCGAAGTCAGCCGGTCCACCATTCCGAAAATGCTTTGCAGATCCTGCCCCTCGAGTTTCTCCGAAAATAAAATCTGTCCGGTGCCCGTATCCTGCGCCCGCACGTCGAGCCGCAATTGCGTCGGCCCAATCTTCAGCAGCGCGCCGGTAATATAAGCGTCCGCCCCCGCGTCGCGCGCCACCTCCTGCGCTTTTGAAGGGTCCAGCCCTTTCGAATCTTTACTCGCGCGCTGCACCGCGCCCATCACCCTCTCGGTGGAAAGCACGTCCAAGCCCTTGACCTGTGCGAGGTTCGTCGTCAGCATGTCGGTAAGGCCGCTGTTCAGCCAGTTCAGCGATTGATCTTGCGACAGATTGCTGAAGTACAGTACCGCCACTGACCTGTGAACTCCGGCACTCGGGTGCGGGCCACGACCGTGCAGATAGAAAAATCCCGCCACCACCGCAATCAGCAACACGGCCGCCGCGAAACCCAAAATAAGCTTCCCGGCGAAAAATGCGGGAACGATCACACTGGAAGAGTCCTGCTGCGAAGCCGCAGTCGCTGCCGCTGATGATCCACTAGCCGACGATCCACTCGGCAACGACGCGCTCGATAACGATCCGCTTGCCGCACCCGGCTGCCCCGAAGCTGCGTGCACGGACCCGGATCCCGGCACCGCCGTCGGACCCTGCACCGGCCCCGATCCCTGCGCCAGAGGATGCGATTCCGCAACTGCTGCCGCGCTTCGCCCCGATTCCGTATCCCGCTTCAACCTCTGCAAGTCAGCCCGCAAATCCGCGGCATGTTGATAGCGCAGATTCCGATCCTTCTCCAGCGCCTTGTTGATTACATCTTCCAGCTTCGCCGGAACATCTGGATTCAGCCGCACCGGCGAAATCGGAGGCCGCTCCAGAATCGCATTAAAAATCGCGGCGGAAGTCTCGCCACGAAACGGCATCGTCCCGGTCGCCATCTCGTATAGCACCGCGCCAAACGAAAACAAATCTGTGCGCGCGTCCAATTCCTTGCCCAGCGCCTGCTCCGGAGACATATACGCGACCGTCCCCAATGCCGCTCCCGGACTCGTCAGATGCTGCTGGTCAATGCTTGCCGCCTGCGTCGCCGCACCCGCAAGCAACGTCGACGAACTCGCGCCCGGCGTTACCTTCGCCAGCCCGAAATCCAGAATCTTCGCGTGCCCACGCTCCGTAATAAAAAGGTTCGCCGGCTTGATGTCGCGGTGCACAATCCCTTTGCTGTGCGCCGCATCCAGCGCATCGGCAATCTCAATCGCCAGCGCAATCAGCGTCTCTTTCTCCAGCGGACGCCCTTCGATGCGATGCTTCAACGTCACGCCATCCAGAAATTCCATGGCGATGAACGCCTTGCCATCCTCATCGCCAATGTCATAAATCGTGCAAATGTTTGGATGGTTCAACGCCGACGCAGCCTGCGCCTCGCGCTGAAACCGCGCCAGCGCCTGCGGATCGCGCGCCACTTCGTCCGGCAAAAACTTGAGCGCCACAAACCGGTGCAGCCGCGTGTCTTCGGCCTTGTAGACAACACCCATCCCTCCGCCGCCCAGCTTCTCGACGACGCGGTAGTGCGAAATGGTTTGGGAGATCATCTGCGACCCGACGCTTTGCGAGTCGCTACATCTTACGGATGGAGCAGTGGCGAGTCAACGAATGCCTGGCTGTCTGCACAGTGCACAGTGCGGCTTTACTCTTCTCTGCGCCCTTCGCGAAACCTTGGCGCCCTTCGCGGTTAAAGGCTCTTGAAGCCTCCAGCCTCACCGAAGAGTCCGCCCTTAAAATGGCGATGCGTGGCGTCATGAAAGATTCGTGTGCCAGGGCCAGCGACTTAAGGACTTCGTAGCTACAGGCTTGCGTAGCTACAGGCTTGCGTAGCTACAGGCTTGCGTAGCTACAGGCATCGGCACCACTCATATCCCCAGCTTCTTCACTTCCTCGTTGTAATACTTGCGGTACAAAATATCCCACTCCTGCGAGCCTTCAAGAATGGTCCGCTTCTGGCTTTCGATCTTCAGCCGGGCGGCCTGATCGATGCGCTCCTCATGGTTGAGCAGCTCTTCCAGAATCTTGCGCGTTTCCTGCCGGATGGTATTCGGGTCTTCGATGAACTCCACTTCATCCATCGTCTTGAGTGCGTCGGCCACGGCCCGCGCCAGCACGTTCACTTTGTCGCGGCTCAGTCTCACAGCACCGCCTTGTACTTGCGTACCAGTTCGCTCTTCACCTTGCGAAACATCTCCTGGTAGTTGGCGCCGGTTTTATTCATCTCTTCCGAGTAGGCTTCCAGAATCACGCGCACTTCATCGTTGATACGGTCTTCAAGCGTCATTTCCTCGAGCAGCGCCGCATGCACGCGCTCGGTGACTTTGGGCACGGCATCGGTCTCAATGGCCTTCGCGGCGATTAATTTCTTGGTAACTTCGCGGGCCAGGTAGCCCACGTATTCTTTGGAAAGCAGCATGTGAAGGTCGGATTTCCTGTGTCAGGGAGAAAATTATGTGCGAATTGAAAAGTGTACCACAGCATCATTGTCCAATACTCAACGCGCGAGACAGCGCCTTAGTGGACCTTCGTGCCCTTTGTGGTCAAAAAAATTAACGCAGCACCCTTCGAGCCAGTCGCCGCATCGATATCCCAGCATTCAGCTCGCACTCATGTAAGGAGCACACATGCCCCTAGCCCGCATCGATCTTCAGGAAGGCAAACCCGCGGAATACCGCTCTCAAATCGGCCTCGTAGTCTACCAGGCCCTGCTCGATTGTTTCAGCGTGCCCAAGAACGATCTTTTCCAGATCATCACCGAACATCCCAAGGCTGAACTTCAGTTTGATCGCACCTACCTCGGCATCCAGCGTACCGACGATAATATTTTTATCCAGGTCACACTCAGTGCCGGCCGTACCGTCGAAATGAAGCAGCGCTTCTACCAGCAAATCGCCGACGGCCTGCACGCAACCCTAAAACTGCGCCGCGAAGATGTCTTCATTAATCTGGTCGAAGTCCCCAAGGAAAACTGGTCCTTCGGCAACGGCGAAGCCCAATACGTGACCCCGGCAAAGTAAGCCGGATCTCGGGCGAACTGCCGCGCCAAGCCGGTGTTCCTCTGCGAACTTTGCGGCCTTCCTCTGCGCACTTCGCGGTCAAAAGCTCTTTCCGGCTGCGAGAAGGCACAGCGATCAACGCCAACAAAATGCATGTCCTATATCGTCTTACGATATACTAAACATTGTCCCTGCATCGCACCCAACAATCAGCGGCATGAAGAAGCTCACCCTCTCGGACTATCAGGCCCTCGCGGAGTTCCGCTACCAGATCCGCCGCTTCCTCCATTTCAGCGAACAGGTCGTCAAGCAGGCGGGGCTCGAGCGCGGCCAGTATCAACTCATGCTGGCGATCAAAGGCATGCCCGCCGGAATTCGCCCGCGCATCCGCGAACTGGCCACCCGCATGCAAATCCGCCACCACAGCGCCGTCGAACTGGTCAACCGCCTCGAAGCCGGTGGCTTCGTCCATCGCACCCGCGCCCAGGACGATCGCCGCGAAGTCCTCCTGGCGCTCACTCCCAAGGGAGAGAAAGTTCTCAGCGAGCTCGCCCTTCACCACCACGGCGAACTGAGCTCCAACGGACCCGACCTCGTCACCGCCCTTCGCCGCATCATGCGCGAAGGAAGCGATGCCTCCCTCGATACCGCCGCTCTCAAGAGAAAGGAAAAATAATCGCGCGGATGCCACTAAATTAAATCGCGTCCACACCCGACTCGCCCAACAGAATGCCGAACCCGCCCACAACTCAACCCCGCCGCTTCGCACGCTTATCCAGCCATCCCCTGCTGCGCAAATACGTCTCGCCGTTTCATGCCGATCTCAAAGAGGTCTACGCCCGCGATCTTCGCAAGTGGCTCATCATCGCGCCCATCATTGGACTCACGGTCGGGCTGGTCATCACCGGAGTCGTAATCATCCTCCTCGAAAAATTGTGGCCTCCGGTTCTTACCTTCTATCTCCGCCATCACTGGGCCATCGTTCCCGGACTAGCTCTCGCTTTCCTCGTCACCGGGCTCATCATGCAGTTCCTCACTCCGGACCCGGACGAACACTCCACCGAAGAAATCATCCGCTCCTATCACGAGCACGAAGGCCGTGTGGATATGCGTTCCTTCGTCCCCAAGCTGATCGCCGCCATCACCACCGTCGGCTTCGGCGGCAGCGCTGCGCTCGAAGGCCCCAGCATCTACGGCGGCGCAGCCATCGGTTCCTGGCTCTGGACCAAACTTCGCCGCCTCCGCCTTGACGATCGCGACCGCCGAATCATGCTCATCTGCGGCGCTGCGGCCGGCATGTCCGCCGTATTCCGCGCGCCTCTAACCGGAATCGTCTTCGCCCTCGAAATGCCTTATCGCGACGACCTTGCGCACGAAGCTCTCGTCCCGTCTCTCATCGCATCCGTCGTCTCCTTCGTGACCCTTAGTTCTTTTCTCGGCGCAACGCCGCTTTTTAATTTCATCAGCTCAACCGGCTACGTTCGCCGCGATCTTTATTGGAGCGCCCTGCTTGGGCTAGTCGTCGGCCTCATCGCCATGGTCTTCGTCATCTTATTTCGCCGCGTTCGCCGCATGTTCGTAAAATGGCCGGTCGCCCATTGGCTCAAGATGACCGTGGGCGGCGCTCTCACCGGACTTTGCAGCGTTTTCTTTCTCCGTCTCTATCCCGGCAATCTCGTTCCCATCGGCCCCAATTACGAAGCTGTCGGTTCCGTCCTCAGCCAATATCACAGTTCTTCTCAGCTGATAATTTTCAGCGCGCTCAAACTCCTCGCCACCTTGTTTACCCTGGGCGCGGGCGGAGTCAGTGCCATGTTCGTCCCTCTGTTTTTAACTGGAGGCAGCATCGGCACCGCCTTCGGCCAGTCCATCGTCCACAGTTCGAGCGTCGACCTCTACGCCGCCGTCGGCATGGCATCATTCATTTCCGCAGGTTATAAAACACCGCTTGCCGCCGTTGTTTTCGTTGCCGAGGCCACCGGCGGACACGCCTTCATCATCCCCGCGCTCATTGGCGCGGCCGTGGCCTATGCCGTTTCTGGCGACGCCTCCGCTTCCGGCGATCAACGCCTGCATGAAGGCGTTAAGGTGCGGAAGCTACAAGATTCCTAGTCGCAACTTGCCTTGATAACGAAAAAAGCAACCATCCCCCGACAAGTGGTAACTGTCTAGGTTCGTATTTTTATTGCCAACTGCCTACCACTTTCATTATTCTTGCTGCCATCCAGTAGATTCCCAGGGGCAAGCTACGGGAAAACGTGTATCCCCCATGGCCGAGTTCGATCCATCGCCTTTCTGCTTCCGCCCACGCGACAATCCGCGAGACGGGCTTCATGCTGGCTTCTGTAATCGATCTGCCGATCTGCCCGTCAAAGATTTAACGCTGCAATAGAAACATTCTTAATCCCACGGAGACGCAATGTCGAAACCGCAACGTAGGTTGATCTCGATTCTTTTCCTGGCCACTGTATTCGTGACGCAGGCCTTCGCTCAGGGTGGCGCAACCGGCGCCATCACCGGAACCGTAGAGGACAACAGCGGGGCCATCATCGCCAACGCCGAAGTGCGCATCACCAATCAGGACACGAAAGTCCTTGAGCGCACCGTACAAACCGGCGCCGACGGCGTCTTTACCGCCCCGCTGCTTCCCGTGGGAAAATATTCGCTGTCCATCACCAGTGCCGGCTTCGCCCAGCGCGACTTTCGCGAGATTGAAGTTCGCGTCACCGAAACCACGCGCATCATCGCCAAGCTGAGCCCGCAAGCGGTGCAACAAAACATTGAGGTGCAGGCCGAAGTGCAGGAGGTCGACACCAGCGACGCCACCACCGGCCAGGCCATCGACGCCAGCACCATCCGCGCCCTGCCTCTCGCCACGCAAAACTTCCAGCAGTTGCTCACTCTCTCCAGCGGCGCTCAAGGCGAACTCAACGCCGCCTCGCAGCTCGGACGCGGCAACGTCCGCATCGAGGTCAACGGCCAGCGCGAAGACAACAACAACTACCAAATCGAGGGCATCAGCGCCACCGACTACAACGTGGCCGAACTCACCACCACTCCTCTGCCCAATCCTGCCGTAATTCAGGAATTCAAAGTCCAAACTTCTTTGTATGACGCCACCCAGGGCCGCAACGGCGGCGGCAACATCAACGCCATCCTCAAGACCGGCACCAACACATTCCACGGCGAAGCCTACGAATTTTTCCGCAACACCGTGCTTGACGCCAATGACTACTTCCTCAATCAGGCCGGCGAAGCCCGTCCCGTCATCCAACAAAACATTTTCGGCGGAGACCTCGGCGGCCCCATCGGCAGCGGCGGGAAATACGGCTTCTTTTTTGTGAACTACTCCGGAACCCGCCAGCGCAGCGGCGACTCTCCCGGCACCATCATCAGCACGCTCATCCCCTACATTCCCGCGGCTGATCGCGGACCCGGCGGACAAGCGGCGCTCGCAAAAGCCTTCAACATTGCCAGCATTGACCCCGTCGCCGCCTCGCTCATCGCCTTCCAAAGCAATCAATTCGGCTCGGCCGCCAACGGCTACCTCTACCCGCTGCCCAACGCGCCAGCCGGAACCACTGCCGGAAGCTACGTTCCCTTCACCACCAGCATCCCCGGCTCCTATACCGACAATCAATTCACCACTACGTGGGATCGCGAATTCCGCAACTCTCGCGACAAGTTATCCGCCCGCTTTTTCTTTCAGAACTTCCAGTCCGACGTTCCCTTCGGCGCAGGCGGATTGCAGGCCTCTCTCGGCGGCAGCATCAGCAGCGGCGACCTCAACTTCCCCTATCAGCTTCCGGTGAACGATCGCGTCTTCTCCCTTACCGAGACTCACGTCTTCTCACCCACAATGGTGAATGACTTCCGCGTCGGCTTCGTGCGCATCAACAACAGCGACATCAACGTGCCGCCAGTCACCGCTCAGCAAGCCGGCATCGACCGCCCCACCAACAACCTCACCGACAACATTTACAAATTTACTTTCGTCAGCTCCGGCTTTCAGTTCGGGCCGACTCCGCAGGCCAACCAATATCAGGCGCAGAACAACTTCAATTTCGTCGAGACTCTGGGCTGGGTTAGAGGCAAGCACAACTGGCGGTTCGGCGGCGAGTTCACGCCGGTCGCTCTCAACAAGCGGTTCCCGCAGGTCTTCAACGGCCAGCTTTACTTCGGCAACTCCACCAACACGACTCTTCCGCAGTGCATTGTTACTCCGTGCCCCGTCAGCGATGTGGGCAATTTCCTGAACGGTGCTCCCGAATTCAGCTTCGGCGGCGGCGGCGTTTACAACCACAACTACCGCCAGAAGAATTCCGCCATCTTCGCGCAGGACGACTGGAAGGTCTCTCCGAACATGACTTTGAACCTCGGCCTACGCACCGAATTCCTCGGCGCCTGGACCGACAATGCCTGCCACATCGGCAACATGGAATCGGACCTCACCAAAACCGGACAATATCCTTTTATCTATCCGAAGTGCGTGGGTAAACTCGGCGTCCCTGGCCTTACCGGCAACGCCTCCGGTTCCACCTTCAACAACAGCGTCTCCACCGGCATCGGCCCGCGCATCGGCTTCGCCTATGATGTCTTCGGCCACCACAACACCACCGTCCGCGGCGGGTACGGAATTTTCTACGTCCGTGAAGATGTCGGCGCTGTCGATCAGCTCAGCTTCCAATCGCCATTCATTCCCATCGTGTTCTTCCCCTCGACGCCCGGTTTCACCATGTCGAACTTCTTCACCGGAACTCCGGCCACAAACTCGAACGCCGTTCCTGCTGCTGGACAATTATCCGCGGCATGGCTGCCCTGTCTTTCGCAGCTCACCGGATTTCCTGGCGGCAATACAAATCTGGCCGCCAGTTACAGTCTGCCTTCGGGCGCGCCCGCCTGCACCGGCCCCGGCGTAAATCCCACGCAGAATCTTTTCGTGCTTGAGGTTCCGCGCCACTTCGTCGTTCCCAACACCCAGCAATGGAACCTAACCATTCAGCGCGATCTCACCCGCAAGTGGGTCCTTGAAGTCGGCTACGTCGGTACCAAAGGCACGCACCTGCGCGAAACTCGCGACGCGATTCAATCGGTCAACGCCAGCCCGGCGCATCCGTTCACCGTTACCGACACCAGCGGCAACACCCATCAGATCACCAGCAACACGTTTGCCAACGCCATCGCCCGCACGCCCACTCCAGGATTGAACGGCTACTCCGGCTACCAGATTTTCGCCAATGACGCTTACTCCATCTATCACTCGTTCCAGACGACTCTGTCGCGCCGCTGGGATCGCGGTTACATCCAGGCCGCCTACACGTTCTCCAAAAACATCGACGCGACCTCCACTGGAAACACCGCCAACAACACCGCGTTCAACGACGAGAGCACCATCAACGCCTCCCGCGGAATCTCCGACTTCAACCGTCCGCAGGTTTTCAAACTCAGCTACGTTTACAACCTGCCCTTCTACACTCACTCGCACGGCTTTGTGCACACCGCGCTCGGCGATTGGTCGGTAAGCGGCGTCACCAGCCTGCAATCGTCTCTGCCGTTCTCAGTGCTCGACTCCAACGGCGGCAACGCCTTCCTCGGAGCTGGCACTTCGCCGGTCAGCGCCAGTCTCGCATCCGGCGCGACCATCGGAAGCGGAATGAGTTCCGGCAGCGTCACCAACCGCCTGAACGGATGGTTGAATCCCAACGCCTTCACCACCGCGGCGTTGTTGTATCCAACCCAGTGCGCATCGGATACAAACTTCTGCACCACTGGCTTCGGCAGCCTCGGCCGTAACATCTACCGCGGGCCATTCCAGCAGAACTGGGATTTCTCGCTCATCAAGCACTTCCAACTCACCGAGAAACAGGACCTCCGTTTCGCTGCCGACTTCTTCAACCTGTGGAACCACCCGAATTTCGGAACTCCACTGGTCACCGACTACGAGCAATATCTAGCCTGGGCAGCCAGCGGCCAGAGCAGCCCCGACCCCTTCGGCCGCATCGTCAGCACCACCGGAACCCCGCGCCTGATCCAGTTCTCCCTGCGCTGGGCCTTCTGATGCAAAGCGCGATGCTTATGTAGGGACGGCCGCCCTCGGCCGTCCAGTCGAGCGAAGCTCGACAGCGTCGCACTCACCAATACAAAACAGCCGGGAAGCGAAGCTCCCCGGCTGTTTCCATTGAATCGATAATTTGGAGCTTTACTACTTCTTTCCCACCGCCTCAATCAACGGCCGCAACGCCTCCGCCGAAACTCCCAACGTCCCGCCCGAAAACCCATCGATATAGGCGGAGTTCACTCCAATCACCTCCGCATTCTCGTTGAACACCGGGCCGCCGCTGCCGCCATGCGCCGTCGGCGCATCGTAGATCAATTTATCTCCCACCACATCGCCCAGATGCCCGCACGTGGTCGAAGGACGAATCAGCGACAACGCCGCCAATTCGCTCGCCGCCGTAATGTCGTTGTGCCGGTACGCTAGCCGCTTGTAAATTCCGCTCGGCGACTTCGCCACCATCCCCGCAATCCCCATCGGATAGCCAATCACCGTCACCAACTCGCCCGGCAACGCAATCCCCTTCGCCAGCGGCAGCACCGGCAGCCCACGCACCGCATCTTTATCTTCAATCTTCAAAACCGCTAAATCGCCCGTGGATGAAACCGCACCCGGCGTCAATCTCACCGGAGTCGGCGACCCTGGGAAAAAAATTACCAGGCTCTCCAGCATCGCCGTCGCGCCTGCCTGAATCAGCCCTTCCGCTTCCGAGTCTCCATACCAAGGCTCGGCCACATGCCGATTGGTCGCGAGTAATCCGTCGCCCACCAGAAACCCGGTTCCCGAAACTCGCGCGCGAATCGTTGCCGGCTGGTTTGTGTAGCCAACCTGATACACGCCGTAGATATATCCAATGGAATTTCGATACCGGCTCAACACCAGCGCGGGCATCGCCTGCTGCTGCTGCAATTGCGCCACTTGCTGCGTCAGCCGCTGCACCTGCTGGTGCATCTCATCGGGCATCGGCCCCTGGGCCGCGCCCGGCGCGTAATAGTGGAACATCGCTACGGCACCCAGCAGCAACACCGCTCCCAGAACTCCCTGCACCGTCTGTTGCCAACTGTCGCTGACTGTATTCGCTTCGTGAGACGCTTCCGGTTCGGACATGAGCGCTCATCTTCTATGGTCCGGTGCGCCTTTTCCACGGTACGGAAGATGATGTACGAGGGTACTCCGCACAAATCTTTCCTTCGTGAACCTTCGTGCCCATTGTGGTTGATTGATTTGGCTCGAGCCGCCGCAAGCCGGGCAGCGCCGTGGGGAGCGGACCTTCAGCGCCGCATCAAGCAGATTTTATACAAACCGGCTTTCAGCCTCCTACAACTTCACCCCCAGCCGCTCCGCCATCTCCTCATACAAAAATCCTTGCCCCGCAACATACGGCTGCACCCACTTGCCATCGATCACAAACTGCGGAATCGCCCGTTTTCCCGTGCGCTTCACCACCTCATCCACCGCGCCCGGCGTAGTTTCAACATTCACCTCTTTATAAGGAATGTTGTGCTTGGCCAGAAAGCGCTTCGCCTCACGGCAATCGGGACACCACTCAGCGGAATAAACAATAAGTTCCATATCTTCCTAGAATACCGAATATCCAGCATCTGGTAGAACAAGCCGCCGCCTCGAAGTAACCTTCATTCCGGTTACTTTTCTAGCCTTATTGTTACAATCCGATAAAAATCGCGCCTCCAGCCCTTTCCAGACGCTCAAAACCGGCTCACGCGCGGCTACAATGAAGCCGTGAAACCAAGCATCCTGGTTGTCGAAGACGATCCCGATATCTCCCGTCTGGTTCGCCATCATCTGGAGAACGACGGTTTCTCCGTTCGCGTCTATGGCACAGGCGTAAATGTAATCTCCGACGCCGAGCGCCAGCGCCCCGCGCTCTTCGTCCTCGATATCATGGTCCCCGGCAAAGATGGACTCGAACTCTGCCGCACCATTCGCCAGACTCCAGTCCTCGCCGCCGTGCCCGTAATATTTCTCACCGCCAAAAGCAGCGAAGCCGATCGCGTTCTCGGCCTTGAACTCGGCGCTGACGACTACATCGCCAAGCCCTTCAGCCCGCGCGAACTGGTCGCGCGCGTCAAAGCTGTACTGCGCCGCTTCGAGCGCCCACTTCCCGCGAGTCCCTTCACCGTCGGAGAAATCGCCATCGATCCCGCCGCCATGATCCTCACCGTGCGCGGCCAGACCGTTCCCACCACTGCCACCGAATTCCGCCTGCTCGACTATTTCGCCCGCCACGTTGGCCGCGTCTTTTCCCGCGACCACCTACTCGACTCGGTTTGGCGCGATACTTCTTATGTCACTCCGCGCTCGGTCGACGTCTACGTCCGCCGCATCCGCGAAAAAATCGAACCCGACCCTGAGAATCCGCGCTATCTTAAGACGGTGCGCGGCGCGGGCTACAGGTTCGAGTCGCCAAAGTAAAAAGCCTGCGAGCAACGATCGCGCTTCTGGCGAGCTGCTGCTTCACGCCGCGCCAACATCCGGTAGAGATGCAGTTTCAGAGTACTCGTTCTTCTTCGCGAACTTTGCGCGACTTTCTTTGCGCCCTTTGCGGTCAAAAGCTTTAAAGCTCGAATCGCAAAACGCACAACGTATCGCCAGGAACGCGAAGGAAAATAAACTGCGCCACTACCCAATATCCAAAGAGAGTAAGCGTGACAAAATCGGTTTTCTTTAAGCTCCTGGCGGCATTCCTGATCGTCATTCTGGCCGCCGCCATCATCTTCGACATCATGATCGGCGGCGTCTGGCAGGCCTCGCTGCGCGCCGAAATCGAGCGCAATCTCGTCCAGAAGACGCACCTCCTCGCCCACCGAGTTGAAGCTGACCGCACCCACTCCCTCGCCGATATCGCCGCACAGGAAGGTCAATCCGCCGGCGCCCGCGTCACCATCATCGATCCCACCGGCCGGGTGCTCGCTGATTCTGAAGCCAGCCCCGCCGGAATGGAGAATCACGCCACCCGCCCCGAGTTCGCCGCTGCTCTCGCGGGAAAAACCGGCAGCAATGAGCGCCGCAGCTCCACCATCGGCATTCCATTTCTTTACGTCGCCGTCCCCGTCTCCGGCGGCGCGGTGCGCATGGCCTATCCTCTTTCAGACGTCGAGGCCGTCTCCACGCAAGTCCATCGCCGGCTTGAACTGGCATCGCTCCTGGCATTCCTGTTCGCGCTCGTAGTCGCTGCCATCGCCGCTCACTGGAGCGCTCGCCGCCTCGAACACATCGTGGAAGTGGCCGCGCGCATCGCGGAAGGCGATCTGCAAGCCCGCATCCGCGAGAACTCGCAGGACGAAATCGGCCGGGTCGCCGGCGCCATCGATAAAACCGCCCGCCGCGTCGAGCAAAGCTTCGCCGCCGTGCAATCCAGCCAGCGCCAGCTTGAAACCCTGCTCAACAGCATGCAGGACGCCGTCATCGCCGTCAGCGCCGACGGCCTGGTGCAGTGGGCCAATCGGCCTATGAACCGCCTGGTTCCGCAGGGCACGCGCTTGCAGCAGCCTGTCGTTGAAACCGTGCGCGACCCCGACTTCCTCGCCGCCGTCAAAGAAGCTGGCAGCTCACGCGAAGTGAAAACTGCGCGCGCCACTTCCATCGTTCCTGGACGCGCCTTCGACGTCACCGCCGCGCCCCTGCCCGACGGCGGCGCCGTCGCCGTGCTCCGCGACCTCACCGAAACCGAGCGCGTCGAAAAAACCCGCCGCGATTTTATCGCGAACGTCTCTCACGAGCTGCGGACCCCGCTCACTTCCATTCAGGGCTACGCCGAAACTTTGCTGGATAGCTCCCCCGAAACCATTGCTCCCGCTCGTGAGTTCCTTGAAATCATCCGCAAGAATTCTGCCCGCATGTCGCGCCTCACCGAAGATCTGCTCACCCTGGCCCGCGTCGAATCCGGCGAGACTCGTTTTGACGTCGATCCCGTCCCCCCCGCCGAACTGCTGCACGACGCCGAAGAGAGCTTCCGCGAAATCACCCGCACCCACGGCGTCGAACTGCAAATCCTCGATTCTCCCTTCGTCTCTACGCAAACATCCTCTGCTCCAAATCGCAATCCGCAGCCCACCGAAAATGCTCTCGATGCTCACGATTCCGCCATCCACAAGCTTCCCCGCGTGCTTGCCGATCGCGAAGCCGTGCATCAGGTTTTTTCGAACCTCATCGACAACGCCTTAAAGTACGGCTCGCGCAACGGCGCATCGTGCATTGTGCTCGGCGCTCGCGCCCTCCCTCATGCCGTCGAATTTTTCGTTCAGGATTTCGGCGGCGGTATCGCTTCTGAGCACCTACCCCGGCTCTTCGAGCGTTTCTACCGCGTCGATAAAGCCCGCTCCCGCGAATCCGGAGGCACCGGCCTCGGCCTCGCCATCGCCAAACACATCATGCTCGCCCACGGCGGCTCCATCCGCGCCGAAAGCGAACTCGCCCACGGCTCCATCTTCTTCTTCACGCTGCCTGCCGTCTAAGGGCTTCACTGTAGGCAGGCCCGCTCCCTCCAACCCCCGCAACTCGCCCGGCATCCCAGTGGCCCGCTCAATTATGCCTCCGTGAGGTTTCTATGTCTCGCCACTCTCTTGCGCTCATCAGCTTCGCTCTGTTTTTAACCTCTTTCGCAATCCAACCTGCCACAGCGCAAATCACCTTCGGTTCAGCCGGATACAGCTCCGGCGACTACGACACTGCCTCAATGGTCAGCGGGGATTTCAACAACGATGGCATCCTCGACCTGGTCACCATCAACGCCACTACAATCTCGTTCTATAAAGGTGTTGGTGAGGGGAAGTACGCAGCCGCCCAGACGCAAAATCTAAACCTTTTTTATCGAACTCAGTCACTGGTCGCAGATTTTAATCGTGACGGAAAACTAGACATCGCGATCGCTTGCAATAGCTGCAGCTTTGGCACTCCCCTCGCGATTCTGCTCGGTAACGGGGATGGCACGTTCACGGTCGGTGAGGGCATTCCGAACAACATCGCCGACTATTACATCGCGGCGGCAGACTTTAACGGAGATCACATCCCCGATATCGCAATCTCCGGCTGTGACAGCTCCAATAACTGTTCCATCCAGGTCTTTCTGGGGAAAGGCGACGGCACCTTTACGCCATCCGCGACATTACCCTATGGAGGAGATCAGGTTGTTGCGGGAGACTTTAACGCCGATGGCCACCAGGACCTGGCCGTTGTCACCGCTGTTATAACTTCAGGTTCCACATCACAACTCGCTGTATACCTGGGCAACGGCAACGGCACATTTCAAGATGCGTTGCTTACGAACCTCCCCAACGCCGTAGGGTTAGCCGTCGGCGACTTCTTCAATGACCGCATCCAGAGCCTCGCACTTCTCACCTATGGCGCGAACGAAACGGATAACGTCACCACCGCGCGATATTCGAATGGGAAGCTGGTGTTGGGCACGCCCCAGCCGGTCACCGGGCCGTTCTATTACATCGCCGCAGGCGATCTTAATGGCGATTTTCTTGACGATGTGGTTTTGACCGGCGGCGTATTCACTTGCGACAAGTGCATTGAACCGCTCACCCGCTACATGCTCGGCAACGGCAATGGAACTTTCCAGTCCGCGGTGAAAGCGCCTGCCTACGGCCAGTACGGAGATTTCCCCTTCGTTCGCGATCTCAACCGCGACGCTCGCCACGATATTGGCATCGCTTGGGATTCGCCCTACGAAGAGGAGGGCGGCGGAGCTTTCGTCCTGCTTAACAACAACGGGGTCGTCAACTGCCCACCGCCCAAAGCCGACGCACTCGGCGCGAACATCTGTGCGCCCACCAAAGGCGAAACCGTGCCGGGTACTTTCACCTTCAAAGGATCCGGCAACGCCTTCGACGGCATCGCAAAGCGTATGGAACTCTGGATCGACAACAAGAAGGTCGGACAAAACCTCGAAGATCAACTGAACGTTACGACCACCCTAACACCCGGCGCCCACACCGCTTCGTTCGTCGTGGTCGATAGCTTCGACAATTACACGTCGAAGTCGGTAACTTTCACCGCACAATAATTCTCGCCCTGCCGTTATGAGTAGCCGGCTCCAATTGGAGCCGGCTACTTTTTTCACTCCAACGTGCACGGCCGCGAACGCACCCGGGAGAGGCTCCTCATCAACCTTCAAGATGCCGCATGCAGTAACAAGGGAACAACGGCCCTTCAGGGCCGCGAACGACCTCACACCCGCTTGGAGCTTGAGCCCCCGTGGTCGCGGTTCTGTCACCGTGACTTCCGTGCTCCCCACCGGTTTTCCCCCACGCCAACCCGCACCAATTCCGTGTAGAATCTCCTAAGCATCTCCTCAAAAGCCATGAAACGATTCGCCGCCTTACTCCTTCTGGCCGCCCTCGCAGCCATTCCCGCTGCTGCCCAGCGCGAAAATCGCAGCATCGGAGAAAACAGCCAGGAAGCTAAGCGCGCCGCCAAACAGCAGCAAAAGTACAACAAGAAGCAAGCCAAACGGCAACGCAAGGCCATGAAGAAATATCAGAAGGCGCAACGCAAAGCCGCCAAGCAGGGTCGTCACAAATAATCAGCGCGCCTCATTTCCAAGCAGGCCGCCCTGGCCCCGCCGTCAAGAAATGACCGAATATTCACTTTCCCGTAACCGCACCTCAACGCAAAAATCTTATCCTTAGGCGTTGACTCTCTGGTTATGAGTGCACCAAAATCAGGTAGAATCAGTCCGCCCACCCCCTGCTCGGACTCGAGGCTTCCCCTCATGAGTACTGCCCGCGCCGAAGGACTTTCTCCAGAACCGGCTCACCACCACATCGTGCGCCGCACCATTGAAGCCTGCCGCCTCGCCACCACCGCCGCGGGAGCAGCTGCCGAAGGTATCGCCACTGGCTCCGCCCCTCTGCTCAACACACTGCGCCTGCGCGAGCGCGAACTCGACACCTTCGATATGGAAATCGACACCGCCGTCACCACCGCCATTACCGAAGTCGAGCCTGCTCAGGCCCGCGAACTCCTCGCCTGCATGAAGTTCATGATCAGCCTCGAACGCATCGGCGACCTGCTGCTCAGCTTCGCCAACAGCGCGCAAGCCGCCTCCGGCCGCATCGACTCCGAAGACACGCGCGATCTAACCCGCATGGCCACCATTCTCGAAAAAATGCTCAGCGATGTCGGCGACGCATTCTCCGCCCGCGACGTTGGCAAGGCCGTCGACGTTCTCCGCTCCGATTCCGAGATGGATCGCCTGCGCAACCTCATCTTTCTTCGCCACATCGAGAATCCTGAAAACATCGTTCGACAGGCCAGCCTGCAAGTCATCTTCATGACCCAGTCGCTCGAGCGCGCCGGCGATCACGCCAAAAATCTTGCCGAAGAAGTTTGCCACTTTGTCAGCGGACGCACTGTCCGCCACGTACTCATGGCTTACGACAAGCCCGTCGAGCAAATGTTCATCGACTACCTCCGCAAACGCGAAGGCCAAGGGTAAGCGCCGCCGTCCAGCCGGCTTTGGATGCTCGTGTGCGCGCACGCGCCATCCCCCTTCCATCGGCAATCCGACAAAATCTGGGAATGGGCTTTCGATGAGCCAACATTCGCCGAGGCGATATCAAGTTCTGGCGCAAAGCTGCGGTATGGATTCCCTCGTCCACCACTCACTTCTCCAAATACTTCCCCACCACCCCGGCGCACTCTTCGACAAATCCTCTTTCAGCATCGGCAAAAGCCCCCACAAAATAACTCTCCACATCCAGTTCGGCAGCGAGCTTTCCCTTCACACAAATGGGCACCACAATTTCAGATTTCACCAGCGGAGACCCAGCCAGGTAGCGCGAATCCTTCGACACATCCGGCACCACCACGGTGTCTCCACTGCTCGCCGCTGCCCCGCACAACCCGCTGTTCAACGGGATGCGCGCGTTCGGCGTGAAGCTGCCAGCGTACGGCCCCACCAGTAGCACGCCACTATCGGCCTGGTCGACCAGATAAAATCCCACCCAGTTGTAGCGCGTCATTTTTTCGTGCAGGCGCCGCGCGATGTGCTCCATCACCGCTTTACTTGTGGGTGCGCTCCCTGCAAACTCCCGAAATTCCCGCAGCAGTTCTTCGTGCACCGGCATCATGGGTTCGGCCCTCGTGGGTGTGATCAGGAAGCTCTGCTGCCATAAAAGTTCGCCCCCGCCCCACCTCAGTCTACCCGCACACCGGATTCTTTCAGAGTTCATGATCCTAGTCGGATAACCCCAGAACGCTCGGGGAACAGGAGCAGAAATATGCAAGCGGAGTGAACTGACTTTTGAGGGAGCGTGGTAAAGCGAAATGAAACATTCACGTCCCGCCAGGGACGTCTGATAATAGCCCCGCGCGTTCACCGCCCGGTACGAAAAACATAGGAACGCATCCCGTCGGGATGCCTGAACTTCTCAGACGATGTCATCCCTACCCTTTCCTCCGGCTCAAATACGCTGCCAGCGCGCTCAACACGATCGCGAGCAATACGGCGTACCAAAGAAAACTGGGATACTCATCGGAAGAATCGGTTTGTAGCTGATAAAACGCTGGTTCATCCGCAACGATGATTTCCATCGTTCGAATCGCACGGCTCACCTTGCCTCCGTACGAATTGCTGCATTCGTAAAGACGCCTGAGTGTCTGCCCGATCAGGGGCCCGGCTTCGGGTTGCGGCGGAGGAGGTGCCGTTTCCATCGCCTCCACCCCTGCGGAAACGATTAAAAAAATGGCGACCACATACCCAAGGGCCTTGACTGCCTTCAGCATGGAAGGCCTCCTCGGTTATCGGTGCATCTTACACCCGCCGTCAAGCGCCGCAGGTCAACGGTTCGTGGATTCCTCTGTGTTCCCCCTGTGTCTTCTGTGGTTAAGGTTTTACCCGTTTCGCCAAATAAAAAGCGAGCCCCGAAAGGCTCGCCCGAATCAAAGGTTTCGGTCCTAGTTGAACACAACATCGTAGCGATCAAGGTTCATTACCTTGTTCCACGCAGCCGCAAAGTCCTTCACAAACGATTCTTTCGAGTCGTTCGACGCATAGACCTCCGCCAGCGCCCGCAGTTGAGAGTGCGAACCGAAGACCAAATCGACGCGCGTAGCCGTCCACTTAATTTTGCCGGTCGCGCGATCGCGCCCCTCATATACCCCTTCCGAAGTCGCAGAATGTTCCCACTTCGTATTCATGTCGAGCAGGTTGACGAAGAAATCGTTCGTCAACGTCTCCGGCCGGTTGGTCAACACTCCGTGTTTGGTCTGCCCAAAGTTTGCACTCAGCGCGCGCAGGCCACCGATGAGCACCGTCATTTCAGGTGCAGTCAACGTCAGCAACTGCGCCCGATCCACCAGCAACTCCTCAGCCGACAAAACCTGTCCGCTGCGGAGATAGTTGCGGAACCCGTCCGCGACCGGCTCCATCACCGCGAACGAGTGCACGTCAGTCTGCTCTTGCGAAGCATCGGTGCGTCCCGGCGTGAAAGGAATTTTCACGTCGTGTCCGGCCTTCTTCGCAGCTTCCTTGACGGCTGCGCAGCCGCCGAGCACGATCAGGTCAGCCAGCGAAACTTTCTTACCTCTGTTCCCGTTGGATTGCGAGCCGTTAAATTCCTTCTGGATCGCCTCCAGCTTCTGCAGAACCTTCGCCAGTTGCTCCGGTTGGTTCACTTCCCAATTTTTTTGCGGCGTCAGGCGAATGCGCGATCCGTTCGCACCACCGCGCTTGTCCGAACCGCGGAAGGACGCTGCCGCCGCCCAGGCCGTAGTGACGAGTTCTGAAATCGACAATCCGGATGCGAGGATCCTCGTCTTCAGTGCAGCAGCGTCCTGCTCATCGATCAACTTATGATCCACAGCGGGAATTGGATCCTGCCAAACCAGCGTCTCCTTCGGGACGAATGGCCCAAGGTAGCGCTGAATCGGCCCCATGTCCCGGTGCGTCAGCTTGAACCATGCCCGCGCAAACGCATCCGCGAACTGCTCCGGATGCTCGTAGAAGCGCCGTGAAATCTTTTCGTAGGCAGGATCGAAGCGCAACGCGAGGTCCGTGGTCAGCATTGAGGGCGCGTGACGCTTCGCAGGATCGTGCGCATCCGGCACCGTACTGGCACCTGCTCCATTTTTCGGTGTCCATTGATTCGCACCGGCTGGGCTCTTCGTCAGCTCCCACTCGTAGCTGAACAGGTTGGTGAAAAAGTTGTTGCTCCACTTCGTCGGCGTCGTGGTCCAAATCACTTCCAGTCCGCTGCCGATCGTGTCTCCGCTATGACCTTTGCCGAGTTTGTTTTTCCACCCAAAGCCTTGATCCTCAATGTTGGCGCCCTCCGGTTCGTTGCCCACATAATCGGCGGGAACGCCGGCTCCGTGGGTCTTGCCGAAGGTGTGGCCGCCGGCAATCAGCGCAACCGTTTCCTCGTCGTTCATTGCCATACGGGCGAACGTCTCCCGGATATCGCGCGCCGCGGCAATCGCATCCGGCTTTCCATTCGGCCCTTCCGGATTCACATAGATCAATCCCATCTGCACCGCGCCCAGCGGATTCTCGAGCTGCCGATCGCCGCTATAACGCTCGTCCGCCAGCCACGTGCCTTCAGGCCCCCAATAAATTTCCTCTTCCGGCTCCCAGACGTCCGCGCGCCCGCCCGCAAAACCGAACGTCTTAAAGCCCATCGATTCGAGCGCGACGTTGCCCGCCAGAATCATCAGGTCGGCCCACGAAATTTTCCGCCCGTACTTCTGCTTGATCGGCCACAACAGCCGCCGCGCCTTATCAAGGTTCACGTTATCCGGCCAGCTATTGAGCGGAGCGAAGCGCTGCTGTCCAGCTCCCGCGCCGCCGCGGCCATCGCCAATGCGGTACGTTCCCGCACTGTGCCATGCCATGCGGATAAACAGCGGCCCGTAGTGTCCAAAGTCTGCTGGCCACCAGGGTTGCGAATCCGTCATCAGCGCATGCAGGTCTTTGATTACCGCATTCAAGTCGAGGGTTTTGAACTCGGCCGCATAATTGAACTCTTTCCCCATCGGATCGGATTTTGGCGAGTGCTGGTGCAGCACTCTCAGGTTCACCTGATTCGGCCACCAATCCTCATTCGTGCGCGCTTGCTGTGCGCCGTGCGCTACCGGGCACTTTCCTTCGGGTTTGGTGTGCTTATCCTTGGTCTCTGGGGAAACGCTCCCCGACGAATTTGCGAGTGTGTTTTCCATAATGTTTTTTCCTTCAAATCTTGATATATATTGCGTAAACCATTTACTTCTTTGTGCTGCACTGCCGGCAAACTCCAAATACCTCCACCAGCGGCGCAGTTAAATTGAATCCCCGCGGCGCCTGCCGCGACAACTTTTTGTAGTTGATGAAGTCGCCGTCGACGTCCTGCACCGCCTTGCAGCGGGTGCAGACCAGATGATGATGCGCCTTCAGATTGCCCTCCACTAGCAGTGTGGAAGTATGTGGATTTACTTCCCGCAGCAGTCCGTGCTCTACAAACAGCCGCAGGTTGTTGTACACCGTTGCCAGAGAAATCGAAGGAGTTTTTCGCCGTACTTTGCCGTAGACGGTCTCCACCGAATGATGCCCCGGCTTGGCCACCACCGCCTCGTAAATCACCCGGCGTTGATGCGTGGCCGCAAGCCCGCACTTCCATGCTAATTCGCGAAATTGTTCGTGAGCTGATTGCACTGAAATACAGACTAATTGTTGGATGAGAATGATTATAAAACAAGAATGCCGATAAACGCGGAAATTTCTACAGATTCTTGTCGCCGCACTCGCAGCCATCTCAGAAAATATGTTTCAGCGCCGCGTAAATCGCGAATTTGCTAAATGGACTCCAAAGCCCCAGCGCGGTGTTACCATCTTCACGAGATTCCTATGGCGGCGCATCCACAAAACCCCTGGCCCGAACTCCTGCTGTCCTCCTGGCAGGATACCTACGCCACGCTCCACATGTGGACGCAGATCGTCGGCAAAGTCCGCCTCGCCCTCAGCCCGCTCATCAATCACTGGTGGGAAGTCGCGCTCTACGTCGACGCCCGCGGCCTCACCACCTCTGCCATTCCTTACAAAACTGGAATCTTCGAAATCCAATTCGACTTCATCGACCACATTCTCGAGATTAAAACCAGCTGGGGTCCGTCAAAGACTCTCGCGCTCAAGCCGCAAACCGTCGCCGATTTTTACTCCGCGTTCATGTCTGCGCTGCACGCTCTCGGCATCGACGTAAGAATCTGGACCATGCCCTGCGAAATCCCCAATCCCATCCGCTTCGAGAGCGATACGCAACACGCCTCCTACGACCCCAAATCGGCCCACCGTTTCTGGCAGATTCTGATTCTCTGCGACAATGTTTTTCAGGAATTCCGCGCCCGCTTCATCGGCAAAGACAGTCCCGTGCATTTTTTCTGGGGAAGCTTCGACCTGTGCGTAACCCGCTTCTCCGGACGCCGCGCTCCTGAGCGCGCGGGCGCCGATCCAGTTACTCGCGAAGCTTATTCTCATGAAGTGATCAGCGCTGGCTTCTGGCCCGGCGGCGGAGACATCAAGGGCGCCGCTTTCTACGCCTACGCCGCCCCCGAGCCCGCCGGTCTTGCAGAGCAGAAAGTCCAGCCCGCCGAAGCGTTTTACGATCCGCAGATCAAAGAATTTCTTTTGATGTACGACGACCTACGCCGCGCCCCGTCGCCACACGACGCCCTACTGAACTTTCTGCAAAGCACCTACGACGCCGCCGCAAATCTTGCGCATTGGAATCGCAAAGAGCTGGAGAGAAGTTAGTCGCTTTGTTGTTGGGGGCTTTGGCTCCTGAAGCATTGGAGAACACCCATGTCGAAGAAATGCCAGCATCTCGATCAAATCAAAATCACCACCACCACCACACACGCCTGCGAAGAATGCGTCAAAATGGGCGACCGCTGGGTGCACTTACGCCTCTGCATGGTCTGCGGAAATGTAGCTTGCTGCGACTCTTCCAAGAACAAGCACGCCACCAAACATTTTCGCAGCAGCAGCCATCCCGTCATGCGCTCCATCGAGCCCGGAGACAACTGGATCTGGTGCTTCGTCGACGAAATGATCGCCGGCGAAGTCGCCGCCTAGCCCTGTTTCGGACGGTGCCTTCCCACGTCTTTGTCATTCCGAGCTAAGCAAGATCATCCGCGAAGCGGATGATCTTGCGAAGTCGAGGAACCTGCTTTTCTGCCGGGCTTACGACGGCCTCAGTCACGAGCAATGCAGCTCACTACTCCACCGGCGTCAGCAAAAACCCATGCTGCTGCCCGTTAATCGTCCCCTGCCCGGTAATCTGCCCTCGCGAATTAATTCCCGTCGGCAAACTCAACGACCATCCCGAATCGCTCGGAATCAAAGCGTTCAAATTCTGCATCCCCTGCTCCGGACTCCAAACAAACGCAATAAACCCCGACCACCCCACCACCTGCGTCTGATCGTTGATCGCAAACGCCGTACCCCACGTCTGTCCCGGCAAATTGCCCAAACTCTGGGCCGTGTGATTTCTATCGTTCTGCCAAATTACCGCGATGTCTCCCGATCCGCCCACAACCTGCCCGAGATTATTAATCCCGTTCGCCGAGGCCGACGTGTCCTTCGCCGAAAGATAAGGCAGCGCCAGAATGCCCGACGGCTTGCTCCATAAAACTCCATGGTACTTGCCGTCGAGCGTAATCGAGAATCCCGCAACCTCGCCTTCTAAATTAATTGCCAAGCCTTGGCTGTATCCGCCCGAGAGCGCATTCAAATCCCGAATACCACCTTCTTTGTCCCACGTAACGGCATGCACTCCGGGTGCGCCATTGGAGTAGCCTGTGATCTCCCCCAGATCATTGATCGCATTCGCCAAGCTTGAGGTCCCTCCCGGTAGCGTGCCCAGGTCGCGGAACTTCCCTCCGCTCCACAGCACGGCACGCTGATTCAACGAGTCACTGTGGTCGGAATAACCCACCACCTGCCCCAGTGAATTGATCCCCTGCGCCACGCTGAAATTGCTCGCCGGAGGAAACGACCCCAAATCCACCAGCCCGCTTTTCTCAGTCCAGATAAATCCGTGCGCGTTGTAGTTGGCAAAGCGTGCATAACCGACGACCTGCCCCACCACGTTCACCGTCTGTCCCTGGCTCACGCTGCCGCCGGAGAACGTTCCCAGGTCAGTGACGGTATATTGCTGCGACCAAGCCAAAGCTGCCGCCATGGCAAAAACAAAGAGTGTGAAGCTGGAAAGCGCGAACCATTTTCGGATGGGCATAACAGATCTCGATTTCCCCGACCCTCGCAGAAATGCTGGGAAGCGAATCCGCGGCGCGGTTTTGGATTTCGGATCGACCTTCCGCGCAGGGGTGTACGGCAAGCGGCGGTCGGAAGCGAAACGATTATCCTCCGCCCCATTCCCGAAATCAACCTCGAACTCCCACTCTGGGATTCGTCCAGCTTTAATATTCGAGGGGAAACGCCAGCGGCTCCCACGCGTGCTAGTATCCTCTCGCTCTTGAAAGGAGCCTCTATGCAGCGCATCAACCTGTTCTTGTTTGCAATCGCACTGGCCGTCAGCGTCACGCTGGGCAGCGGCATGCTGGTCGCTCAGGATCATTTGAAAGGCGGCAAAATTCTTCAGAGGACTGAACTGAAAGGCGCACCCGACTGGGAAGCGATTCTGGTCGAACGCACTTTGCCGCCAGGCGTCGAAAGCGGCAACCACACGCAATCGGGCAATGAGATCGTCTACATCCAAGAAGGTTCAGTGATTTTCGAATCGCAGGGCAAGCCCGCCGAGACTCTTATGCCCGGAGAAGCCTTCACCACCATTGCCGGAGAAGTCCACAACGTAAAGAATGCCAGCAGCAGCGCCCCAGCCAAGGCGCTGGCTTTCTACGTGGCCAAAAAAGGCACTCCGCTTGAGGATCTCTCCGTCCCCTCGAAATAAATCTCTCTCGCGCGTGGTGCCGTCATAGGCATCACGCCGAGGGCGGAGGGCGGAGGTGTGCCCACAATTTAAATTTGGGATCTCAAAGCTCGAGGGATCAAGGCAAGGAGGGATAAGAAATTGAAAGGGCCGTGACATTGGTTATGCTCTAGCCGCCAACTCCTGCGAGGGAGTTAAACAGCGTGGACGCATGTACCGTCACAGCCCCTTGATGCGATCACTGCTTTCACAGTCCCAAACCCCAACTGCACCTCGCAGCGCCGTCGGTTTTTTCAGGTTTGGCTGCCCCGCGAGTTGCCTCACCGGGCTGATCACTCAGTCTATTCGGACTTGCGAATTTTACTTCGCGAACCCTTTCGACCGTCGACGAATGCAACCTTAACAGAGGCTCCACAAAAGTCAACGCAAACTATCGGTGCAATGGAAAAGTTTCAGGCTGTGGATAATTACAAATGCAAGCTGCGCGTTTTTAATCTCTTATGAATTTTCCATTTCATTTCGGACTTGTTTTTCACAGAGTCTTGCACAGTGCTCCTTCTGGAACAAAATCCTCCGCGAACCGCAAAATCGTCTTGACTCGCAATTATTCTCGGCGCATCTTGCTAATAGTAGAATCGAAGCGCCGATGTCAGACCTTGTGGCCTACGTAGACGGTGGTTCTCTCGGTAATCCCGGGCCCTCCGGCATTGGCGTCATTATCGCCGGCTGCGAAAGCGGCCCCATCCGCATCGCCAAATGGATCGGCCACCAGGATAACAACGTCGCCGAATACATGGCCCTGCTCGAAGCTCTGCAATATGCAGTCACTTCAAAAGCCAAAGCCCTGCACGTCTATTCCGATTCCCAGGTCGTCGTCCGCCAGATGCGTGGCGAATATTCCTGCCGCAGCTCCCGCCTCTACTCCCTGCACTGGACCTGCCGCAAACTAGCCCGCGCGCTGGCCTTCACCATTTCCCATGTGCCCCGCACCGCCAATGCCGAAGCCAACCAACTAGCCAACACCGCCGTCCGCCAGCGCAAGGGTTAGGGGTGCTTCGCCCCAAATTGCACGGATCGCCTTCTATCGCTGTCATTCCGAGCGAAGCAGGATCGTTCGCGAAGCGGACGATCTGCGAGTCGAGGAACCTGCTGTTCCTTCCCATCTCCCACAAGTGTTACCCGCACCCTTGACACCATCCCCGCTCCGCGCGAGACTCCAATTACCACTTCAAAACTCTGTGTTCCCCTGTGCCCTCTGTGGTAAAGATTTTTCTCGGCCGAAGACATAACGAAGCGAACGCGCTATGACGACGCCCGCCCCCGAAGATCACCGCCGCTCCCTCGCAGATCTCGCACAGCGCGATCTCGACGCCGCCCTGCAACTCCTCGCCGAGCGCGCCCAGTACATCACCGCGGCTAGCGGAGCCGCCATCGCCCTCCGCCGCGGCGACCATCACGACATGCTCTGCCGCGCCAGCGCCGGCTCCAACGCGCCCGAACTGGGCGCAATCCTCTCCATGGATTACGGCCTCTCCGGCGAAAGCGTGCGCACGCGCCAGCTTCTGCGTTGTGATGATGTTTCCTCCGACTCTCGCGTGAATCACGAGGTCTGCCGCCGCCTCGGCATCGCCTCCGTCGTCGTCATGCCCATCGTCAGCGACGATCAAACCCTCGGCGTCTTCGAGCTTCTCTCCGGCAAGCCCCGCGCCTTCGAAGAGCGCGACCTCTCCGCCCTGCGCCGCCTCAGCGAGTTGGTCGAACACGCCGTCAAGCATGCGGTCCTCGCGCAGTCGATGCCATCGGCCCAGGAAGCTGACGCTCCCGTAGTGATCGCCGAACCCCAACCATCGCCAAGTGCTGGAACAAGCGCTGTGAGCGTTGAGCAAATTCCTCCCGGCGAAAAAGATATCTCTGCGCATCCTGCCCCCGCCGCAACCTCCCCGGCCACGCCTGCGCCCGTCGTTACCCTGCCCTCAATGCAGGATGTCTCGACCTCGGGCGCTGAACCCAGCCTCGCCGAAAAAGCTGAACCGATCGCGGACCCACTCAAACCACAAGAAGTCGAGCCCGAAAACCAACCGCCCGCTGCTTCCCCAACAAAACCCAGATTCTGGTCCCTTGCCACCCACTCCGAATCCGCGCCGGCCACCCCCTCAGCCGAATCCGCTCGGGTTCCTCCCGGCCTGAGAAATCTGCAGAAGTGTCAGGCGTGCGGATTCCCCGTGTCTCAAGGCCGCACCCACTGCGTCGAATGCGAAGAAAAACAATGGCGCGGCCAGCCCCTCACCAAGCCCGCCGCAACCGCCGCCACGCCTGCATCGGCAAAAACAGTATCCGGCCTAACTTCTCAAAAGCCCTCCGATGCAGCCCCTGTTCCGCCCAAACCCGCCGAACGCTCAAAACCTGAACCCGCTCCCGCCAAAGCTCCGAGAACCTCCGCGCCGGCCGCTTTGACTGTTTCATCACCGCCACTCGCTCCGGTCGATGCCCCTCAACCGTCGCCAAATCTCGCTAACAAATCCGCCGAAGAGATTCCTATCCCAGATCTCTCCACCATATTCCAATCCTCCAACGCGCCATCCGAATCCTGGTTCTCCGCAAACAAGTATGTCCTCATCGCATTACTCGCCGTGGCGATCGTCATCGCCGCCATCGCCTTCCTGCATTAGACCTTTGGTAAGGAAATATAGGCTTCCCGTCCCGGAATAGACGGCCTGATCGTAGCCCCGCGCGGACGGGGAATTGAGCCGCGGCCTGGGATTCCTTGAATTTCGTATGGGCTTGGCTTTCGCGAAGCCCATACTGCGCTCAAGACGGAAAGGAGCCTGCGGGGACTGAATCGCTACTTCGTGACAGTGCCGCAGGCGATGCGGTCGCCAGAGTCGCCGGCCGGATCGGTTTTGTAGTCGTCGGCTTTGGCATGGATGATGATCGCAGTACCGCCGTTGGTGAAAAGCGAGTGCGCGTCGCTGCCAAGGTTTACGTCCTGGTCCTCGAGCTTCGCGTTGGCTTTGCCTTTGGCGTCGACGGTGAAATTTTTAATATCGCCGGCGTGATGGCCTTCGGGATTGTCGAATCCGTGCTTTTTCCCATCGGGATTGAAGTGCGAGCCGGCGGATTTAAAATCCGGTCCGGCGCACTTGGGATTCTGATGGAAGTGGATCGCGTGTTCACCCGGCGGGAGGCCGTGGAGGTGAAGCTGCAGCGCGACACCTGTTCCCTGCTGGGTGAGAATGACCGATCCTACGGCTTTGCCTTGAGAATCTTTGAGTTCTACTACAGTTTTGGCGGCGCTGGGCAGCGCGGCGAAAACCAGAACGGCGGACAGAGCGATGAGATAGAGCTGTGGATGTTTCATACAAAAATTATAGCGAAGTCGAAACGCGGCTGCACTTTTGGGCCATGCCGGGTTCACACGCAGGTGGAGTATACTTCGGGGAAAGTTTTGAAATCCTTCCGGGAAAAAGTGCAATCATGGCGGTGGACGCAGTGGAACGGGTAACCGAACAGGTTCCGGCGGACGATTTTCAGTCGCTGGAAGAAAAAGTTTATCGCACCATAGAAATGTACAAAGCGGCGCGGCAGGGGCAGGCCGCGGCAGAGCGCGACGCGCAGCGGGTGCGGCAGCAGTTGGAAGAGCGCGAGGAGCAGTTGGTGACGCTGCGGCGCGAGACGGTGCAGTTGAAAAAAGAGCGCGAAGAGATTCGCGGCCGGGTGGAAAAGATGCTGGAGCAGATTGATTCGATTGCGGAGGAGCGGGCGAGTTAAGTTTCCTGCTTCCGCTTTCCGGCTTCCGGCCGGCATCGCGGCGGATAGTCGGTTCGTGGCGAGGGAAACAAAACCAAGGTTCCTCGCTTTGCTCGGAATGACAACGAGTCTAACGAGTTTATGGACTGCTGGATTTCGATTTTATGAGTGAAGGCTAGGTTCTATGGCTACCGCGACAAAGGATTCCACATTGAAGGATGCGCAAAACGGCAGCGTGCGGGTGGAGATTTTCGATCAGGCCTATAACCTGCGGGGATCGGATCCGGAATACATTTTGAAGCTGGCGGAGTATGTCGACGGGAAGATGCGCGCCGTCGCCGAGGCGACGAACACCATCGACACGGTGCGGCTTGCAGTGCTGGCTGCGCTGAACATCGCCGATGAGTATCATCTGTTGCAGCGCAGGCAGGAAAGCGGCGCAACCGATTACCAGAAGCGGGCGCATCTATTGGCAGATGCGCTGGATGAAGTACTGGGCGAAAAGCGCAAGGCAGGATAGGCTGGACCGCCCGCTCCCCACAACCATTTTCCTCACAGCCGTCTCCCCACACGCAGATGATTAGTCGGTCTGGCCTTGTTGCAGGGCTTCGGGGCTTGAATCGAGCACCTCTCTCACCTTTGCGATCAATGAGGAGAGCGAAAAAGGCTTGGGGAGGAACCACAGGCCGGCATCCAGCACGCCATAGTGGACGATGGCGTTGCTGGTGTAGCCGGAGATGTACAGAACTTTGGCGTTGGGGCAAATCTCGGAGACTCGTTCGGCGAGTTCGCGGCCATTCAGGCCCGGCATCACTACATCGGTGATCAACAGGTGGATATCGCGCTGATTCTCGCGGCATAGGGCGAGGCCTTCGTCGCTGCTAGCGGCGGCCAAAACCCGGTAGCCACAGTGGCCTAGGATGCCGGAAGCGAGTTGCCGAAGCTGCGCGTCATCCTCCACTAATAGGATGGTTTCAGTTCCGCGTTGCACATTCGCCGTCCGCTTCTCTGCGGGAAGCTCTTCCGCGGGCTGGTCGACGCGGGGAAGATAGATTTTGAACGTCGTGCCGTGACCCAGTTCGCTGTAAACCCAGATATAACCGCCACTCTGTTTCACGATGCCGTAAACCGTCGAGAGCCCGAGGCCGGTGCCTTTGCCGACCTCTTTTGTGGTGAAGAAGGGTTCGAACATCTGAGACTGTATATCCGGACTCATGCCGATCCCGGTATCGCTCAACGCGAGCATCACGTAGCGTCCCGGCTGCACCGGTTCATGGTTGCGGGCATAGATATTGTCGAGTTCGGTATTCTCCGTCTCCAGAGTCAGTTTTCCGCCGTTGGGCATTGCGTCGCGCGCATTCAGCGCGAGATTCATGATGATTTGTTCGACCTGCCCAGGATCGGCCTTGACCGTGCCCAGATCGCGGCCCGGAACGGTGAGGACCTCGATATCTTCGCCGATCAGCCGCCGCAGCATGGTGTCGAGGTTCAGCATGACGTTGTTTAAATCGATCACTCGGGGCGAGAGAACCTGCTTCCGGCTGAAGGCCAGCAGTTGGCGAGTGATCCCGGCGGCGCGATTGGCGGCCGATCGGATTTGAACGGTAGCGTCTGCCAGGGAGTTTTCGGGAGGAAGTCCGTCCGTTAAGATTTGGCTGTAGCCCATGATGACAGTAAGAAGATTGTTGAAGTCGTGGGCAACGCCGCCCGCGACTCGCCCGATGGCCTCCATCCTTTGCGATTGCCGCAACTTCTCCTCGAGCGCGACGCGCTCGGTGACGTCCTGAACTAAAGAGGCAACGCCGAGCAGGTTGCCGGATTCATCGACCAGAGGCGTGTTGTACCACTCGCAGGAGATCGTTCGGCCGTCCTTGGTGACGTTATCATTGGCGCTGCGGGTGCCACCTTTTTGTTTGAGAATCTCCTGGCCCATCTTGGCGACATGTTCCCGCATGGAGGAAGGAACGAGAAAACTTCCGTCGCAACCAATGGCCTCGGCACGGGTGTATCCAAAGACACGTTCGGCGGAAGGGCTCCACTCTGTGATTCGGAGTTGAGTATCCCACTCGATGACGGCGAGGGGGGTGTGCTCGAAGTGAATGCGCAATTTCTGCTGGGACTGGCGAGACTCTTCTTCGGCGCGTTTGCGATCCGTAATATCGCGGCAAATGCCGAGCAAGCCTACGGTTTCGCCATGGACATCGCGGTAGGGACCTTTGGTGGATAAGTAAGTACGGGAAACGCCTGCCGCGGCTCCAATCTCCTCATAGGTTTGAGTTTTTCCGGCTTCGACGACCTTCCGGTCCCCGGCCATGATTTCACGGGCGGTTTCGGCAGAGAAAAGGTTGGTGTCATCCCGGCCAATCACTTCTTTGACGGTGCGTCCCAGCAGGCGGGCGCCGGCAGAGTTGATCATTAAATAGCGGCCTTGCAGATCCTTGACGAAGATAGAGTCGGTAGTTCCTTCGGTGATTCCGCGGAGAAGCGCCAGGTTGCGTTGCAGTTCGAGCGTGCTGGATAACAACCTGCGCTGGACAACAAACAAGCGGCCACTGGCCGCGGCAAACGAGATCAGCACCAGCAGGACGGAGACGTAGAACTGCTCGCGGGCAATCTGAAGGGCAAGAGAGAAGACCACCGCGGGAATGAGCAGAGGAGTGAACTGCGCCGTGATCTCTAGGCCGCGGGAAGGGGAATCGGCGACGCCAGCATCCTGTTCGTTTTCATCCCAGGCAGCTGCGATTACGATTAAGACGCAATAGCTGATCGTCCAGAGAAGATCGGTCCAGGTGCCTTGCTGGTAATTTCCTGAAGCCACGGCGAAAAGGGTAGCGTTGAGCACGCAGCCGTAGACAACAAAGAAGCCGCCCATCCGCAGGAAGTAGGCGCGCGCAGTCCGGTTTTCGCTAAGCCCACCGCGCAGCAGAAAACTTAGCGCCAGGAATGCAAAGAATACGACCCCCACATGGAAAGTGCGGACCTCCATCGATCTCCCGGCCATCACCCAGCGGGAAGGAACATAAAGCTGCGACAACTCGACGACCAACACGAGAGTGCATACCTGCACGAAATCGCAGAGGCGCAGCCAACGAAGGCCCTTGTCGCGATCGTGTGGGCTGAGGAACAGAGTCATCATCGCGGGAACGACCCAGAAGAAGAGGAGGACGTCACTGGGCCAGATGGTTCCGAAGGGGGTGTGCAGATAGTCGTAGGAATAGGTGAAGAGGGCCTGGCCTACGAAAACCAGAAACGCCGAGAAGGAAACCAGGCGCCAGACGCGCCGGCCAAAGGGCCCTGCGTGGATGGAAGTGGACCAGCAGGCGATAGCGGCCACGAGCGGCGCCGCCATATCAATCCAATCCCCTATAAGGGAGGCAGTGCTACTCCCGTAACGAACCGCTAGTACGACGATGTTGGCGACAAGCAGGGTTGTCCCGGCTGCGATCGCGAATGTGCGACGCTTGGGCATCTGCTAACCTCTGCCCGAGTCCGGCCCGATATTGGGGGAAAAAACCAGACCCTTTTATTTGGCGAACAGAGTATACACGGACTGTGTATTGGCGCCGAGGACTATGCCGAAGGCGTGCGCGACTGAGATTGCAAGAGCAGAGTGCAGGGGTTTGATTACTTTGGTAGCAAGTGTCCTGCCAACTATTTCAGGACTTGCTATTGCTAAGATGCGGCAAGTTCTCCTAGCATTACCAGTGAAAGCCGACCTGCGGGGTTGGTGATGACGGTAACCGATTTTTGAACCAATGCTGAATGAACGGGGACTCGACTCGAACTAGGATCCGGTGTGCAGCGCTCCGCCATGCGGAGATGCCTAAAGGGTCTCGGCGGGTTCCCAACGTCTACCGACGGGTTCATTCTCGGCCCGTCACACGGCACAGTGGGTCGGCTTGATTTATCTCCCGCAAAGAGGGCTTAGCGCAAGCCTTCCTCCGCTTACGTTTTTGCCGCGTTTCTTTTGATTTGGATCCTGCGCTTCCTTCTGAGGTGATTTCCAGATAGGCGATGACGATGCCCCTCAAGGTTTCGAGCCTCACGCCATTGCTGCAGGTCTACGACATGCCGACGTCAGCGGAGTTCTATCGGGAAAAGATTGGATTTGAGATTGTCATGCAATCGCAGCCCGGAGAGCGCTTTCACTGGGCGCTGCTTCGCCTGGGCGAAGTGGAACTGATGTTGAACACCATGTACGAGTCGGACGGCGAGCGGCCGGCCAAGGTTCCTGTGGACCGGCTTGCCGGGCATGGCGATATGACGCTGTACTTCGGCTGCGAGAACGTGGATGAGGCGTGGAACGATTTACGGTCGAAGGGCGTGATGGTGAGCGAGCCGGTGACCCAGAGGTATGGAATGAGGCAGATCACCGTAGTCGATCCGGACGGATATCAGTTGTGCTTTCAGCATCCTGTGAAGAGCGGGGGCTGAAGCCCGCTCGCATTGGCCGGCTGACCGGCGCTGAAGCGCCGCTCTTCCACGGTGCTTTATGGGTCTTCGTGCTTCACGTATGTCGGCAGTGTCCTAAACGTTGAGCGACACACGACTACGACACTGCACGTAGATCCCCCGTGTTTCCGACGGTCGAACCTCCCTGCTACACTGGTTCAGGAACAAATTCCTCAGGTTGTGCATCCAATTAAACTGTGTATCCCCAATTAGTGCATTTCGGACGGTTTTTTTTGCCGACGTATGGCTTCCTGGTTTCTATGGGAGTGCTGCTCGGCTTGTGGATCAGTGTGCGCAACTCTGAGCGGCTGGGCATTGACGGCGAGAAGGCCTGGAACCTTGGAATTCTGGTGGTGCTGGCTGGGATTGCGGGAGCGAAGGTGCTCTATGTGATCAACGAGTGGGGCTACTACCAGACGCACCTTTCAGAAATTTTCAGCGTGACCACGCTACAAGCTGGCGGAGTTTTTTCCGGCGGATTGCTGGCGGCATTTGCGGCGGCGTGGTGGTACGTGCGCCGCTACCATATGCCGGCACTGGGAACGTGCGACGCGTTCGCTCCGGGGCTGGCGATAGGGCATGCAATCGGCCGGTTGGGATGTTTTGCGGCGGGATGCTGCTACGGGAAAGAGACGCATCATTGGTGGGGAGTGACGTTTCACAATCCGCTGGCGAACCAGATTACGGGAACGCCGCTGAACATTCCGCTGGAGCCGACGCAGTTGTTTGAAGCTGCGGTCGAGCTTGCAAATTTTATTTTTCTGATGTGGCTGCTGAAGCGGCGCAAGTTCGATGGCCAGGTGTTTGGCGCGTTCCTGTTCATCTATGGTGTAGCGCGATTCTTTCTGGAGTTCATCCGCGACGATCCAGGCCGCGGGACCGTGTTTGGCGGAATGATGTCGGGCACTCAGTTGATCGCGATTGGCCTGGTGATTGGCGGAGGGATTATCTGGTGGCTGCGCCCGGGGGCCAAGAACGTCGCCTCCGAGCCGGTGGGCGCCACGCGGTAGCAAGCTTCTCGACTGACTCGCGATTATGTTTTTTAGGAAGATCCTTCACAATAGCGGGCACAGGCAGTTCTTCCACCCTTCCGCAGCCCGCGCGGCGAGTTAAGCGCGTTCCATCCCACAAGTTCGGCGCGATTTCCGGGAAAGTCTTGACCTGTATATAGCAAGCTTGCTTCGGAATGGAACGCTTGCCCATCCCGCGAAGGTCCAGCGATTAGACGGACTTGGCTGCGGAATCCAACTTCTCGCAAAAAGGGGGCGAGAAGTGGCGCACCCTAGGCGGCGAGGGCCTCGCGCGTCCCCTTCAGCCGCGTCGGGTTTGGGCGGCATCATTGAGCAGCGCGCGGACGGAGCGAGTGAAAGCAGCGCGCGCCAGTTCCGCATCCTTCGGCTCAATTGATTTCGAAATAAGCAACATGGCGGCTCCGTGGACCAGCATCCACACGGACATCATGAGATTCTCGTGGTCGGCGGCAGATCCGCCAAGTTTTTCTGCCAGCTTGGACTGGAATGCATCGCGAGCGGGCCGGCGCACGTTGATGCCGGCGCGACGGGCCTGAAGAGAATGATCCATCTGGTAGTTGTAATGAAAAAAAAGCTCGTATTCGTGTGGGTGGCTGAGGGCGTACTCGAGGTAGCGCTCGCAACCCTCCTCGGGGGACGAGGCTTCTTCCAGCAACTCCGCCAGATTGAGGCGGACGCGTTGTATCAGGGCACGAATAATGGCATCGCGGTCCTGAAAGCGGCGGTATACCGCGGGAGTATTGGTTCCGGCTTCGCGGGCAACGCTGCGCAGCGTGAGCGCCTCATCACCGCCGCGCTTCCAGAGTTTGTGTGCCGCATTCAAGATTCGACCTTCGAGTTCGGGATCCGGATGCCGGGGCATGGGTTCCTTTCGCGTACGCGGCTTGATAACGTATACACTGTATATATAACAGCGTAATGTTAATAAGCAAGTCTCTGCCGATCCCCCCCGCTCCCAGCGGCTCCCAGCCATATTTTTATTCGTTGACAGTGTTAACATTACATGGTATAACTTATAAAAGTTAACGCACTTGGGACCCTTCCGGCATTTTAATCGCAAGGAGTTTGCCAGATGTTTTCGTGGGAGAAGCCTGACGATCGCGTGGCGATCGTCAATATGAATTCCGATTTGCGCCACGCCCAGCTGGAATTGCTGAGCGCCGAGTGCGCCACTCATCAGCTCAGGCTGAAGTTTACGATGGAGGATCTGGCGCGCTTCGGACAGCGCGACGTGCTGCGCAAATCGGCGAGAGCGGCCACGGCACTCAGCCAATACTACACGTCCATCGAAGAAAAAATCGCCACCAGCGAACCCCTCCCGCCAGCCCCACAGCCCTCCCCGACCGAGGAGCACATCAACGGTTTCGCGGAGAGAGTGGCATTGTATCTGCGCGAACAGCGCGACCAATTCATGCTCTCGGCGTCGCCGCTGGAGAAACATCAGAAGGCGCTGATGTGGCCTTATTTTTCGGGCGAAACGCTGGAGCGCGTCCGCCTGGCGGAACTCGATGCTTCGCGTCTTCCCAATCCTCCTTTTTACGAAGAGGCCCGAGCCTTTGGCTTTGTGAACCTGCCCGAGGTGACGCACATGCCTGGACTGACGCTCATCGATGTGCTGGTTTTTCACGAAGGTCCCACCCTGCGCAGCCTGTTTCACGCGCTGGTGCACGCCGTCCAGTTTGAATTGCTGGGACTGGAGCGGTATTGCCAGATGTTTGTGCGAAGCTTCGCCAAAACGAAACTGTATTTTTCGGTGCCGCTCGAAGTGCATGCTTTTTCCCTGGAATCGAAATTTCTGGCCTCGCCGGAACATCGCTTTTCGGTGGAGGAGCAAGTCGCTCTCTGGATCAAGCAGAATCGTTACTAAGCCAATCAAAATGTAAAGATTCCGAAGAGAACATTCTTCGGATGCCGGGGCCCTCCCCAGGGGCGTAGCCCGGGGGGACGCCCCCGGGCGCATCCCTTTTCCCGCTCGACGAGCGATACGCGGCATGTAGTATCCTTCGCAGCGGATGGCGGAATCATTTCCAATTCATATTTCAGTTCCTGATGAAGATGCGGGCAAGCGGCTGGATTCGTTTCTGGCGGCGCAACTCAATGCCGTCAGCCGGGCCCGGGTGCAGGAGATGATTGTCGGCGCGCTTGTGCTGGTGAATGAAGCGGCGGCGAAGGCTTCGCTAAAACTGCGCGGCGGTGAGCGCATTAGCGTGTTGGGAGAGGCGCAGCGCGCGCCGCTCAAGGCCATCGCCGAGGAGATTCCGCTGACTATCGTTTATGAAGATGACGACCTGGCGGTCATCGACAAGCCGGCGGGCATGATGGTTCATGCCGGGGCCGGGGCGACGGAAGAGGCGCGCAATCGCGGAACGCTGGTCAATGCGGTGCTGCATCATTTGAAGAGTTTGTCGGGAGTGGGCGGGGTGTTACGGCCGGGGATTGTGCACCGCCTGGATAAAGAGACGAGCGGGCTGATCATTGTGGCCAAGAATGATGAGGCACACGCCAAGCTGGGCGCGCAGTTTGCGGCGCGTGAAGTAAAGAAAAAATACGTAACGCTGGTGCACGGCTGGGTAAAAAAAGATTCAGGGACGCTGAATCAGAGCATCCGCCGCGACCCGGTCCGGCGGACCCGGATGACGACCAAGGGAGAGGGCGGACGCACGGCCGTGACGCACTATCGCGTGGCGCGGAGGCTGGACACTCGTTTTGGAAAATTCAGCCTGCTCGAGGTGAAGATCGATACCGGGCGCACGCACCAGATTCGGGTGCATGTGGCGGGGATGGGGCATCCGGTGGTGGGGGATACGTTGTATGGGGCACCGAAACAGGCTCGCGGTAAGAATGCGGTAACCGTGCTGCAAAGGAATTTTCTCCATGCGGCAGAGCTCGAGTTTCGGCATCCGCGAACCGGGGTGGTGGTGGCTTTGAAGAGCGAGTTGCCGGGGGAGTTGCGGGAGTTTTTAGGCAAGGTTGAGTTAAAAACTTTCGACCACTAAGGGCACAAAGGTCCACTAAGGAAAACCCTTCACCACAGGGGGCACAGAGTGGCACAGGGTAGGGCGGCTTTGTCGCAGATTGGCGCAGGCTTTACGGGCTTCTCCGAATTGACCGTCTAGCGCGGGCAGCTTACGATACAGTGATATCCCTTCATGGCAGAACCTGTCTTTTACGATCCAGAACGAGCTCGCTGGAAGCGCCTGAGAAGATTCGTCGATGTGCTGGTAGCGGCGATTTCGGCGCTGGTGATTTTTTTCGTTTACACGACGCTGCGCGATGAGCACCTGCCGGAGCTGCTATTTTCTCCTCAGAAGCGGGCCTTCCGGGCGTTGAAGGAAAACGAGAAAGATAAGGCGCGCGATCGGCTGAAAAAGCTGGCCTTGCGCTCTCACCGAAAGTCAAAGCTCGCACCTTCCGAAGTGAAGTTGAACCAGGAGGAAGGCATCCGGGCGGCGTTCTACGTTCCCTGGGATGCGGCCAGCTTCTCTTCCCTGCGCGATTTTTCGCGGCAAATCGATCTGCTCTATCCCGACTGGCTGCACGTGCTCAGCGCCGACGGGCGCCTGCAGGCGGTGGACGACCAGACCAACAAATTTTATGACGTGGTGCAGAACGACCACGTGCGCCAGGTCGACGACCGCGTGATGCCGCTGCTGAAGAGCGAAGACAGCTCTATGGAAGTTTTCCCGATGGTGAACAACTTCGATGGGACGGACTGGGTGGCAGGGATTACGGATTTTTTGAACGATCCCGGGGCGCGCGCGGCATTTCGCCGGCAGGTGGGCCTGTATCTTGCTTCGGATCATTTTCGCGGGCTGATGGTGGATTTTGAAGCATTCCCGAAGGTTGGGCAGCCGGGTTATGTGGCTTTGTTGAAGGAACTTTCGTCCGACCTGCATGCGCACGATATGAAGCTGTATGTGAGCGTGCCCGCGCACAACGACGAGTTCGATTACCTCGCGATCGCGGCGGCGGCGGATGGCGTAGTCGTGATGAATTATGACGAGCATTTTCCGGGAGGTGCGCCGGGGCCAGTCGCATCGCAAGATTGGTTTGTGGAGAATCTGAAGTTTGCGGTGAAGGCGATTCCGCACGACAAGCTGATTTGCGCGATCGCCAATTACGGGTATGACTGGGTGTTGAAGCCGAAGAAAGGCAAGCTGCCGGAGGATGCGAAGGATCGCAGCGTGTCGGTACAGGAGGCGTGGCTGGCGGCGCGGGATTCAGAAGAAGATGTGACGTTCGATGACGATGCGTTGAATCCGCATTTCAGTTACCTGGATGAACGCAGCTTGCGGCACGATGTGTGGTTTCTGGATGCGGTGACGGCGCTGAATCACATGCGGGCGGCGCAGACGCTGGGAATCCAGACATTCGCGTTGTGGAAGCTGGGCGGCGAGGACCGAACGCTGTGGCGAGTTTGGGATGTTCCCGGCGACGCGGGTGCGGCGGCGAAGCTGAAGAATGTGCCTCCAGGGCAGGATGTGGACATGGAGGGGCAGGGCGAGATTTTGCGGATTGAAGACCGGCCGACACCCGGCACTCGCGAACTGACGATCGATCCGAATACGAAGCTGATTACCGACGAGAATTTCGATTCGCTACCCGAACCGTATCGGGTGGGGCGTTACGGGTACAGTCCAAATAAAGTTGCGTTGACCTTTGACGATGGACCCGACCCTCAGTGGACTCCGAAGATTCTGGATGTGCTGAAGCGGGAGCACGCGACGGCGACATTTTTTCTGATCGGCATTCAGACCGATAAATTTTCGGGACTGGCGAAGCGGATCTACGCTGAGGGCAACACCATTGGGAATCATACGTTTACGCATCCCGATGTGAGCAACATTTCGCCAGCTTACATGAAGGTGGAATTGAACTTGACGGAGCGGCTTTTTGCGAGCCTGGTGGGAGTGCGGGCCACGCTGATGCGCCCGCCGTACGCGATTGATGAAGAACCGGATACGGCGGACCAGGTGAAGCCGCTTGAAATTGCGCAAGACATGGGCTACACGACGGTGGGAAACCGGATCGATCCCAACGACTGGAGCAGCAATCCGCGGCACTCGGCGGAGCAGATCTCGAGTTATGTGCTGGCGCATTTGCCGCCTTGCGGAGTAAACGATTTGCGCTGCGGAAACGTTGTGCTGCTGCACGATGGCGGAGGCAATCGCGCGGAGACAGTGCGCGCATTGCCGATGATCATCGCCGGTATTCGGGCGCGGGGATATGAGATTGCGCCGGTATACGAGTTGCTTGGCAAACAGCGGGCCGACGTGATGGCTCCATTGCCGAGGGGCCAACGCTGGGCGGCAAGCCTTGACCGGCTGGGCTTTTGGATGTTTGACATTGCCGTGGTTGGTATCGCGTGGGTCTTTTTTGTTGGCGACGTTTTGATGACCGGGCGGCTGCTATTTATTGGAGCGGCGGCGGTGTACGACCGCGTGCAGGAGAAAATCTTCGGCAAGCCTGCGGAAGTCGCGTCATATAAGCCGAAGGTTGCGGTGCTGATTCCGGCTTATAACGAAGAGAAAGTGATTGAACGGACGGTGCGGGCAGCGTTGAATTCGAATTATCCCAACCTGCGCGTGATCGTGATCGACGACGGATCGCGCGACCGCACCCTGGAAGTGGCGAAGGCGACGTTTGCGAGAGAAGAAGCGGAAGGAAAAGTTTTGATCCTGACGAAGGCAAACGCGGGCAAAGCGGCTGCTCTGAATTACGGGATCGAGCATATTCTGGATGCCGAACTTTTTGTGGGGATCGACGCGGATACGATTATTGCCAGCGATGCGATTTCGAGACTGGTGCCGCATTTTATTAATCCGAAAGTTGGAGCGATCGCGGGCAATGCGAAAGTTGGGAACCGGGTGAATTTGTGGACGCGCTGGCAGGCGCTGGAATACATTACCAGCCAGAATTTTGAGAGGCGCGCGTTGGATGTGCTGGGTGCGGTGAGTGTGGTGCCGGGAGCGATTGGTGCGTGGCGGGTTTCAGCAGTGCGCGAGGCGGGCGGCTACCAGACGGATACGGTTGCGGAAGACGCCGATTTGACGATGGCGCTGCTGCGACGCGGCTATCGCGTAGAGTACGAAGATATGGCGCTGGCGTACACCGAGGCTCCGACAAATGCGAACGGGTTGATGCGGCAGAGGTTTCGCTGGTCGTTCGGAATTTTGCAGGCAGTGTACAAGCACAGTGAAGTATTCGCGCGGAAAGGCGCTTTGGGATTTGTGGCGCTGCCGAACATTGTGATCTTCCAGATTTTGCTGCCACTGGTTTCGCCGCTGATCGATATCATGTTCGCGGTGGGCGCGATCTGGTATTTCATTCAAAAACATTTTCATCCGGATTCGACCGACCCGGCGAGCTTTCACAAGCTGGTAGCGTTTTTCTTTGCCTTCCTGGTAATCGATTTTATAGCGTCGGCGCTGGCGTTCGCGCTGGAGCGAAGGCGTCCTGACGATAAAGAAGATGTGTGGCTGCTGAGCCAGGTATGGCTGCAGCGATTTGCCTACCGTCAGTTATTCTCGATAGTGCTTTTCAAGACGCTGAAGCGGGCGCTGGAAGGACGAAGATTCGCGTGGGATAAGCTGGAGCGGACGGCGGCGGTGAAGTATGTGCCGTCGGAGAATCGGGATTCGCTGCAGACACGGTGAGCTTCTCGTCACGTCTATTGAAATATTAGGGTTGCGAATTCTGCCAGGTTTCTTCGCCAAACCATCCAGGTGTGCATGCCGGGAGTTTCGATGTCGGTGTGATTCACGCCCTTCGTTTTCAACCACTCTCGCAGATTGCGGTTGAGCATGATCAGGTGATCGTCTGTGCCGCAGGCAATCCATAGAAGATGCAGTTGCTGGTTGGCTTTGGAATCGAGTGCAGGAAAATCTTTCGCAAAGTCTTCGGAGATGCCTCCGGAGCTGAAGGCGCCGATCCAGGAAAATTTGTCGAGATGATTCAGGCCGGTGAGAAGCGACTCCGAGCCGCCCATCGAGAGGCCTGCGATGGCGCGGGAGTTGCGGTCTTTGCTAATCCGGTATTCGCGCTCGACTTGCGGCATGACTTCGGTGAGCAGCGCCTCAGCAAACTCTTTAAAGTTTGTGTCGCGCAATGCGTGATCGTCCCACGCGTTCCAGGAATGCCGAATCATCTCCATGGTGCCGTAGCCGAGCGGCATGACTACGATCATTGGCCTGGCTTTTCCTTGCGCGATCAGATTGTCGAGAATGATGTTGGCGCGGCCGACGGAAGTCCATCCGCTGGCGTCGTCGCTGTAACCGTGAAGGAGATAGAGGACGGGATACTTTTTCTTTGCTTTCGGGTCGTAGGCCGGCGGCGTATAGACGTAGTAATCGCGGTCGTCATTGGCGACGGAGGATTTGTAGAAGTGATGGTGAATCTCGCCGTGCGGGACATCGTTCAACTCCCACGGCAGCGCCGGTGGCCCGGGGATGTGCACCATGCTTTCAGTAGAAAGCAGATTCGGCTGCAGCAGCGCATTTGAGGGATCGATGAGGCGTACGCCATCGGCTACAAACGAGTAGCCATAATAGTTGGGAGCCAGGGGCGTGGTGGTTATGGTCCAGACGCCTTGATCATCTTTTTGCATCGCCACCGCCTCTGCCCCTTCGCGCGCTAGCTTTACTTCCTGGGCGTCAGGTGCGCGAAAGCGGAAGGTTGCAGAGCCGTCAGGATGCACTTCGGGAGAAACGATGGGTGCGGGTGAAGGCGGAGGCGGCGCGGGTTTCGGTTGTTGCGCTGTAGAGAATGCGGCGAGCGCAATTATCGGAGAAAGCAGACGGAACACAACCGAATAAGGACGCATGGATTACTCCGTAATGGAGTTCGAGCTGATGGAGTTACGATTTCTGCCCGGCGACTTCCAATCGCGTCTCGGCTTTTTTCTGCGAGGCTAACGCTTGCTCCACATCGACGTTGGTGTCGCCGCTGGTGAGGCGCTGCTCGGCGAGTTCTTTGGCTTTGCGGGCGCGTTCTACATTTACTTCGTTGGGGCGCTCGGCGGTTTCGGTGAGGATGGTGACTCTGTCGGGGAGAACTTCAGCAAATCCCCAGGCGACGGCGAGGCGCTGCTCCTCGCCTCCGGCACGGTATGTAACTTCGCCGATGGCGAGTTCGGTGATGAGCGGCGCGTGGCCGGGAAGCACGCCGAGGTAGCCATTCTTGCCGGGAATCTGCGCTTCGGTGGCGGCGGTGTCGACCACTTTCTTTTCCGGCGTCACGATTTCGAGTTGGAATGTGTCCATAAGTCGGCTTCCGGCTTCCGGCTCTCGGCTTCCGGAGAATCGCGATCGTTGCGATCTTCCGGAAGCGCTTGGCCGAAGCCTGCTACGCTGCCGCCTTCATCTTTTCTGCGGCTTCCAGCACTTCCTCAATGGGGCCTTTCATGTAGAAGGCCTGCTCGGGAATGTGGTCGTACTTGCCTTCAACGATGGCTTTGAAGCCTTTGACCGTGTCGGCGATTTTTACGTAGCGTCCCGCGGCGCCGGTGAATTGTTCGGCGACGTGGAAGGGCTGCGACAGGAAGCGCTGAATTTTTCGCGCGCGGGCGACCGTGAGTTTTTGATCTTCACTGAGTTCGTCGATGCCGAGAATCGCGATGATATCCTGCAGGTCTTTGTAGGTCTGCAGAGTCTTCTTTACCTGTTGCGCTACATCGTAGTGTTCCTGGCCGACGATGCGCGGATCGAGAATGCGCGAAGTTGAGCCAAGAGGATCGACCGCGGGATAAATTCCGATTTCAGTCAAGGCGCGAGAGAGCACGGTGGTCGCGTCGAGGTGAGCGAAAGTTGTAGCGGGAGCGGGATCAGTCAAATCGTCGGCGGGAACGTAAATCGCCTGCACGGAAGTGACGGAGCCTTTCTTGGTGGAGGTGATGCGCTCCTGCAATTCGCCCATTTCGGTGGCGAGATTCGGCTGGTAACCGACGGCGCTGGGCATGCGGCCCAGCAGCGCCGAGACTTCAGAGCCGGCTTGCGTGAAACGGAAAATGTTATCGATGAAGAGAAGCGTGTCTGCGCCTTCGGCGTCGCGGAAATATTCGGCGACGGTAAGACCGGTAAGCGCGACGCGGAGACGAGCGCCGGGAGGTTCGGTCATCTGGCCATAGATAAGCGCGGCTTTGGAGTGCGCGGGATCACCGGGCTTGATTACTCCGGACTCGGTCATTTCAAGCCACAGATCGTTGCCTTCACGTGTGCGCTCGCCGACTCCGGCGAAGACGGAAAATCCGCCGTGATTCTTGGCAACGTTATTGATGAGTTCCATGATGACGACGGTCTTGCCGACGCCCGCGCCGCCGAAGAGTCCGATCTTGCCGCCCTTTAGAAATGGCTGGATGAGATCGATGACCTTGACGCCGGTCTCAAACATTTCGGCGCTAGTGGCCTGCTCGTCGAATGCGGGAGCGAGGCGATGGATGGGCATGCGCTCTTTGTATTCGACGGGGCCGAGTTGATCGACGGGTTCGCCGATTACGTTCATGACGCGGCCGAGCGTGCCGCGGCCGACGGGGACGGAAATGGGGCCGCCCTGGTCAATGGCCTTCATGCCGCGCACCATGCCGTCGGTGGCCGACATGGCGATGCAGCGCACGCGGCCTTCGCCGAGGTGCTGTTGCACTTCGAGAATGACGTTGATTGGACTGGGGACGGTGAAGCCGTCGCTGACCACGCGCACCGCCTCGAAAATGGGCGGCAGGTGGCCTTCGGCAAACTGGATGTCGACCGCAGGTCCCGAGATTTGTACTACGTGTCCGATGTTTTCCATATAGCTGTGAGCTTCGAGCTATGAGCAGCGAGCGAGCAACTTCATCGCTCCACACTCAGCATTCCGCTTTCAACTCCTCATTATCAATTTTAGTCCGCCGCTTGCTCGGAGCTCATGGCTCGAAGCTCACAGCTACATTGCCGCCGCGCCGCTTACGATTTCGATAATTTCTTTTGTGATCTTGGCCTGGCGGGCGCGGTTCATCACCAGCGTCAGGGAGTCGATCATGTCGGTGGCATTGCTGGTGGCGGAATCCATGGCGGTCATGCGGGCGGCGTGTTCCGCCGCGATGGATTCCAGCAATGCGCGGAAAATCTGTATGGCTACGTACTTAGGCAGCAGGACGCGGAACAATTCTTCCGGCGGCTGCTCGTAAATGTAATCGACCTGCGAGCCGAACTGATCCGCGTTCTCGTCGGCGGAATCGGCGCGGCGCATGCCTACTCCGGCGCTGATGGCGGCTTCTTTCGCTTTTTTCTTTTCGTCTTCCGTCATCTCTTCGGATTGGCGGACGGCCTGTTGACCGATCTGCTCGATGGGAAGAATCTGTTCGACGACGAGGCGCTGGGCGATCACCGATTTGAATTCGTTGAAGACAATGTAGACGGAGTCGATTTCTTCGCGCTCGTAGCGCTTGATGATGCTTTCGGCCAAAGTGCTGACCTGAGAAAACTCGAGTTTGTTTAGAACTCCGACATGCTCGCCGGTGATTTGAATTTCTCCGGCGCGCTCGCGAGATTCAGGCTGCGCGTCGAGAGATTCTTCTGTTTCGGCGAGGCTGCGGGTTTGCACGGGAGCGGCGGGATAGCGGCGGCGGAGAAAGTCGCGTCCCTTGCGGCCGATGGCCTCGATGTCGATATTTTTGCCGGACTTCGATTCGATGAATTTCGCGGCTGCTTTGGTGATGTTCGCGCTGAAAGCGCCGGCAAGTCCCTTGTCGCCGGTGACGACGATGAGAAGGATATTTTTTTCGGGGCGCTGGGCAAGCAGCGGGTGCTTGGGCGCGCCAGTTTCGGGATCGTAGATTTCGGTGCGCGAGACCAGCGACTTGAGAATGTTGGTCAACATCTGCGCGTAGGGGCGGGCAGCGAGGGTGCGGTCCTGCGCGCGGCGCAGCTTTGCCGCCGAGACCACCTTCATCGCCTTGGTGATTTGCCGCGTGTTGACCACGCTGCGGATACGGCGCCGAATATCGAGAATGTTGGGCATGGAGCAGTTGTCAGTTGCCAGTTAGTGCGTCGGGGGCTAAAGCCCCCTCTTTTATTCCGCTCGGGCGATGGCTAAAGCCATGCCCTGATACGAAGCCCGACTTGCGGCACGACTGAAGTCGTGCCCTACCCGAAGCCGTTCCTTCCCGATCTATTACTTTGAGTAACGTTGCTTTCAGAAACCTATCTCTCCTAAGGCGATTTCTAAGGAGAATTACCTCGCTACGGCTTGGCGCGAATCGACGAATTGCTGCTTGGCCTGCTTGATTATGTCGGTTAGCTGGGCCTTGAGCGAGTCGTCGAGAACTTTCTTTTCCATGATGGTGCGCAGGATCGCGGGATTGGTCGCGTCCACGTATTTGTACAGTTCTAGTTCGAAGTCGCGGACTTGATTGACCGGGAGATCGTCGAGGAAGCCTCCGGTGCCCGCGAAGATAATGAGAATTTGTTTGGAGAACGGCAGCGGCGAAAACTGGTTCTGCTTAAGTAGTTCGACTAAGCGCTGGCCACGATTGAGCTGGGCTTGCGTCGCTTTGTCGAGATCGCTGCCGAACGATGCGAAGGCCGCGAGTTCGCGATACTGTGCGAGCTCGAGCTTCAACGTGCCTGCGACCTGACGCATCGCTTTGATTTGCGCGCTGCCGCCGACGCGGCTTACCGAGAGACCTACGTTCACGGCAGGACGAACGCCTTGATTGAACAAATCGGTTTCCAGATAAATTTGGCCGTCGGTGATGGAAATTACGTTGGTCGGAATGTAGGCGGAAACGTCGCCGGCCTGCGTTTCGATGATGGGCAAAGCGGTTAGCGATCCGCCGCCGTTTTTGTCGCTGAGTTTGGCGGAGCGCTCGAGCAGGCGCGAGTGAAGATAGAAAACGTCTCCGGGATAGGCTTCGCGGCCGGGCGGACGGCGCAGCAACAGCGAGATCTCGCGATACGACGCGGCGTGCTTGGAAAGATCGTCATAGATGACGAGCGCGTGGCGCTTGGTGTCGCGGAAGTATTCGCCGATGGCCGTGGCGGCATACGGAGAAATGTACTGCATGGGCGCGGGCTCGGAGGCGGAAGCGGCGACGACGATGGTGTACTCCATCGCTCCGGCGTCTTCGAGAATTTTTACGACCTGCGCAATCGAGGAGCGCTTTTGGCCCACCGCGTTGTAAATGCAGATGAGGTCGTTGCCCTTGCTGTTGATGATGGTGTCGAGGGCGACGGCGGTTTTTCCGGTCTGGCGGTCGCCAATGATCAACTCGCGCTGGCCGCGGCCGACGGGGATCATGCTATCGATAGCTTTGAGTCCGGTGGCCATGGGCTCGCGAACGGGCTGGCGATCGATGACGCCGGGCGCGAGCCGCTCGAGGGCGATGAATTGATTGGAGGCGATGGGACCTTTGTCGTCGATGGGACGGCCGAGGGAATCGACGACGCGGCCAATCATGGCGTCGCCGACGGGCACGCTCATGATGCGGCCGGTGCGCTTTACCTGGTCGCCTTCTTTAATTCCGGTGTATTCGCCGAGCAGGACGACGCCGACCTGATCTTCTTCCAGGTTCATGGCGATGCCCGCGACGTCGTGCGGGAACGAGAGGAGTTCGCCGGCCATGACCTTATCGAGGCCGTAGACGCGGGCGATGCCATCGCCGAGAGTGATGACGGTGCCGGTTTCGTCGACGGAGATCTTGGATTCGTAGTTCTCGATCTGCTCGCGAATCAGTTTGCTAATTTCGTCTGCTTTGATCTGTGCCATATTTGATCTGTGCCATAGAATCTGCTTCTAGCTTCTAGCTACTAGCTACTGCCGTCGCCATGGGCGCGGCGGGATGGCTAGAAGCCAGGAGCTAGAAGCTAGGAGCTGATTGCTTCCTTCAATCTTTCCAACTGGCCCTTCACAGAGCCATCGTAAATTGTGCTGCCGATACGGAGCACGGCGCCGCCCAGAAGCGTGGCGTCTTGGCCGTAGTGGGCGCGGACTTTTTTGCCGGTTAACGTTTGCACTTGAGTCTCGAACTCGCGTTTTTCCTGGTCGCCTAATTCGCGGACGCTGGTGATCTGCGCCTCGACGAAACCCAGGCGGGCGTCGAGTTCTTTCTCCAAGTGATCAATGATGGGCTGAAAAAAATGCATGCGGCGATGGTCGATGAGCACCGCGATTAAGTTTCGCACCTGCTTGGAGATGCCGTCACGCTGGACAATGACGTCGAGCACCTTGCGCTTCTGGTCGGCGGGGATTGCGGGATTCTCCCAGACGCGACGCAGATCGGAGCTTTCGGCGAGCAAGGTTGCAATGGTGCGCAACTCGGCGATGGAACGGTCGGCATCGAGATGGTCGCCGAAGATGACATCGGCGAAGGCGCGGGCGTAAATGCTGGCGACGGAAGCCATCTAGCGGCCGTCCTTTCCCGCGCCGGAAGAAGCGGCTTCGTTGCCGAGTTCGCCGGCAAAATTGCTGACAAGGCGCTGGTCGGTGGCGGCGTCAACGTGAATCTGTTTTTTCGCGAGGCCGACGGCAAGGTCGGCCGCGAAGACGGTGAGTTCGCTGCGCGCGCTCTTGGCAGCGGCGGCGATTTCCTGTTGCGCGGTTTCGATAATCTTGCGAGCGTCTTGTTCCGCGGCGGCTTTGATGCGCGCTTCTTCTTCGGCAGCTTCGTGCTCGGCGCGATTGCGCATCATGCCGATTTCGCCATCAAGCTTCATCAGGCGATTCTCGATTTCAGCCAGCCGTCGGCGGGCGTCTTCGCTGGCTTTCTGCGCCTCCTGCATGGCTTTTTGAATGGAGGCAGTGCGGGCACGGAACATCCCTGGCAGATATTTACGCGCAGCCCAGAAAATAACGGCGGCGATGACGACGAAATTCAGGATGACGCTGAAGAGGTAAGCATTGCTGAGGCTAAGGCCTGTGAGGCGCGCGACGAATGCTACTGAGGGCGATTGCTTGAATTCCGCGGTTTCATCGGGTTCTTCGCCGGCAGCTTCGCGGGTTTCGTGGGCGAGTTGCTGAGCGGGGCCGCGCTGGCGCGGGGCGGATTTGACCTCCTGTTTCTGGGGAGCCGGAGGCTGCTGCTGCGCGCGCGCAGGGGCGGCAATGGCGAAGATGGCCGCAAGCATCACCAGCGGCAGCGCGCGCAGAATTGTTTTTACAGAAATCATTTGATTCGTTGTGTCGCGATTCCCTGCCGTGTTATTCGTTGCCGAAAATCAATACCGCTGGTCTGTTCCCGGCTGTAATTTTCTCCGCGATTTTCGAGGCGGAACGACGGATGTCGGGATGAGTCATTATCGTCCTGCTCCGGCCGGCTGGAGCACGCGGCGCATGATCTCGATGGCCAACGCTTGCGCTTCAGATTGCAGAGCAGCCTGGGCCGCATCGCGATCTTTCTGAATATCCTCTTTCGCCGAGTGAACCTGGGTTTGAGCCTGCTTCCTGGCCTGGGCCAGGGCTGCCGCGCGGGCATCGAGAGCGGCTTTGCGACGAGCCTCCTGCTGCTGAAACAACGTGGCGCGAGCTTCGCGCAGACGTTGTTCGTACTCGCTGGTGCGGGCCTCAGCGGCGGCGATGTCGGCGCGCGACTTCTCAACGGCACCCTCGGTCTTGCTGCGGCGCTGCTCAAGCACACGGCCGAGAGGCTTGTGGACGATGGCCGTATAAAGAATGTAAAGCAACGTAAACAGAATAATGGTCGGAATCGATCCGAGCAGTAATTCGCCTAGTTGCCGCAACGTTTCATCCATGGATTGCAGGTGTACAGGAAAATGAGGGCTATGAAAACTGTTAAGTCTAGCGTCCGGAGCAGTTTATGTCAATGTAAAGGAACGTATTTTTAGAGAAATTTCGGATTGTAAAAGGCGAAACGGGCGGAATGGAGCGATGGGAAAGGGCCCTCCGGTTTTGGCCTTGGGGCCTGCAAAAAGCTGCAACTAACGCTTGACTTCCCTGCTGGGAGGATTAGCATAGAAACATCACCTCCGATCCAATTCAGGATCGAATGGGCCGATAGCCAAGGAATGTCACCGCTTCTTGGTTGTCGGCCCATTTAAATTGCCGGTAATTACAGCCCACTCCCGCACCCTCCTCATCACCGACTCGGCCGCTTCCACATCCAACTCCACCGCTCCATCTTTATAAGCTCGCGAATAAATCCGGGCTTTGGCTTCGAGCAACGCCAGCAGCTTGCCTTCTTTCTGCGGGATGCGCAGGTGCACGCGGCTGACGCGGTCTTCGTCGATCAGGGCGTCGATGCGGGCTAAGAGTTTGTCGAGGCCGGTGCCTTCGGCGGCGGAAACGTAGACGGTATTGCTGTCTTCGCGGGCAGCGCCGGCGATCAGGGTCTCGGCGACTTCCGGATCGAGCAGATCGACTTTATTCATGACGCGCAGGCGCGGTTTTTTTTCGGCTTCAAGTTCTTTCAGGACGAGTTCGACTTGCGCATCCTGCTCGGCGGAGAGGCGGCTGCTGGCGTCGGAGACGTGAAGAATGAGCGAGGCGCGCTGCACTTCTTCGAGCGTGGCGCGGAAGGCGGAGATGAGCGTGTGCGGCAGACTGCGAATAAAGCCGACGGTATCGGATAGAAGTACTTTGCGTTTCGACGGAAGCACGACTGCGCGAATGGTGGGATCGAGCGTGGCGAACATGCGCGGCGATGCGAGCACGGCGGCGCGAGTGAGCGCGTTGAACAGCGTCGACTTCCCCGCATTCGTATACCCGACCAGCGCAACGGTGGCTACTGGCGCGGCTTCGCGGCGCTGCCGCTGCTGCGACCGAACGCGGCGCACGTTTTCGATTTGCTGTTCGACGTGGCGGATGCGGCGGTAGATTTTGCGGCGGTCGGTTTCAAGCTGGGTTTCGCCGGGTCCGCGGGTGCCGATGCCGCCGCCAAGTTGCGACATCTCAATGCCGCGTCCGGCAAGGCGCGGCAGCATGTAACGCAGTTGCGCGAGCTCCACCTGCAATTGGCCTTCACGGGTGCGGGCGTGGCGCGCAAAAATATCGAGAATGAGCTGAGTGCGGTCGAGCACGCGGCGCTTCACGATTCTTTCGATATTGCGCTGCTGCGAGGCGGTGAGATCGTGATCGAAGAGAAGAAGGTCGGCGTTCACAGATGCGGCCGCTCCCGCGATCTCTTCCAGCTTTCCGGCGCCGATTAGAGTTGCGGGATCGGGGCGGTCCCGGCGCTGCAAAATTTCTCCAACGACGTTCGCTCCGGCGCTGGAAGCGAGCGTGTGAAGCTCGGCGAGCGATTCTTCAGCATCGAACTCGGGAATATTGGGCTGGCGGCTGCCGGGCTTCCCAGAAGCGGCCGAAGCTGGCCCCGGAGCTTCGTGCGAGGCTTGTTCAGAAGTGTCGTCAGCGCTGTCCTCGGAATTTTTTCCTGAGTTTCGCGTGCGGGTTTTTGCTCCTGAAGATGCGGCATCGCGCGCGGCCTGGGCCTGCGCGGTGACTCGGCCAGCGCCGCGGCTGCGCGTGCGAACATCCAGGCCGACGAGAAAAGCGCGCTCGCGGTCATCTGGCCGCGGGGTTGGCTGAGCGCCAAAAGGCGCGCGGCCGGCGAGGGGCGCGCGCGAACGAGTCTTCTTGGGATGAGACCTGCGCAATCCGAAAATGCCTTATCCTTCAGTGCCCGAAGCGCTGGCCGCGGACGCCGCCGTGGGCGAAGAAGCTCCGGAGGCGCTCACGGGTTTGACCTCGGAATGCACCGGATGCGCCACATGCGGCGCGCTTCGGCCCATGACAACGGTTGAGATCGCGTGCTTAAAGATAAGCTGCTCCTGGCCGTTAGCTTCGAGGACGACGGAATATTTGTCGAAGGAACGGATGCGTCCGGTCAACTTGACGCCGCTGAGCAGATAAATGGTGATGTTCAGCCGCTCCTTGCGGGCGGTATTCAGGAAGGTGTCCTGTATGTTTTGCGCCGGCTTGCTGCTTTCCATAGCCGATCTCCTTGTAGTTCTTGAGCTGCAAAAACCAAGTAGCAACGCAACAGCATGTCCTCGCGGCCTTCCGCACAAGGATCACGGGGGGACAACCTGCCTCCTCGCAGCCCGGTTGATGGGCCTGCGCCGCCTCGGCAGGTAGCTGCGAGGAGCATACGGCCTGGAGGCCCGCTTTTCAACCCGGAAGTTGCGCAAATTTGCGCACTGTATTCATGGAGGCGGCTTTCTCTCGAATTCGGAAGAGGTTGTGTACAATCCCGGCGTGGGCAGATTGCTTGCAACTTCATGGGAGGCACGATGGCGAGCTTGGCAGTGGCGGCTTTGTTTGGACCGGAGATTCACTTTCCCCAGGACTTTAACACCAACTTTCTGATGCTGGTGCGGTGGATTCACTTTGTGGCGGGCATCACCTGGATCGGCTTGCTGTATTTCTTCAACCTGGTGAACGTGCCGCTGATGCAGGAACTGGACGCGACAACCAAGGGCAAAGTGATGCCGGCGCTGATGACGCGGGCAATGATGTGGTTCCGCATGTCGGCGGCGTTGACGGTGCTGGCGGGTCTGGCATATTGGGGCAACATTGTGGCGGCCGACGCGCATAACGGACAAATCCAGGGCTTTCACGCTACCAGCGGAACCGCAATGGCGAGCTTCTTTGTGATCTGGACCATCGTTTGGGGAGTGCTGTATGCCTGCCTGATTCCAGGTAAAGGCATCTTCGACAACGGCGCGTTTGTGGGCGTCGTGTACGCGGTAGTTGTGGCGGCGGCGGGATGGCTATTCTTGAGCCTGAACAACCACGGCTGGGAGAGCAATCGCCTGCTGGCGATCGGGATTGGCGGCGGCATCGGCTGGGTGATGCTGCTGAACGTCTGGGGGGTGATCTGGCGCATCCAGAAACGGCTGATCCAGTGGACTAAGGAGAATGCCGAGAAGGGCACTCCAATGCCTGAGAAAGCCAAGGCGATGGCACGGCAGGCGTTTCTGGTCTCGCGGGCAAACGCGTATTTGTCGGTTGCGCTGCTGTTCTTTATGGGAGCGGCTAGCCATTATCCAGTGTTTGGAAAATAAAGGATTTGGGTTGGAGATTCGCAGCTGGGAAAAAGAAAGGGAGCCGGAAATTCCGGCTCCCTTTTAAGTTAAGTTGATGCAATCTCCGACTAGAAGGTGAACTGCACCCCCACTCGGATTTTTCGCGAGATCTGCCAAAGGTTTGGCTGACCGTATTGCGAGTCCTTTGTCAAAGGCAGCGGTACGCCCCCGAAGACTTGGCAGAATACGCAGGTTCCCGCTGCTTGCGAGTTGATCTGGGCCTGCGGGTTGTATCCCGTTTCAATCTGCTGGTAGAAAGCAGCGCCAAGGAAAGCCTGGTCGGGAAACAATGCCGTGTTGAACCAATTCGAGCCAAATCCCTCCCAGTACGAGGTGACCGCATGCTGGTTGAGCAGGTTGGTTAGGGTTGCGTTAAAGGTAAGCACCTGAGCTTCATTGTTCTTGTTGACTTTGATGGCATGGGAAAGGTTCAGGTCGGTTTGGGTATACCACGGGGTGCGGCGCGCATACGGGGTGCCAAGAGTGACGTTCCCAGCCGAGTCCGTCGTCACATTGGACCAGTTGCCGCGGCCAAAGATGTACGTGGCTTCGATCGGTTGTTGGTTCCCTGCCAAGCCAAGGTCAACGAAAGAACTCACCGGGCTACCCTGGTAGGCAACCTGGAAGAGCCCCAATGTCGTGGTGTTGGTGTTTCCCTTCCAAGGCATTGTGTAGTACACAAACCCCTTAACCGCGTTTGGTCGATCCGTGGGCAAAGGTCCATCGTTCGACTTTCCATTGGCGCCGAAGTAATAAAACGGCTCGTCGAACGAACGGGTGGTGTCTGGAGAGTTGCGTCCCGTGGTGCCACCATCGGTCTGGTCGGTTTGGGTCAGGCCGGAATAGTTGCCCCACAACCTGCTCCAGGTGTAGCTAAACATTCCGGACCAGCCTTTGCTCTGCGTCTTAGTTAGGCGAAGTTCCACGCCGTCATAGTCACGGACTGCCTGGGGATTATTTGGGCACCCTGTACAGGTACCAAACGCGCCCGTGGGGTTAAATGCGGCCGTCCCAGGGCCGTATGCGTCCCCAAGAGAAGTCAGGTAGTTGGCGTAACCGTTGATGGTCTTGTTCACACCTTGGCCCGGATTGACGATGGTATAAATTTCGAAGGCATTCGGATCGGCGAGTGAAGCGTCCTCAATCACATGATCGAGGCGACGACGATCATAACGAGCTTCGAAAGCCCAATCCCGGCCAAGTTGATAGTCGACTCCAGCGACGTACTCGTGCTGGCGATAAGGGTTCACGCCATGCGCGACCGGTTCCTCGGGGCGGAAATTTACGTTTTCGATCAGCGAAACGCCGGTAGCAGTGTCAGTCAGGGCTGGCGGGGTTACGCCACCAGCGAAGTTGCCTCCCACAGTGGCGACTCCAGTCGGGCAAGCGCGGCCGGCAGCGTTGAACTGCGCGGTCACATCGGCGGTTGTGAATCCATTCGCTGTGCCGTCTGGACCAAGAGGATAGGTGCAAGTCTCATATCCCTGCGCACCCCATGAGGTTTGGGCCAGCAGCAGCTTCATGACGTCGTTGGTGACGCCATAGCTGCCAAAGATTTTCGTCTTGCCGTTCCGGGATCCCCATGCAGCGCCCAAACGAGGTTCTACCTTCTGGCTCCAAGAGAAGTCGATGGAGCTGATGTTAACTCCAATTCCCGAGGGGGCTGGCAGGGTCTCTTTTTCGATACGCAAACCCAAGTTAAGTGTTAGGCCATGCCCGATCGTCCAGGCATCCTGGATGAATAAGGCATGGTTCAAGTCGGTGGCGGGCACGGTAGCGCCAGCCGGTGTTTTGAGGACGGTCGCGAAGTCCTGGATTTCCGCATAGCCGAACTGGCCGGCGCAGGATCCCCATTCCGCTGTCAGAAGGCCGCAGTTCGTCGCCCCAAAGGCTGTGCTCGGCCGGTAGGACTGTCCCGCGCCAGCGAACATGAATACTTCAGGCAGGTTGCCGTGTTGATTAATCACGTTGGACAGCTTGTTGAGTTGGTAACCCGCCTTGATGTTGTGGGTGCCTGCCCAGCCGCTCTTGAAGAAGGCAACGTCCTGGTCGAACTGGTAGTGCTTACTGGCATTGACTTCAGTGAAGCTTGAGTCGAATGGGGCGGTGGTACTGCCGCTAGGCACCTGCAAACCCGCCGGAAGGGCAGCGCCCGTGTTATCGACTCCGCCCAGACCACCGACTGCATAATTAAGGTCTACACCCGCCGTGGGCCAGCCAAAGTCGTGATAGTTCGTAAAGAAGTAACCGAAACGCGTGGTGGAAACGACTTTAGGCGTCAAGCTGATGTCAGCGCCGACGTTGTAGGTCGCGTTCGGGGCGGAGTATCCGAGGCCATGTGCAAACTGCGTTATAGGAGTAAAAATCGATGTGTTCAGGTACGTCGCCGCTTCCGAGTTAATCGGATCCCTACCCGGCAAGCTACCGCCCGACTCGCGCTGGTACTGATAGAGCCACGAACCGAAGACGCGAATCTTCTGGGTCAGAGTTGCGTCAAGGCGGGCAGTTGTAAAGTACTGCTGGTTATCCTGGTTGAAGATTTGATTGCCGAGAGCTTCGTTCGGGCAACCCAGGAGACTTGCACAAACCGGAGCTCCAAAGTTCACGCTTCTGCCGGTAGAGTTGTATTCCGGCGCGAACCCCAAGAAGAACCACAAGCGGTCTTTTAGGATCGGACCTCCGACGGTAAAGCCGGGCTGAACAATCCTGAAGTGATCCCTCTTTGGCACATAGGTCTGCGCAAAATTATCAAAGCCGGGACTAATGCCAGCGCCGCTGGACACGCCAGCCGTCGGGTCGTAACGCAAGGTAGCGTTTGGAGAGCCATCGAGCACATCGGATTCATAGCTGGCGAAAAACGAGCCGTGGTACGCGTTTTGCCCTTTTTTCATGACAACGTTGACCACACCACCAAGAGCGCCGCCGTGCTCCGCTTCGATTCCGGAACTCTTTACTTGAACCTCCTGAATAAACTGAAAGGGGACGTTGGCATTGGAAGCGCCGCCGGAAATATTCTCCGTATCCTGACCTTCTACAAGATAGCTGTTTTCCGAATCCGCCGCGCCGCCGACCGAGAAGCCAACCGCCAAACCGTTGCCTGCGCTGCCCGGCAGGGAACCGCCCGAGTTGCCAGTCAAGCCGGCAGACCCACCGGCCAGAGGCTCGTTGCGAGCCATTGGTGCGTACTGAATTACAGACTGGAAGCTGTACCCGTGCGGGGTGTCATTCAGAGTTTCAGCCGTAAGGTTCGTCTGGTTCGTATTTGTGGTGACATCGATAACCGGAGCCGCGCCAGTCACTTCAACCACCGTGCCGGCAGCGCCCACCGCCAAGGCTAGATCAAGAGTGGGTAGGTGACCTACTTCGATGACGATGCCTTCGCGCTTCAGTTCCGAGAAGCCCGACGCCTTCACCGTGACGGCATAGGTTCCAGGCGGAAGGTTCGCGAAGCGATAGTAGCCGCTGTTGTCGGTTGTCAGGGTCTTTTTTCCACCCAGCGAGCTGCCAGTCAGCTCAATAGCCGCGTTGGAAACCACTGCGCCACTGGGGTCTCTCACGGTTCCTTGCAGGCCGCCGGTGGTCTCCTGTGCAAACAGGGTGGAGACGAGCAACAGGACGGAAAACAGGCAAACCGCAACTACTCCAAACTTCTGTGAAACACGACTCATAGTGTTCTCTCCAAGAGTGGAACGATTTCTTTTGTGTCTTAACTCTTGCAACCGAGAAGTGGAGGGCTAGTACGCAATCCTGGGAGCCCCGACCACCCCAAGCTTTGAAATTCCACGCTGTTGCGGATAGAGCGACAACGGCACGGACGCTTCCCGAACAGTATGACATTGCAACTGACACACCAAAACATAGCCTGGCAAACAACGTTTGTTTTCAACAGTTTGTTGAGGTGGCGGATGCATAAATTCACTATTTGGAAGGTCCAGCCATCGACTTCTATAGTTTTTAGTAGAATATCTCGGGCGTGAAAGACTTTCGCCGGAGATGCGTTGAGCGGCAACACATTGTCAGGAGGCGTTCTGGATACCGACCGTCTCGATCCGTCAGCTTGGGTAGCGCTCTGGCGCTGCTGCTACAATTATTCTTTCCAACTCTGCCGTGAAAACATCTGCCACCAAGCTCGTGCGTCCGGCTTCGGACTCAGCGCGAAAGAAATCTCAGGCTGCTGGAACACCCGCCTCCGTTCCCATGCTCGACCTGCGTCGGCAGTACGAGCAGGTGCGGGCAGAAGTGTTGACGGCGGTGGAGCGGGTTTGCGACTCGCAGCATTACATTTTGGGGTCGGAAGTGGAGGCGCTGGAGCGCGAGCTGGCGGAGTTTTGCGGGGCGCGCGTGGGCGTGGGGTGCGCTTCAGGCACCGACGCTTTATGGCTGGCACTGGTTGCGGCAGGGGTGCAGCCCGGCGATCAGGTGCTGACGACGCCGTTCAGCTTTTTCGCCTCGGCCAGCGCGATTGTGCGGGCGGGGGGCGTCCGGTGTTCGCGGATATTGATCCACGAACGTTTAATTTGGATGCGGCGCAGGTTGAGGCGTTCTTGCGCGGGGCGAAACGCGACAAGCTGCGCGTGCTGTTGCCGGTGCATCTTTATGGGCAGTGCGCGGATATGGACGCGCTGCTGCGACTCGCGGATGAGTTCAAGTTGACCGTGATTGAGGATGCGGCGCAGGCGATTGGGGCGAGTTGGGGAAATGGTGCGATGCAGAGGCGCGCAGGGTCGATAGGAGCGGCGGCGGCGTTCAGTTTTTATCCAACGAAGAACTTGAGCGCTTACGGCGATGCCGGACTGGTAACAACCAATAATGAAGACATGGCTGGACACATGCGGCAGCTACGGAACCATGGCAGTCCGCAGCGGTATGTGCACGAGGAGTTCGGATGGAACTGCCGTCTGGATGCGATGCAGGCTGCGGTGTTGCGGGTGAAGCTGAAATACATTGAAGAATGGAACCAGGCGCGCCACGAGCGGGCGGCCATCTACGACCGGCTGTTTGCCGAGGCTGGACTGACCGCTGACGGCGATGCGCCCGAAAATTCCGCGCCGGTTCGGTTGCCATATACCGACGAACGGGCTCATCACATTTTTCATCAGTATGTGGTGCGGGCCTACCGGCGGGAGGAGCTGCGGGAGTTCTTGACAGCGCGCAAGATTGGCACGGAGATTTATTATCCGATTCCGCTTCACCTGCAGCCCTGCTTTGTTTATCTCGGCTACCTTGAAGGCGACTTGCCCGAGGCGGAGCGCGCGGCGAAAGAAGTGCTGGCGCTGCCGATGTTTCCTGAATTAACCGAGCAGGAGCAGCGGCGCGTGGTCGAGAGCGTTGCGGATTTTTACTGCTAAAGGCATCCCTGCCGGATTTTTTCGCGGCCTCACCAACTCGCTGAAGTTGCAGTTCGAAACTTTCTAGCGCATCCCACGTCTGATCTCATATCAGATTCCAAGGTGAGGAGATGCGGGTTATGAAGAGTTTTCGAGGTGCGCTGCTCACGTTATTCCTTTCATTCGGTTTGATGTCTTCCCTGCTCACTCCCAGGGCGATAGCTCAAACCCCGAACGCGCGAACTGGCCGCGTGCCTGTGATTGTGGAATTGTTTACCTCGGAGGGATGCTCGTCGTGTCCGCCGGCGGATGTGTTGTTGCAACAGCTCGAAGCGCAGCAGCCGGTGTCGGGAGCTGAGATCATCGCGCTCGAAGAGCACGTCGATTACTGGAATCACGATGGGTGGGTCGATCCTTACTCCTCTGCGCAGTGGACCGAGCGGCAACAGAACTACTCGGCCATGGTGAAACAAGATCCCTATACGCCGGAACTGGTGGTGGACGGGCGCAGCCAGTTCGTCGGCAACAACCCGCAGCAAGCGGCGGCTGAAATTCAAAAGGCAGCCACGGTCGCAAAAACCCCGGTTTCGATTTCGGCCGAAGCAGAGGCGGGGGACAAAAAGCGATTCAAAGTATCGGTAGGAAAGCTTGAGGGTTCTGGCGGCGATGTGGTTGAAGTGTGGCTGGCGGTCACGGAGGATGGACTAAGTTCGCAGGTGAAGAGCGGAGAGAATGCAGGAAAGGCGCTCCAGCATGTCGCCACTTTGCGGTTGCTACAGAAGATCGGAGTTGCCGATGCCGGGGCTGCGGCCGCGTTTACGGGAGAGAAAGAAGTCAAATTCAACTCGCGCTGGAATGTAGAGCGCATGCACGTGACGGTTTTTGTGCAAAAAAGAAAGAGCCGGGAAATCCTGGGTGCGGCCTCGATCGAAGCGAAAAGCTAGCCAAGCCAGCGCCTAACGACGGCGGCGCCTCGCGCTTGGGACTTCCTTCTGTTCTCCGGGCGCAAGCACCCGGCGGACGATCGGCGTATTCAGCTTGTATTTCCGTTCGGTCACGTTGCCGCTGTCATCTTTCACGCGTAAAGTAAAAGTAGGCAGCGTGCCTTCCTTATCAAAGTTCTCGTTTCCCACTGTGACCGGTAAAACACCGTCCAGCCCGCGCTCGCGGTATGCGGTTTCGTAGCGGTGCTTTCTTATATTCCAAGTGAAGACGCGGATCTGATCGTAGTCGTACGGCATGCCGTCGTGCGGTTCGGTGATGGCGGCGACATATTGAGAAACGTTTTTGTCGGGGCCATCTTTGCCGGGATCCTGCACCTGGTCCAACTGGAAGAACGCGACGAAGCGCTGGCCCTCAGCGTATTGCGCAATGTCGAGTGGGACATCGAGATCGACCATGCGGGCGAGCACCCATCCCACGTGGTTCTGCGCGTCCCGGACCAGCCACCAGTCTTCGAGCGCGGGGCCCGAGGGTTTGGCCGAAAGGCGGGCGGATCGAACGGGTGCGGGCGCGGCTCCCGGCTGTTTTTCAGCGGTAGCGCGCTTGAGCACGGAAACTTTGGCTCCGGCCGAGAGTTGGTAAAGATGCTCCGTTTCGCGGCCAGGCGTGGTGTGGAGATTGGTGTCGTTGCGCAGGACGCCGGGCGACTGCACGGGGTCGGCGAGGTTCTGCTGGGTAAGAGTCTCCATAGCATTGTAGGTGGCTTGGTCGACGAGGTAGCGCTGCTCGATCCAGCCTTCAATGCCGGTTGCGGTGCGCACGCGGGAAAAGCGCTTTTCGTGCTCGAGGACCTGGACGCGCTCGCCGTTTTTGACGGTGCCGACGCGATTGAAGACCGTCGACACCTGATCGCGCAGGGAGGCCTGTGGGGCCGATACGTAATTTACTTCGAGAACGCGATGTCCCCTGCCCTTGCAGGCAGCGAGCAGCAATAAGAGGATCGTGGGGAATAATAGGGAGCGGCGGTAAAAATTGGGCGAGAAAGTGAGTTGCACGTTTCTTGATAGCTCGGGTTCAGGTATGGATCCAATATAGCGCGTTTGCGGGGAGGGTTGAGGGCACGAAAGGTTATGCAGGCTCGACGAATCAGGGTGAGCAACCCGATACAGAAATCAATTACCACCAAGGACACTAAGGTTCACGAAGTGACGCCGGGAATTCTGACATTGCGGCGGGGGATCGGTTAACATATTAGAACTGCCGATGAAAAACTCACTTCAGATTATTTTTCTATCGTTGTTCGTAATCTGCGCCGCTGGGCTGTACACGGTCGCGGACGAAACTGTGAATCCGGTGTTGCGGCCGCCGAAGGGCGCGACGGTGGCGCTGGTGGTGTTCGAGGACTTGCAATGTCCGCAATGCAAGCGGATGGCGCCGATTCTGGAGCAGGCTTCGAAGACCTACAAGATTCCGCTGGTCGTGCACGACTTCCCTTTGCCCATGCACAACTGGTCGTATGACGCGGCGGTGATGGCGCGATATTTCGAATCGGTGCAGAAGGGGCTGGGCAATGAGTTTCGCGACTATTGCTTCACGAACCAGTTAGAGATCAATCCGCAGAACCTGCGGGGCTACACCGAGAAGTTTGCCACGGCGCATAAAGTCGACTTCCCTTTTGTGGTCGATCCGCAGGGCAGGTTTGCGGCCGAAGTGAATGCCGACCGCGACAAGGGAAAAGAGATCAAGCTGGAACACACTCCTACGATCTTTGTGGTGAGCAGCCGGCCGGGGCGTCCGTATGTGGAGATGAAGGACGCGAGCCAGCTGTATTCGCTGATTGACGCGATGATGAAGGAGTAGGGGCTGCGTCTTGGGTCCTAGGTATTGGGTGTGGGCATTCGGTGTTCTGTTCCCTCCAGGCGAGCTCGAAGAATGTGGAATCCCACCCTTCAATGAGCGAAGGGGGCTCGCCAATTTATAGAGTCTGACAGCGGCAACCTCTTCCCGCATAATCTGCTGAAGCTACCTGACTTCCGATGGCAGGAATCGGAACCATCTCAAGCGACAATACAACTTGTCGTACAAGGAACTCTCTGAATGTTCTCAAGTCGAGCCGTGACCGTATTTGGCGCCTATGGACACACAGGTCGCTTCGTTGTTTCGCAGCTGCGCCAACGCGGATGGACGCCCATTCTCTCAGGCCGCGACGCCAGCATGCTCAACGCGATCTCCGCGGAGCATCCCGGGTCTGAGGTGCGGGTTGCGGCGGTAGACGATCCCCGCTCGCTCGACCGCGCAATTTCCGGAGCGGGCGCCGTCATCAATTGCGCGGGACCGTTTCTCGACACAGCGGCGCCTATTATCGAAGCCGCGATCCGATCGGGCATTCACTATTTGGATGTCGCTGCGGAACAGGCTGCGGTTCTGGCTGTCTTCGACCGGTTTGCGAGCGCTGCGCGAAATGCGGGCGTGGTGATCGCTCCCGCGATGGCGTTCTACGGAGGCTTGGGCGACCTGCTGGCCACTGCCGCTATGGGCGAGTGGGATTCGGCGGACGAAATCTGCATCGCAGTCGCGCTCGACAGCTGGAAGCCGACGCGCGGAACCCGGCTGACGGGAGAGCGCAATCCCGGCCGGCATTTTATCTTTTCCAATAATCGCTTAGAGCGCGCTGATCCTCCTCCCCCGCGCAAATGGAATTTTCCGCCGCCATTCGGAGAGCAAGATGTCGTAGGTCTCTCGCTGGCTGAAACCATCACGATCCCCCGGCATCTCCATACACCGGAGGTTCGCGTGTACATAAATCTCACATCGATTACGGACATACGGAATCCCGACACGCCAGCGCCCGAAGCTGCGGACGAGAGCGGCCGCTCATCTCAGATTTTCGTAATGGAGGCAATCGCACGCAGAGGAAACACGGAGTGCCGGGCGATGGTGCGGGGAAGAGATATTTATGCCATCACCGCGCCGATCGTGGTAGAAGCGGCACATCGCGTGGTCAATGGGCTGGCCAAGGCGAATGGCGTGCTCGCTGCGGGCGAGGCGTTCGATGCGCCAGACTTTCTGAGATCGCTCAGTCCGGCCGGTCTCTCTTTTGAGATACAGTGATGACGCTTTCCCAGCTTCACCCGTGAGTTCGAACACAGTCGCACGCAAGTGCGGAGATTCGCACGGTTCGCGCAAGAACGTGCTTGTGAGCAATCCGGAACAGTACCGCAGTCCCATCACCGTCATGATTGGCGTAGAGAAGAAGGATCGCGGAAGTCTGATGACGGTAGACCGGCTGCGCAACCGATTCCGGAGGAAAATGGCGGCCGTCGCCGATTTGTTTTCGCGGGCACTCGCGAGCGCTCAACCGGCAAGCAAAAACCGAAGTTTACAAAGGATGTGCCCGTTTTGCGGGCTGATTACGCCGCGCGTGGGAAGAACTTGTTTGGAGTGCGGGAAATCATTCGTGGACGCCTGAGTCAAATCTCAAATTGCCAGCGGCGCGCCGGAAGCCTTGGCGAATTACTTCCGCTGAAAAAGATTGCGAAATCCACTTCAATTGTGCTCGGTTGACGTCAGGGGATTCTCAGCGCGCGACGATGAAGAGGCGGGCGAGCAGCAGGATGGAGAGGCCGATGGCGGCGATGCTGTTGGCGCGGACTGAGCGGTAGCTGGCCGCCCAGGGAAACATCAGGATATCGAACAGCGGCCGGATCTTTTCTGGCCAAAACAGCCCGGCGACCCCGAAGGCCAGGCAAAGCTGGACGACAAGATACAACCCCAAGATATCCATATCTAAATGTTCCAACGGCGAAAACGCTTCTTTGTTCCAATTTAAACGCGCTTCTGGGATTTAGGGGAGATAACGAAAGTACCGCGGAGCGCGGTGCAGCATCAAGGGAAAAATTGAATTAAGAATAAAAATTCATACTGCGTCCGCTAGCTTGGTGGACGGGTGATCGCGCCCTGGGACGCGGACGATACGAGGGCCGCGTATTTGGCGAAGACTCCGGTGCGATAGCGCGGTTGCGGCGGCTTCCAAGCTTGCATGCGCAGGCCCAGAACTTCGTCGCTGATTTCGACTTCGAGAAGCCGCCGGGTAACGTCGAAGCGGATCATGTCTCCATCACGGACTGCGGCGATGGGGCCGCCGAGCGCGGCTTCCGGCGAGACATGGCCGGCCATCAGGCCATGGGTTGCGCCGCTGAAGCGGCCATCGGTCAAGAGCGCGACGGAGGAGCCTAATCCTTCGCCCACGATCGCGCCGGTCACGCTCAACATTTCGCGCATGCCCGGTCCTCCCTTGGGGCCTTCGTTGCGAATGACGACGACGTCGCCGGATTTTATTTTCTTTCCGATGACGGCGGACATAGCGTCCTCTTCGGAGTCGAAAACTCGCGCCGGACCGCGATGCTCAAGGCGCTCGTGTCCGCTGATTTTTGCCACGCAACCTTCGGGGGCGAGATTTCCCTTCAGGATGACGAGGCCTCCGGTTTTCTTCAGCGGCTTGTCGAGCGGCGCAATCACTTCCTGATCGGGAGTTTCAATGGCGCTGGCAGCTTCCTCTTGCAAGGTGCGGCCAGTGACGGTCCTGGTTGCTCCGTGGATGAGTTTTCCCTGTATTAGCCGCTTCGCGAGTAAGCCGATGCCGCCGGCGCGGTGCATGTCTGCGGCGACGAAACGGCCGGAAGGTTTGAGATCAGCGAGCAGCGGCGTGCGCTCGCTGACGGTTTGAAAATCGTCGATCTGCAAATCGAGTTCGGCTTCGCGCGCGATAGCGAGTAGATGGAGTACTGCGTTGGTTGATCCCCCGGTCGCGGCGACGGAAGCGATGGCGTTTTCAAATGCATCACGCGTGAGAATTTCGCGTGGGCGAATTCCCTGCTGCAGCGTGCTCATCACTACTTTTCCGCAGTCGAATGCGACTTGATCTTTTTGAGCGTCCATCGCGGGGACGCTGTTGAAACCCATGGGAGAGAGTCCAATCATCTCCATCACGGTGGACATGGTGTTGGCAGTGTATTGGCCGCCGCATGCGCCTGCGGCCGGGCAGGCTACATTTTCCAGGTCGAGCAATTCTTTGTCGGTAATTTTTCCGGCGGCGTTCGCGCCTACGGCTTCGAACACGTCTTGAATGGTGACGTCTTTCCCGCGATAGCTGCCGGGCGCGATGGTTCCGCCGTAGAGGACGAGGCCGGGAAGATCCATGCGCGCGAGAGCCATGGCCGCGGCTGGAATAGTTTTGTCGCAGCCGACCACGCAGACCACCGCGTCGAATAATTGGCCGCGACAGACGAGTTCGATGGAGTCGGCGATCAGTTCGCGGCTGACCAGCGAGGCGCGCATGCCTTCAGTGCCCATGGTTTCGCCGTCGGAGATGGCGATGGTGTTGAACTCCATGGGAGTGCCACCGGCGGCGCGAATGCCCTCTTTCACCTTGGCCGAGAGGCGGCGCAGATGAAAGTTGCAGGGCATGGTTTCGATCCAGGTGTTGGCCACGCCGATCAACGGCTTGCGCAGATCGTCGTCGGTGAAACCAATGGCTTTGAACATGGAGCGCGCCGGGGCCCGGTCGCGTCCGTCGGTGATGCCGCGGCTGCGATGTTTTAGATCCATGGTCATTAAGATACACGGCGAAAGATCACAAGATGGACTGTCATCCCGTCTCTAACGACGCTGCACCCTGTCAAGCGAATTTGGGCGAGACCTCTCCGCCGACGCTGGTTTTTAGAAAAGCGCCATTTCGCTCTCGCAGAAAGTTTTTGATGACCAGACCAAAGCTCGTCACTCAATTTCAATCTTGCAGCGGGACTCAGGTCCCACCATCCATCTCTTCGGTACTTGCGCCCACGATTACGCGCTTCGATCTCCCCGACTTTTTCAGGGAGGCAGGCTGCCCACTCAAGCGGTCGGTTTATCCTGCTCGACCACGGAATGACTCGGGCTCGCCTGCATGACGGCCTGATTCAGTTGCGCGTACGTCCAGTTCTCGCGCAACATCAGGTACAACCTCGTGGCCAACTTTCTGGCCACCGCCACTTTGGCGACGCTGCGATTCTTGCGCGCCGCCAATCGGCGATAAAAGCGTTTCAGTTGCGGATCCAACCGCGCCGCCGTCTGTCCCGCTTCCACCAGCAAAAAGCGCAGAAACGAACTGCCCTGTTTGCTGATCCTGCCCAGCCGCTGTTTGCCCCCGCTGGATTCTTCACTCGGAATCAGCCCGAAATAACTCCCCACCTGCTTGGCCGATCCGAATCGCTCCGCCGGCCCCAGCGTCAGCACCATGGCCAACGCCGTTACCGATCCCACTCCCGGATGCGTCATCAACCGCACCGCCTCCGGCCGCTCGCGCGCTTCTTCCGCCACCCGCCGGTCCAGTTCGCCGATCTCCGCTTCCAGCCCGTCCAGCGCTTCCAGCAAGCACTGGCGACGCTGGGCCGCGTACGGCAGCAAGGGCAACTGTTCCAACTCCGCCCGCCCCGCTTTCGTCCACAGCTTGCGCTTCTTCTGCACGCCACAGCTCAGCGCCATGGCCTGCAGCTGATTCTTGGTGCGCGTCCGCGCCTGCACCTGCTTGTGCCGATGCACCAGCAACTGCCGCACATCCCGCACCTCCAGACTCGGTACCCAAATCCGCGGAAAGCGATTCTCCCGCAACAACTCCAGCAGATGCTCCGCGTCCCGCCGGTCCGTCTTCTGCTTGCGCACCACTGAAGCCCGCACCCGCGCCGCATCTCCCATCCACAGCTCGATGCCCAACTCCTCCAGCAACCCCTCGAACCACGGATAGTGCCCGCATGCCTCCATCCCCACCAGCACTTCCTGACCCGCCAGACCGCGGTAAAACTGCTCCGCTCCCTCGCGGTGCTGCAACCGCTTCTCCTCAATCTCTCCCGTTCGATTGTCAAAGATCGCGACCTGCTGAAACCCAGGATGAAAATCACAGCCTATAATCAGCATGACGTTGGCTCCTCTCAGTGAGCCTTGGTCTTGTTTCATCGCAAACCACTCTACTCGCGATGGGCCAACGTCGTTATGCAATCAAGCGCAGCGAGGGACTTTGGTTCTTGCATGTCGCGGCGATGCGGATGGCGCAGGCGGAAACCAAGGTTCCCTTCGACTTCGCTCAGGGCAGGCTCTCGCTGCGCTCGGAATGACAAAAGTATTTCGAAGTTTGTCTCGGCGAAAAAACGGGAACCTGCGTCTGGATGATGCCAGGAGGCCGCATTCCAACTGCAGGTTCCCAATGGCATGACGCTTACCCAGGGAGCGTACATGCTGCTGACATTTTGCCCAGCGTAAAACGAAACTTATGCCAACGCTGCGCGCGCGGATTCCTGCACCACGCTCTCAGAGGCTGGCGGATGCGGCGCCCATGCCGCTTCTGATTCTGTGTGCAGAGCGGCGCTGGAACGGACTTCGAACACATCCACTATCGAATGCCATTCGCGGTAAAGCTGGCCGATCTGTTTATGCGAGACATCGAGCAGCACGGTGACCGCATGGTCGTGGCCGGCATACTCGGCATGCACCGACGTGAGATCTAGGCCCCGGCGCGAAACCGCGTTGAGGATGCGCATCAGCGTGCCTTGCGCGTTGCGATAGCGAATGTGAAAAACTTGCATGGTCGTTCTCCTAAGAATTGAGTCATTGAGCGATTGAGTCATCGGGTGATTGAAAAAGCCGATTGAACCTGGTTTGGTTTTCAATCGCAACATCGCCCGATTGCTCAATCACTCAATACTTCACTCGTCTTCAAACACCATTTCCGAAAGCGCGGCACCCGCTGGAACCATCGGGTAGACGTTGGCTTCGGGAGCGCAATCGAACACCAGCAACTCCGGCTCCGGCGAGCGCAGGAAATTTTCGATGAGATCGCCGGTTTCGGCCGTTACTGGATACTCCAACATCGCCGCTTCGTTTAGACGCGATGCGTGAATTTTGTAGGCTTTCGCGATCTCCACGAAATCCGGATTGTCACTCAAGTCGGTTTCGGCATAATTGCGCTGGTAGAAAAGTTGCTGCCACTGCCGCACCATGCCGAGATATTTGTTGTCGACGATCACCATTTTGATAGGCAGTCCGAGGCGATGAACGGTGGCCAGTTCCTGAATGTTCATCTGAAATCCGCCGTCGCCGGAAACGCAGAGCACGCAGGTTTCGGGCTTCGCGAGTTGAACTCCGACCGCGGCGGGCAGAGCGAAACCCATTGCGCCCAATCCGCCGGAGGTGATGAAGCCGCGCGGCGAAGAAGAACGATAGCGTTGCGCGGCCCACATCTGGTGCTGGCCCACGTCGGCGATCACGACGCTGTCTTTCGGCAAGCGGCTGAAGAGTTCGTCGAGAAAGCGCATGGTCGGCTGCGCCAGCCCTCGCGGATCGGCCTCAGCGCGTTCGCTTCCGCATGCGATGGCGCGCCATGCGCTCCAATCGGGCAAAGACGCGTGGCGCAGCTCGGCGTGGAATCCAGGAATCGTGTCGGCGAGATTGCCGATTACCGGAAGCTCGCAGGCGCGCACGCGATCGAGCTGCGCGGGATCGATTTCGAAGTGGATGATCTTGGCATGAGGCGCAAAGCGCGTGGGATCGCCGGTTACGCGGTCATCCAGGCGGGCACCGAAGACCAGCAGCAAGTCCGTCTCATGCAGCGCCGTGTTGGCGGCGCGCGTACCGTGCATGCCGACCATGCCCAGGTAATACGGCAATTGCGGTGGAACGGCGCCAAGTCCGTGAACTGTGGCGAAGGTTGGAATGTTCAAGTCGTCGAGCAAGCGGCGTAGTTCGGGCACGGCGCCTGAGAGTTTTGCGCCTGCGCCTACGAGCGCTACGGGGCGGGTTGCTTGTTGCAGCAAAGCGACAGCGGTGTCGAAGGCAGCGGAGCTTCGCTCCGCTGGAAAACCGAGAGCCGGTCCTGAGCTTGTCGAAGGGGCGGCTGTTCCTGCATGGCCGTTGGTGGAGTGCGCATGTGGAGTGAACTTCGCCGGTCCCGAAAATTCTTTCTTTGCTTTCAGAATGTCGGTCGGGATATCGATCACGACCGGCCCTGGGCGTCCGCTGCGCGCCCAGTGGAAGCCTTCGGCGATTATCTCGGGAATTTCATCGATGGTGCGGACGAGTCGGCTCCACTTGGTGAGCGACAGCGTCACTCCGAAAACGTCGGTCTCCTGGAAGGCGTCGGTGCCAATCATTGCAGTGCGAACTTGACCGGTGATGCAGACCAGAGGAACGGAATCCATTTTTGCGTCGGCGATTCCGGTGACCAGATTGGTTGCGCCCGGGCCGCTCGTCGCCATCGCTACGCCGACTTTGCCAGTGACGCGCGCGAAGCCCTCTGCCGCAAACACCGCGCCCTGCTCGTGGCGGGTGAGCACGTGGCGCACTCCGCTGCCCTCGAGCGCGTCGTACAACGGCATGATCGCGCCGCCGGGATAGCCAAAAACCAGGTCGACCCCTTCGGCGCGAATGCAGCGCAAAACGATTTCGGCGCCTTTAAGCATCTATCTCATTTCCCATGTCATCTCATACCCCATGTCATCCTGAGCGAAGGAAGTTCTTCACGAAGTGAAGGACTTCCGCAGTCGAAGGATCCCTTTCGGTATTTGCAATTCCCGCCCCGCAGGGAGTCTCTTTCACGGCCCTAAACATTCACGGCCTGCGCGATCTCCGGCTTCTTCGCTTCCACCGGCTTCTTCGCGTCTTTACCCGGCAGCCAGCTCATCATGCCGCGCAGTTGCGCGCCGACGATTTCGATGGGATGCTGCTGCTCCTGCTGGCGCAGTTCGGTGAAGTTGTATCCTCCATCTTTGTTCTCTTTGATCCACTCGCGCGCAAAGGTGCCGTTCTGGATATCAGCCAGAGTTTTCTTCATGGCCTCGCGGGTAGCGTCGCCCACAACTTTTTCGCCGCGCGTCAGGTCCCCGTATTCAGCCGTGTTGGAAATGGAATGGCGCATGCGGCCGAGGCCGCCTTCGTAGATGAGGTCGACGATCAGCTTCATCTCATGCAGGCATTCGAAGTAGGCGATCTCCGGCGCGTAGCCGGCTTCGACCAGCGTTTCGAATCCTTTTTTGATCAGCGAGGTCAGGCCGCCGCAGAGCACCGCTTGCTCGCCGAACAGGTCGCTCTCGGTTTCTTCTTTAAATGTGGTTTGCAGAACGCCCGCGCGCGTGGACCCAATGCCGTGCGCGTAGGCCAGCGCATATTCTTGCGCGCGCTTGCTCGCGTCCTGGCTGACGGCGATCAGCGAGGGCACGCCGCGACCTTCGGCATAGACGCGGCGCAGCAGGTGGCCGGGGCTTTTGGGAGCGATCATTACCACGTCGACGTCGCTGGGCGGGGTGATGGTTTTGAAATGAATACTGAAGCCGTGCGAGAAGCCGAGAATTTTGCCGGGATGCAGATACGGCTTGATGTACTGGTCGTATACCTGCGCCTGCGTCTCATCGGGCGTGAGCATGTGGATCCAGTCGGCGCGCTTGGCCGCCTCATCGGGAGCGACGACGACCATGCCATCGGCGCGAGCCTGCTGCGCGCTGGGGCGATTGGGCTCGAGGCCGACAATCACCTTGTTGCCGCTATCGCGCAGGTTCTGCGCCTGGGCGTGTCCCTGGCTGCCATAGCCCAGGATGGCGATGGTCTTGCCCTTGAGTGCGGTGGGGTTGGCGTCGTGTTCGTAGAAGATGGTGGCCACTGGGAAGCTCCTTTGAGAATGCGAACCGACCGGTCGGTCGGTTCAATGATGCTACCGAAGGGTATTAACCCTGTCAAGAAATAAAAAGAATGACGATTGGTCGGTTCTGAAGCCGCGCTTAATCCACTGGATGCCCGAATGGGGCGTCAGAGTCATTGAAACCTTTTCTTTCCCCGCAAGCTCTATAATGAATTGAGTTTCCGACCGCCGAATCCTTCGGGCATACCCAGGATGCGGCGGCACGGGATGATCTTCTTAGCGCCCTTCGCGGCTTTTCTTGGCGAGCTTCGCGGTTAAAAGCTTTTGACCGCAGAGCTCGCAAAGAACTTCCGCCAAGTTCCGAAGGAAATCCTCCCAAGGGTGCGGGCAGAAATGCTTGCGCCTCCCGCGTCCAGTGACGGACGCATTGGAAAGGAAGCGCCCGCCGGGATGTTCCCGCCCGCGTCTCTTTTCCTGAACCAGCTCTTAGCCGTTAGCTTTTAGCTCTTGGCTTTACCCAAGTGCGAAAGGCGGAAGGGTTGAGCTAAGAGCTAAAGGCTAAGAGCTTGCCTCTCACCGACAAATTCGGACGCGCCATCACTGACCTGCGGATCTCCATCACGGACCGCTGCAACTACAAGTGCGTCTACTGCCGCACGGGCAATGAAGGCGCGTTGTACGGCGACTTGCCATTCGAAGATTATCTGCGGATGGCGCGCGTGCTCGTCGGCATGGGTGTGACGAAAATTCGTTTGACCGGCGGCGAGCCGCTGTTGCGCAAAGGCGTAGTTGAATTCGTCCGAGAGCTGGCGAAGCTGCGGCTCCAGGGGCTAAAGCCCTCATTTTTTTTGGGCGCTAACGGCACGGCTGAAGCCGTGCCCTTTCCGAACCAAGAGGCCGAGGCGCTCGATATCGCGCTCACCACCAACGGACATCTGCTCGCCGATCTGGCGCAGCCGCTGAAAGATGCCGGACTCACCCGCGTTACCGTCTCCATGGATGCCGTCGATCCCGACCGCTTCGCGCGCATCACCCGCGTCGCCAACGGATACGATCACGTGCTCGCGGGCATTCGAGCCGCGCGCCGCGCCGGACTGTGGCCGCTGAAGGTGAACTGCGTTCTGATGCGCGGCTTCAATGAAGATCAGGTCATCCCCTTCGGAATGTTCGCGCGTGAGGAAGGCGTGACCGTGCGTTTCATCGAATTCATGCCGCTCGAAGAAGATCGTAAATGGACTCCGAATACGGTAGTGACGCTCGATGAGATTCTCGCGCGCATGGGCGAGTACCGGCCGCTAATCGAAATTCCGCACGCGCGCTCGGAGACGGCACGACGTTACCGCTTCGACGACGGAGTGGGCGAGATCGGGATTATCGCGCCGGTGTCGCATCCCTTCTGCGGACACTGTAGCCGCATCCGCATCACCAGCGACGGCAAAATCCGCACCTGCTTATTTTCGGTGTGGGACCACGACCTGCACGCGCAAATGCGCCGCGGCGCCAGCGATGAAGAGCTGGAAGAGTTCATCCGCGGCGTGGTGCAGAAAAAAGAAGCGCGGCATCACATTGGCGAAGCGGACTTTGTGCCGGCGTCGAGGACGATGGTGCACATCGGGGGATAGGCGCTCCCGGTGAAAACGCGTAGCTACGGACGCATTCGTTCGGGGCGGCTTGCCGCATGTTTATTGCGCGCCGCGATTTTCTGCACCACGATTTCCTGCGCTCGCTTTGCTCGCGCGGCGGACGAATGAGCCCGCCCCTACGCGATTTCCGAAAAGTCGGCGGCGGCTCTTCGCTGGTTTAAGATCTATACTGTGAACTCGCCGACCCTCGTTGCAATTCTTGTGCTGTGCTTTTCATCTTTATCGTCCGCAGGCCAATCTTCTTACCTCGGCTTCGACCGCAATACCTATCCCGGCGACCCTAACCTGAAAGCCCTGCGCCAGACTTTTTCTTACACCGGGTACTGGCTGAACAATCCTCCGGGCGAGCGAACGAACACGTGGTCGGGACACCGCGCCGCGGTCGACTCTGCCGGCTTCGGATTCCTCGTCCTCTTCAACGGACGCGTCTACGCCGAACTGAAGTCTGTGGCGAACGCGAAGAAGGTTGGCGGCGCTGACGCGCAGGCTGCCGCTGCAGCTGCGCGGCGCGAGGGCTTTCCCGCGCACACCATTATTTTTCTCGATCAGGAGCAGGGTGGGCGCATGTTGCCCGCGCAGAAGGCATATATCTATGCGTGGGTGGACGCCGTCACGGCCGCAGGATTCCGCGCCGGCATTTACTGCTCGGGGATCCCCGCGGCAGACGACGGCAACGTGGTGACTGCCGAAGATATTCGCGCAAGTGCCGGGTCGCGCAAGGTTGTTTATTGGGCAATTAATGACGGCTGCCCGCCTGCTCCCGGGTGTGCTTTTCCGGCGCACCCTCCGAGCCCTGCCCTTGGCGGCGTGAGCTTTGCGGAAGTTTGGCAGTTCGCGCAGTCGCCGCAACGCAAAGATGTAGCCGGCCATTGCACCAATTACAGTCACGACAGCGAATGTTACGCGCCTGGGATCGCTCCCGTGGAGCAGCTTCACGTTGACTTGAATTCGGCGAGCTCGGCAGATCCGTCGCACGGGCGATCGCGGTAACGCTCAAATCGGCTTCCGGTTGCCGGCTTCCGGCGTTCGGATTTAAAATTTTGATTTCCCGGGGGCCGGAAGCCGACTTAGCGTTCTGCTAGACTGTTTCAACTTCCAACGCACCTACCAGGAGGTCTTCATGCCCCGCATTTTTTCTGCGATTGTTATTATGCTTTTTCTGACTCTGTCCGCCGCTGCGCAAGAAACCTGGCAGCTTGATCCGCCACACTCGTCGGCGCAGTTTGCGGTGCGGCATCTTGGAGTATCCACGGTTCGCGGGGCATTTACCAAGGTCGGCGGCACGGTGGTATACGACGCGGCGAATCTGGCGAAGTCATCGGTTCAGGTCACAATCGATGCCGATTCGGTAGACACTCGTGTGCAAAAGCGCGACGACGACCTGCGCAGTGAGCACTTTTTCAATGTTCAGAAATTTCCCACCATCACTTTTCAGTCAACCAAGGTTGAGGCGGCGGGAGCCGGCAAACTCAGAGTGACCGGCGATCTCAGCATTCGCGGCGTCACCAAGCCTGTAACCCTTGATGTCGACGGCCCATCCGCTCCCATGAAGGATCCGTGGGGCAACCAGCGCATGGGCGCCTCTGCGACTACGAAAATCAATCGCATGGATTTCGGCGTGGCCGCCGACCCTGGCATGGTTGGCGACGAGATTATGCTTACGCTAGATGTGGAGATGATTCACAAATAGATGTCTTCTGCGATGTAACGCAAGAAGGAGGCGCGTGCTCAGAGGGGCTGCGCTACAATAGAGTTATCCCCCATGTCCGACCGAACCTTCACCCTCGCTGAAGCGCAAACCCTGTTGCCGGTGCTTGAATCCCTGCTTCGCGCCGCGATTACCAGCAAGCAGCTCATGGAAGAAGTTGAAGCGGAGATGCAGGCGCTGACCCACCGCATTTTTCTCAACGGAGGAACGCACGTTGACGTCGTGGCAACCGCCCGCCGCAAGGCGGAGCGTGCCAAGGCCGAACAGCGTGCCAAAGACGCGCTCGCGGAGATCGACTCCATCGGAGTGCAGGTGAAAGATATCGATACTGGCCTGCTGGATTTTCCCTGCGAGGTTGACGGCCGCATTGTGCTGCTCTGCTGGAAGATGGGTGAAGCCGCGATTACGCATTGGCACAGCCCCGAAGAAGGCTTCGCCGGCCGCAAACCTATTGACGAACGCATCGCCCGCAGCAAAAAAGCCAACTAGAACTTCTAGAGACTCACGTAGGGACCTACGCATTCGTCCGCCCCGCGAGCGCACAAAAGTAGGATGTGCACCATAGCCCAGCGCTTTTCTTCTTCGGGGTTTAAGCAGCCGGATTTAAGCTACCGTGACCAAAGTTGAGGTTCATTAGAAATCTTCTCTGCAACCCGAACTGGTTTTTGTGAAACCAATCAAAGTCTAGCCAAACTGTTGATTGCGAAATAAATCGCATTTAGGTTTTCTGCGTTCAATCTGCCCGCTCGGGGCCCCAAGGACAACTCAATGAGAATTCCCCAAAGTGCTCGACGCTTTGTTTTTGCGCTCCTGTTTTTTGCGCTTCTGCTGCTGATTTTGCCGGCGGCCTTGTCTGTTACTTCCGCCGCTCAGATTGGAATCTCGGTGCGCATTGGACCCCCTGCCCTGCCGGTGTATGAGCAGCCGATTTGTCCCGGCGAGGGTTATCTGTGGTCTCCCGGCTACTGGGCATGGAGTGACGATGACGGCTATTACTGGGTTCCCGGCACCTGGGTCGAGGCTCCCGAGCCAGGCTTGCTATGGACGCCGGGCTACTGGGGATGGAATGACGGCTCGTACGTATGGAACGCCGGCTACTGGGGTCCGCAGATCGGATTTTACGGCGGCATTAACTACGGCTACGGATACGGCGGCAACGGATTTTACGGCGGCGAATGGCGTGGCGGCCGATTCTTCTACAACACTGCCGTGATGCGCGTGAACACTACGCAAATCACCAATGTTTACGTGAACCGTACGGTGATTGTGAACAACAATTCCCACGTCGCCTTCAACGGAGGCCGAGGCGGAGTTGCGGCCCGGCCAACCTCTGAACAAGAGCGCTTCGCGCATGAGCGGCACACTCCGGCGGTCGCTTCGCAAAGGGAGCAGGAACATGCCGCCAGCCAGAATCGCGCGCTGTTTGCTTCCACCAACCATGGACGCCCCGCGGTAGCCGCCACGGCTCGCCCCGGAGAGTTCAGCGGAAAAGGTGTAGTGGCCGCGAGGGCTGCCGGAGGAACTTATCATGCGCCGGCGATGTCGCCCAGGGCGGCGCGCGGAGCGGCTCCTGCTGGAAACCGGCCTGGCGAGCCTCATTCGGCTGCGCGGACCGCTCCAGAAAAGAGTCGCCCAACGACTCACGCCGCCACGGCAAAGGAATCGTCGCGAGCCGCTCCGAAAGAAACTTCAAGGGAAGCAAAGCCGGCGCGCGAGCCGAAGGCCGCGCCGAAAGCCAGCGAGCCAAGGGAAAACCAGCCGAAAACTCGCGAGCCCAAAGCAAGCGCGGCACGGCCGGCTGCGACTCATGCAGAGAAGCGCGCGCCGGCGGAGAAGCCCGCACCGGCGCCCCACGCTGAGAAAGCGCCGCGAACCAGCTCGGCTCGTCCGGCGAATCCGCCTAGAACCGAGAGCAAGCCCGCTCCGGCACCCAAGGCCCACGAGAGTGCACCGAAAGCCAGCGCGCCCCGCGAGAGTCACACCGCCGCTCCGAAGCCGGAGAAGCAAGCGGCTCCCGCCCGGAAGGAAGCCGCTCCCGCGAAGCCCGAGCACAAAGGGTAGGGGCACGATTCCTCGAAATGCTCGCGTAGGGGCGGACGCATTCGTCCGCCCCGCGAAGCCCAGCGAGCATGCGAGAATCTGCGCATTGCACCCTTCGAATTCAGTTCACCGCGCAGCAGTGCACCCCGGACGAGTGCGTCCGGGGCTACGTGTTTTTCTTCGCAAGGCGGGGGCGGGGCAGCGTTCTACTCACGACCGCGGCATTGGCCGCGCTGGTTCCGGGCGCTACACAAAGGTGCGGGCCGGGCGTCAAGCGACATTTTCATCTGCTACAATTTTTTACAACCGCGGCCGTCGGAAGCTCGTATGGTAGAGAAGTAACTTGCCAGGTCTCGCGCCAGGCCGGTTCGCAGGCGCCCCAAGGAGTCTTAAATCGATGACATCCCGGAAACACAAACTCCGTTTGGCCGGCTCCTTCGCCGCGCTCGTCACCTTGGCCCTGACTATAAGCTGCACTGGCTTCTTCACCAGCCCAACCTTCACCACGCTCAGCATCAGTCCTTCTGCTCCGACGGTTGAGGTTGGATCCACCGTTACTCTGCAGGCTTATGGCGTCGACAGCAACGGTAACGGGAGCACCCTTACCAAAGGGGTCTCGTGGTCAAGCGACACCCCGACAATCGGGCAGATCACGGGTTCGTGCGCGAGCGGCACATGTGGCGCGGTTACGATTCAGGGCGTCTCAGCCGGGACATCCACCATTACCGCTGGAACCGAAGCCGTCACCGCCACCGCCACGCTCACTGTGCTCCTTCCGAGTGTCACCAACTTCCAGGTTTGTGAAGGCACTTTCGACGCCACGACTTCCTGCTCGGCCGGCAGCACGCCTCTCACTTGGACAACCGCGACGGGCGAGTCCCAAGAATTTATCGCACAGGGAACCTCCAACGGAACTGCGTACGACCTCACTGTCTCCTCAACCTGGACGCCATCGTCCACCGCGAGCGGTATTGTTTCGTGCACCAACAGCGGCTTTTCTCCGGAGACGTGTACGGTCACCAGCGGAGTATCCGGCACCACCTATCCCGTCACCATTACATATGGCACCAATCTCGTGGCAACCCTCAACGTAGTGGTGAACTAGCTGCACGATCGGCTGTCGCCCCCGCTTCTCGCATGCTCTGCGCGAAGCGGATTCCTCGAGCTATCCGTGCTATATGCCCAGCAACGCAACTTCCTCTCCACTGGCAGCCACGCGCAATTCCTCGTCCAGCATGGCCAGCGGCAGTCCGCGCCACGGCGATAGTTCCAGATAAGCGGAATCGTAGAGCGTTAGGCGACGCTTCTCGGCCAGCCGAGCGGTTGCGCCCCAGGCTTGCCGGTGAGTCTCTGGATCGACGTGGATCGGTAAGTTGGATAAATCGGAAAACATGCGATCGCCGTTGCCCCACCTCTCGCATGCTTTGCGAGAAGTGGGAACCTCGAACCATCTCCGCTATAGGCCGAGGAACGCAACTCCCTCTTTAACGGCGGCCTCGCGCAATTGCCGATCCAAGGTCGCGAGCGGGATTTTCCTGCGAGCCGCAATTTCGAGGTAAGCCGAGTCGTAGACCGTCAGTCCGTAGCGCTCGGCCAGACGCAAAGCGGTGGCCCAAACTTGCCGGTCGGCCTCCGCATCCACTTTCAAAGGAAGCATCGCCAGGGTGGCCACTGCGCCATCGCGGAACTCCGCATCGTGTCTTCCGCGTCTGACGTTTAGGTGCAGCACGTTCGCGATTTCCCACCGCCAAAGCCCCGGCACCCACGCCCCATGGATTCTGATCTCGTCGAACAACTCAAGAATCGTGCTGGTGGTCTCGTCAGCATAGACCCAAGCGAGCGCCACCGAACTATGCAGGACCATTAGGGCCTGCCCTCATCGCGCATCTTCTTGAATTCCTCCCAATCGAACGCCGGGCGGCCAGGATTGTTTCTTGCAAGTTGGCGCGCGCGTTCGCGCATTCTTTGGAACGCGGTACGCACCTCGTCGTGATTCACGTTCCCGGTATTGGGAACCAGGCGCGCTACCGCTTTGCCGTGACGGGTGATGACGATCTCCTCGCCTTGCTCGACGCGGTCGAGAAGCGTGCCAAGAGTGTTTTTGGCTTCGAAGGCGCCAATCGTGCCGGGATTGGATTTGCTGGCTTTCATATACGCTCGCTTAAGCTAGCTCAACTTCGGAAGCAAGAGAACCTTTGGACGAATTCTGGTGGCTAGGTGGTCGGAGTAGATACCATAGTGAATGCTGGTATCGAGTATGGTATAATCGGTTGATGGAAGCGACTCGCAAAATCACCGTGGAGATTCCTCAAGGGCTGCTTGAGAAAGCGCAGCAGGCTAGTGGGACGGGCATCACGCAGACGGTGAGAACGGCGCTACAAATTTTGGCGGCTTCGCAAGTTTATGATCGCCTTCTGGAAATGCGAGGCAACGTACGGTTTAGCCGGACGTGGCAAGAATTGAAAGAAGACCGATGACCGATCATCCCCTGCCTTCTTCGATCCAACTGTAGCCGATATGATGGCCGCCGATACCAGCACGTGGATCGCCTTTTTTGAAGTTGCTGGCGGTCCTGATACGGAACTGTTGGAGCGCGCAATCAGAGAGCGCCAGACTCTGATGATCCCGGCGGTTCTAACGGAGTTGCTGAGCGATCCTTTATTAGGCGCTGAGGATGCGCAGACGCTCGGGGCAGTTCCGGTGATTGAACTTGAGCCCGCTTACTGGTATCGCGCCGGCCTGCTGCGAGCCAAGGTTTTGTCGATGTGCCGCAAAGCCCGGCTGGGCGATGCGCTGATTGCGCAGAGCTGCATCGACCGCAAAATACCTTTGCTCACGCGAGATGCGGACTTTCAGGCGTTCGCAGAGGCGGCCGAGTTGAAGTTGGTTTTATAGTTAAAGTTCGCCGTCCATGTCCTCTCGTCAGTTGCCACCGTCACAATCCAAAGTATGATCGTAGAAGTCGCTCCCATCGGGAACGCAAATCTCAGCCGACAACTTGTAACTGGCAACTGACAACTGCACTCAATTCTCTATGTCTGACATTCGCTGCATCGGCATTGGCACCGGAGGCGGGGACGCTCCCGGCCTCAACGCAGTCATTCGCGCCGCCACCAAGGCGGCCATTATTAAGTACGGATGGAAGGTCATCGGCATCCCTGACGGCTTTGACGGGCTGATCTGGCCGGAAAAAGCCTTTGAACTTACGCTGAAAGAAGTGAGCGGCATTTTGCCGCGCGGCGGAACGATTCTGGGCACTACGAGCCGCGGCGATCCGTTCCACTACCGCTCGGTCGAGAACGGCAAGGAAGTGGTGCGCGACATTTCGGCGCAGATCATCGAGAACGCGGAGAAACTGGGCATCGACGCGGTCATCACGATTGGCGGCGACGGTTCGCAGAAAATCGGTTACGAACTTTTTCAAAAGGGATTGAAGATTGTCGGCGTCCCTAAGACGATCGATAACGATCTTTCAGCCACGCAGGTTACATTCGGCTTTGACACCGCGCTGCACACGGTTACCGACGCCATCGATAAAATTCACACCACGGCGGCGTCGCACCATCGTGTGATGGTGGTTGAGGTGATGGGGCGCGACTGCGGATGGATCGCGCTCGAAGCGGGCATGGCCGGCGGCGCCCACGTGATTCTGATTCCGGAGATTCCGTTCACTATCCATCACGTCTGCCGAATTATTTCCGAGCGCGAGCGCACGGGAAAGCACTTCACCATTGTGGTGGTTGCGGAAGGCGTGAAGCTGCCGCCGGAGATGAAGGAGAATCGCCGGGCGAGTTCGATCGGCAACCTGATTGGCAATGCCATCGCGCGCGATTCGAAAAAAGAAGTGCGCGTCAGCGTACTCGGCCACATTCAGCGCGGAGGCACGCCTTCGCCCTTTGACCGCATTCTGGCTACACGCTTCGGCGTGGCCGCTGTCGACCTGATCGCGGCCGGAGGTTTTGGCATGATGGTGGCGCTGCACGGCGACTCCATCGTTTCGGTGGACGTGGCCCACGCCATCGGCCATCTGAAATCTGTCGACCCGCAAGGCGAACTGGTACGGGCGGCTCGCGCCATCGGCATCGGCTTTGGGGATTAGAGTTTTATTGCGGGTGTAAGCCAGAAATAAAAATGGGAGCGATAGTCCGCTCCCATTTTATTTTCGTTAAAGCTCCAGCAGTTCTACTGCGCGCACTGCGGACTGAACTGCGTCAGCGCATTGGCCACGGCCGAGAGATCGCACAAGTAAACCGAGCCCGTGGAATTGGAGTAGCTGTATTGCTGGTAAGCGGATTGCCCGGTATTGCCCAGCAGGTTGAAGGAAGAATCGAACTCCAGCGTATCGGTGTGTTGCGCGGAGTTTTGCAGATTGCTGGTGTAGGTGACGCTGCCGCCCTGTTTGGTGCTGGTGTTGAGTTGATAGGTCTGCTGCGCATTTGTCGTCTGATTGACGTTTCCATTCGACAGATACACCAGCCCAATATCGACCACCAGGGGGAATGTGTATCCCTGATACGACACCACGCTGGGCGCGCCCTTCTGCGAAACCGTGGTGTAGGAACTCACGGTCGTTCCCTGATTAATATCCTGAAGATACTTGCTTCCGGTGATGTTGAAATACTGGTTGTTCGAAAACAGGATGCTCTGCGAAACCGTCGTGGTCACCTTTCCCTTGGAGGTGTTCACATATCCGGTGATGGCGAAGTTGTGCTTCGAGACCACGGCAACCGTGCCATTAATAAAGGTGGGTTGCACATTCAGCTTTTCTGTAACCACCGGCGCTGGAGTAGTGAGCGTGTTGCTGGTGACGGCGCCGCTGGTCTGCGTGCTCCCGGAGTCTTCATACAGTAGTAATGAAGCGGTCGCGGAAAAATAATTGTTCGCGTTGTATACGCTGAGCGAGACAGTGTGCGGCTGCCCGTTGCTGAGCAGGCCGGCGAATGGAGTGAGATTCACGCGATAGGGAGTGAAGTTGAGCGCCTGCACGCCGGGAATCGGGAACCAGAGAAAGGGATCGATGCCCCCGGTAAAAATCCACGGGAAGATAGGAGCGGCGCCGGCGGGTTGGCCGTCGATGCTGACCTCGGTCTCGCGGAAGCCGGTATTGCTGCAGCTTTGCAGTTCGGATGCGACGTCACTGGGAACGCAGGTATACCAGAACTCGTCGCCCGACTGGCTCTGCGCGTAGACGTCAAGATAAGCGGACTCGATGTTCGTCGGCATCGTGAAGGTGCCGGAGAGAGTGCTGGAAGTTGATCCCAGTGTCACGGTTCCTCCCGAGGGCCCAGCCGAAAGCGGCAGCACTACGTTTGCGCTGGAGGGCGCGGCCTGGCCGCTCTCCAGCGGATAGAACTCGAGCGACGCTGAGGCGTAAATGGTCGAGGTCAGCCCGCAGCACAAGGTATTTCCAATGTCAGCCTGCCCGCTCTGCGCCGTATAAAAGATGGAGCTGTAATCGGTGAGATCGCTTTCGATATGCCAGGAGGGACCAAGATTCGGCGACGGCTCGGCGGTGGTTCCAAAATAAATATTTACCGGTCCGAGCCAGAAATTCGCGGTGCGGTCGTATTGAATGCCGGCATTTAAATTGATGTCGGACTCCAGCACCACCTTGGCCCAGGGCCCTGGACAATCGGCGGGCGGAGTGAATGAGTAATTTTCCACATTGAAATCGTAGAACGAAGCGCCGCTGAACAGTTGCACCACGCATGGAGTGGTGGAGGGCCGCGGCACCAGAGGATCTGCGGTCACTGTGTTACCCGAGCCGACAACGTAGGGGCCGCCGGCAAACGCCGCGGGAATGAAAATCGCTATAGCCAAGAAAAGCAGGCAGAGATTCCGGACCACAGAAACGCTTCGGGACATCGCACATCCTCCTGGAAGATAACGGCAAACACCGTGCCAGAGTTGGCTTTTGGGGCATGATCACGGCGCGGCCGAGAGAAAGACACTGGGGCCGAAGTATGGCGCGGAAAGTGGGAAGCTGTCAACCGAAGAAGAAAGTCTCCATGCGCCTCACAAATTTTTGCGGACGCGGAGCGGTAATGAGCATCCTTAGGCCTGCTCTCTTTTCAACAGCAACCTCACTAGCCGTATCCGCCTCCAACCTCCATGCCGCCCTCCGCCACCCTGCCGGAAGCCACGCTTCAATCGACGCCGAAGCGAGAGCAAAAACGCTCTGGTCCCGGAAAAGCGAGTCTAATTATTCTGGCGGCAGCAACCTGCGTGGCTACGTTAATCGTCGCGAGCCTGTGGCCGTTCTCGCAGTCACGCGTGCTGCAGAACCTGCGCGAGGCCAGCGATAGTGAGATCGCGGTCCGCACTTTTCGCCGCACTTATTTTCCTTATCCCGGTTGCGTCCTTGAAGGCGTGACTTTTCAACATGGTACGCCGCAGAACAAACCTCTGATCAGCGCCGACAAGGTTACGATCCAGGGCAGCTATGGCGGAATTCTCGCGAAGCGCATCCACCGAATCACGGCCGAAGGGGTGAGGATTTCCATCCCCCCGCTCGGCACCGGAGAGGATTTCCACACCACGCCCTCAGAACTTACGGTGGAAGAATTCGTCGCCAACGGCGCCATGGTCGAGTTCGAGTCCTATGATTCGGCGAAAGCGCCGCTGCGTTTTGATATTCACCAGGCGTTTCTGCAAAATATCGCGCCCTCCGGTCCTTTCAATTACCGCGTCAAAGTGCATAATCCGGAACCTCCGGGAGAGCTCTCGGTCGAGGGAAAATTTGGCGGGTGGAATCATAACGACGCCGGGCAGACGCCGCTCTCCGGCCAATACACCTTCGAGCAGGCCGATTTGAGCGTGTACGACGGAGTTGCGGGCACGCTTTCTTCGTCGGGAAAATTCGGCGGCCCGCTCGCGCACATCGACATTTCCGGCACTACCGATATTCCGGATTTTGAAGTGACATCGGCGGGTCATCCCGTGCACCTGACAACTAAGTTCGACGCGTATGTTGACGGGATGCACGGCGACACATTTCTAAAACGGGTTGACGCCGATTTCTGGAAGACGCATGTGGTGGCCCAGGGCAGCATTGCCCGCTCCGCGAACGGAATCAGTAAAACGGCTCTGCTCGACTTCAGCAGCAATCAGGCCCGCATCGATGACCTTCTTCGTTTGTTCGTGAAAGCCAAACGCCCGCCCATGTCGGGCAGCGTCACCCTCCGGGCCCATGTGGAAATTCCTCCCGGAGACGATCCGTTTTTGCAGAAACTGAAGTTGCAAGGGCGCTTCGGAATTCAATCCGGAGCATTCTCCAATCCTGCCACGCAGAAAGGCGTCGACGAACTGAGCGCCGGCGCGCGCGGTCAAAAAGATCCGCCCGATCCGGAAACGGTGCTGACGGATTTGACCGGGCAAGTAGACGCAGTCGACGGGGTCGCAACATTTTCCGATCTCTCGTTTGGCGTGCCCGGCGCCACCGCCCGCATGCATGGCACTTATAATTTATTGAATTACAAAATCGACTTACGCGGGCAAATGCGCGTGGACTCGAAAATCTCGAATACCGAGAAGGGCGGCAAGGCCCTACTGCTGAAAATGATCGAACCGTTCTTCAAGAAAAAGAAAAAAAGAGAGATCGTTCCGGTGCGAATCTCCGGCAACTACCACCATCCTAGCTTTGGCCTGGACCTGAATGACAAGAAAGCGCAGAAGGTTCCGGAACCTTCAGGACCGTAGACGCGATTCGTCGGGCAACAAGAACAGGTCGGCTGGTTCCCGATATGCCGAAAAGCTTCAAGATTTTTGTGGTGATAAAGGCAGCAAGGCCTGGTGCCGGGAGGGGGAGTCGAACCCCCAAGACCCGAAGGTCGGCGGATTTTGAGTCCGCTGCGTCTGCCAGTTCCGCCATCCCGGCTTGGATGGTATGTGACTGAGATTAAAGCTTAATTCAGTTTTCTCTCGTTGTCACCTGCGTCCCTTTTAGTGCTCTCTGCGGCTGTTCTGTGGTCAAACTCTTTCGCCTGCTGCTTGATCCGTTCCCGCCCATCACGAATCTTCTCGCCTGCCTTCACAAGGTCATCGTAACTCGTAATGTTGTGTCGGTCGAAAACGCTCCGGGTCTTGTGCCCTGATATGACCATCGCAACGTTCTCAGAAATACCATTGCGGATCATATTTCTGACTCCTGTTCGCCGGAGGTCATGAAACAGGAGACCCTTGTATTCTCGGTCGGCGCCGCAGGACTGGCACTTTTTATCCTTAACGAGTTCGCCGCATTCCCCACAAACGAACTTGCCGACGCCCGCTGCAACGCAGGCCTTCCACCACGCATCCCTGAAATCCTTTATCGGTTCACCATCGTCTCTCGTGAAAATGAAATCATCAGGACTCTTCCCCACCGTACAAGCGCAAATCAATTGATAGATTGTCTCGTCCATCGGAGGCGTCTGTCGTGGAACGTCGTTCTTTGTCTCGCCCGGTTCTAGCAGAATAGTCCTAGCCATCGGATCGAACTGATGCACCCGAAGGCTTTGTATCTCATCTACCCGCCAGCCGTAACACCACCCAGCCTCAAACATTCCACGTAGCCAAGGCCGCAGTTTCGCAGTTTCCTCTCTCCCTGTGGTCTCAGCCAGTCTGATGTACTCGCCGTCCTTCACAAATCCTTTTCGGACGTTTCTCTCTTCGAGCATTCGGAAATGGGGAACTCGAATGACCTTCGGCGGCGTTTTCTCTGCACCGTAGTTGTACGAAGCCTTTAGCAGCGACAACTCTCGATTGATAGTAGCGTTCTCTGGAGGCCTCTTGCTGCGGGTCTCCTCTCCCTTGCGCTCGTTGATGTATCTCTCAATCAGGTCTGAAGTGACCTGTGTGGCACGCAGGTGTCCAAAAAACGGCTGAAGGTGGTTCCTCCAACGGGACTCGTCGTCCTCTACGCTCTTGTTCCCATCGTTCTTGTGGCGTAGCAGCAGATCGTCCATCAATTCCTGCACCGTGGCTTTGTTGCTGCTGGGAGAGGAGAAACCAACGGCATACTCTGCAAGCTTCTTCGTCACGAACGCCTCGGCGGCCCTCTTGTTACGCTGCCCCGTGCTGCCACGTTCTCTGCGACCGTTGACATAGATTTGGTAGGCCCAAATGCTGCTGCCCTCCCGCAGAACCACAGACCCAGTTCCCCGCTGGCGCTTGTGTTGACTTCGAGTTGGTTTTGGATCGTCCATGGGGGAGCGCACTGCTATAAAGTCACCTTCCGGCGCTCAATCCAGTTATCCAAGTCCTTCTTGTCGAACAGCCAAGGGCTCGTTCCTTCGCCGGGGATGTAAGGGATTTCGCCCGCCTGAACCAGATTGCGAAACTTCCACCCGCTGATGCCTACATAGCGGGCCGCATGCTTGGTCTTCAGAATGCGTGGTGTAACGGTGTTTTCCATCTTGTGGCCTTCCCATACTGTGTTTTGAATTCCCAACAGCAAGCTTCCTGAAACATGGACTCTTGCAATGTCCTGTAATACCCCGGCCTTTCGCAGTCCTGAGAGATGTTGCCCTTGGCATAGCGCATCTACAGCCAATGTTGAGGTATCAGCGATTGCAAGATTGTGGAGTCAAACGAGGCAGACTCACAAGGCCCGTGATCCAAGAAGAAACAAATTGCTTGAGCGGCACAGCATTCTCTTTTGTGGCAACACCGGGCATCGGCACAATGCATGCAACCCGACCCCATCAATGGTTTGGTCACAAACCTGACACTGCCAATCAAGTGCTTTTGCAACTACCTGTCACCACTGTATGAGGGTCAAAACATCCAAGCCGCCCTCAAACGGAGCAAACCGATGTCAATTTTGAAGAAGCTGCGGGAGAGAACTGATCCGCTCAACGTCTCAGAACTCGCCCAACTCTTGGCCGTAACCGAGGGCACCGTACCGAAACGATTGCGGCTCAGATCGGAGAGCGTAGCTTAGAATTGCGTCGAAATCATGCCCAAGATTTTTCTGTCGCCGTACAAATCTGAACCGCTCAACGGCGGAGCACCAATTGGCTGCGGGAAGGTCTTTGCTCAACTCCAGAAGGCACTGGAGCAAGATTCATGGCCTTACGACGGCGGTGATGATCCTTCTTTTTTTTGCCGGGGTCACAGTGGTAATGCCCTGACTTGGGGAGTCTGCCGGGCAGATGTTCGGGCTGAGCTTAAAGCGGACGACATCGTTATTTTCTTTTCGTTTTCCCCGGACTCGACGGGAGTGGTTTACCGCCTTTCCGCCGTCGCTACAGTCGAGCAGAAGATCCAGCACTCTGCAATCTTCTTCGATCCTGCATTCGGGGTGTACCGCAAGTACTTCAATCTCTTGGTCAGGCCTAACCACAGTCAGAACCGAGAATGGATTCACCACGAGCCATATACCGCCGAGCCGCATTTGGACTGGCTCAACAGACTGGCGGTTTACAGAAAGTACTCGAAGGACGCCCTGAAGGCGCAGTCTGCCACCGGCAGGGTACGGGTTGGGCAGTCAATCGGCGGGACGCCGTTCGTCTTCGGAAACAACTACGTACTGTTCTCACAGAAGCCGGAACACACGCTTGTCCTGAAAGAACCGCCAATTGTTGCTCACGCTGAACCGCCACGTTCGGAGCAGTGGAGGCGGGATAAGCTGAGCAAGGCAATTTGGCGAAAGACGTTCGGAGAGTTGCGCCAGCATAAGCCGACTTGCCGCCGGACTCTGAGGCTCAACAAGACCCAGCATCCGCATTCGCCTCCGGCACGGTGGGAAGTTGACGATGAGTCCAGTCGGCAGTGGCGAAGTGAAATGATCAACTATCTTTTGGAGCAGGGGCTTGGTCGCACCCCTACGGCCAAAGCTGGTTGATGATTTCGACTGCTAAGCGAATCGGTTCCCACCCCATCGCCGGGCTCACAATCCATGACTCGTGTGGATGTGCGAAGTGATTTCGGAGTCTTGGCAACGTCTGCAACAGCACTTCGACATAGGGGGTATTCTGCATGACCGTGGTATGGCCTGTGGTTCGGTCAAACTCTTCCTGCATCCGTTTCGCTTCAGCTTGCCTCTCTGCCAGACCGGGGAATCCAGCATCCCGAATCAACCCCTTCGCAATTGCGGCTTCCATCAGGGGTCGGAGTGTGCGCTTATCTTCTTTGCCCGTAGTATCGGACATGCGGAGCCGGAGCGCCAATTCCACAGCCATGGCCGCATGAGTCTGACAGACCGTGAAGAACGGATAGCAGAGCCATCCGTACACGTAGAGATTCTTGACGATGTTCATGTAGCTGACCACGGAGTCGGGCACGCCGGGATTGAGGTCTAGGCCTTGTAGATAGGCATAGTGGTCATCAACCGTCATATCCCGTATCACGCCAGTCGTGGTGTCCACCATTGCGAATCCCATCATGCGGGGATCGGCCTCAAGAAACTGTTCACGAGGTTTGATAGGTTCCATGCACACGAATTATCACATCTGCCAAACTGTTGCTGACCATTTGCGGCTCGGCCATTAGTAAATCACCTCAAGCAAGTCTCCGCTGGTGGACTCATCGTTGCTGCATATCTCTCGTCGGCCACTTGTCAGCAATCTCTCGCATTATCGCCTCAGCCCATCGAATTGCATCGGAGATTGCAGCAACCGTTGGAGGGATACGCTTTCCGCCGTGGTACGGGGCGAGTTTCTGAGCCGCCAGAATCGCAGCCACCACGCCGAAGACACGCTTCCGGCCCTCATCCATCACGGTATGATATACCTTTCGTCTTTTGTTTGCCTAAGAGTCATGCTACCCTGTTGGAAATGAACGACCCCAACACATTGCGAAAAGTTCGGTCGTTGGGAACCGGAGAAGATGTGTACGAGGGTTACGACACCGCCCTGATTTGTGAAAACGGACATCAAATCACCCGGTATGCCGAAACTCATCCGGAGAAGAAAGAAGATCACTGCTCAAAGTGCGGAGCAAAGACCGTCGCAGCCTGTGCGAACTGCGGTCAAAAGATTCGTGGTCAACTCCACGGAACAATGCCCAGCGTCTACGAGCAACCTATTGCGAACTTCTGCTACAAGTGCGGGAAGCCGTACCCGTGGATGGCAGATCGCCTCCAGACTGCTAACGAACTGCTCTATCACGACGACAAACTGTCCCTCGACGAACGTGAGAAACTGTGGAGTCTGTTGAAGTACGTGATGTCCAATCCGAAGTCAGATATGGCTCCGGCGAAAAAGAAGTTGTTTGAAATTGGCATCGCCAAGGCACTCCCAGCCACACGGGAACTCCTGTTGGATTTCATGGCCAAGTTAAGTGCTGAGTTGATGAAGTCCTGAATCGAGGTGCTCGTGGATCGCATCTTTGTCAATTCGCCCAACTGGATTGAGGCATTCGCAGCGTTGGGTATCGTGGCTCTCACCTACCTGACCCTCGTCGTGCTGAAGGACTACGCTGCTGACACGAAGACGATTGCGAAGGCGAGTGCCTCGCAACTCGAAAATGCACAAATGCCATTTCTCTCCGTCGTTCAGAAACCACGGACGCCAGACTTTCAAGGCGGTTGGGTCATAGAGAATCAGGGATTCGGGCCTGCTATCAATGCGAACTGGTCATACATTCAGGGTGGGCAAGTTATCCGCCCACTCCCAGCACTCGCAGCAAGAGCGATCCACGACGTACAGAATGATTTTGCGCCACTCGTCGGGAATCCGCTGGGCGTCTCTATCGACTATGAGTCTCTGTCGGGGTCGAGATACCAGACGCTCATCACGTGGGGAAATGAAGGCTCACCAGTCATCCGGTTTGCCCACCGTTGATAGCGGGGTTCAGAACTTCGGGGCGTTCTTCGGGCAAAGCCGCTCGATTCAAGTTCCCGTTTCGCCAAGAGCAATTCGCTGAAGAAACGGGAGAGCAGGGGATCGTGTGGATGCAGGTCAGACAGCCGGGAAGATTTTCCGTCTAGACGCACTTCTCTCTTCAGCGTGAGCGACATGAGTTCACCGAGTCTGCACTCCGTGACCTCGATTCATTGAGGTATTGATACTACGTTTGGCTGGAGCGGATAAGGCTGAATTTGCTGTGGCTGAACTGTGGCTGGAACCCCCGAAAAATGCCGATTAGGCCTGCACAAGCCGAACACCGTTGAAAAAAGCTAAGTCCCAGTTTTTACAACGACATTGGAAAAAGTGAGAAACCAACGGATAGATTTTGAGTCCGCTGCGTCTGCCAGTTCCGCCATCCCGGCGCTTTGAAGAAGCACTTAAGTTTACACTCCATTTTATACTCCATTCCTCTCCTGTCAAAAAACCGGCTTGTAATGCGTCCCGCAGGCAGCAAAGGTTCATTCGTCATTCGCGGCGTCTTTCGACTGCCATAGAGTCCGCCATGCGCACCCCGCAAGCTGGGATACGTCTGAGGCGACTCTTGTGCAGCTCCCCGGGAGCACTAATCCAATCTTCCCCAATGGACGATATTGCCTTGAAGAGGCGGCGCCGACTGCTTCGCGAAACCTCGGGGTGCACGAATCAGTGAGGTTTCATTCCGCATCTTGAGGCGGCTTCTTGCGATTCGGCCCGCGGCGCATTCCCGAAGAAGGGCACGGGCATTATGAACGAGAGTGAGATTGTCGAAGATTTTCTGGTCGAGAGTTACGAGAACCAGGACCGGCTCGACCGCGACCTGGTCGGTGTGGAGAAAAATCCTCAGGACCAGGATGCACTGGCAGGCGTCTCTCGCACCATCCACATGATTCAGGGTACGTGTGGTTTTCTGGGTTACAGCAAATTGGAAAAAGTCGCCCACGTTGGGGAGAACCTGCTGACGCGCCTGCGGGGCGCGCAACTTGACGAGTCGCCACGCAAACCTTCGAAGGGAAAGATTGGCGGCTTGTTGGTGGAACCCGGAGTGGCGCCCTCGGGATTCTGAGTTGATTCCAACCCGTTCCCGGTAGCGCCAGTCACACGATTGGTTATGAGCCGCATTCGCATTCTCGTAGTGGACGATTCGGTGGTGATTCGCAGAGTGCTGTCTGACACTTTGTCGGCGGATCCCCGGCTTGAAGTCGTGGGTGTGGCCAGCGACGGGCGAATTGCGCTGACAAAGCTGCCGCTATTAAAGCCGGACGTGGTCACGCTCGACATCGAAATGCCGGTGATGAACGGCCTGGAAATCTTGGCGGAGATTCGCAAGCTGCATCCCAAGCTGCCGGTTATTATGTTCAGCACGCTGACCGAACATGGCGCGGAAGCCACGCTGGATGCGCTTGCCCTGGGTGCTTCCGATTACGCCACCAAGCCGAGCAATACGGGAAGCGCCGCGGTTGCGATCGAACGGGTGCGCGCCGAGCTGATTCCAAAGATCAAAGCGCTTTGCGGAGACGCGTCTACGCTGAAACTTGCGCCACTGCGGGGAACTCACGCTCGGTTGAAGGCCCGCACTCGCAACCACCCGCGCATCGAGATTCTTGCCATTGGAACTTCGACGGGCGAGCCCAATGCGCTGGCGGAGGTGCTGCCGCGCATTCCCGCTGATTTTCCCGTGCCCATTGTGGTGGTGCAACACATGCCGCCGATATTTACCCGCCTGCTGGCGGAGCGACTGGCCAGCCGCTCGGCGATTCCGATTGAAGAAGGCATGGCGGGCACAGTTCTTTCCCCCGGCCGCGCGTGGATCGCGCCGGGAAATTTTCATATGACGGTTGGCTCCGCGGGAGCGCAGTGGCGTTTAGGCCTGAATCAGGCTGCGCCGGAGAATTCCTGCCGTCCGGCGGTGGATGTGCTGTTCCGCTCGGTAGCCAGCGCCTACGGCGCCAACGTACTGGGAGTGGTGATGACAGGGATGGGTTCGGACGGCGTGCTGGGAGGAGAAAATTCGCGATGCTGGCGGCAACATCATTATCCAGGATGAGGCTACATCGGTGGTTTGGGGGATGCCGGGATTAGTACACGCCTCCGGGCTGGATGAAGCGGCTTATCCTCTCGATCAACTAGCGGCGGAAATTACGCGGCGGGTGATTCAGAGCCGCGGTGCGGCGGGCCGCCCGGAAGCGAAGAAAAATGCAGCATGGGAGGCTTCGGCACCATGACGATCGTGCCAAAGACCGTGCCCGCAGCCTCGGGCCTTGCCAAAGGCGCCGAACCCATTCGGGAGTTAGCAGTGATACTGAGGAGTCAGAAGTGGTGCTGAGGAGTGGCCGCGTTAATCGCCGGCGAGCGGCGCGTGGCGGAAGCAGGAGACCACATGGTCATTCACCATTCCAACGGCCTGCATGAAGGCGTAGCAGATTGTCGATCCTACGAAATTAAAGCCGCGCTGTTTGAGTGCCTTGCTCATCGCGTCTGATTGCGGCGTGCTGGCTGGAACTTGGGTTCGGCTCTTCCATTTGTTCTGCCGGGGCTGGTGATCGACGAACTGCCAGATGTAGCCATCGAAGCTGCCGAATTCCGCCTGCACATGTAGCAATGCCTGTGCGTTTCTCACCGCCGAGGCGATTTTCAAGCGGTTGCGCACGATGCCCGGATTTTTCAGCAGGTGCGCGATTTTTCTGCGGTCGTAGCGTGCGACGATTCGCGGATCGAAGCCATCAAACGCCGTCCGGTAATTCTCGCGCTTGTTTAGAATCGTCTCCCAGCTCAAGCCGGCCTGCGCGCCCTCCAGAACCAGAAATTCAAAGAGCCTCGCGTCGCTGTGCACCGGCACGCCCCACTCCTCGTCGTGGTACCGGATCATCAATTCGCTTTGGGCCCAGCTACAACGCATTATTGCCTTAACCTGTGTTCTCTCCGGACCCGTGGTGTTGAAGCCTCTGACCCAAAACGACCCTCTACTCCAGCGACTTCGGATCTGACTTATTCTTCGGAGACTTCGCGTTAAGCAGCGAAACCAACTGGCGCGCGCTAGCCGGAATTCCCACCTTATGCTCAACGATAATTTCTTTGGCTGTGAGCTTTTTGCCGTAGAGCTTTTCGTTGGCGCTGCCATCGGAGCGCAGGGTCGATCCCTCCAGAGAAACCCCCGCGAACAATCCTTTGTTGCGCGAGTATGAAAGAATTTCGGCGTTCATTACCACGTCGGTCGCGCCTTCCGCCGTGCGGCCTTTAGGGCCGGCGGCGGCCGAAGCGTCCGCGCCGAGCTTCACTTTACTCGAGAGCAATGAGCGCGCGCCCTTGGGGTTCATGACCAGCAAGACAAAGTCGGTTGCCTGGCCGCCAATCTGGAAGCCAATGCTCACGCCTTCAAGGGCGTAGAGCGCCGGAGATCCCCACGGCCCGGTGTAATGTTCCCCGCTGCGGCAGATCATGACGCCACGGCCATAGCTTCCGCCCACTCCGAAAGCGCCTTTCTTTACCGAGGGCAGAATTACCAGGCACTCCGCCTTATCCAGCAGGTCTTGAGGAATGTCATCGGGAATATTGAGGATTTCTTTCATGACGTCACCGGCGTCCTTGACGCGGTCTGCTTCGCGTTCGTTGGCGGCAAAAGCTGGAACGGTCAAGCAGATCGCCGCCAGGCACGCTACAATTTTTTTCATCCGAAAAATCTTCACTTCCATAGCTTGCAATCCTCGTGACAAGTCTTTCTTCCGCGGGTGCGGCCTTCATCTTAAACCACGTTACCCTCCCGCCGCCTCGCACGCTAGTGCACATCCTGATAGCCGCAGCCGTGCCGTCCACTAATTTTTCTTGGTACTTGGCGCAATTTTGGATATTATGTCGCCGCGAGCGATCCCAGGGTTTTTCGCTCCATCCATTCAGGTATAGAGGGATCAAAAAAATCTAAGCATTGGGTCGGCGCGGTCGTGTGTCCGTTGCTGGCCAGGGGAAACCACATGCCGATAAAGCTACAGCTGTCAAATTTTTCGTTACTGGGCGCGCTGCTCTCCATTTCCATGTTGTTGACCGGTTGCGGCGCAGGCCCCTACTCGTTTCCCTCGGGAACGATCTTGAAATCCTCGGTATCTGGGACCCAGAATCCTCTGGTTGCGGCCTACTCAATACAGACTGCATTGGAATGCGCCGGGCAAGTCGCGGTCGAATTTGGTCCTGACACTACCTACGGAAGAATGACCGCCTGGTACCCGACGACCGGCAATCTTCAGCAATCGACAATACTGGTCGCAGGCATGCGAGCATCTACCACCTACCACATGCGCGCCCTGGCGCAGTGCCCCGGCGACGCCACCCCCATCGCCACCGCAGACACGACCTTTACCACAGGCCCACTGCCAGCCCTGCCCTTTCCCACTCTCACGGTGACCCGGCCCAATCCCGTCCCCGGTTCTCCTGAAAATCCCGGGGTTGAGATGATCGACATTACTTCCGCGGGCACGCCGGCTCTTTACACCGACCGCGATGGCAATCCAATTTGGTATTACGACGTAGGCAGCGGCAACTACCCCTTCCCTTTCAAGCTTCTTTCCAATGGACACATGCTGGTGAACATTTCGTCGCCAACCGATTCAACGCTCCGAGAGATCGACTTGGCCGGCAACACAATTCGCGAGATGGACATTAATGCTTTGGCCCAAAAGACGCAAAGTCTGGGCTACGATTTCGTACCCCGGGCCTTCCATCATGATTTTCTCCAACTCGACAACGGCCACTTTATCGTGCTCGTGTTTTGGTTGCAGACTGTTCCCAACAGCGAAGGCTTTACCGGACCGATCCAGGGAGATGCCCTGATCGATCTGGACGAGAATTGGAACCCGGTGTGGTCCTGGAACAGCCTGGACCACATGGATATAAACCGCCATCTGAACGGCCTGCCCGACTGGACCCACGGCAATGCGGTTGTCTACTCTCCATCCGATGGCAACCTGCTCTTGTCGATGCGTCACCAATCCTGGGTTCTCAAGATCGACTACAACAACGGATCGGGCACGGGCAACATTCTGTGGCACCTCGGATATCAGGGCGACTTTGCTTTGACGAACAACGGAGTTCCCACCGACGACCCCAGTCTCTGGTTCTCGTTCCAGCACTTTCCCACCATCATTAGTCAAAGCGGATCGCAAACCACGCTGGCGGTCTGGGACAATGGAGACAATCGCGTGCTCGACAGCAGCGGCACCTTGTGCAGCACTCCGCCTGCTTATATTCCCTGCTACTCGCGAGCGGCCGTGATGAACCTGAACGACAGCCAAACCCCATTGGTTGCGGATCTTCTCTGGGCCGATGTCGATCCGTTTTATGGAGTTTGGGGCGGCAGTGTCAACCAATTGAATAATGGCAACGTCGAGTTCGATTTAAACGATCCCGCCTTCGCGAACATGCCGAATTTAGCTTCGCAAGTTCAGGAGGTCACTCAGAACCCAACGCCACAGGTGGTGTGGCAAATGAATATTTCGCCAATCACGTCAACGGCGTACCGCGCGTATCGCGCTCCCAGCCTTTATCCAGCGATCGCATGGCCGTACTGATTCGGCCGGTCACTGAGTATCCACGACTCAAAACGGAGAGCCTGGTTTTCTCCACCGGGTCTTTGCATGCCTGCATCTCGCGAGAAATTGCCGAGATGCGGGCATTTCGTCCTTCGGCGAGCTTCCTCTCCCTCGCATCAAGATAACCGCATGACCCTCCGTGTGCTCCTTTTGTAACTTGGCATTCCGCTTCGAATCCCTCTAAAGTCAAGGAACGGCGGGGCAAATGGCCGACTGCCCTTCGGAAGCCAGCGTGCATCTAATTGAGTGAGAAGCTGATTTTGTCGCGGCTGGAATGAAATTTTTGTACGTTCCTGGTATGAAGTACACGCACTATCTTCGGGGCCTGTTTGCGCTAGTTGCGGCGCTGGCTGCCTATGCCGGCCCTTCCGCGGGCTTCGCGCAGTCGGCATACGTGAGCCATCCGGCCAGCCCGAACGAATACGTGGTTGCATCCACCCCCTCTTCTGATCCTTCTTCTGACGATCCGCAGGCCGGTTCATTGCTCACGTTTCACAAGCGCGTCGATGAAGTGAACGTGCTTTTCATCGCTACTGATAAGCACGGCAAGTTCGTTCGCGATCTGAACGAGAGCGATTTCACGATTCTCGACGACCATAAGCCCCCGCAATCGATTCTAAACTTCCGCCGCGAGACGGATCTGCCTCTGCACCTCGGCCTGCTCATCGACGTCAGCGGATCGGTGCACAGCCGATTCGAATTCGAACAGGATGCGGCCGTAAGCTTTCTTCAGCACACGGTGCGCGCTAGCTTCGACAAGGCATTTGTCGTCGGCTTCAACCAGCAGAGCCAGATGACCCAAGACTTTACGGATAACGTTTCACTGCTTTCGGCGGGTGTGCACCGTTTGCAGGATGGCGGAGGAACTGCGCTTTATGACGCCATCTATCGCGCGTGCAAAGATAAATTCTTGAAGGATCGTCCCGATCATCCTGCACGCAAAGCGATCGTCGTGGTAAGCGACGGCGAAGATAATCAGAGTGAAGTCTCGCGCGCGCAAGCTATTGAGATGGCGCAGCGGGCCGAAGTCATCATCTATGCGATTTCCACCGACGATAGCGGCTTGATCCTGCGTGGCGACAAGGTTCTCGAACAACTCGCTTCAGCCACCGGCGGACGAGCCTTCTTTCCCTTCAAGATGAAGGATATGACGCATTCCTTTGGCGCCATCGAAGACGAATTGCGCAGCCAGTACGTCGTCTCCTACAAACCGGCCGACTTCGACCCAGACGGCCGCTTCCGCTCCATTGAAATTTCCGCGCTCAAGAAGGATCTTCAGGTCAGAGCCCGCAAGGGTTACTTCGCGCCCCAGCAATAGTTCGCGCTTCACCTTCTAGTCCTGTCATCCTGAGCGAAGTCGAAGGATCCCTTTTTCGCTTCCGCAGCAGTTGGCCACCCAAGGCGTTTCTATCAATTGTTTAAAGGTGGATTGCAGACGAGCTGTGTTATACAAACGGATAAATTTCGTCGGCAATCCAATAATTTGCCACCAATATCGCGAACAAAGTTCCCGCGAACCAAAGGGCTGGACGCCAGCGTTGCCAGTGCTGCGCAACCGTGGAGCACGCAACCGGAATATCGACGAAGTAAGCGGCGCAGCAATGAGGAGAAGTTTAGCGCCGGACGAAAGTGCGGCCAGCTCAGGCAAAGCCATCCCGCCACCACAGCCATGAGCACAAGATTATAGAGAATACGGCGCGGCTCCCAATACGCTGCCGCGTTGCGCAAACGCTGTCCCAAGCCACTCGGTTCAGCGGCCGAGAGATTGGAGCAGTGGGGTGAAGTTCGCGTTTTCATGCCAGCAGCTCGGTTTGCCGCGGAAAGTGGTGCGCCCGGAGAGACTCGAACTCCCAACCCTCTGCTCCGAAGGCAGATGCTCTATCCAGTTGAGCTACGGGCGCGCAGAAAACATTTTACGGCAAGTGGTGGATTGGCGCATACGCGATTGGGAGAGAGCGAGAGAACAGCAGGTCCCTCCACTTCGCTAGTATTCCCTTCGGGAATGCGAAGCTCCGGTCGGGATGACAAAATTTAATTGGCCGCAAGCAACAGCCCTCACTCCATCTCGAATCCCAGGTAAGTTAAACCGTCGCTGCGCTCAACTTGCAGCACAACGGGTTCGCCGCTTTTCAGTGCGAGCACCGCGCCACGCAAGCCTTCCATCGATGTAATGGGCGTGGTGTTCAGGGAGTGGATCACGTCGCCGGTTTGCAGGCCGGTTTCGGGGGTGATGAGGTCGGCTGCGCGGCCCAGGACGACCACTCCCGTGGAAACGCGCAGAGAAGAAACCTGATTGCGGATTTCCGGGGTGAGATCGATGGCGAGAATGCCCAGGCGCGGCACCAGGCTTTTTTCCGGATCGGCGGCGTCGAAGAGTTGGTCCATGGGATCGTGTTGTTCTACGGCGGGGACGTAAAGAGTCTTTTTCTGCTCGCCGCGCAGGACTTCAAGCCTTAGCACTTGGTCGAGGCGGTGAAGGTAAAGCGCGGAAGCAAGCTGGGGAAGGGTCTCGATGCGGCGGCCATCGGCTTCGAGGATGATGTCCTGCACGTGCAGCCCGGAGGCCGCGGCGGGACCGTCGGGTTTAACGTCAGCCACGATCACGCCCCAGCGCTGCGACAGATGCAGGCCTTCGGCAATGGTGGGAGTAATTTCCTGTGCGACCGCGCCGATCTCAACTTTATGCACGTGGCCGTATTTGCGCAGGCTGTGGTAGACGAAGTCGACGATGCGCGCGGGGATGGCGAAGCCCAGTCCTTCGCTGCCTCCGCCTTCGGAAAGGATGAAGGTGTTGATACCCACGACGTCGCCGTTCATATCCACCAGCGGGCCGCCGCTGTTGCCGGGGTTGATGGGCGCATCGGTTTGTACGTAGGTCAAAGCCTTGTTGGGATCGGGCTGGCGCGAAACGGCGCTCACCACTCCCATGGTGACGGAGTTCTGCAAGCCCTCCGGACTTCCAATGGCAAATACTAGCTGGCCAACGCGGGCGCGTTGCTGCGAAAGCAGCGGCAAAGTGGGAAGATCGGTTTCATCGATCTTTAGTAAGGCGAGGTCGGTGTCCTTATGCGTGCCGATGAGGCGCGCTTCCAAAATATGGCGCTTGCCGATAGGCACGGACCGGCCCGAATCGCCAGGGAGGGGTAGGGCGACACGGATGCGCTGCGCGCCTTCCACCACATGAGCGTTGGTCATGATGTAGCCGTTGGAATCGACGATAACGCCGGAGCCAACCGCGTGCTGGCGGACGATGAGCGCCGTCTGGGTGCGATCCTGTTCGTGGGCAGGGGCATAGCTGGTGACCAGAATCTGCACTACCGCCGGAGAGACCTTGGCGGCCAGGCCTTCCAGCGCATTATTCAGTTGAACAAGAGCGGATGCAGCTGACGGCGATTCGTCCGGCTTGGTGGGCTTCTGGGGTGCTGGATTCGCCGCCGAGGTTGGGCTGGACTTCTGAGCGCTAGCCTGAGGAGCAAGGGCTAATCCGAGAAAAAGCAATAGCGTCGCAAGCGCGGACAACCCACGCATGGAACCGGAAGAAATGGAATTACGCATTAAGAACGCTCTCCGGAGAAAGACTGAACCTTCTTTATCAGACGCTAGCACGGCGGGGGCGGATACAATGAAAGTGCGTTCAAGGGAAATTGCTCCGCAGCTCTGAGGGTCAGGGGGGAATCTAAGTTCTACCCTTAACTAACTCATAATCAGGCTTTTATCGCGCTCGCTTCCGTGATATAACCGCCCCTGAGCAACAATTGTGGCCAAATTGGCCGCCAGGAGCGTATTTTGATGGTAGCGGCCCGGGTTGCAGAGAGAGATAGGTCTGGCCTGGAGGCGTCGACTCAGCAAGAATCAGGCCACACACGAGGAGGCATTGTGTCCGAAGCGCGGACCGGAAAAAGATTTCCGCTGGAATTGCCGATTAAGATCCATAAGGAAGGCGCGAGCGGCGACGCCAAGGGAACCACGGGAGATTTGAGCGCGGCGGGTGTGTTTATCCGCGCCGACGCATCGCTGGAGGTTGGCTCTCCCGTGGAGTTTGAAATCACGCTGCCCCCCGACGTAACCGGCGGCCAGGAAAACGTAAAGATCGCCTGCAAGGGGCGCGTGGTGCGCAGCGATCCAAGCGGCTCCAGTCCGGATGGCAAGGGAGTTGCGTGCGTGATCGACTCGTATGAGTTTATAAGAAACTCGTAGGCGCTGCGGTGCGCGGTCTGTAATAAAGGCATCGAGAGTTCGTGGTAGAGACGCCTTGCAAGGCCGGCTGTGGCGTACAGAGGCAAGGGGTCCTTCGCTTCGCTCAGGATGACAGAGTGGAGGAGGGTGCAACGCAATGTCGAGATTCGTAGGGCTGTAGCAACTTTTGGAGCGCAGACAACATGCTCAAACTGATACTGGCGGATAACCAGGCAATCTTCCGGGCAGGCATCGCCAAGGTGCTGGCGGTGGAAGACGAGATGCGCATTGTGGCGCAGGCTCAGACGCCGGAGCAGATGTTTATGGCTCTGGATAAATTTCGCGCCGCAGTACTTGTGGTCGCGGGGGGCTTTCACAACGATTTTGCGGCCATCGTGCAGGGCGCCAACCGCGCCAAGACCCGCGTGGTGGTGCTGGCTGATACCGGCGAGAGCGCGCAACGGCACATGGCGAATGGGGCTCATGGCGTGGTCTACCGCAATGTGACGAGCGCGGCGCTGGTGGATTGCGTCCGCAAGGTGGCGCGCGGCGAAACCTGGGTGCAGGATGTCGCGGTGCCGAGCGAGCTCACCGAAAACGATATGGTCGGCTTGCGCGTGCGCGACCGGCTCACGGCGAAAGAGTTGCGCATTGTGGCTCTGATTGTGCAGGGATACAAAAATAAAGAAATCGCCACGCAGCTAGGAACGACCGAGCAGGTGATCAAGAATTATCTGCGCAACGTGTATGACAAGATCGGAGTGTCAGACCGGCTGGAGCTGGCACTGTTCACCATCCATCACCGGATTTTGAACGAGGCCGCGGCAGCGACCACGCAGGGAGCGATGCCTCAGCCTCCGGCGGGAGTGATGCCGTAGAGAACTTGGTTCTTCAAAAGGCCACCCTCCCGGGTGGCCTTTCTTGATTCGGCCCATTACCTCTTGTCATCCCGAGCAGCGCGAGGGACCTTGGTGTTCGCCGGCGTCGGCAGCACCGGTAGCGCAGGCAAGAACCAAGGTCCCTCGCTCCGCTCGGGAAGACAAACCCTAGTCGCCGACGCATGCCTGACTTGATTTTGCAGCGCATCGTTCCCTCGACAGCGCGCATCTAGACTTCAGGGAGTTTGGAACGCGAGGCTGGACCGCGCGAGCGATGTGACGCCAGTGTATCCATACTGGCATCAGCGGCAATTCGCGGAGAGAAATCCGTGGCCGGTTCCGCTGCCTGAACAAAGCAGTAAATAGTTTTGCGACCTAGGTTTTACAGAAAAAGAGCTGGGGACAATGGCGCGCGTATTCATCACCGGATCTTCTGATGGTTTGGGCCGTATGGCTGCGCAACTGCTGATTGAGCAAAAGCACAGCGTTGTGCTGCATGCGCGCAGCCAAGAACGGGCTAAGGAAGCGCTGGCAGCGGTGCCGGGGGCTGAGGGCGTGGCCGTCGGCGATCTCTCGAGCATTGCGGAAACCCGCAAGGTTGCGGAACAAGTGAACGAACTCGGCGACTTCGACGCGGTGATTCACAATGCCGGCATCGGCTACCGCGAGCCTCGCCGCATCGCAACCGAAGATGGGCTGCCGCATTTGTTCACCGTGAACACGCTCGCGCCCTATATTTTGACCGCGCTGATCGCCAAACCCAAACGATTGGTGTATTTGAGTTCAGGCCTGCATCAGAGCGGCGACACTAGCTTGAAAGATCTTGCGTGGAATGACCGTCCGTGGCAAGGCCAGCAGGCTTACTCGGATACTAAACTGCATGATGTGCTGCTGGCCTTCGCGGTGGCGCGCCGCTGGCCCGATGTTTACTCGAACGCGCTCGAGCCGGGATGGGTCGCGACGAAGATGGGCGGCGCGGGCGCAACCGATAATCTGGACGAGGGCCATCGCACTCAGGTTTGGCTGGCGGTGAGCGATGAGCCCGCAGCAAAGGTTACCGGCGAGTATTTCTATCACATGCGGCCGAAGAAGCCGAATCCGGCAACGCGCGACGTGGAACTCCAGGAGAAATTGCTAGAGGCTTGCAAGCAATTTTCGGGAGTAGAACTGCGTGCAGTACCCAGTACCTAGTCGCAAATAGCGCCGAACCGTTTCCTAGGCACTAGGTACTCGCCTCCACTTTTATTCTCCTCTAGATCTTCTCTCCCACCGATTTCGCCTGCGTGAACAGATACAAATAATCTGGCCCGCCAGATTTCGAATCGGTTCCCGACATGTTGAAGCCGCCGAAGGGATGCGCACCAACCATCGCTCCCGTGCATTTGCGATTGATGTACAGATTGCCGACGTGGAAGTCGCGGATGGCGCGGTCGATCTTGTCGCGCGACTTCGTGTAGATCGCGCCAGTAAGGCCGAACTCGGTGTCGTTGGCGATCTCGAGTGCGTTACCGAATCCGCGCGCCTTAATGACCGCCAATACGGGTCCGAAAATTTCCTCCTGCTCGAGTTTCGATTTGGCGGGAATGTCTGCGAATACCGTAGGGCGGATGTAATAACCTTCTCCGGCTTCGGTGGCGCGCTCGCCGCCGGTGAGAAGGCGACCATCTTTTTTGCCTTGCTCAATGTATTCGAGGATGGTGTTCATCGAGCCTTCATTGATGACCGCGCCCATGTTTGCGTTTTCGGCGGGATCGCCGACTTTGATTTTTTCCACGCGGGCTTTGAGCTGGTCGAGAAATTTATCGTAAATGCGTTCGTCCACAATCGCGCGTGAACAGGCAGAGCACTTCTGGCCCTGAAAGCTGAACGCGGCCTGTGCGACGCCTTCGACCGCGGAATCAATGTCAGCGTCGGCATCGACGATGATTGCATCTTTGCCGCCCATTTCGAGGATCGTGCGCTTGATCCAAACCTGGCCGGGAGCCTGCGTGGCCGCGACTTTGTTGATGTGCAAACCAACTTCACGCGATCCGGTAAATGCGATGTAGCGCGTCTTGGGATGGGCAACAATGGCATCGCCAAAGCTCGCGCCGGATCCGGGGCAGAAGTTCACCACGCCCTCAGGCACTCCCACTTCTTCGAGCAGTTCGACAAATTTTGCGGCGATGGTGGGCGAATCGCTCGAAGGTTTTAGCACCACGGTATTGCCGCTGACAATGGAAGCCACAGTCATGCCGGCCATGATGGCGCAAGGGAAATTCCACGGCGGAATCACCGCGCCCACGCCGAGTGGAATGTAAATGAGCGAGTCGCGCTCGCCGGGCAACTGCACCGGGGCTTCCGCTTTGGCAAAGCGCAGAGCTTCGCGGGCGTAGAATTCGCAGAAGTCGATGGTCTCCGAAATGTCGGCATCGGCCTCGCCCCAGTTCTTGCTGACTTCGAAAACCAGCCATGCCATGTAATCCATTTTGCGCTGGCGCATCAGATCGGCGGCGCGGAACAGCAGGCTGGCGCGCTCCTCCACTGAAGTTTTCTTCCAAGATTCGAAAGCTTTGAGCGCCGCTTGCATGGCGGGCTCGACGTGCTCTTTGGCCGCCTTCTGATGCAGGCCGACGATTTGCGACGGACGCGAAGGATTCAGCGACTTGATCTTCTCGGCAGTCTTAATATGCTGGCCGCCGATGATCAGGTCATACTCGCGTCCCAATTGCCCGCGAACGCGCTCGATTGCGGCGCGCATCTTGCGTGCATTCTCTTCATGTCGAAAATCATAGAAAGGCTCGTTGATAAACGGGCCTTCATGCGAGGCCGTGCGTGGCCGGACGGGGGCTTCTAACGTTGCCATTGGGGGATTCTCCTCGGGAGGGATTTCAGGTCCAGAGATGGACGAATCGCGCTCCCAGATCAGATTTTATTGTATCGGAAAAGAACGGTAAATTATGCGCGCCTTCGAGTGTCGCAAACTGCTGGAACTTATGTCCAGATGTAAGAGTTTGCTCGTTCTGACGCACATCAATTTGATGCTTCCAGCGCAGATAAAGGTTCTCGAAGCCGCGCTTGGCCGTATGCGCGCTTAATTCTCCATCGCGATTTCGAAGTACATCAGTTCGGTGCCCTTAGCATCATTCACGCCGGTCACGTAGATGTGTGCGCCCGCCAAGGGAGTAGGGATGTCCCCGACGTCGAAGAAGAAAAATCCCGACTGCGTGGTGTGCGGCTCAACCGCTCGAGCGGCGAACTGCGAGCTTTCGATTTCGTCGCGTTCCTTTTGGCTGACCCCGCCTTTCACCTTTTTTTGCGGAATGGGAAGAGGAAGCTGGTTGGTATTGGCTCGCGGATTCGAAATGCGGCGAAAGATGTCATCGGACGAGGATGGCGTAATCTTCGAGCGGTTCGCCGTGGTGAAGGTTACATCCATGTTCGCGATGGAGATGGGCTGTTCTCCATCATTGGTGACGACGAAGAAGATGGGCAGAAATCCGTGCTCGTTGAGGTTGACGGAGAAGATTTTCGCCTTTTCGGCGGTGTCGTAGGGATCGGCGCCAATGGTGACCTTCTCACTCGGGTGCTCGTCATGCGCACGATAGGTATTGGCGGGATGAGCGACGGGCTTTACAAAATCCTTCGCAAAGAGCGAAAGCGAAACAGATGCGAAGGCGCAAAGTACTGCCGGGACACAGAAAGAGCTCAGCTTCATCACTGGCTGCATGCGTCCGATTATAGGGCGAATTAAAATCTTCGACCACCAGGGGCACGAAGATGCATGAAGGCTCTAGAATGGCTCAACTTGATCTCTTCTCTCTACAATTTTTTCTACAGCGCGGCGCTGGCCCTGGCGATGCTGTTCAGCCTGCCCTATTGGATCTTCCAGATGCTGCGCCACGGAAAGTACCGCCGAGGCCTCGGGGAAAGGCTGGGGCGAGTGCCGGCGCGCTTGCGGTTGCCGCGACAGGGAGAACCGACGATATGGGTGCATGCTGTTTCTGTAGGAGAAGTGTTAGCGGTTGCCGGGTTGGTCGACGACCTTCAACGCCGTTTGCCGCAGCATAGAGTTTTTGTTTCGACCACCACTGACACCGGACAGGCGTTGGCTCGCAAACGATTCGGCGAAGCGAACGTATTTTATTTTCCAATGGATTTTGCCTTCGCAATCCGGCCGTACATGCGGGCGCTGCGCCCAAAGATGGTCGTGATTGCCGAAACCGAGTTCTGGCCGAGCTTCCTGCGACAGGCGCACGGCAGCGGGGCGCGGGTTGCGGTGGTCAATGCACGCATTTCCGATCGCTCCTGGCCCAATTACCGCCGCTTTCGCAGGTTGCTTCGCAGCCTACTGGCAAATGTTGATTTGTTTCTGGCGCAGACATCTCAAGACGCTGCGCGCCTACAAGAGATCGGCGCCCGTCCGGAACGCGTTCGGGTCGTGGGGAATTTGAAGTTCGATATGGCAGCACCGGCGGCACCGGCAATCATGCAAACGCTGCGCCAGTCAATCGCTACGAACGCGAGCCGTCCCGTGCTGGTATGCGGCAGCACGGTCGAGGGAGAAGAACCGCTGCTGCTGAAAGCATTCGAGAATTTGAGAGTGCAACATCCGAAGGCGGTGATGATCCTTGCTCCGCGGCATCCTGAGCGCTTTCCCGCGGCGGCTGCGCTGCTCGAACAGATGTCAATTCCCTTCTGGCGCAGATCGCTTTGGGAGGGCGAACCCTTGAACGGCGGCGTTCTTCTGCTCGATACCATCGGCGAACTCGCGGCCGTGTATGCTCTTGCCGACGTCGCGTTCGTCGGCGGCAGCCTGGTGCCGCGCGGCGGCCACAATATCATTGAGCCCGCGCAGCACGGCGTGGCGATTGTGGTAGGAAATCATACTGAGAATTTTCGCGATATCGTCAGCCTGTTTCACGCCCGCGATGCCCTGAGAATTGTCGGCCCGGCAGAGTTGCCGCTGGTGCTGATGGAATTGCTGGCCAACGGCACTGAGCGCCAAGCTCTCGGTCAGCGCGCCGCTGAAACCATGCGCTCGCAACTCGGCGCTACAATGCGCACCGCGGACGAATTACAAACATTGCTGGCAGCGCCCAGAACATGAATCCGCTATCTGCCATTTACGGATGCGTGGTCGGCGCGCGCAACGCGCTCTATGACCGGGGATGGCTCGCTTCGCAATGCCTGCAAGGGCCGGTCATCAGCGTGGGAAATGTTTCGGCCGGGGGATCGGGAAAAACTCCATTCGTCATTCTGCTGGGCGAGCTGTTGAAGGCGCGCGGCATCCACTTCGATGTTCTCTCGCGCGGCTATGGGAGGGAGAGCCGCGGAGTGCGCCTCGTCGATCCCGCGGGGCTGCCGCGAGAGTTCGGCGATGAGCCGTTGCTGATTGCGCGGCGGTTGCAGGTTCCGGTCGTGGTTGGAGAAGATCGCTACGAGGCGGGAGTCTTTGCCGAAGCAAAATTCGGTGCGCAGATGCATCTGCTCGATGACGGCTTTCAACATCGCGGGCTGCATCGCGATTTCGATATCGTGCTGGTGACTCCTGATGACGCGCGGGATCGCTTGCTTCCCGCGGGCCGCTTGCGCGAGCCATTGCGCAACGTGCGGCGCACGGATGCGGTGGTGCTTGCCAATGGCGCAATCCCGGAATCGTTTCCGCTCGAGGGCAGAATCGTGTGGCGCGTGCGGCGCGGCATCGTCACAAAAGATATTCCGTCACGCCCGATCGCATTTTGCGCAATCGCGCGCCCGCAAAGTTTTCTGCTGCAACTGCGCGCGGCTGGCATCGAGCTAGTGGCAGAAGCTTTTTACCGCGATCATCACGCCTACACAGAAAAAGATATTCGCGACCTATTGGAGCTGCGGCAGCGCAGTGAAGCTGGCGGCTTCGTTACCACCGAGAAAGACGCGGTAAATCTCGGTGGCTATCTCGACGCGCTCCAGCCGCTGACGGTGGTCCCGGTAAAGATGGAACTGGCCGACGAGGCTAACGCTGTGGATACCATGGTGCGCGTGATTGCCGAGCGGCGTGGCCGCTCGTGAGAAAATGCCCCTGACGGCAACTGCCTATAAGCGCAATGACCAAACACCTCAAAGAAGCCGAGCGGCTGCGCAAGATTGTCGAGGCCTTCCCCAAGGTCACCATTACAGTGCTCGGTGATCTGGTCGCGGACGAATTTGTGTACGGCGAGATCTCGCGAGTGTCGCGCGAAGCTCCCGTGCTGATCCTGAAACATCGGGAACGTACCGTGCTGCCCGGCGGCGGTGCTAATGCGGTGAATAATCTCGCCGACCTTGGAGTGAATGTGCTGCCGGTGGGCGCGATCGGCGATGACGAACCGGGGCGGTTGCTGCTGAAGTTTTTCCGCCACAAGCACATCGCTGTGAGCGGCGTGCTGAAGGACAAGAGTTACACGACGGTCACGAAGACCCGCATTCTGGCGGGCATGACGCACAATACGCGCCAGCAGGTGGTGCGCGTGGACCGCGAACCTCTGGCCGCTCCAAACTCTCATCTGACCCGTGAGCTATTTCTGGCGGCGCGAGAATACATGCGTGCCTCGGACGCGCTGCTCGTCTCCGACTACGGCTACGGATCGGCCAGTCCAGCGATCGTGAATGCGTTGCGGCAGAGCGGGCGGCGAAAAATTACCAACGTCCCGATGATTCTTGATTCGCGCTACCGGCTTCTGGAATATGCTGGCGCAACTGCGGCGACCCCTAACGAGCCGGAAGTGGAGGCCGCGCTCGGCGTTCGCATCGGGCAGGACTGGGAGAAGTTGATCGAATCGGGGCAGCAAGTGATTGAACGCATGAAGCTGCAGTCGCTGCTGATCACACGCGGCCGCGATGGCATGGTCGCGTTCGATCAACAGCACGCCCCGGTAGATATTCCAATATTTGGCTCCGATCAGGTCGCCGATGTGACTGGTGCCGGCGACACCGTGATTGCGGCGTTCAGCGCGGCGCTTGCAGCCGGCGCCACCACGGAGGAGGCTGCGCAGCTGGCCAATTATGCGGGTGGAATTGTGGTGATGAAGCGCGGTACGGCTACGGTTTCGCGCGATGAATTGTTGCGGGCGATCGAGCAGATTCCGCCTGCGACCAAACTGCATTGATTCGCTGCGATATTTGAAAAACGAAAAGAATGGCAAACGAAAAGATCCTGCGGCGAGGTGACGCGCGCGAACGCGTGGAGCAGTGGCGGCGCGCCGGCGAACGCATCGTGCTCGCGAACGGAAACTTCGATCTCCTGCATGTGGGGCATGTGCGTTACCTGCGTGGCGCTAAAGAATTGGGCGGCAAGCTCATCGTGGCTATTAATTCCGACGAATCGGTGCGGGCGCTGAAGGGCGACGGCAGACCGGTGATGCCGGCGGAGGAGCGCGCGGAAATTGTGGCCGCGCTCGAAGATGTAGATGCCGTCATCATCTTTCCCGAGCTCGATGTCCGCGCACTGATTCGCGAGCTTCGCCCCGACATTCAGGCCAAAGGGACAGACTACACCGCGGATTCGGTTCCCGAGCGGGATACGCTGGCTGAATATGGTGGCCGGGTCGCGATCGTCGGCGATGCAAAGGACCACTCTACCAGCGAGATTATTCGCTCACGGCTAATGCCGAGGCAGAAGTGAGCGTCCAGGGCGCGGCTTTCAAGCGTGCGAACTTCGTGTCGAACCGGGGCGATGTCTCTTCGACTGCGAAGATCGAGCGCTTGCTGATCGTGCGGCTCAGCGCCATGGGAGATGTAATCCACACCCTTCCCGCGGTGCAGTTATTGCGTCGCGCATTTCCGCAGGCACATATCGGCTGGCTGATCGAGGAGCGCTGGGCAGAGTTGCTTTGCGCTCCGAGTGCGGCACGGCGCGGGCCGCGTTCTGCGCAACGACCGCTAGTGGATGAAGTTCATGCCGTGAACCTGAAAGCCTGGCGGCGCTCTCCGCTTTCGATTTCGACTGTTCAAAGCATAGCCACTATCTGGAATGATGTGCGCAGCGCTCGCTATGACGTTGCCATCGATTTGCAGGGCGCAATACGCTCAGCGTCGCTGGCGCGCTTGTCCGGGGCACGCATGGTGTATGGTGCAACTGAACCGCGAGAGTCTCCCGCGAGCCTATGGTATACGAGGAAGATTGTCGCGCGCGGAAGGCACGTGATCGAGCAAAATATCTCGGTAGTCGAGGGAGTGCGGCAGCACTTTAACTTGGAGCAAGAGGTAGAGCGGACCGCAGTTGAGTTACCTCACGATCCTGCGGCAGAAGATCGAATTGCGAAACGTCTCGGGGAAAATTGCATCGGCGATTTTGCCATTTTGAATCCAGGCGCCGGCTGGGGCGCCAAGCGCTGGCCGTCTGACCGCTATGGCGAGGTTGCGCGCGGGCTTGCGGCGCAAGGTCTGCGATCAATCCTGAACTACGGTCCGGGCGAAGAAGAATTAGTGAGCGCGGCAGAGGCTGCCAGTGGCGGAGCGGCGAAGAGGATGAGTTGCAGCATTACAGAACTGATCGCGCTGACCCGCCGCGCCCGGTTGTTTGTGGGCGGTGATACCGGGCCTTTACATCTTGCCGCAGCTTTGCGCGTGCCCGAGGTGGCGGTTTATGGTCCCACCGATCCGGCGCGTAACGGTCCTTATGGAACGCGCAGCGTGGTGTTGCGAAGTGCGGAGAGCATCACTTCGCACGCGCGACGCGCGGAAGCCGATGGGGGATTATGGTCAATCACGAGCGGGGGCGTGGTAGCAGCGGCCGAAAGGCTGTTGCGCGGCGACCCCAGGGGCTAAGGCCCAGAGCTGAAAAGGGCAGCCCGTCGCAACGCTGAAAGCCGCGCCCCCAAAGGCGAATCGGTCGTCACTGAGAGTGCGCACCATAGAAAAAATGGCTACGTGGTCAAAAGTCGCGCGCCGTATCCGAGTACCCCTGGGATTTGCATTTGCCGTGCTGTATTTCTGGCTGGCGCGACCGTCGTGGCGATCCATCGAGTTCAGCATAATTCTGATTCTTCCCGGGCTCCTCATTCGGGCGCTGGCTTCGGGGCACGTCAGCAAGAACGAGGCGCTCGCGACTTCGGGACCTTATGCTTACACGCGCAATCCGCTCTATTTGGGATCGCTCTTCATCGGCCTCGGCTTTGCGGTAGCCTCGCGCAGTTGGTGGGTGGGCGCTGCACTCATAGTCATGTTCTTTGCGATCTATGTTCCTGTGATCCGCGGCGAAGAGTCATTCCTGCGAGAGAAATTTCCTGAGTTCGAAGAATATGCGATGACAGTACCGCGAATGTTTCCGCGCCTTACGCCGGCAATCGGCGCTTCCGAAAAGCCATCGAACGAGTTTTCTTTCGAGCTGTACCTGAAGCATCGCGAGTACAACGCGCTGATCGGAGCGCTGGCAATGATGGCGGCTCTGATCTCCAAAATGATTTTGTTTCCGCGATAAAACGTGCTCACCGTGCGGGCTGCACACGCTGCTCGATCTTCATCGCCATTCCATATTTCGGGCGAAGCGTGATCAGCGGCTGCGGTTCGACGCGGTGGCCCGGAGCCAGCTTCAGCTTCCATTTTTGCGCCAGCGTGGCGAGAATCAAGACTCCCTCCATCCATGCAAAAGACTCGCCGATGCATTGGCGAGGCCCCGCGCCGAACGGAAAGTAGGTGAACTTCGTGCGCAGGGCTTTCGCCTCGGGCGAAAAACGATCGGGATCGAAGCGCAGCGGGTCGGGGAAAAAACGCGGATCGCGGTGGGTGATGAACTGGCTAATGAGCACCGTCGTCCGGGCCGGAAGAAAGAATTCCCCCAAAGAAAAATCGTTGCGCGCATAACGTCCCATCGCCCAGGCGGGCGGATAAAGGCGAAGTGACTCCGCCATCACATTTTCCGTATATCGTAGGCGGGAGACATCCCCGAAAGAAGGAGTATCGCCAGCGAGAACGCTATCGATCTCAGCGTGTAACTTGGTTTCGCAATCCGAATTTTCCGAAAGTAAATACCAGGTCCAGGCGAGCGCGTTGGCGACGGTTTCATACCCGGCAAGAAAAATAGTGATGACCTGATCGCGCAGGGAGCGGCGGGATGCGGCGTCGCTGGCAGGTGAAGCGGCGAGCATGAGATCGAGTAAGCTGCCACGATCGCGGCCGCTCTGACGGTGCGCATCGATCATGCGATAGACGACAGCATCAATGCGATTGCGAGCCCGCACGAACGCGGCAAGCCCCGGCGGCCGCAAGTGGACCAGCCACTCCGCCGCGGGAAGCATGACGAGAAAATTGTAAAGGCCCATGATGCGATTGATGGCGGAAGCGAGTTCGAAGGCTTCTTCGCGCAAATCAGTTGCAAATAAAGTGCGCGCCACAACGTTGAGCGTAAGGTGCATCATGTCGGCGGCAATGTTGCGCTCCTCGCCGTCGCGCCAGGAATCGCGGGTGCGCCCAGCCTCTTCGACAATGATTCCGGCATATTCAGAAATCCGCTGGCGGTGAAATGCGGGCTGCGCCGCAAGGCGCTGGGCACGGTGCGCGGCGCCCTCGGCGGTAATCATGCCTTCGCCCAGCAACATCTTGGTGCGCTGCACGGTGCGTTCCTTGATGAAATTATCGTTCTGCACCACGAGCACTTCGCGGACGTACTCGGGATGATTCAAGAACACGATGTGGTTGTTGGCAAGTTTGTAGTGCGCAATGTCGCCGTAGGCATCAGCAAGATGCTGGAAAAGAAAAATCGGATTGGCGGGACGAAATTTCCGCAGCGCGAACCAAAGAATATTGCGCTGAAAACCGGGCGGCAAGCGGTATACAGTCTGCTTTCCGACAGAAGCGCCCGGAGGCTGTACGACGGTACTCATTCCGTTAGTCTACAGACTTGATTAGCGCTTCTGCAGATCATCGAGCGCGGCTAAGATTTCTTGGCTGTGTTTGGCGGGATCAACGCTGGTGTAGGTTTTGGCAATTTTCCCCATTGGGTCGATGAGAAAAGTATGCCGCGCCGCGAATTTCACGATGCCGAAATTGGTGAGCGATCCATACGACCTGCTGACTTCTCCATCGGTATCAGCCAGCAGCTCGAAGTTCAATCCTTCTTTCGCGCAAAACTTTTTGTGCGAATCGACATTGTCGACGCTGACTCCGAGCACGACGGCATGACGCGCAGCGTACTTGGACTGATCGACCTGAAAATTATGCGCCTCGCGCGTGCATCCAGGCGTCTGATCTTTGGGATAGAAATAAAGAACTACCCAACTGCCCCGAAAATCCTGCAGACGAACTGACGAGCCTTCTTGCGACGGCAGGCTGAAATCGGGTGCGGCGCTGCCGGCGGTAGGAGTTGCCCGCGAGCCTGAGAGCAGTCGCGGCAGCACCAATACCGCGACCACGACTAAAATAACAACTAGCGTGATGCGCAACATTAAGCACCTCTTAGGCGCGGCCGAATCAAAATCCATCCGCCCCCGCGGCCAAGCGAGAACTTTAGCACGTTGTAACCTTCGGACAACGACCTTCGTCCAGCAAAATTCCGCGCAATTGAATATTATGGAGTGTTCGCCTTCCTTCAACGGGCGCCTTATCCTAACGGAGATCAGACTTGGCTCACACGGAAACTGACGGTCAAGAAGTGTTGGAAACTCGCGAGTGGGTCGACTCGCTGGATTACGTTCTGTCGCAGGGTGGTCCGGTACGTGCCGGGCGGTTGTTGCAGCAATTGGCGCTGCACGCCAAACGCGCTGCGGGAGTAAACCTCCCCTTCTCGGCGACCACGCCGTACCAGAACACGATCGCAATTGAGCAACAAGCGCCCTTCCCGGGCAGCCAGGAGATGGAGCGCCGCATCAAGAGCCTGGTGCGCTGGAACGCGCTGGCCATGGTGGTGCGCGCCAACAAGATTCAGGAAGGCATTGGCGGACATATTTCCACGTTCGCATCGGCTGCGACTTTGTACGAAGTAGCTTTCAATCATTTTTTCCAGGCCAAAAACGAGAGCGGCGATCGCGACTTTGTTTATTTCCAGGGTCACGCGGCGCCGGGAATTTACGCGCGCGCCTATCTTGAGGGCCGCATTCCGAAAGAAAAGCTCGAACATTTTCGCCGTGAGTTGAAACCCGGCGGTGGGTTGAGTTCCTACCCGCATCCCTGGCTGATGCCAAATTTCTGGGAGTTTCCCACGGTTTCGATGGGGTTGGGGCCGATCCAGGCGATCTACCACGCGCGCTTTATTCGCTATCTGGAAAATCGCGGGCTGAAGGAATCTACGGGCGGCAAAGTTTGGGCGTTCATGGGCGATGGAGAAATGGACGAGCCTGAAGCTCTGGGCTCGATCACTCTCGCCTCACGCGAGAATCTAGATAACTTGATTTTTGTGGTGAACTGCAACCTGCAGCGGCTGGATGGGCCGGTGCGCGGCAACGGAAAAATTATTCAGGAGCTCGAGGCGATTTTCCGCGGCGCCGGCTGGAATGTGATTAAGTGCGTTTGGGGTTCGGACTGGGACGCCCTGATTCGAAACGACCGCGACGGGCTGCTGGTGCGCCGTTTGGGCGAGATCAGCGACGGGCAGTATCAGAAATATTTCGTCGAGAGCGGCGCATACTTCCGCCAGAACTTGTTTGGCACCGATCCTCGGCTATTGAAAATGGTCGAGCATCTTTCTGACGAGCAACTGGCGCGCATGCGACTGGGCGGCCACGACCCTATTAAGGTGCATGCGGCGTTCCGCGCCGCAGTTGACCACGCCGGATCGCCTACGATCGTTCTGGCCAAGACCATCAAAGGCTACGGGCTGGGCGAGGCGGGCGAAGGCAAGAACATTACGCACCAGCAAAAAAAGTTGAACGAAGACGAGTTGCAGATGTTCCGCTCGCGCTTCGGAATTCCTATCCCGGATGACGAACTGCACAATGCACCGTTTTACCGGCCGTCCGATGACAGCGCGGAAATCAAATACATGCAGGCGCGCCGGCAACAACTCGGCGGCTACATGCCGCAGCGCAAAGTCACTGCCACGCCGCTGAAGCCGGTGCCGGAAGCGCACTTTGAAGAATTCTACAAAGGCACCGACGGCCGCGAAGTTTCAACCACCATGGTATTTGTGCGACTGCTTGGAAAATTGCTGCGCGATCCGGAAGTGGGCAAGCTGATCGTGCCGATCATCCCCGATGAGGCGCGCACCTTTGGAATGGAAGCTCTGTTCCGCCAGGTGGGTATTTATTCCAGCGTAGGCCAACTCTACGAGCCGGTCGATATGGACACGCTCCTGTATTACAAGGAAGCGCAGGATGGGCAGATTCTGGAAGAAGGAATCACCGAAGCCGGGTCGATGTGCTCGTTTATCGCGGCGGGCACGGCCTATGCGAATCACGGCATCAATACGATTCCCTTCTTTATTTATTACTCGATGTTCGGTTTCCAGCGCATCGGCGATCTGATCTGGGCAGCGGCTGACATGCGTTGCCGCGGATTTCTCATCGGCGGCACCGCGGGACGGACCACGCTGGCTGGTGAAGGCTTGCAACATCAGGATGGCCACAGTCACGTGCTGGCGCTGCCGGTTCCGAATTTGAAGGCCTACGATCCAGCGTTCGCGTACGAGATTGCCATCATTATTCAAGATGGAATCAAGCGCATGTATGTGGATCAGGAATCGCTCTTCTACTACCTCACCGTAACCAACGAGCCGTTGCCGATGCCGGAGATGCCGAAAGAAGGCAACGTGCGTGAAGGCGTTCTGCGCGGTTTGTATCGCTTTAAAACGGCAGAGGCAGGCGATTTGAAGCTGCGCGCGCAACTGCTGGGCAGCGGAACGATCATGTTCGAAGTGTTGAAGGCGCAAACCATCCTACGCGAAAAATATGGGGTTGCAGCGGATGTGTGGAGCGTGACCAGCTACAAAGAACTTTATCGCGACGCCAACGACTGCGAACGCTGGAGCATGCTGCATCCCGGCGAGGCGGCGAAAACTCCGTACGTCACCGAGACGCTGAAAGATGCACCGGGACCGTTCATCGCCGCATCCGATTACATGAAGGTATTGCCAGAGTCGCTGGCGAAGTGGGTGCCGGGGCAACTGGTCTCGATGGGGACCGATGGGTTTGGCCGCAGCGAAAGCCGCGCGGCGTTGCGCGACTTCTTCGAAGTGGATGCGAAGCATATCGTTCTGGCCACGCTGAGTGCTTTGGCGCGTGAGAAGAAAGTCGGTCTTGATGTGGTGAAACGAGCGATCCGCGAACTTGAGATCGACGCGGAAAAACAGAACCCGGCCGTAAGTTAAAGCGCCAAGCAGCAAATTGTTCTCGAGCAAATCTTTCGAGCAGATCAAGGAATGGAATCGGTGATCGAATTTAAACTCCCAGCACTCGGCGAAAACATTGAGCAGGGCGATCTGGTGCGCCTGATGGTTGCGCCGGGCGCGACGGTAAGCGAAGGCCAGGCAGTAATGGAATTGGAAACCGACAAGGCCGTCGTCGAGGTTCCTTCGTCCGTGAGCGGAACCGTAAAAGAAATCATGGTAAAGGAAGGCGACAAGGTCAAAGTTGGGCAAGTGGTGTTTACTGCCGAGAACGGCGCGGCGGCTGCTGCCGAAAAACCTGCGAGCGCGTCTTCAGTAGCGAAAGAATCCTCTGCTGCGGCTGCGGCAGCATCAACAGCAGCGAAAGCGCCGGTCACCGCGAAAGCTCAACCCTCAAAGCCGCAAGCTTTGCCAACTCCTTCTCAGCCCGCATCCCGCACGGCTGACCAGCGAACGCGCTCGACTGACTCCGCAGCACCCACCGAATTCCGCTTGCAGGAGCTTGGTGAAAATATTTCTCAGGGCGATCTGGTGCGGCTGATGATCGCTCCCGGTGCGAAGGTTTCCGAAGGCCAGCCCGTGATGGAACTCGAAACCGACAAAGCCGTGGTGGAAGTTCCCTCGACCGTAAGCGGCATCGTGAATGAAGTAAGAGTCAAAGAGGGCGAGAAAATTAAAGTCGGGCAGGTGGTTTTTACCTTGCAGGGCGCATCGACGGCGCAATCCGAGCCGGCACGCACTCCAAACCATCCGGTGGAACATGTCTCTGGCCAGCACGGGGCGCGGCTAGCGTTCCAGGCTGCGATTCGCGCAGAGGGAAAAACCGAAGAACAAGCGCTGCCGCCCGATCAGCCGCAAACGCGTCCGGCGTCGTTCTCTATGCCGGCGCAACTCGGCAAAGTTGCCGGCACTGAGCACCGCGAGGCGATTCCTGCCGCGCCGCACACACGGCGGCTGGCGCGCGAAATCGGAGTGGATATTTACGAAGTAAACGGCACTGGCCCCGGCGGACGCATCAGCGAAGACGACGTAAAGGCGCATGCTAAAAACGCACTGACTACGGCGGCGCAGGCTCCTGCGCGTGCCGGCCATTTTGTCGCGCCCAAGCTGCCGGACTTTGCGAAATGGGGAAAGATCGAACGCGTTTCCATGCGCGGCGTTCGCCGAAAAACAGCGGAACATCTGGCCGAGTCGTGGAACACGATTCCGCATGTCACGCAGCACGATCGCGCCGACATTACCGAACTTGAGCACCTGCGCGCGCGCTTTGCGCCCAAGGCCGAACAGGCCGGCGGCAAGATGACCGTGACTGCGATCGCGTTGAAGGTCTGCGCGGCCGCGCTGAAGGTTTTCCCGCAATTCAACGCCACCATCGATATGGAGAAGGAAGAAATCATTTACAAGCAGTACATCAATATCGGGGTGGCGGCGGATACGGATCGCGGCCTGCTGGTCCCGGTGATTCGCGACGTCGACAAGAAAAACATCGTGGAGTTAGCGGTTGAGCTGTCGCAGCTCTCGCAGAAGGCGCGCGACAAGAAAATTACGCTGGCGGATATGGAAGGCGGCACTTTTACCATCACCAATCTTGGCGGCATCGGCGGCACGGCGTTTACGCCGATTGTGAACCATCCCGAGGTTGCGATTCTTGGTCTTTCGCGCTCGCGCATAGAGCCGGAGTGGATCGCTGGAAAATTCGAACCCCGGCTGATTCTGCCGCTGTCGCTTTCCTACGACCATCGCTTGATTGATGGCGCCGACGCCGCGCGGTTTCTGCGCTGGGTGGCGGAGGCATTCGAGCAGCCTTTCCTGCTGTCGGTGCAAGGTTAGCCGCAGAACTTCAGACCGAATACTTCATACACATACTTCATGAACGATACCCTCGATCCATCGCAAGAACAGGCCTCAGACAACAATAAGTTGCGCATCGCGGTCGTCGGCGGCGGCCCCGGCGGCTACGCAGCCGCATTTCTTGCCGCCGACCTCGGTATGCAAGTCACGCTGATCGACCCTGAGGCGAACCCCGGCGGCGTCTGCCTGTATCGCGGCTGCATTCCGTCAAAGGCGCTGCTGCACGTTGCTAAATTGATTGAAGAATCCCAGCAGGCAAAGAATTGGGGCATCGAATTTCCGAAGCCCCAGATCGATCTTGCCCGATTGCGGACCTGGAAAGAAGCCGTCGTCAAGAAGCTCACTGGAGGGCTGGGACAACTCTCGAAGCAGCGCAAGGTCGAATACATCCAGGGGCAAGCGGCATTCGAGAATTCCACGAAGCTACGCATCAGCAAGAACGACGGCAGCGAAACAACTCTCAGCTTCAACCGCATCATTCTCGCGACCGGATCGCGGCCTGCCATCATCCCTAAATTCAAGCTCGATTCGCCGCGCGTGATGGATTCCACCGGTGCGCTGGGTCTCGAAGATATTCCCGGCAGTCTTCTAGTGATCGGCGGCGGATACATCGGTCTCGAGCTCGGCTCGGTATATGCCGCGCTGGGCACGCGTGTGACCGTCGTAGAAATGCTGCCCGGCTTGCTGCCGGGTGCGGATCGCGATCTGGTTGTGCCTCTGCACAAGCGCCTCGAAAAAATGTTTGAAACGATTCTGCTGAATACGACGGTCGCTTCGCTAAAGGAAGATGGCGAAGGAATTCGCGCGAGCTTCGAGGGCGCGAACTTGAAAGATGAGAACCGCGAGAAAGTTTTCGACCGTGTACTCGTTTCCGTGGGACGCAAACCCAACTCGGAGATCCCCGGACTCGATAAGACGCAGGTACAGGTGAATTCGCGCGGATTCATCGAAGTAAATAAGCAACTGCAAACCGCCGATCCGAATATCTACGCTATCGGTGACGTCGTGGGAGAACCCATGCTGGCGCACAAAGCTTCGCATGAGGGACGCACGGCCGTAGAAGCGATTGCCGGGCACAAGGTGGCGTTTGAGCCGAACGCGATTCCAGCGGTCGTGTTCACCGATCCGGAAGTCGCGTGGTGCGGGCTGACGGAAACTCAGGCGGAGAAAGAAAATCGAGAGATCAAGGTCGCGAAGTTTCCCTGGGGCGCGTCGGGGCGCGCGGTCACGATCGACCGGCCCGAGGGCATGACCAAGCTGATTATCGATCCGCAAACCGAGCGCGTGCTGGGCGTGGGCATTGTGGGCGCCGGCGCGGGCGAAATGATCGCCGAGGGCGTACTGGCCATCGAGATGGCCGCACTTGCCACCGACATCGCCATGACTATCCATCCCCACCCCACATTGTCTGAGACGGTAATGGAATCGGCGGAAGTTTTCTTTGGCACCAGCACGCACGTGTATCGTCCTAAGCGCGGATAGTCTCATCAGGCAGCTTCTCATCGAGAGCCAAACAGTTCCGCTACAATGAATTTTCAGGGATCGCGCGGTTCGCCGTTGCTTCTTTGCGAAGGTTGCGCAAATTCCTTGGCGAACTTTGCGATCAAAAGCTTTTGAACGCACTGATCGCCAAGGGACCGCGAAGGACGCCAAGAAAACCAACGGCCTGTCGCGCAGGTTATCGCGCCGATCCGCTTCCGCGAAAGTGAATCGCGCAAGAATTCCATGTCCAGACCCTCATCCCATTTCGTAAGGAGAATTTGTTTTCTGGCCGCCACCTTGGCGGTGTGCCTGTACGCGCCGGCGCAAAGCGCACTGGGGCCGCTTTTGCAATCGGCAACTCCTGCGACGGCTGCGAGCAAAGCTGCCGCCGACTCCCTGAAACGCGAGACTCCCTACGGAACGGTCTTCGGTTTCCTCGAGGCGGCGCAGTCGGGAAATTACGCCATCGCCGCGCAGTACCTGCAAATGACTCCCGCCAGGCGGCAAAGCGACGGCGAAGCGCTGGCGCAAAAACTTAAATTTGTGATGGACCATGCCTTCGCCGGAAGCCTGGCGCATGTGAGCACGCAGGCTGAAGGCGTGCCGCAGGAAGGCGTTCCTCTCGACCACCAAAAGTTAGGCAGCATGTCTTCGGGGGATGCGGAAGCGGAGTTGGACCTGGTTCGAGTCAACGATCCGAACTCGGGAAAAATCTGGCTGATCGCTTCCGACACTCTGACCAAAGTGCCCGAACTCTACGACCAGGTGGAAGCGCGGCAGGTGGAAACACGGCTGCCCGCCTGGGTGGTAAAGCACCAACTGGCGGGCATGGCATTGTGGCAGTGGTTCGCGCTGCTGCTGCTGATTCCGATTGCGGCCACGGCGGGATGGCTGTTGCTGGTAATCCTCGGATTCCCCTTGCACTGGCTGGCGAAGCGGCACGGCCAGCCGGAACTGGTGCAATGGCGGTCGGTCTCCGGACCGGCGTGGCTGTTGGCGGGAACGGCGGCGCATCGCATTCTGGCCGGCTATCTCGGCATGCCTTTGCTGCAACGCCACTACTATGAACAAGCCACTGCGGTCGCAGCAATTGTGGGCGCGAACTGGATTCTCTGGCGTGTGATTCGCTGGTCCCTGCAACGGGTGCGCAACCGCGCCCTGATGCGCGGAAACAGCGGCACCGGCTCACTGATGCTGCTGGGCGAACGCATCATCAAGGCGATGGTGTTCTTGATGGCGGTATTTTTTGTCCTGAGCGTGCTGGGCTTCAACATGAGCACGGCTCTCGCCGGGTTGGGAATTGGGGGATTAGCCATCGGCTTCGGCGCGCAGCAAACCATCGCGAATTTATTCGGCGGCGTATCGGTGCTGGGCGATGAAGTCATCCGCGTGGGCGACGTTTGCCGCTTCGGAGACCGCACGGGAACGGTGGAAGACATTGGCCTGCGCTCGACCCGCGTGCGCACCGAAGAACGGACTCTGCTGGCGATTCCGAACGGGACGGTCGCGACCATCAATGTAGAAAACCTGAGCCGCCGCGACAAGATTCTGTTCAAGACGGTCCTGGGCCTGAATCTCGACACCTCGTCCAATCATCTGCGTTACGTGCTTGCGGAAATTCGCGGCGTGCTGGAGAAGCATTCCAAAGTTGAAAAGAGCACGATTCGAGTGCGGCTCACAGAGCTCGCTTCGTCGTCCATCAATATAGAGTTGCTTTGTTACATCATGACCAGGGATTTCAACGAGTTCGCCGAGACCCGCGAGCAGTTGCTGCTGAACATCATGAATTTTGTGGAAGATTCCGGCACTGCACTAGCATCGCCCTCGCAGACACTTTATTTAAATCAGGACTCCAGCATCGATAAGAGCAAAGCGAGCGAAGCGGCGCGGAAGTTTGCAGCGTCTTTGGAAGCGACTCAGGCGACGACGAATGATGGCAAGCCTAATGTAGGAAAAGTTGCGCGCCGCGACGATTAGGATTTTGCAGACCACCGCCGTGTGAGCCAGATCAAAAACCGGTGCGTGGGAAAATACACGATCGCCGGAACGAAGATTAGATACGCCAGCAGGTAGGCAAAGCCGGGAATTGAGTGCTGCTCTCGAAAGAACGGGCCGCGAGCCCAGTTCACATCATACTGCGGCCGCCAGAAGTAATTGATGGGGACTACGATCCACGCGGTGAGCGTTTGAAACTTCCACCCTCGACCGTCGTAGCCCAATCTCCAAATCGCCCACAGTAGCAGCGGCGGCGTCACCAGATGAAACAGGCTGAGCAGCCGGATCGACATCGCGATATGGGGATCGAACATATATTCGGTACCGCCGATCCAATGCCTACCGGTTAAAACCGCACCGATCAGGTCGACAGAAAATAAAGTTTGAAACAGCAACAGGCCCGTGGCTTGCCAGGAAAAAATGAGCGGGCTTTCGAACCATAGCGCGACCGCGATCAGAACGTTGCCCAGGTCGCAGAAGAACAGAAAATTCTGCAGTCCGTACTGCCGCCCATACAGTGGCGCCCACACCAGCACCCATATGGTCCAGAGCAGTTTGAGCCAGAGCGGAATTCGCATCTTCGGCATTGTATTCGCCGGCGCCCGCAAGAGATGGCGAAGCGCGAAACCCCAAGTCTGGCAAGGCTAAACAGGCTTGTGAAGAATTACCACAGTAACTTGATGAGCCTTACGAGTGTACCTACGATGACTCTAATATGAGTTATCAAGCTCTCCTTTTCTGTCCCGACGAGAAGACGGCTCGCACCGTTACCCAAGTGCTCAGCGAGTTGGACTTCGCCGTGACCCCGTGCACCGAGCCGTTCGCCGCAGTCAAGCAGTTGATGAACGAGCACTTCGACGCAGTCGTGGTGGATTGCGAGAACGAGCAGAACGCGACTCTGCTGTTCAAGAGCGCGCGGAACGCGGCCAATAACCAGTCTTCGCTGGCGGTGGCAGTGGTCGAGGGGCAAGCGGGAGTTGCCAAGGCATTTCGCATCGGCGCAAATCTGGTTCTCACCAAGCCCATCAATGTAGAGCAGGCCAAGGGCACCCTGCGCGTGGCCCGGGGATTGTTGCGCAAAGGCGAGGGCGCAAAAACTGCTCCCGCGGCGACCAGCCTCACCGCGAAGAGCACGCATCCTCCGGCTTCAGCGCCCGCACCCCAGCATCCGGCGCCACTGCGCGCAATTTCAAACTCCAAGATCGAGGCCGCACCGGAGCCGGTTGCCCCATCGCCCGTAGCGGCAACGGCCCTGCCGGTACAGAAACCGGCCCTGCAGCCCACGTCTGCCTCGGCATCGGCCGAAGTGCTGGATGATGACACTTTGGACGTTCTGAGCGAAGAATCAGCTCCACAGCAGACCGCCAAGCCGATTCAATCCGCGCCTGACATCGTTTCGAGCGCAGCCTCAAGCGGTCGCGCTGCAATCGCCGCAGCTCCAGCGCGCGAAGCAAAAGTCACCCCCGAACTGAAAGCGGTTCCGGCAAGCGCAGAAGTTCCAACGCCGGCCAGGAAAATCTCAGAGCCGGTTGAAAAAGCTGCTTCGCTGGAAACTCCCGCACCCGCGGCATTTTCGTTTGGCGGAGCCGTCGCCGGTGAAGCCGAAGCCAGGCAAACCGGCGGCAAGAGAGCGTTCATCGCCGTAGCTGCCGTCGTGGTGGTTGCAGCCGTTGCCTATGGCGCCTGGATGCAGTGGGGACATTCGCAAGGCAGTGACAGCGCCCCCGCTCATATTGCGGCTCCAGCCGCTCCTGCGCCGGCAGCCCCGAACGCTGAAGGTTCATCTGCCCCTTCGGTAGTCGCGCCAAGCACAACCCAACCGAACTATAACTCGGACACATCCGAATTCAGCGGACGGCCAAAAGGCTCCAACGATAAATCAGCCAGCGCCAGCAAGCCAAAGGCACATGCGAATCTGGGAGAAGACGATGTCACGTCGAACACTCCAGCCGCTCCCAGCAAGAAAGCCGCAGCAAAAGACACCGCTCCGATCGTAATCAAGACTAAGACGGGGAAAGCCAGCGCGAACAAAGATGCTCCCCCGAGCATCAACAACATTGCGGCCGCAGGGGGCGGCGCAACCTTGCCGAATCTCATGGCCACCAGCAAAGCTCCGACTCCCACCTTGCAGAGGCTCAACATCTCGCAGGGCGTCTCCCGCGGATTGCTGATCAAGCAGGTGCAGCCCTCTTATCCGCCCAACGCATTGCGCATGCGAATTGAAGGCTCTGTGCAATTGATGGCTACGCTCGCCAAGAATGGAGACATCGCTGAAATAAAAGTTCTCAGCGGGGATCCACAACTGGCGCAGGCCGCCGCAAGCGCCGTGAAACAGTGGAAGTATAAGCCGTACCTGCTCAATGGCGAACCGGTTGAAATCCAGACTCAGATCACCGTGAATTTCAAACTGCCTCGCTAACAAACCCCACTTCCGAAGTTCGCACCAAAAAACGGGGATGCGAACGGATTTCGCATCCCCATTTTCCTTTTTAGATGACCGTAAAAAAAACTCACGGCTGCCGCTCGCCCTTGCTCGGATTCAGGTACAGAATTCCATCTGCCGCGGACGACTTTGCAGTTAACCGCTGCGCGATCAGTTCGAGATGCCATCGAACCAGCCCTGGCCGGTACGCATTCCGCCGAGCCGGTTGCCTTCGATGAAGGAATGATCGAGGTCTCGTCCGAAATGGTGCAGTCGACGAAGTTCGGCTTCGCCCAGCGAAAACCGCAACCAGAGAGGCAGCCGCAGAGCATACCCGCATCGCCCTAGAGTCTAAGGATTTGCCGTCAGCCTGCAGCCCAGGAAGCGAGGTCACAAGCCGTGCCGTCGCAGGTTCCAGCGGCTGATAACATATGGCCCGGTAACAGTTTCAGATCAGCTTCTGGAAGGCTGCATGAACCTGAACACGATAGCAGGGCGACCCTGCACGCCGGCTTGCTGCCTTGGCGAATGACCTTCTTCCGGCGGGCCGCGCCGCCCAGATCCGCTTCGCCTACTCGTGCTGCAGCACCTCGTCGATCACAGCTTTGCCGCCCTTATCCACGGTAATGATTTTGTGAATCGGAGCATAGCCCGTAAGAGTGATATCGACGATGTAGTTTCCAGGATCCAGCATAAAGTCTACGGGCGAGTTCTTATCCAGCATGCGCTGGTTAACTGCGACCTGCGCCCCTTTGGGCGAAGTCTTGATGCTCACCGCCCCCATGCCCTGCATTTCTTTGCCGCCAAACAGCTTCTTCACTTTCCCGCCGGTTCGAATGTCGTCGACATTTCCCAGCGCGCGCAGCGTCGGGGAGAAATTCGTGGTCTGTCCCAGGTTAAATTGCGCGTTGGTAGTGTCGTCTATGTAACCGGATTTGCGCACCAACACCACATGCTGGCCCTTATCCACCGGAATCTGCGCGGGGGTGAGTTTGCCAGTGTCTTTGCCGTCGATGTAGACGTTGGCTCCAGCGGGCGTGCTGGAGACGGAGAGTGTTGCGGCGAGCACCGCAAGACGCGTCATCACCATCAATCTGCTGCCCGAGGCCACTTCTACCGTGCGGTTGTCAGGCGAATAGCCGGCCTTGCTCACGGTCACCGAATGTTGCCCGGCAGCCACCCCCGAAAGAGTGAACGGAGTGACCCATGCAGGATCGGATCTCCCGTCAACCTGTACCTGCGCGCCCTGCGGCGTGGAATCAATCGCCATCTGCCCAGGGACAACGATCGCTCTCACCGCGCCCGATTTCTTCTTAAAGAACTTGCCATGAGTCACAGCGGCCGCCACATGTTTGGGCTCGGGCCGGCTTTCTTCCACGGGAGTTGCTGCGGGCTCGGTCTCCATCGCCACCGACGGCGCAGGCTGCTCCTGCACTGGTTGAGCCTGCGGCGCAGGCTGCGCAGGCGCCGGTGTTGCTTCCACGGCAGCCGGGCGAGGTGTGTCGCCGTCATTGTTCAGGGTGTTTACATGCATCACCATCGCAACGGCGATGATCAGAATCACAATCGCGGCCGCCGCAATCGAATACACAATCAGCCGGGGCGGAACGTTCTTGATTTCTTTGATGGCTTTTTCGGCGACTTCGCGTGGCTGAACCTTCGGCTTTTCCTCCGGCTCCTCTTGATACATATTGGATACCAGAGCAGGTTCCTGATGGGGTGCGGGCGCTGGCGCAGGCGTAAACGATGGCGTGTAGTTTTCTTTCAGCGGAGGCAGTTCCGTCATCTCCGAAAAGCTGATGCGGGCTGCCGCAACCGGGGCTTCGCCAGCCATCATAGGATCCACCGCGATTTTTGGCGCTTCCACCGGAGGCGCGGGCACCGGCGCCTTCGCTGTTGCTGCCGGCAAAGAAGCGGAGGGCCGTGGAGCAGCCGGCGCGGCGGCCTTCGGCCGCGGAGCGCCTACCGCGGCGCTGCCAACTTGAGTGGGCGCCTGAATCTTTGCTGCGTTGACTGTGGGCAATGCTTTGGCCGGCGCGGGCGCTGCCGCCGAAGCCACCGCTGCGGACTTGGCCACTACCCCAGCCGGATGTGGCGGGGCCCCCGCCGCTGGAACTCCCGTAAATTTCGCTTGCGTCGCGGCCTTGACCGCTTCGGGAACAATCACGGCCGGCTGCGCCGGAGCCCCCGCTTGCTTCGCCGCCTGCGGTTTCGATTCCTTGCACTTCTCCAGATCGTCCAGCAGTTCCTTTCCGCACTGGTAGCGTGCCCCGGGATCCTTCGCCAGCGCCTTCACGATCAAATCGTTCAGCACCGGATGAACCTTGGCGTTGATGGAGTTCGGCGGCGCCGGCTCGCCCTCAAGAATGGCGCCGCGCAATGCCTCCGGATCTGCTCCGTCGAAAGCCTTGCGGTCGGTGACCATCTCGTAGAGTAACGCGCCCAGGCTGAAGAGATTCGAACGGGCGTCGATCTGTTCGCCGCGAACCTGCTCGGGCGACATGTAATGCAAAATCAAGGGCACGCCCGGAATTTGTGCGGCAAACTTCCCCACGCTGGAAACGCCATAGCCCAGAATTCTTACGGTGCCATCCCATCCGCACATGATCTTCGCGGGCTCAAGGCTATAGTGAAAAACATTGTGCGACTGCGCGTGATCCAGACCGCTGCACACTTGCCTGCCAATATCCAGAAGATCCCAGATGGAAAAACCTTCTTTGCGCTCCACCATGGTCGCGATGCTGTTGCCCTGGATGTACTCCATGGCGGCGCAGAACTGTCCATCGAACTCTCCCGCGCCATACACGGTTGTGACATTAGGATGGCTAAGAGCCTTGGTGGAGCTCGCCTCTTCGAGCAGCGCTTTTTGCAGTTCGGCCGCCTGATCGGCAAAAACCGAGAGATCGATCACCTTCAATGCGACCGTCTGGCTGGTTTGCGGATCGTTCGCCTTATACACCACACCGGTGGCGGATTTCGACAGTTCACTGAGAATTTCGAAGTGGCCTATTTTCGTAGACATGGATCCAGCGCCTCGTCACCCCAGGACAACCGCGCGCCTAGCGTAAGCGGCATGGTAAATCTGGGACGGTTGCGGCTAGAATATCGCCGATAAGACCAAGGTCCGAATTACTAAAGTGTTGCGACAGCCGGAAGGTCGCTGCGGTGGGATGGCGGAAATCCAAAAAGGCGCAATTTTGGCCTCTCTAAGCAGCTCAGGAGAGTAACTTTACCTCTTCCGAGGGATGAACCTAACTTCAGTAACTACGCCGACATTGCCGTCGCGGTTTCGGAATGCGAATCGGCCACCCATCGCCACGCGCGGCGGCCATTTTCCAGGGAAACGGCTTTTGCCTCTCCGTATCCCACCAGGCGATTCAAAACCGTGGTCACCGATGCCATCGGATCTTTATGTCGAGCCATCAGTGGCGGCATCTTCTGCTGCAGCCGGTCGCACACGTCGCGGGCGCAAAGATCTCGGTTCGATTCCATTAGAATCATCCGGCATGCCTTCGTAAAACCCGGCTGCCGCCCACTGCTCTTGCGGTCAACCAGTTCCAGCAACTCGTCGCTTAAGACTTCGTCGCCAAAAAGATTGGCCAGGCCTGCGATGGTCTGTTTAATGGTGCCAATGCGCCGCATAACCTCGGCGCGTTGCTGTAGAAGTTGCCGCAGTTCCTCATGCGCCTGCCGCACCACTTCATGCACATGGCCCGCGCTGTTGTTTAGGGTCGGCCTGATGGAGCTTGCGCTTTCATGCACCTGCATAAATCCTCCGCCCGTTGTCTCTCTCTGATTATCGATACGCAGGAAGCTGGCCTGAGGTTCATTCCTTTTCGATCCCCAGTTGGCCATTCACCTGGTACTCAAACTCTTAAGCAGTTAGACGCTCGAAATCGACTTGGGTTAACAACTACCGCAAACAAATTCCCATTCGCGATCGAGATTCCATCGGGAAGCGCACTGCTCCGGGAGACGGATCCCCACCAAGGCAAGATCGGAAAGGCTCCAGATAGGCCACTGAAGATCGCTCCCAAATTTGGGAACTTTCCAAAATTGGAACTTGCGTACATAAATCGGGACGGTGAGGCGCCCATCCGCGCAACACCCAAGCCCCGGTTTTTCCGATGTGACCTAAAGTAGCGAGTAAATTTCCCTGTCGACCGCAACAAAACTCGGTCCTAGCCCCCTGCACGTCCTGCTGGTGGGGAGCCAGGAAGAAGATTTTTTCTTGATTCGAGAGATTCTCGGTCGAAACCGCAACGCCCTGGCAGTTGACCTCGACCATGCCCTCTCCATCGAGGAAGCCAAGTCCATGCTTTTACAAGGCAATTACGGGCTGGTCCTGTTTGAACACGAAACTCGCGACGCCGCTGCCACCAAACTTCTCGCCGAATTCCTGCATACTCGCGGCGCTACTCCGTTCATCATGCTGACCGAGCGTGCGGACGAAAGAGCCGTGGCGGAGATCGTTCAGGCCGGCGCCTATGATTGCATGGATCGCTCGCAACTCAGTGGCGCCAACCTGGTCCGCACCATCCGCTGCGCCCTGAATTTGCATCTGATGCAACAGCAAAGGGAGCGCGCCGAACAGCATCTGCGCGAGTTTTCCTGCGCCGTCGAGCACTCCAGCGACACCGTCATCGTGGCTAACGCCCTGGGCATCGTTGAATATGTAAACCCGGCCTTCGAGAAAGTGACGGGCTATTCGCAGGAAGAGATCGCCGGCAAGAACCAGATGATTTTGAACTCCGATCTACAGGTGCCGCTGTTCTACCGCGAGCTCTGGAAAAAAATTCGCAGCGGCGAAGCCCGGGAGCTTCGCGTGAAGCGCAAGAAAAACGGCGAAGCCCACTATGTGGACGAGCGTATCAGCTCGATCAAGAACGCCGAGGGAGAGATCACGCACCTCGTTTCCAACGGGCGCGATCTTACCGAACGGCTGCGCATCGAGGCCGAACTCTTGCAGTCACAAAAGATGGACGCGATCGGTCGCCTGGCGGGCGGCGTCGCCCATGACTTTAACAATCTTCTTACCATCATCACCAGCTACTCCGAACTTGCGCTCGATTCCGTGGTGCCTGGTAGCCCCACGCAGTCGCGGCTGCGCGAGATTCTTTCGGCCGCGCATCGCGCCGCCGAACTCACGCGGCAATTACTGGCCTTTGGACGCAAACAGTCACAAGCCTTGCGGGTCGCGGAGTTGAATCCGGTAGTCGGCACGATCCTAAAGACACTGCGCCGCCTGATTGGAGAAGATATTGAGCTGGTCTTCATTCCGGGCGAAGGCCTGGGACGGGTTCGCCTCGACCCGGTACAAATCGAGCAGATTCTGATGAACCTGGCCGCCAACTCCCGCGACGCCATGCCTCAGGGCGGCCGCTTCACGATCGAAACCTCGAACGTGGAACTCGACCAGGTGTATGTGGATACCAAGCGGGCAATTATTCCGACTGGCCATTATGCCGTCATCACCATCACCGATACCGGCAGCGGCATTCCTCCCGATCACTTGCCTCACGTCTTTGAGCCGTTCTACACCACCAAACCTTCCGGCAAAGGCACTGGGCTGGGCCTGGCTACTGTCTACGGCATTGTGAAACAGAACAACGGATTCGTCTGGGTTTACAGCGAAGCCCACCTGGGCACCACTTTCAAAATCTACCTTCCTTGTGTGGCGGCACGTGCCCACACGCTAGAAGCCAATGAACCGGGTGATGGCGATGCCGTGCGGGGATCGGAGACGGTTCTCGTGGTTGAGGATGAAGAGGCCCTGCGGCGCGCGACCGTGGAGTTCCTTTCCTTAAGCGGATACAAAGTTCTGGAAGCACGAAATGGCCTGGACGCTTTAGCCGTGGTGAAGGGTCACAGCTCGGCTCTTGATCTGGCAATCACCGATGTCGTGATGCCCTATATGAGCGGTGGAGAGTTGGCACAGGAACTCAAAACGCTTCGTCCTGAGACGAGAGTGCTATTTGTTTCCGGTTACGCCGGCCAAACTGTAATGAATCACAAAGTGGACGTCGAAAACAACTTCCTGCAGAAGCCATTCACATTGAAGCAACTCGCGAAGCGAGTGCGGACATTGCTCGATTCCATTCAGGCCGAAGAAGTCAGCGGCTCAACCCTGAAGCCTTCCCAGCCGGTTATGGCGACATCCGTATCAGTTTCCCATCCTTGAGGCGGAAGCGGTCTCCGCGCCAGGTCACGGTGTGCCCGGCCAGGCTCGCGAGCCAGACTCCCACCGCAAATAAATCGCGGAGAGGAATCAGCCAGCTATACTTCAGCGCGTGCGGGTCGCGCAAAATACGCCCGCCTACGAAGAGTGCGCTCGCAATTCGTAAAGCGAGCGCGAGAACAAACGCTGTGCACGCCCAAAAAGCACCATGGCTCGCAATCACCGCCACGAGCGACCAAAATATTCCGAAGGTGAAGATCAATCCGAAATAGCCGCCCGGTCGCGCATCGCGTACGCCGCGCGCCCAGCGAAGTTGATGCGCGAGAAAGCTGCGGAGCGAATAGGCCGGGAGAAAAGTTTCAACGACGACATCGGAGATCTCTACCGAAAATCCCTGGGCCGCGATGCGCTTGCCAATTTCGTAATCATCGGCAAGATAATCAACGAACGAAAGAAAGCCGCCAATCTTCTCCAGTTCCGAGCGTCGAAAGGCGAGCGTGGAGCCGAGGCCGAAGTGGATGCCGCCTTCGAGTTGCTGCGCCACCAAGACGCTGGGGCAAAAATCGGTGCTGATGCCGAGCGCTTCCAGGCGCGATCCCAGCGTCGTGCTGGCGATGCCACGGTACAAACACGTGACCAGGCCGATTCGCTCTTCTGCCAGCGGTGCAACGACGCGCGCAAGATAATCGGGTTCCACGCGAATGTCGCTATCGTTGACGATGAAGTGATCGTACCGCGCCCCGGTCAACATCTGCGCCAGGTTGCTGACCTTCACGTTCGAGCCCAGCATCTCGCGGCAAATTACGAGATGAATGGCACGCTCCGGAAATTCGCGCTGCAGGTTTTTCACGCTGTCGACGGCGGGATCATCCGGATCGCTGACCCCAAAAATAATTTCGTACTCTGGATAATCCTGCCGGCAGTGGCTACGAAAACATTCGTACATTTCCGGATCGGCGCCCTTGAGCGGCTTGAGGATAGAAACCGGCGGCAAAACCACGACGATCTCTGACTCAACCTCGGATTGCTCGAGATGAACTGGATTTTCGGCCTTGGGCTGGCGAAGAAATATCGCCGCGCTCCACAAGCAGAGCAGGTAATAAAGCGAGCTGGTAACAACTCCAAGCAGCGCGACCATCTCAATCAATTTGACAATGGCGTGCATCATGCGCGGGCGCTGCCGAATTTATTCGTAACGCAACGCCTCGATGGGATCAAGGTTCGCCGCCTTCCATGCCGGGTAAATACCGAAGACCAGGCCAACTCCTGCCGCGGAGGTGAAGCCGAAAATTGTCCAGAACAGCGACATGCGAGCTGGCAGCGAAGGCCATAGTATCGGAATTGCGCCCGCGATAATGCCGCCGATCAGAACCCCGATTATGCCGCCGACCGCCGTAAGGATGATCGCCTCGAAAGTAAATTGCAAAAGGATATCTCGCTTGCGCGCCCCAATGGCTTTACGGACGCCGATCTCGCGCGTTCTCTCCGTAACGCTCACCAGCATAATATTCATCACGCCCACGCCGCCAACGATCAGCCCCACGCTGGAGATCGCAAACATGCCCACAAATAACATGCCCGTAAGCTGGTTCCATACGTCGGAGATGGAATCGGAGGTGAATACCGCGAAATTATCCGGCTTGTTGTTGGGAACTTTGCGCCGGCGCCGCAGCAACTCCCGAATTTCATCAATGGCCTTCGGCATGTCGTCGTGCGACGTGGCTTTTACACTGATCCAGTGCTGCTTCAGCTCGGGATGCAATTTCTTGAGCGTGCTGAGGGGAAAGAACGCTTTATTATCTTCGGGATTTTTGCCTCCGCCAAAAACTGACTTCACTTGCTTGGCGACGCCGATCACGGTAAAAAGTTGCCCCTCGATGTTGACTTCCTTGCCGAGCGGGCTCTGATTGCCGAAAAGTTCCTCGGTGGTGTCGGACCCCAGCAGAACCACCGGCGAACGGTGTTCTTCATCCACTTCGCTGAACCAGCGGCCCGATGCGATCTGCAGGTCGAACACTTCTTTCGCAGCAGACTGATCGCCTTCGAGAATCGTATTCTTCACTTTCTTGTCGCCGTACTTCACGGCAAATGTTCCCACTCCTAGCTCCGGCCGAAAGTAGCGCAGGCCTGCCGTCACCGCTTTCACGTGCGGCAGTTCGGCGATTGCGAGAGCATCCTCGTAGGTAAGCTCTTTACGGGTGCGCATCTCTTCGGTCGGCCGGCCAAAAGTAAACGGCTCGATGTGAAACGCAAAGATGACGTTGGAGCCGATGCTCGAAACCATGTCGCGGACGTTATCGTCGAGGCCGCGCCCGATGGAAGAAACGCCGATCACCATAGCGACGCCGATCACGATCCCGAGAACGGTCAGCGACGAGCGCAGCTTGTTGCTGCGGATGGTGTCGGTCGCCATCTGCACGATCTCGCCGAATTCGTCTTTGTGAAGCATGAAGAATTGAGTGATCTGGCGATCGGGTGATCGGGTGATTGAAAAATCCTACCGTCAAATGTGCTTTACGGTTTTCAAATCGCAAAATGACCCGATCACCCGATCGCCCGATGCTTTCTAGGTTTCAAACCTCAACGCCGCAATCGGATCCAGCTTCGCAGCCTTGCGCGCGGGGTAAACGCCGAAGAATACGCCCACGCTGGCAGAAACAATCAGTCCCGCCGCAACCGCCCAGAGCTTGATCGCCGATGGCATTCCAATCAATAGAGTCACCGTCAGCGCGATGGCCACGCCGAACACTACTCCCAGCGCGCCGCCGGTCAGTGAGAGAGTCACCGATTCGATCAAAAACTGCCACAACACATCTTCGCGCCGCGCACCCAGAGCCTTGCGAATGCCGATCTCGCGGGTACGCTCGGTGACTGCAACCAGCATAATGTTCATGATCACAATGCCACCGACCACCAGCGAGATGCACGCAATTCCGATGGTCGCGATAAAAAAAGTCTGGCTGAAGTCGGTCCAGATGCCGAGCAGGCTCGCATTGGTTTCAATATCGAAACTGTCGTCGCCGCCGGGCTGGTCGTGGCGCTTGGCGCGCAGGGCCGCGCGTGATTCTCCCACGGCTTCGTCGAGCGGAACACCTCCGCTGGCGGCCTTGCCAGAAATCCGAATGCTGTTGTTGTGTGAGCCGTACTGCTTCAGGCAGGCCGTAATCGGGATCATCACAAAATTGTCGGCACTCTGCCCCAGCGTCGTGCCTTTTTTCTTTGCGACACCTATTACCTGATACGTCCAGCCATCGAGGCGAATTTCCTTTCCTAGCGGATCGATGCCCGGCATGAGGTGTTCGACAATGTCGTTGCCCACCACCACCACTGGCGATCGATTGCTGACGTCGGTTTCATTGAGCATACGTCCCGCGCTCAGGTCGGTATCAAGAATGGTCGCCATCGATGGTGTGATGCCGCGCACCAGCGTGTCGCTGATCGATTGCTCCGCATACTTCACGTGGCCGCTTTCATTGCGGGTAGAAGCCCCCATCAGTTCGCAGTGGCGGCAAGCTGCGGCTACGGCCTGGTAATCCTCCATGGTGAGGTCTTTGCGCTTTTCCGCCTCAAGGTAGTGATCGACGTTGGTAACTGCGGGAGACACTTTGAAGATGAAGAAAACGTCGGCACCGAGATTGAAAATTTTCTGCGCCACGTAATCGTTGATGCCGGAAACAAACGTGACCACGGCGATCACGGCCGCGACTCCAATCACTACGCCGAGCAGGGTCAGCACCGAGCGCAGCTTATTCACCCACAGCGACTGGAAGGCGATTCGGATGGCTTCGATGATGTGCATGACTTCGGCGTCCGCTTTCCGGCGCCCGGCTTCCGGCTTCCGGCTCCCGGCTCCCGGCTTCGGCGGTCGGAACCGGCCGTTCCTCCGCGGTTAAGTCTATCAGCCAAAATGGCAGGAGCAAGCAAATGCTCAATTCGGAAACCGGAGGCCGGAAGCCGGACGCCGGGTTCGAGCCCGCCCCATATATAATGATCCAGTTGGCAGCTGGACCGGACGGTCGCTTTCCACATCTCTACCGGAAACGGCGGGGATGCGGGGAGAGGAAAGTCCGAACTCCACAGAGCGGTGTGCCGGATAACGTCCGGGAGGGCGGATTCAAGTCCGTTCGACGGAAAGTGCCACAGAGAATATACCGCCCGCATCTTCGGATGCGGGTAAGGGTGAAAAGGTGCGGTAAGAGCGCACCGCCGCGGCAGTAATGCAGCGGGCAGGGCAAACCACACACGGAGCAAGACCAAATAGGAAGGAAGCTGGAGTTGATTCTGACGAATCAGTTTCGGCACGTGCCGGCTCGGTGCGTCAAACCTTCGGGTAGGTCGCTAGAGCCGTGCAGCGATGCGTGGCCCAGAGGAATGACCGTCCCGCCGGAGCAATCCGGCGGACAGAATTCGGCTTACAGGTCCGGCTGCCATAACTCTTTCTCGTAGATCCGCTCCCCGCCAGTCCAAGTCCGCAGTCACGCTGCGGGTTCGTCCGCCAAGCGCCTTCTGCTACTATTGGCGTTTGGAGAGGTGGCCATGCCCCAATTTGTGATTGAGCGGGAAATTCCGGGCGCAGGTAATTTATCGGATGCAGAACTTCAAGCGGCCTCCAGAACCTCGGTAGGCGTGCTGAAGGATATGGGACCGGAGATCAAGTGGCTGCACAGCTATGTCACCGGCGATAAAATCTATTGCGTCTACCTCGCGCCAGACGAGGAAACGGTTCGCGAGCATGCGCGACGTGCCGGGCTTCCGGCGAATCGGGTCTCGGCAGTGCGGCGCATGATCGATCCCGGCACCGCGAACTGATTTAAGCGGAGCTGCACTGGGGTGCGGTGTTGCCCTCGAGCGCTTCCCGAACTGCTTGCTCGACGGGCATCGCCCAGCCTTCCATCCAGGCCGCCGTAGCGGAAGCATTGCCGAGGGTTCGACGCGCAAATTCCAACGCCTTCTCCAGCCTTCGTTGTTCGGTCGGCGTAAGCGGTGCGCCCAACCGCTGGCGAAGGGCAGCAGCCGCTCCCGCCAGATGCAACGACTGCGCCGCGTCCGCTTGCGCCGCGGCACTTGCAGCGAGACATTCGAGTGCCCTGGCGATCCCGCGTTGGTGCCCCAATTCTTGAAACATGCGGATGCTTTCGCCATAGAGGCGGCGCGCTTCAGCGTCATTCCCCTGATCACAGCTTAGACTCGCCAAATCGGAGAGGACGCTGGCAATTCCCCAGCCGTCCCGCAGTTCGCGGAACGTGGCCAGACTCTGTTCGCAAAATGAACGTGCTCCGGCCAGATCAGCTTTTTCCCGTGCAACATCGCCCTGGTAATTCAAGGTCCAGGCAACGCCGGCGCCATCTCCCGCCTTGCGGAACATGGGTAGGCACTCATCGTAAAGCGAGGAAGCGCGGGCATAGTCGCCCTGCAATTTGGCCACGTTGGCAAGGTTGCTGAGCGCGCGCGCTATGTCGGCGGAATCCCCAAGCTCCTTCCATATTGCGACACAGCGTTCGAATAGTAACGATGCCTCAGCCAGTTCGCCTCGCTCGCGGGCATTCACGGCCAAAGCGTTCAGTGCGACCACGATGCCGCGGTTGTCATTGAGTTCGAGACAGGTCTCCAGGCTCTCTTCGAACAGTTGTCGGGCTGAGTCATAATCGCCCTGCGAACCCGCCAGAACTGCGGCAGCGAACGAGAGGCGAGCGCGCAGTTTTGGACGCTTCGCGGCTCCTTCCAAAGCCAGCAGTCTGGCAATCGCGTCCCGCCCTTCAGTGAGATACTCCCGTGTTTCCCAGAAGCGAAACAAGGCGCTTCCAAGGCGCATTCCCCACTCTGCATCCCCGCTTTTGATCAGATAATCGAGCGCCAACAGGAGGTTGTCGTGTTCAATTTCAAAACGCTCCAGCCATTCCGGATGCGCGACGACATCCTCGGCGCCTTCTTCGGCCAGCACCAGGAAGTAAACGGCATGGGCGCGGCGAGTCGCCGCTTCATCGTCGCTCTCCGCCAGGCGTTCGAGCGCATACTCGCGGATGGTGGAGAGCATGAGGAAACGAGTCTCTGCATCCTCTTGCTCCACCTGCTGTGCCAGGCTCTTGTCTACCATGGAAGCCATGCCATCAAGTATGTCGAGGCCCAGGTCACTGGTGGTGGTGCAAACGGCTTCGGCTCCTTCCAGCGTGCATCCTCCGGTAAACACGGAAAGCCTTCGAAAAAGAGTTTGTTCGGAGGAGGTGAGCAAGCCGTAACTCCAGTCGACGGTGCCGCGAAGCGTTTGTTGCCGCGCCGGCAGGTCGCGGGCGCCTCCGGTCAGCACGTTCAGACGGCTTTCAAGGCGCGCCAGCATGGCCGAGGGCGGAAGCAGCTTGATGCGCGCCGCGGCGAGTTCGATCGCCAAAGGCAAGCCGTCGAGGCGACTGCAGATGGCCGCTACCGCCGGCGCATTTTCCCGGCTGAGCACAAATTCGCGCTTTACCGCTTGCGCTCTCTGCACAAAAAGAGCCACCGCCGGAAGGCCCGAAAGCACTTCCAGGGGCGGAATCGATTTGAGGTTGGGCAGAGCCAGAGGCGGCACCGGGAATTCATGTTCGCCATACACATGCAACGGCGCCTGGCTGGTGATTGCAACCTTGAGCTTCGGGCCGGTCGTAAGCATCTGCGTTATTACCGGCGCACCGGAGACGAGGTGCTCGAAGTTATCGAGCACAAGAAGTGTCGGCTGCTCCAGCCCGCGCACATATTCTCTCAAGCTATCTTGCATCGGCTGATCCCCGGCTTGGCGCACTCCCAGGGCTTGCGCAATGCTCGATGCGATGAACGCGGGATCGCTCACCGCCGACAAGGGAACGAAGCAGACGCCACCGGGAAAGTCGGCGGCGGCTTCGGCCGCTACCTGCAGGGCAAGTCTCGTCTTCCCAATGCCTCCGGGACCAGTGAGGGTCACGAGTTGTACATCCGCGCGGCTCAAGAGCTGGCGGAGAGCTGCAGCTTCGCGTTCGCGCCCTATGAACGCAGTACGCTGCACCGGCAGGTTGCTGGGGCGAGTCTCCGCAGCACGCGGGGACGCCTCGGCGAGGCGGTCGCGGACGGCTGCCAGGTCGCGAGCCAAATCCTGGCTGGAAGCGTAGCGCTCCTTAGGGTCCTTCGCCAGGCAGCGCTCCACGATCCAGAGGAAGGGCGGTGGGGCTTGTGACATCCTGGAACCGAGCCGTTTCGGCTCATCGCGCAGGATCGCGGCCACGGTCTCAGCATGCGTCTCCTTCCGGAATGCAGGGAATCCCGTGACCATCTCGTAGAGCACCGCTCCGAAAGAAAACTGGTCCGAACGAAAATCAACATCGCCGCCCATGGCTTGCTCGGGTGACATATAGCCGACCGTGCCCAGAACTGTTCCGTGCTCGGTGATGGAAGTGGAGGCATTCGAATCTGGAGGGCCCTCACCGTCCCGCAGTTTTGCCAGACCGAAATCCAGAATCTTGGCCATAGCATCGCCAGAAACCATCAGATTCTCCGGTTTCAAATCGCGATGAACCACCCCAATCGCGTGCGCCTTGGCCAGAGCGTCGGCAATCTGCGCCGCGATGGCAACCGCCTTGCGCAGCGGAATCGGACCGGAAGCAAGCATCTCGCGGATGGTCTCCCCTTCCACGAGTTCCATGACAATGTAGTGCATGCCGTTCGCCTGCCCCAAATCGTAAATCGTGACGATGTTGGGATGGTTGAGCGCGCACGCGGCGCGAGCTTCTTTTTCAAATCGCGATATGGCGTCCGGCTGGGAAACGAGATCCAGCGAAAGCGTTTTGATTGCCACTTCTCGGTTAAGCCGTGCGTCCTGGGCGCGATACACCTCGCCCATCCCGCCGCGGCCTAGCCGGTTCAGGATGCGATAGTGCGAGATAGTCTGGCCGCACATCGACTCGACCGCATCGCCAGCATCAGCCTCAGCCATGGCTCTTGCCGCAACCTTGATTGCGGGACCTTCCAGAAAATCGTCAGCCTTCCTGTGCGAGGTAAGCAGGGACTTTACTTCATGTTCCAGCGCGGCATCACCCACACACTCCCGGCGCAGAAATTCCTCGCGCCGATCGGATGGCACCAGCAGTGCGGACTGCATCAGAGCATCGACTTGTTTCCAGCGATCAGCATCCATGGCTAGATCCACCACCGATTTCGCGGTAAAGCCAGGCGCGCGCACTGCTCCAATCGCGCATCACCGTGACCGTCGATACCTGGAGCACTTCGGCCGTCTCCTCCACGCTCAAGCCTCCAAAAAAGCGCAACTCCACCACTCGCGCCTTGCGCGCATCCATGCGGGCCAGTGTTTGCAGGGCATCGTCGAGCGCCACCAGGTTTTCGGCCCTGCCTCCGCCAACCACTGCGGTGTCTTCCAGCGCAACATGCTGGACCCCACCTCCACGTTTCAGGTTGTGGCGCCGCGCATGGTCAACCAGAATCCGCCGCATCAGCTGCGCCGAAACTGCGAAAAAGTGTGCGCGGTTCTCCCAGCGCATGCGTTTATAGTCCACCAGCCTGAGGTACGCTTCGTTCACCAGGGCCGTGGCCTGCAAACTGTGGCCGGGGCGTTCCCGGTGCAAGTAGTATCGCGCCAGCCGGCGCAGTTCGTCATAAACAATTGGCGCCAGTGTATCAAGGGCGTTCTGGTCTCCATCGCCCCAGGCACGAAGCAAGGTGCTCACATCCGCCTGAATTGGCGATTTCCGCTGGCCGGTCACACCCTTAGGCTCCCCAAGCCGCCCCATCTCCCCGAATTATAAGGGTACGGGCTGCCCGCCCAAATAAATTACCTCTCTCGTGATAGTTCCGCGTCTCCATTTACGCCTTTAGAAGTGTGAGGGCAGAACGAGGTGCCCCATGCCATTCGCGCACTTTGCGGAAAACTACATTCCGACCGAGGAGAAAACTATGACGACACGAATCACGAGTCTAATCCACACATCCACCGCGAGCCTACTGCATTGGGCGTTGCTGGGCAGTCTGGCCGCAGCGCCGCTTTTCGCAGCGGACAACGCCGCGGCCAAACATTCTGCTCATCAACAACCCGCGCCGTCCACGCTCGTGCAACAGGTTCGCGAGGGCACGAAGAAGTACATTGACGTTAACAATGCCACCGCAGCCGGCTACGGACCTTTTCTAGGTTGCGTTGCCGGTACCGACCATGGAGCGATGGGCATTCACTACGTCAACGGCACACTGCTTACCAATCTTACCCTCGACCCTTCGCAGCCGCAGGCGCTCATCTACGAGCCCTTCGATGGCAAGCTGACCCTCGTAGGCGTTGAGTTCATCCTGGACTCGGCGAGCTGGCTCGCGGCCAACGGCGCTCCCCCGGTGCTCGACGGGCAGGTCTTCAATTTCGTTGGCTATCCCAATCGCTTCAATATCAATTCCTTCTTCGAGTTGCACGTCTGGGCGTGGCGGGACAACCCTCAAGGGGCCTTCGTGGACTGGAACAACAGGGTCAGCTGCGAAAATCAGTGAACCAAATCAAAAGCGTCGGCTAATGCCGGAGCGCTCGGTTGTACAAGATCGAGCGTGAGTGCGACGCTTCCGTGAAGATTGGTCCGCCTGCGGGCGTGGGGATGTGAGAAGCCGAACGCTTTTCATGTCTCCACGCCAACTGGCGCATTCTGGATGATTGTGATTTGAGATTACGAAATCGTGGTAAAAACTACAGACAGGGGTATCACGATGCCAAAGTTCGTGATTGAAAGGGAAATTCCGAAAGCTGGCAGTTTTTCCCCGCGGCAATTACAAAAAATGTCACAGGAGTCATGCAACGTTCTACGCGGGATGGGCCCGCAGATTCAGTGGATTCAGAGCTACGTCACGGACGACAAAATCTACTGTGTTTATGTAGCTCCCAACGAAGATGCCATACGTGAGCATGCCCAGCAAGGCGGTTTTCCCGCCGACCGAATCTCGCGAGTTCGGTCGGTAATAGATCCGACAACCGCCGAATAGCTTCAAATGCAGCGCATGCGCTGAATTTATATCCGGATCACCGGCTCTCGAGGAATTCATGGACATTCGATCATTGCAGCGTCCGCTGAAAGATCAGTACCGGCAAAACCCGGCAAGCTCCCTTATTACTCTGACTGCTCACGGCAGCCAGACCGACGCACCCATTTCCTGTTCAGTCGACCTGGGGCGTGCAATCTACAACGCCCAAGCCCACCAAGGCGTTGGCGGAGCAGGTACCGGAGCCTGCTCTGGAGACCTACTGCTGGGTGCGCTCGCCGCCTGCGCTCAAATCACCTGCCAAATGGTTGCCGCTGCCATGGGAATACCGACCGAGGGCATTGATGTCACCGTCGAAGGCGATCTTGACCTGCAAGGAACCTTGGGGATATCCAAAGAAGCGCCCGTTGGATTTCAGGACATTCGAGTCATTTTTGACGTGCGCGCGCCGCAGGCAACTCCGGAGCAACTGACAGCGCTGCAGGCGAAAACCGAACAGTATTGCGTGGTGTTGCAAACCTTGCAGCGTCCACCGAAGATTGAGCACAAATGGGCGTCGCGCTGACCGCTGACCGCCGAATATTGTGCAAGCAGCCGCTATATTCGCCTGACTTAAATCCCGATGCGAGTCGCAGCTCGTCGCCTACCGGTGCAACGCAACGGTCGGGGCTCAATGCGGGGAGTCTGATAGAATCGGTACTGCTACTTTCGATTCCATCGCAGGAGAACCCACCGATGTCAGCACCCAGCCGCCGGCCGGAGATTCGTCGCCGCCGCGCCCGTCAGCATAAGATCGCAACCCTCCGCAAGCGCCTTGCCTCGGCCCAGAACGATGCCGACCGCACCCGCGTAACCGCCAAACTGCACAAGCTCTCCGTCGCTTCGCCGGGCCAGCCGCTACTGAAATAAGAATTAAGGAATAACGGGGCGGTGCGAGGTCCTGAGCCGGTTCGAACTTCTTCGCGTGCTTCGCGGCAGTTCTTTGCGATCTTTGCGGTCAAAAGCTTTTTTATGGCGAACCACGAAGCGCGCAAAAAAAATCTATGCCACGCCGGCGGTTGGCTTGTTGCCTGCAACGGATGGGCTCGGAGAATTGTTTGCTCTTAGCACCTGCCCATAAGCTTCGATGATGCGGCGCACCGATTTCTCCCACGAAAATTTTGCCGCCTGGCGGTAGCTGCGCTCTTTCATTTTTTCCCGCAACGGCTGATCCATCAGCACGCGATGCAGCCCACGCATAATTTCAAATACGTTCTCGGGATGCACCAGCACTGCCGCATTGCCAACCACTTCCGGTAGCGACGAAACGTTTGAAGTGACCACCGGCGTGCCGTGCGCCATCGCCTCCAGCGGAGGCAGCCCAAAACCTTCATATAACGACGGGAAGACAAAAATCTTCGCCTGATCGTAAAAGGTGCGCAAAATCTCGACCGGAACAAAACCAAGAAATCGTACATCGTTCTGCACCCCGCTGCGAATCACAGTTCGCCGCAAATCCGGATTGCCGGAAAGATCGTCTCCGATAATGATGAGCTTTAGGTCGGGATAGGCCTGCTCTTTTTCCAGCTCAGTTTTCAGCGCGGAGAAAGCCTCGATCATCCGCACGACATTCTTATGCGGACTGATTCGTCCCGCGTAAAGCAAGAACGGATACGTAACCTGGTAGCGCTCGGCGATGAACTGGCGGTCGGCTGGGCTGGCGTGCCCGTGGAGAAAACGCTCGTCAATCGCGTTGTAGATTACTTCGATTCGATCTGGCGGAATGCCAAACAATTTCTCCATCTCAATCTTGGTAAAGTTGGAAACCGCGAAAATACGCGAGGCTCCGCGCAAAGCCTGGCGCGTTAACTGAAAGTGCAGCGACCCCCAGAAGCCCGTCTGCTGCCGCGCCCGCGACAAATGCTCGAGCATGTCGTGCACGGTCATCACATAAGGGCAAGGCAGCGCGCGCGGAATTGAAAACAAGTTGGGAATGTGGACCAGATCGCAATCGAGCCGCTTCACAATCGCGCGGAATTCGCGAAAGCTTTTGAGCGTGCGCTCCGGCTCGACCAACGGAATGGTGTGAAAGTTCGGCGGCAGAGATCCGATTTCTTTAACCTTGTCAGGCGAACCAATTAGAAAGTATGTGGTCTCGTGATCGAGGCGCCCCAGAGTGCGAACCACGTTGCGGATGTACGTGCCCACTCCGAACTCGGTCATCCGCCGGATGTCGATCGCTATCTTCACTGAGGGCATTTAAACACAGGGGAGAGATGAGAAAACAAGCGAATTCAGTTGCGATCCCAAAACGAAACCCGCGAAGATTTTTGGAATTCACATTTCCCAGGGATTGAACACATCCACGCCAAGATCGGAGAAGTCTTTCGCGTAGCGTGTGACCAGCGTTAGGCTGTGTTCCGCGGCAGTGGCGGCAATCATGCCGTCAGCTGTATTCAGAGGTGCTCCCTGCATCTGGTGTTGACCGTCGAGCGTTCCCCAACGGTCCGCGACCGAATGCGTGACCGGCAGGATGCGGTCTTGAAACCAGCGAAGGAGTTCGTTGTGAAACCAACTCTCCAGATCGGCGCGGCGGCGGCTTGGAGGAAGAACCAACAGTCCCCTGCGGATTTCACCAATCGTAACCGCACTAAGAAAAAGCGTTGTCGCAACTTGCGCTTTGAGCCACATCGCAACCCGAGGGTCGGGGCGTTCCCGGGTCAGCTCTGATGGAACATTGGTGTCGAGCAAATATCCGGTCACAACTCAACCGATCGCCCGGTAGATGGGTTGCGATCGAAATCAAGGTTAAGGCCGCGTAAGGGGGCAAAGAGCTCCACAATGTCTTTTACCCGCGACTCCGGTTGCGACATCGTTTGAGCTTCCGATGGCTCTAGCGAGTGGACCGCTGCAGTTTGGAAATCCCCGCGGCCCGCCTGCTGCGAATAATACGTACGGAAGGCTTCGCGGAACAGTTCGCTCATGCTGCGGCTGTCGCGCTCGGCAAGTGCCTCGGCTTTCTGCGCCAGCTCAGGCGGAAGACTGATCGTATAAACGCGCGAGGTGCGACTCTTGGCCATGTTCGCTATATTACATTGTAATGGAATCCATTACAATGTAAACCTACGCTCTGACTTCGGCCTGCGCTTTCGCTCGCCGCGCCGCGTACAGAGGAAAGGCTTCGCACAGTCCCAGCACTTCTTTACGAATTCTTGCCAGCGTAACCGCGTCGGTCCGGTGGAGAAGTGCGTCGGCAATCCAAAGGCCAACCTGCTTCATCTCGCCCTCTTGCATCCCGCGCGTAGTCAGTGCCGGCGAGCCGATGCGGATGCCGCTCGGCTTCATCGGAGGATTGGTATCGAACGGAATTGCATTTTTGTTTACGGTGATTCCGGCCTCGCCCAACGCCTTTTCCGCCTCGCTGCCCAACATGCCTTTCGAGAAAACATCGACGAGCATCAGATGCGTATCGGTTCCGCCAGAGATAATGCGGAAGCCCTCGGCAGCGAGAGTTTCGGCGAGCACCTTCGCATTAGCCACAACTTGTCTGGCATAGGTGCGAAACTCTGGCTGCATCGCCTCCTGAAAGCAAATCGCCTTGGCCGCGATGATGTGCATCAGCGGACCTCCCTGCATGCCGGGAAAAACTACTTTGTCGATCGCCGCGCCGAATTCTGCCTTCGCGAGAATCATTCCCGCGCGCGGCCCGCGCAGCGTTTTATGGGTTGTCGAAGTAACGATATGCGCGTGCGGCACTGGCGAAGGATGCGCGCCGCCTGCGACCAGCCCTGCGAAGTGCGCCATATCGACGAGAAACAGCGCGCCAACTTTGTCGGCAATCTGGCGCATGCGGGCAAAATCAATGATGCGCGGATACGCGCTGCCGCCGCCAATAATCAGCTTCGGCCGCTCCTGCTCCGCCAGCTTTTCCAGCGCGTCGTAGTCGATCGTTTCAGTTTCTTTGGTCACGCCATAGGGAACGATCTTGTACGTCTTCCCGGAAAAATTCAGGTGATGCCCGTGCGTGAGGTGGCCGCCATGGGCAAGGTTCAGCCCGAGGATGGTATCGCCGGGTTGAAGAATCGCTGCGTAGGCCTCCATGTTCGCCTGCGAGCCCGCATGCGGCTGCACGTTCGCGAATTCTGCGCCGAATAGTTGCTTGGCACGATCACGAGCCAGGTTCTCAACCACGTCCGCGTACTCGCATCCGCCGTAGTAACGCTTGCCGGGATATCCCTCAGCATACTTATTCGTGAACACCGAACCAGCCGCTTCAAGCACGGCCTCGCTCACGAAGTTTTCCGAGGCGATCAACTCCAAGCCCTCATGCTGGCGGCGGGTTTCGTTGTCGATGGCGGCGGCGATCTCCGGATCAGCCTCATGCAGCGGGCGGTACATATTCGTTGCGGAATTTTTCATTGCAGGATTCCCTTCGTAAGCATTCTAACTCCCTACCGCAGGTGTCATCCTGAGGCCCGCGTTCTTTGCGGACCGAAGGACCTATGCACTTCGCATGAGGCGCCCTGCGATGGGCGTCTGTTTTAACCTTCAAACGCGGTCCGCAAAAACGACGCCAGCTGCCATCCATCCATGTAACTATACGGAGCTTCGCCCATCGTGTAATGCCCGCACGGCAAAACCACAACTTTATGGTCGAGCCCGTACCGCTCGAATTCAGTTACAACATCGCGCGACAACTCCGGCAAGAAAGTCAAATCGTACTTCGCGTAAATGATCAGCGACTTCCGCGGCCAGCGCGAAAACTGTTTGAAGTACGCCATGGGACTCACCGCTAGCCAAGACTGACGCAAAGTCTCCAGATCGGTCTGTGCTTCGATTCCTTGCCGGATGTGGCGCGTAGACTGCCCATGCCATACCACGTCGGCAACGTAAGTGGAAGCATGATTGAATGCGGCAACTCGAATACGCTGATCGTGCGCGGCTGCGATGAAGGCATAGCACGACCCCAGGCTCGTACCGACGATCCCAAGTTTGTTGTAGCCCTGCTCTTCAAGCCAATCGAGGCAGCAGCGGACATCCACCACGCCCTGCCGCACAGCATCAAGCGTGCGGCCAATGTTGGCGGAGACTGCGTAGTCGGCGCGGCTGATTTCAGCCGGCATGCGGATGTCGTGATACGGCATGCTCAGCCGCAGCACCGAAATGCCCAGCATATTTAGGAGCTTGCACAAGCTGACGTATGCGATCGCGTCGGCGTTCCAATGCGGCAGCAGAACGATGGCCCGTTTGCCTCGCGCCGGGAACCAGCGCGCATTCACCAGATTATTTTCCGCATACGGCGTCTTCACCGGCGCGGTAAAGCGCAGAAACTCCGCGTAGGTTCCCTTCACCTTCGCTTCGAGCTTTGGGTCGGGAACTTCGCGCGTCGAGAAAACTTTCACTTCCCGCTTCTCCAGGCGAAAATCCGTGGGACGCTTGTAAGCGAAGAACTCGTCGCTCGACGCGACGATGCGGCGGTTGAAGTCGATGAGATACTTCGCCGGGTCGTCTATCGTTTGCCCCGGACGCGAGCCATTGCGGCACGGCCAGTCGCGGGCAAACTCCAGTCCCCAGTCGAGCGGACGCACCACGCGGTTGTTATCCACCGAAGTGAGCCGGTGCTCCCAGTCATACATCCATTGCGCGTAACGCGAGGGCATAGTGAATTGTTTAGTGTAACAAGCGGAGGTACTGGGGCTTAGGCAGCGACATTCGATGGGCCCAAAGCGCCGTTGATGCTGGACATTTAGTGGTTGAACGGGAGGAGGTAGTTAGTTGCCGTAACGCCTTGGCACGCGCTTCGAAATGTTGCAGAGAATCTCGTAGGGCGAGCTGTTGGCCAGGCGCGCGTGCTCCAGCGCATCTACGCTCAACCCGTCGCTGGCTCCCAGCAGAATCACTTCATCGCCCACAGAAATTCCGGGGATTCCGGTCACATCAACGAGTGTGAGATCCATCGAGATGCTGCCGACAATTGGCGCGTAGTGGTCGCGTACGATCACGCGCCCGCGATTCGAAAGCTGGCGGTTGTATCCGTCGGCGTAACCAACAGGCAGCACCGCGACGTGTGCCGGAGCCATGGTGACATAAGTTCCGCCGTAGCCGAGAGGTTGATCCGCGGCAAAATTTCGCATGGAGAGTATGCGCGTCTTCCACGTGAGCACCGGCTTCACCGGCAGGCGCAGCGTGCCTCCGCTCACTTCCCGTCCCGCGCGCTGAAACGGCAGATAATATCCATACAGCGCGACGCCGGGACGCACCATGTTGTTCCAGGTCTCGCGCCTCGAGATCAGTGCGCTGGTGTTCGCCATGTGAATCAATCCCGGCGCAAGGCCGGCGCCGCGCACCATGCGCTGCGCCTCTTCGAAGCGGCGCTCTTGCTCGGCAACCGACGGCGCGTCCATAATTTCAGATGACGCGAGGTGAGTGGAGAGGCCTTCGAGAACCACGTGCGACGCGGCTTCCAGCGCCTTGAGCACGGCGGGAAGTTCGTCGAGCGAAACGCCCAGGCGTCCCATGCCCGTATCCACTTTCAAATGCACGGCATGCTTCACCTTCGCGGCGGACGCAGCATGCTCCAGCGATTCAATGTGCCACGGCTCCCACACCGTGGGAGTAAGCCGCAGGCGGATAATCTCGTTTTCCTCGCCGCGCCAAAAACCCGTCATCAATAAGATTCGCGATTCGATCCCCGCGTCGCGCAGCGGGATCGCTTCATCGAGCGAAGTCACACCCAGCCATTTCGCACCTTCCGCCTGCAAGGCTCGCGAACATTCGACCGCGCCATGGCCGTAGGCATCGGCCTTCACCACCGCGCACACAGTTACACCCGCGCCCGCATGTTTCACAACCGTGCGAAAGTTTTGCCGCAGCGCGGCGAGAGAAACTTCCGCCCAGGTGGGGCGCGTCGCCACGCGGCTCATGATTTCTGCAGTTGTTGCCACTTCGCTCGATTATAGCGGGAGCAGCGCGAGCGCCTAAGTTACGCTTGGGCTACTCCCGCCCGAATACGCGCTCAGTTTCCCGCCTGCGAGAAGTTCACCGTGATCTGTGTATCCACTTCAACCGGCTCCCCGTTCAGAATGTAAGGCCGGTAGCGCCACTGGCGGACGGCCTCAATCGCTGCCGGCGCCAGCATCGGATGGCCCGACAGAAGCCGAAGGTTCTCAATCGTTCCCTGCTTGCTGATCACTGCCTGCAGCACAACTGTGCCTTGAATGCGGACACTGCGCGCCTGAGCGGGATAAACTGGCAAAATTATCTTGACCAGGTCCCCTTCGCTCATGTGCGAGAGGTGAACCGGGCGCGCAACGGCCAGCGGAACTGCTGGCATCACAGGCTTTGAACCGGTCCCTATTGAGTTGAGTATGCCATCATGACTGCCGGGGTCGCCGACCGCCGGCCCAACAGGCGGCCCTGAGCCAGCCAGGGATGGCGCGCTAACGTCATCCCCCGTCGCTACCGTGATCGGTATATACGAAGGCTGCTGCAAAATAATCGGGTGCTCGGTGTGCAGTGCAACTGGCGTTCCTCCACCGCGCAGCGTCGGCTGACGCGCTTCATCTCCAATCGGCCCCAGGCTTACCGGGACCGTGAGCTTGCGGAACTGGGGCAAGCCTTGGGGCCGCAGTAACGGCACGGCCAGCAATCCGGCGACGATCAGAACTTGTATTCCGAGCGAAGTGAAAGTTGTGAGTCCGCGGCGCGAAGGTTCATCCCACGACGAGCTCAGCGTGTTTTCAAACATGGCGTCCTCCTGGGTGACTACAGGTAAAGACACCGTGAGCTGCGGCCCAGACCTTGCAAGAGCAAATAAAAAGGCCGCGCTCGAGGCGCGGCCCATGGAACTTTCACGACACACGCGGTGTCCTCGTGAAACTACTGCGGTGGCGAAGTTGGCTTCGGCGCGGCAGGCTTCGGAGTGGTCGGCCTGGCAGATGCGGGCTTGGCCGGCGCTGGCGCTCCTGCACCGGTTGGCGCGGGAACTCCCGATTGCGTGTTGTACAGATCCACTACGGCGCGAGTAATGTCGCCGCCTTCGCCGTACCACAGGATCGGGCTTTGCGGCCACGGATTCGACGTATCGACGATCATGGCATACCCGCCTTCCTGCGCATGTTTCACGATCACCGGCGCCATCTTTTGCAGAATGCGCTGAAAGATTTCCTTCTGCTGGTTCTGCGCATCTTCCTGCGCGTCCTGCACCGAGCGGTCGAAGGATTTCTTTTTGGTCTCGATCTGCTTCACCAGGGTAGCGCGCGCGTCTTCATTCAGCTTGTCGCCCTGGGTCTGCAGTTGCTTCTGCAGATTTTCCAGTTCGTCGTTTTGGCCTTTGAGCTCGTTCTGCTTGGGCTCCAACTTTTTGCGCAGAGCCTCAAAATCGCGCTGGCCTTCGTTGGTGCCGATCACTGCCTGTTCAATATTAATGGTGCCAATCTTTGCGCCGCTTCCGGTCGCAATCGTGTTGGGAGCGGAAGACGCAGGCGCCGACGGCGCAGAAGGCAAACCCGTCGACGAACCCGCGGAACTGGGAGCGTTGGCGGCTTGAGCCGCAGTGGCAGCCGCTGAAGAGAACATCATTAAAAGTGAAATCGCCGAGACCGACGCGACGGTGGGGAAAAACCGTGAGAACTTGCTTGTCATTGGATCGCTAAACTCCTTGGAACCTGGTTCCGTGTGATTGTCCGGTGAAATTTTTTCGGGAAACTGACTAGATTTATCCTCTTCAGGCAATGCTGGGCCGCATCCACGACGCATTCACGAGATGGTCGTTTTCAATTTTTGTATCTACCGCTTTCTTGCAACGGCCGCCGTCGGATAAGTCCGGAGAGCTAGGCGCACTGGGTTCCCGCGTCACACGCCGGGATTGCGGACGTGTGCCCCACCACCGATCATACTCTGCAAACTCTGCAAATGGCGTGGAACACATGAATTATAGAGACGCGGCGCAACCTGCGTCAAACGCAAGCTGGGTTTCTCCCGACAGCCGCCTCCCGCAAACGCATCCTACCTTCCATGCATTCCATGCATTCCATGCATGCAGTGCGTGCATGTAGTGCCGTACATTCCGCGCATGCGGCGCCGTGCATGCAGCGCCCGCACGCAGCGCGTCATGAACTGTTGTGCATACAGCGCCGTGCATGCAGCCGCCCGCACGCAGCGCGTCATGAACTGTTGTGCATGCCGTACCGTGGAAGAGCGGCGCTTCAGCGCCGCGTAAAGCCTCCACACTTAATAGGGCTTTAGCCCCCGCCCGCTTAGAACGTCGTCGCCACCGTGAAGCGGAAGGTCTTCCGCGGCTCACGCAGCAGGAAGTCCGGCGAGTATGCGTTCTTCGCCTGGTTAAAGGTGTAGTAGCCCGCAGGCGTTAGCTGGCAGCCAGTCTTCGGATTGCAGGTTTGCGGGAACATCGAGGGCGTAATTGGAATGGGCGGCGTCGCCGGGTTATCCAGGCGCAGCGGATTGTAAGCCCAATAGATTCGGAACGGCGCATTGATCACCGGCAGGAACATTTGCAGTTCCAGTCCAGTCGACATTCTGGGGCGCCAGTTGGTCTGGCCCAGCACCTGCAAGTCTTGCGACGGCGGCGGGTTCAAGATAGCTCCCAGGCTGCAAGTGTTCGTGGTAACGCTCTGGGTGAGCGTTGGACAACCCAGCGGCGTGCCCACTACGCTCGAGTATTGCTGCGAGGCGATCTGCAACTGCGAGCGCCGCACAATGGGATCGATGCCCGCATCCATAAACGGAGCCAATGCCACCGGCCCGTAGATCGTGATGCGGTACTCGAAGTTGGTGACGATGCTCAAGTCTCCGCCAGGGAACGTAATCTGGTCGATGGGAATTGGAATGGTCACCGGCCCTGCGCGCGGGTTCTGCGGATCTTTAAGCACAGGCGATTGATCTGGGTTCGTTAGCGTGATCGACCCAACGCTGGGCAGGAACGCCACCGGAGAAACCGAACGGATATCGAATCCTCGCAAGTCGTTCTCGCCGCCCATATACGCACGCTGGAACGGGGGTGCGACCAAGCCATCGAAGCCGGTGATGAAAGAGCCTTGAAAGTTGAATCCGAAGGCATTGCGGCGGTTTTGCACCGGAATGAAGCGCTTGTACTGCACAATGGGCCGCACGGAGCGAATCGTCCCGCCCAAACCCGCAATTTCCGCGCCCAGCGTGAATTGCTGGCCGTGGTGCGGCGAGATGGGGCTGTCGATGGTGTTAAACGAAAAGTTCGGGAAGATCTTGCTGGTAATGATTCCTTCCAGCGCGTTGGGCCCGGAAATTCCGCGGAAGGCAAGATACTCGAACAAATTCTTCGATGCCGTGCTCAGGGCGAGCAGCGACGAGCGATCGAACGAATAAGTAATTCCGACGCGCTTGAACGAATGCCGCAGAGGGTAACTTAACGACGTTGTAAAGCCCGCGCTCGATTGCGTGTAATTCTGCAGGTTTTGCAGCACGGCATTAGGAAGATTCAGATTCTGGCCGCCCAAAACGGAAAGCTGGCGCGCCTGATCGTACTTGATCTTGTTGAAATAAACGTTGAAGCCGAACTGCAGCGGCCGGTCGAACATGTAAGGCTGGGTAAAGCCGAAGCGCACGCTGCGCGCCAGATTGCCCAGGCTCGCCTGAACCTGCAACGTCTCGCCCAGTCCCAGAAAGTTGTTGGTGGCATAGTTGATGCCAATAAACGCACCCTCAAGGCCGCTGACGCCGCCATTCAATCCAATGCTGTTCTTGCCCTTCTCGTGCACCTTAAGCGTCAGATCGACCAGGCCGTCTTTCTCATCCAGTTGGCGGGTCGTAATGTTCGGGTCCTCGGGCTTCAACTGGTCGAAGTAGCCGAGCTGGTTCAGGCGGAGTAGGCTCAACTCCCACAGTCGCGAGTTGTAAATGTTGCCTTCTTCGAGCGCGATTTCGCGGCGAATTACCTTGTCCCGCGTAGTCGTATTGCCCTGGAATTCGATGCGCCTCACATAGAATTGCTTGCCTTCGTCGACGTCGATATCGAGAAAAATCTGCTTCTTGTCATCGTCAAAGCGCGTGTCGGGAATCGATGTGAAGTTGATGTATCCTAGTTCGCCGTACGCCTTGCGCAGGTTCTCCAAACCTTTGGCGACTTTTTCCTTGCTGAAAATTTCGCCGTCCTTGATGGGGAAGAGGTTCCGCAGCGCCTTCGTATTCTGGACGGCTTTATTGTTCTTGAACGTAATGCCGCCCAGCGTATAGCGCTCGCCTTCCTCAATTTGCATGGTAATGTCGACGGCTTTTCCCGGACCGCCTTGCAGCAAGGGGATATGGAAGCCCGTGTGTCCGGTATCGTGAATCTGGGTCTTCGGCTGGTCGATGATGGGTTTGAAATAGCCACGGTTCTGGTATTCGTTGCGGACGCGCTCGGTATCTTCATCCAGCTTGGTCGCGTCGTAGGTGCGGGCAAATATATTTTCGAGGAAGATCGAGTGCGGGATTCCAATGGGCCGCAGGTTCTTCATGGCATAACGCAGAACCCGGGTGCGCACGTTCTTGTTGCCTTCGAACCTGATCTTTCCGACTTTTACCTTGGGGCCTTCCTTGATCACAAACGTCACTCCGACCGCAGCCGGAGGAATCTGGCGAATCTCCGTCCGGATGGTGGAGAACTGCCGGCCATGTTCGCCTAGGAGGCCCTTGATGGCCACTTCAGCTTTCTTCACTTTGGTGGGATCGTACTGATTTTCAACCGCCAGCCCGACCTTGGCTTCTTTGAAGCGGTCGAGAACGTCGCTGGTGGAAACCGAACTGAGTCCGATGTAATTGATTTCGCGAATCGTCGGCTTTTCTTTTACCGTGATCGTCAGCCGCCATCCCTTTGGGGTTTCTTCGCGCGTAAACCGGATGTCTTCGAAATAGCCGGTATTCCACAGCGCATTGAAATCCCGCTCGAGGCCGGCCGGGTCGTAGACATCTCCCGGATGGGTAAAAATCCGGCCCAGAATCGTCTCTTTGGGGATTCTGCGATTTCCGCTGACGTCAATTTCGGAGATTAAATCGCTCTGCGCCCAGGTGGGAGCAGACGCAAGCAGGAGAAGCGCCATGGCCAGCGCCCACGCTATCGAACCGATCCACCGGTGCGAGCGTGCCAATGGGTTCGATGGAGGCTGAGTGGCGCGGGAATCTCTCTGGCCGCGCCCGGGCACAACCGTATCTGCATGAGAACAAAAATGAATCGCTACGACCTCAGCCTCTGGGATGTGGGAAAACGACCATTATACGTAGAGAAACGGAATGCGTCCAAACCAACCGTGCTGCTAGCGATGCGATTGTACTTATTCGAGCCCTTTTCCTTCGCGTCCTTCGCGAATCCTTAGCGCACTTCGCGGTTAAGAGCTTTAAAGCCTTTGGCCGCGAAGACCGCAAAGGACTTCCGCGGAGGTCGCTAAGAAGACGGCTCCGCGGTTGCACTATCAGTATTTCGGCTGAGCATTACGCTTCAGCCTTAGCGGACTCCACCTCAACCAAGACGGAATAAAACGTGGCGGAGTTGCCTAGATCGGAAAGTTTTTCTGAGGTCAGCACATTAATGTTCCGGAAACCGGGGGTAAGCTTGGCCCAATTCAGCTTCGCTGAGACCACTCCCGGCTGCACCGCGCCATCCACTCGAGCCTGCAAAAAGATTTCGCCGCGCCCGTTGTAGACCTTCACCGTGTCGCCGTCGGTGATGCCGCGCGCGCGGGCATCGGCTGAACTGATCTCAAGCAAATTCGTCTCCTCCATTTTTTGAACGGATGGTATGTCGCAAAAGCTGGAGTTCAGAAAATTGTCGGCTTTGCGCGCGAGCAACTCTAACGGGAATGCAGTCTTCGTTCCGTGCCTCGACTCCGCCGGAGGCGTAAACGCAGCCACCGGATCGAGACCGAGAGCCTTCATGGCCTCACTGTAAAGTTCGGCCTTACCGGAGGGAGTCCGAAAGTTGCCGTGAGCGAAGGGAAGAAAAGGCTCTGCGGACGCATCTCTCGGATCAGCGTTTCCGGAAGCCGGAGACCGGAAACCGGAAGCCGGAAGCCGGGAGCCGGGAGCCGCAAAATCCAGCCGCACCTGCCCCTCCCGCTCCAACCGCTCGCGCGTAATGCCATTCAGCCAGGGATTGCTCGACTCCAGTGCGCCATCAATCATCGCATCAATGCTTTCGTCGAAGCTTTCGTCCTTAAAACCCATTCGCTTTGCGAGAGCGCGAAATACTTCCACGTTCGAACGGCACTCGCCCAAAGGATCAATCGCCTGGTCCGACATTTGCAGATAGTAGTGACCATAGGCCGCTACCAGATCTTTGTGTTCGAAAAACGTTGTCGCAGGCAGCACGATGTCGGCGTAATCGGTAGTGTCGGTAAAAAACTGCTCGTGCACCACGGTAAACAAATCCGCGCGCTTGAGCCCGCGAACCACTTCGTTGTGATTGGGGCAAACCGCAGCCGGATTTGAGTTGTAAACGAATAAAGCTTTCACCGGCGGATCGTTAACCTCGTTCAGCGCCTTGCCCAGTTCCACCATATTTACGGTGCGCGGAACGCGCTTCTGACCTTCAGGAGCCAGCTCGGGGCGCGTCAAAGCATCTTTGTTCAGCCCGAAAGCGCCGCTGGTCGACATCTGCAAACCGCCGCCAACTTCCTTCCACGATCCGGTGATGCAGGGCAGCATGGCAATCGTGCGCGTGGCCATGCCTCCGCCCTCGGAGCGCTGCACGCCATAATTCAGCCGGATCACCGCAGGCCGCGTCATCGCATATTCACGCGCCAGCCTTCGAATATCCTCGGCTGAAATTCCGGTCCACTGCGCGACGCTCTCGGGAGAATAAGCTTTTACTTTTTCGCGCAACTCGTCGAAGCCCAGCGTGTATTTCTCAACATAATCGGCATCGTGCAGGCCTTCGCCAATGATCACGTGCATCATGGCCAGCGCTAGCGCGCCGTCCGTTCCCGGATTGATCGGCAGATACCAATCGGCGCAAGCCGCGGTTCGTGTCCGGTAGGGGTCGATCACCACCAGCTTCGCGCCCCTGCGCCGCGCTTCTTCGATAAATGGCCAGAGATGAATATTGTTGCCATGAATATTCGAAGCCCACGCGATGATGTAGCGCGAGTGCACGAACTGCTCCGGCTCGGTGCCCAGCTTCACGCCGAAGACAGAAATTAATCCGGCCTCGCCCGCAGCTGAACAAATCGCGCGCTCGAGCTGCGAAGCGCCCAGCCGGCCGAAAAATCTTCGATCCATGGAAGCGCCGTTAAGCGCTCCGAGCGTTCCACCGTAGGAATAAGGCAGAATCGCTTCGCTGCCGAACTCAGCGGCGATGCTGCGAAAGCGCGAAGCAATTTCGTCGAGAGCCTCATCCCAACTGATGCGCTGCCATGTTTGGGTTTGTGTAGGGACAGCCGCCCCCGGCTGTGCATGCGGAGCGAAGCTCCGCTGCGACGCCACGCCCTTCGCCGCAATCCTCCGCATCGGATATATCACCCGATCCGGCGAGTAAACCCGGTCCAAATACTTCGCCACCTTGCCGCACAAAAATCCCTGCGTCACCGGATGTCCCGGATCCCCCTGAATCTTCGTAGCGCGTCCGTTCTCCACGGTGATGAGAACTCCGCAAGCATCGGGGCAATCGTGCGGGCATGCGGCATGGACAACTTTCTTCATAACTCGTTCGATTATACGGGCCTTTCCAAAGGACGGGGAGAGTAGAAGGATGAGTCGGTCGGGCGTCAGGGGCTACAAGCAGGCTCGACAGAGCCAGTTTTGAACCGATATAGATCGGGTCGCTGGCGCAATGGCTTGTTTGGCAAATCATCGTGGTAAGTCTTTCATCATCAGCGTAAAGTGTTGTTGTAGAACGATGCAGCCAAACGAGTTTGTGCCATTCTTCGTGCTGGTGGCCGCTGTTTTCGGCGGATGGAAGTTAGTCCGCTTTGTCAGGTCTCGGTCAAAGCTCTCTCGGATCGCCGGCTACTTCTGTAGCATTCTGATATTTGTAGCAAGCGGTTTTCTGCTTTTTTGGTACGGTTGCGGTTTAGCGAAGAGGTACAGATCTGTGCCTTATTTCTCTCCAGACAGTAAGTACATGGCGCAAATTACGGAACTGGATTTCGGCCCTGGCCCGCTTAACACAGAGGTTGAGCTTCGTTCGCGATGGCAGGTGTTCCCAAAGACCGTGCTCGCTTCACAAATAGCTCCAGGGGAGATCGAAGCGAACTGGCTGAGCAATTCTGAACTCATTATCCGGTATGCCGCTGGTTACCCTAACGAACCTGATCACCCCGTTCCGTGTGAGCAGCAATTCAAGAGCGTGAAAATGCCTGTGAACCTGTCACAGGCTACACGCTTCATCCAACCTCGACCTCGTTACGAGGGCAGCAACTAAGGACTGCAATTGACCAGCGATATAGAGAAATGTCCGATTCGCACGCCTTCAGGAGGAATGCCATCCAGATTACTGACGTCTTGCTGAAGTACGTTTCGAAGGGAAGGTCATATTTAGACGCCTTGCGGACGCTCATGGCTGCAGGGTTTTTAGTTAATCGACATTCGCCACATCAGGATGTGGGTCAGTACAGCCTTCGGTCAACCTGTCAGGCCGATGTAAATGTTGTGCTGTTCTGGGATGGCCCGACCGATTCCGGCGTAGTACAAAAGGTTAGTGGGTGGATAGATGTGACCTGTCCATAGCGAGATATGACTCGCATATCAGGGATTGATTGGCAAAAAATTGCCGTAACACTCACTGCTATCGGGAAAACATTCGATGGGCCCCGGCAGCCGACCGTTTCCAATCCTGGCTCTCGAAAAGCCGTCAGCGCCAGCCTACTTCAACTCCAGCACTTCCTTTTCTTTCGCCTTGCTCATCTCTTCCATCTTCTTGATTTCGTCATCGGTGAGTTTCTGGATTTCATCGAGCGAGCGCTTCTCGTCGTCCTCGTTAATCTTCTTGTCCTTCATCGCCTTCTTGATGGCGTCGTTGCCATCGCGGCGAATATTGCGCACGGCGGTGCGGTGCTCCTCGAGCACCTTGTGCAGGTGCTTCACCATCTCCTGACGGCGCTCCTGCGTGAGCGCGGGAACCGGCACCCGGATCAGCTTGCCGTCGTTCATCGGATTCAGTCCCAGTTCGGCGGTGCGAATCGCCTTCTCGATCGCGCCAACCTGCGAGGCATCGAAGGGCTGCACGGTAATCATCTGCGGCTCGGGCGCGTGCACCTGCGCAATCTGGTTGAGCGGCATCTGCGAGCCGTAGTAGTCGACGCTTACGCCGTCGAGCATGTGCACCGAGGCGCGGCCGGTACGCGTGGCCGCCATCGCCTTGCGGAAGTCTTCGACGGCTTTTTCCATCCGCGTCTTGAGTTGTACGTAAGTTTCTTTCAGGCCAGGAATCGCGGCCATCGTGGGGGGGGCCATATCAGTGAGCTCCGTAAGAAATAGTTATCAAAACGCTGAATTATAAACCTAAAACAAATCTGCCACGGATTTGCACGGATCACCACGGATCAGAAATTCAAAAAAAGAATCCGTGAATATCCGTGAGAATCCGTGGCCAACTCTTACGCGCCTACTCTCGACCCAATCTTCTCGCCGGTCAGTACGCGCCGAATGTTGCCGTGCTGGTTCAAGTTGAAAACGATGATCGGCAGATTGTTGTCCTTGCACAGGCTGATGGCAGTCGAATCCATCACCTTCAGCCCAAGCCTCAGCACGTCCATGTAGGTGATGTCGGAAAACTTCTTCGCGTCCTTCACCTTCATGGGATCGGCGTCGTAGATGCCATCGACCTTGGTGGCTTTGAGAATCGCATCCGCCTTGATCTCCATCGCGCGAAGCGACGCTGCGGTGTCAGTAGAAAAGTAAGGATTCCCCGTCCCGCCGGCAAAGATGACGACACGGCCTTTTTCCAGATGGCGGATGGCGCGGCGGCGAATAAACGGCTCAGCCACCTGATTCATCTCGATCGCCGTCTGCACCCGTGTGTAGACTTTTTGCTTTTCGAGCGCATCCTGCAAAGCAAGGGCATTGATCACCGTGGCCAGCATGCCCATGTGATCGGCGGAGACGCGGTCCATATCTCGCGCCTGGTCGGCGACGCCGCGAAAAAAATTCCCGCCGCCCACGACGATCGCGAGTTGCACTCCGAGTTTGTGAACGTCGGCGAGTTCAGCCGCAACTTCGTGGATGCGCGCCGTATCCACACCAAAGCCCTGATTGGCAGCAAGGGCTTCTCCGGAAATTTTGAGCAGAACGCGTTTGAAGGCAGGAGTCGTCATAGTAGAGCGCAGGTAGCGCCGGCGTCCCGCCGGCAAAAAAAGGCGCCCTCAAAGGGCGCCCCGGAAATTACTCGGCTTTCGGCTCCGCAGGCTTGGCCACGGCGACAGTCTCGCCCGCATCGCCCACCTTAAAGCGCGCGAAGCGGCGCACGCTGATGTTTTCGCCCAGCTTGCCGATCTTCGCTGCGATCAACTGCGCGATCGAGACCGTCTGGTCTTTGATGAACGGCTGTTCGAGCAGGCAAACTTCTTCGTAGAACTTCTCCATCTTGCCCGCAACCATCTTCTCGGCGATATTCTGCGGCTTGCCGGAGGCGACGGCCTGCGCGAGAAAGATATCCTTCTCACGCGCAAAGTCTGCGGTCGTAACGTCTTCCTTGCGTACATACTTCGGATCGGTGGCCGCAATGTGCATGGCTATATCGTGAGTCAGTTCTTTGAAGTCGTCGGTGCGCGCCACGAAATCGCTCTCGCAATTCACTTCGACCAGCACGCCGATTTTGCCGCCTGCGTGAATGTAGCTGGTGACCGAGCCTTCGCTGGTCACACGCGTGGCCTTCTTGGCTGCGACCGAAACGCCCTTCTTGCGCAGGATCACGACCGCCTGCTCCATGTCGCCCTTGGCTTCGGTGAGCGCCTGTTTGCAATCCATCATCGGTGCTCCGGTTTTTTCCCGGAGGTCTTTCACTTGCGCTGCTGAAATATTTGCCATAGTAGTGCTCATGTAGATGAAATCCTTCTGAAATCTATTAGATGTTCCCTTACAAACTTTGACCCGCGCCGGGAATTTCTACCTATGACCCGCGCGGGTCTGAAATTTAAAGCCCGGTTTTTACTGGCAACTGACAACTGCTCTTAGACCGTCTGGCTCTCGACCTTCGGAATCTCAGCGTCTTCGTTGGCTACCGGCTTCTTATGTCCTGCCGGACCCAGCACCTCTTCCATGCTGATCTCTTCGCCAATGTCGACGGCATCCGAAGCAGCTGCAGCTTCCTGAGCGCGAAGCTCAAGCGCGGCTGCGGCATCTTCCGCCCGCTGCGCTTCCCGCGCCTGTGCCTGCTCGGTTGCGGCAGTCATGTCGGCGACCTGCTTATCGGTCATCAACTGTGCGCCTTCGGCAATCGACTCCGAAATCTTCGAGGTGAACAGACGGATCGCGCGCAACGCGTCGTCGTTACCGGGAATCACGTAATCCACTTCGCTGGGGTCGCAATTGGTATCGACCACGGCGACCACGGGAATGCCGAGCTTGCGCGCCTCGCGCACTGCGATCTGCTCTTTGTTCGAGTCGATCACAAAAATCGCATCCGGCAACCGGCTCATATTCTTGATGCCCGCCAGGTTGGCCTGCAGATGCTTGCGCTCGCGTTCGAGCTTGATGACTTCTTTTTTCGGCAGCAACTCGTAGCGGCCATCGGTGGCCATCTCATCGAGCTCCTTCAGCCGCTTTACCGACTTCTGCACCGTCACCCAGTTGGTGAGCAGTCCGCCCAGCCAGCGCTGGTTAATATAGAAGCCGCCGCATTTCGTTGCCTCTTCGGCAATGGCGTCCTGCGCCTGGCGCTTGGTTCCCACGAACAAAACAATCTTGCCGTCGGCCGCCAAGTCCTGGACAAACTTTGACGCCTCTTTGAACATCTTCAGCGTCTTCTGCAAATCGATGATGTAGATCCCGTTGCGCTCTCCGAAGATGTATTCCTTCATCTTGGGATTCCAGCGCTTGGTCTGATGCCCGAAGTGAACACCCGCTTCGAGCAGCTCCTTCATGGTGATAGTAGCCAATGAACCTCCTTATTCAGTCTGCATCAGGAAGCTAGTTCAGAGTACCGAGTACTCAGTACCTAGAAACTTCTGGGTACTGGATACTGGCAACTGAGTACTGCTCTCCGATTGCCATTCCCTGCCCCGCGCCGCGAGGCACAGGAAGAATTGAACATCTACAACGGCTATTAGCTTCTAGCTCTTAGCTTCTAGCCAAACCCAAAAAGCTTCGTCATTCCGAGCGCAGCGAGGAACCATGGTTTCCCCGCCATCAGCACTACCGCTTGCTGAACTGGAAGCGCTTTCTCGCGCCCTTCTGGCCGTACTTCTTTCGTTCTTTGCCGCGGGAATCGCGAGTGACAAGCCCTTCGGACTTCAGCTTGCCGCGCAGCTCCGCGTTGAACTGCATCAGCGCGCGCGCGATGCCGAGCTTTACCGCATCGGCCTGGCCGCGCACTCCGCCGCCCAGAACGCTGGCGACAATGTTGAACGTGGCCGCTGAGTCGGTCGAGGCCAGCGGAGCCTTAGCCGCCGAACGCTGCGCCGGAGTCACGAAATACTCTTCGAACTCGCGCCCGTTAACCTTGAAATCGCCGCTGCCGGGACGCAAATACACGCGCGCAATCGCCCGCTTCCGCCGTCCCGTTCCGTAGTACTGAACTAATTCTGCCATGTAGCTTCTAGCTCCTAGCTCTTAGCTTCTAGCTTGAACCGTGCCGAAGCGAGCTTTCTGTCGTTCCTGAAATTTAAACCCTATCGCGTTGTCATCCTGAGCGCAGCCGTTCTTCAGGCGGAGCGAAGGATCTCCCGCACTACGAAACCACAGCCTTGGGCGCGGGATAGTCCCGAACCTCCAGCTTCAAATCCTGCGGCTTTTGCGCTGCGTGCGGATGCTTCTCGCCCTTATACACATTCAGCTTCGAGAGCATATGCGCCGCCAGCTTGTTCTTCGGCAACATGCGCCGCACAGCGTCTTCAATGATCTGCTCCGGCTTGCGCGCCAAACGCTTGCGGTAATCTTCGGTGCGCAGTCCGCCGGGGTAGCCGGTGTAATGGTGATACTGCTTCTGCTCCGACTTGACGCCGGTGGTCTTAATCTTTTCGGCATTTACCACGATCACGTGATCGCCAGTGTCGAGAAAAGGCGTGTACTGCGGATTCTCTTTGCCCATGAGAATGCGCGCGACCTGCGACGCCAGACGGCCAAGCGTCTGCCCATCCGCATCCACGACGTACCACTTGCGCACAATTTCCCCCGGTGAAGGGAAATAGGTAGACATTGAACTCTCCCAGAATGAAAAAATATTGCGAAACGCGATTGAATATTACAAAGAAGACCGCTCTTTGATTCCCCGGCGAGGACGCCAGACCATCAGGCGGGCAACCGCGAGACTTCCCCAAAGCTTTAAAGATACCGTAGCGATCAACCCTATGTCAACGAAGAGTTACACTTCTAATTAGCGAACGCTTACTCGTACGCCAACGCCTCGATCGGATCTTTCCCCGCCGCTTTAAACGCCGGATACACAGCCCCGGCAATCGCGCCGAGCACAGCCACTAACATCGCCCATCCAATCCAATCTTTTGTAACGACAACCTGCACCAGCGGAAAACGCTGCCGAATGCCCCAACTCGCCGCCAGGCTGAAGGCAATGCCAAGTACGATGCCGGCGACGGCCAGCAACCCAGTCTCGCGCAGAATGGCGCTCACAATGTAAAACTTCGACGCGCCGATGGCTTTCAATATCCCGATCTCGCGCGTGCGCTCCATCACCGCCGCGTACATCGATTGGAAAATCACGAGAAAGCCGATGATCAAACTCACTCCGATCACCACGCCAATAAACGGACGGAAGCCCGGCAAGTGGCTGGGCGTCATCATACTGAGATAGTCGGTGGTGGAGAGCACGGAATATTTTTCCATGCCAGGTTGGCCCTTGATCTCCTGCACCACCGCAGCGGCTTCGGACGGGTCGTCGAGCTTGACGTAAAAAACTGACGCCTTATCCTTCGCCCCATTCAGATCCTGAAGCGTAGCCAGCGGCAAGAACTTCCGCGCGCCGCGTCCATTTTCGACGACTCCGGCCACGCGGAAATTGTGATTCAAAAGCTCCATGGTGTCGCCCACTTGCACATGTTTCTGGCGGGCAATGTAGTCATCTACAAGAATGTCGTTCGGCCCTTCAAAGCGACCGCCCTGCAAAAACTGGAACGGTCCGCCCAAAGCTTCAAAGCTGGGCAAGTCGATTCCGTCGATCAATTCCAGTGCGCCTCCGGTCGAAATCTGCCAGATCACCGGGCTCACCACTTTCACATGCGACAACTTGCGAATCACATCCGCGACCTTCACCGGAACCGGCGCCCCGCTGATGCCCGCCAAAAAAGACGACCCCGGTGGCTGCACAATCACATCCGCGCCGATGCCTGCATTGCGGGTCTTGGTGTCGTTCATGATGCCGTAGCAAAGCCCTGCGATCAGCAGGATCAGCGCCACTTCGAGCGCAATGGCCACAATGCTGATCAGCGACCGGATCGGCCGGTGAACGAGATTCGCGACAATCATCTTAGTCATCATAAGTTGCACGACAGCCTTGTAACTCCGAGCGTGTTTGTCATCCCGAGCCGAGCGAGGGACCTTGGTTTCTGCTCACACCATCCGTTAGCCGGCATAAGCAAACACCAAGGTCCCTCGCTCGGCTCGGGATGACAAATGATGTTTCGCTACCGCTCGTTCCTCGTACTCTCCAGCGGCGTCACCCGGCTCGATTGCGGCTTGGCCTTGTTCAAATCCACCACTTCTGCTCCCGGCGGCTGCTCCAGCGCAAATTGATCGTCACGCAGAGCCTTGTTGATTTCCAACTTCAGCATATTCAAAGTAATGTCGTATTCCTCTTGCGGACGAAAAATTTCGAGCCGCGAAGGAAAACTTATGCCGTCGTAATCTTTGTAGTTCGCGTAGCGCGCATCGGTCGCCAGGTTTCCTTTGTCGTCATAAATGTATTGCCGGTGGGGTCGCAGGTCGGTGCGGCTGAAAACGATCTTGCGTGTCAGCTTCCATCCCTGGTCGCCTTTGCGAATCACCACCAACTCGTAGTCTTCCTGCAAAACGCGATGCCCTTTGGAATCGTGCAGAATCTCGTATCCATTCTCGAGCACGGCAATTTCATTCACGGTGTCGATATGCCGGATCAGCAACGCATCATAAATATCCTTGGGCCGCAGATTTTCCATGGGCTGGTCGGTATTGTGCGTCTCCACCGAATTGTTGCCGATCACGAAGCGGTTGCGCGGCGGAATCCACAACTTGAACTCCTGGCCGTCGCTCACCATATCGAAGGCGGTCGTCCTCACAATCGGCAGCAGCCCGATCATGTGCAGCATTGCGGGTTTGCGCGCCAGCACATAGCCGCGAATTTCCTTGTAGTCGGTGACCTGTCCTTTCTTGGCGCCGCCCGCCGAGGTGTCGATATCCACCGTCGCCTGCAAAGATTGGATCTTGCTCGCTTGCTGGTTAATGATGTCGATTAGGGCCGACTGCGTCGACTCCTTGAGCGGAGCTTTGGAGTAGGTCTCCTCTACAGGACGGGTTCGCAGCAAGCAGCCCGTTGAGGGCAGGACTGCGAACAGCAGGGCTAAAGTCCAAATGCGCGAGCGACGTCTCATGAAGGTATCAGATGACTCCCAGAACATTTGAGTATATCTGGCTCCAAAGGGTGCAAACTCATTCTGCAGATGCTCTTGCGGATGGATTAGAGTCTTAGCAACCGTCGGGTGGATAATTGCATGATTAGGCGCAGATTATTCTCGTCGAAAACCGTCACGCTCGACAAGGGCTTGAGAATTCTCCCGATCATTTGTTTCTGCTTCTGCTGCGCAATTGCCTTCGCGCAGTCGAGTGATAGTGATAAAGATCCCGCCGCAATTCTCGAAGTCGGTGGCTCTGCCTCTCAAAGCCTTTCCGCCGAGGGCACAAGCTTTGGCCCCACGATTGCGCTTGAGGTCACGCCCCTCGAAAACCGCCTGGAAATCGAAGCGGGCGTTACTTCACTGTTTAAGCGCCATTCCACCGAATGGAGCGCGGACCTCCTTTTCAAGAAGCCCTGGACTCTTTCTAAAAAAGCCGAGTTTATGGTTGGCGCGGGACCGGAGTGGATTCATGCCCGGCAATTCGCAACTACGACGAACTCCCTCGCAGCCGAAGTCGCCGCCGACTTCATGTACTGGCCCTCGTCTGGAAAGCACAGGTTCGGCTGGTACGTTGAACCGGGTTACGAATACAGTTTTGGACGAGGGCACGAGCAATCTGTGGGCATAAGCGGCGGCCTCTTAATCGCAATCCCATAAGAAAATCAGGCCCGCGGCCGGAAGCAGCCACGCGAAAACCCTAATCCGATTCAAATCTCTCGCGCTCTCGCGTGCATGCGAAAGCAGACGTGCTTAGAATCTAACTAAAGTGATCTGCGCCATAGCCGGGCAATCGTCTAAACTGTCGCCATCGTGCGTAAAATTTTCTGGCTGATTTTTGTTGCGTCGCTCGCCTTCGGCGGATGGTTCGCATGGGCCCTGCTGATTCCCGTCGAGCCCGCTGCGCAGACCTTCGTGATGCTGCATCCCGGCTATTCCACCCGCCGCATCGCCTTCGAGCTAAAGTCTGCCGGGGTGATTCGCAGCGAACAGGCGTTCATACTCTGGCGTTACATTCGCCACAGCCGTTCGCTTAAAGCTGGCGAATATCTCTTCGACAGGCCTTCCAACACCATCGACGTGCAAAAACGGCTGCGCAGAGGCGACGTTTATTTTCATACCGTCGTCGTACCCGAAGGCTTCACCATGTTCGACATCGCGCGCGCCGTCGAAGCCGCCGGTCTCGGTCCTGCGCAGGATTTTCTGAAAGAAGCGCAGACCGATACAGCTCTAATCGCCGATATTGCGCCCAACGCGCCGTCGCTCGAAGGCTATCTCTTCCCTGACACCTACGAATTCAGCCGCATGATGACTATGCGCGAGATGGCTGAAGCTATGGTGAAGCAGTTCCGTCAGGTGGCGCGCCAGGTTGGATTGATCCCGGCCACAGGCGGCGAAACTTCCGAGCCTGCTTCGGCTACGCCGCCAAGTTCGATTCACATCGTGCCGGAGTCCGATGTCGAACGCACTGTCACCATGGCCTCCATCGTCGAAAAAGAAACCGCAGTCGCCGAAGAACGCCCGCTCGTCGCCAGCGTTTACTACAACCGGCTCACGAAGAGAATCGCGCTCGATGCCGATCCCAGCATTATCTACGCCGAACTCTTAGCCGGAACCTACAGCGGCGCACTGCATCACGATGACATGCGCTTCAACTCACCCTACAACACCTACACTCACGCCGGACTTCCTCCCGGGCCGATCGGCAATCCCGGCAAAAGCGCGCTGGAAGCGGCGATGCATCCGGCGCAAAGCGACTATTACTATTTCGTCGCCGACGCCGCCGGCCACCATCGCTTCGCCCGCACCATGGAAGAGCACAATAAGAATGTAGCCGCTTACCGCAAAGCGATGCGGGGACAGTAAATTCGGCTTCCGGCTTCCGGCTTCCGGAAAATCGCTTCCCAAAATGGTCTGTTTACTATTTGAAAATCAGTGCTCTACTATATTTTTTACCCCTGCCCTCGACTCAATATCTCTACATTTGGGTGAAGCGTTGTGAGGTGTTTCCGATGGGCGGAACTTATGCTGATTTGGACGTCTCGGCGCGCGGCGATGGACCTTGCAGAGGATATTTATCGGACGACAAAATCTTTTCCCAAAGAAGAGACCTATGGATTAACGGTCCAGCTTAGACGTGCTGCGGTATCCGTACCCAGCAACATCGCCGAAGGCAAGGGTCGCTCATCCGAGAAGGAACTAGCGCAGTTCCTCTGCCACTCGCGGGGGTCGTTATTCGAGGTAGAAACGCAAATCAACCTCGCCCGTCGCCTCGGCTATCTTGACGACGACCATGCGCAGAACATCCTACGAAAAACTGCCCGCACCGGCCAACTCCTCAATGGGCTGTTACGAAGCATTCGCACGCCGTCCGCTGCCTAGTCTTCATGCCCGACACCGATCTCCAGAAGCCGGATTGCGGAAGCCGGAGACCGGACGCCGGACGCCGTTTTACGAATTCCGCCGGCTCTCCATCCAGTTCTGCAAAATCAAAACCGCAGCCATCCGGTCCACCGCTTTGGCTCTCTTCTCGATCGACAACTCCGTCGCCCGCAACAGCCGGTTCGCTTCCGCCGAGGTCAGCCGCTCGTCCCACAGATGCACCGGCAGCCGGAAGCGTTTGCGCAGTTCGTCGGCGAAATCTTGCATCTTGTCCGATTGAATGCCTTCTTCTCCGCTCATCCGCAGGGGCAGTCCGACTACGATTTCGCGCACACCGTATTCGCGAATCACGCGCTCGAGCGCCGTTTGATCGTGCCGCTTGTTGCGGCGCTGTAAGGTATCCAGACCCTGCGCGGTGATGCCCAACGGATCGGAAACCGCGATCCCAATTCTTCTCGATCCAACGTCCAGTCCCAAGATCCTTCCCGGGGAGCGGTTCGGTTTCTTGGCTTCGTTCCTGGTCTGGTTATTATCTTGCGCGCTCACGCGGCGATTATAATCGCCCGGGGTCCGGCTCTTGGTTCGTGGCCTGGAGCGCGATCTGCCGGAACTGCTGTCGTTCTTCGCCCTGCCTCGGCATCTATGGAAGAAGGCGCGCACCACCAACGTCATCGAACGCTGCTTCGTCGAGGTCCGTCGCAGAACTCGGCCCATGGTCTGCTTCGTTCAATGTGCAGAGCGTGGACCGCATCATCTACTCCATCTTCCAGAGATTCAACCTGGTATGGAAAAATTGCACCCTCAACCTTTTACAGAAGCGGCTTGACATCACCTCAGCATCACCAAAGAGGGCAATCTCGTCGGCTTGCGTGTTATAATCCCTTATTCCCAGTCGCTTAGAGCGCGGAGGATTGTATCGATAAACGTTTTATCCGAACCAATGACCGCATCCGGGCACGCGAAATACGCGTGATCGGGGACGAAGGTGAACAGATTGGCGTGATGCCTCCCTTCGAGGCGCTTAAATTGGCCCGCAGCAAAAACCTGGACCTGGTTGAGATTTCGCCCACCGCGCAGCCTCCCGTGTGCCGCATTATGGACTATGGGAAGTACCTGTACCAGCAGGAGAAAAAAGAGCGCGAGGCCAAGAAGCACCAGAAGACGATTACCGTAAAAGAGGTCAAGTTCCGCATCAACGTGGATGACCACGATTACGATACCAAGAAGAATCACGTCCTGCGCTTTCTGGACGAGGGTGACAAGGTAAAGGCGACGATCTTTTTCCGCGGACGCGAGATGACGCGAACCGGGTTAGGGCGGCAGATTCTGGAGCGGCTGATCAAAGACGTCGAGCCGCACAGCATCGTGGAATTCCGCCCTCGCCAAGAAGGAAATACTCTTCATGCGATTCTGGCGCCGAAGAAGACGGCGGCGGAACGCGAGAAAGAGCGGGAAAAGGAAGCCAAGCAGAAGGCCAAGGCAGAGAAGCACGAGAAGCAACTGCTGGAAAAGATGGCGCAGGATAAGGAAAAGCCAGCGGCTTCGGCGACTACGGAAGATACGGGTTCCGGAGCGGAGCCGGTGCCGGCACGGTCCGCAAGTTAGCACTTCAGGCCTTGCGCCGGAAGTTGGCGCGGGACGCGGCGAAGAATCCAAAGCAATTTGAAGTTGAATTCGAGGGCTGGCGGCCTTGATGTTTGAGGGCGGCAGCCGATCCAGAGGAATTATGCCGAAATTGAAAACGCACAAGGGCGCTGCCAAGCGCTTTAAAAAGACCGCTAGCGGGAAGGTGAAGCGCGGGCATTCCGGGCTGCGCCACATCTTGTCTTCGAAGGCGAAGAAACGCAAACGGAAGTTGGGGAAGTCCACGCTGGTGAGCGATGGCGATCTGCGCAAAGTTAAGCGGATGATTCCCTATCAGTAGACGATTGTCGATTGAGTGATCGGGCCATCGGGTGATTTAAAATCCAGATTCGCTGAGAATTTTGGTTTCCAATCGCCCAATGGCCCGGTCGCCCAATCTCTCAATGGTCCAAGGCGCGTGAAGAGGTCAGTGATCGCCGCACGGGCGGATCATCCTTACCTCCAGCCGCCAGTATATAGAACGCAAAAAGGAGAACAGCAATGCCACGTGTAAAACGCGGAACCAAACGCCGCGCCAAGCGCAAGAAGATATTAGACCGCGCCAGCGGTTATTTCTTAACCAAGTCGAAGCTTTACCGGTCGGCGAAAGAATCCGTAGAGCGCGCCCTTAAGTTTGCCTACAGCGGACGCAAGCAGCGGAAGCGGCAGTACCGCTCGCTGTGGATTGTGCGCATCGGCGCGGCCGCCAAGCTGAACGGCTTGAGCTATAACGAGTTTATCCACGGATTGAAAGTCGCCGGAGTTGAGTTGGATCGGAAGATCCTGGCTGACCTGGCTGTGAAGGATGCGGCTGGATTTGCCGATCTGGCGCAGCAGGCGAAGACAGCGCTGGCGTAGGACGGCTTCCGGCATCCGGGCTCTTCAACCAATTTTTGTCATTCCGAGCCGCTCGCAGCCGCGCGAAGCGCGGAGAGAGCGAGCGAGGAATCTGCTTTTCTGCCGCTGGCGAGAAACAGCAGGTTCCTCCCCGCTAAAGCGGTTCGGAATGACAAATTGTGCAGTCCCTATCCTGTCTCATCAAAGAAGTGCGAGGACAGGACGACCACGCGGACCGGACTGATGGTAGAAACTCCTTCGAGGCCGGTGGAAGTGATTGAGTGCAAGGGTTCCTTCGGCTCCGCGAACCGATTCGCGAAGCGCGAATCGGTTTGCTGCGCTCAGGATGACAATTTGGAAAGAGCGGAGAAGCGTGAGGTATAGCGTCCCCAAACTGAAGGATCATTCGGCTGCGGCGATGGAGAAGGCTGCCTCGGAATGTGTTCGCGCCTGCGCGGACGAGAGAGCAGCGGTATGCAATGATGCCGAACTGAAGGCGTTTCGCGATCGCTGGATGGCGCGCAAGAACGGAATCCTGACGCAGATCAATGATCTGTGGTTGAAGGGCGCGCCCAAGGATACGAAGCGCGAGGCCGGGATTCGCGTGAACGAGTTGAAGGCGCGCATCACGGAGATTGTCGAGGGCGCGCACGTTTCTCGTGAGGAGTCCGGTTCGACTTTCTCCGACCAAGTTGACATTTCCCTTCCCGGCATTCGCCGGCCGATCGGGGCGGAGCATCCCATCCTGAAAACTTCGCGCGAGATGGTTGCTATCTTTCAGCGGCTGGGATATTCCGTCGCCGAAGGGCCGGTCGTCGAGACGGACTACTACAATTTCGAGTCGCTGAATTTTCCTCCGAATCATCCGGCGCGGGATACGCAGGATACGTTGTTCATTGCGGGGCAGCAGGCGAAGCCACAGCGCGAGCGGCTTTTGCTGCGCACGCATACTTCGCCGGTGCAGATTCGTACTATGGAGAAGATGCGGCCGCCGATTCGCATTGTGATTCCGGGGACGGTGCATCGCAACGATCCACCGGATGCGAGCCACTCGCCGATGTTCCATCAGATCGAAGGACTGGCGGTCGATACTAATATTACGTTCGGCGATTTGAAGGGAACGCTCGATCACGCGATGAAGGAGTTTTTTGGGTCAAGCGTGAAAACGAGTTTTCGTCCGTCGTTTTTTCCATTCACCGAGCCGAGCGCGGAAATGTTTGTGTCGTGCTTTATTTGTGGCGGGAGCGGCAGCCGAGGGAGTGATCCGTGCCGTCCGTGCAAGCAGACAGGGTGGATTGAGATTCTGGGATGCGGAATGGTCGATCCGAATGTGTTTGAGTTTGTGAAGGACAATGGGTACGACCCGCGGAAAGTTTCGGGATTTGCGTTTGGGATGGGCGCGGACCGGATCGCGTTGTTGAAGTATGGAGTGGATGATTTGCAGTTGTTCTTTCATGGGGATGTGAGGTTCTTGGAGCAGTGGGGGTAGTAGCTTCTAGCTGCTCGCTAAGCTGTGGACTGACGGCAAGTTGCACAGGTCCTTCGGCGCAAAGGGCGCGTCTCAGGATGACAAAGTCTTGCAGGTGCAAAGGAAAGCAGGTTCCTCGACTGCGCATGACCTTCATTTCATGAAGGTCATGCTCGCTCGGAATGACAGAGTATGTTAATGACTGCGAGGGCGAGGACGCCGACGCGCCAGCGGGCGGGATGCCAGCGCTACGATACGAAAATGAAACTTTCTTCAGCATGGATTCGCGAGTTTGTCGATCTCTCCGTCGATGACCGGCGGCTGGCGGAGGATTTGACTGCGTCGGGGATTGCGGTGGAGGGGATCTCCGGTTCGGGCGCGGATTGCGTGTTTGAGATGGAGATTGGGACGAACCGTCCGGATGCGATGAATCATTATGGGGTGGCGCGGGAGGCAGCGGCGATTTATGAGGTGGGGCTGAAGGCGCTGTCCGGCATCCGGCCTCCGGCTTCCGGCGGGGCGGGGGCTAAAGCCCCGTCTGAGTTGGGGACGACTGACGCGGCGCTGAAGCGCCGCTCTTCCACGGTGCGGGATGCCGCGGGGAAGGAGGCCTCAGCGGCTAAAGCCGCAGGCAAAACGGCTTCTTACGGCACGACTGAAGTCGTGCCCTTCCCGATCACCGTCGAGGAGCCGGGGTTGTGCCCGCGGTTTTCGGCGCGGGTGATTCGGGGGACGAAGATTAAGAGCTCGCCGGAGAAAATTGCGCATCGGTTGCAACTGCTCGACCAGCGGCCGATCTCGAATGCCGTCGATGCGACCAATTATGTTTTGTGGGAAATGGGTAAGCCGACGCATGTGTTCGACATGGATTTGCTGGAGGGCGGCGAGCTCATCATTCGCAAGGCGAAACACGGAGAGAAGCTGAAGACGCTGGATGGCGTGGAGCGCACGCTGACGTCGGAGGATCTGGTCGTGTCCGACGCGAAGAAGCCCGTTGGGCTTGCCGGAGTGATGGGCGGTTACGACACCATGATCACCGAGAAGACGAAGAATATTTTGATCGAGTCGGCGTGGTGGGATCCGGTGACGGTGAGGAAGATGTCGCGGCGGCATGGAATTCACACGGACGCTTCGCATCGCTTTGAGCGCGGTGCGGATTTTGAGTCAACGATTTTGTCGTGCGATCTGGTGGCGGAGATAATTCTCGCTTCCGGCGGCGGCGAACTTGTAGGCGATGTGATCGACGTGGTGTCGCGCGAGATGGACCAGGCGCCGGTGGTGCTGCGGTTGTCGGAGGCGCATCGCATCCTCGGAGGAAATCTGACGACGGGAGAGATTTTCCGCATCCTGAAGAAGCTGGGATTTGGTTTGATTCCCGAGGGACAAGCGGATGCGCAGTTCCGGGTGCAGATTCCGAGCTGGCGGCTGGATGTGGAGCGCGAGATCGACGTGATCGAGGAAATTGCGCGGCTACATGGTTTCGACAAATTTGAAAACACCTTGCCGGCTTACAGCGGAGCGGTGGTGGAGCTGCCGAATGCCGCGATGGATGCGACTTTGCGCGAGCGCGCGCTGGCACTGGGATATAACGAAGCGTTGTCGCTGACGTTTATTTCACATGAGGATGCGGAGAGATTTTCTTCCACTTCCAATGGCGCTGCTGTGCTGGAGATTGAGAATCCGTTGAGCGAAGAGGCGAGCGTGATGCGGACTTCGATGGCTCCGGGAATGCTCGACATGCTGGCGTGGAATGTGAATCGTAATGTGGAAAGTGTGCGGCTGTTCGAGATGGGGCGGGTGTATGAGGTGCGCGGCGGCGAACGGGTTGAGCCACAGCGGGCGTGCCTGGGTGCGACTTTGGCGGCGGTGAAGAGTGCGTTGGCGGCGGCTGCGCAATTGGATGTCAGCAAGGGCGAACAGGGCGCGGCGGCGGAGGCTTTCCGCGGATTCAAGGGCGATGTGGAAAATCTGCTGCGGGCGTTTGCGGGAGATGAGTTGAGTTTTGACCGGGAGACGGCGGAATATTTTCATCCGGGACGGTCGGCGCGGGCGTTGCTGGATGGCACGCCGGTGGCGCAGTTCGGGCAGATTGCGGAGGGCGCGAAGGCACAGCGAAAGTTGCGGCAGGATGTTTTTCTGGCGGAGCTCGATTTAGAAAGGCTGCATGCACGCGGGTTGAGGACAGTGGAGTTCGCGGCGCCGGGAAAATATCCGGCGGTGGAGCGCGATTTTTCGTTTGTATTTGCGGATGAAGTGGAGTTCGAAGCGATTCAGCGCGCGGTGATGGGGGTTGGGATGCGCGAGTTGCGGTCGTTTGTTCCGGTGGAAATTTTTCGAGGTGGCACGATTGGGTCGGGAAAATATTCGATCTTGTTGCGGGCACGGTTGCAATCGGATGAAGCGACGCTGCGGGATGAGCAGATTGCCGGGTTCTCGGGAGAGATTGTTGGGGCGCTGCAGGGGTTGGGGGGAGTGCAGCGGGCTTAGTGGTCGCTTGTGGAAGATCAACATCTTTGCCACAGAGGGCACAGGGGAACACAGGGTAGGGGTTAGTGGTTAAAATTCCTTTCTGGGTTTGGGGCGTTGTTTAAAGACAAGGGGTCCTTCGACTGCGGATTTGCTTCGCTTCGCGAAGCAAATTCCTCGCTCAGGATGACAGAGCGTGAGTGATCTCTTGTGCTAATCTGCCAGCTATGGCGGATGTAATTTCTGAAATAAACCATCCAGTGAAAACTTTTTTGAGCGATAAGGTTGCGCGTTTTACCGAGTCGGTGATTCGGGAGATGACGCGGCAGGCGATGCTGTATGGGGCGGTGAACCTGGCGCAGGGGTTTCCGGATTTCGCGGCGCCGGAGGAGATTAAGGCAGCGGCGCGAGCGGCGATTGATGCGGATGTGAATCAGTATGCCATTACGTGGGGCGCCAAGAAATTGCGCGACGCGATTGCGCGGCAGATGGGCGTGTGGCAAGGGATTGCGGTCGATCCGGAAAAAGAAGTGACGGTGTGTTGCGGGTCGACGGAGGCGATGATCTCGACTTTGCTCGCGGTGTGCAATGCGGGCGATGAGGTGGTGGTGTTTGAACCGTTTTATGAGAATTACGGTCCGGATGCGGTGCTGAGCGGGGCCCGGCCGCGGTTTGTGAAGTTGCGGCCGCCTGAGGATGCGGGCGGGGAGTGGAGCTTCGACGAGAAAGAATTGCGGGCGGCGTTCGACAAGAATACGAAGGCGATTATTTTGAACACGCCGAATAATCCGACGGGGAAAGTTTTTACGCGGGCGGAGCTGGAGTTGATTCGCGATCTTTGCGTTGAGTTCGATGTGCTGTGCATTACGGATGAGATTTACGAGCACATTTTGTTTGACGGGACCGAGCATATTTCGATGGCGTCGCTCGAGGGAATGAAAGAGCGGACGGTGACGATCAACGGGATGTCGAAGGCGTACAGCGTGACGGGATGGCGCGTGGGATGGGCGGTTGGACCGGGGAAGATTACGAACGCGATCCGGAAGGTGCACGATTTTTTGACGGTGGGAGCGCCGGCGCCGTTGCAGGATGCGGGCGCTGCGGCGTTGAGTTTGCCGGCGGAATATTATGCGAAGCTGGCAGAGGGATACCGAGTGCGGCGGGATCATTTGATTCCGGAATTGGAGGCGGCGGGGTTCAAGTGTTTTCGTCCGCGGGGCGCGTATTACGTGATGACGGATATTTCGGGGTTTGGGTTTGAGGATGATGTGGCGTTCGTGAAGTATTTGGTTAAAGATGTTGGAGTGGCGGCGGTACCGGGGTCGAGTTTTTATCGCGATGCGCGGGACGGAGCGCGGCAAGTGCGGTTTGCGTTCTGCAAGAAGTTGGAGACGCTGGATAAGGCGGCGGAGAAGTTGAGGAAGTTGCGGAGGGAGTGACCTTGGGGCGCAAAAAGCGGCTGAGGTTTTCCCTCGTGCACTTGCGGCGCTTCGTGGTTAAATCCTTAACTTGAACTCGAAATCATTCGGAGGACCGAACGTGCCACCGACCTTGCGCAGGTTCTTGCGCCGAAGCGTAGTACTCCTGCTGCTCAGCACCCTGGCCGCCGCGCAATCCTCAGAGCAGCGCACCTCGCACTATCTCGAATCCATCCGCAAGCAGCCGCAGTTGCTGCTCGCTTTCATGCACGAACTTCCCAAGGGTGGAGACCTGCACAACCATCTCGACGGCGCAATCTACGCCGAAGATCTGATCGATTTCGCCGCCGATGGCAACCTCTGCGTCGATCGCACTTCTTCGCGCCTCATCGCTCCGCCTTGCGACTCCTGCGAAATCTACACCGCCAAACCCGCCGCCCGCTGCGCTTATGGCGACCGCTTGCTCTATAACCAGATGATCGACGCGTGGTCGATGCGCAACTGGACTCCCGGCGCGGAATCCGGCCACGATCACTTCTTTGACTCGTTCGAAAAATTCGGCCTCGCCTCCCACACTCACGTCGCAGAGGCAATCGCCACCACCACCAACCGCGCCGCCCTCGATCATCTGCAATACGTCGAGTTCATGCACACTGCTGACGCCGGGGCCGCCGCGCAACTCGCCGCAAGAATCGACTGGACTTCCGACTACCCAAAAACGCGTGACGCTCTTCTCGCCGGCGGAATAAAAGATGTCGCCTCGGAAACCAGCAAGCGCCTCGCCGCCGACGATTCGAAAGCGAAAGAAATTCTCAAGTGTGGAACCCGCGACGCCGAGCCGGGATGCGGCGTCACCGTTCGCTATCTCTATCAAGTTCTGCGCGGGCTGCCGCCGCAAGTCGTCTTCGCGCAAATTCTTCTCGGCTTCGAGCTCGCGTCATCCGATCCGAAATTCGTCGGCTTCAATCTGGTGATGCCCGAAGACTGGTACGTTTGCATTCACGATTTTAACCAGCACATGGCTATGATCGATTACTTGCACAGCGTCTATCCTAAAGTTCACATCGCGCTGCACGCCGGCGAACTCGCCATGGGCCTCGTCCCGCCCGAAGATTTAACTTTCCACATTCGCGCGTCCGTCGAGCGCGGACACGCCGAGCGCATCGGCCACGGCGTCTCCGTCATGAACGAAAAAGACCCCATCGCGCTCATGCATGAGATGGCCGACCGCAATGTGTTAGTCGAAATTGCCCTTACTTCGAACGATCTGATTCTCGGCGTCACCGGCGACGACCACCCGCTCCCGATCTACATGAAGTACGGCGTTCCCGTAGCCCTCGCCAGCGATGACGAAGGCGTCGCCCGCTCCGATATGACGCACGAATATCTGCGCGCCGTCGAGAGCTACCATTTCTCTTATGTCGAGTTGAAACGCTTCGCCCGCCAAAGCTTGGAGCACAGTTTTCTTCCCGGCCAAAGTTTATGGGCCGACACCAAGCTCGTCTTCCGCTTAGCTCAACCTTGCGCAGCAGATCCACTCGGCGCCGAAAAACCGTCCGCTCCCTGCGAGGAATTTCTTTCGGCAAACGAACGCGCCCGCCAGGAATGGACGCTGGAAAGCGAGTTCGCTAAATTTGAGAAGAAATATTGAAATTGAGGAGAGCAAAGCTTGTCGTCCAGAGCAAGGATCTTGGTGTTCTGCCAGCGACGCCACTCCAGTCGCCGCGAGTACAATCTCGGACGCCGCCGCAGCCCAGGTGAAGACCAATGCCACGCAAACCACGAACCTTGATCGCCTCGCCGCTGGAATGGCAGATGCGCGCCGCGTCGGTCGCGCACCCGATATCGTGCCCGTGCTGGCGGAACGCGGCGGCACGCAACTGTGCGTTCCTCTACCGGTCGCGTTGGTAGACACACGCGAGCAGATCCCGTTCTCCTTCCGCCGCTTCAAAGGCTGGTTCGCGGCGGTCGAATCCCGCGCATTGCCGCTCGGCGATTACAGCGTGGCCGGCATGGAAGATTCCTGTGTGGTCGAGCGCAAAGATCTCTCGGACCTGGTGAATTCCGACTTGTAACGCTGCAATTCTTATGACCGACTACTTCACTCTCGCCGAATCCGCCGCGCAATCCATCCTGCAGAAAACAAAACTCCGTCCTAAGATCGCCCTCGTCCTCGGCTCCGGCCTCGGCTCCTTCGCCGACTCCCTCACCGACTCCACAAAAATTCCCTTCCACGAAATCCCCGACTTCCCCAGATCCACGGCCATCGGCCACGCCGGACAACTCGTCATCGGCCACGCAGCCAGCATCCCCGTCGCCGTCATGCAAGGCCGCGTCCATCTCTACGAGGGCTATTCTCCGCAGCAAGTCGCCTTCCCCATGCGCGTCTTCGGACGCATGGGCATCCGCTCCGTCATCCTCACCAACGCCGCCGGAGGCATCAACCTCACCTACAAACAAGGCGCGCTGGTGCTAATCAGCGATCACATCAATCTGCAAGGAAACAATCCGCTGGTCGGCGCGAACGACGATCGCTTCGGAGTCCGCTTCCCTGACATGACACATGCGTACTCGAAGCCCTATCGCGAAATGGCCAAAGAAGAAGGGCGGAAACTGGGAATGAGTTTGCACGAAGGGGTCTACGCGGCCATGCTCGGCCCGAGCTACGAAACGCCGGCGGAGATCCGCTACCTGCGCACCATCGGCGCCGACCTCGTCGGCATGTCGACGGTATTCGAAGTCATCGCCGCGCGCCACATGGGGATCGAAATACTCGCCATCTCCTGCGTCACCAACATGGCCGCCGGAATTCTCGACCAGCCGCTGTCGCATCAGGAAGTGATGGAAACTGGCGAGCGGGTACGAAGCAGCTTTGAAGCGCTTTTGAGTGCGGTGCTGCCGCGCATTGAGAGTGGGCGGTGAGTTTTGGATTGTCGTCCCGAGTGAAGCGAGGGATCTTGGTGTTTGCGTACACCCGGCGCGGTGTCAGTGCGAGCAAACACCAAGGTCCCTCGCTGCGCTTGGGATGACAGGCGGGCTGCTACTTCCTCGCTCTCGGCACAAACAACTCTGCCGGCGGCTTCACTCCATACACCTCCGCAAAACTCCCCTGATTCACCGCCAGCGCCACTCGCCCCCGCGAATCGATATAGAGCAACGGCTGCTTCCACCCCACATCGCTAAACGTCTTAACAAACTTGATCACCATCGGCTTCCCGCCCACTCGCACCGGAACACTCTGCCCGCGCTCATATCCGAGCTTCTGAAAATCCTCCGCATCCAAATTCGTCACCAAATTCCCAAACGGACCATCCGTCGCAATCACCCCCGCCGTCACTCCCCGCTCATCAAAGCTCGGTGCCTGCAAATCCAGCTTCACCAGCGACGCCACCGTCATCTCCGGACCCACTTTCTTCCAATCATCCCCGCGCGCCACATGCGCTCCTACCGGAGAAAAGATATCGCGCCCGTGGAACGTCGACGATAGCTTCGTCCCAATCATCCAATCCGTATTCGAAATCTCGCGCACCGCGTCAATCCCATCGCGCTGCTCCACCAGCGTGAGCAGCCCGTTATCCGGCAGCACAAAATATTGCCCGCGCTTCGACTTCGCCACAATCGCCTTGCGCGCGCTCCCCACCGTCGGATCGATGACCACCACAAACACCGTGCCCGCCGGATAGTACGGCGTCGCCCCGTATAAAAATCGCGCCCCATCGAGAATCGAAAACGGCGTGACCTGGTGCGTGAGATCGACAATGCGCACCTCCGGCATGATTGAATACATCACGCCCCGGCAAATCGCCACCGAATCGTCGACCACCCCAAAGTCCGTCATAAAAACAATCGTCGGCGGATACTTCCCACTCTGCGTCGACGCCGACGCTGCCACAAAGAGCAGTGCGAAAACTACAACAGCAACGAGCGCAGCGCCGGCGAAGCGCCCCTCAGACGCCGACACAACCGTGGAAGAGCGGCGCTTCAGCGCAGCGTAATCCGCCAAAAAATGCTGGGGCCGTAGCCCCTGTTGAACCTCCGCTCCCATATTCATTCCGCTCCTCTCATTCGTGTTCCGAAGAATACCGCAAACCCTCACCCATCCCCACGATCTATAATGTCCTGTCGTCATCGCACTACCGCAAGGAGGCATCATGCCCGCAGCTACCTCAACTATCCCCGAAAAATACCGCGATCTGTTTCAGAAGCGCGCCTTCGCCAACCTCGCCACGCTCATGCCTGACGGACGCCCGCAGGTCACCCCCGTCTGGTGTGACTTCGACGGCGAGCACGTTATCTTCAATTCCGCCAAGGGACGCCAGAAAGATAAAAACGTCCGCCGCGATCCCCGCGTCGCGATGACTTTGATGGACCCGGAGAATCCCTACCGCTATCTCGAAATCCGCGGCCGAGTGGTCGAGATCACCGAAGACGGCGCCAGCGCCCACATCGACAAAATGGCCAAGAAATATCTCGGCGTTGATAAGTACCCCTACGGCCAGCCCGGCGAAGTCCGCGTCCTCTACAAAATTCAGCCCGAGCACACCACCGTCATGGGATGAGTGATTCGAATCGGGGCACGCCTTCAGGCGTGCCGTAACCTCAGCAAGATACGAAGCGCCTTCAGGCGTTTGCCTTGCTGAAACCTGGAGATGACGAGTGCCGCACCACTGCTGCCCGCACAACCGTGGAAGAGCGGCGCTTTAGCGCCGCGTAAAGTTTCGTTTTAAGGATCGGGGCTTTAGCCCCCGCGAGGACGCCATCCAAACCTACAACCTCTGCTTCCTCGGCTTCGGCAACGTCAACCGCACCCTGGTCGAATTACTAAAAGACCGCGAGCAAGAGCTCCGCGCCCACCACAACATCGCCTTCCGCATCACCGGTATCGCCTCGCGCCGCATGGGCTGGCACTCCAACCCCAACGGCCTCGATCCGGCCTATGTGGGTCGGACACTCCCTTCGACAAGCTCAGGGCAAGCTCTGTCCGACAAACCTGTCAAATCTGATCAAAAGCCTGATCACCAGTCCGATGTCCGCCACTGGCTCAAATCCGCCCAAGCTGACATACTCTTCGAAGCCACCTCGCTTAATGTCCAAAACGGCCAGCCCGCCGTCGATCACATCCGCGCCGCACTCACCCACGGAGCCCACGCCATCACTGCCAACAAGGGCCCCATCGTCCACGCCTACCGCGAGCTCCGCGACCTCGCCGCCGCCAACAATAAACGATTCCTCTTCGAATCCACCGTCATGGATGGCGTCCCCATCTTCTCGTTATTCCATCAACTCCCCACCATCCACCTAACCGGATTTCACGGCATCGTGAACTCCACGACCAACGTCATCCTCAGCGAAATGGAAAACGGCCTCACCTTCGACGAGTCCCTGAAGAATGCCCAATCCCTCGGCATCGCCGAAACCGACGCCACCCACGACATCGACGGCTACGACGCCGCCGTAAAAACCGCCGCGCTGATCACGGTATTAATGGAAATTCCAATCCGCCTGGAAGATATTCAGCGTGAAGGAATCCGCAACTTGAGCGCAGACGCGGTGCGCGCCGCTAAGCAAGCTGGACGGCCTTACAAATTAATCTGCCGTGCGACAAAAAGGGACAGCGGAGTCACTGCCACAGTCCGCCCCGAACAAATCCCGCAAACCGATCCCATGTCACAAATCAACGGCACCTCCAACTACGTCTACTTCGCAACCGACATCTTCCCCGGCCTGGCGATCACCGAAGAAAATCCCGGGCTGTACGCGACGGCGTATGGGATGCTGGCGGATTTTGTGCGAGCCGTGACCGCGTAAATCTCAATGGTGGCGTCATCCTGAACGAAGCCGTTCTTCAGGCGGAGTGAAGGATCTCCCGCACCCATCGCCCGGCGCGCGTCGGAGCACGATTCCCCTCGCGCCGCTTCTTCACCCCACCCCGCCATGATAAAAATAAATAACGACCATGCCCACAACTGAAACCGCTCCGCTCGCCCTCGACCTCAACCACATCCGCTCTCAATTCCCCTCGCTCGCCCAAACCGTCAACGGACACCCCGCCGCCCTCCTCGACGGCCCCGGCGGCACGCAGGTTCCGCAACGCGTCATCGACGCCATCTCCAACTACCTGCGCAGCGACAACGCCAACACCGGCGGAGCCTACTCCACGAGCCGCCACACCGACGTGATGATCGCCGACGCCCGCGCCGCCATGGCCGACTTTCTCAACTGCGCCGCCGACGAAATCGTATTCGGCCAGAACATGACGTCGCTCACTTTCATGATGTCGCGCGCCATCGGACGCGACCTCGCCCCCGGCGACGAAATCCTCGTGACCCGCCTCGATCACGACGCCAACGTCTCGCCCTGGCTGGCGCTCGAAGAAAAGGGTGTGACCATTCGCTGGGCCGAAATTCACGAAGCAGATTGCACTCTCGACCTCGACGACCTGGCGTCAAAAATAAATAAGAAGACGAAACTCGTCGCCGTCGGCTACGCCTCCAACGCGGTCGGCACCATCAACCCAGTCAAAAAAATCGTGGCTCTTGCCCACGCCGTCGGAGCCCTCGCCTACGTCGATGCCGTACACTACGGCCCGCACGGGCTTATCGACGTGCACGATCTCGATTGCGACTTCCTCGCCTGCTCCACCTACAAATTTTTCGGACCGCACATGGGCGTCCTCTTCGGCAAGCGCGAGCATCTCGCCCGCCTGCGCCCCTACAAGGTCCGCCCGCTCACCGACGCCGTTCCCAACCGCTGGGAGACCGGCACGCTCAACCATGAATGCATCGCCGGCATCACCGCCTGCGTCAACTACATCGCCGATATCGCCACGCCACACATAGGCACGGACGCAATCGTCCGCCCGTCGAGCGAAGCTCGAAACCTAACAACACCACGCCGTGCTGCCATCGTGGCCGCCTTTGAAGCGATCCACCAATACGAGCACGGTTTAATGCGACGCCTGATGACTGGGCTGGCCCAAATCCACAACGTCAAAGTCTACGGAATCACCGACCCGGCGCGGTTCTCCGAGCGTTGCCCCACCATCGCCCTGCGCGTGATCAATCAAACCGCGGAGCAGACGCCGCTCGCCCTCTCGACCAAGCTGGGCGACCTCGGCTTCTTCACCTGGGATGGGAACTACTACGCGCTGAATCTGACCGAGCAACTTGACGTGGAAAAATCCGGCGGGTTTCTGCGGATCGGGCTGGTGCATTACAACACGGTAGAAGAAGTGGACCGACTGTTGGGGGCGCTGAGAAAGATCGCGGTTGGATAGTTCGACTACCCGGGCTAAAGCCCGGACTGAATTAAAGACGCTTACGCGGCGCTGAAGCGCCGCTCTTCCACGTGGAGCGCGACAAGCTCGCAAAATTATCCGCGAAAGCCTATGGCCAGCGCTTGGCGGTATCGTCCCATCCTGCCGCTCGCACGGGCTGCGCCTGCGGCACCACCGGAGGCGCCGGGATCCGAATCGGCTGCTGCGGTCCATTCACCGCCGTCGGCAATGCCGTTTTCGCCATCTCCGCGTTCATTTCTTTTTCTTCCGACAACAAAGGAGCCACCAGCCGCAAGGCTTCCACTTCTTTTTCCAGCCGGGTCAGCTCCATCTCTTTTTGCCGCAATACTTCGTAAACATTCTTCATAAACAGGGCACCTGTGAGTTGCTTATAGAGTTTCAGCAGCTTTTCTCGCACTTTAGCAGAGTTCCCCGCGTTGTCAAGCAATTATCCTTCGTGTACCTTAGGGTTCCTTTGTGGTTAATCTCGTCTTCCCGCGCTTGCAATTCCCTTGTCCAGCGCGCCTTTCAACAGATATTCACAAGCTGAATCCCACCGCCGCGCACCCAGCGTACGCCGCCGCTTCAATTCATTCCCGCGAAAACCCGCGCCCCGCGCGCGCTTTGCGCAGAATCTCCCGCTCCGCTGCACCAAATCCTGTCACCCGCCTGTGAACCGGCTGCACTCCATTGAAAATAAACCGGATAAAGTCGCTCACTTTTGATTGACTTAAAAAATAGGAGGCGTACAACAAGATCGTTCTTTGACAGTTTCTTAAGTTTTTCCGGTTGGTGCGGCGTCCGGGGCTCAAGCCAAGTCGCTCTCCCACTGCAAAGTGAGCGAGGGAAGGCAGGCAAGGGTCTATAGCAAAGCGCTGGTCGAGGAGAACGGGAAGCCCAGTCGAAGGCAGGATAGAGTTCCGAGGCGTTGAGTAGGTTTATCCGGTTGGCGGTTAGCCCGGAGCCCGAGCGAAGATCGCATGCAACGCACCCGCAAGGGAGGCAGCACAGCAGGTCAAGCAAGGGTCTAACGCGAGCTACTGGCCGAGACGAATGGACTCAACACCACCTCGGAACTCTTAATTTTTTTCCCGGTGCGCCAGGTTTCCACCCAGCTATTCCTCCGACACACCCCCCGTTCTGCGGCGAGCAGCTCTCACCATCCCTGGGCGGATCATACAGCGTGGTAGCGACGTTTACGTCAAGAAGGCCCTGGCTCAAGGCGGTCATTCGTGGGCAAGGCCAAATTCACGCTTGCAACTCTGTACCGCCAGTGGTTTAATTGGGAAAGTATCGCCTCACGATACATGGTCGATTCAAAGCCTCGGCAAATGCAGCTCACGTCCTATTTCTGGTCGTTGATTTTCCGCGCTCGGAAGGACTACTCAGCGATAATCTACTATGGATTGGCGGTATTCGCGGCGAGTGCGGCTCTGCTGTCCCGAGCACTTCTGAGCCCGGAGTTTGGATCGCACTACCCCTATCACACGGTATGGTTGGCGATTATTTTCGTTGCGTGGTATTGCGGACTGGGCCCGTCGATCCTGGCTGTTGCAATGGAAGCACTCGGAATCTGGTACTGGTTCTTGCCTCCTTATCATTCCATTTCCGGGAAAAACCACATTGAGTACTTCGGTATGTTCGGGTTCCTGACGTTCTCCGCCATCATTATTGCCTTAGGGGAATCGAACAGGCGCCTTTTGGTGAAGCGCGATAAAGCCGAAAGGGCATTGCACGCAGCCAATGAGGAGCTCGAAGAGCGCGTACGTGAGCGAACCGCCGATCTGGAACGCTCAAACGAATCTGCCAGACGGCTGAGTGCCAGAATCATGGTGGTCGAGGACGAAGAGCGCCGCCGCATTGGCAGAGCACTGCATGACAGTTTGGGTCAATATTTAGCAGTGTTGAACATGAATCTCAGTCTTCTTCGATCCAAGGTTGGGAGCGAGACCGAAAGCGTTCTTTTCTCCGAGTGCTCGGGCCTTGTGGAACAGTGTGTCACCGAGACACGGACGATATCGCACCTGCTGCACCCGCCGTTGCTGGACGAACTTGGCTTTGGCTCGGCTACGCGTTTATTTGTGGAGGGGTTTTCTCGCCGCAGCGGTTTGGCAGTTACGCTTGACTTGCCATCTGAATCTGGAACGCGGCTGCCGATGAACCTCGAAATTGCACTGTTTCGCGCGGTTCAGGAAGGACTTACGAATATTCACAGATATGCAGAAGCAACATTCGCAAGCATAAGTTTGAAGAGAAATGTCTCAACGGTGCATCTGAGCATCCGGGACAATGGAAAGGGCATACCACCTGCGCTATTGAAGCGACTTCGCGACGGTACCGCTGACTCTGGAGTGGGTATAGCTGGAATGCGAGAACGGTTGCGCGAGCTAAACGGGGTATTAGAAATCCAATCCGACCAGTCGGGAACGATTCTTGGAATTACAGCTCCTACAACTCCGGGCACTGCGGAAAAAACATCGGTTGCCATAGCGCAAGTGGCCTCTCTGTCCGCCTAAGCTACAGAGGCGATGCGCCGATTGGCGAAAGCAGGCCTTGCACTCAAAATCCCTCTTTCAGTTTGGCGCGTCTCAATTCCAAGGCTTCGGAGTCAGAAAGCAAATTGCAAACGAGATAAGGCGCAACCCGCGCCTTATCTCGTCTCTCACTCAAACCGGATCCAGTAATCCGGATCGCGTAACTCGAATCGCGCAATCCAGATTGCGCTCTAGCGATGGCCGCCGCCATGTCCGCCCGCATGCCCACCGCCGCGATATCCAGGGAGCGCGTGCTCACCCTTCGCTTCATGGCCAGCATTGCCTACATTACCGCGCCCATCTCGCGCCTCATTGCCCTGGAAGTGATTGAATCGCTCCGCCCCGCGATCCGGCATCGGTCCAGCGTACCCGTGATGAGGATCGAACCTGTTATCGACATGCCCGTAAAAGCCATGCGGACCGTGAAACCACGGGCCTGCTCCAAGAAACACTCCGCCCACAAACCAATCCGGCCCGTAGTAGCCGTAAGGAGCGCAGTCGTACGGGGCATAATCAAAATATCCGTAAGGGCACACCGGAGCTACACCAATATTTACCCCAACGCTAACCTGAGCTGGCGCCACAGGTGAAGCGCATAAAACTCCAATTACCAAAACTGCGAGAACAAGCGTACTGATTTTGAACATGATTCTCCTCAATTCGTTCAGAGTTGCAACCTGTACATCTAAAGGAAGGATAGTACCGAGGATCAACAGCGGGCAAACCGGAAGTCGGCAATAAATTATCTGTAAACAGGTGTTGCTGGAAATTTCGACTTATTTCTTCAACTCCGCCGGCCAATTCAAAACCAGCGTCAACGGATCGCTACCCTCCCTCAAATTCCCGCTGTTCACCAAAAACCTCTTCCCATCCGCAGTCACATCGAACGGACCAAAATCCCGCTGAATCCCCACCGCCTGAAACAACCCGTGCGGCGCGCCCAACTTCGGCGTACCTCCCGAAGTATTCACATCCACCGCCGTAACCGTGTCCGCGGCATCCAGAAAAAATAATTCCTTCCCATCCCTGCGCCACTTCGGAAATACTCCTCCATTGCTCGAAACCTGCCACTTCGCTCCGCCGCCGGGAAAGGCAGTGATGTAGATTTCCCTTCGGCCAGATTCGTTGCTCTGATATGCCATCCACTTTCCGTCGCCGGAAACTGACGGGAGATCTTCGTCGAACCCGTCCTGCACAATTGGAAACGGCTTCCCTTCACCGGTTAGCGGTAGCGCCCAAATGTGATAACCAGCTTCACTCGGTAACCGCCTGCGATAAATCAAATAACGCCCGTCCGCAGATGTGGCGCGCGGCGCTTCGAAGATATCGCTATCTTCCAGAACCGTGCGCACCACTCCGCTTCCATCGGCCGGTTTGGCATAGATATGAGAAGAGCCCTTCACGTTGGATTCGAAAAAAATTGTCTTTCCATCTGCCGACCAAACCGGCCACGTCTGGCTCGCCGGTCCGAAGGTGAATCGCGTGCTGGTGTGGCGGGCCAGATCGAAAGTCCAAAGTTCGGAGATTCCCTGACCGCCCGCGAAAATCGTAGCCGCCGCACGCGTCCCGTCGGGCGACAGCGCCGGAATCAGATAGCGCTCCGCCTTCGCAACCGCATCCGTTTGTTTTCCTTCCCGGTCCCGCCACACCAGCATCCAGCCCGCCGATGCTTCCCCGGTCTGATAAATCAATCTTCCCGTGTCCGACGCTGAAAACATCGCGCGCACGCTCGCCCCATTGATGGCGATGCGCTCGGCAATCGGCTGCGGCTCACCGCTCAACTCGAATTTGCTCAGATCGAGGGGCTGCGCCATCAAAGTCTGCCCGCGCAAAAATAACAAATGACCTGAGGCATAACTCGCAATCGAGTCGCTCTTCATCAGCATCTTCCCCTGCAAGCTACTGAGTTCGCCGACGTAAAGCACCGGTGACTGCCCCACACGCGAAGTACGCGACCAATAGATGAAGTGCTTGCCGTCGGGCAGAAAGTATGGGAATCGGTGGCTATTTTCTCCCGTGGCCGCATTCAGTTTTGAACCAGCTTCCGGAGTTCCACCCGCCGCGGAAACCTTCATCAATCCCTGGTTTGAACCGGACGTAAAAACAATCACTCCATCTTTGCTCCAGGCCCCTCCGCGCCCGCTGAAGCTCTCGCATATATCCTGCGGCGGCCCTCCGCTGGCATTGATCTTCCTTAATTTCCCTGCGGCGAAGAACGCGATCTCTCGGCTGTCGGGCGACCAGAAGGGATAAATCGCGTCGTCGGTTCCCGGCAAGGCTTGCGCCGCAGTGGAAGCGAGCGATCTCACATACAGCAGAACTTTGCTTTTCTCATCGCGCGCCGTAAACGCCAACTGAGTTCCATCAGGCGACAATACCGGCGGCCCAGCGCCTGGCAGCATGGTCACAAACGAAGTTCCCGCCGGCGGCAAAATAGAAGAACTCACCACCGCCACCGGCGCTCGTTTCTGAAAGTAAGCAGCTCCTGCGCCGATTGCAATCAACAACGCGATCGCGGCAACAATCCACGGTAGCCTCGAAGCACTTCCAACCGCAGCCGCCGATCCCGCTTCAGCCCTCGCTTCCGCCCCACCTGCGGCGATCGCCTCCAACTGAATCCGCACATCGTGCATGCACCCATACCGCTGCTCCGGATTCTTCGCCAAACATCGTCCGACCGTCTCATCCAGCCGGGCCGGAGAGCTCGGCAGCAACACGCTCACCCGCTCCGGCTCCTTATCGAGAATCGCGCCCAGAACGCTGAACTGCGATTTCCCCTCAAACGCCCTTCGCCGCGTCACCATCTCATACAGCACGCATCCAAAACTAAAAATATCCGCGCGCACATCCGCTTCCGCTCCCTGCAAAACTTCCGGAGACATGTACTGGAACGTCCCCACCACCATCCCCTTCTGCGTCAGCGGCGTCGACGAACCAGCCAGCGCCGCTACGGTCATCGTCGGAGTGCTCGGCGTCAACGGATTCTCTCCCGACCCCACACCCAATCCCCCCGACGGCTTCGCCAGCCCAAAGTCCATCAGCTTCGGACCGTTCTTCGTCAGCATGATGTTCGCCGGCTTCAAATCGCGATGCACAATTCCGCGCGCGTGCGCTTTGTCCAGAGCCCCCGCAATCTCAATCGCAATTTTCAAGGCCTCGTCGAGCGGAATCGCGCCGCGTTGCAACCGCTCCGCGAGCGTCTCTCCCTCGAGGTGTTCCATCACCAGGAAGTTGATTCCATCCTGCGAGCCAATATCGTGCAGCGTGCAAATGTGAGGATGATTCAGCGAAGAAATGGCGCGCGCCTCGCGCTCCATGCGCAACTTCAGGTCAGGATCGCTCGAAAGATGCGCCGGCAAAACTTTGATCGCGACATCGCGCCCCAGCCGCGTATCGCGGGCGCGATACACCTCTCCCATTCCGCCGGAGCCAAGCAACGATTGAATTTCGTAAGGACCGAGTTTCGTACCAGCAGTCAGAGCCATGGGCACCGAAATTATAGCCCCCGCTCCCCGATCCAGCCACACTTAGCGGCGGCGAATATTCTCGGGCTTGTCATGGGACATCGACTGCCCAGTCGACGCCTGTCATCCTGAGCGAGGATTGTGCTTCGCAAAGCGAAGCACAACCGCAGTCGAAGGATCCCTCTTCGCTCCCCCTTCGTGAACCTTAGTGCCCTTCGTGGTTAACCAAAACCTTAACCATAAAAGTAAATCCCGCAAGCCGCCTATTACTTCCCCCCGCCCCGAATCTCCTCCACCAATCCGCGAATCTCCGCCTCCGATAATTTCCCGCCATACTTCGGCATGTGCCCCTTGCCATTCGTGATGATGCCGATCAACTCATCCTCCGGCTTCGCCCGCACCTTCTGCGAAACCAGCGATGGGCCGCCGAAGAGCCGCCCCTCGGCGGTCTTGCCATGGCACTTCGCGCAGTTATTCCGATACACCGGATTGTCAGTCAAAGGCGTTTCCGCCGCCTGACTCACCACCACTGCCCCTACAGAAACCGCTGCCAGCAACCCACCCAAACGAATTACGAGTCGGAACGTCTTCAATTTCAACCTCGCTTCGAAAAAAGATTCAAATTCTTTCACTTAGATGCTTCAAAAGGCACGCCGCATTGCACCTGAACCAATGTAAATATTTGTATACCCTAGCTTACCCGTGGCCCCATCTGGCAACCAGTCCTTGAACCAGCCGCATCCTAATGATTAAGCCCGGCCACGTCACCCGCTCCAGTTGTGCAAGGCTAAGATTATTTTCCCGTAAGTTTCCTTGGAGCGGGGGCGCTCCTTTATTGTTATCCACATGCCAATTACCGAAACAATAGCCGCCGACCGCTATGCCGATTTCGTAAATCCGCAGTGGACCAAGCTCCTAACCCTGCTTGAGATGAACGTCGCTTACGAGCGTTGCGCCGGAGCCGAACTCACCACCACCGACGGCCGCCGCATCATCGACTTCCTCTCCGGCTTCTGCGTTCACAATACTGGCCACAACCACCCCGCCATTATTCAAGCCCTCAAGGACGAGCTCGACCGCTCCGGCCCCGTCATGCTGCAAAGTAACGTTCCCGAACTCGCCGGAGAACTAGCGGCGCGCCTCTGCAAACTCGCCGGCGGCAATCTCACCAAAGTTTTCTTCGCCAGCTCCGGCAGCGAAGGCGTTGAGACCGCCATCAAATTCGCGCGCGCCCACACCGGACGCACCGGCCTTCTCGCCTGCGACCGTGCATTTCACGGACTGACCTGCGGCGCGCTCTCGCTGATGAACGGCGAATACTGGCGCAAAGGTTTCGGACCGCTTCTCCCAGACACAGCCTTCGTGCCCTTTAACGATCTCGCCGCCCTCGAAAAAGAATTATCCACCAGCAACTACGCCGCATTTTTCGTCGAACCGATTCAAGCAGAGGGTGGAATTCGAGTTCCGGATCCCGATTATCTCCGCAATGCGCAGGCTTTATGCCGCCGCTACGGAACTGTCTTCGTCGCCGACGAAGTGCAAACCGGAATGTTCCGCACCGGCCCGTTCCTGGCCTCGCATCACTTTGGAATCGCTCCCGATATGGTCGTCCTCGCCAAGGCCCTGAGCGGTGGCCTCGTTCCCGTGAGCGCGGTCCTCATGTCCGACGAAATTCATCACTCGGTGTTCACTTCTTTCAAGCGCTCCATCGTTCACGCTTCTACCTTCAGCGAGAACGGTCTCTCCATGCGCGCCGGGCTCGCAACCCTCGACGTTCTCGAGAGCGAAAACCTGGGCGATCGCGCGGCCGCCGTCGGCGCCGACCTTCAGCAGAGATTAAGCGTGGCCCTGCACAATTATGAAATGATCGAACAAGTCCGCGGCAAAGCCCTTCTGCTCGGCATCGCGTTCAAAGCTCCTCGCCGTTTGGCTCTGCGCGCCCCGTTTGAAGCCTTTTCCAAAATACATCCCGCCATGTTCGGGCAAATGCTGGTCATGCGCCTTTTCCGCAACGGCTTCCTTACCCAGATTTGCGGAAACGATTTCATGGTACTCAAAGTTGCTCCTCCACTCGTTGTCACGCCAGAGCAGGTCACGGATTTCATCTCCGCCATCCGCGACCTCGTCGAGTTCGCCCACCACCCCGGTCCTTTCTGGTCGCAGGCTCTGGGATTGGCGCGCAGAGCCCTGGCTTCATAAAGCGGTGTGTTTGCAGAATTTATTGTGAACAAAAAATCGGAAAGTAAATTTCGGATAACAAATTAATGAAGAGCAGTACAGATGTTTTCGTAATCGGCGGAGGGCCGGCCGGCCTGGCCACCGCCATCGCCGCCCGCCAGCAGGGGCTCGCAGTAACCGTAGCTGATGGCTCACGTCCTCCCGTCGACAAGCCTTGCGGCGAGGGCCTGATGCCCGATGGTCGGGCTGCGCTCGCCGAACTCGGCATCTCAGTTCCCGCCGAAGTCTCGCATCCCTTTCGCGGCATCCGCTTTGTCAGCGGAGGCAAAAGCATTCAAGCCAATTTTCCTGAGGGCTGCGGCGCCGGCGTGCGCCGCACCGCGCTACACGCTCTCATGATCGAGCGCGCCCAAGCCGCCGGAGTTTCCCTCCTCTGGCAAACTCCCGTCACCGCGTTGCATTCCAACGGCGTCCAACTCGGCACGCAATTCGTTCCCGCGCGCTGGATCGTCGGCGCTGACGGCGGCTCGTCTCTGGTTCGCCGCTGGGCTGGGCTCGATCATTTTCTGAAGGACCGGAATCGCTTCGCCTTCCGCCGCCACTACCGCGTCGCTCCCTGGAGCGATTACATGGAACTCCACTGGGGCTCAGGATGCCAGATTTACATCACGCCCGTCGCCTCCGACGAAGTCTGCGTCGCTCTCGTCTCCGGCGATCCGCATCTCCGGCTCGATCACGCGCTCGCCGCATTCCCTGAAGTTGCCGTGCGTCTACGCAACGCTGCTATCTCCTCGCCCGAGCGCGGCGCAATTTCTTCTACCCGCAAACTCCGGCGCGTTTATCGCGGCAACATTGCCTTGGTGGGGGACGCCTCGGGCGCAGTCGACGCGATCACCGGCGAGGGCCTCTGCCTCAGCTTCCGCCAGGCGCAGAAGGTCGCGCAGTGCTTCTCCGCCGGAGATCTTCGCCCTTATCAGCAGCAGCATCGCTCGCTGGCCCGTCGCCCGATGCTGATGGCCAGCCTCATGCTCGCCCTGGGCTGGAACAATTCCCTCCGCCACCAGGTCATGCGCGCCCTCGAATCCGATCCAACTCTCTTCTCGCGCATGCTCGCCATGCACGTTGGCAATTCATCGCCCCTGGCTTTCGCCGGCAACGGTCTCGCCCTGGGCTGGCGCCTACTAGCCGGCGCGTGAACAGCGGCGTGCAGCGGCGCGGAAGAGCGGCCCTTCAGGCCGCGTAAAGCTCCCAAAACGTCGGGCTTCAGCCCCAGTGGTTGTTTTCCCTTCGTGAACCTTCGTGCCCTTCGTGGTTAACTCCCACTCACCCACCTAATCCACGTGCTCGCCCACCTCAAACCCTTCCTCCGCACGCGGCAACACATCCCGATCCCCCGCGGCCCACACATACAACGTCGGCAACAGAAAAATACTCATCACTAAATCCGCGATCAACCCGCCCACAATCACAATCGCGAACGGCCTCTGCGAATCCGACCCAATCGCGTGCGACAAAGCCGCCGGCAACAATCCCAAGGTCGCCACCAGCATCGTCATCATGATCGGCCTCAGCCGCAGCACCGCTCCCTCCACCGCCGCATCTTCAATACTGAAGCGCCGCGCCCGCAGCTGGTTGATGTATTCCAGCATGATCACTCCCGTCTGCACCGACACTCCAAACAGCGCCAAAAATCCCACTCCCGATGAAACGCTGAAATTCGTCCCTGTAATCAGCAGCGCCAGCAATCCTCCAAACCGCGCCATCGCCACATTGGCCAGGATCAGCAACGCCCATTTGAATGACTTGAACATCGTATAAAGAATCACAAAAATCACCAGGATCGTGATCGGCAGCACAATCAGCAGCCTCTCATCCGCACGCTTCTGGCTCTCGTACTCTCCCGCCCAATCGATGTGGTATCCCGGCGGCAACTGCACCTGCTCGTTCACCTTCTTCATCGCCTCCTCCACCGCCCCGCCCAAATCCCGCCCGCGCACGCTGTACTTGATGGCTACATAGCGCTGGTTGCCTTCTCGATAAATTTCCGACCCTCCCTCCGCCTCGGTGATCTTGCACAACTGCGCCAGCGATACCCGCTCTCCCGAGGGTGATAGCAAACGAATGCTCCGGATCGCTTCTTCGGTATTCCGGTATTGCGGCAGATAGCGCAGCGTCAGGTCATATCGCGCCTCGCCCTTCAACACCTGGGTCAGCGCGCTCCCTCCCACCGCAGTCTGCACCGCGTCCTGCACATCCGCCACATTGATCTGGTAACGCGCCGCGGCCTCGCGGTCCACCGTCACATTCAAATTGGGTTGGCCCAGAACGTGGAAAACTCCCAGGTCTACCACTCCCTTCACCGTTCCCATGATGCCGGCAATTTGCGCGCTCTTGTCCTCCAGCGCCTTCAAATCGTCGCCGTACACCTTGATGGCCAACTCGCCCTTCACTCCGCTCACAGCCTCTTCCATGTTGTCTTCAATCGGTTGCGAAAATCCCCACACCACGCCGGGAATTTTGTTGAGCTCGCGGTTCATCGCAGCGATCAGCTCATCTTTATTTTGATGAAAAATCGGACGCCACTCTTCCTTCGGCTTCAGATCGACAAAATATTCCGTATTGAAAAAGCTGGTCGTATCCGTGCCATCATCCGGCCTTCCCGTCTGGCTGGTGCACCGCGGAACTTCAGGAAATGAGCACAAAATAATTCTCGCCTGGTTCGACACTCGAATGCCTTCGTCCGGCCCCGCGCTGGGCGCCAGGGTACCGCGCACCCACAGCGCTCCTTCGTCCAGATGGGGCAGAAATTCCGAGCCGATCACCCCGCTGAAGGCGAGAAAAAGCGTAAATATAAATCCGACCACGCCAATCCCCAGCACCAGCTTGCGTCGATTGATCGCCCACCGCACTCCGCCGCGATAGCGCTCCGTTAGATAGTGCATCACCGGGTTGTGCCATTCGCTCGCTCCTTTCGCGAACGCAAAGCTCGCCAGCACCGGCGCAATCACAATCGAAAACAACAGCGCCCCCAGCAGCGCAAACGCCACCGTCCACGCCATGGGATGGAATAGTCGCCCTTCTACCCGTTGCAGCGTGAAAATCGGCAGGTATGCCGTAATAATGATGCCGATCGCGTAAAACACCGGCCGCTGCACTTCATGCGACGCTTCGCTGATTTTTTCGTTCGGAGTCTTCGTATCTCCGTTCTTGTGCCCAAGGTGGCGCACGATGTTTTCAATCATCACGACCGCGCCATCCACCACCATGCCAAAATCCAGCGCTCCCAGCGAAAGCAGATTCGCGGGAATGTGCCGCAGGTCCAGGCAAATCGACGCAAACAGCAGCGAGAACGGAATCGTCGCCGCCACAATCAACGCCCCGCGCACATTCCCCAGAAACAGAAAAAGAATGATCGAAACCAGGATCATTCCTTCCGTCAGATTGTGCAGCACCGTGTGGCTGGTGAAGTGAACCAGATCGCTGCGGTCGATAAACGGAACAATCTTCACGCCCGGTGGCAGAATGTGATCGTTCAGTTCCTCCACTTTTTTATGAACTGCCTGCAGCGCAGGGTCCGCCGCCGCCCCTTTGCGGAGCAGCACAATGCCCGAAACCACGTCGTCGTTGTCGATGATGGTTCCATCTTCTCGATGAATCGCCTTGGCAAACTGCCCCAGCCGTATCTTCGGCCCTTGCGAAACCACGGCAATATCCTTCACCCGCAGCGGCGTGCCATTCTTGGTGGTGATCACCGTTCGTTCAATATCCTGCGTGCGATCCACCAACCCCACCGAACGAACATTGATCTGCTGCAACCCCTCCTGAATGAAACTCCCGCCCGCATTCGTGTTGTTGTTGGTGAGTTGCTGCTCAATCTGCGCCAGGCTCAGCCCGTAGGCAATCAGCTTGTTCGGATCCACCTTCACCTGATACTCGCGCGTCGGCCCGCCAAAGCTCGATACATCCACAATATCCGGCACCGCTTTGAAATTCTTTTCCACCACCCAGTCTTCCAGCGACTTCAACTCCATCGCGTCATACGCTGGATTCGTGCTGTGCAGCGTAAAGAAATAAATCTGCCCCACCGGGCTCCAGTCCGTTCCCATCTGCGGCGTCACGCCCGGCGGCAACGCCACCTGGCTCAGCCGTTCCAGCACCCGTTCCCGGTTCCAGTCGTTGTCCGATTCGTCGTCGAAGATCAGCTTGATGTCCGACAATCCAAACAGCGAGAACGAACGCAGATGCACCACGTGCGGAATGCCGTTCATCACGACTTCCAGCGGAATGGTCACCTGCTGTTCAATCTGCTCCGCCGAAATTCCCGGCCACTGCGTAATCACCTCAACGTAGTTATCCGCCACGTCGGGATACGCCTCGATCGGCAGCCGCTTGAACGAAACGATTCCTGCGGCAAAAAGAATCAACGCCAGCGCCAGCACCAGCAGCCGGTTGCCCAATGCGAAATCGACCACGCGTCGAATCATCTATTGCTCCACCGTGTTTTGCAGCGCCAGCGCGTTCGAGACCACCCGATCTCCGGCCTTGAGCCCCGACGTCACTTCCTGCATGCTGTTCGGCAGCATCTTTCCCGTCGTCACTTCCATGCGCTTGAAGTGGCCATTACCCAACGGCGCATAAACCCACTCCCGGTCGTGCAGATGAAGAATCGCCGCCGCCGGAACCGCCGCCCGCGTCTCCGCCTGCTTGCCGTAAAATGTCGCGGTCGCAAACATCCCTACCCGCATAAATCCCGGATTCGCCACCTCCAACCGAACCTTCGCCGTTCGCAGGTTCGGGTCCAGCGTCGGCAAAATGTTGTCGATCCGCGCCTTGAAAGTTTTCCCCGGAAACGCGTTCAGCTGAACATCCGCCGTGTCGCCAACCTTCACCGCGTCCAGATCGTTCTCATACACGTCGCAAATGATCCACACATACGAAAGATCCGAAATCGTAAACGGATTCGGCGACCCCAACCCCTGCACCCCCGCCGCATTCGTCACCTGCTGGTCGCTGATCACGCCCGAGATTGGCGCATACACATTCACAATCGCGTTCGGATTATTCTTATCCACACCCAGCGTCTTCAGCGCTTCGCTGGACGCGTCCAAATCCGCCTGCGCATTCTTGGCCACATCCTCCGCCTGCTCCACCGCGCTTTTCGCCACCGCGCCTTTTTCGTACAGCAATTTCTGCCGCTCCAGTTGGATCCGCGCCAGCGTTTCGTCGTTCACTGCTTTGCGATACGCCTGGTACGCTCCCGAAACGTCGTTGCTCTGCACCTTCATCAGCAACTGGCCTTTTTTCACCTCATCGCCCAGCCGTGCCTTCACTTCCACCACCCGCCCCGCAGCCAGCGAAATCACCGGCACCGCGCGCGCAATGTCAGGCTGCACCACGCCGGTCACGTTCAGCGCCGGCGCAGATTTGTATTCCACCGCCGCCACCAGCGGAAACTGCTCGGGATGATCCGCCTTGAAATTATTCGCATCCAGATCGGACTCCACCTTCGGCGCCGGTGGCGCCTCAGCCTTCGGATCGGCCTTACCGCCGCCGCACCCGGCAAGCAAAAACGCCAGCGCACCACACATCGCCGGCGCGGCCAGATATGAACAACGTAGCTTTCTCATTGAATTACCTCTTTACCCACCGCCTGATTCAACTGCGCCGCCGCCGTCAAATACGAACCCACCAGATTCACGTAATTCAACTGCACGCTGCGGTAGTCGCTCTCCGCGCTAAGAAAGTCCAGCAATGACGCTCCTCCATGCCGGTACGAAAACAACATCGTGTCCCGCACCCGCACTGCCTGCGCCAGATATTTCTGCTTGTACGCGCGCAGCAGAATTACGTCGCTGTTCACCATCGTGTACGCCGAATCCACATCGTTGAACACCTGCGCCTGCGCCGCGTCCCGCAACTTCTGCTGCCGCGTAATATCCAGCTTCGTATGCAGCTTGTTCCCCTGATTGCGGTCGAAAATTCTCAATGGAATGCTCACATCAAAACCAAAATAAAAATCAATCGGCGGATTTCTTCCCACATCAAAACTAATCGTCGGGTCGGTCGTTCCATTTGCCTCCGCCAGTTTGTAATCGGTGTGTGCCTTGTCCACCGCCTGCACCGCCGCCTTCAAATCCGGCCGGTTATCCAGCGCAATCTGCCGGTACCCATCCAGCGCGTCAATCTGATCGTTGAAATCGAATGTCCCCACCAGATCGAATTGCTCAATCGGCGTCCGGTCATTCAGCAGCATCAGCATCTGGATCTTCGCCGTCCGCAGATTTACTTCCGCCGTCTGCACGTCTGACTCGTACTGCACCCGCTGCAACTCCAGCCGGTCGAGATCGATCTGCGCAATGTCTCCCGCCTCAAAGCGGTCGCGGCTGATCTTCAATACGTGGTCGTAGTAATCCAGATTGTCCTTCGAAACCTGCAACACGGCCTTCGCCTGCAACGTCTGCACAAACGCGCTGCGCAAATTGAAGAGCAGGCCGCGCTCCAGATCATCCTGCTGCGAAACCGCAATCGCCGTCCCTTTCTTCGCGCTTTCCGTCCGCAACTCGCGCTTATGCCCGCGTTCGTGCAAATAGCTGATCGTCGCCGAAGGCAGCAAATACGCGAACGGCCCATGCGACGGCCCCGTATTGAACGGCGAAATCTGATCCGACAGCAACGTCAACTGCGGATTCGGGCGCAGATGCGCCGTAATTTCATCCGCCTGCATCTCGCTGATGTTCAACTTTCCCGCCAGCAGCGTCGGATTATTCAGCTCCAGCCGGTCCTTCACCTGCTCCCAGGTCCACGCCTGCGGCGGCGCAGCGGGCTTGGGCGGCGCCGTTTGCGCCACGCCCGGCAGCGCATCCAACGCTATCAACAGCACTATGCACCAAACTTTTCTCAGCATTAAGACGCTCCGCAGAAAACCAAAATCCCTCGTCGACATACCGGGTAACGCCCCAATCGCGGCGTCCTTTGTGGTTTAAAATTCTTCGTCCTCATCCCCAAACGAAGGATTCTCTAAACACAAGTCGCAGGCTCCGGATTGATCGCCATCCGATCAGCGCAGCCAGCACAAATTTATGAAATGAGGATTCGAACTACCCGAGAAGGGAAAACGGGGGTGCGCGCCCGGCGTGGAAGACTCTTTGCCTCGCCAGCGGCCTTACAGAAGAAACGACAAATTCATAGCGGCCAGCTTCCGGAAGCGCCAGCCACCCCGAACTCGCGACCGCAGGCGGAGGCGCTTGCAGCCGGTTCACCCAGGCGGAATTCTTCTCGCCGCCCGCCTGCCGCACGGCCCGCTTGCTGGTGACCGAATCTTCCATCTCGGCCCGCATCGCATGCAGATCGTCGGTCGCCGAGATTACCGGAAACAACAGAACCAGAACGCAGCCTAATGCCAGCAGGCACGGCAAAAGTTTCAAGCCTCGCGCAGCGGCCCGCCGCCACAGCCAGTACGCCGGCAGCGCCGACAGCATCCACGCGATGTTGAGCAGTAGTTCCATCGTTGCCTTGCAGGCGTCTCTAACAACTTTTGCAAACTACCTGTGCCAACAGACTTTCACAAAATCCCGAGAAAGAAAAGTAAAGAGATCGTAAAGATAGCGATCCTGACTCCACCCTGAAGTTTTTCAGAACCGTGAAGGCCAAGTCAACGTAACCAGGGTAAGGCGGCTTCCGGTTCGCCCTTCTTTGCGTTCCACGCCTTCCCTTGGCGTCCTTAGCGGTTAGAAGCTCTACTTTCCCGGGCGGGAAGCTTGCCCGATAAACCGAACCCTGCTACTCTGCTGTTTTCCCGGGCGCCGGAAGCCGGGTAGCGGAAGCCGACCCTACGGACCCGGCACCACCTGGAGGGCCCGCGCCGTCTGCAAGCTTTGCCGGTAAATCGCATTGCGCTGGGGAACTTCTCCCACCACATTCACATACACCACATACGCCCCGTGCGGCAGATTCTCCCCAAACGGCAAGGCCATCCCGATCGTTCCCCTGGTAAGCACGTAATGCTGATATCCAATCTCCGTCGCCCGCCCGTTTTCCGCCACAGCCTTCACATCGAAGGTCAGGTCCATGTCGTCCGCCGTCGTGTTTGAAACCTCTACGCTGCCTTCGATGCGGCTCACATTCACGTGCGCGGGAACCTTCCACGCGATCGCAATCGCCTCCACCACCTTGATTGTGAATTGCTTCTGAACCGCCTGCTGGGGCTGTCCCCAATCCTTCACCGAAATCGTAAATTGAAATTCTCCCGCGCGCTGCGCCTGCCCATGCAGGTTCCCATCATCCTCTAACTTTATCCCTGCGGGCAGCGCACCTTTCTCCAGCTTCCAGTGCAGCGCCGGAACATAATTGCCCCGCGCATGCAATCGCACCTCATAGGTCCCCTGCGGATAAGTATTCGGCAATTCTTCCGGTTCAATCAACAGTCCCTGCGTGGGCGGACTCTGCCCCCAACCCGTGACCGTCACCATCATCATCAACGCGCACACCACCATACCCCGCATAACGATTCGCCCCGTCATCCTGAGCCTTGTCACCCTGAGCGAGGAATTTGCTTCGCGAAGCGAAGCAAAACCGCAGTCGAAGAGCCGGCCCCGAGCTCGCCGAAGGGATCCCTTCAATCTAACTACATATCGGCTCATTTCCGGAATTCTCTCATCAAACCGCCTCGCCTCACCCGCTCCCTCACATCAGATGCCGCAATCCCCGCCGCGAACCTTTCTTATCTACAGAATGTAAAGATATGTATTCCTTTCCGGCCCCCGCTACTTATTTTTCTGAGCCGGGTTTAACGCAAGAGAATTGAGCTGTGCTAACCTCGAAAACAAAGTTCACAGTTCCACATTCGTCCACTCCCAGGGGGAAGTTTATGTCAGTACGCAACGGAATCGTCCTGCTCATTGCTTTGTCTGCTGTAGCCTTTCTAGTCGCCTGCGGCGGCAACGGAAACGGTATCATCAATCCTACCGCCCCACCCAGCGGCGGTTTCGCCAACAGCAACCTCAACGGATCCTACGTATTTTCCGTCTCCGGACTTGATCAGGGTGGCTTCCCCTACGTCGCGGTTGGCGCCTTCACCGCCAATGGCAGCGGCGGCATCAGCGGCGGCTCGGTCGATATCAATGACACCGGCTTTACCTCAGGTTCCATCGCCAACGCCCCGCTCAGCGGCGGCAGCACCTACACCGTGGGGCTCGATGGGCGCGGCACCGCCGCCCTGACATTTCAGAATTCCAGCAACAATCCCTTCTCTGGCAGCAACAGCATCACGCTCAAGTTTGTCTTACAGGATAGCTTCCATGGTCTTGTAACCGAATATGACGGTAACGCCACCGGCAGCGGCACGCTCGATCAGCAAACCACGGGCGTTACTCCCGCCGGCACCTATGCCTTCCTGTTGAGCGGGAACTCATTCGCCAGCAGTGGACCACTCGCTCTCGCCGGCAATTTCGCCGTCGGCAGCGGAGGTGCCCTTACCGGTCTCGAGGATTTCAACGAGGGCGGTGCAAGCGTCTATCCCGGCGCGACTCTGTCTGGCACATTGGTAGCAGGTCCGTCCTCCACTCCCGCAACGACCATCAGCAATCCCTTAAATAACAGCTTGCAGACCTATGACGTCTACGTCATCGACGCCAACCACATGAAGATTATTGAGACCGACACTTTCGCCACTCTTTCCGGCGACGCCTACGCTCAAACCTCCGCGACTCTGCCTACGACTGCCGGCACTCTGGCCTTCACCTTGTTCGGAGATAACGCATCCGGCATCGAGGCTCTCGGCGGATTCATGGCTACTGACGGAAACGGCAATATCACGAGCTCGTCCAGTGAAGATTTCAACACGGGTTCGGGGGCCTCGAGCGCGGCCGGTTCCTTCACCGGAACCTACACCGCTGCGGGCCCCGGACGATACACGTTCGGCTCATTCTTGAACTTCGTAGGCGGGACCTCCTACGCCGCCTATCCTTCTTCCGGGGGAATTCTTCTGCTTGAAATCGACGCTCCAGGGCTCGTCGCCGGAATCACCGCCGGCGCGGCCTACCCGCAAACCGCGGGAGCCGCATTCGCATCCTCCCAAGGCTACGGACTAAACCTGACCGGCGCCAATCTTTTGGGCTCGCCCGCGGTTGAAGTGGACGACATCGCGGAGTTCACTGCCAACGCCAACGGCACCATCGCCGGCATACTTGACGAAAATTGGGCAGCCGGAGGTGGCCCCAGCGGCGATCTGGCATTCGTTAGCAGTAGCAGCAGCTACGGCGCAATTGACTCAAACGGCCGTTTTGGGCTCTCCTCCGGAATCGGCAATAGCAACGTTTCCACACTTGAGGGTGGCTTTAACCTCATTCTTTACGCGGTTGACGGCTCCATGTTCCCCTTCATCGAATCCGATGGCACCCAGCCCGGGGTGGGAATGATCATTGAACAGAACGCCTCTGCGACCACGCCGTTCTCGGTCACGGGTCATGGCAGCATGTACGTTCCTCGTCCCATGGTCGTCCCACACAGTTTGAAAGAAATGAAACAGAGGTAGCAATCCTCAAGCAAGAAAAAGGCGCGGCTCACTGAGCCGCGCCTTTTTCTTGATTGGTCATACTGAGGGCCGCGCGGTTTGCATCCCGAAGGGCCCATGCCTTTGCGAGAAGCGGGAACGGTCCTTAATCCACCCTCCCTCGTGACCTTAGTACCCTTTAACCCATGACCCCTCTTCGCGCACAATCAATCCCACAATCCTGTACCGTTTCGGAGAGCTCCATTTGCTCCACCAACGTTTTCTTCGGGTCTTGGTTTTCGTAATGCTGGCCGCATCGCTCGCCTCGGCGCGCGATCTCGCGCTCGTCTCCAATAAGGCCAACGCCATGGGCGCCATCAACGTGGCCGATCTGGTCAAGCTCTGCAAAGCGCAGACCACGCACTGGCCCGATGGCAAGCCCATCACGTTCGTTATGCGTTCTCCCTCCGCTCCTGAGGCGAAGATCGTTCTGGAAAAGCTCTACGGCATGTCTGAGAACGAGGTCAACGGCCTCATCGTGACCTCCAATCACGGACGCCCGGCTCATCCCGCGATCGTGGTCGTCTCCTCCGATGAAGAACTCGTGAACAAGGTCGCGTCCCTTCCCGGTGCCGTCGGCGTGGTCGATGTTTATTCAATCAACAGCAGCGTTGCCGTGGTAAAAATCGCGGGCAAACTTCCCCTGGAACCGGGCTACCTGCTGCATGGCAATTAAACGGTAACGCCGAAGAACGGCGCTTTAACGCCGCGTGAAGCGGCAAATATTTTGCCGGGCCTTAGCCCAGAATGAACTGGCAACTGACGAGCGACAACTGACAACTGCGCCATGGCTGCTCCCGGGAAAAAACTCGCCCCCGCCAAACCGCCCTACGCGCGGCGCTTCCCGCGTTTTCCCATCGACGCCCGCATGCACGTCCGCATGTTCCAGAACGGCAGCTTCCAAAATTGCTGGGGACACTCCACCGAACTGGGGCAGGATGGCGTGGGCGCAACCCTCACCGGAGAATTGCAAAAAGGGGAAATCGTCTCCCTCGAAATTCCCTTGCCGCTCAGCCCCTACCCGCTGAAGGTCCGCGCCATCGTGCGCTATCGCGATGGCCTGCGCTACGGTTTCGAATTCCTCACCCTCACCGATGCCCAACGCGAGGCGATCCGCCGCGTCTGCGAAATGCTCGCCAGCAAAACCGACAACAAATAACAAATTTGCGCCTCGCGTTCTTTGCGGCGCAAGAATCGCGTCGCGCAAGAATCGCGCGTCTGGCTCGCTTCCTTATCAGGCTGTACCGCTCCCGCGCCCACCCACCGGCGTCCAATTACCAGCGTAACTTTCTCGTCATCCTCCCGCGCTTTACCATGCCAGTTGGCTGAGCTCCGGAGGGGGGAGCCGTCACCATGGGTGGTCGTGTCACCCGTACACCTCAGTCCCGGGAACTCGTACGCGCGAAAGGCTTGCGCCAAGCGCTTGAAAGCGGAGCTGCGCCCGCCTTCGTCGCGCCGGTGGGAGCTGTTTCCGACGCGCCTTCGTCGTCACTTTCCTGGGCCACCGGACCTGTAACCTCTTCTACTTCGAAAAAACCCGGCTCTGCCGAAAATCTAGAGATCCGCCGTCAATATCTCGAGCAACTTTTTCAATCGTGTCCCGACCCTCTCATTATTGTTGACGCGTCTTTCCGCGCCCTGTGCATCAACCAGGAATTTCAGCGGCTGTTCGGGTACTCCGCCGCGCAAATCATGGGCCAGTCCATCGAAGCTCTCATTCTGCCAGCCGGACGCAAGGTGGAATTCGATTGGACCATCCAATGCCTCCGCCGCGGTGAGCACCTCACCCTGGAAACTCAACGGCGGCGCAAAGATGGGACCCTGCTCGACGTTTCCCTTACCTGCGCTCCGCTCATCATTCACGGCCGCACCGCCGCTTTCTACGCCGTCTATCGCGATATCTCCGAGCGCAAGCGCGCGGAAAGCCTGAGCTCGGCTCTCTACCGCATCGCCGAACGAGCCAGCGCCACGCAGGATCTCCAACAATTTTTCTCCGCCGTCCACGCTATTGTGGATGAGCTGGTATGCGCCCGCAATTTCTCGCTCGCGCTTAATGACCCCGAGTCCGGGGTTCTCACTTATCCTTATTTTGTCGACGAGCGCGAATCCGCCCCCGCTCCCGCCAAGCCGTCCGCCGGGCTAATCGAATATGTTCTCCGCACCGGCGAGCCTCTGCTCTGCACTCCCGAGCTCGCCGAAGAAATGAAGCTCCGCGGCGAAGTCCAGTTCGATTCCGCTCCGCCGCTGCACTGGCTCGGAGTTCCGCTCAAAATCAATCATCACATCCTGGGCGCGCTCGTACTCAAAAGTTATTCTCCGAACGTGCGCTTCCGCGAGCGTGACAAAGACATTCTCGCGCTCGTCTCCCAACAACTCGCCGCTGCTATCGACCGCAAACGCAATGAAGAAGCTCTGCGCCGCTCCGAAGTCCGCTACCGTTCGCTGGTGCAAACTGCCGTCTACGGAATCTACCGCTCCAGCCTCGAAGGCTATTTCCTCGATGTAAACCCGGCGCTCATCGGAATGCTGGGCTACAGCTCCGCGCTCGAAGTGCTCGCGCTCAATCCGCAAAAAGATGTTTTCGCCGAGCCTCGCGAATACGCGCAACTGGTCGACGAATTCCGCCGCACCGGTGGCATTGACGGCTTTGAAGTTCGCTGGAAGCGCAAGGACGGCGCGGTCATCACCGTTCGGCTCAGCGGCCGCGCCGTCACCGGAGGCGACGAACCCGCCGACGTCCTCGAAGCCATTGCCGAAGACATCACCGCGCGCCGCGTTCTAGAAGATCAATTCCGCCAGGCCCAGAAAATGGAAGCCGTCGGCCGCCTCGCGGGCGGCATCGCGCACGACTTCAACAATCTGCTCATGGTCATCTGCGGCTACACCGAGGTCGTGCTCAGCCAGCTCACCGAGCGTCACCCTTTGCGCGCCAAAGCGGAAGCCATTCAGCAGGCCTCCAATCGCGCCTCTGCGCTCACCCGCCAGCTACTCGCCTTCAGCCGCAAGCAGCTTCTCGAACTCAAAGTCATCGACGTCAACGCCATCGTCTCTGACATGGAGCGCTTGCTGCGCCCGCTCATCGGCGAAGATATTGAACTCTCCACCCAGCTCGCTGCCAACCTCGGCTGCACTCGCGCCGATGCTGGACAGCTCGAGCAGGTCATCATGAATCTCGTCGTCAACGCCAAAGACGCCATGCCCGACGGCGGCAAACTCTGCATTCGCACCGCCAGCGTCACTCTCGACGACTCCTATCGCCCCGAAAATACTCTTATCAAGAATGGCCCCTACGTCATGATTTCCGTCAGCGATAGCGGCCACGGCATGGATCGCGAAACGCAGGCGCGCATCTTCGAACCTTTTTTCACCACCAAGGAACAAGGCAAAGGAACCGGTCTTGGACTTTCGACCGTCTACGGAATCATCAAGCAAAGCGGAGGTTACGTCTTCGTGCAGAGCGAACCCGGCAGTGGCACTGCCTTCACCATCTATCTTCCCCGCGTCGAGGGCACATCTGACCCTCGCGGCGAAACTCCCGCATCCCAATCCACCATCGGCGGATCGGAAACCGTTCTTCTCGTCGAAGATGAAGATTCCGTTCGCCAGCTGGTTCGCGAAACCCTTCAATCCCGCGGCTATCGCGTGCTCGAAGCCCACAACGGAAGCGCAGCTCTAGCGCTCGCGGCCAGCCACCCCGAGCAGATTCATCTCGTCATCACCGACGTTGTTATGCCCGGCCTCAGCGGCCACGAACTCATCGAAAGACTTCTCCCCACGCGCCCCAGCATGAAAGTTCTCTACCTGTCCGGCTACGCGCAGGACGCCTTCCCCGCCTCGCTCGCCGCCGAAGGCCAAAAAGCCTTCCTGCAAAAACCCTTCACCCTGCAAAGCCTGGCCGTCAAAGTCCGCGAAGTCCTCGGCCCTCCCGCGAACTAACAGCCGCCGCCGCCACCACCTTCCAATCTTTAGTCATTCAAGGGATTTGTATTGGGAAAGATTGTGCTTGGAAGGACTTGTCATTCCGTGCGAAGTCGAGAGCCTGCCCTGAGCTTGCCGAAGGGAACCTGCTGTTTGCTTGCAGCGCAACCGCGCATTCCGGGTGCCGAACGCCGCAAGCCGGAAGCCGGAAGCCGGAGCGGAAGCCGCCACTAAGGTTTGAACTCCATCGCCACCGTCGTCTCCACCACCACCGGCTTCCCCTCCACCCGATACGGTTCAAACCTCCACCACCGCATCGCATCCATCGCCGCCTGCGCCAAAATTCCCGGCCCATTCAGCGCCCGCGTCTCCACCACCGACCCATCCCGCCCCACCACCACATCCAGCAAAATAATCCCCCGCAGCTTCCCCGGCCGTGCCGCCTCCGGATACTCCGGATCCACCCGATGCGTCACCAGTTTCTCCATCACATCCGCGGAAATGTGCGCTCTTGCCTCGCTTACAGCCGCTGCATTGCCCTTCAGCTCAGACTCCAAATCTTCCCATCCCCGATTCCACCGCCACCACACGCCCGCCAGCAACACCACAAGCGAAACCAGCAGGAAAATCCATCCCCTCCAGCTTCGCTTGCGCGCCGGAGGTCGCGCACTCCCGCGGCGAAACTTGCTCTCGTTCGCCGAGCCACCGGAATCCAATCTGCTTCCCGGCCGCACGCGCTCATCCACTTCCACATTCGCGGTACCCGCCCAATCCCGAATCGCCGCCTGCTGCTTGCTCGAGAGCCCAACAAACTCCATCCCATAGCGCAGCTTGTCGTGATGCCGTACCAACGCCCGCGTGCGCACCGAATCCCCCGCGTGCGGCAGCCGAATCTCCACCCCCACCGATTCACCGGGCAACAATTCTCCCGCCAGCACCGCCGCAACTCCACCCTCGCCCAGATTCACCGACCGCCCCGGCACCGTATCCGGAATTCCCGACCGCAGCACCGTCACATCCACCGGCGCCTGCACGCAATACCGCATTCGCCGCCGCCGCGACGCCCGCTCCCACTGATGTACCGATACCCCCATTGGAACCCTTCTTACCGACGAAGAAATCCGAAGAAGCTTTTCACCACAGAGACACAGAGAAAAGCAACTTCCCCGGAGAAACAATCAGGACAGATTTCTCTACCTTCCCCTGCGCTCTCTGTGGTAAAGGTCTTTGCCCTTCGTGCCCGAAACTGCCCTCGCAATCCGCTCCCTCTAAAAACAATCCAAAAAGGTTTTTCTCTGGTCTCTGTGACCCTGTGGTGAATGATTTTCATTCCCCACGTCGCAACTCCAAAATCTCGCTTCCCCGAGCCACGATCACTACGCTAGCCATCCCAATAAACAACCCGTGCTCGACAACTCCCGGCATATCGCTCAACTCGCGCGCCAGCCCTTCCACATCCGGGATCTCTCCAAAATGGCAATCGAAAATATAATTATTTTCGTCGGTCAAAAACGGACCATCCCCATTCCTCCGCAACACAACCCGCGCGCCCAACGCCTGAATCTTTTTTTTCACCACCGCCTGCGCGAACTTTACCACTTCCACCGGCAGCCCAAACTTTCCCAGAACGCGCACCTGCTTCGTCTCATCCGCAATAATCACCACTTGCTTCGAAGCCGACGCCACAATTTTTTCCCGCAGCAGCGCCCCGCCCCCACCTTTAATCAACCGCAGCTCCGGATCAAACTCGTCGGTCCCATCCACCGTCACATCAATTTCCTGGCACTCATCAAACGTAGTCAGCGGAATCCCCAAACTCTCCGCCTGTTGGCGCGACCGATCCGACGACGGAATCCCGCGTACCCGCAACCCGTTCTTCACCTGCTGGCCCAGCAGATCGATAAAATACTTCACCGTCGACCCCGTCCCCAACCCCACTACCTGCCCGTCCTTCACAAACTTCAAACTAGCCCGAGCCGCCGCCTCTTTTTCCAGTTCATTCGCCATAAGTTTTTGTCGCCGCGCCCACTTCCCGCTTTACCCTGTGTTCCCCCGTGTCCCTGTGGTAAAGATCTTGCTCGCACCCGGCACAAGCTACTATCCCAAACTCTTCTCCACATAAATCAAATACCCCGCCAGCGCCAGGCCAAACAACACCGTCAAAATCGTAACCAGATCCACAATGAATCCCGCCGGCTGGAATTTTCCCTCCTCCAGCAGCGCCCGCGTTTTCCGGTACCGCGCCCCTCCTGCAATCATCATCGCCACGCCCGCCAGAATCGAAATCATCCCCATCCACACCGAGATCCCCGTCGTCTTCGACGCATGCCCCTGAAAAGCGGTCAACTGCCGCATCGCAATGGCAAAGCGTCCAATCGCAAATCCAAACACCACAATGGCCACACTGGTCCGCACCCACGCGAGAAACGTGCGCTCGTTCGCCAAATGATCCCGCGCGCGATTGGAATCTTCGACCATAGAATTCCCCCGCTAATAAGCAATGCACCGGCTGGAAACTAAGCGTAACGCCGAACCGCAACGACCCTGCTCTTCTCTGCGTCCTTAGCGCATCCTTCGCGCTCTTCGCGGTAAAAAGCTTTTGACCGCGCCATCACCGGCCAACCGCCCGCATTATTCCACAGCCTTCCCCACCAACCCGCCCGCGCCCGCAATATCTTTCACCAGCTCCGCCGGCACCCCATGCCGCTCCTGCAAATATTCCGGACTGTTGTACCAAACCCAAACCTTCCCAGCTTCATCTTCCGCCACCAGCGCTTTCAGCGGCAGATCAATCGCCAGCGTCGGTGCGGCCACCATCAACGGCGTCCCCGCCTTCGGACTCCCAAAGATCACCACCTTGGTCGGGCGCATCTTCATCCCAACTTTTTCCGCCTCCCCGCTGTGATCCACCACCGAAAATATTTGCAATCTCTTTTCCGCAAAAATCGCTTGCAGCCGCTGCACACTCTCATCCACCGAATACTTGCTCGCAACCCGCACCAACCCGTTGCCCTGCATATCTTTTCCCCCTCCTGTTGCCTATTTCGTCCCGAGGATTACGTTTCGCGAAGCGGCGCTCAGCCGCAGTCGAAGGATGCCTACGTCTTCACGGGCTATGATCCCCGCGGCACGCCCATGCGCTGGATTGATTGCATTGGAGGCTCGTAGGGGCTATCCCCGAAGTTAAGAATCGGCCGGAGCGGGCTGCGGTTGAACGAACGAGAGAAGCGCTAGGTTTTGGGTGGGTAGGGATCCACCCTCTCGTCGTGGCGCCCTCTCGTCGTGGCGGCGTTCGTCGCTCACAACTTCGGCAGCACAATTCCCTGTTGCGACTGGTATTTGCCTTTCCTGTCGGCATAGCTGGTTTCGCAGACTTCGTCGGACTGGAAGAATAGAATCTGGCACAAGCCCTCGTTGGCATAGATGCGCGCGGGCAGCGGCGTGGTGTTGGAAATTTCGAGGGTCACAAAACCCTCCCACTCGGGCTCGAACGGCGTCACATTGACGATGATGCCGCAGCGGGCGTAGGTGCTCTTGCCAACGCAGATGGTGAGGATGTCGCGCGGAATTTTGAAGTATTCGACTGAGCGCGCCAGCGCGAACGAGTTGGGCGGAACGATGCAAATATCGGTGCGCATGGTGACAAAGGATTTTTCGTCGAAGTGCTTGGGGTCGACAATGGTGCTGTTGACGTTGGTAAAAATCTTGAACTCGTCGGCCACGCGCAGGTCGTAGCCGTAGGAGGATAATCCGTAAGAGATCACGCCTTCGCGCACTTGCTTCTCAGAAAAAGGGTTGATCATGTCATGTTCGCGGGCCGTCTTGCGAATCCAGCGGTCACTCTTCAGCATGGAGCTCCTTGGGGAAATGAGTAATCGGGTAATTTGGTAATCGGGTAATTTAAGAGCGACGCCTCGCATTCTGCTTCAGAATTACCCGATTAAAAAATTGTCCGAGGCTTTCTAAATGCGATCGGTTCGGCCAGAAAATTCCTTGCAGGGCCAGTTGCATGTGACGAGATGCAAGGGGTCCTTCGACTTCGCATGACGGTCCTGCGGACGATCATGCTTCGCTCAGGATGACAGCCTGCGCTTTCCTGAAGTGCCTGTCGAGTTTACGGTAGAGATGCCGCCGTTGACAATCTCCGTTATCTCCCATAGCATCAATCACTTGAAGGATTATCCTCACAAGTATCCCGGGGGACGTTTGTGATTAAGCTCGATATCATCAACGAAGTGGTGAACCGAACTGGCATCACCAAGACCAAGGCCGAGTTGGCAGTCGAGACCGTCTTTGAAAGCATGAAAAAGGCGCTGGCTCACGGCCATCGCATTGAATTGCGCGGATTTGGCGTGTTCAACGTGCGCCCGCGCAAGACCGGCATTGGACGCAATCCACGCACCGGGGCTGAGGTTTCTATTCCTCCGGGGAAGGCTGTGCGCTTTAAACCTGGCAAGGAATTGCAATCGATCGATTGATGGCAAGGAAAAACCAGCGGACTTAACCACGAAGGACACGAAGGTGCACTAAGGAGACCTTTCGCCAGCATTCTCCGTCCGGCAAATCCAGCGATATCCCAAGCTTGATTCCCAGCCGACGTAGTAGCATCTAAGTAGAACGCTTCGGTGAAGTTCGAAGCGTGGAATCGAATGTCGGACCCTACTACTACTTTTACCTCTTCCACTCTGGAGTACTATCAGCCGCTTCCCGTGACGCTGCGGCGCGCGCCAAGGCAACGCTACTGGCTGCATGCACTGTTGCTGCTGTTGACCTGCTTTACTACTTTGGTAGTGGGCGCCCGCATGGAATTCGCTTTCCTGCACAATCTTCCGCCGTTTGTCGCGGGCGACGAGTACATACCGTTTTTCGCCTTGGGCTGGATCGCGGCGCAGCCCTCGCGGATTCTGCTGGGCATTCCGTTCTCGTTTTCCCTGCTAACGATTCTGATGGCGCACGAGATGGGGCATTACTTTTACTGCGTTCGCCATCGCGTGTATGCGACGCTGCCGTTCTTTATTCCTGCACCCACCTTGCTTGGAACACTCGGGGCGGTGATTCGTATCAAGTCACCGATTCGATCACGAGCGGCATTATTCGATATTGGAATCGCCGGACCTATCGCCGGATTTATCGTCGCCGTCGTCACGCTGGCCATCGCTTTGGTTTTGTCGAAACCCTTAACCTCAGCCATGGGAGCCTCGGACGTGCAGTTGGGCTTTCCGTGGATTGTAAGGGCGATGCATTCAGTGCTCGGCGCCGTCGATCCGCATTATGCGATTGCCGGCTTGCCTCTGCGGCGCGTGTATCTGCACCCCACCGGCGTGGCTGCGCTCGTGGGCATGTTCGCGACGGCGTTAAACCTTCTGCCCAGCGGCCAGCTTGATGGAGGGCACATCGTTTACGCCATCTCGCCGCGCGCACACCGGCTGATCTCGTGGATCACGGTCGTGGCTTTGATTGGGCTTGGCCAACTCTATGCTGGATGGCGTGTGTGGGCAGGATTGCTGCTGGTGATGAATATTGTGGCGTGGCGGCAGCGGCAGGCGCCGTCCTATCCGGGGCTGCCGGCTAATCGTTGGGGATTGGCTTTGTTCGGGCTGGCGATGCTGCTGCTTACGTTTACAGTTGCGCCGTTCCAGCTGGTGTGGAAATAGCAGCAACTGAGCCGCCGTTCGCTTGCCAAACCCAGAAATTCATTTAGCAGGCACTCGCAAGCGGCTGTGGCTTCGGCCGTAGCCGAAGTAAATTGCCATTCCTAAAATCAGCCATACAATCAGGCGCAGCCATGTGCTCCAGGGCAAGCTGAGCATCAATCCCAGCGAGATTGCGATTCCGAGGATCGGAACCAACGGCACCAGAGGCGTCTTGAACGGACGATGAAGTTCGGGCCGCTTCACGCGGAGAATCCAAACTCCCGCGCAGACGATCACGAAGGCCAGCAAAGTTCCAATCGAGGTGAGTTGGCTGAGCACACTGAGCGGCAGCACTCCGGCGATGAACGCTACGAAGAAGCCAACGATGATCGAGGAAATCCACGGAGTGCGAAAGCGGGGATGAACCCGCCCGGCCCATTGCGGCAACAGACCGTCGCGCGACATCGAGAAAAAAACACGCGACTGGCCCATCAGCATCACCAGCATGGTCGTAGTGAGCCCGGCAAAGGTGCCGAGCATCACGACAATGCTGCCCCAGCGTACGCCGGTCGCTTGAATTCCTGTGGCAACAGGGGCCGAGGTATTGAGCAGCTTGTAGTTGACTACGCCGGTGAGGGTCCAGCCGAGGGCGACGTACAGTACGGTGCAGATGGCAAGCGAACCGAGAATGCCGATGGGCATGTCGCGCTGCGGATTGCGCGCCTCTTGCGCCGCAGTTGAAACCGCATCGAAGCCGATATAGGCGAAGAAGATCACGCCCGCGCCGCGCGCGACGCCCGACCATCCGAATGCGCCGAACGAACCTTGGTTCGGCGGAATGAAGGGATGCCAGTTGGCGGATGAGACGCCAGGATGGCGCAGCAGAAATGCGGTTGCGATGGCGACGAAGGTGAGAACGGTCGCGACTTTGATGAAGACAATCAGCGAATTGAAGTTGGCGGACTCTCGAACACCGATGACCAGAATCGTCGTCATGAGCGCTATCACCAGGTACGCGGGGAGATCGACGATGCCATGCGCGGTGGGCAGCTTTGAGGGATCGATATGTGCGCTCGCAAGCAGCGGAGCGATAGAAGCGAGGCGCGACCACTGTCCGTTGAAGAAGACGAGCCCGATTCCGGGAGGTGCGGTGATCTGCGGTGGGAGTTGAATGCCGAAAGTTTGAAAAAGAGAAATCAGGTTGCCGCTCCAACCGACGGCGACGGAGGCCGATCCGAAGGCATATTCGATGATCAGGTCCCAGCCGATGATCCAGGCGAAAATCTCACCAAGGGTTGCGTAGCCGTAAGTGTAGGCCGAGCCGGCGATCGGAATTAGAGAAGCGAATTCGGCGTAGCAGAGTCCGGCGAAGAGGCAGCCCGCGCCCGCAAGAAGGAACGACAGCACGATTGCGGGACCGGTGAAAGTGGCGGCGACCGTGCCGGTGACGACAAAAATTCCAGCGCCGATAATCGCACCAATGCCCAGCGTCACAAGATTGACCGGGCCCAGCACGCGGCGCAGGCCGGCGCCGCTTTCGTCACCCGCTTCGGCAAGCAGGCGATCGAGCGGCTTGGTCGCTAAGAGATCTGACTGCGACAATTGAAGCTCCTTTTTCGATGTAGAGCGAGTGGGATGAACTGGCATCGTACCGGAGCGAGCTGAGCACTGAGTTCGGGCATCTTTAGATCCGCTTTGGCGATGCCTTTGCATGCTTTGCGGTTGGGCTTTCAAAGCCTTTAACCGCAAAGGCCGCAAAGGACGGCCGCAAAGTTCGCGAAGGGCAACGGGCACTGCAAAATTGCACTACCGCCCGAATCTGAAAAGAATTCCTGCTAAGGGCAATCTTTTCGTATACTCCTCTATTCAATCGATTTAATCGATCGCTGAGGTGACTTGCGATGAAAAAGCGGACCGCAGTTTTTGCCTGTTTCGGCGCATGCCTTTCTCTCTCATTTTTCGCTGGCGCTCAAACCATCACAGTGGACCTCTCACATCCCACAAATCATTTCATTCCCAATCAAACGCTGGGGGCCGGGGTGGACCGAATCGCCGCCGAGGCCATCGACAAGGATCTTCAGCAGCCGAACCTCGGGCAAGCTCTGGCCTCGGGCTGGCAGCAGGTGACTTATCGGCAGAATACGGAACTGGCGGTCGAGGCGTGGCACTGGAATCCGCAAGGAACCTGGAGCGAGGCGAGCGGTAAAGGATATTTCACCGGCTCGGCGACTCCTACGGAGACCATTCGTTATTCCTACGGGTATGCTCTGCCCCGCCGTGGATTCACGCGCAACGATGGTACCGATAACGTGGGCTTTTCGCGCCTGACCGACGGCGACGAAAAAACTTTCTGGAAGAGCAATCCTTATCTCACCGAGTACTTCACCGGCGAGAGCGATGCGCTGCATCCGCAATGGGTGGTGCTTGATCTCGCGCAGGTGCAGCAGGTCAACGGCATTCGCATTGCATGGGCCGAGCCTTACGCGCGGCGCTACGCGGTGCAGTACTGGACGGGCGACGATCCCATGAGGGCCGCCACGCGTGGAAGCTGGCAGGCGTTTCCGCAAGGCACGATCACCGCCGGCAAAGGAAAGGCGGAAACGATTCGGTTAAGCAGTGCGCCTGTGCCGGTGCGCTTCATTCGCATATCGATGACTGAGTCATCGAATACTTGTACGGTTGAGAGCGCGGGCGATTCCAAGACGCGCGGCTCTGCCGGCGGCGCTTCGAATAACTCTTCAAACGATCCGCGAAATTGCGTGGGCTATGCCATTCGCGAACTTTACCTTGGCACGGTCACCGACGACGGCACGTTCCACGATATTCTGCGTCACACTCAGGATCAGGAGCAGACAACGACGTATTGTTCTTCGGTCGATCCCTGGCATGAGCCTTCTGATTTGGGATCGACCAAGCAGGCGCAGGTGGGATTCGATTTGTTTTATACCAGCGGGGTGACGCGCGGCCTGCCTGCAATGATTCCGGTCGCGATGCTGTATGACACTCCCGACAACGCAGTGGCTGAGGTCGCATATCTGAAGAAGCGCGGGTATCCGATCTCCTATGTTGAAATGGGCGAAGAAGCTGACGGTCAATATATGCTGCCGGAAGACTATGCGGCGCTCTACTTGCAATGGGCCACTGCGATTCATCGCATCGACCCGGCGTTAAAACTCGGCGGCCCGTCGTTCCAGGGAGTTAATAAAGACATTGAGGTGTGGCCGGATGCGAATGGAAAAGCTTCTTGGACGGCGCGTTTTATCGATTATCTGAAACAGCATGGCCGCATGAGTGATCTTTCATTTTTTTCGTTTGAGCATTATCCGTTCGATCCGTGCCGAATTCCGTGGGGCTCGCTTTACGACGAACCAGAACTGGTGAGCCACATTATGGAGGTGTGGCATGAGGACGGAGTTCCGGCGGATATGCCGATGTTTATTACGGAGGGAAATCTTTCGTCGGCCGCGAGCGAAACGTATCAGGATATTTTTTCCGGAATCTGGCTAGCCGATTACATTGGCTCGTTTTTGAACTCGGGCGGCAATGCGGTCTATTTCTTTCACTATTTGCCGCTTCAGATGGAGCCGGGGTGCAACAGTTCTCCCGGCACGTTCGGAATGCAAACCGTCGATGCAAATTACCAGATTCAACAGCCGCTGGCGCAGTTTTTTGTGGCACAGTTGATTAACTTGGAGTGGGTGCAGCCTGCTGCCGGCGAACATCAGGTGTTTGCGGCGAAGAGCGATGTTTCTGATGGCGCTGGGCATGAACTGGTCACGGCTTATGCGGTGAAGCGTCCGGATGGAACGTGGGCGGTAATGGCGGTGAATCGCGATCAGCAGAACGCGCACCGGGTACGGATCGCGTTCGACGGAGCGCAAAATAAGGACGCGCGGTTCTCCGGTTCGGTTGAGCTATCAACCTTCGGCAGCGCGCAATATCAATGGCATCCGGCGCAGACTCGATTCATGGCGCACGCCGAGAACAGCGGGCAAAGCACGATCGTGCCCACGAGCAAAGGCTGGGCCGATCCCGATGGGCCGATCGTTCATTCCAAGATGACTGCGGCGCAGGATGCCACGTACGAGTTGCCGGCAGCGTCGGTTGTGGTGATTCGGGGCAAGATCGACCGCGAATGATTTTGGTTGCTATGCCGTGTTGCCCGGCGAAACGAAGAACCCACAGCTTTGATCGACGTTTGAATTTTAACCGACGATTCACATCCGTGTAACCTTCCGCGCTCTCTTCCGCTGCTAGGCTCGCCTTCTGCCACATTTCTGTTCGCGATTGATAATTTCAGGAGGCACCTCATGAAGGCGCGCAAATCTGTCCAATGGATCGCTATGTGCGGTTTAGTATTAACAGCCCTGGCTGCGACTGGGCAAGTCACGGCGGCCGTCCCCTACACAATTTCCACTTTCGCCACGGGAGTTCCCAACGTTTACTTTCAACCCGATTCGATTGCCCAGCTCGGCGACCGCATTTTCATTGGCTACGGCAACGGAGCGGCGCCCGACGGCTCCGACGGCAAGAGCAGCACCATCGTCGAATACAAAAGGAACGGCGATGTGGTGACCACGTATACCGTTCTCGGCCACAACGACGGGCTGCGCGTGAATCCTGAGAATAACCAGCTATGGGCGATGCAAAACGAAGATGGGAATCCCAACCTCGTAATCATCGATACCACGAAGGGAACGCAGACCGTCTACACCTTTGGCCCGACGCCGCACGGGGGCGGATACGACGATATCGCTTTCCGTGAGGGCGACGTGTTTCTGAGCGCATCCAATCCGGCTAACAATCCTAACTACGCTCCAGCGGTGGTGAAGGCAACGATCAGCGGAAGCGTGGTAAACGTGAGCGAGGCGTTGAACGCAAGCGCGACCGCCACGGACATTCCCACTGACACGCAGGTCACCTTGAATCTGCAGGATCCGGATTCGATGATCTTCAACCGCTACGGCGATTTGGTTTTAGACAGCCAGGCGGATGCCGAACTCATCATCGTGCATCATTTGGGCTTTCTCGATCAGAGCGTGTACCACCTCGCGCTTACATTGAACGGAACGGCCGCTCAGGTGGACGACACGGTCTTCACGACCTCGAGCTACGGCACGCTTTTGGTGTCGGATCGTGATGCGGGGGCTGCGGGAATCGTGTATGCCATCTCCAAGAATATTTTTGCTCCCACCGATGCTTACACGGCGGCGCCGAATTCCGTGGGCAGCCTGGATTTCAATACCGGAGTGATCACAAACATTGTGACCGGCATGGTAGGTCCGCACGGAATGGCGTTTATTCGAGAACGATAGATTGAGCAGCTTCACAGGGGGCGGCGCGCAGCCGCCCTTTTTTGTTTACATGAGCCAAAGAGCATCCACGTCGACGATCACCTGCGTGCGCGGAATTTTCTGCTGAGTCGCGTAGGCCAACATGGCGCGCAATGTCGTGTTGAGCTTTTCGCGGCTGGGCGACTTCAGCACAAAGTGGTAACGGTAATCGCGCTTCAGACGCATGATCGGCGCGCTGGCTGGGCCGAGAACGCGCACCCCCTCATGACGATTTTGCTCAAACCATTTGCCCAGCGTGCCCGACCATTGCAACGCCTCGTCGAGCTTATCGCTGCGGATCAGAACATTGGCCAGCGCCGAATACGGCGGATAGTGCATCCAACTGCGGAAGCGTAATTCCTTTTCGTAGAACCCGGTGAAATCGTGGCGCGCCGCGTATTGCACGGCGTAATGATCCTGAAAATAAGTTTGCAGAATCACCTTGCCCGCAACTTGCCCGCGTCCGGCTCGTCCCGCCACCTGAGTTAACAACTGGAACGTGCGCTCGGCAGCGCGGAAGTCGGGCAGGCCGAGGGCGCTGTCAGCTCCCACCACGCCCACCAGCGTGACGCCGTGAATGTCGTGGCCCTTGGCGATCATCTGCGTGCCAACGAGCAGGTCGAGTTCGCCTTCGTTGAGAGCGTTCAGCGTGCGCTCGAAATCTTCGTGCCCGCGAACCGTGTCGCGGTCGAGGCGGGCGATGCGCGCTCGCGGGAACATGCCATGCAAGAGTTCCTCGAGCTTTTCCGAACCCGTGCCGAGGAAATAGACGTACTCGCTGCCGCAGTGCACGCACGCTTTGGGCACAGGCGCGATAAATCCGCAGTAGTGGCAGATCATTTTATGCTCGCGCTTGTGATGCGTAAGCGCGATGGCGCAGTTCTGGCATTCGAGAGTCTTGCCGCAGGTGCGGCAGAGCGCCACAGGAGAATATCCGCGACGATTGAGCAGCACCATTACTTGCTCTTTGCGATCGAAGCGCTGTTGAATTTCGGCGGCTAGCTCGCGTGAGACGACCTGCTCCTGGCCGGTTTCCTGGAATTCCTGGCGCATGTCAATAATTTCGACCTCCGGCAGAGGGCGCTGCTCGACACGATCCGGAAGTTCGACGAGCGCATATTTGTTTTTTGTTGCGTTGAAGTACGACTCGAGGGACGGAGTCGCGGAACCCAGGACAACGGCCGCATTCGACATCTTGGCGCGCATGACGGCGATGTCGCGGGCGTGGTAGCGCGGAGTTTCCTCCTGCTTGTAGGAGGAGTCGTGCTCTTCGTCGACGATGATCAACGCGAGATCGGCGACCGGGGCGAAAACAGCGGAACGCGTGCCCACCACCATGCGCGCTTCGCCGCTCTTGATGCGGTGCCATTGCTGCGCGCGTTCTTTGTCGGAGAGTGCGGAGTGCAGGATCGCGACCTCGTCGCCGAAGATCTGATGCAGGTCGGCGGCAACGGCGGGCGTGAGGCCGATTTCGGGAACCAGAAGAATGGCGGAGCGGCCGGTCTCAAGCACTGCGCGCATGCCTGCGAGATAGACGGCAGTCTTACCCGAGCCCGTCACCCCATGCAAAAGCATGCCGGAAAACTTTCGCGCGTCCACCGCTGCGTGCAGCCGATTGAGCGCGGATTGCTGGGCCGGGTTGAAATCGAAGGCGAAGGGCGACGAGCGGGGCTTGCTGCGCGAAACTGCAAATCTCGCGGTCTCCTCGACAATCTCGACCAGACCCCGTTTCACCAGTGTTCCAAGCGTAGTGCGCGGAACTTCAAGCGATTGCAATGTCTCCACCGGAAGGCGGCCACTGGATGCCGCCAGCGCATCCAGCAGAGCACGTTGATTGTCGTTCAGTTTTCCTTCTGCGGATTTCAGCAGCACAATTTTTATTGTCCGCGTCGCATCGCGAACTGCGGAGACGTCTTCGCGCGCCAGCCACTTCTTCTTCACCATTCCAGCAAGAAGCGATTTGGTTGCGCCGGTAGCGGAGCGGATCTTCTCTTCGCGGATTTGAAGGCTTTCACCCGATTCGGATTCTTGCGCCGCAAGAAAATCCAAGATACGGAACTCTAGGGCTTGTTCTTCAGGCGTACGCTGCGAACGTTTTGATGATCCTGATGTGCCAGCGAGATGCAGCGCCATGCGGCCTGCCTCAGTGATTCGGTAAGCGACTCCCCGTTTGAACTCGGCGTTGAGCGGCAGCATAGTGCGGAAGACTTCGCCGATCGGCGCGAGGTAGTAATCGGCGATCCAGCGGCCCAGGCGCAACAGTTGCTCGTCGAGCACCGGCGCGGAATCGAGCACGCTGAGGATTGGCTTGATCTTTACCGTCGGCTTGCGGTCATGCAATTCAACGACAATGCCGGTGAGCCTCTGTTGGCGAAAAGGCACGAGCACGCGGCCGCCGACGACGGGCGCAGCTTCGGCGGGGACACGGTAAGTGAAGACCATGTCGAGCGGCACGGGGAGAGCTACGTCGCAGAACTCGGGCATTGATTGGAAGAATAACCGAGAAAGTTATGCCGTTGAGAGAAGAGCCCTTTTACGAAATGTCATCCCGAGCAAAGCGAGGGACCTTGGTCTTTCCTTCGCGCGGCAAAACTCCCGGCGCAAGCAGACACCAAGGTCCCTCGCTTTGCTCGGGATGACAATCCTCACGGAGCGCGATTTACTCTGCCGTTTTTTTCGGCGGCACGATTCCAAGATACTTCATCACCATTTGCAAATCCTTCCACGCTTCGCCCTTCTGGCGCGGATCGCGCAGAAGAAACGCAGGGTGATAGGTGACTGCGAGCCGAGATCCCGGCCAGGCAGGGTCGCTGCCTGCCGGCTTGAAGTCATACCAGCGGCCGCGTAGCTCGGTCATGGGCGCACTCAGGGCAAGCAAACCTTTTGCCGCCGTCGCTCCGAGTGCAACGATCACCTTGGGTTTAATCGCTGAGATCTGCCGCATCAGAAACGGCGAGCAGGTCTCAGACTCGTCACGCTCGGGCTGGCGATTGCCCGGTGGGCGGCACTTTACGATGTTCGCGATGTAGACATCCTCGCGGCGCAGGCCCATGGCCTTGATCATGTTGTTGAGCAACTGGCCGGCGCGGCCGACGAACGGCTCGCCCTGAGCGTCTTCATCGGCGCCGGGGCCTTCGCCTACGAACATCAACTCGGAGTTGGGGTCGCCGACTCCGAAGACGATTTTGTTGCGGTCCTTATGAAGTTTGCAGCGCGTGCACTCGCCCAGGTCTTCGCGGATAATTTTGAGCGCCGTCGCGTGGTCCGCAACCCCGTGCTCGGGATGCGCAGCGATGGTTATCAGATCGGAATCGACGACAGCAGTGCTAACGGCAGATTTTCTCGCGGCCATTTCCTCTCGATGTTCTGGCTGGAATGTTGGAGATAAAGTTTGTCGAACTTCGGCGCCCTGACGGCGGTAGAAATCGTAGATGCCCATCTCATGGCAGTAGCGCACGCGTTCAGCGAGGGCGCGGCGCAACTCCGGATCAAGAGCGAGAGACATTGCTCTCGATTGTAATGCAGAATACAGAAAACGATATCAGGCTTTCACGGTTGATTTCCGCCGCTGCCGCAAGCGCACGACCTGATCGAGGACGCTCTGCGCGACTTCCCACTTGGTAGTTTCGGGAATTTCAACGACTTCGTCGTGCGTAATGATGGTGACTGCGTTGCGATCAGAATCGAAGCCAACGCCTTCGCGAGCAACGTCGTTGACGACAATGGCGTCGAGTTGTTTGGCTGCAAGCTTCTGGCGGGCGTTCTCGAGAACGTTTTCGGTCTCGGCGGCAAATCCAACAATGAACTGCGACTGCTTGCGCTGCGAGATTTCTTTCAGAATGTCGGCGGTCGGCTCGAGTTCGAGCGTGAGCGGACCCTTGCGCTTAATCTTCTGTCCCGAGATCGATTTCGCGCGGTAATCCGATACCGCCGCAGTTTTGATTACGATAGTCGACTGCGGCAAGAGATTGAGCACGGCCTCACGCATCTGTTCGGCGGACTCAACGCGCATGAGTTCGGCTGCTGCTGGCGGGGTAAGCGCCGTGGGACCGCTTACCAGCAACACGCGAGCGCCGCGGCGCAGTGCGGCCTCGGCAACGGCGTATCCCATGCGGCCGCTGGAGCGATTCGTAAGGTAGCGCGCGGGATCAATCTTTTCGCGGGTGGGCCCGGCAGTAATCAAAATGGTCTCGCCGCTAAAATCCTGGGAAGCGCCGAGTGCTTCAAGAACTGCCGTGACGATGGCTTCGTTTTCGGCGAGGCGCCCGCTGCCGGTCATGCCGCAGGCCAGATATCCCGAGCCGGGTTCGACGATCTTTACGCCGCGCTTGCGAAGAAGTTCGATATTCGCCTGGGTCGCGGCATGATTCCACATATTGACGTTCATCGCCGGCGCGACGACGACCGGCGCTGTGGTTGCAAGAAATAAGGTGGTAAGAAAATCGCCGGCAATGCCCTGCGCAAAGTGTGCCAGAATGTCGGCCGTGGCGGGAGCGACGAGAAGAGCATCGATAGACTGCGCGACAGCGATATGCTCGATGGCGGAGTCGATATTCGGATTCTGCTCTTCCCCTGGCGTTCCGCCCGGAGAAAACATTCCGGTAATGACTTTTTCACCGGAGAGCGCGGCGAAGGTGAGAGGGCGCACAAACTCTTGCGCCGCGCGCGTCATGATGACCTGAACGCGGACACCGCGGTCTTGCAGAAGCCGAACAAGTTCGGCTGCCTTGTAAGCCGCGATTCCACCCGAAACTCCCAGAGCGACCTTCATGGGTATTAAGACCGCAGTGCTGCGCAATGGTTCGCGCACGGCAACCCTGGCGGCTCCGCGCGAGCTGCGCTGCCAGGCGCCGCTTCGACCAGCTTAGGCGTCGTGCCCGAAAACTTGATCGAGCGTTTCAGCAGCCTGCTCGGCCGCGCTGCGCAGCTCGGGGATTTCCCATTTCACTTTGCCCGCGCGAATCTCGTCCTGCGCAATACGGCAGGGTTTGCGCGAATTGGTTTGAACCACCGGCGGAGCTCCAGATTGCAATTGGCGAGCTCGCCGTGCGGCCACCAGAATGTAACGATAGTTGCTGTCGAAGCCTTCGATCAATTTCATGGATTCTCTCCCCATCGGGATGCAGGATTTTAATTGCCGAAAGTTGCCGAGCTTCGTTCTTCGCCGGGGAAGCCAAGAACAGCTGCATCTATTTTCCCACGAAACCTAAAGTTGCGGGGGATGCAATAGTTTTTTTTGATTACTAAGGACTGCTAGGGCCGGGAGCCTGAAACGAGTCCAGAATCACTTTCAGCCGGTCGCGAACATTCTCCAGCCGGCAGCATTCGGCCAGTGCCATGATTTTTGACTCTTCCTCCGAGAGCGGACGATCGGCGCGGGACAGGCGTTCAGCGCGGACGATGGCGCGCAACAGCTTGATGGAATCCTCCAGTTGATCGTTGATGAGGATGTAGTTGTAGCGCCGGTAGTTCTCGATCTCACGCGTCGCCGCGGCAAGCCGCCGCTGAATTACTTCTTCGCGGTCTTCGCTGCGCTTGCGCAAGCGCTCCTCTAGAATTTTACGGTCGGGAGGAAGAATGAAAATGCTGCACGCGTCGCAGAGCTTATCCTGAATTTGTTTTGCGCCCTGCACATCGATATCGAGAAGAAGATCGCGGCCATGCTGCTCTGCCTCGCGCAGAAAGCTGCGCGCGGTCCCGTAGTAATTGCCAAAGACCTCGGCATACTCCAGGAAAGCGTCTTCTTTGATCATCGTTTCGAAGTCGGCACGGGATACAAAAAAATATTGCCTACCGTCGACTTCGCTGCCGCGGGGAGCCCGGGTGGTGTAGGAAATAGAAAATTCCAGATCGCTGACTTTTTTTAGCAGCTCGTTCACCAGCGTGGACTTGCCCGAACCGGAGGGCGCCGAAACAATGTAAACGAGCGGCTTGAGCGGAGTTGAACTCATTCTAAGTTTTGCACCTGCTCGCGCGATTTTTCAATTTCCGCTTTCATGGCGAGGCCAGCTTCAGTAATTTTGAGGGCCTCGCCTGCCAGTCCGGAAGTTTTTGAAAGAAGCGTATTGGCCTCGCGATTCATCTCCTGCAACAGAAAGTCGAGCTTTTTCCCGACTTCGCCATCCTGATCGAGCAGGCCAACAAAATGTTGCACATGATTTTCCAGGCGCACAATTTCTTCCTGAATGTCGCTGCGGTCGACTAGAAGGGCTGCCTCCTGCAAAATCCGCTCGCGTTCGATGGTCGAGCCCAGCAATTCCTGAAGGCGAGTTTGCAAACGCTCCGCATAGCTGTGCAAGACGGTGCGGCGGTACAATTGCACGGCCTTAACGGCCTCCAGCAGATGCGCCATGCGCTGGCGAAGTTCGCGTTCAATCCCGCGCCCTTCTTCTTCCCGCATTCCATTCAAACGGTCGAGTGCTTCACCAACTCGAACCATTACGGCGGATTCAAGCGCATCATCGGCCGGCTCCGTCGCAGAACCGAGAGCCCCTGGAATGCGGAGGACAACGTTGAGATCGGGTTCGGCGGGGACGGCGAATTCTCCTGCAGCGGCCCGAAAAGCCGCGATGTAAGCGCCAACCAGCGAGCGGTTCAACGAAAAAGTCTCATTACTCCCCCGCTCTAAGTTGAGCGTGACTTCCACGTGGCCACGCGCGATTTTCTCCTTCAGCAGCCGGCGAAGCTGCATTTCGAGCGAATCCGAACCGGAAGGCAATCGAAAATGGAGATCGAGAAAACGGTGGTTCACCGATTTCAACGAAAGCGCGAAGGCGAGATGACCGTTGCCTTGCGCGGCGGCGAGCGCAGTAGAGGCAGGAGTGGAGGAGGATCCCGCGGCGTTCGCGACTTCGCCTTTAATCTGCGCAAAGCCCGTCATGGAACGAATCGGCATGAATGAGTTTCTCTGGTATTCGAATGTATTTTAGTGGGGCTGCGCCGGCTCCATTTTCGGCTCGAAGTCGGCGAACTGCAACTCGTACAGGCGACGATACGTGCCCAGCTTGGCCATCAAGTCTTCATGATTTCCAATGTCGGCGATCGCGCCATTCTCAATTACCACAATGCGATCGGCGCGGCGCACTGTGGAGAGCCGGTGTGCGATTACAAACACCGTGCGTCCGCTGATCAAGTTGTGCAGCGCGGATTGCACCAGAGCCTCCGATTCGCTATCCAGTGCCGACGTTGCTTCATCCAAAATCAAAATCGGCGCGTCTTTCAGCAACGCACGCGCAATCGCGATGCGCTGTCGCTCACCGCCGGAAAGCCGAACTCCGCGCTCACCGATTATTTCATCGTAACCCTTGGGCAGCGACTTGATGAAATCGTGCGCCAGCGCGGCGCGGGCAGCGGCTTCGACTTCTTTCATTGCGACGTGTGGCTGGCCGTAGGCGATATTGTTGCGAACCGTATCATTGAACAGGACCGTTTCCTGCGTGACGATGCCCACTTTTTCCCGCAGTGAAGCGAGAGTAACATCGCGAAGATCGTGGCCATCGATGAGCAGACGACCTTGCGTGGGGTCGAAAAAGCGCGGGATCAGATGAACCAGCGTGCTCTTTCCTGATCCGCTCGAACCCACGATCGCCACGACTTCCCCGCGCCGGACATCCAGATTGATATCGTGCAAGACCCGTGCGTCAGCGCCCTCGCTGCCATAACTGAAGCTGACGTGATCGAACTGAATTTTATTGGCAAACGCAGGCAAGCGCTGAGCTCGAGGCTTTTCACGGACATCATCTTCGATATCCATGAACTTGAAGATTTCGGTGGAAGCGCCCAAAGCCTGCTGAAAATTATTATTGAAAAGGGCAAATTTCCGGACCGGGTTATAGAGGCTGAACACCGCCGTGATGAACGCTACAAAAATGCTGGCAGTCATTGCGCCATGCTTCACTTCTTCCCGGCCCAGGTTCAGCAGCAGAGCGATCCCAATGGCTCCGAAAATATCCATCAGCGGAGAACTGATCGCAGTAGCAGCGACGGAGCGCAGGTTTGCCCGGAACAGGCGGCGAGCTGCGCCACGAAAGCGGGAGATCTCCCACTTCTCGCTGTTGAACGCCTTCACGATCCGGTTGCCGGTGATGGTCTCATGCAGGATGTTTTGAATCTCGGCAAGTTTATCCTGCCCGTGCCGCGTGGTGCTGCGCACGCGCGAGCCGACTTTTCGCGACGAATAGATAATTAATGGAACGAATAGAAGCAGGACCCATGCCAACTTCCCGCCCAGTACAACAACGACAGCAGCCACCGATAGAAAAGTAAAAAACTGTTGAAGAAATTCAGCCAGCACTGTCGACATGGCGTACTGTACGCGCTCAATATCGTTCACGATAGCGGAGAGCAGAGTGCCGGTGGTGTGCTTGGAAAAAAATGCCGCCGAACGGCGCATGATCGCGTTGTAGAGATCGTCACGCAGGTCAGTGATCATGCCGAAACCCGCATGGTTCACCAAATACGTGCCAGTGTAATCGAAAATTCCTTTCAGGATGGTCGAGCCAATCAGAGCGACGGCGACCATGGTCCATGCATTCGTAAAACGCGAGGGCACCAGCTGTTGCAGATAGACAGCGTGGTGAGTACCAGGAATAACAAAGAGCTGAATATCTTTCGATCCCGTGGATGGATTCAATACACGGTCAAGGATGGGACGGATCAGCAGAAACTTGAACGCGTCGAGCGCGCCCACCGCCGCGATCAGCACCACCGACGCCAGGATCTGCCACCAATATGGGAGGGCATAGCGCAGCAATCGCGTCAGTTGGCGCATAGTGCTCCGGGCTGGCCGTTGGGGCTTACCGGCGATGGCATAGGCGTGAGGTGCAAGGGCTTATTTTACTGCGGTTGGCGGCGGTTTGTCGTTGAAGGTGGTTCATCAGTCCGAGCCATTTTTCGTTTGACCTGCTACCTCGGCATATCCCGGTGCCCGACCTTCACGCGGTGTCCAGCTTGCAGCAGGCGCTTTCCAACGTCCTCGGCAATCATGACCGAGCGGTGCTGGCCGCCGGTGCAGCCGAAACTGATGGTGAGATAACTTTTGCCTTCGCGAATGTAGTGCGGCAGCAGATAAATCAGAAGATCGGAAATGCGCCGGATAAATTCTTTGGTCTGAGGAAATGATCGAATGTATTTTGCCACGCGCGGATCTTTGCCGGTGAGCGGACGGAATGCCGGCACGAAGTGGGGGTTGGGCAGAAAGCGGACGTCGAAGACAAGATCCGCGTCTTCGGGCAGGCCGTGGCGAAAGCCGAAGCTGACGCAGGAAACCAGAATGCTTTTCTCCGACGCTGCCTCTCGAAAACGTTCGGTAACGTGCGCTCGCAGCTCGTGCACGTTGAACTTGGAAGTGTCGATGACGATGTCGGCCAGCTCTCGAATGCTTGCCAGATGACGGCGCTCGGTCTTGATGGAGGCGTTGACTGGCGAATCCGTACCCAGGGGATGGGGTCGGCGAGTCTCACTGAAGCGGCGCATGAGCACGGCATCGGACGCTTCGAGAAAAGCGACTTTGGTGGGGATCATGCGGCGGACCGATTGCAAGATGCCGGGAAGTTGCTCGAGTTTCGATCCCTCGCGAACGTCGACAACTAACGCGGTGCGGCGAATTTCAGCCGACTGTACGGCCATCTCGGCGAAGCGCGGGATGAGTTCAACCGGAAGATTGTCGACGCAGTAGTAGCCCAGGTCTTCGAACGCCTTCAGCACCGAGGCTTTCCCGGAACCACTCATGCCTGTGATGATCACAAGTTCGAGCGGGGCGGGTGCGTTGTCCTTAATTGCGGAATGCGGCGTTTCTTTTTTGCTGAGCGAACTCTTCGGTTTCCGGGGCGGTTTCCGGGGCGCAGACGGCTTCCGAGGCGTCATGCAGTGGATAGTAGCACCGGAGGGCGGCTTCGGGGAGGGTCGGAAGCGTTTCCCTGGGCCCGCGACGCAGGAATCAAGGTCAGAGGCAGGAATTCCTCGCTGGGCCATGCGCGCGGTTTGCAGAAAGGGGTCCCTTCGACGAGCTCAGGGCAGGCTCTTCGACTGCGCGACGGATTCTTTTCAAGAATCCGCCACTTCGCTCAGGATGACAGGAAATAAAAGTGCCGATCCTACGGCGCTTCGATGAGTTCCATTTTGCCGTCGCGGGTGCGGTGCAGGATCATGACTTTGCCTTTGGGGTCGCGGAACACGAAGACGTCGCGGTCGCGGAAGTGCGCTTCTTTGATCGCTTCTTCGAGCGTCATGGGACGCATGGAGACGGCGTCGCTGGAGCGCACTAAATGCACTTCGGTGGTCTTGGCGACGGCGGGATAACGGTGCACGGCGACCGCCACGGCAGTTTTTTCTGTAAGACCGACCTTGGTCTGCGGGATTTCCGGTTCCGGGGAGTGGCCGTTCCACTTTTTTACTTCTTCAGTTTTTCGTGCCGAACGTTTCTTGGATTCCCAGCGGGTCTTATACTTCACAGCCTGCTTTTCCAGATGATCGAGCGCTTCCTTGACGGCGACGGCCATGTCCTTGGCCTGAGCCAGGCCGACCAGCGGGCCGTTGCGCGGGCTGATGGTGATTTCGGCCTTGTGGCGGTGCTTCTCAACGGTCAGCACTACTTTCGCTTCGAATTTGTCGCCCAGCATTTTGCGGATTTTGGTGAGGCCGGTTTCAACTTCTTTGCGGATGGAGGGAGTAACTTCGTAGTGCCTGCCGGTGAATTCCACGTTCATTGAGCAGCCTTCCTGAGGTCAGAGGTTGCAAATTAGAAAGAAAGTCAAAATCTTTACCACAGGGGACCCAGAGGTCCACGGGGTAAAGCTTACTTCTGCCCTCTTTCTACTTCGTCCCTTTGCACTATTCCTTTACCCTGCGCTGGTGCGTGCTGGGAATGCGCATGTCTTCCCGGTATTTTGCGACCGTCCGGCGGGTGACTTGAATGCCTTGCGATTGCAGGATGCGAGTGAGTTGCTCGTCGGTTAGAGGCCGCGAAGAATCTTCTTCTTCGATCAACTTCTTGACGCGGCGCTTCAAGATTAACAAGGAAGTATTGCCGCCTTCGGGGCCCTGCACGCTCTCGCTGAAGAAGTAGCGCAACTCGAAGACGCCCTGCGGGGTGTGCGCATATTTGCTGGCCACGGCACGGCTCACGGTGGAAGGATGCACGCCGATTTCTTCGGCGACTTCCTTGATCATCATGGGCTTCAGGTGGTCGATACCCTTTTCAAGAAAATCGTACTGGCGCGCGACGATGCAGTAACAGACTTTCGTGATCGTCTGCTTGCGTTGCTCGATGTTTTTGATGAGCTGGATGGCGCTTTTGTAGCGCTCTTTGACGTAGTCGCGGGTATTTTTGTCGTTGGTGTCGCGGGTGACCAGCTTTTTATACGCCGGGTTCAGGCGGAGCTGCGGCAGGTCGTCGTCATTCATCAGCACCAGCCATTCGTCGCCGTGCTTGATGAAAGCGACGTCGGGCTCGATCAGGCGGGCCTGCACTTTGTTGTATTGCAGGCCGGGACGCGGATCGAGGGTGCGGATGAAATCGAGCGCCTGCTGGACGGCATCGAGCGGGCGGCTTATCGCCTTGGCGATTTCTTTCGGATTCTTGCCTTGCACGGCGCGCAGATGCTGATCGACGATGGAGATGGCATCCTGAAGAACCTGCGCGGTGCCGTTGCCGGATTTCTGACTTCCGTTTTTATCGGCGTTTTTATTTTGCGTAAGTTGCAGCTGGTGATAGCGCAACTGGCGAAGCAAACATTCGCGCAGATCGCGGCAGCCGACGCCGGGAGGGTCGAGCTGTCGAATTACTTCTATCGCTTCGTGAAGATCGGCGAGGGCGAAATTCGGCTTGAAAATGGGACGCGGAGGAGCCGCACTGGGCACGGCCTCGGTCGCCGGGGCGGTCGCGGCAGCGCTGTTTCCATTTCGCGAGCTAAGAGAAGCCTCGGTCGGCAAAGGCGCGGAGAAAACATCGCCCTTACTTTCGCTACCAGCCTGCGAGTATGAAAGTTGCGAAGGATTTGCTTGTTCGCCGGTGGTCTGGGATGTGAGTTCATCGCTCACCGCGAATTCTTCAGACGCTTCTTCAACCGCAGAGTCGTTCTCAGGTTCTTCTGCGCTGAGTCCGAGCGCGGTTGCTTCGCTGACTATATTTTTGGAGGCCGCGGCATCGGCTTCCGGTGGCGCGGGCGGAGCGATGCCAAGCATTTCCTCGTCGCTCGCGATCAAATATCCATCTTCATTCAAATTGCCGATGATCTGCTCGGAGGCCTCGCGCACCGCGCGACTTAAGCTGAGCGCGCCGAGTTGCCATGCGAGATGGTCGGTGAGAGTAGTCGGCTTGGAAAGAAAATTTTCGAACGACGGGCGCTCGATCTCTTCCATCTCTCCGCGCGTGCGATAGCCGGGATCGAGGTAGTCCTGGAAGAATGATCCGAAATCGATCTCTTCGAAGGGATCTTTCTTCTCCGCGGTGATGGGGGCTTCTTCGGTGGATGTCTTGGCGGTGGCGCGATCGCGGTCTTCTTCTTTGCGGCCAACGTCGTCGATCAAGGGAACGGAATCTTCGAGCTCTTCGAGAACCGGGTTCTCGACCATCTCGGCGTTGATCATGTCCTTGAGTTCAAGCTTGTTGAGCGCGAGGACAGAGACCATCTGCACCAGGCCAGGGGTGAGGATCTGGCGCTGCGAGAGTTTGACGCTCAGTTTGTGTTGCAACAGGACCATGAGTTCGGCCGAAGTTCCTTTTTACGAAATAAATCTTTGACCACCAAGGGCACGAAGGTTCACTAAGGAAAGATCTTCGTGCTACTTCGTGTTCTTCGTGGTTTTTAGTGTTCGCTATACCAGCGAAAAACTTTCTCCCAAATACACACGCCTCACTTCCGGGTCACTCGCCAACTGCTCGGGCGGGCCGTGACGAAAGATGCGGCCGTCGTCGATGATGTAAGCACGATCTGTTACAGAGAGCGTTTCGCGCACGTTGTGATCGGTGATCAGCACGCCGATGCCGCTGGCCCGCAGGCCACTGATGATTTTCTGCAGGTCGAGAACGGCGATGGGATCGATGCCGGAAAAAGGTTCGTCGAGCAGGATGAAAGTTGGATTGATGCACAAGCAGCGCGCAATTTCCACGCGCCGGCGTTCGCCACCGGAGAGAGCGTAGCCACGATTTTGCCGAATGTGCTCCAACCCAAGTTCATCGATAAATTTTTCCATCTTCTCTCGGCGCTCGTGCCAGGACATTGGCTGAGCTTCCAGCACCGCGAGGATGTTTTCCTCAACTGTGAGTTTGCGAAAGACCGAAGCTTCTTGTGGGAGATAGCTGATGCCATACTGGCGCGCCCGAAGATACATGGGAACATCAGTGATGTCTTGGCCGTCATACAACACGCGGCCGGTATCAGGGGGGACCAGGCCGACTATGGAGTAGAACGTGGTTGTCTTGCCGGCGCCGTTGGGGCCAAGTAGTCCGACTACTTCGCCTTGCTCCACACGCAGGCTGACACCATTTACTACGCGGCGGCCACGGTACGATTTGCCAATTTCATCTGTGGCCAGGGTACGCATTTAAGCTGCCATTCGCCTTATTATTTGGCCACCCGCGTTTGAGTTACCACAGGAGTACTTGCCTTGCCTTCTACGAGCACCCTATCATCGGCCCTAAAGAAAGTCAACGAAACCCCGGTAATCTTGCCACGTTCGGCATCAAAAATGCTAGGCGGTCCGCCGGTCAAGACGAACTTGTCGTCGGCGGCGGTGTAAACGAGCTTCTGTCCTTCGGCTCGGCGCGACGGCTGCTGCACCACTACGCTACCTTCAGCGACCATGTGGTCCAGCCGTCCGGGAGCTGTAAGTTGCTGATTACTTGTGGCTTGGCTTCGCGGAACGAGGTAGGCGTCGGCGGTTTTAGCGGACGCAGTAAAGCTGGCGCCTTTGGCTATGACGTCTCCGTCATAGTGAGCTCGGCGTTCGGCATCGACGTAGGTGAGCCGGGCGGAAGTGACCGTGATGGCATCGGCGGGACGGTCTTTGGTGCGAGCTTTCGCTGTTTGATCGCCATTATGGTGAATTTTTTCTTCTGCGGATGCGTGCGCATCCTGTACCAACACTGTCGACACGGGATGAGTCGCCGTACCCTCGGCCAGGAGTGACCGTTGATTGCGGTCGAACTGGATCGATGGAGCTTCAATTACGTTGGCATCCTGCCAGAGGCGCGCTTTGCCCTGATAAAGAGCGATTGCGTTTGAGCTGTGAGCGGTCATGGTCGCGGCAGTGACGTGGATCGGCGAGGCTGAGGCAAGCAACGCTCCGTTGGGTTGCTCTTTGAGATCGCTGTAAGTGCTCTTTACATCGCCTTCGGCGAAGGCATCGTCGTTGGTCCGGTTGAAGCGGATGCTATTTGCAGTCGTTACCATGCCGCCATCAGCAACGCGGGGACTGCCGGTGAGAAGAAGGATGCCGTCAGCGGGAGTATAAAGCGCTTTACCCGCCCACGCCTGAGTTCGCTTGTCGGGCGGCTGGTTGTCGGTGAGGACGACACCTCCCTGCTGAACGATGGAGGAGATCCCTCCCTCCGGTTGAAAGGCGGCATCGAGCGTGCGGCTGGTGCTGACGCGGTCGGGCAAGCCAGAAGCCGAGCTGACGATTTTCGCATCGGGCGCGCCGTGGACGGAAGTAAGGCGGCTGGCTCCGGCCTGAGTCGCTGTGAAACGTGCATCAAACTTTCCGGCGGTGATGACGGTGCGTTGTGCGGCATCACGAGCGGTTGCGGAAGCAGGCGGTTGCGCCGGAACAATTATGATTTGGGCCGCGCCGGAGGTTTCAGCGCGATCCAGGCGCCGGCCTTGCTTCACAAAGAAATTGATCGCGGTGGCGGTGATGTCATAGTTCTGCGGCGATGCGGAAGTCGCCGCGGTGCCGGAATCGAGCCCATGCTGTGCCAGTCGAACTCCCTCGGAGGCGTGAACCTTCTGTAGTTCATTCTGTCCTGAAAAATCGAGAACGGCTTGTCCAGCGTCGCCCTGCAACGATTGCTCGGCCACGCGTTGCACGTGCACTTTGCCGCTCAACGTAGCCGTATGCAGCAGGTTTTGCTTGCCGCTCAGCAATACCTCAGCTTGATCGGCGTGCGCGAGCAACTGCTCGGAGTTCGGGTCGGCGGCTTTGGCCGTCACATTTCCTGTAGCGAGAAGGTGATCGACAGTATTGTCTGGCCGCAGGAAAAATGTGGCTTGCTCGGATTCGACGGTTCCACGCGTGCTTTGCAGTCGGGGATGGTCGAGCACAACGAGGCGGGGATCGCGCGTGATGGTGCCATGAGCAGCGACGATGCTGGCGGCATTCTCTCCGCCCAGCGTTACATGAATGTCCGAGGCCAGTGTGAGCGTGTTGCTCTTCGCCGCGTATTGCATTCCAATCGCCCACCCGCTGGCTTGCGGGGTACGAAAATCCACCCGCGCATCCGTGGAAGCGTCTCCGGTGCTTTGATTGAAGACGAGGTTCTGGGTCTTCAAATGGATGGGATTCTTCAGTTCCTTGGGTGCGCCCTGGTCTGGCCCAGTCAGGCCGGCGGGATTGGCCTCAAGATCGATTTGCACTTCTCCGCGCGCCGTAATGTTGCCGGAAGGCTTGTCGTAGCTGAAGTCATCGCCGTAAATCTGATCGAAGCGCGACGAATCCCGGCCATAGAGAAGGATGCTGACGTTGCGCAGTTGGGCGCTGCCATCGAGCTTGAATTGTTTGAGATTGCTGGCCTGGACGGTGAATAAAGTGCGTTTGCCGTCCGATTTTGAGAACTGAAATCCGGAGGCGGTTTGTTTAATATCGATCCCAATCTTATTGGGAATTTCTTTTAAGATATTGCGCTCGCGCTCCCGCGCGTAGAAGTACATTCCCGCCACAACCGCGCAGAAGAGCACCGCAATCGCAATCAGCCAGCGCCGAAGGCGGTAAATGGGCAGGGACATGCTGGATTCAGTCTAATGGATGAAGCCAGCGGCAACGGATCGAATCAGGCAGCTTTGGTTACATTTGCAGCCTGGGGTCCCTTTGTGCCCTCGGCGATCTCGAAGAGGATCTCGTCGCCCTCTTGCAGGCTCTTATATCCCTCGACGGTAATCGCGCTGTAGTGAACAAAAACATCAGGACCATCCTCGCGCCCGATGAATCCATAACCCTTTGCATTGTTAAACCATTTGACCGTGCCTTTGAGACGTTCCATAGCCACCCCGCGACGTAACTGCTTTGACCCTACGTCCCGGAGGAGATCGAAGGACATAGGGTAGAGACCGTACGCTAGCGTACATCATGCGCCGTTTGGAGGACTGTGGTGACAGTTTTATGGAATTTTATTAGGACGGCCATCTAGGCGGCCGGAGCGAGTTTCTCCACCTCAGCTGAATCGCCGCCCAGCCAATCGGGATTCTTCGCCGTCGAGTCGAAATGCGACGAGGTCTTGAACAACTCGAACTTTCCGGCCATGGCAGCCGGCTTCGACTTCGCCAGCAGCTTGGACATCTGTGCCCGGCTCATGGGCTCGAACGTTCTCACCGCCTCAAATGCCTGGTCGAGAATTTTGGGCTTATCGATGCCTGTGATTACAACGGAGGTTGGCAAACTCAACGCATAATGCAGGCATTCTATCGGCGAAACCTTCTTGCTTTTCAGAATGACTCCGTCTGCCATCGACTTCATGCCCAGCACTCCGATCTTCTGCTTGACGAGTTCCGGCAGAACCATCTGCGCGAAGCTGCGAAAATGCGCGTCCATCACGTTCAGCGGCATTTGCACGGTGTCGAAGTGGAAGCCGTGATCCTGCGCGACCTTCAACATATAAAAATGAATGTGCGGATCTTTGTGGCCGGTGAATCCGATATAGCGAATTTTGCCAGCTTTCTTCGCCTCCATTAAAGCCTGGTTCGCGCCGCCATCCGCGAAGATTCGATTGGGATCGTCGAAGCGAATAATTTCGTGATGCTGCACCAGGTCGATGTGATCGGTGCGCAGGCGTTTCAGGCAGGTCTCAAGCTGACTCTTGGCAGCTTTCTTAGTGCGGCCGTCGATCTTCGTCATCAGAAAAACTTTTTGGCGATAACCGTCTTTCAACGCCTTGCCCATCACGATTTCGCTTTGGCCCTCGTTGTAATCCCAGCTATTGTCCATGAAGGTGATGCCGCGATCGATGGCGTCGCGAATCATGCGGATGCTTTGCTTGCCGGTGAGGCCGTGATTCGCCAGATGGTAGCCGCCCATGCCAATGGCGGAGACTTGTTCTCCAGTGCGGCCTAGAGTGCGGTACAACATGTCGCCCTTGCGGATTCCGGCTGAAGTTGTGAGTGGAATCTGGTGGATGGAGCCGTTCGCTTGATTTGCCATGGCTTGCTTCGCTCTCGCTTGGGATGATCTGTATGTTGAGATGACGTGGGAGAGAACGCTGTTGCCGGTTTTTCGCGAGAACAATCGAAATTGCAATTGCTATAGGCCGGCGGAAACTGGAAGAGGTTTCTGCGGATCGAGAGAAGACGCTTTATCTGATGGCACGGCTTTGAAATCGCGCAGTGACAATTCCAGGCCGCCGAAATCGGGGTGGTCGTTGTGCCCGATGGTGAAGGCGATGTCGATGGCTTCTCCGGCGAGGAGCGGCGCGGCTTGCAGGCGCTCGGCCATGCGCCATCCGAGAGCGTCGAATACGGGATTTAGCTTTTTGTTTTCGCCTCTGGGCGAAACGCCTATGGCCTCAGCTCTCTCGCTGCGGCGAATGACTGCGCCGTCCGGATGGCACCTCGGCGTTGCCAGAATCGCGGCAGCCGAAAGCTCTTCTTGAGCGCGGCCGGCATCCGCAAGTTCTGAAAGCATGGGCTGGCCCCGTCGAACTTCCCCACTAGGCTTCAGCCTGAGCTTGATGTGCTTATCTTTCAAAATTTTCGGAGGCGCGATCAAGCGCACACTGCGAGCCGAGAACGCTGGTTCGTGATTGCCTGTTCCGTAGGGTTCCAGCAAACGCAGCAGACGATAGAGTGCAGGGGTGACTTCATCCAGGTCCAGCTCTGCTTCAACATTCAACACGGGATCGAAGTCGGCTTCGGTAAGGCGTGTGCGCGCGAAGGCATCTAGCTCGGAGCGCAGTTGCGCGACGTTTGCCGCGGGCATCGAAAAGCCGCAAGCGTGAGAGTGGCCGCCGTAGCGCGTAAAAAGACTGTGCGAGGCTTCGACGGCTTCGAGCAGGTGGAAGGGGCGAATCGAGCGTCCGGAGCCGTGCGCTTCTTCACCGTTACGCGAGATGACCATGGCCGGCCGGTGGTAGCGCTCAACCACGCGCGTGGCGGCGATGCCGATCACGCCGCGATGCCAGCCCTCGCCATCGACCACAATGCAATAAGCCTGGCTGAGCGCGGGATCGCCGGCGATACGCTCTTCCACGGCGAGCAGGATTCGTCGCTCTTCTTCCTGACGTTCGGCGTTGAGGCGGTCGAGTTTGCCCGCCAGCAGGCGCGCTCGATCTGTATCCTTCACGCTGAAGAGTTCGATTACATCCTGGGCAACGTCCATGCGTCCGGCGGCGTTGATGCGCGGCGCGATGCGAAAGGCAACTTCAGTGGAGTTAGGAGGGCGCTTGGTAGAAATCTGGGCTACTTCCAGCAGGGCCTTCAATCCCGGATTCACTGCGCGGCGGAGTTCATCGAGGCCGAGCTTTGCGAACACCCGATTTTCGCCAGTGAGAGGTACCGCGTCGGCAATTGTCGCAATCGCCACAACTTTCATGAACGATCGCAACATGCGCGCGTGATCTTTGCTGTCGAGGCGGCGGTGCATCAATCCCTGCGCAACTTTGAACGCAACTCCTGCGCCGCAGAGTTGCTTGTAGGGGTAGTTGCATCCCGGCTGATTGGGATTTACCACTGTAAATGCTTTCGGCACGCCATCCGGTCCGGGCAGGTGATGATCGGTGACGATCAAATCCACGCCCAGCCGCTGCGCGGTTTCAGCGGGCGCGAAGGCACGGATGCCCATGTCGACGCTGATGATCAGGCGAATGCCCGCCGCGGCGGCGCGCTCGATCACATCATCGCGAAGATCGTAGCCCTCGCGGATGCGGTGCGGCACATGGAAATCGGCAGAGCCTCCACAGAGTTCAATGGCGGTCTTCAAAATGATCACAGCCATGGTGCCATCCACGTCATAGTCGCCGTAGATCAGCATTGGCTCTTTGCGTTCGATAGCGGCATCGAGGCGATCAACCGCCGCACGTACGCCAGTCATTTGTTCTGAAGCGTGCAGGTGATCGACAGAAGGAAAAAGAAAACGCGCCGCGGCATCGGCTTCGGTAAGTCCGCGGCGAATCAGAAGGCGTGCCAGAGTGCGCAGCGAGCCGCTGTCAGAAGTGTTTTTCTGATGGCAAATGGCGCGCAGGTCGGGCACTTCTGCCAGCGCCACAGCCAGGGTTTGCAGTTGAACGGGATCGTCGGCGGCCAGCTCCCAGCGCACGGCTAGCCTTCGTCGTCCTGATCCGACTCGTCGATGGGGATGCCGCCGAAATCATCCGACATTTCAAGCAGGCGCTGGTAACGCTCGTACCATTCGGTGCTGACTTCGCACAGAAACATCGAACCCTGATAGGCCCAGCCCAACTGCAAAAATCCCACTTTATCAACATGGGCGCGCAGCCAGCGCGCATCTTCCACGTCGTCGCCGTCGGAAAATTCGGAGTGCATGAGGCGCTGCACCAGTTCGTCGAGTTCCTCCCGCTCCAGCTTCCAGGAGTGCATCGTAAGAAACGGAGCACCCGAAGCCTTGGCCAGTTCCACGAAATCCTTCCAGCCGTCCGGGTTAGTTCCGGTTTCCCACATGATGCATTGCACTTCCTCGTAGTCCACGTAGCCGTGGAAGCGGCGCATGCCATGGCCTTCGATGAAGGCGACCATGTCATCTTTGATGGTGGTTAGATCTTCAGGCGTGGGCGACATTGTAGGTCTCAATCCAGCATTGTATGCCGTTTGGGCCGGTGCATGCCAGCGGAGGGGATGGAAACCAATCGCTGAATTCTATTTTGGGTCCGAAGCATCTTAACCCTGTGTCTCAGGTCAAGGCAGAGCAAGATCTCAATTCGAATCCTTCGGGAGGGCGCGATTCCCTTTCGCCCGCGGCAATCGTAGACATACGCCCGGCGCAAGTGTGGCTGATGGCTTTCACCGTGGGCGCGGTGGTGGCGAATATTTACTATATCCAGCCGCTGCTCTCGATTATCGCGAACAGCTTTCGGATTTCGGTTTCACAAGTTGGGGCGATTGCGATGCTGACACAGTTTGGCGGCGCGGTCGGGATGCTGATTTTTGTTCCGCTGGGCGACACCAAAGAGCGGCGCAGGCTGGTGGTGTGGTTGCTGGTGGCACAGTGCATCTGCCTGGCGCTGATGGCGACCGCGCAGAATTTGCCGTGGCTGGCGCTGGCGAGTTTTTCGATTGGGCTGACGACGGCTACGGTTCACGTGATCGTTCCCTTTGCCACTCATCTGGTTGCGCACCATAAGCGCGGAGCAACCGTGGGGACCGTCCTGGCCGGCCTGTTGTTTGGCATCCTTCTGGCGCGAACTTTCAGCGGGCTGCTGGGTGCGTGGCTGGGATGGCGCGCCATCTATTGCGTGGGCTCGGCGCTCATGCTGCTGCTGGCGATCTTGTTTCGCGCAGGCCTGCCTGAGAGCCGTCCGGAGTTGCAGCTATCCTGGTTCCGATTAATTCGCACGACGTTTGGATTGATCCGCACTCAGCCTGTGCTGCGAGAATCGGCGGCGCTAGGAGCCATCTTTTTCTGTTCGTTCAATGCCTTCTGGACGACGCTCGTGTTTTTCCTGCAAACTCCGCCCTACCACTACGGCAGCGCGGTGGCGGGCTTGTTCGGGCTCGTGGGCGCTGTCGGCGCGATATGCGCGCCCTTCATTGGACGGCTCGCGGACCGCTACGGAGCAAGACGGAATATCTTGATTTCGCTGATTGTGACCCTGCTGTCGTTCGTAATTTTGTATGTGTTCGGCCGGCATATGGCGGGATTGATCGCAGGAGTGATTCTGCTGGACATTGGAGTGCAATCTGGACACGTTTCGAACCAGACAAGAATCTACGGCCTTCTTCCCGAGGCTCGAAGCCGGTTGAACATGGTCTATATGGTTTGTTATTTTACCGCCGGTTCACTGGGGTCGTATGCGGGATCGGTGCTGTGGCAGCGCTTTGGCTGGATCGGAGTGTGCGGGCTTGGATGCGGACTACTGGCGGTGGGCTGCATTATTTACGCCTCCGGGGAGCATCACGTGCTATCTGGAAGACTCGATGCGACAAGCGAAGATCCCGTCTCGGTGACGGCGGAAGGATCCGAAACCTAAATGGCTTTCCCGCGGAAGAAGTAGATCAATTCAATGATCAGGATGACGACCACCATCAGCTCCAGAACGAAGGCGCGGCTCTGGTTGAATTCGTCCACCATGAAACGGTAGAGGTCTTCGGAGGTTTGCAGCTTTTCCTTTACCAGATCCTTATAGTCGGGCACTCCGACCTTTAACGCCGCCAGCTTATAAAGCCGGGCAGAGAACATGTCGCTAAGGAACTTGATGGCGTTATCGGCACGCTCGGTCAGTTCGCTTACGTCCAGCAGAACGGTATGCAGTTTCGACGCGGCACGAGCTGTGCGCCAGCGCGACCAGAGACCGTGGCCTCCGCGATCAAGAAAATCGTAGACGCCTTCGAGCTGTTTTGTCAGCAATTCGTCATAGTGGCGGAACTCGAGCAACTGCGAGTTGGCATACTGCAAGAGTTGAATCGCGGTCTCCGCGCCGGTTGGACTGTCGTAAATGAAAGCCGCGTTCCATCCGATTACGGCCAGATCGTGCGGATAGTATGAGATGCGCGATTGCAAAATTTCCTGGCGTTCGCCATCGGAGAGCGGCTGGGTCTCGCCGCGCACGACGCGAGAGATCGAGTCGCCCTGCGCAGCGAGCAGTTCGGTCGCCGATGGGGCTCCGGCGATCTCGCGAAGATGGAAGATGAAATAGTCTTCCTTTAACCATTCAGCGGTATAAGGCTTAACCAGCGCGGGAGCGGCACGCTCGAGTTTCTGCTTGACGATGCGAGTGGCGAGGCTTTCGAAGTTGGTGTCCCAAACCCAGCGGCTGGAGAGTTGAACGAGTTTGTTCCAATCGCCGGAAAATGGCAGCTCGAAGATTACGCTGACCACGCCGTAGTCAAAGTATTTGATCTCACCTTGCAGGCGTTCGCCGCTTTCGAGGACGAGCGGTTCTAGTGCCTCCTCAATCGGAGGGCGCTGGTAGCGAACGTATCCAGGCGCGAGATGTTTAAAGCTGGCGTCGGCTGTACGCGCCCCGAGGATATTGCGTAACTCGTCGAGGCGAATCTCTTCGCAAACGTCGAATTGGATCAGAACCAGCACCGAGCCACAAAGTGGAGCGTCCGGCGGCTTCGATGCCACCAGGGTTGGCAGCGCCTCGGCGGGAACTTTGCCAACGGTAGGGGGTGCGATTGTGAGTTCGTGATCCATGAGTTTATTGCCTGATGCGGAGATGCAGGGCGAGACTCTCTATATTGTCCCAAATGCGCGGTAATCTGGCGAGTGGCAGAAGGGGCTGCCGGATCGGAATCGCAGGAAGTACTTTAGAATCAGTGACTTTTAGCAGCCTTCAACAACAACGCTGCGCCCGCGGCGAACAGCGCCAGACCCAATCCTGCTCGTTTGATTGAATTGGAGATTTCGGCGTTTTGCCGACGGGTTCGTGCTGATTCAGGGTAAGTATCCGTTAAGTTGTGACTCTCTCCCTTCATCGCCATTTGCAACACCTCGGCCAGATGGAGCGCATGGCGCGGCGAACCTTGCGCGATTTGCTCACGGCAACTGAATCCATCGGCAATGATCAGCCAGTCGGCCGGAGCTTGGCGGATGGCAGGAAGCAGTTCAAGTTCTCCGATGGCCATGGAAATCTCGTATTTGTCGCGCTCGAAGCCGAAGGAGCCAGCCATGCCGCAGCAACCGGGGGCGGGAGACTGGAAATCGACGCCGATGCGGTGCAGGACGGATTCTTCGGCAGTCATCTTCATCAGAGATTTGTGATGGCAGTGGCCGTGCAGCAGCGCCTTGCGATGAAGTTTGGGCAGCGGGATGTGCGCGGCGTGTGTTTCGAGAAATTCGCTCAGCAGAAAAGTCTGGCGCGATAAGGCCTGAGCGCGCTCATCATGCGGAAAAAGATTGACGAGTTCGTCGCGAAAAACCGCGACGCAACTGGGCTCGAGTCCGACGATGGGAACTCCGGCTTCGATCTCGGGCGAAAGTTCGTCGAGAATTTGCAGCAGCAGCGCCTTGGCGCGATCGAGCATGCCGTGGTCGTAGAGCGGACGGCCGCAGCAGAGGTTGGCTCTTGGGACGATGACGCGGAAGCCTGCGGCTTCGAGGACTTCGACGGCTGCCTTCGCGGTTGCAGGTTGAAAATAATTGTTGAAAGTATCGGGCCAGAGAAGCACGGGCGGCGCAGCCCCTGAAGGGGCGGACGATTGAAGGCATGGGTTGGCATCGCTGAAGCGATGCCCTGATACGAACCTGGCGCCTTCAGCTGAGGCGGTGCTCTCCTGAAACTTGTCTCGTCCGCGGCGATGGAACCAGGCCTTGAAAGTTTCGGGGGCGAAGGCCGGAATCGTGCGCTCGCTGGGCATCCCGGCTGCGAACTTTGCTAGATCTCTCAGAAACGGAAGTTGCGTGGTGAGGTTGACGAGGCCGGGTGCGTGCGAGGCGATTCGCGCCAACACATCGATGTTGCCAAAGGCGTAGGCGCTGAGCGGGCGCATGCGGCCTTCGTAGTAATGCGAAAGGAATTCGGACTTATAGGTCGCGAGGTCAACTCCGACGGGGCAATCGCTCTTGCAGCCTTTGCAGGCGAGGCAGAGATCGAGCGACTGCTTCACTTCTTCGCTGCGCCAGCCGTCGCGGATAATGCCGTCTTTTTGGCCGTGACCCTGAGTCATCTCCCAGAGTAGGTGAGCGCGGCCTCGTGTGGAATGTTCTTCATCGTGCGTGACGCGGTAGCTGGGACACATCACGCCGCCCTCGGCGCGGCGGCATTTGCCTACGCCGACGCAACGCAGCGTGGCCTCGGCGAGGCTGCCGTGATCGGCGGCGAATTGAAAATTTGTTTTCGGCTGCCACGGAGCGTAGTCGGCGCCAAGGCGAAGATTTTCGTCGAGCTTGTAAGGCTCGATCAGTTTGCCCGGATTCATCTTCCATTGCGGATCCCACGCCGCTTTGAATTCGCGGAAGGCTTGCACCAATTCCGGGCCAAACATTTTGGGAAGCAGTTCGCCGCGGGCTTGGCCGTCGCCGTGTTCGCCGGAAATCGAGCCACCATAGCTGACGACGAGGTCGGCGGCTTCTTCCATAAATTTGCGGAACTTCGCGATGCCGTCTTTCGATTGCAGATCGAAATTAATGCGCGTGTGAACGCAGCCGTGGCCGAAGTGCCCGTACAACGAACCCTTGTAGCCGTAGGCGGCAAACATTTTGCGCAGGTCGCGAAGATAACCTCCAAGTTTTTCGGGCGCGACCGCGGCGTCTTCCCAGCCTTCCCAGTTGAAGGGCTCGCCGGCAACGTGCGAGGTCGCACCCAGAGCGGATTCGCGAACTTCCCACACGCGCTTGGCTTGCCGCTTGTCGGTGAAGATGCGCATCTCCGGAGGAGTTGCGCTGCGACCAAGTGCCTGCATCAAGCCTCTCGCTTGAGATTCGGCTTCCAGTGCGGTTTCCGCGCCGAACTCTACCATCAGCCATCCGGCGCCTGCGGGAAGAAGCGCGAGGCCTTCGGAGTTGATTCCCTTCCTGCGCGTGTAGTGGACCAGAAGATCGTCGAAGCCTTCGAGACCAATCGGCTTGTGCGCCATGATCTCGGGAACGTGATCGGCGCACTGATAGATATCGGGGTACGCTACGACGAGCAGAACGCGCTCAGGCGGACTTTCAACGAGCCGACACGTCGCCTCAAGGATCGTAACGCAGGTTCCTTCCGAGCCCACGAGGGCCCGCGCCACATGAAAACCACTTTCGGGAAGGAGGCGGTTCAGGTTGTAGCCGGAGACGCGGCGGGGAATATTTGGAAAACGTTGGCGGACGAGATCGCCATAGGTGGAGGCGATGCCTCGCAGCTTGTTATAAATTTCAGCCCGAGGTCCGCTGGCTGCAACGATGCGCTCGAGTTCTTCTGCCGAAGTCGCGCCAACCGTCATGCGCTCGCCTTCATACGTGAGGATTTCGAGCGCTTCGATGTTGTCGTCGGTCTTGCCCGCCATGACGGAATGCACGCCGCAGGAGTTGTTGCCGATCATGCCGCCGAGGGTACAGCGCTCGTGCGTGGCGGGATCAGGACCGAAGGTCAGGTGATGCTTTTCGGCGGCGGATCGCAGAGTGTCGAGCACCACTCCAGGCTGCACGCGGGCGATGCGGCGCGCGGGGTCGATTTCGAGAATCTTCGACATGTACTTCGAGAAATCAAGAATGACGGCGACGTTGCAACACTGTCCGGCGAGTGAGGTGCCTCCTCCGCGGCAAAGCAACGGCGCGCCGAACTGGCGGCAGAGGGCGACGGTGGCGATTACATCGTCGGAGTCGCGCGGGAGAACTACACCGATGGGAACCTGGCGGTAATTGGAACCGTCGGTGGCGTAGAGAGCGCGAGTACCATTATCGAAGCGGACTTCGCCGCGGATTTGAGCGAGGAGGGCTTCAGCTAATCCGGTGGCATCAACATGTGCAGATTTGGATTTGGCTGCGAGTTGGACAAGCGAATCTGGCATTCGGCGCGAGTATATCGCAGATCAGTAGGCGGGACATGGATGGGGTTACGACTCAAGTCGGGAACGCTGGTCGAAATGTCCCTTGAAAGCTGAGAGCCGCGATGCGGGTAGGGGTCCTTCGACTGCGCGATGCGCTTCGCTCAGGATGACAGAAGGGAAGGTTAGCTCCAGGGGCGAGTGGCGTAGTCCGCCATTGTGAGGCCGAGCAACAGCATCAGAAAAAACAGAGCGGCAATTACCACCAGCTTGGTGAGTTTTTCGCTGGCATGCCAGACGTGCATAAAGAAGAGGACAACAAGAGTCGCTTTCAGCGTGGCGATGCCCAATGCCACGGCGGCGTTGAAGCGGCCAAGTTCGATAAACGCAGCTTTGTAAGTCACGAACGTGAAGATCAGCAGCGTGATCCAAACGCCGAAGTACATTTTTAGCGGCGACGATTTTGAGTGTTCAGTCATGCAATCCTCACGGGTGCCGGTCGATCAGATACAGCAAAGGAAACAAATAAATCCAAATGAGATCGACGAAGTGCCAGTACAGGCCGCCGATTTCCACCGGCGTGTGATATTCCGGGGTAAAGCGTCCCCTCCATGCCATGTAGAAGAGCCATGCGAAAATCCCCAGGCCGATAATCATGTGCAGGGCGTGCAAGCCGGTCATGACGAAATACAGCGAGAAAAATATTTCGGCGTGGCGCGGGTTGGCATACTCGCCGGGACGGCCGGGGATGGGAACGTGATCGAAACTGAAAGACGCGCCGGGAACGTGGTGCTCTTCGAATTTGTCCTTGTACTCTTTGGCCTTGATGCCGAGGAACACAAGGCCGAGGAGCATGGTGAGCCCGAGCATAACAATCAGCAGAGTGCGGCGAGCCGTCTGCGCGGCCAAGACGGCGAGCACAACCGTTAAGCTGCTGCAAATCAGAACGGCTGTATTCGTGGCGCCGAGCGTTGCGTCGATCGATTTGCTGGCCGCGCCGAAGTCTCCAAAATACCAGCGGCGATAAATCAGATAAGCGCAGAACAGGCCGCCGAAGAACATGACTTCCGTCGCGAGAAAAACCCACATGCCGAGGCTCGAGGCATCGCGCTGCTGCTCCGCATCGGCGAAGTGATGCAGAAGCTCCGGATGATGCTCTTCTTCGTGATGCAGTCCGATTAAGGTGCTATCGGGCAACGGGAACCTCCTGCGTCTGCGGCGGCGCGTCCAGTTCTTCGTAGTTGTAGGCTTCCCAGGTTACGACCGGCTCCTCATCAAAGTTAAACGTTGGCGGCGGAGAAGCCGTCTTCCACTCCAGTCCCGCGGCGTTCCATGGATTATCCGATGCCGGCTTGCCGTAGCGCATCGACCACAGGAAATAAACCATGGGCAGCAGGTAGCCGACGCCGAGCACTGTGGCCCCGGCGGTGGAGAGAACGTTCAGCACCTGGAACTCCGGCATGTGGCTGTAATCGTAGTAGCGGCGCGGCATGCCCATGTAACCGAGGACGAATTGGGGGAAGAATGTGAGGTTGAAGCCGATGAACACGATCAAAGCAGCCAGACGCGCCCAGCCTTCGGGATAGAGGCGTCCGGAAATTTTCGGCCACCAGAAATGCATGCCGCCCAGATATCCCATGACCGCGCCTCCTACCATGATGTAGTGGAAGTGCGCGACCACGAAATACGTATCGGTGACGTGGACGTCGATGCCGAGCGCGGCGAGAAACAATCCGGTGAGGCCGCCGATGGTGAACAGGCCGAGAAAGCCGAAGGCGTAAAGCATGGGCGCATCGTAACGGATGGAGCCTTTGTAGAGAGTGGCCGTCCAGTTGAAGACTTTAATGGCTGAGGGAAGCGCCACGGCGTAACTGAGGAAAGAAAACACCAGCGCGGAATAGACCGAGATTCCGGCAACGAACATGTGGTGCGCCCAGACCAGGAAGCCGAAGACGGCGATGGCGATGGAAGAAAATGCGACAAAGCTGTAGCCGAAGATGCGCTTGCGCGAGAAGCACGCGATGATCTCGGTGACGACGCCCATCGAGGGCAGAATCATGATGTAGACGGCGGGATGAGAATAAAACCAGAACAGATGCTGGAACAGAAGCGGATCGCCGCCAAGTTTAGGATCGAAGATTCCAAGATGCAATGCACGTTCCGCGGCGACCAGCACAATGGTGACGGCAATCACCGGGGTACCCAGCAATTGAATGATGCTGGTTGCGTAGTGGGCCCAGATGAACAATGGAAGCCTCGACCATGTCAGGCCGGGAGCGCGCATGCGGTGGATGGTGACGACGAAGTTCAGGCCGGTAAGTATCGAAGAAAAACCGGCGACGAAAATTGCGAGCGCGGCTTCAACGATTTTTGTGTTGGTGAAGTTGGTGCTGAAGGGAGCGTAGAAAGTCCATCCGGTATCGACGCCGCCGGTCAGCATGCAATGCAGCATCAGCGCGCCGCCGATGATGTAGAGATACCAGCTCAGCAGGTTGATGCGGGGAAATGCCAGGTCCTTGGCCCCGATCATCATGGGCACGAGGAAGTTGCCGAGCACAGCGGGGATGGATGGAATCAGGAAAAAGAACACCATCACCATGCCGTGCATGGTGAACAGCTTGTTATAAGTATCGGCCTGAACCAGGTCGCCCGCGGGCGTGAGCAGTTCGAGGCGAATGAGCAGCGCGAAGAAACCGCCGATGAAAAAGAAGAACGTGATCGACAAAAGATAGAGCAGCGCAATTCGCTTGTGGTCGGTAGTGAGCAACCACGACCACACTCCATACTCTTTGTTCAGGTAATTCTCGCGTTCAACGGGTTGTGGGATCGCGATCTGCATACTTATTGCCCCTGGGTTCCATTCGGTTGAGTGCGAGCCTGCGCGCTTGTGCCTTCGGCGGGCTTGTTCGCTGAGATCGACTTGATATAGGCGACCAGCGCGTTAACCTGCTCTTCAGAGACGAGGCCCTGGAAAGTGGGCATGATGGGCTGGAAGCCCTTCACCCGTTTCGCGCCGGGATCGAGAATGCACTCGCGCAGATAATTCTCGTCGGCGGTGACGGTGCGGCCGTCTTCAAGTTGCACCGGCTTGCCGTAAACTCCCTGCAAGTTTGGGCCGCGGCCTTGAGCATCCGTGCGATGGCAGGTAGAGCAGCCCAGCTCGGCAAACATTTTCTCGCCGCTGGCCGAGAGCGGTCCGGTTGAGCCGCCATTCATCCAGGCTTCGTATTGAGCGGGTTCCTGCACCACGATGTCGCCGACCATGCCCGAGTGTTGCGTGCCGCAATACTCGGCACAAAACAGGTGGTAGACACCGGGTTTGGTGGCGCGGAACCATTCCACGGTATAGCGGCCCGGCAGAACGTCCTGCTTGATGCGGAACGCGGGAATGTAAAAGCTGTGGATCACATCCTGCGAGGTCATAATGAGTTTGACGTCGCGGCCCACCGGAACGTGCAATTCGTTGATCTCGCGCTGGCCTTCGGCATGTTCGATCTTCCACATCCATTGTTTCGCCACCACGTAAACTTCGGTGGCGTCTGCGGGTGGGGTCCGCTCTTTGAAGAACACCAGCGCTCCCCAGCCGAAGATGACCATGAAGATCATGAATGGAATTGCGCTCCATACCAGTTCGAGGGCGTGCGAGCCTTCGATCTGTTCGGCTCGGACGCCAGGCCGTTGGCGGAAGCGCGCAGCGAAAAAGACCACGAAGCCGAAGACCGCCAGCGCCATCATCCCGGTGACGATGAGCAGGAAGATGTAGAGCGCATCCACGTGATGTGCCAGCGTGGAGGCCTGCTCCGGCCATAATGGAAAATTATTGAGCATACCTTGTCTTTGCTGCCGTTTTCGATGCTGTCTTCCTGGCTACCGAGCGGTCAAGCCACCACAGAATAAAAAATAATCCGCCGAGCAAAAGAATGGTGGCGGCGCCGGCGAGGCGCAGAATGTTCGCGACCATCGCTCCGTACTTTCCGCTTTGCGGATCGTAGTGATAGCAATACAGCAGAATGGCGTCGACCGGATTGCCGATTTTTCCCTGCGAGGCCTCCACCAACCCCAGGCGCAAATCTTTTGGAGGGAAATCCACTCCGTAAAAGTAGCGCGAGATGCGGCCCTGCGGCGTCAGCACCATGATGGCGGTGGCGTGCGCGTACTGATTGCTCTTGGGGTCGTATTGATATTGGAAGCCGACGGCCTTCGTGAGCGCGTCAATCGACTCCGCCTGTCCAGTGAGAAAATGCCAGCCGGCGGCGGCATTGGCGCGGCCATAGCGCTTTACGTAGTCGATTTTCTTGGCCGCGGCCATCTCCGGTGTCTCGCGCGGATCGAAGCTGACTGTAACCACATCAAACTCGTTGCCCACGTTGAACTTGATTAGGCGCATGGCGCTCGAAAGGCCGGCCAGAGCCTCGCCACAAAGCATCGTGCAGTTGTAATAAACCAGGTTCAGGATGAGCGGCTTGTGGCCGAAGTAATCGCCGAGTCTCACGCTCTTTCCGGTTTCATCGCGGAACGCGAGATCAGGCGGCACCTGTGCGTCGAGGTGCTGCTCGATGCCGACGTTCTGCAATCGCGGCGGCTTCGTGTTCGCCGGCGGGGACATCATGCCGCTATTGATCTGCGCCGCGGCGGAAGCGCCGAGCAGGGCGACAACTAGCAACAGGGCCGCAACCGCAATCGAATTGTTCTTCTTAAAGCTCACTTCTTTTTACCTTTGCCCGCGCCCGGCGTTTTCGATTCGCGCTTCGAACTTTCCGAACTCGATGCAGCATCCTCGGTCGCATTTTGAGTGCGCACCGGAAGCCCGCGCTCCACGATCAGATCCATGGCTCGTTCGATCGGAATATGAACCGTGCCGGCATTTTCATCGGCCCAGCCGTAGGAGTAGAGCCGGTTCTCTTCGGCAGTAATGATTCCGTTCAACTGGCCGCGCTCGTCCTCCTCCAACCTGGGATCGGGAAAAGTTGTTTGCGGATAGCCCGGAGCGATGTGACGCGTATCTTCGGGAACGTTGGTGACCAGCGGACTCATCTTCGGCTGCCCTGATTTTTCACGTTGATCGAGGAACGAGTAGAGCCCCCTCAGCAGGAAGAGAGAAATGATCGTCGCCACCGCCAGCACCAGCAGGAAATACAGGATGCTTTTGGGCTGTAGATCCTGATGCTCGTAGCTGCCGTGCGCGGCTGGCCGCTCTCCGTGTTTGGTCTCGTGAGTCATCGCTGGCAACTCGTGTTCAGCTCTCTCAGGTATTTCGTCAAGGCGCTCATGGCGTCCCCTGCGAATGAACGTGATGTTCAGCCTGCAGAACTTCGTGAGCATCCTGGTCGTAGGCCGGAACCAGCGGCAACGCAGCCAGGTTGCGGAAAAAATACCAGAGCCAGATTCCGCCGATTCCGACGGGCACAACGATGTCAGCGGCGGTGACAGCGAAAGTCTTCGAAAAATTCGGCTCGATAATCCAGAATAAATCGATGTACCGTATCACTAAAATCCAAACCGCGAGCCACACCAGCTTTCGGATGTTTCGCTTGAATGGCCGCGAGAGCAGCATGACGAACGGCACGGCGAAGCCGAACACTGCCAGAAACACCCCCACCGGCCCCCATCCGCCCTGGATGCGCCTTAAATAGAAGGTGATCTCCGCGGGCAAATTGCCCGCCCAGATGATGAGCCATTGCGAGAAATTGAAGTAGGCCCAGACCATGGTAAACGCCAGCATCCACTTGCCATGGTCGTGAACGAAATCGGGCTTCAACAGCTCCGACATGGGCTTGTAGCTGTACAGGATGCGCTCGACCACCACCGCAAAAGCCATGGCGGAAAGCACTTCGCCGATAAGAATGATCAAGCCGAAAATGGTGGAGATCCAACTGGGATCGAGCGACATCACCCAATCGATGGCTGCGAAAGAGATGGTGAAGCCGTAGAGAATAAGGCCGGGGCCACTAACCGCTTTGAAGCGCCCGGAATTATTCGGCGCGTTGGCGCTGTCGGTTTCCTTAGACCATTTCGAGAGCAGGAACGAAAGCAGGTTCCACACCGCGAAGTAAAAAATGGCGCGGATGATGAAGCCGTTTACGGTGAGGTAGGTCTGCGTGATCTGTTCGAGATGGTCGCGCAGATGCTTGTCTTGAATATTCGAAAGCGGCTGCGCCCAAATATAGAGGCGGCGAATGCCGAAGATTAAGGGAATAAACAAAACCGCCAGCAGCGGCAGCGTGCGCATGGCCGCGCCCAGAATGCGGCGAATAATGGTGCCCCATCCGCCGCCGGTGAGATGGCGAATCATCAGGATCGCCATGGAGCCGAGGGCCACGCCCAGCCAGCACAGGAAGCCGAGCAGGTACGCGCGATAGAACTCATCGGGGCGCAGGAAGGCGAGCGCCCCGGAAATTGCGGCGAAGATGACTCCGATCACCAGCGAGCGCTGCGAAATTTTCCGAACGACTTCCGGCGCCGTCAGATCGAGACGAGGTGTGATCGCGGCGCTCATTTACTTCCCTCGGAAGACGAAGTCACTGCTCGGTCGATCGCGGGCAAAGTCGCTCCCGAACCCGGCTGGCTGCGGAAATGCGGCGGCTCAGAGGGGAATGCCTGGCCTGCGGGGACGTCGGCTTTGGTAGCGTTCTGGCTGAGTTGCAGCGCGCGGATGTAGGCCACAATATTCCAGCGGTCCTGCGGCGAAACCTGCGCGGCGTAGTCGGGCATGATGCCGAAGCCGTTCGTAATCACGTCGTAAAAATATCCCAGCGGCGCTTTTTGCAGCCGGGGGATGTGATAAGACGGCGGCTTGCGCGAAAATCCCCGCGAAGGAATGAAGCCGTTTCCATCGCCCACCAGCGAGTGGCACGGCGAGCAATAAATGTTATAGCGTTCGCGCCCGCGATCAAGCACCTGTTTGGTGACGGGAAACGGCATGTAGTCTCCGGCGCCGTTGCCGGCTTTGCCGGTATAAAAATACGCGTCTTCGTGCAACTGGCCGCGGGCGACTGTGCCTTCTACCGGAGGGCGCTCGGAACGCTGGTCGGCGTAAAAGTCGCTGCGCGAAAGCGGATTCTGGCGCGGCTGAACGTGCATGTCGAGGCGGCAGGCGGAGAAGGCTACAATCGCCAACAGAATGGCAATCGTGGAAAAAACTCTCGCCTCATGCGCTCGTGGAATCCCACTCTCGCGCACCGTTCGCCCAAGAATGGGGCGCCCATCGCCGGAGTTGGCGCACGCACTGTTTAATGATCCCGCTGAGATTTGATCGAGGCGCGGCATTAGCTGGGCACCTCCGAGAGCGATCGCGGGTGCAGGCCTTCCAGAAATTCGCGGGTGCGCGCGGGATCGTATTTCTTATCGGAGGAGAACACGATTAGAAAGAAGCGATCTTTCGAGGCCAGTGCGAAGCGCGGAACGTTGAATACAGGATGATACGGCATGGGCAGGCCGTTGAGCGCGAGCATGCCAAAAACCGCCGAGATTCCGGCGAAAAGAATTGTCATCTCAAAAGTAATGACGATAAACGCGGGCCAGGAGTGCAACGGCTTGCCGCCGACGTTAATCGGATAATCGACCACCGACATCCAGTACTGCATCAGGTAGCCGGTGCAGCCGCCGATGATTCCGCCGATCAAGACGACCAAAGGCACTTCATCGTGATAAAAGCCGATTTCCTCGGCCAGCCCTTCAATGGGAAACGGGCTGTACGCGTCGAGTTTTTGGTAGCCGGCCTCATGAGTTTTCTTGGCCGCGTCAACCAAAGCCTGCGCCGAATCGAACTCGGCCATCATCCCGTAAATGCGCTCGCGCTTCATTCGCCCTTCACCTCCGCCTCGGGAAGCAAGGTGCGCATTTCAAAAATCGAAATTGCCGGCAACAGCCGCAAGAACAGGAACATGGCCGCCAGGAACATGCCGATGGTGCCGATGTAGGTCATCCAGTCCCAGCGCGTGGGGTAGTACATTCCCCAAGAGGAAGTAAGGAAGTCGCGGTGCAGGCTGACGACGACGATGATGAAGCGCTCCAGCCACATCCCGACCAGAATGACTCCGGAAAGCAGGAACAGTGCCACAGGGCTGGTGCGAAGTTTTCGGATCCAAAGCAGTTGAGGAACAAAAATATTGCAGGTCAGCAGCATCCAGTAAGGACCCGCATAAGGCCCGTGCAGGCGGTTCCATATGGTGAAGGCGTCGTAGCGGTCGCCGCTGTACCAGCTCATGAAGGCTTCAATGCCATAGCCATAGGCCACGATCAGGCCGGTAGCGAGCATCACCTTCGCGGAGTTTTGCAGATGGCGCTCGGTGATGAAATCTTCCAGGCCGTAGATTTTGCGGATCGGAATGGCCAGCATCAGCACCATGGCAAATCCGGAGTAGATGGCGCCGGCGACGAAGTAGGGAGGAAAAATCGTGGTATGCCAGCCCGGGACGATGCCGATAGCAAAGTCGAAGCTGACGACCGTGTGCACGGAAAGGACAAGCGGCGTCGCCAAACCGGCTAATAAAAGGTATGCGGTCTCGTAGCGATGCCAGTGCCGCGCCGATCCCCGCCAGCCCAGCGAAAGCATGCCATAAATCATTCTCGCGGCGGGGTGGGTGGCACGATCGCGCAGGGTTCCCATGTCGGGAATCAGGCCGATGAACCAGAACAGCGCCGAAATGGTGGCGTAGGTGGAGACGGCGAAGACGTCCCACATGAGCGGGCTGCGGAATTGCGGCCACACGCCCATGGTGCTGGGGTAAGGAAACAGCCAATAGGCCAGCCACGGGCGACCCACGTGGATGGCGGGAAAAATTCCGGCGCAGGCCACGGCGAACAGCGTCATGGCTTCAGCGAAGCGGTTGATGGAATTCCGCCACGACTGCCGCAACAATAAAAGGATCGCAGAGATCAGCGTGCCGGCGTGGCCGATTCCAATCCACCAGACGAAATTGACTATGGCGAATCCCCACCCGATCGGGATGGTATCGCCCCAGATGCCGATACCCTTCAGCACCAGGTAGCCGATGGCGTAGAGCATCATCATGGTCAGCATGAAGGCGATGCCGAAGCCGAGGAACCATCCGTTCGAGGCGGGGCGCGTGAGCACGATGGCGCTGATTTTTTCCGTGACCGTGCCGAAGGTATGGCCGGGCTCGATCACCGGAGCGCGTTGCGCGTCGACCGTCATTTTGTATTGCTCGTCCATTGCTATCTCGGCTTCCGGCTCCCGCGATCCGCCGTCCGGAAACCGGATAGCGGAAGCCGGAAGCCGCCTTTTAACTCTTCATCTCCGGATTCGGATTGCTCACTTCCGCCAGATACGTCGTCCGGGGGCGCGTGTTCAACTCGCCCAGCAGACTGTAATTGCGCGACTGCGCTTTCAACTTTGAAACCTTGCTCTCCGGGTCGTTGAGATTGCCGAAGATAATTGCGCCCGCGGGGCAAGACTGCTGGCACGCGGTCTGCAACTCCTCGCCGGCTCTGATCGTCTTGCCTTCGCGTACCGAGGCGGTTTCGGCGTCGATCTTGTGTTCGTTGATGCGCTGCACGCAGTAGGTGCACTTTTCCATGACGCCGCGGCTGCGCACGCTGACGTCGGGATTGCGCATCATCTTGTATTGCGGCGTGGTCCAATCCTGGAAGAGCAGGAAATTAAATCGCCGCACCTTATAAGGACAGTTGTTCGAGCAATAGCGCGTTCCCACGCAGCGGTTATAGACCATATCGTTCAGTCCTTCGCTTGAGTGGTTGGTCGCGCCCACCGGGCAGACCACTTCGCAGGGCGCGTTTTCGCACTGTTGGCACGGCACCGGCTGGAAGAACGCTTTGGGATTGTCGCGGTCGTAGCTTGCCGGGTCCTGATAGTGATAGTAGGTGTCGATGCGAATCCAGTGCATGTGGCGGCCGATGGCGCACTGCTCTTTGCCGACCACCGCAATATTGTTCTCCGACTGGCAGGCGATCATGCAGTTGTTGCAGCCCACGCAGGAGTTCAGATCGATCGCCATGCCCCAGGCGTACTCTTCCTCTTTATATGGATAGGGCTTGTAGAGCGTGAGGCCGGGCGCCGGCTCTTTTTCTTCCTCATGCGGAAAGTCAGGATTCTTGTGGTATTCCTCGAGCGTGGCCTCGCGTACCAGCGGGCGATGATCGCCGTTCGGCGTATCCATCGACTGGTAGCCCTGGGTTGAGGCGAGCACATATCGTTCGCCGGTCTTGCGAATTTGCAGGCCGCTGGCAAACCACGGCGCGGACGAAGTGCGCAACGGATACGCGTCGAAGCCCTGCGCGGTGCCGACGCGTCCGGCGCGTTTGCGACCGTAGCCGAGAGTCACCGTGACTGAGTTGTCGGGAACCCCGGGCTGCACCCAGACCGGACCGGTAACTTTTTTGCCGTTCAGCTCAAGCTCGACTACGTCGCAGGTTTTGATCTGCAACCGCTCCGCCATCTTGGGGCCGATGAGCACAGCGTTGTCCCAGGTGAGCTTGTTCATCGGCTTGGGACATTCCTGAAGCCAGCCGTTGTTGGAGAATTGTCCGTCGTAGATGGTGGGGTCGCGGCGGATGTTGAGCTCGATGGCGTTGGGATCGGAACTTGCCGAAGAAGCGGGCGCGGAATTGCCCGTCTTTGCCGCCAACTTCGACACAAACGTGGTTCCGTCAACCCAGCCATCGTTCAAAGATTTGCGCCAGAACTGCTCGAAGTCTGCACCCGCGTGCTGCTTTTGCCAATAAGCGCGGACAAGATCGTAGCCCGCAGTGTCGGCTTGGCCGTTGAGCAACGCGACAAATTCGACGGCGCTCCTGCCGTTGTAGAGCGGTGCAATTAGCGGCTGGATAATGCTAACGGTTCCGTCGTACGCGTGAGCGTCGCCCCACGCTTCGAGTTCATGAGTCTGGTTGACGTGCCACTGACATAGCTCTGCGGTTTCGTTCTGATAAAGGCCGAGATGAACGCGCAGCGGAATCTTGCCGTTCTTGAGGATGTTGGCGAAGTCGAGATCGGCGGGCGCATCGTAAGCAGGATTGCCGCCAAGAATCACGAGCAGATCAACTTTGCCAGCGTGAATATCGGCAGTCAGATCTTTGATCGATTCCGTTTGATTGACGGGGTTCGCATCGACGGGATCGGAATAGAAAACGGTTTTGCCCACATTGCCCAGCGCTTGGTTCATGGAATGAGCCAGCGCATGGACAACTGCCGGTTGATGATCGCCCACAATCACCAGGCTTGAGCCATTGTGAGCCTGAAGATCGGACTCTGCGGATTCTACAAAGCTGGCATACTCAGCCGAGACTTCTCCGTTTTGATTCAGCACTCGCGCAAAAGCCTCGACCATCGAAGCCTTAACCGCCAGCCGATGATCCGCCTTTGCCCCCGTCGTGGTCGGCGAACTCTCGATCACATACAACCGGTTCATCCTGCCATCGGGATTGCGGCGCTTGGCGAAGTCGCGGATGTAGCGGACATTCCCCGGAAAACCCGCATAAAGGAAGTCGGCGTCGAGCGAGACGATTACGTCGGCCTTTGAAAAATCGTAGCGCGTCTCGACTGGCTGGCCGAAGGCCATTTTCGCGCCTTCGAGCACGTTATCGCGATTCACCGGCTCATACACATGCCACTTGGCCTGGGGATAAATCTTCAGGAAAGTGCGCAACTGGTCGGCGAGCGTGGGCGAAGGAATGGTCGGCGTGAGAATACGAATGCCCGCGCCCTGCACCGCTTTCTGAGCGCTCAGCGGACCGCGAATCGCAGTGATAAATGATTGCCACGACCGCTGGTCGCCCATCGACACTACGCTCTGTGAGCGGTCGGGATCGTACAGGCCGAGAACATGGGCCTGCGCAAAAATATCGGTGCCGCCGAGCGACGCGGGATGCTTGTCGTTGCCCTCAATCTTCGTCGGGCGCCCCATGTGGCTTTCAACCAGCAGCGGGCTGGCGTAGCCGCCGAGCGTCATCGCCGTGGCGTAGAACTGAGGGCGACCGGGGATCACATCTTCTGGCTGACGCACGTAAGGGACGATCGGCTCGAGCGGCAGGCGCACGCAGCCGGTCATTCCGGCGAGGCCGAGCGATGCACCCATCAGTTGCAAAAAGCCGCGGCGCGAAACCGAATCCACCCACTCGGAAGCGCCTTTGGGGAATTCGCGGTGCAGGGCTTCCTGAAAGTCAGGCGTGCCGGCGAGTTCTTCGAGTGAGCGCCAGTACTCCGGCCCGGTGACTTTCGCGTCGGCATTTTCGATCTCGGCGCGGACTGCGGCCAAGTTCAGCTTGTCCTTAGAGCCCGGACAAACATCTTCGCGCTTGGCGCCGTTTTTTTCGTTTTCGTTCTTCATTTTCAATTACAGATTGCGAACTCACCGCACGCACAAAAAATGTTGTCATCCTGAGCGCAGCGAGAGTTCGCGAAGCGAAGTCTCGCGCAGTCGAAGGACCCCTATAGCACCCGCGGAACTCCATGAAAACCGCGAGGCATTCTCACGCCGCCGCCGAAGTCCCAGTGAGAACGCCCTGCATCCGCCGCGAAGATGTACAAGCATGCAGGGGTCCTTCGACTCCGAATTGCTTCGCTTCGCGAAGCAAAGTCTCCGCTCAGGATGACAAGCTCTCATAGTTCGCTCTTACCGATGGCACGTGTTGCAACTCGTAATGTCGCGCACGCTGCGCACGTTGTACTTTTTTACCAACAGCGATCCCAGCTCAGTTTGATCCGTAAAACTCTGGCCATCGACTACCACCGGCTTCGCAGCCGTCGGCTGCTCGTACCGCATATTGAATACCTGATCGCGCGGGCGCAGGTTTTTCTCGGGCGCGCGATGGCAACTCAGGCACCACTCCATCTGCAGCGACTCCTGCTGGTACATCAGCGGCATCCGGTCGACGGGGCCGTGGCAGGTGTTGCAGCCTACGCCCTTTGTCACGTGGATGCTGTGATTGAAAAAAACGAAGTCGGGAAGCTGGTTGACCCGAGTCCATTGCAGCGACTGGCCCGAGCGGTAGCTGGCGCGAACTGGCTCCAGCAGCGCGGCATTGGTCCAGATCTGCGAGTGGCAGTTCATGCAGGTCTTGGTGGGCGGGATGCCGGCGAAACTCGAAGTCTCAACCGAAGTGTGACAATAACGGCAGTCAATGCCCAGCCCGGCGACGTGATGCTGATGGCTGAACGGCACAGGCTGCGGCTTGCGCACGCCCGCGTAGGTTACGTACGGCGAGCGCTGAACCTCCATGGCGACCCAACCCAGCGCGGCAACAACGAAGACCGCGCCAAAGATGGTGGCGCGCGACAGAGTGTTCGTGCTGCGATGAAAGATCTGCGACATGCTTACGTACGCACTTCAAATAATGCGGAAATAAACGGCTCGGCTATAAAGATGATGAAGATTTCAAGGCCAGGGTACAAGAAAAAGTACGACAATTTTTTTCTCGCTCGCCCTATAAGAACAGAAGATTATAAATATTTCGTGATGAGTTGTCGCGTGTTGGAGCCGTTTGAGCGAAATTTTTTTCAAAAAGGAACTTTGCAGAATACGGAAGGCGAATTGCGCATGGCTTGTCGGGCAGCCGAACTGTTTTTTCATCGCAGATTCATCACCAACAACTTGGGTTCAGTCATCTCTTCAATGGCATAGCGCAAGCCTTCGCGGCCCAAGCCGGAATCTTTTACCCCGCCGTAGGGCATTTGGTCGATGCGGAAGGATGGAATGTCTCCCGCGACGACGCCGCCGACCTCGAGTTCGTCGAAGGCTTGAAAGAGAAGTTTTGCATCGCGCGTGAAGACGCCCGCCTGCAATCCGTAATTTGAATTGTTGATGCGGCGCAGGGCCTCATCAAAAGTCTGGTAGGGTTCGACGGTTACGACCGGGCCAAAAATCTCCTGGCAATTCACTTTCATCTCAGGCTTGGTTCCGGTTAGCACTGTCGGCTCGACAATCGAACCTTTGCGGCCGCCGCCGCACAGCAGGCGTGCACCGGCGCGGATGGATTCCTCAACCCAGTGCGTAACGCGAATGGCATCGCTCTCGCGAATCAAGGGGCCGACGTCCGTGGATTCTTCCATGGGGTCACCCGTCCTCAGCTGTTTCGCGCCTTCAACAAAAAGATCGAGGAATTTTCCATACACCGAGTGCTCGACCAAAATACGCTGCACCGAGATGCAGGTCTGTCCCGCATAGCCGAAGCCGCCGGTAACGCAGCGCTCGGCTGCATAAGAAATATCTGCGTCGCTGTGCACAATTACACCGGCGTTGCCGCCGAGCTCGAGCGCCACTTTCTTTTTTCCGGCGCGGCGTTTGATGTCCCAGCCCACGGGCACGCTGCCGGTGAAGCTGATGAGCTTGATGCGCTCGTCGGTCACGAGCAGGCTGGCGTCCTCGTTCGAAAGAGGCAAAACGTTGAGACCGCCATCGGGCCATCCTGCCTGTTGGATGCATTCCGCCAGAAGCAACGCGCAGAGCGGCGTCTGGGGCGCGGGTTTGAGTACCATCGAACAGCCGGCCGCAATGGCGGGAGCCACTTTGTGGGAGACCAGATTCAGCGGGAAGTTGAAGGGCGTGATGCCGGCGATGGGGCCGATGGGAAAGCGCTTCACCATGCCCCAGCGGCCGGCGGTCGATTCCTGCCAGTCGAGCGGCAGATACTCGCCGTAGATGCGCGTGGCTTCTTCGGCGGCAACGTTGAAGATGAAGACCGTGCGGTCGACTTCGATGCGCGCAAGCTTGATGGGCTTGCCCGCCTCCTGCGCCAGGGTGCGGGAGAACTCGTCGCGGCGTTCGGAGATCGATTGGGCCACGCGGCGCAGCACCCGCTGGCGCTCGAAGGCAGGTAAGCGGCGGGTGGTACCGAAGGCTTTCACGGCGGCGGCGATGGCAGCTTCGGCATGTTCGCGACGCGCTTGAACGACCCGGGCAATCACGCTGCCATCGTAAGGAGCCCGCACTTCAACAATATCTCCCTCCTCTACCCAGCGGCCGTCGACAAAAAAACCGTGAGAGGCGACTGGAGCAATTGTCATTTCCGCCATGGCTGGACCTCCGGATGGAAACAGCTTTTTGATTATAGGCTTGGACTGTTGGTTGCCTTTCTTAGGAGCGGAAAAAACATGAACCACAGAGGACACGAAGGTTCACGAAGTAAAGAAGCAAGCTGGATTTCCTTCGTGATACTTGGTGTCCTTCGTGGTTAACAAAACAGCCAGCTCCCAGCCACTACAATAAATTCGCCCATGCCCATTGCAGAAACCATCGCTGATCTTGGAGCACGCCTGCGGCGGAAGGAAATTTCTCCGGTCGAGGTCACGCGCTTGTGCCTGGACCGCATCGAGAAGCTGAATCCCACGCTGAATGCTTTCATTACGGTGATGGCCGATTCTGCGCTCGCGGAGGCGAGGGTTGCGGAGGATGAAATCATGCGCGGAGCGTGGCGCGGGCCGCTGCATGGCGTTCCTGTCGCATTGAAAGACTTGATCGACACGGCGGGAATACGCACGACGGCCGCGAGTGAGCTACTTGCGAACCGCGTTCCCAGCGAAGACGCCGAAGTCGTACGTCGCCTGCGGCAGGCGGGTGCAGTGATTGTCGGCAAAAATAATCTGCACGAGTTCGCTTACGGCGGCAGTTCCCTGGTCAGCTTTTTCGGGGATGTGCACAATCCGCGCGATGCGGCGCACATTGCAGGAGGGTCCTCGGGCGGTTCGGCGGCTTCAGTGGCTGCGGGACTTTGCTACGCGGCGATTGGGAGTGACACAGCAGGATCGATCCGCGAACCGGCGGCGCTGTGCGGCTGCGTGGGAATCAAACCGACCTACGGGCGGGTTTCCGCGCGTGGGGTGATCCCGCTCTCGTGGTCGCTCGACCACGTCGGTCCGCTAGCCGCGACGGTTTCCGATGCGGCAATTGTGTTGCAGGCGACCGCGGGATACGACGCGCGCGATGTTGGCAGCATGAATGTTCCGGTTGCCGATCACGTTTCCGGTTTGGACGTTTCCACGAAGAAGCTGCGCGTTGGAATTCCCCGCAAATATTTTTATGACGATCTCGACGAAGAAGTTCGCGCGGCTGTGGAGCGGGCTTTGGCGGTAATTGGCACTCTGGTAGCCGAGATGCGCGACGTTGAGATCGAGGTCTCAGAAGATCGCACCGTGCAAGCGGCTGAATCTTTCGCTTATCACGCCGAAAATGTTGCGCGCTGGCCCGAGCTTTATCAGCCGGAGACGCTGCGGCGCATCCGCTCGGGAGAGAAAATCTCTGCCGCGGAGTATATTCGCCGGCGGCGCGAACTCGATGAGGAACGGCAACGAGCTCACAACTTTTTCGCCGAAGTGGATCTCCTGATCACTCCGACAACTCCCATTCCTGCGCCGGCGATTGCGGATCTCAGAAAAGATCCAGGTGCGCTGCGGCCCGCGGAGTTGAGGTTGCTGCGCAATACCCGACCCTTCAATGTGTGGGGGCTGCCGGCTATCTCGGTGCCGTGTGGCTTTACGAAAAACGGCCTGCCGATTGGTTTGCAGATCGCCGGCGCACATTGGCGGGAGGATCTGGTACTGAGGCTGGCTTGTAGGTATGAGCTGGAACGCGACTCCACCCAGGATGTATAGCGAGATCCCACAAAGCTGACGGTGGTGCAGGCTGCTAGGAATCCTTCGACTGCGCATTGCTTTCGATTCGCGAAGCAAATGCTTCGCTCAGCACGACAATCTCCTCGAGGCTTCCCGTTTCACCGGAACCGGGAGTGGAAACACTGGGCGGTCATGTCGTTTTCAATCGCCACTTCTGCCTGAGGGGCCTGGCCGCGCCCCGTGAGCGCGTCGACCGTTCCTTCCGACACTCCTTCCGGGCCTTCGCATCCATCCACCGAGTAGACGTTAAAAACCGGCGGCGCACCGTCGCGAGTAATGTTCTTGTAGAAGAGCTGCCCTTGCGTGCTCGAGTTGTTGGGGCAGTTCTGATAATCGTTGGGATTTGTGGCGCAATCCGAGGCCAGATTGCGCAGGCTGCGGCAGAGCCACCCGCTCATGGATGTATTCGGGTAATTGAAGGTGGGCGCACCTCCATTATTGTCATCGACAATGCTCTGGGCCAGCCACGCAGAGTTTGAATCACCCGAGGTCCGGTTGCCGCTCTGGCAGCTGGAATCGTTGGTCCACGAACCTACCATGCCAGCGTCGAACTGCACATAGCTTGGAGAAAGCGTCCAGGGCTTGTCATCGCCCAGACGGCACCCGAACTGTCCCTGGGGACAAACCGTGACCGCGGAGGCCCTTGGCACCTCGCAACCTTGTTTGATATCGCTAAGCACCGGGCCCGAGAGCATCTCGACATTGTCGAGATAATCGCCCGCGCCGTAGTAGGCCAGCGAGTAGGCGATGGCGGCGGAGCCGGCGCTGAATCCCTGCGCACACATACCTGCGTTGGGGTTGCCGTGCCGGCCCTGGGTAAGCGGTTGATAGATGTTGTTATAGACGTAGTTCAAGAACGTCGCGGGACGGCACGCGGCATTCTGAATGTTGGCGTCGAAAGTCTGCTCCCAGTCGGAGTTCCAGGCAATCTGCACCACGCCGTAACCCTGCGCAAAGTAGTGCTGCAGCATGTCGTATTCGTCGGTTTCGAACGCGGGGGTGGTTCCTCCGCCACCGTCCATGAAAACAATGAGGCCGTTCACTGTGCCGGAAGGGATGAGTTGGCCGTAGGTGAAGTTCACATCCTGAACGTTTGAACATCCGCTGAGCGTCGCAGAAGCGCAGGTCATGTTGTAGGTGGTGCCGTGGCTGGAGTAGGAAACCCACTCGTCCCCGGAGCAGGCCGCGGCATTCTGATTGGTAACCGCGCCAAGTTTCAGCGATCCACCCGAGCCAGCGTGGGCTGGAGCGGGGGCGGCCAAGGCCCACAGAGCGGCCAAGGCCAGTCCGCAGAGGAAAAGCAGCCTGCTTCGGTTTCGGGCTGGGACTGGGGGTGTCTTTGAGTATTCGGGTTGAGGGTGGTGCGACATGCCTTTCTCCTTCGGCGGAGTTTCAGACTTTAGTGGAGCCAGGTGCAGTGGTCAAGGGGCCGGTTGGCCCTAGTGGCAAGGGGTTTTGGAAGGGTTTGGGCGGGATTCCCGGCAAGCTGATTTGCGGCTGGAACGGCCTGCTTACACAAATGTTCACCACACCGGCAGTTAGAAGCCTCGATTACCTCCGTTACCTTCCCGAATCGGGAATGCTCCCTTAAATTCCATTCTGGCACCTGCTCGTAGCAGACCGCCGGTACCGCCCGTTTTCCCGATAACCAACTTCACTCTTAGTCAGCAATAAGCAGTTCACCTCAAAAATTGGAAGGATCAAGAGAGATTCATGAAACGACTCTCGCCGTTTGCAGTTCTCCTCCTCGCCGCCGTGCCGGGACTGGCTTCTTCGACCCCGCACAACAGCAGCTCGCACAATCAATTTCATTTTCCATTAAACGCCAACAAGGCTGTGGCGACTGCCAAGCTGACTCACGATGCGCAAAGTAAGCCTGGAGTTCGAGGCAAGTTCGGCTCCAATGTCCCGGTACAGTCGAAAAGCGCATCCGCCAGGATGGCAAGGCATTTCACCGCGAATCCGCCCACAGGCAAGATCGGGTTTGTCTCCGCGACACAGATCCCGGCCGGAGGCGAGAATGGCAATTGGCCGGCATCCGAAGGCGACTTCAATGGCGATAGCAAACCAGATGCGGTAATGATTGTTGGGAATTACGTCAGCAATAACTGGACGTACTTTATCTCGGTCGTACTGAGTAATGGGGATGGAACGTTTCAGGCGCCGGTTCTCACAGCAGTACCGGGAAATGACGGCTGCGCCGGATTCGTGGTCGGAGATGTGAACGGCGATAAAATAGAAGACATCTTGATCATTCACAGTCCCAACTGCAACGGCTATACCACCAGCAACTTCGATGTGATGCTGGGCAACGGCGATGGCACCTTCACGCAAGGCAACAATTACGTACTTAGCCCGAACTCGGTCTCGGGAGGGGTGCTGCAGGATGTAAACGGCGACGGAAAACTGGATGCGGTGGTGGTTGACCGCCCGAACGGACAGAACAGCAACGTTCTGACGTTGCTTGGAAATGGCGACGGGACGTTTTCGGCAACGCCTACTTCGGTAGCGCTCACCGGTGCGGCCGGTCAGGCCAATTTGGTCGACCTGAACGGGGACGGCCTTCTCGACGTCGCTGCCCTCGATGCCAACAGCAACGAATTGACGATCTATCTTGCTACTTCCACTTCAACGTACGCCGCTGGCGCTCCCTACACCACTCCATACGATTTGTGGAATGCATGCAGCCTCGCCACCGGCGATCTTAACGGAGATGGCAAACCCGAGATCGTTACCTCCAACTGCCAAAACAACAACACCGATAACCTCACCGTCTATGTGAATCACGGCGACGGCAGCTTTCGAACCGGAGAGAACTATGCAGCCGCGCAGAATACTGCCGTTCCTGCTTTTCCGACGAATGCAGATGTTTATCCCTACGCAGTTACGGTTGCCGACATTAACGGCGATGGCAAGGCGGACATCATCAGTTCCAACGTTTATGGCGGCGATGTCACCATTTTATTGGGCAATGGAGATGGCACCGTCAAAGTGCCTTCGGTGGGATACGCAACTGGCGGATACCCCTGGACGCCCGCAATCGTTGCTGATTTCAATGGCGACGGATCCCAAGACATCCTGGTACCCGACGATGTATTCAGCCTCGCGTTCTTGAGGGGTTACGGCGATGGCAGTTTTCGAGCCGCGCTTGACTATTACTCGCCCATCGCTGACGACCTGTCCGCCTATGGCTACGAAGTTGCCACGGGCGACTTCAACGGCGATGGCGTTCCTGACTTTGTTCTGGGCAACTGCTGCAACAGTACTGTCGGCATTACCGTGTTCCTGTCGCGGCCTGACGGAAGCATGCAGCCGGGCATCAACTACGGAGCGGGAAATCTGGAATATGTAGCCGTTGCGGATTTCAATGGCGACAAAAAGCTTGATATTGCCGCCACCAACAATAGCACTGGGATGGTCCAAATATTCACTGGAAACGGCGATGGAACCTTTGCCGTGGGACCGACCGTCGCAACCGATGTCGCCAATTACAACTCTCAAGGGCTTGTCGCCGGCGACTTTAACAAAGACGGATTCCCCGACCTCGCCGTCATCAACTACAACGACGGGAACGTCGGAATCCTTCTCAACGACAAAACTGGCAATTTCCAGCCGGTGTTTCCCTACACGCTAACATCGTCGGGCTCGTCCAAGATCGTTGCCGGGGATTTGAACGGCGACGGAAATCTTGACCTGGTCGTTCCCATGTGGTCCGGATCTAATGTGGCGATATTGCTCGGCAATGGGGATGGGACTTTCCAGGGTGAAACTGACCTCGCGGTTCCTGCGAACCCCTACGACGCCGTGATCGCGGACCTCAACGGAGATGGGAAGATGGACCTGGCTATGACCATCGATAACTATTCGGGAACGGGAATCGCCGTCGCGCTGGGCAATGGCGATGGTACGTTCCAGACTCCCGTCCAGTTTGCCAGCACCCTGCAAGCCACAACCACATGGAACCCGTATGCTTCCTATATCAGCGTAACGGACGTTGATGGGGACGGAAATCCTGACCTCGTTTATACCAACTCCGAATACGGAACAGTCGGCATCCTATTTGGCCAAGGCAACGGTTCGTTCTATGATCCGGTCGAATTTCCGTCCGGTAGCTACGCTTACGGCTTGGTAGTCGCCGATGTGAATGGCGACGGCGCGCCCGACGTGGTCACTGCCGCGAGAGACTTTTCCGGTGTGACCGTGTTGCTCAACGCCAACGGCAAGGGCACAATGGGAGACTATGCAGTGAATCCTTCGCAGACCACTGCAACGGTAACCGCTGGGTCAACCGCCACGTTCACGCTCGCCGTCAACCCCATCAACCATTACAACGGCACCGTGACGTTTAGCTGCGGCTCGTTGCCATCGCTTACCACATGCACCTTCAATCCACCCACCGCGACGTTGTCGGGTATCGTGCCGGCAACCGTGCAACTCACCCTCACCACGACGGGAACTTCGGCGGCGCTGCAAGCTCCGAACCGGGGGACGTCGATCCTGCTGGCGAGCCTGAGCAGCATGGGCTTGTTCGGCATGGTACTGGCGGGCAGCTTGAAGAAACGTAGCCGCTGGACGGGTATTGTGCTGGGGATGCTAGTCCTCACCATGATGCTCTCGCTGGTGGCCTGCGGAGGATCGAGCAGTTCCACCTCCAGCGGGAATACTCCGCCCCCGGCACCAAGCACGCCAGCCGGAAATTACCAGGTAACGGTCACCGCGACCGGAACCGCCGGGACGAACAACGGCAATACCGCCGCCCATCCCGTCACCCTAACTCTGACCGTGCAGTAAGGTCGGTTGAAGTTGATCCAACCCCGCTTCTCGTGCAGGCTGCGAGAAGCGGGGTTTTTCTTTGCTGCGACTTGCAGCGTCGAAACGAGAGCCCGCTACGGACTTGGTGGTATGATGCATTGATTCATCAATTAATTCGAGGTGTAGGATGGAACGTCGTGTCGATGCCCATGTCGCCCGCACGCAGTTCGGGCAGATCATGAACCGCGCCGTCGAGAACAACGAGCGCTTTGTCGTTGACCGGCGTGGAGAGCCCGCAGTGGTCATCATGAGCGTTGAGGATTTCATCAAAACCGTTGCGCCGCCCCCAAAATGGCTGGAGAAAGCCTGGGCCGGCGCCAAGGCGCGCGGGCTGGACAAGCTCAGCCCACGGGAGATCGACGCTGAGATTAAGGCGCACCGGCGCGAGAAGAAAAAGTGATTCGGGCAGTGATCGAACCAATGTCATCGTATCAGCGTTAATTTCGCCTTCGGGCAATGAGGCGTTGCTTTTGCTTGCCGTAAACCGGGGGCTGGTACGGCCATGCCTTTCGGCAGCAATCCTGAAGGAATACTCCGAGGTGCTGGCACGGCCCAAGTTCTCTTTTTCGCCCGCTGAAATTGCAGCGGCTGTCGATTTGCTTCGGCTCAAGGGTGACCTTGTGCATCCCCCTCCCGAAAACCGAGTCTCTCCCGACCCCGAGGACGATAAATTTATTGCCTGCGTTCTAGGGGCGCAGGTCGATTTCATTGTTACGGGGAATAAGAAGGATTTCCCGGCAGGAAAACTTGAAGCTGCCCGAGTCGTGGGCGTAGGAGAACTTTTGAAACTGATAACCCTCGAACTCTAGCGCCGGATCAGGGCATGCCGCGGCGGTAGGGCTCCTTCGACTGAGCATTGCCTTCGCTTCGCGAAGGCAATGCTCGATCAGGATGGCACTTGTGATTAGAGGGCGTAAGCCTTTAGTCCACAGTTCGCACATCATCGGGCAGGATCAGAACGAAGATGCACTTGCCGGTCGCCGCGGAGCAGGAGAGCGTGCCGCGGCGAAGAATTTTCACCGGCACGTCATCGGGGAAAGTTGCGTGGTATTCGGCGGTGCGGAGCGCGTCGGAGAAGATTTTCAGCTTGTCGTCGCCGCTGACGAAGCGCACGGATTCAGCTTTCACGGGAGTGCTTGCGCCTCCATTGAGCAGGACGAAGAATTCAGCGCTGCCGGCTTCTTTGGCCTTGCCCAGGTCGATGGTGCGTAGAGATTGCAGATTCTCTTTGGCTCGCTGCAGCGTCCCTTCCGTTTTCGCTGAACTCTTCAAATCACTTTTGGCACCCGCCTTGGCGTCTGTTTTTCGCAGCGCATCGATTCTTTCCTGCGTCTCCGGGATCGGTCGCAGCCCGGCAAGCGAGAGTTCGTAGGTGCTCAAGGCCCGATCTTTCTTTCCTTCTTTTTCGTAAATCTGGCCGAGGTGGTCGCCGACTTCGCCGTGCTGGCCAAGGCTCCAGGCGGCCGCGACGTATTTCTCCGCCTTATCGTAATTGCCTTCGCTGAAATAAACCCAGCCCAGCGTGTCCCAATAAGCGATGAGCGACGGCACCAGCGGCAAATCCTGCGGCGTTAGGCGGTCGAGCGAAAGATTGCGCAACGCCGCGGTGGTGGCTGAGACGGCCGATTCGGCGTATTGCTGGGCGCGGTCGAGATGAGCTTTTTTCAGCGAAAGCTGATAGGCGATGTTGTTCCATACCAGCGGCGTCGCAGAGATTTCTACGGCATGGTCGAAGGTGGCAAGAGCTTTGTCATCCTGGCCGAGGTTTAGGTACGCATCGCCCAGGCTGACCTGTAGTTCGGGATTGTCCGGCGTAAGCGAGGCGGCTTTTTCGAGCTCGGGCGCGGCCAGATCATATTTGTGCCACTCGGAATACATTGCGCCGAGCCCGGCGTGGGCCGATTTGTCGAGGGGATTAATTTCGAGCTGCTTGTTAAAGGCGGTAACAGCATCGTCGTACTTGCGCTCCTGCCAATAGGCGCGGCCAAGGGCGTTGTAGGCCCATTCGTCGTAGGGATTGATTTCGATCTGCTTGTGAAGCGCGGCGATGGCGTCGTCATTCTGGCGCATGCCAAGATAGGCCGCCGCCAGCGCGTTCCACGCATATTTATTTTTGGGTTCAACTTCCGTGGCACGCTTGAGGACTTGAACGGCCATGGCGAAATTTCCGCTCGACATGGCGGCGCGGGCGCTTTCGACCAGTTCGTCGGCTTTCATGTCGGCGGGCGGCGCGGCCGGCCCGGCGACGGTATTTTCGACGGAGAGGACCTGGCCAAGATCGGAGCCGACGGCATGGCGAAAGGCTTGATAGTCGCTGACTCGCTGGGTCGGAATCTCATCCTGGCGTACCGTCAACGTGCGGGCGGCGGTGAAGGTGGAACCTTGGAGCGTATAAGTTGCCTGATACGCGGCGTAGTCGCGCTTGAGTGAAAAAGGCAGCGGAGCGCGTGCAGTATATTTTGCGGGCAGTTGCAGAGTGATTTTGTAGGTGTATTCGGCCTTGGGGCCGAGCTTTAGAGGTTCAGCGTCGGCGTCACTATCGTCGTCGCCATTGCCGAGATCGGGCAGGTTGAACTGGCAGAGCGGCAGCAGGAGGTCTGACTTCTTCTTCGACCAGTCGAGGAAATTCGGCTTCGCTACGTCGTAGGACATGGTGAAGGGCTCGCGGGTTGCGGCAGGATCGCTGATCTTCACATGCGAGATTTCGCCGCCCATCCCGGCGTTGACGTTTTCAACCACGCGCTGCCATTGCGATTCGGGCACGCGCCGGAAGACGGAGCGCAACATGAGTTCTTCATCTCCGCGAAACGTGTAGTGGACGTGCGCTTCGAGCTTGCCAATCTCGTTGACTTCGCCGTCGACCTCGGAAATTTCACTGTCGGGCATAGGCGTACCGGCGGGCGTCTCTTCGAGATGCGGCGTGCCGTCGACCGGAATTACCAGCGCAAGTTTATTTCGCAGCGTGTAAGCCAATAGCTGAAAGGGCGCAACTTCGCTGGTGGTATCCATCCAGACTTCTTCTTTACCCATGGGCAGCATGGTGATGACGTGGTCGAACTGCGAGGGCGAAGGAACATCCGGATCGAGCTTGCGGGTGGAGTTGATCAGAACCGAAGAAGCGTGCAGGCCTTCGGCCTCCAGCAAGGAAGCGAGCAGCGTGTGCTTGTCTTTGCAATCGCCGTACTGGTTGTGGAGCACGTCGCTGGCGGCATGCGGCTGATAACGGCCAAGGCCAAGCGACAAGCTGACGTAGCGGAAGTTTTTCGCGACGTAATCGTACAGCGCCTGAACTTTGTCTAGTTCATTGTCCATCCCTTTTGTGAGCTCTTCGGCTTTGGCGCGAACTTCAGGCGACGGCGCGCGGCGGTCTTTATCGAGCGAGGCGTACCAGCGTCCGATCTGCTCCCAACTGACGAAGGTGGTGAGTTGAATGTCGGGGCGCTCTTCGTCAGATTTTTTCTGCTTTTGTTTCTTATCTTTCTCCGCTTTGGTGTCTTTGCTGTCGTCCTCGCGCTCGAGGTGTGAACTGGCCCAGTGGTAGATTCGTCGGCCATTGGCATCGGTGATCTTCGGATCGAGCCCCGGCTTGTTCTTCATCTTTATCGGGCGGTCGGCAGGAACATCGACGTCGACTTCTTCGTCGAGCATGATGTTGTTCTTGTCGAAGTCGTATTCAGTCCAGAACTGGTTGGCCGCCAGTGGAGTGTGAATCACGGTGACGATGTCGTATTCCAGAATCTCGCCGGGCCGCAGGCCGGGGACGGTGATGTGTTTCTGCCGGTAGTCGGTGTAGACGGGCGCTTCGCGTTCCACGGGCGCGGTCAAATCCTGCACTGAATCTTCGCCAGCTTTGACGATGCTGCCGTCGGCCTTGATCACTCGCACGTAAGAAATTTCCACGCGTTCGTTGGCAGAGTTGTAGCCCACCTGAATTTGTCCCCACTGCTGCACGCCGGCTTCGCTCTGTACGCGAATGCGGGCGACGGTCTCGCGCCGGCCTGTGCCATCACTTTCGAAACGGTAGGTCGAGCGGTACTGCTCGACGACGAAGGCCTCTTGGGAATAGTCGTGCGCGGCGGGTTTGGGCGCCGGTGCGATGCCGGCCTGATTGGTTTGCGCAGCTTCGGCTGCATTGTTCGCTTTCGCTGGAACGGATGAACTCGAGGGAGCCTGGGGCGACTGGGCCGGAAGAGAAACAGCCGTAATCAAACAGACCGCGCAAAGTGGCAAAAGATAACGACGCATAGGGTAATAGTAAGGCCTTTTAGGGATGATTCCCAAAGTAGATGAGGGGATAGTCGATCGCGGCAGGTCCACAGAAGAGGTGATAAGAATCACATTTTTTCGCTTTTTTGCCGCCAAATCGTAGTAAACTTCCGCCCAGATAGTCTTGCCCGGCCACGTCGCCGGGCAGGCGTGACGCATAACGTAATTGCGCCACGATCTTTCCGTTCGGAGGTATTCTGGCATGGAAGATCGGGCCCCTGTTGTCTCTCCTTCGGTTTCACAACAATCGCACTCAGAATCGTCACATACCCGCCATTTTGCTGGACGCGGCGCCTGGGTTCTAACCGCATACGGTATTTCTGGGCTGGCATTGTTCGGGCTGTTCGCGTACTTCTTTTCGGATTTTATCGCGCGATAGTAGTTGTCCCGAGTGACGAGCGGGCGTGCGCGCCTGTGGATGAGGTTGGGGTGTGTCTTTTAGAGACTGACGATTCTTTTAGCGTGAGCACAGAAAGAAACCCACAGTTTGATCATGCTACAATGAGCGGCCTTGGTAGCTTTCAGCTTCCCGAGGAATCCAGCATCTTCCCACAAAGCAGTTAAGAAAGAGAATCCCAGAACTGTGGCGAAAAGACCCACATCCACTACAACGCCCGTTACCTACGCCGACGCCGGCGTCGACATTGACCGCTCAAACCGCACCAAACAGCGCATCAAGTATCTGGCGCACAAAACCTTCACACGCGGCGTGCTCAGCGAAATTGGCGGCTTTGGCGGGCTTTTCGCCGTGGACAAGACCAAATATGTCGACCCGGTGCTCGTGTCGAGCGTGGATGGCGTGGGAACCAAGCTGAAAGTCGCGTTTGAGATGGGATTGCACTCGACCGTGGGCGCGGACTTGGTGAACCACTGCGTCAACGATATCGCCGTGCAGGGCGCGGCTCCGCTGTTTTTTATGGATTACCTGGCGACCGGCAAACTTGAACCGGCCATCGCCGAAAAAGTGGTCGAAGGCATCGCCGACGCCTGCAAGCACAACGGCTGCGCGCTGATCGGCGGTGAGACGGCGGAGATGCCGGGATTTTATCCCGACGGCGAGTACGACCTGGCGGGATTTATTGTGGGCGTTGTCGAGCGAGACCGGATCATCACCGGCAAGGATGTGCAGATTGGCGACGTAGTGCTCGGCATGGCTTCCAACGGCCTGCACACGAATGGATATTCCCTGGCCCGCAAGCTGCTTTTTGAAGTAGCCGGCTACGGGCCTGACGATTACGTGAACCAGATCAAAAATAAAGTGGGCAACGAGCTGATGCGCACCCACAAGAGCTATTGGCCGGCGCTGAAAAAGCTGATCGACGCCCAGTGCGTTTCGGCTCTGGCTCACATCACTGGCGGCGGCATTACAGAGAATCTTCCGCGCGTGCTGCCTCGCGGAACCGCTGCGGCAATCGATTTGGGTTCGTGGCCGGTGCCTCCGTTGTTTGAGCATCTGCGCGAACTCGGCAACGTTTCTCAAGAAGAAATGATGCGCACTTTCAACATGGGATTGGGCATGCTGATGGTGGTGCCCCTGGCGAAATTCAAGAAAGCCCAGACGGTGCTCGAACGCGTAGGCGAGAAAGCTTTTACCGTGGGACGCATCGTGAAGGGCGAGCGCAAGGTTATTTACAACTGAAGCAATGCATTCCCTCGGCATTCTCCTCTCCGGACGCGGCTCGAATTTCGTCGCCATCGCGGATAGCATCGACGCGGGGCGCATTCCCGACGCGCGCATTTCTCTTGTCATCTCAAACAAGCCCGATGTGGCCGGGATTGCCACGGCGCGCGAGCGCGGACTGAACGCGATTGCGATTCCATCAAAGGGCAAACCGCGCGAAGAGCACGACCGCGAAATTGTCGCGGCATTGAAGCAGCACGGCGTTGAACTGGTTTGCCTCGCGGGCTATATGCGGCTGCTCTCGCCATGGTTTGTGCAGCAGTTTCCCCGGCGGATCCTCAACATCCATCCCTCGCTGCTCCCCGCATTTCCCGGACTCGAAGCCCAGGAGCAGGCTTTCGCCTACGGAGTAAAAGTCTCCGGCTGCACTGTGCACTTTGTCGACGAAGAGCTTGACCATGGAGCGATCATTGTGCAGAAAACTGTGCCTGTGCTCGACAGCGACGATGAACGGTCATTGGCGGCGCGCATTCTTGAGCAGGAGCACATCGCTTATACGGAAGCGATCAACATGGTACTAAACGGAAAATTCGAGGTCGCCGGGCGCAGATTTAAGCAGAAAAAATAAGGGCGGAACCGCTATCAGATCCATTTTTTAAAACTCTTTTGCCATCCTCACAATTGCCAGCGTCTCTCCGTTGCCGAGCGGAACGTGCTGGTTCTCGACGGCCGTGTACCCCTTGGCTTTGTAAAATGCAACGCCGCTCAACGTCGCGCCCATCTCCAGGCGTGTGAAACCGGCTTCCCACGCGGCATTTTCGCAGGCTTCGAGGATCAAGCTTCCGATGCCGCGCCGCGCCCACTCCGGATGCACGAAGAAAGCGCGAATCTTTGCCGCATCGCGCGCGGGATCGAGCAGCGAATCTTCGCGCGCGGCATATTGATCTCCACCGTACAAAGTCTTGCGCTTGCTCCAGCCGCCGCAGGCGACGATCAAACGCGCGCTTTGTGGCTCGGCAATCTCCGCCGCGAAATAAGTGCCATCGGCGATGAGTTGGCTATCGACGCCGTACACCGACTTCAGCGCGCCCTCGATCTGCGCGGACGAGTAGTCGCCGGCCTGCAGGCCACGCACAGAAGCTTCAATCACCCCATGCAGCCGCGGAACATCCGCGGGCGAAGCTTTCCTTATGTGAATCTCTGCAGCCGTCAGGTGCCTCACCGTAGCCTTAGTTTGACTTCGTGCCCTTCGTGGTTTCTGAATTTAGTCCACTCCTCACCGTTCCCAAAGCATTCTAACTTCCGCCGCGGACTTCCCCGCCCTGCATTCTCTATAATGTCATTTCCCATGCCAACCTTCGCACCGGTCGAGGAACAACTCACGTATCTGAAGAAGGGCTCCGCGGAAATCATTCGCGAAGCCGATCTGCGCACCAAACTGGAAAAGTCGCGCACCACGGGCAAGCCGCTGCGCGTGAAACTGGGCATGGACCCGACCGCCCCTGACCTTCACCTTGGGCACACTGTGGTTTTGCGCAAGCTGAAACATTTTCAGGATCTCGGCCATACCGCGATTTTTCTGATCGGCGATTTTACCGGGATGATTGGCGACCCGACGGGGCGCTCGGTGACGCGTCCTCCGCTGACTCGTGAGCAGATCGAAGAAAATGCCGAGACGTATAAAACGCAAGTTTTCAAAATTCTTGATCCGCAGAAAACGGTCGTCGATTTCAACCGCAGATGGATGGGCCAGTTTACTGCCGACGACTTTGTTCGGCTCATGGCGAAATATACGGTCTCTCAACTGCTCGAGCGTGAAGATTTTCATAAACGATTTCAGGAAGAGAAGCCGATCTCGGTGCACGAGTTGCTATATCCGCTGGTGCAGGGCTACGACTCAGTCGCGCTTGAAGCTGATGTCGAGCTCGGAGGCACCGACCAGAAATTCAATCTGCTGGTGGGACGAGAGTTACAGCGCTCGTACGGGCAGGAGTCGCAGGTTGTGCTGACTACGCCAATTCTCGAAGGCCTTGACGGCGTGCAGAAAATGTCGAAGTCGCTGGGCAATGCGATCGGCATCCACGAGTCGCCGCTGGAGATGTACGGCAAGATTATGAGTATCTCCGACGAAATGATGTGGAGGTATTACGAACTGCTGACGGATGTGCAGGTCTCTGAAATCGAGAAGATGAAGCGCGAGACGCATCCCATGCAAGCAAAGAAAGAACTGGCGCGGCGGATTGTAGCGGATTTTCATTCGACGGAGGCGGCTGCGAAGGCGGCAGGGGATTGGGCGAAGCAATTTCAGAAGGATGAGGTGCCGGAAGAGGTAGAGGAGGTTCCCGTTAGTCTGGGTCAAATAAAAGGCGAGCGCAGCCCTTCAGGAGCGCTCATGACGATCCGGCTTGACATCCTTCTCGTCGTCTGCGGTTTAGCGGATTCGATAACTGAGGCGGCGCGTAAGTTGAAACAGGGCGCGGTAAGGGTCAATAATCAAGTCGACGCATTCAGCCCGCGCATACCTTTACCAGTACCGGTAGTAGGGCAGCCGTGGAAGCTGACCCTACGAGTGGGCAAACGGATGAAAATTGCGGTGATTCCACCTTCATAAATGAAGCAGTGACCATGTGGGGACGGCCGCCCACGGCTTCCGGGCGAGCGGAGCTCGCCAGGGTTTCCTTAGCAGCGTTCCCAATTTTAAATTTAGCAAAGATTTATCTCACCCCCTGAGCGTCACCATCCACAATTCCGACTGGACTTCGAGACTGCGGAGCTTCGCTCCGCCGGACGGCCGGGGGCGGCTGTCCCTACATGAGTTGTGCTACGCTCAACCGCGCATATGCGCGCCGCTGCAATTTTCGGGTTAGGATGTTCTCCAAAAACCCTGCAAGTATTTCAGGAAGCGACCGGCTCCTGCACAGTCGACTGGCGCATCGGCATGCCTGCAGCATGCGATGGAACTGACGTCGTTCTGCTCTTCGGCGGCGATGGGACGATTCATCGCCATCTGTCACAACTGGTAAAGCTCGGGTTGCCGGTGCTGATGGTGCCCTCCGGCAGCGGAAATGATCTTGCTCGGGCGCTGGGGTTCCGATCCGTTCGCGATTCAATCGCCGCTTGGCGGAGGTTTTGCACGCGCCACAGCAACGTGCGCGCAATCGACTTGGGGATTATTTCGCCAGCGGCAAACATCGGCGGCGCTTCCGAGGTAGTCAGTTCCGCCGAGAGCACAGCGGCGAATACTCAACATTACTTTTGTAGCGTGGCGGGCGTCGGGCTCGACGCTGAAGTTTCCCGCCGCGCCAACCGACTGCCGCGATGGCTGCTCGGGCATGGGGGCTATGCGCTCACCCTGGCTCCCGCGATCTTTCAGTTTGCGCCATTTCCGATGAAGATTTCTTCAGCTGACGAAATCGGCGGACCGACCACCCACAGCAATCAGATCTCGCTGCTTGCGGCCTTCGCCAACACCTCGACGTATGGCGGCGGCATGAAAATTGCGCCGCAGGCGAAGTTCGATGACGGTTTGCTCGATGTTTGCGTGATTGGCGCAATCAATCCCTTCAGGCTTGCTTACTTGTTTCCAACAGTTTATTTCGGCCGGCACCTGACAATTCGCGGAGTGAATTACTTTAAGAGCTCGCGCGTACGCGTCGAAACCGAGACTCCGCTTGATGTTTACGCCGATGGCGAGTTCGTCTGCCGCACCCCGGTTGAAATCGGCGTCGAGCGCGCCGCGCTGAAGGTGCTGGTGCCATAGGGGCGGTGCTAAACTTTCTCCATGCCTGAACGACGTTCCCACACACTGCTATGGGTTTTAATTGGCGGAGGCGCGTTCTTCCTCTTCGTGCTGGCGGTCTTCTCGCTTATTTATTTAACGCTGCACTCGGGAACGAATGAAGCCGGATTCGGCGGCTTCGGCGACCGCATCGGCGTAGTCGACCTCGATGGCGTCATTCTTTCTCCTCAGCCGGTGGTCGGCGAGCTGAAAAAATTTGCCGACGATTCATCGATCAAAGCCATCATCCTGCACGTGAACTCGCCCGGCGGAGGCGTCGCCGCGTCGGAGGAGATTTATCGCGAGGTCAAACGCATCCGCGAGGAAAAAAAGAAGCGGGTGGTGGTTTCCATCGAGACCGTGGGCGCCAGCGGTGCGTATTACATCGCGTCAGCCTCGGATAAAATTTATGCGGACAACGGCAGCATTGTGGGCTCGATCGGAGTGATTGCGCAGTGGGTGAATTACGGCGAGCTGCTGAAGTGGGCCAAGCTCAAAGACATCGTCCTCAAGACCGGAGAGTTTAAAGATACCGGGAACCCGGCGCGCGATCTCACTCCGGCGGAGCAGGCGTATATGCAGTCGCTGATCGATAACATGTTCGGGCAGTTCGTGCACGCCGTGGCCGATGGTCGCGGCATGAAGTTCGAAGATGTGAAGGCAATCGCCAATGGAAAAGTCTGGACGGGCGAACAGGCGCTGTCGATGAAGCTGATCGATAATGTTGGAGACTTCGAGGCCGCGGTAAAGGACACGGCCAAGTCGGTCGGAATTTCGGGCGAACCAGCGCTGGTGCATCCGGAGAAAGACCGCAAGACTTTGCTCGATCTGATGCTGGGCGATATTTCGAAATATCTTCCTACGACGGAAAAGATGATGGAGCAGGAAGTGGGGTTTTACTATCTTTGGAAATAGGAACGCTGGTGCTAGGTGTTAGGTCATGGGTCTTAGGATTCGGAACCAAACGCCTAAGACCTGAAACCTAAGACCTATCACCTGTCTCACTCCGACTTGCGTACAACCCCTGAAATTTGAGAGAGTTATGGCTTACCGCAGGGCGGCCATTCCATGGTTTTGGATTGGGCAATCCAAGTTAAGGTTCTCCAGGAGCGAAGGGACACTATGACAAAAGCCGATCTGATCGATGAAGTCTCGCGTTTAGTGGAACTTACGCGCAAAGACAGCGAAGTGATCGTGGAGACGATCTTCGACAGCGTAGTGCGCTCGTTGCGGGCCGGCGATAAAATCGAGATACGCGGATTTGGCAGCTTCCGCACGCGGCAGCGCAAACCGCGCACCGGGCGCAACCCCAAGACTGGGGAAAAAGTTGAGGTTCCGGCGAAGAAGATTCCGTTTTTCAAACCTAGCAAAGAGTTGAAGGACTTGGTGAATGAGGGAGTCGCCGACACCGTAGCGGTCCCACCCACGCCCGCAGCGCCGCCGCCCTCAGCATAGAGATCCAGATGGTTGAGCGTAGTTCTAGATTCTCACTTCTGCATTTTCACTTTTTCGTTCGGACTTTTATTTTGCCGCGACCGAACGAATTCCCGTCACGCCCATCATCCGCCCCGTTTTGCCCTTCTCGGCACGATAAGAAAACAATAGATCGGTGCGGCAGTTCGTGCACAGCGGCGAGACCTCGATGTTTTTTTTCAAGAGGCCGACGGCCAACAATTGCTGGCGGTTCGCTTCGACCAGGTCGAGAAATATCTTCTTCGGCAAAATGCTATGGCCCGGAGCACGGGCAGTGAGAAACAGCATGGGATATTTTTCGCGGACCGGATCGGGCTCTTCGATTTCGCGGAAGAGCTTCGCGCCGTACTCGAACTGCGATTCGAACTTATTGCGAACTTCTTCTCCCACTTCATAACAGCAGCCATGGATACCGGGGCCGATCACGGCTTTTAGGTCGCGAGGAAGGCTTCCGAAGTGGCGGCGCATCTCGCCCACGCCTTTTTCGACGATGCGCTTCAGCGTGCCCCGCCAGCCTGCATGAAAGACTCCAACAGCGCGGCGTTTGGGATCGACGATTATCACAGGCAGGCAATCGGCAGTTTGAATGCCGAGTAGCAACTCCGGCGTTGCCGTGATGAGGCCATCGCCCGCGAGTTGCGCTGCGGGAGGTGAGTCGACGAAATGAATGATATCGGAGTGAACCTGGCGCAGGGTAACAAGCGGCCGGGGGTTCGGGTTTGACTCTGGCAATCCTCTTCGACCTTTTTTCTTGGGTATCGCTCCAGAGTCGGCGTCCAGCGCGCGCAAAAAAGCTGATCGATTGCGCTCGACCGCCGCTTTCAGATCGTCTTTGGTGAAGCCGAGATTTAGAGCTGCGCCGCCGTAGGCGCGGGAGAAACCCCCGGTGCGCGTGGAGAAACCGTGAACGAGCCAGGGAAGGTTGCTCAGGTGATCGGCACGAAGAATATTAAGTTTGACTTGCTTGGGAGAGCGATTCAGCACTGAACTATGTTACTCGAAGTGGGTGCGACGGACGTGCCGTGAACCCAGCGCCTAAAGGAGCCGCGCAGGCTGGGCCGTGCGGCACGCCTAAAGGCGTGCCCCGATACGAAGCTTGCGCTGCGGAATTAGCGGCTTTCGGCCCAGCGCTGCCGAATTCCGGCCAGGAATTTTGCCTTGTCTTCTTTCATCAACCGCACCAGAGCCTCATTGCCAGTCTCTTCGTGTGCTGCCGCCCACAGAACCATTTCGGTAAGCACCGGCGCAAGATCGATTCCCTTTTCCGTGAGCCGATAGTTTAATTTGCGGCCGTCCGAGGGGTCGGGACTCGACCGGATAATTCCGTACGCTTCCAGCTTGCGCAATCGATCCGCCAGAATGTTGGTTGCGATGCCTTCATAACATTCCAGGAACGTTTTGTAAGTGTGCGCGTCGCGCAGCATCATGTCGCGAATGATCAACAGCGACCAGCGATCTCCCAGCATTTCTACGGATGCGTTGAGTGGACAGCCGGACCGGCGCTTTAAATTTGTTTTGTTTCGCATCGCCTTCGTCCATTGTTTAATATTCACTTGCATTTCGCAAGCGACATGTGAATACTATCCCGCACGGGGTTGCCGATATCTACGTTTTCAACTCGCTCGTACCGCTGAACACGTGCGAGAACTTTCTACCCTAGGAGATCAACGATGAAATGGCATGGACGTGCAAGGGCGCTGGCAGGTTCGATCGTGTCGGTGTTAGCGCTAGGGTTGATGGCAGGCGCGGCAACGCCAGGTTCCACAAAGACGACCGACCCGCTTGACAAGCTGAATATCTGGGAGGGGCGTTGGAAGTCCCAAGTGGAACGCAAAGAGACTCCCTATAGCCATGCGGCTTCGATGCCGGCGCATTTTACCTGCGCCTGGACTGCGGACCGCGGATACATGGTCTGCGAGTACTTGAGCGAAAAAGCGGATGCGGCGAAAGGCAAACCCTCCGACCATTTGACGATCTTCACCTATAACGACGCAAGCAAGGCGTACAAGCATCTTGGAATCAGCAAGGATTACAAAACGCTCGAAGAGCCGACAGTCGTCATCGAGGGAAATGTCTGGCACTACGATTATCAACTTCCCGACGAGAAGGGAAACAAACTCGACTGCCAGGACGTTTACGAGTTCGTTACGCCGGAGAAGCTGGTCACGCGCATCGAGATCTCCGCCGACGGCGGCCAGCATTGGGCGCTCATGTCGGAATCCGTGGCGACGAAGGTTCGTTAATAAGGCTGGTTAATTTGGGCACTGTGACATGTGTGGGGGAATTAATGATCCGAAACCTAATCAAGACGATGGCATTGGGAAGCTTCGCGCTGGTGATCCTGCTAAGCCCGTCATCGCCGGCCCAGGCGCAGGACTCGGGACCGTTGTATGAGCGCATGGCCCCGCTGGACCAGTATCTGATGGCCGATCGAAATGCTGAGATCGCCTTAGCGCGGACCGCCGCCCCCGACTCCATCTCACGCGATGCCGAGGTCTTGGTCCTCGGGCGGCATGGTTACGAAACTGCGGTCAAAGGCAAGAACGGCTGGGTGTGCGTTGTGGAACGCTCGTGGATGGCCCCCTTCGACGATCCAGAGTTTTTGAATCCCGATCAGCGACTTCCCCTTTGTCTCAATCCGCCAGCCGCGCGGACCCACCTGCCGCTCACTTTCAAAACCACAGAGTTGGCAATGGCTGGACAGTCCAAAACTCAGATGTTCGACAGCATCAAGGCCGCATACGACAAGAAAGAACTGCCGCTGCCCGAACCGGGGTCGATGTGCTATATGATGTCGAAACAACAATACTTTAGCCGCAAGGTTGGGAACGCCGATCCCCATCTAATGTTTTGGTTTCCCAAGACAGACGATATGTTTTGGGGCGCAGCTTTCCCGGATTCGCCTATAGACGTACATCAGTATTCTCCGCAACCCATTACCGAGTTCGATATTTCGGTGTCCAAGTGGTCGGACGGAACGGCTGCGCCCAAGAATTAGCGGTGGAGCGTCGATCTGAACGCGCGCTCAGTCATAGCCATTTGAGGACTGTCGAAATCTCAGGAGGGAATCAATGAACCGCAAGATCGTCAATACAATCGACTTGCGAAGCCTCGCTCTGGTTGTCGTGCTGGGCATGGCGTCGCAAGCGCAAGCGCTCGACGCGAAAGCACCGTATCCCAGCATGGCCCCGATTGAACAATATCTGATGGCCGATCGAAACGCCGAGATCGCTCTGGCCCGCAGCGCGGCCCCTGAATCGATATCCCGCGATGCGACGATTGCGGTTCTTGGATCCCATGGCTATGAAACCGCGGTCGAGGGCAAGAACGGGTTTGTGTGCATAGTCGAGCGCGCATGGATGAACCTGTTCGACAATCCTGAGTTTTGGAGTCCTAAGGTTCGTGGGCCGATTTGCTTCAATCCCCCAGCCGCGCGAACTGTGCTGCCCATCACTTACCTGAGAACGAAACTGGTATTAGAGGGAAAATCGAAAGCCGAAATCAAGGAGAGGATGAAGGCCGCGATTGAAAAAAAAGAATTGCCGGTGCTTGAGGCTGGCGCGATGAGCTACATGATGGCAAAGCAAAGCTATCTCACCGACAATCCCGTCACCGACGATGGCGCCCACAACCTGGCCCACCTGATGTTCTATACCCCGCTGATGGATAAAGCGGTTTGGGGCGCCGATATGCCAAAGTCTCCGGTCTACCTCAATCCACAATTCGAAGGCCAACCCGAACCCATTGATGTCTTCATGGTTCTTACGGGCGCGTGGTCGGATGGAACCCCTGCGCCGCTTAGTTAAGGCAAGAGCATAAATGCACAAAGAAGCGTGACGATGCCGACGCAGGAGACATTTTGTGCGCTCAGATTTGGTATGCTCGTCGATCAGTTTGGGATTCCGTGGATGATTCACAGCCAGAAAGCGGCCGAGTCGCCCGCTTCAGATCTGTAGGGAGGACTTATGCAACCGACGGCTCAAGCGGCTTCGGTCTCCAAAAAAAGCCTGTGGGCGGGCCGGATTCTAAGCGGGCTCGCGCTTCTAATCTTCGCGCTCACTGCAGCGCTCGGCATGTCGAATCCTGCCGCCGCGGCACAGGGATTCGCCCACTATGGCTATCCCGCCGGGACCATGGTGCCGATTGCAGTTGTAGAGTTGGTGTGCGTGCTTCTGTATGCGATTCCGAGAACTTCGGTTCTGGGCGCGATTTTGCTGACGGGGTACCTGGGCGGAGCGATCTCCACCCACGTGCGAGCCGGGGAGCCGTTCATTTTGCCGCTTGCCGTGGGGGTGATCATCTGGCTGGGATTATTTCTACGGGACGCGCGACTGCGGGATCTGCTTCCGTTGCGGAGCCCTGCGTCGCAGTAACTGCACCCTGAGTTTGTCCGGACTGTCGAAAATTGAGATACCGTTCGTCTAACAAGCAGTAGCCAAAAATCTTAAGGGGTAAAGAAAACACATGAGCAGCGTAAGAGTTCTGGTGGGAACGCGCAAAGGCGCATTCATTCTTGACTCAGACGGCAAGCGGGAAAAATGGGATGTTTCCGGCCCGCACTTTGCCGGGTGGGAGATGTACCACATGAAAGGATCGCCCGCCGATCCCAATCGCATTTACGCCTCCCAGACGAGCGGATGGTTTGGGCAATTGATCCAGCGCTCGGACGATGGCGGGAAAACCTGGGTCCAACCCGGAGCGCCGGCGGGAGAAACGCCGGCTCCGGGCCCTCCGAAAGCGGCAAGCAATAAGTTCGTTTACGATGCCGCTGCCAAGCCGCTGACGACTCATCAGTGGTATGACGGCACGCAGCATCCCTGGGAGTTCAAGCGCGTCTGGCATTTAGAGCCTTCGCTGACCGAACCCAACACGGTCTACGCTGGAGTGGAAGACGCCGCCATTTTTCGCTCGACCGATGGCGGCGAGAACTGGCACGAGATGCCCGGCCTGCGCGGCCACGGCACCGGACCCGCATGGCAGCCCGGGGCGGGCGGCATGTGCCTTCACACCATCATTCTCGACCCTGCTAATCCAAAACGGATGTATATTGCGATCTCGGCCGCAGGAGCCTTCCGCACTGACGACGGCGGTGCCACCTGGAAGCCGATCAATCGCGGACTGCGCTCGCAATACATTCCCGACCCCAACGCCGAAATTGGGCACTGCGTACATCACATCGCCATGCATCCCAAACGCTCCGGCGTGTTGTTCATGCAAAAGCATTGGGACGTGATGCGCTCCGATGATGCAGGCGACAACTGGAAAGAAGTCAGTGGCAACCTGCCGACCGATTTCGGATTCGTCATCGACGTGCACGCCCATGAGCCGGAGACGATTTACGTGGTGCCGATCAAGAGCGATGGCGAACATTTTCCGCCCGAAGGCAAGCTGCGCGTCTTCCGCAGCCGCACCGGCGGAAACGAGTGGGAGGCGCTGACTAAGGGCCTGCCGCAGAAAGACTGCTACGTAAACGTTCTGCGTGACGCCATGGCGGTCGATTCGCTCGATAAATGCGGAATTTATTTCGGCACCACCGGCGGGCAGGTTTATTGCTCGGCCGATGCCGGAGACAGCTGGAATCCGATCGTGCGCGATCTTCCGGCCGTGCTTTCCGTGGAGGTGCAGACCCTGCCGTAAGTTCTCTTGTCTTCCGCGCAGGATGATCGCTGGTGCTAGGCTCCCTACCTTTAGTAGCTTTTTCGCTATGTTTCTTCGGCATGGACACGCCAGAGTGTCCATGCTATATTTTTCGCCTCCTCCCAACCGGGCCGAAACGGTCCGGTCGTAGCTGCCCCCAATCCCCGTCTTTGCCTGAGGAGGTATTCCATGAAAAGCGCAAAACAGAACTCGCGCAAACTATTCAGCGGAGCCCGCATTCTTGTACTGATGTTGGCGCTCGCAGCTCCAACACTTCTCGCCCAGGTCAGCGCCAGAGTGATTGATAGCTTCACGGGAGCCAACGGGTCGTATCCGATGGGCGATCTGATCTTCGATCGATCCGGCAACGTTTACGGCGTAGATGCCTATGGCGGCAACGTCACCACGTATTGCACAAATGGTGGCAAGGGTTGCGGAACGGTGTTCGAACTCTCCCCACTCGGCGGGGGCAAATGGCAAAGCACCGTGCTGTATACCTTCTCCGGTACGGGAACCGACGGAGCCGATCCGTATGCGGGGCTCGTGCGCGATGCGTCCGGAAACCTGTATGGCACAACTTACTATGGCGGCAACACGGCAGGTTGTGAGAACGGCGAGAAGGGCTGTGGTCTGGTATTCGAGTTGTCCCCCACCTCCGGTGGCGAGTGGACGGAAACCGTGATCTACAAATTCAACGATGGGAGCAGCGGCTATGCTCCGCTCGGCAGCCTCGTCTTCGACTCCGCCGGCAATCTCTACGGCACCGCCATCATTGGAGGCGCCAGTGGAAGCTTTGGCACAGTATTTGAGCTTTCGCCAAATTCTTCGGGAGTTTGGAATGAGACTGTGCTCTATACCTTCCAGGGCGGTAACGACGGCGAGTTTCCGGAGTCCGGCGTAATCTTCGATAACGCCGGCAATCTGTATGGCACTGTATCGAGCGGCGGACCTAATCTAGGCCAAGGATATGTTTTTAAACTCTCTCCGAACTCCTCGGGAGAATGGACGAAAACCGATCTCTACGTCTTTCACGGAAGCGATGGGAACGGCCCGGCCGGTCTGACCTTTGATAAGGCGGGCAATCTATATGGCGTGACTGGCAGCGGCGGTGACACCTCCGGATGTTACGGCATTGGGTGCGGTGTGGCTTACGAATTATCGCCGAACACAAGCGGGGAGTGGACAGAGATGCTGCTCTACACCTTTGACAACTCGGTCGGAACGCATCCCGATTCGCGCCTCAGCTTTGACGCTGCCGGCAACATTTATGGCACAGCGGCAGGTGGCGGAGGCAAGAACGGCCTTGGGATCGTGTTCAAGCTTTCGAAATCTTCGGGTGAATGGCAGGAATCGACGCTACATGCTTTTGGTGGAGGCTCAGACGGGGGACTTCCTTCGGGCTTGGTGCTTGGACCTTCTGGCAGCCTGTTCGGCACAGCTTCGATCGGCGGAAATGACAGCGATTGTATAATCAGCCGGTCGGAGAGAGGTTGCGGGGTGGTTTTCGAAATCAAGCCTTAGGGTTGTGTGGTGGCGGTGCAGGGCTGGCGGCGCTTAGGAAACGCGCCCGATATTCGTTGCCAAGTTGAGGGGCTCGTTTTTGGAACCGGAAATATTTTCGAGTTCAGGAAGAGGCCGGGCTGAAAGTTGGCTTGCGTCCTTACCCAAGGGAACAGCCGAGCGCAGGATTGTTCCGCTGCTGCCCGAGCAAATAGTGAAATCGCCACCGAGTTCCTTGATGCGCTCGCGGATGCCGGCCAGTCCAACGCCCGAGCCCGTTCCCGTGCGTTGAAATCTCTCCATCACGGCCTCCGGCAACCCTCGGCCGAAGTCGCGAATCTCCAGGGTTACAACATCGGGAAGCCGCTCGTATTTCACCTCTATGTTGGCGCTGGCTGAGTGGCGATGCGCATTCGTAATTCCTTCCTGCAGCGCCCGAAACAGCGCGAGTTCCACTACCTCTGGCATGCGTGGAACCGTCGATTTTCCCGGCGGCCGGGTATCGGGATGAGAGAAATTAGTTTTGATCGCCAGGGAGGAACGCCGGGCAAAGCCATCGATGAACCAATGCGCGGCCGCTTCGAATCCGACCTCATCGAGCAGCGGTGGGTGCAATAGATACGACATGGTGCGAATGCTCGAGACGGCATGATCGATCAGATTCCGCGTCTCCTGGAGCAGGGGAGAATTTCTTCCGCCATCGTGGATGATGGCCATATCCACGTTGATTTGGGCCGCAGCCAGCCACTGTCCCAGGCCGTCGTGGAGTTCGCGCGCAATGCGGCGGCGTTCTTCATCCTGCACGCGCATGATCTTCGCGGAGAGTTTGCGCAGGGCGAGGGTACGCTTTTCGACCAATGATTCCAGATCGTCGTGGGCGCGGCGCAGTTCTTCTTCCGCCCGCTCACGCTCGTCAAGATGGTTGCGGATTTCGTATTGCCGCAGCCGAGAACGAATTGCTGTGCGCACACTGCTGATGAGTGTGGCTGGACGCAGGGGCCGCTCAATCAAAGTAATGTTGCCCATGGGTGTGCGCGAGCGAACCATCTGCTCGGTATACGGCGTAGTGGCGCCGCCACCGGTGAGCACGATGATTGGAAAATCGGACCACGCGGGCTGAGCGACGACGCAGCGTCCCAGATATTCAATCCCTTCCGCGTCCAGCGATTCTTCGGCAACGATGGCGGCTCCGGCTCCTCCGGCCACGCAATGGGCGACTGCCTTGACGTTCGTTACCACGCTGACGGGAATGCCGGAGCGCTCCAGCACCTCGCGGATCAGCTCGGCATCCTTGCCAAATGAAGCCAGCACCATGACCCGGTAATCGGTTTGGAGCGAGGTCTGCATCAGTCCTTTAATCCGCCGAGAAATTTTGGAGTGCCGGTGAGCACTCCCTCAAAATCGTGCAGCGGACGGCCGATGCAAATGCGGTCGGGACCAAGCCTCAACTCGCGGATGGCATGTTCATGATTGCCACTTCGACGCTTAATGGTGGAGATGGCCTGGCGAACTTCTCCCCGTGCTTCGAAATAACGCAGAAGAAGAATATTGTCGGCAAGGTAGCTCACATCGACGGCGCTTTGCAGCGGCAAGCCAATGGTTCCAGCCTGAGCAAGAACCATGAGGGTGAGCACGCCGCGATTGCCGAGGTATGCCAGCAGTTCGTGCAGGTGAACCGCAAGAAACTGCTCGCCGGGCATGGACTGCAGATATCCGTTCAAACTGTCGAGCACGACGACACGGACATCCCGCCGCTCGACCATCTCCTGAACCGCTGCGACCAGCTCGCCCGGCGACATCTCGGCCGGATCGACACGCTGAAGCACAATTTTGCCGGAGTCCACGTGGGGGCGCATGTCGATGCCCAGGCTGGCTGCGCGCGTCATCATTGTGTTCGGAGCCTCTTCGAAGCTGAAGATCGCGCAACATTCGCCGCGCCGCGCTGCCGTCGTGGTCCATTGCACCGCAATCGTGGTTTTCCCGCAGCCCGCGGGGCCAATCAAAAGCGTGCTGGTGCCGCGGTCAAGGCCGCCTCCAGTGAGGGCGTCGAGCTCGGGGATTCCGCTGGAAACCGGCTCGGGCGGATGCTCGGTTCGGGAGTCCGCAGCCACGAGGCGCGGATAGACGACAACCCCACCGGTGATGATGGAGTAATCGTGAAATCCTTCGCGATAGGATGTCCCGCGCAGCTTTACGATTTCGATTTGCCGCCGCGTCTTGCCGTACTCGCGAGGAACTTTGTCCATGCTGACGACGCCGTGCACCACGCTGTGCAGTTGCAGGTCGGGATCGCGGGAGCTGCGGTCGTCCAGCAGAAGCACGGTGCACTCCTGGCTGGCCATGAAATCTTTCAGCGACAGGATTTGCCGGCGATAACGCAGCGGATCTTTCGCCAGCATACGGAGTTCGCTGAGGGCGTCGATGACCAGGCGATCCGGCCGCACCCGTTGTACCTCTTTGACGATGCGCTGCATGCGGTCGCTGAGCTCGACTTCGGCTGGGTGAAACACAGTGTATTGCTGTTCGGGAAGAAGGTCATCTTCGCCGGGGAGAAGTTCGACGATCTCTACGCCGTCAAGCGACATTCCGTGGGATCCAGCGGCGTGGATCAGGTCGGCGCGCGATTCAGACAGCGTAATATAGAGGGCGCGTTTGCCACTGGAGACGCCCTCGCGCAGAAACTGCATGGCCAAGGTGGTTTTTCCAGCGCCGGGGTCGCCCTCGATCAGGTAGATTCGGCCTGCGGGAAAGCCGCCGCTCAAAATATTATCGAGGCCTGAGCATCCGGTACCGACGCGGGCGTCCGATTGCGCAGTCGGATTGGAATTCGATTCGCGAGTAACGGGCGTCAATGGACCTCCGAAAATGATTTCGATGCGAAACAAAAGCCAGTAAGAATAGTTGAGTGAGATTTAATTTGGATCTCACCTTGCCGGTTTGCGTCTCACCGCAGACACTTCTAGCGTTGGATGGCGACAATGACTAAAATGGCAAAACAACGGGGGAGCTGGCTATCCGGAGTATTGCCGAGAGCGACTACGGAATTTCCTGTAGACCGGCGCCCAAGCTTGGAAGCAAGGGCATAGGAGCGCATATGGCGACAGTGCGAGTGATTCTTCCCCAACACTTGCGAACGCTGGCACAGGCGGGGAGTGAGGTCAGTATCGACGTAGCCGGGCCTGCCACGCAGCGCACCGTCCTGGATGCGCTTGAAGCCAGATATCCCATGCTGCGGGGAACGATACGAGAGCACGGCACCCTGAACCGGCGGGCATTTTTGCGATTTTTTGCCTGCGAAGAGGATCTCTCGCACGAATCGCCCGACGCCCCGCTCCCTGCGGCGGTAGCGTCGGGAGCGGAGCCGTTTTTAATTATCGGGGCGATTGCCGGAGGATGATAAAGGAGTGCGGTCTGGCCGCCTCGAGATTCAGGTGGCGGCGCGATGGTATAACATTTTGCGCATGCCCCTCACCGACACCAGCCCGGCTGCAGGAGCTGTGCAGCTCAGAATTCTCCGCGCGCTGAGCGGAGAAGATCGTTTTCGATTGGCGATGGAGATGAGTCTGTTCGCTCGCTCTCTCGCCGAAAGTCGGATTCGCCTGGAAAATCCGGAATGGCCTGAGACGAAGGTTCTCCGTGAATTGATGCAGCTGGCATTTCTGCCGGCGCCTCTGCCGCCGCGCATGCGAGACTGATTGGGTTTCCGCAGGCCGATGGCCCATCCCCCGTAGATATACCCACATATGGCGGAGCCCGAACGCAAGCCGGGATCGCTGATCCAGGATTATGGCGCAGTTTGCCCGCGCTCCGCTCGTCCGCTATAGTTTCTATAACCATGTTTGAAGATTTCACAGTCACCGACCGCTGGACGCGCAAACCGGTTCACTGCGTTTACCAGGCTCTGATCGTCGCGATTGCCACCCGGCACGCCGACGCCGTTGACGTTAAATTTCTAGTGGACGGGCGAACCGTCTGGGTTGCTCTGCCGCACCCGGCATGGGTGGAATATAAGAAGCGGACCGACAAGGCGATTACCGATTCTTTAGCCGTCGAGATTGCCGGCCATTATCTGAAGGCCGCTCTGGAAGCCGGTGAAGGCCTGGGCCGCGAAATGTATTCGCTTACCGTTGAAGAAACACTGGCGCATCTGGGAAGTGCTGTCGCAGAGATGCAATCCCCCGCGGCCGTTTAACCGAACCGCACCTCCTCGCTTGCTGGCTCTGGTTCATCTGCTTTCATCCTGGAGATCCTTGCCGCTGTGTTTAAATCAGTTTATGTTCGCGCGCAAGATTCGTGTCGAGTATGAAGAACAAGGCCAGAGGGTTCCCTGCCCCCTGAAATGGCTGGATAGTTTTTCCATGCGCAACTTCACTAACGCCAGCGTGTTCGACGATACAGTACCGGTAGCTGACGGGCGTATCGAGATCGGAACCAATGTTCCTTTGGACCAGCTGAAGGAAGCGATGGAGGACTGGTTTCGGAGGAAAAGCTATCTACCCAAGGAGTCAAAGTTGACACTGGAACAGATTTGAAAGGCAGAAGAGACTGGCAGAATTATCTGTTGGACAAGTAGAGTATTTCCCGGTAGAAGTTACGGTAGATTACCTAATAGGTCTAACTAAGTTCGGGTTTACCTGAAGAAATAGGCATAAACCCCCGGTAAATCGGGGGGCATCATAGTTCTGCTGGTTATGCCGGGTATGGTTACACAGGGCAGCCAGCAGCAGTGATTTGCAAACGAGTATTCATGAGGGAACGAAAATGAATTACCGATTGCAGCTATCCCCTATCTCTGGCTTACGCGAATCACAAATCGAGTTTCCCTTCGCGAAAAGCGTGAACTTAGAAGCCCATCCGGCCACATGGCAAGACGCAGAGTTTCTGCGCTGGTGGCTGGTCTACGATTCTGAAGGCATACACAACCGCAGTCGTATCTATAACTGGAATGCGCTGCTGGGGCTTTTGCTGGCCGTGGGCGTGAGCATCGCGTGCTGGATCGGCGTGGGCATGATGCTGACACGACTGCTCAGGTAGTGAATCGCCCTAAGCGGCGGCTATTTGTCGTAGTGCAGCAGCGACTTCACCTCGTAGCCTTTTAGTTTGTCGCGCCCTTTCAGAAAGTCCAATTCCACAATAAAACCGAGGCCTGCGATCTCCGCGCCTAGAAGAGTTGCAAGCTTCGCCGTAGCTTCGGCGGTTCCTCCCGTCGCCAGCAGATCATCCACAATCAAAACCCTCTGGCCTTTCTCGATGGAATCCTTGTGCATTTCCAGTGAGTTGGTTCCGTATTCAAGCGCGTAGTCGAACTTCACGGTGGCGGCCGGAAGTTTGCCGGCTTTGCGCACCGGGACAAATCCAGCATTCAGGCGGTAGGCAAGAGCGGGAGCGAAGATGAAGCCGCGAGCTTCCATGCCAAGCACGAGATCGATCTTCTGGTCGATGTAATGTTCTGACAAGCGGTCGACCAGCGCGGCGAATCCGACTTTGTCTTTCAACAGCGTGGTGATGTCGTAAAAAAGAATTCCCTTCTTAGGGAAATCAGGAACTTCGCGGATGAGATGTTTCAATTGGTCATCGTTCAGGCTTGCGTTGCTCAGGCTTGCGTTCTGGGGCAATCTACCACGCTCCTTCAATGCGAAATGAATTTAACCCGTCGGTGGGACGGGCATCCGCCACTTCAACGTTATCGACCCGGGCGGCGCGCGGGCCTTCACGCAAGCGCGAATGCAATCCGGAAAGCTGATCGCGGGTGCCCTGCGCGAGCACTTCTACGCTGCCATCGGCGTTGTTGCGAACCCATCCAGCGATGGCAAGCAGGTGAGCCTCGCGCTCGACAAACCAGCGGAAGCCCACTCCCTGCACCCGTCCGCGAACCACAAAGCGCCGGGCTTCGATCGCTTTTTCGGTGGAAGTCATGCTCTGAAAATTGTCATCCTGAGCGGAGAATCAGTTTCGCGAATGCGAAGCTGATTCGCAGTCGAAGGATCTCTAAAGCTAAAAATGTCGCCAGCTTGTTCGCGTCGCAAGCCTTCGTCTGAAAAAGCGCTGCTCACCAAAGTCAAAATAGGCGGTAGGGATCCTTCGACTCCGCGGAAGCTTCGCTGCGCGAAGTTTCCGCTCCGCTCAGGATGACAGCGTAAATTTCCTCTACGCCCTCGCCAAATACACCCCTTCAGCCGTATCGACTTTGATCTTCTCACCTTCATTGATGAAGGGAGGAACCTGCACCACCAAGCCAGTTTCCGTTCGCGCTGCTTTGGTGACGCTCGACGCGGTGGCGCTTTTCAGCCCGGGCTCGGTCTCGACTACGGTGAGGATGACAGTTTGCGGCAGCTCGATGCCTACGGCTTTGCCGTCGAAGAACTCGACCTTGATCTCCAGGTTCGGAATCAGGTACTCCACGGCGTCGCCGAGCACGTCCCTGGTCAGGTGCGTCTGCTCGTAGTTCGACGTGTCCATGAAGTAATAGCTGTCGCCATCGGCGTACAGAAACTGCATGTCGACTTCATCCACGTTGACCTTCTCGATCGGGTCGGGCGACCGAAAACGGTGTTCGAACATTGCGCCGGTGCGCAGGTTCCGCAGCTTGGCCTGGATAAAGGCTCGCAGGTTGCCGGGCGTGCGGTGTTCGACGGCAAAAACGGAGTGCAGATCATTGTTGTGCTTGATGATCATGCCGGGACGCAGTTGGGTGGCAGGGATCGACATTGGTTCGGAAAAATCTCCTTCAATTGAAAGCGGTTTGCGGAGCGGACGGAAGAGCTTGTCCTGAGCGCGTGAAGCGCGCTGAAGGACGGGCTGGCCACATTTTCCGCCCACAAGGGCTAAAAGCCTATTTTACACGCGGGTCACAAGGAAAGGAAACTTCGCCCTAAGGCGCTTGTGGTCCAGATCGGAATTCCTCGCCGCTGAGTTCGAAGTAGCCTTGGCTCACTCCAAAGGCTCAAGACGCAGCGATACGATACCCAGGGCGGTCAACGCCTCGTCCAGAGTATGCACTACCATTAGCCGCGGCCGCGTCCTCTCGCCTGTGATCTGAAACATGCGGGCGATGCCGAATGCAACTGCCTTTGGCGCCACCACCACGCGTGGCCTCTTGGTATCCGGAAGAATGGGTTCCCGCTTTGCCAATTGCCGGACAAATTCTCCTGTAACCGCAAACTCGGTCACTCCCGTGAAGTCGGTGATACCTCCTTTCGCATTGGTGGCCTTAGCGCGCTTCCGGGCGGCCTCGTAATAATCTGACAAAACCTCATTGGTCAATCTGCCATCTAACCTGCCCAGCAAGATGTGGAGTGTTCGGTCGAACTCAAATCGAAAGCCCATCGGCAGATTCTATGATCCTATGATCAGATACGCCAATTTGAGTACCCAAGGCAAAGTAAATCCGAAGCGGGATTAGTGCCCGAACCTGCACTGCTTCCAACCATTCGGAGTGGTTTCATCCCTGGGTAGTTCGCACCCTCTCTCTCGAAAGAATAGAATTACCTGCAGCCGGTGTATCGAGCTTGGGTCGAAGCTGCCCGCGCTTTCTTTCCGGCGGAAATGAGGCTCTATGAGTTCCTCGGTCGAAACCCTATACCAATAACGGGTCGACACGGGAGAAAAGATTTGCACAGGTTCGCAAGCGCGATAGCGCACGCAAATTTTGCGGTTCCGAGTCAGGCGTTCCGTGGTATGTTGGCGGTCAAGACGACGGAGGCTGATGACTCGACTGCACAAACTCGCACGGATGACGCTCCTGGCCTCGCTCTTCTTGGGAGTAGGCGGTGCAGCCTTCGCCCAGTTTGAAACCAGAGCAAGCGTCAGCACTGGGCTGTTTCGACCGACTGGGCTCGCCGTTGGGGATTTTAACCGCGATGGCAAACTGGACGTAGCGGTCGTGAGCTATCTGCCGACAGGCAACGTGATGATCTTTTTGGGAAACGGGGACGGATCTTTCACTGCGGGTGCGTCTTACGCCGTGGCCGTCGAACCTTTTTACGTAACGGCCGCAAGTTTGCGAGATAACGGAATCCTCGATCTGGTAATCGGAGACGCGCTCAGCGACGACGCGTATGTCTTGCTGGGGAATGGCGATGGCACGTTTCAGAGTCCAGTTCCGGTTCCGACCAGCGGAGAATCCGAAGCTGTCAGCGTCGGGGACTTCACCGGCCGCGGGAAGCTCGACCTGCTCGCGCTGGAGGGATACAACTGCAACTGCGTCGAGGTTCTTCCCGGCAACGGCGACGGCACATTCGGGGCGCCCATGACCACACCGCTGCCCTACAGTATGAGCGGGTACGCCATGGCTGTCGCCGACTTCAATGGCGACGGGAAGCTGGATGTCGCGTTCTCCGGGGAAGAGCTTCCGAATTTTCAAGCGGCCGTTCTTCTGGGAAATGGCGACGGCACATTCCGCGCCGATGGCTACTACCTGGTATCTTCGTTTCCCCAATCCGTCGCCACGGGCCGTTTCGGAGGGGGCAGGCAGATCGACCTAGCTGTTGGAAACTACCAGGGCAACAGCATCAGCGTCCTGCTCGGCAATGGGGGGGGGAAGTTCAGCCAAGCCGTGGATTATGAAACCTCGAATCCCACCTGGGTGGCAGTCGGCGACCTCAACGGCGACGGTAAGGAGGACTTGGTGGCCTCGAATGCCGACACGCCAACAAACCCATTCGTCGGCTCGGTCAGTGTGTTCGCGGGCAACGGGGATGGAACATTCCAACCCGGCATGGCTTATCCAGCCGGCGAATTCCTGAACTACGTTGCGATCGGAGATCTCAACGGCGATGGCAAGCCTGACCTTGTGGCTGTCGACCGACTCGGCGACGCAGTGATCACCCTGCTGAATACGGGCGTCGTAAGCTTCTCGCCAACTTCTCCTCTCACCTTCCCCGCGCAACTCCTTGGCACTACCGGCACTCCACTGACCGCGACGCTTACCAATAACGGGGCATCTCCGCTGACAGTTTCGTCGGTTTCCTACAGCGGAAAGCCGTTCCACGCGCAGAGCAACTGCAAGGGCAGCATCCCCCCAGGCGGGAATTGCACAATCACGGCAACCTTCACCGCGGAGACTGCCGGCGTCACCACCGGCACGGTTAACCTGCACGACAGCGCTTCGTCCAAGCCGCAAGTAGTCGAACTGATGGGCACAGGGACAGAAGTGAAATTTACGCCGTCCGAGCTGAACTTTGGTTCGCAGAAAGTAGGCACCCATAGCGCCACGAAGAGCTTCCAGGTAACCAATATCGGCAGCTCGTCGTTTGACTTCACCTACAAAATTTACGTCGCGGGATACGGAGGAAACGGCTATCTCGGTTTTCACGAGGCCAACAACTGCCCGACGGCTCTTGCAGCTGGGGCCAGTTGCACCGTCAACCTGATTTTTGCGCCGAAACAGAAGGGGACAGTGGATGCTGCCGTTGTATTCACCGACACCGGCGGCGGCAGCCCCCAGGACTTCCCGATCTCCGGCACGGGCGACTAGAAATGTTTGGCGTTGGGCGCGGTATTTGAGATCATTCTCCGGATTTGGCCTTGGACAAAATAAGTCTCCCCTAACTGAATTTTCTTCAGCAACATCTGGCTGTCTTCCGCACTCTATCCCGAGGAAGGAATAGAATTACTGAGCTGGCTGGATACTCAGGGCGAAGTCATGCCCAGGTTCCGCCGGACGGAGATGAGGCACATTATGAGTTCTGGACGGTACGAATCATCCGAAGGCATCAATGTAGGAACCGCAATCACTTTCTTTCTGATTGGTCTGGGAGCGGGAGCGATGACTGCGCTTGCGCTTGCACCTAAAACCGGCAAGCAATTCCGCCGCGACCTGAAACGCGGTTACGACGACGCCAAAGAGACGCTGGAAGACTGGACGGAAGAGGCCAAAGACCGGGTGCGCGACGCCAAGGAGCGGGTTCGAGACGCGGCCGAGCGCGGCGCCGATATGGCGGAAGAATTTCGCGAAAAAGTTGAGCCGTTGCGGCGTGCGATCAATCGCCGGTGAGCCTCCGCTCTTTCGCGCTTACACAACACGCCGAAGCGCTTAGCTAAAAGATGCGAGCGAAGAAGCCTTTGATTCTTCGCATGAAGCCGTGGCGCTCCGAGTTTCTTTCTTGCGCCGGAGGTGGTTGCACCGGGGTTTGGAGCCAGACCGGCGGCACGGTTGCTTGCATTACAGGGAGAGCTGCGGCCTCGGCAGTTGGAGCCAGCGGCGCGGAGGTTCGCGTGGAAGCGTGGAAGACCAGGGGCGCTTCCACCTGAACGCGAACGCTCTCCGGCTTACTTGCCGGCACCGGCTGAGTTTCAGGTCCGTTGGCTTGCGTTTTCGATGACGATGGCAAGTTGGCGGAAGCCAGCGTCGTCTTCTGCGGCAACTGCGAAGCCGGTTTCACTTGTGCAGGTTCTGTTTCCGTTCGCATCACTGGAACGGGCGGCGGGCAGCCGCATTCCAGCGGAATATCGGTGTCAACTTTATCGATTCGCCCGGAACGAAACACGACCTGTTCGCTGGGTTTGACCTGGAAGGTGCGGTCGCCGATCAACTCCGAGACAATCACTGACGAAGTATTTCCTTTCAGTCCGCGCACGCAGGTGTTGCCGTGCGCATCCGAGCTGATGGCGAAATCGAACTCCCCCGGCCCTGCGAGCAAGATGCGGAAATCTGGAGTCAGCACTGTGTCGGCCGAAGCGTCGAGGGAGTAATGCGTCTCCATCGCGCCATTGCTCAGGCCCAGCATCAGGTCTTTTGCGCTCTTTGAAGGCGTGATGGAAACGGTTGTACCGGGACAAACGCGGACTTCGCCGCCCCGCGTCAAGCGCAACTCGGCGGTTTCGCTACCTGCCGTCAGCGAGGAGCCTGCCACTGACCGACTGCCCGCCACCACGACCTCGCCGATCCCGGTGGTTACCGGCACAGCGACCGGCGTAACGGAAGGCGATAGCGACGAAGTTTGCGGCACCTGGACAGGCGGCTGTTTTCTTGCAACCGCAGGATTCGGAATGGGCTTGAGGCGGACCATCAGACGGTCCCCAGCAACGTCCCATGTGTACGCGTAAGGCACAAGCAGATCGAGCGTAATTCTCGTGACCGGAGGATTCTTCTGAAATTGCTCGGTGTGGATGGTCAGAATATCCTGCTGCAGCACCGGAGTCCGTTTACGCTGCGGACCCAGAAGGGCATTCGACAGGTCGATGATCAATCGTGGAGGTGAATCCAGCGTCTTGATCGTCGGAAGCACGGGATGGCTGGTAACGATTTCCACCGCGGTGCCGCCGCCTTCGCTGACGACTTGCACACTTGAGATGACCGCCGGTTCGCGCTTTGCGGAGGCGTCCTGAGTAGCCGGAAGGTCCTGCGACCAGCCCATGGCCGCGATACCTGACAACAGGGCGAGGCTGAAAAATAATGGGTGCGGTCGCGGCAAAGATATCCCCTGCAAAAGTTGATGGCCCTGCAAGGAACCTTATCACTACTGAAGAAGGGAAAAAAGTGCCGGAAGGCATCGCCGAGATGCGAAACCGTGGCGCTCACAGTCCGTCGGCAACACTTCAGCTCTCGGGCAGGAATTCGTATTCTTCAATCACCGCGGCGACCGCGATTTTCCCGGCGAGCCCAGACTTGCCGTTCTCAACACGCACCACGCGGCCTTTGCACTGCACGCGGATGCTCTCGGTGAGTGTGATCTCCGGCGGAAGAGTCAGGGTGAAGCCAATCGGCGAATCCCGTTCAATGGGCGAATCCAGGTACAGGCAGATACCGCGAGCGCTCACATCGCGAATCTGAGCGGCCTCGCCAAAATTTGCATTTTCACCGCGGCCCACGGATACAGGGATCTGAAGCGCAAAACGGCGCGCAGCCCTTTTTTCTTGCTGGGCTTCTCTCATTACTTTACCCCGAGCGAACTGAAGTGGCGTTTAACTGGGGTCAAGAATGACTTCAAACGCAGAGGCCGTCAATACCACCGTTGGGGAGTGGGATGGCCCATTCCGGCGAGGCGCTCGCTTTGATAATTGCGGAGAATCATGCGGTAAACTGCATGAGGCGTCTGCCCATGATCTTCGTTCTGGACAACTACGATTCGTTTACTTACAACCTGGTGCAATACTTGGGAGAGCTGGGAGCGAGGATCGAAGTGCGGCGCAACGATCAAATTTCGGTCAGCGAGGTCGAAGCGATGCAACCGGAGCGCATCGTAATCTCGCCCGGCCCCTGCACGCCGCAGGATGCGGGCATTAGCATCGACTTGATCAAGCGCTTCGCCGGGAAGGTTCCGATTCTCGGCGTTTGCCTGGGACATCAGGCCATCGGCGCGGCCTTTGGCGGAAGCGTAGCAAGGGCTCCGCATCTGATGCACGGGAAGACGAGCGCGGTTTCGCACGACAACAAAAGCATCTTCCATGGGCTCCCCGCGCCGATGACCGCGACTCGCTACCACTCGCTGATTGTGGAAGAAAAAGATTTGCCCGAGGAGTTGGAAGTGAGTGCGTGGACCAGGGAAAAAGATGGAAGCCGCACGATTATGGGGCTTCGCCACCGGCAGTTCGCAGTCGAGGGAGTGCAGTTCCATCCCGAGAGCGTGCTGACGGAGCACGGCAAGAAGCTAGTGGAGAATTTCTTGCGGCTGTGAAAAATGCAACTTGCAAGTTCTACCCAGCAGTACGCTTTGCAAAGACAAGGAATCCGGCAAGCAAGACCCCTGAGAACCTAACCGCTTCTGGCTTTTTCGACCGCCCGCAGCAAAGCTTGCGCCTTGTTCATGCTTTCCTGGAACTCGCTGGCTGGATCGGAATCCGCGACGATCCCCGCGCCCGCCTGCAAGTATGCGTGCTTGCCTTGCATGACCATGGTGCGAATGCCGATGCAGGAATCCAGGTTCCCGGCAAAATCGGCATACAGCACCGAGCCTCCGTAGATGCCGCGGCGCACCGGTTCGAGTTCTTCGATGATCTGCATGGCGCGGACTTTCGGCGCACCGCTTAGAGTGCCCGCAGGAAAGCAGGCGGCGAAGGCATCAATCGCGCCCAGATCTTTGCGCAGCGTGCCTTCAAGCGCCGAAACCAAATGCATTACATGGGAGTAACGCTCCACATACATCAGGTCTTTCACTTTCACGGAACCATATTCGCTCACGCGGCCGAGATCATTGCGGCCCAGATCGACCAGCATCACGTGCTCCGCGCGCTCCTTTTCGTCGTTGCGCATTTGCTCTTCCAGTCGCAGGTCTTCCGCCTCGTCGCGCCCGCGCGGATGGGTGCCGGCGATGGGGCGATACTCCAGCTTGCGTCCGGTGACGCGCACCAGCATCTCCGGCGACGAGCCCAGGACCTGCGTTTCGCCCATGCGCAGAAAATAAAGATAAGGCGAGGGATTGACCTGACGGAGGGCGCGGTAGAGATCGAAGGGCTCGACTTCGGGAATGAAATCGAGACGCTGCGAGAGGACTACCTGGAAGATGTCGCCGGCGGCAATGTATTCCTTGCAGCGTTCCACGCTGCGCAGGAATTTTGCCCGCGTGGTTCCGGCATGAATTTTCATTTTCCCCGGCTTGGTCTTGGCGCTCCTGCGCCACATCGCCGGACGTAAGCCTGAGGCCAACTTTTTCTCGAGCGCCTCAATGTCCCGCACCGCCCGGTCGTAGGCGCTGCGCGGGCTTTCTTTCGAGACATCCGCCGCGGCCATGATGTGAATCTGGTGGCGCAAGTGATCGAAGGCCAGCAGCCGGTCGAAGAACATGAGTTCGCAATCCGGCAGAGAGAGATCATCCTTGGCATGTTCGCCAATTTTTTCCAGTTGACGCACTACGTCGTAGGAAAAATACCCGACCGCTCCAGCGGTGAAGGGCGGAAGCCCCGGCACGGATGCGGGCCGATGCTCACTCAGCAGCAGCTTTACAAATTCAAAGACGCTGCCCTGGTGCCGCTCGATCTTTCGTCCGCGCTGAATCTCGATCGCCGAACCCCGTGCCCGCAGCCGCATGTAGGGCCGCGCTCCCAGGAAGGTATAGCGGCCAATCTGCTCGCCGCGCTCGACTGACTCCAGCAGAAACGCATGCGGCTCTTTTCCGGCAATGGCAAGAAAAGCGGAGACCGGCGTGAGCAGATCGGCGCTCACCGACTTGACCACAGGAATAAGCGTCGCGGATTGGGCGAGGCGCGAAAACTCTTTGAACTCAGGATAAGCCATACGCGGACGAGATTGACCGGATTGTGACGCGATGCCGCGCTTCATTATAAAGGGAGGCGTAAGAGATCGCGGCTGCGGGATCATTCAGAGAAATATGAGCAACTGCAAGCTGCGGAGTCTCCATGCCGGAACCAGCGCAGGAATTGACGGCGGCGTTTGCTTAATCGGAAGATACTAACGGTAGCTACCAGGCAGTCGGGCCCTCGTGCAATCACAACCTTATGCGGATCAAGTTCTGGGGCGTGCGCGGTTCCACGCCAACCCCACAACCCGAGAACATGCGCTACGGCGGAAATACTTCCTGCGTCGAGGTGCGCTTTGGCGAGCGCATCTACATCTTCGATTGCGGCACCGGATTTCGGGTGCTCGGCCAGCAACTGCAAAGCGAATTCGGTGACAAGCCCTTTTCCGCGCATGTCTTCGTCTCGCACTTTCATTGGGATCACATCCAGGGAATGCCGTTCTTCCGGCCTCTGTATGAGAACGCGGAGAACCGCTTCGCCTTCCAGTGTTCCGCTCGCACCCGCAGCCTGAAGCAAGTCCTGGCCGACCAGATGGCCGCGCCGTATTTCCCGGTGAAGATTGATGAGATGAAGGCGCAGCGCGATTTCTACGACCTCGATAGCGGGAAAGTCACGCTTGAGGACGGCGTGCACCTGCAGACCGCATGGCTAAACCATCCCCAGGGCTGCATGGGCTTCCGCCTCGAAACCAAAGACGGCGTGCTGGTCTATGCCACCGACAACGAACCCGGCGACCCACAGTTCGACAAAGCCGTGCGCAAGCTGGCCGAAGGCGCGGATGTGCTCATCTACGACGCGCAGTATCTTCCCGAGGAATACGAAGCCCGCCGCCGCGGCTGGGGACACAGCCACTGGCGCGAGGCCGTGAACGTAGTCATGCAAAGCGGCGCCAAAGAGCTGGTTTTATTTCATCACGATCCCGAGCACACCGACGCGGTCATCGACAAGGTGGTGCATGAAGCGCGTAATTATTATCCCAAGGTAAGAGCGGCGGCTGAAGGGATGGAGATCAAGTTGTAACACAGCCCCATTTGCTCCTTGCGGCTGGCGCGGCTTCTTATCGACAGTGGAACTAGTGGGAACCGGAGGCGTGCGGAGACACAGGTTTTTCCGGGTACAAACGGTCAAACTCAGGGTCACCGTGAAGAGCAATCAGGTCCGGATCACGCCGCGCCCACGACGCATCCTTGAAACCTGCTTCCCAGGATTTACGCAGCGCATCCAGAGCGTCCGCCTTCCGGTTCAGCTTGGAGTAGAGACAACCCGCGTTGTAAAGAATCGAGGCTTCGTTGGCACGCAGCGTAACCGCCAGGTTAAGTTCGCGTAAGGCATCGTCTGGCCGGCCCAGATAAGCGTAGCTGCTGCCCAGCAGGATGCGCGCGCGCGCGTCTTCCGGCACCTGCTTCAAGTGGTTTTCGAGCGCCGCCGCCCTGCGCTGGTGCATGTTGCGCTCTGCTTCCGCCTTTCCCATCGCGCCCAGACAGTTCAAGATAGGAACATAAACGTTGTAGTCCTCGCCACTGGCTTCGATCGCGCTTTCCGCAACGTCCAGAACCTCTTGATAGCGTCCGGCCGCGAACAGGGCGCGGCAGAGCAGGTAATGGGCGCCTTCGCAATCGCGTTTGCGTTCGATGGCCTTCTTCAACATACGGACGGCTTCGTCATGCAATGCCGCGGCATAAAGCACCCAAGCCTGGCTAACCTGCACCTCCGGCAGGTCCCACCTCAACGCCACGGCCTTGCCGGAAGTTTCCCGCGCACGTTCCACCCACACCTCGTCGCGGCTGAAATTGCAGTAAAACATGGCGCAGGCATTGGCGCTTGCGGCGTAGGCCAAAGCAAAGCTGGGATCAATGCCCACCGCGTTTTCGAACATCTGCAAGGCGAACTCAAGGTCCTGCCGCGTCTGGCGCCGCGCATATCGCTTGCCACGAAGGTACAGGTCATACGCCTGCAAATTTTCCGTCGGCTTGATGGCCAAGGCCTCAAGTTCTTCCGGCGAAAGCGTCACTCGCAGCGCTTCGGCGATCCTGCGCGCCATTTCGTCCTGAACTTCGAAAACATCTTTCATCTCGCGGTCAAAGCGCTCCGACCAAAGCGGGAAGTCGGTATGCGTATCCACGAGTTGGGCGCTGATCCGCAGCCGCGCTCCCGCCCGCCGCAAAGTTCCGGTAAGCACGTAAGCCGCGCCCAGCTGCGCGCCCACCTGCCCCGGCGTCACCTGCTTGTCCCGAAAAGCAAGAACGGTTGGGCGCGAAAAAATGTTCAGTCCCCGGATCTTCGAAAGCTCTGTGATGACATCTTCGGTGATCCCGTCGCGCAGGTACTCGTCTTCTTTGGCACCACTGAGGTTTTCAAAATAGAGAACAGCCACGGATTTTTTCGCTACTGGCTTCTGAATGCCGGAATCCGAATCCACCTTCGCTTTCGTGCGCCGCGCGCTCGATTCGAGGTCACGCCTGAGCCGGATAAAATCTGTCTTCAGCTCGGTGGCTGTCTGGCAGCGCAGATTCCGGTCCTTCTCCAGCGTCTTTTCCAGAAGACGTACGAAATCCGCGGGCAGCAGAGGATTCAGCTCGACAGCCGGCCGGGGGTCGCGGTTCAAGATCGAGTCGAAGACCACAGCCGAGGTGTCTCCTTGAAAAGGCAGCGTCCCGGTCGCCATCTGGTAGAGCACCGTACCCGTCGAGAAAATATCTGTCCGCGCATCCACGAACTGCCCCCGCGCTTGCTCCGGCGACATGTACGAGACGGTGCCCACCACCGAGCCCGGCGAAGTCAGTTCGCCGAAGGCCTGCGTCTCCCCCTGCTCGCCCGCTACCCCGCGCGCGTTCTCGCCAGAACTCACCTTCGCCAGCCCAAAGTCAAGAATCTTCACTTGTCCGCGCTCGGTAAGAAAAATATTCGCCGGCTTGATGTCCCGGTGCACGATCCCCTTGGCGTGCGCCGACTCGAGGGCGTCGGCGATCTGCAGCCCGATCGGCAGCAGCTTGTCCATTTCCATCGGCTGCCGGCCCGTCTTTTGCGCGAGCGTTTCCCCTTCCAGCAGCTCCATCACAATGAAGTGCCGGCGCTCGTGCTGTTCGATCGAGTGGATGGTGCAGATGTTCGGGTGATTCAACGACGAAGCGGCGCGCGCTTCGCGCTGAAACCGCTCCAGCAACTGGCTGTCCTGCGCCATTTCAGGCGGAAGAAACTTCAGCGCCACGTGGCGGCCCAATTGCGAGTCCGCAGCTTCATAAACCACGCCCATGCCGCCCGAACCCAGTTTACGCACAATCTTGTAATGCAAGAGGAACTGGCCGATGAGGGGATCCTGGTTCATATCAACTGGTTCATATCAACTGATTCATATCAACTGGCTCATAACAGCCGATCGATACTATCGGGTGGTGGTAGGGCCGTCAAGGAGATCGCCGCCCTCCGGTAGTGTCTGAAATGTGCGGGTACTTTCAGACACCACCGTGCCCTCCTCGCCTTGCTTCCCACCCATCCCGGCTCATATACTCTGAACGTTTGGCCAATCTCGCCGGGAAATCGTCCCGGTTCTGGCAACGTCTTGACTCGCAATCATTCCGGAGACCAACTTTATGAGCACGATGACTACCGCCCCGCACGTCGATAAAGAAAGCAATCCATGGGAGTCGCAGCGGGCGCGTTTTGACCTGGCTGCGCAGAAGCTCAATCTGGATGATGGCTTGTGGCGGGTGTTGCGCTATCCCAACCGCGAGCTGACGGTCTACATACCGGTGCAGATGGATGACGGGCATCTCGAGGTCTTCACCGGCTTTCGCGTGCAGCACTCAATTGCGCGCGGGCCAGGCAAGGGCGGCATCCGTTACGCGCCCGACGTTACGCTCGATGAAGTGCGCGCGCTGGCCAGCTGGATGACGTGGAAGTGCGCCGTGGTCAACATTCCTTTCGGCGGAGCCAAGGGAGGCGTGATCTGCGATCCCCACAAAATGTCGATGGGCGAGATCGAGCGCATGACGCGGCGCTATACCTCGGAGCTGATCGAATTTATCGGGCCGGAAAAAGACGTGCCCGCCCCCGACGTCAACACCAACGAACAGATCATGGCGTGGATGATGGACACTTACTCCATGCACATGCGGCAGACCGTGACCGCGTGCGTCACCGGCAAGCCGATCAACATCGGCGGCTCCCGCGGGCGCCGCGAGGCCACCGGCCGCGGCGTGATGGTGGTGTGCAATGAAGCGATCAAGAAGCTTGGGCTGTCGCGCGAGAGCACTCGAGTGATTGTGCAGGGCTTCGGCAACGTCGGGTCGAATGCCGCTCAACTCATGCATCAAGCGGGATACAAAGTGATCGGCATCGCTGAAGTCGGCGGAGGACTCTACAACAAAAACGGCATCGATCTGAACAAACTGGTCGAATTCCGCCAGAAAAATGGGACGGTGCACGGCTTCCCTGAAGCCGAAAAATACGATGCCGCGGAGTTGCTGACCACCGAGTGCGAAATTCTTATTCCTGCCGCTACGGAAAATGTAATCACCTCGCGCAACGTGGATCGCGTGAAGTGCCGCATTCTGGCGGAAGGAGCGAACGGGCCGACCACCTCGGCCGCGGATGACATTCTCACCGACAAGGGAGTTTTCGTCATTCCAGATATTCTTGCGAATGCCGGCGGCGTCACCACTTCGTACTTCGAGTGGGTGCAGGACCGCCAGGGATATTTCTGGAAAGAGTCGGTGGTGAACGAGCAACTGGAAGAAATTATGATCTCGTCGTTCGGCGATGTGGTTCGCTACGCCGAGACGCACAAGGTCAACAATCGCATCGCGGCTTATATGCTGGCGATTGATCGCGTGGCATACACCATCCGGCAACGTGGGATTTACGCGTAGCAGCAAGAACAGGTTCGTATCAGGGCACGCATTCATGCGTGCCGCACGTTCCATAATTTCCATTCGCCTTTAGGCGCTAGCTTTCTGCACAACAAGAGTCAAGGAGGAGTCCGTGCATCTCAAGAATTTTCTGGCTCGAATTGCGTATCTGCTGCTTGCGCTCTGTCTGCTGCACGTAAGCATTCCAGCGTACGCCGCCACAAATGCACCCACGGAGGCATCCGCCGCCGACAAGCTCGATCTCAACACTGCGACCGCCGATCAGTTGAAGGCGCTGCCCGGTATCGGCGATGCTTACTCCCAGAAAATAATCGCCGGCCGCCCTTACCGGACCAAACTCGATCTGGTGCATAAGAAAATTATTCCGCAAGCCACCTACGACAAGATCAAAGACCAGATCATCGCCAAACAGCCGAAGCCGGGCACCATGGCGCCAGCCTCGCCCAAGTAGCCGAAGCTTACCGGACATGAATTAGGTCGTCTTCTCTACGCGGTCCAATTCGCTGCGCGGTCCAAGAGTGTTTTCGCCCTGATTGCGTTCCCCTCAAGCGTGGAGCATAATCGAAACTGTCTGCGGGCACTCGCTCCGGAGACATTCCTTGGCTTGCGGTGAACCTGCCCAACTCCATCACGCTGATCCGCATCTGCAGCATTCCCCTGCTGATCTGGATTCTTTCTTCGAATTATTTCAGCAGTGCGCATGGCACCAAGGAATTGCTTGCTGCTGCCGTTTTTATTGCGGCTTCGGTCACCGATGGCATTGATGGATACCTGGCGCGCAAGCGCGGACAAATCACGACCATGGGCATCCTGCTCGATCCCATGGCCGACAAACTTTTGATCGCCGCGGCATTCGTGACGCTGGTGCAGTTCAATCCCAGCCTGGTTCCCGCCTGGATCGCGGTGCTAATCATCGGCCGCGAGTTTCTGGTGAGCGGACTGCGCTCGATCGCGGCATCCGGCGGCTTTACCATCGAAGCCAGCGAACTCGGCAAGTTCAAGATGGTGGTGCAGATTGTTTCGGTGGTCGCGGTGATTCTGGATCACCGCTGGAAAGAGTGGCCGGTATATGGGAATTTCGTTTTTCCCGTGCACTGGATCGCTTACACGGCGATTTGGTTCGTGGTGTGTGTCTCGCTGATTTCAGCCGTCGATTATTTCGCTGCCTTCTGGTCGAAGATCGACCGGCGGGTCTCCAAGCGCAGGCGCCGTGCATTTGTTCTGAGCCGCCGTCAAAAGCCGCAAGCCGCTTCGCGCGCGGCCGATGCCGATGTCGCACCTACCGCATAATTCGACGGCTGCGGACGCTTCGCAGCAACACGAAGCCGATGGCATCCAGAGCGCAGAGCCTGCGGCGGCGCTTCCATCGCCGAATCCGGAATTCTCGGCGGAAGAGCGCGAATTCTTACTGGGATTGGCGCACGAGTCGATCGTTTCCGCGTTAGAGCATCGCGAGATTCCGCTCGCTCCTCCGAGCAACCACTTGACTGAACCCCGTGGAGCCTTCACCACCCTGTACCTGAACGCGGAATTGCGCGGCTGTGTAGGCTACGTGCTTCCCAATTGCCCGGTCTACCGGGCGGTTGCGGAGACCGCGCGGGCCGCCGCTTTTGACGACAATCGATTTTCGCCAGTGACTAAACATGAAGCGCCGCATCTTGAAGTTGAGTTGAGCATCCTCTCGCCGCCACGGCCGGTCGCCGCTGGGGAGATTGAAATCGGGCAGCATGGCCTTCTGATCTCCCGGCATGGACGGCGTGGCTTGCTGCTTCCGCAAGTCGCCATTGAGCACCATTGGAGCCGCGAAACTTTTTTGGAGCAAACCTGCCGCAAGGCCGGATTACCCGCGGATGCGTGGCAGAAGGGCGCAACCATTGAGGCATTCACCGCCGAAATCTTTGGGGAGAAAAGCGGCCGTTGATCGTCATCGCTGCGGGAACAACAGTGAGCTATCAAAGCAAGCTGGGGACGGTGGCACCGTCCCCAGTCTGTGTGCTGATTGCAGTTACTATAAGTTTATTGTTGCTCTTGCGCCTGCTCGTCCAGCTCGACGCCATCGCCGGCATGGACATCCTCCATGGAGAATACAATCATTCCTGTGGATGTAGTGGCGGTGGTTCCGATCACCACAATCTCGCCGACAGCGCGCCGCGGCAGGTCGCGCACATGAATGACCGGACCGGTCGACTTCTGCCACCTCCCGGGATCGAACGAGGGCTGCTTTTTCTGAGTGTCTTCGCTGATGGCGGCTTTGAAGGAAAGCGAATCCACCGGATCGAGCAGATCAGCCTCATAGTTACGCACCGCGCGGAAATAGTCTCCGACCTTCACGCCCTGGTTTGATCCCACGTTGAGGTAGAGTTTTTGGCCGGTTCCTAGTTCTGCGTCAAAATCCTTGCCCATCACAATGCGTCCGGAAATCTTGCTCCCGTTGGGCAAAAAGCGGTCAAAGCGCAGCGGCGGATGGAACGGCACCATGGTTTTTTCGGCAAATGGAATTGTGGTGTCGCCAGGGTTAATTGGGTCGCAGGCATATTCCACTTCGGCCACGGCCACCTTGCTGCGAGTGTCGATCACGCGCACGCGTCCAACTTCCTCGTAGGGCTGGCCGGTAGACTTGAGCAGTTTGGTCTGGCCGGGAAACGTCTCATATTCGTTGATATTGCGCAGGGCACGAATAATCTCGTAGCGTGCGCCCAAGGTGTAGCCGGACCCTTCCAAATAGACGATTTCCCCGCTGGTATACTTTGTGGTTTGCGGGGTTTGCAGCCCGCCTGCCACGAAATTAGCATCCGGCAGAGTCTGGCGGTTAATGAAGCCAGCGCAGTAAACATCCGCATAAGTGGGCGTCAGAACCCGCTGCATGGGGAAGTTGATGAAGGTCCGGATCGTCCCCTGGGGGGAGTTGTCGTCTGCCGGAGCTCCGTTCGCCGCCGATTGCGCTCCCGCCGCTGTTGCAACGGCCAGCAATAACAGTCCTATTTTCTTCATGTTACCTCCGAGAAACGGCGCACTATGCCGTCCTCCAGTAAAATGCCGTGGATGCAGTACTTCAGTTGGGACGGTAACAAGGGGGTAAGAGGGGGTCAAGGTTACGAGGGTGTCAGGCATCGCCAGGAAATAGGTTTTTCGGGGATTTCTGCGAATCCTAGTTGCATCTGGAATTAAGCCCCTGTAAGATTCGCGCCGGACCCATTCGTTCCAAAGCGTTCGTTTCAAACCGTTGATTCAGGATGATTTCTGCTGCTAACAGTTACCCGCCCCGCCTGCTGCCGCTTCGGCTGCCGCGGGTCTGCGTCGCCCTCACCGCGACCGACCCCGCTGAACTGATTGCCAAGGCGGAAGCCCTGGTTCGCGATAACCCCTTTCTGGAGTTCCGGTTAGACTACATCGCGAAGCCCGGTCTCGCCATCCCGAAGATCAAGCAGTTTTTCGACACTCATCCCGGAACCGTGGTGATTGCGACCTGCCGCCGGGCCGCCAGCGGAGGCAAGTTTCGCGGTTCAATCGCCTCCCAGCTCGATATTTTGGCGAAAGCCTCGGCTGCCGGCTGCCAATTGGTCGATATTGAGCTCCAGACCGCCCAGAAGTGCAAACCAGCGCAGTTGCAGAAATTGCGGACTCGCTCGGCGCTGATTCTTTCCTTTCATGATTTCCGCGGCACCAAGAAACTCGACGAAACCCTGGAAAAGATGCGAGCCTTCCCCGCCGACTTCTACAAAGTCGTCAGCACCGCCAGCACACTCTCTGACAACGTGGCCATGATCCAGTTCCTGGGCCGCGAAAGCGATAAACAATCGCTGGTCGGGGTATCCATGGGCGAACAAGGAGTTATCAGCCGGGTGCTGGGCGTCCGCGCCGGCAGCGTGTTTACCTTCGCCTCGGCCAGCGCCGGCGAAGAAACCGCTCCCGGCCAGGTCACGGCGCAGGAACTGCGCAGCGTCTATCGCATCGAACACGTCGACGTGGCCACGCGAGTGTATGGCGTCGCCGGCGATCCAGTTGCTCATTCCCTGTCGCCGGCGATCATGAACGCGGCCTTCCGGCGTGAAAACGTCAACGCCGTCTACCTCGCGCTGCATGCCAAGACTCTGAAGGATCTGCTGAATTGCGTGCGCGAGATTCCCATCCACGGCCTCAGCGTCACCATGCCGTATAAGGAAGCGATCCTACCTTACCTGGACAACACCGACTCTCACACTACGAAGATCGGCGCATGCAATACGGTGGTGCGGGCGCAGGATGGAAAGCTTTACGGCTTCAACACCGATACCTCGGGCGTCGTTCGCCCGCTTGAGCGGCGGTTGAACACTTTGCAGGATGCTAAAATCCTTGTGCTCGGCGCCGGAGGCGCGGCCCGCGCCGCCGTCTTCGGCCTGAAAGAGCGCGGAGCCGAAGTCTACATTCTGAACCGCAGCCTCGAAGCTGCAAAGAAGCTCGCTCGCCGCGCCCACGCACGCACGCTGAAACGCGCCGACCTTAAGAAATATTCTTTCGACGTGATCATCAACGCCACGCCGGTCGGCATGGGAAATTCGCGCGAGACTCCGCTGCAAGAAAAAGAAATCAACGCGCGCTACGTTTTCGACATGATCTACGATCCGCCGGAAACTTTATTTCTGAAGCTGGCAAAGCAGCGCGGCGCGCAGGTGATTCCCGGCATCGAAATGTTCGTCCACCAGGCCGCCCGCCAGTTCGAAATCTGGACCGGCAAGCCCGCGCCGCAGGATGACATGCTGCAAGTGGTTAATTTAGCCATGCAGGAGCGCGCGACAAGAGCGACCGCGGCAACAGCAGCGAAAAAGAAATAGGACGTAGCGCGCAAAGACTGTGTGGCCCATCTCAATTGTCCCTTTGGATCTCCTCTCTACAGAAATGGCGCAGACAAACATCAGCGAAAAAAAGACGCTCCCACCACTCGCCGTCACGTCTCTCATCGCCCTCTGCGCCGCCAAACTGCTGCTGCACATCTTCACCAGCGTCCGCCACTACGGCTATTTCCGCGACGAGCTTTATTACCTCGATATGGCCCGCCATCTGGATTGGGGCTATGTCGATGCGGCCCCGCTGATCGCCGTCTATGCCAAGATCGCGCCCTGGATGGGCGGTTCTCTCGCGGCGCTACGCATTCTACCGGCACTGGCGGGCGCCGCGCTCATCGCCATCGCAATGCTCATTGCGCGCGAGCTAGGCGGCGGGCGCTACGCGCAATTCCTCGCGGGCTTCTTCATCCTGCTCTGCCCCGCCGTGTTGCTGTTTGACAGCTTGCTGACCATGAACGCCTTTGAGCCGCTGTTCTGGATGGCCGCCATCCTGGTCGTGGCGCGAATCCTGCGCACCGGCGACTCCCGGCTCTGGCTGTGGTTCGGCGTGCTCGCCGGACTCGGCCTGGAGAATAAGCACTCCACCCTGTCATTCGGATTCGCAGTCACCCTCGCTCTGCTCTTAACGCAGCAGCGCCGCGAGTTCGCCAATAAATGGATTTGGCTTGCCGGAGCAATCGCCGTCGCGCTTTTTCTGCCTAATCTGATCTGGCAGATTCGCCATCACTTTCCAACCATTGAAGACCTGGCCAACGTTCGCCGCGAAGGTAAGAACGTCGTGCTCGGTCCAGTCGCTTTCGTGAAGGAACAGATTTTAGATCTCGGCCCGATTTTATTTCCCGTATGGATCGCGGGCCTGATCTGGTTTCTGCGTGACCGCCGCTGGCGTGTGCTCGGCCTCACGTTCGTTGTCTTCTTCGTGTTGATGGAAATAGCTCACGCCAAGAACTACTACGTGTTTCCGATTTATCCCGTGCTCTTAGCGGGCGGCGCTGTCGTAATCGAGCACTGGCTGGCGCATCGCCGCGCATGGACTCGACCTGCCGTGGCCGCAATTGTTTTGATCGCATCGCTCCCCGCAGTTCCGCTGGTTACATGGATGCTGCCACCCGAGCGGCTTCTCGCCTATCAGGAAGCGTTAGGCATGAAGCCAGCGAAGTCCGAAGTAAACCACGAATCTCTGCTGCCGCAGCCGGTCGCCGACCAGTTCGGATGGCCCGAGATGGTCCGCGAGATTGCCGGCATCTACGACTCATTGCCTCCAGAGGACCGCGCCCAGACCGGCATCTGGGCCGGAAACTACGGCGAGGCCGGCGCCGTCAACCTGTGGGGCCCGCAATACGGATTGCCCACCGCCTACTCCCGTCACCAGAACCACTGGTATTGGGGACCGCCTCCGCAGGTCTACAAAAATCTCATCGTCATCCAGTGGAGCCTCGACGACGTGCGCGACAACTGCACCACGTTCCAGGCCTTCCCCCACTACCAGCGCTTCGGCATGGGCGAAGAGAACACGCCAATCTATCTATGCCGCGGCGTGAAATTCGACATCCAGAAAATCTGGTCGCACTCGCATCACTGGAATTGAACGGGTGCTGACTGGAATTGAGCGAGACGGCAGACTAGGAATTGAGGTTCTGAAGCTACCCCCGCCGCGAGCACTACCGTGGAAGAGCGGCGCTTCAGCGCCGCGTCAAGCGCATCTCCGAGGAACCTAGCGGCTTTAGCCGCGCATCCTATCGATTATTCGCCCTCGAAATAGGACCTCCGCCGACCGGACTGACCGTATTCCTCGCTCATTGGTCACGAGATTCCAAAGTCCGCCCCATTGTCCGCGCCTATAGCACAAACATTATCTGCACCAGGCATTATGAATGGGGTTGATTGTCGCCGCCCCGGATAGCGGAAGGCCCCCGCGATGCTGATAGCGCCAGCATTTAAGTAACGGATGTTCAATGTCTCGATTCCGTCTTCATCCGTTACGACGAGCGTACTCCTGTCCGAACGATGCATTTCTAGGATTTTGCTTTGATTGACCACGAAACCTTTTCTGTCCATCCTGACCACAATCTTGCCGTTCGAATCTTTGATGTCCATAAGGACCGCGATTGATCCGTCTGGTAGGCGATCCAGAGATATAACGTCTCCCATAGTCAATGATCGTAAGACAACGTGAGGGAACCTGTGAGCCACGGCAGCGTTGTCCCCGTATAGAACAACAACGTCGCCGTTTTTCATCGTGCCGCAGGGGTTTGCCGGTGTGGGATCGGAGCCCGCAGTAAGCACGCCGCTGGGGCGCCGTAGCTCTATCAGATAAGCGGTCGTATACGTCGCCCAAATAGCAACCGCAAAAACTGCGCTAATGAGCAAGGCGACGGACCACTTAATGGCCCGATAACCAAGCCAAGAATTTCTGGTTATTCCTTTCCGTCTGACCCGGTTCCACGTCCTCGGATTAAGCTTCGAAACCGTATCGCTAGTTAACCAGTAGCCAACGCTCCAGAGCATCCCCGATGCAAATAAGACGTAGCTCAACACTATTGATGGCCATATGGGTAGGTGGAGAGACTCTAGCCCAAGCACAAGGGCAAGCGCGGCTAGGCCAGAACCCCATAAAATTGGGATCTACAGCCCTGAATGCTTCCGAAACAGTCGGCGAACGTTCGGTCTATCGAAAATTTGGGCAGATCGAAGCATGATTCGCCAGCGCGATTCCCCCACTCTCTGCTCCCTGTCGGAATATAAAATAACTCAATTCTGCCCCACTCGTCGCAATTTTCGACGAGTGGGCACCATGGGATCTCGTCGCCTGTCAGAACGCAACCGCCGATGCTCAAGCCGAAAATCCACAGCTCCACTGTGACATCCAACCTTGCGCGCCGCCTCGAAATCGTTCCATGATGATCCCAAACCATGACACGCTCTTACACCGTCGGCCCGCAGCTAACTCCTTCCAGCGCGTTATTTTGCGGGCAAATTCTTTCCTTGCTAGATTTTAGTCGGATCAATCCGCATTACCCCCTCCGCAAGTCATTGAGCCGGGCGATTTTAGCGATTTGATCCGTAATTTTTTTTAATCCGGATTTGGCGGAGGATCGGCACTACCGAGATTGACGGCGAGAAGTGCAGAAAAAAACGGCACCACCGATTCCACTCGATAGTGCCGAAAAAAAATCACGAAACGCGCGCCGCGAAAAAAACTTCACTGGTACGAGAACGTCAACTGATCCAGATACACGTTGTAGGACTGCTGCTTCTGGTTCCCGTCCATCTGGTAGTTGATCGTCAGGCCGTACCAGCCGGGGGTTGAGCCGGCGGGAAACGTCCAGTTCAGCGTGCTGGTCACGCCGTTCAGCGTGATCGACTGGTAGACCAGATTGTTGTCCGACGTGCGCTGCACTTTCAGGGTGAGATGGTTCCAGCTATTCGCATTGGGATTGCACGCGACCCCGGTGTGCTTCCAGTACTGGTTCTGGTTGTCCCAAACGTCCCACTCGTTGCCGCTGGCGATGCGGCACTCGTGCCCCCAGATGAAGCCCAGGTTGCCGAAGAACTGGTTGATATCGAACTCGAGGGCCTGCGAGGGCCCAAAGTCGTCCCCGTAGAAGTAGACGTCGTAGGTGAAGTCGTGCAGCGACGGCACAATCGACTGGTCGCTGTCAGGCATGCCTTGCGACGAGTTGGGCCCGATCAGGTGATTGTTGAACAGGGCATCGGAGAAGGCAGCGCTTCCTCCAACGTTGAATTCGGTGGCCTCGCCGCTGACCGATGGCGACTGCACTCCTTGGGTCATGGAGAAGGCGATGCCATTGCACGGCGAAGGCGAGCAGTCCACGTAGTTGGGGCCTTGCTGGCCGTATTGTCCCCAGCCGCCGCTGTGCTGAAGGTTCGTAAACGACGGCCCAGAACTTTGGGCTTCCGGAGTAGCAGAACTGGCCGTGGACGGGCTGGCCACCGCCAGTTGAAGGGCTTGCTGTTTGGAGTTCCCTGCCGCATCGGAGACGGCGAGGACGAAATTGGACGTTCCGCTAGCCGCAGGCGTGCCGGAAATCGTTCCGGAGCTGTCCGCGAGGCCAACGCCTTGAGGAAGGCCGCCCGAGGCGATTGAAAAGCTGTAAGGCGCGGTACCGCCGGTGACTTTTACGGTGGTGCTGTAGCTGGAGCCTTGGGTGGCCGCTGGGAGCGATGTGGGAACGGTAAGACTGGAAGAGCTGGAAGCGCTGCTTGAAGAAGTGCCGCCAGTCGTGCTGGCAGGTGCGCTCGTGGATGCTCCTGGCGCGGATCCGCCGCCGCACCCGGTGAAAAGAAGAGTTGCAGACAGAAGGGCTGCCGATGCGGCATTCCCGAGCACAGATGGCCTGAATTCGAAGTGCTTTTTCGCTGAAACAGGTAAAACGCGAAACATGTAACTACCTCTCGAATTGGGGGATCAGAAGGATGCTCGGGCGGGAGATCCTTGAGTTGGATCCGGTTGGGCTTGTGACGAGCCAACAGAGATCCGGCGGCCAGAGGCAGCGGCTGAGACGTTCGCTCCCATGGTTACGAGCGTTCAAAGTTTGGGCGCTGGTTGAACGCAGGGGCAGCTACCGGGCAGACGCACATCGGGTATCACAACCGAGCACTACTGGGGATAAGACCGGCAACTACAGTGAGGCCAGTATACCGAGCAGGCGAAGCTTGTGCAACCCAAAGTGAGGAATTTTTTGTGATTTCCGGAGACGGCTTCTCCCCGAGGCAAAAAACGTCAGGGTCAGTTTGCCGGATGAAACCTATGGCGAGGCCGGGTGGCACCATAAACCACGAAGCCGGGCTGGTTGGCCCGGCTTTTCTGCGTGGAACTGGTTCGGCAGTCTTAACAGCAACGGCCGTTCCAGGATGTCAATATCTCGCGATCTTGAAGATCCCCTGATTGGTCTCACGGGAATGTTTTACGTCTCAATTTGCACGTTGATCTTGTTTCACTTTGCGCCGCGAGGTCACCGGGCTCGCGCCGCCAAGGGTTACATGACCATCGCGAGATTCTCCAGTTCATGCTGCAAGACGGGCAATGCGCAACCGGCCATTTCAACCCGGCCGGCAGCATCCAACGCGGCCTTGGGAGAAACCCCGTAGCCACGGCCCATCAGGAACACCTGCAACAATTCGGCGGCCTCGTAAGAATCGATCATGCCGCCCTGCAACAGATCGCTGCGCAGAGCGGCAAGTTCCGTCGCCGTGAATCGATCTTTATCGTTATTGATTCCGTCGTTATTGATTCTTTCGTTCATTTCGTTTTCAAACATGGCCGTCATCACCTCCGATTCCGACCTCGACCACTTGTGCTAATTAGACTCATCGGCAGCCATTGAAGTTGCATGCAATTCAACTGCCGTGCTGGGGCCCTAATTCCATATACGGAAATGAAGCCCCGTTAGATTCATAAACCCTTGTGAATATCTGAAGTTGCAGGCAACCTTAGCAGAATTTGGCTGGGATTCAAGTTGGTATTTGTGATTCCTGGTGCCGAATGTGGACGCAATGTGTCAAAGCGGGAACTTTCGCCGTCGAGAAGCCGACGACGCGGGTTATGTCGAGTTTTGTAAAGGAGGGGGTCGGCATCTGCGAGCAGCGCGCGACTCTTGCAACCTCCTCGCATTCGGAAGCGGCCGTTTCGAAACGGCTAGTTCTCAATTGTGGCTTCATCCACCAGCATGACGGGGATATCGTCTTTTACGGCGTAGACGCGATGACATTGCCGGCATTTCAAGCTCTCGGGATTTTCGCGATAGTCGAGCGGCTGTTTGCAGGCCGGGCAAACCAGAATTTCCAGCAGGTCTTTAGCGATCATGACAAAGGCATTGTACTGAAAATCGGCGGATTAGGGATTTCCCTCGAGCACATTCACGAGCGCACGCCTCAGCCTCACGGTGTAAGATTTTGTTTTCGAAGGTCGGAGCCGAATGCCTGCCACAATCCTTGATGGTGCAAAGATCGCGAGCGACATCCGCAAGGAAGTAGCTGCGGAGGTGAAGATTATGGCTGCCGCCGGAGTTCGCCCCGGCCTCGCCGTTGTTCTTGTCGGCCACAATCCGGCGTCAGAAATTTACGTGCGTGGCAAAGTGAAGGCCTGCGAAGAAGTTGGGATTTACAGCGAGCAGATTACTCCGGCTGAAAGCGCGACCACCGCGGAATTGCTCGCTCTCATCGAACAACTGAACCGACGCGAGGAGATCGATGGCATCCTGGTGCAGTTGCCGCTGCCCGCGCAGGTTGATGCGAAGAAGGTTCTGTTGGCGGTGGACCCGGCGAAGGATGTCGACGGATTTCATCCGGTGAACGTGGGATTTCTTTCCACACAGCGCGAAGGGCTGGTTCCTTGTACGCCCGCGGGGGTGATGGAAATTCTAAGGCGCAGCGGTATTCCGGTTGCCGGACAGGAAGCTGTGGTCGTTGGCCGCAGCGACATTGTGGGCAAGCCTGCCGCCATGCTGTTGTTGAACGCCAACGCAACAGTGACCGTCTGCCATTCGAAAACCCGCGATCTGGCAGCGGTGTGCCGACGCGCTGATATTTTAGTCGCGGCGATCGGCAGGGCGGGAATGATCACTCGAGAGTTTGTAAAACCCGGTGCGACCGTCATCGATGTCGGTATGAACAAAGTCACCGATCCAGAGGAGTTCCGTCGGCTGTTTGCCGGAAATGCAAAGCGGGAGGAAGCTTTCCGCAGCAAGGGTTCAACGCTGGTGGGCGATGTACACCCTGGGGTGGTGGATGTAGCGGGGGCCCTGACGCCCGTTCCCGGTGGAGTTGGACCCCTTACTATCGCGATGCTGATGTTCAACACCGTGAAAGCCGCGAAACTGCGGCGCGGGAGCCGCATCGTGGAACTATCGAAGGCATGATTCAACCGCAGAGAACGCCGAGTTCGCCGAGAAAAAATTTAACCGTCTGGCTTCTCAGCGTGCTTGTCGATCTCGGCGGTTGGTTGGGTTAGGAGACTCATGCTGAAGGTCGGACTCACCGGCGGCATCGCTTCTGGCAAGTCGGTCGCCGGTGAAATGTTCGTGGCGCTAGGAGCGCATCTGATTCAGGCCGACAAAATCTCACACGAACTGATGCGGCCCGGAGAAAGCGTTTACTACGAGGTGGTCGCACATTTCGGCCGCGAGATTCTCTATTACGACGGCACTGTGAATCGCGGAAAGCTCGCCGAGGCGGCATTCGGCAAGGAAACGCCCGACTCAACTTCGCGCGTGGATGAGTTGAACCGCATTGTGCATCCTGAGGTTATTCGCCGGCAAGACGCGTGGATGGAAGAAGTGGGCCGGAGGGATCCCGACGCGATTGCGATTGTGGAAGCCGCGCTCATTTTTGAAGCGGGTGCAGCGGGACACTTTGATCGCCTGATTGTGGTGACCTGCAAGGACGAGCAGCGGATTGCCCGCTTCGCCGCGCGGCAGCACCTGGAACTCGACGCAGCCCAAAAGGAAGTGGCTCGACGGATGGCTGCGCAGATTCCTGAGGCGGAGAAGGTCAAGGCGGCGGATTTCGTAATCGACAATTCGGGGACGCTGGAGCGGACACGGGAGCAGGTTCAAGCCGTATGGCGAAGACTTAAGAATGCAGGCTGAGAGCGCAGATCGCGGAACGGCACGCGCTAACTCAGTGTTCGGTTTTTCCATCCAATAAATCTAGCGCGTGCGGAATCAGATCCGCGACGGCCTCGAGCGATTCCACTGCGCCCGTGGGACTTCCCGGTAGATTCAGAATTAAAGTCTTGCCGCGCGCGCCGCAAACTCCGCGGCCTAATGCGGCGAATGGCGTCTTCTTCGCGCCTTCGAGACGTATGCGCTCGGCCACGCCGTCGATCAGGCGGTCGCAAATCGCTTCCGTGGCTTCGGGAGTTACGTCACGCAGCGCGATTCCAGTTCCCCCGGTGGTGACGATGAATCGCGCTTCCAGCGCCAGGTGTACCAGCGCGTTCTGAATTTGCATGGAATCGTCTTGCACGATTCTTGTGGCCACGACGCGGAAGCCGGATTTCTTTAATGCTTCGGCAACCGCGGGGCCGGAAAGATCGACGCGTTCGCCGCGCGCGCATGAGTCGCTCACCGTAATGACTGCAGCGGTGAAAACTCCGGATGATTCTTGAGTGGAGGGATTAGTTATCGAGGAGGACATCTTCTTCCTCATCCGCGCGCCCGCTGGTGTGGGGTGCGCTCGTGCTGGAGGGTACCGCGTCGCTTGAATTCGTGCTGGCAGCCGGTTCTTCCATGGTGTCGGATGAACCACCGCCATCCCGCTGGGATTCATCGAGCAACCGCAAGCCTTCCATGAGCAGGCCTTGGGTGTTGAGCTTAGTGGTTTCGAGATCGGTCTTGCCTTCGAAGTCGAGCTCAAAATTTCCACCGGTCCAGCGCAAGACTTTGAAGACAGCCTCGTCGCCGGTCAACGATCCGTAAGTTGCGTGCTTCACCTGGCCTTCGGCAAAGAAGACTTCGCACTTTTCGCCGGCATTGTTCAGCTTGAGCTGGCAGCTCTTGCGGCCCATTTCGAGCGACTGCATCAGGTCGATCACGTTCATCTGCGAAAGATTTCCGCGCACCACGCCATCGGAAGGCGCGGTCTTCGCCATTTTCTCAAGCGCGATGCGGTCCACGGTGCGCTTGATGCGGCGGGTAGCTTCTTTCAGGAAAAAAGGCTTGGCGATGTAGTCGTCGGCGGCATCCTGAGGCGAAAGGCGCTCGTCGATATCGGCGCGGCTGGCCATAAGAATTGCGGAAAAGTTTGCCGTCGCCGGCCGGCTCTTTAGTTTTTCAACGAGTTGCCGGCCGTCCATGCCGGGCATGCGGTAGTCGCAGACCACCAGCTCAGGAGGGTCATCCACCGCCTTGAGCAGGGCGTCGGCGGCATCGCCGGCAGAGACCACTCGGGCAAACGAGGAGAGCGCCTCCTGCAGCATGCTCAGCACCATCGGATTGTCATCGATCAGAAGCAGCTTGACTTCGTTCGCCATGGATCACTTCGCGCGTTATTTCCTGCCGCGCCGGTACTCTCCGCTCTTGCCGCCCGTTTTGCGTTGCAATACAATCTCGCGAATCTCAATGCCCTTGTCGAGCGCCTTTGCCATGTCATAGATGGTAAGCGCGGAGACGCTGGCGGCTACGAGGGCTTCCATCTCGACTCCGGTTTCGGCCGTGGTGATGACTTTGGTATTGATCGCGACGCCATTCTCGCATAAGCGCATTTCGACATCAACGAGCGAAAGCGGCAGCGCATGGCACATTGGGATCAACTCCGACGTTCGCTTCGCCGCCATAATTCCCGCGATGCGCGCCACTTCGAGCGGATCGCCCTTGGGATTTTTCGGCAGCGCCCGTAAGACCTCTGGCTGCATTTGGACGAAGGCGCTGGCTTCGGCTTCGCGGCGGGTAACTTTCTTGCCCGAGACGTCGACCATGCGGGCGCGGCCGGCAGCATCGTAGTGAGAGAGCTTCGCCATGCGGAAACTCTATCTTACATGGAGAAGGCCCGACGGTCGTTGAGCCGCCAGCTAAGACGTAGCGAGCTGCGCCTGTATAGGTTCTATGGGCATGGCCCTGCACGCCTCGGTTGCCGCCTCACTGGTGGTGCAGCGTTATGGCAACCCAGTCGCCTGCCTGGAAGTGCTCACGATCCGGAGGAATGACGATGCAGCAATTGGCTCGCGATCTTGCAGCGATGTCGCCGGAGCCATGCCAGGGCACAAGCTCGACTTGCGTTTTCTCGAACTCGCCGGAAAGCGTTGCGGGAAGAAAGCGCGTGAGACCGGGCTTGATGTGTATGTCGGATTTCAATCTTGCGTGCAGAAACATCAGCGGACGCGAAGACGCGCCAGCGAGGGCTTCGAGGATGGGGCGGGTGAACAGTTCGAAGGTAACCATCGTCGACAGCGGATTTCCGGGGAGACCGAAGAAATACCTATGCGGCGGCTCGGGAGAAGATGCTTGGCCGGCGAGCCCGTCGCTTCCGCGCGAAGCGACTCGTCCGAAGACGACTGGGCGACCGGGCTGGATTTTCGCGCCGGTGAAAAAGAATTCGGCTTGCAGGTCGGCGAGAACCTGCTCAACCAGATCGTAGCGCCCCATGGAGACGCCGCCGGTCATGATGAGCAAGTCTGCCTGGAGTCCGTGTTCAATTAACTCACGCAATCGGCGAGGTTCGTCGGGAGCGATCGGCAATAGAACCGGCTCGCCGCCGGCCCGCTGAATCTGCGCTGCGAGCGAGTAGCTGTTGGAGTTGCGAATCTGTGTGGGTCCGATTTCGGCGTCGAGCGCTACGATCTCGTCGCCGGTTGTCAGCACGGCGATGCGGGGCTTCGTATACACCTGCACTTGCGCTTTGCCGACCGAGGCGGCGAGTGCAATCGCGGCCTCGTTAAGCCGCGTTCCACGCTCGAGCAACCGACTACCGGCTTTGGCTTCGGCTCCTTGAGGAACGATGTTCTCGCCTTGTGCGACGCTGCGCGTAATCTCGACGGAATCGCTTTGCTGAGATGTGTACTCGACCATCACTACTGAATCAGCGCCGGGTGGGACCGGCGCTCCCGTCATAATGGCGAAGGTTTCGCCTGGGTTCATCGAAGACTTGACTTGTCCTGGCGTCGGACCCGCTTTGATTTCTCCAATTACGTTTAGTTTGGCAGGAACAGTCTGCACGTCGGGGGCGCGTACGGCGTAGCCATCGCGCGTGGATCGCGGGAAGGGAGGGATATCGCGGTCGGCGGTGATGGTCTCGGCGAGAATTCTGTCCCGGGCCTGGAGTAATTCTGCGGTTTCGGTGGATGGCGGAATGATTTTCGAGGCATGCTCCGCGACAACGCGGCGTGCGTCTTCAAAACTCAGCACCAAGGGTTCAGTTGGGACTCCGGGCATGGAGAGATCATAGATCAAGCCCGTGCCGGATCTTCAATGCGGAATCTTCGATGTGGAACTTCGATGCGGATCCTGGATCGAACCGGTTTAAGAACCAAGGAGGGCAAACCCTCTTACCGCACTAACTCCTGGCCGAGAATGGCGGGATTGCTGGCAAAGGATAGGCCTACTTCAAGATCGACCACTCGATCGCGGACCAGTTGCGCAATCTCGCCGTCGAAATGTTGCATGTTCTCCGAGGCGCCGGCCTTCATGGCATCGAGTAAAGTTTTGCCGTCGCGCTCGCCCTTCTCGATGCACTCCCGGGTGCGCGGGCTCGCCTTTAGGATTTCGGCGACCGGAACGCGCCCGCTGCGGTCGGACTTGGGCAGCAGGCGCTGGCAAATAATGTACCGAAAAGTTTTTGCGAGGCGCTGGCGGACGCTTTGCTGCTCCTCCGGCAAGAAAGAGGCGACGATTCGTTCTACGGTCTTGGAGGCGTCCATGGTGTTGAGACTGGAAAGCACCAGATGGCCGGTCTCGGCCGCCTCGAGAACGATCTCAATGGTTTCACGGTCGCGCATCTCGCCCACCAGAATTACCTTGGGCGCCTGGCGCATGGCGGAGCGCAGCGCATGGGCAAAGCTGGGCGTATCGCTGTGCAGCTCCCGCTGGTGAATGGTCGAGCTTTTATGGTTGTGCAGGAATTCGATGGGATCTTCGATGGTAATAATGTGGTAATTCTTTTCGCGGTTGATGCAGTCGAGCAGCACGGCCAGCGTGGAGGACTTGCCTGATCCGGCAGGGCCGGTCACGAGAACGATTCCGTCGCGCAACTTCGCAACCTCGGTGAGTTGTGCAGGCAGGCGCAACGAAGCAAAATCAGGAATCGCGGTGGGGATGACGCGCATCACGATGGCGCAACTGCCGCGCTGGATGAAGATATTGACGCGAAATCTGGCCACGCCAGGCAAGCCAAAGGAAATGTCGCACGAACCTTGTTCGCGCAGGGTGGCGACGGCCTGTTTATTATCGCCAATCAAGTCGGCGGCAAGATGCCGAGTGTCGTCGGGGGCTAAAGTCGCCATCCCTGGCACCTGCACGGCGATAAGCTGCCCGTAAACCTGAACCTGGGGAGGCCGCCCGGGAGAAAAAATCAGGTCGCTGATTTTCTCGGAGGCGCGCAGCATCGCTTCAAGCAGGGCGGAAGTGGCTACTCTACCGCTGCCGGAATGCCCTTCTAACGAGACCGAAATCGCTGCGATGCCAGGTGTTGCCATTCCACCCCTCGTAATTATTTACAGCGGATCAGCGCCGGAATATTGCGCTACCAATCCTGCCTAGGGTATTGCACCACCACAGAGGGTCCGCTAACGTGGCCGTCGATTCTCTACACTCTAGCGCGGCTCAGCGAGAAGCGTAAGGACACTTAGGCCTTAGTCAATTGGTAACTTCCCCGGGCTAAAGAGAAAGAAAAAAGAGCGGCCCGCAGGCCGCTCTCGGTGATTTAACCTGCCAGTTTCAGCTTATTTCTTGGCCGGGGTCTTCTTCTTGCCGAAGCCGGTCTCAACCGCGGCTCCGATGCTGGCCAGCATTTGCTTGGCTACGTCGGCGTAAGGTCCGGTAGGGGCAAGCTCAAGGTATTTGTTGAAAGCCTCGGCCGTGCCTGGAGGCGCGACCATTTTGTCGCCTTGCAGCGTCGCCTTGCCAATCATGTTGACGCCTTTTTGATAGTAAGCATCCGCACGATTAGGGTCGGCGGCAATGCATTTATCGAAGGCGGCAATGGCCTCGTCGACTTTGCCGGCGTTGGTCAGCACGGCGCCCATATTGTAGTAGTATCCGGCGGCTGCTTCGGGATTCACCTGCGCCGCCTGGCCGTAGGCCTTAATGGCATCGTCGATCTTGCCCGACTTACCGGAGGCTTCTCCAAGATTGTTGTAGTAGGCTGCCAGTTGCTTGTTGTCGTTAGGGTCTTTCTTGGTGGCGGTCTCAATATTTTTCTGCTTGATGTCGATCGCCTTCTGATAATCGACGACGGCCTCACCGAAGCGCTTTGACTTCTCTGCCGGATCGGTCTGCTTCAAGGCAGAACCACGATAGGCATCGGCGAGCTGCGCCCAGATTACGTCACGCGTCGCATCCATCTGCGTGGCTTCGGTAAGGGTAGCGATCGCGGCGTCGAAGTCACCCGCCTTGATTGATGTATTTGCCGCAACGATCTTCTCGTTCAGAGCTTTGATCGTGGTGCTTTCCTTTTTCTGTTTTTCCTGGGCTTCCTGCATCTGCTTGACTTGTTCCGGCGTCAAGCCCTGGCCCTTGGCCGCGTCTTCCGCCTGCTTTTTCAAGTCGAAGTCGAGCGTGTTTTCATCCAGAGCGACTTGAAATTTATTGAAGTGGAAGAGTTCTTTGTTGGCTTTGGCGTCATCCGCGTTCCTGTAAAGCGTCACGCTATATTGACCTGGGGTAAGGCCGAGGGAAAAATACTCACCCTTTTTGTTGGTTTTGAGCGTGTATTTTTGGCCATTATCCTGGTTGGCATAGACCACCACTGCATCTGCCAGCGGATTGCCTTGAGCGTCCTTGGCAACGCCTTTGACCGTGCCAGAAGCCTGGGCGAGAGCCGAAGGCGAACAGATTCCCAGCATTAGGAAAATGAAAGCGGACACCGCGAAATGCTTTTTCATCGTGCCTCCCGGCAAAAACTTGATGGTATGGATGCTAACATCCACGACCTACAGACACTGTAATGCTCAGGGTTCGACCGCCTGATCCGTCGTAACGTATGGAATGGGATCGTGGGCTCCCGCTGCAGCAAACGCCCTCAAACGCAAAACACAGCTATCGCAGACACCGCAGGCCTGATCCTGGCGGCTATAGCATGACCAAGTTAAATCGAATGGCGCGCCCAGTTCAAGGCCCAGGCGGATAATTTCGCCTTTGCGCAGGGCGATGAGCGGGGTAACGATTTCGATGTTCCCAGCTTTCGTGCCAGTTTTGATGACGCAATTAAAGGCATCGTAGTATGCGGGACGGCAATCGGGATAGCCGGAACTATCTTGTTCGACAGCGCCGATAAAAATCTTCTCTGCTCCCAGGACTTCTGCCCAGCTGACCGCTACGGATAAGAAATGCGCGTTGCGAAATGGAACGTAGGTGACCGGAACCTCGTGGCCAATCGCATGAGAAGTTGGGACGGCGATCGATTCGTCGGTGAGCGCCGAACCGCCGATGGCGCGTAGAGCGTCGTTGCGAACGATCAGCTTCTCGCGAATGTTCAGCCGGTCGCAGATCGCCTGGAACGATTGCCGCTCGCGTTCTTCGGTGCGCTGTCCATAACTCACGTGGACGGCTGCCGCGTTATAGTCGCGCGAGGCGAGAGTCGCGCAGACACAGGAATCCATGCCTCCGCTGAGAAGAACGACCGCGCGTTTGGTTGGCAGCGTCATGAAAGTCGTTGCTGGTTGTTGATTTCTGATTGCTCGTTGAAAGGGACTCCGCACGATGATGTTTTCAATCAGCCATCAACAACCTGAGATCCACAATTCTTCAAACTCCCTTCAAGGCCGGATTCCAAATAAATTTATGCAACTGCAGGCCCAGGCGCGCGGAGACGTCATCGGCGAGCATCCACTCCGCCAATTCCTGGGGATCGACGAGGCAATGCGAACTATCGCGAGCGCCCGCTGCATCTTTTCGAAATGCAGGGGAGAAAAGGACTGCGTTCACGCGTTGAGCAAGATTGTGCTCGCGGGTAAAGTCCCGGGCGAAGTCGTAGTCAGCCCGGCTGCTCACTACGAACTTCACCTCGTCCCGGCTGGTCAGGGTATCCAGATTTCCCATGTGAAACGTTTCCCCTTCACCGGAATCCGGACATTTCACGTCGACGATTTTTACGACCTCCGCCGGCACGCGCTCCAGAGGCCGTTCTCCGCTGGTCTCGAGCAGCACGCGATAACCGCCTTGCAGCAGATGCTCCATTAGAGGCACAAGTTCCCGCTCTTGCAGCATGGGTTCGCCGCCAGTGATCTCGACCAAGCCACCGCTGGGACTAAGCCGCTTTACTTCGTCAAACACTTCTTGCTGCGACATTTTGCGGCCACCGTGAAACGTGTACTCGCTATCGCACCAGGAGCAGCGGAGATTGCATCCGGTGAGGCGCACGAATACGCACGGCAGCCCGGCATGCGTGGATTCCCCTTGCAGCGATTTGTAGATTTCGGTGATCTGCATGAAACAGGCTGTTGGGCTGAGTTACTCGCTGTACTTCGCGGTAGTGGTGTCGGTCTCGAAAACCGTCACGTCCTTGACCCGAACGCGGCCGTTGGTCACGCTTTTCAGACGCGTATTGGATTCGTCGTAAAAATACTTGGCCAGGTTTTCCGCTGAAGGATTGATCACGGTGAACGGCTCAATCTCGTTGATCATCTGGTGGTCGAGACGCTCGATCACGTGCCTCATGACCTCGCGGAGATCTTTGAAGTCGAGCAGAAGACCGGCCTTATCCAACTCGTTGCCGGCAAGCGTGACGCGAATTTTGTAGTTATGGCCGTGCGGATTTTCGCACTTGCCTTTGTAGTTGCGCAGGTAATGTCCTGCGGCAAAAGTATCGTCAACTGTGACTTCGAACATTCATTCCCCAGCGGCTTCTCGTCCATGGTGGCCGGGCCGCGCTGTAATCTCGAACCTCTATTGTAACCCGCCCGAGCAGTCCGCTTGACTGCCTGCCGCCTTGAACTGTAGCTTGCATATTCGTCCGTTCCTCGAAGATTTTGCTTGTGAAATAGGAGCCTTGCCATGACGCGCCGCAATTTTGCGATCCTGCTCTCTGCCCTGCTGACTCTCGCCGTTAGCCTCATTGCCCAGAACAAGCCCGATGCCGCTGACTTTGACGTCAAAGAACACTACACAAAGTACGAGTACCGAATTCCCATGCGTGACGGCATGCATCTATTCTCGTCGGTGTATGTGCCGAAGTATAGCTCGCGTGCTTATCCCTTCTTGATCAATCGAACGCCCTATAGCGTGGGACCGTATGGTGAGGATCAATACCGGAAAAATCTCGGACCCTCGCCCGACTTCGACAAGGCTGGCTACATTTTCGTATTTCAGGATGTGCGTGGCCGGTGGATGTCGGAAGGAACGTTTGTCGAAATGCGCCCGCATATCGACAACAAGAAATCCAAACAGGATGTGGACGACAGCAGCGACCTCTACGACACGATCGACTGGCTACTGAAAAATGTGCCCAACAATAACGGCAATGCCGGCATCTGGGGGATTTCTTATCCAGGATTTTTCACTTCGGCCAGCATCATCGATTCCCATCCCGCGCTGAAAGCCGCCTCGCCACAGGCGCCCATGACCAATTTATTTATGGGAGACGACGCCTATCACGGCGGCGCGTTCATGCTCGACGCCAACTTTGGTTTTTACACCTTCTTTACGCCGCAGCAAAATCCTCAGCTGCCTCCGAAGACTCCCGTACCGTTCGACTTCGGCACCAAAGACGCGTATGAGTTTTATCTGAAGGCCGGCCCGATCTCGAATCTTTCCAAATATCTGGAAGGCAAGAGCTGGCTTTTCGATGACCAGATGCGGCACGACACTTACGACGATTACTGGAAGGAACGCAACCTGGCGCCGCACATGAAGAATATTCATTGCGCGGTGCTCACGGTTGGGGGATGGTTCGATGCAGAAGATCTGCAAGGTCCTTTCAGCACGTTCCACGCTATCGAAAAAAATAACTCCGGAATCTTTAACGCGCTCGTGGTCGGCCCGTGGGTGCACGGCGGTTGGGCGCGGTATGACGGGGAACATTTGGGACGCGTGGAGTTCGCAGCCAACACCGGCGAGTACTATCGAAAAAATATTCTATTTCCGTTCTTCGAGCAGTACCTCAAGGGCAATGGCGACGCGAAGCTTCCCAAGGCCTATGTTTTTGAAACCGGAACGAATGTATGGAGGCGTTATTCTGACTGGCCGCCGAAGGAGGCGGAATCAAAGACCCTGTACTTCCGGGCTGGCGGCGGACTTTCGTTCGATCCACCGTCTGGCGACGCTCCAGCGTTCGATGAGTACATCAGCGACCCTGCCAAGCCGGTGCCTTTCGTGAATTATGTTTCGAACACTGTGCCGCAGGAATACATGCTTTCCGATCAGCGCTTTGCCAGCAGCCGAACCGACGTGTTGGTGTATGAAACTCCGGTGCTGCAGGAGGATGTAACCATCGCGGGGCCCATTTCTCCAAAGCTTTTTGTTTCGACGAGCGGAACGGATTCCGACTGGGATGTGAAAGTGATTGACGTGTACCCGACCGATTACCCTGACAGCAAATTCGATGAACCGAGGCCCGAGGATAAGGGGAAGCCGCGCACGGATGTGCCGCCCCCAACCTTCACCATGGCGGGATACGAGCAATTAGTGCGCGGCGAGCCGTTCCGAGGGAAGTTCCGCCGCAGCTTCGAAAAGCCGGAGGCCTTCACACCGGGGAAAGTGGAGGAGATCAACTTCGCCATGCAGGACGTGAATCACACGTTTCGGCGCGGCCACCGGATCATGGTGCAGGTGCAGAGCTCGTGGTTCCCGCTCACCGATCGCAACCCGCAAACCTTCGTCAACATTCCGGACGCCAAGCCTTCCGAGTTTGTGAAGGCCACGGAGCGCGTGTATCACATTGGCGACGAGGCTTCAGGGATTGTGGTGGGTGTGGTCGCGCCCAGAGGAGGCGAAGAGCGGAAGTAGGTTGATCAAGACAAGACTCCTTACTACAATGTAAGGAATCTTGTCTTGTGAAAGGGGGAGCCATGGCGACGGCAACCGTAACTTCAAAAGGGCAGATCACCATACCCATCCAAGTGCGCAACGCCTTAGGGCTTGATGCCGGGGACCGCATTGAATTCGTCGAGGTAGGGAAAGGGGAATTCAATATTGTGGCAGCCACTCGCTCGGTGAAGGAGTTGAACGGCTTGCTGTACCGCAAAGGACAGAAGCCAGTATCCATTGAGGAGATGAACGCGGCGATCGCGAGAGGCGCAGCTAGATCCATGGCTCGGGCGAGAAAATGATCGGCATCGATACGAACGTTTTGGTTCGTTACCTCACTCACGACGACCCTACTCAAGCAGCCGCAGCAAATCGAGTGATGCGTTCGCTCTCTTTTGATTCGCCTGGATTTCTTTCTCTAATCGTCATCGCGGAGCTGGTCTGGGTATTGTCGATTTCTTACCGCTATCAGAAGAAGGAAATCGAACAGGTGCTGGAGAACTTGTTGCGCGGTAAGGAATTGACGATTGATCGTGCAGAGATTGTCTCGCAAGCGTTCCGCGCCTTCCGGGCCGGACGCGCCAATTTCGCCGACTATCTGATTGAACGCTGCGCCCATTCCGCCGGGTGCGAATTCACGATTACGTCCGATGAGAAAGCGGCGACGCTGGCCGGAATGCAACTGGTTCGCTGAGCTACAACGATGATGCCGCAGCTCCGAAAAATTCCTCCACCACCCGCATCTCAGTCGTCTTTTTATAGTTCGGAAGACTATCGATAAAAGTTCGGCCGTATTGTTTTTTGAGAATTCGGTTGTCGAGCAGGACTAACAGGCCGCGATCGTGCAGCGAGCGAATCAAGCGTCCGAAACCTTGTTTCAAAGTAATTACCGCCGCCGGAACCTGGTATTGAAAGAATGCATTGCCACCCTCGGCGTCAATGGCCTTCACTCGCGCGGCCACCACGGGATCGCTGGGCACAGCGAACGGCAATCGATCGATGATGACGCAGCTCAACTGCTCCCCTTGCACATCCACGCCCTGCCAAAATGAAGAGGTCGCAAACAGGACAGCGTTCGGGGTCAGGCGAAACTCCTCGAGCAGCGCGCTTTTTGGAGCATCGCCCTGGCGGAGCATGGGAAATTCCAACTCACCAAGCAATCGTTGATAGATGTCGTTCATCTGCGCGTAGCTGGTGAAGAGCACGAAAGCGCGGCCGTGCGTGACTTCCAATAGTTTGCGGATTCTCTCCGCCGCCTTCACGCCGAACTGCGGCGTCCGAGCATCCGGCAAATCCGGCGGCACATAGAAAAGCGCCTGATGTTCGTAGTCGAAGTGCGAAGGCAGAATGGATTCCCGGGCGTGCTCGAAGCCTAATCGCTTGCGAATGTATTCAAAGCCTCCGCCGACTGCCAACGTGGCGGAGGTTAAGACTGCGCACTCGAGCTTGGACCACAAACACTCCCGCAAGATTGGGCCCACATCGATGGGAGTGGCTTGTAGAAAAACATTTTGCCTTCCGGCTTTCTCTGTACCTCGGCCGGTCGAATTCGCCTTCCCTCTTCCGCCCCGCCGCTCGATCCAAAAAACAGTGTTGCGATCTTCAGATTCCATTGCGAAAGCAAGCTGAGCTTGAATCTCCTGCGCGCGCCGCACAAAGTTGAAAATCTCTTCCGGCTTCTGCGGCAGTCCTTCCAATTCGCCTGCCAGCCGTGTCAAAGAATGATTGAACGCGATAAATTCCTCGCCGTTTTCTTCGAGAAACTCGCGGCGCGCATCGAATGCGAACCGCCCATCCCCCGGCGGTAATACCGAGAAGAAGAATTGTGATTTTTCCCGCAAGCTTCCCAGCGCACCCGAGAGCGCCGCCGATAACATGCGATTGTGTTGCAGCGATGCTTCCACATCGCGGGCAAGATCATCCACTCGCAGATTGCTTACTGAGATTCCGAAATAGTTACCCGCAACATCTTCCAATTCATGGGCTTCGTCGAAAATCACCGCCGCCGCTTCGGGAAGAATTCCAGCATCGGGGGCGCCATCCGCTTGCAGCTTGATGGCGAGGTCCGCGAAAAAAAGATGGTGATTCACGATGATGATGTCGCTCTCCATCCCGCGGCGGCGCATTTCGGTGATGAAGCAACGCTCGAACTCGCTGCACTTCTGGCCGGTGCATGCATCGGCACGCGCATCCAGCTTGTGCCAAAGAGCGCTGGCTTCGGGAAGGTCGGCGAGCTCGGCGCGGTCTCCGGTGGAAGTGGTCTTTTCCCAGGCTGTGATGGCGCGGTATTGCTCGATCTCTTCGAGTCCACTCAACACCGGCTGATCGGTAAGGTCGTATAGCTTCTTGCGGCAAAGATAGTTGTTGCGGCCTTTCATGTAGCAGACGGAAAGATGGCGGCCGGAAATTCCCGATTCACCGTTGGCCGCGCCGAACAACGCCTGCTCAATAAAAGGAACATCCTTGTAGAAAAGTTGTTCCTGAAGATTTTTTGTGCCGGTTGAGATGATGACCCGCTTGCCCGAGCGGATCACGGGCAACAAGTAGGCCAGCGTTTTCCCCGTGCCTGTGCCGGCTTCGACGATCAGATGCCTCTTTTCTTCCAGGGCCTGCTCGACTGCCTGCGCCATTTGCAATTGACCGCGGCGAAATTCGTAGGCCGGATGCGAGCGCGCCAGCACCCCGCCTGGAGCGAAGAATTGATACAGAGAAGATTCTTTGCCGCCGGGTGCGGAGCGGTTTGGCGTTGGCGGCGAGACGGGTTGGGAGCTTAATGCCACGGGAGTCTCTATAATAATCATTCCCGGCTACTGCCGCCGTTTGCCGCTCATTTTGACTCAACCCACTTACAATTCGACGAGCACTCTCGCCACCACCGCAGCCGGCGTGCCCACGCTTGCCATCGTGGGCCGACCCAATGTAGGCAAGTCCACACTGTTCAACCGCATCGTTGGCTCGCGCCGGGCCATTGTCGGCGACGAACCTGGCATCACGCGGGACCGGCTCTACGGCGATGCGGAGTGGCGTGGTCGGCACTTACGCGTCATCGATACGGGCGGAATTATTCCCGAAGACAAAGATTTTATTCCGTCGGAAATTTTTCGTCAGGCACGCGTGGCCTTCGATGAGGCTGCGGCGATCGTCATGGTGGTCGATGGGCGGGCCGAGATTGCGGCGCCGGATCTGGAGTTGGTGCGGCTGCTGCGCAAGACTGGGAGGCCGTTGTTTCTCGCGGTCAATAAGGCCGATACCGAAAAGCAGGCGGCGATCGTGGACGAGTTTCATCGACTGGGGATTAAGCAGATGTTCCCTATTTCTGCCGAGCATGGGCGCGGGATCGATGATTTGCTGGATGCTGTGCTGGCGGTTGTGCCTGCGGAAAAAATCTTCACCACAGAGGACACGGGGGACACAGAGGAAGTGCAGGCGGAGGCAGCAGAGGGCACTGATGGACCCGGCGCGGAACCGGAGCCGGTTTACGAAACTAAAGTCGCCATCATCGGGCATCCGAATGTCGGAAAGTCCACGCTTCTGAATTGCCTGACTGCTTCTGACCGGGCGATTGTTTCGCCGATCCCCGGAACGACGCGTGACGCGGTTGACGAAATCATTGAGCGCGACGGACGGCGCTTTCGATTTATCGACACCGCCGGAATTCGCCGTAAAGGCAAGACTCACCTGATGGCGGAAAAACTATCGGTGGTGATGGCGCGCAAACATCTTGAAGGCGCCGACATTGCGCTGCTCGTCATTGACGCCACCGAAGGCGTGAGCCAGCTCGACGCCGCAATTGCCGGCTACGCCCATGAGAGCGGGCGATCGATGATTATCGTGGTAAATAAATGGGATCTGATCATCAGTGGAAAGCTGAAGCCGGGACGTCCGTCAAAAGCCATGCGCATGCGGGAAGGCAAGCGTCCCGGCGATCGCGAGGCGTACGAAGAACGGCTGCGCTACGATCTCAAGTTCTTGAATTACGCTCCGATCGTTTTTATCTCGGCTAGTACGGGGAAAGGCACGGAGAAGATTTTTCCGCTGCTGGAGCAGGTTGCAGTCGAACGCCGCAAGCGCATTTCCACTTCGGCGATGAATCGCTTTGTCGAGACCGTGGATTTCGAGCGTGCGTCGGTTCCCATGCGCTCGCGCGTGAAGATTCTTTACATGACGCAGGCCTCGGTCGCGCCGCCGACGTTTGTGCTTTTCACCAATCGCGCCGTGAAGTTGCATTTTTCCTATCAGAGATTCCTGGAGAATCAGATTCGGGAGGCTTTCGGATTCTTGGGTACGCCGATTTGGATTAAGAATAGGGCGAGGAATTGAATTTCGTTTTTCTTCAGCGGACCCGAATTCGAGTGGGGCCCACGACTGTCAATCGTCCTCCAAGGTCTAGTTCCAATAGACTCTCAAGGCGTGAGCGGATAAAAGACAGAACCGATCGGCGACCAGATTCGTCGGGGCGGAACAATACCACACCCACCGTGTTTGTTAACTGGATACTGCAACAGGCTGGCGATGCCTTTATCCAGCGTCATCAGGATGCGGCCAGACGATCGCGCAGCCTGCACGACCGTAGCATCTTCCGCTCCAATTAGCCCTTCGCTTTGAACGGTGTCGGTATCGTGCCCGAGACGCGCGAGATCCTCCGCAAGCTCACACGGCAGGTTCTCATCCAGCTTAAATTTCATTTTTGGCGGATTGGCACGAGGCGCTCTTCATGCGCGAGTTCCGCCGCATAACTGAGTGCTGCCTCGATATGTGCCGGCTTAAGAGACGGATAGCTTCTGAGGATTTCCTCTTTGCTGGAGCCTTCGGCGAGGCTGTCGAGAATCACGGTGACCGGAATCCTGGTCCCGGCGGCGCAGACTTCTCCTCCGCAAACGCTCGGATTGCTCTCGAGAAATTTTTGCCATGCGACCATGGGTTTCATTCTACCGAGCTTCCACCTGATACGAACAAGAATTTTCAGGTGGCTATGCGGCTGAGCCGGTGGACGCCGCTGGGAAAGCCGGCGATGGGCAAGCATTGGCAGCCCCGCTTTATTCTCCCGCCGCCTGCCGGTCCATTGTCAGCAACCCAACGCGATCAACACCGGCATGGTGCGCGATATCGATCACGTTCGCCACGTACTCGAAGTCAACATCGGCATCGCCGCGCACGAAGGCAACTTTCTCCGCGCGTTTCAAATAGATTTCCGCGAGCCGCCTCTCTAAGTCTTCCCATCGCACATTGTCTTGATTGATCTTGACGGTGGGCGCCTGATCTTTTGCAGTCCACAACACTTGAATCACCACGGTGCGCGGCTGCGAGATATTCTGCGGCTGCTTCTGATCCGGCTGTGGGATTTGCGCCGTTTCGCCTTGCTCTTTATCCATCGATACCACGACCATGAATACGATGATGAGCGTCAGCAGCACGTCGATCAGGGGCGTGATGTTGATCTCGGGACCGCGCGCACCTCTGCCTGCCATTGAGAAAGACATACGAAACCCCTCAGTGATTTGGCACGCGCGTGTCTGCAACATCAGACACCTCGACGGACGTTGGAGTTCCTGAATTCGAAGGCGAATTAGTTTCAAGGCAAATGTGGGAAGATAGACTTCACCATGGCAAGGCTCTCGATTCCCAAACTGCTCTTTCTCTTATTCGTTCTCGTAGCTCCATTCGCATTTCGAGCAGCAGCGCAAGACAACTACGAAATCCAGGTTTACGGTTCAGAAACCGTCGCTCCACGTACGACCATGTTCGAAATCCACTCCAACTTCACGGTGGAAGGCAGCAAAACCGTTCAGGACGGGCTGCTGCCCACCGAGCACGCCGAGCACGAAACGCTCGAAATTACACAGGGCATCAATGATTGGGCGGAGGTGGGGTTTTATCTTTTCAGCAGCATCCAATCGGACGGCGGTTGGCAGTGGGTCGGGGATCACATTCGGCCGCGCGTGCGTGCGCCGGTGAGCTGGCACTGGCCGGTGGGCGTCAGCTTGTCGAATGAAATTGGATATCAACGACGCGCCTTCTCACCTGACACCTGGACGTGGGAGATTCGTCCGATCGTCGATCAACAACTGGGGCGCTGGTATTGGGCCTTCAACCCAGCGCTTGATCGATCCTGGCACGGGCAAAGCGTGAATCAGGGCGTAACCTTTTCGCCCAACGCGAAATTCAGTTATAACTTCACCAAGAAAATCGCTGGAGGGCTGGAATATTACGGTGCCTTCGGCCCATGGTCGAACTTCCTTCCAGCCAGACAACAGCAACAGCAATTCTTCCCCGCGATCGACGTGGATTTTGGGCCGCAATGGGAGTTCAACTTCGGCGTGGGCTTTGGCACGACAGCTTCAACAGATCATTTGATCGTGAAGTGCATCATTGGGCGAAGGTTTGAGTGGCCGCACGCGAAAAGTCAGAAATAAGAAGTCAGAGGTCAGAAATGAACGCTTCTAGCTCGTGATGGGAGCGATTCCCGGCGAAGCGGGCACCGGCGGGTTCAATGCCGTCTTCAGGCGCGGATACCGGTCCGCGAAAAAGTAAATGGAATACGCGGGGAAGAATACGATGGCTGGGACCGAGATCAGGGACACCAGGTAAAGGAAAATTCCCAGGAGAATAATTCCGATTGCAGCCGCCAGGGCAATCGTTTGGGCATTCCATGTCATTCCCGCGGCCTTGCCGCTAAGAATCGCAAACAGGCCAAGGGCAGCGGCAGGCACGACGTACAGCAACCCGACGATGAGAGCCGCAATCGCAATCAGCGCGCCGGCTACCACGGCCAGAATAATCTTCATTACGATGTACGCCCCATAAGCTCCCGTCTCAGCCTTGATCATCGGCCACAGACGCCGCCAGCCTTCGCTCGCGCTGATATTCTCAAGCGCCATCTGGGGCACGACAAAATCTTTTGTCAGGACAAATACGACCGCGGTAATGACGAAGCAAGAGACGAGCACGAGCGCAATGGCCACACCTCCCAGGATGAGAGGGAACAAGTGCTCTCTTGGAGCCTTATACCAACCCGAGGCGAAAACGAATGCCGCCGGCACTCCGGCGATTACGCCGATTCCTCCCAACAACAGGATCGCGAAAGCCAGTTTCCACACGAAGTATCGCCATCCCGCGCCCAGTCTGCGGCTCCAGCTCCAACGGATGTGGCACTCGCGCAGCACGATGCTGTCGAACAGCACAAAGCGCATCACGCTGCTCACGTACATCAAAATGATTCCGATGGCAAGCGCGGCAAGAATGCCGATGCCGATTAACGCGCCGAGAATCGCGAAATCGAATCCTGCAATGCTCGGGTGCGGAGTCGCGGTGGGGTGGTGAGGAAGAGTGAAGTTTGAACGGTTAAATCCGCTGGAACCGAGCTCTCCTGCAAGCAAGCCCACGAAGGCCAACTTGGTCCACTGGCCAATGCGGAACGGATTGAACAGTTGCTGCTTGGTGTGTTCAATCGCGGGCATGATCGAGTCTATGGCGGAAATGGCCAACTTTAACCTCAGGCTGCGAATGCGTCAGGAGCAAGGTACTAAGAATCGCGTCGCCGAGCAACTGAAACTCGCGGCAGATCGACTCTAAGCTCTGGTACGCAGAAACTCAGCTTTCGGTTCCCCACTCGTTCGGCATTGCATTCAGTAACTTACTCGTATCTCAAAGCCTCGACGGGATCGAGTTTTGACGCACGCAGCGCGGGTACGAGTCCACTGAGAGCGCCTACCACCAGCAGCACAGCGGTGGAGAGCAGAACGGTAGTCATGGAGATATGCAGGTGGATGTCGGCCTGGCCAGAATTGTCTTCGAAGAGTGGACCCATCAATGGCATGGTGCCGACCGCCCACGCGATCAGGTACGACAGAGCGACGCCGATTGCGCCGCCGATGAGCATGATCAATAAAGTTTCCGCCAGAAATTGGAACTTGATGTGCCGTTTTCTTGCGCCTAGCGCCCGGCGCAATCCGATCTCACGGATGCGTTCGTCTACGGTGACCAGCATGATGTTCATGACTCCGACGCCACCGATGCCGAGAGTCAACGTCCCGATGAATGCGAGGAGAACCTGCAACCCTATGGTTAATCCGTCGATCACGGGGCGGAATTCATCTCTGCCAAACATCTGGAATGCTTTGGGGTCGGTCGGCGAAAAACCCTGTCGTGATGCGACCGCCGCGAGCACCTGCGCCATCGCCTTCTTCTCGAACTGAGGTGCGATCGGCTCAAACAGCATTACTGCGGCGTAGCGCGTGTTCCATAAATCTCCCGCCGTCGAGTAGGGAATCCAGGACGATTCGTCGTCGCTCGAGAAGTAGTTACTTAGCTGAATCTTGCGCGCCATCACGCCGATCACGGTGAAACGAACGCCGCTGACGGTTACCATCTCGCCGACCGCCGGCCGACCGCTGAAGAGTTTTTCTTTGAGGCTGCCGCCGAGAAAAATTACACGGCGGCGCTCGAGTTCGTCGCTGGCATCGAGCCAGCGCCCCTCCGCAGGAACCTCGTTGCGCATCTCGCCGTATTCTGGACAGACTCCGCGCACCGGGGCTGTGCCAACCATGCGGTCTTCGTAGGCAATTCCGGGGCGGTTGACGGTTTCGCGGCACACGTGCTTTACCAACGGCGCTGTCGCCTTCACCATGTCAATGTCGGCCTGCTCGATCAATACTTTCTTACCGGCCCGCTGGCCACCGGGTTGCTCGCTGGTTTGCTGGGGCCAGCAGATCACCACGCTCTTGCCGAAGGCATCGAAGCCGTGCACTAGAATGCCGCGGAAACTATTACCGTAGGCAATTAACAACGTTACTGTGGCGATGCCCCACACAACGCCAAGCATCGTGAGCAGGCTGCGCGTGATGTTGCGTTTTAGAGCGATCCACGCTTCGATAATGATCTCTATCAGCATTGAGTCTAAAATCTTGGACCACAAAGGACACGAAGGTTCACTAAGTGACGGTTTTCATCCTCCCGCTTCGTACCGCAATGCCTCGATCGGATCGATTGACGCGGCTATGCGCGCCGGATACAACCCTGCGAATACGGCGACCGTGCCGAGTAATCCAGTGGCGACAAGAGCCGAGGTCCAGTCAGGAATCAATCCCGCAAAGAAATCGGGCATGGGGAGCAAGTTCACAAGGGCGCAAAATCCGAAGGCCGCGGCCAGACCAATCGCGCCGCTAAGCAGGGCGATGATCAGAGCCTCGACAAAAAACTGCCGAAGAATCGTTCCCGCCGGAGCGCCGATCGCCTTGCGCACGCCGATCTCGCGAGTGCGCTCGCGTACGGCCACCAGCATCACGTTCATGACGCCGATGCCGCCCAGCATCAGAGTCACAACTCCTACGGCACCCAGAAAAAATTCCATGCCGTCAGTCATAGTTTTGAAAGCTTGCGCCTCCTGCACCGTATCCCAGATGGGGCAGGCTTCTTTGTCGGCGGGGTCATAACGATGCATGCGCGCCAGCGCCACGCGGATCTGATGCTTGCAGGCCTCATGCTGCTCCACGGACTTGGGAGTGACGAGCAACTGGTCGAACGTAGTTGAGGTACCGGGGGGCTTATCGGGGAAATCCCGGCGCATGGCGGAAAACGGGATGAAGATTTTATTCACGTCCCAGCCGTCGTAACTTGAATCCTGTTTCTTCTTTTTCATCACGCCGATTACGACGAAGGGAAAAGCGTCCAAATAAACGTTCTCTCCCACGGGATTGCGACCGGGGAATAATTGCTTGGCCGCGTCCGATCCTAGAAAAGCCACACGCCGTGCCTCGCGCATGTCGTCCCAATCGTAGAAACGGCCCATGCCAACATCAAGTGTGCGAATGTAGGCGAACTGCGGATAGGAACCCGCGACCTCGAAGGAGGCATTATTGAAATCGCTGTGCGCCAGAACGGTCTCCTGCTCCAGTTCTGGAATCTCATATTGGCAATCCGGGCTTTCCGACTGCACTGTTGGCAGGTCCTGATCTTCCCAATGGACAAGGCGCCCGGACCTCGATCCTCCGGCCTGCAGGCTGGTGCGGCCGTGAAAGACGATCATTACATCCTTGCCCAGATTTTTGGTCTGCTCCTCCTGCCCCTTGCGCAGGCCTTCACCGGCGGCGACCATTAAGACAATCGACACAATTCCCCAGGCGATGCCGAACATGGTGAGAAAGGCCCGCAGCTTGTGGGCCCATAGGGTCCGGAGAACATCGCGAAAAAGATCGCCTAAAGTCATCTCGCTCTGGTTGGACGCGAAGGACCGACGAACGTAAGCCTTGCGCCGCTTTTGGCCTCAACAGTGAATACGTAAGCGAAAGCCTATTTGTTGCAGGGATAACACGCAAAACTGAGAAAGATGGAGTAAGGCCGCGCTCACACGAAGGAATTGGCTGCTCGACTAGGGCTTGGCGACTGCAATTACGGTAGTTTCCAGCCATCCGGAAAATTCTTTTAGCGCAAGCTCGCATTGCAAGCGATGGCGCTCCTTGCGGTCGCGGATTTTTTTGTCGAGCGGTGGGAGCAAGTCGAAAGTAATATTCGCTGGCTGGAAATTTTTGGCGTTGGCGTGAGTTATGTAATGCGTAAGCGATCCAAAGGCTGAGGCTCGGGGTGCGGCGCTTGGGGCGTCGCCTTGTACGATCGCGGCAGCGTGGATTCCGGCCAACAGGCCGGTGGCGATGGACTCGACATAGCCCTCCACACCGCAAATCTGGCCTGCGAATAACACGTTGGGATGCGCCTTCATCTGCAATGTCTCGCTGAGCAGCGAGGGACTATTGATATAGGTGTTGCGATGAATCTGACCGTAGCGAAGAAAGCGGGCATTTTCTAATCCGGGGATCATGCGCAGAACCCGAGCTTGCTCGCCGAACTTGAGATGATTTTGAAATCCCACCAGGTTGTAGGAATCGGCCCGCAGATTTTCCTGCCGCAATTGCACCACGGCGTAAGGCATTCGACCGGTGCGAGGATCTTTTAATCCTACAGGCTTCATCGGGCCAAAACGCAGCGTATCCCGCCCGCGGCGCGCGATTTCCTCGATGGGCAGGCAGCTCTCAAAGTAGTTCAACTTCTCCCAGTCGCGATCTTCCACCGGATGCGCCGCGAGAAGCGCGTCGTAGAAGCGGGCGTAGTCTTCCGCAGTCATCGGGCAATTGATGTAATCCGCCGAGCCTTTGTCGTATCGCGCGGCCATGTACACCCGCGACATGTCGATCGAATCGGCTTCCACGATGGGGCTGATCGAATCGTAGAAGTACAGGTGAGGAATTGCGGAAGGATTCAACGCTGCAGAATCTGCGCTCGCTGGATCGGCGTTAGCCGCGCGAGCAAGGCTGAGCCGCGCGATCTCGTTCACCAGCGCATCGGAGGTCAAAGGGCCGGTCGCGATGAGGGTCGGGTAGTTCGCCGCTTCGTCTACTAACGTTACTTCTTCGCGGTGAACTGTGATCAGCGGCTCGCGAGAAATTGCCTCCGTGACTTTGGCCGCGAAGGTGACTCGATCGACGGCTAAAGCGTGTCCTGCTGGAACGGCGCACTCGCGGGCAATCTGCAGCAACATCGAACCCGCTCGCCGCATTTCTTCTTTCAGCAGCCAGGGCGCGGTATTTTCGCTATCGGACTTCAGAGAATTGGAGCAAACGAGCTCGGCAAAGTCTGCCGTTTGGTGGGCTGGGGTCGAGCGCATGGGACGCATCTCGAACAATTCCACTTCGATTCCACGGCGCGCACACTGCCAAGCTGCTTCCGACCCAGCAAGGCCAGCGCCGATGATACGCACAATGCTGCTCATGATTGTTTCTCCGCAAGCCAGAGCAGGGCGTCGTCGGTGAGTAACACGGACTTCCATTGGTCGCGAAACTCCGCCCCTAGCGACTTGTAAAGTGCAATCGCGTTCTCGTTCCAGTCGAGAACTTCCCAGCGCAGGGCGCGGCGGGTTTCTTGCACAGCGATTTGCGCGACCGCCGCGAGCATTGCTAGACCAATTCCTTTGCGCCGGAACTGCGGACGCACAAACAAATCTTCAAGGTAAAGCCCGGCGCCAGCCCAGGTTGAATAATAGTCGTGGAAAAACGCATATCCGGCGGGCTCTGCGTCCCACTCAGCAATCAGCGCGCGAAACTTTGGGTTTGGCCCAAAGCCGTCCCGCGCCAGGTCGGTTTCCTGGATTACACAGAGGTCCAGTTCACGTTCGAACTCCGCCAATTCCCGGATCAGAGTGCGCAACAGACTTACGTCATCGATAGCGGCAGGGCGAATCAGAAGCATCAGAAGATACAGAATACATCAGCGTGAGGTCAGAACCTCACTCTCCAAGAAGCGAGCGCAGGCTGACGCAGAATGTCACTGGCGGGAATGTGACTCGTTTCTTGGCAGTAGTGCACCCCGAATCGGCGTCGATTGGCCGGCAACGCACAGCCACCTTCCATCTTCCAGTATCCAGGTATCGATAAAACGCCCCCGGCGCGAGTATGCTTTTCCATGGTCCACGCCTTTCGCCAGGTAGACACCGGCGACAACGATCGTGGCGCCGAATTGATGGGCGGTCATCGACTCAGTGATTTCCAGTGCTGGATGTGAACTTGGATCTCTTACATGGCTTAGAAATTCTGCTTTGTTACGGAAGCTTCCATCGTCATCGATGTATACCAGCGCGTTGTCGAAGATGGCGTCGAGTGCCTTGGCGTCCTTCCGCTCCTCCGCCTGGTTCCATGCATGTTCCAGCGCAAGCACAGAGGTGACCGCGCCCGACTCGAAGCTTTGTGCAGCCGCAATCGGCATCATTGTTGCCGCGAATATCACAGAAAAACAAATGATTCTTCTGGCAAACACTCTCTCGCTGGAGGCAAACTTGCAGCGCATAGCTGCTCCTTTCCTCTGACTATCGTCCGTCATGCCCGTTTTCTTGAGGACGCAAAACCGCCTTCCGCGCTGCGCTGTAGACTGCGAAGATGAGTTTCTAAATTCGGCTGTGAACAGGAGGGACTCGATGGCACGCGTAAGCCTGATCGAAATGGAGCTGGCCAATGCCGAGGTGAAAGAGATCTACGAGAAAACGCTTCGAGGCAAGCCCGGGAACGTGCAGAAAGCACTGGCCCTTCGTCCCGAGATGCTTAAGGCTTTCTTAGGCTTCTATGCCAGCGTGGGACGGTCGCTGGATCGGAAGTTATATGAACTGCTCTACCTTCGCGTATCGTTCATCAACGGATGCCGCTACTGCACGCAACATCACATAGCGTCATCGAAACGCGTGGGACTGACCGCAGAAGACTTTATAGAACTGAAGGAGGGAAATTATTCACGCTACAACGAAAAAGAGCGGGCGGCGCTGACCTATGCGGAAAGGCTGACGCGCGCGCCGCACGAAATTACGCAGACGGACTTCGATGAGATCAAGAAGCACTTTGCGGACCCTGAGATCGTGGACTTGCACATGCTGATCGGACTGGCGAACCTTACGAACCGATTGACCGATCCGTTGGGATTGGAACTTGAGTTTCCGGAAGAAAAAATCTAAGGAGCCACGGATTCTCGCGGATTGCCACGGATGAAATACAAGATTTTTTGTTTATCCGTGATCATCCGTGTGATCCGTGGCCCGACTTTAAAGGATTTCGCGCGCGTCGCCCACTCGCCGCGTCACGTGCTCGCGGTCCAGATATTCCAGCAGCGGGATAGCATATTTGCGGGTGACGCCGGTCAATTCTTTGAAATGGGCCACGTCAATTTTGGAAGACTTCAATTTGTATCCCGCCAACTCTTTCCGAAGTTGCTCCAGCGCGGTGCGATGAAAAACCAGCTCGTCGGAAACTTTGATTAACGACTTGTCGCGCAGCAGCAGAGTCACGATTTTCTGCGCTCTGCTTTTGTCGACCTTGAGCCCTGCGAGCACTTCGTTCAGCCCCGGAACGCGCAGCCCCGCCGAAGCGAAAGCATCCTCGATCTTCTTTTTCGATTCGGCTTCGTCGTCTTTCATCACCACGCTTTGACCCGGGAGGCGGACGAGATCTCCGATCACCTCAAGCTTCTGTTCACGAACCAATGTAGAGGCGACGGCGTCGAACACTTCGGAGCTGGCATCGACCTGTGACCGCAATTCTTCTTTGCTGATGCCGGCGACCAACGGATTTTTCTTATGAAAATTCGCAACGGCGCTGACCGTATTGGATTGCAGTGATTGAAAAGCAGGACGGTGCAGGAACAGATCGCCGATTCTAAGAAGGATGCCACTGTGCAATGCGTGGGCCAGCTTCGTCTCGATCGCGTTTCTCGTCCAGCCGGTCTCGGCGATCAGGCGTGATCCTGTGATTCCTTGATAATTTCGGCGGGCGATTCGTTCTTTCAGAATTATCCCTTCATCACCGCCGGCAAGGATATTCAGGTCTCGATTGACGGGCATTCGCGGAAGCGGCGCGGCATCGAGCACAACTCCTCCGCCGATCGTGATCACGGGCGAAAATTGCCGGAGGATGAACCGATCGCCGGGGAGGAGCAACGCCGCTTCGGGAAACTTGAGCCGCGCGAGCGATTCCTCGCCAGGTGCGATCCGATTCGTCCCATGCACCACCACCTCAGCTACTGTCTCCATCGAGTAGGAATGAAAGTGCACTCGAGCACGGTTCTTGAGGGCGTGAGGCGCCGAAGCCAGCAGCCGAAGTTTCACATCCACTCGCCGTGTTGCCTCGAAGATAGCTGGCGGGACCAGCGTCATCCCTCGTGATAGATCTTCCGTGGTCGCGCCAGCTACATTCACGGCGGTGCGCTGGCCGGCAACTGCCACGTCTGCAGTTCGTCCGTGTACTTGCACGCCACGGACTCGCACCCTACGGCCTGCCGGAAAAACCTCCAACTCAGCTTCGCGGTGAATCGTACCTGCCACCAAGGTTCCGGTCACTACCGTACCGAAGCCCTTCATGGTGAAGACGCGGTCGATGGGCAGCCGAGCGATCGCGCCGGAATCTCGAGGCCGAACATCGATCGCAGCCGCGGCCATGGCGCGCTTCAGTTCAGCGATCCCAGCTCCCGTAAGCGAACTCACCGCCAGAATCGAATTGGGTTTGTCCAGGAACGTTCCGCGCAGAAAATCTTCCACTTCGAGGCGTACTACTTCGAGCGTATCCGCATCCACCGCATCGGATTTGGTGAGCACTGTGATGCCGCGCTGCACCCCGAGCAGTTGCAGAATGTCGAAGTGCTCACGCGTCTGCGGCTTGATTGCTTCGTCCGCCGCAATCACCAGCAGCACCAGGTCGATGCCGCCAACTCCGGCCAGCATGTTGCGGACGAAACGCTCGTGGCCCGGGACGTCGACAAAACCCAAGCGCAAAGTTTCGCCGTCAGGACCAGGTAAATCCGAGTGCGCGAAACCGAGGTCAATGGTTATGCCGCGCCGTTTTTCTTCTTCCAGCCGGTCTGCATCGATACCGGTAAGCGCCTTCACCAGCGCGGTTTTGCCGTGGTCGATGTGCCCGGCTGTGCCTACGATGATCGATTTCATCTTCGCCAGGGGAAATCTTACCGGAAAGACGCGCGCCCTCGGCTTTCGAGGGCAAAAACCGGCGAAAATTCTGAAATATCCGCCCTTCCTACAAGCGCCGCAAAATGCGACAATAGAGCTTCCCCATGACTTCCTCGATGACCTCTGCCATTTCTCTGGAGACCCTCCGGCAGCACGGCCTTACTGCGGACGAATACGAAAAGATCAAGCAGCTTCTCGGGCAGCGCGAACCCACGCTTACGGAACTTGGCATCTTCAGCGTGATGTGGAGCGAGCATTGTTCGTACAAATCGTCGCGGGTGCATCTGAAGCGGCTGCCTACCCGCAGCAAGCGCGTGCTGCAGGGGCCGGGAGAGAACGCCGGCATCATCGACATCGGCGATGGATGGGCATGCGCGTTCAAAATTGAATCGCACAATCATCCATCATTCATTGAGCCGTTTCAAGGAGCAACTACTGGCGTCGGCGGAATTCTCCGCGACATTTTCACCATGGGCGCGAGGCCGGTTGCGGTGATGGACTCGCTGCGGTTTGGGCCTATCACCACTCATGTAGCCTCGGACGCCCTCGTCCGGCGTGAGAGCGCCACAGTCGAGAGCAATCGAACAAGTTTGGCCGACGAGGCGTCCGCCGCTCCACGATCCATTTCTCAGGGCGAAATCCATCGCAATCACTCTATTCTCGAGGGCGTAGTCAGCGGCGTGGCGTCGTATGGCAACTGCTTCGGCGTTCCCAACCTCGGCGGCGAAACGAAGTTCGAGCCTTGTTACTCGGGTAATCCACTGGTAAACGCTTTCGCCATGGGATTGGTCCGCAAGGACGAGATTTTCTACGCGCGTGCCGCAGGGGAAGGAAATCCGGTCATATACGTGGGAGCCAAGACCGGGCGCGACGGCATCCACGGCGCGACCATGGCGAGCGAAGAATTCAGCGAGGCTTCGGAAGCGAAGCGGCCCAATGTGCAGGTCGGCGATCCATTCCTCGAGAAGTTGCTGCTTGAAGCCTGCCTTGAAGCGATGCAGACGGGAGCGATTATCGGCATTCAGGACATGGGTGCGGCCGGGCTGACATGCTCTACATGTGAGATGGGCGGTCGTGGTGGTGTTGGCATTGAGATCGAGCTCGATCGCGTGCCGCAGCGTGAAACCGGGATGAGCGCGTACGAAATCATGCTGAGCGAATCGCAGGAGCGCATGCTGCTGGTGGCGCAGAAAGGCCGCGAGCAGGAGGTTTTCCGGGTTTTTGAAAAGTGGGGACTGGACGCGGTCGAAGTCGGCACGGTGACCACTGACAATAAATTGCGGGTGCGGCAACATGGAGAACTCGTCGCGGAAATTCCAAATCAGGCACTGACCGACGATGCTCCGGTGTATAAGCGTCCGCTGGCGCGATGGGAGCCTCCGGTGCCGCGGGAGATGCCGGACCATATCAAACTCGGTGGCGCCGGCGATTTCGCGCAGACACTTAAAGTGCTTCTCGCCAGCCCGAACATCTGTGGCAAGCGCTGGGTGTGGCAGCAATACGATCACATGGTGCAGACCAACACGGTCGAAGCGCCCGGATCGGGCGATGCGGGCGTGATTCGCATCAAGGGATCGGATCGCGGACTGGCGATGGCCCTCGATGGCAACAGCCGCTGGTGCTATCTTGATCCCCGGCTAGGAGCAATGCACGCGGTCGCCGAAGCCGCGCGCAAAGTTGCATGTTCGGGAGCTACTCCTGTGGGAGCAACCAACTGCCTGAACTTTGGCAATCCGGAAAAGCCGCAAATCATGTGGCAGTTCTCACAAACCATCGACGGTATCACAAAGGCGTGCGAGGAGTTGGAGATTCCGATCACTGGCGGCAACGTCAGCTTCTACAACGAGACGTTAGGCGAAGGGATTTACCCGACGCCTGTGCTCGGAGTGGTTGGCATTGTCGAGGATGTGCGCAAAGTGCCGAAGATGAATTTTGCCGCGGCCGGCCGCACGATTGTGCTATTGCGCGCGGGCGAAACAGCCGATATTACCGATGTGGAGAGCGAGTTCGGGTCGTCCGAGTATGCAAAAGAAGTTCTCGGCTCGGTGTGGGGCTATCCTCCCGAACTCGATCTTGAAAAAGAAGCTGCGCTTCAGAAAGCGATCGTCGAATTAGTCCAGCAGGGATTGGTGGAATCGGTTCACGACTGCGCTGAGGGTGGACTGGCGGTCTCACTGGCGGAAAAAGCATTTGCGAAAGGTGTAGGGGCACGCGTGAATCTGGCGTCGAACGGACTGCCGGCGGAGTTCTTGCTGTTTGGCGAAGATGCCAGCAGAATTCTGCTCTCTTGCGACCCGGGGAGCGTGGGGCGAATCCAACAGACAGCTGAGAAATACGGGATTGCTGCGGAAGTCATCGGGGAGACGATTCCCGAACGGCTGGAAATTTCGCTCGACGGGCGTGCAGCGATCTCGACACCGGTCGAAGACTTGAGTGCGGCTTATGAGGGAGCGCTAGAATCGGCGCTGCGCGCCGATTCGGAGCTGGCAACAGCGGTGTGAGTCATTCAGAACCGAATGTGGCAAGGAAGAATTGATGTGGGGCCAAGGGGTAATTGCCGAATGCCGAGTTCAGATAAATTTCACGACGAGTGCGGAGTGGTCGCGATCTTCGCACACCCCGAGGCGGAGAAGCTCGCATACCTCGGCCTTCATGCGCTGCAGCACCGCGGGCAGGAGTCGGCGGGTATCGTTACCTCCGATGGCCTGACTTCGCGTGTGCACAAGGCGATGGGTCTTGTGGCCGACATCTTCACCGAGGATGTGCTCTCGAAGATTCGCGGCACACTGGCCATCGGACACACTCGCTACTCGACAGCGGGCGATTCCGCGCTGCTGAATGCGCAGCCGATTCTGGTGCAATCGAATAAAGGCTCGATTGCGGTTGCGCACAACGGCAACCTGGTGAACGCGGTGGAGGTTCGCGGACGATTGGAGCGGCAGGGGTCAATTTTCCAAACCAACAGCGATACCGAAGTGATCGTTCATCTCATCGCGCTTTCGCGGGAGCACACTTTGCCCGAGGCGATCGCCGATGCGTTGCGGCGCGTAGAAGGCGCATTTTCGCTGGTGGTGATGAGTCCCGATCGCATCGTCGCGGCGCGCGATCCGCGTGGCTTCAGGCCGCTGGCCATGGGACGCATTCCTGCGCTCGAGGGGCAGAAGCGCGACACCATCGTGTTCGCCTCGGAGACCTGCGCCTTCGATCTGATCGGCGCGACCTATGAGCGCGATGTAAAACCCGGTGAAATGATAGTAGTTGGTCCCGAGGGAATTACTTCGCGCTTCTACTCGACGGCGGCGCCGCAATCGAGCTGCATCTTCGAGCACGTTTATTTTTCGCGTCCCGATAGCGTGGTCTTTGGCCGCGCGGTGCAGGCCAGCCGCGAAGAACTGGGCCGCCAACTGGCGCGCGAAGCGCCGGTCGAGGCCGATCTGGTCGTCCCCGTGCCGGATTCCGGCGTTACTGCCGCCGTCGGCTATGCGGCGGAGAGCGGCATCCCCTTCCGCTTCGGATTGATCCGCAATCACTACGTGGGCCGTACGTTTATCGAGCCCAGCCAGAGCGTGCGCGATTTTGGCGTGAAGTTGAAACTGAATCCGGTGCGTTCTTTGCTGGAGGGCAAGCGTGTGGTGCTGATCGACGATTCGATCGTGCGCGGCACCACCAGCCGCAAGATTGTGCGCATGATTCGCAGCGCAGGCGCGAAGGAGGTGCACATGCGCGTCTCCTGCCCGCCGACGGTTTCGCCCTGCTATTACGGCGTCGACACTCCTTCGAAGGATCAGTTGATTGGCGCCAACAAATCGGTCGATCAGATTCGTGAATATATTCGCGCCGATTCGCTCGCGTACCTTTCACTGGATGGCCTGAAGAAAGCCTGCGGCGAAGGAGAGAGCACTACTTACTGCTCGGCCTGCTATACCGGAAAGTATCCGACGAACATCGTAGACGTGGACGAAATTCAGCCCGCCGCAATACAAAACTAGCTCTTGATTGGCTTCTGCGCCCGAACCACTCGTGCAATCGATTGCAAATCGGGCACGGTAGCGACTTCGTTCCAATCCTGCAGCAGTCGTTTCGTAGCATCAGCGATCGAGCCGCTGATCTCCATTACCAGCCAGCCGCCGGGTTTGAGCGCTGCGTGGGCTTGCGGAATGAGCCGCGCAATCACTTCCGTTCCCGTAGGCCCCGCAAAGACGGCATTCCGCGGCTCAAATTTTCGCACTTCGAGTTGCACTTCATCGGCCTCCGACTCTCCGACGTAGGGAGGATTGGAAACGATGAGATTGAAGAAATCGTCCGCGAATCCGGCGAGCAGATCGGCCTCACGAAACTGGACACGAGATTCGAGTTGATGCCTTGCGGCGTTGGCGCGGGCGATTTCAAGCGCTGCGGGGGAAACATCTGTGGCGTATATCTCGGCTTGCGGCAGTTCTTTCGCAAGGGCCAGAGCGATGCAGCCCGAGCCGGTGCCAATGTCGGCGATTCGGCTTCCGGCTTCCGGCTTCCGGCTTTCCAACGCGGGATGCCGGATATCGGGCACCGATGCCTGTAGCTCCAAGACCGTTTCGATCACATGCTCGGTCTCTGGGCGCGGAATCAGGACCGAGGGCGTGACGATAAAATCCATCCCCCAGAACTCTTGATGTCCCGTAATGTATTGCGCTGGGACGCCGCGGGCGCGTTCCCCCAGGGCTGCTTCGTATCGGATAGCCTCGGCCGCCGAAAGTTCGCGCTCGGGATGGGCAAACAGATAGGCGCGGTCGCATCCTAGCGTGAACATCAATAACAATTCGGCGTTCATGCGCGGGGAAGGAACATGATGCGCGCTCAGGCGCGTGATGGCCGAGTTCAACGCCTGTTTCAGCTTCACACAACTATTTCAACACAGAGGACGCAAAGGAACACAGGGCAGAACCACTGAGGTGTAAAAATAGGCCGTTAGTGAAGCAGATTTCGGCGAGCGATCTCCGCATTCAGCACCGTGGCGAATGCGACCCACGCAGCATACGGAACAAACGCCGCGGCAGCGGCGCGGTCAACTTTGCGTGAGGCATCGATATAGGAAAGAATCGTTCCCTCGAGTGCAATCGCATCCATAAGAGATGCGCTGATTCGATGCTGGCTGAAAAATAGTTTTGACCATTTTGCGTTAGCGGCGAGTTGGGAAATCCAGAGACGCAGCGCAGCAGTGCGATAGCGCGAAGGCGCGGAGCACCAGACGCGCCATCCCGACCACGCGATCAGCGCGTAAAGCGCGGTCCAGACAATCGGGAAAACTTCGTCGGGCGGAGTGAAATCCGGCTTGTCGAGGTCGCGGTACCACGAGTCGCGGTTCCGACTGTAGTGCGAGCCATACCAGGCCGCGCCTGCGGTCACGAGGCCAAAACCGGCGAGAGCCATCAGCGATCGTGATTGCGTCTTCGACATAGAGCCGTTTGGGTGCTGAATTCCGAGGCCGGGTTGCTACAGCAGACGCCGCACCTCGAATTTAGCGGTCACACCGCAACCGCGCCTTCGTTCTTCAGCTTCTCTGCCTGGTAGTGCGTGGTCAGCGCCTCAATCAGAGGTTGAAGTTTGCCATCCATCACCGCTTCGAGTTGATGCATCGTGAAGCCGATGCGGTGGTCGGTGACGCGGTTTTGCGGAAAGTTGTAGGTGCGAATCTTTTCGCTGCGGTCGCCGGAGCCAACCATGGCCTTGCGCTCTTTGGCCAGTGCCTGCTGCTGCTTGTCCATCTCGATCTCGTACAGGCGTGAGCGCAGCACGCGCATGCCTTTCTCGCGATTCTTGATCTGCGATTTTTCATCCTGGCAACTGACAACGGTATTCGTTGGAATGTGCGTAATGCGTACCGCCGAATACGTCGTGTTTACAGACTGGCCGCCGGGACCGGAGGAGCAGAAAGTATCGATGCGCAGATCTTTGGCCTCGATCTTAATGTCGACATCCTCAGCTTCGGGCAGTACGGCCACAGTGACGGCGGAGGTATGCACGCGACCCTGCTGCTCGGTCGCAGGCACGCGCTGCACGCGGTGAACGCCGCTCTCGTACTTGAGCTGAGAAAAAACGCGATTGCCCTCGATGATCGCAATGACTTCCTTCAAACCTCCAGCCGACGACTCCGAAGACGACAGCACCTCGACCTTCCAGCGCTGAGTTTCCGCGTAGCGGGTGTACATGCGAAAGATTTCGGCCACGAAGAGCGTAGCTTCGTCTCCGCCAGTGCCGGCGCGAATTTCAAGAATAATGTTTTTCTCGTCGTTCGGGTCTTTCGGAAGCAAAAGCACCTTCAACTCTTCTTCGATTCCCGTTACACGAGGCTCCAGCCTGCTCAGTTCTTCCTGCGCGTAGGCTCGCATCTCCGGATCTTTTTCCTCGGCGAGCATGGCTCTGCTTTCGGCGATCCCACGCGTCAAATCCTTATACTCGCGGTACTTCTCAACCACGGGCGCAATTTCGCTGTGGGCCTTGGCCGTCTTCTGATACCTCGCCGAATCGTTGACAATGTCTGGCGAGGCCAGAGCATTGGTCAACTCTTCGTAACGGCTTTCGATTTGGTCTAGGCGTTCAAACATTGGGTTCTTTCGTGAGACGTGGCGTGCTGCGTCTCGATTATCCGAGCGGCCAGTATTGGCGAACAAAGACGTAAGCAAGCTACGCCTCTACGGCATTTTAGTGTTATTGGATGGGAAGTGGAAATTTTTCGCGGCGCCGCCGCTAGGCAATGACTAGCTCGCCGCCGTGCTCTTTTTCCAAAATCATGGCTTGGTCGAGGGCCGCGATGGCACAGTGGGCTTGATCGTCGGAGGGAGGCTGAGTCGTAATGCGTTGCAGCCAGAGGCCCGGAGCGGTCATTACGGCGAACAGCGATCCACGATGCTTGGCAGCGAAACGAATGATTTCGTACGACACGCCCGCGATCACTGGCAAGAGCGCGATGCGCGAGGCGAAGCGCGCCCAGAAGGTGGTATAGGGCACCAGCATGTAGAAGCCGATCGAGATCAGCATCACGGTCATCAGGAAGCTGGTTCCGCAACGCGGGTGGAATGTGGAGTACTTCTGCACTTCCAAAGTTTCAAGAGGCTTGCCGTCTTCAAAAGCAAAAACAGTTTTGTGCTCTGCCCCGTGATACTGGTAGACGCGGCGAATATCGGGAAACAGCGACACGCCCCAGATAAACAGCAGAAACAGCACGAGACGCACGACGCCATCGACCAGGTTGAACACGACCTGGCCGCCGAGCGCGGGATTATATTTCTTGAGCTCGGTGGCCGCTACCAGCGGCAGGTACTTGTACATGAAGATAAAGAAGGCTACCGAGATAACAACGTTGGCAGCGGCTACCCATCCGCTGAGAACCGAGGCTTTTTCGCGGGATTCAGCGGTTGATTTCTTGGCGGATTCCGCCTCGCTTCGCCCGTTCGACAGGCTCAGGGCAAGCTCAGGCGGGACAGCCGAGGCGGCTGTCGCTACTTGATGCGTGCTGGAAGCTTCAGCTTGCATCACATCTTCGATGGCGACGTTCGCCGAGAAACGCAGGGCGCGGTAGCCGAGGTTCATCGCGTAGCCTAGCGTCATGACTCCGCGGACGATGGGCCATGCCATCCATTTATGCTTTTCGGAGGGGCGTTCGAGGGATTCGCTCATGGTGACCACTTCGCCGGAGGGCTTGCGGCAAGCGATGGCCCACGCGTGCGGCGAGCGCATCATGACGCCCTCGAGCACGGCTTGGCCGCCGACCAGGGTCTCTTCGCCGCTTTCAAGCGCTGGCAGAAGCTGGACGGCAACCATGAAACGTATAAAATTTCGCAGAGAACGCACGATTGTTAGATGCTCCCGGCGCGGAAACGCACCAAACACTAGGTTACCACAGCGGGCCGGCCTTCGCGGCCGAACAGCTCGCATCCTACCCACAATGCAAGAGTTTGCCAAAACCTGCGAAGCTATTGCCGCTACCGCCAAGAAATCGCTTAAAACCGGGATTGCCGCGGAATATCTTAAGACGCTTCCTCCGGAAGAGGCTGCGATGGCCGCCGTATTTCTCTCTGGCAAAGCATTCCCCGCGTGGGAGGAAACGATCTTGCAAGTCGGGGGAAGGCTTTTGTGGCGCGTGGTGGCGGAACTTTCCGGGAAGGATGACGCGTCGATTACAACTGCGTATCGAAAGCACGGGGATCTTGGGGCTGTTGCCGGCGATGTTCTGCCACAGCGGACGGGCCAAGGGATCGGCATTCTCGAAGCAGGCAAGACTTTTCGCGAGATCGCGGCCGCCCGTGGGCCCGTGGCGAAGACGGTGCTGGTTCGCGACTTGCTGGCGCGCGCAGTCCCGCTCGAAGCCAAATACCTGGTGAAGATCATGACTGGCGATTTGCGGATTGGGCTAAAGGAAAGCCTGGTCGAGGAGGCGATTGCCAAGGCGTATGGGACTACGCTGGCGGAAGTGCAGCGCGCGAACATGTTGCTGGGCGACATTGGGGAAACGCTGAGGCTTGCAGTCGGTGGCCGGCTCGCCGAAGCGAAGATGCGGATGTTTCATCCGCTTGGATTCATGCTGGCGAGTCCGGTGGAATCGGCGGAGGAAGGGCTTGGTTATTTCGCCGAAGCCGCGGTGGAAGACAAATACGATGGCATTCGCGCTCAGGCGCACGTTTCCGATGGAGAGGCAAGGTTTTTTTCGCGCACGCGGGATGAGATTACCGAGTCATTTCCTGAGTTACCCGATGCTCTGGCTGGATTGTCGCAAGATGCGATCCTCGATGGAGAGATTGTGGCGTGGGAGTATCCCGCGGATGCCGTGGCCACGGAGCAGATAGTCGATGAGGCGCTGTCCGAGGCCGGGGAGCAGAGAGCGGGAGGGCTTGGTAGGGCACGGCCATTCTCAGTGCTGCAGCAGCGGCTGGGAAGAAAGCAGGTCAGCGGGACGATGCTGCGGGAAGTTCCTGTGGCGTATCTCGTGTTCGATGTGTTGTACGCGGACGGGGAATTGGCGATTGACCGGCCTCTCCGGGAACGGGCTTCGATATTGGATGAACTGATAAGCAAGAAGAACCTTCACCACAGAGGACACGGGGGAGCACAGAGGAAGATCGGAGCGCAGGGGAAGTTTGCGTTTGAGGACGACGAACGATTGCCGACGCGCATCATCCGAGCGCCTGTGTTTCGTGCTAACACGCCAGAGGAGTTGGAAGAACACTTCTCGGCCGCGCAGGCTCGCGGTAATGAAGGATTGATGATCAAAGACCTCGACTCCGCGTATCTGCCTGGAAGACGCGGCAAGTCGTGGCTGAAGATGAAGCGTGAACTTGCAACCCTGGATGTGGTCGTGACCGCGGTCGAATACGGACACGGCAAACGCGTTGGAGTGCTCAGCGATTACACGTTTGCGGTTTGGGATTCAGACACCAATAACGCACGGCTCGTGAGTATCGGCAAGGCTTATTCGGGGTTGACCGATGTTGAGATTGCGGAGATGACGAAGTGGTTTCTGGAGCACACGATCGAAGATCAAGGCTTTCGGCGCACGGTCGAACCGAAAATTGTGCTCGAAGTAGCGTTCAATAACATGATGAAATCGGAGCGGCACGATAGTGGCTATGCGCTACGCTTTCCGCGGATTGTGCGGCTCAGGCCGGACAAGGCGGCGGAAGATGCGGATACGATTGAGCGAGTACGGGAGATATTCGAGAAGCAAAGTAAGTAGTTGACAGTGTTCTCTCCCCTGCCTAGCCTAGTGAACATGGACGTACCGCTTAACCCGGATCTGGTGGAGAAGCTTCGTCGTTTGGCCAACCAACAGGGTCGCGCTAGCGAGGCTCTGATCGTCGAGGCCGTCGAGCGCTTAGTGGACTATGACGAGTGGTTCCTGCGCGAGGTGGACGCTGGGCTGGCCGCCGCGGACCGAGGCGAGTTGGTGGATCACTCCTCTGTCAGAAAGATAATTGACGAGCGGTATCCGGGCTGAATGCGCATCCGCTGGACGGACACTGCCGTTCGCGATTTTACGCACCTCTGCGATTACATCGAGGAGCGACGCGGCGAAAGCGCATGCCGCCGCGTCGCCCTCTCCATCCACAGTCAAATCGATTTGCTGGCGGAGTTCCCGGAGTACGGCAGAACGGGGCGAAAGCCGGATACACGCGAGCTTGTGTTTAGCCGCTTGCCATATCTTGCGGTCTATCGGATTCGTGGAGACACGGTCGAGATCGTTCGTCTTCTTCACGGCGCACAAAAATGGCCGCAGTGAATCGCTAGTCTCGGAGATTGAATTCTCGGTCTTGTCTAGGCAGCTTTCAGTGGCTGTGATGGTGGTGATGCCCTTCGCTCTCGCCCACCGGAATTACGCAGCCGTGCGCCACTTCGCACTGTTCATGTTCGAACTGGATCGTGGTGTGGTCGATGCGGAAGTGGCGATGCAGGCGGTCTTTCACGTCGCGCAGGATGCGCTCACTTACAGAGGGCGGAATATCGGCGATGGCGATGTGGCAGGAGAGCGCCCGCGTTTCCGAGCCAATGCTCCACACGTGGAGATCGTGCACGTCGTTCACTCCGCTGATCGAGCGGATCGAGTCTTCCACCAGTTCCAGCTTCAGGCCACGCGGCGTACCTTCCAGCAAGATATTTAGCGTCTCGCGCACGATGCCGAATCCCGACCACAGAATAAGAACGCCGATTCCGAACGACAGCGCGGAGTCGATCCAGTAATCGCCGGTTGCGAGAATCATCCAACCGCCGGCGATAACCGCGGCGGTAGAGAGCGTGTCGCCGACTTCATGCAGCAAGGCGCTGCGAATGTTGACGTCAGCCCCGCCTCCGGCTGAGCGGTAGAGCAGCAGCGCGATTACTCCATTCATCACCACGCCAGCGCCCGCAACCCACATCATCACCGAAGCCTGCACGTGCTGGGGATGCTGCAAGCGATGGAAGGCCTCGTAGAAAATGAAGAACGCAACCGCCACTAGCGAGACAGCGTTGACTAGCGCGGCTAGAACTCCGGCGCGATGGTAGCCATAGGTCTTGGTGGAATTGGCAGGGCGCGATTGCAAATAAACCGCAACCAAGGAGAGCAACAGCGCCAGAAAATCTGAAAGATTATGTCCGGCTTCGGACAGCAGAGCCAGCGAATGGGCGCGAATTCCGGCCACCACCAGCAGCACGATATAAGCCAGGGTCACGCCCAGCGAAATCTTGAGCACTCGCTTGGGACCGCCCCCGGAGTGAACGTGGACGTGCATGATCTTAGTGTACGGGCGCTGAAGAGAGGCTTCAAGCGGCGAAACCGCAGCAACGCATTAGCGATTGAAAAGATTCTGGAGGTAGCGGTCGTTGTAGAGCGTGGTTTTACTTTGGACGAATTCCAGGATGCGGAACATCTGGTCGCGCGATTCGCGGTTCATCTCTTTGAATTGCACGGCCACACCTGAGCCAGGATGGATTCTTGCCACAATACCCTCAGCGGTTAGCGTGCCGTCATCAATGGAGAAAACCAGCTTCAGGTTCGAGCCAGGATTGAGAATCGCGCTGGTCTCCACGTAGCAACCGCCTAAGCTGATGTCGATGAGATTGCCAAAAACCGGCCCGTTCCCGGGATAGGGATGCAGCTCAATCGTAAGCCGGCATTTCATGCGGGTGTGCAGGCGCAGATCTTTTTGTGACGCCTGTTTCTGTTTTTCCACATACATGCGGCGGTCGGCCTGAGTCAGCAGTTGTTCCGCGTCATCCCCGTCGCCAGGCGACACGGCCATGCCGATGCTGAGCGAGAGGATTTCCTCACCGCAAACTTCGAAGCCGGCTTGCCGCGCCAGGGGACGAATCTGTTCAACTTTCTTGGCGGCGGCGTCAGCTTGCAATCCTGGAGCGATCACCACAAATTCGTCTCCACCCATGCGGGCCACGTAGTCGTATTCGCGGCAACTGTCTTTTAGCGCCTGCGCAAATAGCCGCAAGACCCGATTGCCTTCCAGATGGCCGAAGCGATCGTTAATCTTTTTGAAACCGTTCATGTCGCAAACCATCAGCGTGAGCGGCGTCTTATCCCGCTTGCAGCGGGCCAGTTCGCGGTCCAGTTGCATAAACAGCGAGCGTGCGTTGGGCAGGCCGGTAAGGTAGTCAGTGGTGGCGGAGCTTTCTGCTTGCTGATACTTCAACGCGTTGTCGATGGCCAGAGCCATCTTACCGCTCACCGCCAGCAGCAAGCGCAAATGGTCGGAAGTGAATGCGTCGCGTTCGGCGCGATATAGCGCCAGCACTCCAACGACGCCGTTCACTCCTTCCAGCGGTACGGCTAATGCAGAGCGCAAGGTGCTGAACTTATCGGGATCGTTCAGATAGCCCGGCTCAACCGAAGGATTTCCGTTGATGATCGCCTTCTTGTTTTGCGCTACCCAGCCGGAAAGTCCATCCCCGAGAGGAATCCGCAAGGAAGAAAACAAGCGATAGTTATCGCCATTTACATATTCCGGCATCAACACGTCATCGCGCAGGATGTAAATGGCGATGGCGTCATAGGGGACCATCGGCTTCAGCTTTACGGAAAAAACCGAAAGAGTTTCGCCCAGGCTCAAAGAAGCGCCGAGATCCTGGCTTAGTTCAAACAGCGACTGCGCTTCCTGCCGTGCGGCCGCGATCGACGAGAGGAACGTGGCTTCTCTTCCCGGAGCATCGGAAACCGACGCCTGCTCGAATCCCGCTGCGGGAGCGGGCCCGCGCGTAACTTTAAGCTCGGCGGGTAAACTCACTCCTGCCTCGCGCTTTGAGTGCAACTGAGCAAGATTTTCGAGACTGCGGTACCGGCGGATAAGAACATCCACCACCTTGGGATCGAAGGACCTGCCGGATTCGGCCGAAAGCCGTTTCATCACTTCATCCAGAGGCATGGCTTTGCGGTACTGGCGATCGGAAGCGAGAGCGTCCAAATAATCAACTGCGGAGAGAATGCGAGCTCCGATCGGAATCTCCGCACCCTTTAAGCCGTAAGGGTAGCCGGAGCCATCCCATTTCTCGTGGTGAGCGCGCACGATTGGAACCACCGGATAGGGGAAACGAACACGCTCCAGAATGTCCGCACCCACCACGGTGTGAATTTTCATTTTCTCGAATTCTTCCGGAGTGAGTTTGCCGGGCTTCGCGATGATGTGCTCGGGCACCGCCAGCTTGCCGATGTCATGCAAGAGCGCCGCAGCATGCAGGGCCTCTAAATCGGTGCCGGACATTCCAAGTTCTTTGGCTACTTCGATGGCGTAGATGCGAACACGCTGCAAATGGTCGTGAGTGGTTTGATCTTTAGCCTCGATTGCCAGTGCGAGGGCTTCGATGGTTCGCAGGTGGAGGTTCGCGATCTCCTCTACATGGCGTTTCTCATCTTCGAGCTTTCCTAGATACAGCCGGTAGGAACGATAGATGATGTACATCGCCGGAACAAACAAGAGTGAGGTTTCCCAGTTGAACGCATGATCAAACCAACTGATCGCGCCGGCTACACCAGCTCCGACCAGGTAATACGGAAACGACCAGAAATAACAGCCCACCAGAATTTCGCCGAGAGGCTTTCCGTCGGCAACGGAGATCACTAGGGCAATACTCCCCGCGTTGACGATGAAGTAGGTCGAAGCCGCCAGGCACAGAATTAACGGCCGGCTCACGATCAGCTGATTCGCCAGCGGATTGTGATACACGAAATATGCCAGGGCGGTGGAGAGAGACCCTGCGCACACGTTGAACGCCAGTTGCAGCGCACCCGGCCGGTTCGGGTAAAAACTTTGGGCCAGCATGGCGAGCGCGCCAAGCGTTATCGCTTCGGCATAGCTCAACTCGGCCACGGCTACAAGGATGAACAGGAAGTTTACCGAGAGGGTGCCTGTGATGCCGGGCAGCGTGACCCGCAGGCGCGATGCCAGAAGGGCGACGCCGAGATAGCAGATGAACTCCGCTATGTTATTGCTCTTTTGATGAATCGCCGCCTCAAGCAACGAAGCCATGCCCATAGCGATCACCAGGCCAATGAAGAATCTGGCACCGATGGGCAAACTTCTCCACGAATGTGCACTGGCAGACATACGTCGGCTGCGTCTCTGGCGCGAGATGCGCATTCGCACACGCGCAAAAAAGGCTCCGCTACAAGGTTAAATAGTTAACCGGGTTTAATAACAATGATTTGTGAGCAGATGCGAAACTTCAGTAACGGCTGCGCGTTACGCGTTCCAAATTGGACAGGGACGTTGTGAGGTAAGGACTAGCCTGTGTAAGCTCTTCTGCCTCGGCAGGCTTTCCGGACCGGCCCCGCTAACCATCGCGGAACTCGCGCGTCCAGTAATGCGTAATAATATAGAGAGAACTCATGCGAATAGTCCTCGACATCTTCGCCCAGATCTTCCGCACCCTCTGGGCGCATAAGCTGCGGTCGTTTCTCACCATGTTCGGCATCGCATGGGGGGTAGGATCGTTGTTGTTGCTGGTAGGGCTGGGGGAGGGATTCCGTTCCGGCAACAAGCGCGAACTTGCCCAATACGGCAAGGACATCATGTTCATCTATCCCGGACGCGCCCCTGCCTTTGCGGGCAGCATGAACTCGGCGCGTAATTACTTGCTCACCTACCAGGATTATCTGGACATGCGCCGCGATGCCCCGCATGTCCGCAATGCCTCTCCGGTGCTGATTCGCACCGACGTTCGCGCTGTTAGCGAGTTCGCGAGCGCCAATGGGGAGCTCGCGGGAGTGGAACCTCAATTCAGCGATATTCGTTATCTTCCGGTTAACCAGGGACGCTGGCTGAACACTCTGGATGAATCGCAGCGGCGCAACGTGATCGTGCTGGGCGATGAACTGGTCAAGAATCTGTTCCCCGGGCGGCCGGCCGTAGGGGCAAGCATCATTCTGAACGACATCACTTTTGAAGTCATCGGAACCGTGCAGCGCGTTGGCCACGGCGACGACAACTCCACAAATATGCGCGGTTACGTGCCGTTCCGGGTGATGGCTACCTTATTTCCGCTGAAGGGCGATGGGCACGAGAATTCCATTTCTTTCATCAACTACCAGCCGCGTGTGACCGATGAGCACCTGATCGCGCAAGACGAAGTGCGTAAAATTATCGCCCGTAACCACGGCTTCGACTATCACGACAAGAATGCGTTCGAAGGCTGGGATACGATTCAGAACTCGAAAGCGATCGGTACAATTTTTGACGCCATGAATATGTTTCTTGGCGCAGTGGGACTGGTCACGCTGGCCTTGGGAGCGATCGGTGTCATCAACATCATGCTGGTGACCGTCAGCGAGCGCACCCGCGAGATCGGACTGCGAATGGCGCTGGGCGCCACGCGGCGCAGCATTCTGGCGCAGTTTTTTCTGGAAGGCGTGATGCTCACCCTGTTCAGCGGCCTGGTGGGCATGGGGCTCGCATCCGGATTGATGGCGATCCTGGGCAGGCTGCAAAGCGGCGAAGGCGGATTCGATCCTCCTAAATTGGTCGCATCGACGGCGATCTTGGCGATCGGCAGTCTGGTCCTGGCCGGAGTGATCGCGGGACTTTATCCCGCCCGCAAGGCCGCCATGTTGCAGCCGGTGGAAGCGCTGCGGCAAGAGTAAGAAATTATATGTTCAGGGATCTATTGCAAGAGGCTTATGGGGCGATGCGGCACAATCGCCGCCGCACCGCGCTTACCATGCTGGGGATGGCGTGGGGAATCGCCACGGTCGTGATGTTGCTGGCCTACGGCAACGGCTTTGGGAAAGCCTGTGAGGCAATCTTCGCCAACTTCGGCACCAAGCTGATCATTCTGGTTCCGGGCCGCAGTTCGATGCAGGCCGGTGGACAAAAGGCCGGAGCGCAGGTGCGCTTCACTCTTGATGATGTGGACATGCTTACCACCAACCTGCCGCAAATCACGCACATCACTCCTTCGGTCGATAAGCAGTGCAACATCCAGTTCGACACACGGGCCTTTTCGTTCGACGTCAGCGGAGACTATCCCAATGTTGACTCCGTCCGAGCCCTGAAAATTGGGACGGGGCGCTTTTACAACATGCAGGACTTTCTTCAGCACTCGCGCGTTGCTGTGATCGGGTCGGAAGCCAAGGAAAAGCTTTTCTCCGGAAGAAACGCTCTGGGCGAGTACATCCGAATCGATGGCCTAAGCTTCGAAGTGGTCGGTATTCTGACCTCGAAGATGCAGGAGGGCGACGACGACATCAATCGTGTGATCTACGTGCCCTTCACGACCATGAGCGACCTGAAGGACACTCATTATCTGGATTCAATCTGGTTTAACTACGAGACCCCCGAGTACGAGCGTCTCGAGCAGGCGGCTCGAGTTGTGTTGGCCGGCGAGCACAAATTCAACCCCACCGACCGCCGCGCGGTGCGGATTTTCAATCTGATGGAGCAAGTCCATCAGTTCGAAGTTATAACGATTGGCCTGAAGATTCTGCTCGGCTTTATCGGGACGCTCACGCTCGGCATCGGCGGAGTTGGACTGATGAACATTATGCTGGTTTCCGTGACGCAGCGGACTCGCGAGATCGGCGTCGAGAAAGCTCTGGGTGCGCGCCGAGCAGACATTCTGCTGCAATTCCTTGCCGAAGCCCTTACGATTACATTCATTGGCGGGGCTCTGGGAATTGTGCTGGCTTACGTGGTATCGCTTTCTGTCGGGCGGCTTACCCTTTATAGCGCAATCGCGAAAAACGCCAAAGACGCCGATATCCAGTTGATCATTGCTCCTGGCACCGTGATCATTGCCACCCTCATTCTCACGCTGGTCGGCTTGATCAGCGGCATGATTCCCGCACTGCGCGCCTCGCGGCTCGATCCCATCGAAGCTTTGCGCTACGAATAGCTGGCGGACGAGCCGGGAAATTCAACCGTACCGCCTTCCACTGCAACGAACGCAACAGCTCGGCAACCTGTTCTTAAGCCAGAGTCATCCAACCCACACTTACAAGGAGTGGTCATGCGGGTTATAGAAAAGGCTGTTTCCATCTCGCTGTTTGCAGTCGCTCTCTCGATAGTGGCATTTGCGCAGGATAACTCCGCAACCCCGCTCTATCCCACGTCCCCACATCCAGCCCAGGCTCCGGCTACCGGCCAGGACGCCGCGCCCCAGCAGATGAATCAGAATACCGGGCAAAACAATCAGATGCCGGTCTTCCGAGTGAACGTGTATGCGCGAACCACGCGGGCCGTGAACTACCGCAATCGCGGAGGATCGACCAGCGTGGATTTCAAAGGAACCGAACTGATGCCAGAGGTTGGCGGCCACGCCAAGGTCGATGGCAAGTCCGGGCGCCTTGCGATTAACGCAGAGTTTACGCATATGCGCGCCGCCAGCATACTTGGCGGCCAGTTCCTTACCTATGTGCTGTGGGCAATTACGCCTGAAGGTCGCGCGGTGAATTTGGGCGAGGTAGAACCCGGCGACAACGGAAAAGACAAGATCGAGGTCACCACCGACTTGCAGGCGTTCGGCATGATCGTTACCGCCGAGCCGTACTATTCGGTAACCCACCCCAGCAATAAGGTAGTAGCGGAAAATATTATCCGCCAGGAAACCAAAGGCTTTGAAGAACCCATAGACGCGAAGTTCGATGTACTCGAAGGAAAGCAGTATGTGATTGACGTTCCGGCCGACCAGCTCCCCTCCAGCCAGGCGACCGGAAAGGTTCCGCTCGACTTGCTCGAAGCTCGCAACGCCGTCGCGATTGCAAAAGCCGCGGGCGCCAAGCAATATGCATCCGATAGTTTGACCAAGGCCGAAGATATGCTGCAACGCGCCGAAGATTACTATCAGCGGAAACAGGGACGAACTCCGATTGGAACCGCCGCGCGCGGGGCCACTCAAATGGCGGAAGACGCCCGCGTACTGACCTTACGGCGCAAAGAACAGGAACGCCTGGACGCTGAGAAACGTGCCGCGCAGGAAGCACAGGAAAAGGCGGAGGCGGATGCCCAAGCCGCACAGGCCCAGGCTGCGCAATCACAGGCTCAAGCCGACGAAGATGCGCGTCGCCGTGCCCAGGCGGAACAGGCGCAGGCACAAGCAGAACTGGCTCAGGCTCAGGCTCGCCTGCAACAACAGCAGGCGGAAGCTCAGGCCGCAGCTGCTCAACAAGCCGCCGAAGACGCGCAACACCAGCGCGAAGAGGCGGAACGCCAAACCCAGGAAGCGATTCAACAAAAAGAGCAGATGCGCGCTCGCCTGCTGGCACAGTTGAACCAGGTACTGCAAACCCGTGACACTGCACGCGGACTAATCGTTAGCATGCCCGACGTGCTTTTTGATTTCAACAAGTACACATTGAAACCGGAAGCCCGCGAACGCTTAGCGAGGATTTCCGGCATCGTGCTCGCCTATCCCGACCTGAAACTTCAGATTGAAGGCTACACCGATTCGATCGGAAGCGACGAGTACAACCAGACGCTCTCGGAAAAGCGCGCCGAAGCAGTGCGCGACTACATCGTCACCTCCGGCGTTAACATGAACAACGTTGTCGCTCAGGGAATGGGGAAAGCGGACCCAGTGGCCGATAACAGCACAGCGGGAGGCCGCAAGTTGAATCGCCGCGTGGAGATGATTGTTTCTGGCGACGTGATCGGGACTCAGTTGACGCCGGGAGCGAGCGGAAACGCCAATCCGCAGTAGATGGACGCTCGAATTCCTATCGAACTTCGATCACGGCCAGTCCATACGAAGGCACAGTCAACGTCAACTCTCCATCGCGGACGTTTCGGCTTTCCGGAGCCGGCAGTTGCGCCGCTTCGCGCAGCGTGGCGATCTGGGACTGGGTAGGATAGCGAGGCGACCCCATTTTTTCGTAAGTCGCCTGGACGTCCGCATGTTCGCGATCGACGCGGAAGATCGCAGCGCGCTTAAATCGTTTGCCCTCAAATTTGAGCGTGAAAGTCTTAGGCTCGCCAGAATGTTCGGGCGGCGCATAGTTCCACAGCGCCACCACCAACGACCCATCTTTCTTGCGCGTCACCAAAGCTGTTTCGGAATCCAGGTTTAATCGCTCATCGCCAAGACGATGCAGGACTTCGAAGGCCGCAAAAGCGGGCTTGGGAATTCCATCCTCGGCGAGAAGGCCGAAGCCGCCGTAGAAAGGTTCTTTCACGACACCTTGCTCCTCGAATACGTCGGAGAAAGTCCAATAGGACATCATGTCGACGAGACCATCGCACTGGCGAATCGTATCGGCAAGCCACGGACCCATGTACGCCGCGTCGGTGACCTCCGGTTCGTTCTTGTAGCTGGCGTTGAACTCGCTCCAAATCAGCGGCAGTTGCGGCTTGCCGGAAGCCAGAATCTGCTCATGAACTTTTTTCACCGCGCGGCACACCATCTGGTCGCGCGGAATGTTTTCATGCGTTCCAAACACGTCTTCCGCTTTGTCGTTGCCATATACATGCGACGAAACGAAGTCGAGCGGCACATTCTGATCGACGCAATGCTTGATGAATACATCAGCCCAAGCGGCCTGCGCTGTCGCCGGTCCGCCCACCCGCAGCCGCGGATTCACTGCCTTTAGCGCCCGCGCGGTATGGTCATAGAGTTCAAAATACGTGGCTTGCCGCGGATCCCCGGCCCAGAAATCCAGATTTGGTTCATTCCAAACTTCGAAATACCACTGTGCGACTTCGTCGATCCCGTAACGATCGATCAGATGCCTGAGGAAGGCCGTGATCAGGCCGTCCCACTTCTGATAATCCTTCGGCGGCGAAATGTCTTCCTTGTACCAAAACGCGTGCAGCACTTCGTGTGCCGCCAGTTTGTTGGGCATAAAGCTCAACTCAACAAATGGGCGTACGCCGTTCGCAAGCAGTCCGTCGTAGATCTGATCCACATAAGAAAAATTGTAAAGTGGCTTCCCCTCGGCAGTCTCGTCATAGACACCAATTTCGTCGTGGAAAATTGCATGGAAGCGCACGTATTCGAAACCGGTAATCTTCTTCACGTCTCGCAGATCGCGCAGATAGCTTTCTCGCAGCGCAAGAATAGCGCGCCCTGAACCAAACATTTGCTCCCAGAAATGGGGCAAAGGATGTGCGGGCGCCGAAGCATCGACCACGATTACCTGAGGCGACGCCGGAGACTCGCGCGATTGAGCCGCGGCCTCACGAGGTAAAGTCAACAATCCGAAAGTGACCGACGCGCTGACAAGCCAGGTAAGAATTCGAATTCGCATTCGATTGGGTTCCTGAGGTCGAATTTATGTCGCGAAGCGCAAGGCAGCAAAATGAAGCGCGCTGGTGAATCATTGGTGGCGGCGCGTGGACTCGAACCACGGACCTACGGATTATGAGACCGTCGCTCTAGCCACCTGAGCTACGCCGCCAGCAAGTCGGGGAAAACGCAACGAGAGGATTAGAGGCATTCTCGCTGTCTTGGAAATAACAGGCCGGAGCGGCTCGCCACGTCCAAACTTTTATTTTAAGAGTCCGCACAAAAGGGTGTCAAACTGCGCGAGGCTGGTTCGATACTTGCCAGTTGTGCCGGGAAACACGAAACTAGGATCGCTGCGAAGACCGTGCCATGAAAACCGTCGCCGTCATTCCCGCCCGCCTGGCCTCAACCCGCCTGCCCCGTAAAATGTTACGCGAAATTGCCGGAAAACCGCTGGTGGGTTGGGTCTATGAAGCGGTGCGCTCATCTCCGCTTCTCTTCGATGTCATTGTCGCTACCGATTCCGGGGAGATTCTTGAAAGCTGCATAAAACATGGGTGGAAAGCACAGATGACTTCGACGACGCATCGGAGCGGCACTGAGCGCGTGCATGAAATTTCGAATCATGTGGCGGCGGACGTTTACCTCAATGTTCAAGGGGACGAGCCTCTGGTGCGTCCCGAGCAAATCGCAACTTTGCTGGAAGTAATGAAAGACCCTACGGTGCAGGTAGGGACGGTGAAAACGCCTTGCGCAGCGGAAGAAATCCGAAATCCGAATGCGGTGAAGGTGGTGACCGCGCCAGATGGCCGCGCCCTCTATTTTTCCCGCGCGACAATTCCCTTCGACCGCGACGGAATCCAGCCGCGCTATTTTAAGCATCTCGGCTTGTACGCCTACAGAAAGCCGGCCCTCGATCTCTTCGTAGCTCTGCCCGAATCGACGCTCGAAAAAAGTGAGCGCCTGGAACAGCTTCGCTTCCTGGAGAATGGAGTTCCGATTCACGCCGGCGAAACAGAGTTCGATTCCATTGGAGTGGATACGGAGGAAGATTTCCGGCGAGCGTCCGAACTGTTGCGCAAGCGTTAAGCCTGCGGGTTAACCCTGGAAGACTACGTCTGAGGCTGCGCTGTCCGGCCCCATGCCTCGGCGGCGGCAACGCGCTTAGAGATCGAGGGATGCGAGTGGAACAGCGACTCCACCAACTTTGAGGGGGCGCGTTCGGCAAGATTCTGTTGCGCCAGCTTATTCATTGACGCGATAAATGGCTCTACACTGGCGATCGATTCGAAAGCATAGCGGTCGGCCTGCCGCTCGTTATAGCGGGAATAGGCGTTCAAGGCTGGCATCAACAATAGAGAAACCGCCGTCGCAGTCAACGCCAACAAGGGCAGATTCGCAAAGTCGGATAATTCCTCGAACATATGATGATCGACTGCATAGTGCAGCACGAAGTTCGCGATCCAGAAACCAAGGAGCGTGATCGCGGCCTGAACAATGATGCTCTTGAAAATGTGCCGGTGAACGTGATGGCCGAGTTCATGCGCCAGCACTGCCTCGATCTCATCAGGCGCGAAATTATCGAGAAGCGTATCGGCCAGGATGATGCGCCGGGTTGCGCCGAGGCCGGTAAGAGCCGCATTCGCTTTTTTGCTCTTCTCGGAAAGCTTCCAGCGATAGACTCCGCGAACGCGCGTCCCAGCGTGCTCGCTGAGTAGCACCAGCCTGCGGCGGAGATCTTCGTTCTCCAGGGGCTCGAATTTATAGAAGATCGGGAACAGCACGACCGGAGCGAGTTGCGCCAGGACGACGAATAATACAAGAAATAGCGCCCAGGTGATAATCCACCAATGCTGTGGTGATTGCCGGATCATGAAGTACAAGAGCTCGACTACGATTCCCGCCATCACTAATCCAACCACAAAGCTTTTGGCTTCATCCCACAGCCAGGAGCGCATTTTCTGCGTGGAGAGGCCAAACGTGCGCTCCAGACGGAAGCCGTAATAATCAAGCCCGAAACCCAGCCCCTTGCTGATTGAGAGCAGAAAAAACAAATAGACAAAAACCGAGAGCGTGTAGTTCTGAAATCCCCGCCGCAGGGCAAGATCGCGCAGCCAACCGGTCCACCCGGTGGCCAGCAATATAACCAGAAAGGCTGCACCCACGATGAAGTCGGCAAAGCTCAGCCAGCGATGGATGCGGTTGTAGCGACGCGCTTCGGGCGTATCGCTGCGAGCCGCGCTTGTAGTTTCGGTGGGAGTCATTCTTAGGTACAAGTATCGCACTCGCCCTGCGAAATGTGGAGTTTCCCGCGCGGAATCGCCGGGGCTAGCCGCCACTTCTTACAAACTTTTCCCCATCTGCCAAAATTTCGGCTACGAGTTCTGGGGATGACGCCTCCGAATATGCGCGCAGCAGCGGTTCTGTTCCGGAAGCGCGGAAGAGGATCCAGGCTTCGGCGCCGTTCCCGTTGGTCGGCGCATCCAGGAAGAACTTGATGCCATCGAGGTTTTCTTTTTTCAGAACGCGGTGGCGTCCAAGCTTTTGCGTGCTTTCCGACCGGGCACGCTGAATTGCATCCTGCTTGATCTCTTCCTCGATATGCAAATCGCGGCGACCATAGAAATGCGGACCGAACTCGCGTTGCAAGTCGGCAACCAGTTGACCGAGGGGCTTGCCTTCTTCGGCCATCACATTGGCCAGCAGAAGGCAGTTGAGGACGCCGTCGCGCTCCGGCAAGAAGCGGGAGTAGCCGATGCCGCCGGACTCTTCGCCCCCGATCAGGATGTCGTGCTCCATCATCAGATCGGCGGTGTACTTGAATCCAATCTGCGTTTCGTAAAGCTTGCGGCCATGTTTCGCGGCGATGCGGTCAAGCATGCGCGTGGTGTTGAAGGCGCGCACTACATCTCCGGACCACTTCTTCCGCTCGAGAAGCCACCGCAATAGAACGCAGAATATTTTGTGCGAGTCGACAAAGCTGCCGTCTTCGGCTACGGCCCCGATCCGGTCGGCGTCACCATCGGTGGCCAATCCCGCGTCGCACTTCTCGCTTACGACTGTTTGCTGCAAAAGAGAAATGTGGGGTTCGATGGGTTCGGGATTTATGCCGGGAAACAGGGGATTCACTTCCTGCCGGATCGCTACATGCTCAACGCCGCGCTCGCGAAATATTCCGGCGAGAACTCCGCGCCCAGAGCCGTACATGGAATCGATCGCGACTTTGAATTTGGCTTTGCCAATCAGATCCATGTCGGCAAAAGCGCATACCGCAGAGACATATGGCGATTTTAGATCGGTTTCTTCGATTGCGGCCTTCGCGCCTTGCGGCATCGCCGCCGCGCGCAACTCCTCTTCCACCTTCTTCATGATGGCGGGCGTAGCCGATCCGCCAAACTTGCCTTTGAACTTTACTCCATTCCAGTTCCACGGGTTGTGGCTGGAAGTGACCATCACGCCGCCCGCAGCGCCATTGGTCTTTACCCCGTAAGAGACGGCTGGAGTGGGCGTATAGTCGTTCGCGATCTTAACCGGAACCCCGGCAGCGGCGATCACTTCGGCGGCAACTTGAGCCGCGCGCTGCGAGGCGAACCGTGTGTCATAGCCGATGAAGACTCCGCGCTGCGCGTCTTCATATTTCAGGACGTAGGAAGCGATTGCGCCAGCCACGCGGCGGACGTTATCGAAGGTGAAATCGTCGGCGATGATGCCGCGCCATCCGTCGGTTCCGAACTTGATTTCTTGAGGCATGGGATTGGTGTTGATCGCTGTGTCTCGACCCAAATTCTAGGTCAATTTGTGCAGTTTCTTCTCGTCCAAATACTTCACTACTTTACCAACGTCCTGCGCGTGATGCCGGGTTGTGATCAGCAAAGCGTCCGCAGTTTCGACGATCACCAAGTCGCTCACGCCCACAGTGGCGACGAATTTTCCCGGCGCATGAACGTAGTTTCCGCTGGCGTTCAGAACGAATGAACTGGCGCAGTGTATTAGGTTGCCATTCACGGGGCTGCTCTTTGCGGTGTGATGCTCATGCAGCGCCGTCCACGAGCCCAGATCGTTCCAGCCGAAATCTGCAGGCAGGCAAAAAATATTTCCGGCCTGCTCGCCTTTTGCGGAGCGCGGTTCGAGCACGGCATAGTCAACGCTTATATTCTCGCATTTGGGATAGAGCCTGCGAAACGTATCCGCAAACTTACGCGTGCCGAAAGCGGCTGCAATTTCTTTCAGAATGGAGGCCGTCTTTGGCAGATGCTCAAGTAGAGCATTGGCCAGAGTGCGGGCGCTCCACAAAAACATTCCGCTATTCCAGAAATAATTCCCTGCCGCTACGAAGGCGGCAGCCTTTTCAGTATCCGGTTTTTCGGTGAAGCGGCGCACGCGAAGCGCATCGTTATCCGAAGAGCTGCCGACTTCGATATATCCGTAGCCGGTTTCTGCGCGGTTGGGCTTGATACCCAGAACTACAATGTTCTCGCCAGCCGCGGCGATCTCTACTCCACGCGCGATGGTGGAACGATATTTCTTTTCGTCGGCGATGACATGATCGGAGGGGAACATTCCGATGACGGCTTGGGGATCTTCCCGCAACAACAGGAACGCCGCGAGGCCGATCGCTGGCGCCGTGTTACGTCCCAGGGGCTCAGCCAATACTTGTTGCTTTGGCAATTTCGGAAGCTGCTTCAGGATCGCGGAACGAAGATCTTCGTTGGTGATGATCCAAAATTGTCTTGGCGAGGCAACTGGCAGCAGGCGCGAGACCGTCTGCTGAATCATGGTCTGCTTGCCATCAAGCGCTAACAGTTGCTTCGCGCGCTTTTTGCGGCTGAGTGGCCAGAAGCGCGTGCCCCGGCCTCCGGCAAGGATTACAGGATAAAATTTTGGTTTCTTGGCCAAGGTTATTTTACTCGCTATAGTCGTGTTTCGGGTTCAGGTAAGGATGCCCCTGGCACGCGGGATCTGAGAAGTTCAAGTGCCCACTGAGGGCGCACCGTGAACTTCCCGATTGATGCCGGAACCACAACCGCATCTCCCTTTGCCAGAGTTACAGGGTCCGCGCCCGGCGCTTCTACTACGCCGCAGCCTTCGATCGCAACCAAAATCTGAACCGAACTCTTGCCCGATTCGTCGCGCGTGTTTAACTCCTGCGCACTCTTCATCTCAAACATATCGACGACAAAATACGGGGCTGCCACGAGCGCACCTTGCCGGTTGTTGCTGCCGGAAATTTGGACAGGTGCGGGCCTTACCACTTTTCCAGAGGTCGTCTTCAGCTTAACTGCGGCGAGCCCTGCTTCCAGATGAAGCTCACGCGGCCTGCCGTAATCATACAAACGATAAGTCGTATCGGACTGTTGCTGTGTTTCGACAATCACCGAACCTGGCCCCAGCGTATGCACAGTCCCGCCGCAAACATAAATCATGTCCCCTGTGAAAACGTTAAGCCAGTTGAGCAATTCTTCCGCGTGCTTCTCGTGAATCGCTTTTTCCAACTGGGCGAGAGTCACTCCCGGCTTTAATCCCAAAGCCACTTGTGCCCCTGGCTTTGCATGCGCTACATACCAGCACTCAGTTTTTCCCCAAGGCTGATCTACACGGCGGGCTTGTTCGTCATCGGGATGAACTTGCACGGAGAGTTTCTCGTACGGGAACAGAAACTTCAGCAGCAGAGGGAAACGCTGGGCGTCGCGCGCTGCCTCGCCAACCAGTTCGCGCTGATATTTCTTGCTGACTTGAGCCAGAGTCTGCCCCATCAACGGTCCATTCGCAATCTTGCAATCGTCGCCGGTAAGCCAGGCCTCGCCAATTTTTTCTTCGAACTGGCGATTGGGATAGATCGGCGACAAATTCGTCGTGCCCCACGGGCGAGGATCGAAGCCCGGCAGCATCAAGAATGGGTAAAGATTATCCATACGAAAGCGCTTACATGAAAAAGGCCGTTCGCAAGCGGACGGCCTTAGCCGAACTACTTTGATGCAAGAGTATGAATTCGCGCCTACAGCGCAGCAAAGAATTTGTGCATGCGCTCCAATCCGCGATCCAACTCGGCTTTCGAAGTCGCGTAGGAAACGCGGATATGGTCGCCCGTGCCGAATCCCTCCCCAGGCACTGTGGCGACATGAGCCTCGCGGAGCAGCCTTCCTGCCACGTCTGACGCAGATTTCACATTTCCGCGGCCAAGGAACGAGGAGATGTTTGGGTAGGCGTAAAACGCGCCTTCGGGCAGCGTGCACGTGATGCCTGGAATCGAGCGCAGTCCGTTTACCATGTGATCGCGAAGACCGATATATTCGCGTCGCATTTGTTCGACGCACTCCTGCGGCCCCTTCAGTGCAGCCACCGCCGCTTTCTGCACGATCGAGGTCGGGTTTGAAGTGGACTGGCTTTGCAACTTCGACATCGCGCTGATCACTGCCGCCGGGCCGAGCGCGTAACCTAGGCGCCAGCCTGTCATCGCGTAAGTTTTTGACAGCGAGCCCAGCACGACGATGCGCTCTTTGAATTCGCGCAGCGATCCTACGGAAAAATTCTTGCCGGTGTAATTCAAATAGACGTAGCACTCATCAGAGAGCACCCAGATTCCGCGTTCGTGGGCGAGGCGAACCACTTCTGTCAAATCTTCCGCGCTCATCACTGCTCCCGAGGGGTTCGATGGCGAATTCAGAATGATGACCTTGGTCCGCGGCGTAATCAGGCTCGCGACCATCTCTGCGGTCACGCGAAAGCCCTGCGACTCATCCGACTGCAGTAAAACGCACTCGCCGCCCGCGTAACGCACAATGTCTTTAAACGAAACCCAGTAGGGAACGGGCAGAATCACTTCGTCGCCGTGATCGACCAGCACCTGGATCGCATTGAATAGCGCATTCTTTCCGCCGGTCGCGGCGATCGCCTCTTCGCGCCGGTAATCGGAATCGAAATCGACGGCATGACGGTGCACGATGGCGTCGCGCAACTCGGGCGTGCCCGGAACCGCCGTATATTTCGTGAAATTTCCCTGGATCGCGGCGATGGCTGCGTCTTTGATGTGCTGCGGCGTAGCGAAATGCGGCTCGCCGGCGCCAAAATCGACCACGTCGATGCCCTGGGCGCGCAGCTTGTCGGCCTCGGCCACAACCGCCATGGTGGCGGAGGGCTGAATGCGGTTGATTCGGTCGGTAAGTTTCAGCGCTTCACTGACGGCCGTAGTCATGCTTTTCTTTTCCTTTTTCGCTCTCTTCGATCTAATTCGCTGCCGCCGGGCGATTCCAGCATTTCCATCATGCGGACGTCGCGCAGTTTGTACGCGGGATCGAGTTTTTCGCGCAGCTTCTGTTCCACAACTTCCGGAACCAATCCCTTGACCGGGCCGCCCGCCTGCGCCACTTCCCGCACCAGACGCGAGCTGACATAAGAATACTTGTCGGCGGGCATCATAAACACGGTTTCGAGAGTCGGCTCGAGCTTGCGGTTCATCAGCGCCATCTGCAACTCATACTCGTAGTCACTGATGGCCCGGATGCCGCGCAAGATGCAGGTTGCTTGAAGATTTTTTGCGTATTCCACCATTAAACCGTCGAAGGTTTCAATACGCACATTTTTCAGATGCGCCGTGAGTTCCTGCAGCATCTCCCGGCGTTCGGCCACCGTAAACATCGGGCTCTTCTCCGAGTTGCGGAGAATCGCGACTACCAGATCCTCAAAAATCTTCGCACCCCGCTCGATCAAGTCGAGGTGTCCGTTGGTCGGCGGATCAAACGAACCGGGATAGAGAGCTAGTCCCTTATGCAAAGGTCCTCACAGGAACGGGGGATGAATACAAGATTCTATGCGGGCGGGCGTAAGAATGGCAATTGGGGAATAGTTGGTCAGCTTTTAGGGAATGTCATCAATTTAGGGATTGTCATACCGCGCAGCGAGGGACCTTGGTTTCTGCTTGCACCATCTCTCAATTGTGCTGCAAGCAAGAACCAAGGTCCCTCGCTTCGCTGGGATGACAACCATTAGACTTCCAGCTTCTCGGCGGTCCCTAGCGCCGCGCGGCCACAATCGGCGCTTTCACCGCGTCAGTTGCTGTAGGCATCGTGGTAACCCGCCCGCCGGTTGACGGAGTTGCCTGCGCCGCGGCCGGTTGCGCTTGCACTGGAGTCGCGGTCAATCCCAGCGCCTTGCGCACTTCGGTGTCGAGCTTGGCCATGGTGTCTTTGTTGTCTTTCAGGAACTGGCGGGCGTTTTCGCGGCCCTGCCCGATGCGCTCACCTTTATAGCTGAACCATGAGCCGGACTTCTCCAGAAGATTGTTATTCACGGCAACATCAAGCAGGTCGCCTTCGCGGGAGATGCCTTCTCCGTAGAGAATGTCGAACTCGGCCTCGCGGAAGGGCGCGGCCACTTTGTTCTTCACGATCTTGGTGCGGGTGCGCGATCCAGTGACGACATCGCCGTCTTTAATGGCGGCGATGCGCCGGATATCGATGCGTACTGAAGAATAAAATTTCAAAGCTTTTCCGCCCGTGGTCGTCTCCGGATTGCCGAACATCACGCCGATCTTTTCGCGAATCTGGTTGATGAAGATCAGGCACGTGCGCGATTTCGAGACCGTTCCCGTCAGCTTGCGCAGCGCCTGCGACATCAGCCGAGCCTGCAAGCCCATGTGGCTGTCGCCCATTTCGCCGTCGAGTTCGGCCTTGGGCACCAGCGCCGCCACCGAGTCAACCACCAGCACATCGATGGCGTTCGAGCGCACCAGCGCCTCCGTAATCTCAAGCGCCTGCTCGCCGTAATCGGGTTGCGAAACCAGCAGGTTATCGACATCGACGCCCAATTTTTTAGCATAGCCGGGATCGAGGGCATGCTCGGCGTCGACGAATGCAGCCATCCCACCCGCCTTTTGCGCCTCGGCAATCACTTGCAGCGTGATGGTGGTCTTGCCCGACGATTCCGGCCCGAACACTTCAATCACCCGGCCGCGCGGAAAGCCGCCGACGCCAAGGGCAGCATCGAACGAGATGGAGCCGGTCGAGATCACCGCTATGGGGACGATCGCTTCCTTCGACCCGAGGCGCATGATCGAACCTTTTCCAAACTGCTTTTCAATCTGCGCGAAAGCTAACTCAATTGCCTTGCCGCGTTCATCCGCCATGGGAGTGTGGCTCCTTGAAAGTGTTGAATCTGTATGGGCCGGATTATATACCGACCTTAAAGCGAAATAAAAGCGAAAACGCAAAATATTAAGTGGAAAACTTCCCGAAATGGATGCGCCAGAGTCTCTTGTGTCCCGCGAGTCAAGATTTCCTACCGCCGCTTCCTGGCTTTTAGGCTGATTGCAACCTTCATCACAGCGCCATCGGCAGGATCGACCTCGAACACGGCTTGGCTGGTGTAACGCGGGGTGTTCAGCCGATACATAAACACGCTGAATCGATCAAAAATGTTGGTGTCATATGGCTCGCCATACTCGGCACGCAACTGGGTGACGTAATAAGTGCGATCGGCAAAGAGCAGGACTAAATAGGCATCCTGCAATTTGTCGCTGCGCAGCGCCGAAATTTCTGTGAAGGGGAAAAAACGCGACCGAAAAGGATAATCGACCGTCGTGCTCTTATGTTCATGGCGAAGACTTTCTTTGACGATTCCGTCGATCCTTCTTTTAACCTCGCCTTCCAGGGTGAAGCCGGCGAGGCTTGAATCGCAGCGGTTATTACCGGGCCTGCACTCAGCCCACGCCTCGCTCGCCACATAGGTGCGAAGCACCTTGCTGTTCTCAAGGACGGTCTGAAGGCCGAGTTCACCGGGCTGCTGAGAGGCTTCAAACAAATAGGGAACGGTCTCTCGCCAGTCAAAATCCTCGGCCGAAAATGCAGCGTTACCCGGTGGCGGCGGATTGCCGTTGCTTAAAGCGTGCGAGCGATACGCGAAAGGTGTTAGCAGAAAGGCAAGTAGAAGAACGAGGGACAGCGGTGTTGTGGCCATGACCGAGACTGCGATCATAGCCCATGGGAGGCGGAACGGCTATCACGATGGCGTCCATCTTTCTTGCACGCGAAGACACCTAGCGAGCGCCGGATACTTCCGGGCCGTGGTCGCACCACATCTCGCTGGCTCCGTATTTTACTTCCGTGTCGCAAGCGCGCTTTCAAGCGCCAGGCGGATGAATCGCTGATACGGCAGTCCTGCATGGGTAGCGCGCTGGCGCACAGCGTCATAGAGTTCCTCGGGCAAGCGCAAATTAATGGATTTGTCCTTGCGCTTCATCTCGAAGCGCACCGTTTGCGCGCCCGAGAGGTCGTAGTGTGACAAGTCGGCCTTGTCGACGAAGGCCGCCGCCGCGCGGGCGCTCTTAAACGCCGGGATTTTCTTTTTCATTAGGATTCGACTTCCTTTTAGTGCACATAACGCGCGCTGATCGGCCGGATCAATTGCTTATCGCCCTTGCGCCGCAGCGTGAACACAAGAAAAACTCTGCCGCCAGTTTCGGTTCGTCCCACAGCGCACAAGCGGCCTTCCTCCCGCGAGCCCGTTGCGTTAGGAACGATGGCAAGAGGCCGCTCGAACACGCCTTCAATCAGCGCAATGGAGAGCCCGTGCTTCTGGCACTTAGCTCGGTTGCCTCCGTCCCAATCAAAGCCGTGGAACTCCAAGGCCATGATAATTCACTAGATACACAAATGTATAGGCAAATGTAAATCTTTACCTCTGCAGCAAATCCACCGGCGCCGTCACATCGTGCACGCGAAAATATTTGGCCAGCGCCGGATACTTGCGAGCCACAGCCTCATACATCGCGTAGGCCACGTTGCGGTAGGAAACATGGCCCGCCGGCGTGGTGCGCAGTTCGGAGATGTAGACGGCCTCCGCGAAGTCCATCTTGAACAGGGCGCGTTTGCGATAGGCCAGCGGGATCGCGTACTGCGAATTCTCTTCCGCCTCGGGCGTGTTGCGCGCGGCGAGCTTCTCGATCGCCGACTGCGCGTGACGCATCGCGGTGTCGTAGTGGGAGCGCATGCCGGCGTCGTCCACGTCGAGCAGCATTTCGTAGCCGTGCTGCGTGGTGAACCCCTGCATCACCTGGATGCAGCGGCGATGACGGTGCATGTCACGGAAGCCGCCCGCGTCCATGAGAATGTCGAAGCGGAACTGCTGCCCGGCGCGGAAGCCCCGCAGCATTTCGTCGTGCTTACCGCGATGCCGCAGGCCAATGTCTATAATCTCGCGGCGGAAGCGCTCGCCGGAAACTTGCAGCGCCTGCCGGACTTGCCGGTAAGAATGGTGGCAATGCTCGTACAGCAAAGTGGTCGCGATCTCCACTTCGAGCGGCTCTTCGTCGAGCAGATCGACGATCGCCTTCGAGGGCGCGACCGACTCGCTCTTCATCAGCTCGCGCGCGGCTTGCCGCAACTCGCGGCGCGTTTCCTTCTCATACGGATTCGGATCCGCATACTTTACCAGCGTGGGCGCGACCCGAACTTCGTGCAGCAATTCCTGCTCGGCCCGCGCGCCCAGCTCCGGACTCAGCTTGCGAATCTCCGCTACCAAATCCCGCAAAGACTCAGCGTTCACGTTGTACGCCGCTGACGTGGCTGCCTTTTTCAACGACTCACCGAGCACTCGCACCTCTTTGTGCGTGTGCGACAGTAGATGAGCCACTTGCGTTTCCAGCGTGCGCGCATTCACGATCTCGCCCAGAGAAGTGTTCGTCGCCAGCGGCAGCAGATAGCGCGTGATGTCGAAGGCCCGCGCCTTCAGGGTGCGCTCGTATTGCTCCTGTTTCATGTCGGCGGGCTTGGGCGTGATGCTGATTAGATGCTGCGTCATGTGCGCCGAAAGCGCGTCGTAATCGGCGAACAAGCTGTCCAGCGTTTCTCGATAGAGATTGCGAGCTTCATCGTCGGTGCCGAAGTCCGGCGTATAGTAGCCACTCTTTCTGAAGTCCTGATAGCGGGTCGAGCGCTCCTGCCCGTCCCAGCGTTGCTCGTCGGCCAACTCAATCGCGGCAAGAATCGAGAGGCGCTCGATGGCCAGTGCGATGTGGGCGAGGTCGGCGATCGAGCGGTGACCGTACTGAAAATAAAACGTGTTGAGAAATTTCTCGGCTTTCTGCGAGCTGATCTCGCGCAGCGATTCCTTCATCGACAGCGACGAGCGCGAATACTTTGCCATCGCGTACGCCTGAATTTCGGGCTCGACGCCGTACACGGCGAAGACTTCGGTCGAGGGCGCTGTCGTCGGGCTATCGACCGCAGTCGGACTTTCAGCCCCGGCGCGCTGCGTCGACCGGTGTCCCGACAGGTTCAAGTCTGCGGGGGATGAACTTGGTTTGGAAGGCTCGGGCATGGCGATCACATTGTTGGCCGCAGATTGTGACATAGGAGTGTTCGAATGTTAATCGGCGGCCGAACATTGCGCAACGCGATTTCTGATGCGCTACGGAGCGTGCTGTGGATAAATCAGGCGGCGCGTATAATCTCACGTTCTGGACGGCAGAACCGTCGCAGTAGAAATCGGGGCAAATTCTGGAGAACTTAATGTCTCTTTCCGGACGCATAGCGTTCGTTACCGGCGCATCACAGGGCATAGGACGCGCCTGCGCCTTAAAACTTGCCACAACAGGTACGACGGTCGCCGTCGCCGCGCGCAATCAGGAGAAGCTGAATCAACTGGTTGACGAAATCGCTGCCGCGGGCGGACAGGCCGGCGCCTTCGCTCTCGACGTCACCGACGAAGAGCAGGTCAAGTCTGCGATCAAGGCCGCCATCGCGCAATTCGGCAAGGTCGACATCCTGGTCAACAATGCCGGCATCACTCGCGACCAACTTGTAATGCGCATGAAGCGCGCCGACTGGGACGCCGTGCTGCAAACCAATCTCACCTCGGCGTATTTATGCACTCAGGCCGTCAGCAGTTCCATGCTCAAGCAGCGCTGGGGACGCATCATCAACATCGCCAGCGTTTTTGGCCAGATGGGGCAGGCGGGGCAGGCAAATTACTCCGCATCAAAAGCCGGGCTGATCGGCCTGACCATGGCCATAGCCCGCGAACTGGGATCGCGCAACATTACTTGCAACGCCGTAGCTCCCGGCTTCATCGAAACTGCCATGACGGAAGTGCTGGGCGACGAGTTCAAGCAGAACGCGGCGAAACAGATTCCTCTCGGTCGCGTGGGAACGGCCGACGACGTGGCCAGCGCCGTTGCTTTTCTGGCATCGGACGAAGCCGCATACATTACCGGCCACGTGCTCAACGTGAACGGCGGCATGCTGATGGGATAGAAAAATCTTCACCACAGAGCGCACAGAGGTTCGCAGAGGAAATGAAACCCGATCCCGCCATTCCTTCGAACTACCCTGTGTCCCCCGTGCCCTCTGTGGTGAAGGTCTTGACTTTTGCTCAAGCTGAATCGCCCGCACAGATTGCGCAAGCGCGCGAACTGTTTTTGGAGTACGCCCAATCCCTTGGCTTCAGCCTCTGTTTTCAAGGCTTCGATAAAGAACTGGAGAACCTGCCTGGCGACTACGCTCCTCCCGAGGGACGGCTTCTGCTCGCCGAATATGAGGATCAACTGGCGGGCTGCGTGGCGCTGCATAAGCTGGAACTGGCGGTCTGCGAAATGAAACGACTGTATCTGCGCCCGCAGTTTCGCGGGAAGGGGCTTGGGAAAGCGCTGGCCCAGCGTATCTTCGCGGAAGCGCGCCAAATCGGGTACCGCCGCATGCGCCTTGACACTGTCGAGCCGGTGATGAAAGATGCGGTAGCCATGTATCGCAAGCTGGGGTTCAAAGAGATCGCGCCTTACCGCGCCAATCCGGTCGCGGGCGCGATGTATATGGAACTGGAGTTGTTGTAATAACGGTCCGGAGCTCAACGTATGAAAAAAACCTTCCTGCTGATCTTCGTCGCACTATTGACATCCGCTGCATTCGCCGCCGAGGGCAAACCAGTCTCCTACAAAAGCGGTGACGAAACGGTGCAGGGCGTACTCTACACTCCGGCCGGCAAGGGGCCGTTTCCGGCGCTCATCGTGATCCACGAGTGGTGGGGGATGAATGACTGGGTGAAGGAGCAAGCCTCAAAGCTCGCCGACCAAGGCTACGAATCTCTCGCGATCGACCTGTATCGCGGCAAAGTTGCCACCACGCCCGACATGGCGCACGAACTGATGCGCGGAGTTCCGGAAGACCGCGCCAAGCGCGACCTGCACGCTGCGTTTGAATTTCTGCAATCGCAGCCCAACGTAAAGAAAGACCGCATCGGCGCCATCGGCTGGTGCATGGGCGGCGGATACGCGCTCGACGTGGCTCTCCAAGAGCCGACGCTAGCTGCCGATGTGATCAATTACGGGCATCTGGTAACCGACCCTGCGTCCATCCAAAAAATCAACTCTCCCATCCTTGGCTTGTTCGGAGCCCTCGATCAGGGAATCACTCCCGACGATGTTCACAAGTTCGAGGCCGCTATGAAGCAAGCGGGCAAGAAAGTCGAAATAAAAATCTACGACGATGCAGGGCATGCGTTTGAAAATCCTGACAACAAGAACAAGCCGGGCTATCGCCCCGACGACGCGGCCGATGCATGGAAGCGCACCACAACTTTTCTCGGGGAAAATTTAAAGAAGTAGCGTGGGCCGCGCGGGGCACGGCTTTTCGCTGCTGCCTCGGTAGCTTGTACTTCGTATAAGCTACGTGTTCTCAGTAATTTCTCGCACAGATTTCTAAGCACACTTAATAGGGCACTAATTTTCACTTGCCAGAAAATGCCGATCTGGTTACTATGTCGCATCCGCAATGCTCCCTCAGATCAACATCGGCGAGACCATTCGAAACTACCGGCTGCAGAAGGGCATGTCACAGGGTGACATTGAGAAGCGCACCGGCCTGCTGCGCTGCTATCTGTCGCGCGTAGAGAACGGCCATACTATTCCATCGCTCGACACCCTTTCGAAAATTGCCGGCGCCATGGAGATTGCGCTCTCGCAATTCTTCTCCGAATCCGGCCACAGCAACGGCTCCAAGGGATTGCCACAGCTCTCCGATGACGAAGTCCGCTTCTTAAGCCAGGTGCGCCGCTACGCCGTCAACCTGAACGACAGCGACCGCAAGCTGGTGCTCGCCATGGTGAAGAAGATGGCGGCGAATTCGAAGTAGCTGTCAGCTCTTAGCCATTAGCTTTTAGCTCTTAGCTAGCCATACTGCTCCCAGCCTCGTGTCAACCTCCAACACAATGCCCCAACTTCCAACACATCGTCATTCCGAGCGAAGCGAGGAACCTTGGTTTCGCCTCAACGATCAGCTAAAGGCTAAGAGCTAACGGCGAAAGCTGAGTACTTTCGTACCATGCCTTCGGTGACCACCGGATACCTCGCCCGCCACCCATCCTCTCACTACACTATTGACTGGCCTCGGAGAACTCTAATTGACCACCGACGAAGAATTGACTTTACTCGAGCAGCAGTTGCGCCGGCTGAAGATCGAGTACGAGGTCTTTTTCAGCAATCCGACGAAGCGGCCTCCCACCGACGTGGAGTGGAAGGTTCTTTCGTTACTGCGCAAGTTTTCCGACGGCGGACGCATGAGCTTCTCCCAGCGCTACCGCTATAACGAAATGGCGCAGCGCTACGCCGTCTACAGCGACTTGTGGCGCAAGAAGTCGCGCATTCGCGAGGAAGGCTACCGCAGGCCGCAGGATGCGCTGCTCTCCGTCCAGGGAGTGCGCGTCGAAGAGGAGCACAAGCCGCAGCACCCTCCGGTCTACGGATTGAGCCAGGCCGCGACCGCTGCTGCCGCGTCGGCCAACTCTCAGCCCTTGACCTTACACAACGTGGACCAGGGCGAACGCGAGCAGGTCGAGCGCCTGTACAACACGCTGGTCGCCGCGAAAAAGAAAGCGGGAGAAAACGTCTCCGGCAATCTGGATTCGTTCTCTACGTTCGTGCAGAAGAAAACCGAGCAGATTCGCAAGCAGTACGGTTGCGAGGGCGTGGAATTTTCGGTGGAGGTTGCGGGTGGGCAGGTTAAGCTGAAGGCTAAGGCGAAGGCGTAAACTCTAGGCTTGAGTTACCTCCCCAGCAGTATCGTCCCATCCGTTTGTACGATGTAGATCCTCTTGTCGAGGGTTCCGACGTATTCGGGAATGGAAGGCTTCCTGGTGAGCACGTAAAACACATCGCTGTCTTCCGGAGTAAGGCTGAGCACGTGGGTATGGTAGCCGGAAACGGTGTCTTTCTTGGTAGCGAACTCAAGAATCGATTTGTGCATTTGCCTCTTCTCCACCAGTGAGGTCCCGTCCGCAGTGAAGGTATACCTTACGTCTCCGCCGAGCGGGTAGACGCCATTTTCTGTCTGCGCCGGCAGAAGGTAAACGTACAACTGGCCTGTCTCCGAAGGAATTGCGTAGGCGTTATAGGGCCGGTTCACGGAGCCGAGATCTTTCAGAGCTGATTTAAAGGCTTTAGTCGCGCAGAAATAAAAATCGGTACTCGCCAGCGGAGGATCATACTTCTTTACCGTGAAAAACTCCGGGCGCGCGCCCTGCGTGGCCTCGTATACAGTTAGGAATTTGTCATGCGTATCGCTGAGGCGCCCGAACACAACGACCCAAACGGCCTCGGACTTTCTCGCGATGTAGTACCTTGTGCTGCCTTTTTCCGGCTTCAAGTCCTGAACCGCATCTGTCGCGTGCCACGATGCAACATCGTATTCAGCGAGCATCTTTCCGCGGGCGGTTATAGCTCGCAAATCGGCCGGACTCGGAACTTTGTTTTCCTGTTCGGCCTTTTGGCCAAACAGTGCTGAGCACAAAGCGAAAAGTATCAGGGACAGGGCCGTTCTTCTATCCATCGCAATCCTCTATGGTGCGCAATTCTACCTTTCCCTGCCCGCAGAAGGGTCCAAAATTACGCTCCCCGCAGCATCTGCTGATAGAATCTCCGGTCGCCCCGCACTCATCCTTCATACCAGAGGCCGATCATGTCCCGCAGCAGTTCCCCGATCCAGCGCGCCATTCTCAGCGTCACCGACAAAACCGGCTTGGTAGATTTCGCGCGACAGCTGTCCGACCTCGGCGTCGAACTCATCTCTACCGGAGGCACGGCTAAGCTGCTGCGCGATGCCCGCATCGCGGTCAAAGACATCTCCGAACTCACCGGCTTTCCTGAAATGCTCGATGGCCGGGTCAAGACGCTGCATCCTAAAGTTCACGGCGGAATTCTGCATCGCCGCGAGGATGCGGCGCACACTGCCGCCGTCGCCGAGCACGGCATCCAGCCGATCGACCTGGTCGTGGTGAATCTTTACGCGTTCGAGAAAACCGCCGCCAAGCCGGGCGTGGCTTTCGAAGAGATCATCGAGAACATTGATATCGGCGGGCCGTCCATGATCAGATCGGCCGCCAAGAATTTTCATGATGTCGCGGTGGTTACGTCGCCCGGCGACTACCAAGGAATTGCCGACGAGCTGGCCAATTCTGGGGGAACGCTTTCGCTCGCGACGAAGTGGCGTCTGGCACAGAAGGCGTTCGCAACCACCGCCGCTTACGATTCGTCCATCGCTTCGACGTTAGAGGGCATTCCAGACGTGGACAATTTCGCGCCGGCGGCTGTCCCCGCCACGACCGAATCGTTCCCGCAAACACTTCGCCTGGCGTTTCAAAAAAACCTCGATCTCCGATATGGCGAGAATCCGCACCAGAGGGCGGCCATGTATTCGGACGGCTCGGGTGCGGGCGTCGCTAATGGGCTTCAACTTCAGGGCAAAGAGCTTTCTTATAACAACATCGTCGACCTGCAAGCCGCGTGGGATCTCGCGCAGGAATTCGACTCCAACGACGGCGCGTTCTGCGCCATCATCAAGCACACCAACCCCGCTGGCGCTGCGACGGGAAAGACTTTGGCTGAGGCTTACAGAAAAGCTCTGGAATGCGACCCCGTCTCGGCGTTCGGTGGCGTGATCGGCGTAAACCGTCCTATCGACGCCGAGACCGCCGAAGAGATGCACAAGCTGTTTCTCGAAGTGATTGCCGCGCCCGGGTTCGATGACGCCGCCAAGGCGCGCTTCGCCACCAAGAAAAATCTGCGCCTGGTCGAGGTGAAAGCCGCGCCGCAGAAATGGGTTCTGAAAAACATTTCCGGCGGAATCCTGGTGCAGGATACCGACTCTCGCGCGTTGCAGGGTGTTGACCTCAAAGTCGTCACCCAGCGCGCTCCCACGCCGGAAGAAACGCGCGCGATGCTATTCGCCTGGAAGATCTGCAAACACGTTAAGTCGAATGCCATCGTCTACGCCCGCGACGGACAAACCGTCGGCGTGGGCGCCGGGCAGATGAGCCGCGTCGACTCAGCGAAAATCGGAGCGATGAAGGCGCAACTGCCGTTGAAGGGAACGGTCGCAGCCTCCGACGCGTTCTTCCCGTTTCCCGACGGAGTCGAGGAAATCGCGAAAGCTGGCGCGACCGCCATCATTCAACCCGGCGGTTCGCAGCGCGATGCGGAAGTCATCGCCGCCGCGGATCGCCTGGGGCTGGCAATGCTGTTCACTGGCGTCCGGCACTTCCGCCACTAGCCGCCGATGCGTTTACTAAACTTGACAATCTCCGCTCACAGCGACGGTTGAAACCCGCCGGTCGTTGTACTTTCGATCTTCTTTTCCTATCGCGGCCAGCCCCTTGTTTTTCCCCGAATCAGCCGCAGACGGGTTAGAATTAAGAACACCATCCCCGGCCGTAGTGCATCCAATCGGTAGGGTTTCGGGCGGTGCGCGCGTTTGAGAAAGTCAAGGCCACGAAATTAATCCAGCATCTTCAGGTCGAGCATGAATAGAATTCTTCGCACTCTTTCAGTTTCTGCGCTTCTCACGTTGGCTGCGGCGGCACAAACCAAGCAATCCTCGAAACCCGCAGCCTCCACCTCGGAGGCATCGCAGAGCGACCAAGCCTCATCGCCCAAGGTAGACCATGCCGATTCCTACTATCATTACGCGCTGGCGCACATGTATGAGGAGCAGGTCACGGTGTATGGCCGCAGCGAGCTTGCGAACAAAGCCATGGACGAATACCGGCAGGCCATTGAGGCCGACCCATCTTCAGAATTTCTTACTGCCGGCCTCGCCGAGCTCTACGTCAAGACCGGTCGCATTCGCGACGCCGTGCTGCAAGCGCAGGACATCATCAAACGCGACCCCAACAATCTGGAAGCTCACAAGCTGCTGGGGCGGATTTATTTGCGCTCGCTCGGCGATATGCCGGGGAACGGCAACGGCTCCGATAACGTGCTCAAGCTGGCCATTGAGCAATACGAGCAGATCATAAAGATCGAGCCGAAAAACGTCGATGACCACCTGCTGCTGGGCCGCCTCTACCGCCTGAACAACGATTTGCAGAAGGCGGAGAACGAACTCAAGATTGCGGTAAAACTCGATCCGGATTCGGAAGAGGCCGTCACCACCCTTGCTCTGCTTTATACAGATGAAGGTGACACGGCGCATGCCCTACAGGTTCTAAGCGCTGTGCCAGACACTGGGCGCTCGGCCAAACTTTATGCCGCGCTTGGCGCAACCTATGAACAGCGCAAGGACTACAAGAGCGCGATCGACGCCTACAAGCACGCGATCCAGCTTGATCGCGACAATCTCGATTCCATTCGCGGACTAGCGGAAAATCTTTTGAACGACGGCCAGGTCGATGCCGCCCTCGATCAATACAAAGTGATCGCCGATGCGAACCCGGAAGACGCGCAAACTTATCTTCGCATCTCAGAAATTTACCGCCGCCAGGGAAAGTACGAAGATGCGTTGGAAAGCCTGAAGAAAGCGCAGGCGATGGTACCCGACGCGCTCGAGGTTCCCTACAACATCGCGGTGGTTTACCAGGCGCAGGGCCGTTATGACGATGCCGAAAAAATTTTGCAGGATCTGCTGAAGAAAACCGAAAAGGCGGAGAATAGCTACTCGCAAGCCGACCGCAACAATCGCGGAATATTCATTGAACGCCTCGGCATGGTGTATCGCGACCAGGAAAATTATCCAGCCGCGGTCGAAACTTTCCGGAAGATGATCGCGCTGGGCGATGAGAATGCCCGCACCGGCTATCAAGACATCATCGACACCTACCGCGAAGCGAAGCAGTGGCCGGAAGCCACCGCGACCGCCAAAGAAGCGGCGCAGAAGATGCCCAACGATCGCGAGCTGCGCATGGTACTCGATGCGCAGATGGCCGATACCGGCGATCCAGAAAAGCCGATTGCCGACGTTCGCTCCATGCTGAAAGGCGCGCCCGAAGACCGCGAAGTTTATCTGCGCCTTTCGATCATGTACACGCGTTTGAAGCGCTTCCCTGAAGCCGAGGAGGCCTTGAATAAAGCCGAATCGCTTTCAACCAAAGCTGAGGACAAAGAGTACGTTTACTTCCTGCGCGGTTCCACCTTCGAGCGCGAGAAAAAATACGATCAGGCGGAAGCGGAGTTTAAGAAAATTCTGGTTTCGAATCCACAGAATGCCGCCACTCTAAACTACCTCGGCTTCATGAATGCCGATCGCGGCGTTGCGCTCGAAGAGTCGCTTAACTACATCAAGCAGGCGGTCAGTCTGGAGCCGAGTAACGGCGCTTATCTTGATTCGCTGGGATGGGCTTATTTCAAACTGGGCAAGTATGACCAAGCCGAAGATGCGTTGACCAAAGCTGCCTTGCACATGGAGTCCGACCCGACTGTGCAGGACCACCTCGGCGATCTCTATCAGAAGACTGGACGCCTGAAACTTGCAGCAGCCCACTGGGATCGCGCCGTTGCTGAGTGGAATAAGACCGTGCCCGCCGAAGTGGACACCGATCTTCTGGCGGCCACGCAGAAAAAACTCGACGCCGCCAAGGTGCGGCTGGCGAAAGAGGATCCGGATAAACGCTAAAAGTGCTCAGTACCTAGTACTCAGTACCCAGCAGGTCAAAACTGATCGTGTGTGGCTGCTTGAATGGCAACTAGGTACCGAGTACTAGGTACTGAGTACTGTAAAGCTGCTAAACTGACCGTATGCTGGCCGCCTACGCGGTGCAGGTGGAACAATCCCGCGGACGCCGATTTCCTGAGCCGCAGCATCCCTATCGCAACGACTTTCAGCGCGACCGTGACCGCGTCATCCACGCGCGTGCCTTTCGCCGCCTCGCGGACAAGACTCAGGTTTTCACCCGCCGCTACTCCGATCACTTTCGCAACCGTCTGACGCATACCATCGAAGTCGCGCAGATTTCCCGAACCGTCGCGGGAGCGCTCAGCCTCAACGCGGACCTTGCCGAGGCGCTAGCCCTGGTGCACGATCTCGGCCATCCCCCGTTCGGCCACGCTGGAGAAAAAGCGCTCGACACAGCGATGCGCTCCCACGGTCTTTTCTTCGATCACAACCTGCACGCCTTGCGCATCGTCGAGGACTTCGAGCAGCGCTACGCCGCCTTTCGCGGCCTCAACCTCACCTTTGAAGTGCGCGAAGGCATCATCAAGCACTCGCGAGATTACGATCCGGCAAAATATCCGGAACTGGCGGAATACTTCCTCGATCAGCGGCCTCCCCTGGAAGCCCAACTCATCGACCTGACCGACGAAATCGGATACAACACTGCCGACCTTGACGACGGATACGAGGCTCACCTGCTAACGCTCGAGCAAATTCGCGCGGGCGTGCCGGTGTTCGAAAAATATTTTCTCGAGTCCAATCGCGCTTACCCTGAGGCGGCCGATAAGCTGAAGTTCAATGAGGCTCTGAAGAGCGTGCTGAACCTCCTCGCCGTCGACCTCATTACCAACACGCAGGCGCGGCTGAAACATGCAGGAATCGAAACTCTCGCAGATGTGCGAGCACACCAGCATCGGCTGGCGGCATTCAGCCCCGAGGTGGAAGCCGGGCGAAAGCAGATCAAAGATTTTCTTTATAAGAATCTGTATTACAGCGAGTCGCTGGCGGCAGAAAAAGACGACGCGGAACGGATCGTCCGCGAACTGTTTGCTTTCTGGATCGAGAGCCCATCAGCTCTGCCCCATTTTTACCAGGAGAAAGCCGAGCGGGAAACTTTGCCGCGCGTGGTTTGCGACTACATTGCAGGCATGACCGATCATTTCATCATTGAGCTGTATGAAAAATACTGCGGAGGAAAATCTATTACCACAGAGAGCACAGGGGAATCACCGCGTAGATCAGGAAATTCTCCCTGATCGCTTGCAGATTCTGCCGTTCCTTTTTCAGAGGTTTTATAACCCCTTATCACGCACTTTTTATATCTGGATTGCCAAAATTACGCTGCAAGAACTTGCGGAAGCGATTTGCCGGCTATCGTCGCGATACAATGTCTTTCAGTATCAACAATTTAGCCACCAAACCCAAAAGTGGTTTTTGGCATCTGAACTGTAGTAGAGGAAGTCAGGTGCCGCGGACCGCGGCGCTGAGATTTCGGGCCTGCGTTGCGTCAGCGCAGGCCGGTAGTTGGTAGGGGACGCAATTAAAAATCACGCAGCCAGCCGGTTTCGGCGAGCTGAAGTGGAGCCCCGAACGCTCCCACCTTGGAGGAAGTTTCTTATGAACAACCGCATACTTGTCACTTTACCTCTGGCCGCAGTGCTGGCATTCCCAGCCTGGGCGCAGACTTCGTCTTCTGCTCAGGATCAATCCAACCCTTCGACGACAACGCAGACGTCGCAGTCGACCGATACCGCGAATGCCTCCGGCAAGCAGCCTCTGCAGGCTCCCGCGCGGGAAGGCTTCTGGGGACGCGTGAATCCATTCGCGCGCAAGAATTACGTCAAACGGCAAACCGACCCGATTCGCGACCGGGTGAATGAACTCGACGATCTGACCGCCGCGAACGGCCGGGCGATCAAAGATACCGATTCACGGGCGCAGGCTGGAATCAAGCTGGCTTCGGACAAAGCCAACGAGGCCGATCAGCACGCCATTGATGCCGGGAACAAGGCCAACGCGGCGCAACAGAGTGCGCAACAGGCTTCCACCCGAATCCAGACCGTGGAAACCGTGGTCAGCAATATCGACCAGTACAAGGCTTCCAATCAGACTGAAATCCGGTTCCGGCCTGGCCAAACGACGTTGAGCAAAAACGCCAAGGATGCCCTCGATGAAATGGCCAACACAGTCAAAGGCCAGCGCGGGTACATCATCGAAGTGCAGGGCTTCTCTTCCGGCAAGGGCCAGATCGCGATCTCAAACTCGCAGAAAATGGCCGAATCCGTCGTTCGTTACCTGGTGCTGAACCATGAGATTCCCGTCTACCGCATTTACCTCGTCGGCATGGGCAATGCCCCGGTCGAAGGCGACGAAAATGCCAAGACCAAGCACATCAGCGGAGGCCGCGTCGAGATCAGCCTGCTGAAGAACGATCTGGAGCAGCTTTCCAGCAACTCCGGCGCGCCCACCACGAGCACCATGGATCAACAACAGCAGCCCAAGTAAACAGTTTGGGACCATCGGCGCCTCGCCGAAGTCCCTCCCCCAGAAAAAGCCCTCTGCGCAAGCAGGGGGCTTTTTCGTTGGGAAGACGATCTTTTGAAGCGCCGGGCGGAAATGTTTCGTTTGCGTCTGCGTCGGCCGCTACCCTGGGTGACGGTGGAAATACAACAGAAGCATATGCGCTACAAAGCCGAGCACAAACCACATCGCCGCTTCGAGAATTCTTTTAAAACCTGGGGTCATGAGAAAAGAATACCCTTGGCCGCTAATTCATGCCAGCTAGCGGGATCACGAAACGCGATAAGTTGCCGGCTTGATGCCTAGATGATCGAGCCTGGATTGCAACGTGGTCCGTTTCAGCCCTAATCGTGCTGCCGCGCCATCGGCCCCGCCCAGCCGCCCGTGGCACGCGCGCAGCGCTCGAAGGATTTGTTCACGCTCCCTATCGGCAATGTTGTCATTATCCGGGCTGGCGCCAGAGCCGGTTTCGCCCTCGAACTCGAAAAGTGGCGCCTGCAATACGGCTCCCGTTGTCAGAATGACGGAGCGTTCTACAAAGTTTTCGAGCTCGCGGATGTTTCCCGGCCACTCCCAGCGCACCAGCGTCTCCATTGTCTTTGCGGGGATGCTGGTAATCGACTTTTTCATGCGCGCCGAGAATTTGCGCACAAAGTGTTCGATCAGCGGACGAACGTCTTCGCGGCGGTCGCGTAAAGGCGGAATGAGAATCGGGAACACATTCAGCCTATGGTACAGATCGCTGCGAAATTCACGAGCCTTTACGCTCTCCGTTAGATCTCGATTGGTCGCAGCCAGCAAGCGGAAATTGACTTTCAGCGTCTGCGTTCCGCCCAGGCGTTCAAATTCCTGATCCTGCAGCACGCGCAATAGTTTGGGCTGCAGGATCAGCGGGATTTCCCCAATCTCGTCGAGAAACAGAGTTCCGTTGTCAGCCAGTTCCACGCGGCCCAGCTTGCGGCTGGTGGCGCCGGTAAAAGCACCCTGTTCATGGCCGAACAGTTCGCTTTCCAGCAGCCCCGAAGGGATGGCGGCGCAGTTTACCTTGATAAAGCTGTTTCCCTGCCGCTTGCTTAACCGGTGGAGAGCCCGTGCTATCAATTCCTTGCCGGTGCCGGTTTCGCCCAGCAACAGAGCGGTCGCATCGCTGGGAGCGACTTTGGCCACCTTTTCCATCACCTTGACCAAAGCAGGGCTGCGCCCAATAATTTCCCCGAAGCCCAGTTCGGTATCGATGGCTTGTTCCAGATAAAGATTTTCTTCCGCCAGCTTCTCTTTCGCCAGGCGCAGTTCCTCGCTCACTCGCGCCAACTGTTGAACTGCCTGGCGCAAACTCTCCTCTGCCGCGGTCCTGGCTTGTTCTGCCCTCACCTTCTCCGTTATGTCTCGCTGAATCCCCCAGGTGCGCACGAGTTTTCCGTTCTCGACGGTACCGATCTGGCTATTGAGAAATATTTTAGGATTGCCATGAACATCGATCTCGTGCGATTCGTATTCTCGTAGCCGAAAGCCTGCGCGGACGAACTCCCGGGTCATCTCAATATTCTGCGGATCCTCAGGCGGAACCATTTCATGCCATGCCCTGCCTCGAAGTTCCGCCGCCGTCTGTAGCCCGTACATTGCTGCCAGGGCGTCGTTGCATTCGGCGACGTAAGCTTCGTGCAGCAGGTGATGAATCATTTCGTCCTCTGGCAGGTCGACAGGAAGCGGAGGTTCCATTTCCTCTCGAAAAATACCCTCCCAGCTCTGCGAGACAAAATTGCGGTATTTTTGTTCACTATCGCGCAGCGCCTCCTCCGCCTGCCTGCGCTCCGTGATGTCGTTTCCAAACGAAATCGTGGCGACGATTTTGCCGTCAACTGTTACTTGACTGTTTCGCCACGAGATGTAGCGCTCCTCGCCCGACTTGGTGATGATAGGGTTCACATAAGTCAGGCCCGCCGTTCCAGCCATGATCCTTTCAAACTCTTCCCACGGCTCAGGAAATCGGTCTCTGGGCACCAGGGTGGACCAGTTCTTGCCCCTCAAGTCTTCGAAGCTGTAACCGGTAATTTCCTCCGCAGCCTGATTGAAAAGGGTGACGTTGCCCTCGGTATCCAAGCCTAGAATTATTACGTTGGCAGTCCGAATCAGGTTCTCGGAAAAATCTTTGGCTTCGCGCAGGGCTTCTTCGGCCTCCCTGCGGTCCGTGATATCCGCAAACACGCCAAGTGCGCACGCCTCGCCGTTTACCTCCAGCACTTCCGCGGTCAAAAAGGCGATGCGAATAGTGCCGTCCTTCTTGCGAAAACGAGCCTCTACCCCACGGACGCGGCCTTCCAAGAAAAGCTGCTTCGACAGGTTCACTCGTTCGGCGGGGTTCACCCAGAGCCCAATGTCGAACGGTGTGCGTCCTATTACCTCGTCGCGGAGCCAGCCGGTCATACGCTCAAAGGCCTCGTTTACCTCCACGTAGCGATGGTCTTTGATGCTCGTTATCGTGAGTGACATTGGGCCTTGCCGGAAAGCCTTCGAGAACTTCTCTTCCGACTTCTTAAGCGCCTCCTCGGCACGCTTTTGTTCGGTGACGTCGCGGCAGGTACCCATCAGGCGAATTGGCCGTCCTTGTTCATCGTGAAAAACCCTCCATCGCTCCTCCAGGGTTTTGATACGGCCGTCTGCCATGACAATCCGATATTCGACGTTGGAGGCTACACCTTTCTCGAGCGAAGACTGAAAGGCTGCATCCACTTTCGCGCGGTCCTCCGGATGGATAAATTTCATAAAGTCCGGACGCGTAGGGTGAAAATGGGAGGGATCCGTCTCAAAAATTCGATGTGTCTGCTCGGACCACGTAACCTTAAGGCTTTGCAACTCAGCTTCCCAGCTTCCCACCTTTGCCACGTCCTGGGCCTCGATCAGGCGGGCACGTTCCGCCTCCAATTGCTCTGCGATCTTGTGCTGGCGCCGCTCACTGGTTCGGAGGGCCTCCTCCGCCAGCTTGCGCTGGCTAAGATCGCGGGCGATCGTGACGACGTAAGCGCGGTCCAGTTCCACGCGAGTCATGTTAAGTTCGACCGGAAAGGTCGATCCATCCTTTCGCCGGTGAACGCTCTCCATGGAAACAAAACCAGACTTCTTCAATTCCGCTAAAATTTGCGCCGCCGAGTGCTCGTCGACCGCAGGGTTGATATCGAAGACCCGCAAAAAAAGAAAGTCTTCACGGCTGTACCCCAGTTGTAGGCAAGCGGTTTCGTTGGCGTCCAGCAAGTGAAGGGTTTCCGCACTCACTACCAGGATGGAGTCGGTGCTCCGGTCCACCAGGGTGCGAAACAGTTTCAGATCCCTGATGATTCGTTCGCTCTCGCGCACTTTGGCGAGCAGTTGTTCCCCGGCTTCACGAAGTTGCTTGTCAGAGCGTTTCTGATCGGTAACGTCGTGGGCCATGCCCCGCACGACCGGGGCTTGCACGCCCTCGCCGCGCAGGGTGTTGTGATATTCCCAGATGCGCTGCTCACCCGTTCGGGTCATGAGGGCCAAAAAGCCCCGGGCCTCGCCCAGGCGCGCGACCTGGCTTAGATACGCATCGAATTCGTCACGGAACTCGGGTACTACCAAGTCTCGCATCGGAATCCGCAGAAGTTCTTCCACGCTGTAACCCAGAACCCGAGCCGGTTCGGGATTCACGGACAGGAGCCGGCCGTTCAGATCGTGGATGCACAGCAGATCCCGGCTATGCGCGACCAGATCTTGGTACCAATCTTCACTTTCGGGGAGAGCCCGACGCGGGGAATCGGCAGCGCCAATCCGGGCTTGAGTAATACGACTCTTCTCTGGAACAGGGTGCAATGTCATGGCTACTCCCTGCGGACTATGGCCAATCAGCGACGCCAAAAACGCCCGTCCGGTTTATCTTGCCTTCCGGGACCAACTCTCCTGGCGATGGTGCGGCCATCCACCATCCGTCGCGAAGGGTTGCAAGATTTTCTTATCGCAGCCATTGTGTACGCCAACGTACAGATTTGCAACCGATAATTGTGGACTTGGTGTAGGCGCACACAACGCATCGGGGAGCAGGAGCACGCTCCCTACTATCCTTGGCCTGCGAAGGGGTCAATTCCCCGTTTGAAAGGATCGAAAGAAATTCATGGCTTAAGACCAGCATGGTGCTCGCCCCTGGCCTCTTTTCGGCGAGGCGTTTAGAATTCTCTGTCCACCTTAAACCACATTACAGGAGGCGCATCCGCCTTGATTCCACGCTATACCCGCCCCGAAATGGGCCGCATCTGGTCTGACGAAAACCGCTTCCGCACCTGGCTGGCCGTCGAAGTTGCAGCCACCGAAACCCTGGCCGAGGCCGGCATGGTTCCGAAAGCGGCGGCACGCGCCATCCGCGAACGCGCCGATTTTCGCGTGGAGCGCATCCACGAGATTGAAGCTGATGTTCGCCACGATGTCATCGCCTTCACCACGGCGGTTGCCGAGATTGTCGGACCCGATGCGCGCTGGTTTCACTACGGCCTCACCTCGAACGATGTTGTGGATACGGCGCAGGCACTGCTCGTCAAGCAGGCTTCGGCCTTGATTGCTCAGGATCTGGAGCGCTTTGCCGAAGTTCTCGAGCGCCGCGCCTGGGAGTTCAAAGACACGCCCATGGTGGGGCGCACGCACGGCATTCACGCCGAACCCATCACTTTCGGCTTCAAGATTGCGAACTGGTATTCCGAGACGCAACGCAACATAGCGCGCTTCGCGGCTGCCGCGGAGGACATGCGCGTGGGAAAATTTTCGGGCGCGGTCGGCATCTTCGCCCATCTCACGCCGGAAATCGAAGAAAAGATTTGTGCGCGCCTTGGCCTAAGAGCTGCGGCCGTCTCGTCGCAGGTGATTCAACGCGACCGCCATGCGTATTACCTGGCAACTCTCGCTGTAATCGCGTCCACGCTGGATAAAATTGCGACGGAAATCCGCCACCTGCAGCGCACCGAGGTGCGCGAGGCAGAGGAATTCTTCAGCGAAAAGCAAAAGGGATCTTCCGCCATGCCGCACAAGCGGAACCCGATCACCAGCGAGCAGATCAGCGGCCTGGCGCGAGTTGTCCGTGGCAACGCTCAGGCGGGATTTGAAAATGTTGCCCTCTGGCACGAGCGCGACATCTCGCACTCCTCCGCAGAACGCGTCATTCTGCCCGATTCAACCACGTTGATCGATTACCTATTGAACAAGACCAGCAATTTGATCGACGCGATGATCGTTTATCCCGAACGCATGCGCGCAAACCTTGAGAGCACCCGCGGCTTGATCTTCAGCGGCCAGTTGCTCCTCGATCTCGTCGAACAAGGCGTCTCCCGCGAGGACGCTTACAGAATCGTGCAGGCGCACGCCATGCGGGCATGGAGAGAAGGGCTCGACTTCCATCAGTTGGTGCTCGGCGATAAAGAGATCACGAAAAAAGTTCCTGCCAAACAGATTGAGCGCGCCTTCGACCCGAAACGCCAGCTCAAAAATGTAGATAAGATTTTCGCCCGGGTATTTTCCAGTAAGGAGCGTCCGGCGAAGAGCTCGGCCCAAAAAGCGGGGTCTTCGAAGACGCGGGGACCAGCGAAACGGTCCTGAGTCGCTCATTGGCGGGTAGCGCATCGCTCATTTCCCGGATCAAACCTGCTGATTTTTGTTTGGTGGGCGCGTTCACTTTTTCTGTTCCCCTGGCATCTTAAGTGCGGTCACCCGTGCACTTCTGTGCGCGGAGGTCGGCATTGAGGGAGCGAAGCATGGCTATGCCCCGCCGCCGCATCGCGCGCGTCTCGCTTGTCGTTCTGGCTTGCGCGGTATTGAGCCTGCCTTCCTATGCGGTTACCGGCCAGCAAAAAGCGTGGTCGATGTTTGAGGCCGCGGTGAAATCCAAGAGCTCGACGCAGCGAGTGATTGGGGTTCAGGCCTTGGCCTTGCTTTGCAATAATGCCCGCGCAAGGGGACTGGTGGAATCCGCTCTTAACGATCCGCGGCCCGCGGTTCGCGCCGCGGCGGCTTCCTCTCTGGGCCAGATGAAGGCCGTAGAATCCATCCCGAAGCTGCAGAAGCTTTTGCACGACCGGCGAATGGCGGTGGTGATGGCGGCAGCTCACTCGCTGCATGAATTAAAGGATAACGCTTCCTCCAATGCAGTTTATCTGGACATTTTGAGCGGCGAGAGAAAAGGCGACGGCCTGATTACCGAGCAACTGGACACGCTGCACAATCCGCACGAGCTGGCGATGATCGGCTTCGAGCAAGGGATTGGCTACGTCCCCTTTGCCGGCATCGGATGGGACGCGTGGCGCTATACCCACAAAAAGAATCCTCATCCTGCGCGGGCGATTGCCGCGACTGTTCTGGCTCACGATCCCGACCCGGCTACGGGGAGAGCCCTACTGCGAGCCGCAATGAACGACAAAGACTGGATTGTGCGTTCCGCAGCGGTGGAAGCGCTGGCGCAACGCGGCGATTTTTCCGTTGAGGGAAAGATTGAACTCTGCCTGTTCGATACGAACGTGCACGTGCGCTATACCGCCGCGGCGGCCGTGATCCGTCTAAATACCCTGGACCAACAGCAAGCGCGTCCGGAAGCCGAACAGAAAATCGCTCAAAAATAACCAGGCAATGGTGATTTTGTGCCGTCCTAGAGGCGGTTGATCAGCGACGCCACGTAGCCTGCGCCAAAGCCGTTGTCGATATTCACCACGCTCACGTTCGACGCACACGAATTGAGCATTCCCAGCAGCGCTGTGAGGCCTTTGAACGACGCTCCGTAGCCGACGCTGGTCGGCACCGCAATTACCGGAACACCAACCAGGCCGCCAACCACGCTGGGCAGCGCGCCTTCCATCCCGGCGCACACGATCACCACGCGCGCTTTGGTAAGGGCCTCGCGATTGGCTAGCAGGCGATGAATGCCCGCCACGCCAACATCATAGAAATGCTGCACCTCGTTGCCCATTATTTCGGCGGTAACGACGGCTTCTTCGGCAACGGAGATGTCGCTGGTCCCGGCTGAAACCACCGCAACAATGCCTTTGCCATAGAGTTGCGGGTCGCGTTGCAGGACGATGCAACGCGCCAGTTCACGATATTGTGCAGCACGAACTTTTTTCTTTACTGCAGCAAATTGCTTGGCATCGGCTCGCGTCGCCAGAACATTGCCGCCATGTTTGGCGAGCCGCGCAAAGATCTCTGCAGTCTGTGAGGGAGTCTTCCGCTCGCCAAAAATTACCTCAGGCATGCCCGCGCGCAGGCTGCGGTGGTGGTCAACCTTGGCAAATCCCAGGTCTTCAAAGGGGAGATGGCGCAGGCGGTCGACCGCATCGTCGGGCGTGAGTTCGCCGCGGCGAACCTGGTCGAAAAGTTTACGGATGGATTGCGCGTTCACGGTAAGCGTTCGGCGCTCAGGCAGCCGAGTTTCTAGATTAGCACCGCTAAGAGTTCTACTCCGAAGCGATTGCCCGCAATCTGGCGATCAGGGCGGCACACACCTTCCGAGCCGCGCCCGGCTTATCGAGGTGGGCCAGCAGCAAACGTCGCAGTCCACGCGGCTTCGCCTTTCCATCAAGGTAGGCGGAGTACATCTGGTTTCCCAGGTAGTATCCCCAATCGCGGGTAATAGATTCGAGCTTCTCTTCATCAGCGCGAGCGGTCGACTGGGCCGCCTTTTCCAGCGCCGAGCGTGACAAGGTTAACGAGTCGTCATCCTCGGGCGCCGGGCGCGAAGGATACAGCACTCTCGAGCCGAAGTAGGCGACTGCATGCTCGACGATGCGAGTGTAGAAGGCGTCGCTGCCCTGCGAAACACCGCCCTCCGCCTCGACCGCATTCTCCTTGCTGCCGTTCAACCTTTTCGGCAAACCTTGGCAAGCCTGGTGCAGGAAACGCGCCGCATCTTCCGCCGCATGCATCATTTGAAACTCGCGGATGCAGAAAGCATTCAGCTGCGGCAGGTAAGCGCTGCCATGTTCTTCCACGCTCTTCAGAATACTTTGCAGCTCTTCTTCGCTCACGGCCTTACGCGAGAGCAAACGCCGCAACATCGCTTCTGAAGAGTTGCCGTAAACTTCCGGCAGCATGTCAACAAGAAATTTCGGTTGAGTTCCGTTGTGCGGCGAGTGGCGATTGATTTCTAGAAACACGGCCAGGCTATCGATCAGGTTGTAAATGGTAGGCGCGAAGTCGGGACCCCCGTCGCAGCGGCTCCATTGGTCGAGAAACAGGCGATAGCTTTCATATTTTTCCAGCGGCGTGGCGTTGAAGACGCACAGCACGTCATCGCTCACTCGCACGGCGTCCACTTTATCGATGCGCTCGCCAGCGGCGCGCCAGTATAGGTCATCCACATTCTGCAAGACGGTAAGAATCTTTGCCCCCGGCATTTCCTTCTGCAGCGCACGCGGCAGATGCCCCGGCGCAAGGTGCGACTCACCAAACAGCACGAAAATTGCAGCTTCAGGATGACGCTGGCGTATTTCCGCCACTTTGGCCGCAGCGTGGCGATCGCGCGCACCGATCTTTCGTAGATTCTCTCGAGGCATGCAGTCGAGCCCATAAATCGCTTCGCCGTGGTCGCGCGCCGCTACCAGCAACTCGTAAGACGGAGCCCAGTCATATCCCCAGTCAAGATCGAAGCGGATGCGCTGCCGCAGTTCGCATTCGTCAATTTCGCGCCGCCACCACTCTTCGAGAATGTGCTGGTCGCGCGCAAAGATGGTTTCAATTCCCAGAACCACGGGGCGATCCCCGGCGAGGGCACGCTGTTCGAAAAGCGTCGCTGCGTAACGCTGCGCCACCGGCAGGGCATGATAGTCGCCGATCAAAACGATGTCTGCCGCGTGCAGGGAGTTGTGCAGTTGTTCGGAATCCAGCACGGAATCATATTGGCGAAAGGCCTGGCTGAACTCGCGTAGATATTTGCGACGATTATGAGAATCCTGCGCACGAATTTCACGCTCCACTCCGGCCAGCGCGTGCAACTGCGCGGCGCTGCGGCGGGATCGTAAATTCGCGGTTGATGCCATAAATTAGCTTCTAGCTTCTAGCTTCTAGCTCCTAGCTCCGACTCCTTGACTTCGACTTCCCTCACTGCCTATGCTCCAAATTCGGGGCGTTTGCACTCGCCTCGTCCGGAGGCGCGTTGCCGAATCATCCGCCGCAAAATCTCACCATCGCCAGTACCGGCGCCAGCGGCTCGATTTTTCTGCGCCAGCTCCTGCTCGCGGTCGAGCGCGACGATCGCATCCAAACCGTCAACTTCATCGCCTCCGACTCCGCCCTGCGCGTGTTCGCCGAAGAACTTGGCATCCGGGGACGCTCGAATCTTCTCGGCCAGATCCTCGGCGGCGAGGGCGCGCGCAAAAAATCCCAGTCGAAAGCTTCACAGTCCGGCCGCGTCTCTTCTTCCAAAATCAAAGAACAATCGAACGCCGATATCGGGGCCAACGTGGCCAGCGGCTCTTATCCCGCCGACGCCATGGTCGTCATCCCGTGCAGCGTGGGCACATTGGCCCGCATAGCGAATGGCATCGCATCGCAACTGATGGAGCGTGCCGCCGACGTCTGCCTCAAAGAGGAGCGCCCGCTGGTTCTCTGCGTTCGCGAAACGCCGCTCAATAAGATCCACATCCGCAACATGTACCGCGCCGCCGATGCCGGGGCGACCATCTTTCCCCTCATTCCGGCCTTCTATTACCGACCTGCCAATTTAGATGACATGGCTCGCGAGTTCGCCTACCGCGTACTGGCCCATTTGGGCCTCCCGCAGCCCGACGCCTTCCACTGGAAAGGCTGATTTATCAGTGAGTTACATATCTACATTCAAAAACGTGCCGACCTAATGGAAGATCGGCGGAGTTTCAGGGAAGCTCAAGTTTAGAGAGGCCGGCGCGCTGCTCCCAGATACCTGCTGGTCATGTACGTTGGTGGGGGAACGTCTTGCGGTCACGCCTTAGTTTTCCAAAGCGCGCCGTCGGCTTCTTTGGCGTAGAATGCGGCACATTCATTCACGGTGATTCATGGCTTCGAGCATTCCGCAGAACCGGTGGGGATTCTTGGTGACGTCAGTCTGCTGCGGAGTCATGCTTTTTGCGCCCGCAGCCCACGCCGCTGACGATCACAATCCTTATGCGGGCGACGCCAAGGCCGCGAAAGCCGGAGAATACGAGTTCCGCATCAACTGCGCGCTGTGCCACGGACTCGGAGCGCACGGAGGCGGCCGTGGTCCTGACCTTACTCGGGCGCACAAGAAACATGCTCACTCGGATGCGGAGCTATTTCAGGTCATCAGCAACGGAATTTCCGGCACCGTTATGCCCGCCAACGGAACCAACGGTCAGGGTGTGGGCATGACCGACGACGAAATCTGGCAGATCATCACCTACATCCGCAGCGTCGAGGTGAAAGCGCCCGCGAATCCGTCGGGCAATGCGGATCACGGCAAGCGGCTTTTCTATGGCGACGCGAACTGTTCGCTCTGCCACATGGTCGAGGGCAAAGGCGGCCGCGTCGGACCGGAACTCACTTCGGTGGGCGGATCGCGCACCCGCGATGCAATCATCGATTCCGTGCGCAATCCCAGCCGCCGCCTCGCCTGGGGATTGACCGAATCCACCAAGGAATTTCCTCAGGAGTACGAGACCATCACGGCCGTGACCGCAGACGGAAAAGAAATCAAGGGCGTTGCGCTCAACGAAGACAACTTCAGCGTGCAAATTATGGATACGAGCGAGGAGATTCATCTGCTGGAGAAAGACAAACTGCGATCGTTCGATAAGAGCCGGGAATCTTTGATGCCGGTCTACTCAGCCAGCCTGTTGAGCGATAAAGATCTCGACGATATTGTCGCGTTCCTGATCATCGTGGGTGCGAAATGATGAAACATTTCGTCGCGATGTTCATCGCTATCCTTTGCGTTGTGTTCGCGCCAAAAGCTCACGCCCAGGTCACCTTCGACCGTCTTCTGAATTCCGCCAAAGAGCCGCAGAACTGGCTGACCTATTCGGGCGATTACGCGGGCCGCCGATTCTCGTCGCTTGACCAGATCAACACGACAACTGTGCATTCGCTCGCTGCCAAGTGGGTCTACCAGACCGGCGCGACCGGCAAGCTGGAAACAACGCCGCTGGTCGTCGATGGAATTCTCTATGCCACTGCACAAGACGACCGCGCCTTTGCGCTCGATGCCCGCACCGGACGGCCGATCTGGATGTATCAGTATCCTGTCCCAGCTGATATTCGTCCCTGCTGCGGCCACGTAAATCGCGGGCTCGCGATTCTAGGCGACAAAGTTTTTCTGGGGACGCTCGATGCTCACGTCGTCGCGCTCGACGCGAAAACCGGCAACGTCGTCTGGAACGTCACCGCGGCGGATTACCGCAACGGCTACAGCTTTACCGTCGCACCGCTGGCGATAAAAAATCTCGTAGTGATCGGCGTTTCCGGAGGCGAGTACGGCGTCCGCGGGTTTATCGACGCATATGACGCGGCAACTGGCGAGCGCAAATGGCGCTTGTACACGGTGCCAGCGCCAGGAGAGCCTGGCCATGAAACCTGGGAGGGCGATTCCTGGAAGGTCGGCGGCGCTCCTGCATGGAATACCGGAACGTACGATGCTGCGACGAACCAGATTTTTTGGCCGACGGGAAATCCAGCGCCCTCGAATCGCGGAGCTGGGCGCGCCGGCGACAACCTCTACAGCAACTCGCTCCTCGCTCTCAATGCCGATACCGGGAAGCTCGACTGGTATTTCCAATTCACCAAACACGACGAGCACGACTGGGACGCCACACAGGTTCCCGTGATGCTCGATTCCAGCGGAAAGCGTTTAATCGCGCAAGCCAATCGCAACGGATTTTTCTACGTGCTCGACCGCACTACCGGCAAACTTGTTTCCGCCAACGCCTACGGCAAAGTCACGTGGAGCGACCGCAAAGACGCCGACGGCCGTCCCATCGCAAAGGCAGAGGCATCGCCCACGCTCGAAGGCCATACCGTTTGCCCCGGCGCTCTGGGAACAACGAACTTCATGGCTCCATCTTTCGATCCGCAAACCTCGCTCTTCTATGTAACCGCGCGCGATCAGTGCGACATTTTCAGCACCGCGCCTCAACCCTACGAGGCTGGCCACGCATACTACGGCAGCGCTTATTTCCCTTCCGAAGAGGCCGAACCTTATCGCGGATTTCTAAAAGCAATCGATCCTGCGACCGGCGAAATTAAGTGGAAGTTCGAGCACACCTCGCCCACATGGTCGGGCGTGCTAACGACTGCGGGTGGACTGGTTTTTACCGGCGATGCGGAAGGAAACTTCGTCGCGCTCGACGCCGCATCTGGGAAGCCGTTATGGCATTTCCAGATGGGCGGCGCGGTCTATGGCGCGCCCATGGCCTTCGCCGTCGATGGCAAAGAATACGTAGCCATCGCCGCCGGAAGCGCCATCTACGCGTTCGCGCTGCCCTAGAAGCTTCGGGAAAACTCGAGATTCGTATCAGGGTATGCCTTCAGGCATACCGCAAGGGCTGCGCTATCAATTGCGCCTTCAGGCGCTGAAAGCCGAAAACCGACTTTCCCCGCAGCCTGCTAGAAACGCTCCGCTAGAAGTTCGCCACAATTCCAGCAGAGACCCGCACGTTGCGCTGGTTGGTCGGAAGGCCTACATCAAACAAGCTCTCACCATATGCGCTGCCGTAATACTTATCCAGATTCAGGCTGGTGTGGTACCACTCCACCTGTGCCAAACGCAGCGCGAACCGGTGATTGATTTTGTAATCGACTCCGCCTCCGAGCGCCATGGCGAAATCGTCGTAGGTTGTGGCCACCGATGAAACCGGATTCACCACTCCCGTGATGGTGCTTGCGCTCAAGCTGCTGCGACTGAAACCGAATAGGGCGTGCAGGTACGGCGTCAGCCTTTTGTATCGGCGGTATGTGAAAACCGGCCCTACCATCACGGAATAAGCAGTTTGGCTGGGAAGCCCGCCAACCGACCTCGATCCATAGGGCGTGAATGGCGAGCCATAATGCCCGGCAAAGTCAGCGACGACTCCCACCAAGCGGCTGAAGTTGTATTGCGCCTCTGCATTCCAGCCGTTGAAATTGCTCCTCACGCCGAACGTATTATTAGGTTCCCGCAGATCGACATCGAGAAGCGTCCCATTCAGCCGCCCGTTATCGGTGTGCAGCAGGGAGTAGCCGCCGAATACCTGCACCTTCGGAAGCGGATCTGGCACAGGTTCGCTCTTTGTGAGCACTGGGGGCGGCGGCACTGGGGCCGGAGCAACCGGCGGGCTTGTTTGAGCGATGGCGAACGAACTAAGCAAAACGATTGCGACGAGTATCGCGCGTGCAAAACCAATCATTCCACGTTTCTCCATTATCAGCTTACGCACTCCGGGCAGTTGCGCGCAATTCGCACGGCGGTGCGGTGACGCTTTCTTGGGAAATCCAGCCGAGTGAAAGTCGTGAGAATAGCCCGCCCAGCGCCGAGTTGCACCATTACCGGAGAAAATCCGTAAAGATTTGTAAGATTTTTTATTCACACTTCTTTCGATTGACTCTATCGCTGACCCGTACTAATCTGCAATTACACCGGAAAGGAGGTGGTCGAATGACAAGTTCTGATTGTAGTGGCAGTTGTGGGAGCCTAAGACCAGGTGAGGTGGCTGAGACTTAGAGCTGGTTGCTCTAAGCGGGGTTCCAGACGCTGATTCGAATGCGCCAGGAGCTACAGCCCGCATACTAACCGGTGAGTTCGGGATGAAGCGGCTGCGTTGGTCGCGCAGCGCTTCGACTTCAGGCTCGGTGGTACATTTTCGCGCTTGAGTCTTCGGTCCCAGACCCGGGAGTTGCCGTGAGAGGCCACGTAGAGTGACCACCTCTTGGTCAATCCCAAACAGTCCACCGGACGGCCCGCAGGTGCAAACCTGTGGGCCGTTTGTTTTTTGCCTTGATAGTCCCCGCCCCCTCGGCTCGGAATTTTTGTGATACTCTGCCCGGAATCGAGGAGCCATCATGCGCGTCTCTACGCCGGCGGTCAGGTTTTATTTTCTAATCTTGCTGCTGGTCTATGCGGCATTCGCTGCGGCTCAACGAACCAGCCAACTTCCCGCCCCGAAGGAAGGTGACTACGTTTCCCGCGATTTCCATTTCGCATCCGGAGAGTCTCTACCGGAGTTGCGCCTCCATTACGCAACCTTCGGCACGCCGGTGCGTGACACGAAGGGCAAAGTTACGAATGCTGTGCTCTTGATACACAGCACCACCAGCACCGGCAAGCAGTTTCTCGCGCCACAGTTTGCGAACGTGCTATTTGGTCCGGGACAGCTCCTCGATGTCAGCCGCTACTACATTATTCTTATCGACAACATCGGACTGGGAAAATCCAGTAAGCCCAGCGACGGCCTGCACGCGAAATTTCCGCACTACAACTATGACGACATGGTTCGCTCGCAGCACGAACTGCTGGAAAAAGGGCTTGGCATCAACCACCTGCGCCTCATCCTGGGCACATCGATGGGCTGCATGCACGCCTTCCTATGGGGCGAAAACTATCCCGATTTCATGGACGCCCTGATGCCCCTCGCTTGCCAACCCGTGCAGGTCGCGGGACGCAACCGAGCCTGGCGCAAGCTGGTGATCGATGGAATTCGCGACGACCCTGATTGGAAAAACGGAGAGTACACCGCCCAGCCCGCGGCCGCGATGGAAATCGCCGGGGAGACATTTTATATCGCCTCCGGCTCAGCTCTGCAGATGCAAGAAAAGGTTCCGACGCGCGATGCCACTGATGCGGCCGTTCGGGATTTCGTGAAGAAATTCAGCGAAGAGCACGATGCCACCGATCTGCTATACCGGATGGAGGCCTCGCGCGACTACGATCCTTCGCCGCAGCTGGAAAAAATCAGCGCCCATGTGATGCTCGGGAATACAGCAGATGATTTCATCAATCCGCCAGAACTGCGTATCGCGGAGCGTGAAATCAAACGTGTGAAGAACGGCCGCTTTGTTTTGATTCCGATCTCAGAGCAGACGCGTGGCCATGGCACCTACACCTGGGCCGAAGTCTGGCAGCAGTATCTGAAAGAGTTGTTGGAATCCACGCAACCTTGAGCGGGAGCTTATTTTAATTGATCGAAGGTGCAGGCCTGCGGCTTTTTCTCTGGGCGCCAGCGCAGAAATTTCGTTCCGTGACGAAAGCGTCCGCCGGAAAAATGATCATATTGCACCTCGGCCACTAGTTCCGGCTTCAACCTCACCCACTCCGTCGAGCGTTTGGTGCTCCAACGGCTGGGACCTCCGGGAGCTTTTCCGGTGAATCCGGGCTCGCCAATTTCCGGTTCCAGAATTTTCTTCAGCGCATGACGCTGCTCGCTATTAAAGCTCGATGTGAACCCAATGTGATCGAGCTTCCCTTCCCGGTTGTATAAGCCAAGCAGAAGTGAGCCGATTCCGCCGCTCTTCTCGGCATAGCGAAAGCCACCAACCACCGTATCCGCCGTGCGAATCCGCTTGATCTTCACCATACCGGTGCGCTCACCTGCAAGGTAGGGCGCGTCCAGTCGCTTGGCTACGACCCCGTCCAGTCCAAGCTTTCCCAATTCGTGCATCCATTTTTTAGCTTGGGCCAAGTCACGCGATGCCGGCGAAAGCCGGATTCTCGCGTGCAAACCGCGCGGCACTCCTTTGAAAAATCCCTCCAGCGCCGCCCGTCTTTCCTCCAACGGGCGCTCACTCAGCCGTTCACTCTCTTCGTTCACCAGCAGATCGAAGCACATATAAGTTGCGGGTGTTTCAACCGCCAGCTTGCGAATTCTTGATTCCGCGGGATGTATACGCATGAGCAGATTGTCGAAAGAAAGACGGTCGCCTTCGTAAATTACGATCTCCCCATCGAGCACGAACTGCGATTGCGGAAGTTTAGCGAGAGCCTCGACAAGCTCGGGGAAATATCGGTGCAACGGCTGCCCGGCCTTCGATTGCAATTGAATATTGTCGCCGCCCTTGCGAAACGCCAGGCAGCGAAAACCATCCCACTTGGGCTCGAAGAGCCAGCCTTCGCCCACAGGAATTTCGGCGACAGGCTTTGCCTCCGCCGGTGGATAGGGAGGACGGATTGGCAATCGGATTGGCTGGAAATCTTTCTCCAGCTCTTTCGCCGGAACCGCACCAGCGCGTATGCGGTCGGCCTTCGAGCTTCGAGAGGATTTTTTCTTCATATTTGATTTGCCGCGAGAGCCATCTCGATATCGGAATTATCTTCCAACAGGGTTCCTGATTTGCCTTCTCCGCGGAATACGGTGGAATGCGGATATCGACATGGTTTTAATCGACAGGCTCCCCGGCGATCTTTGCCGATTAGCCTCACTCGAAGTATGCTGTGCCTGTGGCCAACCGGGACGAAGCCTTTTTCAACGACCAACGCGAACGCCAACGCCTGGCGGCTAACTACGCCGGCATGGCCGACGGCGAGTTGCAGCGCCTGGCGCGCCATGCGGAGTCGCTGACGGATCTGGCTTGGGAGGCTCTTGAGGATGAACTTGACCGTCGCCACCTCGAGAGCGAAAGCGAGTTCGCCGAAGAAGAATTCAGCGACAGGCCCGACAAACGCGAACGCCTTGAAGTGCAGAAGCTTTTAACCCTCCGGCAGTTTCGCGATTTGCCTGAAGCGTTGCTCGCCAAAGGAAGTCTCGAATCCGCCGGTATCGAATGTTTCCTCGCCGATGAAAATCTCGTGCGGCTGGATTGGTTCATCTCCAATTTCATCGGCGGCATCAAGCTCAACGTTCGTCCTGAGGATTTCGCCAACGCGCAGAAACTCCTCGACGAGCCCATTCTCGAAGGCATTTATGTGCAAGGCATCGGGCTTTATGAGCAGCCGCGCTGTCCGAAGTGTCAATCGCTGGATGTGAACTTTCAGGAACTCGACCGCCCCATCGCCTACATGAGCGCTTTTCTACAGGTGCCGATTCCGATGCAGCGCCCGGCATGGCACTGCCGTGCATGCGATGCGGAGTGGGCAGATGACGGGCTCGACAGCAGCAGCACGAAGCCGGATTCCTAGCGATTTGGTTCGACGGTCTGCCGCAGCCTACTTCTGCGCCACTAACTGCCTAGCCCGGCTCAACTCCGGCCGCGTGGAGTTCGACCCATCGCAGACTTTCAGCAGAAGCGCGTAGTACTCTGAAGCGTCTTGCTGCTTTCCTGCCGCTTCCGCGGCGCGAGCGGCTCCGTAGAGGCCCTTGAAACGGTTCGGATTCAGCTTCAGGTCAGTCTGATATTCCAGCAGCGATTGCTGCGGACGCTTAGCTTCGAGCAGCATGTCGGCGATCATCTCGCGCGCGGGAATGCCTTCCGGTTCGTCGCCTAGAGAATCTTCCTGGTCGGCGATGGGGCGCAGTGCCTCAACGGCATCTTCGTACTTGCCCTCGGCAAAAGCTAGCCAGGCTTGGGCTTCTTTGCGATCATCTTCAACCGCGTCGGCGAATTCCGACTTTTCGGCTACCAGTTTCTTATGAATACCTTCGATCGCTTCGAGATCTTTACGCACTTCATCAGGCTTGTGCAGGTGTGCCGCACCGATCGCGCGCGCCCAATAAATCACCGACTCCTCGGCCGTACCTGTGACCGCCGCTGGAGGAAGGACAGCCGCGCTCGCCCAGTCGCGCATTTCAATCGGATACAACGCGCTGAGGTGCGCCAGAGTCGCCGCGTGCGGATCATAGCCTTTGCCGTACATATCGTCTTTTTTATTCGGCATGGCGCGAATCTCTTCGATCAACGCCTTGGCGTCGGCGTCGCGTCCACTTTGCATGTAAGCGTAAAAGAGAAAATCCATGGCGTGAAACTGGTGGCCTTCGCCGCCCATATGCATGGCGGCAGTTTTCCGCGTGGCGGCGATGGAGGCGAGGTTTGAATTGATGTCGTCTTGCCAGAGGCCCACGCGAGCAAAGATGTGGGACGGCATGTGCAGAGCGTGAGGCGCGGCAGGCGCGATTTGCGCATAGCGGCGGGCGGCGGGAAGGCCAAGTTGCGCCAGTTGCGGCTTGTCGTAGCTGTGGATCAAATAGTGCGCAACGCCAGGATGGTCGGGCTCGATAGCGAATAATTTTTCCAGAATCGCGGCTGCCGCTTTTCGGTTGGCGAAAGTCGCGTCGTCTTTGGGCTCCGCGGCAAGTAGGGACAGCGCATAGAAAGCCGCGGCCTCGTGATCGTCGGGATACGATTCGTACACCTTCTTCATCGCATCCGAGTAAGCTTTGGCCCGAGCCTCGTAATCAAGCTTTGGCGATTTGCTGTAAAAAGCAGCGATTGCGGCAATGTACGCTTTCTCGCGCGGGGTTGTAGGGCCATCAGTGGTTTTGGCTTGCTGAACTTCATCCAGGCCCTCCTGTAGAACCTTAGGGTCGGGATGATTCCAAAGTTGATGCCACAGGCTCATCGCAGAGCCCCAATGCGCCATCGCGCAACCGGGATCGTCCACCGATATATGCTTGAATTCCTTCGCCGCCTCTTCGTACCAGAACGAGTGCAGCAGAGCGACGCCGCGCTCAAACGGCTTCTGTACCGCTGGCGCGCAGGATACCGGGAAAACCACCGTCCCCAGTTGCGCCGCGTTAAGATCTTCATGATGGTGGCCTTGCTCGTCATCGGCCAAGGCCGCGCCGGCAAAGATGGCAAGCGCGACAGCCCAGCAAAGAAGCAGCCAGCAGTTATGTTTCATAGGAACCCCGCTGAGAAGCGAGTTTAGTCGCGTGGGAGATGGTGGTCAAACGGGGTGATCCGCGAGCGGATTTGCGATAGATTGAAGAGTCGAGAACTGAATTCTGCGAAACGAAATTATGAAGGGCCTGAAAGACAAGCGAGTTCTGATTACCGGAGGCGCAAGCGGAATCGGCGCAGCCACCGCCGCCCGATTTATAGAAGAAGGATCCCGCGTCTGCATCCTCGACCGAGACGCGAAAGCCTGCGCAGACATTCGCCATCAGCTGTCGGGAATTTCCGAAGCCATCATCGCCGATGTCACCGACCTCATGCAGGTGGAAGCGGCAATCGCCGATGCCGTTCGCGCCATGGACGGCCTCGACGTGCTCATCAACAACGCGGGCATCAGCATCCGCCACAAATTCCTCGATATCACTCCCGAAGAGTGGGACAAGGTGATCGCCGTGAATCTCACCGGCGTCTTCTATGTGGCGCAAACCGCAGCGCGGCACATGTGGGAGCGATTCTCCGTCGAGCGCGGCAGCGGAGTGATTCTGCAAACCGCCTCCACCAACGGCATGATGGGCTATCCATATTATGCGGATTACAATGCTACCAAGGCGGGAGTGATCGAACTGACGCGCTCGATGGCTCTCGAACTCGCACCCCGAATCCGGGTGTGTGCCGTGGCCCCAGGGTACGTTCTCACGCCCATGCAGCGCGCCGAATACACTGACGCCATGCTCGACGAAGTAAACCAGAAGATTCCGCTGCGCCGCCACGCCAAGCCGGAAGAGATCGCCGCCCTGTTCGCTTTTTTAGCCTCCGACGACGCCGCATACGCCACCGGTCACGTCTACACCATGGACGGTGGCGAGATCGCTGGCGGCTTGGCCAGCCGCTAGAATCATTTCCGCCGGGGATGGTTTTTTACCCGAGGGCGAATCTCGACGCCAACCTGCCTAGCCGCACCACTCGATAAAGTGGAAACAAGACTTTGGGAAGGCGAATCGCTTCCCACTCCCCCGGCCCAGGCGTAAACGCAAGCCGCGCCAGAAACCGCAATCGATCCGCTCGGCGCTCGCGCAATCGCATCATCAACCGGAAGTACAAGACTTGTTGTTCGCCGTAAAAGATTCCCCGAGACATCCGCGAAGCAATTTCATGAGCAAGGCTCGCCGCGGCTTGATCGGCAACCGCCACGTGCTCAATCGGCGCCGGAATCGGGCCCAGGTAAAATTGATTCATCAGCCGCAAAGTGACATGCAGAATCCGCACGATCCCAAGCTGTCGCGCCCGGCTCTGCACCGAAGCCCAATCCAACTTCTCGCGCTTCAGAATTTGCGCGATATCGCAGAGCCAGATCAGCTTTTTCCAGGCGTGCTTTGCAGCATGCACCGAAAGCACCAGCAGCAGATCTTCGGGCGAAGGGGTTTTGACACTGCGGCCCGCGACCGTCACATTGACTGCCCGCGCAAACAATCCTTCCATATCAAAGTCGACGGCGTAGTAGCGCGGCTGCAGCGCCCATTGCAGCTCCAGCAAGTTTTTTCCCGCTGGGCTATCGAAAGTGCATTCGTATCCGGAAGCAAGATAATTGTTCTCGGCTTCTTTCGGAATTTCCGCTCGCGGTGTATACCCAAGATCGCAAACCGCACGCTTGATCTTCGCCAGATCGCTTGTCCGAACAAATATGTCCAGATCGCCGGGCTGGCGCATCGCCATATCGCCGTAATAGACCTCGGCTAAGACCACGCCCTTGTAGGGAATCGCATCGACGCCGAGCGAATCGGTACGCTCCAAAACACGCGTCAATTCGCCTACCAGAAAAAGCGACTTGCGAATACCGGTCTCGTGACGCTGGCGAAGCGATTCCAGCACAGCCGCAGGAACGCCTCCAGCGCGCACGAGATTCTGATACACCAGCGATGATGTTCCGTGTTCGTCCGCGAGGCGAAGGACTAAGTCCCAATCGACTGGCCGCTGCAAGAAGGTCCGCATCCGCGCGACTTCGATTTCGCTTGCATCCGCAAAACTGGAGGCCAGCAGAAGATTCCACTCGATCGGAACGGCAGGAGTAGTACTGGCATTCGGCGGAGATGTGGCGGATGCTACGTTCACAAGTGGGTCTTCCCGGGCCTTATTTCTGAGCATCTTAGCAGGCCAACGTGTAGCGGCCCTCCAGAGAAGATGAATTCGGGTCCACGGCGGCAAGGCCATTACCTTCGTCACGCGGACTGTCCATTTGTAACAGGTCCTTCGACTCCCTGATCTGTCACACTAGGTCCTCGACGGTAACTTCGAGGGCCGGCGTTTCCTGATATGGAAGTATTCTCACCTAAATCCAGCAGGCGCAGCACGCGATTGCGTGTTGAGATCCCCGTAATCCTCACCAGCATGGACCGGAGACATCCCTTTTCTGCGGAGTGCACCGCTCTCGTGGTCAGTCCGCAGGGATGCGGCCTTCGTGCAGCCCAAGGGTTGCCGCTTGAAACTCCAGTACTGCTTGCCGAATTGCAAGCTGGCGGGAGCGCATCCGGCCATGTAGTGAGCTGCCTGCCCCTGGGAGCAGACGGAAAATACTTTCTGCTCGGAGTATCGCTTTACAACCCGGGCAATGTCTGGGGAGTTACCAACCCGCCCGAGGATTGGAATTGTCCTCCCGCCCAGGCTTCCGCCGCCGCAGCTGCTGGAGAGGGCGGCAGGGCTGCATCCAAGAGCAATGGCGAATGGCCCTACAATCTGCCCGCCGGCCACAATGAAACCCGCCAAGGGAAGAAACAAAGCCGAAAATGAATTGGAAGCGATGCCCCCGGCGCTCGTTTGGAATGAAGCGCAACAGCTCACACCTGAACTGTTTCCGCACACGCGTCGTGCTTTCGTAACCTCCTCTTGCCTTCACTGGAGTGGCATACTCTAGCGACGGACGGCGCCTATGTCAGATTCTTCTTCAGTCGAACGATCATCAGCTTCCACTTCACGCCCGCAGCGTCCCTTTCGCGTCAAGCTTCGCGGTTCGGTCTTAACGCTGATTCGCTTACCCAACCAGCGCCAGGTGCGGGGGACATTGCATCAGCTCTCCACTTCCGGCGGCTTGATGCATCTGGAAAAGCCACTCGATGAGAAGCTGAAAGTCGAAGTGATCTTCCACATCGGCGAAGCCACAATCCACGAGCGCGCCGAAGTCATGTTCCCCATGTGGGCAACGCAGGGATGGCTACAGCCCTTTCGCTTCATCGCGCTTCCTGACGCCAGCGCGAACGCCTTGCGCAACAGCCTGCAATCGCTCATTTCGCCCAACGCGGCCCTGTAAATCGCCGCTCGGTGTTCTCAAAATCAAACGACTGTTTTACTCCGGCCCCTGATCGCACCGGCTTTGTCATCGCACGGTCATCCATTAATGGGATGGTTGCTACCGGACAAATCTCGCTGCGCAGTTGCAAGCTCTAAGCAGCGAGGGTGATGTAAGCTCAAAAGCAACAGCCCTCAGGGAGGAGACAGCTCAAAGCACCTTGGCGTCCCGCAACCTTATTTTCTGGGAAGTAGATACGCAGGCCGACTTTATGCTGCCGGGCGGAAAGCTCTACGTTCCTGGCGCCGAGCGTTTGCTCCCGAACATTCGCCGCCTCACCGACGCAGCCCGTCTGGGCCGCGTCTTGCTGGTTTCGCATGGTTGTTACCACGCGAAGGATGATCCTGAGTTCCAAACGTTCCCGCCGCACTGTATCAAAGGAACTCCTGGCTCGGACTACGTTCCGGAGGCATTGACCGAAAACGTCATCACCATTCCAAACGAGGCTGGGGCGAAATTGCCGCAAGACCTCTTTCAGTACCAGCAAATTCTTCTCGAAAAACAGACGCTCGACATTTTCGAGAGCTGGCATTCGGAAGCACTGCTGAAACGTCTGCCTGAGCAGGCCGCATTCGTAGTCTTCGGCGTGGTTACCGCATATTGTGTGCGCCTGGCGGCGAAGGGATTGCTCGAGCGCGGCCGCCGCGTATTTATAGTTAAGGATGCGATTGAAACCTTGAAGGCGGAAGATGGCCGGCGCGCTCTGGAAGAGCTGCAAGCTCTGGGTGCGGAATTCGTTACCACCGCGCAGGCTTTGGCAATGGTGGACAACACCGTCTAGCCGGCCAATGCTTCGAGCGCCTTCAGCGCATCGGATTCAAGCATAATGCCAAGGCTGGCCAGATCCTGCTTCATATGTTCCGGATGGGAGGTTCCAGTTAACGGCAGCATTCCGACACTCCTGGCGAACGCAAATATGACCTGCGCGGGAGTTGTATGAGAACGCGCCGCCAAGCCGGCGACCAGAGGATGACCCAGCACCTCGACATTCGCCGTGAGCAGCGAAAATCCCTGATAAACGATTTTGCGTTGATCGCAAAACGCACGCACCTCGCGATCCCATCCCAGCCGCGCGTAGCAACGATTCTGCACGAACGAAGGAACCTCGGAATGCGCCGATGCCATCTGCTCAAGATGCCCCAGTGAAACATTGCTAACGCCAAGAAAACGCGCGCGGCCGGCATCACGCTCCCTGCGCATTACCTCCCAAACCTCGGCGTCTGCATCAGTCCACTCGTATCCGGAAGACGGACCGTGCAGCACATAACTGTCGAGGTAATCAGTGCCCAGATGTTCGAGTGAACTGGCGATTGACTGTGCAACCTGCACGGAAAGACTTGCCGCAGGATCGTATGGCAGCCGATGATCCTGTCCCTGTCGATAAGTAAATTTCGATTGCAGGAAGATTTCTGCGCGGGCCACTATTCCGGCACCATAAGCCGCCGCCAATCCCTCACCAACCCCAGCTTCGAAATAGTGGCGACGCTGGTTGGCGGTATCGATTCCGCGAAAACCGCTGCGCAGCGCCAGTTCCACGAGTCCGGCCGTGCGTTCTTCCTTCCAGGCGGTGCCGTAAATAAAATTTGGAATGGGCGCAGGTTGCGGGCTCGGCATGGGCTATTCTCCCACGAGCGCCGGCCCACCAGCACGGCGCCACACTGTGTTAGCTTAATGAGCACGGGCCCGTAGCTCAGCGGTTAGAGCAGTGGACTCATAATCCATTGGTCCAAGGTTCAAATCCTTGCGGGCCCACCAAATCCCACAACTCCCCTCTTCGTTCCTGGTTCCCAAACCAAGCCCCAGTAACCACGCGGCTTTCAGGCAGGCCATTGAATCGGCAAGGCTGGACGAGCGTGGTACAATTCCTCCGCTTTCGCCGTCAAACTGAAGTTCCGGCTAACCGCCGGGGAGGATTCGGTTATGCGAAGCAGAGGTTGTTCCATCGGATCGATGGCACTCTGGGTACTCTTTTCAGTTTCACTCTCTGCGGCTCAAACGGAAACAATTCTTCATAGCTTCAACAACACCGACGGAAACTCGCCATCGGCAGGCGTAGTGTTTGACGCATCGGGTAATCTCTACGGCACAACTTTCTACGGTGGCACGCTGGGTGACGGAATTGTTTACGAGTTGTCTCCGACCGGCTCCGGGTGGACCGAAACCGTGTTGCAAAGCTTCAACGGATTTGGAGGGAACTGGCCTGCAGCCAGCCTCGTCCTCGACTCTTCCGGCAATCTCTACGGCACCACCTTCTTTGGCGGCGCTCTCGGGTACGGCATCGCCTATGAACTGGCTCGCTCCTCGGGCGGGGACTGGACCGAAATCGGCCTGCACGGCTTCAGCAAATCCGACAAGGACGGGCTTTATCCCCGCAGCGCGCTGGTTTTTGATACGGCCGGCAATCTGTATGGAACTGCGCCTAACGGAGGCTCGGATAGCTACGGAGCCGTTTTCCAGTTGACTCCCAACGCCGGCGGAGGCTGGAGCGAAAGCTTAATCCACAATTTCAACAACACCGCCGGCGGGGTTCCCTACGCCAGTTTGGTTTTCGACGCAGCTGGGAATCTTTACGGAACCGCTTCGGTGGGTGGCGGCTCTTCTTCCGTTTGCCACTTCGGTTGTGGCATCGTATTTGAATTGAGCCCCGCCCAGGATGGCCACTGGACCATGAAGGTTCTGCACAACTTCACCAGGAACAGCACGGACGGCAACGGCCCCCTCGCTGGCCTGATCATCGACTCTGCTGGAAACCTCTACGGCACCACACCCCAGGGTGGCAAGTACGGCTTCGGGATAGCTTTCGAACTAACGCCGGTGACCGGGGGCTGGAAAGAAACCATTCTTCACAACTTCGCTTCCAATGGCGTCGATGGAAACTCTCCATCGGGTCCGCTGGCGCGCAATTCCACCGGCAATCTCTATGGCACCACTTCGAGTGGCGGCGCTTATAACTACGGGACCGTCTACAAACTTGCGCACACGGCCCACGGATGGAAGGAATCCATTCTTCACAGCTTCAACAGCACCGGAACCGATGGGTATCAACCCGGTTCAGGCATCGTTCTGGATAGTTCCGGCAACCTGTACGGCACGACTGGTGCCGGCGGCGCCTACGGCTACGGAACCGTTTTCGAGGTCACACCCTAATCAGTCTTTTCGATGACCGGCGGAACTCCGGTTTGCGGAGTTTCGCCGTCAATGTGACAATGGCTGCATGCCTAAATTGTCCAAAACAGCGGTAACTATATTTGCGTCCGGAATCTTGCTACTCGGCAGCGCCCTCGCGCAGCAAACTCCGCCCGCCACCCCACCACCAGCCTCCGCCACCAAGACTCACACCGCAGCGAAGAAGCCGGGGACTACGGCGAAAACTGCAACTCCTCTGGCGCTCAAAACGTCGAAAGACAAATTCAGCTATGCGCTCGGCATGAGAATGGGCGCGAATTTGAAAAAGCAGGAGGTGCCGGTTGATCCCGCCATTCTTTCGCGCGGATTGAGAGACGCCCTCTCCGGCGGCAAGACTCTGATGACCGACCAGGAAGCCCAGACCGCGCTGTCCGACGTGCAGAACGAACTGCGCAAGAAGCAGCAGGAAAAAATGCAGGCTGAGGGCGCTGCCAATAAGAAAGAAGGCGACGCTTTTCTCGCAGCCAACAAAGGCAAAGAAAAGGTAGTTACAACCGCCAGTGGCCTCCAGTACAAGATTCTGAAGGAAGGCACGGGACCAAAGCCGACCGCCAGCGATACCGTGGTCTGCAATTACAAAGGCACGCTCATCAACGGCACCGAATTTGACAGCTCCTACAAGCGCGGGCAGCCCGCGACCTTCCCCGTGAACGGCGTCATTAAAGGATGGACCGAGGCGCTTCAGCTCATGCCAGTCGGCTCTAAATGGCAGCTCTTCATTCCTTCGGATCTCGCCTATGGCGAGCGCGGCCCCGGCCCCGAAATCGGCCCAAACTCCACGCTGATCTTTGAAGTCGAGTTGCTCTCCATCCAGGATAAAAGTAAAGAGAAGGCTCCGGATGCGAGCCCGGAGAAAAAATAGTCCGGTACAAATTCCGTGAAGGCTCTGCGGGCTGCACCCGATTACCAAGTTGGGGCAGCCCGCTTTCTTTGGTTGACAGACTTCGCACTGTCAAAGTAGCGTTCGTCCAGTCGCGGTAACAATCCAATCAACCCGGTCAGGAGGACCTTCCCCATGTTGTGCAGGTTTCTCTGCGCAGCTGTCATCGTGTGTCTGGCAAGCGCAGCCAGCGCGCAAGACCCCACCAAAGTCGAACCCAAACACTACAAGCTCCTATTCGAGAACGATCGCGTTCAGGTGGTAAGTGTCCACTACGGCCCGCATGAGAAATCCGAAATGCACGACCATCCCGGCGGCGTAGTCGTGGTTGTGACCCGTGGGCACCTCAGGTTTACCGACCAGAATGGAAAGGTCACCGAGGTCTACTCCAAGGAGGGTGAGGCCCGCTGGTTTCCTCCCTTCAAACACAAGGTCGAAAACCTCGGCGATGAACCCTACAACGCTGTGTATGTCGGCATTAAAGGCAAGTTAAGCGCGGATGCCGGTCCTTCAGACGCTCCGTCGAACGCAGACGCGATAGCACGAATATTCGCGGACGCGATGGCGGCGGCGAAACCCTGATCTAGTCATTCCGTCCGGTCAGTGCACGATGCTTTATTCCAAGAAATTTGAGGCTGCCTGAGTCGCGGGGTTGCAAAGTCGATACTATCTCTTTGCAAAGCCCGACGACTCAGGGCAGCCTTTGGGTGTTAGCGCTCTTGTACTTCTTACTTACCTACCTGCACGATGCACTCTTCCAGCACATCCACGGCGACCTCAGCTTCTTCTTTCGTGACCACCAACGGCGGGCAAAGGCGGATGGTGCTCGGGCCGCAGCCGAGGAACAATACGCCGTGCTCGAAGGCCTTCTCGACGATCAGGTCGCGCTCGGCGGCGGCGTATTCCTTCGTCGCTTTGTCTTTCACGATGTCGACGCCGATCATGAGTCCGCGGCCGCGGATGTCGCCTACCAACTTTAACTTCGTCGGCCAGTTCGCCATGCGCTTCAGGATGTGCGCGCCCACTTCGGCGGAGTGATCGAGCAGATGCTCTTTCTCGATGACATCGAGGGTCGCCATTGCCGCCGCGATGCACACGGGATTGCCGCCGAAAGTTGAAGCGTGCGAACCGGGTACCCAGTCCATGATTTCGGAACGAGTCATGGTGACGCCGAGAGGCATGCCTGAGGCGAGGCCTTTCGCCATGCAAACCATGTCAGGCTCAACGCCGGTGTGCTCGACCGCCCACCACTTGCCGGTGCGGCCAATGCCGCTCTGCACCTCGTCCACTACCAGCAGGATGCCGTGGCGATCGCAGATGCGGCGAAGCTCCTGCATAAAGATCGTTGGAGCGACCACGTAGCCGCCTTCGCCTTGTACGGGCTCGACAAAGATCGCGGCCACTTCTTCGGGAGCCAGCGTGGTCTTGAACAATTTCTCTTCGATAAAGCGCGCGCAGCTAAGGGCAAAGGCGTCGGGATCCTGCGCGGCGTCTTTGCGTCCGCGGTACAGGTCGGGGTATGGAACGTGAGTTACACCCGGCATGAGCGGCGAAAAGCGGCGCCGCTGTTGGGGTTTCGAGGCGGTCAGCGAGAGCGCGCCCATGGTGCGCCCGTGGAATGCGCCGAAAAACGCGATGATGTTCGGCCTCTTGGTGTGATATTTAGCCAGCTTGAGGGCGCACTCGATGGCCTCGGCGCCCGAGTTGCCGTAGTAGAACTTGTGCGGGCCGGGCATGGGCGCGATCTTCGAGAGCCGCTCGGCAAGCTGAATCATGCTCTCGTAATAGAAATCGGTGCCCGACATGTGGATGAGTTCGCCCGCCTGCTTCTGCATGGCGGCGACCACGTGAGGATGGCAATGGCCGGTCGAGGTCACGGCAATGCCGGCTGAGAAATCATAGAATTCGTTGCCATCGACGTCGGTGATGACGATGCCGCGTCCGCTCTTGGCGACGAGTGGATAGGATCGCGTATAGGACGGAGAAATATATTTCTCGTCGCCGGCGAGCACGCGTTTGGCGTTAGGGCCGGGCAGGGCGGTCTTGATCTTGGGACCGATCTTCTTTGGGGAAGCGGTTTCCGAAGCAGTCGCGGTCATGGTCTTGGTAGTCATTGGATCCTCCGCGGCAGTTGTCAGTAGTCAGCCGCCTGTTGTCTGTGGATGAAACCTCGGACGCGTGGCCCTGGTTCAGACGCACGTAGGCCGAGGCGAATCAGGCAGAGGATTGATTAGTCGCTACCGAAGAGGCTGGGACGCAGACGCGAAGGCAGATTAGCGCGATAGCGCCGGGGGCAGACCAGGCAGTGCAGCCAGCACTCGGGTAAGTGCGAATTGGGCAGACGCGAATTGGAGTGGTTGCGCGGCATCATGATCGGACAACATCACTGAATCATTATAGCTTGCGGCCGTGCGTAGCGTAACCCCCGATCTTTCTGGGGAGATGCGCGACATTCCGCTTTTGGCGTCTCCTAACCACGCCTATTGCAAGAAGTTTCACACGGTCTTTTTTCTGTTCGGCTTTCCGAACAGCTCGTGAAAATCTCTCGAATTGGGCTAATTTAGTGGTAACGTAAGCAGGCCTTTCTTCGGCGCTTTCCCCCTGCTGGTTTGGCAATACAAGACTACCCATTCGGACAAAGTGTGGGAGGTTCCCGTGGTTCAGCATCGAAGGATTAAGTTCAGAAAGATGTTCTGCGGTCTCTCGGTTCTCCTCTGCGCAGCGTGTGCGTGTGTCCCGGCGGCAGCCCAGCTGGAGACGCGCAGCACAACCAAGGTCGTTAGCACCGCGCCCTCCGCGGTGTCCGGCGACTTCAACGGCGACGGCAAACTGGATCTCGCGGTCGCGGGCAACGGTTTTTCGGTGCTGCTGGGAAATGGCGATGGGACCTTTCAAAAGCCTGTGAGATATTCCTATTCGCTGGGAATCCCCATCGCGGTTGGAGATTTCAACCGTGACGGCAAGTTGGACTTAATAATCGGAAATGCGCTGGGAAGCGCCAACAATGGGGTCAGCGTGTTTCTGGGAAACGGCGACGGAACTTTTCAGGCACCCCTGGTGTCCGCAACTTCCGGGCTTCCTACGTTCCTAGCTGTAGGGGATTTCAACAATGACCACAAGCTGGATCTCGTGATCATCGACGATCCCGGCTACGTCAGCGTTCTGCTTGGCAATGGCGACGGGACTTTCCAGGCGCCCAGTGATAACAACTCTTTCCCCGGCCCACACTGGATAGCGGTGGGCGACTTCAACAACGATCATCGGCTCGATGTGGCCGTGTCAGGCTATTCCGGTGGAAGCATGAACTGGGGCATTTTGCTGGGCAATGGCGACGGAACCCTGCAGCCCGCCCTTAACTATCCTCTCGATTACGCTCCCGGCTCGATCGCCGCCGGAGATTTCAACCATGACGGTAATCTAGATGTCGTCGTGGGCGGCTATTTCGAACCCAGCGACGTCGCTGTCTACTTGGGAAATGGCGACGGTAGCTTTCGCCCGGGAACGAATTATGGCCCCGCTGGCGGTGGCGTGCTCGTGGTGGATTTCAACACAGATGGGAAGCTGGACCTCGTGACCGCTGGGGTCTATCTTCTCCTGGGCAACGGCGACGGAACCTTCGGGTCTCCGGAGTTGTTCCCTGTGGGTAGGTCAATCTGGTCGATGTTGGTCGGCGATTTCAACGGAGACGACAGGCCCGATGTCGTGATGGGCGACAGCATTCTCGGCATGATCACGATGCTGAACACGGGAGTGGTAAACTTCTCTCCCAGTTCGCCTGTGAGTTTCGCCTCGCAGCTTATCAATACGACGAGCAGCCCGCAGGCGGTCGAACTGACCAACACCGGGGCGACCACGCTCTCGATCAGCTCAATAAAGATTTCAGGGCAATTCCAGACCAGCAACAGCTGCGGCAATTCAGTGGCGCCGGGAGCCAGTTGCGCGATCAGCATTACGTTTTCTCCGAAGAGCGCTGGTCAATACAGCGGCCTGATCACAATAGTTGACAGCGCTTCCTCGAAGCCGCAGGTCATCGAGCTCTCGGGGAGCGGGACGGTCGTAGGGGTTTCGCCCACCAGCCTGAGCTTTGGCAGCCAGAAAGTTGGCACCAAGAGCGCGCCGCAAGTGGTGACCGCGGTCAACCATAGCGGCACGCAAATGCTCTTTGAGGGCATCGACATAGGGGGAAAAGACAGAAACGACTTCTCCGAGACCGACCATTGCACCGGCCGGTTTATTCCTCCGTGGGGCGGATGCCAGGTGAGCGTGACTTTTGCCCCAACAAAGACTGGGCTGCGATCGGGGACGCTTTTTCTTGCCGCCGAGGGCACGGTCAGCCCGCAACCGGTAGTCCTGACTGGGAACGGCAACTAACGCCTTGAATTAGCCGGTGGCTTGGCCGTGCCAAGCCAACCGGTTCCGGTTTAGTGAACGTGCTGGCACTGGGCGCCGTGCGGGGACAATGGCCCTCCGGCCATGTCTTGCGAGATCGCGTCGAAGCCGCCCTCGTTTGTCGCGCTGATTAAAACGGTTCCGGCTGCGACCCCTTCAGGCCCCGTGCAATTGTCAACCGGGTACAGGTTGTAGACCGGCGGCGTGTTTGACTGGGTGAAGTTATTGAAGAAGATTTGACCCTGCTCACTGGATTCGTTAGGACAAGTGTTCCAGTGATAGTCGGTCGTGCAGCTCGTAGTCTGCAGATTTCCCAGGCTGCGGCACAACCAGCCCGCCATCGCGGTATGCGGATAGCTGAATACGGGATTGTTCGTGCCGTCGTCCACGATACTCTGCTGTAGCCACCTCAGCTCCGACTCCGGTGAGGTTAGTTGCACATTTGGGTTGGCACATGCGCCGTCGTTGGTCCACGCTCCGACCCAGCCTGCGGCGGGGCCAACGAATTCCGGCGGGCCCGTCCAGCTGGCGGTATTCTGTGGGCAGCCCCACTGGCCCGAGCCGCACACGGTAACACTTTGTGCGAGGGGCTTCTTGCACCCCTGCTTCATATCGGATACGGCAGGGCCCGCGAGCAATTCGACGTTATCCCACCACCACTGAGGAGTGGCACTTGGGGGTTTGTAGTACGCCATGGAGTAAGCGAGCGCAGCCGATCCCGCGCTGAATCCGTGCCCGCACATTCCGGCCTGCGGATTAATGTTGTTGTAAATTGGAAGGTAGATATTGTTGAAGACATAGTTGAAAAATGTCGCCGGACGACAAGCGGCGAGCTGGACGTTGCCATAGGTCGGTGGCGTGGTGACTGGGAAGGGATCTTGCGTGGCTTCCCAAGCCGAATCCCAGGCGACTTCCACAACTACGTAGCCTTGGCCAAAGTAATACCCGGCGAACGCGGAGTCGCCATCGGATATTCCGACATCGTCGCCCGCGGGACTGGTCCCATCTTGTCCGCTGTGCAGAACGATGACACCTTTTTCTTGTGTCACTCCTGGCACGATTCCCACCGGATCCAGGTATCCAAAGGTAAGGTTGAGGGCGTTCGCGCCGGGGCAATTTGAGACAATTGCGCCAAAGCAGAGGACGTACTGAGCCTGCGGCCCATAATGGAACCAACCGCCGCCCGGGCAAGCGATTGGGTCTTTCGCGGCGACGATAGTGCCGATCGACAAGGTTCCGTACTGAGCTTGCGCAGGAAGTGTAAGCGTGGACACCGCCAGAGCCAGGCCGAGAAGTCCTAGGGTGAGCAGAAGAATTTTTCGCATTCGCGATCCTCTTGGGAAGATTCGGGTTCGACGCCCGTAGGGGCGTAGCTTACGCCTGAAGTCCTGAGGAAAATAAAATAGCTATCCCCTTGTTACGAAAACCGAACAAAAGGGGCGCGCTTTCTCTAACCTCCTGAGACAGCAACGCCTACTTAAAGGGCATCTCAAATCAATCCGACAAGGGATTTGAGGTGCGTCTGATATCTTTGTAGTTTCTTCGCCTTACTTTATCTATGAGCAAGCTCCAGAGCCCAAGCCGGTGGTCGGTGATCCTTGCCTTCGGGCTGGTCTATCTATTTTGGGGTTCAACGTATCTCGCGATCGACATCGCCGTGCAGAGCATTCCTCCGGCGCTGATGTGCGCGATACGGTTTTCGATTGCCGGCGTTGTAATGCTGGTGGCGTGCGCGGCCCTGGGGCGACCGATCTGGTATTCGGCGAAACAGATCGCGCTGGCGTCAATTGTAGGAATATTGCTGCTGATGGGCGGCAACCTCACGCTTTCCTGGGCTGAACTCGCGGTGCCATCGGGGCTGGCTGCACTGATTGTGGCCATTACGCCGCTGTGGTTTCTGGTGCTCGACTCGCTATTGCTCGGGCATCATCGCATCTCGTGGCGAGGCAAGGCTGGGCTGGCGCTTGGAATCGTGGGACTATTCGTGTTGTTCTGGCCGGAGTTGCACTCCCGTTCGGCGCTGGGACGGCGCGAGTTCTTATCATCCCTGAGTTTGTTGGGCGGATCGTTTTCGTGGGCGCTGGGCTCGGTGCTTTCGAAGCGGTGGCAATCGGGCATGGATGGATTCAGCAGCACGGCGTGGCAGGTTACGGCCGCAGGCGCAGGGAGCTTCTTATTTGCGTTGGTCGTGGGAGATTTCTCGCATGTCGTTTGGACCGCGCGCGGGATCAGCGCGGTGATGTATCTGGTGGTGTGCGGATCGTGGATCGGATATACGGCGTACATCTGGCTGCTGGAGCACGTTCCGACCTCAAAAGTATCGACCTATGCGTATGTGAATCCGGTGGTCGCGGTTTTCTTGGGATGGCTGATTCTGCACGAGCGCGTAGACCGCTTCATCGTGATGGGGAGCGTGATTGTGGTGCTGTCGGTGATTCTGGTGACCAGCGCGAAGGTGAAGGAGAAACAATCGCCACAGGAGGTGCAGCAGGTTGGGGCGAGCTAGCAAGACTTGGCCGTAGTAAACGGACGAAGGAAATTCACTATTTTGACGCTTCTTCGTCTTCGTCTTCCGCATCGCTCACCACATCCACGAAATGGCCGCGCACGGCGAAGGTTTGTTTTGCAGCTCCACTGGCTTCGAAAGTAACCCGCGCTGGAGATCGCTGCCAGGCAGGCACGGCGCAGGCAGAATCGGGTGCCGCATCCTTCAGCTCTCCAATACTGGTTGCGCCATCCATCACTTTTTTTAGAATCGGCTTGCGCCGGGCAATTTGCGCGACCAAGGCATAGATTTTCTTGCCGTCTTCAGAGATGCCGCAGTAGGCCGCGTAATCGCGATACCAACTCGCGACAGAGTAAACGGCATCGAAATCCGGCAGGTTGATCGCTGAGATGTGCCCAGTCAGACGGTCGACCAGCAGCCATCCCCCGCGCTGCCATTGCCAATGCGGCGGAGTCGCGGACTCCTGGGGAAGGCTGTCATTCACCCGGAAGGCGCGCCGCACAACGAACAAACGATCGGTTATATCGTGTACCGGACCAAGAGTGAATTCTTTGCTGCGAGCACCGACTAACAAGGACCGAACTTTCAGCATCAAAGAATTACCTCCGCCTGCGCCGGATGTGGAATCGGGAGACCACTGGACCGAGGTCCATTTTCCAAAGGTAATGACGTGTGGTTTGGGGACAGCGAACGCTTCGCGAGGAAATAAACAACAGAACACCAGAACAACGGCGATCAGCAAAACCCTGGCAATACGATTGGCGCCGCGGAGCATGGACTGAGGCTAAGCATGACGTCGCCTGGATCACAAGGTTGGAACTCACATTGAGTTCAAACTATTTCACAAACGTTCCGAATCGGGAACTTTTGCGGCAGATAGAAAATATCAATATCAATTAAGACAATTCGAATTGATGATCCGCACCGAGTTCAAGATTGCAGTAAAATGTTGAGAGTAATTGAATGAGTTCCCCCCACGATTCCCGTCCGGCGGCGAGCGACAGCCCGCAGGCAACTTCCAAGCCCGGCGCGGGTTTGGAACAGAGTATGAGCCGTTTGCTGCCAGTGCGGCGCGCTCCGCGAATTCTGGTGGTGGACGATCAACCCAGCATCGCGGGGCTGATGAGTCAATTGCTCACGATGAGCGGTTATGAAGTTGTAACGGCCGCCGACGCGCTGCAAGCCGAAGCCGAAGTCCGGCAACAGGCTCCGGATCTGATTTTGTCGGATGTGAGGATGCCGGGAAAGTCTGGCTACGAATTTTGCCGGGACTTAAAGAGCGATCCGGCAACCCGGCTGATCCCCTTTGTGCTGATCACGGGCCTCACCGACAGTTCCGACAAGGTGCGCGGCATCGAAGCCGGGGCCGATGACTTTCTGAACAAGCCGGTGCTGGCGGAAGAATTGAAGGCGCGGGTAAAGTCGCTGCTGCGGGTGAAGGAATACACCAATGAACTGGAGACCTGCGACTCCGTTCTCTGCACCCTGGGTTTGATCGTCGAAAACCGCGACCCGTATACCGAAGGCCATTGTGAACGCCTGGCGACCCATGCCGTGGAGTTAGGCCGACATCTGGCGTTGGACGAGGATTCCATCGTGGCCTTACGGCGCGGCGGATACTTGCACGATCTCGGCAAGATTGCCGTCCCCGATGCCATTCTGAAGAAGGGCAGCGATCTCACGCTGCAAGAGTGGGAGATCATGAAGCAGCATCCCGTGATCGGGGAAAATATCTGCAAGCCGCTGAAATCGTTGCGGTTGGTACTGCCCATCATCCGGCATCATCACGAGCACGCAGATGGTTCGGGATATCCCGACGGTCTTAAGGCCGCTGAAATCCCGCTTCTGGCCAGGATTTTGCAGGTAGTGGATGTATACGATGCGCTGCGCACCGAGCGCCCCTACAAACCCGCGCTTTCGCACGACCAGACCGCGGAAACCATGCGGCAAGAAGCCCGACACGGGCTGTGGGACGCAGAACTGGTCAACGAATTCTTCAGCATGCTGGGGTCCCGCCGCGAGGCTGCCTAAAACCTATAGTTTTCCCGCCCTGTTCTACCCGCCAGTCGTACAATAGCAAAGTAATTTCTTAGGCAACGGCTCTCAGGATCGAGACATCTTAAGCGTTCCCGTTGCCCGCGAGGCTTGCGAGCGCGGTCGATTCGATTGCAAAAATGACCTATAGCATTGTGATTCCAGCATATAACGAAGGCCAGCGGCTGGCACCGACTCTTGAGACGGTGTTGGCCTACGTCCACCAGCAGGGTTGGGACGCGGAGGTCATCGTAGTTAATGACGGATCTCGCGACAATACGGCCGAGATCGTGCGGTCGTTCGCGGCGAAGGATCCGATGCTGCGGCTGGTGGAGAATCCCGGCAACCGTGGCAAAGGCTATGCCGTTCGCAACGGGATATTGAACGCCCGTGGCGAAATTGTGCTGTTCAGCGACGCCGACCTATCGTCTCCGATCGAAGAGATGCCAAAGTTGCTGCAGGCTCTGGAAGCGGGCGCGGATATTGCCATCGGCTCACGCTGGCTGAAGGCGGAACTGCAAACCACCCGCCAGTCGCTGCACCGGCAACTTTTCGGAAGAATCTTCAACGGATTGAACCGGGTGATTCTGGGGTTGGGATTTGCCGATACGCAGTGCGGGTTCAAGGCCTTTACCCGGCGCGCCGCGCAGAGGATTCTGCCTTTGCAGCGCATCGAGCGCTGGGGCTTCGATCCGGAGATTCTTTTTCTGGCGCGAAAGTTCGGCTTTCGCGTTGTGGAAGTACCGGTGCGTTGGGGCCACGTTGGGGGAACGCGGATCAATCCCTTGATCGACGGAGCGCGCATGTTTCAGGAGATGTTGCGCATCCGCTGGAACGACCTTACAGGCAAGTACGACGGACGCGCTACTGTTTCGCCGAAGGTGGTTGCGGCGCAGCCGGTTGAGACGATCTCCGGCGGACCCGCGCCGAGGATTTAAACGACCCGGCTTGATGATTCCGAATGTAAGGACGAATACCTCAAGCTGATTTTCTTTTCGCGGACGCAGCGCCTTCCTTCACAGCTTCAATCACTTTTTGTCCCATCAAAGTTGTTGGGGTTGAGCTTTCCGCGGCTCTAGCCAGGTCCGCAGTGCGGAATCCTTGATTCAGTACATTGCTGACGCCGGTTTCGATGCAACGCGCTTCCGGCTCCAATTGGAAGGAATGGCGCAGCAACAGCGCAGCCGAAAGAATCGCTCCCAGCGGATTTGCTATTCCCTTTCCGGCAATATCAGGCGCGGAGCCGTGAACCGGCTCGTAGATGCCGACTGGGCCACCGATGCTGGCTGAGGCAAGCAATCCGAGAGAGCCGACCACTCCGCCAGCCTGATCGGAAAGAATGTCTCCGAACATATTTTCGGTCAGCACCACGTCGAAATCTTTCGGGCGCTGCACCAGCGACGTCGCGGCGGAATCCACATACATATGCGAGAGGTGAACTCCGGGATAATCTTTCGCGCAGCGGGTAACCACTTCGCGCCACAGCCGCGAACACTCCAGCACATTCGCTTTATCAACGGACAGAACTTTCTGGCGGCGCTTGGAGGCAAGATCGAAGGCAACGCGGGCGATGCGCTCGATGGAAGGCTCGTCGTAGGTCATGGTATTGGTCGCGACACGGTTTCCGGCCGAGCCCGTGATGGAACGCGGCTCGCCAAAATAAAGCCCACCCAGCAGCTCGCGAACGATCAAGATATCGGTGCCGCGGATCAGTTCGGCGCGCAGCGGAGAAGAATCCACGAGCGCGGGAAAGCAGATCGCCGGACGCAGGTTCGCGTACGCGCCAAGTTCGCGGCGAAGGCGCAGCAATCCGGCTTCGGGACGAAGAGGCTGAGGGTTGTGATCGAATGCCGGACTGCCGACCGCGCCGAGAAGCACTGCGGACGATGCCAGACAAGCCTGCAACGTGTCGGCGGGAAGAGGATCGTTTGCCGCGCTTAGCGCTGCTCCGCCGATATTCTTGCGTTGAAGTTGCAGTTGGTGTCCGAAGGCGTCGGCCACAGTTTGCAGAACGAGTACGGCTTGCTCGGTGACTTCAGGCCCGATGCCGTCGCCGGGGAGGATACAGAGATTCAGGAGCATGGGGAATCAGTTTAAATGGAAATGGAACTCGCGTCGTGCTCACGGGCTCGGCGCTCAAGTGCAGAAAAACTTACGGGCTTCCCCCGGACAGTCGAGGCGGCTGTCCCCACAATATCGCGCACGCTACACGCCCCAGAGGTAGTCTTCCTGCTCATGCTGGGTTTCGACCGCGATAGGCATCTGGATGCCGAACGAGTTCGGCTCCGGCGCCATGGGGAAGGGCTTGAGCGATTCGCCGCTCGAAGCGCTGGCTGCGGCTGCGGCAGACACGGCCGTTGGTAACGGTTCAAACAGCGGAGTCGCCGAGGCCGCGGGCTTGTGTGTGTCGCGAATCAACTCCAGCAGGTGATGATCTTCAACGTGCTTGATCTTGTCGGCGAGGCGGACGAAGCGCCGATAAATGTCGTCGAGCGCGCGACGGTCAAACTGATAGCCGAGTTGTTCGCAGCGGATCGCGAGCGCATGGCGTCCGGAATGCTTGCCCAGCACCAGTCTTGAATCGGGGACGCCGACGGATTGCGGGGTCATGATTTCGTAAGTTAGCGGATTCTTGAGCACGCCATCCTGATGGATTCCGGCTTCGTGGGCGAAGGCGTTGCGGCCAGTGACCGCCTTGTTCGGTTGTACCGGCACGCCGGTGATCTCACTCAACATCTGGCTGGCGGCAAAAAGGTGCTCAGCGACGATTCCAGTTTCGTAGGGATAGCAGTCCCGGCGCACGCGCATCGCCATAACAATTTCTTCGAGCGCGGCGTTCCCGGCGCGTTCGCCAATCCCGTTGATGGTGCACTCGACCTGCCGCGCCCCGGCGGCAACTGCGGCCAGAGTGTTAGCTACGGCCATTCCGAGATCGTTGTGGCAATGCGCCGAGATGGTGACGTTCTCAATTCCCTTCACGCGCCGGCGGATGGTTGAAATCAATTCTCCAAATTCCGACGGGACGGTAAAGCCAACTGTATCCGGGATATTCAGTGTGGTCGCGCCGGCTTCAACTACCGCTTCGAGCACCTGACAGAGAAAATCGGGATCGGTGCGCGTGGCGTCTTCCGGCGAGAATTCGACATCGTTGCACAGCGACTTGGCGAAGGCGACGGACTCGCGGGCCTGCGCGAGGCACTGTTCACGCGTGATGCGCAGCTTGTACTGCAAATGAATGTCGGAAGTTGCAAGAAAGATGTGAATGCGCGGATGAGCAGCGCCCTGCAAAGCTTCCCAGGCGCGTTCGATATCAGGGCGGCAGGCGCGCGCGAGTCCGGCAATAATCGGGCGTCGAATCACGGCTGCAATCGCTTTCACCGCTTCGAAATCACCATCGGAGGCGATGGGAAATCCGGCCTCGATGACATCTGCGCCCAGGCGATCAAGTTGGTGCGCCAGACGAACCTTTTCCTGCCGGTTCATGCTGCAGCCCGGCGACTGCTCGCCGTCGCGCAGCGTGGTGTCAAAAACCGTGATGCGAACCTGCTCTGCCATGCGTTTCCTCGTAAGAGTGCTGGGAATGCAAATTAAGTCCTGCTTCTACATGGTACGGAACGGCTCAAATGAAGCATAACTTATAATTATGTACTATCTATTAGGCGATCTTCTATAATAAGATTTGCTAATGTATTGCTCTGCTTTATAAGCGGTTATACAAAACCTTGGAACTTTCACAGCTGGAAGTCTTTCTCGCCGTCGCCCGCGAGCGCCGCTTTTCACGCGCTGCCGAAAAGCTATACCGAACGCAATCGGCGGTGAGCCAGACCATCCGCAAGCTGGAGGACGAGTTGGGCGAATCGCTGTTCGACCGTTCGTCGCGGGATGGCATCCTGACCGATGCGGGGCAGGTACTCTTCGAATATGCCGAAAAGCTGCTCAATCTTCGCCAGGATGCGCACGTATCGCTGGCCGAGTTGCGCGAACTGCAGAAGGGCAAGCTGGTGATTGCGGCCAACGAGTTCACGTCTCTTTATTTGCTGCCGGTGCTCGCGGAGTTTCGCCACCTGCATCCCATGATTAAGATCACCGTACAGCGAGCGCTCGGCAGCCGCATCCCGGACGACGTGTTGCAGCATAGCGCAGAGTTGGGCGTGCTCTCGTACAAACCCGAAGAGCCGCAATTGCATTCGATCGTCGTCTATCTCGACGAACTGGTTCTAGTGGTGCCTCCAAAGCACCCCTTAGCCGCCGCGAAGCAGGTGAGCATCCGGCAACTGGGCGCGGAGTCGTTTGTTGCGCATATTGTTTCGTCGCCTTATCGCGAGAAAGTTCTGCAGACCTTCCAAAAACATAAAACGCCGCTGCACATGGATCTTGAACTGCCGACGCTACAGGCGATCAAACAATATGTCGCTTTGGGCAGCGGCGTGGCGCTCATGCCGGAAATGAGCGTGGAAACCGAAGTTGCGCGCGGTGAACTGGTGCGCATTCCGGTGCGGGAGCTGCGAGTGCAGCGGAAACTGCGATTGGTCTACCGCAAGGAAGCGGGGCTTTCCCACGCGGCGCGCGCGTTTCTAAAAGTGGCTGAAGCCGTGGCACGCGAGCGGGCAGGGCGTTATCGCTTTCAGCGCGAGAGCTAGATTGCACCGCACACCGCGGCAAGGCAACGCTATGCGACGTGCCGATAAACCCCGCCGGTGAGTCAATATTGGGCGCAGACTTCTTGCGGTGCGAACGCCGACAAAGCCTCTCCCAGGTTAGGATGGACTTCGATTACCGAACATAGATTTGTGAGATCGAGCAACTGCCGCACGCGAAGACTGGGCCCGGCAAACTTCAAGCCCACGTTGCGGGTTTGCGCACGCGTATACAGCGAAACCAATTCGCCGATTCCGGCACTATCGATGGCGCTAACGCCACTGAGATCGAGCACAACTTTCTCGCCATGATCGAGCATTTCGCCCACCATCTGCGAAAGTGCCGCCGCTTCGTCGCGATAGACGATTCGGCCCTCGCAATGCACGATCATGACATCGCCGCGATTCCTGACTTCAAAACTGAGTTTCAACGTACACCCCTTGCATTGGATGAGCGGCCAACCCGAGTGGCTTCGGCCGTTTTATTATTCCTACTGTGAATTGCATGCTACTGGATAGACGCCTGTGGATGAGTTTCGGAATCATGAAAAGTGGGTAATTTTCAGGGAGGGCGTACCACTTCTGCACTGGCATAATGTTCACGGAAGCGGGCATCCCGGCACGTCCTTTGGAAGCATCTAACGAAATTCACGTATTCAGGTAGAATTTGCTGCTGGCACAATTGCCAGGGAGGATTCATTTTCGTGTTAAAAACCGCAGCCGTGGTTCTGGCGTTCCTGGGTTTAATGATGTTTCCAACTGCCTCGAAGGCGCAACTTTTGCCGAGCGGCAACGTGTATGCTGGCGTCTCTTACGCCGATTCTGTTGACGTGGTAAACCGGCTGACCTTTCGCGGATGGGACCTCTCGGCAGAAGCCCTTCCCTTTCATCGGTTTTCTTATGTTGGAATTGTGCTCGATGCCAGCGGCATGTACCGGGCGGGCGTGCAGCAGTACAACGCGGTGCTGGGTCCGCGGCTTTCCTTCCACTATGGAAAGTGGCGCCCCTTCGTTGACGTGATGGCGGGCATTCAGGAGACCACGACGGGCGGCGCCAGTTTCCATCCAGTGATCGAAGACTTCGGCGGCGGCGTGGATCGGAAGCTCCCCTTCAAGAATTTTTCCTGGCGCCTGCAATTCGACTATGTGCACAGCCATCTGCTCAGCGCGAACCAGAATGATTACCGGGGTTCCACCGGCATTGTCTGGCGTTTCTGAAGTTACCCCTTTCTTTTCTCTGTCATCTAAACCTTACCGACTACTCCGCCAGTCAAATTGGAAAGGTAAGGTTTAGATTGCCATGCAGAAAATAGGATTTGCGGTTTGTATTTTGCTACTGTTCGCCGGCGTGGCCAGCGCCCAGATTCCCACCAGCGGAAACGTATTTTTTGGGTATTCCTATCTGAGCACCGATCTTTCCTCAACCGGCCGCGCCAATACTAACGGGTGGGAAGCCTCGGCCGAGGGCAAGATTTTTCCGTTTATTGGAATTGTTGGCGATTTCGACGCCCACTACGGGTCGCAGAATTTTCCGGTCTGCCCTTTCATACCGGTAGGTACGCTGCCCGGAGCTTGCTCTGGCGTCAGCGCCAGCATTACCGAGCACAATTATCTGTTCGGACCGCGGGTTTCGGTGTCGGTTGGAAAATTTCGTCCGTTCGCAGAAGCTCTGTTTGGGGCTTCGCATGTGAATGTTAATAACGGGATTGGCTCGGACACCTCGTTTGCTACCGCTCTCGGCGGCGGACTGGACTACAAGATCATTCGCCCGGTGGCCTGGCGCTTCCAGGGCGATTACGTCCAGACGCGCTTCTTCAGCAACACGCAGAACAATGTCCGGATCTCGACGGGACTTGTGCTGCGGTTCTGAAAAGCACAGAAGCACTTTGCTGTTACGCAAAAACAGGATCCAGTTGGTTGGCTGGATCCTGCCTTTGCGGCCACCAAGAATACTTGTGAGCCGACTTTGAGGTGCGCGGTTATTTATGTCTGCCAGTATTTGTGATCGCGCAGAAAATAATTCTCGTTCCAGTAGTTCATCGCGGTTTTCAAGAAGAGCCATCCCACGCGTAGATGCCCCATCTTCTGGAAACGGCGATTGGTGGTATAGACCCCGCCGCGCACGATGCCAAAGCGCTTGCGGTCTACCTGCTGGCTTAGCAGGTAATCTTCCGCAAAGAGGACCCGCTCATTGAAGCCGCCGAGCTCGCGGAATTTCTTCAGCTCGAAAAACATAAACATGCCGGTCGCGAACGGATGGTGCAGGCACGAGAGGTATTGAAACAGATCGTTGCCCGCATACAGCAGTTTGTCGACCCAGTTTCCATCGCGGCACAGAATGTTTGTGGTGACACACTGCAAGCGTTTGCGCTGCGCCAGTTCCACAGCCCGGCGAATCACAGAAGGGTGCGCCAGTTCGATATCGGCATCGAGAAAAAGAACGTAATCGCTATCGGCCTGTGCCGCACCCAGGTTGCGGCCGACGGAGGGCATCCCGCCGCGGATCACGCTCACGTTCAAACGGCTGCCGAAGGCTAAAACAATTTCCGGAGTGCCATCGGTCGAGTTTGCGTCAGCGACCAACACCCTCGTACTCGACATCTTCGAGTAGTCCTGAGTCATCAGCGAAGTCAGCAAACGAGGAATCAGTTTCGCCTCGTTCTTGGCTGGAATCACGATCGTCAGCTCGCTCGCGGTATTCCCGTTGGTTAAAGTCATGGATACGAACCTCCTGTTCATCTACGGTCAAATACGTCAGGCGGGAGTCGACCCAGCCGCCTGAATTGTAGTAATCGATTCCATCTCGTTCGACATGGATCGCCTGGTGCGTGTGTCCGCAAAAAATGCGGTCGGCATTATGCTGGCGAGCGAAATGTAGCGCGCCGCTTGAAACCTTCGACGACATTCGCAGCCAGCGCGTATTCAGACGATCGATCATCCGCACGATGGGTTTGCTCTTGAAATCGAGCTTTTGCAGCTGTAGATAAATCGACGTGCCCAGTTTGCTGAGCCTGACGTTACTCACCTGGAAGCCATCGAACTGGTGGCCATGAATCGCGAGATGGCGCCGGCCCGCGAAGGTCCACTCGTAATGCTGGTAAACGCGGACGCCGACCAGGTGCGACATAATGTTCGTGAGGCCGTGATCGTGATTGCCCTCCACCCACACCACTTCAATGTTCCGCTTGGGATTCGATAGCTTGCGAATGTAGCCGAGAAACTTCCAGTGATCTTTAGTGAGGCGAGCAAAGTTGAGATCGGCGAAAATGTCGCCCAGCAGAATCAGCCGCTTGAATTTATTCGCTTTCAGAACGCAGGTTGCTTCGCGCGCGCGGCTGGTCTCTGCACCCAGGTGCAGGTCGGAGAGGATCAGCGTGTTGTACACGGGCAGATCCATACTTCTCTTGTAGCAGCGGGATGTTACAGGAGGGTTAAACCTGCATCAAAATTAGTGCAGTGGTAACTAGGGGAGTAACCTTAATAAAACAAGCATTCCCGAGGAGACATCCTCGAAATGTTTCAGCCATGTGAACATCTGGCCGCGATTCACGTAGACTGAATTTCCATTTTGAAAACTATTGGAAGAATTCTGGCGAAGTATACAGCGTGGATTTTGCACCTGCTCGCCCCCTTGGGAATTTGGGGTGTATTCGCGGTCGCATTCGCCGATTCCGCGCTGCTTGGCATGCCCGTGGATGCGATTGTTGCGTTCTACGTGTACCAGGACCACCGGCGCCTGCTGTTCTATGTATTCATGGCGTCGCTGGGCTCGGCGCTGGGCAGCATTCCGCTTTACATCATTGGCTATCTCGGCGGCGAAAAGGTGCTGCGCAAGCGAATTTCCGAAGAGCGCTTTCAGAGCATTCACCGCTCTTTCGAACAGCATGAGTTCTGGGCGCTGATGTTTCCCGGAATGCTGCCGCCGCCTACGCCATTTAAGATTTTTGTGCTGGGCGCGGCCGTATTTGAAATGAAATTCCGCGACTTTCTAGCGGCCGTTTTCGCGGGTAGGTTCGTGCGCTTTCTGGTGCTGTCTTTGCTGACGCTGTGGTTCGGTCCGCAGATCGTTGGATTGATGGGAAGCGTGGTGCGGCAACACCTGGCATGGCTTCTGGGAGCCATCGGCGGCGGAGTTCTGGTGTGGCTGCTGATGCGGAGAAGCAGAAGGCGGAGGCCTGGTGGCCCGCCGACGGGACCGGTCTCCTAAGCGACCCGGTCAGCCCCCGACGCTGCCTCGCTTCTCGGGGCTGGACAGCCGAGGGCGGCTGTCCCTAAATGAGTTGTGAAGTTTTACGCTGCGGCTACGTGATCTGGGGCGTTGCGGTGCATCCAGCGGGAAAGCGCTGCTAGAAATACTGGCGTCCCGAACATTGCGACGGAGAAGAACAGATCGCTTTCGAGGGTGCCACGGAAAAATGGAAGGCCGGCCGCGTAGGACATCATCAATCCACCGAAGCTTTTGGGATACATCTGCCAGGCTGCCCACACGGCAAAATTACTCACCAGGAAAAACGAAACGGAGCTGGCGAGTGCGGCGCCGACAACTCGAACCGGTCCAGATTTCTCGCGCAGGTTCGTTCCCAGCCACAAAATCGCGGCATACCAGGCGAAGGTGACCAGGTGGTCCCACGACAGTGTGTACGCGTAGATGAATTTGGTGAGGATTACGTCTGTAGCGATTAGCAGAGCCAGAGGCACCCACATCTGCCGCCGTGAACCGCGCGCGCCGAAAAACAGCAGCGACGCCGCGACCGGCGTGAAGTGCCAGGCGTGCGGGAAAATATTCAGCGGACCCGCAAACGGCAGGAATCGGACGGCAACGGCCAGCAAAACGAACAGATAAGGCAGCATGAGCACCTCAGGACTGAAACTTTATTCTGGGCGCGAGGAGGCGGATACGTCAAGCGTGGTTTCGCTCTACTTCGGTTCGGGATATAGTTTCTGGCTCTTGCCGGAACCATACACGTCGCCAACGATATTCAAATCCTTATTCAGCTGAACCCCCGCTCCAAGCGCCCTCCGAGTGTCACGCCGGTTGCCGAATAAGCTCGGCAGCTGCATAAAGCGCAGATCCTGGAAGTCCACAATGTATCCGCTTTCTGGCGAGGACAGAGTTTCCGTTTCAGTAATGGGATACTGCGCCCAATCGAGGTACACGCGCCCAAGGTAAGACTTTTTTGCGGACAGCGTAATCGGACTTTCTTCCGGCTTGTACCGGATGCTGAGATCGCCGCCCGGATCGACCTCCGGTCCCAAAGAATTTACCGGAGCGAGGACGAAGAAAGAAGACGTCTCGACGACGCCGTACCAGCGAAACGGATCGTACAGCCCCGGATAGGCCGATATCCGCAGCGGTTCGGCATCCTGATAAGTGCGGGCGGCAAGCGCAGCCACCGCGCGACGATGCTCGAAGTCGCGGAGTCCCCACATGAAAACGACTCCCACTAGAGCTATCGTTGCCGCGACACGTCCCCGCGGCCCGCGACTACGCGCTCCGATCTCGCGGTCGATCAGCGAGAACAACGACGGTACGATCAGTCCGAGCAGCAACATGCTGAACATAATGGGCTCGAAGATGAAAACGATGTCCCACGAGTACCACTTCTCGGAAAACGGCCAGAACGGGCGCACCCCGTAGTTATTCGTGAAATCGAGCAGGATGTGGCTAAGGCCAGCGAGGCACGCATAGAAGAAGAGCAATCCCCAGCGTAGCGGCAGCTTTGGATCATTCACTTCGCGACCGCGCAAACGCCAGATCAAATAAACGAACCCAACCACCACCGCTGCGTCAATGGGAACACCGAGAAAAGAGTGCGTGAAGCCGCGATGATGAGCGAACCCAAAGGCCGGTCCGCCGAAGCGGCTCAATACGTCGAGATCGGGGGCCTCAGCGGCGAGCGTCAGGGTCAGCGTGGCCAGCGCGGTCTTGCGGTTGAGGCCGGCGCGGCCTATGCATGCGCCAGTCAGAAAGTGAGTGACGGGTTCCAAGGGGTTTGAAGATTCTATTTGGATGCAGGCAAATTGCCAAGGATCGAACCCGGCTTAGCTTGCCGGTCCTAGCAAAGTGAGCGCATCGGGCACTACTGTGATTTCTGCAGGAAGCGTTCCCAGGAGTTCACCGTCGGTCTCAACATAGATCTTCCGTCGCGTCCCGCTTGAGCGAGGCCCTGGCTCGCCCAAGTAAGAACAAGAAACTCGATCGGAGTACGCCAGATCGATCCCCGGAACCTTCCACTTCTGCCGCAGCAGTCCGCGCGTCACATACATCAGGTAGGAAAATCGGCTGGCGGTGCGGCAGGAAACCACGCGAAGATCGTTGCGTTCGAGATCCGCGCCGGGAGCGAGTTCCTGCAACACGCCGCCGAAATTTCGGATGCGGATGGCCATCATCTCGGTTACGGCGGATCGACGCGTCTCGTTTGATCCGGGCTCAGTCAGTTCCACCTGAAAACGCGTCATGGGATAGGAAAACCAAAGATGCCAGGCTTTCGCATAGTAGGCCGCCATGCCCATGCGCTTCTTCACGCCGGTGTGCAGCTTGTAAAAAAGATGAGCATCCACTCCGGCGCCCGCCGCGACAATAAAGTAGCGCGCTCCGGGTTGTCCCTGAAGATCGGAGTACTCAATACGGCCCAGCGCAACCCGCCGAGCCGTTCCCTCTAATGCGGCCCGTGCGGCCGCGGATAATTTCATGGGCAACCCAAGGTCGTGCGCAAGCGCGTTCGCGGTTCCCATCGGCATGATGGCCAGTGCGACCTCAGTCTTTGCCAGCACCTGCACAATGTTGTGGATGGTTCCGTCCCCGCCGCAGGCAAAAACCGTATCGCAACCGGCGTCGACGGCCACTCGCGTCTTCGCTTCAGCATCCGCCGGAGAATCGGTGAGCACCAGATCGGCGGTCACGCCTTCGCGCCGCAGCAGCGCTGCAACGGATTCCAACTCAGCTTCTCGATTGCCGCGGCTGCCGCCGGAATCCGGGTTATAGAGTAAGGCCGCTTTTTTCATGTCGCTCCGAAGGTGGATTCTACCTGACAAGCGCACTGAAACTGCGTACGGCTTGCGCCTATAATCTTTGCGATGGCCGTCGGCAAAGACCCCACAAAAAAGATCGAAGCGCTGCGCGAAGAGATTCGCCACCACGAATATTTGTATTACGTCCTCGACCAGCCTGAGATCGACGATGCCGAATTCGATGCGCTGATGCAGCGATTGAAAGAACTGGAAGCGCAGAACCCTCAGTTGATCACGCCTGATTCTCCCACCCAGCGCGTCGGCGGAAAGCCACGCGAGGGTTTCGTCAAGGTGCCGCACTCGTCGCCCATGTTGTCGCTCGATAACACTTATAGCGAAGAGGAACTGCGGGCCTGGGAGCGCCGGGTGCATGAACTGACCGGGCGAAAAGACGTGGACTACGTATGTGAGTTGAAGCTCGATGGCATGTCCCTAGCGTTGATTTATGAAGACGGCAAGCTGGTTCGTGGCATCACTCGCGGCGATGGAAACATTGGGGAAGACGTCACGCTCAACGTGCGCACCGTGCGCTCGGTACCGCTTTCGATTCCGAAAGATAAGTTGAAGAGGGCCGGCATCCAGCACGATTTCGAAGTGCGCGGCGAACTGCTGATGCCGACTGCCGCTTTTAGAAAGGTGAATGAAGAGCGGGAGCGCCAGGGACTGCCGACATTCGCGAATCCGCGCAACTTCACGGCGGGCACGGTGCGGCAGTTGGACGCAAATGTGACGGCAGCCCGCCGCATGGATTTCTTCCCCTATATTTTGCTGGAACGCGGCCGCACTTACTTCGACCGGCATTCGAAAACCCTGAATGCCCTGGGCACAGCCGGATTCAAGGTGAACCCAAACCATCGACTGGTTCACAGCATGGACGAAGTGTGGGCTTTTATCCGGGAATGGGAGGGAAAACGGGAATCTCTTGAGTATGAGATTGATGGCATCGTGGTGAAGGTGGATCGAACCGGTTTGCAAGATGAACTTGGATTCACCGGAAAGGCGCCGCGATGGGCCATTGCCTATAAATACGCGGCTCGAGGCGGCACTACAAAACTGGAAAACGTGCGCTGGCAGGTTGGGCGCACAGGCAAGCTCACGCCAGTGGCCGAACTCGCTCCGGTGGCGATCGGAGGGACCACCGTTCGCAACGCCACGCTGCACAACCCCGATGAGATTGCCCGGTTGGGAGTAAAGATCGGCGACTGGGTGCGAGTCGAACGCGGAGGCGATGTGATTCCAAAGGTAGTAGAGGTGGATAAAGAACATCCGCGCGGTGACAAAGAGATTAAAGAGCCGGAGAACTGTCCGGTTTGCGGCACCAAGGTTGCGCATATTGAGGGCGAGGTCGACTACCGCTGCGTCAACGCCAACTGCCCGGCAAAGTTGCAAGGCACCATTTTGCATTTTGCCTCGCGTGGGGTGATGAACATCGAGGGCATGGGCGATGCGCTGGTGAATCAGCTTACCGAGCGCGGCCTGGTGAAGAATGTCGCCGATATTTACAAACTGATGAAAGCCGACCTGCTCAGCCTGGAGCGCATGGGCGACAAATCGGCGCAGAACGTTCTCGATGAAATTGAGGCGTCGAAAAAGCTGCCGCTGGAGCGGGTCATTTATGGGCTCGGTATTCGGATGGTCGGGGAGCGCACAGCGCAGTTTCTCACCGAGCATTTTGGATCGATGGAAGCTCTGGAGAATGCCAGCGTAGAAGAATTGCAGAATGTGAACGAAGTCGGCCCACGCATCGCCGAAAGCATTGTAGAGTTCTTCAGCATCGCCGCGAATCGCAAGCTGATCGAACGTCTTCGCGATGCAGGGCTGACGTTGAAAGGCCACAAAAAAGAGCGTGGGACGAAGCTTGCCGGGAAGACATTTGTACTCACGGGAACGCTGGCGCGCTTCACCCGCGACGAAGCCAAAAAAATGATTGAGGACGCCGGAGGAAAAGTGACGGGTTCGGTCAGCAAGAAAACGGATTATGTGGTGGCGGGGGCGGATGCGGGATCGAAGCTGGATAAAGCCAAGGAGTTGGGAGTGAAGGTGATCGACGAAAAAGAAATGGAACAACTGGTGGAGTGACATACCCGAAAAGCCTCGAATTGCTCCAACTAGATACCATGAATATCCCGCAGACAAAGCGGGATATTCATGGTATGCTTTTTGGCATGATTAGCCGCGAGGCTGACCTTTTATCGGTTCGCGCCGCACTCCGGCGCAGCCGCGTAGTGGCCCTATTGGGACCGCGGCAATGCGGGAAGACCACGCTGGCCCGGCAATTCGTCTCTCCCGACTCGCTCAATTATTTCGATTTGGAAGACCCGCAGAGCCTTGCCCGCTTGAGCGAACCGAATCTTGCTCTAAGGCCGCTCAAGAAACTGGTGGTGATCGATGAAATTCAGCGCCGCCCCGATCTGTTTCCAATTTTGCGGGTGCTGGCGGATAGAACTCCGCTTCCCGCGAGGTTTCTCATTCTAGGGAGCGCCTCGACCGATTTGCTGCGGCAATCGTCAGAAACGCTGGCGGGCAGGCTTGAAACCGTGCCTCTGGAAGGCTTCCGGCTCTCCGACTTGGGAGCCGCGGCCCAGAATCACCACTGGTTGCGCGGCGGCTTTCCGCGGGTTTACACGGCACGCCGGGAGTCTGATTCGCTGGCCTGGCGCAGGCATTTTCTCCAGACTTTTCTCGAACGCGATATTCCTCAACTGGGCAGCACGATTCCAGCGTTTGCCCTGCGACGGTTCTGGAATATGGTGGCGCACTATCATGGGCAGGTCTGGAACTCAGCCGAACTGGCCCGCGCTCTGGCGGTGAACGAATCCACGGTGCGCCGTTATCTTGACCTGATGACCGGCGTATTCATGGTTCGCCAGTTGCTGCCGTGGTATGAGAACTTGGGCAAACGCCAAGTGAAGTCGCCAAAGGTCTATGTACGCGACACCGGCCTGCTGCATGCGTTGCTGGGCATCACCAACCAGCGCGACCTGGAAAATCATCCCAAGGTGGGCGCGTCGTGGGAAGGGTACGCGGTGGAAGAAGTGTTGAAGTCGTTCCGTCCCGACGAAGCTTATTATTGGGCGACCTACAACGGCGCAGAACTGGACTTGCTCTTGTTCAAGGACGGACGCCGCATCGGCATTGAATGCAAGCGCGCGGACGCGCCGATGCTAACGCCCTCGATGCGTACGGCTCTCGCAGACCTCAAGCTCGATCATCTTTATGTTCTGTATCCCGGTGACAAAACCTACGCATTGGGCAAGAAAGTGGAAGTGGTGCCATTGGCGAGGTTCGTGAAGGCGAAATGAAAAGGATGTCACGCGAATCGATCACCTTCCCAGCGCTTTTGTCATCCTCCGCCACGTCTCCTCCAGCGTCTCTGGCAGAACTCTCGTCTCGCTCACCACAGAAAGAAAGTTCGCGTCCGCGACCCAGCGCGCCAGCACGTGCATGTGAATATGCCCGGCGATGCCGGCGCCGGCGGCTTTGCCGATGTTCATTCCCAGGTTGATTCCGTCGGGGATGTAGAGTTCGCGCAGGACGGATTCCATCCGCTGCGAAAGATCGATCATCTCGTGCGCAGCTTCAAGAGGCAACTTACGCAGTTCGTCCAGATGGGCATATGGGACGACCATCACGTGCCCCGGCGTATACGGGTAAGTATTCAGAATGACGAAGCAATGCCGGCCGCGATAGACGATGCGGACTTTCTCGTCGTCGCCGGCTTTTACTGCATCGCAGAAAACGCAGCCAGACTTTCTTTCGGCGGTAGAAATGTAGGCGTAACGCCACGGGGTCCAGAGATAATCCATGACAAGGCAGGGTAGCAGATGGCCGACCCCTACCGCACGAAGGCAGGCACGGTCTATTCTTGGCTATCCGTCTTCATCGGCTTCCACCACCATTGATGGTGCTTGCACTGCGAGGGCAACTCCGGATCGCAGCGGGCGTGGAAGGTATTTTCGGCGATCGCCAGCCCGAGAGCGGTTCCCAAGAACATGTCGGAAGACCAGTGATCGCGGGCCATAAAGCGGCTGAAGGTCACCGTGAAAGCTGCGCCGTAGCTCAGCACTCGCGCCCACGGCTTGGGATATTCGTCGGCCAAAACCGAAGCCATCGCCCAGCTAAACATGGCATGGCCGCCCGGAAACGAAGTATTGATGGCATGGTGCTTGAAGAAATCGCCCCGGCCATTGCCCTCGTCGGGACGCTGGCGGGCGAAAATCAACTGCATCGGGGTGTAAATCAAAAACGTGTTGACCAGGGTCTCTAACTCGAGCACCCCGGTTTCTCGAGCATGGCGATGTTCGGTCTTGACACCGTAAAGGTAAATTCCCGCGAGAGAACCGGCTAAGCCCCCGATGGTGACATCGGAAATGGCCTGGTAAGTGGAGAAGTTGGAGTGCGAAACATTATTTTCGATGCGGCGGTCGGCGGCTAAGAAAGCGCCGGTGCCCACCAGCACCAGCGCATCCCACTTGAGATTGTGTTTCTCGAATGGAGCCAGATAGAGGCGCTTCTGATCTTGTCCGATTCTTTTGGCGCTGCGCTTGAGAAGGCCTTCCTGCTCAGCGCCATTGGGAGCGCCGAGCGCTGCGCCGCCACCTTCCTCGTCCATGTCCGCCGCTTCATCCGGCGCGGTCGTCACGCGAAAGTCAGCGACGCGGAAGTTTGGTGCCAGAGTTTTTCCTTCCGGCTGAAGCTGGTTGACCAGGACCACTGCCGGAGAAGATTCCTGGCCACAGGCCGCCACGCTCAGCAAACTCAAGGCGATTGAGGCAAAAGTAGATTGGAGAAGAGGTGCCTTCAAGTTTGTGCCACAACGGCGCGAGAATTTGCAAAAGCGCCCCACTAGGATGCAGATTTCCGGGGAAAGTAGACAGAAATATTACAAAAATGTGAACGCCGCCACGGTTCGCACGCTCGTTCGAAGCCGCCCACCGAAGGAAAAAGATCGTTGCATATTTGGGTTTGACACTGTTTGCAGGGCGTTGCTATAGTCGAAGAGTTCCCTTTGGACGCGGGTTTCTGTGAAACGTCCGGCAGCTGGGATTGTCCAAGCTCACTCGCCAGGGTGAGCCCACCACAACCAAACGACTCACTCCAGCAGTCCGCTAAGCAGGCCCGTATCCTCCCCGCACCGAGTGCGAGGCACATCAGAGAGGCATGACCTTGTCCGACGACGCCACCAACCACAATTCCGATTCCACCATCGCCGTTGCAACCGAAACAGAACCGACGGCGACCGAAACTACTTCGACCGTAGAGCAGACGGCCGCAACCGCTTCGTCAAATGCTGCTGACGATTCCTTGCACACTCCAGCAGCCGACGACAAACACGCCAGCGAAGATTTCGCTTCCGCGCTCGAGAACTTCACCACCGAGACCGAAGAGGCCGTAGGCGAAGATCGCGTCATCAAGGGTACGGTGCTCAAGCTCACTGCCACGCACGTGGTGGTCGACATCGGCACCAAGTCCGAAGGCATGCTGCCGCTTTCGGAAGTGCTCGATCACGAGGGCAAGCCCAAGTTCAAGCCCGGCGACGAAATCGAAGTAATGCGCGAGAAGGGCCAGACCGAGGAAGGTTACGTCAACCTCTCGCATCAGAAAGCCGCACGCCTGCATGCGTGGGACGAAGTGGAAAAGGCTCATCAAGAGAAGCGGCCGGTAATGGCCACCGTGATCGAGCGCACCAAGGGCGGCCTCACGGTCGACGTCCTGGGAGCGCGCGCCTTCCTGCCCGGCTCGCAAGTAGATCTACGCCCGGTACGAAACCTGGACGGCATGAAGGGCCAGACTCTCGAAGTCGCCGTCATTAAAGTGAATAAGAAGCGCGGCAATATCGTCGTCTCGCGCAAGGAATTGCTGGAAGGCGAGCAGAACGAGAAGCGCAGCAAAACGCTCGAACATCTGGAAGAAGGTTCGATCCTGACCGGAGTGGTGAAGAACCTGACCGAGTACGGCGCATTTGTCGATCTCGGCGGCCTCGACGGCCTGTTGCACATCACCGATATGTCGTGGGGTCGGCTGACGCACCCGCGCGATCTGGTGAACGTGGGCGATCAGATTCAAGTCAAAGTTCTCAAGTACGACAAAGACAAGCAGCGGGTCTCGCTCGGATTCAAGCAGTTGACGCCCGATCCATGGCTCGACGCCGAGCATCGCTATCCCGTGGGCGCGCATGTTTCTGGGCGCGTCATCAGCGTCACCGACTACGGAGCGTTCGTCGAGCTCGAACAGGGAATCGAAGGCCTCGTCCACGTCAGCGAAATGACGTGGTCAAAGCGCATGAAGCATCCCTCCAAGCTGGTGAATGTTGGCGACCAGGTCGATTGCGTCGTGCTCAACGTGAATCCCGGCGAACGCCGCATTTCTCTTGGCATGCGGCAGTTGGCCGAGAATCCCTGGGATGCGCTGCACGATAAATATCCAGTGGGCATGACGGTGGAAGGCCGTGTCCGCAACCTCACCGATTTCGGCGCGTTCATCGAGATTGAAGATGGCATCGACGGCCTGGTGCACGTCAGCAATCTGAGTTGGACCAAGCGCGTGAAGCATCCTTCCGAAGTGTTAAAGAAGGGTGATCGCGTAAAGGCGATTGTACTAGCCATTGAACCCGATAAACGGCGCTTGTCGCTCGGTGTGAAGCAGCTTCAGCCCGATGTCTGGGAGACTTTCTTCGAGAAGCATCACGTCGGCGATGTCATTCACGGCAAAGTTCTACGCGTGGCGGCGTTTGGCACCTTCGTCGAGATCGCGGAAGGCGTGGAAGGTCTGTGCCACAAGTCGGAAGCGGTGGACGGTAACGGCCAGCCAATGCATCTTGAGCCCGGCATGGAGCACGACTTCAAGATCATCAAGATGAGCGTGGAAGAAAAGAAGGTTGGACTCAGCATTCGCGCCGTCGGCGAAGAAGCTTCCCGCTCTGAAGTGGAAGCTTACAAGCAGCCGGTATCGAGCACTAGTTCGACGATTGGCGAGCTAATTAATTGGAAGCGCGCCAGCAACGAAAACAACTGAGTTTCCTGCAAGTTAACAGGGCCGCCAGCGAGGCGGCCTTTTTTTTGGCCAGACCACTCTCCTCCGGTTTGGCGGTTCATCCTTCCTGTTCTAGAATCATTAGTTTGCCTTTCATCATCTCTTCTTATTGAGGATTATTCCATTGCCCGAAACTATTTACGACATCGTCATTATCGGTAGCGGCCCTGCCGGATACACTGCCGCCATTCGCGCCGGCCAATATGGACTGAAAACCGCCCTCATCGAAAAAGATGGATTCCTCGGCGGCACCTGCCTGCATGTGGGCTGCATTCCGACCAAAGCTCTCCTCTTCAACGCCGAACTCTGGGACCATCTCAAAGATGCCAAAGAATTTGGCATTGAAGGCGTGGACGCGCGCAAGCTGAACTGGGGCGCGATTCAGGAGCGCAAATCAAAGATCGTTGCCAAGCACGCGAAGGGTCTCGAATTCCTGATGAAGAAAAACAAGGTCGAGACCGTAAAAGGCTACGGAAAGCTGACCGGCCCCGCGCAAAACGGGCTGCTGACGGTTGAAGTAGTGAACGACAACAAAGCCACGCATCTCAAGGCCAAGAATGTCCTTCTGGCTACGGGCTCGGAAGCGCGCATGATTCCCGGCCTCGAAGCCGGAGACCGCGTCCTCACCAACATTGAAATTCTCAGCCTGAAAGAAATGCCGAAGTCTCTTGTAGTTGTCGGCGCTGGCGCGGTGGGTGTTGAGTTCGCCTCCATCTATCGTTCATTCGATTGCGAAGTCACGATAGTCGAAATGCTGCCGCGGCTGGTTCCGGTGGAAGATGAAGAGGTGTCGAAAGAGCTGGCGCGCGTATTCCGAAAGCGCGGCATTAACTTTCACACCAGCGCCAAAGTCGACAAGGTTGAAAAGTCAAAAACCGGAGTATCCGTCACAATTACAGTCGATGGAAAACAGCAGAAGATCGATGCCGAAAAAATCCTGATCGCGATCGGCCGCAAGCCCCGCACGCAGAACATCGGACTCGAGCGCACCAAGATCAAACCCGACCGCGAATTCATCAAGACCGATTCTTGGATGCAGACCGCCGAACCCGGCGTTTACGCCGTCGGCGACATCGTGCTGGGCACGCCGCAACTCGCGCATGTCGGCGCAATGGAGGCATTGGTCGCGGTCGCTAAGATCGCAGGCAAACCGGCCAAGCCGATCAATCCCGAGCATATTCCCGGGGCGACGTATTGCCATCCGGAAATCGGCAGCGTCGGCCTCACCGAAACCAAAGCTCGAGAAGCTGGATACAACGTGAAAGTCGGCAAATTCCCTTTCACGGCGAATTCCCGCGCCTCGATCGTCGGCCAGCACGAAGGCTTCATCAAAATTGTTTCCGACGCTGATTACGGCGAGATTCTCGGCGTGCATATTATCGGCCCGCAAGCCACCGAACTGATCGCCGAAGCCGTCGCCGCCATGGAACTCGAAGCCACCGTCGAAGATTTAGTGTGGACCATCCACGCGCATCCTACCCTGGCAGAAGCCATGCTGGACGCGGCGAACAGCGTGTACGGAATGGCAATCAACGCATAGCAAGCGTAGCCACGGATTCGCACGGATGAACACAGATAAGTCTGTTGGGTTGATCCGTGCGAATCCGTGTAAATCCGTGGCGAAAAGATTTTGATTTCCCTAATCCAACTCGGCACCGTTGACTACGCCACTGGCCTTCGCCTGCAACAGCAACTCGTCGCCCTGCGCAAAGAGGAAAAGATCGGCGACGTGCTGCTTCTGCTCGAACACTCGCCGGTCATCACGCTCGGTCGAAACGCGAAAGCCGCCAACGTAATCGCCTCGCCCGCATCGCTCGCCCAGCGCGGTGTCGAGCTTTTCGAATGCGACCGCGGAGGCGACGTCACCTTTCATGGCCCCGGCCAGATCGTCGGCTATCCCATCTTCGACCTTCGCGGCTTCGCTCGTGGAGCGGAGGAGGCCCTCGTCCGCCCTGGCAAGTCCTTGATCCAGGGCAAACACTTAGGCGCGGTCGATTTCGTCCGGCGCCTCGAAGAAGTCCTGATCCGCGCCTGTGCCGACTTCGCCATTCCGACCAAACGCGTGGCTGGCCTCACGGGCGTATGGACGAATCCCAACCCTTTGTCATCCCGAGCGGAAGAGAACGATTCGCAGAATCGTTCTCTGGAGTCGAGGGACCCGCTGTTTGCCGGCGCGGCGCCTGAAGGCGAAGCCAAACTCGCCGCGATCGGCGTCCACATCTCCCGCTTCGTCACCTCGCACGGCTTTGCCCTCAACGTCAACACCGATCTCAGCTACTTCAACCTGATCATTCCCTGCGGCATCACAGCGAAGCCGGTCACGTCGATGCAGCAAGAACTCGGCAAGCCGCTCGATCTGAATGCAGTCGCGGAATCAATCTCGCGCAATTTTGGCACGGCGTTTTCGAGCCAGATGCTGTGGGTCGATACTCTGGACGCTTTGCTTGGGCGTGCAGTCGGCGTGCCAATGAAGGCGCCTGCTGAGCTACGGCAAATGCAAAATGAAGAAGACTCAGCCTGGTCATAGCGGCCTCGTTACCGGTGCGAGATGGGGGGAAATCGGGTGTTCGAGAAAGCATGCTTGAAGGCGCTCCTGCTTGCTGTTTTAGTTGTGCTCCCATCGACCTCTGTCAATGCGCAGAATGGTGTGCCCTGCAAGGAGAACCCTAAACTCGTTGGTCGTTGCTTCAAATTACACGGTTGAGCGCGCAACATGAACGGTCCGGGTTTGGTTGTATCTGACGCTGAAACTGAACGGCTTTGGGCCGTCGGCGGAGAGGAAGAGAATATCCCAGTCCGGCTCAGCGCAGCCCTCCATCAGGGTTCTGGCGTTTACCAAACGGAAGTAGTTGGAGATTTTGAACTCCGCCCTTTGACCGAGAGTAGAGAACAGAGAGCAATAAAGATGCAGTGGGTGTGCGTTGAATCGGCCCTCCACCTGGTGGTCAAAGAAAATCCGCACTAAACGACCCTCCCTAGCGTCCAATGCCGATCTCGCGATACCATCAATACATCGCGCATTTGCGCGGCTTCTCATGCCGAACAAGAAACCGAATTCCAAAACAAATTCCAACGGCAACCGCTCGCGCAACGGGAGCTCTCGGTCAAAGTCCCCACTTCTCGCAAAAGACGCGAGAAATGGGGCACCCATATTTTCACCTAAGACCAACGATTCCCGACTCCGCACCTACTCCATCCCCGATACGCGCCTTGAACATCCCGACTTGAGCGTGCGTCAAACGATAGAGAAAGACAAAGACGGCGTCGAGCACGTTCGCTATGAAGTCTCTGGCAACCTCAACGCGCCGGTCCCGCTCATCCGCGACTCCAAATATCTCGACAAAAAGCAGTGCATCGAGATCTATCGCTACATGCTGCTCAACCGCAAGATGGAGACCGCGCTCGAAAATCTTTACAAGCAAGGCAAGGTGGTCGGCGGAGTTTATTTCGGACTCGGCCAGGAAGCCTGCTCCTGCGCCTCCGCCTACGCGCTTGATAAAGACGACTGGTTCGCGCCCATGATCCGCAACCAGGGCGCTTTGCTGGTGCGCGGATTCGCCGCCAGCGACACCATGATGCAGTACATGGCCAAAGCTGATTCGCCCACGCGCGGCCGCGACGGCACCTCGCACTTCGGCGACATCGAAAAACGCAACATGGTCTCGCCCATCTCCATGCTCGGCGATCTCATCCCCGTGCTCTCCGGTGTCGCGCTCGGCGCGCGCCTGCAAGGCCGCAACGTTGCCGTCATGACTTACATCGGCGACGGAGGCCAATCCACCGGCGTCACCTACGAAGGCATCAACCTCGCCGCCGTGCAGAACCTTGGCCTCGTCCTTTTTGTAGAAAGCAATCTGTGGGCTTACTCCACGCCGAGCGAAATGCAATACCGCTGCAAAGACCTCGCCGAGCGCGCCATCGGATACGGCATCCCCGGCGTGATCGTCGACGGCACCGACGCCTGCCAGGTCTACGACGCCGCCCGCGAAGCCGTCGAACGCGCCCACCGCGGCGAAGGCCCCACCATGATCGAAGCCAAAATGATGCGCATGAAAGGCCACGCCATCCACGACGCGGCGGCGTATGTGCCCAAGCCCATGTTCGACTTCTGGAAAAAACGCGATCCGATCGCGCGCTTCGAGAATTATCTGGTGAAAGAAAAGAAGTGGCTGACCGCGAAAGAAAATGCGGACTTGATCTCAGAAGTCGAGCGCGTGATCGAAGCCGAACGCGAGATCGCGGTGAACTCCCCCATGCCCACCCCGGAGTCCGCCGAAGGCGGAGTCTTCTGCGAAGACGGCTGCCACGACGTCAAGCCGAAGTACGGGATGCCGAAGGTGAAGAAGGGACCCAGCGGCTTTAAACAGACGGAAGCGGCTGTGCATTTGAAGTGAGAAAGGTTCGCACACTTCGCTACCTAATACCCCAGCCTTCTTCTATTGGCTATTTTGGCTTTTTGGGCCAGTGGTACCAAGAATCGGACATACGACGGTGCCTTGCAGTTTGGCTTTGAGAAATCAGATTTTTATCCACGCGGAGACTGTTCTGCATCTCCTTACTGGCTTGAACCACAGGGCGATGCCGCCAGCGAATTAGGCAGGCGCTGGACAGAACTGGGACGTCCAAGAGCGCTATACGTGCGATTTGTCGGCGATGAGAGCCACTTGGGTATGTGGGGCCATTTGGGCAAATACCGACGAAGAATTCAACCCTCAAAGATACTGCAAGTAGACCCTGCCCCAACGCTTTGCAAATGACACTGCGACGTTCGCGAAAAACGTCTATCGGTACACATTCTTGCGATGTCCAACTGTGAGAACAAGGACCAATAAGATTCCACGATGAACTTGATAGACGACTCTATAGTCGCCGGCTCGAATCCGCCACGCATCCGGGACAGCAGCCATCTTCTTGCATCCCGCAGGAAAAGGATCGTCCCGCAGAGACTCAATCTTGGAGGACAATCGCCTCTGCGCGTCGCGCGGGAGCTTCTCCAATCGCCGGAGCGCAAGCGGCTTGAACTGAATCGTATAGGCCACAACCGCCGCCGATCCTACAGTTTAAGGTCCTTCTTAATTTTCTCCCAGGGAATTGTGCGCGGATCCTTCAGCGCTTCGCGTGCCGCCGCAACATCAATTTCGTCTTCTAGCCTCTCCAGGAGCTCCACGTCCTCGATTGGAACCACGGCGGCGACAGCTTTGTTGCCGCGGTGCACGACAACCCTTTCACCTCGATACGCGGCACGGTTTAGAATGTCTGAGAAGTTCTGCCGCGCTTCGCTGGCGGTAAGTTTGTCGGGCATTTTGGTCTCCCTTGGCCCATTGTACGTAACGTAATATAGTATCATTTTGTACAATTTGTAACAAGCGCAATCATAAGGCAGCCTAACCCTATGCAACTCACCTACCTCGAAGCCATCCGCCAGGGAATCTGGGAAGAAATGGACCGCGACCCCTCTGTCTTCTGCCTCGGTGAAGACATCGGCATTTACGGCGGCGCTTTCAAAGTCACTGACGGTTTCATCGACCGCTTCGGCCCCGAGCGCGTGATCGACACGCCCATCGCCGAGTCCGCCATCGTGGGCGCGGCTTTCGGGGCGTCGCTCACCGGCATGCGCCCCGTCGCCGAATTCCAGTTCATGGATTTCATCGGCTGCGCCTTCAACCAAATCTCGAACATGGTCGCGAAAACGCATTACCTCTGGGGCGCGCCGGCCCCGTTAGTTCTTCGTGGCCCCAGCGGCGGATACGTCCACGGCGGCCCATTCCACTCGCAGAATCCCGAGATGTGGTTCGTCCATAATCCCGGCCTCAAAGTGATCTGCCCCGCCACGCCCTACGACGCCAAAGGCCTGATCAAAGCCGCCATACGCGACAACAATCCCTGCATCTTCTTCGAGCACAAATATCTCTACCGCCGCATCAAAGGCGAAGTCCCCGCGGAAGATTATGTCGTTCCCATCGGCAAAGCGAACATCGTTCGCGAAGGCAGCGACCTTAGCGTCATTACTTATGCCGCGATGGTTCACTCGGCACTCGAAGCCGCCGACATCCTCGCAAAAGAAAATATCGACATCGAGATCCTCGACCTGCGCACCGTCTCCCCGCTCGATCGCGAAGCCATCGCGCAGACGGTGAAGAAGACGAACAAAGTCATCATCCTCCACGAGCACTCCCGCACCGGAGGCCTCGCCGGCGAAATCGCGGCAATCATCAACGAAGAAGCTTTCGACGATCTCGACGGGCCCATCGTCCGCATCGCAGGCCTCGATTCGGCGATTCCATTCTCTCCGCCTCAGGAAGAACACTACCTGCCGAAAGTGGAAGACATTGTCCGAGAAGCCCGCAAGCTCAAAGCTTATTGATTTTAAAGTCAGGCCGCATACCGTGTGAGAGCGGGCGACTCGCGAGCTGAGCCAAAAAAACTTCAGCTCATTTCAAAAACTAGCGCCCAACCCAGTTCATCTGACACAATAGACGCTCATCGGAGGAACTCGTGGGCAAGTTCATACTCGGCGTCATCATCACTCTGGCTGTACTGATCCTCGGCGGGCTTGGACTGGCCATGCTCGGCTTCATCCCAACCAACGCGAACGTCGCCCCGCCGCATCTAGAGCACCGCATCGCCAACACGGCCGTCGACGCCTCCATGGAGCGGCACGCGCCCCACGTAACCAATCCTCTGCCGCCTACTGACCAGAACCTGGAAGACGGCATGAAGGTCTACACCATGAACTGCGCCCTCTGCCACGGCGACTTCGATCGTAAGCCGGCGTCCCTTGCCAATTCGTTCTACCCTCCCCCGCCAAATCTCATCTCTCATCCGCCCGACGATCCCGAATGGCACATCTTCTACACCATCCGCACCGGTGTGCGCTATACCGGCATGCCGGCTTGGGACAAAACTCTGAGCGAGCAAGATATGTGGAAGATCACCAGCCTGCTCTCGCACATGGAAAAACTTCCGCCTTCAGTCCAGGATTTTTGGAAGAAGAGCTTTGGGGCAGATGCGCCCAGAGGGGAAGAAGAAAAGAAGTAAGCCACCGACTGACCGTCACCAATCCTAACGGCCATCGTCGATAGCCCCAACTGCCGCTCGTAACCGCTATAATATCCAGTTGCATGCGGCCCTGCTTTCGAACTGTGGGCCGCGTGGAAGGAAATCATGCCAACTGACATCATCATGCCCCAGATGGGCGAATCTATTGTGGAAGGCACCATCACCAAGTGGCTCAAGAAGCCCGGCGACAAAGTTCAGCGCGACGAACCTCTCTTCGAAATTTCCACCGACAAAGTGGACGCGGAAATTCCAGCCCCCGCTTCCGGCATCTTGCAGGACATCAAGGTTTCTGAGGGAACGACGGTTGGCGTGAATACGATTGTCGGAACAATCTCTGCCGATGGCGAGGCCGCTGCGCCAGCGAGATCAGCACCAGCCGCCTCGGCACCCGCGAAGCCAGACCCAGAAAAATCAGCTCCCCAAGCCAGCGCTCAAAAATCCCCTACGGAAAGGGCCGCCACTCCGGCTCCGACGGCTTCGCCAACACCTTCGTCCGAATCCTCAGAAGACAGCGAGGATGAAACTCGTTCTTCCCCGCTCGTCCGCAAAATCGCTCGCGAACACGGCGTCAATCTTTCGCAGGTTTCCGGCACCGGCCTCGGCGGCCGCATCACCAAGCAGGACATTCTGGCGTTCGTCGAGCGCGCACCATCTGCGCCCGCCGCTGCGCCAACTCCAACTTCGGCACCGAGCCCGCAAGCTCCCGCTTCGGCCCCATCTCGGCCGCCAGCTCCGGCTGCTTATCCTGGCGATCTTGTTCCCCTAACCAACATGCGCAAGATCATCGCCCAGCGCATGATCGAGTCGCGCCGCACCAGCGCCCACGTTCACTGCATGTATGAAGTGGATTTCACCCGCATTGTGAACCTGCGCGCCAAGCACAAGAATGGATTCGAGCAGCGCCACGGCGTCCGCCTTACCTTCATGCCGTTTTTCGTGCGCGCAGCAATCATCGCTCTGCAGCAGTGGCCAATCATCAACGCTTCGCTCGAAGGCGATAACATCCGCTATCACCGGCAGATCAACGTTGGCATCGCCGTCGCCCTCGACTGGGGACTCATCGTTCCCGTCCTCAAGAATGCAGGCGACCTCAACTTCCTCGGCCTGCAGCGTGGCATCACCGATCTCGGCGAACGCGCCCGCACTAAGAAGCTCAAGCCAGAAGACGTCGAAGGTTCCACCTTCACCGTCACCAACCCCGGCCAGTTCGGCGCGGTCTTCGGCCTGCCCATCATCAACCAGCCGAACTCCGCCATCATGGGCGTTGGCGGAATTACCAAGCAGCCGCTCGTGATTACCGATAAAGATGGCAACGATTCCATCGCCATCCGTTCAGTGGTTCACTTGACGCTGGGCTATGATCATCGCCTGATCGACGGAGCAGTCGCCGACCAGTTCATGGCGCAGGTGAAGAAGAATCTCGAGACGTTTAGCGAGGAAGTCGGCTAGGTTGGTCAGGCCGCAGGCGGGGTGTTGGGCGCGGATGGCTGCTTGCACCACGTCGAAGCGTTGAGACACTCTACGGTGCCGTCGATGATCTGGGAAATCCCGTCTTTGAATTTTACTGGGTCGATGATTTCTCTGGCGGCGATGGCATCCGTCATCGCCAGTGCATTTTGCAGGAACGACATTGCCGCGTCTTTTTTGTCGGCTCCCGGCTTATTACCAAAGAGTCCCTCGATTCCGTTCACCAGAGCGGGAACAAAAGCGATGCCCCGCAACAATTGAGATAGAAAATCCATAATTCCTCCTTGAAAATTCTCTGCGCAGTTTCAAGTCTTCAGGCCGGACTCCGTGGTTTCCTTAAGTTAGACTGGCCAGGATATCGTTGATTGTCGTCAGGTTTGGGTCAGCGCCATCAGTCGACCGTGCAAGCAGAGCGAGGCAAAGCTTAAGTTCGAGCGCCTTGTTAAGCGCGAGCGCCAGCATTCCCGGCATGTCGACTCCTCCGGTGCATGCACTCTTCAGGGTGTTCGAGGTGGACGTGCTTAGAGTTTTCAAATTGGTGATGATCGTTGTGCTCGGTACTGTACTCATGTTTCTCTCCTGTATCGTTTGATCCGATTACTTACTTCAACCAGTATTTGTGAAGGGCGATCGCCACACTAATCCCCGCGCTGATCGCCCCGTTGACCAGCCGGTTATGAACGCTGTTCCGCAAATCGTTGCGCTCCAGCACGGCGACTTTGTCCTCTACCAACTTCACCCGCCCCGGTTGCCCGTTCCCCACCAGGCCATCCATTTTTGTTTCCAGCCGCACTAGCTTGTCGAGCACTTCGCGCTGGAACTCAATGTCGATTGCCCGCAAAGCCAACTCTCTGTCGCTGACACTCATACCCTGGTTTCCTTCCGAAAGAGTCTTTACAGCGGATAATCCACATGCAGCGCCGCTGAATGCCTTGAATATTTTGGCGGCGACGAATTGTCATACAGTCGAAGATAATAATTCTGCGTCTGTGCCACCCGGGCCAAGGTGAAGGTCTCTGTACTGAAGCGCCCCAACAGATTCCGGTCATTCGCTTGCCCCCAGCCATAATCATTTTCGCGAACTTCGATTCCGCCGCCGCTCGGCGGTGCCATGCCCGCGTCTACGCTGACTGTAGTCGACGTCACTGCCGTAATCTGCGCCCCAGTCAAATCCTGCTGGTAATACGCGCCCACTTGAGTTGTCTGTAGGAGAGGTGGCATATCCTGCAATGCGATCGTGATCGCGCTGGCGCCGTATTCAATCCCGAGCGGCACTGCCAGGTCGTTCGCGAAAACAATGGAGTAAAATCCTCGATCATTCGCCGGATCGCTAATCGCGACCTCCACTTCCCTGACAATCGCCGTGAACACTGCCCCACGCGACGGAACATTCACGGCAATCGCATCCCCGGGAAAAATGTCCGCCGCGGCGCCCGGTAAAAAGTCGCTCCAAGTTTCGTACGTCCCGCTCCACGCCGTCCCCAGCGTATCGTCCAGAATCGCCAGAGCGGCACTTTCGCAGTCGACATCGGTCCTGGCTCCCGGATTTTTCGCTACACGCACCGCACCTCTCGTCCCGTCATCCGACCCACTCTTCAGCGCGGCCACGCTTGCGGCATTCTGCACCTGCGCGACCGCCCGGCCGCTTCCCCGGTAGCTCGCGACGATCAACTGGTTCAGCGCCGGCACATACTGCGGATAAAAATCCAATGAAGGATCGCTGGTAATCTCGCACTCCGCTCCATCCGAAAGTGATCCCACAAGCTGCGTTACATACGGCGCGTATTCCGTCGATGAAAGCTGCACGGCCGTTCTTACCTCCGCCAGCGAAATATGCTCGCCGTATGTATACGCGATGCTGCACTGCATATTCGTTGAATTCACCAGTGCGTAGGTACAAAATCCAGGCGCACTCTCGATCACGTCGTCACAGAGCACCGTTGCCGGCGCTACTAGAGTTTCGCGATTCGTCGGATCAATATCCTGCACCTCGAGGACAAAGCGCACATCCGCCGTTACCGCCGCTCCGCCCCACCCGCTCCCCGCCGGGTGCATCGACGAGTGGTAGGTCTCTCCCGATCGATACACTTCCATCGAATAGACATACGTCGTAAAAAAGTACTGATGTCCCGGCGTGGTCGTCATCGCCGATCCCGTCAGGCTTCCATTGATCAGCGCCTGAATGGCTGACCCTGTCCCCGACGGCGTGATCTGAAATCCCGCCAGGCATCCTCTCGCCGAAATTCCACCCGCATAAAGTCCGCCCAACACCCCATTCGAAGCGGCTGTAAAGCTCACATCGCCGTGCTGCAATTCCAGCGCCCCACCCAGTTCAATCTGCTCGATAAAGCTCACTGTGGTTTGCCCGTCCGCCCCTGTTCCACCCGCAACCTGCAATGTTTGTGCCACCACCGAAACCGCCGCCGTCGGGTCGTTCACCACCCAAATTGTCGGATCCAATCCCGGCCCCAAATATTCTTCGTCCATCAACGCTGGCTTGGTCTGGGCAAACGGTTTCTGCGATAAATAGAATTTAAGACTCACCTGGTTGCCAACAAAATAGTCGCGCACGTAAGCCTGCGGCTCATTTTCTCCAATCACTCTAATTTCATTCACCAGCAGGTTCGGACTGCTCAGCCACAAATTGCCCGGCGAAAAATCAGCATCCGCTTCATTCAACGCGTACGTTGCAGCCCCCACTGGCGCCAGAATCAGAGCTCCACCCATCGTTCGAAAACTCGCCCGCGCTGCGACTGCGATTTCCGCCGCATGATACGAAAAGGTCTTCTGAGGATTCACCGAGTACACCGCAAGTGAATCGACATCCTGCACCGCACTCGTGTCGAACCATCCCGGCAGCAAGTCCTGCGCCAACCGCCGGAGCGCGTCACCCGCGCTCCGGGCCACAAAAGGGCTGCGGTTTGGCAGCGCCTTTCGATCCAATAAAACTTCATCGCTCTCCGCCACGACGTTGTAGCGATACACCGGTCCCTGCTCGCCCCACCCAAGGTACTCATACTGCGGCACCGCAGTTACATAACCCGTGAACACGTCGCTTCCGTTCGTTTTTCCCAAGGTCACCCTCGCGCCCATCGATGGAATTACAAATCCCGGCGAGTTCGCCACCAGGCTGAATTGCAGCTCTGCTGGCTGATTTATTTTTCGTTCCACCTTGGGCGGATTGGTCCCGTCCATCGCTCCTGTGTAGTCTTGCGGCCCTTGTCCCTGCAGATTGTCGATGGTTAATTTCATTGTGTTGTTCGCTGTACTCCCTTTCTCCGGAAAGCGTACGTCCGCCCTCCCGCAACCATGCGCTGCCGGTGGTTTCTGTTGGTCACAAATTTGTCTGGTAAAAGGCTGCCTGTAGGTTGGCATCAGCCCAATTGGCTCGCTCGACTGAAATCCCGCTGTCACAGTTTGCGAAATTCAAAACCTAACCTTCCTCATCGTTCCAATCCGGGAAGCTCTGCGTCAATACACCGCAGCCATCGCCGCCGGAAAATAGCTTCGATAGCACAACACGCTTTGCCCATCGTTCGTATCCGTGAACGGCAGAGCTAAGAATGACGCATGCAGACCAACGGAACTGAGTGGTCTTGAAATTTCCTCAAACGCTTCCCGTGCATATTTCTGCGACGAACTCTTCCCGCTACTCCCCGACGAGACAGTACTACCGCTGCCCGTCGCGCCGCCGCTCTTCGGCGCCTTCAATCCCCCCCCCGACTTCATACTCATCCCCGTCACAACCCCTGGATTCGGGCTCAACCGTGGATAGTAAAAACACACTCGCCCGCCAGTTTCCGCCTCCACCACGAACAGCGCCGACCACTCCTGAAAGAACGACCCACCTTCCCGGTCCACAAACGCCACCACGACTTGTGCCGACGCCCCCGCTGCCGGTGCTCCCGCCAGCAGGGGTTGTGACAGAATCAACGAAGTCGCCGTCACTTCCACGACTCGCCCAACGTTGAACGTCACTCTCCGCACATAATTTGGATCATTATTCACATCCGCCGGATCGCTCACATACGCCGCCGATATTCCCGACCCCACGTAACCAATCTGCTGTTGATAGTCCACATCCACAGCGATCAAGTTTCCTGGTGCGAACACGCTCGCCGCTCCTGTGCCCAACACAATCTGGTTCGCCGTCGAACCCGCCTGCACCGCCGCCCCCGGCAGTGGAGTTCCTCCAGAAGGTTCGGGCGACGCGCTCGCACTCGTCGCCAGCACATTCATATGCTCCGATCCTCCAGCCAGCGCCATTTGCAGCTTTCCCCACTCGCGGAAGTCGAACTCCACCCTGGCCTCGATTGGCCCTCGGAATTGCAGCGCCGGCAGAGTATTCACTCCCGATCGCACAACATCCGTCGGCGTTTCGTAATGGCGTTCAAACCCGTCAATCCATCCCAGGTCCAGCCAAGGTGCCGGAGGTGAATCCAGCGGGAACACTCCACACGCCGCTGGATCGAAAATCGTTGGCGTCTCCGTAATCCGGTTCACCGGAGCAAAGTACGCGCGCATTTGCCGCGTCACCGGCACCATCGCGGGCCGCAGCGGAGTAGTGCTCATAGCAACGTTACCTCCGAGAAGAAAAAGACGGCGAGCGCTGCACGCCGCTCGACTCGCCCATCCTGATACGCCTGCTCATACATGGCTCGCCGCACCGCACGGCCTTGGTACGCCAGCGTGTTATCTTCAACGCCGCTGGTTGTCGCTTCCTGAAACGTCGGCTGATTCCAGAACACGCTCGTGCCCAGGTCGGCAGCCGGAGATTGCGTATAGTCGTACTTCTCCGTATTTGTCGGCTGGCAGATCCCCAGCAATTCATCATCGAGTTGCCCCAACAAGCGTCCACGGTCCACCATGCTTTGTGTGGTTCCCAGCGTGTAATACGAAATCACGCACTGCAAGCTCATCAATGCCGGATTGCCCGCATGACCATCGATCACGCTCCCCGTTCCCCACTCGATGTAGAACGTATTCGGCTGCGGCCCCGCGGAGGCCGGCGGCAAATTCTCCAGCACCAGCACCGCCGGCACCGTCGTTCCATTGATCGTCACCGTACGCGCCGGATTCAACCCCGCCAGCCTCTGCTGCAGCGCAAGAAAAAAACTATCTTTGGCAAATTGCATGAACATTAGCCTCTGGCCTGATTTATCCTGTACCCCTCAGTGCCCTCTGTGGTGAAGCCTTTGATCTTGAAGCCCTGCCGGATCGTCACTCCACCGCGGTCACCACGTAAAAGTAAGCCGTCCCCGCAAAATTCTCTGTAACCACAGTCTCAACATGGAAGATATCCCCGTCATAAACCAGTCCCAACGCGGCCGCAAACAATTCCTCCACCGAACCCAGCCCCAATGTCGGCAACTGTTCCGTCAAAGCCGAGGCCGGCAGCGTAAACTCAATTCTTCTCGTGGGTCCCAAATTTCCCGTCGGTAAATTCCGTGAAACCACAGGCGTAATAATCACGCTTTGCACTCCCGGATCGACCAGCCCCAACTGCCCCGCCGCATCGCCAGCCATCGCTGTTGCCGGCAATAGCAAGCTCACTTGATCGCCGCCCAGCGCCGCCAGCATCGCATTCGCCGCTCGCACCAATGCATCCCCGCAGATTCCGCTCCCCATCGCACCCTCCGCCCCTCAACTCGCAGCACAAATCCATCCCTGGCCAATTCTTTTTTAAGCGCCCTTTAGCGAGACATACGGCGCTAACAAGCTCTTCACCATGTCATCCACCAGCGTCGGCCCAAAATATTGCAGCTTCAGTTGATTGATCTGGCTCGATTGCACGTTCAGCCCCGGCGTCGCCTGCGCGTTCTTCACAATCTGTGCACACGCCACCAGCACCGGCGTTGGAATAGTGCTCCACCCCGCGTTGTAGGTCACATCCACTTCGTTAAAAAACAACCCGAGCGCGTTTACCGGAAACGTAAGCTCCCCGCCGTCCGTCCAAATGTCGATGGTCGTCGGATCAATCGTGGTCCACATTCCCGGCAGCGAAAAGACCAGCGCAAACTCAAGACTCATCTCCGGAAACGGCCACTCCCCTCTTCGCGGAATTCCGTATCGTCCCTGCAACGTAACAATCGGAGTCGTCAACGGCGCCACCGTCACCAGTGGCAGATAACTCAATCGCACCGTATTCAATTCCGGCGGCAGCTTCAGCCGCTCCTCGTACTGGTTCACTCCCAGCGTGGTTCGCCGGCAGTGCGCATCGATGATCCCCGATGCGGCCGTGATCCAAGAGGGGTCCGTCGTCGCATCCAGTCCGTACGTCAAATAATCCGTCGTCGCCAGATAATTCATAGTGAGTTCTCACTCTCAACTGCAAGAAGTTGGGATTGTCTCGAGCGGGCTGTCATCCTGAGAGAGCGCGCCCTTTGCGCAAACGAAGGATCTGAGCGAGCCGCGCGACTCGCCCGCGTCTTCTGCGGGCGAATCAATCGCGCGTTTGGCTCGCTTCCTCATCATGCCGGCCACTTACAACTGGCAATTGTTACCGCTGCACAATTACCTGGTAATGCGCGAAGTTCGCCCCCTTCACTACGGGCGCTCCAAACTTCACCACCACCATCTGCTGGGTCAACGCGCTCGGCAGCCCCAGCTTGAACACCCGCGGATTCGGATCGCTCAGCCAGTGGTACTCGATCAGATCCTCGGTCACGATGTAGACGGGATAGCTGCCCGGAGACCCCGGAGTGTAGGGAATCGTCCAATCCGGAATCAGAGGCAGTTCTCCAGCCTGTGTAGTCAGCGCCTTCACGCGGAGTCCAGCCGTAACCTCCACCGTGTTCAGCACCACGTTGTACTCCGACTTCATCTCCCGGTCGATCAAGTCCAACAGCACTGGGTTGGAGTAGATCGCCGTCGGCCTCACCGCATACGACGCACTCGAAACCATCGCGGCAATCGTGCCCTTGATGCCGTCCACGATGCTCTCGTTGGTTGGGATTGTCGTTGTGTTCCCTCCCGCAACAATCTGCCCAATCACGCCAAAATATTGCAGCGTGGTCGGAGAAGTCAGCGACGTATCGGTCCCGTTCCACAGCGCAACATCGTGTGTGCGCAGCAGTCCGTCCACCGAATCCGCCAAATCCTTCGCCTGCAAGTAAGCGAACTGGCTTTGTTGCGCCGTCACTTCCAGGTCGAACAGGTTGTAGTTGAGTTGCGATACCAGCGCCTTCAGCGGCACGGTCATCTCTAACCGTGTCGGCATTCCCGCAACCGGCACGATGTTGCGCGGATCGACGAATGCCTGCGTCGCCGTCGGTGCATTGATCGCAGTCTCCTCAAAGAACCGCGACGGATGCCCCGTCGCCGGCACCTGATTGATCCGTTGCCCGAACACTCCCCGCCGCCGCACGATGTCGAAGATTTCCGTCTGGTACCGGTTAATCTCTATCGCGCCCGGCCCAAGGTAATCGGCCGACGCGTACAAATCCACAAACTGTCCTCTCATGTTTTCTCCTCTTTATTTTTCCTGCGATTGAAATTCAATTGCGTGAACGCCGTATTCCCCTACCACCTGTCATCCTGAGCGAAGAAGTGATTCACGGGAGTGAATCACTTCGCAGTCGAAGGACCCCTTTGCCCGCGATTCCTTTTTCTGGCGTCGCGAGGAGTTCTCTCTGCTCATCAGTCATTCCGAACCGCTGACTCGTATTCGCTTCCCGAACCCAAACAAAAAGGCACGACCAAAGTCGTGCCTTTCATTCGCCCGCGCCCAAAACCGATCCCTACTCGATAATCCCCGCCCGCGCCAACTCCGACTTCACCGCGATTCTCTGCTCCACGCTCAGGCTCTGCAGCGTCTTATCCAGCACGCTCTTGTCCAGCTTCTCGCTGCCGCCTTCGTCGCAGCTCTTCGCCAGGATCGCCGAAACCAGCGGCGGAAGCGTCTTCCGCGCCGCCCTCGCCGCCTGCGCTTTCAAGTCAGTATTGGATTTCTCCAGTTCCGCAACCCGCTCCTGCAACTGGCGCGCACCTTCTCCACGTGCCGAAATCTCAGGCTGCTCTGCCACCGCAGCCGCAATCCGATCCACTTTCGTGTTCAGCGCATCCTGCTGTGCATCCAGCCGCCCCAACACACGATCCAACGATTCAGCCGCATTCGCCAGCCGTTCCGCCGTCGCCATCAACTGCTGCATTACTTCTTCATTCATGCCCTGCTCCTCCTCAATAATCCAAAATCCTCGGCCCTTCGCTAGGTACTAGGTGCCAGGTACTAGGTACTACGGACGACTCAATTCAATCCACGTATCCCGGTACGCAGCCTTATCTCGTCGTAAAATCGCAGCTCCGGTAAAAGTGACTTTCTCCAACATCCAAACCTCCGCTTTCGGATCCACCAATTTCACGTTCGTTACCTCATAAGACAATCCCAGCCCAGCGACTCCTGCCGTCGCCATGCAAGCTTCGGCGCGGATCGTCGCCAGATCGCCGCTCCCGGATCTGTTCACCCCGGAGCTCTTCCGTAACGCAGTCGTTAGACGGAGAATTCTCTCTGCCGTCGAGCGTAGCGAAGTCCGCAATCTGTAGCCCTCCGCCCATCCCTCAATCGCGCCCCGCCCCGCTCCTGCACGCAGCGTCTCAACTTCGCACACAACCCCGCTCGACGAGCTCAATGACTTTCGCTCCCCGCCGCGGCTGCCCTTCCCAATCTCCTGCACGATCTCGGGAAAATCCCTCGCATACAAATATCCGCCTAACTCGAGACTCCGCCCCACAATCTCCGCCCGCGTAATCACACCGACCTTTCGCCGCACATCGTGGCGATCCAACGTCGGCGAATAGTCCAGTGCCATCCCGAGCAGCGATGGCAGCGCGGCCTCCGCCGCTTGTTTCGTCAGCACCACCAGGTGCCCTTTAGAACCCGACGGCGCCCGTTGCGAAGGCACATCGACCATCGTCAATACTCCATGAAACGCAGTCCGGTTCGGATGCCCCGCCACCTCCGGCATGGTCAGCGCCATACTTTTTAAATCGATCATCGCTACCTCTTTCAGAAATGTCATCCTGAGCGAGGATTGCGCTTCGCGAAGCGAAGCACAACCGCAGTCGAAGGATCCCTAACCGCTTTTCGCAACTCATCAGCCACAGGGAATTCTCTCCACGAATCTCGAAGCTAACTCGCTCCCAAATCCGGCAACCCTCTCATCCTCCTCACCTCATTCACCGTCAACACCCCGTTCTGCAACAGAATCTGCTGAATCTGCGCCTCCTCCAGCGGATCCTGCGTATCCAGCTCCGCAAACACAAACTCCAGATCGTTCCATCCCAGCCGCTTCTGGATCGCATCCCGCGTCAAGTGTTCCGCCAGTAGCCGCGCCGTCGGCACAATCGCCTGCCGGAACGCCAGGTCGTTGTACTCCTCCGCCGTCGACCGGTTCACGTCCGCCTCCACGCCCAAATAAAACGGAGGCAGATCAAACGCATCCGCAATCACCCGCAACAAGAATTCCTGCCACTGCAATCGCAAATCCGCATCCGTCCCGCCGCCAAATCGCAAGACTTCCGGCTTGCTCTCCACCGACAAAATCGGCACGCGCCCCGTACCCTCAATCTCATCCTGCCACCAGCGAATCAACCGCTCGTGATGATCCGGCGTCAGATCCTGCAACCACAGCGCATACTGCACCACCGAATTCGAAGCCAGCCGCGACGCATACCGGTGCGCTCCCAGAAACGCGTTGATCGTTTCAAACGCAACCTCCAGCCGTCCCAACCCGAACGGCGTATGCGTCCTCGGATTCAGCCGGATATAAATGAGTTCGTCATCATCCAGCTTGATCTGGCTCTTCGCTCCCGATTGATCCGTCACCTGCAAATACCGCTGCCCATGCGGCGACCCATCCCAATCCAGATTCATCCGGATCGACGATCCATCCACCGGCCACAACAATAATGGCCGCTTCGCATCTCCCGACGTCTGCACCTCAATCGCCCCATATCCGCCGACAATAATGTCTTCCAGCACCTGCTCGGAAAACGACCGGAACGAATCATCGGGATTCGGCGCGTTAAAATTCTCCGTAAGAAGCTGCACCCGTTCCGCCCCATCCGGAATTCCCTCCAGCGCAATCCCCTGCCGCGGCTGGATCCTCCAGCGCATCCCCGCAATGCGATCCTTGATCGTATTGATCGCCCTCCGGGGCACCGGAATCTCCGAAAATCGCCGCAGGTTATACGCCGTCGGCTTCGGCATAATGTCGCCGGGCGGCCCATACGAATTAAAAATAGAAGGTAGCGGCATCGTCCGCCGCTTCTTCTCATCCGCCTGCGACGACGATCCCGTCAAAGACACTCCCGCAATCCGGCGCATCGCGCCGCGCAACGTCTCTTTAATGTTCATAAGATTTTTCCGTAGCGCCGGCGTCCCGCCGGCTTTCGCAAGGGCCTCTTCGCCCGCAGCAAAAAAGAAAAGCCCCGCCGGAGCGGAGCCGATTTCATTGATTAGGTTTCGCGAGCGATTACGAGTTCATAATTTACTTAAACAGTGAGCCTAACGCTGCCCCCAGACCTGACAGGCTCCAAAGGCAGCCGCCCGTAACCGCCACCCATATTCCTGAATACCGCCGGAAACCCCTGCCAAACAGCGCCGCAACAAAAGTTGCAATGGAAAGCAGCCCGCCCGTATTCGACAGCGTAAGTTGAAAATGATTGAAAGAATTGCCTGAATACGACGGCACGATCCCACGAACCAACGCGACCAGCATCAGGCAATAAAGAACCTGGCTGCATAATCCGAAAAGCACCGCAATCAAGCCCGACTTCACTCGCCAATTCGCATTGGCTGAAGTCGCCTCAGGTCGATAAAAAGCAGCAATCACCATAAGGCAAATGTTGGTGATGGAGACCACGGCGATCACGGTCAAAGGTGCATCGGGATGGAAACCGACGTTCACACTCTCAACTCCCGCCTCGCCACTTCCGCAAACTCCGGCATCTCCGCCGCCGTCGCAGTCCGAATCCTCTCCTCCTCCATCATGCCCAACGCAAATCGCACGCTCTCTTGTCCTCGATCCAAATCGTCATCAATCACCGCCGTCAAGATCGGCGCGGCGTCAGTTTTTGCAGCCATCACCGGCGCGATCTTCGGATACCGCGCCGCCAGCATCACGGCGGCATCCACACTCGCCTTCAATGACACCGCATGAAACAATTTAATCTCCGCACCCACGCGATATCCAAAATCAAACGCAAACGGATCTCCCGGCTTCGTATAAGGCGCCACCGGCACCGGAAGCACAAACTTCGCGATCCCAGCCTGCTCAAACGCCTCTCGCATCCGTCCCAGGATCAATTGCCTCCCAGTCACCTCGCGCCTGCCGCCAACTTTCGCGGATTCCAGGTACATCGATGCCATCGCATCGATCTCCCGTACCGGATCCTCCGCCAAACATCCCTTCATCGGCGAAAGCTGAATCACATTTGAAAATGAATCCTCCAACCGCTTCAGCAAAGCATCACGATCAGACACCGACCTAAGTTGCCCGCGAACATCCCGCTCCACCGCCGTCAGCATCTCCACATCCGCCTGCGGATCCAAGCACCGCACCCTCCGCCAATCCTTCGTAAACCGCACATCAGCGAATCCGCCCCCATTCGCCTCAACCATCACCACCCCAATATTGACGAACTCATCCTTCACCGCGTCCGGCACATACCGCAGCAAGAAAAACTCAAGTTGTCGTCTCTCCGCCATCCCTTAGTGAACCTTAGTGCCCTTAGTGGTTAAAGCCTTTCCTCTGTGGTTTCCTCTGTGCCCTCTGTGGTAAAGCCTTTGATTTTTGAACGACCCCGCTAAGCCTGCTCCGCCCATCCCGGAAACGGCCTCCTCGGCGACGCCCGAAATGCCTCAATCAACTCCCGCACAACCGCGCGTCTCCCAATCAAAGTCCGCACCAGCTTCTCCAACTCATCCCACTCCCCGCCATACCACTCGGGAGGAATCTCCCCCGCCAGGCCCCACACCACATCCTCTTCCATCTTCTCGATTCGCGAAAGCCACGGCTCAAAAGATTCCCACCCTCGCACTCCCTCATACACTTCATTCCGCGCATAAACCCCACGCAGCGGATAGTCCGGAAAAGTCCACTCCCCCGCATTAAAACAATATCCCTGGTCGATGAAGGCCGCCGTATATTTCTTCTCGCGTAACTTCCTCCAGAACGCCGCCTGCCGGCCATTCGCGTTGCCCGTCCACTTATCCACCACTAGCATTCCCGCAAACGTCTCCAGATTTCTCACCATCCCAAACATCTCCGCCGGAATATAATCCAGCACCTGCCCCTCCAGCGGACTCACCGCATACCGCGATCCAAATTGCAATCCTGCCTGGCATCGGATCGTATTGTGCGCCAACTGAATCCTCAACTCCGGCGTGTGCTCCACCAGCCATTCGCCAACCTCAACAACTTCGGTCCCCGGTACCGGCAACCCAGCCCGCTCGGCCAGTCGAGTCGCCAGCATCTCATTCGTCAGCACTCGCAAATGCTGTGGATTATTCCTGAACTTCACCACGTAAAACTGACCATCGGAGCAGCGCATCAAATGTCCCTGCGCCCCGCCCCGCATCCTTCTCACGTGTTGGACTGCTTCCACCAATTTTGTGTGGCGCGGGCGCCAATGCTCCCGAAAGCCGCAATCGGCCGATCCCCGTTTCAATCGCGCCGCATATCTTACCTCAACCCGAGCAGCAATCATTGTGACGGATGAACATAATTGAAGCGAATAAGCATAACGATCATGAAGGGACAGCCGCCAAGCCTGCCCTCAGCGAAGCCGAAGGGGCTGTCCGGTCGAGCGAAGCTCGACAGGCTTTCTTGTCTGCTCCCGATCGGCCCACTCCCACAGATACTCACAGCTCCAAAGATTTCATCTCAAATCTCTTCCTCTTCGCATCTCTCCCTGCGTCCTCTTTCCTCACTGCTAACGCAATCGCCATCGCCATCACGCAATCGTCATGCGCCCCTTCCGCTGCCGCAGCGCTGCCATCCACATGCCTCACAAACGTCCGGCACTCCTGCATCAATCTCGGACTGTGAAACGACTCCGGACATTCCACCAACACCGCCGCCATATTCTCAATCATAGCCGGACGCGTAGACGCCGACGTCAGCCATCCCGACTTTTCGCCCTGTTCAAACAAATTCGCGCAGCCCAGATGAACCAGATGCACCAGCACCGCATATCCGTGATTGTTCCGCTCCACGGCCAGCAGCGCATCCTCATATCGGTGCCCCAATTCCGCGACACGCCGGGCCAGCTCGTAAGGCGGAAAGTGCCCATGCAGTTCCGCACACTGCATGCCGATCTCTCGCTCAATCACCTGCGCGCAAGCATAATCCCCATCCACCCCTCCGCCTGCCGTATCCACTCCCACGATGTATCGCTTCCCCTCGTGCGGCGGAAGCCAAATCGTCAGCCTGCCGTTATCCTCGACCGCGATTGCCTGGCCCGCGTTCGCCGCCGCTTTCTCAATCGCCTCGACCTCGAACACGCACTCTCCCGAAACCAGAAAGCACGAGCTCGGGTCTTCCGCATATTCCTGCTCGCCCAGGGAGCGCAGCATCTTCCACTGATTGCGGCGCCACTCAATTTGTTCATCGTCAAGTCCGTGTCGCTTGACCAGTTCGCTCTCTTCTTTATTGAGCGGCTGAACCCCGCCACTCCCAATCTCCCGATAGCTCTCCTCAAACCACCAGGGGGAAAAATGTTTCGCGTATCCCGTCTCATCCGCACGCTGCCACTCCCCGTAGAACACGCCACTCGCCCCATTCGGCGTGGACTCCAGAACGATCTCGCCCCGCGGCACCACCGCGGCACGCAGTGCAGCCAGCGTTTCCATTCCTCCGCGGGGCCAACGGGAGACCTCTGAACAATGCAGGTTCTGTATGGTCATCCCGCGCCCCGCGTTCTCCTCCGCCGTTTCCACCCGGTACTCGCTATCGAGGGCGGGAAACACGATCTGGCGGACATTCGAGCGCGACTTCACCAGCGCCCCCTTCAACGCTTCGGGCAGGTTCTCCCAGAAGCGCTTCACAATATTGAAAATTACCTCCGCCGACTCCTGGCTATGCGCCACCTGCACCGTCAGCGTTCCCGGCCGGGTAATCGTATGCATAAAAAAGCGCGCCGCCACATACGTAGTAATTCCTACTTGCCGCGCCTTGAGAACAATGTTGCGCTGCCCGCAATTCCGTGAATATTCGCGCTGCGACCGGTTCAACTTCAGCAGCTCGTTTTTTCCATCCTTTGTCCGAATTCTCAGCCAGTGCTGAATCAAAAAATCGCGCGCACTTTCTTCTCCTATTCGCTCATCCAGCAACCGCCCGAATCGCCGCAACAGATAAATGAGATCAACATCCCTCCCCACGGTTCGCCTTTCCGCATAACAACTTGCACGGACGCCTCGCTGACAGCCAATAGCTGAAAGCTGAAAGCTCTCACACCTCCGTCGAATCCTCATTCCGCATCCGCGCATACTGCCGGATTCCATCTCGCAGCAGCAAACTTCTCTCCGTGAGCTGATAAAGCCCCTGCCAATCCCGCTTCAGATCTCGATCCGGGTCATATCCCGACTGTGCCAGAAACCTCCAGCGTTGGTCATACGATCGATTGCGTTTCGCTCCATGAAAAAGATGATTCACCAGCCCCGGCAGGTACCCAACATTCCTCCGAATATGCTTCTCCGCCCGCTCCTGCCACTCCCGGCACAACCGGATATATGCCGGCGAGTACCCGCTATACAAAGACCGGTGCACCTGCCCCACCAGCGCCGACGCCATGTGCCAATCGCCCTGTCCCAAAATCGCATGGTCGATCAACATTCCCACGCTTTCGAGCGCGCCTCGTTTTGCCGCCCACGCAAATCCCGGATGCCAGAACTGCCCACTATGCACACTGTAATAACCGTACATTGGCTTCTGCTCCATAAACGCAGGATCGTGCGGGCTCGGCTGATCCGTCACCCACTTGTATAAAAATCCTGGAGTCGTCGTCAGCGGCTCATAGTTCGGCCCCACATCCTGCGCATGACTAAACATTTGCAGCACGTCGTAATGCTGCAACAACTGCAACGTCTCCTGCGCCCAATCCGGACGGCTGAACTTCACATCCGCATCAATCCATGCTACGTACTTCGCATCCGCAGGCAATCTCTGCATCACCAGGTTTAGCGCATTTTCCTTGTGCCAGATCTCATGCGGCGTCCGCAATTGCAAATGCCGCGGATCATCCGACCGCGTCACCTCAAAGTGCCGCTCTCCAAACGCCACTTCCGCCGTATATAAAATCGCGCCCGCCGCCTCGCACTCGCGCTCGAACATCCAGTAATTCCAGTACCGCGACCTCCAGCGCAGCGGATTCTCCAGCATCGTCACCACATACAGCCGGTCCGCCAGAGCATGAATTCCCGGCCGCGCCTGCGAAGGATGATCGATACAGCGCGTGCATTCGCAACGCACATGATGTTGCAACTTCCATTCATCGCTCACAATGTCATCCCTCACTTCGTGTCCAAATGTTTCTCCTTGCTGATAATCGCGCGCTTTTGCACCCTGGGATTCGTATCGGCGCATCGCTTCAGCGACGCCACAAATCTCCTCAAAGGCTGCGGAAAAACTCGAGATTCGTATCAGGGTATGCCTTCAGGCATATCGCAAGTGCCGCATTATCAATCGCTCCTTCAGACGCTAAAAGCGAAACCCGACTTTTCTCGCAGCCCGCTAGAACTGAAGTCTGCTTCAGCCGCCGCTAGCCTACTTCAACAATCCCCCACTCGCCCATCGCTCAATCCTCCCATGCACATGAATCCGCAATCCTTCCGTCGCCCGATCCACATCTGCATTCCCGGTCTTCGCCGTCATCGTCGCGTTGTACGACCCAGCAAACTGATTCGCACTCAACGCGGCCTGACTCTTTACCGCCTTCCCCGGCGCGAGTTCCAGTGGCGCCGCTCCTCCACTCGCCAGCGGCACAACCTCCGCCACCGACTGCACCTCCGCCAGCAATATCCCCACCACAGCCGTAATCTTTGCCTCGGTTGTCGCATCCTTTATATGTAGCGCCGGCAGCAGCCCGTTCAGCGTCGACTGCACCGCAGTCAGAGCCGCCTGTATCTGGCTAAGCAATTCCGGTTGTGCCGTCGCATCCGCCTTCTGATATTGCACGATCAACGACTGCATCAATTGCAAGTCCGTTCCCGCCTGTGCCCCTGCATTCTGCACCGTCTGCAAATCGGCAGCCGAAACGTTCCCCTCCAGCGTCGCCACCAGAGTCACAATGTTCGCCGTCGCCGGGATCAGCGCCGCCACAATCTCTTCCGCCTGACCAATCCACGCCGTCGAGCAAGCCATCAACATCATCGTTCCGCTCAGCAACAGCGCACAGCCCACGTTCGCTTTCTTCATAATTCGACTCCTGAGAATTGATTTCCAAATAAAAAAGGCGCGGACCATCCGCGCCCAACCCAATCTTGCCCGCTCAAAGTTTTTTCTACGGCATCACTACCGCCACCACGTCCCCGCGGTAGGTTCCCACATTCGTCCACGTACACCCGCCGTCGGTCACCGTCCCGCCCACTGTCTGGTTCCACGGGCCTGGCTCACTTCCGCCCGTGGTGCAACTTCCCGAACTCTGGTAAACATACTTCGCGCTATTCCCCGTCACCGGCCACAACATCGCTCCCGATCCCACCGCCGTGTTCGCCGGCCAGTCCGGAGCGCACATCGAAGTCGCCGTTCCATTCGTCGTTCCCAGCCCGCACTGCCAGTCCGTCGACACCAGGCAGTATCGTCCCGTCTGCGAGCACGACGTAATTGCATTCTGGGTGCTGAAATAGGGGCTGAGCGTTGTGTTGTACTCATACGCAAACCGGTAGTTAAATCCTGGAGCCGGCACCAACCCTCCGCCCACCACCCCCTCCACCTCGTCGTACCCTCCGCCTGGATACAGTTCAAAGTAGTAGTTCGCGCTCCCCAGCGTCCCCGGCGGCGGTGACACCGTAATCTGTGTCGCAGACGTATATCCCGTCACCGTATAGTTCGCATTATTCAGAATCAGGTTGTGCCCCACCCAACTCGGAGCAAATTGTCCGCCATAGAGCAGCGTCAACGTGCTGCCCGAACTCGATACCACTCCGATCGACCGTGGGAAGTGATTATTGCTATAAGTCGTGCTCGAATAAAAAACCATCCCCGTGTCATTGCCCGGATCGCTGTTCGAGTTCAAATGATTATCCAGCGGCGTCTCCAGGCAGGGCTGGTTGCTGTAAGGAAAGCTCGACCCCGTACAGGTCGGCAGATTCCACAACGTCGGAAAGCTAATCAATTTTGGAGCGCCATACGATCCCGCATCCTGCGGCGCCGTCACCGGATAGTCGTAATACACCCCGGTCTGCGTTCCCGCGCTCGTAGTCAGGGTGCAGCCCGTCGCTGTGCAGGATGAAATCCCATACGCCACATTATGGATCGCAATCTCGCCCGTCATCGCACTACTCGGCGGAATCCCCGAGACAAAGGTCATTGCCGTACCCGCCGTATTCACCAGGCCCGATCCCGCGGTCGCATAGGCGATCTGCTGAAAGTTTGATCCGTCAAAACTCGCGCTCTCCGCCCCAATAAAGCTGTTGACGTACTCCGTCTCATGCCCGGTGCAGGCTACGCACGGAATCACTGTGGAAGTTGCATAGTTCCAGAAGAAATAGATAGCGCCCGACCCGGTCACCGACCCCGTGCATGGGCCGCCAAACGTGGCGCTCACCGTCACCCACGATCCCCCGTGGTACTTCACGTTATGCACGCAGTAGCGATCCGCTGAAGTAATCGTCCCCAGCGTCGTCTGGTTCCACGATCCGCTGTAGGAATATTCGCTCACCACTCCGGTGCAGGTGTTATAGACGTAATAAAGATTGTTCGTCGCAACCGGATTGACCGCATTCGCCACGGCCACGGCCGCAATGCAGCCCGTACCCTGCCCGCCCGTCAGCGAGAACCCATCGGCCAGCACAAGCGACACACTATTCACATTGTCCAGCCGGTTCATGCCGCCGAGGGTTCTCCACTGCACTCCACTGATTCCAGCATTCCCGAAATTGGCAATCTGCGTCTGCGTGGGGAGGGCCGCCGGGCTGCTGATGCTCGGCGAGTTATATCCCGCCAGGTTGTATTGCGTGATGACCGCGGTCGAACCGACCCCGTGATCGTAATAGAGCAGGTCGTTCGTATAAGAAAACTCCCCGCAGTTGACCGTCAAATTCCCCTTGGCAGCGTCCAGGTTTGGGTACAGCGCCAGACTGTTATTCCCCGCCGGGTTCAGGTAGCGGATAAAGTAATTCGCCCCGTCATCCTCAACCACAATAAAGTGATCGAGCACACTAAAAACGTTGTTATCCGCCGACCCTCCGCAGGGCACCGAGTACTCAAAATCAGCGTTCGCCCCCGTCTGCGTGTTCCCATCCGTCACGCGAAACATCCCCGCATCGGCCACCATCGCATCTGTCACCAACGCATTGTTGCCGGTCAGCCCGCCAAGATTCGGCGCGGCCTGCACCTCAACCGCATTCGGCGTCACGATCGCACACACATACGCCGGCGGCCCGCAAGCCGCAGCCCCGTTCCCTCCCACCTTGAAGTACGAAGGTCCAACTCCAGTTCCATACGCTGCGTATCCAACGTAAACGTGCGCCCCAATTTCCCATCCGCTGCCATAGCTGTTCTGGTTCACTCCATTAATGTCGATCGCATAAGCGGTTCCTAAATTCTCTCCAACATCCACCACCGGCGAATTTTTCGTCGGACGAAAATCTAACGCCATGCTTGTCGCTGGAATCTTGTAGTAGTCATTCCCATCGGTCCCTGCCTCCTGCGTCCCCGTCAGCAGCCAGTTCACCAAACTTGTATTGCTTTGGATCGTCGCCCCGCCCGCCTTAAAATCCTGAATCAGATTCGTAATCTCCGTCCCGCCCACCGGATCGCTGTTCGTCAGCTCATTCAAGTGCCAGAAAATTCCCCACGGCACTCCCCACACGCGTTCCTTCCACACCAGCGCCTGAATTTTCTGGTTCAATACAGCCGGGACTAATCCCTGCCACGTCGGATTCACCCCAAAGCTCGTAATGTTCTGCGCATTGAAGCCGTCGGCGTAAGTATCTTTAACTCCCAGATCTTCTTTCAGCGCTCCGCGCGCACCCGTATACGGCACTCCAGCCGTAATCCCCTGCATAGCCGTCGTTTCATATCCTCCCGGATACACAAACACCGGCGTCGCCGGCAGCCCAGTCAAGTTTGCCGTCATCCACTGCCTCGACAGCGTGATCTCGTCCGTAGTCAACTGCGTCACATTCAACTGCATGTGATAAGCCGCCGTCTTCACATCCTGCCCCGTCACACCTGCCAAATCCTGCGACAGCAACGCCGCCGCGGTGTATGCCGAACATCCCGTCCCGTACGGCCCTTGGCACGGCGTGAGAAACGAATACGTATATTTACCGGTCGCGGCCAGAGCCTCCGCCAATCCCAATATCGTCCCCCGCGGTTGCCCCTGCGCCAGGTTGTAGCTCACGCCATCGCTTGCCCCGGTCACAGTGATCGTCAGAGTATTGCCGCTGATGCTCAAACTCGCCGCCGTCCCACTGCCGATGTATTGAATATCCAGGGCGTCGGTGTTCGTGTAGTAGGTGTGAGAAATCGAATGCGACACCACATCTCGCCCTGCATTCACCCATCCTTGAAATTCCGAAACCAGCGTCTGCGCCAGCGCATACCCCACCGTAATCGCCGCACCCACCGGGACTCCCGCGGCATCCGCCACCGGCAACACCGTGCTCGCATAATATGTATCCGCTCCCGGCGTCATTCCCGCGTCGTCTACCGTCAGCGTCACCTCTGCCGGATACCTCTCCCACACCTGCACTGCCGGAGCCGTATCCGCCGCAATATTTCCCACTCCCGCCGTCGGGCCGCTCCCGCTCGTCCACTCCACATCCGTCGATCCCGCAACCGCCAGGCTCGATGCATAAAAATGACAGTATGAATACGTCACCGCCCCCGTGTTATCCACCAGCGCCCCATCGCGGTTTGCATAAGCCTTGTCGTTCACCATCGTGATCGCCGTCGCCGACCCATCAACCCGAAACCCGTCATAATTCAGGTGAGCTTCGTCGTTATAAATCTTGATATCTCCCGGCCCCGGCGAACTCTCATCCACATAAAATCCCAACGGCTGCGTCCCCTGCGGAATCATCGAGTCCGCTTCCATATTCGCGAACACCAAATGATCGCTCGTCCCCTGCACATAAACCCCATACTGATCGAACCAGTTCACTAGAAAATGCTGGAACGTCAGCCACGTCTTCCCATTGATGTTAATCACCGGCACATTGCTCAGCGCCATCGGGACAATCGGTTCGTTGTAATAGATCGCCGGATTTCCCACCGAATAAACGTAGACATACCCGTTCGCAAAATAAAAATCCCACTGCGCCGTCAAATTCGACGACACCGCGCCCACCTTCTGTCCCCAGATCGACCCAAACAAACAGAAGTTGATCGTGCTATAAGTCGCCGGCAGCGCCGCCTTCCATGCATTCCCCGAAACCAATACCCACCCCGTCGTCGGCACCGCATAATATCCCGTCAAGTTTGGCGCCGCCCCCGCCCCATACACGTCAAACGTAATAGGATTCCCCGAACTCCCCGACGACGGCGGAGTCAAACTCTCATTCCAAACATCTCCCCGCTTAAACAGAACCGAGTCCCCCGCCAAGAACGTCTGCCCATTCACGTGCCCAATCGTCTGCCACGCCGCCGCCGACGACGTCCCACTATTCGCATCCGACCCGCTGCTCGAGCTCACATAATAAGTAGTCGCCGAAGCCGTACCCGCAGCCAGCACCAGAACCATGGAACACACCGATCCTGTCATCCTGAGCGAAGCAAGAAGATTCGCGAAGCGAATCTTCTTGCGCAGTCGAAGGATCCCTTGCCTCTTCTCGCCATTCGCGGCTTCGATAGGAATTTTCACAACTACACTCTCCTGTTAAGGCGTGCCCAACAAAAAAGGCCATCGGATTGACGATGGCCTTCAACCGCACAAAGCTTTCTGCGTCACTCCTCCCGCTCCGCCTCATCCTCCACGCTGTCCGCACTATCCTCTGTGTCGTAATTCTGTAGCCCTGCATTCGGCGATACCGCTCCTCCCGCCGGCGTCATTCGGCTCTCCGAAAACGCCGGCGCACCAATCTGCCCGCCGCTCTCACCCAAAGTAGTGATCACGGGATTCCGCTCACTCTGCTCAAACGATTGCGTCCCGGTCGGCACTCCCGCCTCCGGATTAATCATTCCGCTCATGCCTCTCCTCCTCTGTGCCTTCCTCTGTGTCCCCTGTTAAGCCCTTTGACAGAAAATCCCTAATGAATCTCCCAAGCCATCACAGTCGCCTCCGTCGGATTGTCCGCCGGAATCGTAATCCCACTATTCAAAGTCCCGCCCGCCGTCACGCTCTCCGCCGTCCCGCTACTTCCACCCAAAAAACTGAACCCCGCCGAACTCCCTCCATAAACCTGCGCGCACGAGCTCATGCAACTGCTCGTAATCGCCAGGTAATACTTGCCCGGCTGAAGCGTCGCGCTCGCCGCCCAACTCAACGTCTTCAATCCGATGCTCGGCGCGAACGTAGTGCCAGCCGTGCTCCCAATGTGCGCAACCACGCTTCCCGCGCTGTTCAGCACTCCAATGTCATACGTGTTGCTGCTGTTGTCGGCAGTTGAAACCCAATAGGTCACCTGCGTCGTGCTCAAGGGAAACGTCAGCACCACTCCCCACAGTTCCGCTTTATTCGCCGTGCTTGAAAAACTGATCGCCGTCCCCGTCGTCGGCGCCGTAAACCACGGAATCGCATACGCCGCGCTGCTGCTCACATTCGATCCGGGCATGTCCAGAAACATCTGCACCGTCGTACTTCCCGAACTCGCCTGGAGCACTCGCCCCAGCACCTGAATCCCCGTCGGCTGCGTCGCTCCCGCGTCGTGACATAACTGATAAAATCCGCTGCTCGCCGTGCTCGACGGCACCACAAAGTCTCCGATCACAGTCGCCGCCCCGTCAAAGCTGCAAAACACCGAGCCCATTCTCGCCAGCGTCACCACGCCCGACGTCCCCGCATTCGCAATCACCACTCCGATCGCTCCGCTAGTCAGTGCGCTCCCGGGTTTTGCCGCACACCCTGCCGTGGTCAATGCAGCCAACCCATTCACGATCGTTCCGTTGGTCGTGTCATTGCACAGTTCATAACTCTGGTTGGCGAACTTCCCCAGCTCAAACCCGCTCCCGCTCGTCGAATTCCCCGCCACATAAACTGTCCCCGGCCTCAACCCGCTACCGCTTCCCGAACCGTTGAATGATCCCACGTTGTACGTTTGGTCCGTCCACGGCTTCAGGTTGCTGCTCGCATCGATCACCCACTTCAACCCGCTGTTCACCCAGAATCCCAACCCCGGAGCCGCTCCCGAGGTCGAATTCTCGCTTCTCACTACCGCATAGTTATCCGTCGCGTCATATCCCAGCGACGTCCGCTGCCACGTCGAGCTGTTCGTATAGCTCGAATACACATGCAGATTCTGCGCCGTCGTCCCGTTGTACTCTCCAATATCGTTTGCATCTTCCTGCACCAAATTCGAAAAGTACGAACTCGAAGCCGTCGTCGCAACTTTCTGCGGAGTTCCCGCGTTCGCCGATATATAAAAATTCCCATCATTCGAAATTCCCAGCGCCGATGTCCCGGCCGCCGCTGCCCCCATCGCCGTCCCCGGAATCGGTGAACTCACCATCCACGGCCCCGCCACCAGCAGTTGCCCATTCACCGTCACATTCCCGCTGAACGTTCCCGCCGCCGCCGAAATCCCATTGCTGCCCGCATAGTTCAGCGTCGTTCCGCTATCGGTCAAGCCCGCGTCCCCACTCACTGCCGCTCCGCTCCCGGGATACATTGCCAACTCTGTCGCGGTCCCGCTATTCACCGTGCCAGACCCTCCGCTTCCACATCCCGTACATGTCCCCGTCACCGTCAGGGTCCCGTTGATATTTACCGGCACATTGAAGGTCTTGCTCGCTCCGGTCAGCCTCTCTTCATAATTCGATCCTGTCGGAATCACGCCAATGTAAGAAGAAATCGAAGTCGCCGCCCGCTCAGACAATCCCCCCGCCTGGTCCACTCCAATCGCCATATCTCCCGCATCGTTCAATGGCCGTTCCCCTGCCGTCGCCGTCGTCTTGACGAAATTCGAATCCTGCAGCGTAAGAATGTCGTTCGGCGTATTTCCCACTGGCTTGCCAAAATTCAACCGCCCTTTGCTATTGGTCACCGGACCGTTATTAAACCCATCCTGCTCTTGCAGCAGCGTTGCAACAAACGGATTGTTGCTAGTCCCCAGGCACTGCACCCAGATCGGGCTTCTATCTTCATAAGGACTGCTTCCTGAAACACACTCGTTGGCGACGATCGACACCCCGGTGATTCCCAGCGACGCAACCGCCGACTCTCCATCGTCAACCGTATTCACAAAAATCGGCGATGTCCCATTCAGCACAAACGTTGCCGGCCAGAACCAGAACGTCGGATTAAATTGCTGTGCCGCCACCGTATAAGCAGAGATCGTCCCCTGCGTGTCGAGAAAAGAGCAAATTCCTCCCGTCGTGCACGATCCCGTAATCCCCGTCGCCAGAGCAAACGTTCCGCTGCCATAAGGCGGAGTCGCCCCCGTTCCAATCGTCACCAAAACATCCCATGCCAGCGTGCCCAAACTTTGATTCGTCGAACTCAGCAGCTCCACCGAGGGCCATTGCACTAGAATGTTCGTTCCCGTGCTCGCCGGCTGCGCCGATCCTGCAAATAACACCGGCCCGTATCCCAACGCCGAACTCCTCGGCACCACAAAATAATTCCGTTGCGCTGTCGCGCTTCCGCCGCTGGCAAACACCGGCGCATACCCCTGAACCGGAAATGTCCCCGTCACCGTCGATCCATTTCCTCCCCCGGTAAGAATCCCGGCTTGCGCCCCCGTGTTCATCAGCGGATTCGTAACCCCACCCGACTCCTGGTACATATTGGAAATCGACAGTGGCTGCAGCCCGCCAAAATACCGCACTCCAAACGTCGGGAACGATTGGCAGACCGTGTCCGTGATCACCAGTCCGTTGCCTCCCGCGGTCACGCAGTTGATATTTGTGAATTCCGCGTCACTCAGATAAATGATTCCGCTATTCTCTTGGTCGGTCCTCTCGTAAATAAATGCGCCGTTCGGAAACTTCGAGCTGTTTTTCAGCACGCCCGTCCCCCGATTTCCTGTCCCGGAAATCGCCAGCGCCTGGTCGTTGTCGTCTACAACTCCATAGGAAAAATATCCCAGCCCTTCGCCCGATTGCAGCAGGCTGAGTTCCCGTATCGCCACGTGATCGGAGTTGTCTTCGATAAACGCATTCAAAATATTGCAGAACCCGAACGTATAAAGTCCGGCCCCGTTAAATGTGGTGCTGCCAAAGTTAACTTCAAATTGAGTAGCCCCCAAACCCGCCGCCAGAACCTGCGACACCCAATGCTGTCCCGCCGCATTTGAGTAATATTCACAATCCACCACGTCCCCCGCCACAAACCCATGCGCGCTCGCCGTGGTCACGGTATACGTGCCGCTTACCGCCGAAACGCTCGACACCTGCACTCCATCCTGATTCACCGTCGAAGTTCCGGTCAGGTTGTAGAGCTTGTGCTCCTGCCCCCCGGGACTGGCATAGGTAGCCGCAATATAAATACATCGGTCCCGCGTCGAGCACACGATCATCGCGCCCGCTCCGTCCAACTCTCCGCCGCGTCCTCGCAGATAAACCGACGAATACACGTTATAGCTCGTGTCCGCCACCAGCTTCACATACGGCGCTGCGATCGCATTGGCATACGGGGGATTATCGAAATCATTCACCCACGCGTCGTTCCACGCCTCCTGAATCCCGCCCGTCGAAGAACCCACGGTATATCCCGCACCGTGCGCATACTTGGTGGTCACCGCAATCGTCCCGCTGCTCGCCCCCGGCGGGCAACTCCCCGCACTTCCCGTCACCGGAGCGGCTTCCGCCGTTCCAGTCCCCACAATGTAAACCGCGTAAAGATAGTAGTTGCTCGCGGAAGCCGTATCGATTCCCAACGGGCACGGGCTCAGGTGAATCGTATTGCTCCCCGGAGTAGACAAGTTATCGCTCGGCGATTGGATCCAGTTCCAGCTCGGCGTCACATATCGGATGTTCGCCAAGTTATTGCTCGAGAATTGTGTACCCCCAGGTTGCGCAATATTCTGATTCGCCGTCGGCGTAACCGAAACGCTGCCAATGCCGCCGCTCGGCGTCGCCGGCGCATATTGTCCCGAAGTAGATGAGTAAGTCAGCACCTGCCCATTCCCCGGCGCGCCCGATGCCACCGGTACACTCTGGATCGCAGTTGCGTTCGCGCTCGACCCGCATGGGCCCCACGCTCCGCTTCCCAGCAGACAGTTCAACGATGAAGCCGTTCCGCTTCCCAGTTCACTGGTAGGGACCAGTCCGCCCACCAGGTCCGCCTTCGCCGTCACCGATGTATCTACATATTGCTTCGCCGCGGCTTGCAGCGGTGCCGTCGGATTTCCGCTCAACGTCAAAGGGCCCGTCATCGCCCCACCCGCCGTCGGCAGATAATTTCCCGCTCCTACCGTGGCAATCGCGGAATCCACATAAGCCTTATTGGTAACGTCTCCGGTTCCCACTGGCGCCGGCACATTTGGCGGCGCCGCGAAACTCTTGGTTCCCGTCACCGTCTCCGTCCCCGCCAAATGCACCACCGCGTTGTCATTTGCTTTGGCTGCAAGCTGCGTATTCACATACTGCATCGAGACCGGCGCACTTGCCGTTCCGGCTCCTGGCGTAGTTCTCACCTGCGCCAGCGTGACCGGAGACGTCCCCGGCACCACCCAATATTCCGTCCGCACCTCGTTCGGTTGCAGCTGGTACACCACGCTGTAATACACATTCGTCGGCGTCGCATTCGCATTCGGGACCAGAGCCACGTCCAGCGCCCCGTTCGTTCCCAGCGTTACATCCAGCGAACCCGGTGCCACCGCCGTTCCACTCGCCGTCGTAAACGCCGGCCACGTAATCACCAGCGTCCCCTGCGCTCCAGTTCCATCCGCCATGTAAACGGTATCGATCACGCTCGTCAGCGCAGGACCACTCTGTGGCGTGGCCGAGGCCGCGCGAGCGGAAGTCGCCGCAGGACTCGTCCTCGTTGCTGACTCGGCATTCTTCTCTCCTTCAGATGTCCCGCGGCCCCACGCCTGCCCAACGGAGGTCATCATCACCAGAGCCAGCCCCAAATAAAAAAGCCGCCCCGCAGGGCGGCATGCCTGAAACATACTTCCTCCTCAATTCCTTACAAGATCGCTGTCATCCTGAACGCAGGGAGTCCTTTACGAAGTGAAGAACTCACGAACTCACAGGCTTCCCTTGTCTCTCCGGAAATTCCTGCACCGTCGCAAGGCGTTTCCGTCTCTGCACACGCTCTCACCTTCCACGCAAAAACCTCTCCACGCTCTGCACATAAACATCTGCGAAGTCAGCGACCGGGCGCCGTCCCTCAATCAGCTTCATTCCGTCGTCCACCGACCAGCCCATCACCCCTAACAACGCCAGCGCCATCATCGGCGCCCGATGCACTCCGGCCGCGCAATGCACATACAACTTGGCGCCATCTTCTTCCAGCGCTGCCAACCCAAACTCCACGCCGCGTTCAAAAACATCCCGTCCCTTCGGCTCAAAATCGTCGTCCACCGGATTCCAGCACACTTCAATTCCATGCGGCTCAGCCAGCGGTGTATCGTCGAACTCAATCTGCATATCGAGCACGTGCGTAATCCCGGCGCGCGACACCGCAGCCATATTCTCCGCATTCCAGATTCCGCCCCCGACCGCGATCCGGTCGGTCAACCATGTAATGTCTATTCCCACCTTGCGTCGTGTTGCCTTTCTCTTTGCTTGAACTTTGAGCGCGAATTCTCGCGGAACTCGATCCCCCTGAATCTCTCTCAGCAGCCGATCCAAGCCACGATTCGTCTGCGCCCGCGGTGAAACCGACAATCCTGGAACAATCGTCCTCGCGCTTCCATCGCGTCGCTTCATTCTACGGTATCTCCCCGCACCCTAATTCCGAAGTCTCTTTCAGGTGGAGACAGCCGCCCTCGGCTGTCCATCGAGCGCAGCTCGATGCCTTTTTTGCCTCACCTCATTCACTGTCCCTTTGCTCGTTCTTCCTCCCGATCCAATCGATCCGTCGGAAGCCCCAGACTCTTTAAGATCGACCGCGTCACCGATTCCCCGCTTTCACTGTCAGTATCCTCCGAAACCGGATAAACCCCAGCCATCTCAAACAAATACTTCGCTTCCGCCAACCGCCCCGCCTTCGCCGCCTCGATCAATCCATCCGCAATCAGTCCCGCCGAGTCCCGCACCCGCGCCTTAACATCCTTGCGCGCCTCTTCCAGGCTCTTCGACGCTTTCGGTTCTGCAACCGGAGCTTCCAATTTTGCCTCTTCCACGATCGTCTCTTTTGTATCGCCCGAATTCATCTCCTGCTCACTCATCGTCAGCACGCGCATTTTCACTCCAAAAAAGAAAAAGCGCGCTGGTGAGCGCGCCTCAAAGTCTTTTTCGTTTTCTTGACTCTATATTTTCAGAATAGCATTTTGCAAAGGGGTATTGGGACATAAAACACAAATTTATATTTGCCATCCATTCAATCACTTGCAGGATTTTCGCTCGAATTACCCCCTTGACAACTTTTTTTGTTGTAAAAACCTCTTCGCCAAATTATGCGTTCCAAAGCCAAGCTCCAGAAAAAAACAAAAGGCCCGCCTCTCAGCGAGCCTTCACGATCGTAGTTGGATTGACCCATCCCGCCCTCTTCCCGAAAGCCGGTTCAATCCTTCTGAGTCGGCAATTCCGTCAGCAGCCCACTCTTCAAGAAATCTTCGCCTAACAAGTCCAGCACCTCCTGCACTCTCCGTTGAACGGTTTTCCGCGAGCAATGCAGCAAATAAGCGGTCTGCGTGTGGCTGTGCTCCTGCAAAATCACCCTCGCAATCAACTGTTGATCCCAATATTCCAATCGCCCTAAACATTTCTCCACGTCGCGCACAAAAATCACGCGGTCCTCGAACGTCACCGCACGGTAAAAGGATACTTTCGCGCGAAAGAATTCCCTGCCGATCAGTGAAGGTAATCGCCCCGTTTCTATCGAAAACCGCATGTATCGCCGCAGCAATCGAACCGTACGGTCCCGGTACATCCACAAGTCTGGATTTCGATCAAGCGGACTCTCGTTCCATTCTCCCAGCCCAGGAAGCGCCGTAAAATTATGCGCCGGAAATTCTCTCCACGGCTTTTCCTCCGGCGGCGCGCTCGCGGGCAATTGTTTTTCATCCTTTCCGGCAAACTTCGGCGGCTGTCTGTCTTCCCTCTCTGCCTGTGCCGCAACACACTCTGCCCATCCGCTCATGCCACACCTTCCGTCGCATCCGGATCCAGTTCTGCGCCAACCCACCTGTAGATATCCTCTTCGTCCGCGTCCCAATCCGTCTCTCTCTCAATTCCGTTTTCCGCCTGATAACTCGGAGGTAGCTTCGCCATCTCCCTCGAGCACCTGACACAATAGATCTGTCCTCCTCCCATCGGACGCAGCCACAACCCTCCGCAGCGTTCGCAATACTTCAATTCAAACTGCGCTTCTGTGACGCTCTCGCTTTCTTCGCGTTTGTTTTTCATTCGTTCCTCCTGCCAGATTTGGAATGCGAAACCTGCGTTCCTTGTTCGAATGGCACGCCCAGGCCAGCCCTGAAACAGAAAAACCCTGCGTCGGCTGCCGCTTCATCAGCGGAAACCGTACGCAGGGCTCGTTTCTCTTACGATGGCCTGCTCAGCTATTTAGTTATTGCGTTTTCCTGCGGACCTCACGTCACAGCTCTGCCCCACTAAGGTTCGATCGCAACCTCATTTTTCAATCCGCCATCCGCCTCTCGCTGCCGGAAAAACCCCTCCTCGTAACCTGACTTCAGCACTCGTCCGTTCTGCACCACCACACTCACTCGGCCGCTGAACTGCAACGACTTCAACAGCTGTTCCATCGCTGCAGAAAGTACCTCGGCTGCTCTTACCTTTCTCCGGAACTCCACGAAGCTTTTTTCCTCGCCGCTTTTTTCCATATTGCTCATAACTCATATTCCCTGGGATCGAATTGGTTATACAGTGTCGCGATCCTATAGCTCATACTTTTCACAGTCAAGGTTGTTATACCCAATGCGCTGTGGAAATCACATCGCAGTTAGCATTAAGCTATACATGATCGTGTTATACTTTTACTTATGAAGTTCCGGGTGCTGCAGGAAAATTTGCGTGACGCACTTTGGGAGCGCATCGAGGAAGGCGACCTCACCGGCCTCCGCCTGGCTCAGCAAACTGGCTTCAAGCAAGCTCACATTTCCAATTTCCTGAACTGTAAGCGCGGCCTCAGCATTGAAGGCATGGACCGCGTTCTCGCCGTTCAGCATCTCTCCGTTCTCGATCTGCTCGATCCCTCCGAAGTGAACAAGCGGGCTTCCATTCTTCCTCCCAGTAATGATGAGTTCCAGAACGTGCTCCTCACTGAGTCCACCGTCGCCGCCACTCATCCCCTGCTCACCAGCATGCACGTCAAGGAAATCCTGAAGTTCAAGAAGGCTTTTCTCAAGAAATTGAAATCGGAAGTCGAAGGCGACCGCGAGGAATGGGAGCGTTTCGTCGTCATCAAGGCTGACGCCCGTGAAGGCATGAGCATGTATCCTCGCCTCTTGCCCGGCGCAAATCTTCTCCTCGACCGCCACTACAACTCGCTTAAACCCTATCGCAAAGGCGAGTTCAATATGTATGCGGTCCTCAAGAAAAATACCTGCACCGTCAAGTATGTCGAGGTCGCCGGCAATCATCTGATTTTGCGCCCGCAAAATCAGGCTTATCCCATCGACGTTCTCACCATGGAAGAAGGAAAGTCAGCCTCCGATTACCTCGTAGGTCGCGTTTGCTACGTCGGCATCGAAACTTAGCAACTTCTGGCGGTTTTTCTGAGAAGCTCTCCACTTGTGCCACTACGTTGCCCGTTACTATCCGTGCCCGTCACACCAAACCTACTCTCCTCCCAGGCTGTCGAACAACTTCCACAAGGTGTCGCCGGTCGCCCGATAGATCACGTATCCCCTGCCCACATCAGTCGTCTCTCGAAACAATAACTCCCCTCGTCCGTCTCCATCGGCGTCGACCACATCAACCAATTCCAGTTGCGGCGTTACATCCAGATGGAATTTATCCGTCACTCCGGAGTACAGTTTGCGTAGATTTCCATAGATATCGGTTCTCGCCGCAATTGTGATGCTGTACTTTCCCGCTGCAAGCGCCCCGCTCAATCCCGCCGGCAGGCTCGCCTCCGCACTCAAAACCATCACCGGCTGATTATTCGTCCACACATCAAAGCCTCGAAACTGGATATTCTCAAACTCCGGCTCAACTGGCTTTACCCCTCGTTTGCGCGACGCCGAACCGCTTTTTTCCGCCACGGCGCTCTTCGTGACCGGCGCAGTAGCCGGAATCTCTCCCTTTGCCCGCGCATTCACGTATGCCCTCACTTCCTTCGCCGCCAGTTCCAGCATCTGCTTCCGCCGGTCGCCTTCTTCTCCTTCCTTCCAAAAATATTTGTACGACCGTGGCTCGGGGCCGCCCGCATCTGAAATTGCCGCCTCAAGCTGCACCGGTTCCGTCACTGGAGCGCCCGCTTTCCCGCCATCCGCACTCTTACTCACAATCGGCGCCGCATCCTCTTCGTCCGGCGCAGCCTGCGTCGGCTTTCCTCGCCGCAATGCCGGGCGATAATAATTCTCCGCAGTTGGCTTGCCCGAATCAGCATCGCTCGATCGTTGCGCCGGAGAATTTTGTCCCGCAGAACCTTGCTCTGCAATTTTCTTTTCCGTAGACGCCGGCGACTGCGCCGCGCTCGCCTGTCCAGTACTCTTATCGGCAGTCGGCGTCGCTGCGGGTGCGCCCGCTTCCTTCGGCGCAGTTGGCCCACTCGGTGTATTCGGCTTTCCCGGCTCGTCCTGTTCCGGTGGCGTCCCCTTCGCAGAACTCCCTCTCTTTAATCGCGGCGGTTCATCCCCGCTGTTGTCTAGCCCCACCGGCACATCCTCGGCTTTTCGCGTGGTCTTCGGTGCTTCCGTTCCATTCTCCAGATACGAACCCGCTCCCAGCCATGGACTCACACTTCCCGGGTTCTTGCTGTGCAACGCTCCACTGATCGTAAAGAGCCCCTGCGATTCCCCGCTCCGCTCCGCCTCATAAACCGTTCCGCGATCCAGCGCCATCGGCACAGGCTCCGCTTTATACTCGCTCGCATCGTAAAACTTTTTCTCCACCAGAATCGCCACCGGAATCAGCGTCATCTTGCCTCCGCTGATCTGCAATATTCCTACCGCCCGCGGCCCCTTCACCGGCTTCTTCCTTGGCTCAGCAGGTTTCTCCTGCGGAGTCTGTTCCGGTCGCTTCAGCTGTGGTCTCCCCTGTCCCGCGCTCCATGGCGCAGCCGCCAGCCCCATCGCGACGATCACGATGACGCTGAACCCCCATCTGCTGTATAAAAATCTTCGGGACATATTTCGTTCCGCCGTCGGCCTTCTAACCCAAAGCCGCTGGACGCTCAAACTTCTCCCCATCGAGGCTCTCATGAATCTCAACGTCAATGATAAGGCTCCCGACTTTACTCTGCAGGATGAAAACGGAAAGGAAGTCTCGCTCAAAAGTCTGCGCGGCAAGGTCGTCGTGCTTTATTTCTATCCTCGCGCCGACACCCCCGGATGCACCGTCGAAGCCTGCGCCTTCCGCGACACCTACAAACAGATGCAGAAAACCGGCGCCGTGTTACTCGGCGTCTCCCCCGACACCCCGAAAGCCCAAAAGAAATTTCAGGACAAATTCAAACTACCCTTCTCACTCCTCGCCGACGCCGACAAAAAAGTCGCCAATTCCTATGGCGTTCTCCAGGAAAAAAACATGTACGGCAAGAAAGTCATGGGCATCGCCCGCACCACATTTGTGATCGGCCCCGACGGCAGAATTCAGCACATCTTCCCCAAAGTCAAACCCGAAGGCCATGCCCTCGAAGTCCTAGCGTATCTAAAAGAATCCGGCAAACCCACCTCCTAGAACTTCCCACGGTTCATGTAGGACAGCCGCCATTCGGCTGTCCCATCGACCGAAGCTCACCATCTTCACCTTCGTGAACCTTCGTGCCCGTTGTGGTTAATTCGCATTGCGGACGAAGCCTGATTAACATTCGCTTTCGTAATTGCCCGCCGCTTCCCCAAACTCCTTTTGACTTCCCCCACCCAACTTCTGCATCCTGACCTGTGCCTCCCACCCTACTCCCGCGCTCCTTCTACTCCCGCGACCCCCGCCGCGTCGCCCGCGACCTCCTGGGCAAAATTCTGATCCGCGACGATGGCCGCATCCATCTCTCCGCCCGCATCGTCGAAGTCGAAGCCTATCTCGGGAAAAACGACCTCGCCTCTCACTCCGCTGCCGGCAACACTGCCCGAACCGCCGTTCTTTTCGGACCTCCCGGCTACGCCTACGTCTACTTCATCTACGGCACTCACTATTGCCTAAACGTTTCCTGCGAGCCCGACGGCAAACCCGGCGGCGTCCTCTTTCGCGCTCTCGAGCCACTCACCGGCATCGACCAAATGGCGCGCGCCCGAAAAATTACCCTCGGCAGCACCCGCGATCTCCGCAGCCTCACCTCCGGTCCCGGACGCCTCGCTCAAGCCTTCGGTATCACCCGCGCCCGAGACAATGCCTGCGACCTAACCTCGCCCTCTTCTACCCTATGGATCGGAGAAGACTCCTTCCATCCCGGCAAAATCCAAATCACGAAGCGCATCGGCATCACCAAAGCTGCCGATCATCGCCTCCGCTACTTCCTCGCCGCCAACCCCTTCGTATCCGGCCCCAAACCCCGAAACCCATAACCGCAAAATGTAAGGACAGCCGCCCTCGGCTGTCCAGTCGAGCGAAGCTCGACGGTACTCGCCAAGGGCGGCACACTCAAAAAATCCCTTCTATTGCCCACGTACACCTTTACCTCTGGGTGTAGACTGTTTCCCGGCCAAAACGCGCTACTGCGGATGACTTTTACAGCATCCTCCGGTGATAACGTTTCATCTCACTGAGTGGAAATCTGAATGCGACAGTTCGCTGCAATTCGTGCTTCGCTGGCAGCACTCACAATCTCAGCCCTCGCTCTCCCCACAAGTCTTTACGCCACCGGTAGCTCTTCTACCCCCTCAACTCCAGTTTCATCTACTTCGAATATCGTGGTCGGCTTCGTCGGCGGGTTCGTTTCCCACGACAACCCTCACCACGGCCCGGTAAAATTCGCCAAGCAAATTCGTTCTACCGCCCCTCAAGGCACTTACGTCCGGGTCTTCGAGAACCGTCACCGCAAGCAAGCCTACGCAGCCATCCTCCACCTGCTCGACGCCAATCATGACGGCGTACTCTCTGCTGAAGAAAAATCCCGCGCCCGCATCATCCTCTTCGGTCAGAGTTGGGGAGCCTCCGCCGCCGTCCTCCTCGCCCGTGATCTACGGAGCAAAGGCATTTCCGTCCTGCTAACCGTACAAGTCGATAGCGTAGCCAAACTCTGGCAGAACGATTCCGTCATTCCCGACAACGTCGCCCAGGCCATCAACTTCTACCAGCCCCACGGAATCATCCACGGCCAGCCTCAAATCGTCGCCGCCGATCCCTCAAAAACTCAGATCCTCGGCAACTACCTCATCGACTACAAGAAGACTCCCATCGAGTGCCCCGACGCAGCTTGGGCCTACCGCTTCTTCACTCCCGACCACATGCAAAGCGAGTGCGATCCTCACCTCTGGTCGCAAATCGAAACCCTTGTGCGCGGCCGCCTCTCATCCGGCGAACCCGCATCCATCGCCAAATCGCTACCCTAGCTCAATCTGCCGTAGGATTTCCTTCGTGCCCCTTAGTGCCCTTCGTGGTTAGCGCTTTTTGACTCCCAAAATCAAATTATCAATCAACCGGGTCGATCCCACCCAAGCCGCCACTGCCACCAGCGCCCCAGAGCCCGCACTCTTCACAGGCTCCAGACTATCCGCATCAACAATCTCAAAATAATCTAGCCGCACCCCAGTCCCTGCCACAATTTGTTCCCGCCCAGCCTCCAGCAGTTTCCCCGCGTCATGCTCGCCGCCTTCCCAAACCTCTTTCACATGCGACAATCCCCGATGTAACACCAGCGCCCGTCTCCGCTCCTCCGGATTCAGATACACATTCCTCGAACTCATCGCCAGCCCGTCCGCCTCGCGCACAATCGGACACGCCACCACCTCCCCCGCAAAATTCAAATCCCGCACCATTTTCCGGATAATCGCCACCTGTGCCGCATCCTTCTGTCCAAAAAACGCTGCATCCGGCTCCACAATATGGAACAGCTTTGCCACCACCGTCGCGACTCCGCGAAAATGTCCCGGCCGCGAACGCCCGTCCAGCTTGTCACTCAGCCCCTCCACCGCAACCCAACTCACCGCCCCCTCGGGATACATTTCCTCAACCGACGGCGCAAAAAGTAAATCCACTTTTTCTTTCTCCAGCATCGCGCAATCCCGATCAAAGCTCCGCGGATATCTCGCCAAATCTTCGCTCGGCCCAAACTGCGTCGGGTTCACAAAAATCGACGCCGTCACCACGTCGCACGACTCCCTCGCTGCTCTCACCAGCGACAAGTGCCCTTCATGCAGCGCTCCCATGGTTGGCACAAATCCTATGCGAAGCCCGCGCTGGCGCACACTTCGGCACTCGCGCCGCATCTCATCGATGGTTTCGAAGATCTTCATTGATTTGAAACTGATTGCCGTGCGGAATTCTTATCCACGCTCAGTCACTCGCCGGGAATCCAGCGGATCGCCACATGCGCGCCTTGCAAATCGCCTTCCACGATACCCCGGTTCTTGCGCAGCGCGATCTTATCCGTCTCCGAGCTCGCTCGCTTCTCATCCACTAGTATCGCTACCGCCCGCCCGTAGGGCCACGCCGAAGGCGGCAACTGCGCCAGCGCATTCAACACTTCTTCCGGCTTCAGCAGCACTTCTTCGCTGGCCGCCACGCCGCTCAGCAGTCCCACCTTATCCGCGCGGATCACGAGATACGGATTGCCCCAGTGCTTCGACTCTTGCAGCGATGGATACTTCGATGAATCGGCGGAAGCGATGGATTGCAGCAAAGTCGCCGCATCCGGCGGCGTAGCCGCGCTCTGCCGGGTACACGCGGTCAAACCAATTATCGTGGAGATCAGCACCGCCCCCAGCGTTGCCCGCTTGAATTCCCAGCCGTCGGAAAATCTCACCGCGCCACCATCGGAACATCCGTCTTCACCGCCCAAACCAGCGCTACAACCCACCCGATCATCGTCCATCCCAGAAAAAAATTCAGTAGAACAATCCCGAGAAGATCGCGCTTGCTCCTCGCCAGCGCCACAATCGATGGCAGAAAGTACATCACGAACCCAAACCCGAAAAACGGAAGGAACAACCCAGGAAGAAGATGCATATCGGCCTCCTCAACTCTAGCCTACACCGGCGCGCAAACCCGGTCGCTAATGTCTAATACGGTTTTTGTCCTCTTGCAGTTCCTCCGCCTGCCACAGAAAAAGTCGAATTCGCAACAGGGACTCGAGATTCGTATCAGGGTATGCCTTCAGGCATACCGTAAGCGCCACTTATCAATCGCGCCTTTAGGCGCCGCGAGCGAAGCCCGGCACCCTCCTAGCTCGGCTCACCGCATCGCTCTCTTCCGCGCCAGCACCGTATCCAGGCCCGCCTTCGTCTCTTTCGGCAGATGATACGACTCCTCATCCTTCGGATACTGCGTCGATTTCACATCCGCCCCAAACGCCCGCACCGCCTGCCCAATCAGCGCCTTGGCGTCCCCATACCGCCGCACAAACTTCGCCCCCGGCGCAAAGGTCAGATTCAACAGATCATGAAACACCAGCACTTGCCCATCGCACTCCGGACCCGCCCCAATCCCAATCGTCGGCGTCGCCACCTCCGCCGTAATCATCGCTGCCACTTCCCGCGGAATCCCTTCCAGCACAATGCAAGCCACTCCAGCACGGTCCAACGCCACCGCATCGCGCATCAACTGCTCAATAGCGCCCAGGTTTTTCCCCTGAACCTTGTACCCACCCATCACATTCACCGATTGAGGAGTCAATCCAATATGCCCCGCCACCGGAATCTCCGCATCGATAATCCGCCGAATCAACTCCGCGCGTTTTTCTCCACCTTCGATCTTCACTACCTCTGCGCCGCCCTCCTTCACAAACCGCGTCGCATTCTTCAGCGCGTCCTTATCATCCACCTGGTACGACCCGTACGGCATATCCGCCAGCAGTAGCGCGCGTTTCACTCCCCGCCGCACCGCCTTCACATGGTGGAGCATCTCGTCCATCGTGACCGAGAGCGTGTTTTCGTAACCAAGAATGGCCTGCGCTAGCGAATCGCCCACCAGCATCATTTCGATCCCAGCCTCATCCACCAACCGCGCGCTCGGGTAGTCATAAGCGGTCAAGCAAGTAATGGGTTCGTGTCGGAGTTTCAATTCCCGCAGAGTAGAGGTCGTAACCTTCTGCAAGAGTAACGATCGATCCGAGCGGCTCTCGTCTTGGGGACGCCCGCCCATTGGCGTAATGCTCATCTTTCCTCCAGTGCCCCTCCGGCACGCCGGATAGAGCCTGTTCCGCATCTTCATGGATGCTGGTTGTATTGTAGCCGCAAATCGTCACTCAGTCGATGACGCATTCTTGTGTGGGTAAGACGATGTATGCTCGTCTTACTTTATGGTAAGATAGCCCTATGGCCAGTTATCGAACAGTAATAAGCTCGAAAGGACAAGTCGTCATTCCGGCAGAACTGCGCCAGCAATTCGGTCTGGAAAGCGGCACTCCCGCCACTTGGACCGAAGAAAAGGGCAGGCTGGTTCTTACGCCCATTACCGCAAAGCGACTCGACGAAATTATGGGATTTCTGAAGCCAAAGCCCGGCGAACCTTCCATGTTCGAAGAATCACTCTTGGAACGCGAGCGGGAACGCGAACGCGATCGCAGGCGCGAAAAACCGTGACAAGCGTCCGCAGCAGCTCACGGCGCTATGTGCTCGACGCCAATGCACTCTTCGGTTTTTTTGAGGCGCGCCCCGGCGTTGCGCAAAAAGTTCGCCAACTAGTCGACTCCGCCATTCGGCAAGACCTGCCCCTCCTGATGTCAGCGATCACTTGGGGCGAAGTTTTCTACGTGGAGTGGAGATGGCACGGCGAGGCTTCAGCCAGGCAATCCGAAACCTTGCTCCATGAACTGCCGATCGCGGTCATCGCCGTCGATCAGGCTCGCGCCACTCGCGCCGGTGCCCTGAAACAAAAACACAACCTAGGCCACGCAGACGCCTTCGCCGCCGAACTGGCTATTGAACGCAGCGCCTCGCTCGTCACCGCTGATCCGGAATTCTCTAAGATGGGGAAAGTATTGTCGGTCTACCCATTGCCGCGTCACGAAAAGTAAAATCTCGCCCTCCGTTGCGTCGTAGCGAGCACAGCACTCCACGCGATTCACCACGGCCGCTGTAGAGATAGCCGCCTTCGGCTGTCCGATAGGGGCGAAGCTCGACGGCTTTCTCAATGCCCGAACCCTACGCCCCCACCGCCTCCCCGCCCAGCGGCAGAAAATACTGCGTCCCTTTGATCGGCTCCGTCACCTTCCGCAACAACTCCTGCAAATCCTCATTGCGATCCACAAAATCAATATCGGATGTATTCACAATCAGCAGATCCGACGACGTGTAATGAAAAAAGAAGTGCTCATACGCCTTCACCACTTCTTCCAGATATTCGTCGCTCACCGCCTTCTCGCCCGGCGCGTTCTTCTTCCGCAGCCGCTTCTTCAAAACCTCCGGCGTCGCCTGCAAATAAATCACTAAATCCGGCGTCGGCAATTTTTCCCGAAAGTGATTGTAATAACGGTTGTAGGTATCCAGCTCCGGATCCGTCAGGTTCAAGCACGCAAACAGCTTATCTTTCTCGATGATGTAATCCGCCACCACCGTCCTCTGCGACGTCGGCCCTAAATCCAGCGCCTGCAATTGCTCAAAGCGCCGCACCAGAAACGCAAACTGCGCCTGAAACGCCGCGCCCCGCTCGCCTTCGTAAAACGCGCCCAAGAATGGATTCGACTCCGGCTCCATCACCCGCTGCGCATTCAGCCGCTCCGCCAGCAGCCGCGCTAGCGTGCTCTTACCCACCCGGATCGGACCTTCCACCGCAATGTAACGGGGCAGCTCAAAAAGATTCGCCATAGTTTCGCAATATTTCGGAAGGTGCAGGATATCTCGTATGCCGCCGAGTGGCAATTGTGCGAAGAGTTAACAGAAGAAATTGCGTGATTGACCGATGTCTCGACTCCATAATTTCAATTTGTCATCCTGAGCGCAGTGAGTCCTTCGCAGAGCGAAGGATTCACGAAGTCGAAGGATCTCTATCAGCTTGCACGAAACCTGGCATGGAGGGGCGGCCCTGCGTTACCGCGCACGAAATTCAATCGCCCGATCGCCCAATCACAAAATCACCCAATGCAATAGAATCCCCCCATGCTCGCCATCGCCCTCACCGGCGCAGTCGTCACAACCGCCGCGGTCGCCGCCGGCTACCAATCCATGGCTCCCACCGGCCAATGGTATGGAAAAACCTTCACCGGCCTCTCCCCGGATTCACGCCAACTCGCCCTCACCTATGACGACGGCCCCAACGACCCGCACACCCTTCGCCTGCTCGAAGTCCTCGCCCGCCACAACGTCCACGCCACCTTTTTCCTGATCGGCCGCTACGTCCACCAGCGCCCGGAAATCGTCCGCGCCCTCGTTCAAGCCGGACACGACATCGGCAATCACACCTTTACCCATCCCCTGCTAACGCTAAAAAGCGAAACAGAAATCCGTCACGAACTCTCCCAATGCCGCGCCGCCCTCGAAGATGCAACCGGCCAATCCTCCAGCCTCTTCCGCCCACCCTTTGGCGGACGCCGTCCCGCGGTTCTCCGCATCGCCCGTGAACTCGGCCTCGAACCCATCATGTGGAACATCACCGGCTACGACTGGAACGCCCCACCCGCCGCCACAATCGAACGCAATATCTCCAAACACATCCGCGGCGGCAACGTCATCCTCCTCCACGACGGAGGTCACAAACAGCTCGGCGCAGATCGCTCCCAAACCGTCCTCGCCACCGATCACCTACTCACACGTTACAAAAATGAAGGATACAAATTCACCACCATCCCGCAAATGCTGAAGGCGCACAAATAAGGGGGAACCGCTCTGCGCATTCCCGTCCCGAATCAGCCTCTGCCCATCCCCTCAAACGCCCCCTTCGCCGCCTCCACCGTCTGTTGCACATCCTCACCCGTATGCGTCGCTCCCAAAAACGCCGCCTCAAACTGCGACGGAGGCAAATACACTCCACGATCCAGCATCCCCCGGAAAAATTTCCCAAATGCTTTCGTATCCGCCTTCGATGCCGAATCCCAATTCGTCACCGGCCCCGCCGTAAAAAACCATGTAAACATCGACCCCACGCGGTTGTAGCAAAGCTTCACTCCCGCATCTTTCGCCGCCGCCGCCACGCCCTCAACTAACTCCCCGCTCAACTTATCAATCTGCGGATAAATTTCATTCTTATGATCTCTCAGATGTTTCAGCGTCGCGCATCCCGCCGCCATCGCCAAGGGATTCCCCGAGAGCGTCCCCGCCTGGTACATTGGCCCCAGCGGCGCCACCAGGTTCATAATCTCGCTCGGCCCGCCGTACCCACCAACCGGCAAACCGCCGCCAATAATCTTCCCTATCGTCGTCAAATCCGGACGAATGCTATACAACTCCTGCGCCCCGCCGAACGCCACGCGAAACCCCGTCATCACCTCGTCAAAAATCAGCACCGACTTCTCCCGCTCCGTGATCAATCGCAGCGCCACCAGATAATCGTCGGCCGCCGGAACGCATCCCATATTTCCCACTACCGGCTCCACGATCACGCACGCAATCTGATGTTTAAATTTTTGGAACGCATACTCCACCGCTTTCACGTCGTTGAACGGCAGCGCCAGCGTGAACTGCGTAAACTCCTCCGGAACACCCGCCGACCCCGGTATTCCCAGCGTCGCCACTCCCGACCCCGCCTTCACCAGCAGCGAATCCGAGTGCCCGTGGTAGCAACCTTCGAACTTCACAATATATTTTCGCTTGGTATAAGCCCGCGCCAGCCGGATCGCCGACATCGTCGCCTCGGTTCCCGAACTCACGAACCGAACTTTCTCCATCCCCGGAAACGCCCCGATCACCAACTCCGCCAGGTCCGCTTCCGCGGGCGTCGACGCTCCAAAACTCGTCCCATTCACCGTCGCTCCCACAATCGCATCCAACACATCAGGCGCGGCGTGCCCCAGAATCAACGGCCCCCACGATCCCACGTAATCGATAAATTCGTTCTCGTCGGCATCCCAAATGTGCGACCCCTTCCCCCGCACAATAAATGGAGGCTCTCCGCCCACCGATCCAAACGCCCGCACCGGAGAGTTCACTCCGCCAGGAATCATGCTCGCCGCGCGCTCCTGCAGCCTCCGCGATTGCTCATTTTTTCTTGAAGTTGTGGTCTCCATCGCCAATTTCCCCTGTCCGCCAAACAAAATGCGTCATCCCGAGCGCAGCCGTTTTTCAGGCGGAGCGAGGGATCTCGCGTGCATATCAAGGCCGCTTCGGAATCACTTAAAGCGCGACCTCGTTCAGCCTTGAGCCGACCGACCAATATACCCAGCGCCCGCCAAATTAACCAGATATTCACCCGCCCGCCACATTCCCGCAACATGCTCCCGGTAACTTCACCTCATCACGTTGCCCTTCTAACCGGGAGGGTTCCAAGGGACGGCTTCGGGGGCTCCGGGCTGTCCTTTTTTATTTCCCCCGCACTTACCACGCGTTCGCCCCTTAGTAACCTTAGTGCCCTTTGTGGTTACCAGGTCCTCTCACGCCACCGAAAACGAATCATCAGCGCCAAGGCTCTCCCTTACTTCAAATAAGCCCGCACTAGCCCGATCAAATCCTCACCCAACTCCTCGGGCGACTCCATCTCATGATCCGGATTCATCATATGCAGCCGGATGTGATCCTCCAGAATCTCCGCCATTAATCCATTCACTCCCCCGCGAATCGCCGCCAGCAGCATCAAAATATCCGCGCATTCTTCGCCCGCCGTCAATGCTCGCTCCACGGCTGCGAACTGGCCCCGAATCCGCTTAATCCGAAACAATAATTTCTGCTTTTCCTTCGAGATGGCTGGAACCTTAGCTCGCATTTTTCTCGTCCTTGGTTAAATATTGCGTTCCAATACCACAGGGGGGTATGCTACAAGAAGTCCGGCGGAAAATCCACTTCCCATCCCCCTGGAACATATTGCTCTCGCAGATGCGAACTGGCACCTCTGTAACCCAGCATTAATGGTCCTTGCGTAGGCTCACTAGCCAGAGCGGCGGCGCGAAATGCTGCAACGGCATGGCCGATTGGGTTAACCATAGTTAACTTAACCTGCTATATTGACATTCATTGTCCCCCGGCGAGGATGGCTCTAGGTCGCATCGCTTGTTTGGTTGCTTTGCGCGCTGGGCGTTCAATACGTTTTCGCTCAACCTGCATTTCGCTCGGTTGTGCTTCTACCTTGAACAAACGGTCTGGCCCTAGCCGTCGCAATGCATTCTCTGACGGCGGGCGCCAACATCACTGGGCTTGGTGACTCGCTATGTGGGTTGGTCTGCAATTCCTTTTAATGGGTAATTATGAAAGTGAAAGTCATTTCTAACATGGTCCAGTCCGCCAGTTCTCGCAACGCTCCCGCCTGTAGCCGCCCGCAGCCTCACGTGGGCCCACTTGGCCCTGCCCGGCTTTACCCTTTTCTGCTTTGCGTGCTGGCCGCACTTTGCCCCCCATTCACGTCTGCTCAGCAGTCCGATGCTGCTCCCACCACAATCTCCGCCGACACTCAACACCCTGCCACTGATCCTGCCCTCTCCGGTCCGCCTGACCCTGAGTCCATGCTCCCTCACTTCAAGAACAATCGCTTCTGGCTCTCGGGCCAGGCCAACTTCATTTTTCAAACGCACCCTCCGTTCCGCGCTCTCTACAGCGGTCCGCACAGCCTCAGCCCCAACTACGAAAAAGCCACCTCTCGCATCCTCACTCTCTACACCGGAGTTCGCCTCAACAACTCCACCGAACTTCTCTTCGACCTCGAAGAAGCCGGCGGCGCCGCCTTGACTCAAGGCTTCGGACTCGCCGGCAACACCGATCTCGATATCGTCCGCAACCCGCTTCTCAGCAAGGCGCCCTACGCCGGCCGCGCCATGATCCACAAAGTTTTCGCTCTCAGCAAGGACAAAGTCGAGAACACACGCACTTTTCTCTCTCTCTTCGACGAGCTTCCCCGCCGCCGCCTCGAACTCCGCTTCGGCAAATTCGGTATGCCCGACTTCTTCGATCTCAATTCCGTCGGCTCCGATACCCATTTCCAGTTCATCAATTGGACCACCGACAACAACGGCGCCTATGACTACGCCGCTGACACTCGCGGCTACACCGTCGGCCTCACCGCCGACTTCGAAGACCGCAACTGGGGCTTCCGCTTCGCCGAAGCGCTCATGCCCAAAATCGCCAATGGAATCGACCTCGTCTGGAAGCCCTGGCAGGCCCACTCCGAGAATTTCGAATACGAACTGCGTCACGGATTCATTCCCAGAAAAACCGGCGTCATTCGTCTTCTCGCCTACACCAACTATGCCAACATGGGCATCTATCGCGACGCCGTCTCCAACTTCGAAGCCGGCATTACTCCCGTCCCCGACATCACCGCTCACCCGTGGCACATCAGCCGCAAATACGGATTCGGCATCAACCTCGAACAAAATCTCACCCACTACCTCACCGTCTTCGCCCGCTTCGGCTGGGACAACGGCAAGACCGAATCCTTCGCTTACACCGAAGTCGACCAAACCTTCGCCGAAGGCGTCGGAGCCAGCGGCGCGTGGTGGCATCGCAAACAAGACCGCGCCGGCATCGCCTTCATCTCCAACGCCATCAAAAAGGATCATCAAACCTACCTCGCCGATGGCGGCCTCGGCTTCCTCCTCGGCGACGGCCACCTCAACTACGGACGCGAAAACATCGTCGAGTCTTACTACACCGTCCACGTCTGGCGCGGCATCTATCTCGCTCCCGGCCTCCAGCACATCAACAATCCCGGCTACAACCGCGACCGCGGCCCAGTCCTGGTCCCCAGCTTCCGCGCCCATATCGAGTTCTAGAACCTGAGGAACCTGCGCTGGCACTTTCCTCCGCGACTCACCGAACTCATCATCTTAAAAAGCCTATGGAGAGACGTGTGGATTCTGGCGAACGGCGCAGATGCTGGCGGCAAATCGTACACGCACCGGCCTTTGCCAGCTTCGATGGCGTTAGTGGCGGCATGATTCTGGATTTGAGCGAGGCCGGCCTCGCAATGCAAATGAATGACCGTATCGACGATGATAATCGCGGGCGCAGAGTGAAGCTCGAGCTGGATCTCTCAGGCTCAGACGCACTCATGAAGACCACCGGATACATTGCCTGGGCCGACGCACTTGGCCGCGCAGGCGTCCGCTTCTCCGACCTGCCCGAAGAAGCGCGCGGGCGGCTGAACCAGTGGCTCACGATGAATGCAGGCGCACCCAGTCAAATCGCACCCAAAATAACGCGAACCCGCGAGTGGGGATGGGGACCGCCAGGAACAATCGGAGGCTCCGAACGGCCTCCCATGGTGGTGAGCCTCGAAGCGGGATCAGCGAACACACTCGAAATCACCGCCGAGACCTCGGCCACCATGCAGTACGAATTCAAGGCGCTGGGCAACGATCTGACTGCTACATTGAAACTGATTGGCGAACGCGCGCGATCGCTGACCCGCGGCGCTGCTGCGGCAATTGCATTGGCTCACAAGGGCGCGGTCATCTGCCGGGCCAGTATCGGCGACTGTGCCCCCGCTCTCGGCGCGCGGCTCGACGTGAACTCCGGACTCTCAGGAGAATGTTTTCGCGAAGCGCGCTCCTTGCGCTGCGACGACTCAGAGATCGATTCCCGCGTGGATTTGGGAAGTTGCCGCAAGCTCGGAGTGCGATCGATTTTGGCCGCGCCGGTCCGCTACGAGCGCGATACAATCGGCCTGCTGATGGTCTTCGCCCCACAGCCCTTCAACTTTGATGAGGGTGATGTCGCCGTAGTCGAAAGCCTCGCGCACACGGTAGTCCGGAGCATACGACAGGCGGAGGCACTACGCACGGTTTAGCCGAGATGCTTGTCAGCCGTCAAGCTTCTTAACCTTCACTCCCGCCCCACCCCCAGCGCATCTGCCACACGGTTAATATAGTTAAACCATGACGCGATCAGCGTAATCTGCAAGATTCCTCGATCGTCAAATCCGACCGCCCTCAGTCCCTCGATGTCATCCTTCCAGACCTTGGTCGCATCCTTCGTCAGCTTTACCACATAATCCAGCATCACGCGCTCCTGCGCCGTGATCGGAGCCGTCGCATAATCTTTTTCCAGCGCCTCCACCAACCCTCGATCAAGCGTAACCCTGCGCAGAAACTCTGCGTGCGATTCAATTCAATATACGCACCGGTTGGTCACTGAAACCATGGTCGCGATCATTTCATGCTGTCGCCGGCTCAACGGCAGCTCCGGCGACATCAGCGCCCCAAACGTCCCAAAGGCGTGATACAGCGCCTCCGGAATCAGCGCATGCGACGCCACAATCGACGACCCTCCCGACGCGTCGGGATGCACCGGCTCTCCATACTCCCTGGGATAAAGCGCCCGCTGCCCCTCAATCGCCTTCTGCAGCTTCTCGTCCGTACCCGTCATCGGTACCGTTCGAATCCACGCCATGCTCCCAATCCTCCAATCATTGAATTGCTGAACTCAATTTCTTTACTACCGGTACGCCTCGTTCGTCCATGACCTTCCTTTACGACCGGGAAGGGCACGAGTTTCACTCGTGCCGATGAACTTTCCGGGACGTACGCGCTTCAGCGCCTGGGGTACGCCTTTTGAACCTCAACGAGATTTCGCGACGCGCCACGCATGCCGCACCATACATCGTCATCACTTCAAACCAAATACTCCATTTCTATTACGCGCAAAATCATGTGACGAATCCCCTATTCCCAAGGTAACCCGTTCGTACACTCCCTTTCGGTAACCCTTGGTAACCATGCGATTCTCCCCCTCCCGCCGTACAATTGCCCTTGTCCGAATGGCCACTCTCTAAAAAGGAGTTTGGCCACTGGCATTTCCCGAGCAACGCAGTTCGCTTTCGCAATTCGACAAGATTCACACCCGGTTCTGGAGTTCGTGCTCTTATGGCGTTCGGTTTCGGCTTCAACAAACAGAAAGTTCTCAGCGCTGCGGAGAAGTATGTCCAGCAGGGCAAGATTCAGAATGCCATCGCTGAGTACGAAAAAGTTCTCAAGGCCGATCCCAAAGATCTTACCGTCATGAACACGGTCGGCGATCTTTACTCGCGCCTCGGCCAGGCTGATAAAGCCACCGATTGTTTCAAAGCAGTTGGCGATGCCTATGCCACCCAGGGCTTCACGGTCAAGGCCATCGCCATGTACAAAAAAATCAGCAAGCTCAAGCCCTCGCTTGAGAGCGTGCTGAAGCTGGCCGAACTCTACACCCAGCAGGGATTGTTCAACGATGCCCGCGCCCAATACCTGCAAGTCGCTGAAGAATTTCTAAAAGCCGGCGAACTCGAGAACGCCGTCCGCATCTTCCAGAAAATTCTGGAGATGGATCCCGAAAACACCGCCATGCGCGTTCGTCTGGCGGAAGTTTATGTTCGCCTCGGCAAGAAGACCGAGGCCTGGCAGATTTTCTCCGCCGCCGCTGAAACTCTGCGCGCCAAAGGTTCTCTCACTGGCGCAGAAGAAGTTCTAAGGCGCATGCTCACCCTCGACCCAGGCAACGGCTATGCGCTGCTCATGCAGGGCCGCAATCTGCTCGAGTCCGGTGATACCGACGCCGCCATCGAGGCGCTCCAGAAAGTTCCCGATCTCGATTCCAACCCCGACGGCCTTCGCGATCTCCTCAAGGCTTATCTCAAGACTGGCCGCCTCTCCGATGCCGGCACGCTGGCCACGAAACTTCAGTCCGTCCACAACGATCTCACCGCCATCTCCACCTTTGCCGACGCTCTCATGCAGGCCGGCCAGTACGAGAACGCGCTCCAGGTCTATGATCAGCACTCCGATCGTCTGCTCGCCGAAGATTCCGACAAGGTTCTTAAAAACCTTCATTCCGTTATCGGGCACGTGCGCGAAAATCCCGCATCGCTTGAAAAGCTGCTCGATCTTTTTCAGAAAGCGGGAGACACCACTCACATCACTGAAGTCTTGGAGTTGCTCGCCCACGCTTCGGTGCAAGCCGGCGACCTGCCACGCGCCAAAGATCTTTATCAGAAGCTCGCCACCGCGGAACCCGGCAACCCCCTGCACATGTCGAATTACCAGCAGGTGGTCAGCCAGCTCGGCGGCGCAGCTGCCGGCAAACTGATCTCCCCGGAAGAAGCCGCGGTCATCGTCGATGAACTCGAAGCCACCGCGCCCGCAATTCATCAGCATTATCCCGATGAGGTCGCCCTCGCCGTGCGCTCGGCATTGACTGACGCCGAACTTTTTACTTCCTACAACATGCCCGCCAAGGCTCTCGGCCCGCTCATGGCCGCGCTGCCGCAAGCTCCGTCCGACTTGCGCCTGAACCAGCGCCTTGCCGCGCTCCACACTCGCGCTTCGCGCTTCGCCGAAGCCGCAGTTTGCTGCCGTACTCTGCAATCCATTTACTCGGAAGCCGATCATCCCGAAGAAGCCACGCGATACGGTGAACTGGCCGACCGCTACGAAGAGCGTTCCTCGGCTTCCGCGGTCGCTGAGCTCCCCGCGTTCGAGCACCCTGCTTCACTCGGAGAACCCGCTCCGCAAGAGCTTTCGGTTGAGGCGGCGCCCGCATGGCCCGCCGCTGAAGTTCAGCCCGAGGAAAATGAATTCGCCGTAGTCGCCGGTCCTGGCGACGACGCCGGTCAGGGCCAAGCCACCGATCAGCCCGAACCAGCCGCCGCTGTCTCCGAAAGCGAAAGCTCTCCCGCCGAAATCGACCTTTCCTCCGAGTGGGATGATTCCCTCACTGTCGAGCTCGATCCTTCCTCCGATGTGCCGGAGATCGAGATCGCCGATGGCGCCGACGCCTCGGACATCCCCGCCGCAATCGGCCACAGTGAAGAAGAGCAGCCCGTCGCCGCCGATGCCAGTGCTCAACCCGTCGCCGAGACGATCGAAGAAATTCGTTTCTACGTCGAGCACGGCATGCCTGAGCAGGCCGCCGCTGCCCTGAAAAAACTTCGCACGCTCACCAACGATCCCCCGGTCGTCGCGTCAATCGAGGCCGAAGTTGCAGCCGCCGCACACGCTCCGGCTGAAGATGCCCCTGCCGTCGAAGCCGTCTCCGAAATTACCATCGACGAGCCCGCCACCGAACTCCCGGTTCAAGAAGCTGCCGCGGAATTCGCAGTCGCACAGCCCACTGCCGAACTCGCCATCGAAGAAGCGCCCGCCGCAGTCGAAGAGTTACCGGTGGTTGCCGAAGAAATTTCGTCGGAGCCCGAGACTGCTGTACCCGCTCCGGCCGCTGAATCCGCACCCATCAATCATCCCGACCGTCGGGAAGCACCTTCGTCTTTGCCCGCAGCGCCTCCGGCTCCGGCAATCGCACCCGCCCCCGGCGTTCTGCAAGACTTCGTCTCCGATCTCGAATCTTCTCTCGGCGATAGCTTTCTTCCCGGAGCTGTCCCGCAACAACCATCCGCGGTCGCGCATGCCTCTACGGAAATCTCCCGGCCCGCGCAGCCCGAACTCGAACCCATCGGCAACTCCGCGCCTACGACCTTCGGCCTGAAACAACCTGAAGTCCTGGGAGAGTTCGTCGCCGACCTAGAATCGTCCCTGGGCGAAGACTTTCTCAAAGGCGCTCCCGTACCCGAATCACAACCCGCGCCCAACGCTCAGACTCGCGCGCACGCGGAAGCCGAAATCGAAACTCCGGTGGAAACCGCAGTTGCCGCCGCCGCGCCACGGTCGCAACCTGCGCACGTTCCGCAGGCCGTCGCCGCGGTCTCCGCTCCGCCTTCCGCCAGCGCCGCCGCGGCCTCGGCATCAACTTCGCCCGCAATCTCGCACCAGGCTCCGTCAACCGTTGCCCCGCCCATACCCGGAGCGCCCAAGCCGCAACGTCCGCCCAGCGCACCCCCGGCCAAATCTTCTCCGTTCTCGGAAGATGCCGGCGTCGATCTCGCCGAAATGTTCGGCGAGCTCAAGCAGGATCTCGAATCTGGAAGCGCCACTACCGAAGAAGATCCCGAAACCCATTACAACCTCGGCATCGCCTTCCGCGAAATGGGACTACTCGACGAAGCCATTGGCGAACTGCAAAAAACCTGCCAGGCCGTCGATCGCGGTCACCCTTTCCCGCAGGTCATGCAAACCTACACGTGGCTGGCGCAATGCTTCCTCGATAAAGGCGTTCCGCAAGCCGCCATCCGCTGGTATGACAAAGCTCTCGCCGCCCCCGGCGTTGACGAAGAAACCCGCACCGCACTCCACTATGAACTCGCCTCGGCCTACGAATCTGCCGGCGACAAGCCCGCCGCCCTCAAGCACTTCATGGAGGTCTACGGCCGCAACATCGATTATCGCGACGTAGCCGAGCGCATCAAGCCCCTGAAGTCGTAGAATATCCCGATGGGTTTCATCCCTCACTCTCAGGTAAATAATCTGCAAGCCGCTTGTCATCCCGATCGCGCCGGTCATCTCAAGCGCGCCGGTCATCCCGAGCGCTCTTGTCATCCCGAGCGTGCCTGTCATCCCGAGCGCAGCGAGGGACCTTGGTTCTCGCGTACAGCGTCACTGCGATCATCGCAAGCACCCACCTCACGGAGCTCCCGTTGACTCCAGACCCCAAGCTCCCTCTGGAATCCGGCCCCTCCGCGCCGCAGCCTGCGCCGTCACAGGCCACCAGCGCCGCGGTGCTCGACCCTGCCCAAGCCCCCGAAGCGCGCCCGCACAGCGCCACCCAGCTCTGGCTGCACCGCTCCTCAGTCTTCCTCTTCGTGCTGATCAGCGCCGTCGCCGGAGTTCTTCTCGTAATCCTGCCCTGGACCCCCGAGTGGACCGACAACTATCTCCTCCTCTCATTCCCCTGGCTCCGTACCTTCATCTCCACCGGCTTTTTCCGCGGCCTATGCAGCGGCCTCGGCCTCCTCGATATCTGGATCGGCTTCTGGGAAGCCCTCCACTACCACGAACACAATTAGCTCGCCAAAGCCACAATCCCCCACCGCTGTCATGCTGAGCGAAGCGGAATCGTCCGCAGGACGATCCCGCGCAGTCGAAGCATCCCTACCTCATCCCTACTCCTTACTCTGTGTCCTCCTCTGTGTCCCCTGTGGTAAAGGTTTTGCTCTGCCAATTGAAGAATTGCCGCACCGGTCCCCACCTTCCCACTGTGTTAGCCTTCCCAAAGGTTCCCACATGACCGACAAGCTCAATCCCGCGCCCCTCGCCTACCAGAACGAGCCTTTCCTCAACAGTCCCGACGGACGCATTCTCCGCATCCTCGCCGAATATCAGGAACCCCTCGCTCGCTTCCGTCGCGAGCAAATTCAGGACACCGTCGTATTTTTCGGCTCCGCCCGCTTCCAGGGCGCCGACGCCGCCCGCGAACACCTGAGCCTCACCGAAAAAACTGACGCCAAAACCCCGGCCGCCGACCAGGAGAAGAACCTCAAGCAAGCCCGTGCCGCCGTCGACATGGCCCGCTACTACGAAGATGCCCGTCGCCTCGCCTTCCTTCTCACCGAGTGGTCCATCCAGATTCCCGCCCGCCGCCGCCGCTTCGTCGTCACCACCGGCGGAGGCCCCGGCATCATGGAAGCCGCCAACCTCGGCGCTCACGAAGCCGGAGGCAAAAGCATCGGCCTCAACATCAATCTTCCATTCGAGCAGAACCCGAACTCCTACATCACGCCATCGCTCAACTTCGAATTCCATTATTTCTTCATGCGCAAATTCTGGTTCGCCTATCTCGCCAAAGCTCTGGTGATTTTTCCCGGCGGCTTCGGCACCATCGACGAACTCTTCGAAATTCTCACCCTCGCCCAGACCGACAAACTCGCAAAAAAAATTCTCGTCGTCATTTACGGCAGCGAATATTGGCACCGCATCATGAACTTCCAGGCCTTCGTCGATGCCGGCACCGTCTCTCCCGAAGATCTCAACTTATTCAAGTTCGTCGACACCCCCGAAGACGCCTTCAAATTCCTCCGCGACGGCCTCACCGAACACCACCTCGGCGGCCCGCCCCAAAAACAAAAAGAAGTCCTGCCCGAAATCGCCAAAACTAGGCCATAGTTCCTTCTCGATATTGTCATCCTGAGCGAAGCAAGAAGATTTGCGAAGCGAATCCTCTTGCGCAGCCGAAGGACCCCTTTCAGCTTCCCCACACCACTGGCACAGCAAGGCATTCCCGCGCGCGCGCCGGCCCGTTGTCTTAAACTGAAAGCTGACAGCTCATAGCCGATACCGAGACCGTGCTCCTCTACTACATCACCGACCGCCTCGCATTCCCCGGCGACGAACCCACCCGCCGCCGCCGTCTCCTCGACAAAATCGCCGAAGCCGCCTCCCACGCCATCGACTACATCCAGCTCCGCGAAAACGATCTCTCCACCCGCGAACTGGAATCGCTGGCAAGCCAAGCCCTGCAAATCATCCGCCCTCAGCACTCGGCAACTGGCAACCGGCAACCGGCAACGACTTTACTAATCAACTCCCGCACCGACATCGCTCTCGCCACCACCGCCGCCGGAGTCCACCTCCGCTCGAACGACCTCACTCCTCCAGAAGTCCGCGCCGCATGGCACCGCTCGTGTGGCGCGGACACTCCTGTCCGCGTCTCACCACCAATTCCGCTCATCTCCATCTCCTGTCACTCCCCACAAGAAGTCGCCGCAGCCGCCGCAAACCAAGCCACCCTCGCAATCTTCGCCCCAGTCTTCGAAAAAAAAGACGCCCCCGCAGTCGAACCCACCGGCCTCAACGCTCTCCGCGAAGCCTGCCGCGCCCCAATCCCCGTCCTCGCCCTTGGAGGAATTACTCTGCAAAATGCCCGCTCTTGTACACAAGCCGGCGCAGCCGGCATCGCCGCCATCCGCCTCTTCCAGCAAAATGACATCGCCACAATCCTCCGCGAACTCCGTCCGTAGCCTGTGTCATGCTGAGCGAAGCGGTATCGTCCAAAGGACGATACCGCGAAGTCGAAGCATCCCTACCGCAAGTTCGCCCAAACAAAAAAGCCACGCCGTTACGGCGTGGCTCTCAAAGAACACAAATCTACTGAGCCGGAGTCACCGGCACCTCCACGGCCGGCGCACTCGCCGTCACCTCGGGAGCTTTCACCGCATCAATCTTCACCGTCGCCAGAATCTTCTCCAGCCGCTTGAAAACTTCTTCGCGATCCACCGGCTTCCCGCCTTCATCGCTCTCTCCCGTGGTCGCAACTTTGAGCGCAAATTCATAGCACCCTGCATTTTCGAACACGTGATAATACTTCGACGCTTCCTTGCCCGTGCCCACGCTGGCCAGCGTCTCCATCGACCGCAACTCCATGTCGCCAAGCATCAGCTTCCCACCCGGCTTCGGAGTTTCCGCCGCGGGAGCCGGAGTACTCTCCGCCGTGCCGTCTGTCGTTGCAAGCGCCGTCGCAGGAACTCCCCCACCCGAAAATTCCCCGCACTGCTCCGCCGTCAGTGATTTGTTCACACTCACGTAGAACCAGGCCGCAGCCAGGTCGCTCTTCGGATAGCTTCCCTCAGGAATCATCACCGCCGCCACAGCCACTCCGCCGGGTTGCGCGAAGCTCATCGGCGCGGATGCTTCAGACACCAACTCGTTGGCGCTCTCGCCCGTCTTCAATCCATACTTGCGGGGATATCGGAACGAAACCCCTGTCGACTTGTCCGAATACTTCACCGTCACCGGCGCTCTGCGCACAATTTTCTTGTGCTCCGCTTTCTTTCCACTTTCCCCCGCCGGAGTCATCACAGGCGTGGTCGCGCTCACCGGCAAAGGCGGAATGTTCTGCGCAACAGGCTGACTGCCCGCGCTCGACGTCCTAGGTTTCTCGCTGGAGCACCCCACCGCCATCGCGCACACAATCAAGAGAGCGGCAAATACCAGCGTGCTGTTTTGTTCGAAGTTGATCTTGCCCCACGCGACCGAGTCGCGGGTTGATGCGATTTTGCGAGAACTGAAATTGAAACGTGCCATGTTTGGTCACCTCCTGCTGCCCAGCAGCACCAATGACCATGCACGCCCCAACCCACAACCCGCTCCGTTCATTCCGCAGCACTTACACCATCACTCGCCCGACACATCCGTATCTCGTCACATACGATGTGTCCCGCGTAACACACTCATCCACAATTTATTGAAGTGTCATCCTGAGCAAGCAGTCGAAGGACCCCTACCTCACCTGAACTACAACCAGCTCCGCAAGGCATCCCAATCACGAAGCCAGCAGCCCTACCCCCCTCCGTGCCCCCTGTGGTAAAGATTTTTCCTATTCCCACTGCCTCCGCAACCCCGCCACGACCTCACGAATCTCTCCCACTTCTTTCCGCAACTCCGCGACCTCGGCCTCCAGCCGCTCAACCCGATCAGGTCCCTCGCTCACCGGCACCGTCGCCACCGCCGCGGCACCCTCAGGCTTCTCCGCAAGCAAGTGCACATACCGCGACTCCTTCGTTCCCGGTTGCCGCGGCAACACCGCCACCAGTGCCGGATCCCGCTGGCTCAACTTCTCCAGCGTCGCCACTACATCCTCCAACTCCTCAAACCGGTACATGCGCTCCGTTCTTCCCCGCAATTCTCCCGGAGTCTGCGCCCCGCGCAGCATCAACACGCACAACACCGCAGTCTCCCTCCGGTCGAAATTAAAAACTTCCTGAAGCCTGTGCTCATACTTCGTCACCCGGCTGTCGGCGCCACTTGCCGGACCAGCCAGCCTCTGCGCCTGTAGCGACTCCAGCGCCGCCCGCACCGCATCCTCATTCAGCGCCATCACCGGCTCACGATTGTTTTTCTGGTTGCACGCATTCACCAGCGCGTTCAACGACAGCGGATAGTAATCCGGCGTCGTAATATCCTTTTCCACCAGCGCCCCAAGCACCCGCACTTCCACATCACTCAAAAGGTCCACGCGCTGCACCCCGCCAGGAACAACCTGAAATTCGACCAGTCAAATTCTACCGGAGACGCTCCCGCCAGCCTCGATCCTATTGCTGATATAGTTCCCCAAGCACTCGATTCTTTCGCCCGTAAAAGGAGCGATCCATGCGTCTCCTATTGAACTGGATTCTAAGCGCGCTCGCTGTCTGGATCGTCGCGCTCGTGGTCCCTGGGATTTACCTCAGCGGCCCCTTCGCCGCCCTGATCGCCGCGCTGGTCATCGGCTTCATCAATGCAACCCTCGGAGTCCTGCTGAAAATTCTCACCTTCCCGCTCACCCTCGCTACCCTCGGAATTTTCTGGTTCGTCATCAACGCGCTCATGCTCAAGTTCGCGTCAGCTCTGCTCTCACCGGGCTTCCAGGTGCGAACCTTCACCGCCGCCTTCTTCGGCGCAATCCTCCTCAGCCTCGTCAACATGCTGCTGAAAGCGCTAGTCCGCCCAACCCACGACCGCCGCTAGCTTCGGATCAGGACACAGCGCCGGCCTCCCAACGCTGCTAAACTTTCCCCAGCCCCCAGCGCCATGGCCACCGCTCCCAACTTCCCGCCGTCCGCCATCGAACCTCAACTCATCTCCATCCCCGCTGCCTGGTTCCTCATGGGTTCCAACTCCGGCCAGGATTGCGAACGCCCCGTCCACCGTGTTTTTGTCGATGCCTTCCTCCTTGCAGCTACGCAAGTCACCAACGCCGAATACGAACGCTTCATCAACGCCACCACCTCCGAACCCCCGCCCTTCTCGAGCGATCCCAATTTCAGCCATCCCCTCCAGCCCGTCACCGGAGTTTCCTGGTTCGACGCCGATCATTATTGCCACTGGCTCGCCTCGCAAACCGGTCGCCCCTACCATATCCCCACCGAAGCCGAGTGGGAGCGCGCCGCTCGCGGCGACCTCGAACAAAAACTTTTCCCCTGGGGAGACGCTCCCCCTCAATCTCGGCCGGATTATTCCACCCGCTGGCTCACCGGTCCCGAACCCGTAGCCCGCTATGCGCCCAACGCCTTCGGCCTTTACAACATGTGCGACAACGTCCACGAGTGGTGCAGCGACTGGTACGATCCCAACTATTACTCCGCGTCGCCCGACCGCAATCCGCAAGGTCCCGAATCCACTCCCGAGCAAGCCCACCGCAAAGCCTCTCGCGGTGGATCATGGCGTCACCACGTGAAAGTCTCCCGCTGCTCCGCCCGCTCCAGCATTCCTCCTGAGTTCAAGTATGCCGACTACGGCTTCCGCCTCGCCCGCAATGTGTAGCGCGGGCCAGGACTGTAGTGCCCGCGTCCCGCCGGCTCAAACCCATATAATCTTGTCATCCCGAGTCGGGCGCAGCCCGGCGAGGAACCTGCTGTTCGCCAACATCTCCTCCAAATCGAGGCCATCCACAAATGTTTCGCGACGATCTTCTGCGCCATAAGCGCATCCTCATCACCGGCGGCGGCACCGGCCTCGGCAAAGCCATGGCCCACCGCTTCCTCCAACTCGGCGCCACCGTCTACATCTGCGGACGCCGCGCCGAAGTTCTCCAAAAAACCGCCGCCGAACTTTCCGCCCACGGCCCAATCCACTCGCTCCCCTGCGACGTTCGCAACCTCGACGCCGTCGAAACCATGATCGAAACCATCTGGAACGATGGTCCGCTCGACATTCTCGTCAACAACGCCGCCGGAAATTTCATCGCCCGCACCGAAGAACTTTCCCCGCGCGCCTGGGACTCCGTCATCGGCATAGTTCTTATGGGCACGCTGCACGCAACCATGGCCTGCGGAAGCCGCTGGCTCAAAGCCTCCCATCCCGCCACCGTCCTCAGCATCTCGGCCACCTACGCGCCGGTCGGCTCCGCGTACGTCGTTCCCTCCGCCGTCTCCAAAGCCGGAGTCGAAGCCCTCACCCGCAGCCTCGCCGTCGAGTGGGGCAATCGCGGTATCCGCATGAACGCCATCGCTCCCGGACCCATCCCCACGCAAGGCGCATTCTCCCGCGTGCTTCCACGCCCCGAACTCGAAACTCTCGCACTCGACCGCAATCCCATGCACCGCTTCGGCACCACCGAAGAACTCGCCAACCTCGCCGCCTTCCTCGTCAGCGACGGCTCCTCCTACATCAACGGCGAAGTCATCCGCATGGACGGCGGAGAATTCCTCCAAGGCGCCGGCGAATTCACCGCCCTCGGCCGCGTCCTCACCAACGCAGATTGGGAATCTCTAAAGCCCCGCAAAAAATAAACTCACGTGTGGCCGCCGGCGCATTCGTCCGCGAATCTTGCGTACGCTTGCCACTCAAGGTTCTGGCGAGCGCCGAATACCGTCTCACACGACCGGGTCCTTCTTATTGGACCCGAACCCGTCCTCGCGGCATCCAAACCAATTAAGAACCAAGGAGGAGTTTTTTATGTACGTAGTTCTCGGAGCCAGCGGCAACACCGGCCACGTTACAGCTGAAAATCTTCTAGCCAGCGGCAAGAAGGTCCGCGTCGTCGGCCGCAACGCTTCTCATCTCCAGTTCCTCGCCGCCAAAGGCGCGGAAGTTTTCACCGCCGATCTTACCCACATCCCAGCCCTCACCGAAGCTTTTTACAACGCCGACGCCGCTTACGTCATGATTCCGCCCAACAACACAAGCGACGACGTCCGCACGTTTCAAGAAACCGTCAGCACCGCCATCGCACAAGCCGTGCGCGACTCCGGCGTAAAGCACGTCGTTTCACTCAGCAGCTTCGGAGCCGATCAGTCGAGCGGAACCGGTCCCGTCGTCGGTCTTCATAACCTCGAAAAAAAGCTGAACCAGATTGAGACCGCCAACGTCCTCCATCTGCGCGCCGGATATTTCATGGAAAATACCTTGCCCCAGGCCGCCGCCATTCGCATGATGGGCTCGACCGTGGGTCCTCTTCGCCCCGACCTTAAACTCCCCATGATCGCCACTCGCGATATCGGGACCGCCGCGGCCGAGGCCTTGTTGCGGCTCGAGTTCAGCGGCAAGCAGGTGCGTGAACTCCACGGCCAGCGCGATCTCGATTACAAAGAACTCACGAGCATCATCGGCAAAGCCATCGGCCGCCCCGACCTGAAGTACATCCAGGCGCCTCCCGATCAGGTGCGCGGCGCTATGGTGCAAATGGGAATGTCGGAAAACGTTGCAGGATTAATCGTTGAAATGGCCGGCGCGCTCGACTCCGGAAAGATGCGCCGGCTTGAATCGCGCACACCCGGCAACACCACGGCCACAACTTTCGAAAACTTTGTGGCCGAGTTTTTCGTGCCCGCTTATCATCAGCAAGCAGCCGCGTAGCGGCTGTAGAAAACTCGAGTAGCTTTGAAAGGGCGCGGCTCTTAGTCGCGCCGCAAAGCCCACCCTATCGACAACGGCTTTAGCCGCCGCACGGAACATTTCATCAGTGGCTAAAGCCTGCGCAACTTTCTTCACAACTTTGTCCGAGCGCAGCACTAGAGTCCTTCTACCTACAAAATCCCGGCCTGTCCCGTATGGCCCCGAAACGCCCATAAACACTGGGCATTCGGACTATCTGGATGTATAATCGCTTCCACTTTGCCGGGGACAAGGTCGCGTCATTTTCTCTGGCGCGGGATGCGAAACAAAACGCGTATCCAAAATTTGTAGCCGCCCCAACCCGGTACACCTAACCCAGGAGATCTTGTGGAGCATTCAATGAAAGCGCAATTCGTGTCTTCTTCACGGCCGAGCCTTGTGCGCGGCGCAGCACTTTTTCTTCTTTTTCTCTTAGCAGTGGCATTCACGGGCCAAGCAGCGTCTGCTCAGACGGGTTTTACCGGCATCTTCGGTGGCGGTCCATTTTACAAAAACGCCTCTGCCATCACCGAGATCGAGAGCTCGGGTTTCACCGAAGCAATCGTATGGAGCGTCGAGGTGAACAGCGCCGGCGATCTGAATTTTAACGGAGAATTCCCGCTAACCTCGGGCGGCGTCTACGTCGGTAACGCAACCTATCCAAACTTTCCCGCAGCGATGGCACAGTTGAAACAAGGTACAGTCAAGCGCGTCACGTTCAGCGTGGGTTCGTCCAACTATGGCGACTGGGAAGACATTACCGCACTCGTCAAAGCTCAGGGCACCGGCCCAACCAGCATCCTCTACAAAGATTTTGCCGCGCTGAAAGCAGCAATCCCGGCGCTCGATGCCATCGACCTCGATGACGAGAACAGTTACAACTCTCCAACCTCGGTGCAGTTCGCGGTAATGCTCGGCCAACTCGGCTACAAAACTATGCCCGATCCTTACACCAACAACAGCTATTGGACGAGTCTGGTCTCGCAGATCAACACACAACTCCCGGGCACAGTCGATGGCGTGCACTTGCAGGCATACTCGGGCGGTGCCGGAAACAGTCCCTGCACCGGATGGAATTTCGGCAGCGTTCCGGTCTTTCCTGGTCTCTGGGATGCCAACTACACGCCCAGCCAGGTGGAAACCATCATGGCCGGCTGGCACGAACAGTGCGGCATCATCGGCGGCTTCATGTGGCTCTATGACGACTTTGTTGGAACCGGTCTAGCAGCCCAATACGCCAATGCAATCAACACCGCCGTCAGCAGCAGCGGCTTTACCATGTCTGGACCCGCAAGCGTTTTCCTGAACCAGAACTCGACCGCGGCAGCGCCGATCACCATCACCGACTTCGGCGGATTTACCGGCGCCGTCACGCTTAGCGTTTCAACCCTGCCGAGGGGCGTGCAGGCAGTCGTGCAAGGCTCCGGAAATAAACAAAGAGTGCTGTTCAAATCCACGCCTTCCGCAGCCACTGGATTCACCACCGTGACCGTGACTGGAACTTCCGGCAGCTTCACGCAGAGCGTCACTCTCTCGCTTGCCGTAAGCGCGGGCATCGGCACCACCGGAACCGGAACGCAGGTTAACTTGTCTTCCGATTTCAACACCAACGGAATCTACACCGACGGTTCGAAATATACGACCGGCGGTCTCGATGGCGGCGGTTACTCCTACTCCGAAACCCTGCTGACCACGTCACGCGTCTACAACGGCACGCTCTTCACTCTGGGCGCCGCGAATGTTCCGGATGCGGCAAGTGGCACAGGCCAAACCGTGGTTCTGCCGGCAGGAAAATTTGCGGGATTAATGCTGCTCGCAACCGGCATCGAGGGCAGCCAAACCGCCGAAACCCTCACCGTCACCTACACCGATGGAACGACCAAAGTATTCACCCAAAGCTTCAGCGACTGGTACACGCCGTCGAAGTTCACCGGCGAATCCGAAGGCGTTGCCATGGCGTACCGGAATTTCGATAACGGTACAAAAGATAAACGCACCTTCAACCTGTACGAATATAAATTTGCGTTGAATCCGAACAAAGTCGTTCAAAGCATAACCTTGCCGAACGACGCGCACGTGATGGTGCTGGCGGCAACGCTGGTACCCTAGGCCGGTTGGTTTAATTCACGGGGAGCGTCCGCCGCGTCAGGGATTCGAATTTAAATCCTTGCCGCGGCTGCGCTCCCCGCTTTCTTTGTGCGCAAGACGCCCAACCGTCCTTCAAGCCGCGAAGCGGCGCTAGAATGCAGCCCACGGCGCAAGCCGTGGGTGGAAAAGGGGAGCAGAACCAAGCCCCGAAGGGGCGAAAGGCAGGTGCCGGCCATGACGTTCATGGTGCGTTTCGATTTTCTGCAACCAGCCACGCCGAACTCGCCCTCCATTCTTCCAGCGCGCCCAACCGTGCCCATCGTTTTCTTTCCGCCATATCGCTAAACTTGCCTGTGAGCTGGAACTAACGATTGCTTCCCTCTGCATTCATGTCTGATTCTCTAGCGGACTTGTTTCGAAAGAATTTTCAGGCGCATCGCGACGAGCGCGCCTACGGCCAGCCCCGCGGCTATCGCATGGAGTGGTTCACCTACGCCCAGGTGTTGGAGATGGCTGAAACCTTCGCCGGCGAACTCGCCGAGCATGGCATTGGCAAACGCGAGCGGGTAATGCTCTGGGGCGAAAACTCCGCACAATGGGTTGCAGCGTTTTTTGGCTGCGCGCTCGCTGGCGTCGTGGTCGTGCCAATGGATGATGCTGCCTCGCCGGGTTTCGCCCGAAAAGTCGCCCAGCAGGTTAGCGCAAAGCTGTGGGTTTGTTCGCGGAAGCACATCCACTCGATCGACCAAGCAGATCGAACCCCGCGTGTAGCGCTGGAAGACGTCTCGATAAAAGCCAGCAGCCGTCCAGCGCCACCCTCCGACACTCAGATCGGTCAGGACGACATCCTCCAAATCGTTTTTACTTCAGGCACCACCGGAGATCCCAAAGGCGTCGTTATCACTCACGGCAACGTCCTCGCCAATATCGCGCCTCTCGAAAAAGAGATGCAAGCATATCTGAAGTACGAGCGTTGGGTGCATCCCGTGCGCTTCTTGAATCTCCTGCCACTCAGCCATGTCTTCGGCCAATTTCTCGGAATGTTCTTGCCCCCACTCCTCGGCGGCACCGTAATCTTTCAGCAAGAGTTCAAGCCATCCGAAATTGTCAGCACGATCCGGCGCGAGCGCGTATCAGTGCTCGTAAGCGTGCCCCGAGTCTTGCAATCCCTGAAGCACAAAATCGAGCGCGACCTGGAAGAGTGCGGAACAATAAGCGGCTTTCGGCGCCGCTTTCGCGAATCGAAAGAAAAACATTTTCTCCATCGCTGGTGGATTTTTCGCGACATCCGCCGCCAGTTCGGCTGGAAGTTTTGGGCTTTCATTTGCGGAGGTGCCGCGCTCGACGCCGAAACCGAAGAGTTCTGGGGGAGGCTCGGTTACGCGGCAATTCAAGGATATGGCCTGACAGAAACGACCTCGCTGATCAGCGTGAACCATCCCTTCAGATTGGGAAAAGGATCAATCGGCAAAGTGCTCCCCGGCCGCGAGGTAAAGCTTGCAGAGGATGGAGAGATTTTGATTCGCGGCGGAGGCGTGGCCGCCGAGTATTGGAGTGAGGGCGTTCAGCAGCCCGTCGCCAATAACGACGGCTGGTATCAGACCGGAGATGTTGGCGCTCTGGACGCTGCCGGAAATTTATATTTCAAGGGGCGCAAGAAAGAAGTCATCGTTACTCCCTCGGGATTGAATATCTATCCCGAGGATTTGGAGGCAGCCCTGCGGCGGCAACCCGAGGTCAAAGATTGCGTTGTCGTCGGGATCGAGCGCAAAGGAAATGCCGAGCCCTGCGCCGTAGTAATTTTGCGGAACGATACGCCCGTCGAAGCGGTGGTCGAGCGAGCCAACGGCTCTCTCGCCGACTTTCAGCACATGCACATGTGGCTGCAATGGCCGCATGAAGACTTCCCGCGTACCAATACGCAGAAACCGAAAAGAAATTTGATTGCGGAGTTCGCAGCTAAAAAGATCCTGGGCGGCAGCAACGAAGCTGCAAATGACAATCCGGTAATGGCCCTGATTGAGCGAATCACGGGTCGAAAGATAATCGCGGCCACCGCCAGCCCGGACCTGCAAGCCGACCTGGGTCTGAACTCCCTCGAGCGCGTGGAGTTAATCGGCGCCCTTGAGGATCGTTATCAACTGGATTTGGGCGACACGCAATTCACCGCCGCGCGAACGCTCGGTGACGTGGAAAAAATGCTGCGCGGCGAGGAACGGCAGAAGGCTGCCTACCACTATCCGGCGTGGGTGCTCCGCTGGCCAGTAACCTGGCTCCGCTGGCTCGCACATTATTTCTTGATGCGGCCGGCAATGTTCGTGATGGGCTGGCCGCGAATCATCGGCCGCGAGAATTTGCTCGGCGTGCAAGGCCCGCTGCTCGTTATTTGCAATCACATTTCCGATATCGATCTCGGATTTGTGGCGGCAGCCTTGCCGACCCGCCTGAGAAACCGATTGGCCACGGCAACCGGTGGCGAAGCGCTGGAAGCGCTGCGCTCCCCAGCCGAGTCGCGAGGATCCTTCGGCGAAACCTATGACCGCATAAAGTGGACGCTGGGAGTTTCTCTGCTGAATTTATTCCCCCTCCCCCGCGAAGCCGGATTTCGAAAAAGCTTCGCGTACGCCGGCGCGGCGGTCGATCAAGGCTACAGCGTGCTGGTATTTCCCGAAGGCCGCCATACCGAAGATGGGAAGATGAACCCCTTCCGCGCAGGCATCGGCTTACTCGCGAAGAATCTCGGAATTCCCGTCTTGCCGGTGCGGATCGTGGGATTGTTCGAAGTCAAGCAAGCGGAAAGAAAATTTGCGAGGCCGGGCGAAACTGAAGTACGGATTGGACAGCCGCTGACTTTCGCACCCGGGTCCACGCCAGCACAGGTAGCAGCAGAGTTACAGAGCGCAGTCGCAGCTCTTTAGCAGGATCCGAAAAAACTCGAGCTTTGTATCAGGGTATGCCTTCACGCATGCTGTCGGTGCCGCGTTATCAATCGCGCCTTCAGGCGCATCCGAGCGTCAAGTCTCCTCTCAACTCCACATAGTGCGCATAGGTGCCCGCACAAAAAATGCGCCGGGATTCCATCGCGAAATCCCGGCGCCATCAGTGCTGCAAGTCAACAGCTCTTAAGTTGTCGCTGACCGAGCCTAGTTTACCGTCTGGATCAGCGCCTTCGAACTCGGGGCAAAAGTGCTGCTGCCGCCGTATCGAGCCGTGATCTTATGCTTGCCATGAGCCAGCGCTGAAGTAGTTAAGGTCGCCACGCCACTCTTCAGCGGCGCCGCACCCAGGGTCGTGGTCCCATCCTTGAAGATGACCTTGCCCGCGGGCGTTCCCGATGACGACGAGACGGTCGCAGCGAATGTCACCGGCTGTCCTACGGTTGAAGGATTCGGAGAAGACGTCAACGCCATTGTGGTGGCGAATCCCACGTCGCAGCTCGCAGCAGCGGATGGAATGCCATTGGCCACAACGAACAACTCACAGGGGCCAGTGGGCATGGCAGGCGGCACATCAAAGCTGGTGGATACCGGCGTTGAACCGGTAGCCACGGCCATGGTGCTGTGTCCGTGAGTCCGGGCATAGAATACGTTCCCGGAGGCGGTGTTCACCAGGCGCACCAGCGGATAGTTGGTGGCGTCCTGAAAGTCATCGCCGTAAGCTGCGCCTTGCGATAACCCATTGAACTGAGTGCCGGTGATCGAATAGGTATTGCCCGGGCTCAGGATCGATGGGGAGCTGGTGATCGTCGGTTGCCACGCGGTCTCATACGTCCCCGCGGTCGTAAGCACTTCCACGGTGGTGGAGAAGTCTGTAAACAGAATCTGTCCCGAGGGCAGCACCAGCAAGTGTCCAACGAAAGATGCGTCCTTCGAGGCGTTAGTCGGGTTGGGGAATGAACTCAACGAAGAGCCGTTCCATTCATAGAAGTTGGAAGGCGACGAGAAAGTGCCGCTGTAGGGGCTCGCCATTACGATGACGTTGCCGTTGGGTTCGAGCGCCGCAGGCGCATCATTAGCGGCGTCTTTATTGGGAAATGGAGACTGCGCAGTCCAGGTGGCTGTCGCCAAATCGTAGGTCGCCGTATTGCCCGGAGCGCAATCGCTTGCTCCCGTGTAAAAAACAGTTCCATTTGGCATCAACACTCCGGGGCCAACCTCATAGCTGCCCCCTCCCCGCTTACAATTCGAATCCCACAGTTGCACAATCGTACTGCCGGCGCTTGTCCAGGTATTGGTGGTTGGGTTATAGAGCTCAGAATTCGTGCCGCTGTCGTTAGTGTGGGTGGTATAGGCATCCACGGTCAGGATGTTCCCGCCGGGAAGAAGGATCCATCCTTCTTCATCGAAGTCGTCAAATTTTCCATCGGCGGCGTTTGACTCTTCGGTAAAGTTCACAGTGCTCTCATTGAAATAGGCATACAGCGGGAAGGCGCCATCGCCGAACGCCGTGGAGCAGCAGTCCGCCAACATCCAGGTTCCGTCGGGCAGCACGACCGACTCGGCGTCACCGATGTGATTAAACGGAGGCACCGTGCTGGTCCATGTGTTTGCAACCGGGTCGTACAAGGCGCCCAATTTTTGCCAATCTCCGCTGCAACTTCCGCCCGGGCAGTTGTATTCCCCACCCTGTACCACTACTTTCCCGTCGGGCAACACCGCTGAGCCGAAGAAGAGCGGCGCGTAGGAACTCGGAAGCGAAGCCACCTTGGTCCACGTACCGTTGATGTAGCTGCCGGTGCTGTCTGGAGTCAGCGTATACCACGCGGTGTAATCTTTGCCGACACAACCTGAGGACCCACTCCCGCAATTCGGCTCCTCATGCACCAGAACGCGACCGTCAGTGAGCAGCAACATCGAACCCACAGAAACGGGGGCGTGGTTAACCAGTGCCGTCCAGGTTTGGCAGTTTGCTACAGCGATCGAAAATATACTCAACGAGGCGATTGCGAGGGTACGGAATACCTTCATTTGTTTCCTCTCAGTGTCTGATTTATCGAACCTGAATTTTTGGGAATGCGATGCCTCCACAGTGCGGCGCCGCAAGGAGAAGTACTAGAAGTGAGCTTCTATCCCTTACTTCAAGGCCGACGGATTATACCTCGACTGGCGCCGATTCCAATCCGGTTGCGAACAACATTTGACAATTTATTTTTGGACTGCGCAGAAGTTTGCAAGAAGTTGCACAGGTGTGCGGCGTAGGAAAGAAAAAATACTAACTTTGGTCTCTAGCGTCTTGTCATGCTGAGCGCAGCGAGGTCGTCCCGCAAGGGACGATCTCGAGGAGTCGAAGCATCCCTACCATCTCCTCACAGTCAGCCGCTGCGTAATTTCCACGCGCAACTATTCTTCGTCCATGCCATCGTCAGCTTGATGAGCTTCGGAATCAATCTTGATCTCCGGAGCCTTCGCACCCTGCAAAACATGATTGAGTTGAACCAACTCCGAGGACTTGAGATCATCCCATTTCTTCATAATTTCCAAAGCATCTCGTTCAGCCGCGGCGATCGCTTCCGATTGCGCCGCAGTCGGCGCGGCATCTACTTGCCAGACCTGTGTGTATAGCGTCGAGAGTTGCCCATTCACCCGCGCCAGCGTCACCGCATCCGGAGCAGCGTTTGGTGCGCCGAGAGTTTCCGTGAGTTTATTCTGAAATGCCTGCACCGAATCATGAACCGCTCCCGTAGCCTGCTTCGCGAGCTTATCCAGAGGATCGTGAATCGATTGGGCCTGCATCACTGCCTCCGAAGTCTTGCTGACCAGCGATGAAAGTCGCGCTTCAGATTCAAATTTCTTCTCCAGCGCCGCTGGCATTGCTTTTACGCGCGGGTCCATCTTGACCGCAAAAGCCGCGCTATAGGTTTTGCCGTTGGACGTAAGCCGCGCAGTGTAAGAACCCGGCAGCGCAGTTGGCCCCAACGGGTGACGAGGCGTATCGCCCGGAATTCCGGCGATCGGATATTCATGGTGCGCAGTGTCGGGCGCCGGATAATGCAAATCCCACACCCAGCGATGCATGCCCGCACCTGCCGGCAACGTGCGGAAAGGCTTGAGCCAATAAAGCGGAATCAGTTGCTTGCCAAGGTCAGCCTCAGACACTGGCGCTTTATCTTCGCTCGAAAATTTGCGCACAAGCTGCCCGCGCGCATCAAGAATTTCAAGCGTCACCGGACCAGACGACGCCCGCGACAAATAAAAATCGATAATCGCGCCATCCGGCGGATTCGCCGCCGCCGGCTCATCGGGCGGCAGCGGCGTGTCGGTGTTGATATCGCGCTGAATGCGATACGCAGTCGCCGGAGTAAACAAATGATCCGCGTCCGCTGTCGTAGCCGCAAGCTCTCGCAGCGGAGCGATGTCATCCAAAATCCAGAACGACCGCCCATGCGTAGCCACAATAAGGTCATCGTCCTGAACCCAAAGATCGCGCATCGAAGTGTGCGGAAGATTCAACTGCAACGACTGCCAGTGGTCGCCGTCGTCAAACGAAACCCAAACAGAATTTTCCGTCCCTGCATAAAGCAGCCCTTTGCGCGCGGGATCTTCCCGCACCGTATCCACTGGACCGATCTCAGGAAGACCACTGGTGATCGCAGTCCAGGTGCCGCCCCCGTCATGTGTGCGATAGATATAAGGACGCTCATCATCAATCCGGAAGCGGCTCACGGAAGCATAAGCCGTCTCGTCATCGAAGCGCGAGGCAGCGATCTGCGTGACCTTGCTCCATGGCGTCAATTCCTTGGGAGTGATGTTGCTCCACTTCTTGCCGCCATCTCGAGTTCTCCAGATCAGCCCGTCATCGGTTCCGGCCCAGAGAGTATTAATATTTTTGAACGAAGGCGCGAGCGCATAAATCACCCCACGCTTTTTCTCGACATTCTTAGGAACCATGGCGCCGACGCTGGCCGGGACGCCTGGGTTCTCGCGCGTCAGGTCCGCACTGATCGTCTGCCACGTGTTTCCGCCGTCATTCGTTTTGAAAAGAATGTTGCTCGCGTAATAAAGCGTATGCGGATCGACCGGCGAAAACATCGTAGGCTCGGTGCGGTCCGTCCGATATTTTTCGCTCCGCAACGGAATCGGCGTCACGTTCTGCAATTCGCCGGTAGACCAGTGATACTTTGAAACCTCGCTCCTCCCACCGCCATAGATCACATCGGGATCGAGCGGATCGGGCGCAACATATCCATACTCGATTACTCCGACTGGATGCCAGTCGCGGAAAGTGATAGCCCCATCATTGCCTCTGCTGGAGATGCATACCGAACCGCTCTCCTGCTGCCCTCCGCACACGCGATACGGAAAAGTTGGCGTCACCGCCACGTGATAAATCTGCGCCGTCGGCTGGTTGTACCACGAACTCCAGCTCTCGCCGCGGTTCACAGTGACCAGCGCACCCTGATCGCTGACCAGAAGAATAATGTTCGGATCGTTGGGATTGATCCAGAGATTTTGGTAATCATCGCCGCCCGGCGCACCGCGAAATCCCGCCCACGTTTTGCCGCCGTCGGTCGAGCGCATGGTCACGGTGCTGGCACTGTAAACCACATCGGCATTTTTAGAATCGACCCGCGGAATCGCAAGATCTCCCCCTCCAATGCGGCCTGAGGGCCGAGGATCCTCGGTCGTCTTCGACCAATTCTCTCCCGCATCATCCGAGCGGTAGAAGCCAAGCGCTCCTGAAGCCGTCGCAACCGTTGCGTAAATACGTCGCGCATCACTCGGCGCAATGGCCACGTAGATCTGCGACAGATCTTTGGGCAGGCCGTTCGTGAGCGGATGAAAAGTATTTCCTCCGTCGGTCGATTTAAACAATCCGCCGCCGGTTCCGTTCACCTCGTTGCCGTCCTCCCACGGTCCTTCACGCACCTCCCACATCGAAGCGTAAATTACATCGGGATTCGACGGATCGATCTCCACATCCGATGCGCCGGTATTTTCGTTTTTATAAATAATTTTTTGCCAGCTCTGCCCGCCATCGGTGGACCGGAAAAGCCCCCGCTCTTCATTGGGTCCATAAGGATGCCCGAGCACCGCGGCAAAGACGCGGTTGGGATCACGCGGGTCGACGGCCAGCGCGGGAATTTGAAATCCGTCGCGCAGTCCGAGGTGCGTCCATGTTTTTCCCGCGTCGGTCGATTTATAAACTCCATTCCCGATAGAAAGATCAGGGCGGTGCAGCCCCTCGCCGCTGCCGACATAAATAACATTGGAGTCAGAGGGAGCCACTGCAATCGCCCCGATCGACTGCGTCGATTCGTGGTCAAAAATCGGATTCCACGTCCGCCCGTAGTCGTCAGTTTTCCACACTCCGCCGTTGACCTGGCCCATGTAGAAAACGTTGGGCTGCCTGGGAACCCCGGCGGCCGCGCGCGTACGCCCTCCGCGAAACGGTCCAATCATGCGCCAATGCAGCTCCTGATAAGTCTTCTCCGGAATCTGTTGAGCCACGCACGCTGCAGCCGAAACGAAAATCGACAGGCAGACACAACCACGAAGAACCGCTTGCGATGTAGTCACTGATTCCCCCCAAACGCGAAAAGGCAAACTCAATACAATAACCTAAATCGAAAGAGATGGGGGCCTCGTGGCCAGAAAAACGTTGGTCGAATCCGCATCGCGCTCTCTTCACTCTCTTCGCGTCCTTGGCGAGGTTTTCTTTGCGGCCTTCGCGGTCAAAAGCTTTTACAACCTTCGAACCACAAAACCATCTTTGCCTGCTGTCCTGCGCCGAATGCTTGCCCTGGTCTTGGTCGGCCTCGCTTCAGCCCAGGCGTCTGCGCCGCTGGATGTAAATGCACCAGATCAGCCGGGCCTCAAGCCGATTCTTGCCTACATCTCCACGGCGTGGGATGCGCTGACCCGCTCGATGACCGACTGCAAGAGCATCGTCGATCCAAAAATTGACGCCGCCCCCGTTTTGTATTTGCCCGCAGGGATGCCCGAGCCCGCGTCGGTGAAAACAATGTCTGCCAGCTGCAAGGTTCGCGTCGAGCATCTTCCCGCGGCGATTCACCAACTCGGAGAAGTCGATCCCGCCACGATTCAACCGCCGGGATTGTTATATCTGCCGAATAAATACGTCGTCCCCGGCGGACGCTTCAACGAGATGTACGGCTGGGACAGCTACTTTATTGTGCGCGGACTCCTTCGCTCGGGGCGCATCGAGCTGGCCCAAGGCATGGTGGACAACTTTTTGTTTGAAATTGAGAACTACGGCGCTATGCTCAACGCAAACCGCACCTATTACTTAAGCCGCTCCCAGCCCCCACTTCTCAGCTCGATGTTTGTCGAAGTTTACGCCGCTCTAAAAAAATCGGGGAAAGATAATCCCGCCTGGCTGGCGCGTGCCTATGCCGATCTGCGAAAAGATTACGAACTCTGGAACCGCGATCCTCACCTCGCCGGTGCTACCGGCTTGTCGCGTTACTACGACTTTGGTGAAGGTCCGCCCCCCGAGGCACTGAAAGATGAAACCGGCTTCTATCGCAAAGTAGCGAGCTATTTCTTTTTCCATCCCCAGCAAACAGATGGCTATGTAGTGGACGATCCGCGATCGCAGCAGGCGTCGGGCTCTACCTACACACTGCAAGTTTGTGATGCTACAACCAACGCAACCGTAGCCTGCGAGCCGCCTCACGCGTTTCGGCTGAGTGCCGATTATTACAAGGGCGATCGCTCGATGCGCGAGTCAGGCTTCGATGTCAGCTTCCGCTTCGGCCCCTTCGGCGCGGCCACTCATCACTACGCGCCAGTGTGCCTGAACAGCCAGCTCTACAAAACCGAGAAAGACCTGGCCCAGATCAGCCTCTGGTTGGGCCATACGGCCGATGGGGCACGATGGAATAAACTCGCCGAGGCCCGCAAGAAATTGATCAACCATTATCTATGGGACGCGAAGACGGGAATGTTTTTCGATTTCAATTTTGAAACAAATGAACAGTCTACCTATCGATACGCAACCACTTTCTTTCCCCTGTGGGTGGGCCTGGCGACTCCGAAACAGGCGAAGGCTGTGCAGAGCAATCTTGCGCTGTTCGAAAAACCCGGCGGATTGGCAATGAGCACCGACGACTCTGGCGCGCAGTGGGACCTGCCTTACGGATGGGGAAACATCGAAATGCTGGCCGTCGAGGGATTGCGCCGCTACGGTTTCACGAATGACGCCGATCGTATCTCTTATGAGTTTCTCTCGATGGTCGAGGAGAACTTTCGACGCGACGGAAGCATCCGCGAAAAATACAACGTGGTGACCCGATCATCCGAGGTACACGCAGAGTTGGGTTATTCCATGAATGTCGTTGGCTTCGGCTGGACCAACGCTGCATTTTTGGAGCTGTTGCATGAATTGCCACAACCGATGAGAGAGCAGTTGGAGCAGGATCGCCCAGTGCCCGCGGCCGCGAAGTAACTACCGCGCCAGTGTCACCCAATGCGCGCGAGCACCACCTGCAGCCCGCCCTCGCGCACCACTGGCATTCCTCCGGCTTGGCTGGCAACCCACGCCCCCACTCGGTTGGCATTCTCGTTGATTCCATCGAGAGGCTCGGCCCGGAGATAGCCGTGGAGCAAGGCAGCGCTAAACGCGTCTCCCGCGCCGATCGTGTCCACGACTTCAACTCTGAAGCCGGGATGTTCACTGCACTGATCGCGAGTGAGGAGAAGACTGCCGTTGACGCCACGCGTCACGCCGACCAGTTTCATGCCTGCAAACGACAACAGTCGGTTCGCCGATTCCCTTTCTCCGCGCTCCTCCCATCCTAAAAGTCGCATCACGACGGGCAGTTCGTCGTGATTCAGTTTTACGATGGTGGCGCGCTCCAGTGATTCTTCGATCACACCTTTCGAATAAAAGTTCTGACGCAGATTGACGTCGAACACGCGAACCGCGTCGGGGCGCGTGGCCCGCAGAAACTGTCCTATCGTCGATCGGCTCCCCGCAGCGCGCTGGGCCAGCGAACCGAAGCAAACGGCGTCGGCCTGCTCGGCGAGTCGTTGCCAGGCCGGAGTCCACTCGAAAAAATCCCAGGCGACTGGGTTCAGGATTTCGAAGCCCGGCTGGCCCGCGTCATCCACTTCCACCTTGACCGTCCCCGTGGGATGAGTGCCGTCGCGCTGAACATAGTCGGTGGTGACCCCGAGTTTCGACAATCGCTGCATACCCTCATCGCCAAGCGCGTCATTGCCGACCCGGCTGGCGGGGATGCCCGTGTCGCCCAGAAGATTTGTGATGTAAGAGAAGTTCGACGGCGCGCCGCCAAGCCGCTTCCCCGAAGGGAGCAGATCCCAAAGCAGTTCGCCGATCCCTACGACAATGCGTTGCTGATCCCTCATTTAATTCCGCGCGGCGGCAATCCCAACTGCCATCACACGCCGGCCTGAGCCGCATCATTTCTTATATGCGCGCATGCCTCACTTGGCAACGCTGGCAGTGCGGTCTGCGGCTTCATAAAAGTAACCGCTTTAGGGTCAATTCCCCTTGACAGCAGAAGCTCAGTCTGTAAGATAGAAGAATAATTATTCATGTTGATGAATAAATATGCACAATGAATAAAAGCCTGCGTCAGAGAGCGATCCTGGATTCCCTGCGGAGCGGGCCCATCGCCAACCAGGAGGATTTGCAGCGGGCATTGCGCAAGCGGGGCTTCCGGGTAGGCCAGGCAACGCTGTCGCGGGATATTCGCGAGCTGAACCTGAGCAAAACGTCGGCTGGATACACGTTGCCGCAAAGCGAGAACGGGTCGGGCTTGGCGCTCCCTCCGGTGCATCGGCTGGTCCGGGAGTTCGTGCTGGATGTGCGCCCCGCCCAAAACCTGCTGGTGGTGAAAACCATTATTGGCAGCGCCCAGCCGGTGGCGGCAGCGCTCGACGAGCAGGAATGGGACGAAGTCGTCGGAACGATTGCCGGTGACGATGCGATTTTAATCGTGTGTCCCGACAAAGAGGCCGCAAAAAAAGTTGCGGCGAGGATTGAGGAGATGCTGGGCTGATGGCAGCCAAGTTAAAAACCGCAGTGCTAGGCGCGACCGGATATTCAGGGCTCGAGCTCACCCGCCTGCTCGAGCGCCATCCGCGCCTCCAGAAGCCGGTACTGATGCGCCGCGAGAATGCCATCGAGGGACCTAAAGACTTGGCGGAGGTATTTCCGGAGTTGTCCGGGAACGGCGGCCATCCCATGCACCCGCTCTCTTGGCCGGAATTAAAACGGCAGGGAGTGGATCTCCTGTTCCTGGCGACGCCGCATGAAGCCTCGCGCGCGCTGGTCCCGGAAGCGATCGCGCAGGGTTTACGCGTCATCGATTTGAGCGGCGCCTGGCGGCTGAAGCAGCCCCATCATCGCTCGATCTACGGCTTTCAAGATGCGGACGCGGCGACAGCGGAAGAGCTGACCCGCAAAGCGGCTTACGGTTTGCCCGAGTTGAACGCAGACTGCATCGCTTCGGCCGATCTGGTCGCGAATCCCGGCTGCTACGCGACCTCAGTGATTCTCGCGTTGGTGCCGTTACTCAAGGCCGGGCTGATCGACCGCCAGCACGGCATTATTTCGGATTCCAAGTCCGGCGTGTCGGGCGCAGGCAAGGCTGCCACATCGCGCACGCACTTTGTTTCGGTCGCTGACAATCTTTCGGCATATTCGGTTTTCGAACATCGGCATCTAGGCGAGATGGCAGAGCAGTTGGGCCTGGAGGATGCGGAGCTGACCTTTACGCCGCACCTGCTGCCCATTCCGCGCGGAATTCTGTCGACGATCTACGTGAGATTAAATCGCGCGACGAAGACTGCGGAAGTAGAAACATGTCTGCGGGACTTTTATACAGGCAAGCATTGGGTTCGGGTGTTCGCGACTCCAAAGCTTCCTCAGCTGCAGTTTTCGCTGCACTCGAATTATTGCGACTTGGGATTTTGCCTGGCCGAGGATGGTCGGCGCCTGGTGCTGGTTTCTTGCGTCGACAACCTGCTGAAAGGCGCCGCCGGCCAAGCGGTGCAGAACATGAATTTGATGTACGGATGGCAAGAGCGGGAGGGATTGCAGTGATCGTCGTGGTGAAGATTGGCGGAGCGGCAATTGACGATCCGGTCACCCTGAAAAAGTGCGCGCAATCGATCGCCGAACTGGCGCAGGACGGCCATCGCGTCGCCGTCGTGCACGGCGGCGGCAAAGCTCTGACCCGTGTTCTGGAGCGTCTGGGAAAGAAAAGCGAGTTTGTCGACGGGCTCCGTGTGACTGACGCAGAGACGCGTGACACTGCATTGATGGTGCTGGCAGGAGTCGTAAACAAAAAGCTGGTCGCGGCGATTCAAGCCGCGGGCATGCCCGCGATCGGATTCTGCGGCGGCGACGGAATGACCTTCCGCGCGCGAAAAAAATATGTTCACGGCCGCGACCTGGGATTCGTTGGCGAGATTTGTTTCGCCGAAGCGTGCTGGATCGAAGCCTTGTGGCAGCAGGGCGGCATTCCAGTAATCGCGTCCTTGGCTCTCGGCGCGGACGGCGAATACTACAACGTCAATGCCGATGAAATGGCCGCGGCATGCGCAGCCGCCTGCCGTGCGAACACGCTGATTTTTCTCACCGACGTCCCGGGCGTAAAGGACGCCGCGGGCAGCGTCCTGCCGTGGCTGAGCACGAAACAGGCGGCGGAGCTGATGGCCGGGTCGATCGTCAGCGGCGGGATGTTACCCAAGCTCCAGGCGTGCGGGCAGGCGCTGAAACAAGGTGTTGGACGCGTGAGAATTTTTCCGGCAACCGAAGCCCAGGTATTGCCACAGTTTTTTCTCACGAAATTATCGTGCGGAACGGAGGTTACGTATTCATGAGTTCTGGAGCAGCCGTTGCGAGAAAAGTCCCGGCTTTCCCAAAAACAGAGAAAGGTGGAAGACCCTCAAAAGCGGGACAAGGCTTTTGGTGTCCGGATCTGGTTTCAACTCGGGACCTGGGGCCCGAAGGTGTGCACGCTGTGCTCGATTTGGCGGCAATCATGAAGGCCCGTCCCGCGGATTTCCGAAAGGCTCTCGCCAGCAAACAGATGGTGATGTTTTTCGAGAAACCCTCACTGCGCACGCGCCTGACATTCGAGGCCGGCATGGCGAGCCTGGGCGGGACTGCGATGTTTGTCGATCAGACTCACGAGACCATCGATGCCCGGGAAAAATTGAGCGATGTGGCGCATAATCTGGAGCGGTGGGTCGATCTGATTGTGCTCCGCACATTTTCGCAGCAGACGATCGAAGCCATGGCCGAGTACGCGCGGGTTCCAGTGATCAATGCGCTCAGCGACGTAGAACATCCCTGCCAGGCCCTCGCCGACTACTTGACGCTGCGCGAGCGCTTCGGCAATTTAAGAGATCGCTGCCTCGCCTACGTAGGCGACGGAAATAATGTTGCTCATTCGTTGCTGCTCACCGCGGCGTGTTTGGGATCGTCGATTCGAGTTGCGACCCCGAAGGGTTACCAGCCAGATCCGCAAATTGTGAAAGCCGCGCGTGAAATTGCCAACGAAACCGGCGCGCAGATCGAACTGATGAATGATCCGCACGAAGCGGTCGCGGGAGCCGATGCCGTTTACACCGACGCGTGGGTCAGCATGGGGCAGGAAAAACAATCCGCCGTTCGCGAGAAAGTTTTTCCGCCATTTCAGGTGAACTCCGAACTGATGGCGGAAGCCGCTCCCCATGCGGTATTCATGCACTGTCTGCCCGCTCATCGCGGACTCGAAGTGACCGATGCTGTAATGGATTCGGAACAGTCGTTGATTTTTGAGCAGGCGGAAAATCGCCTGCACGTTCAGAAAGCGATTCTTTATTTACTGTTGGGCGGCGGCGATCGCCAGCCCACGAGGAGTGCTCATGCCTGAAAAAGTTGTGCTTGCATATTCTGGCGGTCTCGACACCTCGATCATCATTCCATGGCTCAAAGAAAATTATTCCTACAGCGTGATCGCGATGGTCGGCGACGTGGGCCAGGGCGACGACATTGACGCGGTCGTCGAAAAAGCTTATGCCACCGGCGCGAGCAAAGTAGTCGTCGAAGATCTGCGCGAAGAATTCCTGCGCGGATACGTGTTCCCTGCCCTGCAGGCGGGTGCGGTATATGAGCACAAATATTTGCTGGGAACTTCGCTGGCCCGTCCCGTGATCGCGAAACACCAAGTGGAGGTCGCCTTGCGCGAGGGAGCGACTGCCGTGGCCCACGGCTGCACCGGAAAAGGCAACGATCAGGTTCGTTTCGAATTGACCTATCAGGCGCTCGCGCCGGAGCTGAAAGTGATTGCTCCCTGGCGTGAATGGACGCTGAAGTCGCGCGAAGATTGCCTGGATTACGCCCAGCAGCACGGCATCTCTGTCAGCGCGAGCCGCGAAAAAATTCACAGCCGAGACAAAAACTTATGGCACTTGAGCCACGAAGGCGGAGAACTTGAAGACGCCGGGAACGCTCCGCTAGCCACGACGTGGCAAATGACCCGCTCGCCGCAAGAAGCTCCCGATAAAGAAGAACAAGTCACGATTGCGTTTGAAAAAGGAATTCCCATCGCCGTGGGGGGCATGAAACTCGATCCCGTCTCCCTCGTCGAGTTGCTCAACGAGATCGGCGCGCGCAACGCAATCGGCAGAGTTGATCTCGTGGAGAATCGTTTTGTCGGCATCAAGTCACGCGGATGTTATGAAACTCCCGGTGGAACCCTGCTGATCGCCGCTCATCGCGAACTTGAGGCCCTGTGCCTCGAGCGCGAAGTCACGCACTTCAAGCAACACGTGGCATTGAAGTATGCAGAGCTTGTTTACTTCGGGCAGTGGTTCACTCCACTGCGCGAGGCGCTCGACGCATTCGTCGCCAGCACGCAGAGCGAAATCACGGGCAGCGTGACGCTCGCTTTGTACAAAGGAAATGTTTCGGTGGTAAGCCGGCAATCCGACCATTCGCTTTACCGCACCGACCTTTCTTCCTTCACCATGGGCGAGAGCTACGACCAGAAAGATGCGGAGGGATTTATCCGCATCTTGGGTTTGCCCTCGCGCACTCGGGCCCGTACCCGCATCGAGGTTTCGCGATGAAGATGTGGTCTGGACGATTCCAGCAGCCTCTGGATCCAGCGTTCGAGCGCTGGCAGCGCTCGGTCGATTTCGACCGTCGCCTGCTGAAGTATGAGCTCGCCGCCAGCGCGGCGCATGCGCGAGCGCTGAAGAACATCGGCGTATTCACCGCCGATGAGCTGATCGGCGTGCTCGAAGGATTGCAGAAAATTGGAAGCTCCAATTCTCCTACGCCGGATTCCTCGAATCTTCCCAAAGACGACAACGCCGAAGATGTCCACCACTTCGTCGAGAAGCAGTTAGTCTCTTTGATCGGCGACGCAGGCTACAAACTCCACAGCGGTCGCAGCCGCAACGAACAGATCGCTACAGATTTGCGGCTCTACATCCGGGCCGCGATTGACCAGTTGAGAACCGAGCTCGCAGAAGTTTGTGAGGCCTTCGTTGATCGCGCCGACCAAGTCGGAGACTCGGCAATGCCCGCCTACACGCACCTGCAACGCGCCGAGCCGGTTCTGGTGGCCCACTGGCTCCTCGCCTATGTAGAAATGTTCTTACGCGATGCCGATCGCCTGGCCGATTGCCGCAAGCGTTTGAATCTGTCTCCGCTGGGGTCGGGCGCAGTCGTCGGTGCTACGTTGCCGCTGGATCGAGCTTTCATGGCAAGCCAGCTTGATTTCGAAGGACCCACCGCGAACAGCATCGACGCCACCAGCGATCGCGACTTCGTGATCGAGTTCGTCAATGCACTCTCTCTCCTCGCAGTCCATCTGAGCCGGTGGGCTGAGGAGATGATTATTTTTTCCACGCAGGAATTTGGATTTGTACAGTTGCCAGAAGCTTATTCGACGGGCAGCAGTGCGATGCCCCAGAAAAAAAACCCCGACCTCCCCGAGTTGGTGCGCGGAAAAAGTGGCAGAGTAATCGCCAACGCAACGGCATTGATGATCACGCTCAAAGGCCTACCCCTCGCTTACAACAAAGATTTACAGGAGACCCAACAACCGTTGTTCGATGCGACAGATGCGGTGATGGACATGCTGCCGCTTCTTTCGGGATGGATGAAGGCCGTCGCTTTCGACCTGGATCGCATGACCGATGCGGCCCAGTCGGGATTTATGAACGCATGGGCGGCCTCGACCTACCTTGTACAGCGCGGCGTTCCCTCAAGGCTTGCGCACGAGGCAATCGGCAAATGCGTAAAGCTGTGTGGAGAAAACAATTGCGAGTTGCAGGATCTAAAGCTGGAGGAATTGCGAACTTTGAATAGCGCGTTCGATGCAAGTTTTTACGAGTGCCTGAAACCCGCGGCGGTCTTGGCGATCCACGATGTAGTGGGCGGAACCGCACCAGCGCGAGTGCGGCAGGGAATCACGGCGGCCCGAATAAAGATCGAGTCGCTGCGGGAGGAAGTCCATGCGCACGCGTAAAGCGATTTTGCCGGACGCAAAACACATCCACGAACTGATCTCGGCTTATTCGGGCGACGGAACTTTATTGCCGCGCACGCTTGCCGAAATTTGCGAAAACGTGCGCGACTTTGTCGTCCTCGAAAACGAAGGCCGCATCATCGGCTGCGGCGCGCTCCATCTATACGGCACTCACCTTGCCGAGATTCGCTCAATTACCGTAAACCCGCGCACGCAGAAAAAAGGCGGCGGCAGCCTTCTCATGAAGGCGTTGATGGCGGAAGCCAAGCGCCATCGCGTCGATTGCATCTGCCTCTTCACCCGGGCTCCAGAGTTTTTCTCCCGCCAGGGATTCCAGATGGCGCGCCGCGAAGACCTCCCCGACAAAATCTACAAAGATTGCCACGTCTGCCCGCGCTACGATCGCTGCGACGAAGTCGCCATGGTGCGCGGCAAGCTGCCCACGTTCGCCATTCTTCCGGAACCGGCGAACTGGCTCGTGAGGATTCAGCCCCAGCAGTAATGCAAACTGCTTCTTTCGAACTTCCCAGCAGTAGAGATCGCTCGACGGGGCCTTGTCTTCCACGACGACGAGGCACCGTTCGCTCGTCAGGGTATGCAGACCCATCCCGCACACTCGATGCTATGATCGATGGGCAAGCAGCGCGAATCCCTGACCACGGGCGGATATCAACCTATGGCGATCGTTGCTCAGAAGAATTCCACCATCACCACCACGTCCGAGCCAACTTCTTACTCAGTGCCGCTGACGGTAGTCACCACACTGTTTTTCATGTGGGGATTTCTAACCTGCCTCAACGACATTCTGGTTCCTCATCTCAAGCCGATCTTCGATCTCAACTACAAAGAGATCATGCTCATTCAGTTTGCTTTCTTCGGTGCGTATTTCGTTTTCTCCATTCCGTCGGCGAAAGTAATCGATTGGATCGGCTATCAGCGCTCGATGGTCGTGGGATTGGTGACCATGGGTCTGGGTGCGTTTCTATTTGTGCCGGCGGCGAGCGTGCCGTCGTATCCGTTGTTTCTGATCGCCCTCATCGTTCTCGCGGCGGGGATCACCTGCTTGCAGGTGGCCGCGAATCCATACGTAACAGTGCTGGGAAATCCTGAAACCGCATCCAGCCGCCTGAATCTTACGCAGGCTTTCAATTCCCTGGGCACTTTTCTCGCGCCCTTTTTCGGCGGCCTGCTGATCTTGAGTGCAACTCCCAAAACGATAACCGAGATCCGGGCGCTGGCGCCGAATGCCTTGCAAGCCTACCGCCTGCACGAAGCCTCGAGCGTGAAGCTGCCCTACATTGGCCTCGGCATCGCTCTCGTGCTGCTGGCGATTGTGATTGGAAGTTTCAAGCTACCAAAGATCGAGCACGCGCAACATCGCGTGGGAGAAAAAGTTAACGACTCGATCTGGAATCATCGCAATCTGATTTTTGGCGCCATTGGAATTTTTGTCTACGTGGGCGCGGAAGTCTCAATCGGAAGTTTCCTGGTGAACTACTTCAGCCAGCCGGACATCGGCGGCCTCACGGAGAAAGCCGCCGCGAGCTTTGTCGCTTTTTATTGGGGCGGTGCCATGGTAGGCCGTTTTATCGGGTCCGGTCTCTTGCAAAAAATAAAGACTGGCCATCTGCTCGGCATCTGCGCGGTCTGCGCCGCAGCGCTCGTAACCATTTCCATGATTACCACCGGCCATTTCGCCATGTGGAGCATCATCTTCGTCGGCTTCTTCAACTCGATCATGTTCCCCAGCATTTTCACTCTCGGCGTCGCGGAACTCGGTCCGCTCACCGGGGATGGCTCCGGAGTCATGATCATGGCCATCGTTGGCGGTGCGATCATTCCGCTGGCACAGGGAGCGATCGCAGATCGCCTCGGCATCCATCACGCATTCTTTTTGCCCGTGATCTGTTATCTCTACATTCTCTATTTCGCGTTGATCGGCTCGCGGCCGAATAGCGAGCGAGCGCAAGCGTAAGCGGCATCCCAAATCCCGGAAGTCCAATGTCCCACATAGTCGCGAGACCTGCGCGGCCCTTGGCCTATTCCCCTCGACAGCGCCGAATCACGAGGATATTGGAACCGTGACCCCCGCATTTCTTCCCGCACCTTCGAAGTGCGCTTCAATCTCTTCCAAAGTCTTCCCTTTAGTTTCCGGCAGGAAGAACGCAGCAGTAACAAAATAAATCACGGTGCATCCGGCGAAGCCGAAAAACATCGTCGAGTATCCATACTTGCCCACAGTCGGCAGAAATGTCGCTGCGATCCCCGTCGACACCGCCTGATTGATCAACAAAGCGATGCTCATACCGTTAGAACGGATCCGGGTTGGCATCAGCTCCGAAAGCGCGAGCCACACGCATACCCCGGGCCCAACCGCGAAAAATGCCATGAAAACGAAAAGCGTAATCGCAACCAGCCAGCCATTATGCGCACTGGGCACGGGAGTGACGAGAGCATTGTCGATCTTGAGCGGCGCCAGCCGTGACGACTCCAGATTGCTGAAGGGATCGGAAAAGAAAGCTATAACCCTGTTCGAGGGAAGGCACTCGTCACGGCTGATTTCAATCGGCTTGGCCGCCGCGTCGTCGGAGCGGACTGCCTTGGTAGCAGCCCTGAAATCTCCACACGAATAAATAATAACGAGCGAGGTTGGCCCTTCGCCGCGGATTTGCCCGCCGCTCGCTGCAAGCAACGACGCTGCCGTTTGATTGTTGTAGGTCAGTGCGAGTTTCTGGTCCTCATTCACCATCGACTGAACCGCAGCCCGCGAATCCACCCGCAGCTTTTCAGTTCCGCGAAACAAAAAACCAGTACACAACAGGGACGCGATAATTCCAGCAGTGCCCACCGAAAGCAAAAATTTGCGGCCCTTGCGATCGACCAGAACCACGCCAGCCATCGTCATCAGAAAATTGACGACGGTGAAAAGAACGTAGCCCCAGTGCGCCTGCACATCCGACAGTCCGCTCTGCAAAAGAATGTTCGCGTTGTAGCCAATGATGGAGTTGACTCCGGTTGCCTGATTGCAAGCGAGAATCACGCAAGCCAGCAGGAACGGAATCACATATTTCCTCCGAAGCAGCGACTCTTTAACGTTTCTCCCAGAAGAAGTTTGCGCTTTCTCGGCGGCAATAGCCTGCTCCATCTCCGCCAATTCAAGTTGTGCCTGCTCCGTGGAACGGGAGCGCAAAAGCGCCGCGAGCGCCGCCTCCCGCTTGCCGCGCCGAACCAGCCAGCGTGGGGATTCCGCCACCATCAGGCTCCCGATCACAAACAAGATTCCGGGCGGAAGCGAAACCCAGAAGATGCTGCGCCATGCAGTGTCCTTGAAGGCGAAGAGTTTCGCAGCATCGCCAAGTTTCGCTACCTGATCGACGCGGATGCTGAAGTACATTCCCGCCACAGCCGCGGCCACGATGCCGAGCGTAAGCAGCCACTGGAAAATTCCCGTGCCTTTGCCCCGGGTCGCTGCCGTCAAACATTCGGCGAGATACAGCGGAACGACCACGCCGATCAGGCCCGCACTAATTCCTTGCAGAAGGCGGCCAAAGACCAGCGGTTCATAACCGTGTGCCAGCGCGATCACGGGAATGCTGACGACGAACAGCACGCCGCTCAGTGTCATCAGAAGCCGGCGCCCCATCCAATCGGCCAAACTACCGGCAAACAGCGTGGAGATCACACTGCCCAGCAGCACCGCGGCGACCACAATCGAAAGCTGGCTCGCGTTCAGTCCGGAAGTGGATTCGAGATACGGGAGTGCGCCGGCGATGATGCCGACGTCTACGCCGTAGAGCAGGCCGCCCAGTCCCGCCACCAGCAGCAGGAAGCGGTTGTAGCCGGCCTTGTCGTCATCAGGCACGAGTGGTCCTTTCGGGAACCTTGTTTAGCCGGAGAATACTACGGAGGGCTCGACAGCGGGAGATTTTTTCGAGGAACGAGAATCTCCCGCGGCAAACTAAGGCTGCAGAATCTGCCCGGGCTCGGGATGCACTTGCTCGCCCTTGATCTCGCTCGCATTCCATCCCCCGCCCAGGGCTTTTACCAAATATACCGAGCTGACCATCTGCTGGCCGAGCAACTGCGTTTGCAGCCGCTGGCTTGAGAGCAGCGTGGTTTGCGCAGTGATGACGTCCAGGTAAGTCGTAACTCCGCCGACGTAACGGTTGTTGGCAATGGCCAGATAGCGGCGCGCGTCATCGACCGCCGCTCCCTGCGTGGCCAGCGCTTGCGACAGCGTGCTCAGATTGCTAATCCCGTCCTCCACCTGCTGGAATGCGGTGAGCACCGACTGGCGGTAGTTGGCGACGGATTCATCATACGCGGCCTGCGAGGCCGCCAAGTTAGCGCGGTTCCTGCCGCCTTGCACAATCGGTTCGAGAGCGTCTGCCCCCAGCGACCAGAAAAGGCTGGGCGCACTCAGCAGCGACGTAATGCTGGTGCTCTGCCAGCCCCCCCCGCCGCTGAGGGTAATGTGCGGATAAAATGCGGTGCGTGCGATTCCCACCTGCGCGTTCTGGTACGCCATTTGCCGCTCTGCCGTCGAAATATCGGGACGCCGCTCAAGCACGTCTGACGGCACTCCCAACGGAACCGGCGGAGGCGTGGCCCGCAATGGAGCGATGGGCACGTTGAAGTTCGACGCCGACTGGCCCAGCAGCACGGCGATGGCGTGCTCGTACTGCGCGCGCGACTGCTGCACCAGCGACAGTTGCGAAATCGTCGAATCGAGCAGCCCCGCCTGTTGTGCGACCTCCAGTCCGCTGGCAACGCCGCCCTGGTGGCGGTTGTTCACCAAGTCGAGCCCCTTGCGTTCGTACTCTACGGATTCTTGCACTACCTGATATTCGGCGTCGAGTTCGCGCAACGAGAAGTAGTCAGCGGCAAGTTCGGCCGTCAGAATCAACTGCGCATTCTGCAAATCCGCGGCCGTGGATTGCAGCGTGGCGTTGGCAGCTTCCACCTGATGCCTCACCCTCCCGAATACGTCCGCTTCATAGCTAACGGAAAACGGAATGGTGTAAACGCTCTGCGTGTAGGGCAGGATTGGCTGGGGCACGCCATTCACGATGGTCGGCACCGATCCATTTAACGGACGGTTGCCTGATCCCCGCTCCCGCACTGCGCTCGGGTCGGTGGAAACCTGAGGAAAGTAGTCGGCAGTAGCGACCCGAGCCAACGAACGCGCCTGACTCAAACGATCGCGCGCCGCTACCAGCGATTGATTCGCCTTGAGCAACTGCTCCTCGTAGCCGTCCAGAGTCGTATCGTTATAAATCTTCCACCACGGACCCTTAGGAATCGAATCCTTGGGCGCAGCCTGCTCCCACGGCGGTTGCGTCTTCCACGCGTCGGGCGCGGAGGCTGGAGCCGAAGGCCGGCTATAGCGCGGCCCCACTGTGCATGCGGAGGCAAGCGCCAGCAGCGCAATCACGAACAAGAGTCCGGCCCGCTTCACTTCGCGCTCCCTTTCGGATTGTTGTTGTTCTGGCCCGGCTGCCCTTGCGCCACGTTCACCAGCTCGCCATTTTCCAGCGAGTCGGGCGGATTGACGACAATACGGTCGCTGGCTGCCACACCGCCGAGAATTTCGAGCGAGGTTCCGTAATCGCGTCCAATGTTGATGGCGCGCAACTGCACTTTGTTGTCCGCCCCGATCACCGCAACCTGCGCATTCTGCGCCCGGAACAGCATCGCGTTCACCGGGACTGTAACTTTGTTCACATTGTTCCCAACCTTGAAGTGCACTTCGCCGAAAGACCCGGGCAGCAAACGCCCATCCTTATTAGGCACGTCGACTTCGGTCAGCAACGTCCGCGTGGTCGGGTCAATCGATTCCGCAGTGCGCGCGATCACGGCGACAAATTCCTGCCCTGGAAACTCTTGCAGCGTCACCGCCGTCTTCGCCCCCACCTTGATGTAGGGCGCATAGGCTTGCGGCACGCTGGTAAATACGCGCAGCGGATCGACTCGCGCCAGGTCAAACAACTCCCGTCCAGCCGCTCCCGCGCCAGCGTTGATCAGCGCGCCCGGATCGACATTGCGTCGCGTGAGCACTCCGTCGAATGGCGCATACACTTCTTTGAAGCCTTCCAGTTGTTCGAGCCGCCGAACATTGGCGTCGGCCGCGGCTAGATTAGCCTGCGCTTGCTTATATCCGCTGCTCTGCTGATCGGCCTCCTGCGCCGAAACGGAATCCGACTTGCGCAAATTTTCCCACCGATCCGCGCTGATCTTCGCCAGCTCCAGTTGCGCCAGCGTTTGCTGTCTCGCGGCTTTTGTCTGATCCAGTTCCTGATCCACTTCCGGAGTATCGATCTTCGCCAGCAACTCCCCTTTTTTTACCCGGCTGCCAATATCCTTGTACCAGCGCACCAGGTAGCCGCTCGTCCGCGCGTAGATAGGAGACTCCTCATAAGCCTGCAGTGAGCCGGGAAGCACCAGATCCTCATCCGGCTTCTCCGACTGCGGATTCACAACGTTCACCGTAGGAACAGTTTCACGCTCAGTTTCCTTGGCCAGCGCCCGCTCATGGCTGATGCGGCTGAACATGGTAAATCCGCCGGCCAGCAGCAGGATCACAAGCAGCACTCCCACAATCATGAGCGCTTTGCCCGGAGGCGCAGGCGGCATCTCCGGCGGTCTCTGAATGCTCTGGGGCTGGTGGCGAGCGCGCTTCTGCAGCGCCTCAATCTCTTCGTCGCGCTTGGCCTGCTCGCTCTGAGCATGGTGCTCTTCGTTCTGTTCCGGACTTTGATCCCGCGGCGACGAGCGGGCGTTGCGATCCGGATTCGACTGCTGCCCATCCGGCGTCTGTCTCTGTTTGTTGTCCTCTATCATTCTCGCTCCGACTGCATGCACTCCAGAATTTTAAAAATCTTCAGCCTTGCTGTTCGCGCTGTTGCTTAGCTTCGCGCCTGCCGTGGAAAATGGCGAAGACGCTGGGCACAAAAAACAAAGTCGCAATAGTTGCGAATAGCAGGCCGCCGATTACGGCGCGTCCCAATGGCGCGTTCTGCTCGCCGCCTTCGCCAAATCCCAGCGCCATGGGAACCATCCCAATAATCATCGCCAGCGCGGTCATCAGCACGGGGCGTACGCGCGTGTAACCCGCGGCTACCGCGGCTTTCACCGCGGGAACGCCCTCATCCATCTGCTCGCGCGCAAAGCTCACCATCAAAATTGAATTAGCCGTGGCCACTCCCATACACATGACCGCCCCGGTAAGCGACGGCACGCTGAGCGTGGTGCGCGTAAGCAGCAGGAACCAGCAGATTCCCGCGAGCGCGCCCGGCAATGCCGCAATGATGATGAAAGGATCCAGCCACGATTGGAAATTGATCACGATCAAAAGATAAACCAGCAGAATTGCTCCGGCGAGCCCTACGCCCAGACCAAAGAACGACGAGCGCATGGTCGCCACCTGCCCGCGCACCACGATCGTAGTGCCGCGCGGCAAATGCCCCTTCAAGCTGTCAATGATTTTGTCGGTGTCCGCCGCAACCGCGCCCAAATCGCGATCCTGCGTGCTGGCATAAACATCAATCACCGGGACCACGTTGTAGTGGTTCACAGACGCTGCCCGCGTAGCCGGCGTCATCTGCACTAGATTCCCCATCAGTTCTGGGCCCTGTTGCGAATTCACCGGGATATTGAGCAGGTCTTGCATACTCGTCATGCGATATTGCGGCGCTTGCACCGCGATCTGGTAGGTGACTTCGTTCTTCGGATTCAGCCAGAAATTCGGCGACGTCTGAAAACTCCCGCTCAGCGAAACCAGTGCGCTCTGCGCCACATCGCGCGCAGTCAGTCCCACCTGCGTCACGCGCGTCCGTTCAATATCCATGTGCAGCGTCGGCAGCGAAAGTAACTGCTGCACGTGCACATCGGCGGTGCCCGGAACATGCCGCATCTTGTTGGCAATCTGCTGCGCAATGTCGTAGCTGCCGTACATGTCGGTGCCCATGATCTGCACATCAATCGGCGCTGGCAGCCCGAAATTCAAAATCTGCGTGACGATATCGGCGGGCTGAAAGAAAAATTCCACCCCAGGAAACTTCTGCGGCAGAACTTCGCGCAGGTGCCGCATCAGACCAGCCGCCGGAGGATGATGCTCGGGATCGAGCGCGATCAGAATTTCCGCATCGCTCGTCCCCATCGTCCCGTTCGAACTGTAAGACTGGTTGATGCCGGAGTTCGGCAAGCCAATGTTATCGAGAATCGTTTGCAGTTGCCCTTGCGGAATCTCGCCCCTTAACGTCGCCTCTACCTGATCGCAAAGCCGCGCAGTCTCCTCCACCCGCAAACCCGCGCGCGCGCGGACGTGCAATCGAAGCAGCCCCGCATCGACCTGCGGAAAGAAATCCTGTCCGAGAAATTTAAAGATCCCGAGCGAGAGGATGCAAAACGCAAGGAAGCCGATCACGAAGATGCCTCGGTGCTCAATCGTAGTTTCGAGCAGAGCCTCATACCCGCGGCGGAAATCCTCAAACTTCCGCTCGAAACCGCGCTGAAATCGCCCCAGAAAGGATTTTGGCGTTTCTTCGCGATGTTCGTGGCCGCGCATAATGTACATCACCAGCGTCGGAATCAGGGTTCGCGATAGCAGATAGCTCGCCAGCATGGCAAAGCTCACCGCCTCGGCCAGCGGCACGAATAAAAATTTCGCCACGCCCGTCAGAAAGAACATCGGCACAAACACGATGCAGATGCTGAGTGTCGAAACCAGCGCTGGCACTGCAATCTGTTGTGCGCCGTCGAGAATCGCCTGCCGCATCTCCTTGCCCAGCGCCAGATTGCGCTCGATGTTTTCAATTTCCACGGTCGCGTCGTCCACCAGAATTCCAACCGCCAGCGCCAACCCTCCCAGCGTCATGATGTTGATCGTCTGCCCAATCGCGCCAAGCAGAATGATCGATACAAAAATAGAAAGCGGAATCGAAATCGAGATAACGATGGTCGGGCGCCAGTCGCCGAGAAAAATCAAAATCATCACCGCGGTCAAAGCCGCTGCGATCAAGCCTTCGCGCAACACTCCGTAAATCGACGCGCGCACGAACAACGATTGGTCGAAGAGCGCAGTGATCTTAAGTTCCGGCGGCAGCGCCTGCGACGCCTGCGCCACAATATTCTTTACGCCTTTCACAATATCGAGCGTGGAAGAGTTGCCGTTCTTGTAGATCGACATCAGGGCGCCGCGATTGCCATCCTGGCGCACAATATTCGTCTGCGGCGAGAAGCCATCGCGAATATGCGCGACATCGCGCATGTAGAGCGTCGAACCGTTCAACGTCTTAACCGGAAGATCGTTCAACTCCGCAATCGTCTGCGGCGTGCCGTTCATTTCGACGTTGTATTCCAGCGCACCCATCTTGATCGTTCCGCTCGGCAGGATGATGTTCTGCGCGTTCACAGCGTTGACGATGTCATTCGGTTGAAGGCCATAAGCCTGCAGTTTCTGCAAGTCAAGGTCAACCTGAATCTGCCGGATTTTTCCTCCATACGGATACGGCGTCGCCGCTCCCTGCACCGTCGCTAGATAGTTGCGCAGAAAGTTTTGCCCAAGATCGAACAGTTGCTGCTCAGGCAAGGTTTTACTGCTCAGCCCAAGCTGAATGATCGGAGTGGTCGAGGCGCTATAAGAAATGATCAGCGGAGGCGTGGTCCCTGGCGGCAAACTTCGCACGGTAGTCTGCGCAATCGCCGTAATCTGCGCAATCGCCCCTTGCACGTTGGTTCCCGGCCGGAAGAACACCTTGATCACGCCCAGCCCGTACACCGACTGCGACTCCATGTGCTCGATATCGTTTACCGTCGTGGTGATGCCGCGCTCGGAGTTGGCCACAATGCGGTCCGCCATATCCTGCGGCGACATCCCCGTATAAAACCACACCACCGAAACCACAGGGATGTCGATGTTCGGAAAAATATCGGTGGGCGTGCGGATCAAAGTAAGCGGAGTCAGCAGAATGATGACGAGCGCCATCACCACAAACGTGTAGGGACGCCGGAGCGCTAAAGCAACAATCCACATTGGCTAGACAATCCTGATTCGAACGAAAGAGCTGGCGCCGCGTACGGCAGGCGGATCCGCAGACTTGCATTTAGATTCGATACTATCCGTATTGGATTCTAAATCCATCGTTCGCATTATATGTTACTGTAGTCTCATGCGCCAGAAGTCCCAGGCCCATAACAATAGTAATCATGCGAGTAGCGCGGCACGCCCGCCCGGCCGTCCCCGCAGTGAACACGCCAGGGTCGCCATCCTGCGCAGTGCCTTGCAGCTTCTAGGGAAAAATGGCTTTGCCGATTTAACGATTGAAGAGGTCGCCGCCAGTGCCGGCGTGGGCAAGGCAACCGTCTACCGTTGGTGGCCCAACAAGGCCGCTCTTATCGCCGACGCTTTCGCCAGCAGCACCACCCGCAATCTTCACTTCCCTGACACCGGCTCGCTGCGCACAGATATGAGCCAGCAGATGCAGCAGTTGGTGAAAGTTTTTCGCGGGCCACGTGGTCGCATCGTTTCCGCCATGCTCGGCGGCGGACAAAGTGACAAAGACCTAATCACCGCTTTCCGCGAGCGATTTTTGAAGCCGCGACGCCGCGAAGCTTATGCCACCTTGCAGCGCGGCATTCGACGCGGCGAACTGCGCCGCGATGCCGACATGGATCTGATTCTCGATTCGCTTTACGGCCCAATTTACATGCGGTTCCTCATCCGCCATGACAAGTTGACCCCCGCCTTCGTCGATCAACTCTGCCGTCTCGTCCTCGACGGAGCCAATCCGCAGCGCAGATCGCGCACCGTTAAATAATTAAGCGAGGCAAGTAACTCAGTGCGGAATCCACTGCGCGTGCGCGCCAAACAGTCCGTTAACAAAGCAAATTTCGTAAGCGACAAATATTCCGAAACCGAGACTCAACAGTCCTGATCCCAGAGCCAGCCGGCGTGAAAATTTCTCTCGTCCTCTTCCCACCAGCGTGAACGCCGAGGCAATGCTCATCGTGATCAGCATCATGCCCGCAATTGTGCCCACGCCGAAGATGAGTAGGTAAGCGATAGCCCACCGCACATTTCGGATGGTTGTAAGCACCAGCAGCGCAACTGCCGCCGAGCCCGCGAGCCCGTGAACCACCCCGATAATAAACGGCCGTAGATACTGGTAGACTCCCACTCTCCCAAACACGCGATCGAGCCAGCCCAGCGAAGCATCGTCAACCGCATCTGCTTCGGTGTGGTGAACGTGCGGATGAGTATGCATGATTCCACCATGACTGTGCGGGTGGGAGTGGACAATCTTCTCGCCGTCGTTCGCGCCGTCGGCAGCGGGCGCAACCTCAGAAGCTGAGCGCAGAAATCCTACGACATTCACCGCTCCGAGAATAATCAGCATGACCGCCACCGAAAATTCCATGCTGAGTCCCACGCGTACTGGAATCACCAGGCCAAAAAGAATAATTGCCGCGCCCACCACAAAAATCGTAACCGTATGGCCCACGCCCCAGAATGCGCCGATCAGCGCCGCGCGCGCCTTATTCCGCTGGTTGCTCACGATGGTGGTCACCGCGATCACGTGATCGGGATCGGTGGCGTGCCGCATCCCAAGAAAAAATCCCACCGCGAGAATAGAAAGAAGGCCGATCATAATCCGATTCCAACGTTCACAGATGCCTGCTTAAGCGACTACCGCTTTGCGCGATTCACCTAGGCGCAGCGCGAGAAAATCGAAATACTCCTCCATCCCTTCCCCAGTCTTCGCCGAAACTTTGAAAACCTTCATGCCGGGGCGCACTGCCTGAATATTTTTGCAGGCCGCATCCCAGTCGAATTCGACCGCTGCGGCAAGATCGACTTTACTCACAATTCCCACGTCAGCGCTGTTAAAAATCGTCGGATACTTCAGCGGCTTGTCTTCGCCCTCAGTCACCGAAATCAGCACCAGCCGAAGATCCTCGCCCAAATCATAAGAAGAAGGACACACCAGATTCCCGACGTTCTCGATGAACAGAAAATCGAGCGCGTTCAGATCCCACCCCTCGAGCGCATTCTGCACCATGGCCGCTTCAAGGTGACACAGTGTGCCTGTAGTAATTTGCTTGACTGGCGCCTGACTACGCGCCAGCCGTACCGCATCATTTTCCGTGGCCAGGTCGCCCACCAGCGCGGCCACGCGATATTTTGCGCGAAGCAGGGTCAAAGTTTTTTCCAGGAAAGCTGTCTTGCCAGACCCCGGGCTCGATACCAGGCTGACCACGAATACTCCCGCAGCGCGGAAGCGCTCGCGCAGCGCTCGCGCGACCACATCGTTCTGCTTCAGAACATTTTGCCGAACTTCAATCAGGCGGGGTTCGATTCGCATTCCTTGATCTCCAATGCAACCACTTCCAACTCCTTGCCCTGCACCACCTCCCGCGCGGGAGTACCGCACTCCGGGCAGGCAAACAACTGCACCGAGAGAAGCGCCCGTTGCGCTTTGCAATTCGGGCAGAAAATCACCACCGGCACATTTTCCAAAATTAGGCGCGAACCTTGCAACGGCGTCCCTTCGCATGCCATTTCGTAGCATGAAAAAAGCGCTTCCTTCACCACCCCCGAGAGCGCGCCCAGCTTCAGATGGACGGCCTCAATCTCAACGCCCCGGCGCACCGCTTCCTCCTCCGCCATTTCTACGATGCTCATCGCGATGGACAATTCGTGCATCCCTAAACACCCGTCTCCTGGCCGACCTCTTGCATGGGAACATCAAATCTACCGAAGGCGGCCAGCGCGGCCTGTCCCAGGCTGATGCCCCCATCATTGGAGGGCACTGCGTGGTTCGTCCAAACTTGCAGCGATCGCTCCGCCAGCAGAGGCTTCAAATCCTCCAGCAGCAATTCATTCTGGAACACTCCTCCGGAAAGCACAACCGTATCCACATTTTCCTCCCGAGAAATATCTTTCAGCGCTTCACCTAGGCCTTGCGCGATTCCACGTTGAAAGCATCGGGCAATCTCCCCGGTATCGCGGCCTTCGACCCGTTCGCGGGCCACCGCGCCAAGCAGCGGACGAAAATCCAATTCCCTCCCGTTAAACGGAAACGGATACGCCTCGCCCGTCGACCTATGGCGCGCAAGTTGCTCCAGCCACATCGCAGCCTGCCCTTCAAAGCTGATCTCGCGAGTAAAGCCCAGCAACGCCGCAGCCGCGTCAAATAAACGGCCGACAGAAGTAGTCGCGAAGGTGCGAACTTGTTTGCGGACCAACTCCATCGCGCCGCGGTAGCGGCTGGGGAAGTTGAACGGAGGCGCAAGCAAATCGGGCACATCGCAGAAAAGATCGTTGACTTGATCCAGAAACCCGGCAGCGGCCTGTACGGGATACCGCGCCGCCGCGTCTCCGCCCGCCAGAACTGCGGGACGCAGATGAGCAATGCGGCTGAAACCCTGCTGTACGCTGCCAACAAAAATCTCGCCGCCCCAAATACTTCCGTCCTCCCCGTATCCGGTGCCATCGAAACTCACCGCGATAACCGGCTTCGAAAACTCTCCGCGCTCCGCGAGCACCGATGCGACATGTGCACGATGATGCTGAACTGCATGCGTCTGCTCAACGCCCAGCGCGGCGGCATGAGCCGTAGAGAAATATCCCGGATGAAGATCGTGCACCACCAGCAATTCATCGCGCCGCACTCCGTACATGCACAGCAGATCCTCGATGGTCTCGCGAAATGCGCGGAGCGACTGGTAGTAGTCCAGGTCTCCAATGTGCTGGCTCACAAAAGCCTGTCCCTCAACCACCAGGGCGATCGTGTTCTTCAAATCCGCACCCAGCGCAAGAATCGGCTGCCGGCTGGGAAGCGAAGCAACAGCGCCCGGCGCATAGCCCCGCGAGCGGCGCAGGATCGCGGGTCCAAAGGCTCCGGCTCGGGTGACCGAGTCGTCGACGCGGCGCGCAATCGCACGCTGCCCAATCAGGAACGAATCCGCAACATCCGCCAGCCGCCGCAATGCATCTTCATCTTCGTAGGCGATCGGCTCGCTCGATCGGTTGGCGCTGGTCATCACGAGAATATTCGGAGCGCCCGCGGCGAAAAGCATGTGGTGCGGCGGCGTGCTGGGCAGCATCACGCCCAGTTCTCGATTGTCGGGCGCAATTCCGTCGAGTTCGATTTTCGCAGGCGCAAGCACAATCGGCCGCGCCTTGGAAGTCAGCAGAGATTCCGCTTCGCTGCAAAGATCAACGAGCGATCGCGCCGTAGCGAGATCGGGCGTCATCAGTGCAAACGGCTTCTCCTTCCGGTATTTGCGCTCGCGCAAAGCCGCAACCGCGGTGCGGTTTCGGGCATCGCACGCCAGGTGGTAGCCGCCGAGCCCTTTCACCGCGAGAATGCCGCCTTCGCGCAGAATCGCCGCAGCCTGGCGAATGCTGGCTTCGCTTCCCGCGGCCGAATCCACTTGCGGATGCAGATAATATCCCGGTCCGCAGGCCGCGCACGCCACAGGTTGCGCGTGAAATCTCCGGTTAGCGGGATCTCGATACTCGCCGCCGCAAAATTCATCCAGCGCCCAGCGTTTCATCGTTGTGTTCGGCCGGTCGTACGGCAGAGCCAGCACCACGCTGTAGCGCGGTCCGCAATTCGTGCAGTTGATATAAGGATAAAGATAGCGAGGATTCGCTGGATCGAAGAGCTCTTGCAGGCAATCGTCGCAAACCGGCAGGTCAGGAGAGATGCGCACCGTAGGCTGCTCGCGGCTCCGGCTTTCCCGGATCGTGAACTCGTTCAGCCCGAGGGGTTTCGCGGAAATAACTTCGATGGCGGCGATGCTGGCTGCCGGCGGCGGCTGCGCCCGCAACTCTCGCACAAAGTCCCGAAGCCCCGCTTCCGAGCCTTCAAGGTGAATTTCTACTCCCTCTTCGCCGTTCAGCACCCATCCTTTCATGGTGTGGGCGCACGCCAGGCGATAGACAAACGGACGGAACCCAACCCCTTGCACTACGCCGCGAACGCGAATCGAGCAGGCACTGGCCATTTCCCTCAACCCCAGCAAGCCGTACTTCGTAGTCTACTCGTCCGGCCAACCATGCGGGGACGCCCACTTATAGCCCTCGCTGGCCTCGATGGAAATGACTGCGAAAAAGCGCCGGTAGGGCCATACAACCCGAAGCCCGGCCTCTAGCAACTAAATAATTAGTTACCTTTTCTCAGATGCCACGTCTAATCCAATCAGGAGAAGCAAGTGCCGCCCAGACAATCTGAGACGCTCACCGTCGCCGAATTGCGGATCATGAACGTGCTATGGCTGAAAGGCTCGGGCACGGTTCAGTCGATCCTCGACGCGCTCCCGGAAAAGCCCGCGCTCGCCTACAACTCCGTTCTCACCACCATCCGCGTGCTCGAACGCAAAGGCTACATCGCGCATTCGAAAGATGGTCGCGCCCATGTTTATGTGCCCCTCGTCGGCCAAAAAGAGGCTACACGTACGGAGATTTCCCATCTGGTTAGCCGCTTCTTCAAAGACTCCCACGAACAGTTGGTATTGAACATCCTCGAGGATCGTGGCATCGATCGCAAAGAGCTGAGTCGCCTTCGCGAAATGCTGGATCGGAGCGGCGCGAAATGATGTGGCCTGAACTCCAGAGCGTTGCGCAGACGGCCGTAGGGCGCATTCTAAATACGCTGCCCGAGGGCTTGCTCGTTGCATTCTGCGCGTGGGCGATGCTGCGCCTGCTGCCGCGGCAAAACTCCGGTACTCGATTCGCGGTCTGGTTCGTGGCCTTGCTCACGGTCGCTGGTCTTCCGTTTGTCGCCGGCGCCGCGGGACATGGGTTGTCCCTGGAAGCCTCGCGTCCAGTGATTGGCCTTCCGCTGCGCTGGGGATTCTTTCTCTTTGTGGCATGGCTGGTAGCGGCAAGCGTGGCGATGCTGCGCGTGGCTGCTGGCCTCCTGCGATTGCGCAAGCTGCGCACAACCTGCATCGCGATCAACCTGTCTGCGCTCGATCCCTCGGTCGCCGCAACGGTTCAGGGTTTCAGTTCGGCCAGAGCGGTAGCGCTTGCAACCTCGGAAGAAATAACCGTCCCGGCCGCAATTGGATTTTTCCGGCCGATGATTGTGATTCCCGCCTGGGCCTTGCGCGAACTCCCGCCCGAAGAACTGAACATCATCCTGCTGCACGAATTCGCCCACCTGCGCCGCTGGGACGACTGGAGCAATCTCCTGCAAAAAATTGTGCGCGCAGTCTTTTTGTTCCATCCGGCCGTATGGTGGATCGAAAAGCGCGTCTCGCTCGAACGCGAGATGGCTTGCGACGATCTTGTACTCGCCGAAACCGCGAATCCGCGCGGATATGCGAAGTGCCTGATCGGTCTGCTGGAAAAAAGCATGGCCCGTCGCGCCGTCGCCATGGCGCAAGCCGCAGTCCATCGCGCGCAGGAAGCGTCTCTGCGATTAGCGCAAATTCTCGACGCCAGGCGCCCCCAGGCCAGGCATGTCTGGAAGCCGGCGCTCGGCTGTGTGGGAGCGTTTTCGGTTATTTGCCTCGCGATCGCGCCCCACACTCCGAAATTTGTTGCGTTTGTGGCTCCACAATCCGCGCGCACCTATGCCGCTCAATCCTATGCTCCAGCAGCCGTCCCGCTGCGCGATCGCTTTCCCGGAGCCGTGGTGATTCCGGCGGCGTTGCATACCAGTTCAAATCCGCTCCCCAAAGCAACCTCTAAAGCGGATTCGAGGGCGACCCTCCGTAATGCTCGCCATCGTGCCGCGGTGCCCAGAGCGCTGCCCAGTCTGAAGGCCCGGGTGGAAAGCGCTCCATTTCGCGCAATAACCGCCTCCGCGAACGAGGACGCGATCCCGCTCTCCGAAACCTTCTTGCTGATTCGCACTACCGAGCGCACCGGCCCCGGTTCCTGGCGATGGAGCGTCTACGTCTACCGTCTGGTTTGGACCAATCCGCAAGAAGAAGACGGATCGCCAAAAGCACCGGTCACTCACAAAACTTAACTCAAATTTTTTTGTTATCAACAACTAAACAATTAGTTACCAAGGAGAAGTACAAAATGCAAAGCTGGAAAAAAATCCTGACGCGGCGCTTGCTCGTGGCCGCGCTCGCCATACTCTCGGTCGCGTCGTTTGCGACTTATGAGTTCACCAACTCCGCGCATGCCGCCTCCGCTGCGCCCGCGGCCGCACCGCTCGACGACAACAGCGTGGGCGCATTGCTCACCCTAGACAAAGCCATGGAGACGCTGGCCGCCCGGGTCACTCCCGCAGTGGTAAACGTGACCGTGACTTCGAAGCCGAGCGCACAAGAGAACCAGGAGTCCTCGCAGCAGGACATGCAGCAGTTCTTCGCTCCCTTCGGCGGCAATCCCTTCGGTGGCGGCCGCCAGTTCAGCATGCCAGGCATGCCGCGCGAGCGCGTCGAGCACGGCCTCGGTAGCGGCGTAATCATCTCGCCCGATGGTTACATCGTTACCAACAACCACGTCGTTGAGGGCGCCACCGACATTCGCGTCACCATGAGCAACCGCGAAGTGCTGCCCGCGAAAGTCATCGGCACCGACCCTTTGACCGATCTCGCAGTAATTAAAGTGAAGGGCTCGAATCTCCCGAGCGTACCGTGGGGAGACTCCGCCAAACTACAGCAGGGCCAAACCGTTCTGGCCTTCGGCAATCCTTACGGATTTCGCTTTACCGTAACCCGCGGAATCGTGAGCGCTCTCAACCGCCCGAATCCGGACGCGAGCGATCGCCGCAAGCCCGGCGAGTTCATTCAGACCGACGCAGCCATCAATCCCGGCAACTCGGGTGGCGCGCTGGTTGATGCGCGTGGCGAACTCATCGGGATCAACACCTTCCTTATCTCGTCGAACGGATCGTTCTCCGGCATGGGATTCGCGATTCCAACTCAGATCGTCCACCCCACCGTGGATGCTCTCATCCACGATGGCAAAATCAGCCACGGATATATCGGCATCGGAATCTCGGATGTAACTCCCGATAACGCGAAGTTCTTCCAAATGACCAACGCCACCGGCGCGCTGATCACGCAAGTCGAGCCAACCTCTCCCGGAGGAAAAGCCGGACTCAAGACTGGCGATGTCGTCGTAAAACTGAACGGCCAGTCCGTCACCGATGCCGGCGAGTTGCAAATGGAAGTCGGGCAGAAGCGTCCCGGCGACACCATCCAGCTCGAAGTGATACGCGACGGCAAGACGAGCACGATTCCCGTCACGCTCGAAGCCATGGGCGCCTCCGCAGCCGGTTCAGGCGCAAACGGCGAGCACGGCAAAGGCCGCTGGGGATTGAGTCTCGGCGACCTCAACCAGGGCGATCGTGACCAGATGCAACTGCCAAGCGGAGTTCACGGCGCTGTGGTCGAGGAAGTGCAGCCCGGAAGCCCCGCCGACAACGCCGGCTTGCAGCGCGGCGATGTCATCACCGAGGTCAACCGTCACTCCGTACAGTCCGCTGACGACGTTGCTCACGCACTCGGCAACGTGGCCAAAGGGGACGACGCTCTCGTGCTGGTTTGGTCGAGCGGAGGCAGCACCTTCCGCGTCCTCCATTCCGCCGAGTAGTCACTTTCACACTCCGCCCCGGCTCCAAGCCGGGGCGGGGTAGTGGTTACAGTTTGGCCCGTATACGACCTTGTCATCCTGAGCGTAGCCGTTCTTCAGGCGTAGCGAAGGATCTCCCCCTAAGCCGGCCAATGCGTGAGCCAAACTGCACTACTACCCGGGTGGAGTGCTCCTTATTTTTCGCCGCCCACTGAGGTAAACTTGAGATCGACTTCGTTCACATCCTATCGGGGGATTCAATGGCGTCTACTGGAAAAGCAACTCTGGTCCAAAGCACAATCGTCTTAGCTTTAATGGGAATCGTGGCGGGAGCCATCGGAGGTCTGGCGATCGGCATGGCCACTGCTCCTAAGACTTCCGCTTCAAGCTCCACTGCCTCGCACTAAATATCGTCTCAACGATTCCCTTCTCAACTCTGGGGGCCCCACTTCTCGTGGGTGCCTCACTTCTCGCCGCATTTGCGAGAAGTGGGTCTGGCTCCGTGCGATACTCCTTCCAGAAAACTGACCCCCGCTCCATGCGATACTAATTTCATGCAGTCCCCGCTCCAAACTCCCAGCACCTCTACAGACCCCAAGTCTGTAAAGGTCAACATCACCACCGGCACCGGCATGGATATCGACTGGGCCGACGGCCACTCCTCCCACTACGATTTCGTATTCCTACGCAACGCCTGCCCCTGCGCCATGTGCAACGAAGAACGCGACAAAGCCAAACGCAAGCCCGGAGATCCTCCCCAACTCGCGCCCGGAGCCCTGCCCATGTTCAAGCCCGCAGCCAGGCCCGTTTCCGCCGAACCCATGGGAAAGTACGCCATCCGCTTCAAATGGAATGACGATCACGACCTCGGACTCTATTCCTGGAAATTACTGCGCGAACTCTGCCCCTGCGAACAGTGCAAGGCCGCGCGTTAACCTCTGCTCCGCAACTCCCGCACCGCTTCGCGAAATACTTTCGTATGCTTGTCCACGTCGTCGCTCTCGGTCTGCGGCGCCATCAACGCCATGTTGTGAAAAGGCGTGAGCAAAATCCCCCGATTCATGGCGTACAAGTGCATGAAGCGCTCAAGCTCAAAGTCCATCGCGTCATGCGCGTCCGTTCCAGTCTTCGGAGCGTTCGGCTGAAACATATATTCGGCCCGGCAACCCAATCTCGTCACGTACCACGGCAACTCCGCTTCGGCAATCGCCTGCGCCACTCCCAAAGTCCAACGCTCCGCCAGCGGGATCATCCGCTCAAACGCCTCCTTAGTAAGCACCTTCGTCAAAGTCGCGCGCATCGCCGCCAGCGACAGCGCATTGCCCGCCAGCGTTCCCCCGATTCCCCCCACGTCGCAATCTTCCAGATTCTCCGCCGCGGCATTCTGCGCCGCCACAATCCTGTCGGCAAGCTCCTGCGAAAATCCGTAAGCCGCGCCCGGAATTCCTCCCCCAATCGCCTTGCCGAAAACCAGAACGTCAGGCTCCAAATTCTCCGCCCGCGTAAATCCCCCCGGTCCCGCGCAAATCGTATGAGTCTCATCGATAATCAGCAGCGTTCCGTGCTTGCGAGTTAACTCCCGCAGAGCTTTGTGATAACCGGGCTGGGGATGCACGATCCCCACATTCGTCATCGCAGGCTCAGCGAGCACGCAAGCCACATCACCCGGAGCAAGCGCCGCATCCAGTGCATCGAGGTCGTTGAATTCGACCACCTTCGTCGTCACCGCCGGATTCACCGGCGGCCCAATATTTCCCCGTCGCGGCCCCGCCACTCCGTCGCGTTCCAGCGCAATAAACGCTTCATCCACGGTGCCGTGATAACACCAGTTGAAAACCAGAATTTTCGGGCGCGCCGTAATCTGCCGCGCCAGCCGGATCGAAAACCGGTTCGCGTCAGTCGCTGTCAGCGCAAACTGCCAGTACGGCAACCCAAATCGCTTCTGCAGTTCTTCCGCCACAAAAAGCCCATCTTCGCTCGGCAACATCAAAGTAATGCCACGCCGCGCCTGCTCCTCCACAGCCTTCACCATCGCCGAGGGCGAGTGCCCGGTCATCGCTCCGGTATCGCCCAGGCAAAAATCGGAGTAGCGATGCCCATCCACATCGAAGAACGAAGCTCCCTGCGCCTCGCGCACGAACGGAGGAAACGCCCCCGCCCACTTCATCATCCAGTTCATGGGAACGCCCGCCAGCAGCGACTTCCGCGCCCGTTCAAACAGCGCCTTCGACTTCGGGCGCTCGTCCACAAACTTCTGTTGCTCGCGTTGCATCAGGGAAGAAAGACGGGATCGGTCGATGGGTTTCATGAGCAGGCAGAATACCAGAGCGCTAGAGACTTTGGTCTCCCAAAGCTGTTCTTTCCCAGAAAACATTTCCCTGCCTGTCCGCAATGGGATAGCATCCTCAGGACTTTGGTCTGGTATTTCCCCCGCGCTCGAACCGGCCCGCGAATCCACCAAGAGGAGGATTCCCATGACACTCAACAGATTTGCATTCTTGATGATGAGCGCTGCTGCTCTGCTGTTCGTTTCATTTGCCAACGCGCAAACCTTCACCCTGCTCCACAGCTTCAATGGAACCGACGGCAGCTATCCCTCATCTGGTTTGGTGCAAGGCCTGAACGGATCGCTCTACGGAATGGCGCCCAGCGGCGGAACGAACTTGTCGGGATCGGTATATAAGATGACGCCCGGCGGAACGCTGACGGTTATTCACAACTTCGATCAGAGCGACGGCTCCAATCCCTACGCCGCTTTGATTCTTGCCACAAACGGAAATTTCTACGGAGTTACCTACGTTGGCGGAGCCACCGGAGCCGGCACCGTCTTCAGCCTGAGCCCCGCCGGCACCGTCACCACACTGCACAGCTTCGATATCAGCGACGGCGCATATCCCGACGGCAGTCTGGTGCAAGCCACCAACGGAAAGTTCTACGGCACCACGCAAGGCGGCGGCGCCAATAACTTCGGCACCGTCTTCAGCATGACCTCTGCGGGATCGCTGACGTCTCTCTACAGCTTTTGCTCAATCTCCGGTTGTACCGACGGGCAAAATCCCTACGCTGGGCTCATTCAAGATACCAACGGAAATTTTTACGGCACCACGCTCTACGGTGGCTACAGCGAGGGCAACCTCTTCCAGGTAACGTCGGCCGGCGCGGTCACAAACGTCGATTACTTCGGCTTCGGCGACGGCGCGTTTCCCACCGACCCAGTTTTTCTGGGCACCGATGGCTACCTCTACGGAACCACCGGCGGCGCCGGTACCAACAACTATGGAACCGTCTTCCGCACCACCACCAGCGGAACCATCACCACAATCTATAACTTCAGTTCCACCGACGGAGCCTATCCCAACGCCGGCCTCTATGAAGGCTCGGATGGCAAATATTATGGGACGACTTATCAAGGTGGTGCGAACGGTTACGGAACAATTTTCAATATCACGCCTGCTGGCGCTCTCACCACGCTGCATAGTTTTACCTCGGCCGATGGAGCGAATCCGGAAGGCGGCATGGTTCAGGATACAAATGGAATCTTCTACGGCACCACGCGCTACGGCGGAGCCAACAACGACGGCGCGGTTTTCAGCCTGAATATGGGATTGAAACCATTTGTGATGACGCTGCCAGGATCGGCAAAAGTGGGCGCCGTCATCAAGATTCTCGGAACCAACCTGACCGGAGCCACCAGCGTTACCTTCAACGGAACCTCTGCCTCGTTCACGGTAGTCTCCGGATCAGAGATCACGGCAACCGTACCCGCGGGAGCAACGTCGGGGTTCGTCTCGGTGGCCACTTCGAAGAGTACATTCAAAAGCAACCGGAAATTTTTGGTGACGCCGTAAAATTTTGGAAGTGGCCCAGCTTCCAGTCCTATGATCAACCCGCACTGAAGATTGAAAGCCGGCAGTACCGTGGAAGAGCGACGCTTCAGCGCCTCGATAAGACTTCAATTTAACTGCCCCTTCAGGGGCGGAGTTCCCTAACACGTGCACTCGCGCGATCACCACCACGCGTCTACAGAATATATCTCGACAAATCCTGATCCTTCACAATATCCGTCAACATCTTCCGCACATACTCCGCATCCACCACGACATGCTCGCCTTTTCGCTCGGGCGCATCAAAACTCAACTCATCCAGCACTCGCTCCATAATCGTATGCAGCCGCCGCGCTCCAATATTCTCCGTGCTCTCATTCACGCGAAACGCAAAGTGCGCAATCTCCGACAAAGCCTCCGGCGTAAACTCCAGCTTCACTCCTTCAGTCTCCAGCAAAGCCGTGTACTGCTTCACCAGCGAAGACTTCGGCTCCGTAAGGATCCGCACAAAATCTTCCATCGTCAGCGACTGCAACTCCACCCGAATCGGAAAACGCCCCTGTAATTCAGGAATCAGATCGCTCGGCTTCGAAACGTGAAACGCTCCCGCCGCAATAAATAAAATGTGATCTGTTCGCACCATGCCGTAGCGCGTGTTCACCGTAGTGCCTTCCACGATCGGCAAAATATCGCGCTGCACCCCTTCGCGCGAAACGTCCGGCCCATGGCCGCCCTCGCGCCCCGCAATCTTGTCGATCTCATCCAGAAAAACAATCCCGGAATTTTCCACGCGGTCAATCGCGATCCGCGTCACCTGATCCATGTCGATCAGCCGCTGTTCTTCTTCCTGGATCAGATATTCAAACGCCTCGTTCACCTTCATCTTCCGCTTCTTCGTCCGCGCCCCGAAGATGTTCGGCAACATCTCCTTGATGTTGATGTCCATCTCCTCCACGCCCTGGTTACTCATAATTTCGAACGTAGGGAAATTTCGCTCGCGGACGTCAATCTCAACCTGCCGCTCATCCAGCTTGCCCTCGCGCAGCTGCTGCCGCAATTTCTCTCGCGTGCGCGTCGAAGACTCCGCCAGCGCCGTGTTGCCATCAATCACCACTCCTCCCGCGGTCGTCGTCTCTCCCGGACGGCTCGGCGGTGTCGGCGGCAACAAAATATCCAGCAGCCGCTCCTCGGCGTTCAACTCAGCCTTATCGGCAACATCCTCCAGCTTTTCTTCGCGAACATTATCAATCGCAATCTCGATCAAATCGCGAATCATCGACTCCACGTCGCGCCCAACATAGCCAACCTCGGTAAACTTCGACGCCTCAACTTTTAAAAATGGCGAATTCGCCAGCTTCGCCAGCCGCCGCGCAATCTCCGTTTTTCCCACCCCCGTGGGCCCAATCATAATGATGTTCTTTGGGATGATTTCTTCGGCAAGCTCGGGAGTTAGTTTCTGCCGCCGCGTCCTATTGCGCAGCGCAATCGCTACCGCGCGCTTCGCATCCTTTTGCCCAATCACGTGCTTATCCAGCTCCACCACGATCTCACGAGGCGTGAGTTCGTCCAGTGCAAGCTGTTCTTCTTCCGCAGAACTAGGTAAATAAATAGCCATAAAAACTCACATAGCGGCGAACGCCTTCGTCCGGCCTGTCTACAACTCCTCAATCGTCAACGCATCATTCGTATAGATGCACATCTTGCCCGCAATCTTCATCGCTTCTTCGGCAATCTGGCGGGCGCTAAGCTGCGTGTGTTCCGCCAGCGCCTGCGCCGCAGCCTGTGCGTAAGGTCCCCCGCTCCCGATCGCAGCCACTCCGCCATCCGGCTCAATCACATCGCCCTGCCCGCTGAGCAAAAACGTCTGCTCCTTATCGCTGACCAGCAGTAGCGCTTCCAGATGGCGCAAAAACTTATCGGTTCTCCAATCGCGTGCCAACTCCACCGCGCCGCGGCCAAGATTTCCGTGATACTGCTCGAGCTTCGCTTCAAAACGGCTAAACAGCGTAAAAGCATCCGCAGTCGATCCGGCGAATCCCGCCAGAATCTTGTCGTTATACAGGCGCCGAATCTTCTTCGCCGTATGCTTGATCACCGACTCGCCAAGCGTAACTTGCCCGTCCCCGGCAAGCACTACACTTCCGTTGCGGCGTATGGATAAAACTGTTGTGGATCGTATCAGGCGTTTCGTAGACATGAGCGCAATTCTTAATTATAGCAGCGCTAGCGTCCGCCGAGTGCACTCTGCAGCGAAGCACGGTTCCTGAATCCTCGCTCTTCTTCGCGCCCTTCGCGAGAATTTCTTCGGCGCCCTTCGCGGTCAAAAGCTCTAAGGTTTTGTTTCTGAAAATCGCGCAATCCTCGCCGAGGCGCAAAGCAAACAAACCGCACCACCATGCCAGCAACCGTTTGTTGTACCCTTGTTCTCTCTACGCATGCAAATCAGACGCAATCTGCTGATGCCGCTCGCCGCGATTCTCATCACAACCGGATGCGCGTCGATCGGCCCGCCCATGCCCCCCTCGCTGGAATTGCCGAAGCCGCCCACCGACCTCCATGCCGCACGCAAGGGCGACCGCGTAACCCTCACCTGGAACCTTCCCGCCCGAACCACGGACCACCAGAAGCTTCGCTATTTAGGCAATACCAACGTCTGCCGAAGCCTTGACACCACTCTGAAGGTCTGTGGCAAACCGGTTGGCGAAACCTCGCCGCCAGCAGATTTCCTCACCACTGAAAAAACCGGAAAAAAGATCGCCGCCACTTTCGCAGGCACTTTATCCCCCTCAGTTCAGCACGAGCATCCCACCGGTTCTGCCACCTACGCCGTCGAAGTCCTGAACGCCGCCGGCCGCGGCGCAGGCATTTCAAATCAGGTACACGTCCCGCTCGTCCCCACTCTGCCACCCTTCAGCAATTTTGCCGCGCGCACGGTCGCACAAGGCGTCATGCTTTCATGGGACTGCCCATCCACGGCGACAACCCGGGCCGGCATCAGTTATTTATTCCGCATCTATCGCAGGCCGGATCCCAGCTCCAACGAAACTCGCATCGCCGAACTCGACGCTTCCGGCTGCGCCGAGAACCCCTCCGCCGGGCACCCAAAAACCAATTCCTTTCTCGACCAAACCCTCGAATGGGAGAAAACATATTCGTATCGCGGCACAGTCGTAAGCGTAGTCGATGCCGGAAAATCCGGAACGGAAGTCGAAGGCGATGACACTCCCACAACCAAAGTTTTCGCCCACGACGTTTTTCCCCCAGCCGTACCCACCGGCGTGCAAGCCGTCTACTCGGGTCCCGGACAGCAGCCCTTCATCGATGTAATCTGGGCTCCCGTCTCCGACGCGGATCTTGACGGCTATAACATTTACCGCCGTCAGGCAGGCGAAGCGCCGGTCAAGCTGAACCCCGAGCTGATCAAAACTCCGGCATATCGTGATCAGCACGTCGCTGCGGGAAAAACGTATTTTTATTCAATCTCGGCCGTGGACCAGCGGGGAAACGACAGCGCCCGCTCGGAAGAAGGCAGCGAGACAGTCCCGGAATCGAATCGTTAAACATTCCATTTTTTTTCATGAGCGATCTTGAATTAAGCGATCTGGGCCCGGAACAATATCCCCTTAATCTCTGGCGGCATTTCCGCCCTTCGTGATTAGATAGCCTTATGAAATACTGCCGCTTTCAACTAAATGGCCAGCCTCAATACGGCCTCGTCGAATCCTCCGCCGGCCGCGACGTCATTGCCCGAATCCTTCTCACTCCGCCTGAAGATTCCGATGGCGACGTCGAAGGCCTCCGCACTCGCCGCATTGACCCAATCACTCTCGATGCCGCTGAACTCTTGCCCCCGGTCCGTCCTTCGAAAATTGTCTGAGTAGGGTGGAACTATCGCGACCACGCCGCGGAACTCAGTAAAACTCTACCCACCGAGCCGCTCCTGTTCCTCAAGCCAAACTCCGCTCTGCTAGCCCCCGGCGGCGTGGTGAAGAAACCAAAAATTTCCCAGCGTGTGGATTACGAAGGCGAACTCTGCGTGGTCATCGCCAAGCCCTGCCACCTCCTCCGCGACGACGAGGACGTCCGCCCCTTCATCCTCGGCTACACCTGCCTCAACGATGTCACCATGCGCGACATCCAGAAAAAAGAAGAACAATGGGCCCGCGCCAAAGGCTTCGATACCTCTTGCCCCGTAGGGCCGGTCGTAGCAGATGGCATCGATCCCTGGTCCGGCGTAAACGTCGAGACGCGCGTAAACGGCCAGCTCCGCCAGTCCGGCAATACCAAAGATTTTATTTTCCCGCTCGATGTAGTCATCCGATTTATCTCCCAGGCCATGACCCTTCTCCCCGGAGACCTAATCGCCACCGGCACTCCCGCCGGCATAGGCCCAGTCAATGCCGGAGACATAATGGAAATCACCATCGAAGGCGTAGGAACCCTGAAAAACTCCGTAGCAGACGAGTAAGACGAGAATGAGCAAGACGACTCTAGAAGACCTGTCATCCTGAGCGGGTGATAAAACTTTTCTATCTGATTGTTGTAATTGCAGATAGTGTGGCAGTTTTTGGCTGTGTAGGATCTGTGCAGGGAAACTGTGCAAATTTCAGCCAATTTCGCTGCTGCAGATCCCTTGGGCACGAGGAACTGGCTCGGCCAAGCTTCGAGTTCGTCCGCGCCGAATTCTTTCGACCTTTTGGCGGCCATCTGAACGGAGAACAGCGACTGCTCCCACATCGCGTACGCGCATTCGCCGGATTGGTCCAAAACGAACGTCACCTAGAAACTTAAACCTCTCAGTGCGCTCCGGCTACTGCTTACCGGCCCACTCTCGATAGGAAATTCAAGATCCGTCGCCAGAGAGAATTTACTTTTGACGGCTCTAGACTGAGGGCTTTTTTTTTAACCGAAGCACCCCAAGCAAGTCTTTACCTTCAACGTAGGCCCGTTCAACACTGTAGTCCTTTACCTTTACCTGATTAGCCGGTCCAACCGTTGTATCAATGAACCACGCCCCATTCTCTTCAACGACCGGTTCCGGAAGTTCTGCGCCAACGCCCGCGATGCCCTCGATCTCTTGTACAATCCACCGAGCTTTTCTAGACCTGTCAAATCGTTCATAGGTCTGCTGCTCCATGCGAAAACGGCAGTAGTCAACCATCGATCTGGAAGATCCGTCTGCGATGTTCCCCAGCGCTTTCGCAAGATTGTCCTTTGTGAGAGTGATTTTGTCGTTATTCGCTAGATTGGCGATCTGGAATGCCAGTTCATCTATTTCATCCCACCTAAGAAGAGCAAACTTTGCAAGGGCGCTTTCTAGAGGAAGTCCCAGAGATTGCAGCTCTTTCTTGAGCCCATCGTTGTCGGAGCGAGTACGGGCCTTTTCCGCAGCATCGTTGCACTGCTTGTTCGGCATCGCGCCGTCGATGGCCGATTGAGTAAGGTCACTGGAGAGCGTGAGTTCTGAATGATACGTATCCTTCAAGATGCCAGTGAGCCTATCAACTTTGACGGAAAATGCAGGTGGACTCATGAAGATAATTGCGTCAAAGCGCTCGCTTCTGGTGACCGCTCGGTCAAAATATTCGATGTGATTTGTAGCCACGAAATACATCACCTTGCGCCCTTTCCAAAGTTCTGCAAGTCGCGGGAGCATGCTCGTTGTTAAAAAGCGCCCGAACTGATCAGGTTCAATATCACGCTCTCGCACAAGCTCGTCGATCTCATCGAAAAGAACAACGGCGTGATCCAGCTCCATGAGCTTCCTGAAAATCACATCGGCGGTCTGCTGAACCTGCGGCAACCCATCTGCCACGAAATGACTTGGGTGCAGTTCGATGTATTTCCAGCCGATTGACCCGGCAATTGCGCTGACGAGCTTAGTCTTGCTCGTTCCTGGAGGACCGAAGAAAATCGCTGAACAAGGAAAATAGTCTTTGATTAAAGGCTCGTCAGGGTCTGCTTCCTGGTCGCGATTGGGCTGAGCAACGGTGTTGATGAACATAGTTGTCAAGCGTTCGGCCAGGTCAGTACACGACCAGATGGAAGAACGCTCAAGAAGTTTCCTCTTGGCCTCGTCCTGCGTTGGAAAAGTTGGTTTGTAGTTTAGCGAGCCAAGGGCCTCATCAGCGGTCCACAAGCCGATCAGTCTTCGCAGCCCCTGGGCATATGCGAAGACGCTTGCCGTGGCCCAGCTTTCCAGTGTTGGTTTGATTCGGTGCCCGGAGGACCATGCTAGCTGGCCCCCGTGGCGTTTTGTCTGAGCTGAAATTGCATATTCCCAGAGTCGAAAGAGTTTCTTAGAGTAGCCCTTCAGTATGGTGCGCACAAATTCGGCGTCAGGCTTTAACGCTTCGTCCAAGATTGCTGCGAAAGTTTCAAAGACGTAGCAATATGCATTACCTGCATGTGGATAGTGGAAGAGCGGTCCATAGTGTCGCCATGTCCCGACCTTCTCTTGAGTGCTGAAAAGACACTTGAATCCCTGGCGAATGAAATCTTGCTCTGCGAGATTTGACCGATACCTTTCTGGCTGGCTGATCAGGATCGCCAACGACCAAGCCAACTGATCCGAGTCGAGGAGCGATGACCCAGCGGTATGCAGGGAAATTTGAAAACCCAATTGCTGTCTCGCCCACTGAAGCAGCTGTGGTCTGTACAAAATTGCCTTCGGAGCCTCAATGCTCTTCGAGTAGCTATCCTGTTTTTGAAACTTCTCCAACATCCGTAAGACTTCGAGAGTCCAATACGTGTGGTAAGCGTTTGGTTTGTACCAGCTCTTGGTTTCCTCTGCTTTTTCAGTAGCGGTGGCGTTGGCGGGCGCCTTGTCTGCTTCTCCGATGGCGAACCTCTCGGGTTCCTTCTGCAGTTGGTAGAAAATCCGTGCTAGATGCTCATCAATCTTCGGATGCCACGTATCCAGTTTTGACATAACAAACGGAAGCCCGCGGGCACTGCAATATATGCCTGCGGCTCCATCTGATTTCCAGCCCTCTGATGGGGACAACTCGATCGCCTTCATGGCGAAAGAAAGCCCCAGCTTTCTGAAATCCGGTGAACCGTCCTCTGGAGGATGGAACTTGGCTGGACATTCTTCGATGGACGCATAGCAGGTAGCCGTGCTCGTTATGTGCCTAAAACGTTCCGGTTCCTTTTCATCGTCTGAAAGTCGGAAGATTGGAAGCTCGGGGGTTTTCTTGCTGAGGAAGTACGCTACGCTCGGTAAGTGTGAGCGACAAAACTGTTGTAGCAACTTGCGCTGTCGTGCCAAGACATCGAACATCGCAGTCGAGTCCTGCTTCTGTTCGCCACTTTCGTCTGCTGTGAAGGCACTATCTGGCAAGGAATTTCTCTACGTTAATGAATTCCTTTTCGCGAACAACGTTCGCTAAGTCTAGGCCCAAGATATTTGCCATGTGAACGACATACAAGAATACATCGGCTAGTTCATGCGCTTCATTCGAGTTCCCATAGGCCCCGTGACGGACAAGTTTTTCGCGCTTTCGCAGCGCTCTCGCTAATTCTCCGACTTCTTCGACCATCAACAGTAGGCAGTCCTTCGGATGCTCTTTTGTGTAGCCGCGCTGAATCGCCGCGCGTTTGTAATATTCCTGAAATGCTCTCAACGCCGGAGCAGGCGGTTCGGGGTGTGCAAGGGGCATCTGCAGAATGGACGCGGGGGAATCGACTAAGCGCACGAACGACTGCATGACCTTGTCGCTCGGAGCCTCTTGCGCGTAGACCGGGACCCCGGCTGCACTAGCGAACCCGACCTCCAAGGCGGCGGTGGGCCCGACATAGCCGTCGGGGGCGTGCAGCCACACGAAATTTGCTTTCTGAATCGCCGCCAGATGCCTGTCCTCAATATTCTCAGGTGTCTCCGTCTCCTCCCCCTGCATGTACACAAAGCCGTCGTGCTCACTAACTATCGATACGTTGCTCGGGGAGAGAATCTTGCATCCCAGATCACGGAATTCTTCGTAGGCACGCTTGAGGGTCTCGAAGCCTTTTCGATAGCTCCCTGACAGCACGACCTCGCATCTGAGTCCCGGCTCACGATCCGCAGTCGATCGCACCGTTGAGGTCGTTATGGGAATCCACACGCTCGGTCGGTCGAGCTGATCGCGTGACCCGACTCCCGGCTCGGGTCCGGGGAAAACAAGGACGTTCTGGTCGGGCGAGACTTTGTGCTTCGGCATCCGGGAACCGTGTCTCGCGATGTTATGGGTCCAGCCGCGAGCGGTCAACTTCGATCCCGAGTTTCGGCCCCGCTTATCCACACTCTGCAGACGAATGTCACAGCAAAAGCTGTTGAAGCTTTTCTGGAAAACATGATTTGCAACCATTTCGATGCAACTTTCCACTTCACTGGCTGAGGGTGTCGATCCACTGTGAAATTGCCGAAACGGTGGCTTCCAGTGGCCCGTCATTATCAACGGTGAAGTCGGCTTTGCCCGCGAGGATCGAGGTGACTTGGGCTTCAGACGAATGCGCTTCCACCATGGCACGGTACTTAGCATCGCTCCCTTCCCGCCCCATCAACCTCTCCAACCGCACCTCTTCACTGATTTTAACGAAAACGATGCTCACGGTTGTCGCGTGAGTTAGGCCCTTAATAATTTCGATGGTTTCCTCATGACGCAAGCCGTCGATAAGTAGATCCTGTCCGGCATTCCATCCGCAGTGCGCGAGAACCGATTGGCAAAAGTTGCCTGGGTCGGCGCGTAGAATTTCAGTACCGAGGGCTTGAAGGACTTCCCTTGTGTCTTTCATTCCGCGCTGACGAGCCGCCTCTCGAACATAGTCTCCGAAGCTCGCCCGAGGCCAATCGAAGAGATCAGCAAGAGATTTCGTGATCGTTGTTTTGCCGCTTCCGATTTTCCCTGCAAATGCGACAATCTTTGGCATCGGCTGAGCCGAAGCATACACCACATGCATTCTCTGGTGGTAGTTACGAACTTCCCTGGCATTCGGCTGCGCTAAATCGTCCGTGGGCCGACGAGGATGCCGTCTGCCGGGCTGAAGCACCCGCACTCGACAGCAATACCTATACCAAGCCTATGCCTAAGCTTTGCCCTTGTTCTCGTTCGGCAGGGCGTTCGCCGCGCGTACAAGCAGGTTCGATTTTGGGCGTAGCCGGCTGTTGCTCCACTTCTGTTGCCGTACGTTGTGAACTCTCGCGACCGAGGTTGCGCGCGAGTTCGCTTCTGTCATTCGTGTAGATCTGTGCGTCGTATTGACCGCGCGAGACAGACACATACGCGAAACGGTTGTTAACCAGCAGTTCGCTCTTCTCTGTGTCCACGTGAATCAAAACCCGGTCCGCGGTCTGTCCCTGGCTGCTGTGGCTGGTGACGGCGTACCCGTGGTCGAGATGCGGATGCTCGCCGATATTGAAGCGAACTTCGCGACCGGAGTCCATCCGGATTTCGAGATTGCCGGAATGGCTGACTCGTTCGATAGTGCCGAGTTCTCGGTTAGCAATCTGCAGTTCCCTCGACGGGGCCGTGAACTGAACGCGATCGTCTTGGGAGAATTCGCGCTGAACTTCTTGGTACACCGCCACACCTGACAACCGTCGCGGATCGTAGGTCTGTTGTGTTCCATTCTCGCGCTCGATGGTGATACGGTTTTCGCGGGCGTCTACCGAAACCACTCGCGCGTATTCGCCAGGGTTGATCCCCAGAACCTTACTCCCGCGGGTGTAGCGCACCAAGTCCCCCTCTTCGTATTGCGCAGCCCACTGCCGATCTGCGCCGGTCATCTCATTTCGCGAGTCGAGCACTCGGAGTTTGTGCTCCTCTGGATTCACGTCGCCTCGGGCTTGCATTTCACGGTGGATCAGAGTGTTCAGCTCACGTCGCGACTCATTGTCAGGTGAAATTACCAACGTGCCTTGAGGCTCTCGTGCGTACTCACGAGCGATTGCACTTAGCCTCTCCTCGCGGCCCACAATCTCATGCACACGACCTTGCTGGTCGAGATTGGCTACCGCTCCGTGAACATCCCCGCGGGCAAGCTGTTCGACAGCCTCTTTAAGGGCTGGCTCCTTCTGCCTCACGACCTCATGCAGACGTGCGGTGTGCATCCCCGCCTCTTGTAGCTGTTGGTAGGGCCTGCCCGCTTCTACCGCCTCATGTTGACGCTTGTCCCCGACCAAGAGCACACGGTCGCCTCCCTGCAACCGATGCAGCAACTCATTCATTTGTTTAGTGCTCGCGAGACTCGATTCGTCCAGGACGTAAAGCCGCTTCTGTTCGCCATCGGGTTGCTCGCCGCGCGCCAGATGGCGCTGCAAGGTGCCTGATTCGATGCCTGATTCGGCCAACTTCTGCGCGGCGCGCGACGTGGGTGCAAGTCCGAACACCTTGTAGCCTTCATGCTCGGCAGCTTCGCGGACCGCAGCCAGGGAAGTGGTTTTGCCAGCACCCGCCACGCCCTCCAAACCTACGATTCTGTCGTGGCTGCTCGCGATCTGCTCAACCGCCTCCCGCTGGCTCGTGCTCAAGTGTGGATGTTTTTCCTCGATGTGGTGCCATGTCTCGGTACTCACCAACGGGTTATCGAGATTCTGCCCTCTTCGCATCTCGGCGACTGTGTCTCGCTCATAGCCAATCATCTGTTCCGAAGTGAACACGCGGGCCGGCGATTTGCTCTCTACCTCAATCAGGTCACCCGACTGGACGCGCTTGTCGAACCTCTCTCGTATCTCGGCGAAGCTTGCCTCGCCCATCGAACGCTTCAGAGCATCGCGCATCAGGTCGCGCTCGTCGGTGACTGCGTTGCGCTCTAGATTCTTCTCTTGCGCGTAGGTCAAAGCGGATTCGAGATGCTGCTGCTTTTGCGGTGGGTCTTGTTCGGTGCTGCGTTCATGGGCTTCGCGGATCACTTGCGCCGGCTGCTGGCCGAACTGCACGGCCATATCGCGGTGCTTTTGCTGCATCTCTGCGTGCGTCATGGCCGGCAGTTTGTCGTCGCGTGTCTGATGCGCTGCGATTTGCGCTGCTCCTGCGCCGCTTACGCCTTGTTGGTCGAGGTACGCCTGGATTTGCTGACTCCGTGGACTGGAGGCGTCCAGATACTCGCGCGTGTACCCTCTGATCTCCGGCTGGCCACTGTTTCCCCGTTCAATGTCATAGCCCTGGTCTTTTAGCTGCAGTGCCAGCTCTGAGCGATAAATCGCAGTTGCATATTGTTGGGAGCGGTATAGCTCGTGCGGTTGCAGAGCCCGCGACTCTCCGTTCTGAGTTTCCGTTAGATTGAAGAACACAACATGAGTATGCAATTGCGGTGCAGCGTATCCGTTTACCGGTCGCGCACTATCGTGCTCGAAACTAGCCGCAATCCATTTGCCCGTTGTTTCTGGCAGATGGTTTCCGCCCATCCGGGCCTGGACATATTTCTCCATTTCACCAAGCGCTATCTTCACGCTTTCCCGATGCGCTTGGCGTGCATGATCGTCTCCACCAACCAGAGCCGTTAACGACACGCTCTTAGGCGCGGAGAACGTCGCATCCCAGCCAGCGCGATGTTCCATCGTGCTCACCGTCGCGCCACGTCCATTAACGTATTCACGCGCGGTTTGGTGGCGCACTAGTTGTTCTCCTGTTACCGGATGCTGCCCGTGCGCCAGTCGCCCGAAATGCTCTTCCCGCACTTCACCTTGGAGGCCCCATTCTTTGGCGAGCTTGCCGTGCCACTCGCCGCGTATGCGGTCGCCCTCGGAGTAGTAATTCTCCTGCGCGTTCGCGAACTCTTCTTTGTGATAGGTCTGTGCCTGACCGGCACTCAGCGGTTTGGAAATGGTCAGCATACTTCTGCGCCATCCGGCGTTGACTTCTCCAGCACCCGCCAGAGATTTCTTGTTTGCCCGTAGAACAGCCATGATCGTTGGGGGTCGGAGGCCGCTATCACGTCGAGTGCTTCAGCACACCGCGCTACAGCCCAATCGAATACGCGATGCGAGGCTAAGAGCGCCAGCGCGTGCATCCCGCTCTGCGGCGGCATATTTCCATCCAGCACTCCTCTGTCGCGCAACCTTCGCAATGATTCTGGCCACTCCGCTTGTGCAAAGGGCACCGATGACGGATGCACGATTTGATTGCGGATTTCGATCAGTGCCTCTAGGTCTTGCCTTAGTTCATCCGTTAACGGATACAGCTTCAGCACGTCTCGTAAAGGTTCGACGCCTGCGAGTGTCTGGATACTGGAGCTGTCTTTCAGCAAGTTCTGATGCTCGATCAGAAACGCCTCCACGCCCGCCACCAAAACTGGCAGACCGGCATAGACCCAGCGCGATGTTTTAGTGGGGTCGTCAGCAACAGCTTTGGCCGATTCGAGGAACACTAGTTCTACGGCATGAAAGTACATCGTGGAAGCCGTGCCCCAACCGCCTCCCTGACGATTGCGAAGTCGCTCCTCACGGTGTTTTCGCTCGCTCATTTGACTCCTCACTCGAAGTACGGTTCTTGTCCGGCAGCGAGGCCCTTAGAGTTTTCCGACTCGCGCGAACTGACCTCCTGCGCTGCCGCAGTGCTCGGGCGCTTCTCGATTTCGACCACCCGCGGCTTGATCTCCCTTGGGATGAAACCGGGTTGCGCTTTTACGGGAGCGAGATATGGAAAGCTGAAAGGCACTACCAGATTGTCGACTTTTAGCAATGCGTGCAAGCGCTGTAGTCCACTGATTTCCGATGGGAGGACTAGAGGCTCCGTTCGCCTTTCACTGTGATAGCTCCTGGACTTAGTAATTTTGAGAGGATGCGTGTTCACCGTCTCCTTAACGCGTTCCATTTCCACTTCGCCAATCGTGTCCGAGATCCACTTCGCTGCACGAGGCTCACTGGTATGCAAAAAGATTTTGGTGGCCGGCTGCGAAAGCATTGACTCAGCTTCGTGCCCGTAGCGTACTTCAAGTTGGCTCCGGCCTTGGAAACCGATCACGACGGGATTCCCGGATTTGCGATTCTCGGTCAGCGCAGTGTGCAATTGCGGCAGTCGCTGCAGACTGGCAAGCTCATCAAGCACAAACCATGCGTGACGCATCGCAGGATCGCCCTGGTTCATCAATCGCAGCACGAGCGTATCCAGCCATAAGCTCATTAGGGGCAACAGTCGCTCGCGGAATCGAGGAGTCGAGGTCAGGAATATCCAGCCACTACGCTGTCGTGCCCATTCTTCTGTTGTCCATCTCTGCTTCGTCTCACTCTCCATCGGCAAGAGCTTCAAACTGTCAGCAACCATGTTGAGCGCACCCAATACACCACCGCGTTGTGGGCCAGCGCCGCGATAGATGAATGCTGTCAGTTCGGTGCCCTTCAAGAGGCGATCTAGTTCTTCCTCGTGGCTCATCCATCTGACCAGTTCCGCAGGCGTCGGCTTCAATGTGAGCAAGTGCGCAAAGATCTTCCGCGGACCGTCGACGAAGAATGTATTCTCGTGCGGCTTATCGGGGAACAACGATGTTGCCAGGGTCAGCGCTTCCGCCTCATGCATCACTTCATCGGACGGCGACCAGTAAGGACAACGCGCGTCCAGGGGATTCAGAATAAGATCGCCGCGGGCAGGATTGAAAAAGTGCGGCGTGTGTTCGAGCGCCGGATCGTAAACGATGGCCGTTTCGCCCCGCTCGGCGATCTGCATCAGCACCCGCCGCTGTAAAACACTCTTTCCGGCGCCCGTGTCTCCCATCATCATCATGTGGCTACTCTCTAACGAGCGCGGAATTGACAGCGATTGTTTCGACTCGATGGTCAGAAAGCTGATACCATCCGCACCGCTCCGTCGATTGAACTCTGTAACCGTAACCATCTCTGGCCCTTTGAGCCTTCTTCCTTCGTCTTTCTTACTGCGTCGGGCTCTGTCCCGTGGAATAGCGAAAACAAGCCCTAGCACGAGGAATCCTAGGGCACCGACCCAGGCAGGGCGTATCAGATCGTCGGGTGACTGGCCGGCGAAAATCTGTCGTGCCAGAATCTGGTTCATCTGCGCATTGCTGTAATGGACGGTGTCAAGAACCAGCTGAACGGCACCTCCCTGCCGCGCCTGTTGGGAGAGTTCGAACGGAATGACGTGCTGTCCACGAAGGTCAGGAACGAGGTCGGTATCACTTGCTACGCTGTGATGCCCATTCCGGTCAGATTTGCTTATCAGCCAGTAGTCGCCGCGCGCGCTTGGGAATGTTTGCGTGGCCAAGTACTCATACCAGTACCAACGCTGCAGCGGCGTCCAAGCCCAGTACAGGTAGACGAATATCCCAAATCCCAGCACGACGGCAATCAGAACCACACCGGCACTCCATAGCGGCCATTTCGTTCGCCAAGCTTGGTAGCCGGTACCCTCCGAAGTCTTAAACACGGCTCACCCCACTCCCAACCGAACCCGCTTCGGCTAGGTTTGTTTCGAATGTGTTGCTTGGTCCAGACGCTCACGCGCCTTCCGGACCTTGTCCGAGTCGGCACGGTCAATCAGCCGCTGCATCTCCTCGGCAGTCAGTGGTTCGCCCTTCGCTTGCTTGAAAAGTACGTTCAGCAGGATCGCTCGAAGCGCCACCACCTCAGCCATGATTGCGTAGGCCTCGGGGCACGTTCCGTTCGGCTTCGCCGGCTGGCCGTTCGCATTCGCCAGCATTAGCTCGCGACACCACTCGCCTAGTGTCTTCGCTGACTTTTGAGCGGCTCGCTCCAATTGCGCGTACTCGTCCTCACTTACCTTCGTCCCGATGGACTTAGTGCGCAGATTTGGCTTCACCATGGACCGTTCCTCCGGCAAGCGGGGCGTCCCAGCAAAATGAACAGGTTCGCCGGCGCTAACCCATATCCTGCGGTATCCAGCTAACCTTTAGCCTATTAGGCCTTTTTTTCAACAAGTTCGCGTGCGGTAACCAAAAGTTAGCCTGCAGCTCCCATCCTGGGGTGACGTGTCATTCGCCATCCGCTGCGCAGCAGCGTGCCAGCCCATCAACCCAAACTAGGGTTCCACGTCCAGACACTCGCCCATCTTGGGAGCCGGTATTTGGCTGCCCAGGAACGGAAGGAGTTCTTCCACGGACTCCGCCGGCGGCGGGCAGCTTATAGCCCTCACTACCAGAGCTCATTAGTAGCCCATCCACAAATACCATGTGTTCATCTCCATCTTCGGGCTCCGTGAGCGCGAAGAGAATACTCCTCATCCCGTTCTATGCCTGCGGCTCCCGCCCATCCAGCAACAAGCTATGGCAACCTGCGAAGCGACCTCGCTTCGCTCGACCCGGTCAAGTGTCGGCCTTTCGGCTTCGGAAGAGAATGTTCTTTTGGCGGGGTGGATTATGGACTGTCGTGCCAACTGTCGTGCAAGTCTGAGCGACTGGAGGATGGTCGAGAGAACAGGGCCACAAACCCTCGTCCGACGGTAAATCGTTGCCGCCGTCACTGCCGTCAAATTGACGGCGAGTGGCCGTACACTCAAACTGCCCAAATTGGACAGAACCCCAACTGCGGATTCCTTCAAAGGCGGGATTACACCAAACTGCGACAACATGGGGAAACCCGTAGAGGACTGATTGTCATATTCTACATCGGGGCTAACGACGGCTCGGACGAATTTGTTGGGGCTCACCATATCCTCGCTGAATGGGGCGCACCGCAGATTACACAGATGGAAACGCGAGCAGGCTCGTTCGGTAGGATGGCTCTCGCCGGTAATCCCGCGGGCACGGCCGCATCGATAAGAAAGAAAGGTGGACGGATCATGATTGAAACCATATCAGCGTGGCGGAGCGTCCAACTTCGCCATGAATCTGCTCCTTTACTGAAAGAACGAGAGCACTACCTCACACACCTTTTACAGGAGGGATTGGATCGCAGCGTAGTGCGAAGTACTGCAGCATACTTAATTCATATCGTACGCATAATGAACATGACCTCGCTACGCCCCGTGCGACAGGAGGAGATCAATATTGCAGGCAAGTTGTGGGCAGCTTACAAGGAGCCCCATCGAAAGAAGAAACAATCGAAAGGATCGCCGATTACATTCATTCAAATCGCCCGAAAGTGGTTGCGCTTTCACCGCCAACTGGAAACCCCACCCTCGAATCCTTTTCAGCCGCTCATAGCGGAATATGTCGAGGCGATGCGTTCTGCCCGCCGCCTGGCCCCCGATACGGTGTTCGCTTACAGTTCGAAGGCGTTTAATTTTCTTAAATGGTTTGGTGAAAGCCACGCGAATCTTGAATTGGTCTCCTTGCTGGACGTTGACGATTTCTTGTCGAGCAAACGTGCCGCGGGCTGGTCTGTTCGGAGCATCGCGTCGCATTGCCAAGCCTTACGATGCTTCTTTAGATATGCAGCAATTCGAGGGTGGTGTGCTCCCGGCCTCGCTTTGGGAATCCATAGTCCGAAAACCCCGAAATACGATGGTCGCCCTAAAGCTCCAACGTGGGCCGAAGTTGGTCGATTGCTTGAGTCTGCGAGCGGATCGTCTCCGAATGATTTTCGTGACAGAGCGATTCTGCTGCTATTTGCGATCTACGGGCTGCGAAGCAGTGAAGTGGCTGGACTTCGATTGACGCATTTCGACTGGCGTAATGAGACGTTTAGCGTACAACGCGCCAAACGAGGCGGAATCCAACAGTTTCCCATTCAATACGAGGTGGGAGAAGCAATCATCCAATATCTTAAGAAGAGCAGGCCGAATTGTTCGAGCTGTTACGTCTTCACGGCCACGCGTCGACCGCATGGACCGATACGTCCCGGACAAATGTGGCAGGTCGTTGGCAAGAGAATGAAACAGTTAGGAATTGAGCTGGAACACATCGGTCCTCACTCTCTTCGACATGCTTGCGCAACCCGTCTACTCCGGAAAGGAGCATCTCTGCAGGAAATTGCCGATTTTCTTGGTCACCGCAGCCTCGACTCAGTCAGCATTTATGCGAAGTATGACACGAGGTCGCTCCGTCAAGTCGCCGATTTTAGTTTAGCTGGTGTGCTATGAAACTATTGCAGGGCGTTCGGACCTATGTAGAAGGAAAGAATCGTGGTGGAACGGCTTATGCGAAGGGCACCATGAATCTTGTGTCTTTCTGCCGTCATGTGGGTGATGTAGCCCTAACCAGCATTAGTGAGCGTCAGGTTATCTCATTTCTCGATGGGCCGCGCACCTCAGCCAACACGTGGCGCCAGAAATACAACTTGCTGAGGAGCTTTTTTCTATTCTGGGTAGCACGGAATGCGATGCCAGCATTGCCGATGCCGCCTCCCCGCCCGACAGTTGTGCCGACCTTTGTTCCTTATATTTACTCAAAGACCGAGATTCGCATTCTCCTGTCCACGGTTCGATTGTCTCAGGCGAGAACCCCCTGCAAAATCGAGGCTCACACTCTGCGCGCATTCTTGCTATTTCTGTACGGGACGGGAGCCTTGGTCGGCGAGGCTCGCAGGCTCTTACGCCAGGACCTGGATTTCAAGCGGAGAGTAGTCATCGTCCGCGGCACTCAGTTCAATCGTTCAAGAGAGATTCCGATTGGACCAGACCTGTATAGGGTGCTACGAAGATATGACATGACGGATCGCCGAAAGGCTACGTTGAGAGATCCTCACTTCTTCCTCACTAAGAAAGGGCTTGCTCTCAATGAGCGCGCCGTGGGACAGACATTTCAGAGGCTTCGTCGAATGGCTGGTATTACCCGCAATGATGGCGGGCGCTTCCAGCCTCGAATGCACGATTTGAGACATACGTTTGCAGTTCATCGGCTAACCGCTTGGATCAAATTCGGCGCGGACCTGAACCGCATGATTCCCGCCCTTTCCGCCTACATGGGACAAGTTGGGCTCGGGTCAACGGATCGCTACTTATGTCTGACTCCAGAGCGTTTTCGTGCTCAGCTCGACAAATTGAGTCCGCGGCGAGGTAAGAAACGATGGCGCAACAATCCCGCTTTGATAAAGTTCCTTACAGAACTTTAAGATTTACTGCCCGCAAAAGACTTCGTGAGTGTGCACGATAGAGTTCTGCAGCTGCTCGTTCAAGAGTCGTGAGAGGACCGCAAATGCAATCGGTTTGGCGTCCGACCTTTGAATGGAGTTTATTCGCCGCTTCCCCGCGCTCTGAGAACAGCTTCTCCGCTCTGGCATAAAGAGGGGCTGCTGCGAGTCCTTACTTAGCCAATCGAGTGATCAGCGAGCGGCTCTTGGGGATTCCGTGGACCGCTCTCGGAAGTCCAAAGCGGGGCGGACCCAGGTTTAACTGAATGTCAAGTGAAACTGTCGCAGGGCGACGGTTGCTTGCGCGCGGTCGCGCAATAGCCGACGGGCTTCGAGCTTTAGCGTCGCCAAGAAGTCATCAATTGCGCGATCGATATCACGGTTGTAGTTCCCTCGGTGTCCCTTGGTATATTTCGCATGAGGACCGTCAACGGCAACATGCATAGTGTCCCAAGTACAGTGGCGACATTTTGGGCCGCCTCGACAACCCCGATGACGGCTGGAGTAAATGCGGTTTCTACTCATTGTCATTGAGTGTTCCTTGTCAACTGCAGCAGCGCTCCGCGGGAACGCACCTTCAACTCTTAACATCCATGAAGTCACCTATCAGTTCGTTGCTATTCTCTTTTGTTTGAAGCCCGGCGGCAGGGACCGCGTCTTGAGAATTGTCCAATTCGCAATATCACCAGCCGCATCGTTGCCAGACATCTCAGGTTCCAGGACAAACGACACATCTGCGCGCAAGCGGAAGCTCGCGCACGTGTCGTCGTTGAATTCGATCACGAGTACAGTGAAATCCGGGTCGCTCTTATAACGGACCTGTTCAATAACTTTGCCCTTGAGTTCCGGGTATTCGACTGTTCCTCGCTTCTTCATCACGCTGCCCTTTACTTCGCCTAACACACAATTTGGTTTGGTTGGAAGCCGGGATTCAGTATCTGCGTCTTTTCTTGTTTCTGTTCATTCATCAGCCCTCTTGGGGTACCGGCGAATCATCTCGAGATTCCCGGTACTCATGTCAGATAGGTCGATGCTCTCTGTAAGGATCTTGAGACTGAAGTGCAATGAGAAATCGGTCTTGTCCATGAACCGAACACTCACGTACAAGCTGCCGTCCCGGAACGAGTAGCTGACCCAATCCACTATTTTTCCGTGGATCTCTCGATACCTGTCACGCAGCAGGTCATGCCGTTGTTTTATCTTCTCCGCAAGGAGTTCCTGTTCTTTCGGGCTTATCTGTGTCACCGTGACATTTCCCACTCGGACGGTCTTCGGCTTTGCCATAACTGACGCTCCTAATGGTGCCCGTCTCGATAGCCGTTTGGCTTAGCTCGATGGAGCCTATCGCACGGTGCACACCCAGTGGTGAAATTCAAGTATCGTGGCCCGAATACGAGCCAGCCCGCCGCATCTGTTACCTGCAAGCCACTGAAATCGTGAAGACAAAGGCCCGAGATTATCAGGAAGGGCGAATGGCGCAACGGTTCAGACATTGGCCGGAATTTGGGACAAGTCGATGTTGCACAGATGAATAGACACACAACGTGAGGACGTGGATTTCAAAGGGAGAACAATTAGCATCCACGCTTCTTCCTCACCAGGAAGGAAATGCTCTCAAGGAGCAACTCCGTAGGGCAGACATTCGCCGAATGGCTGGTATTGTCCGCGATGATGGGGCACGTTATCAGCCTCGGATGCATGATCTGAGGCATACTTTTGCAGTTCATCGACTAACCGCTTGGATCAAGCGTGGCGCGGACCTAAACCGGATGGTTCCCGCTCTTTCGGCCTACATGGGCAAGTTCGCCTCGGCTCAACGGACCGCTATTTGTCTCTGACTCCAGAACGTTTTCGCACCCAGCTCGATAAATTGAGTCCGCGTCGAAGTAAGAAACGATGGAGGGACAATCCGGCCCTGATAAAGTTCCTGACAGAACTGTGAGGATACTGGCTCCAAAACGCAAGGCGGAGTGCTGCGAAGCAGCACTCCGCCGGAAATCAAGAATGGATAGACTCAGCGGGCCTGAAGACCAAATGGTACAAGTTTCTTATTGTCGCGTTACGCGGCTGCTGCGAGTGCCGCTGGCTCGGGGGCAATGCCCTGGGCAATGCCCCCGAGGATCACAGCAGCGGTCTGTTGAACGGCTTCCAAGCTCTCGCGCAGAAGATTGGCGTCCCCGTGCCAAAGCTGGATGTAGTCCTGGGATGCAGTTCCGTTCTGAAGTCCTACCGATTGGCACACCACAAACGCCACGGCTTCGGCCTCGGTCTCGCGGACCTGTTTCGTGGTCAGGGTGCGACGGTCGCCACGGTGCAACATTTCGTGAGCAATCTCATGCACGAGCGTGGAAAACTCCTCGGCTGGCTGCATCCCTGCAAGCAGCGTGATCTTCCCGCCATGCGAAAGACCTTTCGCGGGAGCAATTCGCTCGGAGAAACTAAGCTCGACGCTTTGCGCTTCCACGAACTTAAACAGGCGTTCGCGGTATCCGCTCACGTCGCCGTTGACTTTGGTCAGTGTGGGAAGGTCTTTGCCTTCGGTCTGACTGACATCGAAAACATAGACGGCCCGGAATCCGTACAGCGTCCGCTGACCGTCCGTGGTTGCGTCTTGACTCGGCTCGTCGGTCGCTACATCCTTCGTTCTTCGTCTTCCGACCATCGGGGCGAGAATGAAAATGCCTTTTTCTCCCCGTTTAACGAAGCGGCCAAGCGAGTTCCAAGTACGAAGTCCGGCAACGTTCGTAGCATCGGGCTTCTGACGTGCGATGAGCATGATATTGCCGAAGCTGTAGGTGTGAAACTTCGCCATTGCTCCGAGGTATGCGGTGAGAATTTCACTGTGACCGGACTCCAGCGCTGCAACGAGGAAATCTACGGCCTCTTTGGTGCGTCTGTTGACTTCTTCTAATTTCATGTTTTTTCCCTTTCTGCCGTTTCCGGCTTGTTTCTTTCTTCACTTGAGCGGCAGCGGGAAGAAACAAGGCGGAACGGTGAAAGGGACAGAACGGAGGCCGAAGGATGGTGGCAGGGCGTGAGTGAAAGCGCGGTGAGTGCCAAACGCGGTTGGGGTTCGTTTGGCGTGAAACCGGCGCAGCCCGAAATGCCCGTCCGAGCCGCGGCCAAGCGGCGTCCACCCGGAAGAGGCCGAAGTGGGAAAAGACGGCGTAGCCTTCCGTTGAGAATGATGGATGATTGTTAGGAATTGAAAGTCAGCGCACAGCAGGCACACATGAGAATTCGTAAACTAGTGCCGGTGGCATAGACGACTGACCGACAGTCAGCCGGGCAGCGACCTGAGACGACTCTTGGGTGCGGTCGAGGACATTTCGCACACAGAACCGGAACAGACCGGGATCGGACTTACGAAAAACAGAATGAGTTGGGGTCCATCGTGTCGGGGCGGCCGTATTTTCCGGTTGTCGATAATTGGGAGCTTCCGTACGCACTTCCCAGAAGCGACCCGACTGAGCTTCGTTCAGATAGTAATGGAAGGAACTGGAGGTGAGCGATGATGTGGGTGCTGGAGGGTGCGGCAGCTACGGCCCGAAATGGGCATTGATGCTTGATGAGCCCGTCCAAAAGCATGGGTCTGAGGCTGTGGATAGGTTAGTGGTGAGTCTGCGGAGCAGTGCAGCGATCTCGATCACGAGACTGCTAGGATTCGCGCCTCGGGCCGCGCTCTCGGACGACAAGGAGAAAGATCATGGTGAAGCGAAGAGAGGAGCGAGAGCGCAGATCAGTGGTGTTGGAGACAGATGCGGCGGGTATCGATATTGGCGCGGAGGAGATTTACGTCGCGGTACCACCGGATCGTGATGAAGAGTCGACGCGACGGTTCAGCACCTTCACCAGCGATCTACGTGGGCTTGCCGATTGGCTCGGTCAGTGAGGCATTCGAAGCGTGCCGATGGAATCGACAGGAGTGTACTGGATCCCGCTGGTTCAGATCCTAAAGGAGCGCGGGTTCAAAGTGTATTTAGTCAACGCGCATTATCTGAAGAGCTTGCCCGGCTTTTGGGCTTAAGCTAGTGAAAAGCAATGGCAGGGGCTAGTTTCAGTATAGAATCTCGGGAATAAAGGGCAATGCGGGTTCGGTGGTAGTTACATGGTCAGTGTCTTTCCAAACGACGATATGGCACATTTTTTAGCGGGCCTAAAACAGATTGATTTTGTTACCGGTTGGAAGGCGATCTCGATCGCATTGACGGGCGCATTTGGAATCTTGGGGCTTGCTACAGACTTCAAAAACAAACACACCAAGAAGATAACCCGCTGGGGATGGGTGTCTTTGATCGGAATTGTTGTGTCTTCAGTTTGCGGCGTCGCAGCGCAATTAAAAGAATCGTCGGATGATGCGACGAAGGCGAAAGACAATTCCGCACAAGCCCTGGCATTGGCAACAAAAATGGATACAGCTTTAACGGAAATTGAGCGAGGTCTTTCGGCACTCGAAGAGCCCAGGATTGGACTTGTGCTTGATATCGATTGTGACAGTAGCAAGTACGCGACATTTTGTACAAGCATATTGAACGCGTCGCGGATAAAGGCTGCTGGTGGCTCGATTTTTGATTATTGGAGCGATTTCCCTGGGGGACAAGTGTCGAGGATATTTACGGTAGGTATGTTTATTAAGCCAGAAGATGCACAAGCATTTCTCGACGCAAAACCTGTTGCGTGCGACTGGTGCACAAGGTTCGTAACTTCAAATCACGGTACAGACAATACATTTCGGAGCAGTGCTGCTGGAGAAAACAATCTAGTCCGCATGTGGATTGTTGATAATAAGGCGGATATCGTTTCCGGGAGCGGTAATCTTAAAAGTGTGCAAGATCTTCCTGGCGTAACAGTGGTCATTAATCAACTGTTTAATGACGATCTGGATGTTCTTAATATCAATTCGTTCCTTCTCAGAGTAAAGAATGGCCAGTGGATTCAGTATAACGGCCCGTTTACGCGGATTAAGTCTAAGATCGGTTGGGTCTACATATTTAAGCTCCCGAGTAAAACGTGAGTTATGCCTCGATCCAATGAATCTTCGGCAGCTCCAAACCCTGATCCGAAAAACCTTGACGCAGGGATGTAAGTCCGTTACATAAATCGTCCTTGGACTCCACGCCCAGGTTGAATACCTTGCCGGTGGAGGGAGGGGCTTTTGAAATCCGAGGGATCTCGATCGATGACCCGCACAAAGTGAAGGAGAACCAAATCGCGTGGAAGCTTAGACGAATGAGAAACCGGGCGAGGGTGCCGAGCTCATGACTGTCGAGGATTTTGCAGCTGAACGCGCCGATCTGGTTGCGACCATTAGCAAATGGAACTTGGAAGCGAGTTTGAGCCTATGCGGCGGTCTGCTCCTGTGTCCCAGGATGCATGCATACACGTACTCGATTGAGATTCTAATCCATGCAATTTGTGTTCATTCTACCGGCTCAGTTCGCCCTGGCCGCTCTGAACTTGTCCAAATCCTAAACAGTTTATTCCAGTTCCTCCTGGACAGCGATGAATTGCCGCGGGATGTTTTCGTGGTTAATGTGATGACCGAATCTGGCAACCGACGTTTCCTGACCGGGACTTGGGAAACACCTGAATTCTGGGTCCAACAGGCCATCGATTCTCTGAGCCTCGCCCCAAGAACTGAGAGCTTCAACGGTTTGCGAGAGCAACTAGACGCACTGCTAAGTTTTTCCGAAGCAGCTATGGATCGAAATGGCCTTGAGCGTTACGTCGGGAGTCTCGTGCAACCACAGCCGGAAACAGAGCTTCCGGACGAGGGCGAATTCGATAGGGCTGTTCAAACAGTACGACTGAGAACAGATCGGCTTACGGAATCTATCGAAGCTTTCACGATATCGGCCGAGGAAGTTAAGAAAATAGGCAGCGATCTTCTAGGCAACTCAAGACTGGAACACCGCCCATTCATCCAAGTCAATCCTTCGTTGCTGGTATGGGCACTCCCAACCGCGACGAGCATCGCTATCCGAACACTCATCCTAAAACGCATGCAATCAACCGGGAATCTGAGGAAGTTCTCGAAGGCGTTGCGAACCGTTCAAGGTCACTCGTTTGTCGAACTCCTTCGCCGCAAGAGAGCAGACCCCGATCTCCACAACCAGTTGCCACCAATTCCAAACCAGCTGAAATGGATGCGGCAAACCGCTGTCGAATTTGACGGTGGTAGGGTGGCCCATATTCTCTTGTTGCACGACGACCTTGAGGAAGCAATTAACGAGGGTTTGACCTCCTTCAACAGTGCGGGGTTTCGTTCCGCGATCGAGTTCCAAATCCATCTGAGCCGCTCAGTCGTTAGGCTTCACTTTGGTCTTCACAGAGAAGGCATGACAGTCGTGGTCATGGCAGGGCTGGGGCGAGGCTTCGCCTTACCGCCATTTGCGCAACCACCTAATTGGCATCTTTGCGCGATCCACCTCTCGGACGCGGTGGCGCTGATGTGGCTTGGCACCGACTGGCTGACTGAAGTTTGGAGCGTCAAAAGCGACGTTAGTAGGTTAAGTGAACAAGGTTTGCATGTCCGAGACAAAGGGGACGACGTCCGGATTCTCGGCTATTGGCGGGCCAAGGACCGCATCGTTCCACTCGATGTCGACATCCCAGCTGACAATATGGCGGTCAACATCGACAGGACGTTCGCTGGTAACCTCCGCGCGGAAGCTAGGCTTGGCTATGACGAACATGCAAGCTACAAACCTTCAGAGAATTCGTGGTTTCGCGTGGCTAAGCTTGCTGGACTTGGGCACTTCCGGGAGCTGCGGGCGCTCCCGATCTACGGAAGCCTGGCTGACGCGATGAATCAAAAGCTTGCCGGTGTCGTTGAAACCAAACAGCGAAGCTGGTGGATCGAACTCCACTCAATCGGTAAAAACCAGGACTTCCACATCTCCTATGTGCTTTGGGATGCGACGATGCAATGGTGTGGACGCATCTTGCCGGCATTGGAAAAAGTCGCAGAACCGCCCCCTACCAACGTCGAGATCCTTGTCGAAGCCGACCTCCCTCCGGACGATCAGATTCTGGAGATCCCGGCATCGAACGATCTGGTTGAAGTTGTTGCAAACGATACGAACTGCGAAGTCAGAATCACTCTCAAACCTGCATTTCTTCGAGCGTTAGCGGAACCGACAAACCGCGCTGAGAAACAACTAGTCAAAGCAATCATCGATGGGGCAGCCGCTCTTTGCGGGACAGAATTCTCGACCTCTCAATTGTTCAGGGAGATAGTTCCCAACGATGAAGCCAGATTCGCCCATCTTTTCGCGGCGCGAACGCATGCAGACGAACTGAGCGATCTCCCCCACAAGTCGACTTGGCTCATTACCGATCATGACTCGTACAACGCAGCCCTCGGCATAGGTGCTGAGCTTGGCTTGCCGGGACGTCAGACCATCATCGGGAAGAAGACATCACAGAAACTTCTTCACAAAGTGGTAGACATACTTTGGGAGCGCCTACGGAGGCAACTTCGTCTCTACAATCGCTCCTCGCTTATTAAGACTGTGTTACAGAACCTTGAGGCGATACGGGCGGATGAGCTTGTTTGGGAGAGAACAGCTGCCGCTCTCATCAACGTATATAACGATCAGATTGATGTTCTAGCTGCAGCACATAACCAGAGCAATCTCCGAAATCGTACATCGCTCACTTCAAGGGCCTTGATTGAGATGGCGATCTGTGAATGCCCACTAACTGGTGGAATTGTCACCGGGCGTTCTGACTACTCGGTCCTCATCGGCCTCGTCAATACGCTGTTGCTTGCGGCATACAATTCCGATGCCATCCAATACGATCTTGCTGATCCCGATCTGGAAATTTGGCCGAACGGCGAGTTCGGCATTTCCAATGATTTCAACGAGACTGTCCTGGTACCCTATCAGCAAGGGCGATTTGAAGATTACTTCAGAAAAACAGCAGCAGACTACGCCAATCTTTTCCGAAAAAATGAAGGTAAAGCAGTTGATGAGGTTTTTGATACAGAGTTTTTGAGCGCCTGGAAGGAAGAGTTTGGGTTCAGCATTGAACAGCTATTGACGCTCGAAGAAGTGCTGATTCGTAAGGCGCACAAATCAGCGGACCGCGTCGTAGACATTAACGTGACTGAGCTCCTGTCATTGCTGCAAGCAGGAGGTGTCGATCCGCCCGCGAGTGAGCAGATATTAGAATCTTTGGTTCTCTCGCCCCGTCACTCGTGGGCCTTACCTCCCGATGGGTTCGCCCTTCGAGACATAGAGCCGTGGCACTTCGGCCGCCGCCTATCCATAATCCGCCGCCCACTCCTGTCTCTGAGTGGCTCAAAATCACCAAATGCACAAATAACCTATGCTGCCGGCCTTGTCCACAATGCCTTTAGTTTTACAGTCACGTCAACCCACTCAGGCACGATGAGCGAACGGTCGTTCACATCCTCCCGAATGCAAAGGTGGATAGGGGGAGTAAACAACAAGAACGGCACCGAGTTTAACGAGACAGTGCGGCAAATCGTCCGATCTGCGGGATTGGGCGCCCGCTCATCGGTTCAGATGACCGAGTTCGGAGTCGGCGGGATGGGAGATATCGACGTATTGGCATGGACGCAACTTCGGGACGCGGCGTTGGTTATCGAGTGTAAGCATCTGCGATTCGCTAGAACGGTGGGTGAAGTCGGAGAGCAACTGCGTCGCTTCAGAGGACAACCAGGTGATGATCTTTATGCTCATATGAGAAGACTAAAATGGCTTTCCGAAAACTACGGCTCACTTAAGCGAAAACTAGACTTGCGGGACGGATTCTGTATTTACCAGCTACTAGTGACAGAGACACTGGTTCCAATGGCGTTTGTCAGAGGCTTGCCTATTCCACCAGCGACAGTCGTGTCGGTTAATCGATTGCCAGAAACGATCAAAAGGAGGCCTCTTCCCAGCGAGATTTCTCTGAAGATCGATTGGTGATTTGGGCGCAGATAGACGCGCAAGGGAGTGTCGTGGCGCCGTAGGATGATTTAGTCGGCCTCGTTAGCAACGCGAGTTTCCTCCTGGCTGAGGGTTGGGCGAACTGAGGCCAAGATATGAAAAGGGCTAGGTAGGCCTGGTTGCTTAACCAGTAGTTAACAAATGGCGAACGACACTATCAAATCTCGCGCGATTCCCGCGGGGGGCTATCAATATCAAATTGAGGCCGGCCTCCTTTTGCTGGCCGATTGGCTCGACGATCCTGGTCTCTACAAGAGTGTGATCTTCGAATGCGAAGACCCAGCTGTTGGGATGGGGCTTGACGACATTGTTGCTGAGTCTGGCGTCGACGGGTGTTTGCATCTGACTCAAGTAAAACTGACGGTCGATTCGGAAGAGGACGACTATGCGCTTAGTTGGGCTTGGTTGTTGTCCACTACTCGCGGAAAGTCCTTACTCCAAAAGTGGAATGGCGCACTCAAGCACACTGGATCTGCCCGAGTAAGTAAGGCGTGTCTGTTTACTAACAGGAAACCCGACCGAGAATTTGAGGCGGTGCTGGATATTGAAAGAAGAGTTGTTCTGTCCAAGATCGCGCCGGCAGTCCGGAAAGAGATCGATACCCAGTTTGAACCTGAAGACGTCGATCCGTTCTTCGCACTCTTTCAATTCGATCACAGTAGGCAAAACTATGACGCAATAGGTCGGTCGCTCGTAGACCGATTTGTACCAACTCACGCCTCTCTTCAGGGGTACCATGCCCTTCGCGTGAATGCGCAAGATTGGGCTATCCGAAAAAGATTCCCTCCGCCAGACGGCAAGATCACCTTAGAAATTCTGCGGAGCACACTGAGCGCTTCCAGACCGGTTCCGTTGCATCAGGACTTTCGCGTTCCAAAGTCGTATGAGCCGCCAGATGAGACATTTGTCGCCAGCATTGACCAACGAGTGGTTTCCGGAAGCGACGCCGTCCTTGTGCTCTGGGGTTCCCCCGGCCAGGGAAAGAGCACGTTCTTGAGCTTCTACTGCTCTAGCCTAGCAAAGCGAAGTATTCCGTATATCAGGCACCATTATTTCCTTACCCTTGGTGACACGTCTGATCGTTTTTCTTTGCATGAGGTGGCTAATTCGCTTATGGCTCAAATGGAGGCCAACCACTTCGAGTTTGTACAAAATCTGCCTTCGGGGGCTGAGCGACTTCGGGATTGGATAGAAGCGTGCGCTGTGGGATACACGAAGCAGAACAAAAGGTTCGTCGTCATAATCGATGGGTTAGATCATGTTTGGAGAGAAAACGCCCGTGACAAACGACTCCTCGACAGTCTCTTCCGTTATCTCCTGCCCCCTATACAAAACGTGACACTCCTGCTCGGATCTCAGCCGGTGCCGGATGAACAACTTCCGATTCACTTGGATCTATACGCTAACGACTCGCAATGGATCGAACTACCGCGTATGTCCTTGGCGGTCGTCGGTCATTGGCTCGAAAAGCAATTGGAGGCCGGCAGATTTGAGCTGATGCACGACTCACCTCAAACACATAGGGAGCTCTTTGTTGATGTCGCAGAAGCATTCCACGAGGTGACATCTGGACACCCTTTACATCTCACGTACACCTTCGAACATCTTGCTGCCGAGAAACGACGTCTCATGTCGGATGACGTATTGAACTGCGACCCGTGTCCATCTGGTGACATTCGGAAATACTATTCCACGTTGTGGAACCGCTTGAGCTTTGCAGGCAAGGATGCGCTGCATTTGGCAGCTGCAGCCGATTTTATTTGGCCCGAAAACGGCTTGGGTGAGTGTACTGGCGTTCTAGCCTGCGAGATACGAAGAGAGATTGGATTTCTCTTTCACAATTGTGAAGTTGGAATATTACCGTTCCATGGAAGCTTGCTTGTTTTCATCTCCGAATTGGTAGAATACCCCGGCAGAGTTGCTGAGTTACTGCCTCGGGTCGCGGAGTGGCTCGACAAGACTTCGTCAGAGTATCTGCGCTGGGCCTGGCTATGGCTTATTAGGGCAAAAATCGGCAAGTGCAGCGAACTTGAAGAGAATCCGAATCGGCAGTGGATGCTTGATAGTCTTGCTCTCGGCTATCCGGTAGATCAGGTTCAACGCATACTTCGAGGGGCTGCACAATCCTGCTTCAGCAGCTTGAAGCTGGCTCGCGCGGTTGAACTGCGTCTGCTAATGAATCGGTTGGATTATGGAAGCAACCACCAATTTGATTCGACCGATCGTATGTCTAGATGCACATTCGAACTCAATGATGACAAATATGCGTTGGCGACTTTGGCAGCGAATCTTTCGACCCTCTCGATCGAAGAACTCTACGTGATTGGACAGCAATATATTTCGTTAAAGAGGTATTCCGATGCGGCGGATTGTCAGGAGGAGATCCGCCTCCGAATAAATGAGCGAATCGAACTCGGTGGCATGAAGGGCGACTCCTATGAGAAGTCCTCAAGGGCATATCTGGACCTAGCTGCTTCGACACTGAACTACAACTCAGCGGGTATGATCTCTCAGTTGAGAAGGCGGGAGCGTCGGTCTCCAGGATTGTTCGAATACTTTTTGCGTCGATTGGCTCGCAAAAAAGATGCTTTGCGATTTCTTGAACTTGCGTCACATCCAATGCCCGTCGCAATGCGCTACGCAGTAGAGGGCGCGACCATCAGAGCAGCTGCTTATGCGCTGGCTGCCATAGACGAAGACGCTCGGTTCAACCGTTTTAATCGGCATCCACTTGTCGGGGTTTGGTGCATTCTTCGAGGAATTTCCACGCCAAGGCTCAGGATCGGAAGATTCTCTGTCCCTCCCCGGAATACTGAGTACAGGCCATCTTTTGATCATGTCCAAGCATTCTTTGCACACTATTTCTTTTGCGTTTTATTTGAGTCGCTAAAGGTCCAGGGGAACGATCCTCTCCTGGTCGATCCCGAGTGTGGAACACGGCTATGGGTCCAGCAAGGGCTAAAGAGCTTTCGCGAGACTGCCGTCAAGGCAGCTAAAAGCATTGTAAGCGGTGGTTTTCCAGATGCTTCGATCATCTATCGAGTAATGCCCCCGTTGTCGGACTTTCCGGGTCATGAGGAATTTCAAGATTACAAGTCTTTGCGCCACGCCATGATGGACATCACGCGTGATCTGGTTCTACTAGGGCATTCGCGTCATCACAATATAAATATTGATCGCAATGAATTTGCTGCGATCCAGCAATCGAATAACTTCGTGTTCGACGATTGGGCTGAATCCTATCTTTCTGACGGATTGGAACTGCTGGATCCTGATGTTGCAGATGAAATCATTCATGGTCAATCGGAGGCACAGCGTAAGCAATTCTCCGAGTTTGGGGATCGCGCTGAATCCGCAGTGCTCTTATGCGATCTCGCACTTTTTAGCAGGCTGAGAACTACGGCCCGTGAGATGTTGATCAGAGCTCTCCGATGCGTTTGCGGGTACGGGCACAGAAAAGATATCGCTCTGGCGGTGTTCATGGATTCCTTAGATGAGGTAGCCGATTCAGACCCTCAGTTCACCGTAAGCTGCCTCCGACGCGTCGCCCCAATCATCGACAGCATTGTCGAGACTACTGACGGTAAGGAAACGCGACATACTAGAACCCAGTTGGCAGGCTTCCTGTTGCGCTTCAAGATGGAACAGTTTCCAGCGTACTTAAGACATCTTTTTCGAGAAGGTTCGTGGCACGTCACAGATAGCGTCGTGGGTAAACTGATTCAGTTCACCAGAGGTTCGTCCCTCGCCCTTCCCATTGCTGCTTTCGGAGTCTTTGAAGAGGAGTCTATTAAAGAGCTGCAACGGTTAGTCGCAGATGCTGATCCAGCGGTGGCATCTTCCGCGAGGCGCTGTCTCAGCGAACTTGAGAGTTTGTTTGGCACTCGATTCGAGGCCGACACCAAGCCCGAAGTAAACGACGGCACAATTCCCTCTGAAAGTACTCTGTCTGAGGATGTCGACGTCCGGCTCTTCGGCCCCGATGATGTCCTGAAGCTCTTGAACCATAAGCCCGATGCAACTCGGATATTCCATACAACAGAAGCGCTGGAGGAGTGGGCAATGCACTGGGCGCAAGTAGGCCACGGTGCCGAAGTCTTGGCCTCTCTTAGACAGGCCAAAAATCATCTGACCTTACGATTAGACGGCGAGAAGGTGCTCGATGCGGCATTTGACATCAGTCTCAGGCTTGAAGGTCCGCAGAAGGCGTATCGCTGGCTAGTCGATAGTCAGATAGTGAGTTCGGGCTGGAGTGAATTCTATTCGGAGGAACGCGCGAAGGTTCGGTTCGGATCTGTCCAAAAGTACTACCCACAAAGATGGAAGGAATTTCTAGTTGACTCTGCCCGAACGAAGTTCCAGGAGGATGATTCCGGACCATTTATTCCCACCGAGCGCTTGATTGACTTCCTCGTCGTCATCGAAGAACTTGCGCTTGCCAGGGAGATCGTCGCCGTAATGCTCGCGTCTCTTGAGGAAGACTTCGCAGATCAACCTTTGAAGTCTCCGCCCTGGCTTGATGGGGACGTTGCATGACTCTCACATCCCTTGCTGTTGAGGCACTCTTCAGCCGGCTGTTCTCGCCGGTGCCAGTTGTAAAGCTATTGGTGTGCGAGCGTTTAGCATCGTTGTTAAGAAGTCCACAAACAAAAGCAGAAGTATTCGAGGCGCTCGTTAACCAGCTAAAGGAAGCCAAATTCGAATCTGAAGTCAATGAGGTTCTCGCCGTACCGGTTCTAGCGCGTGAAAGCACGATAGACACCGTCGACATACTTCGTTCGTCCATCCAATTACCATCGATTCTGAGCGATTCGATGCTTTCATTGATCGGCGGACGGAAATTTCTCGTCGACGCCTGGAGCTTATCTCATAGCGGCCCTGCGCCGGCTTTTTATCCTACCAAGAGTCTGGAGATCCTCCGGAAGGCTCAGATCATTCCACCGTTTGTTGGCATGCAATTGTCGAGTCTAGAAAAAGATTCTGGTTTGCCGGTTCTTCGCCAATGGTGTTTTGAGTTTGACGCTCTTGATCGCAGGTCTGAGGAAAAGGGAGCCGGGCAGTTCGCTCATTTCACCCAAGGGGATTCCGAACACAAAGTCGGGCAGTTCATCTCGATTGCAGGCCAACGAGCACGATCAGCGTATCTGCGCACCTTAGCGATAGCTGTTGATCGATGGGGGATGCCCGCGGACTTTGCGGAGGGCATGGCTGAAGCTGTACGACCGATCGACTCCCACCTTCTGGGCTTCGTTCCGACGAAACCTCCCGGCTGGACGGATTTGCTGGTTCCTGTCGAATCGGTGGACGAGGCTCATTGGGCCGAGAAGATCAACAGCGCGATTGCGGAATCAGGTGGGCAGACGGGTGAAGTAGTTCTACATGCCGATTTCTTGGTAGGCGAACAGAAAAGGCAAGCGGCTCAATTGGAACTCACAACCGTCTACAGCAATCGAGATGATTTAGGAACGAACGAGGTATTTGCTCGCCATGAGGAGATGCTCGGGCAGCAGTCTTATGATATCGAAGGTTCTTTCACGTATCGAACTCCTGCCGAGGCAGTTCCCGGAGGGAGATTCGTGCCTGCGGTCATGCCTTTGGCAGACGATTATCTGGGCTTCTTCAATGGCGACCTCATGTCTCGCTTTCCTTACGGCCCGCGGCTATTTGCAAAGGCTGGCGAGTTGAAGACCAGATCCGAGTCCAATCACCTTATCATTTGTGCGGGTTCCGAAGTCGTTGGGCAGGTCTCTTATTGGAATCGAAACTGGAGTCCTACACACCTTAAGTTTCTGAAGCCCAGTTGTGGCGTCGCAACGACAGTCACGCGAGAGTTCGCGACAACTGTCGAACGGTACACACGTATGAGGCGGCGAACTGTTTGGCGCTTGAACCTTGTATCGCGAACGAAAGAGTACGGCGACTGGAACTCAAGCGAACTTTCTGGTGAGGCCGGATAAACTCGCGTGAAGTCAGGCCCACGGTGAGATTGTAGTGCGTGTGCTTATCTTTTTCGGTGATCGTGGCGGAGACAAACCCTGATCTGTCCTCTGCGGTTGCCTCGTCGATGATCTGGTTAACTTTGCTAGCCACAGAGGTATAGAAATTCCTCCTTTGGCTGCGAACAAAGGGCACCCTTCTCGCACACCGCCACCGGGGCAAACGGGGGATTCATCAGTTGATCAAAGGAGAGACGGGTGATGGGCCGTCAGTTGGCGGGTTCGAACACAACGGGTTGCTCCGAATGGGATCCCATGGATTCTCAGTAACTCCACTTCTCATGGCACACGGGTAACCGATTCAGTTCGTCCCGGCATACGCGCCATTGTGGGAAAAGTCGGTCCATGATGGCTACGAATTGGGCATTGTGAGTCGGCTCTAGCATGTGAACCATCTCGTGAACGACGATGTATTCCAGGCATTCGCGTGGTTTCTTCGCGAGATCGGTGTTCAATCGGACGCTGCGTGAAGCGGGGTTGCAGCTCCCCCATTTCGTTTTCATCTTTTGCACGAAGACACGCTGCACGTTGACACCGACCGTCGGCTCCCACTTGGCGATCAAAGTAGGCATTGCAGCCTTGATTTGTTCTCGATACCAGTGGGCGACAACATCTTCCTTTCTGTCGTGGTTCGCTCCCTGGTTAACCCGCAAAATCAGTTTGTTGTGTTTCAGCTCGATTCTCGGGGCGGAGGGTTCCTCGATGAGTTTCAGCAAGTAGCGCTTTCCCCATACGTAGTGGCTCTCGCGGTCTAAGTACTCGCGCGCCGTTTCGCGTTCTTGTTCGCGCAGCTTCGTCTGCTGCTGCTTAATCCAGCTCAGTTTGGAAATCGCGAAAAGACGGATAGTGCCGCGGTTCATGCGATGCGGGGCTGAAATGCGCACTCTTCCCGTCGGAGGATAGACACTGAGATGGACATTTTTGATGTCCTTCAGCACCACATCAACCGAGATGTCCCCAAGCCTCAGTTGGTTGACCATCAGTATTCGCTCTGCGCTTTGATGATAGGAAAGATCCGTTCTACGTCACCCACATCGCGTAGTACGTCAAACAGCGCCGCCTTAATCACTTGTTCACGAGCCTGAATCCCGCGCCAGCCGTCTGGGCGCGTCTTCCTAATCGTCGCGTCAATGCTCAGCGCCAACTCTTCGTTCTGATTCAGATTGTTATAGAGGGCCCGTTTGGCGGGAGTGTTCAGCGCTTTAGGTGTTTCTTCTGCTTGTCCGGCTTCCACCCTCTTCGCAAGTTCGGCGATGCGCTTCAGGTATCCCTCATACGCGATGGCCTTTGTCTTTCTGGCGATAATAATCTCATCCAGCAGCGCCGACATCTTTTCGTAGAAGGCCGGGTCGTTGAGCTGCTCCTTGATGATCTTGCGGCGGACGTTGTTCTCGATAGTTTCCGCGATCGCGTTCTTGTTCCCCTTGAGGCCTCCGAGTTGTTTCGATATGGCATCAGCGATGCCAGTCTTCACGATCAACTCCAGGAGGCCCATATTGTCGAAAGGTGAAATTTTCCTCGGTTCATCGGCCTCGATGTAGGTATCGATCAGGTGCCGCATGTCGGCTTCATACGGTTTCAGATCTAGACTCTCGCCACTCGCTTTGCGGATGATCTCACGGACATTCAGATAGTGGTTGAGTTGCTGCTTAATGCGGATGACGTCGGCACTGCTATATCCAGCTTGTTCCAACTCGTCGGCAATATTGGCATAGGCGCGCACTAAGGACGCGGTCGTCTTGTAGAGCGCGGCGCGTTGTGGTTCCCGCTCTTGGAGGTCGGCCGGAATCTCCGTATTGCCGCAGAAGTAGTGGATATGCTCCAGTTCATCCTTTGGCGGTTTGACAGGCTCGCACAGCAGCAGGAGGGCCTCCAGCGCATCGTCGAGGCGTTTTTTCCCTTTCTTAAGGCGATCCTTCAGCAGCACTTCTGGATCGACGCCCCCGGCGCTGTGATCCAGTTCGGAGGTATAAACCGCGATGGCGTTCTCGACTTTCTTGAACAGGTCTTTGTAATCGACAATGTAGCCGAAGTCCTTGTCCTCGCTGTCCAGCCTGTTGACACGGCAGATTGCCTGGAACAGGCCGTGGTCCTGCATGGACTTGTCGATGTACAGATAAGTACAGGGCGGCGCGTCGAAACCCGTTAGCAGCTTGTCAACCACTACTAGCAGCTTCATGTTAGCGGGTTCCTTTATGAATAGCGCCTTGGCCCAGTCCTCGTATGTCTCGGTTTTCGTCATGCCCGGCTTGGCTTCGATGTCCTTTAGCAATTCGTTATAAGTGTTGTAGATGAATTGCTTGTCGGTTTCGGTGTTCGCGCCGACTTCCTCCTTGGTCACGTCCTGCGCCTGGGGGTTATAGGAAGTCACGACAGCACACTTGCTCTTGAACGGGGTCTTTTGGAAAAGGGCAAAATACTTGCATGCCTCGTAGATGCTCGACGCTACCAGGATCGCATTCCCGCGTTCGCTGGAAAGGCGCGGCTTCACGCTGAAATCGAAAACAATGTCATTGACGACTCGCTCCATGCGGGACTTGGAGCTGAGCACTTTCTGCATCGTGCCCCACTGATTCTTTAGTTCGTCCCTCTGCCAGTCATTGAGTCCCTTGGTCTTGGCCTCGAACCATGCGTCGATCTTGTCCTCGGAGCCGAGGCGCTGGTCGATGTCCCGCGCTTCATAGATCAGATCGAGTACCACTTCGTCTTGGACCGCCTCGCTGAATTTGTATGTGTGGATGTAACCGCCAAACACTTCCAGGCTGGTCTGCCGGTCCTTCTTGAGAAGCGGTGTGCCGGTGAATCCTATAAAAACCGCGTTGGGCATCATTGCCTTCATCACGCGATTCAGCTTGCCGCTTTGGGTGCGGTGGCATTCGTCCACGAAGACGAAGACCTCGCCTACCGTCTGGCTGGGCTGTGCTTCCAGTTCTTTGATGAATGCCTCAAAGTCGTCAACGTCTTTCTTGCCGAACTTGTGCACCAGCGAGCACAGAAGGCGCGGCTTAGCCTCGCTTAGTTTTTTCATCAGGTCGCGGCCACTAGTGGTGCGCTTGATGGGTTCGCCCGACTCTGTGAAGACCCCCTCGATTTGCTTATCCAGTTCGTCGCGGTCGGTGATGATGGCCACGCGGGCGTTCGGGTTGTTCTCCAGAATCCACTTGGCCAAGAGCACCATTACAATGCTCTTGCCGCTGCCCTGGGTGTGCCAGATGATGCCACCCTTGCGCTGACGAACATGTTCCTGTGCGGCTTTGATCCCGAAATACTGGTGAACGCGCGGCAGTTTCTTTATCCCGCCGTCGAACAGCACGAAGTCGTGCATCAACTCGATCAGTCGATCCTTGGCGCACATCTTCAGCAGATATTTGTCCAACTTGAAGCGGCTGTCGTCCTGCTCGTCCTCTTTCCACCTCAGAAAGTATTTCTCCGGCATCCCCACAGTGCCGTATTGCAGGCCCTCAGAGTCGTTTCCGGCAAAGACGAACTGTATTGTGCTAAAGAATCTTTGATTGAACTCGGGTTGCTGATTGGAAAGGGACTGGCGGATACCGTCGCCGATGGTTATGCGGCTATTTTTCAGCTCCAGTATTCCGATGGCGATGCCGTTGACATACAACACCAAGTCCGGCCGGCGCTCATGATTGCCGCGTAGCGTGACCTCCTCGGCGATGGCGAAGTCGTTCTCGCTCGGTTCCTCCCAGTTGATGAGGTGCACCGTTTCTGTGACTTTACCTGCCTCGATCTTTACCGGCACGCCGTAGCGAAGAAGGTTGTAGACGGCTTGGTTGTTTCCGTAGAGGCTGCGGCTGTGGTTGTCTGCCTCGGTGCGCAGCTTGTAGACGGCCGCGCTGATCTGAGCTGAGGTGTAGCCGCTCGCGGCCAGGTAGGCCGATAGGATATCTTCCTCAATGTTGCTATTGCCATCGCGGTCGATCCAATCGCCGAGATACCGATAGCCCAATTCATCGCGGAAGAGAGCGATCACACGGTCTTGCGTGGCGCGTTCAGGTTGGCCGACGATGCTCATGGTTAGGTGCGAACCAACTTGAAACTGATTTGGTAACGATAAAAGGAAATATTCGATACCATTGCGAGGGCTCTGCGGATTCTCTGGTCGTCTTCCAAAGCGATGATAATTCCATGTACGGTCTGGTCTTTCTCGGCTAGCATCTCCTGAACAAAGCTCATATACCGCAGGGTCTGACCTACAACCGCATCGCTGGCTCGGCCTTTTTTCAGTTCCACCACCAACAAACGCTTCTTATCTTTGCTAATTGCGAGAATGTCTAGTGGACCAGTATCAGTCTGGTATTGCTGCGCCTTCTCACCCTCTTCCTCGTAGATGTCATATTCCTTGCCCAGCTCGGTCTGTGCCCAGTTCTTTACCAGGAAATCTTCGAGGTGTTCCTCAAGTGCAAAAGCTGTGGGGTCTTCGACCGTTTCATCGGTCGATATGAGCTTGGGCGCAGACACGCCACCAATGAGTCTTTCAATTTCTTCAGAGTAACGCGAGATGTTGCTGACCGTGCCGATTGATCCAGTGGAATTTCGCAAAGCTTCGCTCATGGCAGCACGGTCAATACTGACGTTTAGCCATTGAACAGGGCGGCGATGAAAAAGAATCTTGCCAGGTTCGTACGTATAGTCACCGTTGACTTCGCCCACACGATAGTGCCCAGACCCATCCGGACAAAGTACGAGGTCGCCCCTTGTGATCCCTTTTGAGACGGTCCACAAAGCTCCGCACGCCAACCCAGCTCCGATTTTCGTCTTGTCGGGGTGCTTCGCCAGGTAAATGGGAATGAACTCCTGATTGAAGGCTCGCCATTCGTCCGGCAGCTTCTTGGTTAGGTCTTGGTCGATGCCGAAGTCAGTGCCGATAAAATTTCCGGCGAAGCATTCCGCTGCGTAAACGCTCTTCTGTCCTAGCATGACTCTGTAGTAGCCTTTCGCGGACTTCATACCAATCGGACCTTTCCGGTGAGGAGTTCCTGTATCATGCCCTGCTTGAGTTGGCGGGCTTTGGCCAACTTAGCTTCCAACGCGGCGATTTCCGCATCCATGTCGCTCAGGATTGCGGCAATCGCGCACTGTTCTTCCACCTGCGGTAGGTTCACTTCGTAGTTCTTCACGACACTCCAGTCCGAACGAGGCATATGGGTGCCGTAGGCGGAGCTCGCTGTTTCGACGAAGCGATCCATGTTCACGAGCTGAAGCAAAAATTGTGGAGTGAGTAAAGTACGTTTAGCCACAAGTACCCATATTTCTGTTGAGCAGACTCCATCGCGGTTCGCAAGCCAATACTTCCGCAGATACGCGCGAAGCTTTCCAAATAAGACGTCATCTTTTTGAAACACAGATTTGAGAGAGGAGCCTTCTCCCGTTGCTGTGTGACCCACAAGACATCCTGTCTCCTGTTCGATATGTTCAAGTTCAACGCAGAACTCGTAGACTCCAGTCCGTCGCGGGTCTATTCGTTCCTTCCGCAGTTGGACAACCTCGCCAAACCGTTTCACCTCCCGACCTTCACTGAAGCTCGGCAGTCGCTTTTTGCTGGTGAGCAACTCTTGCATTGCGCCTCGTTTGAGCCCGCGTTTCTTGGCGATCAGTTGTTCTGTCGATTCGATGAGGGCATCCGTATCGCTCAACGCCTCTGCGATGGCGTCCTGTTCAGCTCTGGTAGGCGGAAGGGGAATTGTGAAGTTCCCTATCAGCGTCGTGTTTAGGTTCGGCTGCCCGTTACCTGTGGCAACAACTTCACGAAGATAGTTTGTCTTGGCGTTGATGAAGTGTGCCAGATAGTGAGGACTGACATCTTCGCTGATATTGAGGAGAGCAGCGATCCCGTCATTCGCGCAGCATTTAATGCCAAGAATCTTGGCGACTCCCAACGTTGCACCACTGTTGGCGATAATCAGCGTGCCCGGATTCAGGGTTCTGCTGAGCGAAGATCCTGCTTCTGTCAGGTATGTTGATGTTTCCGTTACGTTGAGTTGAGATGTCGGAATGTTCGTCAGAGCAGCGACGGTAAGCCACGGAATGTAAGATCCGTTAAAGTATCGCGGGTCTCCAGCTGGCCGTGGCGACCCGCCCCTCACTGGGATGCCAAGCCGTTTAGTGGGCTTCACGCTCCAATCCTCTGGAATCGGTCCTAACTCGGTCTGTTTATAGCCGGGCCTCAACCCCATGTGAAACCCATCCTTTCCAGATGCCCATTCACTTTTGCTTGCAGTCTCTCCACGTGGCTTACCATCTGCGGCATCGGAGTTTTATAACGTTCGGCGAGTTCCTGCACCCGCTGGGTAAGGCCTGGCTGATGCGGTTCATTTCGCCGTGGATGGCGGCATCGAGCGCGGCGAGCCATTTATCATCCACGACCAGAGTCTGGATCTCCACCTCTGTGAGCTTTGGATATTTCTTGTAAGCCTTGGCGTCCAGGTCAGCCTCGGCCTCCTTGACACGTTTCTTGAGATCGGCCTCTTGATCGGCAAGTTTCAGCCAATCGTTAAGAACATCTGCTTCGACACTGGCATCTTTATCGCCTTCGATCGCCTTTAATCGGGCAATCACCAAGGCTCGCGTGACTTTGCCCTCTTTGCCCTCCGGTGCTTCAGTTCTCGCATCCGAAAAGGCGTCGTCTTCGCCGGCCTGTTCCTCTACCAGCTCGTTCATTCGGGCCGTCACTGTTTCCAATTCGGCGGCAGGATTGTCGATGGCTGCCTGCTCACTGGCAAAGTAGCGTGCAACAATGAGAGTTTTGGGCACGAGGTCGCAACCCCACCCCTTGTCCTTTTCTCTGCCCTTCTTGTCCTTCTCGATAACGCGGTGGGTCTCGGCTTTCCAACCATCGGCGGCGATGGCGTAGCAGTCGTCCTGCATTGTCGCGGCCCAGTAGTCCATGAGGTGCTGATACACGTCGTATTTGTCGATGAGTTCCTGGCCGGTGTAGTGAGCCAGCAGATCTTCGGATAGCGCGGCGATGACTTCCTTCGGATGGTTGCCAGCTTTCAACTCGCGCAGCGTCTTTGCATTCTTCTGCCGCCATGCGGTGAAGTGGGCATTCATGCCATCAATAAAGACGGCGAACTGCGGGTGCTCATAGATCGTGGACCTAATGTCCGCCTTGTCCACGGCGAGATCGACGTAGCTGGGGCGGTTCGCTTTGAACAACACCTGCCGGAGATTCGGGCAGACTTTCCAATAGCGGGAGAGAGCGTCCACGTCCCGCTCCGGAATGCCGCCGCGCAGGTGGCCCTCGATGTCCTGTAGATCCTCAGCTCGCTGGCTGTCGATGTAGCGAGGCAGGTTGAGATTGAAGTCGTTCTTCTCGATCTCTTCGACCGAAACCATACGCGAGTATTTCGGGACTTCGAGCCACCTGTTGAATACATCCACGATCTTGTGAATGTCCTGGGCGCGAAGGCGATTCTTGGGGCCGTCTTTCATGTAGCCCGCACTGGCGTCGATCATGAACATACCCTTGCGCGCGTGAGCGTCCTGCTTGTCAACGACAATGATGCAGGCGGGGATGCCGGTACCGTAGAAGAGGTTGGCGGGCAGGCCGATGATGCCTTTAATGTATCCCTTGCGGACGAGCGCGCGGCGAATATCGGCCTCGGCGTTGCCGCGAAACAGGACACCGTGCGGCAGGATGCATGCGCCTTTGCCGGTGCTCCTAAGCGAGCGGACAATGTGCAACAAATAAGCGTAGTCCCCCTGCTTGGTTGGAGGTACGCCGAAAGGCTTGAAGCGGTCAAACTCATCCTTGGCGGGGTCAATGCCGGTGCTCCAGCGCTTGTCACTAAACGGCGGATTGGCGACAACATAGTCGAAAGTCTTGAGCGTGCCGCCCTCCTTGAACTTGGGGACGGTAAGCGTGTTTCCCTGCTCGATGACCGCAATGGGGTTGTTGTGCAGGATCATGTTCATCCGCGCAAGAGTGCTAGTAGCGGCATCCTTTTCCTGCCCATAGAGCGTGACAGTAGTGCCCGCCTCATCGCCCACCTTCAGCAGCAGTGAGCCCGAACCGCAAGTTGGGTCGTAAACAGTGGTTGCGCTGGTCGTCGCTGCGTCATGGATGCCAATGATCTGTGCGATGACGCGGCTGACCTCGGCGGGAGTGTAGAACTGGCCCTTGCTTTTGCCACTTTCCGTGGCGAAGTGCCGCATCAGGTATTCGTAGGCGTCGCCCAGGATATCGTCGCCGTCGGCGCGATTCTTGCTGAAATCGAGCGACTTGTTTTCAAAGATGGCGATGAGGTTGGTGAGCCTCTCCACCATCTCCTTACCGCTGCCAAGCTTTCCCGGATCGTTGAAGTCCGGCATGTCGGACAGTTTGTTGGCATTAGCCAGAGGGCCGATGATTTTCTTGTTGATCTGATCGCCGATGTCAGGCTTGCCCTTGAGGGCGACCATGTCCTTGAAGCTGGCGCCGGGCGGGATGGTGATGGGCGCATACGGCATCCCGGCGTATTTGTCGCTGACATACTTGATAAAGAGCAGGACCAGGACATAGTCCTTGTATTGGCTGGCATCCATGCCGCCGCGGAGTTCGTCGCAGCTCGACCAGAGAGATGAGTAGAGTTCAGACTTCTTGAGAGCCATGTCTTACGTCATCCTGCGATGTCAGCGGGGAGAAGGCGAATTATCGCACATCAAGCGGGATCACCGAAGTGGAGCCACGCGAAGGAGCGACGGAACAATGGCTCCAGATTTGCCCAAGTACTACAGACGTACGAGGTCTCGCTGAATGCGGGCGAGAATTGTGTCGAACGGAATTTGTCCGCGATAGTAAAGTGGGGCTGTCTTTGAATATTCCGCTTCAAATTGCTTGCGGATGTTCTCGTCTTCAATAGTGAAGGCTCCGCTTCCTGCTACGTTTTGGTCCAAAGACTTGAAACGCTTCTTCTTGTGCGCCAAGTATTCTGGACTTCCTATGAATTTCTGCACGGCATCCACGTCGAGAAGTTGATGAATGTCGTAGTAGTGTCTGAGGAAATTCGTTGGGATTTTCCCGGTGCCTTTGAACTGGCCGTATTTTCGAACCACAGCCTGGACCTTTTCCACGAAAGTGTATTCGGGGTTATAGCAGGGGATGTCGAGGGCTCGGTTGTTAGCGTATTCAAGTTTCTTAGCATCGGCGAACTGGACGACCCAAGAGGAGATTGTAACGGCGCGGTTCGGAGTCGTTTGATCGAAGCCAACTTCCAGAAGAATTCCGTCCTTGAGGCCAGCGATTGAAGCAAAATGGGTTTCGTAGCTTAACCTGAGGCCGGCGTTCCTCAGCGTTTCGTCATCGTAGGTTGTATCCCTCTCGACGGTCGTAATCCCTGGGATCTTGATCTTGTCCCGCAGCTTTTCATAAAAGACTCGTCTGGACTCAATGTGCGTGGGCCTCTCGTGATTTGGATTGGTATCGACCTGAAGTCCGTCGAAGGGTTCGATGCGAATGTCGATGTCTTCAGAGAATCGCTCAATGATCCCAAAGCCCTTGGAAAGCGAAGTGCCGCCCTTGAGCTCAAACGTTAAACCAAGCTGTTTGAGCCCAAAGACGGTGTGCATGATCCAGTAGTCTTTTTCCACGAGTGCTGGATCATTGATCTTTTCGGTGTCGGCAACGGTCGCGACAAGTGCCTTGAAATCGCTTCGCTCATGCAGAAAAGAGTCAGGCATGCTGCAACATCTCCTGAAACTTTTTCTGTGTGGAGTATTTGCCGTAGAGAGAAACCGCGCGTGAAAGCTTTTTCGGGTTCATCTCTTTGGCTTTTTCGCGAACGCGAGAAAGAACGGCGTCCCGATCCTCCGCAAGGTCGCCTAGTTCATTAACAAGATCAACCAGCAGAAACTCGGGAGAGAGTTGCCTTGGAACATTCATGCGACGTTCGAAGGTGACCATTCGATTGCCAAGCGGAAATGTCCCATGACGTTTCTGATTGTAGACAACCCGTTTGTTGTAGAGCTGCGTTGTCCCAAGTCCCAATTGGTTGTAGGCATTCGGGGAGGTCACGACAAAACGGTCTGTCTTCAAGAACGCTTTTACCAGCTCGTGCTCATCCGCAGGAGCCTCTCCGAATTCAAATTTACGAGGGCTGTAGTACAAGCCGGTACGGAGCTTCTGGAGGGTGCCATCGACAGTGAGTTCTTTGAGGTGTCGATCAACACTATGGGACCAAGGCAGAAGGTCTTCTCTGCGGTACACACGTCCAGGGCGGAGATGTCGCCTCAACTGCTCAAGTGTGCTTGCCCGCATTCCCCTGATCCTCCATAGCTACTTTACTCTTCACGATCTCGAAGTGTCAATTATTTCACTAATGTTTCATGCAAAGTATTATATAACTACTTCTTTTTCTGTGTCTTACAGGACATAACTGTGACGTAGTTGGGGGCGAGACTGATGGGCGCATGGATTCTTCAGACAGTGTCTGTAGAATCTCTGCCTCTGGCGAGATCCTGAAGAATACTTCCGCCAGCGGCGAGTTTCATCTCGGCGTTGTCATTGTTAGTGTCCAATCACAGCGCCTCCATATAGGGTCGAATGACATTGCTTACCCGGCAGACTTTGGCGTAGCGATAGATTTCGTTGACGCTGGCCTTTCTCTGGCGAAGACAATCCTTTAGCGCTTCGATTGCGACGTCGAGTCCGATTTTGTTCCGAAATTTGAAACAGTCGGCGACGGTCTTCGCGGCTGAATAGACACGGACGGTGACGCCCTCCACTTGATGTGTGTCGATTCCCACCGTGAGTGATGGCCCTGACAGCCGAACGATCCTGAGTGAAGGCGAAGCGAGAGCAGGCGTTCTTGCCCCTTTGGAGAGAGCGATCCAAACCGAAGCGGGACTCTGCGTCGTTATCTCGTGAAAGACAAGCGCCGAAAGCAGGCAAACAGTAGCTTGCGGGACTCGCTTGGTGACTTCAGCGTAGGAGTGGTGTTCGGTCACGTCGGCATCTGGAAGTGTGTAGATTCCACGTGCAGGCCGATTAAGCTTGCCTTGCCGGTGGAGACGAACAAGATACTGCCGCGGAAAACCGATGGCCTCGATGTCACGGGACCTAACAATCCCGTGTTCGCCGATGTACTGCATAATCCTGTTAAGAGGCGCTGCCAGAGCTTGTTTCAATATGTCAATACTTAATCATATCTAATGACGCATTGCAACAGCATCGTTGAACACTTTGCCCACATAGACCGCGGGTTTTCCGTCGACGAACACCTCGATTTGCGGTATGCAGGTATTTCAGGACCGCGCTAATGAGGTAGAGCCTCAAGACAACACTTTGCAGACACCGTCTGCAAAATTCGTCGCGCTTGCCGGCGCTTTGCTGCCCGAGAAAATGTGGTGCCGGCGGAGGGACTTGAACCCTCATGGGGCGTTTAAGCCCTGCGGATTTTCATTCCGATTCGTCTGTCAATTTCTCCAATTTTTCTTCGGATTAGCTCAAGCATGACCCAAGATGTGTAAGAAAATGTGTAGCTCTGAACCCAAAAACGAGTGAATTCCCTCGCCCCAAGCAGAAGATACGGGCAGCATCGAGCTGATACACCGATGACTACCGGTTCCGCTCGCACGCGGTTTGCACACGGCTTGAAACTGGATGACTTGGAACTGTCATGTCCGGTTGTTATTGGAGGGGCGGCAGCACAGCGTTTCCTTACCAGACCCCTTCCCCGATACTAAGAGATTGGAGCTGCAAGAAGTACAGCCGCCAGCGGCGGCACGTGTAAAGGAGATTTGCCGCTAAAAACGCCCCAGCGGGGCAGCGGCAAATCAGAACAATCTCAGTGAGGAGAATCCGGGCCGGACAATGGGACGATTACCTCCCTGCGCCAGCCTCCGCCAGCGGCTCCGGCAAAAGACGGCTTGGGGAGGTTCAGGTCAGCGCGGCTTGTTGCGCTGACCTCTTTTGGTCTGATCGCGGGTCGCTGCCGCTTTTGACGCCTTGGCCTTGGTATCGTGTTCCGGTTGCGGCAGCTCCCATCCCGCCATGCCCTGCAACACGCGGTCGGCGTGCTTGATGGTGTTCACGTGTCCATAGTGGCTTTCAATCATGTGGACGGAGGTTCCCATCTGCTCGGCGAGGAAATACACGTCCACTCCTTCCTGCAATCGGAGCGTGGCATAGGTATGCCGGAAGCAGTACGTCGAACGCGGAACGCCCTGCGTGCCTTCGCGCAAATTCGCCTCATTCAGAAGGTCGGCAATCAGCGAGCTGTAAAGGGTTTTTGCAGGCTTGCCCGTGACGTTGGTAAATACTCTGTCGTTCGGTTCCGTGGCTTTGGAAATAATGCGGATGCGCTCCAGATAATCTCCAACGCTCCTGGGAGCCACCAGCTTGCGCGACTTGCTCTTGCCTTGCACGAACAGCACAACGATCTCACGCCCCTCGCGGTCTTTTGCGGGCATGATGTCGCGCCAGCGCAGATTCTTCATCTCCACTGGCCTCATGCCTGTATTACACGCAATCAGGATCATGTTGTAGGTGATGGTGCGATACCAGACGCTGGAAGATTTATCCGCCTCAGCAATCCACTTCCTTCCGACAGTGTGGAGTTTGCGGTATTCCTCCAGCGTGAACTCGTCGCGCCGCATGGACTTGAGCTTCGGACGCTCGTCAAAACGCTGGCTGGCGGGAACGTAGCGTTTCTTGATGGCGTAATTCATCACAGCACCGAAGATGGACATCTCAAAGCGGATGGTGGAATCACTGATATAAGGAACCACCCGTTCTTCGGAAGGTTTGACTTCAATCGGTCTCAAAACCCTGATGCCGAGGGTCTGCTGAACCTTGGTGCGGCGCTCGGCTTCCCTATCCGCGAAGGCTTGCGCCATGTCGTCGCTGACTTCCCGAACGCCGTTGCGCTTGTGACGACCTGCGCCGTTCTCCCGCCGCCATGCCGGGTAGCCGCCCCAAAGCTCGTCACCGATAAGGTGGACCTGCGTTGATCCTACATATCTGTCTAGAGCGCCTTCGATGATGGCGCGGACCTTCTTGGGCCGCGCGGCGCTGATTTCTCCGCGCTTCGCCCGCGCCTCCTGGGTCAGGAGATACTCTCTACCCACCTCGCGGAAGGGATGGTTGAACACAGGAACGTCATGTTTTAAGCGGAATCGGATGTCTGCGTCTTGATCGAAGGCGCGGTCCCGCGCCACATCGATGTCGGTTGTCTTGAGCGAAACCGTCTTGTAACGGTCGGCCTTGGGCATCTTCATGCGGCAATACCACATCCGATGCTCCACGTCGCCGCGCCGGAAGAGAATCAGGCCCGGCTTGAGTTCCGATTTGTCGGTGACGAATGCCATATTCGCCTCCATCGTTTGACTCGTCCTGTGCAGATTCCGTGCAGATCTTTCTGGCAAGTCATTGACTCTGCGCATCTGTGCAGGACTCGTACAGATAATATCAAAACTCTAGATCTATTATTTACATATTGTTATGATATATCTGTCATCCTGAGCGGAGCCAGTCGGTGAGCGAAGCGAACCGGCTGGCGTAGTCGAAGGATCCCTATCAGCTCCCCAGCAGCCTCAGCGATCGCCAAACACGCCCCGAACCTCACTGCAGCCGGAACCTCTCCCGCATCAGCCTCTGAATCCGCGGCTTATAAAGCAAATCGTAAGCCAGCTCCTTATCCGGAAACATGGCCAGCGCCGCCCGCTTCGCCCCCGCCGCCAACTCCGAAGCCTCTTCCACCGTCAGCCTCGGGTCCTGGCTAATCACCGACGACACCATGCTCATCATCACCTGCAGCCGCCGGATTCGCCGCGCTTCCTCTTCCGCCTCCGCCTGTTTTCCTAAATGCGCATTCCTCTCATGCTCCGGCAACTCCCCAATATTCATGCTGGCCCCTTCATTCCGAACCCACCTACAAATAGGATGATGCCCCCAACCCCCGCGTTGCGCGCCGCTTTCCAGCATTCTCCTCGATTTCCCATAGAACGCAATGGACCAAAGGTGCCGTGTTCCCGAATCAGCTTCCTCTCCAGAGCAAAGTTTTCGAGATCCGTCATCCCGAAGTCCCACGCTTTCACCAGCGGGACGAGGGATCTCCCGCAGCACGCAGCCCGACGAGTCCAACTGCCTTCGCTAGCAAGTGCCGTCCCCCAGCGCCCGCCCAACAAACTCTCCCTCACTCTTCCCCTGCAACTCAATCCGCTGCGTTAGAATCTCAGATGAGCGGACTTCGGCCGGTAATGGCGGGGCGCGAGGAGACCACATCCATGACTGAGCAGCCCAACACCACCGCCGACGAGCAAAGCCGTCCGAATCCCAACGAAAAGCTCGTAAAAGTATTCGACAGCGAACAGGAATCCGAAGCCCTCGTCGTCAAAGGCCTGCTCGACTCCGCCGCCATCGAGAACGATCTCGCCTCCGCCAGCCTCTTGCAGGACGCATTCCCCGGCATGGGCGGCATGATCATCACCGTCCGCGAAGAAGATGCCGAACGCGCCCGCCAGCTCATCTCTGACTCACGCCAGCCAGTTCCCGCCGATTCTGCGAACGATCCGGATGACGACGAGACGAAGGCGTAATCGAAGTTCGCCGCTCTTCGCTGCCCTCAGATCTTCCTCAGTGATCCCCGGTGCCCTCTGTGGTTAAGATTTTTCCTTCGGCCTACTCCTAAGGCAGGATAGCCGTAACCGTCTTCCCATCCAGATAGAATGTCACCGCCCCATCCAGGTCTGTGCGATAAACTCGAACCCCCGCCGCCTGCAACCGCGCGAGCACATCCGCCTTCGGCAGTCCAAACGAAGTATGCAGCCCAACCGAGATCACTCCAAACGACGGTTTCACCGACTGCAAAATCTCCGGCGTAGTCGAAGTCGCGCTCCCGTGATGCCCCACCTTCAGCAAATCCGCATGCGGATGGTGCAGCGCCGCAATCCGCCGCTCCACCGCCTTTTCCGCGTCGCCCTCAAGCAACACAGAAGTTTTCCCGTAGCTCACATGCAGCACCATCGAGTCATTATTTTTTGGTTCGAGCCCGACCGGCCAATCCTGCGGCGGAAACAGCACCTCAACCTCCGCCCCGCCTAAATCGAATTCGTCTCCCTCCCAGTGCCGCACAACTTTGATCCCCAGAGCATGCGCCTCGGCAACCAGGTTTTCCAACGCGCGGCTCGGCGGCAACAGCCCAATCCACAACTCCTTCGGACGAAAATCCTTCAGGATCGCCGGCATCCCTCCAATGTGATCGGAATGCCCGTGCGAAATCGCAACCGCATCGAGCCGCGAAATTCCGCGCGTCCACAAATAAGGCGCAACCACATCTTCTCCATAATCAAGCTGCGACCCCGCGCCCCAGATCGGCCCTCCCGCATCAATCAGCAGCGTGCGCCCCTGCGGCATCACCAGCAAAATCGAGTCCCCCTCGCCAACATCAATCGAAGTAACCTCCAGCGACCCCGCCCGCGTCCGCGGCGTCGGAGGAATGAACGCCAGCGCCAGCGATGCCAGCAACAGCGCTGCCACGCCAGCGACCGCCAGCAACATGCGTCGCCGCGCACAGATCATGGCCAGAATCAGCGCCCCGCAAGCCGCAAGAATAATCTCAAGCGACGGCGCAGCCACGCGCAAATCAGCAAGCCGAAGCCCGCCCAGTCCATGCACCGTCCCGGTAATCGCTTGCAGCGCCACCGCCGTAACCCGCGCCGGAAGCTTCGCCAGCACCGGCGAAATATATCCCACGCACAACGTGACCATCGCCGCAGGCATCAGCAACTGCGTAAGCGGCACCACCGCCACATTAGCCGGCAGCCCGATCGTGGTCGCCCGATGAAAGTAATACGCCATCGGCAGCGCCAGCCCCATCTGCATCACCGCCGAAACCAGCAACAACTCGAACATAGCGAAAATCCCAATCGCCAGAATCCGCACCAACCGCAGCGCCCAAGCCTCGCCGCAAAATTGCCCAACCCGCTCCGCAATCATCCGCAGGTCCAATCGAAATTGCGCCACCCGCGGCGGAAGACTAAATCCGTAATCGTCCGCCTCCCAGTTCGCGAGCCCCAGCCGGTATAGCCTCGAACTTCGCTCCACCAGCGGAATCCCAATCGCAGCCACAATCAGCACGCACAAAAATGTCATCTGAAAACTCGCCGTAAAAAGCTGCCGCGGATCGAACACCAGCAACCCCAGCGCCGCCGTCCCCAGCGTATTCAGCATGGCTCGATCGCGGTAAAGCAGCCGCGTCCCCAGATACAGCGCGCACATCAGCGTCGCGCGCCACACCGGCGTACCTACCTCGGTCAAAAGAGCGTACCCAGCGCAGAACAAAATCGTCAGCAACGTCGCAAACCCATCCGGCACTCGCAGCCGCCGCAGGCTCCAAAACACGACGAACGCAAGAATAGTAACGTTCATCCCCGACACCACCAGAATGTGGTACGTCCCAGATCGCTGAAAGTCAGCCCGCGTGTCCCGATCAATGAACGCGTCTTCCCCAATCAGCATCGCGTCCAGCAGCGCAGCCTCATGCGGCGGCCAAAGCTCATGAACCTTGGCAATGATGCTTGCATGAACACGGGACCGCCACAGCTCCAAGCGATTCCCCACGAAGCCGGGGAGAACCTGCACGTCTTCGGCCTTCGCCGACCCGAGCGCAACCACCCCCCGCGCGGCCAGATAGGCCCGGTAATCGAACGCTCCCGGATTTCCAAAGTTTCGCGGGAACCTCACTTTTACCGGCACCCGAAGTCGCGCCCCATAATGAAGCGCGGCGTCCGTCGCGGCAAACCGAGACAAGCCAGCCCTCGCCGACCCCGGTGCATAAATCGACAGCCGCACACCCCCGCGCACCGGAAGCCGATGCCCGTCCTCACCAATGATTTCCTCGGTCACCAGATCGAGCGTCTCGCGCATTTCTCCCGGCCCAGCATCCCGCCACGATCCCTCATGCGTTACATGCCCGACCAGTTCCACGGATTGTCCGTCGAATGGAAGAAAAATGGTATCGAGGGGGCTAGTCACTCCGCGCAGATAAATATTCAGCGCACCGGTAAGAAAGAATGCACTCAGCGCCAGAGTCGCAGCAACGGCAACACGCGGGGAAATAAATCTAAGACTTGCGGATGTAACACCGGCAACAGAGATGATTGCGAGCGCCCCCGCAATCCACCACCGTGCCGCCAAATGCGCGTAAGCGCCGGCTGATATCCCCGCCCCATAAGCCACAGCCGCCCAGAGCATAGGCTCCCGCGTCGGCCTAAATTCAAACTCCGGTGGCAATGCTTGCTTAACTGCGCGCAAAAACGGCATGCGTCGTTACCGGACTATGTGATGGGAATTACGAACCATCGGACAGGGGATGTAATCGAACCCTTAAACTGCACTATGCTAGCGAATCAACTGCACGACACTTTCAAGGTGATAAGTCTGCGGGAACAAATCGACCAAATGCACTTCCTCCACCCGATACCCCGCCGCCTGCAGCGGCACAAGATCCCGCGCCAGCGTAGCCGGGTCGCAGGATACATAGGTTACGCGTGACGCGTTCGCACTCCCAAGCGCCCGCGCCACGCGATCTCCCAGCCCGCCGCGCGGCGGATCGACTACGATCAGGTCAGGTTTATGGAGCGCATGGGGGAGAACAGGACCACTCCCAACCCGATCCTTCGTCCGATCTTCTCGCGATCGCCCTCGCGAGCTTTTCCCGCCCCGCGCGGGAGGCGCACCCGCGTCCCCGCCGTTCCGCACGGCGCCCGCGCGGCCGGGGACGCCCAAATACTCCTCGGCAGTCGCCAGAACCGCCTTTCCGTTACCTGGAAGATTGTATTTCAGATCACCTGTGGAAGCCTGTGACGACTCAACCGAAACGATGTGACGGAAATCACAAGCCAGCGCTGTGGAAAACAATCCACCCCCCGCATAGAGATCAAGCGCCGCATCGCCCGAGCGCCCGCCAGTCACAATGTCGATGAGTTTGCCGCTAAGAAATCGGTTGGTTTGAAAAAACGCCCCCGGACTCACGCGATAAGCAAAAATCCTTCCTGCGCCAGCCCTCACTTTGCACGTCAAAAACGATTCTCCGACCCCAACCAACGGCTCCTGCACGCCCTTCTGCCGCTCGCGAAACGCCGCCACCCCCGCAATCTCGGGCATCGCGGCGCACAACTCCTCGGCGCACGCTCGCACCTCGGCTCGCCGCGCCTCAGGGTCGCAAAGCAATTCGAGCAGGAGTTGGGTTTCGTCCCCATCCTCATCGGATGCCGCGAAGAACTCCACCTCGCGCACGCCCGAGACGATCTTCCCCGCTCGTCCCGCCTTCCAAAGCGCCGCAATCCCGCGATTGATCAGCGGCGAGCTAATCGGACACTCCTCCACCGGCAGAAGCTCATGCGACCCAAATCTAAAATATCCAGCAGCGAAACTCGGGCCCGTCCGCACCTGAAGCCGCGACCGGTTGCGGTAGCCCCACGGCGCCGAAGCGTGAACCTGCACCTCGCAGGCAAGTTCAACCTTCGCGATCCGCCGCAGATTTTCGCGCAGGATTTCCTTCTTGATTTCCAGCTGATGCTCGTACCCGGCATGCTGATAATGGCATCCGCCGCAGCGTCCAAAGTGCGGGCACGGCGGAGGAACCCGATGCGCCGACGCCTTCACAATCGCGCCAACCCGGGCGCGCACAAAGCTCGGCTTTTCCTCGGTAATCTCCGCTTCGATTTTCTCTTCCGCAAGAACGAAAGGAACGAACACAGCCTTGCCGCGTCCGCTGTCGTCGGCTGGAAGGCGAGCGAGTCCATCGCCGCCATAGATGAGTTTTTCAATGTTTAGGAGCAAGCCTTGATTCTACGGCATGGCAAGCCCACATACCCGCTCGCCCTTCGGGTATCATCGTGCCCATGTCGGCCGGAGTTCTTTCTCTGGTCCTGTTATTCGCCAGCGTAGCAGCGGCTCAGCAGGCTTCCGAACTGCGCGTTCAGTCGAACGTCGTACTCGTGCCCACGCTGGTGAGAGATGCGCAGGGCCACATCGTCTACGGATTAACCAATCAGGATTTCTCCATCGACGATGACGGCGTGGAGCAGGCCGTCCATCTCGACGATCCCGCCGACTCCCAACCCGCTTCCGTCGTAGTGGCGGTTCAAACCGGCAGGCGCGCCTGGCGCGAGTATTCCAGAATGCGCGGGATCGGCCCCATGCTCACGGCTGTCTTCGATCAGTTGCAGTCGCGCGTGGCTTTAGTCGAGTTCGATAGCCACGTCAATCTGGTCGAAAACTTCAGCGACGATGACCGGCCGATCTACGCAGACCTTAAAAATCTGCAACCTGGCGACAACGGCGCCGCAATTCGAGATGCCGTAAGTTTCTCCCTGCAATTGCTCGAAAAAGAACCCGCGAGCCGCCGGCGCGTCCTGCTCCTGATCAGCGAAAATCGCGACCATGGCAGCCATTCCGCCAAAGTCGATGACATCGTCGCCGAGATCGGCGACAGCAACACCGTCGTTTATGCTCTCTCGTTCTCCCCATCGCTCTCACAGGTGCTCGACACCGAGCGCGGCTTAAACCGGGACGAAGCCTATTGGAACGCCCCTCCCGACATTATCGGCACCCTTCTGATGGCACGAAATGCCATGAAGAAAAATGTCACTCGAACCATCGCGGCGATGACCGGCGGCGAGTACGAACTCTTCACCACCAAAAAAGCCTTTGAGAGCCGCCTCGTTGACTTCAACAACCACCTGCATAGTCGCTACATGTTAAGCTTCGCTCCGCAAAAACCGCACCCGGGGCTGCATCAGATTCACGTGAGCCTGAAACAACCTCAGCCCGGAATCGAAGTTCTCTCCAGAACCAACTACTGGGTAGTTGGCGCACCATCCAAGGGAGAACGCGATTAAGCCCAGTCGCCACGATCGCATCGCGCCCTCGCTGTGAGGGATGAAGCTTCCTCGCAAGCAGCTTTGCTCGAGTTCTTTTTGACTTTAACCTCCAACACTCTCAACTTCCTGCCCCAAACTTTGCCTCTCGAACCTTTGCTCGATTAGGCTCTCCCTACGATCCATCTTCCGGTCCATCGCTCTGCACTCATACTGCGAGAGAAGACTGTTCATCTGATCGATGATCGCTGCCAGTTTCGCGGAATCGCATTCCTGCTGCGCCATCGCTTGTAGCGTTTGCCAACCTTCAGGCTCATCCGGTAGTGCCACGAAAACGTTCCTCCTTTTCGGGATGTTCCATCTGAATAATGCCGCCAGGGCACAAGCGGCAATACAATAAACGCTGTAGACGCTAAAAAAAACGTAAATTGTTCCCAAATTGGGAATAGGCGGCAGATCTTAAAAGGAGTTTCGTCACAAGCATCGTCTCCTCACAGCGCCCTCCCCGCCGCCGCGCCAGAGGCCCACGCCCACTGAAAATTGAACCCGCCCAGTTGCCCGGTAACATCCACAACTTCACCAATAAAATACAGCCCGCGAACCTTGCGGCTCTCCATGGTTTTGGCGGAGAGTTCGTCAGTGTCAACGCCGCCGCCAGTGACCTCAGCTTTCTCAAACCCTTCTGTCCCCGCCGGCAGCACCGGCCACGCGTGGATGAGCTTTTCAAACTCCTCCAGCGCCGAGTTCGTCCACCCCGCCGGAGCGTTAAATTTCAACCACCGATCCGCCAGGCGTTGAGGCAGCGCTTCCCTTAGTTCGCCGCGCACCGTTGAGAGATTTCTGGCGCGCGCTTTCGCAGGCTTCCCTGTGCCTTGCTGCGCGGGACGCCGAAATACCGCAGTAATTTCGCGTCCTGGCGCAACATCGATAAAGATAGGCTCCGAATGTCCCCAGTACGAGGAGATTTGCAAAATCGCAGGTCCGCTCAGTCCGCGATGCGTAATCAGCATTTTTTCGCGGAAGTATTGGCGCCCATTCGGGCTCGCCGTTGAAACAATGACTTCGCTTGAAACTCCCGCCAGCTCGCAGTACCGCGAAGCATCTTCCGTGCCCAGCACCAGCGGAACCAGCGCGGCCCGCGGTTCAACGATGGCAATGCCAAACTGCCGCGCTAGATCATATCCAAAAGAAGTAGCGCCAATCTTGGGAATCGAAAGGCCGCCAGTGGCAACGACCAGCGAGTCCGCACGGAATTCTTGATCCTCCGTGCGAACCATAAATTGCGAGCCGCGCTCGACTGCATTAATTTTTGCATTCAAGAAAATCTGCACGCCGGCGTCGCGGCATTCGGCCTCGAGCATTCCGAGAATTTCGCGCGCCGATCGGTCACAGAAAAGCTGGCCCAGCGTCTTCTCGTGATACGGGATCCCATGTTTTTCAACCAGCGCAATAAAATCGGCAGGCGCATAGCGAGCCAGCGCCGATTTCGCAAAGTTCGGATTGTCAGAAAGAAAATTCTCCGCTTGGCAGTGAAGGTTAGTAAAGTTGCAGCGCCCGCCACCGGAGATCAGAATTTTCTTGCCTAGCCGCTCCGCGCGTTCCAGCACCGCAACCCGCCGCCCGCGCTTCCCCGCCTCAATCGCGCACATCAGCCCCGCCGCGCCCCCGCCCAGGATGAGTGCATCGAAGGTGTCCATCATGTCCACGAGCGGTCGCTATAGTCCATCCCCAACACTGGCAGCACCGTGCAAGAGCGGCGCTTCAGCGCCGCGTGAACCCTTCCACAAATAATATGGGCTTTCAAGCCCCTAAGTCGTCTCCTCGGATAACTCCTCCCTGCATCTCACATATAAAACAAACTCAAACGCGGCAATCCATATTTTTCCAACAGCCGCTTATGAACATACTGCTTTTGCAGTTGATCGATCTGCGGGGCCGCCATCTTGCGCCGGTAAGGCGACAATTCACGGTCCGCCTGGGCCCGCACTTCAACAATCTCTTCATCCGGCGTAGTCGCCAGCAGCGCCGCAAAAAGTTTCTCCTCCAGCACCGTCAAATGGCGCTCCAGATCTTCGAGCCTACCCGCCGCGTTCTTGTTCTCAATATCCGCCGCCAATTTGCGTAGCGTCTCGCCGGCATCGTGCGCCAGCTCCTGCACCGCAATCCCCCCATGCGACGGAAGCTTCGCCGATTGCAAAATCTCGGCATTGCGCCGCAAAAAATCCGCGATCGTTCCCGCCTCAAAGCCCTGCCCAGCCCCCGCTTTGCTCACTGACGCTTCGCCCGACGCCGTGCCCACAGCAGCCTCTTTCATCTCCTCCGCCGCAGTAAGCACGGCTTGCGCACACCACAAAATGCTGTTTATTTTTTCGTGTCTTTTCGACTTGCGCTGGTCATACTTATCGAATGCTGAGTCGATGCCACGCAATACCGCTTCTAGCGGGATGCCGGCCTTCATCCAGATTAAGATCTGATCCCAATCGAGAGGCGAGCCGATCAGAGGCCCTCCCCGTCTTCTCTGGAAATGTTCCTCAACTTCAGTGAAGTAAAAGTGATAATTTTCCACGGCGGCTCAGCGGGAGGAGCGCGGAGTGGAAGGAGCGCGTTCACCCCCGCTACCCGTTGCCTTGGATGCGGTTTTGGGCGCAGGTCCCGGGCGCGTGGCAGCGTTGCGCTCCCAGATAATCCGCAGCCCTTCAAGAGTTAAAAAATCATCCACGTTCTTGATGTACTTCGATCCCGTCCCAATCATCGGCCCAAGTCCGCCCGTGGCCAGCACCATGGTTTCTTTTCCCATCTCGTTCAGCAGCAGTTCAAGAATTCCATCCACCAACCCGAGATACCCATAGTAAAGTCCCGATTGCAGGCTGCCCACCGTATTGGTGCCGATCACCCGCGCAGGCTTACGGATTTCCACCCGCGGCAGCCGCGCCGTTCTCTGAAAAAGTGCGTCCGCAGAAATTCCAATTCCAGGGCAGATGATCCCGCCCAGATATTCGCCCTTCGCGGAAACGCAGTCGAAAGTTGTTGCGGTGCCGAAATCGACAATCACGCACGGCCCGCCATATTTCTCAAAAGCGGCAACGGCGTTAACGATTCGGTCGGCGCCCACTTCAGCGGGATTGTCATAATGCACCGGCATCCCCGTTTTCACCCCGGGCTCGATCAGCAACGGCTTGGTATTGAAGTAGCGCTCGCACACCTGGCGCAGCACCGGATCGAGCGGCGGAACCACCGAAGAAATTACGATGCCCTGAATGCCCGACGCCTGAAGACTCGCCATGGAAAATAAATTACGGAACAGTACTCCGTATTCATCGACCGTGCTGCCCTGCCGTGTCGCCACGCGCCAGTGCGCGACCAGTTGATCGTAATGCACCGCGCCGGAGTCGCCATCAGGCTGCGCATTCCCGCCCGGGCCAAAAACTCCCAGCACCGTATTCGTGTTGCCCACATCCAGAACCAGCAGCATGTTCGTTCGTTTCTAAAATCGCAACCGTCTCATCGCGCACGAACCGTCCCACTCAACACCGTCCGCAATCCCTGGGCCGTGCGAACCTGCAAAAAGCCACGTCCGTCAAGCCCTTCCGTGACGCCCTCAAGCTTCCCACCATTTTCTTCGACGCGAACCCTCTTCCCCTGCACCCACGACGACTGCTCGCCAAAGCGCCGAAGAATCGACTCGCGCGCTTCCGGCTTCTCCACCAAATCACGATATTCCCGGTCGAGCGATTTTAGCAAAGCCGCAGCCACTTCCACCCGCGACCATCGGCTGCCCGTCACCACCTTCAGCGAAGTCGCCTCGCTTTCCAACTCTTTCGGAAACCCAGCCTGGTTCACGTTGATCCCGATTCCCACAACCATATACCGCACCCGAGTCGCCTCGGCATTCATCTCAGCGAGGATCCCGCAAACTTTCTTGCCCTCGATGAGCACGTCGTTCGGCCACTTCAAATCAGCAACAACGCGGCCGTCGATCTGCGCGATCGCCGCGCGCACCGCCAGTCCCGCGGCCAGCGCGAGCACCAGCACATCGGAAGGCGGAAGCGCCGGTCGCAACACGACCGAACAATAAATCCCCTCAGATCGCGCCGACTGCCACGCATGCGCCCCGCGCCCCCGCCCCGCAGTCTGCTCTTCGGCAAGAAACACGCTGCCCTCCGCGGCCCCTTCGGCCGCAGCCTGCATCGCAGTAGTGTTGGTGGAACCAATCTTATAAAAATGATGCAGGTGCGTATCGAAAATCGTCCAATGCAGTAAGGGGGCGAGAATCTCCGGCAGCAGAAGATCGGGAACCGATTGCAGAAGATATCCGGTTGCGGGATGCCCCGCCACGTCAACCCCGAGCCCGCGCAATTGTTGAATCAGCCGCCAGACTTCCGACCGGCTCGAGGAAATTTCTTCAGCGATCTTGGTGCCGCTGACAACAACGGTCGCGTGCTCCATCAGCAGCCGCACAACCCGCCCCAAGCGAACGTCAGCCGGAGCATGAGCCATACTGTCTAGCCCGGTCGGCCCCATCTTGTCCGGCCCCGGCCTGCCCGAAGCTGCGCCCTCGCCCGCACGCACGCGAGTTGTCTTTGCTTTCTTGATGCCGGAATTATGCGGGAGCCTGGCAGAAATCACAAACGGCGAGCCCAACTCACCTCACGCCGGAACCACCCGCATGCTCATATCCGCCGCTTGCGGCGAGTGCGTGATCAGCCCCACGGAAATAAAATCGACTCCGGTTTCGGCATAGGCGCGAATATTTTCCAGACGAATCCCGCCCGAGCACTCAATCGGAATCCGCCGCCCACTCTGCTCATTCGCCTGCCCGCAGCGCTCCACCGCCTGCCGCACGCTCTCCGGAGTCATGTTATCCAGCAAAATCGCCTCCGCCCCGCACGTCAATGCCTGTTCGAGTTCTTCGAGAGTTCGAACCTCGATCTCAATCGGCTGCGCGCCGCGCCGGTTGCGCATCGCCCGTTCCAGCACAGGCACAATCCCCCCCGCCAGCGAAATGTGATTGTTCTTGATGAGCACTCCATCGGAAAGATCGAGCCGGTGATTCTGCCCGCCGCCGCAGCGCACCGCATACTTGTCCAGAACCCGCAGCCCGGGCGCGGTCTTGCGCGTATCAAGAATGCGCGCATTCGTCCCTGAAACCGCTTCCACAAATTTGCGTGTGAAAGTCGCAATCCCGCTCATGCGCTGAAGAAAATTCAGAATCACCCGCTCGCAGGAAAGCAGCACACGGGCATTGTCCCGGATCACCGCGACCGTTTGTCCCTTGCGCACCCGCACTCCGTCAAAAATCTCCGGATGCGTCGTAACTTCATAGTGCGAAGTCACCGCGCCGTCGAGCGCGGCATAAATATCCAGGATGCGCCCCACGCAGCCAATCCCCGCCAGAATGCAATCCTGCTTCGCCAGCACCGTAGCCGAAGCGCGCTGGTTCGGATCGATGCAGGCATAGCTGGTGGCGTCTCGCGTAGCGCGATCCTCCACCAGTGCGTTTTCGATAATGGCCGTAATGCGTCGTGAGTTCCAGTCCATAAATGCGATTGCCAGTTCCTAGAAGCGCCTCATAACAGGCTTGGGAAGGGCATGGCTCCTCGCCGTGCCCTTTCAGCTAACCCTCCAACCCTTCCAGTTGCTTCTTGTTTTTATCGATTAACGAAATCAATTCCTTTTCGCGCGTACGCAAACCTTCAACCACTTTCGCCGGTGCCTTCGCCAGAAACTGTTCGTTGCTCAACTGACGCTGGTTGTTGGCGAATTCCTTTTCCAGTTTCTCCAGTTCTTTCTTCAGCCGCTCGCGCTCAGCCGCAATGTCGATCTTTCTCTCGTAGATCACATGCACATCAAACCGCGCCGTGCTGCGCGAACCCGCCTGTCTCGCCAGCGAACCCTCCACAAACGTAATCTTCTCCACATTGCCCAGTCGCTCGATCGCGCCACGATTTTGCCCGATCATGGTGCGCACAGCCAGCTCCGGCACAAAAACTTCAATCGGAACCTTCACCTTCGGTTCCACCTTCAACTCGGCGCGAACATTTCGCACATTCACAATCAAATCCTGCAAAATCGCCATCTCAGTCTCGGCGGTCAAATCGATCCGCTTCTCATCCGACTGCGGATACGCCGCCAGCGCAATCGACTTCCTCGGCGGATTGCCTTCATGCATCGCCTGCCAGATTTCTTCCGTGATGAACGGCATCACCGGGTGCAAGAGCCGCAGCGCTGCGTCAAACAACGCCACCAGATTCCCGCAGGCGGCAATCGCTTCGGTTTTGTCCGCGCCTTCCTCAAAATTCAATCGCGGCTTGATGAGTTCCAAATACCAGTCGCAGAATTCTCCCCAGAAAAAATCATAGATGCGATTCGCCGCTTCATGAAACCGGTACGCCGCAAGCGCGTCGTTCACCTCTTTCGTGACGCGATTGAAGCGCGAGAGTATCCACCGGTCTTCAAGAGTCGAACCACCGAACCCGGCAACGCTCAAAGCCCCTTCCAGCCGATCCACATTCATAAACATAAATCTGGCCGCGTTCCAGATCTTATTGGCGAAGGCGCGGTAACCCTCCGTACGGCTTTCGCTGAACGCAATATCAGTCCCAGGCGCGGCCATCGCCGCCAGCGTAAATCGCGTAGCATCGGTCCCGAAGCGTTCAATCACCTCCAGCGGATCGAGCACGTTCCCCTTCGTCTTCGACATTTTCTGCCGCTCCGCATCGCGCACCAGAGCGTGAATATAAACGTGGCGAAACGGCACGCTCTCATCCTGATTGCCAGCAGTTCCCCGAGCATCGTCTCGTTCCGCCACAGCCGTAGCCTTCTTGATCAACGCATCCTGCTCGTGTCCTTGCATAAAGTGGCAGCCGAACATGATCATGCGCGCCAGCCAGAAAAATAAAATATCGAAGCCGGTGATCAACAACGTATTCGGATAAAACACTTCCAGGTCGCGAGTCTTCTCCGGCCAGCCCAACGTCGTGAAGGGAAGCAGCCCTGACGAAAACCAGGTATCGAGCACGTCCGAAACCTGTTCGAGCTTCGTTCCGCCACACTTCGAACACTTCTCCGGCGCCTCTCGCGCCACAATTATTTCCTTGCACCCTTCGCATGTCCATGCCGGAATGCGATGTCCCCACCACAACTGGCGTGAAATGCACCAATCGTAAATGTTATTCATCCAGTTCAGATAAACCTGGCGATAATTCTCCGGGACAATCGTGATCGCCCCGCTCTCCACAGCCTGTTTGGCGCGGTCGGCCAGCGGCTGAATCTTAATGAACCACTGCTCTGAAAGTCTCGGCTCAACCACCGTCCCGCATCGATCGCACTTTCCCAGCGCCAGCGTGTGCTCTTTTTCCCCGACCAGAAACCCTTGCTCCTGCAAATCGGCCAGCACCCGCTTGCGCGCCTCATAACGATCAAGTCCGGCATAAGCCCCCGCATTCGCGTTCATATGCGCGTGCTCGTCCATCACATCAATCTGCGGAAGATCGTGCCGCTTACCCGCCTGAAAATCATTAGGATCATGCGCCGGAGTAACCTTCACTGCTCCCGTTCCAAACTCCGGCTGCGCCAGTTCGTCCGTGATGATCGGAATCTCCCGATTCATCAGCGGCACCAAAACTTTCTTGCCGTGCAGATGCGTATACCGCTCGTCCTTCGCGTTCACCGCAATGGCGGTATCCCCGAGCATGGTCTCCGGCCGCGTCGTCGCAACCGTGATGAACTCGGGATTGCCGGGATTCGATCCGATCACCGGATACCGAATCTCCCACAACTTCCCCGCGACCTCTTCATGCTTCACCTCGAGATCTGAAATCGCCGTCTCGCAGCGCGGGCACCAGTTCACAATGTACTTGCCGCGATAAATCAGCCCCTGCTCGTACAGCCGCACGAACACCTCGCGCACCGAGCGCGAAAGATTTTCGTCCATGGTGAAATATTCGCGGTCCCAGTCGACCGACGCACCCAGCCGCTTCATCTGGTCGAGGATCGCCCCGCCATAAACTTTTTTCCACTCCCAAACCCGCTCAATAAATTTCTCTCGTCCCAGTTCGCGTCGCTTCTTGCCCTCTTTCGCAAGCTCCCGCTCCACCATCATTTGCGTGGCGATTCCCGCGTGGTCGGTCCCCGGCAGCCAGAGCGTAATAAAGCCGCGCATGCGATGCCAGCGCACAATAATGTCCATCTGCGTCTGGTTCAGCATGTGGCCCATGTGCAGGCGCCCGGTCACATTCGGAGGCGGCAGCAGCAATGTGAAAACCGGTCGCGTTTCCCCAGGCGGAGGCGTGGGCACCGAGAAAAGCTTCTCTTTCACCCAGTATTCAGCCCAGCGATTTTCAATCGCTCCCGGCTCGTAGGATTTTGGCAGTTCGTGCGGCATGAAAATTCGATCGTCAGTCCTCTGGAATCTTTAACCCACAAAGACACCGCACCTCACAAAGTAGATCGCTCTACCCCGTGCACCTCGGTGCCCTCTGTGGTTAAGATTTTGATCTTACAGGCGCGGGAAAAGAAGGGTCAAACTCGGACACCGCGAACCAGCCTTCCGAGGCCGGCTCTTACTTCTTCTCCGACATTTTGCGGGAAATTTCAGCCATCAATTTAGGACGAAGATCAGCCAGCACGCTGTCGACAATGCTCGCCACATCGGATGGATTTTGCTCGCCGGCCGCTTCGGCTCGGTCAATCTGTTCCGCGCCCGCCGCTACCGCCTTGGCAATGGTGTCTTCGGGTGCCGAGTCTTGCGCCGCCAGCTCTCCTGAGTCCGCAGTCGCTTCGCCGCTCTTGCCGGTATCGCGAACCTGGCGCCAACTTGCCCAGGCTGCAGCGCTGGTCTTCACGGTGTCGGGGTCGAGGCTGCTCTCCGGCGCAGAGCTAATCGCCTCGAACGCCCCAGTCGCACTTTCCGTAATCGCAGCTCCAGTTTCAGGCATCGTCTGCTTTTCCGAACTAAGAGCGGTATCGGGAACCGAGGCTTCCGCACTTGCGGTCGAAGGCATGACCTCCGGATTTTCCCCGACCGCACTCGTCGGCACAAAGTTCTCAAAATGTTGTCCTTCCACATCTGATCCGGGATCCTTCGAACTGATGATCTGGTAGGAATTCGAGGGCTCCGCCACGGCGGAGGGAGCGATCTCCTCCACTGGCTCAGATGCCGCAGCCACCGCCGTTTCGATTTCAGCCGCCCCGGCCCCAAACGCCGCATCGTGTCCCGGAACTGACTCCGCCTCCGGAACCGTTTCGATGGATGCACCCACAGCCCCTTGCGCAGGCATTTCGACCTGCTCCTCCGCGCCCGCAATCTCCAGCGCGGAACTAGCCTTGGCGGGCGCATCTCCTAACTCCTCTGCTTGGCTCGAGTGCGCGCTCAAAGCCTCACTGAAAGCCGCTTGGGCTTTCTGCATTTCCTGATCGAGCGAGATCGTGGCCTCCTCGCCTTCCAGCGCGACCGAAACCGCCGCCCAGCGCGACCCGCCCGCCCGCGAATCCGCGGCGCTCCCATCTACCTGTGTCTGCGATCCGGCAGCCATGGTGACCGGCGCCTCGTCCGCTTCCCCTCCCGCTTCCGCGGCGTCTCCATTGCGGCGTTCTCCCGCCGCAAACTCGCCCACCAAAGCGCCGCCCGTGGCATCGGCTCCGTTTGCCCCTACCGTCGAGGCAGCTGAAAAGCTATCCTCGTTTTTCCTCTCATCACTTCGCTCCGCAATCGAGGTAACGGGCTCAGGCCGTCCGAATCCGTTTCCAGACCTCTCAGCCTCTCTCGCAACCGCCGCTGCCATTTGAATCTGTGCGGCTGCGGCCGCAATGGCCGCCAGTTCTTCCGCCGTCACATCTTTCGGCACGCCGGCAGCCGCCAGCGCTCCCACGTCTACATTCGCTTCCGCCGCTTCCCGGGAACCAACAATCTCAACCGGCGTCGCAGCCACCTCGGACTTCTCGATCACCGAGCGCGGATCACGATTCGTGGCGCTAGGAATCGTGGATTCATCGTCCACCTTTTCTTCAGTGTTCGCCTTCGCGTGCGGTACGCCTAGCCGGCCCTGGCTGGCTTCTTCTGCCAACGCAATCGCCCGCGCGAATCGACCGGGCTTCGAGGGCTCCGATCGCGGCACCACCTTATCTTCCAGTTTCGAAAGCGTGCTCAGCAGCTCGCTGGCTTCAAACGGCTTCACAATAAAGCCTTCGGCGCGCACCCGTTTGGCTTCTTCCGGCTTAAAAGGTTCCAGCTTGCCGACCGTCAGCAGCACCGGAATCCGCGCCGTCTCCGGCGATTCCTTCAGCCGCTGGCAAACCTCAAGCCCGCTGTAGCCGGGCATGTATACGTCAAGAATCACCAGGTCGGGCTTCATCTCCGCTATTTTCTTCAGCGCCGCGGAGCCGTTATTCACCGCGATGACCTCATACCCCGCATCCGCGAGGATCTTGCGCCCCATATTCTGGGCGGTCACGCTGTCGTCGGCGAGTAGTATTTTCCGGGCCAAAGAATTCCTCTAATGCGGGGAGATACCGCGAAGGTAACCTGCCCTTGGACGTAAGTCAATGATCCAACAGTAGGTAACCGGTTACCAGCGGTCACCGTCTACCGCGCGGACAAGCTCGTGTGGGTCGGACACTCCTGTCCGACGCTTTTGACTTTGACTTTGATTTTTGACTTTGATTTTTGACTCTGATTTTGGGTTCGATTCTGATTTTGCTTTTGCTCGTCAGCTCATGTAGGGACGGCCGCCCCCGGCTGCCCAGTCGAGCGAAGCTCGACAGCTCTCTCCAAACTTCACAGCTCCAGCCCATCCCTGCCAGGCCCTAAAACGCAATAATCTTCTTCAACCCCGTCTTTTTCTTCTTCTTGCTGCTCGAAATATCCTGGTCGCTGGCCGGGCTCGAACCCGGATCCGCCGTGGCCGTACTGCTTGAGGACGCTGCCCCCTGCCCAGTCTGAATTTCATTCACCTGCACCGGCGGTGGAACCGGAGCGCTGGTCTGGGCAGCCCCAGGCGTCAGTTCATTCGGATCAGGTGCCGCTGCCGGCTTCAATTCGTTGGCATCCGGTGCAGCCGGCTTCAGTTCGTTCGGGTCGGCCGCCGTCGCCGCCGGGCGCGCAAACGGATCGGCTGCCGGCTTTGCCGGCGCATCCGATCGCGGTGCGGCATCGCTCGGCGACAGGCCTCCGCCGGGAATGGTTTCTACCGTTAGCCCATGTTCTGTCCCGGCTCTTGGCCCGCCAATCGCTGCTCGCGCCGCTGCCGTCACCACTCCACTGGCGGCCACGGGCGTAGGATCAACCAGCGTCGGCTCTCCTACCTTCGCCGCGTGCTCCACGTCCGGACCTTTCTTCACCACGCTCATCAAACGGTCCAGCGTGTTCGCCTCTTTGCGGCTGTCTTCCTCCGCGCGATTCTGCGCCACCGCCGCCTTCGTCGGGCGCGGAATCGGCTGGTGCAGCGCCGTCAGCCGCTTCTTCGCCTCATCCACAAAGTCCATCAACGGATACCGCGTGATGATCTGCGAATATTCCTCGCCCGCCTGCCGCGTCCATTCGTTGATCATGTTCGCCTTCACCGTCTCGCCCACGCAGCCCGGCGGAACATTCACGGCCTTGCACGACGGCCGCGCTCGCAACCGCGCAATTTCCCCCTCGTAGTTCTGCCCCAGCAGGTACAGCGCCTCATCCGCCCGGCTGTATAGCGGATACTTTTCCACCAGCGACTTCAGCCGCGCGATCGACGCCGGATACGATTGCCGCAGATAATAAAACCTTCCAATCGCGAACTCGCGGTCGGCCAGCACTTCCTGCACTTCCAGCAACCGCTGTTTACCTTCCTTCACCAGCTTGGGATTATCCGGGTACTGCATGATCAGGTTGCGGTATTCGTCTTCCGCCCGCTTGGCATGCGTATAGTCGCGGTCCGACTTCTCCATCTGCTGGTACTGGATGTTCGCAATCTTTAGCTGCGCCTCAGCCGCCTCCGGCATGTTGGGGAAAAACGTCTCGAAGTCGCGATACTCCTGCTCCGCCTGCGCCAGGGACGCCGTTCCGCCCTCCGCGTACCACGAATCGCCCACCGCGAGCTTCGCCCGCGCAATAAACTCCGAATCGGGATACGTATTGATCAACGTCTGCAGCGTAATCCGCGCCACGTCGAAGCGGTTATGCTTCATCGCGTCCATGGCTTTGTCGAACAACACTTTGTCCGGCTGCTTCGATCCCACATTCGACAGCGGGTTCGCCGATTTTTTATTGGTGCAGGCCGCCGTGAGCAGCAGCAATGCAGCCAGCGCAACGAGCAACGGATTTTTACGCAAGGCTAAAACCTCAAATGAAAATTGCTGATTCCCGATTTCCAATTGCCGATTGGCCCATGCCGCTTCTCAAAACGGCATTCGGAACTCGGCAATCGAAACTTGCTAGACCTTTACCATCGCGGCTTCCGTGGCCGCTTTCAACAACGCCTCGGCGTTCTTAGTTGGATCGCCGCTTCCAAACACCGCGTTGCCCGCTACAAAAATTTCTGCGCCCGCCCGGATAACCTCGCCAATCGTATCCAGCGCCACCCCGCCATCCACTTCAATGCGGAAGCCCACCCCGCGCTGGCTGCGAATCTCCGCCAGTTGCCGCATTTTATGCAACGTGGACTTAATAAACTTCTGCCCGCCAAACCCCGGATTCACCGACATCACCAGCACATAATCCACTATGTCGAGCACTTCGCCCAGCGTCTCCACCGGAGTCGCCGGATTGATCACCGCCCCCGCCAGGCAATTGTGGCTCTTGATCAGGTGCAGCGTGCGGTTCAAATGCCGGCACGCCTCCTGATGCACTGAAATCCAGTCCGCCCCCGCTTCGGCAAACGCCGGAATAAACTCATCCGGATTCTCGATCATCAGGTGGCAATCGAGCGGCAACTTCGTCACCCGCCGCAGCGACTTCACCACCGGGGGTCCAATCGTCAGATTGGGAACAAAATGCCCATCCATGATGTCCACATGGACGACCGTCGCCCCACCCGCGCTCGCCGCGCGCACCTGCTCGCCCAGACGCGCAAAGTCCGCCGAAAGAATCGATGGTGCCAGTTCAATCAATCTGATCTCTCAGAACGCAAGAATCTTGGAACTTAATCTCAGAAACTGGAATTCTCAGGAAGCGGCTGTGGAAATTCTAACACGCTGGAAACCAGCAACGACCACAGCGCGACGTCTTCCGCAGGCGTCATCCCGAAGTCCCGCGCTTTCACCAGCGGGACGAGGGATCTCCCGTGGCACACAGCCGACGAAACTCCAAACTGACCGTCCGCAATCCCTACCGCTCAACCACGCGAAAGAATGTCGGCAGCACCTTTACCGTATACGCCTTGTCCGGCAAATTCACTTCAATCGCATCCTGCGAATACTTGATGCCGTACACCATGCCGCCCGGCAGCTCGACACGCTCAGGCCGCCCCTCAGAATCGTAATGGATCCGAACCTCCTTGCCGTCCTCGGTCACCCCCGTCATCCGGTAAGCATCGTCGTAGTCGTAATGGATTTTGTGTCCATCGGCCTCCACGTCCGTAAGAAATTCCTGCGAATCGTAGTGATACGCCGCCGATCTCCCATCGCTGTCGTGAATCTCGGTAATCCGTTCCCCGTCATAAGTCGCAGTCCAGGTATGATCGAGCGCCACGACCGCCGGAAGATTCGCGTTCGTTTTCTGGGACACGCTTTGAATGTGTCCGGTCGCGGTGTCGCGCTTCATCTCGAGGCTGTCCCCTCGGAACGTCTTCAATCCCATGAAGTAGCATGGCACCCGCGTATTGGGTCCGCAGCCCAGATACCTCCACACCTCGCCACCTCTGGTGTATACGCTCCATCCGCCATTTTCCCAGCGCAATAAAGCTGCGCTGAAAATCGAAGTCCCTTGCTCTGCTGCGCGGTACTTGGCCTCGGGTGAGAATCCGTTCCCCGGCGTTTCCCTCTGAAACAGCGTGCCATTGATGCTAATCGTCTGAATGCTGTTCGGATCGGCCGACCACACCGTGTCGTCCAGGCTCTGCCAGCTGCTTTTGCCGAAGGCACGGACTTTGTCGTCGAAGTGGTAGCTGAAATTCATCCGTTGCAGCACCAGCGGCATCACTCCGCCACGAAAGAGGTCATTTCGCGACAATTGGAATCTCCCGCGAGCCAGATCGATCTGAAACTGCGTGCTCTCACTCTCTTGAGTATGCTGCCAGCAAGGCGAAATCGGCGTCCGCAGCGGCGCACCCGCCAGAGTACCGCTGTAAAAGTTCAGGCACGGTGTTCCATCCGTGTTGGTGCGTCCGGCATGCGTTCGAATTCTCGCGTCAGAATCCAAATAAACACTGCCCATGCGGTCGATGTCTTCCACCGTGGCCTCGGTCGCAGTCACGCTTTGCGGGTCCGGAGACTCTTTAAACCCGAGATACAGCAACCCTACCGCCTTCATCGCTACCTTGCGCAATCGCTCCATGCGGATGGCTTCGCTGGACGGAAAACGATAGAATGCCGGATCCAGACGAGCCGTCGGAACCACCGAATATCTTTCATAATTGCGGTAACTGTAGCTGTAGTTCCAATTGAACGAATAGATGTAAAGGTCATCTTCCAAAATGCCCACTATTTTGCTGTCGGGGTCTGCCTCCAGTTCGGGGTACTTCGCTCGCATTGCCTGCACCAGCATCTCCGCAATCCACTGTTTGCGGCGCGCGTCGTAAGCTTCCGACGGCAGCGGGATCGCAGGCAGCGTCTTGGCATGGATTCCAAACTCTTTTTCAAAGAAGCCGGCCAGCTCATTTACGTCATCCTTGGCCGCGTCGCCTAACGCCACAAAATAAAGATTTCCCGTGCCCTGCAACTGCTCCCGTGTAGCGGCCGCCTCAGGCTTCGCGAGATTAATCACATGTCCCTCGCCCTGATTGTGAACTTCCAGCCTCGAGATTTCCCACCCGCCTTTGCTCGCACTCAATTCCACCACCGCGCGCCCCTGCGAGAGCTTTCCGCTGACGCGGGCGAAAATGGTGGCTTGGTCACCCAAGGCCCATCCGTATGCGAACGGTATATGGACGTCGTCTCCAAACTCGGCGCGAACTCTGGCGTCCCCGCGAATTCTCTGCGCCGCTTCTTTCCCCGCGCTCGAATTCAGCAGCCGCAACTCCCACACCCCAAACAGCCCCAAGATCAACACTCCCGCAAGAATAAGGAAGCGCGCGGGAACCCCGGTCCGATCTATCGGAGCAATCGGAGGCGGCGGGAGATGGCTAACCTGCGACATACTGAAACCTCACGGCAGTGATTCTCAAACGTTGCCCAACCGAATCCCGGCAGTTTCGCGGCTGAGAGAGCGAATCCGATCAATTCTGCGAAGCCGGCGCCGCTTGATTCTTTGCCGGAGGCGTCTTCGCTGCATCTTTGAATTCGTTGTGCATCCGCTCCCGCCATGCCGTCAAATATTTATTCAAAATCGGCATCATGTCCTGCAATCCCTCTTGCGTCACCGACGGCAGCTCTTCCAGAACTTTTTGCCCAACCGGCGACGCGTAAAACGCGTTCATCGCTTCAATGTCGCCCTTCGTGAAGTGGTGCTGATACGCAGGGATCATCGCCTGCGTCATCTCGTCCACCGGCATTCCTTTAATCAGCTCTCCCATCGCCTTCTTAAAATGCGCCTCAAAATCCGGAGGCACCGCATTATCCTGCTCCAGCTCCGTGCGCAGCAATTGCTGCATCGACGTCGATTGCATCTCCATCATCTTCTGCATCATGTCGTGCGAATGCATCGTCCGCAGGTACAGGATCACATCGTCGCGCGTAGCCGCTTCATTCGAAGCCGTTCCGCTCGCAGCCGTTTGCGCCCCCGCCGATGGAATCAAAACAGTCGAGACCAAAACCGGTGAGATCAATGACATGCAAACAGCGGCGGCCCAAGCCAGTTTCATAACAATCCTTTTATTTTGGAAGTCCGCAGACGCGTTCAGCCTAGCCGATTCATCCCCGTTAATCCAGCGGATTATCGGTAACGAAAGGGATGCAACAAGATCGCATCTTCCAGGGTTATTCCTGCAACAAGCACCGCGCCAACTCTAGGCCGCAGCCAAAACCCCCACTTCGCTGCATGTTACCCTCGACAGGCATGTCCGCTTCGCCACAACTGATCACCGCCGCCTACGGAATGTCCGCCGTCGCTGCCTGGGGCACCAGCGACTTTCTCGGCGGCTACGCCACCCGCCGCTTCAATGCATTCTTGTTCACCGTCGTCGTGAATTTCGGTGGCTTGATTCTGGTTGTCCCGCTGGCCATCGCCAGCCATAGCGTCTTTCCCTCCGCACACAGCGCCGCCTGGGCGCTCGCCGGCGGTGCCTCCGGAGGCGCAGCTCTTGCCATTTTTTACCGCGCACTCTCTTCGGGAAGAATGGGCCTCACTGCGCCCGTCGCCGCCGTGCTGGGCGCGGCGATTCCTACAATTTTTTCCATTTTCACCGAAGGCCCGCCCGGCAAAATTCAAGTCGCCGGCTTCGTTCTGGCCGTAGCTGGCTTGTGGCTAATCACGCGCGTCGAGGACGGAGGCGCCCCCGAAGGCATCGGACTGGCCGTCGTCTCAGGCATCGGCTTCGCCGGATTCTATCTTTGCATCCGCCAGGCGGGCGACGCCTCGCCGCTCTGGCTGGGATCACTCACCCGCTCCGGCGGATTAATCATCACCAGCCTCATCGTCCTTCTGCGAAGAAATTTCCATGGCATGACTGCCTCCGGCCTGCGCTGGGGCGTAATCACTGGCGGCATCGATTCGCTCGGAACCATCCTCTTCGTCCTCGCCAGCCAGACTGGCCGTCTCGACGAAGCGGTCGTCATCTCGTCGCTCTATCCCGCAGTCACCGTCCTGCTCGCCCGCATCGTCCTAAAAGAACATTTCACCCGCTGGCGATTCGTCGGACTGGTGGCAGCATTAGCGGCAGTCCCCATGATCGCCTCCCAATGAACTCATTTAATTCCACATTCTGGAATATGGAATATATTGACTTTACTTGGTAATTCGTTAACAATATATCCATATTCCACATTCTGGAATATGGAATGAAAAGCTCTGCTCTACATCCCCAAGACGTCGTCGTCGTTCTCAAGCTGGTCGCCCAGCGCGACGCGACCAAGCGCTGGACCTACGCCGATCTCAGCAAGGATCTGTTCATGAGCCCTTCGCAGGTATTTCGCTCAGTGGACCGTGCCGAGGCTGCTCGTTTATTGAGTGCACCCACGATTCCTCCTCCACCCGATTTTGGCGACGAACCGCCGCGCGTATGGATGTGGCCCAACAGCAATCACCTCAAGGAATTTCTGATTCACGGCGTTAAGTACGCTTTCCCGGTTCAACGTGGCGGCCCGACTCGTGGAATCCCAACTGCCGAGGCTGCCCCCCCACTCGTTCGGCACTTTGCGGATTTCCCGCTCCCGCCTGTCTGGCCACATCCGGCTGGCCAGTTCCGTGGTATCGCTTTCTCGCCGCTCTACAAGACTGTCCCCCAAGCGGCACTGCAGGACCCCAAACTTTATGAGTTGCTTGCCTTAGTCGATGCGATTCGCGAGGGCCGAGCGCGCGAGCGGGAGATTGCCATCCACGAATTGAGCGCACGAATCGACTCCAAATGAGGGTTTCTCGCCAGAACCCGAATATCGCCCAACTGGTAGCTGCGGCAGCAAAGTTGGAACCTTTGCTAAATAAAATCGCCTTCGTCGGCGGCTGCGTCACCGGCGTTCTGGTCACCGACCCTGCGGCTGCACCCGTCCGTCCGACTCTTGACGTGGATGTGATCGTCGAAGCCGCATCGTATGTCGAATTTACCGTTCTTGAACAAACACTACGGCATCTCGGCTTTCACGAATCACGAACTGAAGAGGCTCCAGTTTGCCGGTGGGTGAGTGGAGATTTGATTCTCGACTTTATGCCAACCGATCCTCTCATCCTCGGGTTTAGCAATCGCTGGTATCGTGGCGCCCTTGAGAACTCCGAGATCACTACAGTTGGCGAGTTCAAGATCCGCATCGTCAGCGCGCCCTACTTTATCGCGACAAAAATCGAAGCGTTTTACGGACGAGGAAACAACGACTTCCAGATGAGCCACGATCTCGAAGACGTTGTGACTGTCATCGACGGGCGGGCTGAGATCACGAACGAAGTTCGCATCGCTTCGGCGGAACTACAGAAATACCTAAGCGACGAGTTCCGAAAGTTATTATCGAATCGCGATTTTATCGAAGCGCTACCGGGCCACCTCTTGCCGGATGCAGCCAGCCAGCAGAGGCTGGGCCTATTGTTCTCGCGAATGAAGCAGTTCGTGCTCGAAGGGTAGCCGATGGCTCTAGTCGAAATCCGCAATCTAACCAAGATCTATTCGCACGAAGCCCGCGCCGTCGACGATGTCTCTCTCGACATCCACTCCGGCGAAACTCTCGGCCTCGTCGGCGAATCAGGTTCGGGCAAAAGCACGCTAGGCCGCTTAATCCTGCGCCTGGTCGAACCTACCTCCGGAAGCGTCACCTTCGAAGGCCGCGATCTCCTGGCCGCCGGCCGCACCGAAATGCGCCGCCTTCGCCGCGACATGCAAATCATCTTTCAGGATCCCTTCGCCTCCCTCGATCCCCGCTTCCGAATCGAAGACATCATCGCCGAACCCCTGATCATTCACGGCAACGCCAAAATCACAGATGCAAATCAAGAGGGCAGTGAATACGCGGCGGGTGCCCCACTTCTCGCGTCCTCTGCGAGAAGTGGGAACTCCAGAAGCCTGAGCCCTAATCAACCCAACTCCAAAGCCGCCCTCCGCGATCGCGTCCTCGAACTCATCCGCGCCGTCGGCCTCGACGAATCCATCCTCCCGCGCTTCCCCCACGAATTCAGCGGAGGCCAGCGCCAGCGCATCGGCATCGCCCGCGCCCTCGCACTCCGCCCCAAATTCATCGTCGCCGATGAACCAGTCTCCGCGCTCGATGTCAGCGTCGGCGCGCAAATCGTCAACCTCCTCGCGCAACTCCAGCGCGACTTCGGCCTGACCTATCTCTTCATCTCCCACTCCATGCCGGTGGTGCGTTACCTTTCGACGCGCATCGCTGTTATGTATCGCGGCAAGATCGTCGAAATTGGCGATAGCGAACAGATCACCGAGCGCCCCGCTCATCCCTATACGCGCAGCTTGCTTGACGCCACGCCTGAAATCGCTGTTTAACGCACGCAGGAGCGAAGCGCTTTCGTGGGATACTCTCTCGATGTCCCTGGCCGCTCCCAGCCGCTCCCGCGATCTCATCGAACTGGTTCTCGGCTACGCGGCCATCGTCGGCGTGATCTGGTCGCCGGAGGACTTGCAGCGCATCCTATCCCCTCTAGTCCTGCTGCTCACTCTGTTGGTGGTCCTCGTGCGCCGCCAAAGCAAAGACGACTTAGGCGTCGGCCTCCGCGGCCTCCGCAAATCGCTCTGGATCTTGCCCGCTGCGATCTCCCTTGCCCTGCTCAGCGCGTTCATCGCGGCAAAAGCCGGCACCCTCCACCCGCTCTACAAAGCCGATTTCAAACACATCGCGGGCTACATCCTCTGGACCATCTACCAGCAATTCCTCTTGCAGGATTACTTCATGCCCCGCCTTCGACACCTGCTTCCCGCCGCTCAACCGTTCCGAGACACGATTGCGATTTGCGCAGCGGCCGTTCTCTTCGCAGCCGCGCATTTGCCCAACCTCACCCTCACAGCCGCCACTCTAGTCTGGGGAGCCGTTGCCTGCACTCTCTTCTCCCGCTACAAAAATCTCTGGGCGCTCGGCCTGGCGCAAGGCGTTCTCGGACTCTGCTTCGCCATCTGCATCCCAGACGCTCTCCACCATCACCTCCGCGTCGGCCTGGGATACCTCCGTTACCACGCCGGCCAGTAACATCTCCCGAAAGTCCCTAACGCTTTCCTTAGTGCACCTTCGTGTCCTTCGTGGTCAATTCCTCGGAGCCAGCCACTCCCCATTTTCAGTTTCTCTATTGCGCCCCCAACGAACAATCCGGATTCACATTCTGAATGTAAATCCCATTGTTCCCGATGCGGTCGTCTTCAAACGCCAGCGCCGCCACGCCCGCCGGTGAAATTGCCGCCACCAGCCGAGACTTATTCGCCGGATAAGACGACACCGCAAACTGCGGACACACAACTGCGCCGCCATCCGCAAGCCGTATCGCCTGAATCGTCGCCGACCCGTAAGCCGCCTGATCTACCCAAAACGTAAGCGCTCCAGAACCAACCGGCACGGTCTGCACAAAAATCTGCTGATCCGCGCCCAGCGGAACGATCACCAACCCGTCCGCTCCCCACTGCGGCGCACCAGTCGAGTTAAACTTCTGTCCGTAAACTCCGTTCAGCACCTGATTCGAATCCTCTTCAGTCCAAAACACAAAAACTTCCTGCGTATCGGCGCGATAAGCCGCCGAAGGGTCGACTCTCACATTGAACCCGTTGGCCGAAACCGCCGCTCCGTTCTGCGGAAACGCCGCGCTGCCATCCGCCAGAATATGCTGCGCAAAACACTGCAGCGCAGGAATGCTCGTATACCACGCGAACACCGCACCGCCATTCCCGTCATAAATAAAATAAGGAAAGTTCCCGAATTGCAGCGATCCCACATTAAAGATCGAAACATTCGCGCTTCCCCACAGCAGCGCCCCGCTCGCGGAAACTTTATTCGCGCTCAACTGCGAATTGCTTCCAAACCCCTTGCCGCTCACCCACGACACAATCACCGACCCGTTATCCGCAGCATGCAGATCGGCCAGCGAATAGTTGTACCCGCTCTGGCTAAACACAATTCCGCTGCCCCACTGCGCCTGCCCCGCGGCATTCAACTTTTGCAGCATCACATTGCTATTTTCGGTCCACGCGACCACAACATTACCGTCACTGGTCGCAGCAATTTTCGGCGCAGCATGAAAGTTATAGTTCGAAGACGGAGTCAACTGCACCCCCAGCCTTCCCCAAACTGGCCTACCCAGCGGCGGCAGCCTCGTCGCCGTCACTTCCTGATTGAAGCGATTCTCCCGCGTATCCAGAAACCCAATCAACGCGTCGTTCGTCCCATCTACATCCAGCCCATAATCTTCGGTGGAGCTGTTCGTCAGGTCCGCGACAATCTGCCCATCATGCGGAAGTTTCTCCACCCCGCCCGCCGTCAGCCGCTGATAGAAAACGTCATAACCAACCGGAGATGAGGTCGCAGGATTGGCATCGAACCAGCTCACATACCATCCCTGATCGTGGATCGGCACCAGCTTGGGTTGAACCTGGTCACTGCCATTGTTGTTATCGGCAAGCGGAAGATTAACGGAAGGATCAGAAGACCACTGCGCGAAGGCAACAGTCGAGAAGACAAGGGTCAGCAAAGCAACAACCAAAGAGCGAAGGCAAGTTTTCATGGTGTTTCCTGGAAAGTCCGAATTAGGGTCCGCAACGGCTGGCGAGAAGATTACTCCCCTTCAAACAGCCCGTCAATCAAGCAATTCGGCTCACCAGCATACTCGGTGGTAATTCCCCAAAAGCTCTTCTCCGCGTCCTTCGCGGCCCTTCTTCGCGCCCTTCGCGGTCAAAATATTTTTTCTCCTCCCGCTGTGGCCCCCCCTAAAACCACAACCCCCAAATCCAATCCACGCTGGCGTGAGTAATCGTCGAAGCCGGAACCCTCCTCCGCTCCCTCCACGCGCGTCCATAAAAAATCCCTGCAATCGTCGCCAGCAATACGTAACGCCAATTAAACCGCGCCGACCGTTTATTAAAGTGCGAAAGCCCAAACAACACCGACGCAATCACCAGCGCCGCCCGCCGCCCCACGCGCCTCTCCAGCAAATTCTGCACCCACGCGCGAAAGTAAAGTTCTTCCGGCAGCGCCGTCAGAAAAAATATCCCCACCCATCGCAACAGAGCGGTGCCCACCCCCGGCAAATTGGAATGAAAATGAATAAATCCCAGCGCCATCCCCAGCCCCAGCACAATCGGCGCCAAAAAAGCCAATTCCCGCAACCCACTTTTCCAGTCGCTCCAATGCAAATGGAAATCAAAACCCGCCCCGTTCAACTGCCGGATCGCGAAAAATCCATACAGCCCCGCATCTACCAGAAACAACTCATTCATCGCCCGCAAGCCCGCAGGCCACGCGCTGTCAAACCACCGCAGATCCACCGCCAACCCCAGAACAACAAGAATGATCCAGTCTCGCCAACCTCCACGCTGCGTCGGATCCTCAACCCCTGCCCTCGCCAGCAGCCACGCAATCACCACCGGCAGCGCCGCATACAAAGCAAACCATCTCCACTGAAACACATGCTGCGAAATCGCAACCATCACATAAGGCGCGACCAGCAGCGCAGGCAAGCCAATCCTCGCCGCTGCGGGCCAACGCTCCAACCCGCGCGCAATTCGCTCGCTCGCAAAACCAAACGCAACCGCCACTGCCAACTCCACCCCCAGCGCGGCAATCGCCATCGGCGTTACGTTTTGCATCCCTCGATCCTAACTTGCAAGCCGCTTGTCTCGCAGTTCACTCCATACTAGAATTCCTTCGCGTATTCGTCCGCCGGTTTCCAGGAGGTTCACCATGGCCGCCGCTCCTCTCTCACCCGTATCGCCTTCCATCTCAACGCCTGAATCCGCGCCGCTCTCCGAAGGCGCGCGCATCGTCAACACTTTCATCGCACCCTCAAAGACCTTCACCGACCTGCGCCGCAATGCCGCCTGGTGGGCGCCATTCCTTCTGATGGTCGTAATCTCGACCATATTCATTTACACCGCGGGCCAGAAGATCGGCTTCCGCAAAATCGTCGAAACCCAAATGCAGTCGCAACCCAAGGCGCAGGCTCGCCTCGAACGGCTGCCTCCCGATCAGCGCGAACAGCAAATGCAGGGGGCCGCAAAGATGACCGCAATCATCTCCTACACCTTCCCCCTGATCTCCCTTGTATTCTGGCTCATCATCGCCACCGCCCTATTCGCCACCTTCAAGTTCGCCGCCAGCGCCGCTGTCACTTTCAAAGTCTCGCTGGCCATCGTCATCTACTCGGCGCTCCCGCTGATGTTAAAAACGCTTCTCGCATTGCTTTCCGTCGCCGCCGGAATGAGCCCCGATTCGTTCTCCTTTCAAAATCCCGTAGCCACCAACCCCGGTTATTTCATGAACCCCGCCGGCAACGTTTTCCTCTACAGCGTGGCCTCCTCCCTCGACATCTTCATGATCTGGACACTCGTCCTCACCGCCATCGGCTTCACCTGCGTCAGCAAAGTAAAGTCCGGCACCTCCTACGCAATCGTCTTTGGATGGTGGGCCGTGCTCACTGTGATCGGTGCGGCGCTCGGTGCGGCATTCTCATAGAGCGCAGTGCGCTTTGCTTCGGATAAAACTTGTCTCCGGATCATTGCCTGAATAGGCTGCGACAAAACAGGACGGCATCCATCAGCCCTCCCGCGCACAATCGCCAAACGGTTTATCATCGAAGCGCGCGACGGTTCACCGCCCAGTCGCCCAGGAGGCTCTTTATGAAACACACTTCTGTTCTTCTTTCCATGCTGCTCTGCGTCGCGTTCTCTTCATCGCAGGCGCAGATGGCCAACTCATCCGCTCCCGCAGCTCAGGCCGGACCAACCAAAGATCCGGTTGCCAGCTCTCTCCGCATGTTGCTGCCGCGTTCCCGCACCAACATTCTCGGCGCAATCTCCGCCATGCCCGCCGACAAGTTCACTTACAAGCCCACCCCCGACCAGATCACCTTCGCCCATCTCGTCGTCCACATCGTTGGCTCGAATTATTCCAACTGCTCCAAAGCCGCCGACGTTCCCGCGCCGAAGGTCGACGAACTGAAAGAAACCGACTCCAAAGATAAAATGCTCGCCGCCGCTACCGCGTCCTACGATTTTTGCGCCGAGGCCCTCGGCAAAATGGATGACTCCAAACTCGGCGACTCCGTCGAAGGCTACGGCGGACACCAGTTCCCTCGCGCCATGATGGCCCTCGGCCTGGCCAGCGGATGGGCCGACCACTACGCCGCCGCCGCACAGTATCTGCGCCTGAACGGAATCCTCCCGCCCTCCGCGCAGAAAGCCAGCCACTAACAACTTGGGATTGTGAATTGATCGCCCTGCTGTTTAACAAAGAATGAACGAAGGAATGAACGAAGGAATGAACGAAAGAATGAACGAGGGTGCCCCATGTCTCGCCGCCTTTGCGAGACATGGGATTCCACAACTCTATTTGATTTGCACGAGTTCAGGAGCGGATTCTGCGGATCGATCATCCCCCGCCGCATGCTGCGGCGCTCTCCAGTTATCGAACACCGACACCTGGTGCACGCACGATACCGTGCAATTCGGCGCGCACCCTTTTTCAGTCAGATATTCGCGCTTCATATCGTCGCGCGTATAAGTCGCCAGCGGAACCCCTGGATATCCCCGCTGCTGCGAGCAATAATGCACCAACCCGTCCTCGCAAATATAGAGATAACGCGCGCCCGCCCGGCAGCGCCATTCGTTCGGCAGCCCCTGCGCAATGTTGTCCTGAAAGGCGTTGATCCGCGTGAAGCTCCGCTTCTCCCACGACTTCATCTCGTCGTAAACCCGTCGCTCTTCTCCGCTCAACGGCTGCAGCTGCCCGCTCCCATCGTGAATAATCCCAACCGTCGAACTAAATCCCAGCTCGATCGCCCGCCGGCCAATTGCCAGCGCATCCTGCGGATTCGAAACCCCTCCGCCCACCACCGAATTAATGTTCACATGAAATTCGGCGTGCTCCGCCAGCCATTGCAGCTTCTTATCCAGAACCTTCAGGCTCTTCTTCGAAACCTCATCCGGATTCACATTATCGATCGAAATCTGCAGCCACTCCAGCCCCGCGCGGTTCAGCCGTTGAATGCGCTCCGGAACCAGAAAATATCCATTCGTAATTAATCCCGCGATCATCCCATTCGCGCGAATGCGCCGAATTACCTCGTCCAGGTCAGGATGCAGCAGCGGCTCGCCTCCAGAAATCGTCACCACCGCCGTTCCCAGCGCGCCCAGCTTATCGATGCGGCGGAACATCTCCTCCGTCGCCACCGGCTTCGAAAAATCGTCAAACTCGTTGCAATAAGTGCAAGCCAGATTGCATCGCCGCACCGGAATAATGTGCGCCAGCACCGGATGCTCCGTCGAACTCATCGCATGCGCAGCCATCGCCGCTCCGCGCAGGTTGCGGTGCAGGGCTTTAGCTCTACGGCGTAAAGATGTAAGGGCTGATGGCATGAATTGAATGCTCTCATTACATCATGGATGCGCGGGAAACCCAGCCAACCCCGCAGCATTCGGCGCGTTTTGGGGTTTGAACTGCCCCGGCTTACAAGTCAATGGCACATCACCGCAAGCGCAATTCTCGTCGAATCTCTCCATGCCGATTCACTTCGCATCGCTGATTCACTTCGCGTCCTCCGCGGCATTTCTTAGCGTCCTCCGCGGTCAAAAGCTTTTTCCCACCCCTCCACAACTCCGCAGCGCGTCTCTCCCCGGCACCCGCATCGAATCAGCGCCAAGAAATCGACAATCGAAAATCGGCACTCGGCAATCAGCTCTATCTCGCCGCCGCCGCATCAAACAAATTCAAGAACTCCAATTTCTTCTCCGCCGGCAGAAACGACGCCTCAAACGAATTCCGCGCCAGCTCACGCAAATGCTCGTCAGTAAACGCAAACGTCTGCTGCGCAATCTGGTATTCCCGCGCTAAAGTCGTTCCAAACATCGCCGGATCATCGCTATTCAGCGTGATCATCACCCCATGATCGAAATAACTCTTCGCCGGATGCTCGCTCAAACTCGGGCACAGCCCCGTCCGCTGATTGCTGGTGAGGCATATCTCCACCGGAATCTGCCGCTGCGCCAACTCCTCAACCAAATCCGGATCGTGAAACGCCGTAAGCCCGTGCCCAATGCGCTCCGCCCGCAAATTCAGCGCCCCCCAAACCGATTCCGGCGGCCCGTTCTCGCCCGCGTGGCAAGTCAGCCGCATCCCGTGTCCCTCGGCCCATGCATAGCAATCACGAAAAAGCTCGGGCGGAGCCTTCTGCTCATCTCCACCAATTCCCACACCCACAACCCCACGTTCGCGAAACTGAAGTGCAAGCTCAAAAACTTTTTGCGCCTCCTCCGCCCCAAACTGCCGCACCGCATCAAAAATCCACAGCAGCGAAATTCCGAAGTCTCGTTCGCCGCGCGCCCGTCCGCGATCCAGCCCTTCGAAGATCGCGGCAAAATCCTGCTTGCGCCAGAGGCATACGCCCACCGATACATAAACTTCGGAATGCAGCACATTTTCTTCTTTCAGCCGCTGCATCATTCGATACGTAATCAGCTCGTAATCCTCAGCGCTGCGCAGATGCTCGGTGATGTTTTTAAACGAGAGCAGAAACCCAGAAAAATCCTCGTACCGGTAAAGCGCATCCACTTCGCTCCGTGTCACGCGCTCTCCATGTCGCTGGCGAAGCTCCAGAAGCGTCGCCGGCTCAATCGCACCTTCAAGATGCAGGTGCAGCTCCGCCTTTGGCAGAAGCCGCAGAAAACTGTTCGGCGGACGATCGAGCGCGGAAGACATCACCTAACGATTGTAGTTTTTTGCGAGGAGATTTGCGAGACGAAGGACAAAAGGCTGCTAGTTCCTCTTCCTCGTTGTAAATGGTTCGATGGTTTGCCTGACAAAGCCGGGCGAAATTTGTTCTCCGTCCAGCCCATAAAGCTCCGGCCATTCATCGGGAAGGTAATAGGTTCCGAAAATCTGGTCAATCCACGGAAAATGAACAGCGAAGTTTTTATCAAGGCCCTCTTTTTGAGAAGTATGGTGCCAGTGGTGGTATTTAGGCGTCACCAGACATTTTGCGAGCCATCTCGGGGCAGGTGCGAAATTGCAGTGAGACCACGTGGCCTGAAGTGTGACAAAAATCAGATAGCCCAAAATGATGGATTGAGAAAAGGCAATCATGAGAGGAGTAATGATGCAGGCTCGCACGACAACGTCCTCGAAGAAGTGACCGCGCGACCCCGAGAGCCAGTCAAGCGCCGTGGAAGAATGGTGAACGGAATGAAAACGCCATAGAAATGGAACTTTGTGAAACGCCAAGTGAATAAAATATTCGGCGACGTCAGCGACCAGAACGGCCATAAAGAACTGTAGAAGCCAAGGCAGTCGTGCAACGAGAGTTTGGAGACCTGGAACGCTCAGATATTTTGCAAAATGGACCGCAGGTAACAAAATCAGAAAAGATAGGATCTGTATTGGGAGATGAGTGGACATGAAGTAAACCACATCCAATGTCCACTGGTTGCGAAACGTTCCTTGCTCGTGATGGAGCGGCCAGAGCCTTTCGAGGGGCACGAAAAAAACTGCGGTCAAAAGGAGATCCAGCAAAAACCAGTCGAGGCCAATCGCAGGCCCATCATGGAGGCCCTTGTTAATCGCTACCGTTGAGCCGCCCAAGGCGGCAGCAGCCATGGCGAGCAGAAGTCCAGTAAGCGCCAGAACTTTTTTCCTGCGCAGAATTGAGGAAAGGATGCCGAACCCAGCCGCGCCCACGATGAGACATTGGATCAGGGTGCGGGTGGCCTGCATCGGATAATGCGGACGAAATTGGGGAACAGTCAGGAACTGAGGGAAACGGAGACACAGCACTGCTCCGAATGACAGAAACCCCAAGAAAACCGCCAATACACCGCTCCACCAACCGGTCCCCACACCGGTAGACTCAGCATCGCCGAAAAGCTCATTGATTCTCTGCTCGATCACGGTTCTTCAGCTTACATGACTTCCAACGAGGAAGGGATCGCTTCGCTCGCCGGCTGCTTCGCCCAGGATGAACAAAACGAGGAAGTTATCTTTTCGCGAACTCGCTATGGTGCCGGCTATAGAGAAAATAGATCAGCAGCCCCAACCCCAGCCAGATCACAAACCGCAGCCACGTAATCACCGTCAGCCCGAACATCAGCCCGCCGCACAGCACAATCGAAATCAGCGGGAACCACGGCACAAACGGAACTCGGAACGCCCGCTTGCGATCCGGCTGCCTTCGCCGCAATATGATCACTCCCAGCGAAACCAAAACAAACGCAAACAGCGTCCCAATGTTCGCCAGGTCGGCCGCATCTCCAATATCCACCAGCCCTGCCGGAATTCCTACGGCAAAACACGCAATCCAGGTGGACCAGTACGGCGTCTTAAATTTCGGATGCACTACGGAAAAAAGCTTCGGCAGCAATCCGTCGCGCGACATCGCATACCAGATTCGCGCCTGCCCGTACTGAAACACCAGCAACGAAGAGATCATCCCAGTCAGCGCTCCGATCACAATCACCGAGCGGAAGACCGGATGCACACCCAAATACTTCATCGCGTAGGCTACCGGCGCTTCGGCGGCGGGGCCGGAAACGAAGGTCGTGTACTTCATCATGCCGAGCAGCACCACGGCAACGCCAACATACAGGATCGTGCACACCACCAGCGACATGATGATGCCGAACGGCAAATCTTTTTGCGGATTGCGCGACTCCTCCGCCGCCGTAGAAACCGAATCGAACCCAATGTAGGTAAAGAAAACGATGGCCCCTCCGGTAACGATTCCGGCAAAGCCAGAAGGCGCGAATGGCACCCAGTTCGCTGGTTTTACCAGCATTCCACCCACCACCAGAAAGGTCAGGATGGCGCCAATCTTCACCGCCACCATTATGTTATTGGTCTCCGCCGACTCCTTCACCCCGCGCACCAGCAGCAGCGTGAGAATAAAAACGATAAGAAATCCCGGCAGATTGAAATAAGACCCGGTCCACTGCCCGCCCGCCCACACCGGACTCGCAAACCGTTCCGGCAAGTTCAGGCCGAATACCGCGAGTTGCGCTTTTATATACCCGGCAAATCCCACTGCGACCGCAACATTCGAGACCACATATTCAAGGATCAAATCCCAGCCGATGATCCATGCAAAAATCTCGCCCAGCGTCGCGTAAGAATACGTGTACGCGCTGCCGGCAATCGGAATCATCGACGCCAGTTCGGCATAGCACAATCCCGCAAAACTACAGGCGATCGCAACCAGCAAAAACGAAATCGCAATCGATGGTCCCGCCGGCGGTCGGCCATGCATCAGCGCCCCCGCCGTGCTGCCAGTCCGCAACAAATTCATAATGATGTCGAGGGCCTGCGCATGCAGAATCGAGGGCGCCTGAAAATATTCGCCCGCGGCCGCAGTACCGGTCAGGATGAAAATTCCCGAGCCGATGATCGCTCCAATGCCCAGCGCCGTCAGCGACCACGGGCCAAGCGTCTTTTGCAGCCGTTGCCCAGGAGCTTCAGAATCGGAAATCAGCTTGTCGATCGACTTGCAGCACAAAAGCTGATTGTCGGAGGTGCGCACCGTTGCGGCGGGGTCCGTGGTTGGTTGGGACAAGTGGTGGTCGTCTCCTGAAATGCCTTTCAGCCTTCAACTCTCGCAGCCAGCAATTGGCCGGGCGGCGTGAACCAACAAACCGTCCCGGCCATTGCCAATTGTGAAAAGCTAGTTGCCGCTACCGCTTCGATTGGCCGCGAGCCAGCTTCTTCACTTTGCTCTTCTTCGATCCGCGGGCGTAGTCGCGCGGCTTCTTCGGCTTCTCCACTTTCGCCTTCTTGCGCGCCGTTCGTTTCGATTTCTTCCGTTCTTCCTTGGTTAAAGTCGCTGTATTTGCCATGACTGCTTTCTTGGATCTGTATTTTTGCCGCTCGGGTAATTTTGTAATTTAAGGCTGGGAATCCGTGAATTGCCAAATTACCCAACTACCAAATTACCAAATTCTTCTCACGCCCGCTCCAGCTGGGCATATTTCTCCACCAGCTTCTTCAATCCGAAGCGAGGAAATTGTACCGTAATCTTGGCATCTTCGCCTTCACCTTCTCGTTGATACACCGTCCCCTCGCCATATTTCGGATGCCGAACCTTCTGCCCCGGACGGAATCCTCGCTTCCCCGCCGGCTCCTCCACCTGCGTTTTCGGCACGCTAAACTTCTTTCCCCGGCTGGCAAAAAACTCCGCAATGTTGTCAATCGAGTTGTAAGCCTTCGCCCCTGCCGCCGCTTTCTGCCCGCGCCCCTGCGCCGTCCCACGCTTCCACGCCGCACTCTGGTCCTCGTCCTCATAAGAATAATGACTCGAGGTATGATCGTCGTTGCGTAAGCGCCCAGCCGCATCGCCCGACCCGCGGCCATTTCCCGCGTAGCTTCCCACGCCCGCCGTTCGCCGCCGCCCCAACTCTTCAATCAACGGCGCCGGAACCTCTTCCAAAAACCTCGACGGAACACTCGCCTCAGGCAAATCAGTTCCATACCGTCGCCGATAAACCGCGCGGCTCAAAATCAGCTGATCCATGGCGCGCGTCATGCCCACATAACAAAGCCGCCGCTCTTCCTCAACTTCGTCAGGCTGCAGCATGGTGCGCGAGTGCGGAAACAATCCTTCTTCGAGGCCACTGAGAAACACCAGTGGAAACTCCAGCCCCTTGGCCGCGTGCAGGCTCATCAGCGTAATCTGCGCCCGTTCGTCGTAATCGTCCACATCGCTGATCAGCGCCGCGTGATCGAGAAACTGATCCATCGTCTCGCCGCGGTCCCGCGAATCCATCGCCGCATTCACCAGCTCGCGCAAATTTTCAATCCGCGAAAACGCCTCCGGCGTGTCCTCCGCCTCCAGCAACTTGATGTACCCCGTCCGGTCAATCAAAAATTTCAAGATGTCCGCAGTATTCACCGTTGGAGCGGGAAACCCGTCCGAAGCAACCGCCCCGGCACCAGGCGTCGCAGCGCCAACGTCCGCCGTAGCGCCGGCATCCTGCCGGCTGTCGTGGAGGCGTCTCGCCTCCACTTCCTCCGTGGCCTCCGAACCCGCACTTCCAAAATCAAACGAAAAATTTCCAAACTCCCCCGGATCAAACGCCGCCGCATCATCGCTTTCAACGGCACTCTCATCCACTCGCGCAGAAGAGGCCGGCTCGCCCGCATCACCGCCGGCAGCTTCACCGGCCCCGGACAAACTCACATCCCCCGCACTCCCCGCCAGATTCTCCGCAAAACTCCCCGCCAGCATCGCCTGCGCATCCAAAATCAGCTGCCGAAAGTTTTTCAAAGCCACTAAAGCCCGCGGCGGCAACAACTCCCTCCGGATCGCTTCCCCCACCGCTCCCCACAGCGAGAGTCCAGTCTCCAGCGCCAGCCGCTCCAGCGTATCGATCGTCCCTTTGCCGATCCCGCGTGTCGGAGTATTAATCACCCGCAGCAGCGAAATCGAATCATCCGGATTCTGAATCACCTTCAAGTACGAGATCATGTCCTTGATCTCGGCTCGCTCGTAAAACGAAAATCCCCCCACCACTTTGTACTTCAGCCCATACCGCCGCATTGCCTCTTCAAACAACCGTGACTGCGAATTCGTCCGGTAAAGCACCGCCGCCCGCGGCGTCTCCCCGTTCTGCGCCGCCTCGCGCAAATATTTCGCGGTGTGGTCGGCGGCAAACAGCGCTTCATTCTCCCCATCCGGAGCTTCGTAGTACCCAATCTTCGCCCCGCCCTGGCGATCCGTCCAAAGGTTCTTGCCTTTGCGCCGCACATTATTCCCCACCACTGACGACGCAGCCTGCAAAATATTCTGCGTCGACCGGTAATTCTGCTCCAGCCGGATAATCTTCGCCTCCGGAAAATCCTGCTCGAACTCCAGAATGTTGCGAATATCCGCCCCGCGCCACGAATAGATTGACTGATCTTCATCACCCACCGCGCACACGTTGTGCCGCGCGCCCGCCAGCATGCGCATCAGTTCATACTGCGGACGGTTCGTATCCTGATATTCGTCGATCAACAAATATTGAAATCGCTTGTTGTAATACTCGCGCACCGGCGCAGAAGTCTTCAGCAGCCGCGTCGCTTCGAGCAACAGATCGTCAAAGTCCAGCGCATTCGCCTTGCGCAGTTCCTTCCGGTACTCCTCAAACAGATGCGCAATCTTCTCCGTCTTCGGATCCGCCGACTGCAAATAAAGTTCCTGCGGACCGAGCATATGATTCTTCGCCCACGAAATTCGCGACAACACCGTCCGCGGCGTCAGTTGCTTATCGTCCACTCCCAGCCGCTTCATCACCGACTTCACCACCGACTGCATATCGCTCTCGTCGTAAATGACGAACTTCTTGGTATGCCCAATCGGCGGCTGCCCCGGCATAGCCGACGGAATCTGCAACGCCTCAATATCGCGCCGCAACACCCGCACGCAAAAAGAATGAAACGTAGAAATCACCGGCTTGGCAACGCTCAGCCCGCCCACCAACTTCTCCACGCGCTCGCCCATCTCCGCGGCAGCCTTGTTAGTAAAGGTCATCGCCAGAATCGACTCCGGCATCACCCCCGCATGTTCAATCAAATACGCGATGCGATAAGTAATGACGCGCGTCTTCCCGCTCCCCGCCCCGGCCAGTATGAGCACCGGCCCTTCGGTAGTTTCGACAGCCTCGCGCTGTTGCGGATTGAGTTGTTCAAGAAAAGACAATGGAAGAAATGGCTCCGAGCCGATGCTTCTATTTTACGTGATCGCCGGGAATCTCACGGAATCGAATGGCTGGTATGCGAGTGGTACAGATCCGAAGTTGCTCGATGTTCTTCGCGAACTTCGCGGAATTTCTTAGCGGTCTTCGCGGTCAAAAGCTTTTAGATCTCTCAGCCACAAAGCGCGACCCGGTATCGAAAGGGGGTTCTATGAAGCAGCCATCCGACGGACGCGAATCTTCCACACCAGCGCCCTACTTCTCCACCCTCACACCCTTCCAAAATGCCACATACCCCTTGATCTGCTTCGCCGCATCCTTCGGCTCCGGATAAAACCACGCCGCCCCCGCATTCCGCTCGCCCTTCACCTCAAGGTCGTAATAACTCGCCGTCCCCTTCCACGGACAGACGCTGTGCGCCTCACTCCCCTTGAAAAACTCCTTGTGCATCGCCTGCGGCGGAAAATACTGGTTACCCTCCACCTCTACCGTCGCATCGCTTTCGGCCAGCACCGCACCATTCCACATTGCTTTTGCCATAATGCCCATATAGATTCCAATATGCGCGATCGGGTTCACGAAGCGAAAAATTCTTTACTGACGGCGTCAGCCCGAGCGCAGCCGTTCTTCAGGCGTAGCGAGAGCCTGCCCTGAGCTTGTCGAAGGGGATCTCCCGTATGCACAGCTCTCGCTCACCGAAAGACGTAACCACCAAACCCATGCCACAAGCCACACCACAAATCCGCTTCAACGGACACTCCATGGTCGCCCCGCTCGAACGTGTCCTCGTCTGCTCTCCCCGCACCGCCGGATGGCACAGGCCCGAGATCGCATCCCACTGGCAAGCCCTCGGCTTTCACCGCGCTCCCAACTTCGCCGAAGCCCAGTCCCAGCACGAAGCCCTCTGCCGCGAGCTGCGCACAGCCGGCGCTGAAGTCCTCGAACTCCCGCCCTCGCCCGATCTCTCCCTCGACGCCGTCTACACCCACGACGCCTCCCTCTCTACCGATCACGGATTAATCATCATGCGCCCCGGCAAGCCCAACCGCATCGCCGAAGGCCCACGCCACGCCGCATTCTGCGAATCGCTCGACATCCCCACTCTCAGCACCATCATCCCTCCCGGCTCTACCGAGGCCGGAGACATCCTCTGGCTCGATTCGCAAACTCTGCTAGTCGGCAACGGCTATCGCACCAACGCCGCCGGAATTCAGCAACTCCGCGATCTACTGCGACCGCGCGCAGTAGAAGTAATCTCCGCCCCGCTCCCCTACGGCCCCGGCCCATCCGCCTGCCTGCACCTGATGTCTTTAATCAGCCTTCTCGATGATCACACCGCGCTGGTCGATCTACCCTGGCTCGCCGTCGAAACCGTCGAACTCCTCAAATCCCGCCGATATAAATTCATCGACATCGATCCCGCCGAGCGCGACACCCTCGCCTGCAACGTCCTCGCCCTGGGCAACAACCGCCTGCTCGCGATCGAAGAAAATCGCTCCACCAACGCCCGCCTCCGCCAAGCCGGATTCGACCTCCGCACCTTCCCCGGCACCGAAATCTGCATCAACGGTAGCGGCGGCCCCACCTGCCTCACCCGCCCTCTGCTACGCACGTAGCCCCGCCACAACTCATGTAGCGACGGGCGCCTTCGCCCGTCCCGCCAAGCGAAGCGAGGCGGAACCTCCTCGAACCCCGGCCCCTTCACGCTCCACTCCTATCTGGCATGCTCGCTTCGTATCAGGGTATGCCCTCAGGCATACCGCAATCGTCGCCCAAAACCCTGCGCCTTCAGGCGCCTCCCACTCCTGCTAAAATAACCCTGCATGCTTCTTCCCTTCGTCCGCGAACTCTTCGCGGACGTAGAAAAACTTCCCGCCTTCACGCGTGTTGCCTCCCACCTTAGAGAGGGCACGGGGCGCATTCGTGTCGCCGGCCTCACCCCCACCGCAAAAGCCCTGCTGCTCGTGCTCTTTCAGCGTTCCGCGCAGCGCCCCATCATCTTTGTCGTCAACGATAACCGCGCCGTCGAAGATTTCGTCCCCATCCTCCGCGGATTCTGCGAGCTCACCGCCGCCTGCGATCCCGCCTCGATCGTCGCTCTCCCGGCGCGCGACGTGCTCCCCTTCCAAAATCTTTCCCCGCATCCCGAACTTCAGGAGGAGCGCGCCACGGCACTCTGGAAGATCGCAACCGGCGCAGCCTCTATCATCGTGTCGCCGGTTGCCGCCACCGCTATCCGCCTGCGCTCCGCCGATTACTACTCCGATCTCGCCCGGACCATTCGCCGAGGTGAATCCTTCGATCTCGAGTCCCTGCTCGCCCACCTCAACACCGTCGGCTACGCCTCCACCGATGTCGTCGAAATGCCCGGCCAGTACGCCGTTCGCGGCGGCATCCTCGACGTCTACTCCCCCGAAGCCGATCGCCCCCTGCGCATCGAATTCTTCGGCGACGAGGCCGACTCCATCCGCAAATTCGATCCGGCCTCCCAACGCTCCTCCACTCCCGTCGACGAAGCGCTCCTGCTTCCGCTCACCGAAACTCCCGTCAGCGAACACCTTCTCGGCGCAATTCACACGCGCCTCAGCGGCAAACGCATCCAGGGCAGCACCGAAGAAATCGTAGAAGCCGCCGTCCGCGCCGGCGGCGTCAACGTTTTTCCCGGCTGGGAGTTCTACACTCCCGTGGCCGGCGCCGAAAGCTCCATCTTCGATCTCATGCCTCGCGCCTCCGTGCTCCTCGACGAACCCGATCTGCTCCGTCAGGAGTTCGACCGCTTCTGGACTCGCGTTGGCGAAGCCCACGAGCGCAGCGGCGTGGGAAATCTGGTCCGCCCCGAAGATCTCTACCTCGCGCCCGAAGAATGGTGGGAAAAAACCGCCTCGATCCCCGGTGCGGATGTCGAACACCTCGGCATCTCTCGCGGCCTCGAGGACGATTCCGTTTCCTTCCTCACCCAGCCCTCCGCCCGCTTTCACGGCGCAGTTCCATCGATGCTCGAAGCCGTTCAAAAACTCAACGCCGAAGGCAAGCGCGTCCTCTTCGCCGTCCCCAACATCGGCGAAGTTGAGCGCCTGGCCGACGTTTTCACCGAATACAACGTTTCCTTCAAACTCGGCAGCCGCACTCGCGGCGGAGAAAGTTACGCCGACGAAACCAGCTACTTCGCCGGAGAAATTCTTACCACCACTCTCGCCACGGCCTACATCCCCGAAGGCGTCATGCTGCCCGAAGCCAATCTCGCAATCTTCGGCTCCCGCGATTTATTCGACGAATCGGAATCCGTCGCCTCCCGCCCGCAGCGCACCAAATCCAAAGTCTCGGCATTCCTCTCCGACTTCCGCGATCTCCAGGTCGGCGACTACGTAGTCCACGTAGAACACGGCATCGGCCAATATCACGGACTAAAAGAAATCAACCACGGCGATGGCCCCGCCGAATTCATGCTCCTCGAATTCGCCGACGCCGCGCGCCTCTACGTTCCGCTCACCCGTCTTGATCTGGTTCAGAAGTACCGCTCCTCCGAAGGCGCAAAGCCGGTGCTCAGCCATCTCGGCACGCAGTCGTGGTCGAAGACGAAAGCCCGCGTGCGCAAGGCCATGAAAGACATGGCCGACGAACTTCTCAAGCTCTACGCCCAGCGCAAAACCGCCGTTGGACACGCCTTTCCCCCCGCCAACGAGTGGTATCGCGAGTTCGAAGACGCCTTCGAATTCAACGAAACCGAAGATCAGGCGCAGGCCATCAAAGACGTCACCCGTGACATGGAATCCTCTCAGCCCATGGATCGCCTGCTCTGCGGCGATGTCGGCTACGGCAAAACCGAAGTCGCCATGCGCGCCGCCTTCAAAGCCATCGGCGACAACAAACAGGTCGCGGTCCTCGCACCCACCACGGTTCTAGCCTTCCAGCACTACGAAACTTTCAAGCAGCGTTTCGCGCCCTTTCCCATCACCATTGAAATGATCAGCCGCTTCCGCAATGCGAAGCAGCAAAAAGAAATTCTGCAAAAGACCGAAGCCGGAAAAATCGACGTCCTCATCGGCACCCACCGCATTCTTTCCAAAGACATCAAATTTTCCGATCTCGGCCTGCTCATCGTCGACGAAGAACAGCGCTTCGGCGTCCGCCACAAAGAGCGCATCAAGCAAATGCGCAATCAAGTGGACGTGCTCACTATGTCGGCCACGCCCATCCCGCGCACGCTTCACATGTCGCTCGTCGGATTGCGTGACATGAGCGTGATCGAAACCCCACCCAAAGATCGCATGGCGATTCAAACGGTAGTAGCCAGTTGGGACGAAAAGCTCATCCAGTCTTCCATCGAGCAGGAACTCGAGCGCGGCGGCCAGGTCTACTTCGTCCACAACCGCGTGGATACGATTTTCGAAATCGCCGCGAAACTCCAAGCTCTCGTCCCTTCGGCGAAGATCATCGTCGGCCACGGACAAATGTCCGAAGGCGAGCTCGAAAAAGTGATGTTCAAGTTCATGCACCACGAAGCCGACATTCTCGTCTCGACCACCATCATCGAAAACGGTCTCGACATCCCGCTCTGCAACACGATTCTCATCAATCGCGCCGACCGCCTCGGCCTCTCTGAGCTTTACCAGCTTCGCGGCCGCGTCGGCCGCTCCAATCGCCGCGCCTACGCTTATCTTTTGTTGCCTGCAGAAGTCGAACTCACTCCAATCGCGCGACGTCGACTAGCCGCGCTAAAAGAATTTTCCGATCTCGGCGCCGGATTCAAAATCGCCGCCCTCGATCTCGAACTTCGCGGTGCAGGCAACATGCTGGGCGGCGAGCAGAGCGGTCACATCGAAGCCATCGGCTTCGAACTCTACACTCAGATGCTCGAACGCGCCGTGCGTGAGATGAAAGGTGAAGCCGCGCCCGACGAGGCTGAAACCCAGCTCAACCTCGGTCTCAACATTCGCATTCCGGCTGATTATGTTCCCGAAGAAAATCAGCGCCTGCAAATGTATAAGCGCGTCGCCCGCGTCGAAACCGAAGCCCAGCTCACCGACGTTTCCGCCGAGTTGCAAGACCGCTACGGCCCACCACCAGCCGCAGTCCGCAACCTGCTCGATTACGCTTCGCTAAAACTTTTGTGCATGAAAGTTGGTGTCAACGCGATCGAACGCAAGCGCGACTTCGTTACCCTGAAGTTCCAACAGAACGCCGCCGTCGATCCCGAACAGCTAGCCCGCTTCGTATCCGCGCAGCGCGGCGCCCAGTTCACTCCGGATGGAATGTTGAAATTCGCTTTGAAAGCCACAGCAGCGGAAGACGTCCTCCGCACTCTGCGCACAATTTTAGAGCAACTAGCAAGTGTGGAAGCGACGTCCCAAGCCGGCTAACCGTGGAAGAGCGGCGCTTCAGCGCCGCGAAAAGTCTTAAAAAATGATCCGGGCTTTAGCCCCGGTCACTTCCCACCCAACATCGCAAACACATTCGGAGCAATCACACTCACTCCAAACAAAATCCCCGCCGCCGTCAGCACGAACACGACTCCCCCCGCCAAAACGTTCGCCCACGGCGGGCTCACCAAATCCCCCATAATTTCTTTGTCATTCACCAGCATGTACAAAAACACCAGCGCCGGAGGCATCGCCAGCACCGCCACCACATTCACCACCAGCACCACATACACCAGCGGCAGCCCCGGAATCAGCACAATCGCCGCCGCCGCCACCGCGCAAACCGTCAGCACGCCATAAAAAGATTTCCCTTCGCCCATCGGCAAATTCAAACTGTGAGGTTTATGCGCCACTTCGCCGAACGCATAAGCCGACGAAGTCGAAATCGTAATCGCCGCCACAATACCCGCCTCAACCATCCCGAGCGCAAACAACGACGCTCCAAATCTCCCGATCAGCGGCTGCAACGCCTGGGCAAACTGCGCCGCCTGAAAATTCTCTGCGCTCATGACGTGCGCAAACAACGGAGCCGTGGCCAGAATCGTCGCAATCGCCGCTATGGTCGCCAGCGCCGCGCCCAACACCGTATCGATGAGCCCGTATCGAATGTCCTTCGTCGTCATCCCTTTGTCGACAGTCGCGCTCTGCTGAAAGAAAAGCATCCACGGCGTCACCGTCGCGCCAATGTCGGCGAGCACAAGCAGCAGCGTCTCTTTGTTGAAACCCGGCAATGGATGCCAGGTCAGCATCGCGTGGCCCACCGAACCCCAGTTCGGATGCGTCATCAGCGCAACCGGAATAAAAATCAGGTTGAATGCCGCCGCCGCTAGCGTAATCCTCTCCCACGTCCAGTATCGATGGCTCATCAGCGCCGCATAAAGCACAACCAGCGCCAGCAAAACCGCCGCCCACGGCGGCACTCCAAAAAATCCCAGCCCCGCTCGAATCGCAATGAACTCAGTAATCAGCGTCAGAAAGTTTCCGATCCCCAGATCGATCATCGAAAACCATCCCCAGAACGGACCGAAGCGCTCGAAGATCAGCTCGGCATGTCCCCGATGCGTCGCCGCCCCCAGCCGGACGGTCATCTCCTGCACCACAATCGCCATCACGAACGTGAGCACTACGAAGGGAAGAAAAAAACCAACACCAAACCGCGCGCCCGTCGCGGCATAAGCCAGCATGCTGGGCCCGTCGTTCTCTCCCAGCATCACCAAGACGCCAGGGCCTACCAGCAGCCACAGCAACCGTACCTTCGACGAAAATCCACGTCGCGCCCGCGCCTTCGACACACGATCCCGATCATGCGCGCGATCGACATCCTCGTGAGTAATTACGATCTGTTCTTCGGCGTCGACAGGCTTCATCGGTTGCGGATCAGGGCAGGCTCTTATCTACCGGCAGCAGAGTGCCCAAGCAGATTAGCGCAAGTATACACGACCAAATAAACTATAGTTAACCAGATTGAGATTGGTTTAATGAGGTATAGGAAAGCCACGGGCGGGGTGCCCGAATGTACCGGTAGGATTGCGCAAGCTGTCAGGCTGACACGCGATTAGATTTCTGCTCCGCCGCCGACACCCACACCCGCTCCGCCGCCGCCCGCCCCAAAGATACATTCCCCAACGAAGTCGACAAACTGAGCGTCTGATCGTAATTCCGCGCAATCAATTTCAACCTCGCCCCCGGACGAATCCCCCGCGCCTCCAGGAATTCCAGCAGTTGCCGGTCGCGCTCATAAATTCCACTCACCGCATAAGCCGCTCCCTCCGGCGCATCCGCCAGCAGCACCAACCCGCGATGCCGCCTGCTTCCCGGCGACTCCATCTCGCTCAAATTTCCATGCGGACACTTCCCGCCCCTGCCCAGCTTTGCCAAAAGCTTAGCCTCAAAATCCGGCGACACCGCATGCTCCAGCCGCTCCGCCTCATCATGCACCTTCCACCACTCCATCCCAAAAAGTTCCGCCAGCATGCGCTCGATCAAATGATGCCGCAGCGTCAGCTTGTGGGCAATCTTGCGCCCGGCCGCTGTCAGACGAACATGACCGTCCGCCTGCACCCGAACCAGCCCATCTTTCTTCAGCCGCCGCACCGCCATCGTCACCGCCGGCGCAGACACCTTCAGCCAATCCGCCAGCCGTGCCGAAATGACCGATTCACCTTCGCTTTCGGCCTCAAGAATGGCCTTCAGGTAATCCTCTTTGGATACGGTAATCATCGCAAAGATTATACGACTCAGGCCTTAAGCATAGTTAATGGATAAATCTGACCATCAGGTCGTAGTGTCCTAATATTGCGTTGTTGTAAACTGTTTGCTAGGACCTGACATGGAAGCCGCCCGATTTACAGCCATATTCGTAGCCGTATTTGTATGCATGTTCCTTTCGATATTCGCTACCTTTGATCAGTCGGAGAAGCAAAGGAACGAAGCGCGGGACAAGCGTCTCGCTGAGCATAGGATGAATGCAAGACTCCTAAGACTCGACATTTGAAAAGTCCACCCGGCACGCACCCGCGTTGACACAACTTCCGCCTCTACCCTAACCTTGAATCTCTCTCCTATGAAGGTTCTGATCCTCGGCGGCGGCGGACGCGAGCACGCGTTGGCATGGAAGCTGCGCCAATCCTCGCGCATCTCTCAGCTTTACTGCGCCCCCGGCAACGGAGGCATTGCCGAAGAAGCCGAATGCCTTCCCGTCGATCTCAAAAGCCTTCAATCCATGATCGCGCTCGGCGAGCGCCTCCAGCCCGATCTCACCGTCGTCGGCCCCGAACTCCCCCTCACCCTCGGAGTCGTCGACGAATTCACCCGCCGCGGCTGGCCCGTCTTCGGCCCCACCGCCGCCGCTGCGCAACTCGAATCCAGCAAAAGTTTCGCCAAAGAATTCTTGCAGCGTCACCGCATTCCCACCGCACACTACGCCATCTGCGATTCCGTCGACGAAGTCCGCACCGCACTTTCTCATTTTCACGTTCCCATCGTCATAAAAGCCGATGGACTCGCAGCCGGCAAAGGCGTAGTCATCGCCGCAACCAAAGAAGAGGCCGCCATCGCCGCCGCAGAAATGCTCAGCGGCAAAATGGTGGGCGAAGCCGGCGCGCGCGTCGTCCTCGAAGAATTTCTCAAAGGTGACGAGCTCTCTTTCCTCGTCTTCAGTGACGGCGAACGCGTCGTCCCTCTCGTCGCCGCCCAGGACCACAAGCGCATCGGCGATGGCGACACCGGCCCCAATACGGGCGGCATGGGCGCGTATTCTACCTCCGAGATCATCGACGACAAAATGCGCGACTGGCTTGTCAATCACATCGCGCGCCCCGTCGTCGCCGGAATGAAATCCGAAGGCGCGGAATACAAAGGCGTTCTCTACTGCGGCCTCATGATGACCGCTCGCGGTCCCATGGTTCTAGAATTCAACTGCCGCTTTGGCGATCCCGAAACGCAGCCCATCCTCATGCGCCTCGAAAGCGATCTGCTCGACGCTCTCGAAGCCTCAATCGAAGGCCGCATCAGCGACGGCGATTTCAAATGGTCACGCGACGCCGCAGTCTGCGTAGTGATGGCCTCGGGAGGTTATCCCGGCACCTTCGAGGTCGGCAAAAATATTGTTGGACTCAGTCAGGCCGCAGCAGTCGAAGGAGTGAAAATCTTTCATGCTGGAACATCGCAACGTGATGGCGAGTTCTACACTGCTGGCGGCCGCGTCTTAGGTGTTTCCGCCCACGCGCCCGAGCTGGCCACCGCTGTGAAAAACGCTTACGCTGCATGTGACAAAATTAGATTCAGCGGCGCGACCTACCGCAAAGACATCGCGGCCCGCGCCCTAACAAATCATCCTGAAGAAATAAAAGGAAATAAAACTAGATGAGCACAATATTGGTATCCATCGTCATGGGCAGCGACTCCGATCTCGAGATCATGCGCGAAGCCGCGAAAGCCCTCGAAGAATTCGGCATCGCCTACGAAATCGACGTAACCTCCGCCCACCGCTCCCCCGACCGCACCGCCGACTACGCCCGCAAGGCCGCCGGACGCGGCATCCAGGTCATCATCGCCGGAGCCGGCGGCGCCGCGCACCTCGCCGGCGTCATCGCCGCTCACACCACGCTGCCCGTAATCGGCGTGCCCATCCCCTCCACCTCGCTGCAAGGCATGGACTCTCTCCTCGCCACCGTCCAAATGCCCGCCGGCATTCCCGTCGCCACCGTCGCCATCGGCAAGCCCGGCGCAACCAACGCCGGAATTCTCGCCGCGCAAATTATCGGATTAGCGAATGAGGCGATCGCCAAGAAGCTCATCGCTCACAAAGAAAAACTCGCCCGCGGCGTGGAAGAAAAATCAAAGAAGTTAAAAAATTCAGCCGTTAGCTAGCAGCACTCCTTAGTGCACCTTCGTGCCGTTCGTGGTTGATTGAATTTGACCCGTGATCGGGCTCCAACGCTACAGCTTCAACCCCTTCAAATACTCACGAAACGGCTCGCCCAAATCGTCGCGCTTCAGCGCGAATTCCACGGTCGCCTTCAAAAATCCCAGCTTGTCACCAGTATCGTGCCGCCGCCCCTCATACACGTAGGCGTACATTTTTTCTTTTTGCAGCAGGGTTCGCATGCCGTCGGTCAACTGCAACTCCCCGCCCGCTCCCGCCGCAGTATTCGCCAGGCAATCGAAAATCGCCGGCGTCAAAATGTATCGTCCAATAATCGCCAAATTCGAAGGCGCATCTTTCGGCTTCGGCTTCTCCACCATATTCTTAATCTCAAACAGCCGCTCGCCAAACCGGCTATCCACCGGCTTCACGTCCAGCACGCCATAGGAAGAAATCATCTTCCCTTCAATAATCTGCGTGGCCAGTACCGAACATTGCGTCTGCTCAAACACTTCCGCCATCTGCTTCAGGCACGGAACCTTGGCATCAATCACGTCATCCGCCAGCAGCACCGCAAACGGCTCGTTGCCCACCAGCTCGCGCGCCATCAGCACCGCATGTCCCAATCCCAGCGCTTCTTTCTGGCGGACGTACGCCACGTGAATCATGTCCGAAATCGAGCGCACAATCTTCAGCAGATCGGTTTTTCCGCGCTGCTCGAGCATCGTCTCGAGTTCGTAGCTCACGTCAAAATGATCTTCAATCGCCTGCTTGCCGCGCCCTGTAATAATCAAAATCTGGTCGCAGCCCGAAGCCATCGCCTCTTCCACGCCATACTGGATGATCGGCTTATCCACCAGCGGAAGCATCTCTTTCGGCTGCGCCTTGGTGGCAGGTAAAAAACGTGTGCCAAGTCCTGCGGCGGGAAACACTGCTTTACGAACTTTCATGCTCATGCGATCAAGGCCGCTTTCGATACTGCCCCGGCCTCGAAGATTCTACCCTAACCACCCACCGCACTACTCTAAGGTGGAATCCGGAGTCAAACTAACGGCAGTCGCCAAAAAAAGCTCCTGTAGGGACAGCCGTCCTAAGCCTGCCCTGACCGGCGCGAAGGCGCTGTCCAGTCGAAGCTCGACAGGCTTTGCCGGCAGCGGCGCGCAATTCAGGCATACTATTAAGGTGTCATCGCAAGCATCGCGCTCCGAGGCCCACAAATGACCGAGCCAAAGCCCGCATTCCCCTCCGACCAAACCTGGGTGCTATCGTCCCTCGAACCCGATCAGCTCGTAAAAGCCAAGAAACACCCCATCCCCCGCCGTCACCTCAAAGGCGGTGAACTCGCCCTCTTCTGGGCCCTCCGCGTCTATCTTCTATTTATGATGGCAGTCGTCGCCTACCAAGTCTGGACCGCCGCCCGCTAATAGGCCACAGCCCATGTGGGTCGGACACTCCTGTCCGACGCCTTTGATTCTGATCTTGATTTTGATTCTGATTCTGATTTTGATTTTGATTTTGATTTTGATTTTGATCTTGATTTTGATTCTGGTCTTGATTCTGATTTTGAATTCCGACCCTGAGCGCAAACTCAACCCCTAAAATAATGCTCCTGATCCAAATCCTGAATCAGCCCCGGCTGGCCAGCCCGCCATCCCACCCATTCCTGGGTTAGCCGGCTCGATGCCGGACAGTCAAGCCCCGCAAACTGCGCAAACCATCCAAAATGACTCGCCGCCTCCTCCACCGATTTTGAAACCACCGGAAGATTCAGCCGCCTCCCAATCACCTCGGCAATTTTCCGGAACTCAACTCCCTCCTCGCCAACTCCGTGATACCGCGGCTTCTCGGCACCCTGCTCAATCACCAACCGGTAAAGCGCCCCAGCGTCCAGTCGATGCACCGCCGGCCAGCGATTCCTTCCATCGCCCACATACGCCGAAACTCCCTTTTCCCTCGCCGTGCGGATGAGTATCGGAACGAACCCGTGATCGCCCTCCCCATGCACCGACGGCGGCAGCCTCACCAACGACACCCGCACGCCTCGCTCCGCCAACGATCGCACCGCTTCCTCCGTCGCCGCCCGCGGAAAATCCTTCGAGGTCAGCGTCCCCTCATCTTCTTCCGTCGCCAGCCGCCCCGGCGCAACCAGCCCCGTCCCCGAGGTCACAATCAACGGCCGCAGCCCGCGTGGGTCGGACCCTCCTGTCCGACGCCTTTGACTTTGCTTTTGACTTCTGCCTTCCTCCGATCGAGCCAGCGCCTCACCCAGCGCCTCAATCGCCCTCCGGTCAATCTCGCACACTTCCTTGAACCTCGAAAAATCATGGATGAACCCGGTATGAATTACGCCATCCGCAGCCGCAGCCCCACTCCGCAAGCTCTCCAGATCTTCAAGATCACCGCGATGAACCTTCCCCCCAGCCGCAGCCAGTGACTTCGCCGCCTCATCAGACCGCACCAGCCCCAGAACCTCATGCCCTCCGCGAATCAGCGCAGGCGGCGAGGTGGAGTGAAACGATCGATCCTCGTCCCGCAGAGCCTGCCCTGAGCGAAGTCGAAGTGGACGTTTGACAATAGCCCGGCCCTACGATGCCACCGCCGACCCCTTCCCCTCCCCACTCGCCTCCCCAATCGAATTCAACTCACCCAAAATTCCCTCCGGAATCTCGAGCGCGGCCGCCTGCAAATTCTCCCGAAGATGCTTCACCGACGACGTCCCCGGAATCAACAAAACATTCGGCGCCCTCTGCAACAGCCACGCCAGCGCAACCTGCATCGGCGTGACCTTCAACGTTGCTGCCGCCTCATCAAGAACCGACGACTGCAGCGGCGTAAATCCGCCAAGCGGAAAGAACGGCACATATGCAATCCCCTGCTTCGCCAGCGCATCAACAAATCCGTCATCCTCGCGATGCGCCACGTTGTAAAAATTCTGCGCGCACACGATCTCCGTAATCGCCTGCGCCTCGGCCAATTGCTTGCGGTTCACGTTGCTCAATCCAAGCTGCCGAATCAGTCCCTTACCCTTGAGCTCCGCCAACGCCGTCATCGGCTCTTCGATCGATCCCTCCTCCGGCCCCATCATTCCTCCAGCCCGCAGATTCACCACGTCGATAGCCTCGACGCCGAGGTTCCGCAGATTGTCATGCACCGCCTCGATCACATCCTGACGCGACCGCCCATGCAGCCACGATTGATCCGGCCCGCGCCGCGCTCCAACTTTGGTCACAATCACCAGTCCGTCCGCATACGGATGCAGCGCCTCCTTAATAATCTGGTTCGTTACGTGCGGCCCATAAAAATCACTGGTGTCGATGTGATTCACCCCCGCCGCTACCGCTTCCCGCAACACGCTCACCGCAGCCTCCCGATCGCGTGGAGGTCCCCACACTCCAGGGCCAGCCAGTTGCATCGCGCCGTATCCCATGCGGTTCACCGTCATCGAAGTTCCCGGAAAGGTGAACGCGCCGCCAAGGTTCGCCTGTTTCGTCATTTCAATTTTCTCCTCCGGCAGGTTGCCAGTTTCGCTCAGTTCTGCTTTACTTGTGGATTAGATGAAGAAAGCTTCAGGTTAGGAGTTCGCATTTGCCGCAGCGTGTATCCAGCGTCTTAGAGCCGCGTAAATCGCCTGTGCAAGCCCGTTCCGTGGCCAGTGTCGACGCCATTCTCAAAGCCACTATTCAGGTTTTGCTTCGCCTCGGGAAGGAACGGCTCACCACCACGAATGTGGCTTTCCGCGCGGGCGTATCAGTGGGCACCCTATACCAATATTTCCCCAACAAAAAATCTCTTCTTCAGGCCGCCTTAAAAAGTCACCTTACCGACGTGGCCGAAGCCGTCGAGCTCGCCTGCCGCGAACAGGAAGGCAAAACTCTTCGCGAGATGGCAACCGCCCTCATCATCGCGTTCCTCAATGCCAAGATGAAAGTCGCCAAAACCAGCGCCGCTCTCTACTCCGTCAGCTCCGACGTGGACGGCGCAAAAATCGTGCAGCAGATCGCGGCCCGCTTCCACAAAGCCATCGTTCAGATGTTGCGCACCGCTTCCAATCCGCTCGCCACCGACCCATCCCTGGTAGCGGCCATGCTGCAATCGTCGATGGCCGGAGTCATTCGCATCCTGCTCGAATCGAGCGCTCCCGAGACACAATTCGACGCCCTGCGCGACGAATTAATCTTCTCCGCCTGCGCCTACCTGGACGCCTGCTCCACCCGCGCGCAGTTCCAACGTCAAGCCCGGCTTCCATCCACCCTCGTTTGCCTTCGGGATAATGCGCCACATTCGTATAACCCATCGCCGCCAATTCACGGGCAGCGTATGAACTGGCGTGTCAATGATTGTTCGAGCAGTAAGTCACAATCTCCGCATCCTTATTAGGTAACAACTGCGGCGCAAGTTCCTTCACTCGCTCCGGCGGAATATTCAAAGCCCCGGGAATGTGCGCCTCGCCATATCGCTCTGGCGCAAGCGTCTCAACCACTACGACCCCATGCTTCCCGTCCAGCTTCGTCTTCAGTTCCTTCGTAGAAATCGTGCGATCCATACAGACCTCCTTTACCCGACATCTTCGATGCGGTAGGAAGTTAGCAGGATGGATTCTTTCCATACCAAGTTTGGAGGCCGCAACCATGGGCCATCCCTCATCTCGCCCATAAGACACCTCCTCCGAATTGTCATCCTGAAAGAGCGCGCCCTTTGCGCGACTGAAGGACCCCTGCACCACCATCCCTACCCAATCTTGCGCGGAGACTTTACTGGAAGATGCACCCAACCCCTGTCATTTCGACCGAGCCCGGAGCGCAGCGACGGCGAGCGGAGAAACCTGCTGTTCCCAGCCATCCCCACAAAATTTGGAATAGTCTCAGCTCTGTCATCCTGAAAGAGCGCGCCCCTTGCGCGACTGAAGACCCTCTGCACTACCATCCCTACCCAATCTTGCGCGGAGACTTTACTGGAAGATGCCCAACCCCCTGTCATTTCGACCGAGCCCGGAGCGCAGCGACGGCGAGTGGAGAAACCTGCTGTTCCCAGCCATCCCCACAAAATTTGGAATAGTCCCAGCCCTGTCATCCTGAAGGAGCGCGCCCTTTGCGCGACTGAAGGACCCCTGCAACTCCCATACATCTTTCGAACTGCCGCATGGAGTTCTCCGATCGGCGGAGGGTTGCCCCGCATAACGGGCGAGCGTGCCATCCCCCATGATGCGCATGCAGCCGGATCAGCGAGCCACGATGTGTAGTTGGGCTATATCTATATTACGTAGTATTGCCAACAGCTAAACAAAGTTAAACCAACATTTGGAGAGATGGAAAACGGCGAGGAGCACGCCACCCCCTGAACTTTGTCATTCCGACGCGCGAGCGCAGCGAGACAGGAGGAATCTGCTTTCCGCCCGGAGTCCCCGAGAGATGCCCCCACCCCCTCCCTACGCATTCCGCCCCAAACCAGCTAAACTTATAAGTTCCGGTGTCCCGCTCTGATCCCCACGGCCGGAGATCCATCACAACCCTCCGGCCCCCAGACAGCGCGGCATTTCGTATAAAGAAGGCCATCATGTCCTCAAACAGTTTCAGCTCCCGCGCATCCCTCAAAGTCGGCAACAAAGAGTACGAAATCTACCGCCTCGACGCGCTCGACAAGCAAGGCATCTCGACCAAGCACCTGCCTTTCTCGCTGCGCATCCTGCTCGAAAACCTGTTGCGCACCGAAGACGCCCGCAACGTCAAAAAAGATGACATCCGCGCCCTCGCCGCCTGGAATAAAAATTCCAAGCCCGACAAAGAAATCGCCTTCACCCCCAGCCGCGTTCTCCTTCAGGATTTCACCGGCGTCCCCTGCGTGGTCGATCTCGCCGCCATGCGCGACGCCATGAAAACCCTCGGCGGCGATCCCGGCCTCATCAACCCGCTGCAGCCCGTCGAACTCGTCATCGACCACTCGGTGCAGGTCGACGAATTCGGCACCGCCTCCGCCTTCGACATGAACGCCCTGCTCGAATTCCAGCGCAACAAAGAGCGTTACTCCTTCCTCCGCTGGGGCCAAACCGGATTCCGCAACCTCGCCATCGTCCCCCCCGACACCGGCATCGTCCACCAGGTCAACCTCGAATACCTCGCCCGCGTCGTCTTCGTCCAATCGGCAGACGGCAAAAACATCGCCAGCCCCGACACTCTCGTAGGCACAGATTCTCATTCAACAATGATCAACGGACTCGGCGTTCTCGGCTGGGGCGTCGGCGGTATCGAGGCCGAGGCCGCGATGCTCGGGCAGCCGGTCTCCATGCTGATTCCGCTGGTCGTCGGCGTAAAGCTCACCGGACGCCTGCGCGAAGGCGCGACGGCCACTGACCTTGTGCTTACCATCACCGAGATGCTGCGCAAGCACGGCGTCGTCGGCAAATTCGTCGAGTACTTCGGTCCCGGCCTTCAGGATCTTCCTCTCGCCGATCGCGCCACCATCGCCAACATGTCGCCCGAATACGGCGCAACCTGCGGCATCTTCCCCGTGGATAAAGAAACTCTGAAGTATCTAAAGCTCAGCGGACGTACCACCGAACAGATCGCGCTGGTTGAAGCTTACTGCCGCGAGCAAGGCCTCTTCCACGACGACAAAACTCCCCAAGCCGAATACTCCGAACTGCTCGCACTCGATCTCTCCACCGTCGAGCCCAGCCTCGCCGGACCAAAGCGCCCGCAAGATCGCGTCATCCTCTCTCAAGCCGGCGAGTCATTCAACAAGGCTCTGCCCACATTGATCAAGCCGAAATCCGCCGCAGCCACTGCGGCTGCGACTGGAACTCAAACCGCAAAAGTCGGAACCTCCGCGACTTGGGAGCAGGAAGGCGGCAATCCAGCGGCCGTCGGCGTAGAAGATCCCAACGTCCACGAACACGTGCCGGCCAGCGTGAAGGATTCTCTCAAGCACGGCAGCGTGGTGATTGCTGCCATCACTTCGTGTACGAATACGTCGAACCCCTCGGTAATGATTGGCGCGGGGTTGGTGGCGAAAAAGGCCGTTGAAAAAGGCCTGCAAGTTCCGCCCTGGGTGAAGACTTCACTGGCTCCGGGCTCCAAAGTGGTGCGCGATTACCTGGAGAATGCCGGGCTGATGCCGTATCTCGAAAAATTAAAATTCAATATTGTGGGATATGGATGCACGACCTGCATCGGCAACTCCGGCCCGCTCCCCACCGAGGTCTCACAGGCCATCGACGAAAAAGATCTCGTCGTCGCCAGCGTCCTGTCCGGCAATCGCAATTTCGAAGGCCGCATCAACTCCGAAGTTCGCGCCAACTACCTCATGTCCCCGCCACTCGTCGTCGCCTTCGCCCTCGCCGGACGTATCGACACCGACCTCCACAAAGACCCCCTCGGCAATGGCAAAGACGGCAAGCCGGTTTATCTCGCCGACATTTGGCCTACGCAGCGCGAAGTCGAAGAAGCCGTCGAGCACTCCGTGACCGCCGAAATGTTCTCCAAGAGTTACTCCGAAGTTTTCGCTGGAGACGAGCGCTGGCGCGGCCTCAATGTCCCCAAAGGCCAGACCTACGCCTGGGAAAAAGATTCCACCTACATCCGCCGCGCTCCATACTTCGACGACATGAAGATTCAACCCTCCCCCGTCGCCGACATCCACGCAGCCCGCGCATTGGCTGTCCTCGGAGACAGCGTCACCACCGACCACATTTCTCCGGCGGGATCGATTAAGAAAGACGGCCCTGCCGGAAAATATTTGCAAGAGCACGGCGTCAAGCCCGCCGACTTCAACTCCTACGGCTCGCGCCGCGGCAATCATGAAGTCATGGTGCGCGGCACCTTCGCCAACGTTCGCCTGCGCAACAAGCTGGTAGCAACCGAAGGCGGATTCACCCGCCACCTGCCCACTAATCAGGAAATGTCCATCTTCGACGCCTCACAAAAATATCAATCCGAAGGCACGCCGCTGATTATTCTTGCTGGCAAAGAGTACGGATCAGGCTCCTCCCGCGACTGGGCCGCCAAAGGTCCGCGCCTGCTCGGAGTTTCAGCCGTGATCGCCGAAAGCTACGAGCGCATCCATCGCTCAAATCTGGTAGGCATGGGAATTCTCCCGCTGCAATTTCTAGCTGGACAGAACGCCGAGTCGCTCGGACTGACCGGCGAAGAGGTATTCGAAATCACCGGCGCCCGCAATCTGATCGAGCATTACGCTGCGGGACAGAAAGTAAAAGTCCGCGCGAAGCCTTCGGGAAAAGGCGGAGCGGCGGACGCATCGTCCGCCCGAAAAGATGTCGAGTTCGAAGCTCTCGTCCGCATCGACACTCCGCAAGAAGCGCTCTACTACGCCAACGGCGGCATTCTGCAGTATGTGCTGCGTCAGTTGCTGGCGGGGAAGCCGGAGGCGGTGGGAGTGTAATAGCAGCGGGCTAATTTAGCCGCCATGCCCATAGTCGAGAATTGATCCCATATCGATCCCCGTGAGTCTGCGGTAAAGCTTGATGAGGCCCTGTTCCGTCATTCCCGAGACCATGTCGGTGACGATTCTGGTGAGTGCAGCCGAGTTGCCTTTGTTATCGGAAATCTCATCCCGAAAGGCCAAAGGAATGATGTTGCGTTCTCCTTCCTTGCTTGCCGCTGCTGCATTGCCGAATATTTCGAAAAGCTCTCGAATCATCTTTCGCTGCCCGTACTGTTGAGTCGCCAGCGCGGGATTATAAATAACATAGAACCATGTAAGGGCCTTCAGGATTCGCACTTGTAGGCTTTGAAGGTTCTTTATGTTGACGAAGCGTTGATTCGGTTCTGTTGGCATGTGCAGTTCGATTGCATTTACGAAGAGCCCGATCAGATTGGAGGAAAAGTCTCTGAGCCTCGATCGGTGCTCGCGGCTGCCGGTGTACGGCTCCGATATAGGGAACGCCGTAATGACCTTGTTAAAGGCTTCTTCAAGTTCGTGGCGTGAAGTGGCCCCCATTTGCTTCGCTAGATCCGGACGATCATACATTCCGTCAAAGAAGCGACGACGCTCTGATTCGTCGTCGAGCGAAGCGAGTCTGTCTAGTGGAATTAGTCGCGCTCTGTAAAAGTCTTCAGCATCGTGGACTGCGTAGGTAACATCATCCGCCCAGTCCATTGTCTCTGCCTCTGCACTTTTGCGCTCATCCCCGGATGGGTGAAGTCCGCGGGCGAAATTAAAATGCTCTCTCTCGGAGTGGTACAGTCCGTACTTCTCCTTCTTGTAGCCCTCCGATTGTCGAGTCCACGGATATTTCAAAAGAGCGTTTAGGGTCGCCCGAGTCAAATTGAGTCCCGGCTCTTTTGCGCGAAGGGCCAGCTTTGTCACGATCCGGAATGATTGCGCGTTACCTTCGAAGCCATCCAGTACATTCTGCTTGACCACGCATTCGCGGAGCTCTTCCTCCGCGATGTGCCCGAATGGAGGGTGCCCTAAGTCGTGCGCTAGTGCTGCAGCCTCCACAACGTCGGGGTCTATCCCCCCGACCTGTTGCGTTTCCTTCGCGAATTTCTTGAGAAATCGCTGAGCGAGCCGGCGACCGATCTGCGCGACCCGCATTGAATGCGTCAGACGGTTGTGGAAGACATGGCCTTCGTGGGAAGCCACCACTTGTGTAACTCCGCCTAGTCGGCGAAGTGCGGAGGAATAAAGGATACGGTCGTAATCGCGTTGGGCGGGCTCGCGATAGTCGCCGGGCTTGCTTTCAGCAATCAGACGGTCTTCCCGACCCGGGGGAGCGAGCGAACTGTAGGACAAAAGAAAACTCTTCTAGGCGGCGACTGTCTGCAGCGCTCGTTGAAGCAGGCGCACCGACCAGTCGGAGGTAATCTCCAGTTCGCCCTCGCAATTGAGGCGCAAGATTGCCGCCTTTGCGGTCGCTTCGTCGACCTGTGCCTGCTTAATGACACGTCGCGCTAAGTCCGAGAAGCCCAACTCGTCCCGGTCTTGTAAGATGCTCAATGTGGTTTCCAGAACCTTCATCATTTCGCCGTCAGCCATATTGGATTGGATTCAGTTACGGGCCCAAAGGTTGATTCAGGGGAAGCGGTATTGTGTCAGCTATCCGGGAAAAGAGCAAGAATATTTTGCGGAGTTAACGCGCAGCCGCGGCAGCCCGGAACTCCCACTCAGGCGTGATTTGCAGAATTCCTTCCGCGCTAAGTCGATGTAGAGCCGCTTTTATAGAGGCATCGTCCGCGAACTCGCGCAATGATTTCACGATTTCTGGCAGGTTGTGCCCCACCTCCGGATTTTCCAAAAAGCAGATTATTTGTTGCTCCAGGGTCGAAAGCGTTCCGGTTTTCATGCGGGTCTCTCCAATACCAGCTGACGGGATTGTAATTCTATTTCGTTCGGCTTCCGACTCGAAGCGAGCTATTCAACGTTACTTTCTGGCTTCCTACTAAATTGTCAATCAAGCGCTGCTTCAGTAGAAAATTACCTCGGTAACAAGTGACTCCGATGCGAGTGTACGGGCGTGAGCTAAGCCGTACGTCGGCCGAGGGGCAGAGTACGCCGTTCGTGTTCCCAAAATTGGAATAGAGATTCCCATCATTTTTGCCTGCCTTCTCTCGTCTCTACCCTCGCGCTAACGGACTGTCATGCGCTTCGGCTAAATTATGCCGCCGCTCCGCGGCTCGTCAGCGATGCTTTATGAGAGCGACTAGCGCCCTCCGACTTTTGTAGAGCAACTGCCAGGCTTCTTTGTAGGCTTCGTAGCGATACCGGTCTTTCTTCAGCGGGTCGACGGGGTAGAGCATGATGCCGGATTTGCGTTCGGGGCCGAGGAGGACTGCGGCGGGGATGAGATACCACGCCTGGACGGGGATCACATACGCGGCGAAGAGATCGACTTGGTCGAGAGTGTAGTCCTGTTTCTTAAGGTAGTGGGGCTTGCATTGGCAGAAGTATCCGGTACCGGTGCGGCAGGCGGTGGATTTCACCTGGATGCGGAGGAAGTTAGGGCCGTAATCGATGGCGACGTCGTAGGGACGAGTGTCTCCCCAGGGCTTGAGGATGGGAAAGCCGCGCTCGGCGGCGGTGGCCATAAAGCGGAGTTCGACCCATTCTCCGCGCTGCTTGTAGCTTTTGAAGTTCTTGCATTCATCCATTCGTTGTGCCGGTTCCCCAAAAAAGAAAGGCGCAGCCCCGAGGGCCACGCCTTAGCTTAAAAGTAAGTCTATATATTTATTATATCAATTTGGATCGGGCGATTGGGACACGAAACAGAAAAATATATCTCCGTTGTTATGAATGGGGAAGCGGGAATTGGAACGGATTGGGGGCTTGACAGGTTTCGGCGGAGTTTCAGGCAGGGAAGGACCGCTTGACACGAGCATCAGAGCCAAGTCGGCGTCGCTCTATAACGCATGCGCGACGGCGCGACCGCCTCTAGCCTCCGCTCGCGTTAATCCCCAAATAATTATTCACCAAACTGACGCTCAAGCTCAGGCTGGTCGCGATCTGGGTTACACTGTTGCCCTGGTTATAAAGTTGATAAACCTGCTGCGCCGCGGTTAGCGTCACCGCGTCCGCAGTCGCCGTTCGGGTCGACTGCTGCACCTTCTGCGGAACCGGCGCAGCCGCCGCCACACCCGAATTTGCCGCCGTTACCGCCGCCGTCGTGGCCACGCTGGAAATGGATAGACTCATAAGAACCTCCCGTCCCTGAAGGCAAGATCGGCAGATCCTGCCAGAACATGAGCCCTACTCCGCCCAGGCGTTCCGCCGAGTAACTTCAAAGTATCGAACTGGAACCCGCTTTTCCAAAATGGAAAGGGACGATAAAGGGTTGTCATTCCGGCGCGCGAGCGAAGCGAGACAGGAGGAATGACAAAGCACTAAAGGGAAAAGGCTAATCTGATTTCTCAGACTGGCCTTTATTTCGGGCTGGCAACGCACCGCTGTTTACGCTGAGCGAAGCCGAAGGAGCCCCACACATCGCCATCCTACCCTGATCACGGGCTCTTGGTACCTTCGTAATCCTGCTCTCGCGAATTCGCTAGGGTACGCGCGTGGACCCAGCCAATACTTCTAGGATGAGGAAACTTTCGCTTTTCGCCGCGCTGTTGTTGTGCGCTTTGGCTGCGAGCTCGTCTGCGCAAAATCGCACTATCTGGATTGCCGCCAACAGCGAGACGATCCCCTTGGAGCCCGCCAGCCTGCACGCCGGCCAAGTCTACTTTCCCCCTGTCGGGGGCGGCGACATGCATGTGAAAATCGACTCCAGATACCCCGTCACCGTGGCCATGACCTGGGCCGACGAATGGAACGCCGCCGTGCGGAGCCCCGGAGCCCCTGCGGATTTCAGCTTCCTCTGCGTAAAGGAGCATGTCACCAGCGCGATTTACGAATGCCACCTTCCCTCCGAACGGCGGATGGTCATCACCTTCCGCGATGAGCGCAGGCCCGAGAAGCCCGTCCTCTCAACCATTGGCGCCATCCTAGGACCCGGAGTGCGGCAATTCATTTCCCCCAACGATCTCCATGTCCAGTACTACCGTTGCCTTCAGCCTGAGTTCCAGTGGCGCCGCATCCTCAACGAAAAATATCGGATCACGACGGTTCCCAAGGTCTACAGTCTGATGACTCCAGACCACGACGGCCAGGAACTCAGCCTGAAGATTAAGTCGCCCATTCCGCTGACGGTCGCTCTGCTGCCATCGCATCTTGCCGATCAGGTCTACGACAAGACCGTAACCCTCACCGACGCCCTCGACCAGACCGGCTGCAAAGAACGTGGCGTCCAGTCCATGAGCTTCAACTGCACTTTTAACGTCGCCAATGGTACGCAAACCCTCCTGATCCTCCCCGACACCGATTTTCACGGCAAAAAGAAAGCCACTGTCGAGGCCAGCACAGTAAAGTGCGTCGAGCATTGTGAGCTATTGAGCGCGCCCGCGAATCCGTAGAGTTGAGGCGCTTGGAAGGCGTGAGCGCGCGTTCGTTGCGCGCGGGAGGCTTCTGCCGAAATCCTGAGCGTTCTTTGCGAAGGATCTCGCTCTCCACAACGCCAAAAGGAAAAGGCCAATCTGATTTCTCAGACTGGCCTTTATTTAATGCCGGCAACGACCTACGCTCCCACACACTTGGCGCGTGCAGTACCATCGGCCCTGCGGGGCTTAACTTCCGTGTTCGGGATGGGAACGGGTGGATCCCCCGCGGTAAGATCACCGACAACTTGAAGCAGCTTTTAGCTACTAGCTACTAGCTTGAATCTTCCGGCGCAACTTTATCGCGAT